>NZ_JBEUNO010000001.1:0-4249516 GCF_040543975.1 Paraburkholderia sp. OAS925
AAACCCCACCTTTGCGGGGTGGGGTTTCTGACACTGCTGGGGAGCCTGACGATTACCTACTTTCACACGGGTAATCCGCACTATCATCGGCGTGGAGTCGTTTCACGGTCCTGTTCGGGATGGGAAGGGGTGGGACCGACTCGCTATGGTCATCAGGCATGACTTGTTGTCGTGCTGGGTTTTGGGCCAACACAACCAATCGGGAAGAAGTAGTTTCTGGTGATGCTCACCAGGGTAAAGCTGTTGGGCTGTGTTGTTCGAGGCACAACATCGATCACTCAACCGTGTGTGGTCTGCATAAGACCCTGCGCGTGGCGCAGGGTGGGGCATCCATAAGTGCTGAAGCACTAACGGCTGCCGACACACACCTGTTATAGGATCAAGCCTTACGGGCAATTAGTATCAGTTAGCTGAACGCATTACTGCGCTTACACACCTGACCTATCAACGTCCTGGTCTTGAACGACCCTTCAAGGGGCTCGAAGCCCCGGGGATATCTCATCTTAAGGCGAGTTTCCCGCTTAGATGCTTTCAGCGGTTATCTCTTCCGAACATAGCTACCCGGCGATGCCACTGGCGTGACAACCGGTACACCAGAGGTTCGTCCACTCCGGTCCTCTCGTACTAGGAGCAGCCCCCTTCAAATATCCAGCGCCCACGGCAGATAGGGACCAAACTGTCTCACGACGTTTTAAACCCAGCTCACGTACCTCTTTAAATGGCGAACAGCCATACCCTTGGGACCGGCTACAGCCCCAGGATGAGATGAGCCGACATCGAGGTGCCAAACACCGCCGTCGATATGAACTCTTGGGCGGTATCAGCCTGTTATCCCCAGAGTACCTTTTATCCGTTGAGCGATGGCCCTTCCATACAGAACCACCGGATCACTATGACCTGCTTTCGCACCTGCTCGACTTGTCGGTCTCGCAGTTAAGCACGCTTATGCCATTGCACTATCAGCACGATTTCCGACCGTACCTAGCGTACCTTCGTACTCCTCCGTTACACTTTGGGAGGAGACCGCCCCAGTCAAACTGCCTACCATGCACTGTCCCCGATCCGGATTCACGGACCAGGGTTAGAACCTCAAACAGATCAGGGTGGTATTTCAAGGATGGCTCCACGCAAACTGGCGTTCACGCTTCACAGCCTCCCACCTATCCTACACAGACCGGTTCAAAGTCCAATGCAAAGCTACAGTAAAGGTTCATGGGGTCTTTCCGTCTAGCCGCGGGGAGATTGCATCATCACAAACACTTCAACTTCGCTGAGTCTCGGGAGGAGACAGTGTGGCCATCGTTACGCCATTCGTGCAGGTCGGAACTTACCCGACAAGGAATTTCGCTACCTTAGGACCGTTATAGTTACGGCCGCCGTTTACCGGGACTTCAATCAGGAGCTTGCACCCCATCATTTAATCTTCCGGCACCGGGCAGGCGTCACACCCTATACGTCCACTTTCGTGTTTGCAGAGTGCTGTGTTTTTATTAAACAGTCGCAGCCACCAGTTTATTGCAACCCCTTCACCCTTCTGGCGCAGGCCAGTCAGGCTACAGGGGCGTACCTTATCCCGAAGTTACGGTACCAATTTGCCGAGTTCCTTCTCCCGAGTTCTCTCAAGCGCCTTAGAATACTCATCTCGCCCACCTGTGTCGGTTTGCGGTACGGTCACTGTTGAACTGAAGCTTAGAGGCTTTTCCTGGAACCACTTCCGATTGCTTCGTCGCCTAAACGACTGGCCTCGCACCCTTGAATTCCGCGCCCGGATTTGCCAAAGCGCCTTCTCCAATGCAAGGACCGGGACTTCCAACACCCGGACAACCTTCCGCGATCCGTCCCCCCATCGCATTCAACACTGGTGCAGGAATATTAACCTGCTTCCCATCAGCTACGCATTTCTGCCTCGCCTTAGGGGCCGACTCACCCTACGCCGATGAACGTTGCGTAGGAAACCTTGGGCTTACGGCGAGGGGGCCTTTCACCCCCTTTATCGCTACTCATGTCAGCATTCGCACTTCCGATACCTCCAGCACACTTTCCAGTGCACCTTCGCAGGCTTACGGAACGCTCTCCTACCATGCACATAAATGTGCATCCGCAGCTTCGGTATATGGCTTAGCCCCGTTACATCTTCCGCGCAGGACGACTCGATCAGTGAGCTATTACGCTTTCTTTAAAGGATGGCTGCTTCTAAGCCAACCTCCTGACTGTTTTAGCCTTCCCACTTCGTTTCCCACTTAGCCATATTTGGGGACCTTAGCTGGCGGTCTGGGTTGTTTCCCTCTTGACACCGGACGTTAGCACCCGATGTCTGTCTCCCGTGATTGCACTCTTCGGTATTCGGAGTTTGCTATGGCGTAGTAATCCGCAATGGACCCCACAACCATGACAGTGCTCTACCCCCGAAGGTGATACACGAGGCACTACCTAAATAGTTTTCGGAGAGAACCAGCTATTTCCAGGTTTGTTTAGCCTTTCACCCCTATCCACAGCTCATCCAATCCCCTAACTTTTCAACGTTAGTGGGTTCGGACCTCCAGTACGTGTTACCGCACCTTCATCCTGGCCATGGATAGATCACCTGGTTTCGGGTCTACACCCAGCGACTGAACGCCCTGTTCGGACTCGCTTTCGCTACGCCTGCCCTAATCGGTTAAGCTTGCCACTGAATGTAAGTCGCTGACCCATTATACAAAAGGTACGCCGTCACCCTCTTGCGAAGGCTCCGACTGTTTGTATGCATGCGGTTTCAGGATCTGTTTCACTCCCCTCCCGGGGTTCTTTTCGCCTTTCCCTCACGGTACTGGTTCACTATCGGTCGATCACGAGTATTTAGCCTTGGAGGATGGTCCCCCCATCTTCAGACAGGATTTCACGTGTCCCGCCCTACTTGTCGTACACCCAGTTCTTCCTCGCTGTTTTCGTCTACAGGGCTATCACCTGCTATGGCGGCACTTTCCAGAGCCTTCGACTAACAATGAAGATAAAGAGTACAGGCTGGTCCCATTTCGCTCGCCACTACTCTGGGAATCTCGGTTGATTTCTTTTCCTGCGGTTACTTAGATGTTTCAGTTCACCGCGTTCGCTTCACATGGCCTATGTATTCAGCCACGGATACCTCAAAAGAGGTGGGTTTCCCCATTCGGACATCTACGGATCAAAGCTCGTTTGCCAGCTCCCCGTAGCTTTTCGCAGGCTACCGCGTCCTTCATCGCCTGTGATCGCCAAGGCATCCACCACATGCACTTGTTCGCTTGACCCTATAACGGGTGTGTCTTCTCGGCCAGTGTTAGTGCTTTAGCACTTACTCTGGCCCGATCCCCGAAGGGGACCAGCGATCCGATCACTCGCTACAGGTTGAGTATTCGTGTTGCGCCGTATTCCAAGAGCAATCTTTCGATTACCTTTAAAATACATCGATACAATCACAACCCTGATTCACCTACTCGCACACCCATCTCTAAGCATGCTTTCGTGAATCTCTTTACTACTTCTTCCTGATTGTTAAAGAACGACAGCCGATACAAAGCTCTGCTTCATATCACTTGCTGACTGGCTCAATCGCCAATGCACAACGCTCTGCCTGTTTCACAGAACGCTACGCATTGAGGATTGGTGGAGGATGACGGGATCGAACCGACGACCCCCTGCTTGCAAAGCAGGTGCTCTCCCAGCTGAGCTAATCCCCCAAGTCACTGCACAGCAGCACCAGAGGTTTCAGTCCATCAGCTCACCAGACATGACATGGTGGGTCTGGATGGATTCGAACCATCGACCCCCGCCTTATCAAGACGGTGCTCTAACCGACTGAGCTACAGACCCCTGAGTCTGTCTGCGTTTCTTCACTACAGCCGATAAGCGTGAGCGCTCAACGTTTGACACGTTCAGCTCTGGAAAGGAGGTGATCCAGCCGCACCTTCCGATACGGCTACCTTGTTACGACTTCACCCCAGTCATGAATCCTACCGTGGTGACCGTCCTCCTTGCGGTTAGACTAGCCACTTCTGGTAAAACCCACTCCCATGGTGTGACGGGCGGTGTGTACAAGACCCGGGAACGTATTCACCGCGGCATGCTGATCCGCGATTACTAGCGATTCCAGCTTCACGCACTCGAGTTGCAGAGTGCGATCCGGACTACGATCGGTTTTCTGGGATTGGCTCCACCTCGCGGCTTGGCGACCCTCTGTTCCGACCATTGTATGACGTGTGAAGCCCTACCCATAAGGGCCATGAGGACTTGACGTCATCCCCACCTTCCTCCGGTTTGTCACCGGCAGTCTCCCTGGAGTGCTCTTGCGTAGCAACTAGGGACAAGGGTTGCGCTCGTTGCGGGACTTAACCCAACATCTCACGACACGAGCTGACGACAGCCATGCAGCACCTGTGTTACGGCTCCCTTTCGGGCACATCCACCTCTCAGCGGACTTCCGTACATGTCAAGGGTAGGTAAGGTTTTTCGCGTTGCATCGAATTAATCCACATCATCCACCGCTTGTGCGGGTCCCCGTCAATTCCTTTGAGTTTTAATCTTGCGACCGTACTCCCCAGGCGGTCAACTTCACGCGTTAGCTACGTTACCAAGCCAATGAAGGCCCGACAACCAGTTGACATCGTTTAGGGCGTGGACTACCAGGGTATCTAATCCTGTTTGCTCCCCACGCTTTCGTGCATGAGCGTCAGTATTGGCCCAGGGGGCTGCCTTCGCCATCGGTATTCCTCCACATCTCTACGCATTTCACTGCTACACGTGGAATTCTACCCCCCTCTGCCATACTCTAGCCCGCCAGTCACAAATGCAGTTCCCAGGTTAAGCCCGGGGATTTCACATCTGTCTTAGCGAACCGCCTGCGCACGCTTTACGCCCAGTAATTCCGATTAACGCTTGCACCCTACGTATTACCGCGGCTGCTGGCACGTAGTTAGCCGGTGCTTATTCTTCCGGTACCGTCATCCCGCCCGGATATTAGCCAGGCGGTTTTCTTTCCGGACAAAAGTGCTTTACAACCCGAAGGCCTTCTTCACACACGCGGCATTGCTGGATCAGGCTTGCGCCCATTGTCCAAAATTCCCCACTGCTGCCTCCCGTAGGAGTCTGGGCCGTGTCTCAGTCCCAGTGTGGCTGGTCGTCCTCTCAGACCAGCTACAGATCGTCGCCTTGGTAGGCCTTTACCCCACCAACTAGCTAATCTGCCATCGGCCGCCCCTGTAGCGCGAGGTCCCGAAGGATCCCCCGCTTTCCTCCGCAGAGCGTATGCGGTATTAATCCGGCTTTCGCCGGGCTATCCCCCACTACAGGACACGTTCCGATGTATTACTCACCCGTTCGCCACTCGCCACCAGGATTGCTCCCGTGCTGCCGTTCGACTTGCATGTGTAAGGCATGCCGCCAGCGTTCAATCTGAGCCAGGATCAAACTCTTCAGTTCAAACCTGTTACTGTTTTCGGGCTCTTTCGAACCCGGTCGCTCACTCAACGTACTGACGAAGTGTTCAACCATCTCTCGATGACCAAACCTTCCTTTCATTACTGTGTGAGACTTGATACTTTCGCTTTACCGCCAGATTCCGGAGAAAACCCCGCAACCCGGCGCGCGTCGCGCATCAAGCGCCCACACTTATCGGCTGTTAGTTTTTAAAGATCGGTTCGCACACTTCACAGCGCCCACTTCAACCACCCGGCACTGCTTCGTTCTGCGTCGCTGCATCAGCAGCAGAGAAGCGAGATTATGAAGACTCTCTTTCGGTTCGTCAACCCCATTTTTTCGCTTTCGCTTAAAACTTTGTTGACGTCACCGCCGCTCCTTCCCGTCGCGGCCCTCGTTCGCAAACGAGGAACGAAATCATAGGCGGCCCAGAGCCTTATTTCAAGGGTTTGGCGAGAACTTTATCGTCAGTCACTCATTTGCGCGCCGAATTCACGGCTCCGTCGACGGAAACCGCTTCCGCCATGGCCGCGTAGCCGGCATCGCTTGGGTGAATGTGGTCGCCGCTATCGTACTTGCGCTGCAGACGTCCCGGCTCGGCCGGATCGCGCAGCGCGGCGTCGAAATCGACTACGCCGTCGAAAGCATGGCTGGAACGGATCCACTCGTTGACGGCCAGCCGGATGTTCTCGCGCGACGCCGGAAGCGCTGCGGGCGTCAGCGTCCCGCCGAACACCTTGACTCCCGCCCGTCGCGCGGCCGCGATCACCCGCTGATAGCCCGCGATCAGGTCGGCCGCTGTCACCGACGCGTGCGGGAAATCGCAGTCGAGCCCGCTGCGCGCCGGCATCGCCGCGAAATTAATGTCGTTGATGCCGATCAGCAGAATCACCGCCTTGACGCCGGGCCGCTCGAGCGCGTCGCGCCCAAATCGCGTGACCAGCGCATCGCCATAACACGGAGAATCGTTAAGCAGCCGGTTGCCGCTGATACCGAGATTGATCACGGCCGTCGAGCGGTTCCCCGAGCCGGCCAATCGGCGGGCGAACGCGTCCGGCCATCGACGGTTCAGGTTCAGGCTGGAGCGCATGCCGTCCGTGATCGAATCGCCGATCGCCGCAATTGCCGTCGATCCCGGCGCGGCGTCGACGGACAGCCCCGTCACCCACAAGTATTGAGTGAAGCGCCCGCGAAACGCTTCTGCCGTCGCGTCCGCCGCGTGGTTGCCGGGGCTGGAAACATAATTAAGCTGGCTGGAAACCCGGTGCCACGCGACCACTCGCTGGTCCGGCGCCATAAACGCGCTAATGGCATACGGCGCGCCTTCCGCGACGTCCATCGCGATTGGGTCGCTGTCCAGTTCGCGGCCGGGCGCAACGCTCACACTCGGCTTCCCGCCGAAGGTCACACGCGCGCCGCCGCCAGCCGACGCGGCAGCGCCGCCCGCCGACCGCGCAATGCGCAGATCCTCGATAACGAGCGGCGTCTTGCCGTATTCATTGCTGAGGTGAATCCGCACAGATTTTCCCGACAGCGTCGGGTAGACAATCTGACGGACGGTGCGCCCCGCCACTTCAGGCGCGCGATACAGCGGCGGCAAGTCAGCGCGTTGCGGGATGGGCTGCAGCGCGGTTGCCCACGCCGTGACCCAATGCGCCGAGGCGTCCGTGCCAGCGGCGGCGACAGAGGAGGAAACGGCAAGCTGGCAAAACAGCGCGGCGCCGCATGCCGCGGCCAGAGAGCGAATGGTCATTCGTGTACTTGGTTTCAAGCGAAACAGCCATTGTGCACGATCCGCGTCGGCCGACGCGGGCCAGCGCGGGCGGCATACGCCCGCACTCGCACTCGCAAACGGACAAAGCCCGCAACGCACAGCCAGCACCCTCACCCGGCCACTTGCAGCTCACCCGTCATCTTCAAAGCCAGCGCTTCAGCCACTTCAATTCCGTCGATCGCCGCCGAATAGATCCCGCCGGCGTAACCCGCGCCCTCTCCCGCCGGATACAAGCCCTCGACGTTCACGCTCTGATAGTCGTCGCGCCGGCGCACCCGGATCGGCGACGACGTCCGCGTCTCCACGCCCGTCAACACCGCGTCATGCATCGCGAAGCCCGCGATCTTCTTGTCCATCTGCGGAAGCGCTTCGCGAATCGCCTCGATCACGTAGTCGGGCAGCGCCGTGCTGAGATCCGTGGGATGCACGCCCGGCTTATAAGACGGCACGACCGAACCAAGCGACGTCGACGGCCGTCCAGCAATGAAGTCGCCGACAAGTTGACCCGGCGCCATATAGTTGCCGCCGCCCAGTTCGAACGCCCGCTCTTCCCATTTCCGTTGGAATGCGATGCCGGCAAGCGGCCCGCCCGGATAATCGTCGGGCGTGATGCCCACGACGATTCCCGCGTTCGCATTGCGCTCGGCTCGCGAATACTGGCTCATGCCGTTGGTCACCACGCGCCCCGGCTCGGACGTCGCGGCGACCACCGTCCCGCCCGGGCACATGCAGAAGCTGTACACCGCGCGCCCGTTGCTGCAGTGATGCACCACCTTATAGTCGGCGGCGCCCAGTTGCTTGTGGCCGGCAAACTTGCCGAACCGGCTACGGTCGATCAAGCCCTGCGGATGCTCGATCCGAAACCCGAGCGAGAACGGCTTGGCTTCGATATAAACGCCGCGGTCGTGCAACATCTGAAAGGTATCGCGCGCGCTGTGGCCGACGGCGAGCACCACATGGTCGCAGCGCAGCGTTTCGCCCGTCGACAGCGTCAGCCCGCGTACTTTTCCGTTATCGATGTCGATATCGTCCACGCGCGTCTCGAAACGCACTTCGCCGCCCAGTTCGTGGATGGTCGCGCGCATCTTCTCGACCATGCTCACGAGGCGAAACGTGCCGATATGCGGCCGGCTCAGATACAGAATGTCCTCTGGCGCGCCGGCCCGCACGAATTCGTCCAGCACCTTGCGGCCATAGTGCTTCGGGTCCTTGATCTGGCTATACAGCTTGCCGTCCGAAAACGTACCCGCGCCGCCCTCGCCAAACTGCACGTTCGATTCCGGATTCAGCACCGACTTGCGCCACAGGCCGAAGGTGTCCTTGGTGCGCTCGCGCACCGCCTTGCCGCGCTCGAGGATGATCGGACGGAAGCCCATTTGCGCGAGGATCAGCCCGGCGAACAGCCCGCATGGTCCCATGCCGATCACCACCGGACGCGGCCCGCTGAACTGCGCCGGCGCCCTGGCGACGAACCGGTACGTCATGTCGGGCGTCACGGCGCAATGCGGCACGTCGGCGATCCGCTTGAGCGCGGCGGCTTCGTCCGTGACCTCGACGTCGACGATGTAGGTCAGCTTGATGTCGGCGCGCTTGCGCGCATCGTGGGCGCGCCGGAACACGGTGTATCGGACGAGCCCGTCATGAGGCACGCCGAGTTCCGCGAGACGCGCGCGGACGGCGGCCTCGAGAGCGCTCTCGGGATGATCGAGCGGGAGTTTGATTTCGCTTAGACGTAGCATGAAGTACCGGGGATGCAGGAGGGCCGCAATCGCGGCCAATTCGCAATTTTATAGGCTAAGCGCCGGTGCGGGGTTTCCGCGCAAAGTAAAACAGGTCGCGAAGCCCGCGCCGGCGGCTGTCGGAGCGAACGCCGTCCGTCTCAAAAAAATTTATTAACCGACCGGTCGGTTGGCTTATACTGTGCAAACCAGATAACTCCCCCAGAAAGAGCGTCCCCATGTACACGCAATCCCTGGATATTCCCGGCAACGTGGCCCCGCTGGAATCCGGCGCGACGTCGCCGGAGCAGGCGCAATTCGACGCCGTCATGGCCGCGGACGGCAAGATAGAACCGCAAGACTGGATGCCCGACGCGTATCGCAAGACGCTCGTGCGCCAGATTTCGCAGCACGCGCATTCGGAGATCGTCGGCATGCTGCCGGAAGGCAACTGGATCACGCGCGCGCCGAGCCTCAAGCGCAAGGCGATTCTGCTCGCCAAGGTGCAGGACGAAGCCGGCCACGGTCTCTATCTATATAGCGCGGCCGAAACGCTCGGCGTCTCGCGCGATCAGCTCGTCGCGGCGCTGCATTCCGGCAAGGCCAAATATTCGAGCATCTTCAATTACCCGACGCCCACCTGGGCGGATGTCGGCGTGATCGGCTGGCTGGTCGACGGCGCGGCGATCATGAATCAGATTCCCCTGTGCCGTTGCACTTACGGCCCGTACGCCCGCGCGATGATCCGCATCTGCAAGGAAGAGTCGTTCCACCAGCGCCAGGGCTTCGACGCGCTGATGTCGATGATGTCCGGCACCGACGCGCAGCGCGAACTCGTCCAGCAGGCGGTGAACCGCTGGTGGTGGCCGGTGCTGATGATGTTCGGTCCGAGCGACAAGGATTCCATCCACAGCAATCAATCGTCGAAATGGGGCATCAAGCGTATTTCGAACGACGACCTGCGTCAGAAATTCGTCGACGCCACCGTCGAACAGGCGAAGGTGCTCGGCGTGACGCTGCCCGACCCCGACCTCAAATGGAACGAAGCGCGCGGCCACTACGACTACGGCGACATCGACTGGGAAGAATTCTGGCGCGTCGTGAACGGCGACGGCCCATGCAATCGCGAGCGCCTTGGCACCCGCGTCAAGGCGCATAACGAGGGCGCCTGGGTTCGCGAAGCCGCCATCGCCCACGCCGAGAAACAACGCCAACGCGCCCAACAGCACGCCGCCTGAACAACGCGGCTCGCCAGGCAAGGAATCAGGAGATCAGCATGAACAAGGAATGGCCGATTTGGGAAGTCTTCGTGCGCAGCAAGCAGGGACTGGACCATAAACACTGCGGCAGCCTGCACGCCGCCGACGCGCAAATGGCGCTGCGCATGGCGCGGGACGTCTACACGCGCCGCCAGGAAGGCGTGAGCATCTGGGTGGTGCCGTCGTCGGCGATTACGGCGTCCGCGCCGCAAGACAAGGCGGAACTGTTCGAACCGGCGGCCGACAAGATTTACCGCCACCCGACGTTCTACACGCTTCCCGACGAAGTCAACCACATGTAAGCGCGGCCATGAACATCACGCTAGAACATCTGCAATACGTGCTGCGCCTCGCCGATACCGCGCTGATTCTCGGTCAGCGCAATGCCGAGTGGTGCGGCCACGGCCCGATTCTCGAAGAAGACATCGCGCTGTCGAACATGAGCCTCGATCTGATCGGCCAGGCGCGTCTGCTGTACACGCACGCGGCGTCGCTCGAACAGCACCTCACCGGCAAGACCCGCACCGAAGACGACTACGCGTACTTCCGCGCCGAGCGCGAGTTCGCCAACTACACGCTGGTGGAATTGCCGCACTACGGCCCGCTGTCCGCGACGGCGCAAGCCGAGAAGGACTACGCGGTCACCATTGTGCGCAACTTCCTTTATTCGACGCTGATGGCGCATGTCTGGACCGCGCTCACGCAATCGACCGACACGCAACTGGCCGCGATCGCGTCGAAGTCGATCAAGGAAACGAGCTACCACGTCCATCACGCGAGCGAATGGCTGATCCGTTTCGGCGACGGCACGGAGGAATCGCACCGCCGCTCGCAGGCCGCGCTTGACTACCTGATGCCGTACACGCGCGAGTTCTTCAGCACCGACGCCGTGGAAGAAGCGATCGCCGCGGCTGGCATTGGCCCGCTCAGCGCCGATCTGGAAGCCGCCTGGCTCGACGACGTGCGCGCCACACTCGACCAAGCCACGCTTACGCTTCCCGAACCGGTCAAGCACGTCACGACCGGCAAGCACGGCGAGCATTCGGAGCACATGGGCTTCGTGCTGGCCGAAATGCAAAGCCTCGCGCGGCAGCATCCCGGCGCGACCTGGTAATCGCAATAACACGGCAAATCAGACGATGACGACCTCGACCGCGCCCACCGCCGTCCTTGACGACGCCCATGACGACGCCACGCTCGAACGCGCGTGGGCGGTGCTGGAAGCCGTGCCCGATCCCGAGATTCCGGTGGTATCGATCCGCGAGCTCGGCATTCTGCGCGACGTGCGGCGCACGGACGACGGCACGCTCGAGGTGGTGATCACGCCGACCTATTCCGGCTGTCCGGCCATGTCGCAGATCGCCGAAGACGTCGCGCATGCACTCGACGTCGCGGGACTCACGCCTTATCGCATCGCCACCGTGCTCGCGCCCGCGTGGACCACTGACTGGATGACCGTCGAAGCCCGCGACAAACTGCGCGCCTACGGCATCGCGCCGCCCACCGGCAATTGCGGATCGCCGGCCGATTCGGGTTTGCGGCCGCGCGAAAAGGTCATGCGCTTCGTGCCGCGCGCGCTGCCCGCGCCTTCGTGCCCGCGCTGCGGCTCGGCGCACACCGAGCGTCTCGCGCAATTCGGCTCGACCGCCTGCAAAGCCTTGTACCGCTGCCTCGACTGCCGCGAACCCTTCGACTATTTCAAACCATACTGATATGGCTACCCCGCAATTTCATCCGCTGCGTATCCGCGAAGTGCGGCCTGAAACCGCCGACGCGGTCTCGGTTGCCTTCGAAGTCCCCGCCGAACTGCGCGAGCTTTACCGCTTCACGCAAGGCCAGTTCGTCACGCTCAAAACGCATATCGACGGAGAGGAAACGCGCCGTTCGTACTCGATCTGCGTGGGCGTCACCGACTACGACCGCGACGGCGAACTGCGCATCGGCATCAAGCGCGTGCGCGGCGGGCGCTTCTCGAATTTCGCCTTCGACACGCTGCAGCCCGGCCACACGATTGACGTGATGACGCCGGACGGCCGCTTCTTCACGCATCTGAACGTGGACCACGGCCAGCAGTACGTCGCGTTTGCAGGCGGCTCGGGCATCACGCCGGTGCTCGCCATCATCAAGACGACGCTCGAGGTCGAACCGCGCAGCACCTTTGTGCTGATTTACGGCAACCGCAGCGTGGATCAGATCATGTTCGCCGAAGAACTCGAAGATCTGAAGAACCGCTTCATGAACCGCTTCGTGCTGTACCACGTGCTGTCGGACGATTTGCAGGACGTCGAACTGTTCAACGGCGTGCTCGACCAGAAGAAGTGCGCGGCGTTTCTGGAAAGCCTCGTGCCGGCCGATTCGATCGACGAAGCCTTTATCTGCGGCCCCGCGCCGATGATGGACGCCGCCGAAGCCGCGCTCAAAGCCGCCGGCGTGCCGTCGGAAAAGGTGCACGTAGAACGCTTTGGCTCGCCGCTGCCGCAAGCGGGCGTGCCGCCCGTCGAAATCACCGACGACACGCCCGCAGCCGAGCTCGAAATCGTGCTCGATGGAAAGCGCCGCAAGCTGCGCCTGCCGTATCAGGGCGTGAGCGTGCTCGACGTCGGTCTGCGCGCCGGGCTCGCGCTGCCGTATGCGTGCAAAGGCGGCGTGTGCTGCACCTGCCGCGCGAAAGTCGTCGAAGGCGAAGTGAAGATGGAAAAGAACTACACGCTCGAAGAGCATGAAATCCGCGACGGCTTCGTGCTGACCTGTCAATGCCATCCGATCAGCGATCGCGTGGTGGTGAGCTACGACGAACGTTGAGCGCGTTTGGCGCGTTCGGCGCGTTCCTCGCCCCCTGTGCTTTGAGCCATTCCGCGATCCGCTTACACTAGGGGCCGCTCGCAGTCGGACCGTTCCGGTCCGCGAGGCGAGCGGCCCTTTGTCTAATCGCGTACAAAAACCAGCCACGGCCGATGAGCACCATCCACCTCACCAACGGCGACGTCGCCGCGGAATCATTGCGCACGGCGTTGCGCGAAACGGGCCGCGACGACCGCGTGCAGGCACTGCGCGACGATCTGGCGGTCGGTCCGTTGCGAGGAATCGACGACGACCCGCAAGTGCGCGCCACCTTCTGGGACCGCGTGAGCGCTGACACGAAGCGCGATTTCGTCCGCGAGTTTCGGGAACAGGCCGCAGCGCTCGAAGCGATTGCGCGCGGCGAAGCGAATCTCGTGGTCTGGCATGGCGAAAGCGCATCCGATCAATTGATGCTGCGCCGGGTCTGCTACTACCTGCGGAACAATCCGCAGCGCCTGAACGAAGTGCGTCTGTCGATCCGCGATCTCACCGACACCGGCGCATGGGCGTACAGCCGCAAAGACCGCGCGACGTCCGTCGGCATGTTCGCGCCGTCCGTGCTGCACGCGCGTTTGCCCGACGCGGCGCCCATCTCGGTGCTGCGCATCAGCCGGCTCGCGCTCGAATGGCAGGAAGCGAAGCACGCAAACGGCGAGACGCGGCGCTGGCGCGACAACACCTTCACGAGCGGCAGCTTCGCCGATCTGGACGCGCTGATACTCGAGCACGCGACGGCGGACTGGCAACCGGCGTCGCGAGTGGCCGCGGAAGTCATGACCGCGGAGCTCGGGTTTCTGGTCAGCGACAGCATCGTGCTGTGGCGCTTCCGCGAACTGGCCGCCACGCGCCGGATCAAGCTACGCGGCGACACCGGCGCATGGCGGACGCTCGAGCTGTGCGCGGCGCTCGCCCCCTGTCCACAGGAATAAAACAGACGACCATGGCCCGCACCCGAGCCCCCGACCACGAAAGCCAGCGCGAACAGATTCTCGAACTGGCCGCGGCCAAATTCGCACAGACGAGCTATCCCAGCACGTCGATGTCAGACCTTGCCGCTGCCAGCGGCACCTCGAAAGCGCGCCTCTATCACTATTACGAGAGCAAGGAAGCGATCCTTTTCGATCTGCTGGACCGCTACACCAAACGGCTGATGCTGATCATCGCCGAGGTGGAGGGCGCAAGTCAGCGCCGCGGCCTCACCGAGCGCGAGACCTTTGCCGAGTTGATCCGCGCGTTCCTCTCGGAATACGAGACGTCGCACAGCCGCCACGTCGCACTGCTGAACGACGTAAAGTATCTCGTCGACGCGCAGCGCGAGGTGATTCTCAACCGTCAGCGCGACGTCGTCGCTGCGTTTGCGCGGCAACTGGCGCGCGCTTACCCCGAGCGCGCCACGCGTGAAAACCAGACCGCGCTCACGATGATGGTATTCGGCATGATCAACTGGACCTTCACCTGGCTCAAGCCCGGCGGACGCATGGGCTATCGCGAATTCGCGGAACAGGTGGTGAGCATGGTGGACCACGGGCTGGGCTGCGCGCCGGCTTGATGGCGGGATGGCGCAGCACAGCAATATGCTGCATCGGTAAATAAGCGCGTCGCATATGCGCGACATCGTGCCACGCACGCTCGTTCTTTTATTAATTATCTTTTTGAATCAACGGGTTAACCATAAAACGCCCCCGCAGTTAGGCAGCACCCTCGAATAAAGGTACGGGTTTTCCCTAGTGATCGGTTAGCGTTTCCGTTAGAATCGTTTTTGCGGTGCACCAACGCCGCACGATGACAAGGAGAACCTGACCATGAACATGATTACACCCCGCGCCGCCGAGCCGATCGTCGCGCACGATCGCGCGTCGCTGCCTGCCGGTCGTGCGCCTGCTCTGGTTCGTGAACTCACCGCGGTCGACCGTGAACGTCTGTTGACGCACTTCCTCGCGCTCGACGAAGACGACCGCCTGCTGCGCTTCGGTCAGGTGGTGCCCGACCATGTCATCGAGAACTACGTCCGCGCAATCGATTTCAAGAGCGACACCGTGTTCGGCGTGTTCGACGATCAGTTGCAGCTTACGGGCGTCGGTCACCTCGCTTACTTGCCGGCTGAAGGCGACAAGCGCACGGCGGAGTTCGGCGTTTCCGTGCTCGAAAGCGTGCGCGGCCAGGGTATCGGTTCCAGGCTGTTTGAGCGCGCGGCCATTCGCAGCCGCAACACGCATGTCACCACGCTGTACATGCACTGTCTGTCGCGCAACTCGACGATGATGCACATCGCGAAAAAAGCGGGCATGAAGATCGAGTACGCGTACGGCGAAGCAGACGCTTATCTGACGCTGCCGCCGGCCGACCAAACGAGCATCATCACGGAAATGCTGCAGGAACAGGCTGCGGTGTTCGACTATGCGCTCAAGCGCCAGGCACGCCGCACGTCGCGATTGCTCGAGTCCTTCATGCCGACAGCCGCCGCGGCCTGAACATTGGGCAGACGCCGTCATCCACTACAAAGGGCAGCTTCATGGCTGCCCTTTGCGGTTTACCGGCCGTGTGCCGCGCGCCCCAACCGACGCACTTTCATAAGATCGGCAACGCCGTCGTCTCCTTGATCTTTTCCAGCGAGAAGCTCGTTTTGACGTCGATCACCGACGGGTGATGCAGCAGTTGGTCCTGCACGAAGCGCGAAAAGTGCGCCATGTCCTCCACCTGAACGCGTAGCAGATAGTCCATCTCGCCGGTCATTGCGTGACACGCCACCACTTCCGGCCACGTCTGCACGGCCGCGCGGAACAGGTCGGCGTGGGTCGCCTCGCCGCGCGGACTTAGCGCGGAACCGCCGCGCTTTTCCAGCCGCACATTGACGTATGCGAGCAGATCAAGCCCGAGGCGCTGCGCGTCCAGCAGCGCGACGTAGCCGCGAATCACCCCGCTCTCCTCGAGCCGCCGTATGCGCCGCAAACACGGACTCGGTGAAAGATTGATCCGCTCCGCGATCTCCTGATTCGACAACCGGCCATTCTCCTGAAGGATCGCCAGAATACGCCGGTCGATGGCGTCTATCTCTATATGAGTCACTTTCTGCCGCCGTTTTCGGAGATTGAGCTAGAAAATAGCGCCACGCTACGCTAGCGCGATTAAGTTCGCAAGTTTCGAGCGCGGTCCCGCATTTACACTTGCGTCATTCGGTCGCGCTCCGGCATTGCGCGCGCGACTCCGGCGCCACGCGCCCTCGACATGGAGAGAGAGAGACAAATGCAGGTTTCAACTTGGGACAATCCGGTCGGCACCGACGGCTTCGAATTCATCGAATACACCGCCCCCGATCCCAAAGCGCTCGGCAAGCTGTTCGAGCAGATGGGTTTTACCGCTATCGCCCGTCATCGTCATAAGGACGTAACGCTTTACCGGCAAGGCGAGATCAACTTTATCGTCAATGGCGAGCCGGATTCGTTCGCGCAACGCTTCGCGCGTCTGCACGGTCCGTCGATCTGCGCGATCGCGTTCCGCGTCCAGGACGCGGGCAAGGCCTACAGGCAAGCCATCGAAAAAGGCGCGTGGGGCTTCGACAACAAAACCGGCCCGATGGAACTGAACATTCCCGCAATCAAGGGCATCGGCGATTCGCTGATCTATTTCGTCGACCGCTGGCGCGGCAAGAACGGCGCGGCGCCGGGCAGCGTCGGCGACATCGACATTTACGATGTGGACTTCGAGCCGATTGCCGGCGCGAATCCGAACCCCGTGGGTCATGGCCTCACCTACATCGACCACCTGACGCACAACGTCCACCGTGGCCGCATGCAGGAATGGGCGGAGTTTTATGAGCGCCTCTTCAATTTCCGCGAAGTGCGCTATTTCGACATCGAAGGCAAAGTGACGGGCGTGAAGTCGAAAGCGATGACGTCGCCGTGCGGCAAGATCCGCATTCCGATCAACGAGGAAGGCTCCGAAACGTCCGGGCAGATTCAGGAATATCTGGACGCGTACCACGGCGAAGGCATCCAGCACATCGCGCTCGGCAGCAACGACATTTACCGTACCGTCGACGGCCTGCGCGCATCGAATATCTCGCTCCTCGATACCATCGACACCTACTACGAACTCGTCGACCGCCGCGTGCCGAATCACGGCGAGCCGCTCGACGAACTGCGCAAGCGCAAGATTCTGATCGACGGCGCGCCGGACGACTTGCTGCTGCAAATCTTCACTGAGAACCAGATCGGCCCGATCTTCTTCGAGATCATTCAGCGCAAGGGCAATCAGGGCTTTGGCGAGGGCAACTTCAAGGCGCTGTTCGAATCGATCGAACTGGATCAGATTCGCCGCGGCGTCGTGCAGGACAAGGCTTGAGCCGCCAGGCGCCTGTATCCGGCGTGGCGGGTAATGCGCCAATAAAACGAGGCCAATAAAACGACAAGGGCGAGGATCTAACGATCCCCGCCCTCGTCGTTTGCGCCGCCGCTCAACGCTGAGCGACGGCCGGTTTAACCGTCGACACGCCGCATCAGCAGCGCGTCACGAATTCTGGTCTTCCTTCGCGGACGCGCTTTCCCGCGCGATGCGGTTGATGGCGACACGCGCCGGGGCGACCAGGGCCGTGCGGCTAATCACGCTCGACTGCGTGCCCGTACCCGCGTTCGAGCGCACCGGCGCGCTCATGGCGAAAAAGGCGGCCGAAACCATCAGGAAGGTCTGGATATTTCTAGTGTTCATGCGTACTCCTTTTCTAACTGCCCTGTTGTCCTGAAGCGCCGCAACATGCGACGCGTTACACAGACATTGCTCACAGGTGCGGTGTTAGACACGCATCTGCTGCGCGGTTCCATGAGATTGTAGGTTTTACAGCTTGTTACACCGGCAACTCACAGACGTTAGGCGAACTTTGCAACAAACAGCAACCAGCATGAACGCCGCATGGCGGCGGCAGCACAGCGAACTTTCTGCCGCGATGCGGCGGGTTTTCACCAGTGCTACCATCACTTAAAACACGTCAATATGGCGACCCCGGCCATACGCATTCACAAGATGCCGCGGCCCAAAAAGTTTTGGCGATCCCAAACTGGGTGGAGGAGTACACATAATGAATGCCCCGCTAGACGCAGGTCAGCGAGCTTCGCTCGAAGCCGCTCTATCTTCCGTCACGCTCGACGACAAATACACTCTGGAACGCGGCCGCGCGTACATGAGCGGCATCCAGGCGCTGGTGCGTCTGCCGATGCTGCAGCAGGAACGCGACCGCGCCGCCGGCCTGAACACGGCCGGCTTCATCTCCGGTTACCGCGGATCGCCGCTCGGCGGACTCGATCAATCCTTGTGGAAGGCGAAACAGCATCTCGCCTCACATCAGGTCGTGTTCCAGCCGGGCGTCAATGAAGACCTCGCGGCGACCGCCGTTTGGGGCTCGCAACAGGTCAACCTGTACCCCAGCGCCAAATACGACGGCGTGTTTTCGATGTGGTACGGCAAGGGCCCCGGCGTCGACCGTTCCGGCGACGTCTTCAAGCACGGCAATTCGGCGGGTTCGTCGCGGCATGGCGGTGTGCTCGTGCTCGCCGGCGACGACCACGCGGCCAAATCCTCGACGCTCGCGCATCAGTCGGAACACATTTTCAAGGCCTGCGGCCTGCCGGTGCTGTTCCCGTCGAACGTGCAGGAATATCTCGACTTCGGCCTGCACGGCTGGGCAATGAGCCGCTACTCCGGCCTGTGGGTGGCAATGAAGTGCGTGACCGACGTGGTCGAATCGTCGGCTTCCGTCGACATCGATCCGCATCGCACGAAGATCGTTCTGCCGGACGACTTCGCAATGCCCGAAGGCGGTCTGAATATTCGCTGGCCCGATCCGCCGCTCGTGCAGGAAGCGCGTCTGCTCGACTACAAGTGGTACGCGGCGCTCGCCTACGTGCGCGCGAACAAGCTGGATCGCGTCGAGATCGACTCGCCGCACGCGCGCTTCGGCATCATGACGGGCGGCAAGGCGTATCTGGATGTGCGCCAGGCGCTGACCGACCTCGGTCTCGACGACGAAACCTGCGCGCGCATCGGCATCCGCCTCTATAAGGTCGGCTGCGTGTGGCCGCTCGAGGCGCAAGGCGCGCAAGCCTTCGCTCGCGGTCTCGACGAAATTCTCGTGGTCGAAGAAAAGCGTCAGATTCTCGAATACGCGATCAAGGAAGAGTTGTACAACTGGCCCGACGCGCAGCGTCCGCGTGTGTTCGGCAAGTTCGACGAGAAAGACGGCGCGGGCGGCGAATGGTCGGTGCCGATGGGCAACTGGCTGCTGCCGGCGCACTACGAACTGTCGCCCGCGATCATCGCGAAGGCCATCGCCGCGCGGCTTGCCAAGTTCGATCTGCCGTCCGACGTGCGCGCGCGCATCGCCGCGCGCATCGCGGTAATCGAAGCAAAGGAAAAGGCGCTCGCGCGCCCGCGCGTCGAAGCCGAACGCAAGCCGTGGTTCTGCTCGGGCTGCCCGCACAACACGTCGACGAATGTGCCGGAAGGCTCGCGCGCGATGGCGGGCATCGGCTGCCATTACATGACCGTGTGGATGGACCGCAGCACGAGCACGTTCAGCCAGATGGGCGGCGAAGGCGTCGCGTGGATCGGCCAGGCGCCGTTCACGAACGACAAGCATGTGTTCGCCAATCTCGGCGACGGCACCTACTTCCACTCGGGGCTGCTCGCGATTCGCGCGGCCATCGCGTCGAAGGCGAACATCACCTACAAGCTGCTTTACAACGATGCAGTCGCGATGACCGGCGGCCAGCCGGTCGACGGCGTGCTGACCGTCCCGCAGATCACGCATCAACTCGCGGCCGAAGGCGCGTCGAAGATCGTGATCGTCACCGACGAGCCCGAAAAATATTCGGCGAACGTGGGTCTTGCGCCCGGCATCGACATTCACCATCGCGACAAGCTCGACGAAGTGCAACGCCAGTTGCGCGAGATTCCCGGCACCACGATCCTGATCTACGACCAGACCTGCGCGACCGAAAAGCGCCGCCGCAGGAAACGCGGCGCGTATCCGGACCCGGCACGCCGCGTCGTCATCAACGAGGCGGTGTGCGAAGGTTGCGGCGACTGCTCGGTCAAGTCGAACTGCCTGTCAGTCGAGCCGCTCGATACCGAATACGGCACCAAGCGCCAGATCAACCAGTCCACCTGCAACAAGGACTTCTCCTGCGTGAACGGCTTCTGCCCGAGCTTCGTGTCCGTCGAAGGCGGTCAGTTACGCAAGCCGAAAGCGGCATCCGGCATTGTCGGCGACGCGATGCCGCCGGTGCCGGAACCCGCGCTGCCGTCAATCGACCGTCCTTACGGCGTGCTGGTGACAGGCGTCGGCGGCACGGGTGTCGTGACGATCGGCGCGCTGCTCGGCATGGCCGCGCATCTGGAGAGCAAGGGCGTGACGGTGCTCGACGTCACCGGCCTCGCGCAGAAAGGCGGCGCCGTGATGAGTCATGTGCAGATCGCGAACAAGCCCGACGACATTCACGCCACGCGCATCGCAATGGGCGAAGCGAGTCTCGTGATCGGCTGCGATGCAATCGTGACGGCGAGCGACGAATGCGTGTCGCGGATGCAAGCCGGTCAAACGCGCGTGGTGCTCAATAGCGCGCACACGCCGACCGCCGAGCTGATCAAGAACCCGAACTGGCGCTTTCCTGGCAGCAGCACGGAAGCGGACGTACGCGCGGGGGCGGGCGATGAATGCGTCGATACCGTCGACGCCAATCACTTCGCGGTCGCGCTGCTCGGCGACGCGATCTACACGAACCCGTTCGTGCTCGGCTATGCGTGGCAACGAGGCTGGGTGCCGCTCACGTATCAGTCGTTGATGCGCGCAATCGAGTTGAACAACGTGCAGGTCGAGAAAAACCGCGCGGCATTCGAATGGGGCCGCCGCGCGGCACATGATCCGGCGACCGTGCGCAAGTTCGCGCAATCGCAGCGTGCGGGTGCCGCACCCGATGCCGAGGCCAACGCCACCAGCAGCAAGATCATTTCGCTGCACACGCCGAAAGCGCTCGACACGTTGATCGACAAGCGCGCTGCCTACCTCACGGCATGGCAAAACAGCGCATACGCCGAGCGTTATCGCGCGCTGGTTTCACAAGTGCGCGCGGCCGAGTCGGCGCTCGATTCGGGCGACGGCCAGTTGCCGCTAACCGAAGCGGTCGCGAAGAATCTGCATAAGCTGATGGCGTACAAGGACGAGTACGAAGTCGCGCGGCTATACAGCGATCCGGCGTTCATCGAGAAGCTGAAAGCGAGCTTCGAAGGCGACTGGAAGCTGCACATTCACCTCGCGCCGCCGATGTTCTCGAAGAAAGACGCCCAGGGCCATCTGATCAAGAAGAAGTACGGCCCGTGGGTCTTCAGCGCAATGCATGGACTGGCGAAGCTGAAGTTCCTGCGCGGCACGGCATTCGACATTTTCGGCAAGACGGAAGAGCGTCGCACCGAACGTGCGTTGATCGGCGAGTACGAAACGCTGGTGCGCGAACTGATCGGCGGGCTTAACGCGCAGAACCGCGAGCTGGCAGTCGAACTTGCGAATCTGCCGGACGGCATCCGCGGCTATGGACACATCAAGGAAAACAATCTGAAAGGCGTGCGCGTCAAGTGGAACGATCTGCTCGCGCGCTGGCGCTCGCCGCAGGCGGGCACGACGCAGCACGCGGCTTGACGTTGCCAAAGCGCGCCGTGTTCCGGCCGCTAACGCCAGGATCACGGCGCACATAAAAAAACGCCACGGAAGCTCATTCCGTGGCGTTTTTTTTCACCCGACGACGCTCGTAGAAACGAGCGCCGCTTCGCTTACTTGCTGTTCACCGACTTGCGCGCGTTCGCCGAAGCCACCGCCGTCATGTTGATGATCCGGCGCACGGTTGCAGCCGGCGTCAGCACATGGACCGGCTTCTCCGCGCCGAGCAGGAACGGCCCGACCGTCACGCCTTCGCCGCCGACCATCTTCAGCAGGTTGTAGGCAATGTTCGCCGCTTCCACGTTCGGCATGATGAGCAGATTGGCTTCGCCCGACAGCGTCGTGCCGGGGAACGCCGCCTTGCGCACGACTTCCGACAGCGCCGCGTCGCCGTGCATTTCACCGTCGATCTCGAGCGTCGGCGCGCGTTCGGCAATCAGCTTGCGAGCCGCGGCCATGCGTTGCGACGACGAAGACGGCGCACTGCCGAAGTTCGAATTCGACAGCAGCGCGACCTTCGGCGTGATGCCGAACTTTTCGATCTCGCGCGAGGCCAGCATGGTCATGTCGGCGAGCTGTTCTGCGGTCGGCGTTTCGTTCACGTACGTATCGCAGATGAACAGGTTGCGGCCCGGCAGCATCAGCAGATTCATTGCTGCAAAGTTAGCGACGTTG
Organism: Paraburkholderia sp. OAS925; assembly: GCF_040543975.1. Lineage (NCBI taxonomy): Bacteria > Pseudomonadati > Pseudomonadota > Betaproteobacteria > Burkholderiales > Burkholderiaceae > Paraburkholderia > Paraburkholderia sp. OAS925. The sequence goes on from NZ_JBEUNO010000001.1 coordinate 22,396, forward strand.
TCCGCCTTGCCCAACACTTGCTCGATGAATTTCAGATGCGTGTGGTACTGGCCGATCATGCCGCAGATCATGCCTTCCGCTTCGCCGAGTCGCACGAGGATCGCGCCGATCAGCGTATTGAACTTGCGCATCGCGGCCTTCGCGACGTCCGGCGTGACGCCTTCGCGCGCGCCGAGTTCGTGATACGCCTGCCAGCATTGCTGATAACGCGGATCGTCTTCCGGATCGACTATCTCAAAGTCTTCGCCGCATTTGAGCTTCGAGCCCATCTTCTTCAGGCGCATTTCGATCACCGACGGACGGCCGACCAGAATCGGCTTGGCGATCTTCTCGAGCAGCACGAACTGCGCGGCGCGCAGCACGCGCTCGTCCTCGCCTTCGGCGAACACGATGCGCGCCGGCTCCGACTTCGCCGCCGCGAACACCGGACGCATCACCATGCCCGTGCGATAAACGGTCGTGCCGAGTTCTTCGCGATACGCGTCCATGTCCTTGATCGGACGGGTCGCGACGCCCGAATCCATCGCCGCTTGCGCAACGGCCGGCGCAATCTTGATGATGAGACGCGGATCGAACGGCTTCGGAATCAGATACTCAGGACCGAATTCCAGCGAGTGCCCTTCATACGCCTTCGCGACTTCGTCGCCCTGATCGGTTTCTTCCGCGAGTTCGGCGATCGCGCGCACGCACGCGAGCTTCATTTCTTCCGTGATCGTGGTCGCGCCGACGTCGAGCGCGCCGCGGAAGATGAACGGGAAGCACAGCACGTTGTTGACCTGGTTCGGATAGTCCGAACGGCCAGTCGCGATGATGCAGTCCGGGCGCACTTTCTTCGCTTCTTCCGGACGGATTTCCGGTTCCGGATTCGCGAGCGCGAGAATCAGCGGCTGGGTGCCCATTTCGGTGACCATTTCCGGCTTCAGCACGCCTGCGCTCGAGCAGCCGAGGAACACGTCGGCACCGCGAATCGCGTCAGCCAGCGTGCGCGCCTCGGTATTCGCCGCGTAACGTTCCTTCGACGGATCGAGATTGCCGCGACCCTCGTAAATCACGCCCTTCGAGTCGACCACCAGAATGTTCTGCTTCGCCAGACCCAGGTTGACCAGCAGATCCAGACACGCGATGGCTGCCGCGCCCGCGCCCGAGCAGACGAGCTTCACTTCATCGAGCTTCTTGCCGACCACTTTCAGGCCGTTGAGAATCGCCGCGGACGCGATGATCGCCGTGCCATGCTGGTCGTCGTGGAAGACCGGAATCTTCATGCGCTCGCGCAGCTTCTTCTCGATGTAGAAGCACTCCGGCGCCTTGATGTCTTCCAGGTTGATGCCGCCCAACGTCGGCTCGAGCATCGCAATCGCTTCTACGAGCTTGTCGGGATCGGACTCGGACAGCTCGATGTCGAACACGTCGATACCCGCGAACTTCTTGAAGAGACAGCCCTTGCCTTCCATCACCGGCTTTGCGGCGAGCGGGCCGATGTTGCCGAGGCCGAGCACGGCCGTGCCGTTGGTGATCACGCCGACCAGGTTGCCCCGCGACGTGTATTTCTGCGCGTCGAGCGGCTCCTCGTAGATCGCCATGCAGGCCGCGGCCACGCCCGGCGAGTACGCGAGCGACAAGTCGAGCTGGTTCGACAGCGGCTTGGTCGGTGTGACCGAAATCTTGCCGGGTTTCGGATTCTGGTGATACGCGAGAGCGCTTTGCTTCAGTTGTTCGTCCATTTTTTGCCTGCGAGACGTAAGAAATTTGGGCCGGCACACTGCACCGCTGGCGGCGCTTCCTGCTATCGAATGGATGATCGACCGGGGCGCTGTTCGCTTGCGCCGGTTAGGCGCGGCGTCGGTCCCCGGCGGAGGCGGGACGGTGCGGAGTGCTACGCGGGGTCGGTTAGTGTACACCCCGCGCGAGTCGATACACGGACTGGTTAACGCGGCTCGCCATTGGCGAAACGCCCGCCAGTCATGCTGCAGCGCCGCATCGGCAGACTGCGCGGCGGCGCTCAGTGGAGTTCGGCGCCGCGGCGTTCGGGGATCAGAAAGAGTGTGGCGAGCACGTCGAGCAGATAGATCGACGCGAGAAAAACCAGCGCCGTGCCAAACGAATAATGCGCGGCCAGCGCGCCGACCGCGACGGGCCCAAAGCCGCCAACCGCCCGCCCCACGTTGAACAACACGTTTTGCGCGGTGGCGCGTGCATCGGTGGGATAAAGCTCCGAAATCAGCGCGCCGTAACCGCCGATCATGCCGTTGACGAACACGCCCATCGCCGCGCCACCGATCAGCAGCGCCGTGGGCGTGGTCAGATGCGCATAGACGAAGACCATCGCGACGGCGCCGACCTGGTAGAACAGAAACGCCGGCTTGCGGCCGAAACGGTCCGCGGCGATGCCGAAGAGCCAGATGCCGCATGCCATGCCGACCACAGTGGCCGCAGTCCAGACGCCGGATTTCGTCAGCGAATAGCCGAAGGTTTTCGACAGATAGCTCGGCAGCCAGATCATCAGCCCGTAGTAGCCGAAGTTCTGCACCGAGCAGAGGACCGCCACGCCGAGGCTCGCACGCGCGGTGCGGGCATCGGCGATCAGCAGTTTGAGCGGCAGCTTGCGCATGCCGCGCGCGACGCGCTCGGTGAAGAGCGCCGGTTCCTCGACGCGTCGCCGCACGAAGAACGACACGACAGCGGGCAACAGCCCGAGCGCGAACATGCCGCGCCAGCCGATGACCGGCAACAGCAGCGGCGTCAGCAACGCGGCCGCCAACACACCGAGTTGCCACCCGAGGCCCACATACGACGACACCCGCGCCCGCTGCGCGGCCGGCCACGCTTCGGCCACAAGCGTCATGCCAATGCCGAACTCGCCGCCCAGCCCGATGCCGGCGATCGTCCGGTACACGAGCAGGTCGCCATACCCTTGCGCGAGCGCGCACAGCCCGGTGAAAACCGCGAACACGAGGATGGTCCAGGTGAGCATGCGCACGCGGCCGTAATAGTCGCTCAGCACGCCGAAGATCAGGCCGCCCGCGACCGCGCCGATCAGCGTCCAGGTGACGAGCGAACCGGCTTGCGTCGAACTCAGGTGCAAGTCGGCCGCGATGACCGGCAGCATGAAGCCGAGAATCAGCAGGTCGAAGCCGTCCATGGCATAGCCGAGCGCGGACGCGATCAGCGCTCGCGCGGCGTAGCCGGGTCGGGCGGAGGCGGGCGTGTCGGCGGTGGAGGAAGCGGGCGTCATTAAAAGCAATCCGGGATCGTTGGACGGCGGGCGGCGAGCTGCGGCCGGCGTCGGAGAAATTCGCGTGAGTGTAAAGGCGCCCCAGGTTGCTCACAAGCTAGCCAAAAAGCCTATGCGAAGCGCGACGCGAACGGCGCAACGCTTGTCCGACCAGGCTTCGGCGAACGGTGTTGGAGACCGGGTTGGCCTGCGCCTTGGGCACGCGCCCGGCTCGCCTTTGGCGACTGCAATTGGCCGCCCACGCGCACGCCGGCCTCGTCTGAAGGAGCCGTTTCAGGTAAAATGTCGGCCTACGCGCGCAGCAAAAACCGGCCAGCATCCACTGGCCGGCTGCATATTCCGCCCAGCACGGCGCGGCGTATCCCGCTTGCTGCGCCACCGGGCCCGGCGCCCGCTCCCCCGCTCAATCCAAGGACCCGCCCATGACAGGCTTCGATCGCCAGACGATCTCCGACACCACCGCCAAGATGCTGCTCGAAGTGCAGGCAGTGCACTTCAACGCGGAGAAACCGTACATTTTTACGTCCGGCTGGGCGAGCCCGGTTTATATCGATTGCCGCAAGCTGATTTCCTATCCGCGCGTGCGCCGCGGCCTGATGGAAATGGCTGAAACCACCATTCTCCGCGACGTCGGCTATGAGCAGATCGACGCCGTTGCCGGCGGCGAAACGGCAGGCATTCCGTTCGCGGCATGGCTGTCCGACCGCCTGATGGTGCCGATGCAATACGTGCGCAAGAAGCCGAAGGGCTTTGGCCGCAATGCGCAGATCGAGGGTCTGCTGACCGAAGGTCAGCGGGTGCTGCTGGTGGAAGACCTGACCACCGACAGCCGCAGCAAGATCAACTTCATCAATGCGCTGCGCACGGCCGGCGCGACGGTGAATCACTGCTTCGTGCTGTTCCACTACAACATCTTCAAGGAAAGCGTGTCGGTGCTGAAAGACATCGACGTCGATCTGCACGCGCTCGCGACATGGTGGGACGTGCTGCGCGTCGCCAAGGACAACAAGTACTTCGACACGAAGACGCTCGACGAAGTCGAAAAATTCCTGCACTCGCCGGCTGAATGGTCGGCCGCGCACGGCGGCGCAACGTCGACGCCGCAATAAGCGCGGCGGTAGCGCATAGCATCGCATTACATCGCATCGCGGCAACAGCCGCAGAAGCAGAAGCACAAAGGCCGCCTGTCTTGCGACAGGCGGCCTTTTTCTTTGACGACTTTAACGCGGCTTTTTCTATGCCGCACAAGAAGTGCGGCGCGCGGCTAAACCAGGTCGCCCGTGTCTTCCGCCGAATGCGACGACAGGTTCAGCAAACCATTGCTTTGCGCGTATTGAAACAGCTCCGAATCGCGGTCGATGCCGAGCTTGCGCATCGCCGTATTTTTCTGAGTGCTGATTGTCTTGATGCTGCGGTTCAGTTGCTCGGAAATTTCCTTGATGGTCATTCCCGATACGAACAGGCGCACGACTTCGAGTTCACGCCTCGATAGCATCACTTCGTCGCTCTTGCCGCCGGAATTCATCCGCAGCGCATCGAGCGACGCCTTCACCGACGGACTCAGATATTCGAGGTGCCGGCTGACGTGCTGCACCGCGAGCCCGATGTGGCTCAGGTCGTCGGATTTATTCACGACCGAAGTCACGCCGAGTTCCCGCAGCCGTTGCAGCAACGCGGCGTTCTCGAGCATCGTTAGCACGACGATGGGAAGGTTCGGAAAATTGCGCCGCAGGTAGCCGACCAACGGCAGGCCGTCGCCGTACTGGCCGCCCGGCATGGCGAGGTCTGTGACGAGCACGTCGCACGCAGCGGTTTGCAGGACCTTGATGAGTTCCGTGGACTGCCTCGCTCGCGCGACCACCTGGATGCCGGGGAACTTGAGTAAAGCCTGTTCGGCGCCGAATAGAATAACTGGATGATCGTCAGCGATGACAACCTTGACTACGTCTTGCATTGCCCGTACCTCGACAGGAAAACCCCTCTCCAAAACCTCTGACATGCCTTCTTATTCTTAATGTTCAATTTGACTAATAGGAACACGGGCCACATCGCGTAAACTCTTTCGACTATAGCCGATTTTAGGCTCGCAATCCGCTTACGCGGCATAACAATGATGCGTCATAAACCTAAGCTTAGACTCGATTCGACGTTCAGGTACAAAATAGGGACAATAAACACCGCGAGGCAATTGCCTCGCGTCCTCGCAGCGCCTTGATGCTGCATGGGATCTGAGCAGGCGCCCGGCGCCGACTCCGATCGACACAGGAGAACCGGCACATGCGCTTGCGTTGCCTGGTTGTTTCGCACGCTTCATCGTTTCGCCGCATGCCGCTTGTTGTCTGCGCCACGCTTGGTCTCGCGCTCGGGCTCGCGCATGGCTCGCGCGCCCAGGCCGAGAACGCGTTCTCGCTCACGAGCGCGAGCTTCCGCGCGGGCGGCACAGTGAATTCCCCGCAAGTCTTCGATCAGGACGACTGCAAGGGCGGCAATCGCTCGCCGCAACTGACCTGGCGCGACGCGCCGCCCGGAACGCGCAGTTTCGCAATCACTCTGTTCGATCCCGATGCGCCCGGCCGCGGCTGGTGGCATTGGGCCGTGGCGGGCATTCCGGCGAGCGTCGCAAGCCTGCCCGAGAACGCGAGCGCGTCGGGTTTCCTGAGACGGCTCGGCGCGGTGGAAGCCCGCAACGACTTCGACATCGACGGTTATGGCGGTCCTTGTCCGCCGCCCGGCAAACCGCATCGCTACGTGATCACCGTGTATGCGCTGAACACCGCCGACCTGCGCCTCGCGCAAGGCCGCCCGGCGCTGATGTTCGATCACGAGATCGGCACGGCGGCGCTCGGCAGCGCGAGGATGGTGGTGAATTACGGGCGCTAACGCGGCGCGCTTGCCGGCGCGCGCGGTGTTGCGCCTGAAAAGCCGGCTTGATTGCCGTGATATCGCGCTTTGGCGGGCCGCCCCGCGCCCGCCGCCCTGCGCCCGGATCGCAGTGAAGTCCGACAAGTCACGCGGCTGTCACTTCGCGCGGGCATCGTGGTTTTTCCGCCGTTTTTCGCGCCGTTTCCCCCCGCTTGCGCACGCGCATGGCGATGAGGTCTTAAAATGGTGTTTTCGCGCGGCGTCGCGCGCTGTTTCCAAGCTGTAACCAGATAGCCAGTGAGATCGAGATGAGCACGAAAGTTTTTGTCGACGGACAGGAAGGCACGACCGGCCTGAAGATTTTCGAATACCTGTCGCAGCGCGCCGACGTGGAGATCCTGCGTATCGACGAAGCGAAGCGCAAGGATATCGAGGAGCGCCGCCGTCTCATCAACGCGTCGGACGTCACGTTCCTGTGCCTGCCCGACGTGGCATCGCGCGAGTCGGCAGCGCTCGTTGCGAACGAGCGCACGGTGCTGATCGACGCGAGCACCGCGTTTCGCACGTCGGCCGACTGGGCTTATGGCCTGCCCGAACTCGCTCGCTCGCAGCGCGAACGCCTGCGCACCGCCAAGCGCATCGCCGTGCCGGGCTGTCACGCGTCGGCTTTCGTGCTGGCCATGCGCCCGCTCGTGGAAAGCGGCGTGGTCGCGCCCGAGTTCGAAGCTCATGCTTATTCGATCACCGGTTACAGCGGCGGCGGCAAAAAAATGATCGCCGACTACGAAGCCGGCGGTAACGACAAGCTCAAGAGCCCGCGTCCGTACGCGCTGGCTCTCACGCACAAGCATCTGCCGGAAATGGCGGCGCATACGGGGCTGAAGTCGTCACCGGTCTTCACGCCGATCGTCGGCGGCTTTTACAAGGGCCTCGCGGTCACCACGTACTTCTCGCCGCGCCAGTTGGCGCGGAAAACGACGCCGCAAGAAGTGCAGGCGCTGCTCGCGGAGTACTACGCAGGCGAAGCGTTCGTGCGCGTCGCGCCGTTCGACTCGGAGGCGAATCTGGACAGCGGCTTCTTCGACGTGCAGGCGAACAACGACACGAATCGCGTCGATCTGTTCGTGTTCGGCACGCCGGAGCGCTTCGTCACCGTCGCGCGGCTCGACAACCTGGGTAAAGGCGCTTCGGGCGCGGCGATCCAGTGTATGAATCTGGCAATCGGCGCCCCCGAGGAAAGCGGTTTGAAACGATAACGAAAGTTAAAATATCGCGGCAATTGTCCGTTTGTCAGCATTGCGAAAGCCGGTCTACAAGACCGGCTTTTTGTTTTAAACCCGCCGCCGCGACTTTCTTTAAAGATTAATCGGTAGTAGCCCGCATTACTTAAAAAATCAAAACGAGGCTACCTGCAATTTTTCAGGTAACTCTTCCCGTCGACGACCCGATCAGCATAGTTTTCCGCCTGGGGAAACTCCGGATTTTTTATCGAACGGTCGTTCGAAGATGATGGAGCCTTTTTGCTCCAACGCTTACCTGGCAAGGGCGTGCGGCGAAACAACGGTACAGCCGCTTTGCCGCGAATTCGCATTTTTGTTTAAAAGGGCCGCTTGCGCCCACGCACTGTGCGCATGCCCGAAATGCCGCTGTTTGAATCGACCTTTTTAGACGGCTCATTCAATTGACAGGCATTAATCGCGCGGCGAAATTAGCTCGCACAAATACATGAAGGGAGACAGCAGCATGGCGGACGCCATTATTCGAGGCTTGGCAATGGCTATTGCCACGACTCCTTTTCTTATTGCTTGCGGCGGCGGCAAATCCGATAATCCCGGCCCGATCGACGCGCCGCAATGCTCGGGTTCGAGCTGCGGCGTTCAAGGTCCGCCCGCCTCGAGCGGCACGGCGGCCGCGCTGTGTCCGGCCACCGCCGATATCGTCAAAAGCACGTTCCTCGGCGGCGCCGGCAGCGGCGAAGTGGTCCAGTTGAACATCGACGCGACGGCGATGACCTACACGCTGAAGTGGCTCGAATCGCCGATCCCGCTGCGCACCGGCACCGTCACGCCGACACGCGCGGGCACGCAGATAGCGGGCGCGGTGATCCATCCGCCGGCGGGCACGCTGCCGACCGCCGAGCAAACGCGCTGCGCGTTCATACTCGGCGCCGGCACCGGCACGGCGGCCGGCGACGGCCAGCCCTACACCACATCGGACTTCGCCAACAACCCGAATCCGCCGATGATCCTCGTCGGCCAGGGCGTCGCGGGCGGCGGCATTCCTGGCGCGACGATCCAGTTCGACGGGCTGTCGATCCCGCTCATCGGTTCGGGCATCGGCGCGGTGCCCAATCGCCATTTCGACTTCTATCCGTTCCTCGGCTTCGCCAGCACCACCACGGACATCACAAAGCTGCCGGGCACCTACAACGGTCTGCTGTACCACCTCGCGCCGTCCGGCAATTACGCGACGGTCGCGACGAACACTGTCGAAACCTTCGACGCGAGCGGCACCTGCACGAGCAGCAACACCGCGAACCCGGACTACTCGCCGAACGCGGGCGGCTGCCTGTCCACCGGCAATCCGTGGACGCTCAACAGCAACGGCTACTTCGACAGCCAGCAGGCGGCGCAGATCGTCCCGCAGTTCCGGCTTCCGCTGATCGGCGCGACGGGCAAGTCCGGCACCGCGCACATGATCCTCGGCCAGATCAACGGCGCGACCGTGCCGCTCGTGGTGCGCACGGGCTACATCAACCTGGGCACCGCGCCGCTTCATCTCGACGCGAAAGTCGACGACGAGTCCGGCATCGCCATGCTCGCCGCGGCGACGCCGCTTGCGTCGGGCGGCTTCGACGGCGGCTACGTGGGCGCGGATTCCAACTTCAAGTACACCGCGACCCTGATCCAGGGCGGCGTCGGCACGTTTATCAATCCGACGACGTCGGCGGCCGAAAGCGGTTTCGGCCTCGGCTACGGGCTCGCGAGCCCCGGCCTGGTCGGCGTGCAGGACACGAAAGGCAAGACGGGCTTTGCGATCGCGTCGGGCGGCCTGTACGCGATCGCGATCCAGGGCACGCAGAACGACGGCATCACGCCGACATCGGCCAATTCGGACACACCGAGCACGCCGTACTTCGGCATCGGAGCACAAATCAGCAAGTAGCCGATGAAGCAAACGTAGTCCGCGGTGAGAGACATAAAAGAGCAAGCGGTGGCTGGACTGGGAGCCGGCCATCTACAACGAAAAAATTCTGGAGGCGGTATGAAATGGAGATTCCTGTCGGTGCTCGCAGTCGCGGCACCGTTTCTGACGGCATGCGGCGGCGGAGGTGGCGGCAATGGCGACGGTCCGGTGACGCAGGTTCGGCTGTGTCCCGCGACGCTGGACTACAACACGGTCTACACGGGCGGCGGCGGTGACGGCGAACTCGTCAAGCTGCAACTCGATACGACGAAGATGACGTGGCAGGTCACCTATGTCGAATCTCCGATTCCGGCGACCACCGGCACGGTCGTGCCGACGCGCGCGGGTCAGACCGCGAGCGGCACGCTGACCCAGGAAACGCTGCTGCCGACCACCAAGCTCAACCAGTGCGCGTTCCGCCTGAACGGCGCGAGCCTCGACCCGAACCGCCCGGCGCGGATTTTTGTCGGCGAAGGCGTGGCGGGCGGCACGATTCCGGGCGCGGAAATCTCGTTCGGCGGGATTCTCGGCGTGGGCGCGGTGCCGGACACCAAGTTCCCGTATTACCCGTTCATCGGCTTCTCGTCGATTGAAACGGATCTGGCGAAGGTGGCCGGCACGTACAACCAGCTCGGCTATCACCAGGTGCCGTCGCAGAATTTCGCGCCGGTCGCGGTGGACACCAAGATAACGATCAATGCGGACGGCACGTGGACCGAGTGCGACAACTCGGGCGTGAACGCGGGCAAATGCCTGCAGCCAGGCAGCAACTTCACGCAGGCGGCGGACGGCAGCGGCGCGTTCCAGACCAATAACTTCCAGGGACAGGCGAAGCCCACGCTCGCCACGACGCCGGAAGGGCGCGGCTACATGATCGTCGGCAAGCTGCGCAACCAGTTGGTGCCGATTCTGGTGCGCGCCGGCGCGGCGAATTCGTCGGTGACCGTGCCGCAAAACGGCGCGCTCGGCCCGTACGCGGACGACGAATCCGGCATCTCGATTCTGTCGCCGCAAACCTCGGTGGCGGTCAACTCGCAGAACGGCGAGTACATCGGCGTGGATAGCCAGTTCGACTATCGCACCACCGCGCTCGCAGGCACGCAGGCGACGCTGCTCGATCCGTTCAACCCGTCGCAGGCTTCGCTTGCGACCGCGCTGAACCTCGACTTCACGCAAGCCGTGCCGGGCGTGGTCACGACGACGCACGTCAATGCATCCACCGGCAATACGCCGACCGGAAAGATGATTTTCACGGGCGGTGTGTTCGGCTACCTGGATCTGTCGAACGCGGCCTCGCCGTACTTCACGATCGGCGCCTTCGTCCAGTAACGGGCGTATGGCGCGCCGTCAGCGCGCCTCGACGGGTTCGCGCCCCGGCTGCCGAACGCGCCTTGCAGCGCGGTGGCCGGCGCAACGGCTCTCGTGCGCGCCGGCCTCGCGGCCTACCCGCAAACGCGCGCCAACGCTCGCCCCGCTCGCCCCGCTCGCCTTGCGCCCGACGAGCGCCCAAGGAGGAACAACAACATGAAAAGAATCTGTCTCGCGATTCTGGCCGCATGCCTGTCGGTCAGCGCTCATGCACAGCATGCCGGCGACAACGTCGCCGTACTCGGCTGGTTCCACGTCATGCCGAAAGATTCGAGCACGCCGCTGACGACCAACGTCGCGCCGACGCCGATCAACACGCCGCTGCGCCTGCCGAACTCGTTCACATCGGCGGGCACGAGTCTGTCGACGAACACGGCCAACACGGTCGGCCTCGTATTCAGCCATTACCTGACCGATCACATTGCCGTGACGACCGTAGCCGGCGTGCCGCCCGTGTTCAAGATCTACGGGCACGGCACGATCAAGCCGCCGGGGCCGGCGGGCGCGCTCGGCCAGCAGGACATTGGCGATCCGCAAGCGAATCCGATCGTGAAAAGCGTGCGCCAGTGGAGCCCGGCGCTGCTCTTTCAGTACTACTTCAATGCACCGACGGCGAAGTTCAGGCCGTTTGTAGGCGTCGGCGTGTCGTACAACTGGTTTTCCGACATTCAGCTCAGCCAGAACTTCGTTCAATCGACGCAGGAGAACCTCGGCGCCATCCTCGCCGCGGGCGCGGGCAAGCCGGGCAAGACGCAGGTATCGGCGAAGGCTTCGTCGTCGTGGGCGCCGGTGTTCAACGCCGGGCTCGCGTACAACATCACGGACCACTGGGGTCTCGTGGCCTCGGTGACCTACATTCCGTTGAAGACGACATCGTCGGTCATCATCAAGGCGGCGGACGGCACGGAGCTCGGTGTGTCGAGGGCCGAATTGAAAGCGGACCCGCTCATTTCCTTCCTCGCGGTTTCGTACAAGTTCTGACGAGGCCGGAGTTTTGGGCAAAAAAAAGCCCGCCTAAGTGGGCGGGCTGAATCCATATCAGAGGAGACATGGAGGAGACAAGACGAACTATAGCAAATGGTTTGGTGCGACGCAACATGAAAATCAGGGTTCTCCCCTCTTGTTGCGCTTTCGCCACATGTGCTTGCGACCGGCGCGGCGCAAACGCCGCGCTTCAGTGCCGGACCAGCGCCATCATCGCGCCAAAGCCGACGAAGACGCCGCCCGTCAGCCGATTGAACACTCGCGCGACGCTGCGGCTCTTCAGCCGGTTGCCGATGCGCGTGCCGAATCCCGCGTACACGAAATACCAACTCACCTCGATCACGGCGAACGTGGCGACCAGAATGCCGAACTGCGGCAGCTTGGGCAGCGAGGCTTCGATGAATTGCGGCAGCAGCGCGGCGGCAAACAGAATCGCCTTCGGATTGCTGCCCGCCACCAGAAAGCCGTTGCGAAACAGCGCGAGGCGCGAGCGTGCGGGCTTCGCGGCCAGTTCGTCGGCAGCGGACGCGGCGGCTTCGTCAGCGGGCGCGCGCCATGCCTTGATGCCGAGATACACGAGATAGGCCGCGCCGATCAAACGCAGCGCATCGAAGAGGGTCGGCCACGCTTCGAGAAAAACGCCGAGCCCCGCCGCCGACACCGCCAGCATCAGCACCAGCGCCGACAGGCAGCCTGCCATCGTCGCGCCCGTGCGACGCAGGCCGTGCCGCGCGCCGTCGGTCATGACGAGCAGCATGTTCGGGCCGGGAATGGCGCACACGACAAAAACTGTGGCGACGAAAAGCCACCAGGTATGCAGACTCATGATGTTTCCGTTGGTTGGGGATTGGAGGGAGATTATCGCTTGAAGGAGGGTTTTCTGTTGGCGGGGGGTTTGGCGGATGGGGTGGTTGCCGCGGTCGCCCGCGACATAGGCGGCCGGTAAGCCGCCAGCCGCCCATCAGCCCGTCAGCCCGTCAAATCACCGCCCGGCCCGCCGCGCCGCCACTTGCCCCAGCACCGCGAAATCCTTCTCACCGTCGCCATGCGCGACCGCTTCGATCAGACTGTCGCGGACGACGCTCGCAATCGGCAGCGGCGTCGTGACGGCGTCGGCGGCGGCCAGTGCGAGCCGCAAGTCCTTCAGTCCCAAACGCGCCTTGAACAGCGCCGGCTCGTAGCTGTTCTCGGCGATCATCTTGCCGTAGCCGGCATAGACCGGTCCCGGAAAAATGCCGCTCGTAATGACGTCGAGGAAATCCTGAATCGCGAGGCCATGTCCGGACACGAGCGCAGCGGCTTCGCCGAGCGTCTCGACGGCCGCGCCGAGCATGAAGTTCGCGGCCAGCTTGATGACGTTCGCCTGTTGCGGCAGCGAGCCGATGCGCCAGGTTTTCTGACCGATCGCGTCGAACACCGGCTGCACGCGGTCGATTGCCTCAGCCGGCCCGCCCGCCACAATCGTCAGCTTCCCGGCGGCGGCCACGTCAGGCCGGCCGAGCACCGGAGCGGCGACGTAATCGACACCGCGCGATGCGTGCGCGGTCGCGAGTTCCTCGGCGAGCGCAACGGAAATCGTCGCCATGTTGACGTGAATCAGCCCGCGCGGCGCATGCTCGAGCAACGACGCCGTCACGACTTCGCGCAGCGCGGCATCGTCGGCGAGCATCGAGAACACGGCGTCGCCGGCAAACGCTTCGGCCGGCGTGGCGACGATCCGTGCGCCTGCATCGGCGAGCGCTTGAGCGCGTTCCGGCGAGCGGTTCCACACGCGCACCTGGTGCCCTGCTTTCAGAATGTTTGCAACCATCGCGGCGCCCATCTCGCCGAGACCGATAAAACCGATGTCCATCTGTGGCTCCGTCTTCTAAAGATGTGGAAGTAAAGCACAGCCACGCGACAGATGCAGGAAAAGCACGCAACGGCGCGCAGTGCGATACTTCGACGATGGTCACCGCGACTTTCCGCTTCTACGAGGAGCTGAACGATTTTCTCGCCCGGCCGCTGCGCCGGCGCGCGTTCGCCTACGCATGCGCGCGTGACGCCACCACCAAGCACGCGATCGAATCGCTCGGCGTGCCGCATACCGAAGTCGAACTGATCCTGGTGAACGGCGAGTCCGTCGGTTTCAATCACCCTCTCGCGGACGGCGACCGCGTCGCCGTCTATCCGAAGTTCGAAGCGCTCGACATCCGTCCGCTGCTGCGCGTGCGCGAACGGCCGCTGCGCGTGGTTCGCTTCATCGCCGATGCGCATCTTGGCGGGCTCGCGCCGCTGCTGCGCCTGGCCGGCTTCGACACGCTCTACGACAACAACTTTCCCGACGCCCGCATCGAGGCGCTCGCCGCCGCCGAAGACCGCATCGTCCTCACCCGCGACCGCGAGTTGTTGAAACGCCGCACCATCACGCACGGCTGCTATATCCGCACGCTCAGGCCGCGCGAGCAATTGCGCGAAGTGTTCGAACGGCTCGATCTCGCGGGCAGCGCGCAGCCGTTCCGACTATGCCTGATGTGCAACGCGCCGCTAAGGCGCATCCCGCGCGATGAAGTCGGCGACCGCGCGCCCGACGGCGTATTGGAGCGGCATAACCAGTTTGTCACCTGCGACGTGTGCCGTCGCGTGTTCTGGGAAGGCACGCACTGGCAACGAATGCGCGCGCTGATGGACAGCGTGGCGGCGACGCCGGCTCAATCGGAAGCTCCCAACGGTCGCGACGCGTCCGACGCTCGCGATGCGTCCGACGCTCGTGATGCAAGCGCGCCCGGCGTCGTGCCGTGAGACGCATAGGCCGTTCGTTCGCGCGGCGCCACGCACGGTGCGTACAATGCGGGATTACTTATCTGGCAGAGGCCTGACGTATGGCGATGAAAAAGACCGACCTTGAAAAAAACAAGGCACTCAAGCTCAACAACGCAATGAAGCAGTCCACCGCCGAGCGCTTCGGCAAAGCCGCCGCGGCGCCGGCACTCGATCGCCGCGAGCAGCGCAAGCTGGATCAGGCGCAGGGCCTCGTTCCGTTCGCGTGCAAGCTGAATAGCGAACTGGTCGCCGAATTGAAGGAGCGCGCCGCCGAGCATCCGGAAGGCATGACGGGACTGCTGACCGAAGTGATCAAGCGCGGGCTCGCGGGCTAAGTGCCGCGAACGCGGGCGCGGCATGTGCGCCTGCTTTAAGACGCGGGTTGACGACGTTTTGCGTTGGAAACGGCGCCGCCCTCTCCCGAACGGAGCGCAAATACAAAAAGGCCAGAGCACGAGCTCTGGCCTTTTTGCTTGGCGACTGCATTCGATCGGCTGACGAGCGCCGCACTAGCGGCGCGTACAACGAGCGAAGCAGCGCTGCCTGGCGAACGGGCGCCTGCTTAGTTCTGCGTGCCCTTGTCGTTCGTGCCGGCTGCCGATGCCGCTGCAGCGACCGGAGCGCGCTTGCCGTGCGACTTCAGCTTCTTGACGTGGTGCTTCTTCGGTGCGCTAGCTGCAGCGGCCGGAGCGGCTGCGTCCGATGCCTGTGCGAAAGCTTGAACCGAGACCAGCGCGATCGATGCAGCTGCGAGCGAGACGATAACTTTTTTCATGTGTTGTTCCCCAAACCTAACGACTGAGTCAGTGTGAATGAAATAGCTGCACGGCGAAGCACGCAGGACTCAGGCGCCCTGCCGCTCCCCGCGGGAGAGTATTACCTGGCGTAGGGAGTTTGTCATGCGCAAAACCCGATATGTATTTTCCTGGAGACAGCTCGCTTTCGAGACGCTTTCACCCACAAGCGCACGATACCAGGGAGATTCCCTGGCCCGCCGTCAGACGAGATTGCGCAGCAGGCTCGCGGTCTCGAGCAGCGTCGGCAGAACGCGGTGCAGCGCGGCGTTCGCCGATTCTTCGCCGATCGGCATGCTCACGCTGATCGCCGCGACGACCGTGCCGTGCCGGTCGCGCAAGGGCACCGCGACGCCGCGCACGCCGAGCTCGAGTTGCTGATCGGTGACCACGTAGCCGTTGCGCCGGATTTCGCCGAGCACTTCGCGCAGCCGTTCGATGGTGGCATACGTGTGCGGCGTGAACACCTTGATCGGATACGACGCGAGCCATTGCTCGATGCTCTCGGGCGCCTGAAACGCCAGCAACACCAATCCCGCCGACGACAAAGGCGCCGGCGCGCGCGAGCCGAGCACGAAGCCGACCGCCATCGCCCGATTCACGCCGTTGCGGGCGACGTAAACCACATCGTGTTCGTCGAGAATCGCGACCAGCGCCGTTTCCTGGAGCGTCGCCGTGATCCGTTGCAGGAAGGGCTGGACCGTGCGCGGCAAGCGCGCGGAGTCGAGATACGACTGCCCGAGCCGCAGCACACGCGGCGCGAGCCAGAACAGCTTGCCGTCCGTGTCGACGTAGCCGAGTTCGCGCAGCGTCAGCAGATAGCGGCGCGCCGCCGTGCGCGACAAGCCGGCGCGGCCGGCTACTGCCGTGGGCGTCATGCGCGCGTGCTCTTCGTCGAATGCCTCGATGATCGCCAATGCCTTCGCGGCGCCCGCGATCCAGTCTTTGTCGTCCATCGGTTGCCTGAGATTTTCGCCCGCTAATGTGGCGATGCGACCGTCGCCATGCCGCCAGCGTCGGCCGCGCGAAATACGGGGCATGCGGCGGATCACCGAATGCAGTTGATTGCGCGCAATTGTGCCCGAAGCGGTGGCGTGTTCGCGCGATTATCGCGCGAGGGGACGGTGACCTGTCACGCGGTGCGTCGGGTTGTAGTGGGGCGAATCGGTGTGCGTTTTAACTTAAGCGCGCGCAAGCGGAAGCGGTACGACCGAGTGCCGCAGCGACGACCGCTCAAGCGGCTCGCGGATGCGTATAGAGGTGCGGGGAGTCGGCCGTCGGAGGGAAGACGCACCAGCAGCCGTCGTCGTGGCGAAAGAAGAAGAGTCCGCGCGAGCCGGTAGCGGCGTCAACCGCGGAAGTCTCGACGCGCACATACGCGTCGGCCGCCGACGCGCGTGCGGCTGAATTCGGTGACGTGCACCGCCGCGGAAGGCGCCGGCGCGAGCCATTTATCGACGAGGAAACGCAACGACTGTTCGCTCGCGGCTCTCATGATCCGCTCCTCGCCGGCTTGTTTTCCGGGGCTTCGCGGGTGGTGTCGGTATCGTCGCTGGATTGACTGTCGCGCGAGGCTTCGTCCCGCTCGGCCGATGCAAGCGCCATATCCCGGTTCGTCGCCGCCGCCCGCAGCGTGCTGCAATGGGTAGCATGTCTGATATCCGAGAGAAGACGGACCAACTGTCGTGCTGTTCTGCGCTTCATTCCACACCCCCGCACCGCACCAATAACTTCAGAAAACACTTTAACTCTATGCCTCGATCGGGCATTGCCAAAGCTTTTTGACGAAATAGCAACACTCACGCTTGCAAAAAGAGAGTCGCAAGCTTCGTACCGCCACGTTCAATGTGCGCTTCGCGCTGTAAGCGGTCTGTACGCTCGCGAGCAAACGGCAGACGAAAGACAACCGCGCGCAGAACGCGGCGCTAACTACGAGTTATCCACACGAGCCTTTGCATAACCTCGGGACAGTGCATGGAACAGGCTGTGCGCGAAATCTTGATAAGACCGACTTCGCTGCCGGCCGCCCCAAACTTATCCCGGCTTCGTAGTTTTTCTACAGAGTCGTCCCGCAGGGTTATCGAATTCCCATTACCTTGATGTAACGGAAGAATCAGCGGTTATCCACAGAGCGGGCTAACCCTTGTTAACTACTACTGCGTATGTATACGAAAGAAGTAAACGACATAGGAGAACTGCCGCTGCGCGCCGCTTTTGCAAGCGAAGCGCGCTGCGTTCAGCGGCGAGGCAGTGGTGAGGAGTCAGTGAAGAATCAATGAAGAGTCAGCGAAGCGTGCCGGCTTCGCTCGCCGGTTGGACGGAGGCGGCCTTGCCGATCAGCTCCGGCGTATCGGACGCTGGCGCGGACATCGGCGCAGACATCGACGCAGATGCGGGCGGCGCTGCCTCGACCGGCATCGGCAACAGATGCGTTTCGATGCGGTCGTTGACCACCGGCTGCGTGCGCACGACCGTCTGCAGATAGTGATCGACGAGACCAAAGAAACGGTCGTAGAACTTGCCGGACGGAATGGTCTCGCTGGAGATCTTCACCATCGCGTCGCTGTTCGAGCGGATCGGCAGCGACAGCGACCCGAGCACGCTCAAGCCAACGCTCGCCGACGTATCGCTCTTCTTCAACGCGAAGCCGTTCTGCACCGCATTCACGTAGACGATGCTCGTACTGCTCGCCTCCTCGCCCGGCGTGCACACGACGTGAAATTCCACGACCACATGCGTATCGCCGGACGGCTGAAAGTTCTTGGTGCCGTCGACGGTATCGTTGCGCGTCATCGTCGTCAGATAGCCCTGGCTTAGCAGCGCGCGGCGCGCGGCTTCGCAGGTGTCGGTCACGCTCGAATTGAAATTGCGCGCGTACGGACTCGCGCCGGTTTCGAACAACTCCTGCTGAAACTTCGGCGTGGGCGCGCTGCTGCAAGCGGCGAGTAGCATCAGGCCGCACAGCGAGGCCACGGTGGTTTTGAAAAGCGAGGTGGACATGGTCAATCTAAAAAGCGCTGTGTACATGCGGACGAGCCGCGAGGGAAATGCATTGTAGAGCGGTTGACGCTTGTGCGTAAAAAGCGTGCAGCGAAGCCGACGGTGCGCGAGTGGCGGCCGTCTGTTGGTGTCTGGTGGATGGGGGGATGGTGAAGATGGCAGCACTGAATGAGTGCCGCTGAGAGTGCTGTTACGGCCGCAGGTGCCGCCAAGGCTACCTTGATGACGCTCCGCCCTGCACGGCAGCGAAGAAACGCAAACAAGCGCTGCCGATTAATTCGCCACCGCGGCAAGTCCCGCCGAGGCTACCGCCCCACTTGCACCGACATTAGCCGCCGCCGTATTAGCACCCGCCGCGTTAGCCGGAGCGACAGCGCCTCCATTACTCGCGTTGCCGGGCGCAGGCGAGCAACGACCTGTCGCGTGAGCGTCGCACGCATCGGTCTTCGCGTTGAGATTCTTGATGGGGCCTTGCGGCGTGGCCACGCCCGCAAAGTCGCCGGCGCGCAAGCTGACTTTCTGCGCGTACGCTTGCGAGCCGCCGTAGCTCTTGAGCGCGGCGTTCATGTCGCCGTTGGCCGAGCGCATGTAGCCGTACAGAATCGCGGAGCCGACCTCGATGTTCGCCGTCGGTTCGGTGAGATCCTTCACGTTCCTCAGGAGCCCGCGATGCGCGCTCGGCACCACTTGCATCAGTCCGGTTGCGCCGTTGGCGCCCTTGGCCTTTTCCTTGAAGCGGGATTCGATCGAGATAATCGCGAGCAGCAGCGCCGGCGGCAACGAATATCTGGATGCCGCCGATTGAACCGCATCGGATATTTTCTCCGCCTTTTCCTTGGCGAGCCCGAATTTCTGCGTCAGATAGGCGGACACGCGGTCGCCGTTTTCCTCGGCCACCGCGGATTGCGCGAGGCCAAGCGACAGCAGAATCAGGCAGAGTAACCGGCTCATGGGAAAGGTCTGAGGAAAAGTCTGCGCATTATAACCTTGCCTAAAAAATTGGCATCTCTTGAATTGAATGCGGATGCAAAGCAAAGTGCCGGCGCGCGCGAGCCGTGCATGGCGAGGCTCGCAGCGCCGCGTCACTGCTTGTCCGCGCCGTTCGTGGACGCAGATATTTGGTCCGTTAGTTGCAAACCAGCGAATCAGCCGCACCTATGGCAACGATCGGCGCATAAGCTAAACCGCCCCGTTCCCGCGGATTTGAGACAATGACGTTCGCGCCGTGGATGGCCATCCGTCCGCGGCAATCGCAGGCTTATCAAACCCGAGACGTCTTCTGTATGAGCAAGACCGCATTTATCCCGAGCGTCCCCGCCTCGTCAGAGGACGATTTCGACATATCGACGACGTCCAGGCTCGTGGGCTATCGACGCTTCTTCGGCGTGTTGAAGGTCGTCCGAACCACGGACGGCCGCGTGCTGTTCCCGTTCGACGGCGCGCCCGAACTCGGGCCGTACCCGACGAAGCTCGAAGCGGTCGCCGCGGCACAGGTCTACGGCGAGCACATCGTCACGAGCGACCTGGCGCGGCCGGAGTTGTGAGACGCATAAGCGGCACGTGTGGCAAAGGCGCCGCGCGGTGCATGGCCGCGGTTGCATAAACGAAAGTTGCAATAAAAAAGCGCCGGCTAGCCGGCGCTTTTTTGCTGGATGCGCTACTCAGACAGACCCGCAACGCTCCCCCGCCCTCACTCCACCGTCACCGACTTCGCCAGATTCCGCGGCTTATCGACATCCGTGCCACGCGCGCAAGCCGTGTGATATGCGAGCAACTGCAGCGGCACCACATGCAGGATCGGCGAAAGCACACCATAGTGTTCAGGCATGCGAATCACGTGCAGACCTTCGTCGTTGACGATCTTCGTGTCCGCGTCGGCGAAAACGTAGAGCTGGCCGCCGCGCGCTCGCACTTCCTGAATGTTTGACTTCAGCTTCTCCAGCAACGCGTCGTTCGGCGCGACGGTGACCACCGGCATCGCCTCGGTCACGAGCGCGAGCGGTCCGTGCTTCAACTCGCCAGCGGGATAAGCTTCCGCGTGAATGTAGGAGATCTCCTTCAGCTTAAGTGCGCCTTCAAGCGCGATCGGATAATGCATGCCGCGTCCGAGGAACAATGCATGTTCCTTGCGCGAAAATTCCTCCGACCACGCGATGATTTGCGGCTCCAACGCCAGCACGCTATTGAGCGCAGCCGGCAGATGGCGCAGTTGCCTGAAGTATTCGGCCTCCTGCTCCGGGCTCACACGCCCGCGCAGCTTCGCAAGCGTGACGGCCAGCACGAATAGCGCGACGAGCTGAGTAGTGAATGCCTTCGTCGACGCGACGCCGATTTCGCGGCCCGCATGCGTGAGGAACGCGAGCTCGGTCTGACGCACCATCGCGCTCGTGCCGACGTTGCACACCGCCAGCGTATGCCGATGCCCAAGCGTCTGCGCATGCTTGAGCGCCGCGAGCGTGTCCGCGGTTTCGCCCGACTGCGAAATCACCACGACGAGCGACTTCGGATTCGGCACCGACTCGCGATAGCGATACTCGCTGGCAATTTCGACTTGCGTCGGAATCTTCGCGATCGACTCGAGCCAGTACTTCGCCGTGAGCCCCGAGTAGTAGCTCGTGCCGCACGCGAGGATCAGCAGATTGTCGATGTCCGCGAACACCTTGCCGGCGCCCTCGCCGAACAGCGACGCGTCGAACGAATCGGACGGCGGAATCGTGTCCGAGATCGCGCGCGGCTGCTCGAAAATCTCTTTCTGCATGAAGTGGCGATACGGGCCGAGCTCGACCGCGCCGCCGTACGCCGCGACCTGACGCACTTCGCGCAGCGCTTCGTTGCCCTCGCGATCCGCGATCCGCACGCCTTCGAGCGTCAACTCGCAGACGTCGCCTTCTTCCAGGAAAATGAAGCGCTCGGTGCTGCCCGCGAGCGCGAGCGCGTCGGACGCGAGGAAGTTCTCGCCGTCGCCGAGCCCGACCACGAGCGGCGAACCCTGGCGCGCGCCGACCACCGTATGCGGCTGGTCTTTATGCAGCACCGCGATCGCATAAGCGCCGTGCAGTTGCCCGACGGCCTCGCGCACGGCCGCGAACAGATCGCCGCGATACAGGCTGTGAATCAGATGCGCGATAACCTCTGTGTCGGTCTGCGACACAAACGTGTAGCCCTTGCCACGCAGCATCTCGCGCAACGACTCGTAATTCTCGATGATGCCGTTGTGTACCAACGCCAGCGCATCTTTCGAGAAGATCGGATGCGCGTTGTCGGTCACGGGCGCGCCGTGCGTCGCCCAGCGCGTATGCGCAATACCGGTGATGCCGCCAAGTTGGCTCTCGCGCACCTGTTCGTCCAGATCGGCGACGCGCGCCACGCTGCGCGCGCGCGCCGGGCCGCTTTCGCCGAGCACCGCGACGCCGCACGAATCGTAGCCGCGATATTCGAGCCGCCGCAGTCCTTCGATCAGGACGGGGACGATATTACGTTGCGCTGCCGCGCCGACAATGCCGCACATGGTCTTGTTCCTATTCAGTGCTGGAATGTGCGAAGGCGCGAATCGCGGCGCCCACGCTCTTCGTCAATTCTTCTTTTTGGTCGGGCGTACATAGCCCGTCTTGCTGGTTTGCGTCTTGTCGTTCAGCACGAGCGCGTCCGCTTCGACGTCCTTCCAGACCGTCGTGCCGGCCGCGATTGTCGCGCCGCGCTTCACGCGCACCGGCGCAACGAGTTGCGTGTCGGAGCCGACGAACACGTCGTCTTCGATGATCGTGCGGAACTTGTTCGCGCCGTCGTAATTGCAGGTGATGGTGCCCGCGCCAATATTCACGCGTGCGCCAATATCCGAGTCGCCGATATAGGTGAGGTGATTCGCCTTCGAGCCGTGGCCGAGCACCGCGTTCTTCACCTCGACGAAGTTGCCGACGTGCGATTCGTCCTTCAGCGACGCGCCAGGGCGCAGCCGCGCATACGGTCCGAGCACGACGTGCGCGCCGACTTCCGCGCCTTCGATATGCGTGAACGCATCGACCCGCGTGCCCGCGCCAATGCTCGCATTGCGGATCACGCAGTTCGGTCCGATCGTCACGTTATCGGCGAGCGTGACGCGGCCTTCGAATACGCAATTCACGTCGATGGACACATCGCGGCCGCATTCGAGCGTGCCGCGCACATCCACTCGCGCCGGGTCGGCCAGCGTCACGCCTGCCACGAGCAACGCGTCCGCTGTATTGCGCTGGTGAATCCGCTCGAGTTCGGCAAGCTGCTGCTTGCTGTTCACGCCGAGCGTTTCCCACTCGTCCTGCGGCTGCGTGGTGACGACGTCGAGACCCGCTTCGATCGCGAGTTCCACGGCGTCGGTCAGATAGAACTCGCCTTGCGCGTTATCGTTCTTCAGCGCGGCGAGCCAGCCCGACAGCGGGCCGGTCGGCGCAACGACGATGCCGGTGTTGATCTCGTCGATGAGAAGCTGATCGGCGCTCGCATCTTTCTGTTCGACGATGCGCGACACATTGCCTTGCGGATCGCGCACGATGCGGCCGTAGCCGCTCGGGTCCGCGAGCTTCACGGTGAGCACGCCATAAGCGCCGCCACCCTCGCCCGCGCGCTCGGCAAGCGCCTGCAAGGTGCTGGCACGCGTGAGCGGCACGTCGCCATACAGCACGAGCGTAGGCGCCGAAGGATCGAGAAGCGGCAACGCCTGCTGCACCGCGTGGCCGGTGCCGAGCTGTTGCTCCTGCACGGCGAACTGGACGTCGGGCGCGGCGACCGCTTCGCGAACCGCCTCGGCGCCGTGGCCGATTACCACGACGAGGCGCGTGGGCTTCAGCGTGCGGGCAGTGTCGATGACATGAGCGAGGAGCGGCCGGCCGGCCAGGGGATGGAGCACCTTGGGCAGCGCGGAACGCATACGCTTACCGGTGCCTGCCGCCAAAATCACGATGTTCATGGCGTCGGCATATAGACTAGTTTGGAGCCGACGATTCTATCACGCACCCTCTCGCGAAAATGGCCGCGAAAGCGGCCACATTGCAAGCGAAAGTAAGTGAAGAAGCGCCTTTTATGCGGGACTTCCGGTCACAGATCGTCGAACTGCACAATCGAGATCGGCCGCGCCGCACCGAGCGGCGCACCGTCACTCGCATCGGTCGAACACGGTTCTTCGTCGAATGCGATGTCGCCTTGCGGGTCGGCCTCGCCGGTCGCGCGCAAATCCGCGAACGGAAACAGCTTGTGATCCATCAGATGCGACGGCACGACGTTCGTCAACGCATTGAACATGTTCTCGATGCGGCCCGGAAAGCGCTTCTCCCAATCGCGAATCAGCGCCTTCATTTCCGCGCGCTTCAGGTTCGGCTGACTGCCGCACAGATTGCACGGAATGATCGGGAATTCACGCAGCTCGGCGTACTTTTCCAGATCGGTTTCCTTCACGTACGCGAGCGGACGGATCACGATGTTCTTGCCGTCGTCCGATTGCAGCTTGGGCGGCATGCCCTTCAGCTTGCCGCCGTAGAACATGTTGAGCAGCAGCGTTTGCAGAATGTCGTCGCGATGATGACCGAGCGCGATCTTGGTCGCGCCGAGTTCGCCCGCCACGCGGTACAGAATGCCGCGCCGCAGCCGCGAGCACAGCGAGCACGTGGTCTTGCCCTCGGGCACCAGCCGCTTGACGATGCTGTAGGTGTCCTGATTCTCGATATGAAACGGAATGTCCAGTTGCTTCAGATACTCGGGCAGCACGTGTTCGGGAAAGCCGGGCTGCTTCTGATCGAGGTTGACCGCGACGATGTCGAAGTTGATCGGCGCGCGCTCGCGCAGGCGCATCAGCACGTCGAGCATCGCGTAGCTGTCCTTGCCGCCCGACAGGCACACCATCACCTTGTCGCCGTTCTCGATCATGTTGAAGTCGCCGATCGCCTGGCCCACCAGGCGCGCGAGCCGCTTGAAGAGCTTGTTGTTCTCGTACGCCTCTTTCTGCTCGCGGCGCGTGAGCGGCGACTTTTCGCGAGCGGCGGGCGCGGCGGCGTCCATGATTTCGGGAGCGTTCATGGCTCAGTCCTCTTTGATTCGGAATACTTCGACGCCCACCGCGTCGCAGTCGGGATACACATCGGGCTTTTCGGTGGACACGCGCGCGGCCCGCACTTGCGGATGCTCGAGCATGGTCTTCACCAGATCGTCGCACAGCGTTTCCTGCAGATGAATATGACCTTGCTCGACGCGGCGCGAAATGGTGGATCGCATGAAGTCGTAGTCGACGACTTCGGCCAGCTTGTCTTCAACCGGCGTGGACAGCGCGAGCGGCACGAACAGTTCGACGTTGATCACCACGCGCTGTTCGCCGCGCTTTTCGAAGTCGTGCACGCCGATGTTGATGTGCACTTCGTAATTGCGCAGAAAGAGCCGGCGGCAATCGGCAAGCCGGGGATGCGAAAGAGCGGCAAACATGTTCGTTCCAGTCGAAAAAAGCGTGCGTGGCACGCAAGGGGGCGCAAGCGGTGCTTCAGGCGCCCGTCAAAAACATCACGTCGCGCGGCAGCGGCACGAGGTGCTGCCCGCCGTCGACAACCAGCGTCGTTCCAGTGACGCCGCTTGCATCCGCGAGATACAGCGCGGCGGCGACGACATCTTCGGGCCGCGACGCGCGACCCAACGGCGTAACCGTGTGAGCCGCCGCAAAGCTTTCCGGCGTCTGATCGGCGGATTGCATCGTGAGGCCCGGCGCAAGCCCGACCACCCGCACCTTCGGCGCCAACGCCTGCGCAAGCGCGACCGTGGCGGTCTGCAACGCCGCCTTCGACAGCGTATAGGACAGGTAGTCCGGGTTCATGTTGTACAGCTTCTGATCCAGCACGTTGATGACCACGCTGCGCTGCGTTTCGTCCGTCAGCGCGGCTTGCGGCGTCGCGTCGTACAGCATGCGCGCGAGCACGAGCGGCGCGCCGAGGTTCATCGCGGTCAGCTTCAGCAGCAGTTCATAGCCGACGTCGAGCGCGGTGTCTTCCTCGAAGCGCGAGGCGTTGTTCACGATGCACGCCGGCCGGCCGAGCGCGGCGATACAGGCCGGCAACAGGCCCGTGACTTGGGCCTCATCGCCCAGTTCGGCGTGCAAGGCCACCGCCCGGCGGCCCATGCCGACGATTTCCGCGACCACCTCTTCGGCTTCGTGCCGCGAGGCGCCGTAGTGGACCGCCACGTCCCAGCCGCGCGCAGCAAAACCGAGCGCGAGCGCGCGTCCGATGCGGCGCGCGGCGCCGGTAATCAGCACGACGCGCGGCGTTTCAGGCGCGCGGGCGCCGGCAGTGTCCGTGGAAGCGGTCATTTACAATGCGGGGATGAATCCGAAAGCTCACCAACCCGATAGTTTACCTGCTCCCGGCCTAAGCGCGCTCGCGCAGTCAGAAGCGCTCGTCGCCCGGATTCGCGCGGAACTCGACGACGCCGGCGGCTGGTTGCCGTTCGACCGCTACATGGAGCGCGCGCTGTACGCGCCCGGACTCGGCTATTACAGCGGCGGCGCCCGCAAATTCGGGCTGCGCGGCGACGACGGCAGCGACTTCGTCACGGCGCCCGAACTGTCGCCGCTCTTCGCGGCCACGCTTGCGCGGCCCATCGCCGAAGCGTTGCAGGCAAGCGGCACGCGCGACGTGATGGAGTTCGGCGCGGGCACCGGCAAGCTCGCGACCGGCCTGCTCAATGCGTTGGCTGCACTCGGCGCCGCGTTCGACAGCTATTCGATCGTCGACCTTTCCGGCGAATTGCGCGAGCGTCAGCGCGAAACCATCGAAGCCGCGGCGCCCGCGCTCGCTTCCAAAGTGCGCTGGCTCGACGCGTTGCCCGAGCGCTTCGAAGGCGTGGTGATCGGCAACGAGGTGCTGGACGCGATGCCCGTGCGGCTGTTCGCTTCCGTCGACGGCGGGTGGCGCGAACGCGGCGTCGTCTGGCGCGACGGCTGGTTCGCATTCGAAGACCGTGAAATGTCCGCGTCGGCCGATACGGCGCTGCTCTCGGAAATCGACACCGGCGGCGGCGACTACGTGGCGGAGACGCACGACGCCGCTCGTGCCTTCACGCGGACCATCTGCACGATGCTCGCGCGCGGCGCGGCGTTTTTCATCGACTATGGCTTCCCGCGTCACGAGTACTACCATGCGCAGCGCGCGCAAGGCACGCTGATGTGCCACTACCGGCATCGCGCGCACGGCGATCCGTTTGTTTATCCGGGCTTGCAGGACATTACCGCGCACGTGGAATTCACCGGCATCGCCGAAGCGGGCGTCGAGACCGGCGCGGACCTGCTGGGCTTCACATCGCAAGCACGCTTCCTGCTGAACGCGGGCATTACGGGTGCGCTTTCCGAAATCGATCCCGCCGACACCGCGCGCTTTCTGCCCGCGGCGAATGCGGTCCAGAAGCTGTTGTCGGAGGCCGAGATGGGTGAGCTTTTCAAGGTGATCGCGTTCTCGCGCGGACTCGAAGACACGCTGCAGGCGTTTGCAAGCGGCGACCGGTCGCATACGTTGTGACGCCGGGATACACGTCATGATCCGCTGGCTGCTGACCACGTTCGTCGCTCTTGCGGTGCTGTCGGCCTGCTGGCCGTGGCTTCGCAAGCTCGGCATTGGACGCATGCCCGGTGACGTGACCGTGCGTCTTTTCGGACGCGAATATCATTTCCCGTTCATGTCGACGCTGTTGCTGTCGATGCTGCTGTCGTTTATCGCGCGGCTCTTGTAGCTGCGGTTTCTCGAACGCGGTTTGCGCTGACAGACAACGGCGGCCCGTGCATCGAGCGTTTCACTCCAGCGCCGCCGCCACCGCCCGCACACGCTCCTGATGCACGGCGTCCTTGATGCCGGCCGGCGCATCGGCGAGTTGCTTCGCGACCGCACCCGCATCCACGCCGCGCGCCGCGACGAGCGCGACTCTCAAGCGCTCGGCCTGCGGATAGTCGCGCGCCTCGAAACCGAGCCGCCCGCGCGCGTCGGCTTCGCAAGCCTGCAAGGCTTCGGCAAAACGCGACGGCTTGCGAATCGCGTCGCTGCGCTCGAGCAGGCGCACGAGCGCAGCCGCGCCCATTTCCATCACGCGATGAATGTTGCCGTGCTCGCGCGCCACCAGCAATGCGAGATCGCGGCATTCGTTCGGCACGCGCAGGCGCTCGCACAGCGGCTTGAGCAGATCCACGCTGCGCCCTTCGTGGCCGAGATGCCGGGGCAGGATGTCTTCAGGCGTAGTGGCTTTGCCGAGGTCGTGCGTGAGCGCGGCGAACCGCACGGGCAGCGCATAACCCTGCTGCGCGGCGTGGTCGAGCACCATCATGACGTGCACACCGGTGTCGACCTCGGGGTGATAGTCGGCGCGCTGCGGCACGCCGAATAGCGCGTCGATTTCCGGCAGAATGCGCGCCAACGCGCCGCACTCGCGCAGCACGTCGAACATGCGCGACGGCTTTTTTTCCATCAGACCACGCGACACCTCCTGCCACACGCGTTCGGCGACGAGCGCATCCACTTCGCCGTCGGCGACCATCTTGCGCATCAGCGCGAGCGTCTCGGGCGCGACGCTGAAATCGGCGAAACGCGCGGCAAAGCGCGCGATTCGCAGGATGCGCACCGGGTCTTCGAGAAACGCGTCGCTGACGTGGCGAAAAAGTTTCGCCTCGAGATCGCGCTGACCGCCGAACGGATCGATGACCGGCCCGGTCAGCTCGCCGTCGGGGCGCACTTCGCGCGCCATCGCGTTGATGGTGAGATCGCGGCGCGCCAGGTCTTCCTCGAGCGTCACGTCGGGCGCATAGAAAAACTGGAAGCCGTGATAACCGGCCGCGGTCTTGCGCTCGGTTCGCGCGAGCGCGTACTCCTCATGCGTCTGCGGATGCAGGAACACAGGAAAATCCTTGCCCACCGGACGGTAACCCTGCGCGATCATCTGCTCGGGCGTCGCGCCGACCACCACGTAATCGCGGTCCTGCACCGGCACGCCCAGCAATTCGTCGCGAATCGCGCCGCCTACTGCATAGATATTCATGGGCATTCGTCTAGATACGCGATGGTGTGCGTCTCGCTCAACGCGTCGTCGATCCAGGCTTTCACTGCGGGCTGCGCGCTCAGCCGGCGAACATACGCCAGCGACGTCTCCGACAACGGCGGCTGCCACGTCCTGAAGCGCATGGCCACCGGCGCATACATCGCGTCGGCAATGCTGAATTCGCCGAACAGGAAAGGACCGCCATAGGTATCGAGGCAGTCACGCCAGATCGCCTCGATACGCGCGATGTCGGCAAGCACGCCCGGCGTCGCGTTCTTGCCGGCAAACGACGCGCGAATGTTCATCCACATATTCGAGCGCAGTTCGCCGAAGCCCGAATGCATCTCCGCGCTGACGCTGCGAGCATGCGCGCGCGCCGCGGCATCGCGCGGCCACAGCGCGTGCTGAGGAAAGCGCTCGGCGAGCGTTTCGGCGATGGCGAGCGAGTCCCACACGGCAAGACCCGCGTCGTCGATCAGACAGGGAATCTTGCCCGGACCGTTAGGCGCCTGCGCGAGCACCGCAGCATTGGTGCCGGGCTGATTCAGATGGATCAGCACTTCGTCGAATGCGATGCCGAAATGCCTGAACAGCAGCCACGGCCGCATCGACCACGACGAATAGTTCTTGTCACCAATAAGCAGCTTCATGCGGGTTCGTATGAGAAGTAGAGAAAAAGTCAGCGGCCCGCGCTCGCGCGGAACGTGTCGAAACGCGAACGTGCCGACGCGCCGGTCAGATACACGGGCGCGATCGTCTCGATGCTGGCCGGCTCGAGGCCGAGCTCGGGCGCGAGCGGGCGGCTTAGCACGTTGTCCTGTTTCATCGAATCGAGATTGTCGCGCGTGATGACCGGTTCGCCCGGCGCCAACTCGAACGTCATCGCCTGCATGCGCGCGAGCGCTTCGGGCAGACGGATGATGCTGGCATGCCGGCCGATCACGTCGCCGCAATATCTGACGAGCTCTTCGAGCGTATAGACGCTCGGGCCGCCGAGTTCATAGGTCTTGCCGTTGGCCGCATCGAGGTCGAGCACGTTGACGATCGCCTTGGCGACATCGCCGACATAGACCGGCTGGAACTTCGCGTCCGGCATGGCGAGCGGAATCACCGGAAAGATGCGCTGCAAGAACGCGAACTTGTTGAGGAACTGGTCTTCCGCGCCGAACACGACGGAAGGCCGGAACACCGTCCAGGCGAGATTCGCCGCGTGCACCGCTTTCTCGCCGTCGCCCTTCGAGCGCGCGTACATGCTCGGACCGTTCGAATCGGCGCCGAGCGCGCTCAAATGAATCAGCCGATGCACGCCCTTGCCTTCGCAAGCCGCCGCGATTTTAGTGGGCAATTCGACGTGCGCGCGCGCGAACTCGGGACCATACGGCGTGCGGCGTTTGCCATGCAGCGTGCCGACGAGATTGATCACGCAGTCTGCGCCTTCGACAAAACGCGCGAGCTGGACCGGATCGAATACATCGGTTTCGATCACGTCGATGGGCAGCAGCGTGAGATGGCGCGCGTTGTAACGCCGCCGTGTGGCGATGCGCACGTCCTTGCCCATTTCAACGAGGGCGTTGACGAGATGGCTTCCGATAAACCCGGAACCGCCGATGATCGCAATGGCTTTATGTCGCATTTTCGACTCCCTGGTGGAAGCCGCGGCAACGGCTGGCGTGGCGCACCGCCGCCTCGCAATTGCAGCGAGGCAGCGGCGGCACGGCGCTTACGGTGCGATGTAACCCAGACGCGCCTTCAGCGATTGCGGACGGCCTTCGAACAATGCCGCGTAGTAGACCGTGTTGGACAACACATTCTTGACGTAGTCGCGCGTTTCCTGGAACGGAATCGCCTCGGCGAAGATCGCGCCTTCAACCGGGTGCTGCAACGTCTGCCGCCAGTTGCGCGGACGGCCCGGACCGGCGTTGTAACCCGCGGTGGCCAGCACGGCCGAACCGTCGAACTGATTGTAGATCATCGACAGGTAGTTGGTGCCGAGCAGAATGTTTGTATTGATGTCGTTCATCTGCTCGCGAGAAATCGGGCCGAGGCCGATCTTCTTCGCGACCAGTTGCGCGGTGGCGGGCATCAACTGCATCAGGCCGCTCGCGCCGACTTCGGAGCGCGCGTTCATGATGAAGCGCGATTCCTGGCGGATCAGCCCGTAGGCCCATTCCACGTCCAGCCCGTTCGACTGCGCGTCGCGCTCGACAATGTCGCGGAACGGCGACAGATAGCGCAGCGAGAAGTCGTGTTCGGTTTTCGTGCGATCCGCCGTGTTCACCGCGCGGTCGTACAACTGGATACGGCGCGCGTATTCGGCGGCGGCCAGCAACTGACGGTCGCTCATGTTGCGCAGCGGCCAGTTCCATTCGCGATTGCCTTCGAGCCGCAGATTCAGCGCGTAGAAGCGCTGCGCGAGATCGAAGCCTGGCGTATTGCCGGCCTGCTGGATTTCGGAATCGGTGACCGTGGTTTTTGGCGGCACCGCGATCTTCTGGCCGAGTTCCTCCGCGGCGAGTTGGCCGTAGAAGTTAAAGCCCTGCGAGATCGACTCGAATTCCTGGTTGGCCGTGGTCGTGTCGCCCGCCTGCTTGAGCGCGCGGCCATGCCAGTAAGTCCACGAAGGCTGGTTGCGCAGGGCGGCCGGCATCTGTTCGATCGACCAGCGCACCATGTTCCAGTCTCCGGCGAGCAACGCGGTGCGCGTGCGCCATTCGTAGGCGGGATTCGACAGCGGCGCGTTGGCCGACAGCCGATACCAGTCCGCGGCGCTCGGCATCTGCTTGGCCGCCGCCTGATACGCAATCGTGCCCCAGCCGATGGCCCGCTCCGGCGAATTCAGCGAAGGCGCCACCGATGCAAACGTAGCCGCGGCCATGGCCGGATCGTTGCGCGCCATGCGCGTGATCGCGAGCAACGCGAGTTGATGCGATTGCGGATCGGCGCCGACGCCGCGCGCGAGCAGCAGCGGCGGCGTGCTGGTGGCCTGGCCGAACAGCACGGGATCGGGCGCCTGGCTGCCGAGCGCGTCGACGAGCTTGCTGCCGGTATTCGTGTAGTTCTGTTCGTAGGCGAGACGGATCTGCTGCCAGACGTCGTCGGTGCTGAACTGCTTGTTGACGCCGAGGATCGTGATCAGATCGACGCAGCCGTCGCCGTACCATTTCGGATCGACGAGCAGCGCGCGCGCCGCGTCCGCGACATTCTCGCCGCGCGACGCACGCGATTCGAGCGCGTAGCACTTCACCTGCGTGTCGTCGTTCAGCACGAAGCGCGCGTATTGCTGGTCGAAGTTGCGCCAGTCGTGGCGCGAGCCGAGCACCGTGAGGTAGTCGTTGCGCATGCGGTCGGCAATGGCCTGGCCGTCGTACTTCTGCAGGAACGCGAGCACCGGCGCGTCGGGTGCGTCGACGCGCGCGTGGCCGCCCGAATCGAAGAGCTGCGGCTTGATCTGGAAGTACTCCAGATAAGAAGGCGCCGGATAGCCCGGAATCATGCTCGCGAGCTGCGCCGCGCGCGCTGCGTCGTTATTGCGGGCAGCCTCGCGCAACTGGACGAAAATCTGGTCGTCGTTGGTGAGCTGCGAAATGGGAAGAGGCTTGACGGCTGACGCGGTGCTGCATGCGACGAGAGCGGCTGCGGCAAGCGCCATACCGGCCGCGCGATATACTCGATAAAGACTTTTTGACATCGTTGTTTCTGGAGCGCGAATTGAACCCAAGCATAGCATGCAACCCTTCGGCGGAATCGAAAAAGACACTGCGCCGGACGCTATTGGAAACAAGGCTGCAAGCGGCTTCCGAGCCGGCGAACAATGCCGCGCTCGCGCGCCGCGTGCTCGACGCGCTGAAGCATTTCGACGTGCGAAGCGTCGGCTTTTACTGGCCGCTCGCGGGCGAATTCGATGCGCGCGCAGCGATCTCGATCTGGCTCGCGGGCGGCTCGGCGCGCGAGGCCAGTCTGCCGATCATCAGGGAACGCGGCGTGCCGCTCGAGTTTCACGCATGGTCGCCGGATACGCCGATGAAGATCGGCCATCACAAGATCGCTGAACCCGCGACCGAACGACTGGTGATTCCCGAGCTATTGCTCGTGCCCTGCGTGGGTTTCGATGCCGACGGCTACCGGCTCGGTTACGGCGGCGGCTATTACGACCGCACGCTCGCTGGCTGGCCCGGCCCGACGAAGCCGATCACGGTGGGCGTCGGATACGAGGCGTGCCGAACGGTGGCGTTGGAGCGCGAGGCTCACGACATTCCGCTCGATATGATCGTCACCGAAAGCGGGCTGCACGCGCGGGCCGCGGGTTAGGCGTTAGGCACAGCGAGAAATGGCTCGAGGCGCAGACAGCACGCACCCGTTCGAGCTTCGCTTAACTTCAACGACGAGGCGCCGCCGCCTCGTCTTTATAACGACGCCGCCGCGCGCGCGGCCGTGTCGTACATGCCGGACGCATTGCGCATCAACTGCGCCGCCTCGCCGATCTGTTCGTTGGTGAGGCCGCTTTCCTTCAGCGTCGAAATCAGGCAGCTCTCGCGCACTTCGCGGTACTTCAGGCAGAGCGCGCGGCCCGCGTCGGTCGCGGAAAAAAACACTTCCTTGCCGGTCTTTTCGCTTTTTACATACCCTCTAGCTACGAGCTTCTTCAGCGCGTAGGTCGCAACGTGCGTGTCCTCGATGTTCAGCACGAAGCAGATGTCGGCCAGCTTCTTGCGTCGCTCGCGATGACTCACGTGATGCAGCAGCGAGACCTCGATGGCCGTCATGTCCTTTTCCCCGGCCGCCGACATGCAGCGCACCATCCATCGGTTGAATGCGTTGCCGGCCATGATGAGCGCGTACTCGAGCTCGGACAGCTCCGCGCTCGTGTCGGACACGAGATGTTCCGACGAGACGATCTTGGTGGGATGCCGCGACATGTGTGTTTCTCGGGAATCGGTGTGAAGAAGGGTCAAGAGTTGTCGGGAGTGTACGACGACGAGCGTGCGGCGGCGAGCCTGGCGAAAACTCTTATTGATAAATTGTTGATATTTTATTGACAATGTACGCTCCAGACATCGCGCAACGGTGCTGCCGCGTTTTTCCCGACGGTGCGCAATGCAGAACTCTTCGACTTCTCCGGGTCTTCAAGCCATGAGCCAACCCAAAATCTTTCCGCTCGGCGACGCCGCGCTGGTCTGCGAGGCGCCCCCGCCCGCGACGCTCGACTGCCAGCGTCGCGTGTGGGCGGCGGCCGAACTCGCGCGCGACTGGCCGCACGTGCTGGAAGTCGTGCCGGGCATGAACAACCTGACCCTGGTGTTCGATCCGCTGGAAGCCGATCGCGAGGCGCTCGCGGAGCGCTTGCAGCAAGCCTGGGACGCAGCCGGTCAGGCGCCGGCTGCGGGCCGCGACGTCGACATTCCGGTTCAGTACGGCGGCGAGTTCGGCCCCGACCTGGCCGCCGTGGCGAACCACACCGGCCTGAGCACGCGCGAAGTGATCGAGCGGCATTCGGGCGGTCAGTATGTGGTGTTTTTCCTCGGCTTCCAGCCGGGCTTCGCCTACATGGGCGGCCTCGAAGCGGCGCTGCATACGCCGCGCCGCGCGTCGCCGCGGCTCGAGGTGCCGGCGGGTTCGGTCGGCATCGGCGGAGAGCAGACGGGCATTTATCCGGCGACGTCGCCTGGCGGCTGGCAGTTGATCGGCCGCACCGAACTGCCGCTCTTCGATCCTGCGCGCCGCCCGCCCACGCTGTTGCAGCCGGGCGACCGGGTGCGCTTCACCATCGCGGGGATACACGCATGATCGACGTGATCCGCGCAGGTCTTTTGACCACCATTCAAGACCTCGGCCGTCACGGCTACCGGCATCTCGGCGTCGCAATGGGCGGGGCGCTCGACCGCTTGTCGCTGGAAGTCGGCAACCGGCTGGTCGGCAACCGGCCCGACGCGGCCGGCCTCGAAATCACCTTCGGCCCGACCGTGCTGCGTTTTCTTCGCGCGACGCGCGTCGCCATCACCGGGACGGAATTCGGCGCGACGCTCGACGGCAAGCCGGTCTACTCGTGGTGGAGTCTGCCGGTCAAAGCCGGGCAGGAACTCGTGCTGAACGCGGCGAAGCGCGGCATGCGCGGCTACGTGTGCATCGCGGGCGGCATCGACGTCTTGCCGATGCTCGGTTCGCGCAGCACGGACCTCACCGGCCGCTTCGGCGGCCTCGGCGGCCGGGCGCTGCGCGACGGCGACCGCGTGCCGCTCGGCGCGCCGCCGCAGCGCGGCCAGGTCGGCTTCTCGCCGGAAGCGCCGGAATTCGGCGTGAAGGCGCCCGCGTGGTGCAAGTTCGTGCTCGTCGACGAACCGCTGCGGCGCGGCCGTCATCCGACGGGCGTGCCGTGGGCCGTGCCGATTCGCGTGCTGCGCGGCCCGGAATACGACAGCTTCGCCGACGAAGCGCACGAGTCGTTCTGGTCCGACGAGTGGCTCGTCACGCCGAACAGCAATCGCATGGGCTACCGGCTCGCCGGCAGCGAGCTGAAGCGCAAGCAGAAGGCCGATCTGCTGTCGCACGCGGTGCTGCCCGGCACGATCCAGGTGCCGCCGAACGGCCAGCCGATCGTGCTGATGAGCGATGCGCAGACGACCGGCGGCTATCCGAAGATCGGCGCGGTGATCCAGGCCGACTTGTGGAAGCTCGCGCAGGTGCGCCTGAACGCGGCGGTGCGCTTCATTCCGACCACACCCGACGAGGCGCGCCAGGCTCTGCTCGACGAGCGCACGTATTTGCGGCAGATCGACGCCGCTATCGCAATGCATGAAGAACGCTGTGCGCGGCAGATGGCCGTCGCGGCGCTGTAACCAGGCAGGGGAACATCATGGAAATCGATCTGAACGCCGATCTCGGCGAAGGCTGCGGCTCCGACGAGGCGCTGCTCGACCTCGTCAGCTCCGCGAATATCGCATGCGGCTGGCACGCGGGCGGCGCGAACGCGATGCGCGACTGCGTGCGCTGGGCGGTGCAAAAAGGCGTGTCGATCGGCGCGCATCCGAGCTTCAACGATCCGGAAAATTTCGGCCGCAAGGAAATGGACTTGCCGGCGAGCGAGATCTATGCGGGCGTGCTGTATCAGCTCGGCGCGCTGTCGGCAATCGCGCAGGCCGAGGGCGGGCGCATCGCGCACGTGAAGCCGCACGGCGCGCTGTATAACCAGGCCGCGCGCGATCCGAAGATCGCGGACGCGATCGTCTCGGCCGTGCATGACTTCGATCCGTCGGTCGCGGTGTTCGCGCTCGCCAACAGCGGGCTCGTGACGGCCGCGCGCAACGCGGGGCTGACCGCCATCGAAGAAGTCTTCGCCGATCGCGGCTATCGCGCCGACGGCTCGCTGGTGCCGCGCAAGGAGCCGGGCGCGTTGCTCGACGACGAAGACGAAGTGCTCGAACGCACGCTCGCGATGGTGCGTGAGCAGCGGGTGCGCGCCGTCGACGGCCAATGGGTGCCGCTCAACGCGCAAACCATTTGCCTGCACGGCGACGGTCCGCATGCGCTCGCGTTTGCGCGGCGCATTCGCACTGCGCTCGAGCAGGCCGGCATCGAAGTGCACGCGGCCGGCGCGGCAAGCGTCTGAGCCGGCGCGAACGCTTTTTATGACGCATTGAAGACTTTCTCCGACGCCCCGCTTTAAGCGGGGCGTTCGCCAGATACGGGACGATTCGATGAACGTTGCCCGTATCGGCGGCGGATTCTCGCAGCAGATGAAGTTGCAGTTGCAGTTGCAAGTGAAGTTGCAGTCGAAGTCGCAGTACGCAGCAACGCGGCCGCCAAGAGCCGCGCAAAACACGGCGCGGGGATCGCCCGCGCCGGCTCATGTTAGCCGCCACAAGCGGCAAGGTCGAAAACCTGTTTGGAGATCCAGATGCAGACAACAGTCAGTTTATGGCCGCTGATCGGCGTGGCCGTCATCATCGTTGGCTTTTTATTGCGGTTCAATCCGATGCTGATCGTGGCGGTCGCCGCGATCATCACCGGCCTCGCCGCGCACTTCCCGCCTGAGAAAATCCTCGCCGAAATCGGCACGGGATTCATCAAGACGCGCAACATTCCGTTGATCATTCTGCTGCCGCTCGCGGTGATCGGGCTGCTCGAACGGCACGGCCTGCGCGAGCGCGCGCAGACGTGGATCAGCGGCATCAAGGCCGCCACGGCCGGGCGTCTTCTGATCGTCTATCTGCTCGTGCGCGAGCTCACCGCGGCGGTCGGCCTGACGGGTCTCGGCGGACATCCGCAGATGGTGCGTCCGCTCATCGCGCCGATGGCCGAAGGCGCGACCGAAACGCGCTTCGGCAAGATCAGCGACGCGGTGCGCTTCAAGCTGCGCGCGTTTTCGGCGGCAACGGACAACGTCGGCCTGTTCTTCGGCGAGGACATTTTCGTCGCGTTCGGCGCGATCGTGCTGATGACCACGTTCCTCAAAGAAGCCGGCATCATCGTCGAGCCGATTCATGTTGCGGTGTGGGGCATTCCGACCGCGATCTGCGCGTTCCTCATTCACGGCTTCCGCCTGTATCTGCTCGACCGCAAGCTCGACCGCGAATTGCGTGGCAACGCGAATGCGGGCAATGCCGCAGCGCCGGCTCAACGTGCTCAACCGGCTGCAGGAGATAAAGCATGACGCTCACGATTACCTATCTGTTCTGGCTGCTGGGCGTGGTGCTGCTGATCATCGGCGGCATGATCGTCACCGACAAGGAACACCCGCGCCGCCTGACGGCCGGCGGTTTCTGGATTCTCTACGCGCTGATCTTTCTGATCGGCGACAAGCTGCCGCCCGCCGTGGTCGGCGTCGCGGTGATCGCGATGGCGTTGATTGCCGGCTTTGGCGGCGTCACCGCCGGCAAAGCGCGCGTGCTGTCGCTCGAAGCGCGCAAGGCAAGCGCCGCGCGTCTTCGCAACAAGCTGTTCGTGCCCGCGCTGACGATTCCGGTGATCACCGTGATCGTCACGTTGTCGGCGAGCCACCTCGTGTTTGGCGGGCTGCCGCTGATCGAAAAGGCCAACGTCACGTTGATCGGCTTCGGCATCGGCTGCGTGATCGCGCTCGCGATTGCCTGCGTGCTGACGCGCGACACGGTCGGCCAGTCGATGAAGGAAGCACGCCGCCTCGTCGACGCGCTCTCGTGGGCCGCGGTGCTGCCGCAAATGCTCGGCATGCTCGGCCTCGTGTTCTCCGATGCGGGTGTCGGCAAGGCCGTCGCGCATGTGACGACTGCGTACATCAGCCTCGATTACCGCTTCATCGCGGTGGCCGTGTACTGCATCGGCATGGCGCTCTTCACGATGGTCATGGGCAACGGCTTCGCCGCGTTCCCTGTGATGACGGGCGGCGTCGGCGTGCCGATTCTGGTCGGCGTGTTCCACGGCAATCCGGCCGTGATGGTGGCGATCGGCATGTTCTCGGGCTACTGCGGCACGCTGATGACGCCGATGGCCGCGAACTTCAACATGGTGCCGGCCGCGCTGCTCGAACTGCCGGACAAGAACGCGGTGATCAAAGTGCAGATTCCGACTGCGCTGACGCTGCTGGTCGTGAACATCTTCCTGCTCAATTTCCTGATGTTCATGTAGAAGATTGCAGCAGGAATGCAGCCGGTTCCGATGTGCCACGCGAGGTTTCGGTGGCACATCGGCGAAGCACCTAAAAAGAGGAAAAGCCTGCAACGGAAATGGGATGCGTCCGAACGTCGGCGCCATCAGCGCGCCCCTAAGATGCTGGACGATCTCCTATCCACACGCGCGGGCGCGTAGAGTGCGCGCCGCCGTGGCTTTTCCCGCAGGTGTTCATGGAACCTCAATCCAAGCGCCCCGGCGGGCGCACCGCGTCGCCATCGTCTTCACCGGCGTCGGGCGTCGACTCGCTCGTGAATGCCGCGCTCGACGCGCATCAGGCCGGCCGGCTCGACACGGCCGATTCGATCTACCGCGAAGTCCTCGCAATCGATCCGGCGAACGCGCGGGCCTTGCATTACTTCGGCGTACTGCACTATCAGCGCGGACAGCACGCAGACGCCGCCACGCTGATGAGCCACGCGCTCAAGCACGATCGTCACGACGCGGCCTGCTGGAGCAACCGCGGTCTTGCCGCCGCCGCGCTCGGCTATCTTGACGAAGCCACCATCTGCTACGACCAGGCGCTGCAACTCCAGCCCGATTTCGCCGACGCGCGCAATAACTTCGGCGTCGCGTTGCAGGCGCAAGGCGCGTTGAACGAAGCGGTCGAACAATACCGGCTGGCAATCGCATCGAACCCGGCGTTTGTCGACGCGCATCTGAACCTCGGCACGGCGCTCGGCAAGCTCGGCAATTTCACGGAAGCACTCGCGTGTTATCGCGACGCCTTGCAGCTCGATGCGAACTCGGCGGAAGCGCACTTCAACGCGGGCAATGCGCATAACGCGCTCGGCGAGCATGAGGCGGCGGTTGCCAGTTTCGAACGCGCGCTCGCGCTGCGGCCGGATTACGCCGAAGCGCACATCAATCTGGGCAGCGCGATCGGCAAGCGCGGCGACTATGCGGGCGCGGAGTCGCACTATCGGCGCGCGGTTGCGCTGAACCCGAATCCGACCAACCTCGTGTGCCTGGGCGGCTCGCTCGGCGCACAAGGACGGCTCGACGAAGAAGAGACGTTCTATCGCGACGCGCTCGCGCGCGAACCGGACTACGCCGACGCGCATCAGAACCTGGCGTGGCTGCTGCTCAAGCGCGGCGACTACAAACAAGGCTGGGCTGAGTTCGCGCTGCGCTGGCGCAAGAGCGATTACGACGCGCTGGCATTGCCGGGCGTGGCGGAATGGCGCGGCGAACCACTGGAGGGACGGCGTTTGCTGATCGTCGGCGAACAGGGTTTTGGCGATCACTTCCAGTTCCTGCGCTACGCGCGCGTGCTGCACGAACGCGGCGCGACCGTGGACGTGTGCGTGCGCGAGCCGTTGCTGCGGCTCGTTCAACGCGTGCCGGGCGTGCATCGCGCGTTCGCCGGCAAGCCGGATGCCGACTACGACTTCTGGGTGCCGATGATGAGCGTGCCGTCGTGCGTCGGCGCCGAGCTTTCCAGCATCCCGGCGCAAATGCCGTATCTATTCGCCGACAACGCGAAGGTGGACGCCTGGCGCAAGAAACTGCAGACAAGCGGCAAGACGAAGCGCAAGGTCGGCCTCGTGTGGGCGGGCAGTCCCGTGTTCGGCAACGACCGCTACCGCTCGATGGCGCTTGCCGACTTGCATACGCTGGCCGACGTCGCGAAGGTGAGCTGGTATCCGCTGCAAAAAGGTCCGGCGCACGCACAACTGGCCGAGGCACCCGAGGCATTCCGCGCGCACGATTTCAGCGGCGAACTGAATGACTTCGAAGACACCGCCGCGCTCATCATGAACCTGGATCTGGTGATCGCCGTCGATACTGGCGTCGCGCATCTGGCCGGCGCGCTCGGCAAGCCGGTGTGGCTGCTGCTGCCGGCCAATTCGGATTGGCGCTGGCTCGAAGCGCGCAGCGACTCGCCGTGGTATCCGCGCATGCGCCTGTTCAGGCAGCAGGTGTTGGGCGATTGGGCGGGAGTGGTGAGAGAAGTGGTCAGCGCATTAAAGACGGGTAGATAACGGCGCGGCTGTTCTTATCCTGCCTCGACCGCGAAGCCATGCTGCCGCAGCAATTGCAGCACGCCTTTGCGTCCGCCAAGATGCAACGCGCCGATCGCCACGAATACAGGCTTGTTGGGCGAGGCGATCAGCAGCATCCGCGAGACGAAGCGCCGGTTGCGCGCGTAGACGATTCTTTCGTCGATCGAATTCGACACGCGTTTGTCGCGCGCGAGCTTTTCCGTTTTCGCGGCCTCCCACGCGGCGATTGCATCCGCATCGCCAACGCGCCACAGGCGGTGCAACGTGCGCACGTCCTCGACGTTTTGCGCGGGTGTTTGCACCAGATCCTGCGCAAGCATCTCGCGTTGTTGCGCGAGCGAGAGTCCGGTGAACGCGCGCATCTGCTGCGGCAAGGTTTCAAGCCCAACAATCTTGCCGCGTGTGCGCAGATAAACATTTTGCAGTTGCGCCTCGGTGCCGTATTCGGTCTGCAAACCGGCGCTGAGCGAGTCGTAGGTTTCCACCAGGAGCGACGCGAGCCACGGCCGCATCTTCTTGATCTCATCGAGCGCGGCGGGATTGCCGCGCAGACGAAACGCGAGCTTGCGCCACAGCGGCTCGGGCAAGAGACCCGGCAGGCAGTCGCGGCGGCATACGCCGTATTTCGACACGTCGTCTTGCGAGACCAGCAACTCGTCGGGCGAGAGTTCCAGCGCGAGCGTCGGCGAGGCCGCCAGTGCGCCCATGATCGGCGGACGAAACGGCTGAGCCGCGGGGTAATCGGCGGGATCGCCGACATGCAGCGTGCCGAGCACGTAGACCGTGGTCGTGCCGCGCGTCGCGACGTAGAACGGCATGCGCGCCGGTTGCAAACGTACCGGACCGCTCGTGCTCGTGCCCGGCGTCGCCGGCGGCGGATTGAAGCCCGGCAGCGCGGCGCGTGGCGGCGCCGGCGAATGCGGAGCCGGCGAATGCGGCAGCGGCACCGTGGGGCGCGCAGCCTTGGCGTTGGCGTCGGCGGAAACCGTTGGGGTATTGGCCGCGGCGCCCGCGGCATGCGCTATGCCACTGAGGCCCACGCCGAGACAGAAAACGCCGACGAGCGCGGCACCGGTTAGTGCACGCGCCCGCAAGCGTCGCGTGAAGGCAGCGCGGCGGCCGCCATCACGCGAGCGGCGCGCAAGACGACGCGCCGCCAGCGCATCAGGCATCCACGTCCCCCACCTCCTCGGCGCGGTGACACGACACCAGACGGCCATCCACTTCACGCAGCTTCGGCTCCTCGCTGCGGCAGCGGTCGATCACATACGGGCAGCGCAGATGGAACGTGCAACCCGACGGCGGATTCAGCGGCGAAGGCATTTCGCCTTGCAGCTTGATCTTGATCGTGCGATCCGCCTCGAAGATCGACGGCGTGGCCGACATCAACGCCCGCGTGTACGGATGCCGCGGCTTCGAGAAAATGCGCTTCTTGTCGCCGAGTTCCGCGATGCCGCCGAAGTACATCACCATCACATCGTCGGCGATATGCTCGACCACTGACAGATTGTGCGAGATGAACACGTAGCTCGTCTTGAATTGCTGCTGCAGATCCATGAACAGATTCAGAATCTGAGCCTGGATCGACACGTCAAGAGCCGACACCGGTTCATCGGCGACCACGATTTGCGGATCGAGAATCATCGCGCGCGCAATCGCCACACGCTGACGCTGACCGCCCGAGAACATATGCGGATAACGCTTCGCGTGTTCGGGGCGCAGGCCGACGGTGCGCATCATTTGCGCGATGCGTTCGGCGCGTTCCGTCGCGCTCAGTTGCGTGTTGATGGCGAGCGGTTCGCCGAGCGTCTGCTCGACCGTCTTGCGCGGATTCAGCGACGCAAACGGATTCTGGAACACCATCTGCACGCGCCGCCGCAGCGCGGCGATTTTCGCGTGATCGGCGCCGGCCACATCTTCGCCGTCGATCAGCAAGCGGCCCGCGCTCGGCGATTCGATCATGGTGAGCTGGCGCCCAAGCGTCGACTTGCCGCAGCCGGATTCGCCGACCACGGCAAGCGTCTTGCCGCGCTCGAGCGCGAACGACACGCCGTTGAGCGCCTTCACCGTGCCCGTCGCGAACATGCCGCGCTTGACCGTGTAGTAACGCGCGAGCTTGTCGGCAACCAGCACGTGATCGCCCGCATGGTCCGACTGGCGCCGCGTTTCGGGTACTGCATTCATCGTGCGCCTCCATGTGTGTGAACGTTCGCGTCGCCGACCAGATTCAGCGGCTTGATGCAGCGCACGCGCGCCACTGCCGCGTGACCTTGCATGGCCTCCAGCGGTGGTCGCGCCTTGTTGCAGTCGTCCACCATGTACTTGCAGCGCGGCGCGAAGAGACATCCTTTCGGACGATCGTCGCGGCCCGGCACCATGCCCGGCAAAGCAGCGAGCCGCACTGCGCCCACGTTGTGCTCGGGAATCGCGGCCAGCAATGCTTCCGTATACGGATGATGAGGCGCGGCGAAAATGTCCGGCACCTTGTTGGTTTCGATCACTTCGCCAGCGTACATGACCGCGACGCGCTGCGCGACCTCGGACACCACCGCGAGATCGTGCGAGATCAGCACGAGCGCCATGCCGCGCTCCTTCTGCAAGCGCATCAGCAGTTCCATGATCTGCGCCTGGATCGTGACGTCGAGCGCGGTGGTCGGCTCGTCGGCGATCAGCAGCTTCGGGTTGCAGGCAATTGCCATCGCGATCATCACGCGCTGGTTCATGCCGCCCGACATCTGATGCGGAAACGACGTGATGCGATTCTTCGCGTCCGGAATGCCGACCTGATCGAGCAGTTCGAGCGCGCGTTTGTCGAGCGCGCTGCCGCGCAGGCCTTCGTGCAGCTTCAGCACTTCCTTGATCTGGTAGCCCACCGTGTAGCTCGGGTTCAGACTCGTGAGCGCGTCCTGGAACACCATCGCGATGTCCTTGCCGATGATCTTGCGGCGTTCCTTCGCCGATGCCTTCAGCAGATCGCGTCCGTTGAACGTGATCTCGTCCGCGGTGACTTTGCCCGGCGCGTCGATCAGGCCCATCAGCGCCATCATCGTGACGCTTTTGCCCGAGCCCGATTCGCCGACGACCCCCAGCACTTCGCCCGGCGCGACGTCGAGATTGATACGGTCGACAGCGGGCAAGCCGTTGAAGTTCACCGCCAGATTGCGGATGGTCAGTAGGTTATTGCTCATTTATGCCATCCGTTTTAGTTTCGGATCGAGTGCGTCGCGCAGCCCGTCGCCGAGCAGATTGATCGCGAGCACCGAGATCAGGATGGACAAACCAGGCATCGTGACGATCCACCATGCACTGTCGATGTAATCGCGCGCCGAGGCCAGCATCGCGCCCCACTCCGCCGATGGCGGTTGCACGCCGAGCCCGAGAAAACCGAGCGCGGCCGCATCGAGAATCGCCGACGAAAAACCGAGCGTGGCCTGCACGATCAGCGGTGCGGTGCAGTTCGGCAGCACTTGCGAAAACATCAGGCGCAAGGTGCCGGCGCCCGCCACACGCGAGGCCGTCACGTATTCCTTCTGCAACTCGCCTTGCGCAGACGCGCGCGTCAAACGCACATAGCCCGGCAACGCGACGATCGCAATTGCGAGCATCGTATTGACGAGACCCGGACCGATGATCGCGACGACCGCCACCGCGAGCAGCAGCGACGGCAGCGCGAGCAGCACGTCCATGATCCGCATGATCGGCGTGTCGGCCCACTTGTCGAAGAACGCCGCGATGAGGCCGAGCACGATGCCCGGAATCAGCGCGAGCACGACCGACACGAAGCCGATCCAGAACGACAGCCGCGCGCCGTACATGAGACGCGAGAGGATGTCGCGGCCGGCTTCGTCGGTGCCGAGAACGAAGCGCCAGTTGCCGCCTTCGAGCCACGCGGGCGGGATCTTCACGAAGTCGCGGTACTGTTCGATCGGGCTATGCGGCGCGAGAAGCGGCGCGAAAATCGCCACGACGATCAGCAGCAACACGATGATGCCCGCGCCGACCGCGCCGCGATTACGCGAGAAATTCGCCCAGAATTCGCGGGCGGCGATAGCGCGGCCGCTGGGCGGAGTTACTGCTGTGGGAACTGTGTTTTGGATGTCTGCCATCGTCATGCCTCCCGCGGAACCGCCTCAAGGGAGGCATGCGCCCCCTCGGGGGGCAGCGAACGAATGTGAGCGTGGGGGTTCATGTCTTACCTCGTATGGCGGATGCGCGGATTCAACACGCCGTACAACAGATCGACGACGAGGTTCACAAAGATAACCAGTGTGGCGATCATCAGGATACCGCCCTGCACGACCGGATAATCGCGGCGGCCAATCGCGTCGATCAGCCACTTGCCGATGCCCGGCCACGAAAACAGCGTCTCCGTCAGCACCGCGCCCGCAAGCAGCGTACCGACCTGCAGACCGATCACCGTCACGACTGGGATCAACGCATTGCGCAATGCATGAACGACGATCACGCGCCCAGGCGACAAACCCTTCGCGCGCGCCGTGCGAATGTAGTCCTCGCGCAGCACTTCAAGCATCGACGAACGCGTCATGCGTGCGACGACCGCGAGCGGAATCGTGCCGAGCACGATGGCCGGCAAAATCAGATGGCTCAACGCGGATTTGAACGCGCCTTCGTCGGTGGACATCATCGCGTCGATCAGCATGAAGCCGGTCACGTGCGGAATGTCGTATTCGACCGCGATGCGGCCCCGACACCGGCGTCCAGCCGAGCTTCACCGAGAACACCATGATGAGGATCAAGCCCCACCAGAAGATCGGCATCGAATAGCCGGTGAGCGCCGTGCCCATCACGCCGTGATCGACCGCCGTGCCGCGCCTGAGCGCAGCGAACACGCCCGCCGGCAGGCCGACTATCAGCGCGAACAGCATCGCGCAGATCGACAGTTCGACGGTGGCGGGGAAACGGGCGAGGAATTCGCCCATGACGCTGGTGTTCGTGATGATGGAGGTGCCGAGGTCGCCGTGAAGCGCGCGTCCGATGTAGTGGACGTACTGCATCGGCAGAGGTTCGTCGAGGCCCAGCCGGTGCATCGCTGCGGCGTGCATGGC
Source organism: Paraburkholderia sp. OAS925 (assembly GCF_040543975.1). Lineage (NCBI taxonomy): Bacteria > Pseudomonadati > Pseudomonadota > Betaproteobacteria > Burkholderiales > Burkholderiaceae > Paraburkholderia > Paraburkholderia sp. OAS925. Next base: position 67,361 of record NZ_JBEUNO010000001.1, read on the forward strand.
CGGATCGACGCCGCGCTCGCCCATCATCACTTCGATGGGATCGCCCGGTATCAGGTGAATCAGCGCGAATGCAAGGATCGTGATGCCGATGAACGTCGGTATCACCATGCCTATGCGGCGCAAAACAAAGCGGAACATGGTTCGTCCCTATGGTCTTGATGAAGAAAAAACGCAACCGGCGACGAGGGCTCGTGACCCCGGTCGCCGGACCATTTCGACCAGTTTTCTAACCGTGCGAAAAGCGTACTGCGCGAATTTTACGACTTGCCCGACAGGTTGGCGGGCGCCTTACTTGACGCTCACGCCGTCGAAGCGCGCATAGCCGAGCGGCTCGATGCGCATGTCGTTCACCTTCTTGCTGACAGGCTGATAGACCGTCGAGTGAGCGATCGGCGAGAACGGCAGTTGTTGCGCGAAGATTTCCTGCGCCTTCGTGTAGGCCGCCGTGCGCGCGCCCTGATCCGACGTTGCGCGGCCCTTCTGGATCAACTCTTCGAAAGGCTTGTGGCACCACTTCGAGAAGTTGTTGCCGTTCACCGCGTCGCAGCCGAGCAGCGTGCCGAGCCAGTTGTCCGGATCGCCATTGTCGCCCGTCCAGCCGATCAGCATCGTGTCGTCTTCACCAGCGTGCGCGCGCTTGATGTACTCGCCCCATTCGTAGGTGACGATCTTCGCCTTCACGCCGATCTTGGCCCAGTCGGCCTGGATCATTTCCGCCATCAGGCGGGCGTTCGGGTTGTACGCGCGTTGCACGGGCATGGCCCACAACGTGATGTCGAAGCCGTTCGGATAGCCGGCCTTCGCGAGCAGCGCCTTGGCCTTGTCCGCATCGTACGATGCGCCCTTCAGGTTCTTGTCATAGGACCATTGCGTCGGCGGCATCGGATTCGTGGCGGCCTGGCCTGCGCCTTGATACACCGAGTCGATGATCGCCTTCTTGTTGATCGCCATGTCGAGCGCCTGACGCACTTCGACCTTGTCGACCGGTTTGTGCGTCACGTTGTACGCGAGATAGCCGAGGTTGAAGCCCGGCTGCGACGGCATCGCAAGGCTGGATTCAGCCTTCAGCGGCGCGATGTCGGCGGGACGCGGATAGCTCATCACCTGGCATTCGTCGCGCTTGAGCTTCTGCACGCGCACCACCGGCATCCGGCGTGATCGAGAAGATCAGCTTCGAGATCTTGACTGCGTTCGGCTTCCAGTAATCCGGGTTGCCGTCGAAGCGAATCGTCGCGTCTTTCGTATAGCTGCGGAAGATGAACGGACCGGTGCCGACCGGGAACTGGTTGATGTCCGCGGCCTTGCCGGCCTTCAGCAACTGGTCGCCATATTCGGCCGAGAGAATCGACGCGTATTCCATCGCCATGTTCTGGATGAACGGCGCGTTGACTTCCTTCAGCGTGAACTTGACCGTGTACGGATCGACCTTTTCGACCTTCGTGATCAGCTTGTCGAGGCCCATGTCCGTGAAGTACGGAAACTGCACGGAGTAGGCCTTGCGGAACGGCTGATTGGTGTCGAGCATGCGCTCGAACGTGAACAGGACGTCGTCCGCGTTGAATTCGCGCGTCGGCTTGAAGAACGACGTGGTCTGGAACTTCACGCCGTGACGCAGATGGAACGTGTACGTCTTGCCGTCCGCGGAAACGTCCCACTTTTCGGCGAGGCCCGGCTCGACCTTCGTGCCGCCGCGCTCGAATTCGACGAGGCGGTTATAGACGGTGAACGTATTGGCCGTGAAATCGGTGCCCGTGGTGTACTGGGCCGGATCGAAACCCGCGGGGCTGCCTTCTGAGCAGTAGACGAGTGTCTTGTTCGGAATCTCGGCGCGCGCGCTGTTTGCGCCCACCAGCGATGCCGCTGCAGCTGCGACGAGCGTCGTAACACGCGCGGCGCGCAACAGATTGTTTTGCTTCATGTTTCCTCCAGGTTCGGGGCTGGCTGACGCCAGCGTAGCGCGATATTACTGAGCTTTCCCCGGTGTCACAAGCAGAGGAAATTATCGGCGATGCCGCCGCTGGCGCGCCCCGGCGGATATTTGCAGCGCTCTTTCGAATGACTTTCAGAGTAGGTGATTGGGGCGGTTTTGGGGGAATCGTTTGAGTGTTCTGCCGCAGGGCTCGGAAAAACACGGGAAGAAAAATGTCCGCGAGACGCGCCGCGCGTCATTCGCGCGGCGGTCTGCGGAGGACCAACGGAAGCGATAACCGTTGGTTGTTCGACGCTCAGCCCTTCAACCGCTCGCAAATCGCCTTGGTCGCCGCCGCCCCGTTCAGCGTATAAAAATGCAAACCGGGCACCTTGGCATCGACCAAACGCTTGCACAGGTCCGTCACCACGTCGAGGCCGAATGCGCGGATCGACTCGCGGTCGTCGCCGAAACTCTCCAGCCGGCGCGCGATCCAGCGCGGCACTTCCGCGCCGCACATCTCCGAAAAGCGCATCAGTTGCGAGAAGTTCGTGATCGGCATGATGCCCGGCACGATCGGCACATCGACGCCGAGCTTGCGTGCGTCGTCGACGAAACGGAAGTACGCGTCCGCGTTGAAGAAGTACTGCGTGATCGCGGAATTGGCGCCAGCCTTCACCTTGCGGGCGAAGTTTTCCAGATCGTGACGCGGCGAGCGCGATTGCGGATGATATTCCGGATAGCCGGCCACCTCGATCCAGAACCAGTCGCCGAACTCGGCGCGGATAAAGCTCACCAGTTCCGACGCATAACGCAACTCGCCCACTTCGCCCATGCCCGAAGGCAGGTCGCCGCGCAGCGCGACGATATGGCGAATCCCATGCGCGCGGTACTGGTTGAGAATCGCGCGCAAGCTCTCTTTAGACGAGCCGATGCACGACAGATGCGGCGCCGCCTCGAGCCCTTCCTTCGCCATATCGACGACGGTATCGAGCGTGCCCTGCTGCGTCGAGCCGCCGGCGCCGAACGTGACGGACACGAACTTGGGCTTTAGCGTCGCAAGCTGCGCACGCGTGGCGCGCAGCTTGTCGACGCCTTCCTGCGTCTTCGGCGGGAAGAATTCGAATGAAAGTTCGATCGGGTTCATGATCAGTATGTCAACCGAGACTGCGGTTGCCGAAAATAAGCGCGGACAGCAGCCATGAAACGATGCTGTACAGAATCGAGCCGAAGAACGCCGACCAGAATCCCGAGACCTCGAAACCCTTCAGCAGCGACGCGCACAGCCAGAAGCACAGCGCATTGACCACCAGAATGAAGAGCCCCAGCGTCACGATCGTGACGGGCAGCGTCAACAGGATCAGCACCGGGCGCAGGACCGTGTTGATCAGTCCGAGCACGACCGCGACGATCAGCGCGGTGCCGAAGCTGCGGATATGAATCGACGGAACGAGATAGGTGATGATCAGGAGCGCCAGCGCATTGATCAGCCAGGTCAGCAGCACGGTCATGTCAAGCTCCTTGCAGGCAGAATGTCCGTTAATCGATGGGAAGCGGGCATGGTGAACAAAGCGGCGCATGCGCGCCGCTCCGTCGTCATACCGTCATGTTTTGCAGCGCGAAGGCGCACCGCAACGCACGTGCTTAGTAGCGGTAGTGATTCGGCTTGAACGGACCGTTCTTGTCGACGCCGATGTAACCGGCCTGATCGTCGGACAGCACGGTCAGCGTTGCGCCGATGCGCGCCAGATGCAGGCGTGCGACCTTCTCGTCCAGATGCTTCGGCAGCACGTACACGCGGTTCTCGTACTTGTCGCCTTGCGTGAACAGTTCGATCTGCGCGAGCGTCTGGTTCGTGAACGAGTTGGACATCACGAACGACGGGTGGCCCGTCGCGCAGCCCAGGTTCACGAGACGCCCTTCGGCCAGCAGAATCACGCGCTTGCCGTCCGGGAAAATGATGTGGTCGACTTGCGGCTTGATGTTGTCCCACTGGTACTGACGCGTCGATGCCACATCGATTTCCGAATCGAAGTGCCCGATGTTGCAGACAATCGCGTTGTGACGCATCGCCTTCATGTGATCGTGGTTGATCACGTGATAGTTGCCGGTTGCCGTCACGAAGATGTCGGCCTTGTCGGCTGCGTATTCCATCGTCACGACGCGGTAGCCTTCCATCGCCGCTTGCAACGCGCAGATCGGATCGATTTCCGTGACCCACACGGTCGCGCCGAGACCGCGCAGCGATTGCGCGCAGCCCTTGCCCACGTCGCCGTAACCGGCCACGACCGCGATCTTGCCCGCGATCATCACGTCGGTCGCGCGCTTGATGCCGTCGACCAGCGACTCACGGCAGCCATACAGATTGTCGAACTTCGACTTCGTGACCGAGTCGTTGACGTTGATCGCAGGGAACGGCAGGCGGCCTTCCTTCTCCATCTGATACAGACGATGCACGCCCGTCGTGGTTTCTTCCGTCACGCCCTTGATGTGCGCGAGGCGCGTGGAGTACCACGTCGGATCGGCGTCCAGATGACGTTCGATCGACTTGTACAGCGCGACTTCTTCCTCGTTGGTCGGCTTGGCGATCACCGAGCGGTCTTTCTCTGCCTTCGAGCCGAGGATCAGCAGCAACGTCGCGTCGCCGCCGTCGTCGAGAATCATGTTGGCGAACTCGCCGTTCGGCCATTCGAAGATGCGGTGCGAGAACTCCCAGTATTCGTCGAGCGACTCGCCCTTGAACGCGAACACCGGCGTGCCGGCCTTGGCGATGGCGGCGGCGGCGTGATCCTGCGTCGAGAAGATATTGCACGAGGCCCAGCGCACGTCCGCGCCGAGCGCCGTCAGCGTTTCGATCAGCACGCCGGTCTGAATCGTCATGTGCAGCGAGCCGGCAATGCGCGCGCCCTTCAGCGGCTGCTGCGCCTTGTATTCGTCGCGCGTTTGCATGAGACCGGGCATTTCCGTCTCTGCAATGGTGAGTTCCTTGCGGCCCCAGTCGGCGAGCGACAGGTCGGCAACGATGTAATCCTGGGAAGCCTGGGAATCGATAACTGCGGCGTTCATCACGCCCTCCTTTCTAAATAGTGACTAGAAATTTGACGTGAGCGCGGTTCGATGCGGTGGATAGGACAGCGCAATTGCGCATCCGGGCCCTCCGATTGAAGCCTTCGAGCCTGGCGGGCGGCCGGCGAATATATGCTGATTCGCGGTACCCGTCGCAACGCTCCTCGAAGACGAACGGCGATTGTAGCAAATTGGGATGGGTGTGGGGCGCGGGGCGGAGGCGCTTGTGGGCCCGTGGATGAAGGCGGCGACGCGGCGGCGGCTCGTGAATTGGGGCTCGGTGTTCGCCTTGGTTGCGGCGCCTTTGGGCCGCTGCGCAGGCTCCGGCCACACATAGTTGCCAGCGCAGTTACAGACAGACGCCGCCCCACCTAACAGCGCAACTTCAGCACGGCTTTCCGTCCGCCGTGGCAGCGGCCTCGCCCGCCGCCGGCATTGCGGCCTCGGCGGCGAGATCCGCGCCGCGCAACTGCGCGATGCCCGCTTGCGCCCTCTCGAGAAACCGAAGCGAAAAAGAGAACGCGTCGGTCACGTCGGCGGGCGACGGCGTCAACCAGCCAAACGCAATGCGGAAGTACCGCTCCGCGTGGATGCCCGCGTGGTAATGCATGCGCACGCGCTTCACGTCCGGCAACCGCGGATTGCCGAACATCTCCCGCAGCGCCCACGAGAACGCGCCATCCTCGCCGCCGATACGGCGAAACGCGTCATCCATCGGAAAGCCGCCGAGCGCCGCGTACACCGCACGGCGGACGATCAAACTGCTCGGCACCGTGTTGCTGAGCGTCGCCGCGTGCTGCGCAAAATCGGGGTGGCCGGTGATGTCGGCCGGGAAATCGACGTACTCGACGTCGAGCCGCACCGACACCTGCTTCGGATAGTGCGCGAGAAACGCGCTTGCCGCGGTCAGCGCGCCGGGCAAATATTCGTCGTCGGCATCGAGAAAGGCGAGCAGATCGTGCGACGCGTGCAGCGCGCCCCAGTTGCGCGCCCGCGCCGCGCCGCCGTTGCCCGGCATGCGCAGCAGTTGCACGCGCGGGTCGATGTTTGCGTATTGCTGGACCAACTCCGCGGACGCATCGGTCGAACCATCGTCCACCACGATGATTTGCGCGGTCTCTGGTTGAATGCGGCAGCTATCGAGCGCGCGAGCGAGCGTCGACGCGCCGTTGTAGCAGGGAATAACGATGCAGATAGCAGAAGCGGGCGTCATGGGGAAGCGGCGGCAGCCGGTCGCGTCAAAGGTGGCAATCGTAGCTCGCGGTTCGCACCGCACGTCTCAATATTAGGCGCGCGTTGCAAGGCCGAGCGATTGCCGAAGCCGCCCTCGCCGTCATAAATGCCATGACTTACAATCGCCCGATTCATTCCAATATGGAATCGGGAGCCCGACCGTGGAACTGCGTGCGCTGCGCTATTTCGTCGAAGTCGTTCGTCAGCAGAGCTTCACCGTCGCCGCCGAGCAGATGTTCGTCACCCAGCCCACCATCAGCAAGATGGTGAAGTCGCTCGAGGACGAGATCGGCTCGCCGCTGCTGCTGCGCGACGGCCGGCAGATGGTGCTCACCGACGCCGGCCGCATCGTCTATCAGCGCGGTCAGGAGGTGCTCGCCGCGCACGCGCAGTTGCAGGCCGAACTGAACGATCTCGGCACGCTCGGGCGCGGCGAACTCACCATCGGTATTCCGCCGATGGGCGGCTCGCTCTTCACGCCCGCGATTGCCACGTTCCGCCAGCGCTATCCGAAGATCGAGCTGAAGCTGTTCGAGCAGGGCTCGCGCGCCATCGAGACGGCGCTCATCAACGGCGAGCTGGAACTCGGCGGCGTGCTGCAGCCGGTCGACCCCGCCAATATCGACGTGCTGCCGATCACTCGTCAATTGCTTTGGCTCGTCGCGCGCACCGGCTCGCCCTGGGACGAATTGCGCGAAGTGCCGCTCGCACAGCTCGCGAACGAGCCGTTCGTGTTCTACGGCGAGAGCCTGGCGCTCAACGACGTCGTGCTAAACGCGTGCCGCGTCGCCGGGTTCGCGCCGACTATCGTCGGACGCAGCGGACACTGGGATTTCATGGCGGCGCTGGTGCTTGCCGGCGTCGGCATCGCACTGCTGCCCGCGCCTTATTGCCGGCGGCTCGATCCCGCGCAGTTCACCTGCCTGCCGGTGGTCGAGCCGGAGATTCCATGGGAAATGGCGATGGGCTGGCGCCGCGACGGCTATCTGTCGCACGCGGCGCGCGCCTGGCTGGAGGTGGCCCGCGAAACGCTGCCCGGCCGCGCCGGCGACGACCTGATGCTCGGCCTGACGGGCATCGCCGCGCCGCTTCAGGCGCCGCGCGCGGAATGACAAATGCCGCCCGGCGGGTGCCGGGCGGCATGGTGGTTGGGATTGAGCGTCGCCCGCCTTGCTGCAGCCGGTGACGCGCCACCGGCATTACTGCTCCGCGTGAAGCGCGACCGGCCTTCTTGCTGCGCATGAGGCGCCCGCCGGGCATGCTGCTGCGCGCCGAGCGCCAGCGGCCTTTACTGCTGCCCGTGATTCAGCGCCGCCATCGCTGCTGTGCGCCGGACGGCACCGCCTTACGGCTGCGGCTCACGCGCCCTCGTCCTTATTGCTGCGCGCTGAACTCAATACGGCGATTGGCGAAGCGTCCGCTAGCCGTGTCGTTGCCGGCGATCGGGTGCGTCTGGCCATAACCCTGCGCGCGAAGCGAGTCGCCCGGTACGCCGGCTTTGACCAGATACGAGCGAACCGCTTCCGCACGTTCCTTCGACAGTTGCAGATTGGCCTGTTCGCCGCCGACGTTGTCCGAATAGCCCGCCACTTCGAGCTTCGCGACCCGCCCGTTGCGCGCGCAGGCGTTCAGCACGCGCGCCGACTGGCCCAGGTCGTCGTTAGCCGTCGCCGGCACACGCGCACTCGAGCTTCCGAAGTTGATCACCTGCAGGTTGAGCACTTTGGCGATATCGGCCGCGACGCACGTCGGGTTGCCCGTCAACAGCGCCTTGACCGCGCTGCGAAAATTCACGGTTGCCTGTTCGACGGCGTGTTCGGGGTCGAACGCGCCGACGTCGTATGAGGCGCCGAATAGCGACTTCAACGCGTTCTGCCAACCCAGTTTGGCGTTGGCAGCCGCGCCGCTCAGTTCGATTCGCGTGCCGTCCAGTTTCAGTTCCGCGCCGGGCACGCTCATCAGCGGCACGAGGCCGTCGAGGCGCGCGAGCCAGTCGGCCGGGTTGGTGGCCGGGTCGACGGTGATGTTCGCGCTGTAGTTGTTTTGGCCGAGGCGCTTGGTCAACTCGTCGATGAGCTGCGTCTTTTCGGCCTCGCTGCCGACCGTCGCGGTGAACGTCGGCTTGCCCGCTTCGTTCACGCTGAACGCGAACTGGCTGTTTTTGGACGGCGCCGCGGCGACGCCCGGCTGATGCGCGTCGCTTGCGCCGTTTGCACCGCTCGCACCACCAACGCCACTCGCCCCTCCAGCAACACCCGCCCCGCTCGCCGCAACGACCGACGCCGACGCCGACGCAGCGGCAGACGCCGCATCCACAGCCGCCGACGCCGCGGCGTCCTGCACGGTGCCCGTCACCATCGACGCGACGCCGTCGCTAGCCGCGACTGCCGCTGCAAGCTCACCGGACGCCCCGACCGCCGCCGAAGCCGGCTGCGCCGCTACAGGTTGCGCGCTCTCACCGACCGCATCGCCAGCACGGTGTTGCAGTTGCGCGAAGCTGCCCGGAAACAGATAAGCCAGCAACGCGGCGCCGAGCCCGAGCGCCAACAACAGCCACCACAGCCACGCGTGCGAGCGGCGCTTTTCGCCGACCACCGCGTCCGCCGGCACGTGAACGGCCGCGGTCACTTCGGGCGTGGGTTTCGCCGCCGGCATCGGATGCTCGATATGCGCCGACACCGCCTTCAACTGCCCGAGCACGCCGCCGGTAAAAGCGCCAACCGTGCCGAGTCCAAGCGCGCCGAGCAGCCGGTCGTTCAGATACGGCGCGATGAGCGGCATCTGATGGCTCAACAGCGCCGGCAGTTGACCGACGCTGCCCTGGCTTTTCAGCAGATGCTGTTTGAGCATGCCCAGCATGGTCGCGCCGACGATGCCCGTGATCGCATGCGTGGCGTGCGCCGGCACGCCGGTTTGCACGGCGACTTCGTCGCTGAGCGACTCCGCGCGGCGGTCGAGCGAACGCTCAAGCAACGCGCGCCCCGCACCTTCGAGTTCGCTCACGCCGCGCGTACTGTCCGTCAGATGCGGCAACTGTTCGGCGATTCGCGCGTCGACATCGGGCGAGACGGCGGTGGCGAACAGCGAGCGCGCGCCCTCGAGCGTCGCGGCCTTGTGCATCAGCCCGGCCAGCAGCGCGGGCGCGGCGGTGGTCACCACGGCGCGCGTCGCTTGCGGCGGCAAGCCGATGCGCTCGCCCAGTTGCGCGACCACTTCGTCCGTCAACGCGGACTGGATCGCGTGAATCAAATTGATGCTCATGCCTTCGCTTCCTGGAGTTCCCGGACCCGCCACCTGACGCGCCCCTAATTGCGCGGCGATTATAGGTATCCGGAAGTCTCATAAAAGGAACGGCACAATTTATGACGATTTAGACGACGTTCGCACTGGTTCTCTCATAATTGGCGTCGGAAATGCGGCAGTTCGAGCGGGCGTACCGACACGTTCACGCGGCGCTGGCCGTCGGCGCGGCGCTTGCGACTGCGCCGGCCTGCTCCACCGTCTGCGGCCGGCGACGGCTCGCCGTCATCAGCTCGGCCGCGCGTTCGCCGATCATCACCGTGGGCGAGTTGGTGTTGCCGCCGATCAGCGTCGGCATCACCGATGCATCGACGATCCGCAGTCCCTCGACGCCTCGCACGCGCAATTGCGGATCGACCACCGAGCGCGCATCGCCGCCCATCCGGCAGGTCGCGACCGGGTGATAGATCGTGTCCGCGTGCTCGGCGATGGTCTGGCGCAACTGTTCGTCGGATTGTCCGGGCCGCGTGTACAGTTCGCGGCCGCCGTGCAGCGCAAGCGACGGCGCGTCGAGAATGCGCCGCGCCATCTGCACGCCTTCGACCAGCAGATCGAGATCGCGCGAATCGCTGAAAAAACGCGGGTCGATCACGGGCGCATCGCGGGCATCGGCGCTCGCGAGCGTCACCGAGCCGCGGCTAAACGGCCGCAGCACGCACACATGCAGCGAATAGCCGTGGCCCCAATGCATGTGCCGGTTATGGTCGTCGACGAGCGCCGCGCAAAAATGCAGTTGCAGATCGGGCCGCTCGAGCGTCGGCCGGCTCTTCAAAAAGCCGCCCGCCTCGGCGACATTGCTCGACAGCATGCCGCGGCCGTGGCGCATGAAGGTGACGAACTGCGGCACCATCCGCGCGATGCCGCGCACCGAGAAACCGGTCGGCTCGATCGACGACACGCGCTTGTTGATCGTGAAATCGACGTGGTCGATCAGGTTCTGGCCGACTTCGGGCGCATCGTGCAAGACCTCGATGCCATGCGCTCGCAGATGCCCGGCCGGCCCGATGCCGGAGCACATCAGCAATTGCGGCGAATTGAACGCGCCCGCCGCGAGCACGATTTCGGCGCGCGCGGTCAGTGTCTCGCGACGGCCGCCGCGCACCACGTCCACGCCGCTCGCGCGCTTGCCGTCGAACACCACGCGCAGCACCGTGGCATCGGCGATCGTATGGAGATTGGCGCGCTCGCGATCGTAGATATAAGCGCGCGCGACGCTGCAACGCCGGCCATCGCGCTGCGTGACCTGATAGAAGCCGATGCCTTCCTGATCGGCGCCGTTGAAGTCGTCGTTCGGCTTGTAGCCGGCTTCCATCGCGGCCTGCACGAAGCGCTTCGAAAACGGATTCCGGTAGCGCAGATCCGACACGGAGAGCGGGCCGCTGTCGCCGTGCCACGCATCGGCGCCGCGCTCGTTGCCCTCGGCGCGGCGGAAGTACGGCAGCACGTCCTGCCACGACCAGCCGTCGCAGCCCAGTTGCGCCCATTCGTCGTAATCGAGCGGATGGCCGCGCGTGTAGATCATCGCGTTGATCGCGCTCGATCCGCCGAAGCCGCGCCCGCGCGGCTGATAGCCTCGCCGGCCGCCGAGTCCCGGTTGCGGCGTCGTCAGATAGCCGTAGTTGGTCTTGAGTTTGTTCGGCACGACCGCCGCGACGCCCACCGGCATGTTGACCAACAGGTTGCGATTCGTATGCGGGCCCGCTTCGATCAGGGCAATCGTCGCGTCGGGACAGTTGTCCGCGAGACGGCTCGCGAGCGCGCAGCCGCCCGAGCCGGCACCGACGATGATGTAGTCGTATTCCATCGCTCCTCCTGATGAGTGCGTTGTCTGCGCACCCTGTCTCGTGCACACTTGTCTACGTGTGTTTCCCGGCATTGTAGGGACGGTTCGGAGGCCGCGGCGGCTTCACGTCAGAGCGATTACTCTAAACCTGAACGCCCCTGCGCCCCTATGATGAAAGACCCGCAGACGCCCGCCGCGCGGCGGCTTGCGGGATTCAAACAGGGTCCGTGAGCGATGTGCTTTTGGCGCACGGTGAGTCGGTCGCAATCAAACGGCGCGGCGCGGACGCGTGTTATCGACCGCGCACGGATGGCGCACCGATGGGCGCCGATGCCGCAGCGAAAACGCATAGAGCGCGCACAGACAGCGCACGCAAAGCGCCCACTTGGCGCAAACGCCGCGCGATAAAAAACCCGCGCCGGCGCCCTTGCCGCGAACACGCGGCGAACGGAGACAGCAGATGCAACGCCATAGCTTCGGCCAGACTCACGAGGTCACCAATCAGGTGCCGCCGCTCGCGGACTACAACCTCTTTTCCACCGACGCCGCGCTATCCGCCGCGCTCGAACGCGACGGCGCCGCATGGCATCGCGACGCGCTGCTGCGGCACGGCGCGGCGCTCACCACGCCGGAGACGCTCACGCTCGCCGAACTCGCCAACCGTCACACGCCCGAGCTTTCGACGCACAGCCCGCGCGGCGAACGTATCGACGCGCTCGAGTTTCATCCCGCGTGGCATGAGCTACTCGCTCTGCTGCGTCGCGAGGGATTGCACGCGTTGCCGTTCTCCGACCCGCGGCCGGGCGCGATGGCCGCGCGCTGCGCTGGGTACTTCCTGCATGCGCAGATCGAGTCCGGCTCGCTGTGCCCGTTGACGATGACGTTCGCGAGCATTCCGGTATTGCAGCGCGAGCCTCAACTGTTCGAGACGTTGCGCGACAAGCTGTATGCGCGCGAGCACGATCCACGCGATGTGCCGCTCGCGCAAAAAGCGTCCGCGATGATCGGCATGGGCATGACCGAAAAACAGGGCGGCTCGGACGTGCGTAGCAATCAGACCCAGGCGCGCGCGATCGCTGCCGGCGGCCGGGGCGGTGCCTATGAACTGGTCGGCCACAAATGGTTTTTCTCGGCGCCGCAATGCGACGCTCATCTGGTGCTTGCGCGCACGCACGATCACGTCGGCCTGTCGTGCTTTTTCGTGCCGCGCTTCACGCCCGACGGCAGCAAGAACGCCGTGCAAATCCAGCGTCTGAAAGACAAGCTCGGCAACCGCTCGAACGCGAGCAGCGAAGTCGAATTCCTCGACGCGTTCGGCATCATGATCGGCGACGAAGGACGCGGCGTGCCGACCATCATCGAAATGGCGAACTACACGCGGCTCGATTGCGTGATCGGCAGCGCGGCGCTGATGCGCGCGGCGCTCGTGCAGGCGATTCATCACGCGCGTCATCGCAGCGCGTTCGGCCGCAATCTAGTCGATCAGCCGTTGATGCGCAATGTGCTCGCCGACCTCGCGCTCGAATCGGAAGCGGCGACCGTGCTGTTCATGCGGCTCGCGCAGGCGTTCGAGCAATCCGCCGATGCAGGCACAGCGACGTCCGCCGCCGATTCAGCGGCTGCCTCCGCCGAGCGCGCATGGCGGCGCATCGTGACGCCGGCGGCGAAATACTGGGTTTGCAAACGCGCGCTCGAATTCACCGGCGAAGCGATGGAGGTGTGGGGCGGCAACGGCTACGTCGAGACCGGTCCGATGGCGCGCTTCTATCGCGAGGCGCCTGTCAATTCGATCTGGGAGGGCTCGGGCAACGTGATGTGCCTCGACGTGCTGCGCGCGATGGAGCGCGAACCCGACGCGGCGCAGGCGCTCTTCGCGCAATGGCAGGCCGATGCCGCCGCGCATCCTGCGTTGAGCGCGGCGCTCGGCAAACTCGCCGCGACGCTCAACGGACCCGCCGAACATCGCGAAGCATCGGCGCGGCGCATCGCGCAGCAGATCGTGCTGATCGCGCAGGCCACGCTGCTCGTCAGGCATTCGCCCGCCGTTGTCGCGGAGGCCTTCATTGCCACCCGTCTCGCGGATGGCTGCGGCGAAAGCGGACGCGTCTACGGCACGCTCCCCGCCACGTTCGATCACGCGGCGATCGTCGAACGCGCTTTTCCGGTTTGAAATCGCAGCCAGCGGCACGCAACCAAGCAACGACGCAACAACACCAATAAGCGCATCTTTCATCAGGGAGTGGTGAACAATGAAGAACGATTTGCCCGAGGTCGCCGCGCTGCAAGCGCTGCTTGGCGATCAGCGTCATGCGTATTTGCGTGCGCCGTATCCGTCGTGGGAAACGCGCGCGGCGCATCTGCAAGCGCTGCGCAAAGTGCTGCTCGATAATCGCGACGCGCTCGCCGACGCGATGAGCGCCGACTTCGGCAATCGTGCGAAACAGGAAGTGCTGCTTGCGGAATTCCTGCTGGTGAAGGAGGAAATCGACGCGGCCCTGCGCCACGGCAAACGGTGGATGAAAGCGCAGCGCCGCCGCACCAACAAATGGCTGCTGCCGGCCCGCGCGAAAGTGGTGCCGCAGCCGCTTGGCGTGGTCGGCATCATCGTGCCGTGGAATTATCCGGTGCTGCTTGCCGCCGGGCCGCTCATCAGCGCGCTCACCGCCGGCAATCGCGCGATCGTCAAGATGTCCGAACTAACGCCGCGCACGTCCGCGTTGTTCGAGCAGTTGATCGGCCAGACCTTTGCGCGCGATCACGTCGCGGTCGTCAACGGCGATGCCGCGCTCGCCGCTGCGTTCAGCGCGCAGCCCTTCGATCATCTGCTGTTCACGGGATCGACGAAAATCGGCCACGAGGTGATGCGCGCCGCCGCCGAGCATCTGACGCCGGTCACGCTCGAACTCGGCGGCAAATCGCCGGCGATCATCGGCGCGCACGCGCGTTTCGAGAATGCCGTGGATAACCTCATCGCCGGTAAGACGCTCAATGCCGGGCAGACCTGCGTCGCGCCAGACTACGTGCTCGTGCCGCGCGGCAAGGAGCAGACTTTCATCGACCGGGCGCGCGTGCGGATGGCGAAGATGTACCCCGGCTTCACGCACAACCCGGATTACACGTCGATTATTTCGCCGCGCCACTTCGAGCGGCTCGAGCGTCTCGCGGACGAAGCCGAGGCCGCCGGCGCGCAGTTGCATCCGCTCACCGACAGCGCGCCGGATGCTGCGAGCCGCCGCTTTCCGCCTGTCGCCGTGACGAATGCGCCCGCCGATTGCGAGTTGATGCGAGAGGAAATTTTCGGGCCGCTGCTGCCGATCGTCCCGTATGACACGCTCGACGACGCAATCGCGTGGATCAACGCGCGGCCGCGCCCGCTCGCGCTTTATCTGTATGCGGACGACGCCGCGACCATCGAGCGCGTCACGCACGAAACCATCGCGGGCGGGATGGCGATCAACGAAACGCTGATGCATCTGGCCTGCGAAAGCCTGCCGTTCGGCGGAGTGGGAGCCAGCGGAATGGGCGCTTATCACGGCTACGAAGGCTTCGTGACGTTTTCGAAGATGAAGCCGGTGTTGACGCAGGCGCGTCTGAACGCGCGCGGATGGATCGCGCCGCCTTACGGCAAGCGCGTCAATGCGCTGTTGAGATTGATGATGCGGTTTTGATTGCGGCTCGCTGCATGGTTGCGTGGTGGCGCGGTTACGCCGAAGCTCACCGCCCGTCACCCGCACCATCGATGTCGACCGCAACAACATCGGTGACATCCTCCACACCGCTCCTCGCGCTGCCCGACGCGGCCTGCGGCGGCTCGCGCTCCGCTCCGCTTTCCAGCCGATGCAGCCACGCCAGCAATTCGGCGACCGCCTGATAAAGCTGCGGCGGAATGCGCGCGTCGAGGTCCACCTGCATCAGCAGCGAGACCATTTCGGGCGCTTCATGCACGTACAGCCCGGCTTCCTTCGCGCGCTGCACGATCATGTCGGCGAGCATGCCGTAGCCCTTCGCGATCACGCGCGGCGCGGGATCGCCGCCATTGGCGTCGTAGACGAGCGCAGCCGCGCTGCGGCGATGTTTGCGGCTCATCACATGTCCCAGTCGAAATCGTCGGGCGGCGCGCGCCGGCTTTTTTCCGCCGCCGCGTTTGCCGCAGCCGACGTAGCCGCGCCCGCCGAAGCCGATCGCGCATACGCCGACGCCGCTGCCTGAGCGGCCGCCGCAGCGCTCGCCGTCGCCGCGCCCGTCGCAGGCGCGCCGCCGCCGATCTCGCGAATCGTCAACCCGTGCAACTGGATGCCCGCCGCCGCGAGCCGCTGACGAAAGCCCTCGCCCTGCATCGCGAGCCGCGCCCGCGCCGCCCGGACTTGCCTGCACGCGCGCGACGAGGCGCATGCCGGTCAAGGTCAATTCGGCGTCGACGGTGCCGAGCGTCGGCAGCGACAGCGTCAGCCGCGTGCGCCACGGCTGGTCCTCTTCGCTGGCCGTGCCGCCGCCGCTGCGGTCCCACTCGTCGCCGTCCTGTTCGATGGTCCAGTCGAGTTTCGCGCCGGGCCACGCTTCGCCGGTCCAGCGGAACTGGCCGGTCGCGAGCAGATCGAGTTGCTGACGCACAAGCGGCACGGTCGCGGGATGAACCGCGGCGGCTTGCGCCGTCTGCTGCGGGCTGCCGTCCGCCGCTGCCGACGCGGCGTTGTGCAAACCGGCATGCGTCGATTGACCGTTCAGGTCGGACAGCGAACTCGCGAGCACTTCACCTGCGGCGAAACGCGCGGCGTGCGCCGTGTCGATCGACGGCATCGCGCGGCCGGCGCTCGTGCCGGCATTCGCATTGGCCGAGTTCGCGGAATTCGCGAAATTGCCCGCGTTCGGCGTCGCACCGTCAGCCGCCCCGTTCGGCGCCGCGCCCATGCCCGGCCTTGCGCCTGCGCCGGCATTGGAAGCAGCAGACGACGCATCGCCCGCCCCGCTTCCCCAGTTCAACGGCAATTGCGCCGATGCCGCCACGAGCTTGTTCTGCGCCTCGCCGGCGAGCGTCTCCGGCGAGCGCTGGCCGCTCAGCCATTGGGCGAGATGCGCTTCGTAGAAGAGGCCGCTATCGCCGACCGTCTGCGCAAGCGCGGCCGCGAGCGCCGCAACGGGCACTTGCGCCGCCGCGACATTGGCAGTGGCCGCCGACGCAGCGGCGTTCGAAGCGAGATTAGGAGTAGCAGGCGCGTCGAAGAGCGGCAAAGCGCCGACTTCGACGTCGAGCGCGGGAGCGGCGGGCCAGATCGGCGTCTGGCCGACAATCGCCGGAGTCGCCTCGCCGCCCGAACGCACAATCGCGTTGAGCGTGAGCGCGACAGCGGACAAGGCCGTTTGCGCCGATGGCTGCGGCGGCGTTGGCGGGGCAAGAGGAGCCGAAGTGGTCGGCGCGGTCTCGACGTCCGGCGCGCCGGTTTGCGTGGTGGCGGCGCTGCCGGGACCAATGTTCAGCAGGCTGTCGACGCGGGTCGCGAGCAGCGATGCGAGGGCCGTGTCGATTCCGTTCATGCCGATTCCTTGGTCACATTGGCGGCAGCGCGCTCAAATTCGTTCAGTCAGGCGCCTCGCGGCTGCATCGCGGCTGCATCGCGGCTAGATCGCGGCCACCGTCAGCGCGCGCCGTAAAGCTCCTTCAGCACCCGCGACGGCCGTCCGCCGAACAGCGCCGACAGCTTCGCAAGGCTCGGATTGGCGAGGTCGCGGATCGCGGCGTCGTCGGCGAGAATCTGGCGGATCAGCGCGTACTTGCGCAGGCGCTCCGTCTCGTCGAGCTTGACGCCCGTCTCCGCCTCTTTCAGCGCGTCCACGAGTTGCCGGTATTCTTCCTGCAAGTGCACCAGGTCGTTCCACAGGGCGCGTCGGGCAGCCATCAGCATGCGGCAGGACAACGCTGCGATGGCCTCGTAGCGGGCAAAATATTCTGCGTTCGATGTCATCTCATGCTTTCCGCGGCCGGCTGGGCAGCCATCCGCGCTATCTCCGGGGCAATCCCGATCCATGCCTCTTCGAGCGTCGCCAGTAGACCGTCGACCTCGACCAGCATTGCCTCGCTCGCTTTTATATTGGCTTCCAGCAGCCGGCGCGACATATAGCTATATAGCGCGTTCAACCGCTGCGCAATCTCGCCGCCCACCTCAAGGTTGAGCGACTGCTGCAGCCCGCTTTCGACGATCTGAATCGCCTTGCCGATCGCCTGTCCACGACCGGCGACATTGCCCTGCTGCACGTGCATCCGTGCTTGCGCGATAGCCTGCCTGGCTCCCTGATACAGCATCACGATCAGACGATGCGGACTCGCGCCCATCACCCCTGTCTCGACGCCCACGCGTGCGTACGCATTGGCTCCAGAGTGTCCTGGGGAAAACATCGGCGCTCCTCCTCAATTGCAACTACGGTTGGTCGTGGCAGCCCATCGGGATGCGTCGCCGCGTCCCGGATTCATGCCTGTATCTGGTTATCGGATACGCAGCGAGAAAGCTTTAGGCCGGTGTAAGGAGGATTAAGGGGTCAGGCCGCGCGTGCTCGCGCATGCTCAGGCGAGCGGCGCGGCGCATGCAGCAGGTTGCGGCCGTGGCGGGCGGAACATTCTTGCCGCCGCGACCGCCAGCGTTCAGACCTGCATCTGCATGATGTCGTTGTAGGCGGACACCAGCTTGTTGCGCACCTGCAGGCCGAACTGGAAGCCGACGTTGGCCTTCTGCATGTCGACCATCACGTCGTTTAGCGACACGTTCGACGCGCCGAGCTCGAACGCCTGCGATTCGCCGATCGCCTTGGTCTGATCGCCGCTGATCTTGTCCAGCGAGGCCTTGAGCGCCGACGCAAAGCCGCCGGCCGTGGCCGCGCCGGACTCCCCTGCTGCCGAAGCGCCGGCCGCCGCGGTGCTGCCGCCGGTCGCCTGCGCAGCCATCGAATGCAACTGTTGCAGCGCCGACGAAATCGCGTTCACGGGCAAAGTCATGTTCTCTCCAGTAATGACGAGCGGCACGACCAAACCGTACCGATCTGGACGAAAGCATAGCAGCGGGCTTTACGGGAAAGCCCCGAAACTAGGGGGGAAACCCGGCTCTATTCAAGCAATCGGGCGCGTCTGCCGTGCGGATAATTTCAGTCGTGAAAGTCTCTGTCCATACTCCCGTCGGCTCTCGGCGCGACATAGCGGCAGAACGCAAAGGCATCCCGGAGAAACCCGACGCATGGATTCGTCAGCCAACTCTTTGATCAACCCCGACGCCCGCATGGGCCTCGCCGGCGCGCAGCCCGGCGCGGCGGCGGCGGGCGCCGGCCAGCCCGGCGGCAATGCAGACCTGGGCGGCCTCGGTGGCGGCCTCGGCGGCAATTTTGGTCAGCGCCTGTCCGGCCTCGCGCAGATGCGCGGCAACCCGCGCGCGCCGCTCATCTTCGCGGTC
The DNA here is from genome assembly GCF_040543975.1 of Paraburkholderia sp. OAS925. Classification (NCBI taxonomy): domain Bacteria; kingdom Pseudomonadati; phylum Pseudomonadota; class Betaproteobacteria; order Burkholderiales; family Burkholderiaceae; genus Paraburkholderia; species Paraburkholderia sp. OAS925. The sequence goes on from NZ_JBEUNO010000001.1 coordinate 86,085, forward strand.
GCGCTGCTCGTCGCCATCGTCGCGGGTCTGTTCCTCTGGTCGCGCGCGCCGGACTACAAGGTGCTCTACAGCAACCTGTCCGACCGGGACGGCGGCGCCATCATCACGGCGCTCCAGCAGGCGAACATTCCGTACAAGTTCTCGGAGGCCGGCGGCGCGATCCTCGTGCCGTCCGAGCAGGTGCATGAGATGCGCCTGCGCCTTGCATCGCAGGGATTGCCGAAGAGCGGCTCGGTCGGCTTCGAACTGATGGACAACCAGAAGTTCGGCATCAGCCAGTTCGCCGAGCAGATCAACTATCAGCGCGCGCTCGAAGGCGAGCTGGAACGCACGATCGAATCGGTTTCGTCGGTGAAGTCGGCGCGCGTCCATCTGGCGATTCCGAAGCCGTCCGTGTTCGTGCGCGACAAGGAAGCGCCGTCGGCGTCGGTGCTCGTCAATCTGTATCCGGGCCGCGCGCTCGACGAAGGTCAGGTGCTTGCGATCACGCATATGGTGTCGTCGGCGGTGCCGGAAATGCCGGTCAAGGGCGTGACCATTCTCGACCAGGACGGCAATCTGCTGACGCAGCCGTCGGTGGGCGGCGGGCTCGACGCGTCGCAACTGAAGTATCGCCAGCAGATCGAGCGCAGCACGCAGCAGCGCATCGACGCGATCCTCGCGCCGCTGTTCGGCTCCGGTAATGCGCATTCGCAGGTGAGCGCCGACATCGACTTCTCGCGCAGCGAACAGACTTCGGAAAACTACGGCCCGAACGGCAATCCGCAACAGGCCGCGATTCGCAGCCAGCAATCGAGCACCGCAACCGAAATGTCGCAAGGCGGCGCCTCGGGCGTGCCGGGCGCGCTGTCGAACCAGCCGCCGCAGCCGGCATCCGCGCCGATCAATGCGCCCGCCGGCGCAAGCGGCGGTGTGACGACGACGCCGGTCAGCGACCGCAAGGACATGACGACCAACTACGAGCTCGACAAGACCGTGCGTCACCTCGAGCAGCCGATGGGCGGCATCAAGCGTCTGTCGGTGGCGGTGGTGGTCAACTATCTGCGCGTGGTCGACGCCAAGGGTCACGCGACGATGCAGCCGGTCACCGCCGACAAGCTCGCGCAAGTGAACCAGCTCGTGAAGGACGCGATGGGCTTCGACGCGCAGCGCGGCGACTCGGTCAACGTGGTCAACAGCCCGTTCACCACCGCGCTCGACCCGAACGCCGACCTGCCGTGGTGGCGCACGCCGGACATGCTGGCGCTGTACAAGCAGATCGCGACGTATCTTGGCATCGGCGCAGTGGCCCTGTTCCTGTACTTCGTGATGGTGAAGCCGGCGCTGCGCCGCGCGTTCCCGCCGCCGGAGCCGGTCGTCGCCGCAGCGCTGCCGTCGCCGGACGAGCCGATCCTGCTCGACGGCATTCCCGCCGCCGAGCGGGCCGGCAACGCCGCGCTCGAAATGGACAACGGCGACGCAGAGCTGCAGGCGCTGGAAAACGCGAAACACAAATATGAGAGGAACCTGGAGTTCGCACGCAGCATCGCGCGCCAGGATCCGAAGATCGTTGCAACTGTCGTCAAGAATTGGGTGACCGATGAGCGCTGAAGGCGTAATGAAGAGCGCGCTTCTGCTGATGTCGATCGGCGAAGAAGAAGCCGCGCAGGTATTCAAGTTTCTCGGACCGCGCGAAGTCCAGAAGATCGGCGTCGCGATGGCCGCCATGAAGGCCGTGACCCGCGAGGAGATCGACGTCGTGCTGCACGAGTTCGTGCGCGAGGCGGAGAAGCACACCGGCATGTCGCTCGACTCGAACGAGTACATCCGTTCGGTGCTGACGAAGGCGCTCGGCGACGACAAGGCCGGCGCGATCATCGACCGCATTCTGCAAGGCAGCGATACCAGCGGTATCGAGGGCCTGAAGTGGATGGATTCGCCGGCGGTCGCGGAGCTGATCAAGAACGAGCATCCGCAGATCATCGCGACAATCCTCGTTCACCTGGACCGCGATCAGGCTTCGGAAATCGTCGCGTGCTTCACGGAGCGTCTGCGTAACGACGTGCTGTTGCGAATCGCGACGCTCGACGGCATTCAGCCGGCCGCGCTGCGCGAACTCGACGACGTGCTCACGCACCTGCTGTCGGGCAGCGACAACCTCAAGCGCAGCCCGATGGGCGGCATTCGCACGGCGGCGGAAATCCTCAACTTCATGTCGAGCAATCACGAGGAAGGCGTCATCGAGAACGTCCGCCAGTACGACGCGGAACTCGCGCAGAAGATCGTTGATCAGATGTTCGTGTTCGAGAACCTGCTCGACCTGGAAGACCGCGCGATCCAGTTGCTGCTGAAGGAAGTCGAGTCCGAAGCGCTGATCATCTCGCTGAAGGGCGCGGCGCCCGCGCTGCGTCAGAAGTTCCTGTCGAACATGTCGCAGCGCGCAGCCGAACTGCTCGCCGAAGACCTCGACGCGCGCGGCCCGGTCCGTGTCTCCGAAGTCGAGACGCAACAGCGCCGCATCCTGCAAATCGTGCGCAATCTGGCGGAAAGCGGTCAGATTGTGATTGGCGGCAAGGCGGAAGATGCATATGTCTAATCGCAACTCCGCGGCGAAGGCGACCCTCTCGGCCTACCAGCGCTGGGAGATGGCCTCGTTCGATCCGGTGCCGCCCGCGCCGCCGAATTCCGAGGCCGACGAAGCCGCGTTCGAAGCCGAACTCGAGCGCCTGCGCGAAGCCGCGCACGCGCAGGGCATCGCCTCTGGCCACGTGGCCGGTCAGGCGCTCGGCTACCAGGCGGGTTACGAGCAAGGCCACGCGCAGGGTTTCGAGCAAGGCCGAAGCGAAGCACGCGAGGAAGCGGCGCGGCTTGCCGCACTCGCCGAAACGTTCAAGGCCGCGCTCGACGGCGCACAAGGCGCGATCTCGGAGACGCTCGTCTCGCTCGCGCTCGACATCGCGCAACAGGTGGTGCGCCAGCATGTGCAGCATGACCCGACCGCGCTGATCGCCGCCGCGCGCGAAGTGCTCGCCGCCGAACCGGCGTTGACGGGCGCACCCGCGCTGATCGTGAGTCCCGCCGATCTGCCCGTGGTCGAAGCGTATCTGATGGAAGAATTGCAAACGCGCGGCTGGACCGTGCGCACCGACCCCGCCGTGGAGCGCGGCGGCTGCCGCGCGCAGGCCGCGAGCGGCGAAGTCGATGCCGGCATCGATACACGCTGGGAACGCGTCGCCGCGGCGCTCGGCAAAGTGAGTACATGGTGAAGCCGACGCTCGAGGAAATCCGCGCAAGCGACCTGACGCCGCTCGAACGCGAGCTGGCGCTGGCGTCGTTCGGTGCGGAGGCGCTTGCCGAAACGTCGTTTGCGGACGCCGCTCCTGACGCCGCGGTGTTCCCTCAAGCGACTGAAGACGCGGCTGCTGCCAATCACGCGCATCCGCTGAGGGGCGCGGCCGCGAGCCGCGAGTCGGCACCGGATGCAGCAGGTCTCGCGCGCGCCGCCTCGAAAGCAACGGCTGCCGCGCCCTACGATCCCGCGCTCGACAGCAATCCGCACATGCAAGCGTGGCGCGGTCGGCTCGACGCGCTGCGCGCGCGCAACGCGATCGCCAAGCCGATGCGCGCATGCGGGCGCCTCACGCGCGCCGCGGGTCTCGTGCTTGAAGCAGTCGGGCTGCGCCTCTCGGTGGGCGCCGAAGTGATGATCGAACTGCCACTCGGCAGTTCGCTGCCGATGGCCGAAGCCGAAGTGGTCGGCTTCTCCGGCGACAAACTCTTTCTGATGCCGACCACCGAAGTGATCGGCCTGCTGCCCGGCGCGCGTGTCTATCCGCTGGAGAGCGCGCCGATTGCCGATCCGATGGCGGGCGCGAAGCGTCTGCCGGTCGGCTGGGAATTGCTCGGCCGCGTGCTCGATGCGTCCGGCCGTCCGCTCGACGGACTCGGCCCGCTCGGCGCGCACGCCGATGCGCCGCTGTCCGCGCCGGTGATCAATCCGTTGAATCGTGAGCCGATCCATAAAGTGCTCGACGTCGGCGTGCGCGCGATCAATGCGCTGCTGACCGTCGGACGCGGGCAGCGCATGGGCCTCTTCGCGGGTTCGGGCGTCGGTAAATCGGTGCTGCTCGGCACGATGGCGCGCTATACCAGCGCCGAAGTGATCGTGATCGGCCTGATCGGCGAACGCGGCCGCGAAGTGAAGGAATTCATCGAACAGATTCTCGGCGAGGAAGGTCTCGCGCGCTCCGTCGTGATCGCCGCGCCTGCGGACGTTTCGCCGCTCCTGCGGATGCAGGCCGCCGCGTATTCGACGTCGCTCGCCGAATATTTCCGCGACCAAGGCAAGCATGTGCTGCTGCTGATGGATTCGCTGACCCGTTACGCAATGGCGCAGCGCGAGATCGCGCTCGCCGTGGGCGAGCCGCCCGCCACCAAGGGCTATCCGCCTTCGGTGTTCGCGAAGCTGCCGGCGCTCGTCGAACGAACCGGCAACGGGCCGGCGGGCGGCGGCTCGATCACCGCGTTCTATACCGTGCTGACCGAAGGCGACGACCAGCAGGACCCGATCGCCGATTCCGCGCGCGCGATTCTCGACGGCCATATCGTGCTGTCGCGCTCGCTCGCGGAAGCCGGCCACTATCCGGCGATCGACATCGAAGCGTCGATTAGCCGGGCAATGACCGCGCTGATCGACGATAACCATCTGGACAAAACGCGTATGTTCAAGCAGATGCTGTCGCGCTATCAGCGCAACCGCGATCTGATCAACGTCGGCGCTTATTCGAGCGGGCGCGACGCGCTGCTCGACCGCGCGATCGCGCTGTATCCGCGGATGGAAGCCTTCCTGCAACAGGGCTTTCGCGAGTGCGCGAACTTCGAACCGAGTATCGAGATGCTGGACGCGCTGTTTGCCCAAGGAGCCTGACGATGGCGAAACACTTTCCGATCAAGACGCTGATTGGCCTCGCGCAGGACGATGTCGACGCCGCCGCTCAACGTCTTGGCCGCGCGCAGCGCGAGCGCAACGACGTCGAGGCGCAGCTGAACGCCCTCGTGCAGTACCGCGACGAATACCACGCGCGTTTCACGGCGACCGCGCAAGCGGGGATGCCCGCCGGCAACATGCGCAATTTCCAGGCGTTCATCGACACACTCGACGCGGCCATCGAGCAGCAGCGCAACCTGCTCGTGACCGCGAACGCGCGAGTCGAGGCAGCCAAGCCCGACTGGCAGCGTCAGAAGCAGAAGCTCGGCTCGTACGAAGTGCTGCAGGCGCGCGGCGAAGCCGCCGAGGCGAAGGTCGTGGCGCGGCGCGATCAGCGCGACGCCGACGAACACGCGGCACGAATCCTGAGGATGCGCGCGGAAGGCGCCTGACGCCCGCGCCGCCTCGACACTGACTCGACACCGTACCCTTTGACGGATTGACAGGACACTTATGTCGTTTCTTTCACAGATCGGCTCGCTGCTCGGCTCGACCGGCAGCGGCTCCACCAGTAAGCCCAGCAATGCGGCGGCGCTTGCCGCTGCTAGCGCGAAGCCGTTTTCGCAAACGCTGCAGCAGAACATTGATTTGCAGAACAGTGCGGCTTCAAGTGCGGCTGCAAGTGCGGCCGCACATAGCGCTGCAAGCGTGAAGGCCACCGTGCCGCAGCCCTCTTCCGCGGACATCTCGCAGGGCTCGAGCGTGCACGACGCGCCGCCGCCGGACGATTCCACGACGAAGAGCGCCGACGACGCAAAGAGCGACAGCAAGGACAGCAGCGCGACCGACGCGGCATCGTCCGCGGCGTCGGCGGACAAGCCGCAGCAGGCATCGACGGACAAGAACGGCGACACGCCGCCGAAGCCGGCCAATGCCGCGAGCGCAAACGATGCGGGCGCCGCAGCCGCTGCCGCTGCCGCTCAGGCGCAGGCGCAAGCCCAGGCCGACGCGAGCGCCGCCGATCCGGCCGGCGTCAATCTGGCGGCATCGACGAACGCGGACCCGACCGCAACCGGCGCGGCCACCGACACCGCGCCTGCCGGCACGCCCGGCAAGAAGGCGCCGACCGATCCGAAATCGCTGCAGGACTCGTTGCAGGCCGCGCTCGCGGCGCTGGCGAACGGCCAGGCTGTGGCTCCGTCGCAGGCTCTCCCGAGCGGCGCGGCAGCCGCCGCGGCGGCGAACGGTCTGGCGAGCGCGAACGCTTCGCTGAACGACACGACGAGCAAGACGCTGGAAGCCGGGTCGTCCGGCGGCGGCAAGGGCTCGGCCGGGGCGCGCGGCGCATTGGGGACGGCGGCGAACGGTACGACCGTCGCCGATCCGACGGCGGCGGCATCGGCGGCTGCGGCGGGCGCGTTGACATCGACGGGAGCGGCAGGCGCGCAGACAGACGACCTGGCATCGTTCAAGAATGCCGCCGACGCGGCGACGGCCGCGCTGGCCGCGAGCCAGGCGGCCGCGAGCGCCGCAAGCACGACGGCGGCCGTGCAAACGACGGGCACCGCGAGCGCGGCGGCCGCGGCGAATGCATTGGGACCGCAGGTCGGCACGACCGACTGGGAGGAGGCGTTGAGCCAGAAGGTGGTGTTCCTGTCGAATGCGCATTCGCAGAGCGCCGAGCTGACGTTGAATCCGAAGGATCTTGGGCCTTTGCAGGTTGTATTGCAGGTCGCCGATAACCATGCGCATGCGTTGTTTGTTTCGCAGCATCAGCAGGTGCGGGAGGCGGTTGAGGCCGCTTTGCCGAAGCTGCGCGAGGCTATGGAGGCGAATGGGATTGGGCTCGGCAGCGCGAGTGTCAGTGATGGGTTTGGGCGGCAGGGTGGGCAGCAGCAGCAAAGTGCCAGTTCTGGCGGGGGGCGCTCCGCGCGGGGTTTTGGGGGTGAGGCTGGGGCCGCCGGGGCCGGGGTGGTTGTGGCTGCTGGTGATGCCGGTGGGCGGCGTAGTGTTGGGCTTGTGGATACGTTTGCTTGAGCTTTTGCTTTGCCGGGGGCGCTGTTTTTTACCCCTTTGGCCTTTCCTTGATTTCGCGGTGGTCTATTTCGCGTTGCCCCTGTGCGGGGCGGCACTCACTTTCTTTGCCGCCGCGAAGAAAGTAAGCAAAGAAAGCGGGCTCACACCGGTGGGTTATAAGTGGGTCGCACTGGCTTTCTTTGGCCTTTCCTTGATTTCGCTGTGGTCTATTGGCGTTGCCCCTGTGCGGGGCGGCACTCACTTTCTTTGCGGCGGCAAAGAAAGTGAGTGCCGCCCCGCACAGGGGCAACACCAATAGACCACCATGAAATCAAGGAAAGGCCAAAGGGGTTAACAAAAAACCCCCAACCCCCATCCAGACCAACAAAAAACCAAAGCCGGCCCGCAGGGCCCAAAAACCAGAGATAGCCCGCATTAACCCTTCTGTTCGACCCATCGCGCCGCAGGCAAATCAACAACAATCACTATCACCAGCACTAACGGCAAGCACAGCAAAACTCATGGCTACCACTCCCGCAAATCAGCAAGTCGCGCCCGCTTCCCCGGGCCCCATGAAACGCATCATCCTGATCGCCCTCATCGCTGTCGTCGCCGCGGGCGCGACCGGCGCAGGCGTGTGGTTCTTCATGTCGAAGCGCGCTCCGGCCGCCGCCACGGCAGCCGCGCCGGCGCCCGCTCCGGCACCCACGTTTTTCCCGCTCGAATCGATGACGGTCAATCTCCAGTCGGACGACGGCCAGCAGCACTTCCTGCGCATCGGCCTCACGCTCAAGCTCACCGATCCGAAGACGACGCCGGAGCTCACCGAGCACATGCCGGAAATCCGCAGCCGCATCCTGCTCGCGCTGTCGAACCATCATCCCGATGAACTGGCGCCGCTCGAAGGCAAGCACGCGCTCGCCACCGAACTGCGCACGCTGATCGAGCAGCCGACCGACAAGGGCGCGGCGCCGATCCACGTCCAGGACGTGCTGTTCACCGAATTCGTCGTGCAGTGACGCGCTTGCGCACTGCCATCATCCAACGTCACGGTATGCACGAGGAATAAGGAATGGGCCACGAAGAGTTCATGTCCCAGGAGGAGGTCGATGCCCTCCTCAAAGGCGTAACCGGCGAGTCCGACTCTGAAGCCGAGCAAAGCGAGCGTGTAGGCGTACGTCCCTACAACATCGCGACGCAGGAACGGATCGTCCGCGGCCGGATGCCCGGCCTCGAAATCATTAACGACCGCTTCGCGCGACTCTTGCGCGTCGGCATCTTCAACTTCATGCGGCGTTCGGCGGAAATCTCCGTCGGTCCGGTGAAGGTGCAGAAGTACAGCGAGTTCACCCGCAACCTGCCGATCCCGACCAACCTGAACCTGGTCCACATCAAGCCGTTGCGCGGCACGTCGCTGTTCGTGTTCGACCCGAACCTGGTGTTCTTCGTGGTCGACAATCTGTTCGGCGGCGACGGGCGTTTCCACACTCGAGTGGAAGGCCGCGATTTCACGCAGACCGAGCAGCGCATCATCATGAAGCTGCTCAACCTGACGTTCGAACACTACGCGGCGTCGTGGAAAAGCGTGCGTCCGCTGCAGTTCGAATACATGCGCTCGGAAATGCACACGCAGTTCGCGAACGTCGCGACGCCGAACGAAATCGTCATCGTCACGCAGTTCTCGATCGAGTTCGGCACGACGGGCGGCACGCTGCACATCTGCATGCCGTACTCGATGATCGAACCGATCCGCGACATCCTGTCGTCGCCGATCCAGGGCGAGGCGCTCGAAGTCGACCGCCGCTGGGTCCGCGTGCTGTCGCAGCAGGTGCAGGCGGCGGAAGTCGAACTGACCGCCGACCTCGCGCAGGTGCCGATCACGTTCGAACAGATCCTGAACATGCGCAAAGGCGATGTTCTGCCGATCAACATCCCCGAGCACATCACGGCGAAAGTCGACGGTGTGCCGGTGATGGAATGCGGCTACGGAATTTTCAATGGTCAATACGCGTTGCGCGTGCAGAAGATGATCAGCGCAGCCGACACGATGAAGGAAGGTGGATATGAGTGATCTGAACGCAAAGCCCGAGGAAGCGCTGAGCGCCGCCGCGGCGCAGGTTGCCGCCGACGCGGCGAGCGCCGAGGACGAAGCGGCGCTCGCCGACTGGGCAAGCGCGCTCGCCGAGCAGAACGACAACACTAGCGAAATCAGCGCGACCACGGCCGGCGTGTTCCAGCCGCTGTCGAAAGTGGCGCCGACCACGACGCGCAACGACATCGACATGATTCTGGATATTCCCGTCCAGATGACCGTCGAACTCGGCCGCACCAAGCTCGCGATCCGCAACCTGCTGCAACTCGCGCAAGGTTCGGTCGTGGAACTGGACGGCATGGCCGGCGAGCCGATGGACGTGCTCGTCAACGGCTGCCTGATCGCGCAAGGTGAAGTCGTGGTGGTGAACGACAAGTTCGGTATTCGCCTGACCGACATCATCACGCCGTCAGAACGTATCCGGAAGTTGAATCGATGAAACCGGCAGTCGTTTGCGCCGTGTTGCCTGTGTCGCGTCGCGTATCCAGCCTGGCAATGCGCGCGGTGCTGTCGGCAACGGCCTGCTTCGGCGCGCTCTGCGCTCCGCTCGCCGCGCACGCGGCCGACATGAACGCGGTCAACAATGCAGCGAAGATGGCGTCGACGGTCGGCGCGGGCACTGCGGTTCCGGCGCTCGGCGTCGGCGCGGTATTGCAAACGATCGTCGGCCTCGTGGTCGTGATCGGTCTGGTGTTCGGCTGCGCGTGGCTCGCACGCCGCTTCGGCTTGCAGCCGGGCAGCCGCAGCGGTCTCGTGAAAACGGTCGGCGGCGCATCGCTCGGCGGCAAGGAGCGCGTCGCGGTCGTCGAGATCGGCGATACGTGGCTCGTACTCGGCGCGGCGCCGGGCAACGTGCGTCTGCTTCATACGATGCCGGCCGGCTCGGTCGCGATCGATACGGTCGGCAACGCGCAAGCGGGCACGCCGGGCGGAACAGGCAGCACCGGCAGCACGGGCGCGAGCGGCACCACATTGTCTGGCAGCTTCGGCCAGCGCTTTCGCGACGCCTTGAAAGGCGAAGTGAGCAAACGTTTCAACGGGCAAGGCAACGGGGTTCGGTAATGCAGTTCAGTCTTCAATCGGCGCAGAGCGCGCCATCCTCGCGCAATTCGCACACGTCGATGACCTCCCGCGCCGCCCGCGCAGCAGTTCGCGGCTTGCGCGTCGCAGCACCCGTCGCGTTGCCCGTGGTTTTGCCCACGATAATGCTCGCGCTGCCGACGCTTTCGTTCGCGCAAACCGCCGGCTTGCCGGCCTTCAACACAAGTCCTGGTCCGAACGGCGGCACCACGTATTCGCTGAGCGTGCAGACGATGCTGCTGCTCACGATGCTGTCGTTCCTGCCCGCGATGGTGCTGATGATGACGAGTTTCACGCGCATCATCATCGTGTTATCGCTGCTGCGCCAGGCGCTCGGCACGACAACCACGCCGCCTAACCAGGTGCTGGTCGGCCTCGCGCTCTTTCTCACGCTGTTCGTGATGTCGCCGGTGCTCGACAAGGCTTATACCGACGGCTACAAGCCCTTCTCCGAAGGCACCGTGCCGATGGAAACGGCCGTGAGCCGCGGCCTCGCGCCGTTCAAGACGTTCATGCTGCGTCAGACGCGCGAAAGCGATCTCGCACTGTTCGCACGCATCTCGCACGCGGCGCCGATGCAAGGTCCCGAAGATGTGCCGCTGTCGCTGCTGGTGCCGTCGTTTGTCACGAGCGAACTGAAGACCGGTTTCCAGATCGGCTTCACGATCTTCATTCCGTTTCTCATCATCGACATGGTGGTGGCGAGCGTGCTGATGTCGATGGGCATGATGATGGTGTCGCCCGCGACGATTTCGCTGCCGTTCAAGCTGATGCTGTTCGTGCTCGTCGACGGCTGGCAATTGCTGCTCGGCTCGCTCGCGCAAAGTTTTGTTTAAACAACGCGCGCTCGCGTTGTTGTTGTTCACGTCCCTTACGTTGTCGATGCTTCCGGTTGAATCGCCATGAATTCAGAATCCGTCATGACACTTGCGCACCAGGCCATGTATGTCGGCCTGCTGCTTGCCGCGCCGCTTCTGCTCGTCGCGTTGGTGGTCGGTCTCGTGGTGAGCCTGTTCCAGGCCGCCACGCAGATCAATGAATCGACGCTGTCGTTCATTCCGAAACTGCTCGCGATCGCGGTCACGATGGTGATCGCCGGTCCGTGGATGCTCACCACGATGCTCGACTATCTGCGCCAGACTCTCACCAACATTCCGACGCTCGTCAACTGAGCGCCGCGTTGTCCTTCCTGCATCGAGCTACGACGCCGCCATGTTTTCCGTCACCTACGCGCAACTGAACGCCTGGCTCACCGCGTTTCTGTGGCCGTTCGTGCGCATTCTCGCGCTGGTCGCAACCGCGCCGGTGCTCGGCAACCGCTCGCTGCCGCTGCGCGTGAAGATCGGCCTGGCGGCTTTCGTCACGATCATCGTCGCGCCGACGCTCGGCGCGTTGCCGCAAGTCACGGTGTTTTCCGCCGAGGGCGTGTGGATCATCGTCAACCAGTTCCTGATCGGCATCGCGCTCGGCATGACGATGCAGATCGTGTTTCAGGCGATCAGCGCAACGGGCGACTTCGTCGGCCTCGGCATGGGGCTCGGCTTCGCCACCTTCTTCGATGCGCAAGCGAGCAGTTCGAGCCAGGTGCTGTCGACCTACATGTACACGATCGCGATGCTGGTGTTCCTCGTGATCGACGGTCATCTGCAGATGATCAGCGCGCTGCTGGCTACTTTCAATACGCTGCCCGTGTCGGCGAATATTCTTGGCTCGCCTGGCTGGCGCACGCTCGCCAACTTCGGCAGCACGATTTTCTCGGCGGGGCTTCTGCTGTCGTTGCCGGTGGTCGCGGCGCTCCTCATCACCAACCTCGCGCTCGGCATCCTGAACCGCGCGGCGCCGCAAATCGGTGTATTCCAGATCGGCTTTCCGCTCACCATGCTGATCGGTATGCTGCTTCTGCAACTGATGACCCCGAACATGATTCCGTTCTTTGCGCGCCTCTTCACGGTGGGCATCGACCAGATGGGACGCGTCGCGCTGGGTTTCCGATAAGCCGGCGTTTTTGCGGCAACGAACGTCAAAAGCGGCACGTCAAAACAACGCGCGAAAAACAGAAAGGGCGGAACCGGCTCACACCGGTTCCGCCCTTCTTCATTTGAGCGGCTCGCCGCCCGCGCGATCAGTTCAGGTACTGGAACAACGACAAGTTCTGAATCTTCACGAACGCCTGCTGTGCCGCTTGCAACGCGTTCTGCGCCAGCGTGTATTTGCCGACGGTCTTGATCATGTCCGTCTGCGTCAGATCCGACAGGTTGCTCGCCGTTTGCAGCGTATTGTTTTGCGTCACCTTCTGCAGCGCCTGCACTTCCTGCGAGCGTCCCGCCCACGGTCGCCGTCGCGGTCACGACGTTGTTGATCGTGTTCTCGAGCTGCGTCATGCTGGTGACGAGCGCGCTCTGGTAGCTCGCCGTCGACGCACCGCCCGAGATCGGCGATTGCAGCGTGCTGATCAACTGGCTCAGGTTCGCGAACACGTCCATGCTGCCTTGCGTGGCCGGCGTGACGGAGAAGCTGTCGCCCGCATTCGGCGCGCCGCTGATCGTCACCGACTGGCCGCCGAGCGTGATCGCCGAGCCTGCGGTGAAGGCTTGCGGGCCGCTCGTCGTGACCGCGCCGGTCGCCGGATCGGTCTGGCTGACGGTGTAAGTCGTCGACGACGAAAAGTTGATCGAGTACGTGTTGTTGTTCGTCGGATCGGTCGGGTTATTGAGGCTCACCGTGCCGATGACGCCCGTGCCCGTGTTAGCCGCGGCCCCCGCCGGAACCGAACTCGTGCCGATGGGCGCGACGCTGCTGAAGATCGAAGTGCCGTTGTCCGAGGTCTGCACGAGGTGCGAGTCGGTGATCTGCACGGCCGGGATGCCGGTGTCGCCCGAATAGGTGACCACGCCGGCCGAATTCGTGTTGTACGGCTGCGCGCTGCTTTGATAACCGGCGAACAGGTAGTTGCCCTGCGGATCGGTTGCGTTGGCGAGCGTCATCAACTGGCTGCGCAAGCTTTGCAGTTCCGTTGCGATGGAGCCGCGGTCGCCGTTGTTCAGCGCACCGTCGCCGGCGTTCAGCACGAGCGTGTGGACTTTTTGCAGCACGTCGGTCACGCTGCCGAGCGTCGTCGATTCGAGTTGCAGCGATGCGAGCGCCGTGTTCTGGTTGCTCGTGTACTGCGCGAGGGTGGTCGCCGTCGAGCTCAATTGCACGGCCTGCGCCGCGCCGAGCGGATTGTCCGACGGCGTGGAAAGGCTCACGCCGCTCGAGATCTGCGCGTAAAGCTGCGACAACTGAGCTTGCTGATCGCTCATCGTCGCGACGTTCATAGTGAAGTACTGCGTGCTGGAGATGCGCATGTTCAACGCCTCACTGGAAGATGCCGAGCAGCGTCTGGAACAGGGTCTGCGCGGTCTGAATGACTTTGCTGTTCGCCTGATAGAGCTGCTGATACTGAAGCAGATTGGCTGCTTCCTCGTTGATATTGACGCCCGACACCGACTGCTGCGCGGTGGTGATTTGCGTCACGAGCGAAGCCTGCGCCGTGCTCGAAGTCTGAATCTGGTTCGTCTGGTTGCCGATGTCGTTGACGTAGTTTGCATACGCGCCCGTCAGCGTGACCGTGCCGCCGTTCATCGATTTCGCCGTGGACAGGTTCGACAGCGCAAGCGCGTTGCGGCCGTCGTTGTTCGCACCGCTGTTCGGGCCGATGGTGAACTTGTCGCCGGCAGAAGGCACGCCGCTGATCGTCACCGAGACCTTGTCCATCTGGCCGGCCGTCGTGTTGTTGATCGTGAGACTCGCGCCGGTCGCCGACGAATACGGCACGACGGTCGTCGCGCTCGTGATCGGATAGGTTGTTGCCGGTGAACCGGCAACCGTCACCGTCGAGCCGACCGGGAAGCCGGTGAGGCCCGTGCCGTTGTAGGTGAGCGTGGTGGTCGAACTCGGCATCGTGTAGCCGGCCGTGACCGTGCCTTGCGAGATCGCGCCGGTGCCGGTGTTGGTCGACGCGGCCGAGCCCAGAACCGGCGATGCGGCTGCGATTGCGGAGCCGTCCGTGGTCACGGTCGCGAAGCTGTTCAACGCGCCGCGGGTCGGTTCGACCGTGAACGAATCGCCGGGATTCATCGTGCCGGTGGTCGAAAAGTTCAGGCCGTTGATCGGCTGGCTCAGGTTCGCCGCGGAGCCGACCACGGTGCCCGTCGAATTGTCGGTCAGCGTGTAGCCGGTGCCGTTGTAAGCGAGCGTGTAGTCGCCGGTGGTCGGCTGCGCGGGGTTCGCGAACGACACGTTGAGCGACGCATTGCCGGTGTTCTGCGTGTTCGCATAGACGGTCGGGCCGCCGACGGAGAACAGCGCGCCGCCCTGCACGCCCGCGAGCGTAATGCCGAGCGCGTTCTGCGCGTTGACCTGCGACGCAAAGCTGACGGCGATCGCGCCGAGTTGCGCTTCCGCCGGATCGAGCGTCTGGCTGCGGAACGCGAGGAGACCGCCGAGCGTGCCGCCGTCAATCTTGCTGTCCGGCAGAATTTGCGGCGCCGCGGCCGGATTCGCGCCCGCCTGGCCGAGGTACTGCACGGACAGTTCGCTCGAATCGCCCGTCGAAGGCGCGGTGCCCAGGTTGAAGCTGTTGCCGCCCGACACGAGCGGCTGGCCGTTGCTCATGAACACGCCGTAGCTGCCGTTGCTGTTGACGACCTGCACGCCGATCAGTTGCGACAGATTCGACACGGCGAGGTCGCGCTGATCCAGCAACTGGTTCGGCGGCTGGCCTTGCGTGCTCGCAGCGGAAATCTGGCCGTTCAATTGCGCGATCTGCTGCGTGTAGCTATTGATCTGCGAAACCGTGTTGCTCAACTGCGTGTTGACGCTTTCGCGCAGCGCATCGTATTGCTGGCCGGCGGCGTTAATCTGGTTCGCGAGCGTTTGCGCGCCGCTCATCGCCGTCTGGCGCGTGGCGAGGCTCGAAGCATTGTTCGAGACGTTCTGCATGCCCGTGAAATAACCCGTGATCGCACTGGCAAGGCCGGCAGTCGGGCTGCCGACCAGATTGTTCAGTTGCGAGATCAACGAGTTGTAGGTGGCCAGAGAGCTGCTGGACGACTGCGCGTTGTTGAGCTGCGTCGTCAGATACTGGCTGTATTGACGCGTGACGGTGACGGTCGAGACGCCCTGCGGCAGGAAGCCCGAACCCGTGTACTGGCCGCCCGTTTCCGCGAAGACCGGCGTTTCAATGGTGTAGCCCGGCGTCGACGCGTTGCTGATGTTCTGGCCGGTCGTCGTGAGTCCCCACTGGGCTGCGTTCAGTCCACTGAGGCCGAGATTGATGAGATTGGACATGCGTCATCCTGAAGGGCGACACCGTACACATGCCGCCGCGTTACTTGAACAGACTGTTTAACGGCTTTTGCGACGGAAAATTGAGGCCATTCACGACGCTTGTGAGACTTTGATTCAACGTTGATGCAACGTTTGCGAGGCCGATGCGGCGCGGGCCTGCATACACCCCGTGCGCTTCGCTTCTGCTTCGCCTCTGCTCCCGCCCGTTCGTTAGCGAACGAGCGAGCGGCGCTTCATTTCGAGTTGCGTGATGAGACGCTGCAGCGTGTTTTCCGCGCTGCCCGGCAGCGTCAGAAAACGGAAGCCGAGCTGGTAACGCTGCGTGCCGTTAGGCAGCGCGAGCGACCGATGCGACACGAGCTGCAGATCGAGCGACAGACGCCCCAATGAGCCGAGCACCAGTTCGCAGTCGTCCAGACGCGTGCCCATGGGCAATTCCGCCACACGTTCGTCGGCGGTGCGCATGCCGACGCCGCCGAGCGACAGGTCGTGCACTTCGAAGCGGAACGAATCGCCTTCCGGCAGACGGCCGGTGCATACATACGGATCGAGAATCGGTGCGTCGACGCGGAAATACTCGCGGCGTTGCACATAGAACAGCACTTCCGGAAAGTCGGCTTCGAATGCGGGCAGTCCTTCGAAACGCGTTTCGCGCGGCGTGCCTGTGCCGAACTCCATGCGCACGCCCTCGGGCGCCGCGTGAAACTGGCAGCTCGCGGCGGCGAGCAGGCCGCGGTTCTGATCCGACAACGCGCCCCAGTCGAACGTGAAGGTGCGCCCGCGCACATCGACGTCGAGCAGGCGCGTGACCAGTTGGCCGCCCGCGTATTGCACGGTGAGGAAGTCGCCCCGATTGACGAGATTGCGCAATTGAACGCCGATTTCCAGCGGATTACGACGGCCGAAATCGTGGGCGCTGTCGTCTAACGGAACGTGCGGCTGCATCTGCGTGTCGGTTTGGCCGTTCGACTGATTGGTTTCCATGGGCTTGCCGGTATGCATGTTCTTGCGGGCACGTGCCAGAGCTCCTGCCGGGGCTTTCGGGCGGTCTTTTTCATGCGGACCGCGGCACGCGCATTCAACCGGACATTGACGCTTCCGGTATGGGCTCTAACGGATTAGCGGCAGTATCCCGCTAAAATTTAGGGGCGCCCAATGAATTATTTAGAATCGCTTCGCGCAAACGTTAAAGCTCGGGTAACTCGCCGATAACGCGTCGGTAAATCGTCGGCCGTTTTTTAACCACATTTATTGGCCGCGCCGGTTTTCACACCCGGTTTCGCGGGTAGACCGGCTGCCGTCCGGAGCCGGCCTCTTCCGTCTTGTCACGCGCGTGGCCCCGTCGCATGCTCTCTTCAACCCATCTTGTCCATAATCGACATCAGTTTTTTCGCGTAATGCGGATCGGTGGCATAACCGGCGCGCTGCATGCCGTTGGCAAAACCCTTTACGTCATGCGCGGAATTGATGACCTGCGCGTAACGCGGATTACCCTTGAGCAGGCTCGCGTAATCGGTCATGGCTTCCTGATACGAGTCATACGCGCGGAATTTCTCGACCACGCGCTGCGGCTTGCCGTGCACATACTCGGTGGTGAGCGTGGAAACCGTCTTGCCGGTCCAGTCCTTCGTCGCCTTGATGCCGAACACGTTGTGGCTCGTCGTGCCGTCCGCCTTCTTGATCTCGCTCTTGCCCCAGCCGGATTCGAGTGCGGCCTGGCCGATGATGAAGCGCGCCGGAATGCCGGTCGCGGCACTTGCCGCCTGCGCCGGACCCGCGAGCTTGTCGACGAAAGCGTCGACCTTCGGCGAGCTGCCGTCGCCCTTTAACGGCGGCGTGAGCGCGCTGTTGGCCGAGTAGCCCTTGCCCATCGCGAGCTGACCGTTCGCCTGCGCATTGCCGTATGCCTTGGCGAGCGCGTTGAGCGCCGCGGTCTGGCCTTCGTCGCCGCCGCTGCCGCCGCCGAGCGCGTTGGCCATGCCGGCAAGGCCGCCTGCGCCATTGGCTCCATTGGCGCCGCTTACCTGCATGCCCTGGTTGCGCATCAACTGCTTGAGCATCGCGTCGGCCACGCCGATTCCCTTCTGCGACAGATGCTGCGACAACTGCTGGTCCATCATCGACGTGAAGGTGGCCGTGTCGTGCGAGTCGAACGGGCCGTCCTGCGGCGTCGCATCCCGCATGCTCTTGAGCATCATCTGCGTGAAGACCGCGTCGAACTGCTGCGCGGCCACTTTCATGCCGGCTTGCGGCGATGCTTTCGCCTGCGCGCTCAGCTTCGCGAAACCCTGCACGTCGAGCGCGAAGCGCTGGCTGAGATCGTTCGCCGCCGCGGCGGAATTGGTCGTATCCGAATTCATCTGCTGTCTTCCTTAGATGATTTCCAGGTCGGCGCGCAGAGCGCCCGCCGCTTTCATCGCCTGCAGGATCGACATGAGATCCGCGGGCGTCGCACCCAATGCGTTGAGCCCCTTCACGACTTCGGCGAGGTTCGCGCCGGCCGTCACCATCTTGAGTGCGCCGTTGTCCTGCTTCATCTGAATCTGCGACTGCTTCGCGACGACCGTCTGGCCGTTCGAGAATGCGCCGGGCTGGCTCACCACCGGCTGCGTGTTGATCACGACCGACAGATTGCCGTGCGCGACCGCGCAGCTCTGCAGCGTGACCATCTGGTTCATCACGATGGAGCCGGTGCGCGCGTTGAGAATCACCTTCGCGGCTGCTTGCGCCGGTTTCACATCAAGGTTCTGCAACTGCGCCATGAAGGCGACCTGCTGCTCGGGATCGCTCGGCGCGCGCAGTTGAATCGTGCGGCCGTCGAGCGCCGTCGCCGTGCCGCCGCCGAATGCGTTGTTCACCGCGGCCACGACACGCTGCGTGGTGTCGTAGTCCATTTCGTTCAGGTCGAGCTGCATCGTGCCCGCTTGCGATACCGAGGTCGGCACCGCGCGTTCGACGATCGCGCCGCCCGCAATGCGGCCCGCCGCCAGCGTATTGACCTGCACCTTGCTGCCGTTCGCGCTTGCGCCCGCGCCGCCGACCGCGAGGTTGCCCTGGCCGAGCGCGTACACCTGGCCGTCGGCACCCTTGAGCGGCGTGAGCAAAAGCGTGCCGCCGCGCAGGCTCTTCGCATTGCCGAGCGACGACACCGTGATGTCGATCTGTTCGCCCGGACGCGCGAACGGCGGCAGCACCGCCGTCACCATCACCGCGGCGACGTTCTTCAACTGGATGTTCGACAGCGACGATTGCTGGTTGCTCGAACCGGCCGCCTGGTTGTTGATCGAGATGCCGAGGTTCGCCAGCATGTTGGCGAGCGTCTGCGTCGTGAACGGCGTTTGCGTGGTCTGGTCGCCCGTGCCGTCGAGACCGACGACGAGGCCGTAGCCGATCAGCGGATTGTCGCGCACGCCCTGGATCTGCACGAGGTCTTTCAGACGCTCCGCATGAGCGGGCGTCGCCGCCGGCAGCGCCGCACACGCGAGCGCGACGAAGGCGAGCGTCCGGCCGATCCTGCCGGCAAGCGCTGAGAAGCGGAATGAAACAGTACCCATGATCACCACGGCGACACGTTAAGGAAGAAGCGTTGCAGCCAGCCCATGTTCTCCGCTTCGTCGACATAGCCCTTCGCGGAGTATTCGATTTTGGCGTCGGCCACCTGCGTGGAGTACACGGCGTTCAGATTCGAGATCGTGTTCGGATTGACGACGCCCGAGAAGCGCACAAACTCGTTGCCCTGGTTGATCAGCATCTGCTTTTCGCCGCTGACCATCAGGTTGCCGTTCGGCAGCACACCGGTCACCGTCACGGTGATCGTGCCGTTGAACGTGTTCGACGCGTTAGCGCCGCCTGTCGAGGTGAACTTGTTGGCGCCGCTCGCGCTCAGGTTCGCCTTGCCGAACAGGCCGCCGAGGAAGCCCGCCGTCGGCACGTCGAAGCTCGTCGTGCCGTTGCGGTTCACGCCCGCGCCGGAAGACTTCGTCGCGTTGACGTTTTCCTGAATCACGATCGTCAGGATGTCGCCGACATTGCGCGGCCGCTGGTCTTCGAACAACGGCCGGCCCGCGTAACCCGGGTTGTAGATCGAGCCGGGCGACTGCGCTTGCGGCGGCATCGGCGGCATGGCCGTCATCGGTTGCTGCGTGATCGGCTGCTTCGGCACGAGGCCGCAACCGCCGAGCGCGGCGAGCAGCGTGAGCTGCACGAGCGCCGCGGCCATGCGCGAACGAACCGGATTACGAGTGAAGTACGACATCTTGATTACCGCCTGTTAATTCCTGCTGGCTACCGCGTTAAATCTGCATCTGGCTAAGCGTCTGCAACATCTGGTCGGACGTCGTCACGGCCTTGCTGTTGATTTCGTAAGCGCGCTGCGTCTGGATCATGTTCACCAGTTCCTGCACCACGTTCACGTTCGATGCTTCCACGTAGCCCTGATTCAGCGTGCCCGCGCCGTTCAGGCCAGGCTGCGCGACGTTCGGCGCACCCGACGATGCCGTTTCCGCGAACAGGTTTTCACCCTTGGCGTCGAGACCGGCCGGGTTGATGAAGGTCGCGATCTGCATCGAGCCGAGCTGCTGGCTGTTGGTCGAGCCCGCAACCGTGATCGACACCACGCCGTCGCTGCCGATGGTGAGCGACGTCGCGTTGGTCGGCACCGTGATCGCCGGGATCACCTGGTAGCCGCTCGACGTGACGAGCTGGCCTTGCGCGTTGGTCTGAAACGAGCCGTCGCGCGTATAGGCCGTGGTGCCGTCGGGCATCTGCACCTGGAAAAAGCCCTGGCCGTTGATGGCGACGTCTTTCGAGTTGCCCGTTTGCTGCAGATTGCCCTGCGTGTACAGACGCTCGGTGGCGACCTGCTGCACACCCGTGCCGAGCTGGATGCCGGACGGCAGTTCGGTGTTCTGCGTCGAGTTCGCGCCAGGCTGGCGGACGGTCTGATACAGCAGATCCTCGAACACCGCGCGCGAGCCCTTGAAGCCGTTGGTGCTGACGTTCGCGAGGTTGTTCGAGATCACGTCCATCTGCGACTGTTGCGCATTCATGCCGGTAGCGGCGATGTAAAGTGAGCGATTCATATTCTTTCTCTCTCCAGGGGCGCGTGAGCGGCCCGTTAGCTAAAGCTCAGCAACTGGTTAGCCGACTGATCGTTCTTGTCGGCGCTTTCCAGCAGCTTGGTCTGCATCTGGAACTGGCGCGCGTTGGTGATCATCGAGACCATCGCGCTAACCGGATTCACGTTGCTTCCTTCAAGCGATGCCGGGGCGACCGCCACGGCCGGATCGGCGTCGGCGGGATTGCCGTCGGCGGTGCGAAACAGGCCGTCGTCGCCGCGCGTCAGCGTTTGCGGATCGGGATTGACCAGCTTGAGCTGATCGATCGTCACCACGGCGGTCGGCGGATCGCCGGGCGTGAGCGCGGTCACGGTGCCGTCGTGGCCGATGGTGATCTGCGCGCCCGGCGGCACCGAGATCGGCCCGCCGTTGCCGAGCACCACCTGATTCGTGGCGTTCACGAGCTGGCCGTTCTGGTCGACGTGAAGATTGCCGGCGCGCGTGTAGGCCTCGTTGCCGTCGGCGGTTTGCACGGCGAGCCAACCCGGCCCTTCGATGGCGACGTCGAGTGGATTGCCCGTCTGCTGGATCGGGCCGGGCGTGTAGTCCGCGCCCGGCGTCGACGACAGCACGAAGGTACGCGTGGTGTTGTCGTTGATCGAACTGCCGTCGCCGAACGACATCGGCACGGCGCGAAAAGTCGCCAGCTGCGCGCGAAAACCGGTGGTCGACGCGTTCGCCAGATTGTTCGCAACGATGGCCTGCTGTTCGAGCGCTTGTGTGCTGCCCGACATCGCGGTGTAGATCAGCCGATCCATGATGGGTCCGTCCTGCTCGCTTACAGGTTGATGAGCGTCTGGTCGACGGTCTGCTGCGTCTTGATCGTCTGCGCGTTCGCCTGATAGTTGCGTTGCGCGGTGATCAGGTCCACCAGCTCGCTCGTCAGATCCACGTTCGAGTTCTCGACCGCGCCGCCTTGCAGCACGCCGTGATTGGTCGAACCCGGCGCCGAAATCTGCGCGACGCCCGATTGTGACGTCTGCTGGAATTCGTTGTTGCCGAGGTTCACGAGACCGTTCTGGTTCGAGAAGTTGGCGAGCACGATCTGGCCGAGCGCCGCCGTCTGCTGGTTCGAGTAGTTGCCGGTCAGCGTGCCGTCGGCGCCGATCGTAAAGCTCGTCAGCGTGCCGGCCGCGTAGCCGTCGGGCTGCAGCGAGTTCACGCCGTCCTTGCCGCCATACTGCGTCGTGCCGGCAATGTTGAGCGTCAGCGCCTGGGGCGTTGCCGAGCCGTCGGTGGTCGGCACCGAGAAGTTGAATACGTACGGCGTGGTGGTCGCCGTGCCGGACGCGTCGGTCGTGCCGAGCAGCGTGCCCGACGAGTTGAAGTTCGCGTGGCCCACGAGCGACGCGGTGCCCGTCGACACGCCGGCGTACACGTCCCACGTGCCGGCCGCGGTCTTGGCGAAATACATGTTGACCGTCTGCGAACCGCCGAGCGTGTCGTAGACCGTCGTGCTGGTCGAGTAGTTATACGTCGACGAGCTGTTCTGGTTGAAGGCCACCGGCGTCGGCGCGATCGCGTAGCTGTCGCCGGTCGCGGGCACGCCGTTGAACGTGACCGTCTGGCCGTTGCCGAGCGAGATCGGCGAGCCGGCCGTGTAGGTGCCGGTCGTCGAGGTGCCGAGCGTCGTGTCGGTCACCGTGTAGGCCGTCGCGCTGGTGAACGTGACGGTGTAGTTGTCCTTGTTCGTGCCCGACGCCGTGTTGGTGATCGTCGCGCCAGGCGTGGTCAGCGTGCCCGCGTTCGTCGTGGCCGCGGTGACGCTCGGCGTGCCGAGCATCAGCGGGTCTTGCGCGTTCAGGTTCAGGCCGGCGGCAATGTTGGTGGTCGCCTTCGGCGCGATGTTCGCGGTCGGCACGCTCAGCGGCACGGGTCTGCGCGGTGTTGATGACGCCCGTGCTGTTCGCCGCATAGCCCATCAGTTGCAGGCCCTGCGCGTTCGTGATGAAGCCGTTCTTGTCGAGCTGGAACACGCCGTTGCGCGAATACACGAGCGAGCCGTTGTTCGACAACTGGAAGAAGCCGTTGCCGTTAATCGCGACGTCGAGCGCCTGGTTCGTGCTCGTGATCGTGCCTTGCGAAAACTGCTGCTGCACTTCCGAGAGCTTCGTGCCGATGCCGATCTGGTTGCCCACGGCCGTCGCCACCGAATTCGCGTACATGTCGGCGAATTGCGCCGCGCCGCTCTTGAAGCCAACGGTATTCGCGTTGGCGATGTTGTTGCCGATCACGTCGAGATCGCTCGACGATGCGGACAAACCACTCAAACCTTGTTGGTAACCCATGACGGTCTCCGTGTCTGGAAAGTCGTAACTGACTGAATCTGAATCTGGATCAAAGGATGGCGGCCACGTTGGTCAGCCCGACCGTCGTGCCGTTCGACAGCACGAGGCCCGGCGTACCGTTGCTCTGCATGACGACGCTTTGCACCGTCGAGCTTGCGAGCGTGGTAGCCGTGGCCTGCTGGCCGTTGATCGTGCCGACCGCGCTGATCGTGTAGTTGCCGTCGGGCAGCGCGTTGCCGGCCGAGTCGGTCGGCGTCCAGCCAACCGGAATCGTGCCCGCGGACTGCTTGCCGAGATCGATCGTCTTGACGATCTGGCCCGCCGAGTTCTTCACGACGACTTGCAGGTCGTTCACCGAATTGGCGAGCTGCACGCCGAACGCGCCGGCCTTGCCGCTCGCGACCGACACCGAGCTTCCCGGCGCGAGCACGGTCGAGCCGATCAGCAGCGCGGCTTGCGACTGCTGGCCTGCCGACATCTGCGTCGCGAGCGAGCTCAACGTCGTGTTCAACTGGCTGATGCCGGACACGGTGTTGATCTGCGCGAGCTGCGAGGTCATCTGCGAGCTGTCCATCGGATTGGTCGGATCCTGGTTCTTCAACTGCGCGACGAGCAGGCTCAGGAAGGTGTTCTGCAGATCGGTCGCCGAGGTGCCGGACGTGCCGGACGTCGAACTCGTCGAGCTGCTCGAGCTGGACGCGCTGTTCGTGCCGTTCATCGTATCGAGCAGCGTTTGCGACACGGTCGTGCCGTTGTTGCCGATGGTGGTGCTGGTGGTCAAGGGGCTCTCCTCAGGTTCCGATCGTGAGCGTTTTCAGCATCAGGGTCTTGGCGGTGTTCAGCGTCTCGACGTTGGCCTGGTACGAGCGCGACGCCGAAATCATGTTCACCATTTCCTGCACCGGATCGACGTTCGGCAGCGTGACGTAGCCGTCTGCGTTGGCCGCCGGATTGCCGGGGTCGTAGGCGGTCTTCATCGGCGTCGGGTCGTCGACCACGCCGGTGACCTGCACGCCGCCGACCTGCTGGCCGGAGCCCGTGCGCGCGCCGCCAATCGGCGCAACCCCGAACACGACCTGCTTGGCCTTGTACGGCTGACCGTCCG
This sequence comes from Paraburkholderia sp. OAS925, assembly GCF_040543975.1. Lineage (NCBI taxonomy): Bacteria > Pseudomonadati > Pseudomonadota > Betaproteobacteria > Burkholderiales > Burkholderiaceae > Paraburkholderia > Paraburkholderia sp. OAS925. The sequence continues at coordinate 110,020 of NZ_JBEUNO010000001.1, forward strand.
GGCCGGTCGTGCTGTCGGCGTTGGCGAGGTTCGACGCCGTCACGTTGAGCCGTTGCGACTGCGCCGACATCGCGGAGCCTGCAACACCAAATATGTTCATCAAAGAAGGCATGTTTGCTGACCTTTCCTGCCGGTTAGAGCCGGCTTCAAATGAGTTCCCGTAGCGATTGTTCTTGCGTACTGCGTGTTGCTTTGCGTGCGGACCGTTATCCGGCCGTTAGCCGCTTACGAGCCCGACTGGATCGCCGACAGCATCGTCTTGATCTGGCTCGACAGCACCGTCATGCCCGATTCGAAGTGCAACGTGTTGTCCGCGAACTGCACGCGCTCGGTGTCCAGGTCGACGGTGTTGCCGTCGAGCGCCGGTTGCGTCGGTACGCGGTATTGCAGATTGCGGTAGTCGTCGGGCGAGCCGCCCGCGGGGCTCAACGTCGACTTGCCGGACATGTGGCCCTGCGCGGTCGCCGCCATCGACATTCCGCTCGTCACGCCGGCCGGTTGCGCAAGCGGCAGCGTCGCGGTGTTGGACGCGGTGTGGCCGGCCGCGCCGGTCTTTTTCAGCGCGCCCGCAAGCGACGAAGCGAAGTCGACGTCGCGCGCCTTGTAGCCGGGCGTGTCGGCATTGGCGATGTTCGACGACAGGAGCTCCTGACGGTAAGCGCGCACATCGAGCGCTTCACGTCCAAAGGCGAATTCGGCATCGAGTTTGTCCAGCATAAGAATCTCCGGAGAACGGTCCCGAGGCTTCCCGTGCACCTCGCGTGAGGGCTGCATCGAGCGGGAAAGCCTTTTTGCATGAGGTGCATCTTATGGGCGGCACGCAAGCAGCAATCGGACGAATAACCGGGAAAGGGGGCTTCTATTCAACGTTTGCGCAAAGGGCACGCTCAATAGAATGCAAGGCGTACCGAATGCATTCGATGGAGAACCGCGATGGACCAGCCCACTTTCGATCCGACGCCCCGCGCAAGAAGCGCGGCGGGGCATCGCATGAGTGCGGCCGTGTTGCGCGTGGTTACGAGACTTGTGGTGGGGTCGTCGCTCGCGGTGTCTGTGGCTGGCGGCGTCGCGCTGTTCGCGAATGCTGCGCATGCTGGCGAGGCGGACGGCCCGATCGTGATTGCCGGTCCCAACGAACAGAACCCGGCGGCGCTCGCCGCGCTTGCAGAACGTATGCAGGCGACGCCAGCAAAACGCACGGGCTCGGCGGCCACGCTCGCCGCGGCCACCGCGCAATCGCTGGGCCGTGGCCCGTCGACCCGCGACGCCGATCCATTCGCGCGCGCCGCTAATGCGAGCGGCTCTATTGTCATTGCGGGCGCCGGCGAAACGCCTGCCGCGCCGCAGATGATTCGCACGAATTTCAAGCCGGATGCAAACGGCGTCGTTACTATTCCCGCGCCGGGCCGTGGCGGTTCGGCGAACCTTGGCGATACGGCAAGTCCGACCGACGCGCCCGCGCGCGCCAACGTCAGTATTAATGCGATGCAGGCTTCGCGCCGCGTCGTGCCGGTTGTCGTCACGCCAGCGCCGTCGACGAATAGCGCGAGAGACGCCGCGGGCGTTCAGCCGGTCGCGGTCAATGCGCCGTCGAGCGCGATGAGCCGCGCAGCGGTCGGTGTTTCGGGAACTGCGGCATCGGCGGACTCCTCGGTGAACGACGGCTTCGAAACGCTCGCATCGCGCGGCGAGCCGCCGCAGTTCGGCGCGGACGGCAAACCGGTCGCGCAGCGCTCTAAAGCGTCGGCGAATTCCACGAATACTGCGGCTGCTCGCGTGTCGGCGACGCGGGCCGTTGCATCAGCGGTTGCGCCAGCGGCAACGGTCGCATCCGCGCCCGCGCAGCAGAATCCGCGCACGGCTGCGACTACGATTGCGGCTGCCGCTGCGCAACCCGCGCCGCTCCCCGGCCAGCAAGACCCCGAAGCGATCCGGGCCGTCGCGCTTGCGTTCCTGCAACAGCAATCGGCGGGATTGCCGGGCAAGGTGGACATCACGGTCGCCCCCGCGTTTCCGCGCGGTCTCGCGGCTTGCATGATGCTCGAGCCGTTCATGCCGAGCGGCGCGCGCCTGTGGGGCCGCGTGACCGTCGGTGTGCGCTGCGCGGGCCAGCGTCCGTGGACGATTTATCTGCAGGCGCGCGTTTCGCTGCACGCCACGTATTACCTCGCGAGCCGCGCGATGTCGGCCGGTGAAGTCCTCACCGCCGCCGATCTCGTCGCGCGCGAGGGCGATCTGACGGGCTTGCCGCAGGCCATCGTCACCGACCCGTCGCAGGCGCTCGGCTCGGTCACTTTGACGCGCGTTTCCGCCGGCATGCCGCTGCGCCGCGACATGCTGAAAAGCGCGTCGGCGGTATCGATCGGACAAACCGTGCGCGTCGTCGCGGCCGGCGACGGTTTTGCGATTTCGGCGGAAGGCAGCGCGATGAACAACGCGTCGCCCGGTCAGCAGGTTCGCGTGAAGACCGCCAACGGCCAGGTCATCTCGGGCATCGTCAAGGACGGTTCGACGGTGGAGATTCAACTGTGAAACACAACGATCCGCGCGTGGCGAGCGTTTGCGCCGCGCCGCCCGTATCAGGGCCGGATCGTCTTGATAGACAAGGAAAAAGCTGGAGCGATTGCGCTAAAGTTTTGATCGACGCTTGCCGTTATCAGAATCAAATCGTAGAGGAAGCCAATCGTGAAAGTCGATTCCCAAACCAAGTCGAATCTGCCGACGTTGAAAGATGCCGTGTCCCGCCCGCAGCAAGGCGACGCGGCGCCCGCGAACAGCGGCGCGCAGACCGCGAGCACTGCCTCGCAAACCAGTTCCAGCGGCTCGGGCGACGCCAGCGTCAGCCTGTCGGGTCTGTCGCAGCATTTGCGCAGCCTCGCGGCGTCCGGCTCGGCCGACATCGACACGGCGCACGTCGAGTCGATCAAGCAGGCCATCAAGGACGGCACGCTCCAGATCGACTCCGGCAAGATCGCCGACGGCGTGCTGAGCACCGCGCGCGAACTGTTGCAGAACAAATCCTCGTCGACCGGCAATTAATCGACGCATCGAAGTACGGTGAATGGCCGGGCGGCGTTCGACAAACCCGGCTCGCAAATCCAGCGCGAGCCGCCGTTTTCAGCGAGTTGTTGAGATGAAAGACGCCCTGCTTGCCACCCTCATCGAAGAGTATTCCGCCGTCGAGGCGTTCGCCTCGGTTCTGACGCTGGAGACGAAGGCGCTTACTGCCTTGTCGCCGGTCGAACTGCTGCCCTCGGTCATCGAGAAAAAGACCGCGCTGATCGGCGAGCTCGCGCAGCTCGAGGCCCGCCGCGACGAACTGCTCGCCGGCATGGGTTTTCCGGGCGGCTGGGCCGGCATGGAACTCGCCGCCAGCACGGACGAGCGGCTCGCCGCGCAATGGTCGCTGCTGCAAAAAGCCGCCGAACGCGCGCGCCGCGCCAATACGAACAACGGTGAGCTGATTCGCGTGCGCATGGACTACAACCAGCGGGCGCTGGAAGCATTGCAGGTGGTGGTGCCGAAGAAGGCCGGCTTCTATGGCCCGGATGGTCGTATTCCGGCGCGGGCAGCGGCGGTTTAGATCCCGCCCGGCTTCAGGCCTCTGCGTTTTCCGGCGACGCTGTCGGCGCGCGGGAGCGCGGTGCAGCCTCAGCGTGACCAACGCTAGCCACGGCTAGGGTGAGGCAGGCCACGTCACGCCAACGCCAACCGCGTCACGCCACATTAGTAAATCATCAAAAAGGGCTCGTCGCCACGACGAGCCCTTTCGTTTTTCAATCCCCTCGCGCACTCGCGCTCGCCTTCTCCTTGCACGTTGGCCATCCGGCCAGGTGGCATTAGTCCGCCGCAAGCGATCAAATCTTCCTTTTCCCCAACGAGGTTTTTGCTCCAGCAGCGGTGCCGTTTGCGCCCGTTTCCCAGGCGCCGTCACCCACGGCAGCAAATTCCACTCTAGCGAGGTTGTGTAATCGTGTGTATGATACGAGGAGTGCAGTATGAACAGCGGCGAGGTAGTCAAACTGATTCACGCGGCCGGTTGGCGGCTAATCCGAATATCGGGCAGCCATCACCATTTCCGGCACGCATTCAAAGCCGGGCTCGTGACCATCCCTCATCCAAAAAGGGATCTTCCGCCCGGCACGCTGAACAGCATCTTGAAACAGGCAGGGCTGAAATGAAAAACTTGATCTTTCCGGTCGGCATCGAGGCGGGCGACGCACAGCACGCGTTCGGCGTCGTCGTGCCGGATATTCCGGGCTGCCATTCGGCGGGAGACACGCTGGAAGAGGCTTACGCGAACGCGAAAGAAGCGATCGAGGCGCATCTGGATACGCTGCTCGACGAAGGCTTGCCGATTCCCGAAAGACTGACGCTGGACGAGCATCGGCGTAATCCTGACTATGCGGGTTTCACGTGGGGCTTCGTGACGACCCGGAACATTCCCGCGCTCAAGAAGGCGGTGCGCATCAACATCTCGTTACCCGAGGCGTTGGTGCATGAGATCGACAAATACGCGCAGGCGCACGGCATGTCGCGTTCCGCTTTTCTCGCGCTCGCGGCCGAGCACGAAATGGCGGACGCTTGAGAAGGTGCATGCAATGGGCGCGTGCAACGGCGTGTGCAACGGGCGGTGCAATGCGCCTGCTTTGCAAATGCTCCCGCACACAACCGGTAATGCTATTGCCTCGCTATTGCGTTGTTACGCCTCGTTATACATCGGCGCGAGGCGGCCGCTCACGTCGCCTCGGCGTTGGCCCAGGCCATTTCACGCAGGCGCGTGCGCAAACGCGCCACTGCCTGGCTGTGTAGCTGACATACGCGCGACTCGCTGACTTCCATCACCGCGCCGATTTCGCGAAGGTTCATGCCGCGCTCGTAGTAGAGCGACATCAGGAGCTTCTCGCGTTCCGGCAAGCGGTCGATCGCCTCGACGAGCGCCGAGCGCAGGCTGTCGTCGAGCAAGGCCGAAAGCGGGTCCGAGTGATCGACGCAATAGCGGTCGAGAAACGGTTCGTCGTCGGCGGAACGGTCGAAGTCTTCGTAGTAAATCAGCTGGCTGCCGTGCAGGTCTTGCAGCATCGACTGATACTCGTCGAGCGGCATTTGCAGGTGTTCGGCAACCTCCGTTTCGCTCGCCGAGCGGCCCAGATTCTGCTCGACCTTGTGCACGGCCGTTTCCACTTCTCGCGAAGTGCGCCGCAAGCTGCGCGGCAACCAGTCGTTGCTGCGCAATTCGTCGAGCATCGCGCCGCGAATCCGCTGGCTCGCGTACGTCTCGAACTGCGCGCCCTGATCTTCTTTATAGCGGCTCGCGGCATCGAGCAAGCCGATCATGCCGGCCTGGATCAGATCGTCCAGATCGACACTGGCCGGCATCTTGGCCACGAGCTGCAAGCCGAGCCGACGCACGAGCGGTGCGTACTTCGTCAAAACATCGGCTTGGGAAATCTTTCCCTGAGCGTTATACATCGTGCTCCCCCTTGTCCTTGTGCCGCCACTCAGGCGTGCTGCGCAGACGGTTGGTCGGCGTGTTGCGCCGCTGAAACTGTCGCAGGCGCCATCCACGGCGTTTGCGACGACATCGCTGGCCGCATCGGCCAGTACTGCAATTCGGCTGCGAGGTGCCGGAAGTCGCGCGCAGCCGGTGTCGACGGAAATGCGTCGACGACACAACGCGACAACTCCTCGGCTCGCGCCATCCGCGCATCGGCGGCAATGCAACCGGCGTCTTCGAGCGCCACCGCGAGGTAGCGGCTGGCCACGCCGGCCAGGTTTGCAAAAGCGGTGTGAGCGTCTTCCACGCTCTGCACGTGATTCACCAGCACGCGAAACTGCGCGATCGCGTGCGCGTAGTGCAGGCGCTTCATGCACGCGTACGCGTCGGTGATCGCCTGAGCGGCCATGCGCGTGACGATCATCACGTCGTGCGCCTGCATCGCGAGCGCCGACAGGTGCCCTTGCTGATCCAGTTGCGCATCGAATCAGCACGACGTCGGCCGAGCCATGCAGCAGCACGCCGAACTGCGCCGCGCTATAACCCTCGCGATGCGCACGCGCGGCGGCCAGCACCGAGAAGCCGAGTGGATGCCGCGTGGCGGCGTCGTCGAGCGTCATCTCGCCGCGCATCACGGCGACAAAATTGCCCGCGCCGCGCACGCTGCCGGCGAGCGCGCTCACCGATTTTTCGCCCGTGCGCTCGTCGAGCACGAGCACGTCCTTGCCTTGCTGCGCGAGCGCCGCGGCGAGATTGATCACCGTGGTCGTGCAGCCCGCGCCCATCGACCCGCCGGTCACCGCAATCACGCGCGAGCCGCTGCGCGCGAGGAGGCGCCGCAGTCCTTCTGCCTGATCGGGGACGAGCTTATCCAAAGCGAACCTCATGCAGTTCGGCGGTCGAACGCGCGGAAAGCGCGGAGAGCAACGCGGGCACGTCGTCGTCGTGCGGGACGAACGGCGAGTGATCGCGCGGAATGCAGAACGCGCTCTTGAGCAGGAAGCGTTTGGTCGCGACGTACAGGTTTTCCGGCACCTTCTGACCGGTCGACACGTAGTGCACCGGCAGCTTGTAGCGGATCACCGTATCGAGCACGCCGCCCAGGTTGGTGGCTTCGTCGAGCTTGGTCAGAATGCAGCCGGCGAGCGGCTGTTGATCCGGTCCGCGCTGATACGCCTGCACGACTTCGTTGAGCGTGTCGCCGTGGCTCGTTGCGTTGAGCAGCAACAGGCGCTGCACCGGCTGACCGGCGCGGCTCAGCATCGCGATCTGGTCGGAGACGAGGCGATCGCGCTGGCTCATGCCGATCGTGTCGATCAGCACGATGTGCTTGTTGCGCAGTTCGGAGAGCGCGAGTTGCAGGTCGGCGCTGTCTTTCACCGCATGAACCGACACGCCGAGAATCTTGCCGAAGATGCGCAGTTGCTCGTGGCCGCCGATCCGGTAGCTGTCGGTGGTGAGCAATGCAACCTTGCTGGCGCCGAAGCGCATCACGCAGCGCGCGGCGAGCTTGGCGGTGGTCGTCGTTTTGCCGACGCCGGTCGGGCCCATCAGCGCGAAGACGCCGCCGCGTTCCATCAGCGTGTCTTCGTCTTCCATCACGGGCAGGTTCGAGGCGAGCACCGAGCGCACCCAGTCCATGCCGTCGTCCATGTTGTCGACGTCTTCGGGCAGGTTGTCGACCATCATCTGCACGAGTTGCGCCGAGAAACCGGCGGCGAACAGATGCTTGGTGAGCGCGCCGTGCGACGGATTGCGGCGCTGGCGGTCGCCCCACATGAGGCCCGCGAACTGTTCTTCCATCATGCCGCGCAGCGACGAAAGCTCGCTCATCACGGTTTCCTTGACGACCTGCTCCATGCGCGCCTTGATCGCTTCGGCGACGCCAGCGGGCGTGCGCGCGTCGTCGGTAGAAGACGTGGACGGCGATGAAGACGAAGATGCAGACGGCGACGGCGCGAATTTCTGCGCGGCGCGGCGCGCGGCCCACCTGCGCGGCTTCGCGAGCCCAATCGGGGGTGTTGTCCGCTTGCTGTGCAGTGGCGCGACCGGGTTCGACGGCAGCGCCGAGGCCCCTGGCCATCGCCGCCGCCGGCGTGATCGCTGCCGGACGCGCGGCGTATTCACCGTGCGATTCGTGCTCGCCGGCGATGCGGCGTGCGTGATCAATCAGCCACGGATTCGACTCGGCCATCGTGCGCGGCCCGTCGACATCGGAGGCGGATGCAGCGGACGTCGACGGCACGCCGGCGGCCTTCAGCAGATCGGCGCGCATGTCGTCGTTCAAACGCGCGGCTGCGGCGCGCGCGCTCGGCTGGCCGACGTGGATCTGTTGCGATTGCGGCGCCGGCGAATGCTTCGCGGCCGCCGCTGTCGTGTTCGGCGTATTGGCCGCGGATGCGCCCTTGCGCGCGTCGACCTGTGCGGCGGACGGCTTGGCGGCATTCATCGCTGCATTCATCGCAGCACTCGGAACGATCCTCGCGGCAGGCTGCGCATCGTGGCCGCCTGCGAGCGCCGGGTCGGCGAAGCCGCCCGCCGTCTCGGTCCCGGCTTCCGGGCTCGCGCCGAACACCGACGAGAACACGTCCGGCATGCCGCTCGCGTACGGATTGGCCTGCATCGGCTGAGCCGCGGACATCGCGCGCGGCGCAGCTTGCGCGGCTTGCGCGGCCACCATATTCGTCGATGCGGAGTGCGCTGCGCTCACATCGGCGCGCGGAGCCTTCGGCGTGATCGCCGCGAGGTCGCTGTCGGCCAATGCGACGATCTCGACACTGCCGTCGTCCATGGTTCGATTGGACAGCACGACCGCGTCGGCGCCCAGTGCTTCGCGCACGAGACGCAGTGCGTCGCGACTGGTGGCACCGATAAATTTACGAATGTTCAAGCTGGACCCCCGATGAGGTAAACGGACTGACGGACCGGCAACACACCGCTTCCCATTGAGATCATTATTGCGAAAGCCCTCGACCGACGATCGGTGGATAAAGGCCGTTAAACGTGGGTAATTCGGACGATGGACGCACGCCGCGATTAACGCGCTTGCATCGGCACAAGACGCCGCCCCGTGTGCGAGCGAACGGGCCTTACGAGCGAAGCATGGACGCCCCAGTGCATGAGCGGTGCGAAAAGTCAGGCGCGGAAATGAAAACCGGCGCCCTCAGGCGCCGGCAGATAACTGAAGCATGAAGCCGGATCGCGCGTTAACCGTGCGCGCCGATCAGATTCACGACCTTGATGTTGCGCGTATCGGGCACTTCGGCATACGACAGCACCTTCAACTGCGGCAGGCTGCGGCGCAGGAAGCGCGCGAGCATCGGCCGCAATGCGTGCTGCACGAGCAGCACCGGCGCGAGTCCCATGTTCTGCTGACGGCTCATCGCCTTCTGCGTCTCAGTCATCAGCGTATGCGCGAGGCCGGGCTCAAGGCCAGGGTTGGAACCCGTCGACAGTGCCTGCGACAGCACACGTTCGAGATTCGAGTCGAGGCCCATCACCTGCATGTCGCCGGTGCCGGGGAACCACTGCTGCGTGATCGCGCGGCCCAGCGCGAGACGCACAGCGGCGGTGAGATCGTGCGCGTCGGTGATCTTCGGCGTGTGTTCGGACAGCGCTTCGAGAATCGTGCGCAGATCGCGAATCGGCACGCCTTCTTCGAGCAGGTTTTGCAGCACCTTTTGCAGCGTGGTGAGCGGCAGCGTCTTCGGCACCAGATCGTCGACGAGCGACGGCGTGTCCTTCTGCATCCGTTCGAGCAGCGCCTGCACTTCGCGGCGGCCGAGCAGTTCGGACGCATGCGTGACCACGAGGTGATTCAGGTGCGTCGCGACCACCGTGCTCGAATCGACCACCGTGTAGCCGTACACCTGCGCCTGTTCGCGCAGATTCGTGTCGATCCAGATAGCCGGCAAGCCGAACGCCGGGTCTTGTGTCGGCGTGCCCGGCAGCGCGGCGGACACCTGGCCCGGATTGATCGCGAGCCACTGGCCCGGATACGCCTCGCCGACGCCCACTTCCACGCCCTTGAGCGCGATCCGATAACCGTTCGGCCGCAACTCCAGGTTGTCGCGAATATGAATGACGGGCGGCAAGAAGCCGATTTCCTGCGCGAACTTCTTGCGGATGCTCTTGATCCGCTTGAGCAGTTCGCCGTCCGAATTCTTGTCGACGAGCGGAATCAGCCGGTAACCCACTTCGAGGCCGAGCGTGTCGATCATCGTCACGTCGTCCCAGCTTGCTTCGGCGTTCTCGACCGGCGTGACCGCGGCCGGCGCGACGTCGACGAGCGCCGTCGTGTTCTTGCGCTCTTCGGCGCGCTTCTTCATCGTGCGGCCGAGCTGGATCAGACCGCCGCCGAGAATCAGAAACGCGAAGTGCGGCATGCCCGGAATCAGGCCCATCAGTACGAGAATGCAGCCGGTGATCATCAGCACGCGCGGGTTCGTGAAAAGCTGCCCGGTAAGCTGCGTGCCGATGTCTTCATTCGTTGCCACACGCGACACGATCACGCCCGCGGCCGTCGAAATCACGAGCGACGGAATCTGCGCGACGAGGCCGTCGCCGATGGTCAGCAGCGTGTAGTTCTTGCCCGCCGACGCGAAGTCCATGCCGTGCTGGACCATCCCGACGATCAACCCGCCGAAGATGTTGATGACCATGATGAGCAAGCCGGCGATCGCATCGCCGCGCACGAACTTGCTCGCGCCGTCCATCGAGCCGTAGAACTCGGCTTCCTGCGACACTTCCGCGCGACGCTTGCGCGCCTGTTCTTCGTTGATGAGACCGGCGTTCAGGTCGGCGTCGATCGCCATCTGCTTGCCGGGCATCGCGTCGAGCGTGAAGCGCGCGGACACTTCCGCGATCCGCCCCGCGCCCTTGGTGATCACCATGAAGTTGATGACCATCAGGATGATAAAGACGACGATACCGACCGCGAAGTTGCCGCCCACGAGGAAGTGACCGAACGACTCGATCACCTGGCCCGCGGCGTCAGGACCGGTATGGCCTTCGAGCAGCACGACGCGCGTCGATGCGACGTTCAGCGAGAGCCGCAGCAACGTCGAGAACAGCAGCACGCTCGGGAAAGCGGCGAAGTCGAGCGGCTTCATCGTGTACATGCTGACGAGCAGCACCATCACGGAAAGCGCGATGTTGAAGGTGAACAGCAGATCCAGCAGGAACGGCGGCAACGGCAGAATCATCATGCCGAGGATCATGCAGATCAGCACCGGGCCTGCGAGGGCGCGTAAATTGGTGCCGCTCAAGGCATCGGGCCGTCGAGCGAGGAAACCGGCGCGAGCGTTCATGCGGAGGCTCCGTCTTCGTTAGCAGGGTTAAGCGTGTCGGCGGCTTCCTGATCGGCGTCTTCATCCGATACACCGCCCTTGTCGAGTTCCGCGGGCACTTCGAGCTCGGTCGGTGCGACCGGCACGTCGCCGCCTTCGGTCTTGAAGCGCCGCAACTGGTACACCCACGCGAGCACTTCCGCGACCGCGCCATACAACTGGCCGGGAATCTCACGATTGAGTTCGACGTTGTGATACAGCGCGCGCGCAAGCGGCGGCGCTTCCAGCAGCGGCACGTTGTTTTCGGCAGCGAGTTCGCGAATGCGCGCGGCCACGAGGTTCACGCCCTTCGCGACGACCTTCGGCGCGCGCATCTCGCCGTCCGTGTATTGCAGCGCGACCGCGAAGTGCGTCGGGTTCGTGACCACGACGTCGGCCTTCGGCACCTGCGTCATCATGCGGCGGCGTGCAATGGCGCGCTGCTGCTGGCGAATCCGGCCTTTCACATGCGGGTCGCCTTCGCTTTCGCGATGCTCGCGCTTCACTTCTTCCTTGCTCATGCGCAGTTTCTTGTGGAACTGCCACAGTTGATACGGCACATCCAGCGCGGCGACGACGAACATGCCCGCGACCGTCATCCCGCAGCACACGGCGATCAGATGCACGGTGTTGGCGAGCGCGAGATGCAGCGGCTGCGTGGCGAGCGCGAGGATCTCCTCGCGCCGGTTCCAGATTGCCGTGCCGCCGATAATGCCCACCACCAGCGTCTTCGCGAGCGACATGGCGAGCTGGATCGGTCCGTTGATCGAAAAAATCTTGCCGAGGCCGGCGATCGGATTCAGGCGTTCGAACTTGGGCTCGAGGCCTTTCGTCGACAGTTGCCAGCCGCCCAGCGCCATCGGCGCGAGCAAGGCGGCCGCGCCAGTGACGGCGAGAATCGGCAGCAAGGCGTAGAGCCCTTCGCGGCTCGCCGCGCCGGCGCCGATCATCATGCGGTGCGTTTCGAAAGCGCCGGCGTGGTCGAACGTGAACGCCGCGCGCAGCATCGCCTGCAAATGCTCGCCGATGCTGTCCGACATGCCCCACACGCCGAAAAAGCCGGCGGCGAGCAGCGCGAACGTCGAAAGCTCCCGCGAACGCGCGATCTGCCCCTCCTCGCGCGCTTTCTGCAAGCGCCGAGGGGTGGCTGATTCGGTTTTTTCGAGGTCGCTTTCCTCTGCCACAAAGCTCTCCGGTTGGGCGAGGCACTGCGCCTCTTTCCAGTGAGAGCGATTATTCCCGCTCGGCGCAAGCACCGATCGGCGGATAAGGAAGGAGAAACCGGGGCTTTTCGGCGGATGGACAAGCGGCGCGCGAGACCGCGCGCCGCCGCAAAAAACAACGCCCGCGCTGTTGAGCGCGGGCGTCGTGGAGAGCCTTCAGGCGTTGCGTTGCCGCAGACTAGCTTGCGTAGGCCACGAACGGCGCCTGGGTGCCGCCGGTCGGCCGCAGGTCGAAGCCGTGATAAACGTGGCGTCCGTAGAAGAACGGCAAACCGAGGTCGAACGCGGCGAGCCCGCCGATCTGTCCGGCCAGGTCGTTGAACGCATAGTTGGTGCCGTTACCGAATAGCGTCGACGCACTCTGGATGCCGATGTTCGCCACCGCCTGCACGCTGTTCTGGCCGACCAGCGTGATGGAGCGGGTCTGCGCGCCGGACGGGCAATAGAAGCCCGAGAAGTTGCTGCCGCACAGCGTGAGCGAGCTGTCGTTGAAGAAATAGCCGTTCGAGCCCGAATCCAGGAACGCCGTGATCGTGTTGCCGTTGAACACGCTGTTGGTCAGGTCGCCTGCGCCGTCGGTGGTGAAGGTCTGCGCGGAGCCGAGCGCATTGTTCGACTGCGTGCCGATGCCGAATACCAGCGTGCCGGTGGCCGAAGCCGCGCCGTTATCGCCGATGGGCGGCATTTGTACGATCACGCCGTTGTTGTCGACGGGGAATTTAGCGACCGGATTGGCGACCTGGTTCGCGAGCGGAACCGCGGTGCGCGTGCACGACGTGCCGCCTGGGCACGAGAAGTAATTGCTGTACGTCCCAGCCGTGGACGCGTTCGCGCAGGTCGAGCCGCAATCGTAAAGCGCGGTGCCGATGCCGATGATGCCGTTCGCGCCGAGATCGTTCGCCGTGTTCTCCGCCGAGCCGCTGCCGCAACCCGCCGACGGCGTCGTGCTCGCGGGCTTGTCGCCGATGATCTGCAACGGAACAGCCGCAGTCGTCGTTTCGCCGCCGATGGTCACGGTCGCGGTGCGCACACTGCCCCACGTGTAGCCGTCGGCGAAAGTCGCGCATTCGGCGAGCTGGCCGCCGCTTGTCGACGTGCTGATCGGCAAGCCGGCCTGCATCGTCGAATTCAGCGCCGAATTGACGATGCGCAGACCGAACGAGCCCGTGTCGACCTGAATGTTGTCAATCTTCTGACACGTCCCGGTGCCGGGCACGCAGACCGTCACGCTGATCGTGGGAATGTTGATGACGCCGGTAACGCCGTGGGCCACCGTGATCGCCACGGTGTTCGCGGCGGTCGCGGCGATCGGCTGCTGCGTCGGGCTGGGCGGCAAGCCGCTCGACGAACTGCCGCCCGCGGAGCCGCCTGTCGAGCCGCCGGTTGAACCGGTCGAGCCGCTGCTGGAACTGGAGCCGCTATCGCCGCCACCACCGCACGCGGCGAGCGCCGACACCAGCACGACGGTTGCCACAACCTGAGTCCAGTCCTTGAGTTTCTTCGCAATGTGCATGGTTCGCATCGTTCGTCCCCGTTACTGGATGTCGGAGCCGCTGACGCCGGCAGGCAGTGCGGGCGGCAGCCACGCGCGGCCGCTGAACGCGCCCATATGGCCGCCGGACTGGACAACGAGGCTGCTCTGATCGACCGCAACGGGGCCGCGTGCGCCGCCGCGCGCGGCGCGCGCTGCCTTCACGCCGGCCACGTACTGCGGAAAGTAGCTGCCGAGCAGTTCGTTCAGATCGGGCATTTGCGGGCCGCGCCAGGTGATGGCGAAGACGGTGCCGTCAGTGGTGAGATATTCGCGGACCACCGTGCCGTTGCCGAGCGTGGTTTCACGCACGGTGTACGACGCCGTAGCCGAAGCGGAAGAAGCCGCGCCCGACGCGGAGCGAATGACGGCGCTCGAGGGCTGCAAGGTGCGGGCCGATACCGACGCGTCCGCCGGAGGCGTCATTGGGGCGCCGCCGAGCGCCGCGTGAGCGGACGGCACGGCCGACAACGAACAGGACAACATAAGCGCCGTAACCAGACCGGCGCGGCGTACACGACTGCGCATGACGAGACTCCTCCCTGACTGCTGGCCGGCTTGCGCGTGCTGCGAACCGGCTGCGTTTTAGGCAAATCATAGGGCGCGGAGGGGCCGCATTCTCGAGGAAAACCTCACGATGCAAGCCTCCGGTGACAGCGTTCACCGTCACGCCGCGCCGCTCATTGACCCCATAGTATGCCTGCGGTTTGTGTCCAGAGACAGCACGCGCGCGCAGGAGCGCGGCTTGCTATTCATACTGTTCGGCCGCGCGCCGCGAGGGCGCGGGCCGCTCAGAAACCGAGGCTGGCGAGCAGGTCGTCGACCTGCGATTGATCCTGCACCACGTCAGTTTTGCCTTCCGGATTGATCTGCGGCCCATTCAGCAGATGCTCCGGGCTGCCGGTCGGCGAGACTTCCGCGACGAGGGCCGCGGCATGCGCGGCGAACTGTTCGCGCCGCTCGAGCGCGATGTTTTCGACGAGCACGCCGAGCAACTGCTGCTCGATCAGATACACGACGTCGGTGATCTTCTTGATCACCTGGCCGGTCAGATCCTGGAAGTCCTGCGCGAGCATGATCTCCATGAGCTGCGAGTTGGTCGCGGTGGTCGCCGTGGGCACGCCGCGCAAAAACTCGCGCGTGTCGTTCATGAGCGCGCGCACTTCGGCGCGTTCGATCGGCGCCGAATACCATTGCTCCCAACGCGCGTCGAGTTCGCCGGCGTCTTTTTGCAACTGCTCCTGAATCGGTTTCGCGATGTCGATCGAGGACAGCACGCGCTCGGCGGCCTGCTCGGTCATGTTCGCGATGTACTTCAGACGGTCGCGGGCATCGGGTACGGCTTCCGCCGCGCGCTCGACGTGTTTGTCGAGCCCGAGCTCGCGCATCGAATCACGCAGCGTACGTGTCAGTTGTCCAATGCGGGCGAGGATGCGGTCTGACGCGAAGTCGCCGCTCTCGTTGACCGCTTCGGCGCCAGGCGCATTGGTCGGCAGGTTCACATCAGCTCCCAGTCTTGGCCATCTTCTCGAGAATCTTGTTGAGCTTCTCGTCCAGCGTTGCAGCCGTGAACGGCTTCACGACATAACCGCTCGCGCCTGCCTGAGCCGCGGCGATAATGTTTTCCTTCTTCGACTCGGCCGTCACCATCAGCACCGGCAGATGCTTGAGGTTGGCGTCGGCGCGGATTTCCTTGAGCATCGCGAGACCGTCGAGGTTCGGCATGTTCCAGTCGGAAATCACGAAATCGTAGGTGCCGCCGCGCAGACGCGCGAGACCGGCCTGGCCGTCTTCGGCTTCGTCGACGTTGCCGTAGCCCAGCTCTTTCAGGAGGTTGCGAACGATCCGGCGCATCGTCGGAAAGTCGTCCACTACCAGAAACTTCATTGCCTTATCCATTTGATTCCCTTTACTTGATTCACGGTGCGGCGTGTGACCGCCTCAATTCGAACGGCGCATCAAACCCGCTGAACGCGATCGCCCATCGACGCAAGACGCGCCATCACGCGCCGGCTCATATCCGGCAGCGACGCGATTTCGTCGGCCGCGCCAAGCGCAATCGCTTCACGCGGCATGCCGAACACGATGCAGCTCGCCTCGTCCTGCGCAAGGGTGTAGGCCCCTGCCTTTTTCATCTCCAGCAAACCCGCGGCGCCGTCACGCCCCATCCCGGTCAGGATCACTCCGACCGCATTCTTGCCCGCATGCTGCGCGGCCGAACGAAACAGCACATCCACCGAAGGACGATGCCGGTTCACTGGCGGATCATCCGACAGATGCGCGATGTAGTTCGCGCCGCTGCGGGCAAGCAGCAGGTGAGCGTGGCCGGGTGCGATATACGCATGTCCCGGCAGCACGCGTTCGCCGTGCTCAGCTTCTTTAACGGTAATCCGGCACAAACCATTGAGGCGTTGCGCAAAAGATTTTGTGAAACCGGGCGGCATGTGCTGCGCGATCAGCACCGCGGGCGCATCCGGCGGCAACGGCACGAGCACTTCGCGGATGGCTTCAGTGCCGCCCGTCGACGCGCCGACGATGATCAGCTTCTCCGTACTCAGCAGCGGATTGTTGAAGAGCGGCGCGGCGGCAACGGGCGCATGCGCGCCGGCAGCGGGCGCATGATGCGCGGGCGCCGCCTGGCGCACACGCGCGCGCGCCGCGGCGCGAATCTTGTCGGCGAGCTTTTCCGAATAGTCGAGCATGCCGTCGCGAATGCCCACCTTCGGCTTGGTCACGAAATCCACCGCGCCGAGTTCCAGCGCGCGCAGCGTGATTTCATTGCCGCGCTCGGTCAGCGACGACACCATCACGACTGGCATCGGCCGCAAGCGCATGAGCTTCTCGAGAAAGTCGAGGCCGTCCATGCGCGGCATTTCGACGTCGAGCGTCAACACGTCCGGGTTGTGCTGCTTGATGAGGTCGCGCGCGACGAGCGGGTCGGGCGCGGTTGCGACGACGGTCATGTCCGGCTGGCCGTTGATGATCTCCGTCATCAGGCTGCGGATTAGCGCCGAATCGTCGACACACAGTACTTTGATCTTTTGCACAGCGCTCACGCCTCCTCTACGGTTCTGGCGTTAGTTGAATTAGTCGGGCGCGGGGTGGAGCCGAACAGTTCGATGCGCGGCTTCGCTGCGCCGGCGCTGTTTGATGGACCATTCGCGCCGCCTGCGGCGCCGAAAAGCTCGACCTTCGGCTTGGCCGCGCCCGAAGCGCCGAACAGTTCGACCCTGGGCCGCGCGGCGGCCGGCGTCGCAAACAGCTCGACGCGCTTTCTCGCGGCGGCAAGCCGTTCGGCGCGCGCTTCGGCGGTCTGACGCATGAGCGTCTGTTCGCGCTCGGCCACGCTCGGGTCCTGTTGCAGGCGCAACTTCTTCACCATCACCTGGCCCGTGCGCGGCATGAAAGCGACCTTGCGCGGATGCGAGCCCTGCAAATCTTCGGCGACGATGCGAATCTTTTCGAGCGCGAGATAGCGGCGCACGAATTCCGAATTGCGGTCGCCGATATTAATCGTCGTCATGCCCGCGAGCACCGCGCCGCCGCCGAACACCTTCGCTTCGAAACGCTCGCGCCGGCCGCCGGCTTTAATCAGCTCGTTGATCAGCACTTCCATCGCGTAGGCGCCGTAGCGCATCGAATCCGATGCCGCCTGGCCGACTTCCGCGCCGTCGTCGGGCAACATGAAGTGATTCATGCCGCCGATGCCAGCCGTGCGATCCTGAATGCAGGCCGCGACGCATGAACCGAGCACGGTGACGAGCACCATGTCGTCGTGCGTGGTGTAGAACTCGTTCGGCAACAGCTTCACGCCGGGGCGTTGGAAGTGGTTGTCGTAGTAGAGGTTGGTTGCGATAGGCAAGGCGCTGCTCATACCGTCACCCCGCTCGTCGTCGCGCTCGTGGTCGTGCTTGTCGATGCGGCCGTACGTGCCGGCGCGCGTGCGCCCGCTGCATCGCGCGTCAGTTCATACACGGTCTGGCCGCGCAGCCTGAACGCCTGCGTGACATACGTGAAGTTCTCCGAATGGCCGGCGAACAGCAGACCGCCCGACTTCATCAGCGGATCGAAGCGCGAGAGCACCTGCGCCTGCGTCGGCTTGTCGAAATAGATCATCACGTTGCGGCAGAAGATCGCGTCGAACTGCGTGCGCAACTGGTAATCGCGGTCGGTGAGGTTCAACTGCTCGAAGCGCACCATCTGGCGCACTTGCGGACGCACCTTCACCATGCCGGCATGCGCGCCCGTGCCCTTCAGGAAGAAGCGCTTGAGCCGCTCGGGCGACAGGTGCTTCACCTGATCGAACTGATACACGCCGGCTTCGGCTTTCGCGAGCACCTGCGTGTCGATGTCGGTGGCAAGCACCGTGGCCTGGCGTGCGCCGCTTTCGCCGAGTGCTTCGATCAGCGTCATCGCGATCGAATACGGCTCTTCGCCCGTCGAGGCCGCCGAGCACCACACGGAAACCGGCTGCGCGCGACGCGCGACGAAGTCCGCGAGAATCGGAAAGTGATGCGCCTCGCGGAAGAACGCGGTCAGGTTCGTGGTCAGCGAATTGGTGAACGCTTCCCACTCGGCCGGATCGTTTTCCGCTTCGAGCAGATCGAGATACTGCTTGAACGAATCGAGGCCGCGGGCGCGCAGCCGGCGCGCGAGGCGGCTATACGCCATGTCGCGCTTGTGATCGGAGAGGGAAATGCCGGCGCTGCGGTGAATCAGTTCGCGAATGCGGCCGAAATCCGCGGAGGTGAATTCGAAATCACGTCCCTGTTCGCCGGACCGGGTCGGCTCCGGTCGGTCGATGCGTTGCTGTGCGCGCGTTGCCATCATGAAAGTTCCTGCCTGCGATACGAGCCATCACGCTTGCCCGACGGACGTACCGGCGAGCAAGGGATTGTTTTTGCGGGGTCGCGCCCGCCCGCAAGTTCCATCACCATGCAGTCGGCCCGCGACACGCCGTAAAAGCGTGCTTCGATGATTCGCGCCCGCTGGCGCGAGATATCGAATGACTGCATGTTTCATCGCCATGTTTAAAAGGTTTCCCAGTCGGCGTCCGATCCCGCCGAGCTTGCGCTCGCCGCTGCGGGACGTGCCGCCGGCTCGAATGCCGCGCGAGGCGTCTTCGGCTTGAGCGCGGGTTCGACGCGTGCGGTGCCTGCTTGTCCAGCGGCTGCTTGCTGGTTGGCCGGAGCCGCTGCTGCGCTGTTTGCGGTCGTCGCGTGAGTTGCCGCATGCGCCGTCGCGTTTGCCGTTGCCGCATGCGCCACCGAGCCATTTGCCGTCGCTTGCGCGGCACGCGGCGCGGCCTTTGCCGCAGGCTTGCGGCTCGTGCTCATGGCACGCGCCTTCACTTGCGGCACGGCCGGCGCGCTCGGAGCACTGAAGCCGCGACCCGAACCGCTGCCAACCTTCCAGCCGCTCAGCACGGCCTGCAACTGACGCGTCTGATCTTCGAGCGACCCTGCTGCTGCCGCCGCTTCTTCGACGAGCGCGGCGTTCTGCTGCGTCACTTCGTCCATCTGCACGACCGCGCGATTGACCTGCTCGATGCCGCCCGATTGCTCCTCGGAAGCCGCGCTGATCTCGCCCATGATATCGGTCACGCGGCGCACGGCCTGCACGATCTCGTCCATCGTCGTGCCCGCGCGTCCGACGAGTGTCGAGCCGCTTTGCACCTTGTCGGCGGAGTCGCCGATCAGTTCCTTGATTTCCTTCGCGGCGCTCGCGCTGCGCTGCGCGAGGCTGCGCACTTCGCCCGCCACGACCGCGAAGCCGCGGCCCTGTTCGCCGGCACGCGCCGCTTCCACCGCCGCGTTGAGCGCGAGGATGTTGGTCTGGAACGCAATGCCTTCGATCACGCCGATGATGTCGACCACCTTGCTCGAACTGGTCGCGATGTCCTGCATCGTCGTGACGACCTGGCTCACCACGTCGCCGCCGCGTGTCGCGATGTCAGACGCATTCACCGCGAGCTGGCTCGCCTGGCGCGCGTTCTCGGCGTTCTGCCGCACGGTGCCCGTGAGTTGTTCCATGCTCTGCGCCGTTTGCTGCAACGACGCGGCCTGCTGTTCGGTACGCTGCGACAGATCGGTGTTGCCCATCGCGATTTCGCGCGCGCCGGTGTCGATCGACTCGGTGCTGCTGCGCACCGCCGTCACCATCGACGCCATGCTTTCCTGCATCCGCTTGATGCCGGCAAAGAGGCGGCCGATTTCGTTGTGGCTCGTCACCTCGATCGTTTCCGACAGATCGCCCGACGCGATCCGCTCGAAGCATTCGCTTGCATCCTGCAGCGGCTTCACGATCAGGCCGCGCAGCGCGAAGCGCAGACCGACCACGAGCAGCAGCGCGAGCGCGGAGAACGCGATGATGAGCGTCGTCATCAGCGAAATGTTCGACTGCGCGCCGGCCTGCTGATCCACCGCCTGTTGCTGCAGACTCTTGATCACCGCCGAAGCCGCGTTGTCGTAGACGACGAACATCGGGCTGATCTTCGTGTCGGCGATCGCGTGGTACGCGGCCATATCGTTCGCGCGCAGCGCGGCGAACTCGGGCTCCATGCCGTCGCGCACGAGCGTCGTGCGGCGCGCCAGCAGTTCGTCCATCTGTGCCTGGTCGACGCCCGTCTTCGGCGCGTCGAGATAGGTCTGCCAGTTCTTGTTGCTGAAGCCGTACAGCTCGACCGCGCGGTCCAGCACCTTCTTCGCGGTTTCCGTGTCGCCCGCCGCGGTGAGCGCGGTGAAGCGATCCAGCGAGACACGCGAGCGCAGCAGATAGGCCGAAGCGTCGTCGAGCGCGTGAATCGCGACGAGGTCGCCGCGCGCGATACGGTCGAGCGAACGGCT
Organism: Paraburkholderia sp. OAS925; assembly: GCF_040543975.1. Lineage (NCBI taxonomy): Bacteria > Pseudomonadati > Pseudomonadota > Betaproteobacteria > Burkholderiales > Burkholderiaceae > Paraburkholderia > Paraburkholderia sp. OAS925. The sequence continues at coordinate 130,443 of NZ_JBEUNO010000001.1, forward strand.
CGCGCTGCCGAGCGCCGTCAGCCCAAGCACGCCGACCACCATGGTCAGCGCGACGAGAATGATCCCCACTAGCGTGAGCGATGTGCGAATCGACCACCTGCTTAGCATCTCAATGCTCCCTGTTCCTAACTTTTCTGAACGCCGCGGCGGTTACACGCCGAGCGTTTCGATGAGCGCCATTTCACGGCTCGTCATCAGCTTCTCGATGTCCATCAGAATCAGCATGCGGCCGTCGACGGTGCCGAGGCCCGTCAGATACTCGGTCGTCAGCGTCGCGCCGAATTCCGGCGCGGGCATGATCTGATCGACGGCGAGCGTCAGCACGTCGGACACGCCGTCCACCACCATGCCGACCACGCGATGCGCGACGTTCAGGATGATCACGACGGTCTGGTGGTCGTACTCGACGCGGCCCAGATGAAACTTGATGCGCATGTCGACGATCGGCACGATGATGCCGCGCAGATTGATGACGCCCTTGATGAACTCGGGCGCATTGGCGATGCGCGTCACGTTGTCGTAGCCGCGGATTTCCTGCACCTTGAGAATGTCGATGCCGTACTCTTCGGCGCCGAGCGTGAAGACGAGGAATTCCTGACCGCCGGCATCGGCCTGCTGCGCGTCGCGGCGACCATTCGTCGCGTTCGCGACGCTCGAATTGATGGATTGAACTTCTGCCACGTTAGCCCCCAAACGGTTGGGATAAATTGAGTTGAGTGAGTGATACGTCGAGCCGGGCGGACATCATGCGAGGCTCATTGCGCCATGCGCGTTGCGCGATTCGCGGTTCAGCGCCGCCACGTCCACGATCAGCGCGACGCGGCCGTCGCCCAGAATGGTCGCTGCGGAAATGCCGCGCACCTTGCGGTAATTCGTTTCCAGATTCTTCACGACGACCTGCTGCTGTCCCACCAGTTCGTCGATCAGCATCGCAAAGCGGCGCCCCTCGGTCTGCATGATGGTGACGATGCCCTGGGTCGGCTCCTGCTTCGCGCCGTCCACGTTGAACACCTCGTGCAACGCGACGAGCGGCAGATATTCGCCGCGCACGCGCACCACGCGCTCGCCGTTGGCGACCGTGTAGATGTCCTCGGCTTGCGGCTGCAGCGACTCCATCACGAAGTTCAGCGGCAGAATGAAGATCTCGTTGCCGACCTTGACGGACATGCCGTCGAGAATCGCAAGCGTGAGCGGCAAGACGATGCGCGTCGTGCTGCCCTTGCCGGCGTGCGACGTGATTTCCACGTGACCGCCCATCGACTGGATGTTGCGCTTCACCACGTCCATGCCGACGCCGCGGCCGGAGACGTCCGTGACCTGCTCCGCCGTCGAGAAGCCCGGCAGGAAGATGAGGTTCCAGACTTCCTCGTCGGTCATGCTTTCGCTGACCTGCATGCCCTGCTTCGCGGCCTTCGCGAGAATCTTGTCGCGGCGCAGGCCGGCGCCGTCGTCGCTCACTTCGATGACGATGTTGCCGCCATGATGTGCCGCCGACAGAACCAGTTGGCCGGTCGCGTCCTTGCCTGCCGCGCGGCGTGCTTCGACGGTTTCGATGCCGTGGTCGAGGCTGTTGCGCACGAGGTGCGTCAACGGGTCGATGATCCGCTCGATCAGGCTCTTGTCGAGTTCGGTCGCCTGACCGAAGGTGACGAGCTCCACTTCCTTGCCGAGTTTCGCCGCGAGATCGCGCACGAGACGCGGGAAGCGGCTGAACACGTAATCCATCGGCATCATGCGGATCGACATGACGGCTTCCTGCAGATCGCGCGCGTTGCGCTCGAGCTGCGCCATGCCGTTGAACAGGCGATCATGCAGCGCCGGGTCGAACGTGCTGGTGGTTTCCGCCAGCATCGCTTGCGTGATCACCAGTTCGCCGACGAGGTTGATCAACTGATCGACCTTTTCGACGCCGACGCGAATCGAGCTGCCTTCCGCGCCGCCTGCCGCTGCTGCGGGGCGGGCGGCCTTGCGGTCGGAGTCTGCCGCGGCGGCGGGTGCTGCGGCGGCAGAAGCTGCAGGAGCAGCCGCCGGTTTAGCCGCGGCCGGAGCCGGAGCCGGCGCTGCGGCCTTCGCAGGCTCGGCTGCGCGTTCCGCCTGCGCCGGCGCTGCCGCCTGCTGCGCCGGTTCGGCAGCCGCTGAGTGTTGGGTGGCGGCCGAAGCCGCCGGTGCTGCTTGCGCCGGAGACGAGGGCTCAGCGTCGGGCGTTCCAGGTTCGCCTTGCTGAGCACCGTCCGCCGGCGCGGTTCCGCGGCCGATCGAAATCTGACTTTCGTCGATCACGAAGCAGCACACGGCGATGATGTCGTCGGACGTGACATCGGTCTGAAGCCACAGCGTGAGATCGCCGCCGCTCTTGACCTGCCCGACGATGTTGCCCAGGTTGCCCAGCTCTTCGGCGAGCAGTTCCTGGTCCTTCGCATCAACGCCCCGTAGCGTAATTTTCAGATGCGGGCCGGCGGCGTCGTTCGCGTCGCCGGCTCCTTCGGCTTGCCCGGTCTGTGCCGGTTCGCCGTCATTCCATTCGCCCGCCGCCTGCACCGCCTGATCGACGACGTGCTCGGGCGCGCTGCCTTCTTCTACTGTTGCGAATTCTTCGATCGGCGCGGCCACCGCGACTTCGACCGGCGCCGCAGCAGCCGGCGCGGCCATGCCGCGGCTTTCCGCGTGCAACTGCTCGAGCTTCGCGCAGATCGCCTTCGCGACCGCCGCGTCCGGCTCGGCGCTCGCGCGGTAGTCGGCGAGCTGGCCCGAGAGCACGTCCTTGGTTTCGAGGAACGTGTCGATCATGTCCTTGCGCAACACGAGTTCGTTATTGCGCGCACGGTCGAGCAGCGATTCGAGGATGTGAGTCGTTTCCGTCAGCGCGGTAAAGCCGAACGTCGCCGCGCCGCCCTTGATCGAATGCGCCGCGCGGAAGATTGCCGCGAGGTCTTCGGGATCGGGATGCGCGATGTCCAGATTGAGCAGCAACTGCTCCATCTGCGCGAGCAGTTCGTCCGCTTCGTCGAAGAACGTCTGATAGAACTGAGTGATGTCGAGTGTCATGCCTGGGTCACCGCGAGAGTTCCTGTCTAGGCCTGGGCTACCTTGCCGCAGCGTCGAGAGCTTCTATAACTTGCTAGGGTTGCGTTATGCGTGATCTGGCTCGGCCAGAGCCGCGACCAGTTCGGTCAGCAGTTCGGGGTCGAGCGGCTTTTCGATCCAGCCGGTCGCGCCCGCTTCGCGCGCCGCGGCCTTGAACGGCTCGCCCGATTCCGTCGTCAGGACGAGGATGGGCGTGTCCGCATAAGCCGGATTGCCGCGCAGCTCGGCGATCAGATCGAGGCCGGTCTTGCCCGGCATGTGCTGATCGGTGAGCACCAGGTCGAACCGCACGGCGAGCGCGTTTTCGAGCCCTTCCGCGCCGTCCGCCGCGAGTGTCACCTCATAGCCGGCCGCCGTCAGCGTCGCGGAAAGAATCTGCCGCATCGATGCCGAATCGTCGATTGCCAGGATATGCCTGATCATGAAAACCTCGCTGCACTTACGCTGTGAATCGCCTGGCTGTCCGCGCCGCTCTGGCGCAGGAACGGCCGGGCGACCGTCTTCCTGTTACTGAGTCGCCGGCGTTGCCGCCGGCACCTTCGGCGCGACCGTCACGGGCGGCGCCAGTTTTTGCAGCAGCGGCTTTGAGCCCGCTGCGTCGTCCGACAAGGTCGTCGTGGTGGAGTCGTCATGGTTGAGCGCCTCCTCGGACTTCCTGTTCAGCACGATGACGCTGATGCGGCGGTTTTCCGGGTCCATCGGGTCCGCCTTGTTCAGGTTCTGCGTCGACGCGAGACCGAGCACGCGCATCACCTTTGCTTCGTCCATCCCACCTGCGATCAGCTCGCGGCGCGACGCATTGGCGCGGTCCGCGGACAGTTCCCAGTTGCTGTAACCCTTCTCGCCGCCCGCGTACTGCGCGGCGTCGGTGTGACCCTGCACGATGATCCGGTTCGGCACGTCGTTCAGCGTGTGGCCGATCTCGCGCAGAATGTCGCGCATGTACGGCTCCACCTGATCTCTCGCGGTCGCGAACATCGGCCGCTTCTGCGAGTCGACGATCTCGATGCGCAAGCCCGTCAGCGTCGAGTCGATGCGAATCTGCTGCTTGAACTGGCGCAGCACCGGATTCGCTTCGATCGCGGCCATCAGCTTCACCTGCAAGTCGTGCAGGCGAACCTGCTCGCGACGCTCCAACTCGCCCTGCAACTGCTTCATCGAGTCTTCACTGCTCTTTGACACCGTGCGCTCGGCGCGATTGTTCGAACCGTCGGTCGAGCGCGTCACGCCCTGCGCGTCGGTCGAGATATCACGGCCGCCGCCCTTCAGAATGCTCGAGTCTTCCGCGCTGCGGTCGCCGCCCCACAGCGTGATCTTCAACGGCTGGTTGAAGTACTCCGCGATGCCCTTCAACTGCACCGTGGATGCCGAGCTCAGCAGCCACATCAGCAGGAAGAACGCCATCATCGCGGTCATGAAGTCCGCATACGCGAGCTTCCAGGCGCCGCCGTGGTGGCCGGCCTTCTTCGGCGCAGCGCGCTTGACGACAATGGCGCGGTCTTTGTCCTTGCTCATCGGTTCGGTCCCGGCGCCCTTACTTGGCCTTCACGCGGCGCACGTGCTCTTCGAGCTCGGCGAACGACGGACGCTCGGTCGAGAACAGCACCTTGCGGCCGAACTCGACGGCGATCGCCGGTGCATAGCCGTTCAGGCTCGCGAGAATCGTCACCTTGATGCACTGGAACATCTTGGTCGACTCGGTCACGCGCTGTTCGGCGACGCTCGCAAGCGGCCCGATCAGTCCATACGAAAGCAGAATGCCGAGGAAGGTGCCGACCAGCGCCTGCGCAATCATTTCGCCGAGCACGGCAGGCGGCTTGTCGGCGGACGCCATCGTGTGCACCACGCCCATGACCGCGGCCACGATACCGAACGCCGGCATCGCGTCGCCGACCTTGTTCAGCGCATGCGCGGGCGCTTCGCCTTCCTGGTGATGCGTTTCGATCTCTTCGTCCATCAGACTTTCGATCTCGAACGCATTCATGTTGCCGCCCACCATCAGCCGCAGGTAGTCGGTCAGAAACTCGATGATGTGGTGATCGGCGAGAATCTTCGGGTACTGCGTGAAGATCGGACTCTTCGACGGATCGTCGATGTCCGCTTCCAGCGTCAGCGTGCCTTCCTTGCGCGCCTTGGCGAGCAGGACGTAGAGGAGCGCCATCAGCTCCATGTAGACGTCCTTGTTGTACTTCGCGCCCTTGAACAGGGTCGGAATGACGCGCAGCGTTGCCTTGATCGTCTTCATCCCGTTACCGAGGATAAACGCGCCGACGCCTGCGCCGACGATCATCAGCACTTCAACGGGCTGCAACAGCGCGCCGAGATGGCCGCCTTCCAGCGCGTAACCGCCGAAAACGGACAAAAGCGTCACGAGTGTTCCCACGAAAATCAGCACTGCCGAGCCCTCACAAAGAAGCGACGGTGACCGTCGTTAAACTGGTTTACGGCAACACAGCAGAAAACTTTGACGGAAAAGCGGCTTGCCGCGACGGTGTAAACCAGAGGCGGACGCGGTCGGCAAGGCGCCGCTTGCGGCAGGTTTGGCGTTGCGTTGCGCTGGGTTGCGTTGCGCCGGGCGGGCAAGCCGTCGGCATAAGGCGATGAATGGAAGGCCGCGTGGCGGCGGCCGCTGCGGGCGCTACGCGTCGAGCGCCGCGAGGCTCTCGCGGGCGCGGGCGTCGGCGACTTTCTTTGTCTTACCGGCGCGCGATGGCGGCTGGCACAGTCCGCAGACGAACCCATGCTTCGGGTCGTGAGCGTGTGCGACGAAATGTCCGCCGCAGCGGCAGCAGGGCGTGATCTGCAGCATGCCCGAGTCGAAGAATCGCACGAGCGTCCACGCGCGCGTGAGGCTGAGCACGGGTTCGTCGTCGTGCAACTGCACGTGCTCGCGATACAGCCGGTAGCTCTTCACGATCGACTGGATCGTCGCGCAGCCGCCATGATCGGCCATGAAACGGTAGATGTTGTAGAACAGCGAGGAATGAAAGTTCGGCTGCCAGGTCATGAACCAGTCGGTCGAAAACGGCAGCATGCCCTTGGGCGGCGAAACTCCTTTCAGTTCCTTGTACAGCTTGATGAGCCGGTCGCGCGACAGGCTCGTTTCCGCTTCGAGCAGTTGCAAACGCGCGCCGAGTTCGATCAGTTCGATGGCCAGGGTGATTTCCTTGACTTCGAGCACCACACTTTTATATGCCATCCTGCTTGCGTCCCGTCCCGATTGCCTTGCCGAAGCTGCGAAACGCCATTCAGCCGAGCTGCTCGACCGGCTGGCTGGCCATCAGAATCGCGGAATGCGCCTGCGCGACGGCGCTGGACTTGCCCTTGTCCGCGAGTGCGGAGAGCACGGCATGATCGTCGAAACGGAAACGGCACAACACCTGATTGGACGCCGCGAGCTTGACGGTCTGCGCCAACGAGAGGTTGGCGAGCACATCGGCTAGCTGGTCCGAGATCCCCATGCGAAACATGCCCATCGGCTTGTCTTCGCGAAGCAGGCGCTGCGCGAGCAGGAGATAAGACAGGTTGACTTCTCTGATCTCATTGAGCATTTCGCTTGTCGCGCTCATGATTCCCCCGGGGTGTATCTGGCTGGTCAGGCCGTTACGGAAACGTTTGCTCGGACGCGCGCACTTAAACGCACGAATCGGCTCGTTTCTGGTCTTGCGGCCATTGTCGCCAAAGGGGGAGCGAAACAAAATCGGACAGACACCCAGCTTGTTTGACGGATTAATCCGTCATTCGTGTAGGAATTTTTCCTACTTTGCCAGGTTGGGAGAGAAAGGAATGAGACTGCGCGATGCCGCGCGGCAACTCTTTATGCGCGGTGAATACTTAGCGCCCGAGGATTCGGCGTAAATGAACTAAACGGTGAGTTTTGCGGAGCCGCGCCTCGCACCGTACGACGGTGAGCCGGATTATAAGGTCTTTTCACCACTGCGTAATATTTTGTGCGGCGGGAGCGGGCTCGCGGCTTGCTACAGGGGAACGCGCCGTTTACCAGCGCCGTCGGGAGCTGGGGCTGAAATTGGCCTGTGAGCGCCCAGCGACGGGCGTTGGCGCGTGTAACGTCTCGTGTTTCGCGCTGTAACAACGTTAAGCGTTTGAAAAATAACTCGAATTGGCGCGGCCGATCCCGATAATGAAGCTAAGGGATAACCCGATGCAGATTCGGAGCACCCCCGGGCGGCGGCTTACCGCGCCCAACCGTCCGTCAGGCATTCGCTCCCCGCTCGACTCGAGCGCTGCTGTGCGAAGCCGTGTCAAACAGGAGAAACGCATGCGAATCGCACAAATTGCGCCGTTGTATGAAGCAGTCCCGCCGAAGCTCTACGGTGGCACCGAACGTGTCGTGTCCTACCTCACCGAGGCATTGGTCGACGAGGGCCACGACGTCACGCTGTTCGCGAGCGGCGACTCGGTGACATCGGCGAAGCTCGATGCGTGCTGGCCTCGTGCGCTGCGCCTCGACCCGACGATTCGCGACGCGCTCGCCCCGCACATCCTGATGATGGAAAAGGTGCGCCGGGTCGCGCACGAGTTCGACGTGCTGCACTTTCACCTCGACTACATGCCGTTCCCGCTTTTTTCGACGATGGACACGCCGTTCGTGACCACGCTGCATGGCCGCCTCGACCTGCCCGAGCTGCAGCCGGTGTTCGATGCGTTCCCGGGCGCGCCGGTCATCTCGATTTCGGATTCGCAGCGGGTGCCGCTACCGCAGGCGAACTTCCTGAACACCATCTATCACGGTCTGCCGGAGCAGCTACTCACGCCGCAGACGCACAAGAAGCCGGAATACCTTGCGTTCCTCGGCCGTGTTTGTCCGGAAAAGCGCGTCGATACAGCCATCAAGATCGCTGCACAAAGCGGTTTGCCGCTGAAGATCGCCGCCAAGGTGGACAAGGCCGACCAGGATTACTTCAAGCGCGAGATCGAGCCGCTGCTGTCGCAGGCGCATGTCGAGTTTGTCGGCGAAATCAACGAGGCGCAGAAGCCGGAGTTTCTGTCGGGCGCCAAGGCGCTGCTCTTCCCGATCGACTGGTCCGAGCCGTTCGGCCTCGTCATGATCGAGTCGATGGCCTGCGGCACGCCGGTGATCGCGTTTAACCGCGGCTCGGTGCCCGAAGTGATCGATCATGGCGTGACCGGCTACATCGTCGAGGACGTGCAAGGCGCGGTGGCCGCGCTGCAGCGTCTGGACGAGTTGTCGCGTACGGAAATCCGCGCGCAGTTCGAGCGCCGCTTCAGCTCGAAGACGATGGCGCGCAACTACGTGGACGCGTATTCGGCGCTGATCGAAGCCGCGCGCCGGCCGGTTCTGCGCCAGGTCGCCGTGGGCTGATAACGGCGAGCGCCGCGCGGCCTGTCATGCGCGCGGTGCTTTAAACGGACGAGCGTTCCGTTGCCGATACAACTGATTCGCTACCGGCGCTTTCGATTCATTGAAAACCGCGCACATTTTTCCATGTGAATCGTTTTGCGCGGACGATAAGCCGGTCTTATCGCGCTACTTTTAAGAAAAGCCGCCTGGCAAAGGCGGCTTTTTTAATGGCGCCGTGGATGCGCTTCCACATCCGATTAGCACAGTCGAGTAAACACGCAGCGGCGTTGGTCCTTCAATCCGCTTTCGCGTCACTCGCAAGCAACTCAGCTCGCGCCAATCAGAAAACGTTCGCGGTTCTTGCCGACGATCCACTTGGGCGGTTTGCCGCGGCCGCTCCACGTATTACCCGTTTTCGGGTCCTGATATTTAGCCGGCAGCGGCGCCTTCTTGGGCGGACGGCCCCGCTTGGCGGCCACTGCAAAGCCGAGGTCCTGTGCAGTCAGGCCATATTCGGCGATTTTTTGGCGGATGTCGGCTATCACATTGTCAATTTCCGTGCGACGAGCTTCTTCTGCTTGTGCCTGCAATTTGGCGATCTGCGCCTTGAGGTCTGCATATTGAGACATTCCGGTTCTCCCCTTTTAGAACTCATTCGCCTCGCAGACTAACTGTAATTATAAAAATTCGCAATGGATAACATTACCCATTAAGCGAGCTATCTTCTGATAATTATTAAACATAGCTCAATTGTAAAACGGCTTTATCCCGTAATAACTGGTAAAGCCAGCCGGCATTGACGATTCTTGACACTCGATTGGCCACTCTTTCCCTAGAATTGAACGTTCACAGCACGCGCCCGCGCCGGCCGTGCGTTCACGCTCCGTGCTTCCCGAGCGTCAATTATTTTAGGATACCCAAACATGCAGTTGTCAAAGCGCCTTGCCGCCGAGTTGTTCGGCACATTCTGGCTCGTGCTCGGGGGCTGCGGCAGCGCGGTTCTCGCCGCGAACTTCGCCGGTCCGGTGCATGGTCTCGGCATCGGTTTCGTCGGTGTGTCGCTCGCTTTCGGGCTGACGGTGCTGACCATGGCCTTTGCGATCGGACACATTTCGGGCTGCCATCTGAACCCGGCGGTCAGCGTCGGCCTGACGGTGGCCGGCCGCTTCCCGGCTCGCGACCTCCTCCCGTACATCGTCGCGCAGGTGGCGGGCGCGGTGCTGGGCGCCGCGGCGCTCGCGCTCATCGCGTCCGGCAAACCCGGCTTTGACCTCGTTGCGAGCGGCTTCGCGAGCAACGGCTACGGCGACCGCTCGCCGGGCCATTACTCGCTCGTCGCGGCGTTCGCCTGCGAGGCGGTCATGACCGGCTTCTTCCTGTTCGTCATTCTCGGCGCGACCGACAAGCGCGCGCCGGCCGGCTTCGCGCCGATCGCCATCGGCCTGTGTCTGACGCTGATTCACCTGGTTTCGATTCCGGTCACGAACACGTCGGTCAACCCGGCGCGCTCCACTGGCCCGGCGCTGTTCGTCGGCGGTGCTGCGGTGGATCAGTTGTGGCTGTTCTGGATCGCGCCCATCATCGGCGCGGTGGTTGCCGGCCTGGTGTATCCGCTGATCGCGGAAAGCCGTGGCGGCAATGCGCAGAAACTGGCTCTCGACTGATCGAGCCCGGTTGTCTGAGTGAGCAAGGCGGGCGCTGCGGCGCCCGTTTTGTTTTTGGGCTTATGTCGCAACCATTCGATTTGATTAATCCGTTATACAGATGTAAGCCGCGATTACGCGTTGCGCGCCGCGACGCTGCTTCGGCGTAACGGCGGAGCGCTTGTGGCGGCGTTCGAATAGGCCCGCGGCCTGCGCCGACAGCCTTTCCGTCGTCATCACCCGGCGCCAGGCACCGCACGAGCGCAAACTCGCCGGTCCTCAGATCCTGCGGAGTTGCTTGCAGTCCGTAACATCTGGTCGCAGTCCCGGCGGAGTGGATTGCGTAGATTGGACCTGTGCGACAAACATCTGTCGCGTCACAGCAAGCCTCTTGCAGGAGAAAAACATGAAACGCATCGTCACTCAATTGCTGGTTGCCGCGGGCCTTGCAGCAGGCGCATGCGGGGTCGCGCAAGCGCATACGGATCTCAATATCGGCGTCTCGCTCGGCGCGCCGGTCTACACGCGGCCCGCCCCGGTCTATGCAGCGCCGCAACCGGTGTACTACGGCAACGGCGGCTGGGGCCATCGGTACGATCGCGGCGACTACTATCGCGGCGACCACCGTTACGAACGCGGCTGGAACCGGAACGATCGCCATTGGGGTTACGACGACCGCGGCCGCGGCGATCGTGGCGACCACGACGGACGCCGCGGCGGATGGCGCGACTGATTGCGATACTGATGGCGCGACCGATTGCCGGCCCGGAAACGAACGTGACCTGAGCTAGCCGGGCTTCACCGACTGGCCCGCATCCGCGAAAGCAGATGCGGGCCAGTGCCGTTTGCAGCCCGAGGCGCTAGGCCATCAGTTCGTCGTCGATTGAAAAGAGCTTGCGCAAGTGGTGCGCGACGCCCGCTTCGAAGTTATTGCCGATGCGCGGCACGTTGGGCAGGCGCGTGATCAGGTCGGGATTGGCGTTGTTCATCATGAACGGATGGCCGGCTGTTTCGAGCAGGTCGATGTCGTTCATGTTGTCGCCGAAAGCCACGCAGTGCGCGGCATCGACGCCCACGCGCTCGAGCACGATCTGCAGCGCGCGTCCCTTCGACACATTCGACGTCATCACTTCAAGACAGTCCGGCAGCGAGTACGTCACGTAGAGCGCGTCGCCGAATTCGCGCGCGAGGTTCGCGGCCACCTGCGCGAGGTCCGCCGGGTCGCCGATATAAAGCACCTTGGCGATGTCCACGCCGTCGTGCGCCAGCAGTTCGGCCACTTCGTAGGTGAAGCCCGAATCCTGATGAAACTTGAGCAGCTCGGGCGCGTCGCGGTCGATCAGCCACGCCTGATCGGCGAACAGGTTGACGATCACGCGACCGTGCGCGCCGACAATCTCCGGCTGCACGAGGCGTTGCACGATAGCGGGCGGCAGATCGTCGGCGTGGATCACGGTGTTGTCCGGCGCATGGATGCGCGCGCCGTTCGACGTGATCAGATAAGGCTTGATGCCGAGAATGTCGCGAATGCCCGCGACATCGCAGAAATGGCGGCCGGTGGCGATCACAAACTGCACGCCGTCACTTTCGAGCTTGCGCACGGTGGCGACCGTGAAGGGGTCGACCTGGTGATCGGCATTGAGCAGCGTGCCGTCGAGATCCGTGGCGATGACTTTGTACATGGCGAGATGGCAGGCAGCTTGGGAGGCTGTATTTTACCGTCGATGCCTCGGTGTTCGGCTGGCAGGTTGGGCTTCAAGGTTCGGCTTCAAGTTCCACCTCAAAGTTCGGCTCCAAGGTTCGCCTTTAGGGCTCGGCTCCGAGCTTCGGCTCCGCCTCAACCCTCACCCGCCAGCCGCCCAGCTTCCCTTTGCGCCAACCGCAAGCCGCCATGCGCGGAATCCGCCAATGGCTCGCGCAAGCGCGGCTGATAAGCCTGCGGCACGTATTCGCGCAACGGCGCACCAAGCCCGCCGCACAACGCAATCGGCAATCTCGCCGATGGGTCGAGCGCCGCGATCATCTTGCCGATTTCAACGCCCGCCGCGCCGAGCAGCCGCGCGGCAAACGGATGCGTGCGGTGCGCGATCACGACCCGCGCGAGACTCGCGTACGCCGTCTGATTCGCCTCGCAAAGCCACACGGTAAGGGCGTCCCGATCGCTCGCGCCGACGTGCGCAAGCAGCGCCTGCGCGAAGTCGTCGTTGGGGCCGCGGCCGTCGAGCGCGTGCTGCGCATGGACGATGGCGCGCACACCGAGCCAGGCGCCGCTCGCTTCATCACCCGACGGAAAACCGTAGCCGCCCACAATCCGGCATTCGCCGCCCTCATGATCCGCCGCTGCCGCGATGCTGCCCGTGCCGAGCGCGACGATCACGCCGTGGGCGCCCCCGTGCGCGCCGAGCAGTGTCGTGTACGCATCGCTTTCGACGGCGAGTCCGGCCAGCGCGGGCGCCTGCGCGAGAAACGACGCCAGCCAGTCGCGGTTGTTCACGCCCGCGAGGCCGCAACCGAGCACACAGCGCGACCAGCCGAGCGCAACGCCGGCGTTCGCGAATGCCTGCTCGCAGCCGGCCGCAATGGCAAGCCACGCACGTTCGACGCCAAGCCCCAAGCCCGACGGCCCGCTCGCCGCATGCGCCAGTTCGCGCCCCTGCGCGTCGGCGAGCACGACGCGTGTTCCGGTGCCGCCGCCGTCGACGCCGATCAGAAATAGGTCTTTGTTCATCGATTGAAATGCGTTTCTTGCGAAATAGGCATAGCGTGGCAGGTCCTTTTCGATCCGGCAATTGGCCGAATGGCCAGCTTGCGGCGCTCAGGCGTTCGGCTATGCTGGCGAGCGACATCACAACGGGGAGCGCTAAATTGACACAGCGATGCAACTGGGTATCGAGCGAAGCGCTCGCACATTATCACGACGCCGAATGGGGCGTGCCGTCCCGCGACGACCAGCATCTCTTCGAAATGCTCGTGCTCGAAGGCGCGCAGGCCGGCTTGTCGTGGTCCACGATTCTCAACAAGCGGGCCGGCTACCGGCGGGCATTCGCGGACTTCGACATCGACAAGGTTGCGCGCTTCACGCCGGCGCAGGTCGAGAGGCTCGTCGTGGACGAAAGCATTGTGCGCCATCGCGGCAAGATCGAATCCGCCATCACGAATGCGCGCGCCGTGCAGCAGATTCAGGCGGAGCATGGGTCGTTCGCCAACTTCATCTGGTCTTTCGTCGATAACACGCCGATCCAGAACGAATGGGCATCGTACAAGGAGGCGCCGGCATCGACAGAAGTATCGGATGCGCTCAGCAAGGCGCTAAAACGCTACGGCTGCAAGTTCGTGGGCTCGACCATCTGCTATGCGTTCATGCAGGCGGTCGGCATGGTCAACGATCACGAGGCAACTTGCATGTGCCGCGCCAGGTGTGCAGCGCTCGGCAAGAAGGGACGCGCGCGTAAGGCCGGTTGAGGTTGGGGCGTTCAATCGGCGACTCGTATGGTCGCTGGGGCTGGCGGACCTCACGCCTGATTGCGACGGCCCTCTCGCAACAGTCCCCTTGCGAGATCATCACACGCCCGTCCGCATCAGCTATCCGGTAAAGCCCTGCTGTGCTTATCGCCGGTGCCGGCCGTTATACGGTTATGAGCGGTCACAAGCAGCAGTGACCGCTGCGTTCGCCGCCGCAACGCCGGCGCAAAGCGCTCCTCGGACTCGCGCGAATCTTCGAATTGAGGACGTTTCGCGATGCTAGTCGGGGTTTCGCCAGCGAACGCAAGCGGGATACTGGAATCAGCCGCTCAATAACGAGTAACGACCGCGTCGCATAGCGAAACCATCATGAAAACTCTTACCTTCCTCACCCATCAGGACATTTTCGACCAGGCCGTCAGCCATCTCTTCGGGCAAAAGCGCGCGGCGCTCCTGCCGCGCGGAGGCGGCGCTTACCGCGGCTATTGCGGCGGCTGCCCAGTCGGCAACTTCATCAAACTGCGCGATTACATGACGGCCATGGAAGGCGTGCCCGTGCGCTATATCGGCAAAACGCCCGTCGCGGCGCCCGCTTACATGGACGCCGGCATCGCCGCTCTGCGCAAGGCGCTGCTGCGGTCGCGCATCAATGTGTACGATCAGGAGACGATCGATCTGCTTAGCTGCCTGCAAAACGTGCACGATGTGTTCGGCACGTGGGAATGGGATGACCGCTTGAATTCGATTGCACGCCAGTTCGGTCTGTCGGCGCACATGCTGAAGAACGCGGCTTAACGCTACAAGGCGCGCGCCGCAGCCCGCGCCAACTCGCGAGGCAACCTGGCGCCCATAAAGCAAAACGGCGATGTGGCTTCTTTCGAAGCTCACACCGCCGTTCTGACCGTGCTGAAAAAGCGTGCTTAGTGCAGCTTCTTCGGCAGCATCTGGCTGCGCAGGCGCTTGTGCAGGCGCTTCACAGCAGCAGCCTTCTTGCGCTTACGTGCCGTGGTCGGCTTTTCGTACGATTGGCGCTCACGCAGTTCTGCGATCAGGCCGTTCTTTTCGATTGCGCGACGAAAGCGGCGAATCGCCACTTCGAACGGCTCGTTTTCTTTCAGAAGAATCGTCGTCATGTAATTCCTAACTCAATCACTTGATAGGGGTTAATTGCGTGGCGGGGAAACCGCTCACGCGCCGGCCCTCCGGTCGTTTCGATTCATGGCCAGTAACAGGCAAACGCGGGAAGAACCCGGCCAAACCACGAATGAAACGAGAGGCAAAGCGGCCACGGAGGCCGGAAAAGAGAGGTGTGGAGCTCACCGCGGAACGCGGACAGACGTATTGCAAAGCCGCGCCTGCTGCCGTTTCGCCAAACCTTCCATCAACGAAAAGACGATGACGAAACAGGCAAAGATCTCAATTCACTCCCGATGATATCAGGAAACTGTCCATCGTACCAGGGGTTTAGGGATTACGCCAGGCCGCCGCGGCAGTTCACGCGCTCGCGTCGTCCAGTTCCCGGATGTCGCTGCCCGTCAGCGTCAGATGAACAGCGGCGACGAGGCTCTCCAGTTGCCGCAGCGACGTCGCGCTCGCAATCGGCGCGGTCACGCTCGGCCGGGCGATCAGCCACGCCAGCGCGACGCTGGCCGGCGTACTGGCGTGCCGCGCCGCGACCCGGTCGAGCGCACCGAGGATTCGCAGGCCGCGCTCATTCAGATACTTCTCGACGCGGCTTCCGCGCGCCTTGTCGGCAAGATCTTCCTTCGAGCGATATTTCCCGGAGAAAAATCCGCTCGCGAGACTCCAGTACACGACCACGCCGAGCTGATAGGCGAGCGCCACCGGCTCCAGATCGGTCTCATATCCGGCGCGATCGTACAGGTTGTACTCCGGCTGCAACACCTGATATTCCGGCAGCCCATACTGACGGGAAAGCGCCAGCGCTTCTTCGACACGCGCGCCGCTGTAGTTCGACGCGCCGATCATCCGCACCTTGCCCGCCTCGATCAGCCGCTGATACGCGCCGAGCGTCTCGGCAAGCGGCGTCGCGGTGTCGTCGTCGTGGGAAAAATAGACGTCGATGTAATCGGTCTGCAAGCGCCGCAGCGAATCTTCGACGGCTGCCTGAATGTTCGCGGCCGAGAGCCCCTTGCGCTGCGGATGCTTCGACACTTTGGTCGCGAGCACGATCCTGTCGCGCTTGCCGCTACGCTGCAACCACTTGCCGATGATCGCCTCCGACTCACCGCCGTGATTGCCGGGCGCCCACGCGGAATACACGTCGGCCGTGTCGATGAAGTCCAGCCCGGCGTCGACGAACGCGTCGAGAATCGAAAACGAAGTCGCTTCGTCGGCGGTCCAGCCGAATACATTGCCGCCGAACATAAGCGGCGCGACTTGCAATTCAGAGTGTCCAATGCGGCGCTTTTGCATGATTTCTCCCGGCTTTATCGCAAGAGAAAAAGAGGATACGCCGCCTTTTCAAATCCCGCAGCGCGCCTGGCGGATCGGCCTCAAACGCTTGTCCGGCGCGGCCCGCGCGCCCGATCAGGCGAGCCAATCGGTGTGCGATTACAGAAAGTTCCTCAAGTTTTTTTTAGGAGGGCCGTCAACCTTCACTGAGGCGGCCAGCAATGAACGAAGCTTCCGCCGATGCCAATATGGCGTATTGGGCTCAGGCTTATTTAGGAGATTTTCCATGCTCGGAATCAATAGCAATATCAACTCGCTGGTTGCACAGCAAAACCTCAGCGGCTCGCAAAGCGCCCTGTCGCAAGCCATCACCCGCCTGTCGTCGGGCAAGCGCATCAACAGCGCGGCTGACGATGCAGCAGGTCTGGCGATTTCGACCCGTATGCAAACCCAGATCAACGGTCTGGGCCAGGGCGTGTCGAACGCGAACGACGGCGTGTCGCTGATTCAGACGGCGTCGAGCGCGCTGTCCTCGCTGACTTCCAGCCTGCAACGTATCCGTACGCTGGCTGTGCAGGCTTCGACCGGCACGATGTCGTCGTCGGACCAGGCAGCGCTGCAGAAGGAAGTTGCGCAGCAAATCCAGGAAGTGAACCGTATCGCGTCGCAAACGACGTACAACGGCACGAACATTCTGGACGGCTCGGCTGGTATCGTCGGCTTCCAGGTTGGCGCGAACGTCGGTCAGACGATCAACCTCGACCTGTCGAAGAGCATGTCGGCCGCTAGCCTCGGCAGCGGTTCGCTGGCAACCGGCCAACTGGCTGGCACGATCAGCAACCTGAACATCGACGCAGCGACGGGCGCAGCAGCAACGTCGACGCCGAGCGCGAACATCATCACGTCGATCAACGTGCTGTCGGACGGTCATGGTGGCTTCAGCTTCACCGACCAGAACGGTTCGGCGATCAGCTCGGCAGCCGCTAGCACGATTTTCTCGGCAGGCGCACAGACGAACGCTACGCTGGGCGCTCCGGTCACGACGCTGACGATGAACACGGCTGCATACGACCAGACGAACGCAGCGCTGGACAAGTCGGTCCTCGCCGCAACGGCACAGATCGGCGCAGTCAACGCGTCGAACACGTCGGTGTCGAAGCTGGACATCAGCACGGTCAGCGGCGCGAATGTGGCAATGGTCGCAATCGACAACGCCTTGACCGCAGTCAGCAACCTACAAGCAAGTCTCGGTGCAGCACAGAACCGTTTCAGCGCGATTGCAACGTCGCAGCAAGCTGAAGCAACCGACCTGTCGTCGGCACAATCGCAGATCACCGACGCGAACTTCGCGCAGGAAACTGCTAACCTCTCGAAGGCTCAAGTGCTGCAACAAGCTGGTATCTCGGTTCTGGCGCAAGCCAACTCGCAGCCGCAGCAAGTTCTGAAGCTGCTCCAGTAATAGCTTCTGAAGTTTGACCGGACCTCGCGCTTCACCGCGCGTTGTCCGGTTTTTAGCGTTTCGATGGAAGGCTCGCCTTCCATCCAGCATTTCTGTTACGCCCCTTACGCATCACAACGGACGCACGGAGCATTTTCATGTCAACGATTACGAGTTCATCGGCGGCGAGCGCGGCATCAGCGACTGTCGCAGCCGACAATGCAGCCCTGCAGCAGGCCATGCAGTCGGTCATCACGGGCGCGACGGGCAATTCGTCGCTGGACGTGTCGACGCTCGTCACGGCTCTCGTAAATTCGAAGACTGCCGGCCAGGTTGCCGCGTTGACGGCGCAACAAAGCTCGGACAACACCCAGATTTCCGCATTCGGCACGCTTTCGGCCGCGCTTGGCGCGCTGGAAACGGGCCTCACTTCGCTGTCCAACGGCGGACTCCAGAATACTTTTACCGCGACCTTGAGCGGCGGCACCGGCATCACCGCGACTGCCACTACGGGCGCGGTCGCCGGCAGCTACAGCGTCGCGGTCTCGCAGGTCGCGGCGTCGCAGGCGCTGTCGTCGTCGGCTTTCACGGCTAGCCAGGCGCTCGGTACGGGCACGCTGTCGCTGTCGCTCGGCAGCAAGTCGTTTGACGTGTCGATCACGAGCAGCAACAACACCGTTGCCGGCATCGCCGCCGCAATCAACAGCGCGACCGGCAACCCGGGCATTACGGCGACTGTCGTGAACGGCACCGACGGCGCCCACCTCGTGCTCGCGTCGAGCACGACCGGCGCGTCCAATACGATCAGCGTGGCGGTCAGCAACCTGAGCGGCGACAACGGTCTGTCGAGCCTCGGCGTGACGTCGACGGCCAGCACGACGGGCGGCCAGTCGACCATCACGTCGGCCAACAACGCGAGCGCGTGGACACAAAGCACGGCTGCACAAGACGCCGAGTTCAAGATCAACGGCATTGCCGCGTCGAGCTCGACCAACTCGGTCACGAGCGCGATCGCAGGCGTGACGCTGAACCTGACGTCGGCCGCGGTGACGACCCCCGCGACCACGCAAACGCTGACGGTTGCCGCGGACACCACCTCGCAGGCCAGCGCGATCAACAACTTCGTGTCGCTCTACAACACGGTCGTGACGACCATGGGCACGCTCGCGCAATACACGCAGGGCGCGACGACGCAGGGTCCGTTGCTCGGCGATTCCACGCTCAACACGATCAAGAACGCGCTTTCGTCGATTGTCGCGAGCGGCGTGAAGAACGGCGGCACGTCGCAGAGCCTCGGCTCGATCGGTATCTCGCTGCAAGCCGACGGCACGCTGCAGGTGGATAGCGCGGCGCTCACCAACGCATTGCAGAACAACTCGTCGACGGTGGCCTCGCTGTTCAATTCGACCAACGGCATCGGCGCGCAGTTAAGCACCAGCATCACCAATTTCACGAAGACAGGCGGCATGATCGACGTGCGGACCACCGCGCTGAACTCCGACCTGAAGAGCATCCAGACACAACAGACGAGCCTGAACGACTACATTGCGCAGCTGACGAGCCAATACTCGGCGCAGTTCACGGCGCTCAACACGTTGATGGCGACGATGAACAACAACTCGCAGTACCTGACGCAACTGTTCGGCGGCACGAACAGCGCCGGCGCACTCGCGACCAACAAGTAACGTCACGGAGAACGCACATGGAGTCCTCTGCCCTGATCGGGAAAGTGCTGGCGCTGACCGGCGAGATCGAGCAAGCGGCCGCGCTGGCCGACTGGCCCGAAGCCGCGCGGCTCGCCGAAATCCGCTCGCCGCTGATCATGTCGCTTGACGCGCAGCAGGTGCAAGGCTCGCTCGACGTGATCCGTTCGATCGTCGCGCGCGACGCAGCGCTTTACGCCAACGCGCAAACCACGCAAGTGGAATTGCAGGCCGAATTCACGGCCGCGATGCGCCGCGCGAGCGCCGTCGACAAGTATCAGAAAACGGCGTTGCTGTAAGCCGATAAGCGGCGCAAAGACGCCTTAACCGTATAACCAACAACAACTGCGCACCGGAGTAAAGCTGCGCTCGTTGCACCCTCGCCCGCCTTGCGCGGGCGTTTCTTTTTGTGCTTCGTAATCAGGTGAATTGGTGGCCATTTTGCCGTCACTTCCACCCTTCACGGCGCGAATTCGGACTTGATAATCCAACGTACAGCTTCCTCGTGCGAGCATCATGTCCATCCAATTCCAGTTCCCGACGTCCCAGCCTCTCACTCCTGAACAGCAGCGCGCTCAGGACATCGCTCTCGTCATGCAGAGCGCCATCGAGCAATATCACAAGGGTGAGATCGACGACGCGCGCGCGCTGTTCGAAGCCATTCTCGAGGCCATGCCGGAGCATCCGGACGCGAACTACAACCTCGGCGTGATCAAGGTCCAGACGAACCGCGCCGCCGAAGCCGTTCCGCACTTCGAAGTCGCGCTAGGCGTGAGACCGTCCAACGGACAGTATTGGGTCGCCTATATCAATGCGCTGTTCGAAAGCAATCAGTTAGCAGCCGCATGGACCGCGGTGGAGCTGGCACAACAGCAGGGCGTTCAAGGCCCCGCGATGAATAGCCTGATTCATCAGTTGGCGCAGCCGGAAAAGCGGATGGAAATCAAAGTCAATGCGCATCCGGACGCTGTGCAAGACGTGAATCTGGTCATCGGCGAAGCGGCCGAGGAGCCGGCAAAAATCGCGCGCGTACCGTTGAGCGCGGCTCAGCATCGTGCAGCATCGGCCGCGGAAATTCAAAAGCACAACGCGCTGGTGCACAAGGGCAATTTCCCGGAAGCCATCAAGCTCGCTCGCAAGCTGACCGCTCGCTACCCGAAAGACATCCAGAGTTGGCGTGCGCTCTCCATTTCGCTTCACAAGAACAATCAATTCCGCGAAGTACTCGAAGCGTCGCGCAAAGGCGTGGAGCTGGATCCCACTGACATGATTTGCCGGTTACTGCTCGCCGATACATCGCGCCACACCGGCGCGCTGGACGAAGCCGAACGGCACGCACGGCAACTTATCGCCATTGCGCCGGATCACGCAGAGGCACATCGGATTCTCGGCGTCACGCTGGTCGCGCTTGGACGGCGCGCCGAGGCGATTGCGTCATGCATGCGAGCCGCACAGCTTGCACCGCGCTCGGCTTCTGTACACAGTTCGCTGGGCAACGTGTATCTCGGCATCGGCGCTATCGCGGAAGCCGAAGCCGCGCTGCGCACCGCGCTTGAAATCGAGCCGGCCAATAGCAACGCACGCACGAATTTGCTGTTCTGCCTGACGCACAGCAATACGATCGGCAAGGCCGCGTTCCTTAAGGAACACAGGGTATTCGGGGAAATGCACGACGTTCCCGCCATCGTTGCGAGCCGCCGTTACACCAATCGACGTGATCCCGAGCGCAAGCTGCGCATCGCTTTCGTTTCCGGCGACTTTTGCAATCATGCGGCGGCTTACTATCTTCTGCCTGTCGTGCAGCATTTGACCCATGACCCCGAGCTATCGCTTCACTTCTATTACACCTTTGGGGTGAATGACCACCTTACCGAGAAGCTTCGCGCATACGCCGACTCGTGGCACGCGGTGGCCGATCTTAGCGATGCGGCGCTGAGCAGGAAGATTGCCGATGACGGCATCGATATTGTCATCGATCTTTCGGGGCATACGGCGCATTCGCGAATCATTGCGCTCGCACACAAGCCCGCGCCTATTCAGGCGTCGTGGATCGGCTATCCAGCCACCACCGGAATGACCGCATTCGATTACTACCTGTCGGATCGGTTCATCACCCCTCCCGCGCAATTCGAGGATCAGTTCGTCGAAAAACTGGCGCTGCTGCCCGCGATCGCTCCGTTCATGCCGCCGCCGAACTGCCCGCCCGTGAATGCGTTGCCCGCACTTCATAAAGGCTATGTCACGTACGGCAGCTTCAACCGGCTGAACAAGCTGAGTCAGGAAGTTATCGCACTCTGGAGCGTCATTCTGCGCGCCGAACCGTCCTCGCGAATGGTGATTGGCGCGATCTCAAGCAAGCTGGACGAGCCGACATATCTGGAATGGTTCGCCGCCGAAGGCATCACCGCGGACCGGCTGACGTTTTGCCCGCGCGGGTCGCTGCCTCTTTACATGCAGCAGCACCACCAGGTCGACCTCTGCCTCGATACGTTCCCCTACACGGGCTCGACCACGACGCTCAACGCGCTATGGATGGGTGTCCCAACGATCACGATGCCCGGCATATCGATGCCGAGCCGCGGAGGCGCCTGCTGGCTCGAGCACGTTGGACTCGAACAGTTCATCGTGCGCGACAAGGAAGAATTTGTCCGCAAGAGTCTCGAGTTGACTCGCGATCTGGACGCGCTCAACGAACTTCGAATCGGCATGCGCGAGCGCTGCCTGAACTCCGTTCCATTCCAGCCGGAGAAGGTCGCGGCGGGTCTGTCGATTGCGCTGCGCACCATGTGGAAGCGTTGGTGCGCGGACCAAACGCCTACCGCCTTCGAAGCGACCTTGCCGGCTGACTGGTCCCCGTCGCCCGCTGCGCTTTCGACGGACGCGGTGATCTAGCGAGCCGCGCGCTGCACCTACTAGCGAAGAACCCAATCATGAACGCAAGCCTGCCTGCTGAAGCTGTTTCGGCGCTGACAGAAGAAACCATCTTTGTCACGCAACCTTATCTGTCGCCGCTTGACGACTTCATTCCGTATCTTCGCGAGATCTGGGACAGCAAGGTGCTGACTAACGGCGGCCCGTTTCACCAACGGCTCGAGGCGGCGCTCGAGGAGTATCTCGGCGTCGACCACCTTGCGCTGTTTTCGAACGGCACGCTAGGTCTCGTTACTGCATTGCAGGCGCTGCGCATTACGGGCGAGGTGATCACAACGCCCTATTCTTTCGTGGCAACCGCGCATTCGCTGCTCTGGAACGGCATCAAGCCCGTTTTCGTCGACGTCGATCCGCACACGCTGAATATGGATCCGCGAAAGATCGAGGCCGCCATCACGCCGCAGACTACGGCGATCCTGCCGGTGCATTGCTATGGTTATCCTTGCGACACCGAAGCCATTCAGAAGATCGCCGACAACTACAACCTCAAGGTCATCTACGACGCGGCTCACGCATTTGGTGTGCGCACGGGCGGCGGCAGCGTTCTTCGCCACGGCGATCTCTCCGTTCTGAGTTTTCACGCGACGAAGATCTTCAACACATTCGAAGGCGGCGCGATCATTTGCCCGGATGCAAAGACCAAACAGCGGGTCAACCACCTGAAGAACTTCGGCTTCGTCGATGAGACGACGGTGGTCGCGCCCGGCATTAACGGCAAGATGAGCGAAGTCAATGCCGCGTTCGGCCTTCTGCAATTGAAGAATATCGATGAAGCATTAGCCAGTCGACGCGATATCGCTTCCCAGTACTGCGCGCTGCTTTCCGATGTGCCAGGCATCCGTTGCCTGCCGGCCTGCGACAGCCCCATTGCGAATCGCGCTTACTTCCCGATTCTCGTCGAAGACGATTTTCCGTGCAGTCGCGACGCGTTGTTCGAGAGATTGCGTCAGCACAAGATCATCGTGCGCCGCTATTTTTATCCGCTGATCTCGGATTTCCCCATGTATCGCGGTCTCGTCAGCGCCAACCCCGCCAACCTTCCGGTCGCAGCCGATGCGGCGAGGAAAGTGCTGTGTCTGCCGATTTACCCCGGTCTTTCCACTGCGAACGTGGAACGGATCGTCGATATCATCAAGACGTATTAATAGCAGCACGCTCTCTTGCGAACTTCAGATACAAAAAAGCACTCGACGCGTGACACGCGTCGAGTGCTCTTTGTTTGTGTCAGGAAAGAAGCCCGCTAGTAATTACAAGGTCTGCTGAGACTGTTCAGCCACAGTCGCCAGTTCGGCGGCTTTCGCCCGCTGAAGTTCACCGAGTACTTCGAGCGCACGACCCTCGTCCGCCGTGAGATCGACAACGAACGCGTCGTTATTGTCTTTGATCCACTGCAGCGACATGTCCCACCATGCCAGCTCCAGCAAGCGCTCCCGTACTTTTTCCGAAAAACGGAAACGCACCAGCCGCGCCGGCGAGCCCGCATAGATACCATACGGTTCGCTGCGGAAGTTCGGCGGTATCAGCGAGCGCGCACCGATAACGCATCCACTTTCGATGACGCTGCCGCCCAGGAATACAGCCTCGTCGCCGATCCACACATCGTTATGAATAACGGTGTCAGCGTATTGCGGCATCATTGCATTGGTGAGACCGTTGCCGTAGATGCTGAACATGGTCGTCGATATGGTCTTCGTTTCATGCTGGGCGTTCAGAATGAACTTGAGCCCCATACCGCCTGCGACGTTCTTTCCAATCACCAGCTTCTGCGCATGGCCGTCGTATCTGGCGACCGAACCCACGCCGAGAACACTGCATCGGCCGATATGAAACACTCCGTCGGAGGCCTCTTCATCCAGCCAGTTCCTGAAGAACTTGTTAGGGATGGTCGAGAACGCCCCGTCCCGGTAGCCGATCACAATGAAATGCTTCGATAGAGGATGAGTCGGCACGACGCCGATGCTGTCATCCGACGTAACAACGTTCATATAAATCCAGTGCGTGTTGAGGTTTAGTGCACGATGACTTTATTGCCGCATGGAACTGCCGGGCAAGTTGTAGACAGGGTGAACGTGGTGCGGCCTGCATTCACAGATAGCGGGCCCCGGCAACCCTGTCGCGCACCTTCCTGGCGGGACTGCCGTAGACGACCGAATAGGGCTCGACGTCCCTCAAAACGGTGGCTCCCGCGCCAACGATGCTGTGCTCTCCGACGTTGATGCCGTGGCGAAGCACTGCGCCGATGCTAATGGCGGAATACGCACCGATCCGGCAGTTGCCACCCGTTATCGCTCCGGGCGCCAGGCTCGAAAACTCGTCCATCACAGAGTCGTGATCCAGCGACGAGTTCGTGTTCAGAATACAGAACTGGCCTACGCGGCAGTCGGGATTAACGACCGCTCCAGCCATCACCACACTGCCCGCCCCGACCGTTGTGCCGCGACCAATCGTTGCCCGCGGATGAATGGCATTCATGAACTGCAGTTGGGGGCAAAGCGCTCCGACCTTCGCCGCCACTTTCGAGCGGACGACGTTGTCGCCGATTGCGATGATGGTGCCTTGCAGATCGTGTTCAGCCACGAGACGGGGAAGATCGGCTTCGCCGCCTAGCACCGGATAGTCGAGCGTCCGTTCACCCACGTTGCGGTATGCGTCGATTAACCCGGCAATGCTGTGCTTTCCTTCCTGCTCGACAATATCGATGACGACTTTTGCATGGCCGCCCGATCCGACGATGACAATGTGGCTCATACCCGCCTCCGCGGACTTGCTCGACTGGTTCCCTGCCGCTTGATGCATCGACAACATGCGCGAATAATGCGCCGCGCAACGGTGATTTCGTCGGCGGCGCTTGTCGAGACCCATGTCGCAATGGTTTGTGAAATTATGCCGTCGTCCCGCATCGCGCGATTCCGGGAGTTGGCGAGAGAAAAGCCGTTAGATCGATGTATTGGGCGGGAGCATCGCCGCGGCTTGTGATTCGCCGGCGACGTGGCTCGAACGCCTAACGGCTTAGCGTGATCGCCAGATAAGCGGCGTACAGCGCGCCGCAGACCAGCAGCGCCCACACGGGCGCGCCGTGCTCGCGCGCGTTGAGCCGCAGCCAGCCCGCCGCGACCAGCGTGATGACGATGCCCGTCACCACCTCGATGCGCGGCGTCCACGGCGTCAGCAGAATGCCGATAGCCGGCAACAAGGTGCCCTGGAACACCATCGCGCCCGTGATGTTGCCGAACGCCAGAGTGTCCTTGCCGCGGCGAATCCACAGGATGCTGTTGACCTTCTCCGGCAACTCCGTAGCGATCGGAATGATCAGCAGCGACAGCAGCAGCGGCGACACGCCGACCACCGCGGACACGCCCCGCACGCCGTGGATGAAACCCTCCGCGCCCCACACGAGCAACCCAACCGCGATCAGCAGTTGGACGGCGATGGTCGCTAGGTTGGTCGGCACGCCGAGGCGCGCGAGCATCATCTTGCCGGGCGCTTCGGTGCCGTGGCCTGCATCGACGAGATCGTTCGACGCGCGGAAAGTCGCCACGACATACGCGACATACACGCCGACGAGCGCGACGCTGAACAACGCGCGCACGATGCGCTGCTCATGCGGCACATACATGGCCGCGGCGGCCAGCAGGAACGCAAAGAGGAAATAGTTGAGATCGCGAGTGAAGCCCGAACGCTCCGGCGCGACGCGTCCGCCGACGCCGCGCGAGCGCAGCACGGCGAGCGTCATCAGAAAGGTAGACAGCGTGGACAGCATCAGCGGTGCGCCGAGAATCGCGCCCACGCCGATTTCCTCGTTGACGGCACGATCGCTCGTCCCGCCGACAATCGCTATCAGCGGCACGAGCGTCTCGGGCAACGCGGTGCCGACTGCAGCGAACAACGAGCCGGTCACGCCTTCGGATATCTTAAGCCGCTCGCCGAGATGTTCGAGCGCGTTGGTGAAAAGCTCGGCCGCCACGAGGATGACGACCAGCATGATGGCCAGTTCGATGAGAAGACCGGTCATGCGCGGCTCCGTGCATCGAAGGGATTGACGTGATCGACGTGGTGGACCGAAAACGTGCGGCGCGGCAGATCGCGCGACAGCAAGTTGAGCAGAAGACGAGGAGATTGAACAGCGCGGGATTTCACAGCGGCTCCGAGGTCGGACGTAAGACGAACCATGACGCACCGCGACCCGTCCGACCAGAACGAAGCAGTGCGCCAATGGTCTCGCCAAACCGACCCGGTCGAACGCGCCATGACCCGCAGGCCAAGTATGTTGACGCGCTCTCCTTCAGGCGATGCCGCGATGCCGCGATGCGTGAAGGAAGGCTACTCCCCAGTGACCCGGGGATTTTAGCGGGAGTGGGCGGAGGCAACAAGCCTTCGCAAAGAAGCTTGTTGACTGTGTTCGCCGTGGGCCGAGCTTTTACTGCGTGCCAAGTGTAGTGTCTATGCAGCTTGCGCAGCGGTCTGTTTTCTTGCCGCGCGCAAGCTCATCGAGTCATTAATTGAAGTGATACTGGACGCCTACCGTGAAGCTATTGTTTGTTCTCTTCGTGCCGTCGTGATGGCTCGAGTCCGTGGTCCATTCGGCGACCGCGCTGACATGCTCCGCGAACTTGTAGTCCACGCCGAGGCCCCAATGGAACCGCGTATCGGGGTCGTCGCCCGTAAAGCCGGCGCGAATGTACGGCATGAACTGGTTAAACGGCATGCCGAATTTGGCGTCGATTCCGGCGTCCTTGAAGGTGGTGGAGCCGTGGTGCAAATCCGCGAAAGCCTCGGCTCCTACCACGAACCGCTGCACGTCGAAGTTGTATCCGGCGGTGAAGCCCGGAAACACCGTGTTATGCGACGCCTTGTTGAATGCGCCCGATGCATCCGAATTATTGACGCCTAGCTTGAAACCAACATAAGGACCGGCGAACTGGCTCACGCCCGCTTGCGGCGCCGCTTGTGCGCAAGGAAGCTGTGAAAGAAGAACCACCGATGCCGCGAGAATTGATCTGGTTATTTTGTGCATGAATTGCAAATAAAGCTCTTAGTCCGGCGAGTGATCTCGCAATGCCTGTCGCACTGGAATGCGAAAGGGTCGGCGTAGGCCGACGCGCAACTATTCCCATATCGATGGGAATTGCATAGGCAGCGCGCGCCGATTCAGCGAATGGATGAGAACGATCTGAAATTTCAGCGAAGATGTGAGGCGGGGGCTAGGAGGCGTGTGGGTGGGGCAGCGCGTCGGGCGAGTTCGAGTTGTTGGCGGTTTGTCGATGGTACTGCGGGACCACGCTTTCGAGCACGACAGCCGGATCTGCTCCGCCTAAGGTCTACGAAACGTCTCTCCACGCACGACCGGAGACTGAGTACGCCAAGGTCCCGTACCCGCTGGGTCCTGTATGATCCTACGCGACTCGCGTGCAACAACCCGGAACCCGGGCGCCCCAGGCAGCCTTCCGATAGCTTGCAAATAGATAGTTGCTCTATTGCTATGTCGAAAATACCGCTGCTACGAACCGCCCTGCCGCCGATCTGAACCAAAGTCGTTTTGATTGCTCCCGGCGTGTGGGAACCCTCGGACCAAGTCCGGGATAATCTAAGCTGGATATCCTGCCGTTGATTTCCCTCAGGTCACTGCACAGCATCGAGGTATAGGTCTCACGGATGCTGAAGTGAAGTCCGCTTGTTGAATGGTAATGGAATGAAACGCATTCTAATAGTAAAAGTCACCTCCTTAGGTGACCTGGTACATGGTCAGCCCGTGGTGGCCGACCTGCATCGCGCCTTTCCTGGCGTCAAGATTGACTGGGCCGCCGATGCGTCCTTCGCCGATGTTCCACGCTGGAATGCGGGCATCGACCGCGTGCTGTGCGCGCCATTGCGGGGCTTCAAGAAAAACCGCTCTGGGGCCGAGCTCAAGGCGATTTTTACATCGATATCTGAACTGCGACGCGAGAAATACGACATCGTTCTCGATCTCCAGGGCGTCTACAAAAGCGCGATAATTTCTTTCCTTGCGCGCTCGCGCCGGCGTCTAGGCTATCGTTCGGCAGACCTCGGCGAGAGCGGCGCCGCCTTTGCTTACACTGGCCGCTTCGCGCCACGTGAAGATCTCAATGCGTGGGACGGCTTGCGCCGCACTGTCGCCGACGCATTCGGCTACGAGGTGAGCGGGGCACCGCGCTTCGACCTGTCGATTCCCAGGTCTGCCGATCCTTCCGTCAAGCCAGAAGAACAGCGGTACGCGATGCTGTTCCATGCCACTTCGAGCGATGTAAAGAAGTGGCCGACGGCTCACTGGGTTGCCATTGGCCGCTCGCTTGTCGAGCGCGGCATTACCCCCCTTCTGCCGTGGGGTTCAGCCCGCGAGGAACAGGAGGCCATCGCAATTGCGAAGGAAGTGAGGGGCTCTCGTATACTGCCGCGGATGTCTATCTTGCAGGTCGCGCAGTACGTCGATGCCGCCACGCTCATCGTCGGGACAGATACCGGCTTCGTGCATCTCGCAAGCGCACTCGGCAAGCCCACGGTCATGATCTTCACTGCAACAGCACGGCGTTATTTTGGCGTCGACGTGCCTGGCGTATCGGTGTCCGTTGGTGACGACGGGCGCCCACCCTCGGTAACGGAAGTCCTGGACGCCATTGCTTCGCTGGAGCCTTTGCCTTGAAGATATTGCTGACCAATTTTCACTATGGGCGCGGCGGAGGTCACGATACGTACATTCTGGCGATTGCCAAGGGGCTTTCCAGGCGGCATCAGATATTTGTGGCTGCGCCCTCGAGTAGCAGGCTATTCGAAAAGGCCAGCAAGCTCGAACACGTGACGACACTGCCGCTTGAATTCCCAGCCAAGCTGAAAGACGCCGGCCGCATGATTTCAGCGTGGCGCGCATTGCGCTCGCTGCTGGAGAAAGAACGCTTTGATGTTGTGCACGTCAACGGCTCCCCAGACCATCGCCTGGTGGTATTCAGCCTGATGTGCTTCAAGGGCCGCAAGCCACGCATTGTATTGACCAAACACAACTCCATCGCCATCAAGAGTGACTTCGTCACGAAGATCAGAGCCCGCGCGACAGATGATGTCATTGCCGTGTCTGATTCGACTGCGAGCCTTGTGCGCGATTCGGTATATCGACACTGCTCGCTTATCACCATCAAGAATGGTGTGGACACCGACGACTTCAAGCCGTCGGACGCGGCCGAGATCGCCTCGGCGCGTAAGTCGCTGCTCGGCGAATCGAAAGCCGACAAACTGGTGCTCGGGACCGTGACAGGCTTCGACTGGTACAAAGGCACCATGGACGTGATCGCCGCAGTGAGCGCGTTGCCGCCATCGCTGCGTGAAAAGATTGCAGTCGTGGTTGTCGGAACGGAGCCGAGCGCAGAGCAGTGGCAGGTTATTGATTCGGTGGGTATGCGCAGCCAGCTCGAAGTCGCGGGTTTCGTGGAAGACGTGAAGCCCTATATCCGGGCGTTCGATATCGGCTTTGTCACGTCATATGCGGTCGAGACTGTGTCGTTTGCCTGCCGCGAGATGATGGCGATGGGCAAGCCTGTGATAGTGTCGAGCTACAGCGGTCTGCCGGAGAACGTTCGTGATGGCGTCGACGGCTGGGTCGTCCCGCCGCACGACCCCGATTCGTTAACTCGGGCGCTTAAAGGAATTCTCGAGCGGGGCGACCGCCTGGCGGACATGGGAAAGATGGCGCGAGCAAAGGCAGTCGACGAGTTTTCTCAAGGGCTGTTCGTCGACAGGACGGAGATGGTCTACCGACTAAGCCAGTCGTAATAGGTCCATTCGCAATGGTCGCTGTCGGCCCGACTTGATGCGATCGGTCAAACGGGCTCCAGCCGCTCTTATCTAATATGCCAAAACAGGTTATTCACATATTCAACGGATTCCAGAATCCGCACGGCGGCAGCGAACAGGAGACGCTCAACCTCGCTCACCTGCTTGGCAAGCAAAGCGAAGTGAGACTGTGGTCGACATCGTCGCGCAGTTCGCCCGAACTGAGGGAAAAGTTCGGAATCACCCCTCTCGGCATTGCACCGAGGCACCGCCCGAACGGAGGCACCTATGTCTTCGTCGGAGCACACTGGCGCAACACGGTATGGCCGTATCTCGCCGCAGTGCCACAACGTCTGATCTACGTGTTCAACACGTTCCATCCGAAGATACTGACGCTGACGTCGAAGCATCCGCCCTTGCTGCGCTGGCCGAAGACGGAGTACGTGTTCATCTCCGAATTCCAGAAAAAGCTGGTAGGCGTGGATGGCGTGGTGCATCCATCACCAATTGACATCGACCTGTTCGCGGCGGTACCTGGCGTGGCACGCAATCGGCCGGTGGTAGGGCGTCTGAGCCGCGACACCAACGACAAGCATAACGAAGAAGACCTGGTGCTGTATCGTGAATGGTCTGCTCAAGGGGTCGGTGTAAGGCTGCAGGGTGCTACTTGTCTGCGCGACGCGCTCGGGGACAACACAGGTATCGAGCTTCTTCCCGAGGGAGCTACGCCAGCCGCGGATTTTCTGCGCTCTCTCGACGTCTTCTATTACCGGACAGGGTCTCACGTCGAAACATTCGGCCGGGTCGTGCTCGAGGCAATGGCCTGCGGCCTTCCGGTGGTATGCCATCGGAACGGCGGCTACGCCGATTCGATCCGGCACGGCGAGAACGGCTTTCTCTTCGACACGACCGAACAGGCGCGACGGATTGTGGGCGCGCTGCTAGCCGATCCGGCACTGCGTACGTCCGTGGGACAGCGCGCCCGGCAAACCGTCGAATCGATGTACTCGAAAGAGGCCCTGGAGCTTCGTGCTGCGTTTTATCGTCAGGCGCCGGGCCAGGACTAGTCAGACCCCGGAATGCACTGTAAATACGGATCATCACTTGCAGGGTCATAGGGAGCGGTCCAGGCTCCGCACCTTTGAGTAAAGCGAGGGGTATCGCATGGACACGGCGCACAACCAGCAGGTAGCGTGCGAGTGCCGTCCAGCGATTGCCATTTCGGCACGGGATGAGAAACGAATGAATATGAAAGCGATGCTGTCAGAAAAGAGCCTCCGGCCCAAAACTGAGTCGTACCAGTTGTTCCTCGCGAGGACGTTTGCACTTGTCACCCTGTGCGCCGTACCCATTTCCACGGCCGGAGTCAATCTCGGTTCCGGCCTGGTACTGCTGTTTGCGCTGCTGTCTCCCGAAGTGTGGAGGGCATGCGGGAAAATCCGCACGTCGCCCACGAGCATCGTCGCGCTGATCCTCTTCGTTGCGCTCGCTCTTAGCATGGCCTATACGTCGGCGAGCAATGACGAGGCTTTCAACTTTCTCCTGAAGTACCGAAAACTGTTGCTGCTGCCCATGCTGTTCCTGGTTTTCTACGGCAGCGACCGATCAAAGTGGTGCCGCGTGGCCATATGGGCGTTGTTCTCGGCGCTAACGCTGACCATGCTGCTCACCTACACGAACTTTTTCGGCTGGACGGCAATCGGACCGCTGCACGGTAACGATCCGATTACGAAGCCCTGGGTCTTCAAGGACCACATATCGGCGGGCCTGATGATGGCGTTTCTGGCCTATCTGTCGATGGCTCTCGCGACAGCTTCGCCTAAAGGCATCGGACAGTGGCTGCTGCGCCTCGTCGCCCTGCTCGCGCTCGTCAACGTGCTGTTCGTGCTACAGGGACGCACCGGGCAGGTCGTAGCGATCGCCTACATGGCAGTTTATGTCGTCGTTCAACTAATGAAGTTCAAGCATCAGGGCAAACGGACGCGCTGGATAACGACCGCCGCGAGCGTCATGCTGTGCATGTGTCTGGTGGTCTATTCCTTCACGGCAAAGAACTCACGCCTTGCCGAAACGCAACAGGAAATCACACAGTTCGAGGTCTACAACAAGAACACGTCGATGGGCGTGCGGCTCGAGTTTTATCAGCGCAGCCTGGAGCTGATTCTGCATCGGCCGATTGCCGGATACGGCGTCGGTAGCGTTCGAACCGAATTCGAACGGCTCGCGAAGAACAGCTCTGGTGGGCGTGCGGCGATGGCCAGCAATCCGCACAACGAGTTTTTCCTGATGGGCGTACAGCTCGGAATGGTGGGAGTGGCCCTGTTCGCCTGGCTCCTGATCGCGATCGCGCGGGAAAGCTTGCGTCTGGACACACTTGCGCGCACGGTCGTCTACGGTTACCTGTTCGCCTTTGTCATTGGCTGTTTCGCGAACTCGTTGCTGCTCAACTTCACAGAAGGCAATCTGTTCATCTTCCTGATCGGCATCCTGCTTGCGAGCGGCCCGCGGCGGGAGGACACGAACGGGCCGGCCAAAGAAACACTTTCAGCCGCCGATTAACGTCGTCAAGTTCGGGGGGTCGAAGGCCAATGTGCGTTGAATATGCTGGCTGGCCACAGCCGCGGGTGGGCTTCTGCTGGCCGGGCTGCCGACGCACCTGGCCGAGATGGCGCATGTAGTTATAGCCGATGATGGCGTCAGCGATACCGCAGTTAGCTGCGATTTGCCTGGAATTCGGAGAGGGAGTAAACATGTGTCGTTACCCCACTGATGTCGCGGAATACACCCTACTCGTGTCGTTCACGGAGATTATTGACTGGATTTTTGGGGAAGGCGGGCGCCCTGAATGGCCGATTTCAGCGGCTCGTCACCCTACACATGTCGCACCCGTCTCAAGTGCACCCTACAACCGTCGCACTAGACATTTCTCTAAAAGCCTTGCCTGGTAAGGCTTAGCAGCGATAGCTTACCAGTTTAACTTCGCCCAGACAGCAAAACCGAAGCCGGAATCCGGCCGCCCCGCACTTTCGGCCCTCCGCACATCGGACGACGCTATGTATATGTAGTCGTCTTCGGCCAAGCGGGCATTCCATACTGGCGACTCACTTAATCACTGTATATATATACAGCAACGAACCTTCTCTTACCCGTCAATTCCCGCGAGACCTTCCAGTAAAGAGACGGTTTTCCGAGCGTTGTCCAATGCACCTTGGATTCTGTCGGCGGCGCCCGGATTCGCCATCAGGAAATCCGCGAGCTGTGCTAGGCAATCGTTTATCAGATGTGTAGGTGCGCCCGCCTTCTCGGCTTCAAATCTCGACAAGGAAGATTTGTTTACTCCGTGAGCAGCTGCGAATTCAGCTTGGGTATTTTTGCCCCGGGCCCATCGAATCAGCTCGCCTTGGGTTCTAGGTGGAATCATTCTGACTTTGATGCTGTAATCGCAATGAGTTGCTATAATAGCATCATCGAATCGGCAGGAAGCCTATACTTCGTTCCGAGACTTTTTGAGGCTCCTAATGGCACGTTCTGACCAAGTGAAAGCACTACTGCGCGCATACGCTGGTGACAATCACGAGCATTTTTTCGCGGTCGCCATGCAAATGGCCGCGGACGAAGCGCATCGTGGTCACACCAAACTGGCGGCGGAACTGCGCGACCTGGTAGACGCGGCGAAAGCTGGCAAAAAGCCGGGCCTCTCTTCGGTACGGAGCAAGGGCGCTGAACGCGCGATTCCAATCGCTCAGCCAAAGGGCGAACTCTCTGAGTTGTTGACCGTGCAGTATCCGCACGAGCATCTGCAACAAATGGTGCTGTCGGACTCGGTTCGCACCAAGTTAAATCGCGTGCTGCGTGAGCAACGCCATCACGAGCGGTTGAATAGTCACGGTCTGAGCCCGCGTAGAAAGTTGCTGCTTGTCGGCCCGCCCGGCACCGGCAAGACCATGACAGCCGCAGCATTGGCCGGCGAACTTCGTCTGCCGCTCTTCACGGCGCGGTTCGACAGTCTCATCACCAAATTCATGGGTGAAAGCGCGTCGAAGTTGCGCTTAGTGTTCGAAGCGCTGAAATCGACCCGCGGCGTCTATTTTTTCGACGAGTTCGATTCGCTTGGCCTTCAGCGCGGCAGTCAACATGACGTAGCCGAGATGCGGCGGACGCTGAACATGTTCCTGCAGCTTATTGAGCAAGACTCTTCCGACAGTCTTCTGATTGCAGCCACGAACCACGGCAAAGACTTGGATACGGCACTTTTCCGCCGGTTTGATGACGTCATCAAATACGAAGCGCCAGACGAACGGCAGATTGAAGCGTTGCTGAGGAATAGCCTTGGAGTTTTTGAATCGCCGGACATTGACTATCGCCGTTTAGCGCTTGCAGGGAAAGGCGAAACGCATGCGGACATCGTAAAGGCCTGCCTCGACGCATTGAAGGATGCGATTATGGAAGGCCAGAAAACTGTCAGCGAAGCGAGCGTGATACTTCATTTGGAAGAGCGCGCGCAGGGCCACGACTTGCTTCGGTAAAAAGCGCAAATCCTGTTGTAGACTCTCAAGCAAAATCTACCTAAAGAACTTGAGAGAATGGCAGACCAACTCGTTAGCCACCTGTTCATCAACGGCCGTGTGGCGGGCCTCCGGTTTCAGGCACCCGTCGCTGGCCGCGGGAAAAAAGGGAAAAAAAGAGACGTCGGCGCCCATGGCCGCCGTTTGCTCGCGCAATTAGACGAGTTAGCTGGCTCAATTGACGCCCTTGAGGCTGCCAGAGCAGCGGCCGACCTCCCGCAGCGCCGTGGGATGTCGATTTCAGTCGAATTTGCGCCAAGCGGTGCATTTGATTGCAGCAAAGTTGAGTGGAAGCGGGACGCCATCGAGCTGTTATCGGTTCAAGTCCACACAAATTCTGACATTGCTGTACTTCACGTTCCAGACGGAAGACTCTCGGCCTTTGTCAATCGAATCAAAGAATACGTTGCAAGCGAAAACGAGGGGACGGTAAAGCAAGCCGCATTAGTTAACGCTATCGAGAACATCCGTCGTACGGCGTTCAAGGAAATGTGGCACGGTCCAAGCGCACCGCCGGTCGATACGGAGCCGCATTGGTTTCAGATTTGGCTGCGTCATTCGAGTGGCCAGCCAGCTGAAGTCGTCGCAGAATTTATCAAGCAAGCTGAGCTGGTAGGCCTCGAGGTCGAACCGGGACACCTCGTGTTTCCGGGAAGAATCGTGGTTGCCGCGTACGGTACGAGAAAGACCTTTGAACAGGCAGTCGAACTACTGGACCTTATTGCAGAGGTCCGTCCTGTAGAACCGACAGCGGAGTTTTTCCTGAGCGAACTGACGCCCGCCGAACAGGCGCAATGGGTGAATGACCTTCTTGCTCGCACGAACTTCGCAGAAGGTGAGTCTCCTCACATATGTCTGCTCGACACCGGCGTGAATCACGGACATCCGCTTCTAGCCCCAGCACTCGCTGACGACGACCTGCACACGTTCGACCCAACCTGGCAAAAAAACGACCATGCCGGTCACGGCAGCGAGATGGCGGGTATCGCGCTCTACGGTAACCTAATGGAACCGCTTAGTTCCGGTGAACCCCTTAATGTGCCGCACCGACTTGAATCGGTGAAGGTGCTTCCGCCGGACGGAGAAACGCCGCCGAAACTATGGGGCAGCGTAGTTTCCGAATCAGTGAGCCGAGTCGAGGTGACTACCGCGAGGCGTTCACGCGTTTTCGCGATGATGACAACGTCCGTTGGCCATCTCCTTGGCGCGCCGTCAGAGTGGTCCGCAACGATTGACCAGCTAGCATTCGGAAGATACGGACTCAGTATTGCTGATGTTGGCAAGGTGGAAGAAGAGGAAGCGCCCCGAGTTCCGCGCCTTTTCGTCCTTTCCGCCGGCAACGTTCCGTGGCCTGATTGGGCCGACTATCCCCGAGCGAACGGCCGCAGCCCGATTCAAAATCCCGGACAAGCTTGGAACGCGCTCACGGTTGGCGCAATGACGTCCCTTGTCCAAATCGACGGGCAACAGCACCCCGACCTTTCCCTGATTGCGGACGCTGGCGACTTGTCACCCGCGTCGACGACCTCAGTACTGTGGGCGAAGTCGTCCTGGCCATTAAAGCCGGATGTCGTCGCAGAAGGCGGGAACGCGACCCGAGATGCCTTTTCCGTCAACATCGGCCCGGAATCACTGCGAGTCTTGACCACCTCAAACACGCCCGGAGGAAGTTTACTTTCGGCGTCGGGAGATACAAGCGCCGCAGCCGCAGAGGTTGCCCGTTTGTGTGCACACGCGCGGTCTCAATATCCTGACTACTGGCCCGAGACCATCCGCGCGCTAATCGTGCACGGCGCGGACCATACGCCGACGATGCGGGGACACTTTCCTGAAGAACTCAAGCGTGAAGATAAAAACAGCCTGCTACGGACATATGGCTATGGTCTGGTGGACGCCGAGACGGTACAGTTTTCGACAGCGCACCGACCAACGCTTGTCGTGCAACGTCAATTCAACCCGTACCTGCGGCAGCTTGGTGGTTATATAGGATTCGGCGCCATGCAACTCCACGACCTGCCTTGGCCAGTTGAAGAGCTTCATCGACTGAGCGAGGCCCAGGTTGAGCTGCGCGTCACACTCTCATATTTCGTCGAGCCGAATCCCAGCGCACGAGGATGGCAAAGCAAGTTCCGATACCAATCGTTTGGGCTTCGCTTTGCAGTCAAGGCTGCATCCGAGGACGAAGAGCAGTTCTTGCAACGGATTAACAAACTCGAACGCGAAGCGTCTGACAGCGAGGATGAGGACGATGAAATCGAAGAGAACTTTCCAGACCCTGATGTAAAGAAGTGGCGGTTTGGTCCCCAGATACGCGCGAGAGGCTCAATCCATTCGGATGTCTGGACAGGTTCGGCGGAACAGCTCGCGCTCAAATCCCAGATTGCCGTCATCCCAGTCGGTGGTTGGTGGAAATACTGGAAAGAGGCAAAACAGCATGCAACCGAGGCGAGATACGCGCTGGTCGTCTCGTTGCGAGTAAGCGAAGAATTGGATGCCGACGTCTACACCCCAATCGCGACGGAAATCGGGCTACCAGCAGTGGTAGACATCGACATCAACGGCGCCGCCGGCTAACGGCTTTAAGGTTTGGGATTTCGTAGAATTACAAACAGGGGCGAATCGACATGGGTGTCGGGGAGTGGTTCAAAGATTTTTGCACCGAGTTGCGGATAAACAGCGAGAAACGA
The DNA here is from genome assembly GCF_040543975.1 of Paraburkholderia sp. OAS925. Classification (NCBI taxonomy): domain Bacteria; kingdom Pseudomonadati; phylum Pseudomonadota; class Betaproteobacteria; order Burkholderiales; family Burkholderiaceae; genus Paraburkholderia; species Paraburkholderia sp. OAS925. Next base: position 167,473 of record NZ_JBEUNO010000001.1, read on the forward strand.
ACGTCAATCGGATACCGGACTGGACGTATCGTCGGCCAGCTGAATTCGGACCTTCGCAATCTGGACTCAAAAACCGCATACCGTTTTTACGTGGGGTCTTACGGTCGGAGTACGGCTATCCCGAGTGTTAGCGACGTTGACCTTCTGTACGAACTGCCTTACGAGCTCTATCAGAGATACCACGGGCATGCTGGGAACGGTCAGTCCGCGTTGTTAGCGCTAGTCAAAAACTCTATCCGCAAGACGTACACAGTCTCGGATATGGCCGGCGACGGCCAGGTCGTGGTAATCAGATTCGACGACGGCGTGCGGTTCGAAGTGCTTCCAGCGTTCACTAACGTCGGTGGTGGATACACGTTTGCTGACTCCAACAAAGGTGGGTCTTGGGGTACGTGCAAGCCGAAGCAGGAGATGGAGGCGTTCGCTGCGAGGAATGTCGCGTGCAACTACAACCTGGTTGAGCTCAGCCGAATGGTCAGAGCGTGGCGAGACACTAATAACGTGTCCATGAGCGGCATGCTGATTGACACGCTCGCTTATCAATTCATTGGCACGTGGGCACATCGGGACAAGTCATACCTATATTACGACTTTCTAACTCGCGACTTCTTCAATTACCTCGCAAATTTGAGCACGCAACAGACCTACTGGCTCGCCCCCGGCAGTGGCTCGTACGTCTACCGCAGCGACGTTTTTCAATACAAGGCTCGGTCTGCCGAATTGAGAGCAATCGAAGCGCTCGCATACCAGGCGAATAACCATGACTGGTCGGCCAGACAGAAGTATCGGGACATATATGGAACAGCATTCCCCGCTTGACCAACCGCCAATCGAGCCTGCCGCGACCCTTGAGGGTCAACTGCGAGAAATGTATGCGCGTGCAGCATACACGCATAAAACTCATGAAAAGATGGCGGACCGCTACATACGCCGATACAAACGCATAAAAACGGCCGAGATTGTTCTGTCAGCTGCGACGACGAGCAGTCTGCTGCTGGCGGTGCTCGGCGACTCGCACACCGGGACAATCACCGCCGCCGCACTTTCGACGGTACTGCTGGGATTCGCTCTGTATTTCAAAGAGGCGAGCCTAGGAGAGCAAGCCCAGAAACACACCGTCGTGGCGTCAGAGCTATGGGGTGTACGTGAGGCGTTACTGTCGCTTTTGGTCGACATGAGGGACGGACGAGCCGTCGATGACATACGCCTCACGCGTGACCGCCTAAACGAATCAATGGAAGAGATATACAAGGCTGCACCGCGCACCGATAGCAAGGCATACGGTGACGCGCAAAAGGCATTGAAAGAATCTGAAGAACTGTTCTTCACCGATGAAGAACTTGACCACATGCTGCCGAAGCAACTGCGGACTAAGCGCTCATAGTCGCTTCTTGATGTGTTGCGAAGGCGGACCCAACCGCAGCGCGGCTTCGGAAAAATTTTTGAAAAGGCTTTTGCATAGATGCTGCTACATCAGTGCATCTAGCTCCTTTAGAACCTGGAGCGAGCGGCCCTCAATGCCAACTCATGCTTGCGCTTCGATGCGATTTTGGAAATGAATGTTCACGCACTGTGGCAAACAAGCCAAACCCAAATCAGAAAGTGCCAGGTATTCTCTTTATTCAAAAGCTGCTCGTAATCTCGACGGAGCCCATTGAGCATTTTATTTTCCAGCGTGCTTTTTCTAGCAGTCGACAACGCCGTCTGTCTGCCCTCTGGCCGGCGAGCAAAATCGTTGCATCTGGGTTCGGCGACTTGTTTAATGCGTTGCGAGGCGGTTTTGGCTCGAGTCTGCGTCCGGCGAAGAGACGCACCGCGACTTCCAACGGACTCCAGATACCGCTCGCATTGTGCATTCGACCATGGCTTCTGCGACAAGATTTGCAGGACCCACTAGACCTATCACCCCTGACTCACAGCTGACCAATACTTCGAAGGGCCCACAGTGCGACCCGAGGAGCGAAAATTGAAGGGTGTGCCGCAACTCGATTAGGCCAGGCTTCTGTTCTTCAAAAATTTTCTGAAGAGCGCTGACCGGCTCCGTAACAAAGAATCTATGTCGGACCTCAGCGTCATCGTCGTCATGGATGTCAACCACCGCCAGCGCGTCGTCATAGTCTTCATCGTATTGCAGCACGTCGTATACGGCATCCGGCATCGGTGCGCCCAGTGCATAGAAGGCGTCGAGCCTACGCAATATTGCGACCCGTTCGAGCAACGCCTCGATTTGCAGCGGGAACTCCTCACGACGTAGCATCCCATTTCCAACAACCGACTCTGTACCGTCGACGGCCACATGGAGCCTGACCACCGTTCCTCTCGCCATTTCGCGAGCTAGCTGCAATATCCTGGCGAAATGCGGCAGTCTCTTCAACGACTTGCCTCCCCAAGCTTCGAAATCGAAGTCCATCCGGAAGCCGTTTCGTTCGCTCGCGAGTTCCTTCGTCACCTCGAGGCCCAGGAGACCGTCCAGCGCCTGTCCTCGGAATCGCCAACCTTTTGCCCCGAAACCGACTTCCCCTGAAAAGTCGAAGTACATCGACGTCCCCCTTTCGGAACCAAGGGTCATTGTCATCGTTAAGGGCTTGGTTTTCGTGGAAATCGCAACACGCTGCAACACGTCGTCGAGTTCGGCGAACAGGGGCGAACCCTCGAACCGAATGGCTATGTTCTCAAACGACCGGGAACCGCCAAATCCGAAAACGTCGCGGATGGCCTCGCGCGTCGCCTTTGAGGTCGATGGTGAGAGCCTAATGGTAATCGGAACCGCTTCCTGTCGTGCCGTAAGCGTACAAACGGGCCCACTACCAGCGTATGTCACGGACGCATGGAAACGGGGGTCCAGCTCCTCTAGGCGGTCTTCTTCATCCAGACAGTATCGTCTGATAGCTCGATTGATTCCGGATAACGTGCTTGGTACACGCGAGGCATCATTAGCCGACTTACCCACTCGGGCGTCGGACCGCTTTTCGGCCGCCGCTTTCTCTGCCAGCAAAAACTCGACTGAATATGATGAGTGGTCGCTGTCAATTTTGTCCGCGCAAGTTGCACAGCACCAAATGCCGTTTTCGAACGACCGGCGCTCTTCCGGTGTTTGATTCTCATCGTAGCGCGGGCCGCCCGCGGCCGCCGCTTTGATATGCGCAGCTCTACCGGTATCGTACGACCCGGTACCTTTACCCTTGGGGCCGATAGTTTGGGCGTCGCATAAGGAGCACCGATGGGCAACGCGTTTTGCTAGGTCGTGCCTTACGGACGCCAGAAAATTGTCTCGCTTTGAACTAGCTGCTTTTGACATGCGGCCCGATAAATCCAAGTGAATTCAGGTCGACATTTTAGCTGTCGACTCCAGTTCGCATGGTCTAGAGATTCGAAAACGCCGGCGCATTGGGCTGGAGGTGTAACGCAAGAACATCCTGTCCTCGCCGCCCGTCAAGCAGCCAATCGATACTCATAGTAAGCGCACCTTTAGTGCTAACGCCATCAAAAACGAACAACGAATCGATGTTTTTGTGGTTAGTCCCCAAACGGGTTGCCTGTGTCTTTGACTTCGGTACTTAGGTTGTATTCCGCACGCACGACCTTGAGCACGCCCTCGATGTCGCGCTCGAAGCCGACCGCGTTGCCGAAGTGGGTCATGTTCCAGTTGCAGCCTGTCTTGTCAGGTTCTTGCAACTGCGGCCGCGGCACACGAATCTTCGCGCCATCCTCGACGATTTCCTGCAGTCGATGGATTCGTCGGTTGACCTCCTGCTGAAGCTTCGAGGCATTGAGCGTCTTGCGTATCATCCAGGCCTCCTTCCCGTTGCTCAAGCCAGTCTAGCGCAAGTGAGGCGTTGCGCGACCTGGCGCCGAAACGCAAAGTGCCTGAGAGAGCAGGCGCCTTGGTTCGTCGGGGTGCTTCATACGTCTGTACGCGACAATCACGACGCCACGACCACCAATGCGCGCACCGTTGGCAACAAGGCCAGCCTTCTGCGTTAGCCTCTTGCGGCGGAGTCAAGGTATGGCTCGCGCCTGACTGCGAACGCGGAAGAATTTTTCCACCGGAAAGACCGCGACGACACCGTCTCCAGTCGCGCCGACATGAGCGGTGTCCATGATGGTCTTCACGAGGGCATCGACGTTTTCCTCCTGCGCAAAGATTTCGATTTTGACGTGCTCCGTCGTCCAATCGTCGGCAAAGTAATTCGGATGGACCCCGAATCCCCGCACTCTCGTAACGGTCACACCATGGATGTGGATGGCGCCTAGTTTTCGCTCCAGCACCTCCACGACATCAGGTCTGACTATGGCAACAACGCATTTGAGCTCCATGTTCTCCTCCACGACTGATTGGGAAAAGCCGCGGCCGCCTATCCTTTGGGCGCCCACTTTGCATCGACAGCTGCCTGAATCTTGCCTGTGTCCTGAACCCCGGCCTGTGTCATCTGATAAGCAATCTCCGCCGTCCCCTGACAGACCGCACACGTGACTGCCATCTGGTCTTCAAAGCACTGAAGGTTGGAGCGATGCACGCCGCGATTTTCGCAACCACACCAGCAGTAGAGCTTGTTGAGCATTGCGGGAATCTGCGTCGCAACCCAATAGGAATGCCTTACGTCCTTATCAGCAAACTGGTTCGGGTTCAGCACGTGAGAAGCATCTGAACGTCCGCCTGGGATGATGCGCAACCCATCAGGACGCAGCATGCCAACTCGCCAACCCGGTACCTGCTCAACCGCGTTGGACGGTGCAATGGCGCTCGCCGTAGACTCGGTCAGTCGATGCCCAAGAGACGGACCCCAGACCACGGCTGCTGGTATCGCAATCACCACCGAGAGCAGGAACATGAGATGCCACATGGCCCTTCCCGGCAGCTTTATGCGCCTGCCGGTGCTTCGAACAACCTTTTCCGATGAATGGTGCTTCATTCCGGTTCTCCCAATCTGATGGAGAAATTTATGGGCGGAAATGCATCGCTTCGCTGCAGGAATGCAGTCCCTGCATCATGTTCACGTGCATTGCCGTCATACCAACCACACCGAGCACGGCAATGAGGCCAATGCCCGCGAACACGCCAATAATGACATTCAGTACTGGTCTTTCATTGAACATCGTTCGCTCCTACTTTGTACGGTGAGCCGGTGTGATGACTATGGACATCGCACCGGCTTCACACGATGGCACCAGACAGGTGGCAGATTTAAGACGTGCTTTTATCGGACACTGGAACGACCTTGTCTCGACTGTCAGCGCGAGGTTGCATGCCGCGCATCATGAACAGCATCGACACAGGACAAACGAGCGCGATGGCAACTCCAATGAACGACATCAACGACCCTCGGAATTGAGGCAGCGCCCAATAACCGATGGTCAGAATCAGTGCGAGAGTCAGCGCCGTTGCGACCATCGTCTTCGTGTTGCACTTCATGGTTAGGTCCTTACGGAAATTGGGATGAGAGTTCGTCGTTGAGCGACAAGTCCATTACTTCGATGGTGCAGTCCCGGCCTGGTCGGAATACTTGAGCATGATGTCCCCCATTGCCCGCATCATTTCTCCATGCATACGCATCGCGGTCTTCGGGTCCATGCCCATGCCTGCACCCATCATTGGGCAGCTGCCCATCATCCCGCCCATGCCCGTCATGCCGCCCATCATCTGGCCGTGTTCGCGGCTCTGCGCAGATGTGCCTGGATTGTTGCTGGCACCACCATCGGCTGCGGCAACACTGACGGCACTTGCCGTCAATAGGAATGCTGACAAGGCCGCTGCTCGTAGAAATTTCGTGTTCATGTAACTCTCCGAATTCAAGTTCGTGTATAGCTGGAAAAGAACCGACGACATTCAGTTTGATGGTCATCACACCCGCGATAGGACGAGCGCAAGCCACGGCACGAAGCCGTTCAAACCTTGGTCGATTGGGAGTTACAGCGAGCGCGGCGGAGGGGCTGGCAGTTCCGGAATGAACTGCTCGGTCAGCGAATGGACGACAGCCTGATAGACAGGAGAAGAAGGTACCGTGATAGAGGTGTACGTCACGGGTATGACCGCCGCGCCACACACAGCGCCACCAATGCCGCCATGGCATGCCGGCTGGGTGTGCACGGTCTGATGCATCGAGCCTTGCTCGCACGCCGCTAACGAGGATGCATGCGAGGCTTGCATATCCTGATGCGCGGCTACCGCCGCCGGCGACATTGCTGGGCAAAGTGCCGCCTGCGCCGGGTAGCCAAGAAACGGCATCCACGCAATCAGAAAGCAGGCGACGAGTTTGGCCCAGATTTTCATAAAGTTCAGTATAGACCCGGCAACAGCATGCTGCCACGGTTTGCTGCAGGGCTTGTGCGCTGCATCAGCGTTAGCCTCTCCATCGTTTCAGGTGCGCGAGGAACGCATCGGCACCCACGAATCCCGCGAGTTGGGCGTCGGGTTGTTGCTGACCGCTCCTGTTGTAAAAAATCAGGGCCGGTGGTCCAAAAAGACCGAAGCGCCGTAGCATCGCCGTATCCTCAGCGGTGTTCTTCGTTACGTCGATGCGCAGTAGTTTCCAGTGCGCGAATTCGCTGACCACGCGCCGGTCGGTAAAGGTAAAACGCTCGAGCTCCTTGCAACTGATGCACCAGTCCGCGTAGAAGTCGACCATCACGGGTTGTCCGCTCGCGGACGTGAGCGCGTGGTCCAGTTCGGCATTCGACCGTATCGCCTCGAAATTTGCTGTTGGCCTCGCTTCGGTTTCTCCTCTCGCCGATGACGACGTTCGCATCAGCCCACCGAGCGGTGTCAGAACATCAAAATTCCCCGCTGCAACACCGATGAATTCCGCAACTCCAGCAACCAGCAGCAATACGCCCATCGCCTTTGCCACGCGTGAGATACCGGACGCATCGGGCGGCAGCGGGTCAATCGCCCGAAGCATCGTCCCGCAACCGGTCAGCAGCAGCGCGACCAGTACCATCAACAGCCAGGTCGGCAGTAGCGAGTAGACAAACCATAGTGCCGCGGCGAGCAGCATGACGCCCAGTACGTTCTGAACAGCAACCATCCAATGGCCTGACCTGGGCAGGATGTGTGCGCCGAATGTACCGACGAGCAGTAGCGGAATGCCGATTCCGAGGCCCATCACATACAGGGCGAGCGCTCCCCCAGCGACATCATGACTGTTGGCGATGTAGAGCAGCGCGCCTGCGAGGGCGGGTGTCGAACAGGGGCCGACAATCAGGGCGGCGAGCATCCCCATCATGAACACCGGAACAGTTCGCCCGCCGGGCAGGCGATTGCCCCACTCAGTGATTCTCGTTTGCCAGCCCGCAGGTAGCTGCAGACGGAACACGCCGAACATTCCGAGGGCAAAAATCACCATGAGCACGCCAAAGCCAGCGAGCACCCAGGGCTTTTGTGTTACGGCCACCAGCGGAATGCCGATGAGCGCGGCGATGGTTCCGGCTACCGCATAAGTAATCGCGAGTCCCTGGACATATGCGAACGAAAGGAGGAAGCCTCTTCCCAAAGACCGCCGTTGCTGCGTTCCACCAATGACAGCGGTCACGATGGGAATGAGCGGATACATGCATACCGTGCCTGCCATTAGCAGACCGGCAAATAGAAAACCCAGCAGCTCAGGTACGGAGATGCCATTCGCTGGATGCAGATTCATTCCCGGTGGTGCTGCCGCGGGTGACTGGCTTTCGCCAACGCCCGGCAACCCGGAATTGGCAGCGGGAGCACTGCTCGGTGCTGTGACGGACGTGACAGAGCCATCGGCCGACACACGATAGTTCCGCGTTTGCGGCGGATAGCAAACGCCAATGTCCGCGCATCCCTGCGACGTAACGGACAGCACGACGCTGGTTGCGACCGGGCGAGGTAGAGACACGTAAATTTGCACGGGGTGGTGGTAGACCGTGACCATGCCGAACGTGGGGTCGTTCTTCAGCTCTCCGGGTGGCATCTGTTCCGGCTTTATCGACGTACCGTCCACCGCAAAGCTGAATCTGTCCCGGTACAGGTAGTAGCCTGGTTGCGTGTCGAAATCGAGTACGACCTGCTGCGGTCCGCCCGAGGTAACACGCAATGGAAAGGCGCGCTCCGGAGGCAGAAGGTCGGACTCGTTCACGGCGTGAGCGGCCAGTGATGTCAGTATGAACAGCAAGCCAAGTGCGACCCGCAACATGCGATTGAGCATACTCGCGAGACGGCAAATGCCTCGCTGAGCAAAAAGGGATGTCGTCTGCATCGCTGGCCTCTATTCGTGCAAGCCGGATTGCAGACTCACCGGTTATGGTGAGCCTGCAAGTACAGCATCAAGACTGCTTTTCGAGTTTCACAATCGTCAGGGTGCCATTGACGTCCTCGACACGCACTTTGACCTTGTCGCCCTCATGAACCTGTTTGACCATCGCGGCATCCTTGGCCTTGAACGCCATCGTCATCGGCGGCATGCTGACGTTCTCGAGCGCGCCGTGCTTCAGCGTCACCATGCCCGTGGCGGGGTCCACTTTTCTGACCTCGGCATCGGTGAGCGCCGTGTTCGATGACGCCTTGGAAGCCGACGGCTTCGACATGTTCATCCCGGCCATGTCATCGCCGGCGAACGCGGGTGCGGCAAACGTGCCAATTGCGCAGAGAGCAACAGAGGTAACAATTAACTTCTTCATCGGGTTTCTCCAGTTTGGATAGATGGCACTTTCATGCCGGAAGTTACTGCATGGGACAGACGCGCCTGGTCCAGCTTCCGCGCACGGCGGCGCTGTAGCAGGAACCAGGCTGCGGGGATAACGAACATTGAAAGAATGGGTGCCGTGACCATGCCACCTACCATCGGCGCGGCTATGCGTTGCATGACTTCGGAACCGGCGCCGTGTCCGACCATGATGGGGATGAGACCAGCCAGCACGACAGCAACCGTCATCGCTTTCGGTCGCACGCGCAACACGGCGCCTTCGCGAATGGCGTCGAACAGAACCGCCTCGCTTAGCTGGTCACCGTCGTCCAGCCGGCGATTGAGCGCACCCTTCAGGTAGAGCAGCATCACGACACCAAACTCGGCTGCGACGCCAGCGAGCGCAATGAACCCAACCGCCGTCGCGACAGACACCGCGTGACCCAGAATCCATATGAGCCAGAACCCGCCCACCAGGGCGAACGGCACCGTCGACATCAGCAACAGTGCATCGGCCGCCGAGTTGAAGGTCAGGAAGAGCAGCACGAAGATGACGGCGAGTGTCACGGGAATGACCGTGCGCAGCTTCGCCGCTGCGCGTTCGAGATATTCGAACTGGCCAGACCATGCAATCGAGTACCCCGGCGGCAGTACGACCTTTTCCGCAACAGCACGCTGCATCGCTTTCACTGCCGACTGCAGGTCCGTGTTGCGGATGTCCACATAGACGTAGCCAGAAAGACGCGCGTTCTCGCTGCGAATCATCGGAGGTCCGTCGGCAATCGTGATGTGCGCGACATCGCCGAGCTGGATTTGGGCGCCACGCTCCGTGACGACCGGCAATTGACGCAGCTTCTCGAGTGAATCCCTGATTTCGCGTGGATAGCGGATGTTGATGGGGAACCGTTCACGACCAGCAATGACTTCGCCGACGTTGTCACCGCCCACTGCCGAGGACACGACCGACTGAATGTCCGCCACGGCAAGCCCGTAACGTGCCGCCGCCAGGCGGTCGATGTCGACGTCAACGTAGCGGCCTCCGTTCAGTCGTTCAGCCAGTGCAGACGTGACGCCCGGAACACCTTTGACCGCTGCTTCGACCTGCGCCGCAACCTTGTCGATTTGTGTGAGGTCCGCGCCCGAAATCTTCACCCCAACGGGCGTCTTGATGCCGGTGGACAGCATGTCCAGTCGATTGCGGATGGGTGGCACCCATACGTTTGACAGTCCCGGCACCTTGACAGTCCGGTCGAGTTCGTCGACCAGCTTCTCCGGTGTCATGCCGGGTCGCCACAGGCTACGCGGCTTGAACTGAATGGTGGTCTCGAACATCTCCAGTGGTGCCGGGTCTGTGGCGGTGTCGGCGCGGCCGGATTTGCCGAACACGGTCGCCACCTCCGGCACGGTCTTGATGAGCCGGTCCGTCTGCTGTAGCAATTCACTTGCTTTCTCGGCCGAGATTCCCGGAAGCGCTGTCGGCATATAGAGCAGGTCACCTTCGTCGAGCGGTGGCATGAATTCCCCCCCGAGCTGGGAAACGGGAATCACCGAAACGGCCAGCGCAACCACCGCCAGACCGATGGCAACCCACGGCCGCCGCAGCGTCGCCTCCAGCAACGGTCGGTACAGTCGAATCAAAACGCGATTGATGGGATTCGAGTTCTCATGCGGAATACGGCCTCGAATCAGATAGCCCATCAAAACCGGCACCAGCGTCACTGACAACCCGGCAGCGGCGGCAATGGTGTAGGTCTTGGTAAAAGCCAGCGGAGAGAAGAGCTTCCCCTCCTGCCCCTCGAGCGAGAACACCGGGATGAACGACAGCGTGATGATGAGAAGCGAGAAGAAGAGCGCCGGCCCCACCTCCGCTGCAGACGTCGCGATGAGTTCCCAGCGCTGTGCCGTTGTGATTGGTTCGCCCGGATGCTCGTGGTCGTACGCTTCGAGGTGCTTGTGGGCGTTCTCAATCATCACGATGGCCGCGTCAATCATCGCCCCGATGGCAATTGCGATGCCGCCCAGCGACATCAGGTTCGCATTCACCCCCTGATAACGCATCACGATGAAGGCGGCCAGCACGCCGAGCGGCAGCGACAGAATTGCCACGAACGCACTACGCAGGTGGAACAGGAACACGGCGCAAACCAGCCCAACGATGATGAATTCCTCGATGAGCTTGTCCTTCAGGTTGTCCACCGCGCGCTCGATGAGCTGCGAGCGGTCGTAGGTGGTCACGACCTCGACACCGGCCGGCAGAGAACGTTTCAGGTCGGCCAGTTTTGCCTTCACCGAATCGATAGTCGTCAGCGCGTTCTTGCCGGAGCGCATGACGATGACGCCGCCGGCGACTTCGCCCTCGCCATTCAGCTCCGCGATACCGCGTCGCATCTCGGGTCCGATTTGAATCCGCGCTACATCGCCGAGCAGAACCGGCGTACCGGCATCGTTTGTCCGCAGTACGACGTTGCGAAAGTCGTCGAGCGTACGCAGATAGCCGGAAGAGCGGACCATGTATTCCGACTCGGCCATCTCAACTACTGACCCACCCGATTCCTGGTTCGCCTTGCCGAGCGCGTCAGCCACCGTTCCCTGCGTGATGCCGTAGGCGCGCAGTTTGTCCGGGTCGAGCACAACCTGATACTGGCGCACCATGCCCCCGATGCTCGCAACTTCGGACACGTCCGGCACCGACTTCAGTTCGAACTTCAGGAACCAGTCGTTGACTGCACGCAGTTGTCCGAGGTCGTGTTGGCCCGTTTTGTCGACGAGTGCATATTCGTAGACCCAACCCACACCAGTCGCGTCCGGGCCGAGCGAGACCGTTGCCCCTTGTGGCAACCTGCTTTGCACCTGATTCAGATACTCGAGCACTCGCGAACGCGCCCAGTACTGGTCGGTCTTGTCATCGAACAGCACGTAGACGAACGCATCGCCGAACGAGGAGTATGCGCGGATGGTTTTCGCACCAGGCACGCCAAGCAGCGTGGTGGTGAGCGGATAGGTCACCTGGTCCTCGATGACCTGCGGCGCCTTGCCCGGGTACGACGCCTTGATGATGACCTGCGTGTCGGACAGGTCGGGCAATGCATCAAGCGGTGTTTGCGTGACCGAATAGACGCCCCATGCCGTAACGAGCACGGTTGAGAGCAAAACCAGGAAGCGGTTGTGGATAGACCACCTGATAAGACGCGCAATCATTTGGCGCCTCCGACCGGTTCGACCCTGGTCAACTGGTAGCCCTCGTCAGATTGCCTGAAGACAAAATGCACGGTCTGGCCGGGCTTCACGTCTGGAAACGCCGTCGGCGACGGTTTGCCGAACGACATCGTCATCGCGCCCCAGCCCAGCGCTGGAACGGGTTGATGTGAAAACGTGATGTCCCCTGCTGTCACCTTCTCGACCTTGCCCGTGGTGTCGTAGGTCTGCGGTGCTGCTGCAGCAGGTGCAGGAGCAGGCGCACTTGCACTGGTTGGTGCGGTCGCTTCGAGCTTCGGCAGAACGGATTTCAGACTCGCTTCCGAGTCAATCAGGAACTGGCCGGATGCGACGACCTGCTGTCCTTCAGTCAGGCCGCTGCTCACCTCAGTATCGTCGCCGGTATCGTTGCCGACGGTGACCGAGACCGGTTGTAACCTGCCGTCCGGATTCCTGACGATGACCACCGAGCGCTTACCCGTCGTGATGATGGCTTCCGACGGAACGAGCAATCGCGACACCTTTTTCGCCGCACCAATGCGCGCCCGCATCAGCATCCCTGGCGTCAACCTGAAGTCGGCGTTGTCGATTTCGAGGCGTGCCTGCAGCGTGCGACTACTCGTGCTGATGCCCGGCAGGATTTCGCGGATGCGTCCCGTGAAATGCTGCGCGGGGTCGCCGGCAAACACGGCGTCTACGCTCATGCCGGGTTGAACCTGGAGGGCCAGGGCTTCGGGCACTTCGACCACGAGCCACAGCCTGTCGAGCCCGGAGACCTTTGCAAGCGTCTGCCCGGGTGACACCATCGCGCCATCGCGCACGTTCAGTTCGGTGAGCACACCGGTTTCCGGTGCGGATAGCGTGATGTGCGTCTGGGCCTTGCCGGTGCGGTCGAGACTTGCAATCACGCCGTCCGGAATCGACATCGCCCGCATGCGCGCACGTGACGCCGCAAGCATGCCGTCATCCATGGCGCCACGCTTCAGCGCCAGATACTCTTCCTGTGGCGCAAGCCATTCCGGCACGAACAGCGACGCAATCGGCGCGCCTTTCGCGACGCGCTGCATCGGGGCGCTGGCGTAAAGATGGTCAATGTAGCCGGTCACCCGCGACTGGACGACATCCGCTTTCGACTCATCGAACTGCGTGGTGCCCACCGCATCGAAACCGCCCGTTGTTTCCCGACGACGCACAGTTGCGTAGCGAATACCCAGATTTTGCTGAAGACCCGGGTCAATCTTGATGCCGTTCGAGCCGCTTTCATCGGCATAGACCGGCTCGAGTTGCATGTTCATGAAAGGTGACTTGCCCGGCTTGTCGAAATGCTGGTTGGGCACCATCGGGTCGTGCCAGTACAGTACCTTCCGGCCAGTCTTTGGGTCGGTCTTGTCGCCGGAAGCTGTAGCCGCACGAGCGGTCTCACCACTCATCGCTGAACGATGCGTACCGGCGACATAGCCGGCCGCGAGCAATGCCGCAGCGGCAAACGCCATCAGGGCCGCGCGTGGCAGTTGTTTCTTTTGCATGTTGTTCTCCATCACTGACTCACGGACATCGAGGCAGGTACGACCTGGTATTCGAGCTTGGCCCATGTCTGCGATACGTCTCGTTGCAGGTCAAGCACCTGAAGCTGGGCGTCGAGTTGCGCGCGCCTGGCAGCGAAGGTGTCCGCAAGCGAACCCGTGCCTGCTTTGTACGCTGCAGTTGCAAGTAGAGCGCGCTGGTCCGCAGCGGGCAGCAAGGAATTGCGCAGATTGTCGATACGGTCGCGACCGCTGGCGAGAGTTGCCGCCTGCGTGCGAATATCCGCCTCCACCTGACGCTGCGCGTCCTCGTACATCAGACGTGCCTTGGTGCCGAGCTCCGCCTTTTCGGCAGCATCGCGGTTCTGACGATTTTTGCGGTTGATAGGCAGCGGAATGCTGACGCCGACCGACACCATGTTCGAGTACGCCCCGCCTCGCTGCTGATACGAAACCTCCCACGTCCAGTTGGGACTGCGGTCACTGTTGGCAACTGCCGTGTCGGCATCGGCAACGGCAATGTCTCTTGACGCAGCGATGAGCGCGGGCTGCACGTCACGAAGTTCCTCGGGCGGCAGGGACGAGACATAGGACTGTGGCGCCGGCGGCTCGCCGGTCACATCGGAAGCCGGCGTTGCCGTCCAGCGGGAAAGGCCAATGAGTGCGGTCTGGAACGTCTGCCGCGCCTTGAGCAACTGGTCCTGGGTCTGCGCGAGCATGGCCTGAGCCTGCGTCACATCGGCAGCCGTCGCTTTAGCCCCTCGATACGACGCTTTCGTCGCCTCGAGCTCATGCGTCATGTGGCCGACGAGCTCCTGCTGCAACGAGACAGCTTTCTTCGCGTAGACCGCGTTGAGCCACGCTGCGGCCGTTTGCTGGCGCGTGTTCGCGAGCTGGGCCAGGTAACCGGCCCGCTCGCGGTCCACTACGTCATTCGCTAACGCGGAGCGTAGCCGCCGCTTGTCGCCCGACACCCATTCCTGTTCGACGCCGATGCGGCGCATCGTCATGAAATCCTGCCCAATGGTGTATTTCTGCTGTCCGCTCACAGGCAGGTTGTCCACACCAGCCTTCAGCATTGGGTCGGGCAACTGGCCTGCCTTGACGGCCACCTCTGAGCTGGCACGCACTGATGCCTGCGCAGCTCCCATGGCGGCCGAGCGGTCGGTCGCGGACTGGAGCGCTGCATCGAGCGTGACGGGTGCTTCTTGAGCGCGGGCAGTGACGCTCGCGAGAATCAGCGCGGCAATAAATGAGTGCGCGCGCAATGACACACGCCGGCATGACGGCGTGCCAATAGTTAAAGGCATGTTCTAACCCCAACGGCGGAATCCCAAAGGAATCCACGTCCTGGACGCAGGACGACCTCACCGCAAATGCGGTGAACCTGTCAGCAAGGGATTAGATGGCGCGCGGAGGTCGCCAGAGACCGGCCAGTTCACGGACGGTCAGGGACTGCGCGTAGTGGAATACGACGGGGATGGACAGTCCGGCGGGACGGGTTACTTCAGTCGTGGAGACCGGATGATACAGACTACCAAGTTGGCATTGCGCCGTTACCTTGCAGAGGAAGCCTTTGGCTTTCCCCGGTTGCGGGGATTTCATGGTTTCGCATCCGGGCATCTCCGAAGACATTGCGCCACCATCCTCGGCGGCCATGCTCATCTGCATCGGACAGTCTCCAGTCAAACCGCTGGCCGCCAGCCCACTAATGGGCAGCACGGCGCAGAGCAGCAGGAGGAGCAACGTCCGCAAAAGTTTCATGGCTCGGATTATAGCGGAGCTATCGCGTTCACGTCCTGCGGAATCAGTCATTTCGTCCGTCGCCACACGCAGCAACAAACCATAGAATGGCTGCTCCTTTACCTTCTCAAATTTGGAAGTTGTTGATTTTTGCACCACCGGCTCAGGTTGGTCACTTTCGCGAGGGCAGGTACACGCGTTATTGCACGCGACGCACTAAGGTGCGGACCCACGACATGGCAGTCTCAATTGCCCAATCGGTTTGCACAGGGGTAAGGGAAGGCATCGGTTCAGAGCCGGGGCCGTGACCAACGGTGTTTCTTACCTTCCGGAAGTAATCCCTAAGCATCTCCCCCTCCCATACGGTCAAGAAGGCGCCGTTCTCCTTGCTCACAAGATTGTCGATATACGCACTTGCACCATTTTCCTTGCCGCGCGTCCAGCCCTTGATGTCCGAAACTATCTTGATAGCGCTCTCGAGCGCCTTTCCGGCGAAAAATGCCGGGTCCTTGTCGTTGGCATCTCGACGGTCAAGTGCTTCAGCCATGTCGATGCTCACGTTTTCCCACATAGGAACCGCGACTAGACGCCAGAAGGGAGAGCCAATCTCACGCTCGATAAGCTCGTCGGTAGCTACCTGGATGAAGCCGTTGTGGAACGTCAACGGAGCACCCACTCGACGGAACCGCTCGTTGAGCTCCTCGGCCTGCCTTTGGAACGTCTGATTCAGCGACAGATTCAGCGCGCGAACTCCGTCCTCTGCTTGCCCCGGCACGCGAAGTGCATGGCGCGGAACGGGTAGGAGCTTCGCTGCGAGCAGAGCCCGAGGGAGGTCCGCGTTTGCTGTCGCTATTTCATCGTGGCGCAGGCGCATTATCAGTTCAATGAAGCTCACCCGCTCCTTGATGAAGCCGTCAACATCGGAAAGTCCAGGCTGAGGCATGGCATTCACGAATTGCTCACACACCTGGTCGTAGGTCCAGTAGCCGGACTGATGCCAATCTTGCCCCATCGGTCCTTTCGTTGGGAACGAATAGTAGCGCGGCGCCAGTTCGTTCACACCCAACTCTCGGGCAAGGCGATTGTGAGCTTCTTGCCACTTGGCTTCGTTTGCCTCCAACTTCTTGCCCGACCTGTCGAGTACGGGGTATATCTCTTTTGCTAGTCCGATTGTTTGATTGAGGAGGCGGCGCTCGGCCTCGCTGTATCGCGACCAAATCGGATACTTCGAATATCGATAGGCAAAGATGTCGGTCAGCATATCGGCAGGTGTTTCTTCTCTATGTAAAGTTGCTTGGCGGGCAGTTGCAGTTATGAATCACGCGACGATTCAAATGCTAAGCCATCTGCCAATCGAACGGTTGCCATTCCTTGAGCCTATGCGAACACTCAACCGCGGCCAAATTTTTCTCAACTAGACATGTCGATGGTAACCATCGGCCGCATAGAACTCGTCGTGCCGGATAACGTCCAATATCACGACGCCGACCTCGGCGTACGTCTGATACTACATTCGTATTCAGACGCGAGGCATTGCGACACACTCAACGCTAAAATCGTGCGCATACTCATGTGTATGGGCCGCGGGAGCCAGAGTGTGCGGTCACTTTCGCTTGTCATAGATTCCCGCCTTTGAATTGCGCGTGAGTTCATCCACCGCTTCGCGCGCGCCAGTCGGCCGCCACGGCGCTTCTTCATTGTCCCCACTGCGAGAGCTGGTGCCCATGGGCGATTCTCTGTTCAAGTCCCCCTCGTCCGAAGGCTCGAAGCAGAGCTAGCCAGCGGCAGCACGTCCAACGCTATGGGCACGGACGAATCCAGAAAGTCGGACCAGCGCGTCCGCAGGCCGTCTTGGACATCGAAGATATGCACCCATTGAGATTTGAAGAATTCGCCTGTCGACTTCGTTGCCGACGCAACGAAGCCGATTACGACAATCTGCTCACCCATGTCGATGAAGTCATCGGGCTCAAAGCTGGTGATTCTTTCCGAGGAGAAAAGGTCACCAAAATACTTCTGCACGTCTACCGGCGTACGGCATACGATGCCGTGCGGGCGACTTGCCGGCCCAACTATTCTCCATTCGATGCCCGCTGGAATGAGCGCGACGAGCGGGCAAGCATCGCCCCGAGCAAGTGCCTTGTAAGCGTCAGTGACGACCCTCATCGCGATTCGCATATTGGTCTCCCTAAAGGCGATTGCTAAAGCAGTGAAGGTCCGCTGACAGGATACGCCGCGCTGCTCGATACCTATGCGTCGAATGATAGGGCGTGTTGCGCCACGATTCACGCTGCAGCGCAGTTGCCTCGTCGCAGCCCGTCGACGGTCACGCCAATGCGCAACGATGACGGACATCAAGGGCCAGTTACCGGGGCCCCCAATGTTCAGTGCCGGGACGCGGCAAACCGACCGCTATCAATTTGGCGCGCACGGCGTCGGAATAGATTTTGCGCCGACGGCCCGGCTTCTCCATCGAATGGCTTTTGTCGTTTCCTTGACCTTACGCCGTTCCGTCCTAAACTGGTCTTCATCCGTCGAAGAACGAATATCCAATGACAACGTACTCACGATGGGATATCCACGCGCGGTCGGAGCTCCTCACTTTTCTCGTGATATCGCATCTTTTTACGAAGCACATCACCGGTCGCTGGATGACACCCGCGAATACGGTCGAGTCAGCCAAAAGCTGGGCGAGAAAGAATTCGCGCGACGGAGACCTGCTTAGTCGTGTGAGGCTTGCATGCTGGGCACAAAACGTCGCCGAGTGCATCAGCTCTGAGACCGGCGTTGCGCTGAGTGCCAATTTCTTCGCGTCGATGTTTGATAGCAGACTTCGTCTTGACTTCGCGGCTCCGACGACGAGGAGCATCTATCGTACGTGCCAACGCCACCTGCTCTCGATATCAACAATGAACTAGCCCGAGCAATTGTCGGTCGCCGGTCGATTTATAAGGCGTTGGCAATTTCTGCTGTGAACGGTCTTCGATTTGAATCGAGGCTGTGCGCGACACCTCAGCCTTAAGTACGTCAGGTGTGCCATCGTTGCTATCGGTGCTGGAAATCTTCGCGCCTCCGCGCTGATTGCCAGCAGTCGAAGGAACCGTTGGTCAAGTGCCAGTGGAGCATTAAAGCGTTAAGCGTCTTACGTTCATTCGAGCCTTGCTCCTGCCGCTTTGCCCAGCTCTGTGCATTGTGCCGCCTCGGCCTATCGCGCGCCTCCAAAAGAGCGGCAGTGGTGGACGCGAACGCAGCTCATCTCGCCCCTGCGCCCTCGCCAGTAATTCGCTGTTACTACTCTCGCACGGCCGTTTCACATGTGTCCGCCGCCCGCTCCTAAACTCCGAACCGTAGTGACTGACATTGCACTCGAATGTGCGAGGAGTGGGAAAATGAACAAGAAGATTCTCGGCGCAGCATTTGGCCTTGCAGTGCTTGCAGCCTCAAGCGCAGCATCAGCACACGTCGACGTAGCTATCGGGCTGGGTGTTCCCGGAGCCGTGTATGTGCCGGCGGAACCGGTGTATGCACCGCCTCCTGTCGCGTACGGCCCCGCACCCGTGGCAGTCGCTTATGGCGATGACTGGCGAGCTCGCGAATGGCGGGAACGCCGTGAGTGGCGCGAGAGAGAATGGCGCCGTCATGAGTGGCGTGAACACGAGTGGCGCGAGCGTCATGGATGGCGCGGCTATTGAAGCGACGCAATAAGGCGTCACATCCCGTCAATCGAAAGTCTGGGCATATTCGAATGAACGCTAGCTTGATAAGAACCAGCTTGATTGCAACGACCCTTGCCTTCGCAACGGCAGGCACGGCGAACGCTGCAGGATGCCTGAAGGGTGCCGTCGTCGGCGGGGTCGCCGGACACTACGCTGGCCACCATGCTGTGGTCGGTGCGGTCGGTGGCTGCGTTGTGGGTAGACACCTTACCAAACAACACGCACAACAGCAGGCTCAGCAGCAACCCGCACACCGTCAGGCAGCAGAGGCGCAATAAAAAGTCGCCGGCCTGATGTCCCCGGTGGAATCAGGAAATCGCTGGTCCACCGGGCACCTGACAACAAGATTAGGTCGTCAACTCGACGCCCGACTCGACTGTGGCCACCGGAGCGGCCGCGGTCACGCTCTTGCGCGGCGCTTTTTTCGCAGGCGCCTTCTTAGCCGGCACCTTCGCGCGCTGTGCCTGCTTGGCAGCAATTTTCTTCGCCGTCGGGGCCTTTTTTGCAATTGCCTTCGTGCCGCCGGTTTTACATCGGCCGCCGTGCGGTCGCCATCAATCAAAAACTTACTGCGGGCGAGCGCTGCAGGATGCAGGCGATGCAATCAGGCACTGCGGGGCAACGCTCTATACCGACATCGCGCCGTTCAGTTCTGACGTCAGAACTGCGGCGCTGCCGGGTAGCAGGTCCCTCCAAAGTCCATGTAGGCCGTGTGCTGCTTAGGGTCAACGCTGTAAGTAATCTGCCCTTGCCCGTTTATGCGATTCACCTGCACTGCAACGTACTGTATAACCTTGCCCTTGTAAGGCAGGTTCACTTGTTGCACCGCTGCATACCATTCGTCGTCGTTCTCGTACATGCGAGCGTCGACGTGACCAGCGAGGCTGGTGTCAACGGAGATAACACCACGGACTTTGTCGACAACGATGACCTCGCGGACGCCTTTATGCTCGGCTGTGAAGTTCGGGCCGAATCCGTTTCCGAACTGCAACTGACTCCCGATGCACGACAGATAAATCGGCTTCTCGGGTGCGACAGGCTGGCCGTTTGCGCCAATCGTCACTTGCGCTATCGCCGGTGAGCCCACCGCAATCATCGCCACAAAAGCTTTTAATTTTGTTTTCATCCCCGGCCCCATCGTTGTTATGCCGGCATTTTAGCCGAAGTCCTGCGGGTGCTCGCTGACAGGGTGATGTGGCTATGGGCTCGCAGATGCGTGGCGCTGGCGCAGTCGGTAGCTGCATAGTTGGCAGGCACCTTGCCAGGCAGCACGCTCAACAGCAAGCCGCGCGACGTCAGCCGACACAGCCGCAATAAAACGTCGTCGATTTGGTGACCCGGTGGAACCAGAAAATCGCTGGTCCACCGGACACCTGACAACTACGTTTAGGTCGTCAACTCGGCGCCAGAGTCGACTGGGGACACCGGAGCGGCCGCGGTTACGCTCTTCTGGGGTGTCGCTTTCGCCGAAGACTTTTTGACCGACGCTTTCTTTGCTGGCAGCTTCGCGCTCGCGGACTTCTTGGCAACAGTTTTCTTCGCCGTCGGGGCTTTCTTGGCAGCAGCCTTTTGCACCGGCTTTTTGCCCGCCGCGGCCGCACCCTCAATCAAAAATTTGCTGCGGTCCTTGACGTTAGCAATCCAAGCCGGCGGCCGTGCACGTCCGCTCCAGGTCGCGCCGGTCTTGGGGTCACGATAAAGCGCCGGCTGGGGACCTCTAACATAGTTTCCGGCCTTCGCTGATTTCTTGGCAGCAGGAGCGGAAGACACTGCGCTACCTTCAACCAAAAACTTCGAGCGGTCCTTAGCGCTGGCAATCCAGCCCGGCGCGCGGCCATGACCCGACCATGTCGCCCCCGTCTTCGGGTCACGGTACTTTGCGGTCGAAGCCGCCGACTTGGCGGCAGCCTTAGCGCCCGGCTTAGGTCCGCGTTTTTTGCCGCCAGTGTGCGCATCGATGTCAGCAGTCGTTAGTCCGTGTTCTGCCATTAAGTTTTTAATCTTCTGGATTACAGCACTCGACTTTTTCGCGCGGAGCGCATCGGCTTGCGCCTGCAGTCTCTGGATTTTTGCTTGCAAGGATTCGAGTGTCGTCATTGCCGTTTCCGCGGTTGAGAGATGCGGCACTATGCCATGTGAGTGATGAAATAGGCTAGTTATGCGCGGAGCTATCGTGTGAACGCTTTGGGCTTTTGTTACCGCCGCATCTGCTGCCAAACCTTCCTGTATTTGCTCACGGCGATAAAGTGCCAGTTGCTTGGGACGGGACGAGCTTCGGCAAAGGCACGCACTTACACCGGCACAGGTCGTTTTCCAAAGCCACCTGCCTTCCCATTACCTCCATTGACCGAGGTGAGCCATCTCCGATGATGACGCCCTCCGCGCTGCAGGTATTGCACAAGACCGGAGCCCCGACATAGGCCAACGGACGACCGTCGAACGACGAGCCGACAATACCGTCAAGCACCACGCCGTTACTAGCCGTGTTGTCGCCCTTCAGGATGAACCGACGGCTCATGTCACTAGCTTCCTTTCCTAATCCAGTTGTCGACAATGCGTCCCATCATGCTCGCCTGATGAGACGCCATGTGACCCAGTGAACCCGGCGCTCACCTGAACCGGTTGCGCTCGCGAGCACGTCCGGCATAACCATGCCCTGCGATGCCTCGATGCGGTGATTGTTGAAGCCTATCGCTTCCCAAGTGCCAGTAATCGGGCAAACCTCACCTGTCCGTACCTCAATCTCCTCCTCGGGTTGGCCGTGGTCCGTTGGCACATTTATCGGCGCACGTTCAAGGAAATATTCAGATTCGTCCGGAATGACACCGTCCTTGTATCGGGTGTCTTCCCACAGGAGCCGCCAATGGGTGCCTAGACGCTCAGTGCGAGACTCCGCCTCGTTCCATTTGCCCCTCACATTGGGCGCCTTCGTGTCACTCACGAGATAGTTGAAGCACCCATTGTTCTCGATACTTCTCACCCCCAAAGGCACGATGCCGAGGGCCTTCTCTCGCTCGACCTTGACAGGCTCCCATATCCCGTCTACCGGTACGCGCTGTCCGGAACTGATTATGAGGTCCGTGGCCGCAGGCACTTCCGAAATCTCGGCTGGAAAGACGGGGTAGGGCAATTGGTAGAACTGGTACCTGTAACGGTCGGGGTCCAGCAACGCTGCCGGACTTGAGTAGCGAGCGGACATTCGAGGTATGAACGGCACTTCAATCGGTGCGTAATCGCCCTCATAACGGGACGCCAGTAGTAGCCGATTTAGTGCTTCGACTTTTTCCGGGTAAGGCGCAGTCTGTGCACCTCGCTCCCAGTAGTCAGGATGCGTGTACAGAAAGTTGCGAACCGTACTGCTTTTGTCCATCGCGGCATCAAGGGGTTGACCGGTCCGCCATACAAATCGATGTCCCTTCCCGAGTTCTTCAACCCCTTTTTTGTATAGACCTAGCGTTTCGTAGATTCCGGGGAGCAAATCGGGGTCCATCCGCTCGGGGTCGTTTTTGGGCCAGGTTCTGACAGCGTTCTCGAATGCCCTGGAAAACACCTCCCATGCATCCCGTTTCTTCGCCCACAGCGAATAACTGGTCAGTCGCTTCAGCAACCAAAACACGCGTCGCCGAGTCTCGGAATCCTGCATGTCATATTCTTGCGTGACGTACCCCATCAAATTTACTCCTGACTGCTCGCGGCCGTACGAGACGCCGCGATTGTTTTGCTGTTCGCTACCTTCGTTTGTATTTCGTCGCTGCCGAGCCGGCGCGTGCGAGCCGAACCGGATACGTCCTCTGAAAATTTACTGTATCCATACACGTCCTCAACGTTCGTCCAGTTGGTCGGATAGAAGTCGACCCGAACTCCGTTGATAGTTTCAGTGAGTGCAGTACCACTTGCCTTCACACTCTCACCAATCCGCGTTATTTCGGTGGCAAGTGCACCCATGTCAACCACCAACTGACGGCCGCCCCCTTCCAGATATTGCGCAGGAATTTTGTCACCGAACTGCTCTGCAATCTGGCCAGCCCAAGCCTTTGCGGTTGGCATCCGCGTTCCGAAATCGCTAGGAAGATGTACAACGGCGAGGAACCCGTTGCCATTCCACTCATCCAACACGGCCGACCGGACTCTCCATTCTTCCGCATTTTTGGGCGGACTGCCGATTCCCCAAAACGCCGGCTGGCGTCCGCCGGCGGCTTTGCTGCCCCAAGGGGCGTGCTTCGAAGGGTTGCCGAATGCTCGATAGAGCGTCTGTCCCGCCAACTGGTCGGCGTCGAGTGCGGCAAGTTCGCCGTGGAATGTCGCAAGCGTGCGATACACCTGTTCGCCTCTAAATGCAGGTACATCCTCACTGACATCCGCGAGTATGTCAGGCCAGCCGGCATCTATTTTGGACTGGTACCTAGCTTTAATGCGCATATCGTCCACGGCACATTCCGTTGAGGCAAACTTGCCCTGCCGTATCTCTCTCGCGAGCTTGCGCTCCTCAAGATACGCTTCAGCCTCACGTTTCACCCGTGGCATGCCGCCCGTAGCAATTTCATGAATTTCGCCGCGGTACACCATATTCTGGAGCGTCTTGAGCTTCGCATCCAGTTCCTTGACAGCCTTGGGAACCATCTGGTCAGCAAGCTCCTGAAGGGCGCGGAAACCATCGCCCACACGCGCGAGTTGCGCGCGCCAGACCTCCGGCAGAAGTTGTCCAACGCGGGCTTTGAGAGAGCGCTCGATAGCCAGACGCACGGTTGCACAGAAGTCTTTAACCTTGGAGAGTAACTGTGACTGGTACTTGCCGATGTCGAGAGCCTTCAGCCACTGCGGCGCGTCGCCATGCCCCATCCGGTTCAGGAACTGTACAACCTCCTGCAGCAGTTCTGCATCCTTTGCCGCGTCACCCACCACTCGTAAAGCGAGCCGGCCAACGCCCTTGATAACGCCACCGACGACGGGAATCAGCGCGAATATCAGAACGACGAACAGAACCCACTGCATCACCTCCTGGCGTTTTCGCGGGTCCGAACTCATGCCTATACCGACGGACAGGAGGTCGCGTACAGCAGTGACGTCACCGACCAGCGGAATCATGCCGATGGCGGCGTCAGTGATGACCTGGCTGATAGTCTGCTTTTCGTTGAATGCGCCCTGCAGCGTGCCCCAGCACCACTGACCGACCTCCAACGAAGTCGCCTTGAAGTCTTCTACGCTCCAGCTCACTGTCACGCTCCCCCGTGCTTCTGAATCAGCGAATCGATGTCGGCCTCGGACAGTTGCTCGCCTTTAAAGTCTGGATTGCTGGTCCTGTCCTTGCGAGCGTATGAGCGTGCGTCAGGTCCAATCTCGACCTTTACGGGGCCCACAGGGACGTCGCTGAGATTCATCCGTCCCTGTGCGTCCAAAGTGCCTTGCCGCGTGCTACCGTCGGATAGCGTGGCTATATATTTCGCTCCCTGCACCGGTTCGTCGTCGTGATACCGGTACTGCATCGCGGTATCGTATTTGGATGTCGGCAGCGCCGGCAGCGGGTATGTGGTACTCGTGGGCCCATTGAATGAATGCTGGCTACCCTTGACGTCTATCTTTCCGGGCGCATGAATTTCAATGTTGCCGCCCGAAATACGGATGTACGCGCCACCGGAGGTCAGCAGAATTTCCTGGTTGGCTGCTGCCTCAACTTTCTCCGTGGCGGACAGTAACCGCAGGGTCTTCTGCGCGGTTATCTCGACGTTGTCCGAATGGGCTTGAATCTCCACCTTCCCCTTTGCGGCAAACAGTTTCATGCCGGCGTTCTGGACGAAGAGGCTGATACGTTGCGCCACACTTGCGACCAGTGACTTGCCTGTCGCTATATGCGTGCTCTGCCCGCTGACAAAATTCAGCTGCTCGTCGGCTGCAACATGCGTGGAGCGTGGCGTCGACACTGCAATGCCTGCCGGGCTCGCGAACAGCATGATGGGTTCCTTGAAAGCGTTGGCGTTGCCGGTGCCTCCGCCAGCTGTGTTCCCTCCTGAGGACGCTCCCGAAACGCTGCTTTGTGTCGCATCGGTGAACGCTTTCAGCGACTCCCGTCCGTCCTTCAGGCTTTCAGCCTGATGAGTCTCGCTGGCATCCGATAACGACTCCAGCACACTCCCGGAATTGACGAGCTGCTGCTGCGCGTCACGAACATCGAGTGGTTGACTCGACGAACCGTTCGACGGATGAGTCGAGACGTACAAGCCTTGTCCGGCCCGGACAGCGCCGTAAGCGTCCGACTTCAGGTCGAATCCACTGCCCAGATATGAGCCGCGGTTGTTTCCCGACTGCTCGATGAGATAACCCAGATGCAGATGCGCATTGGTGCTGGTCGAATACAAATGAACACGGTTCTGGCCGGTCGAATCGTCCATTACCAACTGGTTATAGCCAGCGCCACCGTACTCTTTGGACTTGTACCCTGACAGCAATCCATTCGAATGCCAGTGTGGCGATTTCTCAGCATTGAAGACACGGCCAGTGACGATAGGTCGGTCGCAGTCGCCGTCAAGAAAAGAGACGATGACCTCTTCGCCGACTCGCGGTACATGAACGCCGCCGTAGGCACCGCCTGTGTCTGAGTAAGCCACGCGCACCCAGCAGGAAGCATTTTCATCTCCGCTGTTAAGCCGGTCCCAGTGAAAGCGGACCTTGATGCGGTTCAACTCATCGGTGAAAACTTCAGCGTTGGCCGGCCCGGCAACCGTAGCGGTCTGCATGCTCATCACCGGTCTCGCGTGTTCGAGCGGGCTGCGGAATGGAATGGTGCGGCGCTGGAGCTCAGCTTCAACGAGATAAAACCCTTCGCTCCCGTCGCCGTGGGCGACAAGAAACGCGGGAGCGGCGCCTGCATGCGCTCCGCGCACCCGCGAAAGTTCTGCCCTGAGACTGTGCGGAAAATCGGCCGTGGTCGAAACAGGCAGATTGTTCTCGATGTACCAGTGCGTAGCGATGACTGCGAACTGCCGCTGCTGTTCGGCGTCCTTGTCGTGTTCGGGGTGGCCTTCGAGCTGAAACCACTTTCCGGCATCGATGTTCCGTACGCCCCCAACAGCCATGAAGCGTTTCGCTCGCGACTCCCATTCCTCCATCCGGATTTTGGACAGCTGGTCGCCGCGGTCCTGCGTCAGATGCGTGTATGCGCCTGTGTACTCATAGACCTCAGCCTGGGCGGGCAGACTTCCGTGGGTTGACAACGTGGGCACGTTGGTCGACTTCTCATCGCCAGGAGACTTGTAGTCGAACGTCCTCGTCGATAACGAGGAGCTATGCAGCGTGCGCGAACCGGCCCATTGAACCCAGGCGTCAGACGAAGTATTTGTACCCGCCCGAGCGAACTGGACCGTCTCAGGTACCGCTGGCTTCAGCGAATACACGTCGTCCGTTATTACCAGTGTGTGCGATTTACCGTCGTCGGCATGCTCGAAGTAGCCGAATAGACCTTCGGATTCCATCAACCGCTGGCAGAAATTCCAGTCGTCTTCATATTGAACGCAAAAAGACCGCTGCGGTAACGCCTTTCGCAAATCGAAGCGGAACGCGCCCTGCGCCTGAGGGTGGCCGTTGAAGACGGTCGCGAGTATTTCATCGACCGCTTTGTCCTGAAAGATGCGCGCGTCTTTTCGGAACCGCAGGAAATGCATCCACGACGAGAACGTGAACTGGTAGGTAGTCAGGTTACCGTCAGAACCCAGACGTCGCGCCGTATATACATATCCATGGTGAGGTAGATACGACTTGTTGCCGGTTTGAATCCAGAGAGTGACGGGTTGCGCGATGAGCGTTTTCAATTCCAGCGAATCGCGCAATGAGACGGCGTCAACTGTGAATTCGAAGTTACGGCCGATACGCGACGTGCCGGCGACCCGTTGAGGCAGCAGAACGTCTTCGCCAAGCGGCGCGTCGAGCTTCAGTAACCTTTCGGATTGAGTTATGCCTGCGTTAATTGCTGCCACAAGGTCCTGCGCGCCCATCTTTCTGGTCCCCGGAAAATCCAATTTTGAAACGCCCGAAATCATATGATGAACGCAGATATCGCACAATACGACTGCGCGCCGCGCTCTGACTGACACGCCAATTACATATTGCAGCCGGCCATCATTGACCCATTCCGGCAGCTACTGGAAAACTGCTTCTGGGCGTCCCGCCCATTAAATTACATAGATATTCGCCCAATCGTTGCCTTCGGATTGTTAAACATTGCAATTGACCGCTGTGCTTTTCGTTATCGGTTCATACTGCATCCATTGCCAGTTGGTCATTAGCCAAAGACCGCTCAATTCAAAACGGGGACAGCAAACATCGATTTCAGGGGCTGGCACCAGATTCAATCGAATTACACTGTTTATGCAAAATGAATAGAAAGAGAGAGGGAATTCATTGGGTGTCCAACAGGACATCCACAAAGGCTCCGCTTTTGCCTCCAACGCTAGAGTCCGTCCGTTCGCTGTCGCTTCGTAATCACCTCGCGCTCGCCGCATTGTGCGCGGGCGAGGGAAACGGGCACCTGCTCAGCGACCTCATACATGTGTTGTACATGTCCTGGTATCTTCGGGAGGCTGGCTTCGGAACCGCCGACGGCGCACTGTTTCTAGACGCTGCCGCGGCACTTGAGCGCTGCGCGGCTCTGGCAACAGCAGCCCACGTATGGCAGGTGAGCCCAGATGACGCTGCAGTTCTACAACGGCTGCTGGCAGTTCACGACGAACAACTTGCGAGTACGCCGGTCGGCGTCATGCACGGCGCGCAGAAACGGATAGCGCGATTTGCGAGAAGCGACCGAAAGGTGCCGTGGCAGGAAACAGGCCCTTGACCAGGAAAGACGAGTGGGTTGCGCTCACGCGCGTAACTTCGGTGCGTTCGCGACAGCCGATAAAATCGGCGCGTCGGAAGTGACGGGGAGAATCACCATGCCTGCAAGAGGCGCCTTTGGCGCAATGACGCTGATTACCGAATACGATGCCGCCGGCAATCGCACTCGCTGGCTGCGACTGGAACCCGCGACCGATGGACGGGCCGTCGTGCTGGTGGAGGTCGATGAACGCAAGCCCGGCATACACCGCGAAATGCGCTATGAGATAACACCCTCAGAGCTGATTGCCGTAATTCGTGCGCATGGTGTGGCGTTGACAGCCGTTGTCGTCCCAACGTAAGCCCCCATCGAGACGATGGCTACGGACTGCTGCCTACAGTGTGCCCCTCCATCTTCGGGCGACAACCCGATGCACTCAGGCATAGGCCATTCGGCATGCGCGGCTGCACCGTTATGACCGACTGCTTGCCCAGCACGTGGGACGACGGGCGCAGCAACCACATCTCGCCGGCACAGGCGTGCTGAAGAACCAAGTCACCCGGCGCACGAAAAGGTCATCCCCCGTTCCGACGGCGCTGGACGCTGGTATCCCCTGCGTCAGACCTTGCATGGCCGCTCCAAGGGTTCTATGAAGGAACTTCGACGGCATAGACAATCCAGGCAACATGCGCTCATTTTTGGTCCAGGCGCACGCGGTGGACGACGGCAACGCGCGAATCACGGTAGCGCCGCACCCTGTTTGAAGATGACTCTAATCATTCCACTGGAAGCGAGCGCCCGGTTCTTTCCTCGTTGTGCCGGACGCTGCCAGCTTGTTTCTAGCTCCCACCGAAAAAGATGTTGCATTGTGGGGTCGTGCCGCAGGGCCTTGCACGTTTCGCGCCGCCTTGCACTTTGGTATCGGGCATGCCGCCGTATGCCTGGGTCGCCGCACTCGGGGCGACATCTGAAGTCACAGCATTTTGAGGTGCGGCAGGCTGTGTCGTATCTGGCATTCCTTGCGAATGCGCCAGGCCTGCCAAAACAACCAGCCCTGCTGCGGAAGCAATCATCAGTCGTGTTTTCACGTTGGCTCCTGAAATACATTGAGTTTCCAATCGATGTGATTGGTCATTCGCGAACACCGGAATCGTCGTTCACCTGACATACTCGGACACGCGCCGTTCAGGTCTGCGGGCCTGATGCCCGAGGCCAAAGTTCTAGGTCGTTGAAGAAATCAGAAATGCAGTGCGCCGAGCGGAGTTCCCGGACGGAAGGTGGCGTGCGAACTGGCAGTGTCAACGAATTTTGTGGACCCTCGACACGTAATAATCGCCCTGCATCTATGTTATAGGGCGTGCGATACGGATGCGGTAGTGAATATTCATGGCGCGCTCTACTTGCTGCCCTCCCACTGCGCCCTTTTACGCCAGCCCAAGGTGAGCGATACCCGCCACCGCCGAGGAACGGGTGATGACGCGGCCATGCAAGGTGACGTGTTCAAACCTCGACGGCCCGAGCTTATACAAATTCCTTTTACCCACCGGTAGCACGCGGCTAACCCACTGTTCCGCGCAAGCGCCGAATTGCTCGAAGTTACGCCGAGCCTCGCGTAGCGACAGACCATGATTGGCACCGGACGGGAAGTCAGGATGCGTCAGGCTCAGCGGGTCCTGCTCCCAAAAGCAAACAGCACAGATTTCCCAATCCTCGTTGCTACCAACGCTAAAGTGGTCGCAGCAGGCACATTGCTCGAGGTCAACACTCATCTACTGCCTACCTCCTGTTCGCTCCCCGTCACCGCTAACGCGCGGATATCCAGCTGCTTAGGTCCCACACAGGTGTACCTTGTTCATCGTCACCGGCACCCGCACGATGTTGCCGTCGGATACTTGCAGCTCCTCGACCAGAAGGTGCATTGGCTTCCTGGGTGCAACCACGACCTTTAGTTCATAGTCTTTGCCCGTCTCAGGCACGAACTCTCCGATTCCGTTTCCACGATAGGTGACGAACTGGTCGCCGCCAAACCAGCTAACCCCAAAATCGAGAGGCGTTCCAGCCTTCACCAGAATCTCCTCGTACGAGTTCTTTGGAACGCCGTCCAGGTCATTCGGCATACCCAATTTGGACGTGGAAATGAGACTAAGGTCAATCAATGTGTGCTCGCCTTTGTTGATGGTTGTAAGCGACCTCACTGCCCGGTCTGAGTACGCATAACATTTTGAAGGAGCGAACTGGACGACGCTTAATGCTCCGTCTCCCGCAAATCGGATTCTGAGTCGCGCGGTAGTGTCACCCGGCTGGAGATTGATATCAGTCGTCAGCAAATGCGGGACGCAAGCCGTCAGCAGCGATGCCACGATAACGTTCGACAAGACGAGCCGGAAAGCGGCAGACGTTTTTTGTAGGTTCATTTCAACAGGATGGAAATCTTGCCTTCGTAGGCGTTAGGAAGCCCGTACATTGAGCCATTCTGCGAATAGGCCACGAGTCGGTCAGTGTTTGCCGAGGATGCTCCGAAGATGACAACGTACGCTGCGTTCGCGGGGACATCCGCGGTTGCGTGGTAATACGCCCCCTGCAGATACCTTGTTGCCCTTGTCATTGGTTCGAGTTTGTTATTTCCGGCCTCGCGAAAGCTCGCATCCAGAAACAAGGCCCTCGGTCGAAACACGGTGGCCATCGGTAGCCAACTCGAACTCACGTACGTTTCTACCGTCATTGACTTAACCTTGGCGTCAGGCAGCCTGTAAGCGACAAATGTAGAGCGCCCTTCAGGAAAATCGAACGTCGGACTGCGTCCGGTACTGATTGAAACGCCGCTCACCTGCGTCGAGGTCATTTGCTCGAAATGCACTTGTTGCCAGGAGCCGCAGCAATATGCTGGCGCGGGCGGCTCGAACGCTATCGGTGGTCGGGACGCGCATCCTGCAAGCGAGAGTAGCGCGACCGTGCATATGGCTTTCTTCAACTTTAACTTTCCCACTATTGGACAGAGTCTCCGTCATTCGACACTGGCAATAACGGCACAAATCGCAGAGACTTGAATCGAGCATGACATTCCACTGACGCGCGGGTGTTGGTTGTATTCGCGCGTTCAAGATTCCACGACGGCCTGCTGACGCGAACGAAGTGGTAGCTTGATGAGTCAGTTCCGTCGACTGGCTGCCCCGGAAATTGGATACCTTGGTATCACGTGCAAAGACCGCTACGACGAAGGGGCGGAAATGACGATAAAGGCGAGCACCAGCGATGAAGGGCGCAGCCGTCGTAACACGCGTCATGTGCACCGACGACATCACCGACGCGCCGAATGACCTTCCGGAGCAAAATAAGAGAGGTTATCAAGCACATGATTCCCCGATTAACTCGCGGCCAATTCGCCATTCGGTTCGGCAAGGCGATTCACCGCCGCTAGCACCTGATGCGTTCACCCGTTGGCCTGCGACGTTCAATCTGTGTTGGTTGTCGGCGGCCTGTCGTCTTGGTAGACCGCATGTCCTCATGCGAGGCGTCGGAGCCTAAAGCGTGTGCGGGCCTCAGGCTACTCGCAAGTAGCCCGAAGCCACTCATTGTGCACTGGAGGCCGCGGTATCGGATGCACCTTTAGCCTGCGCGTCCTTTTGCGGCTTTCGCGTCGGCGGCATGGTCGCATGTGAACCCTTTGACATCGACGTGGCACCGCCGGTACCTCCCGAATTCGGTGCATTCATCCCTGCACCGCCCTGGCCAGCACCGTTCGCGCCACCAACGCCAGCTCCGCCAGCACCCACGCTCGTACCACCGCCGGCACCACTGCCACCACCGCCCCCGCCCTGAGCGAATGCGGTGCTGACAAACGCCAGCATCAAGGCCGAGCACAGTACTGCTGTTTTTGTCGTCTTCATGATTGCATCCTCGATAAGACGAACGCAGGCTCTGCATGCGCGGATGCCTGCGTTCACGACAGCCATCTTCAGATGTCGCTCGGCGGCAAGTCTTCTACGCCGCGGGTCGATGACCAGTACGGTTCGCGGTTGTAATACTGATGAACCGTGGTGCCCCAGGTGGTATCCGCCATTGACGGCCAGTGGTCCTTGTCAAAGCCCGGGTCGTCCTTGATGCGCTGAGCATCGATGCTGACGCGAAAACACTTTGCATCGGTATCCAGCGTGAGCGCGTTCCACGGTATTGCATGCAGGTTCGTGCCCATGCCGAGGAAGCCGCCTTCGGACAGTACTGCGTATGCAATCCTGCCGCTGCGTACGTCAAGCATGATGTCGGAAATTTTGCCCACGTCCTCGCCGTCCGAGGAAATCACCTGCGTATCGTCGAGCGTCGCGGCGGCCATCACCTCCGGCCCCGGGCCGTCTCCCGTGCCGCTGCCTACAATATCCGCGCCGCTGGTTCCCGATGCGGTGCCTTGCGGGTTCCGTGTGCCCATGATGTCCTCCTTGTGTAATCGTGCAGACGTTCATGCGCAACGCATATGCCCGCAGCGCGGGACATGGCGCCTGCCATTCGTCGGTATTTTTATAAGACGAATTAGCGAGCATCGTGCGGCGAGTGTCTTTGGCGCGCCAGCATCCGGGGACCGGCTTGAACAGCGAGCGAGCCGCGAACCCCCGTAGGTACGCGGCTTGCGAAAAACACATGTGTGCTGCTCTTACGACCGTTTCGCATCATGTCCACTGTGCTGCTCGTCGACGATGACTTTGAAAACCGATGGGCGCTGCAACTGGCACTGGAAAGTCGTGGACATCACATCGTGCTGGCGGAGAACGGACGCGACGCACTGACGAAAGCCGTTGCACATTTTCCAGAACTGGTAGTCACCGATTTACAGATGCCCGAGGTGGATGGCAGGGAGCTTTGCCGGCGTCTGAGATGCGCGCCCGTATTTGCAGGCATACCGATAGTCCTGCTGTCGGCCATGCCCGAGCCTGTCGATGAGGTTTGCTACTGGACTGTTTTTCTACGAAAGCCCGCGTCAATGGAGGTGTTGCTGGACATCGTCGATACGTTCATCGCTGCACGCCTCACATACAAGCGTGCACCCCATACCGCGGCGTATCACGCCGCAGCGCGCTGGCAAGCCATCGATTCTCGTTGCTGGCCGTAGTTGTAGTCCGGATTGCGGTTCGCTGACGGAATCGGCTCGCCCTAAGAAAGGGCCTCACTACCAAGCCACTTTCCTTGGACAAGGTTGAACACGTCCTTTCTAAGCGTGCAGGCGGAAGACTGCACGGTGTCGTATGACCGTCTTTGTGCAGCGGCGTGATGCTCGGTCCAGGCTGACGCAATCGCTATAGGCAACTTGCTGCATACGAACATGCTGCAGGTGCCGGGACTGCGCTGCCCCAGGCAGACCCAAAACCAAAAGGAGTTCCATCCAGCATGTGGCTTTATGTCTAAGTAACTCTTCCTGAGTGAAAGATGTTTAAAGACATATGTAGCGAACGGCGTTTTAATTTTTCACCAGACGACCACTTTAGATTACCGAGCATTGGCTGCATCGTGCGATGCGACTCGCGCAACAGGTTCGCAACTCTGCGAAAAGGCGCACTTAGCCTTGCCCTTCCTGACAGACAGCGTCACCGACACCAGCTAGCTGTCTCACCTTGACTTACCCGACAGAAACGCTATCACTGACGTGTGGCACCACTGGACATGCGGCATGCCTTCCGGACCTCGCCATCGAGTAGGACCCGTCGTGCGCCTATGTGCCGCACAGTACATCCGCATGTCGACCGACCGTCAGGAATATTCGCCGGTATTCCAGCGGCAGGCTATCGCCGAATATGCGCGCGCACACAACATCCGCGTCGTTACCGATTATGAGGACGCCGGTATCAGCGGACTGACCTTCCGGCAGCGACCCGCGCTTGTGCAGCTTCTGCTCGATGTTGAAAACCCCAAACGCAAGTTCAGCAAGGTGCTTGTCTTCGACGTAAGCCGATGGGGACGTTTTCAGGATGTCGACGAGGCGGCGTTTTATGAATACGCGTGCAGGCGCGCGGGTGTCGACGTCATTTATGTGGCCGAGTCTTTCACAAATGACGGCAGTCCGGCGACATCCGTCATCAAGGCGCTGAAGCGGGCGATGGCCGCGGAATTCAGCCGGGAGATGTCCCGCAAGGTTTTCCTCGGGCAGTGCCTTAACGCTCAACGCGGATTTCATGCTGGTGGGCCGCCGGGCTACGGACTGCAACGCATCCTTCTTGACGGCAAACGCGAGCAGAGACGTCCGCTTGCTCAGTACGAGTACAAGAGCGTGCAGACCGACCGGGTCGTCATCGGACCTGCGTCGGCGACCGAGGCGTCGCTCGTCAGGAAGATTTTCGAATGGTATGCAACGCAATCGGTGACCGGCGCCGCTATCGCCAGACGGCTCAACGACTTTGGTTTGCGCAACCGTCACGGTCGCCCCTGGCAGGCACAGAACGTCCGTCGGATACTTCGCAGTGAGGCATATATCGGCACCAACGTCTACAGCCGGACTTCCTCGAAACTTGACGGCAAGTGGGAGCAGGTGCCCCCGCACGACTGGATACGCGTGGAGGATGCGTTCGAACCAGTGGTGGAAAGGTGTGTATTCGCTTCAGTCCAGAAACGAATGGATTCCGCCCGGCGCAAACCCACGCGTGAGGAAATTCTCGATGGCCTGCACAAGGTCATCAGACGGTCCGGCGAGCTCAGCCAGGCCACGCTGAAACGTTATCGCAGCGCCCCGTCCGTTGAGCAGGTCATGCGGGAGTTCGGCAGTCTCTACGACGCGTATGACGCAGTCGGGTACGTGCCGAAGCTTGCTCCGGAGCGCTCGGCGAACCGGCATGCAGAGAGAAAAATAGAACAACAGGTCGCGCAGGTCGTCATTCGGACGTTGCAGTCACACGGCCACGACGTCCGGTACGAAAAGCACACCAACACATTTTGCGTCGACAACTGGCTGAGACTGAACCTTGCCGTTCGCAGCCAGTGGCTCATCGGGGGCCACCTGCCTTATTGGGTCGCACGTTGGCCGGACAGCTTCCCTGTCGACTTCCTTGTCTATGGCCGCATTGAGCGCGCAGGCGCAGAGCTGGTCGACTTCCATATCTTCCCGCGAGGAAGTCTGGTGCCTGGAGCATTCACCGTTGTCTGCCGCCACGGACAGTCACATTTCCGCATGTACCAGCGGCCCGACCTGCGCTCACTGCTGGTTATCGCCGAGAGCGTTCCTTTCGAAATTACGCCAGTTGATGGCACCACCGGGAGCGGACAATGAAGCCGGCACACGTCGGTGCACGAAGTGTCGCGGGGAAAGCTGCACCTGGTGGTCGGCATGACAAGACGATGCCTCATATGCAAGGCGCGCGCGGTCGGGCAACGCCGGAGTCGAAGGCGCAATCGGTTCTGACACAGGAACTGCGCCGACAACGCAATATGGTGAGTCGCATGGCCGATACCGACCGAGAAGTTGCGCTGGTGCTCGAGGTTCTGCGGGAGCTGACGTGTGACCCGGCCTTCGTCGCGCTAATGAACACCCGGGGCTTCACGACGCTTCCCCGACTCCTTCACGAGCGCCTGACCGGCCGTCCGCGATGAGGAAAGCGCAGAGCCCGCGATTTATATGCCGTACCGTTAGCTCAGGCAACCCGGCGTCCATAATTCTCTGCGCCGAAGCCGCAGCGATGGTGGCGGAACAAACGTTGCCAGCGCGGACAGCGCAGGCGCTCCAAAAAATGTCCCCGGCGCGCCAGGTTGAGGCCGTCTCCACTATGGTCCGGCAGGACAACCTCACCGGCGATTTCGCTCGCGCACTGCTGACAGCGACGCCCGCGAGCATGCGTGTAGATGCTGCGCATGGCCACGTTTCACCTCCTGATTGCGTGCGTCGACTGGGTCGCATTGTGCAAAGACTCACCGCACTACAGCAGGATGCGGAATGCCTGCGGTCTCGCCATGACGGGAACCTGCTACTTCTGACACTTGCCGCGGGTTGGGCCAGAGGATGGGTTCGCGACGCCGTCATCGCGCAATGGCTTAAGTCGCGCCGACCCGATTACGCTGCGGTGCTGGAGCGCCTTGTACAGGACGCGGACTACGCGATTGTGCCGGGCCGCCGCATGAAGCTTGCCTACGAAGTGGCCGGCGGCATGGTAGCTGCCGCCCGTCGAAGCAAAGGACGCCGAAGAAGGTGCCTGTAGACAGTCGAAACCTTGCTTCAGAAAGAGCCTGAATCAACCAGGTGTCTCAGACAGTACTGGTAAATTTCACGCGCCACGGGCGAACGGAAGTCGAGCCGCAGGTTTTCGCAAAAGAGCGCCGGGGCGGATTTGGGTGTCACGGCCGGTTGCAACGTCTTCTCGAGACGTCGGGCGATATCCACTGCCTGGGCGGACAGCATCACGCGCTGCATGACATCGGCGCCTCCCCCGTTCGTTTTGAGCCAGAGCTGCGTTGACTCGACGACATGCTCGACCGACAGCCATTCGCCTGTCATCTGCCGGGCAAGCAGATGCGCTGCGACGAGATAGGCAAGCAGCTCCGCGCGGGCGCGGAGGTCCAGGTTAAGCGGGTTGTTCACTCTTCTACATGGCCGGTATGGTTGAACGGTATCAGGCTGCGAGGCAGTGCTCATAATACGGCCGGTCCTGCTCCTCGAGTATGCCGTGCAATGCGGCAAGATTGTCGGCATCAGGATTGATGCCACGCATCCAGATTCCCCGGCTTGATAGGGATGAGGCAGCGGGTGCGGCCGACTGCGGCTACCTCCAAACAAGGCGCCGACGCAGGAGCAGAGCCCCATCCCCAACGTGCTCCAGGACCACGCGGACGATGCCGACGCCAAGTTTCGCCCCACCAGCTTTCGCGGCCACGCCGCCCAGAACGGCCAACGAAATCGAAGTGGAAACGACGATGGCCGGACCATTCTCGGCGCTGACAATGCTAATGTCCGCCAGTCTCGTGTTTGCACTGCCTTCCTTGTCGTGCGTTCCGAATTTTTCAACCATTGTCGCGCTAGCCCGATTCAAGCCTCGCTCGTCGATTCCTGACGTCGTCACTTTCGCCTTCTGCTGGAGCGTCGAGTGGCTGAACCGTACTGCCATAAAGAAAGCAATCGCTGACCGTATCGAAACGAGAAACACCGCCCACACGACGGTCTGGTATCCGCGCGTGAAGCTGCATGCCGGCAGCGGCAATCGGCACGATTCCCTTCGCGGCCTTCGAAAGAAAGGAAAGCATGCGATTGACCGCTTCACCTCGGCACTGGTCGGCCACGCTTGCGTTTCCCGGCAAGTGCGGCTGGTGAGACATAATGGGGTAAGCAACCGGGCTTGCCATCAATGCAAGCTGGTATCTCTGACCGGAGGACTCATGCCCAGTGCTGAAGCGTCGACCGAGTCGCCCCAGTCGATAGCCCGTGACATAGCGTTGATATCGCGCATCGGAGCAGTGCCTTCGATGCTCAAGATGATTTGCGATGAGACCGGAATGGGTTTCTCCGCTGTCGCTCGGGTAACTGACCTCAGTTGGACCGCTTGCGCGGTCCAGGACAATATCGGCTTTGGGCTGAAGCCTGGCGAGCAACTCGAGTTGCACAGCACGTTATGCTGTGAGTCGCGTGTTGCTCGCACCCCAATCATCATCGACGATTTCAGCCTTGATGCTACCTATCGGGACCATCACACGTCGAAGATATACAAATTGCGGAGTTATATCTCCGTGCCCATCATCACACCGGGTGGCAGTTACTTCGGGAATCTGTGCGCCATCGACCCAAGTCCGGCGCGCGTTTCCGAGCCGCGAGTCGTCAGGATGTTCGAGGTCTTCGCTACCCTGATTGCCATGCAGATTGACAGCGAACAGCGACAGTCATCGACCGAGGCGCAACTGACCACCGAGCGGGAGACGGCTACATTGCGCGAACAGTTTATCGCCGTGCTAGGGCACGACTTGCGCAACCCTCTCTCAGCGGTTAATGCAACGGCCGAATATCTGGTTCGCCGCACTGACGACACGAGTCTGGTGAATGCAGGTAACCGGCTGAAGCGCACCGTATCGAGGATGGCGCGGCTTATCGATGACGTAATGGATTTTGCCAGGGGGCGGCTCGGGTCCGGAATGGCTGTTTCGATTCAGCCCGTTGACGACCTCGACGAGCGTCTGCGAGCAGTGGTTGAGGAGCTGAGACTCGCCAATCCATCGCGCGATATAGTCACTGACTTCGCGCTGACTGGGCACGTCGATTGTGACCCATCCCGCATGCAGCAACTGCTATCGAATTTACTTGGAAACGCCTTGACACACGGCGCGGCGGACGAACCCGTCGTTGTTCGGGCGGCGACTGACGACAACCATATCTGTATCAGTGTGGCCAATCGCGGCGAGCCGATTCCGTCTGAAGTGCTGCTAAAAGTATTCGAGCCGTACTGGCGACCGCCGTCGAGTTCGCCGGGTGGAGGGCTCGGACTCGGTCTTTTCATTTGCAAAGAGATTGTCGAGGCGCATGGGGGCACTATTGTGGTTTGTTCGTCGGCTGGGGACGGCACCTGCTTTACGGCGCGGCTCCCCGTCCTGAAGTGCGGCGGTGGACGAACGACCATCCCCTCTTAGCAGACCCGGACCTCGCGACCAGCACGCAGTTCCATGTCCTCACGAGCGGCGTCCCGAGCAACGCCTCTTTGAGGTAATGCCACTGCAGCACATGCGCACGGTGCACGCCCCCTTGAGTGACCAGCGGTGCGCCGCTCGAAGCGCCGCACCTTTACAGCACGAGGCACCATCGACAACGCGTTAGTCAGCGCAGGTGTGCAGCGGAACAGTTGCCCAAGCGCCTGCTGTGGGAATGAGTGCAGACGTGTCCGGCATTCCTCCCGACAGATGAGTCCCGAGGAACAGTGCTCCCCGTCACAACGCGAGAGACAATCTGAGCTCGAGCGCCGATGCAGTCGCGGCAATTAGCGGCTACAAGGTTTGGGGCACGACATCCCCAGCAGGAAGACATGCAATGTCCGTCACTCGATGCAGTATGCGGAACATCGCCATGAACGGCACGCTAGTCGAGGCTTCGGGTGTGCTCGCGCAGTTCGACACTGAACACGTCAGGGGCATCCTGCCGTGAGGTACCCGCCGGCGGCCGCTGGGCAATGCACCGGGTACGTTACTTGCGCGCTACCTCATACTCACAATTGGGTCTCCCTCTGATGTCTCTCATAGTGCTTGTCGATGACGACGCGGAGAACCGATACGCCCTCAAAATGGCGTTTGAGAGTCGCGGGCATCATGTGCTCGTCGCAAACAACGGGCGGGACGCCTTGCGCAAAGCGTCGTCAATGCTTCCAGAACTAATTGTCACTGACCTGCAGATGCCCGAGATGGGCGGCGAAGAGCTCTGTCATCAATTGAAGCGCCGGCCGCCATTCGCCGCCGTCCCGGTCATCTTGCTGTCCGCCGTGCGAGAGCCGGCCTACACCGTCCGCAACTGGGCTGCGTATTTTCGCAAACCGGCTGTAATTGGACGGTTATTAAGCATGGCCGAGGCGTTCATAGCCGCGCGCGGTGGATACCGCCGGGCGTTCCGCGCTTCCGAGTATCACGGAATGTCGCGCAGACAAGGCATCGACTCACGACGTTGGCCATGAGCGTTCAGAGCGCGGCTCGCCGCGAAGGAAAGCGGGTTTACGATTCGGGCTTCACCTGTTGCAGGTTCGGCGCATTCCGTGGCTGGGCTTGCTGCGGCGTGCGCGTGTCGCTCAATGGCCACGTCCCAGGACGCTGGCGAAGGAAAAACCCTGGGAGGACGAAATAGGAATCCATAGCAAGCAGACAGCGGAACGCGCGCCAACGGCACCCGGGCCAGAACAATTGGTGCGCCGATGCCCGGATACCATGTCGCATCGAAGCTGCCCCTCGCTTCGACTGTCTCAAGCAACATCGGTTTTATGAAAACCGCGACGGGATGCTTCCGGCTAAGACGGCTTTCGGTTGTTAAGACTT
The DNA here is from genome assembly GCF_040543975.1 of Paraburkholderia sp. OAS925. NCBI lineage: Bacteria > Pseudomonadati > Pseudomonadota > Betaproteobacteria > Burkholderiales > Burkholderiaceae > Paraburkholderia > Paraburkholderia sp. OAS925. Next base: position 207,056 of record NZ_JBEUNO010000001.1, read on the forward strand.
TGAAAACGGTTAACGAAATAAGGTGATTTCTGCCTCCAAATAAGGAGTACGCTGAATTTTCCGGCCGCTCCAATGGCCGACTGCAATAGCTGTCGGCACGCCCGTCAGACGACGAACACTTCTTGCCCGCAGGTCCCCATCAAGCACCGGCTTCCATTGAAACGGACGCAGTCGCGTGCAGGACTCGTGTCGCACTATGCGCGCGCCTTGGCTCGCACCAGCCACTCCTTCTTCGCCGAACCCATCCTCAATTGCATGAACGGCGGGCAGGCTTTTACGCGATTGACCTTCAATGAGGGGCGCATCATGTTAGTTAGAGAACGGATGAAAGAAGCGGTCTGCGTTAGACCGGACCAGACATTGGCCGCGGCAGCGCGCCTTCTTAAGCGGGAAAATATTGGATGTCTTCCAGTGTGCCAGGACGACACGGTTGTTGGGATGATTACTGACCGCGACATCGCAATGCGCGGCGTGGCCGACGGTTTCGACTCAAACGTGATGAAGGTCAGCGACGTCATGTCGCTGGATGTCATCCGTTGCGGCGAAGACGACTCAGTTGAGTCGGCAGTACTGACAATGCATGCGACTCATGTACAGAGGCTCGCTGTTACGGACGGCGATGGACATCTGGTCGGCGTCATCTCCATGAGCGATGTGGAAGGTGGCGCCTCAGAACGCCGCCCATACGAAGTTGTCTTCTACAGGGAAGTCCTGGGAAATGCGGGAATGCCGCATCACAGTGAGCTGATGCGCGTTGCGGTGGCCCAAGGGACGAAGCAGAGAGCCGTGGAAGCAGCAATCGCCCAGTTTGAGAAAGCCCAGCAGGTTTCGAATTGGGCGACCATTGCCAACGGATACGATGTCGTCACCATGTCAGTCGATGCAGACGGCAAGCACATCGAGGACCTCGAGTGCAGCTCCGAGCGCGATGCCCGCATTCGCCCCCGCGCAAGGACATTGTGGGAAGAGGCCGGTGCCCCCCAAGGGCGAGACGTGGAATTCTGGGAGCAGGCAGCAAAGGACACGGATGCTGATTATCGGTCCGCGAGATGACGGACGCGAAAGACATTGCGTCGTGCAGATTCGAGCTTTCTCCGTTGGCTGCTACCAATTGAGCAATGGTCGCAGCCGTTCGATAAGCCAGTGCGCCTGTGCAACGCTTACCTGTTCACATCTGCGCGCTCAACAGACGAACAACGTTAGTCCTTTGCATGCACGGGGCGCCTCGTTCCGCTTAACCTGGCTGCGCGGATTCTTAGGCTGCAAACCTATGCTCATAGTACGGCCGGTCCCTGTCATCAAGAATTGCGTACATCGCGTCCAGATTCTTAGGGTCCGGATTAAGCCAGGCGTCGACGTTTTCCGGCTTGATGGGGATGATGCACCGGTCGTGACCCGCAGCTGCAATCTCCGGTGGTGGCTCGTCGGTGATGGCGGCGAACGAGAGTAAATCGGGCTCGCCGGGCGCAGTCCATCGCGACCAGAGGCAAGCCACATGCATCAGTTCGCCGTTTGCCGGACGGAATTCGAGCACTACGTTCTCGTCGCGCTCGTGCGTCTCGAGAAGCGTGCCTTCAAATTTCGCCTTGCTCACGTTCTCGTAAAAGACCTCGACCAGCAGAATGCCGTGAGTATGTCCAAAGCACGGTTTCCAGAATCCTTGCAGGCTGTCCCTGCGGGCGTTATAGGTTCCGGGGAATTTGGTATCGTGAGACGCCGGCTTACCAGCAATGCGGCATTGATAACGCATCGGCTTGACGACCCGCTTTCCATTTTCTGAAATCATCACGGGCGCGTAGTGACCTGGGAAAATGCGCGAGTCACGCGGTTCAGGCTCCGTGCGCTGGAGGTCATCAATTCTGGCTTTCGTCCAGGCAATCTTGTCGGTTGCTATGCGCCGACTTTCGGTGGCCGCCTTCGTAATTTTCGTCTGCAGCGTACGCTCGGCATCGGCCAGCCGCTTGCGCTGTTTGAACAGTTCCTGCTCGAGCTTTGTCGCCTGTGCAGCATTGAACCCGCCGATGAGGGTAGCGATTTCGTGTTCCGCTTCGCTCTCTGGTTGCGCGAACGCGGCCTCCATGGCCCTCGGTATTTTCGCCTTGCTAATGTTTTCGGCTCGCTCAAAAAACAGGCGCGCAAACTCATGAATGTCCATGATGGCGCCGAAGGTGCGCACAAATTTTCGGTAGTCCGCGACTATCTGGGCCGAGTAGCACATCGGTTCCTCCGGTATCCATCACATGAGTGGGCCGCTGATGAAGGGCCCTTAGCTGGAATCTACACCGAATCTACACCTTTACTGCTCGCCGGCGGTCGGCGTCGACGACCGCATGAAGCAGGCAAACGTCAGCAGAAATTCCTGCTGACAGAATGCAGGCCGCCCAGCAGATGCGACATGTCGACAAGCCGCTGCGCCACCAGATGCCGCACCTCGCCCTGACACTGCCAGACGCCGTAGACCGCCAGCAGCGACGCACTGAGCGCTTCCTTGCGCTGCTTCTCGAGCAGAGTCGGCCAGATGATGACGTTCACGTTGCCCGTTTCGTCTTCGAGCGTGACAAACACCACGCCCTTGGCCGTGCCAGGCCGCTGACGCACGGTGACGAGACCACAGCCGCGCGCGAGCCGGCCGTCCCGGTAGGTGCGCAACGTGGCCGCGGGCATGAGGCGATTGGCGAGCAACTGCGGGCGCAACAGTTCCAGCGGATGACGACCGAGCGTCAGGCCCACCGAGCGGTAGTCCGCCACGATGTCGTTCGCTTCCGAGGGCGCGCCGAGTTCCGGCGTTTCATCCTCGACGGCCGCGGCCGCCAGCATGTCCTTCTCAGGGACGGCGCCCACCGACTGCCACAGCGCCTCGCGCCGGTTGCCCGCAAGCGCGGCGAGCGCATTGGCGTCAGCGAGAATATGCAGGTCCCGACGGTCGAGCGCCGCGCGGCGCGCGAGGTCTTTCACACTCGCGAAAGGCCGTACCGCGCGCGAGTTTTCAATCCGCTCGGCCGTGCCTTCCTTCATCCCTCGCAGCAGCGAGAGACCCAGGCGCACTGCGGGCCGCTTCTCGCCAGCCATAGGTTCGAGGGACGAATTCCATCCACTAATCGTCACATCGACCGGCAGCACCTTGACGCCGTGGCGCTGCGCGTCCTGCACCAGCTGCGAAGGCGAATAGAAGCCCATCGGCTGACTGTTGAGCATCGCGGCGAGGAATGCCTCCGGCTCGTGACATTTCAGCCAGCTGCTCGCGTACACGAGCAGCGCGAAGCTCGCCGCATGACTTTCCGGAAAACCGTACTCACCGAAGCCTTTTATCTGCTCGAAGATGGCTTCGGCAAACGCAAGGTCATAACCCCGCTCCTGCATCCCAAGCACGATGCGGTCGTAGTATTTTCCGAGGCCACCCTTACGCTTCCAGGCGGCCATTGCGCGCCGAAGCTGGTCTGCCTCGCCCGCGGTGAAGCCCGCAGCGAGAATGGCGACCTGCATCACCTGCTCCTGGAAAATCGGCACGCCGAGCGTGCGGCCCAGTGCGGTCTTCAGAGCATCGCTCGGATAGGTGACCGGCTCAAAGCCCTGGCGACGGCGCAGATAGGGATGAACCGCCCCGCCCTGAATCGGACCCGGTCGCACGATGGCCACTTCAATCACCAGGTCGTAGAACGTGCGCGGTCGCATCCGTGGCAGCATCGACATCTGCGCGCGCGATTCAATCTGGAAGACGCCTACCGTGTCGGCGGCCGAAATCATGTCGTAGGTGGCCTTGTCTTCCGCGGGAATGTCCTGCATCTCGAAGCGCTCACCGCGCTGCTCCGACACGAGGTCGAGCGTGCGGCGGATGGCTGAGAGCATGCCAAGCGCGAGTACATCAATCTTCAGCAGTCCGAGCGATTCGAGGTCGTCCTTATCCCACTGGATGACGCTACGCTCGGGCATCGCGGCGTTCTCAACCGGAACGAGCCGTGTGAGCTTGCCCCGGCTGATGACGAAGCCGCCTGAGTGCTGCGACAGGTGTCGCGGAAAGCCATAGAGCTGTGCGGCAAGCGACGCCCACGCGCGGATGAGCGGCTTGTCGGGATTCAATCCGCACTCCTCGAAGCGCTTGAGCAGGTCCGCGCTGTTATCGAACCAGTGATGCGACTTGGCGACCGCATCGACTATCTGCAGGTCGACGCCCAGCGCCTTGCCCGTTTCGCGTAAAACGCCCCGCGCGCGGTACGTCGACACAGCAGCAGCAATCGCTGCGCGGTCGCGACCGTACTTGCGATAGATGTACTGAATCACTTCTTCGCGCCGCTGATGCTCGAAGTCCACGTCGATGTCAGGCGGCTCCCCGCGCTCTTTCGAGATGAAGCGCTCGAAAAGCATGTTGCCGCGCGCGGGGTCCACCTCCGTGACACCGAGGCAGTAGCACACTGCGGAATTGGCCGCCGACCCTCGCCCCTGACACAGGATGTGCTGACTGCGCGCGAAGCGGACCAGGTCGTAGACGGTCAGAAAGTACGGCTCGTACTGCAGGTCGCCAATCAGTTCGAGCTCGTGCTCAATCTGCTCCTGGACGTGATGCGGAATGCCCGACGGAAAGCGCCGCTGTGCGCCGATGTATGTCTCCTGTCGCAGATAGGCGGCCGGCGTGAATCCGGGCGGCACCAGTTCGTCCGGATACTCGTAGCGCAATTCATCGAGCGAGAAGGTGCAGCGCGCGGCAATGTCGACGGTTGCGGCAAGCGCATCCGGTGAATACAGATTGGCGAGCCGCAGGCGCGAGCGCAGATGCTGTTCGGCATTGGGCGCGAGTTCGTAGCCGCATTCATGGACTGGCTTGCCGACCCGGATGGCGGTTATCGTGTCCTGCAGGGGTTTCCTCGAGCGCACGTGCATCAGCACTTCGCCGAGTGCGACCACCGGCACGTCGCGGTTGCGCGCGACGAACTCCACCGCGCCCCGGTGAATGTCGTCCATGGCCCGCTGATGCAGCACGAGACCGACCCACGCGCGCCCCGGAAACGTCTCGTCCAGCCATTCAACCTGCGCATCGAGCACGTCTTCTTTTGCGGGGAAGCTCGGTACCAGAATCGCCAGGCAGTCCGGCACGCCCAGCAGGTGCCGGTATTCCTTGTCGGGCCGCGACAGGTCTTGTGGCGTGAGCCGGTATTCGCCCTTCGGCGCGCGCGTGCGGGCGAGCGTGATGAGCTCGGAGAGGTTGCCATATCCTTCGCGATTTCTGGCAAGCAGGATGAGCCCGAATGCCGGCGAGCCGTCCGCGTTCACCAGACGGAAGTACGAGCCGACGATAAACGGCAGCTTCGCTTCTTTCGCCGCCACGTGCGCCCGCACGACGCCAGCGAGCGAACATTCGTCGGTAATCGCGAGCGCCGAATAGCCGAGCTGCGCGGCGCGCTCAGCGAGTTCCTCTGCGTGCGAGGCACCGCGCAGGAACGAGAAGTTCGACAGGCAGAAAAGCTCGGCATACGCCGGCAGCATGGTGAAGGTGGTGTCCACGGCGCGTCATCCAAAGAGGCCGTGCAGGAACCAGCGCTGGTCTTCTTCGGCGTCACGACTGCTCACGCGCTCGCGGTAAATCCAGTAACAGCTCTGGTCGTCGGCCTGCGCGACGAAGTAGTCGCGTGTAACCAGCTCGCCATCGAACCAGCCCGCCTCGATGCGCTCGCCCGGCGATACCATGCGCAGCGGCGAACCATAGAACGGGCGGTGCTGGCGCATGAGCAGGCGCACCGGCGTATCGAGCATCCACGTCGGTCGCGGCAGGCCTTCCGGGATGACCACGGGCTTCGCGGTTTGCGTGACCGGCACCCATGAGTTGGCGACTTCCGGGCGATGGTCAGCGCTTGGCGCCGGCCGCAGTACATTGTCTTCACCGAGCCGCGCGACGAGTAATTCGAGTAGCCGTGCGTGGTCTTCCTTCGAGCCCCCCGGCTCGGGGAAAAGCGTGTCGGACGCCGGCGCGGCGGACTCGACCTTTGATGCGTCAAGACGCAATGCGATAACCGGCGCGGTGAGCTCGATGCGATGCAGCCGCTCCTTGAGCAGCCTCAGGAGGTGCTCTTCCCGCCAGGTGGACTCACCCAGTGCAATGTCGATGCTGGTCGGTTCGATGGCGTCACGCCCGCGCTCGTGCTCGAGCGACAGGCGCACCGCGCTCACCGCGAGCTGTTTTGCGCAGAGCCACCCGCACAGTTGCACGATAAGCCGGTGTGCGCCGAAGACTGCACCGTCCGCGTGTTCAAGCCGGTCAGGCATTTCGATGCGCGCGGAAAACGTGGGTGGCAGTTCCAGCCAGTCGAACAGTTCCGGCGCGGTGCCAAACGCACGGTCGAGCGAATCGAGCAGATGTTCGCCACAGCGCCGCTGCAGTCCAGCGCGCGGTAGCCGGCGGATGTCGGCGATGGTTTCGCAGCCGAGCCCGCTGAACCAGTCGGCGAACTGCCGTACTTCGGGGACGGCGACCATGGGCAGACTGGCAAGCCGCTGTTCGAGCGTGGAAAGTTTGAGCACGCGCCGCGCACCATGCCCTTTCGCATACCGGGCCAGCAGCCATGCACCCTGCCCGGTCGGCGCGGCACTGATGCGCGCGGTAAGACCAAGCGTGGCGAGCAGCGCCTTTGCTTCGCGGCACAGCGCGAGCAGTCCGCCAAAGAGGCGCAGGCTCGCGCCAACCTCGACCACCACAGTCGCTTCATCGAGCAGCGCGACTTCGGGTGAAAAGCGCATCAGCGCGATGCCGACGTCGCGCTGCGCTGCCCGCTCGCGGGCGAAGTCGCGCTCGTGCATTTCCGTGTCCGGCGAGAGCGTCAGCACGCCACCGCGCTTCATCCCCAGCCGCACGCCTGCCGCGCGCGCGACGCTGTCCGCGATGACGACCTTGTCCTTCTCGAGCACGACGCTGCCGTGAAGCGGCTCAGGCGACCACCTCGGTCTGAAGACTTCGAGCGGCAACTTCGGCAGGTAAGCGGCGAGAAAGACGCGCATGTCGTGACAGCAGAACAGGAGTGGGTTGAAGGGGAATCGACAGAGGCTCCGTGCGCGAGGGCCCTCGTCGTTTCACGATGTCGACGGTCAGGCCGTCGGCCGATGGTTTGAGCGCCAGGCGCAGGAGCGCTGGCGACGCGTCCTGTGCGCTCGCAAGCGGGCGCACCATGACGAATAGCGTTTCCGACGACTGGGCGGCCAGATGCAGGCGCCGCAGCGACGAAGCCTGCGCGTATTGCGCCCAGAAAATCAGCGCGCCGCAGCTTCCCGCCCGGAGAATCTGTTCCGCCGACCAGAGTGCATCCGCGGTTTTCTGCGCCTTCACGCGCAGCACCTGCTCGAGCGACAGACCGATATAGCTGAGCCCCAGGCCGTCAGGTGTATGCGGCGGCTGCAGGAATGCAACGGGCCGGTCGTCTACGGCACTCAGCGCAGGCCGCAGCAGCCGCAGCTCACCCACGCCCGGTTGCTGCACCAGCAGGTCCACGAGCGCACCGACCGGCCAGCCGCCCCCGGGCAGCTCGGCTGAGAGCGCCGGATAGCCGGTATCGACCACGCGGCCGCGGCCCCGCGCGAGCTGCGACGCCCGCCACAGGGACGGGTGTATCGCTTCGGGGGACGGCGAGGGGGATGTCATTGCGAGAAAACCTGTATGGATGTACAGTATCCTACACGGATTTCCGTAGCGGCGAACAGGCACTTTTTTCGGGAGCAGGACGGATGGATATGCGTGTCCATGAACCAGTCAGCCATCCGATGCCGGAAATTGCGGCGTTTGTGGCGCAGATGAAATCAGCGTTCGGCGAGCAGGAAATCAACGAGGCGATTCGCCGGGGCAAGACTGGCGAGCCGACGTTTTACGCCGCCGAGAACGGCCATACCGTTGGGACAGCGAGTCCGCTCGCCGCGAATGCATGGCGAGTCACTGAAGCGATTCGGGACCGCCACTATTGCGCAGGCTGCCCACGGTGGATGCCTCAACCAGGCGGTGGCTTGCCAACAGTGGCAGCAGCGAGAATCAGGCAAGGGGAAATCGTGAGAAAACTTGGACTTGCGTTACTGACCGCGGCGTTTGCGCCGGCGGCTTTCGGGGCCGGCACCTATTCGGAAGTGTGGAATCCGCCCGAGGCGCGCGCGACTGCCCCCCACCGGGCCGGTACTTCACACAGGCTCGCAGTCCGACGTCACGTGGCCTTGCACGCGAAGAGGGTGCATTCGCCGCGCGCGATAGCAACTGCTCCACGGCTCGTGGCGAAGCAGGGCAACGCGCAAAAAACCCTGCGCAAGGACGAACCGGACATGTCAGAGATTCCGCGGCAAACCACGCCGGAAGGCAACGTGCTTCGCGTGAAAGGCCACGCGGCATCCGCTCACGTCGTCCGCTAATGCAATCGCAGAAGTACCGCGGCCATGACGTATGGGGGCACGCCATCGTTGAGGAAAACGACGGCGTCCATCGGCCAGCTCGTTATGCAGCGAGCGGGACCATTACCCGTGGCGGCAAGCTAGTTCAGGCGTCGGGCGTTCTGGGCCATTTTGAAAGCGAGGAGGACGCTCAGCTTGCGGGCCTGGGCTGGGCCCGCGCCTGGGTCGACGCACATGACTGAGCTCACCACTCGGTCTGCGTTTCTACCAAACGTCAAACCGCGTCCGCTCGAGTCGTTTCTGCGCTGCGCATGAGGCTTCCTTCGAGCATCCGCAGGATGCGGTTGCCTGACCCAAAAAGAGTCCCGTCACTGAATGGCTTTAATGTCTGAAGAGACTCTTCGATGATACGAATGAGTAAAGACATATCTAGCGAACAAGGTTTTAATTTTTTGCGGCGGCCACTTTAGGCGAATCCGTCTTTCTGCGATAGCTTGCTGAGGGCAGCAACTCGCGCGGGAGCATCACGTTGCGAATGCCTCTGCAAGCTCCTTGTCGCGTTGTGTACTGCTGTTGCGGGCTACTGTGCCTGTACCAACTCCTTCACCTTATTGAACCTGATGCACCACTCCTGGAAAAGTTGCTCTTCCGGGAATCCGTCGACTTCATAGCGCACGGGCAAAAGTTCTGTGCGCTTCATGAGGTGCGCACATTCCTTCACTAGCTCACGCCACGGCACGAAAGCCATTTGCTTCGGCTCCAGGCGCACCAGCACCACGATGTCTGTCGCGGGCAGTAACGAGTGCACGCTGTCCGTCCAAACGCAGGCGGTGAACAACTCGCCGGAAGGTCGTTCCGCTACGGTGTATTGCGGCACAAAAATGTCGACACCTTCGCGACCATGGATGTCGTTCAGATGTGCCTGCTGGTCGTGATAGTCGCCGGCAATCTCCCGGGTTCTCAACTGCCTGAGCTTCGCTTCAAGGCCGTCCGGCACGAACTTCTGCCACACCGCTCCGTCCCACCGAAGCATCAGCGCAGGCAACGCCCGAGGCTGCCCCAATGCTTCTTCCGCTATCTCCATCATTGTCTGCAAACCCACGGTGTTTCGGTCGCCCGTCAGGAGCAGCACCGTCCGATTCGGAGCCATGACTACCGGGGCGCCTGAAATAGGCTGCCTGTGCAACACGTCCGTGAGCAAGAGGCGGGATGCGTCGTAATGGTCACCGAACTGCGATAGGTGCACACCATTTTGCAGAGTGGCGAATGGTTTCGATGAAGCAAGTCGCAAGTTGTCGATGGCGATGTCGTAAGCCTCATCGAAGGTCACATTCCACTCGGAAAGCTTGTGTTCGGTAAGCCGCATGATGGTTGACTCGCCATCGTACGCAATTCCGATTTCGAGGTTTTCGCATAGCGGTCGAAAAGCAATGTCGAACCGTGAGCCGGTACCACGGGTCTGGAGGTATGTCACGCCGCGTTCCGTCGAGCTTCGAACGACTGGTCGCAGCCGTTCCCGCGCCTCCTCGAAGATGCTTGGAATGGTCTGCTCCCTCATGCCGTTCGTCTGGCGCCTGAGAATGTCAGTGCGCTCGGCAGGCTTCGCCTCAGCATATTCGCGGAAGAGGTTATGCAGATTGATGAAATGGACAGGCGCTGCACCGTCCGTTTCATCCGGCACAAGCCTGTTTAGATTGCTGTCGTACTCCCAGGCACGCGTGTCGCCGGAAGACCGCAGGCTGGACATGAACAACTCGGCGAATTTCTGCGGCGTCGGCTTGCGGAAGCGGTCAAAGAAGCGCATGGCGAAGAGAGATGCTTTGTTTATATCGTTAATGGCGAAACGTCAGCCGCTGCACAGGATGCCATGTGAGTCGGCGTCAAGCTCCGCGATATAGCCGCGTTCTGACAATATGGGGCGAGCGACGGCGAGCGGCTACCCGCCTGCCGCCTGCCTCGATGCAATGTCGCAGAGCTTTTGCAGCAAACGCCACAGCGTGGACGTTAACTCACTCAATGTGCCGGTTTCAGTCGGCTTTCTTGACAGCTGCGGTGGTTTGAGCTGCAACGTAGTGCAGGTCCTCAAGGTTCTTCACGGCCTCGTCAGCCGACTCCAGCGACGGAACTATCCGACCTACGAGCAGCCCGAATCCAACGCTGGTCTTAACGTATTTCGTTTCGCCCGCGTCAAGCTTGAACGACACTGTCTTCTCCGTCTCGGTGGCAGTCGATACCACATACTGGCCGGCAGGCTCATCGACATAGAAGAATCCACCCGGCTGCGATTTGCCGACCGGTGCGCCGTTCAGATTGATGCTCGGCTGCAAGGCAGCGCCGAACATCGAGTTCGAGCGGTAGAAATAGATTCGGCCTTGAGTCTCTTTCAACGTCGGAATAGATGAGGCGACTTCCTTGTACTGAGGACCACTCGCACAGCCGGACGCGACGAGCGCTACCAACGTGCTGGCAACTAATGCTTTGAATAATTTAGTCATTGATTCTCTCGATTGTTATGGATTGTGGTGGGTCAAGCGGTGAAAAATGGGATTCGCCGGGCAGGAAAAAGCCCACCAAGGTACTTGCCTTCGTCACCAGGTACGCCTCGTGAATCTGGCGACCTTCGATGGTGAACACTCCGCTCACCGGCCGAAGAACGGTTCCCTGCGTTATTGTCCCCACGGGCTGCCAGAGCGACCCCGCACGTACCTCGCGTGAATAGCCCGACGTGAGCCTGACGGTGACGGAACCGACCACTTGAAAGCGCTGCTGAGTCGCGGTAATCGGTACCAGTTGGGTGCTCTGTACCGGTATCGACGGCGCGCATGCAGAAAGCATCAGCGCGGCAAACGCTGATGTAAGGACGGCTCTGATAATCACAATGGATATATTCCTAAAGTCTCCGGCAACTACATATCGGCAATACCGGGAAGAAACTTGAGTTCCATTGGGCATACAGAGAAGTGCACTTCTGTCCGAACGGCAAGTCGCGGAAGCCTTCGCCGGTGCGCGCCGTTGACCAAGGCTCAGCGTTTATTCCATCGACCAGTGAGCCGGAGCGCGCATATTCCTTGTTACGGAAATACATCCACCATTCGTCGGCACCGCATATCGTCCTTCAGTGCGCCGAGCGCGGCAGGCCTCGGCTCTAGCGTTCTGGTAGCGGGCACGTGCCGTGCATCTTTCCCCTAGTTCAGAAGGGGAGAGACATGCCGGGACGATGGAGTACGCCACGCAAGCCCGCACGACGGGTCGTCGACGACCCGCCAGGGACCATGCCATCAGTCATCGAGCCCGAACTGGCTACCCTTGTCAGCCGCGCCCCCGCTGATGGCGACTGGTCTTATGAAATCAAGTACGACGGCTACCGGATGCTCGTTCGTATCGAGGAAGGTTCGGCCAAACTCATCACGCGCAATGGGCATGACTGGACGGACAGAATGCCCAAACTGCGCAAGGCCGTTGAAGCGCTTCCCGTAGACGATGCGTGGTTAGACGGTGAAGTCGTCGTCCTGAATGCAGCGGGCACCCCAGATTTCAACGCGCTCCAGAACGCCTTCGACCGCCGCAGCACCGCCGACATTGTCCTGTTTGTATTCGACATTCTGTGGCTCAACGGCACCGATGTGCGAGACCAGCCGCTACGAGCAAGACGCCAGCTTTTGCGTGTGCTAATGGGCGAGGCCGAAGGTCCGCTGCTGCGGTTCTCCGACGACTTTGCGCAGGACCCCGATGCACTCGTCGCATCAGCGTGCAGGATGAAGCTCGAAGGCATCATTGGTAAGCGCGGTGACGCGCCATACCGCTCGGGTCGCTCCACCGACTGGATAAAGCTGAAATGCAACCTTCGGCAGGAGTTTGTGATTGGCGGCATCTCCCGAACGAAAGGCGCAAAGACCGGCGTGCATGCATTGCTTCTGGGCGTCTACGAGCAGGACGGCTCCCTCCGGTATGCAGGCAATGTGAAACCGTTCCTAGCGCCGGGCCAAAGCGCTGCGTTTCCAAAGAGACTTCGGCCCCTAAAGCAGAGCAAGCCGGCGTTTTATAACCCGCCCGAGCGCGACCGCGAGCGGGACTACCACTGGTTTGCACCGGAGGTCGTGTGCGAGGTCTCGTTTCTCGAATGGACACCTGGCGGCGAAATTCGCCACCCCGTTTTTCATGCCATCCGGGAAGATAAACCGGCACGCGCAGTGACGGAAGAACCGGTCGCCGATGCCTCGGCAGGCGAGCCGGATGATTCTCGTGTCGGGTCGACCCGCGAGCGTCCGGGGCCGCGTGGTACCGTCATCATCGGCGACATAAAGGTCAGCAATCCTGGCCGCGTGATGGACGACGTCACTGGCCACACGAAGCTCGAGCTCGCGCGCTACTACGATGAGATTGCTGAATGGGCGTTGCCGTATCTTCATAACCGGCCTTTGACGCTCGTGCGTGCTCCGGACGGAATCAAGGGACAACTGTTTTTCCAGAAGCACTCTGAACGCGTGCGGATACCGGGCGTCGAAGAATTGCCGGTGGAGCTTTACCCGCGGCATCCGCCACTGCTCGTTGCCAACAATGCGGAAGCACTTGTCGGACTCGCTCAGATGAGTGTCGTCGAACTGCACTCCTGGAACGCCGTCGCGCCCGACCTGGACCATCCGGACCGCGTTATCTTCGACCTCGACCCGGACCCTGCGCTCCCCTGGTCGGCCATGCTGGAAGCGGCATCGCTTGTCAAACTTGTGCTCGATGAAATCGGGTTGAGGTCGTTTCCGAAGACTAGCGGCGGCAAGGGGTTTCACATCGTCGTACCGTTGACTCGCCGGCAAGGCTGGGATGAAGTGAAGGCATTCTCGCAATCGGTCGCCCGCCACATGTCACATGTCGTGCCTGAGCGCTTCTCGGCTGTATCCGGTCCTCGCAATCGGGTTGGAAAAATCTTCATCGACTATCTGAGAAACAGCCGAGGGGCGAGCACGGTCGCACCGTTCTCCGTTCGTGCACGCTCGGGAATGGCGGTCTCAATGCCAGTTTCCTGGGACGAACTTAAGACCGTGGAGCGAGGCGACCAGTGGACGATGAAAAAGGCAGTTGCGCGGCAGCGTACGCTTAATGCTGACCCATGGGAGGGCTACTGGCGCGCACGGCAGGGCATCACTGCTGCCATGCGTCGAGCGGTCGGCATGACGCGGTAGTTTGAATGGGAAATTTGTCAGCAGACGCCGACACACCAATTCGGCTTTTTAACCAGCCGGGGTCGTGATAGTCGTTGCCGCCGAGCCGTTGACGTACTTTCACGACGCCGAACATGCCGGCGATTCTCAGCGCGCCTTGATGCGGCAAACCCGCTTGAGAAGCCTCTGTTTTCCTGAATGGTGTGGGCCATGGCATATCGTTACTATTACCGCGGAGGGCCATACACTTCTGCTGACAGTTATGGAGGGGTATCCGTCGGCGGTCGCGATGACTGACTACCTGCCGGCCAAGCGCCTACAATCTTTTTAGCCGAGCGGTCGCTCCAAGACATCTATTCCATGTTCACACGCCATAACGCCGCCTTCACTGCACTTCTGGCAGCCGCGCTCTTCGGCGCGACTACACCACTCGCCAAGACGCTGCTTGGCACGCTGTCGCCTTTCATGGTCGCAGGACTTTTCTACCTAGGCAGTGGCGTTGGTCTTGCCATCGGAATTCTTGTTCAGCGCCTGCGTCGCACGACTGCAGAACGCCGGAACGAAAACCAGATTCAGGTCGTTGAAGTAGCTTGGCTTCTCGGCGCAATCGCAGCTGGCGGGGTCGCTGGGCCTGCGCTGCTGATGCTCGGTCTCACCACAACCTCCGCTGCAACCAGTTCGCTGCTCCTAAATCTTGAAGGTGTGTTCACGGCGGTAATCGCCTGGGTTGTGTTCCGCGAGAACGTGGACGTGCAGGTATTCCTTGGCATGGTTGCGATAGTGGCAGGCGGCGTTCTCCTTTCGTGGCAGCCTGGCGACACTCCGGTGTCGCTCGGCGCACTGCTCGTCGTCGCAGCGTGCGTGGCCTGGGCAGTCGACAACAATCTGACGCGGAAGGTGTCGGCGAACGACGCGATGGTCATCGCCTGCGTGAAAGGTCTTGTCGCCGGCTCCGTCAATCTGTGCATTGCGCTGCTTCTCGGCGCGCATCTGCCAGGCGTCGGAAAGATGGCTGCCGCCATGCTGACCGGCTTCGCTGGCTACGGCGTGAGCCTCGTTCTTTTTGTCGTCGCCCTTCGAAATCTCGGCACCGCCCGAACAGGTGCGTATTTTTCTGTGGCCCCAGTGTTCGGCGTCGCGTTATCGCTTTTCCTGTGGCCGGAGGTGCCACCGCTGTCTTTCTGGACCGCGACCCTACTTATGGCTTTGGGAATCTGGCTTCATATCCGTGAGCGGCATGAGCATTCTCACATTCATGAGGCCCTGGACCATAACCATCGACACCGGCACGACGAGCACCATCAGCATGTGCATGATTTTAATTGGGACGGTGACGAGCCGCACACGCATCCTCATCGGCATGCGCCTATTACTCATACGCACGCGCACTTTCCCGACATCCATCATCGGCATACCCATTGATTTGCGGAGGACAATAGAAGCCCTATTTGGGTCTTCTGTTGACGTGCGGCAGCATCAGCAGCGTCAGCAACTGGTGCTGGCAAAAGGCCACTCTAGGAACAACCAGTCGCCCGGCGAGTCCGATTACACCGCATGCGAGCACGACCGTTATCACTCGGACCTTGAACCGAAACAGTGCGACGGCTAACTCGCTCGCGTCACTTGTCTCTGCCCTTGTAGGCTGTACTGCGGTACGCGGTCCCAGTGGGCGAACTTATATTCTGACCAGCCGGGGGAAATGTTGTGGACAAAGCGGAATATGAAGGTGCAATCAATCGGTTAGTTGCTGCGGCAGAGTTGGTAGTAGCTGGCGCGTCGGAAGAACAGAGACTGGATGCTCTCGGGATGTTGGCGTCCCTCCGACTGCGGCGCGCACGCATCGCCGAGCAGGGTCTTCCACAAATCTCGGACGAGAACCTATTCAGAGAGACCGCGACTGCAGCACTCGCGATGGCCGGGCGCAAGGAGCTTCTCGCGGCATCCGCGCTTCTGGCCCAAGCGCAGAAGCTCATTGAGACCTAGCTCGTTCGCAACGGGTGGTTACAGCCCCCGCGTTCGCATCTCGAGCAACTTCATGACCTCTTTAAAAAGCGAAAAGCGTCCTCCGTCGTGCGCGGGACGCCGGGTTTGATGCAGCCCAAACTTGTGAGCCTTCATGCGGTTGCCTGTCACCAGCCAAGCAGAGCCCGAAGCCGTTCCATAAGCCAATCCGTTTCAACGCGCGCCGTCCAGTTTTTGCGTTCAATAGCGTGCCTCATGCGTCTCAGCGTTACCTCGCGCGAATTCTTTGGATACTTAGCTGCATCCTTGAGGGTCTTTGCGACCAGCTGCTGCGTCAAGTATTCACATATGTCCCACCGAACCCATCGCTGCTCTGCGGTCAAGCCGACAACAAACCTGCCGTCAATCATTCTCCCAGCGAGTTTCGGCTGCGTGCCTGACAGCAACGCGGGCGTTGGGTTCTGTGGAAAATCTACTGGTATGCACGAGGTCAATCGCTCATCGCGATGGCGCCTCTCAACGTCACACATCAGCTCGCCGATACTTATGTCTTCGGCGAGATGGTCCCAGCGCAACCCCTTGCCGGACGCAGAGACGCGAGAATCGCAACGTTGCTCAGGGGTTGCCACCCACAATTTCGAAAGCCTTTCCAAAGAAACTCGCAACTTACCTCCGTCTTTCAGGACGACATTGAGACTATGCTCATCGACGGTTACGTCGATTGCTATTGGCCGGATGCGACATATCATTTGACACCGCCCTCTAGCAGCCTGCGCTCAGCGCAAGGAGGTGAGCGATGACTTGCTTCGCGACGTCAACAAACGTCTTGTGTTTGCCGGCCGCCATTGTTTGCGAGTTGAGCGCAGTGCCTGGCGCAGCGACGATGCGGATGCGAATGTGCTCGCCGTCGACGAGGATTTGGACGCAAGCTTCCCGTATCGGCGCGGAATGCCCGGCGGTTTGTCGTTCGACAAGTAAAGAGAACTTTCGAACGTCAGGATACGGTCCGAGCGGCCACTGGTACCCGTGCATGTGGAGCGCTTCTGATGCGCGTTCCCACAATGACTTACGAGGGTCAATTCCTGCAATTGCTATGCACAGTGGGTCAACACAAATCGGCTCGGTGTCGTGCAGGCCTTCGTACATTTTGACGGCAGTGCGTGACCACTCTGCTGCCCACGCCGCAGCCGCTTGTTGCAACGATTTGAAATCACTGTCGTTGCTGAGCATTTGCAGAGGGCTGCGGTCACCGAGGCTTCCACGCTGCGACGTTAGAAAGTCCAGGCGGGAGCCTGGTGGCGCTGGAACAATGATTCGGCAAACTGCCTGCAACCTGTTGTGGTCAATGCCCGGTTCTGCGAGCAGTGTTGGGTAGAACACGGCTTCGTCGACCTCCAGCGTGAACACGCTGCCTTCTGTCAGCAGCTTGCTGAGACGGCGCGGAGTGACGCCGAGGCGTTGGCGAAAGTCGAGACTGTCATGCGCGGCACTATTTGCCTCCAATGAGTTTATGAACGCGCTCGGCGAGCGCCACGGCCTCGCTTGGCGACATTGGCAGCGGCTCAAGCGGCGCTACGTTCAGGACCCACTCGGCCAAGCGGCTGACAAGTGAGGCATCGTCTGCGTTCAGCCCGAGGGCCGCCAACGACTGCGCCAGCGATTTCAACCCCGGAGAACAGCAATAAATGGCATCAAACGCGGCACGTACGCGCGTGGACTCTGTTAGCCCGGCATCGCGTGCATCGGCAATCAGGTTCTCGTATCGCATATCAGCTCCGGTTTTGACTTGAATTCCACCGGCACCGCGGGCTCGCTTATACCGAGGAGTTGGGTCCTGCACACCAGGATTTCGCGGCGCCAAGCGGGGCAGTGAAGATAGTCATCATCTAACGCTAGCCAAGCAGCGGGCTCGCGGCGCTGAACGTCACTCCATATCTGCATCTCACAGGCCAGGCGGTTCATCGTCCTCCGTCTGGCTGTCGAGATACCGTCTCGCCCTCTCGTCCAACTCTTGCCGGTAACGTCTGACGGAGCCCTCATCGACCATGTACTCGCCATCATGGCCGAGCGCACCCTGAAGGTGTCCGCTCTCCAGCAGATGTCTAACGTGCGACCGGCTCACAAATAGCAACCTCGCGACTTCGGCGATGGTCATACGTAACCTCCACTACAGGCGGGCCACAGAAGCGCAGTCCGCGCTCACTTTTGTTTGCCACAAATTGCTGCTTACTGCGAGACGCGTGCGAGTTCCTTCAGTGCGTTGCGGCCGCGCTGTTTTGCTCTCAAGCGGTAAGCCTCCGCTTCTTCGCGTGAGACCGTGTGCTTACCATCCGAATTCCCGCTGGCGCGCAACTTGCCGTTGCCGATTAGCTTCACAACATAGGCAGGTGAGACGTTCAACATCACCGCAACTTCGGCAACAGCCATAGGTTGGCTCATGTCCATATCTGTGGCAAATCGACATAGTCGAGTATGCGTTCAGCTGCTACCAGTGGAGCAACGCTCGCAGCCGTTCGACAAGCCAGTCCACCTCCACTGCCCTTACCCAACCCTTGCCTTCAATCGCGCGTCTTATTCGCTGCAGCGTGACCTCGCGCGAATGATGCGGATACTTCGCGGCGTCTTGTCGAGCCTTTGCGACGAGTTGCTGGGCGAGGTCTTCACATATTTGCCATCGTTCGAATCGCTCGTCGTCGGTCTGCCCGACAACAAACTTGCCGTCGATGAGACGCGCGGCGAGCTTAGGCTGTGCTCCAGGTAGCGACGCTGGCGTCACGTCTCTGGGGAAGTCATCAGGCACGTTTCGCATTGGTGAGATGAGCGATGACTCGCTTCGCAATATCAATAAGGCTTTTGTGTTTGCCCGCAGGCATTGTCCTCGACCTAAGCGTCGTGCCGGGAGCAGCGACGATGCGGATGCGAATGTGCTCGCCGTCGACGAGGATTTGGACGCAAGCCTCTGGCGTCGGCGCTGCGCCCCCAGATGTGTGTCGTTCAACGAAAAGCGTAAAGCTGCGCACGTCCGGGTACGGGCCGAGCGGCCATTGATATCCGTGTACGTGAAGCGCCTCGGATGCACGCTCCCAAAGCGGTCTGCGCGGGTCGATTTCCGCCATCGCTGTGTACAGCGCGTCGCCGTCGGTCGGCTCGGTCTCGTGCTCGCCGTCATACAGTCTGACTGCGGTCCGCGACCACTGTGCGGCCCAAGCCTCAGCGAGGCGCGTTAGCGATTTGAAATCATTGTCGTCCTCGAGCATGTCCAGCGGGCGCCGGTCGCCAAGACTTCCGTTCAGCGAAAGCAGGAAGTCCAGTCGGCTCATCGGCGGCGCAGGCACTATGAGCTGGCAGATTGCCTGCAGACGCTTCCTGTTAAGCGACGGGTCGGCCAGGACGGCGGGAACGTATTGAACTCCGTCGACTTCGACTGCAAAGACGCTGCCGTCATCTAGCAAACGTGCGAGCCGCTTGTCGCTCGCGCCCAAGCGCGCCCTGAAGTCTGCAGGCGATAACAGCTCTCCGTTTGCAATCATTTCGCGACGGGCTTCGAGTGCTTGTTGTAAGAGATGGTCGCGCAAGATTCCGCCACCAACGTCCTCGCCAGCCTCAAAGTACGCCTCGCGTACGATTTCCTCGATGCGAGCAATCACGTGGTCGGGGAGCTTCTGAAACCTGCTTCGCTCCGTCGCCGGTAGCCGGAACTTGTTTGCAGCGATTTTGCGGACAAGCGATGACGCTACAAACTGAGGGAGGTCGTAGATAGCGTCGATGCGTCGCATGGCAATGTCCCAACCGCTGTTAGCCATGGTGCGCCTCCGGCAGCGCTGAGAGTAAGAGGACGCGCCCTGACCGGCACGGGTCCGTCGCCTCGGTCCATGTGACACTAAATCCATGGCTCGAAGGAGGAGGTGCGTCGGACAATTCGCCGCTTGCGGTGGCGCGCCTTCCACGCGTCCACGGCTCTATAGCCGATGTCACGGGGCACGCTTCTTCAGCGCCGCATGCATCGGCATGCGAAGGGAGCCACAGCGTGACCGCATCACTGTCGACGTCTTGCAAGCCGCTCAGCAGCTGTCTTGCGTCCATTGAATTCTCCTGTTCCACCGGCTACATGGAATTCCTCCAACAGCCGCACCACCGCAAAGACATCTGCTAAGCAAGATGCCTGCAACTGTATGGAGGCGCCGCGCGGCGTGCCAGGATGAGAGACTCGTGTGGTCGACCTTTGCCTGACCTGGTCGTGGGCTTCCGTAGGCAGTCGCTGAATCGAATCTCATAGGCCGATTTAGGTGACCGACATTGATGCAGCAGCCCTTAGTATGCGACGCGCTGTCGTGACCACGTCATCGCCAATCAAGTACGGAACCCGAGCACGTCCAGCTTCCGACTGTGCGGCTCGCACACTGAAGTATGCGAACTTTCCCTCACATCGAACGTCGACCCGGTAGCTGGCCAAAAGTCGGTGGCCGGCAGCCGCGTCGAGATGCGTTTCGTGCACGAAGAGTGTGAAGCGGTTGGACACAGCATAGGGGCCACGCGGCGACGGCTCTGCGAGCGCGTGCAAGGCGCGCTGCCACGTTGAGCCACTAGGCTCTATGCAAGTTCCATCGCAGACTACGGTGAGGCTGTCGCCTGTACAGTCGCCTAGGTACACCGACACATCAGTTTGCATGTTTCGTCGCTGGCTTCTCTGAAAACGCCGGCGGTTGAGTTCCGGGGGCACGACCGACAGTCGCAAACTTGCAGTCACAGTGCGGCAAGGATGTACATGAACGCCTGACGCCGGCCACAAAATGCGTCCGACCGCCCAGGATAGTCGTCGGGAAGGCCTCACAAAGAATCGCCCGGACCTACCGTCGGAAATCCCGGCAATTTCTGCGTTGACTGCTTCACCTGTATCGCCGGCTGAGTCGAAGAAACAGTCGATGGAGCTGTCGCGATACACGTCTAAGCGCGAACCGCAGGGCTCCGTCGGTTTCTCTGCGGAACGTCCTTACGACGACAAACCGGTGACTCTCATAGCCACTGAACTCGCGTTGTACTGTTCACCTCTCTCGCGCTTCTGGAGGGCTCGCCCACCGCTGTGTCACATCCGGTTCTGCCCATACTGCCGGCACGGCACATGCCGATACCGAAATATCCAGCTCAACTGGATAGTGGCGCAAGAGCCCGATTGCCACTGTGCGTGTAAGGCCCGCAATCGAGATTTCGTCAGGAGCGGCGAGTATCTGCAGAAAGTGACGGGTGTCCAGAACCGCGCGGGTTCGTTCGTCAGGCGTCGTCATGCGGCACCTCCGGCTCAAAGAACTCCGTCATGTCAACATAGCTCTTGACGTCGTTGCGCTGGCACCAGACCGTCCATACGTAATCGGCAACACCGGCGAAACCACTGTTCCCGTGCAGCCGATACAAGCGACCGGTGCGAGTCCGGCCCACGCTTGTGTTAGCGTAAAACTCGTGGATTGGCGAGCTGACGCGACCACTGTAGGTCGCCGCGTTACGGCCCACAAAGTGGAATGTGCCATCCGGCACAATCATCATGACTCGCCATTCCGAAAGGTCGATTTCAGGCTCCGCCTCTAGCGGCTTTGCGGTCCAGACCGGCATGGCAACACCTGTGACGGTGTGACGCTACTGCTCTTCCTAGGCCTAACTCATTAGGCGGAGGGCTGCAACGTTGTGGGGCAGGAGTGCTGGCCGCGTGTGTTTTGCTTTTAGACCGGCTCTCGCGTGTGTTTTCACATGCATGGAAAACTATAGTCCTTCAATTGATTTATGCAAGGAGCCCGACGAAATCCCTTTCCATTCGGGAGGCTTGCCAGCGAGCGCCGCGGTGTTCAAAGAAGAGATGTCGAGGAAGAGATTGGTGCCCGCAAACCGGCAAACGGTCGCGCACTGAAAGAAAAGGGCTGCGGAGAAAGTGCCATCGTCCACCTGCGCACTGAGCGCTTCCGGCTGCATTTCAACACCGATTTCCGTCAGTCGTTGCGCAAGCTGTTGCCAGTCGAGCCAAGCTTGCTCGGCCAGAGCATGCTTGATTACCGCGGTGGCGCGGCTCTCCCATGTGCCCCCCTCCTTCAGAACGCGCGACCAGGCCGCCGGGCTATCCGCGCGCGAAGCCACCAGCGCCTGCAAGAAAAAACTGAATCGGAACGTACCTCGCTGGACCTTACCTTCAACCGAACGTGCAGACTCCCGCACTCCCAGTCGCGTGAGTTCGTTGGCGAGTTGCACGTAGCTCACGTCCTGTCGAGCCAACGCGACCCGGACGGCGCGCGAGGCAAGCTTCGCCCACCTGGCGTCCACGTTTTGTCCAACTTTCTCTTGCATTTGCGTCTGCACGTGCTAGGTTTGTGTGTGTAAACGCACGCAAGCTCTCAAGAAGTCAAATCCCTAGCGTAGAGCTCCGTTCGCGCCTCCGTTCATTCTAAAGCGGCCAGAGTCATCTTCGGGCGCGTGCTGCGAAAGCAGCGAAACTTCGGCAAGCCCAACAATGCGCTCTGTCCTTTATCTGGGTGTCGAAGGCGTGCTCCTCTCACGGCCTTCACATCACATTCCCCGATATCGGCTTGAGAACCCTTTCCAGGTTTCCGAGCCGGGACTACTGCCAAGCATCACAAGGCTGGTCGAGGGCCTACCGGACCTTTCGGTTGTTCTCAATAGCTGGTTGGTAGTGGACCTCGGGTATCGCCGCCTGGTTCAACTGCTCCCTGAAGAACTGGCCTCGAGGACAATCGGAGCGACGACCCCAGGCAATCGGATGCATCGGAAAGCAGTTGAGCGACAAACTCGTGTCGACTTGCTCCGGGCCGACATCCGCCGCAGAAGTCCGTGGCAATTAACCATCGTCGACGCATCAAGGAGCGCTATACCCTGCGAGTACGCGTCAAGAGCCGTGCTCATTCCTGAGCTTAGTCCGCCCCTCATCGACAAGGCTAGCAAAGAAATCGCCCAGCTGCTGACTTCCGAAATCACCTCAGTCGACGCTGTCGAATGATTGGGAAGGAGTCCATATGTTACTTTATTTGAACTTTGATGGTGTTCTGCATCCGGACCGTGTTGTCTATAAGGAAGGCTGCACTCCAACGCTCGTTGCTGAGGGACACGAGGGGCTCGAACATGCAGGCCTGCTGTCGCAGCTACTCGAGCCGCACGACGATTTGCGGCTTGTACTCAACACCTGGTGGACGTTTTATCTCGGACTGGACGCATGCGTTGAGATTCTCCCAGCGCCGTTGAGCCGCCGCGTAGTTGACAGTACTGTCGGGTACGCCACCAGCTACGACAGCATACCTAGCCGCGCGATTGAATTGGAAAGACACATCGCCACACACGGGCAGTGTTGCTTCGTTGTCCTCGACCACAGCAATGCACGCTACCGCCCTGAGTTGCTACCCCACCTCTTGCTCCTTGACCCCGATGAGGGCTTGGCACCTCTGGCTGCAAGACGTAGTCTTGCGAGGCGGCTCATAAAAGTCGGACCGAACGGCACGGCTAATTCATGTAGCAACCCTAACTAAGTGCGGAATCTTTCGCTCTTGTTGCGACGCCAGTACATACCTGTCAAGACCCGCGTCGCGCCGGTCATCTAAATCTCGCAAAAAGCTAAAACGATACGCAGAGTGTCATGAGTGAAACAATCTGTATTGGTCAGCTTCTTTAGATTTTTATGCTGCACTGCCAGCACGGCGCGACGTAAACCATCCAAAAAATGACTTTCCATGGCGAAGCTGACGTCGTATTATTCATAGCAGACACCAACGGCAGGAGGAGTCGCAACCAGCGAGCAACCAACGAACATGGAAAGCCCATTGGGCCCAGCGACCGCGACTCTTTTTGTCTGGACAAAAAGAAGGGGCCGCGAAGCCCAAGCGAACTTGAACCAGCGGCCCCTGTCGACTCCTTTCGGAATCGTGCCTTAGCAACATGATTCTCTCACGTGAGACGCAGAGCGTCAAAGGAGTTCGCACGTCCGCAACGAACGTGGAATTACGCCAAATGACCTGCAATTTCGTGCAAATCCGTCTAACCTCGCCTAATTTCAGACCCACCAGCCCGCCTCGTACGCTTCGGCGGGAGTGGCGGCAGCGACCCCGGTCCTGTCCCCGTATTTCTAACGCGCCTCCGCGCTGTCTTCGCACCTCCGCCCCTCCCCCGTTTGGCCCCTTCTCCAGTCCCCCACTTCCTCTGAACGCCCCCGGCAGAGCCGCCTCCAGTCGTCGATTTTGGACCTAATGGTTTATCGACCTCATCTGACCTGACAGGCTGGTACGCGTAGTCGTACTAAGCATATTTCGGCCGGACACATTATGTCCCGGCTGGGTCGGCGCATACCTTTCCGCAGGCTGTCGGCCCGACAGCCGCGGGGAGCGCTGACGACTTTAGGTATGGCCAACGGAGCTGACATGCACACCGAAACAGCCAAAGACTTCTCAGACGACTGTGACCTCCTACTCGCTAGCCTCGAGCACTTTAGAGATGGCGCGACGGTCGCCCGCAGCACCTTGCACCTTCCTCCAGATAGGTCCGTGGGCAAGCGCGGAATGCCTAGTCGGCCGCCGTCCGCATCCCACTCTCGCTCGCAGGTTCTTGTGACCGTGAAGGGACGTCGTCGGGAATGTCCGCGAAGCATCAAGCGCCTCTGCTTGAGCACAGCGGCGGCCAAATCGGAGGATAGCGCCCGCGTATCTGCCCTATCCGTTTCGCCGCCACCGCCTGCGCCGCGTCAACAGTACGTGCCCAAAAGACCACTGCTCATTAGGCGCTGGCACGGCGAGCAGGTTTATGAGGTGAGCGTTATTACGACTGAATCTCTTCTTGCGCGCGACTGGACGGAACCGGGCGATGCCGTCTTCCCCTGGTCCAGCATTTTCCGACGCTCGAGCCCGTTTTGCCTCGTGTCGACAAATCGGACTTTCAAGAACTGGAAGTTCTCGCTGCGTTCTCGAAGTACGGACGAAATCAGGAGTTCAATCGACGGCTGGCTGGCCGCTGAGCTGGCGAGACGAATCAGGCCGTGGGACGAACAGCGCGCCAATGCAGTCAGGTCGCTTATCGAACTCCGATATGAATGGACCGACGCCTTCGTGCGTCTGCGCCCGGTGACTTCGACCACGGAGGACCTCCCCGTGGGCACCCGCGACGAGTTTCTCGAACGCAGCTCCTACCTATTGCCAGACCAGAGACCTTCCAGACCAACGGGACCCGCATCGCCTCGCAACGTCCGCGACGCGCGATAGGAGAAGACCATGTCAACCAGCCTCCCTGTGGTGGCTCCGCTGAAATCCAGATGGCAGCAAATGGAGACTCGATGGTACGAGGAGAGCCCTATTGGAACTGCGCCGCCACCTTACTCGGACGCCGAATTGAGAGAAGAGTTTGAACGGTGGGGAACGCCTCTTGACGGGCAGGCCTACATTTGGGAGGCCCGGGGTAGATGTCCTTCACGAAAGGTCCAATCCCGCCGAGGTAACGTCATTTCTCACTACACCTCGCGGAAGATGCGACGGCGGGTGGTAACCGAAAGTCGCAAGCCTGAGTTCGGCGCAGTAGTGAGATACGATTTCGACGGGACCACGCGTGAGTATTACTGTCAGCCGCCGCAAGTCCGAGTGAGCGTCGAGACCGAACGCAAGCACTCTGATGGTACCTATACCTACTACCAGGCGCCCACGCCTTACACGCCGGACATCCTGCGGCTGACGCCATACGGTATCTTTGTCGATGAGTGGAAGACAGAAACGGACCTCGAGCGCCTTGAAGAAAAATACCCGAGGCGCTTCTTCAAGGATGATGACGGAACGTGGCGATGCCCGGAGCGGGAAAGGCACTTTGCCTCCATGGGCATAACCTTCTGCTTGCGCTCTGGGAACGAGAACGGAGGCATATTCGTCTCCAATCTGGAGTTCCTCGACGACTACCTGTGCGACAGGTGCGCCCCGCTGACCGACAATGCGTGGCGCGCCATTCAAAAGATTACAGGCGAAGCATGTCCAATGACATTGGGCCTGCTCCTCACGCATGCCTACCCAGAGCAAACACCATGGGGCGAGCCTCTCCTCGTGGACACTCCGCCACATGCGTTTCTCGTCGACGATGTCTATAAGGCAATCGCGGACCATCTCCTGTTTGTGGACCTTGAGTATGACGACCTCAGCGAAGCACACGACGTCATTGTATGTAACTCCCGTGCGCAGCTCGACGCCCTTCAGTTCAACAGGCCAGCACCGAAAGCTGTCAGCGAGGAAGTGGCATTTTCCGTCGACATGGGCACTGAGTTCATGTTCAAGGGGCGCACCGAGGTCTTTGAAGTCTCTGTCGTAACGTCGGACTCCGTGCATTTCTTTGACCAGCAGTCCCGCAACGGCTCTCTAATGCCTGTGTCCGACTTCGAGCGGGCAATCTTTCGCAGGGAAGTGGTTCTTCTCTCATCACAACCATCGACCGATGAGCGCCTCGCACAAATAGAAGCTCTTACGGAATATCAGATTATCGAGGGAAGAAATCGGCTCCTGATGGCTCGGGACTTCGAGCTTGGTAAAGAGGTCCGTTGCAATCTTTCAAAGAGGCAGGTCCAACGAATACGAAAGGCAATTCGTGAGGCTGGGGACGCAGCGTCTGCCCGGCGAAGAGCTGCAACGCCGAAGGCCAGAAGCGGGGGGCGCTGCCAGACCTCAAAAAGACAGCGCGAACTGATTCAGGAGGCGACCGAACGGGGCAACAACCCCACCAATGCGGGCGGCCGGGCTTCATATCGGGAGTACAGAAAACTTAGCACCGCAGCGAAGGTGCCCCTTGTGTCACAGAAGACCTTCTACGCACACCGCAAGAAGTTCATCGACGTAAAAGCGCGCCGTGGCAGCAGGGTCGCCTACAACGAAGAGCCAGCCACTTGGTATCTCAGTCGTGAAGACAAAATACACGGGGGCCGTCCCTTCCACCGGGTACATATCGACCACACGAAGCTCGACGTATTCATCAGCATACGGGGCAAAGGGGGCAGGATATTCAGAAAGCGCCCGTGGCTGACCATTGTGATGGACGCGGAGACCCGGGCGGTGCTCGCTTTCTACCTGTCAATTCATGCACCGAGCACGGTCAGTTGCATGATGGCTATTCGAGCGATGGTCCGGGTGTTCAAGCGTACGCCCTCCGCGATTGTTGTCGACAACGGTAAGGAGTTTCATTCGGCCGCATTCGACCGCCTCTGCGACCTACTCCATATCACTCTGCAGTTCCGCCCGGCCCACGATTCTCGCTTCGGAGCAGTGATAGAAAGGCTGTTCGGCACGACCAATACAGAACTTATTCACAACCTGGTGGGCACCTCCAAGGCGCTGCGCGACGTTCGCACAGTCACGCGGTCCGTCGACCCGATTCGCGCTGACCTTCTGACATTCCCGCAGTTGCATGCCCTTCTCGATAGGTACTTCTTTCGGGACTACAACCAACGGATTCATCCGGCCCACGACCATGCACCTATCGAGTACATGCACCTTCGATTCGCTGCTACTGGTCGCCGTCTCGCGCGTCTGACTCCGTACGATACGTACTTCTACATCTTGACGTGTATCCCGCCTTCCAAGGGAAGCACGCGCATGCTCGACAAACAGATGGGCATAAAGATTAGCCATGTCTGGTATTGGGCCGATAAATTCGCCGACAAGGCAGTACGTCCGCAGAACCTGGAAGTTCTCGTCGACATGTGGGACGTGAGCATTGCCTACGCGTTGCTCAACGGCGAATGGGTCCGCTGCCGCTCCAATCTGCTCATGAAGTACCGCAAGCTGACCTACGTCGAATGGGGCTATGTTGGGTACGAGGTTCGTATGCGGATGCGTGGTGAACCTGATGAAAAGCTCGAGGAGGTGCTTTATGCGGTCATCAGTGACCACGCTCTTCCCGACGCAGCTTCCCTGACAGCAGCCACTCGCCAGGTCTATGGCGATGCACTTCTCATCGACGACCACGAAACCCAGCAAGACGCAAGCCTCGACATGCCCATCACGGCGCCCGCAGCAATCGACCCGCCGGATGACGACAGCGTCATGCGCGTCCCCGTGCCAAAGCCGATGAAGGGCCGGCTCAAGATGAACTACGACAGCCTCCCCACGTCCTGTCCCGTCTAACTCCTGGAGGTTCTATGAGCTCAATCAGCTTCGAACAGGCTTTGAACGGAAGTCCCAGTCAAAAGGGTGAGTACCTCAAGTCCCTTCGCTTCATGCACCGAAATCTCACAAACGTCGTGAACGAGGTCGAGAGGCACATGATTCCTGGTTCCGGGCTCTCCGTCACTATTGTCGTTGGACCGACCGGTGTCGGAAAATCCACGTTTGCCGGCCTCGAGACGGAGACACTGCTTAAACCTTATGACGTGGAGATACGCGAGAACCCCGGCGTAATCCCGGTCGTACTCAACGAGGTCGATGCTGCGGACGGAAAAGATATCAACTGGCGATTGTTCTATCGGCATCTTCTGGATGACCTCCATGCGCTCGCCCCGGATTTCCCCAGCGGACCCACTTCCGCCGGAAAGACCGCTGACGGCGTTCGAGATTATCGGCTCCTGTTCGAACAAGCACTTCGTTTTCGGAAGGTTCGTCACCTCATACTCGACGAAGCCGTGCATTTCGTCGACTCGAAGACGGAACCGCTTCAATACGGCAATCTTCTCAAGTCTCTCGCCAACCGCACGAGTTTGAACCTGCTGCTCATCGGTGCATATGGCTCCGAAAAGCTGGTCCGCGCTAGCGGACAACTGGCCCGTCGTATCGGCGTCGTCCACTTCCCACGGTATTACGAAACTCAGGACGACTTCGACGCGTTCACCAAGTTCGTCAAAGACTTCTCCAGCCACATCCCGTTGCCATTCGAGGTCCACCTGGAGAACTACGTTGAGCGGCTCTTCTACGCGCACCTCGGCATGCCGGGGTATGCGGCTAACGCCCTTATCAAGGCGGTAGTTGCGTGTGCTTTTGAAGGCAGCCAATCGTGGAAGGACGAGTACGTTTGGAGCGCGCTTCCCACCACGGCGGAATACGAAACTATCGCTTTGGAGACCCTGAGCGGGGAGGAAAATGTCAAACCCTATCTCTCGTCGACTCACCCGATTAACTATCCGAACGAAGCGGAGCTGCTCGCCAGCCTTGCGACCAGGAAAGCACAGACCGGTGGCAACAACCAGCGAGGGCGCGCCCGATGAAAAGTCCGTTCCGTACCACATTACCCGGCGGTTGGCCTGAAGACGCGCCGCCACGGTCGATTCTTTATAGCCTCCCGCCTTACGGATGCTCCGGCGAGGACCGCGAAAGCCTAGGTAACTACATTTTGCGCCTAAGCGCTGCCCATGATATGGCGCGCTGGACGCTGACGAATAGAATCATTGGACCCGCCGCCCAGGAACTCTTCGGCGTCAGCAGCGACCGAATGGCTCGGGACGTTGGCCGTGCCGATTATGGCCTCATCGTTTCAAGCCATACGGAGCAAGCGCATCAATGGGCTCATACGTTGAACGCGCTCACACTGCGCACCAACCTTCAACTTTGTACACTGCTGCCGCTCAGAGGAGTCGTTTCGGCGTTCGTGCTGCTATCTGATAAGCGCCGTTTCTGTCCGCGTTGCTATGAGGACGATTTGCGAGGACAGCGTGACTGTTACGACCGCTTACTTTGGAGCATCGAAGCAGTGGCGGCTTGCCCATTGCACCGCATGAAGCTCGTTAATCGGCCCAAGCTGAAACGGCGGGCTTCAAATTTGGGGCAGGCCGAATCGCCATCCCGCCAAGTCACAGAAAACGCCAAGTTGATAGAGTCGGCCCCGCTGTTGCCTGCGTCAGACTATGAAGTCGAAAGCGCGCGTCTTATTGCGGAGCTCCTTGATGACGCAGTGGTCTTTGCCGACGCCGGGCACGCGACGACCGCTCAGTCCGCGTTCCTCACGCACGCGGTCGACACTCTCTTCAAAGGGAAGTATGCACCCTTCGCTGCGCATCTCCGCGTGAGCAAATCGCAATTGCACGGCTGGATGAAAGGACAAGTCCGTATGAGCCTCCCACGTCTGGCACTCGTCGCGTACTGCTGCGGCTGTGCCATCGCGGACATATTGCTTGGCAACAGGGTAATGCTTTCGCTTCTACCGGCACCGCGATGCCAGAACCGTCGTCTTATTGCTAGTGGCGGCGAGGGGGCCAAGCGGCCGAAGGAGGACCTTCGCAGGGAACTCGATGAATTGATTCGTGACGGCCGCGTCAACAACGCGACGGAAGCAGCGCGGACTCTGGAGGTCTCGTCAAAATTTCTGCGGCGGAACTTCCCCATTGAACAGGCGCTCCTGGTCCAGAATGGTAAGGAAATTGCAGAGGCGCGCCGAAAGGCGACGACTGCCGAGTTCGACCAAGTCTATCTCAGCGAGCATAGAGCGCTTTGGGACGCGGGCGTCTATCCAGCGCGTAGGCGGGTACTCGAGCGCATGCACGGAAAAGTCGAGTCCATGGGAAGGCGCGAGAACGCTGAGAGAGCCCAGCGAAAAGCACATGCTGAGACAGGTGTAATGATTGCGCGAGTTGGAGGCGGAGCGTCGAGTCGCCAAAGTCGTGGACGAACGGAGATAAAAATCTAAGACGGGACTTTTTATAGACGTTCGTGCAACCTACTGATGTCGTTTACGACATCAGTGGCGAAAATCCACAAAACAGGTAGATCGTCGCAACCCTCGGGAGGGTTGGTGCGCCCGGCTGGGATCGAACCAGCAACCCCTGCCTTCGGAGGGCAGTACTCTATCCATTGAGCTACGGGCGCTTCGACTTGACAGCGCGGCAACCAGAAGAACGGCTGCGGCGCCAAAGCGAGACCGAAAGGATACCCGGTTTCGGCCATACCGTCCACCGGACGGCCTCCGCGGCCTTTCCCTGCTCCCATCCCGCCACATTCACGCGCCTCCGCATGCCTACCACGCCACTTCGCACGATGCGGGTAAACGCCTGCTGAACAGCGCGCCGCGCCTCTCGCCGCCGTCGAAAGCTTCCGTCTATAATCGTCCGTGGCTGATCAAGAACAAGAAGTTGCCGTCGCGCTGTACCGCTCACATACCCACGGAGACGAGACAAGCATGAGCGAAGCACCACACGGAGCCCCGATTAAAACCCCAGGACAGCTCATCGCCGCGGTCATCGCCGGGTTTGCTGTGCCGATCATCATCATCGTTCTGCTGGCTTACTACGTCGACAATTCGACGCGCACCGGCGCCGGCACCGACAGTCTCTCCGAAGCCGAAGTCACCGC
Source organism: Paraburkholderia sp. OAS925 (assembly GCF_040543975.1). NCBI lineage: Bacteria > Pseudomonadati > Pseudomonadota > Betaproteobacteria > Burkholderiales > Burkholderiaceae > Paraburkholderia > Paraburkholderia sp. OAS925. The sequence goes on from NZ_JBEUNO010000001.1 coordinate 237,798, forward strand.
CCGCATCAAACCACTCGCCCAGGTCGACGTTCGCGACGCCAACGCGCCGCGCGTCTACAAGACGGGCGAGGAAGTCTACAAGGCGGTCTGCTCGGCGTGTCACGCGTCGGGCGCAGCGGGCGCGCCGAAGTTCACCAACACGGCCGACTGGGCGCCGCGGATCTCGCAAGGCTTCGACACGTTGCTGCATACGGCGCTCGCCGGCAAAGGCGGAATGCCCCCGCGCGGCGGCACGAGTCCCGACGATTACAGCGACTTCGAGATCGCCCGCGCGGTTGCGTACATGGCGAACAACTCGGGCGCGAGCTTCCCTGAACCGGCGCAACCGGCATCAGGCGCCGCGGCGGCGTCCGCTGCGACGGCTGCGACCGCGGCTTCCGGTGCGGCGGCAGGCGGCGCGTCCGACGCAGGCGCGGCTCAGGCCGCCGCAGCGATGGCCGCCATGGCGAGCGTTCCGCAAACCGCCGCGGCGCCCGCAGCCGGCGCGACGCAAAGCGCTGATGCATCGCAAGCGGGCAAGGCCTTGTATCAGCAGGTTTGCCAGGCATGTCACGCGGCCGGCGTGCTCAACGCACCGAAGTTCGGCGACAAGGAAGCGTGGGCGCCGCGCCTGAAGGAGCCGATGGACACCGTGTACAACTACGCGCTGCACGGCAAGGGCGCGATGCCGCCGAAAGGTGGATCGAATGCGTCGGATGCGGACGTGAAGGCCGCCGTCGATTACATGGTCAGCTCCGTGAAGTAACGCACCGAACAGCTTCGCGGCTTTTGCCGCGCCACGAAAATCCCTGCACCGCGTGCACCTACGCGGGCAGGGATTTTTTCATGCGGCGGCGTTGTTCAAAACCAAGCGGTCAAGCGTCCGCGCCCGGGGCGGGACGGCTGAACGCCTCGACGAATGCGAGCCTCGGCGCACTGCGCGCATGCCCCGCAAAACGCGCGTGCAACTCGGCGGGCGCGAGCCACGGATAACTCAAGCCTTCCTGCAACGCTTCGAGTAACGCGCCGTCGGCATCGGGCACGACGTCCATGCGCGCGATGTGGATATGAAAGCGGCTCACGGCGGGCGTGTCGTCGAAAGTCCATCGATACACGCCGTGCCCCACGCGCAATGCGCCGGCCGCCGGTTCGCGCATCAGCACGAGCCAGGGCAGCGGGTCGATCGCGCCGTCGCGCACCGTCAGCGAGTCGCACACGTAATACGTGCGGCATCGCGTGTAAGTCGCGCCGAAATCGGTGACGAGCGTTTTCGTGATCGCGTCGAGCCCGAGCGTGCGGGCGGGAAACGCGATCGTCGACGTGGCGAGTGAAATGGTGAGCTCGGCATCGGACGCGAATGCGTCGGCCATGCGCTGCGGGCGCGTATTGTCTTTTGCGTCGATGTAGGCTTCGAGCGCGCGAATGTAAGGCGCGTGCGGCGGCAAGGTCATGCGGGCGATCTCCGGTTGGCATGCTCGAAGGCGCGCGAGTAATGCGTCTAACGCGACCAACTAGCCGCGCCACTGTAGCGCGCGCATCCGCGAAACCAGCCGAAGCACCTTTGCTCAGCGTGGTCTTGCGGACTCACGATAGCAAGCCACGCCGCGCGTCATGGCTTCTGCAACAGCGCCTTCAAGCTCGCGAGCCGGTCTTTCGGCGACATCGGCGCTTCTTCGGGCGTCGGCGGCGGCGCATCGTCGAGCAGCATCTCGGGGATAAACCGCGACGGCTCGCACACCACCGTCTCTCTTGCGCGCTTGCGCTTCTTGCACCAGTTCAGATGCAGGCTACGCTGCGCGCGCGTGATCGCCACATACATCAGACGGCGCTCTTCCTCGATGCGCCCGTCGTCGATCGGCTCGTCGTCCGCGCCGCCGCGATGCGGCATGATGCCTTCCTCGACGCCCACCAGAAACACATGCGGATACTCGAGACCCTTCGACGCGTGCACGGTCGAAAGCCTGACCGCGTCCGGATCTTCTTCGCGGCCTTCGAGCATCGACATCAAAGCGACCGTCTGGATCAGACCGAGCAGATTCTTGCCGGTATCGGTGAGACCGTCGGCCGTGTCGTAACCGGTAGCTTCGCCATTCGCCGACCCAGCCGATCCCGAATCGCCCGGCTCAGCCTTCGTGCCCTTGCGCTTTAACCATTCGATGAACTCGAGCACGTTCTGCCACTTCGCCTGTGCCTGGCGTTCGTCGAATGCATCGTAGAGATACGCTTCGTAGTGGATCGCGTCCATCAACTCGTCGAGCAGCGTGCCGGCCGCATCTTTTTCGGCGCGGTCGGTGAGGCGCTGCATGAAGTCGCAGAACGCGCGCATCGGTTCGATCTGACGCGGCGACAGGCGCGCCTCGATGCCGCCCATGTACACGGCCTCGAACAGCGACACCTTCGCCTGGCCCGCGAACGACCCGAGCGCTTCGAGCGTCGTATTGCCGACGCCACGCCGCGGCGTGGTGATCGCGCGGATGAACGCGGGGTCGTCGTTCGCGTTGGCGATCAGGCGCAGATATGCGCAGATGTCCTTGATCTCGGCCTTATCGAAAAACGACTGACCGCCCGACAGCACATACGGAATCCGCTCGCGGCGCAGCACCTGTTCGAAGATGCGCGCCTGGAAATTGCCTCGATAGAGAATCGCGTAATCGCGGAAGTTCGCGCGCCGCTCGAACTTGTGCGCCGACAGACGAAATACGACGGATTCGGCTTCGTGCTCCTCGTCGTTGCAACCAGTCACCGTGATCGAATCGCCCATGCCGTGCTCGGACCACAGCTTCTTTTCGAAGAGCTTCGGATTGTTGGCGATCACATTGTTCGCGGCCGTGAGAATGCGCACCGTCGAACGATAATTCTGCTCGAGCTTGATCACATGCAGCTTCGGAAAATCCTTGCCGAGCTGCGCGAGATTTTCGAGCGTCGCGCCGCGCCAGCCGTAGATCGCCTGGTCGTCGTCGCCCACGGCCGTGAACGCGGCGCGCGGGCCGGCGAGCTGCTTCAGCAATTCATACTGGCATGCATTGGTGTCCTGATACTCGTCGATCAGCAAATAACGCAGCTTGTTTTGCCAACGGTCGCGCACCTGCTCGTTCTTCGCGAAGAGTTCGGCGGGCAAGCGGATCAGATCGTCGAAATCCACTGCCTGATACGCGTGCAGCGTCGCCACATAGTTGCGATAGACGATCGCGGCCTGATGCTCGTCTTCGTTCGCGGCAATCGCCATCGCCTCGTCGGGCATGATCAGGCCGTTCTTCCACAACGAAATGATCGACTGGATCTTGCGGATAAAGCCCTTGTCCGTCGAGCCGACCTGTTCCTGGATCATGCCAAAGCAGTCGTCGGAATCCATGATCGAGAACTGCGGCTTCAGGCCGACGTGCTCGGCTTCCTGCCGCAGAATCTGCACCCCGAGCGAGTGGAACGTGCACACAGTCAACTGATTGACGGGCACCTTGCGGCCTTCCTTGCCGGGCGTCGTGAGCGTCTTGCCCTGGAGCAGCTTGCCCACGCGCTCGCGCATTTCCGCGGCGGCCTTGTTGGTAAAGGTGACGGCCGCGATGTGGCGCGGCTCGAAGCCCTTCGCCTCGATCAGGTGCGCGATTTTCTGCGTGATCACGCGCGTCTTGCCGCTGCCTGCGCCGGCGAGCACGAGACACGGCCCGTCGAGATAACGGACCGCTTCACTTTGAGCGGGATTGAGGCCTGCGGACATCGTCTGTAGATGGGGTGTTGCGGTTGAAATGCGGCTGCGAGGACGCGGCTATGAAAGGCGCGGCCCTCGGGGAAACGCGCCGTTAAAGCGGCGCTCACGGCGCCGCGGCACAGTCTTGCAGCAAGTCGCGAAGCGAGCGGAGTGGCCGCCCGGCGCGCGCTGCGACATACGCGCCGCGCGTGATCTGAAGCCGGTCGACGCGCCCAGGTTCGCGCGAGAGGAGCGATGCTAACACGGATGAAATCGGCGGATAAATTCGGCCGACGAATCGCATCGGGCACACGGCCGCCACCAGCCAGCGCGAAAATCTCACGCGATTCGCCGACGCTCCGTCGCCGCGCGCCCATGCCACAATGACGGCGTTGCGCGCCGCCGCCGCGGTGGCAAAGCGGCGCGCCGTTTTTGCAGGAAGACACGCATGTCCGCATCGCTGAAAATGGGATTGATGGGTTACGGGTTCGCCGGCGCGACCTTTCATGCGCCGGTGATCGCGCACTGCGGCCGCGCGAGCGTCGCGGCTATCGCCACTGGCAAGCCCGACGCCGCGCTCGCCGACTATCCGCACGCGAAAGTCGTCGCCGACCTCGACGCGCTGCTTGCGCTCGACGACATCGACTGCGTCGTGATCGCCACGCCGAACGACACGCACTTCGACCTCGCGCGCCGCACGCTGGAAGCGGGCAAGCACGTCGTCGTCGACAAACCGGTGACGCTCACCGCCGCAGACGCGCACACGCTCGCCAACATCGCGCTCGCGCGGGGCAAGCTGTTCGTGCCGTTTCACAACCGCCGCTGGGACGGCGATTTTCTGACCGTGCGCGATCTGCTCGCGAGCGCCGAGTTGGGGCGCGTCACGCACTATGAATCGCATTTCGACCGCTTCCGGCCCGAAGTGCGCCAGCGTTGGCGCGAGGAAGCGTCGCGCGGCGGCGGTCTGCTGTTCGACCTCGGGCCGCATCTGATCGACCAGGCGCTCGCGCTGTTCGGCGCGCCGCAGACCGTGGCGGCAACGGTGCGCACGCATCGCGATCAGGCGAGCGCACCCGACTACGTGCATATCCAGTTGGGCTACGGCGCGTTCGAAGTCGTGCTGCATGCAAGCGCGCTGACGGCGATCGTCGCGCCGCGCTTCGTCATTCACGGCACGCGCGGCAGCTACGTGAAATACGGGCTCGACACGCAAGAGGACCAGTTGAAAGCGGGCCTGCGTCCGGGCGACGAGGGCTTCGCCGCCGGCAACGCGGCAGGCACGCTGCGGGTGCTCGACGGCGATCGCGAAGCAGAGCGGGAAGTGCCGACGCGCAATGGCGATTACGCGGGCTTCTATATCGCGCTCGCCGACGCGATTCAACACGGCGTGAAGTTCCCCGTGAGCCCGCAAGACGCCGTCGATGTGATGACGATCATCGAACTCGCGGCGCGCAGTTCCGACGAAGGCATCCGCTTGCCGTTCGAACGCATTCGTTAAACGCCCAGGCCGGCGCGAAGCGAAGCATCTCGCACCTCGCGCCGGCAAACCTCGACAGGCGACAGGCAAGCGACCGGCAGCCGACTGACAAAACCGCAAGCAATATAACGTTACAAATCGGCCGGCCTTTGGGGTCAGCGTGAGCGAGCCGTGATCCGTTGCTACGTGGGTAGCATCGCAAAACGACAACGACTTCACGGAGAGTCCATGCCACGTATCATCCGCGCGCTCGCCGCATGCGCATTGCTCAGTTCCCTCGCCGCCTGTGTGGTCGCGCCGCAGCCCGAACCGGCGCCGCGCCCGAACCCGCAGCAGATTGCCGACAAGCGGCTGCGTCAGGTCGACGGCCGCATCGACAACCTGAGCCGCCGTATCGACAATCGCGTGAATCAGGGCTATTACCCGCCGCCGCAAGGGGGCGAGCTGCATCATCGGCTCGAGGTGATCCGGCGTGAAGCGCACGACATGGCCGCGCAGCACGGCGGCGGTCTGTCCGCCGACGAACAGCGCGTGCTCAACGAGGAACTCGACGGCGCTGCGCGCGCGATCGGCGAATGACGGCGAGCCGGCGCTAGATGCCGGCTCCAGGCCGCTCCCAAAGGCGGCGCACCAGCCCTTCTGCGGACACGCCCTTTATTTGACAAGCCTCCGGGCCTCGCGTACATTCGCCGCACGCGTCGGGAGAGCGCGCTGGCCGCTGAATTCGCAGGCCGCGCCGCCGAAGGGGCACACCCGGAAACTCTCAGGCAAAAGGACCGACCGCGTCGAAAAACTCGCGCCCACGTAACAGCCAGGCAATACGCTGGCAAACATCGAGGCGCGGTTTTTCGCACTCTGGAGAGCGGCAGTAGCCGTCTGCGTCGCACACGCCGCGCAGACCCGGCAAGCTGCCCACCGAAGGGGCGCGCGTTCACCGTGGCGAATCCATATCGCCACGGCAGCGCAATCTCTCAGGTATCGAGGACAGAGGGGCCATGCAGCACCACGCTCGCCGCTAAAGGCGCGAGGCGCGGCGCCGCATGGCCTTTTTTGTTTCGCGAGACGCCCGAGGCCCCATGACCGAACTCAAACACACTCCGCTCAACGCCACCCATCGCGCGCTGAATGCCCGCATGGTCGATTTCGGCGGCTGGGACATGCCCGTCAACTACGGCTCGCAGATCGACGAACACCGCGCGGTGCGCACCGACGCGGGCATGTTCGACGTCTCGCACATGTGCGTCGTCGATTTCACCGGCGAGCGCGTGCGTGCGTTCTTCGAATACGCGCTGGCCAACAACGTCGGCAAGCTGCAAACACCGGGCCGCGCGCTCTACTCGTGCATGCTGAACCCCGACGGCGGCGTGATCGATGATCTGATCGTCTATTACTTCGGCGAAGATCATTTCCGCGTGGTCGTCAACGCGGGCACCGCCGACAAAGACATCGCGTGGTTCAATCAACTGAACGAAGGCGGCTTCGGCCTGACGATCACGCCGCGCCGCGATCTCGCGATCGTCGCCGTGCAAGGTCCGAACGCACGTGAGAAGGTCTGGCAGACGGCGCCCTCCCTCCGCGCCGCCACTGAGGCGCTGAAGCCCTTCAACGCCGCGCGCATCGAAACCGCGCCGTTCGGCGAGCTGACCGTCGCCCGCACCGGCTACACCGGCGAAGACGGCTTCGAGATCATCGTTCCTGCGGACCACGTGGTTGCGCTGTGGAACGCGCTGCAAGCGCAAGGCGTGCGCCCCGCCGGTCTCGGCGCGCGCGACACGCTGCGCCTCGAAGCCGGCATGAATCTGTACGGCCAGGACATGGACGACAACACCTCGCCGCTCGACGCCGGTCTCGCGTGGACGGTCGACCTCGCTTCGCCGCGCGAATTCGTCGGCAAAAGCAGGCTCGAACTGGACGGCTCGAAGGCCGCATTCGTCGGCCTGATCTTGCGCAAGGAAAACGGCAAGGCCGCAGGCGTGCTGCGCGCGCATCAGAAGGTCGTCACGCCGCACGGCGAGGGCGAAATCACCAGCGGCACATTTTCCCCGACGATGCAGGAATCGATCGCCTTCGCGCGCGTGCCGCAAGGCGTGCAGCCGGGCGACACGGTTCATGTGCAGATTCGCGACAAATCCGTTCCTGCAAGCGTGGTAAAACTGCCGTTCGTGCGCAACGGCAAAGTGCTCGCGGCGGCCTGAGCCTCCGCAAGCCACCGGCGCGCGCGTCCCTTATCCAGTCACTACCGAATCACACCGCATAGGAGCATCCGATGAGCATCCCGGCCGATCTGAAATACACCGAATCGCACGAATGGGTCCGCACCGAAGCGGACGGCACGCTGACGGTCGGCATTACCGACCATGCGCAGGAAGCGCTCGGCGACATCGTCTTCTTCGAAGTCCAGGAACTGGGCAAGACCGTGACCGCCGGCGACACGGTCGCGGTGATCGAATCGGTGAAAGCCGCGTCGGACATTTACGCGCCGGTCTCGGGCGAAGTGATCGAAGCGAACAGCGCCGTGTCCGACTCGCCGGATTCGGTCAACAGCACGCCGTACGAAAGCTGGCTCTTCAAGATCAAGCCGGCCGCGGACGCCACGCTCGACCGTCTGATCGACGCCGACGCGTACACGAAGTCGATCGGCGCCTGATTCACCTCTCGTCTAACCGTCAGGTGCGGCGCGCCCTTCGCGCAAGGACAGTCGCACCGCCAGGAACACCATGAAGCTCGAACACCCGGATCGTCTGATGAACCGCACTCCTCTCTCGCTTGCCGCGCTCGAAGTGCATGACGCCTTCGCCGAACGGCACATCGGCCCGGATGCGGCCGACCAGCAGGCCATGCTCGAAGCGTTGGGCTTCGCGTCGCGCGCCGCGCTGATCGACGCCGTCATTCCGAAGACGATCCGCCGCACCGAGCCGCTGCCGCTCGGTCCGTTCACGCAACCGAAAAGCGAAGCGGAAGCGCTCGCCGCATTGCGCGAACTCGCGGACAAAAACCAGGTGTTCCGCTCGTACATCGGGCAGGGTTATTACAACGCGCACACGCCGACGGTGATCCTGCGCAACGTGCTCGAAAATCCGGCCTGGTACACGGCGTACACGCCGTATCAGCCGGAAATCTCGCAAGGCCGACTCGAAGCGCTGCTCAACTTCCAGCAGATGGTGATCGATCTGACGGGGCTCGCGATTTCGAACGCGTCGCTGCTCGACGAAGCCACCGCCGCAGCCGAAGCGATGACGCTGCTGCAACGCGTCGGCAAGCCGAAGTCGAACGTGTTCTATGTCGCCGACGACGTGTTGCCGCAAACTGTCGAAGTGATAAAGACGCGCGCAACCCCGGTCGGCATCGAAGTGAAAGTCGGCCCCGCAGATGAAGCCGCGAACGCGAACGCATTCGGCGTGCTGCTGCAATATCCGGGCGTGAACGGCGACGTGCGCGACTACCGCGCGCTCACCGAAGCGATCCACGCAGCGGGCGGCCACGTGGTGGTCGCCGCCGATCTGCTCGCGCTGACCGTGCTGACGCCGCCGGGCGAGTGGGGCGCGGACGTGGCTGTCGGCAACACGCAGCGCTTTGGCGTGCCGGTTGGCTTCGGCGGTCCGCACGCGGCGTATCTCGCCGTGCGCGACGAATTCAAGCGTCAGATGCCGGGCCGTCTCGTCGGCGTGACCGTCGACGCGCAAGGCAATCCCGCGCTGCGTCTCGCGCTGCAAACGCGCGAACAACATATTCGCCGCGAGAAGGCGACGTCGAACGTGTGTACCGCGCAAGCGCTGCTCGCGATCATGGCGAGCATGTACGCGGTTTATCACGGCCCGCGCGGCCTGAAGACCATCGCGTTGCGCGTGAACCGCATCGCCGCATTGCTCGCGGAAGGCGCGAAGCAGCTCGGCTACACGCTCGTCAACGAAACGTTTTTCGACACGCTCACGTTCGACGCGGGCGCGCGCACGCAGGCGCTGCACGACGCGGCCAACGCGAAGCGCATCAACCTGCGCCGCGTGAGCGGTACGCAAGTCGGCGTGTCCATCGACGAAACGACCACGCGCGCCGATCTCGCCGATCTGCTCGCGGTGTTTGCGCAAGCCGCCGGCGCGCGCGATGTCCCGCAAGTCGACGCGCTCGACTCTGCGCTGACCGCGTCGAACACCGCATCGGTGCCGGCATCGCTCGAACGGACGAGCGCGTACCTCACGCACCACGTGTTCAACCGTCATCATTCGGAAACGGAAATGCTGCGTTATTTGCGCAGCCTGTCGGACAAGGACCTCGCGCTCGACCGCTCGATGATTCCGCTCGGCTCGTGCACGATGAAGCTAAACGCGACCTCGGAAATGCTGCCGGTCACGTGGCCCGAGTTCGGCCAGATTCATCCGTTCGCGCCCGCTGAGCAAACCGTCGGCTACCGCGAAATGATCGATCAGCTCGAAGCGATGCTGGTCGCGGCAACCGGCTATGCAGCCGTGTCGCTGCAACCCAACGCGGGCTCGCAAGGCGAGTACGCGGGCCTGCTGATTATTCACGCGTACCACGCGTCGCGCGGCGAAGCGCATCGCAATGTCTGCCTGATTCCGGCTTCGGCGCACGGCACGAACCCGGCTTCGGCGCAAATGGCGGGCATGCAGGTCGTGGTGGTTGCGTGCGACGCGCAGGGCAACGTCGACATCGAAGATCTGAAGAAGAAAGCCGATCAGCACGCCGACAAACTCGCGGCGATCATGATTACGTATCCGTCGACGCACGGCGTATTCGAGGCGAACGTGCGCGAAATCTGCGAGATCGTGCATGCGCGCGGCGGCCAGGTCTATGTGGACGGCGCGAACATGAACGCGATGGTCGGCCTGACGGCGCCGGGTCAATTCGGCGGCGACGTCTCGCACCTGAATCTGCACAAGACGTTCTGCATTCCGCACGGCGGCGGCGGCCCCGGCGTCGGTCCGGTCGCGGTCGGCGCGCATCTCGCGCAGTTCCTGCCGAACCAGATTTCGTCGGGCTATGAGCGCGCGCCGAACGGCATCGGCGCTGTGTCGGGCGCACCGTACGGCTCGGCGTCGATCCTGCCGATCTCGTGGATGTACATCGCGATGATGGGCGCGAAAAACCTGACCGCCGCGACCGAAACCGCGATCCTCAATGCGAACTACGTCGCGAAGAAACTCGCGCCGCATTATCCGGTGCTGTATTCGGGCCCCGGCGGACTCGTCGCGCACGAATGCATTCTGGATTTGCGTCCGATCAAGGAAACGAGCGGCATCACCGTCGACGACGTCGCGAAGCGCCTCGCGGACTACGGCTTCCATGCGCCGACCATGAGCTTCCCGGTGCCGGGCACGCTGATGGTCGAGCCGACCGAATCGGAATCGAAGGAAGAACTCGACCGTTTCATCGAAGCGATGATTGCGATCCGCGAGGAAATTCGCGCGGTGGAAGAAGGCCATTCGGACCGCGAAGATAATCCGCTGAAGCACGCGCCGCACACGGCCGCAGTGGTGATCGCCGACGACTGGAAGCACACGTATGCGCGCGAAACGGCCGCGTATCCGCTGCCCACGTTAATCGCGAAGAAGTACTGGCCGCCGGTCGGCCGCGCGGACAACGTGTATGGCGATCGCAACCTGTTCTGCTCCTGCGTGCCGGTCGCCGATTACGAGTAAGCGTTGCCTTCGGCGCGCGTTACCCGTGCTGATAGACGGGCGGCGCGCGCTTCTGTCGCTCCAGGCCGCAAACGGCTAACATCACACACCAAATCAGCCCAACGAGGAGTTTCGCATGGTGCGAAAGGTGCGATTGATGCAAAGCCTGGCCAAAGCGACGCGCATTCATATGCGGCGGCAAGCGGGCGCCATGCTGTTCGCCGGCGCCGCCGCGTTGCTGCCGCTGCGGCACGCGTACGCCGCAATGAATTTTTGCGCGGCGCCCGCGTGGCAAACCAGCGAGCGCACGAACGCCGATCCCGGCGTGAAGGCGTTGGTGAGCAATGTGCAGGCGCATCTGAACGACCGGCCGCACGCGCAGGCCAAGCTGCACACCGAAGGCACGCTGCCGCACGAGGGCATTTACGATCAGAGCGTCGAGGCGGAAAAAGATCTGGACTTGCTGCGCGACGCCGCGCTCGCGTGGCGCGCAACGAGCGACGACCGCTATCTCAAGCTCGTCGATCGCTTGCTGTACGCGTGGGTCACGACTTATCAGCCGAGCTTCAATCCCATCGACGAAACGCATTTCGAAGGGCTGATTCTCGCGTACGACATGACCGCGAGCGCGCTGCCCGTGAAAACGCGCAATGCGTCGATGGCGTTTCTGACGAAGCTCGCGAACGGCTATATCGCGCAGATCGACGAGCAGCCGCGTCCATTGAAAGGCAATTACCGGAACAACTGGCAAAGCCACCGGATCAAACTGATTGCAATGGCCGCCTTCACGCTCGACAACCGCAAGATGATCAACGCGGCGCAGCGTCTCTTTGTCGAGCATGTCGGCGACAACATCGAGCCGAATGGTTCGACCGTCGATTTCGCCGAACGTGATGCGCTGCACTACGTCACTTACGATCTGCAGCCGCTGGTCACGGCCGCCGTTGCGGCGCGCCGCCACAACCGCAACTGGCTGCCGGAGAAGGGCGCGAACGGCGCGTCGCTGCAAGCTGCCCTCAACTGGCTCGCGCCGTATGCGGCCGGCAGCAAGACGCACGAGGAATTCGTGCATTCGAGCGTCGCCTTCGACGCCAAACGTCGCGAAGCCGGCTTGCCCGGCTACTCGGGTCAATGGGACCCGAAGAACGCGACGGAGCTCTTTCATCTGGCGGCGCGTCTCGACGGACGCTATACGCCGATCGCGCTGCAACTTGCAGCAACGCCGCCCGCATGGCTTGCCGTGTGTTTGCCGATGCCGGCGCGCTAAACCAACATTTCATCAGCAGGGAGCAGTCAATGGCAGTCAGTGTGTTCGATCTCTTCAAAATCGGCATCGGTCCGTCGAGCTCGCATACGGTCGGGCCGATGCGCGCGGCGCTGATGTTCGCGCAAGGGCTCGAACGCGACGGGCTCCTTGCGAACACGGCCTCGGTGAAGGTCGATCTGTACGGCTCGCTCGGCGCGACGGGCAAAGGTCACGGCACGGATCGCGGCGTGATGCTCGGTCTGATGGGCGACGCGCCCGACACAGTGAATCCCGACACGATTGCAGAGCGACTGGAAGCCGTGCGCAGCACGCGCAAGCTGGCATTGCTCGGCACGCATGAAATCCCGTTCGTGCAGAAGGACCACATTTCGTTTTACCGCCAGGCGCTGGCCGAACATCCGAACGGACTCAAGCTGCGCGCGTTCGACGCAAACGGCGAGACGTTGCGCGAATCGACGTATCTGTCGGTAGGCGGTGGATTCGTTGTGACGGCCGGCGCGCCGAACACGAAAGTGCTGGCTGCCGTCGATCAATTGCCGCACTCGTTTCGCAGCGGCAACGAGTTGCTCGCGCTGTGCGAATCGACCGGTAAAAGCATTGCGCAATTGATGTGGGACAACGAGCGCGTCTGGCATACCGAAGAAGAAACGCGCGCGGGCCTGCTGAAAATCTGGAACGTGATGCAGTCGTGCGTGTCGCGTGGTTGCGGCATCAACAATCCCGACGCGGACGGCAATCTGCCGGGCCCGTTCCAGGTGAAGCGCCGCGCGCCGCAGCTCTATCGTGCGCTGTCGGGCAACCCTGAGCTGGCGTTGCGCGATCCGCTTTCGATGGTCGACTGGATCAACCTGTATGCGATCGCCGTCAACGAGGAAAACGCCGCGGGAGGGCGCGTCGTCACCGCGCCGACCAACGGCGCGGCGGGCATCATCCCGGCCGTGCTGCATTACTACACACGCTTCATGCCCGGCTCGAATGAGCAGGGCGTGATCGACTTCCTGATGACCGCGGCGGCTATCGGCATTCTGTACAAGCTGAACGCGTCCATTTCCGGTGCCGAAGTGGGGTGTCAGGGCGAAGTGGGCGTCGCGTGCTCGATGGCCGCGGGCGCGCTCGCTGCGGTAATGGGCGGCACGCCGAGGCAGGTCGAGAACGCGGCCGAGATCGGCATGGAACACAATCTCGGGCTCACGTGCGATCCGGTCGGCGGCATGGTGCAGATTCCGTGCATCGAGCGCAATGCAATGGCATCGGTGAAAGCGGTCAACGCGGCGCGCATGGCGTTGCGCGGCGACGGCAGTCACTACGTGTCGCTCGATTCGGTCATCAAGACCATGCGCGAGACCGGCGCGGATATGAAGACGAAGTACAAGGAAACCTCGCGCGGCGGTTTGGCGGTGAATATCGTCGAGTGTTGATGGGCGATTCGATGATCGCGGCGTATCGAAACGCGGGCTCTTCGGCCCGCGTTTTTGTTTGCGCATTCGCGGGGCCATGTCCGCGGCGTGACCATGCATTGCGCTGCGCCGTGACACTGCACACGCTGTCGGCGTAAGCTGTCGGGGCTCACTTGCACTCACTGCACTCACCGCACTCACTGCCTGGAGGCCCCATCGCAATGTCGCTGCCGAATGCTCCCGTTTCCGATTCTGCCGCCGCTCGAACGACCGGCGCGCGCCTCGTCGTCGATGCGTTGCTCACGCACGGTGTCGAGCGCGTTTTCTGTGTGCCCGGCGAGAGCTTTCTCGCGGTGCTCGACTCACTGCACGACGAGACCACGCGCATTCAGACGATTGTCTGCCGCCATGAAGCGGCGGCCGCGAACATGGCCGAAGCGGTCGGCAAGCTGACCGGCCGGCCAGGCGTCGCGCTCGTCACGCGGGGACCCGGCGCGACGCATGCGTCCATCGGCGTACACACCGCGTTTCAGGACTCGACGCCGATGATTCTGCTGATCGGCCAATGCGCGCGCGAGCATCTCGACCGCGAAGCGTTTCAGGAGATCGACTATCGGCGCATGTTCGGTCAGATGGCGAAATGGGTTGCGCAGATCGACGATCCGAAGCGCATTCCCGAGTATCTGAGTCACGCGTTTCACACGGCGACATCCGGGCGTCCTGGACCTGTCGTGCTGTCCTTGCCCGAAGACGTGCTGAGCGATGCATGCGACGCCGTGCCCGGCGCGCCGGCTTATCAGCGAGTGGCGGCGTCGCCGTCGGCGGCACAGATCGACAGGCTTCGCGAACTGCTCGAGCGCGCGCAACGGCCAATGGCCATTGCGGGCGGCAGCGGCTGGACGTCTCATGCATGCGCGGACCTGCAACGCTTCGTCGAGAACTGGCAATTGCCGGTTGGCCTCGCGTTCCGCTTCCAGGACACGCTCGATAACGAGCATCCGAACTATGCCGGCGATGTCGGGCTCGGCATCAATCCGGCACTCGCGCAGCGTATCCGCGATGCCGATCTGCTGCTCGTGCTCGGGCCGCGACTCGGCGAGGCGACGACGAATGGCTACACGCTGCTCGACATTCCGAAGACCAAGCAGACGCTGGTTCACGTTCATCAGGGCGCGGAAGAGTTGGGACGCGTTTATGCGGCCGATCTGCCGATCGTCTCCGGCATGCCGGAACTGACGGCGGCGCTGGCGGCCTTGAAGCCGTCGGCCGAAACACTCGCATGGAGCGGCGCGGCGGACGAAGCGCATCGCGCGTATCTGGAGTGGCGCAAGCCTCGCCCGATTCCCGGCGATGTGCAGATGGGCGAAGTCATTCAACAGTTGCGCGCGCATCTTCCTGACGACGCGATCCTGACCAACGGCGCAGGCAATTACGCGACGTGGCTGCATCGGCACTTTTCGTATCGGCACTACCGCTCGCAACTTGCACCGACGAGCGGCGCGATGGGCTACGGCGTGCCTGCGGCGATCGCGGCGAAGTCGCTCTATCCGCAACGCGCGGTGGTCGCGCTGGCCGGCGACGGCTGCTTCATGATGGCTGCGCAGGAACTCGCGACGGCGATGCAATACGACTTGCATGTGCTTTTCATTGTCGTGAACAACGGGCACTTCGGCACGATCCGCATGCATCAGGAACGGCATTATCCGAACCGCGTGCATGGCACCGGGCTCACGAATCCCGACTTCGCGGCATTCGCGCGATCGTTCGGCGCACACGGCGAAACGGTGGAACGTACCGAAGATTTTCTGCCGGCGTTGCAGCGTTCATTGGAAGCGAAGCGCGCGGCGGTAATCGAGGTTCGCATGCCGCAGGAAGCGAGTACGCCAGGCGCGACGCTCGAGCAGATTCGGGAGCAGGGGAGGAAATTGCGCGGGGAATAGAGAAAGGCCCCGCCTGTAACCCTAAAAAAACCCCGCCGAAGCGGGGTTCTCACAACGTCACAGCAAGCTGCAAAAAGTAGCTTACTTGCCGCCCACGCTTTGCAGCGTCGTCCACTTGCCGTCGACAACCTTGTACAGCGTGATGCCGCCGTTCTTCAGGTCACCCTTCGCATCGTACGAAAGGTTCGACGACGTCACAGCCGGCATCGACGTCTGGGCCAGCACCGGCAGGTACTTCGCCGGATCGGTCGAATTCGCCTTCTTCATCGCGGCGAACATCGCCATTGCGCCGTCGTATGCGTACGGCGAGTACGTTTGCACGTCTTCGTTGAAACGCTTCTTGTACTTCGCGACGTAGTCCTTGCCGCCCGGCATTTCTTCCAGCGGCAGGCCGGCGAGCGATGCCACCGTGCCGTTCGCCGCGTCGCCCGCGATCTTGATGAACGTCGGCGTGTGGACCATTTCGCCGCCCATCAGCGGCGCCTTGATGCCGAGCGCCTTCATCTGCTTGACCATCGGCGCTGCTTGCGAATCGGCGCCGCCGTAATAGATCAGATCCGGGCTGACCGACTTCACCTTGGTCAGGATCGACTTGAAGTCCACGGCCTTGTCGTTCGTGAATTCGCGATCGACGATCGTGCCGCCCGCAGCCTTCGCCGCCTTCTCGAACTGATCGGCGAGACCCTGGCCGTAAGCCGTGCGGTCGTCGATGATCACGATCTTCTTCACGCCCAGCGTCTTGACCGCGAACGCGCCGGCAACCGAACCTTGCTGCGTGTCGGACGTCATCATGCGGAAGGTGGTCTTGAAGCCTTGCTGCGTGTACTCAGGTGCCGTCGCCATCGCGATTTCGGGAATGCCCGCGTTCGCGTAGATGCGCGATGCCGGGATCGTCGTGCCCGAGTTGAAGTGGCCGAGCATGCCCTTGATGCCGTCGTCCACGAGCTTCTGCGCGACGGTCGTGCCGGTGCGCGGGTCAGCCTGGTCGTCGGCGGCGTCGAGCACGAAGCGAACCTGCTTGCCGCCGATCACCGGCTTCGTCGCGTTCATGTCTTCGACCGCCAGCGTGATGCCGTTCTGGAAGTCCTTGCCGTAGTGCGCCTGCGCGCCCGTCATCGGGCCGGCGAAACCGACCTTCACGTCTTCCGTCGATTGAGCGTTGGCCGTCCCCGCCACCGACATCGCCGCAACCAGCGCTGCGCCTGCCAGCAGTGTCATCTTGTGTTGCATATCTTCTCCTTGGTACCAGGTGTGGATGGAGCGGTTTCCGGGATCGCCGTTACCGCTTCCGTTTTGATGACCGCCCCCAAATCCTGGCGCTTCGCACCAGGCCCCCCGAGGGGGTGCAAGAAAACTTGGGGCGGCCCGGCGTTTTCCTGCGCGATCGATGAGGTTCGCTCAACCGATCGTCATCAAATTCGCATTACCGCCGGCGGCTGCCGTATTCACGCTGACCGAGCGCTCCGTCAACAGACGTTCGAGCGCGTAGTCTTCGTCGCCGTTTTCGAGCGCGCGTGACGCGACGCCTTGCACCGATACGATCGGTCCCGGGCGCTTCGCCACTTCCTTCACGAGCGTGAGCAGTTCGTCGCTATCGCCTTCGAACAGGACCGCGTCGAACGGCGTGTCGGCATTCTTGCGCACGCTCGCATAAGACTTCAGCGACGCCGGCAGTTGCGCGACCAATTGTTCACCAGCGGCGCCTTCGAACAGCGCACGATTTCCCGTAGCCAGCACGGCCGCGAACTGCACGCGCGCGCCGCTTGCCGTCGAAGCGATGCACAGCACCGTGCCGCGTGCGCCCAGCGTGTACGTGTTGCGCTCGCCCGGTCGGTCCGGTCAGCACCGCCGTTGCACCGGCCGGCATATGCGACAGATAACCGTCGCAGCGCGCGGCCAGTTGCGGCTCGCGTTCGGCGATCAGCCAATCGCGCAGCGCCGTCAATGCAGTCAGCGCGGCCGACGGATTGTCGCTGTTTTCCGCGCGTTGCGGTACATCGGCGACGAGCGCCTGCGCGAGCGAGTTCGGCAAACCAGCGGGGCGCTTCGCGAGCAGACGCTGCAAATACAGCGCGCCGCCGGCCTTCGGACCCGTGCCCGACAAACCTTCGCCGCCGAACGGCTGCACGCCGACCACCGCGCCGATCACGTTGCGGTTCACGTAGATGTTGCCGACATGCGCGCGGCCGATCACATGCGCGATGGTTTCGTCGATTCGCGTATGGATGCCGAGCGTCAGGCCGTAGCCGGTTGCGCGGATCTGTTCGAGCAGGGCGTCGAGTTGGCTGCGGCGATAACGCACCACATGCAGCACCGGGCCGAACACTTCGCGCTTCAATTCGTCGATGCTGTCGAGCTCGATCAGCGTCGGCGGGACGAACGTGCCTTGCGCGCAATTTTCCGGCAGCGGCAGTTGTTCGACCTTGCGGCCTTTTTCGCGCATCGCGGCGATGTGCGCGTCGATGCCGCGCTTCGCTTCCACGTCGATCACGGGGCCGACGTCGGTCGACAGCCGGTCCGGATTGCCGACCGTCAGCTCACGCATGGCGCCCGTCAGCATTTCGAGCGTGCGGTCCGCGACGTCGTCCTGCAAGCACAGCACGCGCAGCGCGGAGCAACGTTGGCCGGCCGAATCGAACGACGACTGCATCACGTCCGCGACCACCTGTTCCGCGAGCGCCGACGAATCGACGATCATCGCGTTCTGACCGCCCGTTTCGGCGATCAGCGGAATTGGCTTGCCTTCGGGATCGAGGCGGCTCGACAGCGTCTTGTTGATGAGACGCGCGACTTCCGTCGAGCCGGTGAACATCACGGCACGCGTGCGCGCATCGGCGACGAGTGCGGCGCCGACCGTTTCGCCGTCGCCCGGAAGAAGCTGAACGGCGCCCGCGGGTACGCCTGCTTCGCGCAGAATCCGCACGGCTTGCGCGGCGATCAGCGGCGTTTGCTCCGCGGGCTTCGCGAGCACCGTGTTGCCGGCTGCGAGCGCGGCGGCGACCTGACCCATGAAAATCGCCAGCGGAAAATTCCACGGGCTGATACAGACAACCGGCCCGAGCGGACGATGCGTGTCGTTCGAAAACTCGCTGCGAATCTGCGTCGAGTAGTAACGCAGGAAGTCGATGGCTTCGCGAATCTCCGACACCGCGTTCGCGAGCGACTTGCCCGCCTCGCGCACGACGAGACCCATCAGCGTATGCATCTGCGCTTCGAGCAGATCGGCGGCGCGCGCGAGGCAATCGGCGCGCGCTTCGACGGGCGTCGCCTGCCAGATCGGCGCGGCGGCGACCGCGTGCGCCAATGCGGCGCTCACGTGTTCGGCGCTCGCTTCGACCACCGTGCCGACCAGATCGCGATGATCCGCGGGATTGCGCACGTCGCGTGCGTTGCCCAACGCGATCTGATCGTCGGCCAGCATCGGCGCGGCGCGCCACGGATGATTCGCGCTCGCCAGCAGCGCCGACGACAGCGACGCGAGACGATGCTCATTCGACAGGTCGAGGCCCATCGAATTGAGACGCTCGGTGCCATACAGGTTGCGCGGCAGCGGAATCTTCGCGTGCGGCGCGCCGAGCGGGACGATCTTCGACGCCTCTTCGACCGGATCGGCGATCAGGTCCTCGATCGCGACGTTTTCATCGGCGATACGATTCACGAACGACGTGTTCGCGCCGTTCTCGAGCAGACGGCGCACGAGATACGCGAGCAGCGTTTCATGCGTGCCGACCGGCGCGTAGACGCGGCACGGACGATTCAGCTTGCCTGCGGAAACCGGACCCGTCACTTCCTCGTACAGCGGCTCGCCCATGCCGTGCAGACACTGGAACTCGTACTGGCCGGGATAGTAGTTGTTGCCCGCGAGGTGATAGATCGCCGACAGCGTATGCGCGTTGTGCGTGGCGAACTGCGGATAGACCGCGTCGGGCGCGCCGAGCAGCTTCTTCGCGCACGCGAGATACGACACATCCGTATAGATTTTGCGCGTGTAGACCGGATAGCCTTCGAGGCCGTCCACTTGTGCGCGCTTGATTTCCGTGTCCCAGTACGCGCCCTTCACGAGGCGCACCATGATCCGGTGACGGCTGCGGCGCGCGAGGTCGACAATGTATTCGATCACGAACGGGCAGCGCTTCTGATAAGCCTGCACCACGAAGCCGATGCCGTTCCAGCCGGCCAGTTCGGGATCGAAGCACAGCGCTTCGAGCAGATCGAGCGAGATCTCCAGACGGTCGGCTTCTTCCGCGTCGATGTTCAGGCCGATGTCGTAGCGGCGCGCGAGAATCGCGAGCGAACGCACACGCGGCAGCAGCTCGCTCATCGTGCGCTCCTGCTGCGAGCGCGAGTACCGCGGATGCAGCGCCGACAGCTTGATCGAAATGCCCGGCCCTTCGTAGATGCCGCGGCCGCCCGCCGCCTTGCCGATCGCGTGAATCGCCTGCTCGTACGACGCGTAGTAGCGCTGCGCGTCGGCCTCGGTCGTGGCCGCTTCGCCGAGCATGTCGTACGAGTAGCGGAAACCGCGCGCTTCGTACTTGCGGCTGTTCGCCAGTGCTTCGGAAATGTTCTCGCCGGTGACGAACTGCTCGCCCATCAGGCGCATCGCCATGTCGACGCCCTTGCGGATCAGCGGCTCGCCGCCCTTGCCGATCAGACGCGTGAGCGCCGACGACAAGCTCGTCTCGCTGTTGGTCGTCACGAGCTTGCCGGTAATCATCAAGCCCCAAGTCGCGGCGTTGACGAACATCGACGGAGCCTGGCCGACGTGCGATTTCCAGTCGCCCTTGCTGATCTTGTCGCGAATCAGCGCGTCGCGCGTGGCGCGGTCGGGAATGCGCAGCAGTGCTTCGGCGAGGCACATCAGCGCGACGCCTTCCTGGCTCGACAGCGAGAATTCGTGGATCAGTCCTTCGACGCCGCCACCCTTGCTCTTGCCGCGCAGCGTTTCGACGAGCTTGCCGGCGAGCGCCTGCACGTCGTCGGCGAGCTTGGCGGGCAGACGCGCCTGGCCGAGCAGGAACGGCACGCATTCCGGCTCCGGCCGACGGTAAGCCGCGGTGATCGCCGCGCGCAACACCGATTGCGGCTGCACGTTCTGCGCGAACTCCAGGAACGGATGCGCGGCGCCGTCTTCGTCATGCTCGACCGCCGCGCCGTCGCCCATCTCGGCCGAACCGGCCGCGCCCGACAGTTCCGGCGGCAATTGGCCTTGTTCGATCTTTTCGAGGTACGCGAAGATCGCCTGCTTGATCAGCCAGTGCGGAGTGCGTTCGAGGCGCGTAGCGGCATCTCTCAGCCGGGAACGCAGGAGGTCGTCGACCTTGACGCCAAGGGTGGTGCTAGCCATGTTTCCTTCTTCGGAGACCAGACGAAATGCTGGTGAAAGACTAAAAGTTGGCCGAATCGTACCCCTCTCAATAAAAAGGTGCAACCGCTGCGCCGGATTGGTTGCACCCGAGCGAAACCCTTATTCGACGCGGGTTTGCGGGCGGTGGCGCCGCAGCCGGCGAGCGCGGTAAGGATCGGTATTTTCCCTGGCGTCATTTCTTTTGCATCAGCCCTTATCAAACCGGACGGCGCGCCGTTAAAGAAGTCATAGCCGGCGCGACGCGATGGCGCGCCAACAACAACGGCACGGGGTTAAGGACAGCGAAATGGAAAAGTGGCTGGTCGTATTGGGCATCTGGGCGATGTGCGCAACCTGCGCTGTGCTGTTTATTCGCGGCGCCACGGGCGCGTCAGGCAAGCGCGAGCCTGCTGAAGGACGCGCGTCCGCCGGCGACGCGCAGGCTGCATTAAACGATTGAGCGAGCGCTCACTGCGCGGCGCGAGCGCGACGTGCCGGTGAGCGGCCGGCGCCGGAAGGCGAACGTGAAGAAGCGAACACCGTGAGAGCCACCATGCTTTGTTCCAGCGACTACAGATCTTCCGCGCGATACCGGCAACTGGCGGCGCGTGGCGCGCCGGTTTCGTCGCGGGCATCGGCGGTATTGGGGACGCGCACAGCGACGCGTGTCGCCGCTGCGGCTCCGACTCCCGCGGCGAGCTATTCGAATACGGTGCGAGCACGCGCCCGCACGGCGCGCAGCCGGTGTCGATACTGACGGTTGAGTCCGTCGCGCCTTGGGCTCAGATGTCGAGCGGATCGACTTCGAGGCTCCAGCGCAGCACGCCCTTCAAACCGCGCAGCAACGGTTGCCATGCGCGCAGCGTGGCTTGCAGTGCGGCGCGCGACGCGCTCTCGACAAGCAATTGCGCGCGATGCACATGCATCACCTTGACGATGGTGAGCGGCACCGCGTCGTAGACGGTCACGCGCTCGGCCGCCGGAATCCCCGCGAGTTCGGCGGCGGCCTGCTGGAGAAACGCAAGCGCGGCCTCGAGCGTGCGGCCCTCGGCGCGCAGCAGCGCCTGATAGACGAACGGCGGCAAGTGGGCGTCGCGCCGCTCGGCCAGCGTCGAATTGGCGAAGCCGACGTAATCGTGGCGCCCAAGCGCGTGATAAAGCGCGTGACGCGGATAACGCGTCTGCACCAGCACCTCGCCGGGCAAGCCGGCGCGGCCGGCTCGGCCGCTGACCTGCATCAGTTGCGCAAACAGGCGTTCGCTCGCGCGGAAGTCGTGCGAAAAGAGCGCGGTGTCGGCGTTCAGCACGCCGACCAGCGACACGCGCTGAAAGTCGTGCCCCTTCGCGATCATCTGCGTGCCGACGAGGATGTCGACCTCGCCGGCGTGCACATCTGAAAAAAGCGCTTGCGCGCTGCCTTTGCGGCGCGTGCTGTCGGCGTCGATGCGCAGCACGCGCGCCCCCGGCACCGCGCTCGCCAGCGTTTCCTCCACGCGTTGGGTGCCGCGGCCCATCGGCTCGATGTCGACATTGCCGCATTCCGGGCACGAGCGCGGAATGCGCGATTCCCAGCCGCAGTGATGGCAGCGCAGCGCGCGCTCGGGCTTGTGCAAAACGACGTAGGCGCTGCAGCGCGGACAACCGGCGACCCAGCCGCAGGCGTCGCACGCGAGCTGCGGCGCGTAGCCGCGCCGGTTCAGGAATACGAGACTTTGCTCGCCGCGCTCGAGCCGCGCTTTCAGCGCCGCGATCAGCGGCCCCGATAATCCTTCGACGGAAGCGCGTCCGCGCCGGCGTTCCTCTTCGAGATCGATCAGGCGCACGGTAGGCAGCACCGCATCGGCGACTGCGCGGCGCGATAACGTGAGCCGCTTGTAGCGTCCCTGATCGGCCTGCCACCAGCTTTCCAGCGACGGCGTGGCCGACCCGAGCACGACCGGCAAGCCAAGCTGCTTCGCGCGATAAATGGCGAGGTCGCGCGCCGAATAGCGCAGCCCTTCCTGCTGCTTGTAAGCGGGATCGTGCTCCTCATCGACGACGATCACGGCGAGCCGCGGCAGCGACGCGAGCACCGCGAGCCGCGTGCCCAGCACGATGCGCGCGCGGCCGGTGTGCGCCGCGAACCAGTTACGCGCTCGCTCGCCTTCGGCAAGGCCGCTGTGCAAAGTGACGATCGCCGTGTCGGCCAGCGCCGCGAAGCGGGCGCGAAAAGCCGCCTCGAATTGCGGCGTCAGATTGATTTCCGGCACGAGCACGAGCGCTTGCGCGTCCGCATTGGCGGCGAGAATTTCCGCGAGCGCGCGCAAATAGACTTCCGTCTTGCCGCTGCCGGTCACGCCGTGCAGCAGGAACGGGGCAAAACCGCGTGCGTCGCGAATCGCTTCGACGGCGGCGGCCTGCTCGTCGGTGAGCGTGGGGAGCGTCGGCGGCGGCGTGGCTGTGGATGTCAGGGCCGGCAGGACTGTGGCGGCATCGACAAGCTCAAGTGCAACCCAGCCTTCGGCCTGCCATGCGGCGAGCGTCGCGATGGCTTTTGGGTGCAGCGCGCGGGCGTCGGCGGCAGAGAGAAAGTCGTTGGCGGCGAGCGCCTGCGCCAGGCTTCGCAGCGCGGTGGCGCGCGCCGGCAAAGCGTCGGCCAAGGCCAGGTGGCCTTGCGGCGTCAGGCTGTAGCGCTCTTCCGGCGCGAGCAGCCGCGACCAACGCGACGCGTCGCGCAGCGCCTGCGGCAACGCCGGCAGCGCCACCTCGCCAAGACCGCGCTGGTAGTAGTCGGCGGCAAAGGCAGCAAGCCGGAGCCATTCGGCCGACAGCGGCGGACATGCGGTGCAGGCACCGTTCACCGCGCGCAAACGATCGGCGGGCACCTCGCTGTGGGCGGTCACTTCGCACACGAGCCCCACCGCGTCGCGCTTGCCGAACGGCACGCTCACCAGCGTGCCCGGCACGGCCGCCGTGGACATGTTCCAGCGGTAGTCGAAGAGGGTCGGCAGCGGGTGATCCAGCGCGACGCGAACGAACACGGCAGTAGTCATCGGCCAGCGTGGATTCTGGCGACGGCGAGCCGCGTCCCGGCACCGCGGTCCGCGCCCGGAATCGCCCGACGATGAGTTGCCCGCCCGAACTTAAAGTAAAACTTCAATTTCGGCGCTAAGTTTTGGATTCGGCTGAACAATTGCTGTCGACCCTGCACGCCTGTGGATAACTTTGTTGAGAACTTCGCTCCAACGGCCCGCAAACCGCGCCGCAGCGGCCTTCTGTGGGATTCCGCACATTTCTCGCGGAAGCCGCGAAACCCTTGCCAGACAAGGCTGAGATCAAATAAGCGGGCAACGCGCAAGGGTTCCGACACGACTAAAGCTTCTACCGCGCCGCAACGTGATCAATGTGTATAAGTCAAGTCTTGACAACTGCGAGAGTGCCTGCTGACGGCCCGCAACCCGCGAACTTTCCCTTAGTTGCAGAGCCCAGCGTGCTGCATCGCAGCAAAAAACGGTAGGAATTGCAACGTCAGGCGGGTGCATGCGCGCCGCTGCGAATCGCGCGGCTGTGGCGATGCACTTCGTCGACGAGTTCGGCGACATTTTCCGGCGGCGTGAACTGCGAGATGCCGTGGCCAAGGTTGAACACATGCCCCGGATGATTGCCGAAGCTGTCCAGCACGGCCCGCGCTTCCATGCGGATGGCGGCAGGCGGCGCGAACAAGACTGACGGGTCGATATTGCCCTGCAACGCCACCTTGCCGCCGACGCGCTCACGCGCGTTGCGCAGGTTGACCGTCCAGTCGAGGCCGACCGCGTCGACACCGGTCTCGGCGATTTCGTCGAGCCACAGACCGCCGCCCTTCGTGAACGTGATGACCGGCACCTTCTCACCGTCATGCTCGCGCTTCAACTGATTCACGACCTGCTGGATGTAGTGCAGCGAAAAGCGCTGATAGGCGCCGTCCGCGAGCGCTCCGCCCCACGTGTCGAAGATCATCACGGCCTGCGCGCCGGCTTCGATCTGCGCGTTCAGATACGCCGCGACCGAGCTGGCGTTGATCTCGAGAATGCGATGCATGAGATCCGGGCGCGCGTAGAGCATGGACTTGACGGTGCGGAAGTCGGCCGAGCCGCCGCCTTCGACCATGTAGCACGCCAATGTCCACGGACTGCCCGAAAAGCCGATGAGCGGCACGCGTTGACGGCCTTGCGCGTCCGTCAGCGCACGGCGAATCTCGCGCACGGCGTCGGTCACGTAGCGCAGCGTGGCGTCGATGTCCGGCACGGCGAGGCGCGCAACGTCGTCTTCGGTGCGCACCGGCCGCGCAAATGTCGGCCCCTCGCCGGCGACGAACTCGAGGCCGAGGCCCATGGCGTCCGGCACCGTCAGGATGTCGGAGAACAGAATCGCGGCGTCGAGCGGATAGCGCTCGAGCGGCTGCAGCGTGACTTCCGTTGCAAAGGCCGGGTTTTTCGCGAGCCCGAGAAAGCTGCCTGCGCGAGCTCGCGTGGCATTGTATTCCGGCAGGTAGCGGCCAGCCTGCCGCATCAACCAGACGGGCGTGTAGTCGGTGGGCTGGCGCAGCAGCGCGCGCAGGAAAGTGTCGTTTAGGAGGTTATGGGCCACGTTGCGTGCGACTGAGGGCAAAGGGGCATTTTACCGGACGACGCCGCCGCATTCCGTCCAATGCGGGCAATAACTGCGGTGCGCGAGTTCAGGCCATTTTCGGCAGAAGGTCGCCCTACTGCAACCTGGCCGAACGGCCGATGTTCAAGGCAAAATTGCCGGGCTATCATCCGACAGCCTTATAACAACGCATAACCAAGGAGACTCAATGAAGAAGGTTGCACTCGCATTGCTCAGCGTCGTGGCGGGCGTACTAATCCACAGTGGCGCGGTTCAGGCGCAAGCGTCCGGCACACCCGCGACAGCTTCGCGGCTTGATGACATTCTCGCTCGCGGCACGCTGCGGGCCTGTACGACCGGCGACTACAAGCCGTATTCGTTCTATAAGACGGACGGCCAGTTCGAAGGCATCGACATCGACATGACGGAGTCGCTTGCCAAGTCGCTCGGCGTCAAGGCGGAGTACGTCAAGACTTCGTGGTCGAACCTGATGAACGACTTCGTCGCCAAGTGCGATATCGGCGTGGGCGGTGTTTCGCCGACGCTCGAGCGGCAAAAGCGCGCGTTCTTCACGCAGGCTTATATGGTCGACGGCAAAACGCCGATCGTCCGTTGCGACGACGTCAACAAGTATCAGACCGTGGCGCAGATCGACCAGCCCGCAACGCGCGTGATCGTGAATCCGGGCGGCACCAACGAACGTTTCGCGAAGCAGTTCTTTTCGCACGCGAACATGACCGTCTATCCGGACAACGTGACGATCTTCAAGCAGATTCTCGCGGGCAAAGCCGATGTGATGGTGACGGACGCGTCCGAGACCCTGTTACAGCAAAAGCTCAATCCCGGCCTGTGCTCGGTGCATCCGGACAAGCCGTTCCAGTACGGCGAAAAGGCGTGGCTGTTGCCGCGCGGCGACGTGGCTTTCCAGCAGTACGTCGACCAATGGCTGCACCTGGCGCGAGCTACGGGCGAATATCAGGCCGTGTCGGATAAGTGGTTGAAGTGAGGTGATGGTGCGGCCGTGGCGTTTCTCGGTGCGCTCTTGATGCGCTCGAGGACGGCGCGCGGCCGCGCGAGGCTCTACTTCCAACGGCTGCCCGTGTGGTTATGCCTGCACGAAACCCGGGCTGCTTAATGTAACGCGGGCGGCGTGAGCTTGGCGCGAGTCGAACGAGACTGAAACCTGGCTGGACCGGTGAACAGACCCTCGTGCGCTTTTGACGCCGACTCCCTTTGCTGCGGCGCATTCATGGTTGCAAGCGTCGCTGCGAAAATTTTGGGCATCGTCCATTGAGTTGTAACAGCGGCGGTTCATGATCGGAAAGATGAATCTGCAACCATTTCATGCGGAATCGCCTTAACGATTTATGCGGCGCCATGCTTCACGAATAGCATGAAACAAGCGTATTAAATTGCGCCGTAGTCATCGGTAAAACTTGCTTTTTTAACAGTTGATTTCCGCAATAAATCCCGCAACGCCTTATCTGGCGGGCGTTACAACCTGAAACACTTTGTTACGGCGCTCCTGGATTAATTCGCCCACAATGCCCTCAACGGTTTCAACACGGATGTGGCGGGGTGCGTGGTGTGAGCGGATACGATGCACTTGCCGGTCGGCTTAGGCCGAAGCCCTGTGAAGGGGCATCCCTGCTGGGGCCGTAGTCGACGCAGGGTCGTCGTCTCAGTTGGTTCCTACTTTGGTCTCCTCGCGCTAACCCCGTAGCGTGTGGTTTTTAGCGGGCTCCAGGCCCGCTTTTTTTTCGTCTCGCCAAACGTTTGCGCAGTGCAAGATGGCAGCTTTTACCTGCTAGTTCGCGCTGTTTCGACGATTCGGTCATGTGTGAAATTCGCGGCGTGCAGCGTTGATTGCCGCGAGAAAGAAGGCCGCCCGAGGGCGGCCTTCTTTTTTTTTGCAATGGCTTTGCGTTCGCGCCATTCAGGCGGTCTTCCCTTGCTCCAACTTCAGTTCGTCGATCATGCGCTCACGCATGACGAACTTCTGCACCTTGCCGGTCACGGTCATCGGCAGTTCGTCGACGAAACGAATGTACTTGGGCACCTTGTAATGCGCGATCTGGCCATGACAGAACTGCTGGATTTCCTCTGCCGTCGCCTGTTCGCCTGAACGCAGCACGACCCACGCGCACACTTCCTCGCCATACTTAGCGTCCGGCACGCCGAATACCTGCACGCTCTGGATCTTCGGATGGCGGAACAGGAACTCCTCGATCTCGCGTGGATAGACGTTCTCGCCGCCGCGAATCAGCATGTCCTTCAGACGGCCGACGATGTTGCAATAGCCTTCGGCGTCGAGCGTCGCCAGATCGCCGGTGTGCATCCAGCCATCCACGATGCTCTCGCGCGTTTTTTCTTCGTCGCCCCAATAGCCCTGCATCACCGAATAGCCGCGCGTACACAGCTCGCCCGTTTCGCCGACCGGTACGATGTTGCCAAGCGGATCGATGATTTTCACCTCCAGGTGAGGCTGGATTCGGCCGACGGTGGTCGTGCGCTTGTCGAGCGGATCGGTGGTCGAGCTCTGGAACGACACAGGGCTCGTCTCCGTCATGCCATAAGCAATCGTGATCTCGCTCAGATGCATCCGCGAGACGACCTTCTTCATCGTCTCGATGGGGCACGGCGAGCCCGCCATGATGCCCGTGCGCAGGCGCGAGAGGTCATACGAGGCAAAGTCGGGATGATCGAGTTCCGCGATGAACATGGTCGGCACGCCGTGCAAAGCCGTGCACTGCTCCTCGGTGACGGCCGCGAGCGTCGCCGCCGGGTCGAAAGCCTCGCCCGGAAATACCATGTTCGCGCCCACCGACACGCACGCCAGCACGGCCAGCACCATTCCAAAGCAGTGATACAGCGGCACGGGGATGCACAGCGCGTCCTGCTCGCTCAGGTTCATGGCCATCGCGATATAACGCGCGTTGTTGACCACGTTGCTATGCGTGAGCGTCGCGCCCTTCGGATTGCCGGTCGTGCCGCTGGTGAACTGGATGTTGATCGCCTCGTGGCACGACAGCGTCTCGCCGATTGCATCGAGCCGAGCGACGTCGAGGGTCGCACGCCCCTGCTCGATCAAGTCGGAGAAGCTGAGCATGCCCGGCGTTTCGGTGTCGCACATGCGGATGACGTAGCGCAGTTCCGGCAATCGAGCCGCATGCAGATCGCCGGGCGCATGCGTCGCAAGCTCGGGCGCGAGTTGCTGCAGCATCTCCAGATACATAGACGTCTTGAAGCGCTCCGCCGCGACTATCGCCTTGCAGCCGACCTTGTTCAGCGCGTATTCGAGCTCGGAAAGCCGGTAAGCCGGATTGATGTTGACGAGCACCGCGCCGATGCCCGCCGTCGCGAACTGCGTCAGCAGCCATTCGACGCGATTCGGCGACCAGATGCCAACGCGATCGCCCTTCGCAATGCCCAGCGCGAGCAATCCGGCGGCCAAAATGTCCACTTCGTCGGCGAATTCCTTCCATGTCCACCGAATTCGCTGCTCTCGAAACACCACCGCGGGCCGGTCCGGAAAGCGCCTGACGGTCTCGCGCAAAAACTCGCCGATGGTCGCTTCGCTCAACGGAATGTCTGTCGATCCACGGACGTACGAGAGCCCGTCTTTCGGCTGGATGATTGCGCCTTCGCCTGACACTTGCGTTGCCATGGTGCTGTCTCCGTGAGCAATTCGCCCTATTGAAATGATTTTGAAACCGATTGTGCCACCGGCGCGCGGTCGTCCGGCATCAAGTCTTACCCGCAGCAGGTCCGCTCGTGTCGAAGGCTCTTCGTGGCCGGCAGTCGCGCGGGCGGTCACGGACACATAATGTCGATTACCTTTCCGTAAACGTCAAGTCGAGGTCAAAAAAAAGCAGCCACGCGGGCTGCTTTTTCTCTACTTTTTCTCAAACGTGCTGCTTAGCCTTGACCGCGCAGTTTGCGCAGACGCTGGATCGCAGCAAGCTGAGCCGTCGCGTACGCCAGTTCCGCTTGCGCGGTTGCATACTCGAGGTTCGAGCCCGTGTTCTGCAGTGCTTCTTCCGCGCGCTTGCGCGCGTCTTCGGCCTTGGCTTCGTCGAGATCCTTGCCGCGGATTGCTGTGTCGGCGAGAACCGTCACAGCGCCCGGCTGGATTTCGAGAATGCCGCCGGCGACGAACACAAACTCTTCTTCGCCGTTTTCAGCTTCGATGCGCACCGCACCCGGACGAATCCGCGTGATGAGCGGCGTGTGGCCCGGCAGAATGCCGAGTTCACCTGCTTCGCCCGGCAGCGCGACGAACTTCGCCTGGCCCGAGAAGATCTGCTCTTCCGCGCTGACGACGTCTACCTTGATAGTTGCCATAAATGTCGACTCCTGGGTTGAGCGTAGTGAGAGGCACCGGCTTCGCGTGTGGGATGCCCAGAGCATCCAATAAGCGCGGACTCCGGCGCCCGCTTCGTTACACCCGACCTTTACTGGATCTTCTTGGCCTTTTCGAAGGCTTCGTCGATCGTGCCGACCATGTAGAAGGCTTGTTCCGGCAGGTGGTCGCACTCGCCTTCAACGATCATCTTGAAGCCGCGGATCGTTTCCTTCAGCGGAACGTACTTGCCCGGCGAGCCCGTGAACACTTCAGCGACGTGGAACGGCTGCGACAGGAAACGCTGGATCTTACGAGCGCGCGCCACGGCGAGCTTGTCTTCCGGCGCGAGTTCGTCCATGCCCAGAATCGCGATAATGTCGCGCAATTCCTTGTAGCGCTGCAGCGTTTGCTGCACGCCGCGCGTGATCGAGTAGTGCTCTTCGCCGATCACGTTCGGGTCGATCTGACGCGAGGTCGAATCGAGCGGGTCAACGGCCGGGTAGATACCCAGCGAAGCGATGTCACGCGACAGCACGACCGTTGCGTCCAGGTGGCCGAAAGTCGTAGCCGGCGACGGGTCGGTCAAGTCATCCGCAGGGACGTACACGGCCTGAACCGACGTGATTGAGCCGGTCTTGGTCGACGTAATACGCTCTTGCAGCTTGCCCATTTCTTCAGCCAGCGTCGGCTGATAGCCCACTGCCGACGGCATACGGCCGAGCAGTGCCGACACTTCAGTACCGGCCAGCGTGAAACGGTAGATGTTGTCGACGAAGAACAGCACGTCGAGACCTTCGTCACGGAAGTGCTCAGCCATCGTCAGGCCGGTCAGCGCGACGCGCAGACGGTTGCCCGGCGGCTCGTTCATCTGGCCGTACACCAGCGCGACCTTGTCCAGAACGTTCGAGTCCTTCATTTCATGATAGAAGTCGTTCCCTTCGCGGGTACGCTCGCCAACACCGGCGAACACGGAGTAACCACCGTGTTCCTTAGCGATGTTGTTGATGAGTTCCATCATGTTCACGGTCTTGCCCACGCCGGCGCCACCGAACAGGCCAACCTTACCGCCCTTCGCGAACGGGCAGATCAGGTCGATAACCTTGATGCCGGTTTCGAGCAGTTCGGTCGACGGCGACAGTTCGTCGAACGCCGGAGCCTTCTGGTGAATACCGCGAACCACGTCCGAGTTGATCGGACCGGCTTCGTCGATCGGACGACCCAGCACGTCCATGATCCGGCCGAGCGTCGGCTTGCCGACCGGCACGCTGATCGGATGGCCGGTGTTCTTCACGACCGTGCCGCGGCGCAGACCGTCGGATGCACCCAGACAGATGGTACGGACAACGCCGTCGCCCAGCTGTTGCTGGACTTCGAGGGTCAGTTCCGAACCTTCGAGAATGAGCGCGTCGTAAATCTTCGGCATGTCCGTACGCGGAAATTCCACGTCGATAACGGCGCCGATGCACTGTACGATCTTGCCTTCTACCAAAGCAGTAGTACTCATCGCTTTTCCTTTAGATACTCAATTCTTCACTCGCGCAAAGGCGCTGTTTCGATGGGATCGCCCAGACCGTTGCCCGGACGGTGCGCCACACGGGCGCACACGAAGCGGATTGCCTGACCTGAAGGTCAGACCGCCGCCGCGCCACCGACGATTTCCGACAGTTCTTTCGTGATCGCGGCCTGACGGCTCTTGTTGTACACAAGCTGCAGTTCGTTGATGACCGTCTTCGCGTTGTCCGAAGCGGCCTTCATGGCGACCATGCGGGCCGACTGCTCCGACGCCATGTTTTCCGCGACGGCCTGATAGACCAGCGCCTCGACATAACGCACCAGCAGTTCATCGACCACTGCCTGCGCATCCGGCTCGTAGATGTAGTCCCACTGCGTGGTCGGCGTCGCGCCCTGCTCTTCCTTGCGCTCGAACTGATCCGCCGACAGCGGCAGCAGTTGCTCGATCACCGGCTCCTGCTTCATCGTATTGACGAAGCGCGTGTACGCGAGATACACCGCCGAGACCTTGCCTTCCGAGTACAGATCGAGCTGCACCTTCACCGCGCCGATCAGCTTTTCCAGATGCGGCGTGTCGCCGAGATGCACGACATTCGATACCACCTTCGCGCGCAGACGGTTCAGGAAACCCAGACCCTTGGTGCCGATCGCAGTTGCTTCGATCGTCTTGCCCTGACCTTCGAGTTCCTTGAACTTCTGCAGCGCCGCGCGCAGCACATTGGTGTTCATGCCGCCGCACAGACCTTTGTCGGTCGTGACGAGGATGATGCCCGCCGTCTTCGCGCCTTCGTTCGACACCATGAACGGGTGACGATACTCCGGGTTCGCACGGCTCATGTGTGCAGCAATATCGCGGACCTTGTCGGCGTACGGGCGAGCAGCGCGCATGCGCTCCTGAGCGCGACGCATCTTCGATGCGGCCACCATCTCCATCGCTTTCGTGATCTTGCGCGTGTTTTGCACGCTCTTGATCTTGCCGCGAATTTCCTTCATTCCAGCCATTGCTTGCTCCTTGTCGGCCGGGGTTAGCGCCTGAGCGCTGACCCAGGTCCCATGCAAAGCGATCGAAACAGCGCGGGAGCGTACACATGCGGCCCGCGCCGCTTCAAAGTCCTTTTATGCCTTGCGGATCACTCGCGGATCAATAAGCGCCGGACTTCTTGAAGTCTTTGACGGCCGTGTGCAGCAGGCCTTCGTCGTC
Source organism: Paraburkholderia sp. OAS925 (assembly GCF_040543975.1). Classification (NCBI taxonomy): domain Bacteria; kingdom Pseudomonadati; phylum Pseudomonadota; class Betaproteobacteria; order Burkholderiales; family Burkholderiaceae; genus Paraburkholderia; species Paraburkholderia sp. OAS925. The sequence goes on from NZ_JBEUNO010000001.1 coordinate 270,189, forward strand.
CTTCGAGAGTTCCTTGTTGTCTTCAATGCGCTTGACCAGGTCAGCGTGACTCGACTTCAGATATTCGCGCAGGCCCTTTTCGAACGGCAGCACTTGCGACACTTCCAGATCGTCCAGGTAGCCATTGTTCGCGGCGAACAGCGAGATAGCCAGTTCCCACACTTGCAGCGGCTGATATTGCGGCTGCTTCAGCAGTTCGGTCACACGGCGACCACGCTCGAGCTGCTTGCGGGTTGCTTCGTCGAGGTCCGATGCGAACTGTGCGAATGCTGCCAGCTCACGATACTGCGCGAGGTCGGTACGGATACCGCCCGACAGCTTCTTCACGACCTTGGTCTGAGCCGCACCGCCGACGCGCGACACCGACACGCCGGCGTTAATTGCCGGGCGGATACCTGCGTTGAAGAGGTCGGTTTCCAGGAAGATCTGGCCGTCGGTAATCGAGATCACGTTCGTCGGAACGAATGCGGTCACGTCGCCAGCTTGCGTTTCAATGACCGGCAGCGCCGTCAGCGAACCGCTCTTGCCCTTGACTTCCCCGTTGGTGAACTTCTCGACGTAGTCTTCCGACACGCGAGCAGCACGCTCCAGCAGACGCGAGTGCAGATAGAACACGTCGCCCGGATACGCTTCACGGCCCGGCGGACGGCGCAGCAGCAGCGATATCTGACGGTATGCCCAAGCCTGCTTGGTCAAGTCGTCATAAACGATCAGCGCGTCCTGGCCGCGGTCGCGGAAGTATTCGCCCATCGTGCAGCCGGCGTACGGCGCCAGGTACTGCATGGCAGCCGATTCCGAAGCCGAAGCGGCGACGACGATCGTGTATTCCAGCGCGCCGGTTTCTTCGAGCTTGCGCACCACGTTCATGATCGACGAAGCCTTCTGGCCGATCGCGACGTAGATACAGAAGAGGTTCTTGCCCTTCTGGTTGATGATCGCGTCGACTGCGACTGCGGTCTTGCCGCACTGGCGGTCGCCAATGATCAGCTCGCGCTGGCCACGGCCAACCGGCACCATCGCGTCGATCGACTTCAGACCGGTTTGGACCGGTTCCGAAACCGACTTACGCCAGATCACGCCCGGAGCGATCTTTTCGATTGCGTCGGTCTTCTTTGCGTTGATCGGGCCTTTGCCGTCGATCGGGTTGCCCAGTGCGTCGACCACGCGGCCGAGCAGTTCCGGACCAACCGGCACTTCCAGAATGCGGCCCGTCGTCTTGACGATGTCGCCTTCGGAGATGTGCTCGTACTCACCCAGAATCACGGCGCCGACCGAGTCACGCTCGAGGTTCAGCGCAAGACCGAAGGTGTTGCCCCGGGAATTCGAGCATTTCGCCCTGCATCACTTCCGACAGACCGTGAATACGCACGATACCGTCGGTCACGGAGATCACAGTGCCCTGGTTGCGAACGTCTGCGCTCGCTTCAAGGCCCTGGATCCGGCTCTTGATCAGCTCGCTGATCTCAGAGGGATTGAGTTGCATTATTCGCTCCTGATAGTCAATTCTGTTGCGTGCCAGCCGCTTCAGCGCCGTGGGCGCTTCAGGCCGTCAGAGCCGTTTGCATGCTGGCAAGCCGCGCGCGGACCGAGGTATCGAGCACTTCATCGCCGACCGTCACGCGAACGCCGCCGATCAACGACGAGTCGATCTCGACCGTCGGCTTCAGCTTGCGTTTGAACTTGCGTTCGAGACTTGCGACGAGGTCGTTCAACTGCGCGCCTTCGAGCGGAAATGCGCTGACGATCAGCACATCGGCCGCCCCTTCGCGGGCGTTCTTCAACTCTTCGAACTGCACAGCAATTTCCGGCAGCAATTGCAGACGATGGTTGTCCACCAGCATTTGCACCAGATTCTTCGCTTGCGCGTTGTCCTTGAGCGGCGACTTGACCGCAGCCAGCAGCAGTTCGCTGACCTGGGCGCGGCTTACTTTCGGGCTCGAGGCAATCGACAGCACTTCGGGCAGACGCGCAACCTGTGCCAGCTCCTGCACGAGCGTGGACCAGGCGGCGATGTCACCAGCTTCGGCCACGCCAAACAGCGCTTCTGCGTACGGACGGGCGATGGTTGCAAGTTCGGCCATGATCAGAGCTCGGCTTTCAGTTGATTCAGCAGGTCAGCGTGAGCTGCCTGGTCGACTTCGCGCTTCAGGATCTGTTCAGCGCCCTTCACTGCCAGTGCGGCGACTTCGCCGCGCAGCGTTTCGCGCGCCTTCACGACTTGCTGCTCCGCGTCGGCCTTCGCTTGCGCGATGATGCGAGCGGCTTCAGCTTGTGCTTGAGCCTTGATTTCGTCAGCGACTGCCACAGCGCGCTTTTTCTGCGTCAGCAATGCGCTGCTGACCGTCGTTGCGTGCCTGGGCGAGTTCCTGGTCGACGCGCTTGTGAGCGGCTTCGAGTTCCGCCTTGCCCTTCTCAGCGGCAGACAAACCGTCAGCAATCTTCTTCGAGCGCTCGTCGAGGGCGTTGATCAACGGCGGCCACACGAACTTCATCGTGAACCACGCGAGGATCAGGAACACGACCATTTGCGCAAACAGGGTTGCGTTGAGATTCACGGTGTTTCCTTAAACGTTGCTAGTTCGGAAAGTGAAACGGCAAGGCGCTCATCGATTCTGTGCTCGATCAGCGCCCAAGTGCCCGTTCCGCCCTGCGCCTTCAGTTATAGCTCAGGCGCAAACTTCCGAGGAACCTCAGCCTGCCAGCTTGGCCAGCAGCGGGTTCGCGAACGCAAACAGCATTGCCACACCAACGCCAATCAGGAACGCCGCATCGATCAGACCAGCCAGCAGGAACATCTTGGTTTGCAGCGGGTTCATCAGTTCCGGCTGACGAGCACATGCTTCGATGTACTTGCCGCCCATCAGGCCGATACCGATACAGGCGCCGATTGCACCCAGGCCGATGATGATGCCGATACCGATGGCGGTCAGACCCTGGATGTTGGCGATGAAAGCTTGCATGATCACTCCTTTGTGAAAAGTCTTTTAGAACTGGTTGGAACTGGGATTTGAAAAACTACGATTCTTTTAACGACGCGCAGGTTAGTGCGTGTCGTGCGCCTGGCCGATGTACACCAGCGTCAGCATCATGAAAATGAACGCCTGCAGCAGAACGATCAGGATGTGGAAGATTGCCCACACGCTGCCGGCGATCACGTGGCCGATGAAGCCAAGCACCGTCGTGTCCGCGCCGAAGCTCCAGATGCTGCCGAGCAGGGCAATCAGCAGGAACAACAGTTCGCCCGCGTACATGTTGCCGAACAGCCGCATGCCGAGCGAGACCGTCTTCGCGACGAACTCGATGATGTTCAGTGCAAGGTTCGGGATCCACAACACCGGATGCGCGCCGAACGGAGCGGACAGCAGTTCGTGCACGAAGCCGCCTGCGCCCTTGATCTTGAAGTTGTAGTAAATCATCAGCGCGAACACGCCGAGTGCGATGCCGATCGTGCCGTTCAGGTCGGCTGTCGGAACGATGCGGTGATGCGGGATGGCTTCCGACAGACCGAGCCAGCCGATCACGTGGCCCGGCAGGTCGACGGGGATGAAGTCGAGCGAGTTCATCAGCGCGACCCACACGAAAACGGTCAGAGCCAGCGGCGCGATGAACGTGCGTGTGCCGTGGATCATCGACTTCGATTGGTCCTCGACCATTTCGACCAGCATTTCGATCGCGCACTGGAAACGGCCCGGCACGCCGGACGTTGCCTTGCGGGCAGCGAGATGCAGAATGATGATGGTGGCCAGACCGCAAACGATCGACCAGAACAGGGTGTCCAGATTCCACACGTGGATGTCGAAAATCGACGTCTGGTGCCCGGTGGAAAAGTTTTGCAAGTGGTGCGCGATGTACTCGGACGGATCCATTGCGCGCGTGCCTTCGCTAGCTGCCATATCGTTAAAGCCACCCAAATTGTCGAAAATCGTCTTGGGCCGTTCCCGCCGCAAAGCTCTATTGCGGAAACGCGCCGGGTGCGGATGGTGTCATATCCGCACGCTCTCGCCGGCGCCATGCGCCGGCTTCAAATCTTTGCAGTTGCCTGTTGCTTCCTCAGCGCCACGCCAAGGCAATCCAGTACGTCTTGAGCGCGATGAGATAAGTCACGAGCAGCGGAACCCAGCGCACGTCGTGATACCAGAAGGCGATGGCTACAAACATCGCGATCGTCGCCCCCATCTTGAGCGCTTCGCCGAGCACCCAGCTCATCACTGTTTCGGCGCCGCTCAGTGTTCTCAGTCGCGCCGCGAACAATGCGCCCGGCACCCAGCAGATCGCTCCCCCCAGGAACGCGGACAGCGCAGCAGCGCCCGGCGGCTTATAGAACAGCCACCACACCAACGTTGCAACCAGGGACAAAACCATTTGCGCTGCCACGACCTTGAAAGGCGTAACGCGCGATGGACGACTCACATTCGGGCCAAACAGCTTTTCTGCTTCGGCCCGCGTGAGCGGAACGATATTGTTATCCTGCTCGGCGTCCCACGATTCTTCGCGCGCGACTTGCTGAGCGGTGGAGGCATTCGACACGGTGCGCTCTTCGCGGTGTTCATCGCGCCCGTTGCCGCGCCCATTTTTTGGCGCTTGATTCGACGCTTTGACCGCCATCGCAGTGTTCCGAAAGTCTCGTTCCGATCAGCGAGCTTTCGCTGCGCTTACGGGGTTGCCGTGCAATTAAATCCGGGCGATTGTAAGCGATAGTTGCAGGCAATTCAAGACTTTAGGCCGTTCAATAAACAGTGCGAAACGACGCTTCGCGATGTGGAAAAGCCTTCATGGCTACGCGCAGCACGTTAAATGTAAGGCTGTCGGGCAGAGGCAAAACGCATGCGCAAACTGGCAAGTTTTCTCACTGTAGATAGGCGCGAAAAACGTTGCAGCGGACGTCTCGAAAATGCAACAACCGATGATGGGCGGTTTACTTGACCGCGCGGCACGATGCGTTTTTCTTGGCGGCGGAGATAAGCGTTCTGCTCTTGTCTTGCGCCGCCATCTTTGGTCGCCGATGCCGGATTAGTTAGGAATCCAAGAAAATCTGGACGGTGCAGCTAATTTCTCTGCACCGCCCACGATTGATAGCAAACGATTCTGCTCTAAGCCGTAGCATTCCCGCGCAAGCGCACCAGGATGCCTTCCAGCGCATCGAGATCGCCGAAGTCGACCAGAACCTGGCCGCGGCCGCGTCGACCGAGCTTGATCTTCACTGTGGCGGCGAGCAAGTCGGACAGTTCTTCTTCCAGTCGTCGCGTATCCCGGCCGCCGTCCGGGTTCGCGCGTGCCTTCACCGCCGGCGCCGCCTTGGTCGTCGCCGCCACCAGCTTCTCGGTTTCGCGCACCGACATGCGCTTGTTGACGACCTGATTCGCCAGCGTGATCTGCGTCGCGGCATCGACCGCAAGCAACGCGCGCGCGTGCCCCATGTCGAGGTCGCCGGCAAGCAGCATCGTCTGAACGGGCGTGGCAAGGTTCAGCAGACGCAGCAAGTTGGATACGGCGCTGCGCGAGCGGCCGACCGATTCCGCCGCCTGTTCGTGCGTGAAATCGAATTCGTCGAGCAAGCGCTGAATGCCTTGCGCCTCTTCCAGCGGATTCAGATCTTCACGCTGAATGTTCTCGATCAGCGCCATCGCTGCCGCGGCCTGATCGGGCACGTCCTTCACCAGCACGGGCACTTCTTCCAGGCCCGCGAGGCGCGCCGCGCGAAAACGCCGCTCGCCCGCGATGATTTCGTACTTGTCCGCCGACACGGGCCGCACAAGGATCGGCTGCATCACTCCCTGCGCGCGGATGCTGGCCGCCAGCTCCTGCAACGCGCCCTCGTCCATGCGCGTGCGCGGCTGATACTTGCCGGCCTGCATTTTCGACAGAGGCAGCACATTCGGCGCACCTTCTATCGCCACCGCCTCCGTGATGTCGGCGCTTCCGCCGAGCAACGCTTCCAGGCCGCGGCCCAATCCCTTCTTTCTTGCTACTGCGTTCATCGTGCTTCCTCGATCCGCTTAGGATGCCTGGGGCGCGTCATTCAGTGCGCGCACCCGTTCAATCATTTCCGCGCCGAACTGCACATACGCTTGCGCGCCACGCGACGCCCTGTCGAATACCACGCCCGGCAATCCATAACTCGGCGCTTCGGCGAGACGCACGTTACGCGGGATCACCGCGTCGAACACCTTGTCGCCGAAATGCTCTTTCAATTGATCGGAAACTTGCTGCTGCAATGTGATGCGCGGGTCGAACATGACGCGCAACAAACCGATCACCTTGAGGTCCCGGTTCAAATTCGCGTGCACCTGTTTGATGGTGTTGACCAGATCGGACAGCCCTTCGAGGGCGAAGTACTCGCACTGCATCGGAATTACCACGCCGTGAGCGGCGCACAAGCCGTTGAGCGTCAGCAGCGACAAGGCCGGCGGACAGTCGATCAGGATAAAGTCGTACTCGCCTTCGACTGCGGCAAGCGCGGCCTTCAATTGACGCTCGCGATTCTGCACGCTGACCAACTCGACTTCGGCGCCGGCTAGTTCACGATTGGCGGGCAGCACGTCGTAATCGACGGCTTCCGGGCGCATGCGCGCATCAGCCACCGAGACGCCATCCACCAGCACTTCATAGACGGTGTTCGCACACGCAGCCTTGTCGATGCCGCTACCCATCGTGGCATTGCCCTGCGGGTCCAGATCGATAAGAAGGACTCGCTGTCCCTGCGCTGCCAGGCTGGCCGCCAGATTGACTGTCGTCGTCGTCTTGCCGACGCCGCCTTTCTGGTTCGCAACGCAGAAGATTTTTGCCATCGTTGGAATGTCCCTTTTGCTGCCTGAAGATGTAGTTACGTGGTCAAACTGATGAGCGGCGAATGTCACTTCGAGGCCTGACGGGCTTCGTCGACGAGAACGGTGACCAGATGGCGCTCGGCGTCGAGAAACGGCACCTGGAGCCGCACCGTTTGCTCCACGTGGGCGCCTGCCGGCAAGCGCTCGATCTCGCCGTCCGGGCGCACGCCCTTCATCGCCAAGATCGCGCCGTGCTCCGCGACGAGATGACGGGCCAGTGTAACGAAATCGGCGAGTTCTGCGAATGCTCGCGAGACGATTACGTCGAACTTTGCCGGCACTTCGGCGCCAGGTTGCAAGGTCTCGACGCGCCCCGTCACCACTGACAGATTGGTGAGCCCCAACTCGGCCTTCGCCTGCGCCTGAAAAGCCGTTTTCTTATGAACGATGTCGTTCACGGTGACGCCGCAATCCGGTAGGACAATCGCCAGCACGATCCCCGGCAAGCCACCGCCGGAACCCACGTCGAGCACGGAGCGCGGATTGCGCAGCGCCAGATGCGGCACGATGGAAAGCGAGTCGAGAATGTGCTGAATCAGCATCTGTCGCGGATCGCGGATCGCCGTCAGGTTATATACAGCGTTCCATTTACCCAGCAAAGCGACGTAGTCGAGCAGCTTGCCAAGTTGAGCGTCGCTCAGGTCGAGGAGACCGAGCTCACGTGTGCCGTCCGTGAGTAGCTGCGCCAACGCTTCCCGGTCGCTGCCCTTCTGCTTCGACGTCATTGCGCCACCGGCGAGCTGTCGGCGCCCGGCTCCGCGGGCTTTGTGGCGCGGCGGCCGAGCCCACGCTTCAGGTGCACCATCAGCAACGAAATGGCTGCGGGCGTGATCCCCGAAATGCGCGATGCCTGACCGATAGTCTCGGGACGGAACTGCGTCAGCTTCTGGCGCGCTTCGAACGACAGCCCTCTTACTTCCGCGTAGTCCAAGCCTTCCGGCAAGCGCGTGCTCTCGTGCGCCTCGTTCCGTTCGATCTCATCCGCCTGACGGTCGATATAGCCCTGATACTTGATACCGATTTCGATCTGTTCCTTGATCTGAGCGAACAATACCTCGTCTTCCGCCAAGGTCCCGGGCGCGGCGCAAGCCCCATCCCGGAGCGCGCAAACGCCGTCATAGCTGACGCCGGGCCGACGCAGCAGATCCGCCAGACTGTATTCGTGATCGATAGGCTTGCCGAGCAAGGCCGTCGCTTCGTCGGCGGATAGCGTCTTGGGGTTCACCCAGGTTGTCCGTAGCCGCTCTGTTTCACGTGAAACAGCGTCGCGCTTGCGGCTGAACGCGTCCCACCGAACGTCGTCCACCACGCCCAACTCGCGGCCGATTTCCGTCAGCCGCATATCCGCGTTGTCCTCGCGCAAGCTCAACCGGTACTCGGCGCGGCTCGTGAACATGCGATACGGCTCGGAGACGCCGCGCGTGACGAGATCGTCGACCAGCACACCGAGGTACGCCTGATCGCGACGCGGACACCACGCGTCCTTCCCTTGGACGAACAGACCAGCGTTGATGCCAGCCAGCAGCCCTTGAGCCGCAGCCTCCTCATAGCCAGTAGTGCCGTTGATCTGACCCGCGAAGAACAACCCGCTAATTACCTTAGTCTCCAGCGACGCCTTCAAGCCGCGCGGATCAAAATAATCGTACTCGATCGCGTAACCCGGTCGCAGGATGTGCGCATGCTCTAACCCACGCATCGACCGCACGAGCTCAAGCTGCACATCGAATGGCAGGCTGGTCGAAATCCCGTTCGGGTAAAACTCGTTGGTCGTCAGCCCTTCCGGTTCCAGGAAAATCTGATGCGATTCCTTCGACGCGAAGCGGTGAATCTTGTCCTCAATGGACGGGCAGTACCGCGGCCCCACTCCTTCAATGACGCCCGTGTACATCGGCGAGCGATCCAATCCACCGCGGATGATGTCGTGCGTACGCTCGTTGGTATGCGTCACCCAGCACGGCACTTGCCGCGGATGCTGCTCCGCCCGACCGAGAAACGAAAATACTGGCACCGGATCGAGGTCGCCCGGTTGCTCTTCAAGCTGCGAGAAATCGATCGTGCGACCGTCAATCCGCGGCGGCGTCCCCGTTTTGAGACGTCCTTGCGGGAGCTTGAGCTCCTTCAAACGCGCCGACAGCGAGACGGCCGCCGGATCGCCCGCCCGGCCGCCCGTGTAATTGTTCAACCCAACGTGGATTTTGCCGTCGAGGAAAGTCCCCGCCGTCAGCACGACAGCGCGCGAGCGGAAGCGGATTCCCACCTGCGTAACCGCACCGACGACGCGATCCCCTTCGACCATCAGATCGTCGACAGCCTGCTGGAAAAGCCACAAGTTCGGCTGATTTTCCAAACGATGACGAATCGCCTGCTTGTAAAGCAGTCGGTCGGCTTGGGCGCGCGTAGCACGCACAGCCGGCCCCTTAGACGAGTTGAGAATGCGGAACTGGATTCCACCTTCGTCCGTCGCGGCCGCCATAGCGCCGCCGAGCGCGTCGACTTCCTTGACCAGATGGCCCTTGCCAATGCCGCCGATCGACGGATTGCAGCTCATCTGTCCAAGCGTTTCGATGTTGTGCGTGAGCAGGAGCGTTTTATTGCCCATGCGCGCGGAGGCCAAAGCGGCCTCGGTGCCGGCGTGGCCTCCACCGACAACGATTACGTCAAATTCTGTGGGAAAAAGCATCGCGGATCTCACGCCAGATCGTCGCGTGAGCCTTCAAAAGAAAAGTATTGGGCGAATTATAACGGGTTCGGTTTCGGCCCGAATTCGGCCGGATGGCCTAAGACAAAAAAAGCGGCGTGTTTCACGTGAAACACGCCGCTTAAGAACCCTCGAAAAGAACGCTCAGGCTGCCTTTTTGGCCAGCCCCAGATAAGTCTCGATAACCCGCGGATTCTGCGCCAATTCAGCCGCCGCGCCTTCCAGCGCCAACTCGCCGGTTTCGAGCACGTAGCCATAGTCGGAAATTTGCAGCGCAGCGCGCGCGTTCTGCTCGATCAGAAGCGTCGCCACTCCCGTCTGGCGCAGCGCGCTGATGATGTGAAAAATCTCCTTCACGATCAACGGTGCAAGACCCAGACTCGGCTCATCCAGCATCAGCAAGTCCGGTTTGCCCATCAGCGCGCGCCCTACGGCGAGCATCTGCCGCTCACCGCCGGACAACGTCCCTGCCGCCTGCTTGCGGCGCTCCTTCAGGCGCGGGAAGAGTTCAAAGACCGGTTCGATTTGATCCAGGAAGTTACGCTCGCCCGCCCGCTTGCGCCGGTAAGCGCCCAGAACGAGGTTGTCCTCGACGGTCATCGACGCGAAAAGCTCGCGCTTCTCCGGCACCAGACACATGCCGCGAGCCACGCGCTTCTCAACCGGCACCGCGCTGACGTCCTCGCCCTGGTAGACAACCGCACCCTTAGCGTGCCCCGTAGGCGGCAAGGCGCCCATGATCGCGTTCAGCAACGTCGATTTGCCCGCGCCGTTCGGCCCGATCACCGACACGATCTGGCCGGCCCGTACCTTGATCGCCGCGCCGTGCAGTGCCTCGACTTTGCCGTAGCGCACGGAAAGACCGTTCACATCGAGAATCGGTGCCGCTGCATTCATGTCGTTCTCCATTACTCCACCCCGCCGAGGTACGCCTCGAGCACAGCCGGGTCCTGCTGCACTTCCTGCGGCAGACCTTCGGCGATACGCGTGCCGAATTCCATCACGACTAGCCGGTCGGTCAGATTCATCACAAAGTCCATGTCGTGCTCGACCAGCAGCACACTCATCCCTTCCGCCTTCAGCCGGCGAAGCAAGTCCGCCAACTGCAACTTTTCCTGATATCGCAAGCCGGCCGCCGGCTCGTCGAGCAGGAGCAATGTCGGATCGCAGCACAGTGCGCGCGCGATTTCGAGAATCCGTTGCTGCCCGAGCGCGAGACTTCCGGCTTCGTCGTACATGTGCTGCTCGAGTCCGACGCGCCGGATCTGACGAGCCGCCTCGGCCATCAACCGCGCTTCTTCGACGCCATTCAGGCGCACGACGCTTCGCCAGACACCCGCATGCCCCCGCAAATGCGCGCCAATTGCGACGTTCTCGAGCACAGTCATGCCCGGCAGCAGCTTGACGTGCTGAAACGTGCGGCCGATTCCCCGCTTGACGATTTCACGTGAACTGAGCGAGTCGATCCGCTCGCCGCGGAACGAGATTTCGCCGCTCGTCGCTTGCAGCACGCCCGTCACCAGGTTGAACGTGGTCGATTTGCCGGCGCCGTTCGGGCCGATCAAGCCGATGATCTGCCCTGCTTTTACTTCAAAGCTGACGTCGTTCACCGCAACCAGACCGCCGAACTGCTTGCGCGCCTTGTTCACCGTCAACAGGCTTTCGCCGGCCGTCGGCTTGCTGCGCTGCGGCAACGGATCCGCGTGATCCGGCAGATGCGCGCGCGGCCCACGCGGGAAGAAACGCGCGACGAAAGGCCAGACGCCCTGCCGCGCGTATTGCAGCAACAGCACCATCAGAATGCCGAAGACGATCACCTCGAAGTTGCCGTTCTCGCCGAGCAACTTCGGCAGCAGCGTTTGCAAATAGTCCTGCAATACCGTGAGGATGGCCGCGCCGAGCACCGCCCCCCACACATGCGACACCCCGCCCACCACCGCCATGAACAGGAATTCGATGCCGTGATTCAGTCCGAACGGCGTCGGATTCACCGCCCGCTGCAAATGCGCGTACAGAAAACCGGACACGGAAGCCAGCACCGCCGCGTAGACGAAAATGACGACGCGCATCCACGCCGTATTCACGCCCATTGCTTCGGCCATCATGCCGCCGCCGCGCAGCGCGCGGATCGCCCGTCCAGGCCGGCTGTTAAGCAGGTTTTGAACAGAAACTACGGCACCGAGCACGACCAGCCAGATCAGGTAATAGATATGGCGGCCAGACTCAAGGTCGATGCCGAAAACGTTCAGCACCGGAATACCGTTGATGCCGTCGTACTTGCCCAGCATCTCCAGATTGCCGAACAGGTAAAACAGCGAGAGTCCCCATGCGATCGTGCCGAGCGGCAGAAAGTGGCCGGACAGGCGCATCGTCACGAGACCCAGAATCAGCGCGATCAACGCCGTCACCAACACGCCGGCGATTAGCGCGAGCCACGGCGAGACGCCGAAGCGCGTGGTCAGGTACGCCGTCGCATAGGCGCCGATGCCGACAAACGCCGCCTGCCCGAAACTCGTCATCCCGCCGATGCCCGTCAGCAGCACGAGCCCGATCGCCACGATCGAATAGAGGCCGATGTAATTAAGCAGCGTCACCCAGTATTCGGGGACGTGAATCGGCCGCGGCAACACCGGCAACGCGAACAGCACGACGAGGAACAGCCAGAAGAACTTGTTTTTCATGATCCGTTTCATCGCGTCACTCCTCTTCCTCTTCGGCGTGCGGGCTGGCGAGACTGCGCCAGAGCAGCACCGGGATGATCAGCGTGAACACGATCACTTCCTTGTAGGCGCTCGCCCAGAACGACGAGTACGACTCCAGCAGACCGACGAGGATCGAGCCGGCCGCCGCCAGCGGATAGCTGACGAGCCCGCCGATAATCGCCCCCACGAAGCCCTTCAGGCCGATCAGGAAGCCCGAGTCGTAGTAGATGGTGGTCAACGGCGCGACGAGAATGCCGCACAGCGCGCCAAGGCCCGCGGCGAGCGTGAACGCGAGCCGCCCTGCTTGCGTCGTGCCGATGCCGACGAGCCGCGCGCCGAGCCGGTTCACGGATGTCGCGCGCAATGCCTTGCCGGAGATCGAGCGGTCAAAGTACAGATACAGTGCGCCGATCAGCACGACCGCCGTGCCGACCACCCACAGGCTTTGTCCTGAAATCGACAGGCTGCCCAGGTTGAACGTCGCGTCCGAAAACGCGGTGGTGCGCGAGCCTTCCGCGCCGAACATCACGAGACCGAGGCCCACCATCGCGAAATGCACCGCCACTGCGACGATCAGCAGCAACAGCGTGGTCGCCTCGGCGATCGGCTCATACGCGAGCCGGTAAACAAACGGTCCCATCGGAATCACGATCAGGAGCGTCAACGCGATCTGCGCGATCATCGGCAGAGGGTGAAGGAAAACACCTTGCGTCAGCGCATAAACCGCAACCGGAAACAGCAGATACTTGCCGACCAGTACGGCCAGCGTGCGCGCCGCATGCCGGCGCCGTTCCGCGTGCCGCACGAATCCCACTACTTCGACGACGAAGCATGCCGCGCCCATCGCCATCAGCAGCCAGCAGGTGGCCGGAAACTTTTGGGTTTGCAACGCGGCGAGCGTGAGCGCGCCATACGAAACAAACTCGCCCTGCGGGATGAAGATCACCCGCGTCACGGAGAACACCAGCACCAGCGCGAGCGCGAGCAACGCGTAAATGGCGCCCGTCGTGATGCCGTCCTGCGCGAGGATCGCCGCAATTGATAGATCCATACTTCCTCGTCCTGAAGCGTCGAAATCGAAACTGGAAAAAGACGACCGCCGCGCCGGAGCACGGCGCGGCGGTCGGTGCCATTGTCATCGAACAGAATGGCAGTGCGGCGTCATGTGCCGCACTTCACGAGAGGCGCGTACCGCTTTCTATGAGTCGCTTTGTATTAGTCGTTCTGCAGCTTCCACTTGCCGTCGACGATCTCGACGATCACGCGTGCGCGCTTGTCGAGGCCGTTGTGGTCAGTCGTGGTCGTGTTCATGATGCCGTGCGAGACCGGCAGTTCCTTGATGCTTTCCAGCGCGCCGCGCAGTGCCACGCGGAATGCTTCGGTGCCCGGTTGAGCCGTCTTCAAAGCCTCCGGAATCGCACGTTGCAGCATCTGGCCGGCGTCCCATGCATGACCGCCGAAGGTCGCGACCGAACCCGCGCCGTAGGCTTTCTCGTACGCCGCCTTATAGGCCAGCGACGACTTCTTCACCGGATTCGACTCCGGCAATTGATCGGCGACGAGGATCGGACCGGCCGGCAGAATTTCGCCTTCGCAGTCCTTGGCGCACACGCGCAGGAAGTCGTTATTCGCGACGCCGTGCGTCTGATAAATCTTGCCCTTGTAGCCGCGCTCCTTAAGCGTCTTGGCCGGCAGCGCAGCCGGCGTGCCGGAGCCTGCGATCAGGACCGCGTCGGGATTCGCACCCATCGTCTTGAGCACCTGGCCCGTCACCGAAGCGTCGGTACGGTTGAAGCGCTCGTTCGTCACGATCTTCAGGTTGTGCGCAGCGGCTGCGGTTGTGAACACCTTGTTCCAGCTATCGCCGTAGGCATCCGCGAAGCCGATGAAGCCGACCGTCTTCACGCCGTGATGCTCCATGTACTCGGCAATGGCGTCGGCCATCAGGCTGTCGTTCTGCGGCGGTTTGAAGGCCCATGCGCGCTTCGCGTCCATCGGCGAGATGATCGCAGCGGAAGCCGCGAGCGAAATGACCGGCGTCTTGCCTTCTGATGCGGGATCGAGCATGGCCAGCGAATTCGGCGTGACGGTTGAGCCGATGATCGCGTCGACGTGATCTTCGTCGATCAGCTTGCGCGTGTTCTGCACGGCCTTGCCCGTATCGGACGCGTCATCGAGGATGATGTACTGCACCGTCTTGCCGCCGATCTCTTTCGGCAGCAACGCAATCGTGTTTTTCTCAGGAATCCCGAGCGATGCAGCCGGCCCCGTGGTCGACAGCGTCACGCCGATCTTCACCTGAGCGAACGCCGCGCCTGCACCGCACATCAATGCCATCGCGATGCCAGTCCGTACCCATTGCTTTGTCTTTGTCTTTGTCATTGCCATTGCAAGTCTCCAACGCTCCGAAGTGCGTATCTGTGATCCGACTCGTGGGTCGGGTGTCTGAATCTAGTTATAGGGTCCGGCTGTGCCAAGCATGGTTTTCCCTGCTCAACGAGATAGCCTTCGCCGCTTGTAGGTCACTCCCTGCTGCTGCGATTCCTGAAATGTCGTTTCCGAACTGGCGTGCACAAAACACTAACATGTTAGTAGTATTGCGTCGTGTCGCGCCGACGGTCAATAGACTGCAACCCAAATGCGGGTTTGTCCTGAAGCCGCACAACCACACTCGCGGCGTCGATACAGCGCTGCAAAAAGCAACCGAGGCAATAAAAAAGACGCGTCAACTGCACGCGTCTTTTTGTATGAGGTCGACTATTGCTTCGCCCTTGCTCAGTCGCCGGACAACTTCCACTTGCCGCCGACAATCTGCACCATCACGCGCGCCCGCTGATCGAGACCGGCATGGTCGTTCGCGCTCATGTTGAAGATGCCATGCGATGCAGGCAGATCTTTCGTGCCTTCGAGCGCGGCGCGCAGCGCTTCGCGGAACGCCGGCGTGCCGGGCTGCCCTTTCTTCAGCGCGAGAGGAATCGCGCGTTGCAGCAGCAGACCCGCGTCCCATGCGTGACCGCCGAAAGTCGACACCGAGCCCGCGCCATATGCGCCTTCGTACGCGCGCTTGTAGGCGAGCGCGCTCTTCTTCACCGGATTCGAATCGGGCAGTTGCTCCGCGACGAGCAGCGGGCCAGCCGGCAGATATGTACCCTCGCAGTCCTTGCCGCACACGCGCAGGAAGTCGTTATTCGCGACGCCGTGCGTCTGGTAGTACTTGCCCTTGTAACCACGCTCCCTGAGCGTTTTCTGCGGCAGCGCTGCGGGTGTGCCCGCGCCTGCGATCAGCACCGCGTCCGGGTTCTGCGACATGATCTTCAGCACCTGGCCCGTGACCGACGCGTCGTTGCGCGCGAAGCGTTCGTTCGCCACGACCTTGATCTTCGCGAGGTCGGCGGCCTTGCTGAATTCCTTGAACCAGCTCTCGCCGTAGCCGTCCGAGAAGCCGATGAACGCGACCGTCTTCACGCCCTGGTTGGACATGTGCTGCGCGATCGCGGTGGCCATCAGGATGTCGTTTTGCGGCGTCTTGAAGACCCACGCGCGCTTTGCGTCCATTGGCTCGACGATGCTTGCGGCAGCAGCCAGAGAGATAACCGGCGTGGTGTTTTCCGCGGCGACGTCCATCATGGCGAGCGAATTCGGCACGACGGTCGAGCCGATCATCGCGTCGACGTGATCTTCGCTGGTGAGCTTGCGGGCGTTCTTGACGGCTTGCGTGGAATCCGTCGCGTCGTCGAGCACGATGTAATCGATCTTCTGCCCGGCCACTTCCTTGGGCAGCAACGCGATGGTGTTTTTCTCCGGGATGCCGAGCGATGCGGCCGGGCCGGTTGCCGAGACAGTGACGCCGATTTTCACGTCCGCGAATACAGGGCCGCTCCATGCAGCCGAAACTCCGGTGGCGACCAATGCCGCGCTGATCCAACGCAATGCCGACTTCATCCCGCTCCTCTGTGCCCCGTTAAAACAATTCAAATTAAATTCGTGAATTAAATCCCGACCCAGCGGTCGGTGAATGAGGAGTGTAGCGGAGGCGAGCCGCACGCCGCAAGCGTTTTGACGGGCTGTGGCGTGGCAAATGAGCGAATCGTCGGCGACATAAAACGGTCACCGAGTTAGCAAAAGATTTGAATGGCGCTATTTGGAAAACAAAAATAAAAAGCGCTGTTGGATATCAATCCAACAGCGCTTTCGTGTGGGCACTTAGTGCCTCATGTCTCCTCGTTCTCCACCTGCAAATTCGTGGTGCATCAGAACTGCATGAAGGTTAAACGAGCACCCCCCATGCCACAACTAGCAATTACCCTAGTGGTGCAGTGCGGCACTAAATTGGGGCGCGTTTAAGCGCCGTTGCCGCAGGATACGTGAATAAGGGCTCAAGCGGTATCGACCGGTCATACTGCAAAGCAGCGCAATTAGATCGGACGCCGAAGTAATTCGATGCACTGCAACCGGACTGCACCGCTCAGGCGCGCAACGGACGAACGCGCGCGATGATCTCGCCCACGATCCCGCGCCGGAACGCGAGCACGCAGGCGATAAAGATCACGCCCGTCACGATCGTCACCGATTCGCCCAATGAGCGGAACCATTCGACGCCCGTCGTCGAAGCGAGCGCGCTGCCGATGTCGCCCAGCCGATCTTCAAGAGCCACGATCAGCGCCGCGCCGAGCAGCGGCCCGAACAGCGTGCCCATGCCGCCGACGAGCGTCATCAGCACGACGAGGCCCGACATCGTCCAATACGCATCGCTCAAAGTTTCGAAGCCTTGCACCACGACCTTCAGCGACCCTGCGAGTCCCGCAAGCCCCGCCGAGAGAATGAAGGCCAGCAACTTGAAGCGGTCGGTATCGTAGCCGAGCGACACGGCGCGCGGCTCGTTTTCCTTGATCGCGACGAGCACCTGACCGAACGGCGAATGCACGATCCGCACGATCAGCAGGAACGCGAGCACCATGATCGCCAGCACGACAAAGTACAGCGCGACGTCGGACGAAAGATCCAGCACGCCGAAAAGCTTGCCGCGCGGCACGCCTTGCAGACCGTCCTCGCCATGTGTGAACGGCGCTTGCAGGAACACGAAGTAGACCATTTGTGCGAGCGCGAGCGTCACCATCGCAAAGTAAATGCCCTGGCGGCGAATCGCGAAGATGCCGACGACAAACCCCAGCAGCGTCGCGCAAGCAGTGCCCGCAAGCACGCCGAGCTCGGGCGAAAAGCCGAGCGTCTGCATCGCATAACCGGTGACGTAACCTGCCGACGCGAGAAACATCGCGTGGCCGAACGACAGCAGCCCCGTGTATCCGATCAGCAGATTGAACGCGGCGGCGAAGAGCGCGAAGCACATCACCTTCATCACGAAGAGCGGATAGATGCCGAGCACGGGCACCGCGAGGAGCGCGAGCAGCAGCAGACCGTAGAGCAGTTTTCTCTGCATCATTTTTCCTTGCCGAAGAGACCCGCCGGACGCACCAGCAACACGAGCGCCATGATGACGAACACCACGGTCGCCGACGCCTCCGGATAGAACACGCGCGTCAGTCCTTCGATCACGCCGAGCATGAGGCCCGTGAGAATCGAGCCCATGATGGAACCCATTCCGCCGATCACCACGACCGCGAACACGGTGATGATCATCGGCTGGCCCATCAGCGGCGA
Source organism: Paraburkholderia sp. OAS925 (assembly GCF_040543975.1). Lineage (NCBI taxonomy): Bacteria > Pseudomonadati > Pseudomonadota > Betaproteobacteria > Burkholderiales > Burkholderiaceae > Paraburkholderia > Paraburkholderia sp. OAS925. The sequence goes on from NZ_JBEUNO010000001.1 coordinate 288,074, forward strand.
CACCTGGATGACGGGCGCGGCGAGCACGCCGGCAAACGCGGCGAGCGCGACGCCGAAGCCGTAGGTGAGCGTGATCATCAGCGGCACGTTGATGCCGAACGCCTCGACGAGCTTGGGGTTCTCCGTGCCCGCGCGCAGATAGGCGCCAAGCCGTGTCTTCTCGATCACGAACCACGTCGCGAAGCAGACGATGAGCGACGCCACGACGACCCACGCGCGATAATTCGGCAGGAACATGAAGCCGAGGTTGGTCGCGCCCGACAACGCCGATGGCACGTCGTAAGGCTGACCGGACGAGCCGTAGATGGAGCGGAACACGCCTTCCACGACGAGCGTCAGCCCGAACGTGAGCAACAGCCCGTACAGATGATCGAGCTTGTACAGCCAGCGCAGCATCGAGCGTTCTATCAGTACGCCGAACAGGCCGACGAGCAGCGGCGCGATGATCAGCATCGGCCAGTACGGCACGCCGAAGTACGAGAAACCCATCCACGCGAGCATCGCGCCGAGCATGAACAACGCGCCGTGCGCGAAGTTGATCACGTTCAGCAGGCCGAAGATCACCGCAAGGCCCAGACTCAGAATTGCGTAGAACGAGCCGTTCACGAGTCCGAGCAGCAACTGGCTCAGCATCGCGGGAAGCGGAATGCCAAAGATGTCCATTGAAGCCTTCACCTATCGTCAAGGCGAGATCGGTTGCGCACGATCGGGCCGGCACGCGAAGCGCGCATCACGCCGGCCGCGCGCGGCATATGAAGCGAAGCGAAGCGAACGGCTGACTGCCCACGCGGACAGCCAGCCGTCACAGTCAGGCCGTCAATCCGCGCTTATTTCCACAGCGCGCAGCGCGTTTCCGACTTCGTCGTGAACGCCTGCTCGCCCGGAATCGTCGCGGTGATCTTGTAGTAGTCCCACGGCTCTTTCGACTCAGCCGGCGTCTTCACCTGCATCAGGTACATGTCGTGGATCATGCTGCCGTCCTGACGGATGTAGCCCTTCGCATAGAAGTCGTCGATCTTCGTCTTCTTCAGTTGCGCCATGACTTTCTCGGAGTCGGTCGAGCCGACTGCCTGCACCGCTTTCAGGTAATTCATCGTCGCCGAATAGTCGGCGGCCTGCAGGCTCGACGGCATCTTGCGCATCTTGTCGAAGTAACGCTGCGCCCACTTGCGCGTGTTCGCGTCCTTGTTCCAGTACCAGCTATCGGTCAGCACGAGACCTTGTGTTGTTTCAAGACCGAGACTGTGCACGTCGTTGATGAACATCAGCAGCGCGGCGAGCTTCATGCTCTTCGTAATGCCGAATTCCTTCGCGGCCTTGATCGAGTTGATCGTGTCGCCGCCCGCATTGGCGAGACCGAGAACCTGCGCCTTCGACGACTGTGCCTGCAACAGGAACGACGAGAAATCCGACGCCGACAACGGATGACGCACCGCGCCCAGCACCTGGCCGCCGGTCGCCTTCACCACGTCCGACGTGTTCTTTTCAAGCGCTTTGCCGAACGCATAGTCGGCCGTCAGGAAGTACCACGACTTGCCGCCCTGCTTCACGACCGCTGAGCCGGTGCCTTTTGCGAGCGCCGTCGTGTCGTACGCATAGTGAATCGTGTACGGCGTGCATTGCTCGTTGGTCAGCGTGTCCGCGCCCGCGCCGATGCTGATGTACACCTTGTGCTTTTCACCGGCGACGGTGTTCATCGACAGGCCGGTTGCCGAGTTCGTGCCGCCGATCAGCAGATCGAGTCCCTCGCGATCCATCCATTCGCGTGCGCGCGATGCCGCGATGTCCGCCTTGTTCTGGTGATCCGCATACAGCACGGTGATCGGCTTGCCGTTGACCTTGCCGCCGAAATCGGCAACCGCCATGCGGATCGCCTCGAGGCCGCCCTGGCCGTCGATGTCCGCGTAAAGCCCCGACATGTCGGTGATGAAACCGATCTTCACTGCGTCGTCAGCCGCTTGCGCGCTACTCATCGTGATAGCGGCGCCGGCGGCGACCGCGAAACAAACTGAGGCAAGCCGCGCGAGTGGGTTCTTTTTCATTCGTGTCTCCTGGTTCTTCGCTTGTGGTTATCAGAGGCAGTTGGGCGCGCTCTCTACACGCCCAGCAAATCGTGCAGCACCGGCATCTTGCTTTCGAGTTCACTTGCCCCGAAGTGTTCGACGATCGTACCGTGCTCCATCACATAGAAGCGATCGGCAAGTGGCGCGGCAAAGCGGAAATTCTGTTCGACCATCACGATCGTGTAGCCGCGCGCCTTCAACGTGACGATCATGCGCGCGAGCGCCTGCACGATGACAGGCGCGAGCCCTTCGGAAATCTCGTCGAGCAGCAGCAGGCTCGCGCCGGTGCGCAGTATGCGCGCAACCGCGAGCATCTGCTGTTCGCCGCCTGAGAGCCGCGTGCCCTGGCTCATGCGGCGTTCCTGCAGATTCGGGAACATCGAATAGATTTCCTCGAGCGACATCATGTGCGCCTTGTCGCCGACAGGCGGCGGCAACAACAGATTTTCCTCGCACGAGAGGCTCGAAAAAATGCCGCGCTCTTCGGGACAATAGCCAATGCCGCAATGCGCGATGCGATGCGTGGGCAGATTGATCGTTTCACGTCCGCCGATGCGGATCGAGCCCGTGCGCCGACCCGTGAGTCCCATGATCGCGCGCAATGTCGTGGTGCGCCCCGCCCCGTTGCGTCCGAGCAGCGTGACAACCTCGCCGCGGTCCACGGTCAGATCGACGCCATGCAGGATGTGCGACTCGCCATACCAGGCCTGCAATCCCGTGATTTCGAGCGCGGGCGCGCCAGCGGCCTTGCCGCTCACCTCGAGGCTTTCGCGCTCGGCAATTGTGTTCATGCGTGGGCTCCGGCGAGCGCCGCGTCGGCGCTGCCCATATAGGCTTGCATCACGAGCGGATTCTTCGACACGTCGGCATACGTGCCCTCGGCGAGCACTTCGCCTCGTTGCAGCACGGTGATCGTGTCGGAGATGCCGGCAATCACGTTCATGTTGTGTTCGACCATCAGAATCGTGCGGCCGCTCGATACTTTCTTGATTAATGCCGTCACGCGATCGACGTCCTCGTGGCCCATGCCTTGCGTCGGCTCGTCGAGCAGCATGAGTTCGGGTTCCATCGCGAGCGTGGTGGCGATTTCCAGCGCGCGCTTGCGGCCGTATGAGAGTTCGACGGTCAGTACATCGGCGAAATCGGTCAGGCCCACTTGCGTGAGCAGGTCCATCGCCCGGTCGTCGAGTTGGCGCAGCGTGCGCTCGCTTTTCCAGAAATGAAAAGCCGTGCCGAGCGAGCGCTGCAAACCGATGCGCACATTCTGCAATGCCGTCAGATGCGGAAACACAGCGGAAATCTGGAACGAACGAATGATGCCGCGCCGCGCGATTTGCGCCGGCCGCTCTTTCGTAATGTCGACGCCGTTAAAGACGATCTGGCCGGCTGTCGGTTCGAGGAACTTGGTGAGCAGGTTGAAGCAGGTGGTCTTGCCTGCTCCATTGGGGCCGATCAGCGCATGGATCGAGCCACGGCGCACGCGCAGGTTCACGCCGTTCACGGCAATGAAGCCTTTGAACTCACGGGTGAGGCCGCGCGTTTCGAGAATCGTATCGCCGAGAATCATGTTCCCTTCCATACGGAGTTAGGCGAAGCACTACGAGCTTTCGCGCGAAGCCTTGCGCGACTTTTAATTTGGACGGCGGCACCCCGTGCACGCTCGTTGGCGTGCTGCACCAATCCGGACGGTAATCCCTGGGGCAACACGCAGCATGGCTGCCATTGTCGCGCCAATGATGCAGCGCATTCATTGGGATTTGCACTTAGTGGATGATGCGTGTGCGACCGCGCACGGCAGTCTCTCATTGGAGACAGGCGGCGTGTGGATGCACGCGACTGTGCTTGGAATGCGCGGCACGCATGGCGCGTGCCGCGATGCGAGATGTGTGTCAGGCTGCGGTCATCGAGACTGCCTTGCCTGCCTGCGCGGTCACGCTGCCGGCCACGCGCGCGCGGCGATCCTCGCGGATCATGTCGCTTGCGCGCTCCGCGATCATCAACGTAGGCGAGTTCGTGTTGCCCGATGTGATGGTAGGCATGACCGATGCGTCGACCACGCGCAGCCCATCCACCCCGATAACTCGTAGCCTGTTGTCGACGACCGCAGCGGGATCGTCGGTCGTGCCCATGCGGCATGTGCCGACAGGATGGAAGATCGTGGTGCCCACAAGCCCTGCCGCACGTTGCAGTTCTTCCTCGCTCTGATACTCGATACCCGGCAAGATTTCCCGCGGCTGGTAACGCGCGAGCGCAGGCGCGGCAGCAATGCGGCGCGTGAGACGCAACGCGTTCGCCGCCACATGGCGGTCATAATCCGTCGACAGATAGTTGGGCGCGATCAACGGCGGCGCCGACGAGTCCGCCGATTCGATATGAATGCTGCCGCGCGAAGTCGGCCGCAACTGACACACGGATGCCGTGAATGCATTGAACCGGTGCAGCGGTTCGCCGAAGCGATCGAGTGAAAGCGGCTGCACGTGATATTCGAGGTCGGGCCGCGCGAGCGAGCGATCGTCGGGATCGGACTTCGCGAACGCGCCCAGTTGCGACGGCGACATCGACATGGGGCCGCTTTGAAACAGCGCGTACTGCACGCCGATCATCAGCTTGCCCCACCAATGGGCGGACGCCGTGTTCAACGTGCGCACGCCGTCGACCTGATAAGCCATGCGCAGTTGCAAATGGTCCTGCAAGTTTTCGCCGACACCGCGCAGATCGTTGACGACTTCGATACCGAGGTTGTGCAGACGCGCGCCGTTACCAATGCCGGATAGCTCGAGCAATTGCGGCGAGTTCACCGCGCCCGAACTCAGTATGACTTCGCAGCGCGCTTTGGCCACGTAGTCGATCTCGTTGCCGCGATATTCGACGCCCGTGCAACGGCGTCCTTCGAATATGACGCGCTGCGTATGCGCGCCGGTGATGATCGTGAGATTCGGCCGCCTCATCGCGGGGCGCAAGAACGCTTTCGAAGCATTCCAGCGAATGCCGCGCTTCTGGTTGACGTCGAAGTAGCCGACTCCCGTGTTGTCGCCGCGATTGAAGTCGTCGGTGGCGGGAATGCCGGTTTCCTGCGCGGCCTTCGCGAACTCCTCGAGTATTTTCCATTTGAGGCGTTGCTTCTCGACGCGCCACGGACCGCCCGCGCCATGCGATTCGCTCGCACCCGCGTAGTGGTCCTCGCTGCGTTTGAAGACGGGCAGCACGGCGTCCCACGACCACGACGCGTCGTTGGTCACGCGTGCCCATTCGTCGTAATCCTCGCGCTGGCCGCGCATATAGATCATGCCGTTGATCGACGAACTGCCGCCGAGCACGCGGCCGCGCGGATACGAGAGCGCGCGGCCGTTTAGCCCCGGCTCGGCCTGCGTTTTATAAAGCCAGTCAGTGCGAGGATTGCCGATGCAGTAGAGATAGCCGACCGGAACATGAATCCAGTGATAGTCGTCCTTGCCGCCCGCTTCGAGCAACAGGACCTGCACGTCCGGATCTTCGGTCAGGCGATTGGCGAGCACGCAGCCCGCCGTCCCGGCGCCAACGATGATGTAGTCGAATTCGCCTTCGAGACGCCGCCCCGAAGACGCAGCTTGCGCGTGGCTCATCGTTCAGTCTCCTAATCATTTTTTGCCGACGGCTTCACGCCCGGCTTTATCGACACCTTCGGCGCGCGTCACGAGAAACGCGCGACGCACGCCGAAGGCCACAACCGTGAACCGCTTCCAACTACGTCGCGAACTACTTCGCGACCGGCATGGTGAACTCCGCGCCCTTCGCGATGCTGTCGGGCCAGCGCTGCATGATGCTCTTGTAGCGCGTGTAAAACCGCACGCCTTCCTCGCCGTACGCGTGATGATCGCCGAACAGCGACTTCTTCCAGCCGCCGAACGAATGCCACGCCATCGGCACGGGAATCGGCACGTTGATGCCGACCATGCCGATCTGGATCTGCCGCGAGAACGCGCGCGCGATGCCGCCGTCCGACGTGAACAACGACACGCCGTTGGCAAACTCATTCGCGTTGATCAGTTCCACCGCCGACGCGAAATCGGGCACGCGCACCACGCACAGCACCGGCCCGAAAATTTCCTCGCGATAGATCTTCATATCGGTCGACACATTGTCGAACAACGTGCCGCCGAGGAAGAAGCCTTTCTCGTGACCATCGACCTGATGACCGCGGCCATCGACGACGAGCTTCGCGCCTGCCGCGACGCCGGCTTCGATATAGCCGAGCACTTTCTCGCGATGCGCGGCCGTCACCAACGGTCCCATTTCGGCGGCCGCTTCCATGCCGTTCAGAATCTTCAGGCTCTTCACGCGAGGCGTGAGCCGCTCGACCAGCTCATCCGCGATATGGCCGACTGCCACCGCGACCGAGATTGCCATGCAGCGCTCGCCGGCCGAACCGTAGGCCGCGCCGATCAACGCGTCGACGGCCTGATCGAGGTCGGCGTCCGGCATCACGACGAGGTGATTCTTGGCACCGCCCAACGCCTGCACGCGCTTGCCGTGCCGCGTGCCTTCGCTGTGGATGTACTCGGCAATCGGCGTCGAGCCGACAAACGACACCGCGCTCACATCGGGATGCACGAGCAGCGCGTCGACCGCGACCTTGTCGCCGTGAACGACGTTGAACACGCCATCGGGCAGACCGGCCTCTTTGAGCAATTCGGCGATACGGTTCGATGCCGACGGATCGCGCTCCGACGGTTTCAGCACAAACGTATTGCCGCAGGCAATCGCGACCGGAAACATCCAGCACGGCACCATCATCGGAAAATTGAATGGCGTGATGCCGGCGACCACGCCGAGCGGCTGGCGCAGATTCCAGTTGTCGATGCCGCCGCCGATCTGGTCAGTGAAGTCCGTCTTCAACAGATTCGGAATGCCGCAGGCAAACTCGACCACTTCGATGCCGCGCATCACCTCGCCCTTCGCATCGGAAAACACCTTGCCGTGCTCACGCGTGATGAGTTCCGCGAGTTCGTCGTGATGGCGGTCGAGCAGTTCCTTGAACTTGAACAGCACGCGCGCACGTTTGATCGGCGCCGTTTCGCTCCATGCGGGAAACGCGGCGTAGGCGGCGGCGACGGCCGCATCGACTTCGGCGACGCTACCGAGCGGCACGCGCGCGCTCACTTCGCCGAGCGCGGGATTGAAGACGTCGGCGAAACGGCCGCTCGTTCCGTCAATGGCCTTGCCGTTGATGAAATGCGTCAGCGCCCGCACGCCCGCGGCGCTGCGGACGGTTTCGTCCTGATATGTCTCGCTCATGTTCTGTCCTCTCGGTTGGGGACCATCGTTCGCGATGGTTTGCTGCCTATCTTCCGCCACAAAACGGCGTACTGAAATACGAGGTTACGGCGCTTCGTCGCGCGAAATCCAATGAGTAATGCTCAACTGCGCTATAAGCCGCGTTAATATCAGTGGATGGATCTCACTCTGCTACGCGCGTTCGTCACTGTGGCACGCGAGGGCAATCTCACGCGTGCCGCCGTGCAACTGCATCTCACGCAGCCGGCTGTCAGTCTGCAAATCAAGCATTTGCAGGAGACGCTCGGCGTCGCGCTGTTCACGCGGACCTCGCACGGGCTCTCGCTCACGCGCGACGGCCAGGCGCTGCTGCCACATGCCGAACGTGCATTGACCGCGGCCAGCGACGTGCAGCGCGCCGCGCAATCGCTGCGTCAGGAAGTGCGCGGGCGCTTGCGCATCGGCACGATCCTCGATCCGGAGTTCCTGCGGCTCGGCGGCTTTCTGAAGCAACTGGTGGAGACGTGGCCGCACATCGAGACGGCTTTGCGGCACGGCATGTCGGGCTGGGTGCTCGACCAGGTTCGCGCAGGCGAGCTGGACGTCGGCTACTACATCGGCGTGCCGTCCGACGACGATCCACGCGACGGTTCCGCGTTCCATACACTGACGCTCACGCACTTCCAGTACCGCGTGCTCGCGCCGGCCGGCTGGAAAGACCGCGTCAAAGGCGCGCGCGACTGGCGTTCGCTCGCCGCGTTTCCGTGGATCTGGACGCCGCCCGCGTCGGCGCATAACCGGCTGCTGTCCCGAGCGTTCGGCGAGGCGGGCGTCAAGCCGGTGAAGGTGGCCGAAGTGGACCAGGAGCCGTCGATGCTCGATCTCGTCAAGTCGGGCGTGGGCCTCACGCTCGCGCGCGACGCGATTGCGATCGCCGAGGCTCACGCGCATGCGCTGACCATCGTCGAAGGCATTACGGTGCCGACGCAACTGAGCTTTATCACGCTGGCCGAGCGCAAGGACGAGCCTGCGATAGCCGCCGCGTTGAAGCTGATCGAACTGCAGTGGACGACGTGAAAACCGCCTGAACTTGGGTCCGGTATTGGACCGCCGCGATATGAGCGGTTCTCATGACAGCGCGCGGGCACTCCCGCAAAGTAATCGAGTCCGACTGAAACCGCGGCGTCACGGAGTTTTTGTTAGATTGACGGTTCGCGCATGCGCCGGCCCTTCGTGCTGTCCCTGCTTTCCCGTTCCGACCGACTCTGTCTTCCCGGCAGCTTCGCCCCACTCACGACGAAGCCGCTTACCACCCTATTCCCGACAGGAGCCTGACATGGCACGCAACATCGAAATCAAAGCCCGCGCCCAGCATTTCGAACAGCTGCGCGAACGCGCGGCGCAGCTTGCGCCGGACGCGCCGCTGATCTTCCGCCAGCAGGATTTCTTCTACGACGTGCCGCGCGGACGTCTGAAGCTGCGCCAGTTCGACGACGGCACGCCCGCCGAACTGATCTTCTACCGGCGCGACGACCGCGACGGTCCGAAGGCGTCGTACTACACACGCAGTCCCGTGACGAACCCCGAAGCGATGCACTCGCTGCTTGCCACGGCGCTGACCACGCGCGGCATCGTCACCAAGGAACGGCATGTGTATCTGGCGGGGCGCACGCGCATTCATCTGGACCGCGTCGATGGCCTCGGCGATTTCGTCGAGCTGGAAGTGGTCCTCGCGCAAGACGATAACGAGGAAGACGGTCACGCGGAAGCGCATGCGATGTTCGCGAGTCTCGGCGTGCCGGAATCGGATCTGGTGGCGGTGGCTTATGTCGATCTGCTGACGAGCCCCGGCGGCGAGCCGAAGCAGGCCGCATAAAACGCGCGTATCGCCGCTCGAGCGCGGCTCACGCCGCAGCCGTTCCCGGCGACAGATGCGCAAGCGGCAACGGCCCGTTGCGCTTGAACGTCGTGAGCACGATGTTCGAGCGCACGCTGTCCACGCCGGGCACGCGCATCAGCTTTTTCATCACGAACGTGGACAGGTAATTCAGGTCGGGCGCGACGATGCGCAGCAGATAGTCGGCGTCGCCCACCACCGCGTGACATTCCAGCACTTCGGGCAACGCGTCGATCTGCTGCTGAAACTGCTCGATGATCGAATCGCCGTGATGCTTGAGCTTGAGGCTCGTAAAGGCCGTCACGCCCAGGCCGAGCTTTTCCGGCCGCAGCACGACGCGATAGCCGTCCACCACGCCGATCTGTTCCAGCCGCTGCAAGCGCCGCCCGATCTGCGACGGCGACAGCGGCACTTGCTCGGCAAGCTGCTGATGAGTCGCGCGGCCGAAGCGCTGAAGCACGTCCAGCAGCGCGAGGTCGAAGTGGTCGAGGTCTAGCATGGTGCAATTCCGCATTAAATAGCCGTTCAATGCGGGATTATTGCATGTGATCCCGACGATACGCCCAACGCCCGCTCATCCGACGGGCCGCTGCATGCCGCCGCCCCACCTCTCAGCGAGCCCGCCGCATCCGTGGAAAAATAAACGAAAGCGTCGGCATGGCGACGCAAACCGAGCACACGAGGTGACCCGATGATCCACAAACTGAGTTCCGAAGAACGCACCGCCGAACTCGCCCGCTTGCACGGCTGGCAACCCGCGACCGACCGCGATGCGATCCAGCGGCAGTTCGAGTTCGCCGATTTCAACGAAGCCTTCGGCTTCATGACGCGTGTCGCAATCAAAGCGCAGGAAATGGATCACCATCCCGAATGGTTCAACGTGTACAACAAGGTGCAGATCACGCTGTCGACGCATGAAGCAAATGGACTGACGAAGCGCGATATCGAACTGGCGCACTTTATCGAGACGATCACGGCACACACGCGCAACGCGGCCAACACGCAGAATTCGTCGTACTGAAAGGCCTTTGCAGGCAACCGCGGACGAAAACCTTCAGTTCTACAGGCTATTTTTAAGGCGCACGTAAGAATCCCACGCCTGGCGTGCATTGGCGTCCAAACGATCCCGCGATAGCGTGTTCCGACGCTGTACAATCAGGAGCGCATACGGCTTGGAGAGCGCGCTTGCCTCCTTGCACAGAACGAGTTCGTCTCCGCTCGAAGGTGAGCGGGCGCGCCAGAAGTTGATCGCGGCTTCGAGTTCCTGAATGCTGATCTCGGACATGGCTTCGATTACCCGGAGGGCGCGAGCGCGCTGCTCGATGACTGCGTGGTTGACTGCTTGGTGGCTTGGGCCGATCCGGCATGAGCACACACCGCGGTCCGCGTAGCAGATCTGTAAAGCAGGCGCCCCGGCGAACCGCTTGCCCGAACGCCTAAACCCATTGTAATTGAGCGAGATCCATGCGACTCCTTCTGATCGAAGATGACCGCCCCATCGCACGCGGCATCCAAAGCAGCCTCGAACAAGCCGGCTTCACCGTCGACATGGTCCACGACGGCATTTTCGCCGAACAGGCTCTCACCCAAAACCGTCACGAACTGGTGATTCTCGACCTCGGCTTGCCGGGCATCGACGGCATGACGCTGCTCGCGCGTTTCCGTCAGAGCAATCGCCATACGCCGGTGATCATCCTCACCGCGCGCGACGAACTGAACGACCGCGTCCAGGGCCTGAATTCCGGCGCGGACGACTACATGCTCAAGCCGTTCGAGCCGACCGAGCTCGAAGCGCGCATTCGCGCAGTGATGCGCCGCAGCGGTCCGCACGGCGACATGCCGCGTCCGGAAGTGTCGCTGGGCGGCGTGCGTCTGTCGGGCGTGGATCGGCGCATTTTCAACGACGACAAGCCGCTCGAACTGTCGCCGCGCGAATTCGCCGTGCTCGAAATGCTGCTGCTGCGCCACGGCCGCGTGGTCAGCAAGGCGCAACTGCAAGACCACCTCACGCATTTCGGCGGCGATCTCGGCGACACCGCGATCGAAGTCTATGTGCACCGCGTGCGCAAAAAGCTCGAGAGCTGCCGCGTCGAAATCGTTACGGTGCGCGGCTTCGGTTACCTGTTGCAGGAAATCCGTCAGGCCGCATAATCGTCGTGAAGGCCGCCACTCTGTTGCGGCCTGACGGCGCCGGGCCGGCGCGGCGCACTGCGTGCGCGAGTCGCCGGCGTCCGGTGAAACTTCATGGCGCCTCGCGCCTGCCCTCTTCCCACGCGTTCGATCATGCCCCAGCCGGCCGCCAATAGTCTGCGCCGCACGCTGCTGCGGCGCCTAGCTGCTCCGCTTTCGCTGCTCGCGCTGATGAGCGGCCTGATCGCCTATTGGCTCGCGTGGCAGTACACGCAGCACGTGGTCGATCGCTCGCTTGCGGACCTCGCGACCGCCATCTCCAAGCAGATTCAGATTGCGGGCCCCGAAGCGCCCATTACCGTGCCGCCGCTCGCGCAAGCGATGTTTTCCGATCCGGTCGAGCATCTCGTCTATCGAATCAGCGATGGCGAAACCGAAATTGCCGGCGATGAAACGCTGCCGTTGCAAGGCACCAGCGTTCGGCGCATGCATTACGCGTATGTGTTCGAAACGCAGCATCAAGGCGTGACCGTGCGCGTCGCGCAGGTGAGGGTCGATCAGCCGGTGGGCAATCCGATCGTCGTCGAGGTCGGGCAGCCGGTGCATCACCGCTTTCGCATCGCCGCGGAATTTCTCGTGGCGATCATGATGCCGCTGTTGCTGCTGCTGCTCGCGGGCTGGGTGATCGTGTGGCGAGTGGTGAATCAGCAGCTCAATCCGCTGACCGATCTCGCGGACTCGTTGAACCGGCAGACGCACACGTCGCTCGAACCGGTCGACGAGACCTATGTCCCCGTCGAAATCCGGCCGCTGACCGGCGCCGTCAATGCGCTGCTCGGCCGTCTCAAGACCGCGCTCGACGGGCAACGCAAATTCATCGCCGATGCCGCGCATCAACTTCGCACGCCGCTCACGGCCGTCAAGCTGCACGCGGAGCAGGCGGCTGTCGCGCGCGATCCGCAACAAACGCTCGCCGCCGTGCGCGAGCTGCGTGCGGCGGCCGATCGCGCGGTGCGTCTGTCGAATCAGTTGCTGTCTCTTGCGCGCGCGGAACCGGCCGAGCAGGCCGCGCGCTTCGTCAATGTCGATATGGCCGCGCTCGCGTTCGATACCGGCGCGGAATGGGTGCCGCGCGCGTTGGCCTCGCACATCGACCTGGGTTTTCAGCGGCTCGATGATCCGGCCAACGATCATCCGTTGATCGCGCGCGGCAATCCGGTGCTGCTGCACGAAGTGATCGCGAATCTGCTGGATAACGCGCTGAAGTACGTGCCGCCTTCGCGCTTCGACGGTGGGCGCATTACGGTCACGGTGTCGCAAACCGTGATCGACGACGTGCGCATGGCCGAGATCGTCGTCGAAGACAATGGCGCGGGCGTGCCTCACACGCAGCAAGCCGACCTGTTCAAGCGGTTTTTCCGCGGCGACGGTCAGAGCGATGACGGCGTGGACGGCGGCGCCGGTCTCGGTCTCGCGATCGTTCACGACATCATGGCGCTGCATCACGGCAGCGTGCATTACGAAGACGCGCCCGAAGGCGGAGCGCGTTTCATCGTGCGTATTCCGATCGTGGAAACGGCGCGGCCGGCACACGCCAGCGACGACGCGCAAGACCACGAAAAAAAACCGGCGCACTCGGCGCCGGTCGATCTGTAGCGGTAACTTAGGTCTTCGCGCTGCGCGGGCGTCATTCGCACGACGAACCGCGCAGCTCGCGCGTTACTTTTTCTTGGCCTTCTTGGCCGAGCTGGCCGGCTTCGCGGACTTAGCCGACTTAGCGGTTTTCGCAGCCTTGGCCGGCTTCGCCGCTTTAGCCGCGGCCTTGTCCTTCTCGGTCGGCGCGAGCATCGTGCCGCGGCATTTGCGCGAGCCGCAGCGGCATTCGTATTCCTTCTTGAGCTTCTTCGTCTGACGCGCGTCGATCACGAGACCGTAATCGTAGAAGATCTCCTCGCCCTCGGCGATGTCGCGCAGTGCATGCACGTACACGTGACCGTCGATCTCTTCCGCTTCGCAGTTCGGCGCGCACGAGTGGTTGATCCAGCGTGCGCTGTTGCCGCTCACCTTGCCGTCGATCACCTTGCCGCTATCGAGCGCAAAGTAGAACGTGTGATTCGGTTCGTCAGGATTATGCGGATGACGGCGCAACGCTTCTTTCCAGGAAATCCGCTCGCCCTTGTATTCGATTAGCCGCTCGCCGGCCGCAATCGGTTCGAGCGCAAACACGCCTTTGCCGTGCACACCGGAACGACGCACGGCGATCCTGCGTGAACTCATTGAATGAATCCTTGTGAAGAACTGGGGATGAAGTCCGGCAGCCGTCGGAAAAGCTCGCGTCTGACGCGCTGATTTTTTCTGGCGCTCATAGCAAACGCGGCGCCCTGCGAGCGCCGCGTCGACCTGCGACGCTCACGCGCCACAACCGGCATCCTACACGCTGAAGACGGCTTCGTTCAACCGTCAAAAACGTGGACCTCATGCGATCGTGCGTCACGCATGAGCCGCCTCATCTTTGTCCGAATGAAATCTCGCCGAACAGCGCCTTCTGATCGCGCGGTTGCGAGCGCCAGTACTGCGGCGGCGCTTCGACCGTCGCGCCGAGTTGCGCAGCGGCGTGCCACGGCCAGCGCGGGTTGTATAGCAGCGCACGAGCCAGCGCGATCAGATCGGCGTCGCCCTGTTCGATCAGTTGCTCCGCGTGAAACGGATCGGTGATGAGTCCGACGCCGATGGTCGTGAGCCCCGTCGCCTGTTTGACGGCCTTGGCGAATGGAATCTGATAGCCCGGCTCGAGCGGAATCTTCTGCAACGGCGAGACGCCGCCGGACGATACGTCGATCCAGTCGCAACCGCGCTTTTTCAATTCGTGTGCGAACGCGATGGTGTCTTCCAGCGACCAGCCGCCGTCGACCCAATCCGTTGCGGACACACGCACGCCGACCGGTTTGTCGGCGGGAAAAGACGCGCGCACGATGTCGAAGATCTCGAGCGGAAAACGCATGCGGTTTTCGAGCGAACCGCCGTAGTCGTCATCCCGTTGATTGGCGAGCGGCGAAAGAAACTGATGCAGCAAATAGCCGTGTGCGGCATGCACTTCGAGTGCGTCGATGCCGAGACGCGCGGCGCGCCGCGCGGACGCGGCGAATGCTTCGCGGATGCGATTCAGGCCAGGCGTGTCGAGCGCGAGCGGCGGCTCTTCGCCCGCTTTGTGCGGCAACGCCGACGGCGCATGCGGCAACCAGCCGCCCTGCGAGACCGGAATCAGCTGGCCGCCTTCCCACGGCGCATGACTCGACGCCTTGCGTCCGGCATGCGACAACTGCATCGTCACATTGATGTGCGAGTGCTTGCGGATCGCGGCAAGCACGGGCGTGAGCGCGGCTTCGGTCGCGTCGTCCCACAAGCCGAGATCGCCGGGCGTGATGCGGCCGTCCGGTTCGACAGCCGTCGCCTCGATGCACAACATGCCGGCGCCGGACAACGCGAGACTGCCGAGGTGAATCATGTGCCACGCGGTGGCTTCGCCGCGTTCGGCGGAATACTGGCACATCGGCGACACGACGATGCGATTCGGAAGCGTCACGCTACGCAGCGTGAGTGGAGAAAATAGCGCGCTCATGGATCACCGCCCAGTAGAAAACCGAGAGCGAACGAGGATAGCACCGCGGGTCATTTGCTGCAGGCAGGCCACTTGCGGCCGCCGCTGAAGCGCTCGCTTAGGGCTGCGCTTGCACCTGATCGAGCCATTCGCCGAACATACGGCAAGCTGCGGCCTCGAGAGCCGGGCCGAACTGCGCGGTCTCGGCGCGCAATTGACGCGCGTCGATTCCGTGCTCCACAAGTTCGCCCGCATTACCGATCAGCCAGGGCTCGAAGCGATCCGTGCGGATCTCGGGATGACATTGCAACGCGAGCACATGGCTGCCCCACGTGAACGCCTGGTTTTCACACGCGCTCGTGGATGCGAGACGCGTCGCGTTCGCGGGAAGGTCGAAGGTATCGCCATGCCAATGCAGCATGGACGTATGCGCGCCATCCAGATGACGCACCGGCGATGCGCGGCCGGCCTCCGTCAGCGTAAGCGGTTCCCAGCCGAGCTCGGTATGGCCCGCGGGATAGACCCGCGCGCCGAGCGCACGCGCGATCAGTTGCGCGCCGAGACAAATGCCGAGTGTGGGAAGCCCTGCTTCGATGCGTTTTTCGATCATCGAAAGCAGCGGCACGAGCGTGGGATAGCGCGCGTCGTCGGTGGCGCTGATCGGGCCGCCGAGCACCACCATCAACGATGACGTGACCGGGTTCGGCGCCTCGATGCGGGCAAAGCCGACATCGAGATAACGCACGGGCCGCCCGCGTTCGCCGAGCACGAGTTCGAGACTGCCCAGATCCTCGAAGTGCACGTGGCGAATGGCCAGAACTTCCTGATTCATCAGCCTGTCACCTTCAGATTGACTGCAGACTGCCGCTGCGCGGCACCGAGAAAGCAGGCAGGCGGCAAACGCCGCCTGCTGTTGCCGGTTGCAGTGTAGCGGATTGGCAGCGAAGCAGTCGCCTTACTGGGCGAAGATCTTCCAGGTCTTTTTCTGCGTGGCGACGTCGGCGGTTTCATGCACGGCGCAATCCAGACGCAGATCCGTATCCGCCATGTTCAGATCGAGCAGCGCGCAATGATGCGGCGTTTTCTTCGGATTCTTGCTCGGCTCGAAATGCGTGCAGCTCAGGCACATGCGGTGCGGCGGAATGTTGCCCTGCGCTTCCAGTTGATGAACCGTCTTGAGCAGCGTGCGATAGAACAGGGCCTGCTCGTCGTCGCGCAACGTGCCCACAGCCTTGGCCAGAAAGTCAGGCCATTGCGCGGCGCGCTTCGCAGCCGTGCGGCCGCGAGTGGTCAGACGAACGGCGAGCGCGCGGCCGTCATCGAGAGCGCGGCGCTTTTCGACCAGTCCCTTGGTCTCGAGCGTACTGACCGCGTCGCTGGTGGTCGCGGCGGTCAGTGCCGTTTCGCGCGCGATTTCCCCGAGCCGCATCGGCCCCTTTCGTTGCATCAGCAAAACCAGGATTTCGCCCTGCGTGGGCGTGAGGCCCGCGCCTTCCGCCCATTCCCAAGCCTGGCTTCGCATCGCCGTGCTCAGTCGCAAGAGGCTGTGGGTGACTCGCCCGGTTGCCTGTTCTCCGTATACGCCTTCGCTCATAATCTTCGATTGGTTTATTTACAGCTTTTGTGCGGTGCCGGCCGTTGTTGCCGGGAACGCCCGTAGCCTGTGTGGGGTAGCCCCGCCCAAAACAGGACGAGACGGTCTCTAACTATCTCAAAAATTCACCGCCTTGCAAGCCGAAGCGGTTAAGACGACATTCTATGCGAGAGCGGCGAATCGTACAGCTAAGTTATCCAATGCAATCTGTGGATAACCGTGGGACAACATCAGGGATGACATGTGCGCCGATTCTTGATAAGCACCCGCGTCCACTTGTGAGTCCTTAAGTTGTCCTCGTTTACCGCCGGCCACGCACTGCTCACCGGCCTACTTATGGTTTACGCAGCGCCTTGACTTTGCAGGGAATTATTCAGTTGTCCACAGTCGGCGGCGATGCTTGTTAACTACTACTACGTTTGTATACGTACTTATTGGAAAAACCTTAAGGGCCCCGAACTGGAAAATTTTAACGACGAAAAAAAACCCGCGCAGGCGGGTTTTCTTACTGTTGAACACAAGCGACACCGTTCGGCCGATCACGCTCGCCACTTCAGACACTGTTGCCGGACAGCCTCATGCAGTGACTTTTCCTGTTCGACGACGCCTCTTAGCCACGTTGCATCGTTGATCTGACCGCGCGCAATCGCGCCGATTTCGGCAAGCGCATGGCCCGAGCCCAACGCGTCGCCGTGCGGCGCGATGAGGTCGAGCGTCTCCAGAATGTCTTCCGAAATCGTCTTGCGTTCGCCTGTCTGCGGATTGATGCAGGTTCCGGCAAGACCGAAACGGCATGCCTCGAAGCGGTTGAACGTGTAGACGAGGTAGTCGTCTTCGTGCGGCGTGATCGGCTTGTCGAGCAGCAGATGGCGCGCAAGCGTCTGGATGTAGCAGGCAATCGCCGCGGCGCGATCGACGGAAAGCGGCGTATCCATCACGCGTACTTCGATGGTGCCGAAGCCCGGCTTCGGCCGGATGTCCCAGTAAAAATCCTTCATGCTGTTGACCACGCCCGTATGGACCATCTTCGAGAAATATTCCTCGAAGCTGTCCCACGTCAGCACGAACGGCGCGCGGCCCGATAGCGGAAACGCGAACACGGAATTCAGGCGTGCCGAATGAAAGCCGGTGTCCACGCCCTGCACGAACGGCGACGATGCGGACAACGCAATGAAATGCGGAATGAAGCGCGACATGGAATGCAGCAGGAACAGCGCGCTGTCCGGATCGGGGCAGCCGATGTGCACATGCTGGCCGAATACGGTGAACTGCTTCGCAAGATAACCGTACAGTTCGGAAAGATACTGAAAGCGCGGCGTATCCACGATCTGCCGTTCGCTCCATTGCTGGAAAGCGTGCGTGCCGCCGCCGCACAGGCCGACGTTCAGATGATCGGGCCGCGGAAACGAGCGTGTCGCGAATCTTGCGCAGATCGGCGAGTGCCTGTTCGTGGTTCGTGCAAATGCCGGTGGACAGCTCGATCATGCTCTCGGTGATTTCCGGCGTGATGTTGCCGGGGATCTTTTGATCCTTGACGAGGCGCAGCAGATCGGAGCCGGCTTTGGTCAGATCATAGTCGTGCGTATTGACGATCTGCATCTCGAGTTCGACACCGAAAGTGAACGGCTTCGAATCGATGAAGGGTTCGAGTGACATGGCGTCCCCTGAGTGAGGTCGGCCGGACGGTTGTCGGAAGCCCGGCCGTTTTTTGAAGCGAATAAATTTGAATAACGTGTGGCTTGCAGCGCGGAGCGCTCACGGTCGCTTATGACCGCTTAACCGCTTACTCTTCGCGCCGCTCGGCGACCAGCGCGAGGCTGCGATAAACGAGCCACGGCCCGAGAATCTGCAGCACGACAATCGAACACATCATGATCGCCCGCAATTGCGGATCGAAATTTGGATACAGGTTGTACGTATCGTCGACGAGCAGATAAGCCAGCGCCGACATCGGCGAGAGCGACAAACCGAGCGCCATGCCCTGTTTCCAGTCCAGACCGCTCGGCTTTGCAAACGCAAGCACGCCGACGAGTTTCGCGACGAGCCGCGCAACAATCAGGCCCAGCGCCGCAACGCCGCCGAGCGCAATGTCTTTCCATTCAAACGAAGTGAGCGTCAGCACGAACAGAATCACAGTGAGAAGCCAGCCGGCCGTGCCGAAATGCCGCGGCCACAACTGCGGCCGAGCCTCCAGATTCTTCACGATGATGCCGGCGGCGAGCAGCGCGAGAATGGTCGACAGCTTGAACAGATGCGCGACCGCGATGGCCACCAGAATCAGGCCGAATAGCGCAACGAACGAATGCTCGTCCTGCATGTTGAGCCGGCGATAAAAGAACGTGCAGGTGCGCGCGAGCAGATAGGCGAGCACGAGCGAGCCGACCAGCAGATAAAGCGGCTGCAGAATGGTCGCGAAAACATTGCCGTACGCTTCCTGATGCAGCCAGCTCGACACGAGCTTTTCGATCACGACCGCATACATGCTGTTCAACGCGGTCAGCGTCAACAGACGCTGCGTGACCTGGCCTTCGGCGCGAAGCTCGGTCTTGAGCTGAATCACCATGGCCGGCGAAGTCGCCATCGCGATGGCGGCCAGCACGGTTGCGACCATCAGCGGCACGTTCAAAAACAGCAGCACGGGCAAAACGAGGGCGAAAGTCAAAGTGGCTTCCGCGACGCTCGACATCACGAGCCACGGATTACGACGGATCCAGCGCAGATCGAGCCGGCTGCCGAGTTCGAACAGCAGCAAGCCGAGCGCAACGTCGAGCAAGGGCCGCGCGGCTTTCGCCGATTCGGCATCGATCACGCCCGAGCCAGCCGCGCCGGCAATCAGACCGATGACCGCATAGCCCGAAATACGCGGCAAGCGCCACGCGCGATAGCACAACTCGCCGCACAAGCCCGCGGCGAGCAAGGCGAGACCAGCCCAAAAAATGGCGTCGGGTGAAAGCGGCCAGGCTGGAAAAAATGAAAACGCCGAATTCATCGTTATGGGTTCTCCTTTGCAGCAACGGCAGATCACATGAACCAGCATGAGCCGGCGCGAACACCGGCGAGCGGGTGGGCGCAAGACGCGGGCCACTGTCGCAATCGCTTCGCGTGATCCGCGTTGCGGGTTTTCAACGATCGGATGATTCGAACGCGCCGCAGTCGCAGGGAGCTCGGCGCATTCAGGGGTGCGGCCGTAGCAACCGGCTCGGCACGGTGAAAGAACGCCGTCGACGTTGAATCAGATTCTGATTGAACGGGACCGTTCCATTGCAGCGGGTACCGCAGGGGGCCAGGCACCACGCGGAAAAGAACGGCGATTGTGCCATAGCTTTTTTAGCTTCGACCGAAAAGACACGAACATGCAGGCAAAACGGTAAGAAAGTACTTCATCTTCGCGAGATGTGGAAAAAGCGACCGTTTTGAAGCTCGCGACGCCTGGATTGCTGGCTTGTTCCAGTACCCGTCGATGGAGTCTGCACCATCTACGTGTGCTTTTCAGGACAGCCGCTAGCACACGGGTTGAATGCGTCGCCCGATCTGTGCGGTGGCGCACGGTCCAGCTCGGGCCTTGCTGTTTACGTGTTTACTGTATGTATACGTAGTAGCAGTTAACAAGCAGCCCGCTTTTCTGTGGATAACCCCGGTTTACCGAAGCGAATCAGCGGATTGCAGACTTCATAACCGGATGCACAGCATGTGCGGCGACGCCGGGTAGTCGCGGGTAACTTTCCGCGAAATTCGACGGCGCTCGAGTTACCCCGTTTACGTCCACAACGGTTCCACATGAGTTGCGCTAGTAAACAACGTGGTTATCCACAATTTGCGGTGGATAACCGCGCTGCGCACCGCCAAGAGTTAACTGATGACGCCGCCTTGCCGCAAAGTGCGCAGCAGGAAGCGCGCAGGGTCGATGTCTTCGGCGAGATCGCGTTCGAGCGGCAACGGCTCGCCTTCGATCTGCGACGCGATCAGTTCCGCGCCAAGCGCCGCCCACACGAGACCGCGCGAGCCGTAGGCAAAGGCGCTGTAGAGACCGTCGACGCGCGGCAGATCGAGCGGCCACGCACCGCGCAGGCGTTGCGCGTTGTGTGCGGCGAGCGCTTCGTCGGCGAGGTTGCCGATCATCGGCATGCGGTCGCTTGTCACGCAGCGGAATGCGACGCGGCCGGTCAGCGCATGACCCGATGCCGCGGCATCGCCGCGCCCGACAACGCTCACGAACGCGGGCAGCATCTGCGCGACGCGCTCGATGTTTTCCAGATGACCGGCAGGACGAAGCGACGTTTGAGCGTCGTCGAGTTCGTAAGTCGCGCCCGTCAGCGTGACGCCGCCGGGCAGCGGTATCGCATAACCTTCGCCAATCACCGGCAACTCCAGCGACGGCGCCGCGCCCGGCGGCAGCAAAGTGAGCTGGCCGCGGATGCTGCGAGTCGGCGCGTGACGCAAACCGGCAATGCGCGCCGCGTCGTGAGCGTTGGCGACGATCACGACCGGCGCACGCGCGAGCACGTCGCCGGCCGCGTCGAATACCAGCCACTGATCGCCCGAGCGCTCGAGACGCGCGGCTTCGACGCCGAAGCGCCGCTCGAGCAAATCACCGGCGGCGGCGCATTGCGCGGCGCAAAGCGAGGCCGGGTCGATCCAGCCGCCGTGCGGGAAGAACCAGCCGCCGCGCGCGAGCGGTGTACCGGCGAGTTTTTGCGCGTCGTCGGCGGAGACCGGCGTGACGAATTCCGGCGGATAGCGCAGCGCGGCGATGGCTTCGCTCATCGCGTGGGCTTCGTCGGCGTTTTCGGCGATTTGCAGCAGACCCGAGCCGCCGCGCAGCGGCGCGTGGCCGAGCCGTTCGAGCGCCGTCCAGCGTCTTAGCGCGTATAAAAAGCCGGCGCGCGTGACGCGCGACGCGACGCTGTCGTCGCGCGAGATCATCGGGTGGAATACGCCGGCCGGATTGCCCGACGCGTCTTGCGCGACCGACGCATGCCGCTCCAGCAAAGTCACGCGCCAGCCGCGCGCGGCGAGCCGCTCGACCATCGCGCATCCCGCGAGACCGCCGCCGATCACGACCGCATGCCGTTCGCGAGGCGTGAGCGGTCCGAGCGATCCGAGCGCTCCGAGTGGTCCGAGTGGCGAGGGCGGCTCATGACGGCGCACGCGCCAGCGAGGCGCGAAGCGGCCGACCAGCATCGCGCGCTTCCAGCCGAAACCTTCGACCTTCCGATACTCGAAGCCGCATTGAGTCAGCGCCCGCTTGATGTCGCCGGCGCTCGTGTAAGTGGCGAAGGTCGCGCCGTCGTCCGCGAGCCGCGCAAGCGACTTGAAGATGGCGAGCGTCCAAAGCTCCGGATTTTTGGCCGGCGAGAAGCCGTCGAGGTAAAACGCGTCCGCGCGCAGCCTGAGATTCGGCAAGCTCTGCTCTGCGTCGCCGAAAACGAGTGTGAGAACCACGCGCCCGTCCTCGAATTCCAGCCGATGCGTGCCCGGCACGAGCATCGGCCAGTCGTTCGCGAGCGTGTCGGCGAGCGCGGCAATCGACGGATCGGCAATGGTCGCGGCGTACGCGCGGCGCAGATCGGCGAGCGCGAACGGATGCTTTTCCGTCGAGACGAAATGGAGCCGCTCGCAACGCGACGGGTCGGCGCGCCAGGCGGCCCACGTCGTGAGGAAGTTGATGCCCATGCCGAAGCCCGTCTCCAGCACCGTGAAAATGCGCCGGCCTTGCCAGCGCTCGGGCAGCGCATTGCCGCGCAAGAAAACATGGTCGGCCTGCTCGAGACCGCCGACGGCGCTGTGATAGATGTCGTCGTAGAGAGGCGAAAAAGGCGTGCCGTTGTCCCGGAACGAGAGGACGGCTGGGATCAGCGGATCGGTCATGCGCGACGCAAAGTGAGGCCCCGAGAAGCGGGTCCAACGTTACCGCCAGCGCGCGCGGCTCGCCGGGCGGCGAAATAGACGCGCCGAGCGTTGGCAAAAACCAACGTCAAAGCCCCGTCCACACTGGGTTTCGGGCTTCTCAGCGAGGCCGGATCAGCAAAAAGTGCCGTTTCCTTGCTGTATCTGTTCCAAAACCGCGTAATTCTTCGAAACCCTTGTCCTGATTGGGTTTGCGCTGCGCTATCATAGCAAGCGCCGCGAAGGGAGCGGCAGCACGGCCGACGGACACTCGCTGTCCGGCGCTTTTGATCTGGAGGGGCTCCGGAGCCGTAGCTGCTCGACGGCGCGGCGCGCGCACGTATAATCGGCGCGTTCGCGCTGTTCGTGTCAACCTAAACTCAGAAAGGAACCTTAATGAACAAACAGGAACTGATCGACGCTGTCGCAGGACAGACGGGCGCCAGCAAGGCTCAAACCGGTGAAACGCTGGACACGTTGCTTGAAGTGATCAAGAAGTCTGTGTCGAAGGGCGACGCGGTCCAGTTGATCGGCTTCGGCAGCTTTGGTTCGGGCAAGCGCGCAGCGCGTACAGGTCGCAACCCGAAGACGGGCGAAACCATCAAGATTCCGGCCGCAAAGACCGTCAAGTTCACGGCAGGCAAGGCGTTCAAAGACGCAGTCAACAAGCGCTAAGCAGATTACTGCCAGGCAGTTGACACCCGCCAACGGCGGGTTTTTTTTCGTCTTTTTTCTTTGCGAATGGGCGCGCCGCAGGGGAGTGTGCGGCGGGTTTCGTTGCTACTGTCGACGCAGTTGAAAGAGCCGCTTAGTCGTGGCGATGTGCTGTTCCGCCGTGGCCGTGGCCATCGTGATCATGGTCGTCGTGGCCGTGATCATGATCATGATGATGACCGTGATCATGTCCGTCGTGATCGTGATCGTCGTCGAAGTCCCACGCCGGGAACGGATCGGCGAACTGTTGCCAGCCTTGCGGTCCCACTGCGTACTCGTCGTCGGTCAGCAGGCACGCGTCGAACTTCGCCGACCACAGCGTCGGGTCGATGCCGACGCCGATCATCGCCAGCTCCTGGCGACGGTCGCCAATACTGACGTCGTCCGGCGTGCCATACCAGTCGGCGGCGATTTCGGCGGCTAGCTCGTCGTCGGCATCGGGCCATTCGCTGCGGTCCTGAGCCGCCCACCACATGCCTGCGGGACCGTGCCGGCAAGCGCCGCCCGCCTGCGACAGCGAACCGGCGATGTCGTTACGCGTCGCGAGCCAGAAGAAACCCTTGCTGCGCAAGACGCCCTTCCACTCCTCGTGCAGCAACGCCCACAGCCGCTCCGGATGGAACGGACGGCGTGCCTGATAAACGAAGCTGCCGATGCCGAACTCGTCGGCTTCGCTGCGATGACCGTGGCCGCGTTCGTCTACGTGCTTCTCGGCCTGGTTGAGCAACGCGATCGCGCCGGGAGCGTTCGCCGTCTCGTCGAAATCGAAGCGGCCGGTGTTCACGATCTGTTCGAGCGGCACGGCGCCGAAGCGGCTCACCACTTGCACCGCGCGCGGATTGATGCGCGCGAGGATGCGTTGCAGGCGCGTCAGCTCGTCGGCGGTCACGAGTTCGGCCTTGTTCACGACCAGCACGTCGCAGAACTCGACCTGCTCGATCAGCAGTTCCACTAGAGTCCGGTCGTCTTCGTCGCTCGCGGCGATGCCGCGTTCGGCGAGCGCATCCGCGGAACCGTAGTCGCGCAGAAAATTGGACGCGTCGACCACCGTGACCATCGTGTCGAGCCGCGCGAGCTCGGCGAGCGGCGCGCCGTCGTCGTCATCGTCGGCGAAGGCGAAGGTCTCGGCGATCGGCATGGGTTCCGCCACACCGGCCGACTCGATCAGTATCGCGTCGAAGCGCTTTTCGGCGGCCAGCCGTTTCACCTGGGCGGGCAGATCGTCGTGCAGCGTGCAGCAGACACAGCCGTTCGACAGTTCGGCCAGGTTTTCTTCGCTGGGCGACAGCGCGGCCGGATCGCGCAAAAGCGCCGCGTCGATATTGACGGCGGCGAGATCGTCGACGATCGCGGCGACGCGCAAGCCGGCGCGATTCGCGAGGATGTGATTCAGGAGCGTGGTCTTGCCGGCGCCCAGAAAACCGGAGAGCACGGTGACGGGCAGTGGCGGCTGGTTCATCGCAGTACGGAAAATCGGGAGGAGTGGAAGGCGTGCCGGGCGCCGCATTGCTACGCGAGTCTAGCCGCGGTCCAGCGGACGCTCGAGCGCCGGCGGCAGCACGAAGCCGCATTGTGCATCAAATCGGAAACGGCGAGCGGTCGATCAGCGTGACGCCGGCATCAGGTTCCACTTGCGTAGAATTGCGGCGATCTGTTGAGCGTACTTGTCGCGCAGCGCGGGCGTCTCGGAGTGATAAGCGCCGATGGCTTGCCACGTATTGCCGTACTTGTTCATCTGCCGGCGCAGATGCCACGCGGCGATGTACACGTTCTTGCACGGCTCCATCAGCGTGCCTTGCGAGATCCCGTATTGCGCGAGCGTGGGCAGATGAATCGAGTTGATCTGCATTACGCCGTAGTCGGTCGAGCCGTTTGCGTTTTTGTGCTGCGCGTCCGGACGGTTATGCGACTCCTGCCAGGCGATCGCACGCAGAATCAGCGGGTTCACTTTCTGATATTTCGCGGCTTCGTCGAAGCAATCGGCGCGTGCCGTCCCGGCCGAAGCCAAGATGGTAATTCCTGCCAGAAAGGTGACGAAGCTTCGTTTCATCGGTCAAGACGACTGGGGCAAACCGCAAGAGTAAGGGATCGTAAGGGCTCGTGTCAGCCATTGTTCAGCCGGGACTAGCCGGTGGGCGCAATCTGGCCGGGGCATTGACGGAAGATGCGGGAAAACCCGTGTTCGCAACGGCGATCCGACGGCTTGAACGGCTCGTATGATACCGGCAGGCCGTGACCCGTCAAGTTGGCTAACAGACATAAGAGCGCGGAAACACTAGGTTTTCTTGCCGCTTTCAGTCCGCAGTGGTTTCGCTTTCAAGGCCCGCCGAGCGGGCCCGAACGTTTAGGGAAACTCACTGAGGCTTTCCTTTTGTGACAAATCCGACATGAAAAACTGTTACTGTTCCTTCTTTTCGGACATCGGATGGCCAGCATTTTAGGGCGGCTTTCGCCCACCTGGCCCGCCGGCAGACCGACCGACCGGCGGTTTGCTCCTGTGTCCGCGCTGCATGACCGCCGGCGGCCTGCGCTGCCGGCATCGACATTACATTCCATGAGAAGAAATCGTATGGCTTTGCGTCGCGTCGCAACGGCGTTGCTGTTGGCTGGCTTGATCACTGCGCAGACCGCACAGGCGCAGGTGACATTGAACTTCGTCAACGCCGATATCGACCAGGTCGCGAAGGCGATCGGCGCGGCGACCGGCAAGACAATCATCGTCGACCCACGAGTCAAAGGTCAGTTGAATCTCGTGTCGGAAAACGCGGTGCCCGAGGATCAGGCGCTGAAGACGTTGCAATCCGCGTTGCGCATGCAGGGCTTCGCGCTCGTCCAGGATCACGGCGTACTGAAAGTCGTGCCCGAGGCCGACGCCAAGCTGCAAGGCGTGCCGACCTACGTCGGCAATTCGCCGAGCGCGCGCGGCGATCAGGTGGTCACGCAAGTGTTCGTGCTGAAGAACGAATCGGCGAATAACCTGTTGCCGGTGCTGCGTCCGCTGATCTCGCCGAACAATACCGTGGCCGCTTATCCGGCCAACAACACGATCGTCGTCACCGACTACGCGGACAACGTGCGCCGTATCGCGCAGATCATCGCCGGTGTGGATACGGCGGCCGGTCAGTCGGTGTCCGTCGTACAACTGAAGAATGCAAACGCGCTCGACATTGCCACGCAACTGAACAAGATGCTCGACCCGGGCGCGATCGGCAGCACGGACGCCACGCTGAAAGTGTCGATCACCGCCGACCCGCGCACGAACTCGCTGCTCATCCGCGCGTCGAACGGCGCGCGTCTGGCCGCCGCGAGAACGCTCGCGCGCGAACTCGACGCGCCGACCAGCATGCCGGGCAACATGCACGTCGTGCCGCTGCGCAACGCCGAGGCAAGCAAGCTCGCGAAGACCTTGCGCGGCATGCTCGGCAAGGGCGGCGAAGGCGGCTCGGCGGGCGGCGGCAACGAGGCCAACGCGTTCAACCAGAATGGCGGCGGTGGCGGAATTGGCGGCAACAATTCGACGGGCACTTCGGGCACCCCGCCGCTGCCGTCGGGCGGACTGAACAACAGTTCGTTGTCCTCGCCGATGGGTGGCGGCGGCGGCGCGGGCGGCTACGGCGCGAACGGCGGCGGTCAATCCGGCGGCCTGCTCGGCGGCGACAAGGACAAGAACGAGGACAATCAGCCGGGCGGCATGATCCAGGCGGACTCGGCGACGAACTCGCTGATCATCACTGCGTCGGAGCCGGTTTACCGCAATCTGCGCGCGGTGATCGACCAGCTCGACGCGCGCCGCGCGCAGGTCTACATCGAGGCGCTTATCGTCGAGCTGAACTCGAACACGAGCGGCAATCTCGGCATTCAATGGCAGGTCGCGAACAACTCGATTTTTGCCGGCACGAACCTCGCCACGGGTTCGAGCAACAGCATCATCAACCTGACGGCGGCTGCTGCGGCGGCGGGCGCAGCGGGCGCGACCGGCGGTCTCGCCAACGCGCTCGGCTCAGGTGTTCAGCAGGGCTTGAACGTCGGCTGGATTCACAACATGTTCGGCGTGCAGGGACTCGGCGCGTTGCTTCAGGCGCTGTCGCAGACCGCGGACGCCAACGTGCTGTCCACGCCTAACCTGATCACGCTCGACAACGAGGAAGCGAAGATCGTCGTCGGTACGAACATACCGATTCAGACCGGTTCGTATTCGAATCTGACGAGCGGCAACGCGAGTTCGGCGTTCAACACGTACGACCGCGTGGATGTCGGCCTGACGCTGCACGTCAAACCGCAAATCACCGACGGCGGCATCCTCAAGCTTCAGCTTTACACTGAAGATTCCGCCATCGTGAACGGCACGACCAACGCGACGACCAACCCGGCCGGCCCGCAGTTCACCAAGCGCTCGATCCAGTCGACCGTGCTCGCCGACAACGGCGAAATCATCGTGCTCGGCGGCCTGATGCAGGACAACTACCAGGTCAGCAACAGCAAGGTGCCACTGCTTGGCGACATCCCGTGGATCGGTCAGTTGTTCCGTTCCGAGCAGAAGAACCGCAACAAGACGAACCTGATGGTGTTCCTGCGTCCGGTCATCATCGGCGATCGCGATACCGCGCAGGCTGTCACGTCGAATCGCTACGACTATATTCAAGGTGTGCAGGGCGCGTATCGTCAGGACAACAATCTGATGAAGGACAACGACGATCCGGTGGTTCCGCCGAAGCCCGTCGGCCCGAGCCAGGGCGGTTCGACGTTGAACCTGTTCGACCTCGACCAGATGCGCCGTCAGCAGATGCAGCCGCCGCAGCAGCAAACTCAGCCGGGCTCGGCCGCGCCGACAACGCCGCCCGCCACGAACGGCGCTGTGCAAAGTAATCCGGTGCCGGTCGCACCGTCCACCGTATCGCCAGGAGCCAAGCCGTGAGTACGCCGTCCATGCCGCCGTCAGCCTCAACGTCGCCGGCATCGTCGCGAGCCGCCGAGATTGCCTCGGCGGCGATGACAGAGCAAGCGGACCACGCCGAACGCGCGGCGCCGTCGGCGATTGCCGCGCGGCTCGTGCCCTACGGCTTCGCGCGCAGCGGCCAGATTCTGGTCGCGCATCAGCACGCCGACAGCCTCGAAGTCTGGATCAGCGAGCGCACCAGCGAGGCCGCGCTCGCCGAAGTCGCACGCAACTTCGGCGCGGTGTCGGTGGTGCGTCTTCCCGCCGACGAACTCGCGCAAGCGATCAACCAGGCCTACGCGCGCCAGGACGGCAGCGCGGCTCAGGTGGTCGGCGAAGTGGAAGGCGAAGTCGACCTCCTCGCGACTGATGCAGGACATTCCCGAAGTGGAAGACCTGCTGGAATCGGAAGACGACGCGCCGATCATCCGCATGATCAACGCGCTGCTCACGCAGGCCGCGCGCGAGCACGCGTCGGATATTCACATCGAGCCGTTCGAGACTTCTTCTGTGGTGCGTTTTCGCGTCGACGGCACGCTGCGCGATGTCGTGCGTCCGAAGAAAGCGCTGCATGGCGCGCTGATTTCGCGGATCAAGATCATGGCGCAGCTCGACATTGCCGAGAAACGTCTGCCGCAAGATGGCCGCATCACGCTGCGCGTGGGCGGTCGTCCGGTCGACGTGCGGGTGTCCACGCTGCCGACAGGTCACGGCGAGCGCGCCGTGCTGCGTCTGCTGGAAAAAGACGCGTCGCGCCTGAACCTCGAAGCGCTCGGCATGGGCGCGGACACGCTCGTCAAGTTCGACAAGCTGATCGGCCGGCCGCACGGCATCGTGCTCGTGACCGGCCCGACGGGTTCGGGCAAGACGACCACGCTGTATGCGTCGATGTCGCGGCTTGAAACCGCGACCACCAACATCATGACGGTCGAAGACCCGATCGAATACGACCTGTCGGGCATCGGCCAGACGCAGGTCAACGAGCGGATCGGCATGACCTTCGCGCGCGCGCTGCGCTCGATTCTGCGGCAGGACCCGGACATCATCATGATCGGTGAAATCCGCGACCTCGAAACCGCGCAGATCGCCGTGCAGGCTTCGCTCACCGGCCACCTCGTGCTCGCGACGTTGCATACCAACGACGCCGCCTCGGCCGTCACGCGTCTGACCGACATGGGTGTCGAGCCGTATCTGCTGGCGTCGTCGCTGCTCGGCGTGCTGGCGCAGCGGCTCGTGCGGCGGCTGTGTCCGGTATGCCGCGAAAAGCGCGTCGAGGAAGACGGGCGCGTGCATTGGCATCCGGTCGGCTGCGACAAGTGCGGTCAATCGGGCTATGCGGGGCGGCGCGGCGTGTATGAACTGCTGCTTATCGACGACGAAATCCGCGCGCTGATTCACCGCAATGCATCGGACGCCGAAATTCTCACGGCCGGCCGCGCGCAAGGCATGCGCACACTGCGCGAGGACGCGGATCGCTGGCTCGCTTCCGGGCTGACGTCGCTTGAAGAAGTGATTCGCGTGACGGGCGGAGCTTAAGCGCATGCCGGCATTTCGTTTCGAAGCGATCGACGCGGCGGGCAAGGCGCAAAAAGGCGTGCTCGACGCGGACAGCGCGCGCGGCGCGCGCACCAATCTGCGTTCGCAAGGACTCACGCCGCTCGTCGTCGAGCCGGCCGCCACGCGCACGCGCGGCGAGCGCAATCAGCGTCTTTCGTTGGGACGGCGGCTGTCGCAGCGCGAGCAGGCCATTCTCACGCGGCAACTGGCGAGCCTGCTGATTGCCGGCTTGCCGCTCGACGAAGCGCTCGCGGTTTTGACGGAGCAATCGGAGCGCGACTACATCCGCGAATTGATGGCGGCGATTCGCGCCGAGGTGCTCGGCGGCCATTCGCTCGCGAATGCGCTCACGCAGCATCCGAAAGACTTTCCGGAGATCTATCGCGCGCTGGTCGCGGCCGGCGAACATACCGGCAAGCTCGGCCTGGTGTTATCGCGGCTCGCGGACTACATCGAGCAACGCAACGCGCTCAAGCAGAAGATCGTGCTGGCGTTCACCTACCCGACGATCGTCACGATCATCGCGTTCGGCATCGTCACGTTTTTGCTGAGCTATGTGGTGCCGCAGGTGGTCAACGTGTTCGCGAGCACCAAGCAGCAACTGCCCTTTCTCACGATCATGATGATGGCGCTCTCCGGCTTCGTGCGGAACTGGTGGTGGGCCGTGCTGATCGCGGTCGCGGTGCTGTTCTATGTGGTGCGTTCGACGCTCAGGCAAGCGGGCCCGCGCTTCGCGTTCGACCGGTGGCTGCTCACCGCGCCGCTGCTCGGCAAACTCGTGCGCGGCTACAACACCGTGCGCTTCGCGAGCACGCTCGGCATTCTGACGGCGGCCGGCGTGCCGATTCTGCGTGCGCTGCAAGCCGCCGCTGAAACGCTCAGCAACACGGCGATGCGCGGCAACATTGACGATGCGATCGTGCGCGTGCGTGAAGGCACGTCGCTGTCACGCGCGCTCGGCAATACCAAGACGTTCCCGCCGGTGCTGGTTCACCTGATCCGTTCCGGCGAAGCGACCGGTGACGTCACGACGATGCTCGACCGTGCCGCCGACGGCGAAGCGCGCGAGCTCGAGCGCCGCACGATGTTCCTGACGAGTCTGCTGGAGCCGCTGCTGATTCTGGCGATGGGCGGCGTGGTGCTG
The DNA here is from genome assembly GCF_040543975.1 of Paraburkholderia sp. OAS925. Lineage (NCBI taxonomy): Bacteria > Pseudomonadati > Pseudomonadota > Betaproteobacteria > Burkholderiales > Burkholderiaceae > Paraburkholderia > Paraburkholderia sp. OAS925. The sequence continues at coordinate 318,846 of NZ_JBEUNO010000001.1, forward strand.
GTGATCGTGCTCGCGGTGATGCTGCCGATCATCGAGTTGAATAATCTGGTGCAGTGAGGCGTGGAATGCCGCGGCGCGATTGCGCAGCGGCGTGATGGCTGACCTTGGCGATCAGGCTTAACGCACGTAGATAGTAGGACCCGCGGCGTTGGCCGGCAGGAATACTTCGGAATGCGCGCCATTGCGGTCGATCACGATGGAGCGGGCGCGGACTTCGGAGAGTTTGGCGCCTTGCATCAGCGTGCTGCCGAGCGACACCGCACGCGGCGGCTCGCCGCCTACGCTGACGATGGCCGCGGCGCCTTGAGTCAGCGCGAGAATGCCGAACAGATGCACGTCCTGGTTGACCGTGCGCGTGAGCTGTCCGCCGAACAGCGTGGCGGCCTGATCGGTCGAGACCTGCGCGTGCGCGGCGGCTGCGGGCACCGGCGCACCGGACATCGCGGTCAGTGTGATGGTCCAGTAGGTCAGCGTCGCGCAGAACACGGCGAAGAGCGCGAGCGACAGAAGGCGGATTTGGAGTGCGTTCATGCGCACATTGTACGGACTATTGTGAAAATTGCGTTGGGTTGAAACCCTTCAACTGCATGACATTAAAATGACCGGCCGGGCACGTTCAATGGCACCGCGAGTGCCAGAGCACCGAGTCCGCCCAGTCGATAATTCACCTGAAAAGAGGTAGCAAGCTATGCAACTGTCGACCATTCGCCGCACAGCAATTGCGGGTTCGCGCAGCCGTCGTCAACGCGGTTTTACGCTGATCGAAATCATGGTCGTGATCGCGATTCTCGGCATCCTGGCCGCGTTGATCGTGCCGAAAATCATGAGCCGTCCCGACGAAGCGCGGCGCGTCGCCGCGAAGCAGGACATCGGCACTGTGATGCAGGCGCTCAAGCTTTATCGTTTGGACAACGGCCGTTATCCGACGCAGGAGCAAGGTCTGCGCGCGCTGATCGAAAAGCCCGCGACGGACCCCGTGCCGAACAACTGGAAAGACGGCGGCTATCTGGAACGTTTGCCGAACGATCCTTGGGGCAACGGCTATCAATATCTGAACCCCGGCGTGCACGGCGAAATCGACGTCTTCAGCTACGGCGCGGACGGCAAGGCAGGCGGCGAAGGCAATGACGCCGACGTGGGCTCGTGGCAATAGACGATAGCAACGCACGTGTCGCAACGAACCCGCCGCCCCGCGCGGCGGGCGCGGCGTTGCACGCGCGCGGCCTGCGCCGGCATCAGGCAGGTTTCACGCTGCTGGAAATGATGGTGGTGCTGGTGATTGCAGGCTTGCTGGTCTCTCTGACCGCGTTGACGATGACGCGCAATCCGCGCACCGATCTGAACGAGGAAGCACAGCGCCTCGCGCTGCTGTTCGAATCGGCCGGCGACGAAGCGCAGGTGCGCGCGCGCCCGATCGCGTGGCAACCGTTCGACGGCGGCTTTCGTTTCGACTTGCGCACCGAGGACGGCTGGCGTCCGCTGCGCGACGATCTGCTCAAGCCGCGTCAGTGGGAAGGCGGCGTGAGCGGCGTGACGATCGACTATCCGGGCTCGAATTCGAAGGCGAATCGCGTCGTGTTCGGCACCGAGGCGATCGACGTGCCAGTGCGCGTCACGCTGTTTTCCGCGGCGGGCAGCGCGACGATCGTCGGCACCGGCAATGGCCGCTACGAGGTGCACTGACATGCGCCATCGCAGCAGCAGCAGTAGCAGAAGCAGCAGCACGGCGGCTCGCCGGGCCGTCCACCGCGAGCGCGGTTTCACGATGATCGAAGTGCTGGTCGCGCTCGCGATCATCGCCGTCGCGCTTGCCGCATCGCTGCGCGCGGTCGGCTCACTCGCGACCGGCGAGGCCGATCTTCATCGGCGCTTGCTGGCCGGCTGGAGCGCGGATAACACGCTCGCGCAATTGCGCCTCACGCATGCATGGCCGAATGTCGGCTCGACGAGTTTCGATTGCTCGCAAGGAAATTTGCAGTTGATCTGTACCGAGCAAGTGTCGGCGACGCCGAATCCGGTGTTTCGTCGCGTGGAAGTGATGGTGACGATGCCCGGGCGCTCCGGCAATCTCGCCCAGATGGTCACGGTGGTCGCGAATGAAACGAATCGTTCGCTCTGAGCGCCGCGGCGAGCGCACCGGCCGCCGCCGCTCTCGCGCGGGCGTGCATGGCTTCACGCTGATCGAACTGCTCGTCGCGATCGCGATCATGGCGGTGATCGCGGTGCTGTCGTGGCGCGGGCTCGACCAGATCATCCGCGGCCGACAGACCATCACGAACGCGATGGAAGACGAGCGCGTGTTCGCGCAACTGTTCGACCAGATGCGCATCGACGCGCGTCAGGCCGCTTCCGACGACGAATCCGGTCAGCCGGCGGTGTCGCTCCTCGGCGGCGCATTGCAGATCGTGCGACAGATGAGCTTGCCCGGCTCCGCGCCGCGCTTGCAGGTCGTGCGTTACCGCGTCACGGAAGGCCGCGTGATCCGCTATGCGTCGCCGCCGCTTGCCAGCGTCGGCGATCTGCGCGCGGCGTCGCGCGGCAGTGAAGGCGAAGGCTGGTCGGCCGTGCCGTTGATGGGCGGCGTCGGCGCAATTTCGGCGCGGCTCTACGTGCCGCGCGTCGGCTGGACAACGCAGATGAAGGACGTGCAAGGCGCGATCACGGAGGCCGACAACAATCTCAAGGTGCCGCAGCTTGGCAATGCTCCGCTGCCGCGCTCGGTGACGGGGCTCGAAGTGAGCGTGGGCGCGAAGTCGCTCGCACGGCCCATCACGCGCGTTTTTTTGATTGGGGAATGAGATGAGATTGTTCTCCTTCAGCGCGGGACGCTCGACCCGTGTTATGCGCGGAACGCGCGGCGCGCTTAACTCACGCCACGCCCACCGCACCCACCAGCGCGGCGCAGCCATCATCAGCGCATTGCTCGTCGTTGCGCTCTCGGCGATTCTTGTCTCCGGCATGTTGTGGCGTCAGCAAGTCCAGATCCGCCGGATCGAGAACCAGCGTCTGCTCGCGCAGGCGCAATGGGTTGCGCGCGGCGCGCTCGACTGGACGCGTCTGATTCTTCGCTCCGAAGGCGATACGTCCGCGGGCATCACGTATCTCGGCGGCGTGTGGGGCGTGCCGATCGCGAAGACGCGGCTTTCCGACTTCCTCGGTCAGATCGGCGAGGTGCGCGCGCAGCAAGGCGCCGCGACTTACCTGTCGGGTTCGATCGAAGACGCTCAGGCCAAATTCAATCTGCGCAATCTGGTCGCGAGCCCGGCGCCCGGCGTCATGCAACTCGACGTGGAGCAGATCGGCGCGTATCAGCGGCTGCTGGTTTCGCTCGGCGTGAACAGCCAGCTCGCGAAGAACACCGCGGTCCAGGTGCGCGCGAGCCTGATGCAATCGGCGACGCGCTTTCAGACCGTCACATCGACGTCCGGCACGCCGTCGACGCCGGCGATCCAGGGCGGCGCCGCAGGTGGGGCAACAGGCGGCGGCTTCACGGACAAACCGGGCATCGAAGACGGCGAGGACAGCGCCGCGCACGCGCCGCTGCAAATGACGAGCGTCGATTCGCTGCTCGACATTCCCGGCTACACGCCGGAGATGGTCGCGCGCTTGCGGCCCTTCGTGACCGTGCTGCCGACCGTGTCGGCGATCAACATGAACACGGCGCCCGCCGAAGTGATTGCGGCCGTTGTGCCGGGCATGAATCTGTCTTCCGCGCAGGCGTTCGTCGCGCGGCGGCAGACCGTGTTTTTCCATAACGCCGGCGACGTGCAGCTCGCGTTGCGCGGCGCGGGCGCGCCGCAGACTTCGATCGATCCAAACCAGTTCGACGTCAACACGAACTACTTCCTGATTCATGGCCGCGTGCAGCACGAGCGCGCCGAAGTCGACCGCACGACGCTCGTCTATCGCGATGCTTTGACTCACACTACGCGTATCGTGCGGGTGCAAGACCAACTATGAACAACGCCTTTCCCAGAGAGAGTGGCCTTTGAGCACGCTGATCGTCTTATTGCCGCCGCGTGATCCGGCGGTGCCGTCGCAGGAATGGCAGTTGCCGGACTTGCCGTTCGTGCTGCTCGACAAGTCGGGACGCACGCAGCGCGCCGGGCGTTCGGCGCTTGCGCTGTTGCCGCGCGCGACGTCGACGGTGCTGATGGTCGCCGCGCGCGACCTCCTGATGATGCCCGCCACGCTGCCGCCGCTGCGCGGTCCGAAGCTGCGCCAGGCGCTGCCGAACATCGTCGAGGATCAGCTGATCCAGGATCCGCAAACCTGCCATATCGCCGTGGACCCGCAACCGGCGGCGGGCGGACGGCAAGTGCTGGCGATCATCGACCGAGGGTGGTTCCGCTTTATCTACGAAGCGTTTTCCGCTGCTGGGCACCGCAGTTTGCGCGCGGTGCCGGTTACACGCTGTCTGCCGGAGGCGCGGTTATCCGCGGCGCCGGTCGACGTTGCCGAAACGGTGAGCGCGGCCGAGCCAGCATTGGCGGGCGCCGACGCTTCGCCACGCCGCGATGCCGCGCCGGTGGCAAGCGCGGCTGATACATTGTCCGACGCCGCAACTGGAGCCATGCCGATGGTCGCGGCGGTGCTCGGCGCAGTCGTTCAAACCGCGCCGGCACTGCTGCTGGAAGGCGCTGTCGAAACCGGCACGCCGCGCGTCGAACTGGCGATTGCGCGCGGCGCGCAAGGCGAAGGGCTCGCAGTGCCGGCGAACGCGGTCAACGCGACGCTCGCGGCGCTCGCCGGCGCGATGCCCGTGTCGCTCTATATGCTCACCGAAGTGCCTGGCAACGAGCCGAGTCTCGGCGCGAGCAGCCCGGCGCGGCTTGCCGCGCATGTGCACGGCGCGAGTCCGCTGCCGTTCGAGCAACTCGCGCGGCGCGCGCTCGCGTGCCGCTTCGATCTGTGCCAGTTCGAATTCGCGTCGCAGCCGTGGCGGCTCGACCGCGCGACGCTGCGCCGCCTGCGCCTGCCGGTGCTGCTCGCTGTCGGCGCGCTGCTGGTCGCGATCATCGGCGCCAATGTGCAGTGGCTGATGCTGTCGCGCCAGCGCGACGCGATCAACACGCAGATGACCGAACTGCTGCTCAACGCGTTCCCGAAGACGACGGTCGTGCTCGATGCGCCCGATCAGATGTCGCGTCAGTTGCAGCAGTTGCGTGTGGCGGCCGGCGAGCTTTCCCCGGACGACTTCCTCTCCATCGCCGATCGTCTCGCGCGCGCTCTGCCGCCCGTGCCCGTCAACGGCATTGCCGCGCTCGATTATCACGACCGGCGGCTCGACGTGACCTTTAAGCCGGAGGTGAAGCTCGATCCCGATTTCGCCGCGCGCCTCGCGCGCAACGGACTGAATGGCGCGATCGACAGCAATACCGGCAAGTGGACCATCAGGAACGGACAATGAAAGCTCAACTCGCGCAAACCTGGGCAGGCTTCTGGGAGCAGCGGACCGACCGCGAAAAGGGTCTGCTGACGTGGGGCGGCGGCGTGCTCGCGGTGGTGATCGCGTGGTCGGTGCTGTGGGCGCCCGCGCAGGAGGGGCGCGCGCGTCTGCGTCAATCGCTGCCCACCTTGCAGCGCCAACTCGCGCAGATGACGGCGCAAGCCAACGAAGCGCGTCAGCTTTCCGGCGCCGCTCAGGGTGTGGCGCCGACCGGCGGCGCGCTGAAGGACGCGCTGTCCGCGTCGCTTGCCGATCATGGCCTAGCGGCCACGCAGGTTCAGGTGATCGGCAATGCGGTGCAGGTGCAGATGAAGAACGCGTCGTTTCCCGTGTGGACGGGTTGGGTCGACGATGTGCGCCGCCAGTTCAAAGTGCAGGTCGCCGAAGCGCACGTGACCGCGCTGAAAGAAGACGGCCAGGTGGACGTGACGGCGTCGCTGCAGCCATCGACGGCGAAATGAGCGCGCTGCCACGGGATCTCGCATGACTTACTGGATGCGGCGCCTGCGCGCCGCGCTGCCCTGGCTCGTGGTCGCGGTGTTTTCCAGCGCGGCAGTGATGCTCGCGATGTTGCCGGCCGCCTGGATCACGCCGCAATTCGCCCGTCAGAGCGGCGGGCACGTGAACCTCGTCGACCCGGCCGGTTCGCTGTGGCACGGCTCCGCCACGCTGATGCTCGCCCCGGGCTCCGACATGAGCGCCGCGACGCTGCTGCCTGGACGCATCGAATGGCGCACGGCCTTCTGGCCGCTCTTCACGGGCCGCGTGCGCATGACCATGCGGCAGAGCGAGGCGATGCCGGAGCCGATCACCGTCGACGCCACGCCGCGCAGCGCGAATGTGACGCCCGGCGCGATCGCGGTGCCGGCCTCGCTGCTGAGCGGTCTCGGCGCGCCGTTCAATACGCTGGATCTACAGGGCGACGTGCGGCTCTCGTGGTCCGACTGGCGCAGTTTCAACCGTCAGGCGTTCGGCCAGTTGACGGTCGCGCTGAACGACGTGAGTTCGCGTGTCTCGCCGGTGAAGCCGCTCGGCTCGTATCAGTTGGTGTTTCAGGCGGAAGGGGCGTCGTCGACGCTCGAGCTGCGGACCATCAAGGGGCCGCTGATGCTTAACGGACGTGGGGTCGTGTCGCCGGCTTCGACGTCGTTTCATGGCACGGCGACATCGGCGCCCGAGGCACGCGACAATCTCGCGGGACTGTTGAACCTGCTCGGACGACCGAGCGGACCGGATACGGTTGCGTTGTCGTTCGTGCATTGAGGTGGGTGGGTGGCGCGGGTGGTGATAGACCGCGCCGTTCGGTGCTTTTGAAGTCGCGGCAAAAGGGGATGCGGTCGTCGCGTTGCTGCCGCTCGCGCGTTAGTCTGACGCGCGGACGCGCGGATGCTGATAAAGCCGCGGTGCGGCGTTTCGAGCTAGCGACTAAACGAGACTGGTCAACGTCGTCGCGCGGACGTCGAGCTGGACCCGCAGATGCGTCGCGTGGGTGCTAACAACGCGCGGAGCAGCGCCTTTGAGCTAGCGGCAAAACGAGACGGGTCAAGGTTGTCGCTCGCACGTCGAGTTCGACGGCAGACAACGTCGTCGCTCGGACGTCGAGCTGGACCCGCCGATGCGTGGCGCGGATGCTGCAACGCGCGGAGCGACGCGTTTGATCTGGCGGCAAAACGAGACCGGTCAAGGTTGTCGCTCGCAACTCGGGCTAGAGCCGCGGATGCGCGGCGCGGGTGCTGACAAAGCCGCCGTGCGGCACTTCGAATTAGCAGCGAACGGCACACGGACGTCGTTGCCGCTCGCATGTCGAGTTGAACCCGCGGCGGCTCGTACAGCGCTAGATGCAAAAAAGGCATGACGGGTTTCGTTGGCCCGTTATGCCTCTTTGAACGCCGCTGTATCGCGCGGCGCCCCGCTCGCCCGCCTATTTGCTTTGCGCTTGCATCTGCGCGGACGTCGCCGTCTGCGCAGCTCCTCCCTGCGCGACAGGCGTCGCCGCCGATGCCGACGCCGGCTCCGGCGCCGCCACCCCACCGGTTTCGCGATTCATCTGCGACACATCCCAGCCGCCGCCCAGCGCCTTCACCAGCCCGACCGACGACACCATCCGCTGCCCCGCGATGGTTTGCAGCTTCTGCTCGGCCGTGAACGCCGTGGTCTGCGCGGTCAGCACGTTGACATAACCGACCGTGCCCGCCTTGTATTCGTTCGTCACGATGGCAAGCGCCTGGCGCGCCGACTCCACCGCCTGCTGCTGCACCACGATTTCCCGTTCGAGGATGCGCTGGGACGCGAGATTGTCTTCGACGTCCTGAAACGCCGTCAGCACCGTCTGACGATAGGTGGCGACGTTCTGGTCATAGGCGGCGCGCGCTGCTTCGGTTTGGGCGCGGCGCAGGCCCGCGTCGAAGAGCGTCGCCGCGAGTTGCGGGCCGACCGTCCAGAAGCGCGACGGCGCCGTCAGCAATTGCGAGAACACCGAGCTTTCGAAGCCGCCGCTCGCCGACAAGGTCAGCGACGGAAAGAACGCGGCGATGGCGATGCCGATCTGCTCGTTGGCCGCCGCAGCCTTGCGCTCGGCGGAAGCGATGTCCGGCCGCCGCTCCAGCAGCGCCGACGGCATTTGCGCGGGCACGGCGGGCGGCGTGGCGGTGAGCGGCATCGGCGGGATCGAGAAGGTGGAGGCCGGTTCGCCGACGAGCACCGCGATCGCATGTTCGTCCTGCGCGCGCTGCACGCCGTTGTCGATCGCGGATGCCTGCGCCGATTGCAGTTGCGTTTGCGCCTGGATCACGTCCGAACGCGCGGCCACGCCCGCGGCGTACTGGTTCTGCGTGAGTTGCAGCGAGCGCTGATAGGCGGCGACGGTTTCGTCCAGCAGTTTCTGATTCGCGTCGAGCGCGCGCAGCGCGAAATACGTCTGCGCGAGCGTGGCCTGCGCGGACAGCCGCGCGTTCGCCAGATCGGCCGCGGCGCCTTGCTGGCCGGCCTTCTGCGCATTCACCGAGCGGCCCACGGAGCCCCACAGGTCGGGCTCCCAGCTAGCGTCGAGTTGCAGGTCGTAGCTGTTGCTGACGCCCGAGCGGCTGACGCTCGTCGATCGCGTACTCGACGAAGCACCGCTGCCCGAGCGCGTCGCGCCCGCCGACAAACCGAGGGTCGGGAAGTATGCCGCGCGCGCCTCGCCGACCAGCGCGCGAGCCTGCCGATAGGCGGCCGCAAATTGCGCGATGGTCTGATTGGCGGCGTTCAGCTTGTCTTCGAGCGCATCGAGTTGCGGGTCCTGATAGATCGTCCACCATGCGCCGCGGTCCTCGTGATCCGCCGGTTGCGCGACTTTCCAGCCGGGCGCGGCTTCCTTGTATGAAGCCGGAATCTCGGCGGCGGGGCGCTGGTAGTCGGGGCCGACCGCGCAGGCTGCGACGAGGCCCGCGGCGGCCAGCGCGACGGCGAGGGTCAGGACGCGAGGCGCATAGGTCCGCGCGGACGAGGTTCGGTCAGACTGCATGCATTTTTCCTTCTGGACGCCACGACGCCGCCAATGACGGACGGCGCCGGCCTACGATGTGCCGGCATGTTAGCGTATGAGCCCGCTGGGCGCGGGAAACAGAAAGGTTAATGCGGGCAGCGACGAAGGTGTGTTACTGACGGTGTCGCGAAGGTTACGCGCCGTTACTGGCTGCCGTTCAAACGCGGGCGTCGGTGCGCGAATCGATCCGCGATTCCGTCGATGTCGTCTTGCGCGCGAGCTTGCCGGCTGCGGCCCGGCACGGTGCTTCGCCGCGCGACTGGCAGGCGCTTGCCGCACCGTGCGCAATGACAGGTGCCGCGCTCTTAACGCCTGACACGCTTGCCGCGTTCGCGAGCGCCGCCGCGCTGTCCACCGACCCGCCCTTCGCAGCTTTGATGTCCGCGATGCCCTTCAAACTCTTGCGCGCCCGACGATGCTCGAACCACGCCAACACCGCGACTCCCACCGATCCGCCGGGCAGCACGAACAGCACGGCGAACAACGCGAGCTTCCACCAGCGATGCGGGCCCTGGAAGCTGTGCAAAGCGGAATCGGTCAGAGAGCGGCTGAGGCCGCCGAGGGTATTTTTCAGGTACAGCATGGGAGGGACATCCTTGGGTCACGCCGGCCTGGCGGCGGACAAAAAAAGCGGTCAGAACATAGTCTCGGGTGGCGCGGATCGCGTAACTCGTTGCTTAATATAATATTGACTATGCAAGTAAATTTCAAGATACTGTGCGCGATGCGCGGCCGCGTTGTTGTTTTTCGGTGTCGCGCGCGTCCAGAATGTGCGTCTGCTGCAATGTTCCTGTACCCAAATGACTGACGGCCCCTACAAAGCGGACGAGATCCGGCTCGATACGAGTCTCGGCTATCACTTGTCGAAAGCGCGCAACGTGCTAGTCGAGCGCACCGACCGCGCGGTCAAGCCGCTGGGGCTGACGGCGCAGCAGATCGGCGTGATCCTGTTGCTCGCTGCCGGGCGCGCGAACACGCCGTTCGAGTTGTCGCGCGTGATGTCCTATGACAGCGGCTCGATGACCCGTCTGCTGGACCGCCTTGAAAAGAAAGGCTTTTTGCAGCGCACGCGTAGCGACGCCGATCGTCGGATGGTCAAGCTGGAGTTGACGCCGCAAGGGCATGAAGCGGCGCAGCAGTTGCCCGGCATCGGCGCGGCCGTGCTGAACGAGCAGTTGCGCGGCTTCTCGGACGCGGACCTCGCGACGCTGATCGAACTGCTCAGCCGTTTCATCGCCAACGGTATCGACCCGGGGGCGAACACAGGCTGCGGTTTGTGTGCGGAAGCTGAGCCGCCCGGCGATGCAACGGCCGACGATTCATCGCCGGAGAAGGGCGAGCATTAACCGCAGAGCGCCTTCTAGGGGCGCAGTTGTAAAACAATATCTGTCTGGGCAGAGTGTGATGCAGCATGCAAATGCCCAGAGAAACGCGACAAGCCAGGCACGACACACTTCCGCGCTGAGGAGAACAACACATGGCCGCTACGGCTTCCAACGCTGACGAACCCGCAGCTCAACCTGCACACCAGCCCGCCACCCCGCCCGCGGCCGAGCCGGCGCCGCTCAAAGGCGGCGCGCTCGCGCTCCTGACCGTCGGGCTCGCGCTCGGCACGTTCATGGAGGTGCTGGACACGTCGATTGCCAACGTCGCCGTGCCGACCATCTCCGGCAGCCTCGGCGTGGCGACGAGTCAGGGCACATGGGTGATCTCGTCGTATTCGGTGGCTTCGGCGATTGCCGTTCCGTTGACGGGCTGGCTCGCGCGGCGCGTCGGCGAAGTGCGGCTCTTCACGCTGTCCGTTCTGCTCTTCACGATCGCCTCAGCGCTGTGCGGCTTCGCGCATAACTTCGAGTCGCTGATCTTGTTCCGGCTCGTGCAAGGGCTTGTGTCCGGCCCGATGGTCCCGCTGTCGCAAACCATTCTGATGCGCTCGTATCCGCCCGAGAAACGCGGGCTCGCGTTGGGGTTGTGGGCGATGACCGTGATCTGCGCGCCGATCTTCGGCCCGGTGATGGGCGGCTACATCACGGACAACTACACCTGGCCGTGGATCTTCTACATCAACGTGCCGATCGGCCTTTTCTCCGCGGCCTGCGCGTTCGTGCTGTTGCGCGGGCGCGAAACCAAAACCACGCAGCAGCGTATCGACGCAATCGGCCTTTCGCTGCTCGTGATCGGCGTGGCGTGTCTCCAGATGGTGCTCGACCTCGGCAAGGACCGCGACTGGTTCAACTCCACGTTCATCGTGACGCTCGCGGTGATCGCGGTGATTTCGATTGCGTTCATGCTCGTCTGGGAGATGACCGAGAAAGAGCCGGTCGTCGATTTATCGCTCTTTAAGGACCGCAATTTCGCGCTCGGCGTGCTGATCATCTCGTTCGGCTTCATGGCGTTCTTCGGCTCGGTGGTGATTTTTCCGCTGTGGCTGCAAACGGTGATGGGTTACACGGCGGGCCTCGCCGGTCTCGCCACCGCGCCGGTCGGCATCCTCGCGCTGTTCCTCTCGCCGATGATCGGCAAGAACATGCACCGGCTGAATCTGCGCGTGATCGCGAGCTTCGCGTTCATCGTGTTTGCGTTCGTGTCGTTCTGGAACTCCACCTTTACGCTCGACGTGCCGTTCAATCACGTGATCTGGCCGCGCCTCGTGCAAGGCATCGGCGTGGCCTGCTTCTTCGTGCCGATGACGACCATCACGCTCTCGAGCGTGTCGGACGACCGGCTCGCGAGCGCCTCGGGCCTATCGAACTTTTTCCGGACGTTGTCAGGCGCAATCGGCACCGCCATCAGCACGACGTATTGGGAGAACGACACGATTCGCCATCACGCGATGCTGGTCGATAACGTCAACGTCTACACGGCGAACACGAACGCGTACACGAGTGCGCTGGCCGGCGCCGGCCTTTCCGGCGACAGCATCACGGCGCAGCTCAACCAGGTGGTGACCGCGCAGGCTTATATGCTGGCCACCAACGACTTCTTCCGCATTTCGTGCGCGGGCTTCCTCGTGCTTGCCGTGCTCGTGTGGATCACGAAGCCGCGCAAAGGCGTCGGTCCGTCGATGGGGCATTGAGCGGCGCGCAACGCGTCGCTCACTGACTCACGGCTTCGCCAGTGGATGGCGTGACCGACTGTCCTTGCTGCATATCGGGATGCAGGGCGGGATGCACCGCGGCGGACGCGGGCTGCGCCGGCTTGGCATCGGTTCCCTGTGTGCCTGCCGGCGTGCCGCGCACATATTGCTTGAAGTCCGCGCCCGCTTCCCACGGGTTCGGCTTGCAGCCGAGCGAGCCGTCACAATGCGCGGCGAAGCCGATCGTCGCGGTGCCGTCCGGATTCTGCGTGCGGGTGATCTGGTAGGCGAGCGCGCGCTTGCCGCCGTCCGGGCCGGCCGTCTGGATCAGCGTGCTGGTCGCGGCTTCGATCTTGTACTTTGAGTTATTCGCGACCCACGTTTGCGCGCGCTGCCACCAGAGGTCGCACTCGGCCTTGCTCGAACAGGTCAGCGGCGTGGTGGCGATCTGCATGACGTCGGGATCGACTTGTCCCTGTGTAGAGCATGCCGTCGCGGCAACGGCAGCCGCGGTAACGCACAGTACGGACAACAGACGTTGCTTCATCACGTTGATCCTCCCTCTTGTTAGCGTGTCTTATCAGTTTGGACCGCGTCGTGTAGAGGGTGTTTCCTTCAGATCAGAGAAACGTGCAAATGCGTGGACAACTTACCGATGCGTGCCGATGCGGCAGCCGCTTCAGTCACACGCTGAAGCGGTTCAACGTATAAGCCCGATAAGCGGCGACGAACGCATCGAACGAGCCCACTTCTTCCCGCTCGAGTTTCGCCTGTTCCTCCAGCGATTGCGTGGCCAGCTCCTCAAACTCCTTTGCCACGTCTGCAGGCAGCGGACGCGCGCGGAAATGCGCCGCATGCGCTTCGCTCTGTTCAAGACCGAATTCGAGGAAGCTCTGCTGCTTCTCGCGCATGGTCTGCAATACGCGTGCGGACGGCGTCAGCGACGCATCCGCCAGCTTCGCGCGCTGAACCGCAACCGAGCGCGCATGCGCGTCGCCGCCGTTGAGCGCGTCGAGCGCGGCGGCGGCCGCTTCGATCTTGACGAACAGTTCGTCGGCCCATTCGGTCATCGCGATGGTCTGCCCGTCGCGCGTGAGTTCCAGGCCAGGCTTGCGCCCTTCGGTCGTCACGCGCGCGAAGTTCTGGTTCGCCTCGCAATACGCGGGCGGCGGCAGCGGCGCGCTGTCGTCGAGCGCACACACGAGCAGATAGGCGTCGAGAAAGCGCGACGTTTCGAGCGAAATACCGACCGGCTCGAAAGGATCGATGTCCATGCAGCGCACTTCGACGTATTGCACGCCGCGCGCGGCGAGCGCATGCAGCGGCCGCTCGCCGGGATACGTGACGCGCTTCGGACGGATCGTCGAATAAAACTCGTTTTCGATCTGCAATACGTTGGTGTTGATCTGCACCCACTCGCCGTCGCGCTGCGTGCCGATGGCCTCATACGCCGGATACGGCTGGCTGACGGCCTTCGCGAGCGCGTCGAGATAACCGGGCAGCGTGTCGTAGTCGGCGTGCAGCGCGGCTTGCGCGGTGGTGTTCGAGTAGCCGAGATCGCTCATGCGCAGGCTCGTCGCATACGGGCGATACAACGTGTCGGCGTCGAAGGTTTCGAGCGAATGTTTGCGCTCGCGCAAGAAGCGGCGGTCGAGCGCGGGCGACGCGCCGAACAGGTACATCAGCAGCCAGTTCGTGCGGCGGAAATTGCGGATCAGCGCGAGGTAACGGTCGGACTGAAAATCGACCGCGTTCGCGGTGGATTGCTGCTCGGCGTGCAGGAGCCGCCACACTTCTTCGTTCAGCGAATAGTTGTAGTGAATGCCCGCGATGCATTGCATCGTGCGCCCGTAGCGCAGCGCGAGGCCGATGCGATACACGTACTTCAGCTTGCCGATGTTCGACGAGCCGTAATCCGCGATCGGAATGCCTTCATCGGTGTCGGGCAGCAGGCCCGGCATCGAGTTGTTCCACAGAATCTCGTCGCCGAGGTTCGCGTAGACGAAACGATGCAGCGTGTCGAGCTTCTCGAGCGTGAGCGCGACGTCGTGCTCGGCCGGCGTGATCAGTTCGATTAGCGCTTCGGAATAGTCGGTGGTCAGCGAAGGATGCGTGAGCGCCGAACCTAGCGCGCGCGGATGCGGCGTCAACGCGAGCTGGCCCTCGTGCGTCACGCGCAGGCTTTCTCTTTCGATGCCGCGCAGGCCGCGTAGCAGCGCGTCGCGCTGCGGCCCTGAAGTCAGCACGGACAGGCGGTGCAGGAACGCGTCGGTCGTGCGGGATGAGGTCGTGTTTGGCATTGATGCGAGTCGGGCGTTGTCGGCCGCCATGTGCCGCCTGGCTGCTCGCGGGCAGCATGTTGCGGTTGACAACGTTCGGCGGAATTTTCAGTAGCGGGCACTTTAACATCTCGCCACCGCGCCTGCTTGAGGCCGCTTCGGCGGGCGATTGCAGGCCGCCGGGGCGTCTGTTGGCCGGTGTGTTTTCACGCCGGATTTGCGGATTTGGCCACACGGATTCCAGGTTATTGCGGCCATTGCAGCCGCGTTTTTTAGTGAGCGTGGCGACACGGCATGACGTGTCGCCACCTTCGCCTTAGACGGCTAGCTCGCGCAGCACTAACCGCCGCGCGCGGCCCCGGCCCGATCCGCCACCTCGTTCCACAGATGCATCGCCGCATAAGCGCGCCACGGGCGCCAAGCGTCGGTGCGCGTGCGCTGCTGCGTGGGCCGCACGAGCGACGGGTCGCGCGCGCAGATCGACTGCATCAGCACGAGATCCCACGCCGGCCAGGCGTCGGAATCGCGCCACGCGCGCATCGCGACATACTCGACCGTCCAGGGGCCGATGCCCGGCAGGGCGAGCAAGGCCGCGCGCAGTTCGCTTGCGTCCGCCGTGGCGCTGTCGAGCGGCACATCGCCCGTCGCGACCGCGTGCGCGAAGCCTTGCAGCGCGGCCACGCGCTTGCCCGGCATGCCGATTTGCGCGAGGTCGACGGCTGCCAGCGCTTGGGGCGTCGGAAAACGCCACGCCGTGTTGTCATGCGGATGCCCTTCGATACGCTCGCCCGCCCGCTGCACCAATCGTCCGATGATAGTGGTCGCCCCCTTCACGCTGATTTGCTGGCCGACAATCGCGCGCACCACCAGTTCGAAGCCCGACCACGCGCCCGGCACGCGCAAGCCGGGCGCGGCGTCGATCAGCGGCGCAAGCCAGGGGTCCGCGGCGAGCGCGGCGCCGATCTTCTTCGGATCGGCGTGCAGATCGAACATCTTTGCAATCGGCGCGGCGAGCGCGTCGGCGTGACGGCTCACCGGGCCTTCTATGCTCGCCACCAGACAGCGCTTGCGCGGATGCTCGCACACGCTGAGCGTGCCGCTGTCGCCGGCCCATTCGATCGCGCGGCGATACGCGCCGTCTTCGACGGTCTCGACGCCGGGCGTCGCGCGTCCGCTGAAAAAGCGCAGCAGGCGCCGCCAGTCGAACGGCGCTTTGTACGGGAGTTCAAGAGTTGCAACGTCGTCGAGCGTGCTCACGCGGCGTGGTCCAGTTTGTTGGCGAGGGGTTGAACAGGCGTCGTTTCGGGGCGGGCGGTTTCGTCGGCGGAAACGCGGTGCGCGTGCTGCGCCTCGTTGTCGAGCAGCGCGGCTTTGCGCGGCAAGCCCCAACGATAGCCGGCAAGCGCCCCGCCCTTTTGCACGACGCGATGACACGGAATGGCAAGCGCAACCGGATTCGTCGCGCAGGCGCTCGCGACCGCGCGCACGGCGCGCGGCGCGCCGACGGCTTCGGCGATCTCCGTGTAGCTGCGCGTCTCGCCGTAGGGAATGTGCCGCAGCGCGTCCCACACGCGCTGGCGGAAGGCCGTCGCCGCGATGTCGAGCGGCAGGTCGAAATGCTGACGCGTGCCGCGCAAATAGGCGTCGATCTGCGCGACGAACGGCGCGAGCCGCTCGGCGTCCTCCAGCAGATCGGCATTGGCGAATTCGCCGCGCAGTTCGTCGACGAGCAAGGCGGCGTCGTCGCCGAAACCGATCTTGCAGATGCCCTTGGCCGTCGCGGCCACCAGCACGAAGCCGAGCGAGGTCGGCGCGCTGGCGTAGCGCACGGTCAGCCCCGCGCCTTTGCGGCGATATTCGGACGGTGCCATGCCCAGTTCCGCCGACGCACTCTCGTACATCCGCGAAGGCGAGTTGAAGCCGGCGTCGAGCGTGGCGCGCGTGACGTCGGCGCCGCGCTTGAGCGCGTCGCGCAACGCGGCGCCGCGCCGCGCAGCCTGATACTGGCGCGGCGACACGCCGACGACCCGCTTGAACAGGCGCTGAAGGTGGAACGGGCTCAGGTGCACGGCGTCGCTCAATTGCGCGAGCGTGAGACGTTGCTGCGGATCGGCGTCGAGCGCCGCGCACGCGCGGTTCACGATGTCGAGTTCGCGCGGCAAGCCGCCCGGCTGACAGCGCTTGCAATCGCGAAAGCCGGCGGCGCGGGCCGCGGCGGCATCGGCGAAAAACGCGACGTTCTCGCGGCGCGGCTGGCGCGATGCGCAGGACGGACGGCAGAACACGCCCGTCGTCTTCACGCCGTAGAAGAAAGCGCCGTCCGCGAGCGGATCGCGACGGGCGACGGCTTCCCACCGTTCGTCGTCGGAATGCCAGGCGGCGGTGCGGGCGGTCGTGTCGGTCTCGGCGGGTTGATGGGTGCGGTTCATGATGGTCCCGGATGGGTGCTGTCGATGCTCACCAATGTAGGCCGCATCCCGACACACTACGCTCCGGTTCTTGCTCTGTCATTGCGCTTCCTCGTAGCCGGCAGACGCCCGGCGGGCGCCGCTCGGCGTCATCTGACGGCTCGTTTTGCCTCCAGGTGCGACAATTTTGCACGATGTCGGGTTTTCCCCTAAAAAGTTATTGCGTCGCACCAAGCGCATGTGTATATTAGTACCTGTCTCCTCCATGTCTCCTCCTGATATGGATTCAGCCCGCTCCACATAGAGCGGGCTTTTTTTCGTCTATACGTTTTGCGTGCCGGCCGGCGCTGGACGGCATCTAGCCCGTCAACGCCCGCCCCGCTTTCCCATAAACTGGCTGTTCTCCGTTTGATAAATCAGCCACGGGAGGCGCTCAATATGAAGATTCATATTCGCGAGATCGACCACGTCGTGATTCGGGCGACCGACGGTGCGTCGATGGCGCGCTTTTACTGCGACGTGCTCGGTTGCAGCGTCGAAAAAGAGCAGCGCGAGCTGGGTCTCACGCAGTTGCGGGCGGGGCGCTCGCTGATCGACCTGCTGCAGGTGGGCGCGAAGATCGATCGCCCGGAAAACGGCACGCCCGGCGCGGGACGCAATATGGATCATCTGTGTTTGCGCGTCGAGCCGTTCGATGCCGAGGCGCTCAAGGCGCACCTGGCCGCCCAAGGCGCGCGGATCGGCGAAGAAGGCGTGCGTTATGGCGCGGACGGCTACGGGCCGTCGCTGTATCTGTTCGACCCCGAGGGCAACATGGTCGAGCTCAAAGGACCGCCCGAAGCGGCGCGCGTGACGTCGCTCTGAACCTCGCGCGTCGCGGGCGGCCGGGCCGGCGCAAAGTCAAGCGTTCGCGGGCGCCTTCAACACCGTCCACTCGATTTTCACGGCGTCGGCTTCAGCGCTGCCGAGCCACGCCTCGCCGTCCTGCACGGTGCATTGCAGCCGCATCGTGCGCTCCGCGAGCGAGCCGAGTTCGGCCGCGATGTTTTCGCCGAGCGACCACACCGTCACATTGCGCATGCGCTCGACCTTGTTCCGCACGCCCTGCCACCAGATGTCCGAAGTTCGCCCGCCGTAGGCGATCACAATCACCTCGTTCGAACGGCCGCTCGCCTTGGCGATGCGCCGCTCGTCGGGCTGGCCGACTTCGATCCACGTTTCGATCGCGCCGGTCAGATCCTTTTGCCAGAGATCGGGTTCGTCGACATCCGATAAACCCTTGCAGAATTCGAGCCGTTCCTGCGCGAAGAGCGCGAACGCGGCGACGCGGACCATCATGCGCTCGTCGGTTTCGGACGGATGACGCGCGATGGTGAGCGAATGGTCGGCGTAATAGTGCCGGTCCATATTGGCGATCTGCAGTTCCGCCTTGTAAATCGTCGATTTGAGAGCCATGCCGTTGCTAAACCAGACGCTCGCCCCACCGGAGCGAACGGAAAATGAGTCGTCGACGGCGCGTTGCCGTCTTCCGTGTTTGTTGTACATTTTGCGTCCCTCCCTGCCGTCAGCCGGCCATCTCATGAAGGGAGGAAGCATTTATCGAACCATGGCCGCCTCCGACGGCGCGCCGTACACCTCGCCCGCGGCCTCGCGCAGCGCTTCCAGCACGACCGACGCGGCCGGCGAAAGCAGGTGCGACTGGCGCGTGATGATACCGAAAGTGTCCATCCTGCATGGCAAATCGATCGGCAGGCGCTTCAGCACGCCGTACTGTTGGTACTGGCCCGCCACTTCGTTCGGCAAAACCGCCAACATGTCGCTCTGAAGCAGCAGGCTCGAAATTGCCAGAAAGTTGTTGGTGTTGACCACGTTCTGCGGCGGATTCAGGCCGATCTGCGAAAACATCAGATCGAAACGATGCCGCAACACGCTGCCCGGCGGATGCAGCACCCAACTGGCGTTGACGATTCCCCGCAGCGTCAGCCCGCTCTCGTTTTCCAGCGGATGGCCTGGCCGCGCGACCACGCACAGCGGTTCGTCGGCGAGCGGTTCGTAGCGGACTTCGGTCTTGAACTGATTTTGCCGCTCGAGCACCCGGCCGATCATGATGTCGAGTTCGCCTTCGGCGAGCCGCGGCAACATCACGTCCGACGTTTCGACTTCCGCCCAGATCTGCAATTGCGGATAACGCTCCTTCACGCTCGCGATCGCGCGCGGCACCATCGTGGCCGCCGCCGCCGCGATCACGCCGATGCGCACCTGCCCGGCGAGTCCCGCGCGCAGCGCCGAGATTTCGTCGTGTGCGTGGCTCAGATTCGAGAGCACCATGCGCGCATGACGGATCATCACCTCGCCGTACAGCGTCGCGTGCATGCCGTGCGGCGTGCGGTCGAAGAGGCTCACGCCCAGCATGTCCTCCAGTTCCTTGAGGAGCCGCGAAGCCGCCGGCTGCGTCATGCCCAGCACGTCGGCGGCGCGCCGCACGTTGCCTTCTTCCTCCATCGCGGCCAGCAGCAGCAACTGCCGCGTCTTCAGCCGCGCACGCACGAACCAGTTCGAGTAGCTACGCGTCATGGCCTGTCTCCAACATCATTATCGTTGGCGCCATGATGCCATACCGAAATTGTTATCGGGATAGCCTAAAAAGGGATTGGAAAGTTATTGCGCCCGCTCATACCATTCGTGGACTTTCCAGGCTTCTCCCATGGCGCCATTCCGTCGATGAACCGCGATCCGCTCGTCCCGCTCGTTGCCAGCCCGCTGCGCCATTACATCAATGGCGGCTGGGAGACGGGCGCAACCACGGGCGTTTCGCTGAATCCGTCGGATCTCGACGACCCCGTCGGCGAATATGTTCGCGCCGACGTGCGGCAGACCGACAGCGCGATTGAAGCGGCCAATGCGGCTTTCGGCGAATGGTCGCTGAGTTCGGGCCAGCGCCGCGCGGACGCGCTCGACGCGATCGGCAGCGAAATGCTCGCACGCCGCGACGAACTCGGCCGTCTGCTAGCGCGCGAAGTCGGCAAAACTTTGCCCGAAGCGCTGAGCGAAGCCACGCGCGCCGGCCAGACCTTCAAGCTGCTCGCCGCCGATGCACAGCGCGCGTACTCGGAGCCTGTGGCGTCGGCGCGTGCCGGCGTCGAAATCGACATGACGCGCGAGCCGCTCGGCGTGGTCGGCATCATCGCGCCGTGGAGCGCGCCGCTCGCGACTGCCGCGGCCAAGATCGGCGCCGCGCTGGCGCACGGCAATTGCGTCGTCTTCAAGCCGGCGGAATCGACGCCGGCTTGCGCGGCGGCGTTGGCTTCCATCGTGAGCCGCGCGGGTTTGCCGGCGGGCGCGTTCAATCTGGTGATGGGCAGCGGCCGGCAGGTCGGCGCGCGGATCGTCGCGCATCCGCTCGTCGCGGGCATCAGCTTCTCAGCGGATCGGCGGAAACCGGCACGCGTGTACTGCAAGCCGCGGCGGCGCGTCAGGCGCGCGTGCAACTGGAGATGGGCGGCAAGAACCCGTTCGTCGTGCTGGCCGATGCCGATCTCGACATTGCGGTCGATGCCGCGTTGACCGGCGCCTACGGCTCGACCGGCCAGCGCAGCACGGCGGCGGCGCGTCTGATCGTCGAACGCGCGATCTACGAGCCGTTCGTCGACGCGTTGCAGGCAAGGCTCGCGAAACTCACCGTCGACCATGCGCTGAAGCACGGCACCGACGTGGGCCCCGTCGCGAACGCCGCGCAACTCGAGCGCAATCTCGACTACGTGCGAATCGCGGCGCAGGAAGGCGCGCAACTGCTGCACGGCGGCCGGCAACTCGAACGCGCGACGCGCGGCTACTTCTTCGAACCGGCGCTGTTCGCGGGCGAAGCCGAGCATCGGATCGCGCGCGAAGAAATTTTCGGACCGCTCGCGGTCGTCTTGCGCGCCGACGATTACGAGCACGCGCTGACTCTCGCGAACGACACCGCCTATGGTCTGTGCGCCGGCATCTGCACGCGTTCGTTGAGCCGCGCCCGGCATTTTCGCCGCCATGTGCATAGCGGCCTCGTCACGATCAATCTGCCGACGACGGCAGTCGAGCATCACGCGCCTGGCGGCGGGCGCAAGGCGTCCGCGTATGGCTCGACCGACGCGGCGTTCTGGACGGCCGTGAAAACGGCCTACGTCGCGAGCTGATCCCGGTGACTCATATGCACGTCGCCGCCCGCATCGATTCCGCATCGGATTTCCTGGCTCAGTTTTCAAGTTCCGGCTAACGCCGTGTATCGCCTCGCTGCACATAAACGAAATCAATGCAGCTTTTCAACCTCAGGAGACAGACATGACCAGCAAGCTTCGTCGTTTGACGCTCACCGCGATCGCCGCGGCCACCCTCGCCGCGCCCTTTGCGATGCAACTTTCCGCGCATGCGGACCAGCCGCTCAAAGTCGGCTTCCTTGTGAAGATGCCGGAACAGGCATGGTTCATCAACGAACAGAAAGCCGCGACGGCGCTCGGTCAGAAGGACGGCTTTTCGGTGGTGAACATCGGCACGCCGGACGGTGAAAAAGTGCTGTCCGCTATCGACAATCTCGGCGCTCAAGGCGCGAAGGGCTTCGTGATCTGCGCGCCCGACGTGCGTCTCGGACCGGCGATTCAGGCGCGCGCGAAGCGCTACAACATGAAGTTCGTCACCGTCGACGATCAGTTGGTCGACTCGAGCGGCAAGCCGCTGCCGAACGTGCCGCATCTGGGCATGTCCGCGTTCAAGATCGGCAATCAGGTCGGCACGGCGATCGCCGAGGAAATGAAGCGCCGCGGCTGGAAGCCGGAAGAAGTCGGCGCGCTGCGCATCACGAACTACGAGCTGCCGACCGCGAAGCTGCGCACCGACGGCGCGACGCAATCGCTGCTCGCCGGCGGCTTCAAGAAAGAGAATATCTTCGACGCTCCGCAAAAGACGACGGACGACGAAGGCGGCTTCAACGCTTCGTCGCCGGTGCTCGCGCAGCATCCGAACATCAAGAAGTGGGTGATCTTCGCGCTGAACGAGGAAAGCGTGCTGGGCGGCGTGCGCGCCACCGAGCAACTGCACATTCCGGCGGCGGACGTGATCGGCGTCGGCATCAACGGCGCGGGCGAAGCCTTTGCCGAATTCCAGAAGAAGGAGCCGACGGGCTTCTACGGCACGATCGCCGTGAGCTCGACGATGCACGGCCGCGAAAGCACCGAGAACCTCGTGCAGTGGATCAAGGACGGCAAGCAGCCGCCCGCCGATACGCAAACCACCGGCAAGCTGATGGTGCGCGGCAACTGGCAGGACGTGCGCAAGGAACTCGGCATCTAAGCCGCGTTCGACCTTGCACGCGGCGGGCCGCGTCTCATGCGCTGAAGCGCGCGCGGCCCGCACAGCCTGATCACTACCGAGGTTTTTTTCGATGACGTCCCACACACACTGCGCCTTCCATCGGCGATGCTTCTGTGCCGGTGCAAGCGCCCTCGCCTGCTGCGGCGCTTGCGTCGAGCGAGCCGTATCTGCAACTCGACGGCATCACCGTGCGCTTTCCCGGCGTGCTCGCGCTCGACCAGGTGTCGCTGGAAGTGCGGCGCGGCGAAGTGCATGGCCTGATGGGCGAAAACGGCGCGGGCAAATCGACGCTGCTCAAGGTGCTGTCCGGCGTGAATCAGCCGGCGGCGGGCACGTTGTCGCTCGGCGGCGTCGAGCAGCAGTTCACTACGACGAAGGCGGCGATTGCCGCGGGCGTCGCGATCATCTATCAGGAATTGCATCTGGTGCCCGAGCTGACGGTTGCGGAAAACCTCATGCTCGGCGCGCTGCCGAATCGCTTCGGCATCCTTGACGAAAAGGCGCTGGTTGCGCGCGCGCTGCGCGAACTCGAACGGCTCGGCGAAAAAATCGACCCGTCGCAGCAGGTAAAGAATCTGTCGATCGGTCAGCGGCAGATGATCGAGATCGGCAAGGCGCTGATGCGCGACGCGCGCGTGATCGCATTCGACGAACCGACGAGTTCGCTGTCGTCGCGCGAAACGACGCAACTGTTCCGGATCATCCGGGCGTTGCGGGCCGAAGGCCGCGCGATCGTCTACGTCACGCACCGGATGGACGAGGTCTACGAGCTGTGCGATCGCGTGACCGTGTTCCGCGACGGCCGCCGCATCGATACGTTCGATGCAGGCGCCGGGCTCGTCCGCGATCGTCTGATCAGTTGCATGGTGGGCCGCTCGATCGCCGACGTGTACGGCTATCGCACGCGCGAACTCGGCGACGTGCAGCTCGACGTCAAGGGACTCATGGGTAAGGGGCTGCGCGAACCGGCCACGTTCTCCGCGCGCAAAGGCGAGATAGTCGGCTTCTTCGGGCTCGTCGGCGCGGGGCGTTCGGAGTTGATGAAGCTCATCTACGGCGCGGTCAAGCCGACCGCCGGCGACATCACGCTCAAAGGCAAGCCGGCGCGTTTCGCCACGCCGCGCGACGCGGTGCGCGCAGGCGTCGCGCTGTGTCCGGAAGACCGCAAACAGGAAGGCATCGTCTCGATCGCTTCGGTATCGGACAACCTCAACATCAGTTGCCGCCGCCATTTCAGCCGTTTTAACGTGCTCAACGGCCGCAAGGAAGCGCAGACCGCGAAGGAGTTCATCGGCAAGCTCGCGATCAAGACGCGCAACGGCGAGACGCCGATCGGCACGCTCTCCGGCGGCAATCAGCAGAAGGTGATTTTGTCGCGCTGGCTGGCCGAAGAGATCGACGTATTTCTGATGGACGAGCCCACGCGCGGCATCGACGTCGGCGCACGCAGCGAAATTTATGGGCTGCTGTATGGGCTCGCCGAAGCAGGCCGCACGGTGATCGTGGTGTCGAGCGATCTCGCGGAAGTGATCGGCGTGGCCGACCGCGTGATCGTGATGAAGGAAGGACGCCTCGTCGGCGATCTGCCCAAGGCGCAGGCCACGCCCGATGTGCTCATCAAGCTCGCCCTGCCCCGCTAGCCGCACACAACCGAACGAACGCAACCGAACGCAAACTGAGTCGCGCCGCTGAATCGAAACCGCGGCATTGAAACGGAACACACATCATGAACACACCTTCAACCGAATCCTCCACGCCGGCCGTCGCTTCCGCGGGCCTGAGCGCGCGCGCGGCGCGCACGTGGGATCTGATCAACAAGTCCGGCATCGTGATGGTGTTCATCATTCTGTTCGCGGTGCTGTCGTTCACCGTGCCGGACTTTCTGAGCTCGCGAAACATTCAGGGCCTGCTGCTTTCCGTCACGCTGATCGGCTCGATCTCGGTGACGATGATGTTCGTCCTCGCGCTCGGCGAAGTCGATCTGTCGGTGGCGTCGATCGTGGCCTTTGCGGGCGTGGTGGCGTCCACGCTCATCACGGCGACGCATAGCGTGATGCTCGGCGTGGCCGCGGGCGTGCTCGCGGGCGGCGCGGTCGGGCTTGTCAACGGCGTGCTGGTCGCGCGCTACAAGATCAACTCGCTGATCGTCACGCTCGCGATGATGGAAGTCGTCCGCGGTCTCGCCTACATCACGTCGAGCGGCGACGCGGTGATGATTTCGGAAGAACGCTTCTTCGATCTTGGCGGCGGCTCGTTCCTCGGCATTTCGTTTCCGATCTGGAGCAACATCGTCGGCTTCGTGCTGTTTGGTTTTCTGCTGAAGAAGACCGTGTTCGGCAAGAACGTGCTGGCTGTCGGCGGCAATAGCGAGGCCGCGTTGCTGGCGGGTCTGCCCGTCACGCGCATCAAGATCACGGTGTTCGTGCTGCAAGGTCTCGTGACGGGCTTTGCGGGCGTGATGC
This sequence comes from Paraburkholderia sp. OAS925, assembly GCF_040543975.1. NCBI lineage: Bacteria > Pseudomonadati > Pseudomonadota > Betaproteobacteria > Burkholderiales > Burkholderiaceae > Paraburkholderia > Paraburkholderia sp. OAS925. The sequence goes on from NZ_JBEUNO010000001.1 coordinate 343,389, forward strand.
TTGCGTCGCGTATGAGTCTCGGCGATCCGAAAACATCGGTCGGCCTGGAACTCGGCGTGATTTCCGCGTGCGTGCTCGGCGGCGTGTCGCTGACGGGCGGCGTCGCGACGATTTCCGGCGTGCTGGTCGGCGTGCTGATCATGGGCTCGGTGCAGGACGCAATGAGCCTGATGAACGTGCCGACTTTCTATCAATACCTGATTCGCGGCGGGATTCTGCTGCTCGCGGTGCTGTTCGACCAGTTCCGCCGCAGCAAGCGCGTGCACTGACAGGCGCCCCGCTCTACACGTTTGCCAACAGGAGATTTCATGGCTGATTCCAACCAGACTAAAAAGCCGCTGCGCAGCCAGGCGTGGTTCGGCCTCAAGGACCGCGACGGTTTTCTGCATCGCTCGTGGATGAAAAACCAGGGCATTCCGCACGACGAATTCGACGGCCGGCCGGTCATCGGCATCTGCAATACGTGGTCGGAACTGACGCCTTGCAACGCGCATTTTCGCGAGCTCGCCGAGTACGTGAAAAAAGGCGTGCATGAGGCCGGCGGCCTGCCGCTCGAGTTTCCGGTGATGTCGCTCGGCGAAACGAATCTGCGGCCGACGGCGATGCTGTTTCGCAACCTCGCTTCGATGGACGTCGAGGAATCGATTCGCGGGAATCCGATGGACGGCGTGATTCTGCTCGTCGGCTGCGACAAGACTACGCCCGCGCTGCTGATGGGCGCGGCGTCGTGCAATCTGCCGTCGCTCGCGGTGTCGGGCGGACCGATGCTGAACGGGCGCTTTCGCGGCAAGCATATCGGCTCGGGCACGGGTGTCTGGCAGATGTCCGAGGAAGTGCGCGCCGGCACGATGACGCAGGAAGAATTCACCGAAGCCGAGTCGTGCATGAACCGCTCGCGCGGCCATTGCATGACGATGGGCACGGCTTCGACGATGGCTTCGATGGTCGAATCGCTCGGCATGGGCTTGCCGCAGAACGCGGCGATTCCGGCTGTCGACGCACGCCGTCAGGTGCTCGCGCATCTGGCCGGCCGGCGCATCGTCGACATGGTTCGCGAAGATCTGACGATGGACAAGATTCTCACGCGCCAGGCGTTCGAAAACGCGATTCGCACGAACGCCGCGATTGGCGGCTCGACCAATGCGGTCGTGCATCTGATCGCGCTTGCGAAGCGCATCGGCGTAGAGCTTTCGCTGGAAGACTGGGAGCTCGGTTCCAACGTGCCGTGTCTCGTCAACCTGCAGCCGTCGGGCGAATACCTGATGGAAGATTTTTATTACGCCGGCGGTTTGCCCGCTGTTCTGAAGCAGCTCGGCGAACAAGGTCTGCTGCATCGCGAAGCGCTGACCGTGAACGGCAAGACGATCTGGGACAACGTGCGCAACGCGTCGAATTACGACGAGAAAGTCATCACGACATTCGCCGAGCCGTTCAAGGCGAAGGCGGGCATCGCGGTGCTGAAGGGCAATCTCGCGCCGAATGGCGCGGTGATCAAGCCGTCGGCGGCGACTGCCGAGCTGCTCAAGCATCGCGGCCGCGCGGTGGTGTTCGAGAACATCGAGGAGCTGCACGCGAAGATCGACGACGAGGCACTCGACATCGACGAAAACTGCATCATGGTGCTCAAGGGCGCGGGGCCGAAGGGCTATCCTGGCTTTGCGGAAGTGGGCAATATGCCGCTGCCGAAAAAAGTGCTGCAAAAAGGCATCACGGACATGGTGCGCATTTCCGATGGACGCATGAGCGGCACTGCGTATGGCGCGGTCGTGCTGCACGTCTCGCCGGAAGCGGCCGCGGGCGGCCCGCTCGCGCTGGTGCAGACCGGCGACATGATCGAACTCGATGTCGAAGCGCGGCGCCTGCACCTCGAAGTCAGCGACGAGGAACTCGAACGCCGGCGCGCTGCATGGCAGGCGCCTGAGTCGCCCAAGCGCGGCTACTACAAGCTCTACGTCGAGCATGTGCTGCAAGCGGATCAGGGCGCGGATCTCGACTTCCTCGTCGGCTCAAGCGGCGCGCCGGTGCCGCGCGATTCTCACTGAACGTCACGAGCGATTCCGACGAGATAAACGGTTGTTCCTGCCTTTGCGAGAAGGCGTACTGCCGATGCGGATCGACATGCCGCATCGGCTTTTTTTCGCGCTCTGCGTAAATCGTTCCGCGCAAAAAATAAAAACCGGTTGGACACTCGAAATGTCCAACCGGTTTTTTTAATCGCAAGCTCAGCGTCTCCGGCGTTTAAAGCCAGAGAATTTGCTTAAGCCAATTGCGTTCCGGCGTTTTACCGGAACGTCCGCATACTGGCGTGCTGCAAATTATTGCTTGATGAATCGATCGTTCGCCCAAAGGCCTTGCGTATCGCTATTGCCTGCATTCACGAATTCGAAATCGTGGCCGACAACGCGCACGACGCGGAAGCTCGAATTCTCCGGCGTGGAAACGCATTGATATCCGGAGAAGAACTCCTGCATTTTCTGCTGTTCGCCGGCTTGAGCGTGCTGACTGACGGCGTCGAGCTTGTCTTTCGACAGACAACCGTACGCGTTGGCCTTGAACTGAATGGTTTGCTGCGGCTTGATCACGGCGTCTTGCGCCTGAACGGTTGCGGCAGCCAGACTTGCAATGGCGAAAACAAGGGCGAGTCGAGCTTTCATAGGTTCCTCCGGTGCGGGCCAAGTGCTCAGGTTAGCTATGTGTTTAACTCCATCGTCTAACCCGCACCTTGCACTCTAGGAGAACTGTGCAGAACAACAAGCACATCTTGTGTGCGGTTGCAACAGTGGCGAATTGTCGCACCGCGCGCCGCATGTGCTTAACCCTTAAGCAGCGCGGCAAACCAGTGGAAATACGACGGATACCTAAGCGACATATATTGTGCAGCGCTTTAACCAGTAAAGCTTTGCGACGCGGCATTAGCGTAAACGCGATATTAGATTTAAGCGAATTACTACAAGCGGGAATGCGCTTGGTGCATTGCACACAAAGTATTTGTTTACTCGCGTCGAAATTGGGAAATAACGGTGCACGTGCAGAAGATAAACGATGCCAGGCGACGTCGCGCGTTATGCGCCAGAGTTAATGCGCGGTGGCCGGCAGCGCAGGTACGTGCGCTGCTCTAAAATGAATTCGATGCTCGTGCAAACGGAGGCCACCGTGATCGAGAACCTGATACTGGGCGTTTTTCTCGTCCTTCCGCTCCTCATCGTCGCGTTTCTTTTCTCCGACGAATTGTGGCAGGAACACCGGCATCTGCACGACATGCGACCCATGCACGCGAAGCCGCGGCGGCTCGACTGGCGTCATCCGCTGCGTCGTTCGCGGCATCGGCTATAAGCGGTGTTCGTCGACGGCGATGACGGTGCAGCGGCGTCGTACTCGAATGCGCAAGCGCTGCTCGTCAATCGGCGCGCCAATGCGCGCGAATGCGTTTGGCGAGCGCTTCGAGCGTGTCGGCGTCGGCCATGTCGCGTGCATGCATGCGTAACGGCTGTCCTTCCCAACGCGGAATCACGTGGAAGTGCACATGCGGCACCGTCTGACCGGCTGCCGCGCCGTTGAACTGGCCGATGAATACGCCATCCGGACGCAACGCCGCACGCACGGCGATGGCCAGCTTCTGCGTCATGCGGATGCACGCGACCGTCGCCGCATCCGAGAGATCGAAGATTTCCGCGGCGGCTTCCTTCGGCACGACGAGCAGATGGCCGTCGGCTTGCGGCATCAGATCCATGAAGGCGAGCGCCGCATCCGTTTCCGCGACCTTGATGCACGGTAGTTCGCCACGCAGAATTTTCGCGAACGGGTTGCTGTCGTCGTAGGTCATCGCTTTTTTCTCCATATCGATCATTGCAGATTGGGTGCGGGCAGGGCATTCGCGCCTATTGTCCGCCAGATCGGCGTCAGTTCGATTTTCGACGGAGTCACTTGACCGCGTTCGTTCGCGATATTCCCCGCGCCGCTTCGCGTACCTACGGCACCGTTCGAAGTTACACAGGTAATGTGTCGTTACCACTTGCAGCATCTATTTCCGTGCGGCTCGCCGACAATTCGTTCCATGCCTCAACGGCGGGAGCGAAAAATGAAAAAGTTAGCAGTGGCTTTGATGATGGTGGGCAGCCTGAGCGTCGCGGGACAAGCGTCGGCTCATGGCCATGACGGCGGCGATCTGGTCGGTGCGCTGATCGGCGGCGCCGTGCTCGGCGCGGTGGTGACGTCGGTACTGAATCCGGCGCCGGCGGTGGCTTATCAGCAGCCTGTCTATGCGCAGCCGGTTTACGCGCAGCCGGTGTATCAGCCGGCGCCGGCCTACGACGGCCCGCCGCCGGGCTACTGCTACGACCAGTACCAGCGCGCGTATGTGGCATGCGGAGCGCAGCCGCGGCAATACGAGTATGCGGACCCTAGGTGGTAGCTCGTAGTCGCGCCATGACCGCGCGCCGCAGACAGAAAGGCCGTCGCCACACTGCGACGGCCTTTTTCATTTTGAGCGCCGCGTGGCGCTACGTGGCGTTACGAGTCAGTGCCTGTGATGCAGCCACTCCGCGTAATGCGTATCGAGCCAGCGCTCAAGCCTGGGTGGCTCCGCCTTGTGGAAATAGCGGGACGTCGCCCAGATTGCCGCGCCGACCAGCAGCATCACGGTAGGCCCAAGCAGGTAAGCGATCAACGATTCGGACATGGCAGCCTCCTTGGAAAGGTTGCATCGTTGCTCCAGTGTAGGCGATCAATTGCAGGAGAAAAGTGCCGCGTGACGCTATGGCCGCCAGGGTGCTTCGCGGCTCGGAGCAGTGTTTTAGTAACCTGATGAACGCACACGGTTTCTCCTTACGGACAACGCGTTACCGCGTGGCGTGGTGGCGCTGTGTACCTAAAATGAGGGCTTGCGACCACTGCATGTCCGCGCGTGGCGCTGCGGCGTTCGTTAGCCCGTGCGGCTCGCGCTTTGCCCCGCTGCGTCAAGCTGGGCGTCGACAAAGTCTGCCCAACGCTGCGCGATTTGCCGCTGTGCCGCGGCATCGCGTGAGCTGTCCTCGCGCGACGCGCTTTGTCGCGTTTTCGCTGAACTTTTGTCCGTTTGCGCGTGCTCCGTCATCCCCCGCAGATGTGCGGCCGCCGTTCGCCGGAAGTCGTGCAGAACGAAATGCTCGACGTCGAGGCCGAGCGCCTTCACGGCCTGGTTCAGCGTGCTCTTCGCGATCGGCCGGTCGTCGCCCCTCACGCTCGGGAAGACGAACGTGGCGCTCGCCCGCGTGCGATGCAGTTCGCGCAGCATCGTCACCGCTTGCAGCGGCAGGTAGACGAGCTGATCGGCGTCCTTCTTCAGGCGCGCGGCGCCGATGCGCCACAGCGCTTTATCGAGGTCGAACTCGTCCCACGTCGATTCCACCAAGTCCGATTTGCGAACCATCGTCAGCACGAGCAGATGCAGCGCGATTTTGAGCGGGCGGCGAATGCTCGACGTTTCGATTGAATGCAGCATCGCGCCGATTTCGTCGCCGGACAGCACGCGCGTGCGGCTCTCGAAAGTCGCGATGGAGCGCGCCGGCACGACTTCCGCCGGGTTGGCGGTCGCAAGCTGTCGCGCGATCAGATACTCGTACAGGCGCTTGATGACGTTGCGGGTATGCAGCGCCATTTTGGGCGAACCGCGGCTTTTGATCCTGTCGCAGATGGCGACGACGTGCTCCGCGGTGACGGCCTTCACCGGCAGGCCGCCGATTGCGGGCAACACGTCCTTGTCGAGCGCGCGACGCGTGGTGCGGCGATATTCGTCCGACTTGCCCGCCATTTCGGTCGCCATGTAGAGCTCCGCGGCTTCGCGCAAGAGCTCAGCTTTCGCTTCGGCGCCGCGATCGCGGCGCGCAGTGGCGACCGGCGAAATGCCTTGCGCGACCAGTTCCGCGTACTTTTGCGCCTTGGCTCGTGCGACGCGCAGCGAAATCATCCGGTAATCGCCGATCGTGGCGAGCGGCTGGCGCTTGCCGTTCAGCGAATAGCGAAAGCGCCAGACTTTGGTGCCCGTGGTCATCACTTCGATCACGAGGCCGTTGCCGTCGGCGAGACTGTAGCGGGCGGCGCGCGGTTCGAGCGCGCGCACTTGGGATTCGGTGAGGGGAACGGCTCGGCGGGGCATGCTCGGAGGGCTGAGAGGCGACAGCGCGAGTTTAAACTGTTTGGCGTTGTGTACCAAATAATCGCGGCGTTGATGGTCTACAAACGCGGCTGGCGCGCTTGGCTCGCAATGGCGGAGTTCCCTTGTGCGCCACCGTTTACAGTGCCTCTATAGGTGCATTCGACTTCGGCTTCACTTGCCAATACAGAACCTGCTAAAAATCACTCCGAGAAGATCATCCGAACTGAACTCGCCGGTAATCGAGTTGAGCTGATCCTGCGCGAGCCGCAGTTCCTCGGCGAACAGATCCAGTGCCTGCGAGTTCTGATCGGCATGGGCGGCGGCCGTCGCCAGGTGTTCCTGCGCCGCGCGCAACGCGATCAGGTGACGCTCGCGCGCAAGGTAGACGCTCTCGGCGCCCGCCTGCCAGCCGGCGATGCGCAGCAACTCATCACGCAAAAGGCTCACGCCGTCGCCCTGTTTCGCCGACAGCCGGACTTCGCTGAGTTCAAGGTCGGCGTCGAGCGCGCGCGTGTGCGGCGGCAAGCCAACCAGATCCGTCTTGTTCAGCACGCGCATGACCGGCACGCCCGAGGGAAAGCGCTTTGCGATGGTTTCATCCTCGGCGGTCATGCCGGTGCGTGCATCGAGCAGATGAAGTACCACGTCCGCGCGCTCGATCTCGCTCCAGGTGCGCGCAATGCCGATCTTCTCGACCTCGTCTTCGGTATCGCGCAGGCCGGCGGTGTCGATCACATGAAGCGGAATGCCTTCGATCTGGATGGTCTGCGCGACCTTGTCGCGCGTGGTGCCCGCAATCGGCGTGACGATGGCGAGCTCGGCGCCCGCGAGCGCATTCAATAGCGACGATTTGCCGACATTCGGTTGCCCCGCAAGCACCACCGAAAGCCCCTCGCGCAGCAGCGCACCTTGTCGCGCCTCGGCGAGCACACTCGCGAGGCGCTCGCGAATGCGAGCGAGCTTGCCGCGGGCGTCGGCGGCCTCGAGGAAGTCGATCTCTTCTTCGGGGAAGTCGAGCGTGGCCTCGACCAGCATGCGCAGCGTGATCACTTCTTCGACCAGAGCGTGGATGTCGCGCGAGAACGCGCCGTCGAGCGAACGGCCCGCCGAGCGCGCGGCGGCCTCTGTACTCGCCTCGATCAGATCGGCGACGGCCTCGGCCTGCGCGAGATCGAGCTTGTCATTAAGGAACGCGCGGCGCGTGAATTCGCCGGGTTCGGCGAGCCGCAGACCGAACGCACGACCGGCGTCGATGCAGCGTTGCAGCACCAGTTGCAGCACGACCGGGCCGCCGTGACCTTGCAACTCGAGCACGTGCTCGCCGGTGTACGAATGCGGCGCGGGAAAGTACAGCGCGATGCCGCGATCGAGCGGGTTGCCGTTGTCGTCGAGAAAAGGCACGTAGCTCGCGTGGCGGGGCGCAAGCGCCTGGCCGGTGAGCGCCTGCATCAGCGGCTGCGCGGCAGCATCGCCCGCGCGCCCGAACGAGATTCGCACGACGCCGATGCCTCCACGGCCGGGCGCGGTGGCAATGGCAACGATGGGATCGGAGTCGGTGGTCAGCATGAGAGAAGGGCGGCGAAATCGGAGAACGGGGAGGGCGGCGCGCACAGCTGCGCGGCGCTGGGCATTGTAACGCGGGGCCTGCGGCAAGCCTGCCGAGGAGCCGCCTGTTGGTCGCCTACCGGTCGCCGCGCGCGCCTTTTTTGCCCCGCGTAAGATTGATCTTAATCAAGCTAGGATTGTTACTGCGGCATTAGCACAAATCCACACATTCGACGCGATACGCGAATCGCACGAACTCAAGCCGAGCATGGAAAATTCGCAAATTTTGACATCGCGCCGAACTGCCGATGCCTTGGGCGCGTCAAGCTAAAAGTATCTCAAATACGCTAAACATGAACTTGTTTGGTTGTCAACGGGGAGGACGCTGAATTGCACAATCTGGCCCATGCCAACCCCAAAAGAAAAAGCCGCCTTCGCCAAGAGGCTGAAGGACAGCCTGGAGCCGCTGAAAATTCGCGGCGGGACCAAACTCGCCGAGCAATTCAACCTTCGCTATCGCGGCGATCGTCCGGTCACGCCGCAAACCGCGCACAAGTGGCTGACGGGCACGACCATTCCGAAGCCGGACAAGTTACGCACGCTGGCCGAGTGGTTGAACGTGAAAGAGCATTGGCTCCACTATGGACCTTCGCCCGGTGCGAGCGCCAGACCCATGGCGCGCGGCGAGAAGTATCCGCCATCGCCGGAAATCATTGAACTCGCTTCCAAGATTCAGTCGCTGACGCCGAAGGACCGCTTTCTCGTCGAGGAAATGATTGTGCGCTTCTACGGTGAGGATAACGAAGAAGAGTAGCGGACACGTCTCATGCGCACGCATGCGTCCATGAAAAAAGCCGCCCGGTTCGTTGAACCGGGCGGCTTCGTTTTTGCGGCTACGTTTACTGCGTCTTTTCAGACCGGCGTCAGGCCGGCTTTGCCTTCGACTGACCCATCATGCGCGTGATGTAGTACTGCTGCGCGATCGACAGCACGTTGTTCACCACGTAGTACAGCACGAGACCCGCCGGGAAGAAGAAGAACATGACCGAGAACGCGATCGGCATGAACATCATCATCTTGGCTTGAACCGGATCGGGCGGCGTCGGGTTCAGCTTCGTTTGCAGGAACATCGAGACGGCCATCAACACCGGCAGGATGAAGTACGGGTCCTGTTGCGACAGATCGTGAATCCACAGAACCCACGGCGCGCCGCGCATTTCCACCGACGACAGCAGCACCCAGTACAGCGAAATGAACACCGGAATCTGGATCACGACCGGCAGACAGCCGCCGAACGGATTCACCTTCTCGGTCTTGTACAGTTCCATGAGCGCGGCGTTCATCTTCTGCGGATCGCCCTTGAAGCGTTCGCGCAGCGCCTGCATGCGCGGCGTGATCGCCTTCATGCGCGCCATCGATTTGTAGCTCGCGGCCGACAGCGGGAAAAACACCGCCTTGATCAGCAGCGTGAGCAACACGATTGCCCAGCCCCAGTTGCCGACATAGCTGTGGATCTTTTCGAGCAGCCAGAACAGCGGCTTCGCGATGATCGTCACCCAGCCGTAGTCCTTCACCAGTTCGAGGCCCGGCGCGATGCCTTCGAGCATGCGCTCTTCTTCGGGACCGGCGAAAAGACGTGCGGAAACGTCCACGGTCTGGCCCGGCGCGATGGCCGCGACCGGCTGCTTCACGCCGACGCGATACAGCGCCGGATCGATCTTCTCGACGTAGATGTCGCGCTTAACGCCCTGCTGCGGAATCCACGCCGACGCGAAGTAATGCTGCACCATCGCGATCCAGCCGTTGTCGGCCTGCTTCGCGTAGTCTTCCTTGTTCTTGTCGATGTCGCCGAACGTCATCTTCTGGAAGTGATTCTGTTCGGTGTAGACAGCCGGGCCGATGAACGTGTGCGAGAAGCGCGGCGTTTCGACCGGCTGGTCGTCGCGCACCAGTTCCATATACACCGACGGGCTGACCGGCGCGGTGCCGACGTTCTGAATCTTCGTGTCGACGCCGATCACATAGCTGCCGCGCGTGAACGTGTAGGTCTTGATGACCTTCAGCCCACCCTTGACCGGCGACTCGAAGCTCAGGCTGAACGATTTCTGATCGCCCTTCAGCTCGGTCTGCTGATTCGGCATCAGCGTGTAGATGTCGTTGTGATTCGGGAAATCGCCGCCGAGCAGGCCCGTGCGCGCGAGGTACGTGTGATTGCCCGCGCGGTCGAACAGCGTGATGACGAGATCCGGCTGCTTGCCGTCGCCTTGCTTGACGAGCGACAGCTTCGACAGCGTGCCGCCGCGCGTGTCGATTTCGCCGCTATAGACGTCGGTGCTGAACTTGACGAGCTGCGATTGCGTGGCGGCCGGCGTGTTGGCCGGCGCGGCTGCGTTGGTGGCCGGCAAATCGGCGGGCTGGGTTCCCGGCGTCGTGGTTCCCGGTGCGGCGCTGCCGGCCGTCTTGGTCGGCGTGGCGCTCGGGAAGAACATCGACGGGCGTCCGTGGTCGCGTTGCCAGTTGTCGAACAGCATGACCGCTGACATGAAGAAGATGACCCATAGGACGGTGCGTTTAATATCCATGCGTTGTCTCAGTGTCGATGGAACGGCGCATCAGCGCTTTTCAGAAGTGGGAGGCGGGACGAGATCGATGCCGCCCGCGGAAAACGGATGGCAGCGGCAAATACGCCTGGCGGCGAGATAAGTCCCGCGCGCGGCGCCATGATACTGGATTGCTTCGCGCGCGTAATCAGAGCAGGAAGGGTAAAAACGGCACCGGTTGCCGAGCATGGGGCTGACGGCAAGCTTGTAAAAGCGCAATAAAGCGATGAGTACCGTTTGCATGGCTCATGCGGCCGGACGGCGCCGCGCAACGTGAAATACCGGACGACGCCCGCTGGCCGTGGCTGCCGAAGCTGTGGCGGCACGAGCGAAAAGGCGGACGGTCATCTGAACGTCATTCCGTCCTGGGCGCTTCCGCGGGCGGCGCCTGACGACGGGTGATTTCGCGCGCTGCCTTGTCGAGCAGCGCCTCGATTTCGCTGCGGCACAGCGCCTTCAACGGCGGCGACGCGGCGCTCGGCAAAGCCTTCTTGTCAAAGCGCGTGTGCAAACGCAGCAGCACATCCCAACCGCCGAATTCCGCGCGACGCAACCGGAAGGCTTCGCGCGCGATCCGGCGTACCAGATTACGCGTGGCCGCGCGCGGCGCATACTTCTTGCCGATCACGAGGCCGAGGCGAGCGTCATTGCCGGTGGGCCGGCCGTACACGACGAAGTGCGCGGTGCGGCGCCAGGGGCGCAAACGAAAAACGGATGAAAATTCATCCGTTTTCAGTAGCCTTGCGGCTTTGGGAAAGGCGGCTTGCGCTCGCAACGGTACGGAGCCCTGCTGCGGCGCCTCTGCCGATTCCGCTTCGCCGCGGTTGTCGCCTGGCACGGACAGAGCGCGCAATCCGCTCGCCTGCCTTAGATGGCGAGGCGCTTGCGGCCCTTCGCGCGACGTGCGTTGATGACCTTGCGGCCGCCAGCAGTCTTCATGCGAACGCGAAAGCCGTGGGTGCGCTTGCGACGGGTAACGGAAGGTTGGTAAGTACGTTTCATGTTGCTCTCACTTGATCGAAAAAAAACCGCGCGATCATCGCTGAAAGCGCAATGGCCGGAGGTTTGCTGAATTGGTTTTCGCGGAACCCGCTATTTAAACCCGTTTTTCGTTGACCGTCAATAGTTTAGCCGGTGCCGCGCGAGCGCGCGGCCTGCTTCGGCGGATGATCCGTCCCTGTGGATAACTCCCTTTCGCCTCCGATTTGGCGTTAGAATCTCGCCTTACTTCCCAAAAATATTGCACGCCGCTCCGGCTCGCTTGTCCCGCAAACCCTTGTGGCGCAAGCGCCTGGAGCTGTTACGCCTGGCTGCTCCGGGCCTTGTTGCGTGCGCGCGACGGGGGCTGCGGCGAACCGCGTGCACACCATAACGACAGCACTCGATGAACGAATTCTGGCAACACTGTTCCGCATTGCTGGAGCGTGAGCTCACGCCCCAGCAGTACGTGACGTGGATCAAACCGTTGGCCCCGGTCGCCTTCGACGCCGCTGCGAACACGCTCAGCATTGCCGCGCCGAACCGCTTCAAGCTCGACTGGGTCAAGAGCCAGTTCTCCGGTCGCATCGCTGATATGGCCCGCGATTTCTGGCAGGCGCCTGTCGACGTGCAATTCGTACTGGACCCGAAAGCCGGCATGCGCGCCCCTGCGGCAGCCGCGCCGGCTGCGGCGCGTCCGGCTTCCGCGCCGAATTCCATGGGCGGCAGCGCGGGCAATGCCGCTGCCGTGGACGCGGCCGTTGGCGCCGTGCAAGCGGCGCAGGCCACGCGCGCGAACGGCCCGAACAGCGCTAACAGCGCAATGGCCAACCTCAACGCGAATGCCCGCGCGGCAGCCGAGCACAATGCCAACGCACGCGCGGCGGCCGAAGATGCCGCCGACCTCGATCTGCCGAGCCTCGACGCGAACGAAGCCGCCGCGGCGCGCCGCACATGGCGTCCGGGCCAGAGCGCGAGTTCGAATGGCAACGGCGAGAACGACTCCATGTACGAGCGTTCCAAGCTGAACCCGGTTCTGACCTTCGACAACTTCGTGACCGGTAAGGCGAACCAGTTGGCGCGCGCCGCGGCAATCCAGGTCGCGGACAATCCGGGCATCTCGTACAACCCGCTGTTCCTGTATGGCGGCGTGGGCCTCGGCAAGACTCACCTGATCCACGCAATCGGCAACCAGTTGCTGATGGACAAGGCCGGCGCGCGCATCCGCTACATCCACGCGGAACAGTACGTGTCCGATGTCGTGAAGGCCTATCAGCGTAAGGCGTTCGACGACTTCAAGCGCTACTACCATTCGCTGGATCTGCTGCTGATCGACGATATTCAGTTCTTTTCGGGCAAGTCGCGCACGCAGGAGGAGTTCTTCTACGCGTTCGAGGCGCTCGTCGCGAACAAGGCGCAGGTGATCATCACCAGCGACACGTATCCGAAGGAAATTTCGGGTATCGACGACCGTCTGATCTCGCGCTTCGACTCCGGCCTGACGGTCGCCATCGAGCCGCCCGAACTGGAAATGCGCGTCGCGATTCTGATGCGCAAGGCGCAGTCGGAATTCGTGAGCCTGAATGAGGACGTGGCGTTTTTCGTCGCGAAACATTTGCGCTCGAATGTGCGGGAACTGGAAGGCGCGCTGCGGAAAATTCTCGCGTACTCGAAGTTCCACGGCCGCGAGATCACGATCGAACTGACGAAAGAAGCACTGAAAGATCTGCTGACGGTGCAGAACCGGCAGATTTCGGTGGAGAACATTCAGAAGACCGTCGCTGACTTCTACAGCATCAAGGTCGCGGACATGTATTCGAAGAAGCGTCCGGCGAACATCGCGCGGCCGCGGCAGATCGCGATGTATCTGGCGAAGGAGCTCACGCAGAAAAGTCTGCCGGAAATCGGGGAGCTGTTCGGGGGACGCGACCACACCACGGTGCTGCACGCGGTGCGCAAAATCGCCGACGAGCGCAGCAAGGACGCGCAGCTGAATCACGAATTGCACGTGCTGGAGCAGACGCTGAAGGGCTAGGCAAGGGCTAGGTGGTGGGCGGGAAAATCGACCTGTTTATTTCCAAAGTCGCCCCCAATTTAGTGAGGCGGTTCCTTTTTCAGGCACAATACAGGTTTAACCGCCCGGCGCGGCCGCGGGCGGATTTCACGCCGTGACGGGCGCTGCGTGGCGCCGGCGGGGAGCCACGGCAGCATGCCGGAAATGCCTTGAACGGCTCGAAGGCGCGCAGGCCGTTATATCAACGAAGGAACTCTATGCAACTGGTCAAGACCGAACGCGATAACCTCCTCAGGCCGCTGCAAACCGTGAGCGGCATTGTCGAACGCCGCCATACGTTGCCGATCCTCGCCAATTTGCTGATTACCAAGAACGGTCCCGACGTGTCGTTCCTGTCAACCGACCTGGAGTTGCAGATCACCACGCGCGCCGATTTCGGCGTGGGCGGCGATACCGTGGCGACCACGGTGGCAGCGCGAAAGCTCCTCGACATCCTGCGCGCCATGCCCGACGGCCAGGTCACGCTCACGCTGAACGACAAGCGTCTGACGGTGCAATCCGGCAAGAGCCGCTTCGCGCTGCAAACGCTCGCCGCGGACGAGTTCCCGACCGTCGCGCAAGCTAAAGACTACGGCGCGAACCTTGTGGTTCCCCAAAAGACGTTCCGCCAGTTGCTCGGCATGGTCCATTTTTCGATGGCCCAGCAGGACATTCGCTACTACCTGAACGGCATGCTGCTGGTGGTGGACGGCGACCAGTTGATGGCAGTCGCGACCGACGGCCACCGCCTCGCGTTTTCGTCGATGAAGATTGAAGGCTCGTTTGCGCGCCAGGAAGTGATCATTCCGCGTAAGACGATTCTGGAGTTGCAGCGTCTACTGGAAGATATCGACGACACGCTGAAGATCGACATCGCGCAAACGCAGGTGAAGTTCACGTTTGGCCAGGTCGAACTCGTGTCGAAGCTGGTGGAAGGCAAATTCCCCGACTTCCAGCGCGTGATTCCGAAGTCGCACAAGAATCAGTTCGTGATCGGCCGTGAAGAATTGCAGCGTTCGCTGCAACGCGCCGCGATTCTGACGTCGGACAAATTCAAGGGCGTGCGCTGCATCATCGAGCCGGGCCAGTTGAAGATCATGTCGACCAACGCCGACCAGGAAGAGGCGCAGGAAGAACTGGAAATCGCGTACGACGGCGACAGCGTCGATATCGGGTTCAACGTCACGTATCTGCTCGACGTGCTCGCGAACCTGAAGGTCGACACGCTGCAAGTGAGCCTTGGCGACGCCAGCTCGAGTGCGCTGATCACGATTCCCGAGAACGACGAATTCAAATACGTCGTGATGCCGATGCGCATCTAACGCGTCCAACACCAAGAACACACCAAGGGGCGCAGCGCCCCTTTGGCGTTTTTATGGTGTTTTGAAAAGTCCCGAGCAGCAACCCAGCAGTAATGCAGAACCGGAAAAAATCCATGACTGAAACGAACAATACGCAACCCGACAACAGCTACGGCGCCTCGTCCATTCAGATCCTCGAAGGTCTGGAGGCGGTGCGCAAGCGGCCGGGGATGTACATCGGGGATACATCGGATGGCACCGGTTTGCACCACCTCGTGTTCGAAGTGCTCGACAACTCGATCGACGAAGCGTTGGCCGGCTATTGCAACGACATCCAGGTGATCATTCACGCGGACAACTCCATCTCGATCACCGACAACGGCCGCGGCGTGCCGACCGGCTTGAAGATGGACGACAAGCACGAGCCGAAGCGCAGCGCCGCCGAAATCGTGATGACCGAGTTGCACGCGGGCGGCAAGTTCGACCAGAACAGCTACAAGGTGTCGGGCGGCTTGCACGGCGTCGGCGTGTCGTGCGTGAATGCGCTGTCGGCGTGGCTGCGTTTGACGATTCGCCGCGACGGCAAAAAGCACTTCATGGAATTCCACCGTGGCGTGCCGCAGAATCGCGTGATCGAAGAGATCGACGGCGTGGCTGTGTCGCCGATTCAAGTGGTGGGCGATACCGAAAACCGCGGCACCGAAGTGCATTTCATGGCCGACGAGACGATCTTCGGCAACGTCGAATATCACTACGACATTCTGGCCAAGCGCATCCGCGAACTGTCGTTCCTGAATAACGGCGTGCGGATTCGTTTGACCGATCAGCGTACGGGCAAAGAGGACGATTTCGCGTTTGTCGGCGGCGTGAAGGGTTTTGTCGAGTACATCAACAAGACCAAGAGCGTGTTGCATCCGACCATTTTCCACGTGAGCGGCGAGAAAGACGGCGTGGGCGTGGAGGTGGCAATGCAGTGGAACGACAGCTACAACGAAAACGTGCTGTGCTTCACGAACAACATTCCGCAGCGCGACGGCGGCACGCACTTGACCGGCCTGCGCGCGGCCATGACGCGTGTGCTGAACAAGTACATCGCCGATCATGAAGTCGCGAAGAAGGCGAAGGTCGAGACGTCCGGCGACGACATGCGCGAAGGGCTTTCGTGCGTGTTGTCGGTGAAGGTGCCGGAGCCTAAGTTCAGCGCGCAGACGAAGGACAAGCTGGTGTCGTCGGAAGTGCGCGCGCCCGTGGAAGACGTCGTCGCGAAGGCGCTCGAGGAATTCCTGCTGGAAACGCCGAATGACGCGAAGATCATCTGCGGCAAGATCGTCGACGCCGCGCGCGCTCGTGACGCCGCTCGCAAGGCGCGTGAGATGACGCGCCGCAAGGGCGTGCTCGATGGCGTCGGTCTGCCCGGCAAGCTCGCGGATTGCCAGGAGAAGGACCCGGCGAAGTCGGAGATTTATATCGTCGAGGGCGACTCGGCAGGCGGCTCGGCGAAGCAGGGGCGCGACCGGAAGTTCCAGGCGATCTTGCCGCTGCGCGGCAAGGTGCTGAACGTGGAGAAGGCGCGTTATGACAAGCTGCTTTCTTCGGAGCAGATCGTGACGCTGATCACGGCGCTTGGCTGCGGTATCGGCAAGGAAGACTACAACCTCGATAAGCTGCGTTATCACCGCATCATCATCATGACCGATGCTGACGTGGACGGCGCGCACATCCGCACGCTGCTGCTGACGTTCTTCTATCGGCAGATGCCGGAGATGATCGAGCGTGGGTATATCTACATCGCGCAGCCGCCGTTGTTCAAGATCAAGGCGGGCAAGGACGAGCGGTATCTGAAGGACGAGAGCGAGGTTAATGCTCACATCCTCAAGCTCGCGTTGCAGGGTTCGGAACTGTTGGCTTCTGAGAATGCAACGCCGATTACCGGCGATGCGTTGGGCGAATTGGCTCGGGCTTATTTGCTGGCGCAGGCGGTGGTGAACCGGTTGAGCCGCTTGTATGACGCGGGCGCGCTAGAGGCTGTGATGGACGGGGTCGTTATTGACCTTTCCAGCGAGGCGGCCGCTGAGACATCGGCTAAAGCGCTTGAGGCTAAGCTTCGCGATGATGCTCTGAAGCCCGAGGTTAGGGTTACGACCATGTATGACCCGGTGCGTGAATTGCGCTCGCTGAAGGTCGCGCGGACGCATCACGGCAATCAGAAAATCTCCGTGTTCGATGAAGAGTTTCAATTGACTGCCGACTACCAGCAGTTGGTGAACACCGCGAATACGTTTAAGGGGTTGATTGGCGCTGGCGCCGTTATCAAGCGCGGTGAGCGGAGTATGGCTGTTACTGACTTCAAGTCTGCGATGAAGTGGTTGCTGGCTGATGCCGAACGCAATATCTCGAAGCAACGCTATAAGGGGCTCGGTGAGATGAACCCCGGGCAGCTTTGGGAGACTACGATGGACCCGACCGTGCGTCGTCTTCTTCGTGTGCAGATTGAGGATGCTATCGCGGCTGATGGCATTTTCACGACGCTGATGGGGGATGATGTTGAGCCGCGGCGGGCTTTCATTG
Organism: Paraburkholderia sp. OAS925; assembly: GCF_040543975.1. NCBI lineage: Bacteria > Pseudomonadati > Pseudomonadota > Betaproteobacteria > Burkholderiales > Burkholderiaceae > Paraburkholderia > Paraburkholderia sp. OAS925. Next base: position 360,567 of record NZ_JBEUNO010000001.1, read on the forward strand.
AGTCGAATGCGTTGAGGGCGGGGAATATTGATGTTTGAGTTTGGCGTAGCCGTCGGACGCCACGGAAAGTGAAAACTGTGCCAAGTAAGTGAAAAACTGCTGCCACAGATAGTAGAAAAATCCGACTGGATCGGATTACCGAAACGCCCGGCTTGTCCGGGCGTTTTTTTATGGACGGCAATGTTCGAACCGGTCAGGAGGGTCATTCGCCGGTGCTATCGAATGAGTAGAAGATCCATTAACCACCCCTGATCGATGAGCTGCCCGGCGCGCTCAACTACGCCCTCCGCAAATGCCTGCCGACGCTCGGCGGCGGCTGCTGGGCCGTCGTCGAGCGCGGCATTGAGCTCGAAGCACCTTTCGTGCTGTCAGTCATGGCGGCCTCGTTCCGCAGCCGTGACGCGAGGAGGAGTACTTCTCAGGCGTCTGATCCAACCACCGGTCAATAACCCGCATGGCGACCTGCGTCGGAGGGCTGGCTAACGATCTGGCGCAGGCGGTGATAGTGCTTATGGGACCAGGTCGCCCGGCGTGAACCAGACAAACAAGGTAAAAATCGATTTGCCCCGGACGGCTCCTTAAAGTCCACGTTGCGATCAACGAGCAGAGCAACTGCGCGCGTGTCTGCTTGTCCTTCAATAGTGTTCGAACGCGATCAATCGGCACAACAGCAATTGCGCAGCTGAAACAAAAAGGTCAGCTGTTTTCCACGATGTCGCGAATTTGAAATTGTTAAATCTTTGGAGTTGTTTAGATCTTTCTCCGACCACGGAATTCGGTAGAAAAGCCGGATAATTGAAAAAAGTAGCTGCCGTATGCCGACCGCATAAAGCGAGTTCGAATAACTTTTGCCCGCATCCCCCGATACTCATTACTGGTTGATTCGTCTAAACTTTCGTACGATCGCGCATTGCGCGACGGTGCGATCACAACAAAGAGAGGCGGTATGGGAGCGCAGGACTCAATTGCGGCAATGACCGGCGGGCTTATTCAGAGTGATCGTCTGCTGAAACTGGATAGTCCGCTGGCCAACAATGTTCTGGTTCCACAGCGGGTTATTGGTTATTCGCGGATCGGCCGCCATTACGAATTCACGATCGATGTCGTTTCCAATTCCGACACCATCGAACTCAAAGCCCTGATTGCCCAAGCCGTCACATTGTGGATCCAGCAAACCGATAAGTCTTACCTGCCTCACCACGGTTATGTGCATACCGCGCGACGCTTAGGATCGGATAGCGGACTCACAAGCTATCAGATTGGCTTCGCGTCCTGGCTGCACTTCCTGCGCTTTCGCAAAGACGCGCGAATCTGGCAAGACAAATCGGCCGATCAAATCCTGACCGATGTCTTCAACATGCATCCGCAGGCCCAAGGAGCATTTCGGTTTGCGCTGAGCAATACGCTGCCTTCACGATCGTTCTGCGTGCAGTACGAGGACGACTGGAATTTTGTTCATCGGATGATGGAGAACGAAGGACTCTTCGTTTACTTTGAACAGGCCGCAGATGGAAAGTCGCACACGCTAGTCGTCACAGACAACCTCGATACCTTCCAGCCGCTCTCGCCACGAGCCGTTGAGTTCTACCGCACGGGCACCAACAGCGAGGCCAATGCGTTGTCGCAATGGTCCGGCACGCGGACATTGCAGAGTACGACGCTCACTACACGCTCCTTCGATTACAAGGCACCCGCTTCGTCCGCCAACCCGAAGGGTACAAACATACCGACGCTGACCACGCAGGGCAATTTGCCCCAGCAGGCCGAGGTCTACGAGTACACCGGCGCCTACACTTACGGCGCCCAGGATCGAGGCGATCAGATGTCGAAGGTTCGCGTGGAGGAATGGGAGTCGCGAGCCAAGCGCTTCTTTGGCTCGGGTGGTGTGAGACAGGCAGATGCAGGCCGTTGGTTCGAGCTCGATAACCACCCTGCCCATTCCGCGGATAGTGCCCAGAACCGGCAATTCGCCATTATCGAGGCCGCGTGGTTCATTGAAAACAATCTTCCCGTGTCCAGTCAGGCCGCCGATTTCCCGCATAGCCTGAAGAGCGAATTGGCCAATGTTCGAGCGAATCATGGAGAGTCGACAGATGCACTGTCAATTGCACACGTGGATGGCAGCGAAGGTTTTTTCCTCGTTGAAATCGAAGCGCAACGCAAGGGCGTGCCGTTTCGCAGCCCGCTCGAACATCACAAGCCAACGATGTATTTACAATCGGCAATCGTCGTCGGTCCGGCTAATGAAGAGGTCTACACCGACTCACTCAACCGTATCAAGGTTCATTTTCATTGGGACCGGCTTAATGACGGCGACGAAAAGGGATCGTGCTGGGTGCGAGTCGTCATGTCCGACACGGGTGGTGGATATGGCGGTGTTCACGTGCCGAGAATTGGCGAAGAGGTATTGATTGATTGGGCGGACGGCGATTGCGATAGACCGTTGGTAACCGGCCGTATCTACAACGGCGCGACCCGGCCGAATTGGCATTCCAATGGCTTATTGTCGGGATACAAGTCGAAAGAGTATCAAGGCAGTGGCTACAACCAGATGGTCATGGATGACGCGACGGGCCAGAACCGTGTGCAGGTGTATAGCAGCAGCACCAATGCGCATCTGCATCTCGGCTATCTCATCGCACAGGCTGACAACACGCGTGGGGCGTATCTGGGCAGCGGCTTCGACCTGAAGTCCGACGCGTACGGCGCAGTGCGTGCCAGTCACGGGCTGTACGTGACAACCCACCCCGCAAGCACTCAGCCGTTGGATGCGCGTGAAGCGAGCGGACAGCTTGTCAATTCGGAAAGCACAATGGAGGCGCTCTCCGATGCCAGCACTGCGCACCAGGCGGAAGGCCTCAAAGAGGGTTACGAGGCGCTGAAGTCATTCACCGATGCAACTAAGAACAGTGTTGCAGGATCGGCATCCGGCGGCAACGCGGCGGGCGGTGGCGCGGGCAATGCCAATGCATTCAGGGAGCCCGTGGTGCTGTTCGCAAGTCCATCCGGTGCTGCGTTGTCGACGCAGAAATCCATTCACATCGCGAGCGCCACGCAGACCAATATTGTAAGTGGCCAGAGCGCTCATGTCGCGACAGGCAAATCGCTGATTGCCGGCGTCACGGAAAAACTCAGTCTGTTCGTTCAGAACGCGGGGATGAAGTTGTTCGCGGCGAAGGGCAAGGTCGAAGTCCAGGCGCACGCGGACGACATTGAACTGACAGCGCAGAAGACGATGAAATTGCTGGCCGCAACGGCGATGATCGAAGCGGCGGCGAAACAGGAAATCCTGCTGACTTCCGGTGGCGCGTACATTCGCCTGAAAGGCGGCGATATTGAGATCCACGCGCCGGGGATTGTTGATATCAAAGGCAGCCAGCACTCGTTTAACGGACCGGTACGGAAGAACTACCCGTTGCCGAATTGGCCGCAGCCCGAAACGCAAGGGCCGGTCAGATTTAACATGCTTCTTGCCGACACGCCGGGCCCCGACGGATACCCTCATATCAACACCGCATGGCGGATCGTCTCGGCACCCACAGCAGATGAAGCGCTCATGTCCTCGGACTCGATTTTGACCGGCCAGAGCGACATTAGCGGAAAGCTGGCGCTTTCCGACGCTGACGAGAAAACACTGCACGAGGCATATAACAAGACGCCCGGGCAGGTGTGGCTCGTCTACGTGGGACAGGTGCGTTTGCTATCACTTAGCCGGCAATCGGACAGCTGGAGTGAAAGCGACAAATTCTACGAAGCCATCGACGCAATGGGCTACAGCGACCAACCGTTTTCCGCTCAAGAAAGTGACGTGGATCAATCCTTCGCTCAATGGGCGCGGCAAGAGTTAAAGGCAAATGACGGGGATGCTGTGCTGGGCAAATTGAAAGGAGATGCGTGATGGCCGACGTTGTCGCCCGTGAAACCCCTACAGACAAGCTCTTTAACGACGATATCCTCTCGCTCAGGCAAATCATCGACCACGCGGGTGCTGCGTACAAGGCATTCGCGACGGAGAACGTGTGGGTGGGTGCGGGGCAGCCGTTTTCCCTGCCGCGAACCGGGAATGCACTGAAAGCATTCACCACGGGGAAAGCGTATTTCAGTGATCTTGCGTCCGCTATTCAAGCCGCTGCCCAGGTGGTCTACATTGCCGGATGGCAAGTGAACTGGGACGCTGAACTCGCACAAGGCGTGCGTCTCTTCGATGTTCTGCTGAAGGCGGTAAAAGGCAATGCGCAGCTCAAAGTCTATGTCATGCCCTGGATGCATTCGCCGCCGGTGCAAACCTACGACAATCAAACGAAGTCCGTCCTTGAGGCTATCAATGAGATTGTCGGGCGCACGTGCGTGTGGGTCACGCTTGCTGCGTGCCTCGCTGACGAGGACCGTAGTTTTTTTCAGCCATCACCAGAAACTCGTCGCGATTGACGGAAAGACGCGCCTACATTGGCGGCATGGATCTCGCTTACGGACGTTTCGATGATGCGACCTACGATCTCAAAGCGGACGCCGAGAATCGGCAGGCGCTGAATCGCTACAACGGTTGCATTCCGCACCTCGGACATGTGTCGAAGGAAAGTCTTATCGATCCGGACTTATTGACGGGCGCGGTAGATAACCATCCGACCTTGTGGGGGCTTTTGCCGTCCAATCGTGAGGACATACTGAAGAAGATCGAGGCCGGTGGTTATCAGATTGCGTATGGGGATGAAACCCCGTATGTGTCTGCTACGACTCACCCAACCGGCCTGCCGTCCAATGACAGTACACTCGACGCCAGCAGGCAGCCCCGCATGCCTTGGCAGGACGTACATTTTCGCATTGATGGCCCGTCGGCAAGCGATGTAGCGCATAACTTCGTCGTACGCTGGAACAGCGAGGGCGGTGCTAAACGGATCCGACTGGATCTGCCGCCTGAGCCAGCCGTGCAGACCGGCGGATGCAAGGTTCAGGTACTGAGAAGCGCGCCTGCCGCGATGCGTTCGGCCGAATTCGATGGCTTGCACGGTGCCGACAAGACTTCTCAATCGTCGCCTGATGGCAAGCAATGTGAAATTGCGGTGGCAATGCGCAATCTCATCAACAAGGCCACATCTTTTATCTATATCGAGAATCAATTTTTTGTTTCAGGGTTTGGCATCGAGCATACAAATCCCGATACCACCGCAGCCAACGTAACGTCTTCACAGCCGCTATCCGGACCTGCCGCACAGGTTAAAGGGCAAGGATTTGGTGAGTGGGCAACCCGGCGAACTTCAGAGCACGCCGAAGAAGCGCCGAAGAATTTCATTTGTGAAATGCTGGGTCATCGGATCGGGCGAACCATCATGTCCGGTGTGAAGGAACACTTCCACGTCATCATTACGCTGCCCGTGCATCCGGAGGGTATGCTGAACAACGAAAGCATCATGACGCAGGTTCACTGGACAATGCAGTCGCTCGTGTTCGGGACATTGAGTCTGTTGAATCGCGTTCGGCGCTTTCTCAAGGCCAAGGAGTTGCGCGACAAGAAAGCCCCGGACTGGAACAAGGTGCTGAGCGATCCGAACGACAAGCGATATGAAGACATTGCCATCGAAAAATGCCGAGACTACGTCACTCTGTTGAACCTGCGAAATTGGACCAGGCTGGGGGAGCGTTATGTGACGGAACAGATCTACGTGCACACCAAGTTGATGGTCGTAGACGATCTGTTTGCTCTGGTTGGCAGCGCGAATATCAACGACCGTAGTCTGTTGGGGTCGCGGGACTCTGAAATCGCCGTCCTGGTTGCGGATAGCGCAACGGAGAAACACGACATCGACGGGAGTGGCCCCGTCAAGGTGACGAGGACATTTGCACGGCATCTGCGGCAGGAGGTTTGGAAAAAGTTGTTTGGCATTGCGGGCAACGTCCGGCCGGCGACGCAATTGATGGGAGCGATCGATCAGCCTGCGAATCCAGCGAACTGGAAAGCGATACAGACGGTGGCGGACGCAAATCAGAAGTTATATGAAGCAGCGTTTGCCTTTATCCCCCGCAATCGAGCGTTGTCTGATTCGCCGGACGAGCAAGGCGATTTTGCGTCTATATGGCCAACATGGGATCCGAAGAGGAAGTCGACCGGTGGGAAGATGCCTTTTGAGGACGCCTTCTGGGCGAAGCCGCAACACGAGAAGGCCGCGGCCAATCTGTCCCAACTGAGGGGATTCATTGTTTCCCTGCCTATCGAGTGGACGAAGGGCGAGAACAACAACCTGGGTTTTGCCACGTCGCTTGTTGCGGAGAATTATCAGGTGCCGAAGCGGACCGACGCTTATGAACAGGATGCGTCGGTCGCCGATGCGAGCAAGGGCGGAGAACTTAGCTGATGAGACAGTCTGGAAGTTGGTGGAAATTCATCGCACTCGCGTCGCTGGTCTGTGCGATGCAATGTGTGTCGTCTCGTTCCATGGCGGAAGGACGTCAGGAATGCGTCGGCCGCTATGAATTGACGATTCCTGGGGAAGCCGATGTTGCTTTGACCATTCCCACCGCGTACTCCAAACCACAAGAAAATCCAATTCGATTTTCCGATGATCAGCCCGCGGCGCACTCCGTTTTTATCTACGACGGAACCTTCCGAATAACCGGATCGATGTCACATGCCGAGTTCGGTTCGATCCTGGGCGGGATTAAAACGCGGGTGTCCTTGAGCGCAGCGTCGACGGATGAAAACGGACGGTTCGAGGCGATACCGGCGGGACGACCGGACGCATTTGCCTGGGCCGGGCCTCGAGCGGCTGGGTTCTACATTTACGACAATGGGCGGGCGATCAGCTTTCGTGAGTCATCGTCGGATCCATCCGTGGCGAAGAAACGTACTGAAGCGGTTCTAAAGGGGCTTTCCGCGCGCCGCTCTAACGAAATCCCAAAAGGCGATGGCGTATGTTTGCCGGATATGTTCGTTGCCGATAGCGGGAAAGACTCGGCGCGCCAGGTGGGCGTAACGTTTCGCCTGAAGAACCACCCGGATGTCACGATTTTCTTTCTCGATGAGAAAGCGTTGGCAGTCGACCCCAAGCTTACGTCTAAACAGAAGACTGAGTTCGTATGGGGTTACGAATACGGAATCGGCAAGCGGATCAGGCTTGTTGGTGCGGCGCCTTACCAGACTGTCAAGCTCGATGGCCGCGAGGGGGTTGAGACTTCGGCGATCATCACGCGCGATGACGACTCGACGGATTATGGCTATCTCGCTACGGTGCAAGGGGATTCCAATGCGCCGGTTGATACGCCTAATCTGCTTCTTCTGGTTGAGAGAAACGCAAAGTATGCAAAAGGGAATGCGCCTGTGTCGGCGGAGGAGCTTGATCTGATGGCGAAGGCGATTGCGGCGTCGATAAGGCGGCGGGCAACTCAGTAGCGGGGGACCTTGCTGGGCCGGTGCGTACAGCGATGGTGCCAACCGTATTCCGCGGATATATCGGCGCGGCTTGTCATCTCTGCCTATTGCTTACCGCGAATGGGTGCCGGTGATGCAGCCACCCACCGTGCGTTGCTCAAAGACACTTGCGAATCAGCAGAAAACGCGACGCGACGCATGTCATTAATACCGATGTGAAGCCGGCCAAAGAGAACTGGAAACAAATCCCGATTTAACATTTGTTTTTGAATAGGTGATTGCGACGGGAGCGTAATGTTTTGTATTATCGCGCGGTAGCGCGGGGGCGCAAAATTGCATAAACAAGAGGCGGTATGGGCGCGCAGGACATTATCGCGGCGATTAAAGGCGGCTTGTTGCAAAACGACCGTCTACTCGGACTGGACACGCCATTGGGCACCAATGTCCTTCTGCCCCAAAGGCTGGTGGGGCATTCCGGGCTCGGCCGCGATTTTGAATTCACGCTGGACGCGGTTTCAACCAGCGACAATATCGAGCTTAAAACGCTGATCGCCCAGCCCGTCACGCTTTGGGTGCAGCAAACCGATCGGTCGTACGCCCCGCACCACGGTTATGTCCACACCGCCCGTCGCCTGGGCTCGGACAGCGCGATAACCAGTTATCAGATCGGCTTTGTGTCATGGATGCATTTTCTGCGTTTCAGGAAAGATGCGCGGATCTGGCAGGACAAACCGGCCGATGAAATTCTCACGGATGTATTCAATATGCATCCGCAGGCGCAGGGTGCATTCCGTTTCTCATTGCGTAATTCATTGCCGCAGCGCTCGTTCTGCGTGCAGTACGAGGACGACTGGAATTTCTGTCATCGGCTGATGGAAACGGAAGGGCTGTTCGGCTATTTTGAACAGGCCGCCGACGGCAAATCGCACACGCTGGTCATTACCGACGATATCGGCAGCCTGCCACCGCTGTCGCCGCAAACCGTCGATTTCTACCGCTCGGGCACAAACAGCGAAACCGATGCGTTCGTACAGTGGAGCGGTACGCGCACGCTGCAAAGCACGACGCTCACCACGCGCACCTTCGACTACAAGGCACCGTCTTCCGCCGCGAACCCGAAAGGCACGACGGTCCCGACCTTGACCACGCAGGGCGACCTGCCGCAGCAGGCCGAGGTGTATGAGTACACCGGCGCGTATACGTACGGACAGCAGGACCGCGGTGACCACCTCTCGAAGGTGAGGATGGAGGAGTGGGAATCGCGCGCGAAGCGCTTCCACGGCGTAGGCGCCGTCCGCCGAATCGACGCAGGCCGCTGGTTCGAGCTGCACAACCACCCGGAGCACGACACGGGCAGTCAGCAGGACCGGCAGTTTGCCGTGATCAATGTCCAATGGGTCATCGAGAACAACCTGCCTGTCTCAAATGGCACGACGGACTTCCCGCACAGCCTGAAACAGACGATCGCCGCAGCGCGGGCACAGCACGCGAACGATCCCGCGCTGCTCGTCAAGGCGGCAGACGGCAGCGAAGGCTTCTTCATGGCGATGGTCGAAGCACAGCGCAAGGCCATCCCGTTTCGCAGTCCCCTTGAGCATCAGAAGCCCGGGATGCACATGCAGACCGCGACCGTGGTCGGGCCGCAGAATGAAGAGGTCTTCACGGATTCGTTAAACCGGGTCAAGGTGCAGATGCACTGGGACCGGCTGAACGCAGGCGATGAGAACGCCTCATGCTGGATGCGGGTGGTTCAGTCGGACACGGGCGGCGGCTATGGCGCGGTCCACGTACCGCGCATCGGCGAAGAAGTCATTGTGTCGTTCCTCGATGGCGACTGTGACAGGCCGATCATCACCGGGCGCGTCTATAACGGTGCGAAGACGCCCGACTGGCATTCGAACGGCATCCTGTCCGGCTATAAGTCGAAGGAATATCAGGGCAGCGGCTACAACCAGATGGTGATGGACGATGCCACCGGCCAGAACCGCGTGCAGCTCTACAGCACGAGTGCAAATTCCCAACTGCATCTGGGCTATCTGATTGCGCAAACCGGTAACTCGCGCGGTGCGTATCTCGGCAGCGGCTTCGATCTGAAGTCGGATGCGTATGGCGCGGTCCGGGCGGGGCAAGGTCTGTATGTATCGACGCACCCAGCGACCGGGACATCAAGCCAGCCTCTGGACGTCCGCGAAGCAAATAGCCAGCTCGTCAATTCGGAAAGCGTGATTGAAGCGCTAAGCCAGGCGAGTGAAACCCATCAGGCGGAAAGCCTGAAAGATGGCTATGACTCGTTGAAATCCTTCACCGACGCGACGCAGAACAGCGTCACAGGCGCTGCAGGCAGTGGTGGCAATACAGCAGGCGGTGGCACGGGCAGCGCCAATGCATTCAAGGAGCCGATCATGCTGTTCGCGACGCCCGCGGGCATCGCGATGTCGACGCAGAAATCGACTCACATCGCGGCGACGGAGCACATAAACCTGGTCAGCGGCCAGAGCACGCATATTGCGACAGGCAAATCACTGCTGGCAAGCGTCGGCGAGAAAATCAGCCTGTTTGTTCAGAACGCGGGCATGAAACTGTTCGCTGCCAAAGGCAAAGTTGAGATCAAAGCGCAGTCGGACAACGTCGAACTCACAGCGCAGAAGACCTTCAGGCTGCTCTCCGCAACAGAAAAAATAGAAGCGGCCGCTGACCAGGAAATTCTGTTGACGAGCGGCGGTGCGTACATCCGCATCAAGGGCGGAAATATCGATATCCACGCGCCGGGAATGGTCGATGTTAAAGGTGCCCAGCACAGCTTCAACGGCCCGACCAGTCAGGGCTATCCGCTGCCGGCCGCGCGCCCCGATCAACCGGGGCAGCTTGAGTTGCTGCACCAGTATGCGAACGGCGAGGCATTCAAGGGCGGAGCGTTCTCGGTGCTGGATGCCAACGGCACAATTCTGCGTAAAGGCGCGCTGGACGGGAGCGGCCACACGATCGTGAGCGGCTTGCCGCCCGGTGTTGCACAGGTCCAGTTTGGCGAAGATCCGCGCAATCAGTACGACCCGTCCAGCGTATTCAAGACCACGACATGGCCTGCACAGCCGCCTCAGTCAAGCGGCGTCGCAACATCGGCACTCTCGCAGCTTGGTGCGTTGTTGCCGTCCGACATCGGCGGCGCCGGTAAAGCGCTTTCCGGCGCAACGCAGCTCGCGAGTGTGGCAGGACAGGCAGCGCAAGGCAGCGGCGGGCTGACGCAGGCGCTAAGCGGTCAGGCAGTCGGCCTCGCTCAAGGCGCGCTTTCGCAAGCCCTTCCGGGGCAAGCCAGCGCCGCCTTGTCGAAGGCGAGCCAACTGGGAGCCGCGGCGAAGCAAATCAGCACACTGGCGCAAACCGCGCGCGCGTCCATACCTGCATTGACCTCTCTCTGAAGCTCGCGTCAGACGCGAAACATCATCTTCCCAGAAAAAACCGCTATGGCCGAGTCTTCCGGTGTCCTTCTTCCCAAACCGACAGAGGTATTCGTCGGTCCGTTGCTGCAGATAGAAACCGTCGATGTGAGCGCTGGCATCAAGGCCTGCGATCGCTGGCTGCGCAGCATCAGCGATGATTTCATCACCATCGAGCGCATCCAGATGGTGGCCAACGCCTTGCCCGTCGTAGCAAACATCATGGCGGCCGTGGATCTTGTGCTCGATATCAAGGACATGGTCGAGCACAGCCAGCAACGGAAAGATCCCGATGTGTTCGACTGGATGAACCTCGGTCTCGACCTGATCGGCATCATCCCGATTCCGCCTGGGACTGCGGAATTCCGCATGGGCGCGCGGCCAGTGATGAAGCTGGTTCGACAAAAGATCGTCGAGAGCGGCAAAGCAATCGGCGAGGCGTCGTTGCAGGTCATGCAGACTGCACTGTTGCAAGCGGTGATCGACAGCCTGAGCGAACAGTTCGCCGGCCGGATACAAAGCTTTGTGGACGGTGTCAAAAAGGAACTCGACAGCCTGCTCAAGACCTGTGCGGAGTACATCGAGAAGTTCATGTTGGGCTTCGCTCGTCTGTTCGCTCAGGCGGCCGGTGACGAGCCGCTCAGCGCAGCGGGAAATGTGCGTGCGGCTGGCCACCACCTGGATCAGGCCGCCGCCGCATTTGCGGCTCGTGATGCCCGTAAAACCGCCAGCGGTCTCGGCCATCTGATTGTCGACTTCGTCAAGATCGAGGCGAAGGGGCTGATCAACACCGGCACGTACGTGGCGAAGGCGCTAGACGTCTCATATCAGAAACCGCTACGTGAGATGGCGGCTGCGTTGCGGGCGATGGTGCCAACGGTCAAGGAGCGAATCCTGGCACTCGGCGGAACGGATGCTGGCAAGATCGGCTGGCTGATCAACCTCATTCAGGTCGCAATCGAAAAGAAGCGTGACATCCTGGCGCGTCAGCGCTTACATTCGACCGGCATTAAAGAGCGTGGCACGACGAAAGTGCATCGTCAGGAGGGGGAGGGACAGAAGGAGACATTGCGGCATACGGAGGATGCGAAGCATCCCGGCCCCAACGACGGCAAGGTTCATTGTCCAAGACCCTCCCCACCTGCTCGGACCGCTCACTCGGTGGGCTTTGCGCTGGGTGACGAGCGGCTGAATCATCAAGACTTCGTCCTCCCCGGCGCGATGGCGATCGATTGGACAAGAACTTACCGCTCGTTCTTCGACGCGAACGACGAGCGAGGAGAACTGGGCGCACGCTGGATCACCGCGTACACCACGCGGCTGGATATACGTCCCGACAAACTGGTGTATCACGACGCCACCGGACGAAGCCTCGACTACCCTCTTCTTGCACCTGGCGATGAGCACGACGATGCGTCCGAGGGGTTCACTCTCCTCCGTCTCGATGAGCAATGGCTGACGCTTGCGCGCGGCCATGTGCTGCTCGAAGTATACGAAAAGCGAAACGATGCTTTCCGTCTTGCGTTCTATCGCGACAAGTCGGGAAACCAGGTCACGCTTGACTATGACGAGGCGCACCGTCTGCACCGGCTGATTACGGCGCAAGCCGTCGTGGCGTTTCGATACGACGCCCATGACCGAATCATCGAGGTCGCTCATCACGACGTGGAGGGCAAACGAGTCGGTACGCTCGCTGAGTACGCCTACAGCGCCGATGGCGACCTGGTTGGCGCAATGGATCGCTTCGGCAACCGGCGTGAGTATGCTTATCGCCACCACCTGATTACGCGCTACACGGATCGGACCGGACGAGGAATGAATCTCGAATGGAGCGGTGCCGATCCAAAGGCCAAATGCGTCCGCGAGTACGCAGACGACGGCAGTCATGACACGCGCCTGGCCTGGCATCCGGATTTCCGGAAGGTGAGCGTGACGGACGCAACGGGCAATGTTACGCAGCACTACTACGATCTGCACGGTTATACGTTCCGTATCGTTTATCCCGATGGTCGCGAGGAGTGGATGTATCGCGACATCAATCACAACCTTGTCCAGCACGTCTATCCGGACGGCACTAGCGAGCGCATGACCTACGACGCTCGTGGTCGATTGACCCGACATGCGCGCGCGGACGGCAGCACGATCGAAATGGTCTACGACGAAAAGGACCACATGGTTCAGATCGTCGACCCCGAGGGGCATGCCTGGAAGCGTGTTTATGACGATGCTGGCAATGTGGTGGAGGAAACGGATCCGCTAGGCCATTCCACGAAATACAGCTACAACGCCCAGGGCTTGCCTGTCCAGGTAACGGATGCCAAGGGCGGCGCCAAGGTCATCGCTTACAACGAAGCCGGACAGATGACGTCGTACACAGACTGTTCAGGCAAAACGACGGCCTGGGAGCACTACCTCGATGGGCGCCTGAAAACCGTAAAAGATGCGGCGGGTGGCACCACGACCTACCGCTATGGATCGAATGGTTTTCCTCAGGAAATCGAGAGTGCGGCCGGCATCGAACGCATTCAGTTCGACGCCGAGGGGCGCTTGTTGACGAGAACCGATCCGTTGGCGCGCACCACTCAGTACAACTACGACGGCGCTGGGCGGATCGCCAGCCGTATCGATCCGATGGGCCATTCTCTGAGCTATGGCTACGACCGGCAGGGCCGTCTGGTTCGGCTGACCGATCAGAACCGCGCGACGTACCAGTTCAAGTACGATCCGACCGGCCGCCTGCTCGAATCGATCGGTTTCGACGGGATGCTCACTCGCTACGAGTATGACGCGGAAAGCGGTCGGTTGTGCGCGATCGAGGAAGGCGGACAGAAAACGCATCTGGATTTCGATAGAGGTGGCCGCCTGACGAGCCGCGCCAGTGGTGAAGTTGCGGAACGGTTCGCTTACGACGCAATGGGGCGGTTGATCGATGCCCAGAACGCCTATAGTCGCATACAGCATTTCTTCGACGCGGCGGGCAACCTGGTGCGCGAGCATCATGCCTACAACCTGTTCGATGTGCAGCGTAGCTACGTGTGGCACCACACGTACGACGAGCTGGGCGTACGCGTTCGAACGGTGCGACCGGATGGTCACGCGATCGACTGGCTGACCTACGGCTCGGGCCACGTCCACGGCATGGCGCTCGATGGTGAGGAATGTCTTCAGATTGAACGTGATGATCTTCACCGCGAAGTAAAGCGCATTCTGCCCAGCAAGATTGTTCAGCGCATGGACTACGACTCGGCGGGACGGATACTGCGGCAAACCATCCAGCGCGGCAACGCGCCCGCGCCGCTTGCTGCGCGCATGTACCGTTACGATGCGGCCGGCCAGCTCTCACACATTGAGGATAGCCGTAAGGGCCTGACGGATTATCGCTATGACCCGCTCGGCCGGTTGGTCGAATCGATTGGCCCGGGTGGCACGGAACTGTTCTCGTTCGATCCTGCGAGCAATTTGCTTGACGCAGGTACACCAGAAAGGGCTCAGCCCCATTCCACCTTGAGCGCCGCTCGACCGGAAAGCACCTTGCCGGCAAGGGCGCCCAAGGTGCTGGGAAATCTTCTCAAGGAATATGCAGGGACTCATTTCAACTACGACGAACGCGGAAATCTGACGGAAAAGCGTTCCCCCGGACGGAAACAGAGCTTTGAATGGGATGGGTTTAACCGCCTGACGCGAGCACGCACGGAGAAGCTCGATCAAAGTGTCGAAGCACGTTACTTCTACGATGCGTTTGGTCGAAGAATCGCGCGAGAGGTGGACGGCGAACGGACTGTGTTTGGATGGAGCGGCAATACTCTCGCGTACGAAAGCAGTGTAAAGCGCAGCACGCATTTTGTTTACGAGGCCGGGTCGTATGTCCCGCTTGCCCAGTATGCTGGGGAGCCGGTATCTGGAACACCAACACCGGTGTCTGGGGCGCATGAAAGGTATGCACCTGAAGACGATCCATTGCAACGCATCCCGGCGCCTGTTTCGGATGTACACCTGTTTTTCTATCACTGCGACCAGATTGGCACGCCGCTTTTGCTCACCGATGAACTGGGCGATGTAGCCTGGGAAGCATCGTACAAGGCTTGGGGCGAAGCAAAAGAGGTGATCGCCCGCGCCTCCAGTGCGACTGGAACTGCGCCGCAGAATCCGATCCGTTTTCAAGGCCAGCAGGCAGACGGCGAAACAGGGCTTGTCTATAATCGGCATCGTTACTACGACACCGATTCAGGGCGGTTCGTTAGCAAGGATCCGATCGGGCTGGCCGGTGGCCTCAATCTCTATCAGTATGCGCCGAACGCCATTGGCTGGGTTGATCCATTAGGTTGGGCTGGTGTCAACATACTTGCGCTGCCCGCTCCTACCAATGCGGAACCATGGATGCCAAATACGCCGCTGATGTCGGCGCCTGCCCCGACAGGGGGGCTGACGGTCCAGATGGCGATGGCTCCGGGCCAGACACGTCCGGGGGGATGGGCGACAACGGATAACATCACCAGCGTCGATTACGTGCGCAATGATCTGGCTGTCACGCCCCAGTTTAAGCCAGACGTGTCTCACGTCCAGACTTTCCATATTCCTGAAGGCGTGCAACTACAGCACGGTACGGTTGGTCCTCAAGAATACGGTTGCGCGTTGTATCCGGGGGGGAGGAAGTCAGGTACAGATCCTAAACTACTCTGATCGGGCCAAGTTGGTTCCGATCGGAGCGCCGAGACCTATTGAATGAGTACCTTGGGAAAAATCTCAGACGTTCGGATCGTCGACCGCTACCCCGGTTACGACAAGGTCAACAATCCTCAGCGATTGAGCGTTGCGGAATTGGCGCCTGTCGGCCTTACGTGGCAGTCCGGGGGCGTTCAACACGCCATTCACAATCAGGCGGGCGTGAGTGGACGACTTCTTGGTGACGCTAGCGGTATCGCAGTCGTTGAAGGGCCATACGACCCTTCGGCGAATCGGGCTTATATCGTCAATGCAGACGGGTCATTGAGGGCGAGAATTCCCGCACAAATCGGGGCCGAGCGTGTCATGTTTTATGACGTGATCGAAGCTAACGGCTCAGTCGCATTTCTGGCTGCGGCGCCCGGAAGAGACGTTCGTCTCGAAGTGCGAGAGGCAGACGGCGCTCTGGTGCAAGTCACAGAAAGTCGGTAGGTGGATGTCGACGCGATGAACAGCGGTCTGACGTCTTCGTGCGACTCGACGAGCGCCGCGCTCGACGCGTGGTTCCGAGTGATGGCCCGGCTGCATCGCAGGTCGTCAGGCTGGATTGGAACGGTTGCGGTAGACCTCGGAGACACATTCAAACGGTATCTGATTTGAACGGCGCGACAAGACGACGGCTAATGGGGTCGTCCAAGCGAGCCAACTTCGATTGAGTGACAAAGACGTCGCCTATGCTAGATGGGACAGCGGAGTTCCGCATGCAAGCCCGGCCGGTTTGACTAAACGATGAGCATTGATACAACGAACGGTACCCTGACGGTCGGTCAAAGTGTCATTCCGTCGACGCTGACATTGCAAGAATTCCTGGCCGCCGCCATGTATCAGCCTCACACGAAGGTGCTGGAGAATGGACCTTTCGTGACGTACAAGATAGAGTCAATATGCGGCGACCATAAGTACATATCTACGTTGTACTTTCAGTCCGGTATCCTTGATTCCATTTCATTGTATGTCGCCGACTCAAGCCCGACGACAGGTTTGGGGAGTTGGAGAGAAGCCGAGGAACAGAAGCGGTTCCAATCTCTTGTCGATCTTCTCACGCAGCAAGGAATTGCCAACGGACAGCGCTTTGCCTGGGGTATTGTGAGTGCTTCGTACGACCAGCGTTCAGGAGACTCGAGCATTACGATCAGATATGCACGGCCGTAGATAAATATTCAGCGAGTTCGGTCTAAGACGATGTGATCGTCGGTATCTAGGAACGCGTCGAATGATTCCTCGATGCAGCATACGTCGACGGCGGCAGTCGCTAGTAGACGGCCATGTTTGATTTTTCCACGGGCACGCTGACCATTGATGCCTTTACGAGTCTCTTTCACGGCAGGCCGTCGCCTGACGACCTGCCGTTGACCGGGGCAACGGAACTCGCGAAGTACGGCGGGATGGGAAAACTATGGCATCAAGGGCGTGAAGGTCCAGGGGAAGACGTTTGGCGTGACGGCTGGCTATTGCAAGAAGAGCTCGCAATGGTCGACTTCATATGCGTAGACGGCGTCGCCAGGGAAGCCAACTATTCGACGACTGAAGACGACGTTGTGAAGGAAAAGAAGATGCTATCGAATTTATCGCGTGCGGAAGCACGGCAGCCTTGTGTGTCTTCTACGATCAACGCGGATACGTTTGTCGGCAACTGGGGAACGCTTACGGTACGCTCGCACCGTGTCGAACAGCCGCGGTTTCAGCGCGGGAGTACAACGGTCTGACTCAGGTCGCACACTCCGGAAACTGGCCGCAGGGTCGAATGATGAGGTCTCAACTCCGCGCCTTTTTGCTGACCAAAGACATTTATGTCGCCAAAGGCAAGGCAGCGGCCAATTCGAATCTTGGTAAAGGCGGAGGTACGCAATACTTCGTTTCGGATCAGGATAAGAATAGCCTTGTCGGCGGCAATGTATTGAAATTTGGGAGTTAATGATGTCGGGCATCTTCAATTTATCAACTGGCGAGCTGGATGTGGGCACAGGGCTAGTGCTCGCGCCGGACCGCACAACAGTGGCGGATGTCACCGGGGCCGGCTCGAAAGCGCTGGACGCTCGCAATGGCTGGGAATCCTTCAGCACCGACGAGATAATTATTTGGCGGCACTCGTTCGCGGTGTCGGCACATTTTTACGAAGGAAGATTCGCGGCGATCGATTGCCTTCGGAATGACGGAAGCATTCGCAACAGGACTGGTCGGCGACTGATGACGACCTGGTCCGCGAAAAAAAGACCTTGGCAAAACTGATCATGAAGGAGCCGGAAACGACACGCGTTGCGACTTCACAAGGCGTCGATTCGTTCGTCTTCAACTGGGGGACGACATCGGTTCGTGCCGACACACGGTCGATGATGGTCACGCTCACCATTGCTTATACCGAGTAACGACAACACGCGCACCATGAAACGATATCTGATTCTGAACGGCGACAAAACGACAGTTAACGGCGTCGTTCAAGCCGTGCCAACCACCATTCAATTGAGCGATAAGGACGTCGCTCATGAAGGTGATCCGGTCGCGTGCCCCGCTTGCAATACAACGGGAAAGATCCAGTGCGACGGACCACGTCAGGTCATGACCGCGCCAGACGGAAGGCATGCCGCTTTAAGTGACGATTTATGCATTTGCGGCTGCCATCCGCCGCCGCGATTGGTGTCCTCGCAACAGATGATGTCTGTAGATGCCTGACCAAAGACTTATTCTTCTGTCGTTGGCTTAACCCGGGAAGAGCGAGAGATTCCACAAAAGCCAGGAAGTATCGTTGCGGCAGCATTTGCGAGCGGCCATGTTCTTTTTACCGAATCCATATTTTCGACAGATCGGAGGGAAACAAATCCCGATTTAACATTTGTTTTTGAATAGGTGATTGCGACGGGAGCGTAATGTTTTGTATTATCGCGCGGTAGCGCGGGGGCGCAAAATTGCATAAACAAGAGGCGGTATGGGCGCGCAGGACATTATCGCGGCGATTAAAGGCGGCTTGTTGCAAAACGACCGTCTACTCGGACTGGACACGCCATTGGGCACCAATGTCCTTCTGCCCCAAAGGCTGGTGGGGCATTCCGGGCTCGGCCGCGATTTTGAATTCACGCTGGACGCGGTTTCAACCAGCGACAATATCGAGCTTAAAACGCTGATCGCCCAGCCCGTCACGCTTTGGGTGCAGCAAACCGATCGGTCGTACGCCCCGCACCACGGTTATGTCCACACCGCCCGTCGCCTGGGCTCGGACAGCGCGATAACCAGTTATCAGATCGGCTTTGTGTCATGGATGCATTTTCTGCGTTTCAGGAAAGATGCGCGGATCTGGCAGGACAAACCGGCCGATGAAATTCTCACGGATGTATTCAATATGCATCCGCAGGCGCAGGGTGCATTCCGTTTCTCATTGCGTAATTCATTGCCGCAGCGCTCGTTCTGCGTGCAGTACGAGGACGACTGGAATTTCTGTCATCGGCTGATGGAAACGGAAGGGCTGTTCGGCTATTTTGAACAGGCCGCCGACGGCAAATCGCACACGCTGGTCATTACCGACGATATCGGCAGCCTGCCACCGCTGTCGCCGCAAACCGTCGACTTCTACCGCTCGGGCACGAACAGCGAAACCGATGCGTTCGTACAGTGGAGCGGTACGCGCACGCTGCAAAGCACGACGCTCACCACGCGCACCTTCGACTACAAGGCACCGTCTTCTGCCGCGAACCCGAAGGGCACGACGGTCCCGACCTTGACCACGCAGGGCGACCTGCCGCAGCAGGCCGAGGTGTATGAGTACACCGGCGCGTATACGTACGGACAGCAGGACCGCGGTGACCACCTCTCGAAGGTGAGGATGGAGGAGTGGGAATCGCGCGCGAAGCGCTTCCACGGCGTAGGCGCCGTCCGCCGAATCGACGCAGGCCGCTGGTTCGAGCTGCACAACCACCCGGAGCACGACACGGGCAGTCAGCAGGACCGGCAGTTTGCCGTGATCAATGTCCAATGGGTCATCGAGAACAACCTGCCTGTCTCAAATGGCACGACGGACTTCCCGCACAGCCTGAAACAGACGATCGCCGCAGCGCGGGCACAGCACGCGAACGATCCCGCGCTGCTCGTCAAGGCGGCAGACGGCAGCGAAGGCTTCTTCATGGCGATGGTCGAAGCACAGCGCAAGGCCATCCCGTTTCGCAGTCCCCTTGAGCATCAGAAGCCCGGGATGCACATGCAGACCGCGACCGTGGTCGGGCCGCAGAATGAAGAGGTCTTCACGGATTCGTTAAACCGGGTCAAGGTGCAGATGCACTGGGACCGGCTGAACGCAGGCGATGAGAACGCCTCATGCTGGATGCGGGTGGTTCAGTCGGACACGGGCGGCGGCTATGGCGCGGTCCACGTACCGCGCATCGGCGAAGAAGTCATTGTGTCGTTCCTCGATGGCGACTGTGACAGGCCGATCATCACCGGGCGCGTCTATAACGGTGCGAAGACGCCCGACTGGCATTCGAACGGCATCCTGTCCGGCTATAAGTCGAAGGAATATCAGGGCAGCGGCTACAACCAGATGGTGATGGACGATGCCACCGGTCAGAACCGCGTGCAGCTCTACAGCACGAGTGCAAATTCCCAACTGCATCTGGGCTATCTGATTGCGCAAACCGGTAACTCGCGCGGTGCGTATCTCGGCAGCGGCTTCGATCTGAAGTCGGATGCGTATGGCGCGGTCCGGGCGGGGCAAGGTCTGTATGTATCGACGCACCCAGCGACCGGGACATCAAGCCAGCCTCTGGACGTCCGCGAAGCAAATAGCCAGCTCGTCAATTCGGAAAGCGTGATTGAAGCGCTAAGCCAGGCGAGTGAAACCCATCAGGCGGAAAGCCTGAAAGATGGCTATGACTCGTTGAAATCCTTCACCGACGCGACGCAGAACAGCGTCACAGGCGCTGCAGGCAGTGGTGGCAATACAGCAGGCGGTGGCACGGGCAGCGCCAATGCATTCAAGGAGCCGATCATGCTGTTCGCGACGCCCGCGGGCATCGCGATGTCGACGCAGAAATCGACTCACATCGCGGCGACGGAGCACATAAACCTGGTCAGCGGCCAGAGCACGCATATTGCGACAGGCAAATCACTGCTGGCAAGCGTCGGCGAGAAAATCAGCCTGTTCGTGCAGAATGCGGGCATGAAACTGTTTGCGGCGAAGGGCAAAGTAGAAATTCAGGCGCAGAGCAATAACCTTGAAATCACCGCTCAGAAGACGCTGAAACTGCTTTCCGCGACGGAGAGGATCGATGTGGCTGCCAAGCAGGAAATCCTTCTCACGTCGGGGGGAGCGTACGTGCGCATTTCCGGCGGCAACATCGAGATTCATGCGCCGGGAAAGATCGACATCAAAGGCAGCCAACATTCCTTTGCCGGCCCCACGAGCCTTGATCGAACCTACAACGCGGAAGGCAAGAAAGCGGACATGCGGATCCGCTACATGGACGCGGAGGGCAATGTGCCCGAAGGTGAGCCGATCAAGCTCGCATCGGAGGATGGCGCGTTGCATAACGTCGTTCTCGATGGCGAGGGCAAGGGCGAACTGAAGGGCATCGATTTCGGCAAATTTGTTGCAGACCAAATCAAGCGAAGCGGAGAACAATAATGGGCGACCGTCCCTTGATCCAACATACCGTATGCATCGATTTACCGGGTGAGCCGGTCGAATGCTGGGCCGAGACCGATATCACGGTTCTGCTCCGCAAGCACCGCGACGTGATATTCGATATCCAGGTGAAGAAAGGCGCAATCTACACCGTTGAAGCATCCGAGGACTGGATCTACGACGTGGCCAAGAAGAAGCGCGTTAAGCAGGGACAGTTTCAAGACGGGCAGCGCTACCATATTTGGATCAGCAGGGATTTCAAGGGGCATCTGACACTCAAGCAGAATGGCAAGGTGTATCAGAACTATTCGATGCGGATGTTCGGTTTGACGAACACCGACCCTTCACCGAAAGCCAAGCCCGAGCCGATCATCATTGCGATCGGTACCAATCACGACTCGCATCCGCCCAGCGCTTCAACGCCGCCGAAGCCGACGAACATCTCGCCACTGATCGCGTACCCGCAAGCGGCCGTTCCCGAGTATCTGCGCCCTGCGCCGCCGTTCGATCCGCTGCGCGCGGATCGGCTCTGGTCGTGCCCGTTGCCGATCAAGTTGGCGCCTGGTACCACGGTTGAGCCGATGCAGGAAGCGCATATTTTCGAAGTCGACAAGAACTCCATCCCCAAGGAAGTCGTGGATGCGCTGGCCGCGGGCGGCGCCGAAGAAACGGCCATCGACACCAACAAGATTGCGACACGTAACTGGCTCATTGGGCAACTGGCTGGTGCGACGGCGTTTCTGAACGACAACAAGCAGTGGATTCAGGAGCTTTGGGGAGAGAAGTTCAGGCTGACGAAAGTCGTTCACAAGAACGTGGGAGAAAGGATGTATGTCGTTTTCACCGGCAACCCGAGACTGCGCAAGTTGGTGACGGCCGCGCGGTACGGCGTGAAGAACGAAAAGGTGCTGACGATTGCTGGCGGCGCCGGCACGGCAGAGTCGGGCGCGGCGGCTGCCTGGGAAGGATCCAAGGGTGCATTCAAGAAGGCCGGTTTGATTGCGTTGATTTTTACCGTCACTCTCGATACGGCTGAATGGCTGCACGATTACGAGGAGATCGGTCCGGACGGAAAGAGAAAGAAGGACTTTGCGGATTTGCTGGGCAAGATAGGCATCGATCTCGCCAAGGCAGGCTTAAGTGCCGCCATTGCCTCCGTCGTGGTCGGTGCCATCGTGGCCGGATTGGCGGGCACTGTGGCCCTGCCGGTCGCCGCAATCGTGGTGGGGACCATTGTCGTGGCGATCGCAGTGGGTTACGGGCTCGACTGGGTCGACAAGAAAACGCACGCGACGGAGCATGTCACTTCATGGTTTCGCTCCATCGGCGAGTCGATGAAGCACGCGGCCGAATACTTGGAAAAGTCCATGCCAAAAGATTACGATGCGTACCCGATGATGTACATGCCGTGATATGACATCCACCTGAAAGCGAACCTAGATGCCACGAGCACGATCGACAACGAAGCCCCAGGCGGGACCGAAAGACTCGGTTTGGGAGATGACGAAGAAAGTGGCGCCGATGAGCCTGTTGCTTCCCTTGCTGGGCACAGGTATTTCGTACGCGGCATATGCGGACGATCTTGCCGTATCTGGATGGCCATGGAAAATCGGACTACTGGTTACGCTGGTTTGCCTCTTCCTGCCATTCGTCATCTCGATGATGTACCGCCGTTCGAACCTGCTTTGGGTATGCGGACTGATACTATCGATTGCGATATTTGCCACATATTTCTTCTTCGGCATATTTGCCTACTTCTACTATTTCGTGTTTGCACCGATGTCATCCGTTCTGCGTTGGCCGGGACTGCTGGGTGGGATCGCGTTGACGCTGTACTGGGTGATCGTGTCGAGGCAAACGGCGATGCATACGATCACGAAGACCTCTTTCGTCAAACGGGCCTTTGAAGAGAGCGCATCAGAGTTTCGTTATCGAAACCAAGCCGGAATGGCACTGTTCGAGCGGCTCAATAAAGAGCGCTCGCCGTTTCCGAAAATCTATTCTTACATTGTCTTCGGTATCGCGCCGTTCTATCTGATGCTGGGTCGGCTACTGTCGTCAAACTTCGGCGCGAGCGGTGTGTTGCTAGCCCTGGCGGTGTTGGGTATGCCAGTGTCTCTTTGGTTTGTTGGTCTGCTCGTCCGGATCTATCTCGTGATGGTCAGCTTACCTAGAAAGCTGGAGAGGGAACACCACAAGCCTGTGTTAGTGGCCGATTAGAAGAATAGTTGGAACCTTCGATCACCGGACGAGCTCCTTAGCGGCGCTAGCTCGCTCGTCACTGAACTCGTCGGATACGGCCGTGCTGCATCCTGCGAAGACCTCCAGCGCCGTAGTACGGCTTTCCCGTGCTCATGAATGACAGATGGGAATTTCTGATGCAACGGAACATAGCGCCCGAATAAATATCTCGCAGAACTTTGATGAGCCGGTTTTCAGCCGCCGGTCGATAGTCGGGAGGGAGTTTAATGAAGAAATGTATCGGTAAGCCTGTGCCCGCGTGGGATATGGCGCATCGGCTGCCAATCGACCGACCGGTGGGCCCAAAGATTCAGGACTTCGGTTCGACGTTCCGCGTCAACTCGACTTTTATGGACGCGGTCGAACCGTCGTTTCTCGAGAAGCAGTGGTATATCACTGGCGGCACTCTCGCATTTGTCTGCGTGGGCATCGGCCCCTATGTGTATTGGCTCACGCAAATCCGTTATCCAGACGCAGGCGGCATCTTCGGCAATTTTTTTGCGCTTTGCGTTTCCACTGTCTTTGCTCATATTGCATTCAAAGTCCTCCGACGCTTTTTCTTCGGTCTGCGGTTATCGACCGGTGCGTTTTCACCGTCAGAAAAAAACGCTTTATTCGATCCGTAAGCGCCGGTATTTCGCCGGTCCAGGCGATGGCGACATCGTATGGGAGGCGCCTTGGACAAGGGGTTCAATATTCTGCCTGCATAGCGAGGACACGCCGTTTGGCACCGTGTTTCATATCCGCCACTACGCCATTGACGACGACGGTAACGTGGTTCAGGCGTTTTCGATCGGTCGAGAGTGGACGGGCGAAGCGCAAGTTGAGATGGCATTGGCGCAATGGAACTATTGGTGCACGTACATGAACGACGGGCCGAGCCAATTGCCGAAACCAATGCTGTTCCATACCGAGCACGAAACGCTGCGCGAATCGTTCCTCTTCTCCATGTACAGTTTCGGACTGCGGACACCTGCTTTTTTTCGCATTGTGATGATGCCGCACATCCTGATCTTCACAGCATTGCGCTACCTTGCGAATGCAACGAGCCGCGCTCCTCTCTGGCCATCGTCAATTGGAAGCATCTGCACCGTTGCGTCCGGTGATCCGTATGAGGAGCCTCGCCCAGGCACCCCCGTAGGTTGGGCAGAGACTGTGTTGGCGCAAGAGCGCGGTGAGTATTCGAACAATCCGAGCGCCCGAGCCGAAGGATGGCTGGGCACGGATGACGGCAAACAGCACGCCGCCGCGTGGCTCAAGGACCCGGCCGGCCGTGCGGGATCATTTGTCATGCAAAGGGGCAATTAAAGACGAAGCCGGGCGCGCCTGAATGACAAGACGACTCACGGCGGTCATGTAACGACCGCTAGCGATGACTTCAAGGACGACTCCCCGCCACACCTGACCTGACCCAACTTATCAACAACCCCCTCTGCACAACCGCTGTAAAAACCCGCTGACATCTTGTGGGACAAACCTTGATAAAAACCACAGCCGCCGAAACGCACCAAGACTTTTCCCCAACTCAACCGCACTATCCACGCTTACTCCGCAAGCTTATCGCCCGCGCAACCCCTTGATCTCAAACGGAGGCTCCCACTTATCCACAACCGCCAACGCCGCTTGTTAACTACTACTACTACGTATACATATACAAAGACTATAAAAACCAGAAGAACCACAATCACCCTCGCCAGCCCGATACACACCCTAGCCAAAACGAGTGCCCCCCGAATTAAGCACTCCCCCACAAACCACCCCCCAACTTTGCCGAATTTCGATAACACCTCGAATATTGGCTCACTACCATCGGCGAAAGCCTGCCCGCCCACGCACCGCAAAACCTTGCGGCGCCGAGCAAGCGGCAAACTCCGGGAGCGTCCGATGAAATCAGAGTCAACCAGTCAGCACGTCGGCAAAGTCACGCATCACGAGTTGAAGCAGACGCTCGGCACGTGGCAACTTTGGGGAATCGCGGTCGGCCTCGTGATTTCCGGTGAATACTTCGGCTGGAGTTACGGCTGGGCAAGCGCGGGCACGCTCGGCTTCGTGGTCACCGCGGTCTTTATCGCCGCGATGTACACCACGTTCATCTTCAGCTTCACCGAACTCACCACGTCGATCCCGCATGCCGGCGGTCCGTTCGCTTACGCGCGTCACGCATTCGGCCCGACGGGCGGCTATCTCGCGGGCGCTGCGACGCTCGTCGAATTCGTGTTTGCACCGCCGGCCATTGCGCTCGCCATCGGCGCCTATCTGCACGTGCAGTTCCCGGGTCTCGAACCGAAGCACGCGGCAATGGGCGCGTACCTCGTCTTCATGGCGTTGAACATCGTCGGTGTGCAGATCGCCGCGGCATTCGAATTGTGCGTGACGTTGCTCGCGATTTTCGAATTGCTCGTCTTCATGGGCGTCGTGTCGCCGGGCTTTCAATGGTCGAACTTTACGAAGGGCGGCTGGGCCGGCGCGGACACGTTCAGCATGGGCTCGTTCAACGGCATGTTCGCAGCGATCCCGTTCGCGATCTGGTTCTTCCTCGCGATCGAAGGCGTCGCGATGGCCGCGGAAGAAGCGAAAAACCCGAAGCGCTCGATTCCGATCGCCTACGTCGCGGGCATCCTCACGCTCGTGGTGCTCGCCATCGGCGTGATGGTGTTTGCGGGCGCGGCCGGCGACTGGAGCAAGCTGTCGAATATCAACGACCCGCTGCCGCAAGCGATGAAGTACATCGTCGGCGAACATAGCGGCTGGATGCATATGCTCGTGTGGCTCGGACTGTTCGGGCTCGTCGCGTCGTTTCACGGCATCATCCTCGGCTATTCGCGGCAGATCTTTGCGCTGGCTCGCGCGGGCTATTTGCCGGAGTGGCTCTCGAGTGTGCATCCGCGCTTCAAGACGCCGCATCGCGCGATTCTCGCCGGTGGCGTGATCGGCATCGCCGCGATCTATAGCGACGAACTGATTCAGTTCGGCGGCCAGACGCTCACGGCGAACATCGTGACGATGTCCGTGTTTGGCGCTATCGTGATGTATATCATCAGCATGTTGTCGCTGTTCAAGCTGCGCCGCACCGAGCCGAACATGGAGCGTCCGTTTCGCGCGCCGCTTTTTCCGTTCTTTCCGGCGTTCGCGCTGGTGGCCGCGGTGATCTGTCTGGCCACTATGGTGTACTTTAACTTTCTGGTGGCAGTGGTGTTCGCCATCTTCCTCGCACTCGGCTACGTCTATTTCCTCATGACGCGCCATCAACGCGAGGCCGCACCGGCCGACGCATTGCTCGAAGAATGACGGTCGAAGCCGCTGCGCGCGCAGCGGCGTTTGAGTCGTAAGCTGGAGTCGTAAAGATGAGCTATACGGAGACAATCGGCAGCCGCACGTATCGGTTTGCCGATCTGAAGACACTCATGGCGAAGGCGAGCCCGCAACGTTCCGGCGATCAACTCGCGGGCGTCGCGGCAGCAAGCGAAGAGGAGCGCGTCGCCGCAAAAATGGCGTTGGCGCAAGTACCGTTGCGCACGTTCCTGAACGAAGCGCTGATTCCGTACGAAAGTGACGAAGTCACGCGTCTCGTGATCGACGATCATTCGCCGCAGGCATTCACCGAGATTTCGCATCTCACGGTAGGCGACTTTCGCAATTGGCTGCTGAGCACGTCGACGGATGCGGACGCGCTCACACGTATCACCGCAGGCCTCACGCCGGAAATGGTGGCGGCCGTTTCGAAGCTGATGCGCAACCAGGATCTGATCGCAGCGGCGCGCAAGCGTCCGGTGATCACGCGCTTTCGCAACACGGTGGGTTTGCCGGGCCACATGTCGGTGCGCCTGCAACCCAATCATCCGACAGACGACGTCAAAGGCATTGCAGCCTCGATGCTCGATGGCCTGATGTACGGTTGCGGCGATGCGATGATCGGCATCAATCCGGCCAGCGACAACCTCGCCGCGATCACGCGACTGCTTCTGATGATCGACGACTTCCGTCAACGCTATCAGGTGCCCACGCAATCCTGTGTGCTGACGCACGTCACCAACACGATTGCCGCGATCGAAAAAGGCGCACCCGTCGACCTCGTGTTTCAATCGATTGCGGGCACAGAAAAAGCCAACGCCGGATTCGGCATTTCGCTCGCGCTACTGCAAGAAGCGTATGAAGCGGGACTGTCGCTCAAACGCGGCACGGTCGGCAGCAATCTGATGTACTTCGAAACGGGGCAGGGCAGCGCATTGTCGGCGGACGCGCATTTCGGCGTCGATCAACAAACTTGCGAAGTGCGCGCGTATGCGGTCGCGCGCAAGTTCAATCCGTTTCTCGTCAATACCGTGGTCGGCTTTATCGGCCCCGAGTATCTGTACGACGGCAGGCAGATCACGCGCGCCGGCCTTGAAGACCACTTTTGCGGCAAGCTGCTCGGCGTGCCGATGGGTTGCGACATCTGCTACACGAATCACGCGGAAGCCGATCAGGACGACATGGATAACCTGCTCACACTGCTTGGCGTGGCGGGCATCAATTTCATCATGGGCATTCCGGGCGCGGACGACGTGATGCTCAATTATCAAAGCACGTCCTTCCACGACGCACTCTATGTGCGCGACGTACTCGGCTTGCGCCGCGCGCCGGAATTCGAAGAGTGGCTCGAGTCGATGCAAATTACCGACGCGCGCGGCGCATTGCTGAGTGCGTCGACACATCAACCGCTGCTCGAGGGCGCGCGCGACTGGATGGGCATCGCATGAGCGACTTTGTCGAGAAGAACTCGTGGAATGCGCTGCGTCAGTTCACTAACGCGCGCATTGCGTTGGGTCGCGCCGGCAACAGCGTGCCCACTGAGCCTTTACTTGCGTTCAATCTCTCGCATGCGCAAGCGCGGGACGCGGTGCATCATCCGTTGGACAACGAAGCATTGCATCAGCAGTTGCATGTGCTGAACTTCAAGACGCTGGACGTGCATAGCGCTGCGCCCGATCGCGAGCACTACTTGCGCCGCCCCGATCTCGGCCGGCGCTTGTCGGAAGAGAGTCGCGTCGCGCTCGCGCAATTGGCGGACGAAGCGCCGGACGTCGTGTTCGTGATCGGCGACGGTTTGTCGGCGTTCGCTGCATCGAAGCAAGCAGTGCCGCTATTGCAAGCCGTCGCTCCGCAACTCGCGGACTGGAAGATCGCGCCTGTCGTCGTCGCACGGCAGGCACGCGTTGCACTCGGCGACGAGATCGGCGAGTTGCTGCATGCGAAGATCGTCGTGATGCTGATCGGCGAGCGGCCTGGACTTAGTTCGCCCGATAGCCTCGGCATCTACCTCACGTACGCGCCGAAAGTGGGTTGCAGCGACGCGCAGCGCAATTGCATTTCGAACGTGCGTCCCGAAGGACTCGACTATCCGTTGGCCGCGCACAAGCTGCATTATCTGCTGACGCATGCGCGGCGCCTCGGCCTCACCGGCGTTGGTTTGAAAGACGACAGCGACGCGCTGCTCGCCGCTGCGCCGATAGCGCCCGCAATCGGCGGCGAAGCGAATGCAAAACCAGACTCAAACTCCGACGTAAAGTAAAAGCACCTTCACGCATCGGCGCGTTGCACAGGATGCACTGCGAGCCACCCATTCTCATCGTCGTCGAAGAGTCGCGAGCGCGTGAGAAAGCGCAGACCGCTCGGCCGCTCGAGAGAGAACATACCGCCGTTGCCTGGCACCACGTCGATAATCAACTGCGTGTGCTGCCAGTACTCGAATTGCGATTCGCTCATGTAGAACGGCACGCCCGCAAGCGTGCCGAGTTTCACGTCGGAAGAACCGACCATGAATTCGCTTTGCGGAAACATCATCGGTGCACTGCCGTCGCAGCATCCGCCGGATTGATGAAACAGTACATCGCCATGTTCCGCGCGCAATTTGTCGATCAGCTCTTTTGCGGCGGGCGTTGCGATCACGCGAGCCACTTCTTTTTCGTCGGCCATCAATAGGTCCTCGCAGAAATAAAGCGAGCCGCGCAAAGCGGCCCGCTTCAATAGAATCGCTACGGTTGAATGCTTAGAAGAAGCCGAGCGGTTTCTCGCTATAGCTGACGAGCAGGTTCTTCGTCTGCTGATAATGGTCGAGCATCATCTTGTGATTTTCACGGCCAATGCCCGATTGCTTGTAGCCGCCAAACGCCGCGTGCGCGGGATAAGCGTGATAGCAATTGGTCCACACGCGGCCCGCCTGAATTTGCCGGCCAAAGCGATAGGCGCGCGTGCCGTCGCGTGTCCATACGCCGGCGCCGAGACCGTAAAGCGTGTCGTTGGCGATTTCGAGTGCTTCTTCTTCGGTCTTGAACGTCGTGACCGAAACCACCGGCCCGAAGATCTCTTCCTGGAAGATGCGCATTTTGTTATTGCCGCGAAACACGGTCGGCTTCACGTAATAGCCTTTGCTCAATTCACCGCTCAATGTATTGCGTTCGCCGCCGATCAGACACTCGGCGCCTTCCTGCTTGCCGAGATCGACATACGACAGGATCTTCTCCAATTGTTCCTGCGAAGCCTGCGCACCGATCATCGTTTTCGTATCCAGCGGATGACCCTGCGTGATCGCCGCGACGCGCTTCAACGCACGTTCCATGAAGCGGTCATAGATCTTTTCATCGATCAACACGCGCGACGGACACGTGCACACCTCGCCCTGATTCAACGCGAACATCGCGAAGCCTTCGAGTGCTTTGTCGAAATAGCTGTCGTCCTGATTCATCACGTCGGCGAAGAAAATATTCGGGCTCTTGCCGCCGAGTTCCAGCGTCACCGGAATGATGTTCTGGCTCGCGTACTGCATGATCAGACGGCCTGTCGTCGTCTCGCCGGTAAACGCGATCTTCGCGATGCGCTTGCTCGACGCGAGCGGTTTGCCGGCTTCGAGACCGAAACCGTTCACCACATTCAGCACGCCGGCGGGCAGCAAGTCCTGAATCAGTTCAGCGAGTACGAGAATCGATGCCGGCGTCTGCTCCGCCGGTTTGAGCACGACGCAATTGCCGGCTGCGAGTGCGGGTGCGAGCTTCCACACGGCCATCAGAATGGGGAAATTCCACGGAATGATCTGACCGACTACGCCGAGCGGCTCATGAAAGTGATAGGCCACGGTGTCGTCGTCGATCTCGGAGATCGAACCTTCCTGCGCACGCACGGCGCCGGCGAAATAGCGGAAATGATCGATGGCAAGCGGAATATCGGCGGCCATCGTTTCGCGCAGCGGCTTGCCGTTGTCTATCGTTTCAGCCACTGCAAGGCGCTGCAGGTTCGCTTCCATACGATCGGCAATGCGGTTCAGAATGTTCGCGCGATCCGTCGTTGACGTCTTGCCCCACGCAGCCTTGGCACGGTGCGCCGCGTCGAGCGCCAGTTCGACATCCGCTTCGCGCGAGCGCGGAATGGACGTGAATGGTTCGCCCGTAATCGGCGACACATTGTCGAAGTACTCGCCACCCACGGGCTTCACCCATTCGCCGCCGATAAAGTTCGCATACTGCTTTTTGTACGGGAATTCGGTCGTCAGAAATTGCATCTCCGCGTGATTCATCTGTGTGCTCCTCACATGTTTGAATGGGCTATAGTCGGCGCGATGTCGCGACCGGTTTGCAATCCGTTGAAGCGGGCGCGTGACCCATAGAGCCAGAACCATGCCAATGCACCTGGCTGGTGAGGCGTGCACGCACGGCAAGCACGCGCGCACCGCAGCCTGTGTTTCAAGGTCGAATCGGCGGCCGGTGCGCGCGTCGTTTGTGAGCAGTGCAGTTGTTGCTGTTCATCAATTGAACAGCGCGCTGGCACGGGTTGGAGCAATCGGCGTGTTGAATGGGCGCTCGCGATCGGCATGGGACTTGCCTTGTTTTTTCTCTTCGATACTCCATCGCGCGGATTGGCCATGACGATCGAAACCCTCAGCGACAGCGCGACAACCTCGGCCACCTGTGCGGCTTCGACGCGTGCGCCGCAGCCAAGCTTTCGCGTACAGACCCGCGTCGCTCACGACGCCGACGAGCAGGCGCGCAATCTTCACGGCTGGCATCAGACCTACGACCAATTGACCGCGGGCAGCTTTGTCGGCGGTCTCACGGAGTTGTGCCTCGACCATATGCAGGTGTTCGTCGAAACGACGAGCCACACGTTGCGGCAGACCTGCGAAGTGCAGAAAGACGCGTACTGGTTCGGCATTCCGACATGCCGCGCCGGATCGGGCCGCATCGACGCGCAGATCATTACCGGCGATGCCCTCGCGTTTCGTCCGGGTGGCATCGAATTCGAATTGCTGACGTCGGCGGACTATGAGATTTTCGGTGTAGTCGTGAAGGGCGAAGTGTTGCGCCGCTATGCCGCGCAAGTGGAGCGCGTCGGGCTGGCCGAGCAGTGGGCAGACACTGAGGTCGTGAAGATCGGCATGGCGCGCAAAGAGCGTTTATGTGCTTCGTTGCGTGAGCTGCTTCAGCAGAGCGCCGCAAGTGCCGCGCCGTTGTCGTCGTCTGCGCGCGAGAACTTGCAGGCCGCCGTGCTTGCTTCCCTGTTCGACGTGGGCGCGTTGCCCGCGTGCTCCGAACCGATTGCGATGCCGGCGCGTGCACGTCGTCAGTCGATCGTATCGGAGGCGCGCGATTATGTGCTCGCGAATCGCGATCGCGCGGTCAGCGTGCCGGAACTGTGCGAGCGTCTGCATGTGAGCCGGCGCACATTGCAATACTGCTTTCAGGACGTGCTCGGCATGGCGCCCGCTACTTATGTGCGGGCAATCCGTTTGAACGGCGCGCGGCGCGATCTCTGCAACGCATCGCGCGATTCGCGCTCGGTGCAAGATGTGGCGGCGGCCTGGGGTTTCTGGCACATGAGCCAGTTCGCAACCGATTATCGCAAGCTCTTCGGCATGCGGCCTTCGGATACGTTGAAGGCCGCAATCGGCACGCATTCGGCAACGAATACCCGCTCGTTCGCGCACTAGCGGCTTTGAATGTGCATCGCGGTGCGGCGCATTGCATTGGATGGCTAACTATTTGCGCAGCAGCCGCAAACCGTTCGCGACCACGAGCAAGCTCGCGCCGACATCGGCGAACACGGCCATCCACATGGTGCCGAGACCCATCACGGTCAACACCAGAAAGACGCCCTTGATGCCGAGCGCGAGCGCAATGTTTTGCACCAGCACCGAATGCGTCGCTTTCGACAGGCGGATGAACAGCGGGATCTTGCGCAAGTCGTCGTCCATCAACGCGACGTCGGCGGTTTCGATTGCGGTGCCCGTGCCCATTGCGCCCATCGCAAAGCCGATGTCGGCACGGGCCAGCGCGGGCGCGTCGTTGATGCCGTCGCCGACCATGCCGACTGTCGCGCCCTCGGCCGACCACTGCGCGACCGCGTCGAGTTTGTCTTGCGGCAAAAGATTACCGCGCGTTTCGTCGATGCCCACCTGTTCCGCGATGGCCGCCGCCGTGTGCGGGTTGTCGCCGGTGAGCATTGCAGTGCGCACGCCCGCGCGATGCAACTCGGCGATAGCCATGCGGCTCGTCTCCTTCACCGTATCGGCGACGGCGAATAGCGCAATCACGCGTTGCGCGTCGCTCAGCAGCACGACGGTCTTGCCTTGACGCTCGAGCGCGTCGAGCCGCGCTTCGAGGGACGGTGAACAACGCCCGAGTTCTTCCGCGAGCCGATGATTGCCGAGCCAGTACGTCGCGCCGTTAATCTCGCCGCGCACGCCGCGTCCGGCGAGCGCTTCGAAGGAATCGACGAGGAGACTCGTCACGCCGTCTTTTTGCGCCGCGCTTGCAATCGCCATCGAAACGGGATGGTCCGAGCGCGCCGCAAGACTCGCGGCGAGCGTACGGCAACGCGCCGCGTCGGCATCCGCATCCGCGAGCATTTCGGCGAGCATCGCGAAATCGGTTTGTACAGGTTTGCCGTGCGTGATCGTGCCGGTTTTATCGAGCGCGAGACGGCTCAGCTTGCGACCCTGTTCAAGGTACACGCCGCCCTTGATGAGTATCCCTTTACGCGCAGCCGCCGCGAGCCCGCTGACGATCGTCACCGGCGTCGAAATCACGAGCGCGCACGGGCACGCAATCACGAGCATCACGAGCGCCTTGTAGATCCACGCGTGCCACATGCCGCCGAAGAAGAGCGGCGGCACGAGCGCCACCGCCAACGCGACGGCGAACACGAGCGGCGTATAGACGCGCGCGAACTGATCGACGAAACGTTGCGTGGGCGCTTTGGTGCCTTGCGCCTCTTCGACTGCATGGATGATGCGCGCGAGCGTCGTGTTGCTCGCCGCCGCCGTCACGCGATAGTCGAACGAACCGGCCTGGTTGATGGTGCCCGCGAACACCGCGTCGCCCACGGTTTTGTCGACTGGCAGGCTTTCTCCTGTGATCGGCGCCTGATCGACGCTCGAGCGTCCCGCGATGATTTCCCCATCGAGCGCGATCCGTTCGCCCGGCTTTACGCGGACCAGCGCGCCCGGCGCGATCGCCTTGAGATCGGTGAGCCGCCAGTCGCCGTCGGGCTGCTGCACGCTCGCCTGTTCTGGCGTCAGTTGCATCAGTCCCTGAATCGCATTGCGGGCGCGGTCGAGCGACTTCGCCTCGATCAGTTCGGCGACGGTGAAAAGCACCATCACCATCGCCGCTTCCGGCCATTGCCCGAGGATCAGCGCGCCGGTCACGGCAATGCTCATCAACGCGTTGATGTTGAGGTCGCCGTGACGAATCGCGAGCCAGCCCTTGCGATAGGTCGTGAGCCCGCAGGAGACGATCGCGAGGATCGCGAGACTCGCTGCCATCCAGGCTGGCGCGCCGAGCCAGCCAGCGGCCTCTGAAGCGACCGCGGCGACGCCTGCGAAGGCGAGCGGCCACCATGACACGCGCTTTCGCTGATCTTGCGCAGCGTTCCGCGTCGTTGCCGATGCATTCGGCGAGTCGGCATCCGCGAGTTCCGGCGTGAAGTCCAGCGAACGCAGCGCGTCGAGAATGGGGTCGAGCGCATTCGGTGCATGCACAACGGTCAGCACGCGCTGCATCAGGTTGAACTCCATGCTGCGCACGTCCGCCATGCGGCTGAATTTTTTGCGGATCAACGCTTCTTCGGTCGGACAATCCATTTGCATGATGCGGATCGCCGTGCGCACATCGCCGCCTTGCACTCGTTCGGATTGCGGCAAATCTGCGGCTGGCAATGGCAAGGAAGCATCGGCGACAGCAGAACAGCAGCCTCCGCCCGCATGGTCATGTGCGCGCTTTTCGTGCCGATGCCCATGCTCATGTTCATGCCCTTGCTCACAGGAGCTTGCTTCCGCTTGTTCCAGACGGTCGTCTTTCGCGTCGTGCGCATGCTGCATGGTGGCTTCCTCGTTCGATTTGTGGTCTAGTAAACACCTTGAAGCCACTACAAGGTCAAGGCCGGTATCGGAGGGCCCATGAAAATCGGCGAATTGGCGAAAATCGCCCATTGCACGACCGAAACCATCCGCTTCTACGAGAAAGAAGGGCTGCTGCCCGAAGCGGAGCGCACTGAGGCCAATTACCGCAGCTATACGGCGAAGCACGTCGAGCGGCTGCGCTTCATCCGCAATTGCCGCGCGCTCGACATGACGCACGACGAAATTCGCGCGCTGCTGCGTCTGACCGACGCGCCGGCCAACGGCTGCGGCGGCATCAATAATCTGATCGACGAGCATATTGCGCACGTCGATACGCGTATCGACGAACTGCAACAGCTCAAGGCGCAATTGCACGTGCTGCGCGAGCAATGCCACGGCGAACAGGCGGTCGAAGACTGCGGCATCGTGCAAGGTCTCAGCGAAATGGACGTCAGCGCGCCGCGCACACGGCACACGCATCTCGGTTGATGCGGCCAGTCGAATCAACAATCGAATCCAGTTGGAGAAGCAACGTGTTTACATGTAGAAACCAGTCCTGCGGCGCGCAGTGGGAGCAGTCGGACGTCATCATCAAAAACGAAGGGCAAGGGCTTCTGTTCCGCTGCCCGCTGTGTGGCGCGCGCAATTACGTCGAGCGTTTCGAAGGCGACGACGGCGCGGTGCTGTACGAGCAGATGGACGGCCGTCCGTCGCCCGGACCCCTAGCCGAATAGTGTCCAGCCTTTAGACGATCACGAGCCAACCATTTATGAACAGTCCCACTACGGCCGGCGCGCCGTTCAGCCAACTGCCGCTGCCGGCCGCCACGCTCGCGAATCTCACGCAACTCGGCTATGTCGAGATGACGCCGATTCAGGCCGCGAGTTTGCCTATCGCACTCGCCGGCCACGATCTCATCGCGCAGGCAAAAACCGGCAGCGGCAAGACCGCGGCGTTTTCTCTCGCGCTGCTCGCGCGTCTCGACACACGCAACTTCGCCGTGCAGGCGATGGTGCTGTGTCCCACGCGCGAACTCGCCGATCAGGTCACGCAGGAAATCCGCCGGCTCGCGCGCGCCGAAGAAAACATCAAGGTGCTGACCTTGTGCGGCGGCACGCCGATGCGTCCGCAAACCGCGAGTCTCGAACACGGCGCGCATATCGTGGTCGGCACGCCGGGCCGCATCATGGATCACCTCGAGCGCGGCAGTCTGCCGCTGCAATCGCTCAATACACTCGTGCTCGATGAAGCCGACCGCATGCTCGACATGGGTTTCTTCGACGACATCGCGACGGTGGTCAGGCAATGCCCGAAGGAACGGCAAACGCTGCTTTTCTCGGCGACGTATCCCGAGGGTATCGTCAAGTTGAGTCAGCAATTCCTCCGGAATCCGAAGGAAGTGAAGCTGGCCGAGCGGCACGACAATACGAAGATCCGCCAACGCTTCTATGAAGTGACCGAAGACGAGCGTCTGCATGCCGTCGGTCTGTTGCTCAACCACTATCGTCCGGTCAGCACGCTCGCGTTTTGCAACACCAAGCAGCAATGCCGCGATTTGCTCGACGTGCTGCGCGCGCAGGGTTTTCATGCGCTGGCGCTGCACGGCGAACTCGATCAGCGCGAGCGCGATCAGGTGCTGATCCAGTTCGCGAATCGCAGTTGCTCGGTGCTGGTCGCCACCGACGTCGCCGCCCGCGGCCTCGACATCGCGCAACTGGAGGCGGTGATCAACGTCGACGTGACGCCCGATCCCGAAGTGCATGTGCACCGTATCGGCCGCACGGGTCGTGCCGATCAGGAAGGCTGGGCATTGAGCCTCGCGAGCATGAATGAAATGGGGCGCGTCGGCGGTCTGGAGCAGGCGCACAAGCGCGACGTCGAATGGCATAAGCTGTCCGAGCTCACGCCAAAGAGCAATGAGCCGCTGCTGCCGCCCATGGAAACGCTGCAGATTCTCGGCGGCCGCAAGGAAAAAATCCGTCCCGGCGACGTGCTCGGCGCGCTCACCGGCGACGCCGGTTTCGCCGGCTCGCAGATCGGCAAGATCAACGTGACGGAGATGTCGACCTATGTGGCCGTCGAGCGCAGCATTGCGCGCGAAGCGGTGCGCAAGCTCAGTGCGGGCAAGGTGAAGGGCAAGAAGGTCAAGGTCCGGCTGATGGAAGACGCCTGATCTCGTGGCGTGGGCGGCGGCGCGCGTGCGAAAAGCGGCGCGTGCTGTTTTCCACGCCGCGTCGCCGCCACGATCGCGCGTGCGTTTAAGCCATGAAATAAACGCATGCGCCGCATGACAAAGTTTCGATTGTGATGGTTCTTTGGCTGATGCCTAATCATTCAACCGGCGCTCGAGCGCAATGGACGGCTGCATACTTCGCCGCCGTCAGTCCGCCGCCGGATGAAGATAGGGAGAAGCCATATGCAGAGCGCCATGCAAGCCCGCTCGAAATTGCCTGATGTCGGCACGACGATTTTTACCGTGATCGGCCAACTGGCCGCGCAACACGATGCGCTGAATCTGTCGCAAGGCGCGCCGAATTTCGCGCCGGACGCGAAGCTGATCGACGGCGTGGCGAACGCCATGCGCGCGGGCCACAACCAGTACGCGCCCATGTCCGGCATCGCGGCCTTGCGCGAAGCGCTCGCCGATAAAGTAGAGACGCTGTACGGCGTGCGCTATGACCCCGCGAGCGAAGTAACGGTGATCGCGAGCGCCAGCGAGGGCCTTTATTCGACGATCAGCGCATTGGTGCATCCGGGCGATGAAGTGATCTACTTCGAGCCTTCGTTCGACAGCTATGGACCGATCGTCCGGCTGCAAGGCGCGACACCCGTGCCGATCAAATTGTCGCTCGCCGATTTCCGCGTGAACTGGGACGAGGTCGCCGCCGCGATCACGCCGAAGACGCGCATGATCATCATCAACACGCCGCACAATCCGACCGCGACCGTGTTCGACGAGGCCGACATCGCGCGCCTGAAAGCGCTCACGCGCAACACGGACATTGTGATTCTCGCGGACGAGGTCTACGAGCATGTGGTGTTCGACGGCGCGAAGCATCAGAGCATGGCGTGCCACAGCGAGCTCGCCGAACGTAGCGTGATTGTGTCGTCGTTCGGCAAGTCGTATCACGTGACGGGTTGGCGCGTCGGCTATTGCCTCGCGCCCGCCGAGTTGATGAACGAGATCCGCAAGGTGCATCAGTTCATGGTGTTTTCCGCCGATACACCGATGCAGTACGCGTTCGTCGATGCATTGGCGAATCGCGAAAGCTATCTCGGCTTGTCTGCGTTCTATCAGCAAAAACGCGATCTGCTTGCACATGGGCTTCGCGAATCGCGCTTTGAGTTGCTGCCGAGTGCAGGCAGCTTTTTCATGCTCGCGCGCTTTCGCGGCTTCTCCGATGAAACGGACAGCGACTTCGTGTTGCGCCTGATTCGCGATGCGCGCGTCGCGACGATTCCGCTCTCGGCGTTCTATGGCGACGGTACGGATTCCGGCCTGATTCGCCTGAGTTTTTCGAAAGACGACGCGACGCTGATCGAAGGCGCGCGCCGTTTGTGCGAGATATGAAACTGCGTGCGCGTGAGCGCGGCGCTGTCATTTTTGAACGCAGTATGATCGTCGCGCCATTGCATATTCACACGCTACGCATTCGTACTACAACGCGTACTACAACGAAACCGAAGGAAAGGGACCTGCTATGAAACTGCTCAAGTCTTTGTTGGCGCTCGCTTGCGCGTTCGCATCGGTGGCGGCATCGTCCGCTGCCGTTGCCGCCGACACATCGACGCTGCGTTTCGGGCTCGAAGCGCAGTATCCGCCGTTCGAATCGAAGGGACCGGGCGGCGAGCTGCAAGGTCTCGACATCGACGTCGGCAATGCAGTGTGCGCCGCCGCGAAGATGACCTGCAAATGGGTGGAGACATCGTTCGACGGTTTGATTCCGGCGCTGCAAGGCCGCAAATTCGACGCGATCAACTCGGCGATGAATGCGACCGAACAGCGTCGCCAGGCGATCGACTTCACGACGGTCGTCTATCGCGTGCCGACGCAGTTGATCGCAAAGCGCGACAGCGGTCTGCTGCCGACTGCCGAAGCATTGAAGGGCAAACGCGTGGGCGTGTTGCAGGCGTCAATTCAGGAGACGTTTGCGAAGACGCATTGGGAACCCGCGGGCGTCACCGTCGTGCCGTATCAGGATCAGAATCAGGTGTACACGGACCTGGTCGCGGGGCGTGTCGATGCAACGCTCGTGCTCGCGCCCGCGGGACAAACCGGTTTTCTGTCGAAGCCGAACGGCAAGGACTACGCATTCGTCGGACAACCGGTGCGCGACGACAAGATTCTCGGCAGCGGTATCGCCTATGGCATCCGCAAGGGCGATACGGCATTGCGCGAGCGCTTGAACGCGGCGATTGCGAAGGTGCAGGCGGACGGCACCGTGAAGACGCTCGCAGCGAAATACCTCGGCAATATCGACGTTTCCGCGAAGTAACCGCTTGCGGTGCGCAACATCCGCAGCGAACGCATAAGTCCGCTTGTTGGCCGCGCGTTTGACGGCTACGATAAGTGGCCTCGCCGAACTTGCGGCTTTTGACAGCCGCGCATTTCCGCGAGGCCCACGTACACCGGAGGAGGCGCGCGAATGAGCGGAACGACAGCGGCGGCAATTCATGCGAAGCGCGCAAGCGAGCCGCAATTCTGGCGTAGCGAGGCGTTGCCGTTCATCGAGGCGCGCTCCATCGAAGACGGCCGCGAAATCTGCTACGCGAAGCACTCTCACGAAACCTTCTCCATCGGCGCGGTCACTGGCGGACGCAGCGTGTACGTGAACCGCCACGCGCGCGAATGGACCGGCGCGGGCGCGGTTGTTCTGATGAATCCCGACGACGTTCATGCATGCAATCCCATCGCCGACGAGCGCTGGTCGTATCGCATGCTTCACGTCGACGTCGCGTGGCTCACGTCGTTGCAACACGAACTCGGCTTCAGCGAGAACTACGCGTTTCGCGCGTTCTCGCAGACCATGACGACAGACGCCGAACTCTTCGACGGCCTCAATCGGCTGCATGGAATTCTGGTCGACAACGATGCGGATTTGCTGCGCAAACAAAGCGCCGCCGTGGCATTTTTCACTGAGGTGCAGCAGCGCCTGAACCCCGCGCCGCTTTCACACGACGACGCCAGCCGTCAACTCGCGAGAGCGGCCGAATTCATCGCCGACAATTGCACGCACCCGCTGAAGCTCGAGGACATATGCGAGGCCGCGGGTCTGTCCGCGTCGCATCTGATTCGCGCGTTCAAGGAGCGCTACGGCATGACGCCGCACGCGTATCTGATCAATCGGCGCATTCAGTACAGCCGCGCTCAACTGAGGCGCGGCCGATTGATCGCCGACGTCGCGCTCGACGCCGGCTTCGCCGATCAGGCGCATTTGCAGCGCACGTTCAAGCGGCTCGTCGCCGCGACGCCGGGCCAATATCGCAGTTGACTGCGGGGTTGCCGCAGTTTTCGGCGCCTCACGCGACGCGAGATCACATCACGTCACAAGCAAATACAACGCGCTCGCCGCAAGCAACGCCGCCATAACCCGATTGAACAATCTCACGCGCTGCGGCGCCTGCAAGTACTTGCGCAGAAACGTCCCGGCGTAGGCCCAGCTTGCAATCGACACATAGCAGATCACAAAGTAGATCACAGTGAATTGCCAGACGAGTTTGCCGTCGCCATCGGCGGCATACGCGCCCATGCCGGCCAGCGACGCGAGCCATGCTTTCGGGTTGAGCCATTGCATCGCCGCGCCATACGCAAATGAAGGGCCGCGCGATGGTTTGTCGGCGCCGAGCTGACCGTCATCGACGGCGAGCTTGTAGGCCATGACCAGCAGAAACGCCACGCCGGCCCATTTGACGATGCTCACGAGTGCGGGGACATGCACGAGCAGTTCATGCAGCCCGAGGCCGATCAGCAGAAGCAGCACGGTAAAGCCGACGGTCGCGCCGCTCACATGCCGCATGCTCGCGGCGAAGCCATGCTGCGCGCCGGCGCTCAGCGCGACGACGTTGACGGGACCCGGCGAAATCGACGAAGCCAGCGCGAACGCGGCCATGGAAAGCAAAGCGGACATCGGTGCCTCGATACGTGAATGCGCGGGATTGACGCGGTTCAACGGTATCGGCGGCAGGGCGGTGTGTATTGAAGGAAATTGCTATATGCGCTACATGCCGGCATTTTCGACGACGCGGCCTTCCGCGCGCCAGCGCAGCATGCCGCCCGCAAGGTTCGCGACTTCGTCGAATCCGGCCTGGCGCAGGATCACCGTCGCTTGTGCGGAGCGGCCGCCGGCACGGCACACGGTCACGATGGGGCGCTCTTTCGTGAGCTCGGCGGCGCGCGTGGCGAGATCGCCGAGCGAGATGAGCCGCGCTGCCGGAATGCGGCCGAGCGGGCCGTTGAACTCGTCCGGCTCACGCACATCGACTATCTGCACGAAACGCAGATTGTCCTCGAGCCATTGCGGGCCGATTTCCCAGATGCCCGCGAACGTGTAGACGAGCGGCGCCCAATCAGGTTCGGCCGCTTGCGTGGGATCGCTGGCCGCAACGCCGCACTTGAGATTCGCGGGCACCGCAATGTCGATCTGCTTCGGATGCGGCAACCGCAGATTCGTCACATAGCCGACGAAGTCGTCTTCGCACAGTTCGCCGCCGAGGCGCGGATTGAAGCGCCGCTCTTCGCCGACGCTCGTCACCGTCAAGCCGCGATAATCGTGTGCCGGATAAAGCAGGCAGCTTTCGGGCTGACTGAAAATCTCGCCGTGGATCGCGCGGAACATCGCGCGTGCGTCGCCCTTCTGGAAATCGGTGCGGCCCGTGCCGCGGATCAGCAGGCAGTCGCCGGTGAACATCATCGTGCCGTCGTCGAGCGCGAGGCTGATGCAGCCGTTCGTGTGGCCTGGCGTCGCGCGCACTTCGAGCCAGCGCGTGCCGAACTCGCATCGGTCGCCGTGAATCAGATAGCGGTCCGCACCTTCCGCGCCGCTTGCCGCCGATATGGCGATCGCGCTGCCGGTGCGGCGCTTGAGCATCCAGGCGCCCGTCACATGATCGGCGTGGACGTGCGTGTCGATCGTATAGAGAAGGCGCAGCCCGAGTTCCTGGATCAGCGCCGTATCGCGGCGCACCTGCTCGAATACCGGATCGATCAGAATGGCCTCTCGCGTCGTGCTATCGGCGAGAAGATACGTGTACGTGGACGATTGCGGGTCGATTAGTTGGCGGAAAATCAGCAAGGTTGTTTTCTCCGTGGCGCGCATCGTCGAGACAACCGGGCGCGTGGCGGCGCCCGGTTTTACTGCGCCGCAATCTCACCGTGGCTGTGCAACGTACCGCAGATACGGCTTCAAGGTCTTGAAGCCCTCAGGGTATTTCTTCGCCGCATCATCGTTCGAGACGGATGTCGGAATGATGACATCGTCCCCCGGTTTCCAGTTCACGGGCGTGGCCACCGTATGCTTCGCGTTCAACTGCAACGAGTCGAGCAGACGCAGCACTTCGTCGAAATTGCGCCCGGAACTCATCGGATACACGAGCATGGCTTTGACCTTTTTGTCCGGGCCGATGATGAACACCGAGCGCACGGTCGCGTTGTCCGCCGCGGTGCGCGTGCCGCCGCCCGCATTCGGGTGAATCATGTCGTAGAGCTTCGCGACGTTCAGATCCGCGTCGCCGATGAGCGGATAGTTGACCGCGTGGCCCTGCGTCTCTTCAATGTCCTTCACCCACCTCTCGTGATCGCTGACGGGGTCCACACTCAGGCCGATGATCTTCGTGTTGCGCTTTTCGAATTCGGGCTTGAGCCCGGCCATGTAGCCGAGCTCGGTCGTGCAGACGGGCGTGAAATCCTTCGGATGCGAAAACAGGATCACCCAATGGTCGCCGATCCATTCGTGGAAACGGATCGTGCCTTCGGTGGTTTCCGCGGTGAAATCGGGCGCTTCTTCTCCAAGTCGAATCGACATCGTCATCCTCCATGAGAATGCGCCGGGGAGGTGCACCGGTTCTCGGAGCTGCAATCCCCGGGCTGCCTGAATCTTCGATCAGGCGATTGCTTGACTCACGATCAGCCTCCAGCCACCTGGACTGTGATTGTGCGGGAGGACCTTGCGCACGCGTGAAGGCGGAGTGCTCGCCGGATTGCTGTGCTGCGCAAACACACGGATGCGCCACGCGTCGCGCTTAAAGCGTAGGACAAAAATGCGCGTCGCTCTAGCCAGCTTGCAGGGCAAATCCGCCGTTATTGCCGATTTACGTTTCGCTCCACATGCGCAGGAGGTTGTGATAACAGCCGACTAGCGTGCGGCGCGCGGCATCGTCCGCGTTCGAGGCGTTCAAACGCTGGATCGCGCCGTCGATGTCGAACAGCATCGCGCGCTGCGTGTCGTCGCGCACCAGGCTCTGTACCCAGAAGAAGCTCGATACGCGCGCGCCGCGCGTCACGGGCCGCACC
Source organism: Paraburkholderia sp. OAS925 (assembly GCF_040543975.1). Classification (NCBI taxonomy): domain Bacteria; kingdom Pseudomonadati; phylum Pseudomonadota; class Betaproteobacteria; order Burkholderiales; family Burkholderiaceae; genus Paraburkholderia; species Paraburkholderia sp. OAS925. The sequence goes on from NZ_JBEUNO010000001.1 coordinate 403,815, forward strand.
TGGTGCAGACTCGTGCCGGGATAAAGGATCGCATGGCCCGCGGGCAGCTTCACTTCCTGCACGCCGAAGGTGTCTTCGATCAGCAGTTCGCCGCCGTCGTATTCGTCGGGCGGCGTGAGGAACAGCGTGACGGATAGATCGGTGCGCACGCGTACGCCGCTGCCGGGCACGAGGCGAATCGCTCCGTCGACATGGCTGCCGAAATGCATGCCGCCTTCGTAGCGGTTAAAGAGCGGCGGATAAACCTTGTTCGGCAGCGCGGCGCTGATGAAAAGCGGATGCCGCTCGAGCGCCGCGATGATTCTGTCGCCCATTTCGAGCGCGATGGACGAGCCTTCCGCGATCTGCTGGTTGCGCTTGACGGGCGCGCCCTGATAGCCCGCGGTCGCGCGGCCGTCGACCCATGCGTCCGTGGCCGCTTCGAGTTGCGCACGCATCGCGGCGGTGTCGGCGGGACTGAATACATCGGGGATCGAGACAATCATCGTTGGACTTTCCTGCGAAACCGCGCGTTGTGCTGCTGATCGCCGCCTCGGCGATCAGAAGAACCGATAGTTTAGCGTCGCGAGGAACGTGCGGCCGTTGCCCGGCACCGCGCGTCCGCCGTCCGATGGAATCAGCGCGTCATAGTAGTTCTTGTCCGTGAGGTTGAGCACGTTGAACTGGACGTCGTACTTTTTCGCGTGATACGCGGCCATCGCGTCCCAGCGCGTATAGCCGCCGACCTTCACGAAGTTGTTGTTCGCGGCGTAACGCGACGACGTGTAGATCGGCCCGCCGCCGATTTCCCAGTGCGGCGTGAATGCGTAGGTCGTCCACAGCGTCAGCATGTTGCGCGGCGTGTTCGCGGGCGTCTTGCCGGCGGTGCCGTCGAGCGCCTTCAGGATCGTCGCGTCCATGTACGTGTAGCCGCCGAACACTTGCCACTTGTTCGTGATGTGGCCGGCCACGCCGAGCTGGTAGCCGCGCACGCGCACGTCGCCGTCGAGCGTGTAGCTGCCGTCCGAGTTTAACGTCCGCGCGTTCGTCTTTTCGATGTTGAAGAGCGATTGCGTGACCGACAGACCGCCGCCGAGCAGGTCCCACTTCGCGCCGACTTCATACGACTTGTTATGCTCCGGCGGCAGATTCTGCTGCTGGTTCGTGAGCGTCAGCGCTTCGAGCGACGGATTGAACGACGTGCCGTACGACACGTAGTAGGACTGCCAGTCGGTCGGCTGCCAGATCACGCCGCCGCGCACGCTCGTGAAGTAATTCGTCTGCGTCGCATACGAAGGCACATTGATCGAGTTGTGAATCGACGCTTCGTAGCGGTCCCAGCGCAGGCCGCCCACGACCTTCCAGTGTTCACCGATCGACACCGTATCGTTCGCATAAATGCCGACGCCGTTCGCGCTCGATTCCGCGAGATTCGTCGCAACGGTTTTCGCATTCGACGGACGCTTCGTGTACGACGGATCGACGAGCGGCACGATGGCGATTGTGTTCGACGGTAAGCCCGGCGTCGTCGTCGTGAAGCTCTGGTTGCTGTACGTCTCGTGGCTCAGATCGACGCCCGCAACCACTTCATGCTTGATGAAGCCGGTGTTGAATTTCGCCTCGACATCCGTCGAGTTGTAGACCGAATGGTCGTTGATGTTGCGGTCCTTGCCCTGCAGCTTCACGAACAGTTTCGACGGATCGATGCTCGTGAAATTTCCGTTGGTCAGCGCCGTCGATGTCGGCAGCGGACCCGTGAGCACCGAGGCCGCGTTCGTCGCGCGCGCTTCCGTGCTGTAGTGGCTGAACTGCGTCTGATTGCGCACCTTCAGGTTGTCGTTGAAGCGGTGTTCGATGCGCGCGTTGAGCGTTTGCACGTCCTGCATCGTGCGGTCGTCGGTGAAGCCGTAGAACGTGCCGCGATTGACCGGCGCCGGGTGGCCGTTGAGCGCGGGAATGCCGTAGTCGGGCTGATCGCGGTTGTGCTGGATCAGCGCGGACAGCGTGATTTCGGTCGGCGTGCCGATGCCGAATTTGACTTCGGGCGCGACGCCGTAATCCTTGCTCTTCATCACGTCGCGCGACGAACCCAGGTCCTGGCCGAACGCGTTGATGCGGAACGCGGACGTCGACGTGATCGGCGTGTTCAGATCGACGGTCGTGCGATAGCGGTCGTGCGTGCCCGCTTGCACGGACACGTCGGCGCGCGGCTTGAGCGTGGGCTGCTTGCTGACCTGATTGATGACGCCGCCCGTCGAGCCGCGTCCGAAGTACAGCGACGACGGGCCGTACAGCACGTCGATCGATTCGAGGTTGAAGGTGTCGCGATAGTACTGGCCGCGATCGCGGAAACCGTCGAGATAGATGTCGGTGCGCGCCGAGAAGCCGCGCAGGTTGATGTTGTTGCCGATCTGTCCGCCTTCCGCGGCGCCGATGGTGATGCCCGGCACATTGCGCAACGCGTCGGTAAACGAGCTCGCGGCTTGCGATTGCAGCACCGACTTCGGCACCACGACGGCGGCTTGCGGAATGTCGCGCAGCGCGGTCGGCACTTTTGCGCCGACGCTCGAGACGTCAGCCGCGAATTCCGTGGACGCGCCGCTTTGACCGGTCACCTTGACGGCGGGCAGCGTGGCGCTATCGGCGGTCTGGGTGGGCGTGGAAGTCGAAGTCGAACTGGATGACGCGGGCTGGGCGCCGGTCGCGGGCGTTGTCGTCGTTTGAGCGTAAAGCGGCGTCGCGAACGCGACCAGAACGGCCGCCGCGAGAGGCGTGTTTCGGAACATCTCAATACCCTGTCGTTGTCGCTATTGTTCTGATTCGACGGACGCCAGCGCCCGTTGCAGCACCGACAGCCGGACTGTCTGCGTCAAAGGGCTGGACCCATCGTCTTGTTCTCAAATGAGAATCAGTATCATTACATGGATGATAATAGTTCGCAATAATTCGTTACGCATCGGTAACACGGCGGCGGGGGAATGTGCGGGGGTTCTGGCGGGATGTGGGAATGACGGCGCATGACGCGCTCAACCTTGGGCGCTGTCGGCGGATGGTGAAAGGATCCACCGTCTTACGATTTGCCTACTATATTTCGTCATATTCAAGACAGATTCGTGACATGCCGTAAACAAGGCTTGATGCACTGGATCCGCCGCAAGGCGGCAGAGAGGATTGCCCGCACGGAGGTCGTGATGAAAGCGAAGAGTCGGCGAATTGGGCGGTTGGCCCGCGTGGCTGCATGGGGTACGGTGGCGTTCCTGGCGGTTCCGGGAGCGGCATCCGCGGCGAATGGCGGCACGATACATTTCTCCGGCGCGCTCGTCGGTCCGCAGTTCAATATCACGACCGTGCGACAAACACCTGCGCCGCGGTCGGATACGCTCTGGACTGGACACGACGGGTCCGCAGTCACTGTGACGTTCGCGGCGCCACCCGGCGGCGCGCCAAGCGCTGATGTGACGTTGCGGATCAACGACGGCGCGGCGTCACGCATCGGCGCCGCCGCGCTGGATACCGTCGCGACGTCTTTCATCGACGGCACAGGCCGTACGGCCAAGCCAGGAGCGGACGGTCAGTATCACGTGGGCGGCGCGGGTGGCGTACTGTCGCTCGGCGCGAAAAGCGGTAATGTGCCTTCGGCGAACAAACCGGTGACGGTCGTGGTCAGCTACGACTGACGGGTTTGCTATCGGCGCAGAACCAATGCAAATAAAGGGTTACAAGCAATCGCTTGTAACCCTTCGAAATTCTTTGGTGGGGCGTGAGTGACTCGAACACTCGACCTACGGATTAAGAGTCCGCTGCTCTACCAACTGAGCTAACGCCCCAACAGAAGCGAAATTATGCAGGATGTTTTTGGGCTTGCCAAGCCCCCTTAGCAGATTTCTTAAAAAAACCGCTCCCACTTCGAGTCATCCCTCAACGAAAGCGCTGCCTCCGAAAAGGCGCTGCGCCGGGCATCCCGGTATCATGTCGCGGACTCGCGGACACTTGCCGCTCACGCTCCGCGCGGCCTTCGACGGGAATCGCCATGGACGACAAAGAGACTATCGAGCTGCTCGACCGCATCCTCGCGCCGTGGGTCCGCGAACTGGCGCTCACGCCCGTCAAAGCCGATGCGGAAGGCGCCACGCTGCGCCTGCCTTTCGCCGGCGCGCTGCGTCATTCAGGCGGCGTGATTTGCGGCCAGGTGTTCATGGCCGCCGCCGACACCGCGATGATCGTGGCGATTTCCGCGGCATTAGGCGGCTTCAAGCCGATGACCACCGTGTCGCTCAACATCAGCTTCATGCGCGCCGTGCGCAAGGGCGACGTGCTCGTCACCGCGCGCGTGCTGCGCCTCGGCCGCAACCTCGTTTTCGGCGAAGTGGAGCTGTTCGACGAGACCGGCAACATGGCCGTCCACGCGACCACGACGTACGCGCTGCTCGAATAAGCAAAGCGGCGCGCGTCATAAGACAAGGCACCAGGAAATAAGATGTTCGATCAGGTCGTATTCGCCGGCGGCGGCAATCGCTGCTGGTGGCAGGCGGGTTTCTGGGACGTCGTGCAACCGGAACTGCGCATCCGTCCACGCGTCATCACGGGCATTTCGGCGGGCGCGGCCACCGCTTGCATGCTCTACACGCGCGATTCCGAGTGGGTCATGCGCTATTACGAAGACGCGCTGCGCCACAATTCGCGCAACGCCTATTGGGGCAACCTGCTGCGCGGTCAGTCGGTGTTTCCGCATTACCGCATCTATCGTCAGGCATTGCTCGACATCTACGGTGAGAAGTTTTCGTCGCTTGCCGATGCGCCCGAGATTCGCATCGGCGTTTCACATTTGCCGCGCTGGCTTGGCGCGCGCAGCGCAGTCGCGGCCGGACTCATCGCGTACAACATCGAAAAATATGTGCGCAAGACCTTGCACCCGACGCTTGGTCAGACGCTCGGTTTTCATCCGGAATTCGTGCGTGCGCAGGATTGCGCGACCGTCGAAGATCTCGCCGATCTGATTCTGCAATCGTCGAGCACGCCGCCTTTCACGCCGGTCTTGCGGCGCAACGGCCGCCCGGTGCTCGACGGCGGCATGGTCGACAACGTGCCGGTCGGCGCGCTTGACGCCGATGCGCCCGGCAACGTGCTCGTCATGGTGACGCGCCTTTATCCGCGGCCGCAGATGTTCGTGGTGCCGCACGGCGTGCAGCAGCGCCTGTATGTGCAGCCGTCGCGCAAAGTGCCGATCTCGAGCTGGGACTACACGAGCCCCTCGCAGATGGTGCATGCGTACAACCTCGGCCGCGCGGACGGCGAGACCTTCCTCGAACGCATGCCCGACCTGCTGGAGTTTGCCGCCTGACGCAGGACGCCTGACGCCCGCGGCTATCGCTTAGCGCCGACGTCCACCCTGCAACGCTTCGGGATTCGCCACGCTGGCCGTGTCGCCGGCATCGAAAGCCAGAATGTTTTTGAACGCCGCGCTGAAGTACAACTCGTAGCTCTCGCGCTCGACATAGCCGATATGCGGCGTGCAAATCACATTCTCCATACGCAGCAGGCTGTAGCCCTGCAGGATCGGCTCGCTTTCATACACGTCGATGGCGACCATCCCCGGGCGATTGTGCGACAGCGCGCCGAGGAGCGCGTTGTCGTCGAGCAGCTCGGCGCGGCTCGTGTTCACGAGCAGTGCGGTCGGCTTCATGCGCATCAGATCTTCCTGCTTGACGATGCCGCGCGTGTCGTCGTGCAGCCGCAAATGCAGCGACAGCACATCGCTCTGCTCGAACAAGGCTTCGCGGCTCTCGGCCACGCCATAACCGTCCTCGCGAGCGGCTTCGCGTGAATGCTCGCGGCCCCAGATCAGCACGTTCATGCCGAAGGCCTTGCCGTAACCGGCGACAAGCCGCCCGATCTTGCCATAGCCCCAGATGCCCAGCGTCTGACCGCGCAACACCTGACCCAAACCGAAGTTTGGCGGCAGCGCCGAAGTCTTGAGCCCCGACTGCTGCCAGGCGCCCTGCTTCAGGTTCGCTACGTATTGCGGAATGCGCCGCTGCGCCGCCATGATGAGAGCCCACGTCAGCTCGGCGGGCGCGATCGGTGAGCCGCTGCCTTCGAGCACGGCGATGCCGCGCTCGGTACAGGCCGGGAGATCGATGTGGCTGGACACTTTGCCCGTCTGGCTGATCATGCGCAAACGCGGCAGTTTGTCGAGGAGTTGCGAGCTGATGCGGGTGCGTTCGCGGATCAGGACCAGCGCGTCGACTTCCGAAAGACGGCTCGCGAGTTGCCCGAGTCCGCGGACGGTGTTGTTGAAAACTTTGACTTCGTGATCGGCGAGCAATTGAAAGCAGTCGAGCTTGCGAACGGCGTCCTGATAGTCGTCGAGGATGGCAATCTTCATGGTATGTGTCTTGCGGCGCACCATGGCGGTGCGGAACGGAGTGTTATGCTGACTGTCCCATCATGTGACCCAAGTCACATGCCGGTTTAGCTGAATGCCTTACCGTAGCAACTACCGCGTAGAACGATAGCGCTACAGCAAGGCCAATTGACATCGTTTTTAACAGTTTGTTGAGTGTACAGGCAAGCCGCTTTACAGACGGTTGCAGACGCCCGTCCCATGCGCCCTGGCCCAACAAGCTGCGTTGAAGCCCGTGATGACCTGTGCAGTTGCGCGTCGGTTTGTAGAAACTGGCGCAACGAACAAAATGCCTCTCGCATGCAGCGTCGCCGGGCTTGTACCGTTTTCCAATCCCTACAAACGGAGACAAGTCGATGAATCTTCCATCATTCGAGGCACAGCCCGCAGTCAAGGCGGCAGTAGAAGCGCCAGCGTGGGTGAAACATCGGAAACTGATCGACTGGGTCCAGCGCGTTGCCGCTATGACCCGTCCGGACAACATCGTGTGGTGCGACGGTTCGCAGGAAGAGTATGACCGCCTGTGCGCGCAGATGGTCGAAGCCGGCACACTCAGGAAGCTCAATCCGGCGAAACGTCCGAACTCGTATCTCGCATGGTCCGATCCTTCCGACGTCGCGCGCGTCGAGGACCGCACTTTCATTTGCGCGCAACGTCGTGAGGACGCCGGTCCGACCAACAACTGGGTCGCGCCGGACGAAATGCGCACGACACTCGACGGCCTCTTCGAAGGATCGATGCGCGGCCGCACCATGTACGTGGTGCCGTTCTCGATGGGCCCGCTCGGCTCGCCGATCGCGCATATCGGCGTCGAACTGAGCGACAGCCCGTACGTGGTCACCAACATGCGCATCATGACGCGCATGGGCCGCAAGGTGTACGACGTGCTCGGCGAAGACGGCGAGTTCGTGCCGTGCGTGCACTCGGTCGGCGCGCCGCTCGAAGCGGGCGCCAAAGACGTGCCGTGGCCGTGCAATCCGACCAAGTACATCGTTCATTTCCCGGAGACGCGCGAAATCTGGAGCTATGGCTCGGGCTATGGCGGCAACGCATTGCTCGGCAAGAAATGCTTTGCGCTGCGCATTGCATCGACGATGGGCCGCGACGAAGGCTGGCTTGCCGAGCACATGCTGATTCTCGGCGTGACTTCGCCCGAAGGACGCAAACACCATGTGGCGGCCGCGTTTCCGTCGGCGTGCGGCAAGACGAACTTCGCGATGCTGATTCCGCCCGAAGGGCTGAACGGCTGGAAGATCTCGACCATCGGCGACGACATCGCGTGGATCAAACCAGGCAAGGACGGCCGCCTGTACGCGATCAACCCCGAGGCCGGCTACTTCGGCGTCGCGCCCGGCACGAGCGAAAAAACCAACTTCAACGCAATGGCCACGCTGAAGGAAAACGTGATCTTCACGAACGTCGCGCTGACCGACGACGGCGACGTCTGGTGGGAAGGCATGACCGACGAACCGCCCGCGCACCTGATCGACTGGCAAGGCAAGGACTGGACGCCCGCGAGCGCGAAGGAAACGGGCCGCAAGGCGGCGCATCCGAATGCACGCTTCACGGCGCCGGCGTCGCAATGTCCGTCCATCGACGCCGACTGGGAGAATCCGGCGGGCGTGCCAATCGACGCGTTTATCTTCGGCGGCCGCCGTTCGACGACCGTGCCGCTCGTCACCGAGGCGCGCAACTGGGTCGAGGGCGTCTACATGGCCGCGACCATGGGTTCGGAGACGACCGCCGCCGCGGCGGGCCAGCAAGGCGTCGTACGGCGCGACCCGTTCGCGATGCTGCCGTTCTGCGGCTACAACATGAGCGACTACTTCGGCCATTGGCTGAAGACAGGCGAGCGGCTGCAGCAACTGAACGCGAAGCTGCCGAAAATCTTCTGCGTCAACTGGTTCCGCAAGGGCGCGGACGGCAAGTTCGTGTGGCCGGGCTTCGGCGAAAATATGCGTGTGCTCGGCTGGATGGTTGGCCGCATCGAGGGCACGGCGCAGGGCGAGGAGCACGCGTTCGGCGTGTCGCCGCATTACGAGGACATCGACTGGAGCGGTCTGGATTTCAGCCGCGAGCAGTTCGAGCAGGTGATTTCCGTCGACGACGCGGCCTGGCGCGCCGAACTCGCGCTGCATACGGAGCTCTTTGACACGCTGCAGCACGGCCTTCCGCCCGCGCTGGCGAAAGCCAAGAGCCAATTGGAGAGCAAGCTCGCGGCTTGACGACGTGAGTGTTCGCTAACTCGCAGAAGCCGCCTTCGGGCGGCTTTTTTCATTTTCAGCGCCGCCAAGCCGGGCGAGAGCCGCGTTCAGCGCTCGACGCACTGATCTTTCATCTGTTCGAAAGGCACGCGTGGGCAAGCTGCGCCGCAGCACATTGTTTCTAAGGACGGAACAATCGCCCCCGATGCCCCACATTCGGGCATACAGTCGCACGAAAATTGACGAAATTTCCGCTTTTGCGGGCAACTTCTGCACGATTGCGCGAGTCGTAGGAGAATCCCTAATTCGCTTCCACTGGTTATCACCAATTGTCAGGGAGCCGTAACACGGCAGGAGTTGTGATATGGATCATTTGCAGTCGATGCGAGTTTTCGTCAAAGTGGCGGATCTCGGCAGTTTTGCCCGCGCTGCGAGCGCGATGGATATTTCCAACGCAGTTGCCACCCGTCACGTTGCCGACCTCGAAGGGCGTCTTGGCACGCGGCTGCTCAACCGTACGACCCGCAGTCTGTCCCTGACCGAATCGGGTCAGGTTTATCTGGAACGCGCGCGCCAGATTCTCGACGAGCTTGAAGACGTCGAGCAGATGGTGGTCGCGCGAAATCACGAGCCGGTCGGCACGTTGCGCATCGTCGCGCCGGTCGTGTTCGGCTTGCACAATCTCGCTCCGGTGCTGCAAACGTACGCGGAGCGCTATCCGAAGGTCATTCCCGACGTCACGCTCGTCGATCGTCAGGTCGATCTGGTTGAAGAAGGTTTCGACGTGGGCGTGGTAATCGCGCGGCAGATGCGCAGCGCGAGCATCGTCACGCGGCGTCTGACCACGGGCTGCATGACCGTGTGTGCCACTCCGGCGTATCTGGAGAAGCACGGCACGCCCACGCGTCCCGAGCATCTGCTCGAGCATCCGTGTTTGAGCCTGCCCTCCGAGTATTGGGGCGACGAGCGCGTGTTTACCGGTCCCGAAGGCGAAGTGCGCGTGCGTCCGTCGAATGTGATCGTGGCGAACAACACGGAGATGCTGCGTCAGTTCGCGCTGCTCGGCATGGGCATCGCGATTCTGCCGAGCTATCTGATCGGGCGCGACATGACGCGCGGCCGGCTGGTGCGCCTCCTGGGCGATTACCGTTTGCCGCAAGTCGAGATCAACATCGCCTATCCGAGCCGTCGTCATTTGCCGGCAAAGGTGCGCACGTTCATCGATCATCTGGTCGAGCATTTCAGCCAGACGCCGAATAGCCTGCTCGGCGAGCAATGGATCAAGGACGGCGTTGGACGCCCGGCGTCGGCGTCGTTTGAACCGGCGGATGCGTCGATGCCGCCGGAAGCATTCGACGGCGCGGAGCCGCTGTCGCGTCTGCTGGACAGCGAGTTATCGCCGGTGCCGAAGACGTTGGCGAAGCCCGGAAGTCGTACGCGGCCGGCGGCGTTGACGCCGCTGTAGAGGCGGTTCAGGCGCCGATGTAGGATGTCGGCGCGTCCAGCGCGGCTGGCTGAACGCATAAAAAAGCGCGGTCACCTTGCAGGTGATCGCGCTTTTTGTCATCGGCTTCGATATGCACCGCAGGCGCCCATCGCGCCTACCGAAGAATCACGAACCGGTCTTACGAGCTACAGTCTTTTTGGCCGGCGCCTTCTTCGCAGCCGCTGTCTTAGCCGCGGGCGCTTTCTTCGCCGCAGCCTTTTTCGCCGCCGGCGCTGCCTTCACCGCGACCGCCGCATCGCCGTCATCGGACTCGAACTCCGAACCGCCTGCCTTCGCAGCCGATTTCGCCGCCGCCGTCTTCGCTGCGGTCTTGGCCGACGGCTCCTTCTTCTCGAACTCGAAGCCGATCTTGCCGTCGTTCTGCTTGACGAGGAACGCCTTGAAGTTACGGCCCGTGCGCGACGACTTGAAGTTCGTCAGCAGATCCGTGCGTCCTTCTTCAAGCAGCTTGGCCATCTGCTCACGCGCGATCTCCTGCTGCAAGATCATTTTGCCCGAGCGGAAGTCGCAAGTCTTCGGGTTCGCAACCGAGTTCTCGCAGACGTAGCTCATGCCGTGCTCGAACACGCGGCCCTTGCACTTCGGGCACGCGCCGACCCGGTTCCTGGTCGGAGAAGTCGGGCGGTTCGCCGTCTTCGCCGCCCGCGTCCTGGCCGAAGTCGAACTCGAGCTTGTAGTTCTTGATCTCGTCGTCGAGCGACAGCTTGAGGATCGCCGAGAACGGACGGCCCATCTTGCTGCGAAAACCCGACAGCGGCCCGATCGTTTTGTTCTTCAGCAGTTCTTCGACTTCCTCAATCTCGAACTGGCGGCCGCCCGGAATCTTCGAGATGGAGAACTCGCACTTCGAACACGCGAAGCGGCGGTAGTTTTCCTTCACCTGGCCGCCGCAATTCGGACACGGCGTCTGCAACGTCGCGTAATCGCCCGGGATCGTGTCGGAATCGTATTCCTTCGCGCGCTTGACGATGGTCTGCGTCATGCGGGCAATTTCCTGCATGAACGCGTCGCGCGGCAGGTTGCCGCGTTCCATTTGCGACAGCTTGTATTCCCATTCACCCGTCAGTTCGGGCGCGGTCAATTCCTTCACGCCGAGCCCGCGCAAGAGCGTCATCAACTGGAATGCCTTGGCGGTCGGAATCAGATCGCGGCCTTCGCGGACCAGATACTTTTCACCCAACAGCCCTTCGATGATGGCGGCGCGCGTGGCCGGCGTACCGAGCCCCTTCGCGGCCATCGCCTCACGCAATTCGTCGTCTTCGACGAGCTTGCCCGCGCCTTCCATTGCTGACAACAACGTGGCTTCGTTGTAGCGTGCCGGCGGTTTGGTGACGAGCTGCTGCGCGGCAATCTTGTCGGTCTTGACCTTCTCGTCCTTCTGCACCGGCACGAGGTTGGCATCTTCACCGCTGATTTCGCGGCCGTAGATTTGCAACCAGCCCGGCTCCACCAGAACCTTGCCTTCGGTCTTGAAGTGATGACCGACGACTTCGGTGATACGCGTGGTCACGCGGTATTCGGCAGCCGGGAAAAACACCGACAGAAAACGCTTCACCACGAGGTCGTAAAGCTTCTGTTCCGGCTCGGACAGGTTCTTCGGCGCCTGCAGCGTCGGGATGATTGCGAAGTGGTCGCTGATCTTCGAGTTATCGAAGATGCGCTTGTTCGGCTTCACCCAGCCCTTGTCGAGCACTTGCTTGGCAAACGGCAAGTAGTTGTTGCTCTCCTTGAGCATGCCGAGCGTCTGCTTGACCGTGTCCATATAGTCTTCGGGCAGCGCGCGCGCGTCAGTCCGCGGATAGGTCAGCACCTTGTGCTTTTCGTACAGCGCCTGAGCGAGACCCAGCGTGTTCTTCGCCGAGAAGCCGAAGCGGCCGTTGGCCTCGCGCTGCAAGCTCGTCAAGTCGAACAGTGCCGGCGACAGTTGCGTGGACGGCTTCGACTCTTCCCTAACGACACCGATCTGACCGCGGCAAGCGGCGACGATCGTCTCCGCCGCGGGCAACGCCCACAGACGCGAGTCGCGCTTCTCCGGGTCGAACTCGTCGCGCTTGAACTTCGGATCGAACCAGCGGCCCTCGTAGAAGCCGGCCGCGCAAACAAACTCGGCCTTCACTTCCCAATAGTCGCGCGGCACGAAGCGGCGAATCTTTTCTTCGCGCTCGACGACAATGGAGAGCGTCGGCGTCTGCACGCGTCCGACGGTGGTCAGGAAGAAGCCGCCGCCCTTGCTGTTGAACGCGGTCATCGCGCGTGTGCCGTTGATGCCGACGAGCCAGTCCGCTTCGGAGCGGCAACGAGCCGCGTCCGCAAGCGGTTGCATCTCTTCGTCGCTGCGCAGACGCGCGAAGCCGTCGCGGATCGCCGCGGGCGTCATCGATTGCAGCCACAGGCGCTGCACCGGCTGCTTGGCTTTCGCGTGCTGCGCGATGAGGCGGAAGATCAGCTCGCCCTCGCGCCCCGCGTCGCATGCGTTGATGAGGCGGTCGATGTCTTTGCGCTTGAGCAGTTTGGTCAGCACCTTCAGGCGCGACTCGCTCTTCGCGATCGGATTCAGATCGAAATGCGGCGGAATGACGGGCAGATTGGCGAAACTCCACTTGCCGCGTTTGACTTCGTATTCTTCGGGCGCGGCGATTTCCAGCAGATGGCCCACTGCCGATGAGAGAACGTACTCGTCGCTCTCGTAGTACTCGTCATGCTTGGTAAAACCGCCCAAAGCGCGCGCGATGTCGTTCGCGACGGAAGGCTTTTCGGCGATGATCAGTGCTTTAGACATGACTCGATGTGAGGTTGGTATATCCGGGTTGGTGGCCTTGAGCGCGCCCAGTTGGCGCGACCCTCGTTTGCGACCTTGCTACCCATTAACGACCGCTTTATAGCACACGGCGCGAAAGCGGCGTGTCAACTGCCATAAAAGCGGGCATAAAAGCGGCCCTAAAAGCGGCCCTAAAAGCGCGCCATCATGATTGCGCGTCCGGCGCTCGGACAAGCTGCGGCAAACGCGCTGTGCGCCGCTCGCAACCGCCGTGCCGCCGAGGCCGTCGCGATCCGCTCGGCGCTGTCGACGAAGCCGTGAATCTGGCGCTCAGGCAGCCGCCAGCGCGGGCCGCAATTTGGGCGCGCCGACGACGCCCGGCAGCGCGGTCAGGTCCGAGAGCATCCGCTCGACAATCCCTGCTTGCGGCAAAACGGTGCCGAAAAAACGTGTCGTTACCGAGTCTTCGATCAGGATGGTCGGAAAATTCTCGACGTCGAGATCGTCGAATCGATCCGCATGCGTTTCGATGTCGATCCATGCGAAGCAGATTTGCGGATGCCGCTCGGCCAGCTTGTCGAACGCCTCGCGATACTCGCGGCAGGTTCCGCACCATTCCGCGCACAGGCAGGCCACGAACAGCGTGTCGGGCTCATTGACGCGCTCGGCGATCCGGTCGTGGTCGGTGTCGAGATTCAGCGCGGGCATGGTGGTTCCTCTAGTGCTTTGTCGAATGCTTTGGCGGATGCGTTGGCGCGAATGTAGCATGGCCGATCCCGGAGAGTGGTCAAGGGGCGTCAATGTGCGTTAGCCGTGGCTTGCCCGCGTGTAGCGCCCGCCGGGCAGCGCGCTGACGTGGCCGGCGAGTTCCAGTTGCAGCAGCGTCGTCTGCAGGACCGCGTATTCCATCTCGGTGCGCGTGGCGAGAATTTCAAGGCTGGTCGGCGCGTGGCCCAGCGCCGCCAGAAGTTTTTGCGCGTCGGGGTGGGGTACATCGCGTACGTTCGGGGCGCGTGCTTCGGCGGCTATGGGTTGCGGGTCGGCGTTTGCCTGCGCCTTCGCCTGGGACTGCGCGTATGTCGCCGCCTCGTCGCGCTGCGCCGAATGTCGCGCCGGCGCCGTGCAGTCCGCCGCCGTTGCGTCGTCGTCGAACGTGCGCGTCGACGCCCGCTGTCCGCGAACGCCTGCGCCAACGCCCACAGCCGCAGTCTTCGCAAACCCCAGTTCCTCCAGCACTTCCTCAGGCGTCTCGACCAGCTTCGCGCCCTGCTTGATCATCCGATGACACCCGCGCGACAACGGCGCGTGGATCGAGCCCGGCAACGCAAAGATGTCGCGGCCCATCTCGTTGGCGAGCCGCGCGGTGATCAGCGAGCCCGAGCGCATGGCCGCCTCGATGACCAGCACGCCGCTGACGAGACCGGCGATCAGCCGGTTACGCTGCGGAAAATTGGCCGCGCGCGCCGGCGTGCCGAGCGGCCACTCCGACAGAATCGCGCCTTGCAGCGCGATTTGCCGCGCGAGCGCGTGGTGCGCGGCCGGATAAACGAGATCCGCGCCGGTGCCGATCACCGCGACCGTGCTGCCGACGCCCGCGAGCCCGCCGCGATGCGCCGCGCCGTCGATGCCTCTCGCGAGCCCCGACACAACCGTCACGCCCGCCGCCGAAATCGTCCGCGCGAAGCGTTCGGCGTCTTCCTCACCTTGCGGCGTCGCGCTGCGGCTGCCCACCAGCGCGACCGCGCGCGCGTGCAACAGCTCGAGCCGCCCCTTTATATATAGCAGCGGCGGCGGATCGGGCATGGTCAGCAGCGCCGGTGGATAGGCCGGATCGTCGAGCGTGACGACCTGGTTACCGGGCAACTCGCGCCATGCGATCACCGCTTCCAGTTGGGCGTCGAAGTCCGGGCCGGTCGGCGCCAGCGCCGCGCGCGCCGCGGCGTCGCCGGCAATCGCGGCGAGCGTCTCATGCTCCTGCCGAAGAATCGCCTCGGGCAGCCCGAAAGCGCCCAGCAGCAGGCGCAGCGCGGTGGGTTTGAGCCCCGGCGCGAGAGAGAGCCGCAGCCACGCGGCGAGTTCAAGATCCGTTGAAGGCAAGGTGTGCATTGCGGGTCGATCCTCGTGCAGCGCCAGCGGGCAGGCGGGCGCCATGCTAAAATTTTCATCATCCGAAATAACTGCAGCGCCGCGCCCACCCGCGCGGGCTCGTCGTCTAGCGCGTGTGGCGCGTTGAATCGAACCGGTTCGACACCATCTATCGTGTGCGCATTGCGACGTGCCGACAACCTGGCCGAATGGCCAACGCGGGCCTTCTCATGGTCAGCGGCGTCTGAAAATCACTCTCGAAATCATGGCTTTACTGAACATCCTCAATTACCCGGACAAACGGCTGCACAAGGTTGCAAAGCCGGTGGAAGAGGTTAACGACCGTATCCGCCGCCTCGTCGCGGATATGGCGGAAACCATGTACGCCGCGCCGGGCGTGGGCCTCGCGGCCACCCAGGTCGACGTGCATGAGCGCGTGATCGTGATCGACGTCTCGGACGCGCACGATCAACTGCTCGCGTTCATCAACCCGGAAATCGTCTGGTCGAGCAACGAGAAGAAGCTGTCGGAAGAGGGCTGTCTGTCCGTGCCGGGCATTTACGACAACGTCGAGCGTGCGGAGAAAGTGCGCGTGCGGGCGCTCAACGAAAAGGGCGAAACCTTCGAGATGGACTGCGAGGGACTGCTTGCCGTGTGCATCCAGCACGAGATGGATCACCTGATGGGCCACGTGTTCGTCGAATATCTGTCGCCGCTCAAGCAAACGCGCATCAAGAGCAAGATGAAGAAGCTCGCCCACGCGATGTAATGCGCGCCCATTCCGCTACCTGCTTGCCCTCCCGCTCATGAGTCATTCGTTGCGCGTTGTCTTTGCCGGCACGCCGGAATTCGCTTCGGCCGCTCTGGCGGCCATCCACGGCGCCGGTTTTGCGGTGCCGCTCGTGCTCACGCAGCCGGACCGGCCGGCGGGGCGCGGCATGAAATTGCAGGCGAGTCCCGTCAAGCGCTACGCCGTGGAACATGGGATCGCGGTCGCACAGCCGCCTTCGTTGCGCCGCGCAGGCAAGTATCCGGCTGAGGCGGCGGCCATCGAGCAGTTGCGCGCCACGCCGCACGACGTGATGGTGGTGGCCGCGTACGGCCTGATCCTGCCGCAGGAAGTGCTCGACATCGCGCCGCACGGCTGCATCAATATTCACGCGTCGCTGTTGCCGCGCTGGCGCGGCGCGGCGCCGATTCATCGCGCGATCGAGGCGGGCGACGCCGAAACCGGCATCACGCTGATGCAGATGGACGCCGGCCTCGACACGGGCGCGATGATTTCCGAAATCCGCACGCCCATTTCCGCCGACGACACCACCGCCACCTTGCACGACCGCCTCGCGCAGGCCGGCGCGAAGCTGATCGTCGAAGCGCTCGTCGAACTCGAACGCAGCGGCAAGCTGGCCTCGACGCCGCAACCCGCCGACGGCGTGACCTACGCCGAAAAGATCGGCAAGCACGAGGCCGCGCTCGACTGGCGCCGGCCGGCCGCGGTGCTCGCGCGCCAGGTGCGCGCGTTCGATCCGTTTCCTGGCGGCGTGGCGACGCTCGAGGACGGAACCGCGATCAAGATCTGGGCGGCCGCCGCCCAAGACAGCACAAACAACGCGGCGCCCGGCACGATCACCGGTGTTTCGCCGGAAGGCGTCGTCGTGGCCTGCGGCGAAGACGCGTTGCGTCTCACGCAACTGCAAAAACCCGGCGGCAAACGGCTGCCGGTCCGCGAATTCCTGGCTGGCTTCGGACTCGCCGCAGGTCAGCGCTTCCACATTCCCGACGCAAACTAGCACGGCCTCGCGGCGCTTGCCCATCGTCCATTCGGCCGATGGCGAGCGGCCCCGTCGCGCGTCCGCCGCGCGTTAGAATCCGTCATGCAAAGGCCCAGCTTTCGAGGATTCCCATGTTCGGCATCACCCATTTCGAGTTTTTCGTCGTCGCCGTTTTTCTGCTGAACGTCACGCCCGGGCCGGATACGGCTTATATCGTCGGGCGCAGCGTCGCACAGGGGCGCGGGGCGGGGCTCATGTCCGCGCTGGGCATTTCGGCGGGCTGCTGCGTGCACTCGCTCGCGTGCGCGTTCGGCCTGACGGCGCTGCTCGCGGCGTCGGCCACTGCGTTCACCGTCATCAAGTTCGTCGGCGCGATTTATCTGATCTATCTCGGCGTACGCCTTATTTTTGCGAAGCCAGCCGCCGACGAGGCCCGCGGCCACGCACGCGGGGCCGGTGCGCCGAAGTCGTTGCGACAGCTTTTTCTGCAAGGCTTCTGGACCAACGTGCTGAACCCGAAGGTGGTGCTTTTCTTCGTTTCGTTCTTCCCCCAGTTCGTTACGGCGGGCACCGATCAGAAGGCGCTCGCCTTTCTGACGCTCGGCGCGGTGTTCGTGGTGATGAGCATGCTGTGGAACAGCTTTGTCGCGTGGATCGCCGGCAGCGTCACGCAGCGCTTCTCCGGCAAGCCGTCGGTCAAGAAGTGGCTGGACCGCGGTGTCGGCAGCGCCTTTGTCGGCTTGGGCATCAAGCTCGCCACTGCATCGAGATGATTGAATTTTTCGCGCGCGTCCATATCTAACATTTCGCTTACAGTCAGGCATAATCAGGCGCCGCGATGATGCGGCACGGATATGAACCCCGCGTTAGGGCAAGGAGTTGCAGACATGTTCAATTGGGTCAAAACCGCGATGTTGATGGCCGCGATCACGGCCCTTTTCATCGTGATCGGCGGAATGATAGGCGGGTCGCGCGGCATGACGATCGCGCTCGTCATTGCGCTCGGTATGAATTTTTTCTCGTACTGGTTCTCGGACAAGATGGTGCTGCGCATGTACAACGCGCAGGAAGTCGACGAAACCAGTGCGCCGCAGTTTTATCGCATGGTGCGTGAACTCTCCACGCGTGCCGGCTTGCCGATGCCGCGCGTCTATCTGATCAACGAAGATGCGCCGAACGCGTTCGCTACGGGCCGCAATCCGGAGCACGCGGCGGTTGCCGCGACCACCGGCATTCTGCGCGTGCTGTCCGAGCGCGAAATGCGCGGCGTGATGGCGCACGAACTCGCGCACGTCAAGCATCGCGACATTCTGATCTCGACGATCTCGGCCACCATGGCCGGCGCGATCTCGGCGATCGCGAACTTCGCGATGTTCTTCGGCGGCCGCGACGAAAACGGGCGTACCACGAACCCGATCGCCGGCATCGCGGTCGCGCTGCTCGCGCCTATCGCCGGTGCGCTGATCCAGATGGCGATTTCGCGCGCGCGTGAATTCGAGGCCGACCGCGGCGGCGCGCAGATTTCCGGCGACCCGCAGGCGCTGGCGTCGGCGCTCGACAAGATTCATCGTTATGCGAGCGGCATTCCGTTTCCCACAGCCGAACAGCATCCGGCCACCGCGCAGATGATGATCATGAACCCGCTCGCGGGCGGGAGCATCGCGAATCTGTTTTCGACGCACCCGGCAACGGAAGAGCGCATTGCCCGCCTGATGGAAATGGCCCGCACAGGGCGCTTCGAATAAGCGCGTAGCGCGCGGCGTGACGAAAGGCGAGTCTTCGGGCTCGCCTTTTTATTTGCTGGCCGCGGTGATCGACGCGGCCGCGCGCACTGCACACGCCCGCTCGCGGTCCACACGCCGCGCCACGCTACAATGTGTGCTCATTGTGCCGCGCCTACCGCGCGGCCTGCCTTTGTTCTTCCATGATCCCAAAGCCTTCTTCGCGTTCTGCTTCTTCGTCGGCGCGTCCGCGCGAATCCCGCTTGTCCGTGCTGCATCTCGCGCCGGAATCGCTCGGCTTCGCGCTCGATTGCGCCGCGCAGGCCGTCGGCGCCGTGCGCCTCGGCGCGGCTTTGCCGGCCGCGCTGCAAACCGTTTTCGTGGCCGCACCCGAGGGCAGTGCCGCTGCCGCGCGCGGCGCGGTGCAGGACATCGCGTATCGCACGATGCGGCGTCTCGGGACGGCTGAGTGGCTGATCGCGAAGCTCGTCAAGAAAGCGCCGCCGCCGCATGTCGGTCACGTACTGGCCTGCGCGCTCGCGTTATTAATCGACGACGAAGCGAGCGCCGCCTACACGCCGTTCACCGTGGTCGACCAGGCGGTCGGGGCGATCTCGGCTCGCCGTGAATTCGCTTTCGCGAAGGGGCTCGTCAACGCCGTGCTGCGCAACTTCCTACGCGAACGCGACGCGCTGCTGACAGAAGCGCAAGCCGACGAAGTCGCGCGCTGGAATTACCCGACATGGTGGATCGACGCGGTGAGACGCGCATGGCCCGACGCATGGCAAGACGTGCTCGCGGCCGGCAATACGCAAGGCCCGTTGACGCTGCGCGTGAACGCGCGTCATTCGACGGTCGAAGCGTACCTGCAAGTGCTCGAGGACCATCACATCAGCGCGAGCAAGGTCGGCGACTACGCGGTGATGCTCGCCACACCGATGCCGGTCGATCGCATTCCTGGCTTTAACGAGGGCGTCGTGTCCGTGCAGGACGCGGGCGCGCAGCTCGCCGCGCAACTGCTCGGCGTGCGCGACGGCATGCGCGTGCTCGACGCGTGCGCCGCGCCGGGCGGCAAGACCGGGCATCTGCTCGAACTCGCGAACCTGCAGCTGGTGGCGCTCGAAAGCGACGTGTCGCGCGCGCGGCGGATCGGCGAAAACCTGCAGCGGCTCAAGCTCGAAGCGGAGGTGCGAATCGGCGACGCCGGCGCGCCGTCCAAATGGCACGACGACATCGACCAGCCGTTCGACCGCATTCTCGCCGACGTGCCGTGTTCGGCGTCGGGCATCGTGCGGCGTCATCCGGACATTCGCTGGTTGCGCCGCGCGTCCGATATTCCCGCTCTCGTCGACGAACAGCGGCGCATTCTCGGCGCGCTCTGGCCGCTCGTGAAACCTGGCGGCGAATTGCTTTACGTTACGTGCTCGATCTTTCCCGAAGAAGGCGAGTTGCAGGCGCAGTGGTTTGGAAACAAATATCAGGATGCGGTACGATTGGACGCGCCGGGGCAACTTCTACCTTCAGTCGCCCGCGCGCCCGCCGACACATCGGCCGGTTCCCATGCCGGAGAATTCGCTGACATCAGCGCCGGCGCGAACTCAGACCACGACGGATTTTTCTACGCGCGCTTTCAGAAACGGTGACCATCAAACGCTTCTTCCCGCTTCGGCTCGCTGCCGTGCTCTGGGTCGCGCTAGCCGTCTGGCTTGCGGCACCCGGCGTGGCGCACGCCGACTCGATCGCCGTGCAGCGCGCTTCGCTGCAAGCGGACAACACCGGTTGGAGCCTCGACGCGCGTTTCGACTTCGATTTGAACAGCAATCTCGAAGACGCGGTCAATAAAGGCATTCCGCTTTACTTCACGACCGACTTCGAATTGAGCCGGCCGCGCTGGTACTGGTTCGACGAACAGCCGGTCAACGTGTCGCAGAGTCTGCGTCTGTCGTTCCAGCCGCTCACGCGCGAATATCGCGTGTCGAGCGTGTCGTCCGGCGGTTTGCAGCTTGGCTTTTCCACGCTGAAAGACGCGCTCGCGGTCATCAAGCATGTGTCGTCGTGGCATGTGATCGAGCGCAACGACGTGCATGCCGGTGAGACTTACAACGCGTCGGTGCGCATGCAGCTCGACATCGCGTTGATGCCCAAGCCGTTTCAGATCGACGCGGTGAATAACCGCGACTGGAACCTCGCTTCCGAATGGAAGCGCTTTACTTTCACGGTGACCGAACGTGCTAAATAAAGTGCGCTCCGCCACCAGTGTCAGCAGCATCGTCGTGCGCGTGCTGGTCTCCACGGTCGCCGTGACGGCCGTGCTGCTGCTCGTGCTGCTCGCCGCGGCAAGCGCGAATACCGAATTCTTCGACCGCTATTACCAGTGGCTGTATGCCGCGAATCTGGTGGTCGCGATGATCTTTCTGCTGGTGGTGGCGACGCTCGTCATCATCATCATCGTGCGATTGCGAAAGGGGAAGTTCGGCACGCGGCTGCTTGCGAAGCTGGCGTTTTTCATGGCGCTCGTCGGCGTGGTGCCGGGCGGCATCATCTATGTGGTCTCGTATCAGTTCGTGTCGCGCAGCATCGAATCGTGGTTCGACGTGAATGTGGAAACCGCGCTGACGTCGGGCCTGAATCTCGGGCGCGGCATGCTCGACGCGTCGCTGTCCGATCTGCAAACCAAGGGCCGCCTGATGTCGGAGCAGCTCGCGAGCGCGGACGCCGCCGGCACGACGCTCACGTTGCTGCGTCTGCGCGATCAGTTCGGCGTGCAGGAGGCGACCATCGTCGAACCGACGCGCAGCATGTCCGGCGCGACGCCCGACATGCACGTGGTCGCGCAGGCATCGAGTAACTACGCGTCGCTCGTGCCGAACGATCTGCCCACGCCGCTGATGGTCGACGCGGCGCGCGGGCGCGGCTACGCGGCGATCGAAGGCGAAGTCGACGGCGATCCTCGCGCGCACGGCAGCAAGGGCGCGCTGCGGCTGCGCGTCGTGCAGCGCATTCCCGATTCGAACGCGTCGCTGCTGCAGCCCACCGAGCGCTTCCTGCAACTCACGCAGCCGGTGTCGCAATCGCTTGCACGCAATGCCGACGCCGTGCAGCGCGCGTATCGCGAGTATCAGGAGAAAGCGCTCGGACGTACGGGGCTGCGCAAGATGTACATCGGCACGCTGACGCTCGCGCTGTTCCTCGCGACCTTCATCGCGATGATGCTCGCGCTCGCGCTCGGCAATCAGCTCGCACGGCCGCTCTTCCTGCTCGCTCAAGGCACGAAGGAAATCACCGAGGGCGATTACACGCCGAAGCGCGAAATCAAGTCGCGCGACGAACTCGGCTTTCTCACGCAGTCGTTCAATGCGATGACGCGGCAGTTGTCCGAGGCGCGCGCCGCGGTTGAGAACAACCGCATCGCGCTCGAGCATTCGAAGGCGTATCTGGAGAGCATTCTCGCGAACCTGACGGCCGGCGTGTTCGTGTTCGACCGGCAGTTCCGCCTCACTACCGCGAATCGCGGCGCCGAGCGCATCTTCCGTCAGCAGTTCCAGGAAGTGCTCGGCTCGGCGCTCGAACAGATCGGCGTGCTAAGCGAATTCGGCGGCATGGTGCGCAAGGCCTTTGCCGATCGCGAAGCGGCAAGCGGCGACGGTCACGACGACGGCGGTCACTGGCAGCAACAGTTTTCGGTTCAGGTGGCGGGCGAATCCGAGCCGCTCACGCTGCTCGTGCGCGGCGCGCGCCTTGTGTCCGCAACCGATCGCGACGCGCAGGACATGCAGACGTCGGGCTACGTCGTTGTGTTCGACGACATCTCGGACGTGATCTCCGCGCAGCGTTCCATTGCGTGGGGCGAAGTGGCGCGGCGGCTCGCGCATGAGATCAAGAATCCGCTCACGCCGATCCAGCTTTCGGCCGAGCGTTTGCAGATGAAGCTAGCGGACAAGCTGACGCCGTCCGACGCCGATGTCTTGAAGCGCGGCGCGACCACGATCGTGAACCAGGTCGCGGCGATGAAGCAGATGGTCGACAACTTCCGCGACTACGCGCGCACGCCGCCCGCTGTGCTCGCGCATCTGCAATTGAACGAACTCGTGAGCGAAGTGCTGACGCTGTACGGTATCGAAGAAGGCAAGGGCGCCATTCAGGTCGAGCTCTCCGAACTGCCCGCGATTCGCGGCGACGCCACGCAATTGCGCCAAGTGATCCACAACCTGCTGCAGAATGCACAGGACGCGGTGGCCGACGTCGAGCGCCCGCGTGTGCTGCTCGAGACGAGGACAGTAGAATACGGAGACCCCGATGCGCAAGGCAAGGCGCGCATCGCGGTGCGGCTGACAGTGTCGGATAACGGACCGGGTTTCCCCACGCGCATTCTCACGCGTGCATTCGAACCTTACGTGACGACCAAGGCCAAGGGCACGGGCCTGGGTCTTGCGATGGTCAAGAAGATCGTCGACGAACATGGCGCGCGCATCGACATTCGCAACCGCATGAAAGCGGGCGATGTGATCGAAGGCGCGCAGATTTCGATTCTCTTCCTTCAACTGGCAGACGACGCCGCGGCTCCCGAAGCGGGACCGCGTCCTGCGCACGGCGGTACGTCGCAGGGAAAGACAAAAGCAACAGTGCAGACAAAGGCAGCGTAAATGGCAACCATCCTGGTGGTAGATGATGAAATGGGCATCCGGGAATTGCTCTCGGAGATCCTAAGCGACGAGGGGCATGTCGTGGAGGCGGCGGAAAACGCGCAGCAGGCGCGCGAGTTCCGCTTGCGTCAGGCGCCGGACCTGGTGCTGCTCGACATCTGGATGCCCGATACCGACGGCGTGACGTTGCTCAAGGAATGGGCTGCGCAAGGGCAACTGACCATGCCGGTGATCATGATGTCCGGTCACGCGACCATCGACACGGCAGTCGAAGCGACCAAGATCGGCGCGCTCAACTTTCTTGAGAAGCCGATCGCGTTGCAGAAACTGCTGAAAGCCGTCGAACAGGGCCTCGCGCGCGGCACGGCGGCGGTCGCGCCTGGCGGCGTGGCGGCGAAATCCCCGTTGCCGATGAATTCGTCGACGGTGGCTTCGGCCGCGGCTCTGCCGATGCTGTCCGCCGACGGTCACGGCAGCGGCGTGCTTGCGGCGCAAACGGCGTCCATTTCGTTCGACATTCCGCTGCGCGATGCACGCGATGCATTCGAGCGCGCGTACTTCGAATATCACCTCGCGCGCGAGAACGGCAGCATGACGCGCGTCGCGGAAAAGACCGGACTGGAGCGCACGCATTTGTATCGCAAGCTCAAGCAACTCGGCGTCGATCTCGGCAAGAACAAAGGTGAGTGAAAGGGCGAGCGGAGACCGCGGATCGCGGGCCGACTTTGCTTTCGCAGATTTTTTGGACAAGGGGGCTTGCCCAGTAGATGACCCTTTGATATCATTTCGTTCTTCGTTGGCCCGGTAGCTCAGTTGGTAGAGCAGCGGATTGAAAATCCGCGTGTCGATGGTTCGATTCCGTCCCAGGCCACCAGGATTCAGCCCCAGGAAATCGCAAGATTCCTGGGGCTTTTCCTTTTGCGGTGGGTTTCATTGCGTCATCCGTGTGGCGTCAGCAGTAGGCTGGGGCGCCCGGCGAGTTTCGGCATCGCGTGATAAAATCGCGCCAGTTCAATGACTTGCATGCGAGTGCGTCGCCCGCCGCCGAATGTGTCGAAGCGCGTGCGACCACGCCGCGATCCGCACCGAACCCCTCGCCCGACGATCAACGGTATAAGCGCCCAGCAGCTTTGCGGCTAAAGGCGCGGCCTATACTGCTTTGGGCCGGCAGCAGTGCCGGCTCGCGTCGCGCCGCGTTGCTTGCATGGCGCACCTCGCGCAGCGCGACGCGGCACTCATCATTCACGGAGTTTCACGGTGATCCGCAAAGACGCTAAACGTAGCGCTCTGGTGCTGTTTTCCGGCGGCCAGGATTCCGCCACGTGCCTCGCATGGGCGCTTGAACGATATGACACGGTCGAGACGCTCGGCTTCGATTATGGTCAGCGGCATCGCGTCGAACTCGAATGCCGCGAGGGTTTTCGCAATGCAGTGGCGCGCACGTTTCCCGCATGGGGCGAGCGCCTCGGCGACGATCACATGATCGACCTGTCGGTGCTTGGCGCGATCAGCGAAACGGCAATGACGCGCGAAATCGAGATCGAGGCCACGGCGGGCGGTTTGCCGAACACCTTCGTGCCGGGCCGCAACCTGATGTTCATGACGATCGCCGCGGCCATCGCTTATCGGCGGGGTCTGGAGGTGCTGGTCGGCGGAATGTGCGAGACGGATTTCTCCGGCTACCCCGATTGCCGCGACGACACGATGAAGGCGTTGCAGGTCGCGCTGAATCTCGGCATGGACTCGCGCTTCGCGCTCGAAACGCCGCTGATGTGGCTCGACAAGGCGGACACGTGGCGGCTCGCGCATGAACTGGGCGGCGACGAACTGGTGGAACTGGTGCGCGTCGAGACCCACACGTGCTACGTCGGCGAGCGTGCGGAACTGCATGCATGGGGTTTCGGCTGTGGCGAATGTCCGGCGTGCCGCTTGCGCAAGCGTGGCTATGAAGCGTATCTCGTCGGCGAGAAGGTAACCGAGCCGGCGTGAGAATTCCGCGCAGCGGCGCGGGTTTCGCAATCATTGTTAGGTACACAAGCACTACAAGGTACGAAAGTACAAGCACACGGTACAGGGCGGAAAGCAGCATGACGTACGCGGTCAAGGAAATCTTCTACACGTTGCAAGGCGAGGGCGCGAATGCCGGACGCCCGGCCGTGTTTTGCCGCTTCGCCGGCTGCAATCTATGGTCGGGTCGCGAGGAAGATCGCGCGGACGCCGTGTGCCGCTTCTGCGACACGGATTTCGTCGGCACCGATGGCGAGAACGGCGGCAAGTACCGCACCGCCGCCGACCTCGTGCAGATGATCGCGTCGCAATGGCCCGAGGGCGAGGGCCAGCGCTTTGTCGTGTGCACCGGCGGCGAGCCGATGCTGCAGATCGACCAGCCGCTCGTCGACGCGCTGCACGCGGCCGGCTTCGAAATCGCCATTGAAACGAACGGCTCGTTGCCGGTGCTCGAGACGATCGACTGGATTTGCGTGAGCCCGAAGGCCGACGCGCCGCTCGTCGTCACGAAGGGCAATGAACTGAAAGTCGTGATTCCGCAGGACAACCAGCGCCTGTCCGACTACGCGAAGCTCGACTTCGACTATTTCCTCGTCCAGCCGATGGACGGCCCGTCGCGCGACATCAACACCAGGCTCGCGATCGACTGGTGCAAACGCCATCCGCAATGGCGCCTGTCGATGCAGACCCACAAGTATCTGAACATTCCCTGATTTGCCGTGCTGACGATTACACGAAAACTCGAATTCGACGCGGGTCACCGCATCCCCGATCACCGCAGCCAGTGCCGTAATCTGCACGGCCATCGCTATGTGCTCGAAATCACGCTGCAAGGCGACCTGGTCGACACCGAAGGCGCGCCCGATCGCGGCATGGTGATGGACTTCGCCGACGTGAAGTCGCTGGCTGTCGAGCATCTCGTCGACAAGTGGGACCACGCGTTCCTCGTCTACGAAGGCGACTCGCAAGTGCGCGGCTTCCTCGAAACCATGGCGGGCCACAAGACGGTCGTGCTCGACCGCATTCCAACCGTGGAAAATCTCGCGGCTGTTGCGTTCGACGTGCTCGCCAACGTCTACGACGCGCACTACGGCGTGAATCTGCGTCTGCATAAGGTGCGCCTGTACGAGACGCCGAATTGCTGGGCCGACGTGGTCCGCGACTAACGCTTCCGAACGCTGCGGCTGCGCGGCCCTGCTGCCGCGTTATTGTCACGGTATGATCGCTCCCACAACCACACGGAGCGAGACATGCCGGTCACAGCATTGCGTCGCAGCAGGCAGAGAGGCCGCCCGCGTCCGGGCCAGGCTTCTCGCCGCATTCATCCGGCAGGCACGCTCGTCGGCTGCCGCTGGCCCATCGGCGGCGGCCTTCACCGTCATGGAGCGGGGCGATGAGCACCTCCACGAATCCCCTCAAGCAACGTCTGAAAGAAGCCGATCCGCTGTTCGGGCTATGGCTGTCGCTCGGCAGCGATGCCGCCGCGGAGGCGCTCGCGCACGCCGGCTTCGACTGGCTGCTGATCGACATGGAACACGCGCCCAACGACAGCGGCGACGTGACCTCGCAATTGCGTGCGATCGCCGCCGCGCATTTGCCGAGCGAACCGGTGGTGCGTCTGCCGGCCAGCGAGGCGTGGCTCGTCAAGCGTGTGATGGATGCCGGCGCGCGCACGCTGATGTTTCCGAACATCGAGTCCGCCGAAGAAGCGGCGCACGCGGTGCGGCTCACGCAATATCCGAGCGCCGAGGCGGTCGATGGTCTGCGCGGCGTCGCCGGAGTGGTGCGAGCCGCGGCCTACGGCATGCGGCGCGACTACGTGCAAACGGCTAACGCGCAGATCGCGACCATCGTGCAGATCGAGTCGGCGCGCGGACTCGACGAAGTGGAAAAGATCGCGGCGACGCCGGGCGTCGATTGCCTGTTCGTCGGCCCCGCCGATCTCGCGGCGAGCCTCGGCCATCTCGGCGATTCGAAGCATGCCGACGTGCAGGCGGCCATGGCGCGCATCGTCAGCGCGGCCGACAAGGCGGGCATCGCAGCCGGCATTTTTTCGATGGACGCCGCGAGCGCAAGGCAGCATCGCGATAGCGGTTTTCGTTTTATCGCTCTGGCCGCCGACGTCATGTGGATGTTGCGCGCAACCCGCCAGGCGTTGCAGGAGGTAAGAGCATGAAGTGGATGATGCGTGGCGTCGTCGTGCGGCTGGCGATCGCGGCGGCGCTGACGGCGGGCATGACGGGCATGACGGGCATGGCGGCGCAGGCGCAGGATCGCCTCGCGAAACCGAACGATCCCGAGACGCAAACGGCGGTTGCCGACTACAACGCCGGCAATTTCGCTGCGGCGCTTGCCGAATTCCGCAAGGCGGCCGAGCGCGGCAGCCGCCTCGCGCAGTTCAATTACGCGATGATGCTGCTCAACGGCGAGGGCACGGCGGTCAACGTCGACGAAGGCAAGAAATGGCTGCGGAAGGCGGCGGATGCCAACATGTCGCACGCGCAGTATGTGTACGGCAAGATGTACGACGATGGCGAGTTTGTCGGCCGCGATCCGGTCGAGGCGCACCGCTGGTTTCTCAGGGCCGCGCAGCAGGGCCATGTGCAGGCGGAACTGGCGCTCGCCAATCAGTTCCTCGATGGACGCGGCACGGACCGCGACAACAAGCAGGCGTTCGTCTGGTACAAGAAGGCGGCGGAGGGCGGCGACATGACCGCGCAGTACGTGACCGGCTCGTTCTACGAGCGCGGCGGCGACGGTGTGGACAAGAATCTGAACGTGGCGCGAGCGTATTACGCAGCGGCGGCCGCGCAGGGCGATCCGGCGGCGCGTCTGAAGTATCAGCAACTGAGTGCGCAGTTGCGGGATCATAAGGAAGTGAAGCCGCAGTAGGCGCAGTGAGCGCGGTGCATGCGGTCGACGCAGTGAACAAGAAGGGGCGCGCCTTGCGGTGCGCCCCTTCTGTTTTGCAGCGCTTGCGCCTGCGTTCGCGCTCGCGATGCCGGGACGCTAGCTCTGCATCAACCGCTTCTGGCGCGCGACGCTCATGATGAGGCCGATGGCGACGCCGAGCGTCGTCAGCGCGGTGCCGCCGTAACTCATGAACGGCAGCGGCACGCCGACCACCGGCAAGATGCCGCTCACCATGCCGATATTGACGAACGCGTAGGTGAAGAACGCCATGGTCAGCGAGCCGGCGAGCAGGCGTCCGAACAACGTCGCGCCGTTCGCCGCGATATACAGCCCGCGCGCGATGAGCAGCATGTAAAGCGTGAGCAGCACGATGCCGCCCGCGAGCCCGAATTCCTCGGAGAACACCGCGAAGATGAAGTCGGTGTGCTTCTCAGGAATGAACTCCAGGTGCGCTTGCGTGCCCTTCAGCCAGCCCTTGCCGAGCGGCCCGCCGGAGCCGATTGCGATCACCGCCTGAATCGTGTGGAAGCCCTTGCCGAGCGGATCGGAAGTCGGATCGAGCAGCGTGCAGATGCGGTGCTTCTGGTAGTCGTGCATCAGCGGCCATTGCACGTCGGGCTGACAGATCTTGTCCTGGAATGCCGCGACGGAGCCGACTGCGATCACGCCGGCAATCAACACCGGCACGATCAGCTTGAAACTCAGGCCCGCGAAATAGATCACGAATAAGCCGGCCGCGAACACGAGCACCGCAGTGCCCAGGTCAGGCTGCTTGGCGATCAGACCGACTGGCACGGCGAGGATCAGCAGTCCGACCACGAAGTCGTACCAGCGCATCACGCCTTCGCGCCGCTGATAGTACCAGGCGAGCATCAGCGGCGTCGCGATCTTCAGAATCTCCGACGGCTGAATCACCACGCCCACGTTGATCCAGCGCTTCGCGCCCTTGCGCGTGAGGCCGAACAGCGCGACCGCGACGAGTAAGGCAATGCCGAACGTATAGAGCGGGACGGCGAAACGCATCAGCGTGGTGGGCGGCACATTGGCGAGCGCCCACATCAGCACGAACGTCAGCATGATGTTGCGCAACTGGTCTTCCACGCGGCCGGGCACGTCGAGACTCGCGCTGTACAAGGTGATGATGCCGACGCACAGCAGCAGAAACACGATCAGTGCGAGCGGGCGATCGAAGCCCGCGAACATCCGCTTGATGCGGTCGAGCCAGGCGCGCTTGTCGAATTGCATGCCTTTCTCCTTATTCGTCGATGCCGCCGGAAACCGGCTGGCGTGGCGGCGCGGGCTCAGTGCCGCTGTCGCGCGATGATTCCCGGGCCGGGTGGGGCGTAGAGTGTGCGGCCGCAGCAGGGGCCGGCTCGCTTGCCGGTCGTGGCTGGCGGGGGGCGGCGGATTTGCGCTGGGCGGGGGCTTTTGTCGCTGAGGCTGGTGTGGCCGCAGCCGATGTCGCCGATGCCGGCAGATTGCGCGCTGCGCCGGTTTGCGCCACCGGCGCGGGAGATCTCGATGTCGCCGCGGCCGGAGCCGAAGCGGCAGGCGATGCTGTTGCCCCAGGCGCACCGTTCACCGATGCGCCCTTCGCCGGAACTCCGTTCGCCTGCGCGCCATTCGCCGGCGCACCGCTCACCGACGCACCATTCACCCCCGAGGCGCCGTTCACCGATGCCGCCGCCCCAGACGCACCATTCACGGCCGCACTCGCACTCGCACCCGCCGCCGCAACCCCCGGCATCGGCAACGCCGTATACCCCGCCGCGATCTTCACCGGTTGCGCCGCTTCCTGCGGCGCCGGCGCACCGCCGACTTCCGGCGCGGACGCGTCCTCGGTCGCCGATGCCGCCGCTGCCACAGCCGCCGCCTGAGCGCCCGGCTTGTTCTTGCCGACGAGGTAGTAGTCGAGCACCTTGCGCGCGATCGGCCCCGCCGACTCCGCGCCCCAGCCGCCGTTTTCGACGATCAACGCGAGCGCGATTTTCGGTTGCTCGGCCGGCGCAAAAGCGATGAAAAGCGCGTGGTCGCGCAAATGTTCGGCGATCGCGTGGCCCTTGTAGTTCGCGCCCTGCAGCGAGTAGACCTGCGCCGTGCCGGTCTTGCCCGCCGCCAGATACGGCGCGCCGATGAACACCTTCGACGCCGTGCCGTTCGTCACCACGCCTTCCATCGCGCGCTTGATGATGTCGATGTCCGACTGCTTGACGGGAATCTTGTCGCTCGGATCGCGCACGACCGGACGCGTATCTTTCGTGATCGGATTTTCGATGTCGCGCACGAGGTGCGGTTTCATCACCACGCCGTTGTTGGCGAGCGTGGCCGTGGCGTGCCCGAGCTGCAGGATCGTGAACGAGTTGTAGCCTTGCCCGATGCCGAGGCTGATCGTCTCGCCTTCGTACCACCTTTGCTGCTCGGGCTTGCGGTACGCCTTGCGCTTCCATTCCGTCGACGGCAGGATGCCGCGCGCCTCGCCCGCGATGTCGATGCCGGTGATCTGGCCGAAGCCCCACGGCTTCATGA
This sequence comes from Paraburkholderia sp. OAS925, assembly GCF_040543975.1. Taxonomy (NCBI): domain Bacteria; kingdom Pseudomonadati; phylum Pseudomonadota; class Betaproteobacteria; order Burkholderiales; family Burkholderiaceae; genus Paraburkholderia; species Paraburkholderia sp. OAS925. Next base: position 434,333 of record NZ_JBEUNO010000001.1, read on the forward strand.
AGTTCGCGATGTTGTTCACGCCGAGATCGTGCGCGAGCATGTAGAAGTACGTGTCGTTCGAGACGACGATCGCGCGGTTCATGTCGACCCAGCCCTGACCGGAGCGCACGTCGTTGCGGAAGGTGTGACCGCCGAACGTGTACGAGCCCGGGTCCTGGAAGCCCCAGCCCGGCGTGCGCTTGTGCAGTGTGAGCGCGGCGAGCGCCATGAACGGCTTGTAGGTGGAACCCGGCGGATACGTGCCGTGCAGCGGCCGGTTCAGCAGCGGATGGTCGGGCGAGTTGTTGAGCTCGTCCCAGGTCTGCTGGTCGATGCCGTCGACGAACGAATTCGGATCGAAGCTCGGCGCCGACACGAACGCGAGCACGTCGCCGGTGGCCGGTTCGATGGCGACCAGCGCGCCGCGCCGGCCCGCGAACGCCTGCTCGGCGACCTGTTGCAGGCCGATGTCGAGCGACAGCACGAGATTGTTGCCCGGCGTGGCCTGCGTGCGCGACAGCGTGCGCACGGGCCGGCCGCCCGCGGTGACTTCGACTTCCTCGAAACCGGTCTGCCCGTGCAACTCGGTCTCGTAGCTCTGCTCGACGCCGATCTTGCCGATGTAGTCGGTGCCCTTGTAGTTGTTGGCGTCCAGACGCGGATCGTAGTGCTCGGGATCGCTGTCGTTCTGATCGCTCGCGTCGTCGATGCGCTCCTGGTCGCGCTGCGAAATCCGGCCGATGTAGCCGATCACGTGCGCGGCCGTCGGGCCGAGCGGATATTGGCGGAACAGGCGCGCGCGCACTTCGACGCCGGGAAAGCGGAAGCGTTGCGCGGTGAAGCGCGCGACTTCGTCGTCGGTCAGGCGCGTGCGGATCGGCAGACTCTCGAAGTTCTTCGAGTCTTCCTGCAGCTTCTTGAAGCGGCGGCGGTCGCGGGCGTCGATGGAGACAACCGTGGCCAGATCGTCGATAACCGTTTCGAGCGGCGCGCCGAGCTTGGACGGCGTGATTTCCAGCGTGTAGGCCGAATAGTTTTTGGCCAGCACCACGCCGTTACGGTCGGTGATGATGCCGCGGTTCGGAACGATCGGCGCGACGGAAATGCGGTTTTCGTCGGCTTGCAGCGAGTACTTGCTGTAGTGCCAGACCTGCAGAAACAGGAAGCGAAAGCCGATCAGCCCGAAGCAGACGAACACGAACAGGCCCGCCGCCGCGACGCGCAGGCGGAACTTCGAGAGCTGTTGCTGAGTGTCCTTGAATTCGGTCATGCGATTCTGCAAAAGGCCGGGCGACGGCCATCATGAGTGTGCGCCTGATCCGGGCGAAACCGGAAGGCATGAACGGCAGTGGGCGTCGGGCGGGCAGAAAACATACGTTCCATGGACGGCCGGCGCGCTCGACGCCTGGTTAAATCGGCCGCGTGTCGTCGGGGTCGGCGGGCCGGCGCTGCGGCATCAACAGCAGCACGCTCGCGACCGGCCAGAGGGCGGCTTCGACGAAACCGTCGACCAGATAGCCCCAGCCGGGAAATGCCGCGCCCGTCAGCAGACGGATCACGAACGGCACTACTTGCGCAGTCACGAGCAGCGGCATGACTGCAAAAGTCTGCACGCCGAGCGACATCCACAGTACGCGGCGATGGATCGTGATCGCGCCGTACGAGAGCAGCGTGTACGCCAGCGCGTGCTCGCCGAGCAGGCTTGCGTTGTGCACGTCCATCAGCAGGCCGAGGAAGAACGCGATACCCATGCCGACCTTGCGCGGCTGGTGCACGTTCCAGAACAGCAGCACGAGCGCGACGAAATCGGGCACGCCGATCATGCGGCCCCACGGCATCAGATTCAGCAGAAACGCCGCGGCGAGGCTGAATGCGATGAAGTAGGGATTGACCGGCTGCAGAATGTATTGAGGGCGGTTCATGGCTTTGCCCCGGGCGCGGCTTGCGGCTTCGCTTTTTCGGCGGCGGCGGGTTTCTTCGATGCAGCGGATTTCTGGTCGGCGGCGCCTTGCTTGCCTGCTTGCGCAGCTTGGGCTGGCGTATTGTCCGCAGGTTTGGCCGCGGCGGTTTTGTCCGCGCCGGGTTTTTCCGCCGGTTTCGCGGATTTGTCGGCGGCGGCCTTGCCGTCTGCCTTCGCGCCTTTTTTCGCTTTGGCCGCCTCTTTGGCGGCTGCGGCCGGGTCGGGCTCTTCGGCGGGACGCGGCGGCACGTCGTTCACATAATGCAGCACCAGCAACTGACGCGCGCCGCGCACCGGCGCAATCGGCAGGCAGATCACGCGCGCGAAGGCGGTGTCCGCCTGCTTGTCGACGCGCACGACCTTGGCGACCGGCAGCCCCGGCGGATACACACCGTCGAGCCCGCTCGTGACGAGTTCGTCGCCCGTCTGAACGTCGGCGCTGATCGGCACGAAGCGCAGGTCGAGCGTATCGCCCTTAAGCGTGCCGTAAATGACGCTGCGCAAGCCGGTGCGCACGATCTGCACGGGCACGGCCTGATCCTTGTCGGTCAGCAACGTGACTTCGGCCTGCAGCGGGAACACGCGGGTCACCTGACCGATCACGCCGTCTTCGTTCACGACCGGCGAGCCGTTCTGAATGCCTTGCTGCGCGCCACGATTGATGACGACCTTTTGCGTGAACGGATCGCGCGTGTCGTACTGGATTTCAGCGGGCAACGATTGCGTGGTCGCGCGCTGCGACAGTTGCAGCAATGCGCGCAAATGGCCGTTCTCAGCGGAGAGTTCGGCGGCTGTATTGGCCTGCTGCGACAGTTGAAGGTTGCGCGTGCGCAGCTTTTCGTTGTCGCTGCGCAAGGTGGCGCTCGTCACGGCCAGATCGGCGGCGCCCATGAAGACGTCGCGTGGCACCAGCGCTGCGCGCTGCAACGGATAGAGACCCACGCCGAGCACGCCGCGAACGATTTCGAGCGTCTTGAAGCGTGCGTCGGAGATCAGCAGGGCGAGCGCCAGCACGACGAAAAACACGAGTCGTGCGAGGGCGGACGGGCCTTGCTTGAACAGAGGCGGCGGACTGTATTCCATGGTCGGCGCCGGGGGCGTAAGCGGTTGTGTGAGGCGGCGGCGCGCTAAAAACGCGGTTCAGCGTACGGACGCTGGGCGGCGCAGCCAACGGCAAACGGGCCCGCAAGGGGCCGTTTGCCAGATCCGCGCTGCTGACATCGAACTCGCTCGCTTACTCGTACGAGAAGATGCTGCCGAGCTTGTCCATGCGCTCGAGCGCCATGCCCGAGCCGCGCACGACGCACGTCAGCGGGTCTTCGGCGACGAGCACCGGCAGGCCGGTTTCTTCGGCGAGCAGGCGGTCCAGATCGCGCAGCAGTGCGCCACCGCCCGTGAGCATCATGCCGCGTTCGGCGATGTCCGCGCCGAGTTCCGGCGGCGTTTGCTCGAGCGCGATCTTCACCGACGACACGATCTGATTCAGCGGATCGGTCAGCGCTTCGAGAATCTCATTACTGGAGATGGTGAAGCTGCGCGGAATGCCTTCCGACAGATTGCGGCCCTTCACTTCCATTTCCTTGACTTCGGAACCGGGGAAGGCCGAACCGATTTCCTTCTTGATGGCTTCGGCGGTTTGCTCGCCGATCAGCATGCCGTAGTTGCGGCGGATGTAGTTGACGATGGCTTCGTCGAACTTGTCGCCGCCTACGCGCACCGAGCCCTTGTACACGATGCCGCCGAGCGAGATGACGCCGACTTCCGTCGTGCCGCCACCGATGTCGACGACCATGGAGCCGGTGGCTTCCGACACCGGCAGGCCAGCGCCGATTGCCGCGGCCATGGGTTCTTCAATGAGATAGACCTGCGATGCGCCCGCGCCGTGAGCGGCTTCCTTGATCGCGCGGCGCTCGACCTGGGTCGAACCGCACGGCACGCAAATGATGATGCGCGGCGACGGCGAGAACATGCGCGATTCGTGAGCCGTTTTGATGAACTGCTTGATCATCTGCTCGGTCACCGTGAAGTCGGCGATCACGCCGTCTTTCATGGGGCGGATCGCCTCGATGTTGCCCGGCACCTTGCCGAGCATCTGTTTGGCTTCCTTACCGACTGCCTGAATGGTTTTCTTGCCGTTGGGACCGCCTTCCTGGCGGATGGACACCACCGACGGTTCGTCAAGAACGATGCCTTTGCCACGCATGTAGATAAGCGTGTTGGCGGTGCCTAGATCAATCGCCAGATCGTTGGAGAAGTAGCTGCGCAAAAAACCGAACATTCAAAATCCTGTCTCGCTTGGGGCCGGGCCTCGCAACGTTGCGCAGGGCGGCAGCGGAAAAAAAATAACAGCTTCAACCTGGCGAAGCGGCGCCACTGGAACTTGAAGCTGCGGGGGAGTCTACCGGAGGCCGATACAAAGCCAGGTCAGAAATATCCGAACTCTCTTTACGAAATGTCCAGAAAGGCCTGGGTAAGTCGGTCCGGGTTTGGGTCGAACGCGTAATGATACCTTATAATTTTGGATGATTTGAAGGAAACGGACGGCACTTTTTGCCGCCGCCGGCCCCTTTTTCGAGGTCTTCCTCCAGCGTCCTAACTCGCTGTCGCAGCGCGCTTTTCCGGCTGCGGCGGTCCGCCACTTTTTCCGGTGACTGCATGGCTTTGACCCTGACCGATGTTAAGCGCATCGCGCATCTCGCGCGGCTCGAACTGGCCGACGCCGACGCCGAACACACGCTTGTCCAGCTCAACGAGTTTTTTGGCCTCGTCGAGCAGATGCAGGCGGTCGACACCACGGGCATCGCACCGCTTGCCCATCCGATCGAGCAGATCGAAGACGTCGCGCTGCGTCTGCGCGACGACGCGGTGACCGAAACGATCGAGCGCGAGGCTTTCCAGCGTCCCGCACCGGCCGTGCAGGACGGTCTGTATCTCGTGCCGAAGGTGATCGAATAACGGCGATATCAGCGCGCGGCGGGCGCGGCGCGGCTTGCGGGCCGCGAGCCACCACCGCGAGCGGCATGCCGCGCCGAATCCGGCGCGCGCAGCTTCGCTTGTCGCCGGTATGTTCGCCGATATGTTCGTCGACACCTCGGCCCGGTTCGCCGGCCCGCAACCGAACGCTTCCACGGCAGCGCGATCCGCGTTGCCGCGCTTTCCAGGACAACACGCAATGCATGAAAAAAGTTTGACCGAACTGCGCGCCGCGTTGGCCGCCAAGGAATGCTCCGCAGTCGAGCTGGCTCAGCTCTATCTAAAACGCATCGACGCGGCGCGCGGCCTCAATGCGTTCATCCAGGTGGACCCGGATCTCACGCTCGCTCAGGCAAAAGCCGCGGACGCGCTGCTTCACTCGGGCCACGGCGGCCCGCTGACCGGCGTGCCGATCGCGCACAAGGATGTGTTCGTCACCAAAGGCTGGCGCTCCACGGCCGGCTCGAAAATGCTGTCGAACTACGAAAGCCCGTTCGACGCCACCGTGGTCGAGCGTCTGCAGAGCGCCGGCATGGTGTGCGTCGGCAAGACGAACATGGACGAGTTCGCGATGGGCTCGTCGAACGAAAATTCGTATTTTGGCCCCGTCCAGAACCCGTGGGATCGTCAGGCAGTGCCGGGCGGTTCGTCAGGCGGCTCCGCGGCGGCTGTGGCCGCGCGTCTCGCGCCTGCTGCAACCGGCACCGATACCGGCGGCTCGATCCGTCAGCCGGCGTCGTTCTCGGGCATCACCGGCATCAAGCCGACTTACGGCCGCGTGTCGCGCTACGGCATGATCGCGTTTGCGTCGTCGCTGGATCAGGGCGGTCCGATGGCGCAAAGCGCCGCTGACTGCGCAACGCTGCTTAACGCAATGGCCGGTTTTGACCAGCGCGATTCCACGAGCCTCGTGCGCGACGACGAAGACTACACGCGCTATCTCGGTCAGGCATGGAAGCAGGACGGCGCCGGCAAGCCGCTCGACGGTCTGCGCATCGGCTTGCCGAAAGAGTACTTCGGCGCCGGTCTCGCCGACGACGTGCGTGCATCGGTCGACGCCGCGCTCAAGCAATACGAGGCGCTCGGCGCCACGCTCGTCGACGTATCGCTGCCGAAGACCGAGCTGTCCATTCCGGTCTATTACGTGATCGCGCCGGCGGAGGCATCGTCGAACCTGTCGCGCTTCGACGGCGTGCGCTTCGGCCATCGCGCCGCGGAATATCGCGATCTGCTCGACATGTACAAGAAGTCGCGTGCCGAAGGCTTCGGGCCCGAAGTGAAGCGTCGCATCATGGTCGGCGCTTACGTGCTTTCCCACGGCTATTACGACGCGTATTACCTTCAGGCGCAGAAAATTCGCCGCATCATCGCGCAGGATTTCCAGGAGGCGTTCAAACAGTGCGACGTCATCATGGGACCGGTCGCACCCTCGGTGGCGTGGGATCTCGGCGCGAAGGGCGACGACCCGGTGCAGATGTATCTCGCCGATATCTACACGCTGTCCGTGAGCCTCGCCGGCTTGCCGGGCATGAGCGTGCCGTGCGGCTTCGGCGCGGGCACGAATGCACAGCGTCCGGTGGGATTGCAGATCATCGGCAACTATTTCAATGAAGCCCGGATGCTGCAGGTGGCCGACGCGTTCCAGCGCGCGACCGACTGGCACCGCAAGGCACCGGCAGGAGTGTGAGCACCATGACCAAGCAATGGGAAGTCGTGATCGGTCTGGAGACCCACGCGCAGCTGTCCACGCAATCTAAAATTTTCTCCGGCGCCCCCACGCAATTCGGCGCCGCGCCGAACACGCAGGCTTGCCCCGTCGATCTGGCCTTGCCCGGCACGTTGCCGGTGATGAACCGCGGCGCCGTGGAGCGCGCAATCGAGTTCGGTCTTGCTATCGGCGCAACGGTCGCGCCGCGCAGCATCTTCGCGCGTAAAAACTATTTCTACCCCGATCTGCCGAAGGGCTATCAGATCAGCCAGTACGAGATTCCCGTCGTGCAAGGCGGCCAGGTGACGATCCAGGTGCCGGCCAACGAGAAGGCGGGCACGGCGGCCTACACGAAGGTCGTCAATCTGACGCGCGCCCATCTCGAGGAAGACGCGGGCAAGTCGCTGCACGAAGATTTCGCGGGCATGACCGGCATCGACCTGAATCGCGCGGGCACGCCGTTGCTCGAAATCGTCACTGAGCCGGAAATGCGCAGCGCGGCTGAAGCGGTGGCCTACGCCAAGACGCTGCACACGCTCGTCACGTGGCTCGGCATTTGCGACGGCAACATGCAGGAAGGCTCGTTCCGTTGCGACGCGAACGTGTCGGTGCGTCCGGTCGGCCAGGCCGAATTCGGCACGCGTGCTGAGATCAAGAACCTCAACTCGTTCCGCTTCCTCGAAGAAGCGATCCAGTATGAAGTGCGCCGTCAGGTCGAACTCATCGAAGACGGCGGCACGGTGGTGCAGGAAACGCGTCTGTACGATCCGGACAAGCGCGAAACGCGCTCGATGCGCAGCAAGGAAGACGCGCACGATTACCGCTATTTCCCCGATCCCGATCTGATGCCGCTCGTGATCGACGCAGCGTGGGTCGAGCGCGTGAAGCGCGACATGCCGGAGTTGCCGGAAACGATCCAGCAGCGTTTCGTGTCGCAATACGGTTTGACGCCGTATGACGCAAACGTGTTGACGTCGAGCAAGGCGACGGCCGCGTATTTCGAAGCGGTCGTCGAGAAGCTCGGCGCGGCCAACGCGAAGGTCGCGGCGAACTGGGTGATGGGCGAAGTGTCGTCGCAACTGAATCGCGAAGGTCTCGACATTGCCGAGTGCCCGGTGTCGTCCGCGCAACTCGCGCTGCTGTTGCAACGTATCGCCGACGGCACCATCTCCAACAAGATCGCGAAGGAAATTTTCCTCGCGATCTGGGAAGAGAAGGCGACCGACGAGGCCGCCGCGGACCGCATCATCGAAGCGAAGGGCTTGAAGCAGATTTCGGATACCGGCGCGCTGGAAGCGATCATCGACGAGGTGCTCGCGGCGAACCAGAAGTCGGTGGAAGAATTCCGCGCGGGCAAGGAGAAGGCGTTCAACGCGCTGATCGGCCAGGCCATGAAGGCGACGAAGGGCAAGGCGAATCCGGCGCAGGTGAACGAACTGCTGAAGAAGAAGCTGGGCTGACGCCTCGTTCGGGCCAGGCTGAAACCTGACAGACGTGCGGTCGAACGTCTATAGCCGAGGCATTGTTTGCGCTTCGGCGACCGCGGGCTGTTGCCGGAAACGAAAGTGCGGCAACGGCCCGTTTCATTTGCGGGCCCGCTTTTGCGAACCCGAACGCAGATTACGGAGTGTGTGGATGGCGAAGCGACCCGACCTCGACGATTTCCGCGTGCCTTATTTCGAGGGCAAAAAGAACGGCAAATTCTCGCTCGACGATTTCGATCCCGCGTCGAAGCCTTTTTCCACGGGATCGAAAGATTCCGACCGCGAGCGGCTCTCCGAGATCGGCGCGAAGCTCGACGTCTTGCAGGAACGCTTGCACGCGCAACGAAAACGCCGCGTGCTGCTGGTCCTGCAAGGCATGGACACGAGCGGCAAGGACGGCACGATTCGCGCCGTATTTCACGAAGTCGACCCGCTCGGCCTGCGCATCGCGCCGTTCAGGGCGCCGACGCCCGACGAACTCGCGCACGACTTCCTGTGGCGCGTGCATGCGCAAGCGCCCGCTGCGGGCGAACTGACAATCTTCAATCGCAGCCACTATGAAGACCTGCTGGTGCCGACCGTGCTCGGCAACATCGACGCGAATGCATTCGACGTGCGCTGCCGCCACATTCGCCAGTTCGAGGAACTGCTTGCCGATAGCGACACGACGATCATCAAGTGCATGCTGCATATTTCGAAGGACGAGCAGCGCGAGCGGCTTCAGGCGCGCGTCGACGATGAGACCAAGCACTGGAAGTTCGACGTAGCGGATCTCGACGCACGCAAGCAGTGGGACACATACCAGGGCGTTTATCGCAACGCGCTGGCCGCGACTTCGACCGAATACGCGCCGTGGTACGTCATTCCCGCGGACTCGAAAACGCATCGCAATGTGATGGTCGCCGAGTTGCTATTGCGCACTTTCCAGGACCTGAAGCTGGAATTCCCGCCGGCCAAGGAATCGCTGAAAGGCGTGAAGATCGAATGACTTTCGGCGTCGTCGGAAAACCATCTCGAAGACGAATCTCCAAACGAATCGAACACAAAGGAACGACATGTTGCGTGTGATTACCGCCAACCTGAACGGCATCCGCTCAGCGGCCAAAAAGGGTTTTTTCGACTGGTTCGGCGAGCAGAATGCCGACGTACTTTGCGTGCAGGAAATCAAATGTTCGCAGGACGACATGACGCCGGAATTCCTCGCGCCGCATGATTTCACCGGCTATTTCCAGCACGCGGTGAAGAAGGGTTATAGCGGCGCGGGCGTCTATACGCGTCACGAGCCGGATGAGGTTGTGATCGGCTTCGGCAGCGAGGAATTCGATCCCGAAGGGCGTTATGTCGAACTGCGTTTCGGCAAGCTGTCGGTTGTGTCGGTGTATGTGCCGTCAGGGTCGAGCGGCGAAGAGCGTCAGCAGGCCAAGTATCGTTTCATGGACGAGTTCATGCCGCATCTCGCGCAGCTCGCGCGCGAGCGCGAAGTGATCCTGTGCGGCGACGTGAATATCGTCCACAAGGAAATCGACATCAAGAACTGGAAGAGCAATCAGAAGAATTCGGGTTGCCTGCCGGAAGAGCGCGCGTGGCTCACCAAACTGTTCGACGAAGTCGGTTACGTCGACGTCTTCCGCACGCTCGATCAGCGGCCCGAGCAATATACGTGGTGGAGCAATCGCGGCCAGGCGTATGCGAAGAACGTGGGGTGGCGGATCGATTATCAGATCGCGACACCGGGCATCGCGAGCAAGGCGAAACGCACTGACGTGTTTCGCGACATCAAGTTCAGCGATCACGCGCCGCTGACGGTCGACTACGATCACGACGTGACGAAGAAGTGAGTTTTAGATTCTGCGCGGCGGCCTTGAGTTGAAGCGCCGCGTCGGTAAGAGCGCTTGAGCGGCGTCCGCAAGACGCGCGCTCGAGATCGCGGAGGCGTGAAGCGTGACGCCCGTTAATCGCGCGCCAGCTTGCGGCGCGGACGGCCTATGCCCGCATAGTCCGGCAGCGCATCCACGGTTTTGCCGATGGCCTTGGCATAAAGCGGCAGCATGTCCGGCAGACGCTTGACGATGTCCTGGCGGCGCGCGGGCGAGTACGGATGCACGTAGATAAAGCCCTGCTCGCGATTGCTGCGCGTGGCCTGCGCGAGCTTGTCCCACAGCGTGACTGCCGCGCGCGGATCGAAGCCCGCACGAGAGGCGATGTCGCTGCCGATCACGTCGGCTTCGGTTTCGTCCGTGTTTTCGTACTTCATTTCGAGCAGGCGCGAACCGATGCCAAGCGGCGCCGCGCCCAGGTCCGCGAGACCGAAGAGCTGCGGGATCGTACCCGACGAATCCAATTGGCTTGCCTGCAACTGACCGAGCCGCTCACGCGCATGTTCACGCAGCGCATGCGCGATCTCATGGCCGATCAGCATGCCGAGCTCGTTGTCGTTCAGATGCGCGCGGTCGAGCAGCCCACCGTACACGACGATCTTGCCGCCCGGCAGGCAGTACATGCGAATGTCGGGCGAACGCACGACGGCGACGTCCCACTTCCAGCCTTTCGCCCGCTCGTTCCATTTGAGCGAGTACGGAACCATCTTGTCGACGATCGAGCGCACGCGCGTGACGTGCGCGTCGGCGTCGCCGTATAGACGGTTGGCGTGCTCGGCGCCGTACGCGATCTGGCTGAACTCTTCGGCGGCTTGCGCCTCGAGCATCGGCGACGGAATCAGGTTGCGGAACACCAGATAGCCGCCGTAACGCAACTGGTTGCTCGGGCCGTACGACGCAGCCGGCTTCGCAGCGCCAGCGGGCGATGACGTCGGCGCCGCGGCTTTCGCGCTCGCGGATGGTTGAGCGGTTGGTCCTGGCGGCGCGTTGCCGGAACTCGTCGCGCTGTTCGCGGCCGGCGGTGCAGCCGGCGCGCTTTCGGCGTTCGTGGCCGCCGCAGCAGATTTAGCCGCGGGCCCGGGCGGTTGCGGCGCTGCAGCCGTTGCAGCGTTGAGCGACGTGCCGGCCGCGGCGCTGTTAGCGGCGGGCGGTGCAGCGGTGGTCGGCGCGGCGGCGGCCGGCGCTCCAGTGGCTGGCGTTCCGGCGGCCGGCGTTCCAGCGGCTGCGTAAACAGCAGCGGACGGCGCGATCAAACTCACAAACCCCGAACAGCCGACCCACAACGCTGCGCGAAGCGCACCACGGCCAGCATCGCGCAACGCGACGCCGCGGCGCGCACCCAGGCGCAATGGCTGTTTTGCGAAAAGCACCTTCACGACCGCACTCTCCACGGCGCGATGCGCAACAGAAGCAGCATGCCCGGCACAGCCAACGCGGTACAGACAATGAAGTAGTCGAACCAGCCGATCTTCGCGACCACATAGCCGCTCGCCGCCGACGCCAACGTGCGCGGCACCGAAGCCAAGCTCGTAAAGAGCGCGAACTGCGTGGCCGTATAGCGCGGATCGGTCGTGCTGGCGATGTACGCGGTGAAGGCCGCCATCGTCAGACCGGTGGAGAAAGTTTCGAAACCGTAGACGAGCGCGAGCGCGACCGAGCGCGGTTCGAGTTGCACCGACCAGTCGATGCCGACCCACGACAGCAGCTTCGTCGTGCCTTCGCTGGTCCACACGGCGATGTCGTAAATCGCCGTCAAGCCAGGCGATGCCGGTCCGAGATGCGCGAGCCAGGCGAAGCCGAGCGTCGACACCATCTGCAGGATGCCGAAGATCCACAAGCCGCGGCCGATGCCGATCTTCATCAGCCAGATGCCGCCGACAATTCCGCCCGCGAGACTCGCGCCAAACGCCGTCGTTTTCGCGATCACGCCAATCTGCGTGCGCGAGAAACCGATGTCGAGGAAGAACGATGTGGACAACGTCGTCGCCATCGTGTCGCCGAGCTTGTACAGAAAGATGAAGCCGAGCACGAACAGCGCGCCGCGCCAGCCATCGCGCTCGACGAATTCGCGGAACGGCTGCACGATCGCGTCGCGCAAATTCTTGGGCGGCGTGCCGTGCACTTCGGGCTCGCGTACGACAAGCGTCATCACCATGCCGGGCACCATGAACGCAGCGGTCACGATGAACACGGTAGTCCACGGCAAATGATCCGACAGAATAAGCGCCAGCGAACCGGGCACTAGTGCCGCGATCTTGTAGGCATTGACATGCACCGCATTGCCGAGACCCTGTTGCGTGTCGCTTAGCAACTCGCGCCGGTAGGCATCGATTGAAATGTCCTGGCTTGCGCCGAAAAACGCGACGAGCGCCGTCAATGCCGCGACGGTCCAGATTGAGTCGCTCGGCGACACGAACCCAAGCGTGCCGATAGCGCCCGCGACCAGAATCTGCGTGACGAGCATCCAGCCGCGCCGTCTGCCCGGACGCCAGCCCGGAAAGCGCGGGACGTAGCGATCCATCAGCGGCGCCCAGATGAACTTCCAGGTATAGGGAAACTGGATCAGCGCAAAAAGGCCAATCTCCTTCAGATTGACGCCTTCAGAGCGCAACCATGCCTGCACCAGATAGACGAGCGTGAACAGCGGCAATCCCGACGTAAAGCCGAGAAAGACGCAGATCAGCATGCGCGTATTAAAAAACGCGCGCCAGCCGGGATGTTCTTCGTGAGCGGTAAGTGCAGGCGCCTCGTGCGGCGGGTTCGACATGTGGATAGCTTGCGTTAGCTTTTCTTGACGCGATAGACCGCAAGACTACCACGCCAGTTCACGCCCCACCGCACCGTCTGACCGTCGTGCAGCACGACACGGTCGAGAATTTCGATGCCGACTTCGGGCGCGAGCGCCTCGAAGTCCTTGATGGTCAGCACGCGCACGTTAGGCGTGTTGTGCCATTGATAGGGCAGCGACTTCGACACCGGCATGCGTCCCCGAACTACGGAAAGCCGATGCGCCCAATAGCCGAAGTTCGGAAACGACACGATGCATTCGCGACCGACGCGCACGGTTTCCCGCAAAATCGCCGCGGTCTGATGAATGGTTTGCAGCGTCTGCGACAAAACCGCGAAATCGAAGCTGCCGTCTTCGAAAAGACGCAGGCCGTCTTCGAGATTCTGCTGGATCACGTTGACGCCGTTTTGCGTCGCGGCCAGCACGCCCGCGTCGTTGATTTCGATGCCGTAGCCTTGCACGTCCAGTTCCTCGGTGAGCAGCGACAGCAGCGAGCCGTCGCCGCAACCCAGGTCCAGCACCGTGGCGCGCGGTTCGACCCAGCGGGCGATCGCGCGGAAGTCCGGGCGCAGCGCCAGATAATCGAGTGCTCGCTGGTTCATGCGTTCACCTCGTTCGCAATGCGTTCGTAGTAGGCGCGCATCAGGTTGTGATAGCGCGCGTCGTCGAGCAGGAAGGCGTCGTGGCCGTGCGGCGCGTCGATTTCCGCGTACGTCACGGTGCGCTTGTGATCGAGCAGCGCCTTCACGAGTTCGCGCGAGCGGGCCGGCGCGAAACGCCAGTCGGTTGAGAAGCTGGCGATCAGATATTTCGCCGTGGTGTGCGCAAGGGCCGCTGTCAGATCGCCTTCGAAGGCTTTCGCCGGATCGAAGTAATCGAGCGCGCGCGTGATCAGCAGGTACGTGTTCGCGTCGAAATAGTCGGCGAACTTGTCGCCCTGATAGCGCAGGTACGACTCCACCTCGAACTCCACGTCGAAGTTGAAGTTGTACGCGTCGAGCGCGCCTTCCGCGCGTCGCAGCGAACGGCCGAATTTCTCGGCCATGTCGTCGTCCGACAGATAGGTGATGTGGCCGATCATGCGCGCGACGCGCAAGCCGCGCTTCGGCTTCACGTTGTGCGCGTAGTAGTTGCCGCCGTGAAAGTCGGGGTCCGACAGAATCGCCGAGCGCGCCACTTCGTTGAACGCAATGTTTTGCGCGGACAGCTTCGGCGTGGACGCCACCACGATGCAATGCGCGACACGCTGCGGATACATCATGCTCCACGCGAGCGCCTGCATGCCGCCGAGGCTGCCGCCCATGACCGCAGCGAAGCGCTCGATGCCGAACCGGTCCGCGACGAGCGCCTGCGCATTGACCCAGTCTTCCACCGTCACCACGGGGAAGGCCGCGCCATACGGCTTGCCGGTGGCCGGATCGATACTCATGGGCCCCGTCGAGCCGAAGCACGAGCCGAGATTGTTCACGCCGATCACGAAGAACTTATCCGTATCGAGCGGCTTGCCTGGGCCGACCATGTTGTCCCACCAGCCGATGTCCTTTGGATTGTCCGCATAGACACCCGCCACATGATGCGATGCGTTGAGCGCGTGACACACGAGCACCGCATTGCTGCGCGCGGCGTTGAGCGTGCCGTAGGTCTCGACCATCAGGTCGTAGCCGGCAAGCGAGCTGCCGTTTTGCAGACGCAACGGCTCGGTGAAATGCATTTTTTGTGGAGCGACGATACCGATCGATTCCATTCATTCCGCCATTTGACAAAGACAGGGCGGCTAGACGGCGTCGGCAAAGCACGGAGGAGAACGACTTGTGCGCGGCTGACGACCTCTTTAGCCGCATTTATAGTGAACCGCGGAATTGTTCCACTGGTTCGCGCGCCCGCAATCGAGTCAGCAAATCGGCGCGTAGTACGTGTGTTCTGGAAGGCGGTTCCCTCGATACCTGTCATGTGCTTTCAGGTAATGCAAGGGCCGCAGTCAGGCGCAAAGTATAGCGGAAAATTCCGGGCGGCAACGTCTGGCCGGCAGCCCACGCGGCTTCCCGAGAACGCTACTGAAGGATCACTCGCAATTGCGAATCGGCGTCGTCGGCCGGCATGCGCACAAAGCCGCTACGGACAAAGCGATGCCAGCGTCCAATGACATAGCTCAACAGCAGACTCGCGCGCACCGCAGGATCGTAGTCCGCCGGAAGAGGCGCGAGCGCTTCGTGTGCGGACGCATCGACGCTCACCGCAGCCAAGCGCAAACATTGCTTCAGCGAAGCTTCGACGCGCTCGAGCATCTGATTGACGCGCGTCGTCAGCCGTTCATGTTCGCCGACGAGCGCCTCGCATGTCAGCACGCGCGTCATGCCAGGATTTTTCGCGGAGAAATTCAGCAGCATCAACGCGATCGCGCGCGCCTGAAGTACGCCGTTGTTTTCCTTGTCGACGATCTGATTGATCAGGCCGAAGATGGTCTGTTCGATGAACTCGATTAGTCCTTCGAACATTTGCGCCTTGCTCGCAAAGTGACGATAAAGCGCCGCTTCCGATACGCCGAGCCGCGCGGCGAGGGCGGCGGTGGTGATCTTTTCGCTTTTCGGCGCTTCAAGCATCGCGGCGAGCGTTTGCAGGATATGCACGCGGCGCTCGCCTGGCTTCAGACGCTGCGCTCGCGGGACAGCCGCTGCAGCGGGGTCGGGTTCGGCTAGGGCTTCGTCAGGCTTGTCGATCGGCTGCATGGCTGTCGTCCCGTCTGCTGGCGCTTCAATCGAACCGAGCGGGTGCTCAGTCGTAGCGATTTTAACGAACGAATGCTGCGATCGACATAATGCGGCCGGCCGGTGCCCGGCAGACGCGTGGGCACGCCGTCCATATGCGGCTTACGCGGCAGATGGCCGGTAATCCACACCGTGCGGATGCCGAGCCGCCGATAGTTCTTCAGATGCGAGCGCGTGTCTTCGACGAGGATCACGTCTTTCAGCGACACATGCGCGTCGCGCATCGCCTTGCGCAGCATCGCGTGATCGGGCTTCGCGCGCCAGCGGCGCCGGTCGCGCATATGCTCTATGGCGATCACCTGCTCGAACAGACGCTCGATTCGCAGTTGCGCGAGCACTGCGCGCGCATAGCTTTCGGGCGCGTTGGTCAGCACGATCTTGCGGCCCGGCAGCGCCGCGACGAGACGCGCGACGCCTCGCTCGTGGCGGATCATCGAGCCGAGATCGGGGAACGTGTGGACGACCTTCAGGAAGTCGTTTGCATCGAGCGGATGATGGCGCGTGAGGCCCAGCAGCGCCGCGCCGTAACGTTGCGTGTAGCCGGTGCGCAGGCGGTTCGCTTCGTCGAGCTCGACTTGCAGCGCGTCGATGATGTACTGCGTCATCGCCTGATTGATGGCGGGAAAAATCGCGTGCGACGCGTGATGCAGCGTATTGTCGAGATCGAACAGCCAGACCGGACCGCCACTTGCGATCTGCGGACGACGGCGCCGGGAAGTCGGAGTGCGCATGGGAAGAGTGCTGTTCAGGCGCCGGGCGCTGCGGCTAGCGGCGTGATGGACACACGAGGCGCGGTGCAGCGGCGCGCCCCGTGTGCCCCGTGTGACGCAGGCATCAATGCGAGCGGATCATCGTGCCGAACGGCTGTTCGGTGAGAATTTCGAGCAGCACCGAATGTTCGATACGCCCGTCGATGATATGCACCGAGCGCACGCCGCTCTTCGCGGCATCGAGCGCCGACGAAATCTTCGGCAGCATGCCGCCCGAGATCGTGCCGTCGGCGAAGAGCCCGTCGATTTCGCGCGCGGACAGATCGGTCAGCAGATTGCCTTCCTTGTCCATCACGCCGGGGATGTTCGTCATCATCACGAGCTTCTCGGCGTTCAGCACGACCGCCAGTTTGCCCGCGACGAGATCGGCGTTGATGTTGTACGACAGCCCGTCTTCGCCGAAGCCGATCGGCGAGATGACGGGAATGAACGCGTCGTCTTGCAGCGCCTTCACCACGGCCGGATTGATCGCCTCGACCTCGCCGACCTGGCCGATGTCGACGTACTGGCCGGGATTGTCGCGGTCCGGCATCAGCATCTTGCGCGCGTGGATCAAGCCGCCGTCCTTGCCCGTCAGACCGACCGCGTGACCGCCGAAGTGATTGATCAGCGTGACGATGTCCTGCTGCACTTCGCCGCCGAGCACCCATTCGACGACTTCCATCGTCTCTTCGTCGGTAACGCGCATGCCTTGAATGAACGTGCCCTGCTTGCCGACCTTCTTCAGCGCGTGGTCGATTTGCGGACCGCCGCCGTGCACGATGACGGGATTGATGCCGACCAGCTTCAGCAGAATGACGTCGCGCGCGAAGCCCTGCTTCAGCCGCTCCTCCGTCATGGCGTTGCCGCCGTATTTGATGACCACGGTCTTACCGTGATACTGGCGAATGTAGGGCAGCGCCTCGGCCAGGATTTCAGCCTTCAGGGTGGGCGCAATCTGCGAAAGGTCGGGAAGCTCGGACATGGCGGCAGGCTCGGGCACGGAACAGTTAAAACAGGGCGAATTGTACAGGACTGGCGCGCTGCAACAGGGTTTTCGACGCGTGCGGCGGCGGCGTGCAACGCCGCGTTTGCGTGCTATGAAACCGTGCTTTGCAGCGGCAACTCGGAGTCAAGCGTAGCGCGTCTTCCGTGTGCCTGTGAACTAGCCGAATGGACGACTCACGGTAGGACGCAAGCCGTGGCATCATTTCCCTGTCGATGCCCGCGAGACCGTCCGCCTGTCATGAAACCGTCTGTTTCCCGCCCACCAGGCAGCGCGCGCTGCCCGCGCTGCGGCAATGCGTTCGATTGCGCGATGCACGCAGAGCCTTTCGACTGCTGGTGCCGCGAGATGCCGGCACTGCCGCGCGAGCGGCTGGACCCCGCCGGCCGTTGCCTTTGCCCCGAATGCCTCGCTGCGGAAATCGCGCGGACGGCTCAGCCGGAGCCCGGTGCGGACGTGCCGTGAACGCGTCTGCTATGGGCGGTCAGGCTCACGGTCACGCTCGCTCCTCGCTTTAGCGCTTAGCGTTGTACGGCGACGTGCTGTGCCGCGAGCGCTTCCAGATCGCGGGCGACGGCTTCAAGCGCCGGCGTCCACTCGCCGAAGCCCGGCTGCCGGTACAGCGTCGCGCTCGGATACCACGGGCTGTCGCGTCGATCGATCAGCCAGACCCAGTGCGGGTTGACGTCGAGCAGCACCCACGTGCGTTGCCCGAGTGCGCCGCTCAGATGCGCGGCCGACGTGCAAACGGTAATGACGAGATCGAGCGCGCCGACGAACGCTGCGGTGTCGTCGAACGTGGCGAATTCGGCGGTGTAGTCGGTGATCGGCAGGCCGGCGGCCGCGGCTGCGTTCACGTCGGCGCTCGCGCCCGGTTGCAGCGAGTAGAACGCCACATTGCGCATGCCCGCAAAGTGCTCCGCATAGCGTTCCCAGCCGACACGCCGAAACGGATTGCGTTGATGCCCGTGGCTGCCCGTCCACGCGAGTCCGACCTTGAGCCTCGGCTCGCCGGCGAGCCGTTGACGCCAGCGCTCGAGAGCAGCGGCGTCCGCGTGAAGATAAGGCCCGGGTGACGGGATGGTCGCCTCGCTCGTGCCGAAGACCAGCGGCAGGCTCAGCAATGGAATCTCGAAGTCGAAGGGCGGCAGCGATTCGACACCGCCGCCCGCCGAAAACTGATCGACGTGAGCGGCCAGACTGCGCGCCATCAAGCCGCCCATCTGCGGGAACGAGTTCCACACGAGACGGCCGCCTTCGCGATGCACGTACTCGGCCAGCATTGGAATGTAGCGGCAGAATTGCAGCAGATCGCCCATGCCCTGCTCGCCCCATACCAGCAATGTTTTGCCGGCGAGCGGCTCGCCCTTCCAGGTCGGCGCCGGGAAGGCGGGACGATTGCCGCGCAGCTCCGACGAGCCGCTCCAGCGCGCCTCATGCGAGAGCCAGCCGTTCGCGTAGTCGCCGCGCATCAGTTGCAGCATCGACAGATTCGAACGCATGCCCGCGTGGTCGGGCGCGAGTGTGCAGGCTGTTTCAGCGGCCTGCAAAGCCGCGTCCCAACGTTGTGCCTCTCTTAGCGCCAGTGCATAGTTGTTGTGGGCGAGCGCACTGGACGGCGCGCATTGAACCGCTCGCTCGCCGGCTTTGAGCGAGCCCGACAAATCCAGGTTCTGGCGATAAGCGTTTGCAAGATTGGTCCAGGCGTTTCCATCGTCGGGATGTGCGAGCACGGCTTGTTCAAGAAGCGCAGTTTGCTCGCGAAGGTCGCCATTCGACAGCGAAAGCGCGCCAGCGAGGTTGCTGCGTAGCGACGGCAACGTGGGTTCGAGTGCGAGCGCGCGGCGGTAGGGAGCGACCGCCTCGCCGTGCCGGTCCGCGACCTGAAGCGCGTAACCGAGACGGAAGTGCGCACGCGCGTTGCCGCTATCCAGTTGGGCAATAATGGAGGCCAGTTCGATCGCATCGCCCAGGCGTTGTTGCCCGATCAGATTCTGAGTGAGCGAGGTCAGCGAGTCCTCATCCAGCGGATGAAGCTGCGCTGCCGCGCGAAGCGCTTGTGCTTCCGGCTCAACCGCGCCGCTCACACGCGCTGCGGCGGCTTGCTGCATGAAATTAAGGAAAGCTGACGGGATGTCGGAGTCGACCATGAGGATTGCGGCCGAGAGATCGGCGCGAGGCGCTAACGGAGAAAGCTATAGTATCACCGGGCTGCGGCGGCACTATTGGGAAGCGTCCGAACGGGTAAAGTGAACTGAAGTCATGCATCGTATAACCAACACCGGCCGCGTCAATCTCGGCCATCTGTTCTGGCTGCGCAGCCTTGCGATCATCGGGCAGTTGCTGACCATCGCGTTCGTGCAGATCTTCATCGGCGTGCATTTGCCGTTGCCGGCCATGCTGCTCGTCATCGCGCTCGAGGTGATCTTTAACGCACTCACATGGTGGCGCGTCACGCAGCAGCGGCCCGAGTCGAACATGGAGCTGTTCGGCCAGATCTGGGTCGATCTCGGCGCGTTGTCCGCGTTGCTGTTTCTGTCCGGCGGCACGACCAATCCCTTTGTCTCGCTGTACCTGCCGTCGCTTGCCATCGCGGCGGCCGTGCTGCCCTGGCGACTGATGGCGTGGCTCGCCGCGTTCGCCGTGGCCTGCTATGCAGTCCTCGGCTTCGATTCGGTGCCGCTGAATCTCGACAACCCGGCCAACCTGTTCGACTACTACCGTGCCGGCATGTGGGTCAACTTCATGGTGAGCGTCGGGCTGATCGCGTGGTTCGTCGCGCGCATGTCGCGAGCCCTGCGGCTACGTGACGCAGCGCTCGGAGAAGCGCAGCAGCGCTTGCTCCAGGACGAACGCGCGGTCGCGCTCGGTGTCCAGGCCGCTACCGTCGCTCACGAAATCGGCACGCCTCTGTCTACAATTGCAATGCTGTCCGAAGAATTGCGCGACGCGGCGCGTACCGACAAAGGGCTCGCGCCATACAGCGCCGATCTCGAACTGCTCGAACAGCAGATGAGCTTGTGCACATCCGCGCTCGCGAGGTTGAGGAGCCGTGCAACGACCGCCACCAATCGCCAGCCGGTCGACGAGTGGCTCGGATCGTTCGCCGAGCAATGGCGCTTGCGCCATCCGCATGTGAAGTTCGAGCGGCTCGGCGCTCCGCCCGCGGATGTCAGTCTCGACGACACGGTAGCCGTCAGCCAGATTCTGACGATTCTGCTCGACAACGCCGCGCGCGCGAGCCGCGATCACGTCACGCTGTCGTGCCGGCTCACGGCGCGCGGCGATCAGATCGAATTCGAAGTCTGCGACGCGGGCCCCGGCATTCCGGCTGCGCTGCGCGGCTCACTCGGAGCGATGCCGGTGGACAGCACGCAAGGCGGGCACGGCGTCGGCCTGTACCTGGCGTTTTCGGCGGCGGCGCGCCTGAAAGGATCGATTGAATTGACGGACGTCAATGCGACCCAACCGCGTGGCACGCGCGCAGTCTTGCGGCTGCCGCTCACCGGTCGCAAAAGTTCCGGCCCGGGCCGCCAAGGCGCCGCGCCATCCAACACGGAGAAACAGGCATGAGCGAGATGAATTTTCTGGTGATCGACGACGACGAAGTGTTCTCCGGTATCCTCGCGCGCGGTTTGACGCGGCGCGGCTATACGGTGAGCGAAGCTCACAACGCGGACGAAGCGATCAGGCTGGCCAACCAGCAGAAGTTCAGTCAGATCACAGTGGATCTGCATCTTGGCAACGACTCGGGCCTCACGCTCGTCGCGCCGTTGCGCGACCTGCAACCCGACGCGCGCATGCTCGTGCTGACCGGTTACGCGAGCATTGCTACCGCGGTTCAAGCGGTGAAAGACGGCGCCGACAACTATCTGGCGAAGCCTGCGAACGTCGAAACCATTCTGTCGGCGCTGCAAAGCGAGGCGAGTGCGCTGCAGGCGGAAGAGGCGATCGAGCATCCCACGCCGCTCTCGGTTGCGCGTCTCGAATGGGAGCACATTCAGCGCGTGCTGGCCGAGCACGGCGGCAATATTTCGGCGACGGCGCGCGCGTTGAACATGCATCGCCGGACCTTGCAGCGCAAACTCGCGAAGCGGCCGGTCAAGCAGTAAGTTGCCTTCATCGCCGCATCGTTTGATGTGGCGCAAAGAAAACGGGCCGCCCTTTCTGCAGGCGGCCCGTTTTGCTTCGTCGCTTCGGCGTTACATCACAGCACGTAGCGCGACAGGTCTTCGTCTTCGGCGACTTCGTTCAGCGCGCGATCCACATACGCCGCGTCGATCTGCACCGTGCGTCCCGAGTGATTGCCGGCGGCGAACGACACTTCCTCCAGCAGCTTTTCGATGACCGTGTAAAGACGGCGTGCACCGATGTTCTCCGTCTTTTCGTTCACCGAATAAGCGATTTCCGCGAGACGGCGAATGCCGTCGTCGGCGAATTCCAGATGCACGTCTTCGGTTGCCAGTAGTGCCTGGTATTGCTTGACGAGGCTCGCATCCGTCGACACGAGGATCGACTCGAAGTCGTTCACCGACAGCGAATCGAGCTCCACGCGAATCGGAAAACGCCCTTGCAGTTCGGGGATCAGATCGCTCGGCTTCGCGAGATGAAAGGCACCGCTCGCGATGAACAGAATGTGATCCGTCTTCACCATGCCGTACTTGGTGTTGATGGTGGTGCCTTCGACGAGCGGCAGCAGATCGCGCTGCACGCCTTGACGCGACACTTCACCGCCGCCGGCTTCATTGCGCGACGCAATCTTGTCGATTTCGTCGAGGAACACAATGCCGTTCTGCTCGACGTTCTGCACGGCTTTGGTTTTCACCTCTTCGTCGTTGAGCATCTTGCCGGCTTCTTCGTCGGTGAGAACCTTCAGCGCTTCCTTCACCTTCATCTTGCGGCGCGTTTTCTTGCCGCCGCCGATGTTCGCGAACATCGAACGGATCTGCTCGGTCATGTCTTCCATGCCCGGCGGCCCCATGATGTCCATGCCGACTTGCGGCTGCTCGACGTCGAGCTCGATTTCCTTGTCGTCAAGCAGACCTTCGCGCAGACGCTTGCGGAAAGTCTGGCGCGTGGTGCTGCCTTCGTCGGCCGTGTCGATCGTGCTCGAACTGGAACCGAAACCGACCGGACGCGCGCTCGGCAACAGAATGTCGAGAATGCGGTCTTCGGCCTGATCTTCGGCTTTGGTTCGCACTTTGCGCATTTCCGATTCGCGCGTCTGCTTGACCGAAATCTCGATCAGATCGCGCACGATGCTGTCGACGTCGCGGCCCACGTAGCCCACTTCGGTGAACTTGGTGGCTTCGATCTTGATGAACGGCGCGTCGGCGAGCTTGGCGAGGCGCCGCGCGATTTCGGTTTTGCCGACGCCGGTCGGTCCGATCATCAGAATGTTTTTCGGCGTGATTTCCTGACGCAGCGGGTCGTCGACCTGCTGACGGCGCCAGCGATTGCGCAGCGCCACGGCAACCGCTTTCTTCGCGCGGCCTTGGCCGATGATGTGTTTGTCGAGTTCCGAGACGATCTCGGCAGGGGTCATGGTGCTCATCGTGGGTCCTTACTCGATCGTCTCGATGACGCGGTTGTGGTTCGTGTAGATGCACATGTCGCCGGCAATCTCCAGCGACTTCTCCACGATTTCGCGCGGCGACAACTCCGTGTTGTCGGCGAGCGCTTTCGCGGCGGCCTGCGCATACGCGCCGCCCGAACCGATCGCGCAAATGCCGCCTTCCGGATCGAGCACGTCGCCGTTACCGGTGATGACGAGCGTGGTGGTTGCGTCGGCGGCGATCAGCATGGCTTCGAGACGGCGCAGCATGCGGTCGGTGCGCCAGTCTTTCGCGAGTTCGACCGCGGCGCGCGTGAGATTGCCCTGATGCTTTTCCAGCTTCGCCTCGAAGCGGTCGAGCAGCGAAAACGCGTCGGCCGTGCCGCCCGCGAAACCGACCAGCACCTTGCCGTTGTAAATGCGCCTGACCTTCTTCGCACCGCCTTTCATGACGATGTTGCCGAGCGTCACCTGGCCGTCGCCGCCGAGCGCGACCTTGTCGCCGCGGCGCACGGAGACGATCGTCGTGCCGTGAAATTGCTCCATATGCGTTCCTCTTTGCAAAGCGGGTAGGACGCGGCAGCGCGATGCGCGACCGCATGAATCCTGGAAGCAGACGGCGCGCGACGCGGGAAGTGAGCCGCCTCGCGCGCTCGTGCAGCGCATGTCGGATTTATTTTAGGGCGCGCGCGGGCATATCAAGAGCCGGCAAATGGGATAGGACAAAAGAAAAAAGGCGCACGGATCACCGTGCGCCTCTCGACGAAGCAGCGTTTGTGGGCGCGGCGCCGAAGCCGCGCCGCCGGCGTTCAGTCGCCGAACAGCTTCTGGCGCAGTTCGCGGCGCTCCTGCGCCTCGAGCGACAGCGTGGCCGTGGGCCGCGCGAGCAGACGCGGAATGCCGATCGGCTCACCGGTTTCTTCGCACCAGCCGTAGTCGCCAGAGTCGATGCGGGCGAGCGACTGCTGCACCTTCTTCAGCAGCTTGCGCTCGCGGTCGCGCGTGCGCAGCTCGAGTGCATGCTCTTCCTCGATCGTTGCGCGGTCGGCCGGGTCCGGCACGATTACTGTTTCGCGCAGGTTCTCGGTCGTCTGGCCGGCATTGCGGAGAATTTCCGCCTGCAGCTGTTCGAGCTTGTTCTTGAAGAAAGCGAGCTGATCCTCATTCATGTAATCCTTGTCGCTCATCTTCAGGATTTCGGCTTCGGTCAAGAGTCGTTTCGTCGTCATCTGGCTTACTTCTTCAATGTGAGGCAAAACTCTTACATAGTGCCCGCACTTTCGTATTGCCCGCAAGGCGCCTGGGACGTTGAGCACAAGCTGACACGGACGATGAACTGTCGTGACGCCGAAGCGCCTCACGCCCACCTCGGGCGTCGCAACGCCAATGCGGGGCCGAACTCCTCTGGAAACCGGTTCTCAAATGCTCCTGAGGTATTTGCTCCCGGGCAGCGAGCCTCCTCGGGCTGCTGCGGCGGGTATTGTCGGCGAGTTCCCCGGACAAGATTTTCCGGCGCCGCTACAAGCCCGGTGCGCCCCACTGCGCAATATGTAATCACCGCGCACTGACCGGGCAAATCGTTCTCATTCTCCAGTGGGCACGTATTGTAACTGAATCACAATCCGGCGCCGCAACTGGTGGAAATCCCTCGGCGGCGCACTGGTATCCCGAAAATATAACGCGCGAACGGTCAAAAAGCGATGGTTGAGCGCCCACTAATACAGCAGGGTTTTCACGCGTTTTTCATACATGTGCGCCACCGCACATTTCGCGGCGGCCATTTGGCCCCCGCGCCCCGAGTAACAGCAGACCAATACGCTTTTGCCAGGCGCGACGCTCAGGCGAGGCAGGCGTCGAGGCCGTCGGTAATCAGGTCTTGCGGCAATTCGATGCCGATAAACACCATCTTGTTGGTCTTTTTCTCGGCCGGCTGCCATTTGGCCGCGAGGTCGCTGCCCATCATCTGATGCACGCCCTGGAACACGACTTTGCGGTCGACGCCCTTCATGTACAGCACGCCCTTGTAACGCAACAGGCGCTCGCCGTAGATCTGCAGGATGCCGCCGAGAAAGTCTTCGAGCTTGTTCGGATCGAACGGACGATCGTTGCGGTACACGAACGACTTGATCTTGTCGTCGTGATGCGCGTGATGATGATGCGCATGATCGTGGCCTTCATGGCCTTCATGGCCTTCATGGCCTTCGTGATCGCAATGGCCGTGGTCATGATCGCAATTTGCGTGGTCGTGATCGTGGCCGTGCGTGTGGCCGTGCTCGTCGTGCGCATGCGCGTGGTTATGCGCGTGTTCGTCCTCAACGAGGAAGTCCGGATCGATCTCGAGCTTCGAATTCAGATTGAAGCCGCGCAGGTCGAAGATTTCCTTGATGTCCGCGTCGCCGAAATTGACGACCTTGATCGCCGCCTTCGGATTCATATGCAGCAGACGGTGGCGCAGATCGCCCAGTTGCGCTTCGTCGACGAGATCGGCCTTCGTGATGAACAGGCGATCGGCGAAACCCACCTGGCGCTGCACGACTTCGTGCTCGTCCAGTTGGTGATTCGCGTGCTTCGCGTCGACCAGCGTGATGATCGCGTCGAGCAGGAATTCGCTGGCGATCTGGTCATCCATGAAGAAGGTCTGGGCGACGGGGCCGGGATTCGCGAGGCCGGTGGTTTCGATCACCACGCGGTCGAAGTCCAGTTTGCCCGACTGCTTCTGCGCCGCAAGATCGCTCAGCACGCGCGAAAGGTCGCCGCGGATCGTGCAGCAGATGCAGCCGTTGCTCATCTGGATGATCTGCTCGCTCGTGTCCTGCACGAGAATCTCGTTGTCGATGTTCTCTTCGCCGAACTCGTTCTCGATCACGGCGATCTTCATGCCGTGCTTTTCGTTCAGGATGCGCTTGAGCAGGGTAGTTTTGCCGCTGCCGAGAAAGCCGGTCAGGATGGTGACTGGGATCATGTTGTTCGCCTATAGAGTCGTGAAACGATGCGTAATCGTATGCTTAGCGGATGCATAGCGGTATGCATGAGCCGGGCGCGGCAACCTCGCGGCGCGCAGCCTGTCTAGCCGGTTATTGAAACATATCTGCCCACGCGGCGCTGGCAGCCGGCACGGCCGGGCCGCCGCCGCTCGCGTCCCGCTGCGAAATAACCGTGAAGTTATAGGCGATCAGGCGATTTGCAACAGCAGGCCCTTCAGGTATTCGCCTTCCGGAAATGCTGTGAGCAACGGATGATCCACCCCGGCGCCAAGACGCTTGAGAATCCGCGCGTCGACGCGCGCGTCCGCGGCCGCGCTTGCCACGATCTTCTGAAACAGCTCGGAATCGATCGCGCCGGAGCACGAGTAGGTGAACAGCAGGCCGCCTGGGCGCAGCAGCTTCAGCCCGGTCAGGTTGATGTCCTTGTACGCGCGCGACGCGCGGTCCACATGCTCGCGCGACGGCGCGAATTTCGGCGGATCGAGCACGATCAGGTCGAAACGCTCGCCTTCGTCGTAGAGGCGGCGCAGCGTCTTGAACGCGTCCGCGTCGAGCCAGGTCGCGCGCTCGGCGTCGAAGCCGTTCGCCGCCACGTTCTGCTGCGCGAGCGCGAGCGCCTCGCCGGACGAATCGATTGAAACGACCCGCTTGGCACCGCCTTTGAGCGCCGCCAGCGAGAAACCGCCCGTGTAGCAGAAGCAGTTCAACACGTCGCGGTCCTGCGCGAGCTGCTGCACGAGCAGGCGGTTATCGCGTTGGTCGACGTAGAAGCCGGTCTTGTGGCCGTTGCGCACGTCGACGTGATAACGCACGCCGTTTTCGCTCGCGATCAGCGCTTCCGACGGCGCTTCGCCCGCCAGCACGCCGGTCGTCTGTTCTAGCCCTTCCTTCTGACGAATCGACACGTCCGAGCGTTCGTAGACGTTCGGGCAGCCGGTCGCGCCGACGAGCGCGGCGACGATCGCCTCCTTCCACGCCTCGACGCCCGCCGCCATGAACTGGCAGACGAGCTGGCTGCGCTGGCCTTCGTCCTCGGCGACGTAGTGATCGACGATCAGGCCCGGCAGGCCGTCCGCTTCGCCGAAAATCAGCCGCACGGCGCCGGTGTCGCGCACCATCGTTTGACGATGGAGGAGCGCGCGCTGCACGCGGCGCTTGAAGAATGCGTGGTCGATCGGCTCGCTTTCGTCGAAGCTCCAGACGCGCGCGCGGATCTGCGAGTGCGGGCTGTAGGCGGCGCGCGCGAGAAACCGGCCGTCGTGCGCGCGCACGAGCACGGTCGCGCCCGGCGCGGGATTGCCGTCGATCCGGTCAATCGCGTTCGCATAGACCCACGGATGGCGGCGCAGCAGCGATTTTTCTTTCGACGGTTTGAGCGTAACGATATTCATGAGGGTGTCAGCAGAAGCAAGGGCCGCGCAAACTGCTGCGCGCGCGGCGGATGAAGCAAGGGCGGTGACTATCGAGCCGCAAGGGCGGCGTCAGTCGCGTTTTTTGGCGCGCGGATGCGCCTGATCGTAGACGCGCGCGAGGTGCTGGAAATCGAGCCCCGTGTACACCTGCGTCGCGGTGATGCTCGCGTGGCCGAGCAATTCCTGCACGGCGCGCAGGTCGCCGCTCGACTGCAGCACGTGCGTCGCGAACGAGTGCCGCAGCACGTGCGGATGCACATTGGCCGGAATGCCGGCGAGCAGCGCCGCGCGCTTCACACGCTCGCGCACGACGTTCGGCGACAGGCGATTGCCGCGCGCCGACAGAAAGAGCGGATGCGGATCGTGCTTGACCATCTGATCGCGCACGGCGAGCCACGCGTTCAGCGCGGTGAGCGCCTTGCTGCCGACCGGCACGATGCGGCGCCGCTTGCCCTTGCCGAGCACTTCGACTTCCGCGGAATCGAGCTTCAGCCAGCCGGCCGAGCGATAACCGTCGGCGTCGGCGAAACGGGCGTCCAGACCGACGAGTTCCGACAGACGCAGCCCCGACGAGTAGAACAGTTCGAGCATCGCGTGATCGCGCAAACCTTCCGCCGATGCGGCAGGCGGGCTTTCCATCAGGCGGTTCGCGTCGTCGACGGACAGCGCCTTCGGCAGCGCCTTGGGCTGCTTGGGCGCGCGCACGGTGGCGACGGGGTTGGCCGGCAGATCGATGCGGCCCGCGAGCCAGCGGTAAAACGCACGCCACGCCGACAGACGGTGACTGATCGAGCGCGCCGTTAGCCCGCCCGCGTGCGCGCGCGACACGGCGCCGCGAATATCGACAGCGGTCAGGCTTTCGAGCGGCCGGCCTTTCGCCAGCAGCCGCAATTGTTCGAGTTCGTGCGTGTAGCCGCGCAAGGTGTGCGCCGACAGCCGCCGCTCGTGCTCGAGATTCGACAGATACGCGGCGATGAAGTCGGTTTCGGTCACGATGGGCGGTTTGGCTTGATCGAGCAGGGTTCGGCTAACTTTTGCTGACGGCGGACGCGTGCGCTCGCGCGTTCAGCGCGGCAGCAGACGGCTCAGCGCGGCGCTTGCGAGCGCGCCGATCTGCGTGAGGAAGTCGGTCGCCATGCCGTCGTGGAAGCGGCGCGCGTCCGCGGAGCCCATCACGAGAAGGCCGAAGGCCGACGCTTCTTCATTGGCTTCCGGGTCGCGCAACGCGAGCAGTGCAATCGATTCGGTGACGTGCGTGGGCTCCGGCGCAGCGCCGCCGGACGGGTTTTCGTCGGCGCTGCCGGCAGCCGGCACGAGCCATTGCGCCGCCTCGAAACCGGTGTTCGCGCCGCAGTAAGGCGCTGCGAGGCTGTTCGCGAAGATCCGCACTTCTTCGCCGACGTGGCGCGCGAAGTCGGCCTGAGCATACGGCTCGGCGACGTCCCACACGCGCAGCGCCGCTTGCGGCACGTCGAAAATCTCACGCAGGCCATTGGCGACGGTACGCGGCAGCGCGTACGGATCGCGCTCGGCGATCACGCGAATCGTCCAGCGGTTGAACTTCGAGGCGATGCTGTCGTTTTCGTGGCCGTAGCGCAGCAGTTCGGCGAGACGACGTTCGAGATGCTTGTTCTTGTCGCGCAGCATTTCCATCTGCCGCTCCTGCAGGGACACCGCGGCCTTGCCGTGCGGGTTTGCGAGCCGGATGGTGGCGAGCACTTCCGCGTGTTCGGCGAAGAATTCGGGATTGGCGAGCAGGTATTCGGCGACTTCGCGATCGTTCATGGTTTCGGCTAAAGGACTACAGGACGACGCCTTCATGCGACGCGTCGGTCAGTGAGTTAATGAATCGTTCATGCGCGATCGAAGGCGACACGTTCAGTCGGCCAGTTCGATCTCGCCCTGGAAAACGGTCGTGGCCGGACCCGCCATCAGCAGCGGTTCGCTTTCCTTATTACTGTCCCACGAAATGGTGAGCTTGCCGCCGTGCGTGTGAACGAGCACCGGCGCGTCGAGCAGTCCGCGCCGAATGCCCGCGGCCACCGCCGCGCATGCGCCCGTGCCGCACGCCAGCGTTTCGCCGGCGCCGCGCTCATAGACGCGCAGCTTGATTTCGCTCCGGCCGACGATCTGCATGAAGCCCGCGTTCACCTTTTGCGGAAAGCGCGCGTGCCGCTCGATCACCGGACCTTCGACGAGCACCGGAAACGCCTCGACGTCGTCGACCACTTGCACGGCGTGCGGATTGCCCATCGACACGACCGAAATCCAGCGCGTCGTGCCGTTCACGTCGAGCGGCCAGAGCGTATCCGCGCCTTCGCGACGTCCCTGGAGACCTTTGGTGGCGAAAGGCACACGTTCCGGTTCGAACACCGGCGAGCCCATGTCGACGAGCACCTCGCCGTTTTCCTGCATGGTCAGCGTGATGGTGCCGTTCTGCACTTGCACGCGCACGCTGCGCTGATCGGTCAGCCCGCTGTCGCGCACGAACTTCACGAAGCAGCGCGCGCCGTTGCCGCAATGCTCGACTTCGCCGCCGTCGCAATTGAAGATGCGATACCTGAAATCGACGCCATCCACGGTAGGCTTTTCGACCAGCAGCAACTGGTCGGCGCCGACGCCGAAATGGCGGTCGGCGAGCGCGCGCACCTGCTCCGGCGTCAGGTTGAGCGCTTGCGTGTAGCCGTCGAGCACGACGAAGTCGTTACCCGCGCCGTGCATCTTGGTGAATTTCAGTTTCATCACGCTATTGTAAGTGACGCGCCCCTCGAGCGCCCTCAATACACGCTCGGCACACCGGGCGGCCGCGTCTTGAAACGCTTGTGCACCCAGTAGTACTGCTCGGGCATCGACGGAATCTGTTCTTCGAGGAACGCGTTCATGCGCCGCGCGTCCGCGTCGTCGTCGCCGGTCGGGTAGTTGTCCCACGGCTTGAACACCCTCAGCCGATAACCCTTGTAGTTCGGCAGCACTTCGCCGATGAACGGCACGACCTGCGCGTGACCGACTTTCGCGAGGCGGCCGACGGCGGTCAGCGTGCAGGTCGGCACGCCGAAGAACGGCACGAAAGTCGAATTGCGCGCGCCGTAGTCCATGTCGGCGCCGAGCATCACCGGCTTGCGCTCGCGCAGCCAGCGCAGCACGATGCGCGCGCTGTCGGCGCGGCTTGCCATGTCCGCGCCGAAGCGGGCGCGCGCGGCCTTGGCGACCTCCTCGAGTTCTGGGTTCGACATCGGCTGATACAGCGAGCCGCACTGACGTTTGAGCGAGTAATTGAGGAAGATCGAGCCCGCCTCGATGCCGACGAAATGAAAGCCGAGGAACAGCGTGGGCGGCAGGTTCGGATCGGTCAGATCGATTGCGCTGTCGACCTGAATCAGCTTTTCGAGCTTCTTCGCGGAGCCGAACCATTGGACGCTGCGCTCAAGGTAACTGCGGATCGCGTGACGGAAATGCTTCTGCGCGACTTCTTCGCGGCGCTCGTCGTTCCACTCCGGAAAGCACAGTTTCAGATTGATGTGGACGATGCGCTTGCGGCGGCTCGGAATCTGATAGAGCAGCCAGCCGAGTCCGTCGCCGAGGCGGGCGATGAAACCATACGGCAATAGTGCAAACAGTTTGAGAAGGCCGATCGCGAGCCGGGGACCAAGGCGGCTCAGCATGTGACCTCCTGGAAGGCGCTCGGCGTGATGCATTTAAGGAAAGCGGAGAAGTTGACGTAATACCGCACTCGTAGACACTCTGTGACAATCATCGGAAGTCGCTATAATAAGGGCTTCGCCGAGTTAATAGACAACTTGCGGGGCGAAGCCAGGCGGCGCGATCCATGTGATAAGCGCCTGCCAGTCAGGTAATCCGCTAAAGCGTCGCCGCTTCAGGCTCCCGAAGCTGGCTACGTGAACATTAACCGTAACCACATAACAGGAGTCTGCAACGTGGCAAACGACTATCTCTTCACCTCCGAATCCGTTTCAGAAGGCCATCCCGACAAGGTCGCGGACCAGATTTCGGACGCGATTCTCGACGCCATCCTGGCGCAGGACAAGTACTCGCGTGTTGCAGCGGAAACGCTGTGCAACACCGGTCTCGTCGTGCTCGCGGGTGAAATCACCACCACTGCCAACGTCGACTACATCCAGATCGCGCGCAACACGATCAAGCGCATCGGTTACGACAACACCGACTACGGTATCGACTATCGCGGTTGCGCGGTGCTGGTCGCGTACGACAAGCAGTCGCCGGACATCGCTCAGGGCGTGGATCGCGCGCACGACAACAACCTCGACCAGGGCGCCGGCGACCAGGGCCTGATGTTCGGCTACGCATGCGAAGAAACGCCTGAGCTGATGCCGTTGCCGATCCACCTGTCGCATCGTCTGGTCGAGCGTCAGGCGAATCTGCGCCGCGACGGCCGCCTGCCCTGGCTGCGCCCGGATGCGAAGTCGCAGGTCACCGTGCGGTATGTGGACGGCAAGCCGCATTCCATCGACACCGTCGTGCTCTCCACGCAGCATTCGCCGGACATCGATCTGGATACGCTGCGCGAAGCCGTGATCGAAGAGGTGATCAAGCCGACGCTGCCGGCTGAACTCATCAAGGGCGACATCAAGTTCCTCGTGAACCCGACCGGCCGGTTCGTGATCGGCGGTCCGCAAGGCGACTGCGGTCTGACGGGCCGCAAGATCATCGTCGATACGTACGGCGGCGCGGCTCCGCACGGCGGCGGCGCGTTCTCGGGCAAAGACCCGTCGAAGGTCGACCGTTCGGCCGCTTACGCCGGCCGCTATGTCGCGAAGAACATCGTGGCCGCGGGCCTCGCGTCGCGCTGCCTGATCCAGGTGTCGTAC
Source organism: Paraburkholderia sp. OAS925 (assembly GCF_040543975.1). Lineage (NCBI taxonomy): Bacteria > Pseudomonadati > Pseudomonadota > Betaproteobacteria > Burkholderiales > Burkholderiaceae > Paraburkholderia > Paraburkholderia sp. OAS925. Next base: position 466,419 of record NZ_JBEUNO010000001.1, read on the forward strand.
GCGATCGGCGTCGCGCAGCCCACGTCGGTCATGGTCAACACGTTCGGCACCGGCCGCGTGTCGGACGCGACGATCACGCGCCTCGTGCAGGAGCATTTCGATCTGCGTCCGAAGGGCATCATTCAGATGCTCGACCTGCTGCGTCCGGTCTACGAGAAGAGCGCGGCTTATGGCCACTTCGGCCGCGAAGAGCCGGAATTCACGTGGGAAGCCACGGACAAGGCGCTGGCCCTCGCGGAGGCCGCCGGCACTGAGCCGGTCGCTGCGCTGGCGGACTAACGCTAGATTCAGGCGTCTGAATGCGAAAAACCCTGCCGGCTTGCGCCGCGCAGGGTTTTTTATTTGGCGCTCGTGGTGGCTCCTAGCGGCTCGCGAAAGCGAACGCGAACCAGCCCGTGCTGCCGTTCGTCGACATACGACGCGGACGGCGACTGGTGCTTTGCGACGGCACGGCAACCGGCGCGCGCTGCGCTGCGGTGAGGCGCAGCGGCGTCGGCTTGCGCAGCAGCGTGCGCAGCGAGAAGCGGCGCGAACCGCCTCGCGTACGCAAGGCCGAGAAGAATGTGTTGAACCAGGTGCGAATGCCGTCGACGGCTTTCGTGTCGCGCCATTGTTCGCCCAAGGCGCGTGTGCGCGTGGCGTGATGACGCAGCGCGCGCACGACATGGCGGCGCGCCGGACGGGCGGCTTTGAGGGCGGCTCGGGTAAAACGTGTGCTCAGAAGAGTATGCATGGCTTCACAAGTAGGCAGCGTGTCGCGCGACGAAATGTGCGCCCAATAGCAGCACCAAGCGTGCCAATGGCGGTCTCGCGATAGATGGTTCGGGAGCCCGGAATCCGGTGGAAAACTGCGCGGCGGGGAACTGCGCGGAGAACAGCGCCTTGGGCTTCATGGCCCGTGGGACGCGAAAACAGACGGGAATAGCGATCAACATGCGTGCAGGCTACACGTGATTCATGACGTCTGAAAGTCGGTTTTTACCCTGCGGATGAGGGTTCATACGTAGTTCGCAGAGCGGCAAAGGGCAAGTGCACACGGGTTTCGCGGACACTCTTCATGCACGTTACCGTGCGTGCCCGCACAGCCCGCGTGCGTCGGCAAGCCGCACGCCGCCTGCAAATAGTGCGCGGCATTGCGGACCTGCATCAACTTCATGTCGACGCGCGACGGTGAAACAGCACGCGGTATGATCGCGCCCGTTTTACAATCGAAGATCGGTTAGTCGACGGTCACGGATCACCATGTCACTCCATTCGAAGAAAGAGCAGATTCACACGTTGCGCGAGCAGGGTTTTGTCGTCGTGCCGGGTCTCGTGTCGGCCGAGCGTTGCGAGCAGATGAAGCAGATCGCGCAACGTCAACTTGAAGAAGCCGCCGCGCCGATCGAGTTCGAAGCGGATCTGCAATATCCCGGCGCGCCGTCGTCGAAACTCGCGCCCGGCGGTCATACCGTGCGCCGTTTGCTCGACGCCTACGGCCGCGATCCCAGTTTCGCGCAATGGGCGACCGCGCCCGAGATTCGCGGCTGGATGGAGTTGTATTTCGGCGAGGAGCCGCGCCTGTCGCGCGCGCATCACAACTGCATGATGACCAAGCACCCGGCGTACGGCAGCCTGACCGGCTGGCATCGCGACGTGCGTTACTGGTCGTTCGAACGCGACGATCTCGTTTCGGTGTGGCTTGCGTTGGGCGACGAAACCGTCGACAACGGCGCGCTATGGCTCGTGCCCGGCTCGCACAGCGCGCCATTCACCGGCGATCGTTTCGACGAAGCCAAGTTCTTCCGCTCCGATCTGGAGGAAAACCAGGCGTGGATTCGCGCGGCCGTTTCGCCCGAACTGAAAGCCGGCGACGTGGTGTTCTTCCACTGCAATACGCTGCACTCGGCGGGCAAGAATCTGAGCGACCGCGTGAAGTTCTCGCTCGTCTACACGTATCACGGCGCGAGCAATGTGCCGTTGCCCGGAACGCGGTCGGCCGCGAAGCCTGAAATTGCTTTCTGATCCGACGATTCACTAGCGCTTTGTGACGGCGCCAAACGCACGCGCGAGAGCGTTTAACCCTGGCGCCGCCGCTTAGCCGGCTAGCGCTTGCGTCCCGACAACGCCATGCCCGTAATTCCCGCGAGCGTTGCCACGACGCCGCCGACAATCAGCATGATCGCCTTGTTCGTCGGCGAACCCGTAAATACGCGCGAGACGTCGCTGCTCACCGAATTGAATGCCTGTCCGCCGAAGTACAGCAGCAATACGCCGCCGACAATCAGCGCAATCGAAATCGCCTTCGCCATTGAATGCTCCCTAAGCCTGGTCGGCGAAAGTGTAGGGGACCTGCAAGCACTCGTCCATCGTGCATGGCGGGCGTCTGCACGCATCGCGTCGATTGGCTACCATAGCGGTCTCGCCGCCTATAAAAACAGATCGCAGCAGCACGCCTCCCGCAGAATGCGCTTGCCCATGCCCGAAATCACCGGGCGACATCATCATCAAGGACACTAGCAATGGCTTACGAAGCAGCTTCAGAACGCTATTCGGACATGCAGTACCGCGTGTGCGGCAAGACGGGTCTCAAACTTCCCGCGCTGTCGCTCGGCTTGTGGCACAACTTCGGCGACACCACGCCGCTCTCGACGCAGCGCGAAATTCTGCGTACCGCCTTCGACCTCGGCATCACGCATTTCGATCTCGCCAACAACTATGGGCCGCCGTACGGCAGCGCGGAGACGAACTTCGGCCGTCATTTCAAGGACGACTTCAAGCCGTATCGCGACGAACTGCTGATTTCGTCGAAGGCGGGTTGGGACATGTGGCCGGGTCCGTACGGACAAGGCGGCGGATCGCGCAAGTATGTGCTCGCGAGTCTCGATCAGAGTCTTAAGCGCATGGGCCTCGACTACGTGGACATTTTCTATTCGCATCGCTTCGACGCGAACACGCCGCTCGAGGAAACCGCGGGCGCATTGGCCAGCGCCGTGCAGCAGGGCAAGGCGCTGTACATCGGCATTTCGTCGTACTCGGCAAGCAAGACGCTCGAAATGGCGAAGCTGCTCGCCGAATACAAGGTGCCGTTGCTGATTCATCAGCCTGCGTACAACATGCTGAATCGCTGGATCGAACGTGAGTTGCTCGACACGCTCGAACAGGTCGGCGCGGGCACGATTGCGTTCACGCCGCTGGCGCAGGGCCTCTTGACCGGCAAGTATCTGAACGGCGTGCCTCAAGACGCGCGCGTCAACAAGCCGGGCGGCGGATCACTGAAGCAGGAACATTTGAGCGAGCAGAACATCGAGCACGTGCGCAAGCTGAACGACATCGCGCAGCGTCGCGGACAAAGCCTCGCGCAAATGGCGCTTGCCTGGGCGCTGCGCGATCCGCGCGTGACTTCCGTGCTGATCGGCGCGAGCCGCGCGGAGCAGGTGCGCGAAAACGTCGGCGCGTTGAAGAACCTCGCGTTCTCGAAGGAGGAACTCGCGGAGATCGATCGTTACGCGACTGAAGGCGGCGTCAATCTGTGGGAGAAACCGTCGACGGATCAGGCGATCTGATTCCGGCGACGCTGCCGCCTTGCAAACGAACAGATCAACAGATGAACAGAAAGCCGCCGCACAGGCGGCTTTTTTTCGCTAGACGAGCGCGGGCAAGCCTTCGACCAGCACGACTGCGAAGACGACGCCGAGCAGCGCGCCCAGCACGCGCAGCGCGTTGTGCCGCAACTCCGTCTTGCAAGGCAGCGCGCCTACGAACAATGCCCCGGCAAGCGCCATCGGAATGACCAGGATGAAGTCGCCAATCGTGAAGTAGGTCGTCATACTCGTCTCCTGTTGTATTGGCCGCGTGTGGCCGCCAAACAGCAGCTCTGTTCAAGAGCCGTGCAGTGCCAACGCTCGATTTGAGTATAGATGACGCCTGAAGCGGCGTAGCCGCGTCCACGAGCTTCGCGACGCTTATTCGCAGGCCGCAGAAGCCAACGCCTGCAAGGCTCGCGGCGCTTGTGGCGGCGCAGCAAAATACGCCGCAAAAAGTGAAGCGTTTGCTTACGCACCCCTTACTTTTTATCGATTTTCGATGCGAGGTGAATCGTCGGCGCGGTCGGCGAGCGCGTCGCGGCCAAGTCGCGATCGAGTCGTGTTCGACTCAACCGTGAGCCGAGTCGAGCCGCTGCAATCTGAACGCCGCGAGCAGACCGATCACGAGCAGCGCGGCAACGAGTCCGGCAACGCCGCTCCATCCATAGCCGGCCCACATATGGCCGCCATATGAGCCGATCACGCTCGAGCCGATGTAATACGCGAGCAGATAAAGCGCGGCCGCCTGGCCCTTGGCTTCTTTCGCGAGACGCCCGACCCAGCCGCTCGCGACAGCATGTCCCGCGAAGAAGCCGAACGTCACGCATGCAATGCCGCCGACAATCGCCGCAAGCGCGCTCAGCATCGTGAGCGCGAGCCCCACGCCCATCAGCAGAAGACTCGCGCTTAGCACGCGGGCGCGCCCGAACGTATCGGCCATGCGCCCCGACCAGGGCGACGCGATGACGCCCGTCAGATAGACGACGAAGATCGCGCCGATCTCCGTTTGACTCAGGCGATACGGCGGCGCGAGCAGCCGGTAGCCGATGTAGTTGTACAGCGTGACGAAACTGCCCATCAGCACGAAGCCGAGCAGGAACAGCAACGGCAAGCCCGGCCGCGTGAATTGCCGCAGCAGCGCGCTGCGATGATGCGTGAAGCCGAGCCCGCGCCGCGGCACGAAGTGACGCGACGGCGGCAGCAGCGCGCGAAACGCGAGCATCGACAGAATGCCTAGCACGCCGATCGTGCCGATCGCGACGCGCCACGAAAACAGATCCGCGACCACGCCGGTAATCACGCGCCCCGCCATTCCGCCAATCGCGGTGCCGCCGACATACAGCCCCATCGCGAGGCCCAGACCGTCGGGGTGAACTTCTTCCGCGAGATAGGCCATCGCGACGGCCGGCACGCCGCCGAGCGCGAGTCCTTCGAGCGCGCGCAACACGAGCAACTGATGCCACTGCGGCGCAATCGACACGCCGATGGTCAGCAACGCGGAAGCCGTCAGCGACATCGTCATCAGCTTGTGACGGCTCCAGCCTTCGGAGACAAAGCCCGCGGTGAAGATGGAGACGGCGAGCGCGGCCGTCGACAGCGAAACGGTGAGGCTGCTTTGCGCAGGCGTCACGTTGAATGTCGACGAAAACGACGGCAGCAGCGGCTGCACGCAATACAGCAACGAGAACGTGGCATAGCCGGCAAACAACAAGGCGATGCTGGCGCGCCAATAGGCACGAGTGCCGCGTTCGAGGTAAGAGAGGTGGGAGGCGTGAGAGGCGTTGGGCACGGCAAAGACGAAGAAAGACGAAAGCGGAAAAGGCGGAAGTGCAAACGGCCGCATAGTCGAAGCGTTCTAAAGCGCCGGGGTCATGATCATTGCCACGATCACGGCCGCTATTCGCGAGACGCCGCGCATGCAAAGCAGTTAAGGATACGCTGAAAATCGCGCCCTGGTGTGCGAGCGCTGCGCGCGTTGCGCCGACGCTCCGCGTTTTTGATCTCCGCGCCCAGCAGGGTTTATGATGGTCTCGTTGCGATGCGCGCGTCGCGACGAATCCAGCGAAACGACGGGTGAAGCGCCCCGAGTTCCGGCTTTCAAGGGCCCCGCAAAACGGGAACAATGACGAGATGCTCTCACGCGTATTCACGCGCAGCAGTTTGGGTGCGTACGCAACGTTACCGGCGAAGCGGCGCTTTTATCATCACCTTGACCGGCATGAATCCAGAAAGCCGGCTATGGGAGAACGGGGAAACATCATGCAAATCGGTTCCATTGTCCGATCGGTGCATATCGCCGTGCCGCAAGGCGCGCGCGGAATCGTCATGCGCATTCTCGGCGACATGGCCATGGTGGCGTGGTACGCCGGCGAGCCCGGCGCTTCGCCGCAACTGAACACCGAACCCTTTTTCCTCGAAGACCTTATCGACACCGGCGAACTCGTGCGTCCGTCAAGCGCGCAGATGCATTGAAGCGGTTGCGGTTTCGCGCGTCTGCCGCTATCTCGCAGACGCGCGCCGCGAACCGGGCCACTCGTCTTTGACGGCGGCGCGGCGCACAATGCGGGCATGAACGACATTCTCGATCCACAGGACGGCGCCGCGCGCGCTGTGCCTTTCGCCCGGCTTCAGCCGGAAGTCGTACTCGACGCGCTCGACAGCGTGCTCGGCTCCGTCGGCGTTCGCACCGACGGGCGCATGCTGCCGCTTAACAGCTACGAGAACCGCGTGTATCAGGTGGGCGTCGAAGACGGGCCGCCCGTGGTCGCGAAGTTTTATCGACCGGAGCGCTGGAGCGACGCCGCCATTCTCGAAGAACATGCGTTCGTCGCCGAACTTGCGGCGCGCGAAATTCCCGCCGTGCCTGCGCGCACGTTCGAGGGCCGCACGCTGCATACGTTCGACGGCTTCCGCTTTTCGATTTTCGAGCGCCGCGGCGGACGCGCGCCCGACCTTGATCGTCGGGATACGCTCGAGTGGCTCGGGCGTTTTATCGGGCGGATTCATGCGGTCGGGCAGACGCAAAACTACACGGAGCGTCCCGCGCTCGACATCCAGACTTTCGGCTATGAGCCGCGCGACTTTCTGCTCGCGCACCGCTTTCTTCCCGACGACGTGCGCGGCGCGTGGGAAACCGTCATCAATCTCGCGCTGGAAGGCGTCGAACGCGCCTTCGAACGCGCGGGCGAGATTCGCATGTTGCGAATGCACGGCGACTGCCATCCGAGCAACGTGTTGTGGACCGACGCGGGCCCGCATTTCGTCGACTTCGACGACAGCCGCATGGGTCCGGCCGTGCAGGATTTGTGGCTGCTGCTGCCGGGCGAACGCGCGGAGGCGTCGCGCGCACTCACCGACCTGCTCGCCGGCTACGAAGACTTCTGCGACTTCGAACCGCGCGAACTGCATCTGATCGAAGCGCTGCGCACGCTGCGGCTCATCCACTATCAGGCATGGCTCGCGCGACGCTGGGACGACCCCGCGTTTCCGGCCGCGTTCCCCTGGTTCAATACGCAGCGTTACTGGGAAGACCGCATCCTCGAAATGCGCGAGCAGCTCGGCGCGATGCAGGAAGGGCCGCTCTGGCCCGTGTGAACGTGTGAACGTGTGAACCGAAGCGCCGACGCCACATTCCCGGCACGCCGCGATTGAGCAAACGCATCAATTGTGTAATGATAGCCATTCTCAATTGAAGGGCGTCGCCAGCTTCCTGTCACATTTCTCCTCCTCTGTGACTGCCAGCCAGCCTCTCAATGGGGCGGCTGCCGAGCGCAAGCCGGAGCCGTCTGCTTTCTCCTTTTTCGAATTCCTTCGCTGCCGGTTTGCGAGCGCGCGCGTGCTGTGCGCGTGCGCCCCGGCGGCGGCTTAACCTGCTGCACCGGAGCATGGATGTGAACGCGCCTGACTCGATCGATATGAAACCCGCAGCCGATGGCGCCACGCGCTACGTCGCGCATGACGAGCCGCCGGGCCGTCATCTGATGGACGGCGCCGAGCAGGCGGCGCGGCGTCAGCGTTCGCGGCGCGCGAACTTTATCAAGTGGCTGCGCAAGGTGCATGGATGGGTCGGCCTGTGGGGCGCCGTGCTCGGACTGCTGTTCGGCGCGACCGGCTTTCTGCTGAACCATCGCGCGGGTCCGATGAAGGTGTCGACCGGGCAGCCGCAGGTCGAGGAATTGCAGATGGCCGTGCCCGACAAGCCATTCCATTCGCCGATGGACATGGCGAAGTGGCTCAAGGGCGAGCTGAAAATAGACGGCAAGCCGGGCCGGATGAAACGCGAACCGGCGCATCCGGTGGCGTGGGGCGATCAGAGCACGATTCAGCCGGAATTCTGGCAGGTGGCATTCGCCGCGCCGACGCAGAACGTGCAGGCCGAATACTGGGTCGGCAATGGTTTCGTCGCCGTGAAGCGCACGCAAAACACCTTTCTCGCGACGATGACGAACCTGCACAAAGGCGTGGGCCTGAGCATCGGCTGGATGCTGCTGGTCGACACGATTGCCGGCTCGCTGATCCTGCTTTCGCTGACGGGCGTGCTGTTGTGGACCGAGTTGAACAAACGACGCGTGGTGGGCGTGGTGCTGGTGGGCGGATCGATCATCGCCGCCGTGGTGTGCGGCTTGGTGTAAGCATGCCGACGCGCGCGCACGCTCGCAGCGCGCGACCCAGCACCCGACACTAGCCTACGCGCTGCAGGCCGCTCCGCCCGACGCCGCGATTTCCCGCGCGGCCTTTGCGCCCTCCACCTGAAGCAGTGTCGGCAGCGAAACGCCGTTTTTGGCCGCCGTCACTTCCGCGAGAATCGACACCGCAATTTCAGGCGGCGTCCGGCTGCCGATATAAATGCCCACGGGCCCATGCAAACGGGCCAACTCGGTCTCGCTGAGATCGAATTCCTTCAGCCGTTCGCGCCGCGCCTGGTTATTGCGCCGCGAACCCAATGCGCCCACATAAAACGCCGGCGTCTTGAGCGCTTCCATCAATGCGAGGTCGTCGAGCTTCGGGTCGTGCGTGAGCGCAATCACCGCGCAGCGTTCGTCGAGCTTCATGTCGAGCACGGTGTCGTCGGGCATGGTCCGCACGATCTTCGTGCCGGGAATGCTCCACTCTTCCGTGTACTCTTCGCGCGGATCGCAGACCGTCACCTGATAATCGAGCCCCACGGCAATGTTGCACAGATAGCGCGACAACTGTCCCGCGCCGATCACGAGCATCCGGTAACGCGGGCCGTGAATCGTCAGAAGACGCTCGCCGTCGAAGTGCACGCCGTCGGTCGCGAGCGCCTTGCCGAGTTGCGCCTTGCCGCTCGCCATGTCGAGCTCGCGCGCGACGAGCCGTCCTTCTTCCACCGCATGACAGAGTTCGGCGATGCCGCTTTGCGGCGTCAACGGTTCGAGCACCAGTTGAATCGTGCCGCCGCAAGGCAACCCGAAGCGATGCGCTTCTTCGGCCGTGATGCCGTATTTCACCGCCTCGGGATGCGTCTGTTCGATGCCCCTTTGCCGCACGCGATCGATCAGATCGTCTTCGATACAGCCACCCGATACCGAGCCCACCACGAGTCCGTCGTCGCGCACCACGAGCATCGCGCCCTCGGGCCGCGGCGACGAGCCCCACGTCTTGACCACTGTCACCAGTAGCGCGCGATGTCCTTCCTCCAGCCAACGTGCGCTGGACTTCAGGACTTCGAGATCCACGCTGTCCATGATTTCTTCCTCTTCGTTGCATCGCCACCGGACTCGCCTTCCTCGGCGTCGGTCGATGCAGTATTGTGCCCCGCCGCGTCGGCGGCTGCAGCGTCCGGAACATTGCCGGCGTCGTCGGCTTCGGCGGCATTCGTATTGTCTCCGCCGACCTGGGCGCTAAAGCGCTTGAAGAATTCGCCGGCGATCTTGCGCGCCGCGCCGTCGACGAGCCGCGAGCCTATCTGCGCAAGCTTGCCGCCGACCTGCGCGCTCGCCGTGTAGCTGAGCTTGGTCGCGGCGTCGCCGTCGGCTTCGAGCACGACGCGCGCGTTGCCCTTCGCGAAGCCGGCCGCGCCGCCCTGGCCTTCGAACACGATGTTGTATGAAGTTGGCGCGTCGATGTCGGTGAGCTGCATGCGTCCTTTGAAGCGTGCTTTAACCGGCCCGACCGCCGCGCTCAGCGCGACGAGATACGCATTTTCGCCGTCCGGGTCGATGCTTTCGCAGCCGGGAATGCACGCGCGCAAAACCTCGGTGTCGTTGAGCGCGTCCCACGTGCGCTGCTGCGAAACCGGCAGCGTATGAGTTTCGGTCAGTTCCATGAACTTGCTCCTGCGGTTGGCGTGGCAAGAACGCGCGGACGCGGCGCGCGCGTGAGTTGCGCGAAGTCGTGGCCGAACGCGGCCAGGCTCTCGAGATTATGAACGGGGCGATGGGCGTCGACATACGGCAGGATCGCCAGCACGCCGCGCGCCTTCGGAGAAAAGCCGCTGTAACGCAGCAGCGGATTGAGCCATACGATGCGATGCGCGAAGCGGCGCAAGCGCGCCATTTCGGTGTCGAGCACGTCGATGGCTTCGTGATCGAGTCCATCGGTCACGAGCAGCACGCTCGCGCGCCCGGCGAGCACGCGCCGCGCCCAACGTCGATTGAATTCGGCGAGCGCCGCGCCGATGCGCGTGCCGCCCGACCAGTCGACAACCTGCTCGGTCAGCGCCGCAATGGCCACGTCGGGATCGCGCTCGCGCAGCGCGCGCGTCGCGTTGGTGAGCCGCGTGCCGAACAGAAACACCTGCAAGCGTTCGCGCGACTGCACGAGCGCATGGCAGAAATACAGCACCGCGCGCGAGTAACTGCTCATCGAGCCGGAGATGTCGAGCAACAGCACGAGCGGCGGCTTGCGCTCGACCACCGCGCGATACTTCCACACGGTCCAGTCGCCGCCCGCGCGCACAGCCTGCCGCGCGCTCGCGCGCAAGTCGGCATGCGTGCCGTGCGAGGCGGCCTTCAGGCGCCGCGTCGGTTCTTTCGCGAGCGGCAGGCGCTGAGCGCGAATCAGGTGACGCAGCGTGCGCCACTCATCGGCGGAAAGGGTGTCGAAGTCGCGATGACGCAGCCGCTCTTCGGCGCTGAACGTCGCGTGCGCGCGCAGTTCATGCTGCTCGGTTTCCTGCGGCTTGTGCGTATTCGGCGAGGGCGGCGCGCGGACCGCGAGCGCGTCGGCGAGACGGTTGTTGCGTTTGGGCGGCGGCAGGCCGTCGCGGACTTTCGGCAACAGCAGCGCGCGCAATTTGCCTTCCCAATCGGGATCGCGCCAGAAGAGCTCGAACGCGGCGTTGAACAGATCGCGTTCGTCGGGCGCGGAGACGAGCGTTGCGGCGAGTGCGGCGCGTACGTCGTCGCGGCGGCCGAGGTCGATCCAATGCAGAGCGGCGAGCGCGTCGACGGCATGCGCGGGCGACATCGGCAAACCGGCGCCGCGCAACACGCGCACGAAATGCACGACGTTGCGGGCAAGCGTGGGCGTGTCGTTGGTTAGCGATGCGGTGGGGGCTGAGTTCATGGCGTCCGTCATCCGTTGAACGCGCGCGGTATCGCCGTCTCCCATGCTGTCAACGCGAGTTGGCGTCGTCATGCCGCTATCCCGGCGCCGCGAGACACTGCGCGATCTGCTCCGCGTCGACGCGCGCGAGATCGTCCTGATACTTCAGCAGCACGCCAAGGGTGTTCTGCACCGATTGCGGATCGAGTTCCGTCACCGAAAGCGCTTCGAGCGCGCGGCACCAGTCGATCGTTTCGGCGATGCCCGGCGCCTTGAACAGATCCATGCCGCGCAGCCGGTGCACGAAATCGACCGCACGCCGCTGCAGTTCCGCCGACGTCGCGCTCGCGCGCGCCGCCACGATCTCAAGCTCGCGATCACGCTCGGGATAACCGATCCACTGATAGAGACAGCGGCGCTTCAGCGCGTCGTGCACTTCGCGCGTGCGGTTCGACGTCATCACGACGAGCGGCGGCACGGCCGCGCGCACGGTGCCGTACTCGGGAATCGACACCTGGAAATCGGACAGCAGTTCGAGCAGGAACGCTTCGAACGGTTCGTCGGCGCGATCGATCTCGTCGATCAGCAGCACGCGCCGCGCGCCCGGATGGTTTTCGTCGGGCATCAGCGCTTGCAACAGCGGACGCTTCAGCAGAAATTCGCCGCGATACAGCGTGTCGTTATCGGGGCGCTCGCCGGCGGCTTCGGCGAGACGCAGCGCCATGATCTGCCGCGGATAGTCCCACTCATACAGCGCGCTCGCGGTATCGAGTCCTTCGTAGCATTGAAGCCGCAGCATCGACGTGCCGAGCATGCCCGCCGCCGCTTTCGCAAGCTCGGTCTTGCCGACGCCCGGCTCGCCTTCGACGAACAACGGACGCTCCATGCGCAACGCAAGGTACAACGCCGTCGCCAGTTCGCGGCTCGCGAAATAGTTTTGCGCGGCGAGTTGCGCGAGGGTGTCGTCGATTGAAGCGGGGTGCATGGCGTTCCTGAATCTGCGCGGTCAGCGACGCGGGTGAGCGAATGCGGCCGACCTGAGCGTGTCGTTCAACATCTCAAGGCCGGCCGGACATGCAAAGGATCGCTAACTATTCGCCTTCGCCACCGCTCGCGCGGCGAGCACCGGAATCAGATGCGCGCGATACTCGGCGCTCGCGTGCATGTCGTCGTTCAGATTCGCGGCGGACAGGCTGACGGCACGCGCGGCCTCGGGCGTGAAATTTGCCGACAACGCGCTTTCCAGTTCGGGCACGCGAAACACCGAAGCCGCCGCGCCCGTCACCGCGACGCGCACGCCGCTTGCAAACTTCGCGACGAACACGCCGACGAGCGCGAAATGCGACGCGGGGTTGCGAAACTTTTCATAAGCCGCGCGCTCGGGGACCGGAAATTCGACGCCGACGATTAGTTCGTCCGGTTCCAGCGCGGTCTCATACATGCCCACAAAAAATTCGCTCGATGCAATGCGCCGCCGCTGCGTGACGATGGTGGCGTCCAGACCCATCGCCGCCGCCGGATAACAGGCGGCCGGATCGTTGTTGGCCAGCGACCCGCCGAGCGTGCCGAGCGCGCGCACCTGCCGGTCGCCGATATGCGCGGCCAGTTCCGCGAGCGCCGGCAACACGCGCCGCAGTTCCGCGTGTTCCGCGACATCGGCGTGACAGACGGCTGCGCCGATCTTCACCGTGTTGGCGTCGACGGCGATCGACTTGAGCGCGGGAATGCGCGTGACGTCGATCAGTTGCGACGGCTGCGCGAGACGCAGCCGCATGGTCGGCAACAGGCTCTGCCCGCCGGCGAGAAACTTCGCTTCGCTGTCGGCGGCGATGGCCGCGGCGGCCGCTTGCGGGTCCGTCGCGCGTTGATACTCGAATGAATACATGTCGAATGCTCCGCTCAGGATCTCAATGGGCTGCCACGTTTGCCGCGTGAATCGCCGACCACACGCGATGCGGCGTGGCCGGCATTTGCAGATCGGTCACGCCGAGTGGCGCGAGCGCGTCGATGATCGCGTTGATCACCGCCGGCGGCGAGCCGATCGCGCCCGCTTCGCCGCAACCTTTGACGCCGAGCGGATTGTGCGTACACGGCGTGCCCTTCGCGGTTTCGACGGTGAAGTCGGGCAAGTCTGACGCGTGCGGCATCGCGTAGTCCATGTATGAGCCGGATAGCAACTGGCCGCTTTCGTTGTCGTACACGCAGCGCTCCAGCATCGCCTGTCCGATGCCTTGCGCGAGGCCGCCATGCACCTGGCCTTCGACGATCATCGGATTGATCACATTGCCGAAGTCGTCGACGGCCGTGAACTGCTGGATCTCGCACACGCCGGTATCAGGATCGACTTCGATCTCGCAGATATACGCGCCCGACGGATACGTGAAGTTGCTCGGATCGTAGAACGCGCTTTCCTCGAGGCCCGGTTCGAGCACTTCGAGCGGATAGTTGTGCGGCACATACGCGGCGAGTGAAATCTCGGCGAATGCTTTCGTGCGATCGGTGCCCGCAACGCGGAACACGCCGTTCTTGAACTCGATGTCTTCCGCCGCGGCTTCGAGCAGATGCGCGGCGATTTTCTTCGCCTTCGTTTCGATCTTGTCGAGCGCTTTCATGATCGCCGAGCCGCCGACTGCGATCGAGCGCGAGCCGTACGTACCCATGCCGAACGGAATGCGTCCGGTGTCGCCGTGCACGATCTCGACACTGTCGAGCGGAATGCCGAGCCGGTCTGCGACGACTTGCGCGAAGGTCGTTTCGTGCCCCTGGCCGTGACTGTGCGAGCCGGTGAACACGGTGACCGAACCCGTTGGATGCACGCGAATCTGTCCGACTTCGAAGAGGCCCGCGCGTGCGCCCAACGCGCCCGCAATGTTCGACGGCGCGAGACCGCATGCCTCGATATAGCAGGAGTAACCGAGACCGCGCCGCTTGCCGTTCTTCTCCGATTGCTGGCGGCGCGCTTCGAAGCCTTTGACATCGGCGAGTTCGAGCGAGCGCGCGAGAATCGTTTCATAGTCGCCCGTGTCGTACGTGAGGCCGACCGGCGTCGCGTACGGAAATTCGCGGATGAAGTTGAGGCGGCGAATCTCGGCCGGGTCGATCTTCATCTCGCGCGCGGCTGTTTCGACGAGACGCTCGACCACGTAGGTTGCTTCGGGACGACCCGCGCCGCGATAAGCATCGACGGGAACGGTGTTGGTGAAGACCGCTTTGACCTCGGCGTAAATGGCGGGCGTCGCGTACTGGCCGGCGAGCAGCGTCGCGTACAAGATGGTCGGCACGCTCGAGGCGAACGTCGACAAGTACGCGCCCATGTTCGCGATGGTGTGAATGCGCATCGCGAGGAACTTGCCGTTGGCGTCGAGCGCGAGTTCGGCTTTCGTTACGTGATCGCGGCCATGTGCGTCCGAGAGAAAAGCCTCCGAGCGCTCGGCGGTCCACTTCACCGGACGGCGAATTTTCTTCGACGCCCAGGTCAGCGCGACGTCTTCGGCGTAGAGGAAAATTTTCGAACCGAAGCCGCCGCCGACGTCCGGCGCGATCACACGCAACTTCGACTCCGGCAGCGACAGCACGAAAGCGGCCATTAGCAGGCGCTCGACGTGCGGATTCTGATTCGCGACGTAGAGCGTGTAGCTGTCGTCCTGCGGCGAGTAGTTCGCGTTGACCGCGCGCGGTTCGATCGCGTTCGGCACGAGGCGGTTATTGACGATGTCGAGCGTGGTCACGTGCGCGGCTTTGGCGAACGCGGCGTCGGTCGCGGCTTTGTCGCCGTGGCCCCAGTTGTAGCAGACGTTGTCCGGCACTTCATCGTGAACGGCCGGCTGACCGGCGTCGGCTGCGTGCGCGGTGTCGACCACGGCGGGCAGCACGTCGTAATCGACTTCGATCAGTTCGGCGGCGTCTTTCGCGGCCTTGATCGAATCGGCGATGACGAGCGCGACCTGGTCGCCGACGTGGCGCACTTTCGTATGCGCGATGACCGGATGCGGCGGCTCGTTCATCGGCTTGCCGTCGGTGCTGTGGATCAGCCAGCCGCACGGCAGGCCGCCGACGTTTTCCGCGGCCATGTCCTTGCCGGTGAAGATCGCGACGACGCCCGGCGACTGCCTGGCCGCGGTCGTGTCGATGCTGTTGATCCGCGCGTGCGCATACGGCGAGCGCAGAAACACCGCGTAGGTTTGCTGCGGCAGCAGGATGTCGTCGGTGTACTGGCCGTTGCCCGTCAGGAATCGGTAGTCTTCCTTACGTTCGACGGAAGCGCCGATCAGGTTGTGAGTGTCGGGTGCGTTCATCGTCGGCTCCTCAGGCGGTGGCTTGCGCGGTGGCGCTTGCGTTCGCGTTTGCATTGGCGTTTGCAGTCGCGTTTGCGTCCGCGTTAGCCGCGCCCGAGGACTTCATGCCTGCGGCGCCTTCGAGCACGGCTTTCACGATGTTGTGATAGCCGGTGCAGCGGCACAGATTGCCGTCGAGTTGCGCGCGGACGTCGTCGCCGGTGAGATTGGGCTGACGTTCGACGAGCGAGATTGCGCTCATCACCATGCCGGGCGTGCAGAAGCCGCATTGCAGGCCGTGGCAGTGTTTGAAGGCTGCCTGCATCGGATGCAGCGCGCCGTCTTTGGCGAGACCTTCGATGGTGGTGATGCGCGCGCCGTCCGCCTGTGCCGCGAGGATGTTGCACGATTTGATCGCGCGGCCGTCGAGGTGGACGGTGCACGCGCCGCACTGGGCCGTATCGCAGCCAACGTGCGTGCCGGTGAGTCGGAGTTGATCGCGAAGGAACTGAACAAGCAGGGTGCCGGGCTCGACTGAAGCGCTGATGGGCGCACCGTTCACCGTCAGACTAATGCTGATCGCCATGAAGTCGTCTCCTGATGGGGGGAAACCGGACCGCTTTTGTTTTGCCTTCAGCCTGCTGCTCGTTCGCGAGGTCCGATTAGGGTGCTGCGGTTTTTTATGAGTCTGCCGAAAAGTAAAGCACAAATTGGGCGGGGGCGCTATGGGGGTTGTTTTGCCTTTCGGCGCTTTTTTTAACACCCTTGGCCTTTCCTTGATTTCGCTGTGGTCTATTCGCGTTGCCCCTGTGCGGGGCGGCTGGGGGAGCCATCTAAAAGCTGGCGGTGTGAGCCCGCTTTCTTTGCTTACTTTCTTTGCGGCGGCAAAGAAAGTGAGTGCCGCCCCGCACAGGGGCAACACAAATAGACCAAAGCGAAATCAAGGAAAGGCCAAAGCGAGCCAGTGGGACCCATTTATAAGCCACCGGTGTGAGCCCGCTTTCTTTGCTTACTTTCTTTGCGGCGGCAAAGAAAGTGAGTGCCGCCCCGCACAGGGGCAACGCGAAATAGACCACCGCGAAATCAAGGAAAGGCCAAGGGGGTTACTAACAACAACAACAACAACAACAAAAACCCCTGCCCTCATCGGGCCAAATGCGACCGCCTCCTCGAATACCCAAAATAAATCCCCATCCCCACCACCAACCAAACCAAAAAAGCCACCCAGGTAATAGCCTGCAAATTCACCATCAAAAACAGACACGAAGCGACAGCAAGCACCGGCACCACCGGCACACCAGGACACCGGAACGCCCGCGGCAACTCCGGATGCGTCCTACGCAAAACCAGCACCGCGATCGACACCATCGAAAACGCCGCCAACGTGCCGATGTTGATCAGTTCCGCCAAGACATTCAACGGCACCAGCGCTCCAATGAGCCCGAAGAAAATGCCGACGAGCCACGTCGTGAAGAACGGCGTCGCAAACCGCGGATGCACACGCGAAAGCCGTGCAGGCAACAAACCATCGCGCGACATCGCGAAGATCACGCGCGTCTGTCCGTAAGCCATCACGAGGATCACGGTCAGCATGCCGAGCACCGCGCCAAGATCGATGAAGCCCGCCACCCACGGCTGACCCGCAACCTGCAACGCATACGACACCGGATGCGACACGTTCGCGAACTGCGCCGACGGCACGATGCCGGTCACCACAGCGGCCACCGCGACATACAACACCGCGCACACGCCAAGCGACGCGATGATGCCGATCGGCAAGTCGCGCTTCGGGTTTTTCACCTCTTCGGCCGCGGACGATACCGAGTCGAAGCCGATGAACGCGAAGAACATCACCGCGGCCGCGCCGAACACGCCGTTCCAGCCGTTCGGCATGAACGGGTGCCAGTTCGCCGGCGCCACATGAAACACGCCGACCGCGATCACGAGCAGCACCACGGTCACCTTGATCGCGACCATCACGTTGTTGATCCGCGCCGACTCGCGCACGCCGACCGACAACAGCGCGGTGATCGCCATCATCACGAGGAACGCGGGCAGATTGAAGAGCGTTTCATGGCCGGGCAACGCGCCCGGCGCCGCCGTCAGCGCGACCGGCAACGACACGCCGAAACCGGACAGCAGCGATTGCAGATAACCGGACCAGCCCACCGAAACCGCGGACGTCGCGAGCCCATATTCGAGCATCAGATCCCAGCCGATGATCCACGCGGCCAGTTCGCCGAGCGTCGCGTACGAATACGTGTAGATGGAGCCCGCGACCGGAATCGTCGATGCAAATTCGGCGTAGGCGAGCGCCGCGAAACCGCACGCGACAGCCGCAATCAGGAACGAGATCATCAGCGCCGGGCCGGCTTGCACGGCGCCCGTGCCGGTCAGCACGAAAATGCCGGTGCCGATAATGGCGCCGACGCCGAGAAACGTCAGGTCTAGCGCACCGAGCGCTTTCTTCAGGCCGGCGTTCTGGGCGCTCGTCGCGAGCATGTGCTCGACGCTCTTCTTGCGGAACAGGGACATTGGCGGGGGTCTCCAGTAGTGCACGCGTGTCGCGCGCCGAATGTCGGGAAACCCGCGATTTTAGCGGATGCGCGCGCATGCACCTTTTTGGGACGCACTAAAAAGACGGGACTCTGGATACGTGGCGCTGGCGTGACCGAGCGGCATCGCAGCGGCAATCCAGCGGCAATCCAGCGGCAATCCAGCGGCAACCCGGCGGCAACCCGGCGGCAACCCGGCGGCAACCCGGCGGCAACCCGGCGGCATCCGACCTGCCGCAGCCGCGAGCTTACCCCGCCATCGCCGGATTGAGGTCGACGAGCCGGTTGCTCATCACATAGAAAGTGAGTTCGGCGTTGTTGCGCAGCTTCATCTTCTCGAGCAGGCGCGTGCGGTACACGCTCACCGTTTTCACCGACAGCGACAGCGCCTCGGCAATGTCGGTCAGCCGTTTGCCTGACGCGAGCATGCACAGGGTCTGGTATTCGCGGTCGGAGAGCTTTTCGTGCGGCAACTGCTCGCCGTCGAAGGAGACATAATCGGCGAGCGCCTCGGCCATCGCCGGGCTCACGTATTTGCGGCCGGCCGCGACCTGCTGGATCGCGCCGATCATCTGCGCGGCATCGACGGTTTTGGACAGGTAGCCGGCGGCGCCAGCCTTCAGCGCGCGCACCGCGTACTGATCCTCGCGATACATCGAGAACATCAGCACCGCCACGCGCGGCGCCTTGCGCTTCAGGCGCTTGAGCACTTCGACGCCGTTCATGTCCGGCAGCGAAATGTCGAGCAGCACGACGTCGAAACTGTGGGCCGCGACGGCGTCGAGCGCTTCGGCGCCGGTCTGCGCCTCGGTGACCTCGCGTGCGACGCCGCGATCCAGCAGCAACTGGCGCACGCCCTGGCGAACCACGGCGTGATCGTCGGCGAGCAGGATGCGCAGGCTCATGACGGCTCGCTCACGATTGCAGCGCGCGCAGGCCGCCGCCTGGCTGCGCGTCGGCGAGCATCGAGTCCCACGCGAAGCGCGCGCGCACGAGCGTGCCGCGCGGGCCTTCGCTATCGCTGCGTTGCGCCGGCTTTTGCGTCGGGTTTTGCACCAGCGGCTGGCCGCCGCGCCGGGCGGTCACGCTCAGCGTGCCGTCGAAGGCCGCACAGCGCGCTTTCATCCCGCTCAGCCCGAAATGGCCGTGTCTGCGATGCGCGTGGCGCGAAACGCCGACGCCGTCGTCGCTGACGATCAGCGTCAGATGACGACGGCTCGTTTCGATCCGCACGTCGGCGGATTCGGCGCGCGCGTGCTTGGCGATGTTATTCAGCGCTTCCTGCGCGACCCGGAACACGGCGAGCGCGGCGTCGGCGGAGAGGCGCGTGAGACGCACGTCGGCCGCGCAGACGAAGCTCGTGCGCAACTGCGTGCGGGCGGCGAAGTCGCCGGTCCACTGGGCGAGCGCGCCGACGATGCCGGCTTCGAGCGCCGGCGCATGCAGTTCGGCCACCGCCTGCCGGGTCGCGGCGCAAACGGCGTCGAGCGAGCGGTTGGCGACGGCGAGCGCGGCCGAGCATTGCGCCGGAGCGTCGGCGGGCAGCCAGGTTTCCACGCCGGCGAGCGCGAAGCGCGTCGCGGTCAATTCGGCGCCCACGCCGTCATGCAGTTCGCGCGCGACGTGACGGCAGGCCGCTTCCTGCGCCCGGACCAGTTCGGCGGAAAGCTCCCGCACGCGCGAGCGCAGGCGAGCCAATTCCCGTTCCGCCGACGCCGACGCCGACGCCGCCGCGCGGCCCGCGTCTTCGGCGGAGCGCGGCAACAAGGCCGACGAATGGCTGGTGAAACGGACGACAGTCGACGTATCCATGACTTTCTCTCAGAAAGCGGCGCGGACGGCGAAGCGGTGGCGCATCGGCGCCGCGAAGACGAAAGAGCGCATCAGGTCTCGGGCCTCCAATATGGCCGCCTCGGATGACTACGACGGGCAGATCACTACGCAGCAACGTAACGAAATTTACATTCAGTAACAACCGGGTCGTGCCATGAGCGGCAGTGAAATCGCCCGGCGGCGCGCCGCGATCATATCCCAAAAAAGAAAAAGATGCAGGCCCACCAAGGCTTACCGGCATTAGTTCACGTAACGCCTGACATGCCGCTCATGCCGTTCTGTAGGAAGATTGCCGACAGAAAATGTCAAATATCCGACGCCCAATTGTAACGGCGAAAAAAAAGGAGCCAGAAGGCTCCTTTTCCCTGGTTTCGCGGCGCGAACCGCGAAAAATCGCTTAACCGACGAACGCCTTTTCGACCACATAGTGGCCCGGCTCGTTGTTGCTGCCTTCCTGGAAGCCCAGGTCGTCGAGCAGTTTGCGCGTGTCGCGCAGCATGTGCGGGCTGCCGCAGAGCATCACGCGGTCGTTTTCGAGCGAGAAGCCCGGCACGCCGAGGTCTGCGAACAGCTTTTCCGTCTCGATGAGTTCGGTGATGCGGCCGCGGTTCTCGAACGCTTCACGCGTGACCGTCGGGTAATACAGCAGCTTTTCCTGCACCAGTTCGCCGAGGTGCTCGTGCGCCGGCAGGTGGTCGGTGATGTATTCCTTGTACGCCAGTTCGTCGACGAAACGGCAGGTGTGCGTGAGGACCACGCGCTCGTAGCGGTCGTAAATGTCCGGATCTTTGATGATCGACATGAACGGCGCGAGGCCCGTGCCGGTGGACAGCAGCCACAGCGTCTTGCCGGGCAGCAGGTTGTCCGCCATCAGCGTGCCGACCGGCTTCTTGCCGATCAGCACCTGGTCGCCCACCTTCAGATGCTGCAAACGCGACGTGAGCGGGCCGTCCTGCACCTTGATGCTCAGGAATTCGAGATGTTCTTCGTAGTTCGCACTCGCGAGGCTGTACGCGCGCAAGAGCGGCTTGCCGTCGACTTCGAGGCCCACCATCGTGAACTGGCCGTTTTCGAAACGGAACGACGGATCGCGCGTGCAGGTGAAGCTGAAAAGCGTATCGGTCCAGTGATGGACGCTCAGGACGGTTTGTGAATTGAGGTTGCTCATGGCTTCTTGGATAGTGCGAAAACAAAGGCGGCCAGTCGTTGGAGCCGGCCGGCACGGCAAGGGCGATGCTGCGCTCACCCGCGGGCGGAATGGCGCGCAATCCGTTATTTTACCGCGCCCGCCGCCAGCGGGCCGAGACGCGGCGATGGGGCGCGAAAAGCGAATCAAACAGCGAATCAAGCGGTCGAGCGGCGGTGATCAACCGGCGTTCGTCGAACTCATCATGCGGATTTCCGGCCGAAGAGCGCGGGCGCCGGTTTTCGCTGGGTCCGCCGGGTCCGCCGGGTCCGATTACGACCGGCGACGGGCAGTGCCAGGCGTGCTTGCCGCCGCGCGTCACCAAGGGTACGGCGATGGACGAAGGCCGCGCGGGGCGGCTGCCACCGGCTGTCCGGCTCGCGCCGGGTAGGCGCGCCGCGCGGGCAACATTTTCAGGATGATACAGAAAGCTGCCGTGCGGCGCAGCATAGACCCTGCCAATAAAGCAGGCAAACGGGCGGAAAACCAGGCTCGGGAATGTCAGCGTTTGCCCGCTGCAACCGCGCAACGAGTGACGTCGCGCCGAGGCTCGCGTTCGGCAGAAAGCGCATAGGCCCAGCCGGCGTCTGGTTTGTTTCTACGTGACAGACAGTTCGCAAGCGCAATCGTGTCGATCGAAAGCGCGCATTTCGTTCCGGCCCGCATGCAAAACCACGCCTGCGCCGTCACTCCACCCGCAAGCGCGCCATATACGGCAAATGATCCGACAGCCACGCGGTTTCCTGCGTCGGCGGAATCCATTCGATCGGCTTCATGCCGCGCACAAACATTTTGTCGAGCGCGAGGGCGGGCGAAAAAGCGGGGAACGTGCGGCCCGCCTCGCCGAGCAGCGTGGCCACTTCATGCAGGCCGTGCTCGCCGAAAAGCGGCACCGAATCGTTGCGCCAGTCGTTGAAGTCGCCGGCCAGCACGAGCGGACCGTCCGGCGCTTCCTTCGCGATCCAGTGAGCGATCCAGTTCATCTGACGCAAGCGCGCCGAGCGCGTCAGCGCGAGGTGCGCGCACAGCAAGGTGACCGAGTGTCCGCCGAAGGTCGCGCGCGCAACCAGCAGCCCGCGTTTCTCGAAGCGATGCGCGGAAATATCCCAGCGTCCGCCGAGATCCAGCGGATGCGGCGACAGAATCGCATTGCCGTGCCGCCACGATGGCTTGAACACGTTCGGCCCGAGCGCGATTTCCAGTTGCAGCGCCTGCGCGATTTCGGTCGCCTGACAATGCCAGACATCGTTCAAGGGATCGGCGACGGGCGCGCCGAAGCTGCTCGCCAATACCGGCGACGGCATGCGGCGCGCCATCGCTTCCTGCAGAAAATAGGCGTCCGCGTGGGTCGACTGAACCCAGCGCTGCATGGCTTGCCAGGCTTGAAAGCCGAGCGGCGTGCGGCCCTTGTGAAGGTTCCAGCTCACCGCCACGAAATCCTTGGGTGCTGTGCTTTCGCGGATCAATTCTTCGGGGTTTCGCATGCCGCGTTATCCACGTGTTCTGTTTTCGGAGCTTCGATTGTTCATGCGTTGTTCGCGGGTCTCTCAGGTTGGCTCTTCAGCTTCGCTTTTCAACCCCGTCGACGGAACGCGCTTGCGCCTGATTTGCCGCGGGTTTGTCGCTGGCTCGCAGCGCAGTCAGTTCACCGCACTGGCCGCGCTCGCCGCATCTGTCGCGCTTGCCGCATTGGCGCCATTCGTCAGATTTGCGCGGACGCGGTAGACGAGCGCCGGGTCTTTGTCGACGATCGTCCAGCTCGCCCATTGACCTGCCGCCACCTTCAGACCAGGATGGCTCGCGCTCACCTGGCGCGGCTGCGGCGGCAGTTTGCAGCCGGTGTCGGTCTGGCGCGCGGCACTGTCCTCGAACGTTTCCTGCGCCTCGATGGAAAGCGTCACTTCGTTACTGTCCGCCTGCAGCGGCGACACGGTGAGCGTGCGCGCCAGGTCGATGCTGCCCGCCGGCTGATCCTTGCAGCCGACGTTGTGCTGCACCACCTTGTGATGCGTGTCCGTGCGCGCCTGGCCGACCGTGGTCGTGCCGTCGAAGGTGTCGATCTGCTGCCCATTGAGCAGCACTTGCAGTTGCCATTGCACGACCTGCTGCTGCGGCCGCTGCTGCGCCTGTGCCAGCATCGAAGTGCCGATCAGCACGGCCGCGATAGACGTTTTCCACATAGAACGAATCTCCGGTGACTGCGTCCGGCAGCCTGGTCAGAGGGCCATCTTACGCCTGATGAGCGCAACGCTTTTCTGACACGTTAAACGGGGCCGGGTTCAGCAACAATCTATTTCGAAGCGCGCCGGTTGTGCTCGCTGCGCGCCTGGCGCGGCTTTGCAGCATAACCGGCTGTTAGCAGCAGAGCCGCACGACTGCTGGCTTGCGTGCCGATCTGTCCTCGTTAAACTGGACCTGAAACGGCGTCCATCGGATGCCGCCTAGCAAGGCCAGTCAGACGGGGTGAGCAATGACAACAGCAATGGTCAGACAGGAAATCGCCGTAGCGTCTTTCAGTCAGGTGTACGACCTCGATCAGGTCGAGACCGCGCTGAACGATCTGAGCGAAGGCGCCAACGACGCCCTGCGCACAACCTACGAAAAGATGCTGAAAACCGGCAATCTGCGGTTCTGCGTGAAGCCGAACCGCATGCCGTCGATCGACGATCTGATCGACGCATTGCCGAACTTCGCCGATCCGCTCGACGACATCCGCAAGCAGGTCGCGCTCTGTCTCGAGACCGAGGACCGCCTGGAGCTGATGCCGATTCTGCTGCTCGGCGATCCCGGCATCGGCAAGACGCATTTTGCGAAGCAGTTAGCGCGCCTGCTCGGCACGGCTTATCAGTATGTCGCGATGAGCTCGCTGACGGCCGGGTGGATTCTTTCGGGCGCGTCGTCGCAATGGAAAAACGCCAAGCCCGGCAAGGTGTTCGACGCGCTCGTGAACGGCAGCTACGCGAACCCGGTGATTACCGTCGACGAAATCGACAAGGCTACCGGCGACTCGCAATACGATCCGCTCGGTGCGCTGTACGCGCTGCTGGAGCACGACACGGCGCAGAGTTTCATCGACGAATTCGCGGAAATTCCGATCAATGCCGGCCACGTGATATGGATTGCGACGGCGAACGACGCGCGCTCGATTCCCGAGCCGATCATGAACCGGATGAACGTGTATGAGATTCCGCCGCCGGATCGCGACGGCGCGCGCCGCATCGCGCAGTCCATCTACGCGGAGATCCGCGGCGCCCACAACTGGGGTCTGCGCTTTCCGGAGCAGCTCGGCGATGACGCGCTCGACGCGCTGAAAAACGCGTCGCCTCGCGAAATGCGCCGGGCGATTCTGAACGGCTTCGGCGCGGCGCGCATCGACGGACGCGACGAGATCGGCGGCGGCGACATCCGGCTCGACTTCGGCAACCGTCGCAGGCCGATCGGCTTCTAGGCAGCCACTGTCCATTCCCGCCAAAAACTGCAAGTGTCCGCACGATGCGCTGCCGCTGGAAACAGCGGGAGCGCATCGCCGTGCGCGCGGCGTCGTACAATTTGAGGCAGCGGTCGGATGACCGTTGTAAAACGGTCGCAAAACGGCAGTGCGTTCGGCAGCGAGCGGTGTACGGCGTTCGTTGGCCGCATGCTGTTGCCATCTACATGGATGAACGAGGCGGCGCGTAGCGAAGTCGGCTGCGTCGAGGGACATGGACCAGATCGAATGTGTCGTAATCGGCGCGGGCGTGGTCGGGCTCGCGGTGGCGCGTGCGCTCGCGGCGCGCGGGCGCGAAGTGATCGTGCTCGAAGCCGCCGAGGCAATCGGCGTGGGCACGAGTTCGCGCAACAGCGAAGTGATTCACGCGGGCATCTACTATCCGCGCGGCTCGCTGAAGGCAACGCTGTGCGTGCGCGGCCGCGAGATGCTTTACGACTATTGTGTCGAGCGTAACGTGCCGCATTCGCGCTGCGGCAAGCTGCTCGTCGCGACGTCGAACAATCAGATTCCGCAGCTCGACAGCATCATGGCCAAGGGCCGCGACAACGGCGTGCTCGACCTGATGCGCATTACGGGCAGCGAGGCGCAGGCGCTCGAACCGGCGCTCGAATGCGTGGCGGCCGTGTTCTCGCCGCAGACAGGCATTGTCGACAGTCATCAGTTGATGCTGGCCTTGCAAGGCGACGCCGAGCGCGACGGCGTGATGTTCGCGTTCCACTCGCCGGTCGAGGCAATCGAGGCGGGCAATGGCCGCTTCATCATCAAGGTCGGCGGCGACGCGCCCACCACGATCAGCGCCGCTTGCGTGATCAACAGCGCCGGGCTGCACGCGAACGCGCTGGCGCGCAAGATTCGCGGACTCGACGCGCGCCATGTGCCGCCGCTCTACCTCGCGCGCGGCAACTACTTCAGCATCTCCGGACGCGCGCCGTTTAGCCGCCTGATCTATCCGATGCCGAACGAAGCAGGACTCGGCGTGCATCTGACGATCGACCTTGGCGGCCAGGCGCGCTTCGGTCCGGACGTCGAATGGGTCGATGCCATCAACTACGACGTCGATCCCCAGCGCGCCGAATCTTTCTACGCAGCGATTCGCGCTTACTGGCCGGCGCTGCCGGACAACGCGCTGCAGCCGGCTTACGCGGGAATCCGTCCGAAGCTGTCGGGCCCCGGCGAACCCGCCGCCGATTTCGTGATCCAGGGACCGGCCGCGCATGGCGTGCGCGGACTCGTCAATCTGTTCGGCATCGAATCGCCGGGACTCACGGCTTGCCTGGCGATCGCGCAGCGGGTGTGCGAATTGAGCGGCCGCGCATGAGCGCACGCCGTTGCGCTTCACGCGGGCGGCCTGATGTCGTTGCGATTCGCTTATCTCTATCATTTGACCCGTCACCTGAGACGGCTTCATTGATATCCTTGGGGACCGCTGTCATCAGAACGGCGATCAGTTCAATATAAATGGAGTGAGTCCCCATGAAAGCTTCCCGTCGCACGTTTTTGATTTCCAGTATCGGCGTGGCCTCGTCGCTGGCACTGTCCCGCCAG
Organism: Paraburkholderia sp. OAS925; assembly: GCF_040543975.1. Classification (NCBI taxonomy): domain Bacteria; kingdom Pseudomonadati; phylum Pseudomonadota; class Betaproteobacteria; order Burkholderiales; family Burkholderiaceae; genus Paraburkholderia; species Paraburkholderia sp. OAS925. The sequence goes on from NZ_JBEUNO010000001.1 coordinate 492,377, forward strand.
GCATTCGCCGATGCACCGAAGGTCGCAGAAAGCGACCCGACCGCACAGGCGCTCGGCTACAAGGAAGACGCCAGCAAGGTCGACAAGGCGAAGTTCGCCAAGTACGCACCGGGCCAGGACTGCGGCAATTGCAGCTTCTATCAGGGCAAAGCGAGCGATCCGTACGCGCCGTGTCCGATGTTCGCCGGCAAGCAGGTTGCGGCGAAGGGCTGGTGCAGTGCGTATAACAAGAAGGCCTGATCGCGTGGTTCTCACGCTGCCTTCATGCGTTGGCTGAAGTGCGCTGCAATATGACGGGCAGTTCGGCGCGCTGATCGCCGAACTGTTCCCCTGCGGATTTGCGCTGCACGGGTTTATCGTTGGTCTACCGCATTGCCGTGACGATGTTCGGCGGCTTTGGACCGTTCGTCGTCACGTCGCTTACCGAGGCGAGCGGCTCGCCGCTCCCACCGACTTATTACTTGATGCGCGGACTGGCTGCGTCGATCGTCGCAGTGGCTTGCATGCCGGGCCATCGTCACGTCGATGCCGACGCACGCGCGACGCAAACCGTTCACCTCACATCGCACCGCCTAGCTGCGCGCCTTGATCAGCGGCGGACGCTTGTCGAACCACGGCCGTGCCGCTTCGAGTTGCGCGGCAAGGCGCAGCAGCGTGGCTTCGCCGCCGTCGCGGGCCGCGAACTGCACGCCAACGGGAAGTCCGCGCGCATTCCAGTAAAGCGGTATCGACATGGCCGGCTGGCCGCTCAGATTGAAGAGCTCGGTGCAGCCCGCCCACGCAAACGCCTTGTTCGACGCCTCGGCGAGCAACTTCTTCATCAGCGGCTCGAGCGGCATCGCGCTGACTGCGCGCATCTGCATGCGCTCGGCCTGCGTCGGATGCATCTCGCCGATCTTGATGGGCGCCGCGGCGAGCGTCGCGCAGAGGATCACGTCGTAGCGGCTCAACAGATCGGTCAGACGTTCGGTGATGCGGCGCTGTTCTTCGAGCGCCCCGGGCAGGCCGCGCTCACCGAGCTTGCGGCCCACGTGCGCCATCGCCCACGTCGAGATTTCGAACTCGTCGCGCGACGGCTTGCGTCCGGTGATGCGCTCGGCGTTCAGCACGAGGTCTTCCGCCGTGACGGACCACAGCGTGAGAAACGCGTGCCTGACCGCGTCGAAATCGATCCCGAGCGAAACAGGCTCGATGTTGTGTCCGAGCGAGCTTGCAAGTTGCGCGGCGTCTTCGAGCGCGGCGCGTGCATCGGCGGAAAGCGACGGGGCGAGCATCGGCTCGGTCACGTACGCAATGTTCAGCGGTTTGCACGGCTCGCGGCTCGCGCCGAGAAACGTACCCGGCGCGCCGAGCGGACGGTCCGCGTTGCCCGCGAGCAGGTCGAGCAACACCGCGCTGTCGCGTACGCTGCGCGAGATGGCGTGATCGACGCCGAGTTCGCCGGCCGCGACCGCGGCGGGCATGCGCGGCACGCGTCCACGCGAGGGCTTGAGCCCGAACAGTCCGCAGCACGACGCGGGGATGCGGATCGAGCCGCCGCCGTCCGATGCATGCGCGAGCGGCACGATGCCCGCCGCGACTGCCGCTGCCGCACCGCCGCTCGAGCCGCCGGGCGTATGGTCGAGATTCCACGGATTACGGCACGCACCGAATAGTTCGGGCTCCGTATAAGGCATTTGACCGAGCTCCGACGTGCTCGTCTTGCCGAAGATGTTGAGGCCCGCCGCTTTGGCGAGTGCGACGACGGGCGCGTCGTCGGTGGGAATGAAGTGGCGATAGTGACGGCTGCCCATCGTCATGCGCAGGCCCGCGACGGCGGCGCCCAGATCCTTGATCAGATACGGCACGCCGGCGAGCGCGGTCTGCGCGGTTTGCGGGCTGTCGGCGTCCGCGCCATTTGCGCCGTTGATGCCGTTCGCCATGCTCGCGTCGTAACGCGACGCGCGTTCGCGGGCGGCTTCGTAGTCCTTCAGCACGATCGCGTTGATCGCGGGATTGACCGCTTCCGTGCGCGAGATCGCTGTGTCCAGCAACTCGCGCGCGCTGGCTTCGCGAGTCCGCACGAGTTCGGCCAGGCCGAGGGCGTCATGGGCGAGATAGTCTGATAGCACGGCGGAAAGGACCTCGCTGGCGGATGTGGGATGTCCATCGTCGATGCACGCAAGCGGCGACGCGGCGGCACAGCTACGCCGTGATTTGCCGCCGCGTGCATCGACGCAAAGAGAGCGGACGCGGCGCGCCGCCCATCAAGCGTAACCGACTCGCGCGCCGCCGCGGCGAGCCTATCGCGTCAGTGCGTGACTTGCGTCACTTGCCCGACTTACAGCCGCTCGCCGAGGAACGTCAGCGTGCGGCCATGCGCGAGCGCGGCGGCGCGCTGGTTGTACGACGCACGGTCCGAACAGTTGAAGCCGTGATCCGCGTTCGGATAGATGTGGAACTCGGCATCGGTGCGGCCGGCAAAGCGCTCCTGAATCTGACCGACGGCCGACAGCGGAATATGCTGGTCGAGTTCGCCGTAGTGAAACTGCATCGGCACTTTGACCTTCGCGGCTTCGTCGAGCTTGTTCTGAATGCCGCCGCCGTAATAGGCGACCGCGGCGTCGACGCTGCCGCGCGCGGCCGTCAAATATGCAAGCAGTCCGCCGAAGCAGAAGCCGATTGCCGCAATCTTGCCGGTGACTTCGGGCATCGCGCGCAGCGCCGCGGCCGTTGCGCCGATGTCGTCGGCCGCCTGGTTTGCGTCGAGCTTCTGCATCAGTTCGACGCCCTTCGCGCGGTCCGCGCCTTCATACGTCAACTCGACGCGCGGCTGCACGCGCCAGAACACGTCGGGTGCGAGCGCGACGTAGCCGTCTTGCGCATATTGATCCGCGACCGAGCGGATATGGCTGTTCACGCCGAAGATTTCCTGAATGATGATGACAGCCGGTCCCTTGCCGCTTTTGGGCAGCGCGAGATAGCCGCCGAACGTGTCGTTGCCGGCGGGAATGTCGATCCATCGCGAAGTGATGCTCATGGTGTCCTCCGTAATCGCGCGCGGTCGCGCGAATGAATTGAGTGGGCGAGTTGAGACAAAACGAATGCAAGAGGCGCGAATGCCTGAAGCGGGCGGTCAGTGTGCCACCAAAAGAAAGCCGGTGCAGGCACCCCCGGCAAAGCCTTGCGAACAGCCTTCGAAAGCCCGTTCGACGGGCATCGTCAAGGCAATCTCATTGGACGATCCGAACGTTCTCGATTATTCATTTTCCTGTTGCGCGTCGCGCCGGTAGAGTCCACGGTAAGGTCTCGCGGGGATGGCGAGCGGATTGCGCGAAGGAGAATCGATCATGAGTGAAGGCAGTTTTGTGACGCCGTTTGCCGAGCGTTTTGGCTTGCGTGTGCCGGTCGTGCAGGCGCCGATGGCGGGCGCCACGACGCCCGAGTTGGTCGCGGCCGTGTCGAATAGCGGCGGCCTCGGCACGCTGGCCGGTGCGGCGCTGTCGCCGGAGAAAATCGCGAGCGACGTCGCGGCGATTCGCGCGCTGACGGATCGCCCGTTCGGCGTCAATCTGTTCGTGCTGCAGCCTGCCGCGCCCGACGACGCCACCGTGCGCCGCGCGCTCGAAGCCATCGACCCGGTGCGCGCGGACCTAGGTTTGCCGCCGGGCCGGCCGCTCGAACGCTACGCGCCGGATTTTCGCGCGCAGTTGGAGGCGCTGATCGAATCGCGTGTGCCGGTGGTCAGCTTCACGTTCGGGCTGCTGTCACGCGAAGACGTCGCGCGGCTGCAGGCGAACGGTCAATATGTAATCGGCACCGCGACGCATGTTGCGGAAGGCGTCGCGTGGCGCGACGCGGGCGCCGATGCGATCGCCGCGCAGGGTTCGGAGGCGGGCGCGCATCGCGGCACGTTCATCGGTTCATTCGAAGAAGCGCTGGTCGGCACGATGGCGCTCGTGCCGCAAGTCGTCGACGCAACCGGACTGCCGGTGCTCGCCGCCGGCGGCATCATGGACGGACGGGGAATCGTCGCCGCGCTCGCGCTCGGCGCGCAAGCCGCGGTCATGGGCACCGCGTTCCTGACTTCCCGCGAAAGCGCGATACCGCAGGCATGGAAAGACCGGCTGCGCTCGATTTCCGACACGTCGACTTCGGTGACCTACGCGATCACTGGCCGCCACGCGCGCGGCATCCGCAATCCGCTGATGCAGCGCCTGAGCGAAGCGCCGCAGAAGATCGCGCCGTATCCCGTGCAGAACGCATTGACGCAGGAGTTGCGTCAGACGGCCGGCCGCGCGCAGAACGGCGATTATCTGTCGCTGTGGTCGGGGCAAGGTGCGCCGCTCGGCCGCTCGCGGCGCGAGGACTTCGGCGCGGCAGAACTGATGGCCCAACTCGACGACGAATGGCGTGCGGCAAGCGCCGGCATCGCGGCGTTCGTCGCTGGATTTAAACGCTGAACCGCGACGAGTCAGGACGCGTGCCGCCCCCGCTTGCGGCGCGCGTCGTTTTCAAAAAAAGTGCCGGCCGCTCGAATCCATTTCGACGTATTCCGCCTCATTCGAACCATTAACGGTTTGACTCGCTAAAACCTTTAGCGCTTACTCGCCGATGCGTTGCTCATATAGCGGAAACCCGCATGGGCCGGTGCTTTCCAGCCCGCGACGCAAGCCGGAAGCCGGCGCCACTGGATAAACGCTATTAGTGTTCATCCCACTTCCTCAAAAAAGTCCCACAAATTAATTTGATAGCCTACACTTGCGCGCAAGTACGGGTTGCCGCCTGTCACAAACAGTCCGGCAGACGTACTGGCCAAGTGCATGAACGATGCAACCGGCGTGGTCGTCCACGGGACTGAGCGACACGTGTTGGGGAAGCGGGGGCACAGGGCGATTACGTTGTTTTTGGGACCGAAACTGGAGACTTACATGAACATCAAGATTCAAAAGCTGTTGCCGATCAGCGCTGCGGCGATGCTGTTCGCGACGTTGGCAACATCGGCTGCAGCCGACACGGTCGTCAAGATCGGTCACGTTGCACCGCTGACTGGCGGTATCGCTCACCTGGGGAAAGACAACGAAAACGGCGCACGCCTCGCGGTTGAAGAAATCAACGCGAAGGGCCTGACGATCGGCGGCCAGAAAGTCACGCTGCAACTCGACGCACAAGACGACGCAGCCGACCCGCGTACTGCTACGCAAGTCGCGCAGAAGCTGGTCGACGACAAGGTTGTGGCAGTGGTCGGCCACCTGAACTCGGGCACGTCGATTCCGGCTTCGAAGATCTATAGCGATGCAGGCATCGTGCAGATCTCGCCGTCGGCAACGAACCCGGCCTATACGCAACAAGGTTTCAAGACGACGTACCGCGTCGTTGCGACCGACGCGCAACAAGGTCCGGCACTGGCTAACTACGCAGCCAAGGGTCTGAAAGTGAAGAGCGTCGCGATCGTCGACGACTCGACCGCTTACGGCCAGGGTCTCGCGAACGAATTCGAAAAGACCGCAAAGTCGCTGGGCCTGAACGTGATGTCGCATGACGCGACGAACGACAAGGCTGTCGACTTCCGCGCGATTCTGACGAAGATCAAGGGCGAAAACCCGGACGCGATCATGTACGGCGGCATGGACGCCACCGGCGGCCCGTTCGCGAAGCAAGCCAAGCAGCTCGGCCTGCGCGCGAAGGTGCTGGCAGGCGACGGCGTGTGTACCGACAAGCTGTCGGACCTCGCTGGCGACGCAACCGACAACATCGTCTGCTCGGAAGCCGGCATGGCGCTCGAGAAGATGGAAGGCGGTTCGGCGTTCCAGGCGAAGTACCTGAAGCGTTTCGGTCAACCGATCCAGATCTACGCTCCGTTCACGTATGACGCTGTGTACATCATCGTCGACGCAATGAAGCGCGCTGGCTCGACCGATCCGTCGAAGATCCTCGCTGCAATGCCGAACACCGACTACAAGGGTGTGATCGGCCAGACGACCTTCGACTCGAAGGGCGATCTGAAGCACGGCGTGATCTCGCTGTACAACTACAAGTCGGGCAAGAAGACGCTGCTCGACGTGGTGAAGATGTAATACCGCATGGGTGCGGGCAGCTTGCGCTGTCCGTGATCGCATGATTGGAAAGGCACGCGTACCTTCGGTCGCGTGCCTTTTGTTTTGGGGTGGTGGTTGGTGGTTGGCGTCAGCCGTGTTCGTCGCGTTGCGTGCGTCGGGCGCGTTGCCCGCGTTGCTTGCGTTCTAAGAGGAGTAACGGCTATCGCAACCAACGCGACCCGCCCCCTCCGCGCCAATCGACGAAACAGGCGAGGGCAGCAGCGCCTGGCCGCTAAATCTTCAGCCGCTGCAGCACCTTCGGCCCCGCGATCGCAATCAGCGCACAGCACACCGCGACCACGGACAGTCCGATCGACAGATTCGTCACCTGCGCCACCGCGCCGATCAGGACCGGCCCAAACAGCATCCCAAAGTAAGCCAGCCCGGCGACGTGCGCGAGCCCTTCGGCAGCGTGGATGCCTTTCACGCTCGCGGCGGCCGCGAACAGCACCGGCATCATGTTGGCGAGACCAAGGCCCATCAGCGTGAAGCCGGTCAGCGCCGCGACCGGCGTCGGCACCAACAGCGCGCCGATCATGCCGGCGAGCGCCAGCGTCGCGCTGGCCATCACCAGTTGCGGAGCGCCAAAGCGCGCCCGCACCGCGTCGCCGGCAAAACGCGCGGCTGCCATGCCGCCCGAAAACGCGGCATACGCGGCGCTCGCGGCGGCCGGCGAAGAGAGGACGACATCGCGCATATAGACGGTCGCCCAGTCGTACATCGCGCCCTCGGCGATCAGCGCGACGAGCGCGACCGTGCCGAGCGCCCACAACGCGGGCGAGCGCCAGCGGTTCGCACGCGGCGTCGCCGAGTCGGGATGTTCGTCGTGCGGCACGTGCGGCAACACGGAAGGGCAGGCCGCGATCAGCACCAGCGCGCTGACGGCCGCGGCCAAGCCGAGATGCACGGCCGGCGCCATGCCGTGCGCGAGCAGCGCGCCGCCGACCGCCGCGCCGACCATCCCGCCGACGCTGAACATGCCGTGCAACGACGACATGATCGGCTTGCGCAGCGCCTTTTCGACGGCGCTCGCTTCGGCGTTCATCGCGACGTCGAGCGTGGCCATGCCCGCGCCGAACAGGGCCAGCACGACCAGCAGCATCCAGTAGAACGGCACCACGAGGATCAACGCGACGCAGACCGACATCACGAGCCCGCCGGTGAGGCAGGCGCGGCGCGTGCCGACGCGCGCAATCCACGACGCGTTCGCGGCCATCGCGCCGATCGAGCCGCCGGCAACCGCGAGAAGCGCGACCGACAGCAAGGCGGGACTCAGGTGGAAGCGGTCGCGCACGGTCGGCACATGCACGCCCCACGAGCCGTACACCATCCCGGCGATGAAAAACAGCGCCATCGTCGCGATGCGCGCTCGCTGACGCGCGGTGTCGGACAGGTTCCGGTGAGCGGCGGGGATGGCGGCGAAGTCGGTGGAGCGATCGGACACGGGAGTCTCGTGAGGAGGAAGATGCGGAAGAAAGCGCACTGAAAGCGAATTTCCGATTCTAACGAAGGGCGCTGTCTTATGCTTGAACCCACGGAATTGCGCTTTTGCTGGATTCGTCGCGCGTTGGCAGACGGTTCGCGGATGTGAGCGCCCAGCGACTCACGAATCCGCGAATCCGCGAATCCACGAGGTGCATGCAATATATATATAGGCGGGCAGCCGGCATTGCACGTCACGCCAATCCGCGCATCACGGACGGCAAGAATTCGCTCATCGACGAAAGGAACGCACTTGAACATTCCCGCACAAGCTCCATTGCACCTGTTGCATACCGCCGCGGTCGGCACGCTGGCGACGCACGCGCGCCAGCCCGAAGGCTTCCCTTATCCGTCGGTGCTGCCGTTTGCGCCTGATGAACAGCATCGGCCGACGATTCTGGTGAGCCGGCTCGCCGAGCACACGCATAACCTGCACGCCGATCCGCGTGCCGGCTTCCTCGTCGTCGATGCGCCGGACGGCGACGTGCTCAACGGTCAGCGCGTCACGTTGCTCGGCACCTTCGAACCGGTCGACCCGGCACCGGAACTCGTCGCGCGGTATCTGCGCTATCACCCAGACGCGGAGCGCTATCTTGTCCTCGGCGACTTCACGTTCTGGACGATGAAGCTCGACCGCCTGCGTTATATCGGCGGATTCGGCGCGATGGGCTGGCTCGGCGGCGATGAACTCGACCCGCTGCCGGTGCTTGAGCACGACGAGGAAGACGCGCTGATCGGCGAATTTGCCGACGCAGTGTCCGACGCCTGCGGCTACCGGCTAATCGGCGTCGACAGATATGGCGTCGATTTGCGGCAAAACGGTCTGCGCAAACGTTTCGCATTCGAAAGCGCGAAGCTGGACATGGAAACATTGCGTGCGGCGCTAGAAGATTGCATTCGACGGCGGGCCAATTAGGCGTTTATTGCCTATTCGGGAAAACCTTATCGCCGAAAACGGTGGGCCCAAAGTGCTTCAAATATGTGCCGACATTTCATGTCGAAGCTCTCATGCAATGAAATGTTTGCTTGCGGAAACTGTCTTAATTTTCATGCGCTGATAATTAATCCCATATTTACCGATTCGCGCGACGCTTCGTCTGCAAAAAACGCGGAGTGGCTAAATGAAAGCTGACGCGTGACAGCGCCTCGCCGCGAAAGTTTTTGAAACGGACAAGTATTAGTTTTACGCGGACGCGTTTGTAGTCTTTCTATTTTGTGTTAATCTCGCGTTCAAATTCCGAGGCATGAACACCTTCAAAGGGCAAGCCGGCTTAAGACTGGCAGTCGTTAATCCAAACCACAAGGGAACCTATGTCTTCCTACAAGGAACTACTCGCGCAGCGAGAGAAGCTGGAAAAGCAGATCGAAGAGGCGAAGTCGCGCGAATACGCGGAAGTGCTGAACGAAATCAAACAGAAAATGGCCGACTACGGCATTTCGCTGAGCGAACTCGGCGGCGGGCGCGCGCCCAAGGGTGCAAAAGCCGCTCGTCCGCGTGCCGGCGTTGCGCCTAAATATCGTGACCCGGAAAGCGGCAGCACGTGGTCGGGCCGCGGCAAACCGCCGCGCTGGATTGCGGGCATGGATCGCGACAAGTTTCTCATTCAGAAGTAATCAGGCGCCAGGCTTACTGAGTGCTTGCCCGGAATTAATCAGGTGTAATGCCTCTCGCATGTGTAGCATTAACGTAATACGAATGAGGCTCGCGTCGCGAGTGCGCTGGACTCATTCACTAAGGCCGCGCAGTTTCCAGGCGCGGCTTTTTTGTCGTCCGTTCAAATCGTGTGTGTGCCACGCGCACTGCCGCTTCGCGCAATTCGAATGCGAATGCTTTTCGTTTTCATAAGCGATTGATTCTAAAAGATGTTTGTTGGCGTGGGCGCTCATTCTTAAGACCGGACGGGTAGAATGGAGAGGTTGAACACCCACCGCTTCCATGATGCCTTCCGCCGCCATTGAGTCCGCTGAAAAACACCGCGTCGCGCGCAAAAGTACGTTTGTCAGTATTGCGCTGAATACGGTATTGATGGCGCTGCAAATCGCCGTCGGTGTGTTCGCGCACTCGCAGGCATTGGTGGCTGACGGCATCCACTCTCTCGCCGATCTCATTTCCGATTTTGTCGTGCTGTTTGCCAATCGGCACAGCGGCGCAAAGCCGGATGCCGATCACAATTACGGCCATAGCCGTTACGAAACGGTCGCATCGCTCTTTCTCGGCGCGCTGCTGATTGCGGTCGGCTTCGGCATGTTATGGCGTGCCGGTACGCGTCTCGCCGATCTCGAGAGCATCCCCGCCGTTCATCTGAGCGCGCTTATCGTGGCCGTGCTCGTCCTCGTCTCCAAAGAGGGACTGTTTCGCTACATGCTGCGGGAAGCTCAGCGCGTGCGTTCGGCCATGCTGATCGCGAATGCGTGGCATGCGCGCTCGGACGCGGCGTCGTCGCTGGTGGTTGCGCTCGGTATTCTCGGCAGCCTTGCGGGCGTGCGGCTGCTCGATCCGATCGCGGCGGCGATCGTCGGTTTCATGGTGGCGCGCATGGGCTGGATGTTCGGATGGGACGCGCTGCAGGATCTGTCCGACCGCGCGCTCGACGATGCCGCCACCGCCGACATGCGCGCGCTGCTGCTGTCCACGCCAGGCGTGCGCGACGTCCACGAATTACGCACGCGGAAAATGGGAGATTTCGCGCTTGTCGACGCGCATATTCTGGTCGATCCGCTCATCTCGGTTTCCGAGGGGCACTACATCGCGGAGACTGCGCGCCTGCGCGTGCTGAACGACAGCCGCGTGCTGGACGCGCTGATTCACGTCGATCCCGAGAACGATGCCGTCGCGCATCCGCCCGTCGGTTTGCCGCCGCGCGAGCGGATCGTCGCGGACGTCAACGCGGCATTGGCCGCCGGCGGCGTGAAGGCGGCCGCGGTCAACATTCATTATCTGAGCACGGGGCTCGACGTCGAAGTCGTGCTGCCGGCGCTGCCTTCGCATGGGTCCGGCAAGGGCGACGCAGAGGGGCTCGAGCGCGTGGATCTCGCCGCGCTCAAGCGCCGGCTCGGTGCGCGCAATGCTGGAGGTGTTACGCGAGGTGAGCACGCCGTCGACGCAAAGCGGTTCGTCCACGCAGGCGGGCGCTACGGGCCATGGTCGTCGCCGTACCACAGTGCCGCATGGCACTAACTGAGGCTTGAGAGCAACGCAACGCGCGGCGGGCCGCGTCGCCATGCCGAACGGCGCTCTTGATGGATTGCGGCGGCTCGCCGGCGCATCATCGGCGGATTGCGGACCATCAGGCGCATCACACGTGCACCTCTGGCACACCGACGCGCATCAAACCCCATCGAAGCGAAGCGCATCAAAGCGCATCCCCTCAAAGCGGCAACTGCGTATCGAACTTGATCTCGCGCAGCACGACGCTCGTGCGCACTTGCGCCACCGCGGGAATCTTGAAGATGCGTTCGTGCAGAAACGTGTCGTACGCCTTGATGTCCGGCGCGACGATCTTGAGGATGTAATCGGATTCGCCGGTCGTGCTGTAGCACTCGGTGACTTCCGGGCAGGTGGCGATCTCCCGCTCGAACTGTTCGACGCCGCCTTCGGTGTGACGCGTGAGGTGAATGTGCGCGAGCGCGCACACGTGCAGCCCCAGTTTTTCGCGATCCAGCAGCGCGGTGTAGCGCTGGATCACGCCCGACTGCTCCATGTCCTTGATGCGCCGCCAGCATGGCGTGCTCGACAGGCCGACCTGATCGGATATTTCCTGCACCGAACGGCGTGCATCTAACTGCAAAAGGCGCAGAATTTTTTGAGAGAACGTATCGAGTGTCAACTGCGCCTCCGTTTGCGTCGCCGTATCACCGCATGGTAGAGGGCGCGAAAACGAAACGCAATGCAAAACGCCTCCCGCGAGGGAGATTACCTAATTTGCCGGTTCCTCAGCGGGATTTTGTCCTGAGGCGTCCCCTTCTTGCGCCGACGCAAGGCTGGCGGCCTGCATCGTGCGCAGATCCTTCAGCATGTTGCAGAAAAGTGCGCCCTGTTCGATGGCGTCATCGAGCGCGACGTGCGTGTGCGGATGCTCGTCGAACCAGTGTTTCGGAAAGCGCGGTTTGATGTTCTTGCGATACGGCAGGCCGGTCATCGCGAAGGCGAGCGTCTTGATGTCGAGCGCCGACCACGAAAACGGGCAGCGGCCGACAAAGCGCATCATGTACCAGAACATGTACGTAAAGTCGAAGCCGGCGGGCATGGCGACGAACACCGGCTTGCCGGGCAGCGCCTCGACCCAGTCGACGTAGGCCGCGAGCGCCGCGTCCGGACGCTGCAAGTCGGTACGGCAGGCCGCCCACGCCTCGGGCTGCGTCTTCCACCACGCTTCCTGCACCGGATGGGGCGCCGCGCCGTCGAGCAATTCCAGATTGGCGGAGAACGTGGCGATCAGCTGCTTGTCCTCCGTGTAGGCGGCCGAGGCGAAACTCAGCATCGAATGCGGGCCGGGAATCGGGCCGTCCGCTTCGACGTCGGTACTGACATAGATTTCGCTGCTCATGCGGCGACTCCGTCGGCGACATAGGGATTGCTGCGACGCTCCGCGCCGAACGTCGACGTGGGACCGTGGCCCGGCACGAACGTGACGTCGTCGCCGAGCGGCCAGAGTTTTTCGCGGATCGAGCGGATCAGATCGGCGTGGTTGCCGCGCGGAAAATCCGTGCGGCCGATGGAGCCCGCGAAGAGCACGTCGCCGACCAGCGCGAGCCGATGCGCGCGGCTGAAGAACACGACGTGGCCCGGCGTGTGGCCGGGGCAGTGATAGACCTCGAGCGTTTCATCGCCGAACTGCACGGTGTCGCCGTCGTCGAGCCAACGGTCGGGCTCGAACGCCTGCGCAGCCGGAAAGCCGAAGCGCGTGCTTTGATCCGGCAGCTTGTCGAGCCAGAAACGTTCGTCCGGATGCGGGCCTTCGATCGGCACGCCGTAATGCGTGGCCAGCGTCTTCGCGCCGGCGCAGTGGTCGATATGGCCATGCGTCAGCAGCACTTTTTCGACGCTCACCTTCTGCCGCGCGATCTCGCCTTGAATGATGTCGAGATCGCCGCCCGGATCGACGACGGCCGCGCGTCCGGTCGCCTCGCAAACGAGCAGCGAGCTGTTTTGCTGGAACGGCGTAACGGGGATCAAGGTGACTTTCATGGATGACGGCGCCGCAGTGAAAACGTTGATTGTACCGGCGTCTTTCCGGCGCGCGCCGAGGCTTGTCGCCTCCCCGCAAACGCCGCGCCTGCGGCTTTTGTCTGTCGATTCTTGCAGCAATGGTGAAGATTCATCAAGGTTTTCAGTCGCTTAGCAACGCAGACTTCTGTTTTGGGTATAATGGACCCCATGCACGAGGAATCGTGCTGCCACAAGGCGATGCGTCCCCATCAAAAATGGGCGCGCGGATCGCCACTCAAGTAAGGGCCGTCGCGGTATGACGGCCATCAGGTATCGATGCATTCGATGCACACGTCTTGCCCAGCCAGGCGCCGCGCGCCTGCTACGACTTTAACGGTCGTGACGCTGGGTGGGGCCTACGCCGCCGTTCCTGCGCGCTGAACTTTCGCGCGCAAGAACGTGTTTGCCACGTTCGATGGCGGCATGTGGGGTCTGGTCAGGCTGCCGGGGACAGGTTGCGCCAGACGTGAAAATTAACCGTGCGGTAGCGGCTCAGTGAGCTGCATCCGGGCTTCGACGTACTGCGCTCGTCTGCGCGGCGCGTTGTCGTCCTTTGCCGCCGGAGTCGCAGGCAACACGCTCAACTTCGCGTGATGCGGCTCGACAATGTGATTGCACGTCTTATGAAAACTCGGTTATCCCGTAGTCTGGGGACTCTTTTCGCCTTTTTTGTGCTGGCCGGTTGCGCCACGCCGCCGGGGGCCGACAACAGCGTTGCAAACGCTGTGCCGCTCCGCACAAAAAACGCGCAAGCAGCGTCCTTCGGACCGCAAGCCTACGGCAGCGCGCCGGCCTCGGACGTCGCCGTCCAGGGCTCGTCGCTGGCCGACGCCAAACCGCTCACCGATGACGGCACCGACGTGTCGGACTTTCATCAGATCGGCCGCGCCTCCTGGTATGGCCGCGGTTTCCATGGCCGCCGCACCGCGAATGGCGAACGTTACGACATGCACGCGCTGACTGCCGCGCATCGCACGCTGCCCCTCGGCTCATATGTGCGCGTGACGAATCCCGCCACGTCGCGCTCGGTCGTCGTGCGAATCAACGACCGCGGTCCGTATGCGCGCGGCCGGGTGATCGATCTGTCGATGGCGGCGGCGAACGTGCTCGATATGCGCCACGCCGGCACGGCGCGCGTGAAGATCGAAGGTTTGACGCAGGAAGAAGCGCGCGCCGCACGCGACGAAACGCTGGCGTCCAACTCGGGATCGACTGCGCAGAAATGATTTTGCGGCGGCGCTTTGGGCGCTGCCTCGCATGACGAACAGCCACGCTGCTGCGTGTAAATGCAAGAAGGGCCGCTCATCGGTATGAGCGGCCCTTTTGTTTTGCGTGACGTATCCCGCTGTGCTTGCGGCGCGGCCGCTTCGCGCGTCAGTCCTCTTCTTTCTTGAGCTCGAGCGCGCGCGTGTACAACGCGTTGCGCGACGCGCCGGTGATCGCCGCCGCTATTTTGGCCGCGCTGCTCACCGTCAATTCTTCGAGCAGCGTTTCGAGCAACGCATCATGATCGTGTTCGCCGGCCGCTTCCTGCTGCGCGCCTTCCACTACCAGTACGAATTCTCCGCGTTGCCGGTTTGGATCGGCGGCGAGCCACGTTGGCCCTTCGGCCAGGGTGCCGCAATGCAGCGCTTCGTGTAACTTCGTCAGTTCTCGCGCGATCAGCAGCTTGCGCTCGCCGCCCAACGTATCGGCCAGCGCCTGCACCGTTTCGACGATGCGATGCGGCGCTTCGTAGAAGACCAGCGCATGCGGATGATGGGCGAGCCCCTGAAGTGTGGCGGCGCGCGCTTTGGCTTTCGGCGGAAGAAAGCCGAGGAACGAGAACGTCGCGACCCAGTCGCCCGCCGCGCTCAGTGCGGTGGCAAGCGCGCTTGCGCCCGGCAGCGGAACGACCGCAAAGCCCGCTTCGCGCGCTGCATCGACGAGCTTTGCGCCTGGGTCCGAGATGCCGGGCGTGCCTGCGTCGGACACATACGCCACCCGCTCGCCCGCCTGCAAATGTTCGACGATGCGTTGCGCCGCGGCTCGCTCGTTGTGCTGATGGACGGCGATGAGCGGCTTCGAGATTCCATAGCGCGCGAGCAACTGACCCGTGTTGCGCGTGTCTTCCGCGGCGATGCGGTCGACGAGACCGAGTACGTGCAGCGCGCGCAGCGTGATGTCGGCGACGTTGCCGATCGGCGTGGCCACCACATACAGCGCGGCGGCAGGGTACTGCTGTCCTTGCGCGAGTTCGGAGAGAGAAGTCATGAGGCAGAAAACGCAGACGGACGGAATGAGGCCGTCATTGTGCCACGCAGGGGCACCAGGTCCTGGCGGCGTGCGTGCTCGGAGCGCGTCTCGCTCGAAGCAGGAGCAGGAGCAGGAGCAGGAGCAGGAGCAGGAGCAGGAGCAGGAGCAGGAGCAGGAGCAGGAGCAGGAGCGTAGGCCGCCAAAACCGCATGCGCCCATGCGCGACAACTTTTCCACGCAACCCGGGTCCAAGCTCGTCGGCGCCGCTTTCGAAGCACACGCGCAGGAGTTTCTGCAGCGCCAGCGTTTGCGGTTGGTCGCGCGCAATGTGTCGTGCCGCGGCGGCGAAATCGATCTGGTCATGCGCGAGCGCGATGGCGCACTGGTCTTCGTCGAAGTCCGGGCGCGCGCTCAACGCAAGTATGGCGGCGCCGCGGCGAGCATCGGGTGGCAGAAGCGGCAGCGGATCGTGCGCGCCGCGCAGCATTACCTCGCGACGCAGGTGTCGCAGCAAGGCGCCCAGCCCGCTTGCCGCTTCGACGTGATTGCCTTCGAAGCGGGGCGGCTCGTGTGGCTGCGCGATGCTTTCCGCGCCGACGAAGTCTGACGCAATGCGCGGACAACGCGTGTTAGTGCGATAAACTTGCGCTCGCGTGCGAGCTACGGGGCGGCGGACGACATGCGGCATAACAGTGCTCCGTACAGCGCATTTCGCGAGGTGTTCTTCGGATTCACGTATGTCGCGTCACGCGTTGCGTAACACGTTCACCGCAGCGGCACGGCAGGCTGCACGACTTCATTCATACGACTTCACAACATGGCTGCGCATTGCGGCCCACTCGCGGTAGAAGATAGAGACTCGATGTCAGTCGAACGCATTCAACAACACTTCCGCGATAGCGCGGCAGTCAAACTCGAAGCCCTGGAAACCTTGTCGATGCCGATCGCTGCAGCGATCGACACGATGTTCGCCGCGCTTGCCAACGGCAATCGCATTCTTTCTTGCGGCAATGGCGGCTCGGCCGCCGACGCGCAACACTTCGCCGCGGAACTGATTGGCCGCTTCGAGCGCGAGCGGCCCGGCTTGCCGGCCGTCGCGCTCAGCACCGATACGTCCGTGCTTACCGCGATCGCCAACGACTACTCGTTCGAGCAGATTTTCTCGAAGCAGGTATGGGCACTCGGACAGCCGGGCGATGTGTTGCTCGCGATCAGCACGTCCGGCAATTCCGCGAATGTGATCGCCGCGATCGAAGCTGCGCATGAGCGCGAAATGATCGTCGTCGCGCTGAGCGGAAAAGGCGGCGGACGCATGCAGGAAATACTGAGCGATACCGACATCCACGTGTGCGTGCCGTCGGATCGCACCGCGCGTATCCAGGAAGTGCATTTGCTGACCATCCATTGTCTGTGCGACGGCATCGATGCCATGTTGCTGGGCGAAGACTGAGAACGATCCGAAGGAGAGCTAGTTGATGAGCGTATTCCGCGTCAAGAAGACACTGGTGAGAACCGTGCTGGTGGTGGGTTTTGCGGCGGGGTTGTCCGCGACGTTGCAGGGTTGCTTTCTCGCCGTTGCGGGCGCGGCGGGCGGCGGCGCGTTGATGGCTACCGACCGGCGCACGCTCGGCGCGCAGACCGAAGACCGCGAGATTCAGGTGAAGGCGCTTTCGCAGACGAGCCAGAACCTGCCGGACTCGGCGCACGTCAACGTGACGGTGTTCAATCGCCGCGTGCTGCTGACCGGCGAAGTCGCGGGGGACGCGTCGAAGCAGCGCGCAGAGAGCATCGTGCGCGGACTGAACAACGTGAATACGATCGTCAACGAACTGGCGATCATGCCCGCGAGTTCGTTCTCGTCGCGCACGAACGACACGTATCTCGAGACGCGCGTGAAAACGGCGCTGATCGCCGAGAAGGATATTTCGGCGAACGATTTCAAGGTCGTGGCCGAGCGCGGTTCGGTGTATCTGATGGGCCTCGTCACGATGGATGAAGGCAATCGCGGCGCGGACGTCGCGAGCCGGGTGCCGGGCGTGACGCAGGTCGTGAAGGTGTTCCAGTACATCCAGCCGCAGGAAGCCGCTGCGGCGGCCGCTGCTGCGGCAACGGCTCCGGTCGCCGCGTCGCAGCCCGACGCGAGCGCGGCGACGGTGGGCGCGATTCCGGATTCGTCGGTGAGCGCGCGGCCGCTTGAACAGCAGGCGCCGGCGCCGGTCACGAATTCGAACGCGGTGCATCCGGGCAATCCGAAGGCGCCGCAGTGATGCGTGGGGTTGGCGGTGTTTTTATGGCGTTGATGGCGGGCTCGGTGGCGCTTGTGTTTGCATCTCAAGCGTTTGCCGCCGATGTACCCGCTGGTCAGCGTGTCGCGAATGCGAATGCGTGCATGGGCTGCCATGCGGTGGATCGCAAGCTGGTCGGCCCGTCGTTCCAGCAGATCGCCGCCCGGTACAAGGGCGATGCGCAGGCGGCCGGAAAATTGGCGCGCAAGGTGAAGGACGGCGGCTCGGGCGTGTGGGGCATGATTCCCATGCCGGCGCATCAGTCGATGAGCGATGCGGATGTCCGTACTGTAGTCGGTTGGGTGCTTGCGGGGGCGCCGTCGAAGTGAGGTTTTGTGGCCCGTTGCGGCTTGGCAAAACCGAAAAGGGCTGTGCTAGAATTGTTTCGATAGTGGGGGGGTAGCTCA
This sequence comes from Paraburkholderia sp. OAS925, assembly GCF_040543975.1. NCBI lineage: Bacteria > Pseudomonadati > Pseudomonadota > Betaproteobacteria > Burkholderiales > Burkholderiaceae > Paraburkholderia > Paraburkholderia sp. OAS925. The sequence goes on from NZ_JBEUNO010000001.1 coordinate 510,072, forward strand.
GCTGGGAGAGCGTCGCGTTCGCAATGCGAAGGTCGGGAGTTCGATCCTCCTCCTCTCCACCATCGGATGTTCTCAGCAGTTCCCAAGTATTCCTGAAACCCCGCAGTCAGCAAGGCTTGCGGGGTTTTTTGTTCCTAGATTGCCTCACCGATTCCCTTGACAGCTTGGGGCATTTCGGCGCACGTTAGGGGGCATCAGGTCTTTTTTCGCCACCGGCGAAAATTATGCCCCCTAGGACCGGGAGTGCCCCATGCCCCTTACGGATCTGGAAGTTCGCCGCGCGCCAGCCAAAGAGAAAACGTATCGGATTTCGGATGGCCGCGGGATGTATCTGGAGATTTCCCCGGCCGGCGGAAAGTATTGGCGGCTGAAATATCGATTCAACGACCGCGAGAAGCGCCTGGCGTTGGGGGTCTATCCTGACGTGACGCTCGCTCATGCTCGCAGGAAGCGGGACGAGGCTCGCGCAATGCTCGCCGACGGTATCGATCCCGGCCAAGCCAAGAAGGACAAGAAGCGCTTGGCACGACTCAGCGCTGCCAACACCTTTGAGGCGGTGGCGCTGGAGTGGTTCGAACGGCAGGCTTCTGCATGGGCACCGAGCCACTCGGAAAAAATCATGGGGCGGCTCAAGAAAGATGTCCTGCCGTGGCTAGGGCCTCGCCCGATCGCTGAGATTACTGCGCCAGAAGTGCTCGAGGTCTTGCGCAGGGCCGAAAGGCGCGGGGCGAATGACACCGCCCATCGCATCCATCAAAACTGCGGACAGATCTTCCGCTATGCGATAGCTACCGGGCGCGCCCTACGAGATGTGAGCGCCGACTTGCGCGGCGCACTTCGGCCTAATCGGCACACGCACTTCGCGTCAATCACGGACCCAACCAAGGTTGCCGAAATGCTGCGCGCTTTCGACAGTTTTTCGGGCACTTTCGTGGTGCGCGCGGCTCTGCAGCTCGCGCCGCTGTTATTTGTGCGCCCTGGCGAGCTAAGGCAAGCCGAATGGGCGCACATCGATCTGGAGCGGCGTGAGTGGCGCTACACCGTGTCGAAAACGAAGACTGAACATCTCGTGCCGCTGGCCACGCAGGTGGTCGGGATCCTGAAAGAGCTGCAGGCGCTGACCGGGCAATGGCGCTACGTCTTTCCCGGGCGGGACCGCAGAAAACCAATGAGTGGGGCCGCGATCAATGCCGCGCTCCAGAGATTAGGCTTCGACACCAAGACCGAGATCACTGGCCATGGGTTCCGGGCGATGGCGCGAACGATCCTCCACGAACGGCTCAGATTTCCAGCCGAAGTCATCGAGCACCAGCTTGCGCACAAAGTACCGGACGCGCTCGGATCGGCCTATAACCGCACGAAATTCATCGACGACCGCATCGCAATGATGCAGGCATGGGCCGATTATCTAGATCGGCTGAAAACGAAGGCGGATGTTGGAATGAGTCGGGCGAACGATAGTCGGCATGATCTGCTGCAGCAGGCTGAAAACCTCAATGCGAGGACCCCGTAGCACGACCGAGGTGTCGAGGTATCCCGTAACTCTTAACTTTGTCTACTCAAGTCTGCGCTGCGCGCGCCAGGCGGCCCGGATCTGACGAGCGGAAAAGCGAGGTGGCGTCGCCGCGGTGGCTTCCTGATTCGGGACGACCAACAGACGGCGTGGTGGGTCGCGCCCGAGATGGCGACCGGCTCAATTCGGGCCACAATCTGCCGTTCGGCGAGCGGAGAACTCTGCCGTTCGAACGGCTCGAATACTCCGGAACCTGTCGAACGAGCTGCGTGCACAATTCGGCCATAGCCGACGCTCACCATCGCGCGGCCATGCGGCCGCAGTGCGCCGCTTTGCAGTCGTTCGGCGACGGGACACGGCCGAATGTCCGCTCACGAGAATCGCGAACGGGTCCTCTCGTTAAGCGTTGTTCGATGCCTGCCCTTGTCCGCAGCCCATGAGTGCATGGCGACGCGTGCGGGCAGGCGTTGGACAAGGCTCGAGGGAGGAAACCGCGGAGTGAACCGACGCGGCCGGAACCTTGATCGGCTATGGGGAATAAAGCGGGCTCACCGTCAGCCTTGCCACCGGATGCTGAAGCGAACCTGGGTCGGGATGGTGTCGAAGGCGGTTTCGAAGGTGTCGACCGGGATGATGTGACGATGCCGCGAGCGGCGCTGGGGGCTGCCTGGAGCGGCAGACGTGAGTGTCTCCTGTTGCGCTCGTTGCCGAAGAGCCGACGGTCCGAATGAAGATACTGGTCATTTGCGCTCATACGCTGCCTCGGAATGTCGGGGGCGCGCGAATCGGATGGGTGCGCGGGAGGATCTCGATGATGATCATCGGGGCGCCGCAGTGTCTGCAGACAAAGGTCGGAGTGTTGATTTGCACTGAAACCTGACCCCCCGTGGGTCAGGATTCAGTGCAAATCAACACTCCGAGGGCCATTTGCAGCGTGAGGAACTCGTTAGAGACTGACTGCCGGGTCAACGCAAGGGGAGTCGTAGGAGGCGACTTGGCTGCGTCCTTGCTCGTGAAGAGTCGCTCGTACGCGGCGGCCTCGCTGCCGCATTCCACGACAAGGTCATCGATGACGCGCTTGGCAATCGCATAGTAGTCGGCGTACAGAGGCATCAGTGCGATGCGGTTTGCCATGAACGACTGCAATCTGGAGCGAAAGGGCGTGGGATCGGCGACGGTTTCCCAGAACGTTCCTATCGCGACGAAGAGTCGCCACATCGCCTCGTTCACTTCCTCCGGCAGGGGACTTCGTGCATCGCTCAAGGGGTGCTGTGCCTTAGCCCGGTACATCGAAGCCTCCAAGCCGGGATCACTGTCTCGACTTTTATTGACGATCAGGTTGACGATATTGTGCATATCGCGGCACGTCTAGGTCAAACTTGGATCCGTGATCACTGTATGCCGATCTTTGCCAGTCAGCAAGGGCGCGTCCCCACCGCGATCCGTCTTTTCACGAACCGAATGAAGCTGGAACGTCTGCTTCCGCGCCCTTCCAGTTTCCGCTATGGGGAGTACGCACTGACGACTGGCCGTTTCCGGGCAGCGAAATTCCACTGACCGCTCTAGGGCGATGCATTTGATGAGCGGACTGACTCGGCCCGACCCGAATCACACGCTCGCGCACCGCTAATGTGCGGGGCCGCTTTCGAAGCGAAAACGGACGGCTACCAGTCCCGACTCAGAACGACCAGCCCGATGAAACACAGAGTTTCAGTCTCGCGCATATTTAGGTCCCCCAAGCTTAATGTCGCAATCCGAGATGATTTGGAAATCAATTTTCTTTGCTTCACGTCGCGTATCAGCCGCTGTAGCGCAGGCAACCATCGATCCGAAGGCCGCTTTCCCTCGGCGTGGTCGCGACAATGGCAAGCCGTACTGATGCGGGTATTCCCGGATGTTGGAGCTGCGGTTTCCCCGTCGAATACTGTTGATGTTAAGTCGACATGCGAACGTACTCCATCTACGACGAGAAAAGGTGCGCTTCATATGGCGAATGCCGAACTGGTTCGAAGATCACTTTGACCAAGGCTTACGGGTTATAACTAACTTAAGCGCAGCCTAGAAAGTACCGAGCTGCTCGCCTACTATTATTGGTGTTGCATCAAACCGACGGAGATAAAATGTATTTAAGAATATACATGTACAGGCTCGGGTTTATCGCTCCGATGATTTTGGCTTTGATGCCGATATTTCCGAAACCAGCTCTTGCTCACGGAATAGACGCGGGTCAACCGCCAGACATTCAAACGCCGCGCCCGAGAATTCCCCAGCCAGCGGCAGGAGGAGCTTTTGATCCGCATGCAGTCGAAGGCGTGGTTGATCAGTTCCGTCTGTGGACAACCGGAAGCACGTTGGCCGGCTGCTTCATTGGTGGTCCTTCCGAGATCCAAAAATTCTTTGTCGACTCGATTCAAGAGATTGTGATTTACGCGAATCTAAAAATCGATTTTGGGAAACCTGACGCATATAACAAATGTGACGGGACTCCTTATCACATTCGTGTGTCCTTCGATCACACCCTCGGAAACTGGTCTTATGTTGGAACGGATAGTACAAAAATTGCTTATGACTCACCGTCCATGAACATCGCGTATGCGACGTCTGCCCCCTTTCCATCCGTAGACAAAATTCGTCTAAAAGGAGTAATCCTGCACGAGACGGGCCATGCCTTGGGGCTTCAGCATGAGCATCAGAGCCCGAAAGCCAACTGCGAGGCAGAATTCGATTGGCCAAAAATTTACAGCACCTTTTCGAAAGACTACGGGTGGGATCAAAAGAAGGTCGACGACAATTTACGGGCGCTGATTTCGTCTCCAAGATTGCGGACGACACCGTATGACAGGTCGTCGATCATGAATTACTACTTTGCAGCATGGATGTTCAAGAACGGGAGCCTTAGTCCCTGCTCGAGTAACGAGAATTTCGTCCTATCATCTGTGGATAAACAAACCATTGCCGAAACGTATCCTAAAACGGCACAAGAACAGGTAGCGTTAATAAATCGCTATGGTGAGCAGTCGAAACCTATTCTGCAGAAGTTGTTGACCACAGATCAACAGAAGCAATGGAGCCAGGACTTGATCGGTTCGGCAGCACAGACCGCCGCTCCCGGCTACAAGATTGATCTGACGTCGACGAACATAACAGTATGCAAAGACGTTTCAGGTGTCACGATCAATGCAGGTTCGAACTCCAACGTTACAACGTGCATCGGCTCGTCGAAAGATATCAATGTTGGCGCACCGGGAAAATAGCAGAGCCGCGACGGATTAATTTTGAATCACCGTTCCTTGCCGGACCTGGGTGGGCTTGGTGATCACGCTCAGCTTCTGCTGCCATCGACCGGAGATAAAATGAGTTCCAAAAGCGCCGTGTTTGCATTGGGCCTCGCCTGTCTGGCGTTAGGCGCGTGCGATAAGACTGCAAACGACACGCCCGCAGCGGCGTCGTCAGATGCCGTGGCAAGCGCGTCCTCGAATCAACCAAGTATTGCCTCGCAACCTAAAGCCCAAGTAAGCGAAACAAATGCGGGCGACTGCGCCACAATTCTCCAAAATGTTCAAGCGGGGATGAACGTAACCGTCAACATAACATGCGATATTCCCACCGAGAAAAAGCTTGTCCAGGCAGTTGTGAACGGAAGCTGGATTGCTCAATGTCCTCTGACGACCCCATCGATGGGGTGGACCATTATGCAGGACAGCGCCAATAATGGAAACCGAATTTTCCCGAACGCGGGCACATATTTCGCCCAATACGATTTTCGATTCGGAGTCTCACCTTCTGGTGGGAGTCAATCCAGTTTTGTATATGTTCATCAACTCGACTGGGATACAGTCCATGAGCAGCTTCCAGGTTGGACTCAAGAATTCTTTCAACGGGTAGAAAAAATTAGAGAACTCGTTCCTGCGGAGCTGGCCATTATTCCGGCCGAAGCTTCGGAACTACTGTACGCAGACCCCGGTACAGATTTGGCACAAACGCTGTCAACGATGAGGCAGCAGAAGGTGGGTGACCTTTCAATACGCCGAAAAATGGTCTACGAGGACGGCGTCGATTTGAATACGGAGTCTCTTGCGGTCTATAAAAACGATAAGTCTTACGTTTCCTCAATCGCGATCCTTGCTGTGGTCGACCCCTATCCTGATTGGAACGAAAGAAATGACGACGCAACAGAATTCGAACTCAGCTGCAGCGCCTCGAACAAAATTAGCGTTGAAACATTCAAGACGTTATGTACAGCTTTTATGGAAAGACATGCACTTAGCCCGGATATACTAAGCGGGTCGGCCTGTGAGAATCAGGACAACGAAAAAACGGACCAGCAGCAATAACACCAAAATCGCGCATGTGCCGGGATGAGCTAAAGGCTGGCGGGACCATCGATATATGCATCTGTTTAAAGGGGGGAGGGAAGGGTTCCTCTATTTGTTGGTTTGGTTGCGAGCTGAATGGCCGGATCCTGAGTAGAACCGACGCCTGAATGTCGGAGCGACGGAGCGAGCGAGTGACTTTTCATGGCCGCAGTGAGCCCACCGGCGGCCGGCTCAGGACGCCCGCTAGTTGCCGATCAGGCTGGCCCAACTTCGACGGCTGCTTCCGGAGACCTTTCGGACGTTCAGATTCAATGCTAGCCAGACATCGCTGGACTTGACGGGTTTATGCCTTGAGGGGAGACGGCCGCTGCGGCTATCGTTTAAGTGTTCGCGTTGATCAATTGTTGCAACGTTGGATCGTCGATTTCGCCCGTCACAGGATCGCCCATATCCTTCTGGAACGCCGATACCGCCGATGCCGTTCTCGGTCCCCATATGCCGTCTATCAGGTTCGGGTTGTACCCGAGGTACATCAGGTAGATTTGCGCCGCGCGCACTCTGATGTCGGGCAATGCGCCGGCTGAGAACTTCGCATACCAGCTCGACAGGTGCTTGTCATAGCCTGATGCCGCATACTTGCTGCCGTTGTAGTAGTACGCGAAATTTGGCCAGTCGTGCGTCGCCAGAAAGCCGCAAACGCTCACCGTCTTGTGCGACAGGATCTCATTTGCCGCAGCCAGCAGTTGCTCATCCTCGGAGGCCAGCATCTTGCTCAAAAAGTCCTCAGAGGAACTTGCACCGGCCGACTTATAGTTCTCACCCAGTACCTGCCCGATCCCCCAAGATGCACTTTGCACAGCGGCATCCGCATCCAGGTCCATTGCTTTGCGCAGTCTCATGTACTGGTTGTCGCCGCTTGCCCCGTAATTGCCGGGCGTTGGATTGCTGATATCGGGCGCGTGTTTGTCATAGATGCCGTTCGTCAGGCGGCTGAAAATGTGCTGCTCGTAGAGAATCTGTGGCCTGCGGTCCGCCCAGAACCCAGAGTACGGATAATCGGCTTCAGTAAACGCCGGAGCCCATACTTCGGCTGCCCCGACGCCGAGTTGGCTGCACACACTTGTAAGACCGGGCGCCGTAAGCGGAGCACCCTTCCCAAGTAGGATCATCGTTGCCTCCTCACTGCCTCCGGGCGACATACTGAAGGCCCAGAGGCTCGGCCAGCAGTCACAAAATATCGACGTTGATATGGGTCGACGGTTGACGTCCTGAGCCTCCCGCTTTCTCGCCGGCCGGCGCTCCACTTTTCGGAGTTCCCGGAGTTCCAGCAGCGCCGCCAGTAGCCGCGCTCGCCCGCGCTCGAGCGATGTCTTGTTCCAGTGCCGAGCGCGAAGTGGGCGACAGCTTGCCCAGTAGGTCTTTAACGCTCTGTTGGTTCGACCACGGCCTGTACGTGCATATGACTTTCCCTTGGGAGCTTTTTGTCTTGATGACTGGACTGTTGTTCGCAGGTAGCGTCAACATCTGCGCGCAGATCGGGCCATCCTTTTCCTGTTGTGTTGGGTTCATGAACAATAGCCAATACAGGGCCTCCGTCTGAGCGGGGGAGAGATCCGAACTGATCAATTTTTTCAGGCTCGCGGTCACCGATGCGTCGTCCTTTGCCAGTTGGGCCGGTGCTTGCGTCGGCGGAGTAGTTCCTCCTGTGCCACCGCCCGTCTCGTCGTTCGTTTCAGTGCTCGAGGATTGCCTAGGTTTCGCATTTTTGATCGCAGATCTAACCATCGTCGCAATATGCGGAAGCGTACAGATAACCTGGTCGTCAAAAATCGCGGTAACAGCGTCGTTTGCGTCGAGGTTACCGGTTACAGTCGCGTTGACGAGTTTCTGATGTTCGTGGATCGCGTTCATGGTCAGCGTTCTGACCGAGTCCATGTTCTCAGATGCGAAAAGGAAGTCTTTTGTATAAATGGACGTGGCAGTGAGGACCGCCGAAGTGCCAAGGGCCGTCGCGGAAACCGCCGCCGCGCCGGCATGCGTAAGCGCGAGAATCGACGTCGCCAAGGTTCCCGCAGCGGCAACGTAGTCACCGGCCACGATCACCCAGCGTTGCGTAGTTCCTGCCGATCTAAAGTAATCGTCGCAGGAGGCGACGATCAACGAAAAACCTGAGCGAAGCATCTTTCTTGCGTCTTCGTTGGTGGCGCCGTCAGCGAACGCTTTCTTGGAATAGTTGTTGAAATTCTCCGCGAGCGCCCCCGTCCTGCCGTCAGTCATTGGCCCTGATGCCGTCATGATCGGCTGTGGCCCGTTGGCAGTTGGGCACCCGGCGAGAAAAGATAGCGTAACCAGGATAACAACCCCCGCAAACGCCTTCGTCCACATTGCCCGACCGCCGGATCGAGACCGCGTTGGCAAGATGAATCTCCTCACTTTTTTGGTGTGCTGGCCTGAACGCGGCGGTCACGAAGCTTTCACGGACGCTCCTCTCAGGGCGCCTTTGGGCGCGCTGCCCTGCTACTCTGGGCGGTGCGGAACAGTGTGAATCGTCTTTATGAACTCTAATGTGGCCTACCGAACACTTTGAGACGGCGACCTGCGTGGTGAGCCTGCCGCAGGCCCAGATGCTTGATAAGCGGCGATTGGCTGTCTCGCTCGTTTGCGCTTCAACCCAGTACGTTTGCAAAATCTGCTTTATGGCATCCCGTTCGTATGTCGTAGCATCCATTTGGCTCTCGGTCCCTCAGGTGGACGTGTCGAAATTCCACTTTGGCGAGATGCCGCTCGGTCACTGAGAAGGTTCGCGTTTCTGCTGGACCTTGTCCCACGACGGGCGACCAGTGTGTTTTCCATCTCGGTTGAGAGCGACTGGCTGCAATCAAGGTAACTCGCTTGGCATGTAGACCGACAACTGGGAAGATCAGAGACGGCACAATGCGGAGACTCTGATCTGAATGCTCGAAGCAAATACAACGGCGCCATGCGGTTGTTGTCTGACGGCAACCGCGAAGCCGGCGACTGGCCAGTTATCGAATGGATTCTGTGTGAGTCGGAGCAGCCGTCTGAGCGACCGGACGACGCGATAGGCCAATGGCGCTTCCTGGCCGATCGGGTGAGCTCGTCAACGTCCGCTTCATGGTGCTCCAGTCTGCAAAACGCTGGCTAGACTGACTGACCGCTTTAGAGAGAATCGTCTGACCGGAGTGGGTCGAAAAGACTCATTCGCACCAAATGAAAGCCCACAGTCGTCGACGCATAGTCGCGAATGTCGGCAAAGCGACCTAGGACGTCCTGAACATCCACGATGTGCTGGAGCTATTCGGTGCGTCGATCGACGAGCTAGCTCCAGTCTGGAAAGACCTTGAGGCGATGTTGACCGACAAACAGCGCAAGCTGGCAAGCGCCGGCGTCAAGGAGCTGTTCTCGGAAGTTAATGATACCGTTCGCGAGGCAGCAACCATCCCCAGCGACCGTCAACCGGTCCCAGAGGACATGTCGAAGCTTTGCCAGTTCGGATTCGGGAAGATTTTCGGTTCGGGTTCCTGAAATTGATTCACGAGAACCAGGATAAGCCGAGCTTAAAGCGAGTGAATTCGCCGGTTTTCTGCCCCATAACCGCGCGATTTGCCGCCGCATTCAATTGCAGGCCCGTAAGTGAGCGCTTGATGTCCGGATCGAAAGCGTCCGTCTGGCGATTTAAGAATTCGGCTTGTCGGTTACTTCGGCAAAACAAGAACGGAACGGCACTTGGTCGACGAGCTAGAGCAACCGGCTTGATCAGGCAGCGCTGAAACTTTACGCATCTTTGATGCGGGCAGCAGAAGTCGATTGCGGTAGTTGCCACGAGCTAGCGCATCATCGGGCCGGCGGTTCGTCGTCGGTTTCAATCGAGATGCACATGAGTGGTTTGCCCTTGACGGGAGAGCCAGGAGGCTCCAGCCGAAGCAGGAAATCGAAGTGCCGTCCAGAGAGCTTGGCGATCTGTCCTTGTACAGCGCCAAGTTGCATCAGGCACTGCGCATCCCAGTTCATCCCCACGACGATCTCGCTCGTCACGCCATTCCACTCGCAAAGGAGAATTGCGCCGGCGCGTGCGTTTTCCTCTCCGCAAATCGTTCGACACGCTGCTCGATGTAGCGTGCGTCGTCGCGCAGCAGAGTGCCCGAGATACATAGCGAGACAGCGTGCGCCACCTTGTCGTGCTTCAGATGCACAGTGGCGATGCCGCTCAGATGGCGCGATACCCGATCGAGTTGCTCGTCCTCAAAATCCTCCTGCACGGCTAGAGCGCCTGATAAGACGTAGGGTGCCGGTTCATCCATCACGCATCTCCCTTGCTTCAGTTAAGGATTGGCGGTCGGTACTAGGGTATTAAACCTTTCCTGGGTCAGTTAATCGACGATCGAAATTTTTCGAGAATCCGGGCCTGCCGTTGCAGGAATGCATCCAGTTGCACGTGCTCGTCTGCAAGCTCCTCAAGCAGTTCAACGTGCTGAGCGAGCCCGATTGGCACGAACGACGGTTCGCCATAGCGCAAACGGCGGAAGACGGCGCCTGCGCGCGCCCATTTATAGGACAATTCCTCCAGTGCATTCTCCACCGATACCACCTCGTCGTCGGTGAGCACGCCGCGGATGCGGATCACCAAGGTATGCGTGACAGCGTCGGTGGCAAAGTAAACACGGGCGGGATTCGCGACGGCCTCGGCGAATTGCTGGGCATGACTGTGCCGGAAACTCTCGAGGACGGGTAAAGCGCCGCAGATTTCGTAGGTGAACGGCATGGGGCTGCCTCCTGCAACAAGGGATGGCCGTTTTACGGGGCGCAAGCAGGCATATTTCGCGGCCCGCGCAGTACCGTTGTACTCAATTGTGTACATATCACATTAGTCAACAAAAACGATCATGTCAACAGAAAATCCACGTTTGGGTAACTTTGCGCTTCGACTGAAGCAGGAACGGCGGCGCCTGGGCTTGAACCAGACAGAACTTGGTACCGCGGGCGGCGTTTTGAAACAGGCGCAATCCAATTATGAGAAAGGCTTGAGATATCCGGACGCCAGTTATCTGGTCGGCGTCGCTGAGGCCGGCGTCGATGTTCAGTTTCTTGTTGACCGGTCGAACGGCTTCGCCAGCCACGCTCGCGTTAACGGATGATGAGGAGCGTCTTCTGGCTGGGTTTCGCGAGTTGAAAGCGCGAGAGAAGAGTGGTGTGCTGGCGCTCGTCAAGGCGATCGCCGAATTTCCGCGGTAATACAGCGCCGGTCTACGGCGTTCACCGACGAGTATCGTCTGCTGACCGGTCTTCCTTTCAGGAGAGATTTGTTGACGCCGACATTTTTGCCGCAGAACCGGCCGACTGTTCAGGAATATCGGATGATGACAGTCGTGAACGCCGGCGGAGGAGGTGCGGCACGGGACGTTTCCTATGCGTGCCCATCGCACACGCTGCCGTTGGTCCTCCTGTAGATCAGTTTGCCGAGATGGTCATTCGTGAGTCTGCCTAGCAGCGCCCGGTATTGAATCGAAAATTGCGATTCGTATCTAAGAAGTCTCCTTCAGGACAGCCGTGGACTGCCCTTCGACCACGCTTGAGCGTGATCGCCGATTATCGGGGCGTCTGACGTAGGGCTCTGGATCACTGGTTTCCTCGATCGTCTTGCGAAATTCTCGGCATGCGCCTTCAGCTTCAAGGGGTATTGCGTGATCGCAAACGGACCCTATGGCGGACCATCGAAAGTCAGCCTGTCGGCAATTGCTTTGTCGTGAATGTGTCGAGAGTTCCGAGGTCGAGTCGCGAGAGCAACGGGACAAACGCCTCGCTGCTCAGGGGCGCTCAGCCGCATGCCGAGGCTTTCGCGATTGCGAGGTCTGCGATTGATGGCGATCACGTCGCCCACCTGTTTTCCTGCTATATCGATCATCCCGCCTGCAGAATCGCACCGGCATAATCGTCCATGGCGCCCAAAACCGGCGCTAGCCTATCCTGCACTCACTCATTTTCATTGCGCTTTTTGTTGCATGGAATAAACGTTTTGCGCGGAGGTCGCGGCTTTCACGCAAATGACAGTTCAGGCGCTGTTAGAAACGTTGCGTAACTCCTTGGCGGAGCAATGGTGTAACAGTCGTCGTGAGAACGCGAACGTCGTGTGTTACCGGTGCGTAAAAAATGCGTTTCCCCGTACGCCATGCTCTCCCGGTTCAGGTCAAACCGAGTGCGAGAAAATTGCGAACCTCACTCGTGCGGCGTTGCGCATCTGTGTGTGTACCTCGTGCGTACGGACGTGCGTCAAGATGGTCACACGTAGCACAAACCGAGTGCGTTAAAAATGCGTTTCGGTGAAACAATAAAATGCGCTCCACCTGCGAGCCGGAGAGCAGGCGAAAGCGCATGGCCCGCGCACGGCGGATACAGGACTTGCCCGGTGGCGTACCTGATGGAGACTGTGCGTTTCGAAGGAGAAGTCTACGTTCGGGATATCTTCTCGCTGCTAAAGATCAGTCCTGCTCTGCTCCAGGTATTCGGGCATGTGGGCGCGACCGCGTACCTGAACGAAGCGCGGGAAGTGAGCGCCCGACCGTACTGCCGGCGAAAATGATGCGGCCGCGATCGAATACCTTCAGCTCTTCCGCAATTGGGAATGGACAGCGGCACCGGCGAGCTTACCGGAAGCCATCGCCTGTGCCTTCGTGGCGTCGGCTATGAGTTGCGGGACGATGTTGAGCAGTTGGGGGGGCGAATACAGAAAGGGAAGCCGGATCCGCTATGCGCTTGCGTATTCACCGCTCGCTGAACTGCTGAACCTGCCACTGCGTTTCGATCCCGAAGTGCGCATTATTGATAGCGACAGCACCACTGAAAATTTCCACCGAGAGCCCCGCAAGTTCCTTGTAATGAGTCCAACAGTCGTCCAGGCTATTGATGGTGTCTTGTATGAAATATCGTTCGGCGGGAGTCAGAAGACAGGACCGGGTTGTGGACAAATTGAAACTGCTCAAACCGGAAGACGAAACTTAGTGGACAACGAACGAGAGCGTGGAAGATCTTTTCAAAGCACTGGGAATTCCTTACTCGGCCAACGACTGAACACACCTGAAACATGGTTTGGTGAGAAGTGGGATTCTCACCTTCACGCTCAGACGGCCATTCAAGCCGCCGCTCCGCACAAAAAGCAGTCGTTGTAACCACGCCGGGTCGAACTGCGGTAGCGGGTCGACCGATACCGCTGATCCTTTGCGACATGCCAAAGGGGGGGCGCGGTTGGGCTGTCCCACACAATCCGTGACTGACTCTCCCCGACGTATGGTCGAAAAAATGTGGTCGAAAAAAGTGCCCCTTTAAACAGCAGCCTACGAGAGGTGGCTGTCACCGACTTTATTGTCTCGGATCAGCGTATATGTTCTGTGACGACCTGCGCAATCGTTTTCAGGCAAATCGATGGCGCCGCCCATGTGCTTTACCGACGTCTCCGGGACGCGAATTGTCCCGATGCGCGTCTATATTCCGGTCATCGCGAAGCCTGCACATATCCAGGCGCTACGGGGAGCACTGATGGCCACCGAATACCTGAGAGACGACCACTATCACATCATCGGCACTATCGTGACCGAGTCGAGCGGCAAACAGATTGCCCGTGACGCGCGTTACAACCGGGTCGGTGAATACGATCCCAAGGCCGATCTGACACGCGACAGCCATTACCGGATCATCGGCACGGGCAATCAGCTTTCGGCGTTGATCTGGCGCACGGTCAGATAGCGGCGACACGCTCGCTGCGATTCGCCAAGCGAAACTTTGTGAGCGAATGATTAAAGAAATCGAGTTATGTGCCGTAAATACGCAGGTGTGACCAGGTATCGGCTCGTGCAATCAGGACGTCGTTTGTCCAAAGCGCCATGCAAACTATCTGCGCAAACTTAATTGAAAGTGCCTCGGGCCGCGCAGCTCGTCAGAGCAGGGCGACGTTGGCGGCATCAACCCGCCGTACTAACCTGGAAGAGACCGATATGCTGAACAACAATTCTCCACTCGAAAGCCTCGCAGCATTTGCAATTGTCTTCGCCACCGGCATTCTGTCGACGGTCGCGCTTGGAAAGTACATTGAAAAGGTGCGCCGCGACGCACAGAACGCCGCGTCCGGCGCAGCTTGACCTGCCACTCCGGCGTCGAATCGCTTTTCCAGCGTGCGTCCTCCTCATGCCAATTCCCGCTCCTTCGATAAAACTGACGTGTCGGTCATGTTGCTGGCGTCACGTGTATCCGCAGCGCAGCGACTCAGTGGTGCTGCCCGGCGCGTGCGCGGCATGCGGCGGCGAAGACCTGGAGCGAACCGTGGCGGGTCTGCTGGACGGCCCCGCAGCGCTTGCCGAACTGATTTTGCTCCGACTCAAGGTCGGCTCACGTATGAAGCCTTAGTACGGAATTGGGACGCTTCGATAACATATACGCAGCAGCGGGCAATACGCAGGCGGGGATACGAGGGCCGAACGTGATGGAAGAACAACATCAAAGGGCAATTGCGCAGGCCGCTGCATGGCTGCACGATGCGGACGGCCTGCTGGTGACCGCAGGCGCGGGCATGGGCGTGGACTCGGGGCTGCCCGACTTTCGCGGCAATGAGGGGCTGTGGCGCGCCTATCCCGCGCTCGGCGCGGCACAGATCGGCTTCGAATCGATTGCCAATCCGGCATCGTTCCACGAAGACCCCGCGCTGGCGTGGGGGTTTTACGGCCATCGCCTGAAGCTGTATCGCGAGATCGAGCCGCACGCTGGCTTCGCCATCCTCAGACGCTGGGCGGAGCGCATGCCGCGCGGTGCATTCGTTTACACCAGCAACGTCGATGGCCAGTTTCAGCGCTCGGGCTTTGCCGAGGAACTTGTCGCGGAGTGCCACGGTTCGATTCATTACATGCAATGCGTGGCGCCGTGCTGCTCGCGCACCTGGCCCGCAGCCGGGTTCGAGCCGAAACTCGACGGGCAGGCCTGCCGCCTTGTCTCCGCGCTGCCGCGTTGCCCGAAATGCGGCGGAATCGCCCGTCCCAACATCCTGATGTTCGGCGACTCCGCCTGGCTTCCGAGGCGCACCGATGAACAGGAAGCGAGTCTTCAGCGCTGGATTGCATCTGTCGGACGGCCAGTGATCGTCGAGATCGGCGCAGGCACTGCGCTGCCGACCATCCGCCGTTTCAGCGAGCGACACGGACCGCGCGTCATCCGCATCAATGCGCGAGAGCCAAAGATCGCTCCGGCGATGGGCGTTGGCATTCGGGGCACCGCGCTCGATGCTCTCACCACGCTCGACCACGCCCTCGGCACGCAGGCCCGATGACATCGAGACAAGGGCGGGCTGTAACGGCCCCGTCAAATGCCGGCGCACTTTTGCAACATGACGAGAATGTCGCGCTGTGATGCCGCCTGCAGACGTGCGTAGCACCTGTCAACTCACGACCACGCGCATTGCGCAAACGGAATCGGGGCGCGTATCGCCCGAGTGTGCCGATTTTGTTTGCTCGCGCTCATGGAGCTTTTCTTGACATCGAATTCCATTTCTCCAGGGCTGATGCTCATCCACGGCAACCGGTCCGAGCGGCTTCGCGACCTGCTTGTCGAATGGATGAGGCGTTACCCGCTCGCGCCGCTCGAGAACGAGACGATACTCGTGCAGAGCAATGGCATTGCACAATGGCTAAAGCTCGCGCTCGCCGCCGATCGCGATCCCGCGACAGGCTCCGGCGGCTGCGGCATCGCGGCCGCGCTGGAAATCTCGCTGCCTTCGCGCTTCATCTGGCAGGCGTATCGCGCGGTGCTGGGCGCGTCGGCAGTGGCCGAGGTTTCGCCATTCGACGAATCGCGCCTCGTCTGGCGGCTGATGCGGGTCTTGCCCGCGCTCATCGACCGTCCCGCGTTCGAGCCTCTGCGGCGCTTCATCAGCCACGACGACGACCGTCGCAAGCGGTTCCAGCTCGCCGAGCGCATCGCCGATCTCTTCGACCAGTACCAGATGTACCGCTCCGACTGGCTGGCGCGCTGGGCGCGGGGTGACGACATTGTGCTGGACGCACGAGGCGAGACACATCCCCTTCCCGGAGAACAGTGCTGGCAGGCGGACCTGTGGCGCGCGCTCATTGCCGACGTGGCGCATTCGACGGACGGCGGCGCGGCACAGGACGCGATGTCAAACGGCGGACGGGCAGCTGTCCACGAGGCGTTCCTGAGACGCGTCGAGACATGGGGTAGCGATGCGCGTCCGGCGGGCCTGCCGCGGCGGATCATCGTGTTCGGCATTTCGAGCCTGCCGCGCCAGTCGCTGGAGGCGCTGGCTGCGCTCGCGCGCTGGGCCCAGGTGCTGATGTGCGTGCCGAATCCGTGCGCGCACTACTGGGCCGACATCGTGCCCGACAAGGAACTTCTGCGCGCACAACACTCGCGGCAGCAGCGCCGCGAAGGCGCGCCCGCCGAACTGCCCGCCGACCAGTTGCATCTGCACGTGCATCCTTTGCTCGCGTCGTGGGGCAAGCAGGGGCGCGACTTCATCGGCTTGCTCGACGAGTTCGACAGTGCCGAAGCGCGCGATCGCTATCGTCCGCAATTTGCGGGCATCGGTCAGCGTATCGACCTGTTCGAGGAGCGCCATGCGGCGAGCCTGCTTCAGCAATTGCAGGACGACATCCGCGATCTGCGTCCGCTGCGCGAGTCGCAAACCGAATGGCCGCCCGTCGATCCCGCCACAGACAACTCGATCCGTTTCCATGTCGCGCACAGCGCGCAACGCGAAGTCGAGATTCTGCACGACCAGTTGCTGGCGGCCTTCAACGCAGACCCGAGCCTGAGGCCGCGCGACATCATTGTGATGGTGCCGGATATCGAAGCCTACGCGCCGCACATCCAGTCGGTGTTCGGACTGCTTGACCGCGAAGACCCACGCTACATTCCCTTCAGCGTCGCCGATCGCGGACAGCGCAAGGCGGACCCGCTGGTGGGCGCGCTCGAGATGCTAGTCGGCTTGCCGCACTCGCGCGTGACCGTTAACGATCTGCTCGATCTGCTCGACGTTCCCGCACTGCGCAGGCGCTTTGGCATCGACGAAAGCGATCTGCCGACGCTGCGCGCATGGATACGTGGCGCGAACGTGCGCTGGGGTCTGCACGCCGAGCATCGCGCGAGCCTCGACCTGCCGCGCGACGACCACGCAGCGGCGCCGCACACCTGGATGTTCGGCCTGCGCCGGATGCTGTTGGGCTATGCCGTCGGCGGCGACGCGCGCGCGTGGCGAGATATCGAGCCGTTCGGCGAAGTGGGCGGACTCGATGCCGCGCTGCTCGGGCCGCTCGTCAGGCTGATCGACGAACTCGACGATGCGTGGCACGCATTGCGCGAACCGGCGACGCCCGCCGTGTGGTGCGAACGTCTGCGCACGCTGAAACAGGCGTTCTTCAGCGCAGAGGACGGCACCGATGCATACACGCTCGCGCGCCTCGACAACATTCTGCAAACGTGGCTCGACGCCTGCGCGGAAGCGGGTCTCGTCGACGCGCTGCCGCTTTCCGTCGTCGGCGACTACTGGTTGACCCAGCTCGACGAGGGCGGCCTGTCGCAACGCTTCTTCGCGGGCGCGGTGACGTTCGCGACGCTGATGCCGATGCGCGCGATCCCGTTTCGCCGCGTGTGTCTGCTCGGCATGAACGACGGCGACTATCCGCGTACTCGCGTGCCGATGGATTTCGACCTGATGCGCGGCCACTACCGGCCGGGCGACCGTTCGCGCCGCGAGGACGATCGCTATCTGCTGCTCGAAGCGGTGCTGTCGGCGCGCGACTATCTTCACGTATCGTGGGTGGGACGCAGCATCAACGACAACAGTGAGCGCCCGCCGTCGGTGCTGATCGGCCAGCTTCGCGACCATCTCGCTGAAGGCTGGCAGCTCTCGCACGCAAGCCGTGACGACCGCTATGCGCTCATCGAAGCATTGACAGTCGAACATCGCCTGCAGCCGTTCAGCGCCGAGTATTTCCCCGTGGATGCTGCTGTCGCTACAGGCTCGCCGCTCTTCACGTATGCGGCCGAGTGGCGCTCCGCGCCGCGTGAAAACGGAACGTGCGCGTCTGCGTCGGACGCGCCGCTTGCCGCCGTCACGCGCGACGAGCCCTTGTCGCTGCGCGAACTCGCGGATTTCCTGAAGAGCCCCGTCAAAGCGTTCTTCAGCCAGCGCTTGCGCGTTGCGCTGGATGCGCAGGAAACGGCAAGCGACGACCAGGAGCCGTTCGAACTCAATGCGCTCGATACATGGAAGCTGCAGGATGAATTGATCCGCGCGCAGGCCACCGAAGTTCACAGAGGCGGCCAGGATGAAGCCGTCGTCGTCGCCGCGCTCGAAGCGCACCTCGGTGTTATCCGCCGCCGCGGCGACGTCATGGAGGGCGGTTTCGGCGACCTCGCGAGCGCCAGCCTCGTCGAGCCGATGGACAAGCTCTTCGCGGAATATCGCGCGCAGCTCGAGCGCTGGCCGGCTGCTATCGCGCGTGAGCACGAGATCGGCTTCCAGATGACGGGCGAACACGGGCCGCTGGCCATCGCCGACTGGCTCGGCCAGTGGCGCGCCGACGCCGGCGGCAAGCTCGCGCGCCTGTTGCTCGAAACGAGTGAACTCGTCGACGCAAGGGCAAGGCGGTATCGCTATCCGAAGCTCATTGGGCCCTGGGTGCAACATCTGGCGGCGAATCTCGAAGGCCGCTGCGTGACGACTGTGATCGTCAGCAAGAAGGGAACGGTCGAGTTCCCGCCGCTGAAGGACGGTGTGGCCGCGGCGCATCTTGGCGCGTTGCTGCGCGCGTGGGAAGAAGGGATGCGCAGGCCGCTGCCGCTTGCCGTGGAGTCAGCCTTCGAATGGCTGTTCGCGAGCGGCGGCGCGCCTCGCGATGACGGGCGGTCGGAGCAGGATCTTGCGGCTGCCGGCAAGGCCGCGCGTGACAAGTACAACGGCGGCTACTCGCCAGGAGAGGTCGACAGGAGCGCAAGCCTGAGCCGCGCGTATCCTGACTTCGATGCATTGTCCGCGAGTGGTGAGTTTGCGTCTCTTGCCGCGACGCTGCTCGGGCCGCTCATCGTCGCTGTGAAGAACAACGCAGGAGCTAACGAATGAATGCGCCGATCCATCCGACGAATGCGATGCACACCCCGCAGACGCTCGACCCGCTGTGCTTCCCGTTGTCCGGCCGCAGTCTGATCGAAGCCAGCGCGGGCACCGGCAAGACCTTTACGATTGCGATGCTCTATGTGCGGCTCGTGCTGGGACACGGTGTGTCGAATGAGCGTGCGCGTCCGTTGACGCCCCCCGAAATTCTCGTGGTGACCTTCACCGACGCCGCCACCAAGGAGCTGCGCGACCGTATCCGCGCACGGCTGACGGAAGCGGCGGCGTATTTCCAGGCCGCCCCGGCCGGCGTGACCTCCCTCGGGCCGGGTGAGACCGATTTGCTGCACGCGTTGCGGGATGCGTACTCCCAGCAGCAATGGGCGGGCTGCGCGCGCCGCCTGCAGCTCGCGGCGGAGTGGATGGACGAAGCGGCAGTATCGACCATTCATGGCTGGTGCAACCGCATCCTGCGCGAGCACGCATTCGACAGCGACAGCCTGTTCACCCAGACGCTGGAAACCGACCAGAGCAACCTGCTCGCCGAAGTCGTGCGCGACTACTGGCGCACGTTTATGACGCCGCTCGATGCCGCGGACGCGGCAACCGTCGCCGAATGGGTGCGCGGTCCGCTGGACTTGCAGAAGAAGCTGCGCAATCTGATCGACGTCGCACCGCAGTTGGTTGACGCGTCCGCGCCCGCTGACGCGTTGCAGGCGGCACGCGAAGAGTTCGCGCGCCGCCTCGCCGCGATCAAGGCGCCATGGAAGACGCTGCCGTTGCAGATAAAGGCCGTGCTGGATGTCGCGCGCGCAGATGGGCAATTGGGCAGAGAGTTTGCGCAGGCCACCTGCGACCGCTGGCTGAAGGAACTGGCTGGATGGGCCGACGATCCGCTGAAGACGAAGCCCAACCTGACCGATACTGCGTGGGACAGACTCACGCATGAAGCGCTCGCAAGACACTGCCAGCATGGCACCCCCCCTTCGCATCCCGGCTTCGACGAACTCGCGAAGTTGCGCGGCGAAATCGCCGCGTTGCCGGACGCGCGCGACGATCTCCTGTCGCATGCGGCTCGCTGGGTGGCCGAGCGTTTCTCGCTGGAACAGGGGCGGCGCGCGCAGATGGGCTTCGACGATCTTCTGACGCGCCTCGACGCCGCGTTGCATGGCCCGAACGGTGAGCGTCTTGCCGACATCGTCCGCAAGCAGTTCCCCGTCGCGCTGATCGACGAGTTCCAGGATACCGACCCGATTCAATACCGCATTTTTGATGCCGTCTATCGACCGGCCAACGATGGCGCGAATGTCGAGGCCGAAAGCGAGGCCAAAAACGCGCTCATCCTGATCGGTGATCCGAAGCAGGCAATCTACGCGTTCCGTGGCGCGGACATCTACACGTACCTCGCGGCGCGGCGTTCGTGCGGCGCGCAGCTCTATACCCTCGCGACGAACTTTCGCTCGACGCATGCGATGGTCAATGCGACGAATCACTGCTTCAACGTCGCGGAGCAGCGCGACGAAGGCGAGGGGGCGTTTCTCTTTCGCACGAGCGACGGCAACCCTGTGCCGTTTATCCAAGTCGGCGCGAAAGGACGTGACGATGCGTTCGTCGTTGACAGTGAAACACCGCGCGCATTGACAGCATGGTGGCTACCGGCATCCAGCGACGGCAAGCCGCTCGCCAAGTCCACATATATCGATCGCATGGCGGAAAGTTGCGCGACGGAGATGGTGCGTCTGCTCGATCTCGGGCGGCGCGGCAGCGCCGGGTTTGCGGGAGCGGGTGACGCTGGCCGTCTGCGATCGCTGCGCCCCGCCGACATGGCCGTGCTCGTCAACAACCGCATAGAGGCCGGCGCGATCCGCAAGGCGCTCTCGAAACGCGACGTGCGCACGGTCTATCTGTCCGACAAGGACTCCGTGTTCGAGAGCCCGCAGGCGGCCGAAATGCAGCATTGGCTCGTTGCCTGCGCGGACCCGGATGACGGACGGCTCGTACGGGCCGCGCTCGCCACCGCGACGCTTGGGCTCGGCTGGGCGCAGCTCGATGCGCTCTACAGTAACGGAATGGCCTGGGAAACGTGCGTGTTGCAGTTCCGTGGCTATCGGGAATGCTGGCGTCGCCTGGGCGTGCTGCCGATGCTGCGCCGCCTGATGAACGATTTCAGCGTGCCTGCGCGCCTGCTCGGCCTGCATGCCCACGACACGCAAGGCGTGCAGGGTGGC
The DNA here is from genome assembly GCF_040543975.1 of Paraburkholderia sp. OAS925. Taxonomy (NCBI): domain Bacteria; kingdom Pseudomonadati; phylum Pseudomonadota; class Betaproteobacteria; order Burkholderiales; family Burkholderiaceae; genus Paraburkholderia; species Paraburkholderia sp. OAS925. The sequence continues at coordinate 531,258 of NZ_JBEUNO010000001.1, forward strand.
GAGCGGACCATGACCGACCTGCTGCATCTGGCCGAACTGCTGCAGCAGGCCAGCCCGATGATCGAGGGCGAGCATGGCCTGATCCGCTATCTCGTCGAACAGCGCGAGGCGGCGGCAGATGGCAATGGCGGCGGCGACGCCCGGCAGATCCGTCTGGAAAGCGACGGCGACCTCGTGAAAGTGGTGACCATTCACAAGTCAAAGGGGCTCGAATATCCGCTGGTGTTCCTGCCGTTCGTTTGCGCACACCGTCCAGCGGACCCGAAGGATGTGCCCTTCAAATGGCACGACGCACAGGGTACGCTGCAGGTCTCGCTCACCGACACGGGTGGCGTACTGCAAAAGGTCGACCGCGAGCGACTAGGCGAAGACCTCCGCAAGCTCTACGTGGCGCTGACGCGCGCCCGTTACGCGACGTGGATTGGGATGGCGGAACTCAAGGAATTCGAGCGCAGCGCGATTGGCTATCTGCTCAACGGTGGAAAGATGCTGGCGGCGGGCGACCTTGTGCGTTGTCTCGAAGAGGTGCTCGGCGCGTCGACGGACATCGCGGTCACGCCGGCGCCCGAGCCAGGCGACGAAAAGCTCGCGCGTCAGGACCAGGTGTCGCAACAAGGCAAGGCGCACGAGTCGGTACGCGTGATGCGCGAGCCATGGTCGGTCGAGAGTTATTCGAGCCTCAAGAAGCTGAGCCACGGCGCGCGCGTGGCGCCCGACACATCGCGCGAAGAAGAATTCATCGAAGAGCGCGACGCCGAGGTGGAGATCGAGGAAGACGACACGGCCTTGTCCGCACAACCGCTGCGCCGCGTCGCAACGCAGCTGGCCGCTCGCGCCTTGCACGACTTCCCGCGGGGCTCCGACGAAGGCAGCTTCCTGCACGATCTGCTCGAATGGGCCGCACAACACGGGTTCAGGCAGGTCGCGGCGGACATCGGGCCGTTACGCGAAGTGATCGCGCGCCGTTGCAGCGTACGCGGCTGGGAGCGCTGGATTGATCCGTTGACGCAATGGATTGTGCAGATCGTCACGACGCCACTGACGTTGAAAGCCGCTCATGGTGTCGAGGCGACCTCGATCACGCTGTCGGAACTGCGTACATCGATCGGCGAAATGGAGTTCTGGCTCGCCGCGCATCGCGTCGATACAGCGGCCGTCGACCGGCTCGTGAGCGAATACACGGTCGGCCACGCCGGACGCACCGCGATTGAACCGGCGCAACTGAACGGCATGCTCAAGGGCTTCATGGATCTCGTGTTCGAACATGAAGGCCGCTACTACGTCGCCGACTACAAGTCGAACTGGCTCGGTTCCGGCGACGCCGCTTACACGGCGGAGCGGATTCGCGCGCAGATCCTGCGCTCGCGCTACGACCTGCAATACGTGCTGTACCTGTTGGCGCTGCACAGGCTGCTCAAGGCGCGGCAGCCCGGCTACGACTATGACACGCATATTGGCGGCGCTGTCTATCTGTTCCTGCGCGGCCTGAATGCGTCGACGCAGGGTATATACGCCGAGCGGCCGCCGCGCGAGCTGATCGAACGGCTCGATGCACTGTTCACGGGCGACGCCGGGATCGCCGATCGGGAGGCTGCATGACCACGACTCTTTATGAAGGCTCCTTCTTGATGGTTCAGGGCGTGGAGAGCTGCGAGCAGGTCGAGCGGATGCTGGCAGGCTGGGTTGGGCGCGGCTGGCTGCGCGATGTCGATGCAGCCTTCGCGCGATTTCTCGCGCGCGAAGTGCCGGATGCACACGCGCTGCTTATCCTCGCGGCAGCGCTTGCGAGCCATCAGTTGGGCCGAGGCCACGCGTGCCTGGATCTTGCCGCGACGCTTGCGGATCCCGCCTCCGTGTTGTCGCTTCCACCTGACGGGCGCGCCGCCCGTGACGTCGACGAAGCCGACCAGGACATCGTGCTGCCTTCGAGCGTGCTGGCGAACGTCACGCTGGAGCGCTGGCGGGCGGCGCTCGTTCATTCCGAACTGGTTGGCGACGGCGCGGGTAGCTCGCCGCTGGTGCTGATTGGCACGCGGCTCTATTTGCGCCGCTACTGGCAATACGAACAGAACGTGTGCCGCGCGATTGGCCAGCGTCTCGAAGCGGCCAGCCAGCTTGAAAGCGAATTGGATGCCAATCGTCTGCGCGATGCACTTGCGACGCTCTTTCCCGCACCGGCAAAGCGGGGCGACGCGCACGCCGACTGGCAGAAACTCGCTTGCGCGCTCGCCGCGCGTAGCGCGTTCAGCATTGTTACGGGAGGACCGGGCACTGGAAAAACGACGACCGTCGTGAAGCTGCTCGCGTTGCTGCAATCGCAGACGCTCGCGGGTGGCGCGGGCAAGCCGTTGCGCATTCGCCTCGCAGCGCCGACGGGCAAGGCGGCCGCGCGCCTGAATGAATCGATTGCCAACGCGGTCGCGAGTCTGCCACTCGGCGGTTTTCCGCAAGGCGAGGCGATACGCGCAGCGATTCCCGTCGTCGTCACGACGCTGCACCGGTTACTCGGCACGCGGCCTGACACGCGACGCTTCCGGCATCACGCGGGCAATCCGCTTTCGCTCGATGTGCTGGTGATCGACGAGGCGTCGATGGTCGATCTGGAGATGATGAACGCCGTGCTCGATGCGCTGCCCGAACACGCCCGCCTGATTCTGCTCGGCGACAAGGATCAGCTCGCTTCGGTGGAGGCGGGTGCCGTGCTCGGCGAGTTGTGTCAGCGCGCGAGCAAAGGCCACTACACGCGCGCGACCCAGGCGTGGCTGCAGGAAGCGACGGGCGAGCACATCGATGCCGAGCTCATCGACGAGTCGGGCAGCGCACTCGACCAGTCGATTGCGATGTTGCGTTTCAGCCACCGCTTTTCAGCGGAAAGCGGCATCGGTCAACTGGCGGAAGCGGTCAACAGCGGCGAGCCGGAAAAAGTTGCGAGCGTCTGGGCGTGCGGCCACGCCGATCTCGGCGTGATCGAGTCCATCGAGAAGGGCGACGCAGCACTCAAGGCGCTCGTCGTGGACGGCATGGCCGACGGCGCACAGCTGAACTGCGAAGCTGGCGTTCATAAGCCTGACGCCAGTGCGCGACATGGCTATCGCCACTATTTGCAGACCCTGCGTGACAGGCAGCCGCCGCATGACGCCGATCAGGCGGCATTCGATGTGTGGGCGAACGCCGTGCTCGACGCACATGGCAAATTTCAGTTGTTGTGCGCGTTGCGGCGCGGAGCGTGGGGCGTCGAAGGACTGAACCGGCGCGTCGCGCATCTGCTACAGGAGGAGCGGCTGATCGCGGCGACGGGCGAATGGTATCTGGGCCGGCCAGTTCTCGTGACGCGCAACGACTACGAACTGGGGCTGATGAACGGCGACATCGGCATCACGCTCGCACTACCTGCGCCCAATGGCGGCTGGAGCCTGCGGGTCGTGTTCGCTGCGGGCGACGGCTCGCGACGCATCAAGTGGGTGCTGCCGAGCCGCTTGCGGGCCGTCGAAACGGTGTTCGCGCTGACTGTCCATAAATCGCAAGGCTCGGAGTTTACTCACGCCGCGCTCGTGTTGCCCGACACCCTTAGCCCGGTGTTGACGCGCGAGCTCGTCTACACAGGCATCACGCGCGCGCGCAGCTATCTGACGATCGCGAGCGCGGGTGGCAGATCGGTCGTCGAGCGGGCCGTGAGTGTGGGCGTGCTGCGCGCGAGCGGTCTTTCCGCTGGTTTCGATTTTCAGTGACTTTTTGAAAACTTCTTTTGAGGGGCATGGGCTGATGAACCGTAACGCGTTTCTTGCACAATCCGACGTGAAAGCTTTTGTGGCGTGGCTGGCCGAGCGGCTGCCGACGCTGCCCGTTCGGTTGCGCTTTGCACACAGCCAGTTTGTCCCAGGTGGAATCGATACACGGGTGGACGGTATCGAAGCGGTTCATGCGCACTACCATTGGCGGGCCACCTGGTTGGATCCGCGCAGTGGCAAGCCGGTTGAGTCCGGCGACTGGGCATCGACGCGCGCGTCGCTCGAACGTCTGAGTGCGTGGCTGCGCGAGAGCGTCGCGAGTGGCGACGAATTTGCCGCAGGCGCTGCGGCGCGCGAAGCGCTGCGCTGGGGAGGCGTGCGGAGCGCGATTCCCTTCATCGAATCGAAGGTCAGGCAAAACGCGTGGTGCGCGTATCTGAAAGAACTGGCGCCGCTCTTTGCGCTCGACGGCGACAAGACGCTCGACGGATTGCACGCGGGCAATGTGCACCGCTTCGACTCGGGATTGACCAAGATTCATGCGCTGCTCGATACGACAGGCTCGCCGATCTACGACAGCCGTGTCGGCGCTGCGCTGGCGATGCTGCATGAAATGTTCAGGTGCGACGCCCGGACCAATGGTATTCAGCATGAAGCATTGGGTTTTCCATCGGGGCCGGCGCGTGGACGGCAGATGCGCAATCCCGGTGAGCTGAGCTTTACGGCGTCGCCTCAGTTTTACACGCCTCAGGTTCCTCGTGAGGACTGGGCGCGCTGGCAACTGCGGGCGGGCTGGATCATTCGAGCGGTTCTCGAACGGAGCACGCTGTTCGCGAGCGAACCCGCCGGCGACTCCGCGAGCCATGTTGCCGCGCGTTGCCATGCATTCGAGGCCGCACTCTTTATGATCGGGTATGACCTTCGGAGTCTGCTAGACGAAGGTGAGTTGGGCTCTGTCAGCGAAACTGGACGCCCACGACGGCGTTCGACGCAAGCCGGGATGTGGGTGCCGACTGGGCATGTCTTCCATACTGCGTTGAAGGCCTATCTCGAGTACCGCGAAGTCTCGGCTAACTCTGGTCTGGACGGGTTTGAGCAATGGCTGGCAACCGCTCCACAAGCTGTTCGCTATCAGGCAATGGCTGGAAATTTCAAGAGCTATCGGTATCCGCTTGGTGAACGAGAACTGAATATCACCTGTCGCTCGCTTGAGGATGTCCGATTGATAGAGTCGGGCGTCGAAGACGGACTGTATCTCGCGAATAACGGAGAACGAGAGTTCATCGAAGGGGACGAGCGCCAACAGGTCTGCTTGGTTTGTACAGGCCTGGCCGGGTACTGTCAGTTGATCAACTCCAGTGTAGTCGGCGTATCGGACGCCAACGCCCGCGTCAAACGTCTTGTGGATAAGGGCTTCGCGGGTAAGGAGAGCACAGCAAACTTGCTGTTGACCACTGGCCGCAGCGTGGGCAAACACTTCGGCTTGCTCGACGACGACAACAGGCCGACCGCCCTTTTCCACCGCTTCTTCGGCGACGGTTTCGAGTATTTCCGAAACCGGCTCGGTGTCGATTGAAATGGCCGCGACGCGGACCCACGCTAGCCAGTCGTATCGGTCGGGACATAAAATGTCCCGACAATCTCCCACGATGTGAGTCCTCCTTCCAGCATGGACCCATGTCATGCCGCAGATGATCGACCATATCGACGCGATCGCGCGTCGCAAGCAACGCGATGTGCTCTCCGTGACGTTCTTCGACGATCCTTCCGGCGAGCGGTCGCCGCATCATTGGAAATCGCATCCTGTGCGGGCGGCCGTCGTCGAGTGGCTCGACGCTCACGGGTATCCCTGGCAGCCCTGCGGAGAAGTCGCGGACGAACGGATGATGATCAGCTATCGCGGTTCGATCTATATCGATGTTCCGTACGATTCCGGCGATCCGTCGTACCGCGCGCTCGAGGCGTTCCTCGAGTACCCGGACGGCTCGTTGCGCATGCCACATATGCGCTTCCTCGTAATCGGCCTCGACTATGCGCAAAAGAACGCACACCATGACGAGCCGGGCTTCTGGGAAAGCTGGGCCGAACGCTTCTAATACAACGAGAACAACGAGAACAACGAGAACAACGAGAACAACGAGAACAACGAGAACAACGAGAACAACGAGAACAACGAGAACAACGAGAACAACGAGAACAACGAGAACAACGAGAAAAACGAGAAAAACGAGAAAAACGAGAAAAACGAGAAAAACGAGAAAAACGAGAAAAACGAGAAAAACGACTATGATCGATAGCACCGACATTCAACGCGCAGCAGACTGGATCCGCAACGCGGACGGCATTGTGATTGCGGCAGGCGCTGGCATGAGCGCGGACTCGGGTCTGCCCGACTTTCGCGGCACGGACGGGCTATGGACGTCGCTGCTGCCCGCGGGCATGACCGAACGCGACGTCGGCTCGCTGACGCAGGGCGACTGTTTCGTCGAAAAACCCGTTGACGCCTGGCGATTCTACGGGACGCGCTCTTCAGGTGTGCAGGCAACTGAAACCCCACGCGGGCTACGCGATGCTGAAGCATTGGGCCGAGGGTGCGCGTCATGGCGCCTTCGTTTTCACAAGCAACGTCGATGGCCACTTTCAGGCGGCGGGCTACGACGAGGCACGCGTTCTGGAGTGTCACGGCACCATCAACTTCATGCAGTGCGGCAAACCATGCGGCGACGCGATCTGGCCATCGTGCAGCATGATCAATGGGATCGATATCGACGCGCTCGCTGCTCCCTCGTTGCCGCGTTGCCCGCATTGTGGCCATCTCGCGCGGCCGAACTTCCTGTTGTTCGACGACGGCTTCTGGGTCGAGACACGCTCTTCCGCGCAATGGGAACGGTTGCGTATCTGGCTGCGCACCGTGCAAAGGCCGGTGGTGATCGAACTCGGCGCGGGAACGGCTGTGCCGAGCGTGCGCATGTTCGCGGAATCAGTGCGCGGCCCGCTGATCCGCGTCAATCTCGACGAAAGCGAGGTGGTGGGCGATGGCGTCGGCATTCGCGGCACGTCGCTCGACGTGCTTTCCGCAATCGACGCGGCGCTCGCCAGGGCCTGATCTCGCGCCAGCGTTCGTGTCGGCCGATGCAAAGGATGCGTCCTTCGCATGGGCCGATAGGCGAGCCTGCATTACGTCAGTGTTGGTGGCCGGCAATATATCTACGCGCACTCAAGAAAACACCAAAAGGTGCCGATATACCCGAGACTATCCATCCAAACCACCGAATCGTTCAATGTCTGACATCGACCGCGAAATCATGCGCGTCCTTCCCGACGCAGCCACGCAAAGCAACTACCTCAGCACCCCCGAAATCCATCGGCGTCTGACGAATACCGTGCCGGACATGCCTTCGTCGAAGACGATATACCGGCATCTGGCGAAGCTCGAGGAAGAGGGACTCGTCGAGATGGACCAGCGCGGAACCGCATCCGTATGGCGCAAGAAGGCGGGAGCGAGCGGCATGGCGGCTAAAGGCGGCGGGCTGATGAACTTCGACGAAGCACTGGCGCTGCAGACCCTCAGACGCTTCTCTTCCCGGCAGATTCCGGAACTGGTGGCCGAGTCGCTTTCGGCGATGTTTGAAATTGCAGACACGCGGCTGCGGAGGACCAACAGCGAAACCGAGCGGAAATACTCGCGCTGGACGAGCAAGGTTGCCGTGGAGAGCGGTGGCTTCGCGCTGCACTATCCCGTGATCGATCGCGAACTGTTCGCTACGGTTTCGAGTGCGCTGTTCGAAGAACGCAAGCTGGAGATCGTCTACCGTCCGCGTCACAACACCGATAACGATCGCGCGAAGGTCGTATTGCCGTTCGGTCTCGTCGAGGTGGGTGGACTCGTGTACCTCGTGGCGGGCACGGAAGGCAAGGCCAATCCCACGATGTATCGCCTGGACCGTCTCGCGCGCGCCGCGGCACTGCTCGAATCGTTTGCCTATCCTTCGACGTTTTCGCTCGATGCGTATGTCAAGCAGCAACGCAGCTTCGACTTCATGGTCGAAAAGGAAGTGCAGCTCAAGCTGAGGTTTGTCGGCGGAGCGGGCGATCATCTGCTTGAAGCGCCCATGTCGAAGGATCAGAAGAGCGCGCGCAAGGACGACGCGCTGCATGTGCAGGGAAGCGTCATGCTGAGTCAGAGGTTGCGTTGGTGGTTGCGCTCGTTCGGGCCGTACGTCGAGGTAATCGGACCGGCGAGCCTGCGCGGCGAGCTTGCCGAGGAAGCCGGCGAGCTGGCGAGAATCTACGGCAAATAGCCACTGTGCGAGAGGCATTGAAGCATGGCCCAGATATTCCCTGCCGGCTGGAACGACCAGCTGGTAAGCGGCGCCGCGCAGCGTGAAATCGAAACGCTCAGCGTTCTGCAACGCGGTCTGCCCGATACGTATGCCGTCTATCACGGTGTTCACTGGACGCAGTTGAACAAAGGGTTTTCAATTTTCGGCGAGGCTGACTTCGTGGTCGTGAGCCCGGCGGGCCGCGTGCTCGTGATCGAACAGAAATCGGGCGGCCTGGAAGAGACGCCCGACGGCCTCGCTAAACTGTATGCGGGCAAGAGCAAAAGCGTGTCTTCTCAGATCGCACGAACGATCGGCGGAATGCATGGCCGCTTCAAGGCCGCATTTGGCGGCCAAAATTACAGGCTTGAAGAAATGCTGTACTGCCCGGACTACCAGGTGAAATATCCAGCGATTTCCGGCGTCAATCCCACGCGAATCGTCGATGCTGCGCGCAGGGACGACCTCGTGTCGTTGATCGAGGCCATTCTGCCCGCTGACGAACCGCCGTTGCCTTGTCTTGGCCGCATTCATGCGTTTCTTGCGGACGAGCTCTCGCTGACGCCGGACGTGCGCGCGATGATCGGCGAGGTCACGAAGTTCGTGACGCGCGTCTCGGGCGGACTCGCGACGTGGGCGCGTTCGATCGAGTTCCAGCCGTTCAGGTTGCGTGTGATCGGTACGGCGGGGTCAGGCAAGACACAGCTTGCCATCCGCATTCTCGACGATGTCGTCAACGCCGGACAGCGCGCGCTCTATCTGTGCTTCAATCGGCCCCTTGCCGATCACATTCGGCGCATCGCGCCTGCCGGTTCGACGGTACTCACGTATCACCAGCTTTGCCAGCAGGCGGCGGCGCGCGTGAGTCAGGTGATCGACTTTGCTGACGAGCACGTCTTCGATTCGCTCGAACGTGCGTTGCTGGCATCGCAGCCGGACGACGCTGAATGCTTCGATACGGTCATCGTCGATGAAGGCCAGGACTTCCGTCAGGAATGGGTGCTGCCGATCGAGCGGCTGTTGCGCAAGAACGGGCGCTTCTGGTGGCTGGAAGATCCGATGCAAAACCTGTACCTGCGCAAGAACGTCGAATTGCCCGGCTGGGTCGAAGTGCGCGCAATGGCCAATCATCGCAGTCCGCACGACGTGGTGCGCTTTATCGGCATGCTGGCGGGCGCGCCCATGTCGATCGAAGCGGCGGGACCGTTCACCGAGTCGGATGTTGCCCTGATCACGTATTCCGGCGGCAGCGCGACACAAGCGACCCGTGAAGCACTTGAGCAGGCGATATCCGCGGGCTTTGCTCCCGCGGATATCGCGCTGCTGACCTTCAATGGCCGGGACAAGTCAGTGTTGCCCGTGCTCGACCGGCTCGGACGTTACGCGCTGCGCAGCTTCACGGGTACGTACGACGAGCACGGCGCGCCCGTCTATCGCGACGGCGACGTCACGGTCGAAACGATCTATCGCTTCAAGGGGCAAAGCGCGCCCTGCGTGATCCTGACGGAGGTCGACTTCGAGCAGTTCGACGACGCGACGTTCCGGCGTCTTTTCGTTGGCGCGACGCGTGCGACGATGAAGCTGATTGTTGTGATGTCAGAGCCGACTGCGGCGCTGTTGCTCGAGAGAATGAGCTAAAGCGCGCATCGGGCTGCGTCGAGTTGTGGCGTGATCATGCAGAGCAGATCGCGCCGCACGACGGCAGGCATGTGCGGCTGACGCGTAGAGGAAGCAGCGATCAGACAGCCCAGGCGGCCGAGCGCGGCCTGCGGCGACAACGTGCCGGCCACTGCCCAATGACCTGCGCGTTTGCGCGGCAACTGATCCGCATTACCCTCAAACAGGATCATTTCAATCCCGCAGTCCGCCAGTGATTGCGATACGGCGTAGTTGGCCCCTGCGCAATTCCAGCAGAACGCGGCGCTTGCGCGACGCGAAGGCTTGACGATGTGCACGACCACGTCAGCGCCGCGCGCAATCCTGTCACGAGAAATCTTCCACGTTATTGCGCCGTTCAGTCCGGGCAGTTCTCTCATCCACGACTGAACCTCCGATTCTTCGTATCCCCAAAGCCGCAACGCAATGCACAGCGTCTGTCCGATACCGTGTGCATTGCGATCGGTCTGCGTTGCGCCTGCGTGAACCGTGTTGGTCGGTTTAGTCATGTGTCTGGGGAACTCCCGGTCGTTGTCTGAGTGCGCAGTGTGCGGGACCCTTGAGTCAAACCATGTCCCAAACAAGCCGACGATGCGCGCGATCAATTCAGACACAGTTTGTCCTGTTCGATTTCTATAGTGCGCATCCGGGCATTTGACGAAGAGAGTGTTCATCGAGCTCCATCAATGATGTCCAGTGTTACTTAGTCGTATTGTCCAACCGCACATCGCAGAGCCGCAACGATGCGATGCCCAGTTCGGGTTCGCTTGCCGGGCCTGGCCGCGCTGCACAACTCCAAAACGAATGAGAATTGGGTACGCGAGAGTTTCTACCGATGATCAAAATCTCGACCTGCAACTAGCAGCGTTGAAAACGGCGTGCTGCGACGACATCTTCACCGATCAGGGAATCTCGGGTGCAAGGTTCTCTCGCCCCGGCCTCGGCCAGGCGATAACTGCGCTGACCCGAGGCGATACGCTGGTCGTGTGGCGTCTGGACCGTCTGGGGCGCTCGCTGACGAAGCTCGTCGAACTGGTCGACGAGCTCGGCGTAAGAGGCGTTCAGTTTGTTTCTCTCACCGAGTGCATCGACACGACCTCGCCGGGTGGAACGCTGCTGTTTCACATCATGGCCGCGCTCGCACAATTCGAGCGCTCGCTGATTGGCGAAAGAACGCGGGCCGGCATGCTCGCCGCTAAAGCGCGCGGGCAGCACGTCGGCAGACGCCACGCGATGACGCAGATCGAGTGCGTCGAAGCCCAGCAATTGCTGACGCTTCATTCGTCCGACATCGTTGCCAAACGGTTCGACGTCCATCCACGCACGCTGCTTCGCAGCTTGCGCCGTTATGGGCTCGAAGCGCATCGGCTGGCCTAACGCTATTCCTGGTCGCGACATGATTCCGATGGCGGGGCCGGCAAGGTCGAATTGCGCAGCACGCGTTGCACCGTTCGCGGATGCACACTGAACCGCACGGCAAGTTCGGCAACAGACACTGTGCGCGAAAGCACAAGCGCCTCAGCGCATTGCGCTGAAGTCATCGCGGCACGCCGTCCCACTCGACGGCCGCGCTCGCGTGCCGCTTGCATGCCACAGCGCGTCCGTTCGCTTATCAGCGTCCGTTCGAATTGAGCCATGGCAGCCATCATGTGAAAGATGAACATGCCGCTACACGTTGTGGTGTCGATCGCTTCCGTGAGCGATTGAAAGCGGATGCCCCGCAAATTGAGCGTCTCGATCAGCTCAACGAGCTTCATCAATGATCGGCCCAGGCGGTCGAGGCGCCATACGACTAGCGTGTCGCCCCGATCGAGTTGCGCGAGCGTGTCATCCAGTCCTGGACGACGGAACGTCGAGCCCGAGACGCCATGATCGTGAAAGAGCCGTTCGCAGCCTGCTGCTGTCAGCGCCGAGACCTGCAAATCGAGGTTCTGTTCTTCCGTCGAAACGCGAGCGTAGCCGATCTTCATCGTAGCGCCTCACTGAAACTTATCTCCCTGGCTTCGGCGTGCATGCATACCGTGCAAGAAAGTGGTCTTCATGCATTGACACAAAGGTTCCCTTTTGTCGCCGCACAAAGCCGCGTCAGCGGGCACAGCAGATTCATGATTTCTCTCTGGTTTTTCTGAAGCCTTGAACTATGATGGATCGTGACACAAAGGAACCCTTTTGTACCCCGCTGCGGGGCTGGTCTGCGCGACGGCAGGACGGGTTCGGCGCAATGAGTCACGAAAGACTACCTGGGCTTCGGCCGGAGCTCGAGTCGCTGCTGAAACGCTTCGGCATCGGACCGGCTGCGAGAAGCGACTGGCCCGCGGCACTGTGCATCGTCGCGACATTTGTCAATCTTCCGCAGATCGAGCGAGCTTACGGTCCGATGTTCGCGACAACGGTGCGCCATGTGGTCCGCGAGCGGGCCCGCGAATTGTGCAGGCAATACCCCGGCACAGTGGCGATGAGCGCAGAACATATATTGTTTGTGTTCGACGCGTCGTCGGATATGCAAGACACCCATCGCGGTCTTGGCGCGCTTCCCTCGCTTCTGCTGGATCGCATTCTGACGGATCTTGCAGATCGTCCCGTGCGATCAGGCTCCGCTGTCGCGTTCCCTGTGATCGAGGCGAACGTTGCCCACTTCGCCGACGAGCCCTTCGATATCGATTCCGTCAATGCCGCGCGCGTGTCAGAAATGCAGTCTGGCGACGAATGGCGCGAACAGTTCCTCGCGGATACTAGAGTGGCCGAACGGGTGTTCCGCGCAATGCACGAACGCCAGCTCGACTTCGACCTCGAGCGTATATGCGACGCGAAGGAGCCAGGGACGACGCATTATCACGAAGCGCTGCTAAGCAAGACAGGCGATGGTCCTGACGAGCGTTGCCGGATCGGCTCGGAAGTGCGCGCGCTCGAGCGTCTGGGCGTGGTGCGACGTCTCGACAGGTGGGTCGTCGAGTCGATCATCGGCAGGTTGAGGGCGAACCCCGACGCGCGAATGGGCTGCAACGTATCGGCTGCAAGCGCAGCAATCGATGCATGGTGGGCATCGATCATCCTCACCTTGGTCGAAGAACCTGAAGTTGCATCGCGCCTGACAATAGAGATCACAGAAACCTTTCCCCTCGTCAATCTCGACGGTGCACGCGAATTTGTCTCGGTCATCAAATGGCTTGGTTGCCGCGTTGCGCTCGACGATGTCGGGCACGACTTCGGCAGTTTGAGAAACGTTCTCAGCCTCGGTGTCGACATCGTCAAGATCGACCGCTCGCTGGTGGCTGAGAGCCGCCACGACAAGGCAGCGGCGGCACGTCTGGTCCAACTCATCGGGTTCGCGAAAGTCTGCGCCACATCGATTGTCGTTGAGGGAATTGAAACGGCGGACGATGCGCGGACGGCTTGTGCAAACGGCGCAACAGGTCTGCAAGGCTATTTGTATCCCACGTATGCGAACAGGGTAGCGAACCGGTAGCGCATGTCAGTGGTTTTGGTCCGGAACATACAGAGTGACCGGTTCAAAGAAGATACGACACCCTTCGAAAGCGTTTTCACCATCACGCGGACGTCTATTCGTTAAACCAACTATTCCGGTTCAGCCGTCTTCTGTTTTCCCCGCGGCGATAGAAACATCGTTTGTCTAGACAGCCACGCACAATGCGAACCACTGCAATCGAACAAACGCGTGTCAAGTAGCGGACATGCCACGTGCGCGGAACTGAACCGAAATTGTAGAGCGCGTTCCGCAGGTTTGCGTACTTCCGGGAGTGCGGAACGAGACCGAACTTGAGAGAGGCGCGATTCTCTTCAGTCTGGACATGAGATGTCCGGATCAGTGTCTACAGTATGTCGGGTGGTGTTTACTTGACCCGACGAACGCGGCAAATAAAGCAGATTCATTCATCCATCGCGTACGGAGAAAACGGCCGCTCGCATGGACTGAAAATAAAACAGGCAGCAGGCAAAAGAAGAGCACATCGATCAATGAACTTCAAGCGCTTTCAAAGCACTATTGTTTCCACGTACCGAATTACGATGGCCGGAATTCTTCTGGTAATCGTGATAGGGGTCCTGTCGTACCTGTTTTTGATGGGCTTCTACGCGGTCAATCGCAACTGGTCCGCGCCGATCGTCCTGTCGCCGACGCAGGAAAAGGTGTTGGCGTATCAGCCCCAGGTATCGGCGCTCGAGGCCGAGTTGCTGAAGAACCGTGTTGACCTTGCCACGGCGACTGAAAAATACCGCGTCATCAATGAACAGATTGCCGACACGCAGAAGCTCATCGAGCGATTCGATGCCGCGGCGCATAGCGAGTCGCACGCACTCGCGCTAAGCGAGTCCGATATACGGTCTGCGTTGAGTAGAAAGCGCATCGACGCCGCGCAAACTGAAAAGGCCGCATCCGATGTGAAGCCGATGCTTGCTTCCGTCGACTCCGATCTGACTGCCGGTCTGATTACCAAAGACGAGGCCATGTCGCGGCGCCTCAATATCCAGTCTGCGATCAATGCGATAACGAACACGCACATCAGTGAGATCACGCTCCGAGAACAGGCGCGCACGGCAGCCGCTGCAAGTAGGACGCTTGGCGGAGGGGAGGCATCGTCGCTGAGCGCGCTGCAATCGTTGACCAATGAGGCGCAATTGCGCATGACGCTCGCGCAAGCCACCGTCGACGCCGAAACGGCGCGCCAATCCGTCGACCAGTTGCGCGCAACGGTGGCGAATGCGGAACGCGTATTAAACGTCGCCAAGCGTTCCCCGTACTACCTCGCGTTGACCCGCAGCGTCCCCGTTGTCTTCGTCGAGTATGACAACCTCGTCAATGCGACGCCGGGGGCGCCCGTATTCGATTGTTATCTCCAGGTTGTCGTGTGCCGGAGGGTGGGCTCCATCGAGCAGGTGTACGAGGCCGAGGAATATGCGCGACAGCCTCTGTTCAAGACGGATATCAAAGGCAGGTTTGCGAGAGTGGATTTTTCGGTGAAGGTTGCAGAACAGTCGCCTGTTGTCTTTATCGGACACAAGCCGCTTCTGTTTTAGGAAGCCGGCCAATCTATTGCCGCACGCCGATTGAAGAATCTCTCCAGTAACAACATAGCCGAATTGATGTCATCCAAAATCAGAAGAGTGTTTGTATTCGCGCTGATCGGTACGCTGAACGCTGCCGCGGTTGCGCAAACTTCGTCGGAAGGCGAGAAGCAGGCCTATTGCCAGTACGTGAAGGACCAGGCGGACGCCGAACGCACGCTGGATTCCGGCGTTGAGGGCTTTGGCCGCCTAGGGCAATCGGACTCGAATCCGTCGCTAAAACAGGTCGTGGTCGGTCTGTCGAAAAGCCTGTCGAAAGATCTGCAGGGCAGGTCGGCCACACGGGCCGCGGAGCTGGAGTGCGAGTTGTACAGCCGTACGCTGAGTGTCGATCGCGTTGTCAAATATCGCATGCCTTCTATCGAAAAGCAGATTGCCGCTCAGCAGGCAGCGGATCTGAAGGACGTGCTCGATATCCTGAACGAAGAGATTACGTCGACAGAAAAGCGTCTGCGCACCGGCAACGGGACGTTGTCGGACATGCTTACGCTCAGGCAGCAGCGCGACCAGGTGAGCACGCAGTACGTTGCCGCGAGAACTGACGTGGCGTCGCAGCAGATTCCCGATGTTCCGCAAATTAATCTGAAGGAGGCGATGACGCAGATCGACGAATCGACGCTGGCCCTTCAGGACGAACTGAATCACAAGCAGAAGTTGCGGGCGTGGGATGTGTCGTTGATCGGTGGTGTGCAAAAGCCAATTTCGGGCGCACCGTTTAACACGTCGACGGGGTATCAGCCGTTCGTTTCTGTCACCTTCACCTATAACTTCAATGCGATGTCGTACGGCAGAAAGCTGGATAACGCGACGAATTCGCTGATGACGATGCGGCGACAGCTGAACGACGAGCTTGCACAAAAAGTCGACGGACTGCAAAAAAACATGGCCGATCTTTTGAGCGTGCAGAACGAGGTCCTGCCGCAACTGATCGATGAACAGGTCCGCCTGAGCGAAGAGTATGAGCGGCTGCGCAAGCTGGATTCGCCAGAAGCGTTAAGGATGAAATCGCAGGTCCGCGTCAGCCTCGCCATGGCTGCCATGAAAGTCCATCTGGCACGTCTGCAAATCACGCTACTTTCTCAGAACTATGCGCAAGATCAATAAGATTCTGGTTGTCGGACTGGGTTACGTTGGATGCCCGCTTGCATTGGAACTCTCCAAGCATTTCGATGTGACCGGCTACGATATCGATAGTAACCGGATAGACGAGTTGCTCGCTGGCCGCGATAGGACAGGCGAACTCGCAGAAGCCGATCTTCAGTCCGCGAACTGGCGGCTCGTGAGCGATGCACGTGAAGCCATGCGTGACACCGACCTCATCGTAGTCACCGTTCCCACGCCCGTCACGGACGCGAATGTGCCCGACCTCGGGCCCGTTATCGGTGCGACGAGGACGATCGCCGCGCATTTGAAAGCGGGCGCAACGGTTGTCTACGAGAGCACGGTGTATCCCGGCGTGACGGAGGACATCTGCGTGCCGCTGCTCGAGCATCGAGACGAGCTTTCGGGTGCGCGCCGGTTACAGCATGGTGTGGACTTCTGGGTGGCTTACTCGCCGGAACGCATCAATCCCGGCGACAAGGTTCATACGCTCACTTCCACCACAAAGATCGTGTCGGGCGATACGCCCGAAACGCTTGAGCTGGTCGACGGAATGTATTCGAAGATCACGACGACGTATCGCGCAGCGAGCATCAAGGTCGCGGAAGCAGCCAAGGTGATCGAAAACACCCAGCGGGACGTCAATATCGCGCTGATGAACGAGTTGTCGCAAATCTTTTCGCGGCTCGACGTCGACACGCATGACGCAATCGACGCCGCTGCGTCGAAATGGAATTTTCACCGGTATGTACCGGGATTTGTCGGTGGTCACTGCATTTCCGTCGACCCGTATTATCTGACGCACCGGTCCGCGCAGGTTGGCTACATACCATCGCTGATCCTTGCGGCGCGAGAAGTGAACGACAAGATGCCGGGCCTTCTCGCGGAAAAGACCTTGAAGGCGATGCGTCATCGCGGCTTGCCGCTCGATTCGAGAATCACCGTGCTGGGCATTACGTTCAAGGAGAACGTGCCCGACATTCGCAATTCGAAAGCGGTGGGACTCGTTCGGGAATTCATGAGCTGGGGCATCGACGTGCAGGTGATCGACCCTCTCGCTGACCCGAAAGAAGTCGAGCGGGAATACGGCATCAGGCTCACGAGTTTCGAGCGGCGCGAACCGGCTCGCGCCGTGGTGCTGACCGTCGCTCACACCGAATTCGTGTATGGCGGTTGGAACATGATTCTCCAACACATTCATCCGCGACATGGAGCCGTTGTCACAGACGTGAAGGGTGTGCTCGCCCGTGGCAGCGAACCGCACAATGTCACGCTGGTGCGAGCCTGAGCCTACGCAAGAGGTGAATCCGATGAAAAGGCTGTTGTGCGCGATCCTTGCGCTGCTCTGGGTGTCGGCGGCATCGGCGACAGGGATCGAGTGGGCGGGCTCCGAATGGCGCGTCAGGACGGGGGCGGGCAAGCCATGCGCTTCGGACCGATGGAATGCCGATGGCGCCTGGGTCGATCCGGACGGATGGTTGCATCTGAAGATCGCGCGCTTGCCGGACGGTCGGTTTGCCTGCGTCGAACTCGAGTCGACAAGACGATTCGGTTTTGGCCGGTACGGATTCGATGTTCGTGGCCCGATCGGCAGCGTCGATCCTGACGTCGTACTCGGCGTGTTCATGTATCCGCCCGCAGACGTGGGCCCGGACGGCACCAACGAGATCGACATCGAGATCGCGCGATGGGGCGAAGTGGATGCGCCGCAAGTCAACTACACGGTGTGGAATCGAAGCCATATCGGCAAACGTCATGCGGCGCTGAGCATGCCGAAACACATCACGCATTCGAGATTCGCCTTTAACTGGCAACGTGATTCAGTGAGCTGGGAGTCGCCTTTGCAGCAGGGCCGTGAAGTGAGCTTTCGAGGAGATATTGGCGATCGACCCCAGACGCTGGTGATCAACCTATGGCTATTCAAGCGGCCTTGCCCGCGAAGCCAGCAAGAGATCGAGTTCATGATCAAGTCTTTGAGGCCACTGTGACCGATATATTTGTTCAGTTGATTTTTGCGTTGCCGCTGATGGTGATGGTGATGAACTTCGGCGTGACGCTGATGTTGCGGTTCGGCGCGAAATCGACGTTTTTGGAAAAAAACTACGCTTTGCAGCCGCGAGTGAGCGTGCTTCTTCCTTGCTTCAATGAAGGAGAGCATGTGTTCCGGACGATAGAAAGCATTCTCGCGAGCGATTATCCGATGGAGAAGGTCGACGTCATCGCCGTCGACGACTGTTCCGCCGATGACACGTTCGAATGGATCGAACGCGCTGCGCGGCGCTGGAAGAACGTAAGGGCGTTCCGTAACCCGGTCAATTCCGGCAAGCACCAGACGCTCTCGCATGCCCTGTCGCATTCGTCTCGGGCGAGATATTGATCTGCATCGACTCCGATTGCATTTTCGACAGACGCGCCATCGCAGAACTTACCGCATGCTTCGTGGATGAGACGATCGGTGCAGTGGGAGGCCGGGTCGGTATAAGTAACGCGCGCGAAAACGTGTTGACTCAATGTCAGACGGTCGTTTACTACTACAGCTTCCAGATCATGAAGATGTTGCAGAACTGGACGCGAAACGTGATCTGTATCTCGGGGTGCCTGTTCGCGGTACGGCGCGAGCATTTCGAGGCCATCGAGGAGCAGGTGAAGCACCGGAACTGGTTTGGTGTCGGCGTGCGAGACGGCGAAGATCGCTACATGACGCACCTGCTGTTGCTGAAAGGCCTGAAGACCTATATCAACATCAGCGCGCAATGCTGGACAGCGGCACCGAACAACTTCAGGCAACTATTCATGCAGCAGCTGCGCTGGCGGCGCAGCGGTCTGCGCGATCTGTTCTGGACGGTGCGAAAGTTCTGGACAAATCTCGAAGTGCTGCATCCATTGACAGTCGTGAATCTCCTGATCCCGGGCGCACTGCAAGTGCTTTGGCCTGCAATGTGCATTTACGGTCTTGCGTCGGGTTGGCTTGCGGAAAATCTTCTGCGCGACATGCAGCTTTATTTCGGATTGTGGGTTGTAATCGGTTTGCTCTACAACCTGTACGTCCGGTGGCATAACCCTGAACAGAAAGTGAATCCATTGATCATCGGTGCGCTTGGGATGTGGTTTATCGCGGATTCTTTTCTGATTACCCTCGTTGCGCTCTGTACGTTCGACGTCGGGGAGTGGGGGACGCGGGGTACGTCGTCGAGAAAGGTTTGAGCGATACAAGGAATATTGTGCGGCTCGTTTCAGAAGGCGGACGCCGCTCATGCGGCGTCCGGGCTGGTCGCGGGTGCCTTGCACTCGATCAGCAGAAGTTTTCCCGTCGGTCAGAGCTCTCAACAGGACAAGAATCCGCTGGGGGACTGTGTCGCAAAAGAAGTTCGGGGCACAGCGGAACGAATCCGTTTCCATGGAACGTTTCCGTCACGGTACGAGCCTAGCTGCCATCACGTCGTGCGCGATGCCATCACTGGATCACCTCCGTCGATGACCAACTCTGGTATCAGACGTCGGAAGACGTGGCGAGTAAGTTGCGGCGAGGCGATCCGTAGACCCGAGAAGCGCTGGCCTGTCTCGAGACGCCGGCTGGGGCGCGGTCTGCGGACTCGAGGCAAACGCAGGACAGCGGTTCTCTTCGCGGTGACGGGCCGTGGCGATGGGAAAACTCGGGTCGTGTGCAGGATCGGCCTAAAAGGACCTGCAGATTACGGCTTGACCGGCGGCCCGAGAATGATGGATGTGTGCTGCTTCAGGAGCGCAGCGCTCACAGCCCAAGCCTAGAATTTGCCGCAGTGTCCAGATGGAGAGCACCGTCGGATTCCATTGGGACACGAAATATCTAGGTTACACCGTACGATGCGCTGCGTTCGTGTCGTCTTTCCCTTGAAGCAGCTCGGGCGCCGCCCGATCACGACGGCGACGCATTGTTCAATGCGAATCGCATAATTTCTGCCTCTGGATTGCAACCGGCGCGTGGGTAACGCCACGCACTTGGACGCTAACGCGCAGAATACTAAAGATCCGCTTAAGTCTGTCGATAACACCTATGTAACGGCGTCAGGCAAATACAGGAATTGCCGCATCCGCGTTGACGCTGATCAATTCGCGTATTCGACTATCTATGACCACTCACACCGCACTTGAGCCGGTGCCATCGTTCTCTTGCCGGGAAGCACGCTTCAAGCTGGATGACGATCTCATTCTGCCAGTTGATACACGTCTCGAACTCGAGGAGAGTCTCGCCAAAATACGCTTTCACCGAACGATCTATCTGGACTGGGGTTTCGGTGCAGTCGATCTGATGGGGCGCTCGACGATTCTGAATTTCTACGGGCCACCCGGCACTGGCAAGACGATGGCAGCCGATGCGCTCGCCGGCGTGCTCAACCTGCCGATTATCGAGATCAGCATAGCCGAGCTGGAGAGCAAGTTCATGGGCGAAACGGCGCGCAACATCCAGGCGGCCTTTGCAAGCGCGTATGAGGCGGGCGCGCTGCTCTTCTTCGACGAAGCCGACACGCTGCTCGGCAAGCGTCTGTCGTCGGTCACACAAGGTATCGACAACGAAGTGAACTCGATGCGCTCCACGCTTCTCATCGAACTCGAGCGCTTCGAAGGCGTCGTCGTCTTCGCGACCAATTTTGCGCGCAACTACGACGAGGCGTTTCTCGGGCGGATCACTCACCACGTTTCGTTCCGGCTCCCGGATCTCGATGCGCGTCGGAAGTTGTGGGCGCGCATGCTCGTTCCCGGCATCCCGCTCGGCGAGGCGCGCGACGCAATCATCGAAGAAGCCGCCGCGCTGTCCGATGGCTTCTCCGGCCGCGATATTCGCAACGCGATGCGGCTTGCATTACCCAAGGCGATTCTCGCCACGAATCACACGCGTCACGCTGCGCAACTGACGTCGGGCCACATCGCTTCGGCCATCGAGCAGATCCTCAATGCTCGCGCGAACGTCGCGTCTGGCGGCCATACGCTCGGGGCATCCACGCAGGCGGCGACCCGGCTGCTCGGCCTGAATTCATAGATCAAGTACATCATTCATCGGGGTAACCATGGGTTTGTTTTCCTTCGTAGGTTCCGCCTTTCGGGCAGCAAAGCACTTCGTCGTTAACGAAGTGATCAACCCGGTCATTCGCAAGGCCAAGGAAGTGACCGGCAAGGTCGTTATATTTCTCGCCGACGAGGCCGAGCACACCGTCGCCAAGATCAAGAAAGTCTGGACCGTGGTCAAGCCATGGCTCGTGAAGGCGCGCGATGTGGCTGCGGCGGCCGCTGCCACGATACCGTACCCTGAGATCAGGGCCGCCGCAGCCGCGGTTGCCAAGGTGCTCGATTTCGTGATCACCATCGACGAGCATCCGCTGGCCAAGCGCATTGCAGCCGCCATCGAATGGGTCATCAAGATGGCGAAGGAAGCGCGGCGACACTACCAGACGCAAGAAGAGGTCGATGCCGCGGAAGCATATAAGGAAGTGCTGGCGAAGGCTAAAGAAATGGCCCCAGAGGAATTACAGCGCGGCGTCAAGATTGCCGAGTTCATCAACAATTCCATTCTGCTGAGAACCCGCATCGACGAACTGCTCAACCACAGCGCGACCGAGGACGTAGACCACTACCTGCGCCTGAGAGCGGCGCAGCGCCTGCTCGCGAATGCCGAGAAGAAGATCCGCAAGCTCAGCGACATCGAGAAGATCAGCGACAACGATATGTTCCTCATTCAGGTCAGCACAAACCTGCTGGACCAGAATCCGAAGTTGAGCGATGTCGACGCCGCACGACTGGAGAGGATCTTGCAGAAGCGCTACGGCAAGCCGTTGATCGCGTTCGTGTTCGAGGAACTGGTGGTCGCGTGGGGCAACGACCTCAAAGCCGAGCGCGAACAGCAGACGGGCAAGGAAGCCACTCTGGCACAGAAGAAGATTCAGATGAAGAAGCTCGAACTCGCCGACAAGTTGAATCTTCTGGGCGAAGCCGAGAAGGTCACACTCAAATCGTTACAGGACCAGGTCAAACAGCTTGACGAAGAGATCAGCGAGGATCGAAGCAGGAACAGCGAGTTCCAGATTCTCATCCAGGCCTCGGAAGGCTTCCTGCAAATCATCGAAAAGGACGAGGCGACGCTTGAAGAAGAAGATCTCGCCTGGCTCGCCGAGAGCGCGGTGAGCGTCGGCAAGATGGTGATCACCTGTGTGCAGAGCAAGAAGCGCTTCAGCGATCTGCCCGAAGCAGAACTCTCCTTGATCAACGACTTTTCCAATATCTTCGCTGCGGCGAGCAAGGCCCGCACGGAGCAATTTGCTGTGATGGTGGCCGGCTGATGATTCAAGACATTTTCACGTTTCTGCTTCCTCGAGAAGAATTCCTACAGATCGTCTTTTCCTCGGTGATGGCGCTCCTGCTCGCCTTCACTATCGTCGGCGTCAGGCTCAGTGCCAATGAGCGTCGATGGGAGATGAACTGGCACCGCCGGACGGACACCGCAGAGACTGACGTGCTGGCCGCCGAATATGGATCGAGCCACGAATTGAGCGACATCGTCGCGACGCGGTGGGAGAAGCTCGCCGACATCATGCCGGGCATCCTGTTGATTCTTGGATTGCTCGGCACGTTCCTTGGTCTCGGTATCGCGCTGAACAAGGCGTCCTACATCCTGCAGCACTCGAGCGCGGGCAGCGTCTCGATGGACGGCACGATGGAAAACCTGAAGGGCATGATGGAGGGCCTCGGAACGAAGTTCAAGACGTCTACGTGGGGGATCATGGCCTTCCTCACCTTGAAGGCGTGGACCGTTGTCAACGGCTACGAAGACCGGCGTCTGCGCTGGTGCGTCGCGACGCTGAAGACCCACGCTGCGGAGGTTGCCCGTCTGCAAACGGAAGAAAAGGGGCGTGCCGAGAATCGCCTCGTGAGTACGCTGGAAAGTGTGGGCGAGCGCATCGTCACCGGTTTGAAGCAGACGGATGAGCAACGACGCGCGGAGTCTGCCGAACACACCGCACTGCTTCAGAGCCTGAAGGAAACAGCGAGTGCATGTGTTGCCGGGATTGCCACCACGCACGCGAAACTCGATGCGCAAACGCAGCAGCTTGGCGCAATCGTCGGCGAAGCGACGCGACGAGTAGCCGCTGTGATGCAGGACCATAACGGGCGACGTCAGACCGAATTCGCGGAGCATTCGCGGATGCTGCTGAGCCTGATCGACCTCTCGCGGGCGGGTGTTTCGGCGGTGGAAGATTCTTCGGCACGCATCGTCGCTGGGCTCGGTCACATGAATGAAGCGCAGCAACGCGCCGCCACGAAGCAGTCAGACCTGCTTCATAGCCTGAACGACGTATCGCGCGCAAGTGTCATGGCGACCGAGGCGATCCATGGAAGACTCGACGCCCAAACAGAGCAAATCAGCGCCGCGACCACGCACGCGGACCATACGCGCGCGGCTATTGAGGCCTTCGTGAAGGCCAATATCGAGAACATTGAACGCCTCGGCAAAGCGGGCGAGACGATGTCGACGGCAGCACAGGACATGTCCGGCAGCGCAGGCCAACTGCAGGTCGCCATTGGCGGGCTGCAAGAACAGTTGGTCTCGGTCCTCAGTGATGTGAAGGAAGGTCTCGCGAACAGCATCACTTCGATGAACGGCAGCTTCCACAGCAATCTCAATGAGATGAGCGCGAAGCTGGCCGCGGCGACGGATGGCATTCGCGACTCGGTCACTTCCTTGTCGAACAACGTGGATAAAACGCTCGACAGGATGGGCACGCAACTCGAAGCGGCAACCGACGGCATCCGCGATTCCGTCGTCTCGTTGTCGAGCAACGTGGACAAGACGCTCGGCAAGATGGGCGCACAACTGGAAACGGCAACGGATGGGATCAGGACGTCGGTCACTGAATTGTCGAGCTCGGTGGGCAAGACACTCGACAAGGTAAGCGATACCGTCGAGAGCGCCATCAATGATTCCACCAAATCGCAGGCCACTGCGTCCATTTCACTGGGAGCGCTGACTGACCAGTTGTCCCAATCCGTTGCCGAGTCCACTGAGATGATTAAAGATCTCACCAAGCCGATTGAACTGGGGTTGATCTCGGTGTCCGAAGGTAACGTCAGGATCAGCAAGATTTTCGAGGAAATCTCGCAACGCAGCGCCCCGGCGCCCAGGACCAAGGCGGCTCCCGAGCGTGCCCGGCGCAATTCGAAAACCACGCCCGAACGTACGCGACGCCCCAGCCTCTCATGAAAGAAAAGCCAAATGAATGGGTGTCGATTGCCGACCTGATGGCAGGCACGATGGCAGTAGTTATGCTCCTACTCGTCGTCGCCGTGCTGCAGAATCAGTACGCGGCTATCAAGCACAAACAGGAGCTTGCGCAAAGCGCCGTCACGAAGCAGCAGCGCGTCGGCATCATTCTCGCCGACATTAAACGCTCGTTCGACGAGCAAGGCGCGTCGAACCTTGTCTCCTTCGACATGCAGGCGAACAAGATGACGCTCAAGGACAACGTCTTCGCGCGGGGCAGCGCGTGCGTCACCAAGCAGGCGCAAACCGCGTTCGAGAGCGTCGAGCCCGAAATCGTCCGCTATCTGCAGCAGGCGCAAAGTGGGCAGATTGTCGTCGAAGGTTATACCGACAATCTACCCGTTGAAAAGCCTGTAGTCGATTTCGCCCGCTTTTGCACGGTGTATGACGACAACTACACACTGTCGGCGGCCCGCGCCCGCGAAGCGCGCAAGTTGTTGACGAGCACGCTTGATCCGGGTGCGGCAAGGCGCGTCATCGTGGCGGGGTTCGGAGACTCTCGTCCGTTGCCCGAAATCGATCCGGGTGACCCGCGGAATCGCCGGGTGGAAGTCAGCTTCGGCATGTAACCCACGTTAGCCAGTTAAGCCAAACATGCAGTTTCGCCTCCATGTAGTGGTGATTTCGGTTTGCCTACGTCTACTCGGCGACGCCAGCAGCCGTATCGATTGCCCCTTTTCCGCCACGAATCCGATCCCCTCTCGATGACTGAACTCGACCGCAGTACCGCCGCCGATGGCATCGCCATCGGCTTGCCTTACTTCACGGAACCCGATCCTGCGTTAAGCCGCTCGTCCGGCGGCCGCGATCCACTCGGGCTCTTGCCGGTGTGGAGCGCGTTCGGGCGAAAGTTGGTTCCTCACGTGGCGTCGCCTGTTGGGCAAGTCAACGGTATCAAGGCCGTCGTCCTGATTCAGTGGCTCGCGAATGAGCAAGAGAAGCTTCGGCCCCTACTGGCCGGCGACGACGCGGCCCGCAAGTTTTTCAGACTAATGGAAGGTCTTGTCGAATACTGGCTCTATCATAACGGTCGCCCTTACTGCTTTGGCAACAACACGCTCGCTGCCGAACAGAATAACTTTTATGTGACGACCAAGACCGGCAAGACCGTCGCGAATGGCCTGTACCAATACTACCGAGGTAGCAGTCGACGCGCCGGTCTGGTCGACGACAACTGGAACGTCGAGCCCGAAGTCTGCAAAGAGCTGAATCGTCACTGGACTCCGAAAGCCACCGATGAACTGCTCGGCGCGCTGACAGGCCCTCTCTCGAATGCGAAGACCGCTCTCGTGCCGGATCGCTACCTTGACGGCACAGCGCTGTCGAAGGCGCTCAATCGCATCTTCGACAACGGTACCCTCCTGCACACGCTGCAGGAGAGCCTGTTCGGTCAGGAATTCCAGCGAGCACTTGCGCGCGATTTTCTCGCGCTGAGACGATCATCGGAGATGGAGGGTTTGCGCTTCGAACAGCGTGTTCGCCGTCTTCAATCAGAAGAACTGGCGCACGACATCGACTGCGTGCTTCGCTGCGAGCCGTTCCTCCTGGTGATGCAGGACGTTTTCGACTTTCTGCGCGGATCGCCGGGCAAGAAACTTGAGCAACTTGCACGCGAACTCGAAGACGTGTTCTCTCAGATGCGCGAGCGTGCTGCGGCCTTCCAGTGGCTCGGAAGCGAGCTCGAAACACCTCGGATGAAGCAGATGCAGATGCTCGCCGACATCCTCGCAGCCAGCGCTCCCGCCGCGAATTCCGCCGCGCACCGCGCGTGTCTGATCGCTTTCACGTGCGAGCTGTTGGACTATCACAAGCGATGTATGACCGAGCGCGGGCGCGATCCGCTGGTGGTGATCGAAGGCGACGTCATCGTGCTGCCGGTCGTAGGCGACCGCGATCCGCAGGACGCGAAAAAGCGGCTCGTTGACGGCTTTCCGTGGATGAACGACTACTACCTCAACACCGCGTCTAATCTTTACGCGCAAGTTTTTGGAGAGCCGGCATGAGCGCAGCACCAGCCAGGATCGATCCCGTGATGCGCGGCACGCTCGAACATATTCGCGACCGCTTTTCAACGGGCCATCCTCGCTACGTCCTCTTCACGACATTTAACTTCGTGTCGCAGTTCTTCGAGGCAAATGTGTTGCCGCTGCTGGTAGGCGATACCGTCGATGAACTGAAAGGGACATCGGAAACGCGTTATGTGATCAACGAAGATCTGAGTGTCATCAAGTGTCTGGTTGCCTGCGATCGCTCGACGTGCCCGGAGCCGAAAGGCGATATGCGTTACGGTTTGCTGCCTGTCGGACTCCCCGAAGGTCGCTTCCATCCGAAGCTGATGCTGATGGCCGGCACGTTAAAGCAAACGCAGGAAAAGGGTTTGTGGCTGTCCGTTGGCAGCGGCAATCTCACGCTGTCCGGCTGGGCGGTGAATCGCGAGGTCGTTGGCATGACCGCCGTGGCACGCCAGCACGCCGATGAGTTGCGCCCTTTGCTCGCATGGCTCGCCAGCCAGGCGGAGGGCCACTTCGCATTTGCCGGTGGCCAACCGCACGAGGAAGAAGGCGATGTGCGCGCGATCCTCGCGGCGCTGCTCGAAGCGCTCTCCGACGTCAGCCAACTCGCGCCCGACACCGCAGACATGCCGACATTGCATCTGTCTCTGCCGTTTGAGCGCGATACGCGACACTCGTTGCTTAACACGTTAAAAGGACCGCGGCCGTGGCGCTCCGCGACAGTAGTATCTCCATACTGGAGCGGCGTCGAAACGCTCGTTCAAAAGCTCGGAGTCGAGGAATGCCTCTTCGTGCCGTCGCTCAATGCCGACGGCAGGTACCGGTTCCCAGTCGAAACGCTCAGCGCGTCGCCCGGTTATCTGCGTGGATTTCGCAAATTCAGCAAGGACGGCGAGCGCTACACGCACGCTAAAGCGCTGATGCTCGAAGACGCTAACAAAGCGCGCGTGCTGTGCATTGGCTCTGCAAACTTCACGCAGGCAGCGATGCTTGCGCCTCAAGGCCAGTCGCTCGCAAACGTCGAGGCGATGCTTCGTTACGACCTGAAGAATGCTCCCGATCTCTGGAATCACCGCTTTCAGCCGCTGGGCGAAGGCGAACTCACACCATCCGAGCCGGGACAAGACGAAGACAACGCGCCGCCTCTCCCGCCTTTCGATGCCATCGTGCTGTGTGACTGGAGGGCGCGCGTATTTTGCGCTCAGTTGACCATTACCAGCGACCAATCGATTAGCGATATCGTTCTGCGTGTCGATGGTTTCCAGCATCAGTTTGCCGTGACGCCGGCAGGCGAAACGCAGGCGATGCCGCCCCTGCCGTTCAAGGGCGCCCAGCCGGTGCGTTCGTTTTCCGTCTCATACACGTCTGGTAAAGATGGCACGGCGACGTTTCGAGGTCTCGTTACGCAGATGAACGCGTTGCCCGACGAACTCGGCTACCAGCCGCGTCCGCGCTTGAAGAAAGTTCTCGAACTCTTGCGCAGTCTCAATCCCGATGCCCCAGATAGCAAGACGCGTGAACGCGCTGCGCTTGGCCTTGGCGGTGGCGACGGCGAAGAGGGAACCGGCCGAGCCGACGTTCGATTTCTTCGGCCTGTTCCAAGGCACGTGGAAGTTGCTCGAGTACTACCAGAAGCCGCGCAGCGCTGGTAAGAAGCGCGATCCCTATGACAAGCAGGCGCCATATGGTGCGACGAATCTGTACCGCGCAATAACGCTACAACCTGCCACATCCCCCGAGGAAAAGATCGGCCGGTATATCCAGCTGACGGAAATGCGCGACGTCGTGGATCGACTGGATGCGACCGGACAGTATGTGTCAAGCCCGTCGTTCCGGAAGGATATCGACGAGAAGATCGACGAACTTCACGAAGACATGGTGTCACTGCTCAGCAACTCACCATCGTTCATCTCGATGTTCGGGACGCCGACGCCCGAGCGGGTCAAAGACTTCCTCGGTTGGTTCCACCACGAGATCAGCAAGGAGTTCAGTCAGGAAACCGGAGTAGCGCATGCCGAATAACAAAAACCTTATCCCTGCCCGATTGACTGCGGGAATGGTGCGGTCGTACATCGACTTCGACGGACACGATGCGGCACGCTCGGCGATGGTCAGTCTGCAGGCCAAGCTGCAAAGCCAAGGTGTCGCCGGACTCTGGCATCTTCTCGAGCACAGGGGTTTCGCCTATCTATCCGACGAAGTCGGCATGGGGAAAACGCGTCAGGCGATGGGCATAATCGCGACGCAATTCCTGCGCAAGCCGGATTCGCGGGTGGTAATCGTCTGTTCGAGCGCTACGCTGCAGCGCCAGTGGCAAAGCGAATGGTCGGAGTTCCTGCGCACCTGCTATACGCTGCTGGATGATCGGCTCCTCAGTTCCGCCGACGCCAGCCAGCTCGAGGAATTGCACTTCCACCACAACTTGCGCGATTTCATCAAAGCGATGCGGCTCGGTGATGCACGTATTCACTTGCTGCGGTATTCGTCTTTCAGCCGGCCGCTCACGCTCAAAGGCGCCAATCCCGAATCGATGTTGGCGGAATATGCGGCGCTCGTCGGCGTGGCGGACTCAGGGGAGCTGGATGAGGACGAAAAGGCAATCGCTGAAAGTTTCTTCGAGCGGTCGGATACGTGGAAGGAGGACGCGACACACGCGCTCGGCGCGGCTTACTGTCGACGCATTGGAGCGTTGCTGACCAACGGCACGACAATCGACGAAAACTGCGAACCGAGGCCGAACCAGCCACTCGACCTCGTAATCTTCGACGAAGCACAGTACCTGCGTCACACGGGTAACTATCAAAATCAGCACATCGCCCAGATCTTTCGGCGCCATGTCGACCGCTGGCTCTTCATGAGCGCCACGCCATTGCACTCCAGCACGCGCGATATCAGGAGCCTCGACACCTATTTATGCCGCAAGGTGTCTGTCGCTGAAGCCGGTGGTCGCGAGCGCGCCGTGCAAATCCCCCGCGACTGCGGAGATTGCGAACATCAGGCCAGATGCAGTCGCGTCACGTGGCAGCTCGATTCGCAGCCCGGCACCAAGCCCGACGTGGTGGAACTGCTCGGCCAGATGATGGTGCGTCGCACGCGCACCTATGCTGATAGCCAGAACAATCGTTACGGCAAAATCCAGTACCGGAAATACAAGCGCGTGCGGCATTCAGGCGCCGACGATCCGTTCCTCTCGCTGACCATGGCACTCGTCCAAAAGCAGCTGGTCGGCGCGCTTGCGGGCAAGCAGAACAGGTTCCGGCAGGGCGAGTGCGCGTCGTTCGAGTCGCTCTCGACGTCCGTTGGGCGGATCATCGGACGCAGGGCGGCTGCCGTGGCCTCCCCTGAGGCTGCGCGCGAGTATGAGGCGGCTCGCGACGGCAAGCAGGGCAAGCAGAACGACCAGCCGAACGTGGCGCTGGACCGGACCGTCATCGACGATCTGAATCACAGTTTCGTGAAAGCGATGACGCCCCAGAACCGCGCGCAACCGCTCGCATCTCAGTCTGTCGCGTTGCCTCACGCCAAGCTGAACCGCACCGCCGACGAACTCTTCGAGCACAGTCTGAAAGACGGTGGCAACGATAAGACGCTGGTGTTTGTCCGTCGCATCGACACAGTCGAGGAGATTCGCGATCTGCTGAACGTGCGGTTCCAGCAGCAGGTCGATCAGCGGATTGCCGTGTGGCGAGCCTTGCTCGTCAAACCGGATTTCGAGCAGCGGAGCAAGTCATTATGGGATTCGGGTGCGTCTTGGTGGAACCGAGTGGATGACTCAGGCGAGGTGATTGACGAGGACAGCATCGACATCCCCACGCAGTCGCTCGACGGTGACGAGGACGACGATTTCGGCGCTTCAGGCGTAACGGTCCGCGGTAGCCAGTTTCGCGATGCGGTCAGCCTGCCTTACTTCGAAGCGTTGAAACGGGCCTCGGGTATCAAGGAGCACCACGGGAAGCTGGTGTCATTCGGGTCGCGACTTCTGAGCGCGAAGGATCCATCGCAGAAGCCCCTGCGCGGATTTCTTTTGAAACGCCCGGAAAACAGCAATGACGAATCAGGCCATGCGCACGAAGCAATCTGGGTAAAGAACGGTGAACGCTGGCTGCGTTTCCTGGCGGCGATTCTGGGCGTAGAACGCGTGACCCAACTTCGCGCCGACAACACGCACGGGTGGCTTTTCGCAAACACTACGCATTCGTCGCCCGATGCGTGGAAGCTCGCCGCCTTGCAACTGTGCGTACTGCAGTCGATGCGGCAGACCGACTTCATTATCGATCTCTACATGCTCAACACGCACGTCTCGAACACACCTGACGGTGCAACCGAACTGCCCGACAAGCTGCTGTGGATGCTCGAGAACGCCCAGACGTCGGTATTGCATGGGCTGGCGACGTATATCGCCAACTGGAAGGAGAAGTTCCGGCGCTGGATCGAGCATTTCGACCTGATCGTCGATAAATGTTTGCGCGGCGGAACGGCGGTCGACTGGGAGCAAATTTGCCGCGAACGCGTTCACATGGCGTTTCGCCTGATGTCGCCGGTGATTGGACGATCGAGCCGGCTGGAAAACCAGAACGCCGTTACGCAGTTCAAGTTTCCCACTCACCCGAATGTACTTGTCTGCACGGACGTACTCAAGGAAGGCGTCGACATGCACCTCTTCTGCGACAACATCGTGCATTACGGTGTCGCGTGGACGTCGGGCGACCTTGAGCAGCGTATCGGACGGATCGACCGCCTCGGGAGCCTGATCGGGCGACGGATCGAAAAGTACGCGAGCGCGCAACCGGGCACAACTGAAGGGCTGCCTCGCCTCGGTGTGGCATTCCCGTATCTCGACGGTACACTTGACCGCTATCAGGTAGACCGCGTAATTAGGGGGAAGATCGCCAGCGACCTGCGGATGGATCTTGGCAAACGCAAGGAAGAAATCGGCGAACTCGATGTCAACTCGCTCGACGCCGATGATTCGATACTCGTCACGGCCGCGACGGGCGCGAAGAGTGGCGATGCAGTGTTCTATCCCGACAGCGCGATGTTTGTGCAGGACGGCGACGTGGCGGTGCCGATCGCCTTGCCGCGCGGGATCCGGCACAAGCACGCGGGCGAGACCGTGCGGCCAACGCAACTCGCCGACGAAACTTTGCCGGAATCGACCGTGTACCTGCCTGCGTTCGATAGCACGCGTGTGCGACGCGTGGTCACGAGCGGATCGAATGTCCTGCGGCTCTCGAGAGCGTCCGCGAAGGATCCGCAGATCCGGTGCACGGAAGAGGTTCTGGTTCCGTTCACTGCCGATCTGGCCGGATCTTCGGCCACGGCGCTACGCGACGGCGGTCCATGGGGCGTGCGTCACGTACCCGACAGCCGGTTCTCATTCGATCGTTCGCGCAACACGGTTGCGTGCGAGGTAGACGTGTCGTTCGCCTTCACCGCTGCTGGGAGCGTGGCCGGCAAGGTGCTGCTGGAGTCGATCGGCGGCGAGTTCTGGTTGCTGCGTGCAGCCGTATGCGCAACCGACGCGGTGCGCGAGATCCAAGATGGGAAAAACGTGCCGCGATGGCTTGCAGGGCAAAACGGCGAGCGGCGATGGGGTTATCTGATGGAGGACGCGGGCATCATCTGGTTCGCGGCCATGGTGCGCGAGGCCGGCGGCGCCGAGTGGCGTCTGCTCGCGCAACTCGCTGGGCACGCAGGACGGGTGGCATTTTTTTACCGAAGTCTGGTTACAAACGCGGCCGTGCATGTGGAGGCTACGTATCGGTCGCGGTGCGCTTTTCCCTCTGTTGATACGTTGAGCGCGGCCTATTCCGGCGGCGGTGACCTGCGCGTTTCGCGATTACTCAACAAAGCTAAAGGCGGTGACATCTCCAATATGAAACACGAAGATCTGATGGTTTGTGGACAGGTGCTTGCCGGGGTTCGGGCATGGTTTTCGGAGGCTTTCGACGCAGTTCTGGACGCGTTGTATGAGGAGGGCGGTGACTCTGCGGAGCGCCGACTGACCGTGACACCCCTTGAGTTTTTGGAAGGCGGTGTCCTGCGTTTGAGCACCAACGGAGCGGAGCATTTCCGCTTGCAGGCTTATCTGGACCTGAACGATGCAATTTCGGGGGGCAGCGTGTTTGCGGGACCCAAAATGTTGTGGGAACTAGCTGCAAGTCCAATTTCGAAAGGACAAAGACCGGTTTTGCCGTTATCGCAACTCCATGAGTTTCCCCACGTCTCGATGGACGCATGGGAAGGAGAGCATTCCGATGGGTGCAGTGCTTTCACCTGTAAAGGCGATAAGTACCGCTTCGTGGCGGTGTATCACGCACCGGGGTCGTGGGACAGCGCTCGGGCTGGACTGCTGGAGGCATGGCAAGTCGTTCGGATGAAGACGCAGGCGCTGGCCAACTTTCAAAAGAAGGCCTGTCGTGATGCGTTTGTAGAAGCAGTCGGTGCGGTGAAAGTGGATTTGTGAGCAGAGGAATTTGCAACATCGGGCCGTCGCACAGAAACAGGGTATAGCTGTGCGGCCACGCTTGTGGTGTCCGGATCCCTGGGCGCCGGCTTTCTTTTATCTGGGTTAGGAACGGCTCTTGTACGCTAATGTCAGGTCGTGCGCATGATACTTCGCAGTATGCGTGTGAGGCAGCCGGGGTCAGCACCTCCTCTCTGCGGCGAATCAGCACGCCGGCGGCACTCGAGCAAAATCATGCGCAGCCCGTGGGGCGTCGCGTGGAATGTTGCACACCACACGAACCGACGCGAATTGCGCCGTCGTCGGCATCGAACTGTCGCAGGCGGTGGCGAGCAGCAGGTAGCCGTTGACCGTGTCCTTGCCCTTGAGCGTGACGGACTGACCCGTGCGAGCCAAGGCCCACACCTTTTTGCCGTCCTTGAGCACGCCCGCGGTTTCCAGCTTCAAGCCGCCAACCTCGGTGAGATCCTTGTAGAAGTTCAGGATGTCCATCGGCTGCACGACCTGATAGCGCGATGACACGACCGACAACGGTTCCTTGGTATCCGAGCGATACAGCACGCGCTGTTCGGGGAATGCATGAATCGATCCGAGGTTGCTGGAACCACCGGCGACATAGCGGAGCTCAGCCGATTCGATCTGCCAGTCCATGCCGGCTTGACGGGCCCATGTTTCGATCGGCTGGCGTGGGGAAAGCTGATTGCCAAGCCCATGCCATGGTCGCTCACCGACATAGGCCATCGTTTTGACGAAACGCATGAATAGCTCCTTGTAAACGGCATAAAGCCCGACACGCGGCCGGGTAGATGCAAGAGAAAAGTGAAGGGGACACTGCTGAAGGAAAAAACTACGGATCAGGTAGATGCTTTGGACCGACTGAACGTGTACCCGCAGGCATGGCAACAGAAATTGTCGAGCCCCTTGTCATCGATAACTTCGCCGAAGACGGATCCGGTGGCGCAACCTGTCGTGCCGCCGATGAGGCCGGCGATCACGGCGCCGGCGATGGCTCCGCACACGGCG
This sequence comes from Paraburkholderia sp. OAS925, assembly GCF_040543975.1. Classification (NCBI taxonomy): domain Bacteria; kingdom Pseudomonadati; phylum Pseudomonadota; class Betaproteobacteria; order Burkholderiales; family Burkholderiaceae; genus Paraburkholderia; species Paraburkholderia sp. OAS925. Next base: position 564,938 of record NZ_JBEUNO010000001.1, read on the forward strand.
CCGGCTGGTCCAACCAGTACGCCGACCGCCGCGCCGGTTTCCGCGCCGGACAGGGCGAACGCGACACCGCTGGCTGTTCCGGCGACCGCGCCAATTGCACCGCCAGTCTTGTGGGGGCGATGGCGAGCATCGACAGAATCGGACTGGCATTTCGGGCACGCTGGGATCGAGCGTGATTGGATGCTGGCCCGGGCATGGCTCTGCCGGACGTGTGGCGGGACGAAAGCCGGCTCGAACTGTTGGTCTTCGTCGTGCTCGTGCAGGTACATATCGTCCGGGGCATGCGGCCCGTGAGGATGGAAAAGGCGAGGGTCATGCACGGCTAGTCGCCTCCCGCTGTATCCTGTGGGCATACTGGCGCAGGCCGATCGACGTGAGCACACCGGCGCTGAAGACAAGGCCGAATGCGAGCAGAAATTCAAAAGGGGAAGGGTAGGTAGGCATCACGGCTCCCGGAGAGTTGCGTCTGCACAGGACTGTGCGGGCGGAGCGGCAGGATGCTGCCGTGCTCGGAGCGGTGATATAAGTCTATTTTTTTGAATCGGGACGGGTGACTGATATGCGGCTATGACATCCGGCGCATTTCGAACCCGTTTCGGTCATTCAGTCACACACCTGTCGAATGACCGAGACCCGGACACATGCCTAGCGAGTGGCTGGGCCACCATCTTCCGCAGAAAGATCGTCCCGTACTGTTGACTTGACAGATGGGAGAAGTCTGTAGTTTAATCTGGCCTGCATTCTGAATTGGGTCGACGCCCATGCCAACCTGCCTCCCCGGGCAAGGTGGAACGCGAAAGCGAATGTGGCTCTAACGAGAGCAACCAAGCGGGTAACGCGTCGACCCTCCTTTAACGGAGGGTTTTTTGTTTTCAGGCTCAGAGATTCCTTGCGAAACGATCCAGGCTTACCTGGAGACGGAATACTTCGCTTTTGACGACGCGTCCACGACGTTAAGGGTTGGCGAGATCAATCCGAAGTTGGCCGCGCTGCACAAAGCTCACGACGTCAATTGCAGTGCATTCATCACTGCATGTAATCCCTTTAGCCGGAATTGTAGTGCCGAGTTCAACGCTGCCAGTCAGGAGGCGTTGGCGTGTGAACTGAAGCGACTTGGCTTCACTCCTATCGCCGGTATCGGCAAGCACCAGTCGAACAACTGGCCTGGCGAGGAAAGCTATCTTGTTCCTGGACTCTCGCTTGAAGCCGCAAAGGCACTCGGTGCGCAATACGGTCAGAACGCGATTGTCTGGTCCGCAACCGACGCCACGCCTCAACTCGTGCTATTGCGTTGAGTCGCGGTTGACCTGATCCGGCTTATCTGCCGCGTTTCGGATCTCAGCCGACAGGGCATTGCAAATGCAGCTAACGCGAGGGTCAATCCCGTTTTAGCGCAATTTGGACGGTTTTGTTTCGTTTATGTCGCGGATTTAAAGCACAACTTGCAGCGCGACTCATAAATTCTGCTAAAGCGTCGCCACGCCTCTCTACCCCAAAGGCCGGTGCACGCCGAACCACGGGGATGGAGAGAAAAATGACGCAAGCTCTACTGGGCATTCTGGCCTCCCTGGACAGCCTATTCGAAGGCTTCCAGTTTCAAATCGATACGCCTGAGAATCACGTACTGCTGACGGGACTTCCCGGCACCATCCGTACCGGATCATTCCTGTTCGCCAGACCGCGCGCAGACGTGCGTGAAGCCATTGCAGCACGCTGCACGAATGGCGTCATCGGCGGCTTTCGCGCAATCCGTTCTGCACAATGGATGAAGCAAGGTTTGCTTCCCGTTTATGCCTACGACCCACCTCACATTGCCAGCTTCTTCGCTGCGCTTGTTCCGTATGCCGAACACGAGCGGTTCGTTTGCAAGGCGAGAATCGAACTATGAGAGCGCGTTATTCCAATAACCCCATCGGCAAGCTGCTTCTGAACGTGATCGATGAATCTGGATTGGATCCCAAAGCGTTCCTCTCGGAACTTGGATTCGCAAATTTCTCCAAGGCGGTAGAACGACTTGATTGCTGGAGCGCGGAGAAGGAAACATCCTGCTGCTAGAAAGACTTCAATCTAGCCGGTTTGCCATCGAGGGAAATCTGCTGAAGCAGGCAATGGCCGAAAACGATGTCATGTTACAGCGGGAGCGTGAGGCGGTAGCAAAGCGTGAGGAAGCTGAGGCGAGAAAAGCTTTTCAACCTTACCTCGATGTGATCCCGGAGCTATCACGCCCGACACAGATAACGTCGTTCTGCCTCACGGGCGGTAATCGACGATTTGGGACCCGACTGCCGGACGACATATCGGCATGGCCGTGGGGAAAACAACTCGCCTATCTGAAACAGGTTGTGCCCGAGAACTTTGCGAAACACGACGGACGAACGTATTTCACAGGAAAGATCATTGGCTACCTCTACCGTCCGACGTTTGATAGCGAACCGATCCAGCTAAACGTCACCGGAGATCTCGAACTGCAACGTGAGCCGTTGTCACACGCGGTCTCATATCTCCGGATTCGGTAGATTTGATGTGCCATAAATAAAAATTCGATCGTGGGAGATCAAATGATGGAAAAGAACATTGGGTTCGTAGCATTGTTGCAAGATCACAAGTCCAATGCAGCTATCGGTGGACTCGTCGGCCTGCTAGTCGGTGACGCACTCGGCGTGGGATTCGAGTTCAAGAATCCGAAACAGATTCCTCCGCGTGCAGAGATTGAAATGACCATGCCGGCCACGTTCAGGCGTACGTGGTCCCACGTGCCATCCGGAACGTGGTCGGATGATGGGGCGCAGGCGCTGTGCCTGCTTGCCAGCCTGATTGAACGCGGCAAATTCTCACTAACAGACTTCGCGGACAGGCTGATGCGATGGTTTGATACGGGCTATTTCGCAGTCGACGGCGACGTCTTTGATGTTGGCAGTCAAACCGCCCGCGCCCTGGATCGCCTACGCGATGGCGTGCCAGCGCTTGAATCAGGTGGCGCGTCCGAATGGGATAACGGCAACGGCTCGCTGATGAGAGTGCTGCCGTTGGCGTTGTGGCATGACGGTAACGATTGCGAGCTGGTAAGAAACGCTCATCTGCAATCGATGCCGACACATGCACACCCTCGTTCGTTGGTCGCCTGTGCGTTCTACTGCCTCACCGGACGCGGGTATTTGAAGAAACTATCGGACCCTTGGTCGTGGGCCGATCAGCGTCTCGAAGCAATTTACCAGGACTGGTCAGATCCTCAGGAACGGAAAACGCTTCTTGCAGAACTCGGCGAACTGAGGAGCTTTTCGAAGACGAGCGAAGCACGCGGGACCGGCTACGTGGTTGATACGATCTGGTCGGCACGCAAGGCACTGGAAGAGCAATCGTTCGAAGATGTTACCCGGGCTGCGATTTGCTTCGGGAACGACACAGATACGACGGCCGCAGTCGCATGCGGCCTGGCCGGGATCAAGTTCGGTCTGGATGGCATCCCCGAACGCTGGCTCCAACAGCTTCGAGGGTTTGCCCTTGTCGAACCGTTGATCACACGCTTCATGGATATTCGGGCCTAAGGTTCCGCCTGCGGCACGGCACGACGCCTCAAATCCGTGTCGTCGCTTGCTGGATCGCATCTGTAGAGCGAACTTACCATCAGGAGAAACATTTGCCGAAAATCTTTGCGGAATCCGAGCTCACCATCGAAACCCTTGTCGCCCATATCCGCGATAGCGGCCTGGTGCCGTACAAGGTACAGCCCGATCGCATTTCGCTGCGGACCGAGACCGGTATCGGTTATAGCGTTTTTCTCATCACTGAGCAGAAGTTCATCCGCTTCAGCACGTACCTTCCCTTAAACCGGCTGGCCCCCGCTGATCGGAAGCAAGCACTCGCGCGACGACTGAACGAAGAGGTCTTTTTGCCCGTGTTCGCCTTGGACCGCGATGAAGACCTGACGGTCGCCTATGTGCTGCCTTACACGCATGGCCTGATTGCCGGGAACTTCGTCTCCGTCGTCAACCGATTCGCGTCCGTGCTGGAATTCATAGTTCAGACCTACAACGACGACGGGCTCATCGACTTCGGTGCGCCGGAAGCCGTATCAGCGATGCCCGTGCTTGACGCCGGCGGTGAGCGGTTGCACTGATGGCTCAGCGACGCCGTCAGGCGAACTCGGTAGGGTGGACGTTCGAGTGGGTCCATGTCGTCCCCAGATCGTACGGCTCGTGAGGATGGAGATAGAAACGCGGATCACGCACGGGCCGCCTGCCGCCGGATTCTTGTCGGTGTGGCAGCCGAAGCGCAACGTCCGGAGCGCGCCAAGAAGGAATGCGATCGCGAAGGCGATCAGGTAATCGAGGGGGAAATCGGGATCATCACCTTACTCCGGAGTCGGAATGCGTCAGCACGGAAACGTGCCAACGGAGCGGCATCAGGACCTGGCTCAGGTGGGTGATATAGGTTTAAAGAAATCTGCGATGTGCGAATGGGAAGGTTCCGACTTAACAGGGCGGATAGCAGTTGAAATTTCGACCGGAGAAACGGGTGGTGAAAACACGGAACCGAACCCGCGTCCGCTTACAGAACCCGATAGTAACGCATGGGCCTTGAGGGCGTGGATTCGACGACTCGTCCATTTCGATTGCTTGCTCAGTTACAAGCAGTACCGGATAATGTCATCGATTTGATGATATTGAGCGCCTGCCAATGAGCAATCGGACTCCTGTTTTCGGTCTTACGGCCATCAGATGTGGATGAAGACTGCCTGACCATGCATCTCCAACGCGTCGAGAGCCTGAGCCATGCCCAGCGCGAGCGGATGGCTTATATCGACTTTCGCCTGTACTTCATGGGTGAAATCGGCCGTCCAGACTTGGCGAACCGCTTTGGGGTGGCCCCTGCCGGGGCAACGCGCGATTTGGCGCTGTATCGGGAAATCGCGCCGCAGAACATCGAGTTCGACGGCAGCAACAAGATCTACCGCATCGGTAAGGCTTTCGTCCCGATCTTCGAGCACGCGACGCAGCGTGTCTTGTCGGCGCTTGCTCTTGGGTTTGGCGATGGAGTGAACGTCGACTCGCAGCCGCTGCTGCCCTGCGAGTCCCCTGCGGCGTTGAGCAGCCCTCGGATGGACGTACTGGCTCCGATCTGCCGCGCCATCCATGGCAAGCGCCCGGTGGCGATTCGCTACCACTCGATGAGCAACGGAGAGTCCGAGCGGGTCATCGTCCCGTTCGCCCTGGTCGACACCGGCCTGCGCTGGCACGTTCGGGCCTTTGATCGCAAGAGGGGCGAGTTCCGCGATTTCGTCGTCACGCGCATCGAAGCTCCAACCTTGGTCGATGAAGAACCCAAGGCCAACGAGCGCCCGGACAACGACATTCAGTGGACGCGGATCGTGGAGTTGGATCTAGTAGTGCATCCACGCCTCGCGCGCCCCGAGATCATCAAGATGGACTACGGAATGACCGACGGCTCGATACGCATGCGTGTGCGCGCAGCGGTTGCGGGCTACATGCTGCTGCGCTGGAGCGTTGATGCGTCGCCCGATCACAGTCTTAAAGAAGAACAGTACCGCCTATGGCTCAGCGACCCGCTGGCCTTGTATGGCGTCGAAAACGCAAAGCTCGCGCCCGGCTACCGCGCCCCGGCGAACAGCACAACACGGAAATAGGATCGCAAATGGCCATCAAGAAATCAGACCTTTACTCATCTCTCTGGGCGTCTTGCGATGAACTGCGCGGCGGCATGGATGCCAGCCAGTACAAGGACTACGTCCTGTTCATGCTGTTCATCAAGTACGTCTCGGACAAGTACGGCGACTCTGATGACTTTGCCCCGCCGGTCACCATTCCGCCCGGAGCCAGCTTCAAGGACATGGTTGCCCTGAAGGGCAAGAGCGATATCGGCGACAAGATCAACACACAGGTCATTCAGCCGTTGATCGACACCAACTCTCGCCTTGCACGCAGCGACTTCCCTGATTTCAACGACCCGAACAAGCTCGGTGAAGGTCAGGCGATGGTGGATCGCCTCAGCAACTTGATCGGCATCTTCCAAAAGCCCGAGCTGGATTTCTCAAAGAACCGTGCCGAGAACGACGACATCCTGGGCGATGCTTACGAATACCTGATGCGGCACTTCGCCTCGCAGAGTGGCAAGAGCAAAGGCCAGTTCTACACCCCATCCGAAGTCAGTCGGATCATGGCCAAGGTCGTGGGTATCTCCCCGGCCAATGCAGTGGCCTCGACCACCGCTTATGACCCTACCTGCGGCTCCGGCTCTTTACTGCTCAAGGTTGCGGCAGAGGCTGGTAAGCACATCACGTTGGAGGGGCAGGAAATGGACGTGACCACCGCCGGTCTCGCCCGCATGAACATGATCCTGCACGACTTTCCAACCGCCAACATCCTGCAGGGCAATACGCTGGCTTCGCCGAAATTCAAGGATGGCGAGTCGCTGCGTACCTATGACTACGTCGTCGCCAATCCGCCGTTCTCCGACAAGACCTGGAGTACCGGCCTGATCCCGGTCAGCGATGCGTACCAGCGTTTTGCTTGGGGCGAACCGCCGAAGAAGCAAGGTGACTATGCCTACCTGCTGCACATCATCCGCTCACTCAAAAGCACCGGCAAAGGTGCGTGCATTCTCCCGCATGGCGTCCTCTTCCGGGGTAATGCTGAGGCTGTCATCCGCGAGAAGCTGGTGCGATCCGGCATCCTCAAAGGCATCATCGGCCTGCCGGACAACCTGTTCTATGGCACTGGCATTCCCGCTTGCATCTTGGTGCTCGACAAGGAAAACGCATCTGCCCGCAAAGGCATCTTCATGATCGATGCCTCCAAGGGCTTCATCAAAGATGGCCCCAAGAACCGCCTGCGTGAGCAGGACATTCACAAGATCGTCGATGCCTTCACAAAGTTGGCTGAGCTGCCACGCTACTCGCGCATGGTGCCGCTCACCGAGATCGCAGACCCCAAGAACGACTACAACCTCAACCTGCCGCGCTACATCGATAGCACCGAGCCTGAAGACATCCAGGACATCGATGGCCATCTGCGGGGCGGCATTCCTGAGCGTGACCTCGATGCGTTGGACGACTGCTGGAAGGTCATTCCAGGTGTGCGCAGCGCCCTGTTCGAGTCAGCCGGGCGCGCTGGTTATGCCCAGCTGAAGTTGCCCATCGCCGAGGTGAAGACCACCATCTTTGCGCATCCCGAGTTCACTGCATTCAATCAGGCCGCCACCAAGGTGTTTGTTGACTGGAAGCAGGCCAGCACCCTGCAGCTGAAGGCCTTTGCGCAAAACGGCCACCCAAAGCAATTGATCGAGGCGCTGTCTGAGGATTTGCTTACCCGATTCAAGCCGACGCCCCTGGTCAATGCCTATGACGTGTACCAGCACCTCATGGACTACTGGGCAGAGACGATGCAAGACGACTGCTATTTGATCGCCGACGCAGGCTGGCAGGCGGGTGCCCAGCCGCGCGAGATTCTGCAAGTCAAGAATAAGGACGGCAAGCTGGCTTGGCCCGAAGCGCATGACTATAAGAAAGGTAAGCGCCGCTTCAAATCCGATCTGATTCCAGCACCGATTCTGATCGCCCGTTACTTCATCAGCGAACGCGACGCGATTGAAGCGCTCGAGGCCAAGCTGGCCGATGTCGAGCAGCAACTTCAGGAAATGATGGAAGAAAACAGCGGCGAGGAAGGGCTGCTGGCCGAGGTCATTGAGGGCGAAGGCGACAAGCAGAAGATCACCGCCAAGGCCGTCAAAGCGCGCCTGAAGGAAATCGGCAAAGACCCTGACTACGCAGACGAACGGCAGGCGCTGCAGGACTACGCTGCATTGCTCGACAAGCAAACCGATATCAAGGCCAAGCTGAAATCTGCGCAGGACGACCTTGAGGCCAAGCTGGATGCCAAGTACCCCAAGCTGACCGAGGAAGAGATCAAGAACCTCGTGGTGGACGACAAATGGCTCGCGACTTTGGCCAACGACGTGCAAGGCGAGCTGGATCGAGTTTCTCAGACCCTCACAGGCCGCATCCGCCAGCTTGCAGAGCGGTATGCCACCCCATTGCCGACGCTCACCAAAGAGCTGTCAACGCTTTCGGCCCGTGTTGATGAGCACCTGAAGAAGATGGGGGCTGTATGGAATTGACGACCGGTTACAACCTGACTGAGGCAGGGTTGATTCCGGAGGATTGGGATATCAAGCCGCTTGGTTCAGTACTGAGTAAAGGACGACTCGGAGGCAACTATGCGAATCAGGACGCGGAGGCTGAACTACCGCTGATGAAGATGGGCAATCTTGCTCGTGGAACTTTCGATCTGTCGAAAGTGCAGTTCATCGCGCCAAGAGTTCTTCCGGAACCCTCGCACCGCCTCGTTTACGGCGATGTTTTGTTCAATACTCGGAACACATTGGACCTGGTTGGCAAAGTTGCCATTTGGCGCGACGAAATTCCTGTTGCTTACTACAACTCCAACCTTATGCGGCTGGAGTTCGACGCTGGCCAGGTTTGCTCTAATGAGTACGCAAACTACGCCCTGAACACCGTGGGTGTGATTTCCCGACTTCGCGGACTTGCTACCGGAACGACGAGTGTTGCGGCTATTTATACCCGTGATTTGTTGAAGTTGCCGATCATTGTTCCGCCTCTTTCGGAACAACGCGCCATCGCGAACGCGCTGGGCGATATGGACGCATTGCTTGCCGCACTCGAAAAAAAGATCGCCAAGAAGCGCGACCTGAAGCAAGCGACCATGCAGCAGTTGCTCACTTGCGAAACTCGTCTGCCTGGGTTTAGTGGAGATTGGGATCTGGCAGAGTTTGGCGACGTGGCAACAATTCGTAATGGGAAAGTTTTGTGTTCGTCTACCCCGGAGGGAACGCCCTGCGTGGAGCTTGAATTCATTGGCCAAGCGAATGGAAGGTTAAATGGATTTATTGAAGCCACGGGTGCGTCATCGAAATACAGCTTTAAGAAGGGCGATGTGCTGTTTGGCAGACTTCGTGCCTATCTTAGGAAGTATTGGATGGCCACTTTCGATGGCGTTTGCTCGACCGAGATTTGGCCTTTGATCCCGCGCGATGAACGTCTCGACGGGGGCTATCTTCATTTGTTGGTGCAAATGAATTCCTTTGTTGACGCGGCTTGCGTGTCATACGGAACCCATATGCCGCGCTCAGATTGGTCGGTTTTAAGGAAGTTTTTAGTTCGGCTCCCTTCTGTGTCAGAACAAATTGCCATCAGCGCATCACTCTCCGACATGGATGCTGAGTTGGAGGCATTAGAGAAAAGTCTTGAGAAATTACGCTTGCTGAAACAAGCAATGATGCAGGAGCTACTAACGGGTAGCACACGTCTGATTGCCAAGGAGGAAAGCCATGTCTGAACAAGCCCGCTCTGAGCGCAAGACGCAGAACCGCGTGGGGGTACTGTTTACAGATATGAGTCGCCCGGACTGCCTTGGCTACGACCACCTGGGTGAGTGGAGCAAGCGCGACAACAACCGGCCTATCGAAGCTGACTTCCTGCGCAGCAACCTCAAGAAGCGTGGCTATTCTGATGAGCACATTTCTGCAGCGCTGCAAAAACTCCTGACCGCAGCAGACTCCACCGGGATCACGCTCTATGCGGCCAATCTGCGCACGTATCAGCTGTTGCGCTATGGCGTTCCAGTGCAGATTGCTGCCGGGCAGGCACACGAGACAGTGCATCTCATCGACTGGGAGACGCCCGGCAACAACGACTTTGGCCTGGCCGAAGAGGTCACCTTGCGAGGGGGCTATGAGCGTCGGCCCGATCTGGTGGTGTACATCAACGGCATCGCCGTTGCAGTCATCGAACTGAAACGCAGCTCGGTGGAGGTGGCCGACGGTGTTCGCCAGCTCATCACGAATCAGGAAGAGATTTTCAACAAGGGCTTTTTCAGCACGGTGCAGTTGGTTCTGGCGGGCAGCGATTCGCAGGGGTTGCGTTACGGCACCACCGGCACCCCAGAGAAGTTCTTCGTGGAGTGGAAGGAGCGCAAAGATAAAAGCGCCACCACGTCAGAGCCGCTTGCTGAGGGTGCTTTGCTGGATAAGCCGCTGGCGCAGATGTTTGACAAGGTGCGTCTGCTGGATCTGATCCGCAACTTCATCATCTTCGATGGCGGCCAGAAGAAGGTGCCCCGCGTCCATCAGTACCAGGGCGTGAAAGCCGCCCAGGAGCGGGTGAAGCAGCAGGAAGGCGGTGTGATTTGGCATACCCAAGGCAGCGGCAAGAGCATTCTGATGGTGCTGATTGCCAAGTGGCTGCTGGAGTTTGACCCGCACGCCCGCATCCTGGTCATCACCGACCGCGATGAACTGGACAAGCAGATCGTGGGTGTGATGAAGAATGCTGGCGTGATTGGCGAGGATGCAGCATCGCCGCGCATCACCTCCCGCGCGGAATTGGTCGAAAAGCTGGGGGCGGCCACGCCGCGCCTGATGTGTGCGCTGATCCACAAGTTTGATACGACCGATCTGAAGGGTGAGCCTCCGAAGGTGGTGGGCCGCATCTACGTCTTCGTCGATGAATGTCATCGCACGCAAGGCGGCGACATGAACAAGCAGATGAAGCGTTGGCTGGAGAACGCAATCTTCATCGGCTTCACCGGCACGCCTCTGCTGCGCAAAGACAAGCAGACCACCCGCGAGGTATTCGGCACCTACATCCACACCTACAAGTTCGATGAAGCGGTGGCCGACAAGGTGGTGCTCGACCTGAAATACGAAGCACGTGATGTACCGCAGCGACTGACCTCAAAGAAGGCCATTGATGCTTGGTTCGATCAGAAGACCAAGGGGCTGAACAACTTCCAGCGCTCGGTCCTGCGTAAGCGCTGGGCGACGATGGAAGAGCTGATGAGTGCCGGTGAGCGCAAGCAGCGCATCCTTGCCGACATCATCCACGACTTCGGTGTGCAGCCGCGCCTGAACAATGACCGGGGTACGGCCATCCTTGTGGCAGCCTCCATCTACGACGCCTGCCATTACTTCCGCTTGTTCCAGAACACGTCGTTCGGCAAGTACTGCGGAATCGTTACTTCCTACGAGCCCAATCACAACGCGATCTCGCGCGAGCCCAAGGACAGCGACGAGCGCTACAAGTTCGACACCTACACCCAGCACGTCCTGCAAAAAGACCAGACGACCAAGGACTACGAGGACAAGACCAAGCAGCGCTTCATCGACGAGCCTGCCAACCTGAAGCTGCTGATTGTGGTGAGCAAACTGCTGACCGGTTTCGACGCGCCTTCTTGCACCTACATCTACCTCGACAACGAGCTGCGCGATCACAACCTGTTCCAGGCGATTTGCCGCACCAACCGGCTCGACGGCGACGACAAGGACTATGGCCACATCGTCGATTACAAAGAGCTGTTCGAGCAGGTGCAGGACTCCATCGCCGTTTACACCTCGGACGAGCTGGACATCGACGAAGGTGGCGACGACGGCAACGTCACCGTGAAAAACTGGCTGAAGGAAGGCAAGGCGCAGCTCCATGCGGCCCGCGAGGCGCTGCGCTACCTGTGCGAGCCGGTGGCCATGCCGCGCGAGATGGAGCAGTACCTGCATTATTTCTGCGGTGATGCTAATGACCCGGAAGCGCTGCTGAACACCGAGCCGCTGCGCATCTCGTTCTACAAGTCAGCCGCAGCGTTCCTGCGAGCCTACGCGGCAATTGCCCAGAACCTCGAAGACGCAGGGTATTCAGCGGCTGATATTGCTGCGCTCGAAAAAGAAATCGAGTTCTACAGCGACACGCGCACTGCGATCAAAAAGCACTCAGGTGAAGAGCTGGACATCAAGCCTTACGAGGCGGACATGCGTCACCTCATCAATACCTACATCCAAGCAGACCCGGCACAGGACTTGGGCAACTTGAGCTCACTCTCGCTCACCGAGCTGATCATTGAAACCGGCATTCATGACGCCATTGCCAAAAAGCTGAACCAAAAAGGGAAGCTGTCGAGAAATGCGATTGCGGAAGGCATCATCAACAACGTTCGCAAGACGATCATTCGTGATCAGCTGACTGATCCGAAGTTTTACGACGAGATCTCCAAGCTCCTCGAAGACCTGATCAAGCAAAAGCGCGACGACACCGCTGCCTACGAGAAATTTCTCCAGAAGGCCGAAGAGTTGGTGAAAAAGATGGCGGCAAAGAATACGGGCAGCCATCCCCATGTACTCAACGGCCACTCGGAAGCTATCGCTCTCTTCAACAACTTGGGGAGCATCGTGGCCACAAATTTCGTTTGTCCGGCTGACGACGATGGCAAAGCTACGCTCGCGCTTGAACTCGATCAGGCGATGCGAGAGCAGGCACCGGCAGGCTGGAAAGGCGATGACACCCGGGAGAAGCAGGTGCTCAATGCCCTGTTCCCCATCATGTCTCGTGATCGCGTGGCGACGCAGGCCATTTTTGAAATCATCAAGAACCAACCGGGGTACTGATGAGCGAGACGATCCAACTGGGCGAAATTTCGATAACGGTGACTAGGAAGGACATCAAGAATGTTCACCTCACCGTTCATCCGCCTGATGGACGTGTGACCCTTGCAGCTCCAAGCAACACACGCCTTGAAGTAGCGCGTGCCTACGCGATCTCGAAGTTGGTTTGGATTCGTGAACAGCAGAGAAAGCTGGAGTGCCAGGCGCGGGAAACACCGCGCCAGTTCATCGAACGCGAGAGCCACCATGTTTGGGGGCGGCGCTATTTGATGACGGTCGACTACCAGGATGTGAAGCCATTCGTTACCCTAAGTAATAAGCGGATCACCTTGATTGTTCGTCCTAGCTGCAGCGCAGAAAAGCGCGCAGAGGTGATGCATGAGTGGCACAAGTCGCTGCTGCATGAGGTCGTACCGCCGCTGATTCAAAAGTGGGAGCGCAAACTTAAGGTGAGCGTTTCAGGCTACTTCCTGCAACGAATGAAAACCAAGTGGGGCAGTTGCAATCACGCAGCGGGAAATATACGCCTCAATACGGAGCTGGTGAAAAAGCCGAAGGATCTGCTTGAGTACGTCATCGTGCATGAAATGGCCCATTTGATTGAGCCCACGCACAGTGATCGCTTCATCGCAATCCTTGAAGAGCATTACCCCAGCTGGCGAGAGGCGCGTGCCGAGCTCAATGAGTTGCCGCTGGCGGCAGAGGTTTGGAAGGAATGACTGGATGAGGAAAGGTTTACTCAGTACAGCTGCAAGCGCCTTTGCGAATTTGTCCAAGGAGAATTCGCTGCGATGAAATTGCTCGCAATTGATGGTGGCGGTATTCGTGGTACCTATGCCAGCCATGTCCTTGAACGTATTCAGAGGGAATTCAATACTGTATTCCATAGTGAATTCGATCTGATCGCTGGGACGAGCACTGGTTCCATCATCGCCGCCGCGATTGCATTTGGCATCCCGATTTTAAAGGTGACGGAGCTCTATCGCAAAGAGGGGCCGAGTTATCTTCAGACCGAAGAGATGGACATTCGGGCGGCGCTGTCGCGAAGCCGGGACATTGACCAGACGCTCGGCTCCCAAGACAAGATCGATACCTGGTTCGAAGCCAAAACCAAGAGCTTAAACGACTGGCAGAAAAACGAACCGAAGAAGCAGTGGGGCACGATGCAGAGCACGTGCTTAGTTCGCGCTCGCGCATGGATCGGGTTGTCGAAGACATTATTTACGACTTCAGCACCAAGCCTCGAATATGCCATCACCCGGCTGGACTGGATCAGTCGACAGCAGCGCAAGCTGCTGGCGCAGGAACGGGAGACGGCCCGCGAATACCTGGGACCGGGAGAGCCACTATGTCTGGGGAAAGCGTTACCTGTTGCGTATCGTTGAAACCGATGCCGCACCGACGGTAAAGCTGAAGCATCCGATTCTGGAGCTAGCTTTGCGCCCCGGCAGCGATGTGAGCAAGCGCCGCGAGGCGCTTGAAGCATGGTATCGGGAGCAACTCCCGGTTGCGGTGCCCCCGTTGCTGGAAAAGTGGGAGCCCATGCTGGGCGTCAAGACCCGACGTATCCTCGTTCAGCACATGAAAACGAAGTGGGGAAGCTGTAACCCGGTGACCGGCAATATTCGCCTGAATACGGACCTGGCACGCAAACCATCAGAATGCGTGGAATACATCCTCGTGCATGAGTTGTTGCACCTGATTGAGCCGGCCCATAACGCGCGGTTTCAGTCGTTGATGGATCGGTTCATGCCGCAGTGGCGGCAGATTCGCGACGAGGTGAACCGGTTGCCAGTCCGGCACGAGGACTGGGCTTATTAGTGCGTGGTGATTGCAGTCGCGCCCCCAACGTACGGGGCTGAAGATGGGGGCGCCGATTTAATACGACCATACGGGATTAATTTGTGACGACTGCTGCAGAAGAGAGAAAAAATCGCTTTACGAAATACTTCCCGCTATTGCTGGATGCTTTGCGGTCGGTTGATCCGAATCCAATGCGTCCAGCCGAAGCGATGGCCTGGATTCGAGCGCAGGGTGCCGTTGCTGAGGAGGATCTGGCTCGCCATATTCAAGGAGGTGACCAGTCAATATTCGAAAACGATGTGCATTGGGCTCGTTTCTACCTCGTAAAGGGTGGGCTCATCAGCAATGCAAAACGCGGTGTCTGGGCGCTGACGCCCGAAGGTCGTGGCACCCATTTGACGCCCGACGAGACATGGGATCTATACGTTCGCATCCGCGATGCGAGCCGCCCTGCAAATGCGGCTCCTGAAGATGAGGTTTCCGCCCCTGATCTTGAGGAAGATTCGGACGACAGCAAGGCTTACTGGTTCGTCGGGGCGCTATGGAAGGATGATCAACTCCCACGTTTCCTGAGCGAGGGTATCTGGCAAAACGGATACACGGATCAATTCCTCGATCAGGTTCGCAAGATTCGGCCGGGAGACCAGATTGCTGTCAAGGCGGCCTTTGTTCAGAAGCGGCGCTTACCGTTTGATGTCGGGGGCAAGTCCGTCTCGGCGATGCGAATCAAGGCAACGGGTACCGTGCTGGAAAACCTGGACGATGGTCGCACGGTGCGCGTGGCCTGGGACCCTGCGACCAAGCCACGTGACTGGTTCTTTTACACGTACCGCAACACCATTGCCCAAGTCGATCCCGAAGCAGAGAACGGGCGTCGCCTGATCGAATTTACGTTCAAAGGGGCCTCGCAGGATTACGCATCATTCCTGGCTCAGCCTTACTGGAAAGACAAGTACGGCGATCGCGTCGGCTTTATTGCTGCGCCTAGCGAGATCGAACCGGCTTCCCTTGAGGATGCGGAAGAAGTCACGGAGGAGGCCACCCCGTCCTATACAGTCGATCAGATCATCGCCGATGGGTGTTTTCTGTCGGTCGACGAGCTTGCAACGATATTGGGGCGGTGGCGAACCAAGAAAAACCTGATCCTCCAAGGGCCACCTGGATCGGGCAAGACCTGGCTCGCGAAGCGTCTGGGCTTCGCGCTTGTGGGATCGGATGACCGCGATGCAACGCGCTCCCGTTTGCGGATCGTGCAGTTTCACCCGTCATTGGCGTATGAAGATTTCGTGCGTGGTTGGCGCCCTGCTGGAAACGGTCAACTTGCGTTGGTGGACGGCATCCTCATGCAGGCCATTCAGGCGGCAGAGAGCGAACCCGATCTGCCGTTTGTGCTGGTGATCGAGGAAGTCAACCGAGGAAACCCGGCGCAGATCCTCGGTGAAATGCTGACGTTGCTGGAAGCATCGAAACGCCATCGCTCCGAGGCAATGGAGCTGGCGTACCGCAAGGAGCCGGGCGAGCGGATTCACGTGCCGGACAATCTGTACGTTATCGGCACCATGAATGTTGCGGACCGCTCGCTCGCCATTGTTGATCTGGCGCTTCGGCGCCGGTTTGCCTTCATCGACCTTGCGCCACGGTTTGATGCGCCATGGCGCGCATGGTGCGCCGCGCGCGGTCTTGAAGACGGGCTGATTGCTGAAATCGAACGCCGGATTGTTGATCTGAATGGCAAGATCGAAACGACGGTTTCGCTGGGGCCGCAGTTTCGGATTGGTCATTCGTATCTGACGCCGGATGGCACGGTTGACGACGGTGCAGCCTGGTTCCAGGCCAAGGTCGAAACGGAAATTGGCCCGTTGCTGGATGAGTACTGGTACGACTCGCCAGCAACGGCTCGCGAGGCCAAACAGAAGCTACTCGCGGGGCTGGATTGAACACGTTCGCCGGACAGAATGTCGTTATTGGGAGCCGGAAGATTGGCCGCATTCCGGTGCGTAACCTGTGGCTCCTGATGCTGTATGCCTCGGATCTGATGCGGATCAAGGAAGCATTCAATGCGCTCGTCGAGGACGATCTTGAGGATATTCCCGATCTGATCGCAAAACTGCTGGCTCATGCCGTGGAGCAGCGTTTGCGCCGGAACGTTTCGCGCGGATATCAGCATCGGGCGCAGAACCTCACCCGTGTCCGGGGCCGCATCGATATCTTGAGAACCGAAGCGCAGCAGTTGTTATCCCGAGGCGAGGTGTATTGCCGTTTTGAGGAGCTGACGACCAACACGCCGCGAAACCGTCATGTTCGAGCAGCATTGGACGTGCTGGCGGCTCTCGTGCGTGATCGTGACCTAGGCCGGCGATGTCGCTCCCTTGCGGCGACCCTCGGTCGTTCCGGGGTGATCGGTGCCCGCCCGTCTCGTGCCGAACTGGCGCAAGACCAGATCGGCCGAAATGACCACGATGACCGTCTCATGGTTGAACTGGCGAAATTGGCATTTGATCTGGCTCTTCCGACCGAAGAGGCTGGCCCGACGACACTGGTTTCTCCTGAGC
The DNA here is from genome assembly GCF_040543975.1 of Paraburkholderia sp. OAS925. NCBI lineage: Bacteria > Pseudomonadati > Pseudomonadota > Betaproteobacteria > Burkholderiales > Burkholderiaceae > Paraburkholderia > Paraburkholderia sp. OAS925. Next base: position 581,755 of record NZ_JBEUNO010000001.1, read on the forward strand.
GGGGTGACGTATGGGTACGTCGCCTGTTCGAAAAGGCAGTACTCGGTTTCGCGCGCGTTGAGCTGGAGCCCATCGGGTGGCGTGTCCGTGGTGGCACGCATATGGACTGGCAGACGTCGGCGGCGTCCGATGGGGTTGCCGAGATTCTGCCAGGCATGATCACGGACATCATCATTGATGATCCCGGCGCTGGTCGCAGGCTTGTCATCGACACCAAGTTCACATCGGTTCTCGGTGCTAGCCGTTTTGGGCGGTGCGAGTCTGAAAAGCCAGTATCTGTACCAGATGTACGCGTATTTGCGATCGCAAGAGGGGCTCGGCTTGCTATGGGACCAGGCGTCGGGATTGTTTCTGCACCCAGCAGTCAATGTCCGCATTCGCGAATCAGTCATGATTCAAGGGCATGCCATCTCGTTCGCCACGGTGGACCTTGCGCAGGAAGCGCAAACCATCCGGGCTGAGCTTCGCGACATACTGTCGGGTACTGATCGGCGGCGCTCCAACGAACGTACTAACTAATATCGCAGCCGGCTGCGCGTCCGGCCGGAGTGGGACAGCGCCGCCCAGTGGTTTTCCCCGGGAGAGAACTTAGGCCGGTGAAGGGCTCGCGGTCACGGGAAGCCATCCTTATCTCGGTTTGTCCGAATAGCTTGTGCGGACAGCTCGACCACTGGACCAACTTGACACATTCGTCGGGGAGCGCAGCCCGGACCGTGAAGCACGTTGAAATTTTCGGAATTCCGTTTGTCGCGCGCCTGCGTGAAGTTCGTTGAGCCGAAGATCATTACGTCGTCGGCCACGATGAACGTGTGGCCCATGAGCGGAAAGCTTGCGTGGCATTTCCGCGACAATGGAAGGGCGAGGTTCAGGCGGAGCGTACGGCAAAACGTAGGTAAGTCGCAGAGGAACATGGACGGGGGCATGTTTGGGGGGCATGATCCAGGAATGGTTCCTAGAGTGTCTTTCTGTAGGCTGATTGGCGGATTAGTTAGGTTGTCCTCCTCCCACCAAGTTTTTCTTTAGAAACAACGCACTACGTCTTGCGATGTAGTGCGTTGTTTTGCATTCCGGCGCAGGTTTTTGCACACGGGGTGTGGCAAATTTGTGGCGCTGCGCAGTGATTCGAGATCGCGCAGCTCATTGGTAGAAAACACTTCGTGTCTCTACCGAGATTTCAGTGACCCCACGGGTCAACCTTGCATACATCAGCTAACCAACGCCGCTGTGTGCACAAATGTGACATGGCGCCAACAAGGGGCCAATGTCCATGCAAGCGCTACTCACGGTCGATCAGCTCGCTGAGCATCTACAGAAATCTGTCGCCAGCATCCGTAGCGATGCGACGCGTAATCCTCAGTCCCTTCCGCCGATCTGCCGCCTCCCCAACACGAAGCGCCTTCTTTGGCGCGCTGAAGATGTAGAGAGATGGATTGGTCTACACGTCGCCGCAGCCGACTCTCCGAACGCGACGGCACTGGCGTCACCTGAAAAGCGCCGGCGGGGTCGCCCAACTAAGGCCGAATCAGTAGCGAAGCGCGCGCAGAACGACGTCAGGTGGTGAGTCATGCCGCTCGATGATTTGAGGGGCAGCATTGTCCGCGCTTCCGTGCAGGGGCGAGGACCAAGTAGTGCGGGCGGCGAGTCGGCGCGGCACTCGGTGGATGCACTGGTCGCACGCGTCGCGGAATTGCAGAGGAAGCACCAAGAGCGGGTCGTCCGTGAAAAGCGCAACCAGCTGGTCATACATCGGAGGCCTGATCGATGAGGCCTACAGGGACAACGAAACTCGGGAAGCTGTCACTGGGTTTAGGCAACGCGTCAGGGGATGCCTCGTCTTTTGAAAGGACCAGTGAGGTACAGAATGCGAGGTGTGATACGCATTGGTGACAGTACAAGTCACGGCGGTAAGGTGGTTACTGGCAGCGAAACGTCGCTGGTTATGGGGAGGGGCGTGGCGCGCATAGGCGATAGATGCACCTGCCCGACCAGTGGCCATCGCGACTGCGTGATTGCAGAGGGGGATGAGAATGTGAAGATCAACGGCCGCGCCGTGGCATTTGACGGACACAAGACGTCTTGCGGAGCGACGCTGATTTCGAGTCTGTCGTCGTCGGGGAAGTCATAGTCGACAATTGGCGCCGCGAAGTTGAAGTCATAGAGAGAGGGTCTATCTATGGTTCATGTTCGCTCGTCATGCACGCTGACCATGTTCTCACCGCATGGCGTTGGAACTCGCGATTAGTGGCGACTGCGCGTCGTAGCAATCTGTTTCGATTTCAGATGGAAGCAAACCTTCGGTCGCGTCTAAAAGAGGTATTCGCCTTCCACCGGTAGCTTTCTTGTCCCGCGAAAAGACAATTTCGGCGCGGTCGCATTGATTGGTATCGGTGACCAATCTTCCCCAGGATCAACAGCGCGCCTCGCGCCCCGTTCAGTACAATGACGGGCATTAGAAGCTTCGACAGGAAGAGCGTTGATGGGCAGCCGGCTCGCCCCTTGGGGCGGCGTTTACCTTTCCACGTACTAACTTTGCAATATCGTCATCCGGTTGGTCGCGGTCTCATCGTCGTCGTCTTTATGTCAATAAGCGCTGCGACCGGCACGCGTCGCCCAGGAGGCGTCGTTCGCAGGCGCCGTTATCTAGGCCCCTCAGACCGGGCTCCGCTCAGTACGCTGCCGTTCAACGACTACTCAAAGAATTCTTCGTCGACCCTCTTCAGCTGGATTGTTTCCTCAACGCGACAGCCAACGTTGTACCTGATCATCAGCTTGGCTAGCTGGCGACCATCAATAAGGACGATACGCTTACTGAGGAAATCGGCCGTCTCTCTGGCAGAAGCCGAAAACGCCGAAGTGGTAACAAAAAGTCCCTTTGCCGCCTTGAAACGATCCAGTGATCCAAAGAAATCCCGGATCGCACCCGAGCTGACGTTATTGCCGTCGGAATAGCGCTTGGCCTGTACGTAAATGCGGTCCAAGCCCAAGGCGTCTTGATCGATAACGCCGTCAATCCCGCCGTCGCCGCTCTTGCCTAACGCACGGCCGGCGTCACTTGTGGACCCCCCATAACCCATGGCCAGCAGCAATTGGACTACGAGACGCTCGAAAAACTCCGGCGGCGCCGCAATGACACGGGCGAGCAGATCAAGACTGAGTTCGTCGTCCAACTCACCGTGAGCTTTTCGGATGATTTCGTCCGGCGTCATGCCGCTCGCCTGGACAGCTTCCACCGCCGGCGAGTTTTTTCCGGCGTTGTCGCTACCATTGCTGGCGTCCCGGAACAGTATGAACTCTGGGAATTGTTCCAGAAAGCGAATGTCGATTTTTCCCGGCGGATTGGCCAATACATCACGTCCCCGATCGCTTATCTGGAAGTGGGCGCGCCTGGTCAACTCAACCAGGCCCGCTTTGCCCAAATAGCTCTTGGCCCAATGCACACGGTTAGCGAAGGTCGTCTGCTTTCCGGATGGCAGTAGTTCTGAGCGCTCGTCCTCTGTCAGTTGGAATTTGCCCGCCAACAACTGGACGACATCAGAAATTTTCACCTCGCCCATTTCGGACGAACGTAGGACGGGAAGCATCAATGTCTGAAAATCAGGAATGGCCATTATCGCTAGTCAATTAGTAGAACGGTGCCGATGCTGGCTCTTTGCGGTGCTCCGGAAGATCATACCGCTTACCTCGACCGGTGACTTCCCCACCGAACGTCCGCTCCTGTCAGGGACGCCTCATTGACACTTTGCCATGGTGACGGTCCGTGCCGAGTGCCGTTGGTCGCAGCTTTGCGAGGTTCAAGCTGCCCGTAGTTGAGGTGCAAAGAGAAGGTTCCAACTGATTGGAAGAAATTGCTTGATGTCTCACCGCCGCACAAACCCCGGCAGCCTCAAACTGCCGGGGGTTTTTCTTCACCCGCCCTCGCAACCCATCCACCGAAGCATCCACTCAAAACTTATCCCACCCGTCATCGCCACCGACGGTAGCAACCGGCGACGCCAACTCCTTCGCCGGCACACGCACCGGTTCAGCCTTCGCCCCAACGCGGACCGCACTCACCGGCTTGACGTGAGCACCATTGGCTAGCTTACCCACCCCAGCCACCCCAGCCCCCGCGTCTTCCCTCAGCACGAGGTCAACACCCACCCCCACCCGAAAAAACCCCACAGTCTCACTCAACCGCTCCCCCTGTTCCTCCATCGACCGCGAAGCCGCCGCCGCCTGTTCCACCAGCGCCGCGTTTTGCTGCGTGACGTTGTCCATCTGCGTGATCGCGAGGTTAATCTGCTCGATGCCGCGGCTCTGTTCGCTCGAGGCCGCCGCAATCTCCGACATGATGTCCGTCACGCGCGCCACGGCATGCGTGACTTCGGTCATCGTCTTGCCCGCTTCGCCGGCAAGCGACGAGCCGTCGCGAATCCTTCCCACCGAATCGGCGATCAGATCCTTGATCTCCTTCGCCGCGCTCGACGAGCGCTGCGCAAGACTCCGCACCTCGCTTGCGACCACCGCGAACCCGCGTCCCTGTTCGCCCGCGCGTGCCGCTTCCACGGCTGCGTTCAGCGCAAGAATGTTGGTCTGAAACGCGATCCCTTCGATGATGCCCGTGATGTCGGCAATCTTCGTCGAGCTATCGCTGATGTCCTGCATCGTGCTCACCACCTGGCCGACCACGGCGCTGCCTTTCCGGGCGACAGACGAAGCATTCGCGGCGAGCGTGCTGCCTTGCTGCGCGTTATCGGCGTTCTGCTTCACCGTCGACGTGAGCTGCTCCATGCTCGACGCCGTCTCCTGCAACGACGCCGCCTGCTGTTCCGTACGCTGGCTCAGATCCATGTTGCCCGCCGCGATCTCGCGAGCCGCGCCCGCGATGCTCGTGCTGGCGTCGCGCACGCGTCCGACGACCGTCGTCAGACGCTCGTTCATCTCGCGCAGCGCGCCGAGAAGTTTGCTGGCCTCATCCTTGCCGTCGACGCGAATGCGCGTACGCAAATCGCCTTGCGACACGGTCCGCGCGACGTCGATCGCAACGCTCAACGGCCCGCTCACGGCACGCGTGATCGCGAGGCACGCGCCGACTGCAAGCGCAACGGCCAGCAGCGAAATGACGATCAGCATATTGCGCTGGTTCTCGTAATGCGCCGCGTAGTCGGCGATCATCGTCTCCTGCCGCGCATGCGCGTGCCCGGCATACGCGTCGGTCGCGCGAATCAGCGCCGCGAGGAGCGGCCGGCACTGATCGTCCATTTTGACAATCGCCTCGTCGCGCTTGTTGGCGAGCGCGAGGCCGACAATGTCGGTCGCGACCGGGCCATACGCGGTCTCCACGCGATTGATTTCGGCCACGAGGCTGCGCGCCTTGTCGTCGGCGCCGGCGTCCCTGACCATCTCGTTCAGCTTCTTGAGATTCGCCGCCACGTCTTCGTGTGCACGCGTGACCTGCGCTTTTTCGATCTCGAGATCCTCGGGCTTGACGACGAGCACGAGATTGCGCGCCGCGATCGCGCGGCGATCAACCGCGGTTCGCACCTGAACCGCCATGTCGGCGCGCGCGTTGATGCCGCGCACGAAACTGGAAAAGCCATCGGTGGAATCGGCGAGCGACTTGAGCGAAAGTCCCGCGACCGCAACGACGATCAGGGACAGCATGCCGAAGCCGGCTATCAGCTTCGCTTTAATGGTGAACTGGTTCAGAGCGGCCATGTATCTGTATTTCTCCAGGGACGAAACGAGCGCTTCGTAATGGACTCTCAGGTCCGGGAATGGGAGCGTCTATGCGGCCGCCGGACAGTCGACGACCTCGCGCGGTGTTGCCGCTTCGTGCGAGCACAAAAAGCGGCATCCCATTTATTGGTTATCGGAGCTTCGCAGATGGACTTGAGAGAAGCCGGGTAATCCACGACCCGTTAACGTCCGCCGCCGTCTAGACTTCCACCCAACTCTCACCGCCAACCAAAGACAACCAAAAGACAACCGTAAGCCCCGCGCAAGCCGTCAAACCCCCGTCTTTTCCACGATTTGGGCCGCGGTTCCCTCTGTTACGCTACCGGCTTGCCATACGTGCCCACGGGCGCGTCCTTTCCCCACCGCGCGCCAAGGCCGCGCATGTCCGAACCGAACAACATGGTCACGCGTCGTCCCAACCTCATCATCGCGATCAGTGGCGTGCTGGCGAGCGCAATCCTCGCGCTCGCTGTGTGGGTGCTCGCGCAGATGCACGACGACGCGTTGCGGCGCGCGCAGGACTCGGTCTTCAACGTTTCGCTGCTGGTTGAGCGCGACGTCTCGCGCAACCTGGAAATTTACGATTTGTCGATCCGAACGGTGATCGACGGGCTCAAGCAGTCGCGCGTGATGCAACTCGATCCGGCGCTGCGTCAGATGGTGCTGTTCGACGGCTCGGCGTCGGCGAAAGACATGGGCTCGATTCTCGTCATCGATGAAACGGGCTATATCGCGATCGATTCGCAGTCGCTGCCGCCGCGCCACGTTTATCTCGGCGACCGCGACTACTTCAAGGTGCATCGCGATTCGCCTAGCGTCGGTTTGTACGTGAGCCGTCCGTTCATGCCGCGCACGACGGGCGCGGACATGAGCATTGGCCTCAGCCGGCGCATCACGCGGCTGGATGGCAGCTTCGGCGGCGTAGTCGTGGGCACGATGCGCCTGAAGTATTTCCGCAGCCTGTTCGACGGGATGAACCTCGGCGCCGGCGGATCGATGGCGCTGATGCTGAGCGACGGCACGATGTTGATGAGGCGTCCGTACGATCCGAAGACGATCGGCATCAATCTGATGGGCACAGCCAATTATTCGCGCTTCGTCCAGCAGCCGAGCGGCGACTTCTTCGGAACGGCGGCGATCGACGGCGTCGAGCGCTGGTACGCGTTTCGCCACATCGACATGTATCCGCTGATTCTCGACGTCGCGCTGTCCACGCGCGATATCTACGTCGGCTGGCGGCGGCGCGCATGGATCATCGGCTCGCTGATCGGCGCGCTCGATCTCACGATGATCGCGCTCGCCGTGCTGTTCGCGCAGCAGATACGGCGGCGCCTCATCGCCGAGGAAGAACTGCGCACGCTCGCGAGCACGGACGGTCTCACGGGCGTCGACAACCGCCGCACCTTCGAGCAGTCCGCGGAGAACGAATGGCGCCGTGTACACCGCAACGGCGGATCGCTTTCGATGCTGCTGATCGACGTCGACAGTTTCAAGGGATTCAACGACCTGTACGGCCACTCGGCCGGCGACGATGCGCTGATCACGGTGGCTCGCTGCATCACGCAGAACGTGCAGCGTCCGGGCGACACGGCGGCGCGCTACGGCGGCGAAGAGTTCGCGGTTCTTTTGCCGGACACCGACCAGGCCGGCGCAATGTCCATTGGCGAGAAAATCCGCGCGGCCGTGGAGGCGGTTGGGCTCGGTCACGTGGCCAGCTCGCACCATGTGCTGACCGTGAGCATCGGCGTCGCGACGATGCAGGGCGAGGCGTTCACGTCGAGCCGCGCGCTCGTCGACGCCGCCGATCAGGCGTTGTATGCCGCGAAGGATGCGGGCCGCAATCGCGTGTCTTCGTACGGGCCGGGTGTGCCGGCGGCGGAAGGCAGCGCGACAACTGTCGTTGGTCGATAGCGCTGCCTCACAATAATACCCGGATAATATGTTGCGCTTTTATTTAACCCGGATATAATTCGACAACTTCCCGAACCGGAGATTGTCGTGACCACGTATTCCCGCACCTGTACGGCCTTTGAGGGCCATCGCCTTATCGCTTCCGGCGAATTGCCGCGGGTCGCGCTCGCCGTCAAAGAGGTCCTCGCGCGGGGCGAACAGGCGCCCGTCCTCGTTTTCGACGACGTCAGCGCGGCTCCCGTCGAATTCGATTTGCGCGGCAGTGCGGAGGACATCGTCGCGCGCTTGAATCAGGCCGACCGCGCCGCATATCCCACCACCGACGCAACCACCGCCGCCGCCGCCGACACCAGCACGCCACGCGGTCGCGGACGGCCGAGGCTTGGCGTCGTCGCGCGCGAGGTCACCTTGTTGCCGCGTCATTGGGATTGGCTGAATGCGCAGCCGGGCGGCGCGTCGGTCGCGCTACGCAAGCTGGTAGAGACGGCGCGCGCAACCGGCGAGCATGTCGACCGCAGACGCGCAGCGCAGGAAGCGGTGTATCGCTTCATGACGGCGCTGGCGGGCAACCTGCCCGATTACGAAGATGCGACTCGTGCGCTCTATGCCGGCGACCGGCCGCGCTTCGAAGAAAAAATCGCGCAATGGCCGGACGATGTCCGCAGGTACACGCTGCGGCTCGCTGAGAATGCGTTCGAACCGCACGCCTGAACCGAAGCAAGGCGAAAAAAAAACCGCTCACACCCGGAGAGCGTGAGCGGAAAGTCGGAGAGTTACAACAACATCGCATGCGTTAATTGGGGTCAACGCAGCGGGGCAAGTCTAAGAGCCCAATCGCTGCTTCGCTATCGGACGAATCTCAAACGCGTAGCTCGTTTGCATCTGCCAGGCATTCCTTACATTATCCTGTCCCGCTTATTCCGGGATTCATTGCATCAAGTCCGCGCGCTGCGCGCCGTAAAACGAACTGAACGCTGCCGAGCGCTGCGTCCCGAACCTGCCTTCTCGCTCATGACGAGTCGTTGGCATGTTCCGGCCGTGACGCGGCAGCGAGCATTTTTGTTGTGACTTGTGAAGGATAGGCCAATGAAGTGGTTCGACCGCATGACCGTGTTCAGGAAACTGCTGCTGGCATTCGCCGTGGTGATTGCGTTTTGCGTGGTGATCGGCGGCACCTCGCTGAAGACGCTGTCGTCGATGCATGACATCACGGATGCCATCTGCGATAAATATATGGACGGCCTTTACTGGCTCGAAGAAGCGAACCGCCACAAGATCGATTCGGATCTCGCCGCCGCGAACCTCGGCTATGTGAGCGGCGACGCCGGCCGGCAGAAGCTCAAGGACAGCATCGTGGCGTCGCTCAAGCGAATGCACGAGGGCTACGACAATTATCGCGCGACGATCGTCACCGCCCAGGGCCGCCAGATGTTCGACGACGTGCTGCAGAAGTCCGCGGTCTGGGAAGGCATCGTGCAGCAGCAGATCGGCCTTGCGCCGATCCCGGCCGGCGTCGACAACGACGAACTGGTGCGCCGCGCCATCGCGTCGAGTGAGGCATTGCGCGACCGCATCACGGCGCTGATCGACTATCGCCGTCAGCAAGGCAACGACGCGCAGGCCGAAGCCGCCGCCAATTATCAGCGCATGCGCATGGCGATGCTCGTGCTGGTGCTGGGCGCGATCGTCGCGGGCGGCGTACTGGCCGCGATCATCGCGCGGCGCCTCGCGCGTCAGTTGGGCGGCGAACCGGATTACGCGATGGACATCGCGAACCGCATCGCCGACGGCGACCTCAGCGTGCGCGTCGAAACCCGTCCCGGCGACACGCAGAGCATGCTCTTCGCACTGCGCAACATGCGCGAGCGGCTCTCGGGCATCGTTGCAGGCATCAGCGAATCGAGCGAATCGATCCTCACTGCATCGGGCGAAATCGCGCAGGGCAACACCGACCTGTCGCAACGCACCGAAGAGCAGGCCGCGGCCTTGCAGGAAACCGCGTCGAGCATGCAGCAACTGACGTCGACGGTGAAGCAGAACGCCGGCAACGCGCAGCAGGCGGGCGGCGTTGCCCACGGCGCTTCGGAAGTGGCGGCGCGCGGCAGCCATCTCGTCGGCGATGTGGTCGAAACGATGCGCGAACTCGCGGCCGGCTCGAAGCGCATGACCGACATCATCGCGGTGATCGAAGGCATCGCGTTCCAGACCAACATTCTTGCGCTGAACGCCGCGGTCGAGGCCGCGCGCGCCGGCGAGCAGGGACGCGGCTTCGCGGTCGTCGCGGGCGAAGTGCGCTCGCTCGCGCAGCGCAGCGCGGTGTCGGCGAAAGAGATCAAGGAACTGATCGAAAACTCGACTGCGCGCGTGGACAGCGGCGCGGAACTCGCGGAGCGGGCCGGCCAGACGATGGCCGAAGTGACTCAGGCGATCAGTCGCGTCACGGACTTGATGAACGAGATTTCCGCGGCGTCGCAGGAACAAAGCACAGGCATCGAAGGCGTGAATCGCGCGGTCGCGCAAATGGACGACGTGACCCAGCAGAATGCCGCGCTCGTCGAGCAAGCCGCGGCCGCGGCGTCGTCGATGGCGGATCAGGCGAGGCAGTTGCAGGCGGCGGTGACGGTGTTCTCGCTCGAGCCGAAGCACGCGTGACGAACGTCGCGTCATCGCGCGCGTCGCGTTTGTGCCTGGCCGCGCGCGATATTGTCCGCGCTTGCCACCTCCAATCGCACTCCGTACACTCGCGCGTAATTCCCGCACGGCGCTATTTTTGCGCGCCGTCGTCCACGAAAAACGCCGAATAGAGGAGAACCCCCGCGATGGCCGATTCCTATTTTCCCCGCTGGCGCGCGCAGCCAGATGCCGTCGAGGGGCGCATCGTCGGTACTGACGAACGCCTTGCCTGGCCGCAGATGTTCGCGATGGGCATTCAGCACGTCGTCGCGATGTTCGGCTCGACCGTGCTCGCGCCCTTGCTGATGGGCTTCGATCCCAACCTCTGCATCTTCATGTCGGGCATCGGCACGCTGCTGTTCTTCGTGCTGGTCGGCGGCCGCGTGCCGAGTTATCTCGGCTCGAGCTTCGCGTTCATCGGTCTCGTGATCGCGGTCACCGGCTACGGCGGCCACGGGCCGAACATGAACGTTCCGGTCGCGCTGGGCGGCATCATCGCGTGCGGCGTGGTGTATGCGGTCATCGGCCTGATCGTGTCGGCGGTCGGCACGCGCTGGATCGAAACGCTGATGCCGCCAGTCGTGACCGGCGCGATTGTCTGCGTGATCGGTTTGAATCTCGCGCCGATTGCCGTGCGCGGCGTGAGCGGCAGCAACTTCGATTCGTGGATGGCGCTCGTCACCGTGCTGTGCGTCGGCGCGGTCGCGGTGTTTGGCCGCGGCATGCTGCAACGCCTGCTGATTCTCGTCGGCCTGCTGATGGCCTACGTGATCTACGCAATCGTGACGAACGGCCTCGGCATGGGCAAGCCAGTCGACTTCTCGATCGTTGCGAACGCTGCGTGGTTCGGCATGCCGCATTTCACGGCGCCCGTGTTCAACATGCAGGCCATGACGCTGCTCGCGCCGATCGCGGTGATCCTCGTCGCCGAAAACCTCGGGCATATCAAGGCGGTTAGCGCGATGACCGGACAGAACCTCGACCGCTATATCGGCCGCGCTTTTCTCGGCGATGGACTCGCGACCGTCGTTTCCGGTTTTGCCGGCGGTACGGGTGTGACCACCTACGCGGAAAATATCGGCGTGATGGCCGTGACCAAAATCTATTCGACGCTGGTGTTCGTGATCGCCGCCTTGATCGCGCTCGTGCTCGGTTTTTCGCCGAAGTTTGGCGCGGTGATCCAGACCATTCCGGGCCCTGTGCTCGGCGGCGTTTCGATTGTCGTGTTCGGTCTGATCGCTGTGACCGGCGCGCGCATCTGGGTCGTCAACAAGGTCGACTTCTCGGATAACCGCAATCTGATCGTGGCCGCGGTCACGCTCGTGCTCGGCGCCGGCGACTTCTCGCTGAAGCTCGGCGGCTTTGGTCTTGGCGGCATCGGCACGGCGACGTTCGGCGCAATCATTCTTTACGCGCTTCTCAGACGGAAGCCGGCGCAAGGGCCGGTGGCCTGAGCGTTTTCAGGAGACGACGTTACTTCCAGCGCGCGGTCAGCGCCGTCTCCGACAAATCCACTTCGTGCATGAGCTTGTTGAACGTCTCGTCGTTGATCGTCTGATTGCTGCGCAAGCTGAGCAATACCTGGCGCTCGGCACGCATTGCCGAGAGCTTCATGCGAAATTCCAATGCGTCCGCGCGCCGCGCCATGTCGCGCGGTTCCTGATCTCCGGCGAGTGCCGTCAGCCTGCGGCGATAAATGTCCATGACGCGCGCGGTCACGTCGGCGGCATAGGCCGAGGCCGATTCATCGAGATTCGCGCACTCCTTGTCATGCAGATCGTCGACGGCGCGGATCGCCGCTTGCGCCGCCATCGTGCGCGCAAGCGCTTCTTCCGCGGCGTGCGGGTCCTTGCCGCGGCGCCATCCGCGCAGGAGCAACGGCAACGCAATCACGCCGACGACGAGAGACACGAGAATCACACCCGACGCGATAAAGATCGCGAGGTCGCGCCCAGGCAACGCTGCGCCGCCAGGCAATGTCTCGGGCAACGACAACACGCCGGCAAGCGTCACCGCCCCGCGCACGCCGGCAACTGTCGTAACCGCCACGGTGCGCAGCCCCGGCACCGCGTTCACGAGGCCATGCCGCGCTGCGCCGCGGCTCGAGAACCAGCGCAGCAGCCACACCCACGTAAAGCGCAACGCATACAGCGCGACAGCGACGACCGCGATGTAGCCGATCAGGCGTCCCACTTGCGCGTCGCTCGTCTGATGCGCGTCGAGCAATGCGCGGCCGAGAATGTGCGGGAACTGCAGCCCCAGCAGAATGAACACCATGCCGTTGAAGACGAACTCGATCATCATCCACGTATTGTTTGCGCGCAGGCGCGACGAGACCGATCCCGACGTGGCGAGCGTCGTGTAGTTCATCATCATGCCGGCGGCGACCGCCGCGAGAATGCCTGAGAGCTCGAAACGTTCGGCGATCAGGTAGGCGGCGAACGGAATCAGCAGCGTCATCACGACGCCGGGCGCCGGGTCGCCTTCTTCCGTCAGATTGAGAAAGCGCACGGACACGAAGCTGAACAGCCAGCTCACCGCCGCGCCCGTCGCGAGACCGCCGACGGCGATGATCACGAAACTGATCGACGCATCGCGCAATGAAAACACGCCGGTCAACGCAGCGGCGATCGCGAACTTGAGCGCGACGAGGCCGGACGCGTCGTTCATCAACGCTTCGCCTTCGAGAATATGCATCAGCCTGCCCGGCACCTTGCCTTTGCCGGCGATACCCGAGAGCGCGACGGCATCGGTCGGCGAGAGGACCGCGGCGAGTGCGAACGCGACCGGCAGCGGCATCGACGGCACCAGCGCGTGCACGAAGTAGCCGATGGCCAGCACCGTCATGAACACGAGGCCGAGCGCGAGCATCAGGATCGAGCGGCGCGCCATGAAAAATTCGCGCTTCGGGATGCGCCATCCGTCGGCGAACAGCAGCGGCGGAATGAACAGCATCATGAAGATTTCAGGGTCGAACGTGACATGCAGCCCGAGCTTCGGCCATGCGAGCATCGCGCCCATCGCGATCTGCACGAGCGGCAACGGCAAGGGCAGCAAGCGGGTCACGACACCGGAGGCGGCCACGGCAAGCAGAAGAATCAATACGGTGAAGACGATATCCATCGGTACAGGGCATAAAAAGACAACGGGGATTATCCGACGGATCGGCGCATCGGAGCCAGGGCGCGCACACGCACGTCCATCGCACCTTAACGGTGCGCGCTCGCCCTCTGGTGGCGCACGCGCCATACCGTCGGTGCAATCTTTCACGCGAGTTACATCGCTATGTGCGCAAGCGTGCGCATGGAGCTTGCTTAAGCCATATCGATGACGCACATTTTGGAGCAATGGCGCCGTGGGTTGTTCGCATCCGCGTTCTGACCGGCCCGGCTCTCGCGTGAGAGGATTGCATGACGATTGCGCAACAGGAAAGAACGGCCGCCGCGCCTCATGGCTTCGACGTCGAAGTGACATCGGGCCTCGAACGATTTTCGGTGCAGCACGGCGAGCTGACGCTCACGAGCGTGTTTCAACCCATCTTCAGTCTGTCGCACATGCGGGCTGTCGGCTATGAAGGGCTATTGCGCGCGCACGATATGCTCGACCGGCCGGTGTCGCCGCTCGACGTGTTCGGCGAGGCGGCGCGCGTCGGCGACGTGTTGCAACTCGACCGGCTCGCGCAGACGCTGCATCTGGAAAACTTCAAGGTGCTCGGCGCCGAACGCGAGTGGCTTTTTCTCAACGTGCATCCCGGCGCGTTGACCGATCCGTATCTGTCCGCTGCATTGCTGGCCACGCTCAAGCGCCTCGATTTGCCGCCGCGGCGCATCGTGCTCGAGGTGCTCGAGCAGCGCGCGGAAGACCTCGAGCGTCTCGCGGATGCCGTGCGTCAATTCCGCGAGCGCGGCTTTCTGATCGCACTCGACGACTTCGGCGCGGGACACTCGAACGTCGAGCGCATCTGGCAACTCAACCCGGACATCGTGAAGCTCGACCGCATCATGCTGTCGCACGCCGCGCATCGCGCCGACATGGCGACGATCCTGCCGGGCCTCGTCGCGCTGTTGCACGAAGCGGGCAAGCTCGTGCTGATCGAAGGCGTGGAAACCGAGCACGAAGCGCAGATGGCGCTCGCCTGCAACGCCGACTTCGTGCAAGGCTTTTTCTTTGGACGCCCGAATCCTGGCGCGGCCGACGCGACGCATGCGGCCAGTTGCATCGGCGAACTCACCGAGCGTTATCGCGACCAGACTGAAGCGGGCGAGCGCCGCAATGCGACTCGCCTCGCGCCGTATCTGCGCGCCTTCGAACGCGCGGCCGAGCGGCTTGCGGCCGGCGAGCCGCTGGAAGAAGTGTGCTGGAATTTTCTCGCGCTCGATCACGCCGCGCGCTGCTTTCTGCTCGACGCGAAAGGGCGGCAAGCGGGCCGCAACGTCGTGCTGCGCGCCGACCGCGCGGCGCATGAAACGCGCTTCTTGCCGCTCGCCGACGCACAAGGTGCGAACTGGCTGCGTCGTCCGTACTTTCGCGATGCGATCAATGCACCTGAGCGCGTGCATGTCACGCGTCCGTATCTGTCGATCAACGAGGCGTTGCCGTGCGTGACGTTGTCGGTGGCCACGCAGGTTGGCGGACAAATCTGCGTGCTGTGCGGAGATATCGACTGGGTGGACGAAGAGCGCTTCTGACATCATGTCGTTTTCAACGACACCCGGTTGCGCTCATGTCCGTTCTGCTCGAAGTCATTGCCACTACCGTTGCCGACGCGCGGCTCGCCGCGCAGGCGGGCGCTGACCGTCTCGAACTCGTCACCGCGATGGGCGAGGGCGGGCTCACGCCGAGCATCGGTCTGATCGAAGCCGTGGTGAACGCGGTCTCCATTCCCGTCAACGTGATCGTGCGTCCTCACAGCCGCTCGTTTGTCTACGACGCCGACGATCATGCGCTGATGCTGCATGACGTGCGCGCCGTGAAAGCGGCGGGCGCGAACGGCGTGGTGATCGGCATGTTGAACGTTGACGGCGAGATCGATCGCGAACAACTGGCGCGCGCAATCGACGCCGCCGATGGCCTTGCCGTCACCTTCCATCGCGCGTTCGATGAAGTGCGCGATCAGCGAAAAGCGCTGGACGTGCTGCTCGGTTTCGATGCGGTGACGAACGTGCTGACGTCAGGCGCACAGCCTTCCGTACTGAATGCCGAGGCGACGATTCGCGCGCTTGTGCGCCAGGCGGCGGGATCGCATTGCACGGTGCTCGCGGGCGCGGGTCTGACAGTCGATGCAGTCGCCGGCTTCGTGAGCCGGACGCAAGTGCAAGCGGTGCACTTCGGCTCTGGTGTGCGTGTGGGCGGCAACGGACTTGCGCCGATCGACATCGACAAAGTTGCGCGAGTCAGGGCATTGCTGAACGCATAAAAAAGCCGCTTCATGTCGACACATGAAGCGGCTTCATCGTTTGCGCAGCAGCAAGCGTTGCGCCGGTTTCTACAACGCGTACTACTTCCCGACCACAACCGGAATGCCGCGCAACTGCCCCGCGCCTTTAACATCCTCCAGCGATTTCTTCACCGACGCTCCCGTCGCCGCTTCAATCTGCAAGCGCGCCGCGAGTTCACGTTCGCCACGCTTCACGCCTGCGAGATTCGCGACCTTCACATGACCATAACCGCGCACGCGAGCATGCAGATCGGCGAGCTTCGCGACGTCTTCGAGATTGCCTGCGTCGAGCTTGGCAAGCGCGCGCTGTAACGTGGTTTCGTAGTCGTCGGCGAGTTCGCGTTCCATCTTGCGTTCGAGCGTGCGGCCAAACGGATCGAGCATCGTGCCGCGCAGTCCACGCACTTTTGCGAGTACGCCGAGAACCGGCCACATCCATTGACCGAAGGTTTTCTTCGTCGGATGCGCGCCGTCATGCGGGCGCGTGAGCGTCGGCGGCGCGAGATTGAACTTGATGCCGAAGTCCTTGCCCGCGACGCCTTCGAATTGCGCTTCGAGTGCTTCGCGGAACGCGGCGTCGGTGTGCAGGCGCGCGACTTCGTATTCGTCCTTCACCGCGAGCAAGCGATAAAACGTCGTAGCCACTGCACGCGTCACGCGTTCGCTGCTTGCATCTACCGCATGTTCGGCGCGACGCGCGGCGTCGACCAGCGCGCGATAACGCGTCACGTAGCTCGCGCCGCCATAAGTCTGCAGACGGCCTTCGCGATGCGCGATCAGTTCATCGAGCGTATCGACGCGCACCGTTTGCTTCGCGGCATGCCGCGCCTGCCACAGCGATTCGAGCGCGGCGGGATCGTCGGCGGCAAGACGGCCGATCGAAAACGCGAGTTGATTCATCTGCACCGCGACGTTGTTCAACTCAATCGCACGCATCAACGCGCCGAACGACACGGGCACGAGGCCGAGTTGCCACGCGAAGCCGAGCATCAGAATGTTCGCGCCGATCGTGTCGCCGAGAAAACGTGTGGCGAGCGCCTGCGCGTCGCAGGCGGACATGCGTTCGGCTCCGGCCGCATGACGCATCTTGTCGATCAGCGCGTCGGCGTGCAGCGTCGCGTCCGGGTTCGTGACGAAGGTCGCGTTTGGAATTGCATGCGTGTTGACGACGATGCGCGTGCGCCCATGACGTACCGTTTGCAATGCGTCGGCGCTTGCGCCCACCACCATGTCGCAGGCGAGCAGCACGTCGGCCTGCTGCGTGTCGATGCGCACCTGGTTCAGCCATTCGTCGCGCGCCGCGAAACGCACGAACGACAATACGGAGCCGCCCTTTTGCGCGAAGCCCATGAAGTCGAGGACCGACGCGCTCTTGCCTTCCAGATGCGCAGCCATGCTGATCAATGCGCCGACCGTCACGACGCCCGTACCGCCGACGCCCGTCACGAGAATGTCGTACGGCGCGGCATCGAGCTGCGTGGCGGGCAGCCGCAATGCGTTCACGCGTTCGGTCAGCGCTTGCGGATCGAACGCGACGCCCGCGGCTTTCTTCAGCTTGCCGCCTTCCACGGTCACGAAGCTCGGACAGAAGCCGTTCACGCACGAATAATCTTTATTACACGACGATTGATCGATGCGGCGCTTGCGTCCCAACGCGGTTTCAACGGGCTCCACCGACAAACAGTTCGACTGCACGCCGCAATCGCCGCAACCCTCGCACACTTCCTCGTTGATAAAGAGCCGCTTGTCCGGATCGGGGAATTCGCCTTTTTTCCGGCGACGCCGTTTTTCGGCGGCGCAGGTCTGGTCGTAGATCAGCACGGTCACGCCGTCGGTGTCGCGCAGTTCGCGTTGCACGGCATCCATTTCGCTGCGGTGATGGAACGTCGTGCCCTTCGGGAAAAGATCATGATGGCCGTCGTATTTTTCGGGCTCGTCGCTGACCACGACGAAGCGCGATACGCCTTCGGCTTCCACCTGACGCGCGATCTGCGGCACGGAAATGCTGCCGTCGACCGGCTGGCCGCCCGTCATCGCGACCGCGTCGTTATAGAGAATCTTGTACGTGATCGTGGCCTTCGCCGCGACGGCCTGGCGGATCGCGAGAATGCCCGAATGAAAGTACGTGCCGTCGCCGAGATTCTGGAACACGTGGCGCGTTTTCGTGAACATCGAATGCGATGCCCAGTCCACGCCTTCGCCGCCCATCTGAATGAGACCGGTGGTGTCGCGCTCCATCCACGAAGCCATGAAGTGACAGCCGATGCCCGCCTGCGCAATCGAACCTTCAGGCACTTTCGTCGATGTATTGTGCGGGCAGCCCGAGCAGAAATACGGCGTGCGCTTCACGCTGTCGGCGGCGTTCGAAAGAATTTGCGGCGCGACGAGATCGACCACGCGCTCGCGGCGATCAAGCGCGGGCTTGTGCTTCGCGAGCCAGTTCGCGAACACCGGCAGAATGCGCGAAGGCCGTAATTCACCGAGCGACGACAGCAGCATGCTGCCGTCTTCCGCATGCTTGCCGATCACGGCCGGCCGCGCGCCTTGCGTGCGGTTGTACAGATAGTCTTTGATCTGCTGCTCGATGACCGGGCCTTTCTCCTCGATCACGAGCACTTCGGAAAGACCGTCGACGAACGTATCGATGCGCGTCATTTCCAGCGGAAACGACAAGCCGACCTTGTAGATGCGCACGCCGGCCGCGTCCAGATCGGCGACGGTCAGATCGAGGCGGCGCAACGTCTCCATCAGGTCGAGATGCGCCTTGCCGCACGTGACGATGCCAACGTTCGCATGCGGACTCGGCGCGATCCATTTGTCGATGCTGTTGGTCCTGGCGAAATGGCGCACCGCGTCGAGTTTCGCGTGCATCCGCGATTCGATGGTGAGGCTCGGCAAGTCGGGCCAGCGGTTA
This sequence comes from Paraburkholderia sp. OAS925, assembly GCF_040543975.1. Taxonomy (NCBI): domain Bacteria; kingdom Pseudomonadati; phylum Pseudomonadota; class Betaproteobacteria; order Burkholderiales; family Burkholderiaceae; genus Paraburkholderia; species Paraburkholderia sp. OAS925. The sequence goes on from NZ_JBEUNO010000001.1 coordinate 600,408, forward strand.
TGCAGGCCGCCTGCCGGCACTTCGAAATCGTGCGGGACGGTCCAGTCGGTTCGCAGCGCATCGAGATCGACGGTCGAGCCCGATTCGACGGTTTCGGAGATCGCCTTGTAGCCGACCCACGCGCCCGAGAAGCGCGACAGCGCCCAGCCGTACAGCCCGAACTCGAGCATGTCGGCGATGTTCGACGGATTCACGACCGGCATGTGCCACGCCATCATCGCGAAATCGCTTTGATGCGGCATCGACGACGACACGCAGCCGTGATCGTCGCCAGCCACGACCAGCACGCCGCCATGCGGCGACGAGCCGTACGCGTTGCCGTGCTTGAGCGCGTCGCCCGCGCGGTCGACGCCTGGGCCCTTGCCGTACCACATCGCGAACACGCCTTCGACCGTGCGTTCCGGGTCCGCTTCCACGCGCTGCGTGCCGAGCACGGCGGTGCCGCCGAGTTCTTCGTTGATCGCGGGCAGAAAGCGCACGTCGCTCGCTTCGAGCAGTTTCTTCGCCTTCCACAATTGCTGATCGACCATGCCGAGCGGCGAGCCGCGATAGCCGCTGATGAAGCCCGCGGTGTTCATGCCGCACGCCTTGTCGAGCGCGCGCTGCATCAACGCGAGGCGCACGAGCGCCTGCGTGCCGGTCAGAAAGATGCGGCCGCGGGTCGCGGTGAGATTGTCGGACAGCTTGTAGTCGGCGAGAGCGGGCGTGCCGTCGATGGGCAGGCGAGCGGTCATGGGTGAGTCTCCGTAATTTTGCATTCGCGCGCGCGATGGGGACCGGTGGGAACCACGAAGCCCGCGCAGCGAAAGAGACTCTATTTTTTAGCGCCAATCAGAGTGGATTTTTTCTACTTTCCGCGCATGCACGCGAATGCGCGCGAAGAGCGCCGCGTTTTGACGCGGTTTTGAGATGGATATGCCACGCGAAGGATGGCTTCGGGTATGCCCTGGGTGCTTCGCCGGGTTATATCGGGCGATTGTCGCCCGCGCTTCGCGTGTTGCTGCTTTGGCCGTTTATCGCCGCTTACGGCCGCACGCTTGCCGCGACAGGCGCTTCGTCGAGCGGCACGATCTCGTCGAAATGCGAGTAGTCGATATGGCTCACGCCGTCCTGCTCGCTCATGATGTCGACGAAACGGTGATGCCAGAAGATCTCGTCGCACGACCACATATGGCGCGCCTGCATGGTTTGCGACGTCGATTCGTCGACGCCTTCGAGCGTCAGCAGCAGCGAGGTGTCGCGCGCCTTCAACGTTTCGGCGGTTTCGCCAAACAGCGGACTCTCTTCGTCGATCACATGCATCAGACTCCAGCCGAGCTTGAACACCGGATGTTGATCGCGCACGAGCGTCAGGTCATGAAGCCGCCGCAATGTGTAGCCTTCGGCCGTGGTTTCACGCCGCAGAATGCGCAGCCGCGCATGCGCTTCGGCGATCACGTTCTGACGTCCGTTGGCCGAGCGCACGATCAGCGTCATGTGGCCGTCGAGCGGCCGGATGACCGCGTAGCGCGCGAACATGATCTTCGCGTGCGGGCGAGAGAAGCGCGCGAATATCAGCCCCGTTGCCAACGCAATGCTCGACATGCCGACGAAGATTTCGAGCGTGGCGATCCAGTGCGCGTAGACCGTTTGCGGATGCATGTCGCCATAACCGACGGTGGCGAGCGTTTCGACACTGAAGAAAAACGCGCCGCCGAAGCCCGTTGGATACAGGTTGGCAATCGGTGCGTCGCCGAGCATGTAGAGCGCGGCGAAGCTCGTGTTGAGCAGCATGAACAGCACCGCGAGCGAGACGAAAAACGTCGGCCAGCGAACCGTTAGCGCGCGGTGATAGAGATCCTGCCAGAACCGCATCGGCATGCCGTGCGCGACGACCACCTGATCCTCGATACGCAGTTCGCGGCTGCCGCGCAAGCGGCGTTTTCGCGCGCGCTCTTCAGCGTCGCCGATGCCGGGAAAACGGTCGGTCGGTTCGGTAGCCATCGCGTGCTCGAGGAATGAAAACGGCGCAAGCGTAGCACGGCGCCTGGCTCGCCGAACGCGGCTTGCGAGTGCGAAGCGCGGCGCGCCCGAAAGCCGCACGCCGCGCCGCGCTTCGCACTCGCAAGCCTTAATGCCGCTTTATGGAAACGCCCGCGGCTTCGGAATGCCCGCGCCGTGTTCGATGTCCTCGACCGCTTGCTGATGCGCGGCCGCGATCGCCTCGGCGGAGTCGCCATAACCGTTGTCGCCGCCGACGGTCGTCCACGGCTTGACCGCTTTCTCGCGATGCCGGATTTCGTACTCGGCGTCCCAGCGCGCGCCGCTGAGTTCGATCGGGCGCACGTGAATCGAGTACACGCCGTAGAGGAACAGCTGTTCAGCCATGATCGCCTCCAACCATTGCGTTCAGGCGGCGCGGCGCGAGGTGCACGAGCGCGGCGCCGGCCTGCCTAGAGTTCGATTTCCCCGAGTATGCGATGAGCGAGCGCCTTCGCTTCTTCCAGTGCCTCGCCTGGCGTGGACGACGTAGCCTCGACTTCGTAGACGGTGGTTTCCTGGTCCTCGCTCGCTTCGCCTTCGTCGCGCGCGAGTGTGACTACGCCTTGCCAGGTGTCCCGATCGAGTTCTCTTACCGACGCAGTGGCCGTGTAGATGCCTTTGGTGTAGGTGATGTCCTCCATGGCGTCGCTCCTCGTTCCAAAGGTTGCCGTGTTTTCATGCTAGCACGGCCATCGCGCATCGGCAGAAGCGGCGACGTGCCGCAGGGCGCAGGCCGCGCGCAACGACAGCGCAACGCCAACATAAACCACCCGCGTTACAACAGCGCGACGACTTCATCCAGCGACGGCGCATGCGCGCCCGCATGCCGGCACGCCGCCGCGCCCGCCGCCAGCGCGAACGCCAGATGCTCGGGCCACGCGCGTTGCGAAGCGGTCATCAGGCTGAACAGCAAGCCGCCGATCGACGCGTCGCCCGCGCCGACCGTATCCACCACCTCGACGCGCGGCGGCCGCGCTTCGACCGTCATCGCGCCGTCGATCAGCAGCGCCGTTTCCGGCCCGCGCGTGACGAGGACCGTGGCGCTCGGGTTCATCGAACGCAACTGGCTGAGAGCTTGCGCTTCGTCGTCGGTCTTGAAGAGCAGGCGCAGGTCTTCGTCGGAGACCTTGATGAGATCGGCGAGCGCGGCCATTTTGCGCAGCGTGGGTTCGTAGCCATGCTCCATCAGGTTGCGGTAGTTCGGATCGAAGCTGATCTTCACGCCGCGCGAGCGCAACTCGGCGGCCAATGCCGCGAGCGTATCGCCAAGCGGTTGACGCACGAGACTGATGCAGCCGAAGTGCGCCCACTTCACGCGCTCCATCCAGCCGGCCGGCAGGTGCGCGGGATCGAACGCGAGATCGGCGCCGTTTTCGCCCATGAAGAAGTAGGCGGGCGGATGCGTGCGATGAACGATCGCGAGCAAAGGCGGGCGCTCGACGCGCTGCATGAAGCGCATGTCGAGGCCGGCGGCGACGCTCGCGTCCCACAGCTCGTCGGAGAAATTGTCGACGCCTAGCGAGCCCGCGCACGCGGTCGGCAAGCCGAGCTGCGCCACGCAGCGCGCCACGTTCCAGCCGGCGCCGCCCGGACGCGACAGCCATTGCGAGGCGCCCGTGCGCACGAGGTCGGTAAGGATGTCGCCTGCCGAAACGAAAACCGGCAGTTCATGGTTTGTGTCCGCGTTCGTCATTTTGCCTGCTCCGTTTGAGCGGTTGCAGTGGCTCCGGCCGTTGCCGCGCCGTCGGGCAGCGCGTGCGCGAGCACCTCGTAGCACGCGCCCATCGTGTGATAGTCGGTCTTGCCGGCCGGGCTCTTTTCGTCGCTGTATTTGCGGTTGTCGCAGGTGAGTATGCGATACCAGGCGCCGTATTTGTGATCGACGAAGTGCGTCCAGCTATAGCGCCAGATCTCGTCGTACCAGTCCCAGAAGCGCTCGTTGCCCGTGCGCTTGCCGAGCAGCGCGGCGGTCGCGAAGGTCTCCGCCTGGACCCAGAAGTATTTGTCGTGATCGCAGACGGTGCCGTCGGGGCCGAAGCCGTAGTAGAGGCCGCCGTGGTCTTCGTCCCATGCGTGCGTCATCGCGGCGTCGAACAGTTCGATTGCGCGCGGCAAGAGCCACGGCAACGGACGGTAGCGCTCGAGAATCAGCAGCAGCTTCGCCCATTCGGTTTGATGACCCGGCTGAAAGCCCCACGGACGAAAAATGTTCGAGCTGTCTTCCTCGTTGTAGTGCCAGTCCACCGACCAGTCCGCATGAAAGTGCTCCCACACGAGACCCTGCGAGAGTTTCGCCTGACGCAGCGTGATGTTCGACGCGACGCGCTCGGCGCGATCCAGATAGACGAGATGACCGGTCGCTTCGTGTGCGGTCAGCAAAGCCTCGGTGGTGTGCATGTTCGCGTTTTGCCCGCGATAGGAACTCACGCGCCATTCGGGCGATGCTTCGTCGGCATAGAGACCCGCGGCGGCGTCCCAGAAGCGGTGCTCCATCAGTTCGAAGGTCGCGCCGATCATCGGCTTGGCTTCCTCGATGCCGGCCATGGCCGCATGCGAATACGCGAGCAGCACGAAGGCCAGGCCGTAGCAATGACGCGTGGCGTCGAGCGTGCGCTTTTTGCCGTCGCGCCACTCGATCTCCCAGTCGTAGCCTTCGTGCTGCGCGTCCCAATGGGCGTCGTGCAGAAAGCGCAGACCGTGGCGCGCGTATTCCAGATGCTTCGGGTCGCCAAACTGGCGATACGCCATCGCGTAGTTGAACACGTAGCGGCAACTGCTCACCAGGTGCCGCGTGGTTTTGTCGTAGACGGAACCGTCGTCGCGGAAAAAGTGGAAGAAGCCGCCGCTCGGATCGAGCACGTTCGGCGCGTAAAAGCGCAGCGTGTCCTCGATATGCGAGAGCAGAAACTCGCGGCTTCTGAAACTGGCGACGGGCGGCACGGCAGGGCCGTTCGCGGAATGAGGCGTGGCGGATTGCGTCATGGCGTTTTCACCAAAGTACTGGCACGGGCGATGAGATGGACGGGCAAGCGGACTTCCGTTTCGGCGGGCGCGTCTTCCAGCAGCAATTCGACGCCGCGCCGGCCGAGCGCTTCCTTGTCGACGGAGATAGTGGAGAGCGGCGGCGTGGCATGCGCGGCGGCGGGAATGTCGTCGAAGCCGATCACCGCGATGTCCTCCGGCACGCGCACGCCGCGCGCGAAGCAGGCGCGCAGCGCCGCGAGCGCGGCGGCGTCGTTGTAGGCGAATACCGCGTCCGGACGCGGATCGGGCGCATCGAGCAGTTGCTGCATCGCGCGGGCCGCGCCGCTGTCGGGGTCGAGGCCGGCGTCGATCGTCACTTCCAGCGACGGGTCGAACAGCAGCCCCGCTTCGAAAAACGCGCGCCGGTAGCCGAGCGCGCGCTGCGCGATGCTGAAGTGCGCAAGCGATCCGCCGATGAACGCGACGCGCTTGCGCCCCTGTTCGAACAGATGGCGCATGGCGAGCGCGGCGCCCGCGGCGTTGTCGAGATTGACCGAGCGCAGGCCGGGCGCCCACAGGTCGATCAGCACGAGCGGCCGCTGCATCGCGACGAGCGTGGCAAGCGTCTCGGGCTCGACGAAGCCGGCGATCGCGACGGCGTCCGGCGCATGCAGACGCATCTGCTCAATCACGTCTTCGGTCGGTCCGGCAGTCAGCACGGACGGCACGATGCCGCGCTCGCGGCACGCGTCTTCGACACCATGCAGAACGTGCGAGAAGAACGGGCTGACGGCGAAGTTGTTGTGCTGCCGATGCAGCAGGAAGGTCAGGCGGCGAATACGCGGACGCAGTTGCGCGGCGTCGTAGCCGAGTTCGCGCGCGGCCTTGACCACGCGCACGCGGGTGGCCTCGGAAAGCCCTGGCTGGTTTTTCAGTGCGCGCGATACGGTGCCGATCGACACGCTGGCCGCGCGCGCGACGTCGCGAATGGTTATCGCCATCGAAGCAGGCGGCCGTGCAAAGGCGGCCGCGCGGTGTTTGGGTCCGGGCGATTGTATAGTAAAACGTAGCCGAAACAGCCTGAAAAAAGCGCTGACCACACCCGTAAATACCCGCATGTACGGGCTATTTGTGAGTTTTTGGTGTTTAGTAAAACTAGCTAAACACGCCCGGGGAAAAGCGTTCGGCGGCGCTCTCGCCTCTATGAGCGCTATCAGTCCGTCAGTCTGCGTGCAGCGCGGCTTCCGATTGTCCGCGTAACAACGCCACGCTTTCCTCGGCGTCGATCAGCACGAAGCCGCTCGCTTCCATCTTCGCGCGCCGCTTGGCCAGCGCCGCGACCGTGGCGATTGCCTCGCTGTTGTAGAGCGACACGCCGTCGGCGGAATCCGGCTCGACGCGCACGCAGCCAATCGCCATCGTCACGAAGCCGAAGAAGGTCGGATTGCCGCGCCTGTCCTCGCCGTGGATGCCCCCGGCCAGACGGTCCGCGGGCGCATAGAAACGCTGCGCGCCTTCGTTGAATGCGTGAATCGCGCGCAGCACGCGCCCGCGCCAGTCGTCGCTCTGGAACAGGATCAGGAAGTCGTCGCCGCCGACGTGGCCGAGAAAGTCGCGCGTCGGGTCGCAGACGTCGGCGAGCACGGCGGCGGCGAACTTCAGCACTTCGTCGCCTTGCCAGTAGCCGTATTGATCGTTGAAGGGCTTGAAGTGGTTCAGGTCCACATAGCACGCGTAGAAACCCGCGTGGTTGCCGACGAGCCGCGCAATGTGCGAACTGATCGGAATGTTGCCGGGAGGAAAGTCAGCGGGTTCGCGTAGCGCGCCGCTTCGATGCGCACTTCGGTGACCGCGCGCACGAGGTTTTCGCCGGTGCCGAGCCCCGCGTACTTGCCGTTTTCGGTGATGACGAAGCCATCGGCGAGATAACGCTGGTCGTCGCTCGCGAGCAGCTTGGCCATTTGCTCGACCGTCATCGATTTTTCGATCACGACCGGCGACGCATTCGCGAACAGCAGGCACGGCCGCTTGCCGAACAGTTCGCGGTGATAGGGCAGCGCGTAGCGGTCCATGAAGCTGCGGCGGTTGATCAGCGCGACCGGCTCGTCGTGTTCGACGACGGCCACCGCGTGCAGTTCGGGCAGCCGGTTGAAGAGTTCGAGCACGTCGTTGTTGGTCGCGTGGCGCGGCAGCGCGGGCGCGTGCACGAGCATCTTTTCCGACGCCATGCCGCCCGATGGCGATGCGCCGCCGAGCGTGCGCGTCGCTTCGGGAAACACGGCGATGTGGCCGGCGCGCAGCGCGTCGCGGGCGTCGTCGGTGACCTTGCTGGCCGGCTGCGCATGCGGACGGCCGAAGAAAAAGCCTTGCCCGCAGCCGATTCCCATATCGCGCACGACGATCAGATCCGCTTCGTTCTCGATGCCTTCGGCGACGAGCCGCGCGCCGCTCGCGCTCGCAAAGTGCTGCATCGCGCGAACAGCTTCGAATTTCAGCGGATCGCAGGCGATGTCGTGAATGAAGAAGCGGTCGATCTTCACGACGTCCGGTTGCAGCCGCACCCACAGATTCATGCTGGCGTTCGCGGTGCCGTAATCGTCGAGCGCGAATTGCGCGCCCGCCGTGCGCAGGCAGGCGATCACGGGCAGAAAGGCGCCGACGTCGGGAATCGTGCTTTGCTCCGTCAACTCGATCACGATGCGCTGCGGGTCCACGCCGCGGTGGCGCAACAGCGCGAGCGTTTCGTCGGGCGCGTCGGCCAGGCGCCGCAGCGCGCCCGCGCTGAAGTTGAGGAACAGCTTGCCGTCGCGACCGAGCTGCGCGAACGCGTCGATGCACGCGCGCGCGGCGGCCTGCTCGAGCTCGATCGTGCAGCCTTCGGCGAGCGCCTGCGAAAAGAGCGCGAACGGCGCTTCGAGCGGCGTGCCGGCCGGGCCGCGGATCAGGCCTTCGTAGCCGAGAATCGCGCCGTCCTCGAAGTCGATGATCGGCTGGAACACGGCGGACAGCTCACGCCGGGCAATCAGTTCATCGATGCGCGGCGCGGCGGATCGGGAGGGCGAGCGAAGTTGCATGGCAGGTCGGCGTAGCGATGGACCTGCGGCTTAACGACCGCCCATGCGAAGAATTAAGTGAACTTTTGATGAAGCGTTGCACTTGAGTGGTGCGCGAGCGTCGTCCCAGGAATTTTGCGGAATCGGCCTATGCCATCCGGCCGAGGCGACAACCGCGGCGTTTGCGCGTGAAATAGCAAAAAGCCGCGCAAGGCGGCTTTTCGAAAAACGACGCTCAGGGAGGGCGCTTATGAATGTTCTATTTGCATTGCGCGCGTATTCAACGGCGAGCTTACCGGCGAACTCAGCGGCGAACTCAGCGGCGAGTTCAACGACGAGCCACGGCGGCGGCAGTTTGCCCGCGCGAGGCGGCGCGCGTTTCGCCGCTCATGTCGCGGGCGCCCCAGCGCTGCGCGAGCGCGGCGCACACCATCAACTGGATCTGATGGAACAGCATGAGCGGGAGAACGACTGCGCCCACGGCCTGCGAGGCGAAGATGACCTTCGCCATCGGCACGCCGGCGGCCAGGCTTTTCTTCGAGCCGCAAAAGATGATGGTGATCTGGTCCGCGCGCGAAAAGCCGAGCCGCTTGCTCACGAGAATGGTGACGCCCAGCGCGAGCGCGAGCAGCACGACACTGATGAGCAGCACGCCGCCGAGGGCGGAGAGCGGAATCTGGTGCCACAGGCCCTCGGTAACGGACTCGCTGAACGCGCCGTACACCACCAGCAGAATCGAGCCCTGGTCGACGAACTTGAGCACGCTGCGATGCCGCTCGATCCACTTGCCGATCAGCGGGCGCAGCAGTTGGCCCGCCACGAACGGCACCAGCAATTGCAGCACGATATTGCCGACGGTGTGCCACGGGGAGCTACCGCCCGCCGCCTGATTCGTAACGAGGACGCTGACGAGCGCTGGCGTGACGAAGATGCCGAGCAGACTCGAGGCCGACGCGCTGCAAACGGCGGCCGGCACGTTGCCTTTGGCAATGGACGTGAACGCGATAGAGGACTGAACCGTCGACGGCAACGTGCAGAGGAAGAGGACCCCGGCATAGAGCGCCGGCGTGACAAGTGGCGAAAGGAGCGGTTTAAGCGCGAGGCCGAGCAGCGGAAACAGCGCGAACGTGCTGAGCAGTACGACTATATGCAGACGCCAGTGCGTGGCGCCCGCAACAATCGCTTCCCGCGAAAGCTTCGCGCCGTGTAGGAAGAACAGCAGGCCGACCGCGACGTTCGTGACCCAGTCGAACCCGACGGCGGCCTGCCCGTGAACCGGCAACAGGCTGGCGAATATCACGGTGCCGACGAGGCACAAGGTGAAGTTGTCGGGAAGCAGTTTCGGGCGGGCCATGTCGGATTCTCGAAATCGGTAATGCGGGACTGCACGCAAGGGGCGTGCGCGAAGCGCCGCGGATCAGCGCCAGGGAAAACCAGTATTCTCCCGCGAAAGCGATTGAAAACGCAAATTCATTTGCCGAATCTATTGATGAGTGATGCGCATTCGGAGCTGCGTGCTGTCCACGGTTGGCCGTGAATTCGCAGGCGGTTGTGCATGCGCGAGGCGCACGGTTTTGGCTTTGTCGGTCCCGACATCATGCGCGCACAACAGACCCTTGCCACCCGTTTCCGCTACGCGTTCCGCGAATGCCAGGAGCGCGATCCGGAACCGCCATAAGGCGGTTTCCGCAAGGGTTATGTCGTAGAAAAACGTCGCAGTAACAAGGTGTTACAACAGCGGGCGAGGCCTAACACTTTTTGGCTCGACACCCTCTGCCGACGACCATAAATTACCGTTCAAAGGCCGTCGGGAATGCCCCGCGCCGCGAGCTTTTCCGCGGCGCCCGCGCCAGTCCCTCAACAAGTCCGCCGCAGCTCGAACGGTGGGCTTCAGGCAAGTCTTCGGGCAAGTGAGTCACGGGTGGACGGGTTGTCGAGAACGAAGCACTGGCTGTGGGGCGCGCTTGTTGTCGCGCTGTGCTCGTTCGCCTACGCCAAAGGGCCGGGCGTTGCCGGTTTCGCCGTCGACAGCTACGGTCACGGCAATTACGTCAACCGCGACGTGGGCGGCGCCTTCCACCGCTCGGGCGCGCCTGTCTCCAATATTCGCCGTGTCGCCGGACCGGGCTCTTATCCCGGCGAAGGCCGCGGCGGCATACCGTACCCCGGCGTGATCACGCCCGTCAGCGCCGAATCGCGTCCCGGACAGCGGCCGCAGTCCAACCCGCCGGTTCGCTCGGGCTCGATCCGCGCCGACGTCGCGCGATATAACGAAGAACGCAGCTCCATCCGCTCGATCCAGCGCCAGGGCGACGACAGCCGCCCGCCCGAAGCTTCGCCCTACCGTAACTAACTTGCGCTGACGTTGGCCGCTTGCAGCCGGTTTGGCCCGAGGCGTTTACACGCGCACGTCGCATACGCATACAACGTCCGTTGCTCCACGACGTATCCCGCGCATTTCACAAGCAACTCCGCCTTTCAATCCGCTTCGCATCCGCATTACATCTCAATTCTCTTGTCACAAGCATTGAAACGCCTCCGCTCTAGTTGACGTTTCGACGCCACACTTTTTTGAAAACACTCGGCAGCAGACCGTCTCCCGTCGTCAAATCGGGGCGGTTATGCGGCGCTGCGTCATCGGGATGTCATGTGAAGCGTTATTAACCGGCTGGCGTGCCGCGAGCGCTGCCTGGCGCGATTCATTGCGTCTGCCGCGGCACCGCGAAACGGCTTGCACAACGGTCTTTAACCGGCCGATAAACGACGAACCTAATCAGACCGATATACCGGCAATAACGAGCCATGTTTTTGTTTATAAAAATGGTCCGCAAAGATGGTCCCGCCCAGATTGGCTCGATGATCGGACGGACAACAACAATGGTTCGCGCGAGCTTGCCCTTTCGCACAGCCACACCCTTTTTGACAAAGACTGGAGAATCCATGAAAACAAACATCAGCCGTGCGCTGAAGACCACCCTCAAGGCGACCGCATGTGCCGCTTTGCTGGCCGGCGCATCGTCTGCTTTCGCGCAATCGAGCGTGCAGCTTTATGGCCAGGTCGACGAATGGGTCGGCGCGCAGAAATTCCCCGGCGGCAAGACCGCAGTGGGCGTGTCCGGCGGCGGCATGTCGACCTCGTACTGGGGTTTCAAAGGGGCTGAGGACCTGGGCAACGGCTACAAGGCGATCTTCACACTCGAAGGATTTTTCCGCGCGCAAAACGGCCAGTACGGCCGCTTCACCGGCGACAGCACGTTCTCGCGCAACGCCTACGTCGGTATCGAATCGCCGTACGGCACGGTCACGGCCGGCCGTCTGACCACCCATTTGTTCGTGTCGACGATTCTGTTCAACCCGTTCATCGACTCGTACGTTTTCTCGCCGATGGTCTACCACGTCTATCTCGGGCTCGGCACGTTCCCGACGTACTCGACGGACCAGGGCGTGACCGGCGACTCCGGCTGGAATAATGCGGTGCAGTACCAATCGCCGAATTTCAACGGACTGTCGGCAAGCGCGATGTACGCGCTCGGCAACACGACGCAGAACGGCGCGAAGAAGTGGAGCGGCCAGGTGCTGTATTTCCACGGCCCGTTCGCCGCGACCGCCGTCTATCAGTACGTGAACTTCAACAACACGCCGGGTGATCTGGGCAGCTTCGATTCGTCGGGCGTGCCGGGCCTGAAGGCGCAAAGCGTCGCGCAACTCGGCCTGTCGTACGACCTGAAGTACGTGAAGCTGTTCGGTCAGTACATGTACACGCATAACGACCAGACGCTGACGAGCTGGCATGTGAACACGGCGCAAGGCGGCGTGTCAGTGCCGTTCGGGCCGGGCACGGTGATGGCGTCGTACGCGTACTCGCGCGATGGCGGCGGCTTCGACCAGACCCGTCAGACGGCCGCGGTCGGCTACGACTATCCGCTGTCCAAGCGCACCGACGTTTATGCGGCTTATCTGTACGACCACATCAGCAATCAGTCGAGCGGCAACACGTACGGCGTCGGCTTGCGCGCGAAGTTCTAGGCGCGGCTGAAACGCGGGGCGCGGCGGCTCGCTTGTGTCGCTGCGCGCCAAGCGATGTTCGGCGCAGTTAACGTTGCAGTCGAAGTCGCAGCCGCAGTCGAAGTCGCAGCCAGGCTCGCAGTAACCACAAAGCCCGCGTTCTCACCGAACGCGGGCTTTCGTCGTTTTAGTCATTCGGCATTGCTCGCACGCGGCCTTTCCCCACCGGTTCTTGATAAACCATGCAAAATGACGCCGATTAATTCCTTGAGCGAGCGATTCGATGGACACCCTCGTCAGCATGAAAGTGTTCCGGCAAGTGGTCGAGGTGGGCAGCTTCGTCGGCGCGGCTGAGCGGATGGAAATGTCGGCGGCGATGGCGAGCAAGCATGTGATGCATCTCGAACAGCAGCTCGGCGCGCGCTTGCTCAATCGCACGACGCGCCGCGTCGCGCCGACCGAGGCGGGCCGCGAATACTACGAGCGTCTGAGTCAGGTGCTCACCGAACTAGAGGAAGCCGAGCAGGTGGTCGGCGCGGCGAGCGTGGTGCCGCAAGGGCGCTTGCGCGTGTCGTCGTTGTCGGCGTTCGGGCTCAGCCACGTGATGGCCGCCGTCGCCGACTACGCCGCGCAGTATCCGCAGGTCACCGTCGACATCACGTTGTCCGACCGCGTGGTCGAGCTGATCGACGAGGGCTTCGACGTTGCGATTCGCGCTTCGCCGAGCGGCATGAAGTCGTCGTCGCTGATTGCCCGGCCGATCGCGATGGCGCATCTGCTGCTGTGCGCGTCGCCCGATTACTTGCGCCGGCGCGGCACGCCCAAAACAGCCGCCGATCTCGCGCGCCACAACTATCTGCAGTACGCGGGCGTGTCGGCGCTCGATGTCATGCAAACCACGGGCGAGGCGGCGCGCGTGCGCTTGTCCGGCAATCTGATCGTCAACCATCTCGAGGCGCAACGCGTGATGGTGCTGCATGGCGCGGGCATCGCGCTGCTCGGCACCGAGGTGATCGGCGCCGATCTGGCGGAAGGGCGTCTCGTGCCGCTGCTCGTCGATGAAGTGCCGCCGCGCGAGCTGCCGATCCATGTCGTCTACGCAAGCCGTCGCCATTTGTCGGCGAAGGTGCGGTCGTTCGTGGATTTTCTGGCTGACCGCTTCGCGAACGAATCGCTGTGGCCGTCGCTTGAGCAGATCAAGGCGATGGCGGTGAGGTAGCGCCCCCTTTCGCTATACTGGTTGCCAGCACCCGCACACGCAAACAGCGTAACGATTGGGGGAGACATGACCGATCTGTCCTCGCCGCAGCGCGCCGCCAGCCACGAGCTGCCCGCCGGCCGGCGCTTGCGTTTCGTCACTGCCGCAGCCTTGTTCGACGGCCACGACGCGTCGATCAACATCATGCGGCGCATTCTGCAAGCAAGCGGCGTGGAGGTCATCCACCTGGGCCACAACCGTTCCGTCGATGAAGTCGCGACCGCCGCGCTTCAGGAAGACGCCGACGGCGTCGCGGTGTCGAGCTACCAGGGCGGCCACAACGAATACTTCCGCTATCTCGTCGATCTGCTGCGCGCGCGCGGCGGCGAGCGCATCAAGGTGTTCGGCGGCGGAGGCGGCGTGATCGTCCCCGAGGAAATCGTCGCGCTGGAACGATACGGCGTCGAAAAAATCTATTCGCCGCACGACGGCCAGCGGCTTGGCCTGCAAGGCATGATCGACGACATGATTGGGCGGTGCGCAGCGCTTGCGCGCGAGAGCGCCGCGGTGCCGAGGGGCACAGCCGGCGCAGTCGGCGAATGGATCGACGGTTTGACGGCTGGACGCACCGAACACCCCACCACCATCGCGTTCCGCCACCTCGCCCAACTCATCAGCGCATTCGAAACCGGCGCCGTCACCGCCGCCGAGCGCAGCAAAATCGCGACCCTGGCGCAAGCCGCGCAGATTCCCGTGCTGGGCATCACCGGCACGGGCGGCGCGGGTAAATCGTCGCTGACGGATGAACTGATCCGCCGCTTCCGCCTAGATTACGGCGACGCGCTCACCATTGCCGTGCTCGCCATCGACCCATCGCGCCGCAAGTCGGGCGGCGCGCTGCTTGGCGACCGCATCCGCATGAACGCGATCGGCGATTGGGACGGCGGCGCGCGCGGCGGTGCACGTATCTACATGCGCTCGATGGCGACGCGCGAGGCGTCGAGCGAAATCTCGAACGCGCTGCCCGACGCGCTGATGCTCTGCAAGGCAGCGGGCTTCGATCTGATCGTCGTCGAGACGTCGGGTATCGGTCAGGGCGACGCCGCCATCGTGCCGTTCGTCGACGAATCGCTGTACGTGATGACGCCTGAGTTCGGCGCGGCGAGCCAGCTCGAAAAAATCGACATGCTCGATTTCGCCGACTTCGTCGCGATCAACAAGTTCGACCGCAAGGGTGCTGCCGATGCGCTTCGCGATGTCGCGAAGCAGGTGCAGCGCAATCGCGGCGAGTTCGTGAAGCCGCCCGACGCGATGCCGGTGTTCGGCACGATCGCTTCGCGTTTCAACGACGACGGCGCGTGACCGCGCTCTACGTGCATCTCGCGAACGCGTTGCACAAGCATGGCCTGCGCGCGGACGGCGGCGGACGTCTTGCCGCGCGAGCCGACCTGCGGTTTTCGAGCGGCCGTCATGCAATCGTCCCGCCGGCGCGCGTGCGCTATCTCGCGGAAATCGCGCAGACCGTTCACGTTTATCGCGAGCGCGCCGATGCGCAGGCGCGCATCGCGCGTGAACGCTGGCAACTCATCGAAGCGCGCCGAATGCTCGGCGAAGCCGACACGAATGACAACGACACAAACAACGACACAAACGCCAACGCACCCACAGCCCAACTCGACGCACTAATCGAGCAACGTACAGCCGCACTAGGCGAACACGAACGCAAGCTACTCGACGCCTGGCCGCAAACCGTCGCCGCGTATTCCGGCGACGAACACGTCATCCGCATTCGCGACCGCGAGATCCGCACGGCGCTCACGGTCACCACCTTGTCCGGCACGCCGATCCGCAAAGTTGCGCTGCCGAAGTTCGTCGATCACGGCGAGATTTTGCGCTGGCTCATGCTCGAGAACCTGCCCGGCTACTTCCCGTTCGCCGCAGGCGTATTCCCGTTCCGCCGCGAAAACGAAGACCCGACGCGTATGTTCGCGGGCGAAGGCGACCCGTCGCGCACCAGCCGGCGTTTCAAGCTGCTGTCCGAGGGCATGCCGGCCAAGCGTCTTTCCACTGCTTTCGATTCCGTCACGCTGTACGGCGAAGAGCCGCACGAACGGCCGGACATCTACGGCAAGGTGGGCAATTCGGGCGTGTCGGTCGCGACGCTCGACGACATGCACGCGCTCTACGACGGCTTCGATCTGTGCGCGCCGGAAACGTCGGTGTCGATGACGATCAACGGCCCCGCGCCGACCATCCTCGCGATGTTTTTCAACGTCGCGATCTATCAGCAGATCACGCGCAAGCAACACGAACTAGGCCGCGCACTCACCGACGACGAACTCGCCGCGACGCGCCACATCGCGTTGGAAAATGTGCGCGGCACCGTGCAGGCCGACATCCTCAAAGAAGACCAAGGCCAGAACACCTGCATCTTTTCGACGGAATTCAGCCTGAAAGTGATGGGCGATATTCAGGCGTACTTTGTCGAACACGGCGTGCGCAATTTCTATTCGGTGTCGATCTCCGGCTATCACATTGCCGAGGCCGGCGCGAATCCGATCTCGCAACTCGCCTATACGCTCGCCAACGGCTTCACCTATGTCGAGGCGTACCTCGCACGAGGCATGTCGATAGACGACTTCGCGCCGAACCTGTCGTTCTTCTTTTCGAACGGCATGGACCCGGAATACACGGTGCTCGGCCGCGTCGCGCGACGCATCTGGGCAATCGCGATGCGCGAACGCTACGGCGCGAACGAGCGCAGCCAGAAGCTCAAGTATCACGTGCAGACGTCGGGGCGCAGCCTGCATGCGCAGGAGATCGACTTCAACGACATTCGTACCACGCTGCAAGCGCTGATCGCGATCTACGACAACTGCAACTCGCTGCACACCAATGCCTTCGACGAAGCCATCACCACACCCACCGAAGAGTCGGTGCGTCGCGCGGTGGCGATTCAGTTGATCATCAATCGCGAATGGGGACTCGCGAAGAATCAGAACCCGAATCAGGGCAGTTTTGTGATCGACGAATTGACCGATCTCGTCGAAGAAGCGGTGCTCGCCGAGTTCGACCGGCTCACCGAGCGCGGCGGCGTGCTCGGCGCAATGGAGACGGGTTATCAGCGCGGACGCATTCAGGACGAGTCGATGCTGTACGAGCATCGCAAGCATGACGGCTCGTATCCGATCGTGGGTGTGAATACATTCGTGAGCGCGCATCCGCATGAGGCGCCGCAGCCCATCGCGCTCGCCCGTTCCACCGACGAAGAAAAGCAAAGCCAGCTAAAACGCCTGCGCGATTTTCAGGCGCGGCATCGCGAGGCCGCGCCTGCCGCGCTGGAGCGTCTGAAGCGCGCGGTGATCGACGATGAAAACGTCTTTGCGGTGCTGATGGACGTGGTCCGCGTGTGTTCGCTCGGACAGATCACGCACGCGCTGTTCGAGGTTGGCGGGCAGTATCGGCGGAACATGTAGGCGGGCGAAGCCTGGCGTCAGCGCGCGATGCCGAGGCGCGCCTTCGCGTCGTCGTATTCCTTCGACAAACGCGCGACCAGTTCGCTCACGCTCGGCACGTCGTCCATCAGGCCGACGCCCTGGCCCGCGCCCCAGATGTCTTTCCACGCCTTGGCCTTTTCGTTGGCAAAGTTCATCTTGGTCTTGTCCGATTCCGGCAGCGCATCTGGATCGAGCCCGGCGTTGACGATGCTCTCGCGAATGTAATTACCATGCACGCCCGTGAACAGGTTCGTGTAGATGATGTCCGACGCCGACGAGCTCACGATAGCCTGCTTGTAGCTCTCCACCGCGTGCGCCTCTTTGGTCGCGATGAAGCGCGTGCCCATGTACGCGAGGTCTGCGCCCATCGCTTGCGCGGCGAGGATCGAGCCGCCGTTCGCGATCGCGCCGGACAGCACGATCGGGCCGTCGAAAATGCGCCGCACTTCGCCGACCAGCGCAAACGGCGACGTGGTGCCCGCATGACCGCCCGCGCCCGACGCCACCAGGATCAAACCGTCGACGCCCGCTTCGAGCGCCTTCTGCGCGTGACGCAGATTGATCACGTCATGCAGCACGATGCCGCCATAGCTGTGCACGGCGTCGACAATTTCTCGCGCCGGCGCGCGCAGGCTCGTGATGAAGATCGGCACCTTGTGTTCGACGCATACGCGCACGTCGTGCTCGAGCCGCGTATTCGATTGATGAACGATCTGGTTGACGGCAATCGGTCCGATGCGCGCGTCGGGATTCGCAGCGCGATGCTCGGCGAGTTGCGCCTGAATCTGCGTGAGCCATTCGTCGAGCAACTCGGCAGGGCGCGCATTCAGCGCCGGAAACGAACCGACGATGCCGGCCTTGCACTGCGCCAGCACGAGCTCGGGATAGCTGACGATGAACATCGGCGAGGCGACGACAGGCAACGCCAGATTTTGCAGAACGGCGGGCAATGCCATAGTGCGAGTCTCCTGATTGACGAGCCGGTGTGCGCGAGGCGCCCGGCTATTTGATGAGTTTAGCGGCATGCGGCGCGCGCCGCGTTGCAGCCGACAGCATGCATAGATGCTGGAACGTTTAAGAACGGTCGTTCGATTATAGGCGAAGCGCTCGCGCCGCGTTCGCCGCATCGTTTAGAACGGTTGGAAGGAGTGTTCAGGTTCTATGCTTGCGTGGGCTATCCCACCGCGTGCGGACACATTGGGCTTTTACAATGCACGCACTCCAAACGACAAGAGACACGGCCATGGCCTTCGAGAATTTCACGCCCTTTCGCGTCGCCGCGGGCGATGCGGATATCTTTGGAGTGAAGGGCGGAGCGGGGCCGCCGCTTCTGCTGCTGCACGGCCATCCGCAATCGCATCTGATCTGGGCGCGCTGCGCCGAGCGACTGGCTCAGCACTTCACGGTCATCGCCACCGATCTGCGCGGCTACGGCGCATCGGGCAAGCCGGCGAGCGACACGGCGCACACGCCGTATTCCAAACGCGCGATGGCCGCCGATCAAATCGCCGTGATGCGCCACTTCGGCTTCGAGCGCTTTCTGGTTTGCGCGCACGATCGCGGCGCGCGCGTCGCGCATCGCATGGCGCTCGATCACGCGGATGCCGTCGAGCGTCTGATGCTGCTCGACATCGCGCCGACGCTAGCGATGTACGAAGCCACCGACCGCACGTTCGCCACGCATTACTTCCACTGGTTCTTCCTGATCCAGCCCGAGCCGCTGCCGGAGACGCTGATCGGCGCCAATCCCGCCGCGTATGTCGATGCGGTGATGGGCAGCCGTCATGCTGGCCTCGCGCCGTTCGAACCGGCCTCGCTCGACGCGTATCGCGCGGCGCTCGCGCAACCAGGCGCGGTGCACGCGATGTGCGAGGACTACCGCGCGTCGGCGAGCATCGATCTCGAACACGACCGCGCCGACATCGAACGCGGACATAAGATTGCTTGCCCATTGCGTGTGCTGTGGGGCGAAAACGGCGTCATCGAAAAGTGCTTCGACGCGCTCGCCGAATGGCGTCATGTGGCGCGCGACGTGAGCGGGCGTTCGTTGCCGTGTGGCCACTATCTGCCGGAAGAGGCGCCGGACGAATTGCTCGCCGAAATGCTGTCCTTCTTTGAAGCGATAGAGCGGTAAAGCGCGAAGGCCGTTGTGCTTCGCGCGCCTACCCAAGCGGCGGCAGCCGCCGCGCCAAAGGCGTTGACTTGACGATTGCCGTGCTTGTCTCCGCGCGCTCGGTGACCTTCGACAGAATCTCGTCAAGCTGATCGATCGTCCGCAGATAAAGACGGCAGATGAAGCAATCGTCGCCCGTCACCTTGTCGCATTCGACGAACTCCGGAATTCGCCGGATCACTTCTTCCACCAGATGCAACTGCCCCGGCAGCGGCTTGACACGCACGATGGCTTGCAGCGTGAAGCCGAGCGCGCGCGGATCGAGCTGCACCGTGAAGCGCTCGATCACGCCTTGCGCCTCGAGCCTGCGGATGCGCTCGGCCGTGCTCGGCGCCGAAAGTCCGACGAGCCGCGCCAGTTCGCTGACCGGGCGGCGCGCATCTTCGGCGAGCGCGGCGAGTAGCGCGCGATCGGTTTCGTCGAGCGGGACAGGCGCTAACGGAGTAAGGCGTTTCGTCATGACGGCCTTCGAATTTTAGGTGGTATGGCGGTATGGCTTAAGTTTATCCATGTATTCGCTCGACCGGATTATTTACACTGCTTGCCATACAGGAATCCATTCGAGGATCGAATCATGGCTTCAAACGACATCCGCCGCGGCGCGGCGGAGATGAGCGTGGCAATGCTGATGTCGGGCACAATCGGCTGGCTGGTCGTGTCGTCGCAGCAAAGCGCATTTAACGTGGTGTTCTTCCGCTGCATTTTCGGCGGCGCGACGCTCGCGCTCGTATGCGCAGCGCTCGGCCTCTTCAGGCGCAAGCTGTTCTCGTGGAAGATGATTGGCCTCGCGCTGCTCGGCGGCGCGGCGATCGTCGCCAATTGGGTGCTGCTGTTCGCCGCGTATTCGCGTGCGTCGATCTCGATGGCGACGGCCGTCTACAACACGCAGCCTTTCATGCTGGTCGCGCTCGGCGCAATCGTGTTTCGCGAGCGGATCAGCGCGTCGACGGTGCTATGGCTCGTGCTCGCGTTCATTGGGCTCGTGTTCGTCGTGAAGGTCGAGCCCGCGGTGCTGGCCGTGCCGGGGCAGTATCTGGTCGGCATCGGCTATGCGGTCGGCGCGGCGGCGATGTACGCGGTGTCGTCGATCATCACCAAGCATTTGAAGGGCACGCCGCCGCATCTGATCGCGCTGATCCAGGTGCTGCTCGGCGTGGTGATGCTCGCGCCGCTCGTGCGTTTCGACGCGCTGCCGGCCACGGGCGTGCAGTGGCTCGAGCTGGTCGTGCTGGGCGTGGTGAACACCGGGCTCATGTATGTGCTGCTGTATGGCGCGATCCAGAAGCTGCCGACTTCGATGACCGGCGCGCTGTCGTTCATCTATCCGGTGGTCGCGATCATCGTCGACAGAATCGCGTTCGGACAGACGCTTGCGTGGATTCAGGTGCTGGGCGCGGTGCTGATTCTGCTTGCCGCCGCGGGCGTCAATCTCGGCTGGCGCATCGTGCCGCAAAGACGCGCGCCGTCTGTTTGAATGCGGCGCTTTCCTGTTTCAGCCGGAGGCAGCCGATGCAAACGCCCAAATGCTACGGATTGCAAACGAACCACGTTTGTTCATATCAGCGGAATAATGGTTCGCAAAGCTAATGTCGGCGCCGGTTTGCGCGCGCCGGCGTGTATGCGGGTTAACAGCCGCCGTCATGCATCTGTAGGGAAATCACTGATGCGGCCGAAAATCGCGCGCGCGTATCATTCGGGCAGACGCTGATCACGTCCGACAGAATTTCCGCCGCTCGCCTTCACAGGTTGAGCGGCTTTCTTTTTGTGGCGGCGGTTTTTGCGTGAGCGCTGCTGCTGCTGCACGTCGCTGCCTTACTTCACTGCACGACTGCATTCCCGGTTGCAGCGCTATCGCGCGACGATCCTTTCACCATCCACCGTAAGCGGCCCATTCCCGGCAGCCAGCTCGCCGACGATCGCTTTGACAAGCGCGGGCCACTCGCCGCGCGGTTTCAGCATCGAGGCCGCCGCGCGCATTGCCGCAGCGCCGTCGAGCATCTCCAGCAACGCCGCGAAGCTCGTTGCGCGCACATCGAGCAGCTTGAAGACGATCAATACCTTCAGCGCATTCTTTGCATTGCGCGCCGGATCGGCCCGCAGCCACGCGAGCCGCGAGAAAGAGCGCTCCAGCGCCTGCTCGACGTTCGTAAAGGGCGCGCCATGACCGGGGATCACGACGCGCACGTCGAGCGCGGCAATCGCCTCGAGCACCGCCTGCTGCTCGGCAAAACCGCTGTCGCCTTCGAGCTCCGGAAAGATCACGCCGAAGCCGTTTTCCCACAGCGCGTCGGCGCTGATCAGTAGGCGCTCGGCCGCGCAGTACAGCATCAGCGAATGCGGATCGTGGCCGGGCGCGCCGAGCACCTGCCAGTCGAGTGCGCCGAGGCGCAGCATCGCGCCCGGCGCGATCGTGCTGGTGAACACAAAGCGCTCGCAAGTCTGCGCGGTCGCGCGGAAAGTCAGACGCGCTTCGTCCCAGTCGCGCACCGCGTCGGCTTCGCAGGCGGGAATGAGCGTGCGGCACGGCCACGTCGTTTGCAACAGCGCGTTGCCGCCGCAATGATCCGAATGCAGATGCGTGTTGACGATCAGATCGAGCGGCCGCTCGCCCAGCGCCTGCTGCACGAGCGCGCGTGTTTGCTGCGCATGCGTCGCGTAGCCGGTATCGACGAGCGCGGCGCAGTCGTTGTCGATGAGCAGCACGTTGTTCGACGACAGCCAGCCGCGCTCGAACACGCGCACCGATGCGGGCAATGCGATGGTCAATGCAGTGGTCAACTCGGTCATAGCGTGCCCGTGTTGATGCTCGCGTCGACGGACGCCTCGGGCTTCGGCATCACGAGAATGGTCGATGCGCCCACAACGGTCACTTCGCCGCGCTGATTTCTGACCGTGCCTTCCAGATGCGTCAGGTCGCCGTGCAGGCTCGGCTTCCAGTAAGCATCGCGCACGCGCCATGTCATGACGAGCGTGTCGCCGGCGTGCGCAGCCTTCTTCAGCTTGATGTCGAACTCGAGTCCGAGCGGCTGCGCGTAGGTCGAAAAATGCGTGGCGAGAAGCGCCATGAAATGCGCGGTGGGCTGCGTGCCCGACGCGATGAGACCGCCGAATCGGCTTTGCGCAGCATAGGCCTCGTCGTGATGCAGCGGGTTCAGATCGTTGACGAGCGTCGCGAACGTTTTCACCGAATCCGCCGACAGCGCGAGCGTCGCGCTAAACGTCTCGCCGATGGTGACAATGCGCGGCGCCGCGTTCATCGTTGCACCTTCGCCTGGCGGGCGATCAATTCGGCGCGGCGCGCTTCGAGCGCGTCCCACACCGCGCGTTTTTCGTCGTCGTCGTAGAGCGACCAGCCGGCGATTTCGTCGATGGTGCGCAGGCACCCTTCGCACCAGCCGCTCGACGCGTCCATCCGGCACACGTTGATGCACGGCGACGGCACGCCGCCGCCTGTCGCTGCGTGATCGATTCGCGCTGTCATCGGATTCAGGCCGTCTCGCGCAGCGCCACGTCGACCACCGGCGCGCCCGTCAACGCAATCAGTTCCTGCGCGGTCAGATTGAACACCGCGTGCGGATGACCCGCGGCGGCCCACAGGCTGTCGAGCGCGAGCAGGTCTTCGTCGATCAGCGTGACGGGTTCGACCGCATGCCCGACCGGACACACGCCGCCGATCGCATAGCCGGTTTTTTCGCGGACGAACTTCGCATCCGCGCGGCCAATCTCGCCGACCTGCGCCGCCACTTTCTTTTCATCGACGCGATTTGCGCCGCTCGCGACCACCAGCACCGGCGCGTCGTCTTCGCGGCGGCGAAACAGAATCGACTTCGCGATCTGCGCGACCGAACAGCCGAGGCCCGCGGCGGCCTCCGCGGAAGTCTTGCCGGTTTCGGGCAGCATCACGACCCGTCCCGCGTGACCGCGTTCGCGCAGCAGCAGCGCGACACGGCGTGCGGAATCCGGCAATGCGGTGAGGTCGTCGGAGTCGAGAAAAGCGTGGTCCGTCATCGTTTCAGGTCCTGATGGTTTGAGTATGGGTGTTGCGCCTCAAGCATGCCGTTCGGTCCGGCTCATACGCAATTGGCGGCTTCGCTGCGCGCCTTCGCAAGCAACGCCTTGCCCGCGCGCGAGACGTTCGGCCGGCCGATTGCCGTCGAAATGAAATCGCCGATGCCCACGACTTGCGCGAGGTCGATGCCCGTTTCGATGCCAAGGCCGTTCATCAAGTACAGCACGTCTTCGGTGGCGACGTTGCCTGTTGCGCCCTTCGCATACGGACAGCCGCCGAGCCCGGCCACCGACGCGTGATAAATCTCGATGCCTTCCTGCAACGCCGCGTAGATATTCGCGAGCGCCTGGCCGTAGGTGTCGTGAAAGTGCCCGGACAGACGCTCGCGCGGAAACACGCGGGTCACGGCTTCGAACACTTCGCGCGTGCGCTTGGGCGTACCCACGCCGATCGTATCGGCGATATCGATCTCGTCGCAACCGAGCGCCGCGAAACGTTGCACCACGTCGACCACCGACGCCACCGGCACTTCGCCCTGATACGGACACCCGAGCGCGCACGACACGCTGCCGCGCATGCGCAAGCCGTGCTGCTTCGCCGCCTGCGCGACCGGCGCGAATCGCTCGATGCTTTCCGCGATGCTGCAATTGATGTTCTTCTGCGAGAACGCTTCGCTCGCTGCGCCGAAGATCACGATCTCGTCGGCGCGCGCGGCGAGCGCACCTTCGAAGCCGCGCAGATTCGGCGTGAGCACCGAATAGATCGTGCCGGGGCGCCGCTCGATGCCGGCCATCACGTCGGCGCCGTCGGCCATTTGCGGCACCCATTTCGGCGACACGAACGACGCCGCTTCGACGTTGCGAAAACCCGCTGCGGCGAGCCGGTTGATCAACTCGACCTTGATCGCCGTCGGCACGAAGTCCTTCTCGTTTTGCAGACCGTCACGCGGACCGACTTCGACAATTTTCACTTGCTGGGGTACGGCCATGTTGTGTCTCCTTGACGTGATTGTGACTCCACGCCGTCAATATCCGCGCTCGATATTCACCACGCCGCCGACGGCTTCGCCGCGTTCGAGCGCGAGCATTTTTTGCGCGATCTGCGCGACGCTTTCTTCGCGCAAGGTCAGCGCCGACATGTGCGGCGTGACGGTAATGCGCGGCTCCTGCCAGAACGGATGATCGGGCGGCAACGGCTCTTCCTGAAACACGTCGAGCGTGGCCGCGGCGAGTTGACCGCTTGCCAGCGCGTCGAGCAGATCGGCTTCCACCAGATGCGCGCCGCGTGCAACGTTGATCAGATACGCGCCGCGTGCGAGCTTCGAAAACGTGCGGGCGTTCAGCACGTTCGCGGTATCCGGCGTATGCGGCAGCAGATTGACGAGCACTTTGACGCCGTCGAGAAACGCGTCGAAACGCGCTTCGCCGGCGAACGTCGTGATGCCTTCCACTTGCTTCGCGCTGCGGCTGTAGCCGCGCACCGGCATGCCGAATCGCGCGACCGTTTGCGCGACATGTGCGCCCAGCACGCCGAGCCCGAGCACGCCGACCGTGAACGTGTCTCGCGGATGCGGATCGAGCACTTGCCAGCGGCGCTCGCGCTGCAGCGCTTCGTATTCGTCGAAGCGCCGCAGATAACGCAGCACCGCGTGCGTCACATACTCGGCCATTTGCGGCGCCATGCCGGTGTCTTCGAGACGGATCAACGGCGCGTTGGGCGGCAAGGTGCCGGGCTGCTCGCGTTCGAGCGCCAGAATCGCGTCGACGCCCGCGCCCAGATTGAAGATCGCGCGCAAATCGGCACGGCCGGCCAGCATCTCGCGCGGTGGCCGCCAGACGACCGCGAAATCGGCGGGCGCGGTGTCGCCGGGTTGCCACTCGCGCAGATCGGCTTGCGGCAGCAAGCGGGCGAAGTCATGCAGCCAGGCCGCGGCTTCGGCGTTCGGCATATAGAAGAGGACTTTCATGCGGCCTCACCGTTGCACGCGCAACGGCCCCGGGTCACGCCGCGCGCGCGGTGCGGGCGCGTCGGGCGGCGGGACGGCTGCAAGGCTCGCGACGGCTGCGGCGCGGCGCGCGACGCTGACGACATGAGGGCTCCTCCTTTTATGGGCAGGCTTCATTCTACTTTTTCGCCGACGATCCCGCGCGCTTGCGCACGACCGTCCGTTTTCGGCTTCGCGCTCCGCAGATTCAACCGATAAACAAAGCACAAAAACTTGGTTCGTCCGCGCGACGGGCGGCGGGACAATGACTACCCGGTTTTCCCTTTGCGAGGGACAGACATGCTTTCATGCACCAGATCGCCGTGGCCGCCGCGGCTCGTGACCGTTCCGGGTCTGCACGGCAGCGAGGGCGCACATTGGCAAACGTGGCTCGAACGCCAGTTCGCGCGCTCGTTGCGCGTCGAGCAGGCCGACTGGGATGCACCGGACGTCGCCGGTTGGGCCAACTCGCTGCGCGAGTTGCTCGCGCGCGAACGCGGGCCGTTCGTGCTCGCCGCGCACAGCTTCGGATGTCTTGCTGCCGCTCACGCGTTGCAGCAGGCGTCGTAT
Organism: Paraburkholderia sp. OAS925; assembly: GCF_040543975.1. NCBI lineage: Bacteria > Pseudomonadati > Pseudomonadota > Betaproteobacteria > Burkholderiales > Burkholderiaceae > Paraburkholderia > Paraburkholderia sp. OAS925. Next base: position 625,883 of record NZ_JBEUNO010000001.1, read on the forward strand.
GCGAACGAAGTGGTCGGCGTGCTCCTCGTCGCGCCCGCGAGCCCGCAAAAGTTCGCCTTCGCCGGATCGTTCGAGGCACGGCGGCTGGGCGTGCCGTCCATTCTGATCGGCAGCGAAACCGATCCGTGGATGCCGCTTGCCGGCGCTCGCGAACTGGCGCAGCGTTTCGGCAGTGCGTTCGTCAATCTCGGCGATGCGGGGCACATCAATACCGCAGCCGGATTCGGACCGTGGCCGCGGGCCAAGTATTTCATCGACACGCTCGTGCACTGCGCGGCGCCGCTGCGCTTTCGCGACGAAGCGCTCGAGATCGGGCAGCACGCGCTGGTTTAACGCGCGGGCTCGAGTGCGTTGCTCGGGCCTGCCCGGCTCGCCGCGTATAAGCGATCCGCTAGAATCCCGCTTGATGCTGCGCGATTGCGCGGCCACAGGTTTTTAACATCGATAGCGGGGACAAGATGGCAGGCAAGACGGGGACTTCACGCTGGCTGGCGGCCGGCTTTACGGCGCTCACGCTCGGCTTCGGCGCTGGCGGCATATCGGCGGCGCATGCCGAGACGTCGTTGATGAATGTGTCGTACGACGTAACGCGCGAGTTGTACAAGGACATCAACGCGGGCTTCATCGCCGCGTATAAGCAGAAGAGCGGCGAGACGGTGTCGATTCGCCAGTCGCATGGCGCGTCGAGCGCACAGGCGTTGTCGGTATTGCAGGGCTTGCAGGCCGACGTCGTGACGATGAACCAGCCGAACGACATCGACCTCCTTGCGGAAAAAGGCCAACTGGTGCCCGCAAACTGGCGCACGCGTCTGCCGGACGACAGCGCGCCGTACACGACGACGATGGTGTTCCTCGTGCGCAAGGGCAATCCGAAGCACATCAAGGACTGGGACGATCTCGCGAAGCCCGGCGTGCAAGTGGTGATCGCGAATCCGAAGACGTCCGGCAACGGACGCTACACGTACCTCGCCGCGTGGGGTTATCGCAAGCAGCACGGCGGCACCGATGCGCAGGCGCTCGACTTCGAAAAGGCGCTGTTCAGAAACGTGCCGGTGCTCGACACGGGCGGCCGCGGCGCGACGACGACGTTCACGCAACGCGGTATCGGCGACGTGCTGGTCACGTTCGAAAACGAAGTCGCGCTGATGAACAGCGACGTGGGCGGCGGCAATTTCGAGGCGGTGTATCCGTCGGTGAGCCTGCTGGCCGCACCGCCGGTGTCGATCGTCGACAAGGTGGTCGACAAGCGCGGCACGCGCAAGGAAGCGCAGGCGTATCTCGACTATCTGTGGTCGCCGGCCGCGCAGGAGATCATCGCGCAACATCACTTGCGTCCGCGCGACAAGAACGTGCTCGCGAAACACGCCGCGGAGTTCAAGCCGATCAAGACCTTCACCGTCGAAGAAATGTTCGGTAGCTGGCAGAAAGCGCAGCAAACCCATTTCTCCGACGGCGGGACTTTCGATCAGATCATCGTCGACAGGAAGTAATGCGCTTTACGCGTGTTCGCAGCCGTGCTCGCAGCCGCTCTTGTCGAGCGGCATCTGCTGCGCGGCTTCGGCGCGAATGCCGAGGCGCGCGAGCAGCTTGCGGTCCGCTTCGGCTTGCGGGTTGCTGGTAGTCAGCAACTGATCGCCGTAGAAAATCGAGTTCGCGCCCGCGAGAAAACACATTGCCTGCAACGCCTCGTCCATCTGCTCGCGGCCGGCGGACAGGCGCACCATCGCGCGCGGCATCGTGATGCGCGCAATCGCGATGGTCCGCACGAATTCGAACGGATCGATCGCTTCCGTGCCGGTCAACGGCGTGCCTTCCACTTGCACCAGATTGTTGATCGGCACCGATTCCGGATACGGCTCCATGTTCGCCAGTTGCGCGATCAGGCCCGCACGCTCGCGGCGCGATTCGCCGAGGCCGACAATGCCGCCGCAGCACACGTTGATGCCCGCATCGCGCACGCGTTCCAGCGTGTCGAGACGATCCTGATACGTGCGCGTCGAAATGATCTGGCCGTAAAACTCCGGCGACGTATCCAGATTGTGGTTGTAGTAGTCGAGGCCGGCCTCGCGCAACGCTTGCGCCTGATGCGTCTCGAGCATGCCGAGCGTCACGCAGGTTTCGAGTCCCATCGCCTTCACGCCGCGGATCATGTCCTTGATCGGCTCGAGATGGCGGTCCTTCGGATTGCGCCATGCGGCGCCCATGCAGAAACGCGTCGCGCCGTTTTCCTTCGCGGCTTTCGCGGCGGCGAGCACTTCGTCGACCGGCATCAGCTTGTCGGCTTGCAGGCCCGTGTCGTGATGCACCGACTGCGGACAGTAGGCGCAATCTTCCTCGCAGCCGCCGGTCTTGATCGACAGCAGCGTCGACAGTTGCACGGTGTTGGCGTCGAAATGCTCGCGATGCGTTTGCTGCGCGCGAAACATCAGGTCGTTGAACGGCAGTTCGTACAGCGCGACGATGTCGGCGACGCGCCAGCGCGCGAGCTGTTTGCCCGCAGCGTCGGCGTTGGCATTGGCGTTCGCGTTGACGTTGGCATTGTTAAGGGCAGCCGTATCAGCGGATGCAGCAGCGATGTTCAGTTGCGTCATGTGGTCGATCCTCATGAGTGGACGTGATGTTCAATTCAGCGCTGCGCGTCGCGCAGCGTTTGCAATAGCCGGTGAATGTCGAGCCGTTCAGCCGCGAGTTCGGGCGATGCCGGGCTCATATGCGGCACGATGCCGAGCAACGGCGCGTGATGTTCGCGCGCGAGATGCTCGTGGATCGACGCGATGTTTTCGTCGGGAAAAGTCATGTCGGGATCGACGCGATTCGCGACCCAGCCGGCAAGCGTGAGTCCGCGCGCGGCGATGGCCTCGGCGGTTAGCAACGCGTGGTTGATGCAGCCAAGGCGCATGCCGACCACCAGCACAACGGGCAGCTTCAGGGCGACGGCGAGGTCGGCCGTGTCGTGCGTCGCCGTCAACGGCACGCGAAAGCCGCCGACGCCTTCCACGACGACGACGTCCGCGCGCGTCAACGCTTCGCTATGACACGCGACGATGTGGTCGATATCGAATGCAACGTTTTCCAGCGCGGCGGCAATGTGCGGCGCGGCCGGTTCTTTCAGCAGATACGGCGTGCGCATCGCAGGCGGCAACAGCACGTTGGAGGCCGCGTCGAGCTGGTCCGCGTCTTCGTTATGCAGTTCGCCGTTCACCTCGAACGCGCCCGCTGCGATCGGCTTCATCGCGGCCGCTTGCAGTCCCTCGCGAACGAAGCCTCGCAATAATGCCGACGACACGAAGGTCTTGCCGATTTCCGTGTCCGTGCCGGTGACGAAGAGTGACAGTGCAGTGTTCGCAGACGTCATGCGCTTTGCTCCCCCGCGGCTTGCAAGCCCGCTTCGAGCCGGTCGAGATCCGCATGCGAATGCGCGGCCGACAGCGAAATGCGCAAGCGCGATGTGCCGGCCGGCACTGTCGGCGGCCGAATCGCGGGCACCCACAAACCCGCGCGATCGAGCGACGCGGCAATCTCGAGCGTCGCGTCGTTCGCGCCGATAATGAGCGGCTGCACGGCGGTATGCGAATCGACGGGAAGCCACGGCGTGGTCTTGAGCATGGCGCGCGTGCGCTCGATCAATTGCCGAAGATGCGCGCGCCGCTCATCGCCTTCATCGCCGCCGATAATGCGCAGACTCGCCGACACCGCGTGCGCGGCAGCCGGCACCGAAGCCGTGGTGAAAATGTACGGACGCGCGCGTTGCACGAGCCACTCGATCACGGTCCCGTGCGCCACGACGAATGCGCCCGACACGCCCGCCGCCTTGCCTAGCGTGCCGATGGAAATCAGATTCGGCGAGCGCAACGCGGCTTCGGCGATCGCGCCGCGGCCTTGCGGACCGAGCACGCCGAAACCGTGCGCATCGTCGACGATCAGCCACGCGCCGTGCCGCTCCGCAAGTTCGAGAAGACGCGGCAGCGGCGCGATGTCGCCGTCCATGCTGAACACCGTATCGGAGACGATGACCTTCTCGTCCGCGTCCGACGCGTCGAGCATCGCGCTCAGCGCTTCCATATCGCAGTGCGGGTAGATCTGCACGTCGGCTCGCGACAGACGCGCTCCGTCGATCAGCGAAGCATGGTTGAGCGCATCGGAGAACAGCGTCGTGCCGCGGCCCGCGAGCGCGGTGAGCGTCGCGAGATTCGCCATGTAGCCGGTGCTGAAGTACAGCGCGCGCGGCGCATCGACGAATCCGCCGACGAACTCCGCGAGATCGTCCTCGAGCTGCGCATGCGCGCGCGAATGGCCGCCGAGCAGATGCGAACCGCCGCTGCCCGCACCATAGCGTTGTGCGCCTTCCGCGATGGCCGCGATCAACTGCGGATGCGCGGCGAGTCCGAGATAGTCATTGCTCGCAAAGCCGACGATCTCGCGGCCGTCGACCGTCATATGAGCCGCGCACGGCGTGTCGACGGTGCGGCGGCGACGGCGCAGACCGTGTTCGTCGATCTCCTTGAGTCCCTGCGAAAGTTTGTCGAGCAGATGCATTAGCGCAGCTCCGCGAGCGTGGCGTCGAACGTTTCGCGCGTGCGCGAGGCGAGCAGCGCGATCTCTTCGTCGTCGAGAATGTATGGCGGCATCAGGTACACGGTGGTCGAAATGGGGCGCAACAATAGCTCGCGCTGCAAGGCATTTTCGAAGAAGCGGCGCGAAAAGGTTTTGGCATGCTGAGCGTTTTCGATGACTGCGTCGAACGCGAAAATCGTTCCGCACTGGCGCAGATTGCGCACATTCGCGTGTTCCGCGAGCGGCGCGAGTGCGGCCTTCAGCGTTGCCGACTTTTGCGCGTTGACCGCGAGCACGTTGTCGCTCGCGAACAGGTCGAGCGTTGCGAGCGCCGCGCGGCACGCGAGCGGATTGCCGGTGTACGAATGCGAATGCAGAAAGCCGCGAGCCGTGTCGTCGTGATAGAAGGCTTCGAAGATTTCGTCGCGTGAAAGCACGATGGAAAGCGGCAGATAACCGCCGCTAATGCCCTTTGACAGACACAAGAAGTCCGGCCAGATGCCTGCCTGTTCGCAAGCGAAGAAAGTGCCGGTGCGGCCGCAGCCGACGGCGATTTCATCGGCGATCAGATGCACGCCGTACTGATCGCACAGCGCACGCAAACCGGCGATGTACGACGCGTCGTGCATCGCCATGCCGGCTGCGCATTGCACGAGCGGCTCGACGATCAGCGCGGCGATTCTGGTGGCGCGTGCTTCGAAGAGCGAACGCACCGCTTCGAGCGCGCGACGCGCGACATCGGCGGCTGTTTCGCCGGGTTGTGCAAGGCGCGCGTCCGGCGAAGCCACGACGTGAGCGTTGCGGATCAGCGGGTCGTAGGCGTCCTTGAACAACGCGACGTCTGTCACGCCGAGCGCGCCGATCGTCTCGCCGTGGTAACTGTTCGCAATGCAGACGAATTCCTGCTTGTCGGCGAAGCCGCGATTGCGCCACGCGTGGAAGCTCATTTTCAGCGCGATTTCGACGGCGGATGCGCCATCCGATGCAAAGAACGCGTGGCCCAGTGTGTGATCGGTGAGCGCGTTGAGGCGCTCGGCGAGTTCGATTGCGGGCTCGTGCGTGCAGCCGGCAAGCATCGCGTGCTCGAGCGTGTCGAGCTGATCCTTCAGCGCCGCGTTGATGCGCGGATTCGCGTGGCCGAACAGGTTGACCCACCACGAGCTGATCGCGTCCAGATAGCGATGACCGGACTGGTCATAGAGCCACGCGCCTTGACCGCGCGCGACGGGTATCAGGGGCAGACGCTCGTGATGCTTCATCTGCGTGCAGGGATGCCAGACCGCGCGCAGGCTTCGGGCGATCCAGTCTTCCGTGGATGTGGGTGATGTTGCTGACATTTCCAAGGCGTACTCCAGGGTGCTTTTTTGCGGCCGCCGTGGGTTCTTTTTGTCAGGTTTTTGGGGCGCGGTGCGTCGCGTTTTTCAGCGATGCGCGACCCTACGGCTAGCGTGCGGGGTCGAGATTAGCGGTTTCTTCGGGGCTTTGCACTAGCGGTTTGGCGGCGAATTTCGGCTGCCGGTGCGGGGTTCGGCGCTGTTCGCGGCAGGTGATTTGCGTTTTGCCGTAAAGGGCGCAGAAGGGCGGAATTAGCGACGGAAAAGTATTGGGGGTAGTGGAGCAAAAGATGGGCGCTCGGGGGCCTCGCAATCAGATATGACCTATTTTGTGGCAATCGTTGTGTCGATGCTGACCTTGACGAATCTTGACACATCTGCCTCGCGCGGTTCGGTACGTTACGGCCTTCTTACCAATCCGCAACAGAAAAACGATGAACCGCAGGGCATTCAGGCTGGTATTCAGCCGGCTAAGGGCAATGCTGGTTGCCGTCGAGGAATCGGCCACGGCAACAGGCAAGGGTAATGGCGAGACCGCTGCAACGAGGCGCGTGCTCGCGACTCCATCCAGCACGCAACAGCACAGCTTCGCGCTGCGAAGCATCGCACTTGCGGCCCTTGTGCTGCTCGGCGCCCTGCCCGCTTTCACCGTAGCGCAGATCGTGCCGGGCGGCGCGAACGCGCCGGGCGTCATCACGACGCCGAACGGGCTGAACCAGGTGAACATCAACCGGCCGTCCGGCGCGGGCGTGTCGGTCAACACATATAACCAGTTCGACGTGCAGCAGCGCGGCGCGATCCTTAACAACTCGCCGACCATCGTGCAGACGCAGCAGGCGGGCATGATCAACGGCAATCCGAACTTCGCGCCGGGACAGTCCGCGCGGATCATCGTCAACCAGGTTAATAGCAGCGCGGCGAGCCAGATTAACGGTTATCTCGAAGTCGCCGGGCAGAAGGCGCAGGTCGTGATCGCCAACGGCTCGGGGATCAGCGTGAATGGTGGCGGTTTCATCAACACGTCGCGCGCGACGCTCACCACCGGCACGCCGAACTACGGCACGGACGGCAGCCTCACCGGGTTTAACGTGAGCGGCGGCAATATCACCGTGCAGGGCGCGGGGCTGAATGCGGGCGACGTCGATCAGGTCGATCTGATTGCGCGCGCCGTGCAGGCGAATGCCGCGATTTACGCGAAGAACCTGAACGTCATCACGGGCGCGAACAGTGTCGATTATGGGACGCTGAACGCGACGGCCATCGCGGGTAGTGGCGCTGCGCCGGGGGTGTCCATCGACGTGAGCAGTCTCGGTGGCATGTACGCAAATCGTATCGTTCTGGTGGGCACCGAGAACGGTGTGGGCGTGTCGACGAAGGGCGTGCTCGCTGCGCAGGCGGGTGACGTGACGTTGACCACGCAGGGCAAGCTGGTCCTCGGCGGGCAGACGAACGCGAGCGGCAATATCGCGATTAACGCGCGTGACGGGATCGACAATAGCGGGACCACGTATGCGCAGCAGAATGTCAGCGCGAGTACCGCAGGTACGCTGAGTAATAGCGGCACGTTTGCCGCGCAGCAGAGCACCACCGTCAACGCGGGCAGCGTGGCATCGACGGGTACGCTCGGCGCGGGCGTGAACAGCGATGGCAGCCTGGCAACATCCGGCGATCTGTCGGTGACGGCGGGCGGTGCCCTCGCGGCAACCGGGCGCAATGCAGCGGGCAGGAATGCGAATCTGCAAGGCGAGTGGGTCAATGTCGCGGGCAGCAGTACGTCGGCGAATGGGAGCATGGCGTTGACCGCGACGGGCGGTGATGTGAATACCGCTGGCGCGACGACAACCGCCGGCAGTACGCTCGTGGTTAATGCAGCGGGCTCGCTGACCAATGACGGCGGTGCGCTTTCATCGGGTGGCACGCAGACGGTCAATGTGGGCGCGCTCTCGAACAGCAACGGCCAGATCGTTTCGGGCAGTGTTTTAAATGCAAACGTCGTGGGGGCCGTGTCCAACACGGGCGGCACGATGCAGGCCGCAGGCGCGCTGACGGCGAACGCTGGGTCATTCGACAACACCGCGGGCCATATCGCATCGCTCAATGCGGACGGCCTGACGCTCTCCGCGGCGGGCACGTTGAATAACGGCGCGGGCGGCACGGGTCTGGGCACCATCGGCGGCAACGGCAATGTGACCGTGCAGGCCGGACAGATTGCGAACGCGGGTTCGATCACGGCGGTGTGCAGAACCTGACTGCGGCTGCGGCGCAAAGCCTGTTCAGCAACGGCACGTTGGCCGCCAACGGAAACGTGAACGCATCGGCAGGCACGACACTCGCGAACGCCGGCACATTCACGGCCGGCCAGCAGGCAGTGATCAGCGCGGCGACCGTCGATAACAGCGGCGGCTCGACGAGCGCAAACCTGCTCACACTGCACGCGACGAACCTCGTCAATCACGGCGGCACGATCACGCAGACCGGAACCGGCGCGACGACGGTCGATGTAGCGGGCACGCTCGACAACTCGGCGGGCGGCACGCTGCAAACGAACAGCATCGACCTGACGCTTGCACCGGCCACACTCGACAATGACGGCGGCAGGATTAGCCATGCCGGGAACGGCAAGCTGACGATAGACGCCGGCAATGGCGCGGGCGCGGTGTCCAACGTCGGCGGCACGATCGCCAGTAACGGCCAGGCTGCGCTTCAGGCCGGAACGCTCGACAACACGGCTGGCTCGATCATCGGCCAGAACGGTCTCACGGCAAGCGTCGGCGGCACGCTGGACAACACCAACGGCAAGCTGCTTTCGAATACGGACCTGAGCCTCGCCAGTGGCACGCTGAACAACAACGGCGGCCAGATCGGCGCGGGCGCAAACGAAACGATTCGCACGGGCTCGCTGACCAACAGCGGCGGCTCGATTGTCGCGCCGAACCTGGCGCTTACCACCGGGTCGACACTGGACAACAGCGGCGGCGACATCCAGGCGAACCAGCTTGCGCTGAACGCGACCGACCTGGTGAACCACGGCGGCACGATCACGCAATACGGCGCGTCGTCGATGGGCTTTAACGTCAGCGGCACCTTCGACAATTCAAGCGGCGGCACATTCCAGACCAACAGCACCGACCTGACGCTCGCGCCTGGCGCGCTCATCAACGACGGTGGCACGATCCTCGACGCCGGCACGGGCACGCTGACGATTGCACCGGGCAATGGCGCGGGTGCCTTCTCGAACGTCGGCGGCCGCATCATCACGGCCGGGCAGCTCACCGCGCGGGCCAGCAGCCTGAACAACGCGAATGGCGTGCTCGCCGCGCAGGGAAACATCGCGGCAAACATCGCGGGCGATGTGAACAATACGCAAGGCTCGGTTCGCTCCCTCTCGTCGCTGACGCTCGCGAGCGGCGGCACGCTGACGAACACGAACGGACAGATCCAGTCCGGCACGGGCGCGGCTGGCGACGCGAGCACGCTCGCGATTCAGGCCGCGTCGGTCAACAACACGAACGGCCTCGTCGGCAATCTCGGCACGGGCGACATGACCGTGCAAGGTGGCAGCCAGACCGTGAACAGCGGCGGCGTCATGACGGGCAACGGCAATGTTGCCGTCGATACGTCGGCGCTCGTGAACACGCAGAACGGCCAGCGCGGTGGCCAGATCAGCGGCGTGAATGTCGCCGTGCGGGCGGACACGGTTGACAACAGCAACGGCCAGATCGGCAACCTGAGCGGTTCGAATGGCGATGTCGCGATCACGACGACCGGCGCGGTCACGAACACGAACGGGCAGATTGGCGCGGCGCATAACCTTGCCGTCAATGCGGCGGCGCTCACCGGCGGCGGCGCATATAGCGCGGCCAACGACGTAGCGGTAAGCGTGCAGGGCGACTTCACGCCGACGCCCGACCTGCAGTTCGCCGCAGGCCATGACCTGTCCTTCACCCTGCCCGGAACATTCAGCAACGGCGCGCTCGTCGAAGCGGCGAACAACCTGAACATCAACGCGGCCGACGTGCAGAACAGCGGCGTGATGATGGCGGGCGGCACACTCACGACGCACTCGAATACGCTGGAGAACACCGGGACGATGGTCGGCGGAAGCGTCTCGCTCAACGCGACGCAATCGCTGACGAACACGGGGCCGACGGCGCTGATCGGCGCAACCGACAGTAACGGCACGCTCGAACTGCTGTCGAACGACATCGAGAACCGCGACGACACCACGGCGACCGACACGCAGGCGACCACCGCGATTTACGGTCTCGGCAAGATGATACTGGCGGGCGGCAAGAATGCAGACGGCAGCTACACGAACGCGGCCCTGATCCGCAACCAGTCAGCGCTGATTGAATCGGCCGGCGACATGGAACTGCACGCCGCCCAGGTGACGAACACGCGCACGACGATGACGACGACCGGCCTGAACCAGCCGGTCGCTCCGGCGCTGCTCGACGAACTTGGCATCAGCCTGTCCGGCCGCACCGGCCAGGTCGGCATACAGGACCCGAACAGCATCGGTGGCGTCTTTACCGATCCGCCACACGGAGGCCAATGGAATTCGACCTACCAGTACACCACCTACACAGGCGTCGCGCTGGCGAACCTGATCGCAGGCATCAGCCCGCAGGCGCAGATCATCGCGGGCGGCAATCTGGACGCGTCGAAGGTGGGACTGTTCCAGAACTACTGGAGCGCGGTGGCAGCGGTCGGCAACATCGCCGCGCCCATGACACTCGACCAGAATAGCTGGCAGGGCCAGACGGCTCCCCAAGTGCAGGTCACGTATTCCGGCGAGTACCACTACAACAACTACGACAACAGCGAACACGACTGGCAATTGCCGTTCGGCGATGCGCCGTTCGTCGGCAAGCGGCCGGGCGGCTACACGCAGGCGGCGCCGGCCGACATCCGCTATTACGCGCTGCCGGGTTACGAATCGAGCTTTGTCGCGGGCGGCACGCTCTCGGGCACGGGCATCAGCATCAACAACACGGCGGGCAACGCGGGCATTCCGTCGATCGGTCTCGCACCTGGCCAGGCCATGTCCGGGGTGAATATCAGCGGCCTGAGCGGCAACGCGAGCGGCGCGAAGTCCGGCGCGGCGTCGGTCAACGGTGGCGCGGGCATGGTCAATCCGGTCATCGCGAGTGCGACGGCGCAGACCGTCCTGCAAAACCTGACGGTTCCGCAGGGCGGATTGTTCAGACCGGCGAGCGCACCGGGCGCCCGTTATCTGATCGAGACGAACCCGGCCTTCACGAACCAGAAGACGTTCATTTCGAGCGACTACTACCTGCAACAGCTTGGCGTGAATCCGCAGACGACGGAAAAGCGTCTCGGCGATGGTTTCTACGAGCAGCAGCTCGTGCGTAACCAGGTGACGTCGCTGACTGGCAAGGCCGTGCTCGGTCCTTACACCGATCTCCAGTCGATGTACCAGTCGCTGCTTGCTGCGGGCGCCTCGCTCTCGCAGTCGCTGAACCTGCCGCTCGGCATGAGCCTGTCGCCCGAGCAGGTGGCCGCGCTCACCAGCAACGTCGTCATCATGCAGACCGAGATGGTCGACGGCCAGGCCGTGCTCGTGCCGGTCGTCTATCTTGCGAAGGCCAGTCAGCAGAACATGAATGGTCCGCTGATCGCCGCAACCGACATCGACATCCAGAACGCGCAGACCTTCACGAACAGCGGCACGGTGCAGGCAGGCAATACGCTGTCAATCCAGGGCAACCAGATCAACAACGCATTCGGCACGCTGCAAAGCGGCGGCCTCATGTCGCTGAACACAAAGGGCAATATTGACCTCACCTCGGCGACCGTGAATGCGGGCAGTCTTGCGCTGAAGGCGGGCGGCGACCTGCTGCTCAATACGGCGGTCAAGACGGTTGACCAGGTGAGCGCAACCGGCGCCACGCGCACGACGACCACGCTCGGCCCGATTGCGAACCTGAACGTCGCGGGTAACGCGGTCATCGTCACCGGCGGCAACGTCGAGCAGAACGCGGGCAATCTGAACGTCGGCGGCAACCTCGGTATGGCCGTGGGTGGCAACTACGATATCGGCGCGGTGCAGACCGGCGAACACAAGATTGTCGAGCGCGCGAACGGTGTGTCGAACACCGACTTTAACCAGACGACCGGCAGTTCCATCAAGGTCGGTGGCGTTTCGCAGATTGGCGTGCGCGGCGACCTGACTGCAACCGGGGCAGACATCCGCCTCGCGGGCGGCGGAACGCTCGCTGCGAACGGCAATGTGACCTTGCAGGCTGCAAAAGCCACGTCGACCACGAACAGCAACAGTTCAGGCAGCGATGGCCACGGCAGTTATTCGGAGTCCTTGCACCGGTCGGACGACACGCTTACTGCGACGACGCTTAATGCCGGCAACTCGCTGACGGTCGCGTCAGGCAAGGATATCAACGTCACGGGCAGCGCAATCAGTCTCGACAAGGGAACCGCGACGCTCGCGGCGACAGGCAACGTCAATATCGGCGCGGCGACGGAGACGCACGTCGACAATTCGCAGGAGCAGCACAAGCACAGCAATGTGGTGAGCGGCAAGGAAGTGTCGAGTTCGAGCAACAGCACGACGACGTTGTCGCAGGGCAGTATGGTTTCGGCAGATGCCGTGATCCTCGCGGCAAAGAATCAGGTCAATGTCGTGAACACGACCGACACCGATTCGACGCGCAGCACGAACCAGTCGAGCAGCGCAAGCGTCGGTATTTCGTATGGCACGCAGGGTTAGCCAATTGCCCAACCGCATCTGCGGCGATTGCTATGATTGTTCCGCCGTATGCAATACCCTCACAGACTACTGAGCAAGGCGTTATTGACGCACCCGCTGCCGCAAGTGACGATACACGTCCGGCGTTAGTCGAAACCATCCCCGCTGCATCTGCCGTTGTGTTACGCATAAAGTCCGCGTCGCTCTTGTCGAACTTGGTGAACGGCCCCGTTATAGTTGATGACTTTGAGCCGGACAACGGATCATACGAAACTGTGCCCGGCACGTCCGTGACATAGTTCGACAGGATGTATGTCTGCAACTCCGGATTCGCCTGCGCCGTAACCTGCGTCAGAATCGGTTTGCCGTCCGCCGTCGTACCACCCGATATCCACTTTGCGCCGGAATCCGTGGGCGCCTGGCCAATCAGCGTCGTCGGTGCGCCTGATTCGTTGGTCCCGTTCACGGTTACGCCCATAATACGCATCTGGTCCTCAGTTTGCGCCTCCGTGTACTTGCCACCGCTCTTATCTGCAAGCTGCTTGGCTACGGCCTTTTCTTCGGGATGCAACTGCCGGTTGAACCTATCCACGTTGTAGCCTTCAAACGCCCCCGCATTGCCGCCAACCACCGCACCCGCCCCTGTAGCAATCGCGTTTGCAACAATATTGCCCAGCGCTTCATTCATATCCGCATTGCCGGTCGGCTTCGAACCGGCAATGTCGCCACTCAGCTCGTTCAGCTTGCCCGCCTCGATCGAAGCGATGCCAGCACCCGCTGCGCCGCCAATTGCATTGCCGCCAGCAAGCCCGCTCACGAGCGCAGCGCCCGCGGCCTGCATTCCGGCGCGCGCTAAGCCGCCTTCCTTCCACGCATCCATGCCGGCCTGATCGCCGTTCGCCTTTGCCTCCTTGTACTTCGATTCTGCATAGTCACCAATACGCCGGGACACCGCCTCACCCGCCGCACCCGCGGCCGCCATCATGTCCCCCTGATGGTCGAGCAGATTATTCACGTCCGGCAGTTTCGCGACCGTGCCGTTGGCGTTCGACGTATCACGATTGAGGCTCGCGATGTCCTGCGTCTGATGAGCCGCATCCGTCACATTGATCGTGCCCGCGCTGATGCCGCTACGCGTGGTCGCGCTATCGCTGCCGCTGTCGTTCTGGCTCAGCATCGGCGCAGCGCCGCCTGCGTTGTGGCCCGACGTGCTGCCGGTCGTGCCGTAGTTCGCGCCGCCGTCGCCGGCCGTCACGCCTCCGCCGATGCCGCCCGTATGCGCGTTATAGCTCGACGAGTTCTGTACATCGCTATAGCTCAGCGTGCCTGTGGCGAGATTGTTTTTCGACGCATCGGCATCGCTCGCAATCACCGCGCCCTTCAGATCGGTATTGCCCTTGACGTTGACGTTGAAACCACCATCGCCCGCCTGGATGCCGGCCTCTTCGTTCACGCCCGCGTAACTGCCGTTCGCACTCGCGTTCGTGTGACTGAAACTCGCGCTGCCGCCACCCTGGCTGATGCTGAAGCCGCCGCCCGTGCTCTCCTGATGCGCGCTGCTCGTCATCGTGTCCTGCACGCTTGCAATGTTCAGGTTGCCGCCGACATCGGCATTCACCTGACGGCCATTGACGTTCGAACCGATGATGTTGGTATCGCCTCCCGAGATGATCGTCGCGGTATTCGCCGCCGTCACGTGTGCGTTGTTCTGCATGGCCGCATCGCTATTGCCGTCGCCGTGCGCCTTCGACATCGACGCGTCCACGCCCCAAGCCGAATACGGGGCAGTACGTTTTTAATGGTTCTACGTCTATTGCATCGAACTACATTTCAGCGGCATCTCCCCTATTGACCCCTGCCGTGAATGAGTTGGTGAATCAAGTGAACGGTAGTGGCGTGGCTAAGAACGTGCAAGAAAAGATAGATGGCATTTTCGGGCCGCAAACTTCCAAGGGGAGAAAATGAAGATCAGATTCATCGACAACGGCAACCTAGCTTCATGGCTTCGCTTGACGCTAATCGTTATTGGAATAGGACTTGCCGCTATCGCACTTGAATGTGAACTCCCAGTCCTTTGGGCGAGAGTTTTCTTGTTAGTCGGCTTTCTTTCAGTGCTTGTCGGCGGAATGACCAGTCGGGCCAAATTGCTAAATATCAAGCCCTTCGATAACAGCTACAAGAAAGCACGCGACAGCTACAAAACGAAGGACGACGAAAACGGGAAATAAACCGTTGATGCAGCAGCGGGCTAACGATGCCCGCCGCTGCATGTCGTATCGAATCACGGAATGAAACACCCATGAAAATTCGAAATAGGCTGGCGGTACTCCCGCTCACAGCCCTGGTATCACTCGCGTCCAACGCGCAGCAGGCACCCACACCCGCGGACACAGCCGCCGCGGCACGCGCCAACGCAGAACAGAACCAGCAACTCCAGCAGCAACGCGACGCCCAGCAGCGCGACGCAACAGTGCAGGCGCCGGTCGTGCGTTCCGAAGTCCCACGCGTGCAAGGCTGGCCCGATCTGCCGGCAGAGCAACCGTGCTTCCGCATCGACTCCCTTTCACTCGACGTGCCGCCCAATCTGCCTGACGCAGTACGCAGTCACGGCGCCTCGCAACTGCCGCTCGACCGCTTCGCGTTCGCGCGCGAATGGCTTGCGCACTATCGCGGCCAGTGCATCGGCAAGGCCGGGCTCGATGTCATCACGAAAGGATTGCAGCAAGCCATTTTGAGCGAGGGCTACATCACGACACGCGTGCTGTTACCTGCACAGGATCTGTCAACCGGCACCCTGAAATTCGCGCTCGTGCCCGGCGTCATCCGCAAGCTGCGCTATGCCGATCCCGACACGCGCGGCACATGGAAAACCGCATTCCCGGCACGCGATGGCGACCTGCTGAACCTGCGCGATCTTGAGCAAGGTCTGGAACAGTCGAAGCGCGTCGCGAGCCAGGATGTCGATATGAAGATCGAGCCGACCGACATGCCGGGCGAAAGCGACGTGGTCATATCGATGAAACGCGCTAAGCCGTGGAGCGTGGTCGCGTCCGTGGACAACTCGGGTTCGCGCGCAACCGGCAAGCTACAGGGCAACCTTAGCGTCGGCATCGACAACCCGCTCGGCCTGAATGATGTTCTCACGGCGGGCGCCAGTCAGGATCTCGAATTCGGCGACAAGCGCCTGGGCTCGCACGGCTTCAACGGATCGTACTCGCTGCCGTGGGGTTACTGGACGGCCACACTGTCGGCCACTGCGAACACCTATTACCAGAACATTGCGGGCGTGAATCAGACGTTCGTCTCCAGCGGCAATTCGCAGACCGCCGCGCTGAGACTCGCGCGTGTCCTGAGACGCAGCCAGACCGACGTGTTCGGCGTGGAATTCCAGCTATCGAAGCGCTTCGGCGAGAGCTTCATCGACGGCACCGACATTCCAACGCAGCGCCGCAACAACACGTTCATCGAGGCGGGGCTGACCGACCGGCATTACTTTGGCGCGGCACAGTTCGACGGGACGCTCGCGTACCGTCAGGGCATCGGCGGACTGGGTGCGACGCCTGACCCGCACCCGGACGGTCCGACGTACCGTTACCATCTCGCCGTGCTGGACACAAACCTGTCGGTGCCGTTTTCAATCAAGACACAAAACTTCCGCTACGTGACAACCGTTCACGCACAGTTCATGAACGACACGCTGTTCTATTTAGACGACCTGACGATCGGCAGCCGCTACACGGTACGCGGCTTCGACGGCGAGACGATGCTGGCGGCGGAGAAGGGTTTCTACTGGCGCAATGAACTACAGATGCCCCTAGGCCAAACAGGGCAGACGCTCTACACGGGGATCGACTACGGCCACGTATTCGGACCAAACACGGCGTTCCTGGCGGGCACGCAACTGGCCGGCGCGGTAATCGGCCTACGCGGTAGCGTCGGCACGCGGATCGGCGGACTCGCCTATGACGTGTTCGCCGGCACGCCCGTCTACAAACCGGCAGCATTCCCAACCGCGCGTGTCACGCTTGGCTTCCAGGCGACAGCGCAGTTCTAGCGGGAAGGGCCTCACTCCCGACTAGCAATAGCCGGTCGCACGTCACCATCGGAAGACACAGAGGAAGAAGAAACCGAAGAACCAGACCCACCCGCACCACTATCAGCCGTCCGCGATCCCTGATCACCCCACACAACGGAGTTATCGACCGCATACAACCGGCAAGGCGCCGAGCTCTGCTTCTGGCAATTCGCAATCGCAACCGACATCGGATCGTCGCCGCCCTCGGCCCACGACCACGCGCCCGTGTCCGACACCGCGAAGGCACGGCTCGGGTACTGGTGCAGGAAGTTGCGATAACCGTTGCGCCCGGCTTCATCGACGTAGGGGACCGCGTCGACGGCATCGACGGAAGCAAAGCCGCTCGCCTTCGGCGCCGAAGGATCGGACACGCGATACTGCACGCCCGTGGGCATGCCCACGCGTGCAAGGAACGACTCCACAGCCGGCCACCAGACATGCACGCCGTCGCGGTCGCCGACGAGCCGGTGCGCGTCGTTCTTATACGTGCCGTAGTCGACCATCTTCGCGCTCGCGCCGTGCGCGACGTACGCCGCGTGCATGCCGGCCACGAGCGGCGCATTCCACACCGAATCGTTGTCGCCGTACATCCACAGCGACGGCACTTTCGTTTTGTCGCCATACGCGCCGAATGCTCGCGTCAGATTGCCCTGCCAGTCGCCGCACGCGTCCTGGCGCAAGCCGCCGGAAAAGTTGATGAGCGCCCGCACGCCCGGCGCCGCCTCGGTGCCGTAGGCCATCGTCGCGAGGCCGCCATGCGACGTGCCCGCCACGACGATATGCGTGGCGTCGACGTAAGGCTGCTTCGACATGTAGTCGATCGTCGCCGCGACGTCGCCGGCTTGCGACATGCCATTGCGTTCGACGTCGCAGCCGTCCTGTTGATAGACGCCGCCCGACTGGCCGAAGCCCTGGCGGTTCGGCGCCACGACCACGTAACCGCGGCGCACGAATTCGCGCGCGAACGGCAGCGGGTCGCTGCGTTCCTGCATACGCGGATCGCCGGGAATCTTGCCGTGATTGAAGACGATCATAGGAAACGGGCCTGGGCCGTCCGGCTTGTAGATCGTCGTTTGAAGGGTGACGTCGCCGTCCGCATCGACGGGTACGCGGATGATCTGTTCGTTCAGCCGCGCGCTCGGCAGATACACGTCGTCCGGCAGTGCGATGCGCGGCACGTGAGCGCGGGCGAGCGGTCCGGGCTGGGCGTCCGCGAGCGGGGTCGCGTGCGCCGCTGCGACAGCGCACGCCGCCGCTGCTGCTGCACACATCGCTGCCCACTTCGCCAGAACCTTGCTCAACGCCATTCACCCACCTGCCTCAAAAAATCTGCCTCGACATCTCGTGTCTGTTCATCGAATCGCGCGGCTGACATTTATCTTTCGCACGCGCGTTTGCGACAAACAAAAACATGCTCACGTACGCATTGCGCGAAGCGCACGCACGCCAATCGAGATCGCACGGGATAAACCCAACGGCCGACGCGACCCCACGCGCCGATGATGAACGCCACCTCCGCTGCCGGACGCCGCTGCCATAACCTCGTTAACTGGTTATCGGCAGGCGCCGGCGCAACTTGCGGAACCCTTACCAGCGGGTCCTCGCTTGATGGCGTCACGAAGCAACGGCCTCATCCTGGCACGACAATTTTGTTTTGTGCAATCAAGGAGAACCCCTGACGAAAAAATTGCCGCGTCGCGCGAGAGGCAGAGCGGCAGGCTCGATGAGCAAGACGCGCGGTGAAAACCCGCGCAGGTGGGGGCAATAAAGCCGCGAAAAGGGCCTTAAATCGGCGGATTGGGGCGATGCGTTGGCCGGGCTCGCTTTGCATCGCGCGATAGCGGGCTGACCGGACTGTCGCGTCGAGCCAACGCCTTGAAGCGGCCCCGCTAAGGGGCCATATGCGATGACGGCGGATTCTCCGTTGACGCTTAAAAAACTATTCGCTTACATCGCCGTCGACGTAGAGCCAGTGGCCGCGATCATCGCGAATGAAACGGCTTAACTCGTGCAGCCGATGCGCGCGCCCGGCCACCTTGTATCGCGCGACGAACTCGACGGTCGCGTGTTGCGCGTCCGTTTCGGCGAATGCCTTGATCTGCAGTCCGAGCCAACGCGGCGCATCGGGCGCGGAAGGGTCGGCGTCGAGATCGGCGGGGCAGGTGGCGGGCGCCCACGTGGCGCGCAAATAATCCGTTGCGCCGACAACATACGCGCTGTAGCGCGAGCGCATCAGTTCGAGCGCGCGCGGCGCCAATTCGCCGCCGTCGATATAACGGCCGCAGCACGCCGCGAAACGCGGTGCTTTCGCGGCCGCGGACTGGCGAGGCGCCGCGCCGCCGCATGGACAGTCGGCGGGCCGCTGTGTGGACGACTCGTGCTTGCTCATCGAACTCCTAACCAAGACCGCGTGCGATCAATATCTTCTGGATGTCGCTCGTGCCTTCGTAAATCTGGCACACGCGCACATCGCGATAAATCCGTTCGACCGGAAAGTCGCTCAGATACCCATAGCCGCCGTGAATTTGCAGCGCCGCCGAACAGATGCGCTCCGCGGCCTCCGACGCAAACAGTTTCGCCATCGCGGCTTCGGTAAGGCAAGGCTGGCCTGCGTCTTTCAACGACGCGGCGTGCCAGATCAACTGACGCGCGGCTTCGAGTTGCGTCGCCATATCGGCGAGACGGAACTGCACGGCCTGGTGCGAGAACAGCGGCTGGCCGAAGCTCTCGCGCTCCTTCGCGTAACTCAGCGCTGCTTCGAACGCCGCGCGCGCCATGCCGACGCTTTGCGCGGCGATGCCGATGCGCCCGCCTTCGAGCCCCGACAGCGCAATGCGATAACCCTCGCCTTCTGCGCCGATCAGATTCGCGGCGGGCACGCGGCAATCGTCGAAAATGATTTGCGCGGTATCCGACGAATGCTGGCCGAGCTTCTCTTCGAGCCGCGCGACCAGATAACCCTTGCTGTCGGTCGGCACGATAAACGCGCTGATGCCGCGCTTGCCGGCGGCCTTGTCGGTGACGGCCATCACGATGGCGACATTCGCGTTCTTGCCGCTCGTGATGAACTGCTTGACGCCGTTGAGCACGTAGGCGTCGCCATCGCGCGTTGCGGTGGTGCGCAGCGCCGACGCGTCGGAACCCGCCTGCGGTTCGGTCAGGCAGAACGCGCCGAGCATCTCGCCGCGCGCGAGCGGCGTGAGCCAGTCGCGCTTTTGCGCGTCGTTGCCGTAACTCAGCAGAATGCTGCACACAGGGCAATTGTTCACGGAGATCGCCGTCGATGTACCGCCGTCGCCGGCTGCGATTTCCTCGAGAATCAGCGCGAGCGCGAGCGCGTCCATGCCGGCGCCGCCGTACTCTTCGGGCACGAGCACGCCATACGCGCCGAGTTCCGCAAGTTGCCTATGCACTTCTTTTGGAAAAGTGCGCTCGCGGTCCCACGCCGCCGCGTGCGGTGTGACGGCTTCGCGCACGAAGGTGCGCAGCGCGTCGCGGACCATCAGATGATCCTGATCAAGCACCATGAATCTGCCTCCTCACTCTGGCCTCGTGCATAAGGGCCGACCAGACCACTCACGCGCTCGTGCTACCACTCCAGCTGCGTGCCGTCGTATTGGTAGAAGCGGCCATTGAACGCGTCGCGCGAGGCCGCTGCCTGCGCGAGCACGTCACGCATGCCGGCGACGCTCGTCGTCGGATCGATTGCCGCGTGCGCGCCGCCCATGTCCGTCTGCACCCAGCCGGGATGCAGCGACACGCACGTCGCGCTCTGTGCTTCGAGCGACGCGAGCTTGAGCGCGTCGTTCAGCGCGGCCTTGCTCACGCGATACAGCCAGCCACTCGTGCCGCTCGAATCGGCGATGCTGCCCATCTTGCTCGAGATCACCGCCAGCACGCCGCCCGTTTCCTCGACGATCGGCAGCAGGATCGGCATCAGTTGCATCGGGCCGCGCACGTTGGTGTGCATCACATGATCGAAGTCTTCGGCGGTGATGGTTTCAATGCGGTCGCTGCGCGGACCATAAACGCCCGACACGACGATGGCCACATCGACCTGCTCGCCGTCGAGCTTCCAGCCCAATGCGGCGATGTCCGCGGACTCGGTTACGTCGACGGAATAGGTTTGCGCGCCGAGTTGCGTGAGCGCGTCGAGCGCGGCGCCGTCGCGCGCGGTGGCGAGCACACGCCAGCCGCTTTGTTTGTACTGCCGGACAAATTCCTGGCCGATGCCACGCGACGCACCGACAATCAACACTGTCTTCATGAATCACCTCCGACTATGTGACGCGCCTGAACATGCGCGCGACGCGTCAAACGAGTTCGATGCCCATTGCCGTCGCTTCGCCGCCGCCGATGCAAAGCGTGGCGACGCCGCGCTTGCCGCCGCGCTTTTTCAGCGCACCGATCAGCGTGACGAGAATGCGCGCGCCCGATGCGCCGATCGGATGGCCGAGAGCACACGCGCCGCCGTGCACGTTGACCTTGTCGTGCGGAAGCTTGTGTTCCTTCATCGCGGCCATCGTCACGACGGCGAAAGCCTCGTTGACTTCATACAGATCGACTTCGTCCGCGCGCCAGCCGTTTTTGTCGAACAGCTTGCGGATCGCGCCGACCGGCGCGGTGGTGAACTTCGCCGGCTCCTGCGCGAACGTGGAGTGGCCGACCACGCGCGCAAGCGGCGTGACGCCGAGACGCTTCGCCGTCGATTCGCGCATCATGACGAGCGCCGCGGCGCCGTCCGAAATCGACGACGAGTTCGCGGCCGTCACCGTGCCCGTTTTGCTGAACGCGGGCTTGAGCGTCGGAATTTTTTCGAGGTTCGCCTTGTACGGCTGTTCGTCGTGGTCGATGGTCGCTTCGCCCTTGCGGCTTTGCACTTTCACCGGCGCGATTTCCCACGCGAACGAACCGTCTTCGTTCGCACGTTTCGCGCGGTTCAGGGACTCGACGGCGAACGCGTCTTGCGCTTCGCGCGTGAAGTCGAACGAGGCCGCGCATTCTTCCGCGAACGTGCCCATCAAACGGCCTTTTTCGTAGGCGTCTTCGAGGCCGTCGTAGAACATGTGATCGATGACCTGGCTGTGACCCATGCGCATGCCGCCCCGCGCTTTGGGCAGCAGATACGGCGCGTTCGTCATGCTCTCCATGCCGCCCGCGACGATCACGTCGACCGAACCGGCGGCCAGCATGTCGTGCGCGAACATGGCCGCGCGCATGCCCGAACCGCACATCTTGTTGACTGTCGTGCTGCCCGTCGAAAGCGGCAAGCCGGCGCCGAGCGCGGCTTGCCGCGCGGGCGCCTGGCCGAGGCCCGCGGGCAGCACGCAACCCATCACGACTTCATCGATCTGCTCGGGCTTGAGGCCCGCACGCTGAACCGCGGCTTCGATCGCGATCGAGCCGAGTTGCGGCGCGGTCAGCGATGCGAAATCGCCCTGAAATGCAGCCATCGGCGTGCGCGCCGCGCTCACGATCACAATCGGATCGGCCGTCGTGCCGTTCGTCTCTGTCTTTGTCTTCGTCTCACTCATGTTTTAGCTCCTTGATTACGCCTTGGACTATCGCCGGCACGTCGCCAAGCTGCGCCGCGTCTGACGCGACGACGTCGTTGTCCGCCGTATGCGCGGTGCTCGCCGACACGCCGGCCACGCAACGCCGATAGGTTTCATCGAGCGCGGCCGCGTTGTTGATCGTCATGCCGAGGTCGCGCACCTTGCCGTCGTGCACGCCATAGGCCCAGCCGTGCACCGTGAGTTCCTGGCCGCGCGCCCATGCGTCGTTGATGATGGTCGTGCGGCACACGTTCACGACCTGCTCGATGGTGTTCAGTTCGACGAGACGCCGGTGACGTGTCTCGCCAATGGGCCACTCGTCGATCAGTGCGGCATGTTTCGCGCGCACGTCCTGCACGTGATGCAGCCAGTTATCCGCGAGACCCACGCGGCGGCCGTGCAATGCGGCGGCCACGCCCGAGCAGCCGTAGTGGCCGACCACCATGATGTGCTTGACCTTCAGCAGATCGACGGCGAACTGGATCACCGAGAGGCAGTTCAGATCCGTATGCACGACCACGTTCGCGATGTTTCTATGCACGAACACTTCGCCCGGCGGCAGACCGATGATCTGGTTCGCGGGCACGCGCGAATCGGAGCAGCCGATCCACAGATACTCGGGCGTCTGCTGATGCGCGAGGCGCGAGAAGTACTCGGGATCTTCGGACAACTTGCGCGTGACCCACGCGTCGTTGTTATCGAATAGATGCGCGAGCGGATGGGCGGGGTTGGAAGCGTTCATGTTCATGATGCGTCTTGGCGGTTAATCGACGGTTATTCAGTGGTTATCTGGCGGTTAGGCGACCGCTTTCAGCGGCCGGTTTCGTTACGTTGGATTCTGTGTGCATGCGTTAAGCAACTCTCACGCTGCGCTCGTCGGCCTGCGGTCCAGCGGCACTGATAGCATCTGCTGCGTTCCACTCTGCGGATTCTGCATCGACAAAACGCTCCGGATAGCGAATGCAAAAACGCACGCTGCTGTCATACGGAAAGAAGTCGGGCAGTTCGCCTTTCAGCAGATGATTCTTGTGCTTTTGCCACAGCGCCGGATCGAAGAAGTCCGCGTGATGCTGCATGAACGCGCGGCGCACGCGCGGGTCGCCGAGCAGAAAAGTGCCATACGTCTCGGGGAAAATGTCGTGCGGCCCGACCGAGTACCACGGCTCGCCCGACATCTCGTCCTCTTCGTTGCGCGGCGCGGGCACTGCACGCACGTTGCAGTCGGTTAGATATTCGATCTCGTCGTAATCGTAGAACACCACGCGGCCGTGGCGCGTCACGCCGAAGTTCTTGTACAGCATGTCGCCGGGGAAGATGTTCGCCTGCATCAATTCCTTCACCGCGTTGCCGTATTCCTTGATGCCGTGATCGACGTCGTCGTCGCTGCCGTTTTGCAGGAACAGATTCAGCGGCACCATGCGGCGCTCGATATACATATGGCGGATCACCACATTGTCGCCGTCGTACTCGAGCAGCGACGGCACTTCTTTCTCCAGTTCACGCATGAGCGCTTCGTCGAGCCGCGAAATGGGCAGCGCGACGCTCGAATATTCGAGCGTGTCAGCCATGCGGCCGAGGCGGTCGTGCCGTTTGACGAGCTGGTACTTCTCCTGAATCTTCGCGCGCGTGGTTTCCTTCGGCGGCGGGAAGTTGTCCTTGATGAGCTTGAACACGTACGGAAAAGAGGGCAGCGTGAACACCAGCATCACGAGCCCCTTGATGCCGGGCGCGATGATGAACTGATCGCTCGAATGCGACAGGTGATGCAGCAGATCGCGATAGAACAGATTCTTGCCCTGCTTCTGCAAACCGACCGACGTGTAGATTTCCGCCTTCGGCTTGCCCGGCATGATCATGCCGAGAAATTCGACGTATGCCGACGGTACTTCCATATCCACAAGAAAGTACGAATGCGAGAAGCTGAAGATGATCAGCAACTGTTCGCGCGTCAGCAGCACCGTGTCGAGTGCGAGCACGCCGGGCTTCACATGACGCAGCGGCACGGCGAACGGCAGCAGCCTGTCGCCGTTGATGATTCGCCCGACGATATACGCGGACTTGTTGCGAAAGAACAGCGACGAGAGCACATGAATCTGGAAGTTCGGCGCTTCGTCGAAGGTGCCGAACGCGTCGTGAATCGCCTGCATCACGCAGCCGACGTCGCGCGTCAGATCTTCGAACGGCGGCTCGAGTTGAAAATTCGTGACGATGCGCTCGAGCGTCGCGGCGAGGCCGTCCTTGCCGGGGTAATACGCGCGATAAGTCGGCTTCGCCGCGGGCTCGTCGTTCTCGATATATTCGGTCGAGATTGCCGGGCGCACGAAAATGAAGTCGTTGTTGAAATACGAGCGGTGCAGAATCTTGCAGCACACCGAATTGAAAAACGTTTCCGCGCACTCGGGCTGACGGTGCGTGGTGAGAAGGCCAATGTAGTGCAGCTTGATCTGCTGCCACACTTCGCTGTCGATGTTCTCCGCGTCGTACTCGTCTTCGAGCAGCTCGACGCATTCCTGCACGCGGTCGTCATATGAAGTAATGCGCTCGCGCGCGAGCTTTTGCAGACCGTGCCAGTCGCCGTGTTCGAACAGCGTCTTGGCATGAATCGCCGCGTCGCGAAAGATCCGGTAGTGCCGGTTGAATCCTTCGAGCATGGTTTGCGCGACGTCAAAGCCGATTTGCGACGACAACAGTTTGGGGAAGTGATTCATGTCGACCGTGCATTCGTCTCGTGTCGTGAAGACACCCGTGATTGTATCGTCGGGTGCGCTCGCGACGCATTGCGTCAACCGGCTCGTGCGCCGGCGCCGTGTGAGCGGTGCCGGGCATTTGCGGACTTTTCCGGGCAACTGCGCTCAATGCCCTGGTTCGGCGTTGTTAAACGGCTCAATTTGCGGCAAGAAAAAATTTCGTTCACGACCTTACCTGGTGCGCGGGTCTCGTCATGCGGGCTTGGCTTCGCGCGCTCGTCGCCCTTGTTGCGTTTCTTGCGCTTGCGTCGCTTTGCGTGCCTCGGAAGCCGCATGCTTGCCGCCTTCGAGCAGCGCGCGCGCCTGCGCTTCGTATTGGGCGAGGTCTTCGAGCGTCGCGTTCAGGTCTTCCAGTTGCCGCTCCAGCACCTCGCGATGACGCGCGACCGTGCCGAGAAACGCGTGCAGTTGCGGGACGGTGTCTGTCGGCGATTCGTACACGTCCAGCAGATCGCGAATTTCGGAGAGCGTGAAGCCGAGCCGCTTGCCGCGCAGCGTGAGCTTCAGGCGCGTGCGGTCGCGGCCCGAATAGACGCGCCGCAAGCCGCTCGAACCTTCGCGGCTCGGCGAGAGTAAACCCTGGTCTTCGTAGAAACGTATGGCGCGCGGCGTGACGTCGAATTCCCGCGCGAGTTCGGTGATCGTGTATTGAGTGGTCATCGGGGCATTCACTGGCCGGGCACAAAGTCAGATTGAACGATAGAATCGACGTTTACGTTATCGTCAACTTGGGTTGAATGCAACCTGCGGCAAGTACGCGGAAAGCGTGGAGGAAGACACCGAATGAATGCACTCGAACATCAACTCGACTATCCGTTCAACGACACGCTGCCCGAGCCCGGCCACGCGCAGGAAGTCGCGCCCGGTGTGTTCTGGCTGCGCATGCCGTTGCCGTTCGCGCTCGACCATATCAATCTGTGGCTGCTGCGCGATCAGATCGACGGCGAGGAAGGCTGGACGGTGATCGACTGCGGGATCGCGTCGGACGCGATCCGGGAGAACTGGGAAAAGGTGTTTGAGTCGGTGCTCGACGGTTTGCCGGTGCTGCGCGTGATCGTCACGCATTGCCATCCCGACCACGTCGGTCTCGCGGATTGGGTTTGCAGCGGCGGCGACAAGAAGCGCTGGAACGCGCGCCTGTGGATGACGCTCGGCGAATACATGCAGGCTCGCGTGATGGCGGCCGGCGACGGCTCCAACGCGGGCGGCGAAGCGGCGGCGCGGCACTTCGCGCTGCACGGCGTCACCGACGAGGACTCGCTCGAGAAGCTGCGCAGCCGGCAGAGTTATTACGCGAATCTGGTGCCGTCGGTGCCCGATCAATACCGGCGTTTGCGTGAAGCGGACCGCGTGCGGATCGGCAGAAAAACGTGGCGCGTGGTGACGGGCTATGGCCATTCACCGGAGCACTGTGCGCTGCATTGCGAAGAGATGGGCGTGCTGATTTCCGGCGACATGGTGCTGCCGCGTATTTCGACGAACGTGTCGGTGTTCGCGATGGAGCCCGAAGGCTCGCCGCTTGCGCTTTATCTCGAGTCGCTCGCGCGCTACGAGGTAATGCCTGAAGACACGCTCGTGTTGCCGTCGCACGGCAAGCCGTTTCGCGGCGTGCGTACGCGCGTGAAGCAGTTGCGCGAGCATCACGACGCGCGTCTCGCCGAAGTGCGAGAGGCGTGCGCGCAAAAGCCGCAAAGCGCGGCGGACATCGTGCCGCTCATGTTCAAGCGCGCGCTGGATATTCACCAGATGACGTTCGCGATGGGCGAGGCGCTCGCGCATTTGCATCTGCTGTGGCTGGCGGGCGCGTTAAAACGCACGCACGATGCGGATGGCGTGATGCGGTTTTCGGCGTGAGCCCTTGCTCGATGTCGGTGGCCTACGCATAAAAAAAAGCCCGGTCGCGCGTTTGCACTGCATTGCATTGCATTGGGCGACCGGGCTTCTGCTGCTTCGGGTTCGTGCGGTATGTTCGTGCGGTATTACTGCACCGACACCGCCCCGAAGTTCTGCCGCCCAAACGGGCTCACGTGATAACCGCTCACATTGGTCCGCGTGATAGCCGCCGCCGTCGGATAACCGAGCGGAATCCACAGCGCCTGATCGTGAATGATCTGCTGCGCAGCCTGATACGCTTTCGTGCGCTTGGCCTGGTCCGGCGTGGACTTGCCGTCGGCGATCAGCTTGTCGAGATCCTGATCGCAGAAGCGCGCGAAGTTGATGCCCGACTTCACCGCATTGCAGCTAAAGAGCGGCGACAGGTAGTTGTCCGGATCGCCGTTGTCGCCCGCCCAGCCCATGAATAGCGAGTCGTGCTGGCCTTGCTTGGCCTGCTTGATCAGCTCGCCCCATTCGATCACCTTCACGTCAGCCTTCACGCCGATCTTCGCGAAGTCCGCTTGCAACAGCTCGGCGCCCGCTTTCGGATTCGGATTCAGCACGCTGCCGTTCGGACGCACCCAGATGGTCGTTTCAAAGCCGTTCGGGTAGCCGGCATCGGCGAGCAGTTTCTTTGCCTTGGCCGGATCGTACGGCCAGGCCTTCACGGCCTTGTCGTAGCTCCAGGTGTTCGGCGGATACGGATTCACCGCTGCGGTCGCGGTGTTGTCGAAGACGGTCTTCAGATACGTGCCGCGGTCGAACGCCATGTTCAGCGCGGCGCGCACCTTCTGATTGTCGAGCGGCTTCTTCTGCGTGTTCAACGCGACGAATGCCGTCATGAACGCGGGCGTCTGCACGATGGCGAGCGACTTGTCGTTCTTCGCATCTGCGAGATCCTGCGGTTTCGGCGACAGCGCAATCTGGCATTCGCCGGCTTTCACCTTTTGCGCGCGCACGGTGGCGTCGGGCGTGATTGCGTAGATCAGACGGTCGATCTTCGGTTTCGAGCCCCAGTAGGTGGGGTTCACGTCGTAGCGGATCACCGCATCTTTCGTGTAGCTCTTCAACTCGAACGGGCCCGTGCCGACCGGCTTCGAATTCAGATCGACCTGCTTGCCGGCTTTCAGCAACTGATCCGCGTATTCAGCCGAGTAGATCGACGCGAAGCCCATCGTCAGGATCGACACGAAGGTCGCGTCCGGCGCGTTCAGTTCGAACTTGACGGTGTTGTCGTCGACCTTGCTGATCGCCTTGATGAGCTTCGGCAAGCCCATCGACTGCGCATGCGGAAAGCCGCTCGCGCCCGTCACCTTGTGCCACGGGTTGCTGTCGTTGAGCATGCGGTCGAACGTGAAGACGACGTCGTCGGCATTCAGCGGCCGCGTCGGCTTGAAGTAGTCGGTGGTCTGGAACTGCACGTTCGGGCGCAGATGGAACGTGTACGTGAGGCCGTCCGCGCTCACGTCCCACTTGTCGGCCAGCGACGGCACCACTTTCTTCGCGGCCTCATCGTAGGAGACGAGCGAATTGAAAATCACATCCGCCGATGCATTGGTCGTAACGAGCGAGTTGAACTGCACGACATCGAAGCCGTCGGGGCTCGACTCGGTGCAGACGGTCAGCGGTTTGGCGAGCACGAGCGCGGGCGCCGTGAAGAGTACGGCGGCTGCGAGCAGTTTGAAGCGCATAAGATCTCCGATAACAAGCGCAGTCAGGCAGTGCGTCTGGTTGTGTGGTTATTCCGTTGACGAGTGACAGCGACGTTTATGGCCTCGCCGTCGACTTCATTCTGATACCTTTCCGGGGCTCGCGCATGCTCGCCAAAATGCGGGCTCACGTGCGCGCCGGCCTTCGCGAAAGCTTATCGAAGGGCAGTTCGCGCGACAACAACATAATCCGCATATCCATATGGGATCGTATGGAGCCTGTGCCGTGCGCGTGCTGGCTTCACGCGGCGCTCGCACGCTGCATCAGATAAGCGATGCCGTCGATCGCGCGCACGCCGTACCACGAGACCATCTCGCCGTCGATCAACTCGATGCGCTTGCCGGCCATGCGCGGATCGCTTTTCAGCGCATCGCAATGCGCCTGCGTGAAGCGATAAGGTTCGCTCGAAAACAGAATGCGGTCGACGCCGGCAAGCCACGGCGCGTGCTCGGCGTCGTCGAATTCGAACGATGGATAACGGCCCGCGCCTGTCGCGCCGCCTTGCACCTCCGGCAGCGTCTGCCAGTTCACGACGCGCAGCATCGCGGAGATGTAGGTGTCGCGCGCGACGGTCATCCACGGTTCGCGCCAGATCAGATACAGCACGTTTTGCGCGGCGAATGCATGCGCGGCGGCTTCATGCAGACGCGCCTGCAACGCATCGGCGAGACGCTGCGCTTCGTGCTCGCGATCGAAGATCGCGCCCAGCAGCGCGTACAGCGAGAGATTGTCGTGCGGCGTGAGCGGATGAGTCACGACGACATGCGGCACGAAAGCACGCAGTTGCTCGACGGTGTCGCGCTCGTTCTCGTCGATATTGACGATCAGGTGAGTAGACCGCAGCGCGCGAACGGCGTCGACCTTCACGGCTTTCGTGCCGCCGACCTTGGGCACATTGCGCACCTTGTCGCGCGGATGCACGCAAAAACCGGTACGCCCGACGACCTGGCGTTCTAGACCCAGCGCAAACAGCAGTTCGGTGATGCTCGGCACCAGCGAGACGATGCGCGCGCCGGCACCCGTTTTTTCGTGCGCGACGCCGGCTGCATCGACCGCACAGGCAGACATGATTTACTCGACGACGGCGCGCGGCTTGCGCGGCGCGCGTTCGAACACGCGGTCGTAGAGCCAGCGCGGCACGACGTGCAGCAGCATCGCCACGACACGCATCTGCCACGGAAACACCGCGAAAGCGGTGCGGCGCTCGATGGCCTGCGCGGCTTTCGCGGCGAAGCGGTCGGCGTCCATCAGAAAGGGCATGGTGTAGGGATTGTGCGCGGTCATCGGCGTGCGGATATAGCCGGGCGCGATCGTGACAACGCCCACGTCGTGCGGGCGCATTTCGACGCGCAACGCTTCGAGATACTTGAGCGCCGCCGACTTCGACGCGCTATACGCGCCCGAACCGGGCAAGCCGCGCACGCCCGCGACGCTCGCAACGCCGACGAGCGTGCCGCGTCTTGCGGCAACCATCGCGGCCGCGAACGGCTCGAAGGTGGCGACCATGCCGAAGTAGTTGATGTCCATCACTTCGCGGAAGGTGCGCAGGTCGCCTTCGCCGGTGACCGCGCCGCGGCTTACGCCCGCATTGGCGATCACGATGTCCGGCTGGCCATGTTCCGCGATGAACTGCGCGGCCGCTTCGGCGAGCGCCTCGGCGTCGCGCACGTCGACGCTATAGCAGGAGATGGAGTTTTGCGGATGAGACCGCCTGAAGGCGGCGAGGGCTTCGCCGCGGCGGGCAACGAGGCCGAGCGTCGCGCCGCGCCGCGC
This sequence comes from Paraburkholderia sp. OAS925, assembly GCF_040543975.1. Classification (NCBI taxonomy): domain Bacteria; kingdom Pseudomonadati; phylum Pseudomonadota; class Betaproteobacteria; order Burkholderiales; family Burkholderiaceae; genus Paraburkholderia; species Paraburkholderia sp. OAS925. The sequence continues at coordinate 656,233 of NZ_JBEUNO010000001.1, forward strand.
GTATTCGGCGGCGAGCGCGAGGCCAATTCCACTCGAAGCGCCGGTAATGAAAACTTTCAACGGTGAGCTCATTCCGGCGCCTCGCGCTTTACATCTTCTTCGCGCGAACCTGCTGGACCAGGTAATCGAGCACCTGGACCGTGCCAGGCAGGCTGTTGGTCGCAGCCGGGCCGGTTTCGTACTTGCCCTGCACGGCGATGGTCGGCACACCGTCGATCTTGTAGTCTTCGAGCAGCTTCTTGTCTTTCTGCAACGCGCTTTGCGTCGAGAATGAGTTGTACGCGTCCATGTACTTCTTCGGATCGACGCCGTTCTTCGCGAGGAATTTGGCCTGATCTTCCGGCGTCAGCAGATAGTTCTTGTTGACGTGAATTTCGTTGAAGACCTTCGGCGTGAGCTGGTTGGCGAGACCGAGCGCGTCGAGCGCGTGATACATCTTCGAATGCGGAATGAAGTCGTCGCGGAAGGCAACCGGCACGCGCTTGAACACGACGTCCGGACCCTGCTTCTTCACCCATGCTTCGAGATACGGGTCAAATTCGTTGCAGTGCGGGCAGCCGTACCAGAAGAATTCGGTGACTTCGATCTTGCCGGCGGGCACGTCGGTGGATTGCGCGCTCGGCAACACGGTGTAGTCCTTGCCCGAGACCGGCGCGGTCGGCGACGCGTGCGCCGAGGCCGCGACGAGGCCCAACGAGAGGAACAGAATGCTCAGCAGTTTTTTCATGTTGTCTTGACCCAGGTAGGCGTAAAACAGTGGCGCCACGCAAATGCCCGTCACCGTTTTCAAATCGGCGTTGGACGGCTCTATCGGCCGTCGTGCTCAATCATGCTCAATCGTGCTTACTGTGCTTGTTGCCTGCGATTCCTGTGACAGGCGCCGCGCGCCGATAGTTCGGCGGCGGCGCCTGCCTGCGGGTCCCGCGCTGCTTATTGTTTGGTGAAGCGGATCACGGCGGTGTCAACGCCCGCGTCCGACAGACGCTGACGGCTCGCGTTCATGTCCTCGAACTTCGAGAACGGCCCGATACGCACGCGATAATACGTGACCCCGCCCGCATCGCGCTGCGTGACCTTCGACTCGAAGCCCTGGAACGCGAGACGCGCGCGTTGCTGTTCGGCGTCCGCAGCGGTTTTGTACGCGCCCACTTGCAGGAAGTAGCCCGTGTTCGCGTCGCCCGGCGCGGGCGCTGCGCCCGAACCCGGCTTGACGTTCGCGACCGCCGCCGACGACGTGCTCTTCGGCGCGGAACCCGCTGTGGTCGCAGCCGGCGCGCTCGTGGCTTGCGGCTTTTTCACCGCGGCGGTGGCGCTGCTGCCGTTATCCGGCGCGGGCTTCGGCGCGACCGCCGTGCCGTTGGCATTGCCCGCGGCATTATTGTTCCCGCCGAGGGTCGGCGGCACTTCGATGATTTGCGGCTGCTCGAGCATGCCCGACTGCGTCTGCGAGTTGGTCTGGCCAGGCGCGGTGTTCGGCGGCGCGGGTTGCGCGGCCTGCGGCACCGGCTGACCCGGCGTCTTGCCTTGCAGCGGACGGTTCGGATCGTATTGCGCCTGGCTCGCGCTCGACTCGGACGCCGCGGGCGGCGCGACCTTCGACACGAACGGCGTAGGCGCACGGGTGATATACAGCGCCACCACTACCGCGATCGCGAGGCCGACAATCAGGCCCAGCACGATGCCGAGAAAAGTACCCCCGGTTTGTTTCGATTGCTTTGTTGTGCGGCGTGGTTTTGCCATCGTATGAATCACCTGCAAAAAGAATCCTGGAACGGCCGCCGATTATAACGACGGCCGCATGCATGTTGCGCCGGAGGACTTACATCTTGACGGGAGCGGAGACGCCGATGATCGCAAGACCGTTGGCGAGCACCTGACGCGTGGCTGCGAGCAGCGCGACGCGTGCATTGCGTTCGGCCGCATCGTCGACCAGCACGCGTTCGGCTCTGTCATTGTAGAACGAGTGGAATTCCCCGGCGAGGTCGCGCAGATAGAACGCGACCGCGTGCGGCGCGAGTTCGTCGGCGGCGTGTTGCAGCATGTCCGGGAACTCCGCGAGCTTGTTCAGCAAGGCCATTGAGCGCTCGCTCGACAGCGGCGCGAGGTCCACGCTGTCAAGCGTGCTTTCGTCCGCGCCGTAGCGAGTTTTGCATTCGGCGATGACCGAGCAGATCCGCGCATGCGCATATTGCACGTAGTGCACGGGGTTTTCGTCATTTTGTTTCAACGCGAGGTCGATGTCGAAGACGAACTCCGTATCCGCCTTGCGCGAGATCAGGAAGAAACGCACGGCGTCGCGGCCGCGGCGAATCGTCTCTTCGTCGATCTGATCGACGGCTGCCTCGGTGCCGGGCAGCGCGCCGCCCGACCATTCGATCAGATCGCGCACCGTCACGTAGCTGCCCGCGCGCTTGGAGATTTTCACCTCTTCGCCATTGCGCATGACCGTGACCATCTTGTGCAGCACGTAGTCGGGATAGCCCTTCGGAATGCCGATGCCGAGACCTTGCAGCCCGGCGCGCACGCGCGCGATCGTGCCGTGGTGGTCGGAACCCTGAATGTTGATGACCTTGGTGAAGCCGCGCTCCCACTTCGCGACGTGATACGCGACATCGGGCACGAAGTACGTGTACGTGCCGTCGGTCTTGCGCATCACGCGGTCCTTGTCGTCGCCGTCGTCCGTCGTGCGCAGCCACAGCGCGCCTTCCTGCTCGTAGGTCTTGCCCGCGGCGATGAGCGCCTGCACCGTCTTCTCGACGCGGCCTTCAGTGTAAAGCGACGACTCCAGGTAGTACTGGTCGAACTTCACGCCGAACGCCTGCAAGTCCATGTCCTGCTCGCGGCGCAGATACGCCACCGCGAAGCGGCGGATCGCGTCGAGATTCTCGACGTCGCGCGCGCCGGTGACGGGCTCGCCGTCGCTCGCCGATACCGTGACGCCGTTCAGATAGTCTTTCGCGATGTCGGCAATGTACTCGCCGTTGTACGCGGAAGCGGGCCAGCCGGCGTCGCCCGGAGCGAGGCCGCGTGCGCGCGCCTGGGTGGACAGCGCGAGCGTGCCGATCTGCACGCCGGCGTCGTTGTAATAGAACTCGCGATGCACGTCCCAGCCTTGCGACGCGAGCACGTTCGACAGCGCGTCGCCAAGCGCGGCCTGACGGCCGTGGCCGACGTGCAGCGGTCCGGTCGGATTCGCGGATACGAACTCGATCAACACGTGCTTGCCCGCGTCGCGTTGCGAGCGGCCATACACGTCTTTCTCCGCGAGCACGGCCTTGACCACCGCCTGCTTCGCCGCAGCGGCAAGACGCAGGTTGATGAAGCCGGGGCCCGCGACTTCGGCGGATTCGATCAGGCCTTGTGCCTGCGGCTGCGCGAGCAGCGTGTCGACGATTTGCTGCGCCAACTGGCGCGGATTCGCGCGCAGCGGCTTGGCGAGTTGCATCGCCACATTGCACGCGACGTCGCCGTGCGCGGCGACCTTCGGACGTTCCAGCGCGATGGTGGGCGACACGAAGGCGGCTTCCGTCGCGCCTTGCGTGGCGAGAGCGACCTGCTTCACCGTGTCGGCGAGCAGTGTTTCCAGAGTGTGTTTATGTGCGGGCAGCATGCTTGTTGCGAGTCCAGTGAGGCAATCCGGTGATACGGAGGAAGCGCCGGCCGCCTCGAGCGCGGCCGATTCGGCAGAAGCGTGGAAAGCGGCGGTTGCGCGGCGGCGCGGTCTGTCATGACATATCGGCATGACGAGGCGAGCTGTTGGGCACTTTGCCTGCAATGCAATCAGCGCGCCGTTCGGCCGCGAGGCGAAGGCTTGGCCGCTGCGGCATGCAGGCCGCAACCGGCTGGCCGGCCGCGCCGCTGCGCCTTGCCGCGCGCGGTGCAATGCGGCGCGCTTTTCCGTCCAGACGGATTTTAGCAGGTGCTAATATGTTCAATGAGAAGCCCAGCAAGGGCCGTGGCCGCCGCGTCTGTTCGCGCGGCTAACGGAACATGCGAGAGGCCGCTTTCGGCTCCGCTTGCGCGTGAAGCCAACATAACGAAAAAGGGAATTGTCATGCTGATTACTTTCAAATGCCGAGCTTGTCCAGATGTGATGATGCTCGAGAATCTGGCGCAGTATCTGGTCGGCATTGTCGGCAAGCGCCTCGGTGAGCGCGGTGTGATTACGCACGCCGAAACCGGCGAAGCGATCGCCAAACTCGAAGCGGCTATCAACTTCGACAAGCAGGAACGCGCCGAACACGACGGCCATTTCCACGAAGGCGAAGAAGGCCACGAGCATCACGAGATTCCGCCGGGTCTTGCGCAACGTGCGTATCCGTTCCTCGACATGCTGCGCGCCGCCCAGAAGGAAAACGCGGACATCGTCTGGGGGCTGTAGTCGAGGCAGGTTCGCCGGGACGGCCGCGGCGACTGTCGTGGCCAGGGCGACAAACACGGCCATCGTGGCCGCGGCACTTGCTGTGACTCACGGCCTGTCGCCGTGTCCAATGTGTGTACGGCGCCAAAAAATGAGCCCGCTCGAAGCGGGCTCATTTTCTTTGCAAGCCAGAAACGCGAAAGCGGTTTACTGGCTTGCGGCTTCCGGAGCAACCGCGGGAGCTGACGCGCCCTTTTTCATTTTCTGCTTCTTCGGCTTCTTGACGTGTTTCGTCGTGGGCGGCGAATACGAACTGACCGAACTCGATGCGGCCGGAGCGGCGGTTTGTGCGAGCGCCGCCGAAGCGCCCACGGCAAACGAAACAGCGGTCAATAACAGCGCCAGCTTCTTCATATGATTTTCTCTCCGTTGACGGTTGCAATTAGATGAGCCGACGCATTCTGGTTGCGTCTGGCGGGTCAAGCCGCCTCAGTCTACAAAGCCGAAAATTACGTTGCCGCAAATATTCAGTCTTTCTCGCCGGATATAGTGGGTTTCGCGCCACGCCGGCTCGGCTCATCGATGCATTCAACGCTGCCTTGCCGGAACGGCTTATAGCAACGGCGCCAACGCGCGTTCGGCATCCGCCTTCGAGAGCGACATGCGCTGCGCGTAATCTTCCAATTGGTCCTGGCCGATCTTGCCCACCGAGAAATAAGTGCTGTCCGGATGCGCGAGATAGAAACCGGAGACGCTCGCCGCAGGCAGCATCGCGAGCGATTCCGTTACGGTCATGCCGATTTCATTCGCCTGCAGCACGTCGAACATGTCGCGCTTGACCAGATGATCCGGGCACGCCGGATAGCCGGGCGCCGGGCGAATGCCGCGATACTTTTCGGCGATGAGTTCGTCGTTCGCAAGCGTCTCGTTGCTCGCGTAGCCCCACAAGTCGCGTCGCACGCGCGCATGCAGCGCTTCGGCGAAGGCTTCGGCGAAACGATCGGCAAGCGCCTTCAGCATGATCGCGCTGTAGTCGTCGTGATCTTTCTCGAACTGCTTTTCCTTCACGTCGACGCCCAGACCCGCCGTGACCGCGAACATGCCGATGTAGTCGGCCACGCCCGAATCTTTCGGCGCGATAAAGTCGGCAAGCGAGCGGTTCGGCCGCATCACGCCGTCGACCACCGGCCGCACGCTTTGCTGCCGCAGATTGCGCCATGTCAGCGCAACTTCGCTGCGCGAATCGTCGGTATAGATTTCGATGTCGTCGTCGTTCACGGTGTTGGCCGGCAGCAGCGCAATCACGCCGTTCGCTTGGAGCCAGCGGCCCTGGATCAGGCGCGCGAGCATCGACTTGCCGTCCGAAAACACGCGCCGCGCCGATTCGCCGACGATCTCGTCGTTCAGAATCGCGGGGTAGGGACCGGCGAGATCCCACGTCTGGAAGAACGGACCCCAGTCGATATAGTTCGCGAGTTCGCTCAGATCGAAGTTCTTGAACACGCGGCGGCCGATGAACTTCGGCTTGACCGGCTGATAGCTCTTCCAGTCGATCGGCGTCTTGTTCGCGCGGGCTTCGGCGAGCGTGACCATCGGCAGCGCTTTCTTGTTCGCGTGCTGATTGCGAATGCGATCGTAGTCGGCCTTCAGTTCGTCGAGGTACTTGGCCGCGCCTTCGTCGGACAAGAGGCTCGATGCGACCGACACCGAGCGCGACGCGTCCGGCACATACACGACCGGCCCTTCGTAATGCGGCGCGATCTTCACGGCCGTATGCACGCGCGAGGTCGTTGCGCCGCCGATCAGCAACGGAATCTTCTTCACGCGGAAGTAGTCGTCGCGCTGCATTTCAGACGCAACGTAGGCCATTTCCTCGAGACTCGGCGTGATCAAGCCCGACAGTCCGATGATGTCCGCGCCTTCCACTTTCGCCCTCGCGAGAATGTCGTTGCACGGGACCATCACGCCCATGTTGACCACTTCGAAGTTATTGCACTGAAGCACCACCGACACAATGTTCTTGCCGATGTCGTGCACGTCGCCCTTCACGGTGGCGATCACGATCTTGCCCTTCGCGCGCACGTCGCCGCCCGCGGCCGCGAGCTGCTTCTTTTCTTCTTCGATGAACGGGATCAGATGCGCGACCGCCTGCTTCATCACGCGCGCCGACTTGACGACTTGCGGCAGGAACATCTTGCCCTGACCGAACAGATCGCCGACGATGTTCATGCCGTCCATCAGCGGGCCTTCGATCACATTGATCGGGCGGCCGCCTTGCGCCGCGATCTTCGCGCGCACTTCCTCAGTATCTTCGACGATGAAGTTCGTGATGCCGTGCACGAGCGCATGCGACAGACGCTTCTCGACCGGCTGATTGCGCCACTCCAGGTTTTCTTCTTTCTTCGCTGCGCCGGTTTTGTATTTGTCGGCGACTTCCAGCAGACGATCGGTGCCGTCCGCGCGGCGATTCAGCACGACGTCTTCGACGCGTTCGCGCAGTTCCGCATCCAGATCCGCATACACGCCGAGCTGGCCCGCATTCACGATGCCCATGTCCATGCCGGCCTGAATCGCGTGATACAGGAACACGGTGTGAATCGCTTCGCGCACCGGATCGTTGCCGCGGAACGAGAACGACACGTTCGACACGCCGCCGCTCACCTTCGCGTACGGCAGGTTCTGCTTGATCCAGCGCGTCGCGTTGATGAAGTCGACCGCGTAGTTGTTGTGTTCTTCGATACCCGTGGCAATCGCGAAGATGTTCGGATCGAAGATGATGTCTTCCGGCGGGAAGCCCACTTCGTTCACGAGAAAGTCATACGAGCGTTTGCAGATCTGCGTCTTGCGCTCGAACGTGTCGGCCTGGCCTTGTTCGTCGAAGGCCATCACCACGGCTGCCGCGCCGTAGCGGCGAATCAGTTTCGCGTGATGGCGGAAAGCCTCTTCGCCTTCCTTCAGCGAGATCGAGTTGACGATCGCTTTGCCCTGCACGCATTTCAGGCCCGCTTCGATCACTTCCCACTTCGACGAATCGATCATGATCGGCACGCGCGCAATGTCCGGCTCCGACGCGATCAGATTCATGAAGCGCACCATCGCCGCTTTCGAATCGAGCATCGCCTCGTCCATGTTGACGTCGATCACCTGCGCGCCGTTCTCGACCTGCTGACGCGCGACGGCAATCGCCTCGTCGAACTGGTCGTTCAGAATCATTCGCGCGAAGGCTTTCGAGCCCGTCACGTTGGTACGTTCGCCAACGTTGATGAAAAGCGTCCCGGACGTGACGTTGAACGGCTCGAGGCCGGCAAGGCGCATGGTGTGATCGGTCATGGCGTAGGTGCGAGTCGAATGCGTGCGTTAGGTGCGGCCTGGGTGCGTCTGATGCGGCTTGAGCGGCGGCTGTTTTTCGATGCCGCTCAGGCGGCGTCGCGGTATTGCGTCGGCCACTTGCGCGGCTTCACTTCGGCAAGCGCGCGGGCGATCGCAGCGATGTGCTCGGGCGTCGTGCCGCAGCAGCCGCCGGCAATATTCACGAGACCCGCTTCGGCAAATTCCTTCAGCAGGCCCGAGGTGTCAGCCGGCAATTCGTCGAAGCCCGTATCGCTCATCGGATTCGGCAAGCCCGCGTTCGGATAGCACGACACGTAGGTGTCGCACAGCTTCGCCAGTTCGGCGATGTACGGACGCATCAGCGCCGCGCCCAATGCGCAGTTCAGGCCGAACGTAAGCGGCTTCGCGTGGCGCAGCGAGTTCCAGAACGCCTCGACGGTCTGTCCCGACAGGATGCGCCCCGAGGCGTCCGTGACCGTGCCCGAAATCATGATGGGCAGACGCTCGCCGGTGTCTTCGAACAGTTCGTCGAGCGCGAACAGCGCGGCTTTGGCATTGAGCGTGTCGAAGATCGTTTCGACGAGGAACAGGTCGGCGCCGCCGTCGAGCAACGCTTTCGCCTGCTGGTAATAGGCGGCGTGCAGTTCGTCGAACGTGACATTGCGCGCGCCCGGATCGTTCACGTCAGGCGAAATGCTCGCGGTCTTCGGCGTCGGTCCGATCGCGCCGGCGACGAAGCGCGGTTTGTCGGGCGTCGAATACTTGTCGCACGCGGCGCGCGCGAGCTTCGCCGACTCCAGATTCATCTCGACTGCAAGCGCTTCCATGCCGTAGTCAGCCTGCGCGACGGTGGTCGCGCCGAACGTATTCGTTTCGATGATGTCGGCGCCCGCAGCCAGATACTGCTCGTGAATCTCGCTGATGATCTGCGGCTGCGTGATGGACAGCAGTTCGTTGTTGCCCTTGATGTCGCGTCCGTAGTCCGCAAAGCGCTCGCCGCGATAGCGTGCTTCGTCGAGCTTGTAGCGCTGGATCATCGTACCCATCGCGCCGTCCAGAATCAGGATGCGCGACTTGAGCAGCGCGGGCAGTGTCGCGCCGCGCGTGTAATCGCGCTCGGGACGGATAGGCTTGACGGTTTGGGCAGGCTGGTTCATGGCTGACGATGGCTTGGGCCGGCTTTTCTGGGACCTGTCATTGTAGCCGCAGCCGGGCTATCGCGCCGGGCGCGGCACTGGGCGGCACGTGGCAGCACTGGACGACACAGCGCGCCCGGCCGCGCGAAACGCGCTTTGCAAAAGAAAACGGTCCAGCGCGCCTTAAGCCCGCTGAACCGATTCCATTAAAACCGACCGCCTTGTGAAGCGCGCCCGTGAAGCCGGGCGGCGGCGTCGGCAAATGTCGCCAACAACGTCGAGATGCTCGCACGCCAAAAACCTTGGCGCTTCCTGCACTCCTTGCGGTTAGTGAAGAATGACCGGCTGATGCATCAGGCTGTCGAACTGGCCGAGGAATTCGTCGACCTCATCGAGCGACGGTTCCTCTTCGATCAGCTTTTGCACGCTCTCGCGAAACCGCGCCGCCATTGCACCGTCGATGTAAATCTCGCGCTGCATGTTCTTGTCGACGATCTCATAGCCACCCGATTTCATGGCCAGCGGACCTTCCTGCGGCGGAAATTCGACGACACAATAGTTGGGGCTGTTGTAGATCATTTGCATGGCGACACTCCTTATTTCCGTTGGCTCCTGGCCGTTCCTGCGCCTTACGTGGAGCTTGTGGTCTGGAATTCAAGGGGTGGGTCCGGATTGACGCATGTAAAAGTTCCGAACCTACCGGTTAGACCGGCCTTCAAGAAACGTTTCAAGCAGTGCGGCAAACCGTTGGGACTGCTCGACAGGCGCGAGATGAGCGGCGTCGAGCAATTCGAACTGCGCGCCTTCAATGGCATCTGCTATTGCCTGACTAGCAGCAGGCGCCGTGCCCGTGTCGTGGCGTCCAGCCACCACCAGGGTTGCGCAGCGAATGCTTCCCAGCTTACCCCGTACATCGAAATCGCGCAGCGCTTCGCACGCCAGGGCGTAGCCTTCCGGCAACGTGCGCACGAGCGCCTCGCGGATCGGCTCGACGGCTTCGGGATGCGCGCTGCGAAACTCAGGCGTCAGCCAGCGCTCGAGCGTGGCGGGCGCAAGCGATGCCATGCCGTCCCGGCGTGCGCTCGCAGCGCGTTGATCCCATAGCGGGCGGGCTTCCGGGAGATTGGCCGCGCTGCTGTCAGCAATAGTGAGCGTGTCCACGCGCGAAGGGTGATCGAGCGCGAACTGCTGGGCGATCATGCCGCCCATCGACATGCCCACGAGGTGCGTGCTCGGTGCACCGAGCGCATCGAGCAGTGCGGCGAGGTCGCGGGCGAGATCGGCAATCGTGAACGGCTCCTTCGACACCGCCGTCTCGCCGTGGCCGCGCACGTCGTAGCGCAGAACCGTGTAGTCGTCGCGGAAATAGCCGGCGAGTTGGTCCCAGACCGACAGATCGCCGCCGAGCTGATGAATGAACGTCAGCCACGGGCCACCACCTTCATTGCTCAGCACGTAGCGTGTCTCGATACCGTTGATGTTCACTTGCATGCAAGCTCCTTCGAGGGGAATGCAGTGGGAGAGTCCGTCGGCGCTGGTTGTTGCATGTCGCTGCCTGGCGTTTATGCGCAGCGGTCCGCCGAACGGTCGCATCAGATGATGAAGAGTCGGCGGCCAGGCGGAAGTTTCGCGGAATGTCAGAGGCACCATTCGGGTGCGGCGCTTGCCTTTGCGCGTTTAGCCGAATGGCATGTCGTTATGGCTTGATGTTGCCGGAAGTGTCGTCGGGAGCGGTCGAATCGACCGGTGCGGGTGGCGCTGGGTCGGGTGCCGCTGCGGGCGCAGCGGAAGACGAGGTATTGGCGGACCCATCCGGCGAATCGGTGCCCGCGCCGTTCTCCGCGTTCAGCTTGCCGCGCCACACCAGCTCGAATTGCGTGCCGTTCGGCTCCGTTTGCACGATCCGCGCGGGCAGCCAGCCGAGCGAAGGCGCGAGCCATACGTCGATGCGGCGCTGATCGCCCTCGCGACGCGGCAGGCGTTTGAAATGGCGCGTTTCGAGGTAGCCCTGCGCGGTGCGGATGGTTTCGTCGCCGATGGTCTCGACCGGCCAGTTCTCGCCGCTGTCGCTATCCACCACGAAGAACTGCCGCGTGACGCCCGGCTTGTACGCAGTCGGGTCGCCGCGCACGAGACTCGCCAACTGCATCACCATGCTGAAGCGGTCCTGTGCGCCGTCGGGCAGCGGCAAGGTGGCCGGCGTGCGCGTGAAGGCGATTTTCCGGTCGGCGCGGTTGAAGATTGAAATGTCTTCCGCGCGATGGCCGCGTTTTTCCACATATTGCTCCGGCGCGAGACCGAATGCGTCGATACGGCCATGACTCGAATAGACGAACGTGCCGACAAAAGGTAAGGGCACCGAAACCACCATTTCGTAGCGCTCGCCGCTGCTCGTCCAATGGATGGTGCCAGGCTGATTGCGCACGCCGTTGTAAAACGTGTCGTATTGAAGATCGCCGGACGGCGGGACAGAGAACTTTGCGCCGGGAACTGGCTGCGGCGCGGTTGCGTTTGCCGATGCACTTGCCGACGCGCCGCTCGCGGAACTCGCTGAACTCGCGGGCATCGCGTTTGCGGCGGCCGCGCTCGCCGCGGCGTCCGATGCGGCGCGCGCCGCTTGCATTGCCGCCCGTTCGGCCGATTGCATTGCTGTCAGCACATGTTCTCGCGGCTTGCTCGCGGCGGGCTTGCGCGTCGCCGGCTGCGCGGCCGGCGCGGGCGGCACGGCCGCCGGATTGCGCTCGATACGTTCGGGCTTCAGAAGCGCGACCTGCACGGGCACGTGTTCGTCATCCGAAGGATTCAGGGTTGCGCGATGACGCTCGACCCATTGCGCGGCGATCCAGTGAAGCACGCCCACGACGAGCAGCACGACGATCCATCGCCACATGCGCGAACGGGCGCGCGGCTCGTCTGGCGGCGTGACAGTGGCTTCGGCGGAACGTGCGGCGAAAGGGAAGGCCATCGGCGGAAAAATGGGCGAGCGGACGGAAAGCGGCGTGCGCTTTAGCGAGGCGTCGGACTATACCCCAGCTCGTACGACAGCTTGCGCGCGCATTCGCGCAGGGCCGTGTCGATCTCGCCGCCCCAGCTAATGTCGAACGCGCCTTCGTGACCGAGCGCGACGAGGCCGAGCGCGAGTTCGCCGGTCGAGTCGAACACCGGCATGCAGAACGCGTGGATGGTCGGCAGCAGCATGCCTTCGACGCGCGCCGCTTCGTGCTCGCGCACTTCCGCGAGCGCGCGTTCGACTTCCTCGCGCGTGCGCGGCACGCCGATATGCGACGAGCGGCGCGTGTCGGCCAACTCACGCTCGAGCATCGCGGCGGTTTTGCCTGTGGGCAGATAGGCCGCGAACAGCAAGCCGGTCGCGGAACTGAGAAGCGGCATCACGTCGCCGAGCTTGAGCGACGCTTTTGCCGGATGACTCGACTCCATCCAGTGGACCATGGTCGGCCCCTGGTTGCCCCACACGGCGATGCCGACCGTCAGGTCCAGGCGGTCGCGCAATTCGGCGAGCGCGATACGCGCGAGCTTCACGCCGTCGACGCGCGCCAGCCGCGCGAGTCCGAGTTGCAACGCGAAGCCGCCGAGTTCATAGCGCCCCGACAACGGATCCTGCGCGACGACGCCGAGCCGCAAAAAGCTCACCAGATAGCGGTGCGCTTTCGCCGGACTCATGCCCGCGCGCTGCGCGAGGTCGCGCAGCATCATCGCGCGCGGCTCGTGAGTGAGCACGTCGAGCAGCCTGAAGCCGACTTCGATCGACTGGATTCCCGAGCGCAGTTTTTCTTCGCCGGCGTCGGCGGTATCGTCGTCGGTGTCGGGCGCTTCCGATGCGTCGAGCGGTTCGGCAGCGGCGTCAGCATCGTGAGCAATGGCGCCGGAGCGGGCAGTGTGCGGCATGAGCAAAAGGCGCTAAGCGCGTTCAAAAGCAATGTAGGAAGAACCGGCTGCCGCGCGCATGCAATGCGCCTCTTGCCGGCCAGGGCGCGCCGGACTTGGGCGGCGCCGATTCACCATCGTAGAATAGATTCCCCTTATCGTCACTAACACGGTTCATTCCTCCATGAAACTTGCCACGCTGAAGGACGGCACGCGCGACGGCCAACTGATTGTCGTGTCCCGCGATCTGCATACCGCTGCCGTTGCCGACGCGATCGCGCCCACGTTGCAGCGCGTGCTCGACGACTGGGCCTTCTACGCGCCGCAATTGCTCGACCTGTACGACGCGCTCAATCAGGGCCGCGCGCGCAACACGTTTTCGTTCGACGCGAGCGACTGCATGGCGCCGCTGCCGCGCGCGTTCCAATGGGCCGACGGCTCCGCGTATGTGAATCATGTCGAACTCGTGCGGCGCGCGCGCGGCGCGGAAATGCCGCCGGAATTCTGGACCGATCCGCTGATGTACCAGGGCGGCAGCGACGATTTCATCGGCCCGAAAGACGACGTCGTGTGCGCGTCCGAAGCGTTCGGCATCGACTTCGAGGCGGAAGTTGCCGTCATCACGAGCGACGTGCCGATGGGCGCCACGCCCGACCAGGCGCTCAGAAGCGTGCGCCTCATCACGCTCGTCAACGACGTCTCGCTGCGCAATCTGATTCCCGCCGAACTCGCGAAGGGCTTTGGCTTTTTCCAGAGCAAGCCGGCCACGTCGTTTGCGCCCGTTGCGGTCACGCCCGACGAACTCGGCGAGCATTGGCGCGAAGGCGGCGTGCATCGGCCGATGATCGTCCATTGGAACGGCAAGAAAGTCGGCCAGCCGGATGCCGGTACTGACATGGTGTTTCACTTCGGCCAACTGATCGCACACGCGGCGAAAACGCGCAATTTGCGCGCGGGCGCGATTGTCGGCTCGGGCACGGTGTCGAACAAGGACGCGAAGCGCGGCTATTGTTGTATCGCCGAAAAGCGCTGTCTCGAGACCATCGAGCACGGCGCGCCGCAGACCGAGTTCATGAAGTACGGCGACACGGTGAAAATCGAAATGTTCGACGAAGCGGGCAAGTCGATTTTCGGGTCCATCGAGCAGAGCATCGCACCGCTTGACTGACGCGGCACGCGCGCCGGTCCGAAAGGGTTTCGCCCGATGCCGCTGCCATCGCGCGCCGCTACACTGACTGGCGCAGCGGCATCGGCGGATGATTAGAACGAAGCAGAACAAAAACTCATGTGAGGAGACACCATGCGGCGAGCTGGATCGTTGGAAGCGGGGATGGCGGGCGCTTGCGGGCAGCCTGCGCGTGCGGGCATAGGGCGCGAGTTCGCGGAGCGGTTCGCGCAGCAGGTTGCGCGACAGGAGAAGCGGTTTGCCTGGTTTCTGCGCTTGATGCCTCTTGTGCGTCGCCCGGCGATTTTGTTCGCGATGTTTGCCGCACTGTCGCCTGCCGTCGCGCTTGCTCAGGTCAAGATCGGGCTCGTGCTGTCGCTGACAGGACCGGCCGCGTCGCTCGGCATTCCCGCGCGCGACACGGCGAGCTTGCTGCCTAAACAGATCGGCGGGCAGAGCGTCGAATACATCGTGCTCGACGATGCCTCTGACACCACGCAGGCCGTGCAGGACACGAAGAAGCTGATCTCCGAAAATCACGTCGACGCGATTATCGGTTCTTCGATCACGCCGATTTCGCTCGCGATGATCGACGTGGTCGCCGACGGAACGACGCCGATGATCTCGCTGGCGTCGTCGGCGAAAATCATCGAGCCCGTGGATGCGAAGCGCCACTGGGTATTCAAGACCCCGCAAACGGACGCGATGATGGCCTCGGCGATTGCCGAGCACGCGAGCACGCGCGGCGTTAAAACGGTCGCGTTCATCGGCCAGGCGGACGCGCTCGGCGAGACTTTTTACAACGAAGTCGCGAAGTTCGCGCAACTGCATCACATGCAGATGGTGGCGAGCGAGCGCTTTAACCGCACCGATCCGAGCGTGACCGGCCAGGTGCTGAAAATCCTCGCGACGCATCCCGATGCCGTCGTGGTCGGCGCGGCCGGCACACCCGCCGCACTGCCGCCGAAGACGCTGCGCGAGCGCGGCTACAAAGGGCTGATCTATCACAATCACGGCGTGGGCAACAACGACTTCCTGCGCGTGTGCGGCGCCGATTGCAACGGCACGTTCCTGCCCGCGAGCCCGGTGCTGGTGGCGGCGCAATTGCCGGCGGATCATCCGGCGAAGCGTCTTGCACTCGATTACATCGCGCGTTTCGAGGCGCTGCGTGGCGCAGGCACGGTGTCGGCGTTCGGCTCCTACACCTGGGACGCGGGCATGCTGCTCAATCATGCCGTGCCGATCGCATTGAAGGCGGCCTCGCCGGGCACGCCCGAATTCCGCCGCGCGTTGCGCGACGCGCTCGAAACCACGCGCGGTCTCGCAGACACCAACGGCGTCGTCAACATGAGCCCCACGGACCACCTCGGTCTCGATCAACGCGCACGCGTGATGGTCGAAATCAGGAACGGCAAGTGGGTTTATCAGCCGCGTTAGCGTTAAATCGACTCACGACGCGCGCCACGCGCGCCTTTACCGACACACGGATCGATCGCCATGTCAGAGCAAGCTCACAGCAACGACGCGTTTTACGCACACTACCGGTCGCTTCGACTGCGTCGCCATCAGCACGGCGTGCTCGAGGTGGTGATGAGCGGCGAGGGCGCGAACAAAAGCGCGCTCGCCACCGCGGACGCGCGCATGCATTACGAGCTTGCGGAAATCTGGCGCGACATCGACCGCGATCCCGACACGCGCGTCGCGATTATTCGCGGCGAGGGCAAGGGCTTTTCGGCGGGCGGCGATCTGCAACTCGTCGAAGACATGGCGACCGATTTCGATGTGCGCGCACGCGTGTGGCGCGAGGCTCGCGACCTCGTCTATAACGTGATCAACTGCAGCAAACCGATTGTCTCGGCGATGCATGGTCCGGCGGTCGGTGCGGGACTTGTCGCCGGGTTGCTCGCGGATATTTCGATCGCGTCGAAAACGGCGCGCATCATCGACGGGCACACGCGGCTCGGTGTCGCTGCCGGCGACCATGCGGCGATTGTCTGGCCGCTTTTGTGCGGCATGGCGAAGGCCAAGTACTACCTGATGCTGTGCGAGCCGGTGAGCGGCGCGGAGGCGGAGCGCATCGGCCTCGTCTCGCTTGCCGTCGACGAAAACGATCTGCTGCCCAAAGCGTTCGAGGTCGCGCAAAAGCTCGCGCACGGCTCGCAGACGGCGATCCGCTGGACCAAGTATGCGTTGAACAACTGGCTGCGCTCGGCCGGCCCGGCGTTCGATACGTCGCTTGCGTTGGAGTTCATGGGCTTCGCAGGGCCCGACGTGCGCGAAGGCGTGAACTCGCTGCGCGAGCGGCGCGCGCCGGATTTCGGCGGCGCAGATCCGTGGCGCGAGCGGTGAGGGCGGTGAGGGCGGCGGCTCGTTCTGACGGCTCGTGCGCCTGATGCGCACCATGAGAGCCGTGGCGTGATTGGGTAGAGGCGGCGCATGGTGAGTACGCTGTGAGCCGCGGCCCGATCTGGCGGCATCAGCGCGTCGCGAGTACGGCGACAGCCACGGTGCGATCAGGCAACGCCGCGCGCGGTATGATCGGATTCAGATGCGTGTGCGCGGTACTCAGCGCGTTTGTGCGCTCTTTGTTCCGTGTTTTTTCAGTTAATGCAGCGAGGCGACAAGCATGACCGACACACCTGGCTCAACGCCGCCGTTTCCTGGCTTCCCTGGTTTTCCGCCCGCCGACATGCTCGAGAGCATGTGGGGCATGATGCGCCTGTCGCCGTTCGGCTCCGCGTTTTCGGGCGCGCAGCCGGGCGCGAGCCTCGGCCCATCGCTGTCGATGATGTCCGACATGATGGCGCCGCTCACCAATGTCGAGGAACTCGACAAGCGCATCACCGACATGCGCGCCGTCGAGCAGTGGCTCAAGCTGAACCTGAGCATGCTGCAGTCCGCGATTCAGGCGCTCGAGGTGCAGCGCGCGACGCTTGCGACGCTGCGTGCGTTCGGCGCGTTCGCGCAACAGTCGATGGCGCAGCCTGCGGCGGCGGCCGAGGCGAAGTCGCCGGCGCCCGCGCCGAGCCCGTCGGCGGCGAGCGGCTGGCCGAATTCGCCAGCGTCGGCTTCGGCCTCCAGTTCCGCGGAAAGCGCGAGCGCCGCTGAATCTGCGAGCGATGAGCAAGCCGAGCCCGCCACGCCGAGCTTCGATGCATCGGCATGGTGGAATCTGCTGCAATCGCAATTCAATCAGATCGCCCAGTTCGCGATGACGCAGCCAGCGGCCGGCGCAGCGGGTGCTGCCGGCGCGGCCACGAGCGGCGGCGCGCAGGCGGCATCGACGGAAGACCACCTGGACGAGGCGAGCGAAGCGGTAGGCGGCGCGACGGATGTGCCGCGTCCATCGCCGGCGGACGTTGCAGCGGCAGCCGCGGCGTCCGGTGGATCGAGCGGCAGCGCTGAGTCTGCCGCCAAGCGTCCCGCGGCGAAGCGCGCGCCGACCGCGACGAAGCGCACCGCCGCCGGCACCGGCAGCAACGCGTCGAAAGCGCCCAAAAAGTCACTGTAAGCACGCGCGCCGGACGGCGGCGCGCATCGACTGTCGGCGGCAAACAACAGCAGAAATCGCCGACTGTCACCGTTTTGTCCCCGATCGCCCGTCACACTCCGCCGATTGCGCGCGTCATTGAGACACGTCAAGCGGGCACCGGAATTGCGTCTGTTCCCGCGCGGGTTTGGGCAAATCAGCGTGCTATCATTGGAAGGTATTTGTTTGGCTTTTGGGCGTGCGCTGAAAAACAACCAATCCAGCCGCCCTTGCTCCATTCGCCGCCGGCAGGACCGGCGCAGGGCTGGACGGTGCGGTTTTCATCGCAGACTGGCTCGACCTCAGGCATAGGGTATCCCTCACCCACGGTTGGCCGCGCAGCGCGTAACGTTGAGCATGCAAATTTTGCGTTAGCCGCTCTTCGCGCAAGCGCCCGGACTTCTTCGCTGCCCGTGCATCCAGGCGGCCGGTTACCGCGTAAAATTGAAGCTTTGGCCGGCGAACGGCGCGGCATTCGGGCACAACGCCCGGTGCACCAGGTTCGTCGTCAGCAAGAGTGCTACACGTAGTAGTGACAGACACACACAGTATGTGCAGAACAGGGGTGGGACTATGAACACCATGCTTTATCCGGAACTTTATAAATCGCTCGAATCCGTTCGATGGGACATGGAGAAAGACATTCCCTGGGACAAGTTCGATGCATCGCTATTGACCGACGAGCAGGCCGCGACGATCAAGATGAACGCGATCACCGAATGGTCGGCGCTGCCCGCCACGGAAATGTTCTTGCGTGACAACCATCACGACAGCGATTTTTCCGCGTTCATGAGCGTGTGGTTCTTCGAAGAGCAAAAGCATTCGCTGGTGCTGATGGAATACCTGCGCCGCTTCAAGCCCGAAATGTGCCCCCACCGAAGAAGAACTGCACGCCGTGCGCTTCGAATTCGATCCGGCGCCGCCGCTCGAAACGCTGATGCTGCACTTCTGCGGCGAAATCCGCCTGAATCACTGGTATCGCCGTGCGGCCGAATGGCACACCGAGCCGGTCATCAAGCACATCTACGAAACCATTTCGCGCGACGAAGCCCGGCATGGCGGCGCCTACCTGCGCTACATGAAGAAGGCGATGGTGCAAACCGGCGACATCGCGCGCGCTGCCTTTGCGAAGATCGGTGTGCTGATGGCGTCCGCGCGCCGCACCGAAAAGCCGCTGCATCCCACGAATCTGCACGTCAATCAGGCTCTGTTCCCGCGCGACACGATCCAGTCGCGTCTGCCCGACCCCGAATGGCTCGAGCGCTGGCTCGACGAGCAGATCCGTTTCGACGACGGTTGGGAAAAGAAGGTCGTCGAGCGCATTTTGCACAATCTGTCGCTGCTGTTCGAACGCACGTTCAACACCGCGCAGGAACTGAACCGCTATCGCAAGGAAGTGGTGGCGCGCCTGCAGGCCGACCAGAAATCGGCCGAACAGCCGGCTTAATGGCCGAGCGCTCGTAAGTTCCGGTTCGACGCTTCTGATTCGTAAAAAAGACGGCCCGGCAGGCATCAGCTTGCCGGGCCGTTCCGTTTCATGACTCAGTTCGATTCGCTCTATCTGACCGGCTTCATCAGGTTCTTTTTTGATCGGTTTTGCGTTCTCGATACGGCTCGCGGTGTATCGTGACGGCGCTCCTTCTGTCTCTTCCACATCCTCATGGCTGCCATTTTCGAACGCAAGATTCTCGCGCGCGACGCACTCGTCGCATTGCGCCCTTCACTGAAGTCGCCGGTCGTCTTTACGAACGGCGTGTTCGACATCCTGCATCGCGGGCATGTGACCTATCTCGCCGATGCCAAAGCCCAGGGCGCTTGCCTGATTGTCGGCGTGAATAGCGACGCGTCGGTGCGCATGCTCGGCAAGGGCGACGACCGTCCGATCAACAACGAAGCCGACCGCATGGCGCTGCTCGCGGCGCTGGAAAGCGTCGATTACGTGGTTTGCTTCACGGAAAAGACGCCGGTCGATCTTATCTCGGCGGTGCGTCCGGACGTGCTCGTGAAGGGCGGCGATTACGACATGGATGCGTTGCCGGAATCGGCCATCGTGCGTGGCTGGGGCGGTAAGGCGTTGGCGATTCCGTTCGAGCACGATCGCTCGACCACGGCGCTGCTCAACAAGGTTCGCACGCAGGGTTGAATGTGGCGCGCGGTTTCACCGTGCTTTATTGCGGTAACGCTGACGCCGCGATCGGCGCAGCCGGGGCCGGCGCGCCGACTACCGCCTGGTCGCCCGCCTCGGCGGCAGTGATCGGGCGCACCTTCAGCCCATCGGGATGCACTTCCCGGCTCAGATGATTGGGTTCCCGTCCGCTTGCGGTGGGCGTCGGACCGAATACGCCGCGCACCGCGACGAATGCCAGAAGGTTGGCTAGAAACAAAATGGCAATCAGCCAGCGCAGCATCGTTTTATTTTCCCATCTATAAGCTGAGTCAGTTTAGCCGCCGGTATCGCCGCTGCACCACGACATCGAGCCGTGCCGATGATATTCGACTGTGCTTCAAGCGCCGTGATCCGAAGCGCGCTCCGAAGCGATCAATGCGAGCCCGGATAAGACCAGCGAATCGTGGCGAGTATGCGGCACTTTCAACGCGCTCGCCACTTCGTCCGCCGCGCCGCCGCCGATCACAAGGCGCACCGGCACCTGCCATTCATCCTGCAAGTCGCGCCACATCCGTTCGACGAGACCCGCTTGCGCGAGCGTGCAACCGGCAGAGAGCGAACGCGGCGTGTCTGTCGCAAAGGACGGCCCGCGACGGGCCGCGTCCCGCGTGCCGCGAGCGTCGTCGTCGAGAAGGCCGCGCGCGGCGTCCGCGTCGAGCGTCGGCAATTGCGCCGTGTGCTCGCCGAGCGAGCGCATCATCAAGCTCCAGCCCGGCGCAATCAGTCCGCCGACGAAGCAGCCGTCCGCGCGCAACGCCTCGAGCGTGGTCGCAGTGCCGAACGTCGCGATCAGCAGATGCTCGCCCGGAAACGCCGCGTGCGCGCCGATCATGCCGGCCCAGCGGTCGCTGCCGAGCGCATGCGGCGTCGTGTAGCTGTTGGTCACGCCGCATTGGCGTTCGCGTGCGCGGATCGTGGTGAGCGGCAAGCCCGGCCACTGCGTGTGAACGAGTTCGGCGATGCGCGCCGCGACCGCATCGCCGGCGACATTCGATAACCACGCGCCGCCCGGCGCGGGCAGCTTTGACCACTCCGGCGAATCGCCATCCCCATGCGCAAGCGCCCCGGCCGCGATCTGCGCACCGTCCGCCGCCACCATCACCCATTTGACGCGGCTATTGCCCGCGTCGATCAAAAGATAAGGCGCGCCGCGCGTCATGCGGCACCGTCGGCGAGACGCAGCGACACGTCGCCGGTCGCGATGCTCTGCCGTCCCGCAGCCGTGTCGAGCAGCAACTGACCGCGTTCATCGACGCCCGCAGCCACGCCGCGCGTGACTTCCTGGCCTTGCTCGAGCAGCACGACCTCGCGGCCCGCGTACGCGTGCACCGCGTTCCAGCGCGCCTGGAAGGGCGCAAAACCTTCCGCGCCGAAGCGCTGCAACGCGGGTTCGAGCGCATTGAGTTCGGCGGCGAGCGTATCGGTGAGATTGGCGTTCGGCAGCGCGCGCTGCAACGCGGTCGGCGCCGTGCCGCGCGCCTGCGGCGGCGCGTCGGCGTTCAGCGCGCCGATCTTCGCGGCGAGTTCGTCGGCGCCCTTCACGTTCGTGCCGATGCCGATCACGACCGCGCTCGCGTGCTCCGTGCTCCACGCGGTTTCGATCAGAATTCCCGCGAGCTTGTCGCCTTCGAGCAGCACGTCGTTCGGCCACTTCAGCGCAATCTGGCCGGGGCCCGCGACCGGCAACGAACGCAATCCGTCGACGAGCGCAACACCCACCGCGAGGCTCAATCCCGCGAGCCCTTCGAGCGGACGCGGCAGCACACAGGCCACCGAAAACAGCAGCGCATTGCCCGGCTCCGCGTACCACGGACGGCCGCGCCGGCCGCGCCCGGCGGTCTGCAGATAAGCGACCCGCACGATCGGCCGCGGCAGCGCGCCCGCTTTGCGCGGCAGCGCCTTTACGCGCGACATCAGGTCGGCATTGGTCGAGCCGGTTTCCTCGACGATTTCGATCGGCCAGTCATGCGCATGCGCGCCGAAAAGCGCGACGGCGCGTTCACGGTCGATGCGCCAGTCAGCTGCGTTCGCGGCAGCGGCTGGACGTTGGGGCGGAGTGCGGGAAGCGTTCATGTCCCATATTGTAACGACAGCGAACCGCGCGAGGCCGCCCGCACGGTCGTTCCGCTGCGCCTTCGCTACAATGGCCGCTAATCCGATAACCAGATTGCAGCGATCCTTGAACTACGACACTCCGCCCGGCCTCGAAGTCGCGGCCGGCAGCCAAGGCAAGATCGTCCGGCTCTCGGGCCAGTGGACGGCGCTCGCGCTCGCGCGCGATCGCGCAACCGGACACGTGATCCCGCAACTGCGCTCGCTCGAGGGCGCCGAAGGCATCGGCCAGTGGGACCTGTCGCGTATCGACCGGATGGACCATGTGGGCGGCCAGGCGCTGTGGCGCGTGTGGGGCCACAGAATGCCGCCCGACACCGAGCTGACCGACACCCAGCGCGACATTTTCGAGCGCATCGCGTTGCTCGACACGGTTCGCGAGACGGCTGAACCGGTCGTCAGATTCGATCCGTTCACGCGGCTCGGCCTCGCGATTTTCTCGTTCTTCGAGCATCTGTACGGCGGCGTCGCGATGCTCGGGCGCGTCGTGCTCGATCTGCTCGCCATCGCGCGCAAGCCGGCCATCACGCCGTGGACGGAAATCTCCGCGAACATCTACAACGCCGGCACGAAGGCGCTGCCGATCACCGCGCTCGTCGCGTTCCTGATCGGCATCGTGTTGAGCTATCTGTCCGCGCAGCAACTGCGGCTCTTCGGCGCGAATCAGTACATCGTCAATATTCTCGGGCTTTCGGTGATCCGCGAACTCGGCCCCGTGCTGTCGGCGATTCTCGTGGCCGGCCGCTCGGGCTCGGCGATCACCGCGCAGATCGGCGTGATGCGCGTGACCGAGGAACTCGACGCGATGCGCGTGATGGGCATTCCACACGGCTTGCGGCTGATTCTGCCGCGCGTGATCGCGCTCGGCGTGGCGATGCCGCTGCTCGTGATGTGGACCGACATCATCGCGCTGACGGGCGGCGCAGTCGCCGCGAAGATCGTGCTCGGCATCGACATGAGCTACTTTGCGCGCGCGTTGCCGGGCGTCGTGCCGGTGGCGAATCTGTGGATCGGGCTCGGCAAGGGCGTCGCGTTCGGCATGCTGATCGCGATTGCCGGCTGTCATTTCGGGTTCCGTATCAAGGCGAATTCGCAGAGCCTCGGCGAGGGCACGACGACATCGGTGGTGACGTCGATCACGATCGTGATTCTCGCGGACGCCGTGTTCGCCATCCTGTTCCAGAACGTGGGGCTCGGATGATCGCGCCGCTCACTCAGGCCGTGCGCGGCCAGCCGATGCCTTCGATCGCCGAGCCGGTGATCGAGGTGATCGACGTCACCAAGCGCTATGGCCGCAACATCGTGCATCAGCATCTGAATCTCGACGTGCGGCGCGGCGAAATCCTGTCGATTGTCGGCGGTTCGGGATCGGGCAAGACCACGCTCGTGCGGCAGATTCTCGGCCTGGAGCGGCCGTCGTCGGGAACCATCAAGCTGTTCGGCGAGGACCTCGCGACCATTTCGCCCGAAACCGCGCTGCTGATGCGCAGCCGCTCCGGCATGCTGTTTCAGCGAGGCGCGCTGTTCTCGTCGCTGTCGGTGTTCGATAACGTCGCGCAGCCGGTGCGCGAACTCGGCAAGGTGCCCGAAGACCTGCTGCGCGACATTGTGATGCTGAAGCTCGAGATGGTCGGCCTGCCGTGCAAGCACGCGTCGAAAATGCCGTCGGCGCTGTCGGGCGGAATGATCAAGCGCGTCGGCATTGCCCGTGCGATCGCGCTCGAACCGGAGCTGCTGTTTCTCGACGAGCCGACGGCCGGCCTCGATCCTCAGGCGTCCGATGAGTTCGTCGAACTGATCTCGGCGCTGCATCGCGCGCTCGGCCTGACGGTCGTGATGGTCACGCACGACCTCGATACGATGGTCGCGCTGTCCACGCGCGTCGCGGTGCTCGCGGACCGCAAGGTGCTGGTCGCCGCGCCCGTTGAAGAAGCGGCGGGCGTCGATCATCCGTTTATCCGCGAATATTTTCTGGGCTTGCGCGGACGCCGCGCGTTGCAGGCGCTGCCGCCCGAGCGCCGTGCGAAGCTGCCGCGCGCGGCGCTCGAGCCGGCGTCGTCGGAATTGCCGCTGTGAAATTGCCGCTGTAAATCAGGGAACCTGGTAATGGAAAACAAATCACATGCGTTCTGGGCTGGGCTCTTCACGATCGTGCTGCTCGGCGCGATTGCCACGGCGGCATTTTTGTTCAATGTCGACCGCGCCGTGCGCGTGCCGTACGATCTGATTGCGCGCACCAACGTGACGGGCCTGTTTACCGACGCCGCCGTGCGCTATCGCGGGCTCGACGTCGGCAAGGTGCAGTCCATCAAGTTCGACCGCGCTCATCCTGGGCAGATCGTGATCCGCATTCTCGTCGACACGCATGCGCCGATCACGCATTCCACGTTCGGCAGTCTCGGTTTTCAGGGTGTGACCGGCATTGCGTTCATTCAGCTCGACGACACCGGGCGCGATCCGTCGCCGCTCGCTTCGTCGCCGAAACAGGTTGCGCAGTTGCCGATGCGTCCAGGCTTGCTCGATCAGTTGCAGCAACGCGGCGACGTGCTGCTGAAGAAGCTCGAAAAAGTCACGGACGACGTCGACAATCTGTTGTCGCAGGAAATGGTCGATCAGTTGCACGGCACGGCGGCCAGCATCCAGAAGGCCGCGGACGGCGTCGCCACGCTTACGCAGCAGATGGCGCCGGCGGCGGGCAAGTTGCCCGCGACCATCGACAAGCTGGACAGGACGCTCGTCTCGACCAACCAGTTGATCACGAGCTTGAACCGCCCCGATGGTCCGTTCGAGATGAACCTGAACAAGGTAGGCACCGCCGCACAGCAGGCGGGCGGCGCGCTGACGCAGATGAACGGCTCGTTGCAGGAACTGTCGGCGCGAGTCGGTTACGACACGCTGCCGCGCGTCAATTCGCTCGCCGAGGACGTGCGCTCGGCGGCGCGCTCGGTCGACCGGGCCGCCGATACGTTCAGCACCAGTCCGCGCAGCGTGTTCTTCGGTGCACCGACTGCGGCGCCTGGGCCCGGCGAGGCCGGCTTTACGTGGCCCGCCACGAGCGCCGGGAAATGAATCTGAAGGTTTGAAGAAAGGAAGATTGTCATGTCACGCTCCATTCACCGGTTGTTGTCCTCGCGCGTCACGCGTGCGGGTGCGGCGTGCGCGGCGCTCGTCGCCGTCGGTCTGCTGGCCGCGGGCTGCACGAGCACGCCGGCGGCGCTGTCGGACATCCGTTATGACTTCGGTCCGCCGAAGCCGGCATCGTCGGCGGGAACACAGCCGGCTGTCAAAGTGCTCGACGTGAGCGCGCCCGAAGTGCTGCGCTCCGACAAGCTCGTGTACCGGATCGGCTATGCGGACTCGCAGCAGGTCGCCGCGTACGCGAACAGCCATTGGACGATGCCGCCATCCGAGCTGCTCACGCAGCGTCTGCGCGGCGCGCTCAGTTCGCGCGGCACGGTGCTGACGGGCGCCGACGGCGTCCCGGCGCCGGTGCTGAAAGTCGATCTGAACGAGTTCGAGCAGGTTTTCGACAGCCAGGCGCAAAGCCATGCGGCAGTGACCGCGCGCGCCACGCTGACGCAGAACGGCAAGGTGATCGGCCAGCGCACTTTCATTTCGCGTGCGCCGTCCCGTTCCGCCGACGCCGCCGGCGGCGCGCAGGCGCTCGCCGCCGCCAGCGACGACCTCGTCGCGCAAATCGGCGCGTGGCTCGGCGTCCAGGCGCTGGTCGCCGCGCAATGACGTCCGCGCAGCGCACGCAACGGAGCGCTGCATGAGCGAACGATCCTGGCTGCGCCGCCCGTCGGTGCTCTCGCGGCAAGCGTTGGTGCTGTACACCGCGCTGATCGTCTACGGTTCGTGGTACCCGTTTTCGGGCTGGCGTTCGCTCGGCCTCGGTCCGTTGGCGTACCTGTCGGACCCGATGCCGCAGTACCTCACGGCGTTCGACGTCGTCACGAATGTGCTCGGCTATATGCCGTTCGGCGCGCTGATGGTGCTCGCGCTTTACCCGCGCTGGCGCGGACCGCTCGCGGTTGCGCTCGCGTTCGTGCTGGGCGGACTGCTGTCGGGCGTGATGGAAGCCGTGCAAACCTATCTGCCGACGCGCGTCGCTTCCAACCTCGATCTCGCGGCCAACGCGCTCGGCGCGCTGCTCGGCGCGGCGATCATGTCGCCCGCCACCGGCGCGCTGCTCGACCGCGGCTTGCTGCGGCGTTTGCGGCTCATGTGGTTCGAGCGCGACAGCGCGGCGCTCGCGTGTCTCGTAACGGCATGGCCGTTTGCGACGATGTATCCGTCGCCGCGTCTGTTCGGACTCGGCAACTGGCCGCGTGCGTTGTGGACACGGTTCGATTCGACGACGCAGGACGCGCTCTTCGCGTGGGCGCCGGCCGGCTGGCACGTCGGCACATGGCCGGCGTGGGTCGCCGCGTGGTTGCCGGACGACGGCTGGGAAGCGCTCATTACGACGCTCAATCTGTTCGCCGCGCTGGCGCTCGCGTCGCTAACGGTGCGCCGGCATGCGCCGCGCGTGCGGCTGCTGCTGCTGTTCATCGTCGTGGCTTTGGGCGTGAAGGCGGGCGCGACGTTTCTGCAATCGCAATCCGGCCTCGCGTTCGATTGGGCGACGCCCGGCGCGCTCGCGGGGCTCGGCTGCGGCGCGCTGCTCGGGCTTGCCGCGCTGCGTCTCACGCGCAGCGCGCGAGCGGGGCTGGCCGCCAGTGCGCTCGTCGTGACGCTGGTGTTCGTCAATCTGCTGCCGGTGAATCCTTATTTCGACGTCGTGCTGGCCGACTGGCGGCAAGGACGGTATCTGCACTTCAACGGCCTCGCGCGCTGGCTCGCGTGGGTCTGGCCTTATGCGGCGCTGGTGTGGCTCGCGTTTGTCGTCGAACGCGTGTGGTTGGGGCGGCGCACGCGGCGCGCTTGAGGGCGGGGGCGGGATGCGTGTGGCGGGGTGGGGCTTGCCCGCTCGCTATAATTGTTTGCTACGGGCGGTCGGCAAGAGGCTCTCGGCTCGGTCGTCCGCACCCCAACAGCAATTGCCCGCCGCTACGATCAGCGAACAAAACCTCGCGCCGCTGCGCCGAACGGCGTTCTGCTGCACTATTGCCCTTCCGACAGTCTCCCTCTGCGTACATCATGGATTCCTTCTACAAGTATCACGTCTTCTTTTGCCTGAATCAGCGCGAGCCGGGCGCGGAGCGGCCGAGCTGCGCGAATTGCAACGCGCAGGCCATGCAGGAGCACGCAAAAAAGCGCGTCAAGAAACTCGGCCTCGCGGGGCCCGGCCAGGTGCGCATCAACAAGGCCGGCTGTCTCGACCGCTGCGAGCTGGGTCCGACGCTCGTGGTCTATCCGGAGGGCGTCTGGTACACGTACGTGGATGAAAGCGACATCGACGAAATCGTGGACTCCCATCTCGCGAACGGCAAAATCGTAGAGCGTCTGAAGATCGATCAATAAGCGCCGCCATGAACGTACACACCAAGAAGTATCTGATCGACGGCCCGGTCGGCAAGATCGAGGTCGCGCTGGACCTGCCCGACGAAGCGCGCGAAAACGGCGCCGCGCCGCGCGGCATTGCGCTCGTCGCGCATCCGCATCCGCTCTTCGGCGGAACGATGGACAACAAGGTCGCGCAGACGCTCGCGCGCACGCTCGTCCAGTTGAACTACGTGACGTATCGCTCGAATTTTCGCGGCGTCGGGCAAACGCAAGGTGAACACGACGCCGGCATCGGCGAGCGCGACGATCTGCGCGCCGTGCTCGATCACATGCGCGCGCAGCCGGGGCACGAAGACCTGCCGCTCGTGCTGGCGGGTTTCTCATTCGGCACGTTCGTGTTGTCGCACGTGGCCGCGAAGCTGCGCGACGAAGGCCAGGCCATCGAGCGCATGGTGTTCGTGGGCACCGCGGCGAGCCGCTGGGAAGTCGCGCCGGTGCCGGAAAACACGCTGCTGATTCACGGCGAAACCGACGATACCGTTCCCATTCAATCGGTTTACGACTGGGCGCGGCCGCAGGAATTGCCGGTCGTCGTGATTCCGGGCGCGGAGCATTTCCTGCATCGCAAGCTGCACATTCTGAAGCGGATCATCGTCGACGCATGGCGTTGATGCGGCGGGCGCCGCGCGTTTTCCGGGGTACAGGTACGCGAAAACGCACAATTAATCGCCTGCCACTACGCGAAGTTACCCGAGCAGCGCGCGTATAATGGGCGCTCTTTTTTGGGCGCAGCACGGCTTGTGCGGCAGTTCGCGCGACGCGTAGCTTCTTTTCACGCGCGCAGCGGTGCCGCCTGCAAGTGTGCTGCGCGAACCGATCGCGTGGCCGGAAGTCCAATGGGCGCCCGCGCCGTTACGCTTGATGTTGTTGCGGCCCGACGCTCGCCGACCGGCTCTTCCCACTCTGCGCCCTGCGCGTTGTATTTTTCTGCACGAACCGACCCTATGCGTTTTTCGACCTCCGGCCGCCTGTCTTTCCCCTCTGTTGCATCCTTTGTTCCTTCCACGCCAGCCCGCGCATTCGCGCTCGGCGTCGTGCTGCCCGCAACGCTCGTGGCCAGCACCGCGTTCGCGCAAGTGCCGCCGCCGGCGGTGAACGCGCGCTCGTGGGTGCTCGTCGACGCGACCAGCAATCAGGTGCTCGCGTCGGGCAATCCCGACGAACGCGTGGAACCCGCTTCGCTCACGAAGCTGATGACCGCGTATCTCGTCTTCGAAGCATTGCAGACGAAAAAGATCACGATGGACCAGACGGTGACGCCGGGCGAAGCGGTGCGCCGCGTGCGCACGGACGAATCGCGCATGTTCATCGAGGCGAACAAGCCCGTCACTGTGCACGATCTGGTGTACGGCATGATCGTGCAGTCGGGCAACGACGCAGCGATCGCGCTGGCCGAACTGGTCGGCGGCAGCGAGTCGCAGTTCGTCAACATGATGAACACCGAGGCGCAGCGCCTCGGCATGAAGCACACGCATTTCGCCGACGTGAACGGCATGCCCGACCCGCAGCACTACACGACCGCGGGCGACCTCGCGGTGCTGTCGGCGCGTCTGATTCGCGACTTCCCTGACTACTACAACATCTTCTCGGTCAAGGATTTCACGTACAACAAGATCAAGCAGCCGAACCGCAATCGTCTCTTGTGGATCGACCCGACGGTGGACGGCCTGAAGACCGGCCACACGCAGGCCGCCGGCTACTGCCTCATCGCAAGCGCGAAGCGTTCGCTGCCGGGCACGCCGGACGCATCGCGCCGGCTCGTCTCCGTGATGATGGGCGAGACCAAGGAACACGACCGCGTGCAGGACAGCCTGAAGATGCTGAACTACGGCTACTCCGCGTACGACACGGCGCGCCTCTACAAGGCGAATCAGGTGGTCGGCACGCCGCGCGTCTACAAGGGTGCGCAGGATACGGTGCAGATCGGCGTGAAGAGCGATCAGTACATCACCGTGCCGAAGGGCATGGCCGACAAGGTCAAGCCGCAGATCGAGCAGATCGATCCGCTGATCGCGCCGATCGCCAACGGTCAGCAGGTCGGCACCGCCAAGCTGGTTGCCGACGGCAAGGTGCTCGCGCAATTCCCGGTGGTCGCATTGCAGGCCGTGCCGCAGGCCGGCGTGGTGGGCCGCGTGTGGGATTCGCTGATGCTCATGTTCAACAAGAAAAAGTAAAGACCTGACTGCGATGACCGCTCTTCCCGATGTTTCGCTCGAACCGATCGTTTATCTGAACGGCGAAGTGGTGCCGTTGTCCGAAGCGCGCGTGCCGGTTCTCGACCGCGGCTTTATTTTCGGCGACGGCATTTACGAAGTCGCGCCGCTGTATGCGCGCGCGAGCGGCCGCTTGGCGTTCCGCTTCGAGCATCACCTGGCGCGCCTTGCGCGTTCGCTCGAGAAGATCGGCATCGCCAATCCGTTGGACAATGCCGGCTGGCGCGCGCTGATCGAGCGCGTGACCGCGGCGAACGAAGCCGAGGCCGGCCTCGCCGCCGACCAGGACGCGATTGCGTACATCCAGATCACGCGTGGCGTCGCGAAGCGCGCTCACGCGTTTCCCGCAGGCATCCAGCCGACGGTGTTCGTGATGGTCACGCCGCTCACTCTGCCGGGCGCCGCACAGCGCGCGGCGGGCGTGCGCTGCGTGAGCGCCGAGGATCGCCGCTGGCTTCATTGCGACATCAAGTCCGTTTCGCTGCTCGGCAACGTGCTGATGGCGCAATACGCAGCCGAAAACGATGCGCTCGAAACCATCCAGTTCCGTGATGGCGTGCTGACCGAAGGGTCGTCGTCGAATGTGTGGGTGGTGAAGAACGGCGTGCTGGCCGCGCCGCCGCGCAGCCACAAGATTCTCGAAGGCATCCGTTATGGGCTGATCGAGGAACTCGCGGCGCAATGCGGCATTCGCTTCGAAGTGCGCGAGATCGCCGAAGCCGAGGTGCGCGCTGCCGACGAAATCCTGATCAGTTCCGCGACCAAGGAAGTGCTGCCCGTCACGCAGCTCGACGGCAAGCCGGTCGGCGACGGCAAGCCGGGCGCGGTGTTTGCGGCGCTGTATGCGGCGTATCAGCGAGCCAAGGCAGAACAGGCGTGAGCGGCAAGGAGCAAGCCATGAATCCGGCGGAAGAATCACTTATTGAGTATCCGTGCGATTTCCCGATCAAGATCATGGGTAAATCGCATCCCGAGTTCGCCGAGACGATCGTCTCGGTGGTCCGGCAGTTCGATAGCGAAGTCGACGCATCGCGCGTCGAAACGCGTCCGTCGAGCGGCGGCAACTACACCGGACTGACGGTGACCGTGCGTGCGATCAGCCGCACGCAGCTCGACGACATTTATCGCGCGCTGACCGGACATCCGATGGTCAAGGTGGTGCTTTAAGTTTTACGCGCCGGTTGGTGCCGCGTTAGGGCGCGACGCGCAATGCGTTCGCGTTCGCCGTCCCGCCGGTGCTTGTTGCGTTTGCGGCATCTTCAGCGCTCTTGCTTGCGACACGCGCCGCCGGCCCGGCCTCGCAGACCTGGTCGAAAAGCAGCTTGAACCGCCCCACCTCCCCGAACACCCAGTCCCGGAACGCCTTCACCCTCGCGGTTTCCAGCATCTGCGGCGTGCAGATGAAGTAGTACTGCCACGGGCTCGGCCCATCCACGTCGAAAAGCCGCACGAGGCGGCCCGCGGCGATCTCGTGCATCGCCAGCGAGCGGCGTGTGAGCGCGATGCCCTGACCGTCGATAGCCGCCTGCAACAGATTCGACGAATCCTGATACAGCACGCCGCGTTTCGGCTCCGGCCAGTCGGTGAGTCCGGCGGCGTCGAACCACGGACGCCACAGTTCGTCGTCGGAACGCAGCAGCGGCAGATTGGCCAGATCGGCCGGCGTTTTGGGCAGCTTCCCGCCGTTGAAATTCGGCGCGCAAGCCGGGAAGAAGATTTCCTCCAGCAGCAGCTCGGAATACAGGCCCGCATATTTGCCGTAGCCGAAACGGATTGCCACGTCGACGTCGTCGCGCGCGAAGTCCGTCAACGCGTTGGTGGACAGCAGTTCCAGGTCCCACTGCGGATGCGCCTCGATAAAGCTGCCGATGCGCGGCGTCACCCAGCGCGCGGCAAACGACGACAGCATCGACACCACCAGCCGCCGTTCGCGGTCGCCGGCGCGAATTTCGCGCGTGGCGTCGGACAGCGCGGTGAGCGCCGTGCGCACGTGGCTGGCGTAGCGCCTGCCGGTTTCGGTGAGCCGCACGCGCTTGCCGTCGCGCGCAAAGAGCGACACGCCAAGCTCGGCCTCGAGCGCCCGGATCTGATGGCTGACCGCGCCGTGGGTGACGAAAAGCTCGTCCGCGGCGCGCGAAAAGCTTTCGTGGCGGGCGGCCGCCTCAAAGGCCTTGATCGCATTCAGTGGTGGAAGATGGCGCAGCTCCATCGCAATTTTTCTCACATAGAGGTGAAAATTGATCGTTTTGCGTAAGCCCTTGCTACGCCTACGATTGTAGCCATGAAACGACTTTTGGCGAGGGCATCATGCGAGAAATATCCTCTAGCATCGCGTATGAAATTCATAGCGGCGAAACGCTGCCCCTGAAGGTGGCGCGCAGCACCAAGCTGGTCGTGCGTGGCGGCGCGGTGTGGGTGACGCGCAGCGACGATACCGAAGACTACTGGCTGCAGCCCGGCCACACGCTGAGATTGCGGCGCGGCGAACGGCTGTGGCTGAGCGCCGAGGGCACGCCCCGCGCGACGGTCGCGTTTTCGGTGCCGACGCGTTGCGACGAGCGCGCGCTGAACTGGTTTGCGCGCATCGGCGAGCGCCTCGCGGCGCGGATGCGTGGAGGCTGGCGCACCGTTTGACGGCGGACGCCGCGGCGCGTCCGCGGCGACGTCGGGCGGGCATTGCCGTATTTCGGTAAACTGCCGGGATCATGTCCGCCTCTCCGGTTTCTTCATCTCTATTGCCCGCCGCGGCGCCGCTCACGCTGCGCTGGCGCGGCAACGAACCCTACGAAGCCAGTTTCGAAGCGATGCGCGCGTTCACCGACGCGCGCACCGCCGATACATCCGACGAAATCTGGCTGGTCGAACATCCGCCCGTCTTCACGCTTGGCCAGGCCGGCGATCCCGCGCACCTGCTGGCTGCCGACAGCGGCATCCCGCTCGTGAGAGTGGACCGCGGCGGCCAGATCACGTATCACGGCCCCGGCCAGGTGGTGGCCTATCTGCTGCTCGATCTGCGGCGCCGCAAACTGATGGTCCGCGAGATGGTCACGCGGATCGAGCAGGCCGTGATCGACACCCTTGCGGCGTATAATCTCGCCGGAGAACGCAAGGCGGGCGCGCCCGGCATTTATGTCGCGCCCGGGCCGCAGGCCGGCTTGCATGCCGGCGCGAAGATTGCCGCGCTGGGCCTCAAAATCCGCAACGGCTGCAGCTATCACGGCGTCAGCCTGAACGTGAAAATGGAGTTACGGCCGTTTCTGGCCATCAACCCTTGCGGCTACGCGGGGCTCGAAACAGTCGACATGGCAACGCTCGGCGTTGCGGCCGGCTGGGACGACGTGGCCCGCACCCTTGCAGCACGCCTCACCGCAAACCTCGACGGCAGTCCCGCGGCCGTCGACCAACCGCAGGCCGGTGCGCTCACCGCCTGACTGGATCGAACGAATGACTGACGTTACCGCGAACCTCGCAGCTTCTCCCGCGCCCGAAGGCGTGCCGGCATCCGCTGCTGCCTACGACGCCACGGCGAAGCAGAAGGCTCAAGCCAAAACCGCCCGTATTCCCATCAAGATTGTTCCGATTGAAAAGCTCAAGAAGCCGGACTGGATTCGCGTCAAAGCGGCAACCGGCAACTCGCGCTTCTACGAAATCAAGCAGATCTTGCGCGAGCACAACCTGCATACGGTGTGCGAGGAAGCAAGCTGCCCGAATATCGGCGAATGCTTCGGCAAGGGCACCGCGACCTTCATGATCATGGGCGACAAGTGCACGCGGCGCTGCCCGTTCTGCGACGTCGGACACGGCCGTCCCGATCCGCTCGATGCGGACGAGCCCGCGAACCTCGCGCGCACCATCGCCGCGTTGAAGCTCAAGTACGTCGTGATCACCAGCGTGGATCGCGACGATCTGCGCGACGGCGGCGCGGCGCACTTCGTGGAATGTATCCGTCAGACGCGCGAACTGTCGCCTGACACGCGCATCGAAATTCTGACGCCGGATTTCCGTGGACGTCTCGACCGCGCGCTCGGCATTCTGAACGCCGCTCCGCCCGACGTGATGAATCACAACCTCGAGACCGTGCCGCGTCTGTATAAGGAAGCCCGGCCGGGTTCGGACTACGCGCATTCGCTGAAGCTGCTCAAGGACTTCAAGGCACTGCATCGGGACGTCGCAACCAAGTCAGGTCTGATGGTGGGCCTCGGCGAAACCGAAGAAGAGATCTTGCAGGTCATGCGCGATCTGCGTGAGCACGACGTGGACATGCTCACCATCGGTCAGTATTTGCAGCCTTCCGAACACCATCTGCCGGTGCGTTCTTATGTGCACCCGGACACCTTTAAGATGTACGAGGAAGAAGCGTACAAGATGGGCTTCACGCACGCAGCAGTGGGCGCGATGGTGCGCTCCAGCTACCACGCCGATTTGCAGGCGCATGGAGCCGGCGTGGTGTAAGCGCCTCGCGCTTTGCTCCGGCAGTTTGAAGAGTGCCCGCACATGCTGCGGGCATTTTTATTCGCGGTAGGCAAGACGCAAAACGCAAAACGCAAAACGCGAAACGCCGGCCCGCGAGCGCGGCGACTGCGGCGCGCTACCGGTAGTACCGCGCGAGCAACATGCAAACGGATGCGAGCGTGCCGCCGACTATCGAAAACGGAATCGTGAATGCGATAAAGCGGTCGCGCACAGCCGGATTTTCGATGACGTAGTCGATGAGATTGGGCATGTGAGTTCTCCGGTAAGCGTGAGCAAAAAGTATATCTGATCACGTTAAATTTAGTTAGGTTAACGAATAATGAGATGCGGCGAATGACGCGGCGACCACAGCGGTCATGACGAGTGATGGCCACATCAGCGTTCCTTCCTGCTTGCCGTCACGGCGCCGATAGCCAGGGCGGCGTGTGGAATCCGCCGCGCCGAACGAAACCAGAATCGACGCGACGACGATAAAGCCGACGTACCACAACAAGCCCGCCAGCACCAGCGCAAGTGTGCCGCGCGTCGGTGCATCGCCCAGCGCGCATCCGATCTCGTAGCAGGCGCTTGCGCACATCGAAATGACGACCCATAAAAGTTGTCCGTCGCGTATCGATCGGGCGGCAATTCCCTTCGACGTCTGTCGATACGAGCGCGAGAAACTGAGAAGCGGCAGCAGCGCAATTGGACCCAGCGCGGGTACGCCGATATTGAAAAAGAGCCAGCTCGAGCGGCTAAGAAATTCGATCATGAAAGAGGGCAGGCGATGAAGACTCACGCATCATCCCGAACGCATCCTACAAGCGTCAATCAGCCGAATGGCCAGCTTGTTTTAAGGCATCGCAATCGCGCATCATGTGCGGAAGCCGGCGCACTGAGCGTTCGAGCAGCGGCTCGCAACCAACGCAACGTGAAAAGCAATGCTCGAACAGCGTGATTTGCAATCGCGGATTTGTTAGAACCGCATAAGGGCAAACTCCCTATAGTCGAAAGCCTCCCAGACAACATCCGCTACAAGGGGCTTTTGATGAACCGTCTCCGCCGTCCGCTCGCCGCGTTTGCGACGCTGCTTGCCCTGTCCGCGCTGTTCGCTTCCACCGCGCGCGCCGACGCCAAAGAAGTCGTGATTGCGTATCAGGACATGGTGGTGCCGTGGCGCTATGCGCAGGCAACCGGTGAGGTAGAAAAGGCGACGGGCTACAAGGTCACGTATCGCAAACTCGGCAGCGGCGCCGACGTGATTCGCGCGCTCGCCTCAGGCTCGGTGCAACTGGGCGAGGCCGGATCGAGCCCGATCGCGGCGGGCTTGTCGCAAGGTGTCGACATTTCGTTGTTCTGGATTCTGGACAACATCAACGACGCCGAAGCGCTCGTCGCGCGCGACGGCTCGAATGTCGCGAGCATCGCTGCCCTGAAGGGCAAGAAAATCGGCGTGCCGTTCGTGTCGACGTCGCATTTTCATACGCTCGTGGCGCTGCAGAGCGCGGGCGTGAATCCGTCGGATGTGAAGATCGTCAATCTGCGTCCGCCTGAAGTCGCGGCCGCGTGGGAGCGTGGCGACATCGACGCAACGTATATCTGGGACCCGGTGCTCGCGAAGGTCAAGAAGAACGGCAAGGTGCTCATTACTTCGGGCCAGATCGCGCAGCAAACCGGCAAGGCGACGTTCGACGGATTCGTCGTCGATCGCAAGTTCGCGAAGGACAACGCGGAGTTCGTGGCGCGCTTCGTGAAGGTGCTGGCCGCCAACGACGCGAGTTATCGCGATCACGCATCGGCGTGGACAGCGGCCTCGCCGCAAGTCCAGGCCGTCGCCAAAGAGTCCGGCGCGAACGCGCAGGAAGTGCCGGCGAGCCTCGCGCTCTATGCGTTCCCGACGCCGGCGCAGCAGGCGTCGAATGCGTGGCTTGGCGGCGGCGCGCAATCGGGCGCGGCGAAGTCGCTTGCGGCAACGGCTGCGTTCCTGAAAACGCAGGGCACGATTCAGAACGTGCTGGCCGATTATTCGGCTGGCGTCGATCCGCGGTTCGTGCAGCGCGCGGCGCAATGACCGCCGCATGAGGCTTCACGTGAGCATGACGAGGTCCGCCGATGAGCGCTCTTGAAATCCGCCGATTGCGCGTCGCCTACGAAGGCGCGCGCGGCGCGGCGCCGCAACTCGCGCTCGACGACGTCGATCTGCATATCGAAAGCGGCGAGTTCGTCGTTGCATTGGGCGCGTCCGGTTGCGGCAAGACGACTTTGCTCAACTGCATCGCCGGCTTCGTTTCGCCGACGCAAGGCGAGGTGCGGTTAAACGGCGAGCGCGTCGTCGGACCCGGCGTGGATCGAGGCGTGGTCTTTCAGAAGTACGCGCTGATGCCGTGGCTTAACGTGCTCGACAACGTCGCGCTCGGTCTGCGTTTTCAGCGCGTGCCGAAGGCGCAGCGCGAGCGCGTCGCGCGTGACATGCTTGCGTTGGTCGGGCTCGAGAAGCACGCGCATTCGCGCGTTCATGCGCTCTCCGGCGGCATGCAGCAGCGCGTCGGCATTGCTCGCGCGCTGGCGAGCGATCCGCAAGTGCTGCTGATGGACGAACCGATGGGCGCGCTCGACGCCATGACGCGCGAGTCGATGCAGGAACTCGTCTTGGATGTTTGGGGGCGCACGCACAAGACGGTGTTCTTCATCACGCACAGCGTCGAGGAAGCGCTTTTTCTCGCGACGCGTCTTGTCGTGATGACGCCAGGTCCCGGCCGCATCGCCGAGAGCTACGAGTTGCCGTTCGCGCGGCGCTTTCTGAAGACGCGCGATGCGCGCGCGGTCAAGTCGTCGGCGGAATTCATCGAATGGCGCGAGCGGCTGGTGCGGCACCTGCATCGGCGCAACGAGGAAGAGGTGAGTTCATGACGGCTTCGCGCGACTCATTGGCCGATGTGCGGCTGGCCGACGCCGCGCAAGGCGAGCGGCGTCGAACGCGGCCGCCGAAAGCCTGGCGTCTGCCGGGCGAAGGGCCGACTGCCGCGCTTAGCGCGGCGTCGGTGGCGGGGCTCGCGGCGCTCTGGTGGGTGGCCACGCATCTGCACTGGCTGCCTCCGCTCTTTCTGCCGACACCGGAAGCCGTGTGGGCGGCTTTCGTCGATGCATCGCGCGGACACATTCAGGGCGGCTTGCCGCTCGCGCAGCATCTCGCGTGGAGTGCGCTGCGCGTGTTCGGCGCGTTCGCACTGGCTGCGCTTACCGCGGTGCCGGTCGGCATTCTGATGGGCGTGAGCCGCGTCGCGCGCGGTCTGCTCGATCCGCCGCTCGAGTTTTATCGACCGCTTCCTCCACTCGCTTATTTGCCGCTGGTCGTGATCTGGTTTGGTATCGACGAAACGGCGAAGATCGTCGTCATCTATCTTGCCTGCTTCGCACCGATCGCGATGGCGGCGCGCGCCGGCGTGCGCAGTGCGACGACCGAGCAGATTCATGCGGCGTATTCGCTCGGCGGCAGCTTCGGTCAGGTCGTGCGTCACGTTGTATTGCCGGCTGCGCTGCCGGAGATTCTGACCGGTCTGCGGATTGCAATCGGCTTCGGCTGGACGACGCTGGTTGCCGCCGAAATGGTCGCGGCCACCGCCGGGCTCGGTCAGATGGTGCTCAACGCGTCGAGCTTTCTGCGCACCGATGTCGTGGTGATGGGCATCGTGCTGATCGGCTTGATCGCGTGGGTGTTCGACCTGGGCATGCGCGCGCTTGAGCGGTGGCTCGTGCCGTGGAAGGGCCGGGCTTAACAACCCCGCATATGCGTTGAACGGCGCGCCACCGCGTGCGCTATGCAAAAAGCTCAATCACCGGCCAACCCCGCTCGTTCGCGATCGCACGCAAGCGCGCATCGGGATTCGTCGCGACAGGATGCGTGACGCGTTCGAGCAAGGGGACGTCGTTGATCGAATCGCTATAAAACCAGCTCTGCGGAAAATCGTGCAAGCGGTGACCGAGCGACGCCAGCCAGTTCTCGGTGCGCGTGATTTTGCCTTCGCGGAAAGTCGGAATGCCGACCGACGCGCCCGTGAAGCGCGCGAGCGGATCGCCGCCCTCGGTGCCGAGCTCGATTCCAAGCAGATGCTCGAAGCCGAGCGCCTTGCCGATCGGCGCGGTCACGAACACATTCGTCGCCGTGACGATGCAGCACAGGTCGCCCGCGTCCCTGTGACGTTGCACGAGCTCGCGCGCGGCCGGCAGGATGGCGGGCGCGATCACCTCCTGCATGAAGCGCGCGTGCCAGAGGTCGAGTTGCTCGCGCGAATGGCGAGCGAGCGGCGCCAGGGTGCGCTCCAGATAGGCCGCCATGTCGAGCGTGCCGGCCACGTATTGCCGGTAATACTCGTCGATGTCCTGCGCGTGCCGCGCCGCGCCGTCTATTCCGAGTCCGGCCGACAAAGTGCGCCCATGCCTGATCGCTGTCGAGCGGCAGCAGCGTATGGTCCAGGTCGAACAGCGCGAGATTGCGGCTCATCCGGTTGTCCTCGTGATCAGGTGACCAAAGCGTTAGCGGCATACGGTTGATATGAGCACGACGTGCGCAGCAAAAAGCCGCCACGCCGCGCTCGACATCGTTGCGCGAGCGTATATTTAAAAGCACAAAATTACAATAAGGCAAAAATGTGCAACACTACTGTCATACGCCCCGGATGCCGTGCGCGGCATGCGGTTCCGGTTACGGCAGCAGAGAACGAGTGCGCAGTGCCTTATGTTGATTCTCCTTAACCTTCTCGCAGGCGTGGCACTGCTCGTGTGGGGCTCGCATATCGTGCGCACGGGCATCCTTCGCGTGCTGGGCGCCGATCTGCGCGGCGTGCTCGGGCGCAGCACGCGCAACCGCTGGCGCGCGTTTCTGTCCGGCGTCGGCGTGACGAGTCTCGTACAGAGCAGCAACGCGACCGCGGTCATCCTCATGTCGTTCGCGGCCCAAGGGCTGTTGCCGCTCACCAGCGGGCTCGCCATCATGCTCGGCGCCGACGTCGGCACGGCGCTAATGGCGCGGGTTCTCACACTCGATCTCTCGTGGTTGTCGCCCATCCTTATCCTGTTCGGCGTGCCGCTCTTTCTGTCCCGCAAGCAAACACGCGCCGGTCAGGTCGGCCGTACGCTGATCGGTCTCGGGTTGATCCTGCTCGCACTGCATCTGATCGTCGAGGCCGCGCAGCCGATGATGCAAGGCGCCGGCGTGCGCGTGATGTTCGGCGCATTGACGGGCGACACGATGCTCGACGCGCTGGTGGGCGCCGCGTTCGCCGTCCTGTCGTACTCGAGCCTGGCAGCGGTGCTGCTCACGGCGACGCTCGCGTCGTCGGGCGTGATTTCGTTGAAGGTGGCGCTGTGCCTTGTGATCGGCGCGAATCTCGGCAGCGGTCTCGTCGCCTTGCTCGGCGCGGGCCGCGCAGAATTCGGCGGCGCGGCGTCTTGCGCTCGGCAGCTTCACGTTCAAGCTCGCGGGCGCGTTGCTGATCCTGCCGTTCGCGTCCTTGCTCGCGCGCTGGCTGCCGATGCTGATCGCCAATCCTCGCGAAGCCACGGTCGGCTTTCACCTGATCTACAACGCGCTGCGCTGCGGCGTATGCCTGTCGCTGATCGATCCGGTCGCGCGTATCTGCGAGCGGGTGCTGCCCGACCGGCCGATGCCGAATGGCGAACTGCGGCCACTGCATCTCGATGCAGCCGCGCTGTCCACGCCGACGCTCGCGCTTGCCAATGCCGCGCGCGAAGTGCTGCGTATCGGCGACATCGTGCGGACCATGCTCGACAATGTGGCCGAGCTGATTCATCACAACCGTCTCGACAAGGCGCGCGAAACGGTTCGTATGGACGACGACGTCGACGAACTGTACGCCGCGGTCAAGAACTACCTCACGCTGATTTCACGCGAGCAGCTTGACGAAGCCGATAGCCGCCGTTGGACCGACATCATTTCGCTGACCATCAACCTCGAGCACGCGGGCGACATCATCGAGCGGATCGTGGGCGACATCGAAGAGAAAAAGATCGCGCACCGGCTGTCGTTTTCCGAAGAAGGGCTCGGCGAACTGGACGATTTGCAGACGCGGCTCGTCAGCAATCTGCAGCTTGGCTTGTCCGTGTTCCTTAATAACGATCTGCGTTGCGCCGAGCGGCTTCTCGCCGAGAAAGAGCGCTTTCGCGATCTGGAGCGCGCGTATTCGTATCGACATCTGGATCGACTCGCCGGGCAGACGCTGCGCAGCATCGAAACCAGCGCGCTGCATCTCGATCTGATCAGCGACATGAAGCGGCTCAATTCGCTGTTTTGCTCGACGGCTTATCCGGTTCTGGATGCCGCGGGCGCGCTGCA
The DNA here is from genome assembly GCF_040543975.1 of Paraburkholderia sp. OAS925. Lineage (NCBI taxonomy): Bacteria > Pseudomonadati > Pseudomonadota > Betaproteobacteria > Burkholderiales > Burkholderiaceae > Paraburkholderia > Paraburkholderia sp. OAS925. The sequence continues at coordinate 696,442 of NZ_JBEUNO010000001.1, forward strand.
CGACACGCGCTTGCGCAAGCGTGTGCTCGATACCATGCATGTGAAGGAATGAATCGCGAAGCGCGGCAATGCGCGTGAAGCTTTACGCGTCGCGCTTCACGCCAGCACCACTTCTTCCAGCTTCTTTTTCAGCGCACCGAAATCAGCCGCATCCGCGGCCTTTTTATTGGTGACGAGCACGTCGATCTGCTCAACGGGGCAATACGAAATCCGGCTGCGCTGCCCGATCTTGCTGTAGTCGGCGAGGATCACCACACGGTCCGCATTCGCGACCATCGCGCGCGCCACTTCGGTTTCGGCGTGATCGTAATTCGTCGCGCCATGCCGGTGGTCGATGCCGACCGGCGACAGCAGCGCGAGGTCCGCGCGATACCGCTGAATGTCGAGCACGGTGGTCGCGCCGGTGGTCGCCATTGCGCGGTCGCTGATCGTGCCGCCGAGCAGAATCACTTCGTTGCCGGCTTCCGACTGCTCGGCCGCTCCGCGCATTTTCAACGCGACGTCGATTGAATTCGTGACGATGGTCAGATTCGCGAGCTTCGCGAGTTCCTCGGCGAGCGCGGCGGTCGTCGTGCCCGCGTCGATAAAAAGCGTCTGGCCGCTCGCAATCAACCCGATTGCCGCTTTGGCAATGGCCGTTTTCGATTTGACGCGCATGTGGGCGCGCTCGGCGATCGGCGCTTCGTCGGCGGGTTTGATCGCGCCGCCGTGCACACGCCGCAGTTCACCGAGCGCTTCGAGATCGAGCAGGTCGCGCCGCACGGTTTCGCGCGACACGCCCAGGTCCGCCATGATCCGTTCGGTCGACACTCTATGGAGCGTCGACAATAACGCGCGTATTCTCTGATGACGGTCTTCCTGCCACATGCATTTTCCTTGGATGCGAAGGCGCTCGCACAACGTGTTTCGACTGACGACATCGTGGACATGAATGTGTGTCGAGACGATGTCAAGCGTACTACTTCAGCCGGATTGTGTTGTATTTTTTTGGTAGCTTGCAAGTTTGTGTATTTGACTTTAGCCTTCGCAAATCGAAGCGCCGCCTGATTCGAACATCGAATCGTCGAAGGCAAAGTTAATCTGTGCTTTCGCGCATTGTCATGGCGTTTTTTGACAAGACCTTTGGCGTCGGCGCGCGGCGAAACGCGCTTATTCTGAGTGAAAGGTGACGGGACGTGGCAAACGGGATCGATCGTGCATCACCTGCAGACTGGCCGTATCCGCCGCTCGTCGCGCATCGCTGCGGCGGCACGCTTGCGCCGGAGAACACGTTAGCGGGCTTCGACGCCTGCGTGCGTTACGGTTACCGCATGGTCGAATTCGACGCCAAGCTTTCCGTCGACAACCAGCTTTTCCTGCTGCACGACGACACGCTCGAGCGCACCACCAACGGGTATGGCGCGGCGGCGGTCTACACATGGGCGCAGCTTGCGTTGCTCGATGCCGGCGCCTGGTACGGGCCGCAATTCGCGGGCACGCGTTTGCCGACGCTCGCCGATGCGGCCGCGCGTTGCGCGCGCGATGGCATCGCGGCGAACATCGAGATCAAACCCTGTCCTGGCCGCGATGAGATCACCGGCCAGCTCGTCGCGAGCGCCGCGCTCGAGTTGTGGAAAGACCAGACGCCGCCGCTGCTGTCGTCGTTTTCTTTCGACGCGCTCGCGGCCGCGCGCGACGCCGCGCCTTCATTGCGGCGCGGCATGCTGTTCGAGGAAGTGCCCGCGGACTGGCTGCGTATCGTGCGCGAACTGGACTGCGTGTCCTTGCACGCGAGCCACCTTTATCTGACCGAACCGCTCGTCGCGGAAATTCGCGCGGCCGGCTTGCATGTACTCGCTTACACCGTCAACGATCCCGCGCGCGCCGAATTGCTCGCGCAATGGGGCGTCGACATGATTTGTACAGATCGCATCGATAAGCTGTCGCACGACATGCTTTGAGCGCCGCAGCCGGCGCGGGCATGGCGTGGGCGCGCAAGCACGAAAGCACGAAAGCACAAGCGGACGAGTGCGAGCGAGCTGTGCCCTTGAAGTCGAACCAGCAACTTTCCAAACGCAACAACTTCGGCAGAGGATGGGGAAAACTATGAACCGCACCGTGTTAGCTCGGATACTTTCGATGTCGGCCGTCGCGGGTGTCGCCGCCGTTGGCGCGAGCAGCGCATCGGCCGCGCCGCTCGACGCATTGATCGCCGCCGCGAAGCAGGAAGGCCAGCTCACCGTGATCGCATTGCCGCACGACTGGTGCAACTACGGGCAACTCGTCGCGGGTTTCCAGAAGAAGTACGGCATCAAGATCAACGAGCTGAATCCGGACGCGGGCTCGGGCGACGAAGTGGAAGCCATCAAGGCGAACAAGGGCAACAAAGGTCCGCAAGCGCCCGACGTGATCGACGTGGGTCTGTCGTTCGGTCCGACCGCGAAGGCCGACGGGCTGCTGCAACCGTACAAGGTGTCGTCGTGGAACTCGATTCCGAAGGAGTCGAAAGATCCGGACGGCTACTGGTACGGCGATTACTACGGCGTGCTTGCGTTCGAAGTCAACGCCGACATGATCGACAAGGCGCCGTCCGACTGGAGCGATCTGCTCAAGTCCGATTACAAGAACGCCGTGTCGCTCGCGGGCGATCCGCGCTCGGCGAATCAGGCGATCCAGGCCGTCTATGCGGCGGGCTTGTCGCAAAGCAAGGGCGACGCGGCGAAGGCGGATAAAGCCGGCCTCAAGTATTTCGCGGACCTGAACAAGAGCGGCAACTTCGTGCCGGTGATCGGCAAGGCGGCATCGCTTGCGCAAGGGACGACGCCGATCGTCGTCCGTTGGGATTACAACGCGTTGGCCGATCGCGATACGCTGAAGGGCAACCCGAAGGTGCAGGTCGTGATTCCGAAAACGGGCGTCGTCGCAGGCGTCTATGTTCAGGCAATTAGCGCCTACGCGCCGCATCCGAACGCGGCGAAGCTGTGGATGGAGTACCTCTATTCCGACGAAGGCCAGCTTGGCTGGCTGGCCGGCTATTGCCATCCGATGCGCTACAACGAACTCGTGGCCGCGAAGAAAGTGCCGCAAGCGTTGCTCGACAAATTGCCGCCGCCGTCGTCGTATAAGAACGTGGTGTTCCCGACGCTTCAGCAGCAGGACGCGTACAAGGAAACCATCACGAAGCATTGGGACGAAGTGGTCGGCGCGAACGTCAAGTAAGCGCAGCTTTAGAAAGCGCGAAGTCATGTGTGCGCCGCGGCGCCGTTCGCAAAGAGCGGCGTTTGCGGCGTTAGTCATCAAGCCCAAAGGTGAGCTATGAGCGCTTCATCGGATGCTGGATCGGTGCCGCCGGATCTGCTGGTGCCGCCCGTGCCCACGCCGACGCCGCGCGTCGACGGACCGGGCCGCGCGTCGCAGATGCTTGCGTGGATCGGCGTCGTGCCGTTCTTCACGTTCGCGCTGCTGTTCCTGATTCTGCCGACCGGCTTTCTGATGATCGGCGCGTTCCAGGACGCGCAAGGCCACTTCACGCTCGCCAATCTGCGTGATCTGTTTCAGCCGTCGATACTCGACGCCTACTGGATCAGCTTCAAGGTGAGCGCGGCGTCCGCGGCGGGCGGCGCGCTGATCGGCTCGCTGCTCGCGTGGGCGGCGGTGCAGGGCAAGCTGCCCGGCTGGATTCGTCCGACGTTGATGACATTCTCGGGCGTCGCGTCGAACTTCGCGGGCGTGCCGCTCGCGTTCGCGTTCATCTGCACGCTGGGGCGCGTCGGGCTCGTCACCGTGCTGCTGAAGAAATACCTCGGCTTCAATCTTTACTCGACGGGCTTCAGCATTCTCAGCTTCTCGGGGCTCACGCTGACCTACCTGTACTTCCAGATTCCGTTGATGGTGCTGATCGTCACCCCCGCGCTCGACGGCCTGAAGCGCGAATGGCGCGAAGCATGCGATTGCCTCGGCGGCACCGCGTATCAATACTGGCGCCACGTCGCGTTGCCCGTGTTGTGGCCTAGCGTGCTGGGCGCGACGCTGCTGCTCTTTGCCAATGCGTTCGGTGCGGTGGCCACGGCTTACGCGCTGACGGGCAGCTCGCTGAACATCGTGCCGATCCTGCTGTTTGCACAAATACGCGGGGACGTCATGCATAACCAGAACCTCGGCTACGCGCTCGCGCTCGGCATGGTGCTCGTGACGGGGCTCTCGAATGGCGGCTACATCTGGCTGCGTTCGCGCGCCGAAAGGGGCCGTCGATGAAAAGCCAATCCCGCGTCGGAGCGTGGACCGCGACGGTGATCGGTTCGCTGTACTTCCTGATCCCGCTGATCGCCACGTTCGAATTCAGCTTGCGGATGAAACGCGGCACCTACAGCTTCGAGGCGTATAGCGTCGTGCTGAGCGATCCGCGCTTTCAGGCGTCGTTCGGCTATTCCATTCTGATGGCGCTGCTGACGATCGTCGTCGGCATATTGCTGGTGGTGCCGACCGCTTACTGGGTGCAATTGCGCTTGCCGAGGCTGCGGCCGGTCGTCGAATTCATCACGCTGCTGCCGCTCGTCGTGCCGGCTATCGTGATCGTGTTCGGCTATCTGCGCATCTACAACAGCAGTTCGATTCTGCCGCTCACGAGCAACGAGCGCGCGACCGATCTGCTGCTCGTATTCGGCTACGTGACGCTCTCCTTGCCCTACATGTACCGCGCGGTCGATGCGGGCCTGCGCGCCGTGGACGTCCGCTCGCTCACCGAAGCCGCCGAATGTCTCGGCGCGAACTGGCCGACCATTCTGTTCAAGGTGATCTTTCCGAATATCCGCTCGGGCATTCTGTCCGGCGCCTTTCTCACCTTTGCGGTCGTGATCGGCGAGTTCACGCTCGCGAGCCTGCTCGACCGTCCCGCATTCGGTCCGTATCTGCAACTGATCGGCGCGAACCGCGCGTATGAGCCCTCGGCGCTGGCGATTATCGCGTTCATGATTACGTGGGCGTCGATGGGATTGATACAGGTGTTCGGCTCGGCCCGCGCGTTGAGCGGCCAGAAAATCTGACGCACTGAGGCAGCGAACCATGGCATTTCTCGAGATAGAAAATCTGCACAAGTCCTTCGCGTCGAACATCGCGCTGCATCACTTCGACATGAAAATCGAGCGCGGCGAGTTCGTTACGTTCCTCGGACCGTCCGGTTGCGGCAAGACGACCGTGCTGCGCATGATCGCCGGATTCGAGACGCCGACGCGCGGCATTATCCGGCTCGACAACAAGGACGTCACGCATCTGCGCACGCGGCAGCGCAAGGTCGGCATGGTGTTCCAGTCGTATGCGCTCTTTCCAAACATGACGGTGGCCGAGAACATCGGCTTTGGGCTAAAGATCACGCATCGGCCGCAGGCAGAGATCAATCAGCGCGTCGAAGAGATGCTGCATCTGATCAAGCTGCCGCAGCTCGGCGGGCGTTATCCGTGGCAACTGTCGGGCGGTCAGCAGCAGCGCGTGGCACTCGCTCGCGCGCTCGCGGGCAAGCCGCAGGTATTGCTGCTCGACGAGCCGCTGTCCGCGCTCGACGCAAAAATCCGCATCTCGTTGCGGCAGGACATTCGCGCGTTGCAGCGCGAACTCGGCATCACGTCGATTTTCGTCACGCACGATCAGGAAGAGGCGTTGTCCATTTCCGACCGCATCGTCGTGATGAACGAGGGTCGCGTCGAACAGATCGGCTCGCCATCGGAAATCTACAACTATCCGCGCACGCGTTTTGTCGCGTCGTTCGTCGGCACGCTCAATATTCTGGCCGGGCATGTGATCGATCCGGCGACGGGCAAGATGGCCGTGGACGGTCAGGAGCTCATCACCACGCAGCAACTTCCTTCCGCCGATGCCGGCAAGAAGCGCCTGCTCGCGCTGCGTCCCGAAGCGATCGTGCTCGAACCTGCGGCGCCCGGCCGCAACACGCTGAATGCGACCGTCGAAGAAGTGAATTTTCTCGGCGCGGTAGTGCGCATCAGAACGCGTGTAAAAGACGCAGTGATTTCGCTCGACGTATTCAACGACCCGAATCGCGGTTTACCCGAAAGAGGGCAGCCCGTGTCGCTCGGCTTTTCGCACGACAACCTGCTGGTGCTCGAAGAAGGCAACGCCTGACAATCCGCCAAAGCCCGCCAACGCCCGCCGAAGCCCGCCCGCAAAGGCTTCGGGTTTTCCCGAGGGTTTGCGCGGCGGCGAGTCCGGGTTTCCCGACGCCGCTCGTCCGGATTTCCGGAATCCCGGAACGCGCGCGCCAGGTCTTACGCGCAAACCCATAAGAATCAAGGGTATGTCTTAGGCATCAAGCTGGCATCGACCTTGCAAAATAGATAACGCGGCCGCAACGGTCCGACAACTAAAGCAAGGAGACAACGATGTCTGATTTCCCTTCCCGGTATTTCTGAATTCGTCGTCTTGTCGCGGCCTAATGCCGTGCAGAGGCGACGTTCATTCGTTCGCATGATGCGCAGCGTGGCAGGCCATGGGCTCACCCACATCGCAGGAAACATCGTGAAGAAACCTATCCACAAAGTGCTGTACGTCCAGGTGATCGTGGCGATCATCATCGGTATCGCGCTCGGCCATTTCTATCCGACCTTCGCCGTCGACATGAAGCCGCTCGGCGATGCGTTCATCAAGCTCATCAAGATGGTGATCGGACCGATCATCTTCTGTACGGTCGTGACCGGCATCGCCGGCATGGAAGACATGAAGAAGGTCGGGCGCGTCGGCGGCAAGGCGCTGCTGTACTTCGAAATCGTCTCGACGTTCGCACTGCTGCTCGGCCTGGCGGCGACGCACCTGCTGCGGCCGGGCGTCGGCTTCAACGTCGATCCGGCTACGCTGAACGGCAAGGAAGTCGCATCGTATGCCGCGAAGGCGCACGGTCAGACGACCGTCGACTTCCTGATGCACATCATTCCGGACACGCTCGTGTCGGCATTCTCGCAAGGCGAAATCCTGCAGATCCTGCTGATCGCGCTGCTGTTCGGGGCGGTGCTCGCGCACATCGGCGAACGCGGCAAGCCGGTGACGAGCTTTATCGAAAGCCTGTCGAGCATCCTCTTCGGCATGGTCGGCATCATCACGAAGCTCGCGCCGATCGGCGCATTCGGCGCGATGGCGTTCACCATCGGCAAGTACGGCATCGGCTCGCTGCTGCCGATGCTCAAGCTGATCGGCACGTTCTATCTGACCGCGATCGTGTTCGTGGTGGTGGTGCTCGGCGCGATTGCGCGTGCGGTGGGCTTCAATATCCTGCGCTTCATCGCGTACATCAAGGAAGAGATGCTGATCGTGCTCGGCACGAGCTCGTCCGAAGCCGCGTTGCCGCAACTCATGCTGAAGCTCGAAAAGCTCGGCTGCTCGCGTTCGGTGGTGGGCCTCGTCGTGCCGACCGGTTATTCGTTCAACCTCGACGGCACCAACATCTACATGACGATGGCCGTGCTGTTCATCGCCCAGGCGACGAACACCGACCTCACGTGGACGCAGCAGCTCACGCTGCTCGCGGTGACGATGCTGACCTCGAAGGGCGCGAGCGGCGTGACCGGCGCGGGCTTCATCACGCTGGCCGCGACGCTTGCCGTGGTGCCGACCATTCCGCTGTCGGGCATGGTGCTGATTCTCGGCATCGACCGCTTCATGAGCGAATGCCGTGCGCTGACCAACATCGTCGGCAATGGCGTGGCGACCGTCGTGGTGTCGGCATGGGAAAAGGAACTGGACCGCAGCAAGCTGGAAGCGGCGCTGCGCGGCGATGTGCCGGTCGACGAACCGGCCAGCGTCTAAGCCGGACGTCGTCGGGCATCGCCTGAAATAGCGTGATGTTTGCGGCCGCGGACACCAGCCCATGCAACCGGTGAACGCGCGCCCAACCCCAGTGCCGTCGGCCGGGGAAGCGCAGGCCGACGGCGCTTCGCCTTATGCCACAATATCCGATCCCACCCGACCGGATAGTGCCAACGTGACCCGCCGCCTGCTGATTCTCTTCGCGCTCGTCGCCGGGCTCGTTGCGGCGTGCGGGCTCACCTATAGCGTCGCGTGGCAAAGCGGCATCGACAGCTTGCGGTTGAATGCCGCGGGGCGCGTCGACCGGACCGCGAGTTCGCTCAAGAGCACGCTCGAGCGCTACGAATCGCTGCCGTATCTGCTCGCCGAACATCCGATCGTGCAGGACGTGCTGGTCGATCCGTCGCCGGCCAACGTCGAGCGCGCGAATCTCTATCTCGAAGACCTGAACCGCCACGCGCGCGCGACGGTCACCTACATCATTCCGCTCGACGGCTACTGCGTGGCCGCGAGCAACTGGCAAGGGCCGGGCAGTTTCATCGGCGCGGGCTATCAGTTCCGGCCGTATTTCGTCGATGCAATCAAGGGCGGCGTGGGCCGCTTCTTCGGCATCGGCACGATCTCGCAGGCGCCGGGGTATTACATTTCGCAGCCGGTGCGGCGCGACGGCAAGATTGTCGGCGCGGCGGTCGTCAAACTCGATCTCGAATGGTTTCAGGGCTCGGACGCGTCCGAGCCGTTGCTCGTCACCGACGATCATGGCGTGATCTTTCTGTCGTCGGTGCCCGCCTGGAAATACCACACGATACGGCCGCTGTCGGGCCAGGTCGCCGATTCGATTTACCAGGCGCGTCAATATGCGCAGCAGCCGATCGCGCCGCTGCCGGTGACGATCGAGCGCAAGCTGGAAGGCGACGCGCAGATTGTGCGCGTGGGCGGCGGCCGCTATGCGCCGCGTTATCTCGCGTCGCGGCGCGGCATGGGCGAACCCGATTGGCATCTGATCACGATGGCGCCCGTGAGCCCCGTCGATGCCGACGCGCGCAACGCGACCATCGTCACGGGCTTCGGCTATGTGTCGCTCGTGCTGCTCGCGTTCTACTGGAGAATGCGCCGCTCGCGCGTGCGCGAGGTGATGCGCAGCCGTACGCTGTTGCAAAAGGCGTATGCCGAACTGAATCAGCGCGTCGCGGAACGCACGGCCGATCTGTCGCAGGCGAACGAGCAGTTGCAGAAGGAAGTCGCCGAGCGCACGCGCGCCGAGCAGGAACTGCGCGCCGCGCACGACGAGTTGATCCAGGCCAGCAAGCTCGCCGCGCTCGGTCAGATGGCGGCCGGCATCACGCATGAACTGAATCAGCCGCTCGCTGCGTTGCGCGGTTTTTCCGACAACACGCGCGTGCTGCTCGAGCGCGGCGATCAGGCGTCGGCGCGTGAAAATCTCGAAGCGATCGCGGCGCTCACCGAGCGCATGGGCAAGATCACGAACCAGTTGAAGCTGTTCGTCGGAAGGGCGCGGCCGCGCAGCGCGCGCGCGTCGGCTGTGCGCGCGCTGCGCAATGCGCTCGCGCTGTTGCAGAAGCGCTTTCAGGGCGTCGAACTGCAGCTTGCGCTATTCGATGTCGAAAGCGGTACGCGCACGCCGCTCGATCTTGCCGACGATCATCCCGGCCTGATCGCGCATTGCGACGATCTGCGTCTCGAACAGGTGCTGATCAATCTGCTCGGCAATGCGCTCGACGCCACCGCCGGCATGAGCGCGCCGCGTATTTCGGTGCATATCGAGGTGGCTTCGGACAATCTCTCGTTCGCGGTGGGCGACAACGGTCCAGGCATCGCCGAAGACGTGTTGCCGCGCCTGTTCGAACCTTTCTTCACCACCAAGGAAATGGGCCAGGGACTCGGTCTCGGGCTCGCGATTTCATCGTCGATCGCACGCGATTGCGGCGGCACGCTGGTGGCGCGCAACGCGCCGCAAGGCGGTGCACTCTTCGTGTTGACGCTGCGCCGCGCCCGCGTGCAGACGAGCCCTACCGCGGACCCGCTCACCACGGGTTCCTGATTCCGATGAGAACGACATGCTGAACGACGGCTTGCAAGTGCTGTATATCGAAGACGACGAACTGGTGCGGCGCGCGAGCGTGCAGAGTTTGCAACTGGCGGGCTTCGAGGTGGTCGGCCATGCGTCGGCGGAATCGGCGGCGAAGTCGATCAGTGCGGATTTTTCCGGCGTGATCGTCAGCGATATTCGGCTGCCTGGCGCGAGCGGTCTCGAGTTGCTCGCGCAGTGCCACGAACGCGCGCCCGATGTGCCCGTGATTCTCGTCACCGGTCACGGCGACATTTCGATGGCCGTGCAGGCGATGCGCGACGGCGCCTACGACTTCATCGAAAAGCCGTTCGCCTCCGAGCGTCTGATCGAGACCGTGCGGCGCGCGCTGGAGCGGCGCAAGCTCGTGCTCGAAAACCTCGCGCTGCGCCGCGAACTCGCGGGGCAGAACACGGTGGCGCCGCGGATCATCGGCCGCAGTCCGGCGATCGAGCAGGTGCGGCGGCTCATCGCGAACGTCGCGCCGACCGATGCGTCCGTACTCATCAACGGCGATACCGGCGCGGGCAAGGAACTGATCGCGCGCAGTTTGCACGAGTTGTCGCCGCGGCGCGACAAGCCGTTTATCGCGGTGAATTGCGGCGCGCTGCCCGAGCCGATGTTCGAGTCCGAGATGTTCGGCTACGAGCCCGGCGCGTTTACGGGCGCGGCGAAACGCCGGATCGGCAAGCTCGAACATGCGTCGGGCGGCACGCTGTTTCTCGACGAAATCGAAAGCATGCCGCTCGCGCTGCAGGTCAAGCTGTTGCGCGTGTTGCAGGACGGCGTGCTCGAGCGGCTCGGTTCCAATCAGCCGATTCGCGTGAATTGCCGCGTGGTCGCGGCGGCGAAAGGCGATATGGCGGAACACGTCGCGGACGGCTCGTTCCGCCGCGATCTGCTGTACCGGTTGAATGTGGTCACGATCGCATTGCCGCCGCTCGGCGAGCGGCGCGAGGACATCGTGCCGCTTTTCGAACACTTTCTGCTCGACGCGGCGGTGCGTTATCAGCGGCCCGCGCCGATTCTCACCGACCGTCAGCGCGCGAGCCTGATGCAGCGCGACTGGCCGGGCAACGTGCGGGAACTGCGCAACGCCGCGGACCGCTTCGTGCTCGGTGTCGCCGACGATCCCGTGATGTCTTTCGGCGACGACGGCGGACAGGCGCAGCCGCTGAAGGAGCGCGTCGAGCAGTTCGAGCGCGCGGTGATCGCGGAAGCGCTCGAGCAGTGCGGCGGCGCGGTCGCAGTCGCCGCCGACCGACTTCAGCTCGGCAAGGCGACGCTCTACGAGAAGATCAAGCGATATGGCCTCGCGGCCAAGGGCGATGGGGAGAGGTGAAATAGAAACGCCGGCAAGTGGGAGTGCCGGCGTTTTTGTTTGAGCTTGCGGTGGCGTGGCGTGGCCTGGGCTGGCCTGGGTTGGCTTGCCTTTGCTTCGCGACTGTTTAAGCCGCGTTCAGCGCCTTCTCGAGCAACTGATCGAGTTCCGCGAACTGCGGTTCGCCGACGTAGCGCTTCAGAATCTTGCCGTCTTTGTCGACGAGGAAGGTGGTCGGCGTGAGCTGCACGTTGCCGAACTGTTTGGCGGCCGAGCCGTCGTCCATGGCGACCTTGAAGGGCAACTGGCGCGTTTGCGTGTAATTGGTCACGTACATCGGCGCGTCGTAGCTCATGGCCACCGCGACGAATTCCCGAGCCCTTTGCCTTTGAAGCGGTTATACGTCTGCACCATCTGCGGCATTTCCTTCATGCAGGTGTCGCAACTCGTCGCCCAGAAGTTGACGAGGTAGACCTTGCCTTTGAGGTCGGCGGTCGTGACTTTCTGGCCGGAGAGCAGCGTAAAGGTCGCGTCGGGCACCCGCTGCTGGCCGGCAAACGCGAAATAGCCGGCGATGCCGATCGCAATCGCCACCGCGGCGATGATCAGATAGCGAAGCGGATTCGTGCGCTTGACGGCGCTGGTCGATGCGATGGAACTCATGAGCGGAACCTCGGAAGTCGCGCAAGGGCGCAGGACAGTGCGTCGGCTGTGGCTTGGAGCGTGCCGCAACGGAGCGTTGATATTGTAGTCCTATTCGGGATGCGGGGCAGGGAGCGCAACTCGCAACCCGCGTTGCGCCGGCACAGCCAAACGGGCGCTTGGCCGCTTGGCCGCTTGACCGCTTCCACGCGCTCCATCAGTTTGCAGCGGATAATGGCGTTTTGCGCTTCACGTCAACTTCACCGCTTCACGGTCTCTCTTGCTCATGTTCCAGACAGTTTTCCGCATCTATTCCCTGTTCGTTCGAATTCCCTCGCGTCTGTTTTCCAGCCTCGTCTTCCATGGCAATGCGGCGGCTCGCCCGCCAAGCGCGCAGTCGATGACCCGCGCGGCGCTTTGCGCGCTTGCTATCGGCGTCGCGCTGAGCGGCTGCTCGCCGACCTTCGACTGGCGCACCGTCATGAATAACGACAACGGCTACAGCATCGACTTGCCTGCCAAGCCCGGCAACGATCAGCGCGCGGTGCAGGTCGACGGCACGCCGATGCAGATGGCCATGCAGACGGCCGAAGCCGGCGACGCCGTGTTCGCGGTCGGCACGATCATGCTGCCCGACGACAGCGAAGCGACGCAGCGTAAGGCGCTCGAGTTCCTGCGCACCGGCCTCGCGCGAAACGTGGGCGTGACGCCAGAGGCGCGCGCGGTGCAAATTCCGCTCGCGGCAGGCGGCAAAGTCCTGGGGCTCGAGATGACGCTGAGCGGCGAGGCCGGCTCCAGCCATGAAAAGCGGACCGTCTATGCGCGCCTCGTAGCGCGTGGCCGGCACGCGTATCAGGCCGCGATCATCGCGTCAGGGCCGCTGCCCCGGGAACAGGTGGACCAATTTTTCTCGTCGTTCCAACTCTATTGAACCGGTAGATTTGGCCGACTCGGCGCCGACCTGACGCCGAAGCGACGCGCGGACGTACTGAAAGTTCCTTCGCAGCTTTCGGCGCTAATTCGCGGTTTACGTTGAAGTTTTCCACCTCGCCGGGCGTCCTGTGGATAACTCTGTTGAGAACTCCGCTTTTTTTGCCGCAGATGCCCGCGCCGTGGGCATTCCGTCAGTCTGAATGTAGTTGACGCAGAAGAAAAAATCCTTTGAAATCAATGCCGTTTGGATCTGAGTTTCTAAGTACCTTTCAGATGTTTCTAAATCTATCTGGAACGCGGGCATGTGCATAAGTCAAGTCTTGACAGCATTTTTTTCTCCTCAACCAGAGCCAAAAGCCCGTCGGTACTGAACCGCCTCGCCGATCTGCGCGGCGCTCGGCATGCTCGCGCCCGCGAGGTCGGCAATCGTTCGTGCGACTTTCAGCACGCGGTAATACGCGCGAGCCGACCAGCCGAAACGCTCGCCCGCTTCCCGCAGCAGCGCCTCCCCGGCCGCGTCGGGACGGCAGACTTCGTCGACTTCTTTGCCCGTCAACTCACGGTTGGTTTTGCCTTGCCGAGCCAATTGCCGTTCGCGCGCGGCGAGCACCCGCCGCGCGATGACCGCGCTCGTTTCTCCGGCGGCATGCGCTCGCGCGGACAATTCCGCCGACGTCAGCGCCGGCACTTCCAGTTGAATATCGATTCGGTCCAGCAGCGGGCCCGATAATTTGCGCAGATAACGCGCCGCAATCTCCGGCGTGCAGCGACAACGCCCATTCGGGTCACCGCGCCATCCACAGGGACACGGATTCATCGCCGCGATCAGTTGGCACGCCGCCGGAAAGTCCGCCTGCAGCGCCGCGCGTGAAATCGTGATTCGCCCGGCTTCGAGCGGCTCGCGCAGTGTTTCGAGCACGTGGCGGTCGAACTCCGGCAGTTCATCAAGGAAAAGCACGCCCAGGTGCGCGAGCGTGATCTCGCCCGGTTGCGGAGGATTGCGCCCGCCCACCAGCGCCGCCGCGCTCGACGAATGATGCGGCGCCCGGAACGGCCGCTGCCGCCATTGCGCCGGCGTGAAACCGGCGCGGCTCGCGGACAGCAACGCGGCCGAGCTGAGCGCCTCGTCGTCGGTCATCGGCGGCAGCAGACCGGGCAAGCGGGCGGCGAGCATCGACTTGCCCGCGCCCGGCGGGCCGATCAGCAGTACATGGTGGCCGCCGGCCGCGGCGACTTCGAGCGCGCGGCGCGCGCCGCGTTGGCCGATCACGTCGCCCATGTCGGGCACGGCGGCAGGGCGCGTGTCGGCCAGGTTTGGCGCGGCGACCGGATAGAGGCGGGACTCGGGCGCATCGGCGAGATGCGCGCACAGCGACGGCAGATCGCTCGCGCCGTACACATCCACGCCGGGGACGAGCGCGGCTTCCGCCGCGCTGGCCGCGGGAAGATAGAGCTGCGGATTACGCTCGGGCGGCGCGTGCCCGGCCGCGGTTTCGGCGAGACCAGGAGCCGCCGCGCAAACCGCCGCGCCGCGCGCGGTGCCGCAAGCCATCGCGAAGGCGCCGCGCATCGGACGCAGCGCGCCGGTTAAGGAAAGCTCGCCGGCAAATTCGCGGTTGACGAGCGATTCGGCCGGGATTTGCCCGCTCGCCGCGAGAATGCCCAAGGCAATCGGCAGATCGAAGCGGCCGGATTCCTTCGGCAGATCGGCGGGAGCGAGGTTGACCGTGATGCGCCGCACGGGAAAATCGAAGCCGCAGTTTTGCAGCGCTGCGCGCACGCGCTCGCGGCTTTCGCGGACTTCCAGATCGGGAAGTCCGACGATCGAAAAAGAGGGTAGCCCGTTGGCGAGGTGAACCTCGACGGTTACTTCGGGCGCGCGGCCGGCGGCCGGCGCGCGACTGCGCACCACGGCAAGCGACATGTTTTCTCCCGTCGGACCGCGCGCAAGTGGCGCGCTGCGGTCCCCTTAATACGCTGATGACGTCACGGCTCGCTTGCCTGTGATGTGCAGCTCGACGCAGCTAACGCGCTGCTTGTGAAACCGTCAGAGCGTTTGCGTCGTGACGGGCAGCTTCTGTTCGAGTTCCGCGACGCGGCGCTCCAGTTCTTCGAGGCGCGCGCGTGTGCGCACCAGCACCTGGGTCTGCGTATCGAATTCCTCGCGCGTGACCAGATCGAGCTTCGAGAAGCCTTGCGACAGCATCGCTTTCACATTGCGTTCGACGTCTTTGGCCGGCGAGTTTTTGAACAGCTCGCTCATGCGCGCCTGGATGTCGTTGAAAACGTCGTTTGGTTGTTTCATGGTGTTCCCCTTGATGCACAAAAAATGTGCAGCGTTTCGTTACGTCTGTGCCTCGCGTCTGACGATGCGCTGCGTTGGTGCGTGCACGCCGGCTGTGCTTCGCCGCGTGAGCCCGTTTGGTGCGCGTCGGCGCTTGCAGACCCTGCGGACACTCTAGCAATGATCCAGGCGGCGCGCCACAGCGCAGCGCGCGCGTTGGCCATCTGGACAAGGGCGGCTGCGCCCCTTGCCGGGCGTGCACCGGCGGCAGTCTGACACAACATGGCATACGAGTTGCTCTTACTGCCCCGCGCGTTCTGCCGGCACGAATTTCCGGCAGGGCAACGAGACCAGGCGAAAGGGCAACGAGTACCACCAGGCTTGCGCGAGCGGGCTACAGGCAGCTTACGAGACGGTTACGCAGCGGTTCCGCGGCGGTTACGCAAACGGGTTAGCAACGGTTTTTGGCAACTAAGCGAGGGATTTCATGAAACTCATCACCGCAATCATCAAGCGCGTTCAAGCTCGATGAGGCGCGCGAAGCCTTGTCGGCGATCGGCGTCTCCGGCATCACGGTAACCGAGGTCAAGGGGTTCGGCCGTCAGAAGGGCCATACGGAGCTGTATCGCGGCGCGGAGTACGTCGTCGATTTCCTGCCGAAAGTGAAGATCGAGGCGGCTGTCTCGGACGACATCGTCGATCAGGCCATCGAGGCGCTGGAACGCGCGGCGCGCACCGGCAAGATCGGCGACGGCAAGATTTTCGTCACGCCGATCGAGCAGGTCATCCGGATTCGCACCGGAGAGACCGGCGCGGATGCTCTGTAACACCAAAAGATAGCGACACAGATAGCGACAAGAGGAAACGAAAGATGCGCAAATTATTGATGTCCTTGCTGATGGCCGGTTCGCTGCTTGCGGGCGGTATCGGCGCCGCCCTCGCGGACGACGCTTCCGCCCCCGTAGCCGCCTCGGCCGCTGCATCCGATACGGCGGCAAGCGCGCCGGCAGCGGACGCTTCGGCGGCCGCAGCAGCATCGGCGCCCGCCGCCGACGCCTCGGCTGCACCTGCAGCAAGCGCCGCCGCGGCCGCCCCCGCCGCATCGGACGCCGCTCCGGCTGCGCCCACCGCGCCGTTCTCGGTCGACTCGTCGAAAATCAATTCGGGCGACACCGCCTGGATGCTGACCTCCACCGCGCTCGTGCTGTTCATGACGATCCCGGGCCTCGCGCTCTTCTACGGCGGCATGGTCCGCAAGAAGAACGTGCTGGCGACGCTGATGCAAAGCTTCGCGATCACCTGCCTCGTGACGATCATCTGGGCGGTCGTGGGCTATAGCCTCGCGTTCACGCCGGGCGGCTCGTTCATCGGCGGCTTCTCGCGCTTCTTCATGTCGGGCATGAACTACATCAAGGGCGACAAGGCCACGACGCTGACCGTCAGCCATCTCGCGCAGACGATCCCCGAAACGGTCTACTTCGTCTATCAGATGACGTTCGCGATCATCACGCCGGCGCTGATCACCGGCGCATTTGCCGACCGCATGAAGTTCTCGGCGATGCTCGTCTTCATGAGCCTGTGGTCGATCATCGTCTACTCGCCGATCGCGCACATGGTCTGGGAACCGACCGGCTGGCTGGCGACCGCGGGCATCCTCGACTTCGCGGGCGGCACGGTGGTGCACATCAACGCCGGTATCGCCGGTCTGGTCTGCTGCCTCGTGCTCGGCAAGCGTGTCGGCTACGGCAAGGAAGCGATGGCGCCGCACAACCTCACGCTGACGCTGGTCGGCGCCGCGATGCTGTGGGTGGGCTGGTTCGGCTTCAACGCGGGTTCGGCAGTGGCGGCAGACGGCCGTGCCGGTTTCGCGATGTTCGCAACGCAAGTGGCAACCGCAGCGGCAGCGCTCGCATGGATGTTCGCCGAATGGGCCGCGAAGGGTAAGCCTTCGGTGCTCGGTATCGTGTCGGGCGCAGTGGCGGGTCTGGTCGCCATCACGCCGGCTTCGGGCTTCGTCGGCATGACGGGTTCGCTCGTGATCGGCATCGTGGCCGGCGTGGTCTGCTTCTGGTCGGCAACGTGGCTCAAGCACAAGCTCGGTTACGACGATTCGCTCGACGCGTTCGGCGTGCACTGCGTCGGCGGTATCGTCGGTGCGCTGCTGACCGGCGTGTTCGCGGTGAAGGACATCGGCGGCTTCGACGGCAGCGTGCTGCTGCAAGCCAAGGGCGTCGTGACGACGCTGGTCTACAGCGGCGTGGTGAGCTTCATCCTGCTGAAGGTCATCGACATGACGATGGGCATCCGCGTGACGGAAGAACAGGAACGCGAAGGTCTGGACGTGAGCCTGCACGGCGAACACGTCGAATAACGAAGGCGTTTCACGAGCCCGCGCTCCCGGGCTCGCCGAGCCTCACCGGCTCATAAAGGTAGCAACAGGCAGCAACAGGTAGCAACAAGCGCAGCGATTTGGCCCGCCTTCATGGCGGGCTTTTTTCTTGCTGGCCTTCTTGTTCACGACAGTTTCCCCTGCCTATCATTGCGATAGGGAGAATGCATTCCGGCTGGCTTGCGAATGGAGAAACCATCCCCAAATGGGCAAAGCATTTGCTCTACAATCTTTTTTCTCCAGTCTGCGAGTGATCAATGGTTCCGCACCTAGTTACGGCGTTAAACGGCCCGCTGCTCGATCTCGAGCGGAAGATCCTCGACGCTACTCCCGCAATCGAACGCTGGTTCCGGCTCGAGTGGCAGGAGCACACGCCGCCGTTCTATTGCTCGGTCGACCTGCGCAATGCGGGTTTCAAGCTCGCGCCCGTCGACACCAATCTGTTTCCCGGCGCGTTCAATAATCTGCCGCAGGAAGTGCTGCCGCTTGCCGTGCAGGCGGCAATGGCGTCCATCGAAAAAATCTGCCCGGACGCGAAGAATCTGCTCGTCATTCCCGAGCGCCACACACGCAACGCGTTTTATCTGGAGAACGTCGCCCGGCTCGCCGCGATCATGCGCCAGGCCGGCTTGAACGTGCGTTTCGGCACGCTCGACGAAAGCATCAACGGGCCCGTCACCATTGCGCTGTCCGACGGCCAGAAACTCGTGCTCGAACCGCTCGAGCGTTCGCAGCGCCGCCTCGGGCTGAAGAATTTCGATCCGTGCTCGATTCTGTTGAATAACGATCTGTCGGGCGGCATTCCGCCCGTGCTGGAAAATCTGCATGAGCAGTATCTGCTGCCGCCGCTGCATGCCGGCTGGGCTGTGCGCCGCAAATCGACGCACTTCTCGTGCTATGACGACGTCGCGAAGAAATTCGCGAAGATGGTCGAGATCGATCCGTGGATGATTAATCCGTACTTCGCGCACGTGGAAGGCGTGGATTTTCAGGAGCGCACCGGCGAGCAGGCGCTGGCCGACGCGATCGACGGCGTGCTGAAGAAGATCGCCAAAAAGTATCGCGAGTACGGCATCTCCGAAAAACCGTATGTCGTCATCAAGTCGGATGCGGGCACGTACGGCATGGGCGTGATGACGGTGCACGACGCGTCGGAAGTGGCCGCGCTCACGAAACGCGAACGCGCGAAGATGGCGGCGACGAAAGACGGCCTCGAAGTGCACGACGTGATCGTGCAGGAAGGCGTGTACACGTTCGAGCGCATCGGCGAGGAAGTAGCCGAGCCGGTCGTTTATATGATCGACCGCTATGTGGTGGGCGGCTTCTACCGTGTGCACGGCAGCCGCGAGCGCGACCAGAACCTGAACGCGCCGGGCATGCACTTCGTGCCGCTCGGCTTCGAGCACACCGCGCTGCCGGACGCGCACGCGAAGCCGGGCGCGGCGCCGCCGAACCGCTTCTACATGTACGGCGTGGTGGCGCGGCTCGGCTTGCTGGCTGCATCGGTTGAACTGGAAAAGACCGATCCGGAAGCCATTCAGGTTTGAACGCAGCCACGTGAGATTGCCAGGCGCGGGCAGCGCGTAGGCCGCCCCGCGCCGTTTTCATCGACGATGTTCACGCCGCATTCACGCCGCATTCACGCGTAATACACGCTCGATTCACGATCAATGCCAGGCCCTCCAGGGCGCAACGGGACCTTCATGGACATTCTTTTCATCGCCGATCCGCTCACGCAGTTCAAGATCTACAAGGACTCCACTTACGCGATGATGGCCGAGGCCGCGCGCCGCGGCCATACGCTGTACTTCTGCGAGCCGAAGCATCTCGCGTGGACGGGCGGCGACGTCGAAGCCAACGTGCGGCGTTTTGCGATCACCGGCGACGTGACCGATTTGCACCGCGACGAATGGTATGCGGCAGACGCCGCCGCGCCGCGCTCGCTGAAGGACTTCAGCGCGGTCGTCATGCGCAAGGACCCGCCGTTCGACATGGAATACGTGACGTCCACGTGGCTGCTCGAACTGGCCGAGCGCGCGGGTGCACGCATCTTCAACAAGCCGCAGGCGATTCGCGATCATTCCGAAAAGCTCGCTATCGGCGAGTTCCCGGAGTTCGTCGCGCCCACGCTGGTCACGCGCGATCCGGCGCGACTCAGGGCGTTTCACGAGCAGCATGGCGACGTGATTCTGAAGCCGCTCGACGGCATGGGCGGCATGGGCGTATTCCGCGTGAAGCCGGACGGCATGAACCTGGGCTCGATCGTCGAAATGCTGAGCCACGACGGCGCGCGCTCAGTGATGGCGCAAAAGTTCATCCCCGAAATCAAGGACGGCGACAAGCGCATTCTGCTGATCGGCGGCGAAGCCGTGCCGTATTCGCTCGCGCGGATTCCGCAAGGCAACGAGGTGCGCGGCAATCTGGCCGCGGGCGGGCTGGGCGTGGCGCGTCCGCTGACCGACCATGACCGCAAGATCGCCGACACGCTCGCGCCCGTGCTGGCGGCACGCGGTCTGCTGCTGGTTGGGTTGGACGCCATTGGCGACTGGCTGACCGAAGTGAACGTGACGAGCCCGACGTGCTTCCGCGAGATCATGGATCAGACGAGCTTTGACGTCGCCGCCATGTTCGTGGACGCGCTGGAGCGCGCGGCGGGCTGAGCGGCCGTCTTGAAACTGGGCGGCGGCCCCCAAACTGACAGACAGGATGAGCATCATGTCCGCTGCGGGCGGAACGGCGGCGCGGGCCCGAAAAACGGGCCTGCTACAATGCCCGCTCTCCGCGTCGATTTGTAGCGATACGCTCCGCAAGGAGTCATCGCATGCACGGCGGAGCCTTGAAACGGGCAGGTTCGACGGGCGCCGCTGCGGCGTCGCATTCGAGGTTCTGTGCGCGAAAGGCGTATTTCCGGCTCTCATGGCCAACGGCCGGCCGAGGGCGCGAGCGTTTCGGACAGCGTTCCGATCCACGTTTGGGGCCGTCTTTTTGCAGTAGGCTGACATGGCAGGCATTCTGATCATTGCGCACGCACCGTTCGCCACCGCGTTGCGCGACTGTATTTCGCATATTTACGGCGGTTTGCCGGCTCGCATCGGCGTGATGGACGTATCGCCCGACTGCGATCCCGCGCAAATGGTTTCCTTCGCCGAGTCCGAGATTGCGCGCCTCAAAGAAGAGAACGGCGCGCTCGTGCTCACCGACATGTTCGGCGCCACGCCCGCGAATATCGCCGGGCGGCTGGCTTCCGTGCCCGACGTGCGCGTGCTGTGCGGCGTCAATCTGCCGATGCTCGTGCGCGCGGTCTGTTATCGCGCGACGCCGCTCGACACGCTGGTAGACAAAGCGCTCGCCGGCGCGACCAAGGGCATTCACGCGATCGGCCCGGCAGCACCCGCGCCCGCCGAGGCCGCGGCTGTCACCGCCGACTGTCTGCCCGCGTTGCCGGCCGATGCGGACCTCGCACAGAAGACCGGGCCGGCCGGTTTATAGTCGCTCGCAGTGCAAGCTTGCAGTGCAACCTCGCAGTACACCCTGATTCGCAGTTCTACTTTTCACAACAACACTTACCCGCGCTTCGGACCAACACATGCTGCAACAGGAAACGACTATCGTGAACAAGCTGGGGCTGCACGCGCGCGCGTCGGCCAAGTTGACGCAACTCGCAGGCAACTATCAGTCGGAAATCTGGATGAGCCGCAACGGCCGCCGCATCAATGCGAAAAGCATCATGGGCGTGATGATGCTGGCTGCGGGCATCGGCAGCACGGTGCTGATCGAAACCGAGGGCGCCGACGAAAAAGAAGCCATGGACGCATTGTTGAAACTGATCGCGGATAAATTCGGCGAAGGCCAGTGAGCTGGCGAATCGACAGTGCAATGTAGAAGAACGCCGCGGCTATCGCTCCGCGGCGTTTTTTTTAGCGCGCGACAATATGCGGACGCGCATGACTACGCGGGCGTTATGCCTCGCTCTTACGCGCTTTCGTGCTGCACTGCACACAGCATTCGCGTACGTCTGCGGCGGCGCGGAATTTATAATGACGACGAGAGTCTGAGAGCATTGCAGCGGTTTGCCGCGGCATCACACAACTAGAGGAGGTGCGCGTGTCGTTCACGCTGCATGGAATTCCCGTGTCACGCGGTATCGCCATCGGGCGGGCCTACCTGATCGCCCCGGCTGCACTTGACGTAGACCACTATCTGATCGAACCCGCGCAGATCGAGAGCGAGGTCGAGCGCTTTCGCACGGCCCAGCAACGCGTGCATGTCGAGCTCGACGCGTTGCGCGCCGACCTCGCCGCAGACGCGCCTAGCGAAATGGGCGCGTTCATCAACGTTCATTCAATGATCCTGAACGATGCAATGCTCGTTCAGGAAACCATCGACCTCATTCGCACGCGCCGCTACAACGTGGAGTGGGCGCTGACCGAGCAGCTCGAACGGCTGTCGCGTCATTTCGACGACATCGAAGACGAATATCTGCGCGAGCGCAAAGCCGATATCGAGCAAGTGGTGGAGCGCGTGCTCAAGGCGCTGGCGGGTGCGTCGGCTACGCTCGTGGACGGCGTGCACGGCGCCTGCAGCGAGATGATCGTGGTCGCGCACGACATCGCGCCGGCCGACATGATGCAGTTCAAAACGCAAACGTTTCAGGGCTTCGTCACCGATCTCGGCGGCCGCACGTCGCATACGGCGATCGTCGCGCGCAGCCTTGGCATTCCTGCCGCGGTCGGCGTGCAGCACGCGAGCGCGCTGATTCGTCAGGACGACCTGATTATCGTCGACGGCGATCATGGCATTGTGATCGTCGATCCCGCGCCGATCGTGCTGGAGGAATACTCGTACCGGCAAAGCGAAAAGGCGCTCGAGCAACGCAAGCTGCAGCGCCTCAAATTTTCGCCGACGCAGACGCTGTGCGGCACGCGCATCGAACTGTGCGCGAACATCGAGTTGCCGGACGACGCGCGCGCCGCGCTCGATGCGGGCGCGACCGGCGTCGGCCTGTTCCGCACCGAGTTCCTGTTCATGAATCACAAAGACCGCATGCCCGAGGAGGAGGAGCAGTTCGAAGCCTACCGGCGCGCGGTCGAGTTGATGAACGGGCTGCCCGTCACGATTCGCACGATCGACGTGGGCGCCGACAAGCCGCTCGATTCGATGGGCGGCGGCGACGGCTACGAGACCGCGCCCAACCCGGCGCTCGGGCTTAGGGCGATTCGCTGGAGCCTGTCCGAGCCGCAAATGTTCCTCACGCAATTGCGCGCGATTCTGCGTGCATCGGCGTTCGGCACGGTGAAGATTCTGGTGCCCATGCTCGCGCATGCGCAGGAGATCGATCAGACGCTCGACCTGATCCGCGAAGCGAAGCGTCAACTCGACGACGCAGGGATCGCGTACAACCCGAACGTGCAAGTCGGCGCGATGATCGAGATTCCGGCCGCCGCGATTGCGCTGCCGCTCTTTCTGAAGCGGCTCGATTTCCTGTCGATCGGCACCAACGATCTGATCCAGTACACGCTCGCTATCGACCGCGCGGACAATTCGGTCGCGCATCTGTACGACCCGCTGCATCCGGCGGTGCTGCATCTGATCGCGTTCACGTTGCGCGAGGCGAAGCGGGCGGGCGTGCCTGTGTCGGTCTGCGGTGAGATGGCCGGCGATCCGACGTTGACGCGTCTATTGCTCGGCATGGGGCTCACCGAGTTTTCGATGCATCCGAGCCAGTTGCTCGAGGTCAAGCAGGAAGTGTTGCGCTCGCATCTGAAGACGCTGGAGAAGCCGGTGGCCGATGTGCTTGCATCGTTTGAACCGGAAGAGGTGCAGGCTGCGCTGAAGCGGGTCGCGCAAGCCTGATTGATTAGAGGTGCAATGAGAAACGCCGCACATGTGCGGCGTTTGTCGTTGTGGCTTACCTCGCAGTCCCGCTCATGCTCGTGCTCAGTGGCCGTGGCGTTTTCCGCAGACGGGGCAGTCCGGCTGACGCGCAATGCGCATCGTGGTCCATTCCATTCGCAGCGAATCGAGCATGGTCAGCCGCCCGGCGAGCGACGTTCCGATTCCGCCGATCACCTTCAGCGCTTCGGCCGCCTGCATCGAGCCGATGATGCCGACCGTAGGCGCAAACACGCCCATCGTGGAACACGCAACTTCTTCGAACGGCTGGTCTTCCGGGAACACGCACGCGTAGCACGGCGATGCTTCGTCGCGGAAATCGAATGTGCTGATCTGGCCGTCGAAGCGCAACGCCGCGCCCGACACGAGCGGCACGCCGTGCTTCACGCAGGCGCGATTGATCGCATGACGCGTCGCGAAGTTGTCCGTGCAATCGAGCACGACCGTGGCGCCCGGCACTTGCCGATCGAGCCACGCATCGTCGACGCGTTCGGCGACCGCGTTCACATGCACTTCGGGATTGATCTGCGCGAGCGTGTCGCGGCCGGACTCGACCTTCTTGCGTCCGACCGACGCGCTCACATGCAGGATCTGCCGTTGCAGATTGGTGAGGTCGACCGTATCGGCATCGACCAGCGTCAAGCGTCCGATGCCCGCCGCCGCGAGGTACATCGCGGCAGGCGAACCCAGCCCGCCCGCGCCGACGATGATCGCGTGCGCATCGAGAAAACGCTGCTGCGCCTCGATGCCGATTTCGTCGACGAGAATGTGGCGGGAATAGCGAAGGAGTTGATCGTCGTTCATGGCGGGAGCCGGCGTGTCTTCGCGGCGCATTGACCGCGAAGACACAGGAGGTTGCTTGCGCGACTACTTGCCTTGCGTGGCCGGAGCCGACGCCGGAGCCGGACCCGACGCGCCGGGCACCGGTTGCGTGGGCTTCACAGCAACCGGCGCGGACGCCGACGTAGCCGGCTTGTTCTGCGCGAGACGCCGTTCGGTCACCGACTTCGACTCCTGCACCGGCTTGCCTTCGAGCTTGTTCAGCGCCTGCGTCAGCATGAAGTCGTCGGCGGAACCGAATTCGACCGGCTTGCGCTCACGATCTTTCTGACGCTGTTCCGGCGTCTTCTTATCGTTCTGCTCTTCGAGCTGACGCAACTGGTCCATGCGATCCTGCTCGCGCTTCTCGGCTTCCTTCTTCTCGTTCGGATCTTGCGTGTTGGCAAGGTGGTTCGAGTAGTCGACTTCGCGTGTGACGAGTGCGTCGTCCGGATCGCCTTCCGCGTATTGATCCACCGCGATGTCAGGACGGATGCCCTTGTTCTGGATCGAGCGGCCGCTCGGCGTGTAGTAATACGCCGTGGTCAGACGCAATGCGGTGTCGGCGGTCATGGGGCGCACGGTCTGCACCGAGCCCTTGCCGAAGGTCGTCTTGCCGACGATCAACGCGCGATGCTGATCCTGCAACGCACCCGCGACGATCTCCGAGGCCGACGCCGAATACGCGTTGGTCAGCACGACCATCGGCACCGTCTTGAAGATCGGCGCTTCGTCCTTCAGCGGATCGCTGTCGAAAGATTGCAGACGGTAGTTGTCGTAAGTGTCGCGATAGACCTGCTTCGAATCCGGAATCTGTCCGTTGGTGGACACCACGACGGAGTTCGGCGGCAGGAACGCGCCGGCGACGCCGACCGCGCTTTGCAGCAGACCGCCGCCGTTGTTGCGCAGGTCGAGCACGAGGCCCTTCAGGTTCGGCTGCTGACGCGCGATGTCCTGCAGCTTCGCCGCGAGGTCAGGCGTGGTGCGTTCCTGGAAGCTCGTGATACGCACGTACGCGTAGCCCGGCGCAAGAATCTTCATCTTCACCGACTGCACCTTGATGACGGCGCGCGTCACGGTGAGCGGGAACGTGCGGTCGTCGGTCTTGCGGAAGATGGTGAGCGTGACCTTCGTGCCCGGCTCGCCGCGCATCTGCTTGACGGCCTGGTCGAGCGTCATGCCGCGCACCGGCTTGTCGTTGATGCGCGTGATCAGGTCGCCCGGACGAATGCCGGCGCGGAACGCGGGCGTGTCTTCGATCGGCGAAATGACTTTAATCAGGCCGTCTTCCGACGAGATTTCGATGCCGAGGCCCGCGAAGCGACCTTTGGTCTGCTCCTGCAGTTCCTCGTAATCGGTCTTGTCGAGGTAGGACGAATGCGGGTCGAGGCTCGACACCATGCCCTTGATCGCGGCGGTGAGGAGCTTTTTATCGTCGACGGGTTCGACGTATTCGTGCTTGATCTGACCGAACACTTCGGCAAAGAGCCTGAGCTGGTCCAGCGGCAAGGGCGCGGCGGCGGCGCTGGCGGGCTGCTGCGCCGAAGCGGAAAGTTGCAGGGTGGCAAATACACCGGTAGCAAGGCCCGCGGCGATCAGGCCGATATTTTTCAGGTTCTTTCGCATAGAGTCTGTTGCGGTCGGAAGCGCGTGGCAGCGTCGATAGAGATGGGGACGGACAAGTATAACTGCACACCCGCCAACAGAGGGCGCGGGGCAGGCAATCGTGATTCGACAGCGGGATGCGTGCCGGGTTCGGCGCAATGTGCGCGCGGCTGCGAAGTAATGTGCCGTAACGGAAGACGGCGGCCAGAATGGCGCGCTCAAAACAAACGGACCACGCTGACCGGTACGTCTTGCCGGTCGGCGCGGTCCGCTGGCGACGTGCTGCTGCGTTTCTCGTCACCTTCTTTAACAAAGAGTGGCGGCCAATGAGCACGCCATGCCGGCCAACCTTAGCCGGCTTTGCCTTGCTTCGCGACGGCCGCCTGCGCCTTCGCGATCGCTTCCTGGTCGCCCAGATAGTAGTGCTTGATAGGCTTCAGGTTTTCATCGAGTTCATAGACGAGCGGCACGCCGTTCGGAATATTCAGCCCGACGATGTCGTCGTCCGAAATGTTGTCGAGGTACTTCACGAGCGCGCGGATCGAGTTGCCGTGCGCGGCGATCAGCACCTTGCGGCCCGACTTGATGGCCGGCGCGATCGACTCGTTCCACAGCGGCAGCACGCGCGCGACCGTGTCTTTCAGACACTCGGTGAGAGGCAGTTGCTCGCGCGGCACCTTCGCGTAGCGCGGGTCGTTGTACGGCGCGCGCTCGTCGGTCGGCTCGAGCGCCGGCGGCGGCGTGTCGTAGCTGCGGCGCCAGACCAGCACCTGTTCGTCGCCGAACTTGGCTGCGGTTTCGGCCTTGTTCAGACCCGACAGCGCGCCGTAGTGGCGCTCGTTCAGACGCCACGAATGGACGACGGGGATATACATCTGATCCATCTGATCCTGCACGTGCCACAGCGTGCGAACGGCGCGCTTGAGCACCGACGTGTACGCGATGTCGAACGTATAGCCGTTTTCCTTCAGCAGCACGCCCGCCTGCTGCGCTTCACGGTTGCCCTGTTCGGTCAGGTCGACGTCGACCCAGCCCGTGAAGCGGTTTTCCTTGTTCCACGTCGATTCGCCGTGGCGGATGAGAACGAGTTTGTACATAAGATTGCCGGTCGGTAGTGAGGAAGCGGTAAAGCGCTGCGAAGCGCCCGCCGAGGAGCGCCGCCATCGCGTCAGACGCTTATTTTATAATGGGCGGATTGCCCTTTCCGATTTCTCTCTTTTTCGGCGGATTTTCCGTGAAGTTTTTCACTGATTACACAAACCTTGTCCTGATCGCGATCGTCCTCATCTCCGGTGGGTTGCTGCTGTGGCCGACCATCAGCCGGCGCGGCCGCGGTGGCCTGTCGGCCGCCGAAGCCACGCAACTGATCAACCGGCGCAACGCGGCCGTTATCGACCTGCGTCCGTCGGCCGACTTCGCCAAGGGTCATTTGCCCGCGGCGCGGCACCTCGAATTCGCCGAGTTGCAAGCAAAGGTCGCGCAACTGGTGAAGAATAAGAACAACCCCGTGCTGCTGGTCTGCCAGACCGGCCAGCAGTCGAACAAGGCAGCGCGTATCGTGCAGGACGCAGGATATGCGGAAGTCCACGTTCTGGAAGGCGGCGTCGACGCCTGGCAGAAAGCCGGCATGCCGGTTGTGAAACAAGGAGTAGCCAAGTGAACAAAGTGATCATGTACAGCACGCAGGTGTGCCCGTATTGCCAGATGGCCGAACGTCTTTTAAAGTCGCGCGGCGTCGAGAATATCGAAAAAGTACTGATCGACAAGGACCCGGCCCGTCGTGAGGAAATGATGACCAGGACCGGTCGTCGCACGGTGCCGCAGGTGTTCATCGGCGAGAAGCATGTCGGCGGGTACGACGACCTTTCCGCGCTGGATCGCGCGGGCGGTCTGACGCCTCTGCTCGAAGCCGCCTGAATTCGCGCGCCTGTTGCGCGCGCGTGTCGGCGGGTGAAACACAAGCCGGCGCATCGTTGCTCCTGAAAGGGGCGGACGGCGCGCCGCAACTATCTGGCGGCCCTTGAGACTCAGGGGCCGCCGCTACGCATATCTATCAGGGAATCACACCATCATGTCCGACGAGAATAACCAGCCGTTCTTCAACATCCAGCGCATCTATCTGAAGGACATGTCGATCGAGCAGCCGAATTCGCCCGGCATTTTCCTCGAGCAGGATATGCCGTCGGTGGAAGTGGAAGTCGACGTGAAGGCCGAGCGTCTCGCCGACACCGTCTTCGAAATCCTCGTGACGGGCACCGTTACGGCCAAGGTCGCGGACAAGGTTGCGTTCCTGATCGAAGCGAAGCAAGCGGGCATTTTCGACATCCGCAATATTCCGGCTGAGCAGGTCGATCCGCTCGTCGGCATTGCATGCCCGACGATCCTGTTCCCGTATCTGCGTTCGAACATCGCGGACGCGATCACGCGCGCCGGCTTCCCGCCGATCCACCTCGCCGAAATCAACTTCCAGGCGCTGTACGAGCAACGCCTCGCGCAGATGGGCGGCGAGAACGGCGCGGCGCAAAACGGCGTCACGCATTAAGTGTCCCAGGCAGTGCCGGCTATGAAGGTTGCTGTCCTCGGAGCCGGCGCGTGGGGCACAGCCCTCGCCGGCCATCTGGCCGTTCGGCACGACACGGTGCTGTGGGCGCGCGAGCCTGCGCTCGTTACGGATCTCGCCGCTTCGCATGAAAACGCCCGCTATCTGGCGGGCGTTGCTTTGCCTGCGGCGCTTCGCTACGAAGCGGATCTCAACGCAGCGCTCGACCATGCGCTCGCCGACGACGCGTTATGCGTCGTCGCGACGCCCGTCGCCGGACTGCGCAGTCTCATCCAGTCGATGCGCGATGCCGGCAAAGTGCCGGCGCATGTCGTGTGGCTTTGCAAAGGCTTCGAGGCCGACTCGCAGTTGCTGCCGCACCAGGTCGTCGCGGCCGAATTGCCGGAACACGGCAGCAACGGCGTGCTGTCGGGGCCGAGCTTCGCGCGCGAAGTGGGCCAGGGCTTGCCGGTCGCGCTGACTATCGCAAGTGCTTCGGCGGCGTGCCGCGAACGCACGGTCGCCGCGTTTCATCACGGCGCGATGCGCATTTATACCGGCGACGATGTTGTCGGCGTCGAAGTAGGCGGCGCGGTGAAGAACGTGCTGGCTATCGCGACGGGTATCGCGGACGGCCTCGGTCTCGGCCTGAACGCGCGCGCCGCGTTGATCACGCGGGGTCTCGCCGAAATGTCGCGCCTCGGCGTGACGTTGGGCGGACGGGCGGAGACGTTCACCGGCTTGACCGGTCTTGGCGATCTGATTCTGACCGCGACCGGCGATCTGTCGCGCAACCGCACGGTGGGTGTGCAACTCGCCGCAGGCCGCTCGCTGGCCGATATTCTCGGCGGCCTCGGGCATGTGGCCGAAGGCGTGCGCTGCGCGCAAGCGGTTCTCGCGATCGCACGCGCTCATGCGATTGAAATGCCGATCACACAGGCCGTCTGCGCCGTGCTGTTCGACGGCGTGGCGCCCCGCGACGCCGTCAGCGCTCTGTTGCGGCGCGATTCCAAGGCTGAATAAGCTGGAATAAGCCGAAGCGAGCCGTCTTGCGGTTCTTCCTTGAGCCGTTTCAATCGGCCGTTCGGTGTGTAAAAAACGCTGAACGGCTGTCTGCTCTCGCTGTCCACTGTCTATCGACGCTTCGGATCAGCGAGGTTCACATGCTCAGTATCGATCGTTGCACGCTTGAAGCCCGCGTGGCCGACATCACCACGCTTGACGTGGATGCCATTGTCAACGCAGCCAATACTTCGTTGCTCGGCGGCGGCGGTGTGGATGGCGCGATCCACCGCGCGGCCGGCAACGAATTGCTGCGCGAATGCGAAGCACTCGGCGGCTGCGCAACCGGCGACGCGAAACTCACGCGCGGCTACCGTTTGCCCGCGCGCTATGTGATCCACGCGGTGGGCCCCGTATGGCGGGGCGGCACGCACGGCGAGGCCGACTTGCTCGCGTCGTGCTATCAGCGCTCGCTCGAAGTGGCGCGCGAGGCGAATTGCGCGAGCATTGCGTTCCCCGCGATCAGTTGCGGCATCTACCGTTTTCCCGCCGATCAGGCAGTCCGCATTGCGGTCGACACCGTACTGGAAAATCTGCCGCGCATGCCGCAACTGCGCAGCGTGATCTTCGCCTGCTTCGACGACGCGATGTTCGAGCGCTATCAGTCCGAATTGAAAAGCCGTCAGGCGCCGCCTTCGAATCCCATTTGACGCCACGCTTCGAACACTACGATTGCCACCGTATTAGACAGATTCAGGCTGCGGTTGCCGGGACGCATCGGCAGGCGCACGCGCTGCTCGCCGGCGAATTTCCCGAGCACCGAGTCGGGCAGGCCGCGCGTTTCCGCGCCGAACACAAACCAGTCGCCCTCCTGAAACGCGTGCTCGTGAAAGCGGCCCGAGCCGCGCGTGGTGAACGCGAACATGCGCGAGGCATCAGGCGATTCCTTCGCGACAAACGCGGCCCAATCGGCGTGCACGTTCATTTGCGCGTACTCGTGATAGTCGAGGCCGGCGCGGCGCAGCTTGGCGTCGTCGAGCGGAAAGCCGAGCGGCTCGATCAGATGCAGACGTGCGCCGGTGTTCGCACACAGGCGGATGACGTTGCCGGTGTTCGGCGGAATTTCCGGTTCGACGAGAACGACATTGAACATAAGGTGACCAGGTAGGGACTAGTTTTTCGGTGTGCGCAGCGCGACGAAGTTGGTGACGCGCCGCGCGCCCGCTGCTTTCAGTGTGCGAGCCAGCGCTTCCAGTGTTGCGCCGGTCGTCATGACATCGTCGACGATTCCGACGTGCAGCCCTTGCACGTTGCCGGCAACTTCGAATGCGCGCCCGACGTTCATTCGGCGCGCATCGAGGTCAAGCCGCGACTGTGGCGCCGTGTCGATCACGCGGCGCAGCAGCGTCGCGTCGTGCGGCACATGCAACGCGCGAGCCAGTGGTTTCGCGATTTGCCATGCCTGGTTATAGCCGCGCTTTCGAAGACGCCGGCCCGCAAGCGGCACGGGAGCGATCACGTCGGGCCACTCCGACGGATCTTGCCAGGCATCGTGCGCGAGAAGCGCGAGGCGCCGCGCGAATTCCCGCGCAAGCACCAACTGCGCACGAAACTTGAGGCCGACGGCGAGCGTGTCGAGCGGCGCACGATAGTCGGCGAGCGCGAAGGTGGCGTCGAACGGCGGCTTTTCGGCGATGCAATCTCCACAGCAATATGACGCTCGACGCCCCCGATATGTGACAGGCAACGGAACCGCGCAAACGCAGCATCGCAAAGCGCCTTCATTCCAATAGGATTCGTCGCAAAAGCCGCACAGCGCGTTATGCGACAAATTGCCGCATAACGCGCATGCGTTAGGCAGTATCGCCTGCATCGCATGCGGCCACGCCGAGCGGAAGCCGCGCGCGAATCGCGTGAAGGGGCTTCGTGAAGACGGAAAACGGGCTCGGAATGGCATGCATGGGCGGCCGCAAAGGCCTTTGGCGCTGAATCGAAGGAAGCGAACGAGTATACTTCGGGCTCCACGCCAGCACGACACCCATGTCCCCAACGCCCCCTCAATCTGGCCGTCCGGCCTATGACTCCCGGCGCCTGCGGCGGATTTTCGACCGCCGCGCAGCGACTTTCGACGACGTCGCCTTCCTTCCGCGCGAAATTTCGCAGCGCATGCGCGAGCGTCTCGATTACATCAAGGTCGCGCCGGCGGCCGTGCTCGACGCGGGTTGCGGTGCAGGCGAGGACATCCCCGCATTGCGCGAGCGCTTTCCTCGAAGCGCCGGTGTTCGGCACGGACCTGTCGCGCGGCATGCTCACGCGCGCGCTGCGCCACGATTCCGGCGATACCAGTTGGCGGCGCTTCTTGCCGGCCACGCTCGGCAAGGCGCTCGGCGCGCGCGGTCCGCGTTTCGCGCAAGCCGACTTTGCCGCGCTGCCGTTCGCGGCGGGCGCGTTCGAATTCATCTGGTCCAATCTCGCGCTTCACTGGCACTCGCGCCCGGATCTCGTCTTTCCGGAATGGCAGCGCGTCTTGAAGGTGAACGGCCTGCTGATGTTCAGCACGCTCGGCCCCGACACGCTGAAGGAGTTGCGCGGCGCCTATGCCGAAGTCGAAGCGGCGCATGGCGTCGGCTCGCGCAAGCACGTGATCGACTTCGTCGACATGCATGATCTTGGCGACATGCTGGTCGAAAGCGGTTTCGAGATTCCCGTGATGGACCAGGAAACTATCACAATCACCTATAAGTCACCCGACTCGCTGCTCGCGGACGTGCGCCGTTGGGGCGCGTATCCGTTCGAGCGCGAAGCGTCGTCGGGTGCGGCGGCACGGCGGTTGCACAAGGCATTGCTGGCGGCGCTCGAAGCGCGCCGGCGCGGCGACGGCACGATCGCGCTGACCTTCGAGGTGATCTACGGACACGCATGGAAAGCGGTGCCGCGCACGACGGCCGAAGGGCATGGCATCGTGCGAATCGAGGACATTGGACGAGGCTCGTCAAGGAATCGCTGAAGCGGTAAAGAGGACATCTGTTATGTCTGAAATTACCGTTTCCAGACACGCGCAAAACGTGCGGCAAAACGGCGCGGAGGCTTGTCGCGCCTGGCTTGTGAGGCAGCCGGGGCTTGCTTGTGGATGCTATGGATCGCGCCTATAATGCGTCAGTTTGTCGCCCGGAGTTCCCACATTTGGGGCGGCAGGCCCGAGGCACAGGGCAGCAAGACTGGTTGGTGCGGTAATGGTCAATAGAGGTCGATAGCGGGCCTTTGGGACGATCGGCAGGAGGCAGCGATGGAAGCATCTGATCTGCTGGCGGATTCGGAACCAGTCCTTAAAGACTGGACGATGAAGCGCAACTGTTCCATGTCGCCGCGGCAGTTCGTATGTTTCTACGTGTCGCTTGCGTTGTTCTCGTTGGCAATTGCTTTCATGCTGGTTCTGGTCGGCGCCTGGCTGGTGTTGCCGTTCACCGGTATCGAATTGCTGGCGGTGGGCGTCGCGTTTGCCATCTATGCGCGTCATGCTGTCGATTACGAACGCATCCGGCTGTTTCCCAACCGGCTCGTGATCGAACAGGTGAGCGCCGAGCAGGTCACGCAGTTCGAGTTCAATCCGCGCTGGGTGCGGATCGAGGCTGGCGCAACACCGCGTGATCA
Organism: Paraburkholderia sp. OAS925; assembly: GCF_040543975.1. NCBI lineage: Bacteria > Pseudomonadati > Pseudomonadota > Betaproteobacteria > Burkholderiales > Burkholderiaceae > Paraburkholderia > Paraburkholderia sp. OAS925. The sequence continues at coordinate 729,393 of NZ_JBEUNO010000001.1, forward strand.
GATCAGACTGGTCTCGCGCGGCGAGACGATCATGATCGGGCAGCACCTCGCGCAGCACCGGCGCGCGCAGTTTGCCGGCGAATTGCGCAGATGGCTCGCGCGTTGTTAGTCGCGTCGGGGCATGCGGCGTTCGCCGCAGCGGAGCAGCGGGTGATCGGGGCGAGCGGGCCGGCGGGGTCGAAGGTTTGAATGGAAATTTTGGGTAAGGAAGCTATGAAAACAATCAAGCGAGCGCTCATGGGCGTGCTGGCGATGAGCGGACTGCTTTTCGCCGGTGCCGCCCTGGCAGTGGGCGATGTTCCGGGCGGCCCCGCCGTCAACGAGATCAATCTCCAGCCGCCTGCGACGAAAATCGCTGAGGAGCTCTACAGCCTCCACACGCTAATGCTGATTCTGTGCACGGTGATTTTCATCGGCGTGTTCGCTGTGATGTTCTATTCGATCTTCGCTCACCGCAAGTCGAAAGGACATAAGGCTTCGAATTTCCACGAAAGCACCACCGTCGAAATCATCTGGACGATCGTGCCGTTCATCATCGTCGTGTTGATGGCGCTGCCGGCCACCAAGACGGTCGTCGCGATGAAGGACACGACCAATGCCGACGTCACCATCAAGGTCACCGGCTACCAGTGGAAGTGGGGCTACGACTACGTGAAGGGTCCGGGCGAGGGCATCAGCTTCCTCTCCACGCTCGCCACGCCGCGTTCGGAAACCGACGGGCGTCAGCCGATTTCCACTACGTATCTGCAGGAAGTCGACAATCCGCTCGTCGTGCCGGTCGGCAAGAAAATTCGCATCATCACCACCGCGAACGACGTGGTCCACTCCTGGTACGTGCCGGCTTTCGGCGTGAAGCAGGACGCGATTCCGGGCTTCGTGCGCGACACGTGGTTCAAGGCCGAGAAGGTCGGCACGTTCCGCGGCTTCTGTACCGAACTGTGCGGCAAGGAACACGCGTTCATGCCGGTCGTCGTCGAAGTGCTCTCCACCGACGACTACGCGAAGTGGGTCGACGCGCAGAAGAAGAAAATGGCCGCGGGTCAGGACGATCCGAACAAGACGTACACCATGGCGGAACTGATGGAACGCGGCGGCAAGGTCTACGCGGCGAACTGCGCGGTCTGCCATCAGCCGACGGGCAAGGGCGCGGGCGCGTTTCCCGCGCTCGACGGCAGCAAGGTTGCCAACGGCGCGATCGCCGAGCACGTCAGCATCGTGCTGAAGGGCAAGAACGCCATGCCTTCGTGGGCGCCTACGCTGAACGACGTGGAGATCGCATCGGTCGTCACATTCGAGCGTAACTCGTGGGGCAACCACACCGGCGACATTCTCCAGCCGAAGCAGGTCGCGGACGCCCGCAACGGCAAGCTGCCCGAAGGCGGCAACCATCTGGCCGACGCAGGCGCGGCCGCAAGCGGCGCTGCTGCTTCGGGCGCCGCGGCTTCGGAAGCATCGGGTGCGCAAGCGGCGGGTGCACAGGCAGCTTCAGCGGGTTCGGAAAGCGCGGGCGCATCGCAAGCTGCGCTACCCGCCAGCGTCTACTTCGATACCGGCAAGAGCACGCTGCCGGCCGACGCGAAAGCGGCAGTCGAGGCAGCCTCGGCGTATGCCAAAGCGCATCCGGACGCGAAGTTCACGCTGTCGGGCTTCACCGACGCATCCGGTTCCGCCGACACCAACGCGAAGCTCGCCAAGAGCCGCGCCGAAGCCGTGCGCGACGCGTTGAAAGCAGCCGGCATCGCCGAAGACCATATCATTTTGAAAAAGCCGGAAACGATCACGGGCGGCGGCGACGCGAAAGAAGCCCGACGTGTTGAAATTAGTGCGGCTGCAAGTCCGGCTGCCTGACGTGTTCATGATCGCACCGCAGTATTCGCTTTAGGAGATTGTCATGTCTAGCATCGGACACGATGTAGTCGCGGGCCACGAGCACGTGCACGGCGACCATGCCCACGAAACGCCGCACGGCTGGCGTCGTTGGCTGTTCGCAACCAACCACAAGGACATCGGTACGCTGTACCTGATCTTCTCGTTCACCATGTTCCTCTCCGGGGGCGTGATGGCGCTGATGATCCGTGCCGAACTGTTCGAACCGGGTCTGCAGATCATGCGTCCCGAGTTCTTCAACCAGTTGACCACCATGCACGGCCTGATCATGGTGTTCGGCGCGATCATGCCGGCCTTCGTCGGCTTCGCAAACTGGATGGTGCCGCTGCAGATCGGCGCATCGGACATGGCTTTCGCCCGCATGAACAACTTCAGCTTCTGGCTTCTGCCGGTCGCGGCTGTTCTGCTGGTCGGTTCGTTCTTCTCGCCGGGCGGCGCGACCGCCGCGGGCTGGACGCTGTACGCGCCGCTCTCCACGCAGATGGGCCCGGGCATGGACTTCGCGATTTTCGCGGTCCACCTGATGGGTGCTTCGTCGATCATGGGCGGGATCAACATCGTCGTGACGATCCTGAACATGCGCGCACCGGGCCTCACGCTGATGAAGATGCCGATGTTCGTCTGGACCTGGCTGATCACCGCGTATCTGCTGATCGCCGTGATGCCGGTTCTGGCAGGCGCGATCACCATGGTGCTGTTCGATCGCCACTTCGGCACGTCGTTCTTCAATGCGGCAGGCGGCGGCGACCCGGTCATGTACCAGCACATCTTCTGGTTCTTCGGGCACCCCGAGGTGTACATCATGATCTTGCCGGCGTTCGGCATCGTGTCGCAGGTGATCCCGGCGTTCTCGCGCAAGCCGCTGTTCGGCTATAGCTCGATGGTGTACGCAACGTCGTCGATCGCGATTCTGTCGTTCATGGTCTGGGCGCACCACATGTTCGCAACCGGCATGCCGGTTACGGGTCAGCTCTTCTTCATGTACGCCACGATGCTGATCGCAGTGCCGACCGGCGTGAAGGTGTTCAACTGGGTTGCGACGATGTGGCGCGGTTCGCTGTCGTTCGAAACGCCCATGCTGTTCGCAGTCGGCTTCCTGCTGGTGTTCACGTTCGGCGGTCTGTCCGGCCTGATGCTGGCAATGGCGCCGCTCGACATCCAGTACCACGGCACTTACTTCGTGGTGGCGCACTTCCACTACGTGCTGGTGGCGGGTTCGCTGTTCGCGCTGTTCTCGGGCTGGTACTACTGGGCGCCGAAGTGGACCGGCTGGATGTACAACGAGACGCGCGGCAAGATCCACTTCTGGGCGTCGATGTTCTTCTTCAACCTCGCGTTCCTGCCGATGCACTTCGTGGGTCTCGCCGGCATGCCGCGTCGTTATGCCGACTACCCGGCGCAGTTCACCGACTGGAACCAGGTCATCTCGATCGGCGCATTCGGCTTTGGTCTCGCACAGGTCTACTTCCTGTTCGCGGTCGCGCTGCCGGCGTATCGCGGCGGCGGCGAGCACGAAAAAGCGGCCGACAAGCCGTGGGACGGCGCAACGGGCCTCGAATGGACTGTGCCGAGCCCGGCTCCGTTCCACACGTTCGAACACCCGCCGACCGTCGAGTAATCGGCGTCGGGCGAGACGGCCGGTTCCGGCGGCGGCATGATGGTTGTGCCGTCATCGGAACCGGACAGCCGCCGAAGCGGTGACCGCGGTGATCGCGGTGATCGCGGCAACCGCGGTGACAAAAGCAGCAGCAAGGTATTCAGAAACTCGAGCATGACGCGCAATCCACAGGAAAGACGTACCCCGGAGCAGATTCGCGCGAGCAACAGGCGGTTAGGTCTCGTGCTGCTTGCCATCGCAGCGGTTTTTTTCACCGCCGTCATCATCAATCAGGGCTGGTTTTCCTGACCAGGCGGTAACTCTGGTTTGCAGGTTTGTTAAGGATTGAGATGTCGACGCAGCCGCCGGCTCAGGCCGATCGCTCTTTTAACCGTTCGATGCTGATCAAGCTGTTCGTCGTCGCGTTGATGATGTTCGGCTTTGGTTTTGCGCTGGTGCCCATGTACCGCGCGATCTGCCAGATCACCGGGATCAACAACCTGGTGCAGCGCGACGCGACGGTGCGCGAGGCGAAGAACACGCAAGTCGACATGAGCCGCACGATTTCGATCGAACTGGATGCGAACGCGCGCGGCCCGCTCGGTTTCAAGCCGGAGCAGCGCAGCCTCGACGTGCATCCGGGCGAAGTGACCACGGTGATGTACGAGGTGAGCAACGAACAGGCGCGCTCGATCCAGGCGCAAGCCATTCCGAGCTACGCGCCGAAGCAGGCGACCGAGTACTTCAAGAAGATCGAGTGTTTTTGCTTTACGCAGCAAACGTTGAAGGCGAACGAAACGAAGCGGATGCCGGTGGTGTTCGTCGTCGATCCGAAGCTGCCGAAGGATGTGAAAACGATCACGTTGTCGTACACGTTTTTCGAGTTGAACACGCCGGCAACGGCGAAGGTTGGAAGCGCGGCGCTTCCGGCTGAGACGGGGGCCACGGCCGCCAATCCCGCCTGATGGTAAGGGCCGAAACCCAGGCCAAGGCGCAGGCCCAGGCGAAGGAAGACAGCAATGAGCGATAACAGCGGCGGCCCGCGCAAGAGCAGCTTTGGCCAGTCGATGCGGGCGGTGTTCTGGTCGTTTTTCGGCGTGCGCAAGCGGCGCGATCTTGAAAGCGACGCGACGCAACTGAACCCGCTGCATGTGATTATCGCGGCGCTGATCAGCACGGCTATTTTCATCGGCGTGCTGATTCTGGTGGTTCGCGCGGTGGTCGGCTGAGACCATCGAGGCGACTCGCGCAGTGCGACGATGCAGGAAGGACCGGGCGCGGCAGCGCCCACGAATTAGAGTGAAGCGGTGCGGTAGCCACGCGCCGTCGAAGATACAGCCGGAGCTTCCGGAACAACTGGACTGAAGTGGAGAATCAAGAATGAGCGGTCAAAACGAGAGCCCGTACTATTTCGTACCGCATCCGTCGCGGCATCCGATCACCGCCGCGGTTGGCTTGCTGATCATGCTCGGATCGCTGGCGGCCTGGATCAACGAACATGAACTGGCGCCGATCGGAGTTGTCGTCGGTCTGCTGTGGCTGCTCTTTACGTTGTGGCACTGGTTCGGCGACGCGATTGCCGAGTCCGAAGGCGGCATGTACGGCAAGAACGTCGACAAGTCGTATCGCTGGAGCATGAGCTGGTTCATCTTCTCCGAAGTCATGTTCTTCGGCGCGTTCTTCGGCGCGCTGTTCTACGCACGCGCCATCGCGTTGCATGAACTGTCGAGCCTCGACTACAAGCTGATCTGGCCGGACTTCTCGGCGGTGTGGCCGAACAACGGTCCTGCGGCGCTCGTGTCGACCTTCAAGTCGATGACGCCGTGGCCGGTGCCGACTATCAATACCGCGCTGTTGCTGTCGTCGGGCGCCACGCTGACGGTCTCGCACCACGCGCTGCGCGAAGATCATCGCAAGAAGGCGATCATCTGGCTGGCGGCCACGCTCGTGCTCGGCGTCTGCTTCCTGTTCCTGCAGGGCTTCGAATATTTCCACGCGTACAACGAACTGAACCTGACGCTGGCTTCGGGCGTGTATGGCTCGACGTTCTTCCTGCTGACCGGCTTCCACGGTTTCCACGTGTTCCTCGGCGGCACGATGCTGGCGGTCGTGCTGGCGCGCATGATCCGCGGTCACTTCACGGCGGAGCACCACTTCGCGTTCGAAGGCGCGGCCTGGTACTGGCACTTCGTGGACGTGGTCTGGCTCGGACTGTACGTTGTCGTGTACTGGCTGTAAGGCTGAACTGTCCGCGCGGGCCGGCGCTTGCCGGAACTGCGCGGGCTGTTGCCCAACGTGTTTTTCGGCGGGCGCTCAGGCTGTACGCAATCAGCAGTACGCAGAAGCAGGCATACCGGTTTGATGCAGCGCCGCCCTCGACCCTGTCAGGGCGGCGTTTTGTTTAGAGCAGTAAAACCTCTTGCCAGATTCAGCGCCCGTACGGAATGCCCGTCGAGTGAATCCAGCCCATCCAGTAAGCAAACAGGATGAAGAGGAACAGCGAGATCGATAGTCCGACTCGCGTGGCGAGCGACCAGACCATCCGCTTGGTTTTGCCCTTGTCATGCATCATGAAGTACAGCGCCGACACCATGCTGGCGATGATCAGTGCGAAGGCAATGGGAACGAGAATGTGCATGGAATCTGCTGAAACGGAAAAGCGCAAAGGCGAGACGTTTATTATCTCACCGCGCGTCGGCGTTTGCCCTGCGTTCCCCGCGGCGCTCAATGCAGGCAGGGAGTATCGTCGATGAAATTCCGGCTCGTGCCCGCGTTATTGATCCTGCTGGTGGTCGCGGTCACTATGCGGCTCGGCTTCTGGCAGCGCGACCGCGCGCATCAGAAAGAAGCGCTCGAGGCGCGCATCACGCAGTTCGAAAACGCGCCCGCTCAACCCGTGACCCGCGCGCCGGTGGCATTGAAGGACATCGAATTTCATCGCGTGAAGGCGCGCGGCACGTTTGTCGCGGACAAGGTCGTGTACCTGGACAATCGTCCGTATAACGATCAGCCGGGCTTTTACGTCGTGATGCCTTTTAAACTCGCGGACGGCGGTTATGTGCTGATCAATCGCGGATGGTTGCCGCGCAATATGAGCAATCGCGAGACGATCGCGCCGTACGTCACGCCGCAGGGTGAGATCGAGATCGAAGGCATAGCGCGCGCCGATGCGTCGCGTGCTTACGAACTCGGGCAGGGCGGTTCGGCCGCGCATCAGCCGATTCGCCAGAACCTGGATATCGCCGCTTACGCCGCTGAAACCGGACTGCCTTTGCAGCCGTTCGTGATCCAGCAATTGAGCGACGACGGCGACAAGCTCGTGCGCGACTGGCCGGCTCCGACCAGCGGCGTGGAGCGCAATTACGGCTACATGTTCCAGTGGTGGGGCATGGCGGCGGCGGCGGTGGCCTTCGGCCTTTACGCCGCGCGCCGCGCCGCCAGAAAAGAGCACGCGCCCGGCGTGTGACGCAGCGTGTTTCGTGTCGTTCCATGTGAGTTCGACGCGAGCCGCACAATCATTGAAAGAGGTCACGTAGTGTCGACGCAATCTCCCCGTTCGCCCGAGACCGGCAAATCCGGCGGCAAATCCAACGGACAGTCCAACGCGAAACCTGGCAACGCGAGCCCCGCCGCCGCCCAACGCGCTGCAGCGAAACCAATGCCCGGCCAACCGAATGGCCGCGGCTCGTGGCAGCGCGGCCGCTGGATGCTGCTGCTGCTGGCCATCGTCTGCGGCGCGCCGATCGCCATCTCGTACTTCATGTACTACGTCGTCAAGCCGACGGGCGGTTCGACGAGCTACGGCACGCTCGTCGAACCGCAACGGCCGATTCCCGAGTCGCTCGTCGTGACCGGCGAAGACGGCAAGCCGCTCAAGCTCGCCACGCTGCGCGGCCACTGGCTGCTGGTTTCCGTCGACAACAGCGCCTGCGACAAAGCCTGCGTCACGAAGCTGTACTTCATGCGGCAAATCCGCGCGGCACAGGGCCCGGAACGCGAGCGTGTAGTAGAAGTGTGGCTGCGCACGGATGCGGGCAACGTCGCTGACGTGATACAAAAAGCGTATCCCGACACCAACATGCTGATTGCCGATCCGGCGCAAGTGTCGGCATGGCTGCCCGTCGACAAGGGCACTCGAGTGACCGACCACCTCTATATGGTCGATCCGAACGGCAATCTGATGATGCGTTTCCCGAAAGATCCCGACCCGAGCAAGATCAAGGGCGACCTGACCAAGCTGCTCAAGTGGTCCCGCATCGGCTGATGCCGCAACCAGGGTAATCAAGATGTTCGTATTGCAATTGGGCCTGATCGGTTTGTGTATCGCGTTGTTGCCGCTGTCCTACGTGTGGGTCAAGGCCGACGACAACAAATTCCGCAAGCTCGTCTGGCTCACCACGTTCCTCACGCTCGACCTCGTGATGTTCGGCGGCTTCACGCGTCTCACCGATTCCGGGCTCGGCTGTCCGGACTGGCCGGGCTGCTACGGCACGTCGTCGCCGTTTATCGCGCACGCGGCCATCACGGCCGCGCATCAGGCGATGCCGACCGGCCCCGTCAGCATGACGAAGGCCTGGATCGAGATGATCCATCGCTATTTCGCAATGGCCATCGGCGTGCTGATCGTCGCGCAGACGGTCATCGCGTGGGTCGCGCGCATCAAGCGCCGTCCGCTGCATGTGTCGCCGTGGTGGCCGACGTCGCTGCTGCTGCTGATCCTCGTGCAAGGCGCGTTCGGCGCGTGGACGGTTACGCTGAAACTGCAGCCGGTCATCGTGACGACGCATCTGCTGCTCGGCCTCGCGTTGCTCGGCATGCTCGGCTGGCTCGCCGCGCGCCAAACGCCGCTGCCCGCCTACGAGCCCGAAGCCGCGCGCTGGCGCACGGCGGCGCTAGCGGGTCTCGCGTTGCTGATCGCGCAGATCGCGTTGGGCGGCTGGGTCAGCACGAACTATGCGGTGCTCGCCTGCACCGATTTCCCGACCTGCAACGGCCAATGGCTTCCGCCGATGGACTTCGCTCACGGCTTCCATCTGTGGCGTGCGCTCGGCATGACGGGCGACGGCGACATGATCACGCAGGAGGCGCTCGTGGCAATCCATTGGACGCATCGCACGTTTGCGTTCGTGGTGATTGCCTACCTCGTGTGGTTTGCGCTCAAGCTGCGCCGCTTCGAGTCGCTGCGGCGTCCGGCGAACGGCGTATTGCTGGTGGTGTTGATCCAGTTCATCACGGGATTGTCGAACATCGTCCTACAATGGCCTCTGCCTATCGCGGTAGCTCATAACGGCGGCGCGGCGGTCCTGCTGCTCCTGCTCGTTATGCTAAACTTTCGAATCGCTTATAGCCGTCCCGGCCGTGCCGTATTGCCCGCGCACGATGCCGCGCCAGCGTGACTCCACATGGACAGCACAACACTTCCCCAAACGCCCGGCAGCAGGATGTCGCAGTACATCGCGCTCACCAAGCCGCGCGTCACGCAACTCGCGGTGTTCTGCGCCGTCATCGGCATGTTTCTGTCGACGCCGGGCATGGTGCCGTGGCCCGTCCTGATCGGCGGCACGGTCGGCATCTGGCTGCTGGCCGGCGCGGCGTTCGCGATCAATTGCCTCGTCGAACAGAAGATCGACGCGAAGATGCGGCGCACGTCGTGGCGTCCGTCGGCGCGCGGCGAAATCACCACGTCGCAGATCCTGCTGTTCTCGGCCGTGCTCGGCGGCCTCGGCATGTGGACGCTCTACACGTTCGCCAATCCGCTCACCATGTGGCTCACGGTTGCCACGTTCGTCGGCTATGCGGTCATCTATACGCTGCTGCTGAAGCCGGCCACGCCGCAGAACATCGTGATCGGCGGCGCGTCGGGCGCCATGCCGCCCGCGCTCGGCTGGGCTGCGGTCACCGGCCATGTACCGGGCGACGCGTGGATTCTCGTGCTGATCATTTTCGTGTGGACGCCGCCGCACTTCTGGGCGCTCGCGCTGTATCGCCGCAAAGATTACGAAAATGCCGGCCTGCCGATGCTGCCGAACACTCACGGCGAGAAGTACACGCGGCTGCACATTCTGCTTTACACGGTGATCCTGTTCGCCGTCACGATGATGCCGTTCATCTCCGGCATGAGCGGCGTGGTGTACCTTGCCGCGGCCGTGCTGCTCGGCGCGTTGTTTCTCGCCTACGCGTGGAAGATCTATCTCGAGTATTCGGACGATCTGGCGCGCCGAACCTTCCGTTATTCGATCGTCTATCTGTCGCTGCTGTTCGCCGCGCTGCTGGTCGACCACTATGTGCGCGTCCTGATCGGCGTGTAATAACCCATGCTCAATATCCGCTTCGCGCGCGCCGCGCGTGCTGCTGTGATCGCCTGCGCGCTCGGCGGCGCGTTGTTTGTCGCGGGCTGCGGCAAAGAGCAGCCGGCATTCCAGAATCTCGACATTACGGGCAATACGCAATTCGGCAGCAACTTCTCGCTGCCCGACACGTCCGGCAAGATTCGCACGATGGCGGATTACAAGGGCAAGGTGGTCGTGCTGTTCTTCGGCTATACGCATTGCCCGGACGTTTGCCCGACCACGATGGCCGAACTCTCGCAAGCGCTGCAGCAACTCGGTCCCGACGATGCCAAGCGTGTGCAAGTGCTGTTCGTCACCGTCGATCCCGAGCGCGACACTGCCGCGTTGCTCGGGCAATACGTGCCGGCGTTCAATCCGAGCTTCGTCGGTCTGCGTCCCGCCGACGACGCACAGGTCAAGAAGGTGACCAAAGACTTCCGCATCTACTACGCGAAGGTGCCGGGCAAGACGCCAGACAGCTACACGATGGACCATACCGCGGCGAGCTATGTGTTCGACACCGACGGCAAGCTGCGCCTTTTCGCACGCGACGGCCAGGGCGCCGCGCCCTGGGTGCACGACATCAAGCTGCTGCTGGATTGATGCAGCGAAACCCGCGTCGAAACCACGTAGCGACCACACCAACCCGCGACAACCTCAAGCCGGCATCGGCAGATTCAATCCCGGCGCGAGCCGCGTGGTCTTGAACTCCGTCACCTCATAACGCGCGAGCATTTGCACGGCGAACGGATCGGTCGCAAGGATCGCATCCAGCTTCTCGCGCTCGATACGTACCGCCAGAATGATCCCGCCGTCGCGCGGCACTTTCGGCCCCGCAGCCACGAATACGCCTGCTTCGAATTGCTCCGCGAGAAAGGCGCGATGCGCTTCGAGCGCGTCGTCGATCCGTTCGAGCGAAGCGGTGTAGATCAGGTTGATGACATACATGGATAGGCGTCCTCACACGCAAATGAACATGCCGCGCACACTCGCGGCAACGTTCCAGATTATCCGTCACGGCGTGACCTTTCGCCGCGAACCGTGAACCGCGAGCCGCGCGCTGCATACTCATATGCGATTGCGGTATTTCCCATCTTGCAGCGCATATGAGACGATTTACGGTCCAGCCGGCGACGCCCTTCATTGCGCGGTGACGCGCGTGTCGTCAGCGTCTGTCTTCGGCTATCACCCGAGTCCCTTGCAAATGGACTCGACCAGAAACAGAGAGAATGACATGCAGCGCAGAATTATCATCAAAGCCCTCTCCGCAGTAGTCGCCGGCGCGGCGATCGTCGCCAGCTTCGGCGCGCACGCCGACGACAAAGCCATCAAGGTCGGCACGATCAGCGGCCCCGATGCGCAGATCTGGGAAGTCGTCACCAAGGTCGCCAAGCGTGAAGGGCTGAACGTGAAGGTCGTCGAATTCAACGACTACGTGCAGCCGAACGCCGCGCTCGACGCCGGCGATCTCGACGCCAACAGCTTCCAGCATCAGCCGTATCTCGACAGCCAGATCAAGCAGCGCGGCTACAAGATCGTCAGCGCGGGTCTCACGTATATCTCGCCGCTCGGCATCTATTCGAAGAAGCTGAAGTCGGTGAAGGACTTGCAGCAAGGCGCGAAGGTCGCGGTGCCGAACGACCCGTCGAACGAGAACCGCGCGCTGCTGCTTTTGCAAGCGCAAGGCGTGATCAAGCTGAAGGCCGGCGCGGGCACGAACGGCAACAACGCGACGGCGCTCGACGTCGCGGAGAATCCGAAGAAGATCAAGCTGGTCGAACTGGATGCCGCGCAATTGCCGCGCTCGCTCGCCGATGTCGACGCGGCCGCGATCAACACCAACTTCGCGCTGGCCGCGGGCCTGCAGCCGACCAAGGACGCGATCGCGCTCGAGGACGTTCACAGCCCGTACGCGAACCTGATCGCCGTGCGCACGCAGGACAAGGACAAGCCGTGGGTGAAGAAGCTGGTTGCCGCGTATCAATCGGAAGACGTGCGCCAGTTCATCAAGACGCAGTTCAAGGGTTCGGTGGTGCCGTCGTTCTGACGCGGCCTATAACCCGAGCTCCCAGCGCTCGACGATCAGGTCCTTGCCGAAACGGCGCTCCGGCGCCGCGCTGACCAGTTCGAAACCGGTGCGCTCGCACAGGCGCCGCGGTTCCTCCAAAGCGCTGGCCGTGGTCAGCGTCAATCTCGTATAGCCGGCACGCCGCGCGAAGCGCGTCGCTTCGGCGATCAACCGCGTGCCGATGCCGAGGCGTTGCAGGTCCGGTTCGACCCATAAGAGCCGCAGGCCCGCTACCGTCGTCGATACCGCGACGACGCACACCGCACCCGCCACCATGCCGTGCTGATCGGCGACGATGCACCGTTCGCGAACCGTATCGTTGCGCTGCGTGTAGTCGGCGACCACGCGCGCGAGCAGTCCCTCGAACGATTCGTCCCAACCGTATTGCGCGGCGAACCACTGCGCCTGCCGATGCACGAGCCACCCGCATTCGCCGGGGCGCGGCGCACGCAATTCCACCGTGTCCGGCCGAGGCTTGTCGCCAAGCAGCCTTTCGACGATGTTCATCGCGGCAATCAACTGCTCCTGCGAGCCCGCGGTGAGCCGGCCCAGCAGGTCGAGCACTTCCTGGCTCGCGGCGGCGTCGAGCGGCGCGTACGCAGCGTGGCCGTTATCCGTCAACGCGATCAGCGACTGACGCGCGTCGGTCTCGGACGGCCGTCGCGTGATGAGATTGCGTCGTTCGAAATTGGTCAGCAGACGGCTCAGATAACCGCTGTCCAGTCCAAGCGCGCGGCCAAGTACCGACGCGGTTTGCTCGCGCCCGCGCGACAGCTCGTGCAGGACGCGCACCTCGGTCAGCGAGAAAGTGCTGTGAGCCAGATGCTCGTGCAGAGCGCCGATAAGCCGCGTGTAAAAGCGATTGAAGCGGCGGACTGCCTGAGCCCGCCGCAGCGCCTCGGAATCGGTCAAATGCTGATCTCCGGATTTTTATGCGTTCGCTATCACTATATTGGAACGCGCCCTCATTAACAAAGCCGCGTGTCCGGCAGGCGGGAATCGACTGGTATCAAGGCGGTATGAAGCTGCGGCGCGCGTGCCCGCGCAATTGGTCTGCAACTGGTCATTTGCGCGTCGCAAACGACTCGAATACGGGTAAATCCTGGGGCGTAGAAAGGGGCCGTGAGCGCGCGTTGACCGCCGCCAACGCTTATGCGGCAAGGCTTCGCGCCAGAACGTACCGGCTTATAACCAGTCCGTTGACTGGTATTATGTTGGTTATATAATGGGCTCTCATTTTTGCAGGCCGAACCTGGTCGAAGGCCGCCGGAGCGCCATGGAAACTCGCTGGTCCGCACTCATGCCTGACGCTCGCAACGTCACGCCGCTGTACTTGCAGCTCGCGCGCAATCTGGCGACGGCGATCCACTGCGGCGTGTGGTCCGCGGGCGAGGCGCTGCCTTCGGAGCGCACGCTGTCGGACGCAATCGGCGTGTCGCGCATCACCGCGCGCAAGGCAATCGAACTGCTGGTCGAGCAAGGTCTGATCCGGCGGGCGCGTGGTGCGGGCAGCTTCATCACGCCACGCGTCGAAGACCCGCTGTCCAGGCTCACCGGTTTCACGAAGAAGATGCAGCAGCGCGGCTTTCGTCCCGACTCCGTCTGGCTCGAGCGCGATATTCGCGCCGCCAATCGCGAGGAGCTGGTGCACCTGGGCTTGTCGCCGGGCGCCGCGGTCGCCAGCCTGCGTCGCTTGCGCCGCGCCGACGGCATCGTGATGGCGGTCGAACATTCGGCGCTGCCGGTTGCAATCGTTCCCGATCCGCTCGCCATCGGCGTCTCGCTTTATAGCTATCTCGAGCAACGCGGCGCGGCAGTCGTGCGCGCGTTGCAGCACTTTCGCGCGGTCAACGCTTCGAGCGAGATCGCTTCACTCATGGACATCGAACCGCGCTCGGCGCTGCTGGTCATTACCCGTATCGGTTACAGCGCCGACCAGCGCGCAATCGAATTGACCGACACCTATTGCCGCGACGACTACTACGACTTCGTCGCTGAACTGCGGACCTAAGCGGCGCCGCCGACCAGTTCAGCCATGCCCCGTATCACGCCTTGCAAGAGAGACTCATGCTGACCGGAAACATACTCACCACCGAAGGGTGGATTCACGGCACGCTCGAATTCGAAAACGGCCGCATCACCGCGCTCACCGGCGAGCGCGTCGATCCGGCAACGAACGATGCGCCGTACATCCTGCCTGGCTTCATCGACCTGCATGTGCACGGTGGCGGCGGAGCGGACGTGATGGAAGCCGGCGACGCGATCCAGACGATCACCCGCACGCATGCGCGCTACGGCACGACGAGCCTGCTCGCCACCACGATGACCGCGCCGCGCGACGAGCTGATGAGCGTGGTCGCCGGTCTCGGCGACGTCGCGCGGGTGCGCACGCCGGGCTGCGCGCGCGTGCTCGGCGTGCATCTGGAAGGGCCGTACATCAACCCCGGCAAGCTCGGCGCGCAGCCCGACGCAGCCGTGTCCGCCGTGATGGACGAGGTGCTGAAGTACCTGTCCATTGCGCCGATCCGCGTGGTCACGCTCGCGCCGGAGATTGCCGGGCACATGGACATCATCTCGGCGATGGCGGCGCGCGGCGTGCGCGTGCAGCTCGGCCATTCGCTCGGCACTTATGACGACGCCGTCGCCGCGCTCAAGCACGGCGCGTGCGGCTTCACGCATCTGTTCAACGCGATGTCGCCGCTGCATCACCGCAATCCTGGCCTCGTCGGCGCCGCGCTCGCGCACGCCGAATTCGCCGAAATCATTCCCGACCTGCTGCACGTCCATCCGGGCGCGATCCGCGCCGCGTTGCGCGCGATCCCGCGCCTCTACGTGGTCACGGACAGCACGTCGGCGACCGGCATGCCCGACGGCGAATATCGCCTCGGCAGCCAACACGTGACGAAGTGTCTCGGCGGCGTGCGTCTCGCCGACGGTACGCTTGCCGGCAGCACCCTGACGATGGATCAGGCGCTGCGCAATCTGGTGTCGATCGGTCTGCCGATCGCCGATGTATCAAACCGTTTGTCGCGCTACGCCGCCGACTATCTCGGCATCGAAGACCGTGGCCGTATGGCGCGCGGCGCGTGGGCCGACGTCGTCGTGTTCGATCGTGAACTGGCGTTGAGCGCGACTTACGTCGAAGGAGAAGCAATTGTCGAATATGCTTAAAGAGGCGCTGGCGTCCGCTGAAACGGTCGCCGCGCAACTCACGGACACCTCGCGCGTCGAGGCGCTGGCCGCGCGGCTCGCAGAAAAGCTGCGCCATGTCGCGCTCACGGTCGCACGCGGCAGTTCGGATCACGCGGCGAGTTACTTCGCATCGCTAACCATGAGCCGCCTTGGCGTGCCGGTTGCCTCGCTGCCGATGTCGGTCGCGACGCTGCAGCAGGCGCCGCTTCAGGTGCGCGATCAGCTTGCACTCGCGTTTTCGCAATCGGGCAAGAGTCCCGATCTCGTCGGCACGATGCAGGCGCTGCGCGCAGCCGGCGCGTTGACCGTTGCCGCCGTGAACGCGCCCAGCTCGCCGCTCGCGGATGCTTGCGAATGGCATCTGCCGCTCGTCGCCGGTCCCGAGTTGAGCGTCGCGGCTACTAAAAGCTATATCGCGATGCTGTCGATCTCCGCGCAACTGGTCGCGCACTGGCAGAACGACGCGGCGCTGCTCGGCGCGCTGAACACGCTGCCGGATGCGCTGCAAGACGCGGGCAAGCTCGACTGGTCGAAGGCAGTCGACGAACTGCGCGGCATCGAACGCATGATCGTGATCGGCCGTGGTCTGGGTCTCGCGATCGCGCAGGAAGCCGCGTTGAAGCTGAAAGAAACCTCCGGCATTCAGGCCGAAGCGTTCTCGAGCGCGGAAGTGCGTCACGGTCCGATGGAACTGATCGACCGCGACTATCCGCTCCTCGTATTCGCGCCGCGCGGACCGGAGCAGGCAGGCCTGCTGCAACTCGCGCGCGATATGCAGGCGCGCGGCGCACGCGTGCTGCTGGCCGCGCCGTCCGACGTGCCCGAAGCCACGCTGCCGCTCGCCACCACCGCTCATGCGGCGCTCGATCCGATCGCCGCAATCCTGTCCTTTTACGTGATGGCCGCCGGCCTTGCGGCCGCGCGCGGGCGCAATCCCGATGCGCCGCGCCATCTCAACAAAGTCACCGAAACTCACTGACGAGAAATCAGATGCGACGTGTCGAGGAGTCCCGTTTAATGAGCCATTCTGAAGGCCATATTGTTTTGCTCGCGCCGATGACCGGTCCGGTCGTGCCGCTCGCGAACGTGCCCGATCCGGTGTTTTCGGGCGGCATGTTCGGCGACGGCATCGGCGTCGATCCGCTCGAGGGCCGGCTCGTCGCACCGTGCGACGCAACCGTCACGCATCTCGCGCGCACCGGTCACGCGGTGACGTTGGCGACCGCGGAAGGCGCCGAGATTCTGCTGCATATCGGCATCGACACCGTCGAGCTGAACGGCAAGGGCTTTGCGCCGATGGTCGAGCAAGGCGCCAAGGTGCGTGCCGGCGATGTGCTGATCGAGTTCGATCAGGATCAGGTGGCGCTGCGTGCGCCGAGCCTCGTCTCGGTGATTGCGATCGCCAATTCCGATGCGTTCGAAATTGTCGAGCGCGCGCAAGGCGGCATGCTGAAGGCGGGCGAAACGCCGCTGTTGCTGCTGCGTGCCCGCGACGGCGCGGCGGCTGCGGCGTCGCGTCAGTTGAGCGCGACCGGCGTGACCGAGGGAAGCGCGTGCGCAGATCACGCTGGTCCACGCGGGCGGCCTGCATGCACGGCCGGCAGCGCGCGCCCGCGAAGCGGCGCGTGCGTTCGATGCGCGCGTCGAAGTGCGTTATGAAGGACGCAAGGCGGCGATCGAAAGCGTGGTTGGTCTGCTTGGGCTCGGCGCGGGCCAGGGTGCGACGGTCGAACTGCTCGGCGTCGGCCCGCAAGCCAAAGCCGCAGTCGACGCAATCGCTCACGAACTGACGCGCGAGGCGCACGGCGAAGTGGAAGAGAAGCCGGCGCGGCAAAGTTCGCAGGCGCCGCAAACGGCGGCGCCTGCCGCCGGCGAAGCGCTCGCGCCGAATACGCTCGCGGGCGTGTGCGCGTCGCCGGGCGTCGCGGTCGGCAAGCTGGTGCGCTGGGACGACGCGGACCTCGATCCGCCGGAACAGGCGAGCGGCACGTCCGCTGCGGAAAGCCGCCTGCTCGACAAGGCGATCGCGACCGTCGACGCCGATCTCGGCACGACAGTGCGCGACGCGTCGCAACGCGGCGCGGTCGGCGAGGCGGGCATTTTCGCGGTGCATCGCGTGCTGCTCGAAGATCCGACGCTGCTCGACGCCGCGCGCGATCTGATCAGCCTCGGCAAGAGCGCGGGCTTCGCGTGGCGCGAAGCGATCCGGGCACAGATAGGCATCCTGAACAATGTCGAAGACGCGTTGCTCGCCGAACGCGCTGCCGATCTGCGCGACATCGAAAAGCGCGTGCTGCGCGCGCTCGGTTATACGAACGCGGCCGCGCGCACGTTGCCGGATGAAGCCGTGCTCGCCGCCGACGAATTCACGCCGTCCGATCTGTCGTCTCTCGACCGCTCGCGTGTCACGGCGCTCGTGATGGCGCGCGGCGGCGCAACTTCGCACGCGGCCATTCTCGCGCGCCAGGCGGGCATTCCGGCGATGGTCGCCGTCGGCGACGCGCTGCATGCGATTCCTGAGGGCGCGCAGGTCGTGGTGAACGCGACGAACGGCCGTCTCGAGTTTGCGCCGACTGAGCTCGATGTCGAGCGCGCGCGCCTCGAGCGCAATCGTCTCGCGGGCGTGCGCGAAGCGAACCGCCGCATGTCGCAGCAAGCGGCAGTGACAGCCGATGGCCGCGCGATCGAAGTGGCCGCGAACATCGCCACGCTCGACGACGCAAAGACGGCTGTGGAAAACGGCGCCGACTCCGTTGGCCTGTTGCGCACCGAGCTGCTGTTCATTCACCGCGCCGCCGCGCCGACCACGGACGAGCATCGGCAGAGTTATCAGGGCATTGCCGACGCACTCGGCGGGCGAACCGCGATCATCCGCACGCTCGACGTGGGCGCCGACAAGGAAGTGGATTACCTCACGCTGCCGCCGGAGCCGAACCCGGCGCTCGGCTTGCGCGGCATTCGCCTCGCGCAGGTGCGCCCCGACCTGCTCGACGATCAGTTGCGCGGCCTGCTCGCGGTCAAGCCGTTCGGCGCCGTGCGCATTCTTCTGCCGATGGTGACCGACGTCGGCGAACTGATCCGCATCCGCAAACGTATCGACGAATTCGCTCGCGAGCTTGGCCGCACCGAGCCGATCGAAGTGGGCGTGATGGTCGAAGTGCCGTCGGCGGCGCTGCTCGCCGATCAGCTTGCGCAACACGCGGACTTCCTGTCGATCGGCACCAACGACCTCACGCAATACACGCTCGCGATGGACCGCTGTCAGGCCGATCTCGCCGCGCAGGCCGACGGTCTGCATCCGGCTGTGCTGCGTCTGATCGCGGCCACGGTGCAGGGCGCGAACAAGCATGGCAAATGGGTCGGCGTGTGCGGCGCGCTTGCGGGCGATCCGCTTGCGATGCCGCTGCTTGTCGGCCTCGGCGTGACCGAGCTTTCGGTGGACCCGGTGTCGGTGCCGGGCATCAAGGCGCGTGTGCGCAACCTCGATTATCAACTGTGCCGCCAGCGCGCCCAGGATGCACTGGCGCTCGAATCGGCGCAGGCGGTAAGAGCAGTCAGCCGCGAAACCTGGCCGTTGGACTGAACTCCGCACGGCTTGCATCGCTACATAACTTAACGACGTCCGTCGACAACGAGACAAGGATTGGAGGTAATCAATGGATGGGAATCCGTTTCTGAAGATACAGCGCCTGGGACGCGCGCTGATGCTGCCTATCGCGGTGCTGCCGGTTGCCGGCCTGCTGCTGCGCCTCGGCCAGCCCGATGTGTTCAACATCAAGATGATCGCCGACGCCGGCGGCGCGATCTTCGATAACCTGCCGCTGCTGTTTGCGATCGGCGTGGCCGTTGGCTTTGCGAAGGACAACAACGGCGTCGCGGGTCTCGCGGGCGCGATCGGTTACCTGATCGAAGTCGCGGTGATGAAGGACATCAACGACAAGCTCAACATGGGCGTGTTGTCGGGGATCGTGGCGGGCGTCGTCGCGGGACTGCTGTACAACCGGTACAAGGACATCAAGCTGCCGGATTACCTCGCGTTCTTCGGAGGGAAACGCTTCGTGCCGATTGTCACGGGCGTGGTCTGTCTCGCGCTCGGCATTGTGTTCGGCTACGTGTGGCAGCCGGTGCAGGGCGTGATCGATACGGCCGGCCATTGGCTGACCACGGCGGGCGCGTTCGGCGCATTCGTGTTCGGCGTGCTGAACCGGCTGCTGCTCGTGACGGGTTTGCATCACATCCTCAATTCGCTGACGTGGTTCGTGTTCGGCAGCTTCACGCCGCCGGGCGGCGCGGCGGTGACGGGCGACCTGCATCGCTTCTTCGCGGGCGACCCGACTGCCGGAACGTTCATGACGGGCTTCTTCCCGGTGATGATGTTCGGCCTGCCGGCCGCGTGTCTCGCGATGTTCCATGAAGCACCGAAGGAGCGCCGCGCAGTCGTGGGCGGCTTGCTGTTCTCGATGGCGCTGACGTCGTTCCTCACGGGCGTGACCGAGCCGATCGAATTCAGCTTCATGTTCCTCGCGCCGGTGCTGTACGTGATCCACGCGTTGCTGACGGGTCTCGCGCTCGCGATCTGCTCGGCGCTCGGCATTCACCTCGGCTTCACGTTCTCCGCGGGCGCCATCGACTACGTGCTGAACTACGGCCTGTCCACCAAGGGCTGGCTGGCGATTCCGGTCGGTATCGCGTATTCGGTGGTGTACTACGGGCTGTTCCGCTTCTTCATCCGCAAGTTCAATATGGCGACGCCGGGCCGCGAACCGGCCGCGGCCGACGAGCAGGTCGAATCGTTCACGGCTGGCGGCTTCGTTTCGCCGGCTGCCGGCGCGGCCGTGCCGCGTGCGCAGCGCTATATCGCGGCGTTGGGCGGTGCGGCGAATCTGTCGGTGGTGGATGCGTGCACGACGCGTCTGCGTCTGTCCGTCGTCGATTCGAACAAGGTCTCCGAGAGCGAACTGAAGACGATCGGCGCGCGCGGCGTGCTCAAGCGCGGCGCGACGAACGTGCAGGTAATCATCGGACCGGAAGCGGACATCATCGCCGATGAAATTCGCACGGTGATCGGGCAGGGCGGCGGTGACGCGGTTGCGGCAAAGCCGGCTGCTGTAGTGGCTCCTGCTGCTTCGGCTCCCGCGGCCGTTGCAACTGGCGCGGCGAACGGTCCTCTCGATCCCGATCCGTTGCGCTGGCTCGCGGTGTTTGGCGGCGCGGGCAATGTGGTGTCGCTCGATGCCGTCGCGGCGACGCGTCTGCGTATCGTCGTGCGCGATCCGTCGGCGGTGGATCGTCAGCGTCTCGCCACGCTCGATACCGCGTGGGTGTCGGCGGACACGTTCCATATCGTCGTCGGCGATGCCGCGCGGCGTTACGCCGAAACGCTGGCAACCCGCATGCCGGCGAGCGGCGGAGCGGCGCCTCTGCCTGCGTGATTGGATGAAGGCGGCAGCCAGGCTGCCGCCGCTCTCTTCGCGCTGAGAGATCACAGCGCGTATAAAAAAACCCTGCCGTCGTGAGACGGCAGGGTTTTTCACTTACAGCGTTTATTCGAAACGAACGTTACGCGTACTCGGTCAGCGCGCCGCGCATCTTCTTCATCGCGCTGGCTTCGATCTGGCGAATACGTTCCGCCGACACGCCGAACTCGTCCGCCAGTTCGTGCAGCGTCGAGCCGCCCGAACCGTCGTCCTGCACCTTCAGCCAGCGGGCTTCGATGATGCGGCGGCTGCGGGCATCGAGTGCCTCCAGTGCCGTCGCGATACCGTCGCTCTGCAGCTTGTCGCGCTGACGAGAGGCCAGCACGGCGGTCGGCTCGCTGTGCGAGTCGGCGAGATACGCAATGGGCGCGTACGACTCTTCGCCGTCTTCAACCTGGCCTTCCAGCGCGATGTCGCCGCCCGACAGGCGCGTTTCCATTTCCGCTACTTCTTCGCGCTTGACGTTCAGTTCCTTGGCGAGACCTTCGATCTCGTCCGGCGTGAACGAGCCCAGGCCCTGCTTGTGGCTGCGCAGATTGAAGAACAGCTTGCGCTGCGCCTTGGTCGTGGCGACCTTCACCATGCGCCAGTTGCGCAGAATGTATTCGTGGATCTCGGCCTTGATCCAGTGCATCGCGTACGACACCAGACGCACGTTCTGTTCGGGATCGAAGCGCTTCACGGCCTTCATCAGGCCGATGTTGCCTTCCTGGATCAGGTCGGCGTGCGGCAGCCCGTAGCCGAGATAGTTGCGCGCGATCGAAACGACCAGCCGCAGGTGCGACAGCACGAGCCGGCGCGCGGCCTCGAGGTTGTCGTGCTCGCGGAATTCTGTGGCGAACTGGCGTTCTTCTGCCGGCGTCAGCATCGGAATCCGATTTACGGCCTGGATGTAGGCGTCGATGTTGCCCAGTTGACCGGGCAGCAGGGAGGAATGCGAGAGCGCCAGCGCACCTGCCGGAGCGGCCTTAGCCGACGACGGGCTCAGAGTACTCGGAAGGGTCAATGCATGGCTCACGTGGAAAACTCCTTTGGAATCAGGCAAAAGCTTGTTCAGGTAACGACTCCAGCGTTGGATGTTAGCACTCTCGTTTTCCGAGTGCTAATACTTAGAGGCCGTAGGGGCTTCCAAGTTCCGTAAATTCCTATCGACATCAAAGCTTCAATAGCCATGATACGCCCCTTCAAAGCGCAATGCAGAGACGTATTAATTACCTGACAAAGCGCCTTCATTTATCACTTTCGACCGATTTTTTCACTTTTTAACGTCAGTAATTGCGAAAATTTAAGTTTCTTAAGATGATCCGCCGACTTCGGATTCTCTTTAGAATAAGCAAGACTGTTACAGATCGTTCAACCTGTTGAGCTCGGGTGTCAGATGAACAACAAAAAGAATGTCGTGCGTGGACTGGCTCTAAAAAGCGTCTGCGCGGCCCTGCTGTTTGGCCTTTCAGGCGTCGCCGCGGCGGATCAGTTCGGAATCCAGGTCGCCGGCGGCCTCGGCGATCATCATGTCAAGAAGCTGGATCTCGGCTTTGTGTGGGACCCGAATCTCACGTGGTGGCAGATCGGCGACTGGCATTTCGCGCTGATCGGCGAGGCGCACGTGGCCTGGTGGCATACGAACGAAGGCAATGTGCACGAGAACATCGGCGAAATCGGTGTGACGCCTATCATTCGCTTCATCAAAGGATCGGGAACGATCCGGCCTTTCGTCGAGGCCGGCGCGGGCGTGCGGCTTCTGTCGAGCCCGAGAATCTCTTCGACCTTCACGCTTTCCACGGCGTTCCAGTTCGCCGATATGGCGGGCGTCGGCGTGCAATTCGGCGGCCGTCAGCAGTACCAGGCCGGCTACCGCTTCCAGCATGTGTCGAACGGCGGTATCAAAGAGCCGAATCCTGGTATAAATTTCCACCAGCTATATCTGCAATATAACTTCTGACCGTGGCCGCTACGGCTCACCGGTACAAGGGGCTGAGCAATGGCGGCAAAGACAATCGAGGCGATTCGCGGGCTGGAGCGGGAACGCTTTCGCGCAATGGTCGACGGCGACGGGCAGTCGCTCGACGCGCTGCTCGCCGACAACCTGAGCTACGTCCACACGAACGGCAAGCGCGAAACGAAGCAGCAGTTCATCGACGGCATTACGGGCGGACGCCGCCGCTACCGGCAGATCGAAGTGCAGACGCAGGACGTGCTGCCGGTCGGGCGGGAAACCTGCGTCGTGACGGGCCGCGCGCTGATCGAGATGGAAGCGAATAACGGCGCGCTGCTTTTCCCCATTGCCTACACGGCGATCCATACGCAGGAAGAGGGCCAGTGGCGCCTCATTGCGTGGCAGGCAACGCGCTGCGCAATCGAGTGAGCTTACGACGGCGTTCTGGCGACATCCACGATCAGTTCGACTTGCCGCTCGATCGCGCCGGGCACCGGCGCCTCGCCGCGCAGCACGGCGCTGATCCACGCCGCGGTCGTCGCGGCGTCGCGCGCTTCGGGTAATTCGACCTCCGGCGCGTCTCGCGACGAGCGCTCATGCGGCACCCGCGTCTCGCAGATGCCGTCGTGCAGCCAGTCGATCTGCACCTGACGCCGCGTGTCGGCCACCGCTTCACCTTCGGTGCCGCGCGCGAGCAGCGCGCCGCCCTGCGCCGCCTCGGGATGCGCGCTGAATAGCTGGGTCAGGCTGTCCCGATACGGTGGATGCGTGTAGTTCACGAGCCGCAAACCGGCGGGCGCGAACGGCTGCAGAATTTTCACCAGCGTGTGCGTCGAGTTGCGCACGCCCATGCGCCGGCGCAGCGCGAGCAGACGCGCGAGCTTCGGCGCGAGAACATCGATGGACGCAAAGGCCACGCGCCGCTCGGCGAGGCCGTCTTCGATATCGTCGTGCGAGCTTGCGTGCGGAATCCGCAGATGCGTGAAAATTTCGGCGCTCGTCACGCGGCCGGGATCGTCGGTGACGCCGTGCACCAGAACCGGCACGCCCTCGCGCGCGAGCAGCAGTGCGAGGAGCGGCACGAGATTCGGCTGCTTGCGCGCGCCGTTGTAGCTCGGGATCGACACCGGGCTGAACTCGCCCGGCGGCAGATGAACCGGCTCGAACGACGCATGAGCGCCGGCGAGCATCGCGGCGAGTTCGTCGGCGGTTTCGCCTTTCACGCGGTAGGCGAGCAGGATCGCGCCGAGCTCGAGTTCGCCGACGCGGCCGTCGAGCATGGCGGTGTAGAGCGCGCGGGTGTCGTCGGCGGTGAGCGCGCGGGCGCCGTTCGGCCCGCGGCCAATCTCCTTGATGAAGCGGGCGCAAGGGAACGGGTTGGCGGTGTCGGCGGAGTCTGTCATGAGGGCAATGGACTTGCTGGCGCGCCGACTTTGAGCCGGCCGCCACGGTATTCAAGGGACGTTGTCTGGTGTGAGTATCGCATCTATGGCGCTGCGGCGAGATCCTGGCAACGGCGTGGCAATGGCGCGGCGCTGTCGCGAACGGCTGCCGGACTGACGCGCGCCGCCTGTTGCCGCGCGTTAAACTGGCTGTCTGTTTGTCTGTCTATCGCCGCGCCGCGGCTTCTGTCTGTCTAACAACGGAGAACCGGATGAGTTACGTATTTGCACCGGCACCGGTAGTTGCAGTGCCGGTTGTCGGGTCTAGCGAGCAGTTCCCTGTGCGTCGCATTTACTGCGTCGGCCGCAATTACGAGGCGCATGCCCGTGAGATGGGACACGATCCGGATCGCGAGCCGCCGTTTTTCTTCGCCAAGCCCGCGGATGCCGTTCTGTATGTGCCGCCGGGCGAGACGGGCGAATTCCCATATCCGTCGCAGTCGAAAAACGTGCACTTCGAAATGGAACTGGTCGCGGCGATCGGCAAAGGCGGCAAGGACATTCCGGCCGACCGCGCGCTGGATCACGTCTACGGCTACGCGCTCGGCCTCGATATGACGCGCCGCGATCTGCAGGCCGAGGCGAAGAAGCTCGGGCGTCCGTGGGACACCGCAAAGGGCTTCGATCACTCGGCGCCGCTTGGGCCGATCCATCCGGTTTCGACGGTCGGCCACGTCGGAGAAGGCGCGATCTGGTTGTCCGTCAACGGTGAGGACAAGCAGCGTTCGGACGTGTCGCAGCTCATCTGGTCGGTCGGCGAAACTATCGCTTATCTGTCGACGCTCTTCGAGCTGCAACCCGGCGATCTCATCTTCACGGGCACGCCGGAAGGTGTCGGCGCGGTCGTGCCGGGCGATCTGATGAAAGGCGGCGTGGACCGGCTCGGCGAGTTGAGCGTGCGCGTCGTTTGACGCGGGGATGGGGAGGAGACAACAACATGAAGCTCTACAGCTATTTCCGCAGTTCGGCGTCGTATCGCGTGCGCATCGCGCTCAACGTGAAGAATCTGCCGTACGAGTATGCGCCCGTGCATCTCGTGCGGGACGGCGGCGAGCAGTTGAAGCCCGAGTACCGCAAGCTGAACGCCGACGGCATCGTGCCGACTCTGGTGGACGGCCACGAGGTCATGCCGCAATCGCTCGCGATCATCGAGTATCTGGAGGAAACGCATCCGGAGCCGCCGCTTCTGCCCAAAGCGCCGCTCGATCGCGCGTATGTGCGTTCGGTGGCGTTGCAGGTGGCGTGCGAAATTCATCCGCTGAACAATCTGCGGGTGCTCAGGTATCTGAAACACACGCTTTGTGTCGACGACGATGCCAAAGACGCGTGGTATCGGCATTGGGTGGAAGCCGGTTTTGCGGCGCTCGAGACGCACCTCGCGAGCGACGCACGCACGGGCAAGTTGTGCTTTGGCGACGTGCCGACGCTCGCCGACGCCTGCCTGATTCCGCAGGTCTTCAACGCTCAGCGCTTCAAGGTCGATACGGCGAAATTTCCGACGATCCAGCGCATCTACGATCACGCGATGCAAATCGATGCGTTCGCGCGTGCGGCGCCGGGCGCGCAGCCGGACGCTGAATAGGCTTGCTACGGTGAATGCGAAAAGGGCACTCCGCGGAGTGCCCTTTTTCGTTTGGCTTCGTTTCCCTTCGGTTCCCTTCGTCTGCCTGTGCTGGCGTTCAGCCGCCGAGCAACGCGTCCGAAAACTCCTCGGCGCTGAAGGGCTGCAAATCCTCGACCTTCTCGCCGACGCCGATGAAGTAAACCGGAATTGGCCTTTGCCGCGCGATTGCCGCGAGAATGCCGCCCTTCGCCGTGCCGTCGAGCTTGGTGACGATGAGGCCGGTGAGGCCGAGCGCGTCGTCGAAAGCCTTGACCTGTGCGAGCGCGTTCTGCCCGGTATTGGCATCGATCACGAGCAGCACCTCGTGCGGCGCGCCGTCCTGCGCCTTGCCAATCACGCGCTTGACCTTGCGCAGCTCTTCCATCAGATGCAGTTGGGTCGGCAGACGGCCGGCCGTGTCGGCCATCATCACGTCGATCTTGCGCGCCCGCGCGGCGCCGACCGCGTCGAAAATCACGGCGGCCGGGTCGCCGCTTTCCTGCGCGACTACGGTCACGTTGTTGCGCTGGCCCCAGATGGCCAACTGCTCGCGCGCGGCCGCGCGGAACGTGTCGCCGGCGGCCAGCAGCACCGACTGGTCGAAGCTCTGCAGATGCTTGGCGAGCTTGCCGATGCTGGTCGTTTTGCCCGCGCCGTTGACGCCGGCGATCATCATGACGAGCGGCTTGGCGCGCCCGAGCATCAGCGATTTTTCGAGCGGCCTCAGAAGGTCGACGAGCAGCGTGCGCAGGGCGGCCTTGACCTGCTGCGGCTCCGTGAGACGCTCGGCGCGCACTTTCTCGCGCAGCGCTTCGAGCAGGAATTCGGTGGCGTCGACGCCTGCGTCCGACATCAGCAGCGCGGTTTCGAGCTCTTCGTAAAGATCTTCGTCGATCTTTGCGCCGACGAAAATGCCGGTGATGCTCGAACTCGTTTTCGACAAGCCGGTCTTCAGGCGAGTCAGCCATGAGCGTTTCGCGCTCTCGTCCGGAACCGGCGGCGGCACGATCTCTACCGTTTCTAACGACGCTTCTTCGACGTCGGTTTCTGGCTGGGCTTGCGGCACAAATTGGGGCTCAGCGGCTGCAGGCGGTGTCGCGATGCTGCCGGGCGCATCGGCACGCGGCGCGGCCGGTGCTTCTACCGCAGGCGGCTCGTCGAGAAGATCGTCAGGCGCGGTCTGCGATTCGTCTGGCGCGTTTTCGGACTCTTTCGAACCCTTGAATCGTTTGAAAAAGCTGAACATGATCTGGCGTGGTGAGAGCGCGCGCCGAAGCGCGCAGCCGGCACAGCGCCGGCGGGAGCGGCAGGCAGCGTTGCAATGCGGGATGCAGGGCGCTGGAAGCCGCACATTTTATCAGGCGCGCCGTCGTGCGTCGTATCGGCCGAATGGCCAGGGTGGACGCGCGGCGCCCCTGTGGTAACGTTGGCGCTCCAGTCCGCTCGTATGGCGCTTCGCGTCGATGTGGCGGACGCTTTCCACAAACGTAATCGAAACTGCATGCCCCGTTCTGCTCCTTCACGCGCCCACGGCGCTTCCTCCAAAAGCCGCAAGCCGCACGCGATCCGGATTATCGGCGGCGACTGGAAACGCACGCCGCTGCCGGTGCTCGACCTCGACGGTCTGCGGCCGACGCCGGACCGCGTCCGCGAGACGCTGTTCAACTGGCTCGGGCAACGCCTTGACGGCGAGCTCTGTCTCGATCTGTTCGCGGGCAGCGGCGCGCTCGGTTTCGAGGCAGCGTCGCGCGGCGCCGCGCGCGTGCTGATGGTCGAGCGCAACGCGCGAGCGGCCGCCCAGTTGCGGGCGAATCAGGAGCGCCTCGCCGCGCGCACGATCGAAATTGTCGAGGCCGACGGCTTGCGGCTTGCTGCAAGCCTGCCGCCCGCTTCGTTCGACGTCGTGTTTCTCGACCCGCCTTTCGGCGACGATCTGCTGGACAAAGCGCTGGCGCTGGCCGCGCCGCTCGTCAGCGAAGACGGGTTTCTGTATGTGGAGGCCGGCGCGGCTCTGGACGTCGACGCAAACGAAGCGCTGGCCGGGTGGAAAATCGTGCGGGAAGGGAAAGCCGGCGCTGTCCACTTCCATTTGCTGCAGCGCGAAAATGAGGAATAATGCGCCTTCCAAAACAAGCGCCGGACGATTTCACGTCACGCGCGCGGCCGGTGCCAAATGCGTCGCGTGGACGCTTTGACGTGCCCATCTGTCTGAAGAGAGGAGAAATCTCATGGTAGTCGCCGTGTATCCGGGCACGTTCGATCCGCTCACACGCGGTCACGAAGACCTCGTGCGGCGCGCGTCGAGCATCTTCGACACGCTGGTGGTCGGCGTTGCCGACAGCCGCAACAAGAAGCCGTTTTTCACGCTGAAAGAGCGTCTCGACATCGCTCATGAAGTGCTCGGCCATTATCCGAACGTGCAGGTCATGAGCTTCAAGGGGCTGCTGAAGGACTTCGTGCGGACCAATAACGCACGCGTGATCGTGCGCGGGCTGCGCGCCGTGTCGGACTTCGAATACGAGTTCCAGATGGCTGGCATGAACCGCTATCTGTTGCCGGACGTGGAGACCATGTTCATGACGCCGTCCGACCAGTACCAGTTCATCTCGGGCACGATTGTCCGGGAGATCGCGCAACTGGGCGGCGACGTCAGCAAGTTCGTGTTCCCGTCGGTCGAAAAATGGCTGAAGGAAAAGGTCGCGGCATTGGACGCGGACAACGGCGCTTCGGCGGCGCAGCCGTAACCGGCGTAAACTATCGGTTTGACGGAACGAAGCTGGCTGCGGCCGGCATGAAGTGAGAGAAGTATGGCCTTGATGATTACCGACGAGTGCATCAATTGCGACGTGTGCGAGCCCGAGTGCCCGAACGACGCGATTTCGATGGGCCCGGAAATCTATGTGATCGACCCGAAAAAGTGCACGGAGTGCGTCGGCCATTTCGACGAGCCGCAGTGCATTCAGGTGTGTCCCGTCGAGTGCATTCCGCGCGATCCCGAGCATCTGGAAACGCCGGAAGGCTTGATGGCGAAGTATCACGCGTTACAGGCGGCAAAGAGCGCGTGAGGTTGTGGTCAATGGAATTGAAAACGGCGAGGCGCGGGCCTCGCCGTTTTTTTTGCTGCGCGCCGACTAGCTGATTAGCTGACTAGCTCACGTAGGCGCTGAAAATGTCGCGCAAGGCGTCGAGCAGCATGTCGCACTCGGCGTCGGTTCCGACCGAGATGCGCAGGTGCTGATCGATTCTCGGCGCCTTGAAGTGGCGTACGAAAATTTCCTTCTCACGAAGCCGCGACACCAGCGCCGCCGCGTCGTATCCGGGGTGGCGCGCAAACAGCAGATTGGCCGCCGACGGCACGACATCGAAACCGAGCGCCGTCAGGCCCGCAGCCAGCCGTTCGCGGCTCGCGATCACTTTGGCGCAAGTGTCGCGGAACCACGCTTCGTCCTGATACGCCGCGCGGGCCGCGGCTTGCGCGAGGCGGTCCAGCGGATACGAGTTGAAGCTGTCTTTCACGCGATTCAGCGCGTCGATCAGTTCCGCGTTGCCAAACGCGAAGCCGACGCGCATGCCCGCCAGCGAGCGCGACTTCGACACCGTCTGCACGACGAGCAGGTTCGGATAGCGGTCGATCAACCCGATCGCCGATTCCGCGCCGAAATCCACATACGCTTCGTCGATCACCACGACCGAATCGGCGTTTGTTGCGAGCAAGCGCTCGATGTCCGCAAGCGGCAGCGGACGTCCCGTCGGCGCGTTCGGATTCGGAAACAGGATGCCGCCGTTGGGAACCGCGTAGTCGTCGACGTGGATCGCAAAGGCGTCGTCGAGCGGAATCGTCCGATAGTCAACGTCGAAAAGCCGCGCATAAGTCGGATAAAAGCTGTACGTGATGTCAGGAAACAGCAGCGGCTTGTCGTGCTTGAGCAAGGCCTGGAAGGTGAGCGCGAGCACCTCATCCGAGCCATTACCGGCGAAAACCTGATCGGCGCGGATGCCGTGGTACGCAGCCACGGTTTCACGCAGCTTGAGCGCGGTCGGGTCCGGGTAGCGGCGCAACGATTCGCCGGCATCGCCCAGTTCCTCGCGGATTGCCTCGAGCACGCGCGGCGAAGGCGGGTAGGGATTCTCGTTGGTATTCAGCTTCACCGGATGCGCGAGCGCGGGCTGTTCGCCCGGCACATACGGCGTCAGACGGTGAACGATGTCACTCCAATAGCGGCTCAAAGGGTTCTCCGATGCAAAGCGGTCGATCTGGCGCGGCGGGTTCTAAGTCAATGCGATGATCAGCTTGTGTTGTTAAGCGCACGGCCGGCAGAACGCGCCGGTTGCACGCAACGCAGCGGGGCCGTCCCGCGCAAAACAACAGCGCTTACGAATTGCGCTTACGAATTCCGATGCAGTTGCATCATCGCGCGTTCAAGCTCGCCTTTGATGATCTGCGGCATCACTGCCAGCCCACGCTCCATGGCCGCGTCGATCGCGTCCTGCTCCTCGCGGCGCGGCGGTTTCAGCACATAGTTGGCGACGTCCGGCTTCGCGCCGGCGCGCGCGCTTTCAGGAATCAAATCCCGCGGATGGCCGATGCCGATGCGCAGCCGCCAATACTGCTGCGACGACAGATGTGCGGTGATGTCCTTCAAACCATTATGACCGCCGCTGCCGCCGCCGAGCTTCAGCTTGACACTGCCGGGCGGCATGTCGAGTTCGTCGTGCGCGACGAGAATCTCGTCGGGAAGAATCTTGAAGAACTGCGCCACCGCGACGACCGACTGACCCGAGCGGTTCATATAAGTCTGCGGCTCGAGCAGATGCACTTCCTCGCCGTGAAGCCGTGCCTTCGCGTAGAAACCGTGGAAGCGCCGCTCGTCGCGCAGGGTCGTGCCTGCGTCGCGCGCCAGTTGATCGACCAGCCAGAAACCTGCGTTGTGGCGCGTCGCGGTGTATTCGGCGCCCGGATTGCCGAGCCCGACGATCAGCTTGATCATGATTGCGTGGGTCCATCTGGCCCGGAAGCAGCGCGCGGCCGAGCCGAAAAAAACCGAAAAAAAACCCGCCGGGGCGAACCTCGGCGGGTCACGTCGACCGTTTCATTGAAACGGATCGAGAGGATTGCTTGCTCAATGCGCGAACGGCGCTTAAGCAGCCGGCGTTTCGCCTTCAGCGGAAGCAGCGTCGCTTTCCGACACTGCGCCAGCCGGGATCGTTGCCGAAGCGACGACCGGGTTTTCAGCGTCGACGTGAGCAACCAGCGACACGCCTGCCGGCAGCGGAATATCTTTCGCGTGAACCGATTGACCCGCTTCGATCTTCGCCAGATCGACTTCGATGAATTCGGGCAGTGCCGACGGCAGGCACTCGACTTCGATTTCATTGATGACGTGCGAGATCACCGCGCTCGCCAGCTTGACTGCCGGGTTCGATTCCTGGTTCATGAAGTGCAGCGGCACCTTGGTGTGCAGCTTCTTCGTTGCGTCGACACGCTGGAAGTCCACGTGCAGCACGAGCTGACGGAACGGATGGTATTGCACGTCGCGCAGCAGAACCTGTTGCGACTTGCCACCGACTTCCAGATCGAGAATCGACGAGTGGAAAACTTCTTTCTTCAGCGCGTGCCACAGCGCGTTGTGGTCCAGTTCGACCAATTGCGTTTCAGCACCAGCGCCATATACGATGCCCGGGGTCTTGCCCGAGTTACGCAGGCGGCGGCTCGCACCCGTACCTTGCAAAGAACGCTCGAAAGCGACAACTTTCATCTTGAATCTCCAATGCACTGCCCGCGACCAGGCAGTAAAAACGGGGCCCGCAAGCCGTTATGGCTGAGGCCCCAGAGCTGCGGCATGAACCTTCGTTCGTTCACGCCGATTGTGCAAAAGCGCGGCGTTGCCTTGTAGCAATACGCCGCGCCTTCGCAAATACTTAACTTTCAGCGAACAGCGACATGACCGAATCGCCGCGGCGGATGCGCGAGAACGTTTCGGCCAGCAGACCGGCGCTCGTCAGCGAACGGATCTTCGCGCACGAGCGGGCTTCTTCACCGAGCGGGATCGTGTCCGTGACGACCAGTTCGTCGAGCGCGGAAGCGGCGATACGCTCGCCCGCGCCGCCCGACAGAACGGGGTGCGTGGCGTAAGCGAAGACCTGCTTCGCGCCACGTTCCTTCAAAACCTGTGCTGCCTTGCAAAGCGTGCCGGCGGTGTCGACCATGTCGTCCATGATCACGCAGGTCCGGCCTTCGACTTCACCGATGATGTTCATCACTTCGGCAACGTTCGCCTTCGGGCGGCGTTTGTCGATGATTGCGAGGTCGCAGTTGAGCTGCTTCGCCAAAGCCCGGGCACGCACCACGCCGCCGACGTCCGGTGAAACGACCAGCAGGTTCTCGTAGTTCTGCTTGCGCAGATCGCCGAGCAGCACGGGCGTAGCGTAGATGTTGTCGACCGGAATGTCGAAGAAACCCTGAATCTGGTCGGCGTGCAGATCCATTGTGATGATCCGCTCGACGCCCGCGATTTCCAGCATGTTCGCCACGATTTTCGCCGAGATGGCGACGCGCGCCGAACGAGGGCGGCGATCCTGGCGTGCATAACCGAAGTAGGGGATGGCTGCGGTGATCCGGCCGGCCGATGCGCGCTTGAGCGCGTCGACCATGATCATCAGTTCCATCAGGTTGTCGTTCGCCGGTGCGCACGTGGACTGCAGAACAAAGACGTCTTTGCCGCGCACGTTTTCCTGAATCTCGACCTGGATTTCACCGTCCGAGAAACGGCTCACCATTGCTTTGCCGAGGGGAATACCGAGGATTTTGACGACTTCCTGTGCAAGCGCGGGATTTGCGTTGCCAGTAAAAACCATCAGGCCGTCATGGCTGCTCATCGTGCACCTGCTTCAGGCTGGGGGCGAGGGGAAATGCGAGAATTTTTGGCAGGGGAGAAAGGATTCGAACCTTTGCATGCCGGAATCAAAATCCGGTGCCTTAACCAGCTTGGCGACTCCCCTACACTAACTTTGAGCCCCGCCGAACGTGGAGTTTCGTTCGACGATGCAAAACCTATGACGCGAAAGCAAAGAGTGGATGCTGCGTCAGACTGGCGGCCACTGCGCTGTTCCATTCGCTCGGCAGTTTGGCTTGTGCCGCTTCTGCTTCAGCTTTGCTACGGAACGCTGCAAAGACACTTGCACCAGATCCGGACATCCGCGCCGGCGCGATATTTTCAAACCATCGCAGCACTTGCGCTACTTCCGCGTACTTTCCTACGACAACCGGCTGCATGTCATTGCGGCCAAAACTGTCTGGCCATTCAGTGTTGCAGCTAAGTTCTGCAGGAAAGTCCGTAATTGTGAGGGCTTTTGAATCTCTTGTCAACGATTTTTCGGAGAAAATCGCTGCAGTCGGCACATGAACCCTCGGCGTCACTACCAGGAAATGACGCGGCGGCAATTGTACAACGTCTAACGTTTCTCCAACACCCTGGGCGAACGCATTTTTTCCGAAGACGAAGAACGGCACGTCGGCGCCGAGTTTCAGTGCCAGCGCCTGCAATTCGAGCCGCGGCAGCTTCAGCTTCCACAGACGGTTTAGCGCGAGCAGCGTGGTCGCCGCGTCGGAACTGCCGCCGCCGAGCCCCGCGCCCATCGGCAGACGCTTTTCGATCTCGATGTCGACGCCTTCCGGCGAGCCCGTATGCGCTTTCAACAGATTGGCTGCGCGCACGGTGAGGTCGTGTTCCGGCGGCACGTCGGCGATTTCGGTGCTGCGGGTGACGAGACCGTCGTCACGCAGTGTGAAATGCAGCGTGTCGCCCCAGTCGAGTAGCTGAAAGACCGTTTGCAGCGTGTGATAGCCGTCCGGCCGGCGCCCGGTGATGTGCAGGAAGAGATTGAGCTTCGCTGGCGCGAGGCAATCGCGCAGCGAGTGGGTTGTTTCGATCATGGGTCGGGGCTACGGGGCTACATGCGCCAAACAGGCGCCGAATAAGCGGCAAGTGCATGCGAAACAACAGCGCGCAAGGCACGCCGTTGTTCTTACTGGTCCAGCACAAGCTTGATGTCGAGCGGAGGTTCCGAGCGCGTCAGATTCACACGCTTCACGCCGGTGGCCGGCGCATCGGCGTAGGCCAGATAGTCGATCGTCCAGCCGTCCTGGGTGATTTCCTTGAAACGCGACGGTTGCTCCGGGTCTTTTTCAGTCTTTGCGCGCGAAGTCGGCGCGGGCGAAGGCTGCAGCCAGTAGCGCAAGCCTTCGACGGGCAACGCGAAGCCCAGCGCATTCTGCATCAGCGTTGACACGTTGTCCGCGGTGAGCGGCTGGCGGTTCGGCAGTTCGAGCGTCGCCGAAGCCGGCGACGACGTCACGATTGCGAGCGTCTGGCCAAACGGATTGCGCAACTGCAGCGTGACGGTGTCGCCGGTTTCCTGCCACGAGAAATTGCCGTACGCATTGCGCTGCTGGCCATTCTGATCGTTGTACTGGACGGCGAAGCGGCCCTGGTAAGCGCGGCTGGTTTGCGCGGTCACCGCGGTTGCGGCATTCGACGTGGACGGCCCTTGCGGTTTCACCGACGCGCAGCCGGCCAGTGCGACGACGGGCTGCCGCCGCGAGCCCGAGCGCCGCACGACGCGTCGCAAGGGAGTGAGTATCAAGACGGGAAAGACGCATCAAAGATCGTTTACCTGAAGACGTTGCAGCGTTTTGACGAGCGTTTCGTTGTCCGGTTCGAGCTTGCGCGCTTCGCGGAAAGCGGCGCGAGCCTGGTCCTGATTGCCGGATTTCCACAGCACTTCGCCGAGGTGCGCGCCGATTTCGGCGTTCGGCTGAATGTCGTAAGCCTTGCGCAGCACCTTGATCGCGTCTGTCGTGTCGCCCATGCGGTACTTGACCCAGCCGACGCTGTCCATGATGAAGGCGTCGTTCGGCGCGAGCGACGATGCCTTCTCGACCAGCTTGTCGGCTTCCGCGAGACGCTGATTGCGATCGGCCAGCGAGTAGCCGAGCGCGTTATACGCCTGCGGATTGTCCGGCTGCGTCTGGATCAGCTTGCGCAATTGCGCTTCCATCGTGTCGAAGTGGCCGTTCTTTTCGGCGGCCATCGCGTAGTCATACGTCAGATCGGGGTCGTCCGGGAACGCCGCCGTGGCTTCCTGCAGGCGCGTTTCGGCTTCGCCATAGCGCTTCGCGTCGAACAGAATCGCTGCGTCGGTGCGCACGACCACCGCCTGATCGCGCGGATCGGCGGGGCGCAGCCTGGCGAGTTGCCGGCGCGCGTCGTCGGGCTTGCCCTGCTTGGCGAGCAGTTGCGCGCGCGTAATCTGCGCCGGCAAGTACTGCTGGCTGGACGGCGAAATCTTGTCGAGCCAGTCGGCGGCAGCCGCTTCGTTCTTCTGTTCGAGCGACAACTGCGCAAGGTAGATGTACGCCTGGCCAGGATCGGCGCCGGGCGTTTTCTCGGCTTGCTGCGCGTATTGCGTGAGGTAAGCCTGCGCGTCGTTGAAACTCTTCTGCTGGATTCTGATGAGCGCGAGCGCCATGAGCGGCGTCAGGTCGTTCGCGTTCGCCTTGTGCATGATCTCGAACTGCTTTTGCGCGTCGTCCAGACGGTCGCTCGCCAGATACATTTGCGCGAGCGCGAGACGCGCGTCATGCGACTTCGGATTCTGCTGCACGTATTTTTCGAGCGACGCGATGCCTTCCTTGCGCTCTTCCGGGCCCATTTGCGAAAGCGTCAGCGCGGCCGGCAAATAGTCGGGCTTGAGCGCCAGCGCCTGTTCGAGCGACTTGCGCGCGCCGGGTGCGTCGTTCGCGACCAGTTGCTGACGTGCGACGGCCAGTTGCGCTTCCGGCCGGTTCATGTCGTTCTTCAACATCTCCTGCAACACATGCAGGCCGCCGATCCGGTTCGGTCCGCGCGAGAGCAGCAACTGCAGCGCGAGGATCGCGTTGCCGCGATTGTCCGCCGGCACCTTCGCGAGTTCGCGCTCGAGCAGCGGCTGCGCGTCGTCCGGCTTGCCCGACAGCACGAGCAGCGACGCGTCCAGCTGCGCGGCGCGCTCCGAACTCGGCGCATACTGCTGCCACAATTGCGCGGCAGCCAGTGCGTCCGATGGACTTTGCGCGGCCAGCGCGATTTCGGTGGCGCGCTGCGCCATGCGCGGATCATGTGTGTCACGCGCGAGCGCGAGGTACGTCTGATACGCGGGCGCCGGCTGATTGCGTTGCAACGCGACTTCGGCGGCGAGTACCTGGAATACGATCTGGCTCGTCAGCTGCACGCTCGGCAGCGATTTCTGTTCTTCCGCCGACGGCGGCCCGAGCGGATCGCTCAGCGTGACGGAGGTATCGTCCGAGTCGGGCGACGGGTCCTGCGCGTGCGCGGGCGCCGCGGCGAACGCCCACAGCGCGAGCGCGGCAGTACCGAGCACGCGCCGGGCGGACACTGCCTGCGGCACACGCAATGCGCTAGCCGGGCGCTTCAAAAACAGCTTCACGAAGGACAAGTTCATGGAAATCCGTTCAATGTTTCGGACGATTGTAACGCGCTCGCTACAATACGCGCACAACCACTCACGCAAGTTGCAGACCAGTCAGACATGCCAGAGTTGCCAGAAGTAGAGGTTACCCGACGAGGAATCGAACCGTATGTGTCCGGCCGCAAGGTCGAGCGCGTCGATGTCCGCACGCCCGCGCTGCGGTGGCCGATTCCGGCGGATCTCGCGAAGACTTTGCGCGGCCATGTGGTGCGCAACGTCGAGCGGCGCGGCAAGTATCTGCTGTTCGAAACCGACGCAGGGTGGTTCATCGTGCATCTTGGCATGACCGGCACGCTGCGCGTGCTGCGTCACGTGCCGCATCCGCCGGCCGCGGCGAAGCACGACCACGTCGACTGGATCTTCGACGAGTTCATTTTGCGCTTTCGCGATCCGCGGCGCTTCGGCGCGGTGCTATGGCATCCGCGTGAAGCCGGTGACGTGCTCGGGCATCCGCTGCTCGCGAGCCTCGGCGTCGAGCCGTTCTCGCCGGCCTTCTCCGGCGCGCTGATGCACCGGCTCACGCGCGGGCGCAAGGTCTCGGTGAAGCAGGCGCTGCTGGCGGGCGAAATCGTGGTCGGCGTGGGAAATATCTATGCATCGGAGAGCCTTTTTCGCGCGGGCATTCGGCCGACGACCGCAGCGGGCCGCGTTTCGCTCGTGCGCTATGGACTGCTGGCCGACGCCGTGCGCGTCACGCTTGCCGCGGCGATAGAAAAAGGCGGCAGCACGCTGCGCGATTTTGTCGGCAGCAACGGAGAAAGCGGCTACTTTCAGCTCGATTACTTCGTTTATGATCGCGCGGGGCAGCCTTGCCGCGTGTGCGGTACGCCGATCAGACAGATCGTGCAAGGTCAGCGCTCCACTTACTTTTGTCCCACCTGCCAGCGCTAAATTTCAATGCCCTCCCGCTTAACTCCGCGCTCCGCCGAGCGTTCGTCGCCGTCGGCCGCGCCCGCAGCATCCGCCTCTTCGCTCACGTCCGATTTTTCCTCGCGGCTGGTCGCGTGGCAGCGCAAGCATGGCCGCCATGACCTGCCGTGGCAGAACACGCGCGATGCGTATCGGATCTGGCTGTCGGAAATCATGTTGCAGCAGACGCAGGTGTCGACGGTGATTCCGTACTACGCGAAATTTCTCGCGCGTTTTCCGGATGTCGCCGCACTGGCCGCCGCGCCCGTCGATGACGTGATGGCCTTGTGGGCCGGCCTCGGCTACTACACGCGCGCGCGCAATTTGCACCGCTGCGCGCAGGTGGTGGTCGAGCAGCATGGCGGCGCGTTCCCGGCTTCCGTCGACGAACTCGCGGAATTGCCGGGCATCGGCCGCTCGACGGCGGCGGCGATTGCGTCGTTTGCATTCGGCGCGCGCGCGACGATTCTCGACGGCAACGTGAAGCGCGTGCTCGCGCGAGTGTTCGGCGTCGAAGGTTTTCCGGGCGAGAAGAAGGTCGAGAATGCAATGTGGACGCTGGCGGAATCGCTATTGCCGTCGAATGCATCGGACGACGAAGTCAGCGCGTACACGCAAGGGTTGATGGACCTCGGCGCCACATTGTGCGTGCGCGGCAAGCCCGACTGCTTGCGCTGTCCGTTCGCCGCCGATTGCGTCGCTAACGTAACGGGGCGTCAGCGTGAACTGCCGACGGCGCGTCCGAAGAAAGCCGTGCCGACCCGCCGCACGTGGATGCTCGTGCTGCGCGACGGCAATGCGGTGATGCTCGAAAAGCGTCCGCCCTCGGGTATCTGGGGCGGTTTGTGGAGCTTGCCGGAAGCGGCTGACGAAGCCGCGCTCGCGACTCGTGCGCGCGAGTTCGGCGGCGGCGCCGGTGTTTCATCGCTTGCGCCGCTTGCACCGCTCACGCACGTTTTCACGCACTTCAAGCTGGACATTGAGCCGCGGCTCGCGGAACTGGAGCGAGGCGTCGGCGCGCTCGCCGCGTTGGGCGATGCGGACACCGCCTGGGTCGCATTAAGCGATCTCGATTCGTTCGGCGTGCCCGCGCCCGTGCGGAAACTGCTGGATGGTCTGCAAGGTTCGCTGATCTGACGAATCGCGTCGGCGTGTCTTCAGTAATAGCTAGAGCAGTTGATGCTGCTGCATATAGCGATGAACCACTTCGATGCGCGCGCCGGCGTCCTGCATCTCCATCAGTTTCTGGCGCGCACGCAGCGCGATCGGCAGTACTTCGGCGAGACGGTTCGATACCCACGACGGGTCCTCGAGTCGGAACGGCTCGGCAAACGGCAAGCTTTCCGGATCGCGCTCGCGGATTGTCGCGATAATCCGTTCGAGCACCTCCGCGCACGCGCCGAATTTTGCCAACTGCTGATTGCCTTCGAGCGGCTCGTCTTCCCCGAGCGGCTCGGCCATGCCGACCAGCAAACCGCTGCTTTCCACGCGATGCGACAGCAGCCGGAAGCGCCGCGTGCCGCGTGCGCGGATCAGCAGCATGCCGAACGCTTCGACGTCGCATTCGTCGATTTCGGCGAGACAGCCAATTGATTCGGGTACTGAAGGCTCATTTTCCCGCGCGACTTCGGCGCCGCTTTTCAGCAGACACACGCCGAACGGCGTCTTTTCGCGCAGACAGTCGCGCGCCATGTCGAGGTAGCGCGCTTCGAAAATTTTCAGCGGCAGAATTCCGCCGGGAAACAGAACCGTGTGCAACGGGAACAGCGGCACATCGGCGAGCACAGTGGAAGTAGAGGACATG
Organism: Paraburkholderia sp. OAS925; assembly: GCF_040543975.1. NCBI lineage: Bacteria > Pseudomonadati > Pseudomonadota > Betaproteobacteria > Burkholderiales > Burkholderiaceae > Paraburkholderia > Paraburkholderia sp. OAS925. The sequence goes on from NZ_JBEUNO010000001.1 coordinate 768,164, forward strand.
GCGCAACGCTTCGAGTTAAGGCCGCGCGATGCGGCCGGTTAAGCCACTAACTTCGAAGACGCGCCGGCGTCGACCGGTGCGTCGCGGTGCCGCACGATTACATTCGCTGCATTGGCGAGACGCGCGGCGAGCGTCTCGGCAATGAACACCGAGCGGTGCTGGCCACCCGTGCAACCAATCGCGACTGTCAGATAACTACGGTTGTCGTCGCGGAAATGCGGGAGCCATTTAGCGAGAAACTTCTCAATGTCGTCGATCATTTCATGCACGACCGGCAGCGCGTCCAGAAAATCGATCACCGGTTTGTCGAGGCCCGTGAGCGGGCGCAATTCATGATCGTAGTACGGGTTCGGCAGCGTGCGGACGTCGAACACCAGATCGGCGTCGAGCGGCACGCCGCGTTTGAAGCCGAACGACTCGAACATCAGCACGAGTCCCGCATGCTCCTGTTCGATAAAGCGCTTCACCCATTGCCGCAGCACGTTCGCGCGCAGATTGCTCGTGTCGATCTGATGGCCGAACTCGGCAAGGCCCGCGACAAGTTCACGCTCGCGTTCGATCGCTTCGGCGAGCGACGTCAGCAAACCGACGTCGGCATCATGCGCGGTGGAGCCCGACAGCGGGTGGCGGCGGCGCGTTTCGGAAAAGCGCTGAATCAGCGACTGCGTGCTCGCGTTGAGGAACAGCACGCGCACGTCGTGAGCGCGCGACAGATCGCGGATCATGGCGGGCATGTCGTCGAGCGATGCGCTCGAACGCGCGTCGATCGCGACCGCGAGGCGGTCGTGTCCGTCTTCGGCAAGGTAAGAGGCGAGCTCGGGCAGAAAGCGCGGCGGCAGATTGTCGACGCAGTAATAACCTGCGTCTTCGAGCGCGTTTAGCGCGACGGATTTGCCTGAGCCGGATATGCCGGTGATGAGGATTATGCGCATGAAGTCGTGAAATCGGTCCGTTTCATCATAGCATCTGAGCCCTTTCGCGCGTACCCGCGGACAGCCGCGGGCTGCGGCGTCAACCGGGTCGACATGCCCGCCGACTTAAATCAGTTTGCCGGGAAACTGGCTATCCGGGTCCTGCATGGCGAGACGCTGGCGGTCCATGAAATCGCGCAACGTGTCGATGCCGCGCAGTTGCAGGATCGTGTTGCGCACGGCCGCTTCGACCAGCACCGCGAGGTTGCGGCCGGCCGCCACCTGGATCGTCACCTTGCTGATCGGCAGGCCGAGCACGTCGACGGTTTGGCTTTCCAGCGGCAGCCGCTGGAACTCGCCGTCAGGACGGCGTACCAGTTGCACGATGAGCTTCAGCTTCATTTTGCGGCGCACGGCGGTTTCGCCGAAAATCGTCTTGATGTCGAGCAGGCCCAGGCCGCGCACTTCCAGCAGGTTTTGCAAAAGCGGCGGGCAGCGTCCTTCGACGAAGTCCGGGCCGAGGCGCACGAAATCCACTGCGTCGTCAGCGACGAGGCCGTGACCGCGGCTGATCAGTTCGAGACCAAGCTCGCTCTTACCGAGGCCCGAATCGCCGGTGAGCAGCACGCCCATGCCGAGGATGTCCATGAACACGCCGTGCAACGTGGCGCGCGGCGCAAGAATGCGCGACATGTAAAGGCGCAGGCTGTCGATTACCGCGGCCGCCGACATCGGCGTGGTGAAAAGCGGCGTGGACGAGCGCGTGCAGCGCAGCACCAGTTCCGGCGGCGCGGCAACGCCGCCCGCCACCACGAGGAACGGCGGTTCCAGCGCGATCAGCTCGGCCATGTGGCGCGAGCGGTCTTCGTCGGTCTGGCGTTTGTAGTAGTCGATTTCGGCGTCGCCGAGCACCTGGATCCGGTTCGGATGGATCAGGTTCAAGTGGCCGACGAGGTCGGCGCTCGACGTGGCATTCGCGACCGATTCCGAAGAAAAGCCGCGTTCCCAGCCTTCATGCCCTGTCAGCCAGCTCAGTTTCAGCGTGGCGGCGTTATCGTCGAAAATGCTCTGGGCGTTGATGCTGGACGTGTCCATGAGTCAGTGACTCCAGTGTTGGCCGCTTGCCGGGCACAGCGCGGGCCGCGCTAACGCGCGCCGTGAGCCGGGCCTGGCGATATCCGCACGCGGGCGGTTGGGCGTGCGGATAGGCGGCGTGCGGATGACCGCCGCTGCATCAAGGTTGCCACTGAGTGAGCAGACGATGCAATGATTCGCGGTCTTCTTCCGTGTGCAGGCGCTCGCGGGCCTCGCGGTCGGACAGCAGTTGCGCGATTTCCGAAAGAATTTCGAGGTGCTGCTGCGTGGCCTGTTCGGGCACGAGCAGGAAGATGAGCAGAGAGACCGGCTGACCGTCGGGCGACTCGAAAGGAATGGCCTCGGCCAGGCGGACAAACGCGGCGAGCGGCTGCTTGAGTCCTTTGATCCGGCCGTGCGGAATCGCGACGCCTTCGCCGAGCCCCGTCGATCCGAGGCGCTCGCGCGCAAACAGATTGTCTGTGACCGTGCTGCGGGCGATGCCGTTCTGGTTCTCGAAGATGAGGCCCGCTTGCTCGAACACGCGCTTTTTGCTGGTGACCGATAGTCCGACGACGACGTTCTCGAGGGGAAGAAATTTGGCTAAACGATTCATGTTGACAGGCGAAAACGTGGCCTGGGTTCTCCTCGCTGGGGCGATTGATTGGTGTTCCATTCGTTTGATGCTCACGGCGACGTACGTTGGAGTCCGAAAGCACAGGACTCCGGCACACCGCCTGCATGCGAGCTAGACCCCGATGGTAACCGGAACATTATAGAACAGGGTAGCAGCGTATGGTGCGGCGCGCCATCAATGCGCAATAGGTTCTTTCTTCGGATTGGCCGGCGTGGGTGCAAACGAAAAACGCAATGAAAAACCCAACGAACAACGCAACCAAAGCCCCAACAAAAAACCGCCCGATTGCGGGCGGTTTCGGTGAGCGAACTGAAGCAGTGCTTGCGGATTCGCTTACTGCGGCGGCACGTCCAGTTGCGGTGCCGGTTGATACTTGATCGCTTCGTGCTGATGGCCTTGCAGGCGATCCTTGTGGCGTATCACTTGCCGGTCGAGCTTGTCGATCATCAGATCGATCGCAGCGTAAAGGTCGCTGTCACAGCTCTCGACAAAAATGTCCTTGCCCTTCAGATGCAGGTTGATTTCAACCTTTTGCCGCTTTTCCTTTTCCTTGTGGTTGTCGACCGAGAGGACCACACTGCCGTCGATGACCTGATCGAAATGTCTTAGCACCCTATCCAATTTGGAGATCACGTATTCGCGCAACGCAGGCGTAACTTCGAGGTGGTGTCCACTGATCTGCAGATTCATAGTGCTTCTCCAAGCTAGTGGCCGCTTGGTCCGCACGATGACGTAGGTCCGGTCGATCTGTCGGCTTGCCTGAGTCGCCCCCCGGTGACTGACTTCTGGCAGGTCGCATCGGCCGGCCTGTCCGCCAACTTGCGGAGCGGCCGGTAAATGCCCGCCACGGAAGGCGACGGGCTACAGAGACTTGCGCAGGTTGACTGCCGGGATTCTGAGCGCTTCGCGATATTTCGCCACGGTGCGCCGTGCGACCACGAAGCCCTGTTCCGCCAGCAGTTCGGCTATGCGGCTGTCTGAGAGAGGCGTTTTTGCGTTTTCCGCTCCTATCAGTTGCTTGATGAGCGCGCGAATGGCGGTTGAAGACGCCGCGCCGCCCGTATCTGTCGAAACATGCGAACCGAAGAAGTATTTGAACTCGAGCGTCCCGAACGGGGTGAGCATGTACTTACCGGTTGTCACACGCGAGACAGTCGACTCGTGTAGGCCCAGCGTATCAGCAATTTCCCGCAAAACCAAGGGGCGCATGGCAATTTCGCCGTGCACAAAAAAGCTCTTTTGACGCTCGACAATGGCTTGCGCGACCCGCAGGATCGTCTCGAAACGCTGCTGGATATTCTTGATCAGCCAGCGCGCTTCCTGCAGTTGCTGGCGCAACGAACCGCTGCCCGGATCGCCCCGGTTATTGCGCAAAATGTTGGCGTACAGGTGGTTGATGCGCAGCTTCGGCACGACCTCGGGATTGAGTTCGGCCTGCCAGCCCTGGGCGGTTTTGCGCACCATGATGTCCGGCACCACGTAATCCGCTTCGGCCTTGCCATACGCTGCGCCGGGAAACGGTTCGAGCGAGCGGATCAGCATGTGCGCGTCGCGCAGATCGTCGTCGTTTGCCTTCAGATGCTTGCGCAGACGCGTGAAATCGCGCGCCGCAAGCAGTTCCAGATAATGGCTGACGATGTCGAGCGCAAGCGCCCGCGTAGGCGAGGGTTCGAGCCGCAACAATTGCAGCTTCAGGCATTCGGACGCGGAACGCGCGCCGACGCCCGCGGGGTCGAAACTGTGCAGCAGCGCGAGCGCCGCATTCATTTCGTCCAGGTCGACTTCGAGTTCTTCGGGCAAGTCGGCGAGCACTTCTTCAAGCGTGGCGGCAAGATAGCCGTCGTCGTCGAGCGACTCGATCAGGAAGGTGACGAGCGCGCGGTCGCGCTGACCGGCCTGCGTGACGCGCAGTTGCGCCATCAGGTGATCGCGCAGCGAAGTACTCGATTCGTGAATTTGCAGCGGCGGCAAATCGTCGTCGTCGGAGGCGTTGCCGGAGCGGCCGTAGTCGTCGAGATTCCATTGCGACGCGTCGCCGTTGCCGTCGCCCGAGAGGCCGTTGTATTCGTCCACGCCTTGCGGCTCGCCGTTCTCCGAGCGCTCACTGCTGCTGGACGACGAGCCATTGCCGCCCATCTGCTCGGGCGGCGCGGACGAACTGGGCGCCTGCGTGATCAGAGAGCCGTCGGACGCCACGCGCAGCGGGCTCGCGATCCAGTCGTCCTCGTTCTCGAGGAGCGGATTCTGCGAGATCGCCGTTGCCACTTCCTGCTGCAGTTCGAGCGTGGACAGCTGAAGCAGCCGGATGGACTGCTGCAGTTGCGGGGTCAACGCAAGATGCTGCGATAGGCGGAGTTGGAGGCTGGCTTTCATGGCAAGTTCAGATTCATTGTAGAGAGTTTGCCACGACCGCGATACCTTGCGAATTCGCAATTACCAATGCGTCCGCTTTCGACGGCGCCCGACGCGAGCCGCCCAGCTCGAAAACGAGCCGGAAACAACGCAAGGGGCCGACAACGCGCGCGGCGCCGCCGGTTCCCTGCGCCTTTACATGCGGAAATGCTCGCCCAGATAGACGCGCCGCACGCTTTCGTTTTCGATGATTTCGCTTGGCGCGCCGGCGGCGAGCACGCTGCCGTCGCTGATGATGTAAGCGTGGTCGCAGATGCCGAGCGTTTCACGCACGTTGTGATCGGTGATTAGCACGCCAATATTGCGCTGCTTCAGAAATTTAACGATCTTCTGGATTTCCAGCACCGCGATCGGGTCGACGCCCGCGAACGGTTCGTCGAGCAGAATAAAGCTCGGATTCGTGGCGAGCGCCCGCGCGATTTCCACGCGGCGGCGCTCGCCGCCCGACAGCGAAAGCGCCGGATTTTCACGCAAATGCGCGATTTGCAGTTCGTCCAGCAGCGCTTCAGTGCGGTTCGTGATGGCGTCTTTGGACAGGCGCTTGCCGTTGTCCTCGTGCTGCAGTTCGAGCACCGCGCGAATATTTTCCTCGACGGAAAGCTTGCGGAACACCGAGGCTTCCTGCGGCAGATACGACAGCCCGAGCGAAGCGCGCTTGTGGATGGGCAAGAGGCTGATCGACTTGCCGTCCAGGTCGATTTCGCCGGCATCGAGCGGCACGAGGCCGACGATCATATAGAACGACGTGGTCTTGCCCGCGCCGTTCGGACCGAGCAGGCCGACCACTTCGCCGCTTTTCACATCGAGCGAAACGTCTTTGACGACCGTGCGCGAACCGTAGCGCTTTTTCAGATTCCGTACGACCAGCGAACTACTCGTACCTGCGGGCTTGCGATTGGGTAGGGACGCGGAGGTGCTCACTGATTCGGCGCTCCCTGAATCGTGGTGGACGGCGCGAGCGTGGCCGATGCGCCGTTCAGCGGCGCAGCGCCGCCGTTGCGCGGCGACAGCATCGCGCGCACGCGGCCGCTCGGATTGCCCGGGCCGGCGACGTCCTTGCCCGCCTTCGCGGTATAGAAGTCTTTCTGGCCGTCATACGTGATGACGCTGCCGTGCACCTGATCGATCACGGTGGACAGACCCTGCAGGCGCTTGACGGTCGCATTCGTGGTAAGCGTGGTCAGATCCTGCTTGCCGTCGTAGTCGATACGAATAGCCGTGCCTTCGATGTATTCGTCCAGACCTTCGCGCTTCTGGCGGAAGTACGACAGATTGCCGCCGCTCGACGTGCCGGTCGCGTACTGATAGCCCTGCGGGTCTTGCGTCACTTCGACGCGATCGGCCTTGATCACGATCGTGCCCTTGGTGGCGACCACATGGCCGGTGAAGATGTTGACCTGCTTCAGGTCGTCGTAAGTCATGTTGTCCGCTTCGATGTTGAGCGGCTTGTCCTTGTCGGCGCGGTCCGCGTGCGCGAGCGGCGCGAAGCCGGCGAGCGGCAAGGCGACCAGGAGCGCAGCGAGTCCGGCGCGGCACGCCGACACGGCGCGCGAGCGGCCGGTATCAAAACGGGGGAACGATTCGTTCATGCAGTCACGCCTGGAATGGATTTACCCGGGTTGCTTGGGCGAGCTGCCGCCGGCGTCGGACGCGGCGATCGCGCCTTTTACGTTGCCGAAGAGCTTCATCACCCGGGTGACGTTGTTGTAGTTCATGCCGCTGGCGGTCATCACGGACACGCCGCGCTGAAGTTTAACCGGCTTTTCTGTCTCGATCACATCGTCGTTGACGAGCACGCGGAAATGCTCGGAATCGGCCTGCATCTGCGGATCGCCGTAGCCTGCGGAGCGCAGAATGCGGGCGTTGCCGTACAGATCGACGATGGACGCGTCGCCGTTCACCTTGCCCGTGTCGCCGGTCGCGGTCACAACCGGCTTGCCGGGCTGGAACGCGCGCATCGCGGGCTTCACGAGATCGCTCAGTTCGTCGTCTTCGTAATGAATCAGCGACTGCGCGGTCAGGCGATATTGCGTCGAGCCCGACTGGTCGAGTTCGGACACCGAGAAGTTGTCGGCGAAGTAGTCCGGCGTGTGCTCCTTGGGACGCACCACGCCTTCGTTTTGCCGCGGCAACGTGGCCTGCAAAAGCCACCACGTGATGCCCGCGAGCGCGGCCATCGCGACGAGCGGAATCAGCGAAGTCAGGCGAAACTGGTTGTTCATCCCACGAGGCCTCGCGTTTCGCCGCTGCAGGCGGCCGCGAGCAGCGCCTCGTACTTGTGCTGGGCGCGCAGTAGGGTGTCGCAGACTTCGCGTGCCGCGCCGTGACCGCCGCGCGCCTCGCTGACCCAATGCGCCCGCGCGATCACTTCAGGATGCGAATTGGCGGGCGCCGCCGCGAAGCCGACCTTCAGCATCACGCCGAGATCGACCCAGTCGTCGCCCATGTAGCCGCATTCGTCGGCGCTCATGCCGGTTGCTTCGAGCAGATCGGCGAATGCCTGCGGCTTGTTGTCGATGCCCTGATACACATGCGTGATGTGCATTTCCTTCGCGCGCGCCGCGACGATGCCCGACTTGCGGCCGGTGATGATCGCCGTTTCAATGCCGGCCTGGCGCAGCAGCTTCATGCCGTGGCCGTCCATGGAATTGAAGGCTTTCATCGTGTCGCCTTCCGCCGTGAAAAGCAGGCCGCCGTCGGTCAGCACGCCGTCGACGTCGAAAATCATCAGCTTCACGCGGCTCGCGCGTTCGGTAGCGGTAGGGGGCGCGACGGCCATCAGATCACCTTCTTCGAGAACAGGTCGTGCATGTTGAGCGCGCCGATCAGCTTGCCCGCTTCGTCGACGACCAGCATCTGATTGATGCGATGGCGCTCCATCAGTTCCACGGCTTCGACCGCGAGATGATCTGGACCGATGGTGCGCGGATCGGCGGTCATGACGGCGGCGATGGACAGCGCGCGGAAATCGCCGTCGCGCTCCAGCACGCGGCGCAAATCGCCGTCGGTGAAAATGCCTTTTACGCGGTCTTCCTGATCGACAATCGCGGTCATGCCCATGCGCTTCGCGGTCAACTGGAACAGCGCGTCGCGCACGGTGGCTTCAGGCGTGACCTTCGGCACCTGGTCGCCGGTGCGCATGACGTCGCTGACATACGTGAGCAGGCGGCGGCCGAGCGCGCCGCCCGGATGCGAGCGCGCGAAATCGTCGCGGCCGAAACCCCGCGCGTCGAGCACCGCGACGGCGAGCGCGTCGCCGAGCGCAAGCGCTGCGGTGGTGCTCGCGGTGGGCGCAAGATTCATCGGACACGCTTCTTTCGCGACGCCGGAATTCAGATGCACGTCGGCCAGTTTCGCCAGACTCGACGACGGCCGGCCGGTCATCGCAATCAGCTTCGCGCCGATCCGTTTGATGAGCGGCAGAATCGCCACGAGTTCTTCGGTTTCACCGGAATTGGACAGCGCGAGGAAGACGTCGTCGGCGGTGACCATGCCGAGATCGCCGTGGCTTGCTTCTGCCGGATGCACGAAGAAAGCCGGCGTACCCGTGCTCGCGAGCGTGGCCGCGAGCTTGCGCGCCACATGTCCCGACTTGCCGATGCCCGAGACCACCACGCGCCCACGGCAACCCAGGATGAAGTCGACCGCGCCGACGAACGCGTCGTCGAGCTGATCGCGAAGCGCGCGCACGGCGTCCGCTTCGATGTCGAGCACGTCGCGAGCGAGCGCGAGTGCCCGGTCGCCATTGATTTTCGCTATCATTCGCGAAGTATAGCAAAGGCGCCTGTTCGCCGCGCCGGGCCTGCTGTGCAAAGCCGCTGCCTCCATTGCCCGCTTTATCGCCCTGTATAACGGCCCCTCAACCTTGTCGCACGGCGTGTTCCGTGCGCGGTTCCGCTGACGAACGAGGACGCTTTACCCATGCGTTTTTGCCGATGATTTCCCCGCTGGAGATGACGCTGTTCCTGCTGCTGGCATCAGTGGCGGGCGTGGTGGTTTTTCGCTTTCTGAATCTTCCGCCGATGCTCGGCTATCTGACCGTCGGCATTCTTGTCGGGCCGAATGCGCTCGGTCTCGTTCCCGATTCGGTCGGCGCGCAGAATCTCGCCGAATTCGGCGTCGTGTTCCTGATGTTTTCCATCGGCCTCGAGTTCTCGCTTGCGAAGCTGCGCTCGATGCGCCGCCTCGTCTTCGGGCTCGGCCTGTTGCAGGTGCTCGGCACGATCGTGGTCGCGGTCTCGCTCGGTTTCGCGTTCGAGCGCTGGGTGCATATCAAGTGGCAGGCGAGCATTGCACTCGGCGGCGCGCTCGCGATGTCGTCGACGGCCATTGTCAGCAAGATGCTCGCGGAGCGCCTCGAGATCGAGACCGAGCACGGCCGCAATATCTTCGGCGTGCTGCTGTTTCAGGATCTCGCGGTGGTGCCGCTCCTCATCATCATCTCGGCGCTGGGCGGCGATTCGAAAGACCTGATGAACGCGCTCGGCATCGCGGCGATCAAGATCGTCGTCGCGTTGTCGCTGCTGTTGATCGTCGGTCAGAAGTTCATGACGCGCTGGTTCAACGTGGTCGCGCGGCGGCGCTCGCAGGAACTGTTCATTCTCAATCTGTTGCTCGTCACGCTCGGCTCCGCGTTCATCACGGACAAGTTCGGTCTTTCGCTTGCGCTCGGCGCGTTTATCGCCGGCATGCTGATCGCGGAGACGCCGTATCGTCATCAGGTGGAAGAAGACATCAAGCCGTTTCGCGACGTGCTGCTCGGGCTCTTCTTCGTCACGACCGGCATGCTGCTGAATCCGCGTGTGATCTGGGAGCATCCGCTGATCGTGCTCGGCTTCCTGATCGGGCCGACCTTGCTGAAGGCGGTGATGATCACCGGGCTTTCGCGTCTGTTCGGCGCGTCGCCGGGCGTCGCCATGCGCACGGGTCTCGGCCTCGCGCAAGCCGGCGAATTCGGCTTCGTGCTGCTGAATCTGATTCTCGACAAACATCTCGTCGACGCCACGCTGTTGCAGGCCATTCTCGCCGCGATGTTGCTCTCGATGCTCGCCGCGCCGTTCCTGATCCAGAACGCGGACCGCATCGTGCTGCGCCTGTCTTCGACCGAATGGATGATGCAGTCGCTGCAGATGACGCGCATCGCCACGCAGAGCCTGAAGCAAAGCGGCCACGTGATCATTTGCGGCTACGGCCGCGCGGGGCAGAACCTTGCGCGCATGCTCGAACATGAAGGTCTTTCGTACGTCGCGCTGGACCTCGACCCGGATCGCGTGCAAGCGGCGGCGACGGCGGGCGAATCGGTCGTGTTCGGCGATGCCGGGCGGCGCGAGTCGCTGCTCGCGGCCGGCATTCACCGCGCCGCGGCGATCGCGATCACGTATGCGAACACGCCGTCGGCATTGCGCGTGCTGCACAACATTCATGAACTTGAGCCGACCTTGCCGGTCATCGTTCGTACCGTCGACGACGCCGATCTGGAAAAGCTGCTGGCCGCAGGCGCAACCGAGGTGATTCCGGAGATTGTCGAAGGCAGTCTGATGCTCGCATCGCACACGCTGGTGGTGATGGGCGTGCCGATGCGCCGCGTGGTGCGCCGCGTCGAGGAAATGCGCGACGAGCGCTATGCGCTGCTGCGCGGCTATTTCCACGGCGCCGACGACATGGACGACGACGACGGTCACGAACAGGTGCGGCTACAATCGGTCCCGGTCGATACGAATGCCGACGCGGTCGGCCGCACGCTGGCGGAGCTGGGCCTTTACGAACTCGGTGTCGAAGTCACGGCGATTCGCCGGCACGGCATTCGCGGTGTGGAGCCCGATCCGTCGACCAAGCTGCGCGCGAGCGACATCGTCGTGTTGCGCGGCTTGCCGGAGCAACTGGCGCAGGCCGAGGAGCGGCTCTCGAAACACCGCCGCGCGGGCGCCGCCGCGGCATAGCGAATGCGCGGCACGGTCCGCGCGTCCAGCATCGATTCAGCTTTTCATTGGGCCTTACGCGGTCCATCCGGAGACATCATGTCAAACGCGCTTGCGAGCGCGCCGCTCGACGCGGCCGACTACATCAAGAGCCACATTCGCACGGTTCAGGACTGGCCGCAGGCCGGCGTGCAGTTTCGCGACATCACGCCGCTGTTGCGTGAGCCGAGGTCGCTGCGGGTGCTGATCGACCTCTTCGTGCAGCGTTATATCGATGCGAAGCTCGACTACATCGCCGGGCTCGACGCGCGCGGTTTCATCATCGGGCCGATTCTCGCGTACGAGCTGAACCTCGGCTTCATTCCGATCCGTAAGGAGGGCAAACTGCCCTACAAGCGCGCGTCGCAATCGTACGAGCTCGAATACGGCACGGCCACCGTGGAAATTCACGAGGACGCGTGCAAGCCGGGCGACCGCGTGTTGATCGTCGACGATCTGATCGCGACCGGCGGCACGATGATGGCCGGCAAGATTCTGCTCGAGCGGCTCGGCGCAGTGGTCGTTGAAGGCGCGGCGATTATCGACTTGCCCGAGCTTGGCGGCTCGAAGCTGCTCGCGGGCGGCGGCCTGCCGCTTTATACCGTGACGAGTTTCGACGGTCATTGAGCGCGGCGCCACGCCGCTGTGTGCGCCTTGCTGTCCGCATAAAGAAAGGTAGGTAAGAACGATGCCCAACTTCGCCTTGTTCCTCGCCACATCGATTGCGATCACGATGGCGCCCGGTCCCGACAATCTGCAAGTGCTCGCGCGCGGCATCTCGCAGGGCCGCGCCGCGGGTCTCGTCGCGGCGCTCGGCTTTGCGACGGGCATCACGTTCCACACGACACTGGCCGCGCTCGGCGTGGCTGCGTTGCTGCGCTCGTCGCCGCTCGCGTTTGAGGCCATCAAACTGGCCGGCGCCGCGTATCTCGTGTGGATCGGCATCAAGGCGCTGCGCAGCCAGGGCCTCGCGACCGCTCACGAACGCGCGCCGCAACCGTTGATGACCGTGTTCCGTCAAAGCGTGCTCGGCAATCTGCTCAATCCGAAAGTGACGCTGTTCTTTGTCGTGTTCCTGCCGCAATTCGTGCAGACCGGCGGTGCACAAAACGGTGCACAAAGCGTCACGGTGCAGATGCTGGAACTCGGCGCGCTTTTCATGTTGCAGACGCTCGTGGTGTTTTCGCTGTTCGGCGTGTGCGCGGGAATGATCGGCGGATGGCTGAGGCGGCGGCCGCGCGTGGGTGTGTGGCTCGACCGTCTTGCGGGCGCTACGTTTATTGCACTGGGAATTCGCGTCACGTTGCGCGACTAATCAGCTACGCGGCTGACGACGTGCCGCACTTGTCGTCCAGCCTCGCTGGAAAAAATGTGGAGTGTCGAATGAGTTTGCCTTGCCTCGTTGCCGCGCGCCGCTTCGATGCTCACGCGCATCTGCCGCTCTGGATCGACGCCGAGCAGGTCGGCTGGATTCGTTCGGACGACGTACGTTTGCTCGCGCGCTGGCCCGACGTGTTCGAGATCGACGATGCGCGCGTGAAGCTCGCGCCGGCCTTCAACACAGTCGATCTGCGCAGCGCGGCGCTCGGTTCGGTGATCGGCGCTCTTGCCGCCGACGGGCGCATTCCAGGCTGGCGCAACGAGACCTACGCGATCCGCAACGCGTTCGACGCGCGGCCGCTCGCGTACATCGAGCGCGCGGCGTCGCGCTTCTTCGGCACGACGACGTACGCGGTGCATCTGAACGGCGTCGTAGAATATGCGGACGGCGGCGCGCCGGGATTGTGGATCGCGCGCCGCAGCGACACCAAGGCGACCGATCCGGGCATGCTCGACAATGTCGTGGCGGGCGGAATCGGTTGGGGTTTCAGCGTCGAGACGACGATCGTCAAGGAATGCTGGGAAGAAGCCGGCATTCCCGAGGAAATCGCCGTGCGCGCCGTGGCGGGGCGCACCGCTTATGTGCTGCAATCGTTGCCGGAAGGCACGCAGGCCGAGCAGATTTTCATCTACGACCTCGCGCTGCCGGCCGATTTTGCGCCGCGTAATCAGGACGGCGAAGTCGGTGAGCATCGCCTTGCCCGCATCGACGAAGTGGCGCGCTGGATCGAGGAAGGTGCGATGACCGTCGACGCGAGTCTCGCCACGCTCGATTGCCTGCTGCGTCGCCGCTGGATCGACGAAGAGGCGTGCCAGGGAATAGAGGCGCTGTTTACGCCGCCCGTAACTGGTTGACAGCGGCGGGTGATAGCAGCGCGGCGCGAGATGCCTAACGTTGAAACCAGCTACACCGAACAAACCACGCATTGAAGAAGGGAGTCACCCAGGTCATGTCGACCGATCACAGCTTTATCCTCAAACTGTCGTGCGCCGATCGGCCCGGCATCGTCCACGCCGTGTCGGGCTTTCTGTTCGAGCGCGGCAGCAATATTCTCGACTCCGCGCAGTTCGGCGACAGCCGCACCGGCGAGTTCTTCATGCGCGTGCATTTCCAGCAGGTGGGCGGCGATCCGGGGCTCGACGCATTGCGCGTGTCATTCGCGGCGCTTGCCGAGCACTTCGGTATGAACTGGGAGTTGCACGATGCATCGGTGAAGCCGCGCGTCGTGATAATGGTGTCGAAGATCGGCCATTGCCTGAACGACCTGCTGTTCCGCTACCGCACCGGTCAGTTGAACATCGAGATTCCGGCGATCATCTCGAATCACAAGGAGTTCTATCAGCTCGCCGCCAGCTACGACATTCCGTTCCATCATTTTCCGCTGCTGGGCGGCACGCCCGAGGCCAAGGCGGCGCAGGAAGCGCGCGCGCTCGAAGTGATCGACGAGCATCAGGCGGATCTCGTCGTGCTCGCGCGCTACATGCAGATTTTGTCGCCGAAGCTGTGCGAAGCGCTCGCCGGACGCGCGATCAACATTCATCACTCGTTCCTGCCGAGCTTCAAGGGCGCGAAGCCGTATTACCAGGCGTTCGACCGCGGCGTGAAGCTGATCGGCGCAACCGCGCACTACGTGACGACCGATCTGGACGAAGGTCCGATCATCGAGCAGGAAGTGGAGCGCGTGGACCACAGCATGACGCCGGAGCAGTTGACGGCGATTGGCCGCGACGTCGAATGCGTGACGCTCGCGCGCGCGGTGAAGTGGCACGTCGAGCATCGGGTGGTGTTGAACGGGAGTAAGACGGTGGTGTTTCGGTAGGAGGTTGGGGCCGCTGCCGCGGCTCGGCGTGATGTTGAGCGTCGCGGCGGCGCACCTTCGTTGTAATTCAAATGAAGCCGGTGCGTTTCGCACAATGCGTACGAACGTGTTAACGATGCGCAGTGCCAAGGCGTGGCGCTTGAAGATGCCGCCGCGATGAATTGCTCTCCTCCCGCCGCCTTATTCCGACGCCACCTCTTCCCGTGACCGCTCCGGCATCCGGTCGGCGTTGCGCGCGACTGGCGCTCTCTGAGTTTCCTCCACGCTCTGAGCCTTCCTCGCCTTTACCGCCGCCCCTCGGCGCGCATTCAGCTTCCTTAGCCAGATCAGCAATCCAGTCGCGCTCAGCACGGCCACTGCGATGCCGACCGCGCTAATCAATATCCGTCCGCCGACACCGAGAATACGACCCGAGTGCAGCGGAAATTGAACCTGCATGAAGATGTCGCCGGCCGTGCCCTTGCCGGGAATCTGCTTGCCGAGCAGTTTGCCGGTGGCCGCGTCCCAGTACATCCACGGGTTGCCGAGGCCCATGTCGCCGTGATCGTTGCCCGTCTCGTAGAAGCCCACGCCGTAGGTGTGCAGGAACTCCGCGTAGTACATGCCGCCCGGCGGCACGGCGATGTGCTGCGCCTTGCCGGCTTCTTCGGCGAGTTGCACGATGCGCTCGCGACTCAGCACGCCGTGGCTGGGCTTGGGCGCGCGGACGATCTCCGGGTTGTTGATCGGGTCCGGCGTCAGCGTCGAAAACATCGACACGATGGGGCGCACAACGGGTGCGGCGAGGTTCATCGACACCGACGTCAGCGCGACGATCATGAGCAGGCCCCAGATCCACACGCCGCCCGAGCGATGCAGGTCGAAGGTGAGCGCATAGCCGCCGCGCCCGAAGCGGAACGCGAGCGACTTGCGCCACGCCTTGAGACTCGGAAACGACAGGCCGAGCGCAATGACGCTGTCGAACAGCCAGACGATGCCGACCACGCCCATCAGCCAGACGCCGGCATCGACGCCGCCGGTAAACGGCAAATGCAGCGTGTAGTGCAGCTTGTAAATGAACGGAATCAGGTTGATGCGCGACAGGGAAAAGGCGCCCCATTCGCGGCGCCCCTGCACGTCGCCGGTGGCCGGATCGACGGCGATCTGGTTGAAGTCCAGCTTGTACGGCGCTCGCGTGGCCGGGTCGATGCGCGGCAGCACCATCATCTGCAACGTATGGCCGGGCTCGGCCGCGAGCGGCAGATACGTCACTTGCACGCGCGGATCGGCAGCCTCGACGCGCCGCGCGAGTTCCAGCCCCGACAACGCCGGCCCTGGCGTGCGCGCCTCGAAGAAGGACGGGTTGAGCGCGGCGTCGAGTTCGTGATCCCACGCGATCACCGCGCCGGTCAATCCCGCGACGAACAGGAACAGCGCCGTGGCCACGCCGAACCAGCGATGCAGGCGAACGAACTGGCGCCTCATGAGCGGGCCAACGAAAGCAAGAAAAAATCCGGGGGACGTGTCACTGCGAGAGTCGGCGCGTAAATGGGAATTGTTCGCATCTTAAGCGACGCACGTTGTCGGCGGCAAGTTCTCTGAAAGGTTTGCTAAGGCGATAGTTGCTGCGACGCGTCAAAACCCGTTGAAGTCCCGCTGCATAAGGCTTGGCCCACCGTCCGCGCGTGCCAAGTGCGGCAAAATGTCGCATGAAGGGGCTTACAATCCGCATAGTTTTTCGGCATCATCCCGTCCCGTGTAATGGGAATGATTCTCATTCGTTAAGTGAATCACCGACGACGGGAAAGGGAATGAACAAACATAACGGGGAAGCGCGTCCACAGAAAACGCGCACGAAGCGTCGATTGCACTGGGCCGCGTGCCTGGCGCTGACGGCCACTCAGGCGGCGCTCGCACAGTCAGTGCCGCCGGCGTCGACACCAGCGTCGCCATCGGCATCGGCGGATAGCGAAGACAAGGCGCTGCCGACGGTCAAAGTCACTGCGGCGCAGGACACCACGCAGCATCTGAAAGAGGACGTCGGCAGCGGAGCGCTCGGCACGCGTTCGCAACTCGATACGCCGTTTTCGACGACCGTCGTGACGAGCGAGGAGTTGCAGGATCGCCAGCCGTCGAAACTCGGCGACGTGTTCGCCACCGACGCCTCCGTGTCCGACAACGGCAACGCGTACAACGCGTGGGCCACGTATCTGACGGTGCGCGGCATGCAGCTCGACTGGCAGTCGGGTTTCAAAATCGACGGCATGCCGTTCAACAGCTATGGCATCACGATGCCGTACGAGCAGCTCGAAAAAGTCGAGTTGCTGAAAGGCCTGACCGGCTTCATGTACGGCTTCGGCGCGCCGGGCGGCGTCGTCAACTACGTGACGAAGAAGCCGCCGGTCTCGACGACGCCCGTGCGCAGCGTCGACGTCGGCTATTACACGGACGGCGTCTGGACCGAGCACGCGGACCTCGGCGGCCGCGTCGGCCCCAACGGTATGTTCGGCTATCGCCTGAACGCGACGCACGAGGAAGGCAAAACCTATAACGACGGCAACGTGCGGCGCGATTCGGTTTCGGTCGCGCTCGACGCCCGCATCACGCGCGACCTCAAGGCCACCTTCGGCGCGCTGTATCAGGAGCGCCATTCCACCGGCATCACCGGTTCGATTTCGACGGCGCAATACACCGGCACGTCGCTCCCGCATACGATCAGCGGCGGCACCGGCGACCTGTCCGGTCCCGACCAGCATCTGAATACGAACCTGCAGCTCTACACGGCGGGGCTTCAGTACAACCTCGGCGAGAACTGGACGCTCAATGCGAGCTACAGCTACAGCAAGAGCTCGCGCGATCGCAACGAAAGCACGTACTACCTGCTGAACGGCGCGGGCGATTACACCGACAGCCGTTTCGCCGGCAAGGAAGGGCATCAGCTGAGCTTGTGGCAGGTGTCCGCGGAAGGCCAGGTGAAGACCGGACCGCTGCAGCATCAACTCGTATTCGGCGCCGCGTATCAGCGGCAGACGAACGACTACGGCGCGAACAGCTTCTTCGGGCAGATCGGCACGGGCAACATCTATCAGCCGAATACGAACACGTTCGGCGGCGCGTCGAACTACTACACGTATCGCGACAGCGACATCACGCAGAAGGCGCTGTTCGCGAGCGACACCATCCAGTTGACGCAGCGTTGGTCGGTGCTCGGCGGCGTGCGGTACACGAACTACGAGCAGCACGGCTACTCGACCAGCGGCGCCACAACGTCGACGTACAGCCAGAACGGCGTGGTCACGCCGACCGTCGCGGTGATGTTCAAGCTCGCGCCGACCACGACGCTTTACACGAGCTACGTGGAGTCACTGGAAGCGGGCACGGTGGTCGGCGACACGTATGCAAACCGCGGCGAGCTGCTCAAGCCGTTGCGCAGCAAGCAGTACGAAGTCGGCATCAAGACGGAGCAGGGACGCTGGAGCGCGACGGCCGCGCTGTTCCGCATCGAACGCGGCGCGGCTTACGCGAACAGCGCGAACGTCTACACGCAGGACGGCGAGTCGATCTTCCAGGGCATCGAGATGGGCGGCGACGTGCGTCTCGGCAGCCACTGGAATGTCGGCGGCGATCTCATGTGGATCAATACGAAGTACGAGCGTGGCGCGGCCAACAACGGCAATCGCGTGGCGGGCGCGCCGCAGTTCGTCGTCGCCGGTCATGCGACTTACTCGGTGCCGTACGTGCCGGGTCTGCGCATCGGCGCGGACGCCAAGTTCACGGGCAATACGAACGTGCGGCCGTCGTCGAATCTGAACGCGCCGGGCTATATGCTCGTGAACCTCGGCGCGAGCTATGCGACGCGAATCGGCGGCTATGACGTGACGTTCCGCGCGGCCATCGACAACCTGCTCAACCGCCGTTACTGGGAATACCAGTACGCGGATTACGTGACGCCGGGCGATCCGCGCACGCTGTCACTGAACGCGCGCATCGACTTCTGACGATGAAAAAAAACGGCACCGCGGTGCCGTTTTCCTTGCCTGCGAGCCGAGCGGCGCGCAACGAACCTAAACCAGCCTCAGATAAATCAGCTCACGCTTGATATACGCATAGAAGATCGGCGCGGCGACCACGCCCGGCAGACCGAACGCGGCTTCCATGACGAGCATCGCCACGAGCAGTTCCCACGCGCGCGCCTCGATCTGTCCGCCGACGATCCGCGCGTTCAGGAAGTACTCGAGCTTGTGGATCAGGATCAGAAACGCGAGCGACATGACCGCGGCAGGAAAGCTGACCGACAGCGCGACCGCCACGATAATCGTGTTCGAAATCAGATTGCCGATGACCGGCAGCAAGCCGACGATGAACGTAATCAGCACCAGCGTTTTCGACAGCGGCAACTGGTCGTGAAACATCGGCAGCACGACCAGCAGGAAGATGCCGGTGAATACCGCGTTGATCGCGGAGATTTTCACTTGCGCGAAAACAATGCGGCGAAACGCGTCGGCGAAACGCGTCACGCGCGTGACGAACGCCGTGGACAGCGGCAGCCGCTGCATATGCTTCTGCGCGCTGACCGCGATAATCGCGCCGATGATCATGCCGATCAGAATGTGCGTGAACGCGCGCGCCGCCGTCTTGCCGCTTTGTTGCAGCATGTTCGCGTGCGTCTGCATGAGTTCGCCGGCCTTGGCTTTCATCTGCTCGGTGTCGACCGGCAGAGAGCTCGCGATGAATTGCGGAATCCGGCCGCGCGCCTGATCGATCAGTTGCATCGCCTGGTCGAGCAGCTTCTGCACGCTCGGCACGTCGTTCTCGAAGTGCTCGATGACGCCGAGCGTCAGGCCCGTGAGCGCGCCCACGATCACCGTCGAGAGAATCACGACCGCCAGCCAGCGCGCCCGCCCGCTCGACATATGCCGCTCGATGCGCGGCGCGATGGTATGCACGAGCTGGAACACCAGCAGCCCGGCGAGCAGCGCGCCGAGCAGCCGGAGCTGGATCACCGCCCACATGCCGAACAGCATCAGCACATAGCTGCCGATCTCGACCGCCGAGAGTTTCGGCAGGCTCATATTGCTGGTCAGCCTGACCGGGCGTGGGCGCAGGTCCTGCACTTGCCCTTCTTCGCTCGCCTGATTCCGCTTGGCCATGGCTTATCCGTCTCCAACCCGTGTTGTGCAGCGTTACTTTTTACTGGCCGCGCGTTTCAGCAAAGGCGCCAGGTATCTACCGGTAAAACTTGCTTTGGACTTCGCGATCTGCTCGGGCGTGCCTTGCGCGATGATCTGGCCGCCGCCCGCGCCGCCTTCCGGACCCATGTCGATGACCCAGTCGGCAGTTTTGATTACATCGAGATTATGCTCGATGATCACGACGGTATTACCCTGGTCGCGTAACCGATGAATAACTTCCAGCAGCAGCGCAATGTCATGAAAGTGCAACCCGGTCGTGGGTTCGTCGAGAATGTATAGCGTGCGACCGGTATCACGCTTGCTCAGTTCCAGGGATAGTTTGACGCGCTGCGCCTCGCCGCCCGACAGCGTGGTCGCGGACTGCCCCAGCCGGATATAGCCGAGGCCCACGTCGAGCAAGGTTTTCAGCTTGCGCGCGACGACCGGCACCGGCCTGAAGAACTCGTACGCGTGCTCGACGGTCATGTCGAGCACTTCGCTGATGTTCTTGCCTTTGTACTGCACGTCGAGCGTTTCGCGGTTGTAGCGCTTGCCGTGGCAGACGTCGCAAGGCACGTACACGTCCGGCAGAAAGTGCATTTCGACCTTCAGCACGCCATCGCCCTGACAGGACTCGCAGCGGCCGCCCTTCACGTTGAACGAGAAACGCCCCGGGTCGTAGCCGCGCTCCTTGGCGGCGGGGACGCCCGCGAACAGTTCGCGGATCGGCGTGAAGAGGCCCGTGTAAGTGGCCGGATTGGAGCGCGGCGTGCGGCCGATCGGCGACTGGTCGACGTTGATCACCTTGTCGAAATGCTCCAGTCCCTCGATCGACTCGTACGGCGCAGGCTCCGTGGACGACCCATAAAGGTGATGCGCGACCGCCTGATACAGCGTGTCGTTGATGAGCGTCGACTTGCCCGAGCCCGACACGCCGGTCACGCACGTCAGCAGCCCGACCGGCAGATCGAGCGTGACGTGCCGCAGATTGTTGCCGTGCGCCTCGACGATGCGCAGATGCCGCTCGTCCGGGTCCTTGCGCTCGTCCGGATACTCGATGGTGCGCGCGCCGGACATGTACTGCCCCGTCATCGAAGCCGCATTGGCCTGCACCTGCTTCGGCGTGCCCTCGGCGATCACCATGCCGCCATGCTCGCCCGCGCCCGGACCCATGTCGACCACGTAGTCGGCCATGCGGATCATGTCTTCGTCGTGCTCGACCACGATCACCGAGTTGCCCAGATCGCGCAGATGCTTGAGCGTGGAGATCAGCCGGTCGTTGTCGCGCTGATGCAGTCCGATGGACGGCTCGTCGAGCACGTACATCACGCCGGTGAGGCCGGAGCCGATCTGCGACGCGAGGCGAATGCGCTGCGCCTCGCCGCCCGACAGCGTTTCGGCGCTGCGTTCGAGCGACAGATAATCGAGCCCGACGTTGTTCAGGAACATGAGCCGCGCGACGATTTCCTTGATGACCTTGTCGGCGATCTCGCGCTTCGAGCCTTCGAGGCGCAGCGTCTGGAAGTAGCCGAGCGCATCGCGCAACGGCCAACCGCTGATTTCGTAGATGCCGCGCGCGTCGCCGTCCGCGCCGATCCGCACGAAGCGCGCTTCGCGGCGCAGCCGCGTGCCCGCGCACGCGGGGCAGGGCTGATTGTTCTGGTACTTGGCGAGTTCCTCGCGCACCGCGGCCGAATCCGTTTCGCGGTAACGCCGCTCCAGATTCGGAATGATGCCTTCGAACACATGCTCGCGGACCGACGCGCGCCCGCGCTCGTTGATGTACGAGAACGGAATTTCCTGCTTGCCCGAGCCGAACAGCAGGATCTTGCGGACCTTTTCCGGCAGGTCTTCGACGGCAGTGTCGATGTCGAAATCGTAGAACGCCGCGAGGCTTTGCAGCATCTGGAAGTAGAACTGGTTGCGCCGGTCCCAGCCCTTCACCGCGCCAGCCGCAAGCGACAGCGACGGATGCGCGACCACCCGCTTCGGATCGAAGAAAGTAATCTGGCCGAGGCCGTCGCATTCGGGGCACGCGCCCATCGGATTGTTGAACGAGAAGAGCCGCGGCTCCAGTTCCTGAAGCGAATACGAGCAGATCGGGCACGCGAACTTGGAACTGAACAGATGCTGCTTGTCCGTGTCCATTTCGAGCGCGATCGCGCGGCCGTCGGCGAGACGCAGCGCGGTTTCGAACGATTCCGCGAGACGCTGCTTCATGTCGGGACGCACCTTCAGGCGGTCCACGACCACGTCGATGGTGTGCTTGTCGTTCTTCTTCAGCTTCGGCAGCGAGTCGACGTCGTAGATCTTCGCGGCGCCTTCGTTGGCCGTGCCGCCGCCCGAGCGCACACGGAAACGGATGAAGCCCTGCGCCTGCATTTCCTCGAACAGTTCGACGTGCTCGCCCTTGCGGTCGGCCACGACCGGCGCGAGGATCATCAGCTTCGTTTCGTCGGGCAACGCGAGCGCCGCGTCGACCATTTGCGACACGCTTTGCGCCTCGAGCGGGATTTCGTGGTCCGGGCAATAGGGCGTGCCGACGCGTGCGAACAATAGCCGCAGGTAGTCGTGAATCTCGGTGACGGTGCCGACCGTCGAACGCGGGTTATGCGAGGTGGCCTTCTGCTCGATCGAGATGGCCGGCGACAGGCCCTCGATCAGATCGACATCGGGCTTTTCCATCAATTGCAGGAATTGACGCGCGTAGGCCGACAGGCTTTCGACGTAGCGCCGCTGTCCTTCCGCGTAGAGCGTGTCGAACGCGAGCGACGATTTCCCCGAGCCGGAAAGACCGGTAATAACGACGAGCTTGTGACGTGGTAGGTCGAGATTGACGTTCTTCAGGTTGTGGGTGCGAGCCCCACGAATACGGATTTGTTCCACGGATTTATTCCATGAACTGCGGAAAGAGGAAGAGGCTAAACCTGCTACTATAACGACTTTTCAAGGCCGCCGTTACGGCTTCCTGACGGCCTCAACAAGACCTTAGGCGTGCTGTAAGACTGCGGCCAGGCGCTGCGGCAAAAATCTAACTGGGGCCGTTTTCCGTCAGTGCAAGGCGTCTCCCGGGAAAGCCGTCCGGCCGTGCTGCCCGGTCCGCGACCAGCTCATTCAAAGAACGCTTCCGATGTCCAATCCGTCCGCCACATCTTCACGCATGAGCGCGCCTGAACTGCGCGCGACCGTGTCGCTTGCCGCCATCTTCGCGCTGCGCATGCTCGGTCTCTTCATGATCATGCCGGTGTTCTCCATCTACGCGAAGACGATTCCCGGCGGTGACAACGTGCTGCTCGTCGGCATCGCGCTCGGCGCGTACGGCGTCACGCAGTCGATGCTGTATATCTTCTACGGCTGGGTCTCCGACAAGGTGGGCCGCAAGCCGGTCATCGCGACGGGGCTCCTGATCTTCGCGCTTGGCAGCTTCGTCGCGGCGGGCGCGCACGACATGACGTGGATCATCGTCGGCCGGGTGATTCAGGGCATGGGCGCGGTGTCGTCGGCGGTGATTGCTTTTATCGCCGACCTCACCGCCGAAGAGCACCGCACGAAGGCGATGGCGATGGTCGGCGGCAGCATCGGCATGTCGTTCGCGGTCGCGATTGTCGGCGCGCCGATCGTCTTTCATTGGGTCGGCATGAGCGGGCTGTTCACGCTGGTCGGCGTGTTTTCGATCCTGGCCGTGGGCGTCGTGCTGTGGGTCGTGCCCGATGCGCCGAAGCCCGTGCATGTGCGCGCGCCGTTCGCCGAAGTGCTGCACAACGTCGAACTGCTGCGCCTGAATTTCGGCGTGCTCGTTTTGCACGCCACTCAAACGGCATTGTTCCTCGTCGTGCCGCGCATTCTGGAAGCCGGCGGCCTGCCGGTCGCGTCGCACTGGAAGGTGTATTTGCCGGTCATGGGACTGTCGTTCGTGATGATGGTGCCGGCGATCATCGCCGCGGAAAAGCGCGGACAGATGAAAACCGTGCTGCTCTCTGCGATCGCTCTTATCCTGTTCGGACAGTTGTTATTGGGCGTCGCTCCGCATACGATTCTGAGTGTGGCGGCCATCCTCTTTGTGTACTTTCTCGGCTTTAATATTCTCGAGGCGTCGCAGCCTTCGCTGGTGTCGAAACTGGCGCCGGGCAACCGCAAGGGCGCGGCTGCCGGCGTGTACAACACGACGCAGTCCATCGGTCTCGCGTTGGGCGGCATGATCGGCGGCTGGCTGTTGAAAGTGGATGGCCCCAGCACGGTGTTTTTTGCGTGCTCGGGGCTCGTCTTATGCTGGCTTATAATCGCCGCAAAGATGAAACAGCCGCCGCGCAAGGCCTGAAGAATTTCGCGGCGCACGCAGCATATTCGGGGCCTATCCCGGCATCACCCAGAACTCACCCGGCGGCGGGCAGAGGCGCATTCCGATCCACGGCCCGCAGGCCATGAGACGCGAACCGCGAATTGCCGCGCCGCCCGACATGGAATCAACAGGAGAAACTCATGGCATCCGTGAACAAGGTCATTCTCGTCGGCAATCTCGGAGCCGATCCGGAAGTCCGTTATCTTCCGAGCGGCGACGCAGTGGCGAATATCCGCCTTGCCACGACGGATCGGTACAAGGACAAGGCATCCGGCGAGATGAAGGAAGCCACCGAATGGCATCGCGTGTCGTTCTTCGGCCGCCTCGCGGAGATCGTGTCCGAATATTTGAAGAAAGGCTCGTCGGTCTATCTGGAAGGACGTATTCGCACCCGCAAGTGGCAGGCGCAGGACGGCACCGACCGTTACTCGACGGAAATCGTCGCCGAGCAGATGCAAATGCTGGGCGGCCGCGGCGGCTCGATGGGTGGCGGCGATGAAGGCGGCTATAGCCGCGGCGAGCCGTCGGAGCGCAGCGGTGGTGGCGGTGGCGGCGGCCGTGCGATGTCGGGCGGCGGTTCGCGTGGCGGCAGCGGCGGTGGCGCTGGTGCTGGCGGCGGCGGTGGTGGTTCCAGCCGTCCGAGCGCGCCGGCCGGCGGTGGGTTCGATGAGATGGATGACGATATTCCGTTCTGATCGGCCCGTAGCGCAAAGCCAGCAAAACCCCGCTTCCTCAGCGGGGTTTTTTCTTTTCAGCCGTCGTCACCGCCCCAAATGCGCCAACGCATCCCGCATCGGCGCACTCGAAATCATGATCGGCCCGGTCAGCGGCGTATCGAGATCCACGATCACATAAATAGCCGACGCAATCGACACAGCCCCGAGCGTAATCGTCACTAGCGCCAGTGCATTGCGCGGCGCGATCAACCCGAAGCTCAGGAAGATCACGCAAAGCCAGAACGTCAGCGTCTTGAAGAACGGCTGCGAAATCGAGCTATGCGCTTCCTCGATAATTTTCCAGCGCGCGTCCACGACGCGGCGAAACTGCGTGAGGCTGTCGTCGAGTGCGTGTTGTTGCAGCGGGTCATGCGCGCGCAGTTGCCGCAATTGGCGGCCCACCGACGTCAGCAAATCTCCGAGCCGCACGTTTTCCAGTTTCTGCGAGTTGTCGGGCGAGCCGAGGTTTTTCGGGTAATCGCCGGCCGGCGCCGGCTCGCGCGGCCATGTCGATGCAACGGCCGCCGCCGTGTAGACGCGCAACAGCTTGCGCGCCGCGTCCGTGTCGCTGCCGTACTCCCTGAGCGTCGTGTCCAGTTCGATGATGTCGGCGGCGTAGGTGCGCAAATCGTTCGCGGCTGTGTCGAAGCTCGATTTCGCCGATGCCGTCATCAGACCGAGCACCAGCGCCGCGAACGTCACCAGCATGCCGATCACTAGTTGCACGAGTTGCACCGTTTCGTGCGCCTTGTGCTCCTCGGGCAGCAGCGGCCGCAGCCACACGCCGAACCCCGTCGCCACCAGCAGCAGAACGAAAACCAGCAGAGCCGAGCCTATTTCCGACATAAAAGTGCTCCCAGTGGCGCTCGCGTCGACAGGCGGCATCCGGCTAGCGTGCCACGAACCCGGCGGGCCCGCCATGCGGCGCTTCGAGGCTGTTTGCCGTCGTCGGAATTTTTGATGCGACGCAAACGCTTGCGTCATCACCATAAAGTTTCCAGTTATTTCGCCGTAGTCCCTATCTGTGGCATTCGCTTAAATTCTGACAAAAGTTGCGGACCATGCCGAACGGGCTTGGGCGCAGCACGCGTGGCCGGGCACATTTTCACTGAGTATTCGGTCAGGCAGCCCAAATGGAGACTAGCCCGATGCTGAAAAATCTGTCGATTCGCAGTTGCCTTACCTTGATGATCGCCTTCTTTGCCGCCGCGCTGCTGCTGGGCGCCGCGGCCGGGCTTCTGTCGCTGCGCTCGAGCAACGCGTCGCTGCAGCAGATGTACACCGTGGATACGCCCGCCGTCGCCGATCTTGAAGGCAGTGCCGGCCAGTTGCTGCGGCTGCGTCTCGCGCTGGCCACTTATTCGTCGCTGGTGGATCTGAACGACCAGGACGGCGCGAACGCCGTACTCAAGCGCTTCGATCAATACCAGAAAGCGTCCGACGAACGCCTCGCCCACTATTTGAGCCGCGCTAGCGCCGACGAAACCGAGCAGCGGCTGATCAAGGACATGCAGACGAAGCGCGACACGTTCCTGCACGAAGGCGTGGAACCGGCGTTCGCCGCGTTGAAGGCGGGCGACCATCCCACGTTCCAGCAATTGCAGGCGCGCAAGCTGCCGTCGCTGTACAGCGCCTATGAAAAAGCGATGCTCGCGCTCGAACAGTTGCAACTCGATCACGGCGCGCAGCGCTATCAGAGCGCACAAGACCTGTTTTACGCGATCTGCGTGACGGTGGCGGTCGGCATCGTCGTGTCGCTGCTCGGTTCGCTGATCGGCCGCGCGGTGCTGGTGCGCGCAATCGTGACTCCGGTCGATGCGACCATCGCGCAGTTCCAGCGGATCGCGAATGGCGACCTGACCGGCCGTATCGTCGTGACGAGCAATAACGAAATGGGGCGCCTCGCCGCGGCGCTGCGCAAGATGCAGGAATCGCTGATCGCGACGGTGACGTCAGTGCGGCAAGGCACGGAATCCATCGACAGCGGCGTGAGCGAAATCGCCGCCGGCAATACGGATTTGTCGCAACGCACGGAAGAACAGGCTGCGTCGCTCGAGGAAACGGCGGCGAGCATCGAAGAGCTTACGTCGACGGTCAAGCAAACGGCGGACAACGCGAAGCAGGCGAGTTCGCTCGCCCAAGGCGCATCGACGCTCGCTGCTCAGGGCGGCGAGCTGGCGGACAAGGTGGTCGGCACGATGCACGAGATCGTCGACGACTCGCGGCGCATTGCCGACATTGTCGGCGTGATCGAAGGGATCGCTTTCCAGACCAACATTCTCGCGCTGAACGCGGCCGTCGAGGCGGCGCGTGCCGGTGAGCAGGGCCGCGGTTTTGCGGTCGTCGCGAGCGAGGTGCGTTCGTTGGCACAGCGAAGCGCCGCGGCTGCGAAGGAGATCAAGGCGCTGATCGACGCGTCGACGGCGCGCGTCGAAAACGGCTCGCAACTGGTCGAGCGCTCGGGCTCGACGATGAGCGAAATCGTGCAGGCGATCTCGCGTGTGAGCTCGATCATGGGCGAGATCGCGGCAGCGGCAACCGAGCAGAGCGCGGGTATCGACCAGGTGAATCTCGCCGTCGCGCAAATGGATGAAGTCACGCAGCAGAATGCCGCGCTCGTCGAGCAAGCCGCGGCGGCCGCGAGTTCGCTGGAGGAGCAGGCGAGAAGGCTGACGTCGGCGGTGGCTGTGTTTCAGACGGAGGGTGGTTCGTCGTCGCGGGTCACGGCGGCGTTGGGGCGCGGTAACGGTAACGGCGTTGCGGCTCAGTTTGCCGCAAGCGAGGCGGATGAGTTCGCCACGGCTTGATGCGTTTGTGAGCGGTTTGGCGGGTGAGGCGAGGCGCGGTCGGGTGCGTCAGGTGGCGGCGCGCTGAGCCGTACCGCACGGCGAACAACGCACCGCCAGCAACGCACCGCCAGCAACGCACCGCGAACAACGCACGTCCTCTCAAGCCCGCCTTACTGCATAGCCGCATAATACTTCGCAAGACTATCTATCTCCGCCGACGTCATCTGCCGCGTCACATTGCGCATCTGCTCATTGATGTCGTTGCGACGCGCGCCTGAAGCAAACGCCCGCATTTGCGCGGCCAGATAAATCGACGACTGCCCGCCGAGCCACGGCGCCGAGCCTTTGCGGTCGAGCTGTCCGTGGCACGCCGCGCACGGCGCGATATTGCGCTGCGGATCGCCCTGCATCGCGAGCCGCACCGCGTTCGCATCGGGCGTGCTGCCGGTGGGCGAGACTTCCGCCGCCGGACCTCGCGGCAGCGACGCATAGTAAGCGGCGAGATCGTGCAGATCCTGATCGCTGCGGGCCGCGACGATCGGCTGCATGATCGAGTTTTGCCGCACGCCTTCCTGATAATCGCGCAACTCCTTGTAGACCACATCAGCGTATTGACCCGCCAATGCGGGCGCCGTGACCTGCACGGTGCCGAGCACGCCGTGGCACATCGAGCAGTTCTGCGTCGCGATCGTCGCGCCGCGCCCGATCGAATCCGCGTCGGCCCGCACGCGCCGCAACGGCGGCAGCACGACCACGTCGCTCGGCGCCGGGCCCGCCACGTTCGCGCCGCCATACCAGCTCGACGGCGCGCCCGCCGCGCCGCAGATGGTTGCCCACAAGCCGCCGCCCGCGAACGCGCTATTCGCCGAAGGCAGCCAGACAAAGCCGATCAGTATCGCGATGACGGCAATCGCGAGCGTGCCGCCGACGCTCACCGTGAACCACGGGTTGCGCAAGCTGAAGACGCGTTCCTGATTCATCGCTGGGCTCCGACGACGACCGCGGGCACCGAAGTCTGCGGCAGTTTGAGCAATTGAACGATGGGCACGCTGTAATTGACGACGGTCAGGCCGATCATCAAGGCGACCCACAAGCCGAAGGTATTCAGCGCGGCCGGCACGCGTTCCACCGGATGAACCGCGCTCGCGAAGCGGAAGCGTTGCTGCTCAACCGCGGGCCCGAACTGCGACTTCGCGAGAATGTAGATGAAGAGCGCGCCCGATACCGCGAGAATCAGGCCGCCCACTGCCGACACACCGACCCAGAACGCCTGCGATTCGAGACCCGGCATCTTGTAGTCGTAGTAAGCCATGCGGCGCGGCGCGCCGAGCAGGCCGACGTAATGCCACGGCAGCGTGACCACCAGCATCCCGATGAACCATAGCCACAACTGCGTGCGTACGAGCTTCACCGACACGATCGCGCGGCTCGTCAGTTGCGGCCACAATTCATAAGCGATCGCGAAGTACATGATGACGATCGCGCCGCCGAAAATCAGATGGAAGTGGCCGGTGACCCACTGCGTGTTGTGCACCGTCGAGTTCAACTGATAGCTCATGTTGATAAGGCCGCCCGCGCCGCCGAGCCCAAGCATCACGAACGAGAACGCGATGACGAGCATCATCGGATTCTGCCAGGGCAATGCCGTGAGCCAGCCGAACGCGCCTTTGCCGCCGCGCAGCCTGCCGGCAATTTCCACCGACGCGCAAATCGTGAACACCGTCAGCAGCGTGGGCACCGACACCATTCCGGTGAACACCGCGTGCAGAAACTTGAAGCCCGAGCCGACCTGCGGATCGACAAACAGATGGTGAATGCCGATCGGCATCGCGAAGACGAGAAACAGAATGAACGACACGCGCGCCATCGAATCGCTATAAAGCCGCCCGCCGATGGCTCGCGGCACCAGCGTGTAGTACGCGATGTATGCGGGAATCAGCCAGAAGTAGACGATCGCGTGCAGCGTCCACGAGAACAGGATGCGTGAGAGGCCGGCGTCGATCGTATTGGTGAGGCCGAGCGCGACCGGCAGAATCTGAAAGAGGATTTCGAGCGCCGCGCCGACCGCGGTCCACGCCCACAGGTACGCGCCCGCAACGTTGGCGAACATCGCAAGCGGCACCGGTTTGCCGGGGTTCGCGCGCCTCCAGATGCGCAGATTCACGTGCATCAGCGCGACCCAGATCCATGAGCCGACCACGACCAGCACGACGCCGAGGTAATAGAAAGGGCTGCCGATCATCGGCGGATAGAAGGTGTAGAGCACCGAGGCTTTGCCGAGTGCCACGGGCACCATCGCCATCACCGCGCCGACCGCCAGCATGATGAACGCGGCCCATGCCCACTTGAGGCCGGCGAGGCGCTGCGCGAGCGCAAGCTCGACGATGGCATAACCGAAGCCCATCGACACCAGCGTCGGCAGCACGTAGGCCATGACGGACCCGTGCGCGGTCACCGAGCGGTAGTAGAGTTCCGGGTCGCCGATCCAAGGCGCGAGCGGGCTGCGCACCAGCATCTGCCAGGCGCCGAGAAAGAGCGCAATGATGAACGCGATAAAGGCGAGCCAGAAATGCGCGAGAACGAGTCGCTTAGCGTGAAACACAGCTCAGCCTCCGTGTTTGTCGGGCCTGCTCGAAGAAGGCCGCTTTGTCGATCACCTTCACATGCGCCCACATCGCCTGATGACCGAAGCCGCAGAACTCGTGACAGGGCATGGTGTGATCGGCGGGCGCGTCGAAGCGCGTGTTCAGCGTCGCCACGTAGCCGGGTACGACCATCGTGTTGATGTTGGTATCGGTGACGAGCAGGCCGTGCACGACGTCGGCGCTTGTCGTGCGAATCGTGATCGGCGTGTCCGCGGGCACAAGCAGGCACTGCGGCGTGAACGAATACTGCTGCGCGATGAAACGCACGATCACGGAGCCGTCCGGCTCGACCGCGCTGCCGAGATTGTTTTCGACGAATTCTCCCGAGAGTTGCAGGCGTGACGGGTCGATGGTTTCCACGCGCGACGGCGGCATCATCGCCCAATGCAGTCCGGAGTACACGATCACGGCGAGCATGAGTACGATCAGCGCGCTGACGAAGATCGCCCAGCGGCGTTCGGCGCGCAGCGCGATCGCGTGGCCGCTGCCTGGTGGATGTTGAGGTTGCGGTTCGGTGGACATGATCAGTGCACGACGCCGCGCGGCAGAAACACGAGGAAGTAGAAGCCGAACCAGATCGCCATCACGATCAGCGTAGCCACGCCCGCCACCGCAACGGCGCCGTGCGGACCGGCGGCCACCACGCGTTCGACGTCTTCATCCGTGGATGGGCCCGCGGTGCGGGTATCGTTCGCTTCCATCAAGGGCTTCTCCAGTTTCCGATGCGGCGGTTCAATCGCGGCTGCTGCCGCTACGGGACATGCCGCGCTAATGCAGCGGCGCCTTGCGCAGTTCGTTGACTTCGCGTGCGGTCACGGGCTTGCCGTGGTTGCCCCACGCGGTGCGGATATACGTCACGACGGCGGCGGCTTCGGTGTCGTTCAACTCCTGCGCGAAAGGCGGCATGCCGTAGGGCTCCGGGTTGCGTCGCGTGCCAGGCGGGAAGCCGCCGTTCAGCACGATGCGGATCGGGTTCACCGCGGAGTCCATTTCGATCGACTGGTTCGCAGCGAGCGGCGGATAGTGCTGCAGCTTGCCTTCGCCTTTTGCGCCGTGGCACAGCGCGCACTTGTCGGCGTAGATCTTTTCGCCGAGCGCGAATACGTTGGTGTTGGTCGCCGCCGACGGCCCCGACTTGCGGCCGCGATTGTCCGGCAGCGTCTTCAGATACGCGGCCATGGCCTTGGCGTCTTCGTCGGTCATGTATTGCAGGCTGTGGTAGGTGACCTCGGCCATCGGGCCATACACCGCGCCGCGGTCCGAGATACCCGCTTGCAGCAGATCGACGATGTCCTTGATGCTCCAGTCGCCGAGGCCGCCGTCCTTGTCGGAGGTGAGCGAGGGCGCATACCAGTTCTGCACCGGAATCAGCCCGCCGGCAAACTGCTCGCTTTGCGACGAGCCGCCGAGCATGTTGATCTTGGTGTGGCACATCGTGCAGTGCCCGAGTCCTTCGACCAGATACGCGCCGCGATTCCATTCGACCGAACGAGTCGGATCCGGCTTGAACTCGCCTTCGCGGAAATACAGCGTGCGCCAGCCGTATAGCAATTTGCGCTGATTGAACGGAAAGCGCAGCGTGTGCTTGTGGTTCGCCTCGCGCACCGGTTCGACGGACTTCAGATAAGCGAAGATCGCGTCCGAGTCCTCGCGCGTGACTTTGGTGTACTGCGCAATCGGCATCGCCGGATAAAGCAGCTTGCCTTCGGGCGTGATGCCGGTGCGCATCATCCGGAAGAACGCGTCCTCGCTCCATGTGCCGATGCCGTATTGCGCGTCCGGCGTGATGTTCGGCGAATAGAGCGTGCCGAACGGCGTTTCCATCGCGAGGCCGCCCGCAAACAGCCTGCCGCGCGGCGCCGTGTGGCAGGCCACGCAGTCGCCCGCGCGCGCCAGGTATTCGCCGCGCTTGACGATGTCGGGACGCGTGTCGGCGGCTGCGCCGGGTTGAACTGCTGCGCTTTCCGCGGCACGAGCTTCGGCGACGACGAGCGGCAACGGCACGGCCATGCGCGCAAGCATCGCGCTGCCGCACACGAGCGCCGCGGCGGCGAGCAGCGCGAAACGGCGGCGCATCGGCGTGCGAGGCGGACGAAGTGTCGGTTTCATTGCGGTTGGCTCCCGCATGCGAGAGGCAAGCGCTCCGCCGATGCCGGCGCGGGCCGCGGATCGGCTGGACGCGGTTGGCGCGCGAGCCACGTGGATACTGCGGTGATGTCCTTGTCGGTCAGCTTCACGGCGATCGAGTGCATGCAATCCGGCGCGAGCGCGTGGCGTGTGCCCGAACGCCAGGTGCCCATCTGCCCCGCGATATAGCTCGCGTGCAAACCGAGCAGGCCGGGAATGCCCGGCTGCTGGCCGGTCATGCGCGCGCCATGACACGCGATGCACGCGGGAATCTTGCGCGCCGGATCGCCTTGCGTCACGAGCCGCTGACCGGCGGCGAGCACCGCGGGCGAGACGTCGGAGTGATCGGCATTCGGATAGGGCGGCTGAAGATCGGCGAAGTACTCGCTGATCTTGTGCAAATACTCGTCGGGCAGAAATGCGACCAGGTAACCCATCGGCGGATAGGTACGGCCGCCGTCGCGGAATGCGATGAGTTGATTGAACAGATAGTCGGCGGGCTTGCCGGCGATGCGCGGGAAGTAGTCGTTATTGAGGCCCTGACCTTGCACGCCATGACAAGAGGTGCAGGCGCGCACGCGCTCGTCCATGGCCGAAGGCATTGCGCCGGCTGCATTGCCGGCCGCTAGCGCGGCGCCGCTCCATAAGAGATGGAGCATAAACACAATGGCAAATCCCCAAGCTCTACGATGCACGTCGGGCCTCGCTGGGAAACGTTTTTTTGTCGGCTTGCTTCGCCCGCATTCGCGACTGGGCTGCTTTCCAGTCTGCCTATGGCCACGCACAGCGGGTCTATCACTTTCTCTCTTACGACAGCACAGACTGCGAAGGGAAGCTTATTCTGGACAATAAAGTTGATTCGCCATTGCGATGCAATTGCTTGATTCAAATCAAGCAAGCGCGTGTATGTGCCGAAGACGGCGGCTCGTTGATTCGTCTCTGACCATCATAGATGCGCTTCAAAGCGCTTTCAATGCTTCAATTCGCACTGCACGCAAATTCCACAGCGGGCGAATGTGACAGTCGGATGTGCTTAACTGAAGAGCCGCATCAAGGCTAGGCGCGCATTGCTCACGCGTTCGCTTTCGCCAATTCGGCCCGGCAATAGATGGAATTCGACGGCAGGCAATGCGGGCAAGCCGATGCCGGGCGGGCACGCGATCACGCCCGCGCCAATCGACGATTCATTCAGGCACGAGATGCCGAGCCCCGCCTTTAACGCGAGCTGCAATCCGGCCACGCCCGAAGCCGAGTGGGACACCACATAGGGCACCTTGTTTTCGTCGAGCAGTTTGACGACGAAGCGCTGCAACTGGCAACTCGACGGCAGCAGCACCAGTTGATACGGCGAGGCGGGCCGCGGACTCGCATCGGCGGCGCTGACCCACAGCAGCTTCTCACGCCTGACCACGGTACTTTGTGCAGCGCCGCGCCGGACGCCCGCTCGCGAGTTGCCGGTGACGAGCCGCAACGAGAGGCCGATGTCGAACGAGGCGTCGTCGGCGGCGTGGCTGTCGATCACGGCGCTCGGCAAGACGGTGACATGCAGCTTCAGACGCGGATGCTGCTCGGAAAACGTCTTGAGGATGCGGGCGATGTCGTGCGGGCGGTAATAGTCGGTGATCGCGATGCGCAACTCGCCGTCAAGCGAGCGGCCTTGCAGGTCTTCGAACGCCGCTTCGCTCATTGCGATGATGCGCCGCGCGTGTTCGAGCAGGCGGCTGCCCGCAGGCGTCGCGCTCACGCCTTGCTTGCTGCGTACGAAGAGCGGCTGGCCGACGCGTTCCTCGAGTTTTTTCAGCTGCTCGCTAACCGACGATTGCGACAGGAAAACGCGCTCCGCCCCTGCCGACACGCTGCCCGATTCCGCGACGGCGACGAAGGTGCGCAGTTGCGTCAGGTCGAATCCGCGCTGGCTCATGTTTCGTTTGTTCCGATTGATGGCATCTGTATTTCCGGCTTTTCCGATGGAAGCCGTCGCCGTAGGATACCTCCGAAATCATCGCGGAGGAATCATGGCAAACGGGTTATCGGCAAGCGGCTTGGTCATCGGCGGACGTGCGGCGAGCCATAAATGGAAGGTGCTGGGCGTCGGTTTCGCGGCGAACGCGAGCTTTTCGGCGGCTTTCTCGGGCATTCCTACGACGGCTGTTTATTTGCGCTCGGGTTATCACCTCGGCAACGAGGGACTCGGCCTCGTCCTTGGCATGCTCGGTTTGGGCATCGCGGTCAGCGAACTGCCGTGGGGGCTCTTGACGGACCGCTGGGGCGACCGTCGCGTGCTGTTGCTGGGACTGTTGTCCACTGCGGCGGCGCTCGCCGGCCTTGCGCTCTTCGCGGCGCCGTTCGGCTCGCATGTGCCTCACGTCACGACGCTGGCGGTCGGCTTGCTGCTGGTCGGCCTGCTCGGCGGCAGCGTCAACGGATCGAGCGGCCGCGCGGTGATGGCGTGGTTTCGTGAAGGCGAGCGCGGACTGGCCATGAGCATTCGTCAAACGGCGGTGCCGGCGGGCGGTGGACTTGGCGCGCTGCTGTTGCCGGCGCTGGCGTCGAGGTTCGGCTTCGTGAGCGTTTATGCGGTGCTGGCGCTGGGTTGCGCGATAACGGCGGGGTTCGCATGGCGATGGCTGCATGAACCGGCGCATGTTGTGGACGGCGATGCGGGCGCGGCGTATGGAGGCGCGGCGCATCGTGCGAGGACAGAGGATGCGGCAGAGGCTGCGGGCGATGCGAATGGTCAGCGTGCCGTAGACGCGGTGGGTATCGTACGTGCTGACGGTGCCGCGCAAGGTGCGCGTGCGGTGCGTGGCGGACGTGCAGTACGAGCAGCCGATGCGGCGGGCGGCGGACGTGCCGTGCATGCCAACACCAACGGCGCCAACGCAAACGGTGCCAACGCCAGCCAAACCAAAACACCCTCGCCGCTGCGCGAAATCGGCATCTGGCGCGTCGCGCTCGGAGCGGGCGCGCTTTGCGTGCCGCAGCTTGCCGTCGTCACGTTCGGAACCGTGTTTCTGCATGACTTCGGTCACGCCGACGTTCTGACGATCAGCGTGGCGATGGCGGCGGTGCAGGCCGGCGCGGCGATCGCGCGCGTCTGCAGCGGCAGATGGACGGATCGGCGCGGCAATCGCCGCGCCTACATGCGCGGCTGCAGTCTGCTGACGGCCGTACTGTTCGCCGCGCTTGCCCTCGCGACCAGCGTCGCCGGCATGCAGCACGCCGCGACCATGCCGGTCACGCTGATCCTCGCGTCGATGATCGTGCTCGGCGGCGTGAGCGCGTCCGCATGGCATGGCGTCGCGTTCACCGAGCTCGCGACGCTCGCCGGCACGAACCGCGCAGGTACTGCGCTCGCGATCGGCAATACCTGCGTTTTCCTCACGCTTTTTTCTGACGCCGCTTGCGATTCCGCCGCTGCTCTCGCTCGGATCGTGGCCGATGGTGTGGGCGGTCGCGAGTGTGAGCGCGTTGCTCGCGCTGCCGGTTTTCCCGCGCGCTGCGCGCATGGATTCGGCGCGCGTGACGCAAACCTGTTGACGTGGGTTAAGAATTTTCACACAGCGTATTTCCATTTCGCGCGACGTTTATCTGGACGCCGCGCAAGCCGGTGTGCAAGACGGTGTTAATGGCGCCTGGTTTGCGCGCCAATCTCCCCCGCGTAGACCTTCGCGAATTATTCACTTTGGGTATTTAAGCCTTTGGCGGTTCGATTCACTACAGGATTAGGAGCGCTCCGATTTTAGTTTTGCGCGGGGTGGTGATTTTATGGTCGTGCCGCGCGCTCACATTCAAATGTGTCCGCGGCGGGACACGCGTGGAGCGTCTTAATCTGTTCTGCGTATCTGATAACTATTCCTACATTCAGCGCGAGAAAATCCTAGTGAACATTCGAATTGTTCTTGCCGACGATCATCCGTTCGTTCTGCTTGGTGTCAGAAGCATGCTTGAGACGCGTGCCGGCGTCGCGATCGTCGGGCAGGCTGGCAGTCCCACGACATTGATCGAACTGCTGCGGCGCACGCCGTGCGACGTGCTGGTTACGGATCTGTCGATGCCCGATCCCGCCGGCCTCATCGAAGATGAATTGCACCTCATCCGCCATATCCAGGCCGAGTGGCCGGGCCTGCGCATCGTCGTCATGTCGACGACAACCAACCCTGCGCTTCTCCACGCGCTTGCAGCGGACGGCGCTGTGAGCTTGCTAAGCAAGAGCGAGTCGACGCGCGAACTGTGGCGCGCGATCGACGAACCTGCAAGCGGCGCGCGATATATCGGAAGTTCGATTGCGAGACTTCTCGCAAGACCGGAGACGGGTTGCGATCGGAAGATGGCGCTTCCGCTGTCGGGAATGCAGACGACGGTCGTCAGGATGTTCGTAGAAGGCCACTCAATTGCGGAAATTGCCGCTGCTCTCGGATGTCATCGCCGCACTGTTATTCGGCGAAAGCGTGAAGCAATGACAAAACTTGGCGTTACTAACGATCCTGGTTTATTCTCGTGCATCAGGTCCAGCGAAATTCTTAAGAGTGGATCGCATAGCTAAGCAATTAATCGATCCGGTTTTTGAAGTTGTTTCGGACCGATCTTATGTTTAAGGCCATCGTAATGCTTGATGATCAAGCGGGACCGGTTGCGCGGGACACGGTGACGGGAGTCAGAACATGGAGAAGAGGTAGACGATGGGCGACACCGCTGCAATAAGCACACCGGTCCGGGCGATCATCGCGGACGATCATCCGCTCGTCCTGCTGGCGATCGAAAATCTGATAGGCGGCTACCCGAGCATGGAGGTCGTCGGCCGCGCGGCCGACGCGACCGAGCTCTTTGCCGAGGTCGACCGCACAGGCTGTGACCTCGTGCTCATGGATCTGTACATGCCAGGCGGCGCAGACGGCAGCGGAGTCGAGGCCGTGCGGCAGTTCAGGAGGCGCTATCCTGACGTCGCGCTCATCGTGCTCACCATGGAGACCGAGGCCGCAGCGCTGCAAAGCGTGATCTCGCTCGGCGTGGACGCGCTGATCAGCAAGCGCGACCGTATCGATCTGATCCACGTGGCAATCGTCACGGCGCTCGCGGGCGAATGCTATCTGGGACCGGCGGTGCGCACGCTCATTACCAAGGCAGCGGCGATGCAGCGGCTCGACTTCGTGCGTTCGGTGTTGTCGCGGCGCGAGCTGGAAGTATTCACTCAGTACGCGTCGGGGCTCGGCGTCACCGAAATTGCGGGCCGGCTCGGGCGCAGCGTCAAGACGATCAGCGCTCAGAAATGTACGGCCATGCGCAAGCTTTCGTTAAATAGCGACGCGGAACTGTTCCGGTTTGCGGTCGAGCATGGCGTGGTGTCGGAGACGCACACCGAAGGCCGTTAACGCACCGATAGCTACAAGTGGACGTCGCGCCGGGCCGGCGCGGCGAACAAAAAATGGATTGGCGTTGCCTGGGGAAGTACATCTCGTATTGGGCAGCCAGTCGATAAGTCAAGAAAACAATGACAGACAAAATCCGCGTTATCGTGGCGGACGACCACGACTGTGTTCGCGTCGGCGTGACGCGGTTGCTGCAGGCCACATCGAAAATCGAGATCGTCGGGCAGGCGGCCGACACGCAGGGACTCGCCGAATTGCTTGACATCTGCGAGTGCGACGTCGTCATATCCGACATCGGAATGCCCGGACTGGACGGCGGGAGCAACGCCGTGTCGTTCCTGCGCCGCGTGTTGCGAGGACGCGCGCATCCGCCTGTCGTCGTCCTCACCATGATTTGCCACGCGCATATGCTGTCAGGGCTGTTACACCTCGGCGTCAGCGCGATAGTGGACAAGCGCGACACGACAGCAGCGTTGATCGACGCGATCCGTGCAGCAATGTCGGGCGGCGTCTATCTGTCGGATCGGGTGCGCAATGTATTGGAGATCAGCGAGACGCCGCCGCAACTACGTGCCAGCGTTCTCAGCGCGCGCGAATGGGAAGTATTTCAGTTCTATACGCAAGGTCTCGCTGTGCACGAA
Source organism: Paraburkholderia sp. OAS925 (assembly GCF_040543975.1). Taxonomy (NCBI): domain Bacteria; kingdom Pseudomonadati; phylum Pseudomonadota; class Betaproteobacteria; order Burkholderiales; family Burkholderiaceae; genus Paraburkholderia; species Paraburkholderia sp. OAS925. The sequence continues at coordinate 806,131 of NZ_JBEUNO010000001.1, forward strand.
ATCGCGAAGCGTCTCGAGCGCAGCGGAAAAACCATTAGCACTCAGAAGCGCACCGCCATGCGCAAGCTGGGTCTCGAGACGGAATCCGACCTCATCGAGTACGCGCGGCAAATCGGACTGGTCTAGGCGACCTGCTGGCGCCACGCCCCTATACCGACATCTCGCGGTCCTGAAATTAGGACTCTTCTGATTGGTAGACGCGCCTCGCCGCTACATAGTTGCGAATTAGCTTCGGCCTTTGCTGACGTTAGCCTCATAGAAGCAGTTATTTCTCGAGGCTAGACCGCTCAAAGCCGGGAACTTGAGGCGGGTGTGCTGCAGAAATTTCGCGGCGCCTTCCGCCTTGCATCGCGACAGGAGGGCGGCATGGCCGTGCTAGGTAAGCGGTTGTTGGTCGAGGGCGTAGGTACTGCATGGCTTGTTTTCGTCGGCTGCGGCAGTATTGTGTTGAACACCGGCGCCGTTCAGCAGGGGTACGGCGTACTCGAGGTCTCACTCGCGTTCGGCCTCGCGCTCGCCACGGCCAGCTACTGGTTCGGCGGGACGTCGGGCGCGCATTTCAATCCCGCTGTCACGGTCGGTTTCACGGCCGCGCAACGGTTCCCCGTCAAAGACTTGCTGCCCTACATCGCAGCGCAGATTCTCGGCGCTGTCGCGGCCGCTGCGCTCCTCGTCTATGTGGCGAACGGCCGCCCCGGCTTTGAAATGGGCGCGAGCGAATTCGCGGCCAATGGTTTTGGCGACCATTCTCCTTCGGACTACAAACTGCACTCCGCGCTCGCGATCGAGTTCGTGCTGTCGTTCGCGTTCGTCATGGTGAGCCTCTTCGTGGCCACGCGATACAAGGCGGAGGTGGCCGGGCCCGTGGTCCTCGGCGGATGTCTGGCGCTCATTTATCTCGTGTCGATTCCTGTTACTAACGGCTCGGTGAACCCGGCGCGCTCCACGGCGCAGGCGCTTTTCGTCGGCGACTGGGCGCTCGACCAGTTGTGGCTCTTCTGGGCGGCGCCCATGTCGGGCGGGGTCGTGGCGGGCTTTGTGTTCTCGGTCCTGTCCGGCAGATCCGAGCAGTCTGCCGCTGCGCTTGCCGATCGGCAGAGCGAAGCGGCTTGAGTCGCGCCGTGTCTTTGAAATTCACCGCGATGGGCTTCGAAAGGGCCGCGATAGCGCGCGTATTCCGGCGCGTCTGCCTATGTCTCGTGGGACTGGCTCTGTTTGCCGCTGCGCAATCGGCAGCGGTCGCGGAGCCGTTCGGCGATTCCGCTTCGGTGCGGACGGTTGAAGCTTTTCCGCAGAAAATTACCGTCGGCGTGCTCGCGGACAACTGGTTGCCGTTCGACGCGCTGCAGGACGGCCGGCTGACCGGATTGAGCGTCGACTATCTGCGTGCGCTGGTCGGGCCGAACGTCGTGATCGAGGCCAAGGCGTTTCCCGACATGCCGCAACTGCTCGCCGCAGCCTGCGCGGGGGAAGTTGATCTATTGATGAGCGTCGCCCGCACTCCCGAGCGCGAGCGGTGCCTCAGTTTCACGGCGCCGTATTTTCGCGCGTCGACATCGGCGGTGGTCCGCAGGGACGGTGAACTGTACGAAGGCCCCGCGCGCGTCGCGGCAGCGTCCATCGCGATCGAGAAAGGCTTTGCGCTCGAGCGCTCTTTGCGCGAACGCTTTCCGCGCGCCCAGATCAGCGCTTTTACATCGACGCACGCGGCGCTCGCCGCGGTTGCTAGCGGCGATGCAGACGTCTACATGGGCTTCACGCCGGCCATCCAATATGCACTCGCCACCGACGAGTTCCGCAATCTGCGTGTCGCGTTCGGGGAAACCAGCCGGAGCGCGGAACTGCGGTTCGGTGTGCCGCGCAACCAGGTTGCATTGCGCGACCGGCTCAATCGTGCGTTGGCATCCATGAGTCAGGCCGACGATACGGCGATTCGCGTTCACTGGCTCTCGGGCAATTTCGACGCGAAACCCGAATCCGCCACGTCTCGCCTGGAACTGACGCAGCAGGAGCAGGCCTGGCTGCGGTCGCTGCCGCCGTTGCAAGTCGGCTTCGACAGCAGTTGGCCGCCGTTCAGCTATATCGACGCATCCGGGCATCCGGCCGGCATTACCGCCGACTATCTCGCCTACCTGAGCCGCACGCTCGGCGTGGTATTCAACCGCGCGCGGCAGCCCGACTGGCCGAGCACGATCGACGCATTCCAGCGCGGCGAACTGGCCATTCTCACCACGGGCTCAAGCAACGATCCGCGCCTTCAGAAGGCGCGGCATACCCGTGCATACGAAAGCTATCCGCTCGTGATGGTCGGTCGCGACGACGAGCCCGCCGCACGTTCGCTCGGCGATTTTGCCGCGCGGCGCGTCGTGGTGTCGTCGCATGTCGCGGGGGCGGGTCTGCTCGCGTTCCAACGCATCCCGAAGGACCACCTGGCCATCGCGCCAAGCCTCGACGAAGCGTTGCGCATGGTCGCGTCCGGCGAAGCGGACGTCGTCGTGGAAAATGTGGCTGCCGTGGACACGGTGCTCAAGCGGCAATACTCGGGCGTGCTAAAGATTCTGGGCACGGTCGGCGAGTCGGACGCCCTTGATTTCGCCGTGCGCCCGGACCTGAGTCCGCTCGCCGGGCTGATCGACCGTGCGTTGCTCGCCATGCCGCCTGCCGAGAGGCAGCGCATCCGGCAGAAATGGGTGACCGGCAACGCACCGGCAACGGGTACGTGGAGCGTGACGGCCGTGCGCCTCTTGCCTGTGCTGATCGGCATCGGTGTCGCGTTGCTGGTCACGCTGCGCGCTTATCTGCTCCTCCAGCGCGAAGTCAGGCGCCGCAAGCAAACCGAGCAGGAGCTCGCGTTGCAACTGAACTTCCAGGAAACCATGATGAAGATGGTTCCCTATCCGCTCGTCGCGCAGGATCTGCAAGGTCGCTACATCGCCGTCAACGGTGCGTATGAAGCGGCATGCGGGCGAGGCCGCGAGGCAGTTCTCGGACGCACCACGATGGACGTTCAGACGTGGGGCGAAGCCAACAGCGACGTGCTGGAGAAAATGAGGCTCGACCTGCTGCAAGGCGGCGACATGGCCCAGGTCGAGCTTCAGTTCGAGCGCGGCCCCGGCGATTTGCGGCACGGCCTGTTCTGGACCAGCATCTGCCGCGGCAATGACGGTCAGCCGGTCTGTTCGCTCGGCACCATGGTCGACATCACCGACATCCGGCGTGCCGAAATGCGCGCGCGCGACACCGAGCGGCGGCTATTCGATGTCACCCGTTCGTTGCCAGCGGTGGTGTTCCAATTGCGCCGCGCGGCGGACGGCGCCTATTCGTTTCCCTACATCGGCGGTGCGCCAAAACTTCTGCTTGGCGAAAGCGGAATAAGGCAGACATGCCTCGAACATGCCGACTTCGCGCGCATTTGCGACGAAGACCGGCCAGTGGTGCTTGCGGAACTCGAACGTTCGGCGCGTCTTGAAACGCCGGTGCTCGTCGAGTTTCGTCTCGGCCGCGAACACGAGTTCAAATGGACGCGCGCGGAACTGGTGCCGCGCCGCGAAGCGGACGGGGGCGTCGTATGGAGCGGCTACTGGGTGGACGCGAGCATTGAGCACGCGCGTGCCGAGGAACTCGCCCGGGCGCGCGACCTGGCGGAGGCCGCTTCGCGCGCCAAGGACGACTTCTTCGCGATGATGAGCCACGAAATCCGCACGCCGATGAATGGCGTGCTCGGGCTCGTCGAGGTGCTGGAGCGCACGCCGCTCAACTCCGACCAGGGGGAAATGCTCGGCATGATTCACGAGTCGGCGGGCGCGCTGCTGCAAATCCTCGACGATCTGCTCGATTACTCGAAGATCGAGGCCGGCCGCCTGACGATCGAAGCGGAGCCCATCGATCTGCGTGAAATGGTCGACAACGCCGTGGGGCTGCTCGCCGGCCGCGCGCACGAGAAGGGCCTGAAAGTCCGGGTGGACATTGCATCTGACGTCGCGGCCACGCTGCGAGGCGACAGCGTGAGACTGCGCCAAGTGCTTTTCAATCTGCTCGGCAACGCAATCAAGTTCACGCCCGAAGGTCACGTGGACGTGCGCGTGGCGGCGGTTGCGCAGACTGGCGAGCTTCAGACAATCGAAGTCATCGTCGAAGATACCGGTATCGGCATTCCGGCGGAACTGCAGGCAAAGCTGTTCGAGCCGTTCGTGCAGGCCGAGTCGTCCACTACGCGCCGCTTCGGTGGAACCGGCCTCGGTTTGACGATTTGCCGCAAGCTGATCCAATTGATGGACGGCTCGCTGGCGCTAGACAGCGAACCCGGCCGCGGCACCCGCATGACCGTGCGGCTCAGCATGCCGGTCGAGACGCAGCGCTATTCGGTGAGCGGCTTGCGCGGCAAGCGCTGTCTCGTCGCGACCAACGACGCGCGAGTCGGCCAGGCGCTCGTCCACTTCGGGCAAGCGCTGGGGCTCGACCTGTACCACATTCCGGCAGACGCCGAGGATTTGCGTTGCAGCGCCACGCTACGCGACGTCGACTTATTGTTCGTGAGCGAGGACCTGACGCTGCCCGCCAACGTCACGCACAAGCTGCGCGTGATCTCGCTGACGGAGAAGGCCAAGCCCACGGGCTACCGCATTCTCGAAGACGCCAACGTGCGCCTGAGCATCAACCCCATATCATGGCGCGGGCTCGGTGCGGCGTGCGCGGCGGTCATGACGGGACTTCAGTCCGCGCCGACGCCGTCGGCTGGTGCGTCGGCTGTGCGCGAAGGCATCACCGCGCCGCCGGACCGCGAGCGGGCTATGGCGAGCGGCCGCCTGATTCTCGTCGCTGAAGATCATCCGGTGAATCAGGAGTTGATTCGCCATCAACTGGCGCTGCTCGGTTTTGCGTGCGACGTCGCGAACGACGGCGCAGAAGCGCTAACCGCGCTCGAACACACCAGTTACGGATGCCTGATCACCGATTGTCATATGCCGAACGTGTCCGGTTATGAATTGACGCAGCGCATTCGGGAAAGAGAGCAGGAGCATGGCGTTTCGCATCGTCTGCCGATTCTGGGCGTCACCGCGAACACGGCGCCCGAAGACCTCAACCTGTGCCGCGAGGCGGGCATGGACGAGAGCCTCATCAAGCCGACGCGCCTCGCCACGCTCCGTGAATATCTGAGCCGCTGGTTCGGCATTGACAGCGCCTGGCAGGCCGCTCCGGCCGAAACCGCCGACACCACGGAGCTTGCCCGAGCGTCAGCAACGGCCGCCGAGCCGTTCGTCCCGGTCGATCTCGGTCACATGACGCAATTGTGGGGCAGCGAATCGACGGTCAAGGCTTTGCTCGATTCGTTCGTTTCTTCCGTGCGCGAAGACGTTCGGTCGCTCACGCCGTTGCTCCAGAACGTCGATATGGTTCTCGTGCGCGAGTGGCTTCATCGGGTGATGGGCGCGGCTAGCGTGCTGCAATACCCGCCGCTCATCAGCGCGCTCGACGAATATCGCCACAGCGTCATCAGCGAGCCGAAGCGGGCGCGCCGCGAAGGACTTGCGCTCATCGACAAGTGCAATGCAATGCTGGACGGCATCGAGCAGCAAGCCGCGCTGCTCGCCTGAACGCTTAGACGAAAAAAAACGCGGCCGAAGCCGCGTTAAAGATTTGGAGACATCCCTCGATGAAGGAGTCACTTCTCGCGAGGTCAAAGCATACCAGGGATCGCCCGGATGATTCATTCCATAATCTGCAAATAACTGTTCGGGAAAATCGCAACAAGCGTCGAGCGGTGCATTTGCTGCGTCCACTCCCACCATCGACGCCCTCCGACGATTTGCACTAGTATGTGATGGCTTCGCGCGGCCGTGGTGCCGGCGCGGTGCATTTCGTCGGAGAAGACCATGAATACGCTAAAAAAACTCAATATCGCGATGGCTTTGTGGGCGGCAATGGCGGGCGCCGCGTTTGCGGACACCGTTGCGCTGAAGGCAGACCTCGAACCTTCCAGCGAAGTGCCACCGCGTGTGAGTCACGGTCACGGCGCGCTGAACGCAACCTTCGACACGTCGACGAAATCTCTCCAATGGACCGTCACCTATGAAGGGCTCAGCGGCCCCGTCACGGCCGCGCATTTCCACGGTCCGGCGCCGGTTGGGCAGAACGCGAAAGTGCAGGTTCCCATCGACAAAAGCGCGGTAGCGAGTCCGATGAAAGGCTCGGCGGCCCTCAGCGAACAGCAGGTGACCGACCTGATGGCCGGCCAGTGGTACTTCAACATTCACACCGCGCAGAACCCGATGGGTGAAATTCGCGGGCAAGTGCTGCCTGCCAACTAGCGGGCGGTACTGCGTAGCACGGTCGGATCGGCGGATGCGCCTTCACGATTAGAAGCCCCCATCCACCGACGCAGCGGACAACGCACGTACCATGACGGGACATTTCCGAAGGAGCGTGTCCCGATGAGTTGGCAAAGCGCACTCGCGTGCTGGTTTTTGCGCAGGCAATTTCGCCCTCAAACCCTGAAACCGCATATCGACGTCCACAAGGCGCGCGCGTTGACGGCGAAGCGCGTGTGGTCGCCGGATGTGCCGCGCGGCTGGCGTCTGCGTGAACTCGATGGCGCGGACGGCAACCCACTGCGAGGCGAATGGATCGAACCTGCAGCGGACCAACCCGCAGCCGGCGCGCAAGCCACAGTGCTCTACTGCCACGGCGGCGGCTATTACTTCTGCTCGCCGCGGACACATCGCTCGATCGTGTTCGGTCTCGCCACGCGTGCGAATGCACGGGTCTTTTCGCTCGATTACCGCCTCGCGCCCGAACACCGCTTCCCGGCCGCGCTCGACGATGCGACCGCCGCCTACCGTCAATTGATCGCCGACGGCACAGCGCCGGAGTCGATCGTGATTGCAGGCGATTCGGCTGGCGGCGGCCTTGCGCTCGCGGCGCTGGTCGCGCTGCGCGACGCGGGCGATCCGTTGCCCGCCGGCGCACTGCTGTTCTCGCCGTGGACGGATCTCGCGGCAACCGGCGCGAGCATCGTCGATAACGACGGCGCGGACCCGATGTTCAGCGGCCCGGCAATCTCGCGGGCGGCCAAGGTCTATCTCGGCGAGATGCCCGCCACGCATCCGTATGCGTCACCGCTCTACGCGGACCTGCGCGGCTTGCCGCCGCTTTTCATGATGGCGGGCAGCACCGAAGTCCTGCTCGACGACTCGCGGCGCGTCGCGGCGAATGCGCGCGCGGCGGGTGTCGATTGCGAACTCGAGGTGTGGAAAAAGATGCCGCACGTGTGGCCGCTTTTCGCGCCGTTCGTGCCCGAGGCGAACCGCGCGCTCGATCGCGCAGCCGCCTTCGTGACGCGCGCGACACGCCGCGCCGCCAATCCTGCTCAGGCGCCGAGCGTGACGTTGATAGTCTGATACGCGGCTTTCACCGTCGGCTCGCCGTATTGCCGTTCCAGTCGACGCACCGTGAAGTGGCCGTGCGCGACCTGCTGGAAGTGGTCGATGAAAACCGTGTTGACCATTGCGCCGAGCACCGCGCCGATCGCCGGAATGGACTTCGCGGCGATCTGTTCGCTCACCTGCACCGAGAAGCGCGCGGCGATCGTATTGACGAGCCGCAGCAAGGCGGCCGAGCCGTGCGTGGTGAATCCCTTGGTCGCGATTTCTGACGACGCCTTCGACACCGCCTGCGCCAGCGCGCCGCGCATGATGAAGTAGCCGAAGTCGGCGTCGTCGTCAGCCGTGGACGTGCCGCCCATGCCCAACACCGTCAGACATTGGAGCTGCGTGTCGATCGAGGTCAGATCCTCGCCCTCGCTGCGCGCGATGTCGCAAATCGAGCGGAACATCAGCGTGGTCGTGACCGGCAATTCGACGGGCAGTGCAAAGAGGCCGAATGCGCCGCCGGCCGCGCCGGTCGTGGCCACCGCGAACTTGTGCAGCAGATTGCTCGGCTTCTCGGGCGCGAGCAGCGGCGACGCGCCGTCGCGCCGGCCAAGCGTGCGCAGCGCGATGGACAGACACTTGCGCAAAGCCAGTTCGGTGGCGTCCGTGACCTTCTCGTTGGCGAACGCGGGCATGCGCGACAGCAGCTTCTCCAACGGCGCGCCGACGATGCTCGCCAGCTTCATCGCCAGCGCGGGGCTTTCCAGTTCGTGTTTCGCGCGCCGCAGCGCGCTCAGATCTTCTTCCGACAACGATTGTCCTGCGAGCGAACCTGGCTCCATGCGCCTCCCTGGCGTGATGTGATGTGCTTTTTTTCCGTCGACGAACGCGCTTATGCCCACCGTCGACGTCCTGCTTAGAGCCAACATGCGTGGTATGATTCCCTAATCGTTTGACGCGTCAACTGTTGCTCTATCAAAAATGGCTGTCCACACCGCCGCCCACCATTCGAGTGGGCAAGTCTTGCCGTTCCGGGAATCGCTTTTGGCGATGCTCGGCATTTCCTTCGTCACCATGCTGGTCGCGCTGGACCAGACGGTCGTCGGCACCGCGCTGCCCACCATCGTCGCTGAGCTCAAGGGCTTCGAGCTGTACGCGTGGGTGGCCACGTCGTATCTGCTGACCTCGGTGATCACCGTGCCGATCTTCGGGCGCCTCGGCGACTATTACGGACGCAAGCCGTTCGTGATCGCGTCGATCGTCGTGTTCACGGCCGCGTCGGTGCTGTGCGGCATGGCGAACAACATGCTGTTTCTCGTGCTCGCGCGCGGCCTGCAAGGCATCGGCGGCGGCATGCTGGTCGGCACCGCGTTCGCCTGCATTCCCGACCTGTTTCCCGATTCGGTCGTGCGTTTGCGCTGGCAGGTGCTGATGAGCTCGGCGTTCGGCATCGCCAATGCGGTCGGGCCGTCGCTGGGCGGCTTCCTCACTCAGTACTACGGCTGGCGCTCGGTTTTCTACGTGAATCTGCCGGTTGGCCTGCTATCGCTCTTTTTCGTCTGGCGCTTTCTGCCGCATCTGCGGCACGTCGAACATGAAGGCAAGATGCGGCTCGATTGGCCCGGCGCCGCGCTGATCGCGGTGGCGCTCGGCTCGCTGCAATTGTTCGTCGAATTGCTGCCGAAGCATGGGCTCACGCTCAGCGCGTGTGCGCTGCTCGTGCTGAGCGCCGCTTCGGCGTATGCGCTGTGGCAATGGGAGAAGCGCTGCCCGACGGCGATCCTTCCCGTCGATATGTTCCGCAACCCGAGTCTCGCCGCGCTGTTCACGCTCGCGGTGCTCGGCGGCTTCACGATGTTCTCGCTGCTTTTCTACGCGCCGCTGTTGTTCCAGGGCGGCTTCGGCATGTCGCCGAAGGAAGCGGGCGTCGTTATCACGCCGCTCGTCGTTTTCATCACGATCGGCAGCATCGCGAACGGACGCGTGGTTTCGCGCGTGCGCAATCCGAATCTGATGCTGTACGTCGGCTTCGCGCTGATCGCGCTCGCGTGCTTCGGCGTGGTGGTCGCCACGCGGTCGATGCCGCATTGGCTCCTCATGTCGTTCATGGTGCTCGGCGGCCTTGGCCTCGGCTTCGTCATGCCGAACCTCACCATCTTCGCGCAGCAGACGGCCGGCCGCGAGCATCTCGGCATTGCAACCGCGCTGCTGCAATCGCTGCGGATGATCGGCGGCATGATCGGCACCGCGCTGACCGGAACGCTCATCAGCCATATGTACGCGAGCGGCGTGCGCAGCGCGCTCGAAAGCGATCGCGCGTCGCAATGGTTCAGCGACCTGGGCGATCCGCAGATCCTCATCAATCACGAAGCGCAAACAACGCTGCTCGGCGAGTTGGCGCAAGCCGGCCATAATGGCGCGATGCTTCTCGAGACCGCGCGCGAAACGCTCGTCTCGGCGATTCACTTTGGTCTCGCGATGGCGGCTGTCGTCGCCGTCGTGTCGGTATGGCAAAGCCGCCGCGTTCCGCCGATCAAGCTCCAGCGCAAGCTCGAGCCGGTGGTCCACGCGGACTGATTTTCGATTGCAGCTTGATAGAACCATCATGGAAGAACAGGACCGCGTAGCCGTCATGCAGCAATTCGGCCGCACATACCGGGCGTTCATGTCGGCGTTCGAGGCGCAAGTCGGCCACCCGTTGCCGCGCTGGCGCATCATGCTCGCGCTGCATCAGCAGGGGGGCGAGTCGTCGCAGAAGCGGCTTGTCGAGCAATTGCGCGTCGATCCCGGCGCATTGACGCGCCAGTTGAAAGCGCTCGAAGGATTGGGCTGGATCGCGCGCAGCATGGACTCGCGCGACAACCGCGTGACCAATGTGCGTCTGACCGAAGCGGGCCTGTCTGCAACCGAAGCCAGCCTGCCGCGCCGCAACGCGTTTTTGCACGACACGATGGCCGCGCTGCCGGACGACGCGCTGAGCGCGTTGTCCGGCGCGTTGAAGATGCTGGAGGCGAGAATCGGCGAAGTCGTGTCGGCGGCGAATGTTGCACAAACGCCTGTCGAGCTTGCCGCCGAAGCGTCGCGAGCGGAGCGCTGAAGCGGCGCGGCGCCTCAGTGCATCCACTCCACGCCGCGCGCGCCCTCAAACGCAAAAAATCAGAAGAACGTTTCGATCACTTCCGTCACGCGATAAGCCGGATCGACGACCAGCACCTGGCGCCATTTGTCGAACGTCAGACACGGGTGCGAGATGTCGAACGCGATCATGTCGCCCACCTTCAGATCGGCGCCTGCGGGAATCCGCATATACGCGTGCTGATCCATCAAGCCGAAAATCTCCCAGCCTTCGCTCGCGGCGATGTCGCGCGGCGCCTCGCTGCCCGGCCTGTAATGGCGCGCCGGCTCCGGCAAGCCTGCGTCGAATGCCGAGTCGCGCTTGCCAAGACCGATGATCGCGCGGTCGGGCTCGGGAATCGACTGCACGTAGGCCCATAATTGCAACGCAGGCAGCAAGCCTTCGCCCATCTTTTTAGCGACCGGATTGCGCGCGAAGATGTCCGTCTGCGCCTTGCGATAAATGCCGACGTCGTGCGTCAGATAACAGCCGGGGCGCAGCACGACCTCGACCTTGCCCGTCTGCGACGCCTTCGAGAATTCCTCCGCGACCACGTCGTACCATGCCGAGCCCGCGCCGGACAGAATCGCCGGCGTACGCTCGAAACGCCCGCCGTCGACGAGCGCGCGCGTAACCGCAACGGCGCTTTGCAGAAACTCGCGCACCTCGTGTTCTTCCTTCAGCACGCCTTCATACAACTCGACGCCCGCGAGCTTCAGCACGCCCGGATAGCGGCCGATCGCTTCGAGCACCGCATTGCGCTGCGCTTCGTCGCGCACGCCGGTGCGCCCGCCAGGCACGCCAAGTTCGAGCAGCACTTGCAACGGCTTCTTCACCGACGTGAAAAAGCGTCCCAATTGCTCGACGCCTTCCACTGAATCGACGAGGCAAAAGAACTCAAAGTCCGGGTCGCTCAGCAACTCGGCGACCATCATCATGTTGCGGCGCCCGACGAGCTGGTTGGCCATCAACACGCGCGACACGCCGCCGTGATAAGCCGCGCGCACCTGATGCGCGGTGGCGAGCGTGATGCCCCACGCGCCGGTTTCCAATTGACGGCGGAACAGTTGCGGCGCCATCGTCGTCTTGCCGTGCGGCGCGAGCTTGACGCCGTATTCGGCGACGAATGCCTGCATCCATTTCAGGTTGTGCTCGACGCGGTCCGCGTACAGCACGGCGGCCGGCAGGCTCACGTCTTCGTTCAGCAGATTCCACTCGAGACGCCCGGTGTCCGTGAGCTGGATGCTCGCGCCCGGAACCATGCCCAAGCCCTTGCTATAAGGATCAATCGTTGCGCCCTGATAGTTTGTAACTTTCATGTCTCCTGCTCCATCGTCCGGTTAAATTGCATCCAAGTTGACTTTATCATGTTACCGAAAGTACGATGGACGGAGAAATGTTATTTAGTACCACGCCCTTTCACGAGCCGCGATGAACTCCGCCGCCGAACCGCTGACCTTCGACATCGTCGCGCGCATTGCCGAATGCGCGCCCGAGTTGCGTTCGGCCGAGCGCAAGGTGGCCGCGCTGATTCTCGACGATCTGACGGGCGCCTCGCGCGCCAGCATCGGCGCGCTTGCCGAGCAGGCAGAAGTGAGCGTCGCGACGGTCACGCGGTTTGCGAAAGCGGTGGGCTGCCGCGACGTCCGCGAGTTGAAGCTGAGGCTCGCGCAGGCAGCGGCGGTCGGCCAGCGGTTCTTGCAGGCGGGCACGCCTGCTGGCGCGCCCGAGCACATCGCGACGCGCGTGTTCGACGAATTGCAGACGGCGCTTGCGCACAACCATCGATTGCTGCGGCAGGCGCCGTTGGCCGACGCGGCTGCCGCGCTGCGCGCCGCGCGCATGATCTACGTGTTCGGCATGGGCGGCGGCTCGACCGCACTCGCCGACGAAATGCGTTTCCGGCTCGTGCGCCTTGGCCGCCCTGTGGCCACGTATCAGGACGGCCTGTTGCAGCGCATGGTCGCGAGCACGGTCTCGCGCGACACGGTGCTGATCGCGCTCTCCACGACCGGCCGCGTGCCGGAGATGGTGGAGAACTGCAAGATCGCGCGCAGCTACGGCGCGACGGTGATCGCGCTCACCGCGCCGGCGTCGCCGCTCGCGAAGCTCGCCGACTGGCTGATCCCGATTGTCGCGTTCGAGACCGACTTCATTTACAAGCCGTCTTCGTCGCGTTACGCGATGATGATGGCGCTCGACGTGCTCGTCACCGAACTGGCCGTCAGTCAGGGCGACGAGAGCCGCGAATTGCTGCGCCGCATGAAGCACGCGCTCGACACGCATCGTGGCGGCGGCGATCGACAACCATTAGGAGACTGATCCATGCACTCGCATCCCGAAGCCGCCGATACGCTGATTGTCGGCGCGCAACTGTATGACGGCACGGGCGCGCCGCCTGTGGAGCGCGACGTGGCCGTGCGCGACGGGCGCATCGTCGCGATCGGCAATCTGTCGAACTGGCTCGCCGAAGACGTGATCGAGGCCGAAGGCCGCGCGCTGGCGCCGGGCTTCATCGACGTTCACACGCACGACGACACGCACGTGATCCGCTCGCCGCAAATGCTGCCGAAGATCACGCAAGGCGTGACGACGGTGATCGTCGGCAATTGCGGCATTAGCGCGTCGCCGGTTGCGCTGAAGGGCGATCCGCCCGATCCGATGAATCTGCTCGGCGAGCGCGACGCGTTCCAGTACCCGACGTTCGCGGACTACGTGAAGGCGGTGAACGCGGCGCGTCCGGCGGTGAATGTCGGCGCTTTGATCGGGCACACGGCGCTGCGCAACAACCAGATGGACCGGCTGGATCGCGCGGCCACGCCGCAGGAGATCGAAGGCATGCGTGCGCAGCTCGAAGAGGCGCTCGCGAACGGCGCGCTCGGGCTCAGTTCCGGACTCGCTTACGGTTCCGCATTTGCCGCGCCGACCGAGGAAGTGATGGCGCTCGCCGAACCGCTCGCCGCCGCGGGCGCGCTTTACACCACGCACATGCGCACCGAGTTCGACGCGATTCTCGACGCAATGGACGAAGCCTATCGCGTCGGCCGTCATGCACGCGTGCCGGTCATCATTTCGCATCTGAAATGCGCGGGTCCGTCGAACTGGGGACGCAGCGTCGAAGTGCTGAACTCGCTCGAAGGCGCGCGGCGCATGCAGCCGATCGGCTGCGATTGCTATCCGTACAACCGCAGTTCGTCGACGCTCGATCTGAAGCAGGTCACCGGCGACATCGACATTACGATTACGTGGTCGGAGCCGCATCCCGAGATGGCCGGCAAGCTCGTGAAGGAGATTGCCGCCGAGTGGGGCGTCACGCAGCAGGAAGCGGGCAAGCGCCTGCAACCGGCGGGCGCGGTCTATCACAACATGTCCGAGGACGACGTGCGGCGCATCCTCTCGCATCCCGCGACGATGGTCGGCTCCGACGGCTTGCCGAACGATCCGCTGCCGCATCCGCGTTTGTGGGGCGCGTTTCCGCGCGTGCTCGGCCACTATGCGCGCGACGCCGGTTTGCTGCCGCTCGAGGAAGCGGTGCGCAAGATGACGAGCCTCTCCGCGCGACGCTTCGGCCTGGCGCAACGCGGCGAGGTGCATATCGGCTATCACGCCGACCTCGTGCTGTTCGATCCCGCGAAAGTGCGCGACGCGGCTACTTTTGAAAAGCCGCAGCAAGCGGCTGACGGCATCGACGCAGTGTGGGTCAACGGCGTGCTGTCGTACCTGAACGGCGAAGTGACGGGCGAACGCGCCGGCCATTTCGTTGCGCGCGGCGCGGCGTCGAAGGGCGACGCTGAAGGCGCATTCTGATTTTATCGAGTAACTGGTTGAACGATCTATCGCGGCGCGCGGCACTACGGCCACGCGCGCCGAACTTTCAAGGAGCGTAAAGATGAAGCGATATGGTGTTGAAGGCGGTAAGGGAACGGGCGGTCAGCACATGCCGTTTTCGCGTGCGGTGGAAGCCGACGGTTGGCTCTTCGTGTCGGGACAGACGCCGATGGAAAACGGCGAGGTGATCAACGGCGGCATCGTCGAGCAATCGCATAAGGCGATTCAAAACGTGTTCGCGATTCTGAAGGAAGCCGGCTACGGCGCGGAGCATGTCGTGCGCTGCGGCGTGTGGCTCGACGACCCGCGCGACTTCGCGTCGTTCAACAAGGTGTTCCGCGAATACTTCGGCGACAATCCGCCGGCGCGCGCCTGTGTCGTTTCGTCGATGGTGATCGACTGCAAGGTCGAAGTGGATTGCGTCGCTTATAAGAAGCCGGCGGCTTAACGTTATTAGCGCTTCGTCGCGGAGCGTCGAATGAACGTCCGCGGCGATAAGCGCACGTACTTTTTTATTGCCGCGCCAAACGCAGGTTGTCCGGCATCGGCAAGTTGTAGTTGGTGCGGAACGGGTTGATATCGAGCCCGCCGCGCCGCGTATAGCGTGCATAAACCGCGAGCTTCACCGGCTTGCACGCCTTCAGCACGTCGATAAAAATCTTCTCGACGCACTGCTCGTGGAAACCCGTGTGATTGCGATACGAGATGATGTAGCGCAGTAAGCCTGCATGATCGATTTGCGGGCCGACGTAGTGAATCTGCACGCTGCCCCAATCCGGTTGCCCCGTCACCGGGCAATTCGATTTCAGCAGATTCGAGAACACCGTTTCCTCGACGGGCGCTTCGTGAAGCGCGGCCGTCAGCAGGGAAGCGTCCGGCGTGTACACGTCCGTGTCGAGATCCAGGCGATCAAGCGACGTGCCTTCGAACTCTTCCATCTTCAGTTTGCCGAAGTCATGCGGCCCGGTCAGATAGACAGAGACCGTCGCGCCGCACGACGCGGACACGTCGCGTTTGATCGTGTCGCGCACCGCTTCAATTGAGTCGAACGCGGTCTGCGCAAACGAGCCGAGATAAAGCTTGAACGACTTCGATTCGACGATGTTCGGCGAGTCCGCCGGCACGAAAAACGTGGCCACTGCGATTTGCGGTTTGCCGCGCTGATTCAGCCACGACAACTCATACGCATTCCAGATGTCCGTGCCGAAGAACGGCAATTGCGCGTGGATGCCGATCGCCTCGCGCGCGTTCTTGCGCGCAATCGGAAAGAGCAGCGAGGCGTCGTACTGTTCGGTGTAAGTGGAGGCCTTGCCCAGCGGTGATTGTTCGGGTGTCATGATGCATTCACGATGCCACTCAGCACGTGCCCGGTCGCCGTCACGACGCGGGCCGATTCGCAATGGCCAATTTGGTCGTCGAAGAAAAAGTCCGGCTCGAACTCGCGCAGAAATGCGCTCTTGTCGAGGCCGCCGAGGAACATCGCTTCGTCGATTTCGATGTTCCAGGCCATCAGGGTTCGGATCGCGCGCTCGTGCGCGGGCGCCGAACGCGCCGTCACCAATGCCGTACGAATATGCATCGGCGCGGCTTGATCCGCGAGTTTTTGCAGCCGATGAAGCGCTTCGAGCAAGGGCTTGAGCGGCCCATCGGCAAGCGGCAAATCCTTGTTGTGCGTCTCGTGGCCGACGAACGCGCGCAAACCGTCCTTCTGAAACACGCGCTCGGCTTCGTCGGAAAACAGCACGGCGTCGCCGTCGAAAGCAATGCGGATTTCGTCCGGATACTTGCTCGCCATTTTCGCCGATTCCGGCAGCACGCGTGCGGCCGGGAAACCGGCGGCGAGCGCGTCGCGCACGTCGTCCTGATTCGCGGACAAAAAGAGCGACGCGTTCAATGGCTTCAGATAAGCGAACGGCGCGCGTCCGCGCGTGAACACGCCGCGCTCGATCGCGAGTCCATGTTCGCGGCAGGAATGAAACGCGCGCAGGCCGCTGATCGGATCGCTGCGCGACAGGATCACCACTTCCACGCGATGCCCGCTCGTGTTCAATGCCAGCAGCTTGCGGATCAGCGGGAACGCGACGCCGGGTTTCGCGGGGACATTGAGCCGCTCGCGCTGCAACGCTTCATAGGCGCGAAGGTCGCCTTCCTCGTACACGCGGTTCTCTTCCTCGAAGTCGAAGAGCGCGCGCGACGAGATCGCCACCACCAGTTTGTCGACAAGCGAAAGAGCCATCTGCGGGTTTCGTTTCAGTAGTTCAGCCGAGGAACAGCCGGTAAACCGGATTCTGCGTCTCTTCCCAATACGGATAGCCGAGCGTCGCGAGAAAACGATCGAACTCCGCGTTATCCGTTTCAGGCACCTGAATGCCGACGAGAATCGAGCTATAGTCCGCGCCCTGGTTCCGGTAGTGGAAGAGGCTGATGTTCCAGTCGGGCGCCATCGACGAAAGGAATTTCATCAGCGCGCCCGGCCGTTCGGGAAACTCGAAGCGGAACAGACGTTCGTCGTGTGCGAGCGGCGAGCGTCCGCCGACCATGTAGCGGATATGCTGCTTCGAGAGTTCGTCGAAAGTCAGATCGACGGTGGCGAAGTTGTGCGCCTCGAAGGCGCTTGCGATCTGCGCCGATTCGCTGCGATTCCTGATCTGGACGCCCACGAAGATATGCGCGGATTCGGCCTGCGCGATCCGGTAATTGAACTCCGTGACGCTGCGTGTGCCGACCAGTTCGCAGAATCGTTTGAAGCTGCCGCGCTCTTCCGGAATCGTCACGGCGAACACGGCTTCGCGCGCCTCGCCGACTTCGGCGCGCTCGGCGACGAAACGCATCCGGTCGAAGTTCATGTTCGCGCCCGACGTGATCGCGATCAGCGTCTGGTTCTCGATGCCCTCGCGCTCGGCATACTGCTTTGCGCCCGCGACTGCGAGCGAGCCCGCCGGTTCGAGCACGCTGCGCGTGTCCTGGAAGACATCCTTGATCGCGGCGCAGAGTGCGTCGGTGTTGACCAGCAGCACATCGTCGAGATATTCGCTGCACAGGCGGAAGGTTTCTTCACCGACGAGCTTGACGGCGGTGCCATCGGAGAACAGACCAACCTCGTTCAACGTCACACGTTCGCCCGCTTTCAGTGATGTCGCCATCGCACACGAATCGTCGGTCTGCACGCCGATCACCTTGATCTCCGGGCGCACCGATTTCACATAGGCCGCGACACCCGCCGCGAGCCCGCCGCCGCCGATCGGCACGAAGATCGCGTGAATCGGGCCTTGATGCTGACTGAGAATTTCCATCGCGACCGTACCCTGGCCGGCGATCACATATGGATCGTCGAACGGATGCACGAAGGTCAGGTCGCGCTCTTTCTGTAGCTGAACTGCATGACCGTACGCATCGCTGAACGACTCGCCGAACTGCACGACTTCGACCGTCGGCCCGCCATGCGCGCGCACGGCATCGACCTTGACCTGCGGCGTCGTGACCGGCACCACGATGATCGCCTTCACGCCCATGCGTGCCGCGGACAACGCCACGCCCTGCGCATGATTGCCCGCCGACGCGGTGATTACGCCGCGCGCGAGCGCGTCGGCGGACATGTGCGCCATCTTGTTGTACGCGCCGCGCACCTTGAACGAGAACACCGGCTGGTTATCCTCGCGCTTCAGATACACGGGATTACGCAGACGCGCCGACAGATGCGGCGCGCGTTCGAGCTCGGTCTCGCGGGCCACGTCGTAGACGCGCGCGGTGAGGGTTTTTTTCAGGTAGTCGTGGGAGGCCATGCGAGTGGCGCGATGCGCTCTGGAAGGCGGAAAAGCATCAATGATAGCGCCAACGGTGCGAGCACTGGCCGGCCGGGGTTGGCGCCGCGAAGGCCCAACCCCGCGCGTACTGCAAGCGGACTAGAAGATATGCGGCGGCTTGCCGTCGGTGAGTTCGCGCGGCAACGGTTCGTCGAGCTGCCATTCGACGTGCGGCAACGCAAACAGGTCGCCGTGAAAGTCGACCGGTCCTTCGCTCGTGAAAAGCCCGTCCAGATAGTCGAAGTTCAATTGCGAAGAGACCGCACGCAGCGCTGCTTCGACCGAATGCGACGGTTCCAGCGCGGGCGGGTCGACGTCGAGCCGCACGATGTAGCGATCGCCTTTCGTTTCCAGCGCGCCGATGTCGATGACTTTGCCGTCGACGTTCTGCGCAAGGACGCGATCGCCGTCCGCGAACAGCCTGAAAGTGGCCTTTAGCGCCGCGGACGCGGCGGGTTGCTTGCTTGCCATCGCGATTCTCCTTGTACCTTGTAGTCTGGCGTTGTCGATGCGGCCTAGCCGTCCTCGCCGACTTCGTTTGGATCGGGCAGGTCGGCGCCGCGGCCCGGTTCGGGCGGCGCGGGTTCGTTCCTCGCCGACTGCTTCTGTTCGTCGGACAGGCGGCGGTCGCCGGCCGTCGGATCGTTCGGCGACTGGCGCGGCGGCGTCGGGCTGGCGGATTCGCTTGTCATGGGAAGTCCTTGTCGTGTGGATTGCGGTGTCGATTGGTGCGTCGGTTGCGGTATCGGCTCAGTCCGGCGAGCGCGTGCGGTCGGCGTCGCTTTGTGAGCCAGGCGGGTTGCCGGGTTTCGTGTCGGGGCTGGCCGTCGGTGCGGCGGTTTCCTGACGGTGGTCATCGCGTCGGTTGTCCGAGCCGTCGGTTGGAATGTTCTCGGTGTGGCCGGGCACCGGTTGCTGCTCGATGTGCCCGGTTTTCGATTCGGGATCTGCCATGCTGAGCCTCCGTGAGTTGGTGGTTCGTCGTTTGGGTCAGCATGCCGCGTGCCGCGCGGTTTTCGCTTCTTGATGGCGCGGGCGGTGCCGCGCGATCGCGCCGTTATCGCCTGGTTATCGCCTCATTAGCGGGCAAGGCCGCGACCCGCCTTCTCCGGCAAAAATCCTCGACGACAAACGGCGCAACCAGCCCCGCGCCGAATGCGACGTACACCGCCGCAATATGCGGTACCCGCAAATGAAACTCGAAGCCCGGCGTAAAGCGCTTGGGCGCGATCACGTAGTCGCTGAAGGCGGCGACGACCGTCAACGCGCTCGCGAGCGCGACGCGTCGACCGTGTTGTGGGCGCGAGTCGCCGCATAAACCGGCGGTCTCCTGAACGGCTGCGAGCGTGTACGCATTGACGGCCGCCCATCCCACCGACATCAGATGATGAATCGCCAGCCCCGTCACCAAATGGCGCGGGCGCGGGCGGGCGGTCTGGTTCACTTCTTGCGGCCAGACCCAGTGGCTTACGGCGCTGACAGGCGCGGTCGCGCGCTTGCCGATGAGGCGCGCGCACGCGCCGAGCGCCAGCGTCGAAAGCGCGCCGGCAACGAGGCCGGGCAGCACGATGTCTTCTAACGGTCGAACGTCCAGAGTCATGGTGATTTTCCTTGCAGGTGCTACCGGCATGATTGGCGCGCGAGTCGGGAACGCGCTGGTGGCGGCGGGCCACTCCGTCGTGTGCGGCGTGCGCGATCCCGTCCGTGCCGCGCAGCGCTTGCGCGGCTGCCGGCTGGTCCATCTGGACTTCGCGGGCCTCGGCGATGCAGCAAAGTTGATGCCGCTGCTCGCGGGCGTCGACGTCGTGATCAACGCGGTCGGCATTTTTAGCGACGCGACCGGCAACGACTTCCGGCGCTTGCACACCGAAGCGCCGATCGCGCTGTTCAAGGCCGCGGTCGCCGCGGGCGTGCGGCGCATCGTGCAGATTTCCGCGCTCGGCGCCGATGCGCTCGCGCAAAGCCCGTATCACCGCAGCAAGCTCGCCGCCGACGAAGCGCTGCTCGCGCTGCCGGTTTCGTCGTTGATCGTGCAGCCGTCGCTGGTGTTCGCACCCGAGGGCCGCAGCACGCGCTTTTTCGCCGCGTGGGCGACGCTGCCGGTCGTGCCGCTGCCCGGAGCGGGCGCGCAGCGCATTCAGCCGGTTCATATCGACGATGTCGTCGAGCTGGTCGTGGCAGGCGCGCTGGCCCCGCCGGCCGGCGACACGCCCAACGCAGCCGCACCGACGACGCCGACGACGCCGACGACGCCGACGACGCCGACGACGCCGACGACGCGACGCGTCGCGGCCGTCGGCCGGGAGCCGATGACGCTGAGGGAATACCTGGCCGTCTTGCGACGGGTAGCCGGCAGCCCGCGTGGCTGGTTCCTGCCGGTGCCGATGCCGCTCGTCAGGCTGGCAACCAGGCTGGGCGCGCTGCTGCCTGGCTCGCTGATGAGCGCCGACGCGCTCGCGATGCTCGAGCGCGGCAACGTCGCGCCGACCGACCGTTTCGAGCGGCTGCTCGGAAGGGCGCCGCGCGCGCTGTCGGAGATGCCCGTCGAGCGCGAGAGCTTTGGGACGCCCGCGCGTCTGATGTGGCTGTTGCCGTTGCTGCGCGTATCGATCGCGGCGGTGTGGATCTGGACGGCGATCGTGTCGGCGTGGCTGTACCCGCGTGCGTCGAGCCTGGAACTGCTGGCTCGGGTCGGGGCGCCGGCGGCGCTCGCGCCGTTGCTGCTCTACGGCGCAGCGTTACTCGACCTTGCGTTCGGTGTGCTGTCGCTGGTTTGGCCGCGGCGCCTGGGTCCGCGCGCTCGGCTTTGGACATTGCAGATCGTACTGATCGTGCTTTATACGGCGCTGATCAGTTGGCGCTTGCCCGAATTCTGGCTGCATCCGTATGGGCCGCTCTCGAAGAATCTGCCGATGATCGCGCTGCTGATTCTGCTGATCCAGTTCGACGGCGGCGGCGGTGAGCGATCCGCCCGCGCCGGTAAAACCGTCGCTAACCCCTGAATTACCCATGACTTACCTCGTCATCAAATGGCTGCACGTGCTTTCATCGACGATTCTGTTCGGCACCGGCATCGGCTCCGCCTTTTACATGCTGCTGACCAGCCTCGGCCGCGATGCGAGGACCGTCGCGCGCGTCACCCGGCTCGTGGTGATCGCCGACTGGCTGTTCACCACGCCCACCGCGATCCTGCAGCCGGCCACCGGGCTTTACCTCGCGCATCTGGCGAACATGCAGTTGGCAAGCGGCTGGCTCGCGTGGTCGATCGGGCTGTATGTGCTGGCCATCGGCTGCTGGCTGCCCGTGGTGTTCCTGCAAATGCGCCTCGCCGCGTCGGCCCGGGTGAGCGCTGAAACCGGGCGTCCGTTGAGCGCCGCCTACTGGCGAATGCTGTGGATCTGGGTCGCGCTCGGCGCAATCGCATTCTTTGCCTTTGTCGGCATCTTCTGGCTGATGGTGACGAAGGGCGCCTGAGCGCGGAATGGGGCGGCCCATAGCGCGGACTGCGGTGCACTGCCTGGCCCTCAGCCCCGCCGCCGCCTCCTTTTCCGCCCTCAACGCGGCGTTGGCCGATGCGGTAGAATTCCATTTTGGAATAAGGATCGGAAGATGCACTGGCAGCCTCGGATCGCCCATTTGATGCCCGTCCCGCGTGAGTCTCGCCCCGCGGCGGAGCGTCACGTCCGCCAGGCACGATCGTGTAGCAGTATCTGAGCGCCGCGAAGCGTCCGACGTGAGTAGACCGTCGGTGGCGCTTCGCTCCCAAGAAGATTTCCAAGCATTGCGCCCCACGCGCACAGTCAGCCGGCGCCTCGCCACGAGAGCGTCGGGCTGATCCACCGAGTCGTCCACACATGAACGCACCTCAAGTATTCGATCCGCACGGAGCCGCCACTGCGGTCGCCGCCGATCCCGAAGCGCGCCTGCGCGAAATTCCCTACAACTACACGTCGTTTTCCGACCGGGAAATCGTCATTCGTCTGCTAGGCGACGACGCCTGGGCCGCGCTGGCCGAACTGCGCGCGGAGCGCCGCACCGGCCGCTCGGCGCGCATGCTCTATGAAGTGCTCGGCGACATCTGGGTGGTGCGCCGTAACCCGTATCTGCAGGACGACCTGCTCGACAACCCCAAGCGCCGCGCGATGCTGATCGAGGCGCTGCATCACCGGCTGTCGGAGATCGAGAAGCGCCGCCGCGCCGATCTCACCGAGCATGGCGACGAAGCGGGCGTCGACCGCGCCGCGCGCGTGGAAACGCTGGTGCAGGCCGCGCGCCGCGCCGTCGACGAATTCGAAAGCGAGTTTCAGAAGACCTACGATCTGCGCCGCCGCGCGACGAAGGTGCTCGGCCGCGTCACGGAAAAGGACAACATCAAGTTCGACGGTTTGTCGCGCGTGTCGCACGTGACCGACGCGACCGACTGGCGCGTCGAATATCCGTTCGTCGTGCTGACGCCGGATACCGAAGCCGAGATCGCCGGCATGATCAAGGCGTGCTTCGAGCTCGGCCTGACGGTGATTCCGCGCGGCGGCGGCACCGGCTACACGGGCGGCGCGGTGCCGCTCACGCCGTTCTCGGCCGTCATCAATACCGAAAAGCTCGAACAGCTCGGCGCAGTCGAAATGACCGAACTGCCGGGCGTCGATCGCAAAGTGCCGACCATTTTCTCCGGCGCGGGCGTCGTCACGCGCCGCGTGACCGAGGCGGCCGAGCAGGCGGGCTTCGTGTTCGCCGTCGATCCGACTTCGCTCGACGCGTCGTGCGTCGGCGGCAATGTCGCGATGAACGCGGGCGGCAAGAAAGCGGTGCTGTGGGGCACGGCGCTCGACAACCTCGCCTGGTGGCGCATGGTCGATCCGGAAGGCAACTGGCTCGAAGTCACGCGTCTGGATCACAACCTCGGCAAGATTCACGATATCGAAGTCGCGCGTTTCGAGCTGAAATGGTTCGACGGCAACTATGCGCCGGGCGAGAAGCTGCTGCGCACGGAAGCGCTCGACATCAAGGGCCGCGTGTTCCGCAAGGAAGGTCTGGGTAAAGACGTCACCGACAAATTCCTCGCCGGTTTGCCTGGCGTGCAGAAGGAAGGCTGCGACGGACTCATCACGTCCGCGCGCTGGGTGCTGCACAAGATGCCGGCGCATACGCGCACTGTGTGCCTCGAATTCTTCGGCCAGGCGCGCGAAGCGATTCCGAGCATCGTCGAAATCAAGGACTATCTGTTCGAAACGTCGAAGCAGGGCGGCGCGATTCTGGCTGGTCTCGAACATCTCGACGAGCGCTATCTCCGCGCGGTCGGCTACGCGACCAAGAGCAAGCGCAACGGCTTTCCGAAGATGGTGCTGATCGGCGACATCGTCGGTAACGATGCGGATGCGGTTGCACAGGCGACGTCTGAAGTCGTGCGCATGGCCAACGGCAAGAGCGGCGAAGGTTTCGTCGCGGTCAGCGCCGAGGCGCGCAAGCGCTTCTGGCTCGACCGCAGCCGCACCGCCGCGATCGCGAAGCACACCAACGCGTTCAAGATCAACGAAGACGTGGTGATTCCGCTCGACCGCATGGGCGAGTACACGGACGGCATCGAACGGATCAACATCGAGCTGTCGATCAAGAACAAGCTGCAACTGGTCGACGCGCTCGAAGCGTTCTTCAAGGCAGGCAAGCTGCCGCTCGGCAAGAGCGACGACGCCAATGAAATTCCGAGCGCCGAACTGCTCGAAGACCGCGTGCAGCAGGCGCTGGATCTGCTCAAGCGCGTGCGCACGCGTTGGGAGTTCTTGCGCGACAAGCTCGACCTGTCGTTGCGCGAGGCGCAGCATTATCTCGTCGGACTCGGCTACGAAGCGCTCGCCGAAAAATTCGCCGATCGCGTCGACGCACAAGCTGATGCGACCGTGTTCCATGTCACGCAGGACCGAACGATCCGCGTGTCGTGGAAGCAGGAAATCCGCGCTGAATTGCGGCAGATTTTCAACGGCGGCGAGTTCAAGCCGATCCTCGACGAAGCGCAGGCGATCCACAAGCAGGTGCTGCGCGGCCGCGTGTTCGTCGCGCTGCACATGCACGCGGGCGACGGCAACGTGCACACGAACCTGCCGGTGAACTCCGACAACTACGAGATGCTGCAAGACGCCCACACGGCGGTCGCGCGCATCATGAAGCTCGCGCGTTCGCTCGACGGCGTGATTTCCGGCGAGCACGGCATCGGCATCACGAAGCTCGAATTTCTCACCGACGACGAGATCGGCGAATTCCGAGCGTATAAGCAGCGCGTCGATCCGCATGGCCGCTTCAACGCGGGCAAACTGCTCGAAGGCGCGGACTTGCGCAACGCCTACACGCCGAGCTTCGGCCTGATGGGCTATGAATCGCTGATCATGCAGCAGTCGGATATCGGCGCGATTTCGGAGTCGATCAAAGACTGTTTGCGTTGCGGCAAGTGCAAGCCGGTCTGCGCGACCCACGTGCCGCGCGCGAACCTGCTGTACAGCCCGCGCAACAAGATTCTCGCGACCTCGCTGCTGGTCGAGGCGTTCCTGTACGAAGAGCAGACGCGCCGCGGCGTGTCGATCAAGCATTGGGACGAGTTCGGCGATGTCGCCGATCACTGCACCGTGTGCCACAAATGCGTGACGCCGTGCCCGGTGAAGATCGACTTCGGCGACGTCACCATGAACATGCGCAACCTGCTGCGCAAAATGGGCAAGAAGAAGTTCAATCCGGGCAACGCAGCCGGCATGTTCTTCCTCAACGCGACGAATCCGCAGACCATCAACCTCGCGCGCACGGCGATGATGGGCATCGGCTACAAGGCGCAGCGCCTCGGCAACGAAGTGCTGAAGAAGTTCGCGAAGAAGCAGACGGCGCACCCGCCGGCAACGGTCGGCAAGCCGCCGGTCACGCAGCAGGTGATCCACTTCATGAACAAGAAGATGCCGGGCAATCTGCCGAAGAAAACCGCGCGCGCATTGCTCGATATCGAGGACAACAAGATCGTCCCGATCATCCGCAATCCGAAGACGACCACGGCCGATACGGAAGCGGTGTTCTACTTCCCCGGTTGCGGTTCGGAGCGGCTTTTCTCGCAGGTCGGCCTAGCGACTCAGGCGATGCTGTGGGAAGCGGGCGTGCAAACCGTGCTGCCGCCGGGCTATCTGTGCTGCGGCTATCCGCAGCGCGGCTCGGGTCAGTTCGACAAGGCCGAGCAGATCGTCACCGACAATCGCGTGCTGTTCCATCGCGTCGCGAATACGCTGAACTATCTCGACATCAAAACGGTGGTGGTGTCGTGCGGCACCTGCTACGACCAGCTCGCCGGTTATGAATTCGACAAGATTTTCCCGGGCTGCCGGATCATCGACATTCACGAGTTTCTGCTTGAAAAAGGCATGAAGCTCGACGGCGTCACAGGCACGCGCTACATGTACCACGACCCGTGCCACACGCCGATCAAGACGATGGACCCGGTCAAGCTGGTGAACGCGCTGATGGGTTCCGAGAAGGACGGCTACAAGATCGAGAAGAACGATCGTTGCTGCGGCGAATCGGGCACGCTCGCGGTCACGCGTCCCGACATTTCGACGCAGGTGCGCTTTCGCAAGGAAGAAGAAATCCGCAAGGGCGCGGCCAAGCTGCGCGGCATTCCGCTCGTCGCCGAAGCCGGCGCGAACGCGATCAATCCGGCCAATGCATCGGCCGGCACCGCGGGTGCGGCGAATGGCTCCGTGCTGAAGGCCGGCGACGGTCCGCAGCCGAAGGGCGCCACCGACGTCAAGATTCTCACGAGCTGCCCGTCGTGCCTGCAAGGCCTGTCGCGCTACAACGAAGACGCGGGCATCGAGGCGGATTACATCGTCGTCGAAATGGCGCGTCACGTGCTCGGTGAAGACTGGATGGTCGACTACGTGCAGCGTGCGAACAATGGCGGAATCGAGCGCGTGCTGGTTTAATGGCACGACTGACGATTTTTGCCTGAGGACGACGATGGATTGCGTTTTTTGCCGTGAAGATGGCGGCGATGTGCTGTGGCAGGACGACACGTTGCGCGTCGTCCTCGCCGACGAACACGATTACCCGGGGTTTTGCCGCGTGATCTGGAACGAGCACGTAGCGGAGTTTTCGGATCTCGACGCGGCGGGCCGCGATCGCGTGATGAAGGCGGTGTATGCGGTCGAGCGCGCGATGCGGCGCATTCTTCAGCCGGCGAAGGTGAACCTCGCGAGCCTCGGCAACCAGGTGCCGCATGTGCATTGGCACGTCATTCCGCGTTTCTCGAACGACGCTCATTTCCCGCTGCCCATCTGGGCGCCGCGCCAGCGCACGGTGTCCGAAGCGATGCTGTCGTCGCGCCGCGCGCAGGCCACGCTGCTGCGCGAAGCGGTGCGGCAGGAAATCGAACACGCTCTCGCCTGAGCGCCATTCACTCGCCGCTTCGCGCCGCGCTCATGGGGCGCATCGGGCGCGGCGGCGCTTTCATATCGACATATCGAGGCCATCATGAGCGGACTGACTCCCGATACTCCGGTGCCGACCGGCGTCGTCGTGCATTCGAAGTCGCGCGTGCTGGAATTGCAGTACGCGAGCGGCGAATCGTACCGGCTGCCGTTCGAGCTGCTGCGCGTGTATTCGCCGTCGGCGGAAGTACAGGGCCACGGTCCCGGCCAGGAAACGCTGCAAACCGGCAAGCGCGACGTCACGATCACGATGATCGAAGGCGTCGGCAACTACGCCATTCAGCCGACGTTCTCCGACGGGCACTCCACCGGCATCTATTCGTGGGACCTGCTCTACGATCTGGCACGGCGCCAGGATGAACTGTGGCGCGCGTATCTCGACAAACTGGCTGCGGCCGGCGTCGACCGCGATACGCCGATGGCCGCGCCGGGCGCTGCGCACGGCCACCGTCACTGATACGATTCGCCAGAACTGCCGCACCTGCGGCGCAATATTTTCAGAATACGCGGAAAGGACAAGCGCGATGAGCAAAACCCACTTCGGCTTTCAATCGGTCGACGAACAGGAAAAGGCGCAGAAGGTGGCGGGCGTGTTCCACTCGGTGGCCGCCAACTACGACTTGATGAACGACCTGATGTCGGGCGGGTTGCACCGTGCGTGGAAGATGTTCACGATCGCGCAGGCCCACGTGCGGCCGGGCTACAAGGTGCTCGACATCGCGGGCGGCACGGGCGATCTGTCGAAGGCGTTTGCGAAGCAGGCGGGCGAAACCGGTGAGGTCTGGCACACGGACATCAACGAGTCGATGCTGCGTGTCGGCCGCGATCGTCTGCTCGACAAGGGCGTGATTACGCCGGCGCTGCTCTGCGACGCCGAGAAGATTCCCTTCCCGGACAACTACTTCGATGTGGTCACCGTGGCATTCGGCTTGCGCAACATGACGCATAAGGACATCGCGCTGGCGGAAATGCGCCGCGTGCTGAAGCCGGGCGGGCGTCTGCTCGTGCTGGAATTCTCGAAGGTCTGGGACCCGCTGAAAAAGGCCTACGACGTCTATTCGTTCAAGGTCTTGCCGTGGCTCGGCGAGCGTTTTGCGAAAGACGCGGAGAGCTACCGCTACCTCGCCGAATCGATCCGCATGCACCCGGACCAGGAAACTTTGAAAACAATGATGGAACAAGCGGGCCTCGACAGCGTCAAATATTACAATTTGTCAGCCGGCGTGGTAGCTTTGCATGTGGGGACCAAATACTAGGGTTCCTAACCCGTCGATTTTTAAAGGAATGCACCGAAATGTCCGATTCAATGCTGTTATCTCCCCGTAAGGTCAAGCGGTCTCTGGCGAGAAGAATCGGACTGATCGCAATGGTCGGTCTGATCGTCGCCGGCTCCGTCGCCTCGCTCGACGCCGAAGCGCGCCGCATGGGCGGCGGCCGCAGCATCGGCCGTCAGTCGAACACCGTTCAGCAGCAGGCTGCTCCGCAACCTTCGCCGACCAACCCGGCCATGCAGCAGCGCGCGCAACCCGCGCCGGCGCCTACACCGGCGCCGGCCGCGCAGCCTAACCGCTCGCGCTGGCTTGGGCCTATCGCCGGTCTCGCAGCCGGTCTCGGCATCGCCGCGTTGCTGTCGCACTTCGGTTTGGGCGGCGCGTTCGCGGGCGCGATGGCCAACATCATCGTGATCGCATTGCTCGCGATGATCGGCATCTGGCTGATCCGCCGCTTCCTGGGCCGCAAGCGCGATACGTCGCAACCGGCTTACGCCGGGCATTCGCCGTCGCTGAATTCCGGCGCCACGGGCTATACGCAGGAGCCGCAAGAGCCGCGCTATACGGCGCCGCCTGCCGGTTCGTATCTTGAGCCGCAAGGCAATCCGCTGACCACGCCGTCGGTGAACGCAACGCCGAGCGTGCCGGCCGGCTTCGATTCCGAAGCGTTCCTGCGCAACGCGAAGGTGTATTTCGTGCGACTGCAAGCCGCATGGGACGTCGGCAATATCGACGACATTCGCGAGTTCACCACGCCGGAAATGTTCGCCGAGGTTCGCGTCGACCTGTCTTCGCGCGGCGCCGGAACGAATCAGACGGATGTCGTGCAGTTGAACGCCGATTTGCTCGGCGTCGAAGAACGCGCGAACGAATACTTCGCGAGCGTGCGCTTCTCCGGGCTGATCCGCGAGGCGCCGGGCGCGGCGGCCGAGCCGTTCGTCGAAGTGTGGAATCTGTCCAAGGCGAACCGTCCGGGCGAAGGCTGGCTGCTCGCCGGCATCCAGCAGGTCGCGCAGCACTGAGACGCGAGAGCGTCGCGGCCGTCCGTCCGGTGGTTCGCTTGCAACGTGCGCACATGTCGCCCGACGCTGATCCGCGGTTGATCATCAAGGCCCACGATTAGCCGTTCAGCCAGGCAGGCCGCGAAGCGAACGGACGTTACAATAGGAACCCGCGCGAGCAGTCGCTCCCGCGGGTTTTTTCTTGCCACCTTCAATGACCCTCGCCGCCAAGCCCTTTGTCGCTGCCGTCAATCATCTGCTCGCCCGCGAATCGTGGGCTCGCGAGCGCCTCGCCCCTTACGCGGGCAAGACCGCGCGACTGTCGTCGCCGCCGGTCGTGCTGGCGCTCGTCGTGCAGCCGGACGGCTATCTGGGCGCGCTCGGCGAAACCGACGCGCAACAGTTCGACGTGACGCTTTCGGTGCCGTCGGATGCGTTGCCGGCGTTCGTCCAGGGTGGCCAGGCCGCGGTCATGAAGCACGTGAAGATCGACGGCGACGCCGAGTTCGCGACCGTCATCGCCAAACTGGCGGAGCATCTGC
Organism: Paraburkholderia sp. OAS925; assembly: GCF_040543975.1. Lineage (NCBI taxonomy): Bacteria > Pseudomonadati > Pseudomonadota > Betaproteobacteria > Burkholderiales > Burkholderiaceae > Paraburkholderia > Paraburkholderia sp. OAS925. Next base: position 835,511 of record NZ_JBEUNO010000001.1, read on the forward strand.
GCTGGGAGCCGGAAGAAGATCTGGCGAAGCTGATTGGCGACGGCCCCGCGTGGCGGGTCGCGTCGATTGCGCGCACGGTCGGCGAACATGTGCAGCGCACCGGTCGCAATCTGCTCGACACGGCCGCCGAATATCTGCTGGACGAAAATCCGCAACTCGTGCGCCGCACCGCGCTCGACGACTTCAACGTCGAGCTGGCGCAAGCGCGCGATGCGCTCGCGCGAGTCGAAAAACGCATCCAGCGTCTTGAACAGAAGGTCGAAGCCCGCGGCGCCGCCGCGCCGGGCAGCGCCGCCACGTTGCGCGGCACGCGCTAGTCACCGGGCACCACTATGCGTTTTCTGCGTTTCCTCAAGATCTTTTTCACGGTTATCCGCTTCGGTCTCGACGAGATGATGCTCGGCCGCATCAACGACCGGCGCGTGCGCATGCTGCTGCGTATCACCACGCTCGGACGGAATTTCGACGCGCCGCCTGGCGTGCGCTTGCGCCTCGCGCTAGAAAGCCTCGGGCCGATCTTCGTCAAGTTCGGGCAGGTGCTGTCGACGCGGCGCGATCTGTTGCCCGTCGACATCGCCAACGAACTCGCGAAGCTCCAGGACCAGGTGCCGCCGTTCGATTCGGCGGTGGCCATCGGGCTCGTCGAGAAGTCGCTCGGCGCGCCGGTCGATGTGCTGTTCGACGATTTCGAGCGCGTGCCGGTGGCCAGCGCTTCCATCGCGCAGGTGCACTTCGCGACCGTGAAGGCCGGGCAGCACGCGGGCAAGGCCGTCGCGGTGAAAGTGCTGCGTCCGAACATGCTGCCGGTGATTGATTCGGACCTCGCGTTGCTGCGCGACATCGCCGTATGGGCCGAGCGCTTGTGGGCCGACGGCAAGCGCCTGAAGCCGCGCGAGGTGGTGGCCGAGTTCGACAAGTATCTGCACGACGAACTCGATCTGATGCGCGAGGCCGCCAACGGCAGCCAGTTGCGCCGCAATTTCGCCGGGCTCGATCTGCTGCTCGTGCCCGAAATGTATTGGGAATTTTGCACGCCCACCGTGCTGGTGATGGAGCGCATGGTCGGCGTGCCGATCAGCCAGGTCGATACGCTGCGCGCGGCGGGCGTGGATATTCCGAAGCTCGCGCGCGAAGGTGTGGAGATTTTCTTCACGCAGGTGTTCCGCGACGGCTTTTTCCACGCGGACATGCACCCCGGCAACATCCAGGTGAGCCTCGATCCGGCGCACTTCGGCCGCTATATCGCGCTTGATTTCGGCATCATCGGGGCGCTGTCGGACTTCGACAAAAATTACCTCGCGCAGAACTTCCTCGCCTTTTTCAAGCGCGACTACCATCGCGTCGCGACGCTGCATCTCGAGTCGGGCTGGGTGCCGCCGACCACGCGCGTCGAGGAACTGGAAAGCGCGATTCGCGCGGTATGCGAGCCGTATTTCGACCGCGCGCTGAAGGACATTTCGCTCGGTCAGGTGCTGATGCGCCTGTTCTCGACGTCGCGCCGCTTCAACGTCGAAATTCAGCCGCAGCTTGTGCTCCTGCAAAAAACCATGCTCAACGTCGAGGGGCTCGGCCGCTCGCTCGATCCCGAACTCGATTTGTGGAAGACGGCGAAGCCCTATCTCGAACGCTGGATGAACGAGCAGATCGGGCTGCGCGGCTGGTACGAGCGGTTGAAGATCGAGGCGCCGCAGTGGAGCAAGACGCTGCCGCAATTGCCGCGGCTGATCCATCATGTATTGGCCGAGCGCCACGATCATGGGCGCGTCGGCAACGACGACATGATCCGGCAGATCCTGCTCGAGCAGAAACGCACGAACCGGCTGCTGCAAGGATTGCTGCTGTTCGGCGTGGCCGTCGGTGTCGGCGCGGCGCTTGCGCGAGTGTTCCTCGCGCTGGCGTACGGCGCCTGATCCAAGCGAAGCCTAAGCGGCCCGAATGCGAGGCGAACGATGAGCGATCCGAGCCAAGATCCGACCCAATCCCCGATGCCCGATTTCGAGAGCCGCGATCCGAATTCGCCGGCGTTCTGGGACGAGCGTTTCGAGCGTCATTTCACGCCGTGGGACCAGGCGGGCGTGCCATCGGCGTTTCAGTCGTTTGCTGGGCGTCATGCCGGCGAGGCGGCGCTGATTCCCGGTTGTGGCAGCGCCTACGAAGCGGCCTGGCTGGCCGCGCACGGCAGTCCGGTGCGCGCCATCGACTTTTCGCACGCAGCCGTCGCGGCGGCGCGCGCGCAGTTGGGCGAACAGCATGCACAGCTCGTCGAACAGGCGGATTTTTTCAGCTACGAGCCGCCGTTTGCGCCCGCATGGATCTACGAGCGCGCGTTTCTGTGCGCGTTGCCGCCTGCGCGCCGCGACGACTATGCGCGCCGCATGGCCGAACTGTTGCCGCCAGGCGCGCTGCTCGCCGGCTTCTTTTTTATCGGAGCGACGCCGAAAGGGCCGCCGTTCGGCATCGAGCGCGCTGAACTCGAGACACTGCTCACGCCGCATTTCGAACTGATCGAAGATGAGGCGGTCAGCGATTCGATCGCGGTGTTTGCGGGACGCGAGCGCTGGCTGACGTGGCGCCGCCGAGGCTGAACGTCGAGCATCGCCCACCGAGGCCGCCGCCGCTGCCGGTCCGAGCGCCGCCGCGCCTACGCATTGCTCGCGCGGCCCTTGATTTTTCATGCAAGCGCCCCCATCTGGCGCGACGGCGGCTGCGCCGGACGCTCATCCCCAAAATGCCGGGGAGCGTTACGGTTTGCGGCTATAATTCAAGGCTTTGCAAGCGTTTACAAGATTTCAGTAGGGAACAGGTCATGCCGATCTACGCTTATCGTTGCGAGTCATGCGGCTTTGGGAAGGACGTCCTTCAGAAGATGAGCGACCCCCAGTTGACGCAATGTCCCGAGTGCGGGAAAGACACTTTTCGCAAACAGGTCACGGCCGCGGGCTTCCAGTTGAAGGGCTCCGGCTGGTACGTGACCGACTTCCGCGGCGGCAACAGCGGCGCGCCCGCGAAGGCCGACGCCAACGGCGCGTCGAATGGCGCTGCCAACGGCGCCTCGGGCGAGAACGCCGCGGCTGCCAGCAACGGCGCCGCCAAATCCGACACAGCCGCAGCCAGCAGTTCAGCCGCGGCGCCGGCAGCACCGGCTGCAACGCCGGCGGCCAGCACGCCCGCAAGCGGCTCCAGCAGCGTCTAGTAGCACTGCCGCCCTCGCGGGCGGCGCACACGCCGCGCATTGCTTCGGCGGCGCGGCTTTCTGGCGGTACACATGACGACGAAAAAAACGACGCTCAAATCGGTGTTTCTGACTGGCCTCCTGGTGCTGGTGCCTTTGGCCATCACGCTGTGGGTGCTCGGTCTGATCATCGGCACGATGGATCAGACGCTGTTGCTGCTGCCGCGCGCATGGCAGCCCGAGCGCGTGTTCGGTTTCCGCCTGCCCGGCCTCGGCGCGGTGCTGACACTGGCATTCATCTTTGTCGTCGGGCTGTTGACTCAGAACTTCGTCGGGCAGAAGCTCGTGAAGTGGTGGGAAGTCGTGGTCGCGCACATTCCCGTGGTCGGGCCGATCTACACGAGCGTCAAGCAGGTGTCCGACACGCTGCTGTCGAGCAGCGGCAACGCGTTTCGCAAGGCGCTGCTCATCGAATACCCGCGCCGCGGCTGCTATACGATTGCGTTTCTGACCGGCATTCCGGGCGGCGACGTGATCAATCACCTGAAAGAAGATCACGTCAGCGTTTATGTGCCGACCACGCCGAATCCAACGTCCGGCTTCTTCCTGATGGTGCCCAAGAGCGAAGTGATCGAACTCGACATGACGGTCGACGCCGCGCTCAAGTACATCGTCTCGATGGGCGTCGTGGCGCCGTCCGCGCCTCCGGCGCCGGTGCGCCGCACGACAGTCGAGCCTCCGCTGTAATGCCGGCGCGCAACGTTTCACGCAGTGTCGAACTGCGGCGCGCCGATCAACCAATGCAAAACGAAAGTCAAACATCATGTCGATGAGATCTGAATACTGCGGTCTGGTGACCGAAGAACTACTGGGCCAAACCGTCTCGCTGTGCGGCTGGGTCAGCCGCCGCCGCGACCACGGCGGCGTTATCTTCATCGACCTGCGTGACCGCGAAGGCCTCGTTCAGGTCGTCTGCGACCCGGATCGCGCGGAGATGTTCAAGGCGGCCGAAGACGTGCGCAACGAGTTCTGTCTGCAGATCAAGGGCGTGGTGCGCGCGCGTCCCGAAGGCACGACGAACGCCGCGCTCAAGAGCGGCAAGATCGAAGTGCTGTGCCACGAACTGATCGTGCTGAACGCGTCGGTTACGCCGCCGTTCCAGCTCGACGACGACAACCTGTCGGAGACCACGCGCCTCACGCATCGCGTGCTCGATCTGCGCCGTCCGCAGATGCAGCACAACCTGCGTCTGCGCTACCGCGTCGCGATCGAAGTGCGCAAGTACCTCGACACGCTCGGCTTCATCGACATCGAAACGCCGATGCTGACCAAGAGCACGCCGGAAGGCGCGCGCGACTACCTGGTGCCGTCGCGTACGAACCCCGGTCAGTTCTTCGCGCTGCCGCAGTCGCCGCAGCTCTTCAAGCAGCTCTTGATGGTGGCGAACTTCGACCGCTACTACCAGATCACCAAGTGCTTCCGCGACGAAGACCTGCGCGCCGACCGTCAGCCGGAATTCACGCAGATCGACTGCGAAACCTCGTTCCTGTCGGAACAGGAAATTCGCGATCTGTTCGAGGCGATGATCCGTCATGTGTTCAAGGAAACGATCGGCGTTTCGCTCGACGAGAAGTTCCCGGTCATGGAGTATTCGGAAGCCATGCGCCGCTTCGGTTCGGACAAGCCGGACCTGCGCGTGAAGCTCGAATTCACCGACCTGACCGACGCGGTCAAAGACGTCGAGTTCAAGGTGTTCAGCACGCCGGCCAACTCGAAAGACGGCCGCGTTGCCGCCATCCGCGTGCCGAAGGGCGGCGAGCTTTCGCGCGGCGACATCGACAGCTACACGGAATTCGTGCGCATCTACGGCGCGAAGGGTCTCGCGTGGATCAAGGTCAACGAAGTGGCGAAGGGCCGCGACGGTCTGCAAAGCCCGATCGTCAAGAACCTGCATGACGAAGCGGTCAAGGCGATTATCGAGCGCACCGGCGCGCAAGACGGCGACATCATCTTCTTCGCGGCGGATCGCGCGAAGGTGGTGAACGACAGCCTGGGCGCGCTGCGTCTGAAGATCGGCCATTCGGAATTCGGCAAGGCCAATGGCCTCGTCGAGTCCGGCTGGAAGCCGCTGTGGGTGGTCGACTTCCCGATGTTCGAATACGACGAGGAAGACAACCGCTACGTCGCCGCGCATCATCCGTTCACGAGCCCGAAAGACGAGCACCTCGAGTACCTGGAATCGGACCCGGCGCGCTGCCTCGCGAAGGCCTACGACATGGTGCTGAACGGCTGGGAAATCGGCGGCGGCTCGGTGCGTATCCATCGCGAGGAAGTGCAGAGCAAGGTGTTCCGCGCGCTCAAGATCAACGCCGAAGAAGCGCAAGCCAAATTCGGCTTCCTGCTCGACGCGTTGCAGTACGGCGCGCCTCCGCATGGCGGCATCGCGTTCGGTCTGGACCGCATCGTCACGATGATGGCCGGCGCCGATTCGATCCGCGACGTGATCGCGTTCCCGAAGACGCAGCGCGCGCAAGATCTGCTCACGCAGGCGCCGAGCGAAGTGGACGAGCGCCAGTTGCGCGAGTTGCACATCCGTCTGCGCACGCCGGAACCGAAGGCATGACGATTTGATGCCGGGTGCTGTCTGAAAACGACAGCAGAAGCAAAACGAAAAGGCGCGGGAGGAAACTCCGGCGCCTTTTTCGTTTTTTGCGTTACAGTCGATGCAACAGCTTTCGACTGTTCATTGGACCACCCGCCGACATGTATCGCGCAAGCATTGCGCCCAGTTTTCACATCATGCCGAAACCGCCGAAGATCCCGCAGTCCGTACTCGTCGTCATTCATACGCCCTCGCTCGATGTGCTGCTGATCGAGCGCGCCGATATGCCGGGGTTCTGGCAGTCGGTGACGGGTTCGAAAGACCGGCTCGACGAACCGCTCGCCGAAACGGCCATGCGCGAAGTGGCCGAGGAAACCGGCATCGTGATCGGCAGCGCTGCTGTGCCGCAAAGCGCGCTGTTCGACTGGCAATACTCGATCGAATACGAGATCTATCCGCAGTTTCTGCATCGCTATGCCGAAGGCGTGATCCACAACACCGAGCACTGGTTCAGCGTAGAAGTGCCCGAGCGCCTCGAAGTCACGCTCGCGCCGCGCGAGCACACCGCGTTTCTTTGGCTGCCGTATGAAGAGGCGGCGTCGCGCTGCTTTTCGTCGTCGAATGCGGATGCGATCCTGCAGTTGCCGAGCAGGCTGCGCAAGCGTTCGGAGTCTCGCCGATGAGCGTCGGCGGCGCACGCCGTTTCGCCCGTCTGCGGCAATCGCTGCTCGGCCGCCGCTATTGGCAGCGCTACCGCTTCACGAGCGGCAACGACGTCAAGCTGCTGCGCTCCGGCGACGAGTTCTTCAGCGCGCTCGTGCAGCGTGTGGATGCCGCCGAGCGCGACGTGGTTCTCGAAACCTATATCTTTTGCTACGACGAGGCCGGGCAGATGGTCAACGCGGCGCTGCTGCGCGCTGCGGCGCGCGGCGTGCGTGTGCGCGTGATCACCGACGGTGTCGGCACCGCCCGCCTGCCGATGTTCGACGAGTGGACCGGCGCGGGCATCGAGCATCGCATCTACAACCCGCACATTTTCGGGCGCTTCGGTTTCTCGCGCACGCACCGCAAGCTGGCCGTGATCGACGACGCGTTTGCGTATTGCGGCGGCATCAACATCGTCGACGATTATGAAAACAACGGCGAGACGCTGCCGTATCGGCGCTGGGATTTCGCGGTCGAATTGCATGGGCCGGTGGTGAGCGACGTGCGCCAGGCGTTCGAAGTGCAATGGCGGCGGATTCGCGTCGGGCATCGGCCAGTGGAGTCGCTCGAGCCCGATCTCAGTCCGAAGACGTCCGCGTCGCTCGGCAGCCTGCGCCGTCGACGCCGGCGCCGCAACGAAGAACTGTGGGCGGGCGGCGAACCGTGCGTGGCGTTCGTCGCGCGCGACAACCTGATCAATCGGCGCGCCATCGAAAAGGCGTATCTGACGGCGATCGGCCAGGCGCGCAACGAGGTGCTGCTCGCGAATCCGTACTTCATGCCTGGCCGCAAGCTGCGTCGCGCGCTCGTGTATGCGGCGCGGCGCGGCGTCGTGGTGAAGCTGATTATCGGCCGCAAGGAGTTCAAGGCGCTCGACTACGCGGTGCCTTTTCTCTATCGCGCGTTGCTGCGGGCGGGCGTGCAGATCGCGGAGTACGAGAAGACCATGCTGCACGGCAAGGTCGCGGTGGTCGACTCGAACTGGGCGACCGTGGGTTCGTCCAATCTCGACGCGCTCAGCCTCATGCTGAATAACGAGGCCAACGTCGTGCTGGTGAACGATCCGTCGATCGACGCGCTTCGCGAAGCGATCCTCGTCGCGTTCAAGGACTCGCGGCGCATCGACGAAGCGCACTACGACGCGCGTCCGGCCGGCGAACGGCTGCTTAACTGGCTCGCCTACACGACGTATCGGCTGGCGATGAAGGTGCTGACGGTGGGCGGCTACGATTAGCGGATAAGGCCGACGCTTCAGAAGCACGCTCAACCATTTCCCGATGTCTTTCAGACTTTTCGCGCAGCCCCTTCGCGGACCCCGAAACCATAATCGCCGCTCACCAGCGGTCAAGCGCCCGACGCGAGAAGATGCGAGCCCATGCGAGCCCATGCGTCGGCGTCAAAGACCTCTGCCATCAAGCAGCGTGCGCCGATGGCACCGCACCGCGCACCGTGAGCGGCGCGAAGCCACCGGCCAGTCATCGAGGTCCGTCCGTCCCATGCCAGCGCATTCCGAAGCCGCATCCGATAACAGCAACATATCAAGCCTGCATGACCAGGCTCTGGCAGCGTACCGGGCCGGTCGCCACGACACCGTCCACGCGCTCGCCGCGCAAATCCTGACGCTGGACGGCGAGCACACCGGCGCCATGCATCTCGAGGGCCTGCTCGCGCTTGCCACCGGCCAGCCTGAAGTGGCGCGACACTGGCTCGAGCGGGCGATCCAGCTCGGCCCGGAAGCGAACCTCTACAACACGCTGTACGCGATTCAGCTCAGACTGGGCGATCACGACGGAGCCGTCGACAGTTTGCGCAAGGGGCTCGCACTGCAGCCGGAGTTCACTGCGCTTCACTACAACCTGGCGTTGACGCTGCAACATCTCGACCGTCCGGAAGACGCGGCAGTCAGTTACCGTCGGACGATCAAGATTGAACCTGGCCACTCCGCGGCGCACAACAACCTCGGCCGCATCTTCGCGGACCTGGGCGCTCTACAGGAAGCCGAGCATCACTACCGGCGCGCGCTCGAACTCGCGCCGGCCAATCTCGTCGCACGCAATAACCTGTCGATGCTGCTGCTCGCCACCGGCCGTTATCAGGAAGCCTGGCCATATTTCGAAGACCGCTGGGTCAGCTTCCGTCACGCCGACGGAAGTCCCGCGCGAGTGCCCATCCAGGCGCCGTTGCCGCGCTGGTGGGGCGAAAGCCCCGCCGTGGTCGGCGCAGCGGAGCCGAAACGTATGCGCAGCGAACGTCTGCTCGTGCTCGACGAGCAAGGCTACGGCGACAGTCTGCAATTCGTGCGCTATCTGCCAATGGCGCTCGAACTGTTCGCGCAGGTCGGCTATGTATGCCCGGCGCCGCTGCGTCGCCTGTACGCAGAATCGCTGTGTTCGCGTTGGCCGGGGCTCGTGCTGCTCGACGAGCCGGCGTCCGATTTTGCGAGCTGGGATCGCTATTGCCCGCTGATGTCGTTGCCGATGGCGTTCGGCACGCAAGTCGCGACCATCCCGGCGGACACGCCGTATCTCCACGCCGATATGACGCGTGCCGCCGCCTGGCGCGCGCGGCTCGACACGTTGCCGGACGCGCACTTGCCGCGCATCGGCGTGGTATGGGCGGGCGGTCATTCGGGCATCGCCGTGGATCGCCGGCGCAGCCTCAGCGCAGCTCAGCTTGCGCCGCTCTTCGCGCTCGATCAGATCCGCTGGATCAGTCTGCAAAAGACCGACGATCCCGCCAAGCTGGCCGATCCGGCCAGCCAGGCGCGCCTAACGGACTGGACCGCCGATCTCACGGACTTCGCGGATACCGCCGCGCTGATCGCCAACCTCGATCTGGTGATTTCCGTCGATACCTCGGTCGCGCATCTCGCCGCGGCCCTGGGCAAGCCGGTATGGCTGCTAAACCGTTTCGCGGGTTGCTGGCGTTGGCTGCGCGGACGGGACGACAGCCCGTGGTATCCGGGCTTGCGTCTTTTCACGCAAACTCAGCGCGACGACTGGGACGACGTGCTCGCGCGGACATGCGAGGCACTCAAGCAGCGCTACGCAATCGGAGCTTAAACGTGTTCTAGATTCGCTTGCGCTGCTGCATCATGTCAGCCGGCTGCGCAGTTCGAGGAAGCGGATGGGTCAATGCAAAACTGCCTGACGACAAACCCCTCTAAAAAATCCGATTCCTCTGATTGCTACATGCCCCAAAATTGAAGCCAGGTTAGAAACCGGTTTCTAATAAAGTCCTTGTTTCGCGGACGGCGCCACTCAATAATAGTACGGCCGTTCGATTTTCTTTCGGTCACATTAGAACGGTAAAAGCTATGCGAAAAGGCGAACAAACGCGAGCCGCAATTCTCGATGCAGCACTTGATCTTGCAAGCCGCGACGGACTCGAAGGTCTGACGATTGGCCTCCTGGCCGAGCGCATGCAGATGAGCAAAAGCGGTGTGTTCGCGCATTTCGGGTCGCGCGAGGACTTGCAGGTGGAAGTCGTGCGCGAATATCACCGTCGTTTCGAAGACGAGGTGTTTTTCCCGAGCCTGCGCGAGCCTCGCGGATTGCCGCGTTTGCGCGCGATGATCTCCCGCTGGATCGAGAAGCGCATTCAGGAAGTGACCACCGGGTGCATCTACATCAGCGGCGCCGTTGAATACGACGACCGCGCGGACAGCCAGGTGCGCGAACAACTGGTGTCGAGCGTGACGATGTGGCGCGCGGCGCTCACCCGCGCGATTTCGCAGGCAATGGAAGAAGGGCATCTGCGCGCGGACACCGATCCGCAATTGATGCTGTTCGAACTGTACAGCTTCACGCTGGGTCTGCATCACGACGCGCGTTTCCTGCATCTGCCGGATGCGGTGCGTCTGACGTGGGCCGCGTTGGAAAAACTGATTGTTTCGTATCAAAGCGAAAGCCGTTAGCAGAGAGCCGATCCGCGTCGCGCGTGCAGCTAACGGCCTGGCTTCATGTTTAAACTTTGGAGAGACTCATGGGACAGTACGCCGCGCCGCTGCGCGACATGCAATTCGTGTTGCACGAGCTGCTTAACGTCGAAGCCGAGATCAAGCAGATGCCGAAGCACGCGGATCTCGACGCCGGGACGATCAACGCCGTGCTCGAAGAGGCCGGCAAGTTCTGCTCCGAAGTGCTGTTTCCGCTGAATCACAGCGGCGACCAGGAAGGCTGCACGTACGTCGGCGACGGCGTCGTGACCACGCCGAAGGGTTTCAAGGAAGCCTATCAACAGTACGTTGAAGCCGGCTGGCCCGCGCTCGGTTGCGATCCCGAGTACGGCGGCCAGGGGCTGCCCGCGTTCGTCAACAACGCGCTCTACGAAATGCTGAATTCGGCGAACCAGGCATGGACGATGTACCCCGGCCTCTCGCACGGCGCATACGAATGCCTGCACGCGCACGGCACGCCGGAACTGCAAAAGGTGTATCTGCCGAAGCTGGTGTCGGGCGTATGGACCGGCACCATGTGTCTGACCGAGCCGCATTGCGGCACCGATCTCGGCATTCTGCGCACCAAGGCCGAGCCGAATAGCGACGGCTCGTATGCGATCAGCGGCACGAAGATTTTCATCTCCAGCGGCGAGCATGATCTTGCGGAGAACATCGTTCACCTCGTGCTCGCGCGTCTGCCGGATGCGCCCAAAGGCACCAAGGGCATTTCGCTTTTCATCGTGCCGAAGTTCGTGCCGAACGAAGCAGGCGAGCCTGGTGAACGCAACGGCGTGAAGTGCGGTTCCATCGAACACAAGATGGGCATTCACGGCAACGCGACCTGCGTGATCAATCTCGACAACGCGAAGGGCTGGCTCGTCGGCGAGCCGAACAAAGGCTTGAACGCGATGTTCGTGATGATGAACGCTGCGCGTCTGGGCGTCGGCATGCAGAGCCTCGGCTTGACCGAAGTCGCGTACCAGAACTCGCTGACGTATGCGAAAGAACGTCTGCAAATGCGCTCGCTGACCGGTCCGAAGGCCCCGGACAAAGCCGCTGATCCGATCATCGTGCATCCCGACGTGCGCCGCATGCTGCTCACGCAAAAGGCCTATGCGGAAGGCGCGCGCGCATTCTCGTACTGGTCCGCGCTGCATATCGACAAGGAACTGTCGCACGCCGACGAATCCGTGCGCAAGGAAGCCGCCGATCTCGTCGCGCTGCTCACGCCGATCCTGAAAGCGTTCCTGTCGGACAACGCGTTCGAAGGCACGAATCACGCGATGCAGATTTACGGCGGCCACGGCTTTATCGCCGAGTGGGGCATGGAGCAGTACGTGCGCGACGCGCGCATCAACATGATCTACGAAGGCACGAACGCGATTCAGGCGCTCGACCTGCTCGGCCGCAAGATTCTCGGCGACATGGGCGCGAAGATGAAGAAGTTCGGCAAGCTCGTGACCGAGTTTGTCGAAGCCGAAGGCATCAAGCCGGAGATGCAGGAGTTCATCAACCCGCTCGCCGACATCGGCGAAAAGGTGCAGAAGCTGACGATGGAAATCGGCATGAAGGCCATGCAGAACCCGGACGAAGTGGGTGCCGCGGCCGTGCCGTATCTGCGCACTGTAGGCCATCTCGTGTTCTCGTACTTCTGGGCACGCATGGCGCGCGTCGCGCTGGATAACGAAGCATCGGGCGATCCGTTCTACAAGGCCAAGCTCGCCACCGCGCGCTTTTACTTCGCGAAGCTGCTGCCCGAAACGGCCATGACGATTCGCCAGGCGCGCGCCGGTTCCAAGCCGCTGATGGACTACGAAGAAGCGCTGTTCTAAATCAACTCACGGAAAGTCGCCGCGCCGGTTCCAACGACGCGGCGATTTTGCCGGCCCCATCCATCGCGAAGTAGTCGAGATATCCGCGACACATTCGCGACACCGCATAACTCCCCGGAGGAACAACGTGAGCAATCTGATCATTCGCAAGGTAGCCGTGCTCGGCGCCGGCGTGATGGGCGCGCAGATCGCCGCGCACCTGATCAACGCCAAGGTGCCGGTGCTGCTGTTCGACCTGCCCGCAAAGGAAGGTCCGAAGAACGCCATCGCGTTGAAGGCGATCGAGAATCTGAAGAAGCTGTCGCCCGCGCCGTTCGGCGTGAAGGACGACGCGCAGTACATTCAGCCCGCGAATTACGGCGACGACATCGAGAAGCTCGCCGAATGCGACCTCGTGATCGAAGCGATCGCCGAGCGCATGGACTGGAAGCACGACCTGTACAAGAAGGTGTCGCCGCACATCGCGCCGAACGCGATCTTCGCGACCAATACATCGGGCCTGTCCATCACCGAGTTGTCGCAAGGTTTCGCGGACGAACTCAAGGCGCGCTTTTGCGGCGTGCATTTCTTCAATCCGCCGCGCTACATGCATCTGGTCGAACTGATTCCGACCGCGACCACGCGCCCGGAAATTCTCGATCAACTCGAAACGTTCCTGACGAGCGTGGTCGGCAAGGGCGTCGTGCGCGCGAAAGACACGCCGAACTTCATCGCGAATCGCGTCGGCATTTTCTCGATTCTCGCCGTGATTACCGAGGCCGCAAAATTCGGCCTGCGTTTCGACGAAGTGGACGACCTGACCGGCTCGCGTCTCGGTCGTGCGAAGTCGGCGACGTTCCGTACTGCTGATGTCGTGGGTCTCGACACGATGGCGCACGTCATCAAGACGATGCAGGACAACCTGAAGGACGATCCGTTCTTCCCGGTCTACGAAACGCCGGCCGTGCTCGCCGAACTCGTGAAGAAGGGCGCGCTCGGTCAGAAGACGGGCGGCGGCTTCTACAAGAAGGAAGGCAAGGCGATCAAGGTGCTCGACCCGAAAACGGGCGAGTACGTGGACGGCGGCGCGAAGGCCGACGAACTGGTCGGCCGCATTCTGAAGCGTCCGCCGGCTGAGCGGCTGAAACTGCTGCGCGAATCGGAGCATCCGCAAGCCCAATTCCTGTGGTCCATTTTCCGCGACGTGTTCCACTACATCGGCGTGCATCTGGAATCCATCGCCGATAACGCGCGCGACGTCGACCTCGCCATCCGCTGGGGTTTCGGCTGGAACGAAGGTCCGTTCGAAGGCTGGCAGACGGCCGGCTGGAAGCAGGTCGCCGAATGGGTGCAGGAAGACATCGCGGCGGGCAAGGCGCTTTCGACTGTGCCATTGCCTTCGTGGGTGCTCGACGGTCCCGTCGCCGAAAAGGGCGGCGTGCATACGAACGAAGGTTCGTGGTCGCCGGCTTCGAAGACGTTCGTGCCGCGCTCGTCGCTTGGCGTGTATGAGCGCCAGGTGTTCCGCGCACCACTCGTCGGCGAAACGGCTGCGGACCCGAAGACTTACGGCAAGACGCTATTCGAAACGGACGCGGTGCGCGCATGGGTCGACGACCGCGCCGGCGAGAACGATGTTCTGATCGTGTCGTTCAAGAGCAAGATGAACACGATCGGACCGTCGGTGATCGACGGTTTGACGCAGGCCATCGAACTGGCCGAGAAGGACTACAAGGGTCTCGTGATCTGGCAGCCGACGTCGCTGAAACTCGGCGCGCCGGGCGGCCCGTTCTCGGCGGGCGCGAACCTCGAAGAAGCGATGCCCGCGTTCATGATGGGCGGCGCGAAAGGCATCGAGCCGTTCGTGAAGAAGTTCCAGCAAGGCATGCTGCGCGTGAAGTACGCGAGCGTGCCGGTTGTGGCCGCAGTGTCGGGCATTGCGCTCGGCGGCGGCTGCGAGTTGCTGCTGCATAGCGCGAAGCGCGTTGCGCACATCGAAAGCTATATCGGTCTCGTGGAAGTCGGCGTGGGTCTCGTGCCTGCTGGCGGCGGCCTGAAGGAAGCGGCGTTGCGCGCGGCCGAGGCCGCGACGCAAGTCGGCGCGACCAACGATCTGCTGAAGTTCGTGCAGAAGTCGTTCGAAAACGCGGCGATGGCGAAGGTGTCGGCGTCCGCGCTCGACGCCCGCGCGATGGGTTATCTGAAGCCGTCGGACACGATTGTGTTCAACGTGTTCGAGTTGCTCGACGTCGCGAAGAAGGAAGCGCGCGCACTCGCTGGCGCTGGTTACCGTCCGCCGCTGCGCGTCACGCAGGTGCCGGTTGCCGGACGCTCGGCGATCTCGACCATCAAGGCATCGCTCGTGAACATGCGCGACGGCCGCTTCATCAGCGAGCACGATTTCCTGATCGCGAGCCGCATCGCCGAAGCCGTGTGCGGCGGCGACGTGGAAGGCGGCAGTCTCGTCGACGAAGAATGGCTGCTGCAACTCGAGCGCCGCGCGTTCGTCGATCTGCTCGGCACGCAGAAGACGCAGGAGCGGATCATGGGCATGCTGCAAACCGGCAAGCCGGTGCGGAACTAACAGCGACGCGCGCAAATTTCGGAGAAACAAATGAGCAAGCAATTGCAAGACGCATACATCGTCGCCGCGAGCCGTACGCCGATCGGCAAGGCGCCGCGCGGCGTGTTCAAAAACACGCGCCCTGACGAACTGCTGGTGCATGCAATCCGATCCGCCGTGGCCCAAGTGCCCGGCCTCGACACGAAGGTGATCGAAGACGCGATTGTCGGCTGCGCGATTCCCGAGGCCGAGCAGGGCCTGAACGTGGCCCGCATGGGCGCGCTGCTCGCGGGCCTGCCGCAGTCGGTCGGCGGCGTGACGGTGAACCGCTTCTGCGCGTCGGGCCTGACCGCGTTGGCGATGGCCGCGGACCGCATCCGCGTCGGCGAATCGGACGCGCTGATCGCGGGCGGCTGCGAGTCGATGAGCATGGTGCCGATGATGGGCAACAAGCCGTCGCTGTCGCCGCATATCTTCGATCGCAATGAAGATGTTGGCATTGCGTACGGCATGGGCCTGACCGCCGAGAAAGTCGCCGAGCGCTGGAAGATCAGCCGCGAAGCGCAAGACGCGTTCTCGGTCGAATCGCATCGCCGCGCGATCGCCGCGCAGCAGTCCGGCGAGTTCAACGACGAGATCGCCGCGTACACGGTCACTGAGCGCTTTCCCGATCTCGCCACGGGCGAAGTGCGCGTTAAAACGCGCGAAGTCTCGCTCGACGAAGGCCCGCGCGCCGATACGTCGCTCGAAGGTCTCGCGAAACTGCGCACGGTGTTCGCGAACAAGGGCTCGGTGACGGCCGGCAACAGCTCGCAGACCTCGGACGGCGCGGGCGCACTGATCGTCGTGTCGGAGAAGATCCTCAAGCAGTTCAACCTGACGCCGCTCGCGCGCTTCGTCAGCTTCGCGGTGCGCGGCGTGCCGCCGGAAATCATGGGCATCGGGCCGAAGGAAGCGATTCCGGCAGCGCTGAAGGCCGCGGGTCTGACACAGGACGACCTCGACTGGATCGAGTTGAACGAAGCGTTCGCCGCGCAATCGCTCGCGGTGATTCAGGACCTGGGCCTCGATCCGTCGAAGATCAACCCCCTCGGCGGCGCGATCGCGCTCGGCCATCCGCTGGGCGCGACGGGTGCGATTCGTGCGTCGACGGTCGTGCACGGCTTGCGCCGCCGCAACTACAAGTACGGCATGGTGACGATGTGCGTCGGCACGGGGATGGGCGCGGCGGGCATCATCGAGCGGCTGTGATACGGCTTGCTTCGGTGCACGCGGCATGCCGTTAAGGCGCTCGCAACGGTTCGCAGGCCTCGCGCTTGCGAACCGTTTTTGCTTTTACTACAGCAGATTCTGTAGCACATGAAGGAGACGAACATGACGACGGACATTCTGGTCGAGCGCGCCAACGGTGTGCTGACGATTGCCTTCAACCGGCCGGACAAGAAGAACGCGATCACGGCCGCGATGTATCAGACGATGGCCGACACTTTGGTCGACGCGCAAGCCGATGCGTCCGTGCGCGCCATTCTGTTTCGCGGCAGCGCGGGCATTTTCAGCGCGGGCAACGATCTCGAAGACTTCATGAAGGCGCCGCCGATGGGCGAAAACGCGCCCGTCTTCCAGTTCCTGCGCGCGATCAGTTCGGCGGAAAAGCCGGTGGTGGCGTCGGTCGCAGGGCCGGCGGTGGGCATCGGCACGACGCTGCTGCTGCATTGCGATCTGGTCTATGCCGCCGATTCGGCGAGCTTCTCGTTGCCGTTCGCGCAACTCGGGCTGTGTCCCGAAGCGGCGTCGAGTTTGCTGCTGCAACGCGTCGCGGGCTATCAGGCCGCGGCGGAAAAGCTGCTGCTCGGCGAGGCGTTCGACGCCGCCGAAGCGCAACGCATGGGCTTCGTGAATCGCGTGTTGCCGGCTGCGGAAGTCGACGCGTTCGCGGCATCGCAAGCCGCGAAGCTCGCCGCGTTGCCGGCGTCGTCATTGCGCGTGACCAAGAGCCTGATGAAGCGCGCGAGCCACCAGGAACTGCAAACGCAGATGTCGGAGGAAGCGCTGCACTTCGGCAAGATGCTGATCGCGCCCGAAGCGCGTGAGGCGTTCAAGGCGTTCTTCGAGAAGCGCAAGCCGGACTTCCGGCAATTCGACTGAGCAAGCAGGGCGGCTGCAAAGCGCCCACTTGTCCCGTTTGCAGAAGCCGCTCAGGGCTGCGCGGTGTCGTAATCGACGTAGCTGGTTTCGCGGCAGAAGCTGACGAGCCGCACGCCGGCCTTGCGGGCAATCGCAATCGCCAGCGACGACGGCGCCGAAATCGTCGCGAGCATCGGCACGTCGACGCGCGCGGCTTTGCGCACGAGTTCATAGCTCGCGCGGCTCGACAGAAACACGAAGCCCTCTTTGGTATCCGCGCGATCGAGCACGAGCTGGCCGATCAGCTTGTCGAGCGCGTTATGGCGGCCGACATCTTCGAACGCGTAGCGGATCGCGCCCGCGGCGTCGCACCACGCGGCGGCGTGCAGGCCGCCGGTGAGGCGCGTCAACGCCTGATGCGCGGGCAATTCGCGGGCCGCGCGCGCGATCGCGTCGGGCGCTAGCCGCTGCAAAAAGCCGGTATCGGGCACGCGTTCCGGCTTCAGATCGAGCAGATCGATGCTTTCGATGCCGCACACGCCGCAGCCGGTGCGGCCGGCCAACGCGCGGCGCTTTTGCTTCAGCGCGACGAATGCCTGCTGCACGACCTGCAATTGCACTTCGGCGTGCGGCAATTCGCCGTCGTCATGCAGTTCGACCTCGATGTCCTGAATGTCGCTGCCGCGCTCGACAATCCCTTCCGAAATCGCGAAGCCGACGGCGAATGCTTCGAGATCGCGTGGCGTGCACATCATCACCGCATGCGAGATGCCGTTGAAGACGAGCGCGACCGGCCACTCCTGGCCGACGTGGTCAGTGACCGTTTCGACCGCCGCGCCGCGATGGCGGTGCACCTGACGCTCCACCGCGCCGGGCTGGCCTGCTTGCAGTTCGTTCACGCTGATTCACTCCGTCGATGCCGTGCGTGCGCCCGGCCATGCCGCGCCGCCGACGCACGAATAAGGTTCTAAAATACCTCAAGCTGGCCTTGTGCGTTGCCCGTCATCCAAGAGGAAACTGTCATGGGACTCAACGAAGCACCGCTGCTGTTCAACTTCGAGGTGGAGTCGTCGCAGAATTTCACCTACATCCCGATGTCGGTTCGCTTCAATCTCGATCGTTTCGGGCTGCGCATTTCGCTCGCGCAATGGCAAATGCTGCCGCTGGAGGACCGCAAGCTGCTCGCGCGTTTTCCCGTCGAAGACGACGCGGAGATCGAGCCCAACTTCGATCACGCGCTGTTCGAGATGCTGCGCACTCACGCGAACGTCGAACCGGAGTGGTTCACGCCGGACGAAGCGCCCGCGTGGCGCGACACGGCGAGCGTGCCCGAAAGCGTCGAGCGTCAGGCGAAGCTGGCGGGCCTCGCGGGTCCGAGTGCCGCGCGCTGGGCGGAGCTCGAGCCGTTCAAGCGCTACGTGCTCGCGAAGTTGTCGCGCAAGCAGGAGATCAACCACGACTTCATCCCGGCGATGAAGGAATTTGGCGCGGCCGGCTAGGCGCGGCCGGCCAGCCGCGAGCGCACCCCACCAACTTTTTTTCACCTCCCACCCTCAACCTGTTCCGAACGCTGCCGTTATCCAAAGGTTAGCGCGTAAAAGACTCGCATCGATGCCGCCGGACGCATCGCAAGCGGCCTCGCGCTCCCGCCCGAAGAACGATCGACGTTCGGAACCCATGACTCCTTTCATCTCGAAGCGGCTGCTGATCAACATAGCGGTCGTGGCCGTCGCGCTCGGCGCAAACGTGTTCGCCGCATGCTTGCAGATCGCCGGCCAGCGTGAGGCCGACGCGCGCATGCTGCATTCGACGCACGTTCGCCAGAGCCTCGACGCGTACCAGTCGGCGCTCGACGGCGGTCTCGCCGCGCTCGGCCGCCTCGAGGCCGCGGGCGATCCGCCGCCCGTCGACGCGGCCGCGACGATGAACGCGACGCTCGCGAGTCTCGAAAGCAAGTTGCAGGGCGAACTGGCCGACGAACCCGCGATGCTCGCCACGCTCGCCCAGGTCGGCGCGGACCGGCGCGCGCTGCAACGCGACATCGGCGATGCGCTGCTCACGCGCGACGCCGACGAGCCGGCCGCCTCGCGCGCATGGACGGCGGCGTCGTACATGCACGCCGGGCTCGGGCTGCAGCGTGTCGAAGCGGGCCTCGCCGCGCTGCGGGCAGCCGAGAACCGCGCGTTGCAGGCGTCGCTCGCGGCGTCGTCGAAGGAGCGGCGGCACGCGGCGCTGTTTCTGATCGCGACCATGCTGGCGGGCGCGGCGCTCCTGATCTTCACCTTCGGCGCACGCGAAAGCAGCGCGCGCAAGAAGCTGCACAGCGTGCGCGCGCTCGGCCGCAACGACGAGCGCTTTCGCAGCCTGTTCGACGATCATCCGGTGCCGATGTATATCTTCGAGCGCGAGACGCTGCGCTTTCTCGCCGTCAATTCGGCCGCGATCAAGCAGTACGGCTATTCGGAGAGCGAGTTTCTCGACATGACGATTCGCGCGATCCGGCCGAATAGCGAGATCGGCCGGCTCGAGTCGCACTTGCAGCGCGCCGACAGCGCCGAGCGCGGGCGCACGATGGCGGGCATCTGGCATCACCGGCGCAAGGACGGCTCGGTGATCAGCGCGGACATCTCCTATCACGCGCTGAACTTCATGGGCCGCGCCGCGTTCTTCGTTCTCGCCGACGACGTCACCGAGCAGATCAACGCCGAAGCCGAGGCGCAGCGCTCGAACCAGATGCTCGAAGCGGTGATCGACAACATCCCGCAGCGCATTTTCTGGAAGGACCTGGAGTCGCGCTATCTCGGCTGCAACATGGCGTTCGCGCGCGACGCGGGTCTGTCGTATCCCGAGCAGGTGGTCGGCAAGAGCGACGCCGACATGCCGTGGCGCGCGTTCGCCGAATTGCTCAACGCGCACGACAGGGAAGTGGTCGGCACGGGCGTGCCGAAGATGAACTTCGAAGTCGACGTGGTGATAGACGGCGTGCACCGCACGACCGTCACGAGCAAGCTGCCGTTCACCGACGGCGACGGCCGCGTGATCGGCGTGCTGGGTTCGTACACGGACATCACCGAGCGCAAGCGCGCCGACCTCGCGCTGCGTCTGCAAAGCCGCGCGCTCGATGCGAGCGTCAACGCGATTCTGATCACGGCGCCTTCGCCGGCGGGCAATCTCATCGAATACGTGAATCCCGCCTTTATGCGCATCACGGGCTACGATCCCGCCGAGGTGATCGGCCACGATTGCCGCGTGCTGCAACGCGACGATCGCGAGCAGGAAGGTGTCGCGCTGATCCGCGAGGCGCTCGCCGCGAATCGCGAAGTGAGCGCGGTGGTGCGCAACTATCGCAAGGACGGCGCGCTGTTCTGGAATCAGCTTTTCATCGCGCCGGTGCCGGATGCGGAAGGCGTGATTACGCATCACATCGGCGTGATTAACGACGTGACCGACCTGATGCGCTATCAGGAACAGCTCGAATATCAGGCCAACTATGACAGCCTCACGCGCCTGCCAAACCGCAACCTGCTGCGCGACCGCTTGCAGCATGCGTTGATCGTCGCGCAGCGGCAGCACAAGGGCCGTCGCGGTCGTGTTCATGGATCTCGACGGCTTCAAGAACGTCAACGACAGCCTGGGCCACAGCGTCGGCGACCGGCTGCTCGGTGTCGTCGCGGAGCGGCTCGCGCGCTGCACACGCACGAGCGATACGGTCGCGCGTCACGGCGGCGACGAGTTCGTGGTCGTGATGACCGATACCGTCGACGAACAATCGCTGATTGCGTGGATGGAGCGCGTGCGCGCGTCGATCTCGGAGCCGGTGTGGCTCGACGGAACGGAACTGTACGTGGGCTGCAGCCTGGGCGCGAGCCTGTTCCCGCAAGACGGCGACGACGCCGAAACGCTGATGAAAAAGGCCGATCTCGCGATGTATCGCGCGAAGGACATGGGCCGCAACACGTTCCAGTTCTATCAGCCCGAGATGAACGCGAGCGCGGGCGCGCGCCTTAACCTGGAGCGGCGTCTGCGGCGCGCGCTGCGCGACAACCAGTTCTTGCTGCACTATCAGCCGCAAGTCGATATTTCACACCGGGCGGATTGTCGGCACCGAGGCGCTGGTGCGCTGGCGCGATCCCGAAGTCGGGCTCGTGCCGCCGTCGTCGTTCATTCCCGTTGCCGAAGAAAGCGGGCTGATCGGCCCGCTGTCGGAATGGGTGCTGCGCGAAGCGTGCCGTCAAAACAAGGCGTGGCAAGACCTCGGCTTGCCGCCGGCGCGCGTTTCCGTGAACCTGTCGGCGCGCGTGTTCCAGCAGCGCGACATTGCCAAGCTCGTGATGCAGGTGCTCGACGAAACCGGGCTCGAGCCGCGATATCTGGAACTGGAACTGACCGAAAGCGCGATCATGCGCAATGCCGAAGAAGCCGTGTCGATGCTCAACGAACTGAGCGCGCTGGGCATCGGCCTCGCAATCGACGACTTCGGCACCGGCTATTCGAGCCTCAGCTATCTGAAGCGCTTTCCCGTGGACCGGCTGAAGATCGACCGCTCGTTCGTGTCCGACATCGGCATCTCGGGCGACGACGAGACCATTACTTCGGCGATCATCGCACTCGCGCATTCGTTGAAGCTGCAAGTGATCGCCGAAGGCGTCGAGACCTCGGCGCAACTCGACTTTCTGAAGGAGCGCGCGTGCGACGAGATGCAAGGCTTCTACTTCGCGAAGCCTTTGTCGACTGATGCGATCTCCGAGCTGATGAAAGGCGGCACCGCGCACGAACCGGCGATGGCCTGAAGCCTGGCTAACGCCTGCGCCGCGCTCACACCGCTGGCGTACTCACGAAAACCGGCAACTGTTCCGCTGCCGCCGAAAACGCCTGCAAATGCGGGTGCGCGCTTGCGCTGACGATCTGCGGCAGCATCATCTGCGTGAAATTCCACGCGACGGCGACCGTGACTTCGGCCGCGCCGAAGCGCTCGGCCTCGGTCGGCAAGGGCGCCGCCGCAGCTTCCTGTTCGAGCTCGGCGTAGGCGGCGAGCACTTGCGCACGCACACGGTCCATCCACGGCTCATGCTGCTTGTCGGCCGGCCGCAGGTTGCGTTCGTAGACGATCTGCACGCTCTTGTCGCATGCGGCGAGCGAGAGGCCGGTCAGGCGCGCGGCGCGCAGGCAGTCGTCCGGATGCGACGGAAATAGCCGCTGCTTCGGACCGGCCAGCGACGCGAGATATTGCAGGATCACCGTCGAGTCCATCACCGTCTTGCCGTTGTCGGCGACGAGCGTCGGCGCCTTGACGACCGGGTTGATGGCCGCGAACTGGTCGTAGGTGCTGAACACCGAGATGGGCGCGTGCTCGAACTGGAGCCCGAGCATCTTCATACAGATAGCGACCCGGCGCACGTAAGGCGAGTCGAGCATTCCGATCAGTTTCATGTCTGTCCCGTTAGACGTTCTATCATCATGCGCCGTGGGGTCGCGGCGCTCGTTGCCTGTCGCCGCGTCCCGCCGCGTCCATGCGGCGCGCTTCACCGCAATAGATTAAGCATCGCGGCGCGGCAGAAAAAGCGAAATTATTCGACGGTTTACGTCAGAATCTCTTACATGAAACGCATTCCGCCCTTGACCGCTCTGCGCTGCTTCGAGGCCGTCGCGCGCCTCGGCGGCGTCACGCAGGCGGCCCGCGAGTTGCACGTCACGCATTCGGCGGTGAGCCAGCAGATCAAGGTACTCGAAGAGGCGATGGGCGTCGCGCTTTTCGTACGCGAGGCGCGCGGTCTGCGTCCGACCGACGAAGGCCGTCTCTACGCGCTCGAGATCCGCGCGGCGCTGCGCGACATCACGCAGGCCACGCGCCGCGTGCTCGCGCGTCCGCACGACAGCGAACTGGTGATAGCAACGTTGCCGTCGTTCGCGCAACATTGGCTCGTGCCGCGTCTGCCCGACTTTCGCGACGCGCATCCGTATTACCGCGTTCGTCTCGTGACGAGTTTGCAGCTTGAAGATTTGCGCCACGGTGCGAGCGATGTCGGCATTCGCATGGGCCAGGGCCATTGGCCCGACGTCGCGCATCAAAAGCTATTCGACGATGAAATGATCGTGGTCGCCGCGCCGCATTTCGCGCTCGCGCCAGGTGGCCGCTTGCCGGTGACGGCCGAAGAGGTGATCGCGTGTCCGCTGATTTCGAGTCCCGACGCGCCGTGGGCCGACTGGTGCGAAGCCGCGAAGGTCGCGCAACCGGATGCCGCGCGCGTGGTGTTGTCCGCGAACGATTCGAACGTGGTGATCGGCGCGGTATTGCTCGGCCAGGGCGTTGCGCTCGAGCGGCGCAGCCTGGTCGCGCACGCGCTTGCGCGCGGCGAGCTGGTGCAGATCACGCGGGTTCGCGTGCCTTATCGCTATCCGTACTGGCTTGTGTGGCAGCAGCGCGAAACGCTCACTGCGCAGCAGGCGCATTTCGCGCAGTGGATCGAAGGACAGGTCGACGCGTATCTGCGCGCGAATGCGGCGCTTGGGGATAAATAGCGCCGCGCTGCGGTCAGGCGGGTTCGGCGCGTTGGGGCGGGTCCGGCGCGTTTCAGTCGAGCGCGGGCAGTGCGCGCGGGCGGCGGTCGCTGTCGGTGGCGACGTAGGTCAGCGTGGCCTCCGTCACTTTGACGATGTCTTCCGCGAGGCTCATACGTTGCGCGTAGACCTCGACGGAAACGGTGATGGACGTATTGCCCGTCTTCACGATGTCCGCATAAAAGCTCAGCAGATCGCCGACGAACACCGGCTGCTTGAAGAGGAACGAATTGACCGCGATGGTCGCGACTCGCCCGTTCGCGCGGCGGCTTGCCGGGATCGAGCCGGCAATGTCCACCTGCGCCATGATCCAGCCGCCGAACACGTCGCCGTGGATATTGGCGTCGGCCGGCTGCGGCATGACGCGCAGCGCGCAAGGCTTTTGCGGGAGTTGGAGAATATCGGTCATCAAGTACCCTGGAAACGCGTGTTGGTTTGATTCGCCTGGCCGGCGCGGCTCACGACGCAAGCCGCGGACATTGCCAAACAGCAGAGCCGCGCCCAACGTCCAGCCATAACGAGCCGCCTCGCCGATGAAAAGCGGCGCCAGCCGGCTTCTGCGACAATAGAACGATCAGGAATTGTACGGGAAAGCGCCCAGTCAGGTCGCGACGAGGCCCCGTGCGCCGGCAGTTGGCGGCGCGCGCGTGGCGGTCGCGGCCGCTGCGAACTCCGGCATTTCCATATCTCCCCAGCCCAATCCATGCGCCGCTCGCTTCCGTCCGAACCCTCGCCGATTTCCACCCAGCCGCGCAACGACTGGCAGACGATCCTGTCTCTGCTGCCGTATCTCGCCACCTACAAATGGCGCGTCGCGTTCGCGCTGAGCTGCCTGATCGGCGCGAAGATCGCCAACCTCGGCGTGCCGATCGTGATGAAGCGGATCGTCGACAGTCTCGCGTCCGTGCAGCATCTCACGGCGCTTGGCCGCGCGCACGATTCGCCGGGCATCGTGCTGCTCGGCGGCGTCGGCTTGCTGGTGGTCGCCTATGCGGTGGTGCGGCTCTCCACGTCGCTCTTCACCGAGTTGCGCGAAATCCTCTTTTCGAAAGTCACCGAAAGCGCCGTGCGGCAACTCGCGCTCAAGGTGTTCCGGCATCTGCATGGCCTGTCGTTGCGCTTTCATCTCGAGCGGCAAACGGGCGGCATGTCGCGCGACATCGAACGCGGCACGCGCGGCATCACGCAACTCATTTCGTATTCGCTGTACAGCATTCTGCCGACGCTCGTCGAAGTCGGCCTCGTGCTTGGCTTTTTCGTCGTCAAATACGAGGCGTATTACGCCGCGGTCACGTTCGTGGCGCTGGCCGTGTACATCGTCTTCACGGTGAAGGTGACCGAGTGGCGCACGCATTTTCGCCGCACGATGAACGAGCTCGATTCGAAGGCGAACTCGCGTGCCATCGACTCCTTGCTCAACTATGAAACCGTCAAATACTTCGGCAATGAAGAGTGGGAAGCGAGCCGTTACGACGAGAACCTGAAGCGCTATCGCACCGCGGCGATCAAGTCGCAGCGCTCGCTGTCGGCGCTGAACTTCGGGCAGCAGGCGATCATCGGCACGGGGCTCGTGTTCATTCTGTGGCGCGCGACCGAAGGCGTGATGGCCGGGCGCCTCACGCTCGGCGATCTCGTGCTGATCAACACGTTCATGCTGCAGCTTTATATTCCGCTGAATTTTCTCGGCGTCGTGTATCGCGAGCTGAAGCAAAGTCTCACCGACATGGACCGCATGTTCACGCTGCTCGGCGCCGCGCAGGAAGTGCCCGATGTGCCCGGCGCGCCCGCGCTGCGAGTGAGCGGCGGGCAAGTGCGTTTCGAGCACGTCAACTTTTCGTACGAGCCGGCGCGGCAGATTCTGCACGACGTGAGCTTCACGATTGCGGCGGGCACCACGACGGCCGTGGTCGGGCATAGCGGCTCGGGCAAGTCGACGCTCGCGCGGCTGATGTTCCGCTTCTACGATCTGGACCGCGCGACGGGCGGCGCGATCACCATCGACGGTCAGGATATTCGCGACGTCGCGCAGGCATCGCTGCGCGCGTCGATCGGCACGGTGCCGCAGGACACGGTGCTGTTCAACGATTCGATCTACTACAACATCGCTTATGGACGGCCTTCGGCGACGCGCGACGAAGTGATCGCGGCGGCGCGCGCGGCGCATATCCACGAGTTCATCGAAGGACTGCCGAAAGGCTATGACACGCCGGTCGGCGAGCGCGGCCTGAAGCTCTCGGGCGGCGAGAAGCAGCGCGTCGCGATTGCGCGGACCATCCTGAAGAATCCGCCGATTCTACTGTTCGACGAGGCGACCTCCGCACTCGATTCACGTTCGGAACGCGCGATCCAGCACGAGCTTGATCAGATCGCGCGCGAACGCACGACGCTGATCATCGCGCACCGGCTGTCGACGGTCGTGCACGCTCAGCAGATCATCGTGATGGACAAGGGGCGCATCGTCGAGCGCGGCACGCATGCCGAACTGTTGCGCGCAAACGGCCTGTTCGCGCAGATGTGGGCGTTGCAGCAGCAACGCGCGGCTGAGACGTCGGAAGCGGTGGAGAGTGCCGGCGCGGCTGCGATGCCTGACAGCGCGGAACTGCCGGCGCGTTGAACGCAAACTCAGCGCGACCGCACCGCGATCTCAGCGCGACCGCAACCGCTCATCGAGTTGCTGAAGCTGCGCCGGCGTGCCGACGTTTTCCCACAAGCCTTCGTATAACTCGCCGGTCGCAAGACCGCGTGCGATCGTTTCGCGGTAATACGGCGTGAGCGCGCGTCGCGTGCCACGCGGAAGATCGCGGAACATGCGCGTGTCGTAGAGTCCGATATTGCCGAACGTGAAGCGCGGCGCGCCGTCGAGCGACAACACATCGTCCTTGAGCGCAAAGTCTCCGTTCGGATGAAACGGCGGATTCGGCACCATGACGAGATGCATGCCCGGCTCGGGCAAAGCCTTCAATGCGTCGGCGCGCGCGCTCAACCTGCTGTAATCGAAGTCCGCGTACACGTCGCCGCTCACCGCGACGAACACTTCGCTTGCCCCGTTATCTTCGATCAGCGTAAGCGCCTGCACGATGCCGCCCGCGGTCTCGAGTGCTTCACGCTCGGGCGAATAGCGCAGTTCGACGTGCCAGCGTGAACCGTCGCCGAGCGCGGCTTCGATCTGCTCGCCGAGCCACGCGTGATTGATCACGATGGTTTCAAAGCCCGCCCGCGCGAGCCGTTCGATCTGCCAGACAATCAGCGGCTTGCCGCCCGCTTCGAGTAAAGGCTTCGGACACGCGTCGGTCAACGGACGCATGCGCTCGCCGCGGCCCGCGGCGAAAATCATCGCTTTCTTCAGAGGCATTGTGATTGTTCAGAACGTGTAGCCGATTTCATTCGCGCGGCCTTCGAGATCGTCGAGCAGCTTGCCGAACTGACGCAGCGGTGCATAACGTTCGGCCACCTTGCGCGCATAGCCGATGAAGCGCGGCAAGTCGTTCATGTAATGCGCCTTGCTGTCGCGGTAATTGATGCGGCAGAAGAGACCCAGCACCTTGATATGCCGTTGCAGACCCATCCATTCGATCTGCCGATAGAACTCGCCGAAATCGGGATCGACGGGCAGGCCGGCTTTCTTCGCGCGTTCCCAGTAGTAGACGAAGCAATCGAGCTCGAACTCCTCGTCCCAACTGAGGAAGGCGTCGCGCAGCAACGACGCGACGTCGTAAGTGATTGGGCCGTGTACCGCGTCCTGGAAGTCGAGCACGCCGGGGTTGGCCGCGCGGCTTGCTTCGCCGGCCGCGCCTGGCGCTGCGCACACCATCAGATTGCGCGGCATGAAATCGCGCAGCATGAACACTTGCGGCTGCGCCCGCGCGCTCGCGATCAGCAGCGCGAACGTGCGGTCGAGCAGGCCGCGCGTATTGTCGTCGACCTCGCGCCCCAGGTGCCTGCCGATGAACCACTCCGGCATCAGCTCCATCTCGCGGCGCAGGAACGCTTCGTCGAACGGCGGCAGCACGTCTTCGCGCGATGTCAGTTGCCAGCGGATCAGCGCGTCGAGCGCGTCGCGCATCAGCGTGCGTGCGCGGCGCGGATCGTTATCGTTTTGCGCGGCCGTGAGCGCGCCGAGGTACGACGCGGTGCCGAGATCGGTGACGAGCATCAAGCCCGCGTCGAAATCCACTTCGAGGATGCGCGGCACATGCACGTTGGCCGCTTCGAGCAACTGCGCGACCTGCACGAACTCGCGGCATTTTTCGGGCGGCGGCGCGTCGACCGCGATCAGCGTGCCGGCGTTTTCGCCTTCCGCCGCCTTACCGGCGAGCCGGAAATAGCGGCGAAAGCTCGCGTCGGACGAAGCGGGCGCGAGCGTGCTGATGTCGAGTGCATAACGGGCCGCGTGGCCTTGCAGCCAGGCCTTGAGCAGTTCGAGGCGGCTGTCGGCGGGATGGTGTGTGAAGTCTTGGGAAGGGGGCAGCGTCATGAAAACCGGCGGCAAATTCAGAGGGACAACGTCTTGCCATATAATACCCCACGACTTTTTTGACGCGACTCACGCCAGCTTTCGCGTATTCCGCTTTACCGCCCGCCTCACCGTTCGGAGATTGTAAATATTGTGTGCAGCCGACTGTCACGGTCGTGGTGTGCAGGCGGTGGATCGTGACTGCAAAAGCTGACGGACGGGCCGATTCGCCAAACGATACATGCCGCCTAGACAGCTTTCCCAAACGAATCCCTCTTGTGCCGCGATGCCGCGCAAAAGGCGGCTCGTCGCGGCGTTGATCGCCGTTCCGGGCCTCGTGCCCGCGCTTGCTCACGCCCAATTGGTCGGTGAGGCGGCGCAGCCGCAGCCAATCGATCCACCGTGGGGCATGCAACTCGCTCCGCAACTCGAAGACCATGTGCTGCAGCCGGGACAAAAGCCGGCCACGTTCGTGCTCGGCGATTCGACCAACGGCACGACGGACCAGGACATGGCCGTCAAGGGCGCGGCCGAAGTGCGCCGCGGTACGGTCGTCATCAAGTCCGACGCGCTGCATTACGATCAGGACTCGGACATGGCCGATGCATACGGCCAGGTTCACATCAGCAACAACGGTACAACCTTCGCGGGGCCCGAGGCGCACATGCGCGTGGATTCGAGCGAAGGCTTCATGACCGCGCCCAAGTATCACTTCAACGTGACGGGCGGTTCGGGCAGCGCGGAGCGCGTCGATCTGCTCGACAACGAGCGCTCGGTGTTCACGAAGGGCACCTACACGGCCTGCGCGTGCGCGGATAATCCGGCGTGGTATATCAAGGGCAGCGAGTTCGATTTCGATACCGGTGCCGACGAAGGCGTGGCCTACAATAGCGTGCTGTTTTTCCAGGGCGTGCCGGTGTTCGCGTCGCCGTGGCTCTCGTTTCCGCTGTCGGGCGAGCGGCGCAGCGGTATCTTGCCGCCCACCTTCTCGCTCAGTTCGACGAACGGTTTCGAACTGTCGGTGCCGTATTACTTCAACATCGCGCCGAATCGCGATCTGACGGTCACGCCGCGGATCATTTCGAAGCGCGGCGTGCAGTTGCAAAGCACCTTCCGCTATCTGTCGCCCACGTATTCTGGCTCGATTACCGGCGAGTACCTGCCGAACGACCGGCTGACGAAGACCAACCGCTACGCGCTGTATATCCAGCACAACCAGAACTTCGGCAACGGGTTCGGCGGCTATATCTACTACAACAAGGTTTCGGACAATACGTATCCGGAAGACCTGTCGTCGTCGTCGAATCAGTTCATGAACGGCACCCAGCTCCTGTATCAGCAGGAGGCCGGGTTGACCTACAACAACGGCCCGTGGTCCGTGCTCGCGCGCGAACAGCACTGGCAGACGCTCACGCCGTCGGTCGCGCCGTATGGCCGCGAGCCGCAGTTGAACGTGAGGTACGCGAAGTACAACGTGGGCGGCTTCGACTTCGGCGCCGAAGCGGACTACACGAATTTCCGCATCACGACCGCGGACATGACCCAGGGTCAACGGGTGATGTTCAACCCGTATATTTCGTACTCCGTGGTGGGGCCGGGTTATTTCGTCACGCCGAAGGTGCAGTGGCACTTCGCGTCGTACAACCTGAACAACATCAGCAACGATGTGCCCGCCGGCACGCCGAAGAATTTCACCGAATCGATCCCCACGCTGACGTTCGACACCGGTCTGATTTTCGACCGCTCGGTCCGGCTCTTCGGCGAGGATTACATCCAGACGCTGGAACCGCGCCTGTACTACGTGTACACGCCGTATCGCAACCAGCAGTCAGCGCCGCTCTTCGATACCGCGGAATCCGACTTCGGGCTCGCCGAAATCTTCACGCCGAACACGTTCGTCGGCAACGACCGTATCGCGGATGCAAACCGCCTGACCGCGGCCCTCACCACGCGCTTCATCAACCCGGCAACGGGCGACGAACGCGCGCGCTTCGTGATCGCGCAGCAGTACTATTTCCGCGATCAGCGCGTCACGCTGACGCCGACGCAGACGAGCACGCAGGCCACGCATTCCGATCTGATCGTGGGCGCGTCGCTCAAGCTCGGGGCCGGTTTCGCGTCGGAAACTGCGTTCCAATATAATGCCGACAACAACCAGCTGGTCAAGACGAGCGTCGGCTTCGGATTCAGTCCGGCAACCGGCAAGGTGCTCAACGTCGCGTATCGGTACACGCGCGCGAACACCACGCTCGACAACGAGCCTATCAACCAGGTGCTGGTGTCGGGGCAATGGCCGCTGGCGCATCGGGTGTTCGGTGTCGGGCGCTTCAATTACGATCTGGGCGGACATCGCATCGTCGACGGACTCGTTGGTCTGCAGTACGACGCAGATTGCTGGACGCTCGGCGCGGGTCTTCAGCGCTACGCAAACGGGCTGAATACGTCGGGGCAGCACCAGTCGAGCACGCGCTTTCTCGCGCAGTTGACGTTCAAGGGCTTGTCGAGCGTCGACAACGGGCTGATTGCCGCGTTCCGCAGCAGCGTGGCGGGCTATACGCCGCTGCCGCCACCGCCGCCGCCGGAGTCGCGGTTCATCAATTACGAATGACGCTCGCCCGGTCGTTCATCGAATGCGAAAAGACGGGCCAGGCGTGCCCGACATCATTGGAGTATCTGTGGCAATCATGAAAAAGCTTCGCTTGGCAACGCTCGCGGCAGGTCTCGCCGCCGTGGCGTCTTTCCTGTCGGTGGCGCCGGTGCACGCGCAGGCGCTTGCCGGCAACCGCGGCCAGACGGTCGACACGATCGCCGCAGTGGTCAACAACGGTGTCATCACGCGGCGTGAACTCGAAGAACGCGTGAGCCTCATCACGCGCCGGCTGAACCAGCAAAACGCGCCGATCCCGCCGGCCGACCAGTTGCGTCAGCAGGTGCTCAACCAGATGGTGCTGGAACGCATCCAGTTGCAGAAGGCGAAGGAAGACGGCATCAATATCGACGACGCAGCCGTGCAGAAAACGCTGGAGCGGCTCGCGCAGGCGAACAACCTGTCGCTCGACGTCTACCGCGCGCGTATCGAGGCGCAAGGCGTGCCCTGGACCACGTTCACGAGCGACGCGCGTACCGAACTGACGCTCTCGCGTCTGCGTGAGAAGGAAGTGGACAGCAAGGTCACGGTGTCGGACGCGGAAGTCGCGAACTACATCGCAAGTCAGCGCGGCCCGAACGCGGGCGCGACGAGCGACCTGCACCTGGAGCACATTCTGCTGAAGGCGCCGCTGAACGCGCCGCAACCCGATATCGAGGCGGCTCAGAAGAAGGCCGAGGCATTGCTCGCCGAGGCGAAGGGCGGTGCCAACTTCGAAAAACTCGCGAAGTCGAATTCGCAGGCGCCGGATGCGTCGAAGGGCGGCGACATGGGCTATGCGGCGCCGTCGAAGCTGCCGCCGGAGTTCGTCAAGGCGGCGTCGGCGCTGCGTCCGGGCCAGGTCAATCCGGAAGTGATCCGCACCAGCGACGGCTTCGAGGTCGTGCGTCTCGTCGATCGCCGTGCCGGTCAGGGCACGAGTTCCGATGCGCCGAAGCTCGTGCAAACGCATGTGCGCCACATTCTGCTGCGCGTCGGCGACGGCATGTCCGAGCCGCAAGCGCGTCAGAAGCTGCTCGAAATCAGGAAGGAAATCGCCGCGGGCGGCGACTTCTCGAAGTTCGCCAGCACCTATTCGCAAGACGGTTCGTCGTCGCAAGGCGGCGACCTGGGCTGGATCAGCCCCGGCGAGACGGTGCCCGAATTCGAGCGCGCGATGAACTCGCTGCAGGACGGCCAGATCAGCGACCCGGTGCGCAGCGAATACGGTTATCACCTGATTCAGGTGCTGGAGCGCCGCGAAGCGCAAGGCTCGATTGCACAGCAAATGGATCTTGCGCGCCAGGCGATCGGTCAGCGCAAGGCCGAACAGGCTTACGCCGACTGGCTGCGCGAACTGCGCGATACTGCGTACGTCGAAGTCAAGCCTGATCTGTCGAGCATTCGGTAATCGTCATGAACACCGCCGCCCAGTCCGCCCGTTTGCCGTTGCAGATCGCGATCACGACCGGCGAGCCGGCCGGCGTCGGTCCCGAACTCACGGCGCAGGCGCTCGCGGGCGCGGCGGCGCATTGGCCCGGCGCACAGTTCACGGTGCTGGGCGATTCAACGCTGCTCGCCGAACGCGCGCGCGCAGTGGGTGTCGACTGGAGCGCGCTCGCCGCGCAGGCGGGGCGCATTAGCGTGCAGCATCGGCCGCTCGGCGCGCCGGCGGTCGCGGGCAAACTGAACGCGGCCAATGGGCGCTATGTGCTCGATCTGCTGGACAGCGCAATCGACGGCGCAATGGCCGGCACCTTCGACGCGATCGTCACCGCGCCGCTGCAAAAGAGCACGATTAACGACGCCGGCGTGCCCTTTACCGGCCATACCGAATATCTCGCCGAGCGCACGCACACGCCGCGCGTGGTGATGATGCTGGCGGGCACCGGCAAGCGTCCGTTGCGGGTCGCGCTCGCGACCACGCATCTGCCGCTGAAAGATGTTTCCGCCGCGTTGACGCAGCAAGGTCTCGTCGAAACGTTGCGCATTGTCGATCACGACTTGCGGCATCACTTCGGCTTGCCCGCGCCGCGCATTCTCGTGACCGGGCTCAACCCGCACGCGGGCGAAAACGGCTATCTCGGGCGCGAGGAAATCGACGTGATCTCGCCCGCGCTGAAGCTCGCTAACGGTGAAGGCATCGACGCGCGCGGTCCTTATCCGGCCGACACGCTGTTTCAGCCGCGTTATCTGGACGAAGCCGACTGCGTGCTTGCCATGTTCCACGATCAGGGCTTGCCGGTACTGAAGTACGCGACGTTCGGCGAAGGCATCAACATCACGCTCGGCTTGCCGATCATCCGCACGTCGGTCGATCACGGCACCGCGCTCGATCTCGCCGGCACCGGCCGCGCCGACGCGGGCAGCCTGATCGCCGCCATCGACACAGCGGTGTCCATGGCGCAACATCGCCGCGCGGGCTGATTCAACGCTGCCGCGGCAGCCTCGCGCGTCGTCTCTTTTCAAGCAGTGCTCTTTCTTTAGCGTTTCTTCGATGTCCACCAGCAGACAGCAGCAGGGCCGCCACCAAGGTCATATCGCGCGCAAGCGTTTCGGGCAGAACTTTCTGGTCGACATGGGCGTGATCGATTCGATCGTCGACGTGATCCGGCCGCAACGCGGCGAGCGCATGGTCGAAATCGGGCCGGGGCTCGGCGCGCTCACGCAGCCGCTGATCGAGCGGCTCGCCACGCCCGAGGCGCCGCTGCATGCCGTCGAGCTGGACCGCGATCTGATCGGGCGTCTGAAGAACAAGTTCGGCGAGCTGCTCGAACTGCATGCGGGCGATGCGCTCGCGTTCGACTTCGGCTCGCTGGCCGCGCCTGGCGACGCGCCGTCGCTGCGCATTGTCGGCAATCTGCCGTACAACATTTCGAGCCCGCTGCTGTTTCATCTCGTGTCGTTCGCGCCTCGCGTGATCGATCAGCACTTCATGCTGCAAAACGAGGTGGTGGAGCGGATGGTGGCCGAGCCGGGCACGAAGGCGTTCAGCCGTCTTTCGGTGATGCTGCAATATCGCTATGTGATCGACAAGCAGCTCGACGTGCCGCCCGAGGCGTTCCAGCCACCGCCGAAAGTCGATTCCGCGATCGTGCGAATGATTCCATATGCGCCGCACGAACTGACGCCCGTGGACGAGCGCGTGCTCGGCGAGGTGGTCACCGCTGCCTTCTCGCAGCGGCGCAAGATGCTGCGCAACACGCTGGCTGCATTCCGCGATCGCGTCGACTTCGAGGCGATCGGCTTCGACCTGCAACGCCGCGCCGAAGATGTGCCGGTCGCCGAATATGTGCGCGTCGCGCAGATCGTGGCGGCCAAGGCCTGATACGCGGCTCAGTGGCGGCCTGGCTTCTTTGCGACGCCTCGCCGCTTTTATAGCCGGCATATAGCGAGCGTATAGCGGATAGTGCGCGCTACGCTCCCGCCCGTTTCCCCGGCGCATTGACGAGCGCGATACCGGTCAGCACGAGCGCCGCGGCCATCAGAAAACGCAAGCTGAACGACTCGCCGAGCAGCAGCACGCCGAAGGTCACGCCAAAGAGCGGTGTCAGAAACGAGAACACCGACAGCCGCGACGCGACATAGCGCGTGAGCAGCCAGAACCACACTAGATAGCTGACGAACGCGACTACCACCGCCTGATACGCGAGGCTCGCGACCGCGAGCGGCGTGACGGTGTCGACATGCGCCTCGCCGAGCGCCAGCGCCATCACGAGCAGGACCACGGCCGACACAGTCAGTTGATAGAAGAGCGTCTTGCTCGCGCTCGACTGCGCGAGCCGCGTGGCGCGCACCACGACGGTCGTCGCGGCCCACGCGACGCCTGCCAGCACGCCGAGCGCGTCGCCGGCCACCGCGGCCAGTGACGAGCCGCTCGCCGTGGCGCCATGCAGGAAGCCATCCGCGAAAGCCAGCGCGATGCCCGCAAACGCGACGACAATGCCGATCCATTGGATGCGCCGCATCCGCTCGCCGTCGACGAACCAGTGCAGCCCGAGCGCCGTAAAGCACGGCGCGGTGTACAGAAAGACCGCCATGCGCGACGCGCTGGTCAGCGTCAGCCCGAGGAAGATGCACACGAATTCGGCGGCGAACAGGACGCCCGCCAGCAGACCTGCGGCGAGCGTGCCGTCGTCGCGAAAGAGCGGCGTGCCGCGCGAGCGAGCCCAGCCCCACACGAGCAACGCCGCGATGGTCGAGCGCAAGCCTGCCTGAAATAGCGGCGGCAACGCGGCGTTGGTGCTTTTGATGGCGACTTGCTGGAAGCCCCAGATCGCGCACAAGCCGACCATCAGCAGGACGGCGAAGCCATCGGGGGCGCGGCGCGCGGGCAGGGCGGTGGTGCTCATGGGCGATGTCGTGAGAGGAAGGCAAGACGGTTGAACGGCGCAGCACGTACCATATCAAACCCGCCGGCCCGCCCGGCCGATGCCCCCACCGCCTACGCGTGCTTCCTATAACTCGCAAGTCCTTTTGCTGATTTTGCGCAACGCCCGCGCAACACCTCGCGCAACACCTATTTCTTACCGTCGTTATTTCGCGCTAAGGTTCGACGACAGCGCCGTGAGCACTGCCTGTCAGTACGTTAGTGCGCACTGTGTCGCCGATTCCGGGCTTCTGTAGGAAGCCGACCTCGCGGACGCTGCGCCGCGTCAGCAGTCAAACTCTATCCGCGCAAAGCGGAGCCGATACGAGGAAACGACATGATGACCCTCAGCAGAGGCGCGGCCGTTGTCACGTTGATGTCGCTCGGCTGTCCGGCCGCGCACGCCCAATCGAGCGTGACGCTGTACGGCGTGGTCGACGAGAGCGTGCGCTATCTGACGCATGCCAACAAGGCCGGCGATTCGTCGCTCGGACTCGGCACCGGCGGCATGACGCAAAGCCGCTGGGGGCTCAAGGGCGTCGAGGACCTGGGCGGTGGCTGGTCGACCTTCTTCAAGCTCGAGAACCGCATCTACATCAACAGCGGGCAGAGTGACCCGACCTTGCCGTTCTTCAACGAAGCGCAGATCGGTGTGCGCTCCACTTCCTACGGTCAGGTGATTTTCGGCCGTCAGTACAACGTGATGATCGAAGGCATCACGGTAGGCGGCTACGGCAGCAATCCGTGGATTCCGTATGATTTCAGCTTTCAGCCCGAAGTGACGATGACGGGCGGCATCTGGACCAGCAACCAGGTGCAGTATCAGGCGAAGTACAACGGACTCACCTTTGCAGCGGGCTACGCGTTCGGCGGCAACGCCGGCAACTCGTACGGCAGCCAGATCGGCGCAGCGGCGGCCTATGCGCCGGCGGGAGGGCCGTTCAGCGTTGGCGGCGCGTATGAGGAGTCGAAAGACTCGGTCAACGGCGCGTCGGCGAAAGCGTGGACATTCGGCGGCTCGTACACGTGGGACAAGACGCGCTTTTCGCTAGGCTACATCGTCAATCGGGCCGACGCCGGTTTCTCCACGTTCGCCAACGGACCGTTTTCCGCGGCCTCGCTGACCGCGCTCAAGTACACCGACTTCTCGCGACGACGCATGTTCATGGGCGGCATCACGCAGCAGATCGGCAACGCGTGGCATGTGGCGGCGAATGTCTGGCGGACCCTGCAGGACGGCAAAACTCCCGCGAAAGACGGCTCGGCGTGGCAATACCAGCTCGTCGCCGACTACAACCTGTCGAAGCGCACGGACGTCTACGTCGAAGGCGATTATTCGCTGTATCGCGGCGACCTGATCGGCGCGCAATTGCAGGGCGTGAATGCCGTGGGCCTCGCGCAGAAAGGCTCGCAAATCGGCTTGATGGCGGGGCTGCGGCATCAGTTCTGAAGCCTTGCGAAGCGCGTTTCACACGTCGATTGCGAGCATTGCGTCCGCTGCAACGGCGGGCGATTCCGGGTACATTGACGGTCTCGACGTCAAAGCAACAGGGAGTACACGATGCGCCTGCTTCACACCATGCTCCGGGTCGGCGACCTGGATCGTTCAATCGCGTTTTACACCGAACTGCTCGGCATGAAGTTACTGCGCCGCGACGATTATCCGGATGGCAAGTTCACGCTGGCGTTCGTCGGCTACACGGATGAGCGCGACGGCACCGTCATCGAATTGACGCATAACTGGGACACGCCGTCCTATGACCTCGGCAACGGTTTCGGCCATCTCGCCGTGGAAGTGGAAGACGCCTACGCCGCCTGCGAAAAAATCAAGGCGCAAGGCGGCACAGTCGTGCGCGAAGCGGGCCCGATGAAACACGGCACGACCGTGATCGCATTCGTGACCGATCCGGACGGCTACAAGATCGAGTTCATCCAGAAGAAGAAGTAACGCGGGCCACGGGCCTTAAAGCGTCGGCAGCAATTCAGGCGGATGCGACTTGAGCGTCTGCCGCGCTTCGCGAAATTCCGGGAAGATCGATTCGACCGTTTGCCAGAAGCGCGGGCTGTGGTTCATTTTCCCGCAGATGCGCGAGTTCGTGCGCAACCACGTAATCGATAATCGAAAGCGGGAAGTGAATCAGCCGCCAGTTCAGGCGAATCTTGCCGTCGCTCGAACAACTGCCCCAGCGCGTGGCCGCTGACGAAAGCGCGTACGCGCGATAGTTGACGCCCAGCTTCTCCGCGTAAATTGCAAGGCGCTCGCCGAACACACGCTTCGCTTCGCCCTGCAACCAGCCTTGCACGCGGTCCTTGATCTGCTGCGGATCGGCTTGCAAAGGCAGCGGCACTTGCAGCGCGGAATCTTCCGCGCTGAACGCGAGCGTGCCTTGCGGCGAGCCGAGCCTCACATGCACCGGCTGACCGAGATAGGGCACTTGCGCGCCGTCTTTCCAGTCGACCTTCGGCAACGCGCGCTGTTCGACGCGCGTTTGCCATTCGATCAGCTTCGTGAAAATCCAGCGCTGCTTCTCGGTGATCGCGGTTTCGATATCGGCGAGCGTGACCCAGCGCGGCGCCGTGATCGTGAGGCCGGTGCTGTCGATGGCAAAGCCAATCGAGCGGCGCGCCGAACGCTTGAGCGCGTAATGCAGCGTGCGTGAGCCGATCACCAGTTTGCGCAGCTTGCTGCCGTCGGGTGCAAGCGGGACAGCGGGCTGCTGCCCGTGAGGCGTCGCGGTAGGTGCGGACGGCGAAGGAGACGACGACGTCGAACCCGGCTCGGCGAAGAGCGGGAGATCGAGTTGCCGGTTATCGAGCGCCGCGGCGGGCTGCGGCGTAGGAGACTTCTGCATCGGATTCGGCTTCGCGCAAGTACGCCTTCGAGGGCGTGGGCGCGTCAGATTGGTGCGGCGGCGGAACTGCTATCCGCCGCGCGATACGCAGTGGGATCGATGCGACGCATTTCAGCTTCGATCCACTGTTCGACGCGCGTGTTCACTTCATCGGGCGTGAGCCCCGTGGTGTCGATCGGCTTGCCGATTGACACTGTGACTATACCCGCATATTTGAGAAACGAGTTGCGAGGCCACACGCGTCCGGCGTTGTGCGCGATCGGCACGACTGGCGCGCCGGTGGCGATCGCGAAGCGCGCGCCGCCGGTCTTGTACTTGCCCTGCTTGCCAGTCGGCGTGCGCGTGCCTTCCGGAAACATGATGACCCATGCGCCTTCCGCCATGCGCG
This sequence comes from Paraburkholderia sp. OAS925, assembly GCF_040543975.1. Taxonomy (NCBI): domain Bacteria; kingdom Pseudomonadati; phylum Pseudomonadota; class Betaproteobacteria; order Burkholderiales; family Burkholderiaceae; genus Paraburkholderia; species Paraburkholderia sp. OAS925. Next base: position 873,674 of record NZ_JBEUNO010000001.1, read on the forward strand.
CCTTGCCTTGCCTGATGACCGACTCGAACGCGTATTTGCCTTCCTTGCGGTCGATGTGAACCATCTTCAGGAGACCGAGCGCCCAGCCGAAAAACGGCACGTACAGCAACTCGCGCTTGAACACATAGCACAGCGGCCGCGGCATCAGTGCGGGAAACGCGAGCGTCTCCCATGCCGATTGATGCTTCGACAGCAGCACGGCCGGACCGTTGGGCAGGTTCTCCATGCCTTCGAGCGTGTAGCGGATGCCGGTCAGCCAGCGAGCGACGATGACCGTGACACGGCACCAGCCCGCCGCCATCCAGTAGCGCTTGTCGGCGCGCATGAACGGAAACGCGATGAAGCACGCGGTCGCGTAGGGCACCGTGAATACGACGAAGTAGATCAGCAGCAGCAAGGAACGAATGAAGCGCATCGGCGTGGTCTGTGAGGGTTGGGGACGCGCGACGTGCGCGTCACTCTTGAGCGTCGGCGAGGAAGTCGAGCACGAACGCGCGCAGATCGTCGTGGACCGTGGTGCCTTCCGGCAGTCCGCCGGCCGCGAGTGTTTTGCGGCCCTTGCCCGTCAGCACCAGATGAACCGGATGGCCGAGCGACGCGCCCGCTTGCAGATCGCGCATCGCGTCGCCGACTACCGGCGTGTTCTCGGGGGCGACCTCGAAACGCTCGTTGATCATCTTCAGCATGCCGGCCTTCGGCTTGCGGCATTCGCAGTGATCTTCCGCCGTGTGCGGGCAGAAGAACACCGCGTCGATGCGCCCGCCGACCGAAGCCGCCATGCGATGCATCTTCAGATGCATCGCGTTGAGCGCGTTCATGTCGAACAGACCCCGGCCGATGCCCGACTGGTTCGTCGCGATCGCCACGCGATAGCCCGCCTGGCTCAGACGCGCGATCGCTTCGAGCGAGCCCGGCAGCGCGACCCACTCGTCCGGCGACTTGATGAACGCGTCCGAATCGACGTTGATCACGCCGTCGCGGTCGAGGATGACTACTTTCTTGGTCGGCATGGCGTGCGGCTCAGGCGGCGAGCCGGGAAATGTCCGCGACGCAATTCATCTGCTGATGCAGCGCGCCGAGCAGGGCCAGGCGGTTTGCACGCAGCGACGGATCTTCCGCGTTGACCATCACGTCGTTAAAGAAAGTGTCGACCGGTTCGCGCAGCGCGGCGAGCGCGGTCAGCGCGCCGGTGTAGTCGCGTGCGGCGAGTTGCGACTGCACGCGCGGCGCAACCTGCTCGAGCTGCGCATGCAGCGCTTTTTCCGCCGCTTCAACTAACAACGCCGGCTGCACGCCGCCGCTCGCGCTAGCGCTTTCCGACTTCTTCAGAATGTTCGAGATGCGCTTGTTGGCTGCCGCGAGCGATGCCGCTTCGGGCAACGCCGCAAATTCTCGCACGGCATCGAGACGCGCGACGATGTCGTCGAGGCGCGTCGGATTGAGCGCGAGCACCGCGTCGATTTCGCCCGGCGCGTGGCCGCGTTCGCGCAGCAAACCGCGCAGACGATCCATGCTGAAGTCGTAAATGGCTTGCGTCGAATCGGCGACGTTCGGCACCGCGGCGAACTGCGCGTAAGCGGTGCGCAGCAGTTCGACGAAGTCCACGGCCAGTTGCTTTTCGACCAGGATGCGCAGCACGCCGAGCGCATGACGGCGCAGCGCGAACGGGTCTTTTTCGCCGGTGGGTTGCAGGCCGATGCCCCAGATGCCGACCAGCGTTTCCAGTTTGTCGGCGAGCGCGACGACCGTACCGGTCGCTGTGCCCGGCAACGCGTCGCCCGAGAAACGCGGCTGATAGTGTTCCGAGCATGCGAGCGCCACTTCTTCCGGCTCGCCGTCGTGGCGCGCGTAGTACGTGCCCATCGTGCCTTGCAGCTCGGGGAATTCGCCGACCATGTCGGTGATCAAATCCGCCTTCGCGAGACGCGCGGCACGTTTGGCGAGCGCGACGTCGGCGCCGATCAACGCGGCGATCGCACCGGCCAGCGCTTCGACCCGCTCAACACGTTGCAGCGCCGAGCCGAGCTTGTTGTGATACACGACGTTCGCAAGCAGCGGCACGCGATCGGCGAGCGGCTTCTTCTTGTCCTGCTCGAAGAAGAACTTCGCGTCGGCAAGACGCGGACGCACCACACGTTCGTTGCCTTCGATAATGTCGCCCGGCGTGGCCGTTCCAATGTTCGACACGATCAGGAAGCGCGAGCGCAGCTTGCCGTTCGCATCGGTCAGCGCGAAGTATTTCTGATTCGTCTGCATCGTGAGGATCAGACATTCCTGCGGCACTTGCAGGAATTCGTCCTCGAAACGGCATGCGTAGACCACCGGCCATTCGACCAGCGACGTCACTTCATCGAGCAGCGATTCGGGCATCACGACCTGGTCGCCGTCAGCGTGCGCGAGCAGATGCGTGCGGATCGTTTCCTTGCGATCAGCGAAGTTCGGGACCACGCGGCCTTTGTGCATCAGCGTGTCCGCGTAGGAATCGGCGTGCTGGATCTGCACGAAACCTTCGGACAGGAAGCGATGGCCGAGCGTGGTGTCGTCGGCGTCGATGCCGAGCGCGCTGACCGGCACCACCTGGTCGCCATGCAGCGCGGTGAGCCGATGCGCCGGACGCACGAACTGCACGTTCGAGCCGTCGGGACGCTGATAGGTCATCACCTTCGGAATGGGCAGCTTGCTGAGCGTTTCGTCGAGCGCGGCTTGCAAGCCTTCCGCGAGCGTCGCACCCGGCGCGGCATAGCGCAGGAAGAAGGCTTCGGCCTTGCCGTCTTGCGCGCGTTCGAGGTCGCTAATGGAAAAATCGGGGAAGCCGAGCGCGGCCAGTTTCTTCGCGAGCGGCGCGGTGGGCTGGCCGTCTTTATCGAGCGCGACGGAAACCGGCAGCACTTTTTCGCGGACGTGTTTTTCCGGCGCGACCGTGCGCACGTTTTTCACCGTGACCGCGAGGCGGCGCGGCGTCGCATAACGTTCGAACGACAGTTGGCCTTCGATCAGATCGCGCCCGGCGAGGCGTTCCGCGATGCCTTCGGCAAAAGCGTCGCCGAGACGGGCGAGCGCCTTGGGCGGCAGTTCCTCGGTCAGCAGTTCGACCAGCAGGGTAGCTTGATGGGATTGAGTCATTTCTTGATGTTCTCGTCAGTCCTGGTCGATCTTGCGTTCGACTTTCAGCGGCGGCGCCCACGCCGGCATGGCGGCGTCCTGCTCGTCGGTCGTGAGGCCGGGCACGCCGTGCACCGGATTGCCGAGCATCGGGAAGCCGAGCTTCTCGCGCGAATCGTAATAAGCCTGCGCGACAAGACGCGACAGCGCGCGAATCCGGCCGATGTAGGCCGCGCGCTCCGTCACGGAAATCGCGCCGCGCGCGTCGAGCAGGTTGAACGTGTGGCCGGCCTTCAGCACGAGTTCATAGGCGGGCAATGCGATCTGCGCTTCGATCATGCGCTTCGCTTCCGCTTCGTAGCTGTTGAAGAACGTGAACAGCAGATCGACGTTCGCGTGCTCGAAGTTGTACGTGGACTGTTCGACTTCGTTCTGGTGGTACACGTCGCCGTAGGTGAGGCGCCGCGTTTCCGGGCCGTTCGGGCCTTGCTCTTCCCACTCGGTCCAGATGAGGTCGTAGACGTTCTCGACCTTTTGCAGATACATCGCGAGACGCTCGAGGCCGTAGGTGATTTCGCCGAGCACCGGCTTGCAATCCAGACCGCCGACCTGCTGGAAGTACGTGAATTGCGTCACTTCCATGCCGTTTAGCCACACTTCCCAGCCGAGGCCCCAGGCGCCGAGCGTGGGGTTTTCCCAGTCGTCTTCGACAAAGCGCACGTCGTTCTGCTTCAGATCGAAGCCGAGCGCTTCGAGCGAGCCGAGATACAGATCGAGGATATTTTCCGGCGCCGGCTTCAGCACGACCTGGTATTGGTAGTAATGCTGCAGACGGTTCGGATTCTCGCCATAGCGGCCGTCTTTCGGGCGGCGCGACGGCTGCACGTACGCGGCGCGCCACGGCTCAGGGCCGATCGCGCGCAGGAAGGTGTGGACGTGCGAGGTGCCCGCGCCGACTTCCATGTCGATCGGCTGGAGCAACGCGCAACCCTGCTTATCCCAATAGGACTGCAGTGTCAGGATGATTTGCTGAAACGTGAGCATGAAGTGCCTTTCGGGCATGGGGCCGCGCCGCGGGCGCGTGAGCGCGCGGGGCGGCCGTGGAGCGAAGTGCTAAACCGGAGATTTTAACGGAAAGGCGGGGGGGTGTCCGTTTTGGGAGGGGGAGCGACTCTCGTCAGCGGAGGCCTTCACGCCACCGCCAACTCCACCTTCGGCGAAAACGAATCGCTTTGCGCAACCGGCCACCATTTCTCATACAACGAGTAACGATAATTCCCGTTGAGAAGATCGTTCGGCTCGAGATACTTCAGCAGCTCGGACATCAACTGCACCTCATGCGACGACACACGTCGCACGATGTGATGCGCGCGCAGTTCCGCAGGATGCTTCAAGCCTGCAGCCTGAACGATCTCCTTCAGCGCATGCAGCGTGTTGTGATGGAAGCTGAATACGCGGTCGGCCTTGTCCGGCACGACGAGCGCGCGCTGGCGCACCGGGTCTTGCGTCGCGACGCCGGTCGGGCAGCGTCCGGTGTGGCACGTCTGCGCCTGAATGCAGCCGACCGCGAACATGAAGCCGCGCGCCGCGTTGACCCAGTCCGCGCCGATCGCGAGCGTCTTCGTGATGTCGAACGCGGTAATCATCTTGCCGCTCGCGCCGATGCGAATCCGCTGCCGCAAGCCGATGCCGACCAGCGTGTTGTGCACGAGCAGCAAGCCTTCCTGCAACGGCACGCCGACGTGATCGGTGAACTCGAGCGGCGCCGCGCCGGTGCCGCCCTCGGCGCCGTCCACGACGATGAAGTCCGGCAGAATGCCCGTCTCGAGCATCGCCTTCGCAATGCCGAAGAATTCCCACGGATGCCCGATGCACAGCTTGAAGCCGGTCGGCTTGCCGCCCGACAGTGTGCGCAGCCGATCGACGAATTCGAGCAGCCCGCGCGGCGTCGAAAACTCCGAATGCGTGGCCGGCGAAATGCAATCGCGGCCCATCGGCACGCCGCGCGTTTCCGCGATTTCCGGCGTGATCTTCGCGGCGGGCAGCACGCCGCCGTGACCGGGCTTCGCACCTTGCGACAGCTTCACCTCGATCATTTTCACTTGCGGCTCGGCGGCCTGCTTCGCGAATTTGTCGGCGCTGAACGTGCCGTCGTCGTTTCGGCAGCCGAAGTAACCCGACGCGATTTCCCAGATGATGTCGCCGCCATGCTCGCGGTGATACTTCGACATCGAGCCTTCGCCGGTGTCGTGCGCGAAGTTGCCTTTCTTCGCGCCGAGGTTCAGCGCCATGATCGCGTTCGCCGACAACGAGCCGAAGCTCATCGCCGAGACGTTGAAGATCGACATCGAATAAGGCTGTGCGCGATCGGCGCCGACCACGATGCGAAAGTCGTGGCTATCGAGCGTGGTCGGCGCGAGCGAGTGGCTGATCCATTCGTGCGCGACGGCCTTCACGTCGAGTTCGGTGCCGTAGGGCCGGCTGTCGACGTCGTTCTTCGCGCGCTGATAGACGATGCTGCGTTGAGCGCGCGAGAACGGTTTTTCGTCGGTATCGTTTTCGACGAAATACTGGCGGATTTCCGGGCGGATGAACTCGAACAGAAAACGGAAATGACCCCACAGCGGATAGTTGCGCAGAATCGCGTGGCGCTGTTGCGTCAGATCGAAGATGCCGAGCGCGACGAGCGCGAGCGGCACGACGATCCACAACCACGAAACGTGTTGCGTCGCGGCGAGCGCCGTGGACAAACCGAGGAGCGCGATGGCGCTCCACATGGCCAGATAACGTCGAGAAAACATGAGGACTCCGGTGCAGTGAATCGTCACGGAGCGATTGCCGGGCGCGGAGCACAGGCAGATCCACCGTGGGAAAAACGAGCGACTGCCTGTCGGGAAGACGTGAGCGGGTCGTTGTGAGGTTTAAACGTCGTGCAAAGGCTTGCTGAGTTGAAGTCGGCGAGCGAAACGCAGCAAGCTAGCGCGCGCTCAGCAGTGCCGCCTTTTGCGGCTCGCGCACGGCCGGCTGCCCGGTCGCCGCGTGTTCGATGATGCCGCCGCCGAGGCACACGTCGCCATCGTAAAGCACGGCCGATTGCCCCGGTGTGACAGCCCATTGCGCATCGTCGAAGGTGAGTTCGAACAGACCTTCGCGCTGATTCGCGCGGCTGAACGTGCAGCGCGCGTCCGCTTGCCGGTAGCGGGTCTTCGCGCCGCACGCGAAGCCTTCCGCCGGCGGCTCGCCCGCGACCCAGCTCGTGTTGCCCGCGCTCAGCGTATGGCTCAACAGCCACGGATGATCGTGCCCTTGCGCGACATACAGCGTGTTCGAAGGAATGTCCTTGCCCGCGACGAACCACGGCTCGCCGCTGCCGTCCTTGCTGCCGCCGAGGCCGATGCCCTTGCGCTGCCCGAACGTATAGAAGGCTAGGCCGATGTGCTCGCCGACCACTTTGCCGTCGGTGGTTTTCATCGGGCCGGGTTGGGTCGGCAGATAGCGGTTCAGGAAGTCGCGAAACGGCCGCTCGCCGATAAAGCAGATGCCGGTCGAATCCTTCTTCTTCGCATTGGGCAGCGCGATCTGTTCGGCGATTTCGCGCACTTTCGTCTTCGGAATTTCGCCGAGCGGAAACAGCGTTTTCGACAACTGCGCCTGATTCAGCCGATGCAGAAAGTACGATTGATCCTTCGTATGGTCGAACGCTTTCAGCAGTTCGAAGCGGCCATTGTTTTCGCGCACGCGCGCATAGTGGCCGGTCGCGATGGTTTCCGCACCGAGCGACATCGCGTGATCGAGGAAGGCCTTGAACTTGATTTCGGCGTTGCACAGCACGTCCGGATTCGGCGTGCGGCCTGCCGAATATTCGCGCAGGAATTCGGCGAACACGCGGTCCTTGTATTCGGCCGCGAAGTTGACCGCTTCGACGTCGATGCCGATCAGGTCCGCCACCGACACCACGTCGATCCAGTCCTGGCGCGTCGAGCAGTATTCGCTGTCGTCGTCGTCTTCCCAGTTCTTCATGAAGAGGCCGACCACGTCGTAGCCCTGTTCCTTCAGCAGCCACGCGGTGACCGACGAATCGACGCCGCCCGACATGCCTACTACGACTTTCTGCTTGCTCATAAGATGCTCACTGGGTACTGCGTGACTTCATGGATCGTGGAGATGGCCGCTTGTGGCGGCTTGTGACCGCTCGTGACGGCTACCTCTTTGGCCCGACCGAATGCGTATGCACGAAATCGAGCGGAAAACGCCGGCCTGCCAGGTAATCGTCGATACATTGCATGACGAGCGGCGTGCGGTGCCTTTCGGGGCAGGCGCGCAGTTCGTCGGCGCTCATCCACAAGGTTCGAACGATGTCGGGATCGAGCGCGCGCTCTGCTTCCGGTTCGCCGCCGGCGCCGCAATACGTGAAGCGCAAATAGGTGACGCCGCCGTTGTCCGGCCGTTCGAAATGCGTCATGTACATGCCGACGAGCGCCTCGGGCGTGAACGGATGCGCGGTTTCCTCGAGCGTTTCGCGGATCACCGCTTCCAGCAGCGTTTCGCCGGCTTCCAGATGGCCGGCCGGCTGGTTCAGGCGCAGCCCGGCGGCCGTGTGTTCCTCGACCACGAGAAAGCGCCCGTCACGCTCGACGATGGCCGCGACGGTCACATGCGGCAGCCAGGTTTCCGGTTTCATGGGTGCGCATTTTACCGTTTATGGCCGCTCACTGCCGGGATGCGGGCGGGACGCGGCCGGGTCGTTGCCGGTTCATTGCGGCGGCCGGCGGTGACCGGTGACATGCGGCCGGCTGCGGCGACTTGCCGCATGCGACTGCCGCCGCCCACACGCCTCGGAGCCCCGTATCCGCGCACACCCCCGGATTGTCCCCGATTTCTGCCGCCCCCCATGTTTCGGGTAAAGTGAGGCGTTAGCCGTTGCACTTGCAAGCCGGCGTGCCTCGTCGGCCGATCTGTCGTCAAACAGTAAGTCGAGGAGGAACACGATGCACATCGGAGTGCCAGCCGAGACGCGCGCGCACGAAACCCGCGTCGCCGCGACGCCCGAGACCGTCAAGAAGTACGTGGCGCAGGGCCATCGGGTCACCATCCAGAGCGGCGCCGGGGCCGGCGCGAGCTTTCCCGACGACGCTCTCGCGGCAGCCGGCGCGGAAATCGTCGATGCGGCCACCGCTTTTGGCGCCGACCTCGTCCTCAAAGTCCAGTCTCCCACCGAAGCCGAACTGCCGCTGCTCAAACGCGGCGCGACGCTGGTCGGCATGCTCGATCCGTTCAATGCGGAGAATGCGCAGCAACTCGCCGCGGCGGGCGTCACCGCCTTCGCGCTCGAAGCCGCGCCGCGCACCACGCGCGCGCAAAGCCTCGACGTGCTGTCGTCGCAGGCGAACATCGCCGGGTACAAGGCGGTGCTGCTCGCCGCGACGCTTTATCCGCGCTTCATGCCGATGCTGATGACCGCCGCGGGCACGGTGAAAGCCGCGCGCGTGCTGATTCTCGGCGCGGGCGTGGCGGGCTTGCAGGCGATCGCGACCGCGAAGCGCCTCGGCGCCGTGATCGAGGCATCCGACGTGCGTCCCGCCGTCAAAGAGCAGATCGAATCGCTCGGCGCGAAGTTTCTCGACGTCCCCTACGAAACCGATGAAGAGCGCGAAGCCGCGCAAGGCGTCGGCGGCTATGCGCGGCCGATGCCGCCTTCCTGGCTGCAACGCCAGTCGGCACTCGTTCACGAACGCGCGAAACAGGCCGACGTGGTGATCTCCACCGCCCTGATTCCGGGCCGCGCGGCGCCGACGCTGCTCTCCGTCGAGACCGTGCAGGCGATGAAACCGGGCTCGGTGCTGGTCGATCTGGCAGCGGGCCGCGGCGCGGACTATGAAGGCCGCCGCGGCGGCAACTGCCCGCTCACCGAAGCCGACAAAGTGATCGTCAGGCACGGCGTGACGATTGTCGGCTACACGAATCTCGCCTCGATGGTGCCCGCGGACGCGTCCTCGCTCTACGCGCGCAACCTGCTCGACTTCCTCAAGCTCATCATCACGAAGGAAGGCGCGCTGAACATCGACCTCGCCGACGACATCGTCGCGGCCACGCTGCTCACCCGCGACGGCGAAGTCGCGCGCAAGGCATAACGCGAATTCACCTGGAGAAACGGCGATGGAAGTGCTCAACCACACCGTCATCAACCTGATTATTTTCGTGCTGGCGATTTACGTCGGCTACCACGTCGTCTGGAACGTCACGCCCGCGCTGCACACGCCGCTGATGGCCGTGACCAACGCAATTTCCGCGATCGTGATTGTGGGCGCAATGCTTGCGACCGGCCTTACGCTCGGCACGCCGGGCAAGTTCTTCGGCACGCTCGCCGTCGCGCTCGCGGCGGTCAACGTGTTCGGCGGCTTCCTCGTCACGCGGCGAATGCTCGAGATGTTCCGCAAGAAAGAGCCGAAAAAGCTCATCGCCGATAAGAGCAAGGAGAACGCGTAATGAGTCTGAACGTCGTCACGCTGCTTTATCTGGTTGCGTCGGTCTGCTTCATTCAGGCGCTCAAGGGGCTGTCGAATCCGAAGACGGCGCGCATCGGCAATACGTTCGGCATGGTCGGGATGGCGATTGCGATTCTCACGACCATCGCGCTGATCGCCAAACAGGCGAATGCACTCGGCTCGAATCTTGCGCTCGGGCTCGGCTTGCTGTTCGCCGCGCTGATTGTCGGCGGTGCGATTGGCGCGTTCGTCGCCGCGCGCGTCGAGATGACGAAGATGCCGGAACTCGTCGCGGCGATGCACTCGCTGATCGGTCTCGCGGCGGTGTGCATCGCGTATGCGGTGGTGTCGGAGCCAGCGGCATTCGGATTGATCGATCCGGAGAATCCGGTGCCGGGCTTTCTGCCTTATGGCAATCGCGTCGAGTTGTTCATCGGCACGTTCGTCGGCGCAATTACTTTTAGCGGCTCGGTGATCGCGTTCGGCAAGCTGTCGGGCAAGTACAAGTTCCGGTTATTCCAGGGCGCGCCGGTCGTCTATGCGGGTCAGCATCTGATCAACCTGATGCTCGCGATTGCGATGCTCGGCTTCGGCGTGATCTTCTTTTTCACGCAGTCGTGGTTGCCGTTCATCATCATGACGCTGATCGCGTTCGTGCTCGGCGTGCTGATCATTATTCCGATCGGCGGCGCGGACATGCCGGTCGTCGTGTCCATGCTCAATTCGTATTCGGGCTGGGCGGCGGCGGGCATCGGCTTCTCGCTGAATAATCCAATGCTGATCATCGCGGGCTCTCTGGTGGGCTCGTCGGGCGCGATTCTGTCGTACATCATGTGCCGCGCGATGAACCGCTCGTTCTTCAACGTGATTCTCGGCGGCTTCGGCAACGAGCCGGGCGCGGCTGCGGCGGGCGGATCGGCTGAGCAGCGTCCGGTGAAATCGGGTTCTGCCGATGACGCATCGTTCATGCTCGGCAACGCAGAAACCGTCGTCATCGTGCCGGGTTATGGCCTTGCCGTTGCGCGCGCGCAGCATGCGTTGAAGGAGTTGACCGACAAGCTCGTGGAGAAAGGCATCGAGGTGAAGTACGCGATTCACCCGGTCGCGGGACGCATGCCGGGTCACATGAACGTGCTGCTCGCCGAAGCCGAAGTGCCGTACGACATGGTGTTCGAAATGGACGACATCAACGGCGAGTTCGGTCAGGTCGACGTGGTGCTCGTGCTCGGCGCCAACGACGTCGTGAACCCGGCCGCGAAGAACGATCCGAAGTCGCCGATTGCGGGCATGCCGATCATCGAGGCTTATAAAGCGCGCACGGTGATCGTCAACAAGCGTTCGATGGCGGCGGGTTACGCGGGGCTCGACAACGATCTGTTCTACATGGACAAGACGATGATGGTGTTCGGCGACGCAAAGAAAGTGATCGAGGATATGGTCAAGGCGGTCGAATAACACGCGATAAATTGCGCGGCGCCCGAAGGTCTGCGCCGCGCAATGCTCACTTCTGTTTCGGTTTGGCGTTCACATGCCGCAGCAGGTCCGCGAGCCGTCTGCCTTCCTGATCGGGATACGGCTCGCGCACTTCGAGTTGCTGGATCTTCTCGAGCCCGAAGTTGCGGAAATCGCCGCGCAATTCACACCACGCGCCAAGCGTCCAGCGCGCGCCCCAATAGGCGAGTGCGAGCGGCCATACGCGCCGCTCCGTCGCCGCGCCGTTGGCATCCGTGTACGCAAAACTTACGACATGCCGCGCGTCGATCGCGCGGTGCAGCGTGTCGAGCTGCGTCGAAAAATCGCTTTTGATATGGAACGACGGCGCGAAGATCGCGAGCCGTTCGAGCGACGCGCGCTTGTCTGCGGGCATCGCCGACGCAATCTTGGCCAGTGCGCCGCGCGCTCCGCTTGCAAAGCCGGCTCCGCCCCACGATTCGAGCATGCGCGCGCCGGCGGCGAGCGCCGCGAGTTCATCGGCGGTGAAGGTGAGCGGCGGAAGGCTCGCGCTGCGGCTCAGCCGGTAGCCGATGCCGGCCTCGCCTTCGATCGGCACGCCGGATAGCTGCAGATCGCGCACGTCGCGATAGACGGTGCGCAGCGAGATGTTGAGCCAGTCGGCGAGTTGCTGCGCCGTGGTCAAACGCCGGCCGCGCAGCAATTCGGCGATCTGGAACAGACGGTCGGCGCGGCGCGTCATCGTGGGCGTCTTGTAGAAGAGGACAGGGACAGTCCCGCGATGATAGCGCCGCATGCCGCGCTCCGGTCAGCGTTCGGGTTAGCGTTGGGTTCAGCGCTTGGGTGTGCGTTCGCGCGAGCGTTTGAGTGGATGCTCAGGTGAGCGTTCGGACGGCGGGTTCGATGCGTGTGTCGCCCGCGCGGGCGTTACCCGTTCGATGGCCGCTGTCCGCAGCGCGGTTAGCCGTTGGTGCGCGAATGCAGGCCGAGGCGATTGCCTTCGCTGTCGATGAAAAACGCGATATAGCCGATGTCCTGCGGCAGCTTGATGACCGGTCCATCGGTCTTGCCGCCGGCTTCTTCGATGCGGGCGAGCGCAGCGTCGACGGTCGGCTGCGCGTTCAGGTAGACGAGCACGCCGTCGCCGTTCGGGGTCATCGACGGGCTGTGGACGATCGCGCCGCCCGTCGCCGGTTCTTCGTAGCCGAACACGGCGATGGGCTGGCCGCCGATTTCCTGGCGGTTCAGCTTCACGTCGAGCGCGACTTCATAAAAGCGCACGGCGCGGTCGAAATCGACGGACGGGATTTCGAACCATGCAACAACTTTGGACGATGCGGACATGACACTCTCCTGTGGATGGCGGTAGGCCGGATAAATCGCCGGATGGCGTGAGGAGGAGTGTGCGGGGGTGCTGCTGACAGCGTGGTGTCAGTAGGGTGGGGCGGTCGGGCTGGGTCGTGCGATCGTGCGGATGGGCGAGGTGAGAAAAAACCGCGGCACTGTGTGTGGCCGCGGTTTGTTTCTGGCTGCGTTTGCTTGGCGCTTGTTGTTTGTCGCTTGCCGCTTGTCTTAACCGGCAGGCGTATCGCCTTGCGGCCGCTGACGCACGCTGCCCGCGATCAGATCGAAGCGGAACAGCCGGCATTCGAGCGCTCCGTTAAAGAGCGGTGTCTTCGTCGATTCGCGCAGGCGCAACTGGCCCGGCAGCTTGCGATCCGACGTCAGGATGAATGCGTGCCAGCCGGTGAAGCGCTGCTTGAGCGCGTCGCCGAGCGACTGGAAGAACTCGCTGTCGGGCGCTTCTTCCTGGGCGCGGCGAAAGCTGTCGTCCTCGCGGTTGTCGCGGCTGCGTCCTTCACGTCCTTCGCGGATTTCGCCGCGCGCGTTGCGTCCGCGCACTTCGATCCGCTCACCATACGGCGGATTGGCGACGAGAATGCCCGGCGCCGAAGTCGGCGGCGTCATGCCGCGCGCGTCGACCTGTTTGAGCGGAATGGTCGGCAAGCCGGCGCGCTGGAAATTCGCGCGCGCCTTGTCGAGCATGTCGCCGGAAATATCGCTGCCGAAAATCTGCAGGTCGGCGCGCGAGTTGCGGGCGGCGTGCTTGGCGTCGAGCGCGGCGGCCTTCAGCGTCTGCCACGTTTTGCTGTCGTACTGCTTGAGCTTTTCGAAGCCGAAGCGGCGTTCGGCGCCGGGCGCGATGTCGAGCGCGACCTGCGCGGCTTCGGCGAGGAACGTGCCGCTGCCGCACATCGGGTCGTATAGCGGCGTGCCGGCGCTCCAGCCCGTCAGACGCAGAATGCCCGCCGCGAGATTTTCGCGCAGCGGCGCCGCGCCCTTGTCGAGGCGCCAGCCGCGCTTGAAGAGCGGGTCGCCGGACGTGTCGAGGTAAAGCGTGCAGTCCGTCGCGGTGAGGAACGCGAACACGCGGACGTCGGGCGTCGCAGTGTCGATGTTCGGGCGCGCGCCGCTGACTTCGCGCAGACGGTCGCAGATCGCGTCCTTCACGCGCAGCGTGGTGAATTCGAGGCTGCGCAGCGGCGACTTGATCGCGGTGACGTCGACGCGCAGCGTTTCGTTCGCAGAGAACCATTGCTCCCAGCGTTGTTCGACGGCGAGTGCGTAGATGTCCTGCTCGCTGCGATACGGACGATGCGCGATTTTCAGCAGCACGCGGCTCGCGAGGCGCGAATGCAGATTGGCCGCCATGCCGGCTGCCCAGCCGCCGCGAAAATGCACGCCGCCGGGGACTTGCGAGCCGGGCGCGAACGGCGCGCCGTGCAGATGCTTCGCGGCGATCTCGGCGAGTTCGGAGGCGAGCGCGGCTTCGAGACCGCGCGGGCAGGGGAGGAAGAAATCGAAGGACATGGAGGGGCTAGCCGGTGGGCTGTGGGTAAGGGGGTATTGTACGCGGTGGGGTGTGGGGGGTGCTTTTTGGCCCTTTGGCCTTTTCTTGTTTTTTGTCGGTGGTCTATTTGTGTTGCACCTGGCTTGCTTTGGCCTTTCCTTGTTTTCTCGGTGGTCTATTGGCGTTGCCCCTGTGCGGGGCGGCACTCACTTTCTTTGCCGCCGCAAAGAAAGTAAGCAAAGAAAGCGGGCTTACACCGCCAGCTTATAGATGGCTCCCCCAGTTCTGAGGCGGCAGTGGTGCGCCTGACATCCGTGCCCTCGCACATTCGACGCCCGTGACAAGGCAGTCATTCTTCCCCACTTGCACTGCGTGCTCGCCGGAAGGGTTCGCTTAGAGCCTCTCGCTTGCTTGTTAACGCCGTTGGCCTTTCCTTGTTTTCATGGTGGTCTATTTGTGTTGCCCCTGTGCGGGGCGGCACTCACTTTCTTTGCCGCCGCAAAGAAAGTAAGCAAAGAAAGCGGGCTCACACCGCCAGCTTATAAGTGGGTTCCGTTGCTCGGTGCGGGCAGTGGTGCGGCAGACATCCGTGCTCTCGCGCATTCGGCGTTAGTGACAAGGCAGTCATGCTTCCCGACTTGCACTGCGTGCTCGCCGGAAGGGTTGCTTCCGGCGCGCACGCCGCTTCGCGCACGACCGGAAATCGCGCCTGTTGTCTTGCGAAATGTCCCGCGCCTATCCCGTTCTCGCCGGCGTAGTCTTGTATTGGGTGCCACGTGGAAGTCTGGTCAGAGCTGCACAGCCGTCGCAACCAGCGCTGCACACGTTTCCACGGTCTTAATGGCATCTATCGCGTGGCGTCCGTCACGGCGCGCGGTTTTTTCGGTCGTTTCTATCAGAAAGAGAAAAAACATGAAATGGTATCTGCTAGTGCTTTCGAAGTACGTTGAATTCAGTGGACGAGCGCGTCGCAAGGAATACTGGATGTTCCTACTGTTCAACGTAATCATCGGGATTGCCTACGGAGTCGTGCTGGTCATCCTCGATCTGGAAGAGTCCAGGTTCTGGCGCAACCTTTATCCCTTGCTGGTGTTCCTTCCGGGCCTGGCGGCGCTGGTTCGTCGCATGCACGATTCCAACCGAAGCGGTTGGTGGGCCCTTTGCCCCGTCGCCAACCTGGTGTTTGCCTGCTTCGAGGGAACGCGAGGCCAAAACCGCTTCGGCCCCGACCCAAAGCAACCAACGCAATGAGCGAGCGCTGACCCTTCAATAGAGCGAAGAGCGAAGAGCGAAGAGCGAAGAGCGAAGAGCGAAGAGCGAAGAGCGAAAAGCGAAGAGCGAAGAGCGAAGAGCGAAAAGCGAAGAGCGAAAAGCGAAAAGCGAAAAGCGAAAAGCGAAAAGCGAAAAGCGAAGAGCGAAGAGCGAAACAGACACCACAGCGAACCCTTCCGACGAGCACGAGTGCGAGTCGGGAAGCATGACTGCCTTGTCACAAGTGCGGAGTGCGCGAGAGCACGGATGTAAGGCGTGCCACCGCCATCTCCGAGCAAGGGGCTCCACTTATAAGCTAGCGGTGTAAGCCCGCTTTCTTTGCTTACTTTCTTTGCGGCGGCAAAGAAAGTAAGTGCCGCCCCGCACAGGGGCAACACGAATAGACCACAACGAATTCAAGGAAAGGCAAAAAAGAAAGCAAAAAAACCAACGTGAAAAGCACAAAAACCAATCACCGCCCAGCAACACCCGCATCCAAAGCAGGACACCCCGGCACACTACCGCGAGTACTCGCCTTCGTCCCCTGCGAAGCAGAAGCAGAACCCGCAGCAGCAGCCATAGCCTGCAACGCAGCAGCCACCTGCGCAGAAACGCGCATCAAAGCCCGCCGATGCCCATCAACAAGCGCATCATACCCACCACCGACAGGCTCACTAACAACACTCCTGCAAGTCATCACAGCAGTACTGCGCACGGCCCGCACGCTCCACACCGCATCGATCAGCGCATGCGACCCAGGCCACGACTCAAACCGCTGCACATTCATGCTCACGCGATACACCGGCGTCGCATCGGAATAAGCCGTCCCGTACACATCAATCGTATTGAGTTGCTGAGTGAGACTGGTCGACAACGCGCGGCGCAGTTCATCGCCGGGCAGCGACGCCCAGCGATCTTCTTCCAGCACCTTGACCTGCGTCGGTCCCGTCTGCACGACGAGCTGAGTCTTCGCGACTTGCGGCGGCACATCGATAGGCGCGACTTCGATCAGCCACGCAGGCGCCGCCGACGTCCGCAAGCCCGACGCCGCAGCGGACGCAGCGCCATTCACATCGCCCAACGTATAAAACCGGCTACTCGGCGACGCACACGCCGCGACCGCCAGCACCGCGGCGAGCGCACCGGCACGAACAGCGCTGCGCGCCACTACGCGCGACAAACGGGGGAGTCGAACGAACATCATGGCTTGTCTCCTGCTTTACCGCGCAACAACGATTCCGGGTGGCGCTCGAGATAATCCGACAGCGCATTCAGCGACTGCAACGTGCGCGTCAATTCCTGCAACGCCTGATGCACATCCGACTGCAACGGCGAGTCCTGCTGCAACGTCGCCTCGGCCGAGCCGAACGTCTGTTTCGCGGCGGCCAGCGTGTCGCGGGCTTGCGGCACGACTTCCGTGTCCAGTCGCTTGAAGAGCTGGTCGGCATTCTTCAGCGCGCTGTTCAGGTTGTTGCCGATCTGATCGAACGGCACCTTGTCGAGCTTCTTCGCGATGTCGGCGACCTGCAATTGCAGCTCGTCGAGCGTGTTCGGAATGGTCGGCAATTCGAGCGGGTCGCTGGCTACGTCGACGGTGGCCGGCGGCGCCTTCGGGAAAATGTCGAGCGCGACGTACAACTGGCTCGTGATCAGATTGCCCGTGCGCAACTGGCCGCGCAGTCCGTGCTTGACGAGTTGTTGCAGCAGCGTCTGACCGGCGAGGCTGCCCGGCGTCGGCGCGGTTTCGCGGAAGCGCTTGCCGAGGCGGTCAGGGTAGATGTTCATCGTCACCGGCATCGTGAAGCTGCGCGTCTTCGGATCGTAGTCGATGCCGATGTTGGTCACCTGACCGAGCACGATGCCGCGGAAATCGACCGGCGCGCCGACCGACAGACCGCGCAGAGACTGGTTGAAGTTCATCACGACGCGCAGCGGCACGCCGTCCGGCTCGCGCATCGCGTCGCCTTCGTCGGAACCGAGGCGGAACGTCATGTTGTTCGGCGCCTGCGCGCCCACGCCCTGACCCGGCGGCGACTGGAACGACAAGCCGCCGACGATCACCGTCGCGAGCGACTGCGTGTTCAGCTTGAAGCCGCTCGAATCGAGCCGCAGATCGACGCCGCTCGCATGCCACCAGCGCGAATTGGTGCCGACGTACTGGTCGAACGGCGCGGACACGAACACCTGCATGGTCACGCCGGTGCCGTCCTTGTCGAGCGAGAAGCCGACCACCTGGCCGACCTGCACGCGGCGATAAAAAATCGGCGAGCCGATGTCGATGGAGCCGAGCGAATCGCCATGCAGAATGAACTGATGGCCCTTCTGGTCGCCGGTAATCGGCGGCGGCGTCTCGAGGCCGACGAAGTTCTTCTCGCTGTCCGGCGAATGACCGGCGTCCGCGCCGATATAGGCGCCGGAGAGCAGTGTGGTGAGGCCCGACACGCCGCTCGCGCCCACGCGCGGCCGCACGACCCAGAAGCGCGAATCCTTGACCGCGAAGTCTTCGCCTTCCTTCGTCAACTGCACCTGCACGAGCACGTGCGAAAGATCCTTCGACAACGTGATCGACTTGACCGCGCCGACGTCGACGTCCTTGTACTTGACCTTGGTCTTGCCAGGCTCTAGCCCTTCCGCGCTGATGAAACTGATCGTGATGGTCGGGCCTTTTTCCGTCACCGATTTGATGACGAGCGCAATGCCGATCAGCGCGGCAATCAGAGGGATCACCCAGACGAGCGACGGCAGCCAGCGGCTACGCGGCTCGATGTCGGGGTCGGGCAGTTGGGGCGGCAGCTTCGGTCCGTTCGAATCGTTGCGCGGCGCATCGGAGGCGGGCGTCGGTCCTGGCGGGCTAGTCATGTTCGAGGTCCTGAGGTTTTTGGGTACTGCCGTCCACGTGGTCCCAGATGAGCCGTGGATCGAATTGCATGGAGGCCATCATCGTCAGGATCACTACCGAGCCGAACGCAATCGCGCCCGGGCCGGCCGTGATCACGGCAAGCGATTTGAAACGCACGAGCGCCACGGTCAACGTGACGACGAACACGTCGAGCATCGACCAGCGGCCGATCCGCTCGACCATCCGATAGAGCGTCGTGCGCTGCTCCGGCCGCCAGCGCGAGCGTCGCTGCGCGGTGACGGTGAGCAGCACGAGCACGCTCAGCTTCAGCATCGGCACCATGATGCTGGCGATGAACACGATCACCGCGAGCGGCCAGTCGCCGGAGGTCCAGAAATAAACGACGCCGCTCATGATGGTGTCGTCCTCGGAACCGAGCAACGACGACGTGTGCATGACCGGCAACAAATTTGCCGGAATATACAGCAAGGCTGCGGCGATCAGCAGCGCCCAGGTTCGCATCAGGCTGTCGGGATTGCGCGAGTGCAGATGTGCGCCGCAACGCCCGCAGTGCTGCGGCGTGACCGAGCGGATGCGCGGCTCGACGCGTCCGCACGCATGGCAGGCCACGAGCCCCGCGCGTTTTGCGGTGACGTATTTCATCGCGCGGGTCATCCTCGATTGGAGGCCGGCGGGGCGCCGGGAGTGGTGCCGCGGCCAAGGTCGCTGCGTGTGTCGCGGCTGGAGTCGGCTTCGTCGCCGGCTTGCAGCAGCGGCGGCGCGGGCGGGCCGGCCATCGAGCCGAGCGCGGCTGCCGCGCTGTCGGCCGACGTGCGCGGCAGCGGCCGCTGGCCGCGCGCGCCGAGTTCGTCGGCGAGGTCCCACAGAATGCGCGGATCGAACGTGACGACCACGGCGAACATCAGCGTGAGCGCGCCGAACGCGAAGAGCGCCGCTTCCGGAATCACGCGCGCGAGACTGACCATCTTCACGATGGTGATGAGCACGCCGAGCATGAACACTTCGATCATGCCCCAGGGCCGCACGAACTGGATCGCGCGCAACACGCGGTTAAAGCCTCCCGGCACATAGCCGGCGCGCAGCGGCACCAGTACGTAGAGCAGCGCGACGAGTTCGGTGAGCGGAAACAGAATCGTCGAGCAGAACACCATGACGGCGACGATCTGCATGTTCTCGTTCCACAGCGCGACGAGCGCACCGAACAGCGTGGTCTGCGAGGTAATGCCATTAGTCTCCAGCTCGACGATGGGGAAGCCCTGCGCGATCAGGAACGTGATCAGCGCGGCGAGCGTCATGGCGCTGATGCCGTCGAGCTTGCGCGATACGCCCGCGTAGAGCGTGGCGCCGCAGCGCGGACAGCGGGCGACTTTGCGCCCGACAAGCCGTGGCTTGCGGAACAGCGTATCGCATTCATGGCACGCGATCAGGTTGTCATGTTCCATGCGGCAGCGGGCCAACGATATGTAAGTGAGCGTGCAATGCCGGTCGCAATTTCGGTGGCAATACTGGTTGCAATGCGGGTCGCAATGTAGCCGATTCGGCGGGTCTGTAAAAATTCGTGGAGCAATAGTACCAAAAGGCATTGCCGCGCCGCGCCGGTGAGCGCGAAACGCTTGGCGCGCAACGGTTCTGACAGCGTCCGTCCCCAATTGTTCAACCGGCTGATCCGGGAACGTGAAGGCGTCCTTCGGTCAATTTCGCTTTGCCGCAGCCAGCTTTTTGCGCTTCGGGTAGCATGGCGGCCTGGTGCGTCTCGAAGGCCGCGGCGCCCGGCACTTTGGCGATGGACTTTACATCGGCGGGGAATAGCCGGGGGTGCCGCGCCGTTAACCTCTCTTAGCAAGCGTTGACCTGTCATGGCACACAATCCTTCATTCGGCGGCCGGGAGTCGTACACGCGGACCGCCATTGCGATTCATTGGCTGATCGCGCTGCTGATCGTTTGCGGCTTCGCGCTCGGCTGGGTGATGACCGACATTCCCGGTTTCACGCCGACCAAGCTGCGCTATTTTTCGTGGCATAAGTGGATCGGCGTGACAGTGTTCGCGCTCGCTGTCGTGCGCATTCTGTGGCGCGCCACGCACGGCGCGCCGGCGATGCCGCGCCGCATGCCCGCCTGGCAGCGCGGCGCCGCCCATCTCGTGCATCTGCTGCTGTATGCGTTGATGATTGCAATTCCCGTCTCCGGTTATCTGTATAGCTCGGCGGCGAACGTGCCGGTCGTCTATCTCGGTCTGATCCCGCTGCCGCGGCTGATCGCGCCGGACCCGCATCTGAAGGAACTGCTCAAGAACGTCCACATCGTGTTGAATTACACGTTGCTGGCGCTGGTCGCGATGCATGTCGCGGCGGCGCTCAAGCATCAGTGGCTGGACCGCGACGGGCTGCTGTCGCGCATGATTCCCTTCCTCAAATAAGGACCACCATGAAGGTCTCGTTTTATCGCTACATGCTGGCGGCGTTTGCCGCAGCCTCGCTGACCGCGGCCGGCGGCGCGCTGGCCCAGGTCGACACCGCGAAGAGTTCGGTGACGGCTACCTCGAAGCAGATGAACGTGCCGGTCGAAGGCAAGTTCGGCAAATTCACCGCGCAGGTCAAGTTCGATCCGGCCAAGCCCGCCGAGGGCAGCGCGCAACTGAACATCGACGTGGCGAGCTACGATCTCGGCGACGAGAGCTATAACGATCAGGTCCGCGGCAAGGAATGGTTCGACGCGAAGACCTATCCGAGCGCGACCTTCGTTTCGAGCGCGATTGCGCCGGCCGGCGGCAATCAGTACAAGGTGACGGGCAAGCTGACCATCAAGGGCAAATCGCAGACGGTCGTGGTGCCCGTCACCGTGACGCAGCAGGGCGCGACGCAGGCGTTCGACGGCTCGTTGCCGATCAAGCGTTCGCAGTTCGACATCGGCACGGGCGAGTGGAAAGACACGTCCGTGGTTGCCGACGACGTCGTCATCAAGTTTCATATCGTAGCCGCACGCAAGTGACTTGCGCTGCGCGTTGAGCGCAGCCGTTCTTACCTGACTGGGAGCATGAATTGAAGACATCCACGTTGATCGCCGCCGGTGCATTGGCCTCCTGCGTTTCGCTTGGCGCATTCGCCGCAGCCGACACCTATCAGCTCGACCCGACGCACACCTATCCGAGTTTCGAGGCGGACCACTTCGGCGGCCTGTCGGTGTGGCGCGGCAAGTTCACGAAAAGCTCGGGCACGGTCACGCTCGACCGCGTGGCCAAGACCGGCACGGTCGAAGTGAACGTCGATGCGGCGTCGATTTCCACCGGCAACGGCAAGCTGGACGATCACCTGAAGACGGCGGAGTTCTTCGACGTCGCCAAGTTTCCCGCCGCGACGTACAAAGGCACCGACATCAAGTTCGACGGCGACAAGCCGTCGGAAGTGGTCGGCAGCCTGACGCTGCACGGCGTGACGAAGCCGCTGAATCTGAAGGTGGAGTCGTTCAAGTGCATGCAGCACCCGGTGCTCAAGCGCGAAGTGTGCGGCGTCGAGGCCAGCGCGCAATTCAATCGCGCGGATTACGGCATGGATTTCGGCAGCAAGTACGGCTTTAGCATGGAGACGAAGCTGCATATCCAGGCTGAGGGCATCAAGCAATAAGCGCTGGTGAGGGCGCAGCGGGCGCCTGCCCGCTTGCGCCTGCCGCTTGCGGTTGCGCTTGAGAGGATGCCGCCGTCGCGGCGCATCAAAAAGCAAACGGTCCGTTTTACCGCGCGTTTTACCGCTGTTCCGGCCGCTTCGTCGCTTTCGCGACGAAGCGGCTTTTTCATGGCGTCGCCGGAAATCGAAGGCGATCGAGGCGTTATGTGAGGCCGGTTCGACATTTCGCACTCGCGCCGCTTTAATTTTTCGGGTACATAGAGCGCTGGCACCGCATTGGTTGTGCGCGCATCCAATGCGGCGAGATCGGGCGTCGGCTCGCATCCATAATATTCGCGCGAACTGGAGATCTGCATGAACGCAACGACTGCAGCAAGCCTTGCGGGAAGCCGGCGAAATTCGTGGCGGGCGGTGATCGCCGCGTCCATCGGCAACGCGCTGGAATGGTTCGATCTCGTGGTCTACGGTTTTTTTGCCGTGGTGATCGCGAAGCTGTTTTTTCCGGCCGGCAACGACACCGTGTCGCTGCTGCTCACGCTCGGCACGTTCGGCGTGTCGTTCTTCATGCGGCCGCTCGGGGCCATCGTGATCGGTGCGTACGCCGACCGCGCCGGACGCAAGGCGGCGCTCACGCTGTCCATCCTGCTGATGATGGGCGGCACGCTGATCATCGCGATTTTGCCGACGTACCGAAGCATCGGCATCGCGGCGCCGGTGATTCTCGTCATCGCGCGTTTGATGCAGGGCTTCTCGGCCGGCGGCGAATTCGGCAGCGCGACGGCGTTTCTCGCGGAGCATGTGCCGGCGCGGCGCGGCTTTTTCGCAAGCTGGCAGGTCGCGAGCCAGGGGCTCACGACGCTGCTCGCGGCCGGTTTCGGCGTCGTGCTGACGGGCAATCTGACGCCGGAGCAGATGGCGGCCTGGGGGTGGCGCGTGCCGTTTTTCTTCGGGCTGCTGATCGGACCGGTTGCCTGGTACATTCGCACGAAGCTCGACGAGACGCCCGAGTTTCTCGCCGCGGATACCACCACGACGCCGCTGCGCGATACCTTCACGAGCCAGAAGCTGCGGCTCCTGATCGCAATCGGCGCGGTCGTGCTCGGCACGGTGTCGACTTACCTCGTGCTGTTCATGCCCACCTTCGGCGTGAAGCAACTGGGGCTCGCGCCATCGGTTGCGTTTTCGGCGATCGCGCTGACCGGCCTGATCCAGATGGTGTTTGCGCCGCTCGTTGGGCATCTGTCGGATCGGCACGGACGCACGACGATCATGCTGATCTCCGGCGTGCTGCTGCTCGTGCTGATCTATCCGGCGTTCGTCTATCTGGTCGCACATCCTACGTTCGGCACGCTGATCGCGCTGCAAATCCTGCTCGGTTTCCTGATGACCGGCTATTTCGCGGCGCTGCCGGGCTTGCTGTCGGAGATGTTTCCGGTGCAAACGCGCACGACCGGCATGTCGCTCGCCTATAACATCGCGGTCACGGTGTTCGGCGGCTTCGGGCCGTTCATCATCGCGTGGCTGATCAGCTTTACCGGTTCGAAGGCCGCGCCGAGTTATTACCTGATTTTCGCCGCGCTGTTGAGCCTGGCGTCGCTGGTGGCGGCGCGACGGAAGTTGGGGTTCCGGTAGGCTCGTAAGCGGACATCGCGCGGTAAACGCAAAAGGCCGGTTCGTCGATGAACCGGCCTTTTGCTTTACAACGATGCACTGCGCGTTAGTTAAACGCCATCACACCTGCGCACCCGCATTCGGATCGTTCGGATCAACGCGTTCTTTCTTGTCCTTCACCAGATCCTCGCGCTTCACGCCGAACCACATTGCGAGCGCCGCCGCGACGAACACCGACGAGTAGATACCGAACAGAATACCGACCGTCAGCGCCAGCGCGAAGTAGTGCAGCGTCGGGCCGCCGAACAGGAACATCGACAGCACCATCATCTGCGTACAGCCGTGCGTGATGACGGTTCGCGACATCGTGCTCGTAATCGCGTGGTTGATGACTTCGATCACCGTCATCTTGCGTTCGCGGCGGAAGGTCTCGCGAATCCGGTCGAAGATAACCACCGATTCGTTCACCGAATAACCCAGCACCGCGAGCACCGCAGCCAGCACCGACAGCGAGAACTCCCACTGGAAGAACGCGAAGAAGCCGAGAATGATCACGACGTCGTGCAAGTTCGCGATCACACCGGCCACCGCGTACTTCCATTCGAAGCGGAACGACAGATAGATCACGATGCCCACAACCACGCAGGCGAGCGCGAGCAGGCCGTCGGTGGCGAGTTCCTTGCCGACCTGCGGGCCGACGAACTCCACGCGCTGCAACTGCACCTGCGGCGTATCGGTCTTGAGCGCGCTCATCACCTGGTCGCTCTGCTGCGCGGACGTCAGCCCTTGCTTGAGCGGCAAACGGATCAGCACGTCGCGCGAGGTGCCGAAGTTCTGCACCTGCGCGTCGCCATAGCCGAGCTTGTTCAACGTGCCGCGCACCGGGTCGAGCGGCGCCGCGCCCGGATACTGCACTTCGATGACCGTGCCGCCGGTGAACTCCACCGACAGATGCAGCCCGCGATGCACGAGAAAGAACACGGCGGCGAGGAACGTCAGCAGCGAAATGGCGTTGAAGATCAACGCACGCTGCATGAACGGAATGTCTTTGCGAAAGCGGAAAAATTCCATGGTCTTGTTCTCCGGGACTCAGCGGGATGAACCCGGTTTCTGCGACGAGCTCGGCGTGCCCGGCGCGTTGCGGCGACGCACGGTCGGCTTGCCCGCGCGCGACTGCGCGGCGGCGGCCGGCGCTTTCTGCTTCGCGGCGGCGGCTGCGCTTGCCGCGCGCATGGCTTGCGCGGTGTCGGTTGCAGCGTCGTCTGCGGTCAGGTCATTACCCAGATAAGCAGCCGAGCCCGCGGCCGCGGTTTCCGGACGCCACACCTGGCCAATGGCCAGCGACTTCAGCTTCTTCTTGCCGCCGTACCAGAGGTTCACGATACCGCGCGAGAAGAACACCGCCGAGAAC
The DNA here is from genome assembly GCF_040543975.1 of Paraburkholderia sp. OAS925. NCBI lineage: Bacteria > Pseudomonadati > Pseudomonadota > Betaproteobacteria > Burkholderiales > Burkholderiaceae > Paraburkholderia > Paraburkholderia sp. OAS925. Next base: position 898,318 of record NZ_JBEUNO010000001.1, read on the forward strand.
ATCGACGTGAGAATGCCGATACAGTGGACGATTGCAAAACCGCGCACCGGACCGGAGCCGAAGGCGAGCAGCGCGACACCGGCGATCAGCGTGGTGACGTTCGAGTCGAGAATCGTCGCCCACGCATGCGCGTAGCCGTTCTGGATCGCCAGTTGCGGCGGCGCGCCGTTGCGCAGTTCTTCACGCACGCGTTCGTTGATCAGCACGTTGGCGTCGATCGCCATGCCGAGCGCGAGCGCGATAGCCGCGATACCCGGCAGCGTGAGCGTGGCCTGCAACATCGACAGCACCGCGACGAGCAGCAAGAGGTTCACGGACAGGCCGATCATCGAGATCACGCCGAACAGCATGTAGTACGCGATCATGAAGACGGCGATGGCCGCGAAGCCCCACACCACCGAGTGGAAGCCCTTCTTGATGTTGTCGGCGCCGAGGCTCGGGCCGATGGTGCGTTCCTCGATGATGTCCATCGGCGCGGCCAGCGAACCGGCGCGCAGCAGCAGCGCGAGGTCGGCGGCGCCTTGCGGCGTGGCCTGGCCGGTGATCTGGAAGCGGTCGCCCAGTTCCGACTGGATGGTCGCCACCGTCAGCACTTCGCCCTTGCCCTTTTCGAACAGCACCATCGCCATCGGCTTGCCGATGTTGTCGCGCGAGACACTGCGCACCGCGCGGCCGCCGGCCGAGTCGAGGCGAATGTTGACGGACGGACGCTGATGCTCGTCGAAGCCCGCCGACGCGTCGATAATCCGGTCGCCCGTGAAGATGATCTGCTTTCTCAGCAGCACCGGCGTCTGGTTGCCTTGCGTGAACAGTTCGTCGCCTGGCGGCACCGGATCGGACGGATTCGGATGCGTGTTGACCGGATCGGCGAGGCGCGCTTCGAGCGTCGCCGTGCGGCCGATGATGTCCTTCGCCTTCGCCGTGTCCTGCACGCCCGGCAGTTCGACCACGATCCGGTCGGTGCCTTGCTGCTGGATCACAGGCTCGGCCACGCCGAGTTCGTTCACGCGGTTATGCAGTGTGGTGATGTTCTGCTTGAGCGCGGCGTCCTGCACGGCTTTCTGCACCGTCGGCGTGAACGTGCCGACGAGTTGCACCGAGCCGTCCGGACTGTTTTGCGACGCCCATTGCAATTCGCCGATGCCGCGGCCCAGTTGTTTCGCCGCCGCATCCGCCGTCGCCTGGTCGGCGAAATTGATCACCACCGTCTGGTTGACGCGGTTCACGCCGCCGTCGCGGATATTATTGTCGCGCAGGAGCGTGCGGGCGTCGGACGCGTCGGAGTCGAGCTTCTTGTTCAGCGCGCCCGCCATGTCCACTTGCAGCAGGAAGTGCACACCGCCGCGCAGATCCAGACCGAGATACATGGGCAGCGCGTGCAACGCGGTCAGCCAGCGCGGCGACGCGCTTTGCAGGTTCAGCGCCACGATGAACTGCGGGTCGTTCGGATCGGTGTTCAGCGACTTTTGCAGCAGGTCTTTCACGCGCAGTTGCACGTCGGTGTCGACAAGGCGCACGCGGATGTTCGCGTTGGCCGACGTGTTGTCGAACGTGACGTCTTCCGGCTTGATCTGATTGGCTGCGAGCGCGGCTTCGACTGCCGACAGCGTGGTCGAGTCGAGCTTGACCGTTGCCTTGCCGCTCGACACCTGCACCGCCGGCGCTTCGCCGAACAGATTGGGCAGCGTGTACACGAGGCCGATGACCAAAGCCACCAGCATCACGGCATATTTCCAGAGGGGGTAACGATTCATGAGTGGTCCAACGGAAGGTTGGCTTGAAAGCGATGCGCCCGGCGATGAGCGCGGGCGATCCGGTCAGGTATGCGTGGATCGCCGGCGAGGCCGCGCCGGACGCGAGAGAGCAGGCCTTACAGCGACTTGATCGTGCCCTTCGGGAGAATCGTCGTGACCGACGCTTTCTGCACGGTGATTTCCGTGCCTTCCGAGATTTCGACGCCGACGTAAGCCTCGCCCACCTTGGTGACCTTGCCGACGATGCCGCCATTCGTCACCACTTCGTCGCCCTTGGCCATGGCGGCGAGCATGTTGCGGTGTTCCTTCTGGCGCTTCATTTGCGGGCGAATCATGATGAAGTACAGCACGCCGAACATGAGGATCAGCGGCAGGAAGCTCATCAGGTTTGATTCGATGCCACCACCTGTGGCCGTGCCTTGGGCGAAGGCATTGGAAATGAACGACACGTTGGTCTCTCCGTTATAGATCAATTCAATCAAAAAAATCAGCCGGTTATTCTACCACCGGCATTGCGCGCGTCGGCGCGGCGTTTCGGCTTTGCGATCAACCGCTTAAAGCCGATTTTTGCCGTCCGCGAAAGTGGATTGTAAGGTTTTTCGCTCGCTGTCTGATGATTCTTGTCCGCAATCAGATTACGTTCGCCGTCATGGCGCGTCGTCGATGCCGCGCGCGCGGTTCTCGTGAAAGCGCTTGCGGAACGGCTCGAACATTTTCGCGTCGATTGCATCGCGCATTTCCTGCATGAGTTCCAGGTAGTAGTGCAGGTTGTGGATCGTATTCAACTGCGCGCCGAGAATTTCCCCCACACGATGCAGATGATGCAGATAGCCGCGAGTGAAATTTCTGCATGTATAGCAACCGCATTGCTCGTCGAGCGGACGCAGCGAATTCTTGTGCGCGGCATTGCGAATCTTGATGTCGCCAAAGCGCGGTAAAGAGCCAGCCGTTGCGCGCGTTGCGGGTCGGCATCACGCAGTCGAACATGTCGACGCCGGCCGCGACGCCCGCGACCAGATCTTCCGGCGTGCCGACGCCCATCAGATAGTGCGGCTTGTTGGCCGGCAGCTTCGGGCCGATGTGATTCAGCACGCGCATCATGTCTTCTTTCGGCTCGCCGACCGACAGCCCGCCGATCGCGAGACCGTGAAAATCCTTCTCCGCGAGACCCGCGAGCGACTCGTCGCGCAGGTCTTCGAACATGCCGCCCTGCACGATGCCGAACAGCGCGTTCGGATTGCCCAGGCGCCGGAACTCGTCGATGGAACGCTGCGCCCAGCGCATCGACATGCGCATGGAATCCGCGGCTTCCTTGTGCGAGGTCGGCACGTTGTTGGTCGCGTACGGCGTGCATTCGTCGAACTGCATCACGATGTCCGAGTTCAGCACCTTCTGGATCTGCATCGACACTTCCGGCGACAGAAACAGCTTGTCCCCGTTGATCGGCGAAGCGAACGTCACGCCGTCTTCGGTGATCTTGCGCAGGTCGCCGAGCGAGAACACCTGGAAGCCGCCGGAGTCCGTCAGGACCGGCTTTTTCCAGCCCATGAAGCCGTGCAGCCCGCCATGCGCGCCAATGGTTTCGAGCCCAGGCCGCAGCCAGAGGTGAAACGTATTGCCGAGGATGATCTGCGCGTGCATTTCCTCGAGTTCGCGCGGCTGCACCGCCTTCACCGTGCCGTACGTGCCGACCGGCATGAAGATCGGCGTTTCGACCACGCCGTGATTCAGCGTGACGCGGCCGCGCCGCGCCTGGCCGTCGGTGCCGAGCAGTTCGAATTTGAGGCCGTCGGCGGGTGGTTGCGTTTGATGACCGATGGTCATTGAAATGACTCCTGTGCTACCGGAAAACAGTCCGGCGCGATAAGAAAACGCCGCCGCGAGTGTTCGCAGCGGCTTCAGGGAACGACGAAAACAAGAAGCGCCGGGTTAGCTCAACCGTCGCGCCGCGTCAGAAGCATCGCGTCGCCGTAGCTGAAAAAACGATAGCGCTGTTCGATTGCATGACGATAAGCGGCGCGGATCGTCTCCACGCCGGCGAACGCCGACACCAGCATCAGCAACGTCGACTTCGGCAAATGAAAATTCGTCACCAGCCGATCGACCACGCGGAAGCGGTAGCCCGGCGTGATGAAGATATCGGTTTCCGTGCTCGTCGCCGCAAGCGGGCGGCCTGCGGCTTCGGCGTCGCGCGCGGCGGCTTCGAGCGCGCGCATGGACGTCGTGCCCACCGCGATCACGCGGTTGCCGCGCGCCTTGGTCGCGGCGATCTTGTCGGCGAGCGATTGCGGCAGGTGATACCACTCGCTATGCATCTTGTGCTCGGCGAGATTCTCGACGCGCACTGGCTGGAACGTGCCGGCGCCGACATGCAGCGTCAGCGTCGCGCGCTCCACGCCGTGCGCGTCGAGCCGCGCGAACAGCGCGTCGTCGAAATGCAGGCCCGCCGTGGGCGCCGCAACCGCGCCGGGATTTTGCGCGTACACGGTCTGATAACGGGCTTCGTCGATCGAGTCGGGGTCGTGCTCGATGTACGGCGGCAGCGGCAGCCGCCCGAACTGCTCGATCAGCGTCAGGCAGTCGGCGGGAAAATGCAGCGTGTAGAACGGCTCGACGCGCTCGCCGACGGTGACGTCGAACGCATCGGCAAGACGGATCGTGGTGCCCGGCTGCGGGCTCTTGCTCGCGCGGATTTGCGCGAGCGCCGTGCGCTCGCCGGTCAGGCGTTCGACCAGCACCTCGATCTTGCCGCCACTGGCCTTCTGGCCGAGGAAGCGCGCCTTCAGGACTTTGGTATCGTTGAAGACCAGCAGATCGCCGGGCGCAATGCAGTCGGGCAATTCGGCGAAGCGGCGGTCGATGAGGCGCGCGGCGCGATCGGCGTCGGCCGCGTTGTCCACCTGAAGCAGCCGGCTAGCGCTGCGCTCGGGCAGCGCGACTTGCGCGATCAGCTCGGGCGGCAGATCGAAATCGAAATCGGAAAGCGTAAACATGCGAACGACTGGAAGCGAATGGAAACTGAATTGAGCCGAAGCCTGAGCCGGGCGGCTATGATTGCGGGACGCCGCGGCGGCCCGCGAGCCCGCGCGCTTGCGCAGCCCGCGAACAGCCGCGCGGCCTTCGATACTTTTGACAGCCGATATTGTACTTGCGAAGCAGCCCATGCCTTTGTCCGACCGCCGATTGCCTTCCGCTACCGATGATGCGAGCGCCGAGCCGGCACCCGGCGTCGCGCGCGGCGGCGCGGCGGCGCAAGGCAAACGGGCGGCGCGAACGGGGTCTGCCAAAGCCGCCGAGAAATCGGCAGCCAAATCGGCAGCCAGGCCCGCAGCCAAAGCTGCCGACAAGCCCGTCGACAAACTCGCCAAGCTAGGCCTCACGCGCGACATCGACCTCGTGCTGCATCTGCCGATGCGCTACGAGGACGAAACCTCCCTCACGCCGATCGGCCATCTGCTGCCGGGCGGCATCGCGCAAACCGAGGGCGTCGTGTTCGACAACGAGATCGCCTATCGGCCGCGCCGCCAGTTGCTCGTCAAACTGCGCGACGACGCCGGCGACGAACTCGTGCTGCGGTTCCTCAACTTCTACGGCTCACAGGTCAAGCAGATGGCGATCGGCGCACGGCTGCGCGTGCGCGGCGACGTGCGCGGCGGCTTTTTCGGCATGGAGATGGTGCATCCGGCCGTGCGCGTCGTCGATGAAGACACGCCGCTGCCGCAAGCGCTCACGCCGGTTTATCCGAGCACCGCGGGCGTGACGCAGGCGTATTTGCGCAAGTCCATCGACAACGCGTTGTCGCGCACGTCGCTGCCCGAACTGTTGCCCGAGGCCGTCGCGCGTCAATGGTTGCAGCCGCTTGGCGTGCCCTCGCTGATGGACGCGGTGCGCACGCTGCATCATCCGGACGCGCAATCGGACGAAACCGCGTTGATCGACGGCACGCATCCGGCGTGGGTGCGCATCAAGTTCGAGGAACTGCTCGCGCAGCAGATGTCGCTCAAGCGCGCGCACGACGAGCGCCGCACGCGCGCCGCGCCGGCCATGCCGCGCCGCAAGCTCGGCGATGAGGCGGCGCTGGTCGCGCGTTTGCTCAAAGCGCTGCCGTTTTCGCTGACGAAGGCGCAGGAGCGCGTCGGCGGCGAGATTGCGCTCGACCTCACGCAGCCGCATCCGATGCAGCGGCTCTTGCAAGGCGACGTCGGCAGCGGCAAGACGATTGTCGCCGCGCTCGCGGCCGCGCAGGCAATCGACGCCGGTTATCAGGCCGCGCTAATGGCGCCCACCGAAATCCTCGCGGAGCAGCACGCGCGCAAGCTGCGCGGCTGGCTCGAGCCGCTCGGCGTGAGCGTCGCGTGGCTCGCGGGCAGTCTGAAGGCGAAGGAAAAGCGCGCGGCCATCGAAGCGGCCGCGCTCGGCACCGCGCAACTCGTGATCGGCACGCACGCGATCATTCAGGACACGGTGGAGTTCGCGCGGCTCGGGCTCGTGATCGTCGACGAACAGCATCGCTTCGGCGTCGCACAGCGGCTCGCGCTGCGCGCGAAAGCGCAGAACGCCGCCGACGGCGCGCGCGATTTTCAGCCGCATCAACTGATGATGTCGGCCACGCCGATTCCGCGCACGCTCGCCATGACGTATTACGCGGATCTCGACGTCTCGACCATCGACGAATTGCCGCCCGGACGCACGCCGATTCTCACCAAGCTTGTGTCCGACGCGCGCCGCGAAGAAGTGATCGGCCGCGTGCGCGAAGCCGCGCTGACGGGGCGTCAGGTCTACTGGGTGTGTCCGCTGATCGAGGAAAGCGAGACGCTGCAATTGCAGACCGCCGTCGAGACTTACGAAACCCTCGTCGCGGCGTTGCCCGAATTGAAGGTGGGGCTGGTGCACGGGCGTCTCGCGCCGGCTGAAAAAGCCGCGGTGATGGATGCCTTCACGCGCAACGAAGTGCAATTGCTGGTCGCGACCACGGTGATCGAAGTGGGCGTCGACGTGCCGAACGCGTCGCTGATGGTGATCGAGCACGCCGAGCGCTTCGGCCTCGCGCAATTGCACCAGTTGCGCGGACGCGTGGGGCGCGGCAGCGCGGCGTCGGTGTGCGTGCTGCTCTACACCGGCCCGCTGTCGATGACCGCCCGCGCGCGCCTGCAAACCATGCGAGAGACGACCGACGGCTTCGAAATCGCGCGCCGCGATCTGGAGATTCGCGGCCCCGGCGAGTTTCTCGGCGCGCGGCAATCGGGCGCGGCGATGCTGCGGTTCGCCGACCTGCAAAACGATCAATGGCTGATCGAGCCCGCGCGCGAGGCGGCCGCGGCGCTGCTCGAGCAATATCCGGAAGTCGTCGCCCAGCATCTGGCGCGCTGGCTCGGCGCGCGCGAACAGTATCTGAAGGCTTGAACACGCTGCTGTTGGCGGCGCCGCGGCATGGCGTATTTCGCCGATATTGAAAACCGGCGAACCCGGTTGGCGAACCGACCCTATGGGTGTATAACTAGAACCTATCGAATCCACCGCACTGATTGGTCCCCCAATGACGCTCACCGAATTGAAGTACATCGTCGCCGTTGCCCGCGAGCGGCACTTTGGCCGGGCCGCCGAAGCGTGTTTCGTCAGCCAGCCGACGTTGTCCGTGGCCATCAAGAAGCTCGAGGACGAGCTCAACGTGCAGATTTTCGAGCGCGGCACGAGCGAAGTCAGTGTCACGCCGATCGGCGAGCAGATCGTCACGCAAGCTCAGCGGGTGCTGGAACAGACGCTCGCCATCAAGGAAATCGCCAAGCAGGGCAAAGACCCGCTCGTCGGGCCGCTGCGCCTTGGCGTCATCTATACGATCGGACCGTATCTGCTGCCCACGCTCGTCAAGCAGATGATCAAGCGCGTGCCGCAAATGCCGTTGATGCTGCAGGAAAACTACACGCTCAAGCTGATCGAACTGCTGAAGCAGGGCGAGATCGACGTCGCGATCATGGCGCTGCCGTTCCCGGAAACGGGCTTGATGCTGCGTCCGCTCTACGACGAGCCGTTTGTCGTCGCGCTGCCGTCCGGTCACGCGTGGGAAAACCGTCCGAAAATCGACGCCGACGATCTCAAGCAGGAAACCATGCTGCTGCTCGGCAGCGGTCACTGCTTCCGTGACCACGTGCTCGGCGTGTGTCCGGAGCTGATGCGTTTCTCGCAGAACGCCGACGGCATCCAGAAAACGTTCGAGGGGTCGTCGCTGGAAACGATCCGCCATATGGTGGCGAGCGGCGTCGGCATTACCGTGCTGCCGCGCATGTCGGTGCATGAGGTGAAGCCGCACGCGGGCGGCATCGACTCGGGCCTGCTGTCCTATGTCGCGTTCGGCGAGCCGGTGCCCGATCGCCGCGTCGTGCTCGCGTGGCGCAAGAGTTTTACGCGGATGCCCGCCATCGACGCGATCTGCGACGCCATCAACGCCTGCGACTTGCCGGGCGTGAAGAAGCTGGATTTGCCGGTTGCGGTGAACTGACGCGCGTTGAGCGCGGAAGCAACAGCAGCCGCAGGCGGGGCCCAACTCGCGCCCGCCTTGCGCCTATGACATAGATTAAATTTATAAAACACACGATTTCGATAGTGTTGATATAGTCTTCCTCATACATCGCCCGATGACAAAAACCCGGAGGACATCATGACGCAATCGAACGTGCCGCAAACTCAGACCTTCGCCGCTGAACCGGCCAGCGCCAATGCCGGCTTGGCGGCGGCCATGCTCGGCATGCGCACGGCCGCGTTTTCGTTGCTGGTCGACCGCGCTTTGTCCGCGTAGTCCGCTAATTGTTCGTCTAAGCTTTCGGCATTGCCTTGCCGCGCTTCTCCCCCCAATCCGTTTTGAACGAAAACCATCCAGGAGTCCCGCATGTCCGAACAGAAGCTCACCAATGCCGCCGGCGCGCCCGTCGCCGATAACCAGAATTCGATGACGGCCGGCGTGCGCGGCCCGGTCGTCCTGCAAGACGTATGGCTGCTCGAAAAGCTCGCGCACTTCGATCGCGAGGTGATTCCCGAGCGCCGCGTTCACGCGAAAGGCTCCGGCGCATTCGGCACGCTGAAGGTCACCCACGACATCTCGCGCTACACGAAGGCGAAAGTGTTCGCGCAAGTCGGCAAGGAAACGCCGCTTTTCATGCGCTTTTCGACGGTGGCGGGCGAGCGCGGCGCGGCCGACGCCGAGCGCGACGTGCGCGGCTTCTCGATCAAGTTCTATACGGACGAAGGCAACTGGGACGTGGTGGGCAACAACACGCCGGTGTTTTTTATCCGCGATCCGCTGAAATTTCCGGACTTCATTCACACGCAAAAGCGTGATCCGTACACGAACCTGCGCAACAACATTGCCGCGTGGGATTTCTGGACGCGCCATCCGGAGTCGATGCATCAGGTCACGATCCTGATGAGCGATCGCGGCATTCCGAAGAACTACCGTCAGATGCACGGCTTCGGTTCGCACACGTACTCGTTCATCAACGCGAACAACGAGCGTTTCTGGGTCAAATTCCACTTCAAGTCGCAGCAAGGCATTGAAAATTTCACCGATGCGGAAGCGTCGCAAGTCGTCGCGCAAGACCGCGAAAGCGCGCAGCGCGATCTGATTGGCAGCATCGACGAAGGCAATTTCCCGAAGTGGCGCTTTGCGATTCAGGTGATGCCGGAGGCGGAAGCCGCGGCGTATCGCTTCAATCCGTTCGACATCACGAAAGTGTGGTCGCAGAAAGACTATCCGCTGATCGACGTCGGCACGATCGAGTTGAACCGCAACGCGGCCAACTATTTCGCGGACGTGGAACAGGCTGCGTTCACGCCGGCCAACGTGGTGCCCGGCATCGGCTTCTCGCCGGACCGTTTGTTGCAAGGCCGTTTGTTCTCGTATGGCGACACGCAGCGCTATCGCCTCGGCATCAATCACCATCAGATTCCGGTGAACGCGTCGCGCGTTGCGAACCCGCATTCGTTCCATCGCGACGGCGCGATGCGCACGGACGGCAACCTGGGTGGCAACGTGAACTATGAGCCGAATCGCTTCGGCGACTTCGCTCAGGATGCGAATGCGTTGGAGCCGGCGCTCGCCGCGGGTGCGGTGGACCGCTATGACCATCGCGCGGATGACGACTACTACACGCAGCCGGGCATGCTGTTCGCGCTCTTCGATGCAGCGCAGCGCCAACGTTTGTTCGGCAACATCGCGCGGCATATCAACGGTGTGCCGCAGGACATCGTCGCGCGTGCGGTCGAGCATTTCCGCCGCATCGATCCCGCTTATGCCGAAGGCGTGATCGCCGCGATGGCCGAACTCGCGGAAGGCAAGAAGTAACGCAGTGTGTAAAGCGGGGCGCGCGTGCATGTTGCTTGCGCGTGTGCCCCGCGAGTATCGATACTAACAGGGAGCACGCTCATGATCGAGTTGATGAAAGCCACCGCCGGCAGATCGCCGGCCATGCATCGCGCGCAACAGCAGCAGACGCTCAACTTGCGCAGAGCCGTGGGCTTCGCCATCGTGACGAGCGGATTCGCGGTGATCGCGGCGCAAATGCTGCAACACGCGTTTGGCGGCTGAGCGGCGCGGCGTAGCGGCGACACCTCACACGAACATTTCGCCGTTCTAAGATAAACTGTCGAACGCTCGTTTTTGCCGGGCCTGCTGCCGGCAGGCCGCTCGCACGCGTTACTTCGTCACCGGTTCGTATCACTCTCGAAGGAGTCATCATGGCCAAAAAAGAAGCTGTACAGCACGTCAATATCGGGATCAGCGACAAGGACCGCAAGAAGATCGCGGAAGGTCTGTCGCGTCTGCTCGCGGACACCTACACGCTGTACCTGAAGACCCACAACTTCCACTGGAATGTGACGGGTCCGATGTTCAACACGCTGCATCTGATGTTCGAAACGCAATACAACGAACTGGCGCTGGCCGTCGATTCGATCGCTGAACGGATTCGCGCGCTGGGCGTGCATGCGCCGGGCAGCTATAAAGATTTTGCGAAGCTGTCGTCGATTCCCGAAGCGGACGGCGTGCCTGCCGCCGAAGAGATGATCCGTCAGCTGGTGGAAGGGCAGGAAGCCGTGGTGCGCACCGCGCGCGCGATTTTCCCGTCGACGGAAGCCGCCAACGACGAGCCGACCGCCGACCTGCTGACACAGCGCATGCAAACGCATGAAAAGACCGCGTGGATGCTGCGCTCGATGCTGGCTTGATGGTTTGAGTCGGTTGCGGTTGCTGTTCGCGTTCGTTTCGCAGAAGCCGAATGGCCGGATGTAACGTGGCACGATGCAAAGCCTCCCTTCGCGGGAGGCTTTGTTTTTTGCGCGCCGTTTGTGAGAACGCTGTGGCGGGGTCGCCATTGCCATCTGCTTTCGTCGGTAGCAGTTCGCACCGACGCGCCACGCCTTCCGCATCCCGTAAAATAACGGCACCGTCCTCGCACTTCGCCTGCATTCAACGAGTCCGCCATGTTCGCCCGACTTCCCCTGTATCTGCGCCTCGTGCGCATGGACAAGCCTATTGGCAGTCTGCTGCTGCTGTGGCCGACGCTCAACGCGCTGTGGATCGCGTCCGACGGTCATCCGTCCTGGCCGCTCCTCGTCATCTTCACGGTGGGCACGATATTGATGCGCTCGGCGGGCTGCGCGATCAACGACTACGCGGATCGCGATTTCGACCGTTATGTGAAGCGCACCGAGAATCGTCCGATCACGTCCGGCAAGATCAAGGCGTGGGAAGCGGTGGCGCTCGCGGCCGGGCTGTCGTTGCTGGCCTTTCTGCTGATTCTGCCGCTGAACACGCTGACGAAGGAATTGTCGGTGGCGGCGCTGTTCGTCGCGGGCTCGTATCCGTTCACGAAGCGTTTCTTTGCGATTCCGCAGGCGTATCTCGGCATCGCGTTCGGCTTCGGCATTCCGATGGCGTTCGCGGCCGTGCAGAATCAGGTGCCGATGCTCGCGTGGGTCATGCTGCTTGCCAACGTGTTCTGGTCCGTCGCGTACGACACCGAATATGCGATGGTCGATCGCGACGACGACATCCGGATCGGCATTCGCACGTCGGCGCTCACGTTCGGCCGCTTCGACGTGGCGGCGATCATGCTCTGCTATGCGGCGACGCTCGGCATCTATGTCGGCATCGGCGTGATGCTGGGTTTTGGCGTGCTGTACTGGTTGGGCTGGGCGGCTGCGGCGGGCTGCGCGATCTATCACTACACGCTGATCCGCCACCGCGAACGGATGCCGTGCTTCAAGGCGTTCCTGCATAACAACTGGCTCGGCGGCGCGTTGTTCGTCGGCATTGCCGCGCATTATGCGGTGGCTTCGTTTTAGTTTTTAGCGCGGCGTGGGTGGACGGTTGGCCTCGTGTCGTGAGGCGCCGGCTTTATTGAATAAAGACTCCGCGCTCCACGGCTTGTCACGTTTCAGCAAGCAACAACCGCTCACTGCTTGCCGAATTCATCGCCCATTTCTTTCGCGCGCGCATCGGCGGCCAGCGCGCCGCGCACGATGGCTTCCTTGATGCCGCTCGCGTCGAACGATGCAAGCGCCGCGGCGGTCGTGCCGCCCTTCGACGTCACGCGCTCACGCAACACGGCCGGCGGCTCGTCGGAATTCGCGGCCAGTTGCGCGGCGCCCGTGAAAGTCGCGACGGCGAGCGCGCGGCCTTGTGCTTCGTCCATGCCGAGTTGGCGTGCGGCTTCCTGCAATGCTTCGATGAAGTAAAAGACGTAGGCCGGCCCGCTGCCCGAAATCGCGGTGACGGCGTCGATCTTCGCTTCGTCGTCGAACCATACGGTTTCGCCCACCGCGCCGAGCACCTGCGATGCGAGCGCGCGGCCCGCATCGTCGACGCTCGCGGTCGCGGTCAAGCCGGCGACGCCCATGCCGATCAACGCCGGCGTGTTCGGCATGACCCGCACGATGCGCGTATGGCCGTTGAGCCAGCGCGACATGTCATCCATGCGAATGCCGGCGACGATGCTGATCGCGAGTTGCGCCGCCTTCAGATGCGGCGCGAGCGCTTCGGCGACGCTCTTCAGGATCTGCGGCTTCACCGCGAGTACGACGGCGTCATAGGTGCCGAGCGCGGCGTCCGCGGCCGCTCCGGTCTTGATGCCGAACTGCGCTTCATTGCGCTTGCGCGCGTCTTCGTTGGGATCGATCGCGTAGAGATCGGCGGGCGCGACACCGCGCTTGATAAGGCCGCCGATCAACGCCGCAGCCATGTTGCCGCCGCCGATAAAAGCAATTTTCATGATGTTCCGCGAAGGTTGGATTGAGCTTGTGAAACCGCGTGTGCGCCCGTTAATGCAACGTTAATCGCAACGCTAGTGCGAATAATCGCGCGCGCCGAAGATGGCCGTGCCCACGCGCACGATGGTCGCGCCTTCGAGCACGGCGGCCTCGAGGTCGCTCGACATACCCATCGATAACGTATCGAGTTCGAGCCCCTCGCCGACGAGACGCTCGAACAGTTCGCGCAAGCGGCGATGCGGCACGCGTTGGTCGTCGATACTGCCGGCCGGCTCGGGTATCGCCATCAGGCCGCGCAACCTGAGCCGCGGCAGCGCGGCGATGTCTTTCGCGACTTGCACGGCTTCGTCGACGCTGACGCCGCTTTTCGACGCCTCGCCGCTAATGTTGACCTGCAAGCACACGTTCAGCGGCGGCAGCGTTTCCGGCCGCTGCTCGGAAAGCCGTTGCGCGATCTTCAGGCGATCCACCGAATGCACCCAGTCGAACTGTTCGGCCACCGGCCGCGTCTTGTTCGACTGCAACGGGCCGATGAAATGCCATTCGAGCGTGCTGCGCAAATCGGCGAGCACTTCGATTTTCGTGAGCGCTTCCTGCACGTAGTTTTCACCGAATGCGCGTTGACCGGCGGCATGGGCCGCGCGTACGTCTTCGGCGGGAAAGGTCTTGGAGACGGCAAGCAACGCGATGGAACGCGCGTCGCGTCCCGCCACGTGCGCGGCGAGGGCGATGCGTTGCTGCACCGCTTCGAGGTTATGAATCAGATCGGGCATGGAACGAACCGGAGCGGACCAAAGGTCGATGGGTCGATGAAGTCGATGCCCCGATTATACGGACAGCATGTGCTCGACCAGTTCGATCCAGTGCGCAACCGGCGTCGACGTGCCGCTTTGCAGATGTGAAATACAGCCCACGTTCGCCGATACGATCACCTGCGGTTCCTGCGCATGCAGCCGCTCGAGCTTCTGATCGCGCAACGCATACGAGAGCTTCGGCTGCGTCAGCGAATAGGTGCCTGCGGAGCCGCAGCACAGGTGACTGTCGGCCGGCAGTCGCACTTCCAGGCCGAGCCTCGTCAGCAGATGTTCGACCGTGCCGCGCACTTTTTGCCCGTGCTGCAACGTGCACGGCGGATGAAACGCGACCGTATGGATCGCGCGGCGGCGCGTGACGGCCACGAGCTCTTCCTCGAAATCCGGCAGAATTTCGGCGATGTCGCGCGTCAATTCGACGATGCGGCGCGCTTTTTCCGCATACTCCGGATCGTCGCGCAGCAGGTGCGCGTATTCCTTCACCGTCGCGCCGCAACCCGACGCGTTCATCACGATCGCCTCGACGCCCTGTTCGACATGCGGCCACCATGCGTCGATGTTGGCGCGCATGTCGTCGAGCGCTTCGTCGTTGTAGCCGAGGTGCAGACGGATCGCGCCGCAGCAGCCGGCGTCCGGCGCGATCACGGTTTCGATGCCGAGCGCATCCAGCACGCGCGCGGTGGCGGTATTCACGTTGGGCATCATCGACGGTTGCACGCAGCCGGCCAGCATCAGCATCTTGCGCGTGTGCGTCGCGCTCGGCCATGTCAGCGGACGCTGCCGCGCGGGCACCTTGTCGCGCAGTTTTCTTGGCAACAGCGCACGAAAATGCTGGCCGACGCGCATGGTCGGCGTGAACAGCGCGCTGTTCGGCACGAAGCTCGCGAGCAGCCGGCGCGTGAGCCGCTGGCCGAGCGGGCGCGTCACTTTTTCCTCGGTGATCTTGCGGCCGATTTCGACCAGCTTGCCGTACTGCACGCCGGACGGGCAGGTGGTTTCGCAATTGCGGCACGTCAGACAGCGGTCGAGGTGAACCTGCGTGCTGCGCGTCACCTCCGCGCCTTCCACCATTTGCTTGATCAGATAGATGCGGCCGCGCGGGCCGTCGAGTTCATCGCCGAGCAGTTGATAGGTCGGGCACGTGGCCGTGCAGAAGCCGCAGTGCACGCAGTTGCGCAGAATGGCGTCGGCTTCGTCGCCGTCGGGCGTATTGCGAATGAAGTCCGCGAGATTGGTTTGCATCGCGCGCTCAGAAGTCGGGGTAGAGACGGCCGCGATTGAAAATGCGGGCCGGGTCGAAAGCGGTTTTCAGGCCGCGATGGATTTTCATCAGCGGCGCGGGAAGCGGTGTGAAGACGCCCGCGCCGCGGTCGTAGCCGAGGCCGGTGCGGAAGATCGTCGCGTGGCCGCCGGCCTGCTTCGCGCTGATGCGCACCGTTTGCGCGTCGGTGTCCGTGATCCACCAGCGCTGCGCGCCGCCCCATTCCATCAGTTGCGCGCCGGGCAGTTGCAGCGGCTCGGTGATGGACGGCAACGCGAGCCGCCACAGCGCGGCCTTCGGCGGAATCGCGGCGAAGAACGAGTCGGTCTGCTCGCGCAGGCCGGCCCAGAAGCGTTCGGCTTCCACCGCATCGACGACTTCGCCGCCCAGCGACGAGCGCGCCGATTTGACCGCGCTCTCCGCGCCCGCGAGACGCACGGCGAGCGTGCCGTGGCGCCAGGCGCTCGCGGTGATCGGCAACGGCCGGCCGCCCCATTCGTTGAGCTTGCGTACGGCGTCGGTGCCGTTCATGTCGAACTTGAGCGTGGCTTCGGCCTGCGGCTGCGGCAGCACTTTGACCGACAATTCGAGGATCAGCCCGAGCGTGCCGAGCGAGCCCGCCATCAAGCGCGAGACGTCGTAACCGGCGACGTTTTTGACGACCTGGCCGCCGAAGTGCAGCGTTTGCCCCTGGCCGTTCATGATGACCGCGCCGAGCACGAAGTCGCGCGCCGCGCCGGCCGACGGGCGGCGTGGACCCGCAATGCCCGCGGCCACGCAGCCGCCGAAGGTGGCCTGCGGCCCGAAGTGCGGCGGCTCGAACGCAAGCATCTGATTGTGTTCGGCGAGCGCCGCTTCGATCTCGACGAGCGGCGTGCCGGCGCGCGCGGTGATGACCAGCTCCGCCGGGTCGTACGCGACGATGCCGCGATAAGCGCGCGTGTCGAGGATCTCGCCTTCCAGCGTCTGACCGTACCAGTCTTTCGTGCCGCCGCCGCGCACGCGTAACGCGCGTCCCTCGGCGCTGGCGGAACGCACGCGCTCCGACCACATGGCGACGATGTCGTCCTCTTCCATGATGCCCTGCTTCGTTATGTTTCGAACGATTGTACCGGGCGGGGCCGCGCTGACAACCCGGAGCGGACCCCTATCGGGTAATCAGGGTGACATGACGCGAAACCCCGCCGCGACGGGCTATGCGCGATGCGTGGATGCTAGAAGCGCGGCAACTCGGGATGCGGCAGCAGACCGCCGCGCACGTGCATCTTGCCGTATTCGGCGCAGCGCGCGCGAGTGGGGATGCCCTTGTCCGGGTTCAGCAGGCCGGGCGGATCGAAGGCCCGTTTGACCGCGTGAAACGCATCGCGCTCCTCGGGCGAGAACTGCACGCACATCGAATTGATTTTCTCGATGCCGACGCCATGCTCGCCCGTCACCGTGCCGCCCAGTTCGACGCAGGCTTCGAGAATGTCGGAGCCGAACGCTTCCGCGCGGTGCCACTCGTCCTTGTCGTTGCCGTTGAAGAGAATCAGCGGATGCATGTTGCCGTCGCCCGCATGAAACACGTTGATGCAGCGCAGCCGGTACTTCTTCTCCATCTCCTCGATGCGCGACAGCAGCGGCCCGATACTGCGGCGCGGCACGGTGCCGTCCATGCAGTAGTAATCCGGCGAGATGCGGCCGGCGGCCGGAAACGCGTTCTTGCGGCCGGACCAGAAGCGCAGCCGCTCGTTTTCCGTGCGCGAGATCGCGATGCGCGTTGCGCCGTGCTCGCGCAGCACCGCCGTCATGCGCACGATTTCGTCGGCGACTTCTTCGGGTGTGCCGTCGGATTCGCATAGCAGAATCGCCGCCGCGTCGAGGTCGTAGCCCGCGTGGACGAATTCTTCGACGGCGCGCGTGGCGGGTTTGTCCATCATTTCGAGCCCCGCCGGAATGATGCCCGCGGCGATGATGCCGGCGACCGCATCGCCGCCTTTCACGACGTCGTCGAAACTGGCCATGATGACCTGCGCCGTTTGCGGTTTCGGAATCAGCTTGACGGTGACTTCGGTGACGATCGCGAACATGCCTTCGCTGCCGATCAGCACCGCGAGCAGATCGAGCCCCGGCGCATCGGGTCCGAGCGAACCGAATTCGACGATCTCGCCTTCCATCGTCACCGCGCGCACGCGCAGCACGTTGTGCACGGTGAGGCCGTACTTGAGGCAATGCACGCCGCCCGAATTTTCCGAGACGTTGCCGCCGATCGTGCATGCAATCTGCGACGACGGGTCCGGCGCGTAGTACAAGCCGTACGGCGCCGCGGCTTCGGAGATCGACAGATTGCGCACGCCGGGCTGCACCGTGGCGGTCCGCGCGTACGAGTCGACTTCGATGATCTTTTTGAAGCGCGCGAGCGACACGACGACGCCGTGACGAATCGGCATCGCGCCGCCGGACAGGCCGGTTCCCGCGCCGCGCGGCACGATCGGCACGCCAAGGCGATGGCAGATCTGCACGATGCGCTGGACTTGCGACTCGGTCTCCGGCAACGCGACGGCAAGCGGCAGCCGACGATATGCGGCGAGGCCGTCGCAGTCGTAGGCGACCGTATCTTCGTCGCGATAGAGCAGACAGTGGTTCGGCAGGACCGCCATCAGCGCCTGCACGACTTCGCGCTGGCGCTGGGCGAGAACTTCTGCCGACAGTTCGGCGGGTGCGTTCATGTGCGTCGTCTCCTCTTGTCTTTCGCCGCGCGCGCTTTCAGGCACTTCCGGGCGCTTCCCGCGCGCTTGTATTGCGGCGACTGTTGCGGCCGGCGGGGTGGTCCGCGCTCATGCCGCGTTTGCTACCGTTGCTACTACTCATATTGCGCCTGAATTGCGCTGGCTTGCGCTCGCCTGTGTGTCTGCCGACGCGTCAAGCCGCCCAGCTAAAGATCTTGCCGGGGTTCATCAGATTGTGCGGATCGAGTGCGTGCTTGATGGAGCGCATCGTGTCGATCGCGACATCGCCGTGTTCCTCAAGCAGAAAATTCATCTTGTGCAGACCGACGCCGTGCTCGCCGGTGCACGTGCCGTCCATGCGTAACGCGCGCTGCACGATGCGATGATTCAGACGTTCGGCCTCGACCAGTTCCTCCGGCTTGTTCGGATCGATCAGGATCGCGACGTGGAAATTTCCGTCACCGACATGGCCGACGATTGGGCAGGGCAGCGGCGACGTCTTCAGGTCCTGCTCTGTTTCGACGACGCATTCGGCGAGGCGCGAGATCGGCACGCAGACGTCGGTCGTGACGGCGCGGCAACCCGGCTTTAATTGCAGCATCGCGAAATAGGCGTTGTGACGCGCGTTCCACAGACGGCTGCGGTCTTCCGGCCGCGTCGCCCATTCGAAGCCTTCGCCGCCGTTCTGCGCGGCCAGTTCCTGCACGAGTTCGGCTTGTTCCTTCACGCCGGCCTCGGTGCCGTGGAACTCGAAGAACAACGTGGGCGCCTCGCGCAGCGTCAGATTCGAATGCCGGTTAATCGAGCGGATCGCGAGCGCGTCGACGAATTCGACGCGGGCGATCGGCACGCCCATCTGAATCGTTTCGATGACGGCGCGCACTGCATCGCCCATCGACGGAAACGCGCAGACGGCCGCGGAGACCGCTTCCGGCTGCGGATAAAGGCGCACGGTGATTTCGGTGATGACGCCGAGCGTGCCTTCCGAGCCGACGAAAAGACGCGTGAGGTCGTAACCCGCGGACGACTTGCGTGCTCGCGTGCCGGTTTTGATGACGCGGCCATCGGCGAGCACGACGGTCAGGCCGAGCACGTTCTCGCGCATCGTGCCGTAGCGCACCGCGTTCGTGCCGGACGCGCGCGTGGCCGACATGCCGCCGATGCTGGCGTCCGCGCCTGGATCGATCGGAAAAAAGAGGCCGGTGTCGCGCAGCGCCTCGTTGAGCTGTTTGCGCGAGATGCCGGGCTCGACGGTGACCGTCAGATCTTCCGCGTTGATCGACAGGACGCGGTTCATTTCCGACAGATCGATGGACACGCCGCCTTGCACCGCGAGCAGATGTCCTTCAAGCGACGAGCCGTTGCCGTACGGAATGATCGGCACGTTGTACTGGCCGCAGAGCTTGACGATGGTTTGCACGTCTTCGGTGTTGCGCGCGAACACGACGGCGTCGGGCAATTGCGGGTCGAACGGCGATTCATCGCGGCCATGATGTTCGCGCACGGCCTGGGCGACCGACACACGTTCGCCGAAGGCGTCGGTGAGGGCGTTTAGCAATTCGGGGGGAAATGGCCGGCGCAGCGCGGCCGGCGGAACACCATAATTCACGCATGTCTCCTGTGTCGACTGGAGTTAGCGCTTCAGCGCTTACTCCAGTCCCATGCTAGCGGTCGACTGGAGTTAGCGCTTCAGCGCTTACTCCAGTCCCATGCTAGCGGTCGACCGGAGTTAGCGCTTCAGCGCTTACTCCAGTCCCATGCTAGCGGTCGACTGGAGTTAGCGCTTCAGCGCTTAGTCCGGTCCCATGCTAGCGGTCGACTGGAGTTAGCGCTTCAGCGCTTAGTCCGGTCCCATGCTAGCGGTCGACTGGAGTTAGCGCTTCAGCGCTTACGTGGGTCCCATGCTAGCGGTCGATCCAAGTTGGCGCTTTAGCGCTTACTCCGGTCCCATGCTAGCGGTCAACCCAAGTCTGGCACCTCAGCGCTTACCCCAGTCCATCAACCACGGTTATCAATCATTGTCAGCCGAAGCGATTCTGCAGCAACCGTTTCATTTTACGCCGATCGTTTGCAGGCCGGCTCGAGTCCTTGCAGGCCGCCGACGATCACTGCGGCCGGGACGTCGCTCCTATAATGGCGGCGGCCGCCCGATGCGCGCAATATGTTCGATGCGATAGCTGCGCCGCGACTAACCAGCCGCCGCCAAGCATGATCAACGCCCACCGGCCAACGTATCGGCCGAGGCATCAGCGACTCCGCCACACCACCCGCATCCCGACCGACCAACCAGAGGATCACCATGGGTAACCGCCTAACCAAAATCGCCACCCGCACCGGCGACGACGGCACCACCGGCCTCGGCGACGGCCGGCGCATACGCAAGAGCAGCGCCCGCATCGAGGCAATCGGCGACGTCGACGAACTCAACTCCAATCTCGGCGTGCTGCTGTGCGAAAACCTGCCCGAGAACGTGCGCGCGGCATTGGTGGCGATCCAGCACGACCTGTTCGACCTCGGCGGCGAGCTCTGCATTCCTGGCCACACGATGATCGCCGACCGCCACCTCGCACAACTCGACGGCTGGCTCGCCGACTACAACGCCGCATTGCCGCCGCTCAAGGAGTTCATCTTGCCGGCCGGCTCGCGGGCGGCGTCGCTTGCTCACGTCTGCCGCACGGTTTGCCGCCGCGCCGAACGGGCGATTGTCGCGCTCGGCGAAGAAGAGACGATCAACGCGGCACCGCGCCAGTATGTGAACCGTCTGTCGGATTTGCTCTTCGTGCTCGCTCGCGTGCTCAATCGCGCTGACGGCGGCACCGACGTCCTCTGGCAGCACGACCGCGGTCACGGCTAGGCAGCAGACGCGATTCTGTAGGCATCAACGCCAGGGCAATTCAGCCTGCGACAATCTGTCTGGGCGAGGGCGCTCTATAAGATGTATCGTATGCGCATCTTTAAGGAGAAGTACAAATGACCGCCCTTACCGCCGACCAGATTGCCCGCGTCAAAGCCACGGTTCCCGTGCTCGCCGAACATGGCACGACCATCACCAAGCATTTCTACAAGCGCATGTTCGCGCATCACCCGGAACTGAAGAATCTCTTCAACCAGACGCATCAGCAAAGCGGCAATCAGCCCGAGACGCTCGCTCGCGCCGTGTACGCGTACGCGGCCAACATCGACAATCTCGGCGCGCTCGGCCCGGCCGTCTCGCGAATCGCCAACAAGCACGCGAGCCTGAACATTCGGCCCGAGCACTATCCGATTGTCGGCCGCCATCTGCTGGGTGCGATCGTCGACGTACTCGGCGACGCGGTCGATCAGCCGACGCTCGACGCGTGGCAGGTCGCGTATGGCCAACTCGCGAACATTTTCGTCGGCACCGAGGCGAAGCTGTACGAAGGCGCGGCATGGAGCGGCTTCCGCCCGTTCAAGGTGGCGCGCAAGCAGGTGGAGAGCGACGAGATCACGTCCTTTTATCTGACGCCTGCCGACGGCACCGCAGCCTGTGAGTTCGAACCCGGCCAATACGTGAGCGTCACGCGCTTTGTCGACAAGCTGGGCGTCGACCAGCCGCGGCAGTACAGCTTGTCGGATGCGCCGCATGGCAAGTGGCTGCGCATTTCGGTCAAGCGTGAAGACGGCCGCGAGGACGCCGCGCCGGGTCACGTGTCGAACCTGCTGCATGCGGGCGTGGAGGAGGGCACGATCGTGCACGTGAGCGCGCCGATGGGCGACTTCACCCTCGATCGCAAGAAGATCACGCCGGTCGTGCTGATGAGCGGCGGCGTGGGCGTCACACCGATGACGTCCATGCTGTCGACATTGCTCGCCGACGGCAGCGAGCGGAGCGTCACTTTCGTTCACGCATGCCGCAACGGCCGCGTGCATGCGTTCCGCGAGTGGCTCGACGATACCGCTGCGTCGCATGCGAACGTGAAGCGTGTCGTGTTCTACGAAGCCGTTGATGCAAGCGACCGGCAGGGCATCGACTACGATTTCGAAGGCCGTCTCGACGTGACGAAAATCGCGGATCGCGTCATCGCGCTGGATGCCGACTACTACATTTGCGGCCCCGTGCCCTTCATGCGCGCGCAGCGCGACGCGCTGGTTGCATTGGGCGTGGAGCCGACGCACATTCACACTGAAGTGTTCGGTTCGGGCGCGGTCGAGTAAGCCGGTCGATGTAGCAGGTCAGGCAAAGCGCGCGCGCTCGCTGCCAGCAGCGAGCCGCGCGAATCCGCCAACCTCGCGCGCTATCCCACCGCCATCGTGACCGGCTTGCCAATCCGGCTCAACATTTCGACGAGCGTGTCGATGGTGAACTTGGTGGTTTTCTTGTTCACCACGTCCGAGACCCGCGGGCGCGAGACCATGAGAATTTCCGCGGCCTCCGCTTGCTTCAGATGATGCTGCTCGATCCACGTGGACAATTCCGTCATGAGCTGCTCCTTGAGCAGCCTCGTGTCGTTGATCTGCTTTTGCGACGCCGCGTGCAGACGCTTCGCCTCGTCGGCGGAAAAGCCGAGTTCGAGAAACACGTTTGCGCCGGGCTTTGTCACGTGACGAATTTTGGTGTCGATCGTCATTTGTTAAGGTTTCCTATCGTTAATGATGGCGCGATACCGCGTTTCGGCAATCAGTTTGTCGTGCGGCGCGAGCTTCTGGGTTTTCTTCTGCATGCAATGAAGCACGTAAAGCGCTTCTGCAAACTTCGTGACGTGCATCACGCGATAAATGCCGTTCTCTTCCCGGATGCGAATTTCGCGCGTTCCAGGACCCACCGAGTCGAACGGTTTCCAGTCGTCAGGGTCGAGACCCGCCTGGATCTTGCCGATCTGAAACCCGGCTTGCCGACGTGCCTCTTCTGGAAAGGCGAGCAAATCGCGATAGCTGGAGCCTAGCCAGCGAACTTCTTTTTCCAGCGTCATAACCGCCTTCAATGTACAAAATATTATACGCAAATTCCCGCCTGGTCAAGTCATTCGCGACCCGGCGATGAACTGCTACGGTACATAGACGGCGGCATCTCCACCATTCGTCCGTTCGGCCAACGAAATAAAAAAACCCGGCTGTGAACTGCACGAGCCGGGTTTCTTAACGCTGCAAACCGCATTCTTGCGATGCGGTCAAACGGTAAAACCACAAAACAAAAAATCAGTTGCCGCTTCCCCGCGCCACGCGCCGCTGTTTGACCGCGTCGGCGAGACCTTCCAGCACGGCGACGCTTTCGTCCCAGCCAATGCATGCATCGGTGATGCTCTGACCGTACGTGAGCGCGCAGCCTTCCTGCAAGTCCTGGCGGCCCGCCACCAGATGCGACTCCACCATCACGCCGACAATTCGTTCGTCGCCCGAAGCAATCTGGCGGCCGATGTCCGCGCACACCGGAATCTGGTTCTCGTGCTTCTTCGAGCTGTTCGCGTGGCTTGCGTCGATCATCAGGCGCGCCGCGAGTCCGGCCTTGCCGATGTCCGAGCACGCCGCGTTCACGCTCGCAGCATCGTAGTTCGGCGTCTTGCCGCCGCGCAGGATGATGTGGCAGTCCTCGTTGCCCGCCGTCGATACGATCGCCGAGTGCCCGCCCTTCGTGACCGACAGGAAATGGTGCGGCTGCGACGCGGCCTTGATTGCGTCGACGGCGATCTTGACGTTGCCGTCCGTGCCGTTCTTGAAGCCGACCGGGCACGACAGTCCCGACGCGAGTTCGCGGTGCACTTGCGACTCGGTGGTCCGCGCGCCGATCGCGCCCCACGAGATCAGATCGGCGATGTATTGCGGGCTGATCATGTCGAGGTACTCGGTGCCCGCCGGCAGACCCAGTTCGTTGATGCGCAACAGCAGCTCGCGCGCGGTGCGCAAACCCTCGTTGATCTTGAAGCTGTTGTCCATGTGCGGGTCGTTGATGAGGCCTTTCCAGCCCACCGTCGTGCGCGGCTTTTCGAAATACACGCGCATCACGACTTCGAGTTCGCCCGCAAAGCGCTTGCGCTGTTCGACGAGACGCCCCGCGTATTCCATTGCCGCTTTGGTGTCGTGAATCGAGCACGGTCCGACGATCACGATCAGGCGGTCGTCCATGCCATGCAGGATCCGATGCATGGCGGTGCGCGAACTGTAGATAAGGTCGGACACTGCTTCGTCGCAGGCAAATTCGCGGATCAGGTGCGCCGGGGGCGTGAGCTCTTTCAATTCTCGAATGCGGACATCGTCGGTGTTGTGCGGGGGCATGTTGTTCTCCTGAATCGGTTCGTAGCGTGTTCACGCGGGCGGCGCGTGCAAGGCAAAGTGTTCAAAGGCTGAATGAGCAAAGACTGAAGGCGAAAAAAAACCGCCAGACTCGCTGGCGGTTTTTCGGGAATTCTCGGTGTTCTGCGTGCACTAACACCCCTCTCGATCCGCCAGCGGTCTGAGATACCAAAAAAAGTAAAAGTAAAACTTGGCGGACATGGCGAAATGGAGTCGCTGGTCAAAAAAGGGTGATTGACTTTATAACCCGGGGAAGCTCGGCTGGCAAGCTATGCGGTCTAAAAATGCGGAAAAGCCGCACGATCCAGCGCTTTCACGCATGAATCGTGCGGCCGGAGTCTCGTCAGGCCGTGCCGCCCACCGTCATCCGGTCGATACGCAGCGTCGGCTGGCCGACGCCCACCGGCACGCTCTGGCCTTCCTTGCCGCACACGCCGACGCCCGAATCGAGCTTCATGTCGTTGCCGATCATGCTGACGTATTTGAGCGATTCCGGGCCGCTGCCGATCAGCGTCGCGCCCTTGACCGGGTACGTGATCTTGCCGTCCTCGATCATGTACGCCTCGGACGCCGAGAACACGAACTTGCCGTTGGTGATGTCGACCTGGCCGCCGCCGAAGTTCACCGCATACAAGCCGTTCTTCACCGACTGAATGATTTCCTGCGGGTCCTTGTCGCCGTTGAGCATGTACGTGTTCGTCATGCGCGGCATGGGCAGCGCGGCATACGATTCACGACGCGCGTTGCCCGTGACCGGCATCTTCATCAGGCGCGCGTTGAGCGTGTCCTGAATGTAGCCCTTCAGAATGCCGTCCTCGATCAGCGTCGTGCACTGCGTCGGATTGCCTTCGTCGTCGATATTGAGCGAGCCGCGGCGATTCGGCAGCGTGCCGTCGTCGACAACCGTCACGCCCTTCGCCGCGACCTGCTCGCCGATGCGTCCCGCGAATGCCGACGAGCCCTTGCGGTTGAAGTCGCCCTCGAGCCCGTGGCCGATCGCCTCGTGCAGCAACACGCCCGGCCAGCCCGGCCCGAGCACGACCGTCATCGCGCCGGCCGGAGCGGGGCGCGCTTCGAGATTCACCAGCGCCGCGTGCACCGCGTCGTCGACGTAACGCGACAGCACTTCGTCGGTGAAATAGCTGTAGTCGAAGCGGCCGCCGCCGCCGCCGCTGCCAATTTCGCGGCGGCCGTTCTGTTCGGCGATCACCGTGACCGAGACGCGCACGAGCGGCCGGATGTCGGCCGCGAAGCCGCCGTCGCTGCGCGCGACCAGCACGACGTCGTATTCGCCGGCGAGGCCCGCCATCACTTGCTGGATGCGCCGGTCGCGGCCGCGCGCCATGTGTTCGATGCGCTCGAGCAGCTTGACCTTGGCGGTGGCGTCGAGCGAATGCAGCGGGTCGGCGGGCAGATACAGATCGCGCCCGGCGATGCCTGTCAGCGACGACGCCACCTTGATCTTCTGCTTGCCGCCGCCCGCCTTCGCGATGGCGCGCGTGGCGATCGCCGCCTGACGGATCGCCTCGGGCGACAGATCGTCCGAATAGGCGAAAGCCGTGCGGTCGCCCGACACGGCGCGCACGCCGACGCCCTGGTCGATGCTGAAGCTGCCCGACTTCACGATGCCTTCCTCAAGGCTCCACGCTTCGCTGCGCGTGGCCTGGAAGTACAGGTCCGCGTAATCGACGCGATGCGTGAAGATCTCGGCGAGCGTGCGGGTGAGCAGCGATTCGTCGAGACCGTAGGGCGTCAGGAGGATGTCCTTGGCGGTGGCGAGATTGCGGATACCAGGTTCGATGATGTTCATGCGAAGTATGTTCTGCTCGATACGAAGGATTCGGTTAGCGCCACGCTCACTATATGAGTGACGGACGCCGCAGTTTCAATGTCACGTGTTCTAGCTCAGCACCCGATGACGCCATGCGGGCAGACTCTGCCGCACCTCGTCGATGCGCGTGCGTTCGAGCGTCCCCGCGACCACGCCGGCGCCTTCGTCGCGCACCGCGACGACTTCGCCCCACGGATCGATCAGCATGCTGTGGCCCCACGTGCGGCGGCCATTCTCATGCTTGCCGCCTTGCGCCGCGGCCAGCACGTAGCACTGGTTTTCGACGGCGCGCGCGCGCAGCAGCATTTCCCAATGCGCGCGGCCCGTCGTGTAAGTAAACGCCGACGGCACCACCATCAGCGCGCAATCGCCCAGGCGCCGGTACAGCTCGGGGAAGCGCAGATCGTAGCAGACCGACAAACCGACGCGGCCGAACGGCGACTCGAAGGTGCGGACTTCGCCGCCGGGGCAAATGGTGCGCGCCTCGTCGAACGATTCCTCGCCCTTTTCGAAGTTGAACAGATGGATCTTGTCGTAGCGCGCGGCCTCGTTACCCTCGGGGTCGAACACGAGCGTCGTGTTCAATACGCGCGACGGCTCCGGCGCCGTGATCGGCAACGTGCCGCCGATCACCCATACCTTGTGGCGGCGCGCGGCATCGGCGAGAAAACGCTGGATCGGGCCGTCGCGATACGCTTCGCGAACCGCGAGCTTGTCGGTGTCCTTGAAGCCCATGAAGCAGAAGTACTCGGGCAGAAGGACGAGCTGCGCGCCGTCGGCGGCGGCTTCGGCGATCAGACGTTCGGCGTCGGCGAGATTGCGCTCGCGATCCGGCGTGCTCACCATTTGCAGCGCGGCGACCCGGAAGCTGCTTGACTGACTGCTCGCCCGTTCGCGCTGCGCACTATCAAGCGCAGTGTCGGACGAAGCGTGGGATGAAGACGAAGAGACGTGTGTTTCGCTCATGAGCGTTTCGGAAAACTCCCGGCAAGGCGGCGCGACAGCCGGCGCCGCATACGTCGTTCAGGGCAGGCTCGTGCCGCCGGTGTGCGTCACTCGAAAGCGCCTACTCGATGCGCTGACCGAAGCCGTCCGATCGCGATGAACGAAGCCACGGTTACGCGCTAACTTGCAGGCTCAGTTCGCGCCGGCGGTCGAAGCTGGAGCGTCCATCTTACCCCGATCGCTCTTGACCCGCTCGATGTGCGGTTTCGACCAGGAGCCCGTTATCGCATAGTCTCGCGCGAACGCGTGCGACACCGATTTGCTGAACGCGAGGTCCGCCACCAGCGCGCCCAGCCCGAGCAGCGGGTTGATCACCGCGGCCGCGACGACCGCCGCGCCGGCGCTCACCGTCGGCACGATCTTGACGTGCATGTCCTGCGTTTCCTGCGCCAGGTCGACCGAGCCTTTCATCTCGGCGCGGGCCGGCGCGGTCACCATCTCGAAGTTTTCCGTGCGGCCGATGCCGTTGCGAATCTGCGCCGTCCCCGTGACATGCTCGAAGGGCAGACCTTCGCCGATCACGTCACGGAAATTGAGCGTCGCGAAGCGCGCGAGGCTTTGCAGGCTGAGCACGCCGAGCAGCTTGGCGACGCCCGGATCGACCTTGAGAATCTGCCCATGCCGCAGATCCACGGCGATATTGCCGTTGAGCGTCGGATAGTCGATCGCCGTCGGGCCGCCGCGCCACACCATCTTGCCGTTGAGCGTGCCGCTGCCCGCCTTCAGCGTGCGTGGCTGGCCGAAGCGCTCGAGCAGGCCGCCCGCGTCCTTGATGTCGAGCTTGAAATCGAACACCGTGCGCCGCGGCGTGCTTTCGTCCGCGGCGTTGCCGAGTTCCGTGGAGGTGCGCCAGTTCGCCGTCGCGGTTAACGTGGCCGCAGGATTCGCGATATCGAGCTTGTCCAGTTGCCAGACCGGCACGCCGTCTTCGTTGAAGTTGTGCGCGAGCACTTCAAGCCGGCCGATGTCGCGGTCGCGCACGATCAGCTCGTTGACGACCAGATCGATCGACGGCATGTTTTGCGCCGGCGCCGACATCGCCTGGCCGAGCAGATCCTTGTCGGCGACCGACGGAATCACGACGCGTGCAAAGCGCGCCTGCAGCGTGCCCGGCGATGCCTTGTCGGCGCCCGGCAGCCACGAAACGTGACCGGACACCTGATTCGACGCGATGTTCGCCTGCCATTTGCCGTCCGCGTGCGAAGCGCCGACGATCACGCTCTCCCAGTGGCGCTTGAGCAGCGTCAGCGTGCCGATGTGCAGCGCGAAGCGGCTTGGCAGAAACTGCGCGACGGTCGGATTCGGGGTTGCGGGCGGGACGGGCGCGGCGGGCGCCTCGTTGCTGCGCAGTTGTGTAATCAGCGCGCGCCACGCATCGGCGTCGAATGCGTCGACGTCCACGGCGGCGATCACGCCTTCGCTCGGCAAGTCGGCCGGCCGGTTCACGCCGATGGCGCCGCGCACCACCGTCGGCGGGCTTTTCGGGTCGTAATGCAGCAGATAGCGCGCGGCGATGGGGCCGAAGTCGAGCTCGGCGCGCTCGAGTCCGCTTTCGCCGGCGAGCGTCGACGGACCGGCACTGGCGCGCAGCGGCATCGGCGTGCCGACCGGCTTGTTGAACGGCGCGGGGAAGTCGAGCGCGAGGCCGGTCAGGTCGGAGTTCGCGGTCAGTTGCGGCAGCTTGCCTTTGGCGCCGCGCACCGTGAGCGCATACGGCGCGCTGCCGCTCATGCGCGTGAGGACCTGCGCGGCCGGGCCATGCAGATCGAGGCCGCGCGCGGCCTCGACGGCGATATGGCCGTTCATGTCGAGCGCGTAGGTGCCGTCCTGTTTCAGCCCGCCGCTCGCCCGCACATCGCCGCCGAGGAACTGCGCGGTGAGCCGCTCGGTCTGCGCGCTGCGCTCGGTGAAGCGCACCTTGCCCTTCACTTGCGACAGCGGCGGCACATTAGCCACGCTCAAACGATTGTTCTGGAAACCGAGCGCGCCTTCCACGCCGATATACGGCTTCGGCGTGCGCGGCACCGTCAGCTTCAGCGCGAGCGACGCCGGCCCTTCGGCGCGGATTTTCTCGGTCTGATGCCGCGCCATGATGCCAAGCGAGCTTTCGTTCACGTAGTCGAGCATGTCGGCGAGCGGCCCGAGCCCGTCGCCCTTGATGACCAGATTCGACTCGCGCGTGCCGAGGTCGTCGATCCTGCCGTTCACGCCGTGCAGCGCGACGCGCTTGTAGCGTGCCCGGTCGATGTCGAAGCGCAGCACGTTCTGCCTGATCTCGAACACGCCGTCGATGCCGTCGAACGCCGGCCACACGTTCGGCGTGCCGTTGCGCATGTTGCGCGGCGGGTACGGCGACGGGTCGAACTTGCCGCCCTTGAACGGCGCGACGATATGGAAGATGCCCGCTTCGGGATCGCGCGAGTAGGGGAATTTGGTGAGGTCGCCATGCACTTCGATCTTCGCGCCGCGCGACATGCCGGCCTGCAAGCCATGACCGAGATACATGCGCAGCTTCTCGCTGATGCTGGTCGGCAGATAGCGGACGATGCGCGACACCTGAGCGCGCTCGAAGTCGGCGGTCAGATCCAGCGAGCCGCGGCCGTGGCCGGGGTTGCTGTAGTCCGCGCTTGCTGTAGCCGCGACGTCCGCATTGGAGACGCCTAGCTCGGCCAGCTTCACCGTGAACGCCGGATGGTTCTCGCCGGGCGCCTTCGGCGAAATGGTCCAGTCGGCGCGGCCATGCAGCCGGTCGAGCGTGAGGCGCGGATCGTCGAACACGCCCGGCAGCGTGATCGCGACGTTGGACGTGTCGAGCGTGGCGGTGCCACGGCGTTGATCGGCATCCACGCGGCCCCACAGATTTTCGATGCCCGGAATGCCGGCGCGCGGGTGATTGCGCGCCGTGAGCCCCGGCGGCGGCTCCTGCGCGGCGACGCTGATGCCTTGCAGGTCGCCCGTGAAGCGGTAGCGCTCGATCGGCTCCGCGCCGGTCCCATGACGGTCGCCGCCCGGCTCGCCGGATTCCGGCTTGCCGCGCTCGACTTCGATCAGGTAGTTGGCGACGAGCCCGCGCGGGTTATAGCGCACGAGGCTGTTCAGGAGCGCACGCGGCAGCGGCAGCGCGCGGCTGAACTCCGCGAGTATGCCCAGGTCGACGCGATCGCCCGACACGCTGATGAACTGCCCGTGTTGCTGCGAAGCCGTCCGGTAGTGCCCGTTCAGCGTCTGGAACGCGAGCGTGCGCGTGAGCGGCGTGCCGTCCTCGAGCGGCGGCTGTCCGAGTTCGGCGCGCATGTCGTTCAGTTGCAGCTCGTAATCGCCTTGCTGCGCTTGCAGGCGCCAGCCGAAATTCGCGATCGGCAACAGCAGCTTGGGCTGCGTGGGCCGAACTCGCAGCGCGACGTCGGCGCCGGCCATTTGCCCGCTTGCCGAAGTCATGCGGCCGTCGGCGAAATCGACCCAGATTGCGTTGTCGATGCGGCCCGCAAACGTCTCGATCGGGAATTTGATGTAGCGAGCGAGCGTCGGCAGATCGACTGGCCCGGTCGAGACATACGCCTGTCCTTTCCAGTTGATCGGCTTGCCGATCGCGGCGAGCGGCGCGTGCCGGAAATGCGTGCGGAAATCGAGCGGGCCGCGCAGCAACTGGCCGTCGGGCGGCGCCTGAAGCGCGAGGCGGTGATCGTAGCCGTCGTTGAGAATGGCGATGCGGATGTCGCGCAGCGCGAGCTCCGGCGCGTCGCGCTGGGCGTCGCGCCAGCGCAGCACGCCGCCGCGCACGACGATCGCCTGCTGGCGCACGAGCCACGTCGACAACGTGTCGTTGCCGCTATGACGCGTCGGCACCGGCACGCCGGCGACCGACAGCACGCCGTCGCCGCCGCGCGAAATCAGCACGTCGGGCTGGTCGACGATCAGACTCGACAGCGCCGGATGGAATTGCCAGAGCGAGCGCCAGGACAGCGTCGCGGTGGCGTGCGGAATGGTGAGCGCGGGTTTGCCGTCATGGTCGCGGATCACCAGATTCGTGATGTCGAGCCCCGGCTGAAACCCGCTCCAATGCGGCGCCAGTTTGCCGATGGTGAACTGCGCATGCAGCTTGTCGGAGACGGTCGCTTCGATTCGCGGCCGGAACGTGTCGACGCGCGGCAGCACCACGTAGCGCAAGCCGAGAAACAGCCCCGCCGCGATGAAATAGAGGACGAGCGCGAGCGCGAGAACAACGTGGAGCGTCCGGCGCAAGACGACGTGGTCGCTTCCGCTCACAGGCCGGGCCGGCCCGGTTTCCTGCGGGTCGGCGGATTCGTTTCGCTCGGACATGCTGCGGCGGGTGGGCGTATGGTAGTTTTGCGGATTAACGACGAAATGTAACACACGGGAAAGCGTCGACAGGACTTCCGGAAAACCCTGTCAGGGGCCCGCTGCACGACCCACATCGGCGCGCAGCAAACCGTCGTGCGACGAGCCGCTGATCCGCGGTTCATGCCAATCAAGCAACGAGCGAGCCAGACCTTTGATGACTCACGCCACTCTCCTGAGTTCCAGCTATTCACATTACGCGGCGCGCGCCGTGGCGGCCCGTCCGCAGCTCGTCGCGCAGGTGGCGGAGCTTGCGTCCGGGCCGTTGACGCGCGAGCGCATCGACGCCCGCTTCGACGCGCTGTGCGCCGAAGCGGCCGGCGGCGCCGACGCGCCGTTGACGGAGGCCGCATTGAAGCGCGCGTTGCGCCAGTTGCGCACGGAGGTCTTCTGCGCGGTGATGGAGCGCGACCTGGCCGGCGAGGCGGACGTCGCCGAAGTCACCGGCGCGATGACGGATCTCGCCGAGACCACGATCCAGCGCTCGCTCACGGTGCTGTCCGCCGAACTCGAAACGCTCTTCGGCGAGCCGCGCGGCCCGCAGGGCGAACGGCTCACGCTCGGCGTCGTCGGCATGGGCAAGCTCGGCGGCCGCGAGCTGAACGTCTCGTCGGACATCGACCTGATCTTCATCTACGAAGAGGACGGCGAGACGGCGGGCGGCCAGCGCGCGCCGATTGCCACGCAAGACTTTTTTACGCGCCTCGGCAAGCGCCTGATCGGCGCGCTCGCCGAAGTGACCGCCGACGGCTACGTGTTTCGCGTCGACATGCGTTTGCGTCCGAACGGCGATTCGGGACCGCTCGTGTGCAGCCTCGGCATGCTCGAGGAATATTTCTACGTGCAGGGCCGCGAGTGGGAGCGTTATGCGTGGATCAAAGGCCGGCTCGTGTCCGAAGGGACGAGCGACGCGGCGCAGCGCCTGTCGAAACAACTCGATGCGATCGTCACGCCGTTCGTCTACCGCCGTTATCTCGACTTCGGCGTGATCAGCGCAATCCGCGCGCTGCATTTGCAGATTCGCCAGGAGGCGCAACGCCGTGCGTCGATGCGTCCCGACAAGGCCGACGACATCAAGCTCGGACGCGGCGGCATCCGCGAAATCGAATTTAGCGCGCAGGTGTTCCAACTGATTCGCGGCGGCCAGGACGCCGGTTTCCGCGTGCGCCCCACGCTCGCCGTGTTGCGGCACGCCGCGACGCATGGGCTGATCGACACGTCGGTGTGCGTGAAGCTCTCACAGGCTTATCGCTTTTTGCGCGAGCTCGAACATCGGCTGCAATATCGCAACGACGCGCAGACGCACGCGATGCCGGTCGATTCCGAGGAACGCGTGGCGCTCGCGCGCGCAATGGGCTGCGACGACTATCCGATGCTGATGGAGCGGCTCGACGCGCATCGGGAATTCGTCGAACAGCAGTTCGACCAGATTTTCGCCGACAAGGTGAGCGGGCCGCGACGGCTGCGGCGCGCCCGAAGACGGCGCGGCAGTGTGGGTCTGGAGCAGCGCGCTCGCGGACGACAGCGCGGCGGAGGCGCTGCATGCGCGTCTCGTCGAACTGGGCGTGGCCGAGCCCGCCGATCTGCTCGCGCGGCTGCGCGGCGTCTGGCAATCGTCGCGCTATGCCGGACTCGCGGAGCGCAGCCGGCAGCGCTTCGACATCGTCGCGCAGCGCGCGCTCGAAGCCGCGCGCACGCTCGAGCCGCCCGAGCGGCGCGGCGACACGCTCGCGCGTCTGTTCGATCTGCTCGAAGCCGTGGGCCGGCGCGGCGCGTACCTCGCGCTGCTCACCGAGTATCCGCAAGCGCTGCATCGCGTGTTGTCGGTGCTGGGCGCGTCGCGCTGGGCAGCCGGTTATCTGATCCGCCATCCGCAACTGCTCGACGAACTGCTCGACGACGAAGCGCTGAACACGCCGTTCGACTGGCCCGAGTTCAAGCGCACGCTGCGCTTGCGGCT
Organism: Paraburkholderia sp. OAS925; assembly: GCF_040543975.1. Lineage (NCBI taxonomy): Bacteria > Pseudomonadati > Pseudomonadota > Betaproteobacteria > Burkholderiales > Burkholderiaceae > Paraburkholderia > Paraburkholderia sp. OAS925. The sequence goes on from NZ_JBEUNO010000001.1 coordinate 931,516, forward strand.
GGCCGCGGCGGACGGCGTCGAGCAGCAGATGGACTTGCTGCGCCACGCGCACCAGGCCGAGGTGTTCCGTATTCTGCTGATCGACCTCGCGGGCAAGCTGAGCGTCGAGCATGTGAGCGACCGTCTGTCCGAACTCGCCGATGCCGTGCTCGACGTCACGCTCGAAGCCGTCTGGAAGCAGTTGCCGAAGCGCCACCGCGACGCGCCGCGATTCGCGGTGATCGCTTACGGCAAGCTGGGCGGCAAGGAGTTGGGTTATGCATCGGACCTCGACGTGATCTTTCTCTACGACGATCCCGACGATGCCGCTTCGGATATCTACTCCACCTACACGCGCCGCCTGATTACGTGGCTGACGACCGCGACCGGCGCGGGCACCTTGTTCGACGTCGATCTGCGCTTGCGGCCGAACGGCGAGTCGGGCCTGCTCGTTACCGATCTCGACGCGTTCCGCCGTTATCAGTTGCGCGAGGGCGACGCGGCCAACACCGCGTGGGTGTGGGAGCACCAGGCGCTGACTCGCGCGCGCTACTGCGCGGGCGACGCGCAGATCGGCGCGCAGTTCGAGGCGATCCGCGAACAGGTGCTGACGACGCCGCGCGACGCCGCGCAGCTTGCGGACGAAATCGTGGAGATGCGCGAGCGCGTCGCCGCCGGGCATCCGAACCACACGACGCTGTTCGACCTCAAGCACGATCGCGGCGGGATGGTCGATATCGAGTTCACCGTGCAGTATTGGGTGCTGTTGCACGCGGCGCGCGATCCTGAGCTGATCCGCAATACCGGCAACATTGCGCTGTTGCGCGAGGTGTCGCGTCTTGGGCTGATGAGCGAGGCGGAAGCCGAGACAGTCGGCGCCGCTTATCGCACGTACCGGAAGCTGCAGCACAAACTGCGGCTCGATGGGATGGAGAAGGCGCGGGTGGAACCGGGGTTGGTCGCGGCCGAGAGAGATGCGGTGCTTGGGCTTTGGGAGCGGGTGTTTGGGCGGGGGTGAGGTGGGATTTTTGAGGATGGGGGCGGGTAACGGGCGACGGGTCGCTGCGGTCGACTGACGGCCAGCGGCGACCGGAGCCAACGGCCTGCAACGGCCAGCGACGGCCCGGAGCCCGACCGCCGCCCTCAACCCCCACCTACGCCGCCAGCATTTCCTTCGCGTGCTTGCGCGTGGTCGGCGTGATCTCCAGGCCGCCGAGCATGCGCGCGACTTCTTCGACGCGGTTCGCCTTGTCGAGCGAAACGACACTGCTCACCGTACCGCCCTTGCCGTTGCCGGCTTTCGCCACCTGGAAATGATGATCGCCACGCGCGGCGACCTGCGGCAAGTGCGTCACGCAAAGCACCTGGCGCGCTTCGCCGAGTTGATGCAACAGCCGTCCGACCACTTCGGCGACGCCGCCGCCGATTCCCGTATCCACTTCGTCGAAGATCAGTGTGGGCGTCGGGCTCGCGGCACTCGCGATCACGGCGAGCGCGAGGCTGATACGCGCGAGTTCGCCGCCCGACGCGACCTTCGCAAGCGGCCGCAGCGGCACGCCCGCATGACCCGCGACGCGGAACTCGACCTGCTCCAGGCCATGCGCGCCGCCTTCGGGTAACGGCACGAGCGCGACCTCGAAGCTGCCGCCTTTCATCGACAGTTCCTGCATGCCCGTGGTGACCGCGGCGCCGAGCGCTTTGCCGGCCTTGGCGCGCGCCTTCGAAAGTTTCTTTGCTTCGGCGAGGAAGTCCTCGCGCGCTTTGGCTTCGGCGGCGTGCAGGCTGTGGAGATCCGCGGCGGCGTCGAGCGCGGCAAGCTGCGCGCGGCGCGTCTCGTGTTCCTCGGGCAGCGTTTCGGGCTGCAAACGGAACTTGCGCGCCGCCGAATGCAATGCGTCGAGGCGCTTTTCGACTTGTGCGAGCCGGTCCGGGTCGAGTTCCAGCTTTTGCGCGTAATGGCTCAATGAATACGCGGCTTCCTGAAGCTGGATCTCGGCGGGTTCGAGCGCGGCCAGCACGTCGTTCAAGGCCGGGTCGATATCGGCAAGGTCGCGCACCTTCGAGACGATCGACGCAAGGTGCGTGATCATTGCCTCGTCCGATTCGGACAAAGCATTCAGCGCGCCTTGCACACCGTCGATCAGATTCGCCGAATGCGACAGCCGCCGATGCTCCGCGTTGACTTCTTCCCATTCGCCCGGCTGCGGCGCGAGTTTGTCCAGCTCGGCAAGCTGCCACGCCAGACGCTCGCGTTCCAGTTGCAATTCGCGGTCGCGGGTGTGCGCGTGCTCGACCGCCTGCACTTTCTCACGCCATGAGCGCCACGCGCGCGTGACGCTCGCGGACAGCTCGGTCAGCCCTGCATGCGTGTCGAACAGCTCGCGCTGCGCGTCGGGCCGCATCAGCAACTGGTGCGCGTGCTGGCCGTGAATATCCACCAGCATTTCGCCGACTTCGCGCAGTTGCGCGAGCGTCGCCGCGGTGCCGTTGATGAACGCGCGCGAGCGGCCGTTCGCATCCACCACGCGGCGCAGCATCACAGTGCCGCCGTGCTGGCCGTCCGCCGCAGCCGCGCTCAACGCCTGCTCGTCGAGCCACTGGTCCACTTGCGCGTGCGTGTCGAATTCGGCGGTGATGTCGGCGCGGGTCTCGCCCGTCCGCACGACGTTCGCGTCGGCGCGCGCACCCAGCGCGAGCGCCAGCGCGTCGATCAGGATCGACTTGCCGGCGCCGGTTTCGCCGGAGAAAACGGTAAAGCCGCTGTCGAATTCGAGGTCGAGCGCGGCGACGATGACGAAGTCGCGTATCGAGAGGTGGCGAAGCATGGAAGTCGTTTGTGCTTGTCGGTGAGCTTGGTATCGGGTTTTACGAGCAGCGCTTGCGGTCCGGCGTCCGCGCCGGTCACGGCTTGGGATCTTCCTCGTGCGACGGGTATTCGTTCCAGTGCAGCTTCTTGCGCAGCGTCGCGAAATAGCTGTAGCCGACCGGATGCAGCATCGGCACCGTATGACGCGAGCGGCGCACTTCGATTGAGTCGCCGAGTTCCAGCGACGTGAACGACTGCATGTCGAAATTGACGTTCACCTCGCGCCCCGAAACGATCTGGATGCTGACCTTGGAATCGTCCGGCAGCACGATCGGCCGGTTCGACAGCGCATGCGGCGCGATCGGCACGAGCACGATGCCCTGCAGTTGCGGATGCAGAATCGGCCCTTGCGACGACAGCGCGTACGCCGTCGAGCCGGTCGGCGTGGCGACGATCAGTCCGTCCGAACGCTGGTTGTACATGAAGCGGCCATCCACCGACACATGCAGCTCCGCCATGCCCGAAAAGCCGCTGCGATTGACCACGACGTCATTGAACGCGAGCGCGTGATAGATCGGATTGCCCTGGCGCATGATGCGCGCTTCGAGCAGCACCCGTTCCTCGCGCTCGAAGTTGCCCGCCAGCATTTGCGGCACGGTCACGCTCATGTCGGAGATCGGGATGTCGGTAATGAAGCCCAGCCGTCCGTGATTGATGCCGATGAGCGGCGTGCGGTACGGCGCCAGTTGCCGGCCGATGCCGAGCATCGTGCCGTCGCCGCCGAGCACGACAGCCACGTCGGCGCGCGCGCCGATTTCGGCCGGGCGCAGCGCCGGATAGTCGGTTACGCCGATTTCGGCCGCGGTGTCGGCTTCGAAAACGACTTCGAAGCCGCGCTTCGCGATGCACGTGGCGAGCGCGGTCAGCGGGTCGCGGATGCCCGGCGTATTGTTGCGCCCGACGAGCGCGACAGTCTTGAACTGGCTGGTTACTTGCATGCCGGCATTACACCATAGGTAGGGCCTGAAAAGAACGGGGCCGGGACGCGGCGGCCGGCCGTTCGCAGCGGGCCGTGAGCGCAGTGCGGGATTATCGTTAGAATGGTGAAGCCTTGATGACATGCGCGCCGCGCAAACCGCACCGGCGCGCGGCTGGCCGGACCGTCGGCAACGGGGCCGGCGGCACGCCCGACACAATGCGGCACGTTGTGCTGGAACGAGCGCAAGGCGCGGTCCCGGCGGGCGGCGGGAAATTCGCCGGTGATGGGCGCCGTCGGCGCTCGCGGTAGTCGCCTCATTGAGCTAAAATTTTTCGTCATGCTAGATCCTCGCGCACAAACCCTCCTGAAAACGCTGATCGAGCGCTACATTGCCGAAGGTCAGCCGGTCGGCTCGCGCACGTTGTCGCGCTATTCGGGCCTGGAGTTGAGCCCGGCAACCATCCGCAACGTCATGTCGGATCTCGAGGATCTCGGGCTCGTCATCAGTCCGCATACTTCGGCGGGACGCATTCCTACGCCGCGCGGCTACCGGCTGTTCGTCGACACCATGCTCACGGTCGAATCCGCCGCGGACGAAGAAGCCGTCACCCGCACGGTCAAGACTACGCTGCAGGCAGGCGAGCCGCAGAAAATCGTCGCGGCCGCGGCGAGCGTGCTCTCGAATCTGTCGCAGTTCGCCGGTGTCGTGCTGACGCCGCGGCGCAGTCACGTGTTCAAGCAGATCGAGTTCATGCGGCTGTCGGACAAGCGCATTCTGCTCATCATCGTGACGCCCGAAGGCGACGTGCAAAACCGCATGATGGCGACCCAGCGCGACTTTTCGCCGTCCGAGCTCGTGGAGGCTTCGAACTACATCAACGCGCACTTCGCCGGCCTGTCTTTCGACGAAGTGCGCCGCCGCCTGCGCGAAGAAATCGACCAGTTGCGCGGCGACATGACCACGCTCATGCACGCGGCCGTCACGGCGAGCACGGACGAATCCGACACCGGCGAGACCGTGCTGATTTCGGGCGAGCGCAATCTGCTCGAAGTAGCCGATCTTTCCTCGGACATGGCGCGCCTGCGCAAGCTGTTCGATGTGTTCGACCAAAAGACCAGTCTCCTTCAGTTGCTGGATGTGTCGAGTCATGCGGCCGGCGTGCAGATCTTCATAGGTGGCGAGTCCAACCTCGTGCCTATCGAGGAAATGAGCGTCGTCACCGCGCCCTACGAGGTGAACGGCAAGATCGTCGGCACGCTCGGCGTGATCGGCCCGACGCGGATGGCGTACAACCGCGTCATCCCGATTGTGGACATCACGGCAAGACTGCTTTCGCTCACGCTAAGTCAGCAGTAAGTCAGCAGTAGCGGTCAACGCCGCGGCGGTCGATGCGGCACATCATGCGCGAGCGCGCGCCGCTTGCCAATTAGCCGAACGGCCAGGGGCGCCTGGGGCGCGCGGCCACGAAGGCCGCCGCCATAGGGCGCACCGCTATAATGAATCTCACCTGTTCAACCCTCCGCTCACTGCGGTTATCCGGCTATAGCCTATGCGCTTCGACCTCGAGCGGCCTTCGCAGAACGCCACGTCGCACCGTGTTGCCGTGCTGCTGATTAACCTCGGCACGCCCGACGCGCCAACTCCGCGGGCGGTTCGCCGCTATCTCGCGCAGTTCCTGTCCGACCCTCGCGTGGTCGAGATTCCGGCGCTGCTGTGGCAGATCATTCTGCGGTTGCTGATCCTGCCGTTCAGAGGCCGCGCGTCCGCGAAGAAATATGCGGCCGTCTGGATGCCCGAAGGCTCGCCGCTGCGCGTCTATACGGAAAAGCAGGTGGAAGCGTTGCGCCATCTGCTGCAGTTGAACGACTACACGGTGCTCGTCGAATACGCGATGCGTTACGGCACGCCGGGCATTCCGGCGATGCTGAATCAGCTCAAGCTCGCGGGCGCCGAGCGGGTGCTGCTCGTGCCGATGTATCCGCAGTATTCGTCGTCGACCACGGCGACCGCTTTCGACGACGCCTTCTCCGCGATGAAGCGCATGCGCAATCAGCCGGAGATCCGCACGGTGCGTCAATACGCCGATCATCCGGCATATATCGCGGCGCTCGCGGCGCAGGTGCGTCACTACTGGCATCTTCATGGCCAGCCGGATTTCGCGGCGGGCGACAAACTCGTGTTGAGCTTTCATGGCGTGCCCAAACGCACGCTGGATCTCGGCGATCCGTATCACGAGCAGTGTCAGACAACCGGCGCGTTGCTGATGCAGGCGCTTGGCCTGACGTCGGTGGAATGCCGCATCACCTTCCAGTCGCGCTTCGGCAAGGCCGAGTGGCTGCAGCCCTACACGGCGCCCACGTTGAAGGAACTCGGCGCGGCAGGCGTGCGGCGTGCTGATGTGTTTTGTCCGGGCTTCACGGCCGACTGCCTGGAGACGATCGAAGAAATCGGCATGGAAGTGCGCGACGAATTCCTGCATGCGGGCGGCAAGGAATTTCACCGCATTCCGTGTGTGAACGCGTCGCAGGCATGGATCGCCGCGCTCGGCGAAATCGTCGCGCAGAATCTGCAAGGCTGGCCGGTGCAGGCAGTACCCGTGCCGCATAACACAGCGGCTTGACGAGACTTCATGAACTACAGGATTTCAACCGAACCGGGCGCGAAACTGCGCATCGACAAATGGCTTTGGGCGGCGCGCTTCTTCAAGACGCGTTCGCTCGCGGCGGATGCTGTCGAGAAAGGCCGCGTGCGCATCGGCGGGGCCAATGTGAAGCCCGCCAAGGACGTGCGGGTCGGCGACCTGGTCGAGATCGAGATCGAGCGCTTCGTGTGGCAGGTGCAGGTGCTGGGCGTGTGCGAGGTGCGCGGTCCGGCGACCGTCGCGCAGACGCTCTACGCCGAGACCGACGAAAGCCGCGAAAAACGCAAGGCCGAGCAGGAGCGCCGCAAAACTTATCGCGAGCCGGCCGAGGCATTGCATGGCCGCCCGACCAAGCGCGACCGCCGCACTATCGACAGATTTTCAGGTGGGGATTGAACAGCTGTTCCATGGTCGCGTTCACGCCGCCGTATTCGGTGGTGTGGTCGTTGACCGCCCCGGACATACAGATGGTCGTGGTGCCCGCAACGAGTACCAGTGCGACCACCGAGATTGCAAAGGTCAGTTTCACGGTACCCCCTTATGGGATGTTGCAGCAAAGAAACGAGCTAGCCGGGTGGAAATTGCAAGAGGGCGGAAAGGATTACGTCAGATTAGGGTTAACGAGGTTTTTCCGCTGCGTTACTGGAGCATAGGTCACTTGCTGTTCGCGCTCAATCTGAATCTGATTGCGCCGCGCTAATGGTTGTAACCGCGCGTTTCCGCCAGCGGCGCCCGCTCTGAAAATTTCGGCCGAGGCGCTTGAAATGGGCGCTTGCGGCCCCACCTGCCGTTCCGATACGCGGTGGCGCGTTCGAATGTTTGTCGCGATTTTGCAACGCACAAAAGTCGCGGCGCATTCATGCGTTGCCGCCGCCGTTGGCTTTTAAATCTTTAACGACTTTCAGCGACATGGAAAACACGCAAGAGAACCCGACGAGCCAGAATCCCACGCCCGCGGACGAAACCGAGCGCCCGGCCGCCGAGGCGGTCACTCCCGAGCAGGAAGCCGCGGCGAGCGTCGCCACGGACACGCCGGCAGCCACGGGTGCCGAAGCTGCGTTGGCTGAAGCGCAGGCCAAGATCGCCGAGTTGCAGGAGAGCTTCCTGCGGGCCAAGGCCGAGACCGAGAACGTGCGTCGCCGCGCGCAGGAAGACGTCGCGAAGGCGCATAAATTTGCTATCGAGAGCTTCGCCGAGCACCTGCTGCCGGTGATCGACAGCCTGGAAGCTGCCGTCGCCCATTCTTCCGACGACCTCGCGAAAGTGCGCGAAGGCGTCGAGCTCACGCTGCGCCAGCTCACGGGCGCGCTGGAGAAGGGCCGCGTCGTCGCACTGAATCCGGTGGGCGAGAAGTTCGACCCGCATCGCCATCAGGCCATTTCGATGGTGCCGGCGGATCAGGAGCCGAACACGGTGGTCGCCGTGCTGCAAAAGGGCTTCGTGATCGCCGACCGCGTGCTGCGTCCGGCGCTCGTGACGGTGGCCGCGCCGAAGTAAGCGCCCGTCGCAGGCAGTTCGCCAGGTCCACGTAGACACCAGGTAACCCGATCATGGCCAACATTCCCGTCGACGCAACCGCGTTTTCGGTCTTCGACATGAAGGAGCTGAGCGCCGAATCGTTCGACGCGGGCCTCGCCGAAGCAGGCGACGAACTCGCGGTGGTGTTCTTCTGGGGCCTCGACTGCTTCAATTGCGAGATCGCGAAGAAGGCGATGCTGGCGCAACCTGAGGCGATCCGGGCGCTCGGTCTGCGGTGGTTTCACAGCAATGTCTACGAGCACCGCGAGCTCGGGCGGCGCTTCATGCTTCACGGCGTGCCTACGTGGTTCTTTTTTCATCGCGGCAAACGGCTTGGCCGCGCAACCGGCTGGCACGGTCTTGGGCAGTTCCAGGCCGCTGTCGCCGCGGCGCGGCAGAAGATTCAGGCGGTTTCTGGCCAAACGCCGGGTGAAACGCCGGCCGATTGAAAAAAATTAAAGACCGCATCGCAAAAGAGGTCTTGAAAACGATGCGGACGCACTTATGTTCAGTGCAGTGTGAATTCAGGGCGGATCGCCTTGCCGCCGAACGGCAAACAGGGCGCTTCCCGCAGCGATCAAAGTCAGGAGATTAGTAAAAATGGGCAAAATCATCGGTATCGACCTCGGCACGACCAACTCGTGCGTGGCGATCATGGAAGGCAATTCGGTCAAGGTGATCGAGAACTCGGAAGGTGCGCGCACCACGCCGTCGATCATCGCGTATATGGAAGACGGCGAGATTCTCGTCGGCGCGCCTGCCAAGCGTCAGTCGGTCACGAACCCGAAGAACACGCTGTACGCGGTGAAGCGCCTGATCGGCCGCCGCTTCGAAGAGAAGGAAGTTCAGAAAGACATCGGCCTGATGCCGTACAAGATCATGAAGGCCGAGAACGGCGACGCATGGGTCGAAGTGCGCGATCAGAAGCTCGCTCCGCCGCAGATCTCCGCGGAAGTGCTGCGCAAGATGAAGAAGACCGCTGAAGACTACCTCGGCGAGCCGGTCACCGAAGCCGTGATCACGGTTCCCGCGTACTTCAACGACAGCCAGCGTCAGGCAACCAAAGATGCGGGGCGCATCGCCGGTCTGGAAGTCAAGCGCATCATCAACGAACCGACCGCAGCCGCGCTCGCGTTCGGTCTCGACAAGAACGAGAAGGGCGACCGCAAGATCGCCGTGTATGACCTGGGCGGCGGTACGTTCGACGTGTCGATCATCGAAATCGCGGACGTCGACGGTGAGAAGCAGTTCGAAGTGCTGTCCACGAACGGCGACACGTTCCTCGGCGGTGAAGACTTCGACCAGCGCATCATCGACTACATCATCGGCGAGTTCAAGAAAGAGCAAGGCGTCGATCTGTCGAAAGACGTGCTCGCGCTGCAGCGCCTGAAGGAATCGGCTGAAAAGGCCAAGATCGAGCTGTCGTCGAGCCAGCAGACCGAAATCAACCTGCCGTACATCACGGCTGACGCGTCGGGTCCGAAGCATTTGAATCTGAAGATCACGCGCGCCAAGCTGGAAGCGCTGGTTGAGGAGCTGATCGAACGCACGATCGAACCGTGCCGCGTGGCGATCAAGGACGCAGGCGTGAAGGTCGGCGAAATCGACGACGTGATTCTGGTCGGCGGTATGACCCGCATGCCGAAGGTGCAGGAAAAGGTTAAGGAATTCTTCGGCAAGGACCCGCGCCGCGACGTGAACCCGGACGAAGCCGTGGCCGTTGGCGCCGCGATTCAAGGTCAGGTTCTGTCGGGTGACCGCAAGGACGTTCTGCTGCTCGACGTGACCCCGCTGTCGCTCGGCATCGAAACGCTCGGCGGCGTGATGACGAAGATGATCAACAAGAACACCACGATCCCGACCAAGCATTCGCAGGTCTACTCGACGGCCGACGACAACCAGAGCGCCGTGACGATCAAGGTGTATCAGGGCGAACGCGAAATGGCAGCGGGCAACAAGCTGCTCGGCGAGTTCAACCTGGAAGGTATTCCGCCGGCACCGCGCGGCACGCCGCAGATCGAGGTGAGCTTCGACATCGACGCAAACGGCATTCTGCACGTCGGCGCGAAGGACAAGGCGACCGGCAAGGAAAACCGTATCACGATCAAGGCGAACTCGGGTCTGTCTGAAGCCGAAATCGAGAAGATGGTGAAGGACGCCGAAGCCAACGCGGAAGAAGATCACAAGCTGCGTGAGCTGGCCGATGCCCGCAACCAGGGCGACGCGCTGGTCCATAGCACGAAGAAGGCGCTCACCGAATACGGCGACAAGCTGGAAGCTGCCGAGAAGGAAAAGATCGAATCCGCGCTGAAGGACCTCGAAGAAACGCTGAAGAGCGGTTCGAGCGACAAGGCGGCGATCGAAGCCAAGATCGAAGCAGTGGCCACGGCCTCGCAGAAGATGGGCGAGAAGATGTACGCCGACATGCAGGCTGCGCAAGGCGCCGAAGCTGCGGCAGCAGGCGCGGCGGGCGCGAGCGCGGGTGCATCGGCGGGTGGCGCGAGCCAGCCGCAGGACGATGTGGTCGACGCCGACTTCAAGGAAGTCAAGAAAGACTAAAGCCAGGTCGCATTCCGACCGTAAAGCCGCACACGGGTTTTGTGTGCGGCCCGGCTGCACAAGGGACCGCGCCCATCCGGACGCGGGAACGTGCAAGAGCGGTTATCACGCCTGGCGAGCCTTTTAGGCTCTCCGGGCACATTTGTTTTATGGAGGGCGTTGTTTTTTGCCGTATTCAGGCGGCATGAAACAGCGGCCGGACGAGTCGTGAGACTCCAGCATTCAAGAGGAGCCACCGCGCGGCATTGCGCGAGGGGCGTTGAACCGATATGGCGAAACGGGATTACTACGAGGTTCTGGGCGTCGCAAAGAACGCGAGCGACGACGAAATCAAGAAGGCTTATCGCAAGCTGGCGATGAAGCATCACCCCGACCGCAATCCGGGCAACAAGGATGCGGAAGAGCATTTCAAGGAGGTGAAGGAAGCCTACGAAATGCTCTCGGACTCGCAAAAGCGCGCCGCGTATGACCAGTATGGTCACGCGGGCGTCGATCCGAACATGGGCGGAGCCGGCGCGCAAGGCTTCGGCGGTTTTGCCGATGCGTTCGGCGATATCTTCGGCGACATCTTCGGCCAGGCGGCCGGGGGCGCCGCGCGCGGCGGTGGCCGTGCGGGCCCGCAGGTGTATCGCGGCGCCGACTTGCGCTACAGCATGGAAATCACGCTCGAGCAGGCGGCGCACGGCTACGAAACGCAGATCCGCGTGCCGAGCTGGGTCTCGTGCGAAGTCTGTCACGGCTCGGGCGCGAAACCCGGCACGAAGCCGGAAACCTGTCCGACCTGTAGCGGTTCGGGCGCGGTGCGCATGTCGCAAGGCTTCTTCAGCATTCAGCAAACGTGTCCGAAGTGTCACGGCACCGGCACCTATATTCCCGAGCCTTGCGGTCACTGCCACGGCGCGGGCAAGGTGAAGGAAACCAAGACGCTCGAAGTGAAGATTCCGGCAGGGATCGACGACGGCATGCGCATCCGTTCCGCCGGCAACGGCGAACCGGGCATCAACGGCGGACCGTCGGGCGATCTGTACGTCGAGATTCACATCAAGCAGCACTCGGTGTTCGAGCGCGACGGCGACGATCTGCATTGCCAGATGCCGATTCCGTTCACCACGGCAGCATTGGGCGGCGAGATCGAAGTGCCGACGCTTGCCGGCCGCGCGAGCTTCACGGTGCCCGAAGGCACGCAATCGGGCAAGACGTTCCGGTTGCGCGGCAAGGGCATCAAGGGCCTGCGTTCGAGCATTCCCGGCGACCTGTACGTGCATGTGCAGGTCGAAACGCCGGTCAAGCTCACCGAACCGCAGCGCGATCTGCTCAAGCAATTCGAGAAGGCCTTGGTGGAAGGCGGCGCGCGGCATAGCCCGCAAAGCAAGAGCTGGTTCGACCGGGTGAAGAGCTTCTTCGATTAATGGCGGTTTGAGGTTGGCGGTCAGCATGACGGCAGATGAGCGCGGCGCAGTGTTTGCATTGCTCGATGATTGCGACGCGTCGGCGGCGCGCCGCTCAAGCCGTTTGTACACGCGCCTCGTGCATGAGCGCGTGTGCGCGAACGCCGCGCAGCTCGAAGCCGTGTGCGAAGCCGCGGTAGCGGACGCGCGGCTCGGTCTGCATGCCGTCGTGCTCGCCGACTATGAATTCGGCCGGCATCTTCTCGACGGGGAATCGGGTCCGTCGTTCAAAACGCAGCATGGCGATGCCACGCTGCGTTTTTTATTGTTCGAACGTTGCGAAAAACTTTCGCGCGATGCAGTCGACGCGTGGCTCGTGAACGAAGACGGGGGTCTTGCTGAGCCGTCGGTGGCGGGCACGGCGAATGTGCGCGAGAGCGTCGAGCCCGAGCAGTTCAACGCGGCGATCGGCGCGATTCACAGCGCGCTGCACGCCGGCGATTCGTATCAGGTCAACTACACATACCGTCTTGGCTTCGACGTGTTCGGCTCGCCCGTCGCGCTGTATCGGCGGTTGAGGGCGCGGCAGCCGGTCCGCTATGGCGCGTTGATCGCACTGCCGGGCGGCGCGTGGGTGCTGTCGTGTTCGCCCGAGCTGTTCGTTGAGAAGCAGGGCGCTACGTTGCGCGCCCGTCCGATGAAAGGCACGGCGCCGCGCTCGGACGATCCCGCAACGGATCGCGGCGTCGCAGAATTCCTTGGCAGCGATCCGAAGAATCGCGCCGAGAACGTGATGATCGTCGATCTGTTGCGCAACGATTTGTCGCGTGTCGCGCAGACGGGCTCGGTCAAGGTGCCGGCGCTCTTTTCGGTCGAGCCATATGCGTCGGTCTGGCAGATGACGTCGACGGTGGAGGCCGCTTTGCGGCCCGGCACGTCGTTCGCCGGCATACTGCGCGCGCTGTTTCCTTGCGGCTCGATCACCGGCGCGCCGAAGCATCGCACGATGCAGTTGATCGACGAACTCGAGAGCACGCCGCGCGGACTCTATACCGGCGCGATCGGCTGGCTGGACGCGGCCGCGTCGGAACCGGCGGGCTCGGGTGGAAATGCGTGCGGCGACTTCTGCATGTCGGTCGCCATTCGCACGCTGACGTTGAAGCCGTCGGCGCAAGCAGGCTCGTTGCGCGGCACGATGGGCATCGGCGCGGGCATCGTGCTCGACAGCGTCGCCGAAGACGAATACGCGGAGTGTCGATTGAAAGCGCGCTTTCTGACCGGCGCTGAGCCGGGATTCGAACTGTTCGAAACCATGCACGCGACGCGCGAAGATGGGGTGCGTTATCTGTCGCGCCATCTCGCGAGACTCTCGGCAAGTGCCGCGGCGTTGGGCTTTCCATTCGATGCCGAAGCCGTGCGCGCACAGATTGCGGAACAATGCGCGGCGTTGCCTGCAAAGACTGCGCATCGCATGCGTCTCGCACTAGCCAAGAATGGCGCAACGCAGATCACGGCTGCGATCCTGACGCCGTTGGCCGACTCGACGGTCGGCGTGCTGCTCGCAACGGATCACGGCTTCCCGACGATGCAATCCGGCGATCCGCTGTTGCACCACAAGACCACGCGCCGCGCCGAATATGACCGCGGCTGGCGCGAGGCCGAGGCGAAAGGCGCGTTCGACACGCTGTTCTTCAACGAACGAGGCGAGTTGACGGAAGGCGGGCGGTCGAACGTGTTTGTGAAGCTGGCGGGCAAGTGGTGGACGCCGCCGCTCGGGTCGGGCGTGTTGCCGGGCGTGATGCGAAGCGTGCTGCTCGAGGACGACGCGAGCTTGCAGGCGAAAGAAAGAGTGCTGACGCAGGCGGATCTGTTGAACGCCGAAGCGCTGATGATCTGCAATGCGCTGCGCGGAGCGCTGCCGGCGCGGGTTATCCGTTAGAACGGTCCTAATCCCGCGCCACCCAAACCCTCAAAACGTATGCTCGGGCCCAGGAAACGCCCCATCCTTCACCGCACGCACATAGGCTTCAACCGCCGCGAGAATGCTCGGCTGGCCCTGCATGAAATCCTTCACGAAGCGCGGTCGCTTGCCGGGAAAAATCCCCAGCATGTCATGCAACACCAGCACCTGACCTGAGCAATCGAGCCCGGCGCCAATGCCGATCGTCGGAATACGCAACTGCTTCGTGACTTCGCTGGCGAGCAGCGTCGGAATGGCTTCCATCACGATGAGCTGCGCGCCCGCCGCTTGCATCGCGAGTGAATCGCGCAGCAACTGGTTCGCGCCTTCCTCGGTCTTGCCTTGCACCTTGAAGCCGCCGAACGCATGCACCGACTGCGGCGTCAGTCCAACATGCGCGCACACCGGAATCGAGCGCTCGACCAGAAAGCGCACGGTGTCGCCAAGCCACTCGCCGCCTTCCAGCTTCACCATCTGTGCGCCGGCGCGCATCAGTTCGACGGAGCTTCGGTACGCCTGTTCCGCCGTACCGTAAGTGCCGAACGGCAAGTCGGCGACGATCAACGCCGACGGCCGGGCACGCGCCACACTGGCCGTGTGATACGCAATATCGGCGAGCGACACCGGCAGCGTCGTGGTCTGCCCTTGCAGCACGTTGCCGAGCGAATCGCCGATCAGCAAAACGTCGACGCCCGCGCGATCGAGCAGCGCCGCAAAGCTCGCGTCGTAACAGGTGAGCATGGCGATTTTCTCGCCCGCATCGCGCATTGCCTGCAGTTTCGGCACGGTGATCGCGTTCCGGCTCGCTTCCTGCAAATAGGTCATGGGTCGATCCGTTGAAAGAGGGGCGCGCGCCGCTTAAAGCGACGTGCCTTTGACAAAGAATTCCTTGCGGCCGCGCATGGTTTCGATGCGTTCGGCGAGCAGCGCAAGGTCCGCGTCGGAGTCGAGCGGATTCAGATGTTCGGCGTTGACCGTCAGCACCGGCGTGCGGTCGTAGTGATAGAAGAACTCGTTATACGCGTCGCAGAGCGCATGCAGATAGGCGTCGGAAATCTGCAATTCCATAGGCACCGCGCGCTTCTGAATGCGCGAGAACAGCACCTCGGGACTCGCCTGCAAATACACGACGAAGTCCGGCGCCGGCGCGCTCACTTCGAGCCGCGCGGCGAGCGCGCGGTACAAATGCCACTCGTCTTCCTGCAGCGTGAGACGCGCGAAGATGTCGTTCTTCTGCGTCATGAAATCGGCGATGAGCGGCGTGCCGGCCAGTTGTACCGCGTTCACGTCCTGCGCCTGCTGCGCGCGTTGCAACGCGAAATGCAATTGCGCGGGCAACGCATAACGCGTGGTGTCGCGATAAAAGCGTTCGAGGAAGGGATTGTCTTCGGGCCGCTCGAACAATTCCTGCATCGACCAGCGTTGCGCGAGACGCCGCGCGAGCGATGTCTTGCCGACGCCGATCGGCCCTTCGATCGCAAGATAGCCGAACGGAGGCCGCAATTGCGGCGCGGTGACGGTGAGTGGCGGTGAATTCATTCGCAGCGGCCTTTGCCGGCGTTGAGGGCGTTGAGCGTCGGGCACTGGCAAGGCCCTTTGACCTTCTCGATGCGTTGTTCGCGTACGCCGTCGAGCAGCGCGTCAGCGCGGCCATGCCGCGGAATGATCAGCGCGGCGTCGATCTCGACGAGCGGAACCAGCGCAAACGCGCGTTCGACAAGACGGGGATGCGGAACGATCAAGTCGGCTTCGTCGATGGATTGATCGCCGAAGAGCAGGATGTCCAGATCGAGCGTGCGCGGTGCATTGCGAAAGGGCCGTTCACGGCCGAACTGATGCTCGATCTTGTGGCACAGCGCAAGCAGATGCCGCACGGGGAGCGTCGTGTCGATCTTCACGACACAGTTGAAATAGTCGTCACCGCCCGCGTCGATCGGGGCAGTGCAATACAGGCTCGACTTGGCGAGCACGGTGATGGTGTGCTGTTGTGCGAGGCACACCACCGCGTCTTTCAGGGTCTGGCGCGCGTCCCCGAGATTCGCGCCGAGGCCGAGATAAGCAACCGTCATGGCATAACTTCCTGCAACTATCGTTCGACGGCTTCAGCCGACGCTGCATGAACCAGCGCTGCGTTAGCGAACGCTGCTTCAGTCTTCGTGCGGGCTGTCGTGGCCCGCTTCGGCGTCTGTGCGTTCGGCTGGCGTGCCGCCCTCCATTCCGTCGCCCGGTTTGCGGTTTCTGGCGCCACCGCCGCGCCGCCGTCGTTTTCTGGGGCTTCGGTCCTTCCCGCCTTGCGTGAGCAATGCCTCACGCGCCGCGATGTCTCCTTCGATGAACTCCGTCCACCACGCTCCGACCGACTCGTCGAGTTCGCCCGATTCGCAGCGCAACAGGAGGAAATCATACCCCGCTCTAAATCTTTGGTGTTCCAGCAGCTTCAGCGCGCTTCTTCCCGAACGTTTTTCGAGGCGCAACTGCAAGCCCCAGATCTCGCGCATATCGGACGAAAAACGCTTGTGGATAGCGAGTTTCTCGGTCTGCATGTCGAGCACTTCGTCCATCGCGCGATGCAGCGCGGGCACCGGATACTCGCCGTTCGCTTCGAATTTCTGCCAGCGCTGCTGTACGTCGTGCCACAAAAGTGTTGCAAACAGAAAACCCGGCGACACTGGCTTGCCGGCGCGCACGCGTGCGTCGGTATTGTTGAGCGCGAGCGTGATGAATTTTTCGCCGGTCGGCTGCTCGAGCACGACGTCGAGCAAGGGCAACAGTCCGTGATGCAGACCTTCCTGGCGCAAGCGCTTCAGACAGGCGAGCGCGTGTCCGGACAGCATGAGCTTCAGCATCTCGTCGAAGAGACGCGCGGCCGGCACGTTGTTGATCAGATCGGCCATTTTCGCGATCGGGTCGCGCGTCGCGTCTTCGATCTCGAAGTCGAGCTTGGCCGCGAAACGCACGACGCGCAGCATGCGCACCGGATCTTCGCGATAACGCGTGGCCGGATCGCCGATCATGCGCAACAGACGCGCGCGCACGTCGGCCATGCCGTTGTGATAATCCAGCACGGTCTCCGTGGCCGGATCGTAGTACATCGCGTTGATCGTGAAGTCGCGGCGCGTGGCGTCTTCGTGCTGCTCGCCCCACACGTTGTCGCGCAGCACGCGGCCGCTCGCGTCCACCGCGTGCGTGCGGCGATCGAGCTCGTCGCGCTTCAGGCGCCGCGGCGGCGCAGCGTCAGCGGCGGGCGGATCGACCAGCGCGCGGAACGTCGACGTTTCGATGATTTCCTGGCCGAACTGCACATGCACGATCTGAAACCGGCGGCCGATGATGCGCGCACGGCGAAACAGCTTCTGCACCTGCTCGGGCGTGGCGTCGGTCGCGACGTCGAAATCTTTCGGCTTGATGCCGAGCAGCAGATCGCGCACCGCACCGCCGACGATAAACGCCCGGTGCCCCGCCTGCTGAAGCCCTTCGGTCACGCGAATCGCGTTGCGCGAGATCAGCGTGGGGTCGATGCCGTGCACGTCGTGCGGAATGATGACCGGCACGTCGGGGTCCGGCACCTGTGGTTTGGTGGACGCGCCGCCGCGAGCCGGCTTGCGGCGCGCGCGGCCCGCGCCCGCGGCGCCTTGTGCATGGTGTGCCGGTGCGCTGCCGGTTTCGTCTGCGTCGGCTTCAGCCGGCAGCGTGTCGTCGGCGGATGCTGTGTCCTGGCCGAATAGCTTGCGAATGAGTTTTTTGATCACTGGGGTTGAAAGAGTTCGAGGATGCGCCAGCCCTTGGCTTGTGCATGAGCACGCAATGTGTCGTCCGGATTGGTCGCGATTGGGTCGGTGACCTTTTCGAGCAGCGGAATGTCGTTGTGCGAATCGCTGTAGAAATAGCTGTGCTCGAAGTCGCTCCAGCTTTTGCCGAGCGATGCGAGCCATGCCTCGGTGCGCACGATCTTGCCTTCCTTGTAGCTCGGCGTGCCGGTGGGGCGGCCCGTGTAGGCCGAATGCGGCTGGCCGTCGACGGTTTCCGCTTCGCAGGCGATCAGCGTGTCGACGCCGAACGCGCTCGCAATGGGACGGGTGATGAATTCGTTGGTGGCCGTGACCACGCAGCACAGGTCGCCCGCTTCGCGGTGCCGCTTGACCAGTTCGACCGCCGCCGGAAGGATGGCCGGCGTGATCACTTCATGCATGTACTGCGCGTGAAAGTCCGCGAGTTGCGCGCGCGTGTACTTGGCGAGCGGCGTGAGCATGGCGATCAGATAGGCGTGAATGTCGAGCTTGCCGGCCTTGTAGTCGGCGTAAAAGCGGTCGTTGTCACGGGCGAAGTTTTCGGCGTCGACCATGCCGTGTTTCACCATGAAGCGGCCCCATTCGTGGTCGCTGTCGGTGGGAATGAGCGTGTGATCGAGGTCGAAGAGTGCGAGATTAGCCATGGGGGTCTATTTTACTTGAAGCGGCGGACGACGCGGCGGGGCCGTCCTGGCCGGGCGAAGCCAGCATCGTGCGCAAGAGCGGCAGCGTGACCGCGCGCTTCTGTTCGAGCGAGAAGCGGTCGAGCGCGTCGAGCAGCGCCATCAGGCTCGGCATGTCGCGGCGAAAGTGCGTGAGCAGATAGGCGGGCACGTCGTCGGCGAGCATGATGCCGCGCTCGCGGGCCGCGTGCTTCAGCACGGCGGCTTTGCCTTCGTCGGGCAAGGGCGCGAGATGGAACACGAGGCCCCAGCCGAGCCGCGTGCGCAGATCTTCGCGCACCGTCATGCCGATCGGCGGCGCGTTGCCGGTGGCGACGAGCGCGCTGGTCGGATGCGCGCGCACTTCGTTGAAGAGATTGAACACGGCGACCTGCTGCGCGGCGGAGAGGCCGTCGCAATCGTCGATTGCATACAGCGCGACGCGCGGATCGAAACTGAACGCGGCGAGGCTGCTTTGCGGACCGGCGAAGCGCGCATGTCCGCGCGGCGCTTCGTGCACGAGTGCTTGCAGCAGATGTGTGCGGCCGCTGCCCGCTTCGCCCCAGATGTAGAACGTGCGATCGGCGACCGGCCCGGCGGCGAGCGCGCTATCGAGCTCACGCAGGCGCGTGACCAGCTCGGCGTTCGCGCCGGCGAAAAAATTGTCGAATGTCGATGGCGGCGGCGTGCCGAGATCGAGCGTCAGTTGACGAAGCACAGTAGGTTAATGCCGAAAGTAAGGCTGAAGCCGCGAAGTGTCCCGCTGAGCCGGGACGCCGGAGCAGAACATCAATTGTTATAGAGCGTGCTTTGCAGATAGCTTTGCCGCAACTCGCGCATCGCCACCGACAGAATCGCGCTGACCGGCAGCGCGAGCAGCACGCCGAAAAAGCCGAACAACTGCCCGAACGCGAGCAGCGCGAAGATAACCGCGAGCGGGTGCAGGCCGATTCGCTCGCCGACGAGACGCGGCGTGAGATAAAAGCTCTCCACGATCTGCCCGACGCCGTAAATCAGCGCGACCGCGCCGAAGCCGTACCAGTTGCCGAACTGCAGCAGCGCCGCGAGCAGCGCAAGCGCAAGACCGGTCGCGAAGCCGATATACGGAATGAACACGGCGAGCCCCGTGAAAATGCCCACGGGCAACGCAATCTCGAAGCCGGCGATGCTGAGCGCGGCCGCGTAGAACACGGCGAGCACGCCCATCACGAGCAACTGGCCGCGCAGGTATTGCGACAGCATCTGATCCATGTCGCGCGCGAGTTGCAGCGTCTTGTCGAGCCAGCGCCGCGGCACCACGCTCTGCATGCGCAGCAGCATGCGGTTCCAGTCGTAAAGCAGATAGAACAGCACGAGCGGCACCATCACGAGATTGCCGACCACGGTCATCATGACGTTGCCGCTTGTCACGATCGACGTCCACGCATACCGTGCGACCGTCTGCGCACTGCCTTCAAGCTGACCCATCACCATGTCGCGCACGCTCGCGAAGTCGAGCGAATCGGCGAGGCCGAGCATGGCGAGCTTGGGTTGCAGCCACGCATTCACATGCGCGAAAAGCTGCGGCACCTGCTGCCGCAACTGCGGCCCTTCCTTCTGGATGACGGCGAACACGAGCAGCACCAGCAGCGTCATCAGCAACGTGAAAAGCAGCATCATCAGCAAGGCGGCGAGTGCGCGCGGCACGCGCCGGCGCACCATCCACGCGACGCCGGGCTGCAGGATGTAGGCGAGAATCGCGCCGAGCAGAAAGGGCGTGAGAACCGGACTCAGCAGCCACAGCAGAATGCCGACGCCGAGCGCAATAGCGAGCCAGATGAAGGCGCGGCGCTGCACCGGAGTCAGTATCGAGGAATTCTGTTGCAAAGTTGTTTCCCTGGTGTCGTCGGAACCGGATGATCAAATTCCAGCCAGCCGGCCGGCAACTCTCTATGGGACCGGAGTAAGCGCTGAAGCGCCAACTCTCGATCGGCATCGGGTAAAATCGCATTTTACCGACCTTCGAGCGCTCCCCCCATGAATCAACCGAAATCCGCCCCGAATTCCACTGATTCGGCCCAAGGTCTGTCGTATCGGGACGCTGGCGTGGACATCGACGCGGGCGACGCTCTCGTCGACGCAATCAAGCCCTTTGCCAAAAAGACGATGCGCGACGGCGTGCTGGGCGGCATCGGCGGATTCGGCGCGCTGTTCGAGGTGCCGAAGCGGTACAAGGAACCCGTGCTGGTGTCGGGCACGGACGGCGTGGGCACGAAGCTGCGCCTCGCCTTTCAGTTGAACAAGCACGACACCGTGGGCCAGGATCTGGTCGCGATGAGCGTGAACGACATTCTCGTGCAAGGCGCGGAGCCGCTCTTTTTCCTCGACTACTTCGCGTGCGGCAAGCTCGACGTGGGCACGGCGGCGACCGTGGTCAAGGGCATCGCTTATGGTTGCGAACTGGCGGGCTGCGCGCTGATCGGCGGCGAAACCGCTGAAATGCCGGGCATGTATCCCGACGGCGAATACGATCTGGCGGGCTTCGCGGTCGGCGCGGTCGAAAAGAGCAAGATTATCGACGGCAGCACGATCGCCCCCGGCGACGTCGTGCTGGGCCTCGCTTCGAGCGGCATCCACTCGAATGGTTTTTCGCTCGTGCGCAAGATCATCGAGCGCGCGCAGCCCGATCTGAACGCGGATTTCGACGGCCGTTCGCTCGCCGACGCGTTGATGGCGCCCACGCATATCTACGTGAAGCCGCTCCTCGCGCTGATGCAGCAGATCGCCGTGAAGGGCATGGCGCACATCACGGGCGGCGGGCTCGTCGAAAATATTCCGCGCGTTTTGCGCGAAGGTCTGACGGCCGAACTCGATCATCGTGGCTGGCCGCTGCCGCCGCTGTTCTCGTGGCTGCAAAAGCACGGCGGCGTCGCGGACGCGGAAATGCATCGCGTGTTCAATTGCGGGATCGGCATGGCAGTCGTCGTGTCGGCTGCGGACGCAGATGCCGCGATCGGTCTGTTGTCGGCGGCCGGCGAGCAGGTGTGGAAGATCGGCGTGATTCGCGAAAGCGCTGCGGGTGAAGCGCAGACGGTTGTGGTTTAAAAGGTCGGTGGTTCGCGCGGCGTTGCGATGGATTGCGCCGCGCGGGCTGTGATTTGCCGGCTTGCGTTTGCCGGTTTGCTTTCGCCGGTTTGCTTTCACGCTTTTCGCGCCTCACGGCGTTGCTTCATATCCCGCGCTTTACGCTTTACGCTTTACGTCAACGCTTCAATCACCTCGAGCACGCGCGCCGTTGCTTCTCGATCGCAGCAGTCCACCACCACGCGCTCGTCCATGCTGCGCAGCCATGTGAGCTGCCGCTTGCACAATTGCCGCGTCGCGAACACGCCTTTGTCGCGCATGGTTGCATAGTCGACCGCGCCGTCCAGATATTCCCAGACTTGCCGGTAGCCGACGCAACGCATCGACGGCATCTCGGGCGACAGATCGCCGCGTTCCCGCAGCTTCACCACTTCATCGACGAAACCGTTTTCCAGCATCGCGTCGAAACGCCGCTCGATGCGCGCGTGCAGCACGCTCCGGTCGGAAGGCTCGAGCGCGATCGGCACGAAGCGCCAATCGGCCGCGGCATCGTCGGTGCGCGCGGGCGCGGCCAGCAGCGTCGACATCGCCTCGCCGGTCAGCATGAAGACTTCGAGCGCGCGCTGGATGCGCTGCGAGTCATTGGGTGCGAGGCGCGCGGCTGTCGCGGGATCGACGGCGGCGAGGCGCGCATGCAGCGCCGGCCAGCCGTCGCGCGCGGCGTCGGCGTCCAGTTGCGCGCGCACGTTGGGATCGGCGGCGGGCAAGTCGTTGAGCCCCTGCGTGAGCGCCTTGTAGTACAGCATCGTTCCGCCCACCAGCAGCGGCAGCCGGCCGCGCGCCTGGATCTCGGCCGTGAGGCGCAACGCGTCGGCGCGAAATTCGGCGGCTGAGTAGGCGTTGGCCGGGTCGACGATATCGATCAGATGATGCGGCGCGATCGCGCGTTCTTCGGCGGTCGGCTTTGCGGTGCCGATGTCCATCTGACGATAGACGAGTGCGGAATCGACGCTGACGATTTCGATTGGGCGCCGGGTGGCCAGTGCTAGCGCGGCTGCGGTCTTGCCTGAGGCGGTCGGGCCGAGTAGGCAGGGGATGGGCGTGGGGGGGCGGGCGGTCATGGGCGGGCCGGCGGGGGAGAGTCGGACGCTGGGGGCGTTGAGCGTATTAAGGGGGTTGCGTGCGTGGAGCGCATCAGGTGTGTTGCGGGCGTCGGGAGCATCGAGGGCGCCAAAGGCATGAAGGGCGTTAAGCGCATCGAGCGCATCAGGCGCATTGAGAACACCAGGCGCATGGAAGGCATCAAGGGCATCGAGCGCGTCGCGGGCATCAAGAGCATCGAAGGCATCAAGGGCATCGAGCGCGTCGCGGGCATCAAGAGCATCGAGGGGTTGAGGCGCATCGAGAACTTCGCGGGCGTCACGCGCATCAAGACCGTCGAGCGGACCGAGCGCACAAAGCACATCGAGCGCATCAAGAGCATGAGGCGCATCGGGAACATCGCGGGCGTCGCGCGCATCAGGACCATCGAGCGGACCAAGCGTACAAAGCGCATCGAGAACATCAGGCGCATCGAGAACATCGCGGGCGTCGCGCGCGTCAAGACCATCGAGCCCACCACGCGCACCAAAACCCCCACCGTCACTGCCCGCGCATGAACAGCCGATCGAGATCGGACAGCGTCAATTGATACCACGTCGGACGCCCGTGATTGCATTGATCGGCGCGTTCGGTCGCCTCCATCTGCCGCAGCAGCGCGTTCATTTCATCGAGCGTCAGACGCCGGTTCGCGCGCACCGCGTGATGGCATGCGAGCGTGCCGAGCAGTTCGTGCTGACGCTCGGTCAACACACGCGAGCCGCCGTACGCGTGCAGATCGGACAGCACCGCGCGCGCCAGCGCCTGCAAATCGGCGTCTTTCAGCAGCGCCGGCACTGCACGGATGGCGAGCGTGGTCGGCGACAGCACGGCGAGATCGAAGCCGAGTGCATCGAGCGTGTCGCGCTCTTCATCGACGGTGCCGATTTCAACCGCATCGGCCTGCATCGTCTGCGGAATCAGAAGCGGCTGCACGGCGATCGTGCGATCGGCCAGCGCATTCTTGAACTGCTCGTACAGAATGCGCTCGTGCGCGGCGTGCATATCGACGATCACGAGCCCGTGCGCATTCTGCGCGAGCACATAGATGCCGTGAATCTGGCCGAGCGCGAAGCCGAGTGGCTGATCGTCGGCGGGATTGAACGTGGGCGAGGCGTAGGGCGCCGACGTGTTATACGGCGACGCGCCTTCGGCGGCGGAATCGCGTGCTTCGAAAAGCGTCGCGCCTTGCTGCGCGACCCCGCTGTTGTCCTTGCGGCCGAACAGCGCGTCGTAGAAAGCGAGCGGCTGCGCGACGGGCAGCGTGCCCTGCGTCATGCGCGACTGGCGCATCCAGGTGTTGCCCGGCTGCGACGCGTTGAAGCCGCTGCCCACCGCACCGCTCGGTGCGTTCCCACCGAAGCCGCCTGCGGCACCGCCTGCACCGGTTGCGGCTGACGCTGACGCGCCAAACCCCGCCCCGCTAATGGGCGACGCGCCAGACGGCGACGTGCCAAAGGACGACGCCCCAAACGCCGGGGTCCCCAACGAAACCGCTCCGCCCGCCGACGCCTGCAAATGCGCCGCATGCCCGCCCGCCGTCGTTTCGGGCGACGCGCCCGCATGACGCGCCAACGCCCGCTGAACCGCGTGAAAAACGAACTGATGAATCGAGCGCGAATCGCGGAAGCGCACTTCGATCTTCGACGGATGCACGTTCACATCGACCGCTTCGGGCGGCAGATCGAGAAACAGCACATACGACGGATAACGATCGCCGTGCAGCACGTCTTCATAAGCGGCGCGCACCGCGTGCGTGAGCAGCTTGTCGCGCACGAAACGGCCGTTGACGAAGAAGTACTGCTGATCCGAGCGCCCGCGGCTTGCGGTCGGCAGACCCGCGCAACCGTAGACGGCGAGCGGGCCGGCCGACTCGTCGAGCGGTAGATGAGCAGTCGCGAAAGTTTCGCCGAGTATCTTCGCGACCCGGACCGGCGGTTCACTCGCGTTCCAATGCTCGACCGCCTTGCCGTTATGCAGCACCGAAATCGCGACGTCCGGACGCGCCAGCGCGGCGCGTCGAATCTGCTCGAGACAATGCCCGAGTTCGGTCTGTTCGCTCTTCAGGAATTTGCGGCGCGCCGGCGTGTTGAAGTACAGCTCGCGCACTTCGATCGTGGTGCCTTGCGTGCCTGCGGCGGGGCTCAGCACACCCGTTTGCGCATCGACGCGCATCGCGTGCGGCGCATCGGCCGTGCGGCTCGTGATCGTCATTTGCGCGACCGATGCAATCGACGCGAGCGCCTCGCCGCGAAACCCGAGCGTGGCCACTGCCTCGAGTTCGGCGAGCGAGCGGATCTTGCTGGTCGCGTGGCGCATCAACGCGAGCGCCAGTTCGTTCTCGGGAATGCCGCAGCCGTCGTCGGTAATCGAAATACGTTTGACGCCGCCTTCATCGAGCATGATGCGCAACGTCTGCGCGCCTGCGTCGAGTGCGTTTTCCAGCAACTCCTTCACGACCGATGCCGGCCGCTCGACCACCTCGCCGGCGGCAATCTGGCTGATAAGCTGATCGGGCAGCGGCTGGATCGCGCGCAGCGGCCGCGGCGCGGGCGTGCCCGGCGCACTCGGCGTGCTCTGTGTGCTGGCAGCAGCGGCGGAGGCGTCGGCGCGGGCGGGCGTTTCGGGGAATTCGGACATGGCGAAATTATAGCGATTCGGCGCGGCCGTCCTGGAATGGCGTAAACGTGCCGGAGATTTTCCAGGATCGACCGGGCACTTTCTGTATCATGACGCGGTCAATTTGCGGGGTCGGCGACGCTTGCCGCGATCGCCAGTAAAACTCCGCCGGATTTTCCCGCCACGCTCATTTTCGCTTGATAAAGGACGCTTTTTGGACACGCTGCTACATCTCGCCAACCTCGTGCTGCACATCGACAAGTTCCTTGGGGAATTCATCCACGTGTACGGCGCCTGGGTCTATGCGGTCCTTTTCCTGATCGTGTTCTGCGAAACGGGGCTTGTGATTCTGCCGTTTCTGCCGGGCGATTCGCTGCTGTTCATCGGCGGCGCGTTTTGCGCGGCTGGACAGATGAATCTCGGTTTGCTGATTCTGCTGCTGTTCGTCGCGGCAACGACCGGCAATACCGTCAACTACATGATCGGACGATCGATCGGTCCCAAGGTTTTCAACTCGCGCATTCCCATGCTCGAGCGTTTCCTGGATCGGCGCGCGCTGCAGAAAACGCACGACTTCTATGAAAAGCACGGCGGCAAGACGATCGTGCTCGCGCGCTTCATTCCGGTGGTGCGCACGTTTGCGCCGTTTGTCGCCGGTGCGTCGGAGATGACGGTCAGCCGGTTCCAGCTTTTCAATATCGCCGGTGCGCTGTTCTGGGTGTTGCTGCTCGTACTGCTCGGCTATTTCTTCGGCAACATTCCGTTCATCCGCCAATACCTGAATGTGATCGTGTTGGTCGGCATTGGCGCGGCGATTGTGCCGGTCGTGCTCGGCGCGCTGTGGAAGATGACGCGCAAGAACGCGTCGAAGCCGAGCTAAACCGGCATCGCTCAGGTTTCTGCATGAACAAACGGCGTCGCGATTTTACGCGACGCCGTTTTTATTTTGCGCGACCACCGACACGTTAAGGACGCGGCGGTTCACATCGGCAAATGAGATTCCGTGTACGGCGATGTCGGGATGACGAGCGCTTTGTCCGCGCCTGCTTTCGCGAGCACGTTGCGACGGCTGCGACTGCTCCAGACAAACGCGGCAACGACAGCGAGCGCGTACGCCGCGCTACGCGTAAAAAACGCCGTCGACGTGCTGAACTGGCCATAACGGGTTCGGGCGTCCGCGAACACGAGAAAGGTGAGGGCCGCGTCGAGCAGCACCGCGACGAACACGAGCGCGGCAAAGACGCGCGAACCGTTTAGCGCAGCGCCCGGTATCAGACGATTACACAGATGGCATGCAACCAGCACCATTGCCAGCAACGCAAGATTCGAGGCGAGATCGAACAGAAAATTGGTCATATCGATGGAATGAAAGCGCCGCACGTTGCGGTGTTGCGAGAGCGTCTGCCTGCGCTGCTTGACAGCGGCTGAGTCAGACTGCGGCGATCATTGCACGTCTTTATGTCTCAATAAATGCTGACGTTCGGAGTCCGTAGCGTTGTCGGAATGTGCGAAGTTGCGTTGGTGAACGGGCGTTGGGGTGCTGTGGAAAAGTGCAGAGAGTTGAGCGGAGGCTTCTGCTTTTTTGGGCTTTGCTTGGACTTGGGTTCGGGCTTGGGCGTTTCTGGAGCGAGCAGAGAAACTGCGACGCAAAAAGAAAAGGGCTTACGACGCTGACGCGTGTAAGCCCTTGAATCTTTTGGTAGGCCGTACGGGATTCGAACCTGTGACCAACGGATTAAAAGTCCGCTGCTCTACCAACTGAGCTAACGACCCAAAAGAGAAGCGAAATTATATCGACGGCCCGAAGGGGCTGTCAACCCATTCCGCGCATCCGCCAATGACTGTGCGAAGCAATCCGGATAGTGAAAAGCCCGGGCTTCCGATGTGGAGACCCGGGCTTTCCAGCGAGAGGCGCGCGTGACTATCTTTCTGACACTTTGCAGACACTGCGCGTTACAGCCGACGACTCAAGCGACAACTCAAGCAACGACTCAAGCAAAAACTCAACTGCTCAACGACCGGCTACGCCAACGCGACGACCACCAAACCGCCTACTTGATCTGCGACAGCTTGCTCTGTGCGGACTGTGCGACGTCCGATCCGCCGTATTGCGCGACGATCTGCTCGAGCGTCTTCTTGGCCGCAGCCTTCTGGCCTTGCTCGAGCTGATTGTTCGCAATTGCGAGCAACGCCTCCGGCGCCCGCGGATGCTGCGGATAGTTCTTCACGACACCCTGCCAGGTCGCCGTCGAGCCCTTGTAATCGCGCAGCGCATACAGCGCATTGCCGAGCCAGTACTGCGCGGTCGGCTGATACGGACTGCTCGGAAACTTGGCGATGAAGCTACGGAACGACGCCGCCGCGTTCTTGAAGTCGCCGTTGCGGAACTGCTGTGAAGCCGCATTGAACGCATCGGTTTCGCCCGGCTGAACTTCGCCCTGGACACCATCGACCGTTTGCTGCTGCGGCTCGAATTTCTTCAGGCGCGTGTCAAGGTCGGTGTAGTAGTCCTTCTGCTGTTTTTGCAGCGTGGCGAGCTGATTGCCCATGTCCTCGTTCTGCCCGCGCAGCGTCGCGACCTGCTGATTCAACTGGTCGAGACGGTTGGACTGATCGAGGATCGTGCGCTGCGCTGCCGACAACTGGCTCGACAGACTATCGGTCTTCGCCCGCAGATCGAGAATGGCCTGGCGGGCCTGATCGTCGTCGAAGATGCCGGCGTGCGCGGGCACAGCCGTAAAGACCGTGCCCGCGACGCAGGCCGCTGCGGCAAATCGCAGCCAGGAGAAACGATGCGTCATTCGGCTCATCACCCGTTACTTACTGTTGGTACACGAGGTCGGCGCGGCGGTTCTGTGCCCACGACGATTCGTCATGACCCGTGGCTTGCGGCTTTTCCTTGCCGAGGCTCACGGCTTCCATTTGCGAGTCCGTCACGCCCATCAGCGACAGCGAACGGCGCACAGCTTCAGCACGTTTCTGGCCGAGTGCCAGGTTGTACTCGCTCGTGCCGCGCTCGTCGGTATTGCCCTGGATCAGCACGTGGCGTTGCGGATGGCTCTTCAGGTATTGCGAGTGTTGCTGCAGCAGCGACTGGTAGTCGTCCTTCACCGAGTAGCTGTCGAAGTCGAAGTAAATGCTGCGCTTCGCGAGCGGGCTGTTCGGGTCGTTCAACGGATCGACGTTCACTTGCGCGACATCGTTCGGGTTCGGCTGCGTCGAGACTGCGCCGCCCTTGTTAGCGTTTTCGTCGAGCTTGACGCCCGAGTGACACGCGGCCAATGCGCCGACCATGAGGACTGCAAATGCGAAGCGAAGTTTGGACATCATTTTGTACTCTCCTTGTGTTATTGCATCAGTTATTGCGTCAACGTTATTGCATGAAAGGGCCCCAGGACGGCTCGCGTACGCTGCCTCCCTGCACTGACAGGACCTGCCGGGTGCGACCGTCGGTCGAAACCGCGGCCAATACGCCACGGCCGTTCACCTGAGTGGCGTAAAGAATGTACTGACCGTTCGCCGCGAAGCTCGGCGATTCGTCATGTGTCGTGTCCGTCAGGCCCGTGGCGGTTCCGCCTTGCAAGTCCTGGATATACAGCTTGAAGCCGCCGCCGACGCGCGAAATATACGCGAGTTGCTTGCCGTCCGGGCTCACGCGCGGGCTCGTGTTGTAGCTGCCGGTGAACGTGACGCGCTGTGCGCCGCCGGCGCTTTCGCCTTGCGCCGACATCTTGTAGATCTGCGGTTGGCCGCCGCGGTCGCTCGTGAAGTAGATCGACTGGCCGTCGGGCGAGAAGGTCGGCTCGGTGTCGATCGAGCTGCCCTGTGTTAGACGGCGCAGGCCGCTGCCGTCCGCATTGACCGCGAAGATCTGCGTGTTGCCGGTGCGCGAGAGCGCGACGGCGAGCGTGCGGCCGTCCGGCGACCATGCGGGCGCGCTGTTATTGCCCTTTTGATCGGACACGACGATGCGGCGGCCCGTAGGCAGATCGTGAATATAGACGATCGGCTTCTTCTTCTCGAACGAAACGTAAGCGACCTTGGTGCCGTCAGGCGACCATGCCGGCGAGATGATCGGCTCGGGGCTCGACAGCGCGATGTGCGCGTCCTGGCCGTCCGAATCCGAAATCTGCAACTGATAGCGGTTGCCGCTCTTGATGACATACGACAGCCGCGTGGCGAACGCGCCGCGGCCGCCCATCAGCTTGGCGTAGATGTAGTCGGCCACTTTATGCGCGCTCATGCGCAGGCCGCTTTCCGGGCTCACCAGCACGAGGCCGCCGAGACTTTCGCCCTTGACCGTGTCGTACAGCTTGAAGCGCACTTCGTACTGGCCGTTCGGCAGGCGGTTCACGCTGCCGGCCACGAACGCATTCGCGCCCTTCGCCTTCCAGCTTCCGAGATCGACGGAAGCCGTTTCGGGAACGGGCGCAGAACCCGCGTCGATGTTGGTGAATTTGCCGCTGCGCTGCAGGTCCTGACGCACGATGGTGCTGACCTGCTGCGGCGAGTTCGCTTCATTGGCGAAGTTCGCCGTTGCGATCGGAAACTGGGTGGACCCGACGCCCGTGACGAGCACGTTGAGTTGCGCGTTCGCGGCGCCGCCGGCGGCGATCAGGCACGACGCTACAAGTGTCCGCAGGCCTAGCTTGGTCATCAAACTCATGCTGTATGGATTCCCCAAAAACGGTTTTACTAAAGCTTCGCGACAGCAGACAGACCGGAAAACAACTATTTCGTTCCCGAGTGCGCCGCGCCGAAAGGGGCGCGGGGCCTGCTGTCACCCACTGTCAGGCTGCCGTCAACCGGCCGGCCGCAACGTGATCCTGAAACTCCCCGGCGTTTTTCCGTCGATGTCCTGAGGCATCGGATCGGAACGCTGAACGGCTCGCAGCGCGGCATCGTCCCACGCCGCATTGCCGCTGCTGTGCGCGATGGTCGCGCTCAACAGCGTGCCGGTCGGCGAGCAACGAACGGCGATCACGGTCTCGAGACCCTCGGTCTCGCCACCCCACGAAATGTTCGGCCGCACCACGCGCCGAACCTTGTCCGCATAACCGGGCGATGCCGCATTGCCGCCCGAGCCGCTGCCCGTGCCGCTCTTGCCGAGGCCATTGCCGGTCGAGCCCGGAGGCCCGGCCATGCCCTGCATTTGCGCGAGGCGCGCGCGACGTTCCGCGTCGAGTTTCTTCGCCTGCGCCGCGGCTTCGGCTTGCGCCTTTGCCTTGGCCGCCTTTTGCGCATCAGCCTTCTTCTGCGCTTCGGCTTCGGCCTGTTTCTGCTGCTCGTCCTGCTGTTCTTTCAGCTGCTGCTTTTTCTGCTCGGCCAGTTGCTGTTGCTTGAGCTTGTCCGCCTGTTGCTGCTGTTGCAGTTGTTTCTGCTTCGCCGCCGCGGCCTTCTGCGCAGCCAGTTGCGCTGCCTGTTCGGCCGCGAGTTGCTGCTCGCGCTTAGCCTCGGCTTCCTGCTGAGCCTGGAGCTTCTGCTGACGCTGCTGTTCCGCGAGCTGCGCCTCGCGCGCCGCTTCCTGCTGCTTGCGCTTCTTTTCCTGCAGCGCGATGTCGGCCTGTTCGTCGGGCACCGGCGGAGCAGGCGCAACAGGTACGGGCGGCGGCGTGACCGGGCGCGGAATCACGCTGTCCGGCACCTCGGTCCACAGTTCCGCTTCGGCACCTTCGGGCGTGCTGTTTTGCCACTGGATGCCGTGATACAGGAAGAACCCGAGCAGCGCATGCATCACCAGCGCGAACGCAAAGGCTCGCCCGGTGCCGCGTTCACGCGGTGGCTGGAGCGGATAGTCGGTGTTCTTACGGATCATTGCGATTTGACGAGCAATCCAACGCGTTTGACGCCGCGAGCCTTGAGCTCGGACATCACATTCATCACGACTTCATACTTCACGGTCTTGTCGGCGGCGATCACGACAGGCTGATCGGGATGCGACTGCGCGCGGTCGGCGATGAAGCCGTTAAGCCCGGCTTTCGTCATGTCCTCCTGCTGCTGCGCGCCCGCGTCGTCCTTGTACTTGACGCTCATGTTGCCGTCCGCGCGAATGTTGACGATCACGGGCGGCGTTTGCTGCTGCGGCGCGGCGCCGCCGACTGTCGGCAGATTGACGATGGACGGCGCGACGAGCGGCGCGGTCACCATGAAGATGACGAGCAGCACGAGCATCACGTCGATATACGGCACGACGTTGATGTCGGACATCGCGCGGCGCGAGCGGCCGCCGCGCATGCTGGAGGAGCGAGAGCCTGCCATCGTGGACTCCTTAGTGCGCCTGGCGCTGCAAGATGTTCGAGAACTCTTCGATGAAGGTCTCGAAGCGGATCGCCAGACGGTCGATGTCGTGCGCGTAGCGGTTATACGCGACCACCGCGGGAATCGCGGCAAAGAGGCCGATCGCGGTGGCGGTCAATGCCTCGGCGATGCCCGGCGCGACGTTCGCAAGCGTGGCCTGCTGCACGTTGGCGAGTCCGCGAAACGCATTCATGATCCCCCAGACCGTGCCGAACAGACCGATATACGGGCTGACCGAACCGACCGACGCGAGAAACGCGAGGTTGGCCTCAAGCACGTCCATTTCACGCTGGAACGCGGCACGCATTGCACGGCGCGCGCCGTCGAGAATCGCGCCCGGGTCGTTCAGGCGTTTCTCCTTGCCCTTGAGAAATTCGCGCATGCCGGATTCGAAAATTCGCTCTAGCGCGCCGATGGTGTGACGGTTATTCGCGGCACTTTGATACAGCGCCTGCAGGTCGCCGCCCGACCAGAAATCGCGTTCGAAACGCTCAGTTTGCGCGCGCGCCCGGCGGATCGCAAACCACTTGCGGAAGATGAAAGTCCACGACAACAGCGACAGCAGCAGCAGGAGGGCCATGACGGCCTGCGCCAGCAGGCTCGCATTGAGTACGAGAGAAACGATCGACAGATCTTGTGTAGTGTTCATAAAGGTTCGTTTTATCGTCCCGAAAGGGGGCGTCCGGCTTTGCAAGGCCACACGAAGCTTGCCGTGAGCAAAACGGAAGCTTCGGCGGTGACGCAAGCCGAACCATGCTTGGTGCTGCTTGATCGATGCGAGTTCACTGGCGCCGTAACAACGGGAGTCAGCCTGCGTTCGTTGACACGCCGCCCTCGCTGACGCCGGGTCCGCGCCGCAAAGCGGCCAGCACCGGCGAAGGAATAGCGGCGGGGCGCAGCGCTGTGCGCTCGACGCAGCCGACCCGGATCGAGCCGGTAGCAAGCAACGTGCCGTCGCGCCACGCTTCCTGCACGAAGTCGACGGATGCCTTGCCGAGGCGCTCGATGCGGCTGACGACTTTCACCACGTCGTCGAGACGTGCCGGCGCCCGATAATCGACCGCCGTGCTACGGACGATGAAAATGGCGCCCGTTTCGTCCGCGAGCCGGTTCTGGTCGATCCCGCAGGCGCGCAGCCATTCGGTGCGCGCCCGTTCAAAGAACTTCAGGTAGTTCGCGTAAAACACGATGCCGCCGGCGTCGGTATCTTCGTAATACACGCGGATGCCCCACGTGTGGCCGATTTCCGCGCCTGGCTGGCTTGTCGTCATATTCATGCGGCGCATTTTACCGGAACGCACACCGCGAGGTCTGTTTCAAGATGTGCGCGCGGCCTGGCGGGCCTCAGCCGCGATGAACGCTCAAACCGGCGAACGATTGCGCGACCGGCATCAGTTCGATCGTGTTGATGTTGACGTGCGCCGGGCGCGTGGCGATCCAGTAGATCGAATCGGCGATGTCCTCGGCCGTGAGCGGCTGCACGTTCTCGTAGACCTTGCCGGCCTTCTGGTCGTCACCGCGGTATCGCACGTTCGAGAACTCCGTGCCGCCGCACAGGCCTGGCTCGATGTCGGTCACGCGCAGCGCGGTGCCGGCAAGGTCGGCACGCAGATTCAGGCTGAACTGCCGCACGAATGCCTTCGTCGCGCCGTAGACGTTGCCGCCCGGATAAGGCCAGTGGCCCGCGACCGAGCCAAGGTTGAACACATGGCCGCGGTTGCGCTCGACCATGCCGGGCAACAGTGCATGCGTGACCTGAACGAGCCCGGTGCAGTTCGTTTCGATCATCGTCTGCCATTCGTCCAGGCTCGCTTTATGAGCCGGCTCCACGCCGAGCGCGAGGCCGGCGTTGTTGACGAGCACGTCGATGGCGGCGAAGTCGGCCGGCAACGAGGCGGGCACCGCCTCGACGGCCGCGCGGTCGCGCACGTCCAGCTCGTAGGGCAGGAGAGCGTCGCCGAGTTCGTCGGCGAGCGCTTGCAGGCGGTCCTTGCGGCGGGCGGTGGCGACGACGCGGTGGCCGCCTTTCACGAAGGCACGAGCGATGGCGGCGCCGAATCCTGCGGACGCCCCGGTGACGAACACGATCATTGCAGTTCCCTGGTCGGTAGGAGAGAAAGGCCCCAAGCCTACTTCCAATGCGGCGCTGCGGCAAGGATCAACGAGCCGGAGCAGTTGCGTCGCGAGAACTGCGCAGCCGCCGCGGGACAGGCTTTCGCGGCACGGTTCGGCACTGCCTGTCGGGCCTTCTGCCGGGTCTTTTTCGGCGCCCTTTGCGGCGGCCGAAAGCCGGTTGCCTATTCGATCCTCTTCCAATAAACTAACGCGCTCATCCCTGCGTGACTGGCGATAGAACCGGTTTTGACAATCGGGTTCAAGGTGGAAAAACCCACCGTGAAGCGCGGGGTGCCGTTTTGCCGTTCGCCTGGGCAGCCGTGATCCGCGCGCATTCATCTGCGCTGACGGTGGCTGTCCTGCCTTGCGTGTGCGGCGACTCTTCCTCCGCCACGTCAGGCCAAGCCCAGCCGCCAGCAGCGCCGCGTACCCTCTACGCAAGATTCGGCGCACGATCCGGTCAACCTGAAAACACTCAACGGAATCCGTATGTTTGACAGAGCCCAAAGCACCATCGCCAACGTCGACCCTGAACTGTGGAAGGTGATCGAGCAGGAAAACCGCCGTCAGGAAGAGCACATCGAACTGATCGCGTCGGAAAACTACACGAGCCCGGCTGTGATGGCTGCGCAAGGCTCGCAACTCACCAACAAATACGCCGAAGGTTATCCGGGCAAGCGCTACTACGGCGGCTGTGAATATGTCGACGTGGCCGAGCAGCTTGCGATCGACCGTGTGAAGCAACTGTTCGGCGCCGAAGCCGCCAACGTGCAGCCGAACTCGGGCTCGCAGGCGAACCAGGGCGTGTTCTTCGCGATGCTCAAGCCGGGCGACACGATCATGGGCATGAGCCTCGCGCACGGCGGCCACCTGACGCACGGCTCGCCCGTCAACATGTCGGGCAAGTGGTTCAACGTGGTCAGCTACGGCCTGAACGAAGCGGAAGACATCGACTACGACGCTGCCGAAAAGCTCGCCCAGGAACACAAGCCCAAGCTGATCGTCGCAGGCGCGTCCGCTTTCGCGCTGCGCATCGACTTCGAGCGTCTGTCGAAGATCGCGAAGTCGGTCGGCGCGTATTTCATGGTCGACATGGCGCATTACGCCGGCCTCATCGCCGCGGGCGTCTATCCGAACCCGGTGCCGCACGCGGATTTCGTCACGACCACCACGCACAAGAGCCTGCGCGGCCCGCGCGGCGGCGTGATCCTGATGAAGGCCGAATTCGAGAAGCAGATCAACTCGGCCATCTTCCCGGGCATTCAGGGCGGTCCGCTGATGCATGTGATCGCCGGCAAGGCTGTCGCATTCAAAGAAGCGCTGTCGCCGGAGTTCAAGACGTATCAGCAGCACGTTGTCGAAAACGCTCGCGTGCTGGCGGAAACGCTGGTGAAGCGCGGCCTGCGCATCGTCTCGGGCCGCACCGAAAGCCACGTCATGCTGGTCGATCTGCGCGCGAAGAAGATTACCGGCAAGGCTGCGGAAGCCGCGCTCGGCGCAGCGCACATCACGGTCAACAAGAACGCGATTCCGAACGACCCGGAAAAGCCGTTCGTGACGAGCGGTATCCGTCTCGGCTCGCCGGCCATGACCACGCGCGGCTTCGGCGTCAAGGAAGCGGAGCAGGTGGGTAACCTGATTGCCGATGTGCTCGACAACCCGGAAGACGCCGCCACGATCGAACGCGTGCGTGGTCAGGTCGCCGAGTTGACGCAGCGCTTCCCGGTCTACCGCTAAGCCGCCATGCATTGCCCTTTCTGCCGTCACGCCGATACGCAGGTCGTCGACTCGCGTGTCTCGGAAGACGGCGCGACGATTCGCCGGCGCCGCCGCTGCCCGGCCTGCGACAAGCGTTTTACGACGTATGAGCGGGTCGAGTTGGCGTTGCCGGCGGTCGTCAAGAAAGACGGCAGCCGCACGGAATTCGATCGCCGCAAGATTGTCGCGAGCATGCAACTGGCGCTGCGCAAGCGTCCGGTTGCAGCGGACGCGATCGACGCGGCCGTCGCCCGTATCGAGTATCAACTGCTGGGCAGCGGCGAGCGCGAAGTGCGCAGCGAACGTCTCGGCGAACTCGTCATGAACGAGTTGCGCGCGCTCGACACCATTGCCTACGTTCGTTTCGCCTCTGTCTACCGGCGCTTTGAAGACGTCTCCGAATTCGAAGACGTGATCGAAGAGTTCCGCCGCGCCTCTTCTCCTCCCAAGCCTTCCCGCAAGCGCTGATCGGAAGCCCGCCGCCCGGCACTTCCTGTCGTTTCTGTTTTGCCGCGTGGCTTGACGTTTCTGCATTTGCCGCTCCGATTGTGGTTCGTCGCGTGAATTCTCGCGTGCGGTAGCGTCTGAATACCACCTGGCCATTCGGCCGATTGTTGAGCGGTCCGCGAATCGCTAGATTGGCTGCATTCTTTGAAAACGTTCAGGGATGCAGATGAAACAACATGCAATCGCTTCGTCGCCATGCGGCGCATTTACGCTTGTCGAAACGCTGGTCGTGATCGCGCTGCTCGCGGTGATCGTGATGATGGCGACGCCATCGTTCGTAGCCTGGCAGGTGCGCGATCAGGTCGACGCACGTGCGAACGCGCTCGTGTCCACGCTTGCGTATGCACGCAGTGAGGCATTGCGCCGCGGCGCCCGGGTGATCGTATGCAGGACGGACGCGGCGCGTCACTGTCTTGCCGCCGGGCAGCCGTGCGGCAATGGCGTCGCCGACTGGTCTTGCGGCTGGGCCGTATTGGCCGAGCGCGGCGGCACGTCTACGCTGTTGCGCGCGCATGCCTCGGTTGCGGCGGTGAGCATCGCCGGCACGCAGACGAATCTCACGTTCACACCGCCCGCCGGACAACTGATCGGCACGTTTCGCAGCTTCGACGTTGCGCCGCGAGCGCCATCGAAAGCAACGCAGGGCGATAAGTGGCGGCGCTGCATTCGCATCGCGGCGGGTGGTCGCACGCGAATTACGGACGGCGCGTGTGGGGCGGCGTCGTGAGCCCGCTGGTCAGAAGGTCTTTGCGGCGGCTGCAGGCACGGCCTCACCGCAGTTGCAACAAGCGCGGCGGTAGTTCGTTGATCGAAGTGATGCTGGCCGTTGCGGTGATGGCAGTCACGGCGCTCGGTCTCATCGCCGGGCAATTGTGGATGGCGCGCGAGGCGCGAGCGATGTCGATGCGCGAACACGCCGCATGGATCGCCGATTCGGTCGCTGAAGCGGTGTCTGCGCCGTCAGCGAACGACGCCGCGCTTAACGCATGGCGCTCGCGTGCGGCGACGCTGCTGCCGGGCGGCGACGCGTCGGTGATCGGCATAGGAGGTGTGTCGGCGGCCCGCGTCACTTGGACGGCTCCGCGCAACGCGCCGCACGCCGCCGACGACGTGATCGACAAGCCCGAGCCGTGCGGCGGAGTGGATGCGCCCGTGGGCTTTTCCTGCGTCGCATTGGCGTTCGTCAAATGATGCCGCATGTGCATGCGCATGACGTGCGCGGCCATACGCTGATCGAGCTCGTGATCGCTCTTGCGCTTGGACTCATCGTGACCGCGGGCGCCGTGTCGCTTTACACGACGCAGCGCGCCGCCTTCGACCGCGCGAACAATGCGCTGCGTATGCGCGATGCCGGCTTGACCGCGTTGACCGTCGTTGGGCAGCAGTTGCAGATGGCGGGCTTCGTGCCGGCCGACGCCACGCAATATCGAGCGCCAACGCCGTTGTTCGGCTGTTCGGGCGGGCATCCGACAGGCACGGACGACAGCCGTCCGACGTGCGAGACGTTGACCGGCAAATCAGACGGCGTCGCGGTGCGATACGTCGGGGACAGCGTGTCGACCTGGCCGTCAGCCACGGGGCAGACGACGGACTGCCTCGGACAAGCTGTTACGGGCAATAGCGCTGCGCTCGGCGATCGCGGCGTGCCGGTGGTCAATCGCTTTTACGCGAAGGCGAGCAGCTCGACCGGCGAGCCGGAACTTTACTGCGAAGGCAACGGCAAGACAGGGTCCGCGCAACCGCTTGTCGAAGGTGTGGAGCGGCTGCGTCTCAAGTACTGGCTTGCCGGCGCGGCGAACGCACTCGACGCCTCGGCGGTGACGGCCGACCAGTGGGCCAACGTGGTCGCGGTTGACCTCTGCGTGCTAGTGCGCGGCGCGCCGCAAGGGCAGCGCTCACGTTATGTCGATTGCGACGGCGTAAGCGGTATCGCGACGGATCTGCGTCCGCGGCAAGCGTTCTGGCGGCGAGTTGCGTTGCGCAATTACGCAGGGGGCTTGTCGTGAGCGAAATACAAATCACGACCGAATGCCGTCACGTGAATGAAACTGGGCGCAGCTCCGTAAAGCAATCGGATCGACCTCGCCGCCTCCGCAGACACGCCCCGCGCATGCAGGAGCGCGGCACCGTATTACCCATCGTCCTGCTGATTTCCGCGATGCTGCTCGCGACGTCCGCGGCGTGGTTCGAGGCATCGCTCGCGGCAGCGCGTAGCGCGGTAAACGTGCGCGACTATTTGCAGGCCTTTCACGCCGCCGATTCGGCATTGACCTTATGCGCCCGCAGCGCCGTTGCATCCACGGGCCTGGGTGTGATCGCATCGCAGCCCGCCGCTCATGAGCCCGCGCAATGGAAAGTCGAGGCCACGTTCGAAGGCGCCGCTGCGACACCTTTGGCGCAATGGCCCGGCTCGCTGCGCGCGCCGCAATGCGTGGCCGAAGAGTGGCGTCTCCCTGGCCGCCCTGATGCACGCGCGTATCTGTTGACGGCGCGCGGCTTCGGCAACAAGCGCGAGTCGCAGGTATGGCTGCAGATGCAACTAGTTATCGACGGCGAGCGGATCGAGCGCCATTGGCGGCGTGTCGCCGCACGGCCCTTTTAGCGAGGTTGCAAATGAGAAGGCTGCATCTATCCGCATTCACCTTGCTCGAGCTGATCATCACGCTCGCGATCGTCGCTGTGCTGGCTTTGTTCGCGGTGCCTTCGTATCGCAGCCATATTGCGCGCACGTATCGGATGGACGCGGCATCGGCGCTGTTGCGCGCGGCGCAATTCGTCGAGGGCGCGGCAAGCGACAGCGTTCTTGCGCTGCCGCCCGGCTTCAACCAGGCTCCGTCATTCGGCTCGGCTGTTTATCGGTTGCGCGTGTTGCCGGCGGACGATGCAAACGGCGGCTATTCGATCGAAGCGGCGCCCGACGAATCGGGACCGATGCGAGACGACGCGTGCGGCGTCTTTACGCTCGACGCGACCGGCATGCGAAGCAATAAGACTGCGGGAAACGGTTCGGCACCGCTGACCGCGCAGTGTTGGGCCACAGGCTAGCAACGGGGCTGCTGCTCGCGCCGGAAGCTGTCTGATACCAGGAGCCATAAGCGACGAATTCAACCCTCGTCGCCAGACCTTGCCGAAGCACGCGACTCGCCCTTGATCTGCTGCCATACGCGATACGCTTCCCACGCGGCGAATGCGAGACCGCCCCACTTGAGTGCGGGCTTCGCACCGGCTGCGAACGTCGCGCGCAACGGTTTCGCGAGCACGAGCGACACGATCGAACTGATCACCGGATATTGCTTCAGAAGTGCGCCGATGGTTCCGGCGTTCAGAAGGCTAGCCTTGGCGCCGCTGCCCATGCGCAGCCCGCCGAAGCCTGGCACGATGAACTTGAGCCAACTGAAGTGGGTGACGGCCTCGCGTAATTCGAGCGTGGCCTGAGCGAATTCCATGCGCTCGACGTCCGCGCGCACGAGCAGCAGTTCCTTGCGCAATTCGCGCAACTGCGGTGCGCTCAAGTCTCTCGCCGGCTGGCGCTTGTTACGGTAGGCGGTGCTGGAGTAGCTATGGCTCATGGCGTGTCGGCAGTGAGAGGGGCAAGGAACAGCGCAACGAACAGGGCAACAAACAGTGCAACGAACGGCTCGCAAAGCACCACACTCGTTCGCCGCGCTACGGTTTGCGAAACACGTCGCGGTCTTTCTCGAATTCGGCGATGGTGGCATCGAACACCATCGGCGCATTGCGCAGCCCGCTGCGCGCTTTCAGCGCGCACACCAGTCCGGCAATCGCGTAGACGAGCGTGATTCCGGCAAGCGCCTGCCATCGGTAGGTGTCCCAGAACGCAATCGCGATCAGCGCCGTGAGCGCGATCAGGGCCATGGTGGTCAGCATCATCGCGGCAAGGCCGAGGAACAGCACGCCGAGGAGGCGATCCTTTTCTTCGGCGAGTTCAATGCCGATCAGTTCCAGACGCGTTTGCAGAATCGCCGACACCGAACTGATGATGCGGCGTAACGGACTATGTTGTTCGCGCTGCGATTGTGTGTCGATCGTCATGGCTGTGGGCGTTGCGCGGGTTGGCCGAAGCGGCGCGTGGCAAACGTGCGCGCCGGGATAAGCTGACCGGCCTGACGTGCGCCGGTCCGCTCGATTGGCTGGCATGCCGGACATCGCGTGTCCGGCACCTGCGGTGCAGTGTTACTTGCGGTTGATCAGGAGACCCAGCAGCACGCCGGCGCCCGCAGCGATGCCGATGGATGCCCACGGGTGCTCGTGAACGTAGTCGTCGGTTGCGCGAGCAGCCTTCTTGCCTTTCTCGACTACGACGACCTGCACGTCGGCCGCTTTTTCCCTGGCTTGCTTCAGGCGGGACAGCGCCGTTTCGCGCAATTCCGAAGCGCGCTCGCCCGTTGCGCTTGCGGCCTGTTTCAGCAGGTCTTCCGCGTCCGCGAGGACGGTTTTGATATCCGACATCAATCTCTCCTTGTTGACTTCCGACATTGACAGCTCCCCCTTCGTCTCACGCCACGCGTGAATCGTAACCAAAGAAACGGCGACTGGCGAGCGCACTGCCCGGTTGCACCGAGCGAATGCACGAACCGTTCCCGGCGAGGCGAAACTCCCCGAACATCCACTGCGCCACTTCCGCAGTTGATGTTAGTGCATGATGGAGTTGATCTGTCCCGCAAAGTTTCCACTAAATCGGCGAAAATTACAAAACCGCATAAAGTACTGAGCCGATGTTGGTTCGCCATGTACGGTTGCTGCCGTATGCTTTATCTTTGCGGAACCACACGGGCACACGCCCACGCCAGTTTTTCAGAACCTTAAGGAGATGCAAATGAGTCTACGTCTTGGCGATATCGCACCGGATTTCGAGCAGGAGTCGAGTATCGGCCGCATCAAGTTTCATGAATGGCTCGGCGATAGCTGGGGCGTCCTGTTCTCGCATCCGGCCGACTTCACGCCGGTCTGCACCACTGAACTCGGTCTGACGGCCAAGCTCGCCGACGAATTCGCAAAACGCAACGTCAAGACCATTGCATTGTCGGTCGACAGCGCGGAGTCGCATAAGGAGTGGATCAAGGACATCAATGAAACGCAGGCCGCGAGCGTCGGCTTCCCGATTCTGGCCGACGGCGACCGCAAGGTGTCCGAGTTGTACGACATGATTCACCCGAACGCGAACGAAACGCTCACCGTGCGCTCGCTGTTCGTGATCGATCCGAAGAAGAAGGTGCGTCTTATCATCACGTACCCGGCGAGCACGGGGCGCAATTTCGACGAAGTTCTGCGCGTGATCGATTCGCTGCAGCTTACGGACAGCCACTCGGTCGCGACGCCCGGCAACTGGAAGCAGGGCGACGACGTGGTGATCGTGCCGTCGCTGAAGGACGAAGAAGTGATCAAGCAGAAGTTCCCGAAGGGCTACAAGGCACTGCGTCCGTATCTGCGCATGACGCCGCAGCCGAACAAGTAAGCTCGCGTTCGGTGCGTCGGGAAAACCCCGGCGCGTCGTCAAATGCAAGAAGGCCGGTTCATTGCGAACCGGCCTTCTTTTATTGCTCGCCAGAGCGCGCCGTTATCGACGCAAGCGGCGCTCCGTACATGCTCAGACAAGCCTCAGAAAAACGCCTGAATGCCCGTTTGCGCGCGGCCGAGAATCAGCGCGTGAATGTCGTGCGTGCCTTCATAGGTGTTCACGACTTCCAGATTCACCAGATGCCGCGCAATTCCGAATTCGTCCGAAATGCCGTTGCCGCCCAGCATGTCGCGCGCGAGCCGCGCGATGTCGAGCGCCTTGCCGCATGAATTGCGCTTCATGATCGACGTGATTTCGACGGCCGCGGTGCCTTCGTCCTTCATGCGGCCAAGGCGTAGCACGCCTTGCAGGCCGAGCGTGATTTCCGTCTGCATGTCGGCGAGCTTCTTCTGAATCAACTGATTGGCCGCGAGCGGCCGGCCGAACTGCTTGCGATCGAGCACATACTGACGCGCGGTATGCCAGCACGATTCGGCCGCACCGAGCGCGCCCCACGCGATGCCATAGCGCGCCGAGTTCAGGCAGGTGAACGGACCGCGCAGCCCGCTCACTTCGGGAAAGCGGTTCTCTTCGGGCACGAACACTTCGTCGAGCACGATTTCGCCGGTGATCGACGCGCGCAAACCCACCTTGCTATGGATGGTCGGCGCCGACAGTCCCTTCCAGCCCTTCTCGAGAATGAAGCCGCGAATCGCGTCCTTGCCGTTTTCCTCGAGCTTCGCCCATACGACGAACACATCCGCGATCGGCGAATTCGTGATCCACATTTTCGAGCCCGACAGCGAGTAGCCGCCGTCGACCTTCTTCGCGCGCGTCACCATGCTGCCCGGATCGGAGCCGTGATTCGGCTCGGTGAGCCCGAAGCAGCCGATCCATTCGCCGGTGGCGAGCTTCGGCAGATACTTCTGCTTCTGCGCCTCCGAGCCGAATTCGTAGATCGGCACCATCACGAGCGACGACTGCACCGACATCATCGACCGGTAGCCGGAATCCACGCGCTCCACTTCACGCGCGATCAGCCCATACGCCACATAGTTGAGCCCCGGCCCGCCGTATTGCTCGGGGATGGTCGGGCCGAGCAGGCCGAGCTCGCCCATTTCGCGGAAGATCTCGATGTCCGTCTTCTCGTGACGGAACGCTTCGAGCACGCGCGGCTGGAGCTTGTCCTGTGCATACGCGGCGGCGGCGTCGCGCACCATGCGTTCGTCTTCGGTGAGCTGCTGATCCAGCAGCAACGGGTCTTCCCAGTGAAACTGCGCGGCCTCGGCCATGACATATCTCCTGATTCTTGCGTAATCCAAGCTTGACTTGAGTTCCGCTATGCGAAACAATGTTTTGCAAACGACACCCGAGTGTATCACCCGATGACGCCCGCAGCCACTTTCACCGAGCCGCTCGACGAGCGCAAATTCGTCGTCGCCCTTGCGCGCGGGCTCGAGCTACTGCGCGCTTTCAAGCCGGGCGAAACGATGCTCGGCAACCGCGATTTCGTCGAACGCACGGGTTTGCCGAAGGCGACCGTCAACCGTCTCGCGTACACGCTGACCGTGCTCGGTTATCTGCGGCTCGACGAGGCGCTAGGCAAATATGCGCTCGATGCCGGCGTGTTGTCGCTCGGTTTCGCGTTGCTGTCCGGCACGGACACATTGGAACTCGCGCGCCCGCATATGCGCGCGTTCGCGCGCGAAGTCGGCGCGGCGGTGTCGCTCGGCTGCCGCGACGGACTCGACATGATCTATCTCGACACGATTCGCAGCGAAACGGCGCTCACGCTCGGCCTCGCGCCCGGCTCGAAACTGTCGATGCTGACGAGCTCAATGGGCCGCGCGTATCTCGCCGTGCAGCCTGCCGACGTGCGCCACGCGCTGCTCGCCGAGCTGAAGAAAGCGGCGGGCAAGGGCGGCGCGGCGCTGGTGGCCGAGGCCGTGAAGGAGATCGCGGCGTTCGCCGAGGAGCGCTGCTGTTATTCGTTTCGCGCGTGGCACGACGACGTGAACGCCGTTGCGGTGCCGTTTCGCGAGCCGCGCGAAGGACGCTGGCTCGTGCTGAGTTGCAGCGGGCCGGCTTCGTCGATGGGAGAAGATGTGTTTCGCGAGAAAGTAGCGCCGAGATTGAAGGCGCTTGCGCGGCGTCTGGGAGACGTGGGCTAGCAGTCCGTGGCGCA
Organism: Paraburkholderia sp. OAS925; assembly: GCF_040543975.1. Classification (NCBI taxonomy): domain Bacteria; kingdom Pseudomonadati; phylum Pseudomonadota; class Betaproteobacteria; order Burkholderiales; family Burkholderiaceae; genus Paraburkholderia; species Paraburkholderia sp. OAS925. The sequence continues at coordinate 974,996 of NZ_JBEUNO010000001.1, forward strand.
AATCAAGCCGGGATCAGGCCACGCTCAAGCCGCCCGATCATGATAATGCGCATTAAACAGCGGCCCCTGCACAAAGCGCACATCGTATTGCTGCAACGCTTCGAACTGTGCTTCGTCCATCACGCGATTAAAAATCAGCGGAATCCGCAGCCGGCCCGCGTAGCCGACTAACGGCTTGACCGTCGCGTCGCGCAACGCCACTGCCGCATCCATCTTGAGGAAGTCGAGCCGCGCCGTATCGGAGACCGACAGAATCTGCCCCGCGTTTGACAGATTGCCCGCGACCTTGAAGCCGTAGTGCTGATAGCTCTTGGTCAGATAGCCGAGAAAAGTCTTATGCGCGACGGCCGCCGCGGGCAGCTCGATCACGATCCTCGCCGGATTCAGCCCGAACGACGTCAGCACGCTCGAAAAATGCCGCCCGTGGTCGTACTTCACGCTCTTCAACAGCCGCTCGTGCACGCGCAGAAATAGCAGGCCGTGCCGCTGTGCGCCGAAGAAATTGATCGCATGCAGCGCGCGCGACATGCGATCCAGCGAGACCAGTTGCTGGTCGTCGCCGATGCGGTCGAACGCGTCGAACATATCGAACGGCGCGGCGTCGAGCCGCTGCGTGACCGCCTGGAAGCCGAGCTCATCGCCGAAACGATCCACGTTTTCCACATCCGACGACAGCGACTGCGCCAACGCATGCACGCTGATGTCGAAGATCGGCTCGTAGCCGCTCGTCAGTTCGAGGTCGTTAAAGCGCGCGAGCGCGAAGTCTCCGTGGCTGCCGGAGCCCATCGCCAGATGTTTGCCGAGAAAGGGATGGTCACTGGCGCGCGCAACGAGAGTGGGGATGGTCGGCGGAATCATTTAGGCGAATGGATCACTTGGTGGCGTGTCGGCGCCGGGACAACGCGCGTACACCGCATCTTCCGATGGTAGCAGTCCGCACCGCCGTCACATGAACAAAATGCTGATAACCATATCCCGCGGATGCCTGTCTGCGCGGGCCGCGGCGCGTGTGTCACGCAAGCTCCAGGGTATACGTTAATTTCACTTAACGTAATTCGTTTTACTATGCGTAAATTCTCGCGTAAGCGTTCGAAGACCCTATCCGGAGACAACCCTCATGAGCGCCAAGCCGGCCGCAGCCGCCGCCAACGTGATCGAAGTCGAGCAGGTGCTCGGCGAAACGCATCACCCGGCATTTCAATTGATGTTGCTCGCGTTGTGCGGACTGTGCCTCGTCATCGACGGCTTCGACGCGCAGGCCATGGGCTATGTCGCGCCGAGCGTGATCGGCGAATGGCATGTGTCGAAGGCGGCGCTCGGTCCGGTTTTCAGCGCGAGCCTGTTCGGCATGCTGCTCGGCGCATTGGGGTTGTCGGTGCTGGCCGACCGCATCGGGCGTCGTCCGGTGCTGATCGGCGCGACCTTTTTCTTCGCGCTGTCGATGCTCGCCACGCCCTTCGTCGCGACGATCCCCGCGTTGATCGCGCTGCGCTTCATCACGGGTCTTGGCCTCGGCTGCATCATGCCGAACGCGATGGCGCTCGTCGGCGAATTCTCGACGCCGGCGCATCGCGTGAAGCGCATGATGCTGGTGTCGTGCGGTTTCACGTTGGGCGCCGCGCTCGGCGGATTCATCAGCGCCGCGTTGATTCCGGCCTACGGCTGGCGCGCGGTGTTCTGGGTCGGCGGCGTGGTGCCGCTGCTGCTCGCCGTCGCCATGCTTGCCTTGCTGCCGGAGTCGTTGCAATTTCTGGTGCTGAAGGGCCGCAGCGAGCGCGCGTTGCGCTGGCTCGCCCGATTCGATCCGAGCCTGCCGATCGACGCCAACACGCGCGTCGTCGTGCGTGAAAAGGGCAATGACGGTGCGCCGGTCGCGGAACTGTTCCGCGCGGGCCGGGCGCCGGTGACGCTGATCCTGTGGGCGATCAGCTTCATGAATCTGATCGATCTGTACTTCCTGTCGAACTGGCTGCCTACGGTCATGCGCGACGCCGGTTATTCGCCGAGCACGGCGGTGATCGTCGGCACGGTGTTGCAGACGGGCGGCGTCGTGGGCACGTTGCTGCTCGGCTGGTTCATCGAACGGTTCGGTTTTGTGCGCGTGCTGTTCGTGTGCTTTGCGGGCGCGGCGCTCGCCGTCGGCACCATCGGGACGGTCGCGCATGCGTTGCCGTGGCTGTTGCTCGTCGTGTTCGCGGGCGGCTTCTGCGTGGTGGGCGGACAGCCGGCGGTGAACGCGCTGGCCGGCCACTTTTATCCGACCACGCTGCGCTCGACGGGCATCGGCTGGAGCCTCGGCATCGGACGGATCGGCTCGGTGATTGGACCGCTCGTCGGTGGCCAGTTGATCGCATTGAACTGGTCGAACGAATCGCTGTTTCATGCGGCCGCCGTGCCGGTGCTGTGTTCCGCGCTGCTCGTGATCGCGCTCGCCGCGGCGACGCGGCAACGCAACCGCCCGTCGCAGCCGCAAACGGCGTGACGAAACACGCGTGACGAAACCCGCGTGAGACGAAATACAGAGTCAACGGAGAACTTGCATGGACACCTCAACACGTCAGCCGGATAGCGCCAGTTCGCGGCTCGAAATCGAGCCCGGTTATCAGTCCGGCTTTGCCAACGAATTCGCGACCGAAGCGCTGCCGGGCGCGCTGCCCGCAGGGCGCAATTCACCGCAGCGCGTCGCCTATGGTTTGTATGCCGAACAATTGTCGGGCACCGCGTTCACCGCGCCGCGCGGCCACAACCGGCGCTCGTGGCTGTACCGCATCCGTCCGGCGGCGGTGCACAAGCCGTTCGCGCCGCTGCCTTCGGAGCGGCTCGTCGCCAATTTCGCCGACGTCCCGCCGACGCCGCCCAACCAGTTGCGCTGGGACGCGTTGCCGATGCCGACCGTGCCCACGGATTTCATCGACGGCTGGGTGACGATGGCCGGCAACGGCGCAGCCGAATCGATGAGCGGCTGCGCGATCCACCTGTACGCGGCGAATCGCTCGATGCAAGACCGCTTCTTCTACAGCGCCGACGGCGAACTGCTGATCGTGCCGCAGGAAGGGCGCCTGCATATCGCAACCGAACTGGGCCGGCTGGACGTCGAACCGTTCGAGATCGCGGTGATTCCACGCGGCGTGCGCTTCGCGGTGAGCCTGCCCGACGGCAATGCGCGCGGCTACATCTGCGAAAACTTCGGGGCGTTGCTGCGCTTGCCGGACCTCGGCCCGATCGGCTCGAACGGTCTCGCCAATCCGCGCGACTTTCTCACGCCGCATGCCGCTTACGAGGACCGCGAAGGCGACTTCGAACTCGTCGCGAAAATGAACGGCAATTTGTGGCGCGCGGACATCGGCCATTCGCCGCTCGACGTGGTCGCGTGGCACGGCAACTACGCGCCGTACAAGTACGACTTGCGGCGCTTCAACACGATTGGCTCGATCAGCTTCGATCATCCGGACCCGTCGATATTTCTCGTGCTGCAATCGCAGAGCGACACGCCGGGCGTCGATACGATCGACTTCGTGATCTTTCCGCCGCGCTGGCTCGCCGCCGAAGATACGTTCCGCCCGCCGTGGTTCCATCGCAACGTCGCGAGCGAATTCATGGGCCTCGTGCATGGCGTCTATGACGCGAAGGCCGAAGGCTTCGTGCCGGGCGGCGCGAGCCTGCATAACTGCATGTCCGGCCACGGCCCCGACGCGGAGACCTTCGAGAAAGCGTCGCATAGCGACACGTCGAAACCGAACAAGGTCGGCGACACGATGGCCTTCATGTTCGAAACGCGCACGCTGATCAAGCCGACGCGCTTTGCGCTCGAAACCGCGCAGCTTCAGGCGCATTACTACGAGTGCTGGCAAGGTCTCAAGAAACACTTCAATCCGGAGCAACGATGAGCGCAGTGAGCGATCTTCAGGCGACGCTCGATCCGTCGCGCAAAAGCTGGGTCGAGTCGGCCAACGAGCCGAGTCACGATTTCTCGATCCAGAATTTGCCGTTCGGCATTTTCAGCGACACGGCCAACGACACGAGCAACGACACGCGCCGCGCGGGCGTGGCGATCGGCGATGAGATCGTCGATCTGGCCGCATTGCAGGCGGCGGGGCTATTGAAGCTGCCGTCGAACGCCGATGTTTTTGCGCGCGATACGCTGAACGACTTCATCGCGCTAGGCCGCGACGCGTGGCGCAGCGTGCGCATCCAGTTGAGCAACCTGCTTTCACGCGACACCGCGACGTTGCGCGACGACGCGGCACTGCGCGCCAAAGTGCTGGTGCGTGCGGCCGACGCGCGGCTTCATTTGCCCGTGGAGATTCCCGGCTACACGGACTTTTATTCTTCGAAAGAGCACGCGACGAACGTCGGCTCGATGTTTCGCGATCCGAAGAATGCGCTGTTGCCGAACTGGTCGGAGATGCCCATCGGCTACAACGGACGCGCGTCGTCGGTGGTGGTGAGCGGCACGCCGGTGCGTCGGCCCAATGGTCAATTGAAGTTGCCCGATCAGGACCGGCCGGTGTTCGGCGCGTGCCGCAAGCTCGACATCGAACTCGAGACCGGCTTTGTGATCGGCGGCGGCAACGCGTTGGGCGAGCCGATTGCATGTGCGGACGCGGAAGCGCACATCTTCGGCATGGTGCTGCTGAACGACTGGAGCGCCCGCGACATTCAGCAATGGGAATACGTGCCGCTCGGTCCGTTCAATGCAAAAACATTCGCGACCACGATCTCGCCGTGGATCGTCACGCTCGATGCGCTGGAACCGTTCCGCGTCGCGCAGCCGGTGCAGGAGCCAGAGCCGCTTGCGTATCTGCGGCACGACGGCGACCATGCGTTCGACATCGCGCTCGAAGTGAAGCTGCGGCCTCATGCAGCGAAACAGGCGACGACCATCGCGCGAACCAACTTCAGGCACATGTACTGGACGATGGCGCAGCAACTCGCGCATCACACGGTGTCGGGCTGCAATACGCGAGTGGGCGACCTGATGGGCTCGGGCACGATCAGCGGCCCGACCGAAGACTCGTACGGCAGCCTGCTCGAACTCACGTGGAACGGCAAGAAGCCGCTTGAACTGAAAGACGGCGGCACGCGCACGTTCATTGAGGACGGCGATGAATTGACGCTCGCCGGATGGTGTCAGGGCGATGGGTATCGCGTGGGCTTTGGGGCTTGCGTCGGGGAGATTGTGGCGGCGCGGGGGTGAACCTGAGGCGCCGGCCGGCTATGGCCCAGAAAGGCCGCCCGGCTGGCCTCACTCTGCGCTCCTGGCGTTCACCCCGCCACCGCCATCCTTTGTGCACGCCGGTCGATCGACACCGACCACAGCGTAAGCAGCAGCGCGCCGACGGAAGTGGCGACGCCGACCCACGGCAGCGTAGTCAACGGCGCGCCCGCGCCGATCGCCATGCCGCCGAGCCAGGCGCCCGTCGCATTGCCGAGGTTGAAGGCACCCTGATTCAGCGTCGACGCGAGATTCGGCGCATCGCTCGCGCGGTCGACGATCAGCATCTGCAACGGCGGCACGATCGCAAACGCCAGAACGCCCCACGCGAAGATCGTGATCATCGCCGGAATTTCGGCATGCATGGTGCCGGCGAAGATCGTCAGAATCGCGACGATGGCGAGCAGGAACGCCACCAGCGACGGCATCAACCGCCAGTCCGCGAGCTTGCCGCCGAGCGTGCTGCCAACGGTCAGCCCCAAGCCGAACAGCAACAGTACGAGCGTGACCGCGTGCGGCGTGAAACCGGTCACGTCTTCGAGAATCGGCGTGATGTACGTGAAAGTGGAAAAGAGGCTTGCCGACGCCAGTACGCTGATGCCGAGCACCATCAGAACTTGCGGATTTTTCAGCACGCCGAATTCGCGCACGAGGCTCGCTTTCTGCATCTCGATCTTCGCCGGCAGGCAGACCGCGAGCGCGGCGGCCGCGGCGATGCCGATGCCCGTCACCGCCCAGAAGGTCGCGCGCCAGCCGGCGGCCTGGCCGAGCGCCGTGCCGAGCGGCACACCGAGCACATTCGCCAGCGTGAGGCCGGTGAACATCAGCGCGATGGCCTGCGCGCGGCGGTTCGGCGCGACGAGCCCCGCGGCCACGACCGAGCCGATGCCGAAGAACGCGCCGTGGCAGAACGCGGTGACGATCCGCGCGGCCATCAGCACCGCGTAGCCCGGCGCAAGCGCGCACAGCAGATTGCCGACGATGAATACGCCGATCAGGCTCATCAGCGCTTTCTTGCGCGGCATGTTGGCGACGGCGATCGCCACGATCGGCGCGCCGATCGTCACGCCGAGCGCATAAGCGGAGACCAGCATGCCGGCAGCCGGAATCGACACCGACAGATCGCGGGCGACGTTGGGCAGGAGCCCCATGATGACGAATTCGGTGGTGCCGATGCCAAAGGCGGCAATGGCGAGAGCAAGCAGGGGCAAAGGCATGGCGGCGGACTGTGGATCGGCGCGGCGCGAGACGTCGCGCGGACGGCGCGCGTTTTCGGGGCGAAAGCGCGTGCGCCGTGCTGAAAGCAAAACAGTTAGGGATTTTACCTAAGTCAAAACGATAGTGCTGGGCGCTCAGTCGTGTGCACGGCGCGGCTGTTGTTTTTAATCCGACGCCTTGCCGTGACGTCCCGCGCCCTTCGTAAAACGCTCGGCGCCCGCAACACCTTCGTCGAAAACCGCCGCATAGCCGCCGGCGCCTTCGCGCCGCAGCGCGTCGGCGAGATCGTCCAGCATGCTGTTTTCCAGCACCGAGCGGCGGTCGGCCAGCAGCGCCGCCTGCGGAAAGGCCGCGAGTTCGGCGGCCAGTTGCTCGGCCGCCGCGCGCGCCTCGCCTTTGGCGACCACGCGGTTCGCGAGGCCAAAAGCGAGCGCTTCCTGCGCGCTCACCGCGCGGCCGGTGAGTATCAGATCGAGCGCGCGCGACATGCCGATCAGCCGCGGCAAGCGAATCGTCCCGCCGTCGATCAGCGGAATGCCGACGCGGCGGCAGAACACGCCGAGCACCGCCTCCTCCTCGACGACACGCAGGTCGCACATGGCGGCCAGCTCCAGGCCGCCCGCGACCGCATAGCCCGTAATCGCCGCGATCACCGGCTTCGTGAAATGCATGCGCGTCGGTCCCATCGGTCCGGGACCGCTGCCGTCCGCGTGAATCTCGTTGCGGCGCGTGTCGTCGGCGAGCGCGCTCAGATCCGCGCCCGCGCAGAAGGTGCCGCCCGCGCCGAACAGCACGGCTGCGCGCCACGCGGGCTCGGCTTCGAAGCATTGAAACGCGGCGCTCAACGCATCGGCGACGAGACGGTCGACCGCATTACGCCGCTCCGGACGCTCAAGCACGATGGTTGCTACGCCGTTATCACGGTTAGCTTCGATACGCACATATTGGTTGAAATTTTGCGTGCTTATCATCGTCGTCTCCCTGAAGGTCCGCGTTCGCCCGTTCGTTGATTCGTTCGGGCGCCAGTGCAGCGCTCATGCACAGCAGTTAATACCGTGGCTTGACATGCTTCTTTCACAATCGACTCGTAGCGTTAGCGCTCTCTTAACGCGCTGGCGAGCTGCCGCCAGCTTATCGAGCCTGCCTTTGCCTCTCGCCAATTCACCGTCCGCGGGTGCGCCGGCCTGCGCGGAGACCGTCTGGATCGTCCCGCTCGACCGGCATTCATGGTACGACCACGTGCGTCTGAAACGCGTCTTTGTCGCCGACGGCACGCGGCATCAGGTCGTCGTGGTCGACGTGCGCAAGCTGCTCGCGTGCGCCGATCGCGACAACACCGATTATGTTCTGAAGCCCGTTGCCGAATGGCATGCGGGAAAGGTGCGCGGCATTCGCGAGTTTCTCGATCCGGACAATCCGCGCATTCCGCAGATGCCCTACGTGACGATCTCGACGCGCCGCGCGCCGGGCCTGCTCGGGTGGCTCGGTTTCGAGCGCGAAGGCGTGGTGGCGTTTCGCAACGGGCAGCATCGCGCGCGCTATCTCGCCGATGCCGGGGCGCGCTGGTTTCCGGTGGAAGTGCACGAGCGCGAGGCTGCGTTGCTGCGCGAGATATGCGGCGCACCGGACGACGCCCGCACGGCGATTCGCCCCGTTCCGCTGAACGCGGGCGGCGGGTAGATTTCCGGCTTCAGCCAGGCAGGCCCGACGACGCCTGGTCGTTCGCATGCACCGCGTTGCGAGGCGTGCCCGCTTGCCACGCGGCGACGTTCGCGAGCGTGGTCTGCGCGATCTCGTTCATCGCCTCGCGTGTAAAAAACGCCTGATGCGCAGTGACGATCACATTCGGGAACATCAGAAGACGCGCGAGCACGTCGTCTTGCAGCGGCAGATTCGAATGGTCCTCGAAGAACAGACCGCCTTCTTCCTCGTAGACGTCGAGCCCCAGATGGCCGAGCTGACCGTCCTTCAGCGCGCCGACCAGCGCATTGCTTTCGACGAGCCCGCCGCGCCCGGTGTTGATCAGCATCGCGCCGCGCTTCATTCGGGCGAGCGCGGCCGCGTCGATCAGATGGTACGTTGCCGGAAGCAACGGACAATGCAGGCTGACAATGTCCGATTCCGCGAGAAGCGCGTCGAGCGTCACGTAGCGCGCGCCGAGCGCGAGCAGATCGTCGGCGGGCGTGCCGGGATCGTACGCCAGCACGCGCATGCCGAAGCCCGACATGATGCGTCCGAACACGCGGCCGATCATGCCGGTGCCGATCACGCCGACTGTCTTGCCGTGCAGATCGAAGCCCAATAGTCCATGCAGCGAGAAGTCGCCCTCCCGCGTGCGCGCGACCGCACGCGGCAGGCGCCGGTTCAGCGCGAGCACGAGGCCCACCGCATGCTCGGCGACGGCGTGCGGCGAATAAGCGGGCACGCGGGCGACGGCAATGCCGAGGCGCTCGGCCGTTGCGAGATCGACGTGATTAAAGCCTGCGGAGCGCAAAGCGATCATGCGCGTGCCGCCGGCATGCAGATGTTCGAGCGTCGCGGCATCGACACGATCGTTGACGAACGGACACACGACCTCATAGGCACGCGCGAGCACGGCGGTTTCGCTGTTCAGATGCGATTCCTGGAAATGCAGTTCATAGCGATGCGCGGCATTGGCTTCGGTGAAAGTCTCGACGTCGTATTGACGGCTGCTGAACAGGATCATGCGCATTGCTCACTCCATTTAATCGCATACCGGCGCTGCGCAATTCGCAGTTTTATGAAGACGGCGCTTTAGCGCTCAATGAAAACGAGTATAAGGAATTCATCAAAAGGTGCAATGCAATAAAACGGCTAGACGGTGCCTTTCCATAGGTCCGCTATTCGCGAAGTCAAGAACAACTGCGAAAAAAATAACATTGACAGGTCTTCTCAACTTACATAATTTAAAAAAGCCCGTGAGCGCCAGAGGCTGTCTTGGGCGGAAACGGTAAAACGCGCCGCACGCACGGTACGTGTGGCAATTTGTCCCTGCAAAGCCATCGGCGTGGTCCGATTGCAAATGCTGTCTTTTTCAATGACGCAGTAGTTCAGTGCGGCGTTCGTATTGCGCTGCCTGCCTGTTCCGTCATATGGCGTTTAATTGAACCGTCCAGTTGAACCATTGACCCAGATCAGAACAGTCTTCACGAAAGCAGTCACGCAATTTGCAGTCGGCGTTATTGAGCAGATCGCTAATCGAACCTATAAATTGGCCGGCCAACATGATCGCTGAATTGCTGAGGGCTCAACCGGAGATCGCACTGTTCACGAGCCTCGCAATCGGCTATTTGATCGGCTCCTTTCGTATCGGCCCTATTCAATTGGGCGGCGTTTGCGGCACGTTGATCGTCGCGCTGCTATTGGGTCAGACCGGCGCGCGGCTCGCCCCCGATTTGAAGAACATTGCATTCGCGCTCTTCATCTTTGCGCTGGGCTTCACGGGCGGGCCGCAGTTTTTCGCCAATATCGGCCGGGGCTGGCGCTATGGGCTGCTGTCGGTGATCGAGATCGTGTCGGTGCTCGCGCTGATCGTCATCGCGGTGGCCGTGATGCGGCTCGACGCCGGCACCGCAGCCGGCCTGCTGGCCGGCGCGGCAACGGAGTCCGCGGTGATCGGCACAGCGTCGGAGGCGATCGCGAAGCTCGGTCTCGCGGAAGCTGAGACGGTGCGCCTGCAGGCCAACGTCGTCACTGCATACAGCGTGAGTTACCTGTTCGGGCTTATCACCATCGTGCTCTTTACCAGTCAGTTCGCGCCCTTGCTGTTGCGCATCGATTTGCGCGCCGAGGCGGAAAAAATGTGGCGCACGCTCGGCGGCGATGGCGCACTAGGCGACGGACAGCGCGCCGCCGCGCCTGCGCTGGTGGGCCGCGCGTTCCGCATCGACGGCGCTCATGGAGCGACGGTTTTCGCCATCGAACAGCAGCACGGCTTCAATCTCACCATCGAGCAGGTGCGGCGCAACGGCTCGGACGTGCCCGTCGAGCCGCAACTCGCGCTCGCGTCCGGCGACCTCGTGCTGGTAGGCGGCCGGCGCGAAGCGATCGTCGCGGCGGGGCCGGGTCTCGGCGATGAAGTGGACGGCGCGGACTTCGGCCAGGTCCTCGCGGAGACGCGCGACGTCGTGCTGACGCGGCGCGACGCGCACGGTCTCACCGTCGCTCAACTGCGCGAACGCGCGGCCCCGGAGCAGGGACGCGGCGTCTATATCGCGGCCGTCACACGGCTCGACTCGACGATCCCCGCGTTGCCCGGCACGGAACTCAATCGCGGCGACGTGCTGACGCTCGTCGGCGCGAAGACCGACGTGGAGCGCGGCGCCCGGCGTCTCGGCTATGTGCTCGTCGCCACGCAGAAGACCGACTTCGTCTATCTCGGCCTCGGCGTGCTCGCGGGCATGGCGATCGGTCATCTCGGCGGGCGCATCGGCGGCGTGTCGCTCGCATTGGGCACGGGCGGCGGATGTCTGTTGTCGGGCCTGCTATTCGGCTGGATTCGCTCGCGCTATCCGCTCGTCGGCTCGTTGCCTTCGGCGGCGGCGCAGATTCTCAAGGACTTCGGGCTCGCCACGTTTATCGCCGCGGTCGGTTTGTCGGCGGGACCGGATGCGATCAGGCTCGTGCGCGAGTACGGCCTCGCGCTGCCGGCGGCGGGCATTCTGCTCGTGCTCGTGCCGGGGCTGTTGTCCTTATGGATCGGCCGCGTGTTCCTCAAGCTCGACACGCCGATGCTGCTCGGCGCGATCGCCGGTCAGCAGTGCAGCACGCCCGCGATCAGCGCGCTGGTCGGCGTGGCCGGCAATTCGACGCCGGTGATCGGCTACACGATCACCTATGCGCTCTCCAACATCCTTTTGCCGTTGATGGGTCCGGTCGTGGTCGGCGTTGCCGGCAAGTTGGGTTAGGCAGTCAGCAGTGCCGTCTGGCGTCGCTCGTGCGCTCGCGGCAGTGGCTGGTAATTAGTATGACAAACTAAAAAGCGAGGGCACGATGGACTGGCTACACCAAATCTTCCAGAAATCACCTGAGATAGCGTTGTTTCTGTCGCTGGCGGCGGGTTACTTCATCGGCCAGATCAACTTCGGCAAATTCCAGTTGGGCGGCGTGGGCGGCTCGCTGCTTGCCGCCGTGGTCATCAGCCAGGCCGGCGTGACGATCGACAACGGCGTGAAATCGGTGATGTTTGCGGTGTTTATCTACGCGGTCGGCTATGACTCTGGTCCCGGCTTCTTCAATTCGCTGAACCGCAAGACGCTGCGCGAAATCGCGATGGCGGTCTTTCTCGCGGTCACGGCGCTCATCACCGTCGTGGTGTGCGCGAAGCTGTTCCATTTGAACAAGGGACTCGCGGCCGGCCTCGCAGGCGGCGCGCTGACGCAGTCGGCGATTATCGGCACGGCGGGCGACGCGATCGCGCGCCTCGGCTTGCCAGCGGACCAGGTCAAGGCGCTGCAATCGGACGTCGCGATTGCCTACGCGGTGACCTACGTGTTCGGCTCGCTCGGCGCGATCATCGTGTGCGTGAACATCTTGCCGAAGTTCATGGGGCAGAGCCTGCGCGATGCGTCCATCGAAGCCGAACGCGAGCTTGCAGCGGGCGCGCCGGCGCAAGGACCGGGACAACTGCGCGCGTTGCCGGAACTGGTGGGGCGCGCGTACCGGATCGACGTCAGCGCGGGCAAATCCGTGAAGGAGGTCGAGACGCTGCATCGCGATCTGCTGACCATCGAGCGCGTCAAGCGCGGCGGTCATACGCTCGACCCGACGCCCGATCTGATCCTCGAACCCGACGACGTCGTGCTGGTCGTGGGCCGTCGCGAAGCCGTCGTCGAATTCGGCTCGAACGGCAGCGAGGTCGCCGACATCGGCGACGTGGGCGTCGTCATGCAAACGCGCGAAGGCGTGTTCACGCGCAAAGGCATGAACCACACCACAATCGCCGCGGCACGCGAGATCGTGGACCGCGACATGCGCCACGGCGTGTATATCCAGAGCATTTCGCGCGCCGGTCAGCCGCTGCCGCTTTTGCCCGAGACAAAGCTCGAACACGGCGACGTCATCACGTTCTACGGATCGCCGAAAGACACAAAGCGTGCCGTCGACGCCGCGGGTTACGAACTGCCGTACACCATCAAGACCGACTTCATCTACATGGGTGTAGGTCTCGTGCTCGGCTTGCTGATCGGGCTGATCGTCGTCAATGTCGGCGGCATTCCGCTCACGCTCGGTTCCGGCGGCGGCTGCCTGCTTGCCGGCCTACTGTTCGGCTGGATGCGCGGCAAGCATCCGATGTACGGCGTGATGCCCACGGCCGCTTCGCAGTTGCTGAAGGACTTCGGACTCGCCGCGTTCGTCGCCGTGGTCGGCCTGAATTCCGGCTTGCAGGCGGTGGTGACCGTCAAGCAGAGCGGCATGACGATCTTCCTGCTCGGCGTATTCGTCACGCTGTTCCCGCTTCTGCTCACGATGCTGTTCGGCCGCTACGTGCTTCGCTACAACAACGCGGCCATCCTGGCGGGCGCGCTGACGGGCTCGCGCAGCGCCAACCCGGCGTTCGGCGGCGTGCTCGACAAGGCGGAAAGCGCGGTGCCGACCGTGCCGTTCGCCATCACGTATGCGATTGCAAACGTCGCGTTGACGTTGCTCGGGCCGCTGGTGGTGGGGCTCGTCTAGCGGAGCGTTGTATCGGTCTCTTCGCGCCGGCCGCGGCATCACGCAGAGCAACTCGCGGCGGCGCTTTCATCTGGCTCATTGGAGAACGCATCATGGCAAAAGAGAAGGGCGACAGCAAACATGGCGATATGGCGCAAGCGGGTCTTGCCGCGCTGAGCCCGTTCGAATTGAAGGATGAACTCATCAAGGCCGCGGGCGGCGGCGCGGTCGAGCGTCCGGCCAACGCGGCGATGCTCAACGCCGGGCGCGGCAACCCGAATTTTCTCGCGACGATTCCGCGTCACGGCTTCTGGCAACTCGGCCTCTTTGCGATGCGCGAGTCGGAGCGTTCGTTCGCGTACATGCCGGAGGGCGTCGGCGGATTCCCGCGGCGCGATGGCCTGGAGGAACGCTTCGATCTGTTCCTGCGCGAGAACAAGGGCGTGCCCGGCATCGACTTTCTGCGCGGCGCGGTGTCGTATGTGCGCGATCAGTTGGGACTTTCCGCGGGCGATTTCCTGTATGAAATGTGCGAAGGCATCCTCGCATCGAACTATCCGGTGCCGGACCGGATGCTTAAGCTATCCGAAATAATCGTCGGCCAGTATCTGCGCCGCGAGATGATCGGGCAGCATCCGTTCGTCGGGGAGTTCGACGTGTTCGCCGTGGAGGGCGGCACGGCGGCCATGACATACATCTTCAACACGATGCGCGAGAATCACCTGCTCAAAGCCGGCGATACGATCGCGCTCGGCATGCCGATCTTCACGCCGTACATCGAGATTCCGCGACTGAACGACTATCAGTTGAACGTGGTGAATCTTCACGCCGCCGTCGAGAGCAACTGGCAGTATTCGAAAGAGGAACTCGACAAGCTGCGCGATCCGAAGGTCAAGGCCTTCTTTCTCGTGAACCCGAGCAATCCGCCTTCGGTGAAGATGGACGACGAGAGCCTCCAATACATTGCCGACATCGTCAAAGAACGCCCGGATCTGATTCTTCTCACCGACGACGTGTATGGCACGTTCGCGGACAACTTCGTGTCGCTGTTCGCGCTCGCGCCGAAGAATACGATTCTCGTGTACTCGTACTCGAAGTACTTCGGCGCGACCGGCTGGCGTCTTGGCACCATCGCGACGCATCGCGACAATGTGCTCGACAGGTTGATTGCCGAGTTGCCGAAAGAGGCGAAGGAGCAGTTGCACGAGCGTTATGAATCGATCACGACGGAGCCCGAGAAGCTCAAGTTCATCGACCGTCTGGTTGCCGACAGCCGTACCGTCGCGCTCAATCACACGGCGGGCTTGTCGACGCCGCAGCAGGTGCAGATGGTGCTCTTTTCGCTGTTCTCGCTGATGGACACGCCCGACGCGTACAAGAACGCGTTGAAGCGCCTGATCCGCAAGCGCAAGCAGGCGCTCTACGAAGAACTCGGCATTTCGTTCGAGGACGACGATCCGAACCAGGTCGATTACTACACGATTCTCGACGCCGAGTTCCTCGGCGAACGGATGTTCGGGCGCGAGTTCGTCGAGTGGCAATTGAAGAACACGCAGCCCACCGAACTGCTGTTCCGGCTCGCGCGCGAGGCGCGGGTGGTGCTGTTGCCGGGGCTCGGCTTCGGCACGCAGCATGCGTCGGGGCGCGTGTCGCTCGCCAATCTCAACGAGTCGGACTACCGGCAGATCGGACGCGCGATGCGGCGGCTCATCGAGGAATACGTCGAGCGCTTCAATGCGGAGACAGGCAAGAAGCTCGATAAAAGCAAGGTGAAATGACGCCGCCCGCTCGGGCATGGTCAAAAAACTTGCGCAATTGCGCGGATCGGTGAATGATCGAAAACCGGCCTCGCCAGTGTCACTGCTGGCGAGGCCGTTGGCTGCTGTGCGTTCCGTGTTTGCCGTTTCCTTCAAGTGCCGATCATGCCGACTTCATCGTTCAACGTTACGTCTACTGCTGTGCCCTGTCCGGTTGTCGAATCGCTCGACGCCATTCTTCCCGAAGAGCCGTTGCTGATGATGGGCGCGGGCCCCGTGCCGATTCCCGCCGCCGTCGCCAAGGCCAACACGATCGTGATCAATCACCTGGGCGCGACCATGGTGAAGGTGATCAGCCAGGTGAAGACCATGGCGCGCTACGTGTTCCAGACGCATTCGAAGTGGGTGCTGGGCGTCGCGGGACCGGGCTCGGCCGCGATGGAAATGGCGATTTCCAATCTCGCGTGGGAAGGCACGCGCGTCCTCAGCATCAAGAACGGCTTTTTCAGCGGACGGATGGCCGAGATGGGCCGCCGCGTCGGTGCGCGTGTGAGCACGCTCGAAGTCGGCGATCAGTCGGTGGCGAGTCTCGATGAGATTGCCGAGGCGATTCGCCGCGAGCGCCCCGAGATCGTCACGGTCGTGCAGGGCGAGACGTCGAATACGGTCTGGAATTATCAACTGAAGGACATCGCTGCCCTGGCGAAAGCGGCGGGCGCGCTGGTGATCGTCGACGCGGTGTGCACGTTGAGCACGATGCCGCTCGCGATGGACGCATGGGGCATCGACGCCGTGATCACCGGCGGGCAAAAGGGTTTGTCGTCGATTCCCGGCGTCTCGCTGATTGCATTCTCCGATGCCGCCTGGGCGCGGGTGAAGGGACGCACCGCGCCGAATGCGCATTGGTGTCTCGATGCGTCGCTCGCGGAAAACTTCTGGCACAACGCGGGGTATCACTACACGGCGCCGGTGTCGGGCGTGCTCGCGTTGCATGAGGCGTTGCGGCTCGTGTGCGCCGAGACGCTGGAGAAGCGTTTCGCGCGGCATCTGAAGTGTTCGGTCGCGTTGCAGGAAGGCGTGACGGCGCTCGGTTTGCAGTTGTATGCGCCGAAGGCGTGCCGGTTGAATTCGGTGGTGGGCATCGAGGTGCCCGAGGGCTTGAGTCCCGGCGACGTGTGCGCGCACATTTCGCGGCAGCATCAGGTGGAAATTTCAGGATCGTTTGGATTGCCGATTGTCCGCATCGGTCAGATGGGCGAGCAGTGCCGCGAACACAATCTGTTTAGGACCGTGCATGCGTTGGGTCGGACGATGGTGGACCTTGGCGTTAAGGTCGATTTGCCTGCCGGCGTGGCGGCGTTGGAGCGGGGATTGTCGGAGGGGAAGTAGAGCTTTGTATCACGTCTTTGCCAAACTTGGACGAGTCTCGCCGGCAGCGCTACTGCTTTGCGCAAGCGTGATCACTCGTACACACTGCGCGAATCCGTTGCTGTTGTGGGCCCGCTTCTTAGAGCTCGTTGAAGCCAGCGCAAACGCATCGTGTTTATTGACGCTTGCACTTGCCTCAGGCGGTGCAACGCTCGCGCGCAATCCAGACGGGCCTTCAGCATGTCGAGGCGCGTCTGACTCTCTGACCTGAAGTTGACGCCGAAGCGCACAGGTCCCTTTCAGGCGCTCCGTAGACGGGAGCCAGCGGCAGGCGAAGCGCGCTAAGCGGCGACCTGTGCTTATGCAATTGCAAGCAGCCGCCGAAGCTTGTCGCGTCGCAGTGCCGCAGCGCTGCCGCCAGCCGGCGAGCGCCCAGTCGTCATGCATCGCGGAGGCAGGCAAGCAGTTGCGCGTCAAACACCACCCTACGCAGCCCCACCTCAAAGCGCCGCAGGCATCTTCCCAACCCTCGCATCGCGAAGATAAAGGAAGGACGAAAGCCCAACAGCCGCCGCCGCCGCAATAGCCGCAAACAGAAACACTGACCCGTATCCGAACTCGCCAGCAATGTACCCGGCCAACGGACCGGTAATGCCGAGCGACAAGTCGAGGAAAACCGAGTAAGCCGACAGAGCCGCGCCCCGGCTTGCGGGCGGCACGAGCCCGACGGCCTCCACGCCAAGCGCTGGAAAAACCAGCGCGAAGCCGAACCCTGTCAGCGCCGCGCCCGCCAGCGCCACATGCGGCTCGGGCGCGAGCCACAGCATCAGCAAGCCGGCACACTCGAACGAAAACGAAGCAATCGCAACGCGGAATCCGCCATAGGTTTTGATCGTGTTGGCAAACAGCAGCCGCGCGCCGATGAAGAGCGTGCCGAATACCGTCAGCGACAACGCGGCGTTCGGCCACTGCTTCGCCGCATAGAACAACGTGATAAACGTCGCGATCGATCCAAAACCGGCCGAGCCGAGCGCGAGGCCGATGCCGTGCGGCAGCACGCGCGTGAATACGCTTCGGTACGACATGCGCTCGCCGTGCACGAGGGGCACCGGCGCGATCGATCGCGCAAGATAGAAGCCGAGCGCCGCCAGCAGCATCACCAGAATGCCGAGCGCCGCGAAACCGACCGTCCGCTCGATCGCCACGCCGAGCGGCGCGCCGACCGCGAGCGCGCCATACGTGGCAATGCCGTTCCATGAGATGACCCGCGCATTTGTTGCTCGTGCCCACGCGGCCGATCCCCCAGAGAATCGCGCCGGTGCCGCACAGGCTCTCGCCGAATCCGAGCACGAGCCGGCTGCAGACGAGCAGCGCGAGACTCGCCGCCGGCCAGCGTCCGCACAACACGGCCAGCAGCAACAGAGCGCCGCTCGCGCCACATCCGAGCAAGCCGATCGACACGGTGCGCTTCGGCCCGAGCGTGTCGGCGGAACGGCCGGCGAGCGGCCGCGACGCCAGCGTCGCCAGGTACTGCACGCTGATCGCCGCGCCCGCGAGCACGGCGCTGTAGCCGAGGTCGTCGTGGACGTAGCCCGGCAGCACGGCGAGCGGAATGCCGATCGTCAGATAGCAAAGAAACGTGAAAAAGACGACCGGAATGATCTGCAGGGTCGTCGCCAGTTCGCTGCGAGGTGTGGCTGAATCGGTGGACATGGGGAAAACGAGACTTGAAAACGGCGGGAAGGCGTGATTTTCCCATGGAACCGATTCTCGTGCAGCGTTTGCTTAATAATGATCGGACGAAAGAGGGCGTGAAACGCCGCGAAAATGCTGCTTACGTCGCGTGAAACGCTCCGTTCGCCGAGCAACACGACTGCGGGGAAACACAAATACTGTCCGAAACGCAATGTCAGTACGGAAAACACCTCAATCGGGCCACCCCAACATAAGCCAACCGCCCGCCAAACTCATCTCAATATCGCTTTGCGAATATGTCCCGCATGCGATTGCCGCTATGGGTTCTATTTATTGACGGTGATAGTTTTCGAACCATCCCCGCGGCGCTGGCAGCCGCACACGAGATTCGAGAACACCGAGAGCACGAGACATGACTGAGCCGATTCGCTTCTATCACCGCAACGCGATCCGCGAGATCAAGGACGCGCCCGTCACCCGCACGGTCCTCCAGTATCTGCGCGAGGACGTGCATTGCACGGGCACCAAGGAAGGCTGCGCCGAGGGCGATTGCGGCGCCTGCACGGTCGTGATCGGCGAGCGCAACGAAGCGGGCGGCGTCGACTTCAAGACGGTCAACGCCTGCATCCAGTTCATGCCGACGCTCGACGGCAAGGCGCTCTTCACCGTCGAAGACCTGCGCCAGCCTGACGGCTCGCTGCATCCGGTGCAGGAGGCGATGGTCGAATGCCACGGCTCGCAGTGCGGTTTCTGCACGCCGGGCTTTGTCATGTCAATGTGGTCGCTGTATGAAAAGCACGGTCACGAACATAGCTGCGCGAACCGGACTGTGCCGTCGCGCGAAACGATCAGCAATGCGCTGACGGGCAATCTGTGCCGCTGCACCGGCTATCGTCCGATCGTCGATGCAGCCGTGCGCATGTTCGAAGCGCCCGCGCCCAAGGCGCCGGTCAACGTCGACGCCTTGGCGCGCTCGCTCGCCACACTGCAACGCGACGACACCTTCCATTACGAACACGCCGGTCAGCGCTTTCACGCGCCGCGCACCGTCGAAGCGCTCGCGCAGATCAAAGAGGCCGAGCCGGCCGCGCGCATTCTCGCGGGCAGCACGGACATCGGCTTGTGGGTCACCAAGCAGATGCGCGAGCTCGGCAATGTGGTCTACGTGGGGCAGATCGCCGAATTGCAGAAGCTCGAAACGCGCGGCGAGTGGATCGAAATAGGCGCGGGCGTCACCGTCGAAAAAGCCTATGCGGAGATCGCCAAGCAGTACCCCGAACTGACGGAGATGTGGCAACGCTTCGCGTCGCTGCCGATCCGCAACGCAGGCACGCTCGGCGGCAATATCGCCAACGGCTCGCCGATCGGCGACTCGATGCCCGGCCTCATCGCGTTGGGCGCGCGCGTGATTGTGCGCGGCGGTGCGATCGAACGCGAAATGCGGCTGGAAGACCTGTACCTCGCCTATCAGAAGAAGGATATGGCCGAGCATGAGTTCGTCGTGAGCGTGAAGGTGCCGACTAGAACCGGCGTGCGCGAGAAGCTGCAATTTCGCACGTACAAGCTGTCGAAGCGCTTCGACTCGGACATCTCGGCCGTGTGCGCGGCGTTCTCGTTCATCGCGGACGGCAAGCTGATTCGCGAGCCGCGCATCGCATTCGGCGGCATGGCGGCAACGCCGAAGCGCGCGACGCATGCCGAAGCCGTGCTGCGCGATGCCGAATGGCACGAAGCCACCGCACAGGCCGCGATGCTCGCGCTCGGCAACGACTACGCGCCGCTCTCCGACATGCGCGCGACCAGCAACTATCGTCTGGAAGCCGCGAAAAACACCTTGTATCGCTTCTGGCTCGAAACGCGTCCGCACAATCCGCTGCCGAAAAACGCGCTCGATGTGCGCGCGGTCGAAGCAGCCTGCGCGCCTGCCGGCGTCGACGTTGACATCGGCGGTCAGCTCAACGCCGCCGCAAGCGCCTGACGCGCGCGATCCACGAGCAACACGGAGAACACAACAATGAATCAGCATGCCGAACCATTCCTGAAAGACGCTCAGGCACTCGACGACTTCACGCAGGTCCACGTATCGCGTCCGCATGAATCGGCGCATCTGCACGTGAGCGGCCGCGCCACTTACACCGACGACATTCCAACGGTCGCGGGCACGCTGCACGCGGCGCTCGGACTGTCGGCCAAAGCGCACGCGAAGATCGTGTCGATGTCGCTCGACAAAGTGCGCGCGACGCCCGGCGTCGTCGCCGTCTTCACGGCCGACGACATTCCCGGCGCGAACGATGTCGCGCCGATCGTCCACGGCGACGATCCGATTCTCGCGGATGGCATCGTGCAATACGTCGGTCAGCCGGTCTTCATCGTGGTCGCGACGTCGCACGAAATCGCGCGGCTCGCGGCACGCCGCGCCGAGATCGTCTATGAGGAACTGCCCGCGATCCTCACCGCGCAGCAGGCGCGCGCCGCCAATCAATACGTGTTGCCGCCGATGAAGCTCGCGCGCGGCGAAGCGGGAACGAAGATCGCGCGAGCCGGGCATCGAGAGGCCGGCGAAATGCTGCTCGGCGGCCAGGAACAGTTTTATCTCGAAGGGCAAATCTCCTACGCGGTGCCCAAGGACGATGACGGCATGCACGTCTACTGTTCGACGCAGCATCCGACGGAAATGCAGCATCTCGTCGCGCATGCGTTGGGCGTTGCATCGCATAACGTGCTGATCGAATGCCGGCGCATGGGCGGTGGGTTCGGCGGCAAGGAATCGCAGTCGGGCTTGTTCGCGTGCTGCGCGGCGCTCGCCGCCTGGAAGCTGTTGTGCCCGGTCAAGCTGCGCCCCGATCGCGACGACGACATGATGGTCACCGGCAAGCGCCACGACTTCCACTACACGTATGAAGTCGGCTACGACGACAAGGGCGTGATCGAAGGCGTCGCCGTCGACATGACTTCGCGCTGCGGTTTTTCAGCGGATTTGTCCGGCCCCGTGATGACGCGCGCGCTGTGTCACTTCGACAACGCGTACTGGCTTTCGGACGTCGCCATCGACGGCTTTTGCGGCAAGACCAACACGCAATCCAACACTGCGTTTCGCGGCTTCGGCGGTCCGCAAGGCGCGTTCGCGATCGAATACATTCTGGACAACGTCGCGCGCTCCATCGGCGAAGATTCGCTCGACGTGCGCCGCCGCAATCTGTATGGCAAGACCGAGCGCAATCAGACGCCGTATGGCCAGGTCGTCGAAGACAACGTGATTCACGAACTGATCGACGAACTCGAAGCGACGAGCCAATACCGCGCGCGCCGCGCGGCCATCGACGAATTCAACGCAAACAACGAGGTGCTCAAAAAAGGCCTCGCACTCACGCCGGTCAAGTTCGGCATTGCGTTCAACGTCACGCATTTCAACCAGGCCGGCGCGCTCGTGCATATTTATACCGATGGTTCGGTGCTCGTGAACCACGGCGGCACCGAAATGGGCCAGGGCTTGAACACGAAGGTCGCGCAGGTCGTCGCGCATGAACTCGGCGTCGGCTTCAATCGCATTCGCGTGACCGCAACCGATACGAGCAAGGTCGCGAATACATCGGCGACGGCGGCATCGACCGGTTCCGATCTGAACGGCAAAGCCGCGCAGGACGCGGCGCGTCAATTGCGCGAGCGCCTCGCCGCGTTCGCCGCCGAGCGTTTTGGCGCGGGCGAGGTCAAGGCTTCGGACGTGCGCTTCGCGCATGATCGCGTGATCGTCGGCGAGGCGGTCTTGCCGTTCGAAGAAGTGATCGCGAAGGCGTACCTCGCGCGAATCCAGTTGTGGTCCGACGGTTTTTACGCGACGCCGAAGCTCTACTGGGATCAGGCGAAGCTGCAAGGCCGGCCGTTCTATTACTACTCGTATGGCGCAGCCGTATCGGAAGTCGTGATCGACACGCTGACCGGCGAAATGCGCGTGCTGCGCGCGGACGCGCTGCATGACGTGGGCGCGTCGTTGAACCCGGCGCTCGACATCGGCCAGGTAGAAGGCGCGTTCATTCAGGGCATGGGCTGGCTGACCACCGAGGAACTGTGGTGGAACGCCGGCGGCAAGCTGATGACGCACGCGCCGTCCACGTACAAGATTCCGACCGTCAACGATACGCCGCCGGTCTTCAACGTGCGCCTCTTCAAGAACCGCAACGCGGAGGACAGCATCCATCGTTCGAAGGCGACCGGCGAGCCGCCGTTGCTGCTGCCGTTTTCGGTGTTCTTTGCGATTCGCGACGCCGTCTCGGCGGTCGGCGATCACAAGGTGAATCCGCCGCTGAACGCGCCCGCGACGAGCGAGGAGATCCTCAAGGCAATCGGTGCGGTGCGGGCGGCCACGTCCGCCGCGCGACGCTAACAGAGATAGAGATGAGCGCGATGAAAGACTGCTCTTCCATTCAGATCGGGCGGCGCAGCGCGGTGCAAGCACCGCGCGCGGCGCCGATGCACATCGTGCTGTTCGGCGCAGGACACGTGGGTCATGCGCTGATCGAGTTGCTCGGCAATCTGCCGTGCGTGGTTCAGTGGGTCGACGAGCGCGACGAACTCTTTCCCGACGAAACGCCCGCGAACGTGCAGATCGAAGCTACCGACACGCCCGATGCGATCGTCGACGCCGCGCCGCCCGGCGCATGGTTTCTCGTGATGACGCATAACCATGCGCTCGATTTTTCGCTCGCCGAACGCATCATGCGGCGGACCGACTTTTCTTACTTCGGCATGATCGGTTCGAAGACGAAGCGCGTGAAGTTCGAGCGGCGTTTGCTGGAGCGTGGCGTGGAGCTTGAACGGCTTGAGCAGATGACGTGTCCGATCGGCGTGCCCGGCATCGTCGATAAGGCGCCTGCGATGATCGCCGTCGCGGTGTGCGCGGAGTTGTTGCAGGTTCGCGGGCGGCGGGCTGCTGCGTGTACTTCGATGCAAACGGACGCGGAATACAAGCGGCCTCTCAGCGTCTAAGCGATAAACGTCCAACGCGCCCGGACAGTCTGAAACGCATCGAGCGCGTGAGTCCATCACGCCACAACTCACCGCGCCCGCCTCGCCCCCCGCGCTTTCTGCGCGACCAGCCCATCCGACACCCCGAACATCAACGCACGCAGCCAGCCGAGATCACTCGGGCGATCCGGCTGCGGATGCCACATCTGATAACACTTGATACGCGGAAACGGAATCGGCGCCTCGACCACCGCGAGCGGCAGAATGCTCGCATAGTGGGTCGCGAAACGACGCGTCGTCGTGAAGATGAGATCCGATTGCAGCAGCGTCTGCGGCACGAGGCCGAAGTAGGGCAGCGTGGCGACGATGCGCCGCTCGGCTTTCGCGCGCGCGAAACCCGTGTCGATCGCGCCGCCGCGCGCGCCGCTATACGGCGTCGGCGCGAGATGCGGCGCGGCGAGATAGGCTTCGCGCGTAAGCGGCGCACGCGTCAGCGGATGATCCGCGCGCATCATGCACACGACAGTGTCCGAGAACAGATCGCTGCGCTCGAAACGCGGATCGGGCTTCGGCCAGTTGCCGATCACGAGATCGAGCTCGCCGGCATCGAGCGCGGCGGAATGATCGAGCATCGGATTCAGCGAATCGATTTCGAGCCGCGCATGCGGCGCCGCCTCGCGAAACTGCGCGATCACGGTCGGCATGAAGAAGTCGTTCAGATAATCGGGCGCGGCCACGCGAAAGGTGCGGCGCGAGCGGCCCGGATCGAAATCGCCGTGCGGCGTGGCCACGAAATCGACTTCGCGCAGCACGCGTTGTGCCGACGCAAGCAGCGATTCGCCGTATTCGGTCGGCACCATGCCGGACTTGCCGCGTACGAGGATCGGGTCGTTCAGCGTCTCTCGCAGCTTGCGCAGCGCCGTGCTGATCGCGGGCTGAGTCTGATTGAGCCGCAGCGCGGCTTGCGTGACGCTGCGCTCGACAAGCAGCGTGCGCAGCACGCGCACGAGCCAGATGTCGAGGGAGGCGGCGGTGTCGTCCATGGTAGAAGCCAAGCGAAGGCGAGCGGGCGTTGTGCCCCGGTGCCCGAAAGTCAGCCGCGCGCAGGCCCGGCAACACGCGGGTCATGAATCGCGCAAAGGTTATAACCTTAGGCCCAATTGCATCGCGGCGGCCATAGCGGGCACGGTATGACCGGCATCAGCCGCGCAAGCGCGGCCACCGAGCGTCATGCCGCGCTTGCGGCCACCACGCGTCACGCCGCGTGCTCCGCGTTCAAAGGTCCGCGACACCCGAGGGCAACGCGCTGATCCGCTTCACTTCGCTCGATTCCAGCCAGTTCGGCGTGCGCGCGCAGTACAGCACCATCGGCAACGCGTCCTCGCCCCAGAACAACTGGTCGTTCAGACGAAAGGTCGGCACGCCGTAGACGCCGAGCCCGATTGCATCCGCCGTATTGCGCCGCAACTGGGCTTGCACTTCCTCGCTCTTGATGAGTTCGGGACCATCGGGCATGCCGACGCGCTCGCACAGTTCGGCGAACGCCTCGTCGGTCGAAGGATCGCGGCCTTCGCGCCAGATGAAGCGGAAGATTTCGCGCACGCACACCACGTCGGCCTGCGCGGCAGTGGCGAGCAACAGCGGCTTCATCGAGTCGAACGGATGGGCCGGCGGCATCTTGTAGGGAATGCCGAGCTGTTCCGCGCGAAAGAGCGCGTGCCGGTACATGAAGGTGCGCTTGGCCGGCACGCTGTACGCCGGCCGCTGCCCCCAATGGCGATACAGGTCGTTCAGCACCACGGGCGTGAAGGCGAAGTCGAAGCCCGGCCATTTGTCGTGTTGCTCGAGCAGCAGGTACGTGAACGGCGAGACGAAATCGTAGAACCACAGCGGCTGCGCGGCGTCGATGCCAACGGTCATATATGTCTCCCGGATTGCCTGTCCGACAGATCGGCGGATGCGTCTGCTAGATCGTCGGAATTGTAATGATCTTACGCGGTGCGGCTGCGGCTTGCACCGTCAATCTGGTTTGCGGCGGTCGTCGGCGCGGGTTTCGCCGATCTCGGCGGCTTCGTTCGGCGCGGCGTCGGTTTCGGCGGCTTTGCCAGCTTTGCCGGCTTGATCCGCGCTGTCGGCCTGGTCGGCGGCGCGTGCTTCGATGTCCGCGGCTTCCGCTTCCTCGGTTTCGTCGTCCGCGGTATCGAACGCCTCCGACATCTCGCGCCGGCCATCGCGGCTTTGCGTGAGCCTTGCCCGAACGAAGCCGATATGCTCGCGCAGCACATAGAACTGGTCCGCATAGGCGAGCGGCATCTTCAGGCCGTTCACCGAATCCTCGATGGCGTCGAGCCGTTGCAGCAGCGACGCCCGCTCGGCCGCCGAATGATCGCTGAGCGCGCTGCGCTCAATCGCGATCAGCGCGCCGTACCAGCGATAGATGCGCGACTTCACGCGCCACGCATACAGCGACGGCACGAGCCGCAGCGCCGGAATCAGCAGCACGATAAGCGGCACGACCACCACCAGCAGACGGTCGGCGAGGCTCGCGAGCCAGAACGGCAACACCCGGTACAGGAAGCCTTTGCCCGACTTGTAGTAGCGCGCGGCGTCGTCGCTGATCGGGAAGTCGTGGGCGAGCGGCGCGGGGAATTCGCCGGCGCGCTGCATGATGTTCGCCTTGCCGTGCACCTCGCGCGCGGCGTCGATCAGAAGGTCCGACAGCGCCGGATGCAGCGAGTCGCGCGCCACCAGTTCGGCGGTCGGCGCGACCATGTGAATCGGTGCGGACGGCAGATTCTTGCCGAGGTCGAACGCGCCCATCGGCAATTCCAGCTGCGTCAGATACGGAAAGCGCCGTGTGTACGCGTCGGCCTGGACGAAATCGTAGAACTGCACATTCGGCGTACGGTAAAGCTTGCCCATGACCGCGGGCTGCGCGGAATCGCCGGCCAGAAATGCCGCATCCACCTTGCCGGAGACGAGCGCTTGCGCGGCGTCGTCGCCCGAAAGCGGCAGCAGCTTCGTCGTGCCGCCGGGCTCGATGCCGTTCGCCTTGAGGAGCGCGAGCGCCAGTTGTCGCGTGCCGCTGCCTTCGGCGCCGACCGCGAGGCGCTGGCCCTTGAATTCGGCGAGCCGCGCAACCGTCGGGCCGTGATAGAAGATCGCGAGCGGCACATACGACACGCTGCCAAGCGATATCAGCCCGTTGCTCGCCGTGCCCGGCGCCATGCCGTCCTGCACGAAGCCGACGTCGACGTCCGAGTTCGAGTCCGACAGCCGCTTGAGGTTTTGCAGCGAGCCTTCGGAGGGCAGCACCTTCAACGTGATGCGGTTGCGCGCCAGAATCTCCTTGTACTTTTGCGCGGCGTTCCAGAAGGTGCTGCCTTCGGGACCGGCGCTGATGGTCAGCGTGCTGGGAGGCGCGGGTTGGATCAGGCGCACGGCGACCCAGATCGCGGCCACGGCGATCAGGAAGATGGGTCCGAACGAGACCGCGAGGTCGCGCCATGAGATCGCGACAAAACGCGCGACGAGGCGGGGAGGGCGTAGGCGGCCGGGGACTGGCTTCATCGGATGACGGGGACGGCGACTGTCGAAGGTGAACTGGAATGCGGCGCTGCGCGTGGCGCCGATGGTACCTGAGATTGCCGCGGCGGCGGAATGCGCGGCGTCGGCGTGTGTCGAGAAAGCCGTAACAAAAGGTGACTGCGGGTGACTGCGGGTGACTGCGGGGTGACTGCGCCCGCCGGTGAATCGCCACTGACCCGTATCGCGTATGACTAAACCCTTTGCGCTTCTGGCCCGGCTAGATTAAATTGTGCATCGCTGCCGCGAACACACGTCTCGCGCGGCGCGACCCGGCACGACAGACAAGAACCGGGCGCGTCGGCGGATCTCGCGGCTTGCCGGTTTCCGTACCGCATCGCATGCAGGTCAGTATCGTCAGCGCGTGCGGTATAGGCAGCCGGTCTCTCTTTGTGCCTCTCGCATCTCGTGTCGCCGCCCACAGCCGGCCATTGCCTCGCCGCGCGCATTGTCGCGCGTCGGCCCTGGCCGCAGGTAGTCGTAACGAAGCCGCTTATTCAAGCGGTCCAATATGAAGCTAAGGAGAGAAGAAATATGAAATCGGTCGGTTTTCTGAAGACGCTGGGCTCGGTGGTGGCAATGGTGGTGGCATGCAACGTCTATGCTCAGGCAAGCGATGCAACGGCAACCGGCACGACAGCCGCCCCCGCCGCCAGCGCGAAGGCGAGCAAGAAGGCCAATAGCCAGCTCGGCCGCAAGGTGCGCGCCGCGATCTCGAAGACGCAAGGCGTCGACGTGTCGAACATCTCCGTGCGTGCCCGCGGCGGCGCGGTGACGCTGACGGGTTCGGTGCCCGACCAAGGCCAGATCGACGCGGCCGGCGAGGCAGCGAAGGGCGTCGCGGGCGTGACGTCGGTGTCGAACAAGCTGTCGGTGATGCAGCAGTAAGCGTGACGAGCGGGCGCATCGGTCAGCCCGCCGTGACGGCGCGCTGACCGGCTGCGTGAGTGGGCGAGATAGCGCCGGAAGCCGCTCTTTACACGGCTCTTTATACGGCTCTTCGCGCGGCTCCCGACGCAATGCGCCGTTCGATGCATGCGAAAAAGCTCCGGCAATCCTGCCGGAGCTTTTTTTCGTCACGCGATTACGCGCGATCATTCACAAGCAGCGACGATGGCGTCGCCATAGCTCGATGCGGTGCGGCGCTGCGCCGTCGTCCGACTGTGCGCAATGACACATTTGGGACGCTGCCCAAAGCGTACTGTGTGCATGGAGAACTGGAGTCATCGCCATGCAAACCACGCTCCTGCGCTATACCGATCTGCCCATCACCGACCGGGCCGCTTTTGAACTCGTCTGCGCGCGGCACGGCTTCGCGCCCGCGCATTTCGACGTCAGCGTTCACGCCGATCCGGCCGATCCCGCCCAGGGACGCCTCGTCACCGTGCGGCGCGGCGGCTGGGCGCAATCCTATTACGACCGTCAGGGTCAATGGGTCAGACAGTTCGAGGCCGATCTCACCTGCCGCTTCTTCAGATGATTCGCGTCACGGCGGCGGGCACCCTCAGCACCACCCCCAGCGCCGCTCTCAGGCCAGCACGAGACGCACGCCGACCAGCGTGAGCGTGGCGGCGAGCAGATTGCGCAGCAGCGCATCGGGTGCGCGCGCGGACAGCATGCTGCCGATCGCGATGCCCGGCAGCGAGCCGACCAGCAGCGACAGCAGCATCGACCAGTCGACGGAACCGAGCAGCCAATGGCCCGCTCCCGCGAGCAGCGTGAGCGGCACCGCATGCGCGATGTCCGAGCCGACGATGCGCATGGTCGGCAGCAGCGGATAAAGCAGCAGCAACACGGTCACGCCGATCGCCCCCGCGCCCACCGAAGTCAGCGACACCAGCACGCCGAGCACCGCGCCCGTCAGCATGGTGAGCACAAGCGTGCGCCCCTGGCTCGGCGTGCGGCGGCGGTGCGCGCCCAGCGCGGCGAGTTGCGGGCGGAACACGAGCGCGACCGCCGTCACGAGCAGCGCGGCGCCGAGGACAAGCTGGATCAGCCGGCTCGCGCCCGGCGTGTCCATCCCGTAGCGGTTGCAACAGCAGCAGCGTGATGGTCGCGGCGGGCACGCTGCCGGCCGCGAGCCGCAGCGTCACCTGCCAGTCGACGGAACCCTTCAGGCCGTGGACCAGCGTGCCCGTCGCCTTGGTGGCGGCCGCGTACAGGAGGTCGGTGCCGACGGCCGTCGCCGGATGCACGTTGAAGAGCAGCACCAGAATCGGCGTCATCAGCGAGCCGCCGCCCACGCCCGTCAGTCCGACCAGAAAGCCGACGAACAGGCCGGACGCGGAGTACAGCAGATCGATATGCGGAAGAGCCATTGAAGAGACCGCGGGCGGTCGGTGGATTGACGGTTAGGGCACGGGCGGCGCGCGTGCCTCGACCGCCGACGCGGGTCGGCAAGCTGGAAAGAAGGCGGCGCCCGGCGCGGCGAAAGCCGCTATTGTCGCAAAACTGACGTCGCAGCGTACGGAATGCGCGGAAGCGGGCGTGCCGCGAGGGTTGTGAGCGGCGCGCCGCTCACAGCGCGCGGCGAATTTCGACGACGCCGAACGCCGCCAGCATGATGCCGACGAACCGGTCGATCGCGAGCCTCAGCTTGCTGCCGATCGCATGCCGCGCCAGCGACACCACGGTCACGAGGAAACACCACCACGCGATCGAGCCGCAGAACACGCCGCCGACGGTCGTCAGCGCGATCGTCGATGAAAATGCGCCGCGCGGCGCGAGCGTCGTGAACAGCGCGGCAAACATGATGACCGTTTGCGGGTTCGTCAGCGTGAGCAACAGGGAGCTTGCGTAGGCACGCAACGCGCCGGCGCGGCCCACTTGCGCGAGCTTGCTGTTGCCGTTGCCATTGCCGTCTGGTTCGCCGTTGGCCGTGTCTGCCGGCGCTTTTTGCAGCAGCGTGCGCACGCCGAGATACAGCAGGAACAAGCCGGCGAGCAGATGCAGCGGCCGGTCATAAGCCAGCATGAACTGCGAGATGCTGACGAGGCCGAGCGCGGCGATCAGGCCATACAATGCGTCGCCCGTTGCAATGCCGAGGCCGATGGCAAGCCCCGCCCGCGGACCGCCGGTCAACGTGCGGCGAATGCAGAGCATGCCCATCGGGCCGACCGGCGCGGCAATCGCGAGGCCGACGCCGGCGGCGGTGAAGAAGAGGCTGGTCATCGACATGGCGGGTTCCGATGGTTGTTGTCTGGATAGCGCGGGGCGAGCGATGTGTGTCTAAAATCTGCAACCCGCCGCCTCCCACGACCATCGCCCAGCATAGCCACAGCGCATCCCGCGAGCAAGCTTCCACTCCCCACAATGTCACTAACCGTGAATACCCTGGCCTAGCGCGGCTGCCGCTTCTCCTCGGGCATAATTTTCCGCACTCAAATCCTCGGAGCCGTTTCCCATGTGGCAGATCGATCAGGTGACGTTGCGCTTGTTCATCGCCGTTTGCGAGGAAGGCACCATCGCGCGCGCCGCGGAGCGTGAGTTCATTGCGCCTTCGGCGGTCAGCAAGCGGCTCGCCGATCTCGAAGCGCTCGTCGACGTCGCGCTGCTTTCGCGCAGTCAGCGCGGCGTGCGCGCGACGGCCGCCGGCGAGGCGCTGTTGCGGCACGCGCGGCTCATCATGCGCGGCCATGAACGCATGCAGGCCGAACTCAGCCAGTACGCAGCCGGCGCGCGGGGGCACGTGCGCGTGCTGGCGAACGTATCGTCGATGGTCGAGTTTTTGCCCGAGGCCTTGTCCGAATTCCTGAAGGCCAATCCGCAGATTCGCGTGGATGTCGAAGAGCGCGTGAGCGCGGAGATCGTGCGCGGTCTCGAGGAAGGCGTTGCAGATCTCGGCATTTGCCGCGACGTCGTGCCGATGGGCAGTCTCGACGCGCTGCCGTACCGCGCCGACCATCTCGCGCTGATCGTGCCGCGCGGTCATCCTCTCGCTGCGGAGGCCAACGTCGGCTTCGAGCAGACGCTCGCCTTCGATCATCTCGGGCTCTCGTCGAATGCATCGGTCAATGCGCTGATGCAGCGGATCGCGGCCGAGAAAGGGCGCGAGTTGAACTACCGCACGTACGTGTCGACCTTCGACGCCGCGTATCGCTTCATCCAGGCCGGCCTCGCGGTGGCGATCCTGCCAGGCGAAGCGCTGCCGCGCCATGCCGCGGACGAATACGGCATCGTCGCCGTGCCGTTGTGCGACGCATGGGCCGAGCGGCGCTTCGTGATCTGCGTGCGCGACCGCGGCGCGCTGACACTTGCCGCGTCGCATCTGCTGGATCATTTGCTGCGCGCGGTTTAGGGCGTTGCGCCGCGGTTGCGCTAACTACTCACGCTCCACGCACGCCCCGCCCCTTCTGAAAAGCCCTTAAGGGTTTCCCCTCTGCGACGCCGCACGGCCGTCCCGCTTGCTTCGCCGGGCATCGTCAACGGCGATGGAGTGCTTCGTCAACGCAGACTTTGCTACGCGCACGCGCGCAGGCACGCTGTGATCCGTGCTTCATTTCCCCGCATTTCTCCGCAGGAATTCAACCCATGAGCGACATGAGCGACATGAGCGATACGAAGGAACGCGTCGTCATAACCGAAGTCGGCATGCGCGACGGTCTGCAAAGCATCGCGCGAACCATGCCCACCGAATTCAAGCGCCGCTGGATCGATGCCGCGTATGCCGCCGGCGTGCGGCACATGGAAGTGGCGTCGTTCGTGCCGGCGAAACTGTTGCCGCAGATGGCCGACGCCGACGAAGTCATCGCTCACGCACTCGGCTACGACGATCTCATCGTGACCGCGCTCGTGCCCAATCTGAAGGGCGCGCAACGCGCACTCGAAGCGGGCGTCCATCGGATCGTCGCGCCGATTTCGGTGAGCACCGCGCACAGCCTCGCGAACGTCCGCAAGACGCCCGCCGAAATGATCGATGCGTTTGCAACCATGCGCGACGCGATCGACAGCGCGCAAGGCGCAGGCACGCGGCGTGTGCAACTGATCGCCGGTTTGTCGACGGTATTCGGCTGCACGCTGCAAGGCGCGGTGCCTTACGCGGACATCGCGGCGATCGCACGCGACGCCGTCAACGCAGGCGCCGATGTCATCGCACTCGGCGACACGACCGGCGAAGCCACGCCGCGTCAGGTCGGCGAGATCATCGACCGCGTGCGCGGCGTCGCGGGCGACAAGCTCCGCTCGCTGCATTTCCACGACACGCGCGGCTTGGGCCTCGCGAATACGCTGATCGCGCTGCAACACGGCATCCGCGAATTCGACGCGTCGCTCGCCGGACTCGGCGGCTGCCCGCATGCGCCTGGCGCGACGGGCAACGTCAACACCGAAGACCTCGTGTTCATGCTTAACAGCATGGGCTATGAAACCGGCATCGACCTTGCCCGCCTGATCGCGTCGCGCGACGTGCTCGCCGATGCATTGCCGGGCGAGCCGCTCTACGGTTATCTCGCGCGCGCCGGTGTGCCGAAGCAGTTCGCGATCTCCCAACCCAGCCAACCTTCAACTCCTTCGTGCTCGCAGGTGCCGCAATGAACGCCTCTTCTTTTACCGACAATTCCGCCGCCGACGCGCCGCAACGCGCGTTGCCGCTCGCCGGCATTCGCGTGATCGAGCTTTCGCATATGGTGATGGGTCCGACGTGCGGGATGATCCTCGGCGATCTCGGCGCCGAAGTCATCAAGGTCGAGCCGCCGCGCGGCGACGGCACGCGGCGCCTGCTCGGCACCGGCGCGGGTTTTTTCCGCACCTTCAATCGCAACAAGAAGAGCGTCGCGCTCGACCTCGATAGCGAGGCGGGACTTGCCGCGCTGCATGAGCTCGTCGATACCGCCGATGTGTTCGTCGAAAACTTCAAGCCGGGCCGCATGGCGAGCCTCGGTCTCGACTACGCGTCGCTGCGCGAGCGCAACCCGAAGCTCATCTACGTTTCGCACAAGGGCTTTCTCAACGGGCCTTATGAGCACCGGCTCGCTCTCGACGAAGTCGTGCAGATGATGGCCGGCCTCGCCTATATGACGGGCCCCGTGGGCCGTCCGCTGCGCGCGGGCAGTTCGGTCAACGACATCATGGGCGGCATGTTCGGCGCGATCGGCGTGCTGGCCGCGTTGCACGAACGGCATGCGAGCGGACGGGGCAAGGAAGTGCAGAGCGCGCTCTTCGAGAACTGCGTGCTGCTGTCCGCGCAGCACATGCAGCAGTATGCGGCCACCGGCGTGGCGCCTGCGCCGATGCCCGAGCGCATCAGCGCATGGGCCGTGTATGACGTGTTCACGCTTGCCGGCGACGAGCAGATGTTCATCGCCGCAACGGGCGACGGTCAATGGCGCGCGTTGTGCGGGATTCTCGGCCGCGCCGATCTGCTCGCCGACCCGCGTCTCGCAACCAACAACGATCGCGTGCTCGCGCGCTCATGGCTGTTGCAGACGCTCGGCGAAACCCTGCGGGAATTCGACGGCGCGGCGCTCGTGCCGCTGTTCGAACGCGACCATATTCCGTTCGCGTCGATCGTGAAGCCCGAAGAACTGTTCGACGATCCGCATCTGAACGAAAGCGGCGGCCTTGCGCGTCTCACGCTCGACGACGGCAGCGAAACCGCGATGCCGCTGCTGCCCATTTCAATCGACGGTGAGCGTTTGCAGCCGCGTCAGCCGATCGCGAAGATCGGCGAGCACACGGCTGATGTGCTGCGCGAACTCGGCTATGACGACGCGCGAATCGCCTCGTTGACGAGCGGTTCAAATCAGACGCCGCGCGAAGCCGCATAGGCGTTTCTTGTCGCGCACGCGGTCAACCAAGGCTTAACCGGCAACAGACCGGCATTCAAGGAGACAGACGATGAAGTCGTCGAATCAAACAGTGTATGCAACAGCGCTCGGCGATGCCGGCGCGCTCGGCTTGCCTTCGGGCGCCGGCGCAGCGGCGGGCGGCCGTGCCGAAGAAATCGCCCTTGGCGGCGCGCGCATTTCGGCGCGGCTCGACCGCCTGCCGGCCACGCGTTCCATCTGGAAGCTCGTGATGTTGCTGAGCCTCGGGCTCTTCTTCGAACTGTACGACCTCATGTTCTCCGGCTACATCGCGCCGGGCCTCGTGAAGAGCGGCATTCTCACCGCGACGACGCATGGTCTCTTTGGCACGAGCGGTGTCGCGAGCTTTATCGCCGCATTGTTCGCGGGGCTTTTCATCGGCACGGCGGCTTGCGGTTTTCTCGCCGATCGCTTCGGGCGGCGCGCGATCTTCACATGGTCGCTGCTGTGGTACACGGCGGCGAACATCGTCATGGCGTTTCAGGACACGGCGCTCGGGCTGAACCTGTGGCGCTTTATCGCGGGCATCGGCATCGGCGTGGAGATCGTGACGATCGGCACGTACATCTCCGAACTGGTGCCGAAGCATGTGCGCGGCCGCGCGTCCGCGTGCTCGCAGGCCGTGGGTTTTTGCGCGGTGCCGATCGTCGCGTTTCTCTCGTATCTGCTGGTGCCGCATCGATATTTCGGTCTCGACGGCTGGCGTCTCGTCGTATTGACCGGCGTGGTCGGCGCGATCGTCGTCTGGTGGATTCGCCTCGGTTTGCCGGAGAGTCCGCGCTGGCTCGCGCAAAAAGGCCGCCTCGACGAAGCCGACGCGATCATGACGCGGCTCGAGGCGCGAGTCGAACGCGAGTATGGAGGTGCACTGCCGGAGCCTGCATTGCCCGAGCCGGTGCGGGCGCGCGCTGCGTTCCGCGATCTGCTCGTGCCGCCGTATCGCAAGCGCACGCTGATGCTGATCATCTTTCACGTATTCCAGACGATGGGCTACTACGGCTTCGCGAACTGGATTCCGACCTTGCTGATCAAGCAGGGCATCACGGTGACGACGAGCCTGATGTATGCGAGCATCATCGCCGTGGCCGCGCCGCTCGGACCGCTGCTCGGCTTGCTGATCGCGGACCGCTTCGAGCGCAAGACGGTGATCATCTGCATGGCTGCGGTCAACGTGGTGTGCGGGCTGCTGTTCAGCCAGGCGCGCGAGACCGTGCTGCTCGTGAGTCTCGGCGTGTGTCTCGTGCTGGCCGGCAACATCATTTCCTACAGTTATCACGCGTATCAGGCCGAACTCTTTCCCACCAGCATTCGCGCACGCGCTGTCGGTTTCGTCTATTCGTGGAGCCGGCTTTCGGCGATGTTCTCCGCATTCGTGATCGCCGGATGCCTGAGAGAGTTTGGAGTGAATGGCGTGTTCGCATTCATTTCGAGTGCGATGGTGATCGTGATGCTCGCTATCGGCACGCTGGGGCCGAAGACGCGCGACGTCGCACTGGAGGACATCTCGAAGTAGCGCACTGGGCGCGAGAACAAACGTGCTCGCGCTTCAATAATCTTTCCGGCAATGTGCGGTAGCGCACGTTGATTGCCGCCACGAGTTCGCGGCGCCGCGCGGTCGTTCGGATCGCAACGGCAACGGCGGCGGATTTGCGTCCGGAATGGGCGATACCGCGCATTTCACAGCGGAAGAAGTCTTGGCCTTGGCGCAAATTTGCAGGATGTTGGGTGTAACGTTTTCTGGCGACTGCTGCCGGTGCATCGGCAAGTCGCGGGTTTCGGAGACGACGCGCGTCACGAATGCGCGCCACATACTAACTATCGGATGAGAGCGTCGAGTGGGCCGTTTTTGCTCACGTGCGCGGATCATCTCGCCGCTGTGAAGCGGGCGGTCATCAGAGAGATAAATCGTGAGGATTCTTCAACTGGTTCACGCACCACGATTGTCGGGGGCAGAAGTACTCGTCAAAGGGCTTGCAATTCATCATCAGCGTGCCGGGCATGAAGTCTGTATGACTTCGCTGCTGCCGCAGCAGGACGATTTCGCCGACATTCGCGCGGAACTCAACGCGGCCGGCGTCATGTGCCGCTTTCCGCAAGTGCGTCATGGACGCGCGGGCAAGCTGGTGCACCTGTATCGCGTGGTGCGCGAGTTTCGGCCGGATTTCATCATTGCGCATGCGACGCTTGCGGCGCTCTATGTGCGTTTGTTGCCGGTGCATACGCCTATCGCATGGGTAATGCACTCGGGTGTCAACGACTTCGAGAACGGCGCATTGAAGCGCGCCGAACGCCTGCTGTCGCGGCGAGCTAGTGCGATCATCGGCGTCTCGCAGCAGAATCTCGACGACTATATGCGCGAGATCGGCCGGCATCCGTCGATGGTTGTGATTCCTAATGGAGTGGACGCGTCGCAATTCGCCGCGCCGGACGCCACGCCTGCGCATGACAGCGCGGTGCCGCCGAAGCAGATCGTCCAGCTCGGCCGGTACATAGAAGCAAAGAGTCAACTCCACACCGTTCGCGCGTTCGAGCGCGTCTTGCAGGTGGAACCCGAAGCACGTCTGCTGCTTTGCGGTGTGGTCGAAGAACTCGACTATCACCGCGCGGTGGTGTCGCTGGTCAGAGAGCTTGGGCTCGAGAGCAAAGTGACCGTATGCGGACCGCGCTCGGACGTCGCCGCGGTGTTGCGTTCGTCGCGCGTGTTCGCGATGCCCTCGCGTTTCGAAGCGCAGAGCATTGGCTTTCTCGAGGCGCTGGCGTCCGGCATTCCGGTCGTCGCGAACCGGATTCCTTCGTTCGGCTTTGCGAGCAGCCTGCCCGGCGTGAGCCTTGTCGATACGACGGACGTCGAAGCGTACGGCCATGCGCTCGCTAACGCGCTGAATACGCCGCGCGCGCACCGGCAGCTCGCCGGTTATACGTTGCACGATACGGCGGATCGCTATATGTCGATCGTGCGCAAGTTCGCCGAGCCTTTGCGCATGTCCGCCTGACAGGATCGACCGGCCGCTTCGTTACGCGTCGCACGACGTTATTGAGCGAGCCGGTCGATTCGCACCGTCTCCGAAAAAAGCCCCGGCAATTCGCCGAGATCCTGCGGCGTGCCCAGCGTCAGGCCGTTTTTCAGCGGATAGCGCGACAGCGCCGGAGCGCCGCCCGTGAAGTAGAAGTCGCCGAGCGTCGCGTCCACTCGACGATAAAGCGCGAGCGCCGCGCCTTGCTTGCCGTGAACGTAGGCCGGAAACACATCCGACCACGACATGCCGCGCAACGAAGCGACATGCGCGGGCATCGCAGCCGGGTCGGCGATATCAAGCGCGGCAATGTCGATCAACTCGTCGGCGTCAGTGCCGTCGAGGCGCGGCGTGACCAGCAGCAGCGTGTCGCGATCTTCGCCGTGCAGCGAGGCGATCGCGGGCTTCACGAAGCCTGGCATGAAGCCGGCCGGCAGCATTTTGCGTTCGCCGATCGTCATGCCCGCGTTGTCGTTGCGTATGACCCTGAGCGACACGCGTTCTTGCCCCGTCTCCAGCGCAACGAGCGATGAGGGCGAGCCCGCCTTGCCGAACGGCAAGAGCGTCGCATTCTGCGTGAGACCTTTGGCTTCTGCGACGAGCGTGGGCTGAGCAGCAGTGCTTGCCGCGCCGTTCGAGGACGCGAGCCACAAATCGAGTCCGCTGTCCGCGCGCTTCTGTGCAATCAGCACACTCGCGCGATGCGTGCCGGTGAAATCCGCGGCCACATATTGCTGCGTCAGCTCGGGCTTGAATGCGGTACTTGTTTGCAGCCAGAGGCGCGGCGCGTCGAAGTGGTCGCCCGCGCTGCGCAGCAGCCAGAAGGCGGTGCCGTTCTCGCGCGCGGTGACGATCATCAGATCCGCCTTGCCGTCGCCGTCGAAGTCGCCGAGCAGAAAGCGCGCGCTGTCGAAGCACAACTTGTCGCCCGCGCAGCTTGGCGCGGTGGCGCGTGCATCGAATGGAACCGCGGCCTTGTACCACAGCGCCGGCGGCGCGGCGCGTTCCAGCGACGCGACGTAGGCATCGAATCCAGGACCGTCGTGCTGCCGTTGCACGTAGACGGCGGATGCGTCGCCCGTTCCCATCACGTCGGCATACATGGCGGTCGCGAGCCGCAGATCGTTGGCCTGAATGTGCTGCGTTGTGGCCCAGCGGTAACGGGTGGTGAGCGCCGCGCAGCCGCGCATCGTCAGCTTGCCGCCCGTTTCGCCGAGGCAGTGACGCATCGGCGTGTAGACGAGGCCAAAATCCCAAGGCGTCCAGCGTTGCGCGAGGTCCCATTGATCGCAGCTTTCCGCGCGCAGATAACCGTCGCGCTCGGCAATGCATTGCGACGTGGCCACACTCACGAGGGCGGCGTTGCGTGCATTGCCGGGATACACCGTGAGCGGTTCCCATCGCCATTGCTGCGCGGCCGATCCGTTGCACGCGGCGAGTGTGGGCGCCTGGTTCATGCCGGGCGCGGTCACACAGCGGTTCGTCGCCACGTTGAATAGCGTGATCGGGCGCGCGACGAAGTCCGGCACACGGCGATCGCTGCGGTCCGCGAACGCATAGCGTCGCGCGATCCAGTTGCCGTCCCACTGGAATTCGCCGAACACATGCGACGACTCGCTTCCGTCGACGGAAAAATAGCTCGCGACGATGTCGCGCTTGCGTTGCACCTCGGCAGCAGGAAGATTGCCGGGCCAGCCGCCGGTGGGATAAGTCACGTGGTAGACGATCGGCACGCTGTTGCCGAGCGTCTGCGCGACATGACGCGTTATGCGCGCCGCGAGAATGTGATCCGGGTGCTCGACAAATGGTACGGTATCCGGATTAAGTGTGTAGATCAGCGTGGCTTGCGCGAGAATCGTCTTCAGTGTCGCGGAGAGCGACTCGCGATCGTACTTCATGCGCCCCGAGCCGTCCGCGTTGATCGGATACGTGGATAGCGTTGCGCGCTGTTCCCATAACAAGCCGAGCGGCTCGCGGCCGCCGCGCACGCCACCGCCCGGTAGCCGCAGTTCGAGCAGCCGAACCTGCGGCTTGGCTTTCAGCACCATTTCATGCACGAGCTTGCCGGCGATCTCGACGCTCGACTCGTTCCATACGTCGGGCACACCGGCCATGCGCGCATACGCGAGCCGCGAGGCCTGCTCGCGCGTCAGCACATAGGGCAGCCTCGCGCCGTTTGCGCCTCCGATCAGATGAACTGTGGTGATGCACCATCCGGCATCGAGACGCTCGCTAATCGCGGGATCGACGAACAGCAGATCGTCGTCCAGATGCGCAACGACGGTGACGAGCGTTCCCGCCTTGCAGTCCGCCGCGCGCGCTGCCGTTGGTAACACGGCCAACGCGAGCAGCGCGAAGAGCGCGCCGAGCGCAATGCATATTCTCCGAACAACACGGGCCGCCGATGATCGCATGTGCATTCGAGCCTTTTATAGTGCGCTCGATCATACTGCAATCATCTGACGTTCCGCGTTGGCGGGCTAACACTGTGCATACGGTGGCTGCTTAGCGGGAATACTAGCGGAAACACTAACGGAAATACGCCTTGGTGTTTTCATGGACGTCGTCGCGCGCGAGCAGTTCGTGAGGCGTGAGCCACAGATATTCGCTGTGCTGATCGGGCCGGCCGACCGGCTGCGCACTCGCTACCGACAACGCATAAGCAAGCACAATGTAATGCGTCGACACGCCAGGCTCGCCCGCGAAATTATCGCTGTAGTGATGTTCGAATACGCCTTCGAAGCGCGCCGAGGAACGTGCGAGTTTCGCGATGCCGAGCTCGGCGTCGGCGATGCGCGAGAAAGCGGCGTCGAGCGTTTCGTCCTTGAGGATGCGGCCGCCGGGAACGAACCACGTGCCGCGCGCGGGCCGATTGCGGCGATGACCGAGCAGAACGCGTCCGTCTGCATCGCGAACCAGCAGATCGATCGCGACGAGCGGCGTCAAACGAACAACATCGAGGAAGTCGATTTCCGTCAGCATGCGGGTTCCCGAGCAAGCTCGCTATTGCCACGGTGATTTCCGTGGCGCAAGCAGTGTTAATAGTCGCCACGGTTGTCGTCGTCGCGAGTCAGTCTTTGCGCGACGTCCGCGATCAGCAGCAAAAGCATGAGAGTGCCTGCCGCCGCAAACGCGAATGCACCGGCTATCGCGGCCAGCACGAGCATGATCCACGCAACCCCGTTCATTATTAGCGCCCCCCGCGCGTCGATACAGATGCTAATTGCGGCGGCCGCGGTGTTCTGTGCGCTAGCTATCGCGGTTCGCGTAGTTCTCGTAGTTCGCGTAGTTCTCGCCGCATGACTTCGAGCCGGAACGCTAGCGGGCGACGTAACCTTCCGGCGTAGTGACAGCGTCCTTGAATACGTCGGCGTTACTCGACACCACGTATAAAGGCGTGGGCGACAGTTTCAACGTTGCGACGCCGTCGCGATACGGCACCGCCGCCGCGTTGCCCATCATGTCGAGCGTGGTGACTTCGCCGCTCGTGCCGGGCGCGTCGACACGCAAGCGATATTCGACGCTTTGCCCCGCGTTGAAGCCGGTTTTCGCGCTCCATTTGTCGTTGTCGTGAGTCCAGAGCGCGGTCACGATCTTGCCACCACCGAGCCTTCGAAATGCGTACGCATGGACGCCGTTCGGCAACGCTTTGAGCGGCCCGAGCGTGCTCGTTCCGTCGACGATGCGCGTCATCGCCGCCACCGCGAGCGCCGCCGGCTTCGGACTGATGCGAGACGGACCATAGGCGCCTTTCGCATGCTCGAGTTCGAAGAAGATGCCGTAGCCGGGCGCCGCGTCCGGCATGTCCGCGAGATAGAACACGTAGGTCATGTCGGCGCCTTCGCCGAGCAGAATCAGATGCGTGCGCGCGACGACCGCGGCTTGCGCATACAGCACGTCAGCGCCCGGATAGCGCTTGCCATACGATTCGCCGATGTCGTAACTGATGCCCGTCTCGGTCACGAATAGCGGCGCGCCGGGCTTCAGGTATTGCCGCATTTCGTGGCGCAACGCGCGCATCGACGCAGCGAGCGCGCCCGATACCGTGCCCTGATTGCGCGTGTCGGCCACGCGCTCCGGCGGATGCGACGGTGTGGCGCCAATGTCGTAATAGCCGTGCACGGTCATGCCGTCCATATAGCGGCCGATGCCGAGCGGACCCAAACGGCGCATCCACGTCACGTTGCCTTGCACCGATGAATACGTGAGGCCCATCACCACCGCATGCGGATCTGTCTGATGGATGCCTTCCCACACGGCCTTGTACATCGCGACGAAATTCGCGTCGCTGTCGCGCCACGGCAAACCGCCGTCGGCGTCGGGCTCCCAGGTGACCTGATAGTAGTTGTCGCGCTGCTTCGGAAAATAAGTCGTGCGAACGCGATTCGATTCCGCGCCGACCTTCGCCATGTACTCCTTCATCTGCGCGAGTGAAGTGGGTGCATAGCTATGAGTTTGCTTGCCCGTCGTGCTCGCCCATTTGGGGATGCCGTCGAGCTGGATCAGACGCAAGAGATCGCCGCGTTGCAGGTAGGGCGTGAGCTGCTTCGTCGCGGGATCGAAGGTGCCGGGTTTGTCCGGCTCTTCCATGTACCAGTTGCGGTTGTCGTTTATCCACGTGAGGCCGAGCGCGGTATAGACCGGACGATAACCGTCGCCGTCGCAGCAATGCTGACCGGGCGCGAGATACGCGGTGCCCTGGCCGCCGAACCGATGCAGGTCTTCATACGGAAAGCGTACGGCCGGTAGCGTGGCCGCGGTATCGGGCAGCACGCCGAAAGTGGCGATGCCGGCCGGCCGCGTGCCGCGCGATGACAGTTCACCCTGCGCGCGTTCGAGCGACGCGGACACGGCGAAATAGCCCGCTATCGGCGATGCGCAATTGAGCGTCCATGACATTGCGCCAGCGGCGACGCTGAAGCGACCGCTTGCACGCACAACATTCCACGTGTCGCGTATCTGCCAGATGAGCGTATCGTTTTGCGGCGCGCGCGTGGTGAACACAAGCGCAAACGGTTTCGATGCGGCGAAGAGACGCGTGCCGTCGCTCGGTGTATCCGCTTCGATCAAATCGCCTGCGGACGCTGCGCTTGCTTGCGACGAAGGCGCCGAGCAACGCAGGCCCTTGCCGTCAGACGCCTTCGTATCGACCTGCGCCGCCGCTGCCTGGCATTCAACTGCCGATACGCAGAGCGCCGCGAAAAGAACCGCACGTGCAGTCGCACGCCCC
Organism: Paraburkholderia sp. OAS925; assembly: GCF_040543975.1. Lineage (NCBI taxonomy): Bacteria > Pseudomonadati > Pseudomonadota > Betaproteobacteria > Burkholderiales > Burkholderiaceae > Paraburkholderia > Paraburkholderia sp. OAS925. Next base: position 1,016,518 of record NZ_JBEUNO010000001.1, read on the forward strand.
GGCACGGACCTTATAATGCTTCGCACTGCGCGATGCCTGTTTGAATTCGACATACCATCCCCCGTGTATCCCGTGCTGCTCGCGCTGTGTCTCGTCGCGCGAGCGTCGTCAAACTGCTAATTCACCAGGCCAGAGCCGCCGCGACGTAGTGTCCGTTGCTGCATGTTGCGGAAACCGCATAGTGCATTTCCGCAAGCTTCTGGCCGTTTCCGACTGGCGCGCGTCTCGCGCGATCCGCCGCGGGTCCGTCAATTGCGCTGTCATCTTAACGGCCGTTATTCCCCATGTTTCAGGCCTGAAACATTAATCGCCGTATTTATATTGAATGCACCCAATAAGAACAAATTAAATAACCGAAAGGCCGTGCAAGGTGCCTATATTAGACACTGCTTCGCGTTATTGAAGTGCGCGGTTCCTATCGTCAGCCGAAACCTGCGCGGCGGTTGCGCGGGGGAATCTCCACAAGCGGGAGAGTTTGTGCGCAACCGCTCCATTCATTGGCGAAAACGCCTTTATTTTGGCCCTGGTTCCGTGCGGATCGAATTGTAACCGCCCTTTTTTGAGTAGCGAACCAGTGTGCGGTGGCGAACGAAATCGAGTTCTGCTTTGAACTAAGATTCGCACAACGCCAATTCAATGATATGTCGAATCGGCAATTAATTCGGTGCAATTCGGTGTTGGCGGAATATTGCCGAAAATCACCGCGAGCTACTCCTGTCAATGCGCCAACATGTCAGCACTATCGGTCATGGCGGCTAAATACTTGACTAGTGGTGGCTATGATGCACTGCTCAGAGTCGGCCCCGGCGTGGCCGTTGATGGTGAAAGTAAATCCGTTTTCTGGTGAGGATAGCTATGACCTGCGCGAGTCTCGAGTCTGCCATGCTGCGTTGGGTGCACGCACCGAACAAAGGCATGCGCCGCATCGCGATACTGATGTTCAACGACTGCTCGCTGCAAGGCGCCGGCGTTGTAGCCGAAGTGTTCCAGGCAGCGAATGAACTGGCTTCCTCGGGCCCGAGTGGCTGTTCATATGACGTGTGCTTCCTCTCCGCCGATGGCGGCATGGTGACGTCGTCGTCGGCTCTGCGCGTGTGGACCGATGGACTCGACGCGCGACATTACAGCGGCTTCGACGCGCTGTACGTAGCAGGCGGCAAGGGCGCCATCGCGGCGGCGCGGGACGAGCGCCTGATCGCGTGGCTGCGCCGCGTGCGGCACAACACCGGCATGATCCGGCCGATCGCGGAAGGACGCGCGCTGCTCGACGCGGCCTACTTGCCCGACGCAAGCGGCACCTATGCATTGCGCGACGAATCGGCGAAAACACCGCGTCAGAGCGAGCAGGGCGCCGACGCCGGCGATCGTCTCGAGTCGATGCGCAGCGCGCTCGGCATGATCAAGCGCGACCTGGGCGCGGCGGCTGCGCGCACCGTTGCTGAGCGCTTGCTTGCCGATTCGTGCTCGAACCTCGCGCCGCTTCTCAGCGAAGACGGCGCGCTTACGCCAGGCGACAAGGTGCGCGCGGCGGCTCGCTGGCTGCAGGAAAACTGCCAGCAATCTATTTCGATCGCGGACGCCGCGCAGTTCGCGGCGATGAGCGAACGCAACTTCCTACGCCGCTTCAAGATGGAAATGGGCATCACCCCATCGAGTTTTCTGTTGCACGAACGCCTTGCCGTGACGTGCAGCCTCTTGACCGAATCCGAATTGCCGGTCGACAAAATCGCGCGCCGCACGGGCATGGGCAACGGCGACCGTCTCGCCAAGGTGTTTCGCAAGCGAATGAGAATTTCGCCGACCGAGTTCCGGATACAGAGCCGCCGCATGGTCGGCCAGTAGCATCGGCGGGTTGTTTTGCAAGAGTCATAAGGATTGCAGATATGTTGAATCAGGGAGCTGGAAATAATACGTCGTCCCATGCTGGTGAGGACGCACGCGGCGCGCGTTGCACGCGCATCGTCCCGGTCATTCTCGCCGGTGGTTCCGGCACGCGTCTGTGGCCCGTGTCGCGCGAAAACTTTCCGAAGCAGCTCATCGACGTGGTGGGCTCCGATTCGCTGCTGCAAGCCACCGCGCGACGCATGAACGACTTTCCCGCGGGCTGGCAAGTCGATGTTTCGCCGATCATCGTATGCGGTGAAGAACACCGCTTCGTGATTGCCGAGCAGCTTCATGAGAATGGCGTCGAAGCGCGTCTGATTGTCGAGCCCGCTCGCCGCGATACGGCGCCCGCGCTGACGCTCGCGGCCTCGCTCGCTTGCGCTGAAGGGCAGGATGGAATTCTCGTCGTGATGCCGGCGGATCATTCGATCGCCGACGTCAACGCGTTGCAGGCTGCGCTCGAAAACGCGGCACGTTACGCCGAACGCGGCGCGATCGCGACGCTCGGCGTGCCGCCGACGCGTCCCGATACGGGCTTCGGTTATATCCGCATCGGCGCCGCGCTCGGCGACGGCGCGCATGCCATCGACGGCTTCGTGGAAAAGCCCGCGGAAGAGATCGCGGCGCAGTACGTCGCAGCCGGGGTGTACTGGTGGAACAGCGGCATCTTCATTGTGCGCGCAAGCGTCTGGCTCGACACGCTCGCGCGTTTGCAGCCGGACATGCACTCGGCTTGCGAGCGCGCATTCAGCGGCGGTCGCAGCGAAGACGGGTATTTCCGCCCGCTCGTCGATGCGTTTCTGAGTTCGCCGGCCGATTCGATCGACTACGCGGTGATGGAGCGCTTGAGTGAAGCGGCGGACGCTGCTGCCGCCGACACGGCAAGCGCAGATACAAAGGCAAGCGCAAAAGATGCGTCGCCCGCAGGCGTGGTGGTCCGACTCGAAGCCGGCTGGTCCGATCTCGGTTCATGGGACGCCGTCTGGGCCGCGATGGAAAAAGACGCCAACGGCAATGCGGGCCGTGGTCGCGTGGCGTTCGAGGGCGCGGTGTCGAGCTACGCGCATTCCGAAGGACGCCTCGTCGCCTGCGTCGGCACGACGAATGTGGTGGTGGTCGAAACCGCCGACGCGGTGCTCGTGGTGGACCGCTCGCATGTGCAGGACGTCAAGGGTCTCGTGTCGCGCATCAAGGCGCAGAACGCACCGGAGGCCGACGCGCATCGCAAGGTGCATCGTCCGTGGGGCTTTTACGATTCGATCGACCACGGCGAGCGTTTTCAGGTGAAGCGCATCGTCGTGACGCCGGGCGCGCAGCTTTCGCTGCAACTGCATCACCACCGCGCCGAGCACTGGGTCGTGGTGCGCGGCACCGCGCTCGTCACGCGCGGCGAAGAGCAATTCCTGCTGAGCGAAAACGAATCGACTTACATTCCGCTTGGCATCCGGCATCGGCTGGAAAACCCGGGGAAAGTGCCGCTCGAGATCATCGAGATCCAGTCGGGCACTTATCTGGGCGAAGACGACATCGTGAGATTCAACGACAACTACGGCCGCTGCTCTTAAGCAGCGGTCGCGGCGGATTGCGGACAGGAACGGTCAGTACGAGGTAAGCAAAATGCGCAGGTTTCAGGATTTGCTCGCGCGAATGTTCGATGTCGCGCTGGTGCTCGTAGGAGCGGCGGTGGCGTCGCAGATCCGCTTCGACTACCTCGCTCAATCGGGTTTCTATTGGGCGCTGGTGATGTTCGCCGCAGCCTTCGCGCTCGCGATCTTTCCGGCGTTCGGCGTCTATGAATCATGGCGCGGCCGCTCGAAGCTCGCGCTCGCAGGACAGGTGTCGCTCGCGTGGCTGATCGTGCAGGGCAGTGCGCTGGTATTGATGTATTCGCTGCATCGCAGCGACTTCGTATCGCGTTTGTGGTTTTCGTATTGGACCGCCGTGACCGGCGGCCTGCTGATCTCGTATCGCCTCATCACGCATGCAGTACTTGCGCGTGCACGCGGCGCGGGGATGAATCTGCATCGGGTCGCGATAGTGGGAAGCGGCTCGCAATGCGACGCGCTGATTCGCCGCATCGATTCCGCGCCGACCACGGGCTTTCGCGCGACGGCGGTCTACAACACGAAGCCGGATCAATCGCCGGTGAATAGTAAAGGTGTGCCGGTTTTCGATAGCGTGGATGCGCTCGCTGAATACATCCGCACGAATGACGTTCATGAATTGTGGCTGATGCTGTCGCTCGCGGAAGAGCCGCTGATCTGTTCGCTCGTCAGCGAGTTTCGCGACGATCTGGTGAACATTCGCTTCATGCCCGACGTGCGCAGTCTCGCGCTTTTCGAGGGCAGCGGTGTGATCGAGTTGCTCGGTGTGCCTGCAATCAACCTCGTGGCGTCGCCTCTTTCGGCGAGCTCGATGCTGAAGAAAGAGATCTTCGATCGCCTGTTCGCAGCTACCGCGCTCTTCTGTCTTGCGCCGCTTCTCGTTGCTATTGCGCTCGCGGTAAAGCTCTCGTCGCGTGGGCCGGTGTTTTTCAGGCAGAAGCGCAAGGGCGCGGATGGACGCGTATTCACGATCTACAAGTTCCGTTCGATGCGCATGCATACGGAGCAAAAGGGCACCGTCAGCCAGGCGACGCGCAACGATCCGCGCGTGACGAAAGTCGGTGCGTTCCTGCGCCGTACGAGCCTCGACGAATTACCGCAGTTTTTTAACGTATTGCGTGGCGACATGTCGGTCGTGGGACCGCGTCCTCATGCGCTCGAGCACGACGACCTCTATCAGAAAGTGGTCGCGGGCTACATCAATCGCTATCGGATCAAGCCGGGTATTACAGGTTGGGCGCAAATCAACGGCTTTCGTGGCGAGACCGACCGCATCGAAAAGATGGAACGTCGCGTCGAACATGACCTGTACTACCTGGGGCATTGGTCGTTTGCACTCGACATGCGGATCATCGGCGCGACGATTGTCGCCGGACTGGTGCATCGAAACGCTTACTAGTTGTTAACAAAGCACGCAAGGCGGTGCCTCTTTCCTGAGACATTCGCTCTTGCGCAAGGAGGAAAAAGTTATGAGCTCGCTTGGTACACGCACGGGGAAGTCTCTCGGTTTTCGCAATCGCTGCACTGCTCGCGGGCTGCGCTGCCGCGCCCGGTCAGCGGATGGACACGCCGGCCACTCTTCAGGAGACGGGCGGCGATTTCAGCACCGAACCGTCACAGCAGCAGACGATACCCATTACGGACATCAATCTGTCGCTCGTGCGCAAGATGCACGCGGACCAGACCAGTGCCCCGTTGCCGCCGGCAACGCTCGCGCTCTTCGGCAAGCCGGGCCCATACCGCGTCGGCCCTGGCGACGTGCTGCAGATCGTCGTGTGGGATCACCCCGAACTCGCAGCGGCGCTCGGCCAACCGGCGCAGAACGCCAAGTCTTCGGATGCGGCCTCGGGCTTTCTCATCGACGAGAAAGGCGATATCCAGTTTCCGTATGCGGGCACGGTTCACGTGGCCGGCAGGGACGTCAGCGCGATCCAGAAGGAACTGTATAACCGCCTGAGCAAGGTGTACCAGAAGCCGGAAGTGACGGTGCGCGTGGCCTCTTTCCGTAACGCGCAGATTTTCATCGACGGTGAAGTGCGCACGCCGGGCGCGCAGTCGCTGAACGACATCACGATGTCGCTGACGAGTGCTATCAGCCAGAGCGGCGGCTTCAGCCCGAACGCGGACCGCAGCCGTGTCGAGTTGATCCGCAATGGCGTCACGTATCAGTTGAACATGGACGACCTGCTCAAGCGCGGACAGAACCCGTCGAACATCTATCTGCAGGCGGGCGACGCAGTGCGTGTGGCCTCGCGTGAAGACAGCGGTGTCTACGTGATGGGTGAAGTGAACAAGCCGGCGACGGTCACGCCGATGCGCAACGGTTCGCTGACGCTCTCGCAGGCCATTTCGGACAGCGGCAGCTTCGACCAGGCTACGGCTTCCACGCGGCAATTGTTCGTGATCCGAAATTCCGCGAGCGAATCGCCGCAGATCTATCACCTCGACGCGAGCTCGCCGGTATCGATGATCCTTGCGAACCAGTTCGAGTTGCAGCCGAAGGACGTCGTGTACGTGGGCCAGGGCGGGCTGGTTCGTTTCAACCGTATCCTGAACCTGTTGTTGCCGGCGATCAATGCGGCTGTGACCGGCGTGGTAGTAGCGAAGTAAGCAGCAAAACAAGCAGCAAAGTAAAAAACGTATAAAGCAGTTCAGAAAAACCGCGGGTTATGCTGGGTGAGACCAAACATGGCAATCAACTTCGAGAACCGCTATACGGACGTGTCCGCAGCGGATGAGTTGCATCTTTCGGACTATCTCCGCACTATCGTGCGGGGCTGGCGCACTATTGCAACCGTGACGCTGATCGCGCTCGCGCTGGGGTGCGCGTACGCTTTCGTTGCGCCACCGACGTACCGGGCGGACGTGCTGTTTCACGTCGAGGACAAGACGGCGAATGCCAACGCGAACGGCAAGGATTCCTTGCCGCCGCTCACCGGCATGTTCGACACGAAACCGTCGACGGCAGCGGAGATCGAGCTGCTGAAGTCGCGTCTCGTGACGGAGGAGACCGTCAAGAAGCTGCATCTCGACATCACGGCGACGCCGCGCTACATGCCGGTGATCGGAGGGCTGATTGCCGGGCTGGTGAACGGGCAATGGGGCTTCAAACTGCCCCAGTTCATCAACCTGTCCGGCTATGCGTGGGGCAACGAGAGCATTTCGGTGTCGCGCTTCGACACGTCGAAGGAGATGTACGACACCACCTTCACGCTGGTCGCGGGCAACGACCGCTCGTACGTGCTGCGCGACAGGAACGGCATTGCGATCCTGTCGGGCCACGTCGGCGAAACGGTCCAGACGGATACCGCCGACGGTCCTATCGCGTTGCGTGTCGATGCGCTGACCGGCGCGGCCGGCTCGCAATTCGAGCTGTCGCGTGCGTCGACGCTCAGCACCGTCGACCGCTTGCAGAAGGCGCTCGTCGTGCAGGAAACCACGCTGCAATCCGGCGTGATCCGCGCGAGCCTCGAAGGCGGCGACAGTGCGCTGACCGCGGCGATCGTCAACAGCATGGCGCGTGAGTTCGTGCGCCAGGACGTTGCAAGCCGTTCGACGGAAGCCGAGCACATGCTCGCATTCCTCGATCAGCAATTGCCGGGCTTGCGCAAGGAACTGGACGAGGCGGAGCAGCGCTACAACAAGTTCCGCAATACGCACGGCACGGTCGATCTCGGCGAAGAGAGCCGCCTGCTGCTTCAGCAGATCGTCGACAACAAGACGAAGCTGCTCGATCTGCAAACGCAGCGCGCCGAGATGTCGCAACGCTTCACGGCGAATCACCCGGCAGTCGCTTCGCTCGATGCGCAGATCGCAGCGCTGCAAGGCGCGCAGGTCAACATGAACCGCAGCGTGTCGGTGATGCCGGATACGGAGCAGACCGCGTTGCGTCTGTTGCGCGACGTGCATGTCGACACCGAGTTGTATACGAACCTGCTCAATAGCGCGCAGCAGTTGCGCGTCGCGAAGGCGGGCCAGGTCGGCAACGTGCGCGTTGGTCGATTTCGCCGAAGCACCCGATGAGCCGGTGCGTCCGAAGCGCGTGATCGCGATCCTCATCGCGCTGGGCGGCGGTCTGGTGCTCGGCATCATGCTGACCTTCTTCAAGCGCGCGATGTATGGCGGCGTGGAGCGTCCCGACGAACTGGAAGCCGTGCTCGGCGTGCCGGTGTTCGCGGTGGTGCCGCGCAGCCAGACGCAGTTGCGCTTGCAGGAGGACGTCATGCTGCGCCGGCGTGGTCTGCATGTTCTCGCGCAGCAGGCGCCGGAAGACATTGCTGTAGAAGGGGTGCGCAATCTCCGTACATCACTGCAACTTTCGCTCGATCATGCCGCAAATAACGTCGTGATGATTACGGGCTCGCGGCCCGACGCAGGCAAGTCGTTTCTGTCGGTGAATCTCGCGGCGCTCGTCGCATCGGCGAATAAACGCGTGCTGATTATCGACGGCGACATGCGGCGCGGCGACGTGCACTCGCACTTCGGCATCGGACATCAACCGGGCTTGTCGGATGTGCTGAGCGGAGGCGACCTGACTTCGATGATCCAGCGCGACGTGCTGCCCGGACTCGATGTGCTGGCCAAGGGCACGTTGCCCTCGCATCCGTCGGAACTGCTGATGAGCTCGCGCTTCCAGACGATGCTCGACGAACTGAAATCACGCTACGACCTCGTGATCATCGATACGCCGCCGGTACTCGCCGTCACCGATTCGACGCTGATCGGCAAGCACGCGGGCACGACGCTGCTGGTGGTTCGCCACGGCCGTCATCCGTTGAATGAAATTGCCGAGACCGCCAAGCGTCTTCGTAATGGCGGGGTTGGACTCAGAGGCGTATTGCTCACCGACGTGCCGCAGGAAGGGGCTTTCCTCGGCTCGGGTTATCAAGGCGGATATTACGGATATGACAGCATAGCGGGCTGAAATCGCGGCCGAGTTTCTCGCTACAAGTGTTGAAAAGTTAACAAGGAGAAGCCTTCATGAAACGCAAGGTCGCGCTGATCACGGGGATCACGGGGCAGGACGGGTCGTACCTCGCCGAGCTGCTGCTCGCCAAAAACTACGACGTGCACGGCATCAAACGCAGGTCGTCGCTGTTTAACACAGACCGGATCGATCACCTCTATAGAGACCCACACGATCCGGAACAACACCTCTTTCTGCATCACGCCGATCTCACGGACTCCACCAGCATTCTGCGCGTGATTCAGCGCGTGGAGCCGGACGAGATTTATAACCTCGCGGCACAAAGTCACGTTGCGGTGTCGTTCGAGGAACCGGAGTACACGGCCAACGCCGATGGTCTTGGCGCACTGCGGATTTTGGAGGCTGTTCGTATCTTAGGTATGCAGAATAAGACGCGATTTTACCAGGCGTCGACGTCCGAACTTTACGGCCTCGTGCAACAAGTGCCGCAATCGGAGACGACGCCGTTCTATCCGCGCAGCCCCTATGCGGTGGCGAAGATGTTCGCGTACTGGACAACGGTCAATTATCGCGAAGCGTACGGTCTTTATGCCTGCAACGGGATTCTGTTCAATCACGAATCGCCGGTGCGTGGCGAGACTTTCGTGACGCGCAAGATCACGCGTGCGATTGCGCGTATTGCGGTCGGCATGCAGAAGACGCTCTATCTCGGCAATCTGTCGGCGTTGCGCGACTGGGGCCATGCGCGCGATTACGTCGAGATGCAGTGGCGCATGCTCCAACAGGAGCAGCCGGAGGACTTCGTGATTGCGACCGGCGTGCAGTACAGCGTGCGTCAGTTCGTCCAGCATGCCGCGGGTGAACTGGGCGTCACGGTGCGCTTTGAAGGCAGCGGTGTCGACGAAATCGGCATTGTCGACAAAGTGGAAGGGCGCGAGACCAGAATGTCGCCGGGCGACGTGATCGTGCGTGTCGATCCGCGCTACTTCCGGCCGGCCGAAGTCGAGACGCTGCTCGGCGATCCGTCGAAGGCGCATGCGAAGCTGGGCTGGCAACCCACCACGCCGTTTGCCGCGCTCGTCAAGGAGATGGTGCGCTCCGACTTCCAGATTGCACGTCGTGACGCGCTCGTCACGCTCGCCGGCTTCACGGCGCTCGAACATCACGAGTGATGCGATGAACAAACAGTCACGCATTTTCGTCGCGGGGCACCGCGGCATGGTCGGCTCGGCTCTCGTCAGGCGGCTCGTCGCAGCGGGCTACACGAATGTCGTCACGCGCACGAGGCTCGAGCTTGATCTCATGGATCAGGCCGCTGTGAACCGCTTTTTCGAGGCCGAGAAGATCGACGTCGTGCTGCTTGCCGCGGCGCGCGTGGGCGGCATTTTTGCGAACGCGTCGCGGCCGGGCGAGTTCATCTATGAAAACCTGGTGATCGAAACGAACGTGATTCACGCCGCGTATCGGGCGCAGGTCGAGCGGCTGGTGTTCTTCGGTTCGTCGTGCATTTATCCGAAGCAATGCCCGCAGCCGATTCGCGAGGAGTATCTGCTGACGTCGTCGCTCGAGCCGACGAACGACGCATACGCCATCGCGAAGATCGCCGGTTTGAAACTCTGCGAGGCGTACAACTGCGAATACAACACGCAGTACGTATCGCTGATGCCGACCAACCTGTACGGCCCGAACGACAACTACGATCTCAAGAGCAGCCATGTGTTGCCGGCGCTCCTGCGCAAGGCGCACGAAGCCAAGCTGAACGGCGCCGGTACGCTGACCGTATGGGGCTCGGGCACACCGCGCCGCGAGTTCCTGCATGTCGACGATCTCGCCGCGGCCACGCTGTTCGTGCTCGAAAACAACGTGATGGAAGGGCTTTTCAACGTGGGCGTCGGCGAAGATCTGTCGATACGCGAACTGGCGGAGTGCATTTGCAAGGTGGTCGGCTTCGACGGCGAGCTCGTGTTCGACGCGTCGAAACCCGATGGCACGCCGCGCAAGTTGCTCGACGTCTCGCGCCTCGCGCAGATGGGCTGGCGGGCAACGATCGGACTGGAGCAGGGAATCGCGTCGACGTATCGGGAATTCGTCGAATCCTATGCCGGGTCGCCGACCGCGGCCGCCGTGCAATGACGTCTTTTCGAGGAGCTGCATAAAAATGAGTGCATCCGTCACCATCTTCCATAACGTCGTATGGTCGCGTCACAAAGGTGTCGTCTTTTCTGCGCTGCATAATATTTCGGCATCCGGAGCAATTCGCTACCGGATGGTGCAGATCGCCGATACCGAGCACGACCGCATCGGCTTTTCCGAGGTCGACTATTCATACCATCGTTATCCGATGCAGAAGCTCTTCGACGGCTGTTACGAAGACGTGCCGACGATCAAGATGATCGCGCGGCTGACGTGGGAAGTGCTGAAGGCGAAGTCCGATCTGATCGTGCTGCCGGGTTATCACCGTCCGGAATATTGGGCGATGCTTGCGGCTTGCATCGTGACCGGCAAGCGGCGCGCGGTGTTCTGCGATTCGACCGGACGCGATCGTCCGAAGAAGCTTCTCACGTCTATTCCGAAGCGCGTGTTTTTCTCGCTGTGCGACGGCTATTTCGGTTTCGGCGAGCGCAGCCGCGAGTATCTGCTGTCGCTCGGCGCGAAGCGCGAGAAGATTTTTATACCGTGTCAGGCCGCCGCACTGCCCGGTTCTTTTTCGCCGGAGCGGGCATTGGTCGAACGCGTCGCCGCGCGTGCCGGCAACCCGCCAGTGTTTCTATACGTCGGGCGTCTGTCGGAAGAGAAGGGCGTCGGCACGTTGATCGAAGCGTTTGCCGGTTTGCAAAAACGCGTACCCGCTGCGCAATTGCGCATTGTCGGCACGGGGCCGATGGCCGACGCATTGCGTGCAAAAGCCGTCGAATTGCACCTGGAGAACGCCGTGACGTTCGCGGGCAGCTTGCAGGATGAGCCGCTCACGCGCGAGTACTACGGCGCGACCTGCATGGTGCTGCCGAGCTTCAGCGAGCCGTGGGGTCTCGTCGTCAACGAGGCGCTCGCGCACGGCTGTCCGGCTGTCGTCAGCGAGAGTTGCGGCTGCGTGCCGGAACTCGTGATCGACGGCGTGAGCGGTTATTCGTTTACCGCGGGCGACGTCGCCGGATTGCAGCGCACGCTGCTAAAAGCAATGGAAGCCTTCGCCGATGCGAGCGGCACCGCTCACCGTTGCATGGAAGTGATTCGCCGGTTTGATCCGCCTTCCGCAGCCGCCAATATTGCCCGGGGCTGTGCGCTGATGCTGAGCGATTGACGGGTGTCGCGGCGCCGCCGCGAGGTCGGGCATGGAAGCTTTAACACGTTAGATACGCACAATGAAGATCCTGATCTACGGCCTCAATTACGCGCCCGAGCTCACGGGGACCGGCAAGTACACGGCTGAAATGGCCGCGCTGCTCGCAAGTCGAGGGCACGAGGTGCGGGTGGTATGCGCTCCGCCTTACTACCCTGAATGGCAGGTTTCGCCGGGCTATGCGTCGTGGCGTTATCGGCGGGAAGAGCGCGACGGCGTCGCGATCTGGCGCGCGCCGCTATGGGTGCCGTCGCGACCGAGCGGCCTGAAGCGGATGATTCATCTGGCTAGCTTTGCGGCGACCTCGCTGCCTGTGCTCGCCTTGCAGGCGTTATGGCGCCCCGACGCAGTCGTGTTGATCGCGCCGACCTTGATATGCGCGCCGGCATGCCTTGCACTGGCTCGTGTGGCGCGCGCCAGTGCGTGGCTGCACATTCAGGATTACGAAGTCGACGCGGCGTTCGAACTCGGCCTTCTGAAAGGCTCGCGCGCGGCGCGAATCGCGCGCTGGGTCGAAAGCCAGTTGTTGCGGCGCTTCGACGCGGTGTCGTCGATCACGCGGCAGATGAGCGCGCGCGCGTCGGCGAAAGGCGTAGCGCCTTCGAAAGTGGTGTGTCTGCCCAATTGGGTCGACGTGTCGGCCATTTATCCGCTGTCGCGCGCGAGCGAATACCGTAGCGAGTTGAATCTGTCCGACGCGCAGAAAGTCGTGCTGTACTCCGGCAACATGGGCGCGAAGCAGGGCATCGAAACGCTTGCCGAAGCCGCTGCTTCGCTCGCGTCGCGTCCGGACGTCACGTTCGTATTCTGTGGCGGCGGCGCGGCGAGAGAGAACCTCGAGAAGCGCTGCGCAACGTTGCCGAACTGCGTCTTCTTGCCGCTTCAACCGGCGGAGCGCCTGAACGAACTGCTCAATCTCGCGGACATTCACGTGCTGCCGCAACGCGCCGATGCAGCGGATCTCGTCATGCCGTCGAAGCTGACCGGCATGTTCGCGAGCGGCCGCGCGACGATCGCGATGGCGCGGCGCGGCACCGCGCTGCACGAAGCGGTGCATGCGCGCGGGGTCGTCGTGCCGCCCGATAACGTGAAGGCGCTGGTCGGCGCGATCACCGCTCTCGCCAACGACCCCGAGCGGCGCGCGGCGCTCGGCCGGGCCGCGCGCGACTACGCGGAGAGCGCGCTTTCGCCGGACTCGACGATTAGTACTTTTGAAGAGCGCATCGGCATGCTGTGCCGCGCGGCAGGAAGAAGGCGCTTGAAGGCGAGCGCTACGTACTTCGACGCCAGGCCTTCAGCGGTGGTCGTGCCGCATGCGAAGCCGGCGACCACGGAGGACGCCGCGCCGGAATGATCCGGCCGCGGCCATCATGAGTGCGCGATCACCACGGCGAACGGTAGACGGAACGCTTACCCATCGTGTACGGATCGGCGTAGGTGGCCTTGGCGGCGCCTTGCGGCACGAGCTTGTCGTCGGCGCGCGGACGCGCTGCCGCATCGGCGACACGCAACTGGCCGTTCGCGACGGGCGGCGCCTTGCGCTTGCCCGCTGCACCCGGTTTGCCGGCTTGCTCGCCATCGGTGACGGTCATGCGTTGTTCGTCGAGCAGAGCTGCACGGCGCCCGTTGTCGATATTGGCGTCCCGCGGATTGCCGGCGACGTAGCCGTCAGGCGCGCCCAGCAGCTTCTGTTCGCGCTTGCGCTGAACGGCGCGGCGATCGACTGGAGCGGGCGCCGGCGCGCCATAGCCGGTCGGCGCCGTGGCGGTCATGGCCGGCGCGGCCTTCTGCGCGAATGCGGGTGCTGCGCAAACGGCGGTGAGAAGAAGCATGCAGTGGGCGGTGTGTCGAATCAGTGTTGTCATTGTGGTCCCCGGGTTGATGCAGTCCAATGAAAACATCGTGCGCCAAAATCCATGCACGCAGCCGCCAAAACGCTTGCCTGCGCGGCCACGTAGTGAAGAAGAGCGAGTCTGCCAAAGACAGACATTGAGATTGATTAGTATCCCTGCGCATACGCGTACGGCGCACGGTATGGAGAAGAATCATGGGCAATATTGCAGACGATCCGCGGCTCGCTTGTGCGCCGCTAACTGAAAGCGCCGGCGCGGAGCATCGCGTGATCGACCTGAGCCTCGCCGGCAAGGGCAATTATCGTGCGGGGCGCGGCGCGCTCGTCGAGCTCATATGGTTTGTAGTCGAGGCTTGCGTCATCAATAACAAGCTGCTGCCGCTCTCATCCGTGCGCGTCGCGTTGCTGCGTCTGTTCGGCGCGCGGATCGGTACTGGCTGCCGCTTCGTGCATCCATTGCGGGTGAAGGCGCCGTGGAATCTCGAAGTGGGCGACAAGTGCTGGTTCGGCGTCGACGTATGGATTTATAACCAGGCGCCGATTCGCATCGGCTCCAATGTTTGCATTTCTCAGGGAACGTTCCTGACAGCCGGCTCGCACGATATGAGCACCACGATGGACTTGCGCGTCGCGCCGATCGTGATCGAGGACGGCGTGTGGATCACGTCGAAATGCGTCGTGCAAATGGGCGTGACGATAGGCCGCTCGGCGGTCGTCACACCGCTCTCCGTCGTGCATCGCTCGCTCGAAGCCGGCGGCGTGTACGGCGGAAACCCGTGTCGTTTTTTGCGGAAGCGTTTTCTTCCGTGACCTGAAGCACAGAAATAGATCCGCAGCTTTTATACGCTGAGGAGACCGATGTCGTGGCAACCGGACAATTGATGCATCCGGTCACGGCATAGGGGCGCGTTGCTTGCCGGCCATAGGCCAGCAAGCCGACGACGCCTTAAAAAATCATGATGAAGAACACGGGAGCTGCGGATGTTCATCGATACTCGCAATGTCGAACAAAATACGGTCATCGAAACGACGGTCTGCATTATTGGGGGAGGCGTCGCGGGCATCACGCTCGCACGCGAAATGTCGGCCGCCGGGGTGGATACCTGCCTGCTGGAAAGCGGCGGGTTTGCGCCTGACGAAGAAACGCGCGACCTGTACCGCGGCGAAAATGCCGGACTGCCGTATCGATTCGCGGACGGCTCGCGCAGCCGCTATTTCGGTGGCAGCAGCAACTGCTGGGGCGGCTGGTGCCGTCCGCTCGATCCGTGGGACTTCGAGAAGCGCGACTGGATTCCGCATAGCGGCTGGCCATTCGGACTCGAAGAACTCGCGCCGTACTACGCGCGCACGCATGAATTACTGAAGCTCGGTCCACAGAACTTCGACCCCGCATACTGGGAGCGTGAGATTGGCCGCTCCGACGTGCGCCGTCTACCGCTTGGCACCGGCGACATGCGCGACACCGTTGCGCAGTTCAGCCCGCCGGTGCGCTTCGGCAAGGTGTATCGCGAGGAATTGGGGCGCTCCACGCGGGTGCGCGTCTTTCTGCACGCGAACGTGCTCAATATCGACGCCGATGCGCAAGGCACCACGATTACCCGCGTACAGGTCGGCACGCTCAGCGGCCGCCGGATGACGGTCAAGGCGCGCATCTTCGTACTCGCTGCGGGCGGGATCGAGAACGCGCGACTGTTGCTCGCTTCGAACAATGTGCATGCAGCAGGACTTGGGAACACTAACGATCTCGTCGGACGCTATTTCATGGACCATCCGCGAATGATGTGCGGAAAGGTTCGCTTCCGCCAGGGCGTCCCGCGTAACAAGCTCTACGACATCAAGTATCACTATCAGAATGCCGCGGTCTCGGCGCATGGCACGAAGATCTCGTCGCAGTTCGCACCGAAGCGCGAAATGATGGAGCGCGAACAACTGCTCAATTCTCGCGTGTGGCTCTATTCGCGCTGGTACGGCGAGGCGAGTGCGGGCTCGGAGGCGCTGATTCGCTGCAAGGAAGCGCTGATGCTCAAGGACCAGCCCGGACGCAGGCTCACAGCCGACATCGCGACGATGGTCGCGCATCCGCTGCACACGGTCGGGTACGGCCTCGCGCGCTTGCTGCAATGGCCCGCACTCATCACCGACGTCACGCTGCAGGCCATCGTCGAGGCAGTGCCGAATCCGGACAGCCGCGTGACGTTGTGCGCCGATAAACGCGATCGTTTCGGGATGCCGCGCGTGAAAGTGGAGTGGCGTCTCGGCGACCAGGTGAAGCGCACGTTCGATAAAACATTCGCCGGATTCGCAAGAGAGTTGCAGATGGCCCGCGTGGCCGACGTCGAACTCGACGCGCCGCTCGAAGGCCGGGCGTGGCCCGATAAGCTGGAAGGCACGTGGCATCACATGGGCACGACACGCATGCACGATTCGCCGCGCGAAGGCGTGGTCGATCGCGATTGCAAGGTGCATGGCATCAGCAATCTGTATATCGGCGGCAGTTCGGTGTTTCCGACTGTCGGCGCAAACTTCCCGACCATTACGATTGCCGCGCTATCGCTCAGGCTCGCCGGACATCTGGCGCGTCAGCTCGATGTGCCACATGTCGTCGGCGGCACGCATGCGGAAGCCGCGAATAACGTGAGCGCGCCGGCGCAGTCTCCGGTCGAGACGTTGCCCATCGCAGCGTCTACATTGACGTCGTTGATGAAGGAACAATGAAGTAGAAGAGAAGGCGGTGCGGCCAACGCGCTGCCGCCGCAAACGCAAACGGCGCTCGAACGAGCGCCGTTTTTTTCGTGCAATTCAGCGGCTCGGCTGGCTCGCCTCGCGCAACCCGGCGAGCTTGTTGCGGTTCGCTTCGCTGTCGCGGCCGCCTCTCGTTTCCAGCAAACTCGTCAACGCGCTCACCATGGTGTCGATGCGGAAACGCGCATGGAAAGTGCGCGCGGCTTGCACACGCATCGCTGCGCGTGCGGCGTCGTCGAGCTCGAGCCAGCGAATCAGGCTCTTCTCGGTTCCGTCGACTGTGTCGGTTGCTATCAGTCCCGCGCCGTCTTCTTCGATTTCGCGCCATACGTTGACCTTGTCGGAGATCAGCGCGGGCAGTCCGCAACCGAGTGCCTCGGCCACCGCGACGCCGAAGTTCTCCTGATGCGACGGCAAGGCGAACACGTCGCTCGCGTAAAAAGCGCCCCACTTGAGATCGCCTTGCAGCATGCCGGGCAGACTCAGGCGATGCGCGATTCCGGCTGCTTGCGCCTGAGCCCGCAGGCTCGCGGCCCAGCCGGTTTCGTCGGGGCCGGCAATCACGAGATGCAGCGCGTCGTCGCGTTGCGCCACGCGCGCGAATGCGTCGATCAGCAGATCGCAGCCTTTCTTCGCGTGTACTCTGCCGAGAAAGAGCACGATGCGTTTGCCGCGTGCGCCCGGCACGGCCTGTAAAAACGCTTCGCGCGCCGACGCTATGTCCACCTCGGGCACCGTGGTGCCGAACGGCACGATGCGTTCGCGCGCACGATAGAGCCAGAACGATTGCCGTGCGCGCGTGCGCTCTTCTTCGGTCGTGAAGATCACCGCGCGCGCGTCGCGCAGCACGCGGTACTCCGCCCACGGCCAATAAAGCCATTTCTTTAGATGCTTGAGCGGATACGCTTCCTTGAACCACGGATCGAGCATCCCGTGCGCGTACACGTAATACGGCACGTCGCTGTCGTGCAGCGCCTTCCATGTCGCGAAACCGTGGTATTGCCACAAGCCGTGAACGATCACGGCGTCAAAGCGCTTCGCGTGATTCGCGAGCCACGGCGCGAGATACGCGCTATAGCTATAGCGATTCGAAGTCGGGCCGAACGCATGAACGGGAAATGGAAAAGCCGCGAGGTACGGGTCGTCCGGCGCATCGCAAGTGGCCACTTCTATTTCATGGCCGGCTTCCTGCATCGCGATGCCGCTGCGGCGAACGCCTTCAACGGGACCGCCCGCGCGCGGATCGACGCTTGCAAGCACGTGGAGGATTTTCATCGCGCAATGTCCGGTCGGTTGGAACCCGGCAGTTGTGCCGTGTGCGACATGCCGAGCGTGCCGGCGAGATCCGGGCGGCCCATGCCAGGTTGAATGCGTCCCGGCAAGTCCGGCATCGCGGCGGGCCGCATACGCCGGGCGCTACGCACGCGATTCGCGCGTGCGGGCAGCGCGAGCTGCAAACGCGTATAAGTGGCGATCATCAGACCGAGTCCAATGCCGAATACGAGGCCCGAAAAGCGCGGGCCGAGAGGATTGCCGCCGATCGACGTCGCCGGCAATGCGGCAAACAGCATGATCGCGCGTCCGAATACCGGCAGCATCGGCGCATTGGGTACGACCTTGCGCCAGTAGCGATAGGCGAAGAAACACACCGCGAGCGCGCCGAGCGTGGCAAGCGGCATCGCGATGCCGAATACGAGTCCGCCCGCAAACAACTGATAGACCCAGAAGTTGTGACCCGCGGCCCATTCGTTGATCGCGTAAAAGTCCTGCTTGCTGAACTGGCCCGCAAGGTCCGGCAAATAGACCGGCGAGTAGCGGTAGTAGTGCCCGTAGCCCGCGCCGAATAGAAGCGTTTCCGGCGAAGCACTCACCTGGTCGTACTGATCGCGCATTTCGGCGAGACGCGTGATGGTGGTCGGGTCCTTGCCGGAGACAGTTGCTTCCGAGAAGAATATGCGCTGCGTCCAGTGTTCCGCGACATTTGGAACGGCCAGTGCCGCGATGCCCGCCACGCCCGCCAGCACCGAGGCGACGACGACACCGCGACCGACGGCGCGCCAGATTTGCCGCACCGACGGCGCGCTGAGCGCCATCGCGATCAGGAACAGCAGCACGGTGCCGACCAGCAGGCTGCGCGTGACGCTCAGCAATTCGACGATCACCGTGCCCGCGAATACGGCCACCGTGTATAGCGAATAGCGTTTGGCGACGACGAACTCATGCAGCAGCACGCCTTGCAGTCCGAGCAGCGTCACGGAGATGATGCGAAAGCGCACCTCCTCGAGACCGCCGCCCGTTGCAATGCCGTAGACAAACGTGAATACAAGGCTAACCACATTGCCGAGGAACAGTGCTTTTTCGAATTGAGCGATTCGATGCTCGCTCCACGGCCGGCACGCGACCAGGTAGCCGAGCAGAAACAGGATGAACGGCAATAGCACGCGCAAATAATTGCCGCTGTCGTTGTCCTGAATCAGTTGCGCGACGACGCTGCCGAACACGCACAACAGCATGCTTGCGGTGACGACCGAGCGTAACGGAGAGCGCTCGTGAAAGCGCGGTGCGATCAGCAGAAGGGCGAGCCCTGCCGCCATTGCTGGAATGACAAAGATGAACTGGGCGAAGTGCCCGGTGCTTGCGTTGGTGGCCTTATAGTCCAGTGCAAGCGGTAAAAGAAAGATCCATATCCATGGCGTTGCATACTGATGGCGCATTCTTGTTTCCTCCCCGTCGCCGTCATTTGCCGTCGTCTAAGCGGACGGTCTCGCGTCGGGTCATTGTGCGCGCAACCTTATGCTTGTGCGCGTCGCCAATGCGGTTCGTCTCCGGCTGCCTGGATTCTGGCGACAGTGGAAAGGGCTATGCCTGCAAGACGCACGCAAGCTGGCCGATGTTGTCGCTGAATGCCTTGATCTTGGCGCTCATACCTGCTTCCCGCCACCCATGATGCAAACAGGACAATGCGGCCGATAAAACGGAAAAAGGGGAAAACAGCATGAAGCTATTTGGCGGGACGGGACCCGCGAAAGCCAGACGGGCGATCGAACTCGACTTCGTTCGCGGCATCGCCATTATTGCGGTAATGGGCTTTCACTTTCGTACTGTTCACACCAGTAATGTTCTAGTCCAGATTATCGAGTACCCGCTAAAGAGCTTCGGGCGAGAGGGCGTCAATCTCTTCTTTACCTTGAGCGGCTTTCTGGTGGGCGGACTGCTGCTGCGGCAATACGCCGAAACAGGCCACGTCGACGCACGCCGCTTCATTGTGCGACGCATGTTCCGCATCTGGCCCGCGTATTACGTGCTGATCATATTTCACATGCTCGCCGGGCGGCATCCGTGGAATACATTTCTTTTCCAGAACCTCACGCATCTTCAGAACTATTTCGGCACGTCGATCACGCAGACCTGGAGTCTCGCGGTGGAAGAACATTTCTATCTCGTGCTGCCGGCGCTTTTATTGCTTTTCTCACGCTTGCGGCTCGGCGCGTGGACGATTATCGGCGTACTGTCGGGCATCTGTGCGGTAACGCTCATAGCGCGTTGTTTTGCGGTTGCGGATGGGGATTTGCAAGGCGCGTTCGCATACACGCAGTACCGTATCGACAGTTTACTGATCGGCGTGATTCTCTCGGCCATCTACTGGATGAAGCCCGGCATCTATCACCAGATCGCGAAGCGCAAATGGCTGTTGGTCGGCTGCGTCGGGCTGCTGTGCGCCTGGCTCGCGTTGGCCACGAAACATATCGTGCTCGACGAAAGCATCGGCTACACGATTCAGGCACTCGGTTTTGCCGCGCTCATCGTTTTCGTTCTGGAGTACTCGGGGTCGCTGCGGACGACGTGGATTTATCGCGGCGTCGCGTGGGTCGGTCTCTATTCGTACGGTATTTACTTGTGGCACTCGCTTGCGCTTGCTCCGGGCGAGATGCTGATTCGCAAGGCGACTGCGCTTGGCTTCGCGCCGAGCATCATCTGGATCGTGGCGCTTTCCGCGCAGTTCGTCATTGCGATCGGGATCGGCTATGTGACCACGCGCGCAATCGAGTATCCGTTCATGCTGATGCGCAATGCGCTGTTCCCGGAAAAGCGCAGCAGCTCGGTGCGCGAGGAAGTGCCGGTGGCCGGCGGGCAGTTGTCCTGAAAGCGCGGGCTTATTCATGACGTGCGCCGGCTTTTAAGCCGGCGCATCACGTCACGTCAAGTCACGCTGAGAGCTTTTGAATCACGCCATCTGCTGCAGCAAAGTCTGCTTGAATTCGCCGAGCGTGTTTTGCGACAGAAGATTGTCGCGTGGGGCCGCAGCCGAATGTTCGTGCGGCCACGAGGTCAACGTTTCGGTAATGGCTTTCCCGATCGACGCCGAACTCAGGTCGCTCAGAATCGGTCCCAATTCGCAGCGTCTGCTGAACCAGCCGATCAAACCGTCTTCCGTTGCGATCACCGGCTTGCCAAAGCGATAGGCCTGCACGAGCACGCCGCTCATGCCGTAGTGACCTTTGTAGCCGAGCCATACCGCATCGCATGCGGAAAACAGATCGCGCTCCATGTCGTTGGAAATAAACGAGTCGAGCACGACCGGCGCGGGCGTGAGACTGCGCACATGGTTGCGCATGAAGTGGCGTGTGCCTGCATCCTGCTCGCCCGCGACTATCAGCGTCGGCGCGTGTTCGAGGCGCGTCATTGCGTGGACCAGTTCGTAAATGCCCTTGCGTTCGGTAATTGCGCCATAGACGAGCAGATAGCGCTGCCTGGGGTCGAGGCCGAGTCGCTCGCGCGCAAGCGCGGGATCTTCCGCGCGCTCGTCGGGGAACGGGTCGGCCACATAAGCGACCTTCGCACTGCCTTTCGATACGTGGTGCGCCGCCCATTCGGGCAAGGTCGGATCGATGCTCAACAACGTGCGCAGACCCGGCGTGCGAACCGCACGTCTGAACAGCTGCGCCTTGATCGCATTGACGAGCGGACGATCGGGCGCCTTGATGCCGACCTTGTGATGATGAAACGTCGAGCGCATCGTGATGCCGATCCACGGTGTCTTGCCGAACGGTGAGCCGAGAAAGGGCAGGCCATTGAAGAAGTAATCGGCATACGGCACGACGACGAGCCGGATCGATTGCGCGCGGCTGAGAATGCGATACGCGCGTTCGAAGTAGTGATGAAAGCGCCAGTACTGATTGCGTTCCCGCAAACGGTGTGTGCGGCTTTCTTCCGGATCGACGAATGCAATCTGCTGATCGGCGCGATTTGCAGCGGTAATCTGCCGCGCGAGCCGATGATCTTCATTCGCGCATTCGGTGACGAGAATGCATGGATAGCCGGCCTCCGCGCACGCCTGCATGATCCACTCCGCGTAGCGCCAGCGATGACCGGTGAGGTTCGGCTCAACGATCAGGACAAAGTCAGGTTCGATCACGTCGGTAGGCATAGGCGGGAGTCAACATACATGGGTTGGGGAATTGCATCAGTGCAAGCGGCATGGACGAAACGACGCGCGCCGCGGGCTCTGCGATGCAATCAGATGAATAACGTTAGCACTGCCAGCAACCGCAAAACTGCCTGATTCGCGCGTTGTGTGGTTAAACGTACTACCACGCAAGGGCCGCGGCTGAAGCGGCCTGGTTGATGGCGGTTGACGGCGAATCTCTCGCGGTAAGGTCATGCTTACGGTTCCAGATGAACCATTGCCAGCTTGGCTGGCGCGACCAATTCAATCCAATCCGGCGCGGCGGTGTTCACAGCGAGTCATGACGCGCTGCTAACCGCTCTACAGCGCTGCAATTCGACGGAGAACCAGCTTGCGGGCGATCAGGCTTCCCGCGCTCTCGATAGCGAGCAGCTTCGGCGCGAGCGCGGCGACATGGGTGTTGTTACAACAGTTCGCGGTGCGGGGACTGGTGGCGATCAAGTTTCTGGCGATTGGCCGCATGCTCGGACCGGCGGCAATCGGCAGCGTCAGCGTGGCTTTGCTTGCGGTTGCGATTGCCGAGGCGTTGTCCGACACGGGACTCGCGCAAGCGGTGATTCAGGGCGAGCACGCGCCGACGCGCCCGCAGCTCAGCGCTGTATGGACGACGCTGACGGCGCGCGGCGTGTTGATTTCGTTGCTGCTGGTTGCGTCGGCGCCGTTGTTATCGAGTCAGTTTCATCTCGACGGATCGCTCGTGCTGATTCAACTCGCTGCGTTGCTGCCGCTGTTGCGCGGGCTTGCATCGCCGGCTTATTACGTGGTGCAGCGCGAGCGGCGCTTTCAGCATATAGCGGGAGTCGAGGTGGCGGCCGCGTTTGTCGATTGTTCTGTCGGGCTCACGCTCGCTTATTTCGGCGCGGGCGCGGCGTCGGTGCTGATCGGTCTCGTTGCGGGAGAAACGTTGAAGAGCGTGCTGACGTGGGTCACCATGACGCCGCGCCCGCCGGTGCGCGCGGTGTGGTCGGGCATCGGCCAGTATGTCGGTTTCAGCCGATGGATCTGGGCAAGCAGCGTCATCAACCTGCTGCTGAATCAGTTCGACAAGGTGGTGGTCGGCAAACTGCTCGGGCCGACGCAACTCGGCGGCTATCAGATGTCGTCGCGCCTCGCGCAGATGCTGCTCGCCGATGCGGCGATCGCGATGTCGCAGTATCTGTTTCCGACTTTTGCCGCGCATCATCGGCGCAATGCGCAGGCGGCTTCCAGGCTCATCAGGATCTATCTGCTTGTGGCCGCCGTTGGGCTTGCTGCATTTGTCGAACTGCTGCGGCTCATTGCCGAGCCGATGTTCTCGTTGATTCTCGGCGCAGCCTGGCTGCCGGCAGTGCCGCTCTTCAGGATACTGGTCATCAATATGGCAATCGGTGCGTTGATCGCGGTACTCGTGTCGTATCTGCGCGCAATCGGCGATGCGAAGGCCACTGTGCATGCGTCCGCGATTCAGGTGGTGGTGCTGCTCGTCAGCGCTCCGCTCGCGGTGCGCTGGTGGGGCGTGACAGGCATTGCATGGTCGATGACGCTGGGCCTCGGCTGCGCCGCGGCGTGGATGCTCTACAGAACCTTGAAGGCAAGGACGGCATGATGCGTGTCTTCCACCTCGTACTGGCGCCGCGTTTGTCGGGCGCCGAAGTGCTCGCGAAAGATCTCGCGCTCGATCAGTGCTCCGAAGGAATGGCGGTGTGCATGGCGTCGTTGTTGCCCGCGCATGCCGATTTCACGTCACTGGCCGATGAATTGCATGCGCACGGCGTGGAGTGCTGGTTTCCGCCGAAGCGGCACCACGCGCTCGGCAAGCTGTGGAATCTGTTCGTCGCGGTGCGGCGGTTTCGGCCCGACGTCATCTTCGCGCATGCGACGATTCCGTCGTTCTACGCGCGCGCGTTGCCGCTCGGCGCGCCGGTCGTCTACGTGATGCATTCCGCGACCAATGACTTCGAGCGGCCGCTCTTCAGGCGCGTCGAGCATGTGCTGTCCGGCCGCGCGCGCGTCGTGATCGGCGTCTCGCAGCAAGGCGTGATGGACTATGTCCAGGCAATCGGCGTGCATCCGTCGATGACGGTCGTGCCGAACGGCGTCGACCTCGCGCGCTTCGCATTCACCGACGGTGGCGAGCGCGTGAGCAGCGTGCCGCAAATCGTGCAGATCGGCCGATATGCGTCGGTGAAAAATCAACTGCTTACTGTGCGGGCTTTCGGCGAAGTACTGACGCGGATCGAGGACGCACGACTCGTGCTCTATGGCGTGGTCGAGGACCCTGACTATCAGCGCGCGGTCGTTGCGCTTGCAACGGAGCTGGGCATCGGGGAGCGCGTCGTCGTCGCCGGTCCGCGCAGCGACGTCGCGACGGTGCTCTCGGAATCGAGCGTGTTCGTGATGCCGTCGCGCTCGGAAGGACATAGCGTGGCGTTTCTCGAGGCGTTGGCTTCGGGCGTGCCGATCGTCGCGAGCAGGATACCGGCGTTCGCATTCGCGAATAGTTTTCCTGGCGTGCAACTCGTCGACACCGACGACATTCGTTGTTACGCCGACGCGATCGTCATGGCGTTAAGCCAGGAGCGCGTGCAAAGATCGCTCGTGGGACTCACGCTGCGAGACACGGCCGAGCGATACCGCGCGATTGCACGGCAGGTGTGCCCGGCGGTATCGGCGCGTTAGGCGCTGTTCGCCGCGCGTTCAGTGATGAGCGTTGATGTCGCGTGTATCGGGCGCAGGGCTCGGCTCGGATTCCACCGCTTGCACGCTTGCGAGCGCCGACTCCTGCATCGCCAGTGTCACGAGATGCCGCGCTTCCCTGCTGCTCGAATCGATCTCCAACGCGCTGCCCGCATTGCGCGACACGCAGTCCCAACGCGCGATATAGCCGCAGCCGCGCGCGAGACTCAGCAGTGCGTCGCGCTGCTGTTCGCGCGTGTTGATGGCGGCGCGCAGGTTCTGCGCTTCACGGCTTTGAGGCTGCACCACCATGGCTGCGGCGACGCGCACCTTCGTCGCCGAGAGATTGTTGTTCTGCAGACTCGCGCGCGCGGCGCGCAGATGCCGCGACAGATCGGCGCGCGCTTTTTCTTCCGCGGTGAGCGGAGGCGGGGCGCTGGGGATGGGTTTCGGTTGTGCGGAGGCGATTGCTATGGTCGTAGCTGCGGGCGTTGCGGCAGTTGACACGACTGGAGCCGCAGACGCGGCGCGACGCGCGGCGAGTGAGGGCGACGCGGACGGCGACGCTGGTGCTCGCGATGCCGTGGACGACGAAACGGGCAACGACCTTGGCGATGCAGCCGCCACTGCCACCGACGGCGTGGGCGCCGGCTCTCCACGCGGCGCAGCGACTTCGGCAGCCGAAGGCACTGAAGATACCGCAGTAGGGCGCTCGACGGCTCCGATAGCCGGCACGACACTCGGTCTCTTAACAGCACCCGACACAGCGACAGGTTCCCCTTCGACACCCTCATCGCTACTGTGTATGAAGCCCGCATACACCGCCGACGCGACGACCAGCGCGGACGCGGCAAGCACGAGCGGCTCGCGCAGTCGCCGATAAGCGCTCTGGACCACGACCGCTTCTTCGATCGTCGCATACGGATTCGCCAGCGCACGCGACGGGCTCCACACTCTCCGAGCCGGAAGCCGCCTTGGCGGCAGCGGGCGAGTTTCGTTGAGCCGCACGGTCAGAGTCGGCACCATCGCACCGTACGAAGGAGTGCTGCGCGCGCGGCATGACGCGCAAGGCATCATGCGGTTGGCGAGCGGCGCTCCACATTGTTCGCATCCCGAAGTATTGATCTGGTCTGTATTCATGTCGTTATCGATGGCGAGGTTGCGGGCGTCGGATTCGCTTGCGGCAGCCGGTGCGCGGCCGCCGCAAGTCATGCTTGCAGCGGACGCTTACTGTGCGACGACGTAACCGCGCGCCTGCATGCACGCGCCGTAGGCGGCCCAGTAGCGCGTCATGGGCGGCTCGGGCGCGGGCAAAGGCGGCAGTGCGGCCATGCCGGGTTGCGAGGCGCCCGGCGCGCTTGCCGTGGTAGCGGGCTCGGAGGCGCCTTTGTCCGCGATTGCCGCCGATGCCGACGCCGGCCCAGTCGCTGATGCTGTGTGCCCGGCATTCGCGGTCGCCGTCGCGGTCGCGCTGGGCGCTTCGCTTGCCGGAGCCGCAGGTGTCGCGGAAGCCGCATTGCTTGCGGCGGCGGCCGTTGCCGTACCGGGCTTCCCAGCGGAAGCCGCAGTGGGTGCTGCTGGCTCCATGCCGTCGGGAATCGCGGTGCCGGGTGGCGTCGCGGAAAAAGTACTGGGAGGCAACGGCGGACGCGATGGCGCGCCCGTCGACGATGTTTTGGTCCCAGCCGGCTTCGGCGGCGGCGTCTGGGCTTCGTGCGCCATGTTGACTTTGGTTTGCTTGTTTGCAGTCGCGTAACACATCGCGCTGTCGACGCTGCGTTGATACGCGCTTTGACTTCGAATCGGATAGATGACCGGCTGCCACGCGAAGGCCGCGTTGCTAACCGCCATCAAGGTCATCAGGGTATAGGTTTTGTATCCCATCGCAGTCGCTCCCGCAGCGATGTTGAGCCGTTCGCCGGCAATTGCGCTTCGCGGTGCGTTCTGGTTGCGTGGATCTCGCCGCACAAACGGCGGTTCACTGCCGCGAAGGCTGCTTTCCTCAGCGTACCACTGTGGTGCGCGAGGTCAGTGCGTTGCATAACGCGCGAAAACGCCATGGTGCAGTCCAATCAGGACATGCGCCGTGGGGTTCGCATGTGTTTGACGCCCTTCGTAAAAGCATAGTGCAAGTAGAACGATGCGTGGCACGCGGCGTTCGCGCGGGCACTCAGTGGCGAAGTATTGCCGAACTATTGCCGAAGTACCGGCGAAGTAGTGGCGGAAAGCGGCGTGCGCGGCGCGCTATCGCCGTCCCCAATTCGCCTATCCGCCGACGATTACAGGTTTTACCTTTTCGCCGCGATCGCGAGGCAGGCTTTTCGCAGAGCCGCGCATTTGCGAAAGTCCGGCCTCAGCATCGGGAGCAGGGGCAGGATCGCTACTTATCGGCCCGCGAGCGCACTTCGTTGCAGTTTTGAAACGTTTATAATTCTTCCGCCAGCGCACCCGTAAGTACTACCTGTGGCGCGCGGATCGCGGTGAATCTCAGCAAGATTTCCATCCGGCGCCTCCGTGGTGCCGCGCAGTACTGGTAACAACGACGCCGGCCAGCATGCCTGCGTTCTTCTTACCGCTCGCTTGACGTCTGTCGCCGGGTGTGTCGCGCGTGACAGACGGTGTGTCCAACCAACAGCATTGATCGATGACGGGAAAACAACTGGCTTTCATTGTCAGTTAGCCATCCTAATGGTTGGAACCACAACGAAAGACACACGGTTCTTGTAGTCCTGTTTTCTAAATGAGCGCGTAAAACATAGCCGCGCTGGTCTTCGCTCGTCCCGCGTTTGACACGTTCAGACGGACCGCATTGCGTCCGGGGGGACGCTTTTTCATTTTATCCGACAAGACAAAGACGGCACGGCCAGTCCGATGCCGTTCCATTTTCGGGGATAACTCTTCTTCGCAAGACAGGGACAATGGTTAGATATTCGAGGTTGATTGGGATCGCGGCGACAACGGCGCTGGCATCCTTTGGTGTGCAAAACGCACAAGCGCAAGCCAGCACGGTTACCGTCGCGGGTCAGCAATACAAGCTGTGCGCGCAGGAGAACGGCAAGTGCTCGTTCCTCGGCACGGCTTCGGTCATATTCGGTGCGGTGCCGCCCAATGCGCCGTCGACGATGCTGACGAGTCCCCGCACGTTCAGCAATGGCGTGGGTTGCTATATGGGCGCCGTTTCGCCAACTGATCCGGCGTATGGCTATGACAAGGCTTGCTGGATGCGGGCGGCCGCTGCGCCTGCACCCGCACCGGCACCGGCACCGGCACCGGCACCTGCACCTGCACCTGCACCTGCACCTACGCCAGCACCCGCGCCTGCGCCCGCACCCGCTCCGGCACCTGCACCTGCAC
Source organism: Paraburkholderia sp. OAS925 (assembly GCF_040543975.1). Classification (NCBI taxonomy): domain Bacteria; kingdom Pseudomonadati; phylum Pseudomonadota; class Betaproteobacteria; order Burkholderiales; family Burkholderiaceae; genus Paraburkholderia; species Paraburkholderia sp. OAS925. Next base: position 1,044,343 of record NZ_JBEUNO010000001.1, read on the forward strand.
CTGCACCCGCGCCAACACCAACCCCCACCCCAACCCCCACCCCCACACCGACGCAATCCATCGCAACGAGCGCAGCGATCTCCTGCGGCACGCCGGCCCAAACCGCGGGCGGCACCGCTAACGGCATCATCAGCGCCGATACGCCGACCAGCGATGGTCTGCGCGTCTTCCCGAACAACGCCGCGTTCAAGATCGCCATCACGACGAACGCGCCGGGAGCCGACACGGTCGTCTGGTCCGTCGCGGATTCGAATGGCGCGATCAAGACGCAGGGCAGCTTCCCGGTTAGCTCAGGCGTGCAGACCAACACCCTGTCGTGCAAGTCGACGTGGGCCGGCTACGGCGCGCTGACTGCAACGTTGCGCTCCGCGGGCGGCACCCTGCCGAAAAGCGGCACCCGGCCAACTGGCATTGCAACCTTCGGCGTGCTGCCTGACCTGAGTTCGGCGATCGGCACGGTGGCCTACGCGCATCAGGACCAGCATCGCTTCGGCATGCAGGGCTTCAACGGCAACATCGCGGCGCTGCGTGCGCTCGGCATTTCGTGGACGATCGACGACCGCCAGGTATCGACGATGGAACCCAATGGGCCGTACACGTACACGCCGAGCGTGAACGATCTCGATCCTTTCTATAAGGCCAATCCCGATCAGATGCGTATCGTGCGTCTCGACGGCCTGCCCGCATGGGATTCGAAGACGGGCCAGTTCAACGACAGCTATTACGCGCCGTCGAACATGACCGAGTTCAAGGACTTCATGGCGCGCGTCGGGACCAACACGAGTTCGATTCGGGCTGCCAACTATCCGAATCAGCAGAAGAACTACTATCAGGTGACGTGGGAGCCGAGCCTTGGCTGGGCGGATAGCGACGCGAACTTCGTCGCTATGTACAAGGCCGCTTACGAAGGCATCCACTCGACCGATCCGAACGCGGTCGTGATGGGCACGGGCAACCCGTTCGCCGCCAATTGCGATACCTGCACGACCGGCTATCTGAAGAAGTTCGGCGCGCTCGGCCTGTGGAATTACATCGACGCGGTGTCGACGCACGGCTACTGGAATGCGGGCACGTATCCGGCACATCCGCCCGAGTTGCAGGACGCCGATCCGGATGCCGCGAACCAGGCCAATGCGCTCGACAATCAGATGACGCAACTGCGTTCGGTGATGCAGGCGGGCAAGCCCAACATGAAGCTCTTCTTCACGGAAGCGGGCACGAGCTACGATCCGGGCCTCAGTTATGGCCCGAACGTGCCGTCGCAAAACCAGTTGTTCGCTCATGCGGCAGTCGGCGTGCGCTCGCACATCATCGTGCTCGGCGGCGGAGCGCAAGTGACCACGCTCTTTTACGGTCCCGATTATCCGGGCGAAGTCGGATACGGCTCGTTCTTCGATCTGAACAACGCCCAGGGTGCGTTCGGCGCGACGAACCTCTCGCCGAAACCCGAAGCAATGGCGTTCGCGACGATGACGCGCGTTCTCGACGGCACCAACACGCTGGGCCGCGTGAAGGGCGCGCCGTCAGGCACGTTCGCGTACGCGTTCCAGCAGTTGGGCAACGGCAAGGTGGTGACGGCCGCGTGGGCGCACAGCAATGCGCAATGGCCGACGAGCGGCGGCGTGTACAGCCAGACGTATTCGACGAGCTATACGCTGCAGGTCGACAACGCCGGCACGTCGGGCAACGTGACGAAGATCGATGGATACGGGAACGTCAGCACGGTTCCGTATAGCAACGGGTCAGTGACGCTGACGCTGACCGAAGTGCCGCAGTACATTGTGTCCAGCAACGCGACCGTGGCGAAGAACAACTCGACGGTTCCGCTCGGCTACACCGGGCAATAAATGTTCGGGTAAATAACCTGCCGACACTCCTCCGGAATAAAGCAAGTGTCCGGAGGGTGCCGCCACGCAGGCAGCGTTATGGCTTCTCTGCAAGGCACGCGAGCATCTGATCGCCGATCCGGTTCTCGCGTGCCTTCAATGTTTCTCCGGCGCCCTGAATATCGCGCGCGTCCTTGTTCTGGCTGAGCTTGCTCTTGCCGATGAGCCGCGTGATCTTGATCTCCACGCCGACAATCGCTTTGAGCATTGCGTCGATGTATTCGGCCGGCGCGTCACCCATCTTCCACGGCTGCGTTTCGCCTGCTTCATGCGTACGCGTGAGGCGCGCGACGACGCCCCGCACGTACTTTTCATCGTCGCGAATCGTGATGCGCCCATGCGCGTGCACGACGACGTAGTTCCATGTCGGTACCTGTCTGTGCGCTTCGTGCTTGCTCGGATACCAGGTCGGCGAAACATACGCGTCGCCGGCACGGAACACGACCAGCGTTTCGTCGCCATTGGCCACGTCCTGCCAAAGCGGGTTATTGCGCGCCACGTGAGCGTGCAGCACGCCGAACTCGCCTTCGTTGGATGCCAACTCGAACGGAATGTGATTCGCGTCGAGGCCGTTCGCGCCGTGAGTAATCAGCGTGCCGAACGGATTCTGCGCGATGAGCGTGTGCAGCACGTCTTTGCGTGCTTCGTTGAAATGGGCTGGGACGTACATGATTGCTCCGTTGAGTTCGTGCACGCAGTGTGCGCCGAAACGGGTCAATCCTGAAGAGCCAGCTTCCGTCGACTTTATTGGGCCAGAAGCTTGGGCCAGAAACTTGGGCCAAAAGCGGCGGCGCGCGCCGTTACCGACGCGCGCGATGCCGCCCGTGCGTTCGATACAACTTCCGTCAACCGCCATCGGCAGACACACGCGCCGATTCGCTGATCAATGAGCCGCCGCTATAAACGCTTTCCGTCGCAGGGCTCGCGTGCCGCGCGGCATGCGCGCGGCGCATCGGCTTGAGCACGAATAGCGCGAGCAGCGCGGCTGCGGCCGCCATGCCCGACGCAAGCATGAAGACCGCATGCCAGTTGCCGGTTGCCGCGGTGATCACGCTCGTGAACGGCACCAGCAATGCGGCCGTGCCCTTCGCGGTGTACAACAACCCTGCGTTGGTGGCGGCGAATTTCGGGCCGTACGTGTCGCCGCAGGTCGCGGGGAACAGGCTGTAGATTTCGCCCCATGCAAAGAACACGATGCCGGTCAGCACGACGAACGCGACCGGACTCTGCCCGTATTTCGACAACGCGAGAATGCCGACCGCTTCGATCGCGAACGCAAGAAACATCGTGTTTTCGCGGCCGATGCGATCCGAGATCCAGCCGAAGAACGGCCGCGTCAGACCGTTCAATACGCGGTCGATCGTCAATGCAAACGTCAGCGCCGGCAAGGTCAGGCCGAGCAACGAAACGGGCGAATCGTGCAGGCCGAAGTCTTTTGCAATCGGCCCGAGTTGCGCGGTCGCCATCAGACCGCCTGCGGCCATCATCACGAACATCAGGTACATCACCCAGAATATTGGCGAGCTCACCACTTCGCGCGGCGTCGCGTTATAGACGACGCGCTTGAGGGCGCTCTTCGCCGACGCGAGCAGACTGGCCGGCGGTGCGAGCAGCGCAAGCCCGAGCGCGACTACGATGATTCCCTGGCCGAGACCGAACCACAGGAAAGTCGCTTCATAGCCGCTGCTTTTGATCATGTTCGAAATCGGAATGACGGTCGCCGCCGATCCCGCGCCGAAGCCCGCGGCGGTGATCCCCGCAGCGAGGCCGCGGCGGTTTGGAAACCACTTCAGCGCGTTGCCGACGCAAGTGCCGTAGACCGCGCCCGCGCCCACGCCGCCGATCGCCGCGGCAATGTAAAGCACGGGCAGCGACCCGGCGACCGAGTTGAGCGCCCATGCAATCGCGCACAGCAGGCCGCCTCCGACGACCACCGGACGCGGCCCGTATTTGTCGACGAGATAGCCTTCGACCGGCACGAGCCATGTTTCGGTCACGACGAAGATCGTGAACGCGACCTGAATCGCGGCACGGCCCCATTGGTATTTTTCGTTGATCGGATTGACGAACAAAGTCCAGCCGTACTGCATGTTCGCAATCATCGCCATGCAGATGACGCCGAACACGAGTTGCACCCACGGTGACGCTACCCACGACGCTCCCTTCTGGTGATCCGTTTCCATCGCTGTCTCCTTTGACATGCCTTGTCTTGTGATTGCGGGCGCCACGCTCCGCGGACAACCGTTGGACGTCTTTAACGCGTCTTGAAGTCGGTGGTCGAATCGATACAGTATGTGATATATCAAGTAAGTCAAGCGAAAGAAACCCGACGTTCTGACGACGTCTTTCGTGATAAGAAAGGAAAACGAAGGAATGCTGCCGACTCATTCGAAAGAGTCAAAAAAAGCCCGCCGGCAAGGCCGGCGGGCTGAGGGCAGGCAGTGAGACAAGGCTGTTCACCGCGTGCCTTGCCTTTATAGTCGAAAGTGAAATGTAATGTTAGTTTTTTGTTTGTAGGGATAGCACCGACGGGTATTTCCTGGTTAGCCGGCGCTCAAACTCATAGCGATTGCGCCGAGAAGGTATCGCATTGGCGAATGTCGCCGCTCGTCATGCCGCGCCTGAGCCACCGTTGCCGCTGCTCGCTCGTGCCGTGCGTGAATGCTTCGGGCACCACGCGTCCTTGCGATTGCCGCTGCAACCGGTCGTCGCCGATTGCGCCCGCAGCATTCAGCCCTTGCTCGAAGTCGCCCGGCTCCATCAGCTTCGCATTCATCTGCTGCGCGACCGCGGCCCATACGCCCGCAAAACAATCCGCCTGCAATTCGAGGCGCACGGACAGCGCATTGCCCCGCGCTTGCGACATGCGTGCACGCGCGGCCTCGTACTTGTCGGAGATGCCGAGCACCTTCTGGATGTGATGCCCGACTTCGTGCGCGATCACATAGGCTTGTGCGAAGTCGCCGCTCGCGCCGAAGCGGTCGCGCAACTCGCGATAGAACGACAGGTCGATGTAGACGGTGCTGTCGGGCGGACAGTGGAACGGACCCATCGCCGACTGGCCCGTGCCGCATGCCGTCGGTGTGGCGTCGCTGAACAGCACGAGTTTGGGCGCCGGATAATCCTGATTGAACTGCGTGCGGAAAATGTGTTGCCACGTGCGTTCGGTGTTGCCGAGCACGCGGCGCACGAAGTGGCTGCCGGCATCGTCGGCGGGGCGCGCGTTGGTCGGTGCGTTCGCCTGCGGCGCATTGCCTTGCAGCACCTGCGCGCCGTTGATGATCGTCAGCGGATTAATGCCGAAGAAATACGACGCGGCCAGCGCGATGACGATCGTCCCGATGCCGATGCCGCCGCCTACCCGCATACCGCCGCCTCGCCGGTCTTCGACGTTCTGGCTTTCCACTTCATCATCAAGGCGCATGGCGTTTCTCCGTGTTCTCTAGCGACAGGCTGTGACGCATTGCGGTCTACTGCCGCAATGGAGCAGTAAGCATACCTGCGTCGCGTGCCGGTGTGCATGGGCCGCGTGTGCCGACGCTGATCTGCGCTCACTTCCGGGCAAAAAAATGGCCTCCCGCCGGAGTGCAGCGGGAGGCCAGATTCGCAGTATAGATGCGAGGAATTCGCCGTATCAGCTATCGACGTGGCTCGACGTGAAAGCGGTGAACGCACCATACGGCGGATTCAACGCGGTCCCGTTCGTCATAATGCCGAACGTGTTGTTGCCGCTATCGAGCACGTAGTACATCACGGTCTGAATGTTGTGCGTCTTGCGTGCCGCGTAGAACGAACCCAGTTGCGAAGTGATGTAACTCGCGCGGTACGACTGCGCCTGTTCGGGGCCCGTATTCCACTCGGTGATGAAGAACGGCACGCCGTACCTCGCCTTGCAGTAGGTAGGCAGGTCGAAGCCGGGACCGGCGCCATCGGTGCCGATGTTGAAGATGTCGCCGTAGACCTCGTAGTTGTGCCACGTCGTAATGTCCCAGCGCACCTTCGGATAGCCGAAGCTGCCGTCCGGTTGCGTGCCGTCCCACAACGCATCCGACGCACCGACATCCGCAACGCAGAAGTTGACGCCGCACTTGGCGCCCGGCTGAGCCGCCTTCACGCCGTCGATCATGCCGCGCATCGCGCCACGCATCACCGGCCAGTTCGCGTTGTTGAAGTCGAGTGCCTTGGTCCCTGCGTTCGTCGAATCGATGATGATGGCCCGGTCACGGGTCAATTCGTTGCCGCATTCATAGAACGTCACGCCGTATTGCTTCAGCGTATTGGCGACCGTGAAGGCGGGTCCATAAGTGGCGTTGTAGGCGGCGGATTCGCCGGCCAGAAGCTTGCCGCTGCTGTCGCGAAGACCGAGGTCGAGCAATACGAGCAGCGTCATGCCGGCCGACTGGAACGCCTGCGCGAGCTTGACCACGGCATTCAGTTGAGCCGGGTCCGCCGTGCAGCCGACGCGGTAGCTGGTACAACCCAGGCCCTTCAGGATCGACACGACCTGTGCGGGCGTGTACGTGTAATCGAAGTGACCGTTCATGCCGAAGAAGCTGCCCGCGCTCGCCGCGACGGGAGTGCGCGGATCGCTGCAAGCGAGCCATTCAGCGGCGACTTCCGCATTGGCGTAGAACTGTCCGCTCGTATTGCGGTGATAGATCTTGCCGCCGTACCAGAGCACGAGCGACACGTTGTAGTTGTTGCCCACCACCTTGCCGTTTTTCGAAATCACGCCATTGGTGAGCGTCCAGACTGCGCCGGTCTTGTCGATGATGCGTGAGGCTGACGGCATCGTCGTGCCATCCGGCGACGTGGTGCCGAGCCGCGGATCGCTCGAGGACTGCCATGCCGATCCGGTCCACTGATAGAACTGACCGCTGGTGTTCTGGTGATAGATCGCGCCGCTGACCCACAGCACGAGCGAGACGTTGTAGTTGATCCCGGCTTTCGCGCCGTTGCGATAAACCACACCGCCCGAAATAGTCCAGGTAGCGCCCGCGCCATCGATCAGGGACGCGGCCGGCGGCATTGCCGAGCCGTCTGCAGATGCGCTCTTTGCAGTCGCGCTTGTCTTCTGCGCGCTGGCGCCAGAAGTAGTTGCGCTTGCATCTTCCGCGCCGCTGCCACCGCAGGCGCTCAAAATCACACTTCCGCCGAGTGCGCCCAGCGCACCAATAAATTGCCGTCGTTTCAACATTATGAGTTATTCCACTATCGAGAAGATCCCCGAATAAAGATAAGTTGTGTTCTTATATTGGTTAATTGCTTATTGCGAAACTCGAAACGTTATTTTTATTGGCACTACTGATCGTCCAGGAAATCCGCGTGCTTTTAAGGCGTCTTGCTGGTTGTTTTATCGAATGGTTAAAGCCGCCGGAATAAACCTTGATTCAGCGCGCGCACGGGCAGGAACGCTCGTGCACGACGCGTGCGCCAACGGGTTCAATCAACAGAGGAAATCAACCGACGTCACCGTGCGCGGCCCACGACATGCAGGGACGCTCACGCAAACGTTTGTCCGGGAATCGTGCGGACCGCGTAAATTTTGCGGACTGCTATTGCGAACGGGGTAGATCTTACCCGGAACCGCATCGGCTCAAAATGAAAAATAGCCGTATTCCGCCAGAAAGCAGGATCGTTTCCGATCAACGCTCGTATCCCAAAAAAATTACGCTTTCGCCTGATGTATGGGGACTGGACGCCCTGCATTATTTGCGCTTTGACCCCAAGAGCAGCAAGTCGTTTTTTCCGCTTTCGTCAAGTGCCGATTTTTGGAGCGGCGGCGGGGCTATCCGGGTGACCCGGGGCGCATGTCTTCAGTCCACACTTTCGGACATCGAATCGGCGGCGCGGGCGCAACTTGGCGCGTTTTCAGGTGATTGCGGCCACACAATGCCGTTTTTTGCATGCTAAGCTCGACTGAACATACTGATTAAATCACTCGATATTCGCTGGAAGCGTTCATAACGACGGGAATTGAAGACGTCGGAATTACGTTCGCGCCTATTGTTCCGCGAGTGCACTCTGACCGGAGATTGTCGAATGTCGCAGATTATTCACGAGGCCAGTAGCGCTCATGGAAGCGATGAAGCGAAACGGCCGCGGCGACGCGTGCTGATGTGTCCTTTTACGAATCCGACCAACCGCTATATAGAGATTCAAAAAGATCTGTACAGGTCGGTCGGCTACGATGTTGCTCCGTTGTCGATCAAGGGCTTGTTAAAGGGCGGCTTTGCCGATCTGTTCAAGCCGGAAAATGTTCTCGTATTTCATTGGCTCGAGTACCGGCCGTTCAGGCGACAGAAGGGCACTGCGCAACTGAGCTTCGGCGGCTCACTGCTTTTCGCTTTCTATTGTTCTCTGATGCTGCTCGGGCGAGCCAAGGTTGTGTACTTCGTGCACGACCAGGCCGTACACGATACGGAGGGATTCAACCGGCGCCTGTCGATGCGGATCATTGCATTCGTGCGACGTCTCGCGGATTTTCGCGTGGTGCACGCGCCGGACTTTCAGGCGCAGTACCGCGCCCAGTATTTGCCTCATCCGCTGTATTGGGACTCGCCCGGTCATCAGCCGCGTAACGCAAGGCCGGAACGATCGGCGCCGCTCTATACGATGCTCGGCGTGATCCGTCCGTATAAGCAGATCGATGCGGTGCTCGATGTCTGGCCGGCAGATTGCAAGTTGCATATAGCGGGGCACGGCACTGACGCTTACGTCTCCACGCTGAACGAGATCATCGATAGAAAGTCGTTGCGAGACGCGGTGCGCCTTGAATCCCGCTTTCTGACCGACGCCGAGTTTGCGCAAAGCATCGCCGACAGTGACGTGCTGATTCTCCCGCACTCGGCCGACTCGATGCTGGTCAGCGGCGCCTTCTTCGAGGCTATTGGACTAGTACCGGTTCTGATCGCGCGCTCCACACCGTTCATGAAATGGGCAGCAAGAAAGTTCGACAACGTGCTTCTCTTTAACGACGCCAGCGAACTGCCTGCAATCCTGCGCTCGGTCAACGAGTCGTGGCAGACGTATGCCAACAATGCGAGTCATCGCAAGGCACTCGACGAGTTCGGCTGGAAAACCTGCTGCCGGCGTTACGGACACTATCTGGAGACCGTCGGCGGACAGGCGGCTGCGGTGGAAAAGCCGGTAACGGAATGAGCTTATACCGGGCGGTTGCTTGCCCATAACGCATGACAATCCCGGCGCCTCGAAGGACTACCGCACATAGCCCGTGAGTCCTTCGACGAGCGCATCGAACGTCGCGCGGCAACGCGGACTGCTGCGCAGATCCTCGTGCATGGTCACCCATGTATCGAGCCGTAGCGCGACGAGCTTCGGCAGCACGCGAACCAGCGACTTGTCGCGACGCGCAAGCGCGACCTGACACACACCGATGCCGGCACCCGCGCGAATCAGTGCGAGCTGCGCGAGGTCGTTGTCCGTGCGAATCGACAGACCCGCGCGCGAATACCCTGGAAAGGCCTTGCTGGCATCCCGCACGAACGCGCTCGGCCTGTCGTAGCCGATGATCGCGTGTTGCCACAATGCAGCCGCGTTGCGCGGCGTTCCGTGTTTCGCGAGGTAATCGCGCCGCGCATGCAGGCCGAGCTCGATATTGCCGATGCGCCGCGCGACGAGTTGCGTCTGCTTTGGCCGCACCATGCGCACGACGACATCGGCCTCGCGCTTGAGCAGATCTTCCACGCGATTGGACAGCACCAGCTCGACGACAAGTTGCGGATAGCGCTCGCGAAGCGCCGCAATGATAGGCGGCAGCACCTCCGCACCGACGACCTCGCTCGCAGCCACACGCACCGCGCCTTGCACCTGGGCGGCGTCGCTTCTCGCCGCGCGCTCCAGCGACGCCGCCGTGCTCTGCATCGTCTCTGCGTGCGGCCGCAGGGCGAGGGCGATGTCGGTCGGCTGCAAACCCGTCTGTGAGCGCGTGAATAGAGATACTTTCAGCGCGCGTTCGAGCGCTTCGATATGACGGCCCGCCGTGGGCTGCGTGATGCCGAGCGAGCGCGCAGCGCCCGACAATGAGCCCTCTTGCAGCACTGCAAGCAGCGTGCGATACAGTTCCCAACCGATGTTATCAGCCATGCAATTTTGTATATCGGGTCAACGGAGTTCGCTAGTTTTATTGTGCCAGTAAAAATCGGAGAATGGCTTCATCGAAATATGAATGGAGCAACTGACGTGGCACATGAAACGGTACTCGTACTCGGCGCGACGGGCGGCATCGGCGGGGAACTTGCGCGGCAACTGCTTGCAGCAGGCTGGCATGTGCGGGCGATGCAGCGGTCGTCGAGTGCGTCGAGTGCATTAAGTCCGCGCACGGACGGTATCGAATGGGCGGAGGGCGACGCGATGAATCATGCGGACGTGCTGCGCGCGGCGCAAGGCGCGTCGGTCATCGTGCATGCGGTTAATCCACCGGGTTATAGGCGCTGGGAACAGCTTGTCCTGCCGATGCTGGATAACACCATCGTGGCCGCGAAAGCGGTAGGCGCAACGATCGTGCTGCCGGGCACGGTGTACAACTTTGGGCCGGACGCGTTTGCGCTGCTCGATGAAGATGCGCCTCAGCATCCAGTGACAAAGAAAGGCGCAATCCGCGTGCAAATGGAGGCTCGGCTGCAACGCGCGAGCACAGAAGGGTTGCGCGCGTTGATTGTGCGAGCGGGTGATTTCTTCGGCCCGCGAGCGCGCAATAACTGGTTTTCGCAGGGTCTCGTCAAACCGGGAAAGCCCGTCGCAAAGATCAGTTATCCGGGGGCGCGCGGGGTTGGCCATCAGTGGTCATATTTGCCTGACGTAGCGCGTACGATGCTCGAGCTGCTTGCGCGGCGCGAGACGCTGGAGCCTTTCGCGCGCTTTCATATGGGTGGCCACTGGGACGAGGACGGTACTCAACTCGTGGCGGCCATTCGCAGAGTCGTGGCGCGGCGCACGGGGCGAGAACCGGGCGTCGGCGGATTTCCGTGGGCGCTCGTCAAGCTCGCGTCACCGTTTAATGCGACGTTTCGCGAATTGAGCGAGATGCGCTATTTGTGGCAAACACCTGTCCGGATGCAAAACATCCGATTGATCGCTACGTTAGGGCACGAGCCGAATACGCCAATCGACGAGGCAGTGGAAACGACGCTTGCGGGTTTGGGCTGCATTAGCTAATAGCACGAACCAGCGGTACTACTTGTTATCGCATTCCAATCTGAATAAGCAGGCTGTCAGAACCAGCCATTACTTTTCCAGCGACTGGAGAAGCCTCGCCAGGTTCTGCGGTTGCACGCGGATGATCCCGCCGCGCGGACTGTCTATGTCGGCAATCAGGGCGAGTGACAATGAGATCGTCACGGGCAAGATAGTCATGAGCAGCGCAGTACGGCGCTTCCCTTTGGCGCCATAACCCTGAACCGCACATCCGAAAACCGCGATCACGATCATCAGAACCCATGCGCCGAGCGGAATATGATTAATCCTGGCGGCCTCTGAATAGTCCTGCGAATTGAGCACGTCATTCATGCCCGCAACGACGAGCGCCCCGATGGGCGTGGGCTGACTTTTTCCAACGTGGGTTGCCTGCAGCCACAATTTCGACTGTAGCGCTGCGAGTTCACCGTCGAGTTGTTTGCGCTCGGCGTGATCGCGGGTCCGAAACTCTGTCAGCCTCAAGCGGGTGTATTGGACCAATGCGGCCTTCATCTCGTCGCGGATGTTTGGCTCCGTCAAATCGGCCCTTGCGAATTCCGTACCGATCGCGTTTGCCTCTGCTTCTTCAAGGACTTTTCGCTGGTCATAGCGGTTCACCGCCATGGAAATACTGAAACCGATCAATAAAGCCAACAACGTGAGCGTGGCGCCCTGGACAGCGCTGAAATCGTCGCGTTCGTCTTCATGCAATGGAGATAGACGGCGCAAGACAAACACCCCGAATGCAACTGCCGCAATGAATAAAACAAAGAGAACCAGAAACAAAATCGCCGGATGATCGACGAATGCTGCCATTGGATATCTCCTATTGAGAAGGCTGTTTAGCACGCACGTTCTTTCGATCTTAGATCACATCGCGGGCTATCGCTAATAAAAGAGCGTGTCGGCGCGCAATACTTTGCGCGAATATGCCGAGCGATTCGGGCAGCGTGTGGCGAGAACCGAAAGAGCTATGAACGGAATTCACATCCGCCACTATTGTCGGCTTCAGGAGCCTGGATCTCATTCCCCTCGTGCTTAGCATCGGTGCCGGCTATCCGGTAGTTCACCGTGCGGGAATGCTCCTGGCAAGCAACCTTCAGCACACGGGCGCAAAACTAGTCGCAGAACGCGATGTTCTTTAATGTGAACGTGAACCGCCATATGCTCCGCCGCACATAACTCATAGTCGGCGCATGACACACTGTAGGCAAAATTGGACGATTCGGAAAAAACACGACGTATCTATCCTGCGACAACCTTGTGTGAGGAATCATGGAAAGTCCGCCCGATCAAATTCTGGACTCCAGATTGAAGCAGGTGACCGATGAAAGCCTCGACGCATTGAGCCGTGAGATGGACGCGGTCGGCATAAGCGCACTTCACGATGTCCTTTCACCCGTTGAACTTGCAATGGCGAGCGATTATGTCCAGCGCGAACTGGACAAGCATCAGCGCCAGCATTTCATCTATGCCGGCCATCCCTGGCTCGACGCCTCGCCGCTCGCGGCATTCGGTGATTCGCCCGACCTGCGCCGAATACTCGCCGGACTGTACCGGCGCGGCACCGGGCGAGCCGTGCCCGACATCGATATCGTCTCCGCGCTTCGGGTGCTGTCGGGTGATCTCGGACTCAAGGCATCAAACCTGTTCCACTACGACACCTACGTCGTCACCGCGCTCTTGCCGCTGATCATTCCAAACGGCCCGAACGAGCCGCGCGGCGACCTCGTGATGTATCCGAATCTGCGCAAGATCCGCTCTTCATCGGTGATCAACCTTGTCGAGAAAGCCGTAGTGCAAAACTCGCTGGTGCGCCGGGTACTTGCAGCCGAAAGCGTGCAGCGCGCGCTCGGCGCACGCGTCGTACCGCTCGAGCCAGGCAACATGTATTTTTTCTGGGGAATGCGATCGCTCCACGCGAATCAGGCTTGTCTGCCGCATAGCGTCAGGTCGACCGTCCTGTTTCACTTTGCTAACCCGCATTCAGGCGGCGCACTGGATAAGCTGCGTGAGTGGGCTCATCACAGGAATTCCGCGCCGTCCGACCGTGTCGGACGTCCGGTTCGCGAAGTTCGAAATGGCTCCGGCGATTAAAAGCCTAAAGGCAGGATGAGTCCTGACTCACGACCGAGAGCTTCTCTTTTTCTAAGCACTCACCCAATACCCATACCGCGGTCGACACGACAGTTGGCCGGGGTTCTCCTCGGGCGCTAATAGCCGACCCACGCCATCGACTCTCCCTGCGATCCCCGATCTGTAGGCCCGCTGCGTCGTCCGTCGCACTTGCTGGCGCTACCGGGCACCACCGTGTTTTATGTCCATCAAAACAATGACGCTTTTTTCACGGCGAAAAAGCTTGCATTTTTCGTGGGAAAAACTACCTTCAGTAAAACAAAATAATTCTTTCGCTCGGCACCGGAGGAGACTCATGCCGGCTACTCGTACGATGATTGCGCGTCGGGCTGGCGTCAGCGTGGCCACGGTCGATCGTGTCCTGCGCGACGATCAGGCTGTGCGTCCGGAAACGGCCGAACGCGTGCATCTTGCACTCGCGAATCTGCGTGACGAGCGGGCGAGCCGTGGCCGGCCGGCAAAGGTCAACTCGTTCCGGGTCGCGTTCGTGCTGCCGCAAGTGAACTCCCGCTTCCTCGATCACGTCGAGCGCGATATTGCGCTGTCGGCGAGCTTCTTTCGCGAGCACCGCATCATCCCCTCGTTTTACCGCTGCGATTTTTCCAGCCAACGCGAGACCGCCGCGTTCGCCGCGGAAGTGATCGACTACGACGCGCTCGTGCTCGCGCCTCTCGACTATCCGTGGGTTGAGCGTTTCATCGAAGAGATGAGCGACGCTCAGGTGCCCGTCGTCACCGTGTTCTCCGATTTACCCGCGAGCCGGCGGGCCGCGTACGTGGGTGTCGACAACCGGATTGCCGGACGCACGGCAGGACTGCTGATGGGGCGCTTCCTTTGCGCGAAGCTCGGCACGGTAGCCGTGCTATCGGGATCGTCGCGTCTGCATGACCAGGTGGAACGCCGCACCGGCTTTTCGCAAGTGCTGGAGGAGGACTTCCGCAACCTGCGCTGGATCGCCGAACCGGACTTCGCCGAAGACGACGATGGTGCCGGACTCGCCGTACAGGGCCTACGTGCGCGCCATGCGGATCTGGTCGGCGTGTATGTGACGGGTGGCGGCATCTCTGGCATTGCAGCGGCATTGCAGGAGTCCGGCGATAAGGCTCACCTCGTCCTGATTGGCCACGAATGCACTGCGGAGACCCGCACCCAACTCTCGGAACGCGCGATCGACGTGATACTCGGTCAGGACGTGCGCGGCATTGTTCATTGGGCCGGGCTCGCCGCGATTAATTTTCTTAACGACGTTCGGGGAGCGCTTGCCATCCCCACGCCGGAAACCCGGATTTATCTTCGTGAGAATGCGCATGCCTGACGCTCGCGACACGCGGATCGACTTCTGATCTGCCAGAGCCGAAATGCGGTGCCCGGCGCATGGGCGCTGAATGTCATGAGGTTGGAGACGCGAGAAAGACAAGGAGAAGAGACATGGTACGTCTAACGTCAGCGAGGGTAGTGGCGGCAACCCTCATATCGCTGGGGCTCGGCACTGCAACGGGCGCGCAGGCACAGGACAAGCAGTTGACACTCTGCTGGGCGGCATGGGATCCCGCCAATGCACTGGTCGAACTGTCGAAGGATTTCACGACGAAGACCGGCATCAAGATGAAGTTCGAGTTCGTACCGTGGACCAGTTACGCCGACCGCTTTATCAATGAACTCAATTCGCACGGCAAGCTGTGCGATCTGATCATTGGCGACAGTCAGTGGATTGGCGGCGCGGCGGTCAATGGACATTACGTGAAGCTCAACGACTTCTTCACGAAGAACAAGATTTCCATGAACGACTTCGTGCCTGCAACGGTGGTGGGATATTCGGAGTGGCCAAAGAATACGCCGAACTATTGGGCTTTACCTGCGATGGCTGACGCGGTTGGATGGACCTACCGCAAGGACTGGTTTGCGCGCCCGGAACTTCGCGCGGAATTCAAGCAGAAGTACAACCGTGAGCTTGCGCCGCCCACTACGCTCGACGAACTCAAGCAGACTGCGCAATTCTTCCAGGGTCGAAAGATCGACGGCAAGACGGTCTATGGCGTGTATATCTTCACGGAGCGCGGCTCCGAGGGAATCACGATGGGCGCGACCAATGCCTTATACAACTTCGGTTTTGAGTATCAGGATCCCAAGAAGCCCTATCACCTCGACGGCTTCGTGAACTCGCCAGGCGCGGTGAAGGGGCTCGAGTACTACAAGGCGCTCTATAAGTGCTGCACGGCGCCAGGCATGACCAACGCGTACATGCAGGAGGGGCTCGACGCGTTCAAGTCGGGTCAGGTGGCAATGCAGATGAACTGGTTTGCGTTCTTCCCAGGGCTTTATAAAGACCCGAATGTCGGTGGCGAGAAGATCGGCTTCTTCGTCAATCCGCGTGAGACGAAGCAATACACTCAGTTGGGCGGCCAGGGCATCTCGGTCGTCTCGTACTCGGACCATAAAGAAGACGCGCTCGAATATATCAAGTGGTTCGCGCAACCCGACGTGCAGAAGAAATGGTGGCAACTGGGTGGCTATTCGGCAGCTAAATCAGTGGTGGACGCACCGGACTTCCCGAATAGCGCGCCGTTCGCACCCGCGTTCCTGAAGTCGATGGCAATCGTCAAAGACTTCTGGGCAGAGCCGGCTTATGCGGAGCTGTTGCTCGACATGCAAAAGCGTGTGCACGATTACGTCGTGGCCGATAAAGGCACGGCCAAAGATGCGCTGGATCTGCTGGTGAAAGACTGGACCAAGGTCTTCAAGCAAGAAGGAAAGTAGTTTTTAGCTGGGCTTGACTGGACCGGCGGCGGCCGAACGGCCTGTCTCCGGTCCGCTTAAAGGAGCCAGGCATGTTGGCAGATAAGCCTTTTTCTCCCACGAGTCTCGAAGCGGGAGCGTCGACGCGCATAGCGAAGCGGTTAAGTGGACTGTCGGATCGGACCATCGCGTGGCTCTTCATCCTCCCGACCATTCTGCTGCTTCTCGCGATCAACATCTTTCCGTTGATCTGGGCGCTTCGCCTGTCGTTCACCAACTTCAAGTCGAACATGCCGAGCGTGCCGGCGCGTTTTGTCGGCATCGACAATTATGTCGACATCCTGACCGACGAAGATATCTGGTACGCGATGCAGGTGACCGCGCGTTTCGTGTTCTGGTCGGTCGGGCTGGAGGTGCTGCTGGGATTCGGTCTTGCCTTGCTGATCAACCGGCAGTTCCGCGGACATAGCTTCTGGACCACGCTCATCCTGCTGCCGATGATGCTTTCGCCTGCTGTAGTGGGCAACTTCTGGACGTTCCTGCTGCAACCGCAGACGGGGCTTTTCAACGATATCGTCAGCTTCTTCACCGGCATCGCGCCGGCGTCGTTCCAGATGATCGGCGACGTGGCGCTCGCGCCGTGGACCATTGTGATGGTCGATACGTGGATGTGGACGCCGTACGTCATGCTCATCTGCCTCGCGGGCCTGCGCTCGATTCCCGACTATATCTACGAAGCCGCGGAAGTGGACCGAGCGACGCCGTGGCGTCAGTTCTGGTCGATCACGTTGCCTATGACCATGCCGTTCCTGATGCTCGCGGTACTGTTTCGCGGCATCGAAAACTTCAAGATGTTCGATATGGTGAACCTACTGACATCGGGCGGGCCGGGCTCGGTTACCGAAACGGTATCGATCACGCTCAAGCGTGCCGCCTTCGAAAAGTGGCAGACAGGTTATTCGTCCGCGCTCGCGATCATTCTGTTCGTGACGGTATTCGGTGCGGCGAATATTTATGTGAAGGCACTTAACCGGATCAAACAGCGATGAGACCGACTGCGACACAACATTCCGTGGTGGCGTCATCTCCGCGCGCCAGGCGCTTCGCGGCTGCGGTCGTTATCACATATGCGCTGATAGCTACGTTACCGATGGTCTGGATCTTCCTGACGAGCTTCAAGACGCAGGAAGATGCGATAGCGTATCCGCCCGTCGTGCTGTTTCAGCCTTCCATGGAAGGCTATGTGAACCTGCTCACGATCCGGTCGCGGCAGACGCCCGAGTTCATTGCGAGCCTGCCGCCTGCGCGAACCTGGTATGAGCGTGAGGTGCGCAAGCGCAACATGGTGATCGCCGGACCTTCGAAGGTTGTGCCGCGCTTCATGAATTCGCTTGTCATTGGATTTGGCTCGACGTTTCTCGCGGTATTTCTCGGCACGCTCGCGGCATACGCGTTTTCGCGCTTCAAGGTGCCGCTGTCCGACGATCTGCTGTTCTTCATTCTTTCCACACGGATGATGCCGCCCATTGCCGTCGCCATTCCGATCTATCTGATGTATCGCGCGCTCGGTTTGAGCGACAGCTATGTCGGCATGATTGTGCTGTATACGGCGGTGAATGTCTCGCTGGCGGTGTGGCTGCTTAAAGGTTTCATGGACGAGATCCCGCGCGAGTATGAAGAAGCCGCGCTAGTGGATGGCTACACGCGTTTGCAGGCCTTCGTGAAAGTGGTGTTGCCGCAAGCGACGACGGGCATTGCCGCTACAGCGATCTTCTGCCTGATCTTTGCATGGAACGAATACGCATTTGCTTCGCTGCTGACAAGCGGCGATGCGCAGACCATGCCGCCATTCATTCCATTCATCATCGGAGAAGGCGGTCAGGACTGGCCGGCCGTTGCGGCTGCAACGACATTATTCGTGCTGCCGATTCTCTTTTTTACCGTTCTGCTGCGCAAGCATCTGTTGCGCGGCATCACCTTCGGAGCCGTGCGCAAATGAAACGCGAAGACATTGCTCCGTATCGCTGGCTGTTACGTCGCAGATACAGCGAGGGTGCGTCGACGGTACTGATCGGCTTGGGTGCGGCGATGCTCGTGCAGCCGTTTTCGCTCGCGCTCTTCACCTGGTCGTTTCCGGTGCTTCTGGTGGGCGCGCTCGCGTTCGTCGTCACCAGCCATTTTCCAGACTGAATCATGTCCACGATCGTTCTCGCTCATCTTCAGAAGCGCTTCGACGATTTTGTCGCGGTGCGCGACACCAGCCTGACCATCGGCGCTGGACGCTTCGTCGTGCTGCTCGGACCGTCAGGCTGCGGCAAGACCACAACGCTGCGGATGATCGCGGGGCTCGAGCTGCCGACTTCCGGACAGATCCTGATCGACGGTGAGGATGTCACTGCGTTGCGCGCCCGGCAACGCGACATTGCTTTCGTGTTCCAGATGTTTGCGCTGTATCCACACATGACGGTGCGCAATAACATCGCGTTTCCGCTGAAGAACGAACACGTGTCACGCAGCGAGATTGCCGCGCGGGTCGATGCAGCGGCGCATATGCTGCGCATCGAGAACATTCTCGATCGTAAGACCGGCGGCCTGTCCGGTGGCGACCGGCAACGCGTCGCGCTCGGTCGCGCGATCGTGCGGCAACCGAAAGCATTCCTGATGGACGAACCGCTCGGCACACTCGATGCCGACTTTCGTGAACTGATGTGCCTGGAGTTACGCAAACTGCACAACGCGCTCGCTGCCACCACGGTCTACGTCACACACGATCAGAGCGAGGCGATGGCCATGGCGGACGATATCGTCGTGATGAATCAGGGCGAAGTGTTGCAGGCGGCCTCGCCCCATGAGATTTATCACTTCCCCGCGACCGTGTTCGTCGGCAACTTCATCGGCAGTCCGCCCATGAATTTCTTGCCCGTCGACGAAGCGGTGACCGCAGGTCAGGAGCAGGTGAGTCTGCATGGCGCGCCGGTTTCCGTGCCGCGTTGCGATGCCGCTGCCGCGCGCGTATTGCTGGGAATCAGACCGGAGCACGTCGTGATCGACGAGCACGGGCCGCTGCGCGGTCGGGTGATCGCCGACGAATACCTCGGCTCGCATCAGGTATTGGCGGTTGAAACGGCGCTCGGCGTCGTGCGCGTGCGCGTCAGCAAAGACGATGGCGTTGCCGCGGGCACGAGCGTCGGTCTGTCGTTTCGGAAAGAACGCACGCTGCTTTATGACGCCACTACTGAGCGCCTGCTGCCGGGCGCTGCTTCCACGCTTTCCGTCAACGGAGTCGGTCATGGCTGAAGTCCAGCTACGCAATGTATCGAAGCGCTTCGGCAACATCGTTGCGGTGGACGACCTGTCGATCGACGTCAAAGACGGCGAATTCGTGGTGCTGCTCGGGCCGAGCGGCGCGGGCAAAACCACTACGCTGCGCCTCATTGCAGGACTGGAAGGTCCCGATGCCGGCGACGTGCTGATCGACGGTGCGGTCGCCACCGGCGTGCATCCTTCCGAACGCGATGTCGCGTTTGTCTTTCAGCAATACTCGTTGTATCCGCATCTGAGTGTGTTTGGCAATCTCGCGTTTCCACTGCGTTCGCCCCGTCGTCGCAGCAGCGAGGAACAGGTGCGCGCGCGGGTGCATGCGGTCGCGCAGATGCTGCACATGGAGGCGAAGCTCGACAACATGGCAACGCATTTGTCGGGCGGCGAAATGCAGCGCGTCGCGATCGGGCGTGCGCTCGTGCGCGAGCCAAAAGTCTTTCTGATGGACGAACCGCTGTCATCGCTCGATGCAAAACTGCGTGAGGAATTGCGTATCGAGCTCAAGCGCCTGCATCGTAAGATTGGCGCGACGATTCTCTATGTCACGCATGATCAGGTGGAAGCCACCACCTTGGCCGACCGCATCGGCATTCTTGAACACGGCCGTCTGGTGCAGCTCGGCACACCGCGCGAGGTCTACGGCAATCCGGTTTCATTGAGTGCGGCGCAGCGGCTCGGCTCGCCGCCGATCAACCTGTTGCCGCCAACGCTGTTCGATTCGGCAGTGGTGCCGACCGGTACGGCAACCGTGGCGATTCGTCCTGAAGACGTGCTGCTGCACGAGGGCAACGCGCGTGATGCACCCAGCGCCCCTCATCCACGTGACGCACTCGACCTGAAGGTGCTCGAGTACTCGCCGCTGCGTCATCTGTTGATTCTGGAGCATGCAGGAACCGCGGTTGTGGCGACCACGATGGTCGAGCGCAATTTCAGCCCGGGGCAGTCCGTGGGCGTGTCGCTGCCCGCTCGCAGCCTCTTATATTTCCGTGCAGACGGCAGGAGGATCCCGACATGAACGGCAAAACGGTCATGGAGTGTATCGACGCCGCATATGCAGCGCTCAAGGAACACACCGACGAAATAGCCGTACTCGACCAGCAGATCGGCGATGGCGATCACATCTTCAATCTGCTGCGCGGCATGGAGGCGTTGCTTGCCTTGCGTGCGGACATCGAAGGGAAAACATTTGGGGCCGCGTTGGAACTCGCGGCGAACAAGGTGCTGTCGACGGTCGGCGGCTCGTCCGGGCCGCTGTTCTTTTCGCTGCTGCACGGGATGGCGAAAGCATCGGCGAACACTCCACTGGATATTGCGGGCACTGCGCTCATGTTCGCGGCGGGCGTCGAAGCGGTCGCGCAGCGGGGTAAGACGGGCGTAGGCAGCAAGACGATGATGGACGTGCTGATTCCCGTTGCCGCGCGCTTTAAAGAGCTTGCGGCCGTCGAATCACCTGCGTTGCGAAAAGCGGTGCTGGATGAATTGCCGCAGGTGGCCGAGCAGAACATGCTCGCCACCCGCGATATGCTCGCGACCAAAGGGCGGGCGTCGTTTCTGGGCGAACGCTCACGCGGTCATATCGACCCTGGTGCGCGTTCCAGTCAGATCATGATCGCTGCCGTATGCGCGCATCTGGCGCGCAACCCGGTGTGAAAGGAGGCCAGGCCATGAAAAAATTCATCAACCACGTCGACGATTTCCTCGCCGAAAGTCTGGCGGGGTTTGCATCCGCGCATAGCGACCTGGTGGTACTCAACAATGAACCGGTGTACGTGCGACGCAAGACGCTCAAACCAGGCAAAGTGGCATTGATATCGGGTGGCGGTTCTGGGCATGAGCCGTTGCACTCCGGTTTTGTGGGCTATGGAATGCTCGACGCAGCCTGCCCCGGCCAGGTCTTCACAT
Source organism: Paraburkholderia sp. OAS925 (assembly GCF_040543975.1). Classification (NCBI taxonomy): domain Bacteria; kingdom Pseudomonadati; phylum Pseudomonadota; class Betaproteobacteria; order Burkholderiales; family Burkholderiaceae; genus Paraburkholderia; species Paraburkholderia sp. OAS925. The sequence goes on from NZ_JBEUNO010000001.1 coordinate 1,065,519, forward strand.
CTCCTACGCCGGATCAGATGATGGCCGCTGCCGATGCTGTCGACACCGGTGCGGGTGTGCTATTCATCGTGAAGAATTATTCCGGTGACCTGATGAATTTCGAAATGGCATCGGAGATGTCCGAGGTCCCGAACGCGATGGTGCTGATCAACGATGATGTGGCAGTCGAAAACTCCAGTTACACCACCGGGCGGCGTGGTGTGGCTGGCGCAGTGATCGTTGAGAAGCTGGTGGGCAGCATGGCCGAAAGCGGCGCCGACCTTGAACAGTGCAAGGCGTTCGGTGACCGGATCAACAAGCGCACCGCTTCGATGGGTGTTGCGTTCAGCAGTTGCACCGTGCCGGCCGCGGGAACGCTGACGTTCAAGATCGGCGATGACGAAATCGAAGTGGGCGTGGGCATTCACGGCGAGCCGGGCCGGCGCCGCGCAAAGTTCGCAGGCGCCGACGCGATTGCGGGAGAACTGCTCAAAGCGATCGTCGACGATCTCGCGCCTCAACCCGGCGCTGAATTGCTGGTGCTCATCAACGGCCTCGGCGGAACACCGCTAGGCGAGCTTTACCTGCTCTTCAACTCGACGCGCGCATGGCTTGAGCAACGCGACCTGAAGGTTGGCCGGGCCCAGGTGGGTGCGCTGACGACTTCGCTCGAGATGGCGGGCGCGTCGATTACGCTATGTATGCTGGACGACGAAATGACACGCCACTGGGACAGCCCGGTTCATACGCCGTCGTTGCGTTGGGGGATGTAGGGCGCGCTGAGTGCGAGAATGGTTTCGGTGCGGCTTTCCTTCTCGACGTAGCTACCTCAAGCCGGCCGGTCTGCGCAGAAACTCGCCGAGAAAGTCGACAAAGGCCCTGAGCCTGACCGAGAGCTGATTGCGCTCCAGATAGATCGCGTGAATATTGGCGTCCGGTAACGCCCAGTCGTCCAGCAGCGTCACGAGTTCGCCGCGCGCCAGATGCCGTTCCACTTCCCACTGCGAACGCACAACAATCCCGCGGCCTTCGAGCGCCCAATGCAGGACGACGCCGCCGTCGTTGCTGGATAGGGCGCCGTCGACCTTGACCGTTTCCGAGCGTTTGCCGCGCGAAAAATGCCACGTGCCGTAGGCCGATTCGTTCTCGCGCAAGACGATGCAGGCGTGCCGCGTCAGATCGTGCGGCACGGACGGTCGGCCATGCCGCGCCACATAGCCCGGCGATGCGCACACCATGCGCCGGTTTTCGAGCAGGAGCCGCGCGTTGATGCGCGCATCCGGCACTTCGCCGAAGCGAATGCCGAGATCGAAACCTTCGTCCTGAAGACTCATCGGACGGTCCGTCAGATGCAGCAGGATTTTTATCGCGGGATAACGCGTGACGAATTCCGATACCGCCGGCGCGATGCGGGCCCGCCCAAATCCAAAAGAAGCGTTCACGCGCAGCAGGCCGGTAGGCTCGCCCCGGCTCTGCATGACGAGATGCTCCAGTTCCGACAACTCGTCCAGAATGCGCGAGCCGTTCGACAGATAAAGCTCGCCTTCGGGCGTGAGGCTCAGCCTCCGCGTCGTGCGATTCATCAGCCGCACGCCGAGGCGCCGTTCCAGTTGCGCCAGCCGTTTGCTGACCGCGGGTGGCGTCACGCCCAACTCGCGCGCGGCCGCCGCCAGATTGCGATGCCGCGCCACGAGCGCGAACAGATTCAGATCCGAAAAGCTATCCATCCCGAGCTCCGTTTTGTTCGGTCGATTCGTTCCTCTGAGTTACTGCCGGAATGCTTTTCAGGAAACCCAATCGCATGAGTCATCAATTAGACTCGGATTGCGATCAGGAGACAACCATGTTCGAAGGCTTCAGCGACGCATCGGCAACCGTCGATCGCGTGCGCATTCATGCAATTCAGGGCGGGCGCGGTCCCGCGCTTTTGCTCTTGCACGGGCATCCGCAAACGCACGCGATCTGGCATAAAGTCGCGCCCGCGCTGGCGGAGCGTTTCACGGTGGTGGCGGCGGACCTGCGCGGTTACGGCGACAGCGGCAAGCCGCCCGGCGACCCGGCTCACGCCAACTATGCGAAGCGGCGCATGGCGCTCGATCAGGTCGAGCTGATGCGCGGTCTCGGCCACGAGAGCTTCGCGGTGATCGGTCACGATCGCGGCGGGCGGGTCGCGGCGCGCATGGCGCTCGATCATCCGCAAGTCGTGACGCGCCTGGTGACGCTCGATGTCGCGCCCACACTCGCCATGTACGAACAGACCTCGTTCGAGTTCGCGCGCGCCTACTGGCACTGGTTCATGCTGGTGCGCCCCGCGCCGTTTCCTGAGACGCTGATCCGCGCCAACCCCGATCTCTATCTGAAGCAGACCATCGGCGCGCGCAGCGCCGGCCTCGCGCCGTTCACGCCGGCGGCTTACGCGGAATATCTGCGCTGCCTATCCGATCCGGCGACGGCGCACGGCATCTGCGAAGACTATCGCGCGAGCGTGACGATCGACCTCGAACACGATCGCGCAACGCTCGCCTCGCAGCAGCGGATTGACTGCCCGTTCATGGCGTTGTGGGGCGCGCAGGGTGTGATCGAGCAATGCTTCGATCCGCTTGCCGAGTGGCGGGCGTACGCGCCGGACGTGCAGGGCGAGGCCCTGCCTTGCGGCCACTACATTCCCGAAGAAGCGCCACAGCGGCTGCTCGAGCGCGTGCTGCCTTTTCTCAGCGAGTAAGTCATGTCAGACCAGACCCTCTACCGGAAGCTCGTCGATTCGCACACCGTAGCGCGTATCGACGAACACAACGTGCTGCTGTACGCCGATCTGCATCTGATGAACGAGTACACCAGCCCGCAAGCGTTCAGCGGGCTCGATGCCCGCGGCCGCGCGGTGCGCCGTCCGCGCCAGCAACTCGCGGTCGTGAGCCACATCATTCCGACGCATGCGGAGTCGCCGCGCGTGATTCGCGATGCGGCGTCGCTGTTGCAGGCACAGAACCTGGCGCGTAACTGCAAACGCGCCGGCATACGGCTTCTCGCCGCCGACGATCCGCTGCAAGGCATCGAACATATCGTCGCGCCGGAGCTCGGATTGATTCGTCCGGGCATGGTCGTGCTGTGCGGCGACAGCCATACAACGACATACGGCGCACTCGGTGCGCTCGGCTTCGGCATCGGCACGTCGGAAGTCGAGCACGTTCTGGCGACCCAGACGCTCGTGTACCGGCTCGCGCAGACCATGCGCATCACCATCGACGGCGCGCTTGCCTATGGCACGTCGTCGAAGGATCTCGTTATCTGGATCATCAGCAGGATCGGCGCACAGGGCGCGCGCGGCTACGCGGTGGAATTTGCCGGTTCGACGATCGCATCGCTGTCGGCCGAGGCGCGCATGACCTTGTGCAACATGACCGTCGAAGCCGGTGCGCGGGCCGCGCTGATCGCGCCGGACGCGACCACGTTCGACTACGTGCGGGCCCACACGCCGTCGCTCGACGAGGCGGCATGGCAAGCGGCGCTCGCGGACTGGCGCGGCCTGCATTCCGACGCCGACGCGCGTTTCGATGCCGAGCATCGCTTCGACGCGGGCGACATTGTGCCGTTCGTCACCTGGGGCACGAGCCCCGATCAGGCCGTCGCCATCGATCAGCCGATCCCCGCCGAGGCCGCGCAAGCGACGCCCGAGGCCGCCGCATCGCTGCGCCGCGCGCTGGACTACATGGGACTTGCCGCCGGGCGGCCGATTGCCGGCACGCGCGTCGACCGCGTGTTCATCGGCTCGTGTACCAACGGGCGCATCGAAGATTTGCGCATCGTGGCCGGCATCGTGCGCGGCAAGCAGGTTGCGCCCGGCGTGCGCGCGATGGTCGTGCCGGGGTCGGGCAGAGTGCGGCGGGCCGCCGAACAGGAAGGCATCGCGCGGACACTGATCGATGCGGGCTTCGAGTGGCGCGAGCCGGGCTGCTCGATGTGCCTCGCGATGAACGACGACGTGCTCGACGCCGGAGAGCGCTGCGCATCCACCACCAACCGCAATTTCGAAGGCCGTCAGGGACGCGGCGGCCGCACGCATCTGATGAGCCCGGCGATGGCAGCGGCCGCCGCGCTGACCGGCTGCATCACCGATGTCCGCACGCTGGAGGCGCACACATCATGACCCGACTCACGACCATTCGCGGCAGCGCCGCGCCGCTGCCCATCGACAACCTCGACACCGACCAGATCATGCCGAAGCAGTTCCTGCGCATCATCGACAAGGCGGGTCTGGCCGACGGTCTGCTGTACGACCTGCGCTTCGACGAGCGCGGCGCGCCGCGCGACGACTGCGTGCTCAACCAGCACGCGTACGCGAACGCGACCGTGCTGATCGGCGGTGCGAACTTCGGCTGCGGATCGAGCCGCGAGCATGCGGTGTGGGGCTTGCAGCAATACGGTTTTCAGGCGGTGATTGCGCCGAGCTTCGCGGAGATTTTCTATTCGAACGCGATGAACAACCGCCTCTTGCTCGTGCAACTGGAGCGCGACGCGATCGATGCCCTGACGCGCGAGGCAAGCGAAACGCCTGGCACTTTGTTGTCGATGGATCTCGAACGGCAAACGGTGACATCAGGCTCGGGCAACCGGTTCGATTATGCGATCGGCGCGCGCCACAAGCGCATGGTGATCGAAGGCATGGATACCGTCGATCTGACGCTCGACTCGCTCGCCGCGATCGAAGCCTTCGAACAGCGGCATTTCGCCAGGCATCCCTGGGCGCAGGTGATGTAAGCACCCATCCGCCGCGCGACGCGGCGGCTTTCCTTGTTTCAACCCCGCCGATTCCCCTCCGATCGAAGAAGGGAAGGGCGTCCCTTTGCCTCGAAAACGGAGGAGACACATGAAACGCAAGCCGATCTACCAGATTCTCTATGTTCAGGTGCTCGCGGCCATCGCCGCAGGGGTGCTGCTCGGACATTTCGCACCGCAAGCGGCGGTCGCGCTTAAGCCGCTTGGCGATCTGTTCATCAAGCTCGTGCGCATGATCATCGGCCCGGTGATCTTTTGCACAGTCGTAACCGGCATCGCGGGCATGCAGGACATGAGGAAGGTCGGACGCGTCGGCGGCAAGGCGTTGCTCTATTTCGAAGCCGCATCCACGTTCGCGCTGGCGATCGGCTTGCTTGCCGCGCACCTGCTCGCGCCCGGCGCGGGCTTCAACGTCGATCCATCCACGCTCGACGCGCGCGCGGTGTCGGGCTATGCGGCGCAGGCGGCGCATGGCGAGGGCATCACCGGATTTATCGCACATGTGATCCCGGAGACGTTTCTCGGCGCGCTGGTTCAGGGCGATATCCTTCCCGTGCTGCTGATCGCGATGCTGTTCGGCACCGCGCTCGCGCTGATGGGTGCGCCCGCCGCGCCGGTCACGCAACTGGTCGAGACACTTTCGAAAGCGTTCTTTCGCATTGTGCGGATGGTCACCAGTCTTGCGCCGATCGGCGCCTTCGGCGCGATGGCCTTCACGATCGGCCGATACGGCATCGTCTCGCTGGTGCCGATGCTCAAGCTCATCGGCGCGTTCTATCTCACCGCATTTCTGTTCGTGACAGTCGGGCTCGGCATCGTCGCGCGCTTGTGCGGCTTTAGTCTGTGGCGCTTTCTCGCCTACATCCGCGACGAATTGCTGATCGTGCTCGGCACCTCGACGTCCGAAGCGGCCTTGCCGCAGTTGATGGACAAGCTCGAACGGCTGGGCTGCCCGCGCGGCGTCGTCGGGCTCGTCGTGCCGACCGGTTACTCGTTCAACCTCGACGGCACCAACATCTACATGACGCTCGCCGTGCTGTTCCTCGCGCAGGCGACCAACACGCACTTGTCGTTCGCGCAGGAAATCACCTTGCTCCTCGTCACCATGTTGACGTCGAAGGGATCGACCGGCGTAACGGGCGCGGGTTTCATCACGCTCGCCGCGAGCCTGTCGGTCGTGCCGACGGTTCCCGTGAGCGCGATGGTGCTGATCCTCGGCATCGACCGCTTCATGTCCGAATGCCGGGCTTTGACCAATATCGTCGGCAATGGGGTGGCGGCGATCGTGGTGTCGGCGTGGGAAGGCGGACTCGATCGAAAGAAGCTCGAGACGGCGTTAGGCGGTGGAGAGCGGGTGGAAGGCGGTTCGCGGTCAGCGGTGGTCAGAACGACGGCCGCTTTGGATCGCAAACCTGTTATCGACAAATGAGTTGATGTGGTGAGCGCTTCGGGGCGACAAGGGATGGTCGCGTCGAGGCGCGGGTGGCGGGTAGGCGTTGGTGGAGCGTTTGGGTTGGGGCACGTCCGGTCAATCCACGCCACCGCCTGGATCGTGGACAATTTCCGTTTCCGTCTCCGGATAGCGAGTGGTGAGATAAGGGAAGACTACAGTTGCAGATGGAGAAAATCTGATTCGGCAGGGGGGCAGCAGGGTTCTGCGACAAGCTCGTCGAATTGATTGGTAGGTCCGTGACCACTGTCACACGGACAGATGCTTTCGTACTTTGCCTTTGTTTTTCGGGCGGCGTGACGTTTCACGTAGAGGCGGACCACGAACCCTCGTGGCCAGAAGCATTTGACTTCATTGGTCGAAATCACTACTGGCGCCATGAGCTAAGCGGCTGACTCGCCGTGTCGAACGTCCGCTCCGAAAAAATACCAGCGGCGCTTGTGGGTCGGTTTGGTTCGTCCGCCGTTGACCCGAATCTGGTGCAGGCGACGAACGCGTATAGTCAGCCAAGAATGGTCCTCCGAACTCTGTTGCTGAACGTCTGTTGACGAGCGACGAACCGCCATTTTGCAAAGCGACGACGACCGATGATTCGGCAGACGGGCCATACGCCCGACGGGGATTTTCATTTAAGCGATCAGGGCCTGGTGTCACCAGAGCAAGCAGTGAGATTGTTTTTTTATGATCGACCCGTATGCGATAGAGGACCTTATCGTATATAGGACGACGAGTTCGCGTCCGTCGCTCATCGACCAGCAACCGGCTCCATGGTGTTCGACTTCCAGCCAGAACAGAGTTCATAGCTGCGACTCGATCGGCAGAATGCCGAGAAACCAGATGCCTGCGCGGCGCAGCGCCGATACTTCCGGCTCGGAATCTAATACCGTGACGGTGCCGTCCTCGGCCGTATCGTTCCAGACGATATGGCTCGCGCCGGTCACGTCGGTGCGTAGTTCGAGCCGCCACGCTCCGCGGGTGAGGCTCGACTCCACATGGTCGGTCACCTGCCGGGCGGCACGCTCGCTTTCGCAGTAGATACCTATCTCGGTGTTTAACTCCACCGAACGCGGGTCGAAATTCATCGAGCCGATGAAGACACTTTTGCGGTCGAACACATACGTTTTCGCGTGCAATGACGCTCTTGACGAGCCCAACACTGACTTGTTCTTGTCGACAGTGCCGCTGGTTGTCGCAACGGGTTTCAGTTCGTACAGTTGCACGCCTGCTTCCAGCAATGGTTTCCGGTAACGCTGATAGCCCGCATGCACCGCGGCGACATCCGTTGCCGCCAGCGAGTTCGTCAGCACCGTCACGTGCACGCCGTGTTGCGTCAGGCCGCTCAACCATGCCACGCCGCGCTTTCCGGGCACGAAATACGGCGAGACGATCAGCAAGTGCTGGGTCGGCTCCAGCTTCAACGCCCTGAACTGCGAGATCAGATGTCCCTCAGCGTCGCTGGGCGTGCGCGTGATTTTAGACGGGTCGTCATAGAGCAGCGTCGCCTTGCCCCATGAAAACTCGGCATCGCGTGACTGGATCACCTGCGTCAGCCGCGCTTTCGCCTGCCGCACATACGCACCGTTTTCGTTGGAGGCAAGCCAGGCATCCAGCTTCGCGCGGCCAGCCGCTAGCGCCGATGGATCGGCCTGACGGCCGAGGAGGTTCTCGATCGGATACGACGCGTCCGAATTCCAGTACTCGTCGAACGCCGTCGAAACATTCCGTACGATGGGCCCGTGCACCAGCACGTCGAGATCGCCAAACGCGACGGTGCTCGACGCGCCGAAGTATTCGTCGCCGATGTTGCGGCCGCCGAGAATTGCGCCCTGGTTGTCGGCGATCAACGCCTTGTTATGCATACGCCGGTTGACGCGAGCAAACTCGGTGGCCGTGCCCAGCGTCTTGAACCGGCGGTTTGCGACGGGATTGAAGAGCCGGATCTCAATGTTCGGATGCGAACTGAGCACCAGCAGCATCTGGTCGTCCGCATTCGTGCCCAGATCGTCGAGCAGGACGCGCACGCGCACACCGCGGTCTGCCGCTCTCAGCAAGGCCGCGGCGAGTTCACGGCCGGTCAGGTCGGCGTGCCAGATGTAATACTGCAAGTCGAGCGAGCGGTCAGCATATTCCATCAACACAACGCGCGCGACGAGCGCGTCGACGGAGTCGGGCAGCAGGTGAAACGCGCTTTCTCCCGGATGCTGCTGGTCTCGCGGTGTGAACGCTGCGCCGAGGCGCGTGGCCTGCGTATCGGTGAGCGCGTGGGTGGGCACGCGGCCGGCTTGCGGTGGAAGGCTTGCGCACGAAGTCAGCAGGACGACGACGATCGTCGCAAGAAGACTTCGTAGGTTCATCATGCCGCTCTCCGCAGATTCGAAGATGGACCAGACAAGCGAGCGACGCCAGCGGTTTCAAGTCGCGCGCTGTGACGCGCCACTGACTGGGGCGATACATTGCACCGTGCTCGCGGCCCCGGACGACTTCAGCAAGGCTGCCAGCCGCCTGACGACCATCGACAGATCGGCTGGCCTCAAACGCACGGCATCCAAGCCGCCGCGGCGCAGATCGTCGTAGTCACCGCCGGATCAAAAGGCCGTATAGGCGTGAATGGGGGCGACGCAGCGGTCCCCGATTCACGCGAGCCCTTCGCGACCGCGAGACACGGTATCGAATGCTGCTTTGAGCGGAACCGCTTGCATTTGTCGTGCATCGTGGGCGGACGAAGGTTGAGATGCAGGTACACCCGGATCGTGATCGTCTGACGACGATCTTACGCGAAGGTGACAAGGCGCGCGCTCCCGGATTTTCCCGGGAGTAATCTACCCGGCGTAGCCGGGGCAGACCCGAGCAGCAGTTTGTTACTGGCCCGCCAACATCATGAATGTTTTGGTCATCTTCATTGTTCTCTCCAAGTCGGCTACGACAGATCGTTGAAGGACCGCGGTTCACGATGCGGGCTGTTCGCGCAGCATTCCAGTTGCGCTAGTCCTAACTGCTCACAGATGAATGGACATGCACCGAGTTGAATGCGCCCCATCCCAATATAATCTGTTCCAGTTTTACCTAGACGCAATAGGACCATGGTCCGATTGGTGAAAAGCTCCCGCTGCCGATAGAGCGCTTCGGCTACTGCAGCTGCTCGAGAAATGCCAAGAGCAATTTGTTGCCCCGCCGCTCAGCACCCGGTTGTGCGACCTAACACGGTTGCCATGCAGGACAACTTCAGGTTCAGCACTACTCAGTCGCTGACTGCGGCAATGCGCCAGGAAAGACGCTTCTTCGCGCCACCCTCCGGGCGCCCTCTGGGCTAGAAGCGAACGGTTTCCTCCAGCGTTCCCAGGCACCAGCCCATCAGGGACAGGCGGGCGTGGCCAGAAGCATTTGACTTCATTGGTCGAAATCGCTACTGGCACCATGAGCTAAACGGCTGACTCGCCGTGTCGAACGTCCGCTCCGAAAAAAATACCAGCGGCGCTTGTGGGTCGGTTTGGTTCGTCCACCGTTGACGCGAATCTGGTGCAGGCGACGAACGCGTACAGTCGGCCACTTTGAGACATTCAAAGGTGCGGCGAAGATCGTCAACAATCCAACAATCGGCACCACCGTCGGATGTCAGAAGCCGAGCGAAGGGTCACCGCCTCGCTGCATCACGGCGCGCAACGCAGCCTGGGGACTATCAAGCGGCTGCCTTCCTCTGCGCGCGCGGTTCACCGCCGGGGCCATCCAGGGATGAGCGTATGCAACAAGAGTTGCGCCTTCTTCATATGCTTGATCCGCCGATGCCGCGACAGCAGCGAAGCATTCGTCGATGTCGCCATTCTTGAACAGCGTCCACACACGTTCAACGTGGATGACGTCCACTGACGTAACAAAGCGGCTAGCATACCGCGCGAAAAGGCGTCTCGTAGGCTCGACGGAAGCCTCAACCGCACACAGCACGGCGGTCTTTCCACCAATCTTGCCTGCCGCCGCGGCTAACGCGACATCTGCTCTCACAATCGGAACCCACGTGCTTTCAATTCCTTCCACAGCCGGTCCAAGCGTCGCACAAGTCAGGATGACGGCATCTGCGTCCGCCGCAAGAGCCAGAAGACAACGTTTCGTCTCCTCCTTCACGCTCGCTGGGAATGCACCCGCTTGTTGAACAGCCTCACGAAGATCCGACCGGACTTCATGGCGGAGGTTATCGGTCCGCAAACCAAGATTTATTGCCGCGTCCTCGAATATGCGTTTGTTGTCATTGATCGTATGCAAAAACGAGATGCGCATCGCCAGTTTCCCTCGTTGAATTAAACGCGTCTGTTTCGTCGCTTCCCTGACCGGGATCGAGCCCGTTGACTCACAAGCATTGTTTCAACGTCACGGCCAACCAACAAGGCAACACATCCTACTGGTATGTCTGATACCTCCTTCGACATTTGTCACTAGCATAGTCAGACACCGTGAGTATCAATGGCCACCGCTTGCGGTGACGTCGCCAGTCCGTTCCGGCTTGTTCATGCTTTCGCACGAAACGCGGGCCTCGCAGACGCGGCCCTCTCGGACCTGGACGCAGTGCGGCCACGAGCCGCCATTGGTCGTTGGGCACTAGCCGGCCAGAACTGGACATTCGACGCCAACGCCTAGATCGTGGACAATTTCCGGCCAGTTGCAGCCGTTCGCCTTCGCGTTCAGCGGGCCATTCAAACGGCAGATGCGCACCAAACAACGGACGTTCGTACTGGGATGGGGGCTAAATAGTTATCGGCCTGCAGCAGACGTTCGCGCATTGGCTTGCATGCGTCGGCAAGCGCATCGAGCTCAAACTGAAACGCCGGAGTCCCGTGCGATACGGAACTCAGCCCCATTGGGCCCACCCGGGCACTGTTGAACTCGGTGGGTCCAGTTCGGGAATCCGGCGAGCCGTTTTTTCTACTCACGCGATACGGTGAGCGCGATGACGTGATTTAAAGCAACCGGTACGCTAGTCGGGCGGCCGCTCTCGCGGTGCGCCTGTCCTGATCGAGCGCCGGGTTGTACTCCGCGATATCCGCCGCGCGCAGCTTGCCCGAAGCCCGCACGCGCAGCACCATCGCTTCGACCACCGATAGCGGTACGCCTAGCGCAGCGGGCGCCGACACACCCGGCGCCGTGGCGGCCGGCAACACGTCGAGATCGATCGTCAGATAGACGTCGTCCGCCGTGTCCAGCAATTTCTGAAGCTCATTCAGGCGCTGCGGCAATTGCGTTTCCTGCATATCGACGTCCAACACGTAGCGCACGCCGAGTCGCTCCGCATGCGCGAAAAGCGAAGCGGTATTGCCGAGATCGCTGATACCGAAGCACGCATAGTTGAATGGCACCCCTCGTTCCGCACAGTCAAGCGCGATCTGATCGAACGGCGTGCCCGAATTCGCGGGACGCTTCTGGCGCAAATCGAAATGAGCGTCGAAGTTAATGATCAGCAAACTGCGCAATGCCAATGGCGTTGCTGCGTTGTCGGTTTCACGCTGCTGATGCAGCCGCAAACCGCTATACGTACCCCACGCGACCTCATGACCGCCGCCGAACACCAACGGCCGGCCACCGCTCGCCAGTACTTCGCTAACCACTTGGGCCAGTTCCACTTGCGCGGCTTCGAGGTCGCCGTCGTCGCACACCACGTCGCCTGCGTCGGCAAGTGCCGCCATCGCCGATTTGGCCGGCAAACCCGCGAGCGCACGGCGCAATTCCTTCGGAGCATGCGCTGCGCCAATCCGACCTTGATTGCGGCGCACGCCTTCATCGGAGCCGAAGCCGACGATCACCGGCGCATCGCGCTGCACGTCCACAGCGTTACCGAATGGCATCACCTGATTGAAAACACGTCGTGTGTCGCCGGGTTCGCCGTCGTCGGAACGGCCTGCCCACACCTTGTCATCGAATGGGACTCTCATGCGCGCGACAACACCGCCTGCAGGAATGCGCGTGTGCGCGGCTGTGATGGCGCAGAAAAAATCTCCGCGGGCGGCCCCGCTTCGACGATCATACCGCCGTCCATGACTACCACCACATTGGCCACTTCCTTCGCGAAGCCCATTTCGTGTGTGACGACCACCATCGTCATGCCTTCGCTCGCGAGCAGTTTCATCACTTGCAGCACTTCGCCTACCAGTTCGGGATCGAGGGCGGACGTCGGCTCGTCGAACAGCATCACCCGTGGCTGCATCGCTAGCGCGCGAGCAATCGCAACCCGTTGCTTCTGACCACCCGAGAGACTCGCCGGCATCACATGCGCCTTGTGCGCGAGCCCGACCTTCTCCAGCAACGCCATAGCAGCCGCTTCGGCCTGCGCCTTGCTGGCGCCACGCAACATGCGCGGTCCCACGGTGATGTTATGCAGCACCGACAGGTGCGGAAACAGATTGAACGACTGAAACACCATGCCGACTTCGGTGCGCAGAGCATTCAGCGAACGCTCTTTGAGCATCTCGCCGTGGTCGACTAACCGATGCCCGCAAATGTCGATCGTGCCGCCTTCTGCCTGTTCGAGTCCATTACAGCAGCGGAGAAAGGTACTCTTGCCCGACCCGCTCGGCCCGATCACCACCACGACCTGCTGCGGTTGAATGTCGAAATCGATGCCGTTGAGCACGGTATGCGAGCCGAACGATTTCGTCAGACCGCGAATGCTAACGATAGGCTCGTTGACTTTGGCCACGGTATTCATTGCACCATTCCTCCCACACGCAAACGACGTTCAACGCGATGCAGCGCGAAATTGGTCACCTGCGTCAATACCAGATACACCAGCGCGATAGCGAGATACACTTCAAGCGAACGATAGGACACGCTGATGATCTTCTGGCCTTCATGCATCAGATCGTCGATCGTGAGCAGCGACACCAGCGCCGAGTTCTTGATCAACGCGATGAATTCGTTGCCGAGCGGGGGGATCATCCGCACGATGGCCTGCGGCAGAATGATCGCGCGCATCGCCTGCCCCGACGACATGCCGATCGAACGCGCCGCCTCCATCTGCCCGCGATCGACCGACTGAATCGCGCCGCGGACGATCTCCGATACGTAAGCCGCCGAATACAGACCGAGCCCCAGCATGCCGCACAAGAACGCCGGCAGCAGGATGCCGAATTGCGGCAGGCCGAAGAACAGCAGGAAGAGTTGTACAAGCAACGGCGTGCCGCGGAAGAACGTCAGGTAAGCGGTGCAGAAACCGTACACGATGCGCCGCTGCGGCGTCAGCCGGCCGATGCCGATCAACAGGCCAAGCGCGCAACTGAGCGCGAGTGACGCGGCGGTCACTTCGACCGTCACCAACGCGCCTTGCATGATGTCTGGCCAACCGGCAATCACCGGCGAGAAATCAAGTTCCATTTCGTGTCCAGCCGTTTATTGCGCGCTCGCGCCGAACCACTTCTTGACGATCGCCGCATACGTGCCGTCAGCTTTGATCCTGGCGAGCGCGGTGTTGAAGGCTGCCTTCAGCTGCGGCTCGTCTTTGCGCACGGCGATGCCGTACGCTTCGGTCGTCAGCGTTTTGTCGAGTACACGGAAGCCGGTGCGCGTTTTCGCAACTTGATAGGCGGCCGGCTTACCCGTCACAGCAGCGTCTGCACGGCCGATGCCAACCAGGTCGAACATTTCCTGGTTCTTCTCGACCTCGACGCGATTGATCTGCGGGAAGTTATCGCGTAGGAAGTTCACGGACTTCGTGCCCACCTGGACTGAGACTTTTTTGCCGTTCAGATCGGTCACCGTCTTGATCGGTGAATCGCTTTTGACCAGCACGGCCAGCCCACCCGCATAGTAGGAATCGGTGAAGTCGATCACTTTCGCGCGCTCGTCAGTGATGTAGATGCCGGAGATCGCAGCGTCGAAACGATGCGCGATCAGACCTGGAATCAGTCCTTTAAAGTCAATGTCGGTCCATTGCACGCGTTTGCCCATCACTTTCGCGAGCGCATTCATGAGATCGACGTCGAAGCCGGTGCGCGCGCCGTTCTCGGTGTACTCCATCGGCGGGAAAGTGGCGTCGGTGGCGACGTTCAGCACTTCCGGCGTTTGTGCTGACGCCGCGCCGGAAAATCCGCCAAACGTCACGGCGAACGTCACGCATGCGAGGGACAACAGTCGTTGCAGCTTCATGGGGTAGGCTCCTTGCGGTTCTATCAAGTGATGCGGTTAATTCGAGCGCCCAATTTACGGATGAAATTGAAAAAGCTTCGTCCCGCTAATCGGTTTGCATATGCTCGGAAATGGCGCGGGCCGTACGTAGCGTCCCGTCGATTAATTGGCTTTCTCGTCCGATGGCGCGCGTTGATGGCGCCATCAACGTGATCGACGCGCTGCTGCCGGCGCTGCGTCCACTGTGATGAAAGATCGGAGCGCTGACTCCCCACACGCCCGGGTCGACTTCGCTGTCGCTAACGGCGTAGCCCTGGGCTCGAATCTGTTGAAGTTCTGCTTCGATCGCGGCACGGCCGACGGGGTCGTTGCCAAACACGCTGTCGAGCACTTCGGCGCGCGCCCTGTCGGCCATGAATGCCAATAGGGATTTCGCCGAGGCGCCCGCCTTGAGCGGCACGGCGCGGCCTTTCTCGAACGAGCAGCGCAACGAATGCTGGCTGTCGACCATCTCAAGGCACATCACCTGATGCCTGACCGCGACCACCAGCCCAATGCTTTCCTGCGACGCGCGCGCGAGCTGCTGCATCTCAGTGCGGCTCGCTTCGACGAGCAGAGAATTCACATCGAAGCCAAGCGCGAGTTGCAAGCTGATCGGACCGGGCGCGTAGTAACCGGCGTTTTCGGCGACGAAACCCCAGCGCTTGAGCAGCGCGATCTGACGGTACAGTGTGCTTTGCGCAAGCCCGGTCACGGCTAGCAGATCTTTGACCGACATCGCCTTGCCATGACTGGCGAGCGCGGCCAGCACCAGCAACACCCGTTCGGCCCCTGTCACACCCTGTTCCACATTCACGATCACGCTATCCACGATCCATCAAGAGCGCAGAATGCCAGACCATTCTCGAATTTCAAAAATCATATTCCCGCTCAATGGGAATAAAAGGGCAGGGATTTCCCTTGGACGGGACATCGGGAGCACGGAGAGTCCTGGCACTGGACTGCCCGAGGCGTTGAAAAGGAAACGATATCCAGAATGGACGGGGTTATTGCCCTGAACCTTTTTCCACTCAATTAATTATTGGACGCGCTCAAGTGCCCGGTCGTCGCGAACGGCCGAAGTGGCCGAGGTTTTACGGGTGAGGCGTCGTCTGGAGCGGCACTTGTACCGTTGTTACCTGCCTTCAGCAGGTGAGGGGGCGAAAGGCAGCAACGGTTCGACATGAGCCCGATCGGATTTGAATGAAGTATAGCCAAGCCTGTGGGCGGCCATCCGTCGCTGTGCGGCGACTGTGAGACGCTCAGCTTTGTGAGTTGCTGACTCCGGATGTCGGGTAACCGCTTATGTTGCGCCGTTGCAAATGATCACTCGAACTTTTGATCCAACGGGCACGATCCACCAGCGCGTTGACGCGCCGGCCTAGCTTCCCTGCGCATTCGCGCCGGAGGCCCTTATGCTGTTGGCAGAGCGGCTGAGGCGGGCGACACGCCAGAGTTTCTAGCCTCGAGCAGCCCATGAGCGCCGACCGCGCTGGTGCCATTGCCGCCGAACACAGCGCGAGATCGATGCAACACAGATGTGAAAAAAGCGATGGGTGGAGGAGTTAATTCGCCGGATGCCGGAATCCGCTGTCCGGTTTCGAAGCGCGGCTCGACCTCACCATGCGCAATTGAGAGCTCATGCCGAAAGACCGTTGCCTGGACGCGGATCGGAGCATGGCGGTGCGGGCCGCGGTCCACGTCGCTGAGCGGAACTTCGGTGGACGCCCGGTTTAAACACTGCTCCAAGCATGCTTGCGTCCGTTGCTGCGCTATACCTGGTTTCCCGCCCCTGCGAGGTCTATGCAAATGTTCCAGTGACAGTCGGCTGCCGCGCAGCGTCTAGCCGTGCGGTAAGTGAATTCATCCGGCAGCGATCTCCTGACTTGATGCGATGGTCAAGGCCACACCACAGAGACTGCCGGTGCGCCGGCCTTTCATGACCAGCGTGCCGTCGTCGCTCTCTTACATCAGGGAATAAGAAGGATCTTTCCCGGCTGATGGTGGGAACCGTCAAGCATTTGATGCGCCCGGCGTGCGTCGGCAAGTGGCAAAATATCGCCTAGCCGGGCCCTCAGCTCACCGTCGGCCGCAAGGCGGACGAGCGCTTCCAAAGTACGCGTGACAACGTTCACCAACAGGAAGTCCGAGCGCACATGTTGCGGCAGGCGGGTACTATCGGGCTTTTGCACTGCTGAGACGACGACCCCGTGCGGGAGCACAAGCGCGTACGATTGCTCGAGCGCTCCACCGCCGACAGTGTCTATGACGGCGTCGAAACTGCTGGTATACGGGTCCACGCAACGCATGCTTCGCTCGATGACTTCGTCCGCCCCCAAAGCCCGCACATGGTCCGCCTGGGCGTCCGACGCAGTTGCAACGACCTCGGCGCCGGCCAGGTGCGCCAGTTGCACGGCGTATGCTCCGACGTTGCCCGCACCACCAAGTATAAGAACACGCTGTCCTGCTTTTATGCTAGCGAACTCGTGAAGCATCTGCCAGGCGGTTACCGCGATGACGGGCATCGATGCCGCTTCCTCGAAAGTCATGCTGGAGGGCTTCGCGGCGAGCATATCGACCTTGGCTCTCGCATACTGCGCGTAACCATCCGTGAAGCGACGGTTGGTCACGCCGAAAATCTCGTCCCCTACCGCGAATTCGTTGACACTGGGACCAACTTCAACGACGACACCCGCAATGTCGGAACCGGGCGTTAGAGGCAGTGGTTGCGGTAGAACGCTCTTTCCCGCGCGAATCCACCCATCCCACGGACCGACGCCCGCTGCCATCACCTTGACGACAACCTCTCCTTGGATCGGCGTCGGGATCGGTAACCGGCGCAAATTGAGCACGTCCGGTCCGCCATACTCTTCAATCTGAACCGCTTGCATCAATGCTGTCATTTCAAGCTCTCCTTATCGGCACATTGAACACGTGCATTCTGGCAAAGCAACCATCTGACATAAACCTTGAATTCGTTTTCCAGCAGATCACGCCACGAGGGGGCAGCGCAGGAGTGGAAGCGATGAGACGGCCCAACAGATCGCGGTGGCGTGTTCTGAATTTTTGCACGCCGGCAGGAGGTAGCAGAGTGCCCTATCAGTCCGCACGTCAGCTTGACGCACAACATGCGATTAATCAGCCAATGGTTAAGAAGCCAACGTAACCGTCAAATCAGGCAGCAAGCCATAACTTCCGCGACGTACGTCTCCGCAGAGCAAGCAACTACGAGTCCGGCAGTCTTTCCAATGGAAGCAGCTTTCTTCGACAGGACGGCATCCCTGAAGACGACATCGACCTCGTGTGGGATCCCGTCCCCGACATAAGTATCGCCCCGGTTCCGGAATATGGCGTAGCAGAAAAACTGGCGGCTGGCCCACTCGTTCACCTGCTTCCTGAATGGAGTCCTTCCTTACCGGGCGTGTGCCTATACCATCCGGCTAACCAGCACCCGCCGGCAGCGCTTGGGTTGTCTTCACAGACCAAGAATGGGAGAACAGACAGTGCCCTGTGACGATTAGGCAGGGGCTGTGCCGGTGTGCGCTAGCGCGACGCTTTCGGTTCCAATTTGACGCGCTACGCGGATAGCTGCTGCTCGAGCAGCGACCGTTGCCGGCGCGCAAAATCGATCCCCCTTCATTGAAGAGGAGGTCGACATGGAAACGCTTAATTCTTCCAGCACTCGTCGGGTGCCGTGGAACAAAGGAAGGCTGACTGGGCAGAAGCCCCCGTTGAAGCTACGCGAAATTTGGGCAATTCGGACGAGGCTCCAGATGTCGTCGAACGTGCGTGAGCTGGCACTGTTCAATCTGGCAATCGACAGCAAGCTTCTGGCATGTGATCTCACGCGACTTCAGGTGCAAGACATTTGTATGGGGATGGCTCGATGGGGCCCGCCAACGCGGAACAAGGCATCGGGGCCGCGCAGTAGCCCGGCGCTTCAGGACTCGCGAGCAGGATCGCCGCCGTGGTCTAACAGCAGCGCGACGGCACAAAGCAAGCCGACATTTCGCACACCCCGCGCAGTGGAATGAGGCGGTAGAACTTGGGGCTCCTCCAGCGGGCAACGCATGCGCCCATTCGCTCGACGAACGGCCCGCAGAGTGGAGCTTGCTGGTTTTGGGTCTTTTGTATCGGGTCCTGCTAGCTACGGCAGTACGGTTCTTTGCGGCGTACTGGCTTCGTCAAGGGCCTAAAGGATTCTCCCCGCACTGCTCGCTACCGGATCTCATCGTTCGTCGAGCCTGAAAGTCCGTTTTATGGACCGAGCTCCCCGCTGATGAAGCCGCTTGCCGCCAGAGCTGTGTCAAGCGCGTGCGTCCGATGCGTCGCTCGTCTGGCTGGACGAGCGTGATTGAACGGCGGACAGATGCTCGCGCATGCATCGAGCCGCCGTTTCTCCATCACGGGCTTTCATCGCGTTGACGATTGCCTGATGCTGCTGGGCGAAATGGTGCCGGGTGTGCTGACTGACGGTTTTCTTGCGAACCTCCGGCTTGACGCGCATGCCGTTGATCACTTCCATGAGGGCAATGAGTGCCGGATTACGTGTGGCTTGGCTGATCAACAAATGGAATCGGTGATCCCATTGCTGCCACTCCTCGTCGCTGTTCGCGGCCGCGTTTTTACGCGCGCACTTTTCCAGCTCGAGCAGATCGTCCCAACTGGCCTTGGTCGCGGCGAGTTCCGCCAGCGCGGGTTCGAAAACTAGCCTCATTTCCACGATATCCGCAGGACTGGTGCCGGCGCGCAAGCCGCGCAACGTGGGACCGAACTTGAGCGGCCGTGCTCCCAGATAGGTACCGCGCCCAACCCCGCGCCACACGCGCCCCGACGCCTCCAGTGAGGCAAGCACCGAGCGCAGTTCCCTTCGACTGACGCCAAGCTCTTCAGCCAGCTTTCTTTCAGGCGGTAGAGCGTCGCCGTCTTTGAGTTGGTGACTGGCGATATACCCCAGCAGGCCGTTCAATGCGGTCTCTTCCATCCCGTTTTCCGAACCAATGAGTATTGGTGTCAAAGATAACAGATTGAGGGCGCCGTGGCGCCGTGATTTTCATGCAATGCTTTTTTTGGCGGATATGCATAGGTTACGTTTCGGGTTAGCATCGCGCAATGGATGACATCATCCGACGCTAGGTGGCTGAATTGGTACCTATAACGATTGGTTCAGAAGCCGGTCGTAACGCTCACAAGAGGAGCAGGGCATGTCGTTTACAACTCGTCCGGAACTGATTGGTACGTTCGGAATGGTGGCCTCCACGCATTGGCTGGCCAGCGCCTCGGCCATGGCCGCGCTGGAAAGAGGCGGCAATGCCTTCGACGCGGCAGCAGCAGCGGGGTTTGTACTCCAGATCGTCGAGCCGCATCTGAACGGTCCCGGCGGTGAACTGCCGGTGGTGTTCTACAGTGCCCGTGAAGACCGGGTTCGAGTGCTTTGCGGGCAGGGCGTGACTCCCGCGAGCATGACCATCGAACGTATGCGCGAGTTAGGGCTGGAAGTGGTGCCGGGCACCGGACTATTGCCGGCGGTGGTGCCGGGGGCATTCGGCGCATGGATGACCATGCTGCGCGACTATGGCCAGTTGCCGCTCGAAGACGTGTTGAGCTATGCAATCGGCTACGCGGAGAACGGCTATCCGGTGCTGCCGCGCATGGCTTCGTCGATCCTCGCGATCAAGGATTTTTTCCTCACCGAATGGCCGACTTCGGCCGAACAATGGCTGCGAAATGGCGACGCGCCCGCGCCGAATCACCTCTTCGCCAATCAGGCGATCGCCACCACCTACAAGCGCATTCTGCGAGAAGCGACTAGCCGCAGCGACCGCGCCGAGCAGTGCGAAAGGGCTCGAGAGGTGTTTTATCGCGGGTTCGTGGCAGACGCCATCGACCAGTACTTTCGATCGACGGCTGTTCTCGATACTTCGGGCCAGCGCAATGGCGGCTTGCTCTCCGCGGAAGATCTCGCTAGCTGGGAGCCCTCCTATGAAGACCCAGTGTCCTACGACTACGGCGACCTTCGGGTCCACAAGACTGGTCCGTGGGGGCAGGGACCGATGTTCCTGCAGCAGCTTGCGCTGCTCAAGGGATTTGATCTGGCGGCTATGGATCCGCTGGGACCGGATTTCGTCCACACGGTTATCGAGTGCTCGAAGCTCGCGTTCGCCGACCGCGAGGTCTTCTACGGCGACCCGGCATTTGCCCATGTGCCGCTAGATGTGCTGCTCAGCGATGCTTACAACGACGAACGTCGCAGACTCATCGACCCGCAGCGGGCATCGCTCGAATTTTGTCCGGGAACGCTGGGCGACAGCGGGCGCCGCGCCGCGCGCATCATCGCGCTCGCCGGGAAGGAACAGTTTGGGGGCTTCGGGCAGGGAGAACCGACCTTCGCGCCGTTGCCTGAACTACGAGGCGACACCGTTCACCTCGATATCGTCGACCGGTGGGGCAACATGGTGTCGGCTACGCCGTCCGGCGGCTGGTTGCAGGCGTCGCCAGCGGTGCCCGGACTCGGTTTCAACGTCACCACTCGCGCGCAGATGTTCTGGATGGAAGAGGGCCTGCCATCGTCACTAGGTCCTGGGCGCCGTCCTCGCACAACCCTGTCGCCCACGCTCGTTACCCGCGCGGGCAAGCCCTACGCGGCATTCGGCACGCCCGGCGGCGACCAGCAGGATCAATGGTCGCTCCAGCTATTCCTGAAACATGTGCACGCCGGCATGAACTTCCAGGCAGCGGCGGATTCGCCGTCGTTCCAGACGGCTCACTTCCCCGGATCGTTCTACCCGCGCGCGATGCAGTTGGGCAAGATGTCCGCCGAAGCCCGTTTCCCGGAAAGCACGCTCGCCGAATTGCGCGCGCGTGGACACGATCTGACCGTGGCGGAGCCTTGGGCATTGGGGCGGGTCTGCGCGGTCGGCATCAGAAATGGCCTGATGCGCGGCGCGGCGACGCCTCGCCAGATGCAGGCATATGCGATTGGCCGATGAACTTCGCGCCCCCGATCAACGCGCTCTTTCCTTCATGGGGAACTCGCCATGTCTGCTGTAGCTGCTCGTCTTGAACGACTCCCGTTATCGGGATTTCATCGCAAACTTTTGCTTATCGGCGGGCTGGGGTATCTGTTCGACGGGCTCGATTCGTCGTCGCTTGCGTTCCTGTTACCGGTCGTCAGCAAGCTGTGGCATTTGACGAGCGCCGAGACTGGCCTCGTTGCCAGCAGTACCTATATCGGGTATTTCTTCGGCGCTTTTCTGTCGGGGGTATTTGCCGATCTTATCGGCCGTCGCCGCATCATGATGTCGGCGCTGGCGATCTACTGCGTCGCGTCGCTCGCGAGTGCGGCGGCGACCGACTGGCACACGTTCTTCGCATTGCGCATCGTCGCGGGCTTTGGCTCGGGCGCGGAGACAGTGGTGATCGCGCCATTCCTCGCGGAATTCGTGCCGCGGCGCTACAGGGGAATGTTTTGCGGCGCACTGGTTGGCTTCATGTCGTTCGGCTATCTGAGTTCGTCGATTCTCGGCTTCGTCGTGGTAAGAAACTTTGCCGATGGCTGGCGGTATCTCGCCGTGGTGACGTCGTCGCCGGTCGTCATGCTGCTTTGGTGGCGAAGGACGCTGCCGGAGTCGCCGCGATGGCTCGAAAGCCAGGGCCGAACGGAAGAAGCGAATCGCATCGTTAGCACGATCGAAGCGTGGTTTACCGGCCGAGGCATTCATCTTGCGCCGGTCGCCTCCGTCCGCATGATGCCGGTGTCGGCACCGGCAAAGGGTCGCGCATTGCAGAACGTGTTGACGTTGTGGTCGCCGCGACTCGCGCGCACCACAGCGGTGAGCTGGCTCATGTGGTTTTCGGTCGCGTTCGCGTACTACTCGTTCTTCTCGTGGATTCCGAGTCTGCTCCTCAAGGAGGGGCTCACCATGACCAAAAGCTTCGGTTATTCCATCGCGATCTATGGGGCGCAGATTCCTGGTTATTTCTCGGCCGCATGGCTCAATGAACGCATCGGACGCAAAGCGGTGGTGGCGTCGTACATGCTGCTGGGCGGTATCGCGGCGATCGCGCTTGCGTTCTCTCACACAGGAATCGGCATCATGCTTGCGGGCATATGCCTGTCGTTCTTCATGAACGGCGCGTTCGCGGGCGTCTATGCGTACACCCCGGAAGTGTTCCCCACCGCAGTTCGTACGACGGGTACGGGATCGTCGTCATCGTTTGGCCGCATCGGCTCGGTGAGCGCGCCGATTCTGGTCGGCCTCGTCTATCCCGCGTTCGGATTTCTGGGCGTATTCGCGATGACCACAACAGTTCTGCTCGTCGGGGCATGCGTGGTTTTCTGCCTGGGTATCGAGACTCGCAACCGTTCGCTCGAAGATATCGAGGCCGAGGAGTTCGGGCGTGCACAGGATGTTCGAGGTCCCCTCAGTTCCACGGAATTAGGCGGCTGAAGGCCGCGATGTGCCAACTCTTCGTTTATAGACCATGCAAGCCAACAGGATCGTGACTACGCCGTCCGTGCCGCAAACGCTCGACATTTCCCATCTGGAACATCTCGCAAGGGCCATGCGGCTCAACGGTCAGCCGGCGGCGCTTTTTCGTGCGGTTCATGAGGTGGCGGCAAGCGCAATCGGCTTCCGCCTGCTCACGATCATGTCCTACGACGCCGGGCGCGGGGAAGTCGAGCGCGTTTATACGAACATGCCAGAGGTGTATCCAATCGGCGGGCGCAAGAAAAAACACGGCACCGCGTGGGCCAGACAGGTTCTGCACGACCTTGAGCCATTTCGCGCAGAAACACCGCAAGGCATTCTCGAAGCGTTCGACGACCATACGGTGATGACCGGCATGGGCCTCGGATCGATATTGAACATTCCGATCGCGTACAACGGCGTGTGCATCGGCACGATGAACCTGACACACCAGGAAGGGTGGTACACCGAGCGGCACGAAACGCTCGGCTTGCTGATCGGCTCGTTCCTCGCTCCCGCTCTGACCGCGGGCAATACTGTATCCGCCGGCAGTTCTGGTTCTCTCTGACATGACTACAACTCTCCGCACTGTGACAGCGGCGACGGCGACGCAAAGTGCCGAATCGCAAGGCCGTTGGCTGCTGGTCTTTATCCTTTCCTATCTCGCGCTAATGGCGGATGGCGCCGACGTGATGATGTACGGCTTGACCCTCACGCGAATCAAGGACGATTTCGGGCTGAGCAATGTCCAGGCAGGAGCTTTGGGAAGTTTGACGTTGTTAGGTATGGCCGCGGGCGGGATACTGGGCGGCTGGCTAAGCGACCGTGTGGGCCGGGTGAGGGTGGTCGTGTGGGCGCTGACGCTATTCTCGCTCGGCGCGGGACTGCTCGGGCTCACTCACAGCTTTCTGCAGTTCGCGATTGTTCGCTTCATCGGTTCGTTGGGAATCGGCTGCATGGTGCTGGTCACCACGCTGGTTGCCGAATATGTGCCCACCGAAAGACGTTCGTTGATTCTCGGCGCCTTGCAAACCGCCATTTCAGCCGGCTACATCGTGGTGATCGCGCTGAGCAGCTGGATCTTGCCGCACTATGGCTGGCGCACGCTGTACTACGTGTCGACGGTTCCCGTGGTCTTTGCGCTCGCGATCAAGTTTGCCGTACCCGAGCCGGCCAGCTGGCGGGCGAGCCGGGCAGCCGACCGCAAAAGCCAGAGTGAAAGCGGCACTCAAGGCCAGAGTGGAGCGCGATTGCGCGACGGCCGCTACGCCGTGATTTTCCGCAGTCGACAGACGCGCACGCTGTTCACCCTGTGGACTGTCGCCTCTGTTTTTATTCTTTCCGGCTTTTATGGTTTGAACAACTGGTTACCCACGTACCTCGAAAGAGAACTGCATATCAAGTTCAGCTCGCTGACTGGCTACATGATCGGCACCTACATGGTCGCCTTCATCGGCAAGATCTTCGCCGGCTGGCTGGGCGACCGTTGGAGCCGGCGTGGCGTATACGCGCTGGGTTGCGCGGGCGCCGCGCTCTTTTTGCCAGTCATCATCTTCTGGCATACGCGGGAGAACATTGCGGCGCTGATGCTTTTCTTCGGCTTTCTGTATGGTGTTCCGCTCGGCACGATCGGGACTTTCATGTCCGAGAGTTTCGCCACTTCAATCCGCGGTACTGCCGTTGGCGGTTCCTATAATGTTGGCCGTTTTTGCGCGGGCGCAGCGCCTATTGTTATCGGCTATCTCGCTACTCAGTTCTCCATCGGCTTTGGCTTTCTTGTCGTGGGCGCGGTTTTCTTTTTGAGCGGCGTCACCGCGCTGTTCATTCCGGACCGCTTGTATGACACCGGGCGGCCGTCCACGCCACAGGACATCGTGTCCGGGACTGCGGCCTCGCGCATTGGCGGAGCGACATCTAAGAACGCTTGTTGACGACCTGCTCGACACTGCGCGGCTTCAGCACGGCAAATTCTCGCTGCCGCGAATACGCTCGCCGCGCTTGCCGGCAACCGGCGCCAGGCGCTCTGGCAGTCCGTGGCCGCCGTCCTTGAGAAAGACATGCTTGCCGCCGCGGCGGTCGAGGACGCAACGCCGGAACTCGGCGCGCCCTCGGAAGCGAACGACATCGTGGCGGACTATCGCTTGGTGGGCCTCACGCTCGGTCGCCATCCGCTGGAACTGTTGCGCCCCCAGTTGCTCGCCAATCGCCTCATGCCTGCGGCAACGCTGCGCACCTATCGGGATGGTCGCCTCGCGCGCGGCTGTGGTCTCGTCACCGTGCGTCAGCGGCCTGGCACGGCCAAGGGCGTCGTGTTTGTTACGCTCGAGGACGAAACGGGCAACGTGAACGTCATCGTCTGGCCGTCTGATTGAGACGCAGCGCAAGGAGGCGCTTAATGCGTCGCTGCTGGCGGTCTATGGAGTCTGGCAGTGTCAGGGTGAGGTGCGGCATCTGGTGGCGCAGCGGCTCGTCGACGTGTCGCATCTGCTGGGCGGCCTGCATTCTGTCAGCAGGAATTTCTGCTGACGCTTGGCCGCTTCACGGTTGCCAACGCCGACCGGGTGCCTGCGCTAAAGTAGATTTGAACACCAGGCGACTGCATCAGCAGCCCACCCATGTGACGGATACCGGAGGACCGATGTGCTACTCGGCCCAGATTCAGGCGGACTATCGCAAGTTTGTGCGAATGTTTGGCGCGACGATGACCATCCGGGAGTTCGCGCGCCTGTTCTTCGAGCGGGCCGAAGGCAGCAGAACAAAACTGCCCAAAGCCATGGAGGCTGCTTTCGCCGACCCCGCAGACGGACGCCGAGTGCGAAATCAAGGCCGCCATCGACCGGTTCAATGCAGACGAGACGGCGCCGCTGGAGCAGGACCTGTTCAAACATCGCGCCAGGCTCGCGGAAGCAGAGCGGTCGCTGGAGGACAAGGCCACGAAGAAAGCCACGCAGAGCAGACGCATTGCTAGCGAAAAAATCGAATGGACGCTGGGGCCGTCTCGAAGATATCCGCCGCACTGAATCGCAACCGCGAGACTCGCGCATCTTACCGGCCCACTACGCGCCCGTGATGGTGATGGAAAACGGTCAGCGGGTCGTCAAGCCGATGCGATACCAGTGCCGTATCGCCGGCAAGCCTGCCTCGTATGACGCCAAATACCGGGCCACTTACATCGCGCGCCGCGACAGTCTTGAAGGTTATTGGAAGCCGCTTTTTGGCTATTCGCATGGCGTTATCGTGGCAAGCGCTTTTTATGAGCATGCGAGCTGCGCGAAGCTGGAGAAACGCGCGCTTGCAGACGGCGAAAAGGACGAAGACGTGGTTCTCGAATTCCGCCCGGACCCGCCTCACGAGATGCTCATCGCCTGCCTGTGGTCGCACTGGTCGGCGCCCGGGGAGCCGGGTGAGCCGGACCTACTGTCGTTTGCAGTTATCACGGACGAGCCGCCGCCTGAGATAGCCGCAGTCGGCCACACCCGCTGCCTCATCCCTATCAAGCCGGGGAATCTGGATGCGTGGCATCAATCCTGATGCCGACAATCTTGCCGCATTGCACGGCATACTCGAGGACCGGGACCGGCCGTATTATGAACACCGCCTCGCAGCCTGACACCGTTCAACCATACCAGGCCATGTAGAAGAGTGAACAACCCGCTTAACCTAGACCTCCGCGCCCGCGCGGAGCTGCTTGCCTATCTCGTCGCAGCGCATCTGCTTGCCCGGCAGATGACAGGCGAATGGCTGTCGGCCGCGCATGTCGTCGAGTCAACGCAGCTCTGGCTCAAAACGAACGGAGGAGGCGCCGACGTCATGCAGCGCGTGATGCTGTCCGCCCAGGCAGCCGATATCGCCCGACGTCTCGAAAAGACATTGCAAGCGGCCGTGACGCCCAAATCCGTCCCCGCGCTCTTTTGCGAAAACCTGCGGCTCGACTTCCGCTCCCCCCTGGCGCGGGAAATCTACCAGCACTGCCTCACGCACCTGGTTGATTCGGGCTATTTCTGAAGCAAGTTTTGACTGCCTACAGACACCTTCTTTTGCGTCGTTTGCTTCGATGCGCGACAGCTACCGTGCCGTCGGCAACTTCGTAGGCAAGCTTCATGCGGCGGCCCTTCCGCGTCCTGCACAACTCGCTCTAGCATCGCCGCGTAATCGGGTCGGCGCGACTTAAGCCATTGCGCGATGACGGCGTCGCGAACCCATCCTCTGGCCCAACCCGCGGCAAGTGTCAGAAGTATCAGGTTCCCGTTATGGCGAGACCGCAGGCGTTCCGCATCCTGTTGTAGTGCGGTGAGTCTTTGCACAATGCGAGCCATTCGACGCACGCAATCAGGATGTGAAACGTGACCATGCGCAGCATCTATACGCATGCTCGCGGGCGTCGCTGCCAGCAGTGCGCGAGCGAAATTGCCGGTGAGATTGTCTTGCCGGACCATAATGGAGCCAGTCTCGACCTGGCGCGCCGGGGACATTTGTTCGAGCGCCTGCGCTGTCCGTTCTGGCAGCGTCTGTTCCGCCACCATCGCTGCGGCTTCGGGGCACAGGTTCACGGGCACCCGATTGCCTGAGCTAACGGTGCGGCATATGAATCGCGGGCTTTGCGCTTTCCTCATCGCGGACGGCCGGTCAGGCGCTCGTGAAGGAGCCGGGGAAGCGTCGTGAAGCCCCGGGTGTTCATCAGCGCGACGAACCCCGGGTCACGCGTCAGCTCGCGCAGAATGTCGAGTACCAGCGTAATCTCCCGGTCGGTATCGCTCATGCGACTCACGATGTTGCGTTGTCGGCGCAGTTCCTGTGTCAGAACCGATTGCGCCTTCGACTCCTGCGTCGCCTGACCGCGCGCGCCTCGCACATCAGGCACCGTCTTGTCATGCCGACCACCAGGTGCAGCCTTCCCTGCAACACTTCCTGCACCGCCGTGTGCCGGCTTCATTGTCCGCTCCCGGTCGTGCCATCAACTGGCGCTATTTCCAGGGGAACGCTGCCGGCGATATCTAGCAGTGAGCGCAGGTCGGGCCGCTGGTACATGCGGAAATGTGACTGTCCGTGGCGCCAGACAACGGTGAATGCTCCAGGCACCAGACTTCCTCGCGGGAAGATATGGAAGTCGACCAGCTCTGCGCCTGCGCGCTCAATGCGGCCATAGACAAGGAAGTCGACAGGGAAGCTGTCCGGCCAACGTGCGACCCAATAAGGCAGGTGGCCCCCGATGAGCCACGGGCTGCGAACGGCAAGGTTCAGTCTCAGCCAGTTATCGACGCAAAATGTGTTGGTGTGCTTTTCGTACCGGACCTCGTGGCCGTGGGACTGCAACGTCCGAATGACGACCTGCGCGACCTGTTGTTCTATTTTTCTCTCTGCATGCCGGTTCGCCGAGCGCTCCGGAGCAAGCTTCGGCACGTACCCGACTGCGTCATACGCGTCGTAGAGACTGCCGAACTCCCGCATGACCTGCTCAACGGACGGGGCGCTGCGATAACGTTTCAGCGTGGCCTGGCTGAGCTCGCCGGACCGTCTGATGACCTTGTGCAGGCCATCGAGAATTTCCTCACGCGTGGGTTTGCGCCGGGCGGAATCCATTCGTTTCTGGACTGAAGCGAATACACACCTTTCCACCACTGGTTCGAACGCATCCTCCACGCGTATCCAGTCGTGCGGGGGCACCTGCTCCCACTTGCCGTCAAGTTTTGACGAGGTCCGGCTGTACACGTTCGTGCCGATGTACGCCTCACTGCGAAGTATCCGGCGGATGTTCTGCGCCTGCCAGGGGCGACCGTGACGGTTGCGCAAGCCAAACTCATTGAGCCGCCTCGCGATACCCGCCCCGGTCACCGATTGCGTTGCATACCATTCGAACATCTTCCTGACGAGCGACGCCTCGGTCGCCGACGCAGGTGCGATGACGACCCGGTCGGTTTGCACGCTCTTGTACTCGTACTGACCAAGCGGACGTCTCTGCTCGCGCTTGTCGTCAAGAAGGATGCGCTGCAGTCCGTAGCCGGGCGGCCCACCAGCATGAAATCCGCGTTGAGCGTTAAGGCACTGCCCGAGGAAGACCTTGCGGGACATCTCCCGGCTGAATTCCGCGGCCATCGCCCGCTTCAGCGCCTTAATGACGGACGTCGCCGGACTGCCATCATTTGCGAAAGACTCGGCCACATAAACCACGTCGACACCCGCGCGCCTGCACGCGTATTCATAGAACGCCGCCTCGTCGACATCCTGGAAACGTCCCCATCGGCTTACGTCGAAGACAAGCACCTTGCTGAACCTGCGTTTGGGGTTTTCAACGTCGAGCAGAAGCTGCACAAGCGCGGGTCGCTGCCGGAAGGTAAGTCCGCTGATACCGGCGTCCTCGTAATCGATAACGACGCGGATGTTGTGTGCG
Source organism: Paraburkholderia sp. OAS925 (assembly GCF_040543975.1). Lineage (NCBI taxonomy): Bacteria > Pseudomonadati > Pseudomonadota > Betaproteobacteria > Burkholderiales > Burkholderiaceae > Paraburkholderia > Paraburkholderia sp. OAS925. Next base: position 1,094,722 of record NZ_JBEUNO010000001.1, read on the forward strand.
CGTGCATACTCTGCGATAGCCTGCCGCTGAAAAACCGGAGAGTATTCCTGATGGTCGGTCGACATGCGGATGTACTGTGCGGCACATGGGCGCACGACGGGTCCTACTCGATGGCGAGGTCCGGAAGGCATGCCGCATGTCCAGTGGTGCCACACGTCAGTGATAGCGTTTGTGCCGGGTAAGTCAAGGGGAGACGCGCCAGCTCCCATCACGCGCCATACGCAGATCGCGGCCCGGCTGCTAGATTAGTCGCCATGAGCGGACGTTGGCAGCAGGCCGCATGCACGGTGACCGCGCTTTTCCACCCGCTACTCAATTCGGCGTCCCGAGGTGCGGTGCAGACCATGTGGAGGCATGTTTGCGGGGATTTTATTGCGTGACCAGTATGCCGAGCTGGCACCGGGATCGAGTGCCAGCCGCGGCCGTCTCTCGCCATTTGTACGCCTCAGATCGGGGGCGGGCAGATGGTGCCGCGGCCTGCGGCAAACCACACATGAGCCACATCGACAATAAGCGACGGTAAGAACGAGAGGTGAGCGGAGAGCGTGGAAGCCGCGTGCCCAAGGGGTCAGCGGCGCGTTCCCGTTTGCCTTATGTCACGAATCGTCTAAAGTATTCATGAGCCTAACGGGATATAACTCATGGATAAACACCGTCGTATTGGCCCCGAGGATCCGCTTTTCCAGGAGATGGTGGCCCTGACTTCAACAGTGCGCATCATGCGCCGGGTCAGAGGCAGGAAAAATCCCGAAGACGTTGCATTCGGCTCACCGGAGTGGGACACGCTGAGCGCGGAGTTTATGCGCGACGTATGCAAAGCGATGGGTGGCGATCCAGATGAGCTCAAACGTTTGGACCTCTGACGCGCCCGCACGAAAGTCGACTTGCGGCCATGAAGCGACATTGGTCTGCAATGGGGTTTAGACATTGCAGCGTCCGCTCCACCTTTGATACTGTTGAAAAAGTCGCCGCGTGGTTTTCTCAGTTCTCCTGCGCGAAAATCGACCTTTCAGATCGGCCTACAAACCGCTCGCGCGTTCCCGCTTAGGGTAAGAAGACCTCTGAAGTGCGACGCGTGTCGCCGTCCGCCGGACGTAAATCGGCAACGTAGTGGATGGCAAAGCTCTTCTCTGCCTTGTCACATTCAACAACCTGAACATCGGAGATTGAAGCCGTGACCTGCTGTACGACCAGCAGTTGCCTACCCGGACGTGCGCGACCGGTAACGGTCGGGTTCGAAGCTCCGGGGGACAAAGTACCCCCTATGGGCGATTCACCCGGGCGACCGGGCAGGAATCGACACTGCCAGCAGCCGTGCGGTGTGGGGCCAGGCAAGTTCCGCATGCACAACGTACGTGAACTGTCGATGGAATCCTCGTTATCTTCGAAGAGCCAAAGCTGCTGAGAAACTCTGACCAAAATGGTAAATGGTCGGTTGCATCTTTTTCAGGTGGGTGCACGTCGTCACAGGGCCATCGGGGAATAGACAGGTGCTAAACGGACAGGCCCGGGAACATTCGGGTCGGCAGGGATGGGAACGCGGAAACCCCGATTTCTCGCCTTCGCTCCAGCTCATTGGAGCGGCGGCAGGTGGACCGTGAGGAACACTGTTGGGGAAGCGGGAGTGAGAACGCGCAAGAAGCGAAGGGTTGCCTGTAACGGGTGACATAGGGGTTCGAGATTTGCCCCGACCTGAAAGGGTGCTGACGTCGTGCGCGTGGTGCGGCTGTCGTTAGCCAGCATCTGGGGTTCAACAAAGGACAGCTTGTGAGAGACCGGTTGCGCTACGGTTCAGCGTCCTTGTCCCGGCAACGGGACGAATCGATGATGTGACGCTGGCGAAGGTTGTGTATATGACGACGCAACCGGCATCGATGTGATGTTTAATGCCGTGCGCGAGCCGTATGCAGGGAAACTCGCACGTACGGTTCTTCGGGGGCCGCCTTTCCGGGAGGAAGCGCGGCTACCCTCTAGCCTCGCGACAGAGACGGTCAGCGACCTTTTCAACAGTATCCTTTTCAAAGCGGCCATTCAGAGTTCGACGGCTGTGCGCGCTTGATCAGCTTCAGCCGACGTTGATGTGCGACCCATGATGCATGCGTTCACCGGAGAACGGGCGTTAGCCCGCAGCGGAACCGCTGTCAGCGACATTGAAAAAAGAAGACTGGCTCGCCGCAATTGCGCGCGCTTATGTCTTGCGGGGTATGCCGCAACTCGTTGTGCCTGACGCCCAAGCCGCCAGCGCTGACTGGCGCCACACTCGTTCTGTGCTGCTTGTGCGGAACGGTGAGCGAGCTCGCCATCGGCCGAACGACGGGTTCACCTGGCATAATGTAACGAGGGCGGCCTGCGCCATAGTCTGGACACCGTCAAATCAGATGCGGTCAGGCAGCGACCGCATCCTTAGCCGGTGCTGAAAATCAGCCCAGCGGCCAGTTCAGCACCACCAGACTATCGTTGTAGTCGTTATCGGTACCGTCCTCCGATCCGACGAGGCCAAAGAACGTCTTCTTGAAGATGTCGACTTGCCGCGACCCCAGCTTGGACGGCTTTCCGTTTGCCGAGACCACAACCTTCACTTTGCCCTTGCCGGAGTTCAACACCTGCGTCTGCAGGTTCTTGTCCTGGGTGCCGTGGCCCTGAAACGTGGCCGCGGGGCTCTGATTGTCGTCCACGTAGACGGAGATCGTCTGCTGCGCCGACGAGTTCACGAGCGCGGTCACACCGAAGGGGTATTGGACGGCAGGTTGAAGACGCCGTCTCGTTCGCCGCCACCGGACGGTTATGGCTCTGGTTGCGGTTGCAATGCCGCCTTTGCAAAGTAGGTGACCACGCAACCAATGCCAAGATACGAAGCACCGGCAGGCAGGACGCCGGGCGCACCCGCCCAGGTGACGGTGCAGGCGGCGATCTGTCCGCTCGCATCCGTCTTGATCGACATTGTCCTGTCGAGGAGGCAGCAGTCAGCTAAACCATATGCGCAGGTGGTATCAAATTCAAAGTGCATCAGAGTCCCAAAGTCGTGGGCCGCCGCACTGTGCTGTTGTCGCCAAACTACCAGACTGTTATTCACGGATTGTTTACTTTCATGTGCCAGCGCAATAGACTGATCTTTAGGAGATATCGGACAATCACCCGCGAGGCCGTCACGAGAAAATGATTAAGGCCGCATCAGTCAATGTCAATTCGCAGCCAGGCAATCTACAAAGGCGCCGCCGACAAGGCCGGCAAAAGTTTGCATGGCAACGGTAAGCGGCAGCACCCTCCCGATTCTGCGCACGGAGCCGCCAACTCGCCGCTTTGGGGGCTTTCGTTGCCTACACGAATAGGGCCAGGCGCGGACACAGTCTTATACCGACGACCGCACAGGACGGTGTCGGCATCTGTTGGTGTTTCGATCTCTGATTAACGTGAAAGCCGCAGCCGCGCGACATATCAAGTCGGCTGCGGTAGTTCGCATTCTTGCAGTGAGACGCCGGGGGAGAACAACATGAATCGCACTTACCGTGTCGTATGGAGCGAAACAAGGCAAGGTTGGATGGTGGCTGGCGAACTTGCGCACACAGCGGGCAACGCCAGGTCATCCAGACACGCTGATATTGTTTCGGGGAAGACGGCGCTTATGTTGCGCATCGTTGCTCTCACGGCACTGCTTTCTTCCAATACCGCGCATGCGGCCAACTACACCGCTGTGGACGAAACGCAACTGCGCGCGGCGATCCGAGCGGCGAATGGCGATGCCGACCCGACGTCGGTCATCACGCTGCTGAGTAACGTAACTCTCGGCAGCACCGCCGGATTGCCCGTATTGACGAAACCGATCACCATCGACACAGGGTCGTTCACGCTTACCGGCGTCAATTCCACTGCAGCGGCGGTCGGCGGAAGCTTGGCATTCGGTGCAGGCTCCCAATTTACCGCCATTGGCTCGCTCGTTGGCGGCAAAGGCGGCGACGCCTATCGATCGAATGCCGGAGCAGGCGGCGCCGGCGCCAGCCTTGCTGGCGGCGCACTCACGAACCGCGGCGCGATCTCGGGGGGGCAAGGGGGCGTTACTGACGCTGGCGGAAGCGATGGCTTTGCCACGACGATTGGCGCCGGCGCGGGTGGGACCGGTGTGGTGATGAACAGCGGGTCATTTGACAACGAAGGGCGCATCGTCGGCGGCGACGGCGGGAGCGTCATCAATGCGGCTGCCAACAGTCGACGCTATTATGGCGGGGGTGGCGGCACCGGCGCGCAACTAACCGGGGGCAGCTACACGAATAGCATGACCGGATCGATCGTCGGCGGCAACGGCGGAGCCGGTATGAGCTTCGGCAGCCAATACTCCGGCGGCGTGGGCGGCGGTACCGGTTTGGTGCTCAACGGCGGTGCCACCTTTATCAACAACGGCGCAATCGCCGGTGGCAAAGGCACGAAGGAAGTTTTCAGCAATCGCGGCGGCGGCGGCGGTATCGGCGCCAGCGTGACGGGCAGCACGATCGTCAACAACGGCACCATCACCGGCGGCACCAGCGACGGTGGCTTCAGCGGCGCAGCGATCAACGGCGCAGGTGGCGTCGGGCTCGCGCTTGTCAACAGCACCGCGACCAACACGGGCGTCATCCGCGGCGGTCGTGGCGGTTCAGCGAACGGCGTGATCGCGGTGGGCGGTGCCGGGGCCACGCTTTCGAACAGTACGATCACCAATACGGGCACCATCGCGGGCGGCAACGGCCCGCTGTCCAATGGCGTCAGCGGGCTTGGGGCGACCGGCATTCAAGGGCTCGGCGGAGCGAGCGTGATCACGTCGGGCACCGTCTCCGGCGGCATGTCGGGGAACGGACTCACGCAAGCGAGCGCCATTGCTTTCAGCGGGGGCAACAACACGCTTGAGTTGCGCGCGGGCTTCGCAATCAACGGTGCAGTCACCGCCGCTGCAACGGACACGCTGACGCTCGGCGGAACCGCGAACGGCAACTTGAGTGCAGCGTTAGTCGGCGCGACTGCGCAGTACAGCGGCTTCGGCATCTACAAAAAGATAGGCGCGAGCACGTGGGCACTCGCGGGCACGACGACAGCGACCACGCCGTGGCAAATCCTTGGCGGCACCCTCTCCGTGTCTCAGGACGCCAGTCTCGGCGCGACGGCCGGCGCGCTAACCATTAACGGCGGGATTCTGCAAATCACCGGCACCACCTTCACGAGCACCGCGAGAACCATCAACTGGGGTGCCGCCGGCGGCGGCTTCGACATCGCCGACCCGTCGCAAACGTTTGACCTGAACCAGGCTCTGAGCGGCGGCGGGCCGCTGCAAAAGTTGGGCGCCGGCACACTGCGCGTGACCGGCAACAACACCTATACCGGCGGCACGACGATTTCAGCCGGCACGCTGCAGCTCGGCAGCGGCGGCACCACCGGCAGCATCGTCGGCGACGTTGTCGACAACGGCACGCTCGCGTTCGATCGCTCGGATACCGTCACGTTCAGCGGGCTGATCTCGGGCAACGGCGCGGTGGCGCAATGGGGCACCGGCACGACGATCCTCGCCGGAAACAACACCTATGCGGGCGGCACGACCATCTCGGCCGGCACCCTGCAAATCGGAAACGGCAGCACCGCGGGAAGTATCGTCGGCAACGTCGCGAACAACGGCGCGCTCGTGTTCGACCGCTCCGACCTGCTGGCGATCGACGGCGTCATCTCGGGCACGGGCTCGGTCACGCAACGAGGCGCGGGGACCACCGTACTGAGCGGCGCGAACAGCTACACCGGCGCGACCGACATCGCACAAGGCACGCTCGTGATCAACGGCAACCAGGCCGCGGCGACCGGCACCACCACCGTGGAAAGCGGCGCGACGCTCGCGGGGTTGGGCATGCTGGGCGGTGCGGTGACGGTCAACAACGGCGGCATTCTATCGCCTGGGCAGGGTGGCGCCGGTACGCTGACGATGGGCGCGCTGATGCTAAACGATAGCTCGACGCTTAATCTTGATCTTGGTGCGCGCGGGGTCGTTGGTGGCCCGCTCAACGACCTGGTTGCGGTCAATGGCCACCTGACACTCGACGGCACCGTCAACGTGACGCAGACACCGGGCGGCAAGTTCGATCCCGGCCTCTACCGCATCATTAACTACACCGGCACGCTGACCGACAACACGTTGAACATCGGTTTAATGCCAGCCAGCGCGCCACCGGGCTCGGTCTCCGTGCTGACGACAATTCCGAACCAGGTAGACCTCGTCAACACGGCCGGAGTAACGTTGCGGTTTTGGGATGGTGCCAACCCGGTCCGGGCATGACAACGGCGTCTTTAACGGCAACGTCGGCGTCTGGGAGGCAACCGGAGACCGCTCCTGGACCGACGTCGATCCGGCAGTCAACAGTAACTGGACAGATAACGCCTTCGCTGTGTTCACGGGCACGGCAGGCACCGTCACAGTGGACAGCAGTGCCAGCCCGGTCAACTTTGCGGGCGCACAGTTCGCAGTAGATGGCTATACGATCGGCGGTCAAGGCGTGCTGAATACGACGACGCCTGAAACCGTCATCCGTGTCGGCGACGGGTCCGCTGCCGGCCGGGCGATGACGGCCATGATCAACGCGACCATCGCTGGCACGGGAGGCCTCGTCAAGTCGGACCAGGGTACCCTCATTCTCGGTGGCGATAACGTCTATACGGGGGGCACCACGGTTGGCGGCGGGACACTGCAGATCGCCCGCGACGCCAATCTTGGCGACGCCGCCGGTGGGCTGGCGCTGGATGGAGGCACGCTACGTGTGTCGCAGGACCTCCAGACCGCCCGCACTATCGATGTGCGGACTAGCGGCGGGGGGATCGATACTCAAGCCTACACGATGACCGCCACGGGTGCTGTGTCGGGTAGTGGCAACTGGTCCAAACTTGGTGCCGGGACGCTCCTGCTGTCAGGCACCAACCTGAGCACCGGTACGGCCACAGTGGCGGCCGGCACGCTGCGTGCGGGCGCGGCCAATGCATTTGGCCCGGTGGCCTCAGTTGCGGTGGCCTCGGGTGCGACGCTCGATGCTGCAGGCTTCAATCAAACCGTCGCCGGCTTGGCGAACGCAGGCACCGTATCGCTCAGCGGCAGTGCGCCCGGCGCGACGCTGACCGTGCACGGCAACTACGTCGGACAGAGCGGCGTGGTCCGGATGAGCGGCGTGCTCGCCGGTAACGAGAGTCCGACGGACCGTCTCATCATCGATGGTGGCACGGCGAGCGGCCACACGACGATCCAATTGTCCAACGTCGGGGGGCTGGGTGCGAAGACCACCGGCAACGGCATTGAACTGATCAGCGCGATCAACGGCGCGACGACCACCGCTCAAACCACGCGCGACGCGTTTTCGCTCGCTAGCGGACATGTGGACGCCGGTGCTTTCGAATACCGCTTGCAACCTGGCGATGCGAACGGCGCCGGCGAGAACTGGTATCTGCGTTCGACGCTGCCGACAGTGCTGACCGATCCGGCGGGGCCGGCGCTTCCGGCGAGCCCGAGCGCCCCACCGTCGCCGTCCGCCGTGACCTACCGCCCCGAGGTAGCGCTGAATGCGGCACTGCCTGCTGCATTGATGCAAAACGACCTTGCCATGCTGGGCACATATCACGAGCGTATGGGCGATGTCGGTCCCAGCACCTCCCCGGATGGCTCCGTGCGGAGCGGCGGCGCATGGGCGCGCTTCATCCACCAGGACGTGCGCAATCGCCAGGACGGCACCGTATCGCCGCACAGCGACGGCGGATCGTCTGGTGGGCAAGCCGGCATCGACTTCCTCATTACGCCGCATCACCGTATTGGGGTTTATGGCGGGACGCTGCGATGGAATGAGAGCGTGTCCGGCTTCGCGAGCGGGCTGCAGAACCAGTGGGTGGGCCGGCTAGACGGTCGCACCAACTACGGAGGCCTCTATTGGACGTATCAGAGCGATGCTGGCTGGTACAGCGATGCAGTCGTGCAACATGCCTGGCACGACGGTAATGCGCAGGCCTCGACAGGCAGCCACGGCGCGATAACGGGGCGCAGCACGCTCGCTTCGCTCGAAGTTGGCAAAGCCTTCACACTGAACAGCAGCTTGAGCATTGAACCCCAGGCTCAATTGATCGTCGGCAAAGAACATCTGGACGGCATCTCCATTCGGGCAGCAGACTTCGACCAGAACCCTGGCACCCAAGTGACGGGGCGGCTCGGCGTGCGTATGGTTGGCGACCTGCAGGCCGCAAAAGGCCGTCTGCGGCCGTATGCTCGCGTTAATCTCTGGCATGGCTTTAACGGTGCCGACACACTGACGGTGACGGGTCCGGGCGCCAGCACAAACATTCGCACAGAGCGTGGCTATACAAGCGCCGACCTGGCCGTCGGCGGCACCTGGGCAGTGACTCGGCGGCTCAATGTGTATGGAGAAGTTGGCCGCGTGTTCGCGCTCGATGGCAGCCAGCGCGTCGATGTTAACTTCGCCATCTCGGCCGGCATGCGGATGGCTTGGTAGACCGCGGAGTGTGGCCGCGGTCAACTTCGCGACTGGTTGGTCATCAACGCACCGGCAACGAAGTGTGCCTGGCGTCATTCAGCCACGGTTCGCCGCAGTTGCTCGACGCAAGCGAGGGCGAGCCGAAGGGCGCGCTTCGGCCGAGCACGACCCGACATTCGGCAAACTCAGGCAAGTAGGGGCCCACGTAGCCTTTTGCCGTCGACGCCTGGTTCGTTGGTCAGGTAGACACCAACCTGGAGGACTGGTTCGGTCACCCCCCGCTTGCGTCGCCCTGCGCTGTCAGCCTGGCTGCTCTACTGCCGCCCGTCGAATCGACAGCCCAGTAGACCGATGCGGCACTGAGCGCTCACCAGAGTCCTGAAAAGACCCCGCTTCCGGCCTCTGATCGACCGTTTGCGGCCGGCCGGGTGCCGCTATTGTAAAGCCGTCTAGTCTCCCTACGCTCTCAGGCAGCGCAGCATCGTTAGGGGTACGGCACATAAACTGAGGTCGCGCAGTATGCGTCGACAGGGGCGAGCCACAGCCAGGACGCACTCCGGTAAAAGTTTGCTTTTTATAGGCGAAATGCGAGGAGGCGGGCCGGAAGCCGGTTTCATGTTGCGTCATTTTAAATCTAACAATCTTTAAAGAAGATTATTTTCGAATTTATCGGGAACCAATTCATAATCGCCGCGCAGGCCGGGGCCCATAAATGGCGAGGCGGTGCATAAAGGCTCTAATTAAATTAAATGTTGCGCCCGGACCGGGCGCAGAGGGGGGCAGTCTTCCAATGAAAGATAAGCATTCTGGCGCATATTCAGCCCGCCACGCCGTAAGGACCATACGTGATGGCGTGACATCGTCGCCATTCCGCGATTTTGTAACCCTGGAACGGATGCGCGTCGTGAGCCGCATGCGTGACGCCGCAGATCCTGAACGATGCGGGAGACGCAATTTCGCATTCGGAGCAGAGCGCATTGACGGCGCCGTCGGGCGCGCGGGTGAACGACGTCGGTTCATTGGAGACGAACGGCTAGTGCCCGCGCTTATAGCAAGTCTTGTCGACGGCAGCGCTCGTCACGTGAAAAAGATCAATCTCGGCCGACGCCAGTCCGACGTGGTGCTTGCAGATCGCGTGTACGCGGTGCTGCGACTCGCCGACTGCGTGGACCACCGCGGCAAAAGGCATCTGCCGGGCGACTGTGAGCACCATCACCTCAAACAGCAGCGTGAAGCCACAAAGCTTGCTGGCCCAACTGGGGTCGACGAGCGCGACGCGGCCATCGGACAGCCTCACGCCGCGTGCGCGCTGCGAGATAGCAGTCATGCCGGAAGGAGCTCAGGTGTCAATAGCGCTTCGAGACAGTGTCATCCACGGTATGCGCGCCAGCCACTTCCGGATACGGAAGCGAGTGCCGGCAGTGAAGTCGATCTGAATCGTGAGCCGTTTGGCGGTGGAGTCGAAATCAACGTCGCTCAAAAACCACCGATAGCTCACACCCAATGCGGCTCCGAACAACTATTTAACAGAGGCAATTTTTAAGTCTCTACCAACGGCCATAACCCACCTATGACCTTCACAAGAAAACTTCACACTCCTATTGGTCTGGCGATCCTGATCCTGGCGGCTCCTGTCTACGCTCAATCTTTACCGAATGCAGGTTCGATCCTGAACGAGCAGCAAAGCGCCCCACAACCGCGCGCACCGCAAGCCACAACCCCGGAAGAAGTGATCCCGTCCGAAGCCGCACCGGGCGCAGCCGAACCAGAAGTCGGCCCGACCGTGACGCTGAAATCCATCACCTTCGATGGTGACAAGAGTGTGGCAGATGCAGAAGATTTGCAGTCTGTTACTGCCTTGATGGTCGGCAAGAAACTGACCCACGCGGGCTTGCAGAAAATCGCAGACACCATCACCCAGTATCTGCGCGGTCGAGGCTACGCACTCGCTTACGCGTACCTCGCACCGCAAGACCTGACGGCGGGCAATCTCGTCATCACGATCGTGGAAGGCCGCCTGGAAACCGGCAAGAACCGCGTAACCATCCACGGCAAAACTCGCAGCAGCAATGAGCGTATCGCTGCCATCGCGAACGCAGCCCTTCCGACCGATCGCCCGCTGAAGAAGGAAGACCTCGAACGCGCACTTCTGCTCATCAACGACCGTCCGGGCGTGAGCGCGAAGGCCATCCTGCAAAAGGGCGATCAACCGGGCACGAGTAAGCTTCTCGTCGAAACGACGCCGACCCCGATCGTCAACGGCCAACTGTTCATCGACAACTATGGCAGCCGAAGCACGGGCATCGAGCGCGGCACGGCGACGTTTTTCGTGAACGATCCGCTTGGTATGGGCGATCAGGTCACGCTCGGTCTGAGCAAGAGCCAAGGCACGGAAGTCGCCAACCTCGGCTACAGCCTGCCGCTGACGCCCACTGGCCTGACGCTGTTGCTGGGCGGCTCGTATCTGCATTATCGCGTGGTTCAGGAGGCTTACTCGGCTCTCGACCTGCGCGGTTCGGCTGTGACTGGCTCGGCCGGTTTGAATTACCCGATCATTCGTACGCGCACGCAGAACCTCAATGCGACCGTGATGTACGACCACAAGTATCTGAAGGACAGCGCGCTTGATGTAAGCCTGAGCAAGCGCAAGCTCGACAACGTGACGTTCTCGCTCTCGGGTAACCGTTACGACGGTCTGCTGCAAGGTGGTGTGACGGAAGGCCGGGCCGCAGTGACGTTCGGTCACGTCGACCTGTCGGGCAACCCGGTTGATCAACTGGCGGATTCGATGACGGCGCGCACGCAAGGCACGTTCACGAAGCTCGCTGCGAACTTCAGCCGTCTGCAATCCCTCGACCCGAACTGGAGCGTCTACGGTGGTTGGGCGGGTCAATTGTCGAGCACCAATCTCGACAGTTCGGAAAAGTTCCTGCTCGGTGGTCCGACTGGCGTCCGCGGTTATCCGGTCGGCGAAGGTTCGGGCGACGAAGGCTGGATGGGAACGGTTGAACTGCGCCGTTTCGTGAATATCGGCGTTCCGTCCGTCAAGGTTCAGGCGCTTGGCTTCGTGGATGTCGGCCAGATTCGTTTGCACCACACGGGTTACCCGGGTTCGGAGATCAACGAAGGGCACACGAACAAGGTGACGTTGACCTCGGCAGGTCTGGGCGTGAACGTGTGGAGCGGTCGTTGGAACGCACACGCGGCTGTTGCACGGACGATCGGCCGCAATGATGGTGCTTCTCTGGCGGGTAACAACGCCGATGGCCTGGATACCAGCTGGCGCGCGTGGCTCCAACTCGGCATGGCGTTCTGACCGAACGGCCTTCTGATCGATCTTAAAGGACTGCAAATGAAAAAAGCATCAATGAATCACGTCTATCGGCTGATATGGAACACCACGATCGGTGCATTCGTCGCCGTAGCCGAGAACACGAACGCTCGCGGCAAACGCAGCGCATGTAGCGCGGCCCTGCTCGCAGCCCTCGGTGTCGTTGCCGTGGCAGACGCAGCGCACGCAGCCCCGCCGCTTCCGACTGGCGGTCAAATTGTGGCGGGCCAAGGCTCGATCACGCAAAATGGTTCGTCCATGACCATCACCCAGAGTTCCGGGAAGATGGTCACGAACTGGAACGGCTTCGACATTGGCCAAGGCAATACCGTCACGTTCGCACAACCGAACAGCGCGGCCGTTTCGCTGAACCGTGTCATCGGCGGTAACGGTGCCAGCCAGATTCTTGGCAACATGAACGCAAACGGTCAGGTATGGCTGATCAATCCCGGCGGCGTGGTCATCGGCAAGGGCGCGACCATCAACGTCGCCGGTCTCGTTGCTTCGAGCGCGAACATCAGCGACAGCGAGTTTCTCGCGGGCAAAACGAAGTTGACCGGAGCAATGGGGAACATCGTCAACCAGGGGAAGATCAACAGCCAGGGTGTCGTCGCGCTGATCGGTCAGCAAGTCACGAACCAGGGCACCATCAACGCGAAGGGCGTTGCACTCGCAGCCGGGCAGGATGTCAATCTCGACTTCAACGGCGACGGTCTGATCAGCGTTCAGGTCACGAAGGGCGCGCTCGACGCACTGGTGAGCAACGAAGGTCAGATTTCGGCTGACGGCTCAGCAGTGCTCCTGACGGCGCGTGCTGCTGACGCGGCTATCAGCAGCGTGGTCAACAACACGGGCGTGATCGAAGCGCGGTCGCTGCAATCGAAGAACGGTCGTATCGTTCTGGACAACGACGCAGCAAACGGCAATACGACCGTGGCGGGAACGCTGAACGCCTCATCGGCTGACGGCGTGGGCGGTAACGTCGTGATCCAAGGCAAGACCATCGCGATCGACAATGCGGCGATCACGGCGGATGGTGCATTGGGTGGTGGTACGATCAGGATCGGCGGTGGTCTTCGTGGTCAAGACGCTACTGTCAACAATGCGACGGCGGTCACGACAGGCAGGAACGTTGTTCTGTCGGCGGATGCGACGCAAAAGGGCAACGGCGGAACGATCGCCGTCTGGTCGGACGGCACCAATGCGTTTTCGGGCCAAATTTTTATTCGTGGCGGCAAGGACGGTGGTGACGGCGGTTTCGCCGAAGTCTCGGGTCTCGGTAGCCTGAGTTATCGAGGCTATACCAACGGCTTGTCCGCGCACGGTTTGACTGGAACCCTGCTTCTTGACCCCACGCGCATTGACGTTTATGGCGGCTCCGACCCCAACGGCGGCACTAACGTCACGGGTGCTGCCGTTTATGAAAAGTCGCTCGAAGCCCAGGATGTGTCGGTGGTGTTGTCGGTAAACGCCAAGGGTAGCTCCACGATCACCAATGGTATTAGCGATGGCGCAGGTGCCGGCGTTATCGAGTTTCACGACCTGAATGGTAATGGTGGTGACGGCAAGATCACGATGAAGCCCAATGTCAGCTTCACGGCTCAAGCTGATGGCGGAGTTAATCCCTCGAACGCGTCCAATGGATTGGATACGTCGAATAGAATCTTATTCGATAATCCGCACAACACCCTTGAAGTTTCGGGAACCGGTCACATCCTCATTGAAGCAGGTGCGCTCGGCGGTGGTGCCATCGGTAATGGGGGAAATGATCCGAATACCAATCGGGGCGTATTCAATCTGATCGCCCACGGTGGCCTGGACGCAAACGGCCAATCCACATCCACGAGCGCTTACGGCAGCACCGATTGGGCGGGCGTGAATACGGCTACGCCGGGCGCAGGGACGATTACGCTTCTGGGTGCAGACGGTCTCGCCATTTCTGGCGACCTGACGACGTATTGCGGCTACGTCTACCTCCATGCTGATTCGGATCACGCAGGTGGCGGCAATCTGGTGGTCAGCAGCAAGATCAAGACCAACGGCGGCGATTTTAACTACGCCTGGGGTTTCAACTCGGGCCAAACCGCAACGTTCACCTTTGGAAGTGCCGTCGATCTGGTGTGTACCGATGGTAGCTGCTCCCGTCAAGCGGGCACGTTCCGGGCTGTCCCCGATGCAGGCGGTCCGGGTGGAACGAAACCCGCCAACAAGACGATTCTCGGCGGTGATCTTAGCGTAGGCGGTAACGTCAATACCTCCGGTTGGGAGATTCACGGCGGCGCTACGATCAAGACGGACAAGGACAGCACCGTCACGCTCGACTCGGGTACGACGCTCGACCCGTCCGTTCTGGACAAGACCGGCGCGGCAACGACCACCACGGGTCTCGTCGGTCTGGAAGGTGGCACGATCGCAATCAGCCACACAGGCGTGACGGGCCTCCCGACGACCGGTCTGCAGTTGAAGTCGGCCGACAAGGGCACGAACATCTTCGTCAGCAACGACCAGGGTGTGGTCCTCGGTAACGGCACGGTCAACCGCGACGGTTCGGTTACCGGCAACACGACTTCCAGCACGTTCCTGAGCGCAAGCGACCTCGCTTATCTGCAACAGCAAGGTACGCCTTCGCTGGCGATCGGCAGCACTGATCATCTCGGTACGATCGAAGTCGGTCACATGGATGGTACGTCGTCGCCCTTCACCTTCAACGCATCCGGCCAGGTTGGCCTGATCGGTGGCACGGCTGTCGTGAATGGTGCAGTCACGAACAACAACGGTTCCGTGTTCATCCAGGCAGCGGATTCCGTCGACCACAATACGGCCAACGTCGGCAGCGATGCAAACGCAGACCAAACGGTAACGAGCACAGGCCGTGGCAACGTCGTGATCACGAAGAATGGCACGGTCACGGCCGAAACGAACGCGATCCTCGCAGCAGCAACGGCAGACCACAAGTCCACCGACGTGCAGGAGTCGCAAGGCGGCAACTTCGTGAACGACCGTGGCTCGGATGCGATGACGGTAGGGGTAGGCGGTCGTTGGCTCGTCTACTCCACGACGCCGGACAAGGATGTCGGCCGCGAGCTGAACGTCGATTTCAAGGTCTATGAAGCGACGTATAAGGAATCGGACGGCACGTACAAGAACGTCAACGGAAACTGGGTCGGCACTGACGTTGCATCGCTCGATGACCGTGGTCAACCGGACCTGAACGGTGTCATCACCGATCCGGTCGGCAACCGCGCCGATCTCGTTCAAATCCTGAACGGCGACCAGGCGGGCAAGAACGGTTACCTGTACTCGCGTTCTGCGGTCCTGACCGGTACGCTTGTCGGCAACGTCACGAAGACGTATGACGGCACGACCGCCACGCAAACGAACACGACCGTTGTCACGGATGCAAATGGTACGCAGACTGGCAACACGGTTACGCTCGGTAACGTCGCGGTCTCGGGCCTCGTCGGTATTGACGGCGACAAGGTTCCGCTCGCGATCCTGAATGACGCGAATCTCGCGAACGCACAGTTCAGCGACAAGAACGCAGGTACGGGCAAGACCGTTACGCTGTCGGGTGTGAAGCTGGGCGTCGCGCAGAACCAGGGCAGCACGAACCCGGACGGCTCGAAGGTCGTGCAGGTCTATGGCTATCGTCTCGCGGAAGACACGCTTTCAGGTGACATCGGCACGATCACGCCGAAGGCCCTCACGAGCGTTACGACCGTGGACAGCAAGGTCTACGACGGCAACACGGCAACCACGGCTCACACGACCGTAAGCGGCGTTATTGCCGGCGACAACGTGAGCACGGCTGCAAGCGGCCAGTTTGCCGACAAGAATGCGGGTGTCGGCAAGGATGTGACGGTCACTACGTCGCTGACGGGCAACGACGCGGGCAACTATGTATTGGCCTCGGGTTCGCAGGATGCAACGCTGCACATGACCGCCGATGTCAGCAAGCGCGCGATCACGGGCACGGCTGCTGCGCAGGACAAGGTGTACGACGGCACGAACCATGCGGACCTGACGAACGTCGCACTCGACACGGCTGGCATTGTTGCGGGCGATAACCTGTCCATTTCGGGCAATACCGGTTCGTTCTCTGACAAGAATGCCGGTACGGGCAAGTCTGTTGTCGGTTCGGGCCTGTCGCTGGCTGGTGCAGACGCACAGAACTATGATCTGACGACGACGGTCACCGGTGCTTCGATCACACCGAAGACCATCACGGCAAGCGCCACGGCCGAGGACAAGGTCTACGATGCGACGACCACGGCCACGATCGGTGCAATCACGCTCAATGGCACCATTAACGGCGACAACATCGGTTCGACTGCGACGGGCGCTACGTTTGAAGACAGGAACGCAGGTACGGGGAAGGCTGTCCACGCAACGGGCCTCGGTCTGACGGGTAACGACGCCAACAACTACGTTCTGGCGAACGACACGGTTGCGCAGGCCAACATCGATCGGAAAGTCATCACGGCTACCGCGAACGCAAAGGACAAGACCTATGACGGCAACGTCACGGCTGACCTGAGTAACGTAAAGCTGACTGGTGTCATCGGTAACGATGTCGTTGCCGCAGACGGCACGACCGGCAGGTTCGACACGAAGAACGTCGGCCAGTCCAAATCCGTCAACGGCGAAGGTCTCTCGCTCGTGGGTGACGACTCCGGCAATTACGTTCTGGACACAAACCACCAAGTCGCTACGGCAAGTATCACGCCGAAGTCAATCACGTTGACGGCTACCGCATCCGATAAGGTCTACGACGGCAGTACGGTCGCAGAACTGAAGAATGCGCACGCCAACGATGTGGTGGCAGGCGATGATCTGCGTGTGGACGGGACGGTCGGTACGTTCGCAGACAAGAACGCAGGCAAGGGCAAGTCGGTCAACGGCAGTGGCCTGACGCTCGCAGGCGAAGACGCGCAAAACTACGTCTTCGACAACCAGGCGGAAGTCGGCAAAGCTGCGATCACGCCGAAGACGATCGAAGCGTCTGCGAAGGCCGATAACAAGGTCTACGACGGCAACACTATCGCTCACCTGTCCGACGTCAAGCTCTCCGGTCTGGTGGACGGTGACGACATTCGTGCAGAAGGCTCAAGCGGCGACTTCGACTCCCGCAACGCAGGCAAGAACAAGTCGGTGAACGGCTCCGGTCTGGTCCTGACGGGCAACGACGCGAACAACTATTCGCTCAACACGTCAAAGGAAGTTGCGAAGGCTGACATCAGCCAAAAGGTCGTCACCGCGACTGGTTCTGCGAAGGACAAGCCGTATGATGGCCAGACGGTTGCAGCAGTGAACGATCTGGCGCTGCATGGCGTGGTTGCGGGCGACAAGGTCTCGATCGTCGGCGATACCGGCAGGTTCGACAACAGCAACATCGGCACGAACAAGCCGGTGAGCGGCGAAGGTCTGTCGTTGGCCGGCGCAGATGCAGGCAACTACATCCTCGACACGTCGGCTGTTGTCGCGCAAGCAGACGTTCGCCCGAGCTACAACCCGTCTGCGCTCGTTGCTGACGCCACGGGTGTGAACGGTACGGCGCAAGCCACGAATAACGCGGGCAAGGTCGTCAGCGACGGAGCAATCGCGAAGACGGAAGCTCCGGCGCTCGTCGCTGGCCTGCCGGTGACCCTGGCTCAACGTGGTGATGCAGTCGATATCGCTGACGGTGCGCTCTCGACTTCTGTCCTGAGTATGGACGGCAAGGCGAGTCTGGGCCTGAACGACGCACTTGAAGAACGCCCACAACGTAACACGCTTGTTGTGTTCCGCTCGGATCGTCCGGAAGCGCTGGACAACCGTGGCACGTTCCACGTGGTCGATCGCGGCAACGCCATTGAACTGGAAGGTACGCCGAGCCTGATCAACAAGACGCCGGACCTGAAGGGCACGGGCACCGACTGGAAGAACGGCACGGTTGTTCGTGCAGACGGCGCGGTGACGGAATACCGCGTTCGGATGCTCAACGACGGTACGCTGGTCGTCATCGTGCCGAACGGCGTCAACGACAGCGACGAAATCGCTGCGAGCTACGGTCTGGCCGTCGCGAAGAAGCAACTCGGTATCGGCGTCAAGGCAGTGAAGGCGGTCGTTATCGAAGCACGCAACGGTAACGGCGCGAACAACGCCTGATGCTGTAACCGCTGAAACCAGGCGGCCCTCGAGCCCGGCGCGAAATCGCCGGGCTTTTTTGTTTGGTTTTTTACTCCAATGTAGCCGTGCTCGGAGCAATTGAGCGGTAACCGTCTCGCTTCAGGGGTTCCGGGAGCCACATCGAACTCAGGGGCATTCTCGCGGGGACGCCCGGAAAGGGGATTCGCTTCGAGCAGGTGTCGCCGGACGAATTCGTAAAGCCCCTTGGCTTGGACCGCAATCCTTCCCTTGTCGCCCATTTTTTGGTAGTCAAGATCGATCAGCAGGAGCAACTGCTTGCGGGCGTCGACAGAAGCGCAGCGGAGATCGCTGGTCAGCCTCTCGCGACGCCCGAACAGTTCATCTAAGAGCATCGCCTTCTCTCGACGTAAATGTCATCGCCGGCAGACGACCCAGAGCGCTGCTGCGTCCTAATCAGTGGACCGAGCATATCGGTGGGAAGATTCCGGCATTCTCGGCAGGAGTCCTCCCGAACCGAACGATCGGGCACCAAGGTGTGCGGCGAACCACTGGACGCGTCGCGCAAACGTGGCGAGAGTGCTGCGCATGGACGCCCGTTAGGTATCAGAAGGCGGCCGTTGTGGCGTTGCTGGCCCGGTGGCGACTACGGGGTCGGGAGCACGCATTGGCGACTGTTTGCCCCCGGGCCGCGAGATTCCGCTGGCCGCTTTCCGGCGATGAAGTGGAAAAGCGGGCTGACGCAGCCCGACCCATATCGGCCGGCCAGGCCATCTTAGCCCACGTGTCGCGTTCGGAGGTGACAGCAGTCACTCCGAACGGGTTTTGTCGCTGACAGGTTGTCGGCCAGATCGGAAGGTGGGCAAACGGACAGGGTGCGGCGGCGGAGGTCGCCTTGCCGCTGGATAGTTTCTGCAACCCCCTTCAGGTTGGACGCTTCGACGCTTCAGCCTGGTCGAAAACTACGCCACAGTCTTTTGTCCTCTTGGACCGCTTGCGTCACTCTGTCAATCACCATCTGGTAGAAGAGGCAGATTCCAGGCAATTCATCAGGAGTCCATCGGATTTGATCGCCAACAGCAAATGTCTTCTGGGCAACCTCGATCTTTGCGAGGACAACCCCGTCTGGACTGTCCGGATCAAGCTGAAAAGGAAATCCAGCAGCGTCCAAATCAATGACCTTTTCGCCCTGTCGATCAATGTTCTAATTGCGATCCAGCACGCATGCAACTTCCCATTGTGTACACGCTTGAACGTAACGATCCTCAAATCGTGTGGTAGCCAATTCCTTGTTTGGTAGGGACACTAGGCACGCTTGGTCGTCGATATGAACCTGATCCTCCCGTTTCGTCTGCTCAAGAACCAACTTGTGCTTGTCCGCGACGTTGGTTTGCCGCTCTGTCCGCTTACATTGAAAGTCTGGTTCGCTCGAGCCGGGCTGCTTCCGCTTGGCGTCCAAGTAGCTCGTAAGCGGTTGGTAGGGACCCGCCGCAGTCCACGACATGCCAAGCCGCGGCACCTCAGACGGCCGGCGCGTATGGTCGGCGTAGCCGATGGATAGTTAGCGTAAAGGGCTTACGCAGCGCCGCGGCGTATCTTTGTGCGCCACGAACGTGCGGGGTTTATCTGACCATCTCCCAAATCCAGCGGGGTAAACCCGGTTTATTCACGCCATCCTTTCATGTATCTTTCTTTACGATTACATGCAGACGCGCCCGGCCAATTTCGCGGTGAGCAGCGACAAGCCTTCGGCCCCCGATGCACGGTGTTAGCAAAACAAGCTTTGTACCTGAGAGGACACACATGAACACCGCAAAAGCGGGCGCATGGGTCAGCCCCTACACGCCGCAAAACGTTGACGCCGCCATCAGGCACCTTGAACGGGTTTTGTGCGCGGAAAGCGCCAACTCGTTGTTCGCGCAGACTTACTGGCGCGGTCGGGTTCTTCAGGCATATGCGACGCACGGACTCGTGCGGCCACAGAAAGAACGGCTGCAGCGATTGCTCGACAGGGTCGCCACCGCATGAGCAGATGTCAGGCGTCCGACGTGACGGTGTGCCGCTTGGGGTGCTCTCCGCGACTATGAGTCTCTGATGGCAGAGGCTCGCAACAGCTGACTTACGCCAAGCTCGCATGGCGACATATCGGTTGTTGATTTGCGCCGGAAACTGACCCACTAGGGGGGCGGCTAAATACTTGGACTGGTTATGCTGCCATTCCTAGACTCTCCCGGTATTCAAGCGGGCTGAGAGAGCCGAGCGAGATTTTGATCCGCTTTGCGTTATACCAGCGGATGCAAGAGTCGAGGACCTCGATGAATTGCTCAATGGTCGTACGCCAGTCCCGGTGATAGAACCACTCCTCTTGAGCCGTCCGAAGAGCCATCCAGGCCAACGATAGTGCGGTCCACGATCGGAGTGAACCACAGGCCGTTTATTGCTTCTGGCTATGGTCTCGATACTCGCCTCAAGCATGGTATCCCAGCAGTCGGATGGTCGCCCCGACGCGCTTACCCAACTTCAAATAGAGCACGGCGCGCTTGGCGCGTGAAGGCGTCGCAATTAAAGCTGACTGAGGACTCGGTAGCTAAGGTTGACGTCGTCTCGACCAAAAATGATGCGGCCGACCTGAAACGCTTCTTCCCATCCATGACGTAACAGTCGATAAAATTCGCGTCGACCGGCCATTCGGCTCATTGGCTCATGCCGTCGAACTGATGCGACGGGCTTAATCTCCGTCGATGCGGCATACATGGAGACGGCATCGCAGTTTGTTCTTGACCTGCTCACCAAGCATTATCAAGAGACATCGAAAGAGGAGTGGTGATTCGCCTTTGCAATGCGGCTGCCGGGACGTGCCATTGATCGCACCGGCGGCAGACCGGATTAGGGTCGCGAGACGCCCGACGCGCGAGACTCATTCGTACTTTCCTGAGTCGACGCTAACCTGCATGCATCGCCAACGACAGCAAAGTGACATGCAGCAGCTGGCCGGCGTCCGACCGACGAGCATTTGCTATGGCCGTTGACCCGCCTGCGTTTGCGGTGTCATGTGCAACCGCCGGGCGGGCAATGAATGCTTTTTCGCGATGCGGGCCGCCCGGTTTTTCGCTGATTGCCGGTGTTTCCGGCCGGTAACCGGAAAGCAATGCTCGACGGTTTTTTAACAAAGTTTTACCACTGATGATGGACAAACGGCGCGATCTTTTGCAGATATAGCGCGCGAAGGACCTCCATGGCCGAATCTGTCAGCGCCGGCAGTTCGCTCGCCTCAGCGTTTGCTTTGGCTTGCGCTGCGTTCTTCGCCCCTGGGATGACAGTCGTCACTCCGTCGTTCATGAGGATCCAGCGAAGCGCAAACTGCGCCATCGTGGCGTTTTGCGGTACGAGTGAGCGGATTTCCTCGACGGCGTCCAGCGCGACGTCATAAGGAACGCCGGCAAAGGTCTCGCCCTTGTCGAAGGCCTCGCCGTTACGATTGAAAAGGCGATGGTCATTGGCCGCAAACGTCGTCTCGCGCGTCATTTTTCCGGTGAGCAGGCCCGACGCAAGAGGCACCCGGACGATAACGGCGACTCCTCGGTCACGAGCTTCCTGAATAAAGCGGGCTGGCCTTTGCCTGAAAATGTTGTAGATGATCTGTACCGACTTCACACCCGGATATTCGATCGCTTTCAGACCTTCTTCGACTTTCTCGACCGACACACCGTAGCTGCTGATCTTTCCCGCTGCGACCATGCGGTCCATCGCATCGAAAACCTCCGGCTGGTAATAGACCTCGGTCGGTGGACAATGAAGCTGTACGAGATCGAGCCGCTCCATCTTCAGGTTCTTCAAGGACCGGTCGACAAATGCATTCAGATTCGCTGCGGTGTAGCCTTGCGCCACGTGCGGGTCCAGTCGCCGCCCAGCCTTGGTCGCAACGAATGGCCGCGGTCCCGAACGTTCCTTGAGCACGTCCGCGATGATCCGCTCCGAGCGGCCGTCGCCGTAAACGTCGGCGGTGTCAATGAAGGTTGTACCGCTATCGAGCGCCGCATGCAGAGCCGCCTTTGCATCGCTCTCGGCGACGTCGCCCCATGAACCTCCAATGGCCCACGCGCCAAACCCGATTTCAGAGACGCTCTTTTCTGCGTGTCCGAACTTCCGTTCTTTCATTTTGATTCTCCGTTCATGGCATGAGTTGTCCGCCGTTGACCTCGATGATCTGCCCCGTGATGTATCCCGACATGGCGGGAGACGCGAGGAACAGGAACGCGCCGACGCACTCCTCCGGCAGACCTTCTCTGCCCATCGGCACCGTGGCAGTCTGCGACGCCCAGATTTCCGGCGGCGTGTATTTGTCGTGGAACGGCGTCTGTATGAGTCCGGGTGCTACTGCGTTGACCCGGATTCCGTCGTTTACAAATTCCTTTGCGTGGCCACGGGTCAAACTGCTGACAAAGCTTTTTGACGCCGCGTAAAGCACCGCTCCCGCGCCGCCGCCCGTACGCGCAGCAACGGACGACGTATTGATGACGTAACCACGTGATTCCTTGAGAAACGGATGGGCAGCCGAGGTCGCTTCCCAAACCGATCTTGCGTTCAGATTGACGACGCGTTCGAAGTGGTTGGCCGAGGCGCTTATGGATGCCAACCGTCCCAACATGGCACCGGCGTTATTGATGAGCCCATCGAGTCCGCCCAGCAGTTGCGCCGCTTCCTTCACAACCCTCGATGCTTCGCCCGGCTCGCTGACGTCGCCCTGGACAAGATGAATGCGCTCCGGCGATTCCGCACGCAGCGCTTGCGCAGCCGCTTCGCTCTCGTTGAAATGCGCGACCACGTGCGCGCCCTGTGCGGCAAATGCGCGAACAATAGCCGCTCCAATTCCAGTCGAGCCGCCCGTGACGAGAACTCTCGTATCCTTCAGATCGCCGATCTGTGTTTGCTCAAGTCCATGCATGGAATTTCCTCCGAATGGATAAACACGAGCGGGGCATACGCCGCAGCGCTCCGGGATTCGCGACGAAGAAAATGATTACATACCGTAGAATGAAACGGATTCACTGGAACGATGAACAGCATTCATCATGGCAAAGAACGACCGGATCGATTTTGCGGACTTAAGGCTGTTTCTTGCGATAGTCAGGTGCCGGAATTTCCGGCTGGCTGCAATTGAACTCGGGCAGACGCCGTCAGCAGTCAGTCACGCGATGCGGAGGCTGGAAGACCGCCTCGGCGCAAAGCTGCTTAACCGGACGAGCAGGGCGGTTTCGCCCACGGAGGCGGGGCTCGATCTCGCTTCCCGGCTGGAAGACGGCTTCAATCAGATCGGCTCCGCTCTCGAGAGTTTTGAAGCGCCGGGTACCGCGCGACTCGGCTCTTTACGCCTGAATGTTTTCGCGGATGCCGCCCACTTGCTGGTCGCACCGGCATTGCCGGAATTCGCACGCCTGTGCCCCGATGTGCAGCTTACGGTCGTGGTCGACAACCGGCCGATCGACATCGTTGCAGAAGGATACGACGCCGGCATCCGCTACGGTCATCATGTACCCGAAGACATGATTGCAGTGCCGCTTACCGGCCCGCAGCGATGGGTGATGGCCGCGTCGCCCGCCTACCTGAAGAAACACGGCACTCCTCGTCACGTCAGCGAACTGGCTGATCACAACTGCCTTCAGCTTTTGCTCGGTGACAATTCGAGCTACCGTTGGGAAGTCAGCGTTGCAGGTAAAACAACCCCGATCCGAGTGCCGGGGTCGATCACGATCAACGATACCGCGACCACGATTAGCGCGTGCAAGGCAGGAATGGGTATAGCGTATCTACTCGAGGCTCGAATCGCCGATGAGCTGGCGCGGCGTACCCTGAGAGTTGTTCTCGAAGACCATGCGTGCGCAGAGGATCCACTCCATATGTACTACAGTGGTCGTCGATACAACCACCCGGCGTTGCTTAGCTTGATCAATATCATCCGGAAACAGCAGTCACTCGCGAAGATTTCAAGGTCGCGTGAGTGAGCCGGACCTGCGCCGCCAATTGCCGCTGTTGCCTTTGCCGCAAAGGTTTATTTGACGTGGATGTTCGTCATGCTGCCCGTCGCACGCGTTCGCATGCGACGGACCAGCGCTCCAATGCCGTTAATCAGCAACCGGCTCGTTGAGATAGACGCCTGAGGACAGTGTGGCTTTGACCTCACGTGTGAACTCGTCGGTGGATACCCCCCTCCGCGCCGGCCTCAATTGCGTCATATGCCTGACGCACGACGTCGGCCGGCGTCGCCTTCGGCACTTCCAGGCCACGCGTCAGATCCGTATCGATGAAGCCGGCATGAAGCCCGACGACTTGCGTATGCTGCTCGCGCAACGAATGACGCAGGCCGTTGGTCAGCGCCCATGCGGCCGACTTCGACACGCCGTAACCAGAGAGGATCGGCCGGTTCACCCAGCTCGCGACCGAAAGTACGTTCAGAATCGCGCCGCCGCCGTTGCCGGCGAGGTTGCCCGCGAACGCCCGCGACATCGCCAGCATGCCAAACACATTGGTCTCGAGGTGATCGCGCAACGCGTCGATTGCGCCGTCGTCCATCAGGCTGCCAAGCCGCGCTATGCCCGCATTGTTGATCAGCAGCGTGACGTCACCCGCCGCCTCGGCAGCAGCCGCGACGGCCGCTGGATCGGTCACGCCCAGTTTCACCCGCACGACGCGCCGCAACGTCACACTGGCCGGATCGCCCGCGCCCGCATACACCTTGCGCGCCCTCTTTCGAGCGCCTGTTTGGCGAACTCGAGACCGAGGCCGCGGTTCCCGCCCGTTACGAAAACAACAGAACCTTCGATTTTCATCAGAATCCTGCAGAGGGTTAATCGCAGGCGCGCCGGCTCACCGGGCGCATGGGCCGACCGCCACCGACACAGCGTTTCCCGCACCTGACATCTCGACCTGGCCGGAGGGCTCATTCCCAAACACCGAAAGCGTAAGCAAGGTTGCGCCGGGCATGACCAAGAATCAGCTTTACGCGCTGATCGGACCGCCCCATTTCCATGAGTCTGTCTTCCATGTGCGGGTGTGGAACTATGCTTTCCACTTTCCACGAAGGACGGAGTGCTGAACTGCCAGTACCAGGTCCAGTTTGACGACCAGAACCGGGTATTAACCACGCGTTGGCAGGACGAGACCTGCCAGAAATACAGTGGCGCACGCAAAGCGTTAAGCATTGCGAACCCCTGACTAAGGCTCACAGCATCGGTTAGTAGCCCTCGAGTAAGTCGTGCCCTGAAGCAAAAGACAGGCGTGGCCCGCATCGATGGCACGTCCAATCCAGAAGGTCTGCCGGCCCACCGGCTGTGCGCGAGTGGCCGGCCGGGTCTGAAACTATGGCCCGCGCTTCCAGCGCGCTGAACATTCCCTGCGGGAGCGCTGCGCTCCCCTATCGTGGCCTTTCCGCCACCAAATCCGTGGCCAGGGATGACTGCCTGTCATCGGACGACTCGCGCGCCTCGAGAAGACATTGAGCGATAACGGAGCGCAAAATTCGCCGTGTTTCTGACCAACGCTCACGGCGTGGCCCCTATAGGCGCCGCGCCGCGATTGGGAGAGGTGCGTCTCCCCCGCAAACAGCGCTCCTTTCCAAACATGCGGTCAGCATGTGCGGTCCCGCGTCGATAGGTTTGCCGTCCGGACTACTACCGGTCTTGCGGTGCAGCGCTCGCCTAGCATGACGTCCGGGTCAATGGCCTCGGTCGTGTCGAAGGTACCCGCTTGCAGCAGCGGCGTCGTTTGCCTCGCGCTGGCGCAACTGTCGATGCGGCTCGAATGCATCGACAGGCGGCAATCGCCGAGACGGCCCCGCGGCCGTCGGCATTGGAATCCAGGCGATGCTCAAAGCCAGCCCCAGCACCGCGGGACCGAAGGCAGCTAATCGCAAGATAGTCGGTATCCGGGCGAGCGACGGCCGCCCGCCCAGCCATACCCCAGGGATCACCCTTGTCCACCGCAGCCGGTGCGAGCTGCGCGGCCCGGCTCAGGTCTTGCCTAGCCTTCCGCTTGAGATTTTTGCCTAAGTGACTATCGTAAAGGCTTGGCAGTCCATTCATGCCAGTCAGGCTCAGTGCCACTCAACTGGCCAGCGATATTTGTTGATCACCGCTCATCGGACAGGCGGTAGCAAGCCAGCGACAATGACCTCTCGGGTCCGTTCGACTGTCGGGATATGCCGCAGCATATTCGCAAGGGCGAGCAGTGAGGGTAGATCAAAACTGTCGCATGGCGCATTCACAACCGCGGAGACGATCTCATGCCAGGACGAAAGACTGAGTGCGCAGGCAGGGCGGTTATCCGCACCCTGTACATGTTGAAACTCGCCCGTGGGGCCTCCCACATCAGAAGTGCGCTCACGAATGACAAACGGACAGGTGCAATCTCGGAAGTGATGGACGAATTCCGCAAACTCAATGGCGACAGCGAATTGCCTGTCTTCCAGCGACTGCTTGAAGAGGAACTGCGCCGGCGCGGGAGCAACGATATCGCGTCTGCAGTGCGTGAGTTCAAAACCCCTCGCCGCGGACGCTAACATGCTGGCAACGACAGACGAAGGTGGTTTCGCCTCCCACTTACTGCAGAAGACATGAAGATTGTTGTCAGCGGCAGCCATCTGCCGGCGGTCAAGGTGATCGCGGAGGAGATTAGATCGATCGGGCATGAGGCGGCCGTCGCGTGGCCAGCCGCCACAGCGGCCATCACGGCCGCGGACTGGGCGGCAGATGCCGCACTTCTCGATATCGCCACGGGCGAAGATGCGGTACGCATATGCAAAGCACTGCGCAGCGATCCCAAGCTAGGTCGTTGCAAAGTGATCGCGCTGTGGGAACCATCAGCTATTGATTTTGCCGCCATCAGTCTATTCGACGCTGTTCTGCAAAAACCCGTCGACGTCTCGGTTCTAGCTAGCGCTCTCGGCGACAAATCCGTTGACGGTCCATACGATCGATAAGGAGTCCATTGCGATTCACCGGGCGTTGGATGCCTGGCCGCGTTCGTTGGGTCCGATCTTCCAAATCCGGCGACTGGTTGTCTGTTGGGCTGGCGCCTGGATTGAACATCAGCTAGGCGCACGTCTGACCTGTGAGCAAGCACGAACAGATGAATTCAATGTTAACCCTTTGGGAACCGAAAGGGGCGTCGGACGAAGGCAGGGCACGTGTCCGTTGACATTTGAGGTCTCAACGGCTCGCCAGACTGCAGACGTCGGCCTTCCGGTGACAGGCAGTGCGGCCGGACTATTAGTCTCGCGAGGTGCTCTTCGTCAACATTAGCCTCAAGTACGGTAACTTGGGGCCGTTAACAATTGCAATGAGTGCCCTCGGCTCGCCAGCCCACGGCCTCGCCCCGTCTCTCAGGTCCTGGCCGAAATTCACCTCGGAATGGTCAGGGCTAGTTTTTGCCGGCCCTCGCGGGCCGGTTTTTTTTTCGCGCAACGCGGCACCCTTCGGCGAGTGCGGACACTGTCGGGCTGCCGTCAGGCGGATACCTTTGCAGTACGGAGGGCTTCAGCGTGTCGATCCCGACCCATCCTCAACGTCAAATCCGCAGTTCTTGACGGCAACGGCCATACTGGATGACCTCGCGAGCGACATAACGCGCAAATCTGCAAGAGCCTCGTACGCAAATCCGCATATGCGAGCATTGGCGCATCACGCAGCGAAGCAACTTCTCTGTCTGCGTCAGGCAACCGCGGACGCCTCATTATCGCGGCCGCGCCACTGTTTGGCGACGGAGCCGCGCATCCTGCCGGGTCAGCCTTGAAGGGTGCCGAAGCTGGCGTGGTGCGCGAGTCGCGCGCGATAGTGACGCTGCGCGATTATCGAAACGCCGGTTCGGTGCGGGAAGGCTCGAATGTGGTGACCGTCGGAATAAAGACGACTGACGGCACGCGCATAGGAGCACTGCCGGATAACGCAGCGCAAAAGAAAAGAGCCGTTAGCGCCGGATTTGCATCGAGGATTCGGCCTCACCCGGCCAGTGCCGGAAGTTGCAGACCGGCGCGCAGCGTCAACCAGTGTCGACGCCGTTACTGTCCGAACAACAGCGCTGTGTATTTGGTGGATATCGTTGCACTGCGCTTGCCATTCGTATCGAAGTAGCGATCCTGCCGACAGACGCGCGCCTCGACGTCGCAGAAAACCCCATTCGCAAAAGTGAATTGCGTGCGCGAAAAGTCGCCTTGTGAAAAAAGGGTTTCCGCTGCCCTGTCCCCGAGATACCTCTGCGTCAACTGCCGGGAAATGCCTTTGTTGTTTGCGCACATGTAACGGTCACACAGCACGCCACGGATCGGCGACCGGACAATCGCGGCACCCTGTTCGGCGTAGCACGCCTTTGCTCCGACGACTAATAGCAAAGCCAGCAACGATCCTGCAAGCACTCTATTCATTCGCATAACGTTCCAGGTTGCCGCAGGAGGTCGGACTGAGGAAGGACTGGACGACTTTCCACTGAGGGCTTGCGTCTTCTTTTCCAGGCCGTCCGCTGTTTCCGCAGAGCGGATTGCCTCGGCCCTTACCGCAGGGATCGCCCGATGGAGCTACTTCACCAAGCTGACTGCCGTTCGACCGGCGGCCAGACGATGTTAGCGCCGCTGGCCGTTTTTGTATAGCTCCAGGGCGGACAGTTCGCTTCGGATAGTGCCGAACACAAGCTTCTCGTGTGGGATAGGTGCGACATGATTTTTCTTCACTGCTGCGAGTCAAGATCGTCATGGCTCACACCATGCCACGCCCAACAGCCGGCTGCGCGACGACTGCAATCCGTCGTCAGCGCGCGAGCCAGGCACGCCCAATTGAGAGGACCGACATGCTACAGCCATTTACGCATGACGATCTTTATGCTCTGCTGCAGCGCGCTGCCACAGGCGCCACCGCGGTGCAGTCCAGCGGCGCAGAGGCCGTGGTGGACAGAATGCGGCAATTCATGACCGCACAACTCGCAGAGAAGCTGCCGCAGTACCTCGTGCAATGTTTCGCGCTGTCAGCGACCGATAGCCGATCGCACTACGCACTTGCAATTTGCCGTCGGGAGCCCTCGCAGACCCTCTCGCCCGTCAGACTGCAATCGTCTGATGATAACGTGAGCGGCCAAACTTTTGTACTACCTGAACAGGCAGTTAGCCAGGAGGTCTGCAGCGTATAAGGTGGTCGCCCGGGACGATGCCACGCCAAGTTCGCGCAGCGTTATGCGCCAGTGGCGGTGCACCGCTTCCGCCCGGGACCGAAACGGCTACCATCCGCTAGCCGTTGCCAGAAGCGCTTAACCGACGAGGAAAGACATGCAACAGCCCTTCACTCATGACGACCTGTATGCTCTCTTGCAGCAGGCCGCTAACGATGCCGCCGCGGTGCAGGCCAGCGGCGCGCAGGCCGTGGTGGACAGAATGCGGCAATTCATGACCGCGCAGCTCGCAGAGAAACTATCTGCGTACGACGTATTTGTTCACATCTCGATCTCGCCTTATAGTTTTGACGTAGGTAGCTGGATGAACAAGGTCAAGACGGATGCGAGCGGACAGATCGCCGCCTGCACCGTCACCTGGGCGGGTGCGCCCGGCGTGCTGCCTGCTGGTGCTTCGAATCTTGGCATTGGTTGCGTGGTCACCTACTTTGCGAAGGCGGCATTGCAACCCCAACCAGAGCCACAACCGTCCAGTGGCGGCGAACGGGACGGCGTCTTCAACCTGCCGCCCAATACCCCCTTCGGTGTGACCGCGCTCGTGAACTCGTCGGCGCAGCAGACGATCTCCGTCTACGTGGACGACAATCAGAGCCCCGCGGCCACGTTTCAGGGCAACGGCACTCAGGACAAGAACCTGCAGACGCAGGTGTTGAACTCGGGCAAGGGCAAAGTGAAGGTTGTGGTTTCGGCCAACGGCAAGCCTTCGAAGCTGGGGTCGCGACAAGTCGACATCTTCAAGAAGACTTACTTTGGCCTCGTCGGATCGGAGGACGGTACCGATAACGACTACAACGATAGCCTGGTGGTGCTGAACTGGCCGCTGGGCTGATTGGCAGGACCGGCTAAGGATGCGGTCGCTGCCTGACCGCATCTGGTGTGACGGTGTCCAGACTATGGCGCAGGCCGCCCTCGTTACATTATGCCAGGTGAACCCGTCGTTCGGCCGATGGCGAGCTCGCTCACCGTTCCGCACAAGCAGCACAGAACGAGTGTGGCGCCAGTTCAGCGCTGGCGGCTTGCGCGTCGGGCACAAAGTTGCGGCATACCCCGCAAGACATAAGCGCGCGCAATTGCGGCGAGCCAGTCTTCTTTTTTCAATGTCGCTGACAGCGGTTCCGCTGCGGGCTAACGCCCGTTCTCCGGTGAACGCATGCATCATGGGTCGCACATCAACGTCGGCTGAAGCTGATCAAGCGCGCACAGCCGTCGAACTCTGAATGGCCGCTTTGAAAGGGATTGTGTTGAAAAAGTCTTGTTTTGGCTCGAAGCGCTGGAGTCAGCAGCACGTTTTTGAGTTGTGGCGATCGGCGAAGCGGCAAATTTGAACGAGGCAACGATCCCCGTTGCCGGTCATGCGACTGCCTGGCTCATCTGCTTGCTTGCTGGCACGAGCCGCTTGGCCATTCTTCGCAGATTTTGCGCAGTTGCTGCCATCAGAAATTCATCATGGGCACCGCTTGGACCGCGCAGTCGCAGACGATCCAGTTTCAGGATGTGTTTGAGATGGGCGAAAAGCATTCCCACCTTCTTTCGCTCACGGCAAGATTGGTTGTATTCAGGCGTCTTCGCAATACGTCTCGTTGTGTCACGCGCAGCTTCATGGATGCTTCGAGCTATCTTGCGGAATGGTGTATTCGGGCAGCAGCGATCCTTCATCGAACAGCTCTCACAGTCAATCTGGCTTGCCCGATAGATTATCGTGTCAGCCTTCGTGACTCGCGAGCGCGGATTTCTGAACTTGCGCCGATCGCTGCGTAGTGCGTGCCCGGTGGGGCAGCGGTCTTCATTGGCCAGCTCATCCCATTTGAACTCGCTGCTGGACAATGTATTGTCCTTGCGTGCGGTTTTATCCCAGACCGGAACATGTGGTGCAATTTCCTTCTCTTCGATCATCCAGGCAAGCACCGCCGCTGAGCCATACGCGGTGTCGCCTGCAAGACGTCGAGGTTTGAGATCATGCCGCCGCTCAACGCGGTCAATCATCGTCCTGGTTGATTCCACTTCGTGCGACCGGTTCGCGGGCGTCGCCTCAACGTCCACGATGATCCCTGCCTGCAGGTCAATAAGATAATTAGTCGAGTAGGCGAAGAACGGCAAGCCGCCCTTTGCGGCCGTCCAGCTCGCGGCGGGATTCGTCAGAGATACCCGCTTGGAGGCGTCGATTTCTCTACGTTCTCTGCCACTTCGGCGCTTGCCGGATTGGCTTCTTCCAATGCTTCCAAATACTCCCGCACTGCACGGGTTCAATCGCTGAGTGGACTTGAGTTCGTAGGGTGCACTCAAATGTAGCGTCGAAAAATCCCAGGGCCGACTATCGCTAGCCATACATTGGCAGCAGCAGGAACAACTTGATGACGATCGCGTTCGCGATGTCGATAAAAAACGCGCCGACCATCGGCACCACTAAGAACGCCAGATGCGACGGGCCGAACCGCTCGGTGATGGCCTGCATGTTAGCGATCGCCGTCGGCGTGGCCCCGAGGCCGAACCCGCAGTGTCCCGCGGCTAGCACCGCCGCATCATAGTTGCGGCCCATGACACGGAAGGTGACGAAAATAGCGTAGCCCGCCATGGCGATCGCCTGTACGACCAGGATGGCGAAAAGCGGCAATGCAAGCGAGGCCAGGTCTCCCAGGCGCAGGCTCATCAGCGCGATCGCGAGGAAGAGCGCAAGGCTCACATTGCCAAGCAGCGATACCGCGAGTTCGGACACCTGGTACCAGTCCGTCACGGCGAACCCGTTGCGAAGCATAATGCCGACGAACAATACACACACGAACGGAGGTAGCTCCAACGCGGTGCCGGTCAGCCACGATGCGAGCGCCGAGCCCACAGCGAGACAAACCGCAATCAGCGCCACGGTTTCAATCACAGCGTCCGCTGTGATCGCCCGAACCGCTTTGGGTTGCTCGAAACCCGTGGTGTCAGCGACATCGGGTTCACGGTTCGGAGCAAGGCCGTAGCGCGTGACGAGGAAACGCGCGACCGGGCCGCCTATCAATCCCCCGAGTATCAGGCCGAACGTGGCGCAGGCAATGGCAATCTCAGTCGCCGCCTGGAGCCCGTGACGCTCTGCGAATACCTTGGCCCAGGCGGCACCGGTGCCGTGGCCGCCTGAGAGCGTCACCGACGCGCCAAGCAGGCCGAGAATGCGCTCCTGCCCCAATGCCCAGGCGAGGCCGATGCCGAGCACATTCTGCATCACGAGCAAGCCGACCACGACACCAAGAAAGACAATCAACGACCGCCCGCCCGCTTTCAGGCTTGCCAGATTCGCATTAAGACCGATGGTGGCAAAGAAGGAGAGCATCAGCGGCACTTGAAGCGTCGTATCGAAGCGCACGTCGATCTGCAAGGTATTACGTAGCGCAAAGACCAGCAGCGCGATCAGCAGGCCACCCACAACCGGTTCGGGAATGCTGTAAGTTCGCAGAATGGATATCCGGGCAAGGATCTGCCTGCCAAGCACAAGAACGAGGGAAGCGGCCATGAGCGTTTCGAGCGTATCAAGGCTCACGATCGGTATTCGCCGCAAAGTGACGTTGGCACAGCTTCGGTCTGTTGCGCACGAGATAGTGGAAAGCACGCAGCGGCCGTCCGGTAGGAGATGCTTTGTCGATGCCTGCGTGTTCGATGCCTGATCATTGGGCAACACGTCGCGGTGCGCCGGGATCGGCCTAGTCGAAACGGGCAGCACCATACGCGCCAATCACAATTTTGCCCATTCTGGTGTAACCGGAAATTGAACTGAGACGTTCTGACGGCTGTCGGGGGGCAACCTACGGCTTCATTGCCCTTTACCACTGCGTGTGAGGAGTGGGGGCAGACCCAGCCTCATCTGCGACTCTCGATACGCAGAGATGAATTGCGAATCACCGTTCCTGACTCGTGTCAGCCAGTAGTCGAGGTCTTCCTGACACCCATCACTATCGATAACAGCAAAGCACTGTGAGTCCGCTGGCATCTGCAACGCCGCCCAATGAAACGCGAAGATCGTTTGCTGGTCCGCGAGTGCAAGCCGCAAGCCGCGCCTGTCGCCTTTCGTCAACCATTCTCTTATGACAGAAGACAGCGTTGCTTCCGTCTCTTCAGGCGTGTAAGCGAACACGTGTTGGCCGCCCTGCCGTGCACTGCGCAAATCGCTGGTGACGACAGCAACGACGAATGCGGTCGCCCGCGCGTCGCTAGATGTAGTCAGCGGCGCACCAGCCGTCACTCCTAGCCAAACAAAGAGAGCAATGAGGGTAGCAGCGTACTTCACGTCGGCGATGTCCTGAAAAGCGTGAATTGACAGTGGTGGTCGACCTGATGCTCACAGGAGTCTACTCTTGCCCGCCCAGCTTACATCCGGGAACACACGACATCCTCGACCGCAAATCCAGTCAGCGACTCTACGGTAGCCTAGGGAAAGTCGCAACGAGCGCGAGCGGCAGCCATTGCAGTGCCAGTATCGCATGGAGTGTGCTCCACCATCTGAGTAAGAAGCGGCAGCCAAACGACCTTGAGTCCTTGTTCGCAGTTGCGAGCGTGACGATGAACGAGAAAAAACTTTTTCTCGTATGTACGTTGCACTGCGGCAGTCACCGTCGCCTTAAGAGAGGCAACATCCGGACGAGTACAGCGTCGCGCACTACATAAAGTGACGAGACGTTGCGGCAGCCCGCGTGAGCTGCGGCGACCACGATGATTCCCTAGCAGGCTGGTGAAATACCTCATGTAGCGGTCATCCGTAACGAAGGGGTAAACGTTGAACCGATGTCACCAATGAGAGCGAGATGGAACGGATGCGAGGGCCAGATGGTTTTACGGAATCAATGTTCACGGTGTTGAAGCTGGACGATTTTGTGCCGAAGGGCCATCCGTTGCGTCCGATTCGCACGTGGCTCAATGACGCGCTCAAACGCATGGACGATGTGTTCGCGCGGATGTACGAAGCCGACGCGAAAGGAGGCCGGCCGAGCATCGCGCCGGAGAAGCTGGTGCGAGCTTTGTTGCTGCAGGTGCTGTACTCAATTCGTAGCGAGCGCATGCTGGTAGAACAGATTTCCTACAACATGCTGTTCCGCTGGTTCGTCGGCCTGCCGATGGACGGGACCGTGTGGGACCACTCGACGTTCAGCAAGAACCGCGACCGGTTGCTCGAACACGACGTGCTGGTGTTGCTCTTCAACGAGACAGTCGAGACCGCGCGCGAGCGCGGGTATCTTTCTGGGGAACACTTCAGCGTCGACGGCACGTTGATTCAGGCATGGGCCCGGCACAAGAGCTTTGTGCCCAAGACAAGTCCAGACGATGATGACACGCCTCCTGACGAACCGCCCGCGCCGAATGGCAACTGGCACGGACAGAAACGCAGTAACGAGACGCACCAATCCACGACTGACGTACAGGCGCGCCTGTTTCGCAAGAGCAAGGGAACCGGAGCGATGCTCTGTTATATGGGCCACGTGTTGACCGACAACCGACACGGCTTGGTGGTCAACGCACAGGTGACGCTAGCGACGCGCACCGCCGAGCGCGACGCGGCCGAGCTGATGCTCGCCGATGCCGCAAGTGTTGCGCCGCTCGGCATCACGGTCGGCGCGGACAAGAACTACGACACCGCCGGCTTCGTCGCGAGTTGTCGCGCGCATCGCGTCACGCCGCATGTGGCGCAAAACGATGGACGTCCAGGAGGTTCAGCAATTGACGAACGAACTACGCGCTGGCCAGGTTACGCGGTCAGCCAGCAAAAACGTAAGCGCATTGAGCAGGTATTCGGTTGGGGCAAGACAGTAGGACGAATTCGACAAGCGATGTATCGAGGACTTGAACGCGTAGACCAGCTCTTCGTGCTGACGCAGGTCGGCTACAACCTGACGCGTATGCGCACACTCGCGGGTTGAGGGGCAGAGAGCAATGAGCAACACCAATATCGTGAACCCGCGAGCAACGTCGAATGCTCGCAAACATGTTTCGCGTTTCAAAAGTGCGACCCCAGCATCCGTCGTGATGCACCTGGGCACATTAACGACCGATATTTCACCGGCCTGCTAGGGAATTCGCGCGCTTCGCCTAGATTGTGATGCGCAAACTTGCTCAGGGACGCAAACGGCGTGGACGCCTGCAATCCAAAAAGCTTATCCATTCGTTTCTGACCAGCGAAGCACGAACCAGGGCACGGCCTCGCATATCAATACAATACTGTGTGCTGCAGATGGCGGGCCGCTGTATACGCGCATCTGAAATTGCAAAACGCGTGCGGAGGAGCGAGGGCAATACGCGGCGGCACCTGCCGTATGCCAGGTGTCGCCGTACATGTGCCTCTGCACGACGAGCACCGGATGCATATGATCGAACAGCATGTAGCTGACACTGGAACCAGAACCGAGGCAACAATGGCCCCACCAGCCCGCAATCGAACTGGAGTGTTTGGACAACCGCTTCAGAGGACGTAGGGTTACCGGTGCGAAGTGCCGGACCCAACTGTACGCTTTACTATCTACGGACATCTACGGACATCTACGGACATCTACGGACCCCTCGGCTATGGCATCAAGGGCAAGAACTGGAGCGCCGTCGGACCAGCCTCGCCGACGAACTGCATGGCGTGGCCATTTCCGAGACGCTCGCGGGAATTGAAGCGGACTCCGAAAGAAAACGGACCTTTGGCGAATTGGCCGTCTCGGAACCAAAGCACGCGAAGAGCCGGGCAGACAAGCTCAAGGCTGGATGGCAAACCATGGCCGGCCAGAAGCAACCGAGGGCGTCGAGATTGCCGAGGCAGAGTCGTGGCACCGGGCGTATCGTCCGGTGCCACGACTCTGCGCGCCGCAGTACTCGGTGCTAACGACGGCCCGGCGTCGAATTTTTGCCTGATCATGTGTTTGCGGGGAGGGGAGGCGGAACCCAAACCGCGCCATCCTGTTGGCTGCGCTTGCCGGGAGTTTCGCGGGCGCCTGCTCGATGGCACTCGGGGAATGGCTCTCGGTAACCGATGCGCGCACGCTCGCGAGAACACAGATTGCGAAGGAGGGCGGACGAGCTGGCGCACGCTTCGGAGGCCGAAGAGCATGAGCTTCGTCTGATATATCGGGCAAAAGGCCTTTGTCGGCGTGCACCGTGCATGGGCCGGGAAACTATCTTCGCAATGACCCGGATTGGGCAGGTCGGTTACTAACCTGAGCCAAGCAGTCGACTTCGGCTGACACCGCCTTCAGTCCATGACCGGTTGTCGCAACGTTGTGCCTTCCCCGAACGCTGACCGTGCCCGGACATCGTCGCGCTAAGCATTCTGTTTAAGGTTTCCTTCAGCTTTGCTCCGTACTATCTGCGCGAGTCTGCCGTCGCGCTCGCCATCCCCGAGTTCCAGTTCCGACAGGCTCCTGACAGAAAACCGAAAGCGTCCTTTCAGGCTTGCTGGAGCGTCCATGAAAACTCTGTTCTTGCAGGCGCCGTCGTATGACGGCTTCGACGGGGGCGCAGGCTCGCGTTATCAGGCGAAGCGCGAAGTCCGCTCGTTCTGGTATCCCACGTGGCTTGCGCAACCCGCCGCGCTCGTGCCCGACAGCCGCGTGCTCGATGCACCCGCCGACGGCCTGTCCGTCGACGCAACGCTCGACATCGCGCAGCACTACGATCTCGTCGTCATTCATACCAGCACGCCGTCGTTCCCCACTGACGCGCTCTTTGCCGAAGACCTCAAGAAGCGCAAGCCGTCGCTTGTGATCGGCATGGTCGGCGCGAAGGTGGCCGTGGACCCGCACAATTCGCTGACAGCAAGCGAGGCGATCGACTTCGTGTGCCGCGAGGAATTCGACTTCACCTGCCAGGAAGTCGCCGCGGGCAAACCGTTCGCGCAGATTCTGGGCCTCAGCTATCGTGCCGCCGACGGCTCCATTGAGCACAACGCAGCGCGCCCGATCCTCGAGAACATGGACGAGTTGCCGTTCGTCGCGCCCGTCTACAAGCGCGATCTGAAGATCGACAATTACTTCATTGGCTATCTGAAGCATCCTTACGTGTCGATTTATACAGGACGCGGCTGCCGCTCAAAATGCACGTTCTGTCTGTGGCCGCAGACCGTGGGCGGACACCGTTATCGCACGCGTTCGGTCGAGAACGTGCTGGCTGAAGTGAAGTGGATTCGCGACAACATGCCCGAAGTGAAGGAGATCATGTTTGACGACGACACCTTCACCGACTTCAAGCCGCGCGTCGAGGAAATCGCCCGTGGTCTCGGCAAGCTCGGCGTGACGTGGTCGTGCAACGCAAAAGCGAACGTGCCGTATTCCACGCTGAAGATCATGAAGGAAAACGGCCTGCGCTTGCTGCTGGTCGGCTACGAGTCCGGCGACGATCAGATCCTGCTGAACATCAGGAAGGGATTGCGCACCGACATCGCGCGGCGCTTCAGCGACGACTGCCGCAAGCTCGGCATCAAGATTCACGGCACCTTTATTCTCGGCTTGCCGGGCGAAACGCAGCAGACCATTCAGAAGACGATCGACTACGCGAAAGAGATCAATCCGCACACTATTCAGGTGTCGCTCGCGGCGCCGTATCCGGGCACGCGGCTCTACGACCAGGCGGTCGAAAACGGCTGGCTCGAAGAGAACAAGGTGATCAACCTCGTCAGCAAGGAAGGCGTGCAACTCGCGGCCATCGGCTATCCGCATCTGTCGCGCGAGGAGATTTATCACCAGCTCGAAAACTTCTACAAGCGCTTCTATTTTCGTCCGTCGAAAATCTGGGAAATCGTGCGCGAGATGCTGACCAGTTGGGACATGATGAAACGGCGCTTGCGCGAAGGCGTCGAATTCTTTCGCTTTCTGCGCGCACACGAGGCGTGAACGGCGCGCATTGGGCCGCCACGGTCTTCGTTCATGCGTGCGCTTATCTCTGCGCTGCATGCGCACTGTTCGGCATCGGCTACACGACGATTGCGAGCGTGCTGATCGGGCGGTTTTTTGCGCGGCCTGTCGCGGAGCCCGCCAGCTTTCCGGCGGTGACGGTCGTGAAGCCGCTGCACGGCAGCGAGTGGGCGCTGCTCAGCAATCTGTCGAGCTTCTGCGAGCAGAACTATCCGGGCCCAGTGCAGTTTCTCTTTGGCGTGCATGACCCGGCGGACCCCGCATTGCACGCCGTCGAGAACCTGCAGCGCCTGCGTCCACGCGCGGACATCACCGTGATCGTGGACGCGCGCCTCTATGGCCCCAATCGCAAGATCAGCAACATCATCAATATGATGCCGCACGCGCGGCACGACCTGCTTGTGTTCGCCGATAGCGACGTTGGCGTGGGGCCCGACTATCTGCGGCATATCGTCGGCGAACTGGAGAAGCCCGGCGTGGGCCTCGTGACCTGCGTGTATCGAGCGCAGCCCGATCCCGGCTTCTGGCCGCGCCTGTCCGCGACCGCGACGCACTATCAGTTCCTGCCCGGCGTCGTCACCGGTCTCGCGCTCCGTCTCGCGCGGCCTTGCTTTGGACAGACCATTGCAATGCGGCGCGGCACGCTGGAGAAGATCGGCGGCTTTCTGCCGTTCGTGCGTCATCTTGCTGAAGACCATGCGATAGGCGAGGCAGTGCGCGCAATCGGCGAGACAGTGGCGATTCCGCCGCTTGCCATTTCGCACGCTTGCGCGGAGGCCAGCGCAGCGCAGTTGTTTGCGCATGAGTTGCGCTGGAGCCGGACGATTCGCAGCGTCGATCCGACAGGTCATTTTGGCTCTGCGTTGATGCATCCGTTGCCATTGGCCTTGCTCGCTGTCGGCTTGTCGAGCGACGCGCCGTGGGCCTGGCTAATCGCGGCGCTTGCATTGTCCGCGCGCTTCGCACTGAAGGTGAGCGCGGATCGCGCATTGCGGCAGGCGCATGGCGGCGCGTGGATGCTGCCCATATGGGATATCGTGTCGTTTGCGATCTTTGTCGTGAGCTTCTGGAGTTCGCGGGTGGTCTGGCGCGGGTTTAGCTTTGACGTCGATGGCGACGGCCTGCTGTCGTCCGCGCAGGACGAATGACGACGAATGACGACGAATGACGACGAGAGGAGTTTAGGCGGCGATGATGCGCACGTCTTCCGAATGGCGCGATGAGCGGCAAGCCCGTCGCGCAACGAACGCGCGAAAGGTGTCCGCATGATGAAGCATCTCGGGCGCGTGGCCGCACTCGCGGGACTGGCTGCGTCGCTGTGGCTCGTGTGGCGGGACAACCCGGTCGCGGTGCTCGGCGCGCTGCGCGCCGCCGGCGCGGGGCTTGTGCTCGCGGCACTCGCACATGTCCTGCCGATGCTCGCCAATGCCTGCGACTGGCGCTCGCTGATTCGCGGCGCGAACCGGCCGCGCGTGCTCGACATGCTGCATCTCGTGTGGGTGCGCGAATCGGTCAATAGCATGCTGCCGGTCGCGCGCATCGGCGGAGAGGTCGTGTCGTTCCGCATGCTCAGGCGCTGGGGCGTGCGGCCTTCCACGGCGGTGGCGAGCATCATCGCCGATATGCAGTTGACGGTGATCAGCCAGTTGCTGTTCACGATGGTCGGCATTGGTTTTCTGTTTGCGCACGCGCATTCGGGCACGCTGCGGCTCGCTGGGCAACTTGCGTGGGGCGTGGTCGTGCTGACGCCGCTTCTCGTTTTGTTCGCGCTCGTGCAGCACGCGAGTCCGTTCGAACGCATGACGCGCGCGCTCAATCACATCACGAGCGGCAAGCTCGCCGCACTCGTTGGACAGTCCGCGCAAATCGATCTGGCGATCAAGCTGATCTGGCGGCGCCGCGCCGTCGTGCTGCGCTATCTGTTCTTCTGGCAGCCGCTGCAGTGCGCGCTGACGTCGCTGGAAATCTGGCTCGCGCTGTATTTTCTCGGCACGCAAGTCACGCTGGTTGAAGCCGTCGTGATCGAGTCGTTGATCCAGGCCATCAGCAGCGCGGCCTTCTTCGTGCCGGGCGGCCTCGGCGTGCAGGAGGGCGGTTTTATATTGATCGGCGGCGCTCTGGGGCTCGATCCATCGACGTGTCTCGCGCTTGCCGGCGCGCGCCGCATTCGCGATCTGCTGATGTTCGTGCCAGGGCTGATTGCATGGCAGTTCGCGGAAGGCGCGAACCGCGCGCCCGTGCGCCGTCAGGCGCAGCGGAACCCGCAACGGGCGGAACTCGCGGACACCCGCGTCGCCTGCGATACGAACCGCCGCTAGGCCGCGGCCTTCAGTCGCTCGTCAGGCGCGGCGGTAGAGGCGGGAAACGATACTTCGACGGAGAGTCCGCGGCTCTCGAGGCCGGGTCCGAAGCGCACGGTCGCGCCAAAGTGTTCCGCAATGCGCGCGACGATCGAGAGGCCAAGCCCGCTGCCGGTCGCCTGGTTACCAGTGGCGCGAAAGAACCGGTTGGTCAGCCGCGCGACATCTGCCGAGGCCACACCGGGACCGTCGTCGCGCACGGTCACGACAACGCGATTATCGAGCGGCTCGTGCGCGCTCTTGACCGCAATTTCGATGTTGCCGCCCTCGCTTCCGTACTTGATTGCGTTGTCCACCAAATTGTCGAACAGGATACCGATCAGCACAGGGTCCGCATTGATCTCGGCCTGCATGTCGCAGTCGAGCATCGCGCGCATGTTTTTTTGCTGCAGGTTGCCGGCGTTGGCCAGCACGGCATGCTTCGCGAGCGCCCCAGGCGCGAGCGGTGCCGTCGACAGTTTTTCATGCATGTCCAGACGCGCGAGCAGCAGCAATTGCTCGGCGAGCCGCGCGCTGCGATCCACGCCTTGCACGACGCGCTCCATCGCGAGTCGCTGCCGCGCCGGGTCGGGCTCGGCGAGCGCAACCTGTGCCTGCACTTTGATGGCGGCCAGCGGCGTCTTCAGTTCGTGAGCGGCGTCGGCGGTAAACGCGCGTTCACGTTCGAGCGAATGGTGCAAACGCGAGAGCAGCAGATTGAGCGCGTCGACGAGCGGGCGCACCTCGGTCGGCGCGTCGCCGATTTCGACAGGCTCAAGGCGGTTGATATCTCGCGAACGGATTGCATCCGACAGCACGCGCAGCGGCGCAAGGCTCCAGCCGATGCTGAACCACACGAGCAACGCGAGGACCGGCAGCGCAATCAGGGCAGGGCGCGCGATACGGTTCGCCACTCCGCTGACCAGATCGCTGCGCGTATTGGCCTGCTCGAATACGCGCACCGTGTGGCCGAGCGCCGTGCCGCGCAGCGTGAACGAGTGATACGTCTGACCGCCCAGCACGACGTCTTGCGTGCCGGTGACCGCCGGCAGCGGCAGATCCCATGCACCGAGCGCGCGCAGGGCAGGGCTGCCGGCAATCACGTCGCCGCTGCGCGTGCGCACCTGAAATAGCGCGTCGCGCGGCAGCGAGTCGTCGTCGTCGTTATCGCTCGCACTGGTCGCGCCGCCTCTTTCTTCCTCTCGCACGTCGATGTGCGCGTTGGCAAGCGTGGCGAGGTTGGCCTGATCGAGAAGCGCGAGAATCTGCGCGACTTCCGCGAGGCGGGCTTCTTCCCATTCGCCGACTTCCTGCGTGGCCTGACGATAACTCGACGCAAGCGCAATCGCCCAGACCGCCGCGATGCTGCCGAGCACGAGCAGCATAAGCCGCCTGCGAATGGATGCGCTCATTTACTCTTTCTCCACCACGTAGCCGATATTGCGCACGGTTCGTATGAGCTTTGCGCCAAGCTTCCTGCGAAGGTTCGAGATGTGCACCTCGATCGCATTGCTCTCGATTTCCTGCTGCCAGCCATACAGGCTTTCTTCGAGGCACGAGCGCGACTGCGGAATGCCCTGGTTGGTCAGCAATTGCAGCAGGATTGCCCATTCGCGCGACGTGAGCGGCACCCGCGTGCCGGCAATCTGCGCCGTTTGCGCCACCGGGTTCACCGTGAGATCGCCATAGCGGATTACCTCGACGCTGCGGCCTTGCGCGCGGCGAAGCAAGGCGCGGCAACGGGCCGTCAGTTCCGTGAGGTCGAAGGGCTTGCCGAGGTAATCGTCCGCGCCGGCCTCCAGACCGCTCACGCGGTCTACCACCGTGCCGCGTGCCGTCAGCACAAGCACCGGCACGTCGTTGCCGGCGTCGCGGATTCGCTTGAGCAGATCCATGCCGGACACGCGCGGCAGGCCGAGATCGAGTACGACGAGCGCGTAGCTCGTGGTGTCCAGCGCGAGACCTGCTTGATGGCCGTCGCGCGCCCAGTCGACCGTGAAACCCGCCTGACGCAGACCCGCTTCGACCCCGCAACCGATCAGGTCGTCGTCTTCAACCAGTAGTACACGCATGGGACTGAAATTCCGTTGAGTGTTGTGATCACGATTGCGATGCACCGCGGAAAAGCGGCGATGAAGTCCGCAGTTTAACCGCGCTGTTCACGGCGGGTTCTACTGCGGTCTGCTTAAGGTTTCCTTCAGCTTGAATCGCTACTATCGCCCATCAACAGCTTACTGTCTTGTGAGTGACAGGAGCGTGCGGCGTCGTGTCGAGTTGCGAGTTTCACTCGACGCGGTTCCGGTACATCGATGGAATGCATGGCGACCGCGGTGACGGTTTTATCGGCTGCGACGAGCGGTTCCTGAAGCAGGCGCCGCTTCGTCGCAAGAAGCCGTGCATGCTTTTCATCGCGCTACGAGACGAAGCCATGAAGCCAGTCACCGCCGATATGTTGCGCGCGCACCTAATGGTCGCTTCGCTCACGGCTGTCGCCGCCGACCTGCTCGCGTGCGTGACGGTCTTCGTGGATCCCGGCGCCGAGCACCTGTTCGTGTCAGCGGCTTTCCGGCTCTCTTCTATCGCGGTGATGGCCGGCGGCGTCATGGTCGCGCGCCAGTTCGCGCAAGCCGCGTTCCGGGCCGCCGTCGCAGACCGCCATGCAAGCGTTGCGTCTGTCTGCAGCAGGCCGATCGATCTCGCGTCGGATTGCCCGCGGTTGTGGCTCGTCGTGCTGCATCTGCGTCTCACGGGGAAGCCGTTCGTCTTGAGCAAACGCTGACGGAGCGCGGCAATGGCATCGCATGCATTACCGGTATCCGAATGGCTTCTGCTTGCCGGCTGCGTCGGCGCGTCGCTGTATGCCGTGGTGGCTGCGCTCGCGTTGCCGTTCTTCGGGCTGCGCGGCAGCACGCGTTCGCTCCATCCGTTTTCGCCGGTGCGCGTGAGCGTGCTCAAGCCCTTGTGCGGTGTCGAGCCGCGCCTGTATGAAAATCTGCGAAGCTTCTGCGAGCAGCGCCTCGATCATTTCCAGCTGGTATTCGGTGTGGGTTCTGCCGACGATCCCGCGATTGCCGTGGTGCGCCGTTTGCAAGCCGCGTATCCGATGCTCGACATCGAACTCGTGATCGACGCGCGCGTGCACGGCAGCAATCTGAAAGTGAGTAATCTGGTCAATATGGCCGAGCGCGCGCGGCATGACGTGATCGTGATTGCCGATAGCGATATCGCCGTCGAAGCCGATTATCTCTGCGCTGTCGCCGCGCCGCTGGCCGATCCTTCTGTCGGCGTTGTCACCTGTCTGTATGTCGCGCACGGCGTGAGCGGTTTCTGGTCGCGGGTGGGCGCGC
Source organism: Paraburkholderia sp. OAS925 (assembly GCF_040543975.1). Taxonomy (NCBI): domain Bacteria; kingdom Pseudomonadati; phylum Pseudomonadota; class Betaproteobacteria; order Burkholderiales; family Burkholderiaceae; genus Paraburkholderia; species Paraburkholderia sp. OAS925. The sequence goes on from NZ_JBEUNO010000001.1 coordinate 1,138,399, forward strand.
TCTTCGTCAACGAATGGTTCGGACCTTCGGTGCGCGTCGCGCATATGGTCCGATCACGTCGCTTCGGTTTCGGCGCCACGCTTGCTTTGCGGCGCGAGACGCTCGAACGCATCGGTGGCTTCGGGCGCCTGAAGAACTGTCTCGCGGACGATTACTGGCTCGCCGAACACGTGCGCGCCCTCGGTTTGCGAACGGTGCTGTCGCGAATGATGGTCGCCACCGACGTCACCGAAACAACGTTCACCGCGCTCTGGCAACGCGAGACGCGCTGGTTGCGCACGATACGTTCGGTGAATCCGCTCGGCTTTGCGTTTCTCTTCATTACGTTTGCTACGCCGTGGCTCGTTGTCGGCGTCGGGCTCACGGCTTGCCTTGTTGCAAGTCAGCAAGGTGCCCTGCATGGCTGGCCGGCGTATTTGACCGCGGTCAATATGGCCGCGGGCCTGGCCGCGCGCGTCGTGCTGCACGCGCGGGCAGTGCGTCAGCAACAGGCATTGCATCGCGGGTTGAGGGACGGGGCAGGGGACGCGTTGTCGTCCGCTTTATCGTCCGCTTCATCGGACACATTATCGGACGCATTCGGCCGTGCTTTCTGGCGCGATCTGCCGCTCGTTCCATTGCGCGATAGCTTGCTGTTCGTGCAGTGGATCGCCAGCGCCTTCGGGTCTCATGTCATGTGGCGAGGCGCCAGAGTGCCGGTTGGAACTTCGCGTTCCGCGTCGCGCGGCGCGCAGTTGCCGTTGATGGATACCATCGAGGCGTCCGATGGCCGCTAAGCCGCGCGCACTCATCGTGACCGCCGACGACTTCGGCCTGCATCCGCGGGTGAACATGGCCGTCGAGCAGGCTCATGTCAGCGGCGTGCTCACGGCCGCAAGCCTGATGGTCGGTGCACCCGCCTCGAGCGACGCAATCGCGCGCGCCCGCGCGATGCCGCGCTTGCGAGTCGGCCTGCATCTGGTACTCGCCGACGGCGATCCCGTCATGCCGCGCGCGGGCATCGCCTCATTGCTCGACGAGCATGGGCGCTTCGGCAGCAACATGGTGCGCGACGGGATACGCTTTTTCTTCCTGCCGCACGTGCGCAAACAGCTTGCCCGGGAAATTCGCGCGCAGTTCGAGGCGTTCGCCGACAGCGGGCTCACGCTCGATCATGTCAACACGCACAAGCACTTTCATCTGCATCCGACGGTGCTCGATTTGATCCTCGAAATTGGGCGCGAGTTCGGCATGAAGGCGATGCGCTTGCCGCTCGAAGTCAATGCGCCATTGTGGTTGTGCCCCTGGATCGCGAGGGTGAGGGCGCGACTCGACGCCGCCGGAATTCTCCATAACGATTATGTTGTCGGCGTGGCCGACAGCGGGCAAATGGATGAGCGTGCGTGGCTCGCGGCGCTTGCTGCCTTGCCGGATGGCGTGGGCGAGATCTATTGCCATCCTGCTGTTGCAGGGGAGTGCGCATTGACTTGCGGTATGCGCGCGTATCGTCATGCGGATGAATTGAAAGCGCTGCTCTCGACGGACGTGGCCCTCGCCATTCGACGCCTGGGCGCGAAGACCGGTGGATTCACCGACGTGTTGAGCGGCCCCCAGGCACACTGAGTCCCGCTTGCGACTTGCCATTCAGCAGTGCTTAGGGGTTGAGTCGCCTGGCAAAACGTGAGCTCGGTGAGGAGAAGCCATCGCATTGCCCTCCGCGCTGTTGCCTTATTACGGCTAGAAAAAGGCGGGTTCAGGACGCGGAAGTTGCTGCCGTAATACATCTATCCACAGTCATCACTTTGCAAAAGCAGTGTGCTGCGCCCCGCTTGCGTGCACTGACGGACCAACAAAAATGGAAAGCTTCTCCGTCACAGCGCGTCTGACGCTCACCTAGTGCATCCTCGGTTTCCTGCTGTGCCTCTCCGTGGGCTTCGGGCTGTACGGGATCAACGCTCTAAACGCGTCGGCCAAGGACGTCAGCCTGAATTCCCTACCCGCCGTCGATGCGCTTTGGCTTTTTGCGACCTGTTCGTTGCGCGGGCTCGATTTTCGCTTGACCGGTATGCATTGGACCCGGCCGCGGGCAAAGGTCGGGACTGCGCGAGCGCGCGGAAAAGTGCCTGACTGAATCCGACGAATGGAACAACAAATACGACCCGATCCCGCGCGGATCTGACGAGACCAGCATGTCTGTGACCAGTACGCGCCGTTCTATACGAAAGTCATCAACTCACCGGTGCGGGACGCCACTCATGTGCTCGACGGGCTGCTCTGCCACGAGTTAGATTTGCTGATCGAGGAACACTACCGATACCGCCGGCTTCACCGATCACGTGTTCGGGCTATGCCCCTTCGTCGGGTTCCAGTACGCGCCGCGCATAGCCGATCTTGCAGACAAGAATCTGTACGTTCCCGGCAAGGCAGCGGACTGGCCTGCACTGGCGGCACTGATCGGTGTGGACGGTGGACGGCTGGACGGCGACAATGAGCTTGCCCGGTCGTGAACAAGCGCGTCGCCAAGGGGCGCTTCCGCGCCTCTGCGGACGGTCAAATCGAACTCCCCAAGGTCTTAGCGTACGTAAAAATCCGTTTCTTGAGGGCGCCCCGACGTCAGCAGGCCCAGCCGATTGCGGGCGTTGGCGGCAGCGCGAGGCCGGACTGTTGTCGCCTGCACGAGTGAACTCGAACTCCACGGCCACAGCTGCATGCGATGCGATCAGGCCTGGAATGGCAGGTAGGTGCGCTTTCCTTTGGCGCTTTCGGTCGAGCGTCCTAAACAACAATACATCGCCCTTTACCCAAATGCATGAACCCTTGTGACGAGTCAAAAAAAGGAAAAGACGCAACAACACATAGATGAGCGGCTTTGCGAGTGACAGAGATCGAACGGAAATCTGTACGATGTCTTGACCGAGATACGAGCGCCTTTGGTCGATCCGTTCAGGCGGCTGGCCGGACGCGAAAACTTCAACCATAACCGCTCGTAGGATGTTGCGCCTCATGATAAGGCCTCAAATACAAGTAGTGCCCCCAGTCGGAGTATCGGTTGCAGAATGCCCCGGAGTTTTCTCGCTCAAAAAATCCCGTGTGCCCATCGTCATCAAGCCTTAAGATGAAAAAATCGCGATTGACTGGAGCGGGCGTCGCCATGCCGTCATGGTCGCGCCCGCCGCGCCTTGCATTACTGCGACTCTCGCTGGTTTTGATGCTTGTGGTGCTTGTGCGAACGATGATGGCTCGAGCGGGTACTGGTCGGTGCCGACGTGTTGTCTCCCCCGGCAGTCGGGGCCGCCGTCGCCGCGCCGTGTGCGTTGCCGCCGCCTGATCCGCCGTTGCCGTTGCCGCCCGCTTGCGCGCTCGCCATGCCAGAAACGGCCAATGCGGCCAAAAGTACAAGCATCGATTGAATGCCTCGCATATTTTGCTCCTTGATAGTTGACCCCTCGCTCGGGGGAAGCGGCCGTGACCGCGCCGCAGACGCATGAGAGCACATGCAATGCCTGAAAGGCGCACGAGGAAGTGTGGCGGCGACGTCGCCTCTCGCGATCTTTTGTGTCCCGGACCACAGTTAGCGCGGGCGCGGCGTGTGAAGATCCGTTGCACGAATCGCTGACGCGGTACACCAGCGACTTCAAAAACGATAAGCGCGGTACGGGGACCTCCACATGAAAAAATATCCAGGCTTACTTTTCGCCCTTTTGCTCGCGGCGTGTGGCGGCGGCGGAGGAGGAGGTGGCGGCAGCGCCACCACCTCGTCGGCAGCGCCTTCGTCCACCAGTCCCAAGGCATGCACAGACGGCCCATATACGACAGACGCTACAAAAGTCTGCACCGACTCGAGCGGCAATCTCGTCACGGCATATGTCTATGTGCAGCCGAACACGGTCATTCCCGATGGAACCGTCATCACTGCGGATACCACGTGGCCGACGAGCGGCTCTCCATATTTCCTCGCCGGCACGGTGCGGGTAGCGCCTGGCGTCACGTTGACGATCGGCGACAATACGGTCGTGGAGACGTACCGCACAGTGCCCTGCACGGCCGGGTGCGTGGGTACGATTCCGACGAAAGGTATCATCAACGTGGCGGGCACGCTCAACGTGGGAAACCAGGGTCCGGTTCAACTGCTGGGCGTGACCGCTGCCAACACGTCGTTGACGCAAGACGCGGGTGGCGGCATCGTCAGCATCACGCATACGGTGTTGCAGGACGCATTCGTGCAGATCAGCGACGCTGCGCCGTTTTCGATGACATACAGCCAGGCTACGCATCTGAATGTGACGCCGATCGTTCGCAACGGCGTGACCACCTTCGAAGCCGGCACGAACGGCTACCCGCGCTTGAGCAAGTCCGCGACCGTGAAGGGCAATACGTTCGTCGACTCCGCAGCCTTTGCTTTCGATCCGTCGGTGTTCGTGCAAAACAACCTGTTCATCAACATGGTCGACCCGCTCGTGCTGATCGACGCGTTCCCGGCCGGTGCACAGGCGCCCACCGGCATCGCCCAATGGAACTCGTTTCTCTTCAAGAAGGATTCACCGAATGTGAATCGCATCGTGATCGAGTCTCACGGCACTTACAACGCGTCCACGGTTCATTCGCTGGACTTCTCGAACAACTTCTGGGGCGTGACGGATAACACGACCATTCAGTCGCGCGTGCTGGACAGCACCGACACATCCAGCCCGCGGCTGCCCAACGTCATCCTCTACGCACCGCCGCTGCAGAATCCCGATGCCGCAACACCGGCGGACCCGCAAAGCGCGACGCCGAATGTGTAAGTACTGAAACAGCGCGATCGGAGCGGGGATGTGCTCTACCCAGCACCCCCGCTCGTCCGGACGGGTCACCGGCCGGGCGCGTAACGCCGCACACACCACAGCCTTTACATAAGCGTTGACCCGTCATTCGGGACAAGATGCTCCTCGCCCGGGACGCCCGCACCGGTGCGATCGTTGCGCACGTCGCCATGTTGTCACGTGGACGCATGGTCGTCCGGCGAGCATTCCCGCTTGCTGAGCGAGAACAGCACTGGAATCGACTTGTAAGAGGGCGTGCCGCTGCGGGCGTCGGAGTTGTGCAATGCGACGAGCCCGTCGGCGGCCGTTCCCGTACGGAATCGTGTCCCGCTCGCAGTGCAGTGTCGATCGACTCGCACGACGCAGCCGACAGCAGCCTGAGCGTCACGCATGGAACCATTGGTCGCGGTCCTGACCCGCACCGGCTCTTCGCGATCGCCGGGTTGTCGCTGGGTTGTTTCGCCGTCGCTTTTCTCGGCATCACGCCGGGATTGATTGCGGCTCGCGGCGGCACGGCACTTTTCCTCGTGTTCGCCGGCGTCATGGCCGTCGCTGCGTTCATGTCCGCGGCGGCGTTTCGGCGACCCGCTCACGCGACACCGGCGCGGCGGGCACCGAGTCGCGACTCGACCGGGCTATCCGGTTCGGCATGATCGGCGTTGCGCACGACACGATAGACATCCCCGTTGCGGTGACCTGACACAAGACCGGACCAGCGCTTTGCGCTGGGCATTATCATCGTCAACGCGGCGTAGAGCGAAGTAATCTTGGCCCTGGCACCGCCCGCTGTGACAGGGCGTGAGCCTCCTAGTTGACGCATTTACTTCGGTATGCAGTGAACTGAAGTTGTCACTTTTCATCGGTGTGAATTGAGTTCGTCAACTCACGCTCGTGCTAGACGAAGCAATAATCAGGCAGGTGGTCCGCATGGTCGACGTTTTGGGAAGCTTCGAGCCGCTCGTGCTCTCGCGTCCTCGCGGCGCGTACCGTTATGCCTCTTCAATCCGAAACTGGAGCGGCGTCTGACGCTGTCAAGGCGCAGCGCTTTCAAAGCATGGTTGATGCTCGAAGCGAACCTGCTGAAAAGACATTGTGTGAACAGCCTGGCTTTATGGCAGTCGACTGACAACGCTGCCTCCCCGATTTCTCGGCGAGGCCTGATGACCCGGAATGCCTGGCAATACTATCGGAGAAGACACGGGCGAGGGATCGCGCGTGCAGTCGTCTAGACTTCGACCCAAAAGCCTTCGTCTCAGGTACATTGATCCAGCCGAAACGGCATCTGCGCGTATGTGGACCGGAAACTGCGGTGTATGCTATCGGTACTCGTCCCCGTGCGTGAGCTCGTCAAGGCGTCGCTGCCCGGCGCCATCACGCGCGCTTCGTCGTGTCACCGCAATCACTGATGGCCATGGAGCGCCAATTTGCGACTGGAGATCCCTCACTCGTTTGGGCCGCCGTTTTCGAACTGCTGCATTGCGGTCGCACCAGGCGCTAAGTTACACGCTGAAAGCCTGTCGTTTCTCACGCGCTTTGTTGCTGCGGTCTAGGCCCAATCGTGGAGCCGTCGCGGACGCGAATTCCTGACACCGGATATCGTCTCGTGGCCGGCCTTGCGTGAGCCGTGTCGAGACTGCATCTAAAGAGCGAATCTAGCACCTTCTGACGGACATTTCGCAGTTTCTTCAGGTCGGCAGTTCACTGCGGTTCCAACGCCGCGGAAATGCGAATGCCACACCACCGCGATACGCCAAAGCAGCCTCGTCTTTCTGTGGACAAATGAAAAGTCTTATGAGAAAGTTCCCTTGAGCACACAACTTTCTTTTTGTTACATGCCCCCCCGGGCGAGACGCCGTATCCAAAGCGATAGGTCGGCCATCGTCTCAGATAGTGCTCAATCATTGAATAAAACGGCGCCTGTGCATGGCATGAGGCGACTCGCCATTCAGGCGCCGAGGAAACGAAAGTGACGCGATATCAGGGGCTGGCAGCTATGAGTATTCCAGGCGCAAGGAAGTCGGGTGCACGCCCGGCGAAAGAACAATATCAAGGCCGGCAATTGGCGTTCCCCCGCTCAATCGCTGTCCGTGTCCCCGTGCCGTGTCCGTTCGGACCTTCATAACGCGGCAATCCATCAATCGTCTCAGCGGTTAGCCGTCGGGAAACCGGAAATGTCCGGTCGACGTGCGCGTTTTGCTTTAGCTATGCGAAGTGATCGTGCGGCGCTGTTCTGCGCCAGCACGGAAGATTCGTCGTCGAAAGATCAACGCTAAAGCTGTTCGCCACTGAGCGATGTTTTAAACGCGGTAAATAGTCATCCTAAGTAAGCGGGAGGCGAGCGCACGCTCGCGCTTAAGAACTCCGCATTTCAATTATTCGGCGAGACAACGACATGAAATTCGTTTCGTAACTACTCTCGTGGGCAAGTATGGCCCACGCAATTCGCGCCATCTTGTTCGCAAGAGCCACGGCTACTACGTTGCCAGGTCGCCGCTCTTGAATTCCTTTCTGCCAAGCAGTTGGTACCTTGGCGTGACACAGGACGGAGCGCGCCCCATGGATCAGCAGCGTGCGCAGGTATGGGTCCCCTCGCTTTGAGATAGAGCCCAATCGAACCTTGCCACCCGTACCGTTCTGCCGAGGAACAAGCCCGAGAAATGCAGCGAACGCACGTCCCGACTTGAACGTCCTGGCATCTCCAATTGTTGCGACCAAAGCGGTGGCGGTGAGTCTACCGATGCCCGGCACTTCGGAGATTGAGCGACACGCCGCTTTCTGTTTCTGCCAGGCGCCGATGCGCTTCTCGAGTTGACTGATATCATCCTCAAACGCGTTGATACGTCGTAGCTGGTCTTGCAGATTAAGGACGATCGGTCGTGGTAGCGCGTCCTCTAACTCTGCCATGCGCTCGCGGATCTCAGCGAGTCCTGCCAGCCGTCCGGCTCGAAACGTCGCACCGAATTCGTAGAGCAACCCACGTAGCTGATTCACCTGCATCGTCCGAAACTTGACGAGTAACGAGCGCATGCGGTGCAGACTCAGCATCGTTTGCTGATCTTCTGTCTGCAGCAACCGTGCGCATCCCGGGTTGCTGTACAGCCGTCCAAATCGCCCGAGCGTCTGCTGCGTCGGTCTTGTTCGTTTGCACGAATGGCCGAATAAATTGTGCATGTAGCAGCACGACCTCGTGCCCCAGCGCCCGAATCTTACGCGCCCGCCAGTGCGCACTTCCTCCAAGCTTCGAGGGCCACTCGACCAGCAGGACGTTGGGCTAGAAACGCAATTAAATCGTCGCGTCCGAACCGGCGATTGGCTATCTCACCGGTTTGAGCGTCGACCCAGTACATCTGAAACACCTGCTTTGCAACATCCAGTCCATATGTCGTAGCATTCATTTAGGGCCTCCGTTCCTCAAGTGGTTGTGTCGCAACTCCACTTTGGCACATTGATGCCGTTCGGTTCTGGAGGCCCTCAATCATGCCCATCTCCCCGAAGGGAGGGCGGTGTCCATTCCATCTGGGTCGTCTACGGCCGATCGGGTCTGGCAACGTAGCCATAGTCCTTGCGGCGAGAACAGGTTTGTCGCACTAATTCTGACTACTCGGCCAGCCGACCGTGGCGCGACAGTCAGGTACTGTTGATCCTATGCCCGCGACGTCGATTTTTTTGCGCACTGCGCGACCGCACCGGCTGTGCCTGGCCGACTTGCGCTCGGTCGAGTTACAGGGCGTCGATGCTGACATCGAAAAAGCCGTTGCATCGGGTACAGCGGAACAGGCGTCGCCTCAGTTGCGCAGCTGTTTGCGTCTTGGTTCTTTTGAAACCGTGCGGTCGCGCCAGCACCTTCTTCCGGCAGTGAGGGCACTTCATGACGGCCACGGAGCTTTGAGGCCGAGGCGCACACGACGTTCGTAATCGCCTGTCGGATCAAGCGCCATCAGCCATCCGCGGAACCGGCTCACCCACGCCTTAACCACCTCGGGGCTGGTGCCCGATTGCTGCGCGGCGTACGCGAGCGGTCTGTGCTGGGAAAGCAGCGGAAGGAATTGATGGAGCATACCTGCGCGCGTCGGAGGCGAGCAGCGATGCTGTCGCCGCGTTCCACAAGGCATCGGCTGAAATCCAGGCCGGGATGGACCGGCTGGACAAGTCCCCCGACTGAACAGCCTCTCGAAAACGGAAAAAGCAGCCCATGAGCGATACACCGAAACTTCCGGCATTCGAAATCCACCCCGACCTGAGGTCGGCCCCTGGTGTCGATGCACATCACCTCGCCCGCGTCTCGATCAGCGGCGCCGAACGGGTGCTCGCAAGGATCACGGAGATCCTGGCGCGCCGCGACGGTGAGCCCGACGTGAACGCCCTCCAGTGGCAGCTGCGCTCGTTCTTCTGGGAACTGTGCGGTGCATGGGACCTGTTCCAGCAGCGGGTCAACACCGCGTTTCAACTTGGCTACGCTGAAGAGAAGGTGGCGATGAGGGTGATCCGTCAGGCGAAAAGTCACGTGGCGGGCTGCGATGAGGCTAAGGCGATCCTCATCACCGCGTTCGACAGCGACTGGCACTTCGAGGTGCGGGCCTACCGGAATTCCGCGCACCGCTCCTACTTCCGCATGATGGAGATTCATCTGCGGGAGAAGGGCGTGAAGTGGACCAACCTGCCGGCCGCACGCCTGGGGCAGTCGAATCATTTCGAGGGCATGGTCCCACAGCTCGCGGAGTATGTGCGGCAGACGCTGGCCGTCGGGCAGCAGATCGCCGACCTGAAGGCGCGGCTGCGGACATGAAAACAAGCTCATGATAGGAAAGTTGGCAATGCTGGCGTTTGCCATGTTTGTCGCTCTGTATGGCGAGAGCGTGGCCAAGGCCGGGGAACCTCCCCGACAAGGCGTACCCGGCGTGCTGGCACGATCGGTGTTTGGGCCTGGAACTGCTCATGACCTTGGGCTGTCCCTGGTGGGTGCGGCGAGCTATTCACGATAGCAGGGAGTAGTTGACGGCTAAAAGCCACGCTGAAGCCGTTCTTTTCCGCAAGTCGCAGTGCCACGCCCTGCGAATCGGACCGGGAACCGGTGTGGCTCAGGTCATCGTTCGTGCGGCGCGCGGCCCGCCACGTTTGTCCATGGAATCACTGCTTAGCGGCCAGGCGCCCCCATGCAGCGATAAGCGCTCGGACTACAGGACCCCAGCCGGCCCGTTGCGGCCGGTGATTGCGTCACGGCCCTAGCGTTGTGTTCGGCAGTAGAGCGGTCATTCGCCCGCTGGGCTCGTCGGTGAGCCATAGTCCGCAGCGGTCGCTCGCGCGCCCCCAACGTCAAAGTTGCGGATCGAGCAGCGCGACAGCGCGGTCCAGCAACTTTTCGAGGAGCGGACGGCGGCGCCAGTCGTCGAGCGAAATGCGTTTTGCCTGGGCGACGTCGCGATCGAAAATCGCCGCTTGCTGGCGCGCGAAATCCCGGTCGTAAATGTTCAGATTCGCTTCGTCGTTGAGTTTGAACGAGCGGCTGTCGAAGTTTGTCGAGCCGACCGACACCAGATACTCGTCGACGATAAGCAGCTTGCAGTGGAACATCGTCGGCTGATATTCGTGCATTTCGATGCCCGCCGCGAGCAGGTCGCCCCAGCATGCACGCGACGCCTCGCGCACCGTGTGGGCGTCGATGCGCTTGCCGGGAGTAATGACGCGAACCTTCACGCCGCGCTTGGCCGCCTCGACGAGCGCATTGATCGTCAGCTTGTCCGGTACGAAGTACGCGCTCGACAGGTGGATGGAATGCGTCGCGGCGGTGATGGCCATCAGATACATCAGCTGCATGTCGTCGCTGCCGCCCGAAGGCGAGCTGCTGAACATGTGCGCGAGGCCGTTCCCCGCGACGTCGATCTCCGGAAAGTAGTGCGAGCCGTGCAGCACGTTTCCTGTTGCCTTGACCCAGTTGTCCATGAAGACGGCCTGCATCTGTCCGACAACCGGACCTTCGACGCGAAAGTGCGTATCGCGCCAGTGCTTCTCGTCCTGCGCGTGCCCGGCCCATTCGTCGGCGATACCCACGCCGCCCGTAAAGCCCATGCGTCCGTCGATCACCAGCAGCTTGCGATGCGTGCGGTCGTTCATGCGGCCGAGACCGGTCCAATGCGGCCTGTGATACTGGATGACGTCCGCGCCTGCGTCGCGCAGCATCTGGAGATAGCGCCTGTCCATCTTCGACGAGCCGACCCAGTCGAGCAACACATGCACGGCGATACCCGCACGCGCCTGGTCCGAGAGTGCGCGTGCGATGTCCTCGCCGATCGCGCCGGACCAGTAAATGAAGGTTTCGAAGGTGATCGTGCGCTGCGCCGAGCGGATGCCTTCCCGCATCGACGGAAAGATTTCGTCGCCGTTGAGGAGCACCTCAAAGCGATTGCCTCCGACGACGGCCGGGCCCAGCAGCAGCCCCATCGAGCGGATGAATTGCGGATCGTCGCCGGCGTACAGCCGCTCGATCTTGTGCTCGATCTTCTTCTCGCCACTCGTCAGATTCGCGATGAGAAGCACGACGAAGAGCGTGACTGCGACAGTGAGGACAATCAGGGCAATCGTCGGCATGCACGGGCCTCGCGTAGCGAACATTCGTCCGGAACCATTAGTGTACGAGCGTTCCGCACGGCCGATGGATCAATGCTTGTCTCGGCGCTTCTCCGGCATCCAGCCTTAGTTTCAGCGACAACAGCCAGAGGAAGTGTTCGACATCTTCTTGCAGTGGAACAAAGTGTCTTGCATCAGAGGGCACAGCAAATACAAGGCAGTTCAACCCAAGCGAAACGCCAACCGCTCATTGCTGCGACCAAGGTTACTGATCAACGCTGGCGTGGAATAAGGAACTCCAACAAATCTGCCGTCCATCCTTTTAGCAAAAATCAAACGAAAAAAGCCCGGCGATTTCGCGCCGGGCTCGAATGGCCGCCAATTCTCAGCGGTTGCAGCATCAGGCGTTATTCGCGCCGTTGCCGTTGCGTGCTTCGATAACGACGGCCTTCACTGCCTTGACGCCGATACCGAGTTGCTTCTTCGCGGCGGCCAGACCGTAGCTCGCAGCGATTTCGTCGCTGTCGTTGACGCCGTTCGGCACGATGACGACCAGCGTACCGTCGTGGAGCATCCGAACGCGGTGTTCCGTCACCGCACCGTCTGCACGAACAACCGTGCCGTTCTTCCAGTCGCTGCCCGTGCCCTTCACGTCCGGCGTCTTGTTGATCAGGCTCGGCGTACCTTCCAGTTCAATGGCGTTGCCGCGATCGACCACGTGGACGTGCCACGGTTGTCCAGTGCTTCCGGACGATCCGAGCGGAACACAACAAGCGTGTTACGTTGTGGGCGTTCTTCAAGTGCGTCATTCAGGCCCGACTCCAACTCGCCATTCGCGATGCCGGATTCTCGCTTTCAGCCCGTCGTAAACGCTTTCCACCTGCTCCGCGAGAGGTGTGGTTTCGCCCACTTCTGCGACGCGGTCAACGGGCGTCTTGCCACCGAGTGAGCCGTGCGGGCGGCGCCAGTTGCGGTACGGATTGGTCCTGCCTTCCAGACCGGCAGCCTCGGGGACAAGGAGACAGGTTGCGACAGAATCAGGATAGGTGCTGAGCGGAGCTCCGGCAAGGCGCATTTTTTGGCGTTCAACAAGCGGCAAGTTCCGACGGCTTCTTGCCGAACCTGCGTGCCGACGCCTTGTTCAGCGTTTCGCTAAGTCTCGGAGTCCGAACCGCTTGAACGGCCACTTGGGGTGGACCTGAGCCGAAGGCCATCGGGCTCAGTTCGGCCCACAGCAGCCCTTGGAGAAGTGAAAAAGCGTACGCTCATCAATGGCGCTTTTCGCAACGCCCGGCTTTGTATTGCTGCCCCGGCGCCATCGCGATCCTGCGCGGCTCGGCGTTGTTGACGCTGTCGACACCGGGCTACATGTCCGCGCGGGGGTTCCTGCTCAACGTGGCGGGCATGTCAATCAGCGGCTCATTGATCGTGCTTTGCGCGTCGGCCATTTGCATGAGCCGTTTTCCAACGCGGCTCGGCCGGCGCCATCTATGCTGCTCGCAGATGGGACTGGCCTTCGGCGTGAGTAGCGTCCTGTCGTCTGTATCGAGCGACGCGATTACGTTGCTGGGGGTAGGTTACATCGTGCTGCCCGCATTGGGGCTGATTCTTTGCGCGGAGGATGGCAGCGCGGCCGATTGCGGTGGCTGCCGGGTGACCTCCTGGACCAACATTATCGTCACCTACCGGGCACGGTTTTTCACGGCACCATGTACTCCTACCCGCCCGGGACGAAGTGAGCGGCGCGCAAGGCCTCGTCTGCGACAGTCAGACGGGACGCCATGACCTTGACGACAAAACGATGAATTTGCTGCACGGTCACAGGGTCGTCGCGTTCGAGCGCATGCAACGACTCGAGCGTCAAACGCAAGACGCGTGCGGGACCCTCCGCGAGCACATCCGCACTGCGCGCCTGCTGCGTGTACACCGCCATTTCGCCGACGACCGTACCTGGCCCGAACGAGCGCAACCTCAGGTTGCGCCCATTGGCAAGCGGCAGTAAAACAGTGACACGGCCACTCTCGACAAAGTACATCGCGTCCCCCGGCTCGCCGCGACGAAACACCGGCTGCCCCGCGCCGAGCTCGCGCACTTCCAGAAGGGACAGCAGCCTCGCGAGCGCAGGTGACGTGAAATACGGAGCAAGCATCGCGTGAAAATCCTCTTCGGCGCGAGGCAACGCGCGTGAATCCGACGCGAGAAGCGTATCTTCGATCCATTCCAGTCCGACATCCAGCGTAGAGAACTCGTGGATCCGGAGATTCAGCGTGCCCGTCATCATGAGTAGTTCACGTGAGCGTATCGGCAACCCCGTCAGCACCAGGTCCGCATCAATCGTCGCGCACAGCTGCCAGAGCTTGACGAAGCTAACCGATACCGACGCGTCCATGCCGTTGGTCGAGGCGAAATCGAGCACGACAAAGCGAACGGGCACCGGTCCGCGCGTGGCCAGCCGTTCGCGCACGCGCTGCAAGATCGAATTGGCCGTACCAAAGAAAAGAAACCCCTGCAGACACGTTCCGCACACTTGTGCACCGAGTGCGTGAAGCCGTTCGGTTGCCTCGATACTGCGTTCGACAGTCGATGTGCGCGTGCTGCCATCGAACTCCATACGAACGCAACTGACGCGGCCGTAGAGCAGCGCGAACATCACACATGCGGCGATCACCCCGGCCACCACCCCCGTGACGACGCCGTAGAGCGCAATAGCCCCCAGAATGAGCGGTACAAGCAGGTACTCGTGCCAGTCGAGCTTGCGATATGCGCCGACTAGCCACTGGATCAACAGACGCACTCCCATGAAGAGCTGCAGCCCGACCAGCACGGGCACCGGGAATAGCGCCACCAGGTCCGGCGAGACGGCCAGCACGAACAGGCAAGCGAGGGCAGCGAAGACGCCGGCCAGACGACTAGTCGCGCCAGCGCGCGCATTGAGCATCGATCGGTTGAACGACTGGTAGCCGACCATTCCGCCTAACATCCCGCTCGCGATGTTGGCGATGCCGGCCGCACGCATCTCGCGGTTCAGGTCGATGTCTTCACCCGTGGCTGCGCCTATCGCAGTCGAATTCATCAGGATCGAAATCGCCGAAATTGACGTAACGACAAGGGTCTCCGGCAAGTGCGCACCGATTGCCGACCAGTCGACCTTGCCGTGCGCGAGCGATGCCGGCAAATGCATTTCGGGAATCCGCATGGCGTGCGGCGTCACGCGCGGAAGCAATAATCGCGTGTCGCGGGCGTCGTCGATCGACAACCCGGCGGCAAAGAGGAGCACGTAAAACAGGGCGACGCCGAGTGCAAGTGTGATGGGCAGTACCGCAGCGTGTTTCCAGGTGCGCGACAGGAGCGTGGCTGACGCGCACACCAGTAAAGCCGGTGTCCAGAGCCAGTTCAGGTGCGTCAAGAGCGCCAATGTGTGCCAGTTCAAGGGCTCGCCGGTCACGACCCGAAACGCGCCGGCCAGCAGTAGGTAGCCGGTCCCGGCAAGGAAACCGCCTACTACCGGGTAAGGCAGGAATTGCAGGGAACGGCTGCGTCTCGACGACCCGACCGCATACAGAATGATGCCCGTCACCACCGAACACAACGCGATGGCGATCAGCACCGTCAGCAGGATCGTTTGGGGTGTTCCGCCGTCAGCCCGCACGCTGCTCGCGACGCCGGCCGCCACACCGGCAAGAAACGCTGTCGCGTTGCCGTCGGGTCCGGCGATGTTCATGCGCATCGAACTCATCAAGGCGATCACGAGTGCGGTCACGACGCAGCTGATGAGAGCGGTGGGCACCCCAAGCCCGGCGTACCGGGCGAGATCCGCGCTAAAGATCATGGTGCCCAGGCTCATTGCGTAGCAGAGCATGACCAGCATCGACACCATGCCGGCCGTCAGATCTCCGGCAAGGCTTCGAATGGGTAGCCCGGAGCGGGGACCGGATGAGGTACCTGACGTAGCTGGCTTCACAGTATTTTCCCCGTGAGAGCGGATGCAATCGCGTCCGGGCTGTGCGGTTCGCGCGGCGCGCTGCGGCTGTGCCACGTTCGAACGTCACCTATCGTTCGGGACGACGAACGACCGCACGTTGCGCTTGCCTCTTCGCGCGGCAACGTGCCCCAACGTGCCCGACTCGTCGTGCAGTATCCGTCGTGCCGGCAACCAGTGTCAAACGCACGGCGGCACGCCGTCGCGCGCTGGCCGCACCTGCATTCACCGCGTCGCTGATTCCCGGTATCCGTCTCTACGCGCCGGACGTACACTGTATTTTCTTCGGGAATGCCGTGAACGCAGAGCACGTTGCGCCCGTCGCTGCCGGCAGCGGATAGGGGCGTCGATTCGTATGATCTCTGGATGCAACACAGCTCGGTTCGGGCATATCGTTTGACAGCCTGCGCGGCAATGAGCGGCGCGGAGTAAGGTCCGAACGCATCGGATTGGCGGCGGCGATGGATATCGATCAGTGGCTGCATGCATTGGGACTTGAACAATATGCACCCGCATTTGCCGGGAACGACATCGACCTCACGATGCTGGAACAACTCGACGACGCGGACCTGAAGGAACTCGGCGTTTTCTCGCTCGGCCACCGCAAGCGCCTCCTCGCGGCAATTGCCGATCAGCGTGCCGCCGCATCGTGCGACGCGCCGCCCGCCGTGAATGCGCCCGCGAGGGAGCGCCGGCAAGTCACCATTCTCTTCGCCGATCTGTGTGGTTTTACGGCCCTTTCGCAAACGCTCGACCCTGAAGAGTTGCGCGAGTTGATCGATCGTTATACCGCGCTCGTCGATGGGATCGTGCTCGGCTACGGCGGTACGATCGACAAGCACATTGGCGATGCCGTGATGGCCATCTTCGGCGCGCCGCGCGCGCACGACACCGATCCGCTTCGCGCGGCGCGTGCCGCATTGGAGATTCATGAGGCACTTATCGGACTGGCCGCGCAAGTGTCACTTCCGCTGAAGGCGCATGTGGGCATTGCCAGCGGCGAGGTGGTCGCGGGTCCGTTCGAGCGCGCGGACGTTCAAGACTACTCTGTGCTTGGTGAATCCGTGAACCTGGCGGCCCGGCTAGTTGCCGCCGCCGGCCCTGGAGAAACACTGCTCTCCGATGGCGCGCATCGCGCACTCGGTCAATGCGTGATAAGCGACGCTGGCGGCGCGATGCGCTTCAAGGGGATCGATTCGCCGGTGCGCGTGTGGCATCTGCGCTGCCTTGCCGATGAAGCCGTCATGGCGGGCCTCAGTGTTTTTGTCGGCCGCAAGGCTGAGCTCGAGCAGTTCAAGGGTCTCGCCCGCGCGTGCCTTGAGCAGCGGGCCGGCCACGTCGTCTATGTCCGCGGTGAGGCGGGCATCGGCAAGACGCGGCTCGTCGATGAAATGCGCCGGTTCGTCGAAACGCTGGGGTTTTCCCGCCACCGCGGCCTCGTGCTCGATTTCGGCGTTGGGAAAGGCCAGGATCCCGTCCGCACCATTGTCGGCAGCCTGGTGGGCCTGGGGTCGGCGGCCGGCGTCGATGAACGGCGCGCCGCCGCCGGACGGGTTGCTGCCTCCGGGGCCGTCGGCCCCGAGCAGCTTATGTTTCTCCATGACATCCTCGACCTCACGCAAACAGGTGAATGGCGCACGCTTTACGATGCGATGGACAATGCCGCACGCACGCGCGGCAAGCGCGCGGTCGCGGCAGCGATCATAGAAGATGCCTGCCGGCACGGGCCAACCCTGATTGTCATCGAAGATCTTCATTGGGCCGATCCGCAGGTGCTCGGTTACCTGGCCGCGTTCGCCGTGGCTATCGTGAAGGGTCCGGGGCTGCTCGTGATGACTTCGCGCGTGGACGGTGATCCGCTCGACGCGGCATGGCGAGCCAGTTGCCGCGGCACGCCCTTCGCCACGATCGATCTCGGCCCGCTGCGCAGCGACGAGGCACTGAACCTTGCCGGCAGCTTTATCGATGCAAGCGAGCGTGTCGCGCGTGCCTGCATCGAACGAGCCGGCGGCAATCCGCTGTTCCTCGAACAACTCCTGCGAAACGCAGAGGAAGGCAGCGAGGAGGCGGTCCCCGCCACCATCCAGAGCCTCGTGCTGGCGCGCATGGACCGGTTGACTAAACGCGACCGCGAGGCGTTCCAGGCCGCCGCAGTCATCGGGCAGCGCTTTGGCCTCGCCTTGCTGCGGCGGCTGATCGATACACCGGACTACGTCTGTCACGGGCTCATCGGCAACGCGCTGGTCTTGCCGGAAGGCGAAGATTTCCTGTTTGCGCACGCGCTCATCCAGCAGAGCGCCTACTCGACGCTGCTGCGGGCACGCCGGCGCGAGTTGCACCGCCTCGCGGCCGACTGGTTTGCAGCGACCGACCCGGTGCTGCGCGCCCAGCATCTCGATCGCGCCGAGGACGAGCGCACGCCGCTGGCCTACCTCGACGCCGCGCTCGCACAACGCGCGGCCTACTTCACCGAGGCGGCATTCCGGCTAGTCGAGCGGGGTCTGCAGATCGCACAAAGCGATACGGATCGCCACGCGCTGACCTGCTTGAAGGGCGAACTCCAACGAGATCTCGGCGACATGGCCGCGTCGATCGCGACCTACCGCGTGGCCGTAGCCACCGCGCCGAATGAAGCGGATCTCTGTCAGTCCCAACTCGGACTCGCCGAAGGTTTGCGGGTCAGCGAAGGTCTCGCCGAAGCCCTCCCGCTGCTCGACGCCGCGCAGCAAGTGGCGCAACGTCTAGCCAGGGTGCCCGAACTCGCACGCCTGCATCACCTGCGAGGCAACGTCCTGTTTCCGCTAGGGAGGATCGAAGATTGCCGCACCGAGCACGAGCGCGGGCTCGCCTATGCGCGGCGGCTCGGCCTCCCAGAAGCGGAGGCGCGTGCGCTGGGCGGTCTCGCGGATGCTGCCTACGCACAAGGGCGCATGCGCACCGCCTTCGAGCACTTTGTTCTGTGTGTCAGATTGAGCCGCGAACACGGCTTCGGCCGCATCGAGGTCGCCAATCGTTCGATGGTCGGCTTCAGCAGGATCTTCCTCAACGAGGCACGCGTAGCGCGCGAGGACGTCAGCGCCGCCGCACGCGCTGCGGCGCTGGTCGGCCAGCCGCGTGCGCAGATGCTGTGCGAAACGCTGGGCGTGTTTGCCTGCTACGAAATGGGTGACATGCCGGGTACGCTCGCTCATCTTGAGCGCGAGATGCAAATCATCCGTCAACTCGGCGCTCGCCGCTTCGAAGCGCAGAATACGGAAATGCGAGCGCGCGTACTGCTCGACAGCGGGCATCGGCGGGAGGCTGCCGAATTACTGCGCGAAGCACTGGCGATTTGCCGCGAAGTGGGAACGCAGTTCAGCGCGCCCAAGGCCGTGGGCGCACTATGCCGCACCGTCGAGGACGACGATGAGCGCGCACGTCTGCTCGCCGAAGGTGCGGACATGTTGCAGCTCGGCGCGGTCGGGCACAATCATCTGTGGTTTTACCGCGATGCCATCGAAGCAATGTTGTCCGCCGGCGACGCAGCCGGCGCATTGCGCTATGCCACTGCCCTCGAGGACTATACCCGCGTCGAGCCGCTGCCGTGGGCGGAACTGTTTGTGAGGCGAGGGCGCGCGCTCGCGCGTGCGAAGCACGGCCATCGCGGCGAAGGAACGCAGCGCGAACTCGAGCGTGTACGCGCAGACCTCGTGGAAGCGGGATTCAGCAGCTATCTGCCTGCGGTAGACGCGGCGCTTGCCTCGTAGGGTGGGCGTTGCCCGATGCATTCCATCGACTCGGGTCGCTCAACTGTGGATGACTGGAGCATGGACCCGCCCACGATGTGCGCATCCAGCAAGCAACCGGCGGTCTCGGGCCTTCGGGAAAATTGCCAGGACTGCCCTGTTATGGGTCGAGTCACCCGATCCAGCGTTGTAGCCGTTGCTCGATAATGCGGGCGGCGCCGCTTCGTTGCATCGTCCTCGCGACACAACGGTGCCATTGGCCGCCCACCCGTCTAATTGAACATTTCAGGCCGCAAGTCGCTCACCTCGATGATCACGTCGGCGGGCAGGTTCGCCCGGCGTGCCGCAGCGCGGATGGCTTCGGCGTTGGGCGCCTCGTACAGGCAATAAGTTTTCTTCCTGTCCGCGCTGAGAAACGAAAAGAGCCACTCGACGCCCTCCTCGTCGTTGATCCGTTTCACGACACCCGCACTTTCGCCGGTGACCTCGAGCTGTTCCGCAAAGTTTCGTTCGATCATAAAACGTGGCATTGGATCCTCCTTGGGTAGTGGCTGCATCGCTGCGCTTCAAACCATGCAGCCGTGCGCTAGTTTCTGAGCCCTGTGCTTGTCCGCGCGCCACCGATGCGCTGCAGGAGAGCGAACATCTTCAGTTCGTTGGCTGCGGTGGCCGCCGCGGCGAGCAGGTCTCGTGCTCGTGCTTTATCTTCGGTGCGATTGCGCACTGCCAGCATCAGCGCGAATTCGTGCCGGCTATGCGCCAACCAGGGTGACGCTCGCAAGCGCTCATCCATGTGCAGCGCGTACTCGAAATGCTCTTCGGCGGCGGACCAATCGCCAAGAGCGCTGGCGAGCATGCCGAGATACCGTGCCGCCGCTCCGCAGCACAACGTAAAAACAGGAACGGTGACGACCTGATCACGGAACGGCAGGAGAAGGGCATAAACCCGTTCGGCGTGCCTGATGTCTCGGAGCCGCGCAGCAACTTCCGCCAGATACGTCAACGTGACGAGCCGCTTGCTATCTACCGGGATGCTGGATTCGGATTCCGCAAGCCGATTGAGATTGTCACGGGCCTGCGCCTCGAAGCCGAGATCGCTGCAGATCAACATGAGCCCGGGCCGCCACGCAGCGTCTTCGGAATGCTCGTCGACGAACCTCTTGAAGAGCGGCGCCACCTCGGCGAGCCGGCCTTGTTCGCGGCGTATGGTGAACATCTGCATGCCGTAGACGCCCGTTGCGAGTTTCGCGTCGACGCTCTGCGCCATCTGCAACGAATCTCGCGCCTTGTGCTCCGCCACGACGAAGTCCCCCACTAGTATGGCCTGCATCGCCTGCGCGCCCGTCACACACCACTTGTCGACGAAATGCTGTCCACTGGTGGCGATTTGCCGGTATCTTTCCAGCGCGCTGTCGAAGCGTTCCACCGCGCCGATCTCCAGATAGCCGGCCAGACATCGGGCGCATGCGTGACCTATGGTGTGCGCATCACCGACATCTTCTGCAATCTGGCTCAACTCCTGTAACACGCCTGCACGCTCCGGGAACCTGGCCCGCGGGTAAAGGGCGAGCGCCGATATGCATCATGTCGCACGCCAATGCGTCGAACAAGCTGGGCAGGTCGTTCAGACGTCTCGCCAGAGCGACAGCCTCCTGGACCAGTTCGTCAGTTTGTTCACCTGCACCCGTCATGTGAACGGTGCGGGCCAGTCGACTCAACAGGCGACAGCGCTCGACGGACTCCTCGGTGCCGATCAAGCCGAGCGCCTCTTCCAGCAAGGAGAGCGATGCCTTGCCGGAGCCTTCGAGGAACGTCTCGGCGGTGTCGAACCCCAGCGCCGCCTGCACGAGAAACGACGGGAAGCTCTGCTCGCCGGCAAGCTGCGCCGCCTGCCGGAAGGTCGCTATCGCCTCGCGGCGAGCCAACCGGAGCTCCGCTCCGCCTCTTGTCAGCAGCAGAGGCAGCAGGTGGGCTGCCCGATCCTGGTCACTGTAGGAACAACGGTTCATCAGTTCAAGCCCGCGCTGCACGTGAGCGATAGCCTCGTCGTAGGCTGCGCCGGCCAGCGCCCGTTCGCCAGCGCGCTGCCAGTAGCCGATTGCGCGGTCCGGCAGGTCGGCCGCAGTGAAGTTCTGAGCGATCAATTCGGGTTGCCGGCTGACGATTTCCGGATAATGGTCCTCCAGAGCAGTGGCGATCAGCGCATGGTATTGGCGGCGGCGCGCAAGCAACAGGGATTGGTAGGCGATCTCCTGGATCAACGCGTGCCGGAACAGATACACGTCTTCCTCCGCCGGTTTGCCAGAAGCGGGAAGGATGATTTCGGCTGCGATCAGGCGGTCGAGCGCTAGCTGCAGGTCGTTCTCCGACCTCGATGCAATCAGGCCAAGCAGTTTCCTCCCGAACTCGCGCCCCACTGTGGCCGCGATCTGGGCGGTTTCCTTCACGGCTGGATCGAGCCGGTCGAGCCGCGATAGTAGCGAGCCCTGTAGCGTGTCTGGGATCGCAATCGTCTGCGGTGTTCCTTTTAACTCATAGCTCGTGCCGGCATCCTGCAACAAATCGCCTTGGAGGACGGTCTTCGTGAGCTCCTCGACGAAGAGCGGCACACCGTCCGTTTTGGAGACGATCTGATCGAGCACGAAACGCGGAAGCCGCTTTCCATTAGTCAGCCTTTCGATCATCGCGACGCAATCGCGGCGCGAAAGCCGATCGAGGTTGATCTGTACGAGATGAGGGTAAGTCCATCCCGGTTCGAATTCCGGCCGCGCCGTGAGCAGTAGCAGCAGCGAGGCGGCCACCAGCCGCTCAAGCAGGAGCCGAACGAACTCGAGGGACGACGGATCGATCCAGTGCGCATCCTCGACGATGAGGAGCACCGGCTGAACTCGTGCCGACTTTTCGATGATGGCGACGAGCACATCGAGCGTCCGACGTTTGAAGGAAGGGGATGAGGCATCGATTGCCGGATGGCGCGCGTCCGTCGGAATTCCGAGCAAGGTGGTAAGCACGAGAAACGTCTCGTCGGCATCCAGTCGGAGTCTTGCAATTCCGGCCTCGAGCCGTTCCAGATCTGAAGAGTCGGGCGCGTCGGGACCGAGGCCGAAGGCGCGTCGCAACCAGCGCAATACCGGCCAGAAAGGGCTGTTGCAATAGTAAGGGGAACAGTGCAGCGAAACGACCGCATAGTTCTCTCCACTGATGCCGTCGCCGAATGCCCGCAGCACGCGAGATTTTCCGATACCCGGCTCGCCGATCAATACCACGCAGCGCATTTCGCCGTCGACGCTTTGCTGCCAGCGTTGCCGGATCATGTCGAGTTCCGCGGCCCGGCCGATGAGCGGCGTGATGCCGTAGACCGCCCTGATTTCGAAGCGGTCGATCGCATCCGTTTGGGCCAGCAC
Organism: Paraburkholderia sp. OAS925; assembly: GCF_040543975.1. Classification (NCBI taxonomy): domain Bacteria; kingdom Pseudomonadati; phylum Pseudomonadota; class Betaproteobacteria; order Burkholderiales; family Burkholderiaceae; genus Paraburkholderia; species Paraburkholderia sp. OAS925. The sequence goes on from NZ_JBEUNO010000001.1 coordinate 1,160,852, forward strand.
GCGTTGGACTCGAACCGGACCGGCGATCCCTTTCAGCTCTTGCCAACCGAGGTCTTCGAGCAGGAACGATCCTTCGATCAGGCGTTGGGTGGCCGGGCCTACGACGATCGCGTCCGGCGGAGCGACCGACTGCAGCCTTGCGGCGACGATCGGCGCCTCTCCGACGATCGCCTGACGGTCCCGCGTAGAACCAGCGCCGATCGCGCCGGCGACGACAAGCCCCGTCTCGATCCCGATCCGCATCTGCAGGCGTACGCCGTGCTCGACTTCGATGCGATCGTTGGCCTCTCGAAGGGCCGAAACGACGGCGAGAGCGGAGAGTACCGCGCGCACGGCATCGTCTTCGTGCGCAGTCGGGTAACCGAAGTAAACGAGCAGTCCGTCGCCGATGTAAAGCGCGATGTGACCTTCATGAGCTTCGATCGCGCTTGCACAAGCCTGATGATAACTTCCTAGCAGGCGTCGCATGTCCTCGGGATCGAATCGTTCCGCGAGAGCTGTCGAATCGATGAGGTCGACGAACATCACGGTGAGTTGCCGCCTCTCGGCCTCGACGGCGCCACACGCAGGCGGCGAAGGCGAGTCTCCTCGTCCCTTCACGCGGTCGCGCGATCGCGCGCGGGCTTCGTTCAATGCCGTGAGTCCTTTCGCGAGCCGCTTGCGGTCACCGAGCGTAAGGCCAAGCTCCTTCAAATCGCCCTCGGACAGATCGCCAAGCACATCCCAGTCGATCCCTTGCGATGCGAACTTCGTGGCGTGGCCACCAAGGCCAATCTGCACCAGCCATGTCGTCAGATCGTCCGTCATCGTTAAATCTCTGCTGTGCCGTCGAGGACTATGATCGGCGTGGTATCGCTATTTGTCCATGCACCGGAGAGTGCGGTTGAAGGTTCGCATCCGAGGTTTTGTCGCGGCCAGCTGCGAACCCGATTCCCAATTCGGCGCCGTTGCTGGGGTGGATTGCGCAGCGGATCGAACTCCCAGTCGTACGTCGGCAGCCCTGCGGCGTGGTGCCGCCGTGCCTTGTTTGAAGATGGCTCTAACCATTCCGCTGGAAGCGAGCGCCCGGTCCTTCCCCCGTCGTGCCGGACGCTGCCAGTTTGTTTCTAGCTCCCGCCGAAAAAGATGTCGCATTGTGGGGTCGTGCCGCAGGGTCTTCCACGTTTCACGCCGCCTTGCACTTTCGTATCGGGCATGCCGCCGTATGCCTGTGTCGCCGCACTGGGGGCGACATCCGAAGTCACGGCATTTTGAGGTGCGGCAGGCTGTGTCGTATCTGGCATTCCTTGCGAATGCGCCAGGCCGGCCAAGACAACCAGCCCTGCTGCGGAAGCAATCATCAGTCGTGTTTTCACGTTGGCTCCTGAAATACATTGAGTTTCCAATCGATGTGATTGGTCATTCGCGAACGCCGGAATCGTCGTTCACCTGAGATACTCAGACACGCGTCCTTCAGGTCTGCGGGCGTGATGTCCGAGGCCAAAGTTCTAGGTCGTGAGAAAAAACAGAAGTGCAGTGCGCCGAACGGAGTTCCCGGACGGAAGGTGGCGTGCGAACTGGCAGTGTCGACAAATTTTGTGGACCCTCGACACGTAATAATCGCCCTGCATCTATGTTATAGGGCGTGCGATACCGATGCGGTAGCGACTATTCATGCCGTCCTGCTGGCAGCCGACGTCGACCAATGAAGGGTCCGATGATGTACGGGAGTCGACGGTCTTACCCCGATTGCTGCCGAAAGAAGCACCCCGTTGCCAGAACGCATGTACCCGGAGACGTCGCTATTCCTGCGGGCGCACCATGGTCGTTTCGCCATATAAAGCGCTATCGTATGCAGTCGCTCGTCGCGAGCGGTCCGGGCGACGGCCCGGCCAGCGCAACAACGTACTGCGGCTGCGGCCACCGCTCAACTCCCGCACGATGCTCATTTCGACCATCACGAACTGGAGCCGCCGCAATCGGGGTTTCCATTAAGAACATCGCCGATCAACCGCTCTTCCGGGAATTTCCGGGGCCGTGCGGAGTATCGAAATGTGGCGATGGCGTTGCAGAATCTGTGCGCGAATGGAGCGCTTTCGCGCATCTAGCGAACCTGCGGGACGCCCATTAGCGCCGCCCTGGATGTGACCGTCTAAGTTAACGCCAAACTATGCGGCGAAGCGTCGTCCCATTGCAATAACAGCGGCGTCGCACAACGCTAGGGCTACGCCTAACACATCGGCCCAGGTTGGGGCGACGCCATCGACGGCCCGGAGCCAAGCGGGTGCTGTAGCGATACATATCGCGCCATATGTGGCATAGACCCGACCGCTAGCAGCAGGGTGCAAAGTAAGCAGCCAAACAAAAAGAGAGAGGCTGAGGGCCGCGGGCACCAGAAGCAAAAAACTCCCTCTAGCCGTGAGCCAAAGTAGCGGCAGGTAGCAGAGACACATTTCTCTGTCAGTGACGCCGTTTTCCATCGCATCCAAAGCCGTTGGATACGTGTAGGCTAAGTAAACGGCCGCTTTCGGCAGATCTGAAGGTCCGGTAACGACCCACGCAGCCTTCTGTCTGGAAAGAACATAGACCTCGATAAGGTTCTGCAACGCTACAACCGTTCCGAGTTCCATCACATCTATCCGCGCGCCTTCCTGCGTGAGCAAGGTTTCGCCGACGGCGAAATTAATGTGCTGGGCAACTTTTGTTTTCTAAGTGCAGCCGAAAAAAAATTGGTCGCAAACGGCCGTCAGTATACGTGAACGATTTAGCTGGCGATGCTGAACTTCGCGAACAGACTCTTGCAACGGCCTTTTGCGACGCTGAACAGTTTGATGACAATTACAAGCCGTTCCTAGCGACAAGATGCACGCGGCTCGTCGACTTTGCGAATCAGCTAACAACTTAATGGGATGTCCAACTAACACACTGCCGTTATCGACTTCAAACGATCATGCGACCGGCGCTCGACGAAGTGTCCGTTGAGAGCGGTCCGACAGGAAATCGACGAGCGTGGGTTGTGGCGTAGGCCGTCGCGCGGAGGCTTAGGGGAGGTACCGGTGCATCATCGGAGAATTCGAGGTTGGCGGTGACACGAATGGGCCCACATTATTTGAGAGCAGTCCAATAACATCGGCCATGCACCACATTGAGCGAGAACATCGCAGGGGAATCCGGCAGGCGAAGGTGCGGAGTCCCCTTGAATTTCCAACCCTGATGCTGGTTAAGGACGCCTGGAGGGAGTAATAGCTGAATCGCGCGGATCTTGATGCGCTCCTAGAAGCGCCAGCTCGTCAAGCTGCATCGGCGCTCCTCCCAAGCCGTTAGTGAAAGTCGACTATTATGAATTGCATCCGCAGACGCTCTTTACGTTCCAGTAGATGCACGACAGGACGCGCGATCGTGGGACACCAAACGTACCTTGAGGGGAATAGCCATGCTTGACCTGCACATCCGAAAATGCATGGCACGGCACAACGAACATGACGTCGATACAAGCCCACGCGCGGACGTCAGCGCTCAGCAAGCTGCCCCACGCTGGCTGGTTGCGTTCGCGCTAATCGGAAGCGCGGTCGCGGCAATCGCGATCGCCACTGGCCTGCCAGGCACCGGACTTGCGATTTACCTGATGCTGACACTGCCGTTCGTGTTCTTCGCCTGACCGAGCGTAATGCGCAGCGCCGCTTTCCCGAGCGGCGCAAAACGTGGGGTAAGACCGGGTAGCCGGCGAGTCGTCCGATGAAGAAAACGGCACGCCGATGATCCGTGGCAGCAGCCCCGTGAGGCCGACCGCACCAAATATCAGAAGGCCTTGAGTATTGAACGCCCGTTAACTGTTATCTCGGCGCGCTCTTCGTCTTCGGGTCTTCGGGCGGCGTGGCCGACGAACACCGCGTCGGCCACGTCCATCGGAACTCGTCGGGTAGCTATGGCGACACCTACTCGATACTCGTCGATAGGCACGTCGATAGCCGCAGCGGAAATGCCGCCCGCTGTCCACCCAATCGAGCTTAGGCCGAGAATCCGCCAACGATCTCATCCCTCGAATGTCCGCTGCGCTCCGAGACGCACCGCACAGTTCGCAGGACGATGACTGTCTGCACCGGGGTCGACTGCTGCCGGATGCAGTCGGGGCGGCGACGGCCGATCTCGTCGGTTCAGCGTCGGTCCAAGTTCGGCCACAACCCGTCATTTGCCATCGCATTCGGCCGGCCGCTGGAACGACCGGTGCGCCCCAGACAGCTGCCGTTTGCAAAAGTGAATCATAGCGCTGTCACGTTGCGCCTGATGCCGTTCAGGTTTTCATCGAACGAGAGTTCTCGGCGTCAAGCTTCGTCGAACCGGAGCTATACAATTTTGCGGACGTCTCCAGACAGGGCTCTTGCAGAGACGCGTAACACCGACTGGGAGAGGTCCGATGCATATAGAGCGCCGAGCCACGCCAGATCGTCTGGGTTTTTAATGAGGCCATGGATTACGGGACGCACCTGTATTAACAGATCCGGCTGTTCCGGTCATTTAAATGAGCGTGTGAGAAGAGAAAAGCCGATCACACCAGCAGGGTGACGCCTGCCCAGGCGATCAGCACAACGCCCAGCACGCGGCCGACAAGCTCACCGCCGGGCAGGATTTTTTCCACGAAAACAATTAGCGATAGCGCGGCGATCCAGATGAGATTCATGATGCCGCCAACGAACAACAACGCCATCAAAAGCCAACAGCAGCCCACGCAGTAATTGCCATGACGCATCCCCAGCAGGAAGCTGCCTGCGACGCCAGGACGCCAGTGAGCGGTGAGGAAATTCACTGGTGAACGGCACTGCATCAGGCAGGCGCGCTTGAGCGGCGAGAACTGATAGACGCCTGCCGCAGCCAGAACGATCGCGGAGAGGGACGCGCTCTTAGACCACAACATCATTTCCGAAATGAGGCCGGTCGGTTGTAGCACCTTCTGCAGCGATGCCGCGCAGATCGAGAATGCCAGCCATGCGGTCAGGTAACCGCCCAGGAGAAACAACGAGGGGATGGTCGACTTGGCCTCGATCGCGGCATGGTGCCGCGATACGCGTCGATACAACAGGACGAGCGGCGCTGCGCTGGGCGTCATCATCGCGATCATCATCACCCACCACATAAGGATCACGGTGGGCAGCGACGGATCCATTCCCCCGCCGCCGTCTGCCAATCGATGAGGAAACAGCGCGACGGCCGTCATCTCGAGTGCGGACATGCCGATCCCGGCGCCCGTCCACAAGTACGCCCACGACAACGCGACAACAGCGACCATGCCGAGCGCGGTGGTGACGCGCTCACGTCGGAGGATACTTTCGACGCTGCTCATGCGGCAGCGCGATGCCGGATCGGTCCTTTGTTATTCAAGTGCAGTCGTGCGAACTGCGCATAAGTCCCCTTGAAATCCAGTGCGATGTTTCCTTGCGAGCGGCTGGTGCCGGAGCCGATTTCGGCAAGTTCGTATTCGAAGCCGTGCGGCAAATCGATTCGAACGCGATGCTCGTCGCCCGTTACCGGATTGCGGATCGGCTCGCCGACAAGGTCGAATACGCCCTCGACATGAATCCGGCCGCGTCTGGTATCCACATCGACATCGAAGTTGATCTTCGTAAAGATCGGATCGAATGCCTGCTCGAGGGTCGACGCGAATACGGAGAACATTGTGGCGAACGGCTCAGTGTCCTGCCCCGTCATGATTTTCAGAATGGCTTCGCGCTGCTCCGGGCTGGCCCGTTCGTCGACGATCGGCTGGCACTTGCCCCTGCCTTCGTGGATCGGCCCCGGCCATTGAAACACGACCGCGATGTTGATGTCGTCGAGTCGCACGTCGCCGTAGTAACCGTTGCTGATCGAGATGGCGCCCATCGCTTCGCAGAAGCCGTTGTTCGGCAGTGCGTTGAATTGACACGGGCAACCGTATGAGCAATTGCAGTTGATCAGTTCGGTGCCTTGGATTTCCCAGGGAGTCATGGTTGTGCTCCTTGTGTTCCGCGACGATTAGCGTGCTTCGAATCTAGTGTATGGCAGGGGGGAGGGAAGTCAAAGTTTGGGTTCACTGGGCGCACGGGCGATTATGATCGGCGTTACATATGATGCTTAAGGCGCAGGAGCCAGCGGTCAGAACGGCCGCTACCTGATCCCAAATCTGCCATCGACCTTGAGTATGTCATCAGGCAACTACGGTCGCGTGCTGCCGACCGCCGAAGTTACCAAGGCCCAGCGGTGTCTGGCGCGTGCATGGGGCCGTGCCCCGGCAGAACGAGTCGTCGTTAGTCAACGAATGGCGCGGCGAAATCGGCGCGAGCCGCGCGTCTCGCGCACAGGCTTAGCGCGCGTGCGGGCGCCCTCACCGCCGATGCGCCGCCGCCTCAGCCGCGGTATCGTGGTACTCAGTAAACTTCGTGATCTTTCCGTTTTCGACTGTGAACACGTGCGCCCACTCATCCTCGTACGTGCTCCCGGTCGTATGGACATGCCAGCGCTGCATGCCGAGCACCACGACTCTGTCGCCGCTGGCGATGAACTCGAGCGGCTCGAACAGTTCCGCGGTTTGCGTCTACGCAAGGGTCCCCAAGAACGCCGCGACCTCCTGCGGCCCATGTCTTCTGCCGACGAACGGAATGATGTCCGTCGGCCCCGGTATGAACCAGTCGACGTTTTCGGAGAGCGTCTGCAGGACGCCGTCGATATCGGCCCTGCCGAACGCCGCGTATGCCTGCTGCACCAGTTGCACGTTGCTTTGCTCGCTCATCGCCCCTCCCGTCATCGCCGGTTCGCGGCCTCGCGCTGCGGAGTTCGGGCCGCAGACAATTCATCATGGTCGAAGCGCCGGGCTACACCGTTAGATTCGCGGGAGATCGAGCGACCATCAACGTTGATTCGATATGAGCAATCCGAGACTCCGCTATCCCGTCGCCACGATTACATGCGCCTGAATTTTGCCGGCCAGCGGGCCTTCGCCATGGCGGTTGGCAATCGCCTCCGTCGCTCGGTCTGTAGCCAGCTGAAGCAAGCCGGCGTCGCGCGCCTCGATTTCGTTACGCAGCGGCGTTCCCAGACAATAAGCGGTGGCGGCGTCGCGTGCCGAGGTCGCGCAACTCACCTTCTCGCGTGTCTCGATCTCGATGTCGGCGAACCCTGCACGGCTCAACTCCTCTCGGATCAGTGCGATATCGTGATAGCCATGCGGCGTGCGGGCGAGGAATCTCGGCGGGTCGTGCGGAAACACCGTGGCGACGGCGTTGGTGACGTCGTCGGCAAAGGCGTTCTCTTCCATGCGGTCCCAGACATTGAAGACAAAGCGGCCGCCCGGCCTCAGCATGCGATGCGCCTCGACGTAGCCGACGACCCGGTTGGGAAAAAACATCGCGCCGAACTGGCAGCAAACGACGTCGAACGAGGCATCTTCGAACGGCAGATCCAGCGCGTCTGCCTGCTTCCATTCGATACGGTTGTCGGCCCCCTGCCTGGTGGCGGCATAGTCGAGCATGGGCTGATTGAGGTCGGTCACCACGTAGCGCGCGCCGGCGCAGAGTTTTGGAGCAAGGGCCCGCGTGACTACGCCGCTGCCGGCCGCCGTTTCAAGCACCGAACGGGGCGAGTAGGCCGCGATAAGCTCCGCCAGATCGGCGGCATAGGCCTCGAAAATCAGCGGGACCATCAGCGTGTCATAGAACTTTGGGATCGAGCCCGCAAACGCCTTATCGCACTCAGTCATGATATCCCCCTGAAAGCTCATAGTGGCGCCCTTGACCATCCATTCCCGAGCGCACCAAGCCACCGCAACGAGTCCCCAGCCTGGTCGGGCATTGGTGACCATCTGCCATGGTGGCCCCGCATGCCAGCCTCGTCAACGTCGACGGCGACCGACGATGGAACTGTTCGTGGGAAGGCTCCCGCGCGAGGCGTGGCGGACATCTGAAAAAACCGTTAAGTAGCGCCTTATCAATGAGGGCTGTACAAATGGCGCTGGGACTAACGGATCCCCAGTAAAGTGCCACATCCCTTGGTCGCCTCAGTATCCATAACGGGGCTGCGTCCACTCCAGGGTTCTCTCCCGCTCGAAATCCGTGGCAACTGGCGCGTAAGATTGGTGCATTAGCCACTCCCATCACACCGATTTGCCGAGGAGACGCATAGATGCGACTTGCTGACTTCATCTCGCGGGACATGGAACGGATTCTGGCGCAGTGGGAAGCATTCGCAGCTACGCTCCTGCCAGCGGCGGAAAATTTGGGGTCGCTGGCCTTACGCAACCACGCACAACAGATCCTGCAAGCTGTGGCGAAGGATCTGCAGACCTCGCAAACCAGGGAGGTGCAACGCGAAAAATCGATGGGGCAAGCCCCAGAGCCGATGGAGGCGACCGAAACTGCTGCCGAGACTCACGCTGTCCTAAGAGCACAGGCCGGCTTTAACATTAATCAGCTCGCCGCTGAATACCGTGCACTGCGAGCGAGCGTGCTTCGCCTTTGGATGGACGATTGCGCACCCGAGGCGCCAGATCTGGACGACATGATGCGCTTCAACGAAGCGATCGACCAGGCACTTGCCGAATCTGTCTCCTTTTTCAGTGGACACGTTGAACAAAGCCGAAACCTCTTCTTCGGCATGCTGGGCCACGATATGCGCAGCCCGCTTCAGGCGATACAGGTGACTGCGTCCTACCTGTCGGCGCTGAAGGCCAGTGAGAAGGTGTCGGACGCTGCGGCCCGTCTCATACGAAGCGGAGCCCGAATGCAAGCGCTGCTTGATGACCTGAGCGATTTCAGCCGAACCAGACTGGGTCTCGGCATCAACGTGACGCGCACCAATATCAATCTGGCGGACATCGTGACGGACGAGCTGGACGAGTTGCGCGCAGTTCATTCAGACCGGCAGATTGACTTCCATGTGAGTGGCGATTCGCAGGGAGTCTGGGACGCAAAGCGTCTGCAACAACTGCTCCAGAACCTGGTACTCAACGCCATCAAGTACGGCGGACAGGATACGCCAGTACGCGTGGAGGTGACCGGCTACTCAACCCGTGTCTGCATCGATGTTAGAAACCGCGGACCTGCCATTGAACCTGCAACACTCGGCTGCATGTTCAATCCCTTAGCGCGGGGGCCCGACCATCAAAGCAAATCCGACAAGGGAGAAAGCCTCGGGTTAGGCCTGTATATCGCCAACGAAATCGCCAAGGCCCATCACGGTTCGATCGAAGCGCGATCCAACGAAAGGGAAACTTGCTTTTCCGTGTCGCTCCCGCGCGAATGAGATCGCAACGGGGGCGTTGATGGGTCATTGCAGAGGAGTTCGAACCGCGCCATACGGGTGTCGCGGTCACCTGTCGCGCTGAAAGCGGTCATGCATCTAGCGAGGTCTGAAAGTCCGCTTGGGGTCGGGCCAGCGTCAACCCGCTCTTCAGTTTCATCGCCGGAAAGCGGCCAGTGGAATCTCGCGGCCCGTGAGCGGACAGTCGTCAGTGCGTACTTCCGACCCGCAACGGCCTTCCAACTTTCCGCACAACTGACGTTCGATCTCTTGATGCTCGTGGTCTTTCTATCGCAAGCTTCTCTCGGCGTCGTAACCGCGGAACGAACCGACCGACTAGCAGAGGCGCGAATTCGAAGGCGAGATTCCTCCACTCCAAGCGACTGCGTTTTCCGACATTCAATTCTTGTTGCCTGTGATCGGCTGGTCGCTCGATCCAAGCAGCGAGAGCGGGTCTTCTGGATCGGAGGCGCGCAATCGCCTGTCCCACAAGGCTGGAGACCCTCAGGCGAGCGTGGCCAGTTGCCAGCCAGACAGCAAGGCGAGCACCCGCCACGCGGCAAACAGCGTGATGATCAGTGCCCCCGCGAGCGCCAGGCGAGTGCGGATCATTTCCAGCACCTGCCTGCGAGCGACGCTACGACTGCACACTGCCCGGTTGATGCCGAGGCTTGCCAGACCAATCGTCAATACCGTTAACGACACCCCCGCAGCCATAGCGAACGCCGACAATACTCCCACCATGAACATGCCGTTGGCGAGCGCAGCAATCAGTACAAAGATCGCGCCGACACATGGTCGCAGGCCCACCGCCAGCCCCGTCATAACAATCTGCCGCGCGATCCAAAGGTTCCCGGCCTTCTCGTCCACGCGCGTCCAGTTGGGCACTCGCCGGCTCGGCAGCGAGCTTGCACCAAGGTAACGGCCGTGCTGACTGTCGTTATTGTCACGCCTGATCATAAACAAGCCCGCGCGGCGTTTAGGGATGAGCGTGATGCGCGCCTCGTCGCAGCAGTCGCGACGCGTGACGATTGACCAGACAGTTACGAGGCCGACGCAGAGAAGTGAAGCATAGCTGACGAGATCAAGCGTCGCCGCTTGCGTTAGCACGCCGCCTAGTCCCTCATGCGCGAGCCACGCCGCACTGCCGACAAGGCAAATCGCCGAGATCGCCTGCACGCAGGCGCTCCATACACTTAGCGCAATGGCATGTCCAACGCGAGCGCGATGTGACATCAGATACGTGCTCACGACCATCTTGCCATGTCCCGGTCCGAGCGCATGCAGGACGCCGTATGCGAACGATAGCAGCATGAGGGTCCACGCGGCCAGCACGCTCGCGCCATTGCGCTGCGCGGCGAGTTGGTCCTGAAGCTGTGCGTTCAGGCGGCCCTGGAGAGTGACGCCTGCTGCAATCGCACGTCGCACCGGCTCCAGCATCTCGACGCGCGGCTCAGCGCCATTCTCCGGCGCCGGCGCCTGCACAGCGCCTGACGCCCCTGACGATGTCCTTCCGAAGACATCGACCGCCTGAGCCCCTGCGGTCTGCGCGGCAGTGATCATGAGGAACACGAGCGCAAACGCGCTACGGCGAATACTGTAGCGCCCGGAAGGGATCAACATGAGAGCCTCGTGGAAAGCGGGAAAATGGCGCCGCCAAATATAGTGTGAACCTTGTCTTCGAACTGTTGGGCGGTGCAGCTCTCTTCCGCTGTCGCATCGAAGACGACGGGCGCCCCGCTTTTGGACGGCGCCTGAAAATCGACGAAGAAGGTTTCGTCCCATATGCCGAGTTGCACCTGCGCGAGCTTCACGTCGACCTTATCCGCGAGAGGCAGCACAAACGTGTAGATAATCCGGCCACCTTCGATGGAGACGGCGAACTCGCGGACCTCCCCGAAATGGACAGCCTTGCCGTCGACAAAGACATGCGTAAAGTAGTCGGCCCCCTTCAGCGAATCAAACGCCTGCTGCCTGAAGATGCGGATGTACTTCGGACCGAGCGGTCCAGATTTCGGAATACCCGTCAGGTCGCCGACAATTGATACCGGAAACCCCTGCGAGAAGGTCCATTTCTCCTGCACAGCGCCCAATGTAGAGCCATCCATCCGCGCAACGCTCGCATAGGTGATCCACACATGTGGGTGAGCGGCGAGCGGCGCTGCGGCAACCGCGCAGCACGCAGCGGCAACGGCATGGACCAAAGGGAGGACGCGCTCATGGAGCGAGCGGGTAACACGATTTCGCATGGACATCCGTCGGAACGCTACATGTCATTGAATTGGACGTCGATTGTCGGCGATGTAGGCAACGCCGTCGAGTGTCGCTTTCTGGCCGGTCACTGCCCGACGCCTACGCCTGCACCCGACCCTTCCCGGACAGCCACCTTCTGCGCGCGCATCGCCGCATTACCCGTAGAACGGGCATTCGGGGCTACGGAACAAAGCGCTCTATGGGAATCGGCGTAGCGCCTAGCGCTATTTCCACGGTCTTGACTAATCTTGCCGCGTTGAATGGTTTACGCACAAAGCCTGCAGCGCCTGACGCAAGAGCCTTGTCGCGAACGGTGGGATCGTCGTGCGCAGTGATGAAGATGATGGGCACGCGAGTCGGGGCAAGGCGGCACTGGAGCTCCAGCCCGTTGATCCCTGGCATCTGGAAGTCCATGATCACGCACGCGGGCCGATAGGCAGCTGTCGACGAAAGCGTATCCAGAAACTCCTCTCCGGTGGAGAACGTCTCTGCCTTTATCCCGACGGAAAGCAGCAAACGCTTGATGGCGCGGCAAACTGATTTGTCGTCGTCGATTACCACAACGATTTGTTCGACATTGATCATATAAAGACGCGGTCCCGTCCGGTGAGCAGACCTATGTAACTTCAGCCTAACAGGGGGTGCGGTGACGTGCCATAGGGCTTTGCGCCTGTTAACTTCCACAGACTGCCGTTGATATCATCATCGTTTCGGCGAAGGAAAGCACATGGCAAAACCGATACTCGATGATGAGTTGTGGGCACTCATTGAACCATTGTTGCCTATACATAAACCCCGTCGTTCGCAGTATCCGGGACGCAAACCGCTCGATGATCGGGCCGTGCTCACCGGCATCTTGTTCATCCTGCACACCGGTCTGCGTTGGCACCTGCTGCCGCGCGAGATGGGCTGCGGCAGCGGCATGAGCTGCTGGCGCCGTCTACGAGACTGGCAGGCCGCCGGCGTCTGGGACCGGCTGCAGGAAGTGCTGCTCGCGGAGCTACCCGAGGCGGACAGGTTCGACTGGTCCCGGGTCGTTGTCAATTCCTCCTCTTTCCGCGCGGTGGATGGAGGTTAAAAACGGGACCGAATCGCACCGACCGCGCGCGAGCTGGTTGAAAGCAAGAACTCGTTACCGACGCGCAGGGCATCCCGCTCGTGGCAATGCTCACCCGCACTAAGCCTGGGCCACCTTCCTCGCCAATTACTTGTGCTTGAACGCGTCACTGGCTGCCGTCGCAACTTGCATTGCCGCTTACTCGGTGTAGGCACTCGCGAGCAAAGTAGCGGCGGCCCGCGGTGACAGTTGTGTCGGTACCGTGACAGTAAAGGGCTGACTGTTCCGATCTCATGCGCGATGATCGGCATGAGGTGACAGAGCTTGTGCGTACGAAGCGCACTGCGCTTTCATGCAGTTGAATGTCGCGGGGAAGTCCTAGAACCCGCGAGACACGCCTCGAATTCGATTACACGGACGTTACGGTGAGCAGGCATTTCGATGTGGGTTGCGGGCGACCTCCGTTAGTCTCGTGCCGCTTTCAGACTTGAGCGACGATGAGCGACTGTCCATTGTCGCCTCGGAAAGCCGCCGTACACGCAGTCCCTGGAATGACCGAAAGTGGGTCTAAGCCGACGGTGGCAGATCAGGAACGTGCGGCCTGTACGGGTCTCTTTGCCGACATTCGCGACTACATGTCCGCGAACGTCAGCCTTCGATATCGACGAATGAGTCCTCTCGACCCTCAACCAACCTTCGATTCTGTCGATATACAAGGAAGAAAGCCCCTATAATTATTCTTGTTATTTCTTTTTCACTAACGGACGCAACTGCCGTTTAAAATATTAGTCATCCCTACTTCCAAATTTCGATCGGAGTGGAAATTGTTCGGGCCAAATCCAATTCGTCAAGACAACAAGAAAAGCGCCTAATCCGGATAAAAAAAGCGCTCCGCTTATTAACAGCCTTGCATTACGAAGGGAGAACGTGCGCACATCTGGAAACGGTTGGGACGGGATATAGTGAGATAGAACCAGCTTTACGGATCCGAGGACACTCCCGATAAGCGCGAGCGCGCACGTCAGGTAGAGCCACGTTATGAATCGCTTCGACATGGTCGCTTTTCCTTTGTTGAGTTGCTGGCAGGCAAGATCAGTTTTTGCCCGACGGAAGTTATCCAGTTAGCTATCTCAGTCGCGATTGCACCTACAAGTGGCTCTGCCCTCGCCAGCCATGTCCCCAACGTAATCACCAAGGTGCTTGTTCCCGTATTTGTCACTGCGTTAGTCACGGCCGTCACTCGATCGGGGGAGGTAACGCTCATTGGCGGTTTCATAAGCATATCGCTTGCGATTGTCCGCCGCGCAGTGCGATCGGTCAGCGATATTTTCTTCGGCGGTGTTCGACCGAAGGGCGCGTCAATACCTACTCGGTAACGAAGGCTGCGCTGACCCACATGACCCACATGACCCGCTTGCTGGCGCTATCACTTGCGCCTGACATCCGAGTCTGGCCGGCATCGAGGCGGCACGCAACGCGATCCACTACGTCGCTCCGGTGGGGGAATAAGATATCTACGTTACTCGCGCGATGGCGAACGTCTCACCCTTCCTTGAAGGGGAGAAGCTGACAGCGACCGCGGACGTAGACTCGCTGAACCGGTAAAACAACTAAATTGCCACGGGCCGCGTAGGGGCGCCGCGGTCCCATAGCGACGACAATTAGGCTTCGGCCCGCTTTGGAGCTGCGTGCGTCTTGTGCAGCGTCGGAGCGCGGTTCAGCCGTTTGGGTTCGAGCAGCCCGCGCACGCTTTCACGCGGACGTTCGAGCGGCGGCTCCATCGAGAGCGAATCGGAGTGAGAATTCGCCTCGTTTTTTTGGATATTTCTCCTGATTCAGCCTATGCTCATTATCGCAACACAATCTTAATGCGTGGCTGGCTCACAAAGTCGCCAATACTTGCGGGCCCTCGCGAGGCTCTCCGGCACGCGCCCGCGAAGACCCGTCGGCAAATGATCTTAGTAAAGCGATTCACTATCACAACGCCGGTCGCTATCGCGACTGTGTTGCCTCGATCGAATCACCGACGATCTTGCTTGGCATTCCCGAATGGACGGTCCTGCTCGCGGAGTTCCATTCTGCTATCGCTGCCTGCAGAAACGGCGAGCGAGACATACTTAGGACATCGTCGGCGTGCTGTCGTTCGTCGACGCAATCGAGGAACCCGGTTGTGACTGGGCTCTGCTCGCGAGCAGTGGCCACTTCCATCAGAACCGGGGGAGTCCGGGCAGCGTGCAGTCATCGGGGTATGCGCGACATTGGCGCGAGCGGCCGTTTGTTGCGCACTGGAATCAGGCGCCTCAGCACCGCGCAGTCCGCCGCCGGTGCGTCTGCCGGAATCGTGCAACGGGTGCAACAGATGGGGACCCGTTGCCACACGCTGAGGGAGCGACCATGCGCGCACTCGACATCATGACGGCGTCCGTCGTCACTGCCACACCGGACATGACGATCCACGACGCGGCAAGACTGTTCGTCGATAATCGTATCAGCGGCATGCCGGTCGTCGACGCAAACGGACAGGTTGTCGGCATCGTCAGCCAGGGCGACCTGCTGCATCGGGTGGAGACAGACACGTGCCGCGGAAAGCGCTCGTGGTGGCTCGAACTGCTGTCGTCGTCACCCCGCGAGCAGGCTGCGAGGTATGTAAAGGAACACGGACATGTCGTGGGCGACGTGATGTGCGACCAGGTGATTTCGATTCCCGACGACATGCCGCTCCAGCAGATCGCGGACCTCATGGAGCGCCGGCATCTCAAACGTGTGCCGGTGCTGAAGGACGGTATGCTGGTCGGTATTGTGAGCCGCTCGAACCTCATCCGCGCACTTGCGAGCGTCGCGCCGGCCGTGGACTCAGCGTCGCACGACGATGTGAGCCTGCGCGACGCGATAGTTCTGGAAATGCATGGGCAGCGTTGGCGGTTGCCGAAGCAAGGCGTGCTCGTCAAGGACGGCGTTGCGCATCTATGGGGCGTGATCGAGTCCGAGGAGGAAAAGTGCGCGATCCGCGTCGCGGCCGAGGGCGTGCCCGGCGTCAAGCGCGTGGAGAGTCACCTGGTGTTTCCGAGCGTGATGCCGTCGATATAGTCCGCAGGCGGGTCGCAAGACGCGTGCAGGTCGACTCAGGGGAAGCGATGACGGCGATCATGACGGTCACATTCCATCCGGCCATCGAAGCGTCGACTGGGATGGCGCAGGTGATCGACATGCGCCACGCCGCCGTGCGGCCCCGGGCTCAAGCATCCCGGCACAGGCGCCGTGAATGTCGCGCGGCTTGGTCGTTCATCGCAACGTGCTCAGATTGCCATTCATTTACTGCACGTATTCGACCGGTGTGGACGATGAAGCGAACATCCGCTGTACTCCGAGAATGCCCCTATCTTCATCTTGGCGTTAGTGAGCTATTTTCTGTCGCTAGAAAGGAGTGCTTATGCTGACGCTTTGTTCCTATCCGGATCTTTTTGGCGTCGCCGATAACAATCCCTTTGGTCTGAAGGTGTTTGCGTTCATGCGATTGTGCGGGCTCGCCTTTGAGCATAGTCATGTCCTCGACACCAGCCTTGCGCCCCGTGGCCAATTGCCTTATCTCCAAGATGGGCGACCATAGGATCGGCGACAGTGACAGCATCATTGCCCATTTAACACGTCAGTATGATCTGGACATTGACTCGGCGCTTTCCCAAAAGCAATTGAATCTTGACTA
The DNA here is from genome assembly GCF_040543975.1 of Paraburkholderia sp. OAS925. Classification (NCBI taxonomy): domain Bacteria; kingdom Pseudomonadati; phylum Pseudomonadota; class Betaproteobacteria; order Burkholderiales; family Burkholderiaceae; genus Paraburkholderia; species Paraburkholderia sp. OAS925. The sequence goes on from NZ_JBEUNO010000001.1 coordinate 1,177,108, forward strand.
TATGGTCCGTCGAACGCTCGACGACCTGTACTGGATCATGAGTTTTTCGCGCTGGCGCGACGAGCGCTTCTGGCCGTCCTTTCGCGACGCCGTGCTTGCCGCTCACCCGGACGTTCAAGCGAGTGATCTTGAAGCCGCTCGCGAATACAATCGGCTGCGATATCAGTATCAGGGCATCGGCCGATATGAACCGGAGCAGATCTATGCGCGAGGTATCGCGAATCTGCGCGTCGTTGCGGACATGCTCGGCGACACCAGCTATGTTTTCGGCCGCGATCTTGCCACCGTCGACGCGGCGATCTATGGCTTCGTTGCCAATATCTATTTCTACGAGATTGATACGCCGTTGAAGCAGTACGTGGTCTCCCGCCCGGCGCTCGTGCAACATTGCGAAGCCATCCATGACCGGATCGGCACGACCGGGAAGGATTCGGCGGTGTGAACGACGCGGAATGTCGGTTGCATTCGCAGCGGCCAACGACAGCGTCCGATTGTATGGATCAGTGTTTTTTAGCGGAGGCTGCGGGGATGAAGTTTGCCCCCGGGGCCGTCGAGTCCTCAGACGAGAACCGGTAGGTGCACTCAACTCCTGGCGTGTGCGAGCGGTGCTTCATGCAACTGTTCCCGACTCTCTCGTCCAGTCAGTCGCGCGGATGCGCTCAACGGTCCGCCAGTGCAACTGCAACGTTGAAGCGCGAGAGGCTGGACAACCGGCATCGCGCGGGCACAAACGGCCTGTCGACGTCAACGTATGGATCGTCGACGCTCATGAGCGGACCCGGTGTCAAGTGAGCGAACAATAACCTCGGCTGGGTCAGCAGCCGATTCGTGTTCCACCGACCGAATGGAGTAGCCGAGTGCACCTGATTCTTTGATTCATGGCTGCGACGGATCGCGCCAGACACTTATCAGGCTCGAGCGATTGGCGCACATCGGTTGCCAGTCGCTTTGGTGACTTTTGCCACCCCAGAAGAACTACAAGTGTTTCCCTGTTGAGCACAACATCAGTCGAAGCGCGGCGTGCTAAGAAGGTGAAGGACGTGCTCTACTACAAACTCCATACTCCGCTGTCCCGGACGCTGATGAAAGACGCGCGCACGGACCTGATTCTTTGGACCGAACAGTAATCCCCGGTCTTCTGACAGGTGCGTCTTACGCGGGTCTAACCCCCTTCGCATCACCGTTAGCAACGCAAAGTGATCGTCAACCGCCTCGTGGCTGCGCTGATGCTTCGGGCTGCTTGGCTATCGGAGTAGTGTTCGTTCATGCGGTCGCCAATACATATTCGAAGGCGTCGTCGTACCTCAGAGTCACCCACGCCATGCGCCCATTCTTCGCAACCAGAAAGCAGTTCTTGGTGTGCCTTCATCGATTTTCGATTTCGCCGGTTTAAGCGTCGACCGGCACAGCTGGAACACCCGTTGTGGATACCGAGTCGATATGTCGTGGCATTCATTTGGGGTCGCCGTTCATGCAGTGGTCGTGTCGAAATTCCGCTTTGGCGCGTTGATGCCGTCCGGTCTTGGAGGCCCCTCAGCTGGCCTTGGTCCCCCTAGGAAGGACGGTGTCCATTCCATCTCAGTCGGTACCCTCCCGGCCCCTTAGCCGATCGTGGCGGCTAACATTGGCTTGTGACTCAGCGGTCAGTGAGAAGCCTGCCGAATTTTGCTGCGGCGGTACAGGCGGGCTGCCGCGTCCGAGGACCTGGTCGCCAGGCTGACACCTTTGATGCGTCTTACGGTGCCGTCGTTCGTGCACTGCACACCGCCCAACTTCGAGCGCTCCAATTTCTGCAAAGAAAAGGGACCGGCGGTTCTGTTTTCCGCTGCCGAAAACGTTTGCGAGATCATATTTAATGTAAGCGGTGATCAGTTTGATTCTGACTCGTGCGGCTAACGATTCGCGCCTGGGTATTTTTCGGAAATGGTCGTACGCGTGTAAACAGGAACAAGTAGAATACAAATCGGCAAAGTTCCCCAGCTGCCATCGTGACTCAGCGGGAGCAGTGAATTTAGGCATGCCACTGCTTAAGCAATAAATCCGCAGACGATCCATACGCTACGCGTGGCAGGTTTTTTGCCGCGAGCGCATCTCGGCGCGTCCTTTCGGAGGCGAACGACAGGTTGGAAAGCGCATCATCATGGCTTTCCAGGCGGGGACATCTGTGGGCGCCAGGCAATTATGAAATTGAAGCGGTGATATCACGGCTCGGTGGCTGCTTCTTCCAGTCATCAGAATACGCGTCAACGGACTTGATTTTCCCTCCAAAGCTTGATGCCAATGACGCGCCGGTGTTCGCTCCGCTGGCTCTTTATTCGAACCATAAAAAAGAACAATGGCAAAAACCAACCAGGAACCGGGCGGCGAATTGCGGGTTGCGCTTCAAAGAAGTGTGGGGGCTACTTGTCTTGGAGAGAACCACGGCCATCCTGCGTTACGCATAGTGGGTGCCGGGATCACCGGAGCGCGGATGGTTGACGCCTTGTTCCGAACAGGTGTTCAGGGCGACGTGCAATTCTTTAGCGCAACCTCGTCCGCAACCGGCGTGAATAGTTCCCCGAATCCGGGATACCCGCGCGAGCCGGCCGCAGCGGAAATATTTAACACCGCGGATATCGTCATAATCCTAGTTGAGCCGTTCGAAAGCGACGCTGTCGCCGTGGTCCGGTCCATTTTGTCGATCGAAAATCGCTCAGATGCATTGGTTGTCGTGCTTTTTTTTGAGCGATCGACTTTTGGACCTAGGGAGATGCTGGCGGCCCTACCCGCCAATGCACGAGTATTGCTGATCCCGCTGCCCCTGTTGAATCCTTCAGCGTGCGCTAATGAGCTTGATTTGCGTATCGCGGCGATCGTGGATGGATTATCGGAAGGATTCAATCCATCTGCGCTTGGCGTTACGGACCTGCGCACCATGCTGGAAGGTTTTGTCGACGTTGGCGAAGTAAAAGTAGGTTTAGGCGTTGCACAAGGCAAAAATCGCGCGGCACGTGCCGTAGCGCGTGCCGCCGAGCAGCTGGCCATCGCTGACAGTCAGTTAGACTCCTGCATTCTGCTGCTGGTCGCAGGTAGCCGAGAGCTGGAAATCCGCGAGGTCTCGGCAATCGTCGAGAGTGTATCCGGTTTCTTTTGTAGCTTTGCCGGCTGCTCACTAGGGGTGAATTATGACGAGCGCATGGGGGATTTACTACGGGTCACGCTTATTCTTAGTGAGCCTTCGCAGCGGCGATTGACCGGCGCTCAACTGGCCGGCAATTCGACAGTAGCATCAGACGGGGGCAGCATCAGGAAGCGGCGATGGCTGCGGTGATTAGCAAGTGACGGTGTTCTGTCTGGGCGCGGCCTGATCGCCATAGTGATACGCGGACGCCTCGTAAAAGCACGTTGACACCGAGGTACAGCAGCGTGAACAGCGCGCAGTTAGACTTTCTACGCCGTCCGGTATTTGCTCTGTTTGTTTAAGACAATTGATGTCCGCACGCCGCTGTACGGCATTCGGCGTGGGTGATCGCTCGCGCGAGCGTTGGAATAATTCGCGTTTCGCGAGTTTTTTCGAACGAGACCCGAGTGTCCGTAAAAGTCATCTGCCGTTGCGTATTTTCGACAAATAGGCCCTTTGGGCTCGCGAATCGTTAATTATTTTCAAATAAGAGTGGGGCTTGCCGGCGATCTTCCGAAGCGGTAAAACGTTTGCGCAAACGTATTGTGATTCCATACGCCGTCTGTTTTGTGATCTTCGGGCCACTTTAAGCACCTGAAGCGGGTTTTCAGCGCAAAAAAGATACGTGCACTTGCAACAGAGTGCGACTAGAATGCGCAGCCTGGACGAGGGCCTGATTAATCAGGTCCAATCGAATGGCGGCCGTAATAGCGCAGCTATCTGAGCTAGTCTGGAAATCGTTAAAAAGGCGGTGTGTCGCGTCGGGGCGTCAGGTGAAAGCCAGGAAAATGCTGCCTTAATCGTGGGTCAGCAGAAAGACCAACAAAGCGAACAAAATATGACATCGGGGTTTCAAACGATAATCGAGGGGCAATCGCCGCTTCGCGACGTGCCACATGGGCTGTCGAGGCGGCCGCGCAAACTGTGCGGACGGGTTTATCCGCAACTGGCGATGCGCGCTTTGCAGTGCGCCGTTGTGGCGGCGCTTGCTACGATCTCGATCGGCGGAAACGCTCAGCCCGCGAAAGTACAAGGCGCACCCCTGTCAGCACAGCCACAGAAAAAAGCGCAAGGCGCACCGCGCGAGGCGCAATCGGCCAATGTCGCGTTTTTCGACGGCGTCAATGTGCCGGTCGATCTTCTGCAAGCCTTCGACGCAGTCGTAGTCGATCCCGCGTACGATTTCAATCCCGCCGAACATGTGCTGCGCCATACCGCATGGCTTGCGCGAGCGCATCCCGATGCCAATGCCGGCACGCCGGCTGCATTCGTTGCGCGCGAGATCGAGCCGCTGTGGCAGCGCGGCTATCGCGGTTTTCTGCTGGACACAACAGATGCCATTGCCTCCCTCGACGCAATCCATGCCGCGCATCCAGACGCGCTTCTAATCGCCGGCGGCGCCGACGCCCTGAGGCTCGCCGCGCCGCACGCCAAAGCGCTCTACGCGGTTGTCGGTGCTTCGCTCATTCGCGGCATGAGTGCCAACGGTGACGAAGACACCGTCGTCTCCGCGGACGATAGCGCCGCGCGCACTGCGGCCGCTCAGGCGTTCATGCAGCAGACGGGCGTGCCTGTGCTGTCGGTCGAATACTGCGCTGCGGACGATCGTGCATGTGCGCGCAAGACGGCCGCGCAGGTGGTGGCAACAGGCGTGACGCCATACGTGACCAACGTCAGGCGCAACGTGGTGGGTATCGGCGCAATCGAAGTTCTGCCGCGCAAGGTGCTGATCGTGCAGGACACCGGCGACGACCTGTTGCTCGACGAAACGCCCGGCGTGCGCGATCTGGCGACGCCCCTGAACTATCTCGGCTACGACGTCGAGTACGCGAACGTGAAGGACCCGCTGCCCGACGGCATCACGCCGGACCGTTACGCCGGTGTCGTTGCGTGGCTGCAGGGCACCGGCACGCAGGACAGCGCGGCGTGGCGCAACTGGGTGGATGCTCGCATCGCCTCGCACGTGCCCGTTGCGTTTCTCGGCCAGTTCGGTTTCGATGCGGCCGCCGACGAAGGACCCGCGCTCGACCTGCAAGCGGTGTCAGGTCCATTCACCGACAAGGTGGATGTGGTCTCGCGCGATCCGATGATCGGCTTCGAAGTCGATCCGAAGCTGGGTCCGCGGGATCTGACCGGCGTGCGCGTCGGTGCTGCGAGCCGGCCGCTGCTGCGGGTGCAAAGCGGCGATGCGACCGTCGACCCTGTCGCGATCACCCCATGGGGCGGCTTCGCGATGAGCCCGTACACGGTCGTGTCGCTCAACGGCATCGACCAGGAACGCTGGGCGATTCAGCCCATTTCGTTCCTCACCGCCGCATTGCGTCTCACGCAGATGCCGTCGCCGAGTGTGACGACGGAAAATGGACGGCGACTTTTCATGTCGCACGTGGACGGCGACGGTTTTGCGTCGCGCGCCGAATTCCCCGGCGCCGACTACTCGGGCGACGCGCTCTATCAGCAGATTTTCACGCGCTACAAAGTGCCCATGACGCTCTCCGTCATCGAGGGGGAAGTCGGCCCCACGGGCCTGTACCCCAAGATTTCGCCGCGTCTGGAGGAGATCGCGCGCAAGATGTTCGCGCTGCCTTATGTCGCGATCGGCACGCATACCTATTCGCATCCGTTTGACTGGGGCAGTGTGGATGCCACGACGGGCCAGCGGGTAGACCGCGGCGGCGGCGATACCGCATTCTCCCTGAGCATTCCGAATTACACGTTCGACATCGATCGCGAGGTGACCGGCTCGATCGATTACATCAACACGCGCCTCGCGCCGCCCGGCAAGAAGACGACCATCCTGCAATGGCCGGGCAACTGCAAGCCGCCCGCAATCGTGATTCGCAAGGTGTACGCGGCGGGCGTCGCCAACGTGAACGGCGGCGATACCGTCATTACGAAGAGCGCGAGCAGCTGGACCAATATCGCGCCCATCGGCGTGGACAAGGGGCCGGGCGCCTACCAGGTCTACGCGCCGAATCAGGACGAAAACGTCTATACGAACGACTGGCTTGGCCCGTTCTACGGCTTCACGCGCGTGCTCGAAACCTTCGACATGACGGACAAGCCGTTGCGCTTCAAGCCGATCGATCTGTACTACCACATGTATAGCGGCACGAAAATCGCCTCGCTGCGCGCGCTGGACCAGATATTCACGGCGGTGCTCACACAGCCCGTGCTGCCGGTGCAGATGACCGACTACACGGAAAAGGTGCTCGACTGGCGTTCATTCGCCGTCGCGCGCGCCGTGCATGGCGACACCGATGCGCGTGCCGGTGCGGGCAACAGCGCGGGCGACGACTGGATCGTGCGCGGCAACGGCGAAGTGCGCGAGCTGCATTGGCCTTCGACGAGCACGCCGGATCTGCGCGCCTCCACCGGCGTCACCGGGTACTTGGCGGGACCGGACGGCATCTACATTCACATCGCGGACGGCGCCGCACGTGTGTCGTTCAACCCATCGGCTGGCCGCGAAGCGGTTCCGACGTCGGGTGCATGGCCCTACATCGCCGAAGCTAATGGTTTCGTGCGCAACTTCAAGCGCGAGCCGAACGGCATGTCCTTCGAATTCGGCGGCTATTACCAGCCGTTCGTCCGCCTGGCCGGTGCGCAGAGCTGCAGCGTCAGCGTGGCCGGACGCCGGGTCGCCACGCGCCGCGAAGGGGATACGGTGCGCTTCGATACGCCGGCGGCCGCAAGTCTGCAGGTGAACTATCAGCCCGTCGAGATTTCCTGTGAGCGCTAAACGTCTTCGTATCGCACCGGCCTGGCTCGTCTATCTGCTTGCGGGCGTCGTTCTACTCGCGCTGTACGGCGTGTCGCCGCGCGGCGGCTTGCGTCAGCGCGTCGCCTCGGTAGGCGCGCCCAACGAACTGAGCGTCGCCTACCTGGAAGCATGGTCGCGAGTGCGGCCCGACAACGAGGAATTCCTCGCGCTGCTCGGCGCGCAATATTCGTATCTTGGCCGCACCGCCGATACCGAGCGGATCGCCGCTCGCATGGACGCGCTTGGCACCGACGACATGCGGCGCAGCGCTACGATGCTGCGTCTTTCGACGGCGGAACAGCGCACTTTTGCGACTACCGAGGACGATCCGCACCGCGCGGTCGAACTGGCCGGCTTCCGCGCGAAGCTTAAAGCGGCGGCGCGCCTGCAATGGGCGCCGAAGGACGTCGAATGGCTTGCGCAGCGCTCGGCTGCCGCCGGCCTGCCCGACCTTGCGATGCAACTCTACGCACGGCTCTCGGCGAACGATCCCGAGGGACGCACGAAATGGGACACGCAAATCACGCGCTATGCGCTTCAGGTCGGCGATTATCGCGCGGCCGCGGACGCATGGTTCCGTCAGCAGGCGGCAGCGCATACGGTCGATGGGCAACGCCATTGTTTCGTGGCCGGCATACGCGCGTTGCAAGCGGGCAATCTGCTCGACGATGCGCTCGCCGCGGCGGACGCGCACGCAGGCAAGCTCGTCGACGATCCGGGCACGCTCGTCGTATTGCTGAGCGTTGCGCGCGCAGCGAACCGGCCGGCGGCGGTAGACCGTTACGCGAAAATGTTGGCGCGCTATGCGTCGATAGCACCGCACGACGAGTCGCCGCAAGCGGTGCCTGCTCACACCGCAAGCTACGCGTACATGGACGGCCCCGTCGCGGTGAATAGTGGTTTCCTGCGCGCGAGCCGGCGCGCGGCAGGCGGCGGCGTCGAAGGGCAGGGCGCGGTGCGGGTCGTCCGGGTCTCGGCCGCATCGGCTGCATCGGCTGCAACTGCGACGAAAGCCGCAAGCACACCGGCAGCGGCACCGCCGTCAGCCGCAGCGCTTTCATCCGCCAGGTCGGCTGGTGGCGGGGGCATAGCGGACACCGTGTTCCAGGCATTCGTCGAATCAGGCGACTTGCCGAACGCACAGAAGATTGCCGCGCAAGAGGTGCAGCGCGACCCGCGCTCAGCGCTGTGGGTCAAGCGGCTCGCCCAGGTGGCCGAATGGAACCGGGACCCGCCGCTCGCGCTCAAGTCCTGGCTCGAATATGCGCAGGTGTCGAACGACCCCGTCGGCTGGCAGAACGTCCTGCGAATCGCACCCATGCTCAACGACGACGAAGCGTATCTGGTCGCGCTGGTTCATCAGGCCCGCGCCACACCCGGCGACATAAAGCTGGTGGACAGCGTGATTGCCACCTACGAGCGGCTTGGCCGCCCTGACGACGGTCTGTCGTTCCTCCGCTCGCTGCCGCGCGGCACAAACGGCGACGCGATCGATCAGCGCATCGGCACGCTTGCCGAACGCGCCGGCCACGACGACCAGGCGCTCGCCATCTACCGGGCAGTCCAGGCGCGCCATCCGGACGACGCGACGGCTGCTCTGCGCACCGCGAGCGTTCTGTATCGGCAAGGCGACTATCGCGCCTCGCTGGCCGCGTTGAAGTCGGCACGCGCGGGCGCAAAAGCCGGTGACGAAATCTTCTGGCGCAACTATGCGGAACTGGCGCGGTTGCTGCAACGCGATGACGACGCCAACGAAGCGTATCGCCATCTGCTCGCGAACGGCACCGCGACGTCGGAAGATCTGGGCGAAATGACGGACTTCTACGATCCCTATCCGATCGACGCGGGCCGCGTTGCTGAATTGCGTTTTCGGCGCGAGCACACGGCGCGCGCCTTGCGCGACGCGATCTACTACTACCTGGACGCACAGGCGCTGGACCGTATCGCCACACTGCTGGACGGCCTCACGCCGCAGGAGCGTGTGACAGCGGAGTCGTCGCCCGCGCTGCTCGGCGTGCGCGCCGAATACTACCGGCTCGTGGGGCAGCCGCAAAATGCACTCGCCGATCTGAAGCGGGCGGTCGATCTTCCGGGCGCGGGCTCCGACGTGAGCGCGGCGTATCTATGGACGCTGGTCGACTACGGCAGCGACGCGGATCTGCGGGCGGCGCTCAAGCGCTGGCGCGGCAGCGCCGCTCAGAGTTCCGCGTTGTGGGGACCGTTCGCCGCAGCCGAAATGCGCCTGAATCGTCCCGTCGCGGCGCTTGAGTATCTGCGCCGTCAAACCGGCGTGATGTCACGCGATCCACTGTGGCTGCTTACCTATGCCGACGCGCAGGAACAGTCGGGCCATGCGGGACTTGCGTGGACGATCCGCAAGAAAGTGTGGCTGCAACTTCAGGACGAACAGGCCAAGCTCGCGACGCCGCGCAATGCCCAACGCGCGTCGATGCGCGGGCGCACGTTGCAGGACGCAGAAACAGTGGCCGATCTGCGTGGCCGGCGCGTCACGTTGTCCACCGAGTTCGCAACGGGCGACACGTCGGCTGCGCTGCTCGACGGGCTGATGTCGAATCATGCGACGCCCGCCGACACGGCACAAACGCGGCGCACGCTGATCGGCGCGGTGAAGGGCCTGCCTGGCGGCGCGCCGATGCAGGGCGCGGATTTGCCGCAAAACGCACGCGTGCGGGGCGCGGTCGCAAAAGACGTGGCGATTGCGTGGGCACTGTCGCACGAAAGCAATCCGCTGGCGAAGCGCTGGCTCGCGCAGCAATACGCCGAGCGCCTGTCGCGGCCCGCCGACGCGCGTCTGACAATCGCCCTCGCCGAAAACGACGTGCCCGAGATGACGCGCCTGCTCGACGAGGAGCGTTCGCGACTGCCCGTCTACGACCGCATCGATGCAACGATTGCCGTGGACAAGCCGGATCGCGCCCAAGAGCTGGCATTCGACGCGCTTGGCGGCGCGCCGGAAGATACCGAACTGCATACCCGCGTGACCGAGACGGCGCTCGACTGGCCGCAATCGATAGACGCGAGCGTCACCAACTACGTCGAACATCCGCTCGACTATGTGGAGACGACGCTTGCCGGCAGCCGCAAGATCGCCGAGCGATATCTTGTCGGCGTGACGGCGGTCCAGCATTTCCAGCATTCGACCGACATCACGCAGCTGGTCAACGTGCCCTCGGTTGACCGCTGGCTCAACATCTATGGCGAGCGGCGCACGCGCGATACGTCGTTCACGGTCACGGGTGGCCGGCGCATTGCATCCAGCTCGTTTTACACGCTCGATCTGGCAGGCGAACTGGGCCGCAATTCGCCCCTCACGCTCGGTCTGCGCGCCGGCCGCAATCAGGTCGCGGACGAAACGCAATCGCTGCTGGTGGGCGGCATGAAGGACAACGTGATCGGCGACTTCACCTATCGCATGACGCAGCACATAACGTTCTCGGGCAGCGTGGAAGCGGATCGCTTCTATAGCCAGGCCCGCACGTATCTGGGCAGCGGAGTGCTGTCGACGGGCGAGGTCAGTTACCGGATCCGCACGCAATATCCGGACTACACGCTGCGCGCGCTGATTACGCACGGCGGCTACGGCGCGAGCGGGCAGGCCAACCCGCTGATCTCGCGGCTGTTGCCCGTGGCATTGCAACCGGCGACTCCGCGCGACTTCATGCCGGACACCTACACGCAATACGGCTTCTTTTTCGGCGCAGGCAACGATCTGCTCGAACAGTACACGCACCGCTGGCGTCCTTTCTTCGACGTCGGCCTGCTGCACGATTCGATTCAGGGCTGGGGGCCGCAATTCAGCGCGGGCATTGCAGGCACGGTGTTGGGCAACGACCATCTCGCCGTGTTTCTGCAACACCAGCGCGTGTCGAAAATCGGCACGCCGGTCACGGTACTGGGCACGCGCTACAGCTGGTACTACTGATGACTGATCCGTTCTACCGACACCGCGGGCCAGCGCGCCCGCGACAAAAACAACCTTACTGAGGAGTGGTTCGATGAACAGCATGAATAGAGGCTTCGGCCTAGTCAAATGGTCCGCGCTGGTCGCGGTGTCGGCGCTGCTGCTGGGCGCCTGCGGTTCGATCCGTCAAAGCGGATCGCCGGCGCTTGCCGCTAAGGACCCGGTGGCGATCGTGTCGATGGCGAACTTTACCGAAACGCCCGCGGCCGGCAGCAGCGCCGCGGCGATCGCGGCGAATACACTGCGGGCCAACGGTCTGACCGACGTGCGGATTGCGCCGGCCGATCCTTCCGCGAACGCGATGTTCGATACCGCGCAGCGCGATCTGGGCGAGAAAAAGCTCGCTTGGGCCCGCGAGCAGCACGTGAAATACGTGCTGACCGGCGCAGTGGAAGAGTGGCGCTACAAGGTCGGCGTGGACGGCGAGCCGGTGGCGGGCGTCACGTTCGAGTTGATCGACGTCGCGTCGGGCCAGGTCGTGTGGAGCGCCACGGGGTCGAAAAGCGGCTGGACGCGTTCGAGCCTGTCGAGCGTTGCATCGTCGCTGATCGGCAGCCTGTTGTCGCCGCTGCGCGTACGCGGTTGATGGTCGCGCCGCCTGGCGCACGCATGCTGTCATCTGTATCCCGACACATCATGAGGAGTCGGCTGTGAATACCGTCACCGCGCAATCCGCCGCCAGTGCGGCGAAGCCGCGTCACTCGAATCCGTTCGGAAATCTGGGCGCGCTGCGGCGCTTCGTTGCACCCGCGGTGACGCGGCCGTTTTCCGTTGTCGAGACGATCGTCTTCGTCGCGGTCATCGGCGCGCTGTGCTGGACATTCGACCGCAACGATCCGTTTCTGCTGCACGCGGGTTTTCCGTGGCTGTGGTTCGCGCCGCTGATCGTCGCGCTGCGCTATGGCACGCTGCTCGGCCTGCTGGCTTGTGCGATGCTGATCGGCGCATGGCAGGTACTGATGCACGGCAGCGCCGAAGCCTGGCCGACGCTGTTTTTCACCGGCGGCCTGTTGCAAACGATCGTCGCGGGGCATTTCGGCGATACGTGGGGCAACCGCGCGCAACGCGCGAACACGTTGAACGACTATCTGAATGACCGGCTCGTCGCCATCACCAATAGTCATTACCTGATGCGCCTGTCGCACGAGCGGCTCGAGAAGGATCTGCTGTCGAGACCCACGACGCTGCGCGATTCGATTACGGAACTGCGCCGTCTGTCGGTCGTGCACGGCCTGGATCAGGCGCCGGCCGCGCCGGATCAAAGCAACCAGGCAGGCATGCCAGGCGCGCATGCGCTGCTCGAATTCGTCGCGCAGGCATGTCAGATCGAAGTGGCCGGGCTCTATCCGGTGCACGGCGGCAAGATTGCAGGGCAAGCGCTCGCTCGTATCGGCGACGCGTTCGATCTCGATCCGCACGACGAACTCGTCGCACGCGCGCTCGACACCCACGCGGTCGCCCATCTGAAGAGCGACGGGCAACCCGTCACCAGCTCGGCTTTGCTGGTGTGCGCGCCGGTGATTTCGGCGGATGGCCGGCTACTCGCCGTGCTGGCGATCAGGCGGATGCCGTTCCTGTCGTTGAATTTCGACAATCTGCAACTGCTGCTCGTATTGCTCGGCTATTACGCGGACGGCGTCGAGCATTCTGAGCAGGTGCAAAAAATCCTGCGTTCGGTGCCGGACTGTCCCTACGAATTCGCGCTGGACGTCAGCCGCCTCACGCGCCTCGAACGCGCGGCAGGCGTTACATCGTCGCTGGTCGCGCTGGTATTCCCGCACGACGACGAAGGCGATTCGTTCTTCGAACACGTGATGCGCCGCCGCCGCGCGCTAGATCTGATGTGGCCGGTCAAGTCAGTGGGACAGTCGGTGCTGATCAACCTGATGCCCGTGACGGATGCCACAGGCGTGGACGGTTATCTCGCGCGGATCGAAAGCAGCCTGCGCGCGCAGTTCAATCTCGACCTGGAAGGCGCGCGCATCGGCGTGCATACGCTGCATCTTGGCGGCGACCCCGGCCCGGCGCTCAAGCGCCTTCTCGTGCGCAGCGGCATCGAGGTCTGACGCCATGTCCGTAAAGACCCCCCGCCGCCCTTTGTCCACGCATCGTGCTCTCGCAGCAGCGGCCGCCGCTGTCGGCCTCCTGCTCGTGGGGATCGCGCAGTACGCGCTGATCTGGCGCATCGCGGGGACACAGACAGGTTTCGATCCGCTGTTGCCGGTCGTCGCCATTAATCTGGTCGGCGCGGCCTTGCAGGCGTTGTTGTGCCGCGCGCTTCTGCCGTTGCACTATCGTGAGCCGCGCGGCTGGAGTTTGCTGCTGTTGTGGCTGGCATGCACGTTCGTGCCGCTCTTCGGCGCGCTCGTCGTGCTCGCGAGCTGTCTGTGGGCCGCGTGGTCGCCGCGTGCGAATAGCGGCGACGAAATGGACGACGTCCCGGCGCCCGAGTTCGTTACTTATCTGATGTCGCGTGTGTCGCATGGCGGCGGCGCACGTTTGCAGGCGCGTATCGTCAACACGCAGGTGAACGCGACCGACCGGCTGTCCGCACTCGTCGCCATTCAGTCCATGCCGACGCGCACCACGGGCACTCTGCTGCGCGAACTGCTTGCAGACCCCGTGGAAGACGTGCGGCTGATCGCTTACGGAACGCTCGATCAGGCGGAGAACGAAGTCACGCAGCGCATCCTGCAGAGCGAGCAAAGCCTCGAGACGGCCACGACCGATGCGCAACGTCGCGCGATCAATCGTCAGCTAGCCGAGCTGTATTCCGAGTTGATCTATCAGAACCTCGTGCAGGGCGCGGTCTACCGGCATACGCTCGAGCAGGCCGACCGCCATGCCTGCGCCGCGCTCGAAATCGACGACGGCGACGCCGCCCTGTGGATGATCCGCGGCCGGCTTTCGCTTGCCAACGGCGCGGCGGGCGAAGCCGCCGCACACATGGCGCGTGCGCAGACGCTCGGCTTTCCTCGCGAGCGTCTCGTCCCATGGCTTGCCGAAGTTGAATATCTGCGCGGCGATTTTGCGCGCGTGTCCGAACTGCTGGCGTCGCTCGGCAATGCCGCGACGCTGCCCATGCTCAAACCTGTCGCGCGTTACTGGTCAACATGAAACCTTCACTGCTGCGCCGCGCCGCGCAAGCCGATGTCTGCCTGCTGCTGGAAGGCACGTTCCCGTATGTGCGCGGCGGCGTGTCGAGCTGGGTCAACGAAATGATCCGCTCTTATCCCGAACTGCAGTTCTCAATCGTATTCGTGGGTAGCCGCGAAGAGGATTACGAAGGCGCCGCGTATGCGCTGCCGGATAACGTCGTGCATTTCGAGGCGCACTATCTGTACGAGGCCGCGCCCGCGGACGCGCAGCCGGCGCGTGAGATTCCGGGCGACGCGGAAGCGTTCGCCCGCTCCGCCGCCTTGCACGACGCATGGCGTAATCATGGCGCCGCGGACGCCGGTGTGCTGATGGCCGACATGGTGCAGCTGATCGGCGACAATGCGCCGCTGAGCGAGGAGCAGTTCCTGCGGAGCCGTGCCGCGTGGGACTTTATCGTCGACCAGTACAACCGGTATTGCACGGACCCGTCGTTTACCGATTACTTCTGGACCGTGCGGATCATGCACAAGCCGCTGTGGCAACTCGCGCGCGTGGCGCAGCAGTTGCCGCCGGCGAGGGTCTATCACACAGTGTCCACCGGCTATGCGGGCTTTCTCGGCGCGCTCGCCCACTACCGGACGGGGCGGCCGCTGCTCGTGTCCGAACACGGCATCTATACCAAGGAACGCAAGATCGATCTGCTGCAAAGCCAGTGGATTCGCGACAACCGCGGTGCGTTCGAGCGCGACATTTCCCGGATCAGCTATTTCCGCGAGCTGTGGGTGCGCTTCTTTGAAGCGCTGGGCAAGCTCGCGTACGACGCCGCCGACGACATCGTCGCGCTGTACGAGGCCAATCGCCAGCGGCAGATCGCCGACGGCGCGCAGGCCTCGCGCACGCGCAGCATTCCGAACGGCGTCGACGTCGATGCGTTCGCGCCGCTCATCGAAAAGCGCGCCGTGCGTGCGCGCAACGTGGTCGCGCTGATTGGCCGCGTGGTGCCGATCAAGGACATCAAGACTTTCATCCGGGCGCTGTTCATCGCGTCGCGAAGCATGCCGGACATCGAGGGCTGGATTGTCGGTCCGGAGGAGGAAGACCCGTCGTACGCACTGGAATGTCATGCACTCGTGCAAAGCCTCGGGCTTGCGAAAAACGTGAAGTTCCTCGGCTTCCGGCGCCTCGATGAGATCTTGCCGCAAGTGGATGTGATAGCGCTGAGTTCGATCAGCGAGGCATTGCCGCTCGTCGTACTCGAAGGCTTCGCAGCGGGCGTGCCCGCGATCACGACCGACGTCGGCTCATGCCGCCAGCTGATTGAAGGCTCTGGCGACGAAGACGCCGCGCTGGGTTTTGCGGGCAGTGTCGTGCCGATCGCCAATCCGGCCGCGTTCGCGCAGGCCGTGCTCGAACTGCTCGGCGACGAGCCGCGCTGGCTAGCCGCGCAGCAAGCCGGCATTGCACGCGTGCGTCGCTTCTATACGAAGAAACAGATGATTGAACAATACCGCGTGCTGTACCAGCGCCTGACGGCGGCGCCCACCCGGGCTGGCGATGCCGACGGCCGGGCCGCGGCCCGCGGCGGCTGTCCGGTGCACCATGGCGCCGTTGCAGGAACGCCGGCTCAATCGCAAGGAGTGAACTGATGGCGGGCATCGGTTTCGAGCTTCGCAAGATACTGAAACACCAGACGCTGACCGGCGTCGCGCGCGCCTATGCGTATGCGGGACTCATCAGCTCGGGGCCGCTTATCCTGTCGATATTCGGTATCCTGATCATTGGTCTTTTGAGCCTGGCGTTTGTGATACCCAAGTATGCGATCGTGCAGTTCCAGGTCTCGGTGACGTATCTGATCGCATGCAGCCTGATCCTGACCGGGCCTTTGCAACTATCGTTCACGCGCTTTATTTCAGACCGTCTGTTCGAAAAGCGCGACGACCTCGTGCTTTCCAACTATAACGGCGTCGTCCTGATATCCACGTCGGTCGCCGGCCTGCTCGGCGTGATCGCGGTCACGTTCGGTTTTCGCGGCGAGCCGCTGATCTACCGGCTTCTGATGGTGGCGGGCCTCGTCGTTGTCAGCAATATCTGGATCGCGGTGATTTTCCTATCGAGCGTGAAGCAGTACCGGCAAATCCTGTATGTATTTGCGCTTGGCTACGGTTGCACGGTGGCGTTCGCACTCATGCTCAACCGTCATGGACTGTCTGGTCTGCTCGGCGGTTTCGTCGCGGGGCATGTCGTGCTGCTCGCCGGTCTGTCCGGGCTTATCTACCGCAACTACCGCAGCGCGCGCTTTATTTCGTTCGAGGTGATGGAAAAACGCTTTGCGTATCCGAGCCTCGCGCTGGTGGGATTGCTGTTCAACCTGGGTGTGTGGATCGACAAGTTCATGTTCTGGTATGCGCCAGAGACGGGCGCGCAGGGGATCGGACCGCTGCATGCGTCGGTGATCTACGACATTCCCGTGTTCATTGCATACGTATGCGTGATGCCCGGCATGGCGACCTTTCTCGTACGTATCGAGGCGGACTTCGTCGAATACTATGACCGTTTCTACGATGCGGTGCGCAGCGGCGCCACCCTGCGCCACATCAACGACATGCGCGACATGATGGTCAGCAGCGTCCGGGCAGGGCTGTACGAGATCGTGAAAATCCAGGCGGTCGTGCTGCTGATGATTCTCGCCTTCGGGCATCTCGTGCTCGAAGCGCTGGGCATCTCGACCTTGTATATGCCGCTTCTGATCGTGGACGTAATCTCGGCCAGCCTGCAAGTGCTGCTGCTAGGTTTGCTGAACGTGTTTTTCTATCTGGACGGGCGACGCTCCGTGCTCAAGCTCACGGCTGGCTTCGTCGTGCTCAACGGTCTGTTCACCGCCATCACGCTCAAACTCGGCCCGGATTTTTATGGCTACGGATTCGCGCTGGCGCTGCTGGTCGTGGTGGTGATCTCCGTTATCACGCTCGACCGAAGATTCAATTCGCTCGAATACGAAACCTACATGCTGCGAGGATGAGTCGCGGGTGAGCACCAGCAAGATGAAAGAGCAATCGGGTTTGATCGGGCAGGTTCAGGACTGGCGTGTTGCCGTTCGCGCGCTGCTGCGTCTCATCGGCAGATTTGCGCGCATGGTGACGCTGGGCGCGATGGCCTCGGTCTGCCAGGCGCAAGGGGCGGCCGAAGGGCCCCGAGGCCCTTCGGTTGCGCTCTACTATGGGGTGAATCCACCGGTCAAAGATCTGGCCTCATTCGACGTGGTGGTGCTCGATGCCGATGCGCAGTTCAATCCGCGGGCGCACGCGAAGCAGCATGCCGCCTGGTTCGCCTATGTCAGCGTTGGCGAGGTGAATGCCGAGCGCGCCTATTTCGGCCAGATACCGCCCGCCTGGATGCGCGGCGTCAACGAGGCATGGGCTTCGCAGGTGATCGATCAGACGGTGACCGAATGGCCCGCATTTTTCGTGGATGAAATCATCACGCCGCTGTGGAAAAAGGGCTACCGGGGCTTTTTCCTCGACACACTCGATTCCTATCAACTCATTGCCAGAACGCCCGAGGCGCGTGCGGCCCAGGAAGCGGGGCTCGTCCGGGTCATACGCGCGATCAAGGCCCGTTATCCGAAAGCCAGGCTGATCTTCAACCGGGGTTTCGAAGTGCTGCCGCAGGTTCATGAGCTCGCCTACATGGTCGCCTTCGAATCCTTGTATCGCGGTTGGGACGGGGGCAAGCAGCGTTATGTCGAAGTGCCGCAAAGCGACCGTGACTGGCTGCTCAAGCAGGCGGCGTTGATCCGCGACAGGTACAGACTGCCGGTGCTCGCAATCGACTATTGCGATCCCGCCGACGAAGCTTGTCGAACCGGCACCGCTTCACGCATCGGCCAGGCCGGGATCGTGCCGTACGTCACCGATGGCGCGCTTGCGGGCGTGGGCCTCGGGTCGGCACGCCAACATTGAGCGAGTCCCACGACTTACACTGGGCAAACAGGAAAAAGGATTGACGAATGACGATAAGAGGCACAATCCTGGTCACCGGCGGTGCCGGTTTTATTGGCTCGCACACCTGCGTCGAGTTGTTGAATTGCGGCTACGACGTCGTCGTGGTCGACAATCTGGTCAACAGTAACCGCGCGTCGCTAACGCGCGTCGATCAGATCACCGGCAGGCGCGTGATGTTCTACGAAGCCGATTCGCGCGATGAGCGCGCGTTGCGACGCGTCTTCGACTGGCATCCCATTACAGGAGCGATTCACTTTGCCGCGTTGAAGGCGGTGGGGGAATCGGTCACAAGGCCGATCGAGTACTACGACAACAACATCGGCAGTCTGCTCGCGCTGCTCTCGGTCATGCGTGAGCGCAGTGTAAAACAGTTGGTGTTCAGTTCGTCAGCGACGGTCTACGGCGTGCCGAAGACGTCGCCGATCGACGAGTCGTTTCCCCTGTCGGCAACCAACCCCTATGGCCAGACCAAGCTGATCGCCGAGCAGGTGCTGCGCGACCTGGAAGCATCCGATCCGTTATGGCGCATTGCCACCTTGCGTTACTTTAATCCGGTCGGTGCGCACGAAAGCGGTTTGATCGGCGAAGACCCGGGCGGTATTCCCAGCAACCTGATGCCGTACGTAGCCCAGGTGGCGATCGGAAAGCTGGAAAAACTGCGCGTATTCGGCGGCGACTATGACACGCCGGACGGCACCGGTGTGCGTGATTACATTCATGTGGTCGATCTCGCGCGCGGACATCTCGCTGCGCTTGACGCGCTCGCGCGGCGCGATACGGGCTTCGTCGTGAATCTCGGTACTGGACGAGGTTACGGTGTGCTGGATGTTGTGCGCGCATTCGAAAAGGCATCGGGCAAGCGGGTCCCTTATGAAATCGTGGGGCGCCGTCCTGGCGACGTCGCGTGCTGCTTTGCGAACCCTGCCGCGGCGGACAGGCTTCTCGGCTGGCGCGCCCAATACGGCATTGAACGCATGTGCGCAGACCACTGGCGCTGGCAGTCGGGCAATCCGACTGGTTACGCGTGACGGACAGTCCGAACCCGAAGGCACGCTGGCCTCTACGGACACACTATCTATCAGGAAAGCAAAATTATGTGCGGCATAGTCGGCGCGGTTGCGCAACGTAACATCGTCCCCGTTCTTTTGGAAGGACTGCGTCGCCTGGAATATCGGGGCTACGATTCGTGCGGCGTCGCCCTGCTGACTCCCGCGGGTTTGCGCCGGGCGCGTAGCACGGCGCGCGTCTCCGATCTCGATGCGCAGGTCCGCGATACACACGTCGAGGGGCGTACCGGCATCGCGCATACACGGTGGGCCACGCACGGCGCGCCGGTGACGGACAACGCGCATCCAATCTTTTCCAGGGACGAGTTAGCGCTGGTGCACAACGGCATCATCGAAAACTATGAGTCACTGCGCGAGATGCTGCGTGATAAGGGCTATGTTTTCGTCTCGCAAACCGACACGGAAGTGGTCGCGCACCTCGTGCATAGCCTCTATCGCGGCGACCTCTTCGCGGCAGTCCGTGAAGCTGTGGGGCAACTGGACGGCGCGTATGCGATCGCGGTTGAACACAAGGACCATCCAAATTCAGTGGTGGGTGCGCGGCAAGGTTCGCCACTGGTCGTCGGCCTCGGAGAGGGCGAGAATTTCCTTGCATCCGACGCGCTCGCGTTGGCCGGAGAAACGGAGCGCTTCATTTTCCTGGAGGAGGGCGACGTGTGCGAGTTGACACTTGAGCGGGTGCGGGTCGTCTGCCGCGACGGCGCAGACGTGCAGCGTGAGATACGCACCGTGGCCGCGTACGGAGGCGGCGCCGAACTTGGGCCGTATCGGCACTTCATGCACAAGGAAATCTTCGAGCAGCCGCAGGCGATCGGCGATACGGTGCCACACGGCGAAACGCTCGATGCTTCCCTTTTCGGCGAAGAGGCCGGCGCGGTGTTCGCGGAAATCGACAGTGTGCTGATACTGGCTTGCGGCACGAGCTATTACTCGGGGCTGACGGCCAGGTATTGGCTCGAATCCGTCGCAAAGATTCCGACGCAAGTGGAAATTGCCAGCGAGTACCGCTACCGCGACTCCGTGTCAAATCCAAGGACACTGGTGGTTGTGATCTCGCAGTCCGGCGAAACTGCCGATACGCTCGCCGCGCTCAAGCACGCGCAGGCGCAGGGGCATCAGCACACGCTGTCGATCTGCAACGTCGCGACGAGTGCGATGGT
The DNA here is from genome assembly GCF_040543975.1 of Paraburkholderia sp. OAS925. Lineage (NCBI taxonomy): Bacteria > Pseudomonadati > Pseudomonadota > Betaproteobacteria > Burkholderiales > Burkholderiaceae > Paraburkholderia > Paraburkholderia sp. OAS925. The sequence goes on from NZ_JBEUNO010000001.1 coordinate 1,197,340, forward strand.
GCGGTTGACGTCACTGTCGTTTCATACGCATGCGGGCCGCGAAATTGGCGTCGCCTCGACCAAGGCATTTACCACGCAACTGGTCGGGCTGTTTATCCTCGCCGTCACTTTGGGGGCTGTTCGTGGGGTACTGGATGCAACCCGACGGGCCGACTACTTGCGCGAGCTGCGTCATTTGCCGGCGGCGTTGAACGCGGTTCTTGCGCTGGAGCCGCAGATTATCGCTTTGTCCGAGAAGTTCTCCGGGAAACACAGCGCATTGTTCCTTGGGCGAGGCTCGCACTATCCGATTGCACTCGAGGGCGCGCTCAAGCTGAAAGAGATTTCGTATATTCATGCAGAAGCGTATCCGGCAGGCGAGCTTAAGCACGGACCGTTGGCGCTAGTGACAGATGCAATGCCGGTCGTCACAGTTGCACCCAACGATGCACTGCTCGAGAAGCTGAAGTCAAATCTTCAGGAAGTCAGGGCGAGGGGCGGTGAGCTATATGTGTTCGCCGACGCTGACACACGGATCGATAGCGAAGCCGGCATTCACGTTGTCCGGATGCCGGAGCATTACGGTGCCTTGTCGCCCATCTTGCATGTGGTGCCACTTCAGTTACTCGCATATCACACCGCATTGGCACGGGGAACCGATGTCGATAAGCCTCGCAATCTCGCCAAATCGGTTACCGTGGAATAGCGCACGGTTCGTTTGGAAACCGGTGAGAGCCCGCAATCATTGTTGTGAAACATTGGGAGAAATACGGCGCTTTCAATTTTCTAGCGAATTGCGGCGAGCAATTTGACCGGGAGGACAAGGCTTTCATTTGCTGCCCACCGGCACACGAATGCGGGCGGGCCTGGCTACGGATGCGCCTGCATCGATATGGACGCCGACGGAGCCACCGGTAAAGTCTTACGGCTTTATTCGGCTGAGGTGCTTCCGCTAGAGCGTTGCAAGACCGATCGCTCGCCGCCGCCGCGGTGAGCCTGCAGAAGACCAGAGCTCGCCACGAATGACGGCGGTCTCGGTGTGGCCGAGGCCGTGTAAAAACGTGCATAACGCCCGGTTGGTGAAGCCCTGCCGGGAGCACGATTGCGTTGGACCGAGACGCACGCGGATGACGTGATCGAGCTTTGCTCGATGAACAACGTCGGCGCGCGAGTTCACGCGCCTGCCAGCTTGATTGCGCGCATCGTCTTTGCGAACCCAAGAACGCTGATGACTCGCTTGAGGTTGTATGGCAGCACATGCAAACTCATTTCGGCCGCGACATGCCTGTCGTTGGTTAAGACAGACATCGTGACGGCCGCACGGTCTTATGCCGGAAGGGTTACGCCATGGTAACGGCGAGATAGGTTAGCATCTGCTCGCAGTTAGATGCTCAATGCTCAGGTCGCATAACATGGTTGAGCCTCCGAAGTAGGTGAGACCACAGCGTTTTTTATCAGTAGAATGCTGCAATCGTGGAGATCCCGCATTGCGGCGCCTCATTGCCTTTATCGCGGAAACGACCGACGCTAGAGCGCCCCGACTTACTCGCCTGGGTGCAGCAGCAGATTTGCGGCAGATCCCAAACCGACTTGTCGTGGTATTCACCTATCGGCAGCACTGTGTACTCAAAAACGCAAATCGATCCGGTAGTGAGCTTCCGCAACTCGCAGGGCGAGCAGGTGCGGGGCACCATCATTAATCTCCAGCGAAATTCGCTCGTGATGGAGATCTATAACCCGTACTCGATAGTCCAGGTCAGCGAGGTGCTGACCGACCTGTCGGTGAAGATGGGCCTGGAACACGCCTATTCCGGCAAGGCGGTCGTCATCAGCATGGTCAATACCGGCCTGACAGCCATTGTGTCGGTCACGCTGATCGCCGAGTGGCGGGAACTCAGTAGCGGCGCCCTGGCACCGCGCGCGGTAGGCGAAGAAGCCCGACGGTTCGCGCAGGACTGGGCCGGGCGTTTTCAGATCCGCCGGGACTATCAGATCGCAGTTAACCAGATCCGGGCTTTTCTTTCGGACATGTCGCGCTGGGTCGAGCAGGCGGACCTGGCTGACACCATGCCAAAAGAAGGCAATACCCTGCGCGAGGACTTCTTCCTCGAACTGGCCACGCCACTCATGCAGCGGACCAAGCTCTACTTCGACGAATTTGAAGGCGAGGCGCGGTTGGTCGACGAAGAGCAGGCGCCGGCACACCGTGCGTTTGCGCAGGCCGCGCTGCATCCGCTGCTGTTGCGCTCCCCCTTTGTGTTTCGCACCTTCACAAAGCCTCTGGGCTATGCTGGCGACTACCAGATGGTCAACCAGATGCTCGACGATCCACGCCAGGGTCCGAGCACGTATTTCCAAATCGTCAACGCGGCTTTCCTGCAGACGGCTGTCGCGCGCGCGCACCGGAATCGCGTCGATCTCCTGGTGGACTACCTAACCCGGCTCGCCCATGAAGCGCGAGCTGAGGGCCGGCCGTTTCGCGTGCTGAACGTGGGCTGCGGCCCGGCTCAGGAGATTCAGCGCTTCATGCATGAATTCGACGAACCTGAGTGGCTGAGCTTCGAACTGCTCGACTTCAGCCAGGAGACGCTTGACTGGACGCGCGAGCGCCTTGCGTCCATCGCGCAGAAACTGTCCCGGCCAATGTCGATCAGCTACACGCACGACTCGGTTCACCATCTGCTGAAGCGCCGGATCGATGCACACGCATCGGACATCCGCGAGTTCGACGCAGTCTATTGCGCCGGGCTGTTCGATTACCTGTCCGACAAGGTCTGCGCCCGGCTGAACCAGCATTTCGCCAACCGCATTCGACGGGGCGGCCGCCTGCTGGTCACGAATGTCCACGCGGACAATCCTGAGCGCTTGAGCATGGAGCACGTGCTGGAGTGGTACCTGATCTATCGCAACGAGGCCCAGATGGCCGCGGTCATGCCGGAAAATTGTGGCGAGCCGCGCCTGTACACCGACTCCACCGGGGTTAATGTGTTTGCCGAAACGGTCATCGGCCAGCAACAAGTCGCCTGAGATGACAACATCAATCGCGGGGTTGCGTTCGAACTATCGTGAAGAATTGCGCGACTACCGGCTGCTATGCAGCAAGGCCGGCGGCCTGACCGTAATCGTGCTGGTGCTGATGGGCGTTGCGCTGGACTACGTCGTGTATCCGGGAGAGCAAAAACGCTTCGCCATCATCCGGCTGCTGACGAGCGTAGCCATCGGATTGGCGCTACTCTCGTTTTACACGAAAACCGGCAAACGCCATGTGCAGACCATCACCTTCATCTGGCTGCTGCTGCCGCAGGCGATGATCTCCTGGATGATCTATGTCACGCAGGGCGAGCAGTCGCTGTTCTATGCCGGACTGACGCTGACGATTTTCGCGGTCGGAATCCTGTTCCCTGCGGGCTACTGGCAGACGCTGGCGTTCGGGCTCGCCACGGTCGGGCTTTACTACATTGCCTGCGTCGTCCATCCTGACGGCATACACGACCAGAGCAAGTTTCTGTTCCAGTCGATCCTCATCTTCTTCTGCGCAGTGGCCAGTTCCATTTACACGTACTTCAACGAGAAGGGCCGTTTCCAGCTTTTCCGTTTAAAGGACGAGTTGGCGCAGAAGAACGACCAGCTAGCTCGCACGAATGAAAGCCTGTCGCAGATCAAGGGACAGTTGCTCCAGCAGGAGAAGATGGCGGCGATCGGTACGTTGTCCGCGGGGCTGCTCCACGAGGTCAACAACCCAGTGAACTTCTGCCTGATGGCCATCGAACTTGCCATCGAGGAACCGCAGGCCAAACGGAGCCCGTCGCTCATGGAATGCCTGACCGATGTGAAGCAGGGCATGCATCGCATACAGCATATCGTGTCGGACCTGAAAACCTTTGCCTACCGCAAACCCGGCGCAGCGGCAGACGACGTGCCTTATCTGTTCGAGAAAGCGCTGGATTCGTCGGTCCGCCTGAGTGCACACGAGCTGCGTGGCGTGAGCGTCAAGTCCGAGCTGCCCGGCGACACGCTCGTGCTGGGCGATGAAGCCGCGATCATCGGCGTGCTTATCAACCTGTTTTCAAATGCCGCGCTGGCGATGCACAAGGCGGGCACCGTTTCGCCGCAGATCGCCGTCACGGCCCAATGGCAGAACGATCGGCTTCACGTGAAAGTACGCGATAACGGTCCGGGGATCGCGCCGGACAATCTGGCGCGAGTGTTCGAGCCATTCTTTACGACCCGGGAAGTCGGCCAGGGGCTCGGCCTCGGCCTGTCCATTAGCTATGCGGTGGTGGAACGGCATGGCGGCACACTGTTCGCAGAAAGCCAGTTGGGCGAGTGGACCGCGTTCAATTTCGACCTGCCGCGCGCCAAGTGATGTCGAGATGAAAGATACACAGCAAGCGCGGCCGAGTGTCGTCTATGTCGATGATGAGGAGTTGGCCCGCAAGTACTTTGCGCGCGCGGCCGGCAGCGACTATGAGGTGCTGCTGGCGAGCGGAGCCGATGACGCGATGTCGATCCTGCGGCGTGAAGGCGCACGGGTGGCGGTCCTCGTGACCGACTTCCGCATGCCTGACCGGCACGGCGACGACCTGATGCGCCAGGTGTCCGAGGAGTATCCGCATATTGTGCGGATACTAGTGACGGCCTACGCGGAAAACCACGCACTGCTGGAAGCGGTCACTTCTGGGGGCGTGTTCCGGATCCTGGAGAAGCCGCTAGGCGTGGCCGTTGTGCGCGAGGTGCTGGCATCGGCCATAACGGCTGCGGCATTGCGGCGGACCTGATGCTGCCTTGTGTTAAAGCGGGTTATCGGGAAGGTGGGCGGTGGCGGCCTGAGCAGGCTTTGGGCGACCGCGTCGTGCAATCGTTCCGGTGACTGCAGGATCGCATGGGTGTCCTCCGGTGCCGGCAGGACAGTGAGGCTGACGTCCGAAAATTTTCAGGGATCGAATGCAAAGGAGTTACCGATGACCGACTTGATTACCACCCAGACACCGCCCCCGGCGATTCTGTTCGTTGATGACGAAGCGACCGCGCTCAAATACTTCGAGCGCGCGATTGGCGCGATTGCGCCAGTGGTGACGGGCGCCTCGGTGGAAGACGGCAAGGCTATGCTCGACGCCCACGCCGCCAGCCTGGCCGTGCTCGTGTCCGATCAGCGCATGCCGGGCGATAACGGCAACGAACTTCTGCGCTATGCGCGCGAGCGCTATCCGCACATCGTCCGGATTCTGACCACGGCGTATTCGGAATTGGATCAGACCGTCGAGGCCGTCAACCAGGGGCAGATACACCGCTATATCAAGAAGCCTTGGGACATTAGCGCACTTCGCATGGAAATGAAGCAGGCACTGGAGTTGTCCGGATTGCGCAAGGAACGCGACCAGCTCGTGCGCGAAAAGCTGGGCGTAATGCAGACCCAGACCGTGGCGACACGCATCGGCATGGTGCACGCGCTGTGCGCCAGCCTGATTGGCCCGGGCCGTTTCGAGCCTGTGGAGACTTACCTCGAGGGTACGCAACTCGCTGGTATGCGCAATGCGGAGCCGGACTGGCAGCGTATGGACTACGCTGACGTGGTGCAGGCGGAGAGCGAATGTAGCGGCAGCTTCGGGCATGCGGTCGGCGCACGCCTGATGGAGTTGCGTACGCAGACGGCGGGGCGCGGATCTGCTAATGCGGTGCCTATCCTTGCTGATGTTCTTGGCGACGTAGTACAAGGCCGTGGCGACGCGCTGATCTGGACTTCGCCGGCCACGTTGAGCGAGTTCCTGACCCGGCCGGTGGGTGAGGGTGTATCGGCTACGCATGCCTCCTGGCTTGCCTGCCTTTTGTGGCTGGACGAAGCCGGTGGCGCTCTCCAGTTCGTGCGTGACGGTGACACCATCGTCTGCCGGTCCAGTACACGTGCTGCAGGTTTTGCGGCCGATCGCCTGGCGGTCTGGATCGAGCGTTTCTCGGGGCCCATCTTTGACTCGGCGAACGAGGTGAACCGCCGCTGAAAGCGGCGTGATCGGTAGATTCCCGGAGTCGCGTCGACGAGCGCCGCGCCATCGCGAGACGCGACGTGCGCGTTGCGCGCCCGAACCGGACGAAGCCACCCGGGGTCACGACTTCCCTGAGCCGCGCTTCGCCGGCTGAGCACCCCCCCGCCCCTGCGCGTTACTGCGACGCATCACGATCGACGGCGCGCTTCCGTAGGGCACGTCGTCGAAGGATCTCTTTATCTGGATCCGTTTGTCGGCGCGCTGGTTCAGGGCGATATCCTTCCCGTGCTGCTGATCGCGATGCTGTTCGGCACCGTGCTCGCGCTGATGGGGGCGCCCGCCGCGCCGGTCACCCAACTGGTCGAGACACTTTCGAAAGCGTTCTTCCGCATTGTGCGGATGGTTACGAGTCTTGCGCCGATCGGCGCCTTCGGCGCGATGGCCTTTACGATCGGCCGATACGGCATCCTGTCGCTGGTGCCGATGCTCAAGCTCATCGGCGCGTTCTATCTCACCGCATTTCTGTTCGTGGCGGTCGGGCTCGGCCTCGTCGCGCGCCTGTGCGGCTTTAGTCTGTGGCGCTTTCTCGCCTACATTCGCGACGAATTGCTGATCGTGCTCGGCACCTCGACGTCCGAGCGGCCCTGCTGCAACTGATGGACAAGCTCGAACGGCTGGGTTGCCCGCGGGGCGTCGTCGGGCTCGTCGTGCCGACCGGTTACTCGTTCAACCTCGACGGCACCAACATCTACATGACGCTCGCCGTGCTGTTCCTCGCGCAGGCGACCAACACGCACTTGTCCTTCGCGCAAAAAATCACCTTGCTGCTCGTCACCATGTTGACCTCGAAGGGATCGACCGGCGTAACGGGCGCGGGTTTCATCACGCTCGCCGCGAGCCTGTCCGTCGTGCCGACGGTTCCCGTGAGCGCAATGGTGCTGATCTTCGGCATCGACCGCTTCATGTCCGAATGCCGGGCTTTGACCAATATCGTCGGCAATGGGGTGGCGGCGATCGTGGTGTCGGCGTGGGAAGGCGGGCTCGATCGAAACAAGCTCGAGACGGCGTTAGGCGGTGGAAAGCGGATGGAAGGCGGTTCGCGGTCGTCGGTGGTCAGAACGACGGCCGCTTTGGACCGCAAACCTGTTATCGACAAATGAGTTGATGTGGTGACCGCTTCGGGGCAAAAGGGATGGTCGCCTGGAGGTCCGGGTGATGGGTGGGGAGCTGGCTGAGCTTTCGGGTTGGGGCACGTCCGGTCATTCGACGCCACCGCCTAGATCGTGGACAATTTCCGTGTCCGTCTCCGGATAGCGAGTGGCGAATAAGGGAGAAGTAATGGGACACAAATTGGCCGATGAAGAGCTGGAATTGTACCGGCGAGTGGATGAAGTTCTGTTCTATGTTTGGGACCCGCTTGGCGTCGCAAACAGCCCGGCAGCACGCGACGAATATTACGGGTACCTGCCCATCGTTTTCTCAATGCTGCAGGGTGAGGGAGCGAATGTGTCGACAATCGCGGCATACCTTGACAACATCGCGAGCCTGCGAATGGGTCTGGATGCGAATCCAGAACATTCCAACCGCGTCGCCGAATTGCTGCTCGACTGGAAAACCGAAGTCCGAGCAATTTTGCACGGCCGAAGTAAGCCTCCGGACCAAAACAAGTCCTCAGCGTCGATGAGGACCAGTTTCCTCAAACGGGCCACAAGCGGTCGGTCGAGGTCGCCATCCAATTTGAGTACCCAAGGTCTCGTCCTCCCCGCGCAATGGCCGGTTTCCGGCGAGCAAATTGGCAGTGGTATTGCCTCAAGGCGGCCAGAAGCCGACGCCCGGCAGCTCGCCAAAACCGCCCCATGTAAGGCCGCTCTTTACTAGCCAACGGACAATGTTGCTCGGCCCGTGGCTCACTTCGTATCGACACGGCTGCTTCGCCTCGACATTTGTGGTTTCATCTCTAGCCATGCCGTGATGTTTTATCGCATCTTCTTTGATCCCGTCTTCGGCCATGCTGGCGGCGGTCATTACATTCATTCAGACCGGCTGCGTTCGCTGGTCCACAGTCGAAGCGGCCATCCAGGTGTCACAATCACACATTGCGCCGGGCCGCGAACACCCTCGACGCCGGCCGCACCCTGTCTCCATTCGGGAGAGCCCCATGCCCACCCTGTATTCCTACCCGGACCTGTTCGGCGTCGCCGACAACAATCCGTTTGGCCTGAAGGTCTACGCATTCATGCGCTTGTGCGGCCTCGACTTCGAGCACAGGCACATTCTCGATACGAAAGAGGCGCCGCACGGGCAGTTGCCGTATCTGATCGACGGCGAAGAATCAATCGGTGATAGTGATGCAATCATTGCCTACCTGAAGCGCAAGTACGATCTACGCATCGACAGCGCGCTTTCCACGGGGCAAGAGAATCTCGACTTCCTCGTGCGGCGCACGCTCGACGACCTCTACTGGCCGATGAGCTTTTCGCGCTGGCGCGACGAGCGCTTCCGCCCGGCGTTTTTCAACGCTTTCATGGCGGCGCACCCAAAAGTCACCGCGAGTGCGCTCGAGGCCGCGAGCGAGTACAACCGCCTGCGGTATCACTATCAGGGCATCGGCCGCTACGAGCCGGATCAGGTGTATGAGCGCGGCATCGGCGATCTGCGCGTCGTGGCCGATCTGCTCGGCGACAGCGGCTTTGTCTTCGGCCCCGAGCCGGCCACCGTCGATGCCGCGATCTACGGCTGCGTTGCAAACATCTACTACTATGACATTGATACGCCGTTGAAGCGCTACGTGCTGTCGCGGCCAAACCTCGTTTGGCATTGCAAGGCGATGCACGAGCGGGTCGTTGCGCCAGGTGAACCACATGGTAGCGACACTTAGTGTTCTGGATCGTCCGTCTTTACATCTGCTGTTACAAGGCGCGACCGGGCCTGCTCGCCCAGCGATGTAGTTTCTCCGGCAACGGGGGGCTCTTTACTAACGCGACTTCATCGCGCGCATCAGGGAACAATCGGCGTTGCCTGGTCGGCAAGCGGCACCCGCTTCATCGTGTGCCTGCCGCGCTCGCCGGCTGTCTGAACCGGCCAAAGCCGATAGCTACTCGCCCTGTTCGTCAAGATTCTTGCTGGAGGAATTCGACCCTTCGGTGTCCGGCTTCGCCGATTGGTCTTTACCTGATTCCGTGGTGGAGACGTGAAGCTCGTCTAGGGCGCGGTCAATCTTCTCGTGATCGCCCCCATCCAGTGCGCGTTGCGCGCTCTCATCCGACATGGGTTCGGCTGCAGCGCCGGACTGTTCTGGCAGGCCGTCTTCAGAACGATGATTCTCATTAGATGTCGATTTAGGCATATGCCCTCGGGTGGTGGTAGCGGACCATCCGATCCACTTGGATCTCCCTGCCTGCGCACTGCCTGTGCCTGAGGAAATCCGGTTGGAAGATTGGAGATCCATTCAGCATGCCATCGCGTTCGGCCAGTTGTCGCCGTTCGCTGTCGTCGCTGCCTGTCGTTCCTGCAAGCTTCCCTGGGTTATGCTTCCGCGGGCGTGACCGGCGACCTCTCAGCCGCCGACGTCTCGTCACTGGCAGCTTGCCTATCGCCTGGTTCCACGGACTGTTGACCAGCGCTCATGAGGTCGATCGCCTCGACAATTCGAGCGGGAACTGCGTAATGCACCATGTGGCCCGCTCGACGCGCAATAAAGAGGGTGCTATGCGCGATTTCGCGATGCAATCGCACAGAATTCGCTTGGGGATCAATAACCTTGTCATCCTGTCCCGCAAAGATGCTGATCGGCATCTTGAGCTCCAGATAAACGGCGCTGAACCGTGCTGCGGCGGGAATCATGAACGCGGCATCCTCAGCCTCCGCTTTGATCTGCACGGGACGGAGGATCATTTCCCGAGAGACAATGTTGAAAAAGTCGGCTGGCGTGGGCAACGGGGAGAACATCGCTTGGACGGTCCGCTTCAACATCACACGGCCGGTCAAGGGCGTAACCGTGTAACGCAGGACATCACCCATGACGGGAAGCGCTGCCGGCGCGGCGAGCGCTACATCGGCGCGTGCAGTCGGAAAGTAGTAACCGGAAATAAGCACGAGACCGCGTAAGTCTGCCGCAGCGTCGGCCGCCATACCCAGCGCGACGAGCGTGCCCCAGGAATGTCCGAGTACCACGGGTTGGTCAACGCCGATTTGCACGAGCGCCTGTCGAATCAGTGCTGCCTGAGCCGTGGCAGTCCACAGTCGGTCGCGTGGCCGGCCGCTGTATCCAAAGCCGGGGCGGTCGAACGCAATCACGCGGTACCGCTTAGCTAACCGGTCGATTAACCCGCATGCGATGAAATCCTGCAGCAGTACGGCATTTCCATGCAGGAGCACGACGGCGGGCCCGGTGCCCTTGTCGACGTAATGGACCGCTACGCCATCCACTTCGACGAAGCGGCCGACGGGCGGGTCGTCGCGTTCGGCTTTGCGGGCGCGATGCTCGACCCATAGGGCACTGATAGCGGCGGCGGTCGCTGCAGCTGCAAGTGCTCCAAGGGTCTTCCTGGGTAAGGCAACTCTGTTAAACGAGCGGCGCATGATTTCTCCGGAATGGCGACGGGCGGAAGACGATCCACTTCACGAGAAGATCGGCCGCTTTTTTCCGCGCAACGATCATGCCGCCACCTGAAGGTGCACAGCCACCCGAAGTGCCAGCCGTGATACAGGTCACTTTCGGGCATCGCGAGGCGCGCCTTATACAATCGATACGTGTCACACGAGCAATCGAGGCCCGCGTCGATCAACGGTTCTGACCCATCGGCTTGTCTGAGGACGGAAAGACCGACGCCGCGATCAAGCGGTGACACTCGGTTGAAAAATTACCGGGCGTCCGGCGATGGCAGCACGTGTTCACTGCATGGAGCCTGCCGTTCGCGGCAATCCATGTGGGAACGACAGGAAAGCGCCCTGACGCTGCCCACTGGCTACATCCGTTGGACCTTGGCAACGGCCGATGACTGGTCAGCAAACCATCGCCTGATGAACGTCTGCTGCACTTCGTGAAGAGCAAGTGATGCCTCGATGTGCCGGGAGCCCAATGAGGGTCGGTTTCGGCCGCTCAACATTCAGATCGACCGCCAAGACAACACTCGCCGCCTCCCGCGCAGTGCTAGACTAAATGACGTTTCGCCAAATTTTTGGAGGTTCAAAATGACGAGCGCTTACGTTGTGAAAACCGGCGAAAAATTCCTTTGCAGCGCGGAGGATGGCGACATTGGCCTGGCGCCCGAGATGAAAGAAGCGAAGCGCTTTCTTTCCCGCGAAGAAGCGGAAGAAGCAGCGAATAAGTACGCCGATTCCGGATACAAAATAGTCGCTTTCGACGTGACCGCGCGTTGACTTGATGTTTTCCACTGGGTTGCGACCGCGAACGACACGAACTTCCCGCGGACGACAATTTTCGCCGCGGTGGCACCGTGACCAGTCTCTACCGTTGCCTCTCACCCGTGTATAGCTGCTCCTGCGACCGTTGTATTTTCACTCGATAGTGGGCTTTGCACATTTCAGGGTCGAGTGACCGAATAGAGTCGGGAGTACGCGCTGACGACCGGCCGCTTCCGGGAAGCCGATTTCCACCGCCCGCTTTTGGGCGATGAGTTGAAAGACGGCTGACGCGACCCGACGCACAAGCGCTGGTCGCATTTTCAGAGAGCGGACACTCAACGTCCGCGCCCAACCGTGTGCTTAAGTCAATGCGCCAGCATGGACAGAAACAAAGAAGCACCTGCGCAAGTTCCGCCCGGCATGCACGAGCCGCTTCACTTCGACGCGTTCAGCAAGATCATTCCATGAACGCGGGAAAGCGCCTGCTGCCATCCGGCGCTATTGCGCGTGGCGTCGCCCTTGTCAATGAGCGGCTCGAGCAACGAGAGCAGGTCCGTTGAAATTGGCTGACTGACCAGTTGCGAGCAGTTCATCCCGACTGCCAGATCGTGCGGACGGCACTAGCCGCCCTGCTGGGCGTCTGGTCACGGCCGACACCTGCAGCAGGTGCTGGGCAATCGCGTCGATAATGCGATCAGGCTGGCGCGCGTGGGAGGCCGGTGCAGGTGGTGATGACAGACGCGGAGACGGAGATCACGTTCAAAGTGAGGAATACCGGCACGCCGATTGAGCCCGCGCTGCAGCAAAGGACCTTTAACCTGCTCAGCGCGGCGCAGATGCCGAAGCCCGACCGCTCGGCAGCCTGGGTCTCGGCCTGTACATTGCCCGGGAGATTGTCACAGAGCACGGCGGCACTATCAAGGTGCGGTCGGACGACCAGGAGACTGTCGCTGCAATGAGCGTGAGCAGGGTAACCAGCACTTTTGTGCATAGCCGTCCAACCGGCCCCGGTGACGCGGCGGTGCACCCCACCCTCATCCCACACGGTACGGGCGGTTGAGTGTTGCCGCACCGGTCCGGGCCATTCCGCAAACACGCGGGCCGCGCCACAGGCGTTGAAGGACGGCTAACGGATGTCAATACTGCGGTCAGTCCATCGTCACGAAAAGCCGCACCCGACCCGTTGCGGCGGGCATCCAGAAGTCTGGGATGCGTCCGGCGCGAACATCGAGTAGCAGTCGCTCAAGCTCTGCGAGCCTGATTTCGTTATCGCCTGATCTGTCCGGACTCGGGCCGCCGCTGGCGTCTTTGAGCAGGGCCTGTCTGGCAGACACTATGCGCGATACGGCGCTTGACTGTGAAACAAAGAATTCGTCCATTTTCGGTACATCGTCACTGCACATCGCCGATTCTACGACGGCAGCCGAATTGGCGGCTCCGGCGCTGAACTCCAGGCTGCGGCGCACCGGGTGTATGCTCTGTAATAATCGCGATTTTTGGCTGCAAGGACGACCAGTCACAGGTGCTGTGGTATTTGTGGCGCAGCGGGGCTCTTTCTTATCATATCGCTGCCGGGGCTACCCGTGCCAGTCTTCATCCCGGTTGGACCATGTCGAATGTTGAACGAATCCCGGACACCGTACAAACGATGACGGAACTGCAGGCGCTTCTGGCCGCGACGCCAGGTGCGCTCGACGCGATACCCGGCGCGGTGTATCTTTGCGACCGCGATGGCTGGCTTCTTCGGTGCAATGCACAGGCGGCCGAGCTTTGGGGGCGAACGCCGACGATGGGTGAGGAGCGCTTTTGCGGGTCGCACCGGCTTTTTTTGCCAGACGGTACGCCTGTTCCTCACGAGCAATGCCCGATGGCCGACGCGATCTTCCACGGCACGGTGACGCAAAATGCCGAGGTTGTGATGGAAAGGCCTGACGGCTCAAGAATTGTTGCACTCGTCAACATCCGGCCTTTGAGAGACGCACACGGCAGTATCGAAGGAGCCATCAACTGCTTTCAGGACATCACGGCCCGCAAACACCTGGAAGACGAATTCCGCCGGAACACCGAGGACCTCGAGGATTTCTTTGAAAACGGCGCAGTTGCTTTGCATATCGTCGATCGCGAAGGAATCATCGTTAGGGCGAACAGGGCCGAACTCGATCTGCTTGGCTACACGAAAGGAGAATACGTCGGCCGGCATATCTCGGAGTTCCACGCTGACGAATGTGTTATCACCGAGATTCTGCAACGGCTGGCGACGAAAGAGCCGCTTGTCCGGTTTCCGGCGCGTCTGCGCGCGAAGGACGGGTCCATCCGGCACGTGCTTGTGACGTCCAACGGACGCTTCGTCGACGGAAAACTGCTGAACACGCGCTGCTTTACGACCGACGTGACGATGCTGCATGACGCCGAAGCCGCGCGGCGCGAGAGCGAAGAGCGTCTCGCCGCAACCTATGAGGCGGCGACCGTCGCTATCGCCGAAACCGATGCGGATGGCCGTCTGCTGCGCGTGAACAATGCTCATTGCCGGATACTGGGGCGCACTCGAAATGAACTGCTCAGTATGCGCTTTACCGATTACACGCACGAGGAAGACCGGGGAAGGGACGCCGCAATGTACGCGCGTCAGGTAAGCGGCGACCTGGCACACTATTCGATGCGCAAGCGAGCCCAGCGGTCCGACGGAACCATCGCTTACCTGGATGTTTTCAGCTCGTCAGTGCGCGACGCGCAGGGCCGGTTCCGCTATGGCGTGCGCGTGATCCAGGACGTCACGGCAACACAGCGCCTTGAGGACCGGCTGCGCGAACGGGAGCAACACATGCGCGAACTGCTGGAGGCACTACCTGCGGCCGTCTATACCACTGACGCGCATGGCCGTATTACGTTTTACAACAAGGCTGCCGTGCAGATGGCTGGGCGTACGCCCGTGGCGGGTGACCATTGGTGCGTGACCTGGCGGCTCTTCTGGCCCGACGGACGGCCACTGCCCCACGACCAATGTCCTATGGCTGTAGCACTGCGCGAAGATCGGCCCGTGCGCGGCCTGGAAGCCGTGGCGGAGCGCCCCGACGGGACGCGCGTGCCTTTCCTGCCGCACCCCACGCCCCTGCATGATGCCGACGGAAAACTGGTGGGCGCCATCAACATGCTCGTGGACATCACCGAGCTTAAGGAGGCGGAAAACCGGCAGAAAACGTTAATCGACGAGCTGAACCACCGTGTCAAGAACACGTTGGCTACGGTTCAGTCGTTGGCAACACAGACGGCAAGGCATGCCAGAAACGTCGACGAGTTCGTGGGCGCATTTGAATCGAGGCTTCTGTCGCTGGGACGGGCCCATGAGCTGCTTGCGAAGCGGCATTGGCAGGACGCGCCGCTCGAAGCGCTCGTACGCGAGATCACGACCCCGCTCACGGGTTCCATGCAGGAGCGCACGGTCATCGAAGGGCCTCCCATTACCGTTGCTCCGCGCGTCGCGCTGAATCTGACGATGTGCATCAACGAGCTGCTGACCAACGCCGCGAAATACGGCTCCCTGGGCGCCGCCGAAGGATCGCTGGCCATCCGTTGGGATCTGCGTACAGAAGAACGCGGCAGTACGCTCGATTTATGCTGGCTTGAACGCGGCGGGCCCCCTGTCACGCAGCCCGAGCATCGCGGCTTCGGGACACGCCTCATCGAACGATGCATCGCGCGGGATCTGGGCGGCCACGTTGAACTGTCCTTTCAGGACGAGGGCCTGCGCTGCCGCCTCACCATTCCTTTAACAATAGAGTAGCGGGGAACCCATGACCGAGCTGGTCGGCTTGAAAGCGTTGGTAGTAGAGGACGAGGGCAGCGTGGCTTTGCTGATCGAGGACATGCTCGAATCGTTCGGGTGCGAGATCGCAGCTTCGTTGGCACACGTCGACCAGGCTTGCGACTTTGCCAGCAAGGAGATATTCGACTTCGCGGTGCTGGACATCAACCTGCATGGACGACCGGTATTTCCTGTCGCGCACATTCTGCGGGAGCGTCAGATTCCGTTCGTCTTCAGTACTGGATACGGGCGCAGCGGCGTGCCGGAGGAATTCGATGCTTCTTTCGTGCTAGCAAAGCCATTTGGAATTGCCGACCTGGAACGCGCCGTCTCCTCGGCACTCGCCGCGTCCGGCCAATAGCGCCGCGGGTGTCTGCGTCTGGCGCACGCCTGCGCGGGCTAACTGAAAAAATCCCGGTCAAACCTTCGCTTCGGGAAAGACAGCCCTCTTCACGGGTGAGCGAGCATTCGCCGCGGGCTCCCTCCTGCTCCCGGAGCGATGGACGGACGACAGCGCAGAACTGCAGCAGGCCGGTTACCTGGCGACCCTGGTAACAGGCGTCGGTATCGACGTGCCCAACGTGCTTGGCCAGTCACGTTAAAAGTGAACCGCGCCATGTGCGCGTTGTAAACTGCATCTGACACCTACGTGCTGGCAACGCGGCCGCTCTTCGGCGGCATGAAGGCTCGAACCAGGCAGTAGATACCCGAGATGCCGACAAGGACGTAGATTATGCGCGCGGGGACAGTTCCGCTGCCGAAGATGGCGGCCACTACGTCTAACTGGACGAGGCCGATGAGTCCCCAGTTGAGGGCGCCGATGATGACGAGCGCCCCGGCGATCCAGTCCACAGGTGTGCGGTGAACGTGAGCGGTGCCCAGCGATGGTGTGGTGGCCATGATTACCTCCGTGTGCATACGACGTTACAATTGACCGGTCTGAGCGGACCTACGGTTTTCGAGCAACGGACGTGCCGCCCGGCGTTCGCCTTCGCTAAATGCGTCGCCCATGTCCACTTCTCTCGCGAGTCCACCCTCGCCTGACTGCAGGTGAGCCGGCCGCGGGTCGGTCGGGCTCGGGAGCAGTGCCTACCCACGCCTCCTGTTCATCGCGGATCATGTCGCCCGGGAAAGCGCCGGAGACGTTGCTGTAAAAGATACGATTCGTCAGGCTCGTTTGTCTGACACTCGTGCGATTCCTGTTCTGGCGCGGAGCCCTAAGTGAACATCCATCAACGCAATAACGTGAATGTCATTGGTGAGGGCGCTAGAACCCTGGTGTTCGCACACGGCTTTGGCTGTGACCAGAACATGTGGCGGCGCCTCGTCCCCACTTTCAGCGACCGTTTCAGGATTGTGCTGTTCGACCTCGTTGGCTGCGGCCAGTCGGACCTGAGCGCGTATGACCGCGACAGGTACAGTAGCCTGCACGGGTACGCAGCCGATGTCCTTGAGATTGTCGCGGACGTAGCGGAAGGGCCCGTGATCTTCGTCGGCCATTCGGTCAGCGCGATAATCGGGCTGCTGGCCGAAATAGAGGCGCCCGACCGGTTCGCCGCCCAGATCATGATTGGGCCTTCGCCGTCGTACATCAATGACGGCGACTACATCGGCGGCTTCAGCCGCGAAGATATCGAGGGCCTACTCGAGACGATGGACGGCAACTACCTTGGATGGTCCAGCACGATGGCGCCGGCAATCATGGGCGCACCAGACCAGCCCGAACTTGGCGAAGAGTTGACGAACAGTTTCTGCCGCACCGATCCCGAGATTGCCTCGCACTTTGCGCGCGTTACTTTCCTTTCGGATCATCGCAACGATCTGCGTCGTATCGACAGTCCCGTCCTGCTGCTTCAGTGCAGCGACGACCTGATTGCCCCACGCCCGGTCGGAGACTATATGCACCGGGTCATGCGTAACAGCACGCTGCGAATCATCGAAAACGTCGGCCACTGCCCGCATCTGAGCGCGCCGGCCGCCAGTATCGACGCAATGGAAGAATTCCTGAAGCAGCTGGAGGGCTGACCATGACCGGCCCTCCCGACGATCTGACGTCGTGGCCTGAGCTGCCCGAATACGCACCTTGCGGACTGCTGGTCACTGAACCCGACGGCACCATCCGGCTGGTCAACGCGACGTTCTGCGCATGGACAGGCTACCGCGCAGCCGATCTGGTCCATGAGCGCCGTATCCAGGATCTTTTCACCGTGGGGGGACGCCTGTTCCACCACACCCACTGGCTCCCGCTGATGCAGATGCAGGGGTCTGCGGCGGAGGTGAAGTTCGACGTACTGCATCGTGAGGGTCACCGTGTGCCAATGCTGTTTAACGCGGTTGCGCGCCAGCGTGGAATGCGCGTCTATCATCAACTGGCGGTCGTCGTGGTCCATGACCGCCAGAAATATGAGCAGGAACTGCTGCTGGCCCGCAAGCGCGCCGAATCCGCGCTTGCGGAGCAGCAGAAGGCACAGCAGGCCCTCGCACGCAGCCGTGATGAGCTCGCGCAGGCTGATCGTCGCAAGGATGAGTTCCTCGCTACGCTGGGACATGAACTGCGTAATCCCCTTTCGTCCATGCACAATGTGCTGGCAATCCTGCGTCGCCAGTCATCGGGCGACACCGAAATGGACCGGATGCACGGCATGCTCGGGCGCCAGGTGGATTATGTGACCCGGCTCGTGAGCGATCTGCTCGACGTGTCGCGCATCGCTCAAGGAAAGCTGCAACTGCGCAGGCAACCCACGGAGCTGGCAAGCGTGGTGCGCGACGCGGTGGAAATGGTGCAGTCTTCCATCGACTCGGCGGCACAAAGTCTGACGGTTTCGGTGTGTCCTGAGCCGGTTGAGCTCGACGCAGATCCGGTCAGGCTTACGCAGGTCCTCTTCAATCTGCTGCATAACGCGTCCAAATACACGCCGCAAGGCGGGTGCATTTCCCTGTGCGTGGCTACTGATAGTGACTGCGCTGTAATCTCCGTTTGCGATTCCGGTGTTGGTATCGCAGCGGAGGAACTTCGCGCAGTGTTCGACATGTTTGCGCAAGTCCCAGGCTCGGCTGAGCGCTCCCAGGGTGGCCTGGGTATCGGGCTGGCACTCGTGCGCGGCCTGGTTGCCCTGCACGGCGGCACCATCGAAGCGCGCAGCGAAGGTCCTGGAAAGGGCAGCGAATTCGTCGTTCGAGTGCCGCTGGCCAATGACCGTACAAGGCGCGAGCCATTACCCCCAGCTCCCGAGGGACAGTCGCAGAAGACGCCTTGCCGTATCGTGGTGGTGGACGACAACCGGGACGCCGCGGAGAGCCTCGCCATGCTGCTGGAGCTGGAAGGCCATGACGTGCATATCGCGGGCAGTGGCCTCGCCGGGCTGGAGCTGGTGAGACATTGCGATGCGCAGGCCGTTCTGCTCGACATTGGACTGCCAGACATCGATGGCTACGAGGTTGCCCGGCGTATCCGGCAGCAGCCGTGGGGTACAAAGTTGCTGCTCGTAGCAGTGTCCGGGTGGGGCCAGGAGCGCGACAGGCAGGCAGCAATGGACGCAGGCTTTGACCGGCATCTTACAAAACCGGTTGACATCCACGAGCTTACGGCGCTGCTGCGGTGTCAAGGATCGGCGTAAAGGCGCCGGGGATGATCGCCATAATAGCGCCGCCTGGAATCAGAGCTGGCGCCCAGGTTTAGGCCCCTGCAATGGAACCGACGGCGAGCCGCTTTTGCCAGGCAATCCAGCCGGCAACAATGGATAGTGCCGCCATGACAAGCGGCGCCACCCGATGCCCGTATTCGCCGTGAACTATCAATGCTGCTGGAAGGCATCGACTGGCGGCAACCGACGACAAAAGCACGACCGACGGCGGCGTTGTAAGCGCCGTTGCTGCCGAGCATTCGTCGTAATCGCTTCGCTTTGCGTATCCTGCTGCTCGCTGCACTGCGTTAGTGCCGCCGAATCCCTCGCTCGTACCCGAACGGCTGACCTTCACCGCCTTTCGGGGCGCACGGCTTTCTGATTCTGAACAACGACAAGACGGACAGAACGAGGTGCTCGAACAGCACCGGCGTTCACGCGGCCGCAGTGTGGGCTGCTAGAATCGACTTCCCACCGCTTCCCGGATTCGCCATGCAATACCGCGTCGCCTACGAGCACAGCCTACGGAGCGCACCGGACGACTTCGTCGTCCACGTGCCGTCGCAGCTCGTGGATGACGTACCGGCGAACATCCCGCGCGCGCTGCTGCCCGAATACATCACAGACATGATTCTGAAGCGCTCATCGCAGATCGCCAAGATCCGCAATCTTCGCGTTCTTTGATGACTATCGAACGCCGCTAGCGGCAGCGAGTCGAACGCCGCTAGCGGCAGCGAGCATCGAAGAACGCGCGACCGCGCTACGACGAGCCGACCGCGGCTGCCGCGTCAGCGGGATAGTTCAAGGGCAGTCCCAGACGCAAACCCTCCTCACGTCGCCATCTAATGCGCGCTTACTCCTGGGCCCGCTCGCCGACATGCAGCCTTTGTTCCCATCGTCCTGATTGCCACTTGATCTGATGGAATCGGATTGCCGACTCCGCGCACCTATGAACAGATGGTGGCGAGGCAACGCTTATAGTCGACGTCGGCTCTGATGCAGATCACGTGCGCCCCAGAGGTCGCAATCCCGCAAGCGGATTCCATAGCGTTACCAGCGCTTCTCAACCCGATCCGGAGGTGTTGCCTTATGTTGCCTACGCACCTGCCAGCATCGTTCCCCGGCATCGACGGTGACCGCAGCGGCAGGCATACTGCGCCCGTATTGCAACTGAGGGGCTACCGTCTGTCGTCAGACCGTAGTCGATGAACAGCTCCTCGCCCGGCTGAATATTGGATACAGCCTGAATGTAGACCCTTCCATCATCCTCGACGGCCTCGCAGTTGGCGACACAGGCGTGGTTCAGCCAGCGCGCGCTGTTGCCGCCAAGAGAACCGTCGATGACGCAGCCGTTGGAAAGGCCAAAGAGGAACGTATGACCCTCCTCCCCGAACCGCCGATGGAGACTTATCGCGCGCTTCCAGCTCATCACGGTACCGGTGTACTCGAGGATAAGCTCGCCGGCGCATAGTGGCCGCAGCGCAAAGACGCCGCGACCGTGAACGCCTGACCGGCGGACAGAGATTCTTTTCATCGATGATCAAGACAGCGAATGTCGGAGTTGAACTACTGCTGGTAATGACTGGAGCAAAGATTGCGCCTTGCTTCTGTCACCCCGGATGGACGTTTGACAAACACTTTCGCCTGGTAGAATGGTCCATCATCCCCAATGGAAATTCAAGACGATGTCACGCTACAGAGAACTACTTGCTCAAAAAGAGCAGCTTGAGAAACTGATCGCTGAGGCGCGAGGGCAGGAAGCGGCGGCAGCGCTTGAAAAGGTACGCGCGACTGTTGCGGAGTTCGCATTTACGCCTGAGGACGTGTTCGGCAATCCTCGAAAAAAAACTCGCCGCGCGGCGGCAGCGAAGTACCGCAACCCTGAGACTGGCGATACGTGGAGCGGCCCGGGGGCGGGCACCACGATGGCTCAAGGATCAGGACCTCGATCGCTTCCGCATCACCGAATGACCCTGGCACAAAACGGCATTGCTATGGCACAGGCAGGACCAACCACCCGGACTCGTAGGAACGGTTTCCGGTCCCGGAACATATACAGGTTCAGCTAAGAATTGGGACGCGTGGCTTGATGAAACGGACCGCGTGGTCGCCAAAAGCGATTACCGAACGGCCCGGCAAAGATTCTGCCGTTTCTTGCCCCGCGGCGGGCCGAGCTGGCAGGCGTGGTAGTCGAATCCAGATACAACTGGTACTGGCTTGTCGACGGCCTGCAGGCGGCCGGTTTCGTGGTACATCTGGCCAACACCACGGCGATCAAAAAATACGACGGCCTCAAGCGCACCGGCGACCAGACCGACGCGCGCTACCTGGCTCACCTGCTGCCTGGCTCGCAAACGCATGCAACTGGTGCGCAGCCGCCTTTAGCCCCGAAGCCCGGCAGTTCTATGAGCGCAAGAAAGCGAACACTAATCCGGTGATCGCCCGCAACGTACTGGCCGACAAGCTCGCCCGTGCATGCTTCCACATGTTGAAGGAGCGAAAGCTATTTGATGTGACCCGCTGCTTCGCTTAAGCCTTACCACGACGACCGGCAAGCCCTGATCGTCGACTGGCGAGAAACCACCGCGATTGAATCGGATACCGTGCCGCCGTCCCCCCCGATGTGCAGAAAAGCGGACCGCCCCCCGAAACGCGAGCCAGACCTGGATTGGTGCTGGACGTTTGGCAAGCAGGAGTATTGTGCGAACGTGATGGAGACGTTGCGGCACCAAAGTTCTCCTGGGGTGGCAAAGCCACCAGGGCGACAGGCAACCGATGTACGCCGATCACTTGAGCCTGATGGGTGTCTGGCGCGATGCGTCGCAGCCATGAATCGAAAAATCGGGTGCGCTCGGTTACTGCATTCGGTCGGTAGCATAAGAATCGGCTGCTCACGCAGCCGAGGGTATTGTTTGCTCACTAGACACCGGGTCAGCTAATGGGTGTCGACGAATAAGATACTGACGCCGAGTGACTGTTCGTGGCCCGGGCCGCAGCGGCGGACACCTGCTGGCCAGCATCGAGTTTGGCAAGATGATGCGCGGTCATCTGGATAGTCTGCAGGGACTGCGCATGTCATGCCCGAGCATACTCAGAAGGGGTTGCGTGACCCGTCCACCTGTGGCTGCTGAAGAAACGCACCGACTCTGTTGGCGCCTGATCAATCGCTTCATTAAAGCTAACGATGTCGTCCAGTCCGGGCGGTTCGGCCCCGCCTTCATCCAGCCAGAGTCGAAGTGCAACAGCGCGCAGCGCACGGTATTCCGCGGACAGCTGGTTGATATCACAACTGTGCCGCGCACGCAGCATTGCATGGCTTTGCGCAGCCGTTTCGGGCGCCTGATCAGACTCGTGCGTCAGACCCTTCGACTTGCCGATTTGCGCCTGTCTCGCCTGCGGTGCGGAGAGATCCCTGGCGATCGCCTCCAAGATCTGCTGCGCATGGTCGCGCAAGTCAACGGATGACAAGCCCTCCGCGACAGGCAGTAATGTGGCGGCAAGGAATTCCCATTACGCAAGAATTATTTCCATTCTGAGCGAGATAAATTGCGACAGTCGCCTGGTTTTCCTTAGGCTATGGCCGCGACGGCGGTCCAACGCGTCAGCTTCGCACGCGATGAAAACACGGCCGGTGAACGTGGCCGTTCAGATACAGGCACCACGTAGGCGCAATTCTTGCTCCGCTCTTTCTTTTCCTCACGCCGCGCGCGACGGAGGACCACCATGATCATATACACATGAATGACGTTGACCCCCGAGCGGCAGAATTCAGCACCGTCTGGCTCCAGCTATGGGCTGAATCCACCGACGACTACTCCATCTTCGCGCTCTCGCCCGATGGCATTGTCCTGACGTGGAACCCCGGCGGCGAGCGCATCCAGGGTTACCGGTCCGAGGAAATTATAGGACAGGCATATTCTGTCCTGTTTGCCGAGTCCGACCGGGCTGCGGGTGCACCCGAGGCGGCGCTTCGGGTGGCGACGGAAACTGGACGCTATGAGACGGAGGGCTGGCGGGTGCGCAACGACGGAACGACGTTCTGGGCCAACGTCGTGATGACGGCGCTACGCGACAGCGAGGGCCAGCTGATCGGTTTCGGCAAGGTGATTCGCGACGTCAGCGACAAGAGGGCGGTTCACGACGCCGTGCTCAAGAGCGAACGAAACTTCCGCCTGCTGGTTCAGGGCGTCACCGACTATGCCATCTTCATGCTCTCGCCTGATGGGCACATCACGAGCTGGAACTCGGGAGCGCGGCGAATCAAGGGGTATACCGAGGGCGAGATCATCGGCTCGCACTTTTCGCGGTTTTACACCCCGGAGGATGTGGCTGCGGGTGTCCCCTTCAGGGGGCTGGACACAGCAAGGCGGGAGGGTCGTTTCGAGGCCGAAGGCTGGCGAGTACGTAGCGACGGCAGCCGTTTCTTCGCGCACGTGGTTATCGACGCCATCTACGAGGACGGCGAACTGGTCGGATTCGCGAAAATCACCAGGGACATCACTGAGCGACGGCGCGCGAACGAGCTTCTTGAGCAGACGCAGAGCGAATTGTTCCAGGCGCAGAAGATGGAAGCGCTCGGGAAACTGACGGGCGGGGTGGCACACGACTTCAACAATGTCCTCCAGGTACTGCGAGGCAACCTGGAACTGCTTGAAAGCAGGCATGGCCGCGATCACTGGAGCGCAGAGCGGCTGGGTAACGCGATCGACGCCGTCGATCGTGGCGCCAAGCTCGCGTCACAGCTGCTTGCCTTCGGTCGTCAGCAGCCTCTGGCCCCTCTCGTCATCAATCCTGCACGTCAGCTTCGCGCACTTGACGATCTTCTGCGACGGGCGCTGGGTGAGACGATCGCGATCGAGTCGGTCGTTGCCGGGGGCCTGTGGAATACCACCGTCGATCCGCATCAACTGGAAAACGTGATCCTGAATCTGGCAATCAATGCGCGCGACGCCATGCCCGACGGCGGCAAGCTCACTCTTGAGCTATCGAATGCCACGCTCGACGACGAATATGTGCTGGCATTCCCCGACGTCGCGGCTGGGCAGTATGTGATGCTGGCCGTGACAGACACCGGAGCCGGCATGGGCCCGGAAGTGATGGAACGTGCATTCGACCCGTTCTTCACCACCAAGCCGGAGGGTCAGGGCACGGGGCTAGGTCTGAGCATGGCCTACGGCTTTGTCAAGCAGAGCGGCGGCCACATCCGCCTGTACAGCGAGATCGGCGAGGGAACAACCGTCAGGATCTATCTGCCCCGGTCCACCGGGGTGGCGGTTGACACTACGCCAGCCACGCCCGGCCGACTGAAGCACGGCAACGAGACAATTCTCGTCGTTGAGGACGATCTGAAGGTCCAGTCGACCGTCGTCGAATTACTCTCCGGCCTCGGCTACGCGGTGCTCAGGGCCAATAACGCCGATCAGGCACTGACCATCGTGGCGAGCGGCGTGCACATCGATCTTCTGTTCACAGACGTGGTGATGCCAGGCGTGCTGCGCAGTCCGGAAATGGCTCGAAGGGCGGTTCAGATGTTGCCGGGTCTGAAGGTCCTTTTTACGTCGGGCTACACGCAGAACGCGATCGTGCATGGCGGGCGACTCGATCCGGGGGTAGAGCTGCTGAGCAAGCCATACAGCCGCCAGCAGCTCGCCGCCAAGGTGCGGCAGGTGCTCGGCAACAGCAATGGCGATGCGAGCGAGAGCGGTCCAGGCGGCGCCCGCCCTGGCGACGCGCACCTGTCAGCCGGAGGCGGGAACGGCCTGCGCATCCTGGTCGTGGATGACGACGTCGCGTCGCTTGACGCGACGTGCGAGTTGCTGATGCTGATCGGGATGCGTCCGCAGCCCGCGGCAAGCGCGGCGCAGGCGCTGAACGCGCTTGGCGGGAATGACTTTGACGTCCTGTTCACCGACGTCGTCATGCCAGACATGTCAGGCACCGAACTGGCGCGACGCGCGTCTGCCATCCGTCCGGAACTCAGGATTGTTTTTGCGTCGGGAAACGCTGTCCCGCATGACGAAGCGCTTGGCTTCGAATGGTCGGCGGTGCGTAAGCCCTTTACGCTTGATCAGCTGCGTGTTGCGCTGCAGCCCGCTGACGGGCGGCAGGCGAGCCGTCCCGCCGGTGATGGCTAATCCGGACGACTGGCACACAACAAGTAAATTGCCCACGGTCCCGTTAGCGCGTCGCATCCACGCGTCTTCGATGCCCAAGGATGATCGATGCATCGATCATCCTCAGACTGCTGACAAAGTACCCCCAAAGCCTGGCCACGCGCCGGGCTTTGTCGTTTAATGGGCGTCATGCTCAGGAAACCGACACCCATGCAGCACGAACTCGAGATGGTCACGCTCGAGGAGCTCGTGCCGAAGGCCCATCTGCTGCGCAAGACCGAGGCGGCGGTGGATTTGGAATTCATCCGCGAGAAGGTGGCGCACCTGTACTGCGCGGATAACGGGCGGCCCGCGCTCGATCCGGTGATGATGTTCCGGCTGCTGTTCATCGGCTACCTCTTCGGGGTGCGCAGCGAGCGCCAGCTCATGCGTGAGGTGCAGGTCAATGTCGCGTACCGGTGGTTTGCCCGCCTGCGGCTGACCGACCGGGTGCCTGACGCCTCGACGTTCTCGCAGAACCGGCGGCGCCGTTTTACCGACACGACGGTCTACCAGGAGATCTTCGACGCGATCGTTGAGCAGGCCATCGGGCGTGACATGGTCGAGGGCCGGGTGCTTTACACCGATAGCACGCACCTGAAGGCCAACGCCAACAAGCGCAAGTTCGATCTGGTCCAGCTTGAACAGACGCCCTCGGCGTATCTGGCCGAGCTCGATGCCGCGGTCGATGCGGACCGTGCCGCGCACGGTAAAAAGCCGCTTGCGCGTGATGGGCGCAAAGGCGGCGGCGACGATGCCGGGTCGGGTCCGGCTGCCGGCGGCGAGCACAAGGAAACGAAGATCAGCCGCACCGACCCGGACAGCGGCTACATGGTGCGCGACGACAAGCCCACGGGCTTCTTCTATCTGGATCACCGCACGGTCGACGCGCGCTATTCGATCATCACCGACACCCACGTGACGCCGGCCTCGGTGCACGACAGTCAGCCTTACCTGGCGCGTCTGGACCGGCAGCGCAGGCGCTTCGGATTCCATGTGCAGGCCGTGGGGCTGGACGCGGGTTACTTCACGCCGGCCATCTGTCAGGGGCTGGTGGATCGGGGCATCGACGGGGTGATGGGCTACCGCACGCCCAGCCACAAACCGGGGTTCTTCTACAGGAAGGACTATAAATACGACCGGTATCGCGAGGAGTACACCTGCCCGCAGGGACAGGTGCTGCGCTACAGCACCACGAACCGCGCGGGCTACCAGGAGTTCAGGTCCGACCCTGCGCGGTGCGGCGGCTGCGCGGTGCGCGGCCAGTGCACGGCGAGCGCCAATCATGTGAAGGTGCTGATCCGGCACGTGTGGGAGCGCGCGAAGGAGCGCGTCAATGCAAGGCGGCTGACCGACTGGGGCAAGGCGATCTACAAGCGGCGCAAGGAAACCGTGGAGCGCAGCTTCGCGGACGCCAAGCAGTTGCACGGGCATCGCTACGCGAGGATGCGCGGGCTGCGCAAGGTGGCTGAGCAGTGCCTGCGCCCGCGCCCCGCAGCGCGTTTTTACTGTTCTTCGCGCCTTTCTGGTCCGCAGCGTCACGGGCCATCGTGCGAATTCCTACGCCTGAAAAACAAAACCCCACGCTCCAAAAAACGTGGGGTTGGTCAGCAGTCTGCCGCCGCTGAAAGCGGCGTGATCGGTAGATTCCCGGAGTCGCGTCGACGAGCGCCGCGCCATCGCGAGACGCGACGTGCGCGTTGCGCGCCCGAACCGGACGAAGCCACCCGGGGTCACGACTTCCCTGAGCCGCGCTTCGCCGGCTGAGCACCCCCCCGCCCCTGCGCGTTACTGCGACGCATCACGATCGACGGCGCGCTTCCGTAGGGCACGTCGTCGAAGGATCTCTTTATCTGGATCCGTTTGTCGGCGCGCTGGTTCAGGGCGATATCCTTCCCGTGCTGCTGATCGCGATGCTGTTCGGCACCGTGCTCGCGCTGATGGGGGCGCCCGCCGCGCCGGTCACCCAACTGGTCGAGACACTTTCGAAAGCGTTCTTCCGCATTGTGCGGATGGTTACGAGTCTTGCGCCGATCGGCGCCTTCGGCGCGATGGCCTTTACGATCGGCCGATACGGCATCCTGTCGCTGGTGCCGATGCTCAAGCTCATCGGCGCGTTCTATCTCACCGCATTTCTGTTCGTGGCGGTCGGGCTCGGCCTCGTCGCGCGCCTGTGCGGCTTTAGTCTGTGGCGCTTTCTCGCCTACATTCGCGACGAATTGCTGATCGTGCTCGGCACCTCGACGTCCGAGCGGCCCTGCTGCAACTGATGGACAAGCTCGAACGGCTGGGTTGCCCGCGGGGCGTCGTCGGGCTCGTCGTGCCGACCGGTTACTCGTTCAACCTCGACGGCACCAACATCTACATGACGCTCGCCGTGCTGTTCCTCGCGCAGGCGACCAACACGCACTTGTCCTTCGCGCAAAAAATCACCTTGCTGCTCGTCACCATGTTGACCTCGAAGGGATCGACCGGCGTAACGGGCGCGGGTTTCATCACGCTCGCCGCGAGCCTGTCCGTCGTGCCGACGGTTCCCGTGAGCGCAATGGTGCTGATCTTCGGCATCGACCGCTTCATGTCCGAATGCCGGGCTTTGACCAATATCGTCGGCAATGGGGTGGCGGCGATCGTGGTGTCGGCGTGGGAAGGCGGGCTCGATCGAAACAAGCTCGAGACGGCGTTAGGCGGTGGAAAGCGGATGGAAGGCGGTTCGCGGTCGTCGGTGGTCAGAACGACGGCCGCTTTGGACCGCAAACCTGTTATCGACAAATGAGTTGATGTGGTGACCGCTTCGGGGCAAAAGGGATGGTCGCCTGGAGGTCCGGGTGATGGGTGGGGAGCTGGCTGAGCTTTCGGGTTGGGGCACGTCCGGTCATTCGACGCCACCGCCTAGATCGTGGACAATTTCCGTGTCCGTCTCCGGATAGCGAGTGGCGAATAAGGGAGAAGTAATGGGACACAAATTGGCCGATGAAGAGCTGGAATTGTACCGGCGAGTGGATGAAGTTCTGTTCTATGTTTGGGACCCGCTTGGCGTCGCAAACAGCCCGGCAGCACGCGACGAATATTACGGGTACCTGCCCATCGTTTTCTCAATGCTGCAGGGTGAGGGAGCGAATGTGTCGACAATCGCGGCATACCTTGACAACATCGCGAGCCTGCGAATGGGTCTGGATGCGAATCCAGAACATTCCAACCGCGTCGCCGAATTGCTGCTCGACTGGAAAACCGAAGTCCGAGCAATTTTGCACGGCCGAAGTAAGCCTCCGGACCAAAACAAGTCCTCAGCGTCGATGAGGACCAGTTTCCTCAAACGGGCCACAAGCGGTCGGTCGAGGTCGCCATCCAATTTGAGTACCCAAGGTCTCGTCCGTCCCCGCGCAATGGCCGGGTTCCGGCGAGCAAATTGGCAGTGGTATTGCCAAGGCGGCCAGTTTCTGCCGCTCGCCTGAATCGTAGGGCGGCCACTCGAACGGCCGGTGCACTCCGAGCCCAGCCACTCGCCGCCCTCGAATTAAAACCAACTCCAGCGGTCCCACAGCGCCCCGAACAACGGCAGTGCTAAGGTGCATGCCCGATTACCCGGGCATGCACACATTCGCAAAAGCGCCCGCTTACTACCGAAGCTCAGCGGTTTCCTGCATCGCCGACTGCATCTTCTGAACGGCGTCGAGCGTGGCTCGTTGACCGGCCAGTCCGAAATTGCGCTTGAATTCGCTGAACTCGGCATGGCCCGAGCCCGTAACTGCCTTCTTCGCCACGATCCTGCCGCTCGGGTCGGTCACGGTGCATTCGAGCTTCACCGTGAAGTCGGTCGGCGGCCAAGTGAGCAGGCTAGGCGAAGACGAGGTAGTCGTAATCGTCGGGGTCACGATGTAGCTCAGGTTTTTCGACCGCAAGGTCGCCGCGTCGGGCACAGTGTTCAGTTTGACGACGTCTTTGAAGACGTTGCTCAGTTCGAGATAGATCGGCAGTTCAAGATCCTGATAGGGCTTGTAGGCGACCTTGTCGCCGCCACCGCCCGGGGTGACGACTTCCTTGTTGCGCTCTTCGTCGGTGATAACGAGGCCGACCGTCTTGTCGATCGGCGCAACTGTCTTCGAAACGAGCGCGGCGTTGTCGCCCGAGATCGTGATGTCGTGCGCGCAACCCGACAGAAGCGCGATCACGCCGGCCGCGCATGCCGCGCGAAATACGTTGCTGAATGCCATGAAAAATTTCCTGATTGAAGTAATGGACGGATTAGCGGATGGCGCTGATGAACGCCGGATCGGAATAGAGTTCGCGGAGAAGCTTTTGCACGATCAGCGGATATTGCTGAGTAGCTCTCGGCACGGCGATCGCCGCCGCGAACGAGGAATCCCATTCGCTGCGCACGGTTTTCACTTGGTCGTAGCGCACGGCATCGTCGCGCTTGACGACGAAACGGGCCGCGATCGTCCCAGTAGCCGTGCCGATGCCAACATCGACATTGTTTTCGAGGAGTACTCCATCGAGCTCGACCGATGCCGACGGTGAAAGCGTGCCGGACAGCGTCAACTCCTGCGTAACTGCATTCGAAAGGTACTCCGCGAACGAATTCCCGACGGGCGAGCGCATCACGTTTGCGCGCACGGCTAACGGATAGCGATTGTTGCCCCCGTCCAGACTGCTGAAGTCGCCGATGCGCGCGTGCACGGGCGCTGCGCTCTTGAGCGTCTGGATATTTTCGACGGAAGGCGAATAAGGCGTCGCGACGACCGAACATGCAGCAAGCATGGTCAATGGCGCGAGTAAAGCAAGTATTCTCGGGTTGGTCATATTGTTCTGGTCATTGTGCTAGTGAAGATACTGAGGCCACGAATCGGTCTGCGGACCCTCTCGTTATATCGGCAGCAAGTTGGAGAATTTAAGGCGTCGGACGGAGATATCATTGCGATGTCGCATTCCGTCGCGTATGTCAGTGCGCGAATACTTGCCTACGCTGAACCCTTACATCACGATTGCGGATGTCAAGATACCAGTAAAGCCAGCTGAAGCTGCCTCACTAACGGAGACAGCTGACCGTTGGTTTTTGGCTGAGCACCCATCGACCGACGCGTGCAACCGAATGGCCATTGCAGCCAGGTAACTGCCATCGAAGCGTCGCTGGGTCGGGTGACCCTTGTGGGTCGGAGGCGGCCGACCGCGCGCAGGCTGAGTCGTGTTGGCAAGGGAATAGAAGTAGGCATATATCGGCAGTTGATGACGCTCTGTCCCGTTGTCGAACGTCGCGTTGTTGTTTCTGCCGGCGAAGACCTGTTCCGCTCGATCACGCCGCGTGTCGCCCCAAGTTGCATAATCAAGAGGGCCGTTCCCCTGAATTTGATATTGTGCAGTCCCGCGATGAATCCGGTCTTTGCGTCATGTGGATGCTGCGGTGATAGCACGGTCTCGCAGCAACCGACGCACGTGCGGCGCCAAGGTCCGACCTGGCTCCCGCGGGACCAGAGCGCAAACCGCTAACTTTTGACCGACTACTGCTGTGCCGCCTGCTAACCTTCGGATCAGTGGGGGTGCCGACGGGCCCGGAGTCAAGCGCGCTCGCTCGGGATGGTGAAGCCTTGATGCGCGGGGAAAGGGGGGCCTATGACCGTTGCAGCGCTAGCGCGTGGCACACGCGTACTCCATGATCGCCGGCGGTCGTTAGCCTGCCGGTGGGCCGGATTAGGAGTTACCGTCGCGGCGCTTCTTTACGGTCACGCGAGTGTGGCGGCAGGACCTCTGCCGCAGGGCGGCAGTTTTGTCGGCAGCACGGGCAGCATCGCTCAGAACGGCCGGAAGCTGAACATCACGCAGGCAGGCGGGCGTGGCATCATCAATTGGGACAGCTTTTCGATCGGCGTGGGGAACACCGTATCGATCAACAACGGCACGGGCGCGACGCTCAACCGTGTGACCGGCAGCGATGTTTCCGCGATCTACGGCGCGCTCAACGCGACGGGCAGTGTGTATCTCATCAACCCAAATGGCGTGCTGATCGGTCGAACGGGCGTGATTTCGACGGGTGGCCGCTTCCTGGCATCGACCCTCGACGTTTCCGACGACAGTTTCCTCAATCCGCGCACAATCGGCGGAACGGCCTACACTGGGAATTCGACGGCGAATGTCGTCAACCTCGGCAAGATCTCGTCGTCTGGCGGCGACGTTCTGCTTATATCGGCCAGCAAGGTCGTCAATGCAGGAAAGATTGATGCGCCAAACGGCAACGCGGAATCTGCCGTAGGGCGTCAAGTGGCGCTTGTTCGACAGCGCGTATCAGCAGCTTTCCGTCGATGTGGGAAGTGGCGGCACGATCAGAAACACCGGCACCGTCGAAGCGGCGACCATCAACCTTCAGGCGGCAGACGGCAACATCTTCGCGCTGGCCGGTCACTCGGGCGCGCTGCGCGCGACCGGCACGGCCACGCGCGACGGACACGTCTGGCTCGTCGCGGACACCACCACGAACTACCGCGTCAACACCGGCAACATCGATGCACGCGGCGCTCAGATCAGCGCTCGCAACGCG
This sequence comes from Paraburkholderia sp. OAS925, assembly GCF_040543975.1. Taxonomy (NCBI): domain Bacteria; kingdom Pseudomonadati; phylum Pseudomonadota; class Betaproteobacteria; order Burkholderiales; family Burkholderiaceae; genus Paraburkholderia; species Paraburkholderia sp. OAS925. The sequence goes on from NZ_JBEUNO010000001.1 coordinate 1,228,773, forward strand.
GACGGCAGCCGCGGCGTAGTCGATATGTCGGGTGGCAGCGTCAAGGTGGGCGGCGCAGATGTTCAGGCCAGACAGTGGAACATCACGACTGGGGATTTCACCGTCGATGCGCGCACCGCCGACACGCTCGGCGCCAGCCTGAGCCGCGGCGCGTCGGTCAACGTGCTCGCGAATGGTGCCGACGGCAAGCTGGGCGCGAACGGCAAAGGGAACATCGACGTGGAAGCGAGTCTGCGCTGGCGCGGAGACGCGTCGCTTGACCTCAATGCAGCGCACTCGCTGACCATCGCGCCGCGCGTGACCATCGCCAACATCGGCGCGGGGTCGCTTACGCTTTCTGCCGACAGCTATGGATTCGACAACGGCGGGAGCGTGATCAATCAGGGCACGCTCGACTGGTCGCGAAGCACCGGCATCGTAACGGCGCTGTACGACATCAACGGCACTTTCACACGCGGAACGGTAGTCACAAATCCGTCGTGGCAGGCCGCGCCGTTCAGTGGGCTGCTCACGCAATTCACGGCTTATCAGCTAATCGCGTCGCTGGACGACCTGCGCGCGGTGAACAACAACCTCGCGGGCAACTATGCGCTGGCTCCGCGCGGAATTGAATTCGTCGATGCGGGCGAGTTCGGCGGCATCGGCTCCGCCGACCATCCGTTCACCGGCCAGTTCGACGGCATGGGCCATCTGCCGGCCGATCTTCATCTCGCCACCAATGCCGGAATGTTCAACGTGATCGGCCAGGATGGGGTGGTGCGCAACTTCACGCTGGCAGACGGCACGGGGACGTCTTCCTCGGGCCCCGTAGGTTTGCTCGCGGCAGTCAATTACGGGACGCTGATCAATGTCGGCGCGACAGGCATCATCACGTCGACGGGCAACGCTAACTCGGTGATCGGCGGGCTGGTCGGCGAGAATTTCGGCAACATCGAGCGGTCGTGGGCGGGTGTGAACATCACCGGTACGGGTGAACTGGGCGGGCTGGTCGGGCGCAACGACGGGCACATCGATCGTTCGTATTCGCTCAACTCGATGACAGCCGGTGCGCCGAGCACATTTGGCGGCCTGGTCGGCACCAACAATGGCGACATCGTTCGTTCTTACGCCTTCGCGTTCCAGATGAGCGGCGGCACGACGGTCGGCGGACTGATTGGCAACAATACCGGCCGCATTGAGCAGTCGTACGCGTATGCGAAGCTCACGCCGGACGGCAACGCGACAGCGGGCGGCATCGCGGGCAACAATAGCGGCAGCATCGCCAAGGACGTCTTCTGGAACAGCGAGTCGTCGGGCGCGCAAGCCGGCGTCGGTTCGGGCACGGCGGTGGCCAGTTCGAGCGGTCTCACCGACCTGGAGTTGCGCGACCCTGCGAGCTTCGGGCCGACATGGGACTTCGCTGCCAACGGCACTTGGGTGTCAGGATATTTCGGGCCGTCGCTGCGCTGGCCCACGCAACCGTGACGTCGTGTAACTGGTGACCTGGCTGCTGATGAGCGTGTCAGCCAGGCCTACCTCGGTTGCGGGATTTCGGCCATCACAGCATCGTCAACGACCGCACGTATCGTAAAGATGCAGTTTTGCCGATGCGAGCCTCATGGACCGTTCCGGGTCGCGAAAACGACCGTGGACGCCAGCGGAGTGCGGCGGGTGTCACCTTGGTACGCGAATCGCATAGGGCACGGTTCGGTCAAAAGGTGACATCCGCGTATGCAAGTAGAATCGTCAACAATCGGCTCCAGCGTTTGATGGCCGTTCTGTTTCACGAGAACCAGCGATGAAGGTAACGATTGCGTACATCGAAGAACCTCCGTTCGGTTGGACGGAAGAAGACGGCACCGCGACTGGCGCGGATATTGACCTGGCCGAAGCAGTTCTTCGAGCGATCGGGATCACATGGATCGAGCATCACCCGACGACGTTCAGTGAACTTCTACCCGGCGTTGAAACCGGCCGGTGGGACATGAATGCTCCGCTGTTTGTCACGCCTGACCGTGCCAATCTGGTCGCGTTCAGCGTGCCAGTGTGGGCGATAGGAGATGGGTTCATGGTTCGGGCTGGGAATCCGAAAGCGCTGATCAGTTATGCGTCTCTCGCCAAATGCGACGATGCGCGCCTTGGCATCATTGCCGGACAGGTGCAACACGACTCGGCGAGAGCATCAGGCGTCCGTGAGGATCAGATAGCAACCTTCGAGCATCAGGCCGATGCGATTGAGGCAGTTCGCTCGGGGGCGATCGACGCGTATGCGAGCACAGCCTTGGGAAACCGCATACTGGCGGATCGTATCGGAGGTTCGATCTTTGAGTCCGTGGAGCACAAACCGGAAACGAACGGCAAGCAACAAGAGGTTCCATCCGGAGCGTTCTCGTTTGGCAGACGAAACAACGATCTGCGCAATGCGGTGAACGCGCAGCTTCGTTCATATCTTGGCTCGCGAGAGCATCGCGCTCGCATGGCGAAATTCGGGCTGACAGGCAATGAGATCGATCCCGTTCTCGCTCTTTGAGGTGGGACGGGCTTCGGCCATGAAGAGACGTTCGACTGTGCTGGCCAGATCGTCAACGATCGCCCGTCCCCCACGCCGACACGATCCACGATGCTTGTTTGCCTGCACACCGCATCCGACGCACTGTCGTTCGAGTGTTCGAGTTTCTGCGGCAATCAGAGGACGGAGCAGTCTGATTCTGGGCTCTAGCTAACAGCAAAGTCCTCAAGCATCGGCGCACTCTGCGACACGAGCCAGCGCGGCGGCACGGATGAGCCGTGTCTCCTGTGCCACGATCAGATGGCCCGACGCCTTGAGATAGGCCGGGAAATCCGGATGCGTATCGCGTGCAAAGCAACGTCGTTCGTAGTCCGCCAGATCGTCATACCCCCACAGGTGGGTGAACTGGTTCTGCGGTCCGACGAGACTTGTCCAGAAGCCGAGCGGATGTCCAAGCGTCTCGCGCAGGATCGGCATCGCGAGCCTGTCGAATACGTCGAGAAACTCGGGCATCTTGCGCAGCGCGATGGTGTAGATCCGGAAATCCACCAGGGGCTTTGCCAGAAACAAGGGCTGGGTATTCATGCGTACTCTTTCTCTCTGTGAGTCACCGCTTTGGAGGCAATCGCGTTGCCGGTGACATAGCCGAACGTCATGTTGGGCCCATGAGTGATGCCGGCGCCCGGGTAGTTGCCGCCCATTACGCTGCGCCGGTCATTGCCGACCGCATAAAGGCCGTCGATCTGGCTGCCGTCGGCGCGCAGCACCTCGCCGGTGACGCTGGTCCTGAGGCCGTCGAACGTGCCCAGATCGCCCATCACGACCTTCACCGCATAGAATGGGCCGGTCGCGATCGGCGCAACACAAGGATTGGGCTTGTGGTCCGGATCGGCGAGATAGCGGTTGAACGAGGTGCTGCCGCGCTGGAACGCCGGGTCTACTCCGCGCTCGGCGTCGCGATTGTAGGCAGAGACCGTCTTCTCGAGCGCCTCCGAAGCAATCCCGCAATTGCGCGCCAGGTCGCCCAACGTCTCCCCCTTGACGAGATAGCCTTTGCGTAGCAACGGCCCCACCGGCATGGGCGCGGGCTTCGCATAGCCGAGTCCATACTTGCCGAGCGCGACCTTATCGCAGATCAGCCACATTGCCGTCTCCCGTTCACCTTCGCAGGCGCGCATCAGCGCCGCGCCAACGTCGTGGTAGGAGTTCGATTCGTTGGTGAAACGCCGGCCGTTCTTCAGCACGCCGATCACGCCGGGTTTGTAGCGGTCGAGCAGGTGCGGGAATACGCCGGTGCGGCCCTTGCCGAAAGGCACCTTCGAGACCGGCATCCAGGCCGACGCATCGTCGAAGCCGAGCGCCACGGCCCCCCCGATCTTTTCCGCCATGTTCAGCCCGTCGCCCGTATTGCCCACGGGAGTAGGCGAGAGATGCTCCCCGCCACGCTTCACATGCGGATAGACCTGCGCGATGCGCTTGAGATCATGCGGAAAGCCGCCGCAAGCCAGCACAACGCCGTGCCTCGCGGTGATCCGCAGGTCGCCGTCCGCTGCGCTCGCGCGCACGCCGACTACCTTGCCGTCCTCGCACAGCAGTTCCTCCACGAGCGTCGAGGTGTGGATCGGAATGTCGAGCGCCAGCGCTGACTTTGCGAGCCTCGCGGCAAGTGCGTTGCCGCTCGTTACGTTGATCCCCCGCCGGTAGAGCGCCAGTTCCTTGACGTGCGTAGCCAGACGCCTGGCTACGTAGAAAAACGAAACAATCGACTTCGTCGCGCGAAAAAAGTGCTTGAGGTCCGCGTTCGAGGAATTGAACATCATTCCCATGAAGGTAATCGTCTCGAGCGGCGGCTTGAGACGGCGCATGTCCTTGTCGAGCCCGCGAATGTCATATGGCGCGGCGAGGATCGAGCGGCCGATGTCGACGCCGCCACGCGCATCCGGGTGATAGTCCGGATAGAGCGTTGGCACGAACTTCATCTCGGTCTCCCGCTCGAAAAACTCGACCATCTTCGGTCCGTTCTCGATAAAGCATTCGACCGCGGCCGCATCGTAGTTGCTGCCGGTCTCGCTCATCATGTATTCGCGCACACGCTCGACGGTGTCAGCCGGATTCTGCTGCCGGCCATACTTGCTCAGCGGAATCCACAAGACTCCGCCGGACAGCGCGGTGGTACCACCGAACACGGGCTCCTTTTCGAGCACGATGACATCGAGGCCGCGCTTGCGTGCAGTGATCGCGGTGGCGAGGCCCGCGGCACCCGATCCGACCACGATCAGATCGCAAGGGATCTCCTTGACCATATCCACTCTCCTTGTCGTTATGGTGGTGCTCACGCGGCCGCCGGGGTGGCGTTGAAGCCGGGGCGCGGGACCATGTCCATCAACATGCAATCGAGCCCGCCGTCGACCAGCACCTCCGCGCCATTGACGTAGGCAGCCAGGTCGGAGGCGAGGAACAGGGCGGGGCCGGCGAGGTCTTCCGGCTCGCCGATGCGGCGGCTCGCGGTGGCGGCGGCGCGGCGAGCCTCGAAGCCGGGCTCCTCGTAGAACTTCGCGGACAGCGCGGTGCGGATCATGCCGGGCAGTACGCAGTTGCTGCGCACCCCGCGAGGGCCCCATTCCGCTGCCAACTGACGCGACAGCAGCAGCACGCCCGCCTTGCTCGGGCTGTACGAACCGCTATTGGTCTGCGGATTGAGTGCCGCAATCGAGGCAACGTGAACGATGCTACCTTTCCCTGCCGCCAGCATGTCGGCCCCGAAAGCTCGAGCACACAGTAGATAGCCGGTCAGGTTCACGGCGATGGCCTGGTTCCAATCCGCGATCGACACCGTGTCGAGGGGTCCGGCTCGCAGCAGCCCCGCATTGTTGACGAGCACGCTGGCCGGGCCGAGCGCTGCACGAACCGCGCCGGCAGCCTTGGCAACCGAGGCTTCGTCCGACACGTCGCAGCGGATCGCCTGCGCCACCGCACCGGCGTGCCGGAGTTCGGCGGCGACAGCTTCGGCGCCGCCAATATTCCGGTCCACCAGCGCCACATGTGCTCCGACGCTGGCGAACGCGCGCGCGATACCGGCGCCGATGCCACTGCCCGCACCCGTGACCACGCAGACCTTTCCGTCCAGGGTCAGCGAGTAAGGGGCCGGCGCGGCGGCGCTAATTTCAAGCTCCTGTCTCATGTAGTTATCCCTTCTGAAATTTTCGATGCGATTTCGGTAGCGGAAATCCGCATGGCCATTGAACGCCCACGGCGCCTATGGAACAATGGACAGAGATCACATAGAGCAGGACATAACGTGCATCATGGCCAATGACACACAGCGCCGACGGACCGTTCTGCATTTCTCGCTCTACGGCGCGGAAGCTGACGAATCCTGGGTCGACATGGTCCATCACGAACGCATTCCCCTGCGTGCCGGCCGTTTCGACTTCGACATCAAGCCGCACGTCCATGACGCGCTGATCCAGGTGCTCTACGTCACCGCCGGGGGCGGCGAAACGTTCATCGACGGCAAGAACTGGGCGGTCGTTGCGCCATGCCTGATCGTCGTACCAGCGCGCTCGGTTCACGGCTTTCATTTTCGCAGCGACGTCGACGGTCACGTCATCACTGCCGCGCAGTCCGCACTGGAATCGCTGGCGATGGCGGCCGCGCCGGAGCTGCTGGAATTCATCCGCGCACCGACAGTGCTGTCGGTCGATCCCGTGGTCGAGCGTGGCACGTCTCTAGGCGACCTATTCGAGTCGATCGGGCGCGAGGCGGAGAGCCACGAGCGCTGGCAGTTCACCGCGGGCGCGGCACTGACGATTGCCTTGTTCGTCAAGATCGGGCGCCTCAGCGAGAGCGCCCGGCTTTCAACCAGTTCCGAGCAACGGACCATGGCCGGGCGGATCGAGCGTTTCCGCGCGTTGCTCGACCGCCATTGCCGTGAGCGGCGCCCGGTCGGCAGCTATGCCGACGAGATGGGCGTGAGCACCGGCCAGCTCTCGCGCATCTGCCGCGCGACCTTCGGAGTCTCGGCAATCGAGGCAATCGATGCGCGCTCGATCCATGAAGCCAAGCGGCTGCTCGGCTATTCGACGCTCAGCGTGAAGCAGATCGCCAGTGAACTGGGCTTTCAGGACGAGGCCTATTTCGGTCGCTTCTTCCGCAAGCAGACCGGGCTGCGGCCAACCGAATACCGTTCCGCGGCGCATGATCGATCCGTGCCGTCCGACAAGGGAAGCGCGGGTTGACTCGACCGCGCCTTCTGTCATCCGCTTTAGGCCGATAACCCACGGAACTTCACGAACAGGTGTTCCGGCCCGGAGTTGGTCAGGTTATTGCCCCTGACATACTGGATCGGTCGTGCCGGATCAAGCGCGATATCGCCAATCTTGCGGGCGAGAGCCTTCGTCGCAATCAGCGTCTCCAGCTTGGCGAGCGGAGCACCAAGGCATTTGTGCATGCCGTTGCCAAAACCCAAATGACCGTTAGAATCGCGGTCGATGTCGAACCTCTCGCCGTCCGCAAACTTCCGGCTGTCACGGTTCGCAGCCGAAAGCAGCAAGCGCACCACCGCGCCCTTGGGCAGATCGATGCCCGCAACAGTGGTCGCCTCTGTGGTGATGCGGCTTACGCGCTGGACGGTGCCACGATAGCGCGCCACCTCCTCGACGAAACGATCCGCGTCGGTGGGGTTTTCGCGGATCCGTCCGAGCAATTCCGGCTGTTCGGTGAACATCCGAAAAGCGTTGGCGACGAGGATGGTCGTCGTGTCGTGCCCGGCGATGAAGACGAACGCGCACAACTCCTTCGCTTCCTTCTCGGTAAGCAACCCGTCCTTCCACATGCGCGCGATATGCCCGCCGATCGACTGGCTGTCGGTGCGAGCGAGCCGCTCCATCGCTTGCTTCAGGTAAGCGAAGAAAGCCTGCGCGCTCTGCTCGTCGGTGCCAGTCCCTGGCGCATTGCGGGCGAGGCGCCCGAAGTAGCTGAAGGTCTCGTCCGACCAGAACTTCATCTTTTCCTCGTCTTCGTTCGGCACATCGATCATCGTGGAGATGGTCGAGATGCTGAGCGGGATAGCGAAATCGTCGACGACGTCGCCGCCGCCTTTGGCGATCATTGCGTCGAGCAGATGCTCCGCCCTCTGTCCGATCTGCCCGATGAAGGGATCGAGCGCCAGCGGTAGGAACGACGGCTGGACGACCTTGCGCAAGCGCGAATGGTCGGGCGCGTCGAACAGTGTCAGGAACGTCAGCGGTGGCGGGCTGACGACTTCGGAGGAAAATAGCTTCGGATTGCGGATCGCCTGGTAGACATCGTCATAGCGCGACAGGAACCACACATCCGAAGTCGCCGACTGGCAACGCAGCACCGGCGCGTTCTCGCGCATCCAGCGGTAGTGCTCGTAAGGGTCGCCTTGCGAGCCGTCATCGACCACCTTGAATGGCTCCAGCCCGTCGGGCCAGTCCAGTTCGTGTGAATAGGGCGGAAGGGTCTTGGCCGTGAATGGGCAGATCTGCGGCACACTTTGCGGCACGACAGGCGGGGCAGACGAGGCGGGTGGCGCTGCGATGACGGGGGCCGTCTTGCCCAAGGTCATACGCTCCAGCGCGCGGCTCATCGTGGCCTTGGAATGAAGCGCATGCAGCGCAATCACGTCCCGTGCCGCGTTCAGGTCGCCCAGTTCAAAGGCGGCAACGATGTCCCGGTGTTGCTGGACGATATCGCCGACGATCTCTATCTGGTCGGTCAGCGCGCGAGCGATGTAGTCCTCTACGGCCAGTTGTCGGTAGAGCGCGATCAGCTGAGCGTTGCCGGAAGCTTCGATGGTGAACAGGTGGAAAACGTGGTTGGCCTCGATATAGCGCGCAACGTCAGTAAAACGCCGCCCAGACACGAACGGCGCCGTTGCCTCGGCGAGCTGGCGGAACACGATCAATTGCTCGCTCGACAGCCGGCCCATGGTCAGTTGAGCCGCTCCCAGTTCGAGCGCCATCCGCATGTCGAAGGCTTCATCGACATCGACAGGAGCGATGCGCTCCTCGCCGGTCTGAACCACGAGCCCGGTGCCCGCGAACTTCTCGTAATGAAAGTTGCGCGGCGTTATCGCTTCGAACGACAGAAATTCGCGCACCGCATCTACCATCGGCGGCGGACCGCAGAGGTAGACATCCGCGTCCCCACCGTTGAGCTGGGAAGCGCTTATGTGGTGGGTCACAAAGCCCTTGTTGGGAAAGGCACTCTCGGGACTGGCGACGGTGCAGGCATAGGTGAAGTTCGGCAGGCGCTGCATATAGGCTTCGAGTCGGTCGATGCCGACCAGATCCTCGTCGGTGTTCACACCGAGGACCATGTGGATCGGGTGTGGACTGCCGCCGTCTGCGACGATCTTGTCCAGCATTGAGAGGAACGGCGCGAGGCCCGTGCCGCCCGCCAGAAACAGCACCGGCCGCTCAATGGGACGCAGGTAGAAGCTTCCCAGCGGGCCGCGAAATTCGATTTGGTCTCCTACCTTGGCGGATTCGCACAGCCAATTCGACATCGCCCCTTGACGCACATTGCGCACCAGGAAGGACACACGCGACTCAGACGGCCCCGAGCTGAACGAGTAGGAGCGGGTCTGATCGGTGCCGGGCACCCGGATGTTGACATACTGCCCGGGAAGGAAGCTGAGATCCCCGCGCTTTTCCAACTCGACCGAGAAGGTGATCGTGGTGTCCGACGCTCGTTCGCAGGCGACGATCCGTCCTTGGTGCGAGGACGGGCCGGTTCCCGAGACATCGGAATTCGTGGCGAGCTGGATTACGCAGTCGGAACACGGGCTCATCTGGCAGGTGAGAACTTTGCGGGCGCTCGCCTCTTCGGGGCTGAGCGCATCTTCCATGCAGTCGCCCAATACGTAGTCGCCGGACTCGCAGACCGCCTTGCATGTGCCACACACACCATCACGGCAATCGAGTGGAATATTGATCCTGGCGCGAATGGCGGCATCGGTGACACGCTCGCCCTCCTTGCACTCGATGAAGCGGGTCACTCCGTCCTCAAAACGGAAGGTTATCTGATGGGCCATGGCGGTGTCTCCTCTAGAGTCGCCCGACCACTCCCCTGCGCTGGCGGTTTGCTCGGACGAGATGGCGCGCGAGGTAACCTTGCTTCTCGCAAGCGCCCGTTGGGTTTAATGCCGCCAATTTAGAGCCTGAGCCGCGTCGCACTCAACGGACAGAGGCGACGTTCGCCCGGACAAAACGTGCATTGTGATGGAGGTCGGATCACCCGGAGCAGTCGGGACCTCACTCGGGGACCCACTTTCAGAGGATGCTCATCGATCGCGCCGCGCTTGGAAGCGGATGATCGCCACTGAATGTTTGCTGCCCCTGTTAGCCTCGTCGGGCTACGTCACAGTGGGATGCATTTCGAAGGTGAGCGAATCGATGGCGAGAAGCCGACGTGGATTGAACCCAAAAAATGTCCATCCTGGGCGCCCTTCGCCGATGCAGCCGCCGGATCTCCCTCTACTTCCCGAAATAGCTGATCATGCCAACAGCGACTACTGGGAGGGCCTGAGGGTATGCCGAGCAGGTCGGACGGCGCGAACCCAACCTCGCCGCGGAAAGTCGTAGCAGACCTCGCGAGTCATGTCCCGGAGGACTGCGGTCCCGATTTGCATCACGAAGAAGGCAGTTTGTGCCGGCCTAGTTTAAGTGCCCTTGCAGTTGTGACAAATGTCAACCATCCGAAGCTTCACCACAAGCAACGAATGTCTCGTTTGGAGAAAGGTCGAGGACCGCTTCGGGTCGACAAGCGTCTCTCGCGACATCGCACACCCCACCCCCGAGCACGCCCGCGCCTCCGCATTGGATATGTCCGGTCAGGTCTGTGCGCAGACCAGGTTGTTACTTTAGCCACAGTTTGTCGGCAAACCGAACATCGCCTGTGACGCTAAATGGACACGCTTCGCGTCGGTTGACGATGACTTTTTAGCCGATGGGTGATGACGGTCTCGCCAGCAGCGCAGAAGCCCGGACTGCGATGTCCTTAAAACCGCTGCCCACATGGAAATCATGTCGCCATAAAGGAAAACCCCCCACTTGCCGTTAAGCGAGTGTCGGCAGCCAAATTCTAAAAAGCTCCGACGCCATAGAGATCGTTACTGGATGTGGAGGCATGCAAGACCAATATTGCATGGAGCGTCGATGAATATCGTTCCCGGGGACCATCGCGGCTTGACAGGAGTGAAGGACGACAATCCGACGACAGTTGCCGGAAGTCCAGTGATGCACCTGACTGCATCAACAGAGGCGACAGCATCGATCGATAACCTCCTTCGAGCGTCGGGCGACCTTCTACGCGGGAGAGAGTGGGCATGGTATCGCGCGGGACAAAAACTACATCTGGCGGCGCATGCCCGCACACACCGGGGATGGCCGGAAGTTCTGGCCAACAATAAACTCAGCGAGTTTTGTGAGGCGGAAGCTTTGCATTGCTGGCCGACGGGACCCAGCGACCGCGCTTTCGGATGGCTCCTTGCACCGCCTTCCCAGCCGCATAACGAGGCCCTTGCCGCATTCGCGAATGCGCTGGGAGTGCAACTGCTTGCCGACGCGCTCGCGCGCGCGCAGAAGACGCAGCAGGTACTGTACGAGATCGCCTACATAGCCAGCACTGTCCGCGAGCGCTCGGCTTTCCTGCTCGCCGTGCACCGGCAGCTCGCGACGATAATCGACGCGGAAAACTTCTATCTAGCGCTGTATGAACAGGCAAGCGGACGCATCACCTATCCGTATTACGTCGATGTTATCGACGTTGAGGCGCTCGAGCCGGAAAGCTACGACGTCGTCGACCCGGACCGCCTGTCATTGACGGGCCACGTGCTGACCAGTGGACAACCGTTGCTGATCGACGCTGCGGGGATTATCGAGGCTGAAAAGCAGGGACGTTTCTATTGCGTTGGCGACCGCCCGGAGTTCTGGATGGGCGCGCCGCTAAAAAATGCATCGGATGAAGTATTCGGGATGCTTGCCATGCAGGTGTACGACGTGTCGCGCAGTTATAGCGCCGAAGACCGCGCGTTGTTCCTGGTAGTCGCGGGTCACGTTGCAATGGCCTTGGACCGAATTCTTCATCGCGCCAATCTGGAAGAAACCGTCACCCGGCGAACATCCGAACTGTCAGAACTCAACACTGCGTTGCGTCAGGAGGTAATGGAGCGCAAACGCGCGGAACATTTGCAAGGTGCGCTTTTCAAAATCGCGGAACTGTCTAGCGCGCCGGGAGACATGGTCGGGTTTTTTCGCAATCTCCACGGCATCCTCGGAGAACTGCTCGACGCGCATAACTTCTACATCGCGCTTTACGATGAGAATACCGAAACGGTTTCGTTTCCTTACTACGCCGATGAACTCGTTCACCATCAGCCGGCTCCGCGACGTCGCAAACGAGGTTTCACGGAATACGTGATCTCGCTGCGTCGGCCGTGTCTACTGAATCGCGCCGATGCAGAGTGCCTCATTCGCGAAGGAAAGGTGGAACTTGACCACGATCAGCTCAATCTGCGTTCCTGGCTCGGCATCCCGCTTTTCGAAGGCGGCAACGTACGGGGCATGCTTGCAGTACAAAGCTACTCCCCGGACGTCCACTACACGCCGCGCGATCAGGAACTGCTGACCTTTGTTTCACGTCACATCGACACTGCGTTATCACGACGCAGCGCCGCCGATGCACTACATGCTGCCAACGTCGAGCTGGAAGCACGCGTTCAGGAACGCACGCGGGAGCTCGACGAGGCAAACGCGCAACTGTGGCACGAGAACTTTCATGACGCACTGACCGGTCTGCCTAATCGCCGTTATTTGCTCGAGCGGCTTGGTGCGGAATGGACGAGGCACCGCGACGCCGGGCAGCAACTGATAGTAATGTTTCTCGACCTCGATCGCTTCAAAGTTGTGAACGACAGTCTGGGTCACCATTTCGGCGACCAGCTGCTGGTGTCGGCGGCCACGCGGCTGCGTGACTGTCTCGCGGATAAATGCATGCTTGCGCGCCTCGGCGGAGATGAATTCGCGATCCTCTCCGCCGAGGCTTCCGTCGAAGACGCTATCGAGCTCGCCGAGCGGATACTGTCAGCATTCGACGTGCCGTTTTCTATCGGCGATCACGTGGTTTTTTCGTCATGCAGTATCGGCATTGTGTCCGCTGACGATGACTTTCACGGCGAACCGGCGGACCTGCTGCGCGATGCCGATACGGCGATGTACCGGGCAAAAAACGGCGGGCGTGACAGTTACGTGGTGTTCAATCAGGAATTGCGACGCCAGGTTTCGGATCAGATGCAACAGGAAGGCAGCTTGCGCGCTGCGCTCAAAAAAGACGATGAACTCGTGCCTTTCTTTCAGCCGATCGTCTGTACCGCCACTGGTCGTCTGACTGCGCTCGAAGCCCTGATTCGCTGGCGCCAGCCAGACGGCCGGGTGCTCACCCCTGGAGAATTTCTGCCTGCGATGGAAGGACTCCGGGTCATGGGTCGGCTCGATCTATACATGCTCAATCGTATCGCAGTGATACTCGCGCAGCCGGGGCTCGCCGGCTGGCCGCCCGTACATGTGAACTGTTCCAGTTACAGCATGACTCGCGAGGATTTTGCGGACGACGTCTTCGCGCTCCTCCAGCAGCACGGAGTCGCGCCGTCGCGCATCTGTCTGGAATTAACAGAGGGCGCGCTGATTGCGGAGCCAGAGATAGCACGGCGTACGATGCAGCGCTTGGCCGACAACGGCGTGTCCGTGGTACTGGACGATTTCGGGACCGGTTTTTCGTCACTCAGCTATGTCCACGAGTATCGCTTTAGCGGCCTCAAGGTCGACAAGTCGTTCACCTTCGGCCTATCGTCGAATCCGCGCACGCGGGCTATTGTTCGGGCGATCGTGCGCATGGCCGAATCGCTTGACTTGCGTGTAGTCGCGGAAGGTGTCGAAGATGCGATGACGCTCGCTGCGTTGCGCGAAATCGGCGCGGGGCAAGCCCAAGGTTATTACATCGCCAAGCCAATGCCGCTCGCCGCGCTGGTGGAAGCCCTGGATTCGGGCAAGGCGACGCAATGGGTCGCGCCGTCAGAGAAAATGTGATGGCCTCTGCGGTATGACCGCGTCGGCGCGCGCGCCTGCTACGCGTTCTGAATGCGGTTTTCGCCTCGGCGTCCCAAGTCGAGTACTAAACGAGTGATGCGTCCTTCCGCGCCGTCTGTGAAGCCCAACATAAGCTGACCGCTTCAGGCTTTCGCCATCACCCTCACATCAGGCCAGGCATCTAGCGCGGGACATCACCGGGTGCGCCGTCAAAGCGGACGCGCGCGGCATGGATCTCCGGATAACGACGATCGGCCCAATCGATGAGGGCCGCCATCGGTTCCAACAGGGATTGGCCTAGTGCGGCCAAACGATATTCGACGGTCGGCGGCCTCGTTGAAAAAACATGGCGAGTGACGAGTCCGTCGCGCTCGAGATCGCGCAGTGTCTGGGTCAGCATGCGCTTGGAAATGTCCGGGATGGCCCGGTGAAGCTCACTGAAGCGCTGCGATCGCGTCGCGAGCTCCATGACCATGAGCATGCTCCATTTGTCGCCGATGCGGTCCAACACGTCGCGAACCGCGCAGTGTGCCGGCTGGGCGTCGGCCAATTGACGCTGATATCGGCTGAATCTGTCGATCGCATTCTGGGACGTGCTCATTCGGGTTCCCTTTGACTCTTCTGGTAACAAAAAACTGCCTCCTTACGATGGAAGGCAGAGGTCTCTATGATAGACCTGCCCTCAAACAAAGACCGTTCCTCACTCCGGCGGAGCTCTGGGCCGGGCGTGTGGTGGAGTCGCAGGATACTAATTTCAGGAGAAGTACATGTTTCTGGTTATGGGAATCACGGGACGCGTAGGCGGCGCAACGGCGCAACATCTTTTGGCGCAAGGCAAGAAAGTCCGGGCGCTGGTCCGCAATCGCGAGAAGGCGGCCAATTGGGCGGATCAAGGTGTGGAACTGGTCGACGGCGACTGGAATGATGCGGCCGCCGTAGAGAGGGCGCTCGAAGGAGTCGAAGGTGCATTTGTCATGCTGCCGGCGGTCTGGGCACCGTCGCCGGATTTCAGGGAAGCAAAGAGCGTGATCGCGAACTATGTCGAAGCGCTGGACAGGACAGTGCCGCCGCGGGTGGTTGTGCTGTCGTCGATGGGTGCGAACAGAACGAGCGGGCTGGGAATAATCACGGCCCTGTCGCTTCTTGAGGAGGGACTGCGCCACCTGACGTTGCCGATCGCCTATGTGCGAGCCGGCGGGTTTTTCGAAAACTTCCTTTACGGCTTGCACGTTGCCCAGGACGGCACGCTACCCGTCTACTACAACCCGACGAGCCGGAAGTCGACCATGATCGCGACCGACGATATCGGCGCCCAGGTGGTGACGCTGCTGACCGGGCCGACGTGGTCCGGGCATCGCGTTGTCGAGCTTGGCTCGATGGTCAGCGCCGACGAAGTCGCCGCCCAACTGGGCGAAGTCTTGCAGCGCGACGTCAAGGCCTTTGCCATCCCGCGGGCCGGGTGGGCGGCAGCATTCGAACAGCTCGGCGTTCCGAAGGGCCACACCGGACCCGCCGAAGCGATGTTCGATGCCGTCAACGCGGGCTGGATGGATCTCGGCGTTGCGGGCACCGAGCACGTCGCGGGCACGACATCGCCTCGCGATGTCTTTGCGGCGGCCTACAAGGCCACCACGGCATGAACAGCGCAGTTCGTATCGGCTCGTCGACAGGCGGCCACACTGATGCTCGGCAGCCCTTCATTGGAGAAGGCAGAACGAATGTCCAAGTTTTCCTGGCGCCAGATATTACCTTTGGTTCTCGCGGCTTTTTTCGTCGTGGGATCACTCAGCAACATCGTCGCCCCGCGATCCATCTTCGAGGAATACCTGAAGTGGGGATACCCGCACTGGTTCCATTTCGTGACCGGTTCGCTGGAGCTCATGACCGCTGTTCTGCTGGCGCGAGCACGGACGCGGCTGTGGGGCGCGGCGCTCGGCTGCACTGTGATGTTGGCCGCGCTGGCAACCGTGACAGTGCACGGCGAATACGGACATGGGGTGGCGCCGCTTGTCGTGGCGATACTATCGATTGTTGTCGGCTGGATTGCCTGGCGCAAGCGGCTCGCTGGCGGTTCTGTGGTTGCGGCCTAACCTTATGCGGCCGTCAAGACCTTCAAGCAGCGTAGCGTGAAGCTCCGGCTGGTAAGGGTTTTTACCGACCTTGCGTGGATTGCCTCGCACATCGAATCTGACGGGCCAAACGTAAAGGTTGCCGCGTCGAATTACGGCAATTCGCGACCGTAAGCCTTTGTATGTACAAGGGTAATTTGTCCTGCTCCGCACGCTCGCGGCTCAAGCTGAAGCAAACCAGCTTCAAAGTTGGACGAAACTCGCCAACGATCCCTCCCTTCTTGAATTTGTCACCACCTGTCCATATAATTAGCACTCGTCGCACGAGAGTGCTAACAACTTCGCCGGTTGGCTCGGCCAGCCGGGTTTTCCAAGCGTTCTTCAGTCTCAATCAAGAGAGGAGTATGTATGAACCTTCGTCCTTTGCATGATCGCGTGATCGTCAAGCGTCTGGATCAAGAAACCAAGACCGCGTCGGGCATCGTGATCCCCGAAGCCGCAGCAGAAAAGCCGGATCAGGGCGAAATCCTGGCCGTCGGCCCGGGCAAGCGTGACGATAAGGGCGCACAAATCGCCCTCGACGTGAAGGTTGGCGACCGCGTTCTGTTCGGCAAGTACGCAGGCCAGACCGTCAAGGTCGACGGCAACGAACTGCTGGTCATGCGCGAAGAAGACATCATGGCCGTGGTCAACAAGTAAGCGCAAAGCGCTACTTACACGGTTATATCCAGAGAATTCAAGGAGTTAGAAGATGGCAGCTAAAGACGTCGTATTCGGTGATTCCGCCCGTGCCAAGATGGTCGAAGGCGTGAACATCCTCGCGAATGCTGTGAAGGTCACGCTGGGTCCGAAGGGCCGCAACGTTGTCCTGGAACGCAGCTTCGGCGGCCCGACGGTCACCAAGGACGGTGTGTCGGTCGCGAAAGAGATCGAACTGAAAGACAAGCTCCAGAACATGGGCGCGCAAATGGTCAAGGAAGTGGCTTCCAAGACCAGCGACAACGCAGGTGACGGCACCACGACCGCAACGGTCCTGGCTCAGTCGATCGTCCGCGAAGGCATGAAGTACGTTGCATCGGGCATGAACCCGATGGACCTGAAGCGCGGTATCGACAAGGCTGTGACGGCTGCAATCGAAGAACTGCGCAAGATCAGCAAGCCGTGCACGACCAACAAGGAAATCGCTCAAGTCGGCGCGATTTCGGCAAACAGCGACTCGTCGATCGGCGACCGCATTGCTGAAGCAATGGACAAGGTCGGCAAGGAAGGCGTGATTACCGTCGAAGACGGCAAGTCGCTGCAAGACGAGCTGGACGTCGTCGAAGGTATGCAATTCGACCGCGGCTACCTGTCGCCGTACTTCATCAACAACCCGGACAAGCAAGTTGCCGTGCTCGAGAACCCGTTCGTGCTGCTGCACGACAAGAAGGTCTCGAACATCCGTGATCTGCTGCCGGTTCTGGAACAGGTCGCCAAGGCGGGCCGTCCGCTGCTGATCATCGCAGAAGACGTCGAAGGCGAAGCACTGGCAACGCTGGTGGTGAACAACATCCGCGGCATTCTGAAGACGGTTGCTGTGAAGGCTCCGGGCTTCGGCGATCGCCGTAAGGCCATGCTGGAAGACATCGCGATCCTGACCGGCGGCCAGGTCATCGCTGAAGAAACCGGCCTGACGCTCGAAAAGGCAACGCTGGCAGAACTGGGCCAGGCGAAGCGTATCGAAGTGGGCAAGGAAAACACGACGATCATCGACGGCGCTGGCGAAGGTGCGAACATCGAAGCGCGCGTCAAGCAAGTGCGCAAGCAGATCGAAGAAGCAACGTCGGACTACGACCGTGAAAAGCTGCAAGAGCGCGTTGCCAAGCTGGCAGGCGGCGTTGCAGTGATCAAGGTCGGCGCTGCGACCGAAGTCGAAATGAAGGAAAAGAAGGCACGTGTCGAAGACGCACTGCACGCAACGCGCGCAGCTGTGGAAGAAGGCATCGTTGCTGGCGGCGGCGTCGCGCTGATCCGCGCACGTACGGCGATCGCCGGTCTGAAGGGCGCTAACGCCGATCAGGACGCAGGTATCAAGATCGTTCTGCGCGCAATGGAAGAGCCGCTGCGCCAGATCGTCACGAACGGCGGCGAAGAAGCCAGCGTCGTGGTGGCGGCAGTTGCTGCTGGCCAGGGCAACTACGGCTACAACGCAGCGACCGGCGAGTACGTCGACCTGGTCGACGCCGGTGTCGTGGACCCGACGAAGGTCACGCGCACGGCACTGCAAAACGCAGCATCGGTGGCAGGTCTCCTGCTGACGACCGACGCAGCGGTTTGCGAACTGCCGAAGGAAGATGCACCGATGCCTGGCGGCATGCCCGGCGGCATGGGCGGCATGGGCATGGACATGTAATTTTGTGTCCGCTCCCCGGTTGGGCCTGGCCTACAGGCTCGGTCGGGAGCTCATGCGAAAGCGCACCGCGAGGTGCGCCTTGCCAAAGAAAAACCCGCAGAAATGCGGGTTTTTCTTTCGCTTCGCGCTTCGCAGCGCTTCGGAAAACTATGCGTGTGCCTATGCCGCAACCGCGAGCGAATGCGCGCGCAAGTAGCCGAAGATGCGGGCCACGCTGTCGCTCAGCGTCAATGAAGCGGTGTCGATGACGACTTCCGGATTGACCGGCGTTTCATAGGGCGCCGAAATGCCGGTGAACGCGGGAATCTCGCCCGCCAGTGCCTTCGCGTACAGTCCTTTCGGATCGCGGCCAGCGCAAGTGGCGACCGATGCGGATACGTACGTCTCGATGAAACTGCCGGCGCCGATGATGTCGCGCGCCATGGCGCGGTCGGCATGCATCGGCGAAATAAGCGCCGCAATGACGATGAGGC
Source organism: Paraburkholderia sp. OAS925 (assembly GCF_040543975.1). NCBI lineage: Bacteria > Pseudomonadati > Pseudomonadota > Betaproteobacteria > Burkholderiales > Burkholderiaceae > Paraburkholderia > Paraburkholderia sp. OAS925. The sequence goes on from NZ_JBEUNO010000001.1 coordinate 1,247,306, forward strand.
CCGCGTCGTTCATCAACTGTGCAACATGCGCGACGCGGCGGACGTTTTCGTGGCGGTCGCGCGGATCGAAGCCGAGATCGCTGCCCAAGCCGCGGCGAACGTTGTCGCCGTCGAGTACATAGCAGGCGTGGCCTTGCGCAACGAGTTGCCGTTCGAGTTCGAATGCGATGGTCGACTTGCCTGCTCCAGACAGGCCCGTGAGCCAGATCGTGACCGGCTTCTGGCCGTGCATGCGCATTCTGTCCTCGAGCGTGATGGTGGCGCTGCGAAAGCGTTGCACTGGACTGCAGGGCTCTTCCATTTTCATGTTCCTGAAGTACTAAACGGAGGGGCTAACACAGCGACTAAACACAGTGCCAACCCGCCACACGCCCGCTGTGCAAGCGCTCGCGGAATGGGCGACAGCGACATGGAAGCCGTCGGGCGCGTCCGGCGGCAAAGCAATCGAAAAGCCGGCGTGCGCGCTCGGGTATCCGGCATTCGCTACATGCAGTCGATGTCCCCGGTCCATCCGCTCGCAATCACTTCTCTGCCGATGCGCCCTTCGAGCAGCACCTTCCGTTCCGGGCGACTGAGATTCACGGCCGAACTGGAGACGACGCCGTCGCGCATCGAGTCGACGAAACCGTCGTACATGTCCACAAGTGGTTGCGCTTCCCTTTGAGCAAACCGCCGGTATTCTTCGTCGGCGCAAGGTCGAAACGGCCGGCCAGGCCGCGCACTTTCGCGAGAAATGCTTCGTCAAAGCCCAACACCACTAAGCTATTAGGACGCGGATTGTCGAGTCGATCGATCTCGGCCAGGATCGTTTGCTCGCGGCAGGGTGAAAGGCGCCTGCGTACGCGGAGTTGCATGACTAAACCAAGGCGTAGAGATGCCGACGGCGGGCCATCGCATCAAGCGGCTGTCTGGCGCGGGACCGCGCCAGCGGCATGCTCCGCGCGCCAAATTCGCAAAATGCGATACGGACCGCGCGCGAGTCAGTGTCTTGCTTCACCTGGCGCCGCGTCCTTGCCGGCGGCCGGCGGCGTTTCGTCGTCGCTGCCGCGAGCCCAGAAAAAGCGGTCCGGCATATACGCGCCCATGCCCGGCCGGAATGCGCTGCGTATCGCCTGATACAGATACTCCTGCGCCTCGCGAACCGCCTCGGCAGGCTCCTGACCGTTGGCGAGCAGCGCCGCGATCGCCGAGCCGAGCGTGTCGGTGATGCCCATGATCCGGTTGCTGCCGCGGTCCCACATGTCCTGACGCAACTGGCCGTCTTCGCTGAAAAGCGTGTTGACGAGCCGGTGCGTGCCCGTTTCCGTCGACAGAATGTATTCGCAGCCATGCGACAGCAGATGCGAGATCGCCGCGTCGAGGCTCGGCGCTTCGGCGTCGCCGTCCGGCTGGGCGAGGGCGAGCAGCGTGGCGGAATCGGCGACCAGCAAGGTGGTTTGCGGCGCGAGCAGATCGGCGATGGCCTCGCGCAGTTCGTCGGCGGCGAGCACGTGTTCGTCGTCGAGCGTGAAGTCCGGGGCGAGAATCAGCGGAATGTCGTCGTAATCCGCCACAACCTCGGCGATCGCGCTCACGACTTCGGCGCGCGTGCAGGCGCCGACCTTGAACGCAGCAATCGGCATGTCTTCGAGAAGCATGCGCGCCTGGGTGGCGACCACTTCGGGATCGAGTCCGTTAACCTCGTCGCAGGTTGCGGAATCGCGCACGGTGTAGCCGGTGAGCACGGAGACGCCATGGCAACCCATGCTGGCAAGGGTCATCAGGTCGGCTTGCAGGCCTGAGCCGCCGGTGGGATCGGAAAGACCGAAGGTGAGGACGATCGGAGGCGTGTCGCTGGGCATGAAGATTTACGAGGAGCAGTATTTTCGGCGCATCAGGTGCGCAATTGGCTCAATTATGCGTCCTAAACCGGCGCGGGGGCGTTTTTTCGCACAGAGCCGTTCCCTGTCGCTTCTGTCGCAATTGTGCCGGCCGTTTCGCACCGCAACGCGCGCCCGCCGTGTGGCGCGACGCCACATGTTGCGCCGCGTGATCCGCCCAGCGCTGCCCGCCGTCGTGAGCCGCCTGCATTGGGCGTTTGCCATTGCTAGGCATTGGGGCGGCAACACGGTACCATCATGGCTCCCGTTTCCCCGGACTTCACGACGCGACACAAGAATGGAATATCAAAGCTGGATGTGCCTGATTTGCGGCTGGATTTACGACGAAGAAGCCGGTTTGCCGGACGAAGGCATTGCGCCGGGCACGCGCTGGGAAGACGTCCCAATTAACTGGACGTGCCCGGAATGCGGCGCGCGCAAGGAAGACTTCGAGATGGTCCAGATCTGACATCGAAGTCGGCCGGCGGCGCTCGGCCAGAGTGTGGCATCGCGCCGGAACGTCGCCGTGCCGGCGGTGTCGCAATCACAAGCTGACATCGCCCGGTATTGCACGGGGCATTGGCTCTTCAGCATTTGTCACTGGGCACGCATCGCCGCGCATTGTCGTTGCGCGTTTGTCATTGCGCATTTGTCACTGTTCAGTCGCCGGTTCGCGCGTTAGGCGCTCAGTCTGCGCGCAGCGCCAGGCGGCGGCCCGCCGACTTTCCGTCGCCAACTCATGACTCTTCGATCCGCAGCTCCCGTTTCCTTCGACGCATTGCCCAACCCGCGCGGCGGCGCCGTACGCCCCGCGGAGCTGGCGCTCGCTGAAGCGCTGCTGGCGTTCGAGCAGCACACCGGTTGCACGACCGCCCTGGTGCGCGTCTCGCACGCGTTGCGCAGCGCCGGCTGGCTGAGCGCCACGCGTTTCGCCGATGTGCTGGTGAGGCTTTCGCCGCTCGCGGCCGGCGATCCGGCGGAGGCCGAGAGCGTGCGGCCGGGCTTCGGCGCCGCGTTGCGCGACTTCCGGGCGGCGCTCGAGCGTCATAATCTGCGCGAACTCGCCTGTTCGCCGACGCTGTTCGATCACTACCGCGCGCTGTGCGCCCATCTCGGCGAGCACAGCGCCGCGTCGCCCGTTGCGTACGAAGATCTCGCGTTGACCGCGCGCCCCGTGCCGCCCGTGTCGTTTCACGCGCAGCCGGCCGAGCAGTTGGCGCATCTGCGGGCGCGCTATGAGCGCGCGCTGCTGCCGGTGCTGCGCTCGCAGCCGGACACAGGCAGCGCGGCGGCGCGCGCAGCGACGCAAGCGGCACTGGACGAACTCGACGCCGTCCTCACCGAGCTGGCCGGTCCCGACCCGTATGATTTCTGGCGTCTCGCCAAGGCCTGCGCGCGCGCGTTGCGCGTCAGCGGGCGCGCGGCCGGCGAGCCCGACGCGCGGCGCTTCTACGCGCGCTGCAATCTCGCGCTTGCGGACCACGCGCGCGGCATCGAACGCGCGCAGCGCTCGCTCGTGCGGGCCACGCTCGCCCTGCTATGGCGCGATTACGCGCTGTTCGGCGCCGCCGCTGAGGACGCCGATCAGGTCGAGGTGCTGCACGATTACGGCTTGACGGTCGACTGGCACGTCGCGGGCACGCAGGCATCGGAAATGCTTTGGGAAGCCGGCGCGGTCGAGGCGCAATCGTTCAGCGCGCAAACGTCAATGACCCGCGACCTCGGCGTGCTGAGCGTCAATGCCCATGCCTACGAGGACTTTTTGCAGACGGCGGACGCCGCCATCTCCGCGCTCGCCGAACACGCGCGCGCCGCGGATCAGCCGGAAAAGGCCGACCCGAGCGAAGCACTGCAAGCCGGCGACGCCGCGTACCGGCTCGGGTCCGCGGCTTGCGCATTGGGCCTCGGCCACGTCGCGCTGCTCGCGGATGCGCTCGGGCTCGCATGGCGGCGTCGCGCGCACGCCGGCGTTTCGACGCCTGCGGTGCGCGCGCATGTGATCGTCGACGCGCCCGCGGCCAGTGCGCTCGAAAATGCGGCCGAGGCGTTGCGCGCGACGCTGCACAAGGTGGCAGCGGGCGTGGCGCCGCCGGCCAGCAGCGCTGCGCTCGCTGCGTTGACGCGGGCGATCGAGCAGGGCGGCGCGTGATCGAGGCGTGAGCGCCACGCAAGTGGGCAAGGCGGCGCGCAGTTCGCGCGAGCGGCACGTAACCTGAACAGGGTGGCGCGTAATTCAAGCGCGAGCGGCAAGCAACGCCAGCAAGGCGCCGCGCTCCTCCCGCGGGCCGCATGAGAACCACGCGGCCAAGCCACGCCAACACCGCGCCGCGCAAGCCGCCGCGCACCTCGAATCGGCACCGTGGCAACGCGCGCGTGCGTGATAGAGTGCAACATGAATCGCCGTCGATGGCTCGCGGCACGCCGCATCACTCCGGCCGCCGCTCCACGCTGCTCAAAGCCCCGCCATCCTGCACCGTCTTTGCTAAAATCCGAACTATGTCTAAGAGTACCGATCGCATCAATCTGACCAACCAGTTCCTGATCGCCATGCCGAACATGGCCGATCCGACGTTTTCCGGAACGGTGGTCTACCTTTGCGATCACAGTGAGCGCGGCGCGCTCGGCCTCGTGATCAACCGGCCGACTGATATCGACCTGGAAGCGCTCTTCAGTCGCATCGACCTCAAGCTCGAAATCGAGCCTCTTCTTCACGTTCCCGTGTACTTCGGCGGCCCGGTGCAAACCGAGCGCGGCTTCGTGCTGCACGATCCGAAAGACGGCAATACCTACACGTCGTCCATGTCGGTGCCGGGCGGTCTTGAGATGACCACGTCGAAAGACGTGCTCGAGGCGGTCGCGAGCGGCACCGGTCCCGAGCGTTTTCTGCTCACGCTCGGCCACGCCGGCTGGGGCGCGGGCCAACTCGAAGAAGAGATTTCGAAGAACGGTTGGCTCACCGTCGAGGCCGATCCGAAAATCGTGTTCGACGTGCCCGCCGAAGAGCGCTTCGAAGCCGCGCTCGCGCTGCTCGGGGTCTCGCTGTCCATGCTGTCGGGCGAGGCCGGGCACGCATGAGAGGCGCCGCATGAGCCTGCCGGGCGGACGCGAGGCGACGCTGCTCGCGTTCGATTACGGGGAAAAGCGCATCGGCGTCGCGGTCGGCAATTCGCTTACCCGAAGCGCGCGGCCGCTCGTCATCGTGCAGAATCGCAGCCGCGAATATCGTTTCGCCGAAGTCGGCAGGCTGATTGCCGAATGGAAGCCGGACGCGCTCGTGGTCGGCTTGCCGATGCATCCCGACGGCACGCCGCACGAAATGACGCAGCTCGCAAAGCGCTTCGGCAATCAGTTGAACGGCCGCTTCAATTTGCCGGTGACGTGGGTCGACGAGCGCTATTCGTCGGTCGAGGCGGAAGCGACCACGCGCGCCAACAAGGGCCGCGCCGATATGCTCGACGCCGAAGCCGCCAGCATCATCCTTCAGCAATATCTTGACGGACTTTCCGACACCCATGAGTTCCATTGACGCTGAAGCGCTATACCGCGCGCTGCTCGACCAGATTCGCGCCGCGTACGGCGACAAGCTCGGTGCGCACGACGGCGCCGACGGCGCCGTGCTGGCCGGCATTTACAGCGGCGGCGCATGGCTCGCCGAACGGCTCGCGCGCGATCTGAACCTGCCGAGCTTCGGCGTCGTCAATGTCGCGCTGCATCGCGACGACTACGCGAAGAAAGGTTTGCACTCGCAGGCGAGCCCGACGTCGCTGCCTTTTTCCGTCGACGGCCGCCGCATCGTGCTGGTCGACGACGTGCTGTACACCGGCCGCACGATTCGCGCGGCGCTCAATGAGCTGTACGACTACGGCCGTCCGGCAGCGGTCGAACTGGCCGTGCTCGCCGATCGCGGCGGGCGCGAGTTGCCGGTGGCGGCACGCTTTGTCGGCGGCGTGGTGGATGTGCCCGCCGACGCCACGCTCGTGCTCGCGCGCGACGAAACCAGCAGCGCCGATCAGCCGCGTTTCACGTTTCATACCGAAGCACGCGTCGATTGAGTGCAGATGCAAGTGCGGCTGCCAACGCCGCATCGCACCAACACGTTGAAGCCCGTATTTCAAGCAGGTAAATCATGAACACCGCTACCCAGGCTCCGCAGGATTCCGCCGATAGCGCCACCGAGCGCTTCCGTTATGGCTTCCTGAAGGGCAACCCGCAGCTCACGAAAAACGGCGAGCTCAAGCATCTGTTGTCGATCGAAGGTTTGCCGAAGGCGATCGTCAATCACATTCTCGACACCGCGAGCCAGTTCGTCAGCGTGACGGATCGCGAGGTGAAGAAGGTGCCGCTGTTGCGCGGCAAGTCGGTGTTCAACCTGTTCTTCGAGAACTCCACGCGCACGCGCACCACGTTCGAAATCGCGGCCACGCGTTTGTCGGCGGACGTGCTGAATCTGAACATCAATGCATCGTCGACGAGCAAGGGCGAATCGCTGCTCGACACGATCAACAATCTGTCGGCGATGCACGCCGACATGTTCGTCGTGCGTCACGCTTCGAGCGGCGCGCCGTATCTGATCGCCCAGCACTGCGCGCCGCACGTGCATGTGATCAATGCCGGCGACGGCCGTCATGCGCACCCCACGCAGGGGCTGCTCGACATGTACACGATCCGCCACTACAAGAAGGACTTCACGAATCTGCGGGTGGCGATTGTCGGCGACATTCTGCATTCGCGGGTCGCGCGCTCGGACATTCATGCGCTGACCACGCTCGGCGTGCCGGAAGTGCGCGCGATCGGTCCTCGCACGCTGCTGCCGGGCGGCCTCGAACAGATGGGTGTGCGGGTGTTCCACAACCTCGACGAAGGGCTGAAGGACGTCGACGTGATCATCATGCTGCGTTTGCAAAACGAGCGGATGAGCGGCGCGCTGTTGCCCTCGGCGCAGGAGTACTTCAAGAGCTGGGGCTTGACGCCCGAGCGGCTCGCGCTCGCGAAACCGGATGCGATCGTGATGCACCCGGGCCCGATGAACCGCGGCGTCGAGATCGATTCGCAGGTCGCGGACGGTCCGCAATCGGTGATCCTGAATCAGGTGACGTTCGGCATCGCGGTGCGCATGGCGGTGATGGGGATTGTCGCGGGCAATAATGATTGAGAAGCTAGCATTGGAGCAGCGCATAAATTATCGCCCGCGGGAGATGGCGGCTAGAGCTGTTGATGTTGTCTACATTCCGCTCTAGGCTTCGATCACGTTGGTATGGAAAGTATGCAACGCCGCAAAGTCACCTTCAGGCTCTACCCCACTGCTACGCAGGCCGAGCGTCTGACGGCGTGGACCCGCTTGCACTGTGAGTTGTACAACGCGGCGCTCGAGGAGCGAATCGACGCTTATCGGAAGACTGGTAGGTCTATCGGTTATTACGAACAGCAAAACGTGTTGCCGGCGATTAAGGCTGATCGCCCGGAGTTTGTCGGACTAGGCAGTCACGCCCTCCAACAGACACTTCGCAGGCTGGATCTGGCGTTTCAGGCGTTCTTTCGCCGTCTCAAGGCTGGACAGACGCCGGGCTTCCCGCGCTTCAAGGCCAGCAAGCGGTTTTCAGGTTTTTGCTACCCGGACCCGGCAGGCTGGAAACTCATGCAGTGCGGCGCGCGCGGCGCGACGATTCGGCTAGGCAGCGGCAAGGACGCCATGTCGATCCGCGCGCGTGGCCGGCATCGGTTCGGCGACAGTGTGAAGCCTAACGACCTCACGATCCTGCGCAAGAACGACGAGTGGTTCGCGTCTGTCACGTTGCGAGTATCGGCGGCGGCCTCCGCCCGCGTGCGCAGTGGTGACGATCACCGCGGCGTTGACTTCGGTATCAACGACTGGGCCACGTTCGACAATGGCGAGACCATCGCCAATCCACGATTCATCCGCAACGAGCTTGCGCGGATGGCGGACCTGCAGCGTTGCAAGGCGAGGAAACAGCGTGGGTCTGTCCGACATAAGCGGCTCGGGCGGCAAGTGGCGAGACTTCATACGCGCATCGGCAACCTTCGTCGTGAGTTTCTTCACACCACGACCTCCGGCATGGTCGCGTCCTGTGCAGTGCTCGCCACGGAGGAACTGCGCACGCAGAACATGAGCCGTTCGGCCGGGCGCACGAATGACAAACCTGGCCGGATGGTTAGGCAAAAGGCTGGACTGAATCGCGAGATCCTGTCGGCCGGGTTCAGCATGACGCACAAAATGCTCGCGTACAAAGCGGTAGAGGCTGGTACGAGGCTACATATCTCGAACGCGCTCCAGTTAAAGCCTTCGCAGCGCTGCGCCGCGTGCTGGGAGATCGTACCAAAAACGCTCGCGCAACGTGTGCATGAGTGTCCGCATTGCGGCCACTCAGCACCACGTGACCAAAATGCAGCGTCGGTCGTCTTGATCGACGCGCACACGCCTGGGACGGGCGTGGCGGTGAGACCCAAACCTCTGTCGCGGCAACGCGCCAAGTCAAAGTCTGTGACCCGCGAAACCCCTGCTACAGTATCGAACGACGTTTAGCAGAGGGAGAGTTCATGATTCACATTCAAGGCGGCACGCTGATCGACCCCGCAGCGGGCACCGAACAGCAGCAGGACATTTTCATCGCGGACGGCAAGATCGTCGCACTCGGCAACGCGCACGCCGACTTCGAGGCGACGCAAATCATCGATGCCCGCGGCTTGCACATCGCGCCCGGTCTGGTCGACTTGTCGGCGCGTCTGCGCGAGCCTGGCTTCGAGCACAAGGCCACGCTCGAATCGGAAATGGCCGCGGCACTCGCGGGCGGCGTGACGAGTCTCGTGTGCCCGCCCGACACAGATCCCACGCTCGACGAACCCGGCCTCGTAGAAATGCTGAAGTTCCGCGCGCGCAATCTCGATCAGGCGCACGTGTATCCCCTCGGCGCGTTGACCGTCGGCCTCAAAGGCCAGGTCATCACCGAAATGGTGGAGTTGACCGAGGCCGGTTGCATCGGCTTTTCGCAGGCCGACGCGCCGGTGGTCGATACCCAGGTGCTGATGCGCGCGCTGCAATACGCAAAGACGTACGGCTTCACCGTGTGGCTGCGTCCTGTGGACGCCTACCTCGGCAAGGGCGGCGTGGCCGCGAGCGGCGCGCTGGCGTCGCGGCTCGGCCTGTCGGGCGTGCCCGTCGCGGCAGAAACCATCGCGCTGCATACGATCTTCGAACTCGTGCGCGTGACGGGCGCGCGGGTGCATCTGTCGCATGTGTCGTCGGCGGCGGGCATTGCGCTGATGCGCGAGGCCAAGGCCGAGGGCTTGCCGGTTTCGTGCGACGTCACCGTGAATCACGTCCATCTGATCGATCTCGACATCGGTTACTTCGACGCGCAATTCCGCCTCGATCCGCCGCTGCGACAGCAGCGCGATCGCGAAGCGATTCGCGCGGGTCTCGTCGACGGCACGATCGACGCGATCTGCTCGGACCACACGCCCGTCGATGACGACGAAAAGCTGCTGCCGTTCGGCGAAGCCACACCGGGCGCAACGGGCCTAGAGCTGTTCCTGTCGCTGACGGTGAAATGGGCCGACGAAGCCGGCGTGCCGCTCGCGAAGGCGCTCAACCGCATCACGGCCGCGCCGGCTCAAGTGCTCGATCTGGACGCGGCTGGCCGCGTCGCGGTGGGCAGCGTGGCGGACCTGTGCGTGTTCGACCGTCACGCGCATTGGCGCGTCGAGCCGCGCGCGCTGAAGAGCCAGGGGCATAACACGCCGTTCCTCGGTTACGAACTGCCGGCGCGCGTGCGTGCGACCATCGTGTCGGGTCGTCTCGCGTTCGAACAGCGTTGATGTTGCGCGGAGATTCGCGGTATGACTCAGGCATCGACACGTACTGACTTTGCATTGACCGCAGCCACCGCATAGACCGCATAGACTCGCCAGGAAATGCTCCGACCATGAAGCTCGCATTACGTAAGGCCCGTCTCATCGCGCATCTTCTGCACGGCATGTGGATCGTCGCCACGCGTTTTCCGAAAGCCGATGCCGACCGGCGTCACGCGCTCAATCGCGCGTGGTCGCTGAAGATGCTGCGGCTGTGCGGCATGCGCCTCGTCGTCCATAACGATGGCGCGCGGCTCGATCGCGGTGCGCTGGTGGTCGCCAATCACATTTCGTGGATCGACATCTACGTGATCAATGCATGGCGGCCGACGCCGTTCGTGTCGAAAGCGGAAATCCGGCATTGGCCGCTGGTCGGCTGGCTCGCGCAGCAGCTCGATACAGTGTTCATCCAGCGCGAGAAACGCAGCGACGCGAAGCGCATCATGCACGAGTTGTCCGACCGTTTGAGCGCCGGCGAATTGATGTGCGTGTTTCCGGAGGGCACGACGTCGAATGGTCTCGAGTTGCTGCCGTTTCACGCGAACATGTTTCAGGCGGCGGTGTCGGCGTCCGTGCCGGTGCAGCCGCTGTGCATCATGTATGAAGACGCGCATGGCCGGCAGTCGACGGCGCCTGCCTATATCGACGATCTTTCGCTCGCCGACTCGCTCAATCTGCTGCTGCGCGGCGGCCCGTTGACCGCGCATGTCTACGTGTGCGAACCGCTTCTACCTGGCGCCGACCGCCGCGCGTTGGCGGCGCAAGCGCAGGGCGCCGTTGCGGCCGCGCTGACGGAAATGCAGGGTGGCGCGGCAACGAGCGGCGCACTGGTCGTCGAGCGCGTGGAGTCGTCAGCGAGCAACGAGACGCTGATCGAACCGGTCGATCAGTCCGGCCGCTCGCCAAGCGTCTGAGCGTCTCAACGTCTTTCGGACGAGCGCTGTCTAGTTGCCGCCGCGCGCGCGGCAGTTCTCGCATTCCACTTGAGTGAGCGTGCGCTCCGCGGGATTCGCCGCGAGCAGCACCGCTGACAGTTTCTCGCCCCACACGCAGCCCGAATCGAGCCCGATCAGGTTGTCGCGCAACGTCAGGCCAAGCGCGGCCCAATGGCCGAATACGACGGTGACGTCCGCGGTCTTGCGCCACGGCACGTCGAACCACGGCATGCAGCCAGGCGGCGCGGCGTTCAGGCCGCCGCTGCTGCTGAAGTCCATTGCGCCTTCGGCTTTGCAGAAGCGCACGCGCGTCAACGCGCTGCAGGTCACGCGCAGCCGCTCGATGCCTTTCAATTGCGGCGTCCATAAACTCGGCTCGTTGCCATACAGACCGGCGAGCGTTTCCTTCCAGTTCGGCGCGCGCAGCGCGCGCTGCAATTCGTCGGCGAGTTCGAGCGTGAGGTTCACGTCCCATTGCGGCACGACGCCCGCATGCACCATCAGCATGCCGTTCTCGTAATGAGCGATCGGGCGATGGCGAACCCATTCGAGCAGATCGGCGGCATCGGGCGCCGAGAGAATGTCGTCGATCGTGTCGCCTTTTTTCGACTTGCGAATGCCCGCCGATACCGACATCAAATGCAGATCGTGATTGCCCAGCACCGGCACCGCGCGATCGCCGAGCGCAATGATGTCGCGGAGCGTCGCAAGCGATTCGGCGCCGCGGTTGATCAGGTCGCCCGCGAACCACAGCGGCGTGCCGGCGGGAGGCGCGGCCTTCGCGAGCAGTCGCTGGAATGGCGTGCGGCAGCCTTGCAGATCGCCGAAAGCCAGAGGCACGGGCTGCTGCGAGATTGGCAAAGCGGGAGAAGGCGCGGTTGACGGTGTCATCGGCGGAATGTTGGCGGTTCGATACGCGCGGCGATGCAGGAGGCTTGCCGCGTTGGGGCGGTGCAGCAAAAGAGCGTGACATAATAGCCCGTTTGCAGCGCCGGCATCGCGCGGTGCGGCGGCCATGACGTGTGTGCCGAGCGGTTGAAGGCCACAGCGCGGCCACAGGCGGTCAGTACGCGACCACTACGCCTGCAAGCTGGCGGCAGTTCGCATCCGCCGCAGTGAACGACCGGCGCAATATTGCATCACAACAGGCTGACCCTCGTGAACGGAGAAAGCATGTCGTCTTCCCATGCGAAGCAACCCGTCCGCACGCTCGTCACTGGAGCGAGCGGCTTTACTGGCCGCTATCTGGTTGAGAACCTCGCCGGTCGCGGCCATACCGTGATCGAAACCTTTGCCGGGCATGACGAGCCCGAAACGGCCACGCGCCTGAGGCTAGACATCACGTCGCCGGAAAACTGCCGGCATGTGATGGAAACCGTGCGGCCGGACTACATCGTGCATCTTGCGGCGATCAGCTTCGTCGGCCATGACGATCCGCTCGACTTCTACCGAGTCAACGTGATCGGCACGCTGAACCTGCTGGAAGCGTGCGCCGCGACCGGCCACACGCCGCGCAAGGTGCTCATCGCGAGCAGTGCGAACGTGTACGGCAACGTGACGAGCGATGCGATCGACGAAAGCTTCCCGCTCACGCCCGTCAACCACTACGCCGCGAGCAAGGCGGCGATGGAAACCATGGTGCATACGTGGTTCGAGCGGCTGCCTATCCTGATCGCGCGGCCGTTCAACTACACCGGGCGCGGCCAGGCGTCCAATTTCCTGGTGCCGAAGATCGTCGAGCATTTCGCGCGGCGCGAGCCATCTATCGAGCTGGGCAATCTTGACGTTGCGCGCGATTTCTCAGACGTGCGCTATGTGGCGGGTGCTTACGAAGCGTTGCTGACGTCCGATGCGGCAGGAGAGACGGTGAACGTCTGCACCGGCACGCCGTATACGCTGCGCGAGATTCTGTCCGCGGCCAGCGACATGACCGGACATAAGCTGCAAGTGCATGTCAATCCGGCTTTCGTCCGCCAAACGGATGTGAAGGTCCTTGCCGGTTCGCCCGCCAAACTGCGCTCGCTGGTTCCCGAGGTGCAAGCCATTCCGTTCATGGATACGCTGCGCTGGATGCTCGCGGCCTGAAGCGCCTACAGCTCATGGACGGGCGCTCGCCCGTCCTGCAAATGCCGCCGGCGGCACAATGACGCGGTCCGCGGCATGTCCCTTCTATGCTTTTCGATTCCTTTCGCGCAACGCCGCGATTTGCCTTTCGGCCTGAGCATCTGACCGCGCGTTAATCTTTTGCATACGCCCCGCCGACCCGGCAAGCATCAACGCCCCTATGCGACTTCGCAAACTGCACCGGAAACCATACTTGTCAAGCTGTTTCAAGTTGTTAGGGTTCTAGTTTTTGCTCCGCGCGGCTTTATAATCTGGGCTTCATAAGATTGGCGTCCAAGCGCCTGCGTGCCGTGCAAGGCCGCGGGCGCCGCAATAATCGAACACCACAACGCGTGGCGAGCGGCCGGCTCATGAATGTCGGGCCGTCGCTGATATCTGGAAGGGAATTTCATGATCCTGGTTACGGGCGGTGCCGGCTTTATCGGCGCCAATTTCGTGCTCGACTGGCTGAATACGTCGGACGAAGCGGTGCTGAACGTCGATAAGCTGACCTATGCCGGCAATCTCGGCACGCTCAAGTCGCAACAAGGCAATCCGAAGCACGTCTTCGTGCGCGCGGACATTTGCGACCGCGCCGCCATGGACGCGCTCTTCGCCGAACACAAGCCGCGCGCGGTGCTGCACTTCGCCGCGGAAAGCCATGTTGATCGCTCGATCCACGGCCCGGCCGATTTCGTGCAAACCAACGTTGTCGGTACGTTCACGCTGCTCGAAGCCGCGCGAAGCTACTGGAACACGCTGGACGAAGCCGCGAAGGCAGCGTTCCGCTTCCTGCACGTCTCGACCGACGAAGTCTTCGGCTCCCTGTCCGCGACCGATCCGCAGTTCTCCGAAACCACGCCGTACGCGCCCAATAGCCCGTATTCGGCGACCAAGGCGGGCTCGGACCATCTGGTGCGCGCGTACCATCACACGTACGGCCTGCCGGTGCTGACCACGAACTGCTCGAACAACTACGGCCCGTACCAGTTCCCCGAAAAGCTGATCCCGCTGATGATCGCCAACGCGCTCGGCGGCAAGCCGCTGCCGGTGTACGGCGACGGTCAGAACGTGCGCGACTGGCTGTATGTCGGCGACCATTGCAGCGCGATTCGCGAAGTGCTCGCGCGCGGCGTGCCGGGCGAAACGTACAACGTCGGCGGCTGGAACGAGAAGAAGAACCTCGAGGTCGTGCACACGCTGTGCGATCTGCTCGACACGCTTCGTCCGAAAACGGCCGGTTCGTACCGCGACCAGATCACTTACGTGAAGGACCGTCCGGGCCACGATCGCCGTTACGCAATCGACGCCCGCAAGCTCGAGCGCGAACTGGGCTGGAAGCCCGCGGAGACATTCGAAACGGGTCTGGCAAAAACTGTTCAGTGGTATCTCGACAATCAGGCATGGTCTGACGAAGTCGCTTCGGGCGAGTACCGCAAGTGGGTTGAGACCAACTACGCGCAACGCGCGTAAAGGCACGGTCATGGCGCGCAAAGGCATTATTCTCGCGGGCGGATCCGGCACCCGGCTCTATCCGATCACCCATGTCGTTTCGAAGCAGCTGCTGCCGGTCTACGACAAGCCGATGATCTACTACCCGCTGTCCACGCTGATGGTGGCGGGCATTCGCGACGTGCTGATCATCTCCACGCCGCAGGACACGCCGCGCTTCGAAGCCATGCTCGGCGACGGCAGCCAGTGGGGCATGAACATTCAGTATGCGGTTCAGCCTTCGCCGGACGGCCTCGCGCAAGCGTTCATCATCGGGCGCGAGTTCGTCGGCAACGACCCGTCGGCGCTGATTCTCGGCGACAACATTTTCTACGGTCATGATCTCGCGAAGCAGCTAGAGCGTGCGAACGATCAGGCCGACGGCGCGACCGTGTTCGCCTACCACGTGCATGATCCGGAGCGCTATGGTGTAGTCGAGTTCGACAAGCAATTCCGCGCATTGTCCATCGAAGAGAAGCCCGCGAAGCCGCGCTCGAATTACGCGGTCACGGGTCTGTATTTCTACGACAAGCAGGTCTGCGACATCGCGGCGGACATCAAGCCGTCGCCGCGCGGCGAGCTTGAAATTACCGACGTCAACTCGCGTTACCTCGCCAACGCCGCGCTCAATGTCGAGATCATGGGTCGCGGCTACGCGTGGCTCGACACGGGCACGCATGATTCGCTGATCGAAGCGGCCACGTTCATTGCGACGTTGCAGAAGCGCCAGGGCCTCGTGGTCGCATGTCCCGAGGAAATCGCGTATCGCCAGCAGTGGATCGGCGCCGAGCAGTTGCTCGCGCTCGCCGCGCCGCTCGCGAAGAATGCCTACGGGCAGTATCTGCAAAACATTCTTACGGACCAAGTTGCATGGCCATCCAAGTAACCGCTACGGCGCTGCCCGAAGTCAAGATCATCGAGCCGAAGGTGTTCGGCGATGCGCGCGGCTATTTCTACGAGAGCTTTAATGCCGTGGAATTCGCGGAGCATGTCGAGGCTGGCGTGACGTTCGTGCAGGACAATCATTCGCGTTCCGCGAAAGGCGTGCTGCGCGGCTTGCACTATCAGATTCAACATGCGCAGGGCAAGCTCGTGCGTGTCGTGGAAGGCGAAGTGTTCGACGTCGCCGTGGATATTCGCAAGAGTTCGCCGAACTTCGGCAAGTGGGTTGGCGTGACGTTGTCGATGGAGAACCATCGGCAATTGTGGGTGCCGCCTGGCTTCGCGCATGGTTTCCTTGTGCTGTCGGAGTCCGCGCAGTTCCTCTACAAGACGACCGACTACTGGTTCCCCGAGCATGAGCGCAGCATTCTCTGGAACGATCCCGCCATCGGTATCGAATGGCCTGTTGATTTCGAGCCGCTGCTCGCGGCGAAAGATGCGGCGGCCAAGCGCCTCGCCGACGCTGAGCATTTCTCCTGAGGTCGTATGAGCGCGGGTGATCAACCAACGATCCTTCTGACCGGCGTCAATGGCCAGGTCGGTTTTGAACTGGCGCGCACGCTGCAAGGTTTGGGCAAAGTCGTCGCGCTGGAGCGCAGCGCGCTGAACCTCGCCGACCTGGAGCAGGTGCGGCGCGTCGTGCGCGAAGTGAAGCCGGCACTCATCGTAAATCCCGCTGCACACACGGCGGTCGACAAAGCCGAAACCGATATCGACGCGGTCATGCGTCTGAACGCGGAAGCGCCCGGCGTGCTCGCGGAAGAAGCGAAGCGACTCGGCGCTGCGCTGGTTCACTATTCGACGGACTACGTATTCGACGGCACCAAGGCCGGCGCGTATGTCGAGACCGACGCGGTCAATCCACAAAACGTGTACGGCAAGAGCAAGCTCGCGGGCGAACAGGCGATCGCGCAGTCCGGCTGCGCGCATCTGATTTTCCGCACGAGCTGGGTATATGGGGCGCGGGGCAAAAACTTCCTGCTCACCATGCTGCGCCTCGGCGCAGAGCGCGATGAGCTCAGCGTGGTTGCCGACCAGTATGGAGCGCCGACGTGGTCCAACACGATTGCGGCCCTGAGCGCAAACGTGCTTGCGCAAGCCGTTGCGCCGAATCAGTCCGACTGGTGGGAAAAGCATTCAGGCGTTTATCACCTGACCGCCTCGGGCAGTACGTCGTGGCACGGTTTCGCTGAAGCTATTTTCGAGTATTCGCAACTCGAGAAGAAGCCCACGGTGAAGCCCATACCTGCTGCGTCGTATCCGACGCCGGCCACACGCCCGAGCAACTCACGGATGTCGAACGACAAGCTCGCTGCCAGCTTTGGCGTACGCGCGCCCGACTGGCGGGACGCTTTGCGCCTATGCATGTCAACGAAGTGAATGGCGAGCCGCCGAAGCCGCGTTCGGGCGCAGTCGTGGTTTTCTACCATCCCGACGCGGCCTGCGTGCAGCGCGCCAACCGCCTCGCGTCCTTCATGCGATGCGTTGTCATCGACAAACACGCCGTCAGTCTCTACCGCCCGCGATCTGGGCTTATCGGATTCGATCGAATACTTGCCGAACGGCGAGAACCTCGGCATTGCCACCGCGATCAATCAGGGTATCGACATACTCATTCGCGAGGATTTCGAAGTCGCGATCCTCTTCGACCAGGACAGCGAACCGCCCGGATCGCTGTTTGTCGAGTTGCCGGCGATCATCGCGCGCGCCAACGCGTCGCAACAACGCGTTGCGCTGGTCGGGCCCGCCTACGACGACCCTCGCTTGCGCGGCGTCGCATCGTTCGTTCGCTTCAAATGGTGGGCGCTGGAACGTGTATCGCCAACAGGCAATCAGCCGATCGATGTCGACTTTCTGATTACCTCGGGCTCATGTATCAACCTGCGCTGGTGGGCAAGCATTGGTCCGATGGACGACGCGCTGTTTATCGATTTCGTCGATCTCGAATGGTGTGTGCGCGCAAAGCGGAAAGGCTTCCAGGTTCTCGGTGTCCCCTGGGTGTGCGCATGAGTCACGAGCTCGGCGGTGAGCCGGTCCGCGTGCTCGGGCGCAACTATCCAATGCATAGCCCATTGCGGCACTACTACCAGTTCCGCAACGTCGTTGCGTTGATCAAGCGCCCGTCGATGCCGATGGCATGGAAAAGCACTGAGCTCATCAAACTCCCGATACGCGTGCTGATTTACTGCTTCTTTCCGCAGCAGCGAAAAGACCACCTTGCGATGGCGTGGCGCGGGGTTCGCGACGGTTGGCGCGGGCGGCTTGGTGCGTACCGTCGGCAGTGAATACGCCGCAGCGGCCGGCAACGGCCGCTGGTTTGACCCACGCATTCGGGGTGTCAATCGAGTATGTGGGTGCGCGGCGGGTCGGCTAGCGTGAACAGCGGCAGTTGCGGGTTCAGCGTCAGGTTCGGGTTGTATGCCGGATCATATTCCAGCTTACTCGCCCAACGGTTCTGCATCCATCGAACCTCGCTGACGAACCTGTCGCGCTTGTCCGGGTCCATATCCGAACCGCGCGTGGCCGATTCATGGTGGTACAGCTCAGCGTGCGGTGTCCACACATTCCGGTAACCGGCTTCGCCTACGCGTAAGCAGAAGTCAACGTCGTTGAAGGCGACAGCCAGCTCTTCGTTCAGGCCGCCCACTTCGTGGTAGATCGACTTGCGGATCACGAGGCAGGCCGCCGTGACCGCGGACAGGTTCTGCCGCACGACCGCCCGGCCGAAATAACCGAACAGCCCGCGTTTCATCTTGTGATGAATATGGCCCGCGACACCGCCAAGGCCGATCATCACGCCGCCGTGCTGCAACGTGTTGTCCGGATACCAGAGCGCCGCGCCGACCGCGCCGTGGCCGGGCTGACAGGCAACGCCGACCATCTCGTTGAGCCAGTCAGGCGAAATCACTTCAATGTCGTTGTTCAGCAGACAAAGATAGTCGCCAGTGGCCATAGCCACCGCGCGATTGTTAAGCGCTGAGTAGTTAAACGGCGAATCGTCGCGGACAACACGAACGTTGCTCTTCTCCGAAATCTGCGCGAAGTAGCTCAGCGTTTCTTCTTTGACGCTGCCATTGTCCACCACGATGATTTCGTAGTTCGGGTAAATGGTTCGCAATAGAACGCTTTCGATGCACTGGCGAAGCAGGTCAACGCCGTCGCGTGTCGGGATGATCAATGACACCTTGGGTGCAGGCTGAGGCACCGCATAGCGGACGTGCAGGATGGCCGGCTCGTCGAAGACCTGTTCGACGGTCGCTTCCGCGCCGATGCGTTTCAGGTGCTCCTGCAGCGCGCGAATGGCGGCCAGCAGCGCATACGGCTTCTCGCTGCCGCTGCCGGCGGTACTGCCCGGCGCGATGCGCCAGTGATAGAGCACGTGAGGAATGTGGACGACTTTGTCATGCCCTGCGATTTCCACGCAGCGCAATGTGAGGTCGTAGTCCTGGCTTCCTTCGAAGCCTTTACGAAAGCCGCCTGCTTCGCGGATCAATGCGGTCTCGAATACGCCCAGGTGAGAGAACATGTTCTGCGTCAGGAACAGTTCCGGGTTCCAGTCGCATTTGAAGTACGGCATCGCGCGCTTGCCGTCAGCGGTGAGTTTGTCCTCGTCGCTGTAGAACATTCGTGCGTCGGGGTGCTTGTTGATATAGCGCACCACCGAGAACAACGCGTGAGCCGGCAGGACATCGTCGTGATCCAGCAGCGCGACATATTCGCCGGTGGCAATCGACAGCGCGCTATTGCTCGCTTCCGAGATATGGCCGTTCACCTCCCGGAACACAACCTTGATCCGCTGATCGAGCGCCGCGTATCGGCGCAGAATCTGCGCCGGCTCGGGCCTCGTCGAGGCGTCGTCTGCGATGCACAGTTCCCAGTTCTGATAGATCTGATCCCGCACCGACTGGATCATGGCTTCGAGGAACACCGGGTCGCTGTTATAGGTCGGCACGACGACGGATATCAGCGGCTGACGCGCGAACGTCGCCATGATCGTGTTCGCCTTGTCTCGCTCCGCTTCGCCGAACGTGTCGAAGCGATCGATCCACGCACTGTAGACGGCTTCCGAAGGCGGTCTGTCTGCGAAGCCTGCGCCACTTTGCAAGCGGCGCAGGCGATCGCGTGCGCCGGCTATGCCGCCGCGGCGCAGCGCTTTGGCGTAGTAGCCGAGCGCGCCAGCGTAGCCGCCCTGCGCTTCGGCCTGTCGCTCGATGGTCCCCCAGACAAGACGGAGCGCACGGGCCATCGCCGACACGCGACGCAACGGCGCGGTGATACGCCATGACGGCGAGGTAAGAACGCGTTGCAGTTCGACTTCGAGTCGTACCCGCTCGTTTTCTACTGACGCGTAGTGGGTCAGCTTCTCGAGCGCGAACGCCAGTTTTTCCTCGAGCACCTCGGCGCGTTGGGTTGCTGCGGCGAGTTCCGACTCGTGTGATGCAGCAGGCGCGTTACGTGGAAGCGGAGCGGGCCTGGGGTCGCCGACATTGTGGCCAGACGTCATTTTTTGAAGCGCGAACGAATCGCGTTATTCCATTGGTTCAGGTCATTCAGGCGCGAAGCGAATGTCACGCCTGTTCTACTTCATCTCGAACGAAGAGCGCTATGTTGCTCATCGGCGCGCCGACCAGACCGGTCGTCACGCTCGTTGACTCCGATTTGACGATCAGCGCGTCGTGCACACAATCTTGTACGGCGATTGTGCCGGCAACATGGGCAGCCTCGGTAAGCACCAGCGCTGTAAACGCGTAATCGCCGGGCGGCAGAATCGGCATGTCGAACACGAACTCCGCCTCGACCGCGGGCGCTTCGCGCAACGCTGCGTTGTCGCCGGTGCTCGTGAGCGAGGTGTCGTCACCGAACAGCGGCTGACCCAGCCGGTCTTTCACGAAGAAGGCGAACACCGGCAACGAGCCGGACTCCGGTCTCTTCGCACGGATGCGCAGCAGCACGCGCTCGCCACCGACCACCCAGCTCACCGGCGATCCCTGTTCGCTGATCAGTTCCACCGACTCGATGAGCGGTGTATCTCTCTGCGTGGGCAGGCTATGTGGGTCGACGTCAAGCGCGGTGAGCGTCACGCCCGGCGTGGCCGCGTTCTCAATGAAGCGTTGCCGCTGATCCGCGGTTTGCGCTTGCGCCGGTTGTCGTGTCAGCCCCGCCGGCGCCTTGATGTCCGACCCTCTTTCGCCAAGGTCCTCGGCGCTTGCCCATGACGTGGCTTCGCCTTGCTGCTGGCGGTAGAAAGCTTCGAAGTAACTGGTGCAGACGTGTCTGGCTTCCCCGGTCTCGCGAATCACGCCACGGTCGAGCCAGATCACGCGCGAGCACAGGCTGCGAACCGCAGACGAGTCATGGCTCACGAACAGTACCGTGCCCGTTTGCTGGAACCGGCGCAGGAACCGCATGCATTTTTGCGTGAAGAACGCATCGCCCACGGCGAGCGCTTCGTCGATCACCAGTATGTCGGCGTCGACGTGGGCGATCACCGCGAAGGCCAGCCGCACGAACATGCCGCTGGAATAGGTTTTTACCGGCTGGTCGATAAAGTGGCCGATATCGGCGAACTCGATGATCTGCTCGAGACGCGCGTCGATCTGGTCGCGGCTCAGCCCGTGCAACTGGCCGTTCATGTAGATGTTTTCGCGGCCGGTGTATTCGACGTCGAAGCCGGAGCCGAGCTCCAGCAACGCCGCAATCCTGCCGCGTGTTTCCACCTCGCCGCCGGAGGGCGCCAGTGTTCCGCAGACAATCTGCAGCAAGGTGCTTTTGCCGGAGCCGTTCCGGCCGATAATACCGACCGTTTCTCCGCGGGCGATCTCGAAGTCGACGCCCTTCAGGGCCCAGAAGGTGCGAACGCAGTCCTGGGCGCGTTTGAACAACGCTCGCCGTAGCGGCGGCAACGGCGCAAGGGTGCCGAGCAGGCCGAGGACACTGCGCTTGAGGCGGTCCGAAGGCTGCTCGTACGACTCGAAGCCTTTGGTCAGCGACGCAGCGCGGATGGCAATGTCAGATGACATCCGCAAATCCCCGTCGCGTTTTCTGGAACCATCCGAACCCGAGCCACGCGACGAGAACGGCGATGGCGGTATAGATGCCCCAGCGGCTCCAGTCGATGGAGTGGCCCCACACGAGCACATCGCGGCTTTGCTCGATGGGATACGTCATCGGGTTCAGATAGACAAACGTGCGAAAGCGTTCCGGCAGCGACGAGACCGGAAAAAAGACGGGCGACAGGAACATGAGGGCCGTGATCAGAATGCCTATCGTTTGTCCGATGTCGCGCAGATAGACACCGGTCGCCGCGAGCGTCCAACTGATGCCGAGTATGAACACACACAAAGGCGCGAGCACGACTGGAAGCAGAAACGCTGTCGGCGGCACTGACCCGACGATCAACCATTCCGCCACGAGCAGGATGAACACGCTGACGCAAAGATGGAACATGGCGGAAAGCAGCGTCACGCAAGGGAGAATCTCAAGCGGGAAGACGATTTTCTTGACGAAGTTCGCATGCGACAGGATCAAGGTCGGCGCGCGGCTCACGCACTCGGAGAACAGATTGAACATGATCATCCCGGCGAACAGGACGACGGCGAACTCGCCTTTGGACGCTGTTTCGGTGCCCGCGGCACCGCCGCCCCAACGCGATTTGAAGACCGTACTGAACACGAACGTGTAGATGGTCAACATCAGAAGGGGAGTAAGCAGCGACCACAATATGCCGAGTAATGAACCTTTGTATCGCCCCACTGCATCGCGGCGTGCGAGGTCCAACATGAGGCGCCGATTCTTCACCAGCGATGCAGCGAGGTATCGTGGCGAAACGCTAAAACTATGCATAAGTCGGTCGTCGATGCTCTACAAAGATGGAGTGAGATACGGCGTCATCCGACAGGCACACGCCCTCGGTTGATGCCTGCTGACGAGAGGCATCCGGCTTGTCGGGCGACGCGGTCGGATCAACCGGCAACGAGTGGCTTGCCGGAGATGAGCTGTATATGGGTGGGTACGCATTATCGCATAGCGGCTGCGCTCGAAACCCCGCGAAGCCGGCCCTCATGTCTCGAAGTGTAAATGCTGTAAATGAATATCGGCGGCGCGTTGCCGCAAATCTGCTCGCACAGGCAGCGACCCTCCGCAGAAGCGCGCGGCCGGCTATTCGCATGATCACGTAATCATCGGCGACTGTGGTTTTATCATATTGTGAAATGAATGAAACGCGGTAAAATCGTCGGTTACTCAGCACCACTCTGATCAGGCCGTTAAGTCCGCGTCTGCGGCCAGGATGCGTTCGCGCGCCGGAGAGCGATACGAGAGCGGTTAAGGAACAAACCATATGTCGGGAAACTTGGCAGTCGAAGCTTCGGGCATTCGTAAGGGCTTTGCTTCTTACGAGCGCCCAGCCGACCGGCTGAAGAAAAGCATGTTAGGCGTCGCGGCGCGGTTCTCGCCGGGCGCGCTTGCAAAGCGCGCCGCATTGCGCCGTGTCGACGCACTATCCAGTGTGTTCTGGGCGCTGCACGACGTCAGCTTTTCGGTCGCAGCCGGGGAAACCGTGGGGATCATCGGCCGCAACGGGTCCGGCAAAAGCACGTTGCTGCAAATCGTCTGCGGAACGCTTGCGCCGACGGCGGGCGACATCGCTGTGCGCGGTAAAGTCGCCGCGCTGCTCGAACTCGGCTCGGGGTTCGACGTGGAGTACACGGGGCGCGAGAACGTCTACCTGAACGCGCAGCTTTACGGTCTGACTCGCCAGCAAATCGACGAACGGTACGACGATATCGTCGCTTTTGCGGACATTGGCGAGTTCGTCGACCAGCCGGTCAAAACTTATTCGAGCGGCATGTTCGTGCGACTTGCGTTTGCGGTCATTGCGCATGTCGACGCGGACATTCTCGTTATCGACGAGGCGCTTGCTGTCGGCGACGCTTTCTTCAATCAGAAGTGTTTTCGTTTTCTCGACGAATTCAAGAAGCGCGGCACGATCCTTTTCGTGAGCCACGACACTTCGACAATCAAGAAGCTGTGTTCCAAGGTTATCTGGATCGACCGCGGCCATGTGATGGCCCAGGGCGATCCCGAGGAAGTGTGCGCCGCGTATCTCGAAGCCCGATACACCGGTTCTGCGCCCTCAATCACGAGCGGGCGGGTTCCGGTAAAACCTCGCAGCGTCGCGTCGTGCGACGAACGGCGCGGGCTCATCAACGCGTCTTCGTTGCGCAACGACATTCAGGTCATGGCCTTCAATCGCCAGTCGCAATCGTTCGGAGCAGGCGGCGCGCATATCGTCGACGTCGCGCTCGTCGACGAAGCGAAACGCCGCCTCGAGTGGGTCGTTGGCGGCGAACCGGTGACCTTGCAGGTGTCGGTTCATGTGGGCGAATCGCTTTTTTCCCCGATCGTTGGATTCTTTCTGAAGAACGATCGTGGCCAGGATCTGTTCGGCGAAAACACGTTCGGTACTTTCGCAGACCGCCCTGTGCACTGTGAGGCTAACTCCGTTCTTTGCGCGGAGTTTTCGTTCGTCATGCCGGTCCTGCCCAAGGGCCATTTTTCGATCAATGTCGCAGTGGCGGAAGGCACTCAGTACAACCACGTTCAGCTTCACTGGGTTCATGATGCATTGCCGCTCCAGTCGCACGCCTCACGAGTTCATCACGCGCTTCTCGGCATCCCGATGCTTCATGTCGACGTGAGCGCCGTGCCCTGACGCCGCGACCGTATCAGCAGCGGCGCTTCACGCACGCTTCGCAAGATCGGGCCTTAAAAAAACAACCGACAGTTTCACCAGGCTAAGTCAGCCAGTAGCCCAGGATTTCAAATATGACAACACGAGTTAGAACATTCCGGTTCAAAGGCGCGGAGAGCGGCCATGAATTTACCGGGGAACGCTATCTTCCCGGCGTGGCGGGTCCTATTCAGTACGAACACTACCATCGGTATCTGTTCTCCGCGCCGTTGTGCGAAGGCAAGGAAGTGCTCGATATCGCGTCAGGCGAAGGGTACGGTTCTGCAGTGCTGGCACAGTCGGCGAAATCCGTAGTGGGCGTGGATATCGACGCCCAGGCCGTCGAAAACGCCCGCAAGCGCTATGGCGAGCAACCGAATCTGCGCTACGAGCATGGCAGCGCAACGGCTATTCCGTTGCCCGACGCTTCGGTCGATATCCTGAACTCGTTCGAAACACTCGAGCACTTCCATGAGCACGAGGCGTTCATGCAGGAAGCCCGGCGTGTTCTGCGCCCGAACGGCCTGATGATCATATCGACGCCGAATCGGCCGATTTACTCGCCGCCTGGCGCACCGCCGAATGAATATCATGTGCGCGAGCTCGATCGCGAGGAGTTCGTTCAGTGGCTCAAGACCGGCTTCAAGAACTTCGTGCTTTACGAACAGAAGCCCACGGCAGGTTCAATGCTGTTCCGCGAGGGGCGCAAAGGCGCGCGCGAAGTCACGTACTGGTCGGAGACGGACATAGGCGAATACACGGCGACGGAGAGCATGGTCGACCCGGTCTATTTCGTCGCGATCGCTTCCGATGGTCCGTTGCCCGAGCCGAATGACGACGTTCTCGAAGGGAGCTTTTCTTTCGCGCGCTATGACCACTCGCGCAACGGGCACATCGGCAATCAGGCGGTCGAGATCGCACGCCTGACGACCGAGACGATTGCCCGTGGCGACGAGATCGGACATTTGACCGGCGAGACCGTACGCCTGACCGAGGCAGTGCTCGCGCGAGACGCCGAAATCGGCCGTCTTACGCAGGAAGCAGTGCGGCTGAACGAAGAAATTATTATCCGCAACAACGAAATCGAGCGCCTGAACCAGTTGTTGGCGAGCGCAAATGCGACTGCCAATGCCGCTGCCAATGTGCCGCAGGTTGAACCGTCCCAGATCTATGAGCAACTGGCCGAATTGACGCGGCAGGTCAAGAACTCGAATGCGGCGTTGCGGGCGCTGCAAACCCAGCAGGCTATCCCGAGCGGCCCATCCGACGAAGCGCTGAGGCTTGAAAACGATAGATTGCGCGCGCAGATCGATGCGCTTGTCCATTCCGCGTCATGGCGTCTTACCGAGCCACTGCGCGGCGTCGTCACGCGTTTGAGGCCCGCGAGGCGCAAACTCGCCCGCGCGCTTGGCCGTGGCAACGCGTTGCCTGCTCATGAAGGCAATTCGCGCGTCGCGTTGCCGGCTGGCCGGCTGCCCGCGATTCCCAAATCGCCGGCCCGCTTTACCCAGGCGGCGCAACCGCGCGCAACCATCTTTGTCCTTGAATCGGGCAACGACGGATCGTTGGCGAAATGTCTGGCCGCACTCAGCGCCCATACCTCTGACGTGCCTTACGCAGTCTCCGTTGTGGGCGCAGCCAATACGGAACTCGCCGGGCAATACGGTGTCGGCTTCCTGGGCGACAGCAACACGTCCCGGTCGCTCGCGGCATTGCGTGACAGCATCGGCCAACTGAGCGGCGAATTCGTCGTGCTGGTTTCGGATCGGCTGGTCGCTCATCCCGGCTGGCTTGCCGCACTCGACGAAGCGTTTGCGCGCTTCCCCGATGCGGCAGCGCTCGGCGCACTGATTCTCAAGGATGCCGATACCGTGGAGACGGCCGGCGCCGCCATTGAAGCCGATGCGCGGCTGCGACCGAACTGCGCGGGGCTGACACCGGACGACCCGGCGGTCAACGCCGTCATGCGCGTGACGTGCGCGGGGCCCGGTTTGATAGCGATGCGCGCGGATGCCTGGCGCGCGATAGGCGGGCACTTTGGCAACGACGACCCGTTTCAGGCAGGGTTGGTCTCAATCGGCTTGTTGTTGTCCACGCTTGGCAAGAACACGTTCCTGCAGCCTTTTGCGCGCTTCACCCGGCTGCCGGTCTCGAAGGTCGACCGTGCGGCTTCCAGCGACGCAAACAGCAAATGGGAGGACGCGCACCAGCGGTGGTCGGTTCGTCAGCGATTCGAGAAAGTTTTCGCTGCCTCCGGGGCCGATGGGACCGTGCTGAAGCTTGCAGCAAGGCCGAAGATCGTGATGATCGACGCGTTTGTGCCGAAGCCCGACCAGGACTCCGGGTCCGCCGATCTGTTCTGGTACATGCGGATTTTTCATGC
This sequence comes from Paraburkholderia sp. OAS925, assembly GCF_040543975.1. NCBI lineage: Bacteria > Pseudomonadati > Pseudomonadota > Betaproteobacteria > Burkholderiales > Burkholderiaceae > Paraburkholderia > Paraburkholderia sp. OAS925. The sequence goes on from NZ_JBEUNO010000001.1 coordinate 1,273,616, forward strand.
GTTCGGCTATCAGGTCAGCTTCATCGCGGCGTTCGAAGAACAACCGCTCGAAAGTTACGCCGACGCACTGCGCCGTTGGGGCGTGCGGGTTCAATACGCGACCGATCTCGATCATCTGAATCATCTGGTACTCGAAGAGTCGAGAGACGCGCAAGTCGTGCTGGTGCAGCGCGTCGTCGTGGCCCGTCACGTGATCTGCGCGCTTCGCGAACGGCAAGTGAGCGCCAAGATCGTATTCGGCACGGTCGATCTGCATTATCTGCGCGAGGAGCGCATTGCCATTCATGAACGCTCGCCCGAAGCGCTCGACTATGCGTTGACGCTGCGCCGCGAGGAACTCCGTGCGATGTCCTTGTCCGACGCGACCATCGTGGTGAGTCGGCTGGAACACGACATCGTCAAGGCCGCGTTGCCGGAAGTGAATGTCCACCGCATTCCGATTCCGCGAATGCCTGTGCGCTCGGCCAGTACGTTTGCCGATCGCTCGGGTGTGGTGTTCGTCGGGGGCTTCGCGCATCGGCCGAATATCGATGCGGTCATGTTCCTCGTCAACGAAATCTGGCCGATCGTGCGCCGGAATTTGCCGAGTGCCGAACTGCGCGTTGTCGGCAGCAATGTGACGCCGGAAATCAGTGCGCTCGACAATCCTGCTGCCGGTGTCAAGATCGTCGGCTTCGTCCAGGATCTGGACGAGGTCATGAGCACGGCCCGGCTCTCCGTCGCTCCTTTGCGCTTCGGGGCGGGCATCAAGGGCAAGGTTGTGTCGAGCCTGCTGCATGGCCTGCCTTGCGTACTGAGCAAGATGGCGAGCGAAGGCATGGGCCTCGTCGACGGCGAGCACGTCCTGGAAGGAGAGACTGCCGAAGAGATCGCGGCGGCCATCGTGCGGTTACACGAAGACGCGCAGTTGTGGCAGCGCATTGCCGACGCAGGCTTTCTCGTAGCCGCCGAGGAATATTCCGTGGAGAGCGTCGCTGACAAGTTCTCGGCGTTGCTCGACTCGGTTGGTCTGATCGACAACTCGCGCGTTATCGAGCCTAGCGCGTTCCACATCCACTAACCGATCGTATCGAACGAACTGCCCCGGGCACTTTATGTTGCAATCTATTTTTTCGTTGTTCAGGAAGCGTCCGCCGCGTCGCACGGACGGCAAGCTAGGTGTGCTGATCGAACTCGCATCGTTCGACAAAGGCGGTCTGGAAAAGGTCGTGCTCGACTCGGCGATAGCTTTCGACCGTCAACGCTTCGATGTGACCATCGTGACGCCCGGCAAGGTTGGGCATCTGGGTGCCGTCGCGCGCGATGCGGGCCTGCGAGTGATCGGCTTGCCGGCCGATGACCCGCAGCGCGCCTACGACCGGTTATTGAGCGAGTTGCCAATCGACGTGGCCATGTCGCATTTTTCGAATGCGGGGTATCCGCTTTTTGCGCGGCACAAGATTCCCAACATCACGTTCATTCACAACGTGTATGCCTTTTTCTCGCCGGCGCAGGCCAAGGCGTTCGCGCGCGACGACCGATACGTCGATTGTTATGTCTCAGTGTCGAACAACGCGACACGCTTTGCGGTGCGAAACCTGGGCGTGGATGCGGACAAGATCGTTACCGTACCGAATGGCCTCATCATTTCCGAACACGAAGCGCGCGAAAAGAAGCCCGTCAAGCTGACGCGCGCGGAACTGGGCCTTGCCGACAGCGATTATGTGTTTGCCAATATCGCGTCTTACAACTTGCACAAAGGCCACTACGTCATGGCGGACGCCATGCGTCATCTGCTCAGGCAGCGCCGCGACGTCAAGATACTTTGCGTTGGAAACGTCGTTTATCCGCCGCATGTCGAGGAGCTTCGTGCGTATCTCAAGGAGCATGGTCTGGACCAGCATATTCTGATGCCGGGCTATTTCCCCGATGTCGAAGACGTGCATCGCGTGTCGGACGCTTTCCTGTTGCCCTCGTTTATCGAAGGGTGGAGCATTGCGATGAACGAGGCAATGTTTTACCGCAAGCCGATGATCCTGACCGACACGGGCGCGTCCGCCGAAGTGATCGAGAACAACGATATCGGCATTCTCGTGCCGAACGAGTACGGCGATACGCCGGATCTGAACTCCAGGCTTCTGGACGAGTTGGCTTACGCGCCGCGCAGTTATGCAATCGCACCCGTGCTTGCCGGCGCGATGAACGACATGGCGTCCAATCGCGACGAGTGGCGCGCGCGAGCCGAGGCTGGCCGTCAAAAGATTTACGAGCGTTTCGACTTCTCGAAGATCGTCAAACGGTATGAAGAGATCATCGAAAACGTGGTTCGGCAAAAGAGCCACTAGCAAGGCGAGAGGGCGACATGCTGGGACGTGCAAAAGAGTTTTATCGCTTCATCAGGTGGCGTTTCAAGCCTGCTGTATGTTTTTATCTGGGCAACCATCTGTTCATGAACTACATGCCGTACGGGATTCGGCATTGGTTTCTGAGGCGGTTTTGCCAGGTCAGGATCGGCCGGGATTCGAGTATTGCGATGGGCTGTTTCGTGACCGGTTATCACATCGCGATTGGCGACAATACGGTGATCAACCGTTACACGTATCTCGACGGCCGCGTGCCGCTTACGATCGGCAACAACGTCAATGTGTCGCACTACACGCTGATCCAGACGCTGACGCATGATCCGCAGAACCCCGACTTTGTCTGCCTGTGCAAACCGGTGGTGATCGAAGACCATGTGTGGATCGGCGCGCGCGCTATCATCAGCCCGGGTGTGCGGATCGGCGAAGGTGCGGTGATCGGCGCGGGCTCGGTCGTGACGCGCGACGTCGAGCCGTACACGATCGTTGCAGGCAATCCGGCCCGCTTCATCAAGGAACGCTCGCGCGATTTGCGGTACAGGTCACGCTATTTCCCGTTCTTCGACACCGATATTCAATAGCCGACGGCGTTATCCGTCGGCACCGTCACTTTTTTGCCAGCCGCCATCATGTCGATCTTCAAACCACGCCGGACATCGCCAGTGCGCACGACCCCGACTATTTCGGTCGTCGTGCCGCTGTACAACCACGCGCGCTACATCGAGGCCGCGCTCGACAGCGTGCTGTCGCAGACTTCGCCCGCCGACGAGATCATCCTCATTGACGACGGCTCGAAGGACAATGGTTTCGTCCTTGCGCAGCAGATGCTGGCGAAAGTGCCGTATGCCACCTTGCACAAGCAGGAAAACGCTGGCGCGCACAACACGATCAATCGTGCAATCGGGATCAGCCGCTCGGAATACATTGCGGTGCTGAACTCGGACGACGTCTTCGCGCCCACCAAACTGGAGCGAGTGCGGGCCATCGTGCAGGACCGTCCCGGCGTCGGGTTGATCGCGGGCAGACCGGGCATCATGGACGATAACGGCGTGCGGCAGAATGCAGGCGTCGCGATCGACTGGCTGGGCCGCGCCGCGAATTTTCTCGAAGACACAGGGCTGCCGCAGCTCGCGTTGCTCAACGAGAACTTCGTTGCGACCACATCGAACATGGTGTTTTCGCGCGCGCTATGGGATGCAGCGGGAGGCTTCCAGCCGCTTCGCTATTGCCACGATCTGGATTTCCTGATGTTTGCGTATGCGCAGAGTTCGGTGTTTCTTGATCGCGAGCACGAGCATATCGTTTATCGCGTCCACGAAAGCAACACGATCAAGGAAGACCTCAGCAAGGTGCGGGTCGAAATCGCTGCGGTGATTGCACAGGCGTTATTCGCTTCGGGGCCGCGACTATTCTCGGCTGGGCTGGCCGAACGGGATCTCGCTGCATTCCTGACTTTCTTGCGAAACAAGCAGTTGACTGAACTGCTGTGCTTCTTCCAGACAATCCTGTCTACGTTTCCGACTCGGGCTGCATTTTACGAGTACGCGGGAGATGCCCGAAACGCGGCGGCTTTCCGAGCAGCAGTCATGAACTGAGCGCAGTGGCCCATCAACAGGGTCATTGTTCGCTGATCACCTGGCGCCAAAGTACTATGAATTCGACGGTATCTTCTCATCAGGACAGTGCGTCGCCGACGCAAGGTTCGCTGCCGCTGCAGGCGGTAATTCTGGCCGGAGGCTCGGGCACGCGCTTGTGGCCGTTGTCGCGAGAGCACTTTCCCAAGCAGTTGATCGGGCTTCTCAGCGAAGAGTCGCTTCTTCAATCGACTGCACGCCGCCTCGATGCGGTTCACGCAACGCGGCCGGTTGCTGAAGACGTGCTCGTCGTGTGTGGCGAAGACCATCGTTTCACTACGGCGGAGCAGCTCCGGCGCGTTGGCCGAAGCGGCGTCATCATTCTGGAGCCGGCGGGCCGCAATACGGCGCCGGCGCTCACCCTTGCAGCGCTCGCGCTGGCGGAAGGCGGCAAGGACGCAATCATGGTGGCCATGCCCGCCGATCACGTCATCGGCGACGTCGCAGCGTTCGCCGACGCTGTGGCCAAAGCCGCCGAGTATGCGGCGACGGGGCAGGTGGTCACGATGGGCATCGTCCCTACGCGGCCGGAAACCGGGTACGGCTATATCAAGGTGGGTGAAGCGGTGGGCCAGGGAAGCGGACATCGCCTTCAGCGCTTCGTCGAGAAACCTGACCTGAGCCTCGCGGAAAGCTACATGCAGTCCGGTGAGTTCTGGTGGAACAGCGGCATTTTCGTCCTTCGCGCGTCGGTCTGGTTGACGCTGGTCGACCACTATCGTCCGCTTATCGCCGAAGCGTCGCAGCGTGCTTTTGCTGCTTCTGTGACGGACCAGGATTTCCTCCGCGTCGGCAAGCCGGAGTTTATGGCGTGTCCGTCGGAGTCCATCGACTTCGCTGTCATGGAGCATCTCGGCGACGCCGGTTCGCCAGCAGAGGCGGTGGTGATTCCGCTGCGCGCGGGTTGGTCGGACGTCGGCTCGTGGGACGCGATCTGGGATCTGTTGCCGAAAGACAATGAAGGAAACGTTGCACGAGGCAGGGCGATGTTCGATGGAGCGGTGAACACCTTCGCCCATTCCGAAGGACGCCTGATTGCATGTGTGGGCACGGAGAACCTGGTGGTGGTCGAGACGCCCGATGCAATTCTCGTCGCGAAGACCTCGGAAGTGCAGCGCGTCAAGAACATCGTCGCGCGTATCAAGGCGGAGAAAGGGACCGAGGCGGGATATCACCGCAAAGTCTATCGGCCGTGGGGTTACTATGACTCGATCGACAGCGGTCGCGGGTTTCAGGTCAAGCGGATCGTAGTCAATCCGGGCGCGCGCCTTTCGCTCCAGATGCATCACCATCGCGCCGAGCACTGGATCGTCGTGAGCGGCACTGCGCTGGTTACGCGCGGCGACGAAACGTTCCTGTTGTCAGAGAACGAGTCGACCTATATTCCGCTCGGGCAAAAACACCGGCTCGAGAATCCTGGCAAGGTGCCGTTGGCCATGATCGAAGTGCAGTCCGGCAGTTATCTGGGCGAAGACGATATTGTGCGGTTCGACGACACCTACGGACGGAGCTGAACGTTAGCGTCGCTGCGCGTCAGCGCGCGGCGCGCGTGTTGTGCGCCGCGGCTGATGCGATTGTCTATGGCTGGTCTGCGCCCACGTACAACGACGCCTGAATCAGCAGTCCAGCGACTGCACCAGCATGTCGGTGCAGTCCTCTATCGACGTATTGCCCGTGTCGATCGTCACGTCCGCATGTTCGGGCGCTTCATAGGGACTGTCGATGCCCGTCATGTTCGGCAGCAGTCCATTTCGCGCTTTCCTATACAGGCCCTTTGGATCGCGCTGTTCGCAGACAGTCAGCGAAGCATTCACGTAGACCTCCACGAATCGATCTGCGCCGATAAGTTGACGCGCCATTTCACGCTCCTGCCGGAACGGCGAAATGAATGCCGTCAGCACGATGAGCCCTGCGTCCATCATCAGCTTCGCGACTTCCGCCACGCGACGGATATTTTCGACGCGGTCCGCCTCTTCGAAGCCAAGGTCCTTATTCAGGCCCTGACGAACGTTGTCACCGTCGAGGATATACGTGCGCTTGCCTAATGCGTGAAGCCTGACTTCGAGTGCGTTTGCAATCGTCGATTTGCCCGCGCCTGAAAGACCGGTGAACCAGATAACCTTGCCCGGGTGTCCGTTCTGCTGTTCGCGATCTTCACGCGTGATGGTCAATGGTTGGCGGTGTACGTTTTGCGACCGGCGCAAACTGTGATGAATGATGCCGGCGGCCACCGTATTGCGCGTGAAATTATCGACGAGCAAAAAGCCACCTAGCGTCGTCGAATTCTCGTAAGGCATGAAAGCAACAGGCTTGCTCGTGGCGATGTTGCACACCACGATGTCGTTCATGCCGACATCGCGTGCGGATTCGAGCGCGAACGTGTTGACGTTTATCCGGTGCTTGATCGCGGTGATCGACGCGCCGACCCACTGGCTCGCCAGCTTCAGTTCATATTTGCGGCCTGTCAGGCCGCGTTGATGCTGCATCCAGATGACGGTGGCCCTGAACTGATCGGTGACCTCTAGCGGTTGCGACGCCAGCGTCAGCACATCGCCGCGCGAAACGTCGATGTCCCGGTCGACAACGACTGTAATGGCGTCGCCGGCTCGAGCTTCGTCGAGATTGCCGTCGAATGTCACGATGTCGCTGACGCGCGCACATTGTCCCGACGAGGTCACGCGTAGTTCGTCTCCACGGCGTACCACACCGGCGGCCACCGTACCGCAGATGCCGCGAAAGTCCGCGGTCGAACGATTGATCCACTGCACGGGCAGAGCAAAGTCTGCTTGCGGCCGCGCGGTCGCATTGACCGTCTCGAGATAACCCAGCAACGTGGGGCCGGTGTACCAGACCGTGCGCGCAGACCTCTGCGTGATGTTGTCGCCGTGGAGCGCGGCGGCCGGTATGGCGACGATCTCATCGAAATGCAGCGGCCGGGCGAGGCGCGAGAAGTCCTCCTCGATCTTGTCGAACGTCGCGCGGTCGAAGCCGACGAGATCCATCTTGTTCACGGCCAGCACGACATGGCGAATGCCGAAGAGCGACGCGAGGAACGCGTGCCGGCGAGTCTGAGTCTGGATGCCGCGCCGTGCGTCGACCAGCAATATGGCGACCGCGGCCGTCGATGCCGCTGTCGCCATATTGCGCGTGTACTGCTCGTGGCCGGGCGTATCCGCCACGATGAATTTGCGCCGGCGGGTCGCGAAGAAACGGTACGCGACGTCGATGGTGATACCTTGCTCACGCTCGGCGCTCAAGCCGTCCACCAGCAACGCGAAGTCGATGGCATCGCGTTGCGTGCCATACATTCTGGACTCCGCTACGAGTTCGGCGAGCTGGTCATCGAACAATTGACGCGAGTCCCACAATAGACGGCCAATCAGCGTACTTTTGCCGTCGTCGACACTGCCGCAAGTGATAAAGCGCAACTGGTCGAGTTGCGATTGCTCGGCCAGCCACGCGTCGATATCGCCCGGCCGCTCGACGGTTCGCTGCGGCAAGCCGCTAGTCCTGGGATTTCGCGCCATCAGAAATACCCCACTTGTTTCTTCTTTTCCATACTGCCGGGGCTATCGGTGTCGATCTTGCGGCCCTGGCGTTCCGATGTATTTGCATTGATCAGTTCGAGCAGAATGTCGTCGATGGTCTCTGCCTCCGATTCGATCGCACCCGTCAGCGGATAACAGCCCAGCGTGCGAAAGCGGATCTTGCGGATCTCTATTTGCTCGTCGGGCATGATCTGGCATCGGTCGTCGTTGACCATCATTATCATGTCGGGACGGACGACAACCGGCCTCGGCTGCGCAAAGTACAAAGGCACGACAGGAATGTTTTCCTGGCGGATGTATTGCCAGATATCGAGTTCTGTCCAGTTGGAGAGCGGGAACACGCGGATGCTCTCTCCCGCGTTCTTTGCGCGCGTTATAGAGATTCCACAGTTCCGGGCGCTGGTTCTTCGGGTCCCAGACATGCGTGGCGGTTCTAAAGGAAAACACGCGCTCTTTTGCGCGCGACTTCTCTTCATCGCGACGGGCTCCCCCAATGACTACGTCGAATTTGTAGTGATCCAACGCCTGCTTCAGGCCTTCCGTCTTTGTGATTTCCGTATGCCGGGCCGCACCGTGTTCGAACGGATTGATGTTCTTCGTGATGGCTTCGGGATTGATATGCGTGATAAGACGCATACCCGAACGGCGCGCCATGTAGTCCCGGAACAGATACATCTCCTGAAACTTCCAGCGCGTGTCGATGTGCAGTAACGGAAATGGCGGCTGGCTCGGATAGAACGCCTTGCGGGCGAGATGCAGCATCACGCCGCTGTCTTTGCCGACCGAATACATCATGACCGGATTCTGCGCCTCGGCAATGGCCTCGCGCAGTATGTGAATGCTTTCGTTTTCGAGCCGCTTCAGGTGCGGCGAAATAAGACCACGGCTTGCGCCGTCGTCGGCTGGCTCGATCAGAATCGGCGAGTATGCCTGCGGTACGAATTCGATCGATGGGATCGATGGCATATTTCTAAGCAGTCCAACCAGTTGCCCGGAAGCGAGGACGGTCAGGTCGCGGCCCAGATGCTGCTGCAATTGCGCGAGCGCGTTGCGCACCATGCGGGCGTCCGCGTCGCCTGGCAGCGGTACCCAATAGCGTCCGCCCCTTGCGTCGTTTGCATGGAGACAGGGACGTCCTCCCGGCAGCGAAGCTAGCTGCGAGAACAGCAAGAGCCGGCGCTTGCTTCGTGCGCGCTCGATGACCCAGTTCGTCACCAGCGCGATTGCGGGACGCCCTAGCTCGTCGACGAGCGTTTGGGCATTGAGTTCTCGCGGAAGGATCTCGAGGCTATGCAGCCGCCGTTCAGTCGTGCGCTTGCTTTCTGCGCCGAGCAGCGTGCTCAGATGCTGAAAGGCGAGCTCCGTCGTCCACACCTTCTCTTCATCGAGACCCAAAAGATCAATGTTGGTCATATGTCGGAGTTTGCAAATTTGCATCTTAGTCTAGCGCTTGCCCCGGCAATTTCCAATATCTCGGTGGGCTAAATACCGATAAATGCGAACTGCGTCAAGCGTGTCCTAGGAGCATTGCAGAAGATGCTGCACCACAAGCGGAAAAGGCTTCAAATTCTTGCTATTGATCTCGAATCCTTTTATTGCTGGTATTATTGTCACTCGCGCTAAGCGAGTTCTCGCGATGGCGCAAAATCGCTGCGCTTCGGCAAGGGTCATGAAGTCAGCCAACCCAGCGGGGCGCGCGGGCGAGGCCGTGGGCGGTCTGCAGCGTTGGATCTTGCGATCCAGTGTGTCTGTCGATCTCGCGGTTATAGAAGCCGCTTTCCTGTCCTGTCGCCGCCCAACTACACTTCGTTGGTTAAATCACCGCATCTGACCGGTGCATGCATGCTCGTTGTTCGCATGTGAGCATGCGACCATTACCCGTCGTGAGAGTTCTTTCAAAAAGCATAAGGCGTTCTTCGAATGCAAAAGTTTTCAGTTCATCCGCGCGAACTAGCAATCAGTCTGTGGCGTAACCGGAGGCTGATCGCATTGTCTGTTCGGCGCGAGGTGCTCGGACGCTACCGGGGTTCATTTCTCGGCATCTTTTGGTCGTTCTTCAATCCGCTGCTGATGCTAGCCGTCTATACGCTCGTGTTCAGTGGCCTGATGAAGGCTCGGTGGAACGCGGCGAGCGATTCCAAGACCGAATTCGCGCTCGTGCTATTTGCGGGTCTGATGCTATTTAATTTATTTGCGGAATGCATAAACCGCGCACCGGGCTTGATCCTGGGCAACCCCAATTACGTAAAAAAAGTTGTATTTCCGCTTGAAATACTCCCTTGGGTCAGTCTTGGGTCGGCTCTTTTTCACGGCGGCGTTAGCTTGCTCGTCTGGCTCATCGCCTATTGCATCTTTTTTGGAGCGCCGCACGCAACGGTTGTCTTGCTGCCGCTCGTGCTGATCCCCTTCATTCTCTTCACGATGGGACTGAGTTGGGCGCTGGCGTCGCTCGGCGTATTTTTGCGCGACGTTGCGCAGGTCATCGGCATCCTGACAACTGTCTTGATGTTTCTTTCGCCGATCTTCTATCCTGCAACAACGTTGCCTGAAAAATATCGTCCGCTGCTCTATCTCAATCCATTGACGCCGGTGATCGAGTCGGCGCGCGATGTACTGTACTGGGGCAAAGTTCCGGGCTTCGAAATGTTAGGAGTCTACTTGGTGATCAGCGCATTCATCGCCTGGCTGGGTTTCGCCTGGTTCCAGAAGACACGCACGGGATTTGCCGATGTCCTCTGAAATCGCGATCAAAGTCGAGAACCTGAGCAAGCGCTATCAGATCTACGACCAGCCGAGAGATCGGCTCAAGCAATTCGTTTTGCCCCGCGTACGGAGAATGATCGGCGCTGCGCCTGCCCAGTACTTTCATGAATTCTGGGCGCTTCGCGACGTATCGTTCGAAGTGCGGCGCGGTGAGACCGTCGGAATTATCGGGCGTAACGGAAGCGGCAAATCGACCTTGCTGCAGATGATTTGCGGCACCCTGAATCCCACGCATGGGACGCTCGAAACGAAAGGCCGAATCGCTGCGTTGCTCGAACTGGGCTCCGGCTTCAACCCCGACTTCACGGGTCGCGAGAACGTGTTCCTTAACGCGGCAGTGTTGGGCCTCAGTCACCAGGAAGTGGAGGCGCGCTTCGACGATATCGTTGCGTTCGCAGATATCGGCCACTTTCTGGATCAGCCGGTCAAAACGTATTCGAGCGGCATGGTGGTCCGGCTCGCATTCGCGGTGCAGGCGATGATCGATCCGGACATTTTTGTCGTCGACGAAGCGCTCGCGGTGGGCGACGAGAAGTTCCAGCGCAAATGCTTTGCGCGGCTCGAAGAACTGAAAAGCCGCGGCACGTCGATCCTCTTTGTCTCGCACTCGGCGGCCAGCGTCATCGAGTTGTGCGAACGGTCTCTGCTGCTCGACAGCGGCAGCCGCATCATGTATGCGCCGGCGGCGCAAGCCGTGCGCGCGTATCAGAAGCTGCTTTACGCACCCAAAGCGGATCACGAATCACTGGTCCGCGAATTTCGCGCGGCGGACAGCAGTGCCGGCGCCGTCAATGGTGCGGCGGGTGCCGCGGCAGACCTCGTGCTCGCCGCTCAGGGCGCAGCGAAGAACGCCGAGTCCACGTTCGATCCAGGACTCATGCCGGAGACCACCACGGTCTATCCGGCGCAGGGTGCGGAGATTCAATCCATCGCATTTCGTAGCGAAGACGGGCGCGTGGTCAATGTGCTGCAGTCGGGTGAAACGTATTACCTGGAAATGCAGGGTGTGTTCAAGCGGGACTTTGCCGGAGTGTTCTTTGGTAGCCATATCCGCAACATCCAGGGAGCGGAGATTACCGGCCAGCGTTATCCCGAAGAGGGCTCCTATGTGCCGGACGCTCGCGCAGGAACGCAATTCAAGGTGAGGTTCGCTTTCAATATGAACCTTATTCAGGGCGCGTATTTCGCTGGTGGCGGCGTGTGGTCGGCGGAAGAGCCCGCATGCGCACATCGAATTGTGGATGCCGTGATGTTCCGGATTACGCCCACCGAAAGGAAAAAGTCGTTCGGTTATGTGGATCTCGCCGCGAGTGAGCCGACGCTCGATCTGAGCGGCTGTGTGATCAATGCGGCGACCCCGACGATGTAATGCATTCGACAACGGATCTGCGCGATCCGCTGGCGCGTATCGAGCGATTGGAAAGGGTGGGAAATGAGTGACGTTGTTGATGGAAAGCTGGCGGCGCAGGAGAAGCTGTTCCAGTTCCTGCGCTGGAACAGCTATCGTTCCGAACGGCACAAGCTGTTTTATATCGCCACGCCCAAGGTGGCGTGCACCTCGTTGAAGTGGTGGTTCGCGGCGCTGGAAGGCTATGCCGAGTCGCTGTACGACATTAACGATAGCTCCGAATCCGATCCTGAGCTCGTCGTTCACGAATCGCACAAGGTTGCGCCGCACGTCACGGGTCTGGACGAAGACGCGCTGTATAAAGCGTTGACCTCGAACGAATACTTCCGCTTCGCGGTGGTGCGAAACCCGTATAAGCGCATCTTCTCCGCGTGGCAATCCAAGCTGCTGTTGCAGGAGCCGCTGCAGGTCGGACGCTATACGAAGTTCGAGTTTTTTCATCTGCCGGTTAACTCGAGGCAGGACATTGCGCCCGCGTTCGAAGCGTTTCTCGAACATCTCGCGAGCAACGAGGCACCGTCGTTCTGGGACCATCACTGGATGCCGCAGGCTTCGTTGCTGAGGCCGGACATCATCGAATATTCCCGGATCGCGAAAGTTGAAGACAATGCGCCTTTGAGCGCTGCACTGAAGGAGTGGCTTGGCGGCTACCTGCCTGATCCGTTCGCCGTGCATCGGGCGAACGAGAGCCTCATTCCTTTTCAGCCGGATTTCATCACCGAGCGAAGCGGCGAATTGCTGCGCGCGATGTATGCGGAAGACTTCGATGCATTCGGCTATGACCGAGCGTTGCCCGGAGCCAAGGAGAGCTTCTCCGAAGAGCAGGCCGACGTCGCGCTCAAGGCCGTGCATCTGCTGCGCGCCCGGCACACGCAACTCGGCGAGCGCTCGGAGCGGTTGACTGCACTTAGCCAAGCCGTCCGCGAACGCGACACACGAATCGCAGTGCTTGGAAATGCTGCGTCTGAGCGCGACGCTACACGAGCGCAGCGCGACGCGTTGCAGATGGAGGTTGAGACGTTGCGGGCGCAGCGCGACGCCTTGCAAATCGCTCGCGAAGCGGACATCGCCGCCCGCGACGAGGCTCTCGCAGGGCGTGACCAGTTAGTCGCGAATCTGAATCGCGCCATCGCGGGACGCGATGCGGAGGTTTCCAGGCTTAGTCGGCAAGCGATCCAGAGCAACGCGCAGGTGAAATCACTGGAACGGACCATCGAGGCACGACAAGCGCGCATTGCGGAGTCCGAGGCGCACATGTGGCACCTTGAGCGCGCGCTCGCGGAACGCGATGCGCAAATTGCCGAAGGTGATCGCCAGATTGCAATGCTTCAGCAAGAAGTTGCGGAGAAAGGCGCGCAGCTCGAATCGGAGCGCCAACGGCTCGCCGAAATTTTCGGATCTCGCACGTGGCAACTCGCCACGCGCATTCGCAAGGGCGCCACAGCGTACCGCCGTGCATTGGGCCACTCGCGACCGGACGAAATGCGCAGCGTATCGCCAATCGCGCGTGCGCGCCGCGCGTTGCAGACGCGGCTCGCGATCCGCGCCATTCGCGGCAATAACCTGTTCGACGGCTCGTTTTATCTCGCCAGCAATCCGGACGTGCGCGACGCCGGGCTTGATCCCGTCAGGCACTATCTGACACATGGCTGGCGCGAGCGACGCGATCCATCGCCCGCCTTCAGCACCGCCCAATATTTGTCCGATAACCCGGACGTCGAGCGCGCACTCGTCAATCCTCTGTTGCACTATCTGCGCTTTGGAAAGCGCGAAGGGCGCATCGTCCAGGCAAGCGCGACGGCGGCATCCTTCGACGTCGCGCATTCGTCGCAAACCGACGTGGCCGCCGTTGACGCTTCCCATCACGGGCCCGCAGACGGCCAGGTGACAGCGCAGAGCGACGAACATGCAATCGTGAACAATGCCCTCGATGCCGAGGTCGACGCCATCAGACAGTCGGGATTGTTTGACGAGAGCTATTACGTTTCGGTGAATTCGGAGCTCAACCTGAGTCCGGATGAGGCGATTCGCCACTATTGCGAGTCTGGCTGGCGAGAAGGGCGCAATCCGTCGGACGACTTCGACACGCGGTATTACCTCGATACGTATCGCGACATTCGCGAGGCTGGCATCAATCCGTTCTGGCACTACGCCATTGCTGGAGCGAGTGAGGCACGGCGCGCGGCGCCTGCGGCCAGCAATCTGCATGAGAAAGACATCTGGTTCGGACCTATCGAATCGGACGTCAAGTTGATCGCTTTCTATAGAACGCCCGACTGGTCTGTCGCGCGCGCCGGCCGTCCAATGTTCAAAGGGCATTTGCAGCCTTTTCTGCCGAGCACGCAGCCAGGATTTTATGATCCGCTCGACAAGGACGTCATGCGCTGGCAGGCGCAGGCGGCCCGACGTCATGGCGTGTACGCGTTCTGTTTCGACCTCGGCACAGACGCCGACGGTTCAGTACCGCAACAGCCGGTAGACGGCTTGCTCGCGACTGAAGACGCGGACATTCGTTTTTGCGTCCAGTTGCACGCAAAGTCCGAGGAACCGTCGCGTGCAATCGCCGGCAAGCTCGCGCTTTGTTTCGCCGATCGTCGTTATATCCACATCGATGACAGGCCGGTCGTTCTGGTGTCCGTAGCCGCAAACGCGCAGCAGATGGGCGAGTTCGTCGCAAGCTTGCGTCAGCATCTTGCGCAACAGGGCGTGAACGCACCGAAGTTCATCGGCAGCTGGTCGGCGGATCACGACGACGTGTCGCGCACGGAACTTACCCAGTTCTTTGAAGCGTCGCTGGATCTGTCCGTGGCCGGGGAAATTGGCACCTTCACGCCTCTGTCGAAAGGCGGCATCAATGTAGTTCCCTACAGCGTGGTTGCGGCCAACGGTGTATCGCGGCTATCGCAAGACCGTGCGCCTGACCATTTCTCTTATCCTGTCGTCACGCTGGCTCGCGATAATTCCGCGGTCCGCGGCGCCGATTCGATCGTCTATTCCCGTTTCCATCCCAAAGCGTACCGGCGGTGGCTGGATGCGGCGATCAGCAATGCGAGAACGTCTCAACCCGCGGATCGGCGCATGGTTTTCATCAACGCGTGGAACGACTGGAACGAGGGCATCGCCCTGGAGCCGGACCATAGAACGGGCTTTAACCGTCTGAACGAGACGGCGCGGGCGCTGACGGGATACGAGTCGGGCAAGAAGATGCCTAAGGTTTCCGTCATCGTTCCGAATTACCGGCACGAGCAGTTTCTCAGGCGCCGCCTTGACAGCGTGTACGGTCAGACCTACAAGAATATTGAGGTGCTGTTGCTCGACGATTGCTCGCCGGACGAAAGCCGCGCAGTAATGGATGAGTACGCATCGGCCTATCCGGAAATCAGCAGGACGTTATACAACGACCGAAACTCCGGCGGCGTATTCCGTCAATGGGCCAGAGGGATTCAGGCCGCAACAGGCGATCTCGTCTGGATCGCCGAAAGCGACGACTTCTGTGACGCTTCGTTCCTCGAGACTCTTGTTTCGACGTTCAACGATGAAGCGGTCATGCTGGCATACAGCTTCTCGCTATTCGTCGATCGCGATGAAAACCCCATCGACGGTAATTTCGAATGCTACGTAAGCGATCTCGACAACCCGGAAAGGTGGAATAGCAGCTACGTCGAAACGGCGCATAACGAAGTGAGGACGGCGCTCGGCATCAAGAACACCATCCCAAACGCGAGTAGCGTTGTCTTCAGGCGGCCGGTGGACATGCCGCTTCTTAACGACGAGTCGTGGCTGTCCATGCGCGTGGCGGGCGACTGGGTGTTCTATCTCCATCTTTTACGCGGCGGGAAAATCGCCTTTTGCGCCGATGCAACCAACTTTTTCCGACGCTACCCCGGCAGCACGGCCGACACGACCTATAAGCGCGAAGTGTTCTATCGCGAAGTCGGCATGGCGAGTCGTACCGTTGCAGAACTCTACGATGTGCCACTGGAAGTACTCGAGCGTTGCCGCAAGGGTTACGAAGAATTCTATTTGCGCGTTGTCGGCGGCGATAGTGAAGAGTTCTTGCGTTGGTACGATTACTTTTCGATATTGCAGGCACGCCAGCGGCGCTTACCGAACGTCATGGTCACGACGATGGGCTTTAGCCCAGGTGGTGCTGAGATCCTTCCCATCCGGATCGTGAACGAGCTGAAGCGGCAAGGTCATTCCGTGCTGCTCCTCAATACCGGGCTGATGGTGCACGACGACCGCATTCGTGAAATGGTCCGCAACGATGTTCCGGTGGTCGAGGTATCGGACGTGACGGCGACGAGAGAACTTATCCGTGCGTTCGGCATCGAGGCGTTGAACACGCATCAATGGCACTTGCAGAAGTATCCGTCGCAGGTCCCCGACGTATACGACAGTTTGCGCGTGCACGTTGCATCGTTGCACGGAATGATCGAGCACGGTGACGCATTCGGCGCAACGGAAGAGCAACTTCGTCTGGCCGACGAGAAAGTCACGACCTGGGTCTACACGGCGGACAAGAACCTGGGGCCGTTTATCGACTGCGGACTGTACGACGAGACTTCGACCCGCTTTGCGAAGATTCCGAACGGAATGATGCCGCCGACCATCGTGCCGGTGAGCCGGTCGAGCATGGGCATACCCGAAGATGCGTTCGTGTTGTGCTGTGTGAGTCGGGCGATTCCTGACAAGGGTTGGGCCGAGACCATCGAGGCGGTGGAGGGGGCCCGTGCACTGTCGAACCGCGACATTCGCCTGATTCTCGTGGGCAACGGTCCTGTGTACGACGAGTATTGCCAAAGCGGAGCGTTCGACTTCGTTCACTTCGCGGGTTTCTCGGAGAACTCCGTGGGCCATTACGCGGCGGCGGACATGGGCATCATGCTGACGAAGTTCAAGTCCGAAAGTTTTCCGTTGACGATCGTCGATTGCCTGTTTGCGGGCAGACCCTACATTGCGACGGACGTCGGGGATATCCGCAACATGCTCACCGAAGGCGACGAGGTTGCCGGCGCGGTCATCGAACTCGAGGACTGGGCCGTGCCGGTGGATGCGGTCTCGCAAATCATCGCAGCGTTCGCGTCGGACGAGCAGAAGTACCAGAGAACTCGCGCTCTCGTGCGCGAGGTCGCTAACCGCTACAAGATCGATATGGTGACGGCGAAGTACGTTGAGCTTTTCAAAATGTCGCACGGCAAACGACGGATAGGTTCCGAAGAGCGCCGGTGCGATCTCCTACAACTCAACTGACGGTGGACGAATATGTATAGCCATGCCAGTCGTGAGATTGCAGCCAGCATGAAGCGGTGTCTCGTCTTGGGGGGAGGAGGCTTTATCGGATCGCACTTGACGCGCGCGTTGCTCGAGCACGGTTATTACGTTCGCTGTTTCGAGCGTCCGCACACGGGCGCGCGCTGCCCACAGGCCATTGAGCATCCGAATTTCGAGCTTTTCCAGGGCGATTTCGTTAATCCGCTGGATCTTGCGTGTGCGCTCGAAGGTGTCGACGTCTGCTTTCATCTCGTGTCGACCACGTTGCCGAAATCGTCGAATGCCGACCCTGCGTTCGATGTTGAAACCAACCTGCTCGGCACCGTTCGTCTGCTCACGCAAGCGGTTAAGTCGGGCGTGACCAAAGTCATTTTCGTGTCCTCCGGCGGGACCGTCTATGGCGTGCCGCAAGCGGTGCCCGTCCCCGAAACGCACCCGACCAATCCCGTGTGTTCGTACGGGATAGCCAAACTTGCAATCGAAAAATACCTCGCTTTGTTTCATCAGCAGCACGGCCTGGATTACGCGGTATTGCGATTGGCCAATCCTTTTGGCGAAGGTCAGCGCGCGGAGTCGGGGCAAGGGGCCGTCGCCGTCTTCCTCGGCCGCATCCTTCGAGGCGAAACACTCGAAGTGTGGGGCGACGGTTCTGTCATCCGCGATTACATCTACATTGAAGACGTCGTGACTGCGCTGCTGCTGTCGATCGACCTGAAAGGCAGCGAACGCCTGTTCAACATCGGATCGGGTCGGGGACACAGTATCAACGAGGTGCTCGATGTGCTCGAGCGCACGGTGGGCCAGCCTGCTATTCGACGCTATCGGTCGGGCCGGTCGTTCGACGTACCGACGAGCGTGCTGTGCATCGAAAGTGCGCGCCGTTCGCTCGGCTGGTCACCGAAAGTCGATTTCGAGGAAGGCGTTGAACGCTTCGCCGCCTGGATGAAGCGCGAATTGGCGGCGCAGTCGTTGCAGGCAATCGGAGGATATTCTGGCTAGCAGCGCAAGCGGCGACGGGGCGTTGAAGCCGGTGTCCGGCGTGGCCGACTCCGCCCAGGGCGTCGCGACGACCATTGCGATCATCGGCGGCGGATTCAGTGGCGCGCTGACGGCAGTCGGCCTGCTGCGCAGCGCGCGGGCGAACACGCTTCGCGTCGTCCTGATCGACAACGGACCGGGTTTCGGGCGGGGGCTCGCTTATCGCACTGCACACCCCGAGCTTTTGCTGAACGTGCCGGCCGGCAACATGAGCGCGTTCCCCGATCGGCCCGGAGACTTCGTCGAATACTTGGAGCGTCTCGATGCGCGGTTGAACGCCGGATCGTTCGTCCCGCGCACGGTATATGGCGACTATCTGGAACACACGCTCGCGCAAGGAGAGCGAATGTGTCCCAATGTCCTTACGCGACACCGGGGGGAAACTGTCGCTTTGCACCTGGAGCAAGAGCCCAGGCGGTATCGGATCGAATTCGAAGACGGGCAGATCCTGCACGCGCAGCGGGTCGTGCTTGCAACGGGGCACTTCGCGCCGGATGTGCTGCAGTGCTTCTCCAGCGACGTCGCTCACAGAATCTTGCAGCCTTGGGACTTCGATGCAATCGACGCGTTAAATCCGGCAGCGCCCGTTGCTGTCATGGGCATGGGCCACACCGGTATCGACACTTTGCTGCGTCTGGTACGGCTCAGCCCCGAGCGCAAGGTGTTCATGTTCTCGCGCCGGGGTCTCGTGCCTCACACGCACCGTCCGAACCCCAGGTTGCCGGTCAAGGTCGGATACCCGGAGCGGTTCGCGTCATTACCTCCCACCATCAGGGCTTACGCAAAATCGCTGCGCGACTGCGTCGCTCAACGCGTCGCCCGCGGAGAGGATTGGCGAGACGCGCTAAACGAGTTGCGCCCGCACACATCGACGCTATGGTGCAGTCTCCCGCCTGCGGAGCGCGCGCGCTTTCTCCGCACGCTTTTGCCCTATTGGGACATCCATCGGCACAGACTTGCGCCGGTTATCGGTCAGCGCCTTCAGTATCTGCTGAAGGCCGGGCACGTTGAACGTATCGCCGGAGCGGTTCGCAACGCGTATGAAGAGGACGGCATGCTTCATGTCGCGCTGGGCACGCGCCCGTTCGGCGCGATCCGGCCGCTGACGGTCAGCGCCGTGATCAATTGCACGGGACCGAACTACGACCTCGCGAAGGTGGGTTCGCCTTTGCTCAGGCAACTGTTTCACGCGCGCCAGATTCGTCGCGATACGCTCCGCTTGGGGCTCGAGGTCGACGATCGGTACCGCGTGCTCGATGCGAGCGGTCACCCGGCTGACAATCTCTTCTACGTCGGTCCCATGCTTCGGGCCATGTATTGGGAGGCGGTTGCCGTGCCCGAATTGCGGCAACACGCGGCAGCATTGGCCGATCAGCTTCTACATGATCTGACTTCTGCGGTGCGCCGGGGAATCTGAGGGGGACTGCCGTCCGCTCTCTATTTGCCGCGCCGCGCCCCGTCACGAGCTGACGGCTTCTCGCGCCGCCTTGGCCCCTGCCTGGTAATGAGATAATTGCGGGCCCGCCGATCACGAACGTAAAGCCGACTTGCCGGAACCGGCAAGCTTGAGCAAACTTTGTTCGGCCAAACAACGGCATTTCGACCGACGTGCCCGCCACAAGACACGCAGTTACAACTCATGAAAGCTACAGCAGAGCCGCATTCAGGACTGGAAGGACTGTCCGTGTCGGTGGTGGTCTATCGCCCGAATATAGAGCAGCTGAACGCCACGCTTGCTGGCCTCGCGGCGGCGAGCGAGAGCTTGCGCGCCGGCCGACCGGGCGTGCCGATCAGCTTGTACCTTGTGGACAACGGCGGCCTGCCTGACATGCGGGCCACGCTCACTGAACTGGAACGGCACGGAGTCTCGACTACCGTCATTTCCGGACATGGCAACGTGGGCTACGGCCGCGGCCATAACCTCGCGATCGAACGCAGCGCGAACCGCTATCACCTTGTGCTGAACCCCGACATCGATCTGGCGCCCGACGCATTGTGCAAAGCCTTTGATTTCTTCGACGCCCATGCGCAGGCCGGACTTATCACGCCCTGGATAGGCGATGAGCACGGCCATCAACTATTCCTTTGCCGACGATACCCCACGTTTCTGGATCTATTCGCGCGTGGTTTTCTGCCTGCACGGTTGCGGCGGCGGTTCGCGCGCCGCCTCGCACGGTATGAGATGCGCGACATGATCAACGCCCAGGACGTCGTTTGGGACCCGCCGATCGTCAGCGGCTGCTTCATGATGTTTCGCACGAACGTGTTGAAGCAACTGGCGGGCTTCGACGCCCGATACTTCCTTTATTTCGAGGACTACGATCTGAGCCTTCGCGCCCACGACGTCACGCGGGTCGTCTACGCGCCCTCGGTCCGGGTTCTGCACCACGGCGGCGGCGCGGCGAACAAAGGCTTCGCTCATATCCGCATGTTCGTGGCTTCCGCCTACAAGTTCTTCAATCGCTTCGGATGGAAGTGGCTATGAGTCACGTACTCGTTACTGGAGCCAACGGGTTTGTCGGTCGCGCGCTGTGCCGTGCCTTGTGCGATGCGGGGCACGCGGTCACCGGTCTCGTCCGGCGCGGCGGGGGCGTCGAGCCGGGTGTCAGCGAGTGGATCGAGCCGAGCGCGGACTTCGCGGCGCTCGAAGCGCAATGGCCGGCGGGGCTCGCTGCCGATTGTGTCGTCCACCTGGCGGCGCGCGTGCATGTCATGTACGAAGTTTCGGAACATCCTGAAGCCGCTTTCCATGCGACGAATGTCGACGGCACGCTGCGCGTTGCGCACGCTGCGCGGCGACATGGCGTACGGCGTTTCGTCTTTGTCAGCAGTATCAAGGCGATCGCGGAAGCCGACAACGGCCGTCCGCTGACTGAAGACGACGTGCCGGCTCCCGAAGACGCTTACGGCCGCTCGAAACGGGCCGCCGAGCAGGCGCTGGTTCGTTACGGTCGCGAGTCGGGGCTCGAAGTGGTGATCGTGCGTCCGCCGCTCGTGTATGGGCCCGAGGTGCGCGCCAACTTTCTGCGTCTGATGGACGGCATATGGCGCGGGATGCCACTGCCGCTCGGGGCCGTGCGCGGACGACGCAGTCTCGTCTATGTCGAAAATCTCGCCGATGCGCTGATGCGCTGTGCAATCGATCCACGCGCCACGGGGCAATGCTTCCATGTCGCGGACACCGACGCGCCGACCGTGGCCGAATTGTGCCGCGCGCTCGGCCGTCACTTGGAGAAGCCAGCGCGGCTCGTTCCGATACCTGAGAGCCTGCTGCGTCTCGCAGGCCGGCTGACAGGCCGCTCCGCTCAAATAGACCGGCTCGTCGGCGCGTTGCAGGTGGATACCACGCGCATCCGAACCGTGCTGGACTGGCACGCTCCGCATTCCACCGACGAAGGGCTGGCCGCGACCGCCCGCTGGTATCGCCGCACACGAGGAGGCAGCGGGTGCTGAGATACCTTGCCTCGTTACCGGCCTGGTCGGCTGCAGTCCTGATCGGGCTGGGAGCCGCCTGCGCTTGCGCCGCGATTCTTTGGACGTTGCTGCGAACCGGACTTGCCTGGCGTCTCGCCACCGACGTCCCCAATGACCGGTCGCTTCATCACGCGCCCACGCCGCGAGTCGGCGGCTGGGGCATTGTTCCCGTCAGCGTGGCGGCGATGTTGCTGTTAGCTCCGGCGCTCTGGTGCGCGGCCTTGGGCACGGCGTTTCTCGCGGCTGTTTCACAGATCGACGACCGCCGCGGTCTGCCCGCGCGGGTCCGCTTCGCGGCTCACCTGGTGGCTGTCGTCGGCCTGGTCGCGGCGTTCCCGGCCAGCGTGCCCTGGTGGGCGCTGGGAGTCCTGGCCTTCCTGATGTTGTGGCTGGTCAACCTCTACAATTTCATGGACGGCGCGGACGGGCTCGCGGGCGGAATGGCCTTGTTCGGCTTCGCCGGCTATGCCGTCGCCGCGCTGCTCAGTGAGCGTCCCTTGCCGGAACTGGCGTGGTCGTCCGTCGCGGTGTCCGGTGCTGCTCTGGGTTTCCTGGTTTTCAACTTTCACCCGGCGCGCGTTTTTCTCGGCGACGCAGGATCGATATCGCTCGGCTTTCTCGCCGGCGCCTTCGGTTATTGGGGCTGGCGCGGCGGCGTCTGGCCGGTTTGGTTTCCGGTGATGGTGTTCGCGCCTTTCATCGCCGACGCGTCGGTCACGCTCGCTTGCCGCCTGCTGCGCGGAGAAAAATTTTGGGAAGCGCACCGCGAGCACTACTATCAGCGTATGGTGCGTAGTGGGATTGGGCACGCGAAGACAGCCCTCGCATGGTATGCGCTCATGGTCACTGGCACAACGCTTGCTATAATTACTCTTGGCCGCGCTACCGTTTTTCAGTGGTGTATCGTCACCGCCTGGGTGATAGTTCTCTTTCTGGCAGGCGTGGTCATCGACATGCGCTGGCGTCATTTCCAATCAACACGGTCAGACAAGTAAGGGATGCCGCTGATGTTACGAAACAAGGCCGCTTGGCTGTCTTTCAGCGCTTTCCTGTTCGATCTTTCCGCAGTTGCCGGATCGTGGCTTATCGCGTATCTCCTTCGCTTTAACGGCTCGATTCCCTACGAGTTCCGCGTCGGCGCTCTGCGGTCGCTGCTTTGGGTCCTGCCGGTCTACGGCATGATGTTCCGCATCTTCGGCCTGTATCGCGGCATGTGGGTGTTCGCGAGCCTGCCCGACCTCGTTCGGATTTCGAAAGCCGTGATCGCGGGCGCGCTTGTCGCGATGGTTGTTTCCGTACTGGTGCAGCCCTCGCCGATCGTGCCGCGTTCGGTGCTCGTCGTCTCGCCGCTCTTCCTGTTCCTCGCCATGGGCGGATCGCGGGCGCTTTACCGTGCGACCAAAGAGTTCTACCTGTACGGCGGCCTCGTCGCCCAGGGCAAGCCCGTGGTCGTGCTCGGCGCCGGCAACGCGGGCGCGAGCCTCGCCCGTGAGTTGTCGCGCTCGAGCGAATGGCGTCTCGTCGGACTGCTTGACGACGACGTTTCCAAGCACGGTCGCGAAATTTACGGCTACAAGGTGCTCGGGCCGATCAGCGAATTGCCGCGCATGGCCGAGGAGTTGAAAACCGAGTACGCTATCATCGCCATTCCTTCGGCGTCGGTCGACGTCCAACGCCGCGTCGCAACGCTTTGCGTGCGAGCCGGCGTCCGCGCGCTCGTGCTGCCGGCGTTGACCGCAGTCACGCAAGGCCAGGCCTTCCTGTCGCGCGTCCGCCAGATCGATCTCGAAGACCTGCTTGGCCGCGATCCGGTCATGATCGACACCGACGACGTCGAGGCATTGCTGAAGAACCGCGTCGTCATGGTGACGGGCGCGGGCGGCTCGATCGGCTCCGAACTGTGCCGGCAGATTCTGCGCTTCGGCCCGGTGCAACTGGTCGCGTTCGACGTCTCCGAGTTCTCCATCTATCGCCTCAATGAGGAGCTCTCGGACAAATATCCGAAAGTGTCGGTGGTGCCGATCATCGGCGACGTGAAGGACTCGTTGCTGCTCGATCAGGTGATGGCGCGCTACAGCCCGCATATCGTTTTCCACGCCGCGGCCTACAAGCATGTCCCGCTGATGGAAGAGGTCAACGCGTGGCAGGCCGTGCGCAACAACGTGCTCGGCACCTATCGCGTCGCGCGCGCGGCGATCCGTCACGACGTCGCGCGCTTCGTGCTGATTTCCACCGACAAGGCCGTCAATCCGACCAACGTTATGGGCGCGAGCAAGCGCCTCGCGGAGATGGTGTGTTCGTCGCTGCAACAGCAGGGCGCGCGGCGCACGCAGTTCGAGACCGTGCGCTTCGGCAATGTGCTCGGCAGCGCGGGCAGCGTGATTCCGAAGTTCCAGGAGCAGATTGCACGCGGCGGTCCTGTCACGGTCACGCATCCGGAAATCACGCGGTTTTTCATGACGATTCCCGAGGCGTCGCAGCTTGTGTTGCAGGCGTCGAGCATGGGGCGCGGCGGCGAGATTTTCATTCTCGACATGGGCAAGCCGGTGCGCATCGCCGATCTCGCGCATGATCTGATCCGGCTTTACGGCTTCACCGACGAGCAGATTCGCGTGGTGTTCACGGGCCTGCGTCCGGGCGAAAAGCTCTACGAAGAACTGCTCGCCGACGACGAAACCACCACGCGCACGCCGCATCCGAAGCTGCGCATCGCGCGGGCGCGCGAAGTGCCGGACAGCCTGATCGACAACCTGCTGCCGTGGCTGATGCAGCACCGCGTGCCGACCGACGACGAAGTTCGCCGCGATCTGCGCCGTTGGGTTGCGGAATATCAGCCGGCGACGTCGACCACGTTGCGCAGTGTGCAGCCAGCGGGTATCCGAGCCTCGTAAGCATCGAGCGGCGGTGTGCAAAGGAGATTTCTGGCCGCCAAAATCGCTCGGCGAGGGGCTGTTGCTCGAGCGTCGGGCGTCCGCCCGTTAGCAAGAAGCGGTCGGCCTGTCACGATTCCCGCAAACCCATTGGGGGCGCTTCGCTATCGGGAAGGCATAAACGACGACGACTTTTCCCGAGTGCCGCCCGCCGCTCAGACCTGCATTCGCAAGCAAGAGACATGCAGCCGGCAACTCTGCGAACGGATTACCCAGCGCGAAGAGCAGTTTTGTCTCGCGCAGAGGAGGCGCTTTCCTCCGAGCAGGGATAAGTTCAAGGATCGCGTCTTCGTCCGAGGCCGAACATATCACCGGCACCGAACCCGACGACGTTGACGCTGGCGCCTGTGACAAGGCATGCGTACTGGCTCTGATGCGGGGCTGCCAATAACGACACCGTGCTCCATCTTTTCTCTGAAAATCGCGAAATGGTGGATGACCGCACGGCGAGGTTATGCTGGATTCATATCCGCGACAACCGGTTCGTCTATCAGTATCCCCTCCGCGATGACTGGCATTATGACTTTAGGTGAAAGAGGTCACTCAAACGGACCGCGAGCCATACAGCGAAGCGTTATGAAACGTGGTCAGGCGATGACTTTGATGCCCCAACTGCTTGACCGAGGGGCCGCCAACCCGATGCTGATGGGGATGGCGTTGAGCAGCTGGGCCAAAAGTAGACAAACCTGAAGCCCTGCTTTCCAAAACATCTCACTATCCAGTGTGGTTTAAAGAGCGCTTACGACTCTGCGAGGGTGTGCAAGCCACAGCAGTGCCGCAATGGCGTGTCCTGTTGTCCGCGGTAGCCCGTCGGCGTCTACCATCCTACGTGCCTGGAGTGGCGCGCCACCTTTTTCCAATGCGTCTCTGACCGCTTACGCAGTCGGGGGCTCCGCTGCGCTCTTGGTGGGACCCTGGCACACCACGATCCGGACACCCCTCGCCGCACTCTCACCTTGGTACTGCCTTGACTTTTCAATGACGTCGGCAAGATGGAATCACATCAGCCGATCTCATTGAAACATGGACCGTTTCACGAAGCGTTATCCCAAACCCAATACAAATCAAGAACTCCAGAGGAACGGCGCATCAGCAACTGCTTGTCGCAAACTACCCGCGATGCTCGCCGACTCAGAAATCGCTCATCTGGAAACCGTCGCATCTTACTTGTTGAACACTGAATATCGAGAGCTGCCCGGCTATCTGGGACCTGCATATTGGATTGCTCGCGCCGTATCGATCGGGGAGCAGTTCGAGCTCGTTTTACCTCAGCGGCGACGGCTAACCGCGTTGCTCGCGATGTTCATGAGCCTGGCGCAATCGAGTCGGTGTGCGCCTGAAGAAGTGCCGCAGCGTGCGGTCAATGATGCTCGCTGACCGGGATTGCGTCATTTGAACCTGTCAGATCCCTCGCACTAGCCGGCATCGCATGTCTTGCGCAAAGCATAATCGTGGCCACGTTTTTGCGCCGCGTTTTCCCAGCCGTGCGAGATCTGTAATGCTGCGACGAAACCGAGTTTTTGCTTTCGCCTGACAGTCGCCAAATATGCAAGGTTTCTTTTTCCTTCGCTTAATCCTCCATCGTCAGCTCGACAGCTGTTACACCGAGTGAGCTATGCCTAGCCGGCGGGGCAGCCACGGGGCCTTGTCGTTTGTTGAATTAGGCTGATTCGACGCGGCGGAAGACGCGACGCAGTTAACGGTGAAGCGATGGGACCCTGCGTTCCTACGTCGTGACCGCGTACCTGGCGACGCCGGCGCGGTGAAGGCGGACGTTGCCAAGCAGCAGCTGCGTTCACCGCAAAACAATACCGAAGTGCGATAAGTACTCCAAAATAAACCCATCCCGTGAGGCAACACGGGTGGACATCTTAATTGACAATCTGTACCGCTCGCCAAACAGTCACGCGAAGGGCCAACTCCTCTTTCGTGCTCCTCGAAGCAACGCGCTGCAGTTGTCGGTCCAGGATGCCACGTCGTTTCGTGAGTTCATGCAGACATTGGCACAATTTCCCTTCCAGCGAGCACCGCCTCACCAATCAGAACGAAGCCCTTCGCATTTGCGTGTGAGGGCGTGTCTAGGACGTCGATGCGTGTCCGGGGGAAGGCGGCGCGAACCGCTGTCTCGTAGAGGCTTGCTCCGCCTCCTGTCAATACGACCGATCTCAGCCTCGAGGGATAGTGGATGCGATCACGGATTTTTGCCACTGCAGCGTTCACGACGGCTTGTAACCTTTCAAGAAACGAAGCGAGGTCGATGTCCTTACCGTAGTGCAGAAGTGGCCTCTTGTCGCCAAGGCATCGGCCAATGCGTTCCATATTGTCTACAGGGCTGCGTTCCTGGTTCGCGATCAACGATCCAATGGTTCTATAGACCTGCCATGCACCGCCCCGGACGCTGCCCGAACAGTGGTCATCTACCCTGTGGTCATGGTACAGCAGCCAGTTAGTCTCGGAGTAGCCTACATCGATGAGGAGATGGTCGTGCTCGGGATCAAAGCGGGCATCGCCAGAATCAGAGAAGATTCTGAGCGATCCGAGCAGCGGGGGAACGACCTTTGCCGAGCGGACGTGGATCGAACCTTGGCCGAAATCGAGGGCGCCTGTAAATGCATCGCGAAGATATCGAGAGTATTTCCAGCTGAAGCGGGCCGGCAGGCCAAGCACCATGCATTCGATGTCGGTTACACCGGCGGAGTGCAGTGCTCCGCCGAGCAGCGCCGCGAACATGGGCGTCAAACAGAAACTGTCGAACAACGTTCGCGTTATGCGTGAACAAACTGACAACGACTCTACTCCGGGGCCGACTGCATAATGAGAGCCTTGCACCTCCATCAAAACAACGCTCGACGCGTTGCCCACGCGTTTTCTGATTGGCGGTAACTCAAGTTCGGATACAAGAGGCGCGAGCGATGGAAAGCTCACGGTAGAGATATCGGTTCCTGTGCGGAACGCCCCTTTGGTGTGGCCGTAACCGATGTCGACGCCAAATGCTGAAACCTTCATTAACGCTCTCCGTTTCGGTGAAACCCTGCTGATTTCGGAGGCTGACGGTGCAGACGATGCTCATCGGCCCGTTCTCGCGCTACCGTTGCCTACCGCTTGTCGAAGTCAACCGTCTGTGTTCAACCAACTGTATCTGGTCGATCAGCCTGCCGTGCAGGCAAATGGCGACATATTCGGCGTAGCTTTCGATGAGAGAGTGCGTTTAGATGTAGGCGCCTTCCAGTTGTGTTCCTTCAATCAAGACTTGGCCAACGGTTTCAAATCGACGACGTTCCTTCGTTGTCGTCCGGCTGCGTACACTGCAAACCGGACGCTTGCGCGGGATAAATGCTTCGGGTGCCCGATGTCGGTAGCCGGCCGGTAAGCATCCAAGACAATGTCTGATAAGACGGGACCACTCAGGTCCATCTCTTCGACCTTGCCCAGTCGACAGCCGCTTGGCGCATGCATCGGTTTTGACTGTCGGTCACTCAAATGTCGCGGTACCGGGAGCCGACTAACGGTAGGGGCAGCCACGCTGCCGTTACCGCATCCTATTGATTTCGTTTATTAAAAGAGCTAATTTTGCGAAATTTCTATTAATCGATCAACAGTACAGAGTTCGCAAATCGGGAGCCGTGCACGCCCCGTCTTACACAGAAGGATCGTGCTGCGCCGACGCAGCGTACCCACAGTAGACCCCAACGATGGCGTTTCGCACGGTGTTGACACTCTTGCAAAACACACATTGCCCGGCCAACTCGGTGAGCCGACGCGATGGAGCCGGCACCGCTACGCAGGACCAAGCCTGCGCGCAAAAAAACGAGCCGTGGAGAGTACCCCGCGTGGCACCGTTACGTGAGCCAGCACGCGGACACGGCAGTTGACGCCTCCAAACATCGTCTTCAGAATTGGCGTGCGGCGCAACCGCGCTGATGCTCCGTCTCGGCGCGATTTTCTCTACAACAGATTCGCAGTCGTCGAAGCAGGCTCGAGGATCGCGAGCAAGGCGGTGCAGCACATCGGCGACGGACTCGGGGTCGTTCAGTTCGGCAGGCGCGCTTCGCAAATCGCTTTATTGAGGCGGTGGGAGCGCTACTGCGCTCAGGCGCCGGCGGCATCGCTGCTACGCATTCAATGAACGGAGGTTGACCATCATGAATCTCGGTTTGTTCGTCCTGCTCGTCCTGGCGCCGATCCTGGGCTACGGTGCCTACATGAGCAATCGCGGGCGCAAGCGCGATCGGCAACGGCGGCACCGGCGTATCACAGGCAGCTTGTGGAACTGAATTGGCATTGCCGGCCTCGATTCCCTAGACGTCCGCTCCCACGGGCCGGTTGCTGTCTATTGAATCGGTGCGCAACGAGGCGGGAAAAGCGCCGCGAGCAGATTGGCCGTTTCTGCCACACACTTCCGCTGCTATTTTTCGTTGATGCGCCAGTCGACGCCGGCTTGTACTCCGTCCGACATTAAGACGACGTCTGGTCAAGTGTGGCGCGCTCACGTTCATTCAAGGAGTGATGTCGAGCGAAGCGGAATAAGCATCGACCTCAGGTTCCTGGCACTATGCGCCGCAGTTGTCATTCGTGGGTCAGTCTTGAATCGACCCTAACACTTATGTGCTATCCGCGGCGTGCCCCTTATTTGCGAACCTTGCGCCGTTGATCAATCAATCGAGATTTCGCAAACCAGCCTGTTTCATCAATTAAAACAGAACGATGCGGTGGTAGCGCGCTGCTGGTGCCACCGTGAGCCGGCTCACGGGGCGGCAGTACATTTGTAAGACAGACGCCCCAAACCGACGCGGGCCGAGTCAAGCTGCCGTCGACTCGGCAGGACCGAAGCGCTCGGCCATCTTGTCGCAAACTCTCGGGAAAGCGCGAAAGACGCATCGGCGTGGTAACGACATCTGATGGCCAAAAGTATGAAATCCGCGCACGCGTGCCCTTCTGCATCCAGACCGGCAGCAGTAGCCGGCGGCTGCGCATTTCATGCCTCCAATGCCACGTGACTGCCCGGCGGTTGACCAGCCGTCGTCTTTTTTTGAAACAGGGCATTTTTCGTGCCCCATTCGGTCGCCATTTGAGCGGCAAGTCGCGTATCGTAACGCTTTGCCTGCAGATTACCGCAACACCGGATCAAGCGTGAGACAAAACCATGACCCCCGATGGACTGCTTCGACAACTCAAAAAGCGCAATTGCTTCATTATTGCTCATTACTATAAAGACGGACTGACTAAAGGGAAATGGACTACCCAAAAGGGCGCACTTAACGCGCTTGGCGTTAGTCAGGCCGAACTTTCGCTGGCGCTTAAAGTGGCTGCTCTGCCCACCGCGATAGTCAACTTGTTTGAGTCGGCCACCGGGGTAACGCCGTATTCCGTGCGGGTGATACGCGAGGTTATCGCGCGGGATGGTCTTCAGACCGTGTTTCAGCGAATCGGCGAGCACGTTGCGGCTGGCAGAAAGCTCTCAGCGCGAGCGGTGCTTGCGACGATAAATGGGCAAGGGGCTGCGTCTAGGCGCGCGCTGCGCTACTTAGGCAACCCTGAGAACAAGGTTCTGAATAAGACGCTGGACTCACCGAAAAACATCTCCGATCGATATCACCTGGGTGTGACCAGAGGGGAATGGACCACTTACAGTGGCTGCGCCCGCGCACTTGACATTTCACGAAAGAACATACGCGATGCGGTGTATATGATGGCGCTTCGGGGTAGCTTGCCCGTTAGTTTCAGTGAGGCCGAATTGACTTTTGCTGTTGGACGGAAACTACTCGCGCTAGACAAGGAGCTGGGCAGGCAAACGCTATTGCAGCGTGTGAGAGGTCTAAGCCCTGGAGGGAGCGAGGCAACGCCCGAAACTGTTCTTCGGGAGTTAAACGGCGTGAATGTTCTGACATCGGACCATTATCGCATTCGCATCAGGAAGGGTAGAGGAACCCGGCGACTCATCATCGAGTGCATTGACGCCGGCGCTCTCTTGCCATACCGACGCGACATCGAGCGTGCGATCCGAAAGGTGGTGAAGAGAGTTACCGTTAGTCCGGAGGAGATCGAGATGGCACGCTCGATCTCCAATGATCGCAAACTTTAAAGTGATGTTCCACCAAAGATCCATCCGTAACAAAGGCAACTTCCATCTCAGCCCTTACCTCGCGTATCAGCGGATGACAGCAGCTGAAAACTACAACACATAGCGAATCTGTACCGGCCGAGGGCCGGCCATGGTTTCAACCCGAGTGCAGCGCTTGCTGGCAGTGTGCAATGGCCGACAGCGTTTCGTCGTCCAGTTTTGTCGACTGCGTGACGTTTTCCGTAAGGCCCTCTTTCCAGGCACTTTCCAGCTAGGTCCGGCACGCATCCTGTCTTCCTGGTAGGCCCCGCATTCCTATCCTCTGGTTGTACGTTTGTGCCCCCTCGTCTTTCGTGCGCTAAGCGGTAGCGGCCGCTGTACGGGTGGCGGGCAATAAGGTCCGTGACGTACGCGCTGCAGTTGCTTCTTTGCTTGAAGCGTTGCCTTGACTTCTGACTGGGGATGGCAAGCTGGAGTTATAGGCCATCCTTCGGATCTGCGACCCGACATCACGCCAAACCGCTGGTGAATGACGATTTTGCTCCCCAGCCGTCCAGGTCGTGAGCGAGCCGCTGTCCGATAACCTTCTTCAGTCCACGAAAGGAGAACAAATGAAACGGGGCAAGACGCTATTTTCCGCTGCGAACAAAGATGCATATTGTGCTGCCGCATGTTCCCCTGAACTGGCGTCGGACTTCAGGCAACCTACCGGCGATCGCGACGGCTGGATGGCGCATCGACGCCATTCGTCTCTTCCCTTGTCAAGAACGGTTGCAGCGCTCCTGCGGACAACGTCCGACCGCGCATTCGTGGTACGGCGCGGCGTCATGCTTGAGCACGCGCCCGGAACGCGCAATCCAGTGACGTGGGTAGATTGTCTTGCTGTGACTGAGTTTGGCGCGTTTGTCATTAATCGATACGACTGGACGGGCACCGTAAAGCGCTCTGTAAACGACGACGAACTCCTTTTACATGACGAGCCTGGTGCTGTTTCTATCCAGACGTCCCCACTGCGCAGGGCAAAGCCCGCGGTGCGGCACCTGCGTGCGCTACTCGCCGAATATCGCTGCCCGGTTGAGTCCATTGCAATTTTCGTCTCCTCACATTGCGCACTCGATCCCACACTGCCGGACACGATCCTGTATCCGTCAGAACTTCATCATTTCATGCGCACGCGCTTGAACCGCTTCCGCGCCAGCCATCCGCAGTATCTCGATCCCGGGAGACTTGCCGCACATCTGGAACTGCGATGTGCGGATTGGGGCGAGAGCTGAGAGGCAAAGAGTGATTCGAAAGTCGTCGCGAAAAGGAAGTGATATACGGTCGTCCGATGTGGCGCCGCAATCGCAGGCGCCAATAGCGAACAGCTGGGCCTGCATTGATGGACGTCCTCTGTGGCAAGCGCATACAGTGAAATCGCAGCCGTTGTCTGGATCTTTGGGGCGGAAAGTTTGCCCGCGTTTTTTTCATCGCTTTTAGGAGCTTCTCCCGCAAAGCCGTCCCGAGTTGGAGGCCGTGTAGGCGGGGCAGGGCGTTCAAATCTATGTCTGTCGGAAACCTGAGGCTGGCTGGTCCGGGCGGGCCCGAAGTCGATTCCCGTGGAGCGTTCGTTTTCTACTATGGAATTATGGATAACTAATGTATATGATCTGCCGACGGAAATATCGGGTTAGACGACGAAGCACCCGCTGTGGCTCACTGGTCAACGCCATCGAGCTTATCGCGTCCGCGCGGCACAACGCGCACAATGCCAGGCGTAACGAGGGCTGCATGGTGACGAAACGCGCAGCCATCAGAAACGCTGGTGTGGATCTTTCTGCTTGAGGCAACTGACTTTAACTGCCACCGCGCCACTACCGGCACAGCGGCCCTGCTCCCTCACAGCCGTTGTCCGCGCAGCAGGCGCCCAAGGCGTTAAGATTCAATTGCAGCAACGCGCTGGGATGTGCAAAGTCATCTGCCTCTCGCAGTTAATGGCTTAGAGCTCAGGTACAAAGCGTTTTCCCGAACCGATATTTACCGTTTTCGCCATTTGCAAGCCGTTCCCTTTTTATTCGCACGCTAAGGGCTGCCAACTGGTTGTTAAGGAAGCCGGATTCCAACAGCACCATCCTGATGCAGGTGATTTCCAGCAGAAGTAGCTCGACGTTAACGCATCGCTTGGAGCGCACTTCGATAAAGCGTGCAAGCGAAGCCACGTCCAGGTCGTGCAGCCGAATTGGCCGTGGCGAACGCGGAACCATCGTCTGCTCAAATTCGAACCAGACATTAACCATGATGGCGCACATCATCTCGTTGCATCCTATCTTGTCGGCGCAACGCTTCACTTGTTCCAGGAGTGAGGAATCGGACATGGTGGTCTTTCACGCTTTGAAAGGATGTTCTTGCCCTGGCGTGTCGTCTGCTGAACACGCTACGTCATGCGCCGCATCGATCCGGCCAATGGGGTAGCCGCTTAACTCGCTATGTCGACGTTTGGCCGCAAGGCGCGCTGTCGCCCGCGGGAGTTTGCTCGGCGGCCGGTGACGATCGGATTCGATGTTGTGAAGCGATATATGTCCCTCGAACCTCTCCCGGATCGACTGGCAGTAGTGCCCAAGGATCATCTGGATCCGCGTGGGGCCGTGTCCGAGCGATTCGCTGAGTTCCACGAGGACTTCATAGGGCGCCATTCCTCCGTCCAGCATTTCCAGTGCGCTCTTGAGCGCATAGGTGTAACGAAGCGAATGAAAGCTGATTGGACCAACCATACCCGCGCGACGCAGCAGGGCTCTGAGTCGGTTCATGGCAGATTTGAGGGTCCTGCCAGTGCCAGTAATCAATTCGAGATTGTGTTCGCGAGCGTACGCGAGTGCGCAACGGATGGCTTCGATGGTTTGCGAGCGCTCGCTTTCGATGATCCGTACCTGCCTCGGCCTCGCGTTTTTTGAGCCCCGCATCAGCGCAAGCGTGGAGTCGCCGCGCACAAGTGCGTCAAGCCACATCTGTAGATCCGGCGCGCACATCAGCGCTTCCTTGCGTCGGAGTCCGAGATGCAGGGCGAGCGATATCATGTGCGTTAGCCCCTGATCTATTCGTTTCGCTCTCTCGATTAACTGGTCAATTTCCATCGGGTTCATAGCCCGTTTTGCTCCTCTTCGTACCCTTCGAACCAGTTGGAGTTCCGTGTTGTTGCAAACATGATCGATGTCCCGGCCGCCATGGCGCGATGTGACGCGAACCGCCGAGAATATGTTCGCGAGAGTGCCAGCCGTTTTGCCCTGCGCAATGCAGTATTGGGCATACGCATGGATCACCCACGGCGCAATTTCACCGACCGATGCCCGCAACTCTCCGAGCTGTCTGGCAAAGCGCAAAAGACCTGTTGTGTCGAACCGCCTGTTCTGCTGTGTCGCAAAACTGCCGCCTGCTTTTTTGCTGCTTACTGCGCAACTGTGTACGGCTTTTGACATCATGCTCATGAGCTATCTCCCGGCTGTGACCCGCAGCTTTACTCATGTTCGCCTGCGGGGAAGGCGAACACGGCCCCGGTCACGATGAGTTCGTGACATATCCCAAATACGTTGGATGTCGGCAAGGACCGCTGGCCCGGGGCGGGGGCAGCGTGTACGTAAGCAATTGAATTCGGGGGAGGGCCGGGCACTGCGTTGAGCTATGGGATCCGGTTACGGATGGGCCCTGGTGAAGCAGGTTCTGGAGGGGAAAATGGGAGCCCCGCAAGGAAGAATCGCGTCGATGCGGGAGCGGCGAGCGGCGGGTGCCAGACAAGCACCGGCCTGCACCCTGCAAGGGAACAGGGCCGCCATTGGAGCGCTTTCGGTCTTCATCCGAAGATGAACGGACTGCAAGGCCTATTTGGATGGATGCTGCGCTGTGTATCGCAAAAGGGAAGATGCTTCCTCGCCCTCAGATTGCATTAAAGGCGTGGAGGCACCGTGAACACGGCCCGCATTTGCGGCGAGGGCGTCAGGGGCAAGTCCCTGGTGCGTTCAAAAAGCTCGCCTGCACGTAACTTCCGTTGGCGGACGATCACTTGCTGCAGAAGAGGTGACTGGCTGCTACGCGATATCGACTCGCGTACTGGGCTGAAAGAGGGAGATAGGCCTCGTGCGAAGCACGCAGTGGGAACTTCTGGGCCTTGGGAAAGACTCTGGCTCTGATCGAGCGGCAGGCGCTCGATTCATGTCGATGCTGCTAACAGGAACCGCGCGAAGTGCTTTGCTTGACTGTTCGGCTGAGCAAAGGATCTATAGGAATTGGGCGAAAAGGCCCCCAAACCCCCAACAACGAGGTGTAATGGTCGATGCTCGTGACGTGAGCGAACGGTACTGCAATTATTAGAACATAGCTACAGGGATTGCAAAAGGGGCGCGTGGCTTTCGCACAAAAAGCGGGTTGTCGCCTGGACGTTCAATGGCTTCGGCCGACGCGCGACACAGGACACGTGGTGCCCTTGAATCGTCCGCCTGTTGAGCGGGTCGTACTCGGTCGGTGAGAGCCGAATTGTCTGGGCCCGGGATATCGAGGGGGCAAGATCGCCGCCATGATCGGCGCAGACAGCATGCCTGCGTCCGGCAGGCGCTCCAACGAGGCAATGGCACCGTACGGTGCTCTGAGAGTCCGCCCCGCCCGCGCCACCCGAAGGTGCCTACTCCGTACGCGCGTCAGTGAGTCGTGCTCAGACAGGTGGCTGCCTGAAATCCCGCGATGCTCGTCCCGGCCAGTCGACCGTTGGCGCATGCTGTCGTGCGAAATCCCTATCGCCGATGATATGGCCGCAATGTGGGCAGTGCAGCTGTGCCGGGTGCGAAGCGCCGGCGCGCGGTGGCTGTTCTTTCTGGCGCGAAGCTACGACCGATGGACGTGGCGCGATGAGTTTCTTTCTTTCTTGGCGCGCACCACGCTCCATCGCCCACCCTAGTCCTATAAACATTACATTGATTCCAATTAACGGCCAGGTAATATCCATGCTGGTTCCCCGCTGTTGGGCTGTGACCAGCATAACATGCGTTCCACCAGTCGCGGGCTTGCCAGCTTCGGGAGCGTCGGAGTATATTCATGCTGCGTCCACGACGCATCGATCTTGAACTGACATAGCCACCCGTATTTCTTCCGGTTAGCCTGTCGGTATATCCGTTCGGCCGTACGCCTCCGTTCTCTTGGCGTCGAGGTGCACTTTGGCACAGCGAGTGCCAGTGTCGTTCGCTCGGCTATGCTTCCTCTCTCTTTTTCTTCTTTGCACACTTCCGACCACCGCCCCTCTTCAGGCGGCGTTTAGCGGCGGCTGCTCCAATTTCACGTCTGACTGCGTCTTGATGGCGGCTCGCCATCGTCTGCACATTTTCCTTTCCTGTGGCGCGCGCGGCCCGATAAACAGCGCACTCAAACAGCAGTGCGCTCGTCGCGCCGCTGAACGCGGGTCGGTGCCTCTGTCGCACCGACCAAGTCACGGATGCAAACAAAGGAAAACAGACATGTACGTTCTTTACGACTACCGGTACGTGATTGCCTGCAGCAGGCTGCCCTATGGATTCAGGCGGGAATTTCGCAGGCTCGCCAGAGGCCGGGTCACGGCGACATACGATTGGCGCACTCGCGCCAAGGATGCTGTGCCGGCCGAAACGCAATGTCGGCGCGTGGCGGAGGTGTTGATGGGCTTTGAAGCGCTGCGCGCGAGCGGCTATGCGCTACAGACACCCTGGAATTTTCGCAGCAAGCATTTGCAGGTGCTCATCAATCGCTGGTCCACGCAGCGACTGACATCCGAAGAGGCGGCCGAGAGACTCCAGCACTGGTGCGAGTTTTTCCGATGGATCAGGAAGCCCCAACTCATCGTTTTAATGAACGCGCCTCTTACCGCAGCAGCCTCGCGTGTCGGGGGCAAACCTGTCCAATACTCCGATGCTTCAGTCTACTCGCGGCCGGACATACCAGTGCTCACGAGCGAAAAGGCCATGGACGCCCTGACGGAACATCGCGGTAACCTGCGCAAGGCGGCCCGCGCGCTGGGAACGACGACGCATGCTGTCTGCGAGGCCCTGAACGAAGGGCGGCCAACGGCCGAGCAGTTTCCTCCCGGCCTTACGATCCTGACCTGATGCTTGACTTCTCCTAGCGCCCGATACGCTGGTTTCACCTACATCTAAAGGAGAAACCAGCATGCTGATCCAGAAAATCCTCGGGCTCGCGATTGGATTGCTGTACGCGTATCTGAGCTTCAGCCAGCAACGTCTCGCGGACGACGACGCTCGCGAAGCGCGGGCGGCACCTGCCCAGGAGCGGGGGGAAGAAGGAGAGAGGGAGGTGTCAGCCGAACTGCGCTGGCACCTCACGCGACTGTGCGGTGATGACTGGCTGGTATTGGATGGCCTCGTTCTAATCCACGCACCGGGGAGCGACTTTCCGACTGCTGAAATCGATCATCTGGCGATCGCGCCGTTCGGAGTCTTCGTGGTCGAAACAAAGCATTGGGCAGGGGTAGTCACACACGGTGAAACCGACGACACGTTGACGCTCACGACGGTTGATGGGCAGCGGTTCGTGCGCACCTCGCCCTTGAAGCAAAATGCAGCGAAGGTGCGGTTTTTGCGCAGCCTGCTTCCTCCGCGGCTGTGGATCGTTGAAGGGCTCGGTGTCTTTTCGCATGAAGCCGTAATGGTCGCCCCTGCGCTTCCCGCGGTGTTGCTTGAGCGCAGTGAACTTTACCGGCATCTGCGGGTGCGCCAGCAGCAGTTTGCGCGTACGGGGACGGGACGCCTGCCCGTTCCCAAGATCGCGGACGTTATATTGCGGCATGCGGACACTCGTCCGGAGGCGCTGGCTGAGCACCGGCAACGCATCCAGGAGGGCCGCGCGCGCGGCCAGAGCTAGGCCGGATAAATCCGCTGACACGGGGACCTGTGCACTGCGCTCACCGCCTCGTCTTCCTCACCACCATCCACCGCGGCGACTTGAACCGCACGATGCTCACATAGAGCCACACATAAGTCGCCGCGAACACCACCACGAAACAGAACAGATGCAGCGTATGCCGCCAGAACAGCGTAGCCGGCACCACTGCGATCAAACACAGCAGCCACAAATAAGGCGACGTCAGCGAATTGCGCCGCGTGAGTTCGCGCGCGGTTCGCGTGCCGACTGCCCAGCGCATCAGCCGCTTATACACGAGCATATGCAGATGCACGCCATCGGGAATGCCGGGCGACATGCCGCGAATAAACTTCTTCCGGTAAATCGAGAAGCACGTCTCGAAGATCGGATACATGAAGAGCAGCACCGGATACCACGCTGACACATCGCGATTGCGCATCACCAGCATGATCGACAGTTCGGCGAGCATGAAGCCGATGAAATACGCGCCGCCGTCGCCGAGAAAAATCAGACCCGCCGGGAAGTTCCAGATGAAGAAGCCGAGCACCGCGCCCATCATCATGAACGATGCCGACAGCACGATCGGGTCGTGCACCTGGAAGGCCACGTAGGCGAGCGACGCGAACATCATGAACGCGACCATCGAAGCCAGGCCGTTGAAGCCGTCGATGATATTGATCGCGTTCGCCAGCGCCGCGACCGCGAGCACCGTCACCGCGCACGAAATCACCGCATACGAGAGTAGAAAGTCGAGCGGCGGCACGCTGATGCGCGTCACCGCGATGTCGAGCAGAAAGTACGCGAGCGCGGCGGCGGCCATCGTGCAGATTAGACGCGCGAGCGGCGACACGCGCTTGGTCAGGTCTTCGACGAGACCCGAGCCGAAGGCCGGCATGCCGCACGCAATGAGTCCGAGGATGCCGCCCGACACGGCAGGGTACGCGCCGTGCAATTGCACCGCCGACGCGATCAGCCCGAGCAGAATGCCCGTTCCGCCGATGCGCGGCACCGGACGCACATGGAATTTCTGCACGCCGGCGAGATCGGTGTCCGTCGAAAATTTTTCATGCAGATGCGCGTAGCGCACGATCAACAGCGTGATCAGCAGTGAAACGAGAAAGCCGAGCGCAAAACTAAGCATGAAAGTGGGCCTGAGCGAAGACGCCGAATTATACAAACGAAACCTTGCGCGCCCGGAAAAGCGCCGGGCTCGCCGATGCCGCCGACTATCCCAGATAGTGAGGCGAGAATGGCCCGGAAAGCCGCGCCAGTCATGGATTTCACCTATTCAGCGAGCTTGCCGCGAGCCGTTAAGACTGGATGCGGCGAAGTGCGGACAACGCGGGGCAACACGCACTCGCCGCGGATCGACAAGACCGTTCCGGAGAATCCATGCTAAACAACATCACAATTCGTGGCGGCCTGACGCTGGTCATCAGCGTATTCGTTGCCTTTCTGCTGACGGTGATCGGCGTCGGCTATGGCGCGCTGAAGCTCGCCAACAGCAGCCTCGCCGACACGCAGCGCAGCGCGTCGGCGCTCTCGCATCTGAAGGCAAGCTCGGAGAAGCTCCTGCAAGTGCAACTGGCGCTGGGCTCGTATCAAACGCTCTTTAGCATCGGCAAGCAGACCGACGATCTGCTGCCCGCCGCGCACAAGGTGCTGGTCGAGTCGAACAACGACTTCCGCAATTACATGGCCGGCCCGTTTGCGAGCGACGCCGAGCAGAAGCTCGCGCAGAACGTCGAACAGGCGCGCGGCGCGCTCGTCGATAAGGCGATCGAACTCGAGTTCAAGGCGCTCACCGACTTCGACTTCAACACGTTCCGCAACATTCAGGGCGAGACGGCGAACGCGTTCTATGCGACGTATTCGAAGGCCATCGACGCACTCGAACACGCGCAGATCGAGAATCAGCATCGCCAGGCCGCGACCGCCGAGCAACGTTTCCAGATGGCGACGCTGCTCTTCGCCGCGATCGGCGCGCTCGCCATCGCGGTGGGCGTCGCGGCGCGCATCGCGTTGTCGGCGGCGCTGATCAAGCCGGTCAACGCGACCGTCAAGCACTTCGAGCGCATGGCCGCAGGCGATCTGACGGTGGCGATCAAGAGCCAGTCGCGCAATGAAATGGGCCAGTTGCTGAGCGCGTTGACGAAGATGCGCGACGGTCTCGTCGAAACCGTCTCGCAAGTGCGCGGCAGCACCACGGCCATCACGCAGGGCGCAAACGAAATCGCGTCGGGCAACACCGATCTGTCGGCGCGCACCGAGCAGCAGGCCGCGGCGCTTCAGCAGACGGCGGCCAGCATGGAGCAGCTTTCCGCGACGGTGAAGCAGAACGCGGACAACGCGAAGCAGGCCAACCGGCTGGCGCATGGCGCGCTCGATACTGTCACGCGCGGCGGCAAGGTCGTGTCGCGCGTGACCGAAACGATGGACGGCATTACGGAGTCGTCGCGCAAGGTGACGGAGATCATCGGCATGATCGAGGGCATTGCCTTTCAGACCAATATTCTCGCGCTGAACGCGGCCGTCGAAGCGGCGCGCGCCGGCGAGCAGGGGCGCGGATTTGCAGTCGTGGCCTCGGAAGTGCGCAGCCTCGCGCAGCGCTCGGGCGCGGCGGCCAAGGAGATCAAGGAGCTGATCGGCGATTCGGCCGCTCAGGTGGAGCAGGGCGCATCGCTCGTCGCCGAGGCAAGCCGCACGATGCACGAGGCGATGCAGTCGGTGGAGCGCGTGACCGGCATCATGGGAGAGATCGAAGCGGCTGCGCTCGAGCAGAGCGACGGCATCGAGCAGGTCAACAAGGCCGTCTCGCAGATCGACGAGGTCACGCAGCACAACGCGGCGCTCGTCGAGGAGGCCGCGGCGGCGGCGAAATCGCTGGAAGAACAGGCGGCGGTTTTGCGCGACGCGGTGGCGGTGTTTCGCGTGGATGGCGCTCAGTCGGCCGGAGCCGCGGATGGCCGCTCGCTGTCGCGTGCCGACACGCGCCGTCCCGTATTGCCGGCGCGCGACGCTTCGCCGCTGCAAGTGGCTTGACGTCGAATGTCGACTGATGGGCGGGCTTCCGGGAGGGCCCGCCTTGCGCGCGGCTTCTGGAGCCAGCTCAAAGAAAACTAAAGATAAGCCTCAGCCAGCCTGACGACCACCGGCCCGGCGAGCAGCAGCCAGACCGTCGCGCAGATCAGCAGCGACAACGTGACCGCCGCGCTGCCGCAATCCTTGGCCCGCTTTGAAAGCTCGTGCCGCTCCAGCGAAATGCGGTCGATTGTCGCTTCGATACTCGAATTCAGCAACTCGACCAGCAGCACCAGCAGCAGCGACGAAATCAGCAGCACGCGTTCGACCGGCGTGACGGGCAGCAGCAAGGCAAACGGCATCAACACCGCGGCGAGCGCGGTTTCCTGACGGAATGCGCTTTCCTCACGCAGGGTCGTAAGGAATCCGTCATAAGAGTGCCGCAGCGCGAACAGTCCGCGCAAGACTCCGCTGCGTTTGGGAGCGACGGGAGACGGCGGCGGATCGTTCGGGCGGCGCATCGATCGGTTCATTCTGGACATCCGCAGAAGCATGCCACACGGGCCTCTGTCTGTGTGGCCGCCGGGTGTTCGCGCTGCTACTGTCTCGCGCACGCGACATCGTGCGGCATCATTTTGAGATTTGCGCTCCAGTTTTCGGCTGCCGTGACGTAAAGCAGTGTGACCTTACCTTCTGTTGTCTTATTATTGCCCCTTCCTTCTATCCCATCAGCATCCCGGCCAGGGAATTGGCTTTGCCACAGCATTGCCAGCAATTGTGCTGCGGGGGCGCGAGAGTCTGATCAGTTCATGAAGCCTGCTGTCTCGTTCTGTGTGTCACTGGTGGCCGGCGCATGCGCGCTCGCAGCGGCTATCTATCCGTCGATGTCGGTGGCCGCGCGTGGCGGCGAAGCGCCGGCGCGCACAACGGTTGTGCCCGCAACCGACGCGTCCTCGGTTTCCGCTGCTGCGTCGGCTGCTTCCGCTGGAATCGCCGGCAAGCTCGCTGCCGCGCCGCTGGCATCTGCGTCTTCTGCCGCCGTGGGCGGATCGTCCGCCGCAACGAGCGCTGGCGCGCTGCGTTTGCCGTTCTCCATGCTCGGCGCCTATCAGACGTTGGCGCTGCGCGGTCTCGACGACACCCGCACGGTCAATGTCGGCGTGCGGCTCGACCGTGTGGTGACGGCCGCGACGCTGCGCCTGCGCTACACGTATTCGCCGTCGCTCGTGTTTCCGATGTCGCACATCAAGGTGTCGGTAAACGGCGAGTCGGTCGCCACGGTGCCGCTCGAGCGCGAGCAGGCGGGGCAGGCCGTCACGCGCGACATCGTGCTCGACCCGCGCTTTTTCACCGATTACAACCAGCTCAACCTGAACCTGATCGCGCACTACACGCTCGATCACTGCGAAGACCCGCAAAACTCCGCGCTGTGGGCCGACATCAGCCCGACGAGCGAACTGATTCTGCAAACGTCGGCGGTCCGTCTGCCGAACGATCTGGCGCTGCTGCCCGCGCCGTTCTTCGACCGCCGCGACGTGTCGCGCCTGCGTTTGCCGTTCCTGTTGCCCGCCAATCCCGACAACGAGACGGTGCGCAGCGCCGGCGTCCTGGCGTCCTGGTTCGGCATGCTGGCCGATTACCGTCAGGCGCGCTTTCCGGTGGTGTCGGGGCTTCCCGCTGACAGCCACGGCGTCGTGATCGGCGTCGCGTCTTCGTTGCCTGCGCAACTGAAGCTGCCCGCGCCCGCCGGCCCGACCTTGATGGTCGTCGACAACCCCGCCGCGCAGGACAAGAAGCTGCTCGTCGTCACGGGCCGCGACGCGGCCGAAGTCGAGCGCGCCGTCGATGCGCTCGTGCTCGGCCGTGCCGCGTTGTCCGGCCCGGCGACGACGGTCGCGCATATCGACATCGGCGAGCCGCGCAAGCCTTACGATGCGCCGCGCTGGGTGCCCGTCGACCGTCCCGTCACGTTCAAGGAACTCGTCGACGACCCGGCGCAGTTGCAGGTCAGCGGCAGTAATCCCGATGCGATCCGCGTGAATCTGCGCGTGCCCGCGGACCTGTTTTCGTGGAGCGGCACGGGCGTTCCGCTCGACCTGCATTACCGCTATA
This sequence comes from Paraburkholderia sp. OAS925, assembly GCF_040543975.1. Lineage (NCBI taxonomy): Bacteria > Pseudomonadati > Pseudomonadota > Betaproteobacteria > Burkholderiales > Burkholderiaceae > Paraburkholderia > Paraburkholderia sp. OAS925. Next base: position 1,316,088 of record NZ_JBEUNO010000001.1, read on the forward strand.
CCGCGCCGACGGTGGTCAATAATTCCGCGCTGGCCGTCAACATCAACGATCAGCTCGTCAAGTCGCTGCGTCTGCCGAAAGCGAGCGCCGAGGACGGGCAAGGGCGCATGCAGTTGCCGGTGCTCTCGGACCAGCCGAGCCACTCGACCAACTCGATCGACATTCCGGCGTTTCGCGTCGGCAGTTCGAACCAGTTGCAGTTGCGCTTTAACCTCGATTCGCAAAAGACGGGCCTGTGTCAGGGCGTCGCGGCGAATCCGGTGCAGGCCGCAGTCGACCCCGATTCGACGATCGACTTCTCGCATTTCGTGCACTACGCGCAGATGCCGAACCTTGCGTTCTTCGCCAACAGCGGCTTTCCGTTCACGCGCTATGCCGATCTTTCGCAGACGGCGGTGGTGATTCCGCCGCATGCCGGCGCCGAGGAACTCGAAGCATTCCTCACGATGATGGGCCACATGGGTCAATGGACCGGCTACCCGTCGTTGCGCGTGCAAGTGATTCGACCCGCGGCGGTTGCGTCGCTCGCGCAAACGAAGGACATGCTGTTCGTCGGCGGCTCGCCCGGCGTGCTTGCGCAAACGCCGTGGCAAGCGGCGCTGCCGCTCACGCTCGGCGCGCTGCAAGGCGCGGCCGGCGGCGCGGGCGGCTCAGGCGCACCGAGTGGCACCGTGCGCGCGTCGTTCTCGGTCAAGGAGCACTGGCGTAACGGCGCGCCCGTCGCCGGCGGCAGCGCACAGCTCGAGCAGGACGGCGCGCTCGCCGCGCTGTTCGGCTTCCAGCAGCCGGGCACCAAGGGGCGCAGCGTGGTCGTCATGCAGGCGACGAGCCCGGCGCATCTGACCGACATGCTCGATGTGTTCGAACGCGGCGACAGCGTGTCGCGGCTGCAAGGCGATCTCGCGCTGGTCCGCGACGGACAGATCGACAGCCTGCGCGTCGGCGAAACTTATCTGGTCGGCTACGTGCCGTGGTATGCGCGCATCTGGAGCAGCGCGATCAGGCATCCGGTCGTGCTCGGCTTGCTGGGCGCGCTCGGCGGTCTGCTGCTGGCGATCGGCGCCTTTGTCGCACTCCAGGAGCTTGCGGCGCGCCGCCGGGGTCTCTGATGGTGAAGCGCACAGTTCAGGTTCGCGCGAACGGCGTGCAGTCGCCGTCTGTCGGCGTTGCGCGCGTGGCATGGGCACGTCCCGCGCGTCGCGTCGCGTCGGGTGTGTGCGGCGCGGTGCTGGCGTGGCTTGCCGCGGGTGTGGCGCTGGCGCCGGCGAGTGTTGCGGCCGCGGCTTCGGGTGCTTCTTCGGCTGCTTCTTCGGCTGCTAATTCGGCCGCTTCTTCCGCTGCTGCTTCGGCTGGTACTTCGGCTACTTCTTCCGCTGCTACGTCGGCGGCCGGCGCGACCGGCACCGCCGCCTGTCCCGCCCAGGCTTTCCGCGCCTTCGACAATGCCGGCGGCGCGCAATCCACGGTACTCGCCGTTTCCGCCGATTGGCCCGCGTGGGAACAGTTCAGGCGCAAGTTCGTCTCGCCGGACGGCCGCGTGATCGACGTCGGTTCCGACGACGACCGCACCGTCTCCGAAGGCCAATCGTACGGACTGTTCTTTGCGCTTGTCGCCAACGACCGCGCGTCGTTCGATCGTCTGTTGCACTGGACCGAGAACAATCTGGCCGAGGGCGATCTCACGGCCCATCTGCCCGCGTGGCTGTGGGGGCGAGGGCAGGACGGCAAATGGGGCGTGCTCGACAGCAACGCGGCGTCCGACGCCGACTTGTGGATCGCCTATGCGCTGCTCGAAGCGGGGCGTGTCTGGAACGAGCGCAGCTACACGGCGCGCGGCGCGGCGCTTGCCAGGCGCGTGCTCGACGAGGAGACCGCGCGCGTGCCGACGCTCGGCCTCACGCTGTTGCCGGGGCCGACGGGTTTTCATCCCGAGGCCGATTTGTGGCGCGTCAATCCGAGCTACGCGCCGGTTCAGGTGCTGCGCGGCCTGGCTAGCGCGCTGCCTTCGGACAGGCGCTGGCAGGCGCTTGTCGATTCGTCGGCGCGCATGCTTGTCGGCTCGGCGCCGCAGGGTTTTTCGCCCGACTGGTCGCTCTATCGCGCGGGCAAGGGCTTTTTGCCCGATCCAGCGACGCATGCCGAGAGCGCGTACAACGCGATTCGCGTGTACTTGTGGATCGGCATGCTGAACGGCAACGATCCGTTGAAAAGCCGGCTGCTCAATCATTTCACGCCGTTCGCGCGCTATGTCGCGGAGCATGGAGCGCCGCCGGAGCGCATCGATACGACCGACGCGAAACCCGGAGCGAACGACGGCAACGCGGGCTTTTCGGCTGCGGCGATTCCGTTCCTGATCGCGCGCGGCGAGACGCCGATTGCCGACCGGCAGTCCGCGCGGGTCGACCAGCTCGATGCGCAGACCGCGCCCGGCTATTACACGAGCGTGCTGACGCTGTTCGGCCTCGGCTGGCGCGATGGCCGCTATCGCTTTGCGGCCGATGGGTCGCTCGACTTGCCCTGGAGCTCTGTTTGCCGTCCCGCGAAACGCTAACCGTCGCTGTTCGCGCGCGCTCGCGAATTGCGCGCGCGCTGTGGCTGGCCGGTCTCACGTGCGGCATGCCGCCGCTCGCGCATGCGGTTGCCGCGCAGGAGGCGGCAGCGCAGGCTGCCGGTTCCGCGTCGACGGCGCCAGCTGAGCCGGCTGAGCCGGCACAAGCACGCGCTGCGCGGTCTGCGGGCAAGGGCACGCGCAATGGCGGCGCGGCAGCGGCCAGCGCAACCGTCGCAGCCAGCAAGAGTGCCGCGGTCAGCAAGAGCGGCGCAGCCCACGCTCGCGCCAGCGCCGCAGCCCACGCCAGCGCCGATTCCAGCGCCCGCGCCGCAGCGCACGCCAGCGCCAGCGCCGTAGCCAGCACCGCGGCCAGCGGTAACGCCGCAACCAGCATCACCACCACCGCCACCCCAAGCACCGCAAACCCCACCCCCGCCGCCTCAGCCGCCGATTCCGCCAACATCTCCCGGCTGTACGCAACCGCGCGGCTGTGGAGCGCCAAGCGTCGCGACGACCTCGCCAAGCAGGCAATCGACAAAGCGTTGCTCATCGCTCCGCAATCGCCTGTCCTGCTCGCCGAACTGGTGAGCATCAATTTGCGCCTCGGACAGGCGCAGGCCGCCCAGGCGGCGTTGACGAAGCTGCACCAGGCCGCGCCCGGCAGCAAACTCGCGCAACAGTCGGACGACGAATTCCGCGTGGCCACGAGCGGCCGCGGCGAGCTCGCCACGATCCGCCTGCTCGCGCGCAGCGGTCAGTCCGAAGAAGCCGCGCGGCGCCTCGAGGCGCTGTTCCCGCACGGCGCGCCGTCCGGGCCGCTCGGTGCGGAGTACTACAGCATCGTCGCCGGCACGCCGGAGGGCCCGGGTGCGTGCGGTCGCCGCGCTGCGCGCGCGGCTCGCCGCCGATCCCGCCGACGCGCAAGCCGCGATGGCGCTCGCCGGCCTGCTCAATCGCAGCAGCGACACGCGGCCCGAGGCCGAGCGCATCGCCCGTTCGCTCGCTACCCGCAACGATGTGGACCACGGCGCGGCGATGGACCTGTGGCATCGCGTGTTGCAGTCCGCGGGGCCCGACCCGGCCTATGTGCAGGGCTTGAGCGCCTACGTCGCGCTCGCGCCGGACGACACCGAGTTCCACGACCGCCTCGCCGTCGTCAAAGACAAGCTCGACGCCCAACGCCGGCTCGAAAGCAATCCCGATTACATCGCGCAGAAGCGCGGCCTCGCGCTGCTCTCGCGCAACGATCTGGCCGCCGCTGATCCGCTGCTGACACGCGCCGCGCAGGCGCGATCCGATGACGCCGAGGCGGTCGGCGGCCTCGGTCTGCTGCGCATGCGCGAGGGCCGCCAGGACGAGGCGCAAAAGCTCTTTCAGCGCGCCGCGCAACTCGCGCCCGACAATCGCGCGAAGTGGACAGGCCTCGCCCGGACCGCGCAGTTCTGGGCCACGCTCACCCGCGCGCGGCAAGCCGCGGCGGCCGGCCGGCCGGACGAAGCCGCGCGGTTGGCGCGCGAGGCGCTCGCCATGAACGTTTCGAATACCGACGCCAAGCTGGTGCTCGCCGACTCGCTGCTTGCGCAAAAAGATTGGGCGAACGCCGAGCCCTTGCTGAAGGAATTGCTGAGCGCCCGCGATCCGAGCCTCGCGACGGTGCGCAGCACTGCGACGCTGTTCGACAACACCGGCCGCGACGAACGCATCGGGCCGCTGCTGGATGCCGTGCAAAACCGCTTCCGCGCGCCGGCGGATCGCGCAGAACTCGCGCAGATTCGCGCGGACAATCTGGTGGCGCAAGCCGAGCGGCTGTCGCAGCAGGGCCTGCGCGCGCAGGCGATCGACCGTTACGAAGCGGCGCTGCGCGCAGCACCGGATTCGCCGTGGACGCGTTTCGCGCTCGCTCGCATCTACCGCGATCTCGGCCTGCCGCAACTCGGCCGCACGGTGATGGACGAAGGGCTCAAGGCTTCCGATTCGCCGGAAATGCATTACGCCGCCGCGCTCTACCGCAATTCCACGGACGACCTGGCCGGCGCGCGCGCGTTGCTCGCGAGCGTACCGGCCGCGAACCAGACCGATGCGATGCGCGCGTTCGGCCGCAATCTGGATGCGCAACAGGCGCTCGTCACGGCGCGCGCCGCGTATGCCGCGGGCGACGCGCAGGCGGGCAAAGCCGCGCTCGATCAAGCCGCGACGCTCGGCGCCGACGACGCGAACCTGACCGCGTCGGTGGGCTCGCTCGAAATCGACATGGGCCAGCCGGATCGCGGTCTCGCGCGCCTTGCCGACTGGATGAAGGCGCACCCGCAACAGACCGACGACGACGTCAGGCTGCGCTACGGCGATCTGCTCGGCTCCGCGCATCGCGACGACGAACTCGACGCGTGGCTGCGCGACCTGCGCAACGACGCCGCGTTGACCGCGGCACAGCGCGCGCGGCTGCAGGACCAGTCGGTGCGGCTTGCGCTGCGCCGGACGGACGCCGCGATCGACGCCGGCGACTACCGGCGCGCGGCGGCGGTTCTCGCGGCCGTCGACGAAGAAGGCCAGCGCGATCCGCGCTACACGCTCGAGGTCGCCGATCTGCAGCGCGCGCAGGGCCAATTCGCCGGCGCCCGCGCGACGCTCGAAAAACTGCTCGCCGAGCATCCCGACGATCCCGATGCGCAGCTTGCGTTGGCCCGCGTGCTTCAGGAAAGCGGCAAGCGCCGCGAGGCGCTCGATCTCGTGCACGGCGTTGTCGAACAAAGCGCGCCGGACGACATCGACACGCGGCTCTCGGCGGCGCGCCGGCTGGCCGCGTTGCGCCGGCCGTATGAAGCACAGACGCTGACCGACGAACTGGCGAGCGCGTTTCCCGACCGTTACGACGTGACTGCGCAGCGGGGGCGTATCAGCGAGGATCTCGGCCGCTACGACGACGCGGCGGCGCTGTATCGCAAGTCCGAGGTGCAGGAGCGCAGCGCCGGCGTGAGCCCCGGCCCGAACGGCACGCCTGCGCAAGTGGCGTTGAGCGATCTGGAGCAGCGCCGCGATCCGTCGATTGAAGCAGCGTGGTATCCGGCCTACAAGTCCGGCGACGAGGGCATCTCGAACTATCACGCGCAGCAGGTGCCGATTTATGCGCAGTTGCCGGTCGGTTACGACGGACATGTGTTCGCGCATGTCGACGTCGTCAATCTCGATGCGGGCACGCTGAGCAGCTCCGATTCGAGCCTGCTCGACACGCTCGGCACGCACGCGGCGCTGACGGATAGCAGCACCGCCGCGGTGGCGAGCTTCCATCAGCATGCGACCGGTGCGGGCGGCGGCATCGGCTACCGGTCGGACAATCTGCGGTTCGATCTCGGCACGACGCCGATCGGCTTCCCCGTGCATTACCTCGTGGGCGGCGTGCGCTACCGCATGGCCGGCGACGACAGCAGCTTCACCGTCAATCTGTCGCGGCGGCCGCAAACCAGCAGTGAACTGTCGTACGCGGGGCTTCGCGATCCGTGGACGGGCGCGGTCTGGGGCGGCGTGCGCCGCGACGGGCTGGATGTGCATTCTTCCGTCGACGTCGGCCGCGTGAACCTGTTCGCCGACGTCGGCGCCGGGATGTTCACCGGCCGCAACGTCGCTTCCAATACCGGCGTCACGCTCCGCACGGGAGCGACCGTGCCGGTCTTCGAGCGCGCCGACATGAGAGTCAGCACCGGCGTGGTCGGCAATGCATGGCACTATGCGAACAATCTGCGGTTCTACACTTTCGGCCAGGGCGGCTATTACAGCCCGCAGCGCTATCTGTCGCTCGGTTTCCCGGTCGAATGGCAGGGCCGCCGCGGCGCGTGGCGCTGGGATCTGACCGCGACGGTCGGCGTGTCGAACTCGTATGAACGCAGTTCTCCGTTCTATCCGAACGGTCTGCCGGCGTCGGCGGCCCTGAACCCGGCGGCGCTGAGCAACAGCAACAACGTGTATGGAGCGAGCTCGACGCGCGGCGTGTCGTTCCTTTACGGCCTGACCGGTGTCGTCGAACACCGTTTTAGTCCGCATCTGGTGGCCGGGCTGCTGTTCGACATCGACCGCTCGCACGATTACGCACCGAGCTCCGCGATGGTCTATGTGCGCTACAACCTGGATGCTCGCAAGCCGGATACGAGCCTGTCGCCGACGCCGACGCGTCTGTATTCGAGCTATTGAGGAGGCACGGCATGCGACCCGCAACGTCAGATCCACGACATTCCGGCCAACGGCCGGGCAACGCGGCTTCGTCGGTGTCGACGCTGCGCGCGCTCGGCGCCGGCTTCAGGCGCCTGGTTGCGCCGAACAAGGCGCCCGACCGGCTCGCGCTCGACGGCCTGCCCGAAAGCTGGGCGACACTGGCGCCCGGCAGCGTGTACCTCGTGTACGGCATCGCGGGCACCCCGGCAGCCGACGCGCTGCTGTTCGAAAGCGCCCGCGACTGCGCCGCGCGCTCGGTCACGCTTGTGCTGTCCGCCACACGCGACGCGCCGCTCGCGCGCTTGCACGCGAAAGGCGGCGGCGATCTGCCGGCGCGCCTGAACGTCGTGACGCTAAGACCGCGCGAGTCCGCGAGCGACGCCGCCGCGGGCGGCGCGCAGACGGATGCCGCGGCACGGCCGCTGGCGCGTCTCTACGGCGCGCTGCGCGCGCTGAAGCCGTTTGGCTTCAGGCGAGGCAGCGTTTTCTTCGTCGAAGGCGCGGAGCATTGGTTCAGTTGGGACCGTCCGGACGATCTCGCCTACGAAGGCCGCGTGCTCGCCGACTGGTGCGAGACGCGCAACATCACGCTCGTGCTGCTGGCCGGGCGCGCGGCGGCGTCCACGAACGATCTGCCGCTCGATTCCGAAGCGATCGAAGAGCAGCTCGAACAGGAGGCGCGCGATCCCGAGCGCGACGCGTTCCACACCAGTTGCCAGGGCGTCGCGCGATTGCAGCCGACTCACGGCGAACTGTTGTGGCATGTCGATTTCTGGCGCAGCCGCGCGGCGCTCGCCGCGGGCGAAGTGCGTGCGTTGCGCTTCACGAACGCCGGCCGCCTGATGGTCGCGCCCGAGGAAACCGAAGCCTGCCGCCGTGCCGACGCACGCATCGCACGCGACGAAATGCGCGTGATCGCGACGCGCAAAGCCGTCGGCGATGAACCGTGGGTGCCAGCGGAGTGGGAGATCGTCGACGGTTTGCAGGCGGCGCTCAAGGCGAGCCTTGGCGCGCGCGCGGCGAGCGTCGTGCTCGACTACAGCGGCGGCGATCAGCTCGAGACGCTGTGCGAGACCATCCACACGCTGCGCCGTACGTGCGGGCGCGCGCTGAAGATCGTGCTGGTCGAACGCGGCCAGGTGCTGCGTCATCAGTTCGAGCTGCTCGTGCTGAATCTCGGCGCGAACCTCGTGATCGGACGCGACGTGCCGTTTTCGCGGATGCAGTCGCTGATGCAGTCGTTAAGAGGGCAGCTCAACGCGCGCCCGGTCGCCGCCGATTACCGCGCCGCGCTCGCCGCTGCGCTGAGCGATGCCGTCTGCGGCTATTTGCCCGTGGCGCGTTTCGCGGATCACGTGAGCAACGTGCTCGGGCGTGGCTTGTCGTTGAACCTGCCGCATGTGCTGGTCAAGCTGCTGCTGAAGCCGGAAGTCGCGCATGCGGACGCGCTGCGGCAGTGTCGGCCGGTGCGCAATGGCGATGTATTCACCGCCGACGGCGCGTATCTCTATGTGTTCCTGTTCGCTTGCCGGCTGGCTGATGCGCAGGGATCGCTGGCGCGCATTTTTCAGGTGCCGGTCGAGTCGCTCGCGCAAAGCAGGCAACTGATCGCCGGCGAGCAGTTGTTGCCGGAGATCGAGCGGCTGCGCATCGAGGAGCGCCGCGTGCCGAATGTCGACTTTAGCGATCTGTTTGGTGCTGTGGCTGTTGCTGTTGCGCAGGATGCATCGCAACGCCCGGTGGACACCCCGACAGAAAGCCGGCAAGAAACCGCGGCAGAAGCCACGACACCGGGCGTGACTGAACACATCGCGCAAGCCCCGTCTGCCAGCGCCGTCAACTCACACAGCCTGCCTTCCGACGAAGCCGACCACGCGCCGCAACCCGCCGCCGCCGAACACGCCGCCGCGCAACTCCCACGTCGCCGCCGCGCCGAGCCGGCCGCCATGCCACTGCGCAAGCAGGAGGCCTTATGACATTGTTTTTCCTCATCTGCTTCGGCATCGGCATGATTGGCGGGATTCCGCTGTGGATCGTCTGGCAGCACTTTCGCCGACGTTCCGGCATGCGCGCCACGCGCCGCTTCGATCCGCGGCATGAAGTCCCGTTCGACGCCGCCGCGCTCGTGCTGAAGGGCCGTCTCGTGCCGCAAGCCGTTGCCGCGCCGGCCGCTGAAGAAGAACGCGCGACTGGAGCGTCGTCCGTCCAATGAAAACCATCGCGATTCTCTCCACGGCGGGCGGCGCCGGACGAACCACGCTAACTGCGGCGCTCGCGGTGCTGCTCGCGCGCCGCGGCCGTCCCGTCGTCGCCGTCGATTTCGATCCGCAAAACCTGCTTGGTCCGCACCTCGGGCTCGACGAGTTGCCCGCCGACGGAATCGGCGCGGCCATCGCGAGCGGCGCGCCCTGGCACGCGCATACATGGCGCAATGACGACGGCGTGCTGTTCGTCCCGCACGGCGACGTGCCGCTTTCGAGCCTCGTGTCGATCAGCCAACTGCTCGCCGACGAACCCGCGTGGCTCGCGAACTCGCTCGCGAGCATCGACTTGCCCGCGCAAGGCGTCGTGCTGATCGACACGCCGCGTTATCCGTCGGTGCATGCGGCGCAGGCGCTCTACTGCGCCGATCTGATCGTCTGCGTGACACCGCCCGAGCCCGGTCCGCTCGCGACGCTCGCACGCCATCTGCCGCAATTGCGGGCGGCGCGCAACGAGTCACTCTTCGTGCTGAACCGCCTGAACCCGGCGCGCGAGATGCAGCGCGACGCGCTCTCCATGCTGTCCGCCGCGCTCGGTCCCGGTGCGGCGCCGGTCATCCGTCTGCATGCCGACGCCGCGCTGCCCGAAGCATTCGCGCGCGGCTCGTGGCTTTTCGACAATGCGCCGTATTCGCAGACCTCGCACGACCTGCAAGGACTGGCAAGCGCGGTCGACGAATGGCTTGCGCCGCTCGCCGAGCCATCGCGGGATTCGGAGCCTCGTTGACATGACGACGCCACAGCCAAACCAGCCCTTCGCCGACGCCCGTCCTGCGGCGCGGCCGTTGCGCTTGCGTGCGGGCGACTGGCTCGCGCGCCGTCTCGGCGTGAGCGGCGGCGGCCGGCTCGAATGGTGGGTGCGGCTCTTTTTCCGGCCGCCCGCCGATGGCCGGCGCGATCTGCCGTTGTGGCTCGCGCGCGTGTCGGTGGCGTTCCTCGCGGCTCGCTTCGATGTCGTGCGTCCCGCGCCGTTGCGCGCCTGGCTGTGGCGCGTGTTCGTGCGGCCGCGGCCGCTGCGGCTCTCCATTGCCCCGAAGATCGGGCGCGGCCTGGTCTGGCTCGGACGCTATGGCGTGCTGCCCATCTACCGCTTATGGCGCGGCGCAGTCGGCGCGCTCGACCGCCAACTGGCGAGACTGCCGTGGCAGCGCTGGGGCGCTTCGCTGGAAGCGGGCGCGACGCGCGCGGGCCGCATCCGCTGGCTGATGTTGATGCTGGCGGCGCTCGGCGCCGTGCTGTGGGCGCTGGTCGGCACATCGCCGCTGGCCGGCGTGAACCAGTACGTGTTTTTCGGCCTGACCATCGCGCTCGCTTTGCTGATCCGCCGTCTGCCGGGCCGTCTTCCGGTGCTGCTGCTCGCGTCGTTGTCGTTGCTCGCGATGCTGCGCTACGTCTGGTGGCGCGCGACGCAGACGCTCGACTTTCACGGCCCGAGCGAAGCGATCGTCGGTTACGCGTTGTTCGGTGCCGAGGCGTACACGTGGCTCGTGCTGCTGCTCGGTTTCGTGCAGACGGCCTGGCCGCTCGAACGGAAGGTGTCGCCGCTGCCCGACGACCGTTCGCGCTGGCCGAGCGTCGATGTCTACATTCCGACTTATAACGAGCCGCTCGCGGTCGTGAAACCGACCATTCTCGCGGCGCAGGGTATCGACTGGCCCGAAGACCGCCTGCACATCTATCTGCTCGACGACGGCAAGCGTCCGGAGTTCGAGGCATTCGCGCGCGAGGCGGGCATTCGCTATCTGACGCGCACCGACAATCTGCATGCGAAGGCGGGCAACATCAACCGTGCGCTTGCGAAGACGAGCGGCGACTACATCGCCATTTTCGATTGCGACCACGTGCCGAGCCGGTCGTTTCTGCAAACGACGATGGGCACCTTCCTGCGCGATCCGCTGTGCGCGATGGTGCAAACGCCGCATCACTTCTTTTCGCCCGATCCGTTCGAACGCAACCTCAATACGTTCCGCCGCGTGCCGAACGAAGGCGAGCTGTTTTACGGGCTCGTGCAGTCGGGCAACGATCTGTGGAACGCGACGTTCTTCTGCGGCTCGTGCGCCGTCATCAAGCGTGCGCCGCTGGAAGAAGTGGGCGGCGTCGCCGTCGAGACCGTCACCGAAGATGCGCATACGGCGCTCAAGCTGCATCGGCGCGGCTATACGACAGCGTATCTCCCATACGTGCAGGCCGCGGGTCTCGCCACCGAAAGCCTCGCCGGCCATATCAAGCAGCGCACCCGTTGGGCTCGCGGCATGGCGCAGATTTTCCGCATCGACAATCCGTTTTTCGGGCGCGGCCTGAACCTGTTCCAGCGCATCTGCTACGGCAACGCGATGCTGCACTTCTTCTATGGCGTGCCGCGTCTCATCTTCCTGACGATGCCGATGGCGTTCCTGTTCTTCGGCATGTACGTGATCAACGCATCGGCGACGACGATCGCCGGATTCGTGTTGCCGTACATCATGTTGTCGAGCATCGCGAACTCGCGGCTGCAAGGCCGCTATCGACGCTCGTTCTGGGCGGAGGTCTACGAATCGGTGCTCGCGTGGTACATCGCGGTGCCGACCACGCTCGCGTTCTTCAGCCCGAAGCACGGCAAGTTCAACGTGACGGACAAGGGCGGCCGCATGGACGAGGGCTATCTCGACTGGTCCGTGTCGAAGCCCTACATCGTGCTGCTGGTGCTGAACGTGGTGGCGATGCTCGCGGGCGTGTACCGCATCGTGTTCGGTGTCGGCGAGGAGTTCGCCACTGTACTGATGAACGTGTTCTGGACCGCCTACAACCTCGTGATGCTCGGCGCGGCCGTGAGCGTCGCGCGTGAGGCGAAGCAGATTCGCGGCAGCCACCGTGTGCCGATGAGCATGCCGGCCACGCTCTTGCTCAGCGACGGCACCACGGTCGCGTGCATGACGAGCGACTACTCGACGGGCGGCCTCGGTCTTCACGTCGCGCCCGGCCTGCCGCTCGTTGAAGGCGACTGGCTGCAGGTATGCGTGAGCCGCGGCGACCGGCAGTTTGCCTTTCCGGTCCACGTGGTGCGTGCGGCCGGCCAGCATCTCGGCGTGCAATTCGACGAGTTGACGCTCGAGCAGGAACGCCAGCTCGTGCAATGCACGTTCGGCCGCGCGGACGCATGGATTGCCGCCGCCGACGAAGCGCGCACCGAGGAAGACGCGCCGTTGCGCGGGCTCGCCGAAGTGGTGCTGATGGGCGCCGAAGGTTATTCGCGCCTGCTGCAAGGCCTGTCGCAGAAACTGCGCGCGGTGTTTGCGCTGGACGAAAGCCGCTATTGAAGCATTGAGCTATTGAACCGCCGGCGCGAGGCGCCGGAATCTGAGGTTGGATCGAATGAGTGTCTGGAACCTGTATTTCCTGCTGAAGCTGTATCTGTTCAGCACAGGCCATCTGCATCCGCTGTGGCTCGCGAACATCGCTTTCGCGCTGGCGCTCGCCGCGACGGGCGGGTTGCGCAACCGTCTGCTGCGCGTATTGCGCGCGATGATCGCGCTGGCCGTCGGCATCGTACTGATGTATCACGAAGCCGCGATTCCGCCGTTCGCGCGGCTCGTCGAGGAGTTCGGCAATCTCGAGTCGTTCAGCTTCGGTTACTGGATGGAGCTCGCGCAACGCTTCGTTCCGCCCGCGGCTTTGTTCGCCGCCTGCTGCGCGATAGTCGCGTATGTGGTGGTGAACCGCTGGTTGCGCGTGACGAGCTTCGTCATCATCGCGCTCGTGGCATTGCCGGTCTGGCAGGCGAGCACCAATGCGCTCGCCACGATTCAGGCGGCCGCCACGCTGCGCACGGGTGCAAAGGATGGCGGCGTCGCGCAGCCCGGCGCGCCGCTCGACCATACGGCGGCGCTGGCCGCGTTCCGTGCCGGCGAATCGCAACGTCAGGTGAGCATGGCCCATCTCACGAGCGATCCGAACCAGCAGTTCGACGTGATCGTGCTGCACGTGTGCTCGCTTTCATGGGATGACCTCGATGTATCGAAGGCGCGCAACAACCCGATGTTGAGCCACTTCGACTATCTGTTCACGAACTTCAGCACCGCGGCAAGTTATAGCGGCCCGGCGGCGATCCGCGTGTTGCGCGCAAGCTGCGGGCAGGAGGCGCATGCCGACCTGTACAAGCCGGCGGCGCAGCAGTGTTATCTGTTCTCGCAACTGGCGCAGGCCGGCTTCGCGCCGCAGACCATCCTGAATCACGACGGACACTTCGACAACTTCCTGCAGATCATCAAGGACAACGTCGGCGTGCCGAATGTGCCGATGATCTCGAGCGCCGACGTGCCCGTTGCGATGCATGCGTTCGACGGCTCAGCGATTCACGACGACTACGGCGTGCTCGCGAAGTGGTTCGCGCAACGGCAACAGACGGCAGGACCGGTCGCGCTGTACTACAACACGATCAGCCTGCACGACGGCAACCAGTTGCCGGGCGTGAGACAGACCAGCATCGAATCGTATCCGGCGCGAGTCAACAAGCTGATGAACGACTTCGACCGGCTCGCCGATCTGATCGCCGCGTCGGGACGGCGCGCGGTCATCGTGTTCGTGCCGGAGCATGGCGCTGCGCTGCGCGGCGACGCCAACCAGGTGGCGGGCCTGCGCGAGATTCCGACGCCGCGGATCGTGCACGGACCGGTCGGCGTGCGGCTCGTCAATCTTCCTGGCAGCCACGGGCCGACCACGGTCATCGACCAGCCCACGAGCTTTCTGGCGGTGTCGCAACTGCTGTCGAATCTGGTGTCGAACAGTCCGTTCAAGCCGGGCGTGACGCTGTCGCAGTACGCAGCCGATCTGCCGAAAACGGAGATGGTCGGCGAAAACGAAGGCACCGTCACGATGAAGACGGCAACCGGTTACGTGGTGAAAACGCCGGACGGCGTGTGGGGTGGACGAGAAGTGAACAAGCCTGAATTGCAATCGGCGCAAGAGCCGAAGCAGGAGCCGAAGCAGCGCAGGTGGTCGGTCAACGACATTGCCGGCCTTGCGCGCTCGCTGCCCGAGATCGATCCGTCGAAATACGTCGACGAGCAGGCCGAGCATGCGTATGCGCATGCGCTGGTGAAGTGGCCGGTGATGGCGCGATTGATGGGGCTCGTGAAAGAGCCGCGGTAACAGAAGCGCTAAAACAAGCGCTAAAAGAAGCGCGCCGGTCGAGCCGGCGCGCGCAATTACTTCGGTAAGCGAAGCAATTGAAGCATCAATTAAAGCCGTTCGGATTCGCGGACTGCCAGCGCCAATGGTCCGCACACATTCTTTCGATACCGAACTCGGCACGCCAGCCGAGCACCTCCAGCGCCGCGCGCGGATCGGCAAAGCACGACGCCACGTCGCCCGGACGGCGCGCGACGATTTCATACGGCACGGGCCGGCCCGACGCCTTCTCGAATGCCTTCACGACGTCGATCACGCTATAGCCCTGGCCAGTCCCGAGATTGACCACGAAGCTCGCGTCGCGCTTCACGAGCGCATCGAGCGCGGCCAGGTGCCCGCGCGCCAGATCGACCACGTGAATGTAATCGCGCACGCCGGTGCCGTCCGGCGTTTCATAATCGCCGCCGAACACGCGCAGCTTGTCGAGCTTGCCGACCGCGACCTGCGCGACATAGGGCATGAGGTTATTCGGAATGCCTGCGGGATCTTCGCCGATCAGGCCGCTCTCGTGCGCGCCGACCGGATTGAAATAGCGCAGCGTGGCGACGCGCCACGACGGGTCCGCGACCTGCAGATCGCGGAGCACCTGTTCGGCGATCAGCTTCGACTGGCCATACGGATTGGTGGCCGACAGCGGAAACGATTCGTCGATGGGCGAGCTTTTCGGCACGCCGTACACCGTGGCCGACGAACTGAACACGAACTGCTTCACGTTGCGATCGCGCATCACGCCGAGCAGCGCGAGCAGGCTGCCGACGTTGTTGCTGTAGTACTCGACAGGCTTCGCGACCGATTCGCCCACCGCTTTCAGCGCCGCAAAGTGAATCGCGCCGGTGATCGGATGCGCGTCGAAAATCCGGTTGAGTGCGGCTTCGTCGCGCGCGTCGGCTTCATGAAACGCGACCGTGCGGCCGGTGATCTGTTCGACACGCCGCAGCGATTCGCGCTTGCTGTTCACGAGATTGTCGATTACCACGACGTCGTAGCCACCGTTCAGCAGTTCGACGCAGGTATGCGAGCCGATGAAGCCCGCGCCGCCTGTTACCAGAATCGTGCCCTTCGTGGTCATGCTGTTGCTCCGTTAAAGTAAAACGCCCGTCATTTTTTGCACCAGGTCTTTATACGTTTCGACGACGACGCGTTCGTCGAATTCCTGCGCGACTTTCTGCCGGCCGCGTTCCGCCATCGCGCGGCGCTCTGCGCCGCCCATGTCGAGCATCTGCGCGAGCGCGTCCGCGAGGCTGTCCGCGTTGCGCGCTTCGCAAAGCAATCCGTTGACGCCGTGCGCGACCACTTCGCGGCAGCCGGGCACGTCGGTCGCGACAATCGGCCGTCCCATCGCCGACGCTTCCATCAGCGTGCGCGGCACGCCTTCGCGATACGAAGGCAAAACGACGCAATCCGCATCGGCGATAAAGGGCCGCACGTCGTGCGCCTCGCCGAGATACTCGACGATGCCTTCGCGTTCCCACGCCGCGACTTCGTCGCGCGTGATCGCACTCGGATTGTCGACGCCGACCGGCCCGAGCAACTGGAAGCACGCATGCGGATAGCGTTCGCGCACACGCCGCGCCGCTTCGACGTATTCGCCCACGCCCTTGTCCCACAACAAACGGCCGATCAGCACGAACCTGAATTCCGCGCGCTCGGGCAAGGGCGTGAAGCCGAATTGTTCGAGGTCGACGCCTTCGCCATGCAGAAGCCGCGCGCGTTCAGGATGCACCAACAAATTCTGTTCGACAAACGCTGTCTGATCGTCGCGATTCAAAAACCATATTTCGCGCGGAAAACGGAACGCGAAACGATACAGTTTTTTGGCGACCTGCGCGGCGCGGCTCCGCTGGATGAACACATAGCCGAGACCCGTTGTGACCGCAACCGATTGCACGCCCGCGAGCTTCGCCGCAATCGAGCCGTAAATATTCGGCTTGATCGTGTAGTGAAACACGACGTGCGGGCGAATCGCGCAGTAACGGCGGTAGAGCGACCACAGCGTGCGCAGATCGTCGCGCGGATTGGTGCCTTTCGACGCGACCGGCAATTCGATGCAGCGGCAACCCATTGCGGTCAGCAGTTCGAAGGTGCGGTCGCGCGGCGCGAGCACCGTCACGTCGACGCCGCGTCCCACCAGCATGCGGATCAGGCCTTGCCGATACGTATAGATTGCCCAAGCGGTGTTACACACGAGTGTAATGCGCAACGCGGGCGTCGACTTCAGGGCTGGCTTCATGCGGGAACGAACTCGGCGGTGAATGAAAAGACAAGCTGTGAGAACAGGCGGACGACGATAACCAAACTGCGCAAAACCGCGCGAGGCCGCGGCTCAATGGCTCGCGCGCGCAGCCAGAAGGCCGCGTTTGACCCGCTGCAACGCGCGGTAAGGCGTCACGAGATGCAGCAGATTTTTGCCGAGGCCCAACCAGTCGTACGGATTCGCGATGTTGAAGTAGCGCAGTTGCAGCCGCAGCGTCGACAGCACCTGGCGGCGGCGCATGGTCGCGCTGATGCCGCCTTCGTTCAGCTCGTAGTACAGGCCCAGCTCCGGCAGATTCGCGCAGTCGTAGCGCTCCATCAGGCGTACGAACAGATCGAGGTCCTCGGCCGAGCGATACATCGCGCGATAGTTGCCGACGGCGCGCACCGCGTCGATTCGCAGCATCATCGAAGGATGCGCGAGGCATGAGCGGAAAAAGCGCAGGCGGCGGATGTCCACCGGGTCGCTCGGCGGCGTCAGCATGAAGAGCGGCTCGCCCGCGCGCGTGACGACCTGCGTCCACATGCCGAGCCCGGCGACGCGCGGATGCGCTTCCATGAACGCGCGCTGCTTCGCAAGACGCTGCGGCACGCTGCGGTCGCCCGCGTCGATGCGCGCCGCGTAACGATAGCCGCGCTGCGCGAGCGCGTCGATGCCGGCTTGCAGTGCGCGCTCGATGCCGCCGTTCACCGGCATGCGCAGCACTTCGATGTGCATGTTTGCAAGCTCGGGCGCGACGATGGGCGGCGTGCTGCCGTCATCGACGATCAGAACGTGCACCAGCGGACGTTCATCGAACGACGCGAGCGTCAGATCGACGTCGGCCTGGCCGTTATAGGCGGGCATCAGCACCGCGACGTCGTCGAGGCAGTGCGGCGGCGTGTCGGTGGCGGGAAGCGTCATGGGCGCAATTTGAAACGAATGTAATAAAGATTAACTGCCGCCGCCGCCAGATAACCGCACGCGAGTCCGGCCAACGCGCCATAGGCGCCGAGCCGTGGAATCGCCAGCAGATTGACGACGAACGCCACGGCAAGCGCGAGCAGCCATTTGAACAGCAACACGAACTTCGCCTGATACTTCAGCACGACGAGATTGCCGATCGCCTCGATGCCCGCGGGCACGGAAAGCCACACGGCCCAGCGGAAAATCTCGATGGCGCCTTCGAAGCCCGGCCCGAACACGCGGCGAATGATAAAGCCCGCGAGCAGGTCGAGCACGAGCGCGCCGCCGATCATCAACGCGGCGGTCATCGCGGTGAGGCGCCAGATGTTCCGGCGCAATTGCGCGGCCTGCTGCACACGGTAGACGAAGGCGGGCGCGATAGTCTGTGCGAGCATTAACGCAAGCGTGATCCAGTTTTCGTTCAGTTGCTGCGCGGCCGAATAACGCCCAAGATCGGCGAATGAAATGGCGCGTTCGAGCATGAGCCGGTCCAGTTTCAGGAACAGGTACATACAGATCAGGCCGAGCCAGAACACCGTGCCCGCGCTCGCAAAATGCCTGAACAGCGAGCGGTCGAAGTGCCAGCCCAGCTTGCCGCCATGACGTCGAATGTAATAGACGACCAGCACGCCGCCGATGGCCGCCGACTCCAGCGCCCACAGCCAGCCGAAGCGCGAGGGCTCGGCAGCCGCGCGCACGAGCAGATAGACGAAGCCCGCCTTGATGACCGCGGTGCTCATGCTCGTGAGCAACTGCGGCTTGCTGTACGTCATGCTTTGCAGCCACGCATTGATCACGCCGACGAACGGTTCGCGAAACAGCATCGTGACGGCAAGGCCCGCGAGCATCGCGCCGACGAGCGGATCGAAGAGGCCGAGTGCAATGGCGAGCCATGTGAGCAGCAACGCCGCGACCGAAACGGCAAAGCGCAGCGTGAAGGCGCTGCCGAGCACGGTGCCGAGTTGCGCGGGCGGCCGCGCGACGATGGTGGGCACCAGAATCTCCGCGCCGCATACCCATGTGATCGGCGAGAGCACGAGCAGCAGCGTGTTCGCGTATTGCCATTTGCCGAACGTATCGGGTCCGAAGTAACGCGCGAGGATGCCGCTGATCGCAATCGCCACGCCGATTTGCGTGAGCCGTTCGAGCCCGAGCCAGACGATATTCGTGAACGCGCGCGTGACGTCCGGATTGGCGAAGCGTTTGAGCGTCAGCATCCGGCAGGCGCCCGCCAATGCATCGTGCGCGAGTGCGCGCACCTGGCAGGCCATCCCGGCAACTTTACAAATGGAGGGCGTCTAAGCATTAGAATGGCGTTACCAGGCTGGTCCGAAAAGCGCAATTATAAGTTGGAACCGGATCGCTTCCGGCAAGGGCGCGGCACCATGTCCGATCACCATGATTTACCGATCTGCATGACCGCGCCGGTCAAAATTTTCCATTGCACGCAAGTGAGCCAACATGATCTCCAAATCTATTTTCAAGGCGTATGACATTCGCGGTGTGATCGGCAAGACGCTCGACGCCGACACGGCGCGTTCGATCGGCCGCGCATTCGGCAGCGAAGTGCGTGCGCAAGGCGGCGACGCTGTAGTCGTCGCGCGCGACGGTCGCCTGTCGGGTCCGGAATTGATCCAGGCATTGTCGGACGGCCTGCGTGCGGCCGGCGTCGACGTGGTCAATGTCGGCATGGTGCCCACGCCGGTCGGCTACTTCGCGGCAAGCGTGCCGTTGCAGCTCGAAGGCGGCGAACGCCGTGTCGATTCGTGCATCGTCGTGACGGGTAGTCATAATCCGCCGGATTACAACGGCTTCAAGATGGTGCTGCGCGGCTCGGCGATTTATGGCGAGCAGATTCTCGCGCTGCATCAGCGCATCGTCGACGAAAACTTCTCCGAAGGCAGCGGCACCTACACCGACTACGACATTGCCGACGCGTATCTCGAACGCATTGCGAGCGACGTCAAGCTCGCGCGTCCGATCAAGATCGTGGTCGATACCGGCAACGGCGTCGCGGGCGGTCTCGCGCCGAAGCTCTTCAAGAAGCTCGGTTGCGAACTCGTTGAACTGTTCACCGAGATTGACGGCAACTTCCCGAACCATCACCCGGACCCGGCTCATCCGGAAAATCTTCAGGACGTGATTCGCGCGCTGAAGGAAACCGACGCGGAAATCGGCTTCGCGTTCGACGGCGACGGCGACCGCCTTGGCGTCGTCACCAAAGACGGCCAGATCATTTATCCGGACCGCCAACTGATGCTGTTCGCCGAAGAAGTCCTGTCGCGCAACAAGGGCGCGCAGATCATCTACGACGTGAAGTGCACGCGCAATCTCGCGAAGTGGGTCAAAGACAAGGGCGGCGAGCCGCTCATGTGGAAGACGGGTCACTCGCTCGTGAAAGCGAAGCTGCGCGAAACGGGCGCACCGCTCGCGGGCGAAATGAGCGGCCACGTGTTCTTCAAAGACCGCTGGTACGGTTTCGACGATGGCCTGTACACGGGCGCACGTCTGCTCGAAATCCTCACGCGTGTGCAGGACCCGAGCAAGCTGCTGAACTCGCTGCCGAACTCGCATTCCACGCCGGAACTGCAACTCAAGCTCGAGGAAGGCGAGAACTTCGAACTGATCGCGCGCCTGCAGAAGAACGCGCAATTCACCGGCGCGGACGACGTGGTGACGATCGACGGCCTGCGCGTCGAATATCCGGACGGCTTCGGCCTTGCGCGTTCGTCGAACACCACGCCGGTCGTGGTCATGCGTTTCGAAGCCGATAACGACGCGGCGCTCAAGCGCATCCAGGAAGATTTCCGCCGCGTGATAATGGCGGAGAAGGCGGACGCAAAGCTGCCGTTCTAAAAGCTTGAACGGCGGCAGCGAAGGCGCTGCGGTTCGCAATAGGCTGCGGTGATTTTCAAAACGCGGCGCGGGTCTCACTTACCGCGCCGCGTTTTTTCATGCCGATCAGCTATGTCGCGCTAGAATTGCCGTCCTGGCGACGCGACATCAGCGCATAAGCGCATCAAGGTCGTGTCGCCGCTCGCTGGAGGTATATCGCGTGAAGCGAAGCGGCAGGTTTTTCGCCGCGCCTCTTTCAATGCATCTTAGGACCGCCTGGCCGGTTTTCCTCTCTTGAGCGTGCAAAAGATATTGATCGTGAGGGTGTCGTCGCTGGGCGACGTCGTCCATAACATGCCGGTGATCGCCGACATCCGGCGCCGCCATCCCGACGCGCAGATCGACTGGCTCGTCGAGGAAAGCTTCGTGGGGCTGGTCGAACTCGTTAGCGGCGTGCGGCGTGCGATTCCTGTGTCGCTGCGGCGCTGGCGCAAACGCATTCTTTCGCTCGACAACTGGCGCGAGATCGGCGCGTTTCGCCGCGCGCTCGCCGCCGAGCACTACGATCTCGTGATCGACTGCCAGGGGCTCATCAAGACCGCATGGGTCGCGAGCATGGCGCGCGGACCGCTCGTCGGGCTCGGCAATCGCACGGATGGCGCCGGCTACGAATGGCCGGTGCGATTCTTCTACGACAAGCGCGTGCCGATCGCGCCGCGCACGCATGTTGTCGAACGCACGCGGCAACTGGTGGCCGCGGCGCTGAATGAGCCCGAGCCGCAACCCACCGACGAGATCGACTTCGGCATCGACACGGGGCGCGCTGCGCTGGCGTTGTCGGCGGCCAATCTGAATCTTCCGGTGCCTTACGTGGTGTTCGTGCACGCGACCTCGCGCGCCGACAAGCAATGGCCCGATACCGCGTGGATCGAATTGGGCCAGGCGCTCGTGCGGCGCGGCGCGTCGATCGTCCTGCCGTGGGGCAGCGACGCCGAGCGCGCGACGAGCGAGCGTCTCGCGAAGGAATTCGGCGCGGCGGCCATCGTGCCGCCGAAGTTGTCGTTGCCCGCGGTCGTCGGATTGATCGAAGGCGCGGCTGCGACAGTCGGCGTTGACACAGGTCTGGTTCACATTGCGGCTGCGCTGAAGCGGCCCACGGTCGAGTTGTACAATTTCGCCACCGCGTGGCGTACCGGCGGCTACTGGTCGCCGAACGTCGTCAATCTCGGCACGGCCGGGCAACCGCCCACGCTGCAACAAGTGAAGTCCGCGCTTGCCGGCTTCGGCCTGCTGTAATTCGTCCGGCGCGCTTCGCCTTACGCATCATCCGTTTTCAAGGGCGATCATGAACGAAACACAGATCATCGAAGTCGCGAACGCCGACTGGCACGCACGCAATCTGTCCGTGCCGCGCGAGACGCTGCTGGCCGGCGTCGAACGCGGCAAAGTGCTGTATTTTCCGAATCTGCGCTTTGCTATCGAAGGCGGCGAGCAGGCGCTGCTCGATCCCGCGCTCGCCGATCCGAATCGCAAGAACATCAGCCTCGAACCGAACGGCGGCGCGCTGCATGGCGTGGCTGGGGACGCCGTCACGCAGTCCGCGGTGCGCGCGTTGATCGCGCGTTATCAGGCGAATGCACGCACGCTGGTCGACGGGCTCTTTCCCGAATACAACGGCCGGCTGCGGGTCGCGCCCACGAGCCTGCGGCTGCATCAGGTGGAAACGCGCCAGACCTCGTGGCGCAAGGACGATAGCCGTCTGCACGTCGACGCATTCCCGTCGCGGCCGAATTACGGCGAGCGCATTCTGCGCGTGTTCACCAACGTCAATCCGCATGGCGTGCCGCGCGTGTGGCGAGTCGGCGAACCGTTCGAGGACATGGCCAAACGCTTCCTGCCGCGCATCAAGCCGCAAATGCCGGGCGCCGCGTGGCTGCTGAATCTGCTGCATGTGACGAAGTCGCCGCGCAGCGAATACGACCATCTGATGCTGAATCTGCACGACGGCATGAAGGCCGATCTCGAGTATCAGAAGACGAGTCCGCAGGAGACCATGCCGTTTCCGCCGGGCAGCGTGTGGGTGTGTTTCTCCGACCAGACTTCGCACGCGGTGATGTCCGGTCAGTTCATGCTCGAACAGACCTTCTTTCTGCCGGTCAAGGCGATGGCGCAACCCGAGTGCGCGCCGCTCGGCATACTCGAACGCCTGAAGGGCAGGGCGCTGGTTTGAGCGCCGCTTATTGCGAGTCGCCGGCTTCGTCAGCCCGTCGCGTGCTTCGTGATGCGGAGCGCGCATGCTGAGGGTGATCTATAACGCGCTGTGGTGGATCATCGCGCCTGTCGCCGTGCTGCGTTTGCTGATCCGCTCGCGCAAGGAGCGCGGTTATCGTCAGCATATCGGCGAACGCTTTGGGCATGCGCGCGGACGTTTGCCTGAGGACAACGCGCCGTTGATCTGGGTGCATGCCGTGTCGGTCGGCGAGACGCGCGCCGCGCAGCCGCTGATCGACGCGCTCATGAAGGCGCGTCCCGATGCGCGCATTCTGTTGACGCACATGACGCCGAGCGGCCGCGCAACCGGCGAGCAGATTTTCGGCGACCGCGTGTTGCGCAGCTATCTGCCGTACGACATGCCTCACGCCGTGCGGCGTTTTCTGCGCGCGTGGCGGCCGTCGGTCGGTCTCGTGATGGAGACCGAAGTGTGGCCCACGCTGATCGACGAATGCCGTCGCGCGGATGTGCAACTCGTGCTGACCAATGCGCGCATGTCGGCGCGCTCATTCAAGCGCGCGGCGAAGTTCGGCGGCGCGACGAAGGACGTGTTCGGCGGTTTTGCGCGCGTGCTGGCGCAAAGTCCGTCGGATGCCGAGCGGCTCACCGCGCTCGGTGCGCGCAACGTCGCGGTGCTCGGCAATCTGAAGTTCGACATGAGCACGCCGCCTGAACTGGCGGCGCGCGGTCATGCGTGGCGCGCGGCGATCGGCGCGCGTCCCGTGTGGGTTGCGGCAAGCACGCGCGAGGGCGAAGAGGAACTCGTTTTGCAGGCGTTCTCCGAGCTTGGCGTGGAAGGCGCGCTGCTGATTCTCGTGCCGCGTCATCCGCAACGCTTTAACGAAGTGGCGGCGCTCGTCGAGAAAGCGGGCTTGCGGCTCGCGAGGCGTTCGCAATGGGCGCCGGATGCGAAGGTGGCATCGGCCGCGGTGGCTGCGAGCGGCGGCGTGCCTGCGTTGCCGGCGGACGTGAATGTGCTGCTCGGAGATTCGATGGGCGAACTGGGCGCTTATTATGCGGCCTCCGACTTGGCGTTTATCGGCGGCAGTCTGTTGCCGCTCGGCGGACAGAATCTGATCGAGGCATGCGCGGTCGGCGTGCCGGTGCTGATCGGCCCGCACGTGTTCAACTTCACGCAGGCCACGGCCGATGCGGTCGCCGCGGGCGCGGCGGTGCAGGTGCAAGACCCGGCCGATCTCGCCCGCGCACTGCGCGATCTGTTCAACGACAAGGCGCGGCGCCTCGCGATGGGCGGCGCGGCATCGGCCTTCGCCGCGCGCCATCGCGGCGCGACCGCGCGCACGGTGGATGTGTTGATGGCGGTGTTGCCGGAGTGAGGGGGGCTCGGCGCTTCTTGCTAATTAACTCGTATATCCTGAAGACAACTGCGTTTCGCACCGATCACCCTCATCCGGGCGAGTGAGACGCCGAGCATCATGCTCCGCCGTCAAACCCTCAACAACCCCTTCCGCTCGATAAACCGCACCACCTGATCCAACCCGTCGAGCGCCTTCAGATTGGTCATCACGAAAGGCCGCTCGCCGCGCATTTTCTTCGCGTCCGAAGCCATCACGTCGAGGTTCGCGCCGACCATCGGCGCGAGGTCCGTCTTGTTGATCACGAGCAAATCCGACTTGGTGATGCCGGGGCCGCCCTTGCGCGGAATCTTCTCGCCGCCCGCCACGTCGATCACGTAGATCGTCAGGTCCGACAGTTCCGGGCTGAAGGTTGCCGCGAGATTATCGCCGCCCGATTCGATGAAAACGATGTCCGCGTCCGGGAAGCGCGTGAGCATGCGATCGACGGCTTCGAGGTTGATCGACGCGTCCTCGCGAATCGCCGTATGCGGGCAGCCGCCCGTCTCGACGCCCATGATGCGCTCGGCCGGCAACGCGCCCGCCACCGTCAGCAGGCGCTGATCTTCTTTCGTATAGATGTCGTTGGTGATCGCGACAAGATCGTATTGTTCGCGCATCGCCTTGCAGAGCATTTCGAGCAGCGTGGTCTTGCCCGAGCCGACCGGACCGCCGACGCCCACGCGCAGCGGCGGCAGTTTCTTCGTGCGAACGGACGAGTGAGCGGAATGTTGAGGTGCGTTCATGATGGATCGATTTATGAGCGAAAGAGCCGCGAATACTGCGACTCGTGACGCGCCGACAGAATGCCGAGCTGCGGCGCGAAAGTGTTGATGTGTTCCGGCGATGTGGCGAGCGCGCGCGTCACCGCTGCGTCGATCGGTCCGCGCAACGCGACGATAATGCGCTGCCCCGCGAGTTGCCCGAGCGGCACCGCCTTCAATGCGGCAGCGGCCTGGTTCTCCACCCAACTGAATGCGTACGCGGCGAGAGCGGCATCGACCGCGGCGTCGTGCGCATAGGCGGCGAAAGCGAATGCCGTGGGCTGAGCGAGCGGCGTGATCGCACTAAGCGTCGCGCGCCGCGCTGCATCGCTCCATTCGAGCGACACGCACAATTGCCGCAGCGACCACCCCATTTGCTCGGTCTCGCGACGTAACTCGGCGGACTCGCGGCTCGCGAGGAATTCGCGGTTCGCTTGTGCGAGGCCGTCGGCGTCGTGCGTGCGCCAGCGTTCCATTTGATGCGCGAGGAACGGCAGTTCGCCATGCGCGAGGACGTCGGTAAGGCCGCTTGCGATCCAGTCGCGGGCCGAGTCGGCGTCGGTGATCAGTTGCGCTTCGATCGCCGCTTCGAGACCCTGCGAATAACTGAATGCGCCGATCGGCAACGCCGGCGACGCGAGATGCAATAGCGCAGTGAGTTCAGCGATGCGCATGGTGAGCGTGATGCGCGTGGCCGCAAGATTCGTCGTGTACGTGGGCTTCGTGATCGTGCGAGTGGCCGTGATCGTGCGAGTGGCCGTGGCCTTCGTGGCCATGCTCATGATCGTGCGAATGCTCATGCCCATGATGCTCGCCGAACACCTGCTGCGCCAACGCATAGTCTTCGGCGAAGGTCTCGTCGTGGCCATGCTTGTGGCCGCCGCCATATGCGCCCGACTCGGGCTGAAACGGCATCGACACCTGATCGACCGTTGCGCCGATGCGCTTCAACATATCGGCGAGAACGGGATCGTATTCGAGCTTCAGATAATCCGCGCCGACTTCAACCGGCGTATGACGATTGCCGAGGTGATACGCGGCGCGCGTGAGCGTCAGCGTATCTTTCGCGCGGACCACGAGCACGGTTTCCGCCGCGGCGACCACGCGCACGAGGCCGCCGTCGTCGGCGACCAGCACATCGCCGTCGCGCAGAACGGTGCCGCGCGGCAGCAGCATCGCCACTTCCTCGCCGTTATCGAGCGTGGCCGCGAGGCGGCTCTTGCGACGTTCGTCGAACGCGAGTGTCAAGGTCGGCGCGCGCTTGATCAGCACGGGCGCGAGCTTCAGATGAGGTGCAAGCAGTTTGTCGAGTGTGCGCATGATTAGAACAGGAAATAGCGTTGCGCCATCGGCAAGACCGTGGCCGGTTCGCAGGTCAGCAGTTGACCATCGGCGATCACCTGATAGGTTTCGGGATCGACGCTGATCGACGGACGCCACGCGTTGTGAATCATGTCGGCCTTCGTGATGTTGCGGCAGTTCTTCACGGCCACGATACGCTTGTTCAAACCATAACGCTCGGCAACGCCAGCCTCGGCGGCCAGTTGCGAAACGAAAGTCAGCGACGTGCGCCCCAACGCACCGCCGCGCGTCGCGAACATCTCGCGATAATGCACCGGCTGCGGCGTGGGAATCGACGCGTTGGGGTCGCCCATCTGCGCCATCGCGATCATGCCGCCCTTCAGAATCAGCGAAGGCTTGATGCCGAAGAACGCCGGCTCCCAGAACACGAGGTCGGCCCACTTGCCCGGCTCGATCGAACCGACTTCATGCGCGATGCCGTGCGTGATCGCGGGGTTGATCGTGTACTTGGCGACGTAACGCTTCGCGCGAAAGTTGTCGTGACGCGCGCCGTCTTCGGGCAGCGCGCCGCGCTGCACCTTCATCTTGTGCGCGGTCTGCCATGTGCGGATGATCACCTCGCCCACGCGGCCCATCGCCTGCGAATCGGACGACAGCATCGAGAGCGCGCCGAGATCGTGCAGGATGTCTTCGGCGGCAATCGTCTCGCGGCGTATGCGCGACTCGGCAAACGCAATATCTTCCGCAATCGACGGGTCCAGGTGATGGCAGACCATCAGCATGTCGAGATGCTCTTCGAGCGTGTTGACGGTGTAAGGGCGCGTCGGATTCGTCGACGAAGGCAGCACGTTCGCCTCGCCGCATACCTTGATGATGTCCGGCGCGTGGCCGCCGCCCGCGCCTTCGGTGTGGTACGTGTGGATCGTGCGGCCCTTGAACGCGGCCACGGTCGCTTCGACGAAACCCGCTTCGTTCAACGTGTCCGTGTGAATCGCGACCTGCGTGTCGGTGTCATCGGCAACGGAGAGACAGTTGTCGATCGCGGCCGGCGTCGTGCCCCAGTCCTCATGCAGCTTCAGGCCGATCGCGCCCGCCGCGATCTGTTCGAGCGCGGGCTGCGGCTGGCTCACGTTGCCCTTGCCGAGAAAGCCGAGGTTCATCGGATAACCGTCGGCGGCTTGCAGCATGCGTTCGAGATGCCACGGACCCGGCGTGCAAGTGGTCGCATTCGTGCCCGTTGCGGGGCCAGTGCCGCCGCCGAGCATCGTCGTCACGCCGCTTGCGAGCGCTTCTTCAATCTGCTGCGGGCTGATGAAGTGAATATGCGTGTCGATGCCGCCCGCCGTCACGATCAGTCCTTCGCCCGCGATCACTTCGGTGGACGCGCCAATCGCAATCGTCACGTTCGGCTGAATGTCGGGATTGCCCGCCTTGCCGATCGCGGCGATGCGGCCGTCCTTGATGCCGATGTCGGCCTTCACGATGCCCCAGTGATCGAGAATCACCGCATTCGTCACGACAGTATCGACAACCTCGGCATGCACGCGCTGCGACTGGCCCATGCCGTCGCGAATCACTTTGCCGCCGCCGAATTTCACTTCCTCGCCATAAGTCGTGAAGTCGCGCTCGACTTCGATCAGCAACTCGGTGTCGGCGAGACGCACGCGGTCGCCGGTGGTGGGGCCGAACATTTCCGCGTATGCGCGGCGGCCAATGCGTAAGGTCATGGTGTGGGTCCGGAAATGAGCAGGTCGTTCGGGGCGAGTGCCCGCAAGGGCATCACAGCTTGCCCATCACCTTGCCGTTAAAGCCGTAGACGATGCGCTCGCCCGCCAGTTCGACGAGTTCGACGGTGCGCTCCTGGCCTGGCTCGAAGCGCACGGCCGTGCCCGCCGCGATGTTCAGGCGAAAGCCGCGCGCGGCTTCGCGGTCGAACGCGAGCGCGTCGTTCACTTCGTAGAAATGGTAGTGCGAGCCGATCTGCACCGGCCGGTCGCCGGTATTCGACACGACGACCGTGACGGTGGCGCGGCCCGCGTTGAGTTCGTGCTCGCCGTCGTCGGTGAGGAGTTCGCCGGGAATCATGGGCGTGCCTTTGTGGTTCAGCGGATCAAGGGATCGGATGATGAACGGTGACGAGCTTCGTGCCGTCAGGGAAGGTCGCCTCGACCTGAATGTCGGGGATCATCTCGGGCACGCCTTCCATCACGTCGTCGCGTGTGAGCAGCGTCGTGCCGTAGTGCATGACCTCGGCGACGGTCTTGCCGTCGCGCGCCGCTTCCATCAGCGCGGCGGTGATGAAGGCGACCGCTTCCGGATAGTTCAGTTTGAGGCCGCGCGCGCGGCGCCGTTCGGCAAGCAGCGCAGCGGTGAAAATCAGCAGCTTGTCCTTCTCGCGAGGTGTCAGCTTCATCGAATGAGTGCGGTGAGTGGCGCCCGGTCCAAGTGGATCGGGTCGCGACAATGATATGCGTTGCGGGTCGCGGATGCGACCCGTGCAATGCCGGACCAAACAGCGACGCTATCAAGTCCGGCTAACGGCGCGCTTACAGATCGGCAGGCAGCGCCGCGCCGAACCACTTCTTCGACATCGTGTTGAACGTGCCGTCCTGCTTCGCCTGCGCGATCGCGGCGTTGACCTTCTGCTGCAGGCGCGGCTCGTTCTTGTTCATGCCGACGAAGCACGGCGAGTTCTTGATGACGAACTTCGGCTCGGGACGGCGCGGCGGATTCTTCGCGAGGATCGCTGCCGCGACGATGTTGCCCGCCGCGATCAGTTGAACCTGGCCCGACAGAAATGCGGCGATGGTCGCGTTGTTGTCCTCGAAGCGCTTGATCGTCGCGTTCGGCGCCATTTGCGTGAGGCCGAGTTCCTCGAGCGCGCCGCGCGTCGCGCCGACCGTCTTGCCGGTGAGGTCGGCGGGGCCGCTCACCTTGACGTCGGCGGGACCGAACACGCCCTGGTAGTACGGCGCGTACGCGGTCGAGAAGTCGATCACTTTCTCGCGATCCGGCGTCTTGCCGAGCGACGAGATCACGAGGTCGACCTTGTTCGTTTGCAGATACGGAATGCGGTTCGCGCTGTTGACGGGCACGAGTTCGAGCTTCACGTTCATCGACTTCGCGAGCAGCGCGGCCGTCTCGATGTCATAGCCTTGCGGCTTCATGTCCGGGCCGACCGAGCCGAACGGCGGATAGTCCTCGGGCACGGCCACTTTCAGCACGCCCGCCTTGGCGATGTTGTCGAGCGTGTCCGCGTGGGCGGGCACGGTGACGGCGAGGACAGGTGAGGCGAGCAGTGCGGCGAGCAGCGTGCGGCGCATGGAACGAAGCGTGGGTCGGTTCATGTGATGTAGGCGTGGTCCAGGCGTGGTGTGGTCGGTGTGCGCGTTCGGGCGCGATGTCGACGCGCGAGGCGCGGCAGCATCGCGCGCTAACAACGCAAGGTGTGTGCCATCGTGGTGCGGCGGGCGCGAGCGGGGAGTTTTCAGCGCGGCGCACCATGTGGGGGCTCGCCGTTGCGCCAGTGTGGTGCGGGGCTGTCTTACGCGGTGAAAGCGCGGCGGCGCGCTTATGTGGTCCAGATTCTTAGCGGCATGGCATCGACGCCGTGCACGATGGGGCGCAACTGCATCCAGCATTGCGTCAACGCGCGTTGCAAGCTCTCCATTGAACGCGAGACGACTCGAACCAGCAACACGCCGCTCGTCACACAAGTGGCCGCTGCGCGTATCGTGCTGTCGAATGGAAGCTGAGCGGTCAGCGCCTCGGCGAGCGCGTCGTCGCAAGCAGCGCCGATCGCCCACAGCGTGCCGTACGCGGGAAAGCCGCCGAGTCCTTGAGCGGCATCGCGCAACGGGTCGCCAGCGACGAGCGTTGCGCGCTCGAACCACAGCAAGTCGCCGTTCGTGTCGTTCTTTGCCCGCACGATCCGCGACACCGCTCGCAGGCTTCCCTCCGACCACCGCTCGCCAGCCGCTTGCCGGCCCAACTGCGTCGCGTCCCAGCCGATCGCCGTCGCGCCTTCGTCGAGTGTCAGCGAAAAATCCAGCGCCGCATTCGCATGATCGAACACGATGTTGTTCTGCGGCAGCCAGTCGAGCTTCGCGTTCTCGCCGACGTGCACGGCGATGTTTTGCCGCGCGGCGCGTCCATTGGATTTGTACCACTTGGTCGCGCCAGGCGTCGTGATGACGGCATGCGCGGCGGCGCCGACATTCACGCTGATGTCGAGCTGATCGCCGCCCGCAATCCCGCCGGGCGGATGCACGATCACCGCATGACAGATGGACTCGCCCTCGGGATAAAGCGGCCGCTGCACGCGCAACGGTCCATCGTGGAGCCGGTGTTCAAGCGCCGTGCGCTGAGCTCGCCTGACGAAGCCGAGTTCAAGACGCGCGCGCCATTGCGCATGCGCTTCGCTTTGCGCATTGGCCAACGTGACGTGGTTTTCGTGAAGCGACATGCAAGTGGACGTGCTAATGAGCGTGCGATCGATGTGTGAGTACAGGAACTACAGGCGCGAGCCGGAGCCAACGCGAGGCCCGCGCAACACGCACAAGACGCGCCGAGCATAGCACGCGAACCAACGCCCACGAGTCACACAGCGATCAGCGCACGCACGCCGTCCGCATCCATATTCGCGCCTTCTCCGCCCGCGACGATCTCGCCGCGGCTCATCACCCAATAGCGGTCGGCAATCTCCTTCGCGAAGTCGTAGTACTGCTCGACCAGCAGCACCGTCATGCCCATTTCCTCGACCAGTTGACGCAGCGTGCGGCCAATGTCCTGAATGATCGACGGCTGAATGCCTTCCGTCGGTTCATCGAGAATCAGCAGTTGCGGCTCGCTCATCAGCGCGCGGCCAATCGCGAGCTGTTGCTGCTGACCGCCCGACAGATCGCCGCCGCGACGCCCGCGCATATCCTTCAGCACTGGAAACAATTCGTAGATGCGCTCGGGGACTTTCTTCGGCGCTTTCTTGCTGGCCGCGCCCACCAGCAGATTTTCTTCGACGGTGAGCCGCGGAAAAATATCGCGCCCTTGCGGCACATAGGCGAGCCCATGCTCGACGCGCGAATACGTGGGCAGCTTCGTGATCGGCGCGCCGCGCCACGCGATGGAACCGCTCTTCGTCTGCACGACGCCCATCAGGCAGCGCAGCAGCGTGGTCTTGCCGACGCCGTTGCGGCCCAGCAGCACAGTGAGCTTGCCGTCGGGCACGGTCAGCTTCACATCGCGAAGAATGTGGCTGCCGCCGTAGTACTGGTTGAGGTTTTGTACTTCTAGCATGGTGGTCCGGTCCTGTGATTCACTGCGCGCTGATCGAACAAACTAATAGGGCTAACTCAGCGGCCGAGATACGATTCGATCACGGTCTCGTCGCGTTTGACGTCGTCGAGCGTGCCGTGTGCGAGCACGCGTCCTTCGGCCATCACCGTGACCTTGCCGGTCTTGCCCGACAGTGCCGCGACGAACTCCATATCGTGCTCGACCACCATCATCGAGCAGGTGCCGCGCAGATGGTTGAGCAGTTCGGCGAGCTGCATGGTTTCGTCGTCGGTCATGCCGGCGGCGGGTTCGTCGAGCAGCAGCAGCGCCGGTTGTTGCATCAGCAACATGCCGATTTCGAGCCGCTGCTTTTGTCCATGCGACAACTCGCCGGCCAAACGCCGCGCCTCGCTTTCAAGACCGATCAACGCCAGCGTTTCTTCGATGCGCGCTTGCGCCTCGCGATCGAGCCGCGCACGCAATGACGCGAGCCAGCCCTTGTCGGTTTTCATCGCCAGTTCGAGGTTTTCCCACACGGGATGCTGCTCGAAAACCGTCGGCTTCTGAAACTTGCGTCCGATGCCGGCGCGCGCGATGGACGGCTCGTTCATCCGCGTGAGGTCGATCGACTGGCCGAGAAACACCTTGCCGGAATCGGGCGCGGTCTTGCCGGTGATCACATCCATCATCGTCGTCTTGCCCGCGCCGTTCGGGCCGATGATGCAGCGCAATTCGCCGGCGTCGATGGAAAGCGTCAGCGCATTCAACGCGCGAAAGCCGTCGAAGCTCACAGTCACGTCGTCGAGATACAGGATCGTGCCGTGCGACACGTCGATCTCGCCCGGCACGACCGCGTGCCCCATGCTGGCGACGCCGCTTAGCGCATGCTCGGAAGGTTGTTCGGGCAACGCGAGATCGGGAACCATCGGATTTTCGTTCATGAGCGGTTCCTCTTGCGGGTCACGAGTTCGATGAGTCCCATGATGCCGTTCGGCAAGAACAGCGGGACCAGCACGAAAATCAGACCGAGAAAGAACAGCCAGTATTCAGGGAAATTCGCCGTGAAAAAGCTCTTCGCGCCGTTCACCGCGAACGCGCCGACAATCGGCCCGATCAGCGTGCCGCGTCCGCCCACGGCGACCCAAATCGCCATTTCAATCGAATTGCCCGGCGACATTTCGCCGGGATTGATGATGCCGACTTGCGGCACATACAACGCGCCGGCAATGCCGCACAGCACCGCGGAGACGGTCCACACGAACAGCTTGTAGGCGAGCGGGCTATAGCCGAGGAACATGAGGCGCGTCTCGCCGTCGCGCACGGCGGTGACGACGCGCCCGAGCTTCGACGTGACGATCGCGCGCGCGCCGATGAACGCGAGAATCAGCACGGCAAACGTAATCAGCAGCAACGCGGTGCGCGTACCCGGGTGCGTGATCGCGAAGCCGCCGATGCGCTTGAAATCCGTAAAGCCGTTATTGCCGCCGAAGCCCGTTTCGTTGCGATAGAACAGCAGCATCGCGGCGAAGGTTATGGCCTGCGTGATGATCGACAGATACACGCCTTTCACGCGCGAGCGGAACGTGAAGAAGCCGAACACCCACGCGACCACGGCCGGCACCAGCACGACCAGCAGCAGCGCATAGCCGAGATGTTGCGTGCCTTCCCAGTACCACGGCAGTTGATGCCAGTCGAGGAACACCATGAAGTCCGGCAGGTCGCTGCCGTACTTGCCGTCGTGACCGATGGCGCGCATCAGGTACATGCCGATTGCGTAGCCGCCGAGCGCGAAGAACAGCGCATGACCGAGGCTCAGAATGCCGCAGTAACCCCACACGAGATCGAGCGCCAGCGCGGCGATCGCGTAGCACATGAACTTGCCGGTGATCGTCATCGCGTAGGCGGACAGATGCAGCGGGCTCGTCTCCGGCACGACGAGCGTGGCGAATGGCACGCCGAGCCCGAACACGATGATCAACGCGATCAGCGCGAGCCACGCGCGCCGCGACAGCAGCGCGGGACGCGGCGGCAAGCCGAGCGCGAAGCCGGATTGCGCGGCGCGCGTTTCGGCGCCGCTTGTGCCGTGCGTGCCGACGTGAGCCGGCGCGTTCGAAGAAGAAGTCGCAGATGTCATGTCATGCCTCCGCGCTGCGGCCCTTGAGGGCGAACATGCCCTGCGGACGCTTCTGGATGAACAGCACGATCAGCACGAGCACCGCGATCTTCGCGAGCACCGCGCCCCAGAACGGTTCGATTGCCTTGCTGACGAGTCCGAGCCCGAAGCCGCCGATCACCGTGCCCGCCAGTTGACCGACGCCGCCCAGCACGACCGCCATGAACGAATCGATGATGTAGCTCTGACCGAGGTCAGGGCCGACGTTGCCGATCTGCGAGAGCGCGCAGCCGCCGAGTCCCGCGATGCCCGCGCCGAACGCGAACGCATACGAATCGACGCGCGCGGTTTTCACGCCGACGCATGCGGCCATGCGACGGTTTTGCGTGACGGCACGCACGAAGAGACCCAGGCGCGTCTTCGTCAGCACGGCCCATGCAATGCCGACGACAAAAAGCGCAAACGCGAGGATCACGAGGCGGTTATACGGCAGGATCAGATTCGGCAGCACGGTCACGCCGCCGCTCATCCACGAAGGGTTCACGACTTGCACGTTCTGCGCGCCGAACAGCATGCGCGTTGCCTGGATCAGAATCAGGCTGATGCCGAACGTGGTCAGCAGTGTTTCGAGCGGACGGCCATACAGATGCTTCAGCACAAGCCGCTCGATGACGATGCCGACAAGCGCCGCCGCGACGAACGACGCAGGCACCGCGAGCAGCGGATACCAGTCGAACGCGCCGGGCGCGAAGCGTTGAAAGAGGTTCTGCACGACATAGGTGGCGTAGGCGCCGATCATCAGGAATTCACCGTGCGCCATGTTGATGACGCCGATCAGGCCATACGTGATCGCGAGGCCGAGCGCGGCGAGCAGCAGCACGCTGCCGAGCGACAGACCCGCGAACAGCGTGCCCGCAATTGCGCTGCGGCGCTGGATTGCATCGAGTTCGTCGATACCCGTTTGTGCGGCGGCCCGCACGCGAGCGTCCGTTTCGGCGAACGTGCCGTCGGGCTTCTTCGCGACGAGCGGACGCAGCAGTTCGTTCATGTCGAGGTCGTGGCGAGCGGCGACGAGTTGCACCGCTTCGAGGCGTTTCGTTGCGTCGGCGTCATGCAGCGCGGTCATGGCCCAAAGCGTATCGAGGCGCTTCTTGAGCGCCGGGTCGGTTTCCTTTGCGCGGGCCGCGTCGACGAGTGGTTTGATCGACGGGTCCGGGTTTTTCAGCAGCGCATTGATGGCTTCTTCGCGCGTCGTTTTGTCGGCGGAGTCGAGTTGCAGGCCGGAGAGCGCGCCTGATACTTTTGAGCGCAGCAGGTTGTTTAGCGTGACGGGCTGGGCGTCGCTGGCTTCCACTGTCTTGCCGGTGACTGCATCGTGCAGCGTGTCGCCGTCTTGTAGCAGGACGGCGCCGGAGTCGGTGGCGAGCACTGTGTCTTCGGACAGCGCCTTTAACACCGTCAGCGATTCCTTGTCGTGGTTCGCGATGAGTTTGTCGATGGCTGCGGACTTGGCGTCGAAGTCGTCGGCGGCGAGCGGCGCGACATCGGCGGTGGTCAGCGCGAACGCGGCGTGTGGCGTTAGCGTGGCTAATGTTGCTAACGCGAGCAGTGCAGATGCGGTGCCGCGTCGAGCGAACCGCTGCGCAGAAGTGAGAAATGAAAACGCCATGATGGCCTTTGAAGAATGACTAGCGACGCGGCGCGATGCAAGGCAGCGTTTCGCGCGATGGGTTGCGGGAGCGCTGCGGATGCTTGTGGCCGGCCGCTTGTTGTGGCGAGGTGCTGGCGGCGCGATGCGGCGTAGTGCGGCGGTGCAGTACGACGGCGCAGGACGACCAGCAGTGCGACAGCGCAGTACGACACACGACGCGACCACGGAGTACGACCACGCAACACGGCGACGCAGTACAACCCACGCACTACGCGATCCACGCGATTCGAGCAACGCACGGCCACGCAATTCAACCCGAAGCCATGCGCCGCAAAGCGACTCCCCGCACGCGCGCCGCAACCACAAAACCAACGCATCGCAACGGCAACACAAGCCGCCGCGACACGCCGCACCACCCAATCAGGCGACCCGCGACCGCGAGCGCTTCAGAAACGCCGGAATCGAACTCACCACATCCGGCTTGCCCGCATTGCCCGCGATAAACGGACTCCACGGCTGCGCGCGAACCGCGGTCTTGGTGCGCCATACGACATTGAACTGACCGTCCGCGCGCACTTCGCCGATCATCACCGGCTTATGCAGATGGTGGTTGCCGTCCATCTCGAGCGTGAAGCCCGACGGCGCCGCGAACTGCTGGCCGACCATCGCCACGCGTACCTTGTCGACGTCCGTGCTCTTGGCCTTTTCGACCGCCTGCTTCCACATGTGAATGCCGACGAAAGTCGCTTCCATCGGATCGTTCGTCACGCGCTTCGTGCCGCCCGGCAGGTTGTTTTCCTTGACCCACGCGGCCCATTGCTTCTTGAACTTCTCGTTGGCCGGATTGCGCACCGACATGAAGTAGTTCCATGCCGCGAGATTGCCGACGAGCGGCTTCGTGTCGATGCCGCGCAGTTCTTCCTCGCCGACCGAGAACGCGACGACCGGCACGTCCGACGCCTTCAGCCCCCTGGTTGCCGAGTTCCTTGTAGAAGGGCACATTCGAGTCGCCGTTCACCGTCGAGATCACGGCCGTCTTGCCGCCTTGCGAGAAGGTCTTGATGTTCGCGACGATGGTCTGGTAGTCGCTATGGCCGAACGGCGTGTAGACCTCCTGGATGTCGGCGTCCTGCACGCCCTTCGACTTCAGGAACGCGCGCAGGATCTTGTTCGTCGTGCGCGGATACACATAGTCGGTGCCGAGCAGGAAGAAGCGCTTCGCGCCGCCGCCTTCCGCGCTCATCAGATATTCGGTTGCGGGAATCGCCTGCTGGTTCGGCGCCGCGCCCGTGTAAAACACGTTGCGCGACATCTCTTCGCCTTCGTACTGCACGGGGTAGAACAGCAGGCCGTTGAGTTCCTCGAAGACCGGCAGCACCGACTTGCGCGACACGGAAGTCCAGCAGCCGAACACCACCGCGCATTTTTCCTGCGTGATCAGTTGACGCGCTTTTTCTGCGAAGAGCGGCCAGTTCGATGCCGGGTCGACGACCACCGGCTGAAGCTGACGGCCCATCACGCCACCGTTCTTGTTGATGTCCGCGATCGTCATCAGCGCGGTGTCTTTCAGCGATGTCTCGGAGATCGCCATCGTGCCCGACAGCGAATGCAGGACGCCTACCTTGATCGGGCCGCTTGAGGACTGTGCGTGCGCGAACGGCACGCGGCCTGCAAGCGCGAGCGCGCCGGACATGGAGCCGAACTTCAACAGACTGCGACGTTTCATGTGTATCCCCTTGCCATTGATGATGAATGTTTATGGGCGTCGATCTCAGCCACAGGGGCGTGCCCTGCATGATTTGCCGCTCCTGTACTGCAAGGCATATGCCATGTTGATGAAACGCGCGGGATGGCAGCGTCGCGCGCTGTGGCGCGGCCCGGAGCAAGCGGGCTTATGCGTGCTGGCGTACGAATGTGGTGCATGCAGATGGGATGCGCCTCGTTCGGGTGCGGGACGCGCCGCGACGAGGCGTGAGAATCGGCAAGCGGGCTTTGACGGTGCACATGCGCAGCGGCGTTGTGCATGGGGATGCGGCGCTTGGGGTGGCGCTCGCGTATGGCGGTGGTTGTGGCGAACGCAACGCGCCGCTGAGATTGCGCTCGCCTTTCACGGCCGGCGTGAGGAGGGGCAGCGTACTGTTCGATAGCGCTCGCGTTTCACCGCCGGCTTGGCGAAGACAGCGCACGCGCTCGATCGGGTGCGAGCGCGACTATCGCCGCGTGGTTCGTCAGCCTCGGCGGCTTTTCGGACGTGATCGAAACCGCAAGATCGCGGCGATATTCGCGACCGCCGCCGACGCGTCCAATGTCCGCTATTGAACGCGTATGAATGGTCTTGCATGAGGCCGGCTGTTGCCTATGCCGGCCTCGTGCATTACCCGCGTTGTGCGTCGGCTTTCTTAGAACGCAACGAAGGGCCCGCTCTGCGGCCCGGCTTGCGAGCCGCTAAGCGCCGTATAAACACTGCGGCCGAAGAAGAACGGCAAGCCCCAGATGAAATAGCCCGAGACCGACGTGTACGCGGCGATGTTGTCGAACGCGGCATACGTGCCGGCGAGGAGGCTCGCGGTGTTGGCGACCTGGAAGGGCACGGTCGCGGACTTGAGCGCGCCGCTCGTCGGCTTGAGCACGGCAGACAGGCTCAGCGTGGTCGATGGCGTATAGCGGCCCCATGCATCGAACGGAATGGCCGTGTCGCCGAAGATCGTTATGTTCGAGCCGCTGTCGATCACGCCGTTGCCGAACGCGCTTCCCTTGTACGTCGTCGTGAAAAAGCCGTTGCTGTCGAGCGGGATGATGTTCGCGGTCGACGGCAGCGCGTTGTTCTGCTGCGTGCCGATACCGAACACGAGCTCGCCCGTCGCGCTTGCCTGGCCGCCCGGCTGCAACGAAGGCAGACGGATGATCGTGCCGTTGTTGTCGGTCGTGAAGTCCGCAACCGGATTCATGACCTGCGTATCGAGCGGCACGCGCGTGTTCGCGCATGGACCCGACGACGGACAGTAATAGTACGTTGCCGGCAACATATATTGCGCGGCGAGCGGGAAGTCGCGGACCGCCGAGCCGATGCCGACCACGCCGTTCGCGCCGAGCTGCGCGACGCTACCAATATCGACGACGCCGCGCGACGCGCAATCGGTCGGCGTCGGATTCGCGCCGTCGCTGATGATCTGCACCGGCAGACTGCCCGCCAGCTTTCCGCCGATGCTCACGTCCGCGCGCTTGACCGAGCCCCACGTGTAACCCGACGCAAAGATCGCGCACTGGGAGATGGACGCGTTGTGCGTGGGATCGTCGGTCGCGCCTGTCTGCGCCGGCAAGCTGCCCGCCAGCGCCGACCCGAGCGCGCTCGCCATCACACGCACGCCTGCCGAGCCGGTATCGAGCAACATGTGATCGATGGTCGCGCATTGATTCGCGCCTTGCACGCCGGGAATGCAGATCGTGACCGTGACGTACGGCGTGTTCGCGTAGCCGCCTGTCCATCGTTCTATTGTAATGGGGGCTGTGTTTTGCGTTGGTGTGGGCGTTGGCGTGGGCGTTGGTGTGGGCGTTGGTGTCGGTGTTGGTGTCGGTGTTGGTGTCGGTGTTGGGGTTGGGGTTGGTGTCGGTGTCGGTGTCGGAGTTGGAGTTGGAGTCGGAGTCGGAGTTGGAGTTGGTGTCGGAGTCGGAGTCGGAGTCGGAGTCGGAGTTGGTGTCGGAGTCGGAGTCGGAGTCGGAGTCGGAGTCGGTGTTGGTTTCGGCGTCGGCGTCGGCGTTGGTGTCGGTGCCGGTGCCGGAGTCGGAGTTGGCGTCGGTGTCGGTGTCGGTGTCGGAGCCGGGGATGGCGTCGGAGTCGGCCTTGGCGTGGGCGTAGGCGTCGGAACAGGTGCCGGAGTCGGAGTCGGCACAGGCGTCGGAGCTGGAGCGGGCGTCGGAGCCGGAGTCGGTGCAGGTGCCGGAGCCGGCGAAGGACGCGGACTCGAAGCCGGACTCACAGAATCCGCTTTATCGTTATTCTGCACCGCCGCGCCCGATGCATCGTCGCCGCCACCGCCGCCGCCGCAACCGGAAAGCCCGACGCTAACCGTGAGCAAAGCGAAGCAAACTGTCTTGCTGAAAGTCTTCATTATTTTCTTCTTCGTAAATCGACGCGGGCCGTTACCGGACATCTTCTGCACGGACATTCGCCGGCAGCAGCCGCGGCAAAATCGCTTTGCCGAAGAAATTGCCAGGCCGGCCGACCGACTCGATCTGGAAGTCGTCGCTACGGTCGATTAACGGACCGGTGCCGCGAGGCTTACCCGCACCCGCCGACGCCGCGCGATGAAAATAATTGCCTAGCAGCGCATTCATGTCGGGGCGCACCGGCCCCTGCCACGCGACGGCAAACACGACGTTATTGGGCAGCACGTATTCGCGAATCGTGACGCCGTCCGCATCGTGCGCTTCACGCACGGTGTACGAGGCGGAAGCCAAAGCGGTGGGCGCGGCAACGGCGGCGGACCGCAGCCGTGACTGCGACGCTGCACTGATCGTCGGCGCGCCGCCCAACGCCGCATAGGAAGCCAGCGGCAACATCACCGCAGCGGCGAGCGCGGCCTTCACAAGATTCATCGCAATGCTCCAGAAAACAGGTCGGAGCATGTTGCCAGCGCAGCCGTACCGGAATATGCCGACAAAGCTGAATGTGTCCTGGGAAATGGCGCAAGAAGGCGCGGCGGTAACAGCGGTAACGCCGCGCCTTCAGTGCCGCGCCAAATGGTTAGAACGCGATGAACGGTCCGGTCTGAGTGCCTACCTTCGCGTTACCCATGGCCGTATAAACGTCGCGTCCATAGAAAAACGGCAGTCCCCACAAGAACATGCTGTTCTTGTGCTGCGAGAAGTTGCTGCCCGCGTCGCTCAGCGCGTAGTAACCCGCTGAGCTTCGGCCGCCCGGATTGGCGATCGAGAACGGCACATCGAGCGGCTTGCCGGAGCCGTTGGTCGACTCCATTGTTGCGCTCAGGCTGAGCGGCGCAGCGGGCGTGTACCAGTCGCCGAGCGCGGTCGGAATGGTGTCATCCGGAAAGGCATAGGCGTTCGTGCCGCTGTCTATCAGGCTGTGGGTGAAGGCCCGGCCTTTGTACTGCGTGGTGAAACTGCCGTATTTGTCGACGGCAAGAATCGTCGCGGTGGACGGCACCTGATTGTTCTGCTGTGTACCGATGCCGAACACCAGTTGCCCCGTCACGCTAGTCTTGCCGCCGGCCGGCACGGCGGGCAGACGGATGATCGCGCCGTTGTTGTCGGTGGCGAATGATGCGATCGGATTCCTGACCTGCTTGCCGGCCAGCATGCGCGTGCTGACGCACGAGTTCTGCGACGGGCAATAGTAGTAAAGGCCGGGAACCGCGGTGGTCAGTGCGTCCGCCGAATCGCTTGTGAAACTGTCCACACCGACAATGCCGTTCATGTTCGAGAAGTCGGCGCCGCCAATGTCGGCACCGGAGTTCGAGCAGTCGTCCGGCACCGGATAGGCGTTGTCCGAATACACCTGAATGGGAAGATTGCTCGCCGTCTTGCTGCCGATCGTGATGTCGGCGCGCTTGACCGAGCCCCACGTGTAGCCCGACGCGAACGGCATGCATTCGACAATAGGCGCCGAGCCGCTCGTGTCGTCCGCAGCGCCGACCTGCGTGAGCAGCAACGGGGCCAGCGTGGGAATCGCGCGCGCGGCGATGCGCACGCCCGTGGAGCCGGTGTCGACCAGCATGTTGTCCACGGTCACGCATTGCGGCGTGCTCTGCGTGCCCGGCACGCAGATCTTGATGGACACCTTCGGCATGTTGATGCTGCCCATCGACTTGTCGACGGTGATCGTCGCCGTGTTGTCGCCGGTTGCGGGCGGCGATGAATTCCCCGAGTCCGTGCCTGAGCCGTGCGGCGTCCAGTCCGGCGTCGCATTCCAGCCAACCGAATTGCTGCCCTGATTGTTGCTGCCGCCACTGCTGCCGCCGCCTCCACATGCCGAAAGCGCGAACACGCCAATGGCGGCCGCGAGCGAAAGCGTCTTCTTTAATGTATTCATGTCTTGTTCTCTTCGTGCCGAGCGGCGGTTATTCGAGGTCGCCGGGACGCACGCCCGCGGGCAACAGACGCGGCAGCCAGGCCATGCCGGAGAAGTTCCCCAGGCGGCCTGCGGACTCGATGCGGAAATCGTCGTTGCCTTCTATCAGCGGGCCGGAGCCGCGCACGCCGGTCTGGCCGGCGGCAACGTAGTTCGTGAAGTAGCTGCCGAGCAGCGCGCGCATGTTCGGGCGGATCGGCCCTTGCCAGGTGACGGCGAACACGACGTTGGCCGGCAGCAGGTATTCGCGGATCGTGACGCCGTTCGCGTCGACGGACTGGCGCATCGTGTAGGGCGCCGTGGCGGTGACGGCGCTGGCCGGCTGGCTGCCCGCGGCAGGGGACGCGGAAGCGGACGCCGAAGCGGAATCCGAAACCGACTGCGTCGCCGCGGCGCGCAGCACGAGCGGCGCGGAGGCGTTCGCGACGGGGGCGCCGCCAAGCGCCGCAAACGACGACAGCGGCAACAACGTTGCGGCCAGCATCGCGATCTTTATTAGTCTCATCACACGGCTCCCAGAATGAACAGAGCATGGTGCCTGTGTGGCATTCCGAAAAACCTGTGAAATTTCGCAATCAATGCGGCGAAGCGGTGCAAATCTCTTCCATAACGCGGAGCGCGTCCGTATTCTCCATTCGATGCGTTTGCAGTTGCTTGTGCAGTCGCCGCCACCGTGGTGGCTTTCGTAACACGGCAGCCGGATCATGTAGCCGGCTATCGCCAAAAATCTCAACCGGAGAAACGACCATGCCGTATGTGACAACGAAGGACAACGTCGAGATTTTCTACAAGGACTGGGGCCCGAAAGACGCGCAGCCGATCGTCTTCCATCATGGCTGGCCATTGTCTTCCGACGACTGGGATACGCAGATGCTGTTCTTCGTCCAGAAGGGCTATCGCGTGATCGCCCATGACCGGCGCGGCCACGGCCGCTCGTCGCAAGTGTCGGAAGGACACGACATGGACCACTACGCCGCCGACGCCTTCGCCGTGGTCGAAGCGCTCGACTTGCGCAACGCGGTGCACATCGGCCATTCGACGGGCGGCGGCGAGGTGGCGCGTTACGTGGCGAAGCATGGCGAGCCTTCCGGCCGCGTGGCGAAGGCGGTGCTGGTGAGCGCCGTGCCGCCGCTGATGCTCAAGACCGAGGCGAATCCCGAAGGCTTGCCGCTCGAGGTTTTCGACGGCTTTCGCGCGGCGCTGGCCGCCAATCGCGCGCAATTCTTTGTCGATGTTCCGGCGGGTCCGTTCTACGGCTTCAACCGTGCGGGCGCGACAGTCCATCAAGGCGTGATTCAGAACTGGTGGCGTCAGGGGATGATGGGCAGCGCGAAGGCCCACTATGAAGGCATCAAGGCTTTCTCGGAAACGGACCAGAGCGGGGGACCTGCGCGCGATCTCGGTGCCCACGCTCGTGCTGCACGGTGAGGACGATCAGATCGTGCCGTATGCGGACGCGGCGCTGAAGTCGATCAAGCTGCTGAAGAACGGCACGCTGAAAACGTATCCGGGCTTCCCGCACGGCATGTTGACCGTGAATGCGGATGTGTTGAACGCGGATCTTCTGGCGTTCGTGCAGGCGTAGTAGCGATTGACGTGAGTCCGCGTTTCGCGGGCTCACGCTCGAGCTGGCGGAAACGAACCGCCTCTACACGATCAGTACGCGATCAGTACGTCGGAACCGACGGATCGACCTGACGCGACCAGGCGTCGATCCCGCCTTGCAGATTGAAGACGTTGGCGTGGCCGCGCGATTCGAGGAACATGGCGACCTGGGCGCTGCGCGCGCCGTGATGGCAGATGCAGACGATTTGCGCGTCGTCGTCGAGTTCCTCGCTGCGCGCGGGAATCTCGCGCATCGGAATCGACACGATGCCCGGCATCGCCGCCGTCTGGATTTCCCACGGTTCACGCACGTCGAGCAGCACGGGGGCGGGGCGCGACGTGTCGGCGAGCCATTCGGCGAGTGCGGGAGCGGTCAGGTTTTGCATCAGCGGGACTTCCGTTCAAAGGACGGCGGCGCGCGCCGGCCGTCCGTGAAAAACAGGCGAATCAGAACTTGAAGCGCGGCGGCTGCACGGCGTTGACGAGCGGCTCGACATACGTCTCGAACACGTCGGCAATGCGGTACTGCTTTTCGTCGATGCGCGTGATGATCTGCGCCTTCATGACCGGCGCCGTGCCGACGAATGCCGCCAGACGGCCGCCCACCTTCAGTTGTTCGAGGATTTCCTGCGGCAGCACGGGCAGTCCGCCCGACACGCAGATCACGTCGTACGGCGCGGCGGCGGACCAGCCGCGCGCGGCGTCGCCGGTCGCGACTTCCGCGTTGAGCACGCCGTTGGCGATCAGGTTGGTTCTCGCGAGTTCGGCGAGTTCAGGTTCGATGTCCACCGTCAGCACGTGTTGCGCGCGATGCGCGAGCAGTGCCGCCATATAACCCGAGCCGGCGCCGATTTCCAGCACGCTTTCGTGCTTCTTCACCGCCAGTTCCTGCAGCGTGCGCGCTTCGACGCGCGGCGCCAGCATGTGCTGGCCGGCCGGCAGCGGCACTTCGAAGTCGACGAAGGCCAGTTCGTGGTACGCGGCGGGGACGAAGTTTTCACGCTTGACGATCGACAGCAGATTCAGCACGTCCTGGTCGAGCACTTCCCAGGGGCGGATCTGCTGTTCGATCATGTTGAAACGCGCTTGCTCGATGTTCATGGTGGATTGGCGGTTCTGGTTTGCGAGTTTTGCGATTTATCCGCTGCGCGGGCGCCTGGGCATGAGCCTCGGCATTGAAGCCGGCAGGCAGGCACGGCAGGGTAACTGCGGGATTGTACCAAATGGCGCCGGGGTTCCGGGCCAGGGCGCGCAGCGCGGCGCGGCTGCTTTTGTCCGCGTTGCCCCGCTGCTGCCCGCCGTTGCCCCCGTGTTAATCCCTAGCAATCTGGGCTTGCACTTCGGGCTGTCATCGCTCAAAAATGTAATCGATTACATTCTGGAGCCGCGTCCGTGCCGAGACCGACGTCGAAAGCGAAGCCTGTGGAAAGCGCTGCCACACGCGCAGCCGCAGTCACGCCCGCGCCCGAAGGTTTGTCGATCGCCGGCGTCGCGCGGCAGGCGGGCGTTTCCGTCGCCACCGTATCGCGCGTGCTGAACGCGCACGAGAACGTGCGGCCCGCGACCCGCGACAAGGTGCTGGCCGCCATCGACGCAAGCGGCTACCGCGTCAACGAACTCGCGCGCAATCTGCGAACCGCGGAAAGCCGCCTGCTGCTGACGATGGTCCCCGACTTCGGCAATCCGTTTTACGCGGAGATCGTGCGCGGCATCGACAGCATCGCGCGCCAGCACGGCTACTTCATGCTTCTGTGCGATACCGGCGCCGACCCCGGCCGCGAGCGCAGCTACTTCGATCTGCTGCGCCGCCGCCGCGCGGACGGCGCGATCTGCCTCGATCCCGCGACGATCCAGCAGGCGCTCGGCGAAGCGTCGAGCGCGCTGCCGTGGGTCGCGTGCTGCGAGTTCGATCCGGCGATGGGCGTGCCGTATGTGGGCATCGACAACTATCGGGCCGCGGGCGACGCCGTGCGGCATCTGCTCGCGCGCGGCCACCGGCGCATCGGCCTCATCAATTCGGACGTCGACTACCTGTACGCGCGGCAGCGTCAGCAAGGTTATCTCGATGCGCTGACCGAGGCGGGGATCGAGCCGCTCGACGGCTGGCGCATGAATCTGAACAGTCTCGACTACGAGGCGGGCGCGTCGGCGGCGGTTTCGCTAATGCTGCCGAGGCAAGGGCGGGGACAAGGACAAACGGAGCCGCCGAGCGCGATCTTTGCCGTCTCCGACACGCTCGCGACCGGCGTCCTGCACGGCTTGCGCAGCATCGGC
Source organism: Paraburkholderia sp. OAS925 (assembly GCF_040543975.1). NCBI lineage: Bacteria > Pseudomonadati > Pseudomonadota > Betaproteobacteria > Burkholderiales > Burkholderiaceae > Paraburkholderia > Paraburkholderia sp. OAS925. The sequence goes on from NZ_JBEUNO010000001.1 coordinate 1,361,000, forward strand.
AAACGCGTGCCGCAGGATGTCGCCGTGGTCGGCTTCGACGACATCTCGATCGCCGCGCAAGTCGATCCGCCGCTCACCACCATCGCCCAGCCGATGCGCGAACTCGGCGAGACCGCCGCGCGTCTGCTGTTGCAGCGGCTCGCGAATCCGTTGGCGAACGTGCCGGGCGTGCTGCTGCCGCATCGGCTCGTGATTCGCGGGAGCACCTGAGCCATGAGTCTCGCGATCCGCTTCGACGACATCCGCAAAGACTTCGGCCCCGTGTGCGTGCTGCACGGCGTGAGCTTCGATCTCGCGCCTGGGCGCATCTACGGTTTGCTCGGCGAGAACGGCGCGGGCAAGTCGACGCTGATGAAGATTCTCGCCGGCTACGAAACCGCGACGTCGGGCACGTTGCTGGTCGACGGCCATGCGCAACACTTTGCCGGATCGCGCGACGCCGAAGCGCAAGGCATCGTGCTGATTCACCAGGAGTTCAACCTCGCCGAGCATCTGACGATTGCGCAGAACATGTACCTCGGCCACGAGAAGCGGCGCGGCTGGTTCGTCGACGACGCCGCGATGCGCGCCGAAGCCGCGCGTTATCTCGCGCAGGTGGGTCTCGACAAGGCGCCGGATACGAAGGTGCGCGAACTGATCGTCGCGGAAAAGCAGATGGTGGAGATCGCGAAGGCGCTGTCGCGCCGCGCGCGTCTGCTCATCATGGACGAGCCGACCGCTACGCTCACGCCGTCCGAAACCGAGCGGCTTTTCACGCTGATGGCGAAGCTGAAGGCCGACGGCGCGACCATCGTCTACATCTCGCACAAGCTCGATGAAGTCGAGCGCATCACCGACGAAGTGATCGTGATGCGCGACGGCCGCTTCGTCGCGCGCAACGAAACGGCGGCGCTTGCGCGGCAGCAGATGGCGAACCTGATGGTCGGCCGCGACGTGTCCGACATGTTCCCCGACAAGATCACCGTGTCCGCGAGCGCGCCGGTCGCGCTCAAAGTCGAAGGGCTCGCGGTGCCGGAGTGGGTCGACAATCTGAGCTTCGACGTGCGCGCCGGTGAAGTGCTCGGCTTCGCCGGACTCGTCGGCGCGGGCCGCACCGAAGCCTTCGAAGCGATCATCGGTTTGCGCAAGCGCACGGCTGGGCGCATCGAAATCGCCGGGCATGCCGTCGATCTGAAAAGCCCGCGCGATGCGATGCGTCACGGCCTCACGTATCTCAGCGAGGACCGCAAGGGCAAGGGCCTGCATGTGAACCTGAGCCTGCAGGACAACGTCACGCTGATGACGCTCGAACGCTACGCGCATCCGCTGCTCGACATGAAGGCGGGCCGCGACGCGTTGAAGCATGCGGTGAGCGAATTCGGCATACGCACGGGCGATCTGTCGAGCCGCGCGCGCATGCTCTCGGGCGGCAATCAGCAGAAGCTCGCGCTCGCCAAGTTCCTGCAGCCGGAGCCCGACGTGATCGTGCTCGACGAACCGACGCGCGGCGTCGACGTCGGCGCGAAACGCGACATCTATTTCCTGATTCATCGTCTCGCCGCGCAAGGCCGCGCGGTGATCGTCATTTCATCCGAACTGATCGAGCTGATCGGATTGTGCCATCGCGTCGCCGTGATGCGCGCGGGACGTCTGCAAGCCACGCTCACGCTCGACCATCTGACCGAAGAGGAGTTGATCGCTCATGCGACCGGCACCCACTGAAGCCGTGCAATCCGGCCGCGCGTTGCGCTTCGCGCATCGTCTGTATGCGCTTGGGCCGTTCGCCGGCCTGATCGCGCTGTGCATCGCCGGCACGCTGCTGAACCGCGATTTCGCCACGCTCGACAACATGATGAACGTGCTCACGCGCACGTCGTTCATCGGCATCATCGCGGTCGGCATGACGTTCGTGATCATCTCGGGCGGCATCGATCTGTCGGTCGGCTCAATGGCCGCGCTGATCGCGGGCAGCATGATCTGGCTGATGAACGGGCTCGCGGCGGGCGTCGGCGGCCATACGTTCCCGCCGCTCGTCATCGTCACGTTGGGCATCGCATTCGCGCTCGTACTCGGCGGACTGTTCGGCTGCGCGCACGGTTTGCTGATCACTAAAGGACGCATCGAGCCGTTCATCGTCACGCTGGGCACGCTCGGCATCTTTCGCGCGGTGCTGACCTGGCTCGCCGACGGCGGCGCGCTGACGCTCGACAATTCGTTATCCGATCTTTATGGGCCGGTGTATTACGCGAGCCTCTTCGGCGTGCCGGTGCCGATCTGGGTGTTTCTCGTGACGGCCGCAGGCGGCGCGCTGATTCTCAACCGCACCGCATTTGGCCGGCACGTGCAGGCGATCGGCTCGAACGAACAGGTCGCGCGTTATGCGGCGATACGCGTCGACACGGTGAAGATCGTCACGTATGTGCTGCTCGGCATCTGCGTCGGCGTGGCCACGGTGCTGTACGTGCCGCGCCTCGGCTCGGCGACGCCGACCACCGGCCTGCTGTGGGAACTGGAGGCGATTGCGTCGGTGGTCGTCGGCGGAACGGCGCTCAAGGGCGGCGAAGGACGCGTGGTCGGCACCGTGGTCGGCGCGATCCTGCTGTCGGTGATCGCCAACATTCTGAATCTCACCAGCATCATCAGCGTGTATCTGAACGCGGCGGTGCAGGGCGTGGTGATTATCTTCGTCGCGTTCGTTCAACGCGGAAGGCGGTAGCGATTCACGGTGATTCACGGTGAAACAACGGAAGGGGCGCACGATCGCCTCACAACATCAGATAGGAGACACACCATGAAGCAGGTCATTCGAGCGATCGGCGCCGGCATGCTGGCGTTGGGCATAGTGAGCACGGCGGGCATCGCGCGCGCCGACGACAAGGTCACGCTGGGCGTCGCGATTCCAACCGCCGATCACGGCTTCACGGGCGGCATCGTCTGGTGGGCCAACAAGGCGAAGGCCGATCTTGAGAAAGAACATCCGAATCTGAAAGTGATCGTCAAGACCGCGGCCGGCTCGCCCGAGCAGGCCAACCAGTTGCAGGATCTCGTGACCGTCAACAAGATCAATGCGCTCGTGATTTTCCCGTTCGAATCGGCGTCGCTCACGCAACCGGTCGCGCAGGTGAAGAAGAAGGGCGTGTATGTGACGGTGGTGGACCGCGGCCTGACCGACACCAGCGCGCAAGATGCGTACGTGGCCGGCGACAACACCGCGTTCGGCAGAATCCCCGCTGAATTTCTGGCGAAAGCGCTGGACGGCAAGGGCGACATCGTCGCGCTGCGCGGCATTCCGACCACGCTCGACAACGAACGCTGGACCGCTTTCACCGGCGTATTGAAGGGCTATCCGAACATCAAGATTCTCGACGCGAAATACGCGAACTGGAATCGCGACGACGCGTTCAAGGTGATGCAGGATTACCTCACGCGCTTCAAGCACATCGACGCCGTCTGGGCCGCCGACGACGACATGGCGGTCGGCGTGCTGAAGGCCATCGACCAGGCGAAGCGCAGCGACGTCAAGATCGTATTCGGCGGCGCGGGCTCGAAGGGCATGGTGAAGAACGTGATGGATGGCGCGCCGCTCATCAAGGCCGACGTGTCGTACTCGCCGAAGTTCATCTACGACGCGATCAAGCTCACCGCCGAGGCACGTCTTAAAGGCGAGAAGCTGCCGGCCACGACGATCATTCCTTCGGTGCTCATCACGAAGGAAAACGCGCAGCAGTTCTACTTCCCCGATTCGCCGTTCTGATCGTGAAGCGCGGCCCTCGTTAATGGGTAGATCAACCCAAGATCAAAGGAACCCAAGGTTAAAGGAACCCAACGATGAAAACCATCAAAGGTCCGGCGATTTTTCTCGCTCAATTCATGGGCGACGAGGCGCCGTTCGACAATCTCGCGCACCTGGCCAGTTGGGCCGCGAGTCTCGGCTTCAAGGGCATTCAGGTGCCGTGCGATGCGCGCCTGATCGATCTCGAACAGGCCGCGTCGAGTCAGTCGTATTGCGACGAGTTGCGCGAGACCGTGGACAACGCGGGCGTGACGATCACCGAGTTGTCGACGCATCTGCAAGGACAACTCGTGGCCGTGCATCCCGCGTACGACACGTTATTCGACGGCTTTGCGGCGGCTCACGTGCGCGGCAATCCGTCAGCGCGCACCGAATGGGCCATCGAGCAATTGAAGCTCGCCGCGAAGGCGTCGCAGCGTCTCGGGCTCGATGCGCATGTGTCGTTTTCGGGCGCGCTCGCGTGGCCGTATCTGTACCCGTGGCCGCAGCGTCCAGCCGGTCTGGTCGAAGCCGCATTCGACGAACTCGCGCGCCGCTGGACGCCGATTCTCGATGCATTCGACGCCGCCGGCGTGAACGTCTGCTACGAGCTGCATCCGGGCGAAGACCTGCACGACGGCGTGACCTTCGAGCGTTTTCTCGATGCAGTGAGGCAGCATCCGCGCGCGAACATTCTCTACGATCCGAGCCATTTCGTTTTGCAGCAGCTCGACTATCTCGCGTTCATCGACATCTATCACGAGCGCATCAAGGCGTTTCATGTGAAGGACGCGGAATTCCGGCCGAACGGCAAGCAGGGCGTGTATGGCGGCTATAGCGGCTGGGTCGAGCGCGCGGGGCGTTTTCGTTCGCTCGGCGACGGGCAGATCGACTTTCGCGCGATCTTCTCGAAGATGGCGCAATACGATTTCCCCGGCTGGGCAGTGCTCGAATGGGAATGCGCGCTCAAGCATCCTCACGACGGCGCGCGCGAAGGCGCGCAGTTCATTCGCGAGCACATTATCCGCGTGGCCGAACATGCATTCGACGACTTCGCGGGCAGCGGCGTCGACGCGGCGCAATTAAAACGCGTGCTCGGCATTTGAGCGTAGGTAAGCGTAGTCAAGCGCAGTGCAACGACAGCAACGACAGCAACGACAGGCGAAAGGAAGAAGCGCGATGCCATACAAGAGACTCAGAAGACTCAGGCTAGGGATGGTCGGCGGCGGGCAGGGCGCGTTCATCGGCGCGGTGCATCGGATCGCGGCGCGGCTCGACGATCGCTTCGAACTGGTGGCGGGCGCGTTGTCGTCCGATCCCGAGCGCGCGCGTCAGAGCGCGGCGGAAGCGGGCGTCGGGCGCAGCTACGACGACTGGCGCGAGATGGCGCGCGTGGAAGCGGCACGCGATGACGGCATCGACGCCGTCGCTATCGTCACGCCGAATCATCTGCATGCGCCGGTCGCGACCGCGTTTCTCGAAGCCGGCATCCATGTGGTGTGTGACAAGCCGCTCGCCATTTCGCTCGCCGAAGGCGAAGCGCTGGCGAAACTCGCGCGCGAGAAGAACCGGCTCTTTGCGCTGACGCACACCTACTCCGGCTATCCATTGGTGCGCCACGCACGCGAGATGATCGAAGCGGGCGAACTCGGCCAGATTCGCGTCGTGCAGGTCGAATACGCGCAAGACTGGCTCGCCGAACCGATTGAAAACGGCGGCCTGAACAAGCAGGCCGGCTGGCGCACGGACCCGGCGTTGGCGGGGCCGGCAGGTTGTCTCGGCGATATCGGCACGCATGCTTATCAGCTTGCCGCGTTCGTCACGGGCATGACGCCCGTCGCGCTTTCCGCGGAGTTGCATACGTTCGTGCCTGGACGGCGCATCGACGATCATGTGCAGGCCATGCTGCGCTACGCGAACGGCGCGCGCGGCATGCTGTGGGCGAGCCAGGTCGCGAGCGGCGCGGAGAACGCATTGCGTCTGCGTGTCTACGGAACGAAAGCGAGCCTCGCATTCGATCAGGAGCAGCCCAACGAATTGTGGTTCACGCCGCTCGGCGCAGCAGCGCAGCGTTTGACGCGCGCACGCGTGAGCGGCGCGAGCGCGGCCCATGCGACGCGGGTGCCGGCGGGTCATCCCGAAGGTTATCTGGAAGCGTTCGCGCAGTTGTACAAGGACGCGGCGTTGCAGATCGAGGCGCTGAACGAGGGCCGCGCGCTGCCGCCGGAAAGTCTGTTGCTGACAACCGTGGATGACGGCGTGGCGGGTCTGCGTTTTATCGACGCCGTGCTGGCGAGCAGCGCGGCCGATGGTCAGTGGCGCGAGATTGCGCCGTAACCGTTCTAACCGCCTTTGCTCTTCTTGATCTGCGCTTCGAATGCGATATCGAGCTTGCTTGCCTTGCGAGGCTTGGGCGGGCCGTATGCGTCGACGAACTTGACGAAGTCGTCCAGCGTGAGCGGGTCGGAGACTTTCTTGTCGGAGCCGCCTGATTTGTCGACGAGATAAAAGAGGCCGCCCGAGAGGCTGATCGCGGCGAACTGCGGATTGCCGCTGCGCGTTTTCAGGCGCTCGACGGCGTGGATGGCTCGCGTGGTGCGCATGGTGTGGTAATGCCGGTCGGTTGAAGACTACTACTTTAACAATTTCAGCGCGGCGGTTAAGTTACGCGTGAAGCGCCGCTCCTCGCGTAACCGTCGCTTGTTAGACGCTTACTGGCTCAAGTACACGAACTTGCCGTTCTTAATGATGCCCATCACGCTCGCGCGCTGATCCAGTCCCACGTGATCCTTCGCGCTCGTACTCACGACGCCGTTCGGCACCACCAGTTCATGGGCGTGCTCGAGTTCGTTGCGCAGCGCCACGCGGAAAGCCTGCGTTCCCGGTTGCGCCGTCTTCAGCGCGCGCGTGACCGCATCCTGTAGACGCGGATAGACGCCCGCTGCATCGCCCGCGAATTGCGTGACGCTGCCGGCGCCGTACTTCGCTTCATAGTCGTTCGCGAACGCGAGCGCCGCTTTTTTCGCGGGATGATCCGCCGGCAACGTGCGCGCGACGACGACCGGCTGCGTCGGAAACAGCGTGCCTTCGACGTCCTTGCCGCCCAGCTTGATGAACTCCGGCGTCGCGATGCCGTGCGTCTGATAGATCGGCCCTTTATAACCGCGCTCGATCAGCGTGCGCTGCGGCAGCACCGTCGGCGTGCCCGCGCCGGCGATCAGAATCGCGTCGGGCTTCGCGGCCATCAGCTTGAGAATCTGCCCGGTGACGCTCGCGTCGGTGCGGTTATAGCGCTCGGTCGCGACCAGTTGAATGTGGCGCAGCGCGGCAAACTTGCTGAACTCGTTGAGCCAGCTTTCGCCGTAGCCGTCCGCGAAACCGATGAAGCCCACCGTCTTCACGTTATGGTTCGACATGTAGCGCGTCATCACGTCGGCCATCGCGCTGTCGGTCTGCGCCATCTTGTAGGCCCACACCTTCTTGCCTTCCTGCGGCTCGACCACGCTGGCGGAGCCGATCAGCGTGATCATCGGCGTCTGGCTCTCGGCGACCGGATCGAGCGCGGCCATCGCGGCCGGCGTGATGTTCGGGCCGACGATCACGTCGACGTGGTCTTCGTTGATCAGCTTGCGGATATTGCGCACGGCGGCGCCGGGATCGGACGCGTCGTCGAGAAAAATATAGTCGGCTTTCTGGCCGGCGATGGTGGCCGGCCACATCAGCATCGCGTTCTTGCTGGTGATGCCGATCACGGCGGCCGGGCCGGTGCTCGACAGGTCGATGCCGACCTTGATGTCGGCATGCGCGGCGGTGGCGAGCAAGAGCACGCCGAGAGCGGCGAGGCCGCGAAGTCTGTTTTTATGCGACGTCATCGATGGGTCTCCGTAGCGGACAAAGCAAAGCGCGTTGGTCAAATCAAAGTTCGTAGGTTTCGTGTTCGCCCTTGAGCGCCTGTTCGATCAGCCTGCGGTTCAGGCCCGGCGACAGAAGCTCGACCAGCGTATACACATAGCTGCGCAGATACGCGCCGTGCTTGAGCGCGACCCGCGTCACGTTGCTGCCGAACAGGTGGCCGACCGGCATCGCGCGCAGATGACGGTCGCGCTCGGCGTTAAACGCGATGTCCGCCATGATGCCGACGCCGAGGCCGAGTTCGACATAGGTTTTGATCACGTCGGCGTCGATCGCCTCGAGCACGATGTCCGGATGCAGCGCGCGCAGCCGGAACGCCTCGTTGATCTTGGTGCGGCCGGCGAACGCGTTGTCGTAGGTGATCAGCGGATACTGCGTCAGATCGTCCAGCGACAACAGCTTGCGGTCGAGCAGCGGGTGATCCGGCTGCATCACGGCGACGTGATGCCACTGGAAGCACGGCAGCGAGACGAGTTCTTTATAGTTGGAGATCGCCTCGGTGGCGATGCAGAGGTCCGCCTGGTCATGCAGCACCATCTCGGCCACTTGCGTCGGGCTGCCTTGCAGAATCGAAAGGTGAACCTTCGGGAAGCGTTTCTTGAACTCCGCGATGGCGGCGGGCAGCGAATAGCGCGCCTGCGTGTGCGTGGCCGCGATCACCAGGTTGCCCTGATCCTGCGCCGCGTAGTCCTTGCCGACGCGTTTCAGGCTCTCGACTTCCTGCAAAATACGCTCGACCGATTGCAGGATGATGCGCCCCGGTTCGGTCAGCGAACGCACGCGCTTGCCGTGGCGCGTGAAGATTTCCACGCCCAGCTCGTCCTCGAGCTCGATGATCGCCTTGGAAACCCCCGGCTGGCTTGTAAACAGCGCCTTGGCCGCTTCGGTCAGATTGAAGTTCTGCCGCACAGCCTCGCGGACGAAGCGGAACTGATGCAGGTTCATATAACCTCTCCGCATATCAAAAGAATTTTTTAGTCGTTTGAAATATAAGGCGAGTTTATTACGATCTGTCCATCTTTTTCAATATGGATATCTGTATTTGTTATAAGCAAATGAGAGATAGGTCTAAACCCTGACTCGATCGAGCTGACAAACACGGATGTTCAGAAGCGCGGTGGAACCGGAGCGCCGGTCGCCGGACCGTCGTGTGTGCAAGCCAAAAAATTGGGGTCCCCGAATGTACCAATACGATCAGTACGACCAGACCATCGTCGATGAACGGGTCGCGCAGTACGCCGATCAGGTTCGCCGCCGCTTGTCGGGCGAATTGAGCGAAGAGGAGTTCCGTCCGCTGCGTCTGCAGAACGGCCTGTACTACCAGCGCCACGCGTACATGCACCGCATCGCGATTCCCTACGGCAATCTGCGCAGCGACCAGCTTCGCATGCTGGCCGTGATCGCGCGCGAGCACGACCGCGGCTATGGCCATTTCTCGACGCGCTCGAACATCCAGTACAACTGGATCAAGCTCGAGGAAACGCCGGAGATTCTGCGCAAGCTCGCGTCGGTGCAGATGCACGCGATCCAGACGTCGGGCAATTGCATCCGCAACATTACCGCCGATCAGTTCGCGGGCGTGGCGCCCGACGAATTCGTCGACCCGCGGCCGTGGGCGGAAATTCTGCGTCAATGGTCGACGTTCCACCCCGAGTTCCTGTGGCTGCCGCGCAAGTTCAAGATCGCCGTTTCGGGTTCGCAGGAAGATCGCGCCGCCGTGCAGATTCACGACATGGGCGTGTATGTGAAGCGCAACGCGCAGGGCGAACTCGTGGTCGACATTCTGGCGGGCGGCGGTCTGGGCCGCACGCCGATCGTCGGCGCGGTCATTCGTCGCGATCTGCCCTGGCAACATCTGCTGACGTACAGCGAAGCCGTGCTGCGCGTGTACAACCGCTACGGCCGCCGCGACAACATGTACAAGGCGCGTATCAAGATTCTGGTGAAGGCGCTGTCGCCGGAGAAGTTCGCCGCGCAGGTCGAAGAGGAATGGCAGCATCTGAAGGACGGTCCTTCGACGCTGACGCAAGCCGAACTCGATCGCGTGTCGCAATACTTCCAGCCGCCGGTGTACGAGAAGCTCGCCGACACCGACGCTTCGTTCGAAAAGCATCTGCTCGAAAACCGTGGCTTCGCGCGTTGGGTCGAGCGCAATGTGCGTCCGCATAAGGTCGCGGGTTACGCGGCCGTGACGCTGTCGCTGAAAAACGGCATCGTCGCGCCGGGCGACGCAACCGACGCGCAAATGGAAGCCGTCGCGGATTGGGCCGACGAGTATTCGCTGGGCGAAGTTCGCGTGTCGCACGAACAGAATCTGATTCTCGCGAACGTCAAGAAGCGCGACCTGTTCGCGCTGTGGGAAAAGGCCAAGGCGCAAGGTTTTGCGACGCCGAACATCGGCTTGCTGACCGACATCATCGCGTGCCCGGGCGGCGATTTCTGCTCGCTCGCGAATGCCAAGTCGATCCCGATTGCACTCGCGATTCAGGAGCGTTTCAACGATCTGGACTTCGTGTACGACCTGGGCGACGTGTCGCTGAATATCTCGGGTTGCATCAACGCTTGCGGTCATCACCATGTGGGCAACATCGGCATTCTGGGGGTCGATAAGGACGGCTCGGAGTGGTATCAGGTGACGCTCGGCGGCGAGCAGGGCACCGGCGCAACGGGCGCGCATCTCGGCCGCGTGATCGGCCCGTCGTTCTCGGCGGAAGAAATGCCGGACGTGATCTCGAAGGTGATCGACACGTTCGTCGAGCATCGCGAGGAAGGCGAGCGTTTCATCGACACGTACAGCCGCATCGGCATCGCTCCGTTTAAGGAACGCGTGTACGCATCGCGTCAACCGGCTCACGCGTAAGCGCGCAAAGGATACAGAACAGATGGCTTCTATCATCAAGAATCGCGCGATCGTCAACGATGACTGGACGCTCGTGCGTCCCGCCGAAGACGGCTCGCTGCCCGCGGTGAACGAACTGCCGGCCGGCAAGATCATCGTGCCGCTGGCATTCTGGCAAGCGGAGCGCGACGCATTGAGCGCCTCGCGTGGCGCCGCTGAACTCGGCGTGTGGCTTGCGCCGGACAGCGAACCGGCGGACATCGCCGGCGATTTCGACAAGCTCGCGGTAATCGCCGTGGACTTCCCGGTGTTTCGTGACGGCCGCGGCTACAGCATCGGCCGCCTGCTGCGCGAGCGCTATGGCTACAAGGGCGAATTGCGCGCCATCGGCGACGTGCTGCGCGACCAGGTGCGTTTGATGTTGCGTTGCGGCTTCGACGCATTCGCCGTGCGCGCGGATAAAGACATTAGCGACGCCATCAAGGCATTCGACGATTTCACCGTGCAGTATCAGGGCGCATTCGATGAACCGGCGCCGCTGTTCCGCCGCCGCGCTGCTTCGGCTTCGTCGTCGGCTGCTTCGCAAAAGGTTTCGGCATGAGCGCCGCTTTATCGCAGTCGCTCGCGCCCGAACTCGCTGCCAAGGTCGAGCGCCTCAATGCGCTGCTCGATTCGATCGCCGCGCGTCACGCGAACGTGAAGTTCGCGAGCAGCCTCGCCGCCGAAGACATGCTGCTCACGCACGCGATCCTGTCGCGCGGCGTGAAGATCGGCATCTTCTCGCTGAATACTGGCCGCTTGCACGCCGAGACGCTCGGCATGATCGATCGCGTGAAAGAGCGTTATGGCTACGACATCGAGCAGTTTCATCCGCAGGCTGCCGCCGTCGAAGAATACGTCACGTCACATGGTCTGAACGCGTTCTATGAAAGCGTCGATCTGCGCAAGCGCTGCTGCGAGATCCGCAAGGTCGAGCCGCTCAATCGCGCGCTGTCGGATGTCAGCGCATGGGTGACGGGCCAGCGCCGCGAACAGTCGGTGACGCGTGCCGAACTGCACGAGGAAGAGCACGACGCCGCGCGCAACATCGCGAAGTTCAATCCGCTCACGGACTGGACCGAAGCCGAAGTATGGGATTACCTCAAGGCGTTCGACGTGCCGGTGAATCCGCTGCATGCGCGCGGTTATCCGAGCATTGGCTGCGAGCCGTGCACGCGCGCCGTGCGTCCCGGCGAGGACAGCCGCGCGGGCCGCTGGTGGTGGGAGTCGCGCGACACGAAGGAATGCGGACTGCACATCACGACGATCACGCCGATTGCGGTGGATCGCAGCGAGAACGCCCCGGCCTGAAGCATCGCTTATTGATGCGGCGTGGAGTTGAAGACTTGTCTTTGCTTCTTCACGCCGCACATACCGAATTGAATCTGTGCGCTTCGCGAGCAACCGCTCGACAAGCGAATCAACGAAGGACCCAAACATGAGCACCACGCTCGATTCCACTGTCAACGCTCCGCTTGCCAACACGGCGAACCGGATGGATCACCTCGATTGGCTCGAAGCCGAGTCGATTCATATCCTGCGCGAACTGGTCGCCGAATGCAGCAAGCCGGCGCTGCTGTTTTCGGGCGGCAAGGATTCGGTCGTCGTGCTCGCGCTCGCACTGAAGGCGTTCGGCATCGGCGCGAATCGCAAGACCGTGCTGCCGTTTCCGCTCGTGCATATCGACACGGGCCACAACTACGACGAAGTGATCGACTTCCGCGACCGTCGCGCGAAAGAGATCGGCGCGGAACTGGTGGTTGGCCACGTTGAAGATTCGATCAAGCGCGGCACGGTGCGTCTGCGTCGCGAAACGGATTCGCGCAATGCGGCGCAAGCGGTGACGTTGCTTGAAACCATCGAACAGCATGGCTATACCGCGCTGATCGGCGGCGCGCGTCGCGACGAAGAAAAGGCCCGCGCGAAAGAGCGCATCTTCTCGTTCCGCGACGAGTTCGGCCAATGGGACCCGAAGGCGCAGCGCCCCGAACTGTGGAGCCTGTACAACGCGCGTCTGCATAACGGCGAACATCTGCGCGTGTTCCCGATTTCGAACTGGACCGAACTCGACGTGTGGCAATACATTGCGCGCGAGAAGCTCGAATTGCCGTCGATCTATTACGCGCACCAACGCGAGATCGTGCGCCGCAACGGCCTGCTCGTGCCCGTCACGCCGCTCACGCCGATGCGCGAAGGCGAAGTCAGCGAAACGGCGGTGGTGCGTTTCCGCACGGTCGGCGACATTAGCTGCACGTGTCCCGTTGAAAGCGATGCGGACGATCTGGAAAAGATCATCGCCGAAACGGCCGTGACCGAAATCACGGAGCGCGGCGCGACCCGGATGGACGATCAGGTCTCCGAGGCCGCGATGGAACAGCGCAAGAAGCAAGGTTATTTCTAAGCACGCCGACATACGTAAAGGAACATCATGAGCAGCATTCACCAACCAGAAGACCTCGGCGTGCTTCGCTTCATCACCGCGGGCAGCGTCGACGACGGCAAGAGCACGTTGATCGGCCGCCTGCTGTACGACAGCAAGGCTGTGTTGAGCGACCAGCTTTCCGCGTTGTCGCGCGCGAAGAACAAGCGCACCGTCGGCGACGAAATCGACCTCGCGCTCCTCACCGACGGTCTCGAAGCCGAACGCGAGCAGGGCATCACGATCGACGTCGCGTATCGCTACTTCGCGACCGCGAAGCGCAAGTTCATCATCGCCGATACGCCGGGCCACGAGCAGTACACGCGCAACATGGTGACGGGCGCATCGACCGCGCACGCGGCGATCATTCTCGTCGACGCAACGCGCGTGACCTTCGTCGACGGCGTTGCGCAACTGTTGCCGCAGACCAAGCGTCACAGCGCGATCGTGAAGCTGCTCGGCTTGCAGCATGCGATCGTCGCGATCAACAAGATGGATCTGGTCGATTACAGCGAGACGCGCTTCAACGAGATTCGCGACGCGTATGTCGAACTCGCGCGTCAGCTCGGTTTGAGCGATGTGCGCTTCGTGCCGGTGTCGGCGCTCAAGGGCGACAACATCGTGACGGCCAGCGAACGCATGCCGTGGTACGCGGGCGAGCCGCTGCTCGATCTGCTCGAAGCGCTGCCGGTGCAAGTGCCGACGGGCCAGGCGCTGCGTTTCCCGGTGCAATGGGTCGCGCGCCAGGACGGCAGCCAGGCCGACGACTTCCGCGGCTATATGGGCCGCGTCGAAGCGGGCGAGGTGAAGGTCGGCGACACGATCGTCGTGCTGCCGGCTAATCGCGAAGCGACGGTTGCTGAGATCATCGCGCCGGTGGTGGGCGGCACGGCTGCGGTAGACCGCGCGTTTGCCGGTCAGACGGTGACGATCCGTCTCGCGGAAGACGTCGACGTGTCGCGCGGCGATACCTTCGTGCTGCGCGAGGCCGCGCCTGAACCCGCGAAGAAGCTCGAGGCCGACCTGTGCTGGTTTGACGACACGCCGCTGTCGACACAGCGCAAGTATCTGCTGAAGCAGACCACCAACACTGTGTTCGCGCGCATCGGCTCCATCAAGGAAGTGCTCGACGTGCATACGCTGTCGCAGTCGACGGATCGCCGCGAGCTCGCGATGAACGACATCGGCCGCGTGGCGCTCACGTTGCAAAAGCCGCTGGTGTGCGACGTGTACGACTCGCATCAGGGCACGGGCGCGTTCGTGCTGATCGACGAAGCGACGCATCACACAGTCGCGGCCGGCATGATCCGCGCGTTCTCGGCGTAACGGCGATTGATTGGCAGCGAGCGCACTGACGAACAGGCTGACACACATGGGTAAGGTTTATCTGATCGGCGCGGGACCAGGCGCCGCCGACCTGATCACGGTGCGCGGTGCGCGGCTTCTCGCGAGCGCCGACGTCGTGCTGCACGACGCGCTGGTGGAGCCGGCGATGCTCGACTACGCGCCGTCCCACGCAAAGCGGATTGCTGTCGGCAAGCGCTGCGGACAGCTATCGACGGCGCAGCAGTTCATCAACAAGCAGATCGTCGATGCGGCGCTCGAACACGAAGTCGTCGTGCGCCTGAAGGGCGGCGATCCGATGCTGTTCGGTCGCGCGGACGAGGAAATGCGTGCGCTCGAGGCCGCGGGCATCGAGTATGAAGTGGTGCCTGGCATCACGGCTGCGCTCGCCAGCGCGGCCTCCCTGAAGCGTTCATTGACGTTGCGCGGCGTGTCGCGCAGCGTCGCACTCGCGACGTTCAGCCGCGCGCCGGGCTCCGATGAAATTCGCGAGCAGGTGAACGCCGATTCGCTCGTGTTCTATATGGGGCGTGACAGCGGCGTCGAGATTGCGCAGCAGTTGATCGACGCGGGCAAGCCGGTTTCGACGCCCGTGGCGATTGTCGAGGCCTGCAGCACCGAGCGTGAGCGCATGCTGACGTTGACGCTCGAAGAGCTGGCTGCGGGGGAAGCGCAAAGATGGCTGGACGCTTCGCAACCGAGTCTGTTGATGATCGGCGAGGCGTTTGCGGCGCGCGGAGGTGTGAAGGCGAAGGACGCGGCGCGCTCTGTGGCGGGTGGGATTCTGGTGGCGGCTTAAACGCCGGCTGCAACTAGCGATCCTGGAACAAAAGAATCACCCCTGCCGCAAGCAATACCCCACGACAGCATCGAGCACAGCCTCATCCTCACCCACGGCAACCGCGCACGTAATCTCCACCGAAGGCTGCGCGTCGCGGCAACGCTGAATCAACTCGGGCAGATCTTTCCTGATATGCCCGCCTTGCCCGAAGAACACGGGCACGACGGTAATCGCATCGCAGCCGTCGGCAACGAGTTCGCCGACCGCGGTGGGTAAGTCCGGCTCCATCAACTCGAGAAAAGCGAGACGCACACGGCCATCGTCGCCGTTCGCGCCCGAAGCGCGCGCTGCGCGCAGCTTCTGCGCGAGCCGCTCAAAGGGCTCACGCCAGCGCACATCGCGTGCGCCATGCCCAAACAGGATCAACCCATGCGTAGCCATCGCGAAGGCTCCTAATGGCGATCAACCCACTTTAGCCCGACGAGGCCGAGCACCAGATAAACCAGTCCAGGCGTGGCCGCCGTCAACGGCGCTGGCCACGTGTTTAGCGTGCCGATATGCGAGAACAGCGTGTTGAACAACTGGAAGCTCATGCCGAGCATGATCCCGCCGAACACCTTCATACCGACCACGCCGGCGCGCGTATGCAGATACGCAAAGGGTAGCGACAGCACCAGCATCACGAACACCGCAAACGGATACAGCACCTTGCGCCACAGCGCGATTTCATAGCGCTGCGTGTCCTGATGATTCTCGGTCAAATGCTGAATGTAGCGGAAGAGGTTGAACATCGACATGCGATCCGGCGACACCAGCAGCACCGACAGAATCTGCGGCGTCAATTCCGAGCGCAACGAATATTCGGGCAGCGCAACCTGCCTCGCGCGATACACCGGATTCAGCGCATCGGCCGGCGTGCCGGAAGGCGGGGGCACGTCGATCAACTGCGTATCCGTCACGCCGGTCAATTGCCAATGACCGGGCGGCTGATACACGCCGCTCTTCGCAATGCGCACATTCGAAAGCCGGAACTTCGAATCGAACTCGTAAATGCGGACATTGCTGATGGTCGCGTCCGGCTTCAGTTCGCCGACGTTGACAAAGCGCGTGACCTGCTCGCCGTCGGCGCGCGCGGTCAGCGTGTCCTTCACCCAGACGCCCGACTGGAAGTTGCTCGACACCGACGACCCGAGCGCCTCGAGCCGCACGCGCTCGGACAACTGATCCGTGTACGGGCCGACCACTTCGCCGATCAGGTACGTCAAAAACACCAGCGGAATGCCGATTTTCAGCAGCGAGCGCAGCGCCTGATTAGTGGCGAGCCCGGACACGCGAAAGATCGTGTACTCGGAATTCGCCGCCATTTGCGCGAACACGTAGATCGCGCTGATCAGCGCGGCGACCGGAATGATCTCGTAGAAACGCGACGGCGTTTGCAGCGCGACGCGCAGCACCGCGTACTGGAATTTATAGTTGCCGTGACCGACCGAGTTCAGTTCGTTGATCAGGTCGAAGAAAAAGAACAGGCCCGAAAACGCGAACAGAATGAAAATGAACGTGAGGTAGACCTGACGCGCGAAGTACCTTTCATAGATGCGCATTGATCAGGCTCCCTGCGAACGGCTGAACATGGCCCTCGTGAAGAGCGGCCGGTTGCGCACGCGCAGCCAGAAGATAAACGCGACAATCGCTGCCACGATGACATGCAGAATCACGAGCCCGAGCGCGAACGACATCTTGCCTTGCTCGATCCACGACTGCACGACGTTCAGCAGATTCGAATACGTCAGATAGATCAGCACGGCCATCACGAGGTTGATCGTGCGGCTGCGCCGCGGGTTCTGATGCGCGAGCGGAATGGCGAGCAGCATCAGATTGATTGCGATGAGCGGCAGCCCCGCGCGCCACGCGAATTCGGCGAGATTCACCTGGGTCGGATTGCGCAGCAGCGTGAGCGTGGGCGTGCCCGTCGTGGTGGGCGTGTTGACCACCGGCTGACTCTCGATTTTGACGCCGTAACGCTCGAACTCCATGATGCGGAAATCCGGATGCCCCGGCTCGCCTTCATAGCGCCGGCCGTTTTCGAGCACGACGAAGCGGTCGCCGTTCTTGTGCGTTTCGGTATGGCCGTTCTTCGACACCACCACGTTGACCTTGCCGTTCTCGGTGCTCGTCACGAATACGTTCTCGACGTGGCCCTGATCCGGCGACATCTTCTCGATGAAGAACACACGATGACTGCTAGCCGATTCGCGGAACTGGCCTGGCGCGAGCAGTGAAACTTCGTCGCGCTGCTGAAAGCGCGCGCGGATCATTTTGCTTTGCTGATTCGACCACGGCCAGCCGACGAATACGAAGAAACAGATAAGAATAATGATCGGCGTGGCGAACATGCCGATGGGCTTGATAAACCGGGTGACTGAGACTCACGCCCGACGAAAGCCACACGACCATCTCGGAGTCTTTGTACCAGCGCGTCAGCACGAACAGGATCGACACGAACAAAGTGGCGACGAGCATGATGGCGAGATAGCCGATCACGGTCAGGCCGATCAGGACCAGCACGTCGCGCGGGTCGATCTCGCCTTGCGCCGCGAAGCCGACGATGCGGATCATCATCGTGGTCAGCACGAGCGTAAGCAGAACCATGAACACGGCACCAGCCGTATACGCGAGTTCGCGCTGGAGGGAGCGTTCGAAGATCATTATTGATGACGAGAGGGGGCGCTCTCAGCGACGCGCGGATTGCTTTCCGCCACGCCTCCGGTGCAGCCGCCGCAGGAAAAATAGCGGATAATTGCGGCTTTCATCCTAAGCCCAGATTTTATCCGAGGACAAGCGCGATGGACTTTAGCATAAAAGCCTGTGATTGGACCAAAGGCTCGTCAAACGGTTTCCTCACCGGGAAATCGGATTGCATCGTAATCGGCGTGTTCGAGTCGCAGACGCTCTCGGGCGCGGCACTCGAAATCGACGTAGCCACCAAGGGCCTCCTGACCCGCATCATCAAGGCGGGCGACATGGAAGGCAAAGCGGGCAGCACGCTGTTCCTGCATGAAGTCTCGGGTATCGGCGCATCGCGCGTGCTGCTCGTCGGGCTCGGCAAACAGGACGCTTTCAGTCAGAAAGCCTATGGCGAAGCGGTGCGCGCGGCATGGCGCGCGTTGCTCGCCACCAAGGTCGTGCAGGTCACGTTCACGCTGGCGCAACTGCCCATCCTCGAGCGTTCGGCCGACTGGGCTGTGCGCGCCGCGATTCTCGCGCTGCGCGAACTGACCTACAAGTTCACGCAGATGAAGAGCAAGCCGGACAACTCGGCGCGCGCGCTGAAACGCATCGTGTTCAGCGTGAATACCGGCGACGAGAAGGCCGCCAAGCTCGCCGCGAAGCAGGGCGCCGCGCTCGCCAACGGCATGGACCTGACGCGCGACCTCGGCAATCTGCCGAGCAACGTCTGCACGCCGACTTATCTCGCGAACACCGCGAAGAAGCTCGCGAAAGACTGGAAGCTGAAGGTCGAAGTGCTCGGCGAAAAACAGTGCGAAGCGCTGAAGATGGGCTCGTTCCTGTCGGTGACGGCGGGCTCCACCGAACCCGCGCAGTTCATCGTGCTGCAGTACCAGGGCGGCGCCGCGAAGGCCGCGCCGGTCGTGCTGGTCGGCAAGGGCGTGACGTTCGACACGGGCGGCATTTCGCTCAAGCCCGGCGAAGGCATGGACGAAATGAAGTACGACATGTGCGGCGCCGGTTCGGTGCTGGGCACATTGCGCGGGGTCGCCGAAATGGGCCTGAAGATCAATGTGGTCGGCATCATTCCGGCTGTCGAGAACATGCCTTCGGGCACGGCCACGAAGCCGGGCGACATCGTCACGAGCATGAAGGGCCTGACAATCGAAGTGCTCAACACGGACGCCGAAGGCCGTCTGATCTTGTGCGACGCGCTCACTTATGCGGAGCGCTTCAAGCCCGCCGCGGTGATCGACATTGCCACGCTGACGGGCGCTTGCATCATCGCGCTCGGTCATCACAACAGCGGCCTCTTCTCCAAAAACGACGCGCTGGCGGGCGAGCTGCTCGACGCATCGCGCGAGGCATCGGACCCGGCGTGGCGGCTGCCGCTCGACGACGAGTATCAGGAACAGCTCAAGTCGAATTTCGCGGACCTCGCGAATATCGGCGGCCGGCCGGCGGGCAGCGTGACGGCGGCGTGCTTCCTGTCGCGCTTCACCGACGCGTATCCGTGGGCGCATCTGGACATTGCCGGCACGGCGTGGAAGAGCGGCGCGGCGAAGGGCGCCACCGGACGTCCGGTGCCGTTGCTCGCGCAGTTCTTGATCGATCGCGCCGCGGACGGTCGGGCCGTGGACGGCCGCGCGGCGCAATGACGCATCGCAGTAACGTTGCGCGCGTCGCAGGTGTCCCACGTGTCGCAGAGCGCGCCGAAAGCGTAAAGCGGGGCCGCCGATGACTCGAATCGACTTCCATTCGAACGTCGGCGACTCGCTGCTTTATGCGTGCCGCCTGGTGCGCAAGGCGTATCAGGCGGGGCAGCCCACCATCGTCGTGGCTGAGCCCGAGCGGCTGCGCGCGTTCGACGAGCAGCTGTGGACTTTCTCGGCGCTCGACTTCGTGCCGCACTGCATGGCGGGCACGCCGCTCGCCGCGCAAACGCCGATCGTGCTGGCCGCGAACCTCGACGACGTGCCGCATCATCAGGTGCTTCTCAATCTCGGTGCGACGGTGCCCTCGCAGTTCGCGCGCTTCGAAAGGTTGCTCGAAGTGGTCGGTAACGCACATGACGAACTCATTGCCGGGCGCGAGCGCTATCGCTTCTATCGCGATCGCGGCTATGCTTTGAACAACTATAAGCAGGGCGGCTAGAGCTTCGTCCCGCCTCGCGTCATGTGTTGCGTTGTGTCCTGTCAAGGCGCGCCGGCGCATACGCGGCCTGCTTCCGCTACGACTCAAACACGGAGGGCGCACGTGTCCGATTCCAACGATAATTCGATTCCTATTCTGCAAGAGGTGCTCGTGCCGGGCCATGCGGCGCAACGGCGCGAGCCGCAGAGCGGCGGTGGGGGTGCGGGTGCGGCTGGTGTGCCGGGGGCTGTGCCGGGCGGTGGTGAATCGGCTGGTGCTGCGGCGGCTGGTACTGCGGCGGCTGGTACTGCGGCGGCGCCGGCTACTACCCGGACCGATACTCAGGGCACGGCTCAGGCCGGTACTCCAACTGCCGCTCAGCCCGCTGAGGCCGCTATTCAGCCTACGGCTCCGAGTGCCCCTCAGAGTGCAGCTCAGCCCGCGGCTCGCTCCGATACACCTCTTCGCGAACCCGAGGACCTGCGTGAGCCCAGCCTGACACCAGAGCCCGAACTCGCGCCGCAGCCGGTTCTCTCGCCCGAACAAACGTTGACCCCCGAGCCCGTGCTTGCACCGGAGCCTGGCGCAGCGACGCCGGCGCATTCCGCACAGCACGCACAGCCAACCACCTATCCCGACGATGCCCATCGCGCAGCCGAAGCCGAGCACGCGCATGACGAGGTGCTGGCTGCATCGGCGGGCGTGTTCGATCGCACCGAGCCGCCGACGCCGCTCGAGGCGGGCGCCACCGTCCCGCCGGACTTCGCGCACGAAGTGGGCGAGCAGGCATCGTCCGCCGTCGATGCAGAGGTCATCGCCGGGCGTCTACAGGAACGATTCGCGGATTTTCTCGCGGGCGATGGGCGCGGCATCGTCGAAGCGCGCTGCCGCAGCGCCGTGCAGGAGCACACCACGCGGCTCGTCGATCAGATCACACGCGAAGTGGTGTCCACGCTCGCGAACGAAATGACGGGCTGGGTACGCGAAGCGGTGGAAGCGGAGATCGCGCGGCGAACACCGAAAGCGTGATCGAAGAGAGGGTCGCGTATCGAGCGCGGCTCGCGCCGTGGCGCTGATAGTTCAGGCGCGGCCCGCTCGTACCCGACCAAGGTCGACCAACGCCGATCAAAGCAAGCCGCGCTACTTCAACGTCAACACCCAGCTCGCGAGCGTGGCCGCCTGGTCGGGCGTTAGCTGCGTATTCGCGGGCATCGGCACCTGGCCCCACACGCCGGTGCTGCCATCCAGAATCTTGTGCTTGAGATAGGTGGTCGCGTCTTCGCGGCCCGAATATTTCGCGGCCACGTCGTGCAGCGCCGGGCCCATGAACGGCCGTGCTACCGAGTGGCAGCTCATGCAGTTTTGCTGTTGTGCAAGCGCGAGTCCCGCCGCCGCTTCCGCATGCGCGGTCGCGCTGACGCCCATCGACAACGCGGCGAACACGGCAGCCGCTGCAAGCACCGCATACGACATTGATTTCATTCTGGTCTCCGCCGGTGCGGATGCCCGGCTTGTGGTGCAGGCATTATAAAAGGAAAGGGGCACACGGTTTTTCGTGCGCCCCTTTCGCTTTTACGTAGGGCTAATGCAGCGACGTTTTGCCCGCCTGCATCGTTACAAACCTTCCCGCGTCGCTTCCAAACCGCATCGCCATCAACCCGTGACCGCCCCCTTGTTGGCCGGCAACGCGAGCGCCGAGTACTTCGCCAGCACGCCGCGCGTGTAGCGCGGCTTCGGCTGCTGCCAGGCGGCGCGGCGGCGCTGCAATTCGGCGTCGTCGACGTTCAGTTGCAAGAGCAACCTGTGTGCGTCGATGGTGATCGAATCGCCCTCCTGCACGAGCCCGATCGTGCCGCCGACGAACGCTTCCGGCGCGACGTGGCCGACCACCATGCCCCATGTGCCGCCCGAAAAGCGTCCGTCGGTGATGAGGCCGACGCTTTCGCCGAGCCCTTTGCCGATAATCGCCGACGTCGGCGCGAGCATTTCCGGCATGCCCGGACCGCCCTTCGGGCCGAGATAGCGCAGCACGACGACATCGCCGGCAACGATCCTGTCCGCCAGAATCGCTTCGAGCGCGCTTTGCTCGTCGTCGAACACGCGAGCCGGCCCGGTGATCACCGGGTTCTTCAGGCCCGTGATCTTCGCCACCGCGCCGTCTTCGGCGAGATTGCCCTTCAGGATCGCGAGATGGCCTTCCTTGTACAGCGCCTTCTCGATCGGGAAGATCACCTGCTGATCGGCGCGCGGCTTGCCCGGCACGTCCTTCAGTTCTTCGGCGAGCGTCTTGCCCGTGATGGTGATGCAGTCGCCATGCAACAGACCCGCGTCGAGCAGAATCTTCATGACCTGTGGAATGCCGCCGGCCTTGTGCAGGTCGGTCGCGACGTACTGGCCCGACGGCTTCAGATTGCAGATCACCGGCACTTTTTTGCGGATGCGCTCGAAGTCCTCGATCGTCCACTCCACTTCGGCCGCGTGCGCGATCGCCAGATAGTGCAGCACCGCGTTGGTCGAGCCGCCCGTCGCCATGATCAGCGCGACGGCGTTTTCAATCGACTTCTTCGTGATGATGTCGCGCGGCTTCAGGTCTTTCTTGACCGCTTCCACGAGCACGCGCGCCGACTCAGCGGCCGAGTCGACCTTTTCCTCGTCGGGGTTCGCCATCGTCGACGAATACAGCAGCGACATGCCGAGCGCTTCGAATGACGAGCTCATCGTGTTGGCCGTGTACATGCCGCCGCACGAACCCGTCGACGGGCACGCGTTCTTCTCGATGCCTTCGAAGTCCTCTTCCGACATGCGGCCCGCCGTGAATTCGCCGACCGCCTCGAACGACGACACGATGGTCAGATCGGTGCCCTTCCAGTTGCCCGGACGGATCGTGCCGCCATACACGTAGATGCCCGGCACGTTCATGCGCGCGAGGCCGATCATGCCGCCCGGCATGTTCTTGTCGCAGCCGCCGATCACGACCACGCCGTCCATCCACTGACCTTGTACGCAGGTCTCGATGCAGTCGGCGATCACTTCGCGTGAGACGAGCGAGTACTTCATGCCTTCGGTGCCCATCGACATGCCGTCCGAGATGGTCGGCGTGCCGAAGATCTGCGGATTCGCGTCCGCGCCCTTGACCGCGGCGACGGCGGCGTCGGCAAGACGCTGCAGGCCGGCGTTGCATGGCGTGATCGTCGAATGGCCGTTCGCGATGCCGATCATCGGCTTGTCGAAGTCTTCCTTCTGATAGCCGAGTGCGTAGTACATCGAGCGGTTCGGCGAACGGGCCACGCCTTGCGTGATGTTCTTCGAACGACGGTTGTATGGCATGGGGAGCTCCAGTCTGTTTGTTTTGCTGGTCGGTCCAGTGTAGTTCGGACGCGTCGGGCAAGAATGCAATTTTGCGAGATGCGTGTCCAATATATTATTGACGGCTTATTAGGTCGTAAAATGTCTTAATCATGCTGCCAGCCGTTCCCGACCTGCGTCAATTGCGCTATTTCGTGACCGTGGCCGAAGAAATGCACTTCGGCCGCGCCGCCGCGCGCCTGTCGATGACGCAGCCGCCGTTGTCGCAGGCAATTCGCGCGCTCGAGGAGACGCTCGGCGTCGAGCTGTTCGCGCGCACCAAGCGCTCGGTGGAGCTGACGCGCGTCGGCGCCGATCTGTTGCCCGAAGTTCAGCGTCTGCTGGCGGGCGCCGAAGGATTGCGGCCGCTTGCGCAAAGCCTCGCGCGCGGGGAGGCGGGCGTGCTCTCGCTGGCGTTCGTATCGACGGCGGATTACGGTTTGCTGCCGCGGCTCTTGCGCGAGTTCGGCGCGCGTTATCCGCGCGTGCGGCTCGAACTGACCGAAGCCACGAGCGACGTGCAGGTGGATGAACTCGTGGCCGGCCGCATCGACGCCGGCCTCGTGATCGCGCCGCTGCCGTCGCGTCATGCGATGCAGCTTTCGTGGCTGCCGATCGAGCGCGAGCCGCTTGTCATCGCGATGTCGACGGAGATGGCGGCGCGGGTCGCGCATGGTGGGGCGCATGGGGCGCATGCCGCGGCGGCCACGGACAGCGCCGGCGAGCCGCACGCCGAATGGCTCGACGCGCCGGTCAGTCTGCGCGAGGTCGCCGACGCGCCGCTCGTCATCTTCCCAAGACGTTTGGCGCCGGGCTTTTATGACATCATTATGGATTGCTACGGCGTCGCGGGGCTCGCGCCGCGCATCGGCCAGGAGGCGATACAGATGCAGACCATCGTGAGCCTCGTGTCGGCCGGCATGGGTGTCGCACTGGTGCCGCAATCGCTGCGTAACCTGCGCCGCACCGGCGTCGTGTACCGGCCGTTGCGCGAGTCCGTGCCCGCCATCGAGACAGGCCTCGTCTGGCGCAGCGCCGAGGTGAGTCCGGTGCTCGCGGGCTTTATCGACATCGCGCGGGCGCATGCCGCCGCTGCTGACACGCAGCCGGCCACGTCACGCATCTAGCGCCACGGCGGCGAACGCATTGCGCGCAAAGCCGTCCAATGCGGGCGGCGTGAGCCGTCCGTCATCCCTACCAACCCGCTTCTGAACCCGAACTGCCCATAACAACACGATGCTCATTCACCCGAACTTCGACCCCGTCGCCATTCACCTGGGGCCGCTCGCCGTGCGCTGGTATGGACTGATGTACCTCGTCGCGTTCATCGCGGCGATCGTCGTCGGCCGGCTGCGGCTGCGCTTGCCGTACGTCGCCGCGCAAGGCTGGACGCCGAAAGACATCGACGACATGCTGTTTTACGGCGTGCTCGGCACGATTCTCGGCGGCCGGCTCGGCTACGTGCTGTTCTACAAGGCGAGCTTTTACCTCGCGCATCCGCTCGACATCTTCAAGGTGTGGGAAGGCGGCATGTCGTTTCACGGCGGCTTTCTCGGCGTGACGTTCGCGATGGTGCTGTTCGCGTATCAGCGCAAACGCTCGTGGCTGCAGGTCACCGACTTCGTCGCGCCGATGGTGCCGACCGGGCTCGCCGCGGGGCGGCTCGGCAACTTCATCAACGGCGAGTTGTGGGGGCGCGTGACCGACCCGTCCGCGCCGTGGGCGATGCTCTTTCCCGGCGCCGCGCCCGACGACGCCGCGTGGCTCGCCGCGCATCCGCAACTCGCCGCGCAATGGCATCTGAACGAAGTGTTCGCGCAATATCACATGCTGCCGCGTCATCCGTCGGAGCTGTACGAGATCGCGCTCGAAGGCATCGCGCTGTTCTTCGTCATGTTCTTCTTCTCGCGCAAGCCGAAGCCGATGGGCGCGATTTCCGCCGTGTTCCTGATCGGCTATGGCCTCGCGCGCTTCACGGTGGAATTCGCACGCGAGCCCGACGACTTCCTCGGTCTTCTCGCGATGGGTCTCTCGATGGGCCAATGGCTTTCGCTGCCGATGATTCTCGCGGGCATCGCGATGCTGGTATGGTCGTATCGGCGCGGCCGCAGCGAAGCGGCTCACGCGTTGCCGTAACGCGCGGCGCGCGTTTTTTTCGGCGCGCGATGGACAGCAAAACGCCACGGGATGCAATGCATGCCCGTGGCGTTTTTGTTTGGCCGAATATCCAGCGAAGTGCCAGCGTATTACTTCATCTGCACCGAGCCTGACACATTCACCGTCACCGTCGACGTGCCGCCTTCTATCGGCACCGGCGCAGCCATTTTCGCGTCCGCGCCCATCGCGCGCGCGCTCATCATCATGACCGGCCGCGGCATCGAGCCGTTGTGCCCGACGTTGACCTCGCGGATCGAATAGCCGCTGTAGCCGAACGCCTGCGCGGACGATGCCGCCTGCTCGCGGAACGACTTGATCGCCTCGCCGGTGAGCTTCTGTTCGGCCACGCGCTGCGCCGCGGGCGACAGCGAGAACTGCACGTTGCCGACCTGCATGATGGAAGCCATTTGCCCCGCGAGCTTCGACGCCGCGGTGAAGTCGTGCGACTCGAGCACGATCTCCGTGCGGCCGCGCCATGCGGAGATGCGCCCGTCACGATCGGTCGACGGATAAATCGAGAACGAACCGGTGCGCGCGGTCACGCCGCTCACACCCTTTGCTTTTTGCAACGCGGAATCGGCACGCTGATTCAGCGTTGACGTGAGCGCCGACGGATCGCTCGCTTCCTGCTCGTAAAAGAGCGTGATGTCGACCACGTCTTGCGGTACGTCCGCGCTCGCTTGTGCATTCAGCGACAGCACGCCGGCCGGTTGATAGGGCACGACGCTCTGCGCGCGCGCAACGGCGGGCGTGAGCGCGAGTGCAGCGGGCGCCGCGCAGACCAGCGCGAAAGCGAGTGCACGTGCGGTGTGTTTCGTCATTATTGGACTCCATGCTTGAACAGGGTTGCGCGCGACGAGGCGAGCGCGACGCAACGGCACGACGCTTGCCGAAGCCGTTTGCGAGTCCGTTAGGCGCTCGTAACCTGAGCTTGGTTCCCTAATTTAACTTTGCTTCAACGTTGCTGCAGCGTTGCGGCAACGTGGGCCGCGCGACGTCAAACGAGCCGCGTCGTGATGAAGCGCCACTCCGCTTCGGTCACTGGCGTGATCGACAGACGGTTGCCTCTCGCGAGCACGCGCATGTCCTTCAGTTCTTCATGCTCGCGCAAGGCCGCGAGCGGAATCAACGGAATCTTCTTCTTGAACACGACGTCGACGAGCAGCCAGCGCGGCGTTTCCTGCGACGACTTCGGGTCGTAATACGGGCTCTTGCTATCGAACTGCGTGGGGTCCGGATAGGCCGTGGACGCAACTTCAGCAAGCCCCGCGATGCCCGGCTCGGGGCAGCTCGAGTGATAGAACAGCACGCCGTCGCCGATCTGCATGCCATCGCGCATGAAGTTGCGAGCCTGATAGTTGCGCACGCCCGTCCACGGCAGCGTGCGGTGCGCGGCGTTGGCGAGATGGTCGATGCTTGCTTCGTCCGGTTCGGACTTCATTAGCCAGTAGCGCATGAATCGAATTGAACGTTAGGGGTTTGAAGAAGCACGGCGCCCAAACAAAAACGGCACCGGACGCAAGTCCGATGCCGTTCCAAATAAGGTCCCCGCCTTAGCCGCTAGGCCGGCATCCTGAACCGGGGGTTCAGAATTGGTCGCAGTTAGCAGCACTTCGGGTACATCAGACAGAGTGACGCGCACGCCCGTGCTACAAATTTCCGCAACCGTGCACATGGCATTGGTTCAAGGAATATATGACCTTGGCGAACCAGGCAGGGAAGCTAAACCGATGAAGCAAAACCGATGACACTGAAACGATTGACTCAAACGTTGGGGACCTGTTCGCCTCGCGCAGTTCGTGCATGCTTCACGAACCTTGCCTGCTTACTTTCCGTTTGAATCCGCAGCCGGTATCAGCACCGGCCGCACTGCTCTCAACATGCTACTTGCAACTTACTGCACGCTGTACTGCTCGATGACAGTACCCAGTTGCTCGTTCATTTGATGCATTGTACGCCGGATTTCTTCAGCGGGAAATGCTTCTCCGTGACGCACGCTTGTTTGCAGCTTAAGCAGTTCGGATGCCAGCGACAGCGCAGCCATGACTGCAATGCGATCCGTGCCGCGCACGTTGCTGTTATTGCGGATCTTCGACATTTCGGCGTCGACTCGCGCGACTGCTTCAAGCAGCGCGCCTTCCGTTTCCGGCGAGCAGGCGAGGCGATAGGGCACGCCGAGAATCGATACTTCGATCTGCTTGGTCGTCATGCATTTTCTCCGTGGCGAGTGGCGTCGCTCTCTGTTTCGACCTCGTGCGGAGCGGGCTCGAGCAGATCGAGCTGGTTGTCCGGCTCGTTGTGCGCACGCGCACGCGGCAATTTTTCGAGGATCGCGTTCAGACGCACCTGCGCGTCGTCGATCTTGGCCGACAGCGCGTCGCGCTCCGCTTGCAGTGCGTCGCGTTCCTCGCGCAGCAGCGCAAGTTCCGTGCGCGTAGCTTCGGCTTCGGCGCGCGACTGCGCGAGTTGCTCTTCGAGCGCGAGGCGCGCTTCATTGTGGCGCTGGCTGATCGCGATCAGCTTGCCGATATTCTGTGAAAGTGTTTCGAGTTCGGTGAGCATGTGCTGCGTCCTCTAAAGACATCGCATTTTAGCGCGGAATGTCGCACGTTCCGACATTTGTCTCGTTTCGAGACGTAACAACCCCGCTTTTTGCAGCCTTTTTTCGACTGAAGAAGAGAAACTACGCGCGTGCCGGAGATCGCGTCGGACAATAGCTCGACCCTGTCCGAATGAATCGCTCTCGCGGCCCGCGTTCTTGACTGACTCAGAGGGCGCTCATACACTGGCCGCACTCTGGTGCCCGCGCGCATTTCATTGTGCGCGCAGTTAAACGGGAAGCAGGCCGCGCCGTTCTACCCGAACGCGCCAACCTGCGCTGCCCCCGCAACGGTAAGCGACCGCATTTCGCGTGCATTGCAGTTCGTCGCATTCGCTGCAGTTCATCGCAGTTCAGTGCTGCGGTACGAATCGTATTTCGAACAGCAGTTCGCGCTTTTGCAGTTCGATCCCCATCGCGTGTTCCGGTTCAACTCGCGAGTGTGCCACTGCGCGTCACGCGTGGGAAGGCGGGATCGAAAGTCGTTAGCCCGGATACCGGCCAGAGGGAGGGGCGCGCGGCGCGAATTGTCAAAAGCGCACGCGCCTCGTTACGCGACGGCCTGCGGGGAAGCGGGCCGCGCACGCCATCCACGGGAAATCTCACTTCATGCTGTCCCCCATCGCCCGCGCGGTGCTGCTCGCTTTTGCCGGGCTGCCCCATCTCGCGCATGCGCAGGCCGCCGCGCCTGCAAACGCCGACGCTTCGTCCACCGCTTCGTCCACTGCATCGTCCACTGTTTTATCGCCCGTCGTGGTGACCGCCGAGCGCGGACCGCAAGCGCTTGCCGATACGATCCCGCAGACGTCGCTATTCGATCAGCAGGACCTGGCCGACACCACCGCAACGGATCTGCCCGGCCTGCTGCAACTCGCGCCCGGCGCGCAAATCTCGCGTACAGGCGGGCCCGGTTCGACGGCGAGCCTTTATTTGCGCGGCGCGTCGTCGACGCAATCGCTGATTCTCATCGACGGCGTGCGCGTCGATTCCGTGAGTCTCGGCACCGCGCAAATCGCGCAGATTCCGCTCGATCAGATCGATCACGTCGAGGTCGTGAACGGCAACGTGTCCGCGTTATACGGCTCGGGCGCGATCGGCGGCGTGGTACAGGTGTTCACGAAAGACGGCGGCGCGCATCCGCCGCGTTTCAATTTCTCTGTGGGCTACGGCAGCTATCACACGCAGACGCAGCAGGTGGGCGCGAACGGCGCATTGGATAAAGACGGCCGCACGACCTTCAGCATTTCGCTCGCGCGCTCGAAAGACGACGGCTTTTCAGCGCTGAATCCAAGCGAGGCGCCCAACGCGAATCCGAACGCGAACGGCTATCTGAACGAGAGCATTTCGGCGTCGCTGCGCCACAAGTTCAACGACCAATGGGACGCGGGCGTCCGCTATCTGCAGTCGAACGGCAACAACAGCTACGACAACGCGTACGGCGCGCCGACCGATCTGAACAACCTCTACACGAAAGTGCGGCAGGTGTCCGCGTTCGCCAACGGCAAGCTGACCGACTGGTGGACCACGCACTTCATCGTGTCCGAAGGCGACGACCGCAGCGTATCGAAGACCAACGGCCTCTACAACGGACGCTTCGATACCGACAACCGGCAATACACGTGGCAGAACGATTTCGCGCTGGCCGCGCAGCAAAAACTGCGCGTGGGCTACGAGCATCTCGATCAGAGCCTCGACTCCGATACGTTCGCCGCGCCCACGCGGCATGTCGATTCCGTCTTCGCGGGCTACACGGCGCGCTTCGGACGCAACCAAATCCAGGCCAACGTGCGGCGCGACCAGTACTCCGATTTCGGCGGAGCGAACAGTTACTATCTCGGCTATGGGTTCGACATCACGCCGCATTGGAAGCTGAGCGCAAGCTATTCGGATTCGTTTCGCGCGCCGAGCTTCGACGATCTGTACTATCCGCTAAGCGGCAATCCGTCGATTCAGCCCGAGCGCAGCCATTCGCTCGAAGCGGCGCTGCAGTACGCGTCGAATGCGTTGGGCGTGATGCGTTTGAGTGCTTTCCAGACGCGTTATTCGAATCTGATCGACTATCAGCAGGTCACGCCGGGCATCTATCTGGCGGAGAACGTGGGGCATGCAAAAGTGCAGGGGCTCGAGGGATCGTGGAGCGGACATGTGGGCAAGACCGATGTGCGCGCATCGGTCACGCTGCAAAATCCCGTCGATCTCGACAACGACGTGGACCTCGTGCGGCGCGCGCGGCGCTTCGCGTCCTTGACGGTGAACCGCAGCATCGCGGGGTGGCGCGTGGGCGGCGAGTGGATCGTGAGCGGCCCGCGCGAGGACAGCAGCGGCAAGCTCGGCGGCTACGGCATCGTGAATCTGTCCGCGCGCTACAACATCACGAAAGCCTGGTACGTGGCCGCGCAAATCCAGAATCTGTTGAACAAGGACTATGAAACGGCCTACTCGTATAACTCGCCGGGGCGCGGTGCGTATGTCACGCTCGGCTGGCAGCAGCAGTGATGCGCGCGCCATGTTGAGAGCGCGCCGATGAGCCGTCATCCAGGTTCCCTGCCCGCCGCATTGCACGCGATGACCGCGAAGCGCGCCGCCGCGATCTGGCTCGTGCTCGCGCTCGCCGCGCTGGTCGTGCTGATGGCGTCGCTCGCGTTGGGCAGCGTCTCGCTCGCGCCCGCGCGCTTGATCGAGGCGCTGTCGCCGCTGCATGCGTCGGCGTCCGCGTCCGGCTCTGCCAGCGCCTCCGACGATCTCGCCGGCGAAATCGTGCGCACGCTGCGCTTGCCGCGCGCATTGGCCGGTTTCGCGTGCGGCGCATTGCTCGCAATGGCCGGTGCGCTCTTGCAAGTGCTGTTGCGCAATCCGCTCGCGGAGCCCTACGTGTTGGGCGTATCGGGCGGGGCCGCGAGCTTCGCGCTGATCGCGATGATCGCCGGCAGCGCGTGGTGGCTCGTCGATGCGTCCGCGTTCGCAGGCGCATTCGTGTCGATTCTGCTCGTGCTCGGTCTCGCGCGCCGCGAGTTGTGGCGCGGCGAGCCGCAGGACACGTCGCCGCGTTTGCTGTTGACCGGCGCGGTCATCGCGGCGGGTTGGGGCGCGTTGATCACGTTGCTGCTGAACCTCGCGCCCGACAATCGTCTGCGCGGCATGCTGTTCTGGCTCACCGGCGACCTCAACGGCAATGCGATGCCGTGGACGGCGCTTGCGGCGCTCGTGGTCGTTGTAGTTGTCATCGTGCCGGTTGCGCCGCGTCTGAACGTGCTTTTGCGAGGCGACGCCGTCGCAGAAGCGCTCGGCGTGGCGGTGATGCCGCTGCGCTTGCGCGTCTATCTCGCGGCCTCGCTCGCGGCGGCCGCAGCGGTGACGACGGCGGGCACCATCGGCTTCGTCGGGCTCGTCGTGCCGCATGTGCTGCGGCTCGCGTTCGGCAACGACCAGCGCATGCTGCTGCCCGCCGCGGCGCTCGGCGGCGGCGTCGCGGTGATGGGCGCGGACCTGATCGCACGCCTCGTGATCGCGCCGGCGCAATTGCCGGTCGGCGTGATTACGTCGATCATCGGCGTGCCGGTGTTTCTGTGGATGCTGCTGCGCGCCCGCCGATGATGCACGCCTCCCATCACACCTCCAACCAGGCTCAGCCCGCGCTCAGCGCGCAACGCGTGACGTTGCGTGCGGGCGCACGCACCTTGCTCGACGCCTTCACGCATACGTTCTATCCCGGCGAGATCTGGTGCGTGGCTGGACCGAACGGCGCGGGCAAGACGACGCTTCTATCGACGTTAGCCGGCTTGAAGCAACCGTCGGCGGGACAGGTCGAACTCGACGGCGTGCCGCTTGCGCACTGGCAGGGTCAACAGCTTGCGCAACGTCGCGCGTTGATGCCGCAAAGCGCGCCCGACGCTTTCAGCGCAAGCGTGCTCGACATCGTCATGCTCAACCGCTTTCCGCATCTGACCGGCTGGGGCTGGGAGCGCGAGGCCGATCGCGAGGCGGCGCACGCCGCGCTCGATGTGCTCGGCCTCACCGAATTCGCCGCGCGCGACGTGCTGTCGCTCTCAGGCGGCGAACGTCAGCGTGTCTCGCTCGCCGGGGTGCTGTGCCAGCAAGCGCCGCTGTTGCTGCTCGATGAACCGCTGTCGCATCTGGACTTGCATCATCAGATAGAGTGCCTGGAAGCGCTAAGCGAATGGACACGCGAGCCGGGACGCACGGTTCTGTTTTCCTGTCACGACCTGAATCTCGCGCGCCGGTTTGCGACGCACGCGCTGCTTCTGGACGGCGCGGGCGCTGCCTATGCGGGTCCCGCCCACGATGTACTGACGCCCGCGTTGACGAGCCGCGTATTCGGCTATCCGCTGATACTGATCCGCGATGGCGAGCACGAAGCACTGATTCCCGCGCCGCGTTCACGTCATGAATCGTCTTCGGTTCATGACACATCGGCAAGCCGGTAGCCAGACCACAACATCATCTATCTTCACGAACTCATGACTTCCACGCCAGGCTTGTCCGCATTGTCCGAAGTTGAACCGCTCGATGAGACGTTGCGCGCCGAGCTTCAGCACATCATCGATACGAAGACGAAGCCGCCCGGCAGTCTCGGCCAGCTTGAAACGCTCGCGCGTCAGATGGGTTTGATCCAGCGCAGCACGCGTCCCAACGTACAGCGACCCGCGTTGATCGTCTTCGCCGGCGATCATGGCATTGCCGCCGAAGGCGTCAGCCCTTATCCGCAAGCGGTGACCGCGCAGATGGTCGCGAATTTTCTCGCGGGCGGCGCGGCGGTCAATGCGTTGAGCCGCGTGGCCGCCGTCGAACTCGAAGTCGTGAACGCCGGCATTGCAACACCGCTGCAGCACACAGACGGCCTCATCGACATTCCGATTGCAGCGGGCACGCGCAACTTCGCGCACGAACCGGCGATGACGCGTGACCAGGCGCTCGCCGCAATGCAGGCCGGCGCCGCGCGCGTGCGGCATCACGCGGCGCTCGGCAGCAATGTGATCGGCTTTGGCGAAATGGGCATTGCGAACACGTCGGCGGCGGCGTGTCTGATGAGCCGTTTGTGCGGCGTGCCGATCGACGAGTGCGTGGGCCGCGGCACCGGTCTCGACGACGCGGGGCTCGCGAAAAAGCGCAACGTGCTGGCCGCGGCGCTCGCGCATCACGGTGCCTCGCATGATCCGCACGATCGGCACAATCGGCACAATCCGCTCGATGTGCTCGCCACCTTCGGCGGCTTCGAAATCGCGATGATGGCGGGCGCCTATCTGGCGGCAGCGCAGGCGCGCATGACGATTCTGGTCGACGGCTTCATTGCGAGTTCGGCGCTGCTGGTTGCAAACGCCATTGCGCCGAACGTGCGCGAGTACTGCGTGTTCGCCCATGCGTCGAACGAAGCGGGGCACCGGCGTATGCTCGATCATTTCGGCGCCACGCCCTTGCTCGCGCTCGACATGCGGCTGCGGCGAAGGCACGGGTGCCGCGCTCGCCGTGCCGCTGCTGCGCGCGGCCTGCGCGTTCATCAACGAGATGGCGAGCTTCGAATCGGCCGGCGTCGCGAATCGCGAAGCCTGAGCGATCCTCGGCATGCTTTTCAAACCCATGCACGCGACGACGCACCCATGAACCCGCTGGCGGAATTGCGCTACTTCTTCACCGCGCTCGGCTATTTCACGCGCGTGCCCGTGCCGCGATGGGTCGGCTATGAACCGCATTATCTGAATGCGGCGGCGCGTTACTTTCCGCTCGTCGGCGCGCTGATCGGCGGCGTCGGCGCGCTCGTCTATCTCGCTGCGCTGCGTGTGTTTCCGGCGGGCGTCGCGGTGTTGCTGTCGATGGCGTCGACGTTGCTGGTTACCGGCGCATTTCACGAGGACGGTCTCGCCGATTGCGTCGATGCGTTCGGTGGCGCCTATGCGCGCGACGATGTTTTGCGCATCATGCATGACTCGCGCATCGGCGCATTTGGCGCAATCGCGCTGGTGATCGCGCTCGCGCTCAAGTGGCAGACGCTCGCCGCGTTGCCGCCGATGCGCGCCGCCAGTCTGATGATCGCGGCCCATGCGGCAAGCCGCGCATGCGCGATCAGCTATCTGGCGACGCTCGACTACGTGCGCGCGGAGGGCAAGGCAAAACCGGTCGCGCAACGCCTGAGTGGCATGGCGCTGCTGTGCGCGGCGGTGTTCGGATTGCCGTGGCTGCTGTGGCCCGATGGTCCGCACGGACTGCTCATGCCCGATTGGCGCTTTGCCGGCGCGACGCTTGCCGTGCTGCTAGTGCTGCGCTTTGCGATGGGCCGCTACTTCGTGCGGCGCATCGGCGGCTATACCGGCGATTGCCTCGGCTTCGCGCAGCAGATCTTTGAACTGAGCATCTATCTGGTGGGGCTCGCATGGACCTCGTTCTGATCCGTCACCCCGCAGTCGCGCTCGACGCGGGCGTGTGCTACGGCCACAGCGATGTGGCGCTCGCCGAGGCGGCTGATGTGTCGTCGGCCGCGCTTGCGCTCAGGCTTGCCGGTTTGCAGGTGCCCGCGCCGCGCGTCGTGATGTCGAGTCCGTTGACGCGCTGCTCGGCGCTCGCCGTCGAAATGGCCAACGATTTCGGCTGCGTGCTGAGCCACGACGACCGGCTGAAGGAAATGAATTTTGGCGCGTGGGAAGAGCGCCGCTGGGACTCGATCGATCGCGAATTGCTCGACGACTGGGCTTCGAACTTTGAACACGCGCGAGCGCATGGCGGCGAAAGCGTCGCGCAATTCGTCGTTCGAGTGCGTGCGTGGTTCGACGCGTACGCGCAAACGCGCGAGCTCTCGCCTGCGTATGTGGTCACGCATGCCGGCGTCATGCGCGCGATTGCGTCGCTGGCGCTCGACGTGCCGCTCGAACGCTGCTTGCGATGGTCGCTTGAAACCGGCGCCATCGTCTGGCTGCGCCGCGGCGGTGACGGCGAGCCGTGGTCGCTCGTGAAGTGGAATGCGTGAGCGCTTGGCGATGTTTGCTTGCTGATGCTTTGTTCACGCTTTGCCGCGCTTCCCGCATCGAGCGTTACTGCGCGTTCTGCTTTCTGCGCGAGCGCGCGAGTTCAAGGTCCTCGCACATCCGCGTCGCGCCCTGCACGATGCGCGGCGTGGGCCGATTGATCACATCACCGTCGATGGCGAACAGGTTGTCGTGCGCCACCGCCGATAGACGCGGCCACGCGCGCCATGCGCTCAATTGCGGCAACGCGGTGTCCGGTTTCGTCGCGCCGGGCGCGGCCGTGACGATCGCTTCGGGATTGGCGGCGAGCACGGCTTCCGTCGACACCGTGGGCACGAGCGGTTGAAGCGCCGCGAACACGTTGCGCCCGCCGCATAGCGCGATCACGTCGCTGACCATGTGTTCGCCGTTGAGCGTCATCAACGGTTGATCCCACACCTGATAGAACACACTCACAGCCGGCCGTTTCGCGTACTGCGCGCGCAGGTTCGCGATGTCGCGCCGATATGCGGCCGCGGCTGCATCCGCAGTGGACGAGGTGCCGAGCAACTGGCCGAGCTTCGTCAGCGAAACGGCAATATCGTCCAGGCGATGCGGCTCGCTGAAGAACAACGGTATGTGCAATTCGCGCAAACGGTCGAGCTGACGTTGCGCATTGCCGTGCCGCCACACCACGATCAGATCGGGCTTCAACGCGACGATGCGTTCGAGATCGAGCGACTTGTTATCGCCGACGCGCGGCAGTTGCTTTGCCTCGGGCGGATAGTCGCTGTACGACACCGCGCCCACGATTTTCGAGCCGCCGCCGGCCGCATACAAAAGTTCGGTGACGTGCGGCGCGACGCTGATCACGCGTTGCGCTGCGGCGGGCAGGGTAACGACGGCGCCGGTGTCGTCGGACACGGTGATGCTGGCCCGCGCCGGCAAGGTCGCGGCGATCAACGCGGCGGTGAGGGTGAGGCGGGCACGGCGCACTGATTGAGTCATCGGTTGAGAGATCGGGTTCGGTGGCGCGTCGGCATGGCAAAGCACCAGGAATCAGGCAGCGCCCGCAGCGTCAATCGTATCGATCGCCGCGCGCAGGCTCTCTTGCAGCCGCGCCCATTCCGCTTCGGTTGCAGGCAAGCCGAACCGCACGCTACCTGACGATGCAAAGAGCCGCGTCCACACGCCGCGCGTGGCCAATGCCTGATGCAAGGCCGCGGCGCGTGCGTCGTCGGTCCATGCGAAGAGCGGCGTGGCGCGCGTGCGAATGCCGTGGGCTTGCAACATGTCGACGAGACGTGCGCTGTCCGCGGCGAGCCGTGAGCGCATCTGCTGTTGCCACGCGCGGTCCGCGAACGCCGCTTTCACGGCATGACGCGCGGGGCCGCTGACCGTCCACGCGCCGAGCGTGCGGCGCAGGCTGTCGAGCAGCGCGGGCGCGGCGAGCACAAAACCGGCGCGCACGCCCGCGAGGCCGAAGAACTTGCCAGGCGAGCGCAACACGATCAACCCTTCGCGATTCGCGTGCGCTGCGAGCGAAGCGGCGGGCATCGTATCGGCGAACGCTTCGTCGACGAGTAGTGTGCCGCCGCGCGCGCTCAGTTGAGCATGCCAGGCAAGCAGCCTCGCAGCGCTCAAATGCTCGGCCGTCGGATTGTTCGGATTCACAACGATTGCATGCGTGAGCGTGTCGGGCAGCACGTCGCAGGAAATATCGAGCGACATGACGCGATGCCCGGCCCGCTCGAACGCGGGTGCGTATTCGCTGTACGTGAGCGCCGCGACGCCGGCTTGCGCGCGCGGCAGCAAGGCCGGCAGTGTGCGAATCGCCGCCTGGCTTCCCGCCACCGGCAACACGTGCGCCGCGTCGGGCGCGCCGTAGTAGCGCGCGGCGCAGGCGGCGAGATCGTCGCCATCGTCGGGCAGGCGGCGCCATGCGTCGGCGGGAACGGGCGGCACCGGATAGCCGTGCGGATTGATGCCCGTCGACAAATCCAGCCAGCCACTGATCGTACGGAATGCAATAGCGCTCGGCCGCTTCGTGCAGATTGCCGCCATGCACGATGAGCGCGCCAGCCGACGCATGAGAAGCCGTGTCGGGCGACGCGTCATGAC
This sequence comes from Paraburkholderia sp. OAS925, assembly GCF_040543975.1. Taxonomy (NCBI): domain Bacteria; kingdom Pseudomonadati; phylum Pseudomonadota; class Betaproteobacteria; order Burkholderiales; family Burkholderiaceae; genus Paraburkholderia; species Paraburkholderia sp. OAS925. The sequence continues at coordinate 1,398,120 of NZ_JBEUNO010000001.1, forward strand.
GCATGCAGGATTCGGCGCTTCGCTCAGACATGCAGGGGCACGCTCAGCAAGGCCAGCACGATCAGCACCGCGAGCCACAGGATCACCGTGCGCTCGACCAGCATCAGCGCGGCCGTGATGTGAGCGGCCTTCGCGGGATGACCGAAGCCGAGCATCGGCCGATGTTCGAGCATGCCGTTATAAACCGCGGGACCGCCGATCAGCACATTCAGGCTGCCCGCGCCCGAGGCCATCACCGGGCCGGCGTTCGGACTGTCCCAGCGCGGCGCCTGCTCGCGCCAGCAGCGCCACGCGGTGCGCGTGTCGCCGAGCAGCGCGTAGCTCGCGGCGGTGAGGCGCGCGGGAATCCAGTTGAGCACGTCGTCGAGGCGCGCGGCGGCCCAGCCAAAGCGCAAATAGCGCGGCGTGCGATAACCCCACATGGCGTCGAGCGTGTTGGCGAGGCGAAAGCCGAGCGCGCCAGGGCCGCCCGCGATCGCGAACCAGAAGAGCGCGCCGAAAATCGCGTCGTTGCCGTTTTCCAGCGCCGATTCGACGGCGGCGCGCGATAGCGCGGCTTCGTCCGCATTGGCGGTTTCGCGCGAGACGATCCGCGCGGTCAGCAGGCGCGCCTCGCTGAGGTCGCGCTGCGCGAGCGCCCGCGCGATCGGTTCGATGTGATCGTGCAGGCTGCGCGCGCCGAGCGCGAACCACAGCAGCGCGACGTGCACGGCGCACGCCGCAAAAAACGGCAGCACCGCGACAAGCCACCAGGCGACCAGCACCGGCGGCAACACAGCCAGCGACCACGCGAGCAAGCCCTTGAGCCGCAAGCGCCGGCCACGGTTGTAGTGCGTTTCGAGGCGCGCCGCCCATTTGCCGAAGCCGACCAGCGGATGCGCGCCGCTCGGCTCGCCGATCCAACGGTCGACGGCCACGCCCGCGGTGGCGAGCGTCACGATGAGAGGAAGCGACAGCATCACGCGCCGCCCGCGGTTTTGAGCGACAGCGGCAGGCCGGCGACCATCATCGTGGCCTGCGTGGAGAGGGCCGCGATACGTTGATTGAGCCGCCCGAGTTCATCGACGTATAGACGCGTGGCCGCGCCGAGCGGCACGACGCCGAGACCAATTTCGTTGCTGACCGCGATGATCTTGCCGCGAGCGTTGGCGAGCGCGGCCTCGAGCGCTTCGATGCGGGCTTGAGTTTGAGCGGGCGGCAGCGCGTCGCCGTCGGCGGGACATAGCAGGTTGGCGAGCCACAGCGTCAGGCAGTCGATCAGCGTGCAATGCCCGGGCGCGTCCGCCTTCCACACCGCGCCCGCGAGGTCGACGTCCGCTTCGAGCAGGCGCCAGTGCGCGGGACGCCGCGCGCGATGATGCGCGATGCGCGCGCTGAATTCGGCGTCGCCGGTGACGCGCGCCGTCGCGATGTAGGTGACGGGCAGCGCGCTTTGACTGGCGAGCTGTTCCGCGTGCACGCTCTTGCCGGAGCGCGCGCCGCCGATGACGAAGGTGAGGTCGCGGGAAATCATCGCGTGATTGTACCGGCGTGCAGCGCGGGTCGGCGCGATGGGATAATGCGTTTCCCCACCGAATCCAACCTTCCCGTGAGCATTCATTCGATCCCGCATGACGCCGTCTTCATGCCGCGCGGCACGCTGATGATTCAGGGCACCACGTCCGATGCGGGCAAGAGCACGCTCGTCGCCGGCCTGTGCCGGCTCGCGCGGCGCGCGGGCGTGCGCGTCGCGCCGTTCAAGCCGCAGAACATGGCGCTGAACAGCGCGGTGACCGTCGACGGCGGCGAAATCGGGCGCGCGCAGGCGCTGCAGGCGGTGGCCGCCGGCATCGCCGCGCACACCGATCTGAACCCCGTGCTGCTCAAGCCGACGAGCGATCGCGGCGCGCAGGTGATCATCCACGGCAAGGCGCGCATGAATCTCGACGCCCGCGCGTATCACGACTACAAGCCGGTCGCGTTCGAGGCGGTGCTCGAGTCATATGCGCGGCTGCAAGCGGCCTACGACACGATCTTCGTCGAAGGCGCGGGCAGTCCGGCCGAGATCAATCTGCGCGATCGCGACATCGCCAACATGGGTTTTGCGGAAGCGGTCGACTGTCCGGTCGTGCTGGTGGCCGACATCGACCGGGGCGGGGTGTTCGCGCATCTCACGGGGACGCTCGCGTGCCTGTCGGCGAGCGAGCAGGCGCGCGTGCGCGGTTTCATCATCAACCGCTTTCGCGGCGATATCGGACTGCTGAAGCCGGGGCTCGACTGGCTCGAAGCGAAGACCGGCAAGCCGGTGCTCGGCGTGCTCCCGTATCTGCACGGCCTCACGCTCGACGCCGAGGACATGCTGCCGCCCGAGTTGCGCGCGGCGCAGCGCGGCGACGCCACGCGCACGTTGCGGGTCGTCGTGCCGGTGCTGCCGCATATCAGCAATCACACCGATTTCGACGCGCTGCGCGCGCATCCGCAGGTCGATTTTCATTACGTGCGAAGCGGCATGGCGCCGCCGCCCGCCGATCTGATCATTCTGCCGGGTTCGAAGAACGTGCCCGGCGATCTCGCGTTCCTGCGCGCGCAAGGCTGGGACGCGGTGCTCGAGCGGCACTTGCGCTATGGCGGCCGGGTGATCGGCATCTGCGGCGGCATGCAGATGCTGGGGCGCGAGGTGGCGGACCCGCATGGCGTGGAGGGCGCGCCGGGGACGTCGGCGGGGCTGGGCTGGCTCGATTACTCGACGGTGCTGACGCGCGAGAAGACGCTCAAGAATGTTAGCGGCCGCCTGGCGCTGCCTGGTTCGCCGGAAGTCGCGGGCTATGAGATACATATGGGCGAGACGCGCGGTCCTGCGCTCGACTCGCCGGCGCTGCGTCTCGGGCAAGCGGGCGAGTCGCGTCCCGACGGCGCGCTGTCCGTGGATGGCCAGATTCTCGCGACCTACGTGCACGGCCTGTTCGACACGCCGGCCGCGTGCGCGGCGCTCCTGGCGTGGGCCGGACTGAGCGATGCCGAGGCGATCGATTATCCGGCGTTGCGCGAAGCGTCGCTGGATCGGCTGGCCGACACGCTCGCGGAGCACCTGGATCTCGGGAAATTGATGGCTGCGATGGCTTGACGGCAGTTGCGCTTGAAAGGACGCGGCCGCCGATTGCATCGCGGCAGGAAATAATCAAAGCGAAAACGACGGTTTTTCGTGCGTGGTGGTTCGAATAGAGTGGCGGACATCGACCGGCTTCGTCCAGGCCGTCTCCCACCTCTCACGAAGGATCCCGACATGAACCCGAACCGCTCCGCCGATCTGGCGGCTTTGATCTTGCGCGTCACCCTCGGCGTGCTGTACCTCGCGCACAGCCTGCAAAAGATTTTCGTGTTCACCCTGCCCGGCACCGCGCAGTTCTTCGTCTCGCTCGGCTTGCCGGGATGGCTGGCTTACGTGACGACATTCGTCGAACTGATCGGCGGGATCGCGCTGTTGCTGGGCGTGCAGGTGCGCTGGGTCGCGCTCGTGCTGCTGCCGTTCATGCTCGGCGCAGTCTCCGCGCATTGGCACAACGGCTGGGGATTCGGCTCGCCGCACGGCGGCTGGGAATATCCGGCGTTCTGGGCGGTGACGCTCGTCGTGCAGTCGTTGCTCGGCAGTGGCGCGTTCGCGCTGGGCGGCGTGAAGGCGCCGCGGGCGGTGGTTGCCTGAGGTGCGGCGGGGCGTGGGCGGGGCCGCCTTTAGCCGGCGCCCCTTGAACCCATCCAGGCAGCATTTCAAAAAGCACGCACCGTCAGGTCGCGTGCTTTTTTGCATCGCAAGCGCGACAGTCGCGTGCCTGCTCCTTCTCCAACCCCTCAATACAACACGATCTGCGTGCAGCGAAACAACGCAATCGTCTTGCCGTTCGCATCGCTGACCGTCGCATCCCACACCTGCGTGCTGCGGCCGAGGTGCGCGCCTTTCGCCACCGCGCGGATGATGCCCTCTGTGGCCGTGCCGAGGAAGTTGCTTTTTAGCTCGACCGTCGTGAAATTGCGCGCCGTTTCCGGCAGATGCGCGAGGCACGCGTAGCCGCAGGCGGTGTCCGCGAGTCCGATCACCGTGGCCGCGTGCAGAAAGCCGTTCGGCGCGAGCAGTTCCTGGCGCACGGTCAACTCCGCGCTCAACATGCCTTGATCCAGCGACAGCACACGCACGCCCAGCAAGCCGGGCAGCTTGCCCTGCTGGCGTTCGTGCAGGCGTTCGACGGTGTATTCCGGACGGAGCTTGCTCATGGCGGTGGCTTCCTCGAAGGATGGATTCGCTGACGGACGACGCCGATTAGCCATTCGGGGGCTTCGGCCTCGCTGCATTTGTCGATATTATCAACGGCTGGATCGGCGCGCGGACTGAAGCCTGGGCAAATCGGCGCATTGGCACATCGGCGTGGCAGCAGTGCAGCAGGGCAAAATCCGACGCATACAGTTGAAGACACACAGCGGCAAACCGGCTGGCAGCGCCCAGCCTTCTTTCCGGGAGTATTCATGACGGTAATCGTGGTGGCGAATCCGAAGGGCGGCGTGGGCAAAAGCACGCTGTCGACGAATCTGGCCGGCTATTTCGCCGCAAACGGCGAGTGGGTGGCGCTCGCGGATCTGGACAAGCAGCAGTCGGCGCACGCGTGGCTGTCGTTGCGGCCCGACACGTTGCCCGCCATCGAAACGTGGGAAGTCAACCCGGAGACGCCCGCCAGGCCGCCGAAGGGGCTCGAGCACGCGATCGTCGACACGCCCGCCGGCCTGCACGGCAATCGCATGAACGTCGCGCTGGAACTGGCGGACAAGGTAATCGTGCCGCTGCAGCCATCCATGTTCGACATCCTCGCCACGCAGGATTTTCTGGAGCGCTTGGCCAAGGAGAAGGCCGTCAGGAAAGGCGCGATCGAGATCGGCGTGGTCGGCATGCGGGTGGACGCGCGCACGCGCTCGGCGGAGCAATTGCACCGTTTCGTCGAGGGATTGAAGCTGCCGGTGCTCGGCTATTTGCGCGACACGCAGAATTACGTGCAGCTCGCGGCGCACGGCCTGACGCTGTGGGACGTCGCGAAAAGCCGCGTGGAGAAGGACCTGGAGCAGTGGGAGCCGATCATCGAGTGGACGAACGGCGCCGCGAGGAAGGGTTGAGCGATTGCGGGGCTGGGCGGCGTGGCAATCTTAGGCCGGCCGACGCCGCCCGCGGCTTTCTCAGGTCCAGTTCTGCGTAGGCACGTGGTCGCGGCTACCCTTGACCTTGTTGTTTTCGTCGACGAAAACCAGGTCCGGCTTCCAGCCCGCCTTCAGTTCCGCTTCGTCGACCACGGCGAAGGCCGCGATGATCACGAGGTCGCCCAGTTGCGCGCGCCGCGCCGCCGAGCCGTTCAGCGAAATCATGCCGCTGCCGCGCTCGCCCTTGATCGCGTACGTCGAGAAACGCTCGCCGTTATTGATGTTCCAGATGTCGATCCGCTCGTTTTCCACGATATTCGCCGCTTCGAGCAGATCTTCGTCGATCGCGCACGAACCTTCGTAATGCAGCTCGCAATGCGTGACCGCGACGCGGTGAATCTTCGACTTCAGCATGTTGCGTTGCATGGCTAGTCAATCCCTTGTGACTCGTAGGCGCAGTGAAATCGCCTAAGGCAATTTCAGATTTCGAGGTTGTCGATAAGACGGGTCGACCCAAGCTTGGCGGCCGCCAGCACGACCAGTTCGGCGTTCGCGTCTTGCGGACCCGGCGGCAGCAGATTCGAGCGCTTGCGCACCGCGACGTAATCCGGTTGCCAGCCGCGCGCGCTCAGCGCGGCCATCGCCGCGCGCTCGAGCGCCGCGAAGTCGTGTTCGCCGGCGAGCACCGCGTCGCGCACGCGATTGAGCTCGGCCGCCAGCATCGGCGCCTCGGCGCGCTCGGCTGCCTGCAGAAAGCGGTTGCGCGAGCTGAGCGCGAGGCCGTCGGCATCGCGCACGGTTTCGGCGGCGATGATGTCGGTCGGCAGCGCGAACTGGTGGCACATGCGGCGCACGATCATCAACTGCTGATAGTCCTTCTTGCCGAACACCGCGACGCGCGGCTGCACGCACGACATCAGCTTCATCACGACGGTGCACACGCCCTGGAAAAAGCCCGGCCGGAATTCGCCCTCGAGGATGTCGCCCAGATCGTGCGGCGGATGCACGCGATACTCCTGCGGCTCGGGATACAGATCGCGCTCGGTCGGCGCGAACAGCACGTAGACGTTTTCCTTCTGCAGCTTCTCGATGTCGGCTTCGAGCGTGCGCGGATATTTGTCGAAATCCTCGTTCGGTCCGAACTGCAGACGATTGACGAAGATGCTCGCCACCACCGGATCGCCGTGCTGGCGCGCGAGGCGCATCAGCGACAGATGGCCCTCGTGCAGATTGCCCATGGTGGGCACGAAGGCCGTGCGATTCTGGCCGCGCAACTGGTCGCGCAATTCATGGATCGAGCTGATGACTTTCATGATCGGACAGGGATTCCTCGCGCGGCGCGAGACTGGGTTGACGCAACGGCCTGGCCGGTTGCGCGGCCCGCGGCCTCACTGGTAATGACAGGTTCGAAGCGCGGGATTGTAGTGGATTTGCCGGCGCGACGCACCGAAATGAGGCCTGATCGGCCACTCGAAATGGGGAGGTGCGGCGCCGCGGTTTCCATGCTGGCCCCGGCGGCGAATGACCTGGCTGGCGGCTCGGCGAATGACTTCGCTAACGGCCTGGCGAATGGCCGGCCTAACGGCCGCGCTTCCGCCCGAAAGCGACGCTCAGGCCGGCAAATAGGCGAGGCGCACATAGATCGGTGCGAACGGCTCCGCCTGGGTAATTTCGACGAGCGATTCCCGGCACAGTTCGAGCACCGCGATGAAGTTCACCACCACGACGGGCACGCCCTTGCCGGTATCGAACAGCTCGGCGAACTCCATGAAGCGTGCGCTTTGCAATTGCCGCAGGATCGAGCTCATGTGCTCGCGCACGGACAGTTCCTCGCGCGAAATCTTGTGATGCTGGACGAGCTTCGCGCGCTTGATGACGTCGGCCCACGCGGCGCGCAGGTCTTCGCTGTTCACGTCGGGAAAGCGCGGCGTGATGCTTTGCTCGATATAGACCTCGGCGCGCAGGAAGTCGCGCCCCAGTTGCGGCAACTGGTCGATGCGCTGCGCGGCGAGCTTCATCTGCTCGTATTCGAGCAGGCGCCGCACGAGTTCGGCGCGCGGGTCTTCGGCTTCCTCGCCGCTGTCCACCTTCTTGACGGGCAGCAGCATGCGCGACTTGATCTCGATCAGCATGGCCGCCATCAGCAGATATTCGGATGCGAGTTCGAGATTGGTCTGGCGCAACTGGTCGACGTAGCCGAGGTATTGCACCGTGACATCCGCCATCGGAATGTCGAGCACGTTGAAGTTCTGCTTGCGGATCAGGTAGAGCAACAGATCCAGCGGTCCCTCGAACGTTTCGAGAAACACCTCGAGCGCGTCCGGCGGGATGTACAGGTCGGTGGGCAGCTTGAAGAGCGGCTCGCCGTACAGGCGCGCGAAAGCAATGCCGTCGACGGTGTCCGGCGTCGAATCGGTGGCGGGCGCGGCAAGCGCGGCGTCGGACGAATCCGGCGGCGCGCCGTGTGCCTCGTCGGCGTGACTCATCGGTTGCGCCGGGCGCTTAGAAGTTCTGATAGTACTGGTAAGGCGTCTGTTCGACGCGCGAAGCCTTCTGCTCGGCGCGCTCTTCCAGGTCGATCGGCTGCTTGTCCCACAAGAGCGCCCGGCCGCGGCGCTGCTCGGCTTCCAGCGTGGGCTTCTGCTCCTTGAGCTGATTGAGGAACTGGGTGATGTCCGACTGATACATGGCTCGACGTCCGTGGTTGGGGAAACGGCGGCTTCGCTGGTCTTCGTGCGGATGCCGCATCTATTTCGCAATTTTAGCGCATGCGCCGCGCGCGGTCGAAAAACCCCGTCGACGGCGCACGCATCGTGGCCGATGTTGCGCGCTGCATGCGTGGCTGGAACCGCGCGCCGTATGACGCGTCAAAGGCGGGCGCGTCCGCCTCGCTGGATGCGTCTGCGGCGGGATCGGCAGCGCGTTCGAGCTTGTGTTCGAGCGTGCGTTTAGAGATAGCGCGCTTCCGCCGATGTGGTCAAATAGCGAGCTTCGGCGGCACTGCGCGCCCGAACGAAAAATTCATCAACCATGGCCGGAGGTCCTGCTTGGCGGGGTGTGCGATCGAAAAGCCGCTAGAGCGGCGCGGTGAACGCGGCGCGCGGGGCGCAGCGCAGCGGCGCGCGTTAGCCGGCAACGCGGCGCTGCGGCGCTGGCTGCGCGCGTGGCTTGCCGCCGCCGTGCTGCTGCTGACGCTCGCCGGCGGGCCCGCTTACGCGGCGCGCGCGGCGGCGAGCTACAAGGTCGACGTGGAAGCCTCGCCGCGCTCGCTGCGCAAACTCCTCGAAGAGCATCTGGATATTGCGCGCTTCGCGAAGCGTCCCGACATCAGCGAGGATCAGTTCGAATTTCTGATCACCGCGACGCCGCAGCAAGTACGCGATCTGGCCGCGACGCAGGGCTATTTCACGCCGATTGTGCGCACCGACGTGCGCACGGTCGACAACGCGAAGCGCGTCACCGTGAGCGTCGATCCAGGCCCGCAAACCACCATCAGTTCGATCTCGCTGTCGTTTCGCGGCCCGGTGCTGACCGAGGACCCGGAGCAGGAAAACACCGCGCGCTTCGCGTTTTCGCTGCACGAAGGCGATCCGTTTTCGCAGGGCGACTGGGACGACGCGAAGAACGCATCGCTAAAGGCGTTGCAGGCGCGCCGCTATCTCGGCGCGAAGATTTACCACTCGGAGGCGCGCGTCGATCCGCGCACGCACGAGGCCAAGCTCTCCGTCGCCTATGAAAGCGGGCCGACCTTCACGATGGGCAAGCTCGACGTGTCGGGCACGCGGCGCTATCCGGAGCAGATCGTCGACAACGTCAATCCGATTTCGGTCGGCGATATTTACGACGTCCAGCGCATCACCGAATTGCAGCGGCAGTTGCAGAACACGCCGTACTACGCGAGCGTCGCGATCGACGTGGACAGCGACCCGGCCAAGCCCGCCGAAACGCCGCTGCATGTGAAGGTGTCGGAATATCCGTACAACAGTATTCGCGGCGGCGTCGGCTATTCGACCGATAACGGCGCGCTCGTGCAGGGCGCGTACTCGTATCTGAATACGTTCGGCAAGGCGTGGCCGTTCACCATCGACGGCCGGGTCGATCAAGTGCAGCAATACGGCCAGATCCAGCTTGCGATGCCGCCGGGCCCGCGCGCATGGACCAATAGCGTGCTCGCTTCCTACACGACGACAGATGTTTCCGACACGCGCATCTACAGTATCCGCGGCGGTGTGCAGCGCACGCGCACGTCGCAATTCATCGACTACAACTACGCGATCCTGTTCTACCAGGATCGGCTCGATCAGAACGTCGGGCCGCCGACCACGAGCCGCGCGCTGGTGCCGACCTGGTCGTGGACCCGGCGCAATACCGACGACCCGCTGTTTCCGCGCAAAGGCAATCTGATCCACGTCGAGGCCGGTTTCGCGGTGAAGGGCGTGCTGACCGACCAGACGTTTATCCGCGGCTACGCGCGCGGCCAGCAGTACCTGCCGATCGGCAAGCAGGACCTCGTGGTATTTCGCGCGGAACTGGGCGGCGTGTTCACGAGCGGCAGTTCGAGCGGCATTCCGGCCTCGCTGCTGTTTCGCGCGGGCGGCTCGAATTCGGTGCGTGGCTATAGTTACCAGAGCATCGGTAACAACGTTCAGGGTTCCGTGCTGCCGACCAAATATCTGCTGACGGGGTCGGCGGAATATCAGCACTGGTTCACGCACGACTGGGGCGCGGCCGCGTTCTTCGACGTCGGCACCGCCACCGACACCTGGGGCGAAAGAGTGTTTTATCCGGGCGTGGGCGTCGGCGCGCGCTGGCGCAGCCCGGTCGGCCCCGTCAACGTCGACGTGGCCTACGGCATCCGCAACCGAAGCGTGCGGCCTTATCTGACGCTTGGGATCGCCTTCTGATGGAAACCTCCTTTTACCCGAACCGCGCATGACCACGGACGTTTCCGCCCAACCTCCCGCGCCGCCGCCCGGCAACGAGCCGGCCGGCGCCGCCGGACAACCCGGCGCGCCGCAGCCGCCTCGGAAGCGCCGCGGCGCTGGCCGTCTACTGCTGAAGACGCTCGGCTGGACCGTCGCGGTGCTGGTGTTGCTGCTCGTTCTGGCGCTGGGTCTCGTGTACGGCGCGCTCACCACCGAGCGCGGCACCGCGTACGCGTGGCAGGCGGCGGTCCGGCTGCTGGGCGGCAAGCTGAGCGGCACGCTCGAAGGCGGCGCGCTGGCCAACGGCGTGCGGCTGCGCGCAGTGCGCTGGCGAGCGCTGGACGGCAGCGGCACCGACATTCAGATCGACCGCGTGTCGGGCCGCTGGGGGCTGACGCGCGAACCGTGGCGCTTCACGATCGACTATCTGCATGTCGGCACCATCGACGCGCGCATCGGCGCATCGTCGCCGAGCAGCAATGAACCGCTGAAGCTGCCGCAGGACCTGCGCTTGCCGATGCAGCTCGAGATCCGCGATGTGCAAGTGGACAGCCTGCTGCTGCGCCAGGGCACGTCGACGAGCGAGTTTTCGCACTTCGCTTTTCATGGCCGCAGCGACGGACGTCATCACGAGGCCGCGGTCGAGCGCCTGGATACGCCGTTCGGCGGGGTGACGGCGTCGGCGAGACTGGACGGCGTCAAACCGTTTCCGCTGACGGGCGATGTCGGTTACTCGGGCAAGGTCAACGACGAGGCGGTGCAGGTGGGCGGGCATCTGAGCGGGTCGCTGGAGAATGTGCTCGCCGAACTCGACGCAAGCGGGATGAAGCTCGCCGGGCACGCGCAAATCGAAGCCACGCCGTTCGCCGAGGTGCCGCTCAAGCGCGCGACGCTGACGTTCGATCACGTCAATCCGCAGGCGTTCGCGCCGGGCGCGCCGCTCGCCGATCTGGCCGTGAGGGCGGAGTTGCAGCCGGTGGGGGCGGAGGCGGGCGCGAGCGGCGCAAACGGCGCGAGCAGTGTGAACGGCGCGACCAGCGGCAAGGGCGCGACAAGCGGAAAGGCCGGCGACAGCGCGAACAGCGCAACCAGCGCAAACAGCGCAAACAGCGGAGCGGGCCGTGACGGCGCTGTGCATGCCCCAGGCTCCCCCCATCGCCCAAGCGCCAGCAAAACGCCGAGCCCGTTCGCCGTCGCGGGCCATATCTCGATCGTCAACGCGCGTCCCGGCGCGATCGATCAGAACCTGCTGCCGCTCATCGACGCCAACGCCGACGTGCGCCTCGACGCCGACGCGCAGCGCATCTCGAACCTCGCCGTCCGGCTCGTGAAGAACGCGACGCTCACAGGCGGCGGCGCGCTCACCGGCAAGCGCGGGCAGTTCGACCTGCAGGTCGCCGGCCTCGACCTCAACGCACTCCAGGCGACCGTGCGGCCGACGCAGCTTTCCGGGCCCATCGCCATCCGTCTGAATGACGACATTCAGAGCGTGACGCTCGATCTCGCCGACCCGAAAGCGGCGTTGCGGGCGCAAGGCAAGCTCACGATGGACCCGGCGCGGCTCAGCTTCAACGACGTGCGCATCACGTCGGGCAAGGGCCGCATCGAACTGTCCGGCGCGCTCAAGCACGACGCCAATTCCAGCTACAACCTGAAAGCGCAACTGACCGACTTCGACCCGTTGACGCTGACCTCGCAGATGCCGTCGCGCACGCCGGTCGCCGCGTCCTCTGGACCGCAGCGCGCAGCCAAAGGCAAGCGGGCCGCTGAAGCTTCCAGCGAAGCTGCCGCACAAGCCGGCAGCACGGCTGGCGCAAAAAGCGCGGCTCCGGCCGACAAGGCGGCTGCCGCCGTGAAGAACACCGGCAAGGCCGTCGTCAAAAGTGAGGTCATGCAGCGCAAGACGTCCGCGCCGAAACGGGCCGCGCCGCCCGCGCGCAAGATCGAGGCGAAGGTCAACGGCACCTTGTCCGCGACCGGCGTCCTGGCTCCGGGCTTCACCACCAAGGCCGAATTCAAACTGGGCCCGAGCGTCTACGACGGCCTGCCGCTGACGGGCGGCGGCACGATCCAACTGGCCGGCTCGCGAATCCTGCCGAGCCGCGCGAACCTGTCGGTGGCGGGCAATCAGGTGGACTTGCAAGGCAGCTTCGGCGCGCGCGGCGACCGCTTGCGTTTTCATATCGACGCGCCCGCGCTCGAGCGCCTCGGCTTCGGCCTCGCCGGAATGATTGCCGCCGACGGCGATCTCACCGGCTCGTTCGACCATCCGAACGTCGTGCTGAACTACAAGGCCGACAGCGTCGTGTTGAGCAGCAACCGCATCGGCCACGCGGAAGGCCACGCCGAAGTGCGCGACGGCGCGAACGGCGCGCTCGTCTTCACGACGGATGCGCGCAACGTGAGCGCCGGCGGCGTCGATCTCGCCACGCTCACCGCGCGCCTGACCGGCACGCGCGCCAATCATTCGCTCGAAGCAGCCGCGACCGGCAAGCTGCAGGATCGGCCGCTCGATCTGACGCTCGCGGCCAACGGCAAGCTCACCGAAGCACGCGACGGCACGCGCTGGGACGGCACCGTGACGCGTCTGCAAAACCGCGGCACGCCCGCGTTGAATCTCGAGTCGCCGCTTGCCGTGAGCGCCGGGCCGCGCCACCTCACGCTCGGCGCGACGCGGCTCACGCTCGAAGGCGCGGTGCTGAGCCTGAAGTCGTTCGCGTTCGATCACGGCCGCGCGCAATCGGCGGGCACGCTGACCGGCATTTCGCTCGCGCGTCTGCAGGACTTGCGGCGCGAGATCACCGGCGCGCCGCCGGCGGTGAGGACCGATCTGATCTTCGACGGCGACTGGGACTTCGCGCTCGGCAGCACCGCAAGCGGCCATATCCAACTGAAGCGCCGCAGCGGCGACGTCACGGTTGAAATCGGCCGCGGGCTGGCATCGCTCGGCATTACCGATATGGCCGCGCGCGCCGAGTTCAGCGGCGGCAATCGTCTGAATGCCACGCTGCACGCGCAGGCGAGCCGCATCGGCGTGATCGACGCGGATGCGCACACCACGCTCGTCGCGCGCGACGGCTTCTTGACCGTCGACGAAGAGAGCGCGCTCAGCGGCAATGTGAGCGCCAATGTGCCGTCGCTGAAAACCACCGGCGGGCTGTTCGGCCCGAGTTATCTGCTCGACGGCCATCTCGCGCTGAAGCTCGCGCTCGGCGGCACGGTGGCCAAGCCCAATCTGACCGGCTCGCTGCTCGGCGACGAGTTGTCGGCCACGCTCGTCGATCAGGGTGTGCAGTTGAAGGACGGCATTGTGCGGATCGCGCTGTCGCACAATCTCGTGGACTTCCAGCAGGTCGAGTTCCACGGCGCGAGCGGCACCCTGCGGGCCACGGGCCGGGTGCGCCTCGACGGCGCGGAGCCGGATCTGACGGCGAGCATCGTCGCCGACAAACTGGAGTTGTTTGCCGCGCCGGACCGCAATCTGTCGCTGACGGGCAGCGCGACCGTCGCGAACGCGGGTGCGCAGGGCGGCATGGCGATCAACGGCAAGTTTGTCGTCGATCACGCGCTGTTCGACATGCCGGAGCAGTCGGCGCCCAAACTCGGCGACGACGTGGTCGTGGTGCGCCCGGACGGCACCGTGGCCGGCGAGCGGCCGCGGCCGGTGCCCGGCAGCAACAAGCCGATCGGGCCGTTCGCGCCGCGCGCGAACATCGACATCAGTCTCGGCAACAGCTTCCGTTTTCGCGGACAAGGCGCGGATCTTGGTTTGACCGGCACCATCACCGCGATGAGCGCGCCGAATCTGCCGCTGCGCGCGGTCGGCAACGTCCGCGTGACGCCGGGCTCAACCTATACCGCGTTCGGCCGCAAGCTCAACATCGAAAACGGCTTCTTCACGTTCAACGGACCGGTGGCGAATCCGGGCCTCAACATTCTGGCCATGCGCCGCAATCAGCAGGTCGAGGCGGGCGTGCAGGTGACGGGCACAGTTCAGTTCCCGGTCGCGAAGCTCGTGTCCGAGCCGAACGTGCCGGACAACGAAAAGCTCTCGTGGCTGCTGTTCGGCCACGGTACGGACCAGGGCAATAACCTCGGCCAGCAGAGCACGATGACGACGGCGCTCGCGTTGCTCGGCAGCGCGAGCGGCAAGCGGATTGCGCAGACCTTCGGGCTCGACGAGTTTTCGATTGGACACAGCGAAGTGGGGCTCACCGATCCGCAGGTGGTGATGGTGTCGAAGGCGATCAACGAATGGCTCGTGATCGGCTATGAGCAGGGCTTGCAGTCGGCGAGCAACGCGATCAAGGCGACGGTCAATCTGACGCGCTACTGGTCGGTCGCGGCTTATGGCGGCACGTTCGACGGACTCACGTTGCTCTACACGCGGCGCTACGACCGGATCAAGTGGTGACTTTTTCGCAGGCGTAAAAAAACGGCACGTCTTTTGAGGACGTGCCGTTTTTGTTTGCCGGGCGAAAGCGTGGTGCGGAAAGCCCGCTGCCGGTTTTACTTCACCCGCATGCCCGGCTTCGCGCCGCTGTGCGGCTCGAGCACGTAGAGGCCCGGTTCGGCTTTCTCGTCCGCCGCCGATGCCGCCAGCACCATGCCTTCAGACAAACCGAACTTCATCTTGCGCGGCGCGAGGTTCGCGACCATCACCGTCAGCTTGCCGATCAACTGCTCCGGCTGATACGCGGACTTGATGCCGGAGAACACGTTGCGCGTTTTCTCTTCGCCGACATCCAGCGTGAGTTGCAGCAGTTTGTCCGAGCCTTCCACCACCTTGCAGTCGACGATCTTCGCGACGCGCAGGTCGATCTTCGCGAAGTCGTCGATCGAGATGATGCCTGGCGTTTCGTCGCTCGCCGCAGACGCAGCAGCGGCTGCTTTGGCAGCCTTCGACTTTGCCTTCGCGTCGGCGGCGGACCCAGCCGTTTCCGGCGTGGCCTGCAGCGAATCGCGATTGGCCGCGATCAGCGCTTCGATCTGCTTCGGATCGACGCGCGTCATCAGATGCTTGTAGGCGTTGATCGGACGCGCGGAACTGAGCGGCACGTTGGCGTCGGCCCACACCAGCGGCTCGATACCGAGAAAGCCTTCGACGGCTTCGGCGAGCTTCGGCAGCACCGGCTTGAGCGCAAGCGACAACAGGCGGAACGCCTCGATGCTCACGCTGCAGGTTTCGTGCAGCGCGACGGCGTTGGCCGGGTCTTTCGCCTGGTCCCACGGCTTGGCGGTATCGACGTAGGCGTTCACCGCGTCGGCCAGTTCCATGGTCTGACGCAGCGCGCGGCTGTACTCGCGCGCCTCGTAGTGCGCGGCAATTTGCGGGACCGCGGCGCGCAGCGAAGCGAGCAGCGGATGCTGCATCGCGCTGTCCTGCACACGGCCGTCGAAGCGCTTGATCAGGAAGCCCGCGGCGCGGCTCGCGATATTCACGTACTTGCCGACCAGATCGCTGTTCACGCGCGCCTGGAAGTCGTCGAGGTTCAGGTCGAGGTCTTCCATCGTGCTGTTCAGCTTGGCGGCGAAGTAGTAGCGCAGCCATTCCGGATTCAGCCCCGTGTCGATCACGCTTTGCGCGGTGATGAAGGTGCCGCGCGACTTTGACATCTTCGCGCCGTCGACGGTCAGAAAGCCGTGCGCGAACACGTTGGTCGGCGTGCGATGGCCCGAAAATTCGAGCATGGCCGGCCAGAACAGCGTGTGGAAATACAGAATGTCTTTGCCGATGAAGTGATACTGCTCGGCCGTCGAACCCTTGCGGACCCACGCGTCGAAGTCGAGCCCGCGCTTTTGCGCGAGATTCTTGAAGCTCGCGTAGTAGCCGACCGGCGCATCGAGCCACACGTAGAAATACTTGCCCGGCGCGCCCGGAATTTCGAAGCCGAAATAGGGTGCGTCGCGCGAGATGTCCCAGTCGGCGAGCTTGGCTTCGCCGGCGTCGCCGAGCCATTCGCGCATCTTGTTGGTCGCTTCGGGTTGCGCAAGGCCGCCCACCCACGCGCGCAGAAAATTCTCGCAGCGCGGGTCGGACAGGCGGAAGAAGTAGTGCGTCGACGTCTTGCGGATCGGCGTGGCGCCCGACACGACCGAATACGGATTGACGAGCTCGGTCGGCTGATAAGTCGAGCCGCAGACTTCGCAACTGTCGCCGTACTGGTCTTTCGCGCCGCATTTCGGGCACTCGCCCTTGATGAAGCGGTCGGGCAGGAACATTTCCTTGACCGGGTCGTACGCCTGTTCGATGTCGCGCGCGTCGATCAGGCCCGCCTCCTTCAGCGCGAGGTAGATGTTCTCGCTCAGGACGCGGGTCTCTTCGGAATCGGTCGAATAGTAGTTGTCGAACGAAATGCCGAAGCTGTCGAAGTCGCGCTTGTGCTCCTGCCACACGCGGTCGATCAGTTGCTTCGGCGTTATGCCTTCTTTTTCCGCGCGCAGCATGACCGGCGTGCCGTGCGTGTCGTCGGCGCCCACGTAGTAGACCTCGTGACCGTGCATTCGCAGCGCGCGGACCCAGATGTCCGTCTGGATATATTCGACCAGATGGCCAATATGGATTTGCCCGTTCGCGTAAGGAAGGGCCGACGTGACGAGAATCTGGCGGCGGCCCGACGGCGCGCCTGCGATGAGATCGGTAGCGGGTGCTGACATAAGGATGGTGGGAGCCTGCGGTGGGACGAAAGGTCGATTCTAGCAGGCGGACGCCCACCGGGCGCGGGCTCGCGCGGAGCCGGATGCGAAGCCGGAGTCATGCCGCGCTGCACCGGGCGATGCGAAAAGCGAGCGCCCAAAAAAAACCGGGGCGATTAACCCCGGAGCAACAACGACAAGAGGAGAATGGTGACGCGGCGGCTTCGCCAGCCACGTACCGTAAAGACAGACAGCGGATTTTCGCGAGAGTTCGAAATTTTTTTCGTCCTCGTGCGAGATTTCCCGCGATGCATCTTTTACGGCTGGATCATGGCGCGGCGCACGTCGACGCCAGGCGCGCGGGGCCCACCCTGCGGCCGGCCCTCGCCCGCCCATTTCTCCTGCGCTTTCGCGCGCTGTCCTTATTGCGTCGTGTGCTGAGCCGTGGCGCGCAGATAGATTTCCACGCGACGGTTAGCGGCACGGCCGGCTTCGGTGTTGTTGTCGGCGATCGGCTGGTTCTGGCCCATGCCTTCTGCCGACAGGCGTTGCGGCGCGACGCCGCGTTGCGCCAGATAGCCCGTCACGCTTTGCGCGCGGTTGACCGACAGCGTCTGGTTGTACGCCGGCTGGCCGGTGCTGTCCGTGTGGCCGACCACTTGCGCGATCACTTCAGGATTCTGCTGCAGCGTTTGCGTGAGCTGGTCCAGAACCGGCGCGAACGACGGCTTGATCGCGTAGCTGTTCGTGTCGAACGTGACCGAGCTCGGAATGTTCAGCTTGAGCGAGCCGTCCGGCTGCTCGGTGATCTGCGTGCCGGTGCCCTTGGTGGCGCCCGACAGCTTGTTGTGAATGGATTGCCAGTTGTAGCCGGTAATGCCGCCCACCGCAGCGCCGACGCCGGCGCCGATTGCCGCGCCCTTGCCGCCGCCGAAAATCGCGCCCAGCGCCGCGCCGGTGCCGGCGCCCACGCCCGTGCCGACGGCCGTGTTGGTGCCTTGCTGGCTAGCGCAGCCTGCCAGCAAGGAGCCGGCAACCGCGAAAACAGCCAGGCGAGTCATGATTCTTGCATTCATTTTTAAGTCCTCTTGAGTGAAGCGAATGACGCGCATGAAGCGCGCAGGTAAAGCACTCCGCAGCGTTGCGTCTGGATCAAGCCTGGACGGCGAACGCGGCGGGAGCCAAGCAGACTGCTCATCGAGACGGAACCCGGGCGTCAACCCAGGGCCGCTCTTCAGTCCCGGTCCGACAGTGAAGAAGGGTCTTCCGGCAGCGCACGACGCGAGCCACTACAATAAAGCCTGGCGCGCAGCGATGCGGCCCCACGGCCGTCCGCCTGCCCGAAGGGTGCCCGGCAGGCCCGGTTTTCGCAATGCTGCCTAACAATTTCTTGCAAATTCCGGCGCGTGGACGGGACTTCGATTCCGCCGCGCCGCGAGTGTTCCCTCGGAGTGTCAATGAGTATCGATCGGGCTTTGGTCGACGCTGCGCTCGCAGCCGTCGCTGACCCTAACACCGGCCGGCCGTATGCCGCTGCCAGGAACATCAAAAACGTAACCGTGGAGGGTGACACGGTTAGCGTCGCGGTGGTACTCGGCTATCCGGCCATGCGCCAATTCGACGCGATCCGCAAGCAGTTCGACGACGCGCTCAAGGCCGTGCCGGGCGTGGCCGGGACGCGCGTCGAGGTATCGCAGGAAATTGCCGCGCATACGGTGCAGCGCGGCGTGAAACTCTTGCCGAACGTTAAAAACATCGTGGCGGTGGCGTCGGGCAAGGGCGGTGTCGGCAAGAGCACGACCGCGGTCAACCTGGCGCTCGCGCTGGCAAGCGAAGGCGCGTCGGTGGGCATACTCGACGCGGACATCTACGGGCCGTCGCTGCCGTTGATGCTCGGCATCGAGGGGCGCCCGGAATCGCCGGACGAAAAGACCATGAATCCGATGACGGGTCACGGTCTGCAGGCCAACTCCATCGGCTTCCTGATCGAACAGGACAATCCGATGGTCTGGCGCGGCCCGATGGCCACCTCCGCGCTCGAACAGTTGCTGCGGCAGACCAATTGGCGCGATCTCGACTATCTGATCGTCGACATGCCGCCGGGCACCGGCGACATCCAGTTGACGCTCTCGCAACGCGTGCCCGTGACCGGCGCCGTGATCGTCACGACGCCGCAGGACATCGCGCTGCTCGACGCGCGCAAGGGCCTGAAAATGTTCGAAAAAGTGGGCATTCCGATTCTCGGCATCGTCGAGAACATGGCCATGCATATCTGCTCGAATTGCGGCCACGAAGAACATATCTTCGGCGCCGGAGGCGGCGAGCGCATGGGCAAGGAATACGGCGTCGACGTGCTCGGCAGCCTGCCGCTCGACATTGCGATCCGCGAGCAGACCGACTCCGGCCGGCCGACGGTCGTGGCCGATCCGCAGGGACGCATCGCGGACATCTATCGCACGATTGCGCGGAAGATGGCAGTGCACATCGCGGAACGGGCGCGCGACATGACCTCGAAGTTTCCGAACATCGTGGTCCAGAACACCTGACGCGCCCGAGCGGCGGCGGGCGCAACGCTCTATTTGCGCCTTCTCTCGCGGTATCATGTCGACTTCACAAGTTCGGCTCGGCGGCCGCAGGGGCGGCCACCAGGCCGGCAAGAGGATCGCATGGGAAAACGAATCGACGGGCAG
Source organism: Paraburkholderia sp. OAS925 (assembly GCF_040543975.1). Lineage (NCBI taxonomy): Bacteria > Pseudomonadati > Pseudomonadota > Betaproteobacteria > Burkholderiales > Burkholderiaceae > Paraburkholderia > Paraburkholderia sp. OAS925. The sequence goes on from NZ_JBEUNO010000001.1 coordinate 1,417,525, forward strand.
GCGGTGCATGCGTTCATCGTCCTGACTGCCTGCAGTGTGCTGTTATGCGGCTGCAGCGCGTTCCTGAGACCACAGGAAAAGCGCGCCGACGCGCAGTTGCTGCCCACCGTGGGCAATCAGGCGCGCGGCCTCGTGACGTTCATCGAGCGCTCGGACGGCGTGCAGGTGACCTACAACCTCTCGGGCTTGCCGCCCAATAGCGATCACGCGCTGCAAGTCCACGAGCGCGGCGACTGCAATGCGACCGACGGCTCGAGCGCCGGCCAGATATTTTCGCCGGCCGCCGAACGTCTGAAAGCAGGCGCGCGCGTGGAAGGCGATCTCGGCAACATTCATGCGGATGCGAACGGCGTGGCAACCGGCTTCATCGTCGCGCCGGACGTTTCGCTCGACGGTATCCGTTCGGTCCTGCAACGCGCGGTTCTGCTGCATCGCGATCCCACCGATCCTTACGCGTATCCGCAGCATGGCGCCGGTCCCGGCGCTCGCGTGCGGCGCGATCCGGCAATGAACGATCGCATGACGGGCCGCGCGCTTGTCGGCAGTTGCCGCGCGCTTGTCCATTCGCGGCGCCTTCGTGGTCCGCATTCGTGGCCCGCATCCGCGGCAGCATCTTCGTGATCGCGTAAAATAAGCGCCTTTCGTCGCGGCGTCCGGCTGGCGTTATCGTCAACAGGACTCGCGGGCGGCTTCGTCCGGCGCGCTAGCAGCCTTCCCGCCGTCACGGCAATGCGCGAAACCGGCCGCGAGGCGCCCGGCGCGCACCGGGCGGTTATCCGTCACACCTCTGTTATTCACGTCGAGCAGCGTTCACCTATGACCATCAAATCCGACAAGTGGATCCGGCGCATGGCCGAGTCGCACAAAATGATCGAGCCGTTCGTGCCCGATCAGGTTCGCGTCTCCGAAGACGGCCGGAAGATTGTCAGCTACGGCACCTCGAGCTACGGCTACGACATTCGCTGCGCCGACGAATTCAAGATCTTCACGAACATCAACTCGACCATTGTCGATCCGAAGAATTTCGACGAGAAATCGTTCGTGGACTTCAAGGGCGACGTCTGCATCATTCCGCCGAATTCGTTCGCGCTCGCGCGCACGGTCGAGTATTTCCGCATTCCGCGCTCGGTGCTGACCGTGTGCCTCGGCAAGTCCACTTACGCGCGCTGCGGGATCATCGTGAACGTGACGCCGTTCGAGCCGGAATGGGAAGGCCACGTCACGCTCGAATTCTCGAATACGACACCTTTGCCTGCGAAAATCTACGCGAACGAAGGCGTCGCCCAAGTGCTGTTTTTCGAAAGCGACGAGATTTGTGAAACGTCGTACGCGGATCGCGGCGGCAAATATCAAGGTCAGCACGGCGTCACGTTGCCGAAGACCTGACGCCGGCAGCGCATCGACCCACCAGGTACACAGGGTGACCGCTGCAATTTATCGAATGCAGCGGTCGTTCTTTTTGGAGAATCGCCCATGAAGTTCCGTTTTCCCGTCGTCATCATCGACGAAGATTTCCGCTCCGAGAACATCTCGGGTTCCGGCATCCGGGCTTTGGCCGAAGCAATCGAGAAAGAAGGCGCGGAAGTGCTCGGGTTGACGAGCTACGGCGATCTGACTTCGTTCGCGCAGCAGTCGAGCCGCGCGTCGTGCTTCATCCTTTCCATCGACGACGACGAGCTGCTGCCGTACGTCGAAAACGTCGTGGTCGAAGGCGAGACGCCGGAACTCGCGGCGGCCATCGTCGCACTGCGCGCGTTCGTGACCGAAGTGCGCCGCCGCAACGCGGACATTCCGATTTTCCTGTACGGCGAGACGCGCACGTCGCGCCATTTGCCGAACGACATCCTGCGCGAACTGCATGGCTTCATCCACATGTTCGAGGACACGCCGGAGTTCGTCGCGCGCCACATCATCCGCGAAGCCAAGGTGTACCTCGATTCGCTCGCGCCGCCGTTCTTCAAGGAACTGGTGCACTACGCGGAAGAAGGCTCGTACTCGTGGCACTGTCCGGGCCATTCGGGCGGCGTCGCGTTTCTGAAGAGCCCGCTTGGGCAGATGTTCCATCAGTTCTTCGGCGAGAACATGCTGCGCGCCGACGTCTGCAATGCGGTCGACGAACTCGGTCAATTGCTAGATCACACGGGCCCCGTTGCGGCTTCCGAGCGCAACGCCGCGCGCATTTTCAGCGCGGATCACGTGTTCTTCGTGACCAACGGCACGTCGACATCGAACAAGATCGTCTGGCACGGCACGGTCGCGCCGGGCGACATCGTGCTGGTGGACCGCAACTGCCACAAGTCGATCCTGCACGCGATCACGATGACCGGCGCGATTCCGGTGTTCCTCACGCCGACGCGCAACAACTTCGGCATCATCGGTCCGATTCCGCGCAGCGAATTCGAGCCGGAAAACATCCGCAAGAAGATCGCGGCGAATCCGTTCGCGCGCGAAGCGCTTGCGAATAATCCGAACCTGAAGCCGCGCATTCTCACCATCACGCAAAGCACGTACGACGGCGTGATCTACAACGTCGAGATGATCAAGGAGATGTTGGGCGAATGGCTCGACACGCTGCATTTCGACGAAGCCTGGCTGCCGCACGCCGAGTTCCACGAGTTCTATCAGGACATGCATGCGATCGGCGCGGGCCGTCCGCGTATCGGCGCGATGATCTACGCGACGCACTCCACGCACAAGCTGCTCGCCGGCATTTCGCAGGCTTCGCAAATCGTCGTGCAGGATTCGAAGAACAGCCGCTTCGACAAGCATCGCTTCAATGAAGCGTATCTGATGCATACGTCGACGAGCCCGCAGTACGCCATCATCGCGTCGTGCGACGTGGCCGCGGCGATGATGGAAGCGCCAGGCGGCACCGCTTTGGTCGAAGAGTCGATTGCCGAGGCGCTCGACTTCCGCCGCGCGATGAGCAAGGTCGACGCCGAATACGGCGACGACTGGTTCTTCAAGGTGTGGGGTCCCGACCAGTTCGCGGAAGAGGGCATCGGCTCGCGCGAGGACTGGATGCTGCGCCCCGACGATTCGTGGCACGGCTTCGGCCCGCTCGCCGAAGGCTTCAACATGCTGGACCCGATCAAGGCGACCATCGTCACGCCGGGTCTCGACATGAACGGCGATTTCGGCGAGACCGGCATTCCGGCCGCGATCGTCACGAAGTATCTGGCCGAGCACGGCATTATCGTCGAGAAGACCGGCTTGTACTCGTTCTTCATCATGTTCACGATCGGCATCACGAAGGGCCGCTGGAACTCGATGGTGACCGAGCTTCAGCAGTTCAAGGACGACTACGACAACAACCAGCCGTTGTGGCGCGTGCTGCCGGACTTCGTCGCGTTGCATCCGACGTATGAGCGTGTCGGTTTGCGCGATTTGTGTCAGCAGATTCACAGCGTCTACCGTGCGAACGACATTGCGCGCCTGACCACCGAGATGTACCTGTCGAGCATGGAACCGGCGATGAAGCCGTCCGACGCATTCGCGAAGCTCGCGCATCGCGAGATCGACCGCGTGCCTATCGACGAACTCGAAGGGCGCGTGACGTCCATTCTGTTGACGCCGTATCCGCCGGGCATTCCGCTGCTGATTCCGGGCGAGCGCTTCAATAAGACCATCGTCAACTATCTGCGCTTCGCGCGCGAATTCAACGAGCGGTTCCCGGGTTTCCACACGGACATCCACGGACTCGTCGGCGAAATGATCAACGGGCGCATCGAATATTTCGTCGATTGCGTGCGCGTCTGACGATGCGATCGACGTTGCTCGCGCGGGCTGTCATCTGTGCGCTGCTGCTTGGCGCCGCGCCGCTCGCGGCGCGCGCCGAAGTCGCGGCCGCCGATCCGATTGACGCGGCCATGCGCACCTGTCTTGCGCGCAGCGATATGTCGTCGACGGCCGGGCAGGTGCAGTGCATGGAGACGGCGCGCATCGGCTGGAAGAGCGCGTTGGATAACGCATGGCAGCAGTTGCAGGGCGAGTCGCCGCAGACGCGCCGCAAGCAGTGGCAGAAGAGTCAGGCGAGCTGGCAGGCCTGGCGCGATGCCGACACGCAACTGCTCGCGGCGGTGTTCGCCACCACGCGCGGCACGATGTATGTGCTTGCCGCCGCCGATATGCAATTGCAGCCGGTGCGCGACCGCGCGCTCGTGCTGCGCAGCGCGGCGGCAGATGCGAGCTCAGGTGGGCAACCTAAGGCCGGTCGTTCGCGGAGCGGCCGTGTGCGCGCCTGTGCCGCCGACGCGCGCTGCGAACACGCGATGTTCGACATGAACCGCTACTACCGTCGTCTGCAAGCGAAAATGCCGGCGCGTTCGCGTTCCACGCTGACGCGCGCACAAAAGGCGTGGACCGCTTATCTGAACGCAAGCACGCCTTTGGTCGACGAGCGGGGCCGCATCGACATCATCGGTGCGCGTGTGGCGACGCTCAAGCGCTTGTCGGAAACGGTCGGCAACGACTAGGCTTCTGCGCGCGCAGACGCCGCCTCATCGAGACGAGAGCTTCAGGTCAACGCGTAGCTGTCGGCTTGCAGATCGGGCAGCGCGACCGCGGGTTCGCCGCGCAGATCGCGCAGCGCGTCTTCAATGGTGAGCGACATGGTGTGCAGCGCGAGGTCGTTGTCGTCGGTGCCGAACGGCTCTTCGATTTGCGACGCGATCGCTTCGTGCGCCATGAACGTGTACGCGACGAACACCGCGAACACCGGCGTAAAAATGCCGATGCTGTCGACGAGTCCGAACGGCAGCGACGCGCAGAAGAAGTAGACCGTGCGGTGAATCATCACCGAGTAGGCAAACGGCAGCGGCGTGGAGGCAATGCGCTCGCATCCGCCGATCACATCCGACAAGCCATTCAGATTCCGGTCGAACGCGAGTACGGCCATCGGATCGATTGAGCCTTTTTGCGCCTGGCGCTGCACCCATTCGCCGAGAACCAGCATCAATGTCGCCGGTTGGTAGCGCGACGCCATCACGCGTTCGAACAGCGCAGGCGGCAGGCGCGCGGCGAGGTCTTCGCGCGGATCGCTTTTGCGAAGCTGATGCCGCAGCGCATGCGGCAACGCGCCCAATGCCGCGCAAAATTCGGCCGCGTCTTCTTTGGGCAACGGCGTCGTTCGCAAGGTCAGCGCCTGACGAATGAGCGAACGCGCGTCGTTCAGCAGTTGACCCCAGAGCTTGCGCGCTTCCCACCAGCGGTCATAACTGGCGTTGTTGCGAAAGCCGAGAAACACCGCGAGAGCGATGCCGACGAGCGAGAACGGCGCAGTCGTGTTGAGGTTCAGCGAGATGGGCAGCAGATGATCGTGCGCCGCGACCGCAACAATCGAGATCGCGAAAATGAGGAAGAGCCGGGGAAGCAACTGCGGAAGCACCGAGCCGCGCCACGCAAGCAGCATGCGGAACCAATGGAGATGCGGACGGATGATCATCGGTGTGCTGTGCCATGAGCGATGGAGTTTCTATTATCGCTTGTTGTGCGAGCCGCGCGATTGAAGCGCAGGCTCGCACGGGCAATGCTTCAGCAGAAAGCATGAAGGCCACGCCGTAGCGTGGCCTTCATGCAAGCCTCAATCTGCAAACGTCAATCGCGCGCCGATGAAGCCGCGCCGTGACTGAGCCAGTCGAGTACGGCGGTTGCGTCGTCGTCCGCGCCTTGACGCGCTTTCGCCACCGTTTCCGCAACGTCCGCGCTCGGCACCGCGCGACGAATCGCCACGCCGACCGCGAGAATATCGATCATCACCAGATGCAGGATGCGCGAGATCATCGAAAGCTGCGACTCGCGAATCTCGATGTGATCGGTTTCGAGCGCGACGGTAGCGCGCTTGGCCAACGGCGTGTTGCTCGACGTGATCGCGATCACTTTCGCGCCGGCCTGCATCGCGACATCGAGCACGCGCAGCAACTCGGGCGCGCGGCCCGACTTCGACACCGCGACGATCACGTCGCCCTTGCCGAGCAACGCAGCGGAAGCCGCCTGCATGTACAGATCGCCGTAAGCAATGGTCGGAATGCCGAAGCGGAAGAACTTGTAGTGCGCGTCCTGCGCGACGATGTTCGAATTGCCGAGGCCATAGAACTCGATACGACGCGCGCCGTTCAACAGATCGATTGCGCGTTCCACCTGCTCGAAGTTCAGATGCTCGCGCAATTGCAGAATCGCCGACACGGTGTTGTCGAGCACCTTCGCGCCGAAGTCGGTCGCGGTATCGCCGAGATGCACCTGGCTATGGCTCACCGGAATCGTGCCGGTCAAACCGGTGGCGAGCTTCAGCTTGAAATCCGACAGTCCCTGGCAGCCGAGCGAACGGCAGAAGCGGATCACGGTCGGCTGACTCACGTCGGCCTTGCGCGCGATGTCGACGATCGGATCGTTGATGATCGAGCGCGGGTGGTTCAACGCGAGATCGGCGACGCGGCGCTCGGCCGGCGTCAACGCGTCGCGCATCTGGCGAATCCGCTCGAATACCGCCGACGAACTGCCGCCCGCGCGATTCGACAACTGCTCGGCGAGAATCGCGGACACGCCGAGAAAGGCCGGATATTCCGCGGTGATCACATACGTCGGCACGTTCTGCAAGTACGCCTCGAAGCGGCCCTTCGCCTCGAAGCGCTTGCGAAACGACGAGCGCGCGAAGAAATCGCCGAGCCGCGGCACCACGCCGCCGCCGATGTAAATGCCGCCGAGCGCGCCCAGCGTCACCGCGATATTGCCCGCGAAGGTGCCGAGAATGCCGCAGAACACATCGGCGGATTCGGCGGCGAGCGGCTCGCCTTCGAGCGCGCGCTTGACGATCTCGCGCGTGTCGACGTTGGCCGCCACGCGCTTCTTGTCGCGGCCCGCGAGCGCACGATAAATCACTTCCATGCCGGGGCCCGCGGCCACGCGCTCGAACGACACATGCGACCACTTCTTGCGCGCATAGTGCAGCACGATGTCCTCGCGCTCGTCGGCGGGCGCGAAGGTCGCGTGGCCGCCTTCGCTGCCGAGCGCGATCCAGCGGTCGTCGGCGGGAATCAGGCCGGACACGCCCATGCCGGTGCCCGGACCGAGCAGGCCGATCACGCTATTCGGGCGGCGCGTGCCGCCGCCGACCTGCACGCGCTGCGCGTCGGTGAGGCCCGGCAAGGCCATCGCCAGCGCGGTGAAGTCGTTCACGACCAGCAGCGTGTCGAAGCCGAGCGCGCGGCGCGTGGCTTCGATCGAGAAGGTCCAGTCGTGATTCGTCATGCTGACCTGATCGCCGTCGACCGGGTTCGCAATCGCAATGGCCGCATGATTCACGCGGCCGATCTTCATGTCCTTCAGATACTTCTTGATGACCTCGGCAACACCGGGATACTCCGCGCACGGATAGACCTGCACCGAGCCGATTTCGCCCGGCCCGGTTTCGAGCGCGAAGCGCGCGTTCGTGCCGCCGATGTCGGCGAGAAGCCTCGGTCCATCGGCGTGCTGGCCCGCGCCCGGAGCAGCCTTAGTTTGCACACCAGTAGACATCGAGTCTCACTCCCTTGTCGTTCGCCAACTGCGAGATGGCATTTTTTTGTAGCGAAGAGGCGGCGGCGTTCAGCACGTCCATCTTGCGCGGTCCTGCGATCAGCAAAAACAGGTGCTTCACTTCCTTCAACGCGGAAAGCGACCAGCTCACGCGCGCATGCGGCGCGCTGCCGGGATGCACGGCGACGAAGCGCTCGCGCGTGGTGATCGCGTGATCCCACTCGGGTGCGTCGGCGAAGATCGACGCGGTGTGGCCGTCTTCGCCCATGCCGAGAATCGCGACGTCGGGCGCATTGGCAAAACGCGCGTCGGCGTTCAGCGCGGCGACGTGCGAATGCAGGTCCTGCGACGTGTCGGCGAGCGGCCAGAAGGTCGCGTTCTGCGCGGCGCTTTGCAGCAGCGTCGCGTGCGCGAGCTGCGCGTTGCTCGCGCTGTCCGTCTCGGGCACCCAGCGGTCGTCGACGAGGGTCACGGCGATGCGCGCCCAGTCGAAACTTTGCGTGGATAACGTCTGCAGGAACGGGCGCGGACTGCTGCCGCCCGAAACGGCGAGCAGCGCCGGGCGGGCCGCAGATGTCGTGGTGGACGTACCGGCCGTGGACGCGCCGGCAATACCGGCGTCCGACGTTGCCGCCTGGGCGGCCAGCGATGCATGTAGCGCGTCGCCGACTGCCTTCGCCAACGCGTCGGATTGCGCGCGTTGATCGTCGAAAGCGTGAAGCTCGATCACTTCTCCTCCGTGCTGCTTTTTTGTTAGCGCGGCGACCAGCCGCCGCGAATCAATTCTCTTCTTCGAGCCAGCAGGTGCCGTGCTGCGCGAGCATCGCGCTCGCCGCGGCAGGACCCCATGTGCCCGACGCATACGGCTTCGGCGGTTTGTTCGAAGCCTTCCATTCGTTCAGAATCGGTTCGACCCAGCGCCACGCGGCTTCCTGTTCGTCGCGCCGCACGAAGAGGGCGAGACGCCCCCGTTGATCACGTCGAGCAGAAGACGTTGATACGCTTCCATCTGCCCTTCGCGGAAGAACTGGTCGAACGCGAGATCGAGGTGAACGCTGGCGAGGTTCATGCCTTCGCCCGGCTGCTTCGCGAGACAGTAAAGACGGATGGTCTCGTTCGGCTGCAAGCGGATCACCAGACGATTCGCGCCCGCGCGCAACGCCGATGCGCCCAATGCCGAATGCGGCACCGAGCGGAAATTCACGACGATTTCCGCGACGCGATCGGCAAGCCGTTTGCCGGTGCGCAGGAAAAACGGCACGCCCGCCCAGCGCCAGTTTTCTATCTCGACCTTCAGCGCGACGAAGGTTTCGGTCGTGCTGTTCTGCTTCACGCCGGGTTCGGTCGCGTAGGCGGGCACGGCGTTGCCGCGAATCACGCCCGAATGATACTGGCCGCGCACCGCAACCTTGCCGATGTCGAGCTGATTGATGGGCTTGAGCGCGCGCAGCACGCGCAGCTTTTCGTCGCGCACCGAGTCGGAGTCCATCGAATGCGGCGGCTCCATCGCGACGATCGAAAGCAGTTGCAGCAAATGGTTCTGCACCATGTCGCGAAGCGCGCCGGTATTGTCGTAGAAATCGCCGCGCGCTTCGACACCGAGTTCTTCCGCGATCGTGATCTGGATGCTCTCGACCCACTCGCGGCGCCACAGCGGCTCGAACAAAGCATTGCCAAAGCGCAGCGCGAGCAGGTTCTGCACGGGCTCTTTGCCGAGGTAGTGGTCGATACGGTAGATCTGTTCTTCCGCGAAGATTTCGCCGACCGCGTCGTTGATCGCATTCGACGACTTGAGGTCGTAGCCGAGCGGCTTTTCGAGCACGATGCGCGCGTTTTCATTGAGCCCCACCGACGCGAGCGCGCGGCAGATCGGCACGAAGAGCGACGGACCGGTGGCCAGGTAAAACACGCGGATGCCGGGCAAGTCCTTCACCGCATCGCGCAGCAACGTGAAGTCTTCGGGATTGCCCAGGTCGATCTTCACGAACTCGATGCGTTCGAGAAAACTCGCCCATGCCGTTTCGTCGACACCGTTCTTCGATACATGCGGCTTGACGTGCTCGTTGACCCACTGAAGATATTCGCCGCGATCCGCTGCGTGGCGCGCCACTGCGACGATCTTGCCGCTGTCGGCCAGCATGCCGCCCGCACGGTGTGCTTCAAACAGTGCGGGGAGAATCTTGCGCATCGACAGATCGCCGGTTCCGCCGAAGAGAACGAAGGTGAAACTTGAATCGGTTTGCATGAGTCTCCGTCGATGTCCTGGGGCCGCCGCGCCAACCGCTCGCTCCTCGCGAACAGGCGACCGTAGTCCGATAAAATATTTTTTGACACTGAATTGTAGTTTAACTACAATCCAAATCAAGAGGTAGCGCTAATTCGATGAAAAAAGCGTGCGCTGCATGTCAGTTGCACGTTTCGCGAATCGGCCAACGTCCCCTGCATGTTAACGGACATTGCAAACGGACATTGCATTGCCGGCATGGGCCAGCCTCGAGTCTGCCGCGCGACGCGGGCGGGCAAAAATCAAAAGAGGAGACAGTCAGTTGCATCCCGAATCACTCATCTCTTGAGCTTCCAGCGGCCGGACATCGGTCCGCCGGCACATGCCTTAACGCATGCGCCCGACCGTGCTCGATCGCCCAGTGTTTTGCCTGTTTGAACCAACCACAGCACCCTGGCGACATCAGGGGCCATTTGTTTTTTGTTCAGGTGTCTGGAGGAGATAAGCAATGAAATTTCGCGCGATCATGGGCGCTCTGTGCGCCGCGGGTCTGATGTGTGGCGTCTCGGCCGTGCAGGCTGCCGAGTCGGTCGAAGTGTTGCACTGGTGGACTTCGGGCGGCGAATCGAAAGCCGTCGGCGTCCTCAAGGACGACATGACGAAGCAGGGTTACACGTGGAAGGACTTTGCGGTTGCGGGTGGCGCGGGCGCGGCTGCCATGACGGCACTGAAGACGCAGGTGATCTCGGGCAATGCACCGAGCGCCGCGCAGATCAAGGGTCCGCTGATTCAGGACTGGGCTTCGCAAGGCGTGCTGGTGCCGATCGACTCCGTCGCGGGCGACTGGAAGAAGAACCTGCCGCCGGAAATCGACAAGATCATGCACGCGGACGGCCACTATGTCGCGGCGCCGTTCTCGGTGCATCGCGTGAACTGGCTGTACATCAACAAGGCTGCGCTCGACAAGGCAGGCGGCAAGGTGCCGACCACGTGGCCTGAATTCTTCGCGGTGGCCGACAAGATGAAGGCCGCGGGCATCCAGCCGATCGCGATGGGCGGTCAGCCGTGGCAAGACCTGACGCTGTGGGAAGACGTTGTGCTGTCGCAAGGCGCGGACTTCTACAAGAAGGCGCTGGTCGACCTCGACGAAAAGACGCTGACGTCGGACAAGATGGTCGGCGTGTTCGACACGGTCCGCAAGATCCAGGGTTACTTCGACGCGGGCCGCACGGGCCGTGACTGGAACCTGGCAACGGCGATGGTCATCAACGGCAAGGCCGGCATGCAGTTCATGGGCGACTGGGCGAAGGGCGAATTCGCCAACGCCGGCAAGAAGTCGGGCGCGGACTACGTTTGCGCCGCCGTGCCGGGCACCGAAAAGTCGTACACGTTCAACGTCGACTCGTTCGTGTTCTTCCAGCAGAAAGGCCAGAAGGCGGCAACGCCGGGTCAGCTTGCGCTCGCGAAGACGATCATGACGCCGGAGTTCCAGGAGCAGTTCAGCCTGAACAAGGGCTCGATTCCGGTTCGTCTGGGCGTCTCGATGGCGAAGTTCGACGACTGCGCGAAGAAGTCGTACGCGGATGAACAAACGGCGATCAAGTCGGGCGGCTATGTGCCGTCGCTCGCTCACGGCATGGCTCAGCCGGATGCGGCAGCCGGCGCGATCTCCGACGTCGTCACGAAGTTCATGAACTCGCAGCAGGATTCGAAGAGCGCAGTGACCGCGCTCGCGAAGGCAGCGAAGACCAAGTAAGTGAAGTAGCGAAGGGCGCGTCCGTCGAATGTATTAAGCGGGCGCGCCCTTCGCGCCGTTGATCGCGTGAATTCGCGCAATGCGGTGTGCGCTGTTTGCACTGCGCCTCGCATGCACGCGGCTTCACCTGACAGTTTCAGCAGGAGTCGAGTAGTGACTGCTTCTATCAGCGGAAACGGGAAAACGGCTAGCGTCGCCCGCCGCACGTCGCCCATGGCGGCCCTTGCCGATCGCTGGATTCCGAAGCTGGTGCTCGCACCCAGCGTCGTGATCAGCCTGATCTTCGTCTATGGCTTTATCGCCATCACCGGCTATCTGTCGCTGTCCAATTCGCGACTGATGCCTCGTTATGATTTCGTCGGTCTGGACCGTTATCGCGAACTGTTCGATAACGACGTGTTCTGGACCTCGGCTGCGAACCTCGGCTGGTTCGGCATTCCGTTCATCGGCATTTGCATCGGCCTGGGTCTCTTTCTCGCGATCCTGCTCGATCAGCAGATCCGCAACGAAGGCGCATTGCGCGCGGTGTTTCTGTATCCGATGGCGCTGTCGTTCATCGTGACCGGCACGGCGTGGCAATGGATCATGACGCCGAGCATCGGCCTCGAAAAAGTTTTCCACGACTGGGGCTGGACGAGCTTTTCGTTTAGCTGGCTCGGCGACCCGGACAAGGCGATTTTCTGCGTAGTGATCGCGGCGGTATGGCAATCCACCGGCTTCGTGATGGCGCTCTTTCTTGCGGGCCTGCGCGGCGTGGACGGCGAAATCTTCAAGGCCGCGCAGATGGACGGCGCGAATCTGCCCACCATCTATCGCAAGATCGTGATTCCGAGCATGCGTCCGGTGTTCTTCTCGGTGCTGCTGATTCTTTGCCACATCACGATCAAGACCTTCGACCTCGTCGTCGCGTTGACGGCGGGCGGTCCGGGTACGTCGTCGTCGCTGCCGGCTATCTTCATGTACACGTTTTCGTTCAATCGCGGGCAGCTCGGCGTCGGCGCGGCATCGTCGATGATGATGCTCGCAACCGTCGTGGCCGTGCTCGTGCCGCTCATGTATCTGGAATCGAGGAGCACCCGCAATGCAGCCTAAGATGACGATCAGCCGTGCCGTCATTTACGCGGCCTTGGTCCTGTTTGCCCTGTACTTCCTGTTTCCGCTGTACGTGATGCTGTCCACGTCGTTCAAGGACATCGACCAGTTGCGCACCGGCAATCTGCTGACGCCGCCTACGCACTGGACCGTCGATCCCTGGATCAAGGCATGGAGCGGCGCGTGTACGGGTGTGCGTTGCGACGGCATGCAGCCGTTCTTCATGAACTCGGTGCGGATGGTGATTCCGGCGGTGCTGATCTCGTCGATCATCGGCGCGTTCAACGGCTATGTGCTCACGCACTGGCGTTTTCGCGGCGCCGATCCGATCTTCACGATGCTGCTGGTCGGCTGCTTCATTCCGTTCCAGGCGATCCTGCTGCCGATGGCGCGCTTCGAAGGCTTTCTCGGCCTGTCGAACACCACGACCGGTCTGGTGGTGGTGCACGTGATCTACGGTATCGCGTTCACGACGATGTTCTTCCGCAACTTCTACGTGAGCATTCCGGCTGAACTCGTGAAGGCTGCGCGTATCGACGGCGCGGGTTTCTTCACGATCTTCACGAAGATTTTGCTGCCCGTGTCGCTGCCGATTTTCATGGTGTGTCTGATTTGGCAATTCACGCAGATCTGGAATGACTTCCTGTTCGGTATCGTGTTCTCCGGCGTCGATTCGATGCCGATCACGGTGGCGCTGAACAACCTCGTGAATACGTCGACGGGCGTGAAGGAATACAACGTCGACATGGCCGGCGCGATCATCGCCGCATTGCCGACCTTGCTCGTCTACATCATCGCCGGACGCTATTTCGTGCGCGGGCTGACGGCCGGCGCGGTGAAGGGCTAACGCCTCGCAAACCATCCGAGCGCGGCGGCGTGTCCCGGCGCATAAACAAGACGTTTTCAAGCAGTACCAGAGACTAGAGGATTCACAGCATGGCAAGCCTTTCCATCCGTGACGTGTACAAGACCTACCCGAACGGGGTGCCGGTTCTGAAGGGTGTCAACATCGACATCGAAGACGGTCAGTTCCTGATTCTGGTCGGCGGCTCGGGCTGCGGTAAATCGACGCTGCTCAATATGATCGCCGGCCTCGAAACGGTGACCAAGGGCGAGATCCAGATCGACGGCAAGACGGTGAACAACCTGTCGCCGAAAGATCGCGATATCGCGATGGTGTTCCAGTCGTACGCGCTGTATCCGTCGATGACGGTGCGCGAGAACATCTCGTTCGGTCTGAATATCCGCAAGGTGCCGAAGCAGGAACAGACGCAGATTGTCGACCGCGTGTCGAACACGCTGCAAATCACGCATCTGCTGGATCGCAAGCCGGGTCAACTGTCCGGCGGCCAGCGTCAGCGCGTGGCAATGGGCCGCGCATTGGCGCGCGACCCGGTGATGTTCCTGTTCGACGAACCGCTGTCGAACCTCGACGCCAAGCTGCGTATCGAGATGCGTTCGGAAATCAAGCTGCTGCATCAACGCCTCGGCACGACGATCGTCTACGTGACGCACGATCAGATCGAAGCGATGACGCTCGGCGACCGCATCGCCGTGATGAAAGACGGCATCGTCCAGCAGTTCGGCGCGCCGCAGGAGATTTACGACTCGCCGTCGAACCTGTTCGTGGCCGGCTTTATCGGCGCACCGCCGATGAACTTCATCCAGGGCAAGCTCGTCGAGCAGGGCGCGGGCGTGGGTCTCGAACTCGATACGGGCATTGCGCGCACGGCGCTGAATCTGCCGTTCGACTCGGCGAAGGTCAAGTCGCACGTGGGCCGTGAAGTGATTCTCGGCTTGCGTCCCGAGCGCATTACCGATGCTCGCGGCGCGCATGGCGATCACGCGAAGCTGCAACAGATCGAAGTGAAGGTCGACGTGATCGAGCCGACCGGACCGGACACTTTGGTGTTCGCGCAGGTCAACGGCAAGCGCGTGGTGAGCCGCGTACACCCGGCGTCGAATCCGCAGCCGCTGACGAATACGACGCTGCTGTTCGATACGTCGAAAGCGGTGTTGTTCGATCCGTCGAATGAAGAGCGCATCGCCTGATTTTTTGGTCTGATCGCTTGGCCTTGCCTCATTGAGAAAGCCCCTTGCGTCTCGCGACGCAAGGGGCTTTTCTTTTCTTCGCCTGGGCCGGCGGCGCCAGTCAGGCTTCCGGAATGCGCAGGTCCGGATTATTGCGCACGACTTCCGTTACCCATTCGGTGAACGCGCGCAGCCGCGAGCTCAGATTGCGGCGATGCGCGTACAGGATCGACAGCGGCGTGCCGGGGCTCGTGTAGTCAGTGAGAATTTCCTTTAGCACGCCGCGCTCGATCAGATGCGCGACCATGAAGCGCGACGGCTGAATGATGCCGTGGCCGAGCTCGCCCGCGCGAATGTAGACCGAGCCGTCGTTGACCGCGAGCACGCTTTTCATCGCGACTTTCACGGTCTCGCCGTTGACTTCGTATTCGAACGGAAAGGTCTTGCCCGTACGCGCCGACACGTAGTTGACCGCGCGGTGCTCGCTCAATTGATCGAGCGTGCTCGGCGTGCCGTACTTCTCCAAATATGCGGGCGAAGCGCAGGTGACGATACGCGCATGGCCGATGCGCCTTGCGACGAGGCTCGATTCTTCCGGCGTGCCCATGCGGATCACGCAATCCACGGCGTCCTGAATCAGGTCGATGTTGCGGTCGGCGAGACCCAGACGCACGTCGATTTCAGGGTAGCGCCGGTAGAAGTCGTCGAGCGCGGGCAGCAGCAGCGCGCGAGCGAGCGTGCCCGACGTGTCGACGCGGATCGTGCCCACCGGATTCTCACGCTTGTTCGACAGCGACGATTCCGCGTCGGCGACTTCCGCGAGGATGCGCACGCAGCGATCGTAAAAGAGCGCGCCGTCTTCGGTGACGCTGACCTGGCGCGTCGAGCGGTTCAGGAGGCGCACGCCGACATGCTCTTCCAGCGCCTGAATCGTGCGGCTCACTTTCGCGCGCGGCAAGTCGAGCGATTCGGATACTTTCGTGAAGCTGTTCGCCTCGACCACACGCGTAAAGATCTCCATCGCTTCAAAACGGTCCATGTTTGGCCTTCTTATGTGTAATGAGCGGAAATTGGTTTCGACGTGAAGTGTATAGGCTCGGAATAATGTTGTCGCAAGGGGTTGGCGCGCGACTCCGCTGATCCGGCTCAGTCTCCGCTCGTTCCACGCTCGTCGCCGCTCAGTCCCGATCCGGCGCGCCGAGCGGGAACAGCGGGCGGTAGGGCCGCGCTTCGTGGACTGCGCGAGCGAAAGACGGACGCGCCAGCAAGCGCTCGCGATAGGCGCGCACATGGGCGAACGCCGGGTCGATCGCGTGGCTCCAGTCGGCGTAAAAGAGCGCCGGCGCCGCCGCGCAATCGGCGAGGCTGAAGGTGTCGCCCGCGGCCCATTCGCGCGCCGCCATTGTTTTGTCGAGCCACGCGTAGGCCGTATCGAGCATCGCGCGCGCTTCCGTCACGCCGCGCGCGTCGCGCTCGGCGTCAGGACGCAGGCTGTCGAACACGATCTTCTGTTGCGGCGTCGAAATATAGTTGTCGAAGAAGCGGTCCATGCTGCGCACGTCGAGCGCCGCGCGGGCGTCGGCGGGCACGAGCGCCACCGGCCCCGGATAGTACAGGCCGAGATATTCGATGATGATGCTCGCCTCCGTCACCGTGCGCTCGCCGTCGACCAATACGGGAAATCGCCTGATCGGCCACAGTTCGGCGAATTCGGCCATGATTTGCGGGTCGTCGTGCGCGAGCAGGCGGAATTCGAACGGCGTGCTGTTCTCGTACAGCGCGATGAGCGCCTTCTGGCAGTACGAGGAGAAAGGGTGTGCGTAGAGCTTGAGCTTCATCGTGATCGCCTTCGACGGTTGTACGGTTGTTACGGCCCCCCAAGGCCGTTCAGATCACGACGAGCGAGCGCGGCGCAGATCGACACGCCGCCGCCTATTGGAGCCATGCTGACGCCGCGCCAGAAACCGCTAATGCGGCAGGCGCACGTTGAAGCGGAACGTCGCGAGCCGCGCCAGCAGAATGAACCCCGTGGCGAACAGCACGCTATACACGGTGTCGAAATTCACGTAGTCCAGCAGCACATACAGCCAGCAGCCGACGAAAGCGCACGTCGCGTAAGGCCGCGAATCGCGCAGGATCAGGGGCACCTCGTTGCACAGCACGTCGCGGATCACGCCGCCGAACACGCCCGTCGCCACGCCCATCATCACGGACGTGAACCAGGGCATTTGCGCGTCGTGCGCAATCGAGGTCCCCGCGATGCTGAAGAGGCCAAGGCCGATCGCATCGGCGACCAGCAGCACGCGCTCGGACAGCAGGCGCGAGGTCATTTTCAGCAAGGTCGGCGCGAACAGCGACATCACGAAGATCGCGATCAGATAGCCCTGATGCTCGACCCAGTAGAACGGCCGGCGCTCGAGCAGCACGTCGCGCAACGTGCCGCCGCCGAAGGCCGTGGCGATGGCGACGAGGAACGTGCCGACCGCGTCGAGGCGGCGCGTCCTCGCTTCGATGAAACCGGAAATCGCGTAGGCAAAGATGGCCAGCGCCTCCATGAGGGAGAGCGCGAGTGTGAGTCTCGGATGGATCACTGCGGCTCCGTCAGCGGCCTGGCGTGAGCCGGCGCGGCGCCCGGCTGAAGCAGCACGACGACCGCGCCCGCGCCGCCGTCGTGCGGCCGCGCCTGGCAGAACGCGATCACTTCGTTCTTCTGCACGAGCCACGCGCGCACTTTGCCCTTGAGCACCGGTTCCTTGCCGATCGATCCCAGGCCTTTGCCGTGAATCACGCGCAGGCAGCGCAAGCCGCGCTTGACCGACTCGCGGATGAATTCCGCCAGGGCCTCGCGGGCTTCCTCGCGCCGCATGCCGTGCAGATCGATTTGCGCCTGCACGATCCAGTCGCCGCGCCGCAGTTTTCGCACGACTTCCTGGCTCACGCCGGGGCGGCAATAGGAGAGCGTTTCGTCGGTTTCGAGCAGCACCTCGGGATCGAATTCGTCGGAGATCGCTTCGTGCAGCACGGCTTCTTCATCGAGCAGGGTTTGCACGGGCAGCGGCGGCGGAGGATTGCGCGGCAACGATGCGCGCGGCGGCACGGCGAGCGGCGCGACTTCGCCGATTTCGCGGCGAAACAGATCGGCGTCCGCCGCGGCTTCGCGCCGTGCAGCCGTCGCGGCGGCGCGTTCGCGCTCGCGCTTTTGCGCGTCGACCTTCAACGTGTCGCGCAATGCGCCGAGGCCGGCTAGGCCCGCGGCCGGCTCGATCTTCGGCGTCGCGGCGGGCGCAGCCGGTTCGCGCGCGGGCGTTGCAGCCGGGGCGCGGACGCGCTTCGGCTCGTTCGGATGAGGGTGGTTCTTCGGCATGGCGGTAGTAGACGCGGATAACGATTCGGTCGCGCGGCGCCTCGCGCGATCCTGGTGCGGCTTCGAATAAAAAAGGCCGCCGGCTCATGAGCCGCGGCCTTTGATCCAACGAGCGGCCGGGCAACGCCCAGCCGCTATTTTACCGTTGCGTTCGCACGAAAGCGCTGCCGATCAACGCTCGGCTTCCTGGCTCATCGCGTGCTCGCCCGCCATCTCGTTGATGGTTTCCAGATAGCGCTGCGCGTCGAGCGCGGCCATACAGCCGGTGCCTGCGCTCGTGATTGCCTGACGGTACACGTGGTCCTGCACGTCGCCGGCCGCGAACACGCCCGGCACGCTGGTGGCGGTGGCAAAGCCGTTCAGGCCGCCCTTCGTGATGATGTAGCCGTTCTTCATCTCCAGTTGGCCTTCGAAGATGTCCGTGTTCGGCTTGTGGCCGATCGCGACGAACAGGCCCTGCAGCGCGATGTCGGTCGTCTCGCCGGTTTGCGTGTGCTTGATGCGCACACCGGTCACGCCGGACTGGTCGCCCGTCACTTCGTCGAGCGTATGGTTCCACTTGATCTCGACCACGCCTTCCTTCTCTTTCGCGAGCAGGCGGTCGATCAGGATCGGCTCGGCGCGGAACTTGTCGCGGCGATGGATCACCGTGACCTTCTTCGCGATGCTCGACAGATAGAGCGCTTCTTCGACCGCGGTATTGCCGCCGCCGACCACGGCCACATGCTGCTGCTTGTAGAAGAAGCCGTCGCAGGTTGCGCAGGCCGACACGCCCTTGCCCATGAACGCTTCTTCCGACGGCAGGCCGAGATATTGCGCCGACGCGCCCGTCGAGATGATCAGCGAATCGCACGTGTATTCGCCCGAATCGCCGATCAGGCGGATCGGCTTTTCGTCGAGCTTCGCCGTGTGAATGTGGTCGAAGATGATTTCGGTGTTGAAGCGCTCAGCGTGCTCCAGGAAGCGCGCCATCAGTTCCGGGCCTTGCACGCCGTTGGCGTCGGCGGGCCAGTTTTCGACGTCGGTCGTGGTCATCAACTGGCCGCCTTGCGCGAGACCCGTGACGAGCACCGGCGCGAGGTTGGCGCGCGCCGCGTAGACCGCTGCCGTGTAGCCGGCAGGGCCGGAACCGAGAATCAGAACCTTGGCGTGTTTCGTGGAAGTTGCGGGCATGATCGAATCCTTTTACGGCGCGCTGCCCGCCCATGCGGGCAACGCGACTTGGCTGAAACTGTAGATGGGTATCAGTCGGGCATTATAAAGGGCGGGGCCGCGGCCTGCTCCATGAAGCTTTCCGATCGCGGCGATAGCCCGGCGCGGGGCCTAAGCGATCAGCGCGCGTGGCCGATCGGCCAGGTTACCGTCATTTACAGCCTCATGCGGGGCACTGCGTTTACAATAGGCCGGATCGAAGTTTCGGGTCTTTCGGGTCGACGGCGCCGGGCTCTCTGCCGCGCCGAACGGCTTCGACCCGAGGCCCGGCAATAGAATTGGCAACACGCATCGGCCACGCATCGGCCACACAAGCAACAGGATCAATGGCAAAAGCTCCTTATTCCGCGAGCGCGCAGGCACTACCGCACCGCATGTCGCGCCTCTTCACCGAAATCCGCTGGATTCTGCAGGTCGCGCTCGGCGTGTTCCTGCTGATGGCGCTCGTCAGCTACAGCCGCCGCGATCCGAGCTGGACGCACGCCGCGCAGGTCGATCACATCGCCAACTGGGCGGGCCGCGTGGGCGCGTGGACCTCGGACATTCTGCTGCTGCTGTTCGGCCTCTCCGCGTACTGGTGGATCGTGCTGCTCGGCCGGCACATTTCCGCGAACTACAAGCGCATTACCCGTCAGGACGAACCGGACGAAGACGCGCCGCGCGACACGACCTGGCTCGCGGACGCCTTCGCGTTCATGCTCGTGCTGCTCGCCTGCGACGGCATCGAGGCGCTGCGCATGTGGTCGCTCAAGGTTCAACTCCCGCGCGCGCCGGGCGGCGTGATCGGCGAGGCGGTCGCGCGCGGCGTGTCGCATGCGCTCGGCTTCACGGGCGGCACGCTCGCGCTGCTGATCGTGCTGGGCATCGGCTTGTCGCTGTATTTCCGTTTCTCGTGGCTGTCGGTGTCGGAGAAAGTCGGCGAATCGATTATCTCCGCCGTGACTTTTGCGAAGCTGCGCCGCGAGGCCGGGCGCGACCGCAAGCTCGGCGAAGCTGCCGCGGTCAAGCGCGAGGGCAAGGTCGAGAAGGGGCGAGTGCGCATCGAGGAACATGAGCCGGTCGTGATCGTGCCGCCGGTCGTCACGCCGGCCAAGTCGGAGCGCGTCGAGAAGGAACGGCAGGTGCCGCTTTTCACCGATCTGCCGGGCGATTCCACGTTGCCGCCCATTTCGCTGCTCGATCCCGCGCCCGCCGCGCAGGAAACCATTTCGGCCGATACGCTCGAATTCACTTCGCGTCTGATCGAGAAAAAGCTCAAGGACTTCGGCGTTGAAGTGAGCGTGGTCGCCGCCTATCCGGGCCCGGTCGTCACGCGTTACGAGATCGAGCCGGCCACCGGCGTGAAGGGCAGCCAGATCGTGAATCTGGCGAAAGACCTCGCGCGTTCGCTGTCGCTCGTGTCAATTCGCGTGGTCGAAACGATTCCGGGCAAGAACTTCATGGCGCTCGAGTTGCCGAACCAGCGCCGCCAGACCGTGAGCCTGTCCGAGATTCTCGGCTCGGCGGTTTATGCGGATGCCGCGTCGCCGCTCACCATGGGTCTCGGCAAGGACATCGGCGGCAAGCCCGTTTGCGCGGACCTCGCGAAAATGCCGCACTTGCTGGTGGCCGGTACGACCGGTTCGGGCAAGTCGGTCGGTATCAACGCGATGATTTTGTCGCTGCTCTACAAGGCGAGCGCCGACCAGGTCCGCATGATCCTGATCGATCCGAAGATGCTCGAAATGAGCGTCTACGAAGGCATTCCGCATCTGCTGTGTCCGGTCGTGACGGACATGCGCCAGGCCGGCCACGCGCTCAACTGGGCGGTCGCCGAAATGGAGCGGCGCTACAAGCTGATGAGCAAGCTCGGCGTGCGTAACCTCGCCGGCTACAACAACAAGATCGACGAAGCGGCGAAGCGTGACGAGAAGCTGCCGAACCCGTTCAGCCTCACGCCGGACGAGCCGGAACCGCTCACGCGTCTGCCCAACATCGTCGTCGTGATCGACGAACTCGCTGACCTGATGATGGTGGTCGGCAAGAAGGTCGAGGAACTGATCGCGCGAATCGCGCAGAAGGCGCGCGCGGCCGGCATCCATCTGATTCTCGCCACGCAGCGTCCGTCGGTCGACGTGATCACCGGCCTCATCAAGGCCAACGTGCCGACGCGCATGGCGTTCCAGGTGTCGTCGAAAATCGACTCGCGCACGATTCTCGATCAGCAGGGCGCGGAATCGCTGCTCGGCATGGGCGACATGCTTTATCTGCCGCCCGGCAGCGGCTTGCCGGTGCGGGTGCACGGCGCGTTTGTGTCGGACGAGGAAGTGCATCGCGTTGTCGACAAGCTCAAGGAGCAGGGCGAGCCGAACTATATCGAGGGCATTCTCGAAGGCGGCGTGACGGGCGAGGGCGACGAAGGCTCGGCGGGCGCCGGAGGAAGCGGATCGGGCGACGGCGAGTCGGACCCGCTTTACGATCAGGCGGTGGACGTCGTGCTGAAGAACAAGCGCGCGTCGATCTCGCTGGTGCAGCGGCATTTGCGCATCGGCTATAACCGGGCGGCGCGCCTGCTGGAGCAAATGGAAAACTCCGGCGTGGTGTCGGCGATGTCGTCGAACGGCAATCGCGAGATTCTCGCGCCGGCGCGCGAGGCGGAGTGAGGCCACGTGAAGCTGATTAAGGCATGCTGCGGTGAGGCGTTGGGTTTTTGTCGGCTGCCTTTACCGCTCGGTCTTTTTCGCTTTCTTCGCCGCTTGTTCACCGCTTGTTCACCGCTTGTAACGTTCGTTTCCAAAGGTTCGCTCCTAAGACTCGCTTAAGGCTGCCTGCCTAAGCTTCGCGCAAAACCGCAGTCTTGCGCGGCAACACCGCTCATGACGATGCGCCGCCAACATCGCGGCCGCTCAACGAATTCAGATCAAGGGAGAAAAACATATGCAGCTATTCGCACAGCAGCATGCACAATCCGGCCGCGTCGGCCGCTTTGCGCATTTGGCTCGCGCGCTTGCGCGCACTGCGGGCACGGTGGCGATCGGCGCATCCGTGCTGGTCGCTTCGCAGGCGTTCGCGAGCGGCACCGAACAGTTGAAGGCGTTCGTCTCGCAGGTTCACTCGGCGCGCGGCACCTTCGTCCAGCAGGAAGTGCGCGCGCCGGGCAAGGCGCAAGGGGCGAGCGGCGGGAGTGGCGGGAGCGGCGCAAGCGGCGTGCTCTCCACCACGGGCGGCAGCAAGAACAGCACGTCGAGTGGGACATTCACGTTCGCGCGTCCCGGCAAGTTCATCTGGCAATACGAAAAGCCCTACGCACAACTGCTGCAAGCGGACGGCGACAAGCTTTACGTCTACGACAAAGACCTGAACCAGGTGACGGTGCGAAGCCTGGGCGGCGCGCTTGGCGCGAGCCCGGCGGCGATCCTGTTCGGCAGCAACGATCTCGACAAGAACTTCACGCTGCGCGATGCGGGCGTGAAGGCCGGCATCGACTGGCTCGAACTCACGCCGAAAGCAAAGGACACGCAATTCCAGCGCGTGGGCATCGGCTTCAAGGACGGCAATCTGCAAGCGATGGAATTGCACGATGTGTTCGGGAACGTGACCTTGCTGACGTTCTCGAACATCCAGAAGAATCCGCCGCTGCCTGCTGACGCGTTCAAGTTCACCGTGCCGAAGGGCGCGGACGTGATCAACGGCTAAATTGCCGCTGCACGTTCAAGCTGCACGTTCAATGTTGACGAAGAAAGCCGCGCTGAATGCGCGGCTTTTTTATCGCCGATGCAAAACGGGCCGCGCTATTTCTCGGCTTCGATTGCATGCGCGGCCTTCATGTCCTCGAGAAACGCTTCGACAATATCCGTTCGATGCTGCCGTGCGCGCGTGACCATATGAAACGCGACGCGATAGCGCATGACGGCCGGATTCAGCGCGGCGAGCAGCCCTTGTTCGACGAACGGCGCCGCGAAATGTCCCGGTAAATAGCCGAGGTGATGCCCCGAGAGCACGAGCATCGCGACCGCTTCCATGTTGTCGGCGACGGCGGTGACGTTGCGCCCGGCCGTCGAACTTTCAGCCTCCGGCAACGGATAGCTGCGCCACGCCCATTCATGCGCGGCGGCCTGCGCGGGCGTGACTTCACCCGCGCGAGCAAAGAGCGGATGCTCTTTTGCGCAGTAGGCGAACTGGTCTTCAGCGAACACTTCGGTGTATTCGAGCGACGGCACGCGATGCCAGAAATAGCCGATGCCGATCTGAATTCGCCCGTTGAGCAGCAACTCTTCGAGTTCGCCAGGCGAGCGCACGAGAATCGAAAACCGCACCGACTGATCGCGCGAACGAAAGCGGCCAATCGCCTCGCTGATGCGCGCGCTGGCCGATACCGGCGTGTGCCCGATCATGCCGATGTCGAGCGTGCCGACCAGCTTGCGGCCGACGTTGCGCGCCTGCATGCCGAAGCTGTCGACGGCATCGAGCAGCGCGCGAGCGGCATCGACGAATTGCGCGCCGCGCGCGCTCAGGCGAAAGCCGCTGCGGCCGCGTTCGCATAGCCGGTAGCCGAGGCGCGTTTCGAGCGTGGCCAGTTGCGTGCTGATGGTCGACTGACCGACGTTGAGCGTGGCTTGCGCCGGCGAGACGCCGCCCGCATCGACGATCGCGAGAAAGACGCGGATGAGCCGCAGGTCGAGGTCGGTGAGTTGGGAGAACATGCGTCAGGATACATCGCTCGGGATCAATGCGAAGGTTTTTGAGCAGCTATTGGACGTTCACCCGAACTGCTCAAGAATGTAAGTTCGCCCGGCTTGAATAGCTTCTGGCCGCTTGCCAGACACCTGTTCCGTGCCGGTTTCGCCGATTCCCGCCCGCCGGGACTTTTCATTGCCGAGCCACGATGAATACTTCCTCCTTCATTTCTCCCGAAGCCGGCGAGCGGCCGCAGCCGCTGTCCGGCAATGCGATGCCGCGCTGCGGCGGAATCGCGACAATGATGCGCCTGCCGAACGTCGGCTCGGCGGCGGGATTCGACGCCTGCTTCGTCGGCGTGCCGTTCGATCTCGGCACGTCCAACCGCACGGGCGCGCGTTTCGGGCCGCGCCAGATCCGCAGCGAATCCGTGCTGCTGCGCCCGTACAACATGGCGACGCGCGCCGCGCCGTTCGATTCGCTGCGAGTCGCCGATCTCGGCGACGTCGCGATCAATCCGTACAACCTGCACGACTCGATCGCGCGGATCGAAACCGCCTACGACGAGATCCTTCAGCACGATTGCAAGCCGATCACGCTCGGCGGCGATCACACGATCGCGTTGCCGATCCTTGCGCGCGATCCATCGCAAGCACGGCAAGGTCGGGCTGATTCACGTCGATGCTCACGCCGACGTCAACGACACGATGATGGGCGAGAAAATCGCGCACGGCACGCCGTTTCGCCGCGCGGTCGAAGAGGGCCTGCTCGATTGCGAGCGTGTCGTGCAGATCGGTCTGCGCGGCACCGGTTACGCGGCGGAAGATTTCGACTGGTGCCGCGATCAGGGCTTCGAGGTCGTGCAGGCGGAAGCGTGCTGGAACCAGTCGCTTGCGCCGCTGATGGCGCGCGTGCGCGAACGCATGGGCGATGGTCCGGTGTACATCACGTTCGACATCGACGGGATCGATCCGGCCTTTGCACCCGGCACCGGCACGCCTGAAATCGCGGGGCTGACGGTGCCGCAGGCGCTCGAAATCATTCGCGGCGCACACGGCCTGAATATCGTCGGTTGCGATCTTGTGGAGGTGGCGCCGCCGTATGATCCGTTCGGCACCACGGCGCTGCTCGGCGCGAACCTCGCGTTCGAGTTGCTGTGCGTGCTGCCGGGCGTCGAATACCGGACTGCCGCGGCTCGGTGAATCCGTTCGCCACGTAGCTCTTGCGGCGCGCCGTCAGCAACGAAAAGGCCTGCATTTGTGGGCCTTTTCTGCATTTAGAAGTGCAGCGAGCGCTTACGCGTAAGCAGTCTTGCGCGTCGACACGAACGCGAGATAACACGCCGCGCCGATCACCAGCGAGGGCAACGTCGCGCCAAGGTTCGGCAGCCACTGATTGATCGCCTGATAGGAGGCAATGCCGATCGCCCACGCGATGAACGCGCTCAGATGCCAGCCGCCCGAAAAGCCGTAGCGGCCGCGCACGTCGGCGAGCACGGCGGCTTCAATCCGGCGCTTGCGCACGATGAAGTGATCGACCAGCACCACGCCGAAGAGCGGCGCGAACACCGAGCCGATCAGCAACAGGAAGTTCTGGTATTTCGCCATCGGCACGAGCAGCGCGATCAACGTGCAGAGCGCGCCGAACGCCGCCGAGAGCATCGGCACGCTGCCGCGCGCCCAGAACGTACCGGTCGACACGGCTGCCGAATGAATGTCGGCGAATGCGTTGTCCACTTCGTCGATCAGGATCAGCAAGAGCGCGAGGCCGCCGCCGGCTTGCGCGAGTGCGCTTGTGAGCAGCGCATCGCCGCCGCCCGCGGCGAGACCGTAGATCGCGCCCAGCGCATAGAACCATATGTTCGCGATGCCGTAGCCGAGCAGCGTGCCGCGAAACGTGTCGCCGGCGCGGCGGCCAAAGCGCGTGTAATCGGCGATCAGCGGCAGCCATGAGAGCGGCATCGCGACCACCAGATCGATGGCGCCGCCGAACGGCATTTCGCCCGTGCCGGGGCGGCGCATCATCGCGCTCAAGTCGTGCTGAGCGAGCAGATTCCATGTGAGCCACGCCGCGCCCGCGAGCAGCAGCCAGATGCCCCACGTGCGCAAAAAGCGCCGCACGAACGACAGCGGCCCGCTGATCGCAAGCAGCGTCGCGAGCAAGCCGAACACGACGGTCCAGACGAGCG
Source organism: Paraburkholderia sp. OAS925 (assembly GCF_040543975.1). Taxonomy (NCBI): domain Bacteria; kingdom Pseudomonadati; phylum Pseudomonadota; class Betaproteobacteria; order Burkholderiales; family Burkholderiaceae; genus Paraburkholderia; species Paraburkholderia sp. OAS925. The sequence goes on from NZ_JBEUNO010000001.1 coordinate 1,443,560, forward strand.
GCATCGAGAAGCCGAACGCCTGCTTCGCGAGGGCGTCGGCGGAATCGCGCATCACGATCACTTCGAACGCGCCCCAGCCGACCAGTTGCACCGCGTTCAGCACCGCGGGCACCGACGCGCCGCGCACACCGAGCGTCGGACGCAGCGACGACATCGCGGCGAGCCCCGTGTCCGTGCCGATCACGCCCGCGAGCGCGAGGAGCACCACGCCGATCGCGCTGCCGATCACAATCGCCAGGAGCGCGTGCGGCAGCGACAAGCCCGGCACGAGCAGCGCGCCGGCTTGCGCGACCAGCAGGCCGATGCCGAGCGAGAACCAGAGCGCGAAGGCGTCGCCGGTGCGGAATGCGCGGCGCGCGTCGGGCACCGGCGTGAGCGGTGCGTAGGTGGAACCGGCGTCGCCGGTGAGCGGGTCTTGTGCCATCGGGTGTTGTCCGTGAGTGTGTGTCTGTTGCTTTGGTTTGCCTGCGCGTTCGCGCTCGTGTTCGCATTCGGTAGACGACACGCCGCGCTCGCCGACGCTCCGTCACTGTCATAATGCAGGACGTTGCCCGCGCGTTTCTCGTGCAGGCTTTGCGCTTGTCCGGCAGCACGCCGCCTTCCGACCATCGCAGATACCGTCGCGCGAACCGCGTCCGGAAAAGCCGAGATTATCCCCAAAACGTCATGTTCGAAGAAACCCGTGCCAATGTCCCGCTCGCCGAACGCCTGCGGCCTCGCAATATCGACGAAGTGATCGGTCAGAAGCATCTGCTCGGTCCGAACAAGCCGCTGCGGGTCGCGTTCGAATCCGGCGAGGCGCATTCGATGATCCTCTGGGGCCCGCCGGGCGTCGGCAAGACCACGCTTGCGCGGCTCATGGCGGACGCGTTTCACGCGCAGTTCATCGCGCTGTCGGCGGTGCTCTCGGGCGTGAAGGACATTCGCGAGGCGGTCGAGACGGCGCAGATTCATCGCGCGAACGGGCACCAGACGCTGGTGTTCGTCGACGAGGTGCATCGCTTTAACAAGAGTCAGCAAGACGCGTTCTTGCCGCATGTCGAGTCGGGGCTGTTCGTGTTTGTCGGCGCGACGACGGAGAATCCCTCGTTCGAGGTGAACAGCGCGTTGCTGTCGCGCGCCGCGGTCTATGTGCTCAAGAGTCTCGACGAGGACGAGTTGCGCGAACTGCTCGAGCGGGCGCAGCGCGAACTCGGCGGCCTCACGTTCACCGACGAAGCGCGCAACGCGCTGATCGGTTCCGCCGACGGCGACGGCCGCAAGCTGTTGAACAACCTGGAAATCGTCGCGCGCGCCGCTGCGCAGCAGAAGACGACGGAGATTGACGGCGCGTTGCTCGGCAGCGCGCTCGCCGAAAATTTGCGCCGCTTCGACAAGGGCGGCGACGCGTTTTACGACCAGATCAGCGCGCTGCATAAGTCGGTGCGCGGCAGCAGTCCGGACGGCGCGCTCTACTGGTTCTGCCGGATGCTCGACGGCGGCGCGGACCCGCGTTATCTGGCGCGGCGCATCGTGCGCATGGCGTGGGAGGACATCGGTCTCGCCGACCCGCGCGCCGCGCGCATCGCGCTCGACGCCGCCGAAACCTACGAGCGCCTGGGCACGCCCGAGGGCGAGCTTGCGCTTGCGCAGGCCATCATCTATCTGGCGGTCGCGCCGAAGTCGAATGCGGGCTACAACGCGTATAACGAGGCGCGGCGCTTCGTCAGCAAGGACAAGTCGCGCGGCGTGCCCGTGCATCTGCGCAATGCGCCGACCAAGCTGATGAAGGAACTCGGCTACGGCCACGAGTATCGCTACGCGCACGACGAGCCGGATGCCTATGCGGCCGGAGAGACCTATCTGCCCGAGAACATGCGCGATCCGCACTGGTACACGCCGACGCCGCGCGGTCTGGAAGGCAAGATCGGCGACAAGATGGCGCGTCTTGCCGAACTCGACGCGCAATGGCGCAGCGAGAACAAGCCGAAGAAGGGCTGAGAGTCTCCGGCGCGGCGCGCCGGTGCGCTAAAATCCCACCTTCATACAACGAATACCCGCCCCATCCCATGCTCGACATCCAGTTGCTGCGCAAAGACCTCGACGGCGTCGCGAAACGCCTCGCCGACCGCGGCTATAGCCTCGACGTCGCGGCGTTCACCGCGCTCGAAGCGGAACGCCGCGATACCCAGACCCGCACCGAAGAAATGCAGGCGCGCCGCAACAGCCTGTCCAAGCAGATCGGCGCGATGAAAGGGCGGGGCGAGGACACGTCGGCGGTGATGGCGGAAGTCGGCGGCATCGGCGACGAGATGAAGGCGTCGGCGGCAAAGCTGGACGACATTCAGAAGCGCCTGTCGGATCTTCTGCTCGGCGTGCCGAATCTTCCGCATGAGAGCGTGCCCGTTGGCCGCGACGAGGCGGAGAACGTCGAAGTGCGCCGCTGGGGCACGCCGCGTCAGTTCGATTTCGAAGTGAAGGATCACGTGGATGTGGGCGCGCCGCTCGGCCTCGATTTCGAGACCGGGGCGAAGCTCTCGGGCGCGCGCTTCACGATGCTGCGTGGGCAGATAGCGCGGCTGCATCGCGCGCTTGCGCAGTTCATGATCGACACGCATACGCAGCAGCACGGTTATACGGAGATTTACACGCCGTACATCGTGAATCCGGAGATTCTGTACGGCACCGGGCAGTTGCCCAAATTCGCGGACGACATGTTCCGCGTCGAGAAGGGCGGCGGCGAAAACACGGTCACGCAATATCTGATTTCGACGTCGGAAATTTCGCTGACGAACACGGTGCGCGACAGCATCGTCGAAGGTAATGCGCTGCCGATCAAGCTGACTGCGCATTCGCCGTGCTTCCGTTCGGAAGCGGGCTCGTATGGGCGCGATACGCGCGGCATGATCCGCCAGCATCAGTTCGACAAGGTGGAGATGGTGCAGATCGTGGCGCCGGAAACGTCTTATGACGCGCTGGAACAGATGGTCGGCCACGCGGAGACGATTCTGCAGAAGCTCGAGCTGCCGTATCGCGTGATCACGTTGTGCACCGGCGACATGGGCTTTTCGGCCACCAAGACTTACGACCTCGAGGTGTGGCTGCCGGCGCAAAACACCTATCGCGAGATCTCGAGCTGCTCGAACACCGAGTCGTTCCAGGCTCGCCGGATGCAGGCGCGTTATCGGAACGCGCAAGGCAAGCCGGAACTCGTGCATACGTTGAACGGCTCGGGGCTCGCGGTCGGCCGCACGCTCGTGGCGGTGCTGGAGAATTTCCAGAACGCCGACGGCTCGGTGACGGTGCCGGCTGCACTGCGCCCGTACCTCGGCGGTGTGGAGCGGCTGGAAGTGCCGGCCGCTTGAGTCGTGTTGTACGATTCACGTACGTCCCTCTGAAATTTTTTCGGCGAGGGACTTGGAAATCCAGATTCACTGTTCTATAATCTTTCTCTCCCAAGCAGCGACCCGCTTGGATCTGACAAAACCGCGCCAGCGTCATACGGCAGCGGCTAGTTAGAAAACCCGGAAAGGTGGCAGAGTGGTCGAATGCGCCGGACTCGAAATCCGGTGTACCTTTAGGGGTACCGTGAGTTCGAATCTCACCCTTTCCGCCAGATTTAGAAAAACCCGCAAGCTGAAAGGCTTGCGGGTTTTTTGTTTTCTGGCTGGTTGTCAACGCTTCTCCGGTTTGTGTACGTGCCGCACCGCGGGAAGACTCGACGGCTTCCACATCACCCCGGCCTTTTTGCCACATCCCAAAAACATAGAACCGCAGCCATCTGTTAGCGTCACGCGGTCACAGGCGACAAGAACGGGCAATGGACGGCACTGAACTCAAAACTGATTCGCAGCAGCGGTGGATGATGTACAAGAGGGACGCCTACGAAAGTGGGCGCATCTTCGTTACCGCCGAGCAGAAGCAAGCGGTCGAGGAAGGCAAGAAGTTTGCGCAACGCGCGTACGCCGATATATGGGCTCGCGATCCTGCGCTTGTACGGCGTGTGCGTTCGTTCCTGGGACAGAACTTCTATTGGCATCAGCGCTTGTCGACGCAGGGCGCCGACCTTGAGGTCGTACAGACGTTGCAATCCATGATCCGCGGAGAGAGCGTTGTACTGGTTGCCGAGCAGTCGCGCACGGCCGGCGCGAGCTACAGTACCGCGCCCCGAGCGCAAAAGCTGCCCACCTTCCGCGAGTCGTTGATGACCGGGCAGGGCATGTCGTACGACGCTGCGACCGACTATATCGACTGGTACAACGATATGGTGGACAGGGTCAACGCAAGGGCAGCCCGTGTGCCCAATGTGGCCTCGTCGTCACTCGCCGACCAGGCAGGCGATGTCGCCGGAACTGTTACGCCGTTTGGCGATGCGCAGCTGTTTGACTACACCCCCGATGCGGTGAGCGGTGACGTCGATGAGCTAGCGGCCAGGACAACTAATCCGGACTATGCAGCCAAAATGCTCGGTTATGACCGGGATACGTTCGGCGACATGATCCACGATATGAAAGACGGTCTTGGGCTCGGCGGGGCCGATAACGTTATCTGGCACGACGACGGCAAGATCGAGTTCAAGGGCAAGGTCATCGGTAACATGCACGACTATTGAGAACGTCGATATGAAATCCCGTCAACTGGCACATGCGTCGTTTTCGATTTACGGCGACGAGGTAACGCCTCACGTTTGGACCCGTTATTTTGGCGTCGACCCCGATATTGCCGTCACTAAGAACGAGCCATTCATAACCCCGGCCGGCCGTATCAGCAGCGCGCCCGGACGGACCGGCGTATGGAGCGTGCGAAGCAAAGCCGTTATTCAGAGCGATTTGCTCGAACCTCATTTGCGCTACCTGATCGAGCAGCTGGCGCTTCCGCGAGCCGATCTTCGCGAGATGGTCGAGCGCGTCGGCGCAAAAATGCGCTTTTTCTGCTACTGGAAAAACGAGACCGATCACCGCATGCCGGACGTGGCGGATGACATTCGCGCAATGATGGAAATGATGGGCGGGACCATCGAGATCGACGAATATCGCTAGGGGCGAAGTGGGAAGTTCGGGCGTGGCTCCAGCCTACCTTTCTCCTTGCTTCCGTGGCCAGCAAAAAACAGAAAAGTTGAATTACACAAACGTGCGCGATGGGCACGCCATCCCCCCCGCACCCCCATTCCCCCGACCCCTCCGCGATCCTCTGTACAATTGGCCGTTCGATTGAATATCGACCTACCTTCGAACCCATCGACCGAATTCATGGCCATTACCTACAAGACTCCCGAAGACATCGCCAGGCTGCGTATTTCAGGCCGCCTCGCGGCCGACGTGCTGGCCATGATCGGCGAGCACGTGAAGGCCGGTGTCTCCACCGACGAGCTGGACGCACTGTGCAACGACTACATCGTCAATACGCAAAAGTCGATTCCGGCGAACGTCGGCTATCTGGGTTTTCCGAAGACGGTGTGCACATCGGTCAATCAGGTTGTCTGCCACGGCATTCCGAGCCGCAACGAAGTGCTCAAGGACGGCGACATCATCAACATCGACGTCGCGATCATCAAGGACGGCTACTTCGGCGACACGAGCCGCATGTATTGCGTCGGCGAGCCAAGCACGGTCGCGCGTCAACTGATCGACACGACGTATGAAGCGATGCTCGCGGGCATCCGCGAAGTGAAGCCGGGCGCGACGCTCGGCGACATCGGCCATGCGATTCAGAAGGTCGCGCAGCGCGACGGCTTTTCGATCGTGCGCGACTATTGCGGCCACGGCATCGGCAAGGTCTATCACGAGGACCCGCAGGTTCTGCATTACGGTCAGCCGGGGCAGGGCGTGCGTCTGAAGCCCGGCATGGTCTTCACGATCGAGCCGATGATCAACGCAGGCCGCGCCGGCACCACCGTCTTGCGCGATGGCTGGACGGTGGTCACGAAAGACCGCTCGCTGTCGGCGCAATGGGAACACATGATCGCCGTCACCGACGACGGCTACGAACTCCTCACGCCCTGGCCGGACGGCACCGGCAGCTACGAGGCGCCTTAGCCCGAAACGCTTCCATCGCGAGTGGGCCGAGCTCAGAGACACCGGGCGCGGCAAATGCTGAGAACTCGATGCGCGCTTTGCCAGAACCGGCTCACGCGATAAGATCCCCCGGCAAAGAATGATTTGACTCGCGCGCCGGTTCGGTTAAAGCTACGCCTTAAGGCTTCAAGGGGTTTTCGTCTGCATGAGTCCGTCATTGACCGTTCGCCGTATCGCCGCTGATCAGGGCGCTGTTTTTCGCGAACTCCGTACTGCGTCGCTGCGAGAGGCGCCTTATGCCTTCGGCGCGACGCTAGAGGACGCCTTGTCCGCGGACGCCGCCAGCTTTGACGTCATCGCCGCGAAGCACGCGGTTTCTCTTACCGTCAGCACTTTTATTCTCTATACCGAGGGTCATCCGGCGGGACTCATCGAAGCGCATTTCGAAGAGACCCCCGAGCGCCGCGCATTCGTTTGCGAGTTGTGGGTGGCGCCGGCGGTTCGTCATCTGCGTGGCGGAGAGTTGCTGGTCGACACCGCTAGCGGCTGGCTCGCCAACGAAGGCGCCGCCGAAATCTACGCATGGGTCGCCGATTCGAATCGCACCGCCATGCGCTTTTACGAAGCGCTCGGTTTCGGACCGACCGGCGAACATCGGCGCGTCACGCGCGCGCCGGAACAGGTCGAAAGCCTGCTGGTTCGCCACGTGCCGTCCACGTCACCCGCAGTTGACTCGTGATCCGCCGAGCGGCGCAGCAGTTTGCCGCCCGTTCCGGATCTCTTGCGCGGTTCTGTTGTGCGTTTCCGTTGCGCGTTTCTGTTGCTTCCCTGCTCGCATCCGCAGCCGTATCTCCACAGATGTCCTGCCTCGCCCGTTCTTGCGCGGCGCGGCGTGATCGTTCCTGCTCGCGCAACATGCACAACACGCGCATATCGCCGCGCGCGCGGGCAAAAAATCTCGCCGCACGCGTGGACGCCTGTAAAATACGCAAAATTTTTTGCCGAACGCTATGTCGCCCAAGAAATCGCCCTTTTTCGAACTCCGCAGCGGTTCCGTCGACACGCTCCTCTTTGTGGTCAAGACAACCGACCTCGATGCCATGCGTGCCGAGCTGACCCGGCGCTTCGAGGCGACCCCCGAATTTTTCGCTAACGACGTCGTCGCGATCGACGTGCGCCGTCTCGCGGAGAACGAGCGCGTGCCGCTCGCCGAGATCGCGCAACTGCTCGACAGCGTGCGCATGCGTCCGGTCGGCGTGGTCGCTGACACGCAGCAGTCGTGGGCGACGGAATCGGCGTTGCCGCTCCTCGAAGCGCGCGACCGCCGCGGCGCGGCCGCGAAGCCCGCTGACGAAGAATCGGCGAGCACGTCCACGGCGGATTCGGGCGAAGCCGCGAACGGCGCAGCAAGCACGGTAAACGCAGCAAGCGCAGCAAGCACGGCAGCCACGAACGCAGCATCGGGCGCGACGGCAAGCGCATCGCTCGAACCTGCGCCCGCCGCCGAGCCGGTGCGTCTTGCCACGTCTTCGCAAACGATGGTGGTCGAAAAGCCGCTGCGTTCCGGCCAGCGCATCTACGCAAAGGGCGATCTCGTCGTGCTCGGGCTGGTCAGCTACGGCGCGGAAGTCATCGCGGAAGGCAATATCCATATCTATGCGCCGTTGCGCGGCCGCGCGCTCGCCGGCGTGCAGGGCAACCACGACGCGCGCATTTTCTGTACGTGTCTCGAACCGGAACTGATCTCGATCGCGGGCATCTATCGAACGACCGAGAACCCGCTGCCGGCCGATGTACTCGGCAAACCGGTGCAGATCTGGCTCGAAGAAGAAAAGTTGATGATCGAACCATTGCGGCTCACTTGAGCGCGGAAAGCACGCTGTGAATCGCGCCGTCCTGGAGCTTTGCGGCGCGCGGCGTTCTGCTCGAAATATGGCCGCACATAATTTGACGAATTTGACGAACACAAGGTAAGGGTAATGGCAAAAATCATTGTGGTGACATCGGGCAAGGGTGGCGTGGGCAAGACGACCACGAGCGCGAGTTTTGCATCGGCCCTCGCGTTGCGGGGCAGCAAGACCGCCGTGATCGACTTCGACGTCGGCCTGCGCAATCTCGATCTCATCATGGGCTGCGAGCGCCGCGTCGTGTACGACCTGATCAACGTGATTCAGGGCGAAGCGAATCTGAACCAGGCGCTGATCAAGGACAAGAAGTGCGAGAACCTGTTCATCCTGCCGGCTTCGCAGACGCGTGACAAAGACGCGCTGACCATGGAAGGCGTCGAGAAGGTCATCAACGATCTGATCGCGATGGACTTCGAATTCATCGTGTGCGACTCGCCGGCCGGTATCGAATCGGGCGCGCTGCTCGCCATGCATTTCGCCGACGAAGCGCTGATCGTGACGAACCCGGAAGTGTCGTCGGTGCGTGACTCGGACCGCATCCTCGGCATTCTGTCGTCGAAAACCAAGCGTGCAATTGAAGGCAAGGAGCCGATCAAGGAGCATCTCCTCATCACGCGCTACAACCCGAAGCGTGTGAGCGAAGGCGAGATGCTGTCGTTGACGGACATCCAGGAAATCTTGCGTATTGACCTGATCGGCGTGATTCCGGAATCGGAAGCGGTGCTGCACGCGTCGAACCAGGGCCTGCCGGCCGTGCACCTCGACGGCACCGACGTGGCGGAAGCCTACAAAGACGTCGTATCGCGTTTTCTCGGCGAGCAGAAATCGCTTCGCTTTACCGATTACCAGAAGCCCGGGCTGCTGCAGCGCCTCTTCGGCACCAAGTAAGGGGAGCGCACGTTATGTCGATTCTTTCGTTTTTGCTGGGCGAGAAGAAGAAATCCGCGTCGGTAGCGAAGGAACGCCTGCAGTTGATCATCGCGCACGAGCGCGCCGGCGGTCATGCTCCCGCCGATTATCTGCCTGCGTTGCAACGCGAACTGGTGGCCGTGATTTCGAAGTACGTGAGGATCTCGGATGACGACATCCGCGTGAGCCTCGAGCGTCAGGACGACCTCGAGGTGCTCGAGGTCAAGATCGAGATCCCGCAGACCTGACGGGCTCGCAGGAACTGGCGCGCGGCTCGCGCGCCATCCGGCCGATATTCACAAGGCAGAGCGGCGCCGGTCGATGCGGCGTCTGCTGATCCATCTGATCGACCTGATCGACTGACCCCAGCCGATCAGTTGTACGTGAAGTTGACCGTTGCGGTTGTCGTCACCGAGCCGGCCGTCAAAGTACCGAGCCGGTAGAACTGCGCGACGAACGGAACGGTCATCGTATTGGTGTTGTCGACCGTGCCGAGCGAACTCGTACTGTTGAGCGTGACGGGCGTGCCCGTCGTCGCGCCCACAGTGGCCGCCTTCAGAATCTGCACGCCCACCTGCGTGGCAGTACCGGTGTTCTGCAACACGCTCGCAACCGTATCTATCGTTCCCGCCACCGACATCGTCACCGCCGTGCCCGGCGAGCAATTCAGCAGGTTCAGACTGAATGCGGTCGGGTTGCCGGTGCTTCCGATCGCCGGAAAATTCATGATCGGCGCGCTGCCCAGACTGATGGTCTGATTGGCCGTCGAGCTATCCACGGTGCAGGACGGCTGCGTGATCAGACCGGTGAAGTTCAGGTTCGCGTCCGCCGCGAGGGCGGACCCGGCGGACCCCGCGCCCATCGCGGCGATCACGGCGGAAGCGGCCAGGAGCATCAAAATCTTTCGCATGGTCGGGTTGTTCAATTTGAGGATGGAAGGGGCCGCTGCGTCGTTTGGCAAATGCGGCCCTGCGGGGCGTCGAGTCGCTGCAAAACGTGCAATGAGCCGGACCGTTGCATAGGTCCGGTTCGTTGCGTCGGCGTTGCCGCGCCTGTCTGCCTGCGGAATCACTGATATTGCATGGTCACGGTCATTGACGTATTGGCCGGACCAGGCGTGACCGTGGCGCTCGTCTGGTAGTAACGTGCGGCCAGCGGAATCGTATAGCTGCCGCCCGTGCTCGAGCTATAGCCGCTGAACGTCTGCAGACTGCTGAGCGGGAACGCGGCCGAGCCGGCGCTGTTGAGCAGTTGCACGCCGACGCCTGTGGCCGACGAAGTGCTGTCGAGCGCCACCACCGACTGCGAACTGTTCAGCACGGTCGTCGTCGGATCGATCCGGTATTTGATCGAATTCATGCCGGCGGGGCAGTTGTTCAGACTGATGCTGAAGTTGGCGGTAGTGGTCGTTCGGCCGATCGCAGTGAAGCCTGTCGTGGGAAACGTGCCGAGCGGTATGGAGACGTCCGGGGTGGTGCACGAGGCGTTCACCACGTTAAGCGTCGGGAATACGGCCGTGTCAGACTGAGAGTACATAACCGACACATTAGTCGGAGGCGTCGTCACGTAGGACCACGTACCCGGTGTCAGTTGCCCGACCGATTGCCCGGCGAGCGTTCCCCCGCTGATCGGGCCGGTCTTGACGAAGGCGGCGTATATCAGGCCTCGCACCGATGTACTGCCGTTGTAGCCATAGCCGTTATTTACGCTTGGGTTGATGGGCCCGTCGTTGGTTACAACGGATCCTCCCTGCATGTCCTGCCAACCGACCGCAATGCCAATGCCCGGATAGTTGGTGGCATACACCGGAAATGTGTAACCAGAGTACGACACCGAATAACCGGTGTTCGACGACATCAGCAACGACGCCGTAATAAAGGTAGCGGCCTGGATCTTCGTCGAACTGCACGAGAAGGTTTGCCACGGCGTGGACACCCACGGCGAGATGACGGCGCCGACCACGGCATCCCTGGGTGCGGTCAGAGTGGACGGGAATGGCAGGGTGATAGTCTGCCCGCCTCCTGAACAACTATCGGCGTGGGCCAGCGGCGTTACTGCGCCGCACAGAAGTCCCATCAGACACGACATCGTCAGATGCAAGCGTCTGGATCGGGAAAGGAATCTCTTAAAAGCGTTCATACAATACCTTGTCTATGGTCGCTCAATGGCAAGCCGCGTCGGTCGCGATGACACTGTCATCGCTCCGAGCGGGCTTTCGCCAGGCCGTCGATTGTTCGCGTTCGTTCAATTGCAGCTCGCGTCCGAGAACACCGTTGCCGCCGGCTTGTCTTTCTGCGCGACGGGCAGTCCGTAGCTGATCTTGCACGACTGCCCAACGCCCTGGCCCCACTTGACGAGCAACTCGCCCGTCACTGCCTTCGTGTAGAACATCGCGCGGCTACCCTGCGTAACGGTGCCGACGTTGCTGCCCTTGTCGTCAAGCACGTCGGCGCCGAACGGCACCGGATCGCCATTCGGGCGGCTGAGGCGCAGCAACGTCGCCTGGCCGCGATTCTCGGTGTCGAACTTCACGCGCACGACGGCACCCGCTGTCGGCGCGAAGTGCTGTTCGGTGCTCTTCAGATCGACGCCCATCGGCAGGCCCTTGGTGTCGATCTCGACCGTGTTCAGCGAGTACGGCTGCATGCCGGCCACGACAGCGAGTCCGTTGTCATCGACGCGCACACCTGGCGCGGTGGCGACCCGCGCGCCCACGGCGTCCTTCGCTTCGATGACCGCGAGTGTGTCGCCCGTCTGCGGCGAGAGCACCACGCCGCCCGGATAGGCGACGATCGTGCCGGAGAGTCCTGCGCCGGCCTGGGTGTAGCCGCCTGAATAGCCGGCGTTGCCGCGCACCTGCGTGTACCGGCTCAGATAGCCCGCATTCGCGTTGATGCTGCCGCCGTTGCCGCTCGCCGAGTCGTAGCCCGTCGAGACGCCATAATTGAACTCGTTGTCGACGCCGGCTGCGCCCGTGAACGCTTCCTGAATCTGATTGCTGTTGTCGCGCGAGTCGTGGGCGAAGCTCGTCGTCGTGTTGGCGACTTTCGAACCGATGTCGAGCGGAATGTTGAGGTTCAGCATCACGCGGTTGTTCCAGCGCGTGGTGTTGATGTCGAGTTCCCGCGACGCCGACACGCCCACGCCCACCCGCCCGACGTTCGTGTTGTAGCCAACCTGGAACGACGTATCGCGATTCGGCTTGTTCCAGTAGTTCTGCGTGAAGCCGGAAGCGTAGATGGAGCCCCAGGACTTCAGGTTCTGGTTCAGCGTGAGCTGAAGCCGTCCTTTCTGGATGCCGCCGTTCGTATTGGGGATGCCGCGCAGCGCCAGGTCGCGCAGATTCATCGCGTCCTGCACGCTCAGGAAGCCGTTGGTCGAGTAGCGATAAGCGGCGAGCGTGACGCTCGTGTCCGTAGGCGCGATGACGCGCGAATACGAAATCCGCAAACTTTGTCCGTTGCGGCCCGGAATGTTCCTGAAGTTCGAGTTGGCCTGGGTCAGGTCGGCCGCGAACGCGCCGATCGGCGTATCCAGTGCCGCACCAATCGCGCCGGAGACGTAATTCTCCGCGACGATCGTCCCGCCATACAACGTGACGAAATTGTTCAGGCCATGCTGCACACCGGCCTCGAACACAACCGGATGGTTCCGCAGACTCGTGTTGCGGTACTGTCCGAGCGCCGTGCTATAGCGCCAGCGACCCTCGCGCAGCGCGTTCACCGGCGCCGCATACGGAACTGCCGACGCATGCTGGCTGCCATCGGCTTCCGTCACGACGACCTGGAGGTCGCCGCCATAGCCAGTGGGATAAAGATCGTTGATCTCGAACGGCCCCGGCGCGACCGTGGTCGTGTAGATGATGTTGCCGTTCTGCTTGACCTCGACCTTCGCATTGCTGTTCGCGATGCCGCGCACAGTCGGCGCATAGCCGCGCTGCGACTCGGGATACATGCGGTCGTCGGTGGTGAGCTGGACGCCGCGCACACCGAAGCTGTCGAAGATCGTACCGTCGGTGTACGAATCGCCGATCGTCAACTGGCTCTTGATGGGTTCGAACGAGCGTTGCAGGTACGTCTGCATGCTTTGCAGATGCGTGCCCGACATGTTGCCGCTCGTGACGTTGCCGTTATAGCGGAAGCGCCACGCGCCGACGTTCACGCCCGCGTTGATGCCGAGGTAGCCCTGCGTGGTCGACAGGCCGCTGCCGTTCGTGTGATACAGGTTGGCGTTGTACTGAAGCGTCGCGGCCGGCACGCCGTCGTCCCAGAACTTGGGGTCGACCCAGCCGCGTGCGTTGCGGCTCATCATGGCCTGCGGAATGGTCACGTCGAGGCGCTGCTCGCCCGCGTCGAAACTCGCCGTCGCTTGCGGGATGAGGTCCGGCAGCAGCGCCGCGGCGCCTTGATTCGCTGCGCTGTCGAGCTTCGCGCGTGCAGCGTCGGTGAGACGCGTCAGGTCCACGCCCGCGCGCGTAAGCAGGTCGCGGTCGAACGTCGGCTGGACGTTGCGCTTCTGGCCGTTCAGTTCACGCAGGTTAACATCCGCTACGCCAATCCAGACGCCGTTCACATAGAGCGCCGCCCGGTAGTGTCCCGGCAAGGCGACGTTGCCCTGGTCGAACCGCGAAATATCGACGTTCGCCGCGCCGCTGCCGGTCAGGAACTGCGAGTTGAACTCGACGGTCTGGGGCGCGGCGGCGGAAGTGGAAGTGGAAGCGGTGATCTCGCTGGGCGCGAGCCGCGAGGCCATCGCCGCATGCGCGGTGTTGACGGCCTGGCTATCGGGCGAAGCGGGGTGACGGCCCGCCTGCATGTCCGACGATGCCCCGGCTTGCGCGACGTTCACGGCGCTCGCTGCGGCATCCGCGGAGTCCGGCGCGGGAGTCATCGTGGGGTCGGGCAGCGATTGCGGCGTGCGCCCGGCTTCCGCGGGAAGCAGGGACGCCATCGACGGAGGGGTCTTTCCGATTGACAGGCCATCGGCATGCGCGCGTGCGGCGGTGAATGCCAGCAGAACGGCCATGCTAGCCCGGCTCAAGGATAACGGCTCGGCCTGAGCGCGCCGGGAACTGGATTTCGAATTGCTATTGTTCATGGTGGTGCCGGAATCGCGGGCAACAGGGCGCCCGGCCGACTGTCAACACATCGGCACGCACCCGCTGACCGCGACAATTGATCCTGTTTGCGCGCCAGGGTCATTTCGACCCGACGCACCCCGTCCGGCTGACGAAAGTTCGGATTCCTTCGCAGCGTCGATCCGTTTCACCCGCGCTCTGGCAGGCCACGGCTTTATTGCAGCGTCGCCTCGTGTTTCATGGGACCGCCGTAGTCGTTGAGCGTCGTGAATGAGACCTTGCCGGCAGCAGGGGTAGCCGACAGCGGCAGTGCAAGCTCGCCGCCAGGATCGACCATGCCGCCTTCGTCGAACTTCGCCGGATTCGGGCCTTCGCCGACGAGGGCCTCGATGATCGTGACGTGAAACGGCGTGGGATTCGAGACCAGCAGGGCCGGCTTGCCGTCATGCGTGCCGAGGCGCCATACGAGCTTGGCCGGTGCGTCGTCGGCCTTGCCTTGCAGGCCGGCCGGCCGGAAGAAGAATTTCAGGCGCGAACGGAACGCGAGCTGCACATAGTTCGCTCCAACCTCTGCCGCTGCGGGCTTGGGTGGGACTTCCAGCAAGTTGAACCACAGAAGGGTTTCGCGGTCGCTAGGCATCGCTTCACCGGTATAGGCAATGCGGAGGGTCTGCGACTTGTCCGGATCGATGCGAGCCAGCGGCGGCGTCAGCACGAACGGGAGGTCGAGTTTGCTCGGGTCGACTTTCGGGTCGCCCTTGTCGAGCCACACCTGCGCAAGGGCGGGGGACTTACCGACATTCGAGAGCTTCAGCGTGACTTCGCTGTCCGTCGCGTTATAGACGACACGCGTACCGGCAATGACGACAGAAGCATGCGCCGAGAAGGGCAGCAGTGCGCCCAGTGCGAGCACGCTAGCGGTCATTGCGCTGCCAAGGAGTTTGCGGATATTCATAACGCTCAACCTGAAAAACGGACTTCGGTGAAATGGCGCCGCGAAGATTGCGCGGCGCCGCGCGCCAGGACATCGGCGCTCCCACAGCGAGTCAATGCCTGAAAGGACAGATAAGCAATCGCATACAGGCCTCATCGGCTGTAGCGACACGCGGCGCGGATAACGCCGCATGTGCTTAGTCATACTAAAAAACGACGTAACGCGAAGTTGTCGTTCAGAGCATGTTGATTACTGATAGATCATCGAGTACGTGACATTGGTCGTCACGCTGCCAGCGGTGGCGCCGCCGGCCGGGGACACGTATTGCGCCGCATATTGCAGGTTTGCGCTGCCGCCCGTGATCGTGGCGGTTTGTGCGTTCTGCGCGCCGTCGGCCTTGCTGACGTCGAGGACCTTTTGCGTGCCGTTGTAGTCGACCAGTTGCACTTCCACGTTCGCGGCGGTGCCGTTGTTGCGCAGGTTGCCGTCGGCCAGCGTGTTCGCGCCGTATTCCCAGAACGTGTGGACGGTGCCCGTCGACGGCGTGCAGGCGCTCAGAGCGATGTTAAAACCCGTCGAGCCTGCCGTCGAACCCGCGGCGGACAGCGTCGCGGCAGACAGCGTCGGCAGCGTGACCGCGAAGTTGTTGCCCTGACCATTGCCGCTCACCGTGCAGGTGTTCGCCGTCAACTGGCCGGTGATGGTCAGGACGCCGCCGTTGCTGGCAGGTGCAGCGTGCGCTGCTGAAGCAACGAGACCCATTGCCGCGACGATCAGGGGGAATGCGATTTTTTTCATTGAGATGTACTCCAGGGTGTTGACCGAGGTAGGTTGATGAACGACACATAGCGCACCGAACCGGAACACGCGCCGGCGCCGGCGATTTTTCGGTCTTGGCTGCCGAATCCCGAGGTTGAGTCGCTAAGCTTCCCGTAAGGGCGGACAGATTATTAAGTAATTAGGTAGACTGATTTATCGGACCAGTCCTAAAAGTCAGTGCATAGTTTGCAAACTTGCAAGCGGGCGTCTAAGGGGTCGTGTTTCTGACGAGCGGACGTGAGGACGCGACGTCAGCTTGTTAGCTGGCGACAGACTTTGGTTGCTCTGGATCAAGATGGAGATTGCGCGAAGGTGGTAGGGCGCGGCGGTGGCGTCAATCTCGGGATCGCTGAATTCCTGGCGGCAGACGCGTGGTGCGGGGGGCCGATCGGGTCGTCGGTCTTTGCGTGGCGTGACAGGATTTTCTGGCGGCGCGCATGTCGACGCGCGTCGCGAATGAAGCGACGCGCGAACGCCGCTTACCGACGATTCGTGGCCGAGCCGTCTTTAGTGGGTGTGTTTGCCGGGCGCCTCACTGGGTGCATTAGTCGACGCATCAGCCGACACATCAGCCGGCGCATTCCCCGGCGCCTCACCGGAAGATTCAGCAGCGCTCGCCTCCGCCGCCTCCGGCGCATCGACTTCCGGCACTTCCGGCACCGGAGCGGGCGCCGGACGTGGCAGCGGCGCCAGATAGCGCTCGGAGAGCGCTTCGTAAAGCGCTGGGGCGAACATGCGCGACACGCGGCTCGCGATCAGCGCGGTCGCCATCAGCGAAATCACGAGCGCGTGACCGTTGATCATCTCCATCACGATGACAAACGACGTGATCGGCGATTGCGTGACGGCCGCGAGATAGCCGACCATCGCAAGCGCGATCAGCATCGGCAGTTGCATCGAGCCGAACACCATGTGCAGCAGATTGCCGAAGCCCGCGCCGATCGACAGCGACGGCGCGAAGATCCCGCCCGGGATGCCGGGCAGGTACGAGCCGACCATCGAGATCATCTTGAGAAACGGATAGAACACGGAGAGCTGTTCATGTCCGTCGAGCAGGCCGCGCGCTTCCGCGTAGCCGCTGCCGAACGTGGTGCCGCCCGACACGATGCCGACCACCGCTATTACCAGGCCGCACAACGCCGCAAACACGACGGGCCGCTCGCCGTGCAGCCGGCGCAGCGGCGCGGGAATCCAGCGCGCGGTGTTCAGCAGCAGCCAGCCGAACACGCCGCCCGCAATGCCGGTGACGATGGCCGTCAGCAGCACCGCGAGCGCGAGCAGATTCGGAAAGTGCGCGCCGATCTGAATCGTGCCGAAGTACGTGTAGTTGCCGTTCAGGCCGAGCGCGATCACGCCGGCGATGATGATCGCCGTAATCAGCACGCCGCTCGCGCGCGCTTCGAAACTGCGCGTCAGTTCCTCGATGGCGAACACGATGCCCGCAAGCGGCGTGTTGAAAGCCGCCGACAAACCCGCTGCCGCGCCGGCCAGCACCAGTTGCCGCTCGATCAGCGCATTCGAGCGCGGATAAAGCCTGCGCAGATTGAACATGAGCGCCGCGCCCACTTGCACCGTCGGACCTTCGCGGCCGATCGTGAAGCCGCCGAGAATCGCCAGAAACGACACGGCGATCTTGCCGAGCAGGATGCGAAACGACAGCAGCCGCGCGCCATATTCGCCGGGCTTCGCATGAAGCGTGGCGATCACCTGCGGGATGCCGCTACCCTCGGCGCCGCGGAAAAACTTGCGCGTCAGCCACACGGCGAGCGCGGCCACGGCGGGCGTGATGATGAGCGGCGCCCACACATGCTCGCGCTGCACCGCGCGGAATTCGTCATAACCCCAGTCGATCAGCCGCGCGTAAAGCACCGCGACGAATCCGACCGCGATCGCGCCGAGCCAGAAAATGCCGTATTGACGCCAAAGGCGCTTGCCTCGACGCAGAATCCCGGAAGAAAGAAAAGGTTGCGCTCGTGGCATGAGTATCTGGGAAGCAAAGGGGAAAGTATAAAGCCCGCGGATGGCTCTAAAACGTATGAAAGCCTGCTGAAATAGAGTGAAAAGGCATGTTGTAAGGCGAGCGCTGCAGGACGCCGTTGTTAATCCGCTGGACGGCCTTTCCCCGGTTCAGCAAAGACTATTCCATTCGCGGCCAACGCAGACTCTCGCCGCACAGCAGGGCTCGGCGGCGGCTTGAGCGCGGTTGGCTTTGGCCGCGCAATCGTTTGCTCAAAAGAAAAGGGCGTCACGCGCAGAGTGCCTATGCGAACCGGCCCTGTCACGTGACGCCCTGAAACGCCCGCGTCGGGGAACGTCGGGCGAAGAGGATGCGGATTACACGCCGTGTTGCCGCATTACACGGTTGTTAAATCTGTCGCTTTTCGTTGGCCGTCACGCCGGTTGCGCGTGGGGCTCGCGCCGGTTCGTGCCGGTTTGTGCCACCAATGCGCCCACATGGGCCGGTTGCCAGCCGTGTGGCGGCGGGCTCGCTCTCATCTTTGCCACGCCGCGGCGCAACGCCTGCAAGGCGGCGTCGGCGCTTGGCACATGCAAGTCAGTATAGGCGGTGTTTTCGTCGGTTGTTTCGAGAATGTCGGCGCTTGGTGGAAAGCGCTTCGCAAAGCCCGCCGGCGTCGGCGAACCTGTAACACCGGCGTGATCTTCCCTTACAACTGGCAACGTTCAAGCAGGCGCGCGTCGTGTTCAATCGAGTCATTCGGGGCTTGAGCTCGAATAATCTGATTCGACGGAGAACGACATGAAACGCTTGATCCTCACCCTGATCGCCGGCACCGTGCTCGCAAGCATGCTGGGCGGCTGCATCGTCGCTCCGGCGCCGGGCTATTACTACGGCGGTGGTGGTGGCGGTGGCGGCTATTACCACCATCACGGCTATTACTACCGCTAAGACAGTTGAGCCGACTCAACGGGCGGCCCGTCGCGAAGCACCCTCAGGCAAGAGCGCGGCGGACCGTCAGGCAATTAGCATTTCGAACGCGAGCACGGCCGTAATGGCAGCCGCGTTCGCCGCCAGCGCCTCGACGACAATGCCTTTCCAACTGGCCGGCTTGAAGCGCAGCGCGAGCAGCAACGAACACAGAAGCGCGAGCGCGATGATCATCACGACATCCGCATTGTGAAGATGGAAATTCATGCGGGCCTCCCTGCTTGCGATGGAGTTATTTGAATTCGAGTATAGGCAAGTCAAAAAGACGCGCAAGACAGAGGAACCACCCAGCGAAGCGAGGCAAAGCGCCGCGAGGCAGCCGCCTGAGCGATCAGCCGCTCAAGCGCGCCGCTTCGCGGACCGCTCGCGTCACATCATCCGGGAGTCGCGCGTTTCGCGCATGCACAGCACGCCGATCATGCTGACGGCCGCGGCAATCGACACATACGCGCCGACCCACGGCAAGCCGCCGCGCGCGGCCAGCATTTGCGCGATATACGGCGCCACCGACGCGCCCAGAATCCCGCCGAGGTTATACGACACGCCCGCGCCGGTATAACGCACGTTGGTCGGGAAAAGCTCGGGCAGGAGCGCGCCCATCGGCGCGAAGGTCACGCCCATCAGGAACAGTTCGATCACGAGGAACAGCAGCACGAGCGACGTTTGTCCGCTGCCGAGAAGCGGCGCCATCGTAAAGCCCGACAGCACAGCCGCGACGATGCCGACGATCAGCACCGGCTTGCGGCCATAGCGGTCGCTTGCCCATGCCGACAGCGGCGTGGCGAGCGCCATGAACACGACGGCGACGCACAGCAGCCCGAGGAACGTCTGCCGCGGAATGTGCAGCACCGACACGCCATACGACAGCGAGAACGTCGTCGCGTTGTAGAACAGCGTGTAGCAGACCACCATCGCGAGCGCGCCGAGCAACGTGGGCAGCCAATGCCGCGACAGCAGCGTGGCGATCGGCACCTTCACGCGCTCCTGCCGTTCGATGGCGGCCTGGAAGGCCGGCGTCTCGGCGATCTTCAGACGCACGTAAAGGCCGAGCGCGACCAGCACCGCGCTGACGAGGAACGGCACGCGCCAGCCCCAGCTACGGAACTGCTCGTCGGTGAGCGACATCGCGAGCGCGAAGAAGAGGCCATTGGACGCGAGAAAGCCGATCGACGGCCCGAGTTGCGGGAACATGCCGAACCAGCCGCGCTTGCCGGCCGGCGCGTTTTCGGTGGCGAGCAGCGCCGCGCCGCCCCATTCTCCGCCGAGGCCGATGCCCTGGCCAAAGCGCAAGATGCACAGCAGGATCGGCGCAAGGCTGCCGATCGAGTCGTAGCCCGGCACGAAGCCGATCAGCGTCGTGGACACGCCCATCACGAGCAGCGAGGCGACGAGCGTCGACTTGCGGCCGATGCGGTCGCCGAAATGCCCGAACAGGAACGAGCCGATTGGCCTCGCGACGAAGGCAATGCCGAACGTGACGAAGGCGGACAACGCCTGCGCCGTCGCCGAGCCGTGCGGGAAAAACACCGGGCCGATGACGAGCGCCGCGGCGGTCGCATAGACATAGAAATCGTAGAACTCGATCGCGGTGCCGATGAAGCTCGCGAAGATGATCCGCGCGCTGTTGGTCTGCCCGGCCGCATTGGGCTTGGCCGCGGAAATCGGCGATGTGGACATGCAGGGTCTCCATGTTTCGTGATGCCGGCTTGCGTGCGCCTGGTAGCGGCGCGGTCGACCGCGGTCAGTCGCGGACAGCGGCAAGATCAGTCGGCATCTTTGTTGAGGTGGTGGCGCGCTCGTGTCGATGATAGAGGCTCGCGCCGCGCCGCGTGCAACACACGCCACAGCACGCCACGACATCAAGCACAAAGCGCTTGCACGGCGCGCGCGGATGGCGCGGCGCCGCCAGGATCGGCTGCTAGCACGCCCGCGGATGAGCAGGCGGCCTGAGCCGTGCCGGAGTGCTCCGGCGCGGGAATCGGAAAATTATAGCGAGCGCGGCGCTTGCGCAGCAAGGCGGCTGGCCGATCGGCCAGGCCGCGTTCAGTCGATGGTCAGCGCCTGCGGCGAGGCGAGCTCGCGCAACTGGAACTTGCCGTCGTCGTTGAAAAGCCAGTCTTCGAACAGTTCGAGCTGGCCGCGGCCGTTCAGCAGCTTGCCCGGCGGCAAGGGCAGCGGCGACGCGCGCCGCAAGCTGGCGAGCGCGGTGCCTTCGGCTTCGTCGTCGCCATTCGTGCGATACACCGACGAGTCCACCACATGTCCATTGCGGTCGACCGTGAACGACACCACGACGAGCGAGCGCAGCATCGCCTGAGGCTTGCCGCGCAGCACATACGAAGGATTGCGCTCGACGATGCGCCGCGCGACGGCCTCGCGGTATTGATCGAGCGTCGCGCTGTTGACCGCGGCGGGCGGCGTCGGGACGACCGCGCGGGGCGGCGGCGTGATCGTGCAGCCGGCGGCGGCGAGCGCGAGCAACGCCGCGAGCGCCGTGCCGCGCCGCGTTGGCCATGATGACGAACCGCGGCAAGCGCCGCATTCAGTCAGAAGATGAAGGAAGCGCGTGCGGGTAAGCATGATGAACCACGAAAGAGAGCGGAACCTGTTTCGATGGTAGTCAAAAACCGCGCGGTTTCAATCCGCGTTCGCCCTTGCTGAGCACGCACGCGCGCGCATAAAAAAGGCGAACTCGCTAACGAGTTCGCCTTCGCGATCTGCCATGCATTTGCACGCCGGAGAACGGCGCGCTCCGCGTTTTACTTCAACGCTTGCCGTGCCGCCTGAACCGCCACCAGCACCTGGTCGGGCGCCGTGCCGCCCGGATGATTGCGGCTCGCGACCGAGCCTTCGAGCGTGAGATACGAGAACACGTCGTCGCCGATCAGATGCGCGACGTTCGGCAGCTCCGCGCGCATTTCATCGAGCGTCAGGTCTGCGAGGTCGATGCCGCGATCCGCGCAGATCCGCACGGCGAGCGCAACGGCTTCGTGCGCGTCGCGAAACGCCAGGCCGCGCTTGACCAGATAGTCGGCCAGATCGGTTGCCGTCGAGAAGCCTTGCAACGCGGCGTCGCGCATCGCTTGCGGCTTCACTGAAATGCCCGCGACCATTTCAGCGAAGATGCGCAGCGTGTCGGCCACTGTGTCGACGGTATCGAACAGCGGTTCCTTGTCTTCCTGATTGTCCTTGTTGTACGCGAGCGGCTGGCCTTTCATCAGCGTGAGCAGCGCCATCAGATGGCCGTTCACGCGGCCGGTCTTGCCGCGCGCGAGTTCGGGGACGTCCGGGTTCTTCTTCTGCGGCATGATCGACGAACCGGTGCAGAAGCGGTCGGCCAGATCGATGAAGCCGACGCGCGGGCTCATCCACAGCACGAGTTCTTCTGAGAAGCGCGAAATGTGCGTCATCACGAGCGCCGACGCCGCCGTGAATTCGATCGCGAAGTCGCGGTCGGAGACGGCGTCGAGCGAGTTCGCGCAGATGCCGTCGAAGCCGAGCGTTTTCGCGACCGCGTGACGGTCGATCGGATAGCTCGTGCCCGCGAGCGCCGCCGCGCCGAGCGGCAGGCGGTTCACGCGCTTGCGGCAGTCGAGCATGCGCTCGGCGTCGCGCGAAAACATTTCGACGTAGGCGAGCAGATGATGGCCGAACGTGACCGGCTGCGCGACCTGCAAGTGCGTGAAGCCGGGCATGATGGTCGACGCGTTCTTCTCCGCCATGTCGAGCAGCGCGGTGCGCAGTTCCGTCAGCAATCCGCCGATGCGGTCGATCTCGCCGCGCAGCCACAGGCGGATGTCGGTCGCGACCTGGTCGTTACGCGAGCGGCCCGTGTGCAGGCGCTTGCCGGCGTCGCCGATGAGAGCGGTCAGACGCGCCTCGATGTTCAGGTGGACGTCTTCCAGGTCGAGTTGCCACTCGAACTCGCCGCGCTCGATTTCGCCCTTGATCTGCGCCATGCCGCGTTGGATCGCGGCGAGGTCGTCGGCGGCGATGATCTTTTGCGCGGCCAGCATCGAGGCGTGCGCAAGCGACCCTTCGATGTCGACGAGCGCCAGACGCTTGTCGAAGAAAACCGACGACGTGTAGCGTTTGACGAGCTCCGACATCGGCTCCGAGAAGCGAGCCGACCAGGCTTCGCCTTTTTTGTGCAGTTGGGACGTCATGGTGTTGGGCAGTTATGCGGCGGTTAAAGTGGCGCTTAGTCGGGGCTTACCTGGCGGTTGAGCGAGCGGCGATAAGGCTGACGGCGCAGTGCACGCGGCATGACCGCGCGCAGCGTCGCCGAAGCGAAGAAAGACAGCGATTTTAACACTGGCGCGAGGCCTGGCCGACGATCGAACGGCCGGGCGCTTGCCATTTCATCCGAGCGGAAGCTCCCGCAACGCAACGCGACGCAACCACAACCGCTCACTCCCGCACCAGCACCACCAGCTTCAAATCCTCACGATGCGCAGGCTTGAACGTGATCTGATCGTAGACGAGCCGCCCGTCGCGCGGATGGTTGAATTCGCGCCGTCCACCTTCGCGGCCGCCGACGTCCTGCGACGCCCAGAAGCGCGCGAACGCGTCGCTTGCGGCGGTCAGCGAATCGATCAGCGCGCGCGTGGGCGCATCGTTCAGATGACGGATCGAATCCGCTCGAAACTCAGCCGCAAGCCGCCGCGCGCGCGTTTCCCAATCGACGATCAGCTCGCGCGCCGCCGCTTCCGTGAACGTGTAGCGCAGCAGATTGCGGTCGTGCGCGCCGTCGAGCCAGCCGACAAAAAGCCCCGCCGCATGCTCGTTCCAGGCCAGCGCATTCCATTGACGGTCCAGCACGTAGGCCGGCGCGTTTACCAGTTGCACGGTTTCGAGCAGCGTGGCGGGCGCGTCGGCGGCGGCCGGATCGGGTTCGGCCGGATCGCGCTGCGCCGCCAGTTCGAACAGATACGCGCGCTCGGCGCGCGACAGTTGCAACGCGACGGCGATGCGCGCGAGCGCATCGGCGGAAGCGGAAACCGGACGGCCTTGCTCGATCCACGTGTACCAGGTCGGACTCACGCCGCACAGTTGCGCGACTTCCTCGCGGCGCAAGCCCGGCGTGCGGCGGCGCGGGCCGGGCGGCAGGCCGACCGCTTGCGGCGACAGCCGTTCGCGATGCGCGCGGATAAAGTCGCCGAGCGCGCGGGCGGGCGTGGCGTCGAGCGGCGGCGGCTGGTCGGCGGAAGAGGGCGGGGTCATTCGGTTCTTGCTGAGCGTGAGGAGGGTGGCGGGGTGGTGTTATAGATACCAGAATAATTGCTTAACTTGTACCGGTACACGGCGGGCTCTATTGTAGCGGCGTAGCGACTCGAACGGCAGGCCGCGCTGCCCGCGCGCTACATGCGGATTCACACGACACGACATCCCACGCTGACAACGGAGCTATCCATGAAGCATCACGATCAGGTCGCCGACGCCTTTGGCTCGACCGCCGCCGCTTATTTGACGAGTCCGACGCATGCCACCGGCGCCGATCTGCGCACGCTGGCCGAAGCGGTCGCCGCGACGCCGGGCGCGACGGTGCTGGACATGGGTTGCGGCGCGGGCCACGCGAGCTTCGCCGTCGCGCCGCATGCGCAAGAGGTGGTCGCGTATGACATTGCCGCGCCGATGCTCGCCATCGTCGAAAGCGCGGCGAAGGAGCGCGGCCTCGCGAATATCCGCACGCAGCAAGGCGCCGCCGAAAAACTGCCGTTCGGCGCTCACACCTTCGACTGGGTCGTGAGCCGCATGAGCGCGCATCACTGGCACGACGTGGCGCCCGCGCTTGCCGAAGTGCGGCGCGTGCTGAAGCCGGGCGGCAGGGTGCTGTTCATCGACATTGCGGGCATCGATCATCCGCTGCTCGATACGCACATTCAGGCAATCGAACTGTTGCGCGACGGTTCGCACATTCGCGATTACCGTGCGGACGAATGGATCGCGATGTTCGAAGCCGCGGGCTTCAAGGCGTCGATTCGCGAGCGCTGGCGTATCGACCTCGAATTCAGTTCGTGGATCGCGCGCATGCGCACGCCGGAGCCGCGCGTCGTGGCGATTCAGTCGCTGTGGCGCGGTTCGCCGGATGAGGTGCGGCAGTATTTCGACGTGAAGGAAGATGGGTCGTTCAAGCTCGACGCGTTGATGATCGACGCGAGTTAAACGCGGCACGACCGCTTGCTGAAAAAACTAAAGCCGGACGCGACCGCAATCGGCCGACGCCCGGCTTTATTTCAACCGCACGGCAGCAACGTTCCCAATTCTCAAACGCCGCCGCACACCGTTAACCCGTATTCCGCAAGCCCGCCGCAATCCCGTTGATCGTCAAATGAATCCCGCGCCGCACGCGCGCGTTGGTATCGCCCGAGCGATGGCGTTTGAGCAATTCCACCTGCAAGTGATTGAGCGGATCGAGATACGGAAAACGGTTCTTGATCGAGCGCGCGAGCAGCGGATTTTCCGCGAGCCGCTCGCTCTTGCCGGTGATCTCCGACAACACCTTCGAGGTGCGCTCCCATTCCGCGACGATCCGCTCGAACACGTGCTTGCGCAGCTTCTTGTCGGAGACGAGCGCCGCGTAGCGCGAGGCCACCGCGAGGTCGGTCTTGGCGAGCACCATGTCCATGTTCGACAGCAGCGTCGAGAAGAACGGCCAGCTCTTGTGCATCTTCTTGAGCAGCGCAAGACGGCGCCCACGTTCGGCGTCGCTCGGCGCGCCGTCGAGAAAGGCGGCGACCGCGCTGCCGAAGCCGTACCAGCCCGTCAGCAGCAGCCGGCATTGGCCCCACGAAAACCCCCACGGAATCGCGCGCAAATCTTCGATCTTGCGTTGCTTCGGGTCTTGCAATTTGCGCGACGCCGGACGGCTGCCGATGTTCAGCTCCGCGATCTCCGAGATCGGCGTCGACTCGAAGAAATACTCCTTGAAGCCGGGCGTTTCGTACACGAGCGCACGATACGACGCCATCGCCGCGTCGGACAACTGCTGCATCGTTTGCTCGAATGCAGGCAGTTCGGCGGGCGCATTGCCGTGCGGCAGCAGCGACGCTTCGAGCGTCGCCGCCACTACCGTTTCCAGATTGCGCCGGCCGATGTCCGGGTTGCCGAACTTGCTCGCGATCACTTCGCCTTGCTCCGTCAAACGGATCTGGCCGTCGACGGTGCCAGGCGGCTGCGACAGAATCGCCTGATAGGTCGGGCCGCCGCCGCGGCCGACGGTGCCGCCGCGTCCGTGGAAAAGGCGCAGCGTGATGCCGCGTTCGTTAAAGAGCGACACGAGCGCGAGTTCGGCGCGGTACAACTCCCAGTTCGACGTGAGAAAGCCGCCGTCCTTGTTGCTGTCCGAATAGCCGAGCATCACTTCCTGCTCGTTGCCCTGATGTTCGATGATCGAATCGACGCCCGGCAGCGCAAGCAGATCGCGCATGATGTGCGGCGCGTTGCGCAAGTCGGGAATCGTCTCGAAGAGCGGAATCACCATCAGCGCCGCTTTGGCCGGATCGTTCGCGTCACCGAGCCGCCCTTGCAGCAGGCCGGTTTCTTTTTGCAGCAGCATCACTTCGACGAGATCGCTGACCGTCTCCGTGTGCGAAATGATGTAGTTGCGCACCGCGCGCGCGCCGAATTTCTCGCGCGTGACGCGGGCTTGCTCCAGCACGCCGAGTTCGCTTTTCACGAGGTCCGAGTAGTCGGCATACGGCAGGCGCAACGGACGCGGCTGCGCGAGTTCGGCGAGCAGCACGTCGAGCTTCTCGCTTTCTTCGAGCGCCGCGTAGTCGTCGTGGACGCCCGCGCGCTTGAACAGCTCCGCGATCACTGCTTCGTGGATGTCCGAACTCTGACGCAAGTCGATGCTCGCAAGGTGGAAGCCGAACACTTCGGCCGCGCGCGCCAGCGGCGCGAGACGCGGCGCGGCGAGCGGCGCACCGTGATGTTCGGCGAGCGAATCGATCAGCACATGCAGGTCGCGCGCGAATTCGGCGGCGTCATCATAAGGCGTGGCGCGAATCGGCGCCGCGCCGCGTCCCGCGCTGCGCAGCGGCACGCTGCCTTCGCCGAGACGCACGCGCGCGCTTGCCGCGAGCCGCGTGTACATGCCGATCAGCGCGCGCCGGTACGGTTCGTCCGTGCGATGCGGCGAACGGTCCGGCGAGCTTTCCGCCAGCGCTTTGAGTTCATCGCTTGCGCCGGCCAGCAGATTCGACACCGACAATTCCGCGCCTAGCTTGTGCACCTGCTCCAGATAGTGTTCGAAGATGACCTCGGCCTGGCGCGAGATCGCGTGCTCGAGCGTTTCGGCGGTGACGTTCGGATTGCCGTCGCGGTCGCCGCCGATCCAGCTACCCATCTGGAAGAACGGCGGCAGGCGCGCTTCGAGACCGTGCTCCTTCAGCGCTTCTTCGACATCGGCGTAGAGCGCGGGAATTTCCTCGAGGAAGGTCGCGCGGTAGTACGACAGCGCGTTCTCGATTTCGTCCGCGACGGTCAGCCGCGAGTCGCGCAGCATGCGCGTTTGCCACAGCGACGTGACGCGCGCGCGCAACATCGTTTCGTTCTGCGCGCGTTCGCGGTCGGTCAACTGCTGGTCGCGTTCGGCGAGCAGGCGCGCGACGTCGTGCTCCGCATCGAGAATGCTCTTGCGCTGCACTTCAGTCGGGTGCGCGGTGAGCACGGGCACGATCAGCGCGTTGTTGAAAAACTGCTGCAACACCGGCGTTGCCGCGGCGCCCGCTTCGACGAGCCGCTCCAGCGCATAGGCGATGCTGCCCGGCTGCGGAGCCGAGCCCGCCAGCGCGTGAATACGATGGCGGCGGTTGCGGTGACGGTCCTCGGCGATATTCGCGAGGTGCGAGAAGTAGCTGAACGCGCGCACCACGCTCACCGTTTGCTCAGGGCTCAGCGAGCGCAGTTTCTTGTCGAGCGTTTGCGCGGCGGCGTTGTCGTCCTCGCGACGAAAACGCACGGCCGTCTGCCGGATCGTTTCGACGACGTCGAACACCGCGTCGCCTTCCTGTTCGCGCAGCACGTCGCCGAGCAGGCGGCCGAGATAGCGGATGTCCTGGAAGAGCGGATGATCCTTGTCGTCGCGCGTGCGGCCGTTCGTTTTGGGCGCGGCGATGACGATGCTTTCCGAGGACACGGCTTGCAGGTTCGCCGCGTTGTCTTCGGCTTTGCTCTTCGTCTTCGCCTTCGCGTTCGCTTTGCCGTTCTTCATCGCGGAGGCGGCCTCGCTCGCTTTGCCCGCCTTCGATGTCTTCACGGTCTTTTCCGCTTTGACGGGCACGGAGGTTTTCTCGGCCTTGATGGCTTTGGCGGCGTTCGCGGCGGTGGCGGCCTTCGCGGCTTTCGCAGGCTTCGCGCCAGCCGTCGCGCGTTTGGCTTTGGCCGGCTGCGTGGCGTGTGCGTCCGCGGCGGACGAGGCGGAAGCCGTCGACGCGTCGACGTCGGCAGTGGAAGCGTTGGGCGATGCAGTGTTGCGGCGGGCGGAGCGCGCCGATCCGGAAGACGTCACGATGGGTTTCCTCAGGGAAGCCAGGGTCTGTTAAGTGATGAACTGCTACTGCGGAACTCGAACTGCACTGAAACGGCAACGTGAACTGCATGAAGCGGTATGCACCGATGGCGATACGCCGGAGAGGATGGCCGCGCGTGACGAGGTCCGCATACGGCGCATGTTGCGCCGCATTGAATCATCGCGCATGCGGCGCCGCGATGCGCGAACGACCGTGCGTGAAGAGCTTGCTGCAAAGTCAAACGCACCACAGCCGCAAGTCGCCCGTATTTCGCACGCACAACGTCCTGGGCAGCCGCGCATGGCGCGACGCCCGTCTCCTCCATCGATACCGCGTCGGCACGGCGCCCCTTCGACCTCTACTCGAGCCTTGATCCGTAAGGGCGGCAGGCGGGCGAACCGAGGGGGAGAACGCAGGAGCGCGTGCTAACATTCCTTGTTATTCCATCCCGTCATTCAATCGACAAGCTAATGAACACCGAGACGTTTGCCGCGCCACCCCACACGCTTGTGATTGCTTCGCGAGAGAGCCGCCTTGCGATGTGGCAGGCGGAGCATGTGCGATGTGCGCTGCACAAATTATATCCATCTTGCGACGTAAAAATCCTCGGAATGACGACACGTGGCGATCAGATTCTCGATCGTACGCTGTCGAAGGTGGGTGGTAAGGGTCTCTTCGTCAAGGAACTGGAAGCCGCGCTCGCCGATGGCCGCGCCGACCTCGCCGTGCATTCGCTGAAAGACGTGCCGATGGAATTGCCCGCGGGCTTTGCACTATCCACGATCATGGAGCGTGAAGACCCGCGCGATGCGCTCGTCTCGAACGATTACGACTCGCTCGCCGCGCTGCCGGCCGGCGCCGTGGTCGGCACCTCGAGCCTGCGCCGCGAAGCGATGTTGCGCATGCGCTATCCGCATCTCGAAGTGCGGCCGCTGCGCGGCAATCTGGACACGCGTCTCGCCAAGCTCGACCGCGGCGATTACGCGGCGATCATTCTCGCGGCGGCGGGGTTGAAGCGCCTCGGTCTCGAAGGCCGCATCCGTGCGCTGCTCGATCCGGAAGACAGCTTGCCCGCCGCCGGGCAGGGCGCACTCGGCATCGAGATTCGCGCCGACCGCGCGGAACTCGCGGCGTGGCTCGCGCCGCTGCATCACGAACATACGGCGGCGGCCGTCGAGGCGGAGCGCATGGTGTCGCGCGTGCTCGGCGGCAGTTGCGAAGTGCCGCTCGCTGCGTACGCGACATGGCATGACGGCGCGCTGCATCTGCGCGGCATCGTCGCCACGCCCGACGGTCAACGCGTGCTGAGTGCGCAGGCGTCGGCCCCCGCGCCGACCACCGAGCGCGCCATCGCATTGGGCCGCGAAGTGGCGAGCGCGCTCGAACAGCAAGGCGCGATGGACATCGTCCGCGCGTTGAGTACGGCGAGCGCCATGGATGGCGCCGCGGCATCGTCCGGCAACGGCGCGGCGAACAGCGCGGTATCCGGCGACTGATGGCCGCCCATACCGACACATCGGGCAACGCGTCGGCATTATCGCCGGCTGCCGGCAAGGCGGCGTTCACGGTCGTCATTACGCGACCGGCCGGTCAGTCGAACGAACTGATTGAGCGGCTTGCCGCGGCCGGTGCCGTCACGCTCGACTTTCCGCTGATCGACATCGCCCCCGTCGACGACGATGCGCCGTTGCGCGCCGCGCTCGGCTCGCTCGAACGTTATGCGCTCGTCGTATTCGTGTCGCCGAACGCAATCGATCACGCGTTCGCCCAGAGCGGCGCGATCTGGCCGCATGCATTGCCGGTCGGCGTGGTCGGGCCCGGCAGCGTGCGCGCGCTCGCGCGTCACGGCGTGAATGCGCCGGCGCACCAGGTCATCAGCCCGGCGTCGGACGCCGACGAAGACAACGGCCGCTTTGATTCCGAAGGCCTCTTCGCCGCGATCGACGCGGCGCTCGGCGAGGCGAATCTCGAAGGCAAGCGCGTGCTGATCGTGCGCGGCGACGGCGGCCGCGAATGGCTCGCCGACCGCCTGCGCGAAGCCGGTGCCGAAGTCGAAACGGTCGCCGCGTATCGGCGCCTCGTGCCCGAGCCGTCCATCGCGGCGTGGGCGCGCGTGCATCGACTGCTGGCGGGCGAACCGCACGCATGGCTTCTGACGAGTTCCGAAGGCGTGCGCAACCTGCACGAACTCGCGCAAGAACATCTCACCGCCGACGAAATCGCGCAGCTCAAGCGCGCGCCGATCGTCGCGCCGCATCCCCGTATCGCGCAGACCGCGCGGGCATTGGGTTTTGATAGGATTACGGTGTCCGGCGCGGGCGACGAGCGCATCGCCCAAGCCTTGCTCGCCGCCCTGCCGACCGTAGTTCAACCGGTATCGTCCAATCCGGCTCATTCACCGGCTCAATCACGCATGACTGAAACGAACGCATCCACGAACGCTTCACCCCAGCCGGCCGCGACCGCAAGCTTGCCGCCGAACCAACCCTTCACGCCCTACGAAGCGCAAAAGCGCCGCAGCGCGAGCGGACCGCTGTTGTGGTTTGTCGTCGTGATTCTGGCTTGCGCCGCGGGCGTGGGCGGCTATGCGCTCAACCGCAAGCTGGAGCGCACCGAGCAGCAGCTTACGCAACGTCAGCAGGCGAACGACACGCAAGCCAACGAATTGCGCATCAAGACCGAGCAGGCGCTCGCCACGGTGCGCCAGTCCGACTCGCAGGTCGCGCAGCTCGAAGGCAAGCTCGCCGACGCGCAGGCCGGGCAGCAGGCGCTGCAACAGCAATACGCGGATCTCGCGCGCAATCGCGACGACTGGACGCTCGCCGAAGTGGGTCAGATGCTGTCGGCCGCGAGTCAGCAGTTGCAGTTGACCGGCAACACGCAGCTTGCGCTCTTCGCGCTGCAAAGCGCCGACACGCGGCTCGCCGCGTCGGACAGCACGCAGGCGGTTGCGGTGCGCAAGGCGATTGCGCAGGACATCGACAAGCTGAAGGCCGCGCCTTCCACCGACCTCACGGGTCTCGCGATCAAGCTCGACAACGCGGTCGATCAGATCGACAGTCTGCCGCTTTCGGGCGAGGCGCCGATCGCGCACGCGACGCCGCAAGCGGCGACGTGGGCCGACACGGCAAAGGTCGCGGCGGCCACTGGCGAGCCGCGCTGGAAAGTGTGGTGGCGCGAGGTGACGACCGGCATCGGCCAGCAGTTGACGAGTCTCGTGCAGGTGCGCCGCATCGACAACGCGGACGCGATGATGGTCGCGCCCGATCAAGGCTACTTCGTGCGTGAGAACGTGAAGCTGCGTCTGTTGTCCGCGCGGCTCGCGCTGTTGTCGCGCAACCAGACCACGCTCAAGTCCGACCTGCAGGCGGCGCAAACGGCGCTGACGCGCTACTTCGATGCGTCGTCGAAGAAAACGCAAAACGTGGCCGATCTCGTCAAGCAGGTGGAAGCCGGTTCGGCCGCCGTCGAATTGCCGAATCTGAATACGAGCCTGCAGGCGGTCAATCAATACCGGAGCCGAGGTTAATCATGGCGATCCGGGGACTTCTATGGCTCGCGTTGCTGTTCACCATCGCGGTCGTGCTGGCGGTGGTCGGACGCTTCGACATGGGACAGGTGCTGCTGGTGTATCCGCCGTACCGCGTCGACATGTCGCTGAATCTGTTCGTGGTCGCGCTCGTGGTGCTGTTCATTCTGCTGTATGCGTTGTTGCGCATCGTGCGCAATATCTGGCGCATGCCGCAGCGCGTGGCCGCGTATCGCGCGCGCTCGCGTGTCGCGAAGGCGCACGCCGCGCTGCGTGACGCGATCGGCAATCTGTACGCGGGGCGTTTTTCGCGCGCGGAAAAGGCCGCGAAAGACGCGCTCGCGAATGGCGACAACAAGGGCGCGGCTGGCCTGATCGCGGCGGCGGCGGCGCATCGCATGCATGAATATGCGCGGCGCGACGAATGGCTCGCGCAGATCGACGAGGCCGACTGGCAGGACGCGCGTCTGATGGCCACCGCCGACATGCGCGCCGACGGCCGCGACGCCGACGGCGCGTTGGCCGCGCTCAAGGAAATGCAATCGCAGGGCGGGCGGCGCATTCACGCGCAGCAGATCATGTTGCGCGCGCAACAGCAATTGAAGAACTGGGGCGAAGTGCTCAAGCTCGTCAAGACGCTGGAAAAGCGCGAGGCGATTCATCCGGCGGTGGCCGTCCGTTTGCGGCAACTCGCGGCGGAGAATCTGCTGCGCGATCGTCGGCATAACGCCGATGCGCTGCTCGAACTATGGAATTCGCTGACGCCGACCGAGCGCCATTCGCCGCGTCTCGCCGATCTCGCCGCCGAACTGCTGGTGGCGCTGAATCGTCCGCAGGAAGCGCGCAAGATTGTCGAGGAAGCGCTCGCGCAGAATTGGGACGCGCGCTTGTTGCGTCGTTATCCGGATACGGCGGGCGGCGACGCGTTGCCGCTGATTCAGAAGGCCGAGGGCTGGCAGAAGGATCGTCCCGACGATGCCGACTTGTTGTTCGCGTTGGGGCGCTTGTGTCTGCATCAGCAGTTGTGGGGCAAGGCGCAGTCGTTCCTGGAGCGCGCGCTGAAGCTGGCCGATAACGAGACGCTGAAGATCCGGTCGCATCGCGCGTTGGCTCGCTTGCATGAGCAGCTTGGCGATGCGGAGAAGGCGAGCCTGCATTATCGGGAAAGTGCGTTGGCTATGAATATTGTTTGAGTTGGGTTTTGGGTTTTTGGATGATGGCCGCAGCGGGTGCTGCGGCCATTTTTTTGGCATTTTGCTTTTTGTTGCTTGTGCGGTTGGTTTGTAGTTTGCGCGGGTTGCGGCCGTTACTTAGTGTGGTGCGGCTGCGGGTGGTTGCGTGATGTTTGCGGTCACGGAGGCGGCGCGTTTCGTGGACGCGTTTTTGCCGCGCGATGCGCTTCCGTCCGCGGCGGTCGAAGAGGCTTTTGCTCTCTGCGATGCTTCGGTGAGCAGCTTCGTCGCATGCTGCGCGGTGATGCGGCTGCGCGGGACGCCCTTCGCATCGAGTGCGATCACCTGGAACAACTCGCGGTCGCATTCGAGTTCCTGCTGATACTGCTCTGCTGTGTCGAGCAACAGTTCGATGAGCTTTTGACGGCGGTGCCTTTCGTCGCGTGAAACGGCAGGATTTCTAACTATCGACGACGCAAGTGTGATCAAGGTGTCCAGTTGCGCTACCTGCCGGTCGCAGAGATCGAACGCGGATAGAGCGAGTTTTTCGTACTGGAGTGCGTCGACGGGTGGGCGCGAAGGCTTGGGATTCTTGATGGGCTTGGTCATGGTGCGATCTCCCTGATGCTGCTTTGGATCGCCCGGACACGCGCTTTTTTGAGGAAGGGTGAGCGGGCACGTGGCGGGGTTAGCAGACCGGCGTTCCAACAATCCGGCGAGCCTCGCGGCTCCCCCACCACAGCCCGCCCATAGAAAGTATAGACGTGCAGCAGTAGACGCACACCCGCCTGGGCGGATGTGCGGTTGGAACGTCAGGCTGCTAAACCTGGTCGCTGGGTGTCTCCCGGCGACTTGGTGATTATAGGGGAGTGGGACTGTCTTGAATTTGGGGGAGTTGGGGGAATGCTTCGGAATGTTAAATGGGGGGGCAGTGAGGGGGCGAGATCGACCCGGAGCAGATGCTCATATCTTTCAAAAGCGGTCGTTCACCGAGGAGGATGCACCACGCTCCGGATGTCTTGTTCACTTATGAAAGCAGTTAGCCGTACAGAAAAGCGGGCTTTCTTCGCTCTGGGATGCTCGTCAACCAGTGGCTCCTAACTTTGTAGCAAATCCGACGGGATCCAAAATCAAGTTTTTGATCTGTCGTCCATCCGAGCCCCAATGGTCGTGGTCACGAGCTGTTCATCGAAACGCAATTCAACGATCCGTTTTTTTATCAAAGCCTGAAGCGTTGCGATGAGCAAAGACGCACCGAACTGCCTGAGATTGTGAAGTTCCATCAGATGAGCGTCCAGACGTCGGTCAATCACTTCGCTGCTGGCTGGATGTGGCACTGCGTAACCACCGTGTACGAAAGAACTGCGCCAGTCGTACAGTTGGCGTAACCGCTTGTTCAGTCGCTTTTGGCTGAGTTCGTCGAGATCGAGAACTGCTGCAAGGCGCCTCACTAACCCGGAGACGCTTTCCCCAACCTTTGTTGACACTAATGCTTCAAGTCCGTGAAAGAGCCACGTCACAGAGTCGATTCGTGTATCGTCGCGGGCCAAATGGAGTAGCACGTAGAGCGCCCTTTCGATTCCCGTTTCCGCTCGCTGCTTATACCCGATGTTCAAAGCTTCAAACCATCTGCAGACGTCTTCGCGTGGCAACGCCTGCAGGCTGGGCCACTCGCCATCCAGTGAGTCGGTCCAGCCGCAATCAAATGCGAACGCCGACAGTCTTACTTCCGTTGAATGGCGCTGGTTCGGCCGAGCAATTGACGCGCTGTAAAAGTCTGCCGAGCCGGGCACGGAAAGATTAGCGATGAGGAATATTTCGTGGACGAACGTGTCCAGAAAGAAAGTTGGATACCAATCGTGGGAGCAAACCTTGTTGGCACCGCTCACGGTGACTTCTGCACGGATCCGGGTCGGCTGTAACAACTTCTTCTGCCAATCTTTGACTGGCGGCCGGTTCTCTCTCAATGGCCGCACAAGCTCGTTATCACGACGAAGACGGGTCGCCAACGGTTGCCAATTGATATCCACACTAACGGAGCATCCGTCGTGTTCATATTCGCGACGGCGCAATTCCTTTGGGACCTTGTGCCAAAACTGTTGAATCTGCGGCTCAATGGTTTCCCAATGGCCATCAATATCCCGCGTGAGGTTCTTCATTTCAATTACGTGCGGGTATGTGGTCGAGTGAGATTGCGCCATCTATTTGTCCTTCGTTCAACAATCATTGCGACTGATTTGGCTATTCATATGGTAGCCGCCGCAGGCGAGAGTGGATTGTCGATAATCCTTCCGGGTCCGTCCAACGTATCTTCCTGGCCGATCACGGTCCGATGCTGATGACGATGCTGCCCATGCGAAAATGCACGCATTGCGTTTTTGGATGCGGGTTATGGACCTTCAAAAGCAGACGATGACGGAGATCGAGCCTCTCCTAGCAATCCTGGTTGCCAATAAAAGAAGCGATTTGAGCAAGCTGTGCAAAGCAGCGATCATCACAGAGGACGCACTCGGCGCACTTATTTCGTCGTGCGATGCTGGTCAGTTGCCGTGGCGGCATCAGATCTCGTATCGCGATTTTCTTCCGCCAAATCTCAAATACACCGACGAAGATAGTCAGTCGCTTGGACACACGACTGTAGGTCCACTGACACGAATTGCGATGAAAGCATGGCGGAAGTGGCACCAACTCTTGCAGGATCGGCGTTACCTCGTAGGCCATATGTTCTATACGGCGGACCATTCAAACTGGCACTTCTTCTATTTCGACAACCGGGATCTCACACCTTTTGAAAACCACTTCCGGGTAGGTGGCCCCCACATCCATTTGATCAATTTTCTGTGGCCCGGGCATACCTGCGAGTCGCTTTGGAAATTCTTTAAGGAAGGGAACCCCAAGATGAGCGGCGCAGAGCATATACGCTTTCACAGGGAACATCCCGGGCCACCGAACATATAAGTCGCTACGTGGCGGCACCGTGCTCAGTACCCATTGCCTTCGCTTCGGCCGCAGACAGCTGGTCTGCGTGGTACCAGATCTCACCGCGTGAAAGTCAGTAGGTCCACCAAGGCTCCCCGAGAGTAATCACGATAAATGCGCACCGAAGTCTAACCCCGGTCGCTACTGCCGTGGAAGTAGACCTCGCCGCTCACCACAAATGACCGCAACCGCCGATGGAGCAAGGTGTGACCGCGCGCTGAATGGCCGCTTGCAGGGCGGATTCGACGTCTGAATGTCCAAGTGCCGATGCGGGCGAACGTCGCTTGATGGCCGACCTGCGTCGAACGCGCTCTGCTCCGTACGCTCCTCAACCTCCGTTGGACCCCGCAGCACATCAACGGCGGCTTCCAAACTTCAACTGCCGTGCACCGATGAACCCACGGCGGCCGGCACCATCTTTGCCTTTGCCCACATCCGCGCATTGTCGTTAGCCAGCCGCCTACACATTGCTTGCCCGCCATTCGCACATCGCGATAACCGCGAATATCAACTCCCGTCTCACCGCACGCGCCAGCGCAACTCCTAACCGCACACACCAACCATCGCACCTTCGCCTCACGCTCCACCAGTAAAAACCGGCCCCTGTCCCCCCGGCACAAACGCCGGAAACATCTCGACATGCCGCGCACTCCCCCCAGCATGCGGATGAGGCGCCGCCGCCGGTTCCCTCAACATAACAGCACTATCCGCGGTGATTGGCACACTCGGCTTCGCGAGCAGTTCGGTCTTTCTCATCGAACCCGCCGACGTACCGAAGTAATAGCCGATGATGCTGATCCACGCCGTGCCGAGCGCGCCGATCACCACGTTCACCAGATCGCGGTTTTCGTGAGGCAATTCCCTCAAGGCCATCAGCAGCAGGATGCCGAAGAAGCCGCCGGTCACCACCATCGCGAGCGCCTTGGGCACCCAATCCTTGTTGGCAATGCCCATCGCGCGCGCGTCGGCCCGATCGCCGGCCTGGATGCGTGCCATGTCGGTCTCATGCGCAAGATGAGCCTGCGCCGCAGTCACCATCAACTGCTGCAACTGCACCGCGTTGGCGCGCTCGGCCTGTCTGAGCTTGTCGAGTGCCGTCGGGTCGTTTAGCGCGGTTTCGATCGCGTGCGGATCGTTGGGTATGCCAAGCGTATGCGAGATGATGGCGGCGGCGGCAGTCACGCCCAACCCTCTCGGGCCGCCTATCAGGCCCGCAAGCAAAGGGGCCGTGCTGCCGATGCTCGACGCTACTTCTGACCAGTCCATCATGCTGCTCCAAGGAGAAGGTTGGTTGCCATACGGTCCGTCCATCCGCGGCTGAAAGTGGGCCACGTATGCAGGTTTCGCAGATACCGCAGCCGATACGCCACGAATCGCAGGACAAACCTCATCGGGTCCGCGCTCTTGACGGCGTCCAGCGTGTCCGGGCCGAACTTGCCGTCTTCCTGAGCGCCGGACGCCTTCTGCATCAACAACACGACGAGACCGCCGTTATAGTTCGCATCGAATATCTGGAAGGCGACCCGTGGATCGAGTTCATCCAGATGCAGCGGGTCCCAGTATTTTTCCTTGGCGATCTGCCTGGCGGTTTCAAGCGGCAGGTCCTTCATCGCGCCGGCATAACCGGAGCTACGCGCCACGCGTGCCGTCACGCCCCACATCGTTTCGCCGCCCGGGTCCGCGGGATGGAAGGAATATCCTCCTTCGCTTCCGATCAGAGCCCTGAACGCATCGTCGAAGCTGTTCATCTACTGTCTCCGTGCCTGCTACGTGATATTGCTGAAGAGGATGCCTTTGCACTAAGCCGTCAGCATCGCGATCGGGTTTTGCGTTGCCTCGAGCTGACGTCTTGCGGGCTGATTTAAACGTGGGCGGCTCGTCGCATCCGGAGCCGGCGTGTCGGAACGCGTGATCGCCTGATACTCCTTGCTAAGCCGCGCGATACGGTCTTCGTGCGGCGAGAGCACATCCTTGTCGAGTTTCGATGCCTGCGCATACCGGCGCGCCGCTTCGCTCATCTCGCCACTTAGCTCGAGCGCACGGCCCCATCCCGCATACGACGGCGCGAGATCCGGCCGAAGCGATACGGCCTGAGAGAACTTCGCAATCGCATCGTTGTGACGCCCGACCGCGATAAGCGCCTCACCCCAGTCGTGCAATGTGTTGACCGAGTCCGGCTGCATACGATCGGCTTCCCTGAAAGCCTTCAGTGCTTCCGGATAACGATGCGCGTGCAACATGACGTCGCCCAAGAGACGCAAGTTCTCGGCGGTGCGCGATGATTTCTTTGCGCCGGCCTGGAGTTGTTCCAGCGCGTCGTCGATTCGGTGCTGCTGCTCGAGCGCAATCCCAAGACTGGCCCGCAGAATCGCCGAGCCTTCATAGCGGCGCAGCGCCTCGCGGCTCTGCGCTTCGGCGTCTTTCGCGAGGCCCTGGCTCACGAGCAGCCACGCCTTGCCGGCCTCCGCCCATTCGCTCTGCTTCGAAGCGGGCAGCCCAAGCACTTCATCGTAGATGCCGACGATCTCGCTGTAATTGCATTGCGCAAGCGAGCATTTCGTTTTCTGCACTTCGGTGAACAGATGGCTGGCCAGTATGTTCGGCTCGGCAAGCCGCATCGCCTGAGTGGCAATATCGCGCACAAACCTGTCGATGTCGCGTCCCGCGAACGTCACCTCGGCCTGGCGCGACTGAAACACGCCGCCTTCGATCTGCACGTGAGCCATGTAGGAATCCGCGGCATCGCCGAGCTTTGTGATGCCGATATGAACGACCACATCCTTCCGGTCGACGACCTCTTTTAGAAAGCGCACGGTCGTCGCATAGGACAGGTCCTGACCGGGAATCTGGATGTCGGGCTGCGCTTCGCTCGCGGTCAGCGCGTCGTGGGGAATGGAACCGGCATCGCGCCCGATCACCCGCATCTCGGACATGATCTTTTCGGCGAGGAAACTGGATGTGTAGCCGCGTTCGGCGAGAGACGGCGGCGTGGCCACGGGCGGCACCAGCAGTTGTTGCCTGAGCACGCCTTGCACGACGAGATAGCAGAACGCGACAGTGAGACTTCCCAGCAGCCACGGAAGCACGTAAGGCAAATACGCTTTGGGCGCGCCGAAAATCAGCCTTAAGGCGCGCAGCCAGGAGAAGACGTGCAAGCCGTGGTGGGTTCCGCGACTGGCTTGTTGCTGAGCACTGGACATGACGCACCTCGTACGG
This sequence comes from Paraburkholderia sp. OAS925, assembly GCF_040543975.1. Lineage (NCBI taxonomy): Bacteria > Pseudomonadati > Pseudomonadota > Betaproteobacteria > Burkholderiales > Burkholderiaceae > Paraburkholderia > Paraburkholderia sp. OAS925. Next base: position 1,482,557 of record NZ_JBEUNO010000001.1, read on the forward strand.
CCCGATGTTGGTCAATAGACGACTCTTGACCGCGTCGTTTATGCATCGACCGTGCCATGGAACGGTGTGCCTTTATCGGCGGCTGCGTGGGGTTGTATGCCAGTGCGGAGAGCGGGAAAGTGTCGTTCGGTAGCCGACGGTTAGCGGTGGAAGTTTGGTTGGGGGAGACATTGCACAGGGTGACTGGTCACTGTCGATGCGTGCTGGATGAGCAGCGGCTTTGCGTGACTGGGTCAAGTCGGCCCAAATCAGCGCCTTGCACCCCTCGCTGCAGGGGCTAAGCAATTCTACGGCCGAGTGGAGTGGAGGGCACGACGATCGGCAGCGCCCGACCCTAGCCTGGAACACAAAAACAGAAGCGCATCGGTATTCTGATTAACGCCCCTGTCTGCCGGCCTTACCTCCCCGCCTGAAACGCCGCCAACGCCTTCCCGAGTTCCTCGTCGGTGACAGCGGGCGAAATGGTGAACGTAAAGATATCGCCAAACTGCAGCACCCACGCCGCCAGGGGGGCCGTGCTGTCGGCCTCGACGATCGCGCACCCGCTCAACTCGCCGATTGCGTGCCAACGGCCGAGCATCGTGATGCCATCGGGCGGCAGCGCGCCTCCCGTCTTCATGAAACGTTCGATCGCCGATTGCTGTGCCGTCGGTAGCCCCTTCCACTGCACAATGAATTTCATTGCGGACCTCCACTTGACTCGCGACGATGCCGGCCAGTGGCAAGCCGTCATCGCAGCAGGCGCCGCAGGATGCGGCGCGTGAGAGCCTGCATCGGGCGCAGATTCTTCCGACGTTATCCGCGAGGCAATGCCGCCACTTCGGCCTTCTAAAGAATGATAGGCAGCGGCCATCCGAAGGGGAAATGCGGCGCGTAGTCTTTCTCCGCCGCGCAGCGCATCGTCGTTTTGAGCCGCCGTCCCCCACCCGCAGGCTTCCACGCCAGACGCAGCGCTATACTGACTCCCCGTCCATAGCGCGAGTAGCCGGGGCAGCACGAGCGCTGCCCGGCGAACCGATAAAAAATTGGCTGAACACGATCTCAAACGACTCAAAATCGACCGCGCGCCGGTGACTGCGCGCCGTCGGCGCAACTGGACCGGCTACGGGGTGGCCGCGCTTATCGTCGTGGGCGCGCTCGTCGTGGGCTTGCGCTTCGCCAGCCCGCGCACCGTGCAAACCACGTCGGTCGTCTCCGCTTATCCGTCGCAGAGCTACACCTTGCTGAACGCGACGGGCTACGTCGTGCCGCAACGCAAGGCGGCCCTGGCGTCGAAGGCACAAGGGCGGCTCGAATGGCTCGGGGTGCTCGAAGGCACGCATGTGAAAAAGGACGAAGTCATCGCCAGGCTGGAAAGTGCGGACGTCGAGGCGTCGCTGGCGCAGGCGAGGGCGCAGGTGAAGGTCGCGCAAGCGAACCTCGCGCTGCAGGTCGCCGAACTGAAAAACGCTGAACTCAACCTGCGCCGCTCTAAGATTCTGGTGCCGAGCGGCGCGATGCCCGCGACGCAGTACGACGCCGATCTCGCGCGCTACGACAAGGCGCAGGCGTCTATCGACAACAGCCGCGCGGCCATCGTGTCGGCGCAGGCGAACGCGCAGGCCGCACAGGTTGCTGTCGATCAGACGGTGATTCGCGCGCCGTTCAACGGCGTGGTGATCGAGAAGCATGCGAACGTCGGCGACAACATCACGCCGTTTTCTCAGGCGTCCGACAGCAAAGGGGCCGTCGTCACCATCGCCGACATGGACACGCTCGAAGTCGAGGCGGATGTCGCGGAATCGAACATCGCGAAGATCGCCGTCGACGCGCCTTGCGAGATCCAGCTCGACGCGCTCCCCGAACTGCGTCTCGCAGGCCGCGTATCGCGCATCGTGCCGACCGTCGACCGCTCGAAGGCGACGGTGCTCGTCAAGGTGCGCTTCGTCGATCGCGACCCACGCGTGCTGCCGGACATGAGCGCAAAGATCGCTTTCCTGTCAAAGCCGGTGCCGCCGCAGGACCGGCGGCCCGTCGTCGCCGCGCAGCCGGCTGCCGTCGTTCAGCGCGACGGACGCAGCATCGTCTTCGTCATCAAGGACGAGACCGTGCATCAGGTGCCCGTCACGACGGGCGCGAAACTCGGCGATCTGATCGCGCTCGACGGCGTGCGTGCAGGAGACGTGCTGGTGCGTGCGCCCGACGCGCAGTTGACGGACGGCGCGAAAGTCAACGTGGCGAAGCCATAACATGAGCGGGCAGCCAGCTATGAACCGAGCGAATGGCGCTGCGCCGCTCGTCGAGATATCGCAACTCGTGAAGTCGTACCGGCGCGGCGTGCAGACGGTGCCGGTGCTGTCGAACATCACGCTTTCGATCGAAGAAGGCGACTTCATCGCATTGATGGGGCCGTCGGGCTCAGGCAAGAGCACGCTGCTCAACCTGATTGCGGGCATCGACCGGCCCGATGGCGGCGTGCTGCGCGTGGGCGGGCTCGATATCACGCAACTGTCGGAAGCGGCGCTGGCCGACTGGCGCGCGGCCAACGTCGGCTTTATCTTCCAGTTCTACAACCTGATGCCGGTGCTGACGGCGTTCGAGAACATCGAGTTGCCGCTGATGCTCACGAGACTCACGCGCAAGGAGCGGCGCGAGCGCGTCGAGCTGGTGCTCGAGATGGTCAATCTCGCGAACCGCGCGCATCACTATCCGTCGGAGCTGTCGGGCGGACAGCAGCAGCGCGTCGCGATTGCCCGCGCAGTCATCACCGATCCGACGCTGATCGTCGCCGACGAACCAACCGGCGACCTCGATCGCACATCGGCGGAAGAAGTCCTCGCGATGCTGCAACGTCTGAACCGCGAACTGGGCAAGACCATCATCATGGTCACGCACGACGCGCATGCCGCAGGCGCCGCGAATGCGCTCGTGCATCTGGACAAAGGGGAGCTGACCGATGGCGACACACGCTGATCGGCGCGACGGCAGCCTGTCATGCACGCGCTGAAGCTGATTACGCGCAACGCGCTGCGCCACAAGCTGCGCACTGCGTTGACGGTGCTCGGGCTCACCATCGCGGTGCTCGCATACGGGCTCCTCAATACGGTAGTCGATGCGTGGTATGCGGGCGCCGCGGCCGCATCGAACGCGCGCCTCGTCACGCGCAATGCCATTTCGCTGACGTTCTCGCTGCCGCTCAGCTACGAGAACCGCATTCGCGGCGTGGAAGGCGTGACGCTGGTTGCGCGCTCGAGCTGGTTCGGCGGCGTGTATCGCGAGCCGAAGAACTTCTTCGCGCAGTTCGCCGTGTCGGACAACTATCTGGACCTCTATCCCGAGTTGATCGTGCCCGCTCAACAGCGCAGCGATTACGTACGCGACCGCAAGGGCTGTCTCGTCGGCCGGCAACTCGCGACGCAGTTCGGCTTCAAGGTCGGCGACGTCATCCCGATCAAAGGCACGATCTATCCGGGCACCTGGGAGTTTGTCGTGCGCGGCATCATGGATGGCCGCGACGAATCGACGATCACGCGGCAACTCATTTTTCATTGGGACTATCTGAACGAATCGGTGCGCAAAATGCCGGGGCGGCGCGCGGATCAGGTCGGTGTCTACGTGCTGGGCATTGCTGTTCCCGAGGAGGCCGCCGCGATCTCGCGCAACGTCGACGACGTGTTCAAAAACTCCCTCGCAGAAACGCTGACCGAAACGGAGCAGGCGTTCCAGCTCGGCTTCGTCGCGATGTCGAATCAGATCATCGCGGCGATCCGCGTCGTGTCGTATGTGGTGATCGTCATCATCATGGCCGTGATGGCGAATGCGATGGCGATGAGCGCTCGCGAGCGCACCGTCGAATACGCGACGCTGAAGGCGCTCGGTTTCGGACCGGGCTTTCTCGCGCTGCTGATGTTCGGCGAGTCGTTGACGCTGTGCATCGCGGGCGGCGGGCTCGGCATGCTGCTGACGCCGCCCGCCGCCAGTATCTTCCGGCAGGCGACGGGCGGTGTATTCCCCGTCTTCCACGTGTCACGTGACACCGTGCTGTTGCAGGCGGCGTGTGCGGGTGTCGTCGGCGTGGCGGCGGCGATCATTCCGGCGATCCAGGCGGCGCGCGTGCGGATCGTCGAAGGCCTGCGGGCGATCGGGTAGCGCATCGTGGCCATTCCGCTTTCATATATCGCTCGCAACCTGTGGACCCGCCGGCTGACGACGGCGCTCACGGCGGGCGGACTCGCGCTCGTCGTATTTGTGTTCTCGACGGTGCTGATGCTCGACGCGGGCCTGAAGAAAACGCTCGTCTCGACGGGCGAAGAGGACAACGTCGTCGTGATCCGCAAGGGCGCGGAGACGGAAGTGCAGAGCGCGATCGACCGCAATCAGGCCAACGTGATCGAGATGCATCCGGCCGTCGCGATCGGCGGCGACGGACGAAGGCTCGCGTCGAAAGAGTCGGTCGTGCTGATCTCGCTCGCGAAAATCGGCTCGGGCAAACCGTCGAACGTGGTGATACGCGGTGTGTCGCAGGCGGGCATCGGCTTGCGGCCGCAGGTGCGGCTCGCATCGGGGCGCTTCTTCACGCCGGGATCGTCGGAGATCGTGGTCGGCAGCAGCATTGCGAAGGGCTTCGCGCGCACGCAGCCCGGCGAGCACTTGCGTTTCGCGCAGCGCGAGTGGACCGTGGTCGGCACCTTCGACGCAGGCGGCAGCGGCTTCGATTCGGAGATCTGGGGCGATGCCGATCAGCTGATGCAGGCGTTTCGCCGGACGAGTTATTCGTCGATGGTCGTGCGGCTTTCAGAGAGCGATCAGTTCGAGCGCTTCAGGAGCGATATCGACGTCGACCCGCGCCTCGCCGACGACGCGAAACGCGAGCGAACTTTTTACAGCGACCAGTCGAAGGCGCTGTCGACGTTCCTCAACATACTCGGCTTCACGCTGTCGGCCATTTTTTCGATTGCCGCGATGATCGGCGCGATGATCACGATGTATGCGTCCGTGGCGAATCGCGTGGCGGAGATCGGCACGTTGCGCGCGCTCGGCTTCAAGCGCGCGAACGTGCTCGCGGCGTTCCTCATCGAAGCGATGCTACTGGGGCTCGTCGGCGGCCTCGCGGGGCTTGGCTGCGCAGCGTTCATGCAGTTCGCGTCGTTCTCGACAACCAACTTCCAGACCTTCGCGGACCTGTCGTTCCGCTTCATCCTGACGCCCGCGATTGTCGGGAAGACATTGGCGTTCTCGGTGACGATGGGGTTGGTCGGCGGCTTTTTGCCCGCGTTGCGCGCGTCCCGGATGAATGTTGTGGATGCGTTGCGGGCGAGGTGAGTGGATGGCGTGTGGGGAGTTGGAATTGCCGGTAGGTAGTGTTTGCGGGAGTGGTGGCGGCCAGGAGTACATCGCTCAACGTTGGAGTCTCTTTCCAACTCCGAGAACGGAGCAAACTTCGACCGGATGACTTGGCGGTGTTCTAGTCGTTCAACGTAGTAGAACTAGCGGCTCGCTAAGCTCACCCCTAAAGCGCTTCCACACACTTACCGCCGAAATGCACGGCAATCACGCCGATTACAAGCGCGACAACGGCGCGCAAAAACCACACCTTGAACGCAATCGCAACGTCAAAAACGTCGAACGCCTGGATCAGGCCGAAGAGTCCGAAGCAGATCGACGCGATGCCCAATGCGAGCAAGGAGACAGCGAGCGTTTGAAGCCGGGACCTGCGGGGAACGTCCGCCGTTGCCGCCGGCAATTCCTCGCGCGGCTTACCAATCGGCCTCACGTGCTCAGCTTCCGCATTTGCTGACCCGGGGCGGTCGGCGAGCGCAGCGCGTCGTCGGACGGCTCACCGACGGTGACGAACTGCACCATGAAGCACAGTACAAAGCAGAGAATCATGAAGCAGCGGCCCGTCGAGAAGAAGGCACTCTTTCCGGGGACGATGAAATTCACGGTAACTGTTCTGTTATCGGCGACGACGCCCTGCGCGATCGTGGCTCGCGAGGTGGGTCCCTGCAGTGCGGCTGGCGCCCCTTGCACGAAACGGGTACCGGTTAGTGCCCCGACGAACGCACAAACTATATGCAGCTGCATCAGCCATAGCGGCTGGGCATGCCCTGGGTTGACGAGCATGAGATTGACGTAGGCCACGATACCGGCACAGGCAGCGCTCAGTGCGAGGGCCAGTAGCCAGGATTTCAATCGCAAGTTCATGAATTTCCGCATCGATAAAAAACGTTCTTATTGGATTTCGGTAAAACGCGAATTTTCTTTAGCGATTCGTTGATTGGCGCCATGCTGATTCGGACCGAAAATGCCTCGGCAATGTCATGACTTGCAGAAAGACGAGTAACTGCGAGCCGCCTTACGCTGATGGCGCAGCAGCAAAAAGAACGCGGAAACATGTGTTCCGGTGGCATGTTGCCTCCTGTCAGATGTTGTCTCGCGCATTGAAGTCCATGATGCAAATCAGCGGGCGCGTCGCCGGATCAACTGACGCAGCGACAACGCGTGCAACAGGATCGAGCCCGGCACCACGAACGCAGGTGTCAGCACGTCGGGATAAGCGCCCGCGCCGATGCTCGGCATAGCCGGATGGATCAACTGCAACGGGCCGGGCGAGGTGAGCATCCCCAAAGTAATCGCGACGGCGAAGTCGGCGAGGCCGAAGAGGTTCCAGGCGATCGCAGCGTTCCGCCCTCGACTCGCACCGCTCGCCACGGCGATTGCCACCGGCACGGCGAACAGGCCGGTCAACACATCGCCAATTCCCGCCGGCAACGCGAAGACGCCTGGCAGCAGTCCATGCAGCCAGGCAGCGAGCGCCCAACTGCCGAATACGCGGTAAAGCTGAAGAGCGACGAGCCAACTGGCCGGCATCCCATCGAGCACGCGTCCCACCCGCTTCGACAACAGCAACAGCGGTGCGCCGATCATCACCGGCAGGAAGATCGCCAACGGCAACAACGGCAATGGTGAGACGCCTGCGCGGAAAGCGCCATTGATCGCCGCGCTCCAGACGACAGCGAACCAAAGCGTGTCTGGGATCATGACCGCGAGCCAGGTGGCACGGCGTTGGGCCGGCGTGAGGTCTGTGCTTTCGAGGCCGAGCCACAAACCTAGTGCAATCAGCGCATGAGCACTCAACTGATGAACTGTGGTCGGAACGCCGCTGGTCGGGATGATCGGCTGCCAATAGATCAACGCGATCCATAGCGCGACCAACGGGACGAGCCAAAACAGGCTGCGCCACGCTGGACCCGGCGAGACGCTATCGACGGGAACGCGGACGACGGTCATTGACCATTCTCCAGGTGATGCGCAGTCTTCGCGGATGCCGCCTCGAACACCGCTGTCAGTATGCCGAGTCGGCCTTCCAGGATATTTCGCCCAAGGTTGGTCGTAAGCTGCGCGAAGTCCGGACCCATCACCACGCCGAGATTGGGCGAGGGCGGCGGCCCTGACGCACGCAGCTCTGCAAACCAGGCCTTTGCAGTGTCGGTGTCGTCTTGCCATGCCAGCGTGCGAAGACCTGCTTGCTCGATCGCCTCGCGCGTTGCATCGGCGGTCAGGAGAAAACTTGTTGCCGGCGTTCGTGCCCAAGGCACGGGGTAGTGTGGTTCGCCGCCGTTTGCAACGACGACGTCGAACGTCGCAAACCTGCCGCCTGGCTTCAGCACGCGTTCGATCTCCCGGTAAAGCCGTGCGCGATCGGTGATGTTCATCGCCACGTGCTGCAGGAATACGGCGTCGAATTGGGCGTCTTCGAAGGGAAGTTCCAGCGCGCTCGCCGTATGGAACGACACCTGTTCGCTTTGCCCCGTTCGCTGCGTGAGATAACGTGCGGCATCCACGAACGGCTCGCTGAGGTCGATGCCTGTCACGCGGCAACCATACGTAGCGGCCAGAAAACGGGCCGGCCCGCCGACGCCCGAACCGACGTCCAGCACCGACATATCCGCGGTGATTCGGGCCAATCCGGCAAGCTCGGCGGTGGCGGCAAGACCGCGTGTGTGAAACTGGTCGAGGGCGGCCAATTGCTGCGGTGTTAGCGGCTGATCCTCCGGTCCAAAGGCACTGAGGGCGACCCTCAGCCGCCCGGTCAGGCCGGTCGCGCGATAGTAACCGCGCACGTCATCCAGTGCATCGTTCATTGCAGGTTTCTCCACGGTCCTGGCGGGTTGTCGAAGGCTTGCGAGCCGGCGTTGGCGCGACTGCTCGTCGACAGACATAGGTGTACCATCGTCACTCGCGAGCGACTATTCCTCACAATGTTGACGGGCTATGAAGCAGATCTTCACAGTCAGGCAGGGCGCGCTGGATGGCGTGGAGGCGTTTCTGAGCGTTGCCCGGCATCGCAGTTTTCGCCGGGCAGCCGCGGAACTCGGCGTGACGCCGTCGGCCATCAGCCAGGCGGTGCGTGTACTGGAAGAACGCATTGGCGCAGCGCTCTTCATGCGGACTACGCGCAGCGTCGGACTGACTGAAGCCGGCGAACAATTTCTTGCGCGCGCGAAGCCCGCCTTCGAGGAGCTTGTCGCCGCCAGCGAGGTTGCGCGTGGCCTCGGGCAGCGGCCCACCGGATTGCTGCGTCTTTCAGTGCCGCGCGCGGTGGTGCCGATCCTCCTCGAACCCTTGATCGCAACTTTCTGCGAGGCTTATCCCGAGATCGAAGTGGAGATCGCCGCAAGCAACGAGCTGATCGACCTTGCAAGCGAAGGGTTCGACGCCGGCATACGGCTCGGTCAGTTCGTCGACGCCGACATGGTCGCGGTGCCGTTGACGCCGCCGTTTCGTTTTGTTGTCGTCGGCAGCCCTGCATACTTCGCGGCGCGCAGCCGGCCCGAGCACACGGACGATCTGCGTCAGCACGCGTGCTTGCGATGGCGCAGGTCCGGCGGCGCGCTGGCGCCGTGGTCATTCAACGACGACGGCAACGCGATCGAGATCGCCGTAAGCGGCCCTTTCATCGCCCATGATTTCCCCACGATGCTCGGCGCGGCCGTCGAAGGCATAGGCCTTGCCCAACTGCCTGAGCCGATGGTCGCTGAAGGACTGCGAACCGGGAAACTGGTAGCTGTGCTGGAGCGGTTCGCACCGATGATGCCGGGCGTGTTTCTCTACTATCCGAGCCGCCGGCAGATCATGCCGAAGCTGCGCGCGTTCATCGATCATGTGAAGAGCCGTGCGGCGGGTAGCAGGAAAGTCCCGGGGACGAGATGACTTACGGCTCGATACGTGTCACGGTTGCAGCACGGCAGTAAAGCAGAATGTCCAAACCTGTCGACGGATTCAGGTCGACCTGGATGCGACCATCGTCGCAGTGAGAAAACCGCAAATCATAAATCCACGACGGATCAGACACGTTTTCAGTTGTGAACCCGCTTCCCTCTACTTCCTCAAGAAAGAATGTAATCCTGCAAGGCGCATGATGCCCGTTCCATGCCGGATTGTCCTGTCCACTATGACGGATTACGAGCTCCATATCGGTATGCCATGCTCCGTTCGCATTCACCCGGCGCAGGGTTACTTCAAGTACCTCGGCATCGTGAAAGTTGGGCCAATAACCAAAGATACTTCGTATCAACCAGGCATGCTTGACCGCACTCTCGTCCGTTTCCTTGCGGTTCTTGTATCGGTCCGATTCCCACGACTCCGGCAAACCCTCGACTATCAGCTCCAGCTTGTTTACGAGGTATCGTTCCGCCTCTTCGAGCGATCCCCGGAAGTCAAGCGTAGTCGCGCCGCTTGCGAGGCGACCATTGCCCTTCTCCTGTACGATTTCAAAGCCATAGATGAAGGTACCGTCGTCGCGCTGAATGAGGTGATAACCAATGTCATAAGGCAAGCGCCTTTCATTCTGCCGAACGCATCTAAACGTCTTGGCGTAGTTTGACTGAAGCTGCATTTTTATCTCTCTCTCGGTACTACTGGTCATCAATCCTTCTATGCCGCGCTTGGGATCGGACGCTGTATCCGCGCTCATATAGGAAATCGCCGACGTTCTAACAGGCATCATCGTAGAGCGCAAGCTATTTGCAGATCGATCGCGATACTGTCGCTCTCGCGTAGCTTTAGACCGCGGGCGCGGCTTCCTCGGCTGCCAACGCGGCTCGAGTTGAACGGCGTGCGCCAATGCGGTCCTGAAAGCGTGCGAGTGCCGGCCAGCGCTTGATGTCTATCGAGAATATCGGCAGCCACGACAGCACCGTGTACAGATAGGCGTCGGCCACGCCGAACTCGTCGTGCAAGTAGTCTTTGCGCGAAAGCGTGGCGTCGAGATTGTCGAGGCGCTTATAGAACTTCTCTTTGACGATGTCCTTCACGCTCCCAGGAATCTCGCTGCTAAACAGCGGGGCGCAGCCAGCGTGAATTTCCGACGTGATGAAGTTCAGCGTTTCCTGGAGTCGCACACGTTCCCAGGTGCCGTTCGCCGGCGCGAGCATCTTCTCCGGTTTCAGGTCCGCCAGGTACTGAAGAATCGCCGGCCCTTCGGTGAGCACTTCGCCGTTGTCGAGTACGAGCGCGGCGACATAGCCCTTCGGGTTCACGTCGAGGAAACTGCGGCCCTCGGACGTCTGCTTCGTCTTGTTGTTGACGCGGACCAGTTCGAACGGCAGGCCGAGTTCGCGCAGAACGATATGCGGCGACAGAGAGCACGCATTGGCGGCGAAATAGAGTTTCATGAGTTAGGTCCTTCTGTTGCGGTCAGATCGAGCGCGAAGCATCGCAACAAGCTGGTCTCCTGGCAAACGACATCTCGCCTGCTACGATATGAGAAATTGTCATGACGGCAGCGAGATGCCGAATCGACCGCTTAACGAGCGTGGTCTGTCTACAGGTTTGCTATACACGGTGCAATGCAATGGCGGGGAAACTTCCCTCACTGAACGGCTTGAAAGTATTCGAATGTGCCGCGCGTCATATGAGCTTCACCAAGGCGGCCGCCGAACTGAATGTGACGCAGACGGCGGTTAGCCATCAGATACGGCGTCTCGAGGATGAACTGGGCATCCGCCTGTTTCATCGCTTCAAGGAGCGCCTGGAATTGACTGCGTCGGGGCAGGCCTATTTGCAGGGAGTGAGCCTCGCGTTTGAGCAGTTACGCTTCTCCACCGAGCAACTGCTCGAAGGCTCCAACAAGAGTACGCTCACCATTTCCACGCTTGCCACGTTCGCATCTAAATGGCTGCTGCCACGCTTGGGGTCATTTCGTCTTAAGCATCCCGATATCGACATTCGCCTGAGCGCTTCTACTGACTTGATCGATTTCGTGGCCGGTGGCGCGGACGCGGCAATTCGTTACGGCAGCGGCGAATGGAAAGGGCTGCGCGTTGACCGGCTGATGGACGACGAGATCTTCCCGGTATGCAGTCCAAAGCTGCTGACGGGCAGTCATCCACTCACGAGCGTCGACAATCTCGCTCATCACACGCTATTGCAGGTGAGCGGCGTGACAAGCAACGATTGGAGCATCTGGCTCGACGCGGCCAAGCTGCCAACCAATTTGCGCGGGGGCGCGCGGCTGACTTTCGATCTCGCGCTGATGGCCGTGCAAGCCGCGGTAGAGGGTCACGGCGTGTGCATCGGGCGGCGTGCTTACGTGGAGGACGACTTGCGCGCCGGCCGCCTTATCGCGCCGTTTGGCAAGTCGGTCATAACCGACCGCGCGTTTTATCTCGTCTCGCCGCATGATCTCGCCAACTGCGCGAAGGTGGTGGCGCTGCGCACGTGGCTCATGGGCGTGATTGGCGATTCGCGAAATGAGGCTACCGTTGGGCTCGCCGATTTCGATGACAACGTTGACGCGGTCGGTGACGATCACATTGCGCTGTCGTAGAACGTATGAAATTGAGTGATCGGCGCGCTGACAGCCAATGCTTGAAGCGGAAAGCAGGATGCGAGTTCTCTCACTGTCGTTGTCTTCGAAAGCCTGCGCAAAAATTCCTCAGTAAAGCCAACTTTCAATCCTCCGTTGCGGTCGAGAAATTGGCCCCATAAGGACATGTTACGAAAGCGCTTGTCCGCAACCGTAGCGCTTGCGATATACGCTTCCGGAAAGAGTCGCTGATAGGCCCGGAGGTTATGGAGCCACGAAGTCCCGAGTACGCTTTCGGCCTCTGGTTCGTATCTGCGTACGTGATCGAATAGCGCCTGAAGTTCGGAAAGCCGCATCGGCAGCCGATCAATGCTCAACGGCGAGACGGTCGCGGCATCGGTGTTCTGAAAGTGCAAGCGTATGGATTGGCTATCCGGTGTTGCATACGAAAAGCAGCCGAATGTCGCCACCAACGGCGTCTCTCTGCCTGCCTGCGCATGGGCGAGATAAAAGCTATATGTCCAGTCGCTCGCGTGCGTGGTTTGGCTTAATCCTTGTATATATCGGCGCCACGTCGGGTGGTCCTGATCGAACGCTCGGCCCAGCCCGAAGCGCACGGACAAGTTTGTATAGTCGAGAAGTGCTTGCTCCAACGGTATCGCTGCCAGCGCAGCGACCACGCGCGCAAAGCGAAGTTGCAGGTCGAAAAACTCTTTGCCGTATCTCATGTGCGCCCTCGAAAGCGTATAAACCAAGGTAAACGTACAGAGACCTATGGTTCGTCGGGGGCAATACCGTGAACTCGACGACATCGCGTTTTGTAACAGCATAAAGCCCCAGCGGCACATAACCGCCGAGGCTTGTCCCATCACTCAACCACTCACCGATTAACCATCCTCGCGGGCACACTAATCGCCAGCAGTCCCCCAAGAACCAGAAACGCCGCCAGCATATACATCCCCGAATCATTAGCCGCAGTCGCCTGCTTCAACCACCCCACCGCATACGGACTCAAAAACCCCGCAAGATTGCCAATCGAATTAATCATCGCAATCCCGGCCGCGGCACCCGTTCCCGCAAGAATCGCCGTCGGCAAACTCCAGAACAGCGGCAACGTAGTGAGAATGCCCATCGTCGCAAGCGTGAGAGAAGCCATCGCGAGCACGGTGTTGTGCGTGTACACCACCGAAAGCACCAGTCCAACGGCTCCCGCAAACGCCGGCAACGCAATATGCCAGCGACGCTCCCGCATGCGGTCCGCGCTGCGCGCAACCAGCACCATCGCCACCACCGCCGCCGCGAACGGAATCGCGGAGAGCAGGCCGATCGCGAACGCATCCGTCACGCCAGTCGCCTTAATGATCGTCGGCAGCCAGAAGCTCACGCCATACAAACCCATCACGAACGAAAAGTAAGTGAGGCTAAGCATCAGCACGCGGCCGCTCGTCAGCACCTGGCGAATCGGCATGTCGTGCTTGGTCGCTTCTTCCGCGGAAACGTGGCGCTGCAGCAGTTCCTTTTCTTCGTCGGTCAGCCACTTGGCCTTCGAAATACGATCATCGAGTGCGACGAAAACCAGAATGCCCACCAGCACCGACGGCAGCCCTTCGAGCAGAAACAGCCACTGCCAGCCGTGCCAACCGTTCACGCCATTGAACGTCTTCAGGATATAGCCCGACACCGGCCCGCCGATCACTCCCGAGAGCGCAATCGCCGTCATGAACCACGTCGTCATGCGTCCGCGCCGATGCGACGGATACCAGTAGGTGAGATACAGAATGATGCCGGGAAAGAAACCCGCTTCGGCAATACCGAGCAGAAAGCGCATCACGTAGAACATGGTCGGCGTGGTGACGAACATGGTCAGCATGGAGATCACGCCCCACGACACCATGATCCGCGCAATCCACACGCGCGCGCCCACCTTGTGCAAAATCACATTGCTTGGGATCTCGAAGAAAAAGTAGCCGACGAAGAAAATGCCTGCGCCAAAGCCATAAACCGCATCGCTCAGGCCGAGGTCGCTCGTCATTTGCAGCTTCGCGAAGCCGACGTTCACGCGGTCGAGATACGCGACCACGTAGCAGAGCATCAGGAGCGGCGCGAGCCGCCAGTTGACCTTGCGATAGGTCGCCTCTTCGAACGTGGAAGGCGGCGCACCCGCGCCGGGATGGTGGAGCGGATCTGCGGGACTAGCCATGGTGTCTCCTCTTTTCTTGTGGAATTGAAGTGCCGCGTCGATCGATTCTAGCCGTGCGGCGCGGCTCGCACGTCAATTAGATACCGGGGGAAAACACTGAGCCCGGCAAGCGCCGTACGTGAACGGCGCTTGCTCAGGGCAACGCCACCAACGCCAAACCCAACGCCAGAGCCACGACTACACGCAGCGCCCGCCATCCACTTCCAGACACACGCCGGTGATGAACTCCGCTTCGTCCGAAGCCAGATAGAGCGCGGCGTTCGCAATGTCCTGCGGCGTCGAAAAGCGTCCGAGCGGAATGCCCGCGAGAAAGCGCTTGCGGTTCTCAGGCGTATCTTCGACGCCCATGAATTCGGACAGCAAAGCCGTTTCGCCGATCACCGGATTCACGCAATTCACGCGGATGCGGTCCGGCCCGAGTTCCACCGCCAGCGACTTGCTCGCGATGATCACCGCGCCCTTGCTGCCGTTGTACCAGACGAGTCCAGGGCGCGGCCGCACGCCCGCCGTCGACGCGATATTGATGAAGCTGCCGCCGCCTTGCTCGCGGAAATACGGCACGAACTCCTGCACGCTCCAGTAGATGCTCTTGACGTTCACCGCGTACACGCGGTCGAACTCGGCTTCGGTCACTTCGAGCACCGGCTTGTTGCGATGCGTGGTGCCCGCATTGTTGACGACGATCTGCACGCTGCCGAAGTCTTCGAGCGCCGCCTCGCGCAGCTTTTGCCAGTCCTCGCGTTGCGCGACGTTGCCCGTCACTGCAATCGCCTTGCCGCCCGCCAGCGCAATTTCGCTCGCGACGCGCTCGGCGGCGGGGCCGTTGAGATCGTTGACGACGACGTTCGCGCCCTCGCGCGCGTAGGTCTTCGCGATGCCTTCGCCGAAACCCGAGCCGCCACCCGTGACGATGGCCGTTTTACCTGTCAACCGCATGATGTCTCCATTGTTTGTCGTAGATGTTGATGCGTAAGTCGGGGCATGCAGAGACACGAACTAGCCGTGCCGGATCGCAATCGTCTTCAGCACCGTAAAGCCATACAGCGCCTCGAATCCTTTCTCGCGTCCGTGGCCCGAATGCTTGACGCCGCCAAACGGCAATTCGACGCCGCCGCCCGCGCCATAGTTGTTGATGAACACCTGGCCCGAGCGCAGACGCCGCGCGAGACGCATCTGGCGCGCGCCGTCGCGTGTCCAGATGCCGGCCACCAGGCCGTATTGCGTGCCGTTGGCGAGCGCGAGCGCTTCGTCTTCGTCGCTGAAGGACATGGCGGCGAGCACGGGGCCGAATACTTCGTCGCGGGCAAGGCGGTGGCTCGCGGGCACGTCGCGCAACAACGTGGGCGCCTGATAGAAGCCGCTTTCCGGCGCCTCGGGAATCACTTCGCCGTGCGCGGCCATCGCGATGCCGTCATGCTGCGCGTCGGACAGAAAGTCCCACACGCGCTGCTGCTGTTTCGCGTTGATGAGCGGGCCGCAATCCAGATCCGCATGCGACGGACCGACGCGCAGCGCGTTGAACGCGCCGCTCAGCCGGTCGAGCAGCGGCTCGTAAATCCCGCGGTCGATCAGCACGCGGCTGCCCGCCGAACAGGTTTGCCCGGCGTTCTGCACGATCGCGGAAACGAGCACGGGCAGCGCGGCGTCGAGGTCCGCGTCGGCGAAAACGATTTGCGGGGACTTGCCGCCCAGCTCGAGCGTGACGGGCACGTGGTTCTCGGCGGCCATTTGCGTGACGAGCTTGCCGGTTTCGGGCGAGCCGGTGAACGAAATATGATCGATGCCCGGATGACGCGCGAGCGCCGCTCCCGCGTCGTGTCCATAACCGGTGACGACATTGAGCGCGCCTGCGGGCAGGCCCGCTTCGGCCGCCAGTTCGGCGACGCGCAGCACCGAAAGGCACGCGTCTTCGGCGGGCTTGACGACGCACGCATTGCCCGCCGCGAGCGCCGCGCCCACGCTGCGCCCGAAAATCTGCATCGGATAATTCCACGGCACGATGTGGCCGGTCACGCCGTGCGGCTCGCGGATCGTCATCACCGTGTAGCCGGCCTGGTAGGGCAGCGTCTCGCCATGCAGCTTGTCGGCCGCGCCCGCGTAGAACTCGAAGTAGCGCACGAGCGCAGCCGAATCGGCGCGCGCCTGCTTGAGCGGCTTGCCGGTATCGCGTGCTTCGAGCTGCGCCAGTTCTTCCTGATGCGCGGCGACGAGCATCGACAGCCGGTACAGCACGCGTCCGCGTTCGGCCGCGCTCGCCGCGCCCCATGCACCTTCGAACGCGCGGCGCGCGGCGTGCACGGCGGCGTCGATGTCCGCCGCTGTGCCGCGCGCGAGTTGCGTGAACGGCTGGCCGTCCGAGGGATCGAGCACGGCGATGGTCTCGCCGCCTGAAGCAGCGGCCCACTCGCCGCCGATGAAGTGTCGGGCTTCTTCCATGCAGACTCCTTGACATGTCCGCAACCGGCGCACGTTCCACAGAAGTTCGACGGAACGCTGAACGAACGCCGTTACGCGGTGTTCATAAACGAGAGGCACAATCGAGCGACGCCTGATGATTATCGCGCCGATCCGCCGACGGATGCCATCGGCCGATTGGCTATAATGGCGCATTCCGCACTGTCCGGCCGCAGCGCTCGCGTTCGGGGCGAGTTTCATCATGCATCGCCTCGGGCCACGCGCCGCATGCCGTGCTCCGAATTCCATCTGACCAGAGAGCGCTCATGAGCTTCAATAACGTCCCCGCAGGGAAAGACCTTCCGCAAGATTTCAACGTCATCATCGAAATCCCGGCGCAAAGCGACCCGGTGAAGTACGAAGCCGACAAGGACCTGGGCCTGCTCGTCGTCGACCGTTTCATCAGCACCGGCATGCGCTATCCGGCAAACTACGGCTTCATTCCGCAGACGCTGTCGGGCGACGGCGACCCGGTCGACGTGCTGGTGATCACGCCGTTTCCGCTGCTGGCAGGCTCGGTGGTTCGCGCCCGCGCGCTCGGCATGCTGCAAATGACCGACGAATCGGGCGTGGACGCGAAGCTGATTGCGGTGCCGCACGACAAGATCTGCCCGATGACCGCAAGCCTGAAGTCGATCGACGACGTGCCGGCCTACCTGAAGGACCAGATCAAGCACTTCTTCGAGCAATACAAGGCGCTGGAGAAGGGCAAGTGGGTGAAGGTCGAAGGCTGGGCCGACATGGAAGCCGCGCACAAGGAAATCAGCGAAGGCGTGGCGAACTACAAGAAGTAAATGGCTTTAGCGCGTCGATGAGATCGAATCATCGGCCCGCCAAGTAAGACGCCAGACGCCAGCCAGGTGCGCAAAACCGCGCGAGCCCGAACGGGCCGCGCGGTTTTTTATTGGCAATTGCACTCGCGGCGCGCTCGTATAGCCCAACTGCATCGCGCGGATGAACCGAAGCCATTTTTATATCCAGGTATAAACCCTTATGATTTGTGACCGCGGCGGATTGTCCCGACCGCGGCCCAATCTGCCATTGCCCAGCCACACGCCGCCTCAGGAGCCCACTGTCCGGATGACGAACCGCAAGTCCACTACGCCGCGTTCCTTGCCTCGCTGGTCGAACCGGCTGTATGCGATCGCCACGGCGATCTATCGCAAGCGGCCGGTGTGGATGGTGTCGTTCTCCGCCAGCGAGGCCAGTCTCTCCGAAGGCTTGCGCGCCGCGTGCGCATCGACGGCGATGCTCGCGCTCGGCAACTTGCTGCACGATCCGGTCTTCGCGTGGGCCGCGATCGGCGCATTCTGGACCTGTCTCGCCGATGCCGCCGGTTCAAACCGCGCCCGCTTTGCATCGATGATGGGCTTCGCGCTGCTCTCCACCGCATGCGGCGGGCTCACCGCTTTCGCGTCGGCGAGCGGCACGGTGGTTGCCGCGCTCGCAGTCCTCGTCTTCACGAGCCTTGGCGCGTTCGGCCGCATCTGGGGCGCGGCGACCTCGCAAGTGACGATTCTCGCCGCGACCGCCTGCGTCGTCATGGTCGACCGGCCGATGCACGACGTCCGCGAAGGGCTCGCGTTTCTCGGCGTCTATCTGATCGGCTGCCTGTTCGCGGTCGCGTTGAGCCTGACCGTGTGGCGCATTCAGCCGTTTGGCGCAAGCCGCGCTTCGTTGCGCACGGTGTATCTGCGGCTCGCGGATATTGCGTTCGACAGCGCCCGTCTGCTTGAACAGCGCAGCACGCCGCGCGAATGGGCGACGCATGCGGCGCAGTTTCGCGCCGATGCGCGCGCGGCGCTGGAGCGCTCGCGCAAGGCGCTGGCGCGCGTGCCGCCGACGCGAACCGCCGCGCGCGAGACCTACGACGCGCTGCTCGGCTTGCTGACGGAAGGCGAGGCGTTGTTCGCGTATCTGATCGCCGTCTCGGGCGCGTGCGAAAAAATGCCCGGCGACGAACACCACGCTCGCCACATCAGACGCGCGGCACGTTTGCTCACGGCGCTGGGCGAGACGCTGCGCAACATCGGCGCCGATGCGAACGAAGCGCGCTGGACGCATCTCGTGAAATTGCAGTTGCGCTTGCGCCGGCTCGCGCGGCGTCTTGAAACCGCGCTGATGGAGCCGGTCAAGCTGAAGTCCGACTTCGAACTCGTCGACTTCACGCCGGTACAGGCGCCGCCGCATTTCTTAGGGAGTGTCGCGATCACGTTGGCGCGGGTCTGGTCGACGCTGAAGGCAAACCTGTCGCTGGAGTCGGTCGGCTTGCGCCATGCGGCGCGCGTCGGCGTCACGACGACCGCGGGCTTTGTCGTGATCCGCGTGCTCGGCTTGCCGTTCGGCTATTGGGCGACCATGGCGACGCTGCTGATCTTGCAACCTTCGATTGCCGCGACCTGGCCGCGCAGCATCGAGCGCGCGGCGGGCAGCATTGTCGGCGGTGTGCTGGCGGCGGGCATCGGCTATGCGATTCATTCGCCGCTCGGCATTTCGCTCGCAGTCTTTCCGCTGGTGATGGCGACGATGGCCTTGCGCCCCGTCAGCTACAGCTTGTTCGTGTTGTTCCTCACGCCGACGTTCGTGCTCGTGGCCGACTTCGCGACGCCCGGCGCGAGCGAGATCGCGTATGCGCTCACGCGGCTCGGCAACAATGTGCTCGGCTGCGTGCTCGCGCTGTTCGCCACGTTCTATCTATGGCCGACGCGCGAGAAAACCGATTACCGCGCGTATCTCGGCGACGCCGTGCGCGCCAATCTGGCGTATCTGCTTGCCGCGCTCGAATCGCCGCGTCGCACGGAAAAGGATATGGAGCGCCTGCGCAGGGCGGCGGGCCTCGGCAGCAATAACGCCGAAGAGGCGATCGCACGGATTCGCCTCGAAAAGCTGGAGCACTCGATGGTCGACACGGTCACGCTGACGGTGCTGAGCGTGCTGCGCAAGATGGCGGGCACGGCGACGCAGTTGCGCTTGAGCGCGAACCGGCGTGAAGCTCACGATGTGCACGCCGAGCTTCGCGCGTGGGTGGAGGCGGTGAGCGCGGACATCGAGGCGTCGCTGAATCGCGCGATCGTGCCGCTGCGGCATGAGTTGCCGGCGCGCGAACGTTTGACATCGCTCGAAGCGGATGCAGTGGGCGAGCTTGCGTTGATGCAGCGCTTGCTGACGGAGCGGATGCGCGAAGCGCGGGGGTGATTGGGCGTTAATGAAGCGTGGCTGACGGTGGCACAGTCACCGCCAACTGATCAGCGAACGCACGCCGTTCACGCCGCGTCGCCTTCGACTTCATCATCATCCAGAGCCGGCTCAGGCTCCGGCATCACCGACTCGAGCGTCCGCCCACCCGCCGCCAGCGTCCGCTTCTGCGCGGGCGTCAAGCGCTTCACCCAATACTCGGCGCGCGACGCGCTCGAACGATCCGCCAGTTCGAACGATGCCAGCACGCGCACCGGCTTGCGCGAGCGCGTATAGCGCGCGCCGGCGCCGCTGACGTGCTTTTCGAAACGCGCGTCGACGTCGGTCGCAATGCCGGTGTAGACGCTGCCGTCCGAGCATTCGAGCAGATAGAGAAACCACGCCACGGACGCGTCAGCCTTTGAACGGATTGTGTTCGCGCAGCTCGTCCACATAAGCGTGGATGCTGTTCTTTTCGTTGTCGAGGAAGTGGCCGACCGCATCGGCGAAAGCGGGATGCGCGAGCCAGTGCGCCGAGCGCGTCACTGTGGGCAGGAAGCCGCGCGCCATTTTGTGTTCGCCTTGCGCGCCGCCTTCGAATGCCCCGAGCTTTTCTTCGATGCAGAACTCGAGCGGCTGATAGTACGCGGTCTCGAAGTGCAGACAGGGCACATGTTCGAGCGCGCCCCAGTAACGGCCGTACAGCGTGCCGCCGGTTTTCGCATCGCGCTGATACACGACGAGCGAACTCGCGATCGGCTTGCCTTCGTACTCGGCGATCACGAGCAGCAGATTCTCCGGCATCGACGCGCCGATCATGCGGAAAAAATCGAGGTTCAGATACGGCGTCGAAAAGTGCTCGCGATAAGTCTGCCGATAGCACTTGCTGAAGAAGCGCCAGTCCGCGTCCTGAATGTCTTCGCCGCGAATACGGCGCATCGTGATGCCGGCGTCGTGGACTTTGCGGCGTTCCGCGCGGATGTTCTTGCGCTTCTTCTGTTCGAGCGTCGAAAGGAAATCGTCGAAGTCGCGATAGCCGTCGTTCAGCCAATGAAACTGCACGCCTTCGCGCTGCATCATGCCCATCTCGGTGAGCGCGTTGGCTTCGGTTTCGGTCGGAAAGAGCACATGCAGCGACGACACGTCGGCCTGCTCGGCGAACGCCATCAACGTCGCGGCAAGGTGGCGCAACGCGTGCGAATCGGCGGCGAGCAGGCGGTTGCCTTGCACCGGCGTGAACGGCACGGCGCACAGCAGCTTCGGGTAGTAGGGCAAGCCGTTGCGCTTATAGGCGTCGGCCCAGGCCCAGTCGAACACGTACTCGCCGTATGAGTGGCCCTTCAGATAAACCGGCGCGGCCGCGGCGAGCTTGCCCGTGAGCGGGTCGGTCAGCGTGACGAATTGCGGCGCCCAGCCGGTGTCCGCGACTGCGCAACGGGTCGCGTGCAGCGCGCTCAGGAACTCATGCCGCAGAAACGGCGTGGGTTGCGTCTGCTGCGCGAGGAGGGTGTTCCATTCGGCGGCGTCAACCTCGGAGGGCGACGCCAGAATGCCCGTGCGATAATCAAAGCGTTCCTGATTCAATCTGTGTGACTGTCCCAATGAGCGACGCGGTGCGTCAAGCACGTACTGCGTCGTTCGTTTATCCGAGTTGTCCGTTCCGTCGAGCCCACAACAAGCCGCTTTATTTGCAAGCCCTCCGCAAGCCTTTCGCTTGCCCGTCGATCCTGCCATGAAGACACGAATCGCTCTTGCTCAAATCAATGTCACCGTCGGCGACTTCGCCGGCAACGTCGCGAAGATCGTCGCCGCCGCGCGTGACGCGCACAGCGCCGGCGCGAAGCTGCTGGTCGCGCCCGAACTCGCGCTGTCCGGCTATCCGCCCGAAGATCTGCTGCTGCGCCCCGCGTTTTATACCGCGAGCGCTGCTGCGTTGGCGGACCTCGCGCAACAACTGAAGCAGTTCGCCGGCTTGCATGTGATCGTCGGTCATCCGTTGCGCGACGCTGCCGACAGTGTTGCCAACAGCGCGGCGAGTGGTCATGGTAATGCAAACGCGCCGATCCAGCGCGGCGTGCCGCCGGTCGACACGTTCAACGCGGCGTCGCTGGTGGTGGACGGCCGGATCGCCGGCATGTATCGCAAGCAGGATTTGCCCAATACGGAAGTGTTCGACGAGAAGCGCTACTTCGCGTCCGACGCGCAGCCGTTCGTCTTCGAACTCGACGGCGTGAAGTACGGCGTGGTGATCTGCGAAGACGCGTGGCATGCGTCGGCCGCGCAAATGGCCAAAGCCGCGGGCGCGCAAGTGCTGCTGATCCCGAACGGCTCGCCGTTTCACCTGAACAAGGAAGCGGTGCGCTTCGACATCCTGCGTGCGCGGATTCGCGAGACGGGACTGCCGATGGTCTACGTGAACATGGTCGGCGCGCAGGACGAACTGGTGTTCGACGGCGGCTCGTTCGTGCTCGACGCGCAAGGCGAACTGGTCGCGAAGATGCCGCAGTTCGAGGAAGCGACGGCGTTTGTCGAGTTTGAAAACGCGGTGCCGTTGCGCGGTCATGGCGACGCGCAGCTCGTCGGCAGCGCAACCCGCGCCAACTCCGCCATCGCCCCCGAGCTTTCGCTCGAAGCACAGGTCTACGCGGCGCTCGTCATCGGCGTGCGCGACTACGTCAACAAGAACGGTTTCCCTGGCGCGCTGATCGGCCTCTCGGGCGGCGTCGATTCGGCGCTCGTGCTGGCGGTCGCGTGCGACGCGCTCGGCGCGGATCGGGTGCGCGCGGTGATGATGCCCTCGCGCTACACGGCCGACATCTCCACCACCGACGCCGCCGAGATGGCCCGCCGCGTCGGCGTGCGCTACGACGAAATTGCGATCGCGCCGATGTTCGATGCGTTCCGCAGTTCACTCGCGCAGGAATTCGAAGGACGCCCGGAAGACGCCACCGAGGAAAACATCCAGGCCCGCATCCGCGGCACGCTGTTGATGGCGCTGTCGAACAAGTTCGGCTCGATCGTCCTCACGACCGGCAACAAGAGCGAGATGGCGGTGGGCTACTGCACGCTTTACGGCGACATGGCCGGCGGCTTTGCGGTGATCAAGGACATCGCGAAGACGCTCGTTTATCGGCTGTGCCACTACCGCAATCAGGCCACGGCCTTCGGCACGCAGAACGTGATTCCCGAGCGCATTCTGACGCGCGCGCCGTCCGCGGAATTGCGCGAGAACCAGACCGACCAGGACAGCTTGCCGCCCTATGACGTGCTCGACGCGATCATGCGCATGTACATGGAAGAGGACCGCTCGCTCGCCGAAATCATCGCCGCGGGTTATGCGGCCGACGACGTGAAGCGCGTCACGCGGCTCATCAAGATCAACGAGTACAAGCGCCGCCAGGCGCCGATCGGCATTCGCGTCACGCATCGCGCGTTCGGCCGCGACTGGCGCTATCCGATCACGTCGCGCTACACCGAACCGGTGGAATGAATCGGAGCCGCGGGCATTGCGACGCACGCCGGACTGCCGCAACGCATCCGGCGCGGCGTAGAATAAAAATCATCCATTTCCCTTTCACTCTTTCAGTCACGAGACGAGGTTCGCCATGAAGCGCATCACCGCAGTCATCAAACCGTTCAAACTCGACGAAGTGCGCGAGGCGCTCGCTGAAGTCGGCCTCACGGGCCTGACCGTCACCGAGGTCAAAGGATTTGGCCGGCAGAAAGGCCATACCGAGCTCTATCGTGGTGCAGAGTATGTGGTCGACTTTCTGCCGAAGGTGAAGATCGAGGTCGTCGTCGCGGATAACCAGTGCGACCAGGTGATCGACGCGATCATCGGCGCGGCGCGCACGGGCAAGATCGGCGACGGCAAGATTTTCGTCGCGGACGTGGAGCGCGTGATTCGCATCCGTACCGGCGAAGAAAACGAAGCCGCAGTCTAAGCGGCTCGCGCACCGAAGCGGTGCGCCGGCGCGAGCAGGAGACTTCGCGCAACGTCCACAGAACTCGCGAAGCCTTCGCGCCAATAAAAAACGGTGCGATACCCTTTCGGACATCGCACCGATACGCGCCTCTCGCAGCAGCGTGAAAAAGATTCTCTTGAAGAACTTCTAAGCCCCGAAGGCGCCGCCTTCGGGGAACACCGTTCGATTAGAACGAGTGTTGAATGCCTGCGTACACGCCGGTCTGGCTGTGGCCCGGCAGCGGGTTCTCGTTGTACGAGACCGTGCCGTCCGAAGCGGTGATGTTGCCGCCACGGCCTGCGTTGTTCGCATCCAGACCGAAGTTAGCCGACTTGCTGTTACGCACGGTCGCGACCTGGATGTCCAGCAGCGTGCGCTTGGACAGGTTGTACGAACCGCCGATCGTGTAGATCGTTGCGTTGCCGCCGCCCTTGTTCGCGTTCACGTGATACACAGCCGCGATCAGGGCTGCAGCCGGCGTGGCTTGCCACGTCACACCGCCCCATTCGTGATCGAGCGAGGTCGGCGCAGCGTTTACCGCGCTGGCAGCCGCGGACGTGCGCACTGCCTGATACGCGCCCTGGATCTTGAACTGGCCGAGGAACACGTTGAACGCAGCCGTGTACTCGCGCGATGCCGTGAACGGGTCCGTGAAGTTGCCGTTGGTGTTGTTGCGGATTTCGTCGTACATGCCGCGCAACTGGAACAGCGACGAGGTGTACGTCACTTGCAGACCGGCTTCGCGGCCTTGCGGCGTCGTGCCGTTACCGTTCCAGTTCGTCGCGTTCGACAGCGCGTACTGACCGTACACGTCAAAGCCGTAGAACTTCGGCGA
This sequence comes from Paraburkholderia sp. OAS925, assembly GCF_040543975.1. Classification (NCBI taxonomy): domain Bacteria; kingdom Pseudomonadati; phylum Pseudomonadota; class Betaproteobacteria; order Burkholderiales; family Burkholderiaceae; genus Paraburkholderia; species Paraburkholderia sp. OAS925. Next base: position 1,506,973 of record NZ_JBEUNO010000001.1, read on the forward strand.
CTGGTAAGCGATGTTGTTGCTCGATTGCGGCCAGTTGCGGCCACGCACCAGCGACGCCGACGACCAGTTCGACTGACCGAACGGGTCGAAGTCCCACACGCCGTTCGAGATGAAGAGCATGCGGCCCATCGTCAACGTACCGTATGCGCTGTTCGACAGACCGACCGTTGCCCAGCGATTGAAGAGACCGCCGCCGCCAGGACCCTGACCGTTCATCGTGTTGAACGAGCCTTCCAACTGGAACAGGACCTTATTGCCGCCGCCGATGTCCTCGACGCCCTTCATGCCCCACAGGCTCGTGCCCCAGTCACCACTTTCCGCGCGAAAGCGCGAGGTTGAACCGGTATAGTTGGCGTTCGGCAGGCCGCTGATGTATTCGAGACCTGCGTCCAGGCGGCCATACAGCGTTACGCTGCTTTGGGCATGTGCAACAACCCCGGCCGACATCAGCGCAGCGGCGAGCAAAGCTTTCTTCATCTTCTCCTCCATACCCTGTCAAAAAGTGAAACCCAGTACTGCGAATGGTGTTCGGACGCGAGTTGCGCCGAACAGAAATCGGTACCAGGGAGATTAGCGGGCGGATTGGTCTCCTATCCTGACGTGCAGCCTTGGGGCTGTCTGGTCGTCATGCCGATCCCTCGCCGACCGGTTCTCCTCTGTGCTTTGAAGTAAAACTACTTTTAATGAACTTAGTTTTGCTACTTTGGTTACTAATTTATCAAAAATACACTTGAGTGTGAGAAGAAATTAGTACCGGCGTTGACCTGTGTCTCCAAATTGCAATACCGATGTGGGCAAAGACCCATTGCCGCCTGTGTCAAAACGGCTAAAGCCCTTATGCGACAAGGGAATCACGGATCGACGGGGGCAAGATTAAGGATTGCCACTATTGACGCTTCGGATACGGCAGGGTAGGGGCGAAAAGACGCGTTGGGAGGCGTGTACGCGACGGTTTCGCGGCCGAAAAGCGCGGATTACACAGGTGACCGAAACAAAAAAGGCGCTCGTAAGTGCCTTGTAAAAGAGTACTTCGACTACAGCCCGGTCATGAGGCGTTGCGATGAGTCATCGCCAAATCTCAAATACCAGGCTGTGCGATATGTTTTGCTACCGCATTGCTATTTCAGACTGCCGGACAGGAACTGCTTCAGGCGCTCACTGCGCGTGTTTTTGAACACCTCGTCGGGGCGGCCTTCTTCTTCGACGCGCCCTTGGTGCAGGAACATCACGTGGTTCGACACGTTGCGCGCAAACGCCATTTCGTGCGTGACGACGATCATCGTGCGGCCTTCCTCGGCGAGCGTCTGCATGACCTTGAGCACTTCGCCGACGAGTTCGGGATCGAGCGCGGAAGTCGGTTCGTCGAACAACATCACGTCGGGATGCATCGCCAATGCGCGCGCGATCGCCACGCGCTGCTGCTGACCGCCCGACAGATGCGACGGATACTGCTTCTCGAGACGCGGCGCGAGGCCCACTTTCTCGAGATATTCGCGCGCGCGGTCTTCGGCTTCCTTGCGTTTTAGGCCGAGCACATGCACGGGCGCCTCGATGATGTTCTCGAGCACGTTCATATGCGACCACAAGTTGAAGTGCTGAAACACCATCGACAGTTTGGTGCGCACGCGCTGCAACTGTTTCGGGTCGGACACGCGCAGCGCGCCCTGGTTGTTCTTTTGCGTGCGCACTTCTTCGCCGTCCACGAAGATGCGGCCGGCGTTCGGCTGTTCGAGGAAGTTGATGCAGCGGAGCATCGTGCTCTTGCCCGAACCGGACGAGCCGATCACGCTGATGACGTCGCCGGCGTTCGCCTTCAGCGAAACGCCTTTGAGGACTTCGTTATCGCCGTACTGTTTATGAAGTTCGTCGACGAAAAGCTTTTGCTTCGTGTTGTTCATCGGGGTCCTTGGGCGTGCTTAACCGCGGGGCGTGTGCCCGCTTATTTGCCTTGCGGCCGCAGGTAAGCGAGCCAGCGGCGCTCGGCGCGGCGGAACAGCCACACGAGCGCGAAAGAAATGCACAGATAGAGCAGGGCGGCAATGCCGAACGCGTTGAACGACTGATACGTCGCCGAGTTCACGTCGCGCGCGATCTTCAGAATGTCCGGCACGGTCGCGGTGAAGGCGACGGTCGTGGCGTGCAGCATCAGAATCACTTCGTTGCTGTAGTACGGCAACGCGCGGCGCAGCGCCGACGGCAGGATCACGCGCCGGTACAGCGTGAACGACGACATGCCATACGCGCGCGCCGCTTCGATTTCGCCGTAGGGCGTGGCCTTGATCGCGCCCGCGAAAATCTCGGTGGTGTACGCGCAGGTGTTCAGCGTGAAGGCGAGCAGCGTGCAATGCATGCCGTCGCGGAAGAACGCGTTGGTCAGCTCGTGATTGCGGATGACTTCGAGGCTGTACAAGCCCGTGTAGCACAGCAGCAACTGCACATAAAGCGGCGTGCCGCGAAAGATGTACGTGTAAAGCCACACGAGACCGGCGAGCCATTTCCTCTTCGAGACGCGCGCCACCGCAAGGCGGGATCGACAGGCAGAAGCCGAGTCCGATCGACACCACCAGCAGCCACAGCGTGATCGCGAGACCCGTGAAGCGGTAGCCGTCCGTGTAGAGATAATTGCGCCAGTATTCCTGAATGATCTCGATCATAGATCCGCCTTTCGCACGCCGGTCGAGTAACGCTTTTCGAGGTACATCAGCACGAAGTTCGACACTGTGGTGATGACGAGATAGATCGCCCCCGCAAGCAGGGTGAAGAAGAAGAACCGCAACGTGCCCTTGCCCGCATCTTGCGAAGCCTTGACTACGTCAGCGAGTCCGATGATCGACACGAGCGCCGTGGCCTTCACCATCACCTGCCAGTTATTGCCGATGCCGGGCAGCGCGAAGCGCATCATCTGCGGGAACATGATGCGCGCGAACACCTGCCAGCTCGTCATGCCGTAGGCCGCGCCGGCTTCGAGCTGACCGCGCGGCACCGCGAGAAAGGCGCCGCGGAAGGTTTCGGTGAAGTACGCGCCGTAAATGAAGCCGAGCACCGCGACGCCGGCCACGAACGGGTCGATGTCGATCTGGTCCCAGCCGAGCAGGTCGGTCAGATTGTTGAGCCAGATCTGGATGCTGTAGAACAGCAGCAGCATCAGCACGAGGTCGGGCACGCCGCGCACGAGCGTCGTGTAGACGGTGCCGGCGCCGTGCGAGAAGCGGTTCTTCGACAGTTTCGCCGCCGCGCCGAGAAGGCCCAGCAAGAAAGCGAGCGCCAGTGACAACACCGCCAGCTTGACGGTTTGCCAGGTGCCGTTGAGAAGCAGCGGGCCGTAGCCTTGAAGGAACATAGGGGGTCCTTGACGATGCGCTTGCGGCACACCGCGAAAGACGCGGGCGGCCTGGCGCCGCATGTACCGCGAGCGTGGCTCGCCGTGATCCGCGGCGCACAGCGCACCGCTGTGCAAATCATGACTGCATGGCCGTTGCCGGTCCTGCAGCGCGCTTTTCGACTCTCTTTGAAACTAGACCGACTGTATTACGAAGCCTCGCGAGCGCCCATGCGGGCGAGCCCGAGTCTTTTCATTGCTGCGATTACTGCTCCGGACCGGAGCGGCGCCCGGTGCCCAAAGGCGGCGCTCCGACGGTGCCCAGGTGCGTGCTCAGTGTGCCGGATAGATCTCGACGTCGAAGTACTGCTTTTCGAGCTTCGTGAAAGTGCCGTCCTGATGAATCTGCGCCAGCGCCTTGTTGAACATCGCCTTCAGTTCGGCATCGTCCTTGCGCAGACCGATGGCCGTGCCTTCGCCGATGGTCTTCGGGTCCTTCACTTCCGGGCCCGCCCACGCGAAGCCCTTGCCGCGCGGCGTCTTCAGGAAACCGGCGTCGGCCTGGATTTCGTCCTGCAGCGCGGCGTCGAGCCGGCCGGACGTGAGATCGGCGTAGACCTGATCCTGGTTCTGATAGGGCACCACGGTCACGCCCTTCGGCTCCCAATACGCCTTGGCGTACGCTTCCTGGGTCGTGCCCTGCTCGACGCCGACACGCTTGCCCTTCAGCGATTCAGCCGTTGGCAGCAGCGGCGAGCCGGCTTTGGCGATCATGCGCGCGGGGGCGTCGAAGAGCTTGTCGGAGAAGTCGATCTGCTCGCGGCGCTTGTCCGTGATGGTCAGCGACGACACGATCGCGTCGAACTTCTTGCCCTTCAATGCCGGGATGATGCCGTCGAAATCCTGCTCCACCCACACGCATTTGACGTTCATTCGTGCGCACAGCGCCTTGGTCACGTCGACGTCGAACCCGACGACCTGGCCGCTGGCCGCCTTCGATTCGAACGGCGGATAACTGGCGTCAACCCCGATGCGTACGGTTTTCCATTCTTTTGCCATGGCGCCGGTGGCCATGACGGCGAGCGCTACGCACAGTGCGAGCTTCTTCATGTTTCTCCTGGGTCAAACTGATCGTCGTGGTGTCCGATCCCGACGAAGCCGGCTCGTGGCCGGCCGTCGCCTCGGCTCGTGGCCGGCCGTCGCCTCGGCTCGTGGCCGGCCGTCGCTATTCTAGGCGGTCAAAATTGTCGCGCCGCCGCGGTTTTCCGCGTGGTGTCCGGCCTTGCCAGGCCATTGCGAGCCTTTGCCAAGGCTTTGGCAGGCGAGCCTTCGGCCACCCTATGCGTTGAAAAGCGCGGTATTTTACCCGAACAGGGGCGCGGCGCCAGTGCGCGTTGCCCGCGGCGCCGGCGCTGCATCAAGGCCGTTGCGTATGCGCGACGCATTCGCGCGGCGCGTTGCGAAAGCGGTAGACGACGGTTCGATGGGCGCGGCCCGCTTCGCCAACTTCGATTAAGCGGATTTGCGAAACGATCCGGTGCGCCCGCGCCCGATTGTGGATCGGGCGGCGAGCCCATACATTCTCGCCATCGCCAATTTCACCGGGAGTACGTCATGATCGAGATTCGCCGCTCCGACGAGCGTGGCCACGCCAACCACGGCTGGCTCGACTCGTATCACAGCTTTTCGTTTGCCGATTATCGCGATCCCGAGCACGTCCATTTCGGGCCGCTGCGCGTGATCAACGAAGACCGCATCGCGGGCGGCCAGGGCTTCGGCACGCACGGGCACCGCGACATGGAGATCGTCACGTATGTGCTCGAAGGCGCGCTTGCGCACCGCGACAGCATGGGCAACGGCTCGACCATCCGCCCCGGCGACGTGCAGCGCATGAGCGCCGGCACGGGCGTGATGCATAGCGAGTTCAACGCGTCGCCGGACGAAGAGGCCCATCTGCTGCAGATCTGGGTGATTCCGCAACGCGCGGGCGATCAGCCGGGCTACGAGGAAAAGCGCTTCGACGCCGCCGACAAGCGCGGCCGCCTGCGCGTCGTCGCATCGCCCGACGGCCGCGACGGCTCGGTGACGATCCACGCGGACGCGTCGATTTACGCGGGCTTGATCGACGGCGCGGAGACGGCCAGCTTCGCGGTGCCCGCGGGACGGCTCGTGTACGTGCACGTCGCGCGCGGCTCGCTGACGGTGAACGGCGAGGCGCTGCAAGCGGGCGATGCCGCGAAGCTCAGCGATACGGACACGGTGACGCTGGAAAAGGGCGACCACGCAGAAGTGCTGCTGTTCGACCTTGGGCGGCTCGATAGCTGAAGCAGGGCAGTTGTTGCGCCGCTCAACGCGGAGTTGGTTGAGGGCGCAACCAGGACGGCACAAAGGGCGCGTGCTGCAAGCTCAGTTTCAGCGGGAATGCACACGCGCGCCGCTATATGTATATATGGAAAACGCCACGGAGTTTTTGAACTGCGCTCCGTGGCGTTTCTGTTTCTGCGAAGCCGCCGCGCTTTGCAGCGCGGCGGCCGCGCCGCTTACTGGCTCGCAGCCGGCGCCGACGCCGCGCCATGATGCTGCTGCCAACGCTCGCGCATCTTCTCGTGACGCGACTCCATCTTCGCAAAGCGCTGCTTCAGCGCCGTGCTGACGGTCGTCTTCTGCTGGTCGTTCAGGCCGTTATAGAACTTGAGCCAGGCGTCCGTGGTTTGCTGGCGCAACTGCGCGTCCTTCTGCTCGATCTGCTGATGAGCGGAAGCCATCGCGTTCAGATCCAGAATCGGCTGCTGCTGCGCGGCCTTGAACTGGTTCTTCATCTGCTCGTGGTTCGCGCGCATCGCTTCATGGCCTTGCTTCATCGTGTCGAGTGCGGCTTGCCACTGCTTTTCCTGATCCGCGTTCAGCTTCAACTGATCATGTAGTTGCGTGAGCTCTTTCATGAAGTGACCGTGCCATCCGCCCGGACCGCCGTGGGCCTCATGAGCGGGTTGGGCGGCATAAGCAGCGCCCGCGCCGATGGCGAGAGCGGTGGCGGCAACGGCGAGGGCGCGCGAGATTTTTTTGGTGGACATGTAAGGCTCCTTGTAATGGAATAGCCGACGATGCATCCGATCCAGTTGACGGCCTGCATTCGGTAAGACACAGCGTAGAGAACTGCATCCGGCGCTGTGTTACGCGCCTTCGCGCCGCTGTTACGGGCCATTACGTGCAGCTTTCACCGTAACACCCGGTAACCCTTGAGGCCTCTGTGAAATCGAAAAGCGCTGCTGCCGCGCGTTAAACTTCATTCCATGGCTACTCAAATACTTGTTGTCGACGACGACGTCGAACTGCGCGATCTGCTACGCGACTATCTGGCCCGTCAGGGCATCGAAGTCTCGGTGCTGCACGACGCGGGCTCGCTCGAGCGCAGGCTCGAACGCGAGCGTCCCGACCTGATCGTGCTCGACCTGATGATGCCGGGCGTGGACGGGCTCACTGCATTGCGCAAGCTGCGCGCGTCGGGCGACGATATCCCGGTCATCATGCTGACCGCGCGTGCGGACGACGTCGACCGGATCGTCGGTCTCGAACTCGGCGCGGACGACTATCTCGGCAAGCCGTTCAATCCGCGCGAGCTGCTCGCACGCGTGCAGGCGGTGTTGCGCCGGCGGCGCACGCTGCCTTCGGCGGCCGCGCCCGAACAGCGCGAGCCGTTCAGCTTCGGCCGCTTCACGCTCGACTTCCAGTCGCGCACGCTGCATCAGGAAGACAAGCCGCTCACGCTGTCGGGCAGCGAGTTCGCGTTGCTGAAAATCTTCGTGAACCATCCCATGCGCACGCTGACGCGCGAGCGTCTGCTCGAGCTGCTGCACGGTCCCGAATACGACGGCACCGACCGCGGTATCGACGTCCAGGTGTGGCGTCTGCGGCGCATTCTCGAAACGGACCCGTCCACGCCGCGCTTCATTCAGACAGTGCGCGGGCGCGGCTACGTGTTCGTGCCCGACGGCGATCAGAATGCGCCGGCCCATTGATTCGTTGTTCGGACGGCTGGCCTTGCTGGTCGTCGCGGTGCTGCTGCTGTCGCACTTCGCGTGGTATGCGCTCATGCGCCTCGAGCGCAGCCAGTTGCAAACCCGCTACGCCGTTGAAGAAGCCACGTTCCTCGTCGACGCGGTGCGTCAGCACGTGGCCCGCAATCCCGATCAGCCGCTCCCGTCGCGCGTAAAGCTGGTCGATCCGGCGAGTCCCGAAGTACCGCCCGAGACATCGAATCTGCCGCCGCCGCTCGAACGGTTTATCGAAGACGCGCGCGACCGCATGCCGTCCGGCACGCAGGTGCGCGTCGGCTTGCCGGGAGCGCCGCCCACGCTGTGGGTGCGCGCGCCCAGGGACCGTAGCTGGATCGTCGTGCCGGTGCAGCCGCTGCGGCCACCGCGCTCGCTCGACCGAACGGTGCTGTGGCTCGTCATCATCTTCTCGTTCGCGGTGATGGCGGCGCTGTTCGCCGCATGGGCGTTACAGCAGCCGTTGCGCTCGCTCGCCCAGGCAGTGGCGCGCTTCGGCCGCGGCTTGCCGGTGCCGCCCGTGCCCGAGCGCGGACCGCGCGAGTTGCGGCAATTGACGCATGGCTTTAACCAGATGGTGCAGGAAGTCGCGCGCACCGAGAACGACCGCGCGGTGATGCTCGCGGGCGTCGCGCACGATCTGAAGACGCCGCTTGCGCGCTTGCGTCTGCGCGCCGAAATGATGGACGAAGCGAAGATGCGCGACGGCGTCGTGCGCGACGTCGATTCGATGACGCACATCGTCGAACAATTCCTGGTGTTCGCGCACGACGGCGCGGATCGCAGCGAAGCCGTCGAGGTCGATGCTCAATGTGAACGCGTCGTGCGCAGCTATCGCGCGGTGGCCTCGGGCGCGCCTGCGGTGCAGACCGATCTGCGAGCCGGCCCCGGCTTCATGCTGCCCGCCGCCACGCTCGACCGGATTCTGTCGAACCTGCTCGACAACGCGCATGCGTACGGAGCGCCGCCTATCGTCGTCGCCACTGCGCGCACGGCGGAAGGCTTCACGTTGTCGGTGAGCGATAACGGCAAGGGCATCGCCGCGCAGGATCTCGTCAACGCAAGCCGGCCTTTCGTGCGGCTCGACCCCGCGCGCGGCGGCAATGGCCACAGCGGTCTTGGGCTTGCGATTGTCGAGCGGCTGGTGCGGCGCGCGGGCGGCGAGTGGCAGATCGGCAACCACGACGGCCGCGGCTTGCGCGTCTTGATGAGCTTCCCGTTTTCGGCGGTGCCTCAGGCGAGGGCGGCGTCGGAGAGCAGTGTCTGGTGATTTGAGTTGCAGGCGCGGCGTTCCGTCGGCCTGGTTTGGTCGTGGGCTGGTGTGGTCCGCCGCCGAGGTCATCCCAGGTCATTACTGCGACCGCGACCACAACTGCTTCCCGCTCGCGAGCTAATCCGAAAACAACGTATTTAGCGCGTTCGCGGCTTCGCTATCCACCGTATTCCACGTCACGGTTTCGGCTTCGAAAATATAGTGGGTCGTGTACTTGCCGAGGCGGCCGAGTATCTCTTCCTGAATGACTTCCGGCGCGACATCGAGCTTCAGATACCACGCGGTCGACGACAGCCGCGTCTGGAACGCGCCGTACTCAGCCAGCAGATGGTCGAACGCGTCAGCATCCTGATCGCGGCAAACAATGACCAGATTTCCCTTCATGCGAATCTCCCGTTAAAGCGGTAGCGACAACTCGAGGTCAGTGTCGATCATACCTGCTTGCTTGCGGAAGGCTCGAAGCTCCGGCTTGCGTCGCGTCAAGGAGCGCGGCCGCCGTTACCAGACGCTTGCGACCGTGCGCGCGGGCGGGGCGGTGTCGTCGGGCGGCAGCGCTTCGGTGCGGTCGCGCCCGCCGGTCTTGGCCGCATAGAGCGCCATGTCGGCGCGGCTCATGATCCGCTCCGGGAGGTCGTCGACGGACAACTCCGTGATGCCGATGCTCACGCTGAGCGTAACGGACGCAGGCAGTTTCGCCGACGGCACGGCTTTCAGACGCAAGCGCAGGCGCTCGACCACTTCGCGGCCGCCCGCGAGATCGGTGCCGGGCAGCAGCACACCGAACTCCTCGCCGCCGAGCCGGCCGATCGCATCGGCGCCGCGCAGTTCGGCGCGGCAGGTCTCGACGAAATGCTCGAGCGCGCGGTCGCCGGCGGCATGGCCGAAGCGGTCGTTGATCTGCTTGAAGTGATCGAGGTCGGCAATCGCCATGCACAGCGGCTGGTTGCCGAGGTGCGCGCGATCGATCTCGTGACGCAGCAGATCGAGGAAGTAGCGGCGCGACAGCGCGCCCGTCAACGCGTCGTGACGCGCCTCCGCCGAAAGCAGCGTATTGGCCGACTGTAGCTGCTCGGCGAGATCGCGCGTGGCCCGATGATGGCGCCGCTCGCGCACGTACGACACGGTGATCACCCACGCGAGCGCCACGGTGCCCGCCAGCGTCAGAAACACCAGCAGATGATCGCGCTTATGGTTGCGCAACAGCTCCGGCCAGGCCGAGAGCGGCTCGACCAGATGCGCGGAGAGCCCCGAGTTCAGGCCGCCACGAGTCTGATACAGCGACGGCCCCAGGCGGCCGGCCGAGCCGAACAGTTGCCCGGCGACGGTCGCCGAGACCCACGGCGCCTGCTCGCGCACTTCGTTGTCGACGCGAATCTGGATATCCGGGAACGCGTCGCGGCGATAGGTCACGGTGCGCTCGGCGACGCTCATCTTCGTCACGCGCGAATCGGGCAGCGCGTGGCCTTCGAGCTTGCTGTCGTGCGCCATGATGATGACGCCGTTATCGTCGGCGACGAAGGTGCCGGCATGCGCGACCCAGTGGCGCAACCGCGCGATGCCGACCTTGGCGACGACCGCGCCCGCGAGTTCGCCGTCCGCATAGACGGGGACCGCGATGAAGATGCCGGGTTCGCCGCTCGTGCGGCCCACGCCATAGGTTTCGGAGAACGCGCCGAGCAGCGCGTTGGTCAGATACGCGCGCACCCGCATGTCGACGCCGACGAACGAGGCGCGCCGCCTCTGCGGATCGCCGGAGACATCGCTCGAGGCCACGCAGATGCCGTTGGCATTCACGAGCCATACCTGATCGAGCCCGGAGAAGCCCTGTGCCCGGTGCAGGAAGGTGCTGACCGCGCCAAGATGCGGGTCTTTTAGCAACGCGGCGCGCAGCGCGGGTTCCGTCGTCTCGCCGTTCGCGGCATAATTCCGGGATTGCACCAGCGCGTTCTGGACCACGTCCATTTCGGCCATGGTTGCGGGAATGGCTCGCGACATCGCGAGGTCGCTTGCGATCACCTCCGCCATGTTGTCGACGATCGAGGCGGCCATCTGACGCTGCGCGTGCAACGCCGCGTTGAGCTCTTGCTGTACCATCCGGTCCGCGACCATGCCGGCCACGAACCAGCAAGCCAGTACGATCAGCACGAAGCCGATCGGGCCGGTTGCCTGGCGCAAGGTTGTCCTGTTCATCGACCCTCTGATCCGTCTGGCTGAGACATGCAACTAGCTTATTCGTGGCAGCGCCGCGGCGCCGTTTCGCCCGGGGTTTCGCTCGGGGTTGCGCCGCGCGGGCCGGGATAAAACCATCCATACGGGCGCATCTTTAGTGGATTCTAACCGTCATGGGGCCAGACGGCACCCTTATCGCGGCAATGAATCCAGATGGGCTGCACCCATCAGGCTCTTAACGGCAACCGCGCCGTTTTCTTGATGCCGGGAGCGGCAATAGGCCACGCGCGACGAGACGCGCAACGAGGCTCGCGGTCTTCACGGAAGCTTCGCGGAAGGCCACTGTCAGGCCATTGCCGGGCCGTTGTCAGGCGGGGCGCAGCAAGTTGCCGGATTTGCCTTCAAAGGTTGTGCCTGAAACATAGGATGGTGTAGTGTCGTGCCGTCCAAAACAAAGGAAAGCTCGCCAGCCTACGGGCGGCGCCTGCGGCGACAGGACTCAGGCTTGACGGTTGCGGTTCGGGGGCGGCTTGCCCATCGGCGCTTCCGTTGCCGGTCCACCTGTCTCGTACGCTAACGATTTACCGCGCACACGCGTTTTGCCATGCCTGATTTCCGCTTTCCGGACCGAACTTCAGACCGCCGCGCGGCAGCCGCGGCCTCCTTCGCGCATTCGAACGCCTGTATTAACGAGGAGCCGGTCTGATGGATTTCAGCTTCAACCTGAAGCGCACCGCCAACGCGTCGGCATGGCGCGTGCTGCCCAACCGCTGGGACTTCGTCGCGTTTCCGCTCATCATCTGCATCATCGCGATGGCGGCGATCGGCTTTCACGAGACGCTCGCGCCGATGTCGACGCTGAAGACCCAGGCGATCTCGCTCGATCCGGCGAATCTGCCCGAGTACGCGATGCGCACCACATTGCGCATGCTCGCGGCGATGGTCGCGTCGCTGATCTTCACGCTCGCCTACGGCACGCTGGCCGCGAAGAGCCGCCGCGCCGGACTCGTGCTGGTGCCGATTCTCGACATCCTGCAGTCGGTGCCGGTGCTCGGCTATATCTCGTTCACGGTCACGTTCTTTCTCGCGCTCTTTCCGGGCCGCGTGCTCGGCGCCGAACTCGCGGCGATCTTCGCGATCTTCACGAGCCAGGCGTGGAACATGACGTTCAGCTTCTATCAGTCGCTGCGCACGGTGCCGCGCGATCTCGATGAAGTCTCGCGCGGCTTTCATCTGACGTCATGGCAGCGCTTCTGGAAACTCGAAGTGCCGTTCTCGATGCCCGGCCTCATCTGGAACATGATGATGTCGATGTCCGGCGGCTGGTTCTTCGTGGTCGCATCCGAGGCGATCACGGTCGGCAATAACACGATCACGCTGCCCGGCATCGGCGCGTATCTCGCGCAGGCGATCGTCGTCAAGAACCTGCATGCGATCGGCTGGGTGATCCTCGCGATGACGGTCGTGATTCTCGCCTACGATCAGTTGCTGTTCCGTCCGCTGGTGGCGTGGGCCGACAAGTTCCGCATGGAGACCACCAGTTCGGGCGACGCGCCCGAGTCGTGGCTGCTCGATCTGATTCGCCGCACGCGGCTGATTCACCGCTTGCTGGTGCCGCTCGGCTGGATGTTCGCGAAGGCGGCGCGCGTGCCATTCCGCTTGCCCGCGCTGCAGGCGCCGCGCTTTCCGATTCCGCAGATCCAGAAGAGCTCGCGCATCGGCGACATCGTGTGGGGCGCGCTCGTGCTGGTCGCCACTGTCTACGTGGTGTATCGCGTGTTCATCTACGTGCGCACCGGCGTATCGCTCGATGAAGTCGGCCACGTGTTCGTGCTCGGGCTGATCACGCTGCTGCGGGTTGTGGTGCTGATCGCGCTGGCGTCTGTGGTCTGGGTGCCGGTCGGCGTGCTGATCGGCCTGCGGCCCGCGCTCGCCGAGAAGATTCAGCCGCTCGCGCAGTTTCTGGCCGCGTTCCCGGCGAATCTGCTGTTTCCGGTCTTCGTGATCGTGATCGTGCGCTTCAACCTGAACCCGGACGTCTGGCTCTCGCCGCTGATCGTGCTCGGCACGCAGTGGTATATCCTGTTCAACGTGATTGCCGGCGCGACTTCGTATCCGAACGACTATCGCGAGGCGGCCAAGAATTTCCATATCCGCGGCTGGCAGTGGTGGCGTCAGGCCATCTTGCCGGGCATCTTCCCGTACTACGTGACGGGCGCGATCACCGCGTCGGGCGGCGCGTGGAACGCGAGCATCGTCGCGGAATTCGTGCAGTGGGGCGACACGAAGGTGGCCGCGCACGGGCTCGGCGCCTATATCGCGCAGTCGACGGCGGCGGGCGATTATCCGAAGATCATCGTCGGCATCGCCGTGATGTCGCTATTCGTGACGCTGTTCAACCGCCTGCTGTGGCGTCCGATGTACGCCTACGCCGAAGCGAAGCTGCGGCTCGACTGAGGCCCTGAGGCCACGAAGCCCTGAGGCCCTGACGCTACGCGCCTGGCCTGCCGCGGTGCACGACAAACCTGCGCGGCCCGGTGTTTTCCTGAGAATTGAAGGCATAACGCGATGCAAAATCCTAAAGCTGCCACGACCGCCGCGCCCATCCAGACGCCGCCGAAGCCGCCGCGTCTCGGCGAAGAAATCCTGCGCGTCAAGGACGTGTGCCGCGGTTTCAACAAGTCGCAAGGCGAACTGCTGGTTCTCGACGACGCCAACCTGTCGCTGCGCGAAGGCGAGATCGTCGGTCTGCTCGGGCGTTCGGGCTCGGGCAAGTCGACGCTGCTGCGCATCATCGCCGGTCTGATCGAGCCGACCGACGGCGAAGTCACATACATGGGCAAGCCGCTCGACGGTCCCGCGAAGGGCGTCGCGATGGTGTTCCAGACCTTCGCGCTGTTCCCGTGGCTGACCGTGCTGCAAAACGTGGAAGCCGGGCTCGAGGCGCAAGGCGTGGCCGCGCGCGAGCGGCGCGAACGCGCGCTCGCCGCAATCGACCTGATCGGCCTCGACGGCTTCGAGAACGCGTATCCGCGCGAGCTGTCGGGCGGCATGCGCCAGCGCGTCGGCTTTGCGCGCGCGTTGGTGGTCGACCCCACACTGCTTCTGATGGACGAGCCGTTTTCCGCGCTCGACGTGCTGACCGCCGAGACGCTGCGTACCGACCTGCTCGACTTGTGGACGCAAGGCCGCATGCCGATCAAGGCGGTGCTGATCGTCACGCACAACATCGAGGAAGCGGTGTTCATGTGCGACCGGATTCTCGTGTTGTCGTCCAATCCTGGCCGCGTGATCGCCGAGATCAAGGTGCCGTTCAAGCATCCGCGCAATCGTCTCGATCCGGCGTTCCGGCGTCTGGTGGATGAGATCTACGCGAAGATGACCGCGCGTCAGACCGACGAGAAAACGCGGAAGGGCCTCGAGCTGCATAGCTGGTTGCCGCACGTGTCGACCAACCTGATGGCCGGTCTGATCGAGACGCTCGCCGCCGCGCCGTATCACGGCCGCGCGGACATGCCGGAAATCGCGCGTTCGCTGCATCTCGAAGTGGACGACCTGTTCCCGGTCGCGGAAGTGCTTCAGCACCTCGGTTTCGCCGACGTCCGCGAAGGCGATATTTTCCTGACGCCGCCCGCGCGCGTGTTCGCCGAATTCGGCACGCAGGAGCGCAAGATGATGTTCGCCGAGCATCTACTGCGGCATGTGCCGCTCGCCGCGCGAATCAAGAAGGTGCTGAACGAGCGGCCGGGGCATCGCGCACCGCGTGTGCGCTTCGAGCAGGAACTGGAGGATTTTCTGTCCGACAGCGCCGCCGAAGAAACGCTCGACGCGGTCATCAACTGGGGGCGCTATGGCGAGATTTTTTCCTACAACGACCAGACCGAAATCTTCAGTCTGGAAGACGTGGAGTCGTGACCACCGCGGCGCTCACGTAGTACGGTTCAATGAAAACGGCAGGGGAGACCCTGCCGTTTTTCGTTATGCGGTGCGATTCGTTTTATTGCAGATTGCCCCAGCGCTCCACGGCCGGTTCCGCGGACGCCCATTTCCAGCCTTTCTCCTGCTGACACGCGCTTGCCGTGTACCAGTCTTCGCGTGCGTTCGGTCCGTCGCCGTCCTGCACCGAGAACACGAACTCCTTGCATAGCGCGAGCGCCGAGCCGAACGCGCGCGTGACGCGCACCTGGCCGTGGCCGTTCTCGATGGGCAGCGTATGTTTGACGGACCACGGACGCGTTTCGCCGACGGGCATCGCGCCGGCCAAAGCCGCGATCAGATTCTGCTGGTCGCTGTGCATGCTGCGCATGTAGCGGCCGATGGCTTCGTCGGTGGCGGCTTGCACCGCGATACCGACGCCGATGCCCACCGCCGGATTCGACGTGACGAGGCCCGACGCGACGCCGGCGGCTGCGCCGCTCGCCGCGCCGATCGACGAGCAACCGCTCGTGAGCAGCGTCGCACTGAGACATAGCACGCCGGCGAGCGCCGTCAGACTCGCGCGATGCAGCCGCTGAGCGGCCGGAAACGCACGCGCGGTCATTGCAATGCGCCCCAGCGTTCGGTGGCGGGTTCGGCCGACGCCCATTTCCAGTTTTCGCCGTCGCGGCAGATGGAGGCCACGTAGAACGCGCTGCTGGCCGGCACGTTTTTCGTCGCGATGTGGTCGACCGAGAAGACGATTTCCTTGCAGTCGAGCGCGCCCGCGCTGATCGTGCGGCTGACCGTGACGCGGCCGTGTTCGTCGTCTTCGATCGGCATGGAATGCGTGACGCTCCACGGCGCGATCGCGCCCACTTCGAGCGGCCCGGCGATCTTCGCGATGCCGTCCTGCGTATTCCGGTGGACCACGCGCTCGGAGTACTGCACGCCCGCTCGCGCCGCGGCCACCGCGCCGAGACCGATGCCGGTCGCGACGGCGGCGTTGCTCGTGACCTTCGCCGCGAGCGCGGCGCCGGCGATACCCGCGCCGGCGGTGGCGCCTTCTGTGTAGAACGAACTGCAGCCCGAGAGCGCCGACGCGAGCGCCAGGCTCAACGCAACGAGGACCGTTGCGTTACCCCATCCGCGCCTCGCTTCTGGTTGGCGGCGCACTTTCAAGCGCGGTTTCAAGCCTGGTTCCAGGCACCCGGCGCACAGCATTTTCTTTTGCATCCCTGTCTCTACTCTTGCAAGTGCTCCGGCTCGCGTGCGAAGGCAACGGCGAGCCGGCGGCATGTCGTCCCATCGTCGAAAATGGGCTGCTGCATTTTGCAGGATGCGTTTTGTAAATGGCAGAGGGAAAGTGCAAGCAATTGCAAAACATGGTGCGCACCAAACCGGTTTCTGCTCAGACTGCAGACCGGTTTGATTGGCGGTGCGAACTGTTTGATGAGGAAACTTCTGCTGAAGCGCGTCTACTGTTCGGTGTCTTCGTCGGTACTTTCGTCGCCATATGCGCTCAAGCGGTTGTAGAGCGTTTTGAGGCTCACGCCGAGTGCTTTTGCCGCACGCCGCTTGTCGCCGCCGCAGTACTTCAGCGTGCCGAGAATGATCTGCTTTTGCGCGTCGGCGAGCGGCGTGCCGATCCATACGCTCATCGCGTCGCCTTGCGTCACGGGCCGCTTCACTTTCGACGCGAGGTGCGGGTGCGGCAACTCGACCGTTTTCTCCGCGAGAATGAACGCGCGGTACACCGCGTTCTTCAGCTCGCGCACGTTGCCTGGCCACGACCACGTGCGCAGCGTTTCGATCGAGCGTTTGCTGAAGCTCTTGCTGGTGCCTTCCTGCTGATTGAGCTGCGCAAGAAAGTGTTGCGCGAGCAGTTCGCGGTCGTTCTCGCGTTCGCGCAGCGGCGGCGCGCGCAACGGAAACACCGCGAGCCGGTACATCAGATCCTCGCGCAGACCGTTTTCCTTGACCGCGACGGCCGGGTCGCGATTGGTCGCGGCGATCACGCGCACGTTGCCGCTGATCAGCTCGTTGCCGCCGACGCGATAGAACGTGCCGGTCTCGAGCGCGCGCAGAAGTTTCACCTGACGCACGGGCGCCATTTCGGTGACTTCGTCGAGAAACAGCGTGCCGCCGTTCGCATGCTCGAAGTAGCCGACGCGCCCTTGGACCGCGCCAGTGAAGCTGCCTTTTTCGTGGCCGAACAGTTCGGCCTCGATGAGCTCGTCGGGAATCGCGCCGCAATTCACGGCGACAAACGGCGCCTCCCTGCGGCTGCTTTGATCGTGAATCGTGCGGGCGATCAGCTCCTTGCCGGTGCCCGATTCGCCGATGATCAGCGCGGTCGCGTCGGTGCTCGCGACGCGCTCGATCTGCTCGTACAGGTCGAGCATCACCGGGGACGAACCGTACAGCAGGCCGTACGATTTCAGTCCCGCGACGCCGTCCGCTACGCGCTGCTTTGCCTGTGCGGAAGCGCTGCCGCCGGCGGACACAGTGGGCGAGGCCAGATCGATTGACGCCATAAACGGGGAAGTCCTGTGCAAATGAGTTCGTTGGTGCGGCGCGCAGGCCTGGGAACGAGACGACCGAAGTTCTATCTCACAAAGGTCGATTTAACCACTTTGACAGCGCTTCCTGCAATCTATGTGAAGGCGATCGGCCGCGCATCGCGGCGAGTCGGTCGAAACTGCGCGTGGCGCGCGCCGGCCGCGCCCGCGAACCAGCAAAGTTACCGGGCACATGCATTGCAGCTTGCCCCCGGCACGCGTGCGCTCAGGCCGCGGACACCGCGGACGCCGCGGTCCGCGCGGGCGCTGAACCAGACGAGGAGTGAAAGATGACTGACACGACGCAACAGCTCGCACTCGGCGGCCAGAAGATCGTCCAGGATCTGCGGGTGCTGCTGAAGGATTCGGAAGAAATGCTGCGGCTTGCCGCCAATGTGCCGGGCGAGGGCGTCGGCGCGCTGCGCCAGAAGCTCGGCACCCATGTCGAGACGCTGCAGTCCGCGCTCGGCGACGCGCAGGAAAACGCGCAGCGGCGCTATCGCTTCGCAACCGTCAACACGGAACGCTATGTGCGGCAGAACCCGTGGAGTTCCGTCGCGATTGCGGCTGGCGTCGGCTTCGTCTTGGGCGTGCTGAGCGCGCGCTAGGCGCGGGTTCGGCGTCCGCGGCGTCCGCTGCGGCCGGCTGCGCGGCGCGGCGGTTTGCACTCTCTGCCTCTCTGCATCTAACGATCACAAAACGACCACAAGGAGTTCATGATGGCTCGACCCAAAATTGGCATTTTCGGTGCGCTGATGGCGCTCGGCGGCTACCTCGCGGTGCGTTATGTGCAGCGCAGCCGCGCCGCGCAATCCACCACCGGGCGCGAGTTGAACCGCTGGGAAGACGAGGGCGGCGCGGTTATCACGCCGTCGGCGGCGTCGTCGTCCGCTTCTTCCGCGCAGTCCGGCGCGGGCTCGCCGGCCTCCGCCGGTCCGGGCGCGCATGGGCCGAATGGCTCCTCTCACCCCGACGCCTGGCCGTTCCCGCACAGCAGCTAGACTGCTTTCCCGCCGCGCGCCGCCGCCGATCCGCCGGGCATGCGGCGCGTCTCCGGGACTGTTAAATTGTCTCTATAAAGCCGTATAATAGGTAAATACAGAACAATAGTGCCGATCACGTCGCGATTTATGCGTGTATTGTTGCAATATTGAATGGAATCGGTGACCAAGCGCTGTCGGAAGTTGGCGTACGCTCACTTTGAGACAGGTATGCCCGCCACCCGCGCGAGGTCGTCGGCGCTTTTTCAGCATGCTCGCCGCATGCTGTTCCTCCCACGCTTGCAGGCTTTCGAGACGCGATGCCACATGTACTGATTGTCGATGACGACGCAAGTACCCGCGAGGCGCTTTCCGCCATCATCGGGGAAGACGGTCTGACCACCGCCACCGCGGGCGATCTGCGCGAAGCGCGCATTCAACTGGTCCGGCAGATGCCGGACGTTGTCTTTACCGATCTCAAGCTGCCGGACGGCAGCGGGGTCGAACTGTTCGAAGATCTCGATCCGCGCTCCGGCGTGGAAGTGATCGTGATTACCGGCCACGCCACGGTCGAGTCGGCGGTGAACGCGCTGAAAATGGGCGCCACCGACTACCTGGTGAAGCCCATCAACATGCAGCGCGTGAAGGCGATTCTGTCGCGCCTGCCGCGCGCCGGCGACCTGAAGGCCGAAATCGGCACCTTGCGCGGCGAACTGCGCCGCATGGGCCGCTTCGGTTTGATGCTCGGCAATTCGCCGGCCATGCAGGAGGTCTACGACCAGATCGGCCGTGTCGCGCCGACGGCGGCTTCCGTCATGCTGGTCGGCGAGTCGGGCACCGGCAAGGAAGTGGCCGCGCAGACGCTGCACGAGCTCAGCCTGCGTCGCAAGCATGCGTTTCTGGCGGTGAACTGCGGCGCGATTTCGCCGAATCTGATCGAGTCGGAAATGTTCGGCCACGAGCGCGGCTCGTTCACGGGCGCGGATCGTCAGCACAAGGGTTATTTCGAGCGCGCGAACGGCGGCACGCTGTTCCTCGACGAAATCACCGAAATGCCGATCGAGCTGCAGGTCAAGCTGCTGCGCGTGCTGGAAACCGGCATGTTCATGCGGGTCGGCACGACGAAGGAAATCGAAACCGACGTGCGGCTGATCGCCGCGACCAACCGCGATCCGGAGCAGGCGGTGCTGGAAGGAAAGCTGCGGCTCGACCTCTACCATCGGTTGAATGTGTTTCCGATCAGCCTGCCGCCGCTACGCGATCGCGGCAAGGACGTCGAACTGCTCGCGCAAGCGTTCCTCGAGGAACTGAACGAGCGGCACGGCACAAAGAAGCATTTCCCGCCCGCGGTGAAGGAGATGCTGCTGTCGTATCCGTGGCCGGGGAATGTGCGCGAGCTGAAGAACTACGTGCAGCGCGCGCACATCATGTCGGGCACGGACTCGGACAGCACCGCGACCGTGCCGTTGCAGATCACGTTGTCGAAGCCGGCTGCGGGCACGGCGATCACGATTCCGTTCGGCACGTCGCTCGCTGAAGCCGACCGTCAGTTGATTCTGGCCACGCTCGAGCAGTGCGGCGGCGTGAAGACGCGCGCCGCGGAAATTCTCGGCATCAGCCTGAAGACGCTGTACAACCGCCTCGTGGAATACGGCAACGACGCGCGCGAAGACGGCGATGCCGCCGATGAATCGCGTGCGCTCGGCGGCGCGGACGCTTAACGTCCTGCGCTTAAAGTCCGGCGCGTAAAGTCCACCCGCCGCTTCCCGTCGGGAGCGCGGCGTCGAACGGCACAGCCCTTGCTGCATTCAACACAAATGCATAGCGAGGACCACTGACATGCCGCACTACGCTGCCGCTCCCGCGCTGCCGCTTCGCCAGCACGCGCATCGACCGGAGCCGATCGAGCCGCCGAGTCCAAGCGAGCCGGATACGGTGCCCAATCCGGATCCTGAACCGATCGAACCCGTCGAGCCGCCGATTGGCGACCCGCCTCCGCAGCCCACGCAGACTCCGCAGGCCAGTCGGCGTCCGCCAATCTCTCTGCAACTCTGAATTCCTTGCCGTTCGCGCCTTGGCGGGCGCAGCAAATTTGTGTACATGTTACAAATGCGACGCATGATTTACCGGCAATTCAATGTCGTCGCTCCTAGACTGTGTTGATGCCGCCGCTGCCAGGCGGCGCGGCTTTGCCCGGAGGCATCGATCATGAGACATCCAGCGCTGCGGCGTTCCGCGCGCCATTCCAAGCGCGACAGCCGTTCTACGGACAAGAGCGCTCCACCGCCGGCTTCGTCCGGACCCGTTCCGGACGCTTCGGCCGCCGCGGCCGCTGCGGCCTCGTCCGCGCCGCACCACGATCCGTCCGCGCAGAATCGCGTCGCCCCCGACGCCCCACCTGACGGGGAATACAACCAGGGCGGCGTGCGCCAGGAAGGCCTCGACTACCAGCGCGACCTGGGCTCTGAGCAGGACGCATAAGACTGCTCGGCAGCCCGAGCTTCCAGCCCGAGCAAGACGTTTCCACTTTCATGTGACGAAACGGAAGAAACTCCTTCGCCGCATCATGGCGGCGCGGGTTTGTGCTCGTTTGTCACATTTGCACACATTTTTATTTCCCATTTGCACCGAAACGGCACGCGACTTGCGTGCAATCTTGCCGCACATGTCCGCATGCAACGAAACAACTGAACTAGGTGGAGCACCAATGAGCAGACTGATCGTGGTATCGAATCGTGTCGCGCCGACCCAGGAGGGCCGGCCCGCAGCGGGTGGCCTGGCGATCGGCGTGCTGGACGCGTTGAAGGAAACCGGCGGAGTCTGGTTCGGCTGGAGCGGCGAGACGGTGAGCGAACCGTCGGCGCCGGTAATCGAGAAGCAGGGCAACGTCACGTATGCGACGGTCGGCCTGACCAAGCGCGACTACGACCAGTACTACCGCGGTTTTTCGAATGCGACGCTGTGGCCCACGTTCCACTATCGCAACGACCTCTCGCGCTACGATCGGCAGGAATACGCGGGTTATCAGCGCGTCAATGCGACGCTCGCGAAGCAGTTGAAGGAACTGCTGCGGCCCGACGACATCATCTGGGTTCACGACTATCATCTGCTGCCGTTCGCGCGCTGCCTGCGCGATCTCGGCGTGAAGAATCCGATCGGCTTCTTCCTGCATATTCCGTTTCCGGTTCCCGAGGTGCTGCGCACGATTCCGCCGCACGAGGAACTCGTCAAGGCAATGTGCAGCTACGACGTGATCGGCTTTCAGACGGAGGCGGATCGCCAGTCGTTTGTCGATTTCATCGAGCGCGGTCATCACGGCACCTCGAGCGAAGACGGCATGGTCCACGCGTATAACCGCTTCCTGAAGGTCGCCGCGTATCCGATCGGCATCTATCCCGATGCGATCGCGAAGGCCGCCGAGCAGTTCACCGACCGAAAGCCGGTGCGCAGCCTGCGCGACGGCATGCGCGGACGCAAGCTGATCATGAGCGTCGATCGCCTCGATTATTCGAAGGGGCTCGTCGAGCGCTTCCAGGCGTTCGAACGTCTGCTGCTGAATGCGCCGGGATGGCACGGGCGCGTGTCGCTGGTGCAGATCGCGCCGCCGACGCGCTCCGACGTGCAAACATATCAGCGGATTCGTCAGACGCTGGAAGGCGAGGCCGGCCGCATCAACGGACGCTTCGCGCAGCTCGACTGGACGCCGATCCAGTACCTGAACCGCAAATACGAGCGCAATCTTCTGATGGCGCTGTTCCGTCAATCGCAGGTCGGCTATGTGACGCCGCTGCGCGACGGCATGAATCTCGTCGCGAAGGAATACGTCGCGTCGCAGGACCCGGCCGATCCTGGCGTGCTCGTGTTGTCGCAGTTCGCGGGCGCGGCCGAACAATTGCCGGGCGCGCTCGTCGTCAATCCGTTCGATCTCTCGCAAATGGCCGAGGCGCTCGAACGCGCGCTGTCGATGCCGCTTGCCGAGCGGCAGGCGCGTCACGCCGACATGATGGCGCCGATGCGCGAGAACAACCTGTCCGTGTGGCGCGATACGTTCCTGGCGGATCTGCGTAACGTGGCGACCGCGTCTTCGGTGACGGCCAAAGCGGTAAAGCTCGCTGACGTGACGGCGTCGTCGTCGTCGTAGGAGTTGTGGGCGGCTGCGCGGTTTCTTTGCGTTTGTTAGAAGCCGCGCGAAGCTGATCACGTCGAAGTGAGAGCCTGGAAGAAAGCGTTGGAGCAGAGCAAGGAAAGGGCGCACATCATGCGATGCGCGCCCTTTTCGTATCTGCGTCGTTTGTCGGATGCGTGGCGTCGTTACGCGGCGCGCGTATTGACCCGCTGCATCACGCGCATCGTGCTGACCACGGCGGCCACCGCCGAAAAACCCGCGGCAACATAAAGCGCGATGACCGGCCCGCTGTGCGGCGCGACGCCGAAGATCAGCGCGACGAGCGCCGCGCCGAGCGTCTGACCGGTCAGGCGCGCAGTACCGAGCATGCCGCTTGCGCCGCCGCTGCGTTCGCGTGGCGCGGACGACAGCATCGTGCGGTTATTCGGCGACTGGAAGATGCCGAAGCCCGCGCCGCACAACGCCATGCGCCACGCGATCTGCCAGGCGTCCGGATGCGGGCCGAGCGTCGCGAGCAGGAGCAGGCCGACCGTCATCGCGGCGAGCCCCACGCCGCCGAGCCAGCCCGACGAGACCTTGTCCGACAGCACGCCGGCAATCGGCGCGGCGACGATGATGATCGCGGGCCACGGCGTCATCAGCAGACCGGTGTCGACCTGCGAGAAACCGAGCATGTCCTGCAACATGAACGGCAGCGACACGAACGCGAGCATCTGCGCGCAGAACGAACACACCGACGTGCCGATCGACAGCGCGAAGATCGGAATCCTCAGCAAATCGATCGGCAGCAGCGGCGCGGGGCGGCTCAACTGACGGCGCACGAAGAAGTAGCCGATCACCACCGCGCCGATCAGTTCCACGACGACATAGCCGAGCCGTTCGCCGTGGCCGAGTCCGTCGACGGCGAAAATCAGCAGGCCGAATACGAACGCGTTCATCACCGCGCTCAACAGGTCGTACGGGGAATCGTGGCCGCGGTTCATCGGCAGCGCCTTGAAGCCGCCGATAATCGCCGCAATGCCGATCGGCACATTGATCGCAAACAGCCACGGCCACGGAGCGACCGCGAGCACGCCGGAAGCGACCGTGGGTCCGACTGCCGACGACACCGCAACCACCATCGCGTTGATCGAGACGCCGCGTCCGAGTTGCGTCGGCGGATAGATCATGCGCACGAGCGCCGTGTTCACGCTCATGACGCCCGCCGCGCCGAAGCCCTGCACGACGCGAGCGATCGCGAGCGTCGGCAGCGAGGTCGAGAGCGCGCAACCGAACGAGGCCACCGTAAACAGAATCAGCCCGGCCAGATAGATGCGCCGATAGCCGATGCGGTCGCCAAGCGACGCGAGGGGCAGCAGAGAAATGGTGATGGCGAGTTGATACGCGTTGACGATCCAGATGGAGCCGGCCGCGCTCGCCTGCAAGTTGCGCGCGATGGTGGGCAGCGCGACATTGGCAATCGCGCTGTCGAGCACCGCAAGCGTCAGCGCAAGAGCGATGACGAGCATCGCCCAATAGCGTTGCGGCGTGGGCAGACCGGGTTCGGCATTGGACGGCCGCGCGCTGTCAGGAGCGAGCGTGTCCGCGGCATCCGGCGGTAGGGTCCCGCCGTTGCGGGATGGTTGTGCGTGCATCGGTTGTTCGAGTTGCCTTCAGCGTTCCGCACGAAAGCGCGGCGGGTCGCGACTTATGGCTGCTTTCGCGAAAGGTTCGCGCGCGCTGGGTCGATGCCGCGCCGCTCAATATGATGGCGTGCGTTGCGGCATCGTCCGCAGCTCGCCGCTATTTGAGCTCGTAGAGCCCGGTGTGCGTCGTCGAGTCGATCTCGTTCAGATGAGTCATGAAGCGCGCGACCGCGTTGGTGGTCTCGGCGGTGATGGGCAGGTGCGGCACCTTCAGCGCATGCAGCCGGAAAATGTAGCGATGCGTTCTGTCGCCGCGCGGCGGCGCGGCACCGCCGAAGCCGACCGTGCCGTAATCGTTGCGCACCTGCAGCGCGCCTTGCGGCAGCAGCGAGCCGTCGGCCTTGCCGGCGTTGCGCGGCAACGAGCGTGCGTCCGCGGGAATGTTGACCACGACCCAGTGCCAGAAGCCGCTGCCCGTTGGCGCGTCGGGATCGTGCACGGTGAGCGCGAAGCTTTGCGTGTCGGCCGGCGCGCCTTCCCATTGCAGCGCGGGCGAGATGTTTTCGCCGTCGACGCCGAATGCCTTGTCGTCGTATTCGTGCGCCTTCGGCATGAAGCCGCTATTGGCAAAATCGTCGGACCACAGACGGAAATCAGCCATTGTGTGCCTCCCTTGCTGGCGGGTTTGATGGCCGAAGCGAGCACCGTGAGTGCCGTGCCGGCGTGAAAGTCGGCGGGCTTAAGTCGCTTCGGGTTAGCCAGTCGAGTGTATCACCGAGGGCTTTCGGTTCGCTCGCCAAACCGCGCGTAGCAGGCGGTGGGCAAGGGCGCTTTCAGGCGCGTTCTTCGAAGCTCGGCGCGTCGCTCTTCAGCCATTCGACGAGACGCGTCAGCACGCCCTCGATGTCGCGATTCGCGCCGCGCAACGCGCATTCCCACACGACGCCGACGCGCCAGCCGGCCGCGAGCAGCGCGGCGCGCACCTTGTCGTCGTTCGCGCGGTTACGGCCGATCTTCTCGCGCCAGAACTCGGGGCGCGTCTGCGGCCATTTGAAAAGAGGGCAGTCGTGACCATGCCAGAAGCAGCCATGCACGAGCACGACGGCGCGGTAGCGAGGCAGCACGATGTCGGGGCGCCCCGGCAAGTCGCGCGCATTCAGGCGAAAGCGAAAGCCCTGCCGATGCAGCAGGCTGCGGATCAGCACTTCGGGCTTCGTATTGCGGCCGCGAATGCCGGACATCATGCGGCTACGCGTGGCGCTGTCGACGATATCGACCATGCTAGCGCGGCGAGTTTGCGCAGCCCGAACAAGTCGGCGTGCAGGGAAGGCGCTTGTGTCGATTCATGCGATGGCTCCTGAAGCAGTGCAATAAGCAGCGTTGCCTACGCTGGAGCACGATGCGCGCCACTTCGGGCGACGCCGGGATTCGATTGAAACCGCGCGCAGGCAAGCCGGCGTATGCCGGCATCCGGCAGTTTACGCAAAATCGCTTGCACCGCGCGCGTATTGGAGACGAGCGGTGGCGTCGTCAGGATCGACGTACCAGCATGCACAGGCTTTGCAAGCTGTGCAGACCCGCGTCATAACCTTCGAGCGTATGGCCGAGGAGCACTCTGCGCGCCATGCGTCTTTGCTCGAAGCTCTTCCTCTCGTCGCTTGTCGGCACCCAGTAAATGCCGGTGCGGGCCTCCTGTATATGGCGGACCGTGCCGGCGTCGACGAGCTGACTCAGCGAAGCCTTGATTTGCCGTGTGCTGCTGTTCAACTGATTCGCGAGCGCGACGCAGGTATAGCGCACGCCTGGTGTCATGATGGCGTCGAGACTCGACGCAGTCAGTCTTCTGCGTTTTGCTGCCTCCTCTTTTGCATGTGTGTCCTTTGCGTGTCTATCTGTTGCCTCGTTATCCCGGTTCATAGTCGACGCCTCTCTTCTTGCTGCGTTAGCAGTGCTGGATCGTCTTTACATCGCGTGCCGGAACGCGCGTTCTCCGGCCGCGCCAATAAGACCGCCTATTGAGCGGCGTCTGCGGGAACACCGTCGCGAGCAGCGGCGACGGCGGCGTCGCGCTCTTTCGCTGCGGCCGCTTTCTGCCGCATATACACGCGCTTGGCGGCGGCCACTTTGCCGTCATATACGTGATTAGCCGCGGAAATGCGCTCGTGCATCTGCACGATCTGATCGCTTGTACCCGGCGATGTTTTATTCGCCGGGGTTTGTGCCCAGGATGTCGACGCCGCGCTAATCATGCAGAACAACAGAGTGGAAACGATTTTCTTCATGGGCGCTCCTGCTGAAAAAAAGCGGCCGCCTTAGCGGCCGCGAAAGTCCACCACTCAGACCTTGGTAAGTGGCGGCTCGGGGTTCGTTACTCGCTGCAACGTGTTGGAAAGTTAATGCAAGCGAACCGTCGGCGGAAGAAGCGGAATGGCGTACGCGTAAAGCAAAAGCGAACGCGGTTCATTGAAAGCGATATGGATCTGTTGCGGCGACGCGCGTGCGTATGCGGAATGGAGCGCCCGGCTCCTTGCTGTGTTGTTCGGAAGCGATTAACGCGTTCAGCATTATGTTGCTTCACAGCGTGCATGGGCTCGCGATACGTTCGCTGCTGGCAGTCAACAGGCGACCGGTTAATTAAAGCGCTGATGTTGTCGAGGACTGCCCACCACACCTACTCACTATGAAATTGAAATCGGAGCAAGTTATGCGTGCACTTACAGCGCAATCGTCGAGTATGTTAAACCTCGCCTTTGCCGCGGCATTATTGCTGGGCTATCCGGCAGCAAGTCGCGCGCAAGACGATCGGACACCTGCACCGGCAAGCGCACCGGGTGCGCAAATGGTCGCCTGGCTCACCAGCCGTATCGTCAATATCGACGCGCAGATGAACCGTATCACCGTGCAGGGATCGCACGGCGAGATAGTAGTGATGGAGGTCGATCCCGAGGTGGCCGATATCAGGCTGCTCAAGGTCGGCGACGAGATACAGGTCCAATACAAAAGCGCGCTGTTGTTGTCGGCGGAAAAGGTGGCGGCCAAGGGCGTGCGCTCGCGAGTCGAAGAAGAATCCGCCAGGCCCATATCGCACAGCATGGCCGTGAAGCTGCGCAAGGTCGACGTGGTCGCGACCGTGCAAAGCATCGACCGCAAGAATCGCCAGGTCGTATTGCGCGGACCCTCGCGCAGTATGCTGCTGCAAATTGCCCCGAACGTACCCCTCGACAAGATCGCGGTAGGCGACAGCGTGCACGCGACATATAGCGCTGAGACGGCGGTTCTCATCACACGCGGCGGCAAGCCGATTCGCTAATCGTTATGATGAGCCGGCGGTGAAGCGTAAAGCCGAGTACAGCCGCCGGCGTTGCACGACAATGGCGCGAACTAAAACAGCCGCTCAGTCGATTGCAGAACCCGCTTTGCTTCTACGCTTCCTGTGTTGTCGCTATCGCGGATGGTCTCCAGAAGTATGTCGATAAGGCAATTTGCCGCCGCGCTTTGAGGATGGCCGAGGCGCGAAACGATTCCGATGGATGTATCTTCGAGTTCTTCTCTCAGCGGGAACGCGCAGAACTTGAAGCGCGTCACACACAGTTCCGCGAGTGGCCACGGGAAGATACTCACTGCGTCGGTTCTTTGCAGTACCGATGCGGCCACCATCAATGAATGCATGTAGTGAACGTTACGCGGTTCCGGCAAGCCATTGCGATAGAACATTTTCTTCGAGAGCCGGCACTCCATGTCCGAGTCGAGGCACACCAGCCAATCGGCATCCATCAGATCCGCAAGAGAGCGGGACTGCGCGAGTGGATGTCCACGCCGCGCGACCACGGTCAGGCCGCACGACAAGAGCGGGCGGAAATTGAATTCCGTGTTGACCGTATCGGGAGCCTGCTGGCCCACGAATACTTCGACGCTGCCATCGCGCAAACGCGGATAGGCGATCGACATGAGGCCTTCGAACATCTCGAGTTGCACATTCGGCATCAGCTTGCGGAACTGAATGAATATCTCGGGAAGAAAACATAAAGCTATCCACGGCGTGATCGCGAGCGACAGTTTTCCGCACGGCTCGCCGCGCATCTCATTCAAAGCGCCATGCGCGCGTTCTACTTGCGACACGATAAGTCTTGCATGAGGGAGCAGCGTATTGCCGCATTCCGTCAACGTCGCCCCTGACGATGCGCGCACGATCAAAGGCGCGTTGACGCGGTCTTCGAGATTTTTCAGCGCCTGCGTGATGGCGGAGGGCGACAATCCCAATGCCCTGGCTGCGCCGCGAACGCTGCCGGCGTCTGCAATGGCGACGAGCGCGCGAAGTTGATGGTTCTTCATCGTGTCCTCACCGTTTGAAGGTATGCATGACTAATTGTCAAAACTGTTTGACGATTCAGGCGATTTGTTGGCAGTGCCCTTTCGCAGTGCCTTTGTTGTGTAGCGGTTCAGGAGGTATTTGAAGTTTGCGTTGATGCTGCGCAACGCCTTTGCGATTATGACCGTGGCGAATGCACGGCGCCATCGTCCCAGAAATAATTCTGGATTAACGTGCAGTTATCGTTCGCTGGCTCGGGTTCGCCTGGCGATTTCAATGGCCGTCTCGAGTACCACACATCTTCTGGTTTGAGCGCGCCAGAAAGCGACCAGCCGTCGAGCGGGAATGTCCGCGAGAATTATGCGATTTAACTCACAGGATGCCATTAAGTCCTCTGGGACATGTTCTGGCAATAGCGCAATCGCTCCGCTAACCGACGCCATTCGCAATGACAACTCGAGCGAGTCGCATTCGATCGACGGCTGTATCGCACAACCGAGCACGCGCTCCACATAACGCCGCACGCCGAAGTGACGAGGCGGCAGCACCAGCTTCAACTCCGACAAACGCGACATGGCTTCGCGGCTGACATCAGTCCGCGCGCTGTGGTAAAGCGCGAGGCGTTCTTCGTGAAGCTCGACGCTTTGAAGGTCGGTCGTGCTCAACTCGGTGGAATAAGCCAGGCCGAGATCGGCCCGTGCCGCGCAACACCATTTCAACGACGCTACTGGAAGTGCTGCATTGCAAAGAGAGACGCGTCTGCGGATAGACTCGCAAGAGTTCGCGGCCGAGGCTCGGTACGAAGTGTCCAACCAGTGTGTCCACTGTGGCAATGCGCAGCGACAGTCCCCAGCCGGGCCCATGCGCGGTGGCGTGCGAAACCGACTGGTCCAGCGCGTCGAGAAGCGGCTCTACCGCCCGAAACAACGCTTCGCCATCCGACGTCAGTTGCATTCCGCGACCGTGCCGCCTGAATAGCGCGTGGCCGAGTTTCGATTCGAGCGACTGAATATGCCGGCTCAAGGCCGGCTGCGTGATGCCGACCGCTTCAGCCGCCGCGCGCAGCGAATGGAACTTCGCGACGGCGACGAACATGCGCAATTGCGTGTCGTGGCTGGTACTCATCGTGATGGCGCGTGTCCATGCCGTTTAGAAACGTCTTTCAATGCAATCATTTTGCGAGCCTCGTGCGAACGCAATGAGTGATCGCGATCATCATCGTGGTGATCGCCCAGTAAGCCACGCCCGCAACGATCAGCACGGGGACGATGGTGCCGTCGCGTTCGCCGATTGCCGTCAGGCGCCTGAAGAAATCGCCCAGCGCGATCACATAGACGAGCGACGTGTCCTGAAAGATGACGATGCACTGTGTAAGCGCAAGCGGCACCATCGCGCGAAACGCCTGCGGCAGAATCACATAACGCAGCGTCTGCATGGATGTCATGCCGAGTGCGTATCCCGCCTGAAGCTGTCCGCTCGGCAAGCCGGCGATGCCCGCGCGAATGATTTCGCAGAAGAACGCCGCCTCGAGTAACGAATAAGCAGTCAGTGCCGAAACGAGCCGCAAGTCGACCGTGGACGGAAGATTGAAGAGCGCCTTCAGCAGTTGCGGCACGATCAGGTAGAACCACAACAACAGCATGACGAGCGGAATCGATCGGAATAGCGCTACATAGGTTTGCGTAAAGAGCCGCAGTGCGCGATTCGCCGACAAACTGAATATCGCGAGTACCGTGCCCCAGGCGAGACCGACGAGAATCGCGACAACGGTAATCTGCAATGTGACCTGCATGCCTGAGAGCAACACGTCTCTCGAGTCGACGAGCCCTTGCCAGTCCATCTCGAACATATCAAGTCCCGATCATTCCGTGCAGCGCAGTGCGCCGGCGAATCCAGCGCATGCCGCGCAGAATCGCGAAGTTGAGTGCCATATAGGCAAGCGTCACGCAGATAAACGATTCATACGGCTGCGCGGTGTAGTCGACAAGTTGCCGCGCCTGACCCGACAGTTCGAGCAAACCGATCGTGGAAGCCACAGCAGAGTTCTTGGATATGATCAGGAACTCGGATGTCAGCGGGCCGAGTATCGTGCGAAACGCGACAGGCAGCAGAACATGGCGATAGGCCTGGGCTCGCGTGAGCCCGAGTGCGAACGCCGCATGGAACTGTCCCACGGGTCGCGCCTGTATGCCCGCGCGCACTTGCTCACAGATTCGCGAACCCGTGTACACGCCGAGCGATACAACCGACGCAATCAGAAACTGCGGATGAGAGGGCAGGCTCTTGAACCAGTCTCCGGCAGCGGTGGGCAGTACTTCTGGCACGACGAAGAACCAGATGAAGAACTGCACGATCAGCGGTACGCCGCGAAAGATTGAAACATAGGCCGCACTCGCCGCATTTGCCGCGCGGTTCGGCAAGGTGCGCATGACGCCGAATACGGTGCCTATCGCAAGTGCAAGCGAGAAGGCAAGCAAGGTCAATTCGACGGTATTCACGAGTCCGGAGAAGAGCCAGTCCAGATAAGTGGCGGGCTCGCCGGTCGCGACCGGCTGCAGCAGCACACCCCAGTGCCATCTGTAATCCATTGAATGCCTCTAGCCTGCGACGCGGCTCACGATGTCGGCTTGTCGCCGGGGTTGGCGAACAGAGTCTTCATTCGCGGCGACAGCGGTACACCGAGATTGAGCTGCTTCGGCGGAATCGGCTGCTCGAACCAGCGCGTGTACATCTTCGCGGCCAGGCCGGACTTCTGGGCGTCGGCGATCGCGGCGTCCATGATGGCTTTCATCGGCGCGTCGTTTTTGCGCAGCATGCAGCCGTACGCCTCGTAGCTCTGCGGCGTGCCGACAATTTCATAGTCATTGGGATTGCGCGTTTTGGCGCGTTCGCCGGCGAGCAACGCGTCGTCCATCATCATGGCTTTCGCGCGGCCCGTGGTCAGCATGAGAAACGATTCGGCATGGTCTTTCGCGCTGATGATGTCCATGTTCATCGACTTCTCGGCATTCATCTTGCGCAGGATCTTTTCCGAAGTAGTGCCCGCGCCGACCACGACGGTTTTGTCTTTCAGATCGTCGAAGTCCTTGATGCCCGACTTCGTGTTGACGAGCAGACGCGTGCCGATAATGAAGAAGCTGTTTGAAAAGGACACTTGCCGCGCGCGCTCGGCGTTGTTCGTCGTGCTCGTGCATTCGAAGTCGATCGTGCCGTTCTGAAGCAGCGACATGCGGTTCTGCGAAGTGATCGGAATAGTGCGGACCTTCAGGTCCGGAAGTTTCAGATCTTTTCTGATACGCTCGATAACCAGATTCGCGACGTCGATCGAGTAGCCGATCGGCTTTTGATTCGCGTCGTAGTAGGAGAACGGAACCGACGCATCGCGGTAGCCAATGGTAATCACTTTGTCTTCGCTTACTTTCAGAAGCGTGCCCGTGAGCGCGGGTTCCGCCGCCTTCACGCCATGAAGCTGAAGCGCGCTCGATGTTGCAATTGCAACGGTGACGATGGCGCGGGCGAAGTACTCTCGTTTCATCGTTGTCTCCACGGTCTTCATTATCTTTGCTTCAGCGTGCGCCGGTAATCTGCGAAACGTCGATCACATACATCTGGCGTTCACCCTCGTGAACGGAATCGATGCACACGGCGAGACCGTCGCGATTCCAGCGCGGGTGCAAGTCGCAGCGGTTTTCTTTTTTCAGCTCCGGCGGTGCATGGAATTCGCCGATCTCATAGCGCACGCCTTCACGCATGTCGTAGATAAACAGAATGCGTGTGTTGGTCCGCGAATCAGGATAGGTGTCGGATAACAGCCAGCGCGTGTCGACCGGCGAAAAGCTCATATGCCCGTTCTCGGTCAGCAGGTCGCGGCCGATCACTTCCACCTGGCCGTCGTCGGCGTCTTCATACAGATGATAGTGAATGCTGCCGGCGTGCGGGCTCCATGCGACGACGTGCGCATCGTCTTGCCACAACGGGTGCGAGATCTGGTATTCGGACTTCTCGTAGTCGAACGTGCCGACTGCGGACGGATCGAAATCATCCGCCAGTTGCGGCAGCGGATGGTCCGAGCATTCGAGCAGGCGCATGCCGGAGCCGTCGGCGTTCATCGTAATCAGCCGGTGCAGGAAGCACGTTTCGTCGGCGGTGCGCTCCGTCCAGCGGTGCAAAAACAGCATGCGCGACGACGCAGGATTGATCTCGATGTGGCTTACCCAGTGGATCGCGCGCTCCATCGACGCAACCGGGTGGAACTCGCGCAAATCGTCATAGCTGACAATCAATGCAGTCTCGCCGGTTGCGAGATCGAGGCGATGGATGCCGTCGTCTGCCGGCGCCAGCTCTAACGTGAATGGACCGCCATGCTCCGCGTAGCCTATCGTTTCGTGCGTCACATAGAGGCGCCGGTAATCGACGCAAAGCGCATAGCGGCTATCGGGTGCGCATACATAAACGGGCATTGAAAGCGCCGTCTTTTTCCGGCTGCCGATGTCGAAAACAATCGCGCCGAAACCTGGGTAACGCGCCGACATATCGTCGGTACGTATGTTGTAAATGAACTTGTGGCCGGGCTCGCCGTCGAGCCATTGCAACTGGCAGCCCATTTGCCAGTTCCATGCGGTGGTTGTGTCGATCGCATGAAAAAGTTCGCCATCCTTAAGGTCGAAGTACCCGACGTTGGCTTGCAAGTCCGGCGTAAGCGGCGCATCCATCATTGCGACCTCGTTGCCGAGCAGATAGCGGCCCGTGCGATCCCACGCGCTCTTGTTGTAATAGCCGAAGAAATGATGCTGCTCGCCGCCGCGTAGCCGCTGGATAGGACAGGTGCGCCGAACGGTTCGTGCGCGGTGGCCAGGGCGGTCAGCAATGCAAAGCGGCGAGGCGATCATGAGCGGCCAAAGGCAAAGAATGCAGACAAAGCGCCGACGGTTCATGCCGGCGCGAAGAGTGGCAGAAGAATATCGCCGCTCGGCGACGCCGGACAATTCATTTTTGCGGTACGGCTATTCGCGTTTGGTATAGTCAGCCGTCCTAGTCGATTGGATTTCCTCTACATGACGCGGCCATTGAACTTCCAGCAGATTCAGGCGTTCCGCGCCGTCATGCAGATGGGTACGACGACCGGCGCCGCTGCGGCGCTCAATACGACTCAGCCGTCCGTCAGTCGCCGCCTCGCTGAACTGCAAAGCTCTTCGGGCCTGAAACTGTTCGAGATGCACCACGGCAGGTTGAGACCGACAAGCGAAGGACAACTGCTGTACAAGACGGTGCAGAAGCATTTCAACGGTCTGG
The DNA here is from genome assembly GCF_040543975.1 of Paraburkholderia sp. OAS925. NCBI lineage: Bacteria > Pseudomonadati > Pseudomonadota > Betaproteobacteria > Burkholderiales > Burkholderiaceae > Paraburkholderia > Paraburkholderia sp. OAS925. The sequence goes on from NZ_JBEUNO010000001.1 coordinate 1,540,594, forward strand.
AGAACATCGAGTCCGTGGTCTCGATTCTGCGCAATTCGGGGACGGGCGCACTGCATATCGGCTGCACGCCGACGCTCGGCAGCGGCCTTTTGCCGCAGGTCATCCGCGAGTTCCGCTCGCGTTTTCCGCAAACGTATCTGAACTTGCAGACGGCCGCTACGCCGCAATTGACCGACCTGCTGCGTCAGGATCTGTTCGATCTGATACTAACTACCGGCAAGCTCGACGAACTCGACTTCGAGACCGAGATCATCAAGACGGTGCCGGCCGTATGCGTGCTGCCGCCTGGTCATCGGTTGAAAGATCAGTCCACGGTTCATGTGGAGGCGCTGCGCGGCGAGCCCTTGCTCTCGCTTGGAGAGATGGACGACCTGACCATCGCGATCAAGGCGGTGCTGGCTGCGCACGATATGCCGGTCGACTTTGCGATCCAGACCACGTCGTCCATCACCATCTGTGCGCTCGTGAGCGCGGGCATTGGCGTGGCAATCGTCAATCCGTATGTGGCGAGCACCTATGCCGGTCAGTTGCTGGTGAAACCGTTCGAGCCGACGATCGATGTGCCGGTGCGCATGGCGATGCCCGCGCACACTGCGCCATCGCTATTGAGCCGGCATTTCATCGATGTTCTGCGCGCGCATCTGGACACGATCGCCGGGTCCGCGCTCGACGTCTCCGCACGCCGATAAACTTTCTCGTTGTTCCGTTTCATTGGACCTATGATGTTTTCACCGCTGTCTTTGCGACAGCGGTTGACACGTCGCGTGCAAACTTCGGAGACGATCAATGCCGTGGTGAGCGCAGAGCCATTACGAATCGAACAACAGGAGTGCTGTCATGAGCAATCAGCCTGCGATCTTGCTGGTCCACGGTTTTTGGGGAGGAGCCGCCCATTGGAGCAAAGTCATCGTCGAGCTTGCGCGTCAAGGTCACGAATCGATTCGCGCCGTTGAATTGCCGCTGACCTCGCTTGCTGACGACGTCGAACGAACCAGCAAGATGATCGCCCAGATCGGCGGACCGGTCTTGTTGGTCGGTCATTCGTATGGAGGCGCGGTCATCACGCAGGCGGGCAATCATCCGAACGTGACGGGGCTCGTGTATATCGCGGCGTTCGCGCCGGATACGGGGGAGAGTCCGGGCGGCATCACGCAGCAGCGTCCGCCAGAGGCGGCCGCCAATCTCGAGCCGGACAGCGACGGTTACCTGTGGATCAAGCCGGAGAAATTCCGTCAAAGCTTCTGTCAGGACCTGAGCGCCGATGAGGCGCTTGTCATGGCCGTCACGCAGAAGGCGCCATTAGCGGGAACGTTCGGAGACCCAATCACTTCGGCGGCATGGGCGCGGAAACCATCGTGGTATCAGATTTCCAGCGAAGACCGAATGATTCATCCGGAGAACCAGAAGATGATGTCCGCGCGGCTCAACGCAAGAAAGATCGTGACGCTTGCGGCTAGTCACGCGTCGCTCGCGTCGCGGCCCACGGAGGTCGCGGCGCTGATTCACGAGGCCGCGACGCAGCCGACAAGCTGAGTTTACGGACGAGTCTTGCGGCCACGCGGTTCTGTCCACGCCGACTACGCGACAGGACCGCGTGTGTGCAAGCGACTATGCGCGCAGTGCTACTTTTGCGCGCTTCGCTTGAACGTCTTGCCCGAGCAGCGCACCGATATGCGGCGCCATGATGCGCGCCACTTCCTGCATGACCGGCACCACCACGCTGTTGCCGAACTGACGATACGCCTGGGTGTCGCTCACGGGAATCACGAAGTCGTCGGGAAAGCCCATCAGACGGGCGCACTCGCGCGGCGTCAAGCGGCGCGGCCGTTCGCCCTGGCCTTGCGCGAGAAGAATCTCGGAGCCGTCCTTGTGGTAACGCGCCGACAGCGTGCGTGTGACGCTTTGCGGTGTGACCAACCCGAAGCCGAACCCGTTGCCAGCGGCGCGATGTTTGTCGGCGTAGGCCTGCAAGTACGCCCACAGATTCGGCGTCAACGTGTACTTCGGCTGAACCTTGCGCTGAACGTGATCGAAGAAACGCTCGCCGTCGTGCGGCAACAGCGGCTCGCTGCCGTCGGTCTTGTGCAGGATCGACGCGAGGCGCGGCCCGATTGCGGGCAAGCGCAGGTCGTCGAAAGAAAATTCGGTGCCCGAACGAAACCCGATAATCACGATTCGCTCGCGATGCTGCGGCGTGAAATGCTGCCCGTCGATGACCTTATAGTGCACGTCGTATTTCAACTCGTCGCGCAATACTTCGAGAATCGTTCGAAACGTATTGCCCTTATCGTGCGACATGAGGTTCTTGACGTTCTCGAGCACGAACGCGGCCGGACGTTTTGCATCGATAATGCGTGCGACGTCATAGAAGAGCGTGCCTTGCGTCGTGCATTCGAAACCATGCGGGCGGCCGAGCGAATTCTTCTTGCTCACGCCCGCGATGCTGAACGGCTGGCATGGAAAGCCGGCGAGCAGCACGTCGTGCGGCGGAATCTCGTCTTCCGCGAACGAAACGATGTCGCCGACGAACTGATGCGAGTCGTCGGCGTCGCGATGATTCTGCTGATACGTCTTCTTCGAGAACTCGTTCCATTCGCTCGTGAAGACGCACTGACCGCCATGTGCTTCAAAGCCGCGCCGAATCCCGCCGATGCCGGCAAAGAGATCGATGAAGCGAAAAGCCGGCGCGCCTTGCGCGAGCCCGCTGCGTGATTTCGTTCGCAGCATTTCACGCAACGCCGCTTGCGCAATCCGCGGGCAACTCTGATCGGTCTTCCAGCGGCGAATGGTTCGAACGTTTTTTCCGCAGCGTGCCGCGATTTCGGCCTGGCTATAGACCTGCAACGCTTGAGTGAGCAGGTCGTGGCTCGTCGCCAGGGTCATGTCGCGTGTCATGTGTTTTTCGCTGGGAATTTTGGCGGACATTTTGACCGTTCGATAACCGCCTGTCCAGGAATTTTGGGGCGCGATGTGGCGCGCCGGAACGTCGGCGGCGAAATGCGCTTGTCACGGTTGGATGTGTACGCTAGCAGCGTGACGCGAAGTCCCTGCGTTGCGACGTGTTCAGGCCGCGGCATGGTTCGCGGCCGTTTTTTTAGGGCGAGAAGGTCGTCGGCGACGGCGCATCGCCGTCGTTCGCGCGGCGGGCCGCGTCAGGCCGGCTGCGCTAGGCCGGGCCGCGTGAGGCAAGCGCGATGAAGCGGCGGCTAGACGGGGTGCCCCGCGCCGGATTCGTGCGTCGGCGGAAAGAGCGCCGCGGTCGCGGGCGCGAGTTCGTCCCACGGGACGGGCGGCTCGGCCTCGAACTGGTCGAGTTGGAGCAGGAGGCTGTCGACTGCGCAGAGCTGCGGGTGCGTGAGGCTGCCCGTATCGAGCAGCTTGTAGAGGCGCTCGCGCCAGTAGGCCGGCGCCAGGATCGGTCCGGCGAGGTCGCCTTGCAGCGACAGTCGCATGACACGCGCGATGTGCGTGATGTCGCCGTCGATCAGCGCGGCTTTCGACGATGCCGACAGGTTGATGGGTGTGCGGTCCATGGCTCCTCCATGGCCGCTATTACGGCCGGCTGAAGGGAAACTTTAGGGCTTCCGCGAAAAATATTCCTGCGGTTGGCGGCGCGCGGGCATTCCGCCCGCTTATGCGTGGCCGTTTCGGTCCGAAGAATGGCGGGCATGGCCGTTGCTCGATCCGGTTACTGGCGCAATATCGCGTCGGCATTGCTTTCAACCGGAGTCGAAGATGAACAAGGACCAGGTAAAAGGGGTAGGCGAACAGGTGAAGGGCAAGATCAACGAAGCCGTGGGCAAGGCAACCGATAACCCCGGCAAGGAACTCAAGGGCGATCTCCAGCAGGGCGCGGGCAAGGTTCAGCAGAGCTACGGCGACGCGAAGGAAGACGCCAAGGACGCCAGGGACGAAGCCAAGCGCAACAACCCGTAATCCCGTGTGATGCGGTTTGACGAAAGGGCGCCTCGGCGCCTTTTCTCTTTGCAGCGCAGATCCGGCCTGGGAGTAACCCGGCTTTGGCGCGCAGAGCGCGCCGCGCAGGCTGCGTCGCCTTTAGACTGAATGCATCCAACACGGAGGCCGCGCCAATGACACCGGAAAAAGTCCTTTCGATGTTCGAACGCCAGTATCTGGAGGGCAAAGCGCCCGTCGACCTCGAGGAAACCTGCGCGAATTTCGCGGCCTGGGTCGCGTCGACGTGGGAGCAGCTCGACGCCGGGCACAGGTCGCTGCTGGTGACGGTGGGCGCCGCGCTGTGGCGCGAGGGCTATAACGTGCGCGCGGGCAGCGCGACGAAAGATTTGTGGTGAGCGTCGGCTGACGTTGGGGGGCCTGCCGGCTTCCGCACACGTTGCGGCGACTCGGTTTATATTTGGCCGTCGCCGGATCGGGACGATGCATTGAGGCCGCGCATTACGCATTGCGTGCTGAGCGCCGTATCAGCGCCGGCCGTGCCGCCATGCCGCCGAACTGGCTCTGTCGATCGTCCCGATACCGTTTTCATCCGCCATTCCCGCACAGGGCTACACCATCACATGACAGATCTGTCCGCATTCCCGATCACGAAGAAATGGCCCGCCGCGCATCCCGAGCGCCTGCAGCTCTATTCGCTGCCGACGCCCAACGGCGTGAAGGTGTCGATCATGCTCGAGGAAACCGGCTTGCCGTATGAGCCGCATCTGGTGCGCTTCGACACCAACGATCAGTTGACGCCCGAGTTCATGTCGCTCAACCCGAACAACAAGATTCCGGCGATCATCGATCCGAACGGGCCGGACGGCAAGCCGCTGCCGCTCTTCGAATCGGGCGCGATCCTGATCTATCTCGCGGACAAGACCGGGCAGCTGATTCCGCAGGACGCCGCCGGCCGTTACGAGGCCATTCAGTGGGTCATGTTCCAGATGGGCGGCATCGGTCCCATGTTCGGCCAGCTCGGCTTCTTCCACAAATTCGCCGGCAAGGAGTACGAGGACAAGCGTCCGCGCGATCGCTACGTCGCCGAATCGAAGCGCCTGCTCGGCGTGCTGGAGCAGCGTCTGGAAGGACGCGAGTGGATTCTCGGCGATCAGTACTCAATTGCCGATATTGCGACGTTTCCGTGGGTGCGCAATCTGATCGGTTTCTATGAAGCCGGCGAGCTCGTCGCGATTCAGGATTTTCCCAACGTTCAGCGCACGCTGGCGGCGTTCGTCGCCCGGCCGGCGGTGGTTCGCGGGCTGGATAGTCCGAAGCGGGGTTAGCGGGGAGCGAGCGGGCGCTGCGCTGCGGGCCGCGGTTTTTGGTCGATGCCAGGATTCTCCGCGGCGAGGCGCTTGGACTGGCCAAGACCCGTGCGATAGCAGAGTTGGCAGGAAAAGCGGCGGACTGTCTGGGATCAAACGGCAGCAATGCTTTGCCGAGCGGACCTGCGATTGGTGAAGTCAATTGGGAGGAGTTGGAAGCGCTTTACCGGGCAGGTGTTCTACCCCGTAAGGCGCCCCAGGACGTTGCGGACAAGACCAGGTCTCACTTCGTAATGAATGCCTTGAGCGACATACTGCGAATGTCGACGGCTACATTCGAAGACGCTCAGATTCGATAACGAGTGAGTTGCGCGTCGGTCAGAGGTTGATCCGCCGAAGTTCATCCGGATCGTCAGCCAGGTGAGCGGTGAGTGGCGCAGCGATGCCCATGTTTGGTCACGGTCCATCCGATCACAAACGACGTTAGCTAGACGTGCAGGAAAACGTTAGTTCCGCTTCCTGCGGTGTCCATCCGCGGACGCCATGCGTCTGCATATCGACCTGATGCATCTGCTGACCCTGCTGGCGGCAATATTCGTCGGCGCGTTTGAGGCTCGATGCCTTTACTTCGCCCCACGGCGTCATGCCGCCGCGAACCTGCGTAGTGACGATGTAGCGACCGTTGCCGGCCGGCGTAACGTCGGATATGGTGGTGCACGCGGCAAGCATGGTCAACGCTGCCAAGGCGGTCTTCATTTTCATTGTCGTCATCCCCGTGGGCTGCAATTGTGCAACCAACAGCGCGCTGGGGCAACATCCCCGGATCGTGCCGGAGGTTCGCCGGCACAGTGCGACCGAAGGCGAACGCGGCGACGGAAATACTGGAAGGGTAGTTGGTCCCCCTGGCAGGAATCGAACCTGCATCTAGCGCTTAGGAGGCACTTGTTCTATCCATTGAACTACAGGGAGCGGATAGCTACAACGGGGCGGACCGGACCCCTGATCTGTGATTGCCGCGCCGAAATGACGCCGCAAGCGCTTGCGTTTTCAGCCATGCAAGCGAGGGCAAGAGTATAGCAAAACCGTCGGAAACGACGTCACGCCCAACCTCAAAACTCCACCACCGCGAACTCCGCCTTGCCGACGTCGCACAGCGGGCAGCGCCAGTCCTCGGGAATCGCGGCAAAGCGGGTGCCGGGGGCGATGCCTTCTTCGGGCAAACCTTCTTCTTCGTTATAGATCCAGCCGCAAATCAGGCAAACCCAGCTCTTGTACTCAGTCACTTCCGTTACTTCGCTCACGACGTACTCTTCTCTCTTCAATGCAATGATCCCGCGCAGTCTGCCCCTTTTTCGGGCATCCGCGGAGAGCCGCAATATTACCGGAATTCGTCAACGGCATCGGCAATCGGATTTGACGCAGGCACGCACAAGCCCTGTCACGCACCGCGTGTATGCTGCTGACTCGCAGCGGCGCTGCGTATCGTGCGTGGCTCACGTTTCTAACCAGGAGAAAACGATGTTCAAAACCAGATGGTTGACCGGCGCGGCACTGGCTGGATTGCTGGCGGCGTCCGGCGCGGCGCAGGCGGCAAGCGTGTCCTTCGTGCAGCCGACGGACGGCGCGACCGTCAGCAATCCCGTCCACGTGGTATTCGCCGTCGACGGCATGAAGATCGCCCCGGCCGGCACGATGACGGACGGCACGGGCCATCATCATCTGCTGGTGGACGGCAAGCCCCTGCCGAAAGGCGAGGTGATTCCCGCCAACGACAAATCGCTCCACTTCGGCAAGGGTCAGACGGAAGCGGACCTGACACTGCCGCCGGGCGACCATACGCTGACGCTGCAATTCGGCGACGGCGCACATCGCTCTTATGGTCCCGGACTCAGCAAGACCATCACTGTGCATGTGAAGTAGCGCGCCGCCGGATCGCAAATGGCCGGGCGCGCGTCGGCATCGCCCGGCAGCCGCTTCATGCTCGCGTTCGCACGGCTCGCAAGGGGATAAGAGCCGACGCAAGCCGACGCAAACCATCCGACCCGACAGTCGACGCCAGGCATCGCGACGCGGGGCGTTCGTCCTATATCTTCCGGCATACAGGCACCCGCTCGCGCGCCCGGTACAATGAGCAGTTCCGAATCCTCGCTGTCTTCTCCAATTTCCCATGTCGCTTTACACCATTACCGGAGCGCAACTGGCGTTCGGTCACGTCGCGTTGCTCGATCACGCGGACTTCTCTCTCGAACCGGGCGAGCGGGTCGGTCTGATCGGCCGCAACGGCGCGGGCAAGTCGTCGCTGCTGAAGATCGTCGCCGATCTGGCCAAGCCCGACGACGGCCTCGTCACGCGTCAGCAGAGTCTGACCACGGTGTACGTGCCGCAGGAGCCGGAGTTCGATACCGACGACACAGTCTTCGAAGCCGTCGCGGCCGGCCTCACGCACGCCCGCGCGCTGCTCGACGAATACGACGCGGTCGCCAACCAGCTCGCGGATGAACCGGAAGGCGCGCAGCACGACGCGCTGATGGCGCGCATGAACACGCTGCAATCGTCGCTGGACACCACGAACGCCTGGAACTGGAGCACGCGCGTCGCCACCACGCTGCAGCAGATCGGCCTGAACGGCGAGGCGCGCGTGGGTTCGCTCTCGGGCGGCATGCAAAAGCGCGTCGCGCTGGCTCGTGCGCTGGTCGTGCAGCCGGACGTTCTGCTGCTCGACGAGCCGACCAACCACCTGGATTTCGACGGCATCCGCTGGTTGGAAGATCTGCTGGTGTCGCAGCGCGCGGCGCTCCTCTTCATCACCCACGACCGCGCGTTTCTCGACCGCGTCGCCACGCGCATCGTCGAACTCGATCGCGGGCGTCTGCTGTCGTATCCGGGCAACTTTTCGGCTTATCAGACGCGCAAGGCGCAGCAACTGGAAATCGAGCGCGTCGAAAACGAAAAGGCCGACAAGCTGCTCGCACAGGAAGAAGTGTGGATTCGCAAGGGCGTCGAGGCGCGGCGTACGCGCAGCGTCGGCCGCATCGCGCGGCTCGTCGAAATGCGCAACCAGCGCGCGGAACGCCGCAACGTGCAAGGCAACGTCAAGCTCGACGTCGGGCAGGGCGAGAAGTCGGGCAAGATCGTCGCGGAACTGACGGATGTCACGAAGCGCTACGGCTCGCGCACGGTGATCGACCGCTTCACCGGGACCGTCATGCGCGGCGACAAGATCGGCTTTGTCGGTCCGAACGGCGCGGGCAAGACCACGCTGCTGAAGATCATCCTCGGCGAATTGAAGCCGGACGAGGGCACGGTGCGCGTCGGCACCAATCTGCAGGTCGCGTATTTCGACCAGATGCGCGCGCAACTGGACCTGGACAAAAGTCTCGCCGACACCATCAGCCCCGGCAGCGAATGGGTCGAGGTCAACGGTCAGAAAAAGCACGTCATGAGCTATCTCGGCGACTTTCTGTTCGCGCCGGAGCGAGCGCGTTCGCCGGTCAAGTCGCTGTCGGGCGGCGAGCGCAACCGGCTGCTGCTCGCGCGTCTGTTCGCGCGGCCGGCCAACGTGCTGGTGCTCGACGAACCGACCAACGACCTCGATATTCCCACGCTCGAACTGCTTGAAGAACTGCTCACGGACTATGACGGCACCGTGCTACTGGTGAGCCACGACCGCGCGTTTCTGGATAACGTCGCGACGTCGGTGATCGCGTCGGAGGGCGGCGGCAAGTGGCGCGAGTATGTGGGCGGCTTCACCGACTGGCAGTTGCAAAGCGAGCGCTCGCAGCAGTTGGCGCAGGAAGCGCAGAAAGAGGCGAGCAGGGACGCGGCTAAGGACACAACTAAGGACACAACGAAAGACGCGGCTAAAGACGCCAATAAAGACACAGCCAAAGACGCCTCCGGCAACGACAACACAGCCGGCCGCAATCCGCAGCGCGCGGCGAAGCTGTCGTTCAAGGAGCAGCGCGAACTGGAAGCACTGCCGCAGAAAATCGCCGCGCTGGAGGCCGAGCAGAAAACCATCGGCGCCCAGCTTGAAGAAGGCTCGATCTTCGCGAAGGACCCACAGGAAGGCACGCGTCTTTCCGAACGCTATGCCGCCATCGACGAAGAACTGCTGGCCGCGCTCGAGCGCTGGGACGAACTCGAAAACCGTCGCAAATGAGGCGGCAAGCGCCGGCGTCTTTCGTCGTCGGCGCTTTCGCTTGCGTGTGGACCGCGCCTTGTCCGAATGGCCAATCGTGTGCGCCGTGAATTGCCGCCAGGTTCGAAATCAGTAAAATACCCCGCGAACAAGGCATCCCCGGCGTTTTCACCAGCGGTGGCGCTGGGCCGCGATGCAGCGCCCAATCAGGGGAGTGCTGTAAATGCGCACGAACGCCGCGCGCTCATCACGCGGCGAACGAGCGCAACCCATGCGACAAACAGCTTGCCCGCATCGCGGGCATCCCACCTAACCACGTTGTTTCGTTTCGCTTTTTTTGAAAACTCAACGCATTGTCCACGGACTTATCAACCGGACCTGTGGACAACGATGAACCGACGCACCCGAGTCAACCATGTCCACGAAAAAGCCAAACGCCGCGTATAGCGAAGCGTCGATCAAGGTGTTGAAGGGTCTCGAGCCGGTCAAGCAACGGCCCGGCATGTACACCCGCACCGAGAATCCGCTGCACATCATTCAGGAAGTCATCGACAACGCGTCGGACGAAGCCCTCGGCGGCTACGGCCGGCAAATCACGGTCACGCTGCACGCGGATCATTCGGTGTCGGTCGAAGACGACGGCCGCGGCATCCCCTTCGGCCTGCATCCGGAAGAAGGCGTGCCGGTCGTCGAAATCGTGTTCACGCGCCTGCACGCGGGCGGCAAATTCGATAAAGCCGCTGGCGGCGCGTACACGTTTTCGGGCGGCCTGCACGGCGTCGGCGTGTCGGTCACCAACGCGCTGTCCACGCGCCTCGACGTCACCGTATGGCGTGACGGTAAGGTCGCCGCGCTCAGCTTCGCCAACGGCGACGTCGCCAAGCCGCTCGAAGTGCGCGCCGCAGCCAGGGGCGAAAAGAAGTCGGGCACGCGCGTGACCGCATGGGCGAATCCGAAGTACTTCGACTCGCCGAATCTGCCGCTCGGCGAACTGCAGCGTCTGCTGCGCTCGAAAGCGGTCTTGTTGCCGGGCGTCGAAGTCACACTCGTCAACGAGCGAACCGGCGAACAGCAAAGCTGGAAATACGAAGACGGCTTGCGCGGCTATCTGCTCGAAGGCATGAGCGGCAGCGACCTGCTGATTCCGCTTTTCGAAGGCGAGCGTTACGCCGAAAACTCGCGCGCGAACGAAGAGACGTTTGCCGAAGGCGAGGGCGCGGCGTGGGTCGTCGCGTGGAGCGAGGAAGGGCCGCTCACGCGTGAGTCGTACGTCAATCTGATTCCGACGCCCGCGGGCGGCACGCACGAATCCGGCTTGCGCGAAGGCTTGTTCCAGGCGGTCAAGAGTTTCGTCGAGTTGCACAACCTGCAGCCGAAGGGCGTGAAGCTGCTCGCCGAAGACGTGTTCGCGCGCGTGTCGTTCGTGCTGTCGGCGAAAGTGTTGGACCCGCAGTTCCAGGGGCAAATCAAGGAGCGTCTGAATAGCCGCGACGCGGTGAAGCTCGTGTCGTCGTTCGCGCGTCCGGCGCTCGAATTGTGGCTCAACCAGCACGTCGAGCACGGCAAGAAGCTCGCGGACCTCGTCATCAAGCAGGCGCAGGCGCGCACGCGTGCCGGGCAAAAGGTCGAGAAGCGCAAGAGCTCGGGCGTGGCCGTGCTGCCCGGCAAGCTGACCGATTGCGAATCGACGGAAATCGGCCGCAACGAGTTGTTCCTCGTCGAGGGCGATTCGGCGGGCGGCTCCGCGAAAATGGGCCGCGACAAGGAGTTCCAGGCGATCCTGCCGCTGCGCGGCAAGGTGCTGAACACGTGGGAAACCGAGCGCGACCGTCTCTTTGCGAACAACGAAGTGCACGACATTTCGGTGGCGATCGGCGTCGATCCGCACAGCCCGGACGACAAGATCGATCTGTCGAATCTGCGCTACGGCAAGATCTGCATTCTGTCGGACGCGGACGTGGACGGCTCGCACATCCAGGTGTTGCTGCTCACGCTGTTCTTCAAGCACTTCCCGCAACTGATCGAACGCGGTCATGTGTGCATCGCGCGTCCGCCGCTCTTTCGCGTCGACGCACCCGCGCGCGGCAAGAAGCCCGCGCAGAAGCTGTACGCACTCGACCAAGGCGAGCTCGAGGCGATTCTCGACAAGCTGCGCAAGGACGGCGTGCGCGACACGCAATGGTCGATCAGCCGCTTCAAGGGGCTGGGTGAAATGAGCGCCGAACAACTATGGGATACGACGATGAACCCGGACACGCGGCGTCTCACGCCGGTGGCGCTCGGCGAGCTCGACTACGACGCCACGGTCGCGCGCATGACCATGCTGATGGGCAAGGGCGAAGCGGCGTCGCGCCGCAACTGGCTCGAAGAAAAGGGCAATGAAGTCGAAGCGGATATCTGAGCGGTGCAAGCCAGCGCTCCCGCACGAAACCTCACGCCAAACACGATACGGATTCTAGATGGACGACGATAACACTCTCGACCTTTTCACCGAGCCGCCGCCGCCCGAAGGCGACTTCCTGACGCTCGGCAATTACGCGGAGCGCGCGTATCTCGACTATGCGGTGAGCGTGGTCAAGGGCCGCGCGCTGCCGGATGTCTGCGACGGCCAGAAGCCGGTGCAACGCCGCATCCTGTTCGCGATGAACGACATGGGTCTGTCCGACAACGCCAAGCCGGTGAAGTCGGCGCGCGTGGTCGGCGACGTGCTCGGTAAGTATCACCCGCACGGCGACCAGTCGGCGTACGACGCGCTCGTGCGTCTCGCGCAGGATTTTTCGATGCGCTATCCGCTGATCGACGGCCAGGGCAACTTCGGCTCTCGCGACGGCGACGGCGCGGCGGCGATGCGGTACACGGAAGCGCGCCTGACGCCGATCGCGAAGCTGCTGCTCGCCGAAATCGACCAGGGCACCGTCGACTTCATGAAGAACTACGACGGCGAGTTCGACGAGCCGCGGCTCTTGCCCGTGCGTCTGCCGTTCGTTTTGCTGAACGGCGCGTCGGGCATCGCGGTCGGTCTCGCGACTGAAATTCCGTCGCACAATCTGCGCGAAGTCGCGGCTGCCACGGTCGCGATGATCCGCAATCCGAAGATCACGCACGCGGAGTTGATGGAGCACGTGCCGGGGCCGGACTTCCCAGGCGGCGGCCAGATCATTTCCAGCGAAGCGGAAATCTCGGCGGCCTATGAAACCGGCCGCGGCAGCCTGAAGGTGCGCGCCCGCTGGAAAATCGAGGACCTCGCACGCGGCCAGTGGCAACTGGTCATCACCGAATTGCCGCCGAACACGGCCGCGCAGAAGGTGCTCGAGGAAATCGAGGAGCAGACCAATCCGAAGATCAAGCTCGGCAAGAAGGCGCTCACGCCGGAACAGTTGCAGGGCAAGCAGACCATGCTCGGCCTGCTCGACGCCGTGCGCGACGAGTCGGGCAAGGACGCGCCCGTGCGCCTCGTATTCGAGCCGAAGTCGAGCCGCATCGATCAGACGGAGTTCGTCAACACGCTGCTCGCGCATACGAGTCTTGAGTCGAACGCATCGCTGAATATGGTGATGGTGGGCGGCGACGGCCGGCCGCGTCAGAAGGGCTTGAGCGAAATCCTGCACGAGTGGATCGCGTTCCGTTTCGCCACCGTCACGCGCCGCACGCGTCATCGTTTGACGAAGGTCGACGACCGGATTCACATCCTCGAAGGGCGGATGATCGTCTTCCTGAATATCGACGAAGTGATCCGCATCATTCGCGAGTCGGACGAACCGAAGGTCGCGTTGATGGCCGCGTTCGGCTTGTCCGACCGGCAGGCCGAAGACATCCTCGAAATCCGGCTGCGTCAGTTGGCGCGGCTCGAGAAGATCAAGATCGAGAAGGAACTCGCGGAACTGCGCGACGAGAAGGCGAAGCTCGAAGAACTGCTCGGCAGCGAATCGGCGATGAAGCGTCTGCTCATCAAGGAAATCGAAGCCGACGCGAAGCAATACGGCGACGAGCGCCGCACGCTGATCCAGCAGGAAAAGCGCGCGACGTACGAAGCCCGCGTGGTCGACGAACCGGTCACGGTCGTGGTCTCGCAAAAAGGCTGGGTGCGCGCGCTGAAGGGGCACGGCCTCGACACGGCGGGCTTCACGTTCAAGGCCGGCGATGGTCTGTACGCGGCGTTCCAGTGCCGCACGCCGGACACGCTCATCGCGTGGGGCAGCAACGGGCGCGTCTATTCGGTCGCGGTGGCGTCGCTGCCGGGCGGCCGCGGCGACGGCGTGCCGGTCACGTCGCTGATCGAAATGGAGTCGGGCAGCCATCTGATGCATTACTACGCGGCTTCGGCGGATCAGGCGTTGCTGCTCGCGTCGAGCAACGGCTTCGGCTTCATCGCGAAGGTCGGCGACATGGTGAGCCGCGTGAAGGCGGGCAAGTCGTTCATGACGATCGACGCAGGCGCCGCGCCGCTCGCGCCCATGCCGATGCTGCCGGACGCGACGCAGGTTGCGTGTCTGTCGTCGGCGGGTCGCCTGCTGGTGTTCGGCATCGACGAAATGAAGACGCTGTCGGGCGGCGGCCGCGGCGTCACGCTGATGGCGCTCGACGACAAGGAAACGCTGGTGCAGGCGCTCGCCATCAACGCGGCCGGCGTGATGCTGATCGGCGCGCGCCGCGGCGGTCGTCTGGACGAAGAAAAGCTGAGCGGCGCCGCGCTCGCCGCGCATGTCGGCAAGCGGGCACGCAAGGGCCGTGCGCCGGAGAGCAAGCTCAAGCTCGAAGGCATGCGTCCGGTGCCGGTTGCCTGACGAAGATTCATGTTGAAAGCGGCCGGCGTCTGCTAGCATGCGAGGCGCTGGCCGTGCAAGTCATTGCAGTACAGCGCATTGCAGTACAGCGCGCGGCAAATTCGGGGGCGGCGTCGCGGTATCGAGTCGAAGTACCAGCGAAGTAGCAGGTCGCGGTACTTCGTCGAGACATCAGCCGCGCTGCAATAACAACAAGAAAAACGACGCAAGCCACGGGCGTTTTGGAACTGCACGCAGGGCGTGCGGTCGAACGCGCTCAATAGCCGCTGCTCATATCATTCGGCATAAGCGGTGTGGCGTCGTCGGAGAGGAATACAACATGAACAAGGCTATCGAACTCGCGCTCTTTCTACATCTGCTCGCAGTCGCGGTGTGGGTGGGCGGGATGATCTTCGCGCACTTCTGCTTGCGCCCCGCCATAGCCGATCTCTCGCCGCAATTGCGCTTGCCGTTGTGGGAATCGGTGTTTGGCCGCTTCTTCAATTGGGTGGCGGCTTCGGTGCTCGTCATTCTGCTGACGGGCGGTTTCCTGCTGATGCAATTCGGCGGCGGTCACGCCACCTGGCCGTTGCATGCAATGGCCGGCCTCGGCATCGTCATGATGCTGATCTTCGGGCATATCCGGTTCGCCGTATTTCCGCGCATTCGCCGCGCAGTGCAGGCGCAGAAGTGGCCTGACGGCGCGCAGGCGGTCGGCACGATCCGGCGTCTCGTGCTGATCAACATCGTGCTCGGTGTCGTGACGGTCGGCTTCGCGGTGCTGTCACGCGGATTCTGATCGCGCTAAGCCCACGCGCCATACGCAAGCCACAGCCCGCACGCAATCGCCACGGTGCCGTACACCGCATACACGGGCAGCTTGAGCTTCGCGAAGCACATCGCCGAGAACACGGCGGTCAGCAGATAGACCGGTTGCAGCGGCACATGTCCGGCGATACGCAGCACGGCCACCGCGAGGAACGCGGTGGTGACGGCGCGCAGAATCCGCATGCCATGCTCGAATCGCGGATTCATTTTCAACTGATGCAGATGCCGCTGCGCCAGCACGACGAGGCATCCCGACGGCACGAACAGCGCGAGCGTGGCGAGCAATGCGCCCGCCCAGCCGTCGACGAGATAGCCGAAGAACGGCACCACGTTCAGCAGCGGTCCGGGCGAGATCGGCGACAACGAAAAAGCCAGCGTGAAGTCGTTGTCGGAGACGCCGATGGTCGGCGTGACGAACAGCGTCTTGAGCACCGGCAACGCGGAAAAGCCGCCGCCGAAGAGCGTCATGCCCGCGCCGGCGAGCCGCGGCCATAGCAGCGCGAGATCGTAGCGATGCGGCAGCGGCAGTGCGAAGAGCAGCACGAACACGCACAGCATGGCGAGTATCTGCCAGTCGCCTCGCGAGAACGACACGACAAAGCGCGTGTTGCGCACGGGGCTCACCACCCAGCCGGCGCCGAATGCCGCGCTCAGCATCAGCACATAAGCCGCCGGGCTGTGTGCATAGAAGAGCGCGAAGCAGCCGACCACCGCCGCCGTCCATTCGAGTTTGCCGCGCACGAGCGCGCGCGTCTGCTTGTACCAGGTGATGCCGATCAGCGTGGCGAGCACCACGCTAAAGTGATTCAGCAAAGTCTGCGACGCGAAGGTGCGCACGAGCGGCGTGCGGTAAAAGATCGCGAACAGCGTCATCAGCATGAAGAAGGGCAGCACGCTCGCGATGCCCGCGACCCATGCGCCGGCACGTCCGCGCAGCGCGTGTCCGAGCTGCACGGCGACGTTGCAGCCCACGGGCCCCGGCACCATCCACGCAAGCGCGATCAGATCGGAGAACGCGACTCGCGAGAGCCGTGCCTCGCGCTCGACGTAGTGATTCTCGAGCTGCGCCATTAGCGCGAGGCCGCCCCATGACAACGCCGACAGGCCGAGCACGACCTTGAACAGCGTCCATAGCGGTTCCCGCTCCCCTCGTCTTGCAGCTTCGTGGCTTGTTATCGTGTGCATGGCGCCACGGGCGTCCGCGAGGCGGGCGCCCGTCCTGTGATCCTTTGATGTTGCGCGCGGCCGGCCGGTCCGACGGCATCGCGCGAGAACGCAATACAGCGAGAATGTAGCCGGTTTTGCGCGGCCGCGGTATGGATGGGCTTGCAAAGCCGCAGCGTTAGATGAAGCCCTCGGCGCACGCCTTCAGCACCCTGTCTAACCGTTCGTGCTGGTGCTCGTGCTGTTTGCTTCCTGAACCGGGCGCCGGCCGGCCATGCCGCACACGCCGAAACGTTCGAGCAGCGCCGGAATCGCGTCGACGGGAACAGGGCGCGAAAACAGGAAACCCTGCGCTTCGATATGGCCGAGCGCGGCGAGCCACGCAATCTGCTCTTCGGTTTCCGTTCCTTCGACCACCACCGTGAGCCCGAGCGAGCGCGCCAGATTGACGATTGCGGTGACCATCACGCAGACGCTGCGGTCGCCCGGAATAGCCTGGACGAACGAGCGGTCCACCTTCAGCGTGTCCACCGAAAAACGGTTCAGATACGAGAGCGACGAATAGCCGGTGCCGAAGTCGTCGAGTGCAATGCGCACGCCGAGACGCTTGAGCGCAAAGATTTTTTCGGAGACGAGTTCGGGATACTCCATCATCGCCGTCTCGGTGATTTCGAGTTCCAGACGGCGCGCGGAAATGCCGCTTTCCTCGATGGCGTGCGAGATCGTCTCGTACAGATCGCCGCGCCAGAACTGCACCGCCGAAATGTTCACCGCGAGCGACAGCGTGTCGTAGCCTTGCTGCTGCCAGACCGCGAGTTGCCGGCACGCGGTCTCGATCACGAAGTCGCCGATCGGCACGATTAGTCCCGTGGACTCCGCGACGGGAATGAACTCGTTGGCCGGAATCAGACCGTGCTGCGGATGATTCCAGCGCACCAGCGCCTCGAAGCCGGTGATGCAGCGGCGCGTCAGATCGATCTTCGGCTGATAGGCGAGAAAGAGTTGCCCTTCGGCGAGCGCCACGCGCAACTGCTGCTCCCACTTCATCAGATGGTCCGCGCGATGCGAGAGTTGCGGCGAATAGAACTGGTAGCAGTTCTTGCCCGCGTCTTTCGCGCTGTACATCGCGAGGTCGGCTTTTTTCAGCAGGTCGATCTCGCTTTCGTTCGCCACCGAATAAAGCGCGATGCCGATGCTCGCATGCAGCACGAAGGAACTGCCGCGCACTTCGAACGGTTTGGCGAACGCTTCAGCCGCCGCTTCGGCAAGCGCCACCGCGCGCTTTTCCACGTCCTCGCCCTTGATCACGACCACGAACTCGTCGCCGCCGATGCGGCTCAACGTGCCGCCGTCCGCGACCGCCGTGGCGAGACGCGAGGCCGTCATTTGCAGCACGATGTCGCCGGCGTTGTGGCCGAGCGTGTCGTTGACCGTCTTGAAGTTATCGAGGTCGATAAAGAGAATCGCGAGGTGGCCGAGGTTGTGCGGCTGCGCCACTTCTTGCCGTAGCGTGCGCAAGGTCGAATAGCGATTGCGCAGGCCGGTCAGCAGATCGTATTCGACCAGATGCGTCATCTCGCGCTCGCGGCCGAGCAGTTTGCCGATCAGACCGGTTGCGACCGCGAAGAAGCTCAGCATGGCGAGCGAGATGAAACCCGCCATCAGCAGATAGACGTTGCGCGTGTGGTTGTAGTCGGCGAATTCCTCGGCTTGCGACAGACCCACGAGCACGCCCAGCGGATAGCCGTCGATATGCCGGTACGACACGATGCGCGTGACGTTGTCGAGCGAATCGACGTAGGTGCCCGACACGTGTTCCGAAGTCGGATACGAGCCGCTTGCCGAAAACGTGCCGCTCGCGTTCACGACGCTGCCGGTGCGCCGCGCGAGCACGGTGCCGTTGTCGGAGATCACCGCGATCACGCCTTCACGGCCGATTGCCGCGTTGTTGTAGAAGTCGCTCGTGAAATAGCTCGGGTCTTCCGACACGACCACGACGCCCGCGAACGAGCCGTCCGGATGATTCAGACGCCGCGTCATCTGCAAAGTCCAGTGGCCGGATACGCGGCCGAGCACGGGCTTGCTGATATACAACTGGTCGTCGTTTTCGTGCTCGTGAACCTTGAAGTGCTCGCGATCCGACAGATCGATACGCTTGGGATTCAGTTCGGCCGTGTTGGCGATGAGTTGGCCGTGCTCGTCGATCAACGACACCTGCACGAGCGTCTCGCTTTGCACGACGCCTTTTTCCACCGTGCTGGCAAGGTCGAAACGCCCCGGCGTTTTCTCGAACTCGTATTTGACGAAGCGCGTGATCTGATCGACCTGGTGAATCGCCTTGATCGTATGCTGTTCGAGCGCCGCTGAGAGAATTGCGGCAGACGCCATCGCTTCGCGATTGGTGGCTTCTTTTTCGACCGAAAGACGCGCGAAGATCACAGTCCACAGCAGGATCAAGACGAGCACGCCGAGCGCGGGAATGGCAAGCAGCGCGCGACGGCGCGATACAGCGGGATCGCGGCGGCTTCGGGCTTCGCGCTGATCGGAGAAGCGGGGTTTGCTCATCAGGCGGCCCGTGCCCAGCTGCCGGCCGGTTGCGAACGCGCGAGCGTGGACTGCGCTGTTTTCATGGGTGGCTGCATGGAGTTGCCGGAACTGCTGCGCAAGAAGAAACGGCGTGGTTTCGCGCCTGATCGTCTGCACCGGGCCGGGTACGTTTCGATATTACTTAATGCCACTGGATTAAGGAAGGGTCCCGGCATCGGGTATACGCGGGCGCGGTCCGCGGCCGTATAAGGGCTATTTTGCGGGCTGTTTTGCGCTTCGCTTATAGGTTTGCTTATAGGTTCGCTTTCAGGTTCGCTTTCGAATCCGCTCCATGCCCGGGCGGCCCGCGAATCCGGGCACGCGCGGGATCGGATGCTGGCGGTCGTTGTATTCGGATGATCCATCGGGATTCGGCGCTCCGGCATGGCGGCTTGTACCTGCGTGATCTTTTGGGCGGTTTGGTTATCCGTGCCGCATCGCGCGAGCGCGGCAAACGGCTTTTTGTGGCTAAACGTGCTTAAGCGTGGCTAAAAGAGGTGAGTCGCGTACGGCTTATCTTCATCGACTTGCAGCGGCATCGCCGTTGCTTTAGCTGGGCTCGCGGGAAGCCAGCAAACGACGGGCCGCTCACGGCATACGGAACGTGCCGTCGACGACTGTCACCGACGATCCGCCGATCCACGTCTTGCCGTTTGCGTCGTCGTAGCGCACGAACACCTGGCCGGCGCGTCCGAGCGCGGTGCCCTGGCGCGCGGTATAACTCGCGCCCGGCCGCAAATTCTGCGCGCTCAACAGACCCGCGAGCGCCGCATTGGCACTGCCGGTAACAGGGTCTTCGCTGACGCCGAACGCGCCGCCCACCATCAGGCAACGCACTTCGAAGGTGGCGGGGCCATCGGCATCGTGCGGACCGTACGCAGCGACGCCGTGTGCGCGGACCGCGCGGACGATGTGCGCGAGCGCGGCCGCGTCGGGCTCGAGCGCCAGACAATCGCGCGCCGAATTCATTCGCACGATGAGCCAGGGCGCGCCGTTATCGACGGCAGACGGCACGGCGCTGAAATCAATCGCGTTGCTGCGCATCGCCGCGGAAAGCGCGGCGTACTGCTGTTCGGGCAACGGCACGACGCGCGCGGGCGGCGCGGCGAACGCCCACGCGCCGTGCGCCTCGCCCGGACCTTCGCTGTCGGATTGCAACTCGACGAGCCCAACGCCGCATTGCTGGATGAGCTTGCCTGGCTGCTTCGGCTGATAGCCGCTTTCGAGCAGCGCGTGAGCGGTGCCGAGCGTCGGATGACCGGCAAAGGGCAATTCGCCGTGCGTCGTGAAGATGCGCACGCGATAGTCGGCGGCCGGGTCAGTCGGCGTCGACAGGAAAGTTGTTTCGGACAGATTGGTCCAGTGCGCGATCGCCTGCATCTGAGCGGCGCTGAGCGCGTCGGCGTCGAACACGACGGCGAGCGGATTGCCTTTGAACGGCACTGACGTGAATACGTCGACCTGCTTGAAACGAACTGTGTTGGCGGGCATCGGGCGTGGTCCGTCGATCCTGCGGTTGGTATGGTTCGCGGATTCTATCTGCTGCCGCCGGAACGATCCACCTCGCCACAAATGCAAAACGCGCCGCGGGTGCCTGGCACCTCGCGACGCGTTCTGTCGAGCGCCCGGCCGAACCGCGCCTCGCGCTCGTAACGCTGCGTGAACTTATGCGACGCCGCGTTACTCGACTTCCGCGATCATCTCGATCTCGACGCATGCGCCGAGCGGAATCTGCGCGACGCCAAACGCCGAGCGCGCATGCTTGCCGCGCTCGCCGAACACGTCGGCGATCAGTTCGGACGCGCCGTTCGTGACCAGATGCTGCTCGGTGAAGTCGAGCGTGGAGTTGACGAGACTCATCAGCTTGACGATGCGCTTGACGCGGTTCAGGTCGCCCACGTGCGCGTGCAGGGTCGCGAGCAGATCGATGGCGATGGAGCGCGCGGCCACTTTGCCTTCTTCAGTGCCGATGTCGGCGCCGAGCTTGCCCGCCCACACCTTGCCGTCTTTCTTCGCGATGTGGCCGGACAGGTACACCGTATTGCCGCTTTGCGCGCTCATCACATAAGCGGCGGCCGGCGCGCCGGCGTTGGGCAGTTCGATGCCCAGTTCCTTGAGCTTGTCGTACACATTCGTTTGAGCCATGTTGTCCTCGGTCGGTAGTGAAAAACGGAAGAAGCGGAAGCGGGCGAAAAACGCAAAAGCGGGCGGGGGCCCGCTTGCCTTTATAGCTTCGCGCGGATCAGCGCCGCGAGACGCGCCACGCCTTCGTCGATCTTGGCCGGCGGCACCGTGACGAACGACAGACGCAGCGTGTTGTGCTGCGCCTCGTTCGCGAAGAACGGACCGCCCGGCACGAACGCGACATTCTGCGCGACGGCTTCCGCGAGCAGCTTCATGCTGTCGATCTGCGCGGGCAGATTCACCCACACGAACATGCCGCCTTCCGGGCGATTCCACGTCACGCCTTCGGGCATGTAGCGTTCGAGCGAGTTCAGCATGGCCGCGCACTGGTCGCGATACAGCTCGCGAATGGTCGGCACGTGCGTGTCCAGAAAGCCGTCCTTGATCACTTCATGGACGATGCGCTGCGTGAAGCTCGGCGTATGCAGATCGGTGGCCTGTTTCGCCTGCACGAGTTTGAAGATCAGCTCTTCGGGCGCGATGATGTAGCCGACCCGCAGACCCGGCGCCAGCACCTTCGAGAACGAACCGAGGTGGACGATGTGATCGGGCGCCATCGACAGCATGGTCGGCAGCGGTTCGCCCGCGTAATCGAGCGCGCCGTAGGGGTCGTCTTCGATCACCGGGAACGGCGCGGTTTTGGCGAACGCGGCGAGCGCGCGGCGGCGCTCGACCGGCAGGCGGCGGCCCGTCGGATTCTGAAAATTCGGTTGTGCGTACAACAGGCGCGCGCCGGCGGTGAGCTTCGGCGTAAGTGCTTCGGGGATCAGCCCGTGTTCGTCGGTCGGCACCTGGACGTAGCGCGGCTCGTACATCGAGAACGATTGCAGCGCGCCGAGATACGTAGGCGTCTCGACCAGCACGGGGCTTTCCGGACACACGAGCACCTTGCCGAGCAGATCGAGCGCCTGTTGTGAGCCGGTCGTGATCAGCACCTGACTGGCGCGGATCTGTGCGCCGTTCACCGAATAGCGCGCCGCGACCCATTCGCGCAGCGGCGCATAGCCTTCGGTCGCGCTGTACTGGAGCGCCGCGGCGGGCGCGTCGCGCAGAATGCGGTCGGACGCTTCGCGCATGCGTTCAGCCGGGAACGTGGCCGGCGAGGGCAGGCCGCCCGCGAACGAAATGACTTCAGGCCGTTCCGTGACCTTCAGAATCTCGCGGATCGCCGAGCTCGTGAGCTTGCGTGCGCGTTCGGACAATTGCCACGTGGGGGCTTTCAGGTCGCTTTGGTCCATGGTCTCCTCTGCTGGTGTCTCTGGAACCGGTCAAAACTTCGATTATCGCGCGAGTCGGCGACCCGCGCGCGCTGCTTATTTAAGGGTCCGTAGACCGCTCGGTGTTTCGAATTCGGCGACGAGCGCGGCGGGGCCGTCGGTGGCCTGCACGTCGATCAGATGCGCGGCGCCCAGCCACTGCAATTGCGCCGCCACCGTATCGGCTTGCGGATGCACGCCTTTGAGCGCTTTGAGCGCGATGCCGGTCTCGGGCAATACCGTCGACGGATGCCGCGCCGTGTCCCACTGGATCAGCGACGGCAGCACGCCGTCGCCGGCGCCTTGCCAGGCGGGGAAGGCGCCGTCTTCCGGCACCGACAGGCCCCACGCGAAGTCGCCGCGCGTGAGCGGCACGATCGGCGGAATGCGCTGCGGATATTGCGCCTGCCACGTCGGCAGATGCTTCGGCCGGTCGACGCGGGCCACCCAATGCGACAGATACGGGCCGTTTTCCAGGCGAGCGTGGGTCGCCGGGTCGTCGAGCGCGAAGAGGCGCGGGCGGGGCGCGGCGGTTTCCGTGGCTTCGCGGGCGACGTCGGCGTGCGGGTCGACGGCGATCACTTCCAGGTACGCGCCGCCCCACAGGTTCAGCAGCCGGTTGTGCGTGCGCATTAACGGATGCGCGCCGCCGCCGGCCGGTTCGACCCCGAGGATGTCGGCGACGTACTGCACGCCTTCGTCGAGCGTGCGGGCGGAAACGACGAGATGATCGAGACGTAGCGGATGTGCGGTCATTGCGGATCGGGAAACGGGTTTCTACGGTAGGTCTGGCCTGCGCCGCGTGCCGGTTGCGGCGTGCCGGTTGCGCGGGCGCCGGGGTCGTAAGCATAACCGTTCGCGGGCGCGGCGCATCGGCGGGTTGGGCGATGGGCGGGCTGCGTGGGCTGCGCGGGTGAATTTCGCGCTGGCTTGGTGGTTTGCCGTGCGTGCTGAGTTGGTTGTTTGCTTGCGCGCTCGTCGGCACTGTCTGCTGGTTGCTGACTCGCGCCCATGACGTTCCGGTGAGCAGATCGCCGACCTGATGCACGGTCCGCCAGGCGCTTTCGGTATGCTGATCGCCACCCAGCCTCACGCACCGCCCGCCAGCCGCTTACCGCCAGCCCGACCGCCTTCTGTCTCAAATGTACCGGCGACGACCTGCACAGTAACGGTACAATCGATTCGATACCGTTCGGTACAGTTGGAGCCCGTCATGTCCGTCCCGCTTACGCAGATTCCCGCCCCGCACGACACGGCGTCGTTGACGCTTGTCGAGCAGCTCGTGCAGTGGGCTCGCCGCCGCATCGAGGAGCGCGTGTTCCGTCCCGGCATGCGCATGCCGTCGATCCGCAAGCTGGCGCTCGACAAAGGCGTGTCGCGCTTCACCGTGGTCGAGGCGTATGAACGGCTCGTCGCGCAGGGTTACCTGGAGTCGCGGCGCGGCTCCGGTTTCTTCGTGCGCGAGCGATTGGCGGGCACGGCGGTCGCGGACATTCGCCCGGCCGCGCACGCAAGCGCGCCGGCCACCATCGACGTCGTCTGGCTGCTGCGCAACATGCTGCACACCGGCGCGCGCCCGGAGCGCAGTCCCGGCCTCGGCTATCTGCCGGCGCGCTGGCTCGACGGCGAGCTGATCACCAACGCGCTGCGCACGCTCGGCCGGCAAAGCGGCGCGCAGATGCTCGGCATCGGCACGCCGCTCGGTTTTCTGCCGCTGCGTCAGCAATTGCAGACGCGTCTCGAGGAACTGGAGATCGGCGCGTCGCCCGATCAGATCGTGATGGTGTCCGGTGTCACGCAGGCAATCGACCTCATTTCGCGCATTTATGTGAAGGCGGGCGACGCGGTGATCGTCGGCGATCCAGCGTGGTTCCAGATGTTCGGGCGCTTCGCGTCGCAGGGCGCGCGGCTCGTCGGCATGCCGTACACGCCGGACGGCCCCGATCTCGACGCGCTCGAATCGCTCGTGCAAACGTGGCGGCCCAAGATGCTGGTGATCAACTCGGTGCTGCAGAATCCGACCGGCACGTCGCTGACGGCCGCGCAGGCGTTTCGCATTTTGCGACTGGCGGAGGCGTACGACTTCATCGTCGTCGAAGACGATATTTACGGCGATCTATGCCCGCCGGGCTATGCGGGCACGCGGCTCGCGAGCCTCGATCAGCTAAAGCGCGTGATCTACCTGGGCAGTTTTTCGAAGACGCTCGCGCCGAATCTGCGCGTCGGCTTTATTGCGTGCGCGCCCGAGGTGGCCAAAGCCGTCAGCGACCAGAAGATGCTGGTCGGCATGACGAGTCCCGAGTTGAACGAGCGCGTGCTGTACAAGATTCTGACCGAAGGACACTACCGGCGCCATGTCGAGCGGCTGCGGGCGCGGCTTGACGGCGTGCGCGAAAAATCCGCGCGGATGCTGGAAAAGACGGGCCTCAAGCTCTTTTTGACGCCGACGGCGGGCATGTTCGTGTGGGCCGACACCGGAGTCGACGCCGACGGACTCGCCGCGGCCGGCCACGAAGCCGGCTTTCTGCTCACGCCCGGCAGCCTTTTTTCGCCGCAACAATCGCCAACGACGTGGATGCGCTTCAACATTGCCAATTGCGGCGATCCCGAACTGGCGACATTTTTGTGCCGTTATCTCGACGGTGTCGCGCGCCGCGCCTCTTGAAACCGCGCGGATTGTCCTTATTTAGGCGGACAATCCGGCGGCATTCGCAAGAACCGATTGGCAAAAACCCGATTCGCAACAGAGAGGAAGTCCGACCATGGCACAAGAAACCATGAGCTTTCAGGCGGAAGTGAAACAGCTTCTGCACCTGATGATCCATTCGCTGTACAGCAACAAGGAAATCTTTTTGCGCGAGCTGATTTCCAATGCGTCCGACGCGGCCGACAAGCTGCGCTTCGAAGCCATTGAAAACAGCGGGTTGTACGAGAGCGATCCGAATCTGCGCATTCGCGTGTCGTACGACAAAGAGGCGCGCACGATCACGATCGACGACAACGGCATCGGCATGAGCCGCGACGAGGCGATCGCGAATCTCGGCACGATCGCGCGCTCGGGCACCAAGGAATTCTTCGGCAAGCTGTCGGGCGACCAGCAGAAAGACGCGGCGCTGATCGGCCAGTTCGGCGTGGGCTTTTATTCGGGCTTTATCGTTGCCGACAAGATCACCGTCGAGACGCGCCGCGCCGGCTTGCCGGCGTCCGAAGGCGTGCGCTGGGAAAGCGCGGGCGAGGGCGACTTCGCCGTCGAGCAAATCGAGCGCGCCGCGCGCGGCACGACCATCACGCTGCATCTGCGTGCGGAAGAGGATGAGCTGCTGTCGTCGCATCGGCTGAAGTCGATCATTCAGCGCTATTCGGATCACGTCGCGCTGCCCATTCTGATGAAGAAGGAAGAGTGGGACGCCGAAAAGAGCGCGATGGTCACGAAGGACGAAGACGAGACCGTCAATCAGGCAAGCGCGCTGTGGACTCGCGCGAAGAACGACATCACGGACGAGCAGTACAAGCAGTTCTATCAGCATCTGTCGCACGATCATCAGGACCCGCTGACGTGGACGCACAACCGCGTCGAAGGCCGCAGCGAGTACACGCAATTGCTGTACGTGCCGACGCACGCGCCGTTCGACCTGTGGAACCGCGATCATCGCGGCGGCCTCAAGCTGTATGTGAAGCGCGTGTTTATCATGGACGACGCCGAGCAACTGCTGCCGTCGTATCTGCGCTTCGTGAAGGGCGTGGTCGATTCGAGCGATCTGCCGCTGAACGTATCGCGTGAAATTCTGCAGGAAAGCCGCGACGTCAAGGCGATCCGCGAGGGCGTGACCAAGCGCGCGCTGTCGATGCTCGAAGAGTTGGCCAACTCGGAGAACGAAGCCGATCGCGAGAAGTACGCCGGTTTCTGGAAGGAATTCGGCCAGGTGCTGAAGGAAGGCATCGGCGAAGACTTCGCGAATCGCGAGCGCATTGCCAAGCTCGTGCGCTTTGCCTCCACGCATACGGAGACGCCCGAGCAGACCGTGTCGCTCGCCGACTACGTGGCGCGCATGAAGCCCGAGCAGTCGAAGATCTACTACGTGACTGCCGACACCTGGCAGGCGGCAACGCACAGCCCGCACCTCGAAGTGTTCCGCAAGAAGGGCGTGGAAGTGCTGCTGCTGACCGACCGCGTGGACGAATGGATGCTGTCGTTCCTGAACGAATTCGACGGCAAGCCGTTGCAAAGCGTGGCGCGCGGCGACCTCGATCTCGGCGCGCTGAACGACGAGGAAAAACAGGCGCAGGAAAAGGTCAGCGAAGAACTCAAGCCGCTCGTCGAGAAGATGAAGGACGCGTTGAAGGACAAGGCCAAGGACGTGCGCCTCACGTTCCGCCTGACCGATTCGCCGTCGTGCCTCGTTGCTGACGACGGCGAAATGAGCGGCTACCTGCAGCGCATGCTCAAGGCTGCGGGTCAGCAGGCGCCGTCGTTCCACCCGATTCTCGAAGTGAATCCGGAACACGCGCTCGTGAAGGGCTTGCACGCGGACAGCGCCAACTTCGACGACTGGTGTCACCTGCTGTTCGACCAGGCGTTGCTCGCCGAAGGCGGCGCGCTCGAAGATCCGGCCAGCTTTGTGAAGCGCACGAACACGTTGTTGCTCGCGCGCGCGAATGCCGCCTGACTGGGCGATGATTGCGTAGCGTCGCGCAGACGCTTTAATGTCCTCGCGACTCGGAATGCGCTGCTTCGGCAGCGCATTTTTTTCGCCTTTCTCATTCGTGCGCGTGTTTTAACGCTCCAGTGTCAGCGCGTGCAAATGCCGCACTTGCGCAAGCACACTGCCGGCCAATTCCTTAGCCTCGAAACTCGAGTGGTGATCGGCGAGCACTTTTGCCGCGAGGCTGCCAATGGCTGCGCTGCTTTGCTTCGACGTGTGGTGCTGCGCGAGCGCCGAGCCGGCTAGCTCTTTCTCGATATGCGTGGCGCCCGGACGATGCAATACGACCGACGCAAGATGCGCGATCCGGTCAGATGTTTCCTTCGCGTTTGTAGTATTCAATCTGCCTCCCTGCTGCTAGTTGTTGATTTGCTGGACGCCCCTCGCCGTCTTCGACACAGGGCGGAATTCATTATGGTTAACTAACTAAAATTTATCAACGACCATAAATTGAGATTGGTTTATGAGATGCCGCGCGCGGCATTATCTTGGGAATCGCGCTTCGAACCGGAGGCTTGAAGAACCACCTTGGTTCCTTCGGGCCGCTTTGTGTACCTGGCCGCGCGCGTCGAATGTGGAATGTGTTTTGTGACTCAAGCGCATACACCTGCGCAGCGCGGCATCTTGTGAATTTTTATGTCCGATTCCGCTGTGGCCGCCCCGGCCGTTATGGTCAATGTGACGACGCGTCTGGAGACCGTGCATCTTCTGTGGTCGATACTGCGCGAAGAGGGTTTCGAGCCCGCCATATCGCGTGCCGCCGAGCTGGCCGCCGCGGGCGTGACGCCTCAATTGCACGCCGACCTGCACGCGAGCGCGGGGAACTTCGAGCTGGCGTATCACAGCGCATCGCAGGCGCAAGCGGGCGAGAACGGCGCGCGCCATGCCCGCGTTGCGTTGTTCGCCGACGCACTCGGGCGCGGCGAAGTCGCGCGGCATCACAGCGAAATGGCGGTCGCCGCGCAGGCACCCGCCGTGACGCTTGAATGGGCCGCCTGGCTCATCAACGATTGCGGCGCGCATTCCGCGGCGGCGCACATGTTGCGCGCGTATCGGCAGCGCGAACCGGAGGATGCGCACGGGCCGTGGTGGCTTGCTATTTCGCTTGGCGCGCTAAGCGGCCCTGGTGTGCGCGACGAGCGGCGCGTGGCGCTCGCGCGAGCTTATACGCTCGACCCCGCTGTCGATCCCGCGTTGCCCTTGCAACTTGCATTGGCTTTGCGCGAGGCGCGCGACTGGGCCGCGCTCGAACATCTTTCCCGCGACATGCTGACGCGCAATCCCGCTGATGCGGAAATGGCCTGGCAGCTCAGTCACGCGCAATGGCAATGCAACGACGCGGCGGCTGCCGAGGCGACCATGCGCGCCGCTAATGCCGCTTCGCCCGGTAACGCAGACGTACTCGCCGCGATCGGCTTCTATCTGTGCGAGCAGGCGCGCTACGAGGAAAGCGAGGCCATGCTGCATCAAGCCCTCGCGGCGAACCCCCACGCGGTGACGCCCGCAGTCGATCTCGCCGATCTCGAACTGCGGCGCGGCTTCTGGACAAGCGGCTGGAAGCGTTTCGAGGCACGCCTCGCGCGCGACGACCGCGAGCCGAATAACATCGTTTCGGTCATGGCGCGCCTCTGTCCGCGTCGGCGCGGCGAGACGCTCGCGGGCAAGACGCTCGTGGTGCACAGCGAACTGGGCAATGGCGATGACATCCACATGGTCCGCTATGTGCCGCAACTCGCTGCACGCGTGCGCGCGGAGGGCGGGCGGCTCGTGCTGTGCGTGCGCAAGTCGTTGCAACCGCTGCTTGGTCGTTTCTACGAGGACTGCGTATCGATCGAGGACGGCCCGCTCGGCGCGCCCGACTACAGCCTGCCGATGATGAGCTTGCCGCTCGTTTTGAATTTGCAGCCAGAGCAGGTGCGCGGCGGTGCCTATCTTCGCGCCGATCCGGGCAAGGCGGCGCTCTGGCGCGAGCGGCTTCGCGCGCACGCGCCGCACGCGCGGCTGCATGTGGGCCTCGTGTGGGCGGGCAGCCCGATGCATCGCCGCGATGACAAGCGCTCGATTGCGCGCGCTGCGCTCGAGCCGCTGCTGTCGCTCGCCGATGTCGCGTTCTATTCGCTTACGCCAGGACGCGCAGCCGACGTCGCTGTGATGACCGCGCAGGGGCATCGCGTGTTCGACATGACGGCGGACTATCAGACGGGCCTGGATGATGTCGCGGCTCACCTTGCTGCGCTCGATGCGCTCGTCACGATCGACAGCGCGCCGCTGCATCTCGGCGGGGCGCTCGGGCGGCCGGTGTTGGGCATGCTCGATCACGTGTCGCATTGGGCGTGGGGCAACGCGGAGACGCAAGCCTGGTACGACTCGCTCGAACTTTTCAGGCAGCCGCAGCCTGGGCAATGGGCGCCGGTGGTCGAACGCGTGACGGCGCGTCTGCAAGCGCTGATGGCTGACGACGCAAGCAACGTCGTTTCTGGCGCCGTCGCGCATCCCGTTGCGAACGGTTGACGGCGGGCCAGCCATGAGCAGTTCAGCATCAGCGGGTTCGTCCCCGAGCCAGAAGCTGTCAGGCGATGCCGACGCATTGCATCAACTCGGTCTTGCGTCTTTCCGCGACGGCGCGCTCGAGCTAGCCTGCGAGCAACTCGATCGCGCATTGAATGCTGCACCGGAGCGAGCCGACATCTGGGAGCACCGCGGGCTGCTTGCGGCGCTGCGCGGCGACCGGATTGCGGCCGAGGCGTTCTATTATCGGGCGCTCGGCATGAGCGGCGGCAGTGCCAGTCTGCATCGGAATCTCGCGGACTGCCTGAAGGTTTCTGCACGCCTCGGCGAGGCGCGCCGGCACTATCTGAGCGCGCTCAGTTTCGAGCCGACGCTGCATCATGCGGTTCGCGCACTCGCGGAAATCTGCACGCAGCGAGAGCAGCATGCCGAGGCAGCGGACTTTTGGCTGCGTGCCTGGGCGCTCGACGCGTCGAACGTTGCAGACGCGTCGGCGCTGGTCGAAGCATTGTCCAAAGCTCAGCGCGATCCGGAACTCCACGCGCTATTGCCCGCGCTGCGCGCACGTTGTTCTGCCGATTCCGCCGCGCTTCGTCAACTCGCGTTCGCTTTGAACAGCGCGCAGCGTTTTGCCGATGCGCTCAGCGTCGCGAGGCAGGGCGTCGGCGTCGATCCGAACGACGGCTGGCTGCATCACAACGCATCATTTGCACTCAACATGCTGGGCGAGTTCGAGCAGATGCACAGGCACAGCGCGGAGGCCGCGCGCCTGATGCCCGGCAATGCGCTGATGCAGTTCAACCTCGCCGCGGCACAGCTTCGCGCGGGCGATTTCGAGCAAGGTTGGAAGCAGTATCGTTGGCATGACGAACTGCCCGAAAACCACAGCCTGGTTCGGCCGGCTTATCCGCAGTGGCAAGGCGAGCGGTTGCTCGGCTGCCGGTTTCTGCTGGTCGGCGAGCAGGGACTGGGCGATCAGATCCAGTTTCTGCGCATGGCCGACTGGCTGCATCGGCGAGGCGCGCAAGTGGACGTCTGGGTCGACGAGCCGCTCGGCGAAGTAGCGCGCCACGCGGCCGGCGTGCATGCCGCGTGGACCACTGCGCCGCCTGGTCCGTACGACTACTGGTGCCGCATGCTGCAGATGCCCGCGCGTATGGACCTGGAACTGTGCATGTTGCCGCTCGCCACGGCGTACCTGCAAGCGGAGCCCGCGAAGCTGCAGTTCTGGCGTAACCGAGTGCAGGCGCTAAGTACCGGGCAGGCGCATCGGCCGTTGAGAAAGCGTGTCGGCATCGTATGGGCAGGCAATCCTGGATATGAACTCGATCGCTATCGGTCGATTCCGCTTCGACAATGGCGGGCGCTTCTCGAGCAGCCTGGCGTGCGTTGGTTTTCGTTACAGAAGGGCGACGTGCAACACGACCCGGCGGTTGGGCCAGAGGGTATAGAGATACATATGTTCGGCCCTGAGATTCATGGCTTCGCGGACACGCTCGCGATCGTTCAATCGCTGGATCTTGTAATCACGGTGGACACGGCGGTTGCGCATCTGGCGGGCGCGTGCGGCACGCCGGTCTGGGTGCTGGTACCCACATTCACGGATTGGCGCTGGATGGTCGCGCGCGACGATAGTCCGTGGTATCCGTCAATGCGCCTTTTCAGACAGCGCGAGTTGAACCAGTGGGACGCAGTGCTGGCCGATGTCGCGCAAGCGCTGCGGGAGTATGTCGGGGAATGAGCCGGATGCGTGGGGCGCATCCGGCTTCAGATTTTCGACCCGGCGCGATGCCCCGGTTTCGGGCGGCCAGGCCGAAGACGAGGCCTTTACTTCTTGCCCATCAACGTTTCCATCGTCTCGCCGCGCACGACAATTTCCGTGCGACGGTTGAGCGCGCGTCCTTCCGGCGTGTCGTTGCTCGCGATCGGATTGTTGTACGCATTGCCCTTCGTGCGGACACGCTCCATCGGCACACCGCGTCCGACGAGCGCGTAACCCACGGCGACCGCTCGCGCTTCCGAGAGTTGCTGGTTGTATTCGAGCGTGCCGACATTGTCCGTATAACCTTCGACGATGATCGGTTTCTTGCTGCGCTTGAGCAGCACGGCGGAACGGTCGACGACCGCGCTCGCATCGGCGCGCACTGCCGACTTGTCGAAGTCGAACAGCGCTTTCTCGGGCAGCTTGACGGCGACGCCGTCCGCGACGGGCGCGACCTCGATGCCCGCGGCCCGGTTCAACGACGTCTCGGTGTCGCGGTTCAGCGGCGCGCTGCAACCTGCCATCAACAGTACCGACATTGCGCAGGCGCTGGCAGCCAGAAGTTTTTTCATGTTTGTCCTCTCGTTCGTTTGCGGATCAGGGGCGAGCCCGTCGACAGTGGGCGAATCGCCGGTTCGTAAAGCACGGAGGTTGTATCGTGCGTCGCGGTCGGCAGAGAATCGGACCTTTCCGAAATCGAGGGCATGATTCAGCGGTTTGATGCTTATGCGGCCGTTACCGCTGATTGGCGGAAAATGCGCGTGCGCGCTGGGGAATGGTCCGACAGGCGCGCCGTTATAATCCGAACCCATGTCTATCCGTTTCGATGCCGCCGACGCGCACTGGCGCGTCGCTCCCTTGCCTGGCTTTAGCGCTGCGCAGAAAGACTGGTTGACCCGCGGTGGTTCGTTGACCGCGCATCTGCGCGCGCTCGGCGCGGTCGCGGTGCGCGTCACGCGTGAAGGCGTGGCCTTGCCGTGGGCCGACGAGCACGCCGCGCTGGGTCTTCGCATGCGCTCGCCGGTGTGGTGGCGCGAGGTCGTGTTGTCGGTCGATGCCGTGCCGTTCGTCGCCGCGCACAGCGTCGCGCCTCTCGCCGCGAGCGTCGGCGTGTGGCAGGCCACGCGGCGTTTGCGCACGCGGCCGCTCGCCGAACTGTTGTATAGCGACAGCGGCGTCGCGCGTTCGGCGCTGGTCAGCCGGCGCGTGACCGCGCGACATCCGCTGTACCGGCTCGCCGCGCGAGAAGTCGACGGGATGCCGCCGCATGCGTTGGTCGCGCGCCGCTCCGTGTTCGAGCGGCATGGCGCGCCGCTGATGGTCACCGAGTGTTTTTTGCCGGCGCTGTGGGCGCATGTCGCCGCGCTGTCGAAGCGCGAGCGCGAGGTCCGTCCCGATTTGAACGCCACCGATGCGGCCGACGTGATTAACGCAGGCCATCCGCGCTGGCGCGAACACGGCCGCCCGCTCGAGCACACGGCTTCGCGCGCGCATCCCGCGACGCGTGTTGCCGGCGAACGGAGCCGCTAAATGTTGCGCGGCTTTCCTCCCGTCGTCGCGGCCGACACGCACACGCTGATTCTCGGCAGCTTTCCCGGCGAGGCGTCGCTTGCGGCGACGCAGTACTACGCGCATCCGCGCAACCAGTTCTGGCGCCTCCTTGGCGCGGTGCTCGACGAGCCGTTCGCCGAACTCGCCTACGAAGAGCGGCTGCGGCGGCTCCTGTCGCACGGCATCGGCGTCTGGGACGTGCTCGCCGCGTGTCATCGCGAGGGCAGTCTCGATGCGGCGATCCGCAACGCGCAGCCGAACGACTTTGCTTCGCTGCGCGAGCACTCGCCGACGCTGCGCAAAGTCTGCTTCAACGGCAAGACCGCCGGCCGCTTCGCGCCCGTGATCGGCGCGGCGGGTTACACGACGCTCGTGCTGCCTTCGTCGAGTCCCGCGAATGCTATGCTCTCGTTCGATCAAAAATTGCGCCTGTGGCGCGACATCCTTACATGATCTTTAGGC
Source organism: Paraburkholderia sp. OAS925 (assembly GCF_040543975.1). Lineage (NCBI taxonomy): Bacteria > Pseudomonadati > Pseudomonadota > Betaproteobacteria > Burkholderiales > Burkholderiaceae > Paraburkholderia > Paraburkholderia sp. OAS925. The sequence goes on from NZ_JBEUNO010000001.1 coordinate 1,573,727, forward strand.
GCCGACGTCGCGAACTTTCTGAGTTGGTCAAGGGCTTGCTGTCAATCCCGTGATAATGTCCATTAGCTCGTCGGAGGGCGTTACACGATCCAGTTCGTATACCTTTTTCCCTTGATGAGATCGGGCAAACACTCTATCGTCAATTTGAATGACATCCGCCGTCGCAAGCAAAGCAAGCAGGTTGTCTCCGGATACACGCTGGACATTCGGAAAGTCATCGTCGTAATTGTCTTTGGCCGCTTTGACCGCAGCCGCTTCATTACGGAATAACTCAACCAAATAGATCTCGTCGTCGGAGTCCAGCTCCTGAACAATTATCAGGGGCTCGAAGTCGTCGCCCCATCCATGGGAAAAGAATTCGACGTCCATTAGTCGGCGCACGATCGGATGATTGTCCGACCTTGCGATGCTCCATATTCCGTTGGGCCCTCGGCGACCGATATGCGGCGCGATGACCAGTTCAAATACATCGAGCCGGTCCAGCCAATGTAACGGCACGTACGGCGTACCTATCAGAATGCGGCATCCACCCCACGTTATGTCGCTCCTGTCCCAATGGGCGCGAGCGCCAAACCATCTTTCGCGTGGACGCATATAGGCAAGGATATGTCTTGCCATCCTTCGTGTCTTGGTGCCGACGTATTGTGCCTGTCGCATAAAGTGTGCACCCGAATCACCAAGTTCGTCGTCGTCAATGAGATCGGGAAGAGGCGAGATTGCCCATTTGATCAAGCCGTCCTTTTCCGCTTCCACGATTTGTTCGAGACCTTCGACATCGGTTGCTAGCTGCTCAAGGCGAAATGGAAGTCTGTCGACGGGCCGCCAGAATCGAGTCGCCGTGGAATCTTCCTTTATTCCCCCTATTGCGGCACGCCAGTCATAATCCCTTCCATTCCAAAGCAGCACAGGATCAGTGATCTCGATTCCAGACCCGTTTTTCGGGGGCGTGCCGAGATAGATGCGCACGTCGCGAGCGCTTCCGAAGAAGATGCGATACACGGCCGGTGCAGGTGGCTGTGCCTCGCTCGCGATTTCCACGACGAGGTCAAGGTCTCCACAATCCGATGCGCCGCGCGCGTACGAGCCAAATGCCCATACTCGTAGAACTTCGGTCATGTGGCAATGACGTTTAATCCATAAAAACCGCTCGACCCATTGCACCTCGGTTGCAGGTCGCTCATCGAGTCGACCACAGATGCGATGAAGCACCTTTGTAAAATGGCTGCGCGGGTACCGATGAGACAAGGCGATCTCCTCAATGTTTAACGGAAGGTACGGATAGTGCCGCGGCGATCCGCAACACGGAGCCGAACGACTTTGCTTCGCTGCGCGAGCACTCGCCGAAGCTGTGCAAGCCCACTGCAACGGAAAGGCCACGCGCCGCTTCGTGTTTGTTATCGGCGTGGTTTGCCTGTCGAAGCGCGGCAATCGCCGCGACTGACACTAGCGAAAAGACGCTATGTCCACGATGTTGCCAGGGGGCAATTCCGCTTGCGGGATCGTCACCGGTTTTAGCGCCTCTGGCAGCATTTCCGGCGTGAAGTGTTCGATCAGTTGGCGAATACGGCGCACCTTCGCGGAATCGACGTTGAATCCCTTGCCGCGCAAGTCTTTGGCAGCTTTGCGATTCACAGTTTCGTCGGATGGCCTCGAGGCGGATGTTCGGGTCGAAGAGCTCCGAACAAGCGCGTCGACAAACATTTCGGGCGTAAAACCGTACATCGACGTGATATTGGCGAGATCTGACCGATCCTTCTGTTCTTGCGCTGCGGCTAATTCTTGTTCCCGGCGCACACGGAGTTCATTGGCATCTTCGAGGCTCCAACTTATGACACGACGAATCGAACGCGCATCGTCTCCCTCTGGCTCCTCGCGAGTCTCGAAATGGAAGGCGTCCACTACGTCGACTTCAAAAGTGCATCTGAGCCGCTCAATCAAGCCCTCATAGGCGGAGCGCACGGCGCATATCAAGATTGATGCGACGACGTCACGGTTGTAGGTAGCGTAAGGGCCGTATTTTTGTTCGGGCTCTGGTTCGAGATTGCCTACGCCACGAATGTACATGAGCTCATTGGAAGCACGGCTATTAAAGGTCGACGACTCGTCACCCTCGAACCAGTGGAAATCCGGTGGATGAGGCCACTTCTTTTGCGAAATCAGGTTAAAGTAATTGCGACCCGTTGCGTTCCAATCAAAATAGGATTGCTTCCAGCCGCCCGGATGCCAGCGCACTGAAAGATTGTTCATCTTGGTAATGTGCGCTGACAACTCGATGCGTGGCTTCGCCGACGAGTTTTGCCCCAAGCGCAATTGCATTTGCGCGAGGTCTAATGTCTTCCAGTCAAAAAGTTTTGAGAAAGCATTGCTGGCAGGGTCCGACATCCAGCTGATCAGATCTGACAAGACGGTCTGTCCGTGTCTGGACCGGTCATGCGATTCGATGTCATCGACGTCCATACCCAAGCGACCAAGTTCGCGGGAAATGTGGCAAATATATTCACCGGCGGATGTGCGCGATGAGTTGTACCAGCTAATCGGGCGAAACATCCGCAATTGGACCGGCGGTGGAATGCGTTGCGAACGTCTGTGACCGGATGACTTTGTCATTGCATTTGTCCGAATGAAAATTCGCTTTCAACTGCACGTCAATGTACCGTATGTCTCTGAGCCTATATGTAAATATCAGTCACAGCGTAACCGCGAAAAAGACCTAGAAAGTCTGCTTCAACGGCAAGACCGCCGGCCGCTTCGCGCCCGTGATCGGCGCGGCGGGTTACACGACGCTCGTGCTGCCTTCGTCGAGTCCCGCGAATGCTATGCTCTCGTTCGATCAAAAATTGCGCCTGTGGCGCGACATCCTTACATGACGAAACTCATCAAGCGCGCGTCGGCTGAAGCGCGTGCATTCCGCAATCGCAACGCCGATGGCGCGGGCAAACACGCAACGGCGCGCAACAAGAAACGCGCGTCGCATAACAACGATCTGCGCAACGATCTGCGCGACGACCTCCACGACGCGCCGCAAATCGAAGCGCCGCGCAAGCCGCGCTTTGCGCCGGTCACGTTCTCGGAAGAGGGCGGCGTGCGCTATCTGCACTTCGGCACGGAATGGGTGCAAGGCGCGATGCGTCTGCGCAAGCCCGACCACATCGAGCTCGAATACGCGCAGCAAATGATGGCGTGGCTGCTCTTCATCGAAACGCCGAAGCGCATCGTGCAACTCGGGCTCGGTGCCGCAGCGCTGACCAAGTTCGCGCACCGCTTCCTGAAGCGCGCGAAGGTCGAGGCGGTCGAAGTGAACCCGGCCGTCGTAATCGCCGCGCGCACGATGTTCGAGCTGCCGCAAGACGACGCGCGCCTCACCGTGCATGAGACGGACGCGTGGGACTTCGTCAACGACCGCGCGAACCACGGCACGATCGGCGCGTTGCAGATCGACATTTACGATGCGACGGCGCGCGGTCCCGTGCTCGACAGCGTCGGCTTTTACCGTGCGGCGCGCGCGTGTCTGACCGATGCGGGCGTGGTCACGGTCAATCTGTTCGGCGATCACCCGAGCTTCGTGCGCAATATGAAACGCCTGAACGAAGCGTTCGACGGCCGCGTGGTCGCGCTGCCCGAAGTGCACGACGGCAACCGCATCGCGATCGCGTTCTCCGGTCCCGCGCTCGACGTGCCGTTCACGGCGCTGCAAGCGCGCGCGAAGCTGATCGAAGCCGAGCTCGGCTTGCCGGCGCGCAAGTGGATCAAGGGGCTGCAGGAGTCGACGGGACAGACGGGCGCGTCGTTCGCCATCTGATCCCGGCCAGTCGCAGGGAAGTGCCGGACCGCGAAGGTCCGGCATCGTAACCAGCCAACCGTCGCATTCCAGCGACACTTTGCGGGCCCGCCATCCGTCGCGCATCGAAGCGGCGCGGGACTCGCTCGACGATTCGGGAAGGTCGCCAGAACCACCGGCGCGGCCGCGCAAACGAAGGGCGTTCGACCACGGCGCCGTGCATCGGCGTCGGCTGCTTCAGTTGTTTCCCCCTCCGCACTGGAATCCGCAGCGCCATCCGCATCCGCTAAAACACCGCCCCACGCACTCCAGCACCCGCGCCTTCGCCTCGGGGTCGTCCCTGCTTGACCGCACGTTCGCGGCTCCTATACTCTTTCGAAGCTTTCGGGGCACTCGTGTCCCATGCGGGGCGATCCTCCGCGGGCGTGCTACCGCGAGGCGGCTCTCCGCTTTGGGGGTTCACCACCCGTCGAACACGGGCCAACATTTCAATAATAGGGAAGAGGAGACGTCATGGCTCACGACGCCGACGCGAACAAGGCCAGCAAGCACTGGCTCTGGTTGTTGCTGTTGCCCTGGATCGCCATGGTCTGGGTGCCGTCGTATAACAAGGTCGAACCGGTGCTGTTCGATTTTCCGTTCTTCTACTGGTATCAGCTCCTCTGGGTGCTGATCAGCGCGGTCATCACGGCGATCGTGTACTTCAAGACCAAGACGCGCTCGGCGGGCCGTCCGCAAGGGGACGCACGATAATGAACGCCATCGCAACTTTCGTCTTCGTTCTGTTTTTCATCGGGGTCACGATTCTCGGCTTCGTCGCGGCGCACTGGCGGCGCGGCGATCTCGCTCATCTCGAAGAGTGGGGCCTGGGTGGCCGGCGCTTCGGCACCATCGTCACCTGGTTCCTGTTGGGCGGCGACCTGTACACCGCGTACACGTTTATCGCCGTACCCGCGCTTGTATTCGGTGCCGGCGCAACGGGTTTCTTCGCGCTGCCGTACACGATCCTGATCTATCCGTTCGCGTTCGTCGTGTTTCCGAAGTTGTGGAGCATCGCGAAACGTCAGGGCTACGTGACATCGGCGGACTTCGTGTCGGCTCGCTACGGCAGCCGCATGCTCGCGCTCGCAATCGCCGTGACCGGCATCGTCGCGACGATGCCGTACATCGCGCTGCAACTGGTCGGCATCGAAGTGGTGATCGGCGCGCTCGGCTTCGATACGAAGGGCTTTGTCGGCGACCTGCCGCTGATCATCGCCTTCGCGATTCTTGCCGCCTACACGTACACGTCGGGCCTGCGTGCGCCGGCGATGATCGCGGTCGTCAAGGACGTCCTGATCTACATCACGATCTTCGCCGCGATCATCGTGATTCCGCCGCAACTCGGCGGCTTCAGCCACATCTTCGGCTCGGTGCCGCCGGCCAAGCTGCTGCTGAAAGCGCCGGACGTGTCGAGTCTGAACGGCTATAGCGCGTACGCGACGCTCGCGGTCGGTTCGGCGCTCGCGCTGTTCCTGTATCCGCACTCGATCACGGCGGTGCTGTCGTCGAAATCGGGCAACACGATCCGCCGCAACATGGCGATGCTGCCGGCTTACTCGCTGGTGCTCGGCCTGCTCGCGCTGCTCGGCTTCATGGCGCTCGCTTCGGGCGTGAAGGACATGCCGGAATTCGCGCCGTACTTCAAGGCGTTCGGCCCGAACTTCGCGGTGCCGGCGCTGTTCCTGCACTTCTTCCCGTCGTGGTTCGTCGGCGTGGCGTTCGCGGCGATCGGCATCGGCGCGCTGGTGCCGGCGGCGATCATGTCGATTGCGGCAGCGAACCTGTACACGCGCAACATCCACAAGGAGTTCGTGAACCGCAACATGACGCACGAGCAGGAGACCAACGTCGCGAAGCTGGTGTCGCTGATCGTCAAGGTCGGCGCGGTCGCGTTCATTCTGGCGTTGCCGCTCACGTATGCGATCCAGTTGCAGCTGCTCGGCGGTATCTGGATCATCCAGACGCTGCCGGCCATCGTGCTCGGACTGTACACGCGCGTGCTCGACTATCGCGGCTTGCTGATCGGCTGGGCAGTCGGCATCGCAACGGGTACGTGGATGGCGATTTCGCTGAAGCTCGCCGGCTCGATCTTCACGATTCACCTGTTCGGCATGGCGATTCCGGGCTATGCGGCGGTGTGGTCGCTGATCGTGAATCTGGTCGTGGCCGTGGTGGTGAGCCTGCTGGTGCGCGCGTTCGGCATGCAGCGCGCCGAAGACCGCACGCGTCCGGAAGACTATCTGGACGTCGTGGAAAGCTAAGACCCGACGCAACCTAACCCAGGCGCCCGCGGACGAAACTCCGCGGGCGTTTGTATTTGCGGCGCAGTCCAGGGCAGGATAGCGGAACTACCTCCAAAAGCGCTGCCGCTCCCGCCATGGCTTCTGCCGATTCCCGCACCGTCGTTCCGCGCCGCTCGGCGGTGAGCCGCATGGTTCGCGCGGTCACGTCGCCGTATTACCGCTACCGGCACGCAAAAGTGCTGCACAGTCTGCGCGTGGGACTGGCGATGCTGTTCTCGATTCTCGCGACCACCGGTATCGACATTCCGCACGGCATCTGGTCGTCGGTGACGTTGCTGGTCGTGATCGGCGGATTGCAGCATCACGGCAATATCCGCAAGAAGGCCGCGGAGCGCGCCGCGGGTACGCTGCTGGGCGCGTCGATCGGCTTGCTGCTGATCGTGCAGCAGAATCTCATCGGCTCGTTGCCGCTGACGTACGTGCTGATGTCGATCGTCGCGGCGATCTGCGCGTGGTTCGCTATCGGCGCGTCGGGATATATCGGTCTGTTGACGGCCATCACGATGTGCATCGTCGCGGGTCATGGCGACAATGTGATCGACGTCGGCCTGTGGCGCACGCTGAACGTGCTGATCGGCATCGTGATCGCACTCGCGTTTTCGTTCGCGTTGCCGCTGCACGCGACGTATTCCTGGCGCTACGGGATCGCGGCCAATCTGCGCGAATGCGCGCGCATCTATACGCGTTTGCTGGAAGGCGAAACGATCGGCGACGAAGAGCAGGTCAAGCGCTTTCTCGAGATCAACCGGCGGCTCGTGCAACTGCGCTCGCTGATGCCTTCGGTGGCGAAGGAAATCGATGTGCCGCAGGCGAAGCTCGAGGAGATTCAGCGCTTGCATCGCTCGGTGCTCAGTTCGCTGGAGCTGCTCGCGACCGGTCCGCTGATGCAGGCCGACGCCGCCGCGCGCGCCGCGTATGCGCAGCGATGCGGCGCGGAAGTGCGGGCCGTGCGTACGATTTTGCTGGCGATTGCGCGCGGCCTGCGCTTTGGCCGCGCGACGCACTTTGGGATTCCGGTGAGTGGTACGTCGGCAAGCGGCGCTGCGTTGACCGATAGTGCGTCCGCGTCGCCGCCCGGCTCACCGCCCGCGCCGACGACGGGCAACGCGGCGCTCGCCTTGCCGCCCGATCTGCAAGGACCGTATTGGCTCGGGCAGCGGCTCGCGGAACAGATCGAGCGCTTACGCGCGGCGCTCCTCGAGACCGAGCCGAACTGGAACATCGAGCGGCACTCGCGGATTCTGCAGAAGACCTAGGCGATGGCGGCCGACGCTAGCGCCCACCGCCGCCCACCGCGGTCTACCACCGCTCACTCATGCGGCGGCAGCGTCACCATCCACATCAGACCGAAGCGGTCCACCGCCATGCCGAAGCCCTTGCTCCAGAACGTTTCGCCCCAGGGCATGACGATCTGGCCGCCGTCGGCGAGCGCGTTGAAGTACTTTTGCGCCGACGCCGTATCGTCCGCGGTCAGCGACAGACTGAAGCCGCTCATCGGCTTCGCGTCCTGATCGCAGTTGCCGTCGGACGCCATCCATTGAGTCGAGCCCATCTGCACGTTCGCATGCATGATCTTTTCTTCGACGCCGGGGCGCGGCGTGTTTTGCGGATCGGGCGGCGCGTCCTTGAAACGCATCATGAACGTGACTTCGGCGCCCAGATGCTGGCGGTAATAATCGAGCGCTTCTTCGCAACGCCCGTTGAAGAATACGTACGGTTGGACTTCCATCGTTGCCTCCAGAAATAAGGATGTGAATGCCCGCGCTGCCAGACGGCAAAGGAAACTGCGGAAACCGCGGGCGTGCAGACCATTTTAGGCAACGGCGTTCGGGCGTTTGTGACTTTGTGTCGTGCGGAAAAGACGACTCGCGCGATCACCGCGCTGCACAAAAAAACGAGTGAATCAGCCGATAAAACGACCGGCCGTAAACAGCAAACGGCCCCGAACCGCAAGGTTCGGGGCCGCATGATTGAATCGCACGATGGATGGCGGCGAGTCTGCCGTCCAGCGCCTTAACGCAGCGCTTCGATCAGCTTTTCCAGCTTGACCGCGTCCGCCGCAAACGCGCGGATGCCTTCGGCCAGCTTTTCGGTTGCCATCGCCTCGTCGTTGACGAGGAAGCGGAACGACGATTCGTCGACCGGCACTCGCTCGATATTGGCGTCCTGCGAGCTTTCCGGCGAGAGCTTGCGCTCCACCTTGTCCGTGCTTTCATGCAGCTTTTGCAGCAGATCCGGACTGATGGTCAGCAGATCGCAGCCGGCCAGTTCCAGAATCTGACCCGTGGTGCGGAAGCTCGCGCCCATCACCTCGGTCTTGTAGCCGAACTTCTTGTAGTAGCCGTAAATGCGGCGCACCGACTGAACGCCCGGATCGTTCGCACCGCCGTCTTTCGCTTCGTCCCACGCGCTGCCGGCATTTTTCTTATACCAGTCGTAAATGCGTCCGACGAACGGCGAGATCAGCTTCGCGCCCGCTTCGGCACAGGCCGCGGCCTGGGCGAGCGAGAACAGCAGCGTCATGTTGCAGTTGATGCCTTCCTTTTGCAGCACTTCGGCGGCGCGCACGCCTTCCCACGTGGAAGCCAGCTTGATCAGCACGCGCTCGCGATCGATACCGTGCTCCTTGTACAGCGCGATCAGTTCGCGGCCCTTGGCGATCGAGGCCTGTACGTCGAACGAAAGACGCGCGTCCACTTCGGTCGACACGCGGCCCGGGATGATCTTCAGGATCTCGGTGCCGAAGGCGATCAGCAACTGGTCGATGATCGCGCCCATTGGCTTCGACGCGTGATCTTTCACCGTCTTTTCGAGCAGCGGACGATAGTCGTCTTTCTGCACGGCTTTCAGAATCAGCGACGGATTGGTGGTCGCGTCCTGCGGCTTGTATTGCGCGAGCTGCTGGAAGTCGCCGGTATCGGCCACGACGGTCGTGTACTGCTTGAGTTGATCGAGTGCGGTTGTCATATTCGTGCCTTCAGGGCGCATGCGCCGTGGTTCAGGGGGAATGAGTCGCCGCCGGATTGAAAGACCGCTTCAGGCCGGCGGCCGCGAGTCACGCTGCAACGCTCACCCGATGTTGCCGGGAAACGCTGCCGGATGCTTCTATTTTATGGCGGATCGCCTGATGCAGTATTGACAGTGTGCGCCGCCGATCCGTTCACGGCTATTTCAGCGACCGTGCGCCGCGGCGCCGCACGGCTTGCGCCGCCGCGTGCTGCCGCCTGGCGTCAGGCACGCCGCGCATTCAACACGACCTGCGTCAGCACGCCCGCGACCAGGCCCCAGAACGCGGAGCCGATGGACAGCAGCGTCAGTCCCGACGCCGTCACCATGAAGGTCACGAGCGCCGCTTCGCGCTGCCTCGCGTCCTGCATCGCGTTGGTCAGGCCGCTCATAATCGAGCCGAACAGCGCCAGCGCCGCCACGGAAACGACCAGCTCGCGCGGGAACGCCGCGAACAGCGCCGCGATCGTCGCCCCGAAAATGCCGGCGATCAGATAGAAAATGCCGCACCAGACCGCGGCCGTGTAGCGTTTGTCGCGGTTCTCGTGCGCTTCGCGGCCGGTGCAGATGGCCGCCGTGATCGCGGCAAGATTGATGCCGTGCGAGCCGAACGGCGCGAGCAGCAGCGACGCGATACCGGTCGTCGAAATCAGCGGCGCCGAGGGCGTCGTGTAGCCGTCCGCGCGCAGCACGGCGATGCCGGGCACGTTCTGCGAAGCCATCGCGACCACGAAAAGCGGAATGCCGATGCTGATGCTCGCGGCCACCGAAAACGCCGGCATCGTGAACACCGGATGCGCGAGCGCGATCTGAAAGTGGCTGAAATCGAGCAGGCCGAGCGCGCCCGCGGCAACGGTGCCGGCGATCAGCGTCGCGGGAATCGCATAGCGCGGCGTGACGCGTTTGACGATCAGGTAGGTCAGAAACATCGTCAGCACGAGCGCGGTCTGGAACTGCGCGGCGCGAAATATCTCAATGCCGATCTCGAACAGGATGCCCGCCAGCAAGGCCGACGCGATGCCCGCCGGAATTTTCTTCATCAGCGTATCGAACCATCCTGTCAGACCAACGACGGTCAGCAGCAACGCGCAGACGATAAACGCGCCGATCGCCTCCGCGTAAGGCACATGCGGCAGCGACGAGACGAGCAGCGCCGCGCCGGGCGTCGACCATGCAATGACGATCGGCGCGCGAAAGCGCAGCGACAGCCCGATTGTGCAAACCGCCATGCCGATCGACAACGCCCAGATCCACGACGAAATCTGCGCGTTGCTCAGGTGCGCGGCCTGGCCCGCCTGAAACATCAGCACGAGCGAACTCGTGTAGCCCGTCATCATCGCGACGAAGCCGGCGACGATGGCCGATAGGGAGGTGTCGGCGAACGGATTGAAGCGGCGCGGCGCGATGCCGGAGTTGGCCAGTTCAGGCGAAGACGAGCGGTTCATGCCAATGCTTTCTTGTCGTTGAGAGTGGGGCGGGGGGGGCGAGTGGGGCGGGTGCGTTTCGGTGGGTCTATTTGCTCAGCATGCGCATCGCGGACTCGAGGCCCGCGAGCGTGAGCGGATACATGCGGTGGCCGAGCACGTCGCGAATCGCGCTGACCGACTGGCGATACGCCCACAAGCCTTCCGGTTCGGGATTGAGCCACGCGTGATGCGGGAAATGATCGGCGAGGCGGCGCAGCCACACGGCGCCGGCCTCGGTGTTGTTGTATTCGACGGAGCCGCCCGGTTGCAGTACTTCGTAAGGGCTCATGGTCGCGTCGCCGACGAAGATCAGCTTGTAGTCGGACGTGAACTTGTGCAGCACGTCCCACGTCGGCGTGCGCTCGGCGTGACGGCGGCGGTTGTTCTTCCACAGAAAGTCGTACACGCAGTTGTGGAAGTAATAAAACTCGAGGTGTTTGAACTCGGCCTTCGCGGCGGAAAAGAGCTCCTCGGTGCGCTTGATGTGATCGTCCATCGAGCCGCCGACGTCGAGCAGCATCAGCACCTTCACCTTGTTGTGCCGCTCGGGCACCATCTTCAGGTCGAGCCAGCCGGCGTTCGCGGCGGTGCTGCGGATCGTGTCGGGCAGGTCGAGCTCTTCGGCCGCGCCTTCGCGCGCGAAGCGGCGCAAGCGGCGCAGCGCCACCTTGATGTTGCGCGTGCCGATTTCGACCTGATCGTCGTAATCGCGATAGGCGCGCGCTTCCCAGACCTTGACCGCCGTGCGATTGCCCGCCGAGTCGCCGCCGATGCGCACGCCTTCCGGGTTATAGCCGCCATTGCCGAACGGCGACGTGCCGCCAGTGCCGATCCATTTATTGCCGCCCTCGTGCCGCTCTTTCTGCTCGTCGAAGAGCTGCTTCAGGCGTTCCATCAGCTTGTCGATGCCGCCCATCGCTTCGATCTGCGCTTTTTCTTCGGGCGACAGATCGCGTTGCAGCTTCTTTTTCAGCCAGTCGAGCGGGACGTCGAAGGCAAGCTCCGAAGCCTTCGCGACGCCGTTGAAATACGCGCCGAACGCCTGGTCGAACTTGTCGAAATACTGCTCGTCCTTCACGAGCGTCATGCGCGCGAGGTAGTAGAAATCGTCGAGCGACGGCGCGATCACGTTGGCTTTGAGCGCCTCGAGCAGCGTCAGGTATTCCTTCACCGACACGGGCAGCTTCGCGGCGCGCAGCGAGTAGAAGAAGTCGATCAGCATGCTGGGTCCTCTGCGGCGCGAGCACTCAAGAGCGCCCGATATCGCTCAATAGGGATTCAACGGTTATTGCGATTCATGAAAATGAGCCGCTCGAAGAGGCTCACGTCCTGCTCGTTCTTCAGCAGCGCGCCGGCGAGCGGCGGGATGATCTGCTTCTGATCCGACGAGCGCAGCGCTTCGGGCGGAATGTCTTCGGCGAGCAGCAGCTTGAGCCAGTCGAGCAATTCCGACGTGGACGGCTTCTTTTTCAGCCCCGCCACGTTGCGCAGTTCGAAGAAGCTCTGCATGGCCGCGGCCAGCAGATCCTTCTTGATGCCGGGGTAATGCACCTCGACGATCTGCTGCATCGTGGCCGGATCGGGAAACTTGATGTAGTGGAAAAAGCAGCGGCGCAAAAACGCGTCGGGCAACTCTTTCTCGTTGTTCGACGTAATGATGACGAGCGGCCGCTGCTTCGCGCGGATCAGCTCGTGCGTCTCGTACACGTAGAACTCCATGCGGTCGAGCTCGCGCAGCAGGTCGTTCGGAAATTCGATGTCGGCCTTGTCGATCTCGTCGATCAGCAGCACGGTTTGCTCGTCCGACTCGAACGCCTGCCACAGCACGCCCTTGACGATGTAGTTGCGGATGTCCTTGACGCGCTCGTCGCCGAGTTGCGAATCGCGCAGGCGCGAGACCGCGTCGTATTCGTACAGGCCTTGCTGCGCCTTGGTGGTCGACTTGATGTGCCACTGCAGAAGCGGCATGCCGAGCGCGGCGGCGACTTCTTCGGCCAGCATGGTTTTCCCGGTGCCCGGCTCGCCTTTGATCAGCAGCGGGCGCTTGAGCGTCATCGCGGCGTTGACCGCGAGCTTGAGGTCGTCGGTGGCGACGTACTGCGATGAGCCTTCGAAACGCATGGCGAGGTGCTCTCTGGCGTGGGAAAAAACCCAGTATAAGTCAGAAGCCCTGTTGCCCTGAAACCGCCTCGCGTAAGGTTGCAGCCGCGCTGTGGGCGGTGCTTCGCGTGGCCGCGCAAACGTGACGCAGCGTGGCGCGGCGCCGTGCGCAGGCAGCCGCGCCGGGCCGTGCGCCCCGCGCGGTGGACGTTCGGCGCGGCGTCGCGGTACAATTAGCCCGATTTTTTTGGCCTGCGTGGCTCCCTATAAGAAAAACGGCGCGGGCCGTTGCCTTTTTGGGCGCCCGTTTCCCCTCAAGCCAGGTTACATGCTATGAACAAATTCGTCGGCAAACACGTCGTGATCGCAGCGCTGTCGGTGCTCGCGGGCTATGCGGCCAGTGCGCAGGCAGCGGATGTCGTCGGCAACGCGAAAGCGGGCCAGGGCAAGGTCGCGATGTGTATTGGCTGCCACGGTATCCCTGAATATCGCACGGCTTATCCTGAGGTGTATCGCGTGCCCATGCTAGGCGGCCAGAACCAGGCGTACCTCGAAAACGCGCTGCGCGGCTACAAGAAGGGCGACCGCCACTTCGAAACGATGCACGCGATCACCGCGTCGCTATCGGATCAGGACATCGCCGACATCGCTGCTTACTACGCGGCGCAAAATTCCTCATCGAAAAACAATCCCGACAAGTGACCGGCTGCGGTTATCCAACCAGTCACACGGCTATTAAATTCGCGGGATAGGAGAATTCATGAATAAGCCCCAACAGGCACTCCACACGGTGTTCAAGGCTGCATGCGCGTCGGCGGCAGTATTCGGTCTGGTTGCAGCGAGCGTCGCCCACGCGGCCGACGCCGGCAACGGCAAGGTGCTGTCCGAGAGCCACAACTGCGCGGCATGCCACGGTCCGAACCTGAACAAGCCGGTGAGCCCGGAGTATCCGAAGCTCGCCGGTCAGCACGCCGATTACGTCTACTGGGCGCTGCGTCAGTATCAGATGGGCAACGGCAACCCGCACATGGGCCGCAACAACGCGATCATGCAGGCTCAGGTGCAAAGCCTGTCGCAATCGGACATGAAAGACATCGCCGCTTATGTCGAATCGCTGAAGGGCGATCTGGTGCAGAAGAAGTAAGCGCGCCGCCGTTTGAGCGATCGATTGCAAAACACCCCGCTTTTCGCGGGGTGTTTTGCTTTGGCGCGCGGGTTTCAGGTTCGCGCTATGCGGCGTTAATCGCGTGTCGCGCGCCGTTCGATCCGTTGCAGATACGCGTCGGTGTCCGGCGGCAGGCCGGTGCGCTGCGCTTCCCAGATGGTTTCGCCGAGGCACTCCATGATCGCGTGCTGCGCGTCGTGTGCGGAGCCGAGGCGCGCGGCAAGACGCTCGTGCGCGGCGCGGATGCCGGGCGGCTGATCGATCGACAACTGCTCGCTGATGGCCAGATGCATCGACAGATGCAGGAACGGATTGGTCTGTCCGCGCTCGGGCGAGTAGTCCTGCGCCTGGGCGGCCTCGGCATCGGTCAGCTCCGCGTGATACTCGGGATGCTCGGCGATCCAGTCGGCGGCCATCGCTTCGAGCGGCGTCAGGATCGCGCCTTCGCGCTGCTTGCGCCAGGTCTCGGTGAAGAATTGACGGACTTCGTCGCGGCTCGGATTGAACATCGTGGGACGGGTGTCTTGAGTGGGGAGTGAGAGTGGGAGAAGCAGGCGGCGCACAGCATGCGGCGCACACGAGCGATCATTTTACGCGCCACTGCCGTGGTCCGCTGAGCGTGCGCCCGCTGAGCGTGCGCCGGCTCAAAGATCGGGCGGTGGCGTCTTCGGCCGGAACTCGCACAGCGGTTCGATCGCGCAATGCCAGCACTCGGGCCGGCGCGCCTTGCAAACATAGCGGCCGTGCAGGATCAGCCAGTGATGCGCGTCCTTCTTGAACTCGTCGGGCGTAAATTTTTCGAGCGCCGCTTCGACCGCGCGGACGTCCTTGCCGGGAGCGAGCCCGGTTCGATTCGCAACCCGAAAGATGTGCGTGTCGACGGCGATGGTCGGATGACCGAACGCCGTATTCAGAATCACATTCGCCGTCTTGCGTCCGACGCCCGGCAGGCTTTCCAGCGCCTCACGGTCCTCGGGCACCTCGCCGCCATACTGCTCGATGAGGATGCGGCAAGTCGCGATCACGTTCTTCGCCTTGTTGCGGTACAGGCCGATCGTCTTGATGTAGTTCGCGACGCCTTCCTCGCCGAGTTCGAGCACCTTCTGCGGCGTATTCGCGACCGGAAACATCTTGCGCATCGCCTTGTTCACTGAGACGTCCGTGGCCTGCGCCGACAGCAGCACGGCAATCAGCAGTTCGAACGGTGTCGTGTACTCCAGTTCGGTGGTGGGATGCGGATTGAGGCTCTGAAGCGTTTCGTAGATGGCGCGGCGTTTGTTCGCGTTCATGCTGGGCGGGCTGAGTGGGCGGAGGCGGTTGCAGTTGGCGTTAGCGTGGATTGCGCGTGCCGGCCGGGATTGGCGGCGTGTTCGCGGCGGCTGTGTCGGTGTCGGCGTTGTTGTTGTCGTTGTTGTCGGCGAGTCCAAGGCGGCGTCGGCGCGCTTCCGCTGCGTCGATTTGCGCCTGCACGTCCGCGCTGACGTGCTCGGTGTTCAACGGCGCCTGGCCTTTGGCCGCCAGTTCTTCCTTCTTCTTGCGCGCGCGTTCGAGCGCGGCCTGGATGATCGCGCGCTTCTTCGCTTCGGCGTCGTCAGTTGCCGGCGCGGACAATGCCGCCGCCGCTGACGCAGACGCACCAGCCGGCGGCGCACTGGCCGGCGGTTCACCAACAGCCGTGCCAACAGCGCCCGCGCTGCTTCGCCGCGCCGCAACACGCGCTTCGGCGGCTTCGCGTTCCTGCGCGAGACGCGCGTCGCGCCGCTCGTGACGTTCGCGCGCCGCGTCGGCCTGCGGCTGGCTCCATGCGTCCCAGCCGGTCGCCTCGCCGGTGACGGGCTGCATCGAAATGCAATCGACGGGACACGGCGGCACGCACAGGTCGCAACCCGTGCACAGCTCCGCGACGACCGTATGCATGTGTTTCGGTGCCCCAACTATTGCGTCGACGGGACACGCCTGCATGCACAACGTGCAGCCAATGCAGATCTGTTCGTCGATGACCGCGAGCGGCCGCGGCCGTTCGACGCCATTGGCAGGATTAAGCGGAATCACCGGCTTGCCGAGCAGGGCGGCCAGCCGCGCGACGCCTTCGGCACCGCCCGGCGGGCACTGGTTGTAGCTCGCTTCGCCGCACGCGACGGCCTCGGCATACGGACGGCACGCCGGATAACCGCACTTGGTGCATTGCGTCTGGGGAAGCAGATCTTCGATGCGATCTGCGAGTGTTTTAATCAGTGTCACGGTCACAAGGTGGGGCGAAGCAAGGCCGGGCAGGGGACTCGCGGGGGAGCAGCAAAGGACTAGCAGGCGACTAGCAGGCGACTCAAGCGCGTCTCGGCGGGCGGCCGCACAGCTTGAACTAAGCACCACATTATCGCCGATTTCCCCAATTGCCATCCGCAATCCATGTGCCATAATCGAAGCGCCTTTTTCGAAAGACCGCAGAAGGGTTTTCCCTCCAACCAGCCGTCCAGTGCTGTCGGTGCAAGGCCCGAGGAGAGGCCGGCGGTGCGATCCGGATAACGCGGCTCACGAAGACCATGCCACCATGAATCAGCCGAAAATCAAAAGAGATCCTGAAGGCACCCGGCGCCGCATTCTGCTTGCGGCAGCCGAAGAGTTCGCAAATGGTGGGCTATTCGGCGCGCGCGTCGATCAGATCGCCCGCCGCGCGGAGACGAATGAGCGCATGCTCTATTACTACTTCGGTAGCAAGGAGCAGCTTTTCACGGCAGTACTCGAGCACGCGTTCAGCGCGCTCAACGAAGCCGAGCGCACGCTCGAGCTGAACGGCATTGCGCCGGTGGAAGCCGTTACACGCCTCGCGCATTTTGTCTGGGATTACTACCGCGATCATCCCGAACTGCTGCGCCTCGTCAACAACGAAAATCTGCACGAGGCGCGTTATATGCAGAAGTCCACGCGCATCCGCGAAATGATTTCGCCGATCGTCGCCACGCTCGGCAGCATTCTCGAGCGAGGCCAGCGCGCGGGTCTGTTTCGCACGAACGTCGATCCGCTGCGCTTCTACGTGACGCTCTCGGGCATGGGTTACTACATCGTGTCGAACCGCTTCACGCTCGAAGCCACGCTTGGCCGCGATTTCAGCAGTCCGGGCGAACGCAGCGAAGTGATTCAGATGAACACCGAACTGCTGCTTGCGTATCTGTTGCGGAAGTAGGGCGGCGTCTTGCGTTGGACTTGATAGACCCGCATTGCCTCGAGATGCACGCATAAGCAAACGGCCTCCGTCAGGAGGCCGTTTCATATGCTGCATAGCGTGAGCCGCGTTCAGACTTCGGCTTTTTCCTTCACGACCTTCGGCGCCTTGTTGTGCTCGAGGATGAAGTCGCGCAACTGCGGATAGATGATCGTGCGCCAGCGGCGGCCCGAAAAAATACCGTAGTGGCCGCACTTCTCAGCCGTGAAGTGACGCCTGTGCTTTTCCGGAATGCCGGTGCACAGCTCGTGCGCGGCATAGGTCTGGCCGTCGCCGGAAATATCGTCCAGCTCGCCCTCGATCGTGAAGAGCGCCGTCTTCGTGATGTCCTGCGGCCGCACGCGTTCGCCGGCCACGTCCCACGTGCCCTCGGCCAAACTGAATTCCTGGAACACGACGCGGATCGTGTCGAGGTAATAGTCGGCGTCCATGTCGAGCACCGCGTTGTACTCGTCGTAGAAGCGGCGATGCGCTTCCGCGTCGTCTTCGTCGCCGCGCAACAGGCTCTGATAGAAGTCCCAGTGCGAAGCCGCGTGACGTTCCGGGTTCATCGCGACGAAGCCGGTGTGCTGCAGGAAGCCCGGGTAGACCTTGCGGCCCACGCCCGGATAGTTCGGCGGCACCGTGAAGATCACGTTGTTTTCGAACCACTCGTACGAATGCTGCGTGGCGAGCGAGTTCACCGAAGTCGGGCTCTTGCGCGCGTCGATGGGGCCGCCCATCATCGTCATGGTGCGCGGCGTCTCTTCGCCGCGGCTCGCCATCAGCGAAATGGCGGCAAGCACCGGCACAGTCGGCTGGCACACCGAGATCACATGCAGATTCTTCGCGCCGATGTGGCGGATGAAATCCTGAATGTAGGCGACGTAATCGTCCAGATGAAACTCGCCGTCTTCCAGCGGGACCATGCGCGCGTCGATCCAGTCTGTCAGGTAAACCTTATGGTCCTGGAGCAGCGTGCGCACTGTGTCACGCAGCAGCGTGGCATGGTGGCCCGACAACGGCGCGCACACCAGCACGACCGGCTCGTCTTTCAGTTGCGTGACGGCGTCGCTGTCGTCGGCGAAACGCTTGAAGCGCAGCAGGCGGCAGAACGGCTTCTCGACGATCGTCTGTTCGATGATCGGGATGTTGTGGCCGTCCTTGACGATCTGATGGAGGTTGAACTCCGGCTTCTCATAGTCTTTGCCGAGCCGGTAGAGCAGTTCGTAACCGGCCGAAAGGCGGGTAGCGCCGGGCACGTAAGCCAGCGGGCTAGCAGGATTCGCGAACGATTTCGACGCGGCCTGGGCCCAGGCGGTGAGCGGGCTCAGCATAGCCCGCTGGAATTCGTGCAGTTGATAGAGCATGGGTGCTCCGTTTTAAGCGGTTCGCATGGGGCTTCGCAAACACGCATGTGGCGTTGCGGCTGGCCATTCTTGGTTGTTGGTAGATCGGTTATAGGCCGACAGACAGTTCGATCATATAGAAAGCAGGATACTTGTGCAATGCAGCATTCCGGCGGCGCCGATCCGTAAAAATGTCATCGAATCATGCTACTGGCGATGCTGCTGCGCCGCCATCAGGGCTTGCAGCAGCCTTAAGTTCAGCATCTTCCGTGCCGTTATGCGACGGCTGCCCGGTTGCGCGCGCCATCGCCTGTTCGTGCTTCATCAGGTTCAGGCCCGTGTTGACGAGCGCCACATGCGAGAACGCCTGCGGGAAGTTGCCGACGAGCCGCTTTGCCGCCGGATCGTATTCCTCGGCGAGGAGCCCGACGTCGTTACAGAGGCCGAGCAGCCGTTCGTACATGGCAATGGCTTCGTCGAGGCGGCCTTGCAGCGCCAGGTTGTCCACCATCCAGAACGAACAAGCCAGAAACGTGCCTTCCCCCGGCGGCAGGCCGTCGTCGAATTCGGTGGTGCGGTAGCGCATTACGAAGCCGTCGTGCATCAGGTCGCGCTCGATCGCCTCCACCGTGCCTTTCACGCGCGGATCGTGCGGCGGCAAGAAGCCGACGAGCGGCAGCAGCAGCAGGCTAGCGTCGAGCTGATCGCTGCCGTACGTCTGCGAGAACGCATTGCGCGAAGCGTTCCACGCCTTGTCGCAGACTTCCGCGTGAATCTGCGCGCGGGTGGCGCGCCATTCGTCGAGCGGCCCCTCGAGATTGAACATTTCCGCCGATGCCAGCGCGCGGTCGAACGCGACCCACGCCATCACCTTCGAGAAAGTGAAATGCTGGCGGCCGCCGCGCGTTTCCCAGATGCCTTCGTCGGGTTGCTGCCAGATCGTGCCGAGGTGACGCAGCAGCGCGCACTGCACGTTCCACGCGGTGTCGTCTGCCTGCAGGCCGCCGACCCGCGCGAGATGCAGCGCGTTCATGACTTCACCATACACGTCGAGCTGGAGCTGTCCGACCGCGTTGTTGCCGATCCGCACCGGCTTCGCGCCGCAATAGCCGGGCAGCCAGTCGACCTCGTATTCGGTCAGGCGCCGCTCGCCGGCCAGGCCGTACATGATCTGCAACTGGTCGGGCGCGCCGGCCATCACGCGGCCGAGCCAGGTACGCCAGGCGCGCGCCTCGTCGTAGTAGCCGCCGCGCATCAGCGCGAGCAGCGTGATCGTCGCGTCGCGCAGCCAGCAGTAGCGGTAGTCCCAGTTGCGCGTGCCGCCGAGCTGTTCCGGCAGCGACGTCGTGGGCGCGGCGACGATTCCGCCGGTCGGTTCATACGCGAGCGCCCGCAGCGTGATCAGCGAGCGGCGAATCGGCTCGGCCCATTTGCCTTCGATGGTGCCGCGCGCCGACCATTCGAGCCAGTGATTCTCGGTGCGCGCCAGCGCCGTATGCGGATCGCGCGCGGGCGGCAGCCGCAGATGCGAGGCCGAGTACGCGAGCGAGAACGGCACGCGCTCGCCTTCGCTGACGGTGAACTCGGCAACCGTCTTCATGTTCTCGCCGCGCAGATCGACGGGCGTGCGCAGCACCGCGTTGTCCGGACCGACGATCGCGCGAATCCCGCTCTCGTGCTTCAGGCGGTCGACCCACGGAATCGAAAAGCCGTAGTCGAAGCGCAGCACCAGTTCCATCTTCATGCGCACGGTGCCGCGCTTGCCGACGACGATGCGCACCATCTCCGACCAGCCGTTGCCCGGCGGCATGAAGTCGACGAGCGTGACCGCGCCTTCGGGCGTTTCGAAGTCGGTCTCGAGGATCAGCGTTTCGCCGCGATAACGGCGGGTGATTTTCGGCGGCGTGTCGCTGCCGCTGTCGGCGTCGGTCTCGGTGCCGCTGCCGCTGCCGCTATCGGGGCAGATCAGCCAGCGGCCGTGGTCCGGCGTGCCGAGCAGCGCGGCGAAGCAGGCGCCGGAGTCGAAGCGCGGCCAGCAGAGCCAGTCGACGGAACCTTCGCGTGAGACGAGCGCGGCCGTGTGGCCGTCGCCGATGAGCGCATAGTCTTCGATGAGTGCGGGCATGGCCGTGCGTTTCGATACCTAATGTACGTTGATCGTTTTGAGTAGCGGGCGCGGCAAGTTCGGCTGCGCCCCACTGGTTTCTTCCGGACTTGCGGGTTGCAGTTTGGTTCACCGCACACAATGCGGCAAAACGCGGGTTGTAATTGTCAAATGGCTGCCTACAATCAGTAATCCAGCCGATGCCTAAAACTTTCGGGTTTGCGAAGCCGGCTTGCCCATCGCGCATGCACACGCCGTTTGGAGGACGAAAGCCATGCTGAATCCGTCAAAATCCGACTGCATCACGATTCTCTCCGCCGCGAGCCAACTCGCGGACGATTCCATGCTGCCACTCGATCATAGCCGCCTCGGTCTCAGCCGCAATGGCATGCAGACTGCCGCGAGCTTTCTGATCGAACGCGCCTGCTTCCGGCGCTATCAGGAAGGTGACGGCCATTATGCCGTCGGCGCGTTGTCGCTGCAGGGGCGCTGGCGCCTCGAACAGCTTTCGAACGGCTGAGTCGCGTCTGCGACGCAGGTGTCGGCGGCCGGCTGCGGCCGGATGCGCTGTGCCGTTTGAACGCATGATATCTATCGCTTAACGCGCGCCAATGAACGGTGCGGTCGCGCCGGCGCGCGTGCGTCTTCGCGCGCCGTTGCTCCCCCTACGGCATTCTTTCCCGCTGCATCCACGTCTTTTACCAACGAGAGAAGCCGGGCCGTCCTGCGCCCGGCTTCTCCGGTCAGAAGTGCGACGAGCCCACGCCAAAAATACCAATGATCCCGATGATGATCAGATACAACGCGACGATGTAGTTCAACAGCCGCGGCATCACGAGAATCAGAATGCCGGCGATCAGCGAAACCAGCGGGCCCAGGCTCAGTGTGATGTTCATGAAAACTCCGTAGTGTGGTGACACGCGATTAAAAACGTCCCCGAGAGGCAGGGCAATTGCTACCGATGCAGTCGTCATGCCGCCCGACGATTCGCCGCGGCGACACGGCAGGCCGCTTCGCTGCATGATCCGTTGCAACGCTTTTATACTTGCCCGACAAGAATAACGCTCGACTTCGGCGCGGCAGACCAGAGGCACGATGACAACCGCTTTGCTCTCATAATCCACGTAGAGGAGGTCGTATGCTTCTTCGTCACCGGGACGCTGTGCCTGCCGCGCCAGCTCCTGACCGGTCTTCTTCACGACGCGTGCGCGCGTGGTCTCCCATGCACTCCGCCCGCTCGATCATAAAAGGTTTCGCGCTCATGGTCTCGATTGCCGCTTCGCCCGCGTTCGCGCAAGACGCCGGTTCGGGTGCCGGTTCCGCTCCCGCCGACGCCGTCTATAACCTGCTGGTCGGCACCTACACCGGCGGCAAGAGCGAAGGCTTGTACGTCTATCGCTTCGACACGAAGACGGGCGACGCCACACGCGTGTCCGTCGCGCAGACGGTGAACCCGTCGTACCTGGTGGTGAGCCGCGACCGCCGCTTCGTCTACGCGGTCAACGAGCTGCCGGGCGACAACGGACCGGCGAGCCAGCGCGGCGGCGTCAGCGCGTTTCGCTTCGACGCCGCGAGCGGCCAGTTGACCTTTCTCAACAAGGTTTCCGCCGATGGCAACGACCCGTGCTACCTGAGTCTCTCGCCGGACGGCAAATACCTGCTCGCCGCGAACTATTCGGTCGCGGCCGATCCGGGCGGCAGCTTCTCCGTTTTGCCGGTGCAAGCCGACGGGCAACTCGGCGCGTCGGTGCTGACCGTGCATCATGAAGGCAGCGGTCCGGTCAAGGGGCGCCAGGACAACGCGCACGTGCACTCGACGGTGTTTTCTCCGGACGGGCACTATCTTTTCGCGCAGGATCTCGGCGCCGACAAGCTGTACTCGTACCGCTACACGGCTGACGGCAGCCGCGGTTTGTTCAGTCCGACCGACTGGCGCTACACGCAGGAGAAGCCAGGCACCGGTCCGCGGCACCTGGTTTTCGGCGCCGACGGCAAGCACGCCTACCTGACGAGCGAACTCGCCGCGACCGTCAGCACGTTCAATTACGCCGACGGCAAGCTCACGCAGGTCCAGACCATCCCGCTGACCGAGCCGGGCTTCAAGGGCGCGGTAGGCGCGGCGGCGATTCATCTGTCGCCGGACGGGCGCTTTCTCTACGCGACCAATCGCGGCGATGCGAACGAGATCGTGATCTTCTCCGTCGATCCGACGAATGGACATCTGAAGAAGATCGGGCGTCAATCGAGTCTCGGCAAGTCGCCGCGCGAGTTTGCAATCGATCCGACCGGCAAATGGCTGATCGTCGGCAATCAGAACAGCGATACCGTCTATGTGTTCCGGCGCGATCAGCAGAGCGGTTTGCTGGAAGCGAATCCCAAGCGGATCGAGATCGGCTCGCCGGTGGACTTCAAGCTGGTGTCGCCGTCGTGAGGGAGGCGAGGCGGCAGGTTGAACGAACAGGGGCCGCTTCGAGCGGCCCCTGTTCGTGGCTGGTGGTTCATGCGGCGCCGCTAACCGGCGTCATGCACGCGCATGGTTGCTGCCGGCAATTTGCCGGCGGTCTGCGCGCTATTCCGCCGGCCCGGGCGCGAGCACTTCGCGGCTGCCGTTGATGCCCATCGCCGACACGAGCCCGGCCGTCTCCATCTGTTCGACAAGACGCGCCGCGCGGTTATAGCCGATGCGCAACTGCCGCTGTACCGACGAAATCGACGCGCGCCGCGTGCGCACCACGAACGCCACGGCTTCGTCGTAAAGCGGATCGGCTTCCGCATCCGGCGAGTCGCCGAACAGGTCCTGCGCCGCGCCGCCGTCGGTCGCAGGGCCGTCGAGAATGCCTTCCTCGTATTGCGGCTCGCCGAACTGCTTCAGATACTCGACGATTGCATGCACTTCCTCGTCGGCGACAAATGCGCCGTGCACGCGCTGCGGATAGCCCGTGCCCGGCGGCAGGAACAGCATGTCGCCCTGGCCGAGCAGCGACTCCGCGCCCATCTGGTCGAGAATCGTGCGCGAGTCGATCTTCGACGACACCTGGAACGCGACGCGCGTCGGAATGTTCGCCTTGATGAGCCCGGTGATGACATCGACGGACGGCCGCTGCGTCGCCAGAATCAGATGGATGCCGGCCGCGCGCGCTTTCTGCGCGAGCCGCGCGATCAGTTCCTCGATCTTCTTGCCCGCCACCATCATGAGGTCCGCAAGCTCGTCGATCACGACGACGATCAGCGGCAACGGCGCGAGCGGCTCGGGCGCTTCGGGCGTCAGCGAAAACGGATTGCCGAGCTTCTTGCCTTTCGCTTCCGTGTCGCGAATTTTCTGATTGAAGCCAGGGAGATTTCTCACGCCGACTGCGGACATCAGCCGATAACGCTTCTCCATTTCGCCGACACACCAGTTCAGCGCATTGGCGGCGAGCTTCATGTCGGTGACGACGGGCGCGAGCAGATGCGGAATGCCTTCGTAGACCGACAGCTCGAGCATCTTCGGGTCGATCATGATGAGGCGCACTTCCTCGGGCGTCGCCTTGAAGAGCAGCGAGCAGATCATCGCGTTGATCGCGACCGACTTGCCCGAACCCGTCGTGCCCGCGACCAGCATGTGCGGCGCCTTCGCGAGATCGGCGACGACCGGATGGCCGGTGATGTCCTTGCCCATCGCGAGCGTCAGTTGCGAGTGCGAATTCTGATAGACGCTCGCTTCGAGAATCTCGGACAGGCGGATCGTCTGGCGCTTCGCGTTCGGCAACTCGAGCCCCATGCAGGTCTTGCCGGGAATCGTTTCGACGACGCGGATCGACGTGAGTCCGAGACCGCGCGACAGGTCCTTCATCAGGCCGACGATCTGGCTGCCGCGCACGCCGAGCGCCGGTTCCACTTCGAAGCGCGTAATCACGGGACCGGCCGATGCGCCGACCACCGTGACCGGCACTTTGAATTCCTGCAGTCGTTGCTCGATCAGAAGGCCTGTCTCGATGAGCTTCTCCTCGGAGACGGGTTCGATGTGGGTGTCCGCGGGCGCGAGCAGGTCGAGCGTGGGCAGTTCGACCATCGACGCAGCCGGCGCGTGGAATTCGAAGCCGTTGGTTGGACCGTGGCCGCGCAGGGGCGTGCGTTGGGGTTCGGTGGTTGGCTGGGCCGGCGCCTCAGCGGGTGGTGCGGAGAGGCTTGGGTTTTGGGGCGGCGTCGGCTGGAATTCGGTGTTCGCTTGAGCTTGAGCTTGAGCGTGAGCCTGAGCGGACGATGCCAAGAGGTCCGGATTTTGGGCGGGCGTCGGCTCGCGCTCAGCGTTCGCTTGAGCGAGCGGTGCCAAGAGGCCATGACTTTGGCCAGGCGTCGGCTGAACGAGTGCAGCGGGCGGCGGCGCAGTGACGCTATTGTGCTGGACCGGCGCGGCGTGCGTCGGTGCATGTGCCTCCGTCTGCGCTTGCATCGGCGTCGCGAGACCCGGGAAGCGCACGACGTTCGATGATGCCGGCGGTGCGATGGTTTGCTCGGGTGCGGCGGCGAGCTCGGCTACTTGCGGGCTGTCGACATCAGCGAGCCTCGGTTCGACGTGCGAGAGAGCAGGGGACGCGAGCGCGTCGCTATCGGCCGACGACGACGGCGTAGCTGCGCCTGCCGCTGCGTCTTTGCTTGTACTTGCACTTGCACTTGCACTTGCAGCGTGCGGCGTCCACGAACCGTTGTCAGATGCGATGAACCGCGCGTCGTCCGCGGGCGGCGCAGCGGGTAGTTCGCGTTGCGGATCGCGGTTCCGGTCCGTGTCGGGGTTGGTATCCGTGCTCGCGTTTGCGCTTGCTATACCGTGCGTGTCTTCTTGCGCGTCCTCTTCCCGTTCTTCCGTCGAAGAGTGCACCTCCTGTTCCCACGGCGGCGTCTGCGACGGCGCATCCGTTTGCTGCAACCGGCTCGCGAAGATTCCGAACGGCGTGCGAGCAAGCGGCGGGGCGACGTGCGTCGTTGGCGCAACCGGCGGGGCGACCGTCGATGCAAAAGCAGATGACGGTTCAGCCACTGCTGTCCGCGCGGGCGCTTCTGCTGCGGGCTGTGTCGCTGGCGTGATAGACGCTGCCTGCTGGAACGCGGGCGCGGAAGGTACAGCTTGGTCGGTCAGTGCGCCAGCCGGTGTTTGAATGACAGGCGGTTCGATCGGCCATTGCACGACTGGCGGGGGACTGGCCGCAGCAGAGGGCTGCGTTTCAGTCCACGGCGCGCGAGTCGGCGTTTCGACAGCCGTTTCCGGCGACGTTTCCGCGGGCGTAGGCGATGCCGATTGAACGGTCGGCGCGATAGAAGCGTCTTCGACACTGCGATCGGACTGCTGATGCGACGCATCGCTCGTTGAGGATGCGGATTCCACAGCGTCGCGCGAAAGGGCGTGCGCGTCAGAGGACGGCGCGTCGCTTGCGGCGCGTCCCGAAGCGGCGTCGACTTCGACGCATGGTGAACCAGCGTCGACTCCGGTGCGTGCCAAAGTGGCATCGACTCCGTTGCTTTGTGAATCGGCCGCGGCTCCGCCACCTACCAAACCGGCATCGACGCTGGTGCATCGTGAAGCAGCCTCGACTCCGGCGCGTGCCAAAGTGGCTTCGACTCCGCTGCCCTGTGAATCTGCAGCAGCTCCGCTACCTCCCAAAGCGACTCCGGGGCCTCCCGAAGCCGCCTCGCTCGCCCCGCCCACCAAACCAGCGCCCGCCAGACCCTTCGACGCTACATTCATACCCGCGATTTTCGCGCCTTCCGCGCCGCTACTGCGCGCGAGGCTGACGCCGGCCATATCCGTCCAACGTGCGGCGTTTTCCGCGATGCTGCGCAGCGTCTCCTGGACGCTGGCGGGCGGCGTGACTTTTTCGGCGGCGGCCATCGGCCTCGTAAAGGCCGGCGCCGTCGATGACGGACGGCGCACGCCCGAGGCCGCCGCGGCATCCTCCACGCGCGCAGCCGACGACAACCCGTGCGCTGGCGATACCGCGCGATTGAGCGGCGCGGCGGTTCTGTTCGCTATAGGACGTCCACTGACGTCCACGCTAGTCGGCGTCGCGTCGGCTGCTGTTCCCGCGCGGGCGGCAAGACTCGACGCACCGTAGGCGGCAGTCGCGCCCGCACCTGAAACACCAGCGGCGGCTCCGCTAAGCAACGATCCACCGCTTGCAGGCTCGCGAGCCGCGCGGCCGACGGCCACCGACGCAGCCCCACCGACGCCACCAACACCACCAACACCACCAACACCACCAACACCACCGACGCCACCGACGCCACCAACGCCGACCTTCGCACCCGCCCCCGACCGCGGACTCCCTTCCCGCAACCACCCAGCGGGCGCAACCGGCTCAGCCGGCGACCAACCCGATTTCCCAGCACCGGACCCAGACACCGGCGTCTGCCCCGACGCCTGCCGCACCGGCGCCGCACTACCAGTCCGCAACACCGGCTCAACCGGCGCAACCTGGCCGCGCGTCACACCTTGCCCGCCACGCCACCCTTGCGCAGCCGCGCGCGTCCCCGCGTCCCGGCCAGCAGCCGGTCCAGCCGCCACCGAACCCGCACCGCCGACAGCCGCACCACCCGCAGCTCGTCCCTTGACAGGCGGCCGCCACACGGTCGGCCGCGCGTAGCGCCCCTTGCTTTTTGGCGCCATCGTGTTCATCGAACTGGAGATGTGCGGCGGCGCACCGTCGTCGAGCGCGCGATGGCGGCGCGCTTCGTCGTCGCGTTTCGCAAGACCGCGCGACGCGAGGCCGAGGCCGAACGCGCCGTCCGCCCACGCGAGGAACTCGCTCCAGTGAAAGCCGATCAGCCACGGCAGGCTCACGACCAAGAGCGCGAGCGCCGCGAGCGGCGTGCCGATATGCCCGAGCAGATGGCCGAAGCCCGCCGCGAGCGCGTGACCGATCGCGTTCATACCGGCCGCGCCGATCAGCGACGCCTCGAGCGTGCAGCTCGCCACCATCGCACAGACGAAGCCGAGCCATAGCCGGATCGTGCCGGGGCCGCGCAAGCCCGCGCCGCCCGGCAACATCGACTTGATGAGCCGCCAGATGAGAGGAATGAACCAGACGGCCGACCCGCCGAACCAGCCGAAAACTACCGTGTGCATACTAGACATCGACGAATGACGGATTGGCAAAAACGCAATCCGTCGAGTTTAAACCGGCGAAGCGCAACGCTTCGAAGGCGGACGCAAGTATGCCTGCGTCCTCGTGCAAAGCGGGCGGCGCGCCGGACAACTCAAACTCACGCGCCGTTCGCTTCACCACTGTTTCCCGCTTATTTGTCCCCACTGCCGCTGCGCTCGAACACCAGCGTATCGCCGTTGTCGAGCACGAGCTGCATCTGCTGCGGCGCGCGCATCTGCACGCCGGTTCGCGCGATATGCGTGAGCGCGTTCAGATAAGTGCTTTCGATCTGTCCGCCCGGCGTCGCGCAGGCCATGCGCGTACCGCCGAGTGTGCCGAACGAGAGCTTGCCGTCCTTCAGCGCGTACGAGCCCATATAGCGGTTGCAGCCGGAGAAGCCGCTCGCGTGCCGCTGGCCTCCGGCAGTCGAAAGCGTGAGCGTGATCGGCGTGCCGAGGTTCGCGAACGGAACCGTGCGCGCCGTGCCGTCCGACTGTTTCCACGCGGTGAGCGTCCAACTCGTGTCATCGAGCAATTGCGTCGCGGCGGGGTTGAACGGGTCAGGCGCGGCTGCTTCCGAATCCGGATGTTTCGGAATCGCGCATGCGCCGAGCAGCGCCGCGACGCTCAACGCGGCGAGGGCCGTGCGCGCGTAAGGGGCGATGCGCGCAAGACGTCGCGTGGACAAGCGTGGTTGCATGGCGTCGTTCCTCTTCAAACTGGCAAAGGCGTAAGGGTAACGCACTCGGCGCGCGGCGCGCTCGTGGACATTGGCGCGAACTGACTAGGCGCTGCCTGCGTGCGCCGCGCCGTGCGGCGTCATGTAGCGACCCGTTGCGCTTCGCGTGCGGATTAAAACCGGGCGCCGCGAGCAAGCCGCGGCGAGGGGTCCGCATGTTAACATCGTGTTCCACCCAATCCCACCCTCATCCGACTTTTATCTGGAGACCTCATGCAGATCGGCCAACGGATCGGCACGCCCCTTTCTGAATCCGCCACGCGCGTCATGCTGCTCGGCGCGGGCGAACTCGGCAAGGAGGTGATCATCGCGCTGCAACGGCTGGGCGTCGAAGTGATTGCCGTCGACCGTTATCCGAATGCGCCGGGGCATCAGGTCGCGCATCGCTCGCACGTGATCGACATGACCGACCGCGCCGCGCTGCGCGCACTTGTCGAACAGGAGCGTCCGCATCTGATCGTGCCGGAAATCGAGGCGATCGCGACAGACGCGCTGGCCGCAATCGAAAGCGACGGCATCGCCGAAGTGATCCCGACCGCGCGCGCCACGCAACTCACGATGAACCGCGAAGGCATCCGGCGCCTCGCCGCCGAGGAACTCGGCTTGCCGACCTCGCCGTATGCATTTGCCGATTCGCTCGATGAACTGCGCGCGGGCATCGCGAAAGTCGGCTATCCGTGCGTGGTGAAGCCGGTCATGTCGTCGTCGGGTAAAGGGCAGTCGGTACTGCGCAGCGACGCGGACGTCGAACCGGCCTGGCAATACGCGATGGCCGGCGGCCGCGTGAATCACGGGCGCGTGATCGTCGAAGGCTTTATCGACTTCGAGTACGAGATCACGCAGTTGACGGTGCGCGCGGTCGATCCGTCGAACGGCGAAGTCGCCACGTATTTCTGCGATCCGATCGGCCATGTGCAGGTCGCGGGCGATTACGTCGAATCGTGGCAGCCGCAGCCGATGAGCCCGCTCGCGCTCGAGCGTTCGCGCGAAGTCGCGCACAAGGTCACGGCCGCGCTCGGCGGGCGTGGACTCTTCGGCGTGGAACTTTTCGTGCGCGGCGATGACGTATGGTTCTCGGAAGTCAGTCCGCGTCCGCACGACACAGGCCTCGTCACGTTGTGCTCGCAACGCTTTTCGGAATTCGAACTGCACGCGCGCGCGATTCTCGGTTTGCCGGTGGACACGTCGTTGCGTGCGCCGGGTGCGTCGGCCGTGATTTACGGCGGACTCGACGAGGCCGGCATTGCATTCGAAGGCGTCGCCGCCGCGCTTGCCGTGCCGAATGCAGATCTGCGTCTTTTCGGCAAGCCGGAGAGTTTCGTCAAGCGCCGCATGGGCGTTGCGCTTGCGACCGGCGAGAACATCGGCGACGCACGCTCGCGTGCGAAAGAGGCTGCGGCGGCGGTGCATCCGGTGTCCGCGAAATCCGCGCGATGATCTGCGTCGGGCTTATGTCCGCAAAGCTGGTCTGAATGATCCGAGCCCATCGAACAAATCGCGGGTTCATTGAAGTCGAGGTAGGTATGTCGCAGGAATCCCCGCAGGAATCCAGTTACGAAGCGGCGCGCGTGGCAACGCGGCGCACCGCGGCCGGCTCTGTCGGCACGCTTGGTTCTCTCGGCGTGCTGCTCGCGCTGTGCGCCGGATTGACGGGCTGCGGACTCGCGGCCGCGCCGTGCCGCATTGCGTCGGCGGGGCTGAAGATCGTGCCGGTGGTCGGACACGTAGCCGCCGCACCGACCGACGCCTGCGCCGATGTCATCGACCCTTGATCCGCAACGACCGGGGCATCCAATGAAAAAAACGCTGCTTGCAGTGAGCCTCGCGGCGATCTGCGGCTATACCTTCGCCGCGCCCTCGCAGCTCGACGAGGTTCAGGCCAAAAGCCGCCAGACGCGCAAATACACGTGCGCGACCGGCAAGATTCTGCACGTCACTTACTGGAACACGGCCAATGGCCAGAGCTTCGCGCTCGTGCCGGTGAAGGGCAAGCAACTGCTGTTCGTCAATACGATAGCGGCGTCGGGCGTGAAATATCAGGCCGGCAGCTATACGTGGTGGACCAAGGGCCCGCGCGCCGATCTCTACGACGTCATGGCCGGCGAGGACGCAACGCCGGTTTTGTCCGACTGTATTACGCTCAATCGCTGAGCTTAGGGTGAGCTTCGGCTGAACTTCGACCGAACGCGCCCGCTCGACATCATCGAGCGGCGCGTCGAAGCCGCCTGTTTCTTTCTTCAGCCACGCAGCATTGCCAGCGTGCGCGCATCATTTCCCCCTGAGTAGTAAGCTGTCCGGCGTGACCTTCGGCGCGTCGCCGCGACGGTCGCCGTCGTCGCGATCATCACCGTCTCTGCAGTCGCCCGAGTCTCCGAAAGTCCGTTTCCGCTCACCCACGGCCCGGCTTCACGTCCGCGTCCATACCATCAAGCGAGACCCTCCATGAAAGCATCGGACCTGTTCGTCAAATCGCTGGAAGCCGAAGGTGTCGAGTACGTGTTCGGCATCCCCGGTGAAGAGAATCTCGATCTTCTAGAATCGCTGCGCCGCTCGAAAATCCGTTTGATCCTGACACGTCACGAACAGGCGGCGGGCTTCATGGCCGCGACCTATGGACGCCTGACGGGCCGCACGGGCGTCTGTCTCGCGACGCTCGGCCCTGGCGCCACCAACTTCGTGACCGCGGCCGCGTACGCGCAACTGGGCGGCATGCCGATGCTGATGGTCACCGGCCAGAAGCCGATCAAGTCGAGCAAGCAGGGCCATTTTCAGATCGTCGACGTCGTGCGGATGATGGAGCCGCTCACCAAATACACACGCCAGATCGTGTCGATCGCGAATATTCCGGCGGCCGTGCGCGAAGCCGTACGGCAGGCGGAAGAAGAACGCCCCGGCGCCACGCATCTCGAACTGCCCGAGGACGTCGCGCATGAGGAAGGCGACGGCAAGCCGATCCCGAAGAGCTACAGCCGGCGTCCCGTCGCGGAAGAAAAAGCGGTCGCGCGCGCGGTCGAGGCGATCACGAAAGCGAAGCATCCGTTGCTGATGATCGGCGCGGGCGGCAATCGCAAGACCACGACGAAGATGCTGCGCGAATTCGTCGACCAGACCGGCATTCCGTTTTTCACCACGCAGATGGGCAAGGGCGTGATCGACGAATCGCATCCGATGTGGCTCGGCAACGCGACCTTGTCCGACGGCGACTTCGTGCATCGCGCGATCGATCACGCCGACTGCATCATCAATGTCGGACACGACGTGATCGAGAAGCCGCCGTTCTTCATGCGCAGCGGCGAGGCCGGCGAGAAAACGGTGATTCATGTGAACTTCCTCGGCGCGGAAGTGGACACGGTGTACTTCCCGCAGATCGAGGTGGTCGGCGACATCGCCAACGCGGTGTGGCAACTGAAGGAAAGCCTCAAGGAGCGTCAGGAGCATTGGGACTTCACGCGCTTCAAGGAGATCAAGGAGCATTTCGAGGCGCATCTGGTGAAAGGCCAGCACGACGACCGCTTTCCCATGTATCCGGTGCGCGTGGTCAACGACGTGTACGAGACCACGCCGGTGGACGGCATCGTGTGTCTGGACAACGGCATGTACAAGATCTGGTTCGCGCGCTATTACCGCGCGCACGAACCGAATTCGCTGCTGCTCGATAACGCGCTGGCCTCGATGGGCGCGGGCTTGCCGTCGGCCATCGCCACCAAGATCGTGCATCCGGAGCGCAAGGTCATGGCCGTGTGCGGCGACGGCGGCTTCATGATGAATTCGCAGGAACTCGAAACGGCCGTGCGTCTGAAGCTCGATCTTGTGATCCTGATTTTGCGCGACGACGCGTTCGGCATGATCCGCTGGAAGCAGGAGAACATGAACTTCCCCGACTACGGCATGACGCTGGCGAATCCGGACTTCGTCGCGTATGCGCAGAGCTATGGCGCGAAGGGGCATCGGATCGAATCGGCGGAGCAGTTCGCGCCATTGCTGCGCGAGTGTTTCGCGACGCCGGGCGTGCATGTGATCGACCTGCCCATTGACTATTCGGATAACGAGCGCGTGCTGAACCGCGAGATCAAGCGGCTGTCCGCGCAATTGTGAGCGGCGCCGGTTCGGCTTCCTGCTCGTGCAAGAAGGCCCGAGTTGCCGCTGTCATCTATCGGAAGGAGAACGCGTAATGTTGAACAAGACCTACCCGTACTACCTCGCGAACGAAGCGGTGGCTGCGAATACGGATCTCGAAGTCACCGACAAATTCAGCGGCGAAGTAGCGACGCGCGTCGCGATGGCCGATGCGGCCGCGATCGACAAGGCGATCGGCTTCGCGGTCGATGCGATGCCCGCGCTGCGCGCGTTCCAGCCGTTCAAGCGCCAGGCGGTGCTCGAACATTGCGTGAAGCGCTTTCGCGAACGTTACGACGAACTGGCGCTCGCGCTGTGCATCGAGGCGGGCAAGCCGATCAACGATTCGAAGGGTGAAGTCACGCGGCTAATCGACACGTTCAAGGTCGCGGCCGAGGAAGCCGTGCGCATCGACGGCGAGATCGTGAATCTGCAGATTTCGCCGCGCGCGAACGGCTATCACGGCTATGTAAAGCGCGTGCCGATCGGCCCGTGCTCGTTTATCTCGCCGTTCAATTTTCCGCTGAATCTGACCGCGCACAAGGTCGCGCCGGCCATCGCCGCGGGCGTGCCGTTCGTGCTGAAGCCGGCAAGCCGCACGCCGGTCGGCGCGCTGATCATGGGTGAGATTCTTGCGGAAACGGACCTGCCGAAGGGCGCGTTCTCGATTCTTCCCGCGCATCGCGACGGCGCCGATCTCTTCACCACCGACGAACGCTTCAAGCTGCTGTCGTTCACCGGCTCGCCGGCGGTGGGCTGGGAGCTGAAGAAAAAAGCCGGCAAGAAGAAGGTGATTCTCGAACTGGGCGGCAATGCGGCCGCGATCGTCGACGGCGATCAGGGCGGCAAGCTCGACTACGTGGTCGACCGGCTCGCGTTCGGCGCGTTCTATCAGTCGGGGCAAAGCTGTATCGGCGTGCAGCGCATTCTCGTGCACGCGAGCCTCTACGACGCGCTGCGCGAGAAGCTGATCGCTAAAACCAAGTCGCTCGTGATGGGCGATCCGAAGGACGAAAAGACCTTCGTCGGGCCGATGATCTCCGAATCCGAATCGAAGCGCCTCGCCGGCTGGATGGAAAGCGCGGTGCAGGCGGGAGCGAAAATCGTCGCGGGCGGAAAGGTGGAAGGCGCGATGTTCGAGGCGACGCTGCTCGAAGGCGTGAAGCGCGACACCGACCTGTATCGCAAGGAAGCGTTCGGGCCGGTCGCCATTCTGGAGCGGTTCGACGATTTCGGCGCGGCGCTCGCGACCGTCAACGACAGCGACTTCGGCCTGCAGGCGGGCGTCTTCACCGATTCGCTCGCGCACGCGCACCGCGCGTGGGACGAACTGGAAGTGGGCGGCGTCGTGATCAACGACGTGCCGTCGTTCCGCGTCGACAACATGCCTTATGGCGGCGTGAAGGACTCGGGGCTCGGGCGCGAGGGCGTGCGCTACGCGATCGAGGACATGACCGAGCTGCGTCTGATGGTGATGCGCGAGACGTGGTGAGGCATAAGAGTTGGTGAGGCACGCGAGTTGGCGAGGCGGCGAGATTCACGGGCGGCGCGCGCAGCGGCAATGCACGCGATTGCCTGTAGCGGCCGCAAAATGGGCCGAATAGCGGCGGCCAAGGTGTCGCTCGACGCTGCGTCTGCCGGGACCTGCTGCGACGACAGCAGCACGGTCCCGCAAAACCGCTTTTCCGCTCTGTCATGCGACTGTCGTTTCAACGCACTACGCTCGCCGGGCGAGGCGCACGGCGGCGCGCGCCGGGATGCGGCGCCGTGCCGTCGCCGCACAAGCAGAAAGCCGGCGCATGCGCCATGAGTGTTTTTGCTGAAGTGCTACAATACCGGCCTTTCCGGCGGGTATTTCCGCCGGCCGGAGCCGGCCGCATCCTTTCCCGCAATAGCGACGGGTCCGTGCGGAACGCCGTGGCTCCGCCTTCATCCTGATGCCTTCTGCGGTTCCGACCGCTGCCGCGCGCACGCGCCAAGCGCATTTTTAGCGAAAGCCACCATGTCCGACACAGCCGTCACGCCCAGCACTGCGACTTTTGACCAATTCGGTCTCGCGCCCGACATCCTGAAAGCAGTCAAGGAATCGGGCTACACCACGCCCACGCCGATTCAGGCGCAGGCCATTCCTGTCGTGCTGGCAGGCCGCGACGTCATGGGCGCCGCGCAAACCGGCACCGGCAAGACCGCGAGTTTTTCGCTGCCGATCATCCAGCGGCTGTTGCCGCAGGCAAGCACGAGCGCGTCGCCCGCGCGCCATCCGGTGCGCGCGCTGATCCTCACGCCGACCCGCGAACTGGCCGACCAGGTTGCCGCGAACGTCCAGTCGTATGCGAAGCACACGGCGCTGCGCAGCGCCGTGGTGTTCGGCGGCGTGGACATGAACCCGCAGTCAGAGCAGTTGCGCCGCGGCGTCGAAATTCTGATCGCCACGCCGGGCCGTCTGCTCGATCACGTGCAGCAGAAAACCGCGAATCTGGGTCAGGTGCAGATCCTCGTGCTCGACGAAGCCGACCGGATGCTCGACATGGGCTTCCTGCCGGACTTGCAGCGCATTCTGAATCTGCTGCCGAAAGAGCGTCAGACGCTGCTGTTTTCGGCCACATTCTCCGGCGAAATCAAGAAGCTCGCGGCCACGTATCTGCGCGATCCGCAAACCATCGAAGTCGCGCGCAGCAACTCGACGGCGACCAATGTCACGCAGATCGTCTATGAAGTGGCCGAGGGCGACAAGACCGGCGCCGTCGTCCAGTTGATCCGCGAGCGCAGCCTCAAGCAGGTGATCGTGTTCTGCAACAGCAAGATCGGCGCGAGCCGTCTTGCGCGCAGCCTGGAGCGCGACGGCGTGGTCGCGACCGCGATTCACGGCGACCGAACGCAGAACGAGCGTATGCAGGCGCTCGACGCGTTCAAGCGCGGCGAGATCGAGGCGCTGGTCGCAACGGACGTCGCCGCGCGCGGTCTGGACATCGCCGAATTGCCGGCCGTGATCAACTTCGATCTGCCGTTCAACGCGGAAGACTATGTGCACCGTATCGGCCGCACGGGCCGCGCGGGCGCTTCCGGCGACGCGTTGTCGCTGTGCAGCCCGAACGAGCGCAAGCAACTGGCGGACATCGAGAAGCTCATCAAGCGTCCGCTGGAGGTGCTGCGTCTGACCGTGGACACGCCTGTGCGTCATCATCACGAAGAGCGCGCGCCGCGCCGTGAGCGCAGCGAAGGTCGCGAGGGCCGTGAGGGTCGTGAAGAGCGGGGCGCTCGCCGCCGTTCGGGTGCGCCGTCGGGTTCGTACGACCGGCCGCATCATCACCGCGCGCAGCCCGTGGACGATTTTTTCCTGAAGCCTTACGAGCCGTCGCCCGCTTCGGTTCGCAAGGTGGAAGAGGCCGAGGCCGCAGGGTCCGCGCCGCAGAAGCCGTCTTCGAAGCAGCCGCTCGCGGCGTTGCTGGGCGGGTTTGGCATGCCGCGGAAGTCGTCGTCGTAAGGTTGGTTGTTGCGGGCTCGTCGTGCGGGCTCGCCCCGAGCCGCACCGTCCCAAGATTTCGCGCCAAGCCGCTTAACCGCGGTGCACGCATTGCCAGGCGCGTTAGTTAGCCGTGAAACGGCCAAGCGCATATCACACGGCCAAGCGCATTTTCTTCGACCATGCCGCGGTGGCCGCGGCGTAGAAATCATCCAGCGTGGCGTGCACTGAGCCGCTCGCGCCGCCATCCTCCAGATTCAATCCCAGGTGCGTTGCCGCCGCGTTAAGCGCTTCGAGCGGCTTGTCGCAGTCGAGCGCGGTCGCTCCGTTCTGCTTGCTCAGCTTTTCACCGTGCTCGTTCGTTACCACCGGTACATGCAGGTAGCGGGGCGTCGGCACGCCGAGGCATTGCTGAAGGTAAATCTGCCGCGCCGTGGAATCCATCAGATCCGCGCCTCGCACAATGTGCGTGATGCCCGCGTCGGCGTCGTCGACAACCACGGCCAATTGATACGCCCACTGGTCGTCCGCGCGTCTCAGCACGAAATCGCCCACTTCGGTGGCGAGATTCTGCGTCTGCCTGCCCTGCCAGCGATCTTCGAATGTGATGACAGCCGCATTGCCGTCCGGCACGCGCAGCCGCCACGCGCGCGCCGGCTTGCCGTGCAGGCCGTTGCGGCACGTGCCGGGATAGGCGAGCGTCGTGTTGCGCGCATGCGCATGCAGCAGCGAGTCGGCGATTTCCTTGCGGGTACAGCCGCACGGATAGACGAAGCCGTCCGCCTTCAACTGTTCCAGCGCTTGGCTGTAACGCTCGACGCGGGTGCTTTGCCAGGCAGGCGGCTCGTCGGCGCGCATGCCGAAGCGCTCGAGTGTGGCGAGAATGTCCTGCGCGGCGCCCGGCACCGTGCGCGGGCCGTCAATATCTTCGACGCGAACGAGCCATGCGCCGCGATGCGCGCGCGCGTCGAGCCAGCTTGCGAGCGCGCTCACCAGCGAGCCGAAGTGCAGTGGTCCGGTAGGCGAGGGCGCGAAGCGTCCGCGATAGGTCATGAATCGATGCGTTGGAGATTGATTCCGTGCGCGGTGAGAAGCGGCCGGCGAAAAACGCCGCCGCGCCAAGCCGCCTAAGCCGCGCGAGCCGCCTTGCTGTCCGGATGGCAGTGCGGGCACGTCTTGCCCGCCACATACATCGGCGATTTTTGCTCTTCGGGCGTCACCACCGCACGGCAGCCGAAGCACTGCGCAGTCGCGGTCGGCTCGAGCTGCGGATTGAGGGCCGTGCGGTAATCGAACACAAAGCAGTCGCCGTGATAATGCGCGCCGCCCACTTCCTCGAAATATTTGAGGATGCCGCCTTCGAGTTGATACACGTGCTCGATGCCGACCTCTTTCATATGGATAGCGGCCTTCTCGCAGCGAATGCCGCCCGTGCAGAACGATACGACCGTCTTGCCTTCCAGGTCCGCGCGATTCTGCTCGATCACTTCCGGGAATTCGCTGAACTTGGTGATGCGATAGTC
Source organism: Paraburkholderia sp. OAS925 (assembly GCF_040543975.1). Lineage (NCBI taxonomy): Bacteria > Pseudomonadati > Pseudomonadota > Betaproteobacteria > Burkholderiales > Burkholderiaceae > Paraburkholderia > Paraburkholderia sp. OAS925. Next base: position 1,611,198 of record NZ_JBEUNO010000001.1, read on the forward strand.
GAGCGCATTGTCGAAGGTGCCGACATCCACTTCGAACGCGTTACGCGTGTCGAGCATGACGACGGGACGGCCCTGGTCGTCGTGACCGCGGTCGAGCCATGTCTTCAGCGTGGAGGCGTCGACGAATGGCGCGCGGCCGAGTTCCGGGCGAATGGCCGGCTTCTTCATCGTGATGATTTCGCGCTTGAGCTTGACGAGCATGCGCGTGAACGGCTGCTTGTCCGACAGGCTTTCCTTGAACTGCAGGTTCGCGAACTTGCCTTCGAACAGCGGATCGTGACGGATGTAGTCGATAAAAGCGTCCGTGTTCTCGCGCGTGCCCGCGACGAACAGGTTGATGCCTTCGGGCGCGAGCAGAATAGTGCCGCGCAAGCCGAGCGTGTTGCAGCGCTCGGTGACGTGCGGGCGCCAGGCGGCGGTGTCTTCGATGGTCGCGAAATGATACGCGGCGAGATTGACGATACTCATGGGTGTCCAGCGGTAATAAGTGGCGGCGTGGGGCCAGGCGGGCGCGCGGTGCGACCGCGGGCGGCGCGCATGCCTCGCGAGCCCGAAAGCCTGTTGGATGCACTCGAACGCGTCAGAGCGTTTGAATGCCTTGCGCCGCAGCCACGTCGGATAGGCGAAACCCATATTATCCCTCAAGCCGGCGCTTTCCCCGATTCGGCCAAACGGCCAGCCGCTTGCGTTAGCGCAAACCACGGCCAAACTTACGCGCCTGTATGTCGCCGCACGATGCCGCCGCGCGAACAAAGCGACGCGCAGAAAAGCCTGGAAACTGTCGACGCCCGCGGCTCTCGCGGCAGCGTCTTAGGCCGGATGGCTAACGCGCGGTTTTGCGGCTGAAATCTCCGGGAGGCTGGGGTTACAATGTCGCCCATGTCAGATCCCCGCTTCGTCCATCTCCGCGTCCACTCCGAATTCTCGATCGCCGACGGCATCGTGCGTCTTGACGACGTCGTCAAGGCGGCCGCCAAAGACGGTCAGGGCGCGCTCGCTCTCACCGACCTCGGCAACGCGTTCGGTCTCGTTCGTTTCTACAAGGAAGCGCGCGGCAAAGGGGTCAAACCCATTGCCGGCTGCGACGTCTGGATCACGAATCCCGACGACCGCGACAAGCCTTCGCGCCTGTTGCTACTGGTGAAAGACCGGCGCGGCTATCTGAATCTGTGCGAGTTGCTAAGCAAGGCTTCGCTCACGAACCAGTATCGCGGACGCGCGGAAATCGAGGCCGGCTGGTTGGAATCCGGCCTCGGCGAAGGCTTGCTTGCTTTGTCGGGCGCGCAGCAGGGCGACATCGGCTTGGCACTTGCCGCCGGCAATCAGGAGGCGGCCAAGCGCAACGCGCTGCACTGGGCGAAGGTGTTTCCGGGCGGCTTCTACATCGAGTTGCAGCGCTGCGGTCAGCCGGGCGGCGAGCAGTACGTGCAGCAGGCGGTCGCGCTCGCGGCGTCGCTGAAACTGCCGGTGGTCGCCACGCACCCGATGCAGTTCATGACGCCCGACGATTTCACCGCGCACGAAGCGCGCGTGTGTATTTCCGAAGGCGACATTCTCGCGAATCCGCGGCGTCAGAAGCGCTTTACGCCCGAGCAGTATTTCCGCACGCAAGACGAAATGACCGCGCTCTTCGCGGACATTCCGTCGGCGCTTGCCAATACGGTGGAGATCGCCAAGCGCTGCAATCTCACACTCGAACTCGGCAAGCCGAAACTGCCGCTCTTTCCGACGCCCGACGGCATGTCGCTCGACGACTACCTCGTGCATCTGTCGAAAGAGGGCCTGGAAAAGCGTCTCGAGCAGTTGTACCCCGATGAAGCCGAGCGCGCCGCGCAGCGCGACACGTATTACCAGCGGCTCGAATTCGAGTGCGGCACGATCATCAAGATGGGCTTTCCGGGCTACTTCCTGATCGTCGCGGACTTCATCAACTGGGCAAAGAACAACGGCGTGCCGGTGGGGCCGGGCCGGGGTTCGGGCGCGGGCTCGCTCGTCGCGTACGCGCTCGGCGTGACCGACCTCGATCCGCTGCGCTACAACCTGCTGTTCGAACGTTTCCTGAACCCGGAACGTGTGTCGATGCCCGACTTCGACATCGACTTCTGCCAGCACGGCCGCGACCGCGTGATCCAGTACGTGAAGGAAAAGTACGGCGCGGACGCCGTCTCGCAGATCGCGACCTTCGGCACGATGGCGGCGAAGGCGGCGGTGCGCGACATCGGCCGCGTGCTCGATCTCGGCTATATGTTCACGGACGGCATCGCCAAGCTGATTCCGTTCAAGCCGGGCAAGCACGTCACGATTGCCGACGCGATGAAGGAAGAGCCGCTCTTGCAGGAGCGCTTCGACAACGAAGACGAGGTGCATCAGTTGCTCGAGCTCGCGCAACGCGTCGAAGGTCTCACCCGTAACGTCGGCATGCACGCGGGCGGCGTGCTGATTGCGCCCGGCAAGCTGACCGATTTTTGTCCGCTGTACACACAGGGCGACGAAAGCGGCGTCGTGAGCCAGTACGACAAGGACGACGTCGAAGCCGTCGGCCTCGTCAAGTTCGACTTTTTGGGCCTGACCACGCTCACGATTCTCGACTGGGCCGAGCGCTATATCCGCCGTCTCGATCCGTCGAAGAAAGACTGGTCGCTCGCGCAAGTGCCGCTCGACGATCCCGCGTCGTTCTCGATTCTCAAGAAAGCGAATACGGTCGCCGTGTTCCAGCTGGAAAGCCGCGGCATGCAGGGCATGCTGAAGGACGCGCAGCCCGACCGTTTCGAAGACATCATCGCGCTCGTCGCGTTGTATCGTCCGGGGCCGATGGACCTGATCCCGAGCTTCTGCGCGCGTAAGCATGGGCGCGAAGTCGTCGAGTATCCGGATCCGCGCGTCGAACCTGTTCTGAAAGAGACCTACGGCATCATGGTCTACCAGGAGCAGGTGATGCAGATGGCGCAGATCATCGGCGGTTACTCGCTCGGCGGCGCGGACTTGCTGCGTCGCGCGATGGGCAAGAAGAAGGCCGAGGAAATGGCCCAGCATCGCGAGTTGTTCCGCCAGGGCGCCGCGAAGAATGGCCTGACCGGCGAGAAGGCCGACGAAATTTTCGACTTGATGGAGAAGTTCGCGGGCTACGGCTTCAACAAGTCGCACGCGGCCGCGTATGCGTTGCTCGCGTATTACACCGCGTGGCTCAAGGCGCATCATCCGGCGGAATTCATGGCGGCGAATATGTCGCTCGCGATGGACGACACGGACAAGGTCAAGATCCTGTTCGAAGACTGCATCACGAACAAAATGACGGTGGCTGCCGCCGGACATCAACCTGTCGGCGTATCGCTTCGAGCCGGTTGCGGAGCCTGACGGCAAGCGCTCGAAAACCATCCGCTACGGCCTGGGCGCAATCAAGGGCAGCGGGCAGAATGCGATCGAAGAAATTTTGCGTGCGCGCGAAGACGGTCCGTTTATCGACATCTTCGATTTCTGCAACCGGATCGACCGTCGCGTGGTTAATCGCCGCACGGTCGAAGCGCTGATTCGCGCCGGCGCGTTCGATACTCTGCATCAGAATCGCGCGCAACTCATCGCGTCCGTTTCGCTCGCGATGGAAGCCGCCGAGCAGGCGAGCGCGAATGCGTTGCAGGCCGGTTTGTTCGATATGGGCGATGCGCCGTCGCAAGGCCACGAACTCGTCGACGAACCCGAGTGGCCGGAAAAGAAGAAGCTCCAGGAAGAGAAGGCCGCACTCGGCTTTTATCTGTCGGGCCATCTGTTCGACGCCTACAAGGACGAAGTGCGGCGCTTCGTGCGTCAGAAGATCGGCGAATTGAAAGAAGGACGCGACAAGCTGGTCGCGGGCATCATCGCGTCGCTGCGCACGCAGATGACCCAGCGCGGCAAGATGCTGATCGCGCTGCTCGACGACGGCACCGGTCAATGCGAAGTGACGGTGTTCAACGAGACTTTCGAGGCGAACAAGCAACTCTTCAAGGAAGACGAGTTGCTGGTCGTGCAGGGCCAGGCGCGCAACGACGCGTTCACGGGCGGCATCCGCTTCACGGTGGATACGGTCATGGACCTCGGCCGCGCACGCTGCCGTTACGCAGAGGCCGTGAAAGTGAAGATGAACGGCAACGCCGACGCGCTGGCGCTGCGGCGCGTGCTCGAAGCGCATAGCGCGGGCAAGGATGAGCCGCAGGCGGCGCCGGCACCCGCGGCTTCGGCGCGCGGCAACGGCGGCGGGCGCAATGGCGGTAGCGGCGGCTTCGGTGGCGGCTACGGCGGCGACAACGGACGCCAGCGTCAGCCGGTGCAAATCCCGAACGGGCTCGCGGTTCAGATCGTGTATCGAAGCGAGAATGCCGAGGGCGAAATGCGTCTTGGCGACGCCTGGCGCGTGAAGCCGACCGACGAATTGCTGGCCGATCTGCGCGGCCAGTTCGCCGGCAGCGCGATCGAGATTGTGTATTAAGGGTGTGTCGCTGCTACGGGCGTTGCTGTGAGCCCGGCTTCGAGCGCGACGCTTCCCCGAGTCGCGCAAGCTTCAGAAACCGGTAGTACACCGTCTCCGCGTTGAACATCGCGATCATGAAGCCGGCGCGGCCGTCCAGAAAGCCTCGGCGCAACAGGTAAGTCCGCACAAAGGCCCACGCGCCGCGGCCAAGCGCCTTGCCGAAGCTGCCGCGCTGGCCCGCCGCATGACGCTGCAGCGCGCCGGCGCTCGAATAGGCATCGAGTTTGCGCAGCACGGACTCGAAGTCCTCGTACGAGTAGTGCATCAGCTTGCCGGTGAGGCGTTGCGCGGGCGTGTCGAAGACAAGCCGTTCGTGAACGAGGTCGTCCGAGAAACGCGCGGCGCCGCGCTTGAAGAGGCGCGGAATCCAGTCCGGATACCAGCCGCTGTGATGAATCCAGTGCCCGCAAAAACTCGACAAACGGTCTACCGCATAGACGTCGGCGGCGGGTGCCGCGAGCGCCGCGCGGATCGACGCGGCAAGCTCCGGCGAAACGATCTCGTCGGCGTCGAGCGAGAGAATCCAGGCGGTGTTGAGCGCGTTCACCGCGCGGTTCTTTTGCGGGCCGAAGCCTGGCCAGTCGGTCTGTTCGATCACCTGGGCGCCGTGCGCGCGGGCAATGTCGGCAGTGCCGTCGACGCTGCCGCCGTCGATCACGACAATCTGGTCCGCAAAGGCCACGGACCGCAGGCATTCGGCGAGCCGCGCCGCCGCGTTTTTAGTGATGATGGCGACGCCGAGGGTAGTTTCTTGCATACCTGAAGTGGTGATGGCGAGTGGCGTGAAGGCGGAGCGACGCAAGGGATCGCGCGGTGAGGCGCAACGGGCCGCGCAAGTATACCCGGGCAATACGATGCTTCGGCAAGCGGCGCAACCCCCCAAAAACGTCGGCCGAGCGTCCACACCAACCGTTTACAATGCTGCTTTTCGATCTTCGCGCCGCGGGCAGCCGGTCGCCGGCGCGAATCTCGTTCCGCATTCCCAGAGGATTCCTTGAGCGCGAAGCCAACGTTAAGCAAACCCATCGGTGAAGGCGAAGCGTCGTCGCCCGCCGTCGTTTTCCGGCGCCTGTGGCCGTTCGTCAAGCCGCTCTTGTGGGTGATCATCGGGGCCATTATCGCGATGGCCGCAAGCGCCGCCACCGACGCCGCCATTCCCGCGTTGCTCAAGCCGCTGCTCGACAAAGGTTTCGGCGCGCATGCAAGCGATAACGCGAAATGGTTCGTGCCCGTCGCCGTGATCGGCCTCGCGCTGATTCGAGGCGTGTCGCAATATGCGTCCGGTTATCTGCTCGCATACGTCTCCAACAAGATCCTGCTCGAACTGCGGCTGCGCATGTTCGACCGCATGATTCACACGAGCGTCGCGTTTTTTCAGCGCGAAACCGCGAGCACGGTGATCAACGCGATCGTCTTCGAGGTCAACCAGATTCTCAACGTGCTGTTGAGCGTGTTGGTCACGCTGGTGCGCGACTCGCTCACGGTCGTCTTCCTGCTCGGCTATCTGTTCTATCTGAACTGGCGGCTCACGCTGATCGTCGCGGTGCTGCTGCCGGGCATCGGCTGGCTAGTCGGCAAGATCAATCGCCGGCTGCGGCGGCTGAACCGCGAGCATCAACTGCTGACCAACGAGCTGTCCTACATCGTCGAGGAAACCGTGGGCGGCTACAAGGTCGTCAAGGTTCATAACGGCGAGAAGTACGAGATGGACCGCTTCTCGTCGATGAGCAAGCGTCTGCGCGGCTACGCGATGCGCATGACGGTCTCGGGCGGCCTCGCCCAACCGCTGACGCAGTTCCTCGCGTCCATCGCGCTTGCCGTCGTGATCACGATCGCGGTGGTGCAGTCGTCGTCGGATCAGACCACGGTCGGCGGCTTCGTCGCCTTCGTCACGTCAATGCTGCTGATCATCTCGCCGCTCAAGCATCTGATGGATGTGAACCAGCCGCTGCAGCGGGGCATGACGGCGGCCGAGCTGATCTTCGGCCTGATCGACGAACCGGCGGAGCCAGCGGGCGGCGGCAAGCCGCTCGAGCGCGCGCGCGGCGAAGTGGAGTTCCGCGACGTCTCGTTCATGTACAGCGCCAACGCGACGCACAATCGCCACACGCTGGACAAGGTTTCGTTCAAGGTGGCGCCGGGTGAAATGGTCGCGCTCGCGGGTCCGTCGGGCAGCGGCAAGACCACGCTGGTGAACCTGCTGCCGCGCTTTTTCGATCCGACCGGCGGCGAGATTCTCGTCGACGGCGTCGCGCTTCCCGAATACGACCTGCACGCGCTGCGCAGCCAGATCGCGATGGTGAGCCAGGACGTCGTGCTCTTCAACGACACGGTGGCCAACAACGTCGCTTACGGCCAGACAGCCGATCGCGACAGGGTGACCGCGGCGCTACGCGCGGCCAACCTGTGGGACACGGTCGACGCGATGCCCAACGGCATCGACACGCTCGTCGGCGACAACGGCATGATGCTGTCCGGCGGCCAGCGCCAGCGTCTCGCGATCGCGCGCGCCATCTACAAGGACGCGCCGATCCTGATTCTCGACGAAGCCACGTCGGCGCTGGATTCCGAGTCAGAGCGCCACGTGCAGGCCGCGCTCGAAACGCTGATGAAAGGCCGCACCACGCTCGTCATCGCGCACCGGCTGTCCACCATCGAGCGCGCGAACCGCATCCTCGTGATGGAGGCGGGGCATATCGTCGAGTGCGGCAGTCATCGGGAACTGCTGGCACAGAACGGGTTGTACGCGCATCTGCATCGGATTCAGTTTCAGCAGAGTGCGGCATAAGTGTCCGGCAGTTGCGTCGCCTGCCAGCGGCGTCTCCGTTCCACGGTTCTGGTTGTCCGACCGCGCCGCGGGACTTGCTGGAAGATGGCAACGCTGGCTTGCTAGTGCCGGTCGGCGTGCCGTTGCCGGGTGATTGACGACAGACGCTCAAACACCGCCCGTGACCAGCGGCAGCACGGTCAAATCCGGGTGCGTGCCATCGACAATGCTCCGCCCCACGTGCACGCCTTCGTACAGCGCGTCGTCCTTGCTGGCGAAGCTTTCCTCGCCGTCCGCATGAAACGGGACCGCGTGACCGGGAATCGACGGGTCCGCGCCCGGATGACAGACGTAGCCGACATACGTGTAGCGGTTATTCGCCTCATTCGGCGGCGCGTACGACGCGTTGCCTTCGTCCGGCTCATTCTTTGGCATGAGCGCCACGTGAATCTCGAAGCCCTCGTATTCGACCATTTGCCAAGGTGCGGTTTCGTCGGCCATGGCCGCCTCCGTCTTCGTCGCGCATATCGGAAAGTCTAGGCGATTTAGCGGCGAAGCGCGGGCCTCGACGACTACGGCAAAACCATTAAACGATTACGGCTTGACCGCGCCTCAGTCGAATGGCCACCGACGCAGCACATTGCGGACTTTTCATGAAGCCCGAGCGGACATCGGCCAATTGGCCACCACAGTTGCTTGACCAGCGCCGTCATATAGAATGACGCGCTTTGCCCGTCGGACATCTCGCCTATGTGGTTCAAAAACCTACAGCTTCACCGTCTTCCCGCTCCGTGGTCCGTCACGGCGGAACAAATGGAAAAGTGGCTCGCGCCGCACGCGTTCGCGCCCGGCAATAGCGTCGAAATGCAAAGCCACGGCTGGGCGTCGCCGCGCGATAACGACTCGCTCGTTTATGCGCTGAACGGCCAGTTGCTGCTCACGTTCCGCACGGAGAAGAAGCTGCTGCCGGCTTCGGTCGTCACGCAAGTGACGAAAGCGCGTGCCGCCGAACTCGAAGAGCAGCAGGGCTTCAAACCTGGCCGCAAGCAGATGCGCGAACTCAAGGAGCAGGTCACCGACGAACTGCTGCCGCGCGCCTTTAGCATTCGCCGCGATACGCGCGTGTGGATCGATTGCCGCAACGGCTGGCTGGTGATCGACGCGGCGTCACAGACGGTCGCCGACGAAGTGCGCGGCCTGCTGGTGAAGTCGATTGATCAGTTGCCGCTCGGCACGGTGCGCGTCACGCAATCGCCGGTCGCGGCCATGACCGAGTGGCTGCTTTCCGGTGAGGGGCCGAGCGGCTTCACCGTCGATCAGGATACCGAACTGCGCTCGCCGACCGAAGGCAACGCGACGGTCCGTTACGTCGGCCATACGTTGGACGCGGAAGATATGCGCCGTCACATCGAAGCGGGCAAGCAATGCATGCGGCTCGCGATGACGTGGAAGGACCGCGTGTCGTTCGTGCTGACGCCTTCGCTGACGATCAAGCGCATTGCACCGCTCGACGTGCTGAAGGAGGCGAGCGACCCAACCGCTCAAGGCGACGACGAGCTGTTCGATTCCGACTTCACGCTGATGACCGCGGAACTCGAGCGCATGCTGGGCGATCTCGTCGATGCGTTGGGTGGTGAAGAGGGCGATGCGATGGCGCGGGCGGCTTGAGAGAGGGGTGGTTTGCAGCGGGGAAAGTTACCCACAGTTTCTGTTTGCAAGGCTGTGCATAACTACCCCGCAATCTCCGCAACTCATTGACGCGCTGGCCGTTTTTGCAGAGACATCGAAGTTGGGCACGCTTGCGCGCGCCCGGCTTTATAACGGCCCACACCGACCATCGTCGCCAAACGGCAAAAGACGTTACTTCATTGCCGCCATCGCCTGCTCGATCTCTTCCTTGCTCAGATCGCGCTTGTGCGTGGCCAGCGACCAGCTATGCCCGAACGGGTCTTTCAACTGGCCGTAGCGGTCGCCCCAGAACATGTCGGTGACCGGCATCTTCACGGTCGCGCCGGCATTGACAGCTTGCTGAAAACTTGCGTCGACATCTTCGACATAGTGGTGAATCGTCACCGGCGTGCCTTGCAGATGATTCGGGCCGAACGCCTGGTGCTCCGGCCATTCGTCGGTGAGCATCAGCATCGAATCGCCGATTTTCAGGCACGCGTGCATCACCTTGCCGCCCGGCCCTGGCAAGCGGAACTGCTCGACGGCGTTGAAGGCTTTTGTATAAAACGCGATGGCTTCGGCGGCGTTGGCGCAAATCAGATACGGCGTGAGCGAGTGCATCCCGTCCGGGATCGGTTTGACAGCGGGGCTGCTCATGACGGCGACTCCTTGAAGTAACTGGTTCGTGGATTGAAAGTCCGACTGTTTCAGCGAGCCTTTCAACGTTACGACGAACGGGTCGCCACCGAATCGACACTCCGAAAAAAATATTTCGCGCACGTACGCACGTACGCACGTGCGCACGTCTGCGCCCCGGCTATTAGTCCTACGGATCGTTAGACGACGTTAGCCCGCCGGATTGTCCTCATCAGCCGGTGCGGCGGGCGTCGGCGCGGACCCTGGCGAAGGCGCAGTCGCGCCGGTCGGCGCACCGAGTATGCTGATCTGGAACGTCGGCGTGCCCGCGAGCGATTGCAGCGTTGCGTCCTCGGGAATGTGCTCGAGGAGCGGCAGAATCACCGAGCCGCCGATCACCGCGCGCCGGCTGTTGTCGGACGGACGCAATCCCCAGATGTCCTGATAAACCACCGGCACGGTGACGCCGTTGCGAGTCGTATTGCCGATGTAAAGCATCACATGCCCGCCGATGTAGATCAGCGTGCGCAGCGGCACGCCATGCGCGGCCAGATAATCGAGGCGTTGCGCGGGTGTCGACGCGGACAGGTCGATCATGCGCCCGGCGCTCATCTGCGTGGACGAATGGCGCGGCAGCCACACGCCAAAGGTCGCGAAGATGCTTTGCAGTTCCGACGAACAATCGTTGTAGAGTCCGCTGTTGCCCCAGCCATAAGGCCGGCCGATCAGCGCTTTCATCAGCGTCGCGAGATGGCGCGGCGTGGCGGCGAGCGGCATCGGCGCAATCTGCGTGTCGTCGAGTTCGGCCGTGCGGATCAACGCCTCGCCTTCCGCGCCGCGCGCGGGCACGAGGACTGTGCGAGGCGTCGGCGGTGGAGGCGCGGCATTGGCGTCCATGCCCGTCTCATTGTCGTTCGAACTCACATCGGACGCTGGCGCGGAAGCCCGCATCTTCCCCCGCACCGCACGATCCGCCGACGCCGCCACCAACGGCAGCAGCGTGCCTGCGGGCGCCTCGAAGCGGAACACGCCGCGGCTATCGCGCACCGGCGTAAAAGCACCGATCACCGCACCGAGCGATTTCGCACTCGCGGCGCGCCAGCTATCGACGAAACGCTCGCTCGCCATGCCGACGCCGTCGCTGCGCACCCAGCCTTGCACATCGGGCGTCTGCACGTAATGCCATGCGCCGTCGACGCTCATACCGAGCACATACAGCGGCGTGCCCGGCCGCACGGCGGAGATTTGCAGGTTGTCGAACGGATAGCCTTCGCCGGCCAGACGGTGATCGTAGAACGACGGATCGGTCGTCGGCAGTTCGCGCACCATCAGATTGGTGGTCGCGATCGCGCGCCGCGCCGGCTGGTAGACCGGCGCCTCGGTGAATTGCGCGACGTTCATATTGCGCGCGATGGCGTCGATCCACGCCTTGTCGTGCGGACGAAAGTTCTCGCCATAGCCGATGCCCGCGCCGCTCTTGCCGGTATTGTCGAAGCGGGCGATGCGGCGCTGCTGCAGCGCGGCGACATCCGCGCCTTCCTGACGGTAGACGCGCATCGTCACATACGCGGAATTCCACGGCGACGGCGCGCTCGTCCCGGTGCCGAAGTAGCGGGCGTAAAGCGCCTGGAAATGCGCCTGCTGATCGGCGGGGCTCAGGAACGGCTTGTCGTAGCCGGCGCTGTCGGGCTCGAGCCAGTGATCGACGTTCTGGTCGTAGGCGGGCGAGCGGAAAGAGCGTGAGGTTATCGGCGGCAACGCGCGCGTCATGGGTCTGGGACGGATTGCTGCAAGCGGCCAGAGCCGCGAGCGAAGCGAGCGCCATGAACGACGCCACACGGCGCCAGGCATGCGGCAACGCGTGCGCAATGCGGACAACGCGGACCATGCGAACAGCGCTCACAACATAAACAACGCGCCCAAAATAAACAACGCGCGCAACGCGAAAAGGAACGGCTAAAGACATGAGTTCGGCAAAGAGAGTGCAAGGGAGACTGCAAGGGCACGATGATACGGCGTTGCGCCTTCCATTACACTTGACCGCCAGCCAAAGCAACACATCAGCGCTTCCCAAACTCCAAAGGAGCCCAACATGAAAACGAGCGCACGCAATCAGTTCGAAGGCGAAGTAGTTCAGCTCACGCACGGCGCAGTCAACGACGAGGTCACGCTGCGAACCGTCGACGGCCTCGACATCGTCGCCATCATCACGCACGGCAGCGCTAAAACGCTTGGGCTCGCCGCGGGCAAGCAGGCGTTTGCGCTGGTGAAGGCATCGTCGGTGATCGTGATGGTCGACGTATCGAAGGATCAGGTGTCGGCGCGCAATTGCATCGCGGGCACGGTGACCGCCGTGACGACCGGCGCGGTGAATTCCGAAGTGACGATCGGCGCGGGCAGCGCGCAGATCGCCGCGATCGTGACCAACGAGAGCGTCGAGCGCCTCGGCCTCGCGGTCGGCCAGGCGGCGACGGCCATCTTCAAGGCGTCGAGCGTGATCGTCGGCGTCGAGTCGTAGTGGCCGCGTTCCAGTGATCGAGCAAGCTGCTTGCTTTACACTGGAGCGCCACGTTGCATCGTTTCCCGCCTTCATCACGGACCCGTCATGTTCGAAGTCTCCTCCGCATCGCACTTGCCCAAGGCCGCGCAATACGAAGAACTCGTCGCGCAGGCGCGCGCGCTTCTCGCCGGCGAAACCGACTGGATCGCCAACGCCGCGAACTTCTCGTCGTTCGTGTTCCATTCGTTGAGCGATCTGAACTGGGCCGGCTTTTACTTTCATGACGGCCGCGAGCTGGTGGTCGGGCCTTTCCAGGGCAAGCCGGCGTGCGTGCGCATTGCGCTCGGCAAAGGCGTCTGCGGCACGGCCGCGCAAACGCGCGAGACGCAGGTCGTGCGCGACGTCCACGAATTCCCCGGCCACATCGCGTGCGATTCGGCGTCGCAATCGGAAGTTGTCGTGCCACTCGTTGCGCCCGACGGCACGCTGATCGGCGTATGGGACGTCGATAGTCCGGTCCTCGCGCGCTTCGACGAAGAAGACGCGAAGGGCATGGAGGCGCTGTGCGCGGTGTTCATCGAAGCGGCATTGCCGCGCGCGTCGTAGTCACCGCACAGACACCGCGTTTTGAACACGACCCACGCCGGCGGGACGCAAGCTGAGTCGCGTCTTGCAGATGAAGCGCCGGCCTCGGCACTAGCCGCCGCACTAACCGCCGCTCCCTTCGGCATGTTCATTTGCGACGAGCGCGGCACCTTTCAGTTCGTCAACGCGGCGCTAGAAAAGCTGACCGGATGGAGCGCCGACGAACTGATCGGCCGGCGCAGCTTCGAATCGCTGCACGATCCCGCCGAACTCGCGAGACGCCGCGCCGAACTGCCGTTGCTCGCGGACATCGGCGCTCGCTACGAGGGTGAATGGACGTACCTGCGACGCAGCGGCACATCGGTGCGCGTCGTGCTCGCGCTGTCGCCGCTGCCGCCGGCGTCCGACGCGTCAGCGTGCCACGCGTCCGACGCGCGTTACGTCGGCGTGGTCGTCGACATGACGCGCTATGCGCAGTCCGAAGCGCGCCTCTGGTACGTCTCGCATCACGACGGCGTCACGCGTCTTCCGAATCAGACGCTCTTTACCGAACGCCTCGAACTGACGATCTCGCGCTGCGCACGCAGCCAAACATCCTTTACCGTGCTGATCGCCGAACTCGATCATCTGCGCAAGCTCCGCGACGCGCTCGGCCTGCATGCGGCCGAACTGGTGCTGCAGATTGTCGGCGAACGCTTGCGCGGACTTTTTCCGAACGACGGCACGATTGCGTCGATCGGCGGCACGCAGTTCGCGCTGCTGATCAACGAAACCGGCGCCGCCGCCGACGCATTCGCCGCGGAGGCGCTCGCGCGCATCGCCGAGCCGATCGACTATGGCGGCACGGCGCTCAACATCGCGGCGAGCATCGGCATCGCCGCGTATCCGGACGACGGCGGCGACGCGGCCACGCTCATGCGGCGCGCGGGCGTTGCGCTGTCGGCGGCGTCGGCGGTGAACGGCAATGCGGTCCGGCGTTTTTCGACGGCGCTCGAAGGACAGGCCGCGCGCCGCTTCCAGATCGAGACGATGCTGCGCGAAGCGTTGGAGCGCCGGCAATTGCATCTCGTGTATCAGCCGCAGGTGACGCTCGCCAACGGACGCATCGCGCAAGTCGAAACGCTGCTGCGCTGGAATCATCCGCAGCGGGGCATGATCAGCCCCGCGGAATTCGTGCCGGTCGCCGAAGAGTCCGGCTTGATCGAGCAGATCGGCGAGTGGGTGATCCGCACCGCGTGCCGCGAAGCGGGCAGGCTGCTGCGGCTGACCGGCAACTTGCCGCGCGTGGCGGTCAACGTGTCGCCGCAGCAGTTCCGGCGGCCGGACCTGTTCGACACGATTCGCGACGCGCTCGACCAGGCCGCGCTCGATCCGTCTTACCTGGAAGTGGAGATCACCGAAGGCGCGTTGCTCGGCGATGTGGACCAGGCGCTGGAAACCTTGCACGCATTACGCGAACTCGGCGTCGAAATTGCCGTCGACGACTTCGGCACGGGCTATTCCAGCCTCGCGTATTTGACGCGTTTTCCGTTGAACCGCCTGAAGATAGACCGCTCGTTCGTCGCGCGCATGGGCAACGATCCGCAAAGTCTTGCGCTGGTCGGCGCGATCATCGCGATGGCGCATGCGCTCGAGCTGCGCGTCACGGCCGAAGGCGTCGAAACACCGGAGCAGGCGGCGCAATTGCAGGCGCTCGGTTGCGACGAGGCGCAAGGCTTCTGGTTTTCGCGACCGGTGACGGCATCGGGACTGCGGAATTTGCTCGGGCCGTAGAACCGCGTTCAAGCGCCGCCAAGTCGGAAACGTCTGCAAAAATTCATGCCAGGTGGGAATCGCAAGGGTAGTATAAACAACCACCCTCGCGATTCGAAACGCCATGCCGGCCAAGTACGCAATAAGCATTAGCCTGACGGAGCATCTCGCTTCGTTTATCAAAACAGAAATCGCCTCTGGCCGTTATGGCACGGCCAGCGAGGTCGTGCGCGCGGGCCTGCGCCTGCTGCAGGAACGAACCCCCGGCCGCGCGGTTGCGGACAATAGCGGCGACGCCGCGAGCCTCAAGCGCAAGCAGCGCGCCCGTGCGCGGGAACGCGCTCTGCTGGCGGAGAAGTCATGATGCCAGCAAATAACTTTCCAGTAGTGGGCGTGGGCGCTTCAGCGGGGGCTGTCGAAGCACTCGAAGGATTTTTCCGCGGCATGCCGCAAGCCCCCGGCCTTGCATTCGTGATCGTCACGCATTTGAGTCCGGACCGCGAAAGCCTGCTTCCGGAAATCATCGCGCGATTTACGTCGTTGCCGGTGCACGTCATTACCGATGGTATGCAGATCGAAGTCGATAACGTGTACCTGTTACCGACCGACGCGGTGCTGAGCGTCGAGAAACGCGCGCTTCATGTTCAGCCGCAGGATAGTCATCGGCGGGAACGGAAGCTGATCGACGTTCTGTTCAGCAGCCTCGCCGCGGAGTTCGGCGAACTGTCTGCCGGCGTCGTGCTGTCCGGCGGGGATTCGGACGGAACGCTGGGCATCAAGGCCATCAAGGAGCGCGGCGGACTGACGCTCGCCCAGGCGGCGGACGGCTTCGGCCCGCAGCATTCCGACATGCCGGGCAGCGCAATCGCCACTGGACTCGTCGATTTCGCCGTGCCGGTCGGACAGATGGGCGAAAAGCTCGCCACCTTCGCAACGGGCGCCTTCATGCTCGACGGGCTGGCCGGAAACGCGACCGCGCAAGCTCAAACGTCGGAGTTCGACGTGGCGCGCGAAGCGATCTATGCGATTTTGCGCAACCAGGTCGGACACGATTTCAGCGGCTACAAGGTCAAGACTTTCGTGCGCCGCGTGCAGCGGCGCATGCAGGTCCTCGAGATCGGCACGCCCGACGCCTACGTGGCGCGGCTCTCCACGGACTCGCAGGAAGTCACCGCTTTGTTCCGCGACCTGCTCATCAACGTGACGAGTTTCTTTCGCGATGCGCAGGCGTTCGAGACGCTCGCGAGCGTCGTGATTCCCAAGCTGTTCGAGGGGCGCAGTTCGGCCGACACGGTTCGCGTGTGGGTGCCCGGCTGTGCGACCGGCGAAGAAGTCTATTCGATCGCGATTCTGATGCGCGAGCATTTCGACGGCCAGGCCGATACGCCGCGCGTGCAGATTTTCGCAACCGACATCGACGACGGCGCGCTCGCCGTGGCACGCGCGGCGCGTTATCCGTTAGCGCTGCTCGACGGCGTTTCCGAGGAACGCCGGCAGCGCTTTTTCCGGCTCGAGGGCAGCAGTTATGTACTGGCCAAGGACGTACGCGATCTCTGCATCTTCTCGCCGCATAGCGTGATTCGCGACCCGCCTTTTTCGCGTATCGACCTCGTGTCGTGCCGCAACCTGCTGATCTATCTCGGCGCCGACGTGCAGAACCAGGTGATCCCGACGTTTCACTATGCGTTGCGTCCGGGCGGCTACCTTTTTCTCGGTACGTCGGAGAACGTCAGTCAGTTCGACGAACTGTTCGTGGCTGTCGAGAAGAAGCACCGGATCTTCCGCCGTCGCGCCGACGTGTCGCCGCAGATCCGTTTGCCCATGACCGTCTCTGCGCTGCGCGTCGGGCATCCGGCCGCGCTCGCGCCCGGCCGGCCCGTGCTCGGCAGCGGCGCAATGCGTCATACGGTCGATACACACATGCTCGAGCGGTTCACGCCGCCGCACGTGCTTGCCACGCGCGACGGCGACGTCGTCTACTTTTCGAGCCGCACCGGCAAGTATCTGGAAGCCGCGCCCGGCGTCCCGTCGCGCCAGCTCTTTGCGATGGCGCGCAAGGGTCTCGGCCTCGACCTGCGCTCGGTGTTCCGCGAAGCGGTCGAATCGGGCAGAGCGGTGACGCGCGACGGCGTCGCGGTCGAGGGAGAAGACGGCCGCGTGCAGATTCTCAGTCTGACGGTCGAGCCGCTGAACGGAAACCCGCAGAACGAGCGGATGTACCTCGTCGTGTTCGCGGATCAAGGCCCGGGTCTGAGCCGCGAAGAAGCCATCGCACGCGCGCAGTTGCCGCGCGACGGCACGGTGGCCGAAGCCGAAAAAGAACTGCGCGACACGCGCGAACGCTTGCAGTCGATGATCGAGGAATACGAAACCGCGCTCGAGGAACTGAAGTCGTCGAACGAGGAACTCGTGTCGGTCAACGAGGAACTGCAGTCGTCCAATGAAGAACTGGAGGCGTCGAAAGAAGAACTCGTTTCGCTGAACGAGGAACTGCATACCGTCAATCTCGAACTGAACGGCAAGATCGAAGCGCTCGACCGGGCGAACACCGATCTGCAGAATCTCTTTGAAAGCACGTCGGTTGCGACCGTGTTTCTCGATCGCGACCTGGTGATCCGTTCGTTCACGCCGGCGATGAACGGCATCTTCCACATTCGCCCGACGGATCGCGGCCGGCCGATCACCGAACTCGCGAGCCGCCTCGATTTGCCGGGGCTCGAGAAGGACATTGCGACCGTCTTTCGCACCAATGCGCCGCGCGAACGGCACGTGAGCAGCAACGACGGGCTGACGCACTTTCTGATCCGCCTCGCGCCGTACCGCAACGGCGACCGCGCAACGGACGGCGTGGTGGTGGCGTTCGTGGACGTCACGGGAATGGTCCATGCTGAAGAAAGGCAGAGTGTCCTCATTGCCGAGTTGCAGCATCGCACCCGCAATCTGCTGGCTGTCATCCAGTCGATCGCCCAGCAGACGCTTCCGGCCGCTCCCTCGCTCGAAACGTTCATCAGCCGTCTCGCGGCGCTTGGACGTTTGCAGGGACTTATCGGCGAAGCGAACGGCGATCTCATCAATCTGACCGACATCGTGCGGCTGGAACTGGAGGCATTGGGGGTCGCGGACAGCGAGCGGATCGCCGTGGCCGGTCCGCCTGTGCCGCTCGGATTCCGCAACGTGCAGACGTTCGCGCTGGTGTTGCACGAACTGGCGACGAATGCCGTCAAGTACGGCGCGCTCAAGGATTGCGAGGCGCGGCTCGAAGTCACATGGGACGTGCGCAATACGGCGTCCGGTGCCGCCTCGCTCGTGATCGACTGGACCGAGAGCGGTCTGCGCTCAGTGCCCGACTCGTCGAGAACGGGCTTTGGCCGGCGGCTGATCGAGAAAGCGCTGAAGTTCACGCTGCATGCAACAACTGAACTCGCGTTCAAGACCGACGGCGTCTCATGTCACATTGAGATACCGCTGCCATCGCCACGCGTGCGCAGCGGTTCGCAGGAGGGATAGAAATGGGCAGTGTCGCCAAATTGCTGCAGGGCCGGCGAGTCATGGTGGTCGAAGACGACTACCTGGTTGCGCTGGCGCTGTCGAGTGCGCTCGAGGACGCGGGAGCCAGTGTCGTCGGTCCCATCTCGGGCGCGCAGGAAGCGGTGGCCATGATCGAAGAAGGCAAGGAGCAGGTCGACGTCGCAGTTCTCGACGTCGATCTGAACGGCGAGAAGTCATATCGGGTCGCAGATGCGCTTGTGTCGCGCAATATCCGCTTTGTATTCGTGACCGGTTATGGCGCGGACGCCGTCGATGGAGAGTATCGTCAGTACGAGCGTTGTCAGAAGCCGTTCGACCATCAGATGCTTTTCAGGGCGCTGACAGTCGGCACGCGATAACGGGCGATCCCGTAGCCGTAGTGCCGCAGGCAATGGGTTGAATCATCGAGGCAAGGACAATCCGTCAGGCGGTCATGACACTGGTTTTAAGCTGAGCTGATGGCGATTGCGCGCGTGCGCAGCCACGAAGGCCGCGCGCGCCGGACGACAGGCTTGCCATTTGCTGCTCCTCTCCAGCGGAGGGCATTCATGGCAAAGATTTCGAATGGGCGGGACATCGTCGTCGTTGCAGCGTCGCTCGGCGGCCTTCAGGTGCTGAAGAAGATCGTCGGCGTGCTGCCGGCCGATCTTCCGGCGAGCGTGTTCATCGTCATGCACGTCGGCACGTGGCCGAGCCAGTTGCCACATCTGCTTGCGTCGGACAGCCGGCTACCGGTAGTCCATGCATCGGACGGCGAAGCAATAGAGAAGGGCACGATCTACGTCGCGCCACCCGACCGCCACATGTTGCTGCGCGACGATACGGTGGTGCTGTCGACCGGACCCAAGGAAAACTTCGCGCGCCCGGCCGCCGATCCGCTGTTTCGTTCGGCGGCGGTCAATTATGGCGCTCGCGCGATCGGCGTCGTGCTGACCGGCAAACTGGACGACGGCGCGGCGGGACTGAAGGCGATTCACGCGTGTGGCGGCTTCACCATCGTGCAGGACCCGTCGACTTGCGCGGCGCCCGATATGCCCGACGCTGCGCTTAAAGCTGTTCCCCCCGACGTGGTCGCGCCGATTGACGACATCGGTCCGGCCATCGTCAGGGCCTTGACAGACCGCACACCGAGGCGCATCGACATGGACGAAAGCGAGCGCGCCGCGCTGGAACTGAAGATTGCAGCGACCGGCTATTCTTCGCCTGCGGAAATGGAGCGGATCGGCCACCGAACGAGCCTGACCTGCCCGGAGTGCGGCGGCGTGATCTGGCGTATCGGCGAAGGGTATCCGCTGAGGTATCGCTGCCATACGGGGCATGCGTTTTCCGCGATGTCGCTCGAGTCGCGCCAGCGCTCCGGCGCCGAAGACGCGCTGTGGTCCGCGGTGCGGCGCCTCGAAGAAGAACTGCTGCTGGTACGTGACCGGCTTTCGCTCGCGGAAGCGACGCACAGCGACGACGCCGAAGCGCTGCGCGACGAGATAGCTCCGCTCGAGGCAGCGGTCGAGGCCGTCAGGCGCCTGGCGCTCGAGTCGGCCAAGTCGACGAGCAGTCAAAAGGTCGGCTAAGCGCGGCTAAGCCTGCGACACCATTCCAGCCCGGTATGCGTTGAAAAATAGTCCGGGACCAGTTGCTATTGCTGCCACTAAAGCAGCGTGATCGACGCCGCCAGTTCGACGCACACGCCGCTGCCGCTTCGATCTCACCCTCATGCACGAATTTTGCTGGATGCGCCTCGAGTGCCTTGCAACAGGAGCGCATCATGGCGTGGGCCAGACCGGTACGGAACCTGATGGCGGCGTTAGCGGCGGCGTCGCTCGCCTATGGTTCGACGGCCTGCGCTCAGACCAGCGACGGCGACTGGCCGATGGCGGCGAAGAATTACCAGAACACGCGCTACAGCGAACTCGCTGAAATCAACACATCGAATGTGAGCCGGTTAAAGCCCGCGTTCACCTTCTCGACCGGCGTGCTGCGCGGCCAGGAAGCGGCGCCGCTCGTCGTGTCGAATACGATGTTCATCGTCACGCCGTATCCCAATCGCGTGTATGCGCTCGATCTGACGAAACCCGGCGCTCCCGTCAAATGGCAGTTCGACCCGGCGCCCAACGCGAGCGCGCAGGGCGTCGCGTGTTGCGACGTGGTGAACCGCGGCGCCGCGTATGCGGACGGTCGAATCTTCATCAACACGCTCGACGCACAAACCATCGCGCTCGATGCCGCAAGCGGCAAGGAATTGTGGCGCACGCGGCTCGGCGACATCAGCCGCGGCGAAACGACGACGATGGCGCCGCTCGTCGTCAAGGGCAAGGTGCTGGTCGGCAATAGCGGCGGCGAACTCGGCGTGCGCGGATGGCTGACCGCGCTCGACGCCGCGACCGGCCGCATCGTCTGGCGCGCGTATAGCACGGGGCCCGACAGCGACGTGCTGATCGGCGATCAGTTCAAGCCCTGGTACGGACAGGACAAGGGCAAGGATCTCGGCGTCACGACCTGGCCATCCGGTGCGTGGAAGATCGGCGGCGGCAACGTGTGGGGTTGGATTTCCTACGACCCCGACGCCAACCTGATCTATTACGGCACCGCGAACCCCGGCCCGTGGAATCCCGAGCAGCGTCCCGGCGACAACAAATGGACGGCCGGCATTTTCGCGCGCGATCCCGACACGGGGCAGGCGCGCTGGTTCTATCAATGGAGTCCGCACGATCTGCACGACTACGACGGCGTCAACGAAAACGTGCTGTTGACGCTCACCGTCGGCGGCAAGCCGAGGCAAGTGCTCGTGCATCCGGATCGCAACGGCTACGTGTATATGCTCGACCGGTTGGCCGGCGAAGTGTTGTCGGCGAAACCGTTTGTTCACATCACGACGAGCGAGGGCGTCGATCTCAGGACGGGGCTGTTGAAATACAACCCGGCAACCGAACCGAAGGTCGGCCATTCGGTGCGCAACATCTGTCCGGTGTCGCCTGGCGGCAAGGACTGGCAGCCGTCCGCGTGGTCGCCGCGCACGGGCCTGCTGTATATCCCGCACCAGAATCTGTGCGAGGACGCCGAGGCTTACGCGACGAGCTACATCGCGGGTACGCCGTACGTGGGCGTCGATACGAAAATGTACGCCGGGCCCGGAGGCAATCGCGGCGAGTTCTCGGCGTGGGACCCGATCGCGGGCAAGAAGGCGTGGTCGATCAAGGAAGACTTTCCCGTGTGGAGCGGGGCGCTTGCCACGGCCGGCGACGTCGTTTTCTACGGCACGATGGACGGCTGGTTCAAAGCCGTCGACGCGCGCAGCGGTGCGCTCTTGTGGCAGTTCAAGACAGGCTCCGGGATCATCGGCCAGCCGGTTGCGTATCGCGGCCCGGACGGCAAGGAATACATCGCGATCCTCGCGGGCGTCGGCGGATGGGCCGGCGCGATCGTCTCGAACAATCTCGATCCGCGCGACGGCACCGGGGCGAAGGGCTTCGTCAACGCGATGCGCGATCTGCCGCAGCGCACGACCAAGGGGGGCACGCTCTATGTGTTCGCGCTTCCTTGAAATGTGTGTTGTGCGGCGTTGCGGTGGGCTGCCGCGTGCGGTTATTTTCGGTGTGCTGGGTTTGCTCGCCGTTGCGCTTGGCGCATGCGCTCATCGACCTGTCGACGAAGCCGCGTCCGGCGCGACCGAACTGCGCGTCTGCGCCGATCCCGACAATCTGCCCTATTCGAAAGAAGACGGCAGCGGCTTCGAAAACCGCATCGCGCAGGTGCTCGCAAGCGACCTGCATCTGCGCCTCACTTACGCGTGGCTTCCGCAACGCCGCGGGTTCGTGCGCAAGACGGTCGGCGCGGGCTTATGCGATGTGTTCATCGGCGTGCCCGACGGCTTTGAGCGTCTGTTGTTGACGCGGCCTTACTATCGGTCGAGTTATGTGTTCGTGCAACGCGCGGCGGACCCGCCACTCGACGGCTTTGAACCGCGTGCGCTGTCGCAGCGCCGCATCGGCGTGCAACTGATCGGCGACGACCTCGCGGCGACGCCGCCCGCTTACGCGCTCGCGCGTGCGGGCGCGACCGACAACGTGACCGGCTATACCGTCTACGGCGACGGTCCCGCGAGCGAGCGCATGGTGAACGACATTGCGGCGGGCCGCATCGACGTCGCACTCGGCTGGGGCCCGCAACTTGCCTATTTCGCGACTCGCGCCGCTGTGCCGTTGACGGTCGAGCGAGCCCGCCCGCCGGCTGGCTCGGCGCTGCCGTTCGAGTTCTCCGTGGCGGTCGGCGTGAACCGCGCGAAGCCGGCGTTGCGCGATGAACTGCAAGCGGCGCTCGATCGTCGGCACGCGGAGATCGATGCTATTCTCGCGGACTACAACGTGGTTCGCGTGGACGCGCCGCGCGCAGTGTCGTCGGCTGCGAGGGAGAGTGCGCGATGACAGCCGCCCGCTTTCGTCGACAGATGCCTCGGGCGCTCTGGCTCATCGCGCCGGTCGTGATCGCGAGCGTCGCGTGCCTCGCGGGCTGCGAACGCGAGCAGCGGCAATTGCACACGCCGCCTCCGGCTGCATCGGCGGCGTCCGCGGTGACCATGAGTTCGATACAACCGGTCGCTTCCGCCGTGACGACGAGCTCGACTCAACCCGTGGCCGCCGCTGTGAGCGCTACCGTTAGCAATCCCTATGAAAATAACGCGTACGCGGTCTCGCAAGGCAAGCGCCTGTTTCGCGCGTACAACTGCAGTGGTTGTCACGCGCAAGGCAGCGGCGATTCGGGTCCGGCGCTGATGGACGATAAATGGATTTACGGCGCGGACCCGGCCAGCGTGTTCACGACCATCAAGCAAGGCAGGCCGAACGGCATGCCGGCGTTCGGCGGCCACGTTTCCGACGATCAGATCTGGCAAATCGTGGCCTACGTCCGTTCGATGAGCGGCCAGTTGCGCTCCGATATCGAACCGCCGCGCAGCGACAGTCTGCAGGCCGGCAAGCCCGAACAACGGCGCCCGCCGGAAGAGCCGAAGCGCTCTTCGGCGCCGCCCGCCGCGGAGCACTGACATGACTGCGCGAGTCGTTCTTCCGCTATCCGGCGCTGCCGCCATCGCAACCGCAACGGCAACCGTTCAGTCGGCGTGGGCCGCGCCATTGCAGGATGCGCTGCGACCGGCCGGTGTCCAGGCGAGGACCATCCTCGATCTGTTGAATCTGACGGTGATTGTCTGCACGGCAGTCTTCGCCGCCGTGCTGATCGCCTTCTTCTGGGCGCTGTGGCGCGCGCCGCGAGGCACGCGCGAAACGCCCGCCGATATGTCGACCGAGGCGGACTCCGCCGTGGGTCCGAAAGCGGTCGCGGAACCTGGCCTGAGAAGGGCGGTCATCGTCGCGACAATCGTGTCGACGGTATTGCTGTTCGGCCTCATTTTCGCCGACGTGCTGACCGACCGCGCGCTCGCGCGGCTTTCGATGCGCGATGCCGTGCAGATCGAAGTGACCGCGCATCAATGGTGGTGGGAGATACGGTACAACGACCCGCAAGCGTCGAACGTGTTCATTACGGCCAACGAGATGCACATTCCGGTCGGCCAGCCCGTGCTCGTCACGCTCAAATCGTCGGATGTGATTCACTCGTTCTGGGTGCCGAATCTGCACGGCAAAAAAGATCTGATTCCCGGCCGCACCGCGACGATCCGTTTTCGCGCGGACCACGCGGGCGAGTACCGCGGTCAGTGCGCCGAGTTCTGCGGTTACGAACATGCGTTGATGTCGTTCCTCGTGATCGCCGAGACACCCGACAAATACGCGGCCTGGCTCGCGCATCAGCGCCAGGATGCGCCGCCGCCGTCGAACGAACTCGAAACGCGCGGCGAGCAGATTTTCCTCACGCACAGTTGCGCGATGTGCCACACGGTGCAAGGCATCGGTGCGAACGCGGTGCTCGGGCCGGACCTGACTCATGTTGCAAGCAGGCAGACGCTGGCTGCGGGCACGCTGCCGAATACACCAGGACACCTCGCCGGCTGGATCGTCGACGCACAGCGCATCAAGCCCGGCACCGTGATGCCTCCCAACCCGCTGGCGCCCGATGAACTGCACGCGCTGCTGGCCTACATGGCGACGCTCAGATGAATCATGCCTCGATGACGGACCGGTTCGACGTGATCGACGAACCGCAAACCGACCCGCAGGAAGCCGACAGGCTCGAAGCAACCTGGCGCGACCCGCCGGGCTTCCTAGGCGTGTTCGCCGCGATCAATCACAAGACGATCAGCCGCCGCTTCATGACCACGACGTTCGGCTTTTTCGTCGCGGGCGGCATCCTCGCGCTGGTGATGCGCCTGCAGCTTGCGCGTCCGGGCAACCGGCTTGTCGGCCCCGACATGTACAACCAGTTGTTCACGATGCACGGCACCACGATGATGTTCCTGTTCGCCGTGCCGGTCATGCAGGCGGTCGCCGTCTACCTCGTGCCGCTGATGATCGGTGCGCGCAGCGTCGCGTTTCCGCGCATGAACGCATACGCGTACTGGGTGTTCCTGTTCGGCGGACTGATGCTGTATGTGGCCTTCGCACTCGACATCGGTCCCGACGCCGGATGGTTCGCCTATGTGCCGCTCTCGGGTCCGGACTATTCGCCGGGCAAGCGCATCGACTTCTGGGCGCAGATGATCACCTTCACCGAGTTGTCCGCGCTGCTGGAGGCCATCGTGCTGATCACCACGATCTTCAAGATGCGCGCGCCGGGCATGACGCTCAACCGCATGCCGCTCTTCGTCTGGAGCGTGCTCGTGACGTCGTTCATGGTGCTGTTCGCGATGCCGTCGGTGATGCTTGGCAGTACTGCGCTGATTCTCGACCGGCTTGTCGGCACGCATTTCTATAACCCCGGCGAGGGCGGCGACGTGGTGCTCTGGCAGCATCTCTTCTGGTTCTTCGGGCACCCGGAGGTATATCTGATCTTCGTGCCGCCGCTCGGCTTTATCTCCAGCATCATTCCCACTTTCTCGCGACGGCCCGTATTCGGCTATCCGGCGATGGTGCTCGCGCTGATCGCGACGGCGTTTCTATCGTTCGGACTGTGGGTTCACCACATGTTCGCGACGAATCTGCCCGATCTCGGCAAGAGCTTTTTTACGGCGGCGAGCATTATGATCGCGGTGCCTTCGGCGATCCAGATTTTCTGCTGGATCGCGACACTATGGACCGGACGCCTCAGCTTCAAGACGCCGATGCTGTTCGTCCTCGCGTTCTTTTTCATTCTGGTGCTGGGCGGGCTGACGGGCATCATGCTCGCGTCGGTGTCGCTCGATTATCAGGTGCATGACACGTATTTCGTCGTCGCGCATCTGCATTACGTGCTGATCGGCGGCGCGGTGTTTCCGCTATTCGGCGCGTTCTACTACTGGTTTCCGAAGTTCACCGGACGCCTGCTCGACGAGACGCTCGGGCGCTGGAATTTCTGGCTGTTCTTCATCGGCTTTAACGTCGCATTCTTTCCGATGCATCTGCTCGGGCTGCATGGCATGCCGCGCAGGGTGTACACGTATCCGTCCGGAATGGGATGGGACACGATGAATCTGACCGCGACGATCGGCGCGTCGATTATCGCCGTGAGCGTGCTGCTGTTTATCGTCAACGTGCTGCATAGCCGTCGACGAGGACTCGTTGCCGGCGACGATCCGTGGGGCGCCGGAACGCTCGAATGGAGCACCGCGTCGCCGCCGCACGCGGGCAATTTCGTGAAGGTGCCGGTCGTGCATAGCGGCTATCCGCTGTGGGACGCGCCGCGCGAACCTTCCACCGTCAGCGGACTGGATTCGAATAGCCGGCAGGTGCTGGTGACGAGCGTTCTCGACGCGATGCCGGATCATCGGCCGGTCTTTCCGATGCCCAACATCTGGCCGTTCGTGAGCGCCGTGGCGACGACCGTGTTGTTCATTGGCTCAATCTTCACGCCGTGGGCGGTGGTGTGGGGCACGGTGCCCGTCGCTATCGCGATGACCGCGTGGTTCTGGCCGCGGCGGCGCGAAACCGATCAGCATCTCGCGCTGGAGAAACGCCCGTGACTACCGTTGACGAGCGCTATGCCGAGGGTCGGCCGCGCGCGGCCCGCAAGGCGATCCACGTCGGAGAGCTGCCGACGTATGGCTTCAGCCATCGCAGCCTGATGTGGTGGGGAACGATGGGACTGATGGTGATAGAAGGGACGGTGTTCGCCATCGCCGTCATGATGTACTTCTATCTGCGCACGCTCGCCTCCGTCTGGCCGATGAACGCGCCAGGCCCCGGCCTGCTATGGGGCAGCGTGAATACGGCGATCCTCGTCGTGAGCATGCTGCCGAATCATCTCGCGAAGCGCGCGGCCGAGCGGGAGGATCGCGCAGCCTCGCGGCTCTGGCTGCTGGTGTGCCTCGCGTTTTCGCTCGCCTTTCTCGGCGTGCGGGCGCTGGAGTTCAAGGCGCTCAACGTGACCTGGTACGACAACGCTTATGGGTCCGTGCTGTGGATGCTGATGGGCTTGCATACCGTTCACCTGATCACCGATACGTTCGACACAGCCGTGCTCGACGTCCTGCTGTTCACGGGGCCAGTGGAAGGCAAGCGCTATGTCGACGTCAGCGAGAACGCCGCCTACTGGTACTTCGTCGTGCTTAGCTGGCTGCCGATTTATGCAGTCGTCTACTGGGCGCCGCGTTTGTGAGGAGATCGACATGGCAGTATGGTCCGCGCTATTGCTCGCGCCTTTCCTGACGCTCTCGAATCTGTCGCTGACCTATGCGCTGGTGCCGCGATCGTGCGATGCCGGCACGACCTGGATGCTGCACGCCGTGACGCTTGCGAGTGCGGTGTTGAGCGCGGCGGCGACGGTCGGCGCGTGGCGGCATTGGATGGGCGGCCTGTTTCCACCGGATGCCACCGCGGAAAGCACCGCGCGCGCGCATTTTCTCGCGCAGGTCGCGACGCTGGTCGGTCTGCTGTCGACCTTCGTGCTGTTCGCGCAGTATGTGCCGCAATGGGTGCTTCAGCCATGCGCGCAATGATGACTCGGCGGTTTCCATTCGCACGCATCGGTGGATGCGCGAGCGGGCTGGCGGCGCGGCGAGCCACGGTCACTAAAGCGGTCGTCGCTTACACGATGACGGGTCTCGCCGTCCTCACGCTGAGCGCGTGCGGACAACAGACGCCGCAACGCGAGCCGTTGACCGGCGGCGATCCGGCTCGAGGCCAGGCCTTGATCGTGCACGCCGGTTGCGGCTCGTGCCACACGATCGAGGGCGTGGAAGGCGCCAACAGCCTGGTCGGGCCGCCGCTCATGGGCCTTCGTCAACGGACATATATCGGCGGAGTCGCGGCCAATTCGGCGACCAACCTCGAGCGCTGGCTGATGCATCCGCAAGCGTTCAGCCCGCGCACCGCGATGCCCGATCTCGGCCTCACCGAGGATCAGGCGCGCGACATTGCCGCTTATCTCTATCTGCATTGAAGGGGCTACAGGTGCGCCGGTTTGCATCGTGGCGCGCCGGCGTCGATGCGCTCGCAAAGATTCGGGGCTCGATCGTGAAGTGAGTCGCCACTGAGCCGCCTGTTACACTGCCGGGATTCGCGAGTCGTCCCAGTCATTCGGTAATCACGCTTGGGCTGTGCGGTCCACGGTTGGTATTTCGAGCGAAGACATTCCTGTTCTTAGGCAATCGGCGGCCGTCGCAACGGTCGGACGGCCGCTGCTGCACTTCGCTTTCCAACACTTACCACCGGTAGGGGACAACCTT
The DNA here is from genome assembly GCF_040543975.1 of Paraburkholderia sp. OAS925. NCBI lineage: Bacteria > Pseudomonadati > Pseudomonadota > Betaproteobacteria > Burkholderiales > Burkholderiaceae > Paraburkholderia > Paraburkholderia sp. OAS925. The sequence goes on from NZ_JBEUNO010000001.1 coordinate 1,638,883, forward strand.
TGAAACGCCTCAGCCTTGCGCTCATCGTGGCGTTGCTACGCACGCTTTCCGTACTTCCTTATAAATTCGTCGCACGGCTTGGAATCGTTATCGGCACGCTGCTGTATGCGCTTCCCGGCCGCCGCAAGCACATCGTGCTGGTGAACTTGCGGCTTTGCTTCCCCGAGAAGACGGCGCACGAACATCAACAGCTTGCGAAAGCGCACTTTCGCCACGTTGTCCGAAGCTATCTCGAGCGAGGCATTCAGTGGTTCGGCAGTGCGCAATCGATCCGGGACATCGTGCAGATCGAAAGCAGAATCGATCTCGACGACGAGTCCGCGCCGCCTACTATTTTCATGGGCTTTCACTTCGTGGGCATTGAGGTCGGCTGCATGCTGTACTCGACGCGCCTGCCGATTGCGTCGCTGTACACGCGCATGTCGAACGCAGGTCTATGTGAGCTGGCAAAGCGGCAACGCGGCCGGTTCGGCGCCGAGATGATCGAGCGCGGGTCGAGCGCCAAAAGGATCGTCGCGTTATTGCGTTCGGGCAAAGACGTGATGCTCGCGGCGGATATGGACCACGGCGTCGACAACTCTGTTTTCGTGCCTTTCTTCGGCGTTCCCGCCTGCACGCTGACGGCTGTTTCGCGTCTCGCGCGACTTGGGCGCGCGCGCGTCGTGCCGTTCGTGACCGAGGTGCTGCCGGATTACGAAGGCTACAAGCTGACGATCTTCGAGCCGCTCGCCGACTTTCCCTCGGACAGCGATGAGGTCGATGCGCGTCGGATGAACGCGTTTCTCGAGGAGCAGGTCGTTAGGTTTCCGGAGCAATATTACTGGGTGCACCGGCGCTTCAAGCACCGGCCGCCGGGCATGGCACCGGTGTATTGAAGCGTTTGACTCGCTTGCGGCCTATCCACCTGGCGCGCGAGGCGGCGTGCCGTGACGCGCGAGGAAGCGGTCGAGTTCGCCGGCAAACGCTTTGCTGTCGCGTGCGGTGAAGGGCGCAGGGCCGCCCGTATCGATACCCGTATTGCGCAATTGATCCATCACGTCGCGCATCGTCAGACGCTCCTGGATGTTTTCGCGTGTGAACCGGTTGCCGCGCGGATCAAGCACATGCGCGCCCTTGTCGAGTACCGCGGCGGCGAGCGGTATGTCAGCGGTAATCACGAGATCGCCTGACGCGGCGAGTTCGACGATGCGCGCATCGGCCACGTCGAAACCGGCCGGCACCTGGATCGACCTGATAAACGGCGACGGCGGCGTGCGCAGATATTGGTTTGCGACCAGCGTCACGAGTATTTCGGCACGCCGCGCGGCCCGAAACAACATGTCTTTGATGACGGCGGGACAAGCGTCGGCGTCGACCAGGACTTGCATGAAGGCCATTCCAGCAGGTTAAAACGCGATCATATATCAACGGTGGCAGCGGTCCTGTTGTTGTGTCGGTGTTGCTTCGGTGTTGCTTCGGTGTACTTCGGTCGGCTGTCGTGGTCTACGGCCTGGCGGCGGAATCGTCGTCGCGGCGTTGCTCATCTTGCTGCTGTGGCTGGACACCTTCGGCGCCGCCAGGCGCATCGTCCTCGTTCGTTAGTTCGACTATTCCTTCCTCTTCCTTGACGATCGACGTTTCAACCGCGGTCGGTTTCCCCGGCCCCGACGGGCTATTGGCGTGTCTTCCTGTGCTCATGAAAATCTCCAGGCTGGATCGTGGATGACTTGGCGTTGCCGGTTCGCCGTCGAATTGCAGCGAGCGCTTCCGGCTGATTTGTCGTCGCAACCGGTATGCCACGCGCACGCCGACGCTTGCTGGATGACGCAACCGATGCGGTGTAGCAAGTACACGTCGACTCGTAAATCCTTCAATTGCGCGGTTCAACAGTGCTGATTGCCGCCGCTATTACGCTGACTGCCCCTGCATGTGCCGCGGAAATCGCGCTCGGGTATCGCGCTTGCGGCGTAGCGGTATTTTGTAGTCCGGCGCAAAAAAGGAGGCGCAATGAATCGAACCAAGCAATCATCCATGCCGAGCCGCGGCGAAGCCGATAGGCAACAGGCAAGCGGCGTTCGCCGCGAGCCCTCCGAGCAGGCGCGCGAAGACGCACGACGCGAGCGGCAGCAAACGGAAGGTGTCCGGAAAGTCCCCGACGAGCGGCAGCGGCAACTCGCTCGGACCGGGAACCAGTCAGGCGAAAGGACGCAGTTGAGTGCGTGCTTTTTAGCGAGGCGTCTATCGGTCTGCGGCTTCCGGCACTGGTGCGTTCGTGATGCGCGTTGCGGTCTGCGGATCGGGCCGAAGGTAATGCAGCGTCGCGAGCGCGGCGAGCACGGTCACGATGGCGAGTCCATCTGCGAGCAACGAGAACGCGTCGACGTATTGTTCGCGTAAGAACGCTGCGTGAACGCCTGGCAGTCGCGCCGCGGCGCCGGCGAGATCGCCGGTCGCGAGCTGCTGAGCGGCGGCCGCAAGCCGGTCCCGGTCGATGCCGGGCAACGACGGCAATGACGACAACGACGACAACGACGACAGCGCCGCGCGCAACCGTGCACTGACCAACGCCGAGAGCGCCGCACTGACCATCGCGAGCGCGAGCCCTTCGCCGGCCACGCGTGTCGTGCTGAAGATGCCTGTGGCCATGCCCGCGCGCTCCTTCGGCACGACGCTCACCGACAGTCCATCCATCAAGCCCCACGGCAGTCCCGCGCCGATGCCGATCGCGGCCATCGGCGCGAGCATCGCGAACGGCGTGGCGTCGGCGGGCAGTCTGCCGAGCCACACAAGCGCCGCCGCCGACACCAGCAAGCCCGCCGCCGACACGACGCCCGGCGACGCGTGACGCGTGAGCCACACCGCGAGTGAAGGAACGAACAGCATCGGACCGCACAGCGCGAGCATCATCAGGCCGGAGATCAACGGCGTATGACCGTCGATGCCGACGAAGCGGATCGGCAGCAGCACCAGCAGCACAACGAAGCAATAGCAGGTCGCGATCGGCAGCATCTGCACGCCGATAAAGCGGCGATAGCGGAGCAGCGACAGGTCGAGCATCGGATGGGCGCTGCGCCGCTCGATCGCGACGAATGCCGCGAGCGCGAACGCTGCCGCCACGAACAACGCGCGGATCGCCGGGTCCGACCAGCCGCGCGCGGGCGCTTCGAGAATGGCAACCGTGAACAGGCACAGCATCGCGGTGAAGCTGACGATGCCCGGCCAGTCGATCCGGCCCGCCGATGGATTGCGCGTCTCGCGCATCCACGGCGCCGCGAGTAGCAGGGCGATCACGCCGATGACCGCCGTCGACGCAAACACCGCACGCCAACCCGCTGCTTCGATCAAGCCGCCCGCGAGTACCGGGCCGAATGCGAGTCCCACGCCGAAGGTCGTCCCGAGCAGGCTGAACGCGCGCGTTTGCGCGTGGCCGTCGAACTCCTGCGCGAGCGCGGCCGAGCCGCCCGCGAGCGCGCCGGCTGCCGCGATGCCTTGCGCGCCGCGCAGCACGTCGATCCAGACGATGTCTGGCGCGATCGTCAGCAGCAGCGAAAAAAGCGCGAACGCGGCGATGCCCGCGAGGAACACGCGGCGCCGGCCGAACTGATCCGACAGCGCGCCGGCTGCCATCAGGCAACTGCCGAACGACAGCATGAACGCGTTCGTGATCCAGTTCAGCGCGACAGGGCCGCCGCCGATCGCGCGGCCGATCGCGGGCGTTGCTATCGCTCCCGCCGAGAAACTGAGCGGCAGCACGACGGCTGCCGAGCACACTCCGAGCAGCACCATCCAGCGCGCTGACGCGGATCGATCGATTGAAGAAGTCATGATGTGTCCATCCAGGCGTGACGTGATGCCGGGCAGTCTAGTTGCGGACATGCAATCGATAAATGCCCGACAGGTACAATCAATGCGGACTTTAATTCCGTAATCTGCTGAGCGCCTTCCATGGAAAATCTCACCGGTATCGTGGCGTTCGTTCATACGGTCGAAGCGCAGAGCTTCGTCGGCGCTGCGCGGCGGCTCGGGCTGTCCGCGTCGGCGGTCGGCAAGAGCGTGGTTCGGCTGGAAACGCGGCTCGGCGTGCGTCTGCTGCAGCGGAGCACGCGGCGCGTCAGCGTGACCGAAGACGGCGAGCGCTTCTATGAACGCTGCCGTCGTATCCTCGACGCGCTCACCGATGCGGAGACGATGATGCTGCAGGCCAACGCCGCGCCGCGCGGCCGCCTGCGCGTGACGTTGCCGACCATCGGCTATCGCTTCCTGCTGCCGGTCGTCCCCGAGTTCATGCAGCGTTATCCCGACGTCGAGCTGGAACTGGATTTCAACGACCGCATCGTCGACGTGATCGCAGGCGGCTTCGACGCGGCCATCCGCAGCGGCGATCTCGCCGATTCACAGTTGACCGCGCGCCGTCTCGGACCTTTTCGCTTCGTGTTGTGCGCGACGCCCGCTTACTTTGCGCAACACGGCGTGCCGCGCGTGCCCGCCGATCTCGCGCGGCACGCTTGCATCCGCTTTCGCTTTCCGACCACCGGCAAGCTGCACGACTGGCAGTTCCGCGACCAGCCCGCGAACTTCGTGGCGTCGTTTCCGACGGTGCTCACCTGCAATAACATGGAGGCGCTGCGCGGCGCGACTGTGCTCGGACTCGGCATCGGCTATATGCCCGACTTCCTCGTGCGCGACGATCTCGCCGCCGGCACGCTGCGAACCGTACTCGACGCGCATCTGAAACACGAAGGCCAGTTCTCGGTGCTGTGGCCGTCGAGCAGGCAACTGTCGCCGAAGCTGCGCGTGTTCGTCGATTTCCTTGCTGAACGGCTGTTTGGCGGTCGCGAGGGTTAGCGGCAACCGGAGGAAGGCTCTTATATGCAACCTGTTTTCGCAACGCCTCGCTTGATATTGCGACCGCGGACGCTAGCGGATACGGATGAATGTCTTGCGATGGATCGAGATCCGCTGGTCACGCGCTTCGTCGATGGGCCCTGGTCGGACGCACGGAAGCATCGCGCATTCGTCGAAGCGCGCACGCTCGGCCCGTACCCGGCGGGCATGGGCTATTGGACGATCAGAAGCCGGAATGATGCGGCGGATTTTCTTGGGTGGGTTCTCCTGATTCCCGCGGATGCTGTTGGACCGGAGATTGAAATTGGGTGGCGCTTGCCGCGAAAAGCGTGGGGCTCGGGCATAGCGACGGAGGCTGCAACAGCGGTGCTGCAGCATGCTTTCGCAACGCTGCGTTTGGCGGAAGTGGTGGCTGAAATCGATCCGTTGAACCTGGCGTCTATTCGCGTTGCGGAGAAGCTTGGGTTGGTGCGGCGAGGGGATGTCGTGGGGCACGGAAGGAAGATGGTTCGGTATGCGTCGATGGAAAAGTTGTGATCGACGTGTTCAGTTGGCCTTGTCAGAGTTTCAGTTGGCCAGGAAGACGCCGATGAACTCATCGCCGACCTTAGCAATGCCCTGCGGCCGGACTGCTCCTCGACTTGAAAACTGACATTTGCACGATTCGGCGTCAGCACACGCGATGCATAAAAAAATGAAGATCCCGCCTGGAGTCACGAACGAAGAGCTTTGGCGCAAGCATTGCCGGAAGATTCGCGCCCGAGCGCTGGACTTGCTCGAAGGTCGCCTCGGCGTCATTGAAGCCGCTCGCGCCATGCTTCAATTGGCGTATTGGACCAAGGTTGAGGGCGAGCCGGAGTTTCTACTGTTCCGCGCGATTGCATCGGCGACCGATGATCTTCCGGTTGGCAGCGTCCGTGCGTACTGGGCGGCAGATGCGCTGGAACGTGAGGACGTCCGTATTGATGCTGCCGAGAAATTGTGGAATGAGAAGGCGGTCGCCGCTGCGGAAAAGCTGGTGGAGCGATATCAATGGACGGTTCGTCAGAAACGCATCTCCGGCCACGTCGATACGCAGATCAGTCGATAACCGGTCCCCTCAACCTGGAAGTCAACGACCGAAATTAACTTGCGACATGCAAGCGATGTTAGAATCCAGCCATGAAGACGACGTGTACAGAAGACCTTCGGTCCCATTGCGCGGTCAATTACGGCGTGGAGATCTTCGGCGACCGGTGGTCGCTGCTGATCATTCGCGACATCGTGTTTGCCGGCAAGAAGACGTATGGCGAATTCCTGAAATCGGAAGAGGGAATCGCGACCAACGTGCTGGCTACGCGCCTTGCGTTTCTTGAAGAGCAAGGCATTCTCTCGAAGGCGCCCAGCCCCGAGGACAGGCGCAAGGACTTCTACACGCTGACCGAGAAGGGTCTCGACCTGATTCCGATCGTGCTTAGCATAGTCGTTTGGAGCGCCAGGCACGATTCGAAGTCGTACGTGAGGCGCCGCAAGGACTTCGTTGCACGTTTGAAGGCAAGCCCGGTGCAGGTGAGCGAAGAAGTGAAGGAACTGGTCCGCAATGGCGGATGTATTTTTCCTGAGAGTAGGGAGTGAGCGGGAGGCAGTCCGCGACGGGACAGTGACGGCATCGTTGCGTCCATCATTCACTATCGCATCGACGGTGCTCAGATAGCTTCCCATCACACGTCCCGTTCATTCATCAGTTCCACCACCCAATCAATAAACACGCGCAGCTTCGCGCTGACGTGGCGGTTCGGCGGATACGCGATGTAAAGCGGCATCGGATCGAGCTGCCAGTCCTCGAATAGTGCGACCAGTTCGCGTCGTTTCAGATGCGCTTTCGACATATAACGCGGCAGCCACATGATGCCGAGCCCCGCGACTCCGGCCGCGAGATAGGCGTTGCCGTCATCCACCGCGAGCGCGTAGCGGCCTTGCACCTTTGCCGTTTCCCCTGCACGACGCATGACGGCCGGATAGAGATTGCCCGCGCGTCCCCACGAAAACCCGACAATACGGTGATGCGAGTTTTCAAGCTCCGCGGGATGCGAAGGCACACCCGCCAACGCAAGATATCCAGGCGAAGCGAACACGCCGAGCGCAAGATCCGCCACGCGCCGCGCCACCATCGACTGGTCGTTCGGCTCGCCGCCACGCACGACGCAATCCACGTTCTCGCCGATCATATCGACGGTGCGGTCGCTGACGCCCATGTCGAGTTGAATGTCCGGATAGCGGGCGAGAAATGCCGGAAGCGCCGGGATGAGGATCAGGCGGGCGAGCGGACTCGGCACGTCCACGCGAAGGCGGCCTCGCGGTGCCGCCGATGCGCTCGAGAGACTCGTCTCGGCGTCGTCCATGTCGGCGAGCAGCCGCGTCACCCGTTCGTAATACGCGATGCCGTCCGGCGTGACGTTGATCCTGCGCGTCGTCCGGTTCAGCAGACGGACGCGTAAGCGCGCTTCCAGTTGCTGGACCAGATGCGTCACCGTGGTCTTGCTCATATGCAGCGTTTCGGCCGCTTTCGTGAAGCTGCCTGCCTCGACGACCCGGACGAAAGCGCGCATTGCGTCGAAGCGGTCCATGAACGTTTGCCTCGTGATCAGATTGTTTGCATTCTACAAATAGTCATGGACAGCGTTGACGGTTTATCGTGCACGCGTCGATCGGTAGAGTGGCTGATCGAAACCAGCGATTGATCAACGGAGGCAAACGTGGCGAAGCGCGATGTGGTATTTCCGCCGGGACGTCGGGCGCTTTACGAGCGTAACCGGTATTCACCGGCCGTGAGGGCGAACGGGTTGCTGTTCGTATCGGGTCAGGTCGGCAGCCGCGACGACGGGACGCCTGAACCGGACCTGCAGGAGCAGGTGCGTCTCGCGTTTAGAAACCTGAATGCGATCCTGCACGAGGCCGGATGCACATTCGACGATGTGGTCGACGTGACCGTGTTCATGGTCGACCCGCAATCGACATTCGAGCGCGTGTGGCAGGTCGTTCCCGAATTCTGGGGCGACGCGCCGCATCCGGCGCTCACCGCCGTCGGAGTGACATGGCTTTACGGCTTCGACTTCGAGATCAAGGTAATTGCGAAGCTTCCTCTGAACGACTGATGTGCCGGTCAGGCGCGTTGGCCGGCGTCGAGCGGAAAGCGCTGACCAGCGTGCGCAACGCCGCGCGGACCTGCGCGTCAGACGTCGACGAATACAACACGACTTCGCGCGACGGCAGCGGCGGCAAGCCGAGGCGCGGGCCGACATCGACCGTGCCCGGCGGCGCGACGCGCAACGCGAGCGCGGCGACCGCGAGCCCGGCTTGCGTAGCCGCGCCGATCGTCCCAATGCCGCCGCCGACGAATACTTCGACCCACGGCACGCGTGCTTCATCGAGCGCGCTCACGGCCATTGCCCGCACACGGCACGGGTGAGCCTGAGTCGCGAGCCGCAGCGGCTGCCCTGCGTGATGAACCCAGTCGGGTGTCGCTATCCAGCCGAACGGTTCGTCGAGCAGCGTTTCGCCGTCGCGCCGGCTGTCGTCATGCCGCAGGACGAGCGCGGCATCCAGTGCGCCGCTGTCGAATTGCGCTTCGATATCGCGCGAACTCGATACGCGCATCTCAACCAGCAGACCCGGATCGGCGCGATGCATATGCCGCAGCAGCAGCGGCAATTCGCTGCCGACGATGTGATGACTAATGCCGACTTTGAGCGTGATGCGCTCGCGCGCCAGCGCGCTGAGCGCGTCGTCGTGCGCGCCGAGCAGATTGCGCGCGGCCTGCAGAAAGATTTCGCCCTTCGGCGACAGACGCACCATGCGCGGCGTGCGTTCGATCAGGCGGTGGCCGAGCCGTTCTTCGAGCCGTTTGAGCTTGATGCTGATTGCCGATTGCGTGCTGTTCAGCGCATCGGCCGCGCGCGTGAAGCTGCGTAGATCGGCGACCAGCACGAAAGCTTGTACCGCTTCGAAATCGAGTGTTTTCATGACGATCCATTCGATTATGTCATCACAGAAATACGCGGCAGCCGGTTTGAAAGCAGCACGTTTCGTGACACGCTAACGTCATCCGTTGCATTGCGCAAGCAGACGTGCGGCTTCCCGGCGTCTGCCGTTCGATGCATGGTCCACGATGGATCGATCACGAAGAGACGCCATGTCCGACATTGAACAGGCTTACTATGACGACGCTATTTATCCGCGGATTCCGCCGGATGGCGACCCCGTTACGTTCGACGCGCAGCAGGCATTGTTCGCGTACCTAACGGGTTTGTGTTGCGGCGCATTGATCATTCTCGCGACGACCGCAGTGGTGTGCGAGGTAATGCATTTGCTGTGAGACCGCGCGCAAGCTCACGTCTTGCGCAAATGCGGACGGAGCGCAAGCGCGAGTGGCAAGACCGCCAGCGCCGTGGCCGCGGTTGCAAGCGTGGCGCCGTGTGCGCCGATGCCGTCGCCGAGAAAACCATAAGCCACCGGAGACAGCGCGCCAGAAGCGATAGTGCCGGTATAGAAGAGCGCAAATGCCCTCTCTGTCCGCTCGACCGAAGTCAGTTCGGGCACCGTTCCATAAAGCACCGACGATGTGCCGTTGAGCATCGCGCCGAGCAACGGCAACAAGACGAGGGCGGGCGTCAATGGCAGGTAAAGCACGGCAAGAATCAGCGCGGCCGTGCCGCCTTCGGTTGCAAACACAGTGCCGATGACGCCCATGCGTGCGCCGAGCCAGCCGCACACGAACTTGCCCGCCGCGCCTCCGATGAAGACGAGCGCGAAGCGCGGTGCCCATCATCGGCGGCGAGATGCCTTTCGCTTTCAGCAGGAATGGCAGAAAGGTCAACAAGCCCATGCGCACGGCGGTGTCGAGTACGCCGATCGTGAACAGCAGTGAGAAGCCCGAGCGCGAACCGTTGCTGTTCTGGCTCGGCGCTTCGGCTGCGGACGGCTCGCTTGCTGGTATCGAAGGGAGAAAAAGTGCAATCACGGCCGCGACTAAAATTCCGATGGTCGACATTGCCCAGAGCGCATGGCGCCACGGCATGACGGTGATCAGAAGCGAGATAGCCGCAGGAAGCGCGGATTTTCCAAGGTCGCCTGCAAAGTTGTAGACGCTCAGCGGCCCGCGAGCGTTGCGCCCATACGCGCGCGCAACTGCTCCCGAAGCCAGTGGATGTTGCGTGCTCGAACCGCTTCCCGAGATGGCGAGCGCGACGCACAAACCCAAGAGCGTTCCCGACATCCCGGCGACGGCGTAGCCCAGCGCGGCCAGCAACGTACCCAACGCGAGCGTCAGAGGCGTGCCCCAAGCGCGCGCGAGGCGCCCAGCGGGCAATTGAAGCGTCGCCATCGTGCCCGCATAGACGCCGCGCACGATAGCGAGCGCGCCATAACCCAGTCCGAAGTCCGTCTGCCAGACCGGCAGCAACGCGTAGATCATGTCGGTGTAGCCGTCGTGCAGCGCGTGCGCCGTGCATGACAGCCAGAGCACGCGCGTGCGTGACACGGAGGACGAGTTACCGGATGCGTTGGCCGCCGCCGTCGTTGGCAACGAGGAAGAGAAAGGTCTCATGGTTCAATCGAGTGGTGAAAGCGCGCGGCCTGGCGACAGTTCGAGCGTTTGTTGAAGCGCACCCATAGTCTATGGGTCGTCGGGAGCGGCGCACAACTGACGTAAAATAGCGTCAGCCGGGAGAAAAAGTCACCACATGGACACAGACGAACGCACGGGTAAACACGCCGGAAACCTGCCTCCGTTGAATGCATTGCGGCACTTCGAGGCGGTCGCGCGGTTGGGCAGTTTCGCCGCGGCGGCGAGCGATCTGCACGTCACGCACTGGGCGGTCGGCAAACAGATCCGAATGCTGGAAGACTGGTTCGGCGTGCCTCTCTTTGAGCGCCGCTCGCGCGGCGTCGTCCCGACCGACGAGGGCGCCGCTCTGCTCAATGATGTCAAAGGTGCGTTTTCGCGGCTGAGCAGTTCGGTCACGCGGCTGCGCCACGAATCGATTACGCGTCGCGTAACGGGCGTCGTGCGCGTGAATACGCTGGCGAGCTTCGCGTTGTGCTGGCTCATACCGCGCCTGACCGATTTCCGCGCTCTTTATCCGGACATCGATGTCCGGCTTTCGACAACCTCACGCAAGCTGCGTTATGTCGGCGGCGCATTCGACATCGGCGTGCGTTCGGGGCCCGAGGACGCAGCGGGCCTCACGTCGACGCCGCTGATGCCCGACCTGCGCCTGCCCGCCTGTAGTCCAGCGGTGCTGCAAAGCCATCCGATCAGGACGGTTGCCGATTTGCGAAATCACACGCTGCTTCACTCGATGAGCACGCGCACGGCATGGTCCGACTGGTTACGCGAGGCCGGCGCGCCGGGCTTGCAGGGCGCGGGCCATCTCGACTTCGATCATGTCTTTCTGCAACTCGGCGCGGCGGCGGAAGGGCTCGGCGTGACGTTGGCATCGCTGCCGCTGATCGAGCGCGACATCGCGACCGGGCGTCTTGTGTGTCCGATATCCGAGCCCGCGGGGCGCGGACCCGATTACACCCTGGTCGTGAACACCGACCGGGCCCGCGACGACGCGGTCATCGCATTCGAGAAATGGATTCTCGCGGCCGCGGCGCGCAGTTCGGTGGTGCCGGCTCGACGCACATCGCGCAGGAAAGGGGCGCGGCGCTAGTTACTTCGCCACGCGACGCCCCGACTTATCGATCAATCCGGCGATGCCGGCGCGACCGACGCTCCCGCAATCCGATGTCGCGCCAGTGCTTCGGCGACGAACCCGGACGCTTTCATTTCCTCGACGAAGCTGCGCAGCGCGGCTGCGGCCGCTTCGCCGCGGCTTTTCGGCGTGCCCATCGCCTGTTGAATCACCATGAAGCGCTCGTCGAGCAGGCGCAGGCCGGAAGCGGCTCGCGCATCGGCTTCAAGTTGCTGCTTCACGCCCGCGGCGACTTCCAGCCCCTGTTCGAGGAACGTTTGCACGACCGTCGGCGACGTCGGCGCGCGAACGATTTGCGCGGCCTTCAACTCTCGCGTGAGAAAGAGATCGTAAGCGCTGCCTTTGCCGACCGCGACGCGGTTATGCGGCTGATCGACGTCCGCGTTGGTCCGCACAGGCGAGTCGTCGCGCACCAGATAGAAGCCTTCGATCAGCACATACGGCGCCGTGAATGCGATGGTCTCGCCACGCAACGGATCGACGGCGAAAAAGCCGAAGTCGGCGCGCTCTTCGCTGACGGCCTGCACCGATTTGCCCGCGGCGTCGAACACCACCAGTTCGAGTTCGACGCCGAGTTGCCTCGCGAACGCTCGCGCGAGATCGACGGAAACGCCGAACGGCTCGCCGGTTTGCGGGTCCTTGTTGGCGAGGATCGGATTGCCTAGGTTGATCGACGCGCGTAGTTTGCCGGTCGGGGTGAATGCGGAAATGACGGGTTGGGTGAGGGTCATGGTGTTGTCTCGCGGGAAGATGAGCGCCGGCGTGAAGTCGTTCGGTTTGAACTACATCAGCACAATATCGTACTGTTTGGTTTTGGGCACTGTAGTCGCTGTCGGACGAAGGTTGGCGGGTGATTGTTGGAAGAGGGTCAGGTGGGTTGACGTCTTAGGCTGAGATCGGCCACAAGGCGACTATCGTCTGCGCCTTACCACAGGCATTCAGGCGGCGCCACCACTCCAAAAGCGGTCGTTCGCTTTCGAGAACTGGCCCGAAATCATCGGCACGCTTGATGACTGGGGTAGCTGAATCGTCCGCAGGCAATGCGGCGTGTTGTTGACGGTGAGCGACATCAAGATACTCGACGCCAACTGCTTGCATCAGAAAACTCAAACTCTCACCCCGCTCGAGTTCTCGATGCAAGCGAGATAAGGCCGTTCGGAACTCAGCTGAGCTGGGTGTCTCGCCTAAGAACCGGAAGGAAGAAGGCTTTCGACAACGGTAGTTCTGCCGTCTAGTAAGCAGGCCGCCGACATGGCAGGCAGGCGCCAACGTGAGAATTTCGTCAATTCCTCAGACCAACGAAGTGCTGCCCGTTCGGCTCTCGTGAGTGCGTCCATCGCCCTGCGCGACGGCTACGATTGACCGCAACGGCGGGGCGATAATCGCGTTCGAGAGCCGCTGTAGGTCGGGGCGAGGCCTGCACATTTCAGATGATCGCGAAAACGCCGCTTCCAGCGCCTCGCAGATATCCAGCGTACGCCGATCGCCGCGAAACGGTCCGATGACCTGCAACCCGAACGGCATGCCGGCTTCGTCCTTCCCGCACGGCAAGCTTGCGGCCGGATTCGTGCACAGCGTGGTCACATAAGTCAGCGCGAGCCATCGATAGTAGTTTTCCTGCGCACGACCGCCTACGCGGCTCGCGAACATTTGCGTCCACGGGAACGGCGAAACCGGCGTGGTCGGCGCGAGTATCACGTCGTAGCGGCCGAATAGCTGCTGAAAGCGGCGCGCGATGGCCGTTTGCGCCGCGTGCGCCGAGGCCGAATCGGCGAGCGTCATCGCCGCGCCCTGCTCGTAATTGGCGCGCGTATTCGGGCCGAGCGATCCGGGATCGTTCTCATACGCCGCGCGCAGACCCGCAACGAAACTCTCGGCACGAATCACGTCGAAGGCGCGATGTGCATCAGCGAAATCCACGTCGATCGGCTCGCAAACCGCGAACATCCCGCGCATGGCCTCGAGCTTGCGGCGGAACGTGCGGCGAATATCGTCGTCGACATCGCACACGCCGAAATCTTCGGTCCAGCCCACGCGCAGGCGGCTCAAGTCGATCTCGCGCGGCGCGAGAAACGCCCCCGCATCCACCTCGTAGCTGAGCAAATCCCCGCTATCGAGGCCGGCCGTGGCCGCGAGTTGCAGGCGCGCTTCCGCCACGTTGCGCCCCATCGGCCCGACCACGGAAATGGGCGTCCAGCCCAGCAGCTTTCGTGGACTCGGCACGAGCCCCGGCGACGGCCGAAAGCCCACTACGCCACACAACGCCGCCGGAATGCGCAGTGAGCCACCCGTGTCGGAGCCGGTACACACAGGCAGCATGTCGCACGCGAGCGCCGCCGCCGAACCGCCGGACGAGCCGCCCGCGTTGCGGTTCGGATCGAACGGATTGCCCGTTGCGCCCCACACGGGGTTGCGCGTATTCGCGCCCGCGCCCAGTTCCGGCACGTTGGTCTTGCCGACGACGATCGCGCCTGCCGCCCGCAAGCGCGCTACAAGCAGATTGTCCTCGGCTGGCAAGAGATCGCGATACAGCAGCGAGCCGTGAGTGGTGAGCAAGCCCGCCGTGGCTTCGAGATCCTTGATGCCTGCGGGCAAACCATGCAGCAGACCAAGCGGCACGCCGCGCATCACAGCGTCTTCCGCCGCTTGCGCCGCGCGGCGAGCGGCGTCGAAGTCGGTGGCCGCCATGGCATTCACGTAGGGATCGAGCGCCTCGATACGCGCGATGCACGCCTCGGTGAGTTCGATCGGCGAAAGGGCCTTGCTGCCGATCATTTTGCGCAACTCGGGCGCGGGCAATTCAACGATATTCATCTTGCTAGCGATCCGAATTATCGTCGCGCGGCAGCAGGTGTGCGTAGCGTTCGATGAAACTCGCGAGTGCCGCTTCCAAGCGCGCCATTTCCGCGTCGCCCACAGGCAAACTCAGCACCACATAGCCGCGCCGGGCGATGTAAATGCCCTGCTCGATCAGATGGAAGAACAACAGGTCCTTGAACTCGTTCATCCCGGCGTCGATGTCGCGTACCGAACGCACGGGCCGCCCGGTGATCTGCACATTCATCAACGAGCCAATGCCGATAAATCGCATCGCAACGTTTGATGCCGCAAAACGCGAGTTCAGCGCTTCGCGCAATGCGTCGCCGCGCGCCGTGAGCGCACGCGCGGCCTCGGGCGTGAAGATCTGCGTGAGGCCGGTCCAGCCCGCCGCCATCGTCATCACGTTGTTGTTGAAGGTGCCCGCGTGCTGCAACGCGCCGCTCCTGCGCGGATCGAACAACGCCATGATTTCGGCACGGCCGCCGAACGCGCCGAACGACATGCCGCCGCCGATGTACTTGCCAAGCGACGTGAGATCGGGCGTGATGCCGAGTTCGGCTTGCAAGCCGCCCGGCGCAAGCCGCGAGGTCATCACTTCGTCGAACATCAACAATGCGCCATGCGCGCTCGAAAGCTCGCGCAAACCCTGCAAAAAGGCCGGTTCACCGACGATGCAACCCGACGCGCCTTGCATCGGTTCGACGAGAATCGCCGCGACTTCGTTGGCGTTTTCGTCAAGCAGACGCCGCACGCTGTCGAGATCGTTGTACTCGGCATAGAGAAACGGGTGTGGCACGTTGACAACATTCGCGCCGCGCCCGAACGTGAGCACGCCCCCGTGATAGCCGCCCACGAACACGATCACCTTGCTGCGCCGCGTGAAGGCTTTCGCGGTGGCCAGCATCATCAGGTTGGCCTCGGTGCCCGAGTTCGTGAAGCGCACCGTTTCGAGCGACGCGAAACGCTCACACACCGCTTTGGCCAGACGCGATTCGAGCAGATTGTGGCCGCTCAGATTCAGGCCGTCGTCGAGCGCCGCGTCGATAGCCGCGCGAATCTGCGGATGCGAGTGGCCGTAAATACCCGCGCTGAATTCGGCGATGAAATCGAGGTATTCGTGACCGTCCGCGTCCCACAGGCGGCAGCCCTCGCCTTTCGCCATTGCCAGTGGAAACGGCTCGTAAAACAACACCGAACGCGTGTTACCGCCGGGCATGACTTCGGTCGCGCGTTCGTAGTGCTGCGCGCTTTGCGGGTTGCGCGCGGCGAACGCGGCAGCAGCAGCGGCCAGCGCTTCGCCGACCGTCGCGGCATCGCTGCGCGCGTGGACCTGCGTTTCGGGAAGAATCGACGTCGTCATTCTGTGTATTCCTGCTTCGTTGAGCGGTGGATCTTAACTTTATTGTACGGTGAACAAGTAAATTTCGCAGCGGAGCGCGCATCAAATCGACTTTTCGCGCGCGCGGTCTTTCATCACAACCAGCGCGGGAAGCGTGAACAACGCGCTGCCCGCGAGCAGCCAACCCGCGTTCGCGCTCGCGCCCGTCGAGGCGATCGTCCACGTGGTGAGGAACGGCGAAAAGCCGCCGAGGATGGTCGCAAGCGCGCCGCCGAACGCCACGCCGGTGGAGCGCACGCGCGTCGGGAACATCTCCGCGAGCGCCGCCGGGCCCGCACCCGAATACATCGTGAACACCACGTTCATGAGCAATTGCGTCCAGAAGAACGTCATGAAACCGATGCCCGAGACAATGAACGCATAGAGCGGATACGAAAGCAGCGCGAAGAACACGCAACTCGCGAGCAGCACAGGCTTGCGGCCGATCCGGTCGGACAGCGCGCCCATGAGCGGCGCGACGATCATCACCGTGGCGAGCGAGGCCGTGCTGGTCCAGAGTGCCTGCGTGCGCGAGATATGCGCATACTTGTTCGCGAACGTGGGCATATACACCGCCACCATGTACGAACTCACGGCCCAGAAAATCACGAACGAAAACGCGTGAAACAGCGACTTCGCGAATTGCACGCCGCTCAATGTGTGAGCGCGCGCCGCCTCGCTCTCGAACGACGGCGACTCCTGCACGCGACGGCGCACGTACATACCCACCGGCCCGAGCAATGCGCCGAGAAAGAACGGAATTCGCCAACCCCACGAAGCGAGTGCGTTCGAATCGAGCGCGCTGCTAAGTATGGCCGCGACGAGCGAGCCCAGCAGCAGGCCCGCAGCGATGCTCGATTGCTGAAACGCGCCGAAGAAGCCGCGCCGGTTCGCGCCGCCCCACTCCACCAGAAACGCCGCCGCCGTGCCCCACTCGCCACCCGCCGCGAAACCCTGCACGAGACGCGCCGCCACCAGCAGCACGGGCGCCCCGATGCCGATGCTCTCGTACGTGGGCAGAAAGCCAATCGCAACAGTACTGAGCGCCATCAGGATCATGGTGGTGGCGAGCGTGATGTGGCGGCCGCGCACGTCGGCGATTCGGCCGAGCACGACACTGCCGATGGGCCGCGCGACGAAGCCCACGCCGAACACCCCGAATGAGGCCAACAACGAGGTGAATTCGTCTGTCGACGGGAAAAAGTTCTTCGCGATGATCGCCGCGAGAAAACCGTACACTCCGAAATCGAACCACTCGAGGATATAGCCGACCATACCTGCGCCGATGGCGCGCCGCTGCTCGGCTCGCAGCGTAGCGGGCGTGGTGGTATCGAAGGGAGCTGCGTGAGAGGAGCTGCTGTTCATGATCGCGTCCGGCAGAGAGACTGGAAATAGGAGTGCGTTGGCGCAGTGGCGAGCATCAGAACTTGTGGCGAATGCCCACGCGCACGGCAAGCTGTTTGTCGTTGCCCGAGATCGGCAGCGTCACGAGCACGGCGCGCGCGCCGCCGTTGGCCTTGTCGTAGTTCGCGCTCAAGTACACATCGGTACGCTTCGAAAGCAGATAGTCGAGCACCGCGTTGAATTCGTTCCACTGATACGGCGACATCTTCGAGTAACCGTAGCCGCCCGCGAGCACAAGATCCGGCCGCAGATTGCCGTGCAGGATCACGTTAAAGCTTTGCATCGTCGAGGCGTTCGCGCCCTTTTCGTAGCGCGTATTCGTGTACAAGCCCGAGAGGCCGACGATGCCGAAATCGTACGACGCGCCCAGGCCGGCCGTGCGATAGCGATCGACCACCACGGCTTGCGACGAGAACGCCACGTTCGTGCCGAGGAAGCTGCCCACACCAAGGCTGCTGCCGGGCGTGACCGTGTAGTCGTGAATGCTGGTGGTCGCCGCACCGATGCTGAACGGCCCATGCTCGTAGGTCGCGCTCAGGCTGTACGCCACGCCGTAGTTGTTCGCCGTGGCGCTGAGCGAATTGAAAGCGTATTGCGCGGAGAAACGCAGGCCGCGCACGGTCGGGCTCACGTAGGTCACGACGTTGTTGAGCCAGTTGCCGGAGATGCGGTCGTGGTCGCCCGCGTCGAACGCGTAAATTCCGGACCAGTAGCCCGAGTGGTAGCGGATCAGCGTGGTCGTCATCTGGTCGTAGGTGCGGCCGAGGGAGAATGTGCCGAAGCGGTCGCTTTGCAGCCCAATATATGCCTGACGTCCGAATTCCAGGCCGCCCTGACGCGACGCGCCCGTGTTGGGATTGAAGCCGCCTTCGAGATTGAAGATAGCCTTCAGGCCGCCGCCCAGGTCTTCCGCGCCGCGAAAACCAAAGCGGTCGCCCTGGCTGATGCTGTCGTCCATGCGATACGCGTGATGGCCGCCCTGATTCGACACGAATGTGAGCCCGTCGTCGATCACGCCGTACAACGTGACCGACGATTGCGCGTGCGCAGCGACGCTCGCCGCCATCAGGCCTATTGCGCTCCCCAACAGTTTCCGTTTCATAACGATCTCCGATACCCGTCGTGTGAATGTCGCGGCTGAACGTTGCCAGCCGCTCATCTGTCCTTCGAACATTGTTTTGTTGTTCAGTGAACAAGACAAGGTTATATGGCGATCAAAATGGAAACGCAACCAGGAAAAAAACGGAGATGCGTCTGGCGTCGCGGTGAAGAGACAGTTGTGCGGTATACAATGAAAGCTTGTCCGACCCGGCCCTACTTGACCTCACTGGCCAGGGTGGCGCACTGGGCGCTTCATCGAATAACGGATCACATGTGAAGAAAGCTATCACTGCAAAGGAAGCCGCAGCAAAAACGACGAAGACGGCGGCGAAAGCCACGGCAAACGGCACGGCCCATTCAACGACATCGCCGGCTAAAACGTCAGTCAAATCGGCGGCTAAAACGTCAGCCAAAGCATCGGCGGAAACGCCCGCGAAACGCACCAGCAGCACGACCAGAAAGAAAGCGGCACCTGCCAACAAGGCGCTTACGCGCGAGCGCATCGTCGCGGTGGCGATCGAGCAGATCGACCAGAACGGCCTCGCGGCCTTCAGCCTGCGCGAAGTGGCGCGCCAGCTCGACGTCTATCCCACCGCCGTGTATTGGCACGTGCCCAATCGCGACGCAGTGCTCGCCGCCGTGGTCGAAGCAACCATGGCAGGCGTCACACCCGAAATCGGCAAGCTCAGTTGGCAGGATTGGTTTCGCGAGTTGTTCCGCCGCTACCGCAAGTCGGTGCAGCAGCATCCGAATGTGGCGCAACTCGTGGGCGCGCAACTCGTGTCGAACGCCAGTCTGAGCCCGCTGCTAATCGACCGCATCCTCGCAGTGCTATTGCAGGCGGGCTGCGACGAAACGCGCCTCGTCGACATGTACAACGTGGCGGTCGCGAGCATGGTCGGCTTCGCCACGCTCGAATTCGCGCCGCTGCCCACCGACGATCTCGCGATCTGGACCAACCAGTTGCAGGAGAAAGTTCACGATATTCGCGCGCTCGAATACCCGACACTCGCGCGTCATCTCCCCGCGCTCGCGAATCGCGCGTTTATCGTGCGCTGGCAAAGCGGCAGCGAGGTGCCGCTCGATTCGAGCTTCGACACCTTCGTGGAAGTCACCATCGCGGGCATGGAACGCATGCTCGCGCAGTGAGTTGGGGATCGAGCCGCGTCAAACGAACGTCAGCAGACGGCGAGGATTGCGCGTAAGCAGCGTGTCGATTTCGTCCTGTGTGAAGCCGCGCCGCAGCATGCGCGGCACGATATTGGCGAAAATGTGCTGATAGCCGTGGCCGCCGTAACGACCCAGGCGCGTGCGCGTGCAGATGTCATGGCTGATCAGCACGCGCTCCGCGTGACCATGGTCGAACAGCGAGCGCACCATGCGCAGGCGCGCGCCGTCGTTGGGCATGTCGATGTCGGACATCGGATACGCGCTCTGCTCCCAGCCGAAGAGGTCGAATTCGATCACGCAGCCCGAGTCAGCGAGACGCAGCAGACGCTCGTCGTCGAAAATCGTGCGGTCGATATGGCTGATGATCACGCGCTCCAGCGGAAAGCCCAAACGCCGGATCGTATCGACGAGCTCCTGCGGCTGATCGGCGTGACGCCCCGGATGAAGGTTGAGCGCCGCGCCGGTTTCCTGCTGCGCGAGCAGCGCGCCATGCACAACGCGCTTTTCCTGATCCGTCCACGGCGACTGGCAGCCTATCTCGCCGATCATGCCCGCGCGCACCGCCGTGCCCCACGCGCCTTCCGTGATCTGCCCGATCATCTCGCGCGCGAAGTCGTCGACGCTGCGCTGCGCGTTTGCCGGGTCCTGATACTCGTGCACGTAATGGCCGCAACCCATCACCACCTGCACGCCCGTTTCGCACGCAATCTGCGCGAGTCCTTCGGGATCGGGCTTTAGCCCGCCCGTAGTCAAATCGACAATGGCAGCGCCGCCCGCCGCGCGCAATTCCGCCAGTTCCTCGATCGCCACGTCCTTCTGGTCGAGCCGATAGTTCTTCAGCGAGGGCACCTGCCCATAGTTGATCTTCCAGCAATTGCAAATGTCGATGTCGGTCTGATCGTGATCCGCGTCTTCGGCAAGGCGCGGCGGCACGAGGTCGATCAGCAGATGCTCGTGCATCAGCGTGGGACCGAGCTCGTCGGGCTCGATCAGACCGAGCACGGTCTGAATGCGACCCTTGCGTGAAAGAGGTTCGTTCATGTTGCGGCGTCCATTAGAGCGGCGGAAGCGGCGAGCGTGAACTGTTACAGGCTCACGTTATCCCCAGGTTGATGCGTCCGCCAAGCGGGAATAGATTTCATTGTACGATGAACAACAAAAAACTGTTCTTCGGCCAAAAAAATCACCGAAGCAACTTTTCCCGGAGACGACACCCATGAGCAAACCGAAAGTCATCGTGACCATCGCGCCAACGGGCGGCATGGCGAGCAAAAAGCAGAATCCGCACTTGCCCACGCAACCCGACGAAATCGCGCGCGACGTGTACGACTGCTTCAACGCGGGCGCGAGCGTCGTGGCGATCCACGCGCGCCGGCCCGACGACGGCGCGACCTGCGATCCCGCGATCTATCGCGACATCAACGCCCGCATTCGCGCGCAATGCGACATCGTCATCAACAACTCGACGGGTGGCGGCGTGCACGGCGACATGATCGCGCAGGCGCCCAACGGCTATTGGGAGATTCTCTGGGAGGAGCGGCTGAAGGGACTCGAAGCGGGCGCAGAAATGTGCACGCTCGACGCGACCACCATCATTGCGAGTTTCGATGACAAGGAACTGCTCATGCATACATCGCCGCAGCGCTCGAAGCAGCTCGCGGCAGAAATGAAAAAGCGCGGCATCAAACCCGAGTGGGAAGTTTTCAGCCCGACGCATATCGCGCAGGACGTGGCGACGCTCACGGCCGCCGGTTTCGACACAGAACCGTTCTTCGTCAACATCGTGCTGGGCGCGCATCGTGGCTTTCAGAACGCCATGCCGTATACGCCGCGCGTCTTGCAGTCGATGGTGGATCTACTGCCGAAAGGCAGTATCTTTTGCGTGAGTGGCATTGGCCCGGCGCAACTGCCTTCGGCGATGAATTCGCTCCTGCTTGGCGGCCACGTGCGCGTGGGTCTCGAAGACAATCTGTACTACGGTCCCGGCGAACTCGCCACGAACGTGCAACTCACCGAGCGCATCGTGCGGCTCGTACGCGAGATGGGTTACGAGCCGGCCACGCCGGCGGAGGCTCGCGACATCATCGGCTTGAGACCAGGCTCTCATTTGCATCTCTGATCGCAAATGTCGGCCTAGGCGCCTTAGATATAGATCCGGAAAATTCACAGGGAACCCGATTTATCGGTGCTCAGTCCGCTCATCGCTCCGACTAATGGTCCGTCCGGTTTGTGTGGAGATCTAACTCCGCCTTTCTCTCCCTTGACACCGTCGATCACGAGATGTCGTTCGGTAAGCGCCATTCGTATTCGCTCAGACAGGGGCATTCGGACGTCTGCTTCGCTCTAATATAAGACGTTCGGCTGTAACGATGTGACTGGCCGCAAAGGGTCGACGGACTAAACCGCTCGCGCGGTAGGGGCTACGGGCTGACGCTGGAGGTGAGGGAGAGGCCGGTCACGCGGCTTTATGTTGGCGAATGAGGCAATCCGCCTCGTTCTTCAGCAGGAGCCGAATCATGACCTCCTTACCAGCAAACGTCAGCCCATTGCGCCAGCGCATGATCGACGACATGCACATGCGCCAGCTTGCCCCCAAGACGCAGGACATCTATCTGCACATCGTGCGTGAGTTCACCCGGTTTCTCGGGCGCTCGCCAGACACAGCCACCGTCGAGGACCTGCGCCGCTACCAGCTCTATCTGGTCGACCACGGCACATCAGCCGTGTCGCTGAATCACGCGATCACCGGACTGAAGTTCTTCTTTACGGTGACGCTCGACCGGCCCGAACTGATGGTCAGGATGCGACCCGTGCGCGTGCCCCGCGTATTGCCCGTCGTGCTCAGCCCCGACGAAGTGCGGCGGCTTATCGAGGCCGCCGGCAACCTGAAGCACCAGACCGCGTTGTCGGTCGCGTACGGCGCGGGGCTACGCGCCAGCGAAGTGGTCGCGCTGAAGGTCGCCGACGTCGACAGCGAACGCATGACACTGCGTATCGAGCAGGGCAAGGGCCGTCGTGACCGCTACGCCATGCTCTCGCCGGTGCTGCTCGAGCGTCTGCGTGTGTGGTGGCGCGTGGCCCGTGCGCAGGGCAAGATGCCCGATGGTGGGTGGCTGTTTCCCGGGCTCGATCCGCTCGATCAGTTGAGCACGCGGCAACTGAACCGCGCCATTCATGCCGCCGCCGAGGCTGCGCACATCGACAAACGTGTATCCATGCACACGCTGAGGCACAGCTTCGCGACACACCTCCTTGAACAGAAGGTAGACATCCGCGTGATCCAGGTGCTGCTCGGCCATGCCAAGCTCGAGAACACCGCGCTCTACGTCCAGGTGGCCACCGACCTGCTGCGCGAGGTCACCAGTCCGCTGGACCGTCTGCCCACCGAGTCGGCTCCTGGGCTTTAGCGCCTCATGCTGGAGGTTGCGGACATCTTCGGCAGCCACGGGCCAGCATGGCGGGCTACAACGCACCTGAGCCTGGGGCAGCTGAAGGTTATGTCGGCCATCGAACGGTGCCGCACGGCGGCACTGGGCGGGCATGTGCTGCGCTGTTCAGGCTGCGCAAGGACAGAGGTGTCCTTCAACTCGTGCCGCAACCGGCATTGCCCGAAGTGCCAGGCCAGCGCCGCACACCGCTGGCTGGAGGCACGTCAGGCCGATCTGCTACCCGTCGAATACTTCCACGTCGTCTTCACGCTTCCCGCGCCCGTCAGTGCGATCGCCTGGTACAACAAACGGATCATCTACGGCCTGCTGCTCGACATCGCCGCCGACACCCTGCGCACGATCGCCGCCGATCCCCGGCATCTCGGCGCGCAGATCGGGGCCACGCTCGTCCTGCACACCTGGGGCTCGGCACTCACGCATCATCCCCACGTGCACGGCATCGTACCCGGCGGCGGACTCTCTCCCGATGGCGAGCGCTGGATTGCGTGCCGGCCCGGCTTCTTCCTGCCGGTGCGCGTGCTCTCACGCCTGTTTCGCCGGCGCTTCCTCGAAGCGCTCGAAGCGGCACACCGGCATGGCCAGCTACAGTTCTTCGGTGAGTACGCCGGGCTCGCTGATCCCGCCACCTTTGCGCGGTGGCTTGCGCCAATGCATAAATGCGAATGGGTGGTCTACGCCAAGCACCCATTCGCCGGACCGAAGGCGGTACTTGAATACCTCTCACGCTACACGCACCGCGTCGCGATCTCCAACCAGCGCCTGGTCGCCTTCGATGAGCGTGGCGTGACGTTCCGCTGGAAGGACTACCGTGCGAAGGGACGCACCCGCTACAAGACCATGACGCTGGAGGCCAGCGAATTCATGCGCCGTTTCCTGCTCCATGTGCTGCCCGGTGGATTCCACCGGATCCGTCACTACGGACTGCTTGCGAACCCGGTGCGCTGCGCCAGGCTCGCGAGGATACGCGATCTGCTGCACGTCGTACCCGAAATCCGCCCGCCAACGGACGACGCCATCATCGAAGTCCGGCCCGTCTTCACCTGCCGGCACTGCGGCGCGCCGATGATCGTCACCGATATCCTCGCGCGCAGCGCCCCGATCCGCGCACCGCCGATGCGCCGGGATCAGACATGAACTACACGGGTCCTCGATATCCGAACCGACCGTCGGCTTTGCGGCAACGCAGCCCACGAGAGGACGTTTGCGTGTGTCGCTTCGCAAAGCGCTTCGCCCACCCACTTCATCACCGTGAATGCACGACTGCACCGCTTCGCTCCGGCGTTAGCGACGCTCCGGCACCCCGCCTGAGCGTGCCGCATCCTGCACCACAAAGCATAGCGGCCTATCAATCGCCATAGCCACGAAGCCTCCAGCCGCACCGGCGCACCCCGCGGTTTCCTCCATCGGGTTTATTCGACGCCTGCCGACACGGGCGGATGCATGCACATTCCTGCGGCCGATGGCAGGCATCGAATAAACCTTAACGATATGCGTCCGCCGCCAGCACAGACATCGTATGACGCCTCGCCTCCTACCGCCACACGACCATCCGTCTGCGAACCCCCGGCATCCCTCCACCCCAACCACCGCCACCGCCACCACCCCCGCCGCGCCCCGCGCCCCGAGCCCCGCCACAATTCCATGGCATCATCGTATCCGCCTCTATTCCACGCTCAGGAGCGTAGCCATGACGACTTATATTGTCTTCACGAGGGAAAGCACGCAGGCTCAGGACGAGCTCGACATCTACCAAAGCAAGGTGGGCGAGACCTTCAAAGGTCATCCCGTGAAGATTCTCGCCGCATACGGACCTCAGCAGGTCCTCGAGGGTGACGCGCCGGAGGGCGTCGTGATTGTCGAGTTTCCGTCGACTGAGACCGCGCGTGCGTGGTACGACAGCCCTGCGTATCAGGAAGTCGCACAGCATCGATTCAAGGGCGCCAAGTATCGCGCCGTTCTAGTGGAAGGCGTGTAAGAAAGGGCGGCGACGCGCGGGGTCGTGGACCTCAGCGGGCGATCACCACAATCGCGGCCTCACGTTGGCTGCGATAGTTCGACGCTCGCTCCTCGCTCCTGTTTCTTTTCATTCGTCCGATGCGCGACGGCGCGCGTCGCGCGCACCTTCGGCTGCCGGTCGCGTAGCAACAGCGGCATCAAACGCCGATTCGCGGTCTGCGCCGCCCATTCGCAGTACGCGGCGCCGCCGAGCACCCAGCCTTCGAGGGTCGACTGCATCAGGTTATCGACGTCGTGATCGTCAAGACGCTGCGCGGCCAGATTGCGGTAAGCCTCGTGGCGCTCGATCGGCGTATCGCCGAGCGCCCGGTAGACCGGATGCTCCTTGATGAACCTGTCGATGCGCAGCCCGACGTGGTGCGCATAGCTCGACCACGGGTATTGTCCTGGCTCAGCCGCAAGGCGGTTGCGCACCGGCGCATGATCGATGACGTGGCTCGCGAGCAGAAAGTATCGCTCGGGCTCGATCACTGTCGCCGAGTACCCGCCACGCCAGATCATGCCGCGGCGTCCGTGGCGTCGGTTGAAGGTCTCGGCATAGCGGCGGCTGACCGCTTGCATCGCCATCGCCAGGCTCGACTCATAGGAAGGCGTGACGAGCAGCTGTACCGCGTCGGGCATCAGGACCCACGCGTGGACGGCCAGACCGGCGACGCGCGCTGCGTCTGCGAGGCAGGCGATGAAGTACAGATAGTCGCCTTCATCCAAAAACGCGTGCCCCGTGAACCCCTGCAAGATAACGTGCTGCGGTTGTTCTGGGACGTAGTGCCGTGCAAGCCGTGTCATGCTGAATTAACCGGAAATCCGATGTGAAAAAGCGATCCGACCGGAGTCGAACGTGTGGCGGTGTGTAACTGCCTATAGGACGAAATTCTATCGGCGGTGTGCGCGCGTTACGTGGCGAACAGGCCTTTTTTCCGGCCTCTTTTCATTGATTTGCCGATCGCAGCCGGTGTCCCTTTTGTGCCACCGCGGAAGAGCGGCGCCGCGTTTCACACCGCTTGACGCTCCGGTGTTTGGACCCGAAGGCGCGCAGCGCGATGAAGCGCAAAACATAATGTCGTTATGCTGCTAACCGACGTCGCATTCGCGATATGCCGGCGAGGCGGCGGACCGCTACATTCGGAACTCGAAAGCCCCAACGTCGCTAAACGGTGCCGCGCAGGACGAACGAGACTCAGCACGAATGAAACAGGCACCGGAACCGGCTGTGTGTCAACCAACGGGCACGTCCTCTTTAACGGACTTGCTACCGCTCGCCGATTGCGGAGAAAGGGCCGCGCCCCTCGCTGCCGCTGTCGAGTCACGCGAGCCGGCCTTTGGAAGCTTGCGCTCCACCGCGGTCCTGCTTCTCGGCTACGCGATTCTCATCACCGGCAACGGCCTGCTGGGCACGCTCATCTCGCTGCGCCTCTCGCAGCAGCAGGCGCCGTCGATCGTGATGGGCGTGGTGCAGTCGGCGTATTACGTCGGCTTCCTGTTCGGCGCGCTGTACGGTGGCGCGCTCATCGCGCGGGTCGGTCATCACCGCGCATTCGTGACATTGGCTGCGTCGTCGGCATGCTGCGCGCTCGGCTATGCGGTGTGGAGCGCGGCCTCGATGTGGGTGGCCTTGCGCTTCGTAACGGGCTTCTGTCTCGTCGGCATCTTTACGATCGTCGAAAGCTGGTTGCATCAGGTCGCGACGAACGCTCAACGCGGCCGCGTATTTTCGGCTTATCTGATCACCAATTATCTCGGCGTCGGCACCGGACAGTTCCTGATCGGACTCGCGGACCCCGGCGGCTTCGAACTCTTCAGCGCGGTCGCCGCGTTGTTCGCGGCGTCCCTGATTCCCGTCGCGCTGGCAGGCACCGCGCCCGCACCCGGCCACGCGCTCGAGGCGGCCGCTGCGTCCTGCGGCTCTCGCCTCGCGCGCGGACTGTCGGGGCTGCAGACCATCTACCGTTGGGCGCCGCTCGGCGTGCTCGCGTGCCTGTCGGCGGGTGTGCTCAATAGCGCGTTCTATACGATGCAGCCGGTGTTCATGCGGCGCCTCGGCTATCCGGTGCCGGAGGTGTCGCATTTCATGGGCTTCGCGCTGCTGGCCGCGCTGGTGCCGCAATGGCCCGTCGCACGGCTCGCCGACCGCTTCGATCGGCGCAAGGTGTTGTTGTGTCTCGCGGTCATCGCCGGATTGCTGAGCGTGCTGTTGTTTCTGCTGCGCGACGGCGCTCTGGTCCGGGCCTTCGGCTACCTCTATGTCGCGGTGGCTTTTTCCATGTACGGCGTCGTGACCTCGTATGTGAACGACTGCATTCCCGCCGATCAGCGCATCGCCGTGAGCGCCGGCCTTCTGCTGATCTTCTCCGTCGGCGCGAGCGCCGGCCCGACTCTCGCTTCCGCGACGATGGCGCTCGCGGGTCCGGCGGGGCTTTATCTGTTCACCGCGCTCGTCACAGGCGCGCTTGCCACGTTCACGCTGCGCAGCGTCTGGCGCCAGCAGGGAAGGTAACGCAAAGCCGCGCCTGGTCATGGGCGACCTCGCCAACCATGCGCTTAGTTGCCCGCCGATTTGCCCGCCGCCAGCGCCTCTTCTCGCTTCTTCCTGATTCAGTCACCGCACCGACCTGTCGCTTAAAGGACGGGGATAACCCTTAGCGATGCATAGCCCGTTCCCCGTGCCGCAAGGGAAACGCACCACGGCTCAATCGCGATGTCGCTTCCGTGACAAACGACGTCGAATGCAGATGAAGGGTTCCGGGTTTTGTCCGGATATCTTTGCCCGGTGGCGAAGCACACGGACACGCAACAGCGGAACGGAGACAACGTGGATACCCTTGCTTTCATGATCGACAACCTTGCGTCGATCATCAGGCTCACCGTTGAGCACATCGAGATCGTCGGGGTGGGCGTCGGTTTTGCCATCCTCACCGGCGTGCCGCTCGGCATCGCGATCACGGCCAATGAGCGCGCCGCGAGAGTGGTGTTGTACCTCGCGGCGATCCTGATGACTATTCCGTCAGTCGCGCTATTCGGTCTGATGATTCCGGTCCTGTCGTTGATCGGCCAGGGCATCGGCTTTCTGCCGACGGTCATCGCGCTCTTCCTTTATTCGCAACTGCCGATCGTGCGCAACACGTACACGGCGATCACTAACATCGATCCGGCGCTGCGCGAAGCGGCGCGCGGCATCGGCATGACCACGCGCCAGCGTCTGTGGAAAGTCGAGATCCCGATTGCGCTGCCCATCATCATGGCGGGCGTGCGCATGGCCGTGGTGATCAATGTGGGCATTGCCGCCGTCGCCGCCTATATCGGCGCGGGCGGCCTCGGCAAGCTGATCAGTCGCGGCATCTCGCAGTCGGACCCGCGTCAGCTGATTGCCGGCGCGATTCTCGTGAGCGTTCTGGCGATCGCCGCCGACTATGGCCTCGGCTGGGTGCAGCGCCTGTTGACGCCGAAGGGCCTTCGCAGCCCGTCGCGTACCGGCAGGCTTGCAGTGCGTCTCGGCGCGTGGGCGTCGTTCCGTAAATCTCCTCATCACGCGCAATAACCATGATCAAGCTCTCCAGCATCTCGAAGCGCTATGAAGGCGCCAGCGCCCCGGTGGTCGACGGCATCGACATGGAAGTCGGCGCGGGTGAAATCTGCGTTTTGCTCGGCCCGTCGGGCTGCGGCAAGACGACCACGCTGAAAATGATCAACCGTCTGATCCAGCCGACGTCGGGAAAGATTTTCATCGACGGCCGCGATACGGACGAGTTCGAAGTCGTCGAATTGCGCCGTCAGATCGGCTATGTGATCCAGCAGATCGGGCTCTTTCCCAACATGACGGTCGAGGAAAACATCAGCGTGGTGCCGCGTCTGCTCGGCTGGGACAAGACGAAAGCGAAGCGCCGCGCGGCCGAATTGCTGGAGATCGTCGCACTCGATCCGTCGATCTATTTGTCGCGCTATCCGAAGGATCTGTCCGGCGGGCAGCAGCAGCGCGTCGGCGTCGCGCGCGCACTGGCAACCGATCCGCCCGTCATGCTGATGGACGAACCGTTCGGCGCGATCGACCCGATCAATCGGGAGCTGATCCAGGACGAGTTTCTGCGCATCCAGCAGCAGGTCAAGAAGACGATCATGTTCGTGAGCCACGACATCGACGAAGCCGTGAAGATGGCCGACCGCATCGCGATCTTTCGCGCAGGCCGGCTCGAACAGTTCGATACGCCGGACACGATTCTCGCGAGGCCCGCTAGTCCGTTCGTCGCCGGCTTCGTCGGCGCGGACCGGGCATTGAAGCGGCTGCGCCTCGTGCGTGCAAAAGACGCTTTGTCGGCCTGCGAGTGCGCCGCGCGGGTAGGCGACAGCAGCGTTCGAGCGCGGGCGCTGCTCGAGCGGCACGGCGTCGAGCAGATCGTCTTGCTCGATGCCGCGGGCAAGCCGCAAGGGTATTTCGGCGCGGCGGAACTCGCGGCAATAGACGGCACGCTGACGGCGGCGCATGCCAGGCCCATGCGCGGCGTGGCGCGCGATTGCGACGATCTGCGCAGCGTGATTTCGTCGATGTTCGCGCTCGGACAAGCATGGCTGCCCACCGTCGACGACGAGGGCCGCTTCGTCGGCTACGTGAACCAGGCGCACATCGTCGACATGTTGCGTTTGCCCGCGGAGGTCTGTGCATGAAAAACATGAGAACACTGCTTTCACGTTGCGCCGTCCTCTTTGCGTGCGCTGCGCCGCTGCAGGCCCGCGCGGACAACTGGCACAACTGGCTCGCGTCGATCGCGCAATATCGCAGCGATATCGTCTACCAGTCCATCGCGCAGATGACGATGGTCGCCATCGCGGGCAGCCTCGCGATCGTCGTCGCGGTGCCGCTCGGCATCTATCTGAGCCGCGAGTCGGGCAAACAGGCTCGCGTCGCTCAGGCACTCATGCAGACGCTCAACATGGGGCAGGCCGTGCCGAAACTCGCGCTGCTCGCGCTCGCCATGAGCGTGCTCGGCATTGGACGATGGCCGTCCATCTTCGCGCTGTGGGTGGCGACCTTGCTGCCCATCGTGCTCAACACGCTCGAAGGTCTGCGCGCGGTTCCGCGTGCGCTGATCGAAGCGGCCACCGGCATGGGCATGACGCCTGCGCAGGTTCTATGGCAGGTGGAATTGCCCAATGCGCTGTACGTGATCTTCGCGGGCATTCGCACCGCGCTCGCCATTACGGTCGGCACCGCGCCGCTCGCGTTTCTCGTCGGCGGCGGCGGGCTCGGTGAGCTGATCTTTACCGGCATCGACATGAACGACTTTTCGATGCTGCTGGCGGGCGCTATTCCAACCGCGGTCCTCGCGGTTCTCACAGACGTGCTCGTCGGACAGATGCAGGTGCATCTCGTGTCGCGAGGCGTCGCTTCCCAACGCTAGTTCCATCCACGCATACGCGTTTTCCGAGGAATTCATGAAGACTACTTTTTTCAAGCGGGCCTGCGCGCTCGTCGCTCTCTCTTTTGCGTCCTCGTGGGCCATCAGTTGCGCGGCGGCCAGCGTGGTGGTCGGCGGCAAGAACTTCACCGAGCAGCAACTGCTCGCCGAAATGACCACGGAGCTACTGCAGGCAAAAGGCTTCACCGTCACGAAGAAGGACGGCCTGGGCAGTGCGGTGCTGCGCTCGGCGCAAGAGAATGGACAGGTCGACATGTACTGGGAATACACGGGCACGTCGCTCATTACGTACAACAAGATCAATGACCGCCTGTCGCCGGAAGACACCTACAGGAAGGTCAAGGAACTCGATGCAGGCAAGGG
Source organism: Paraburkholderia sp. OAS925 (assembly GCF_040543975.1). NCBI lineage: Bacteria > Pseudomonadati > Pseudomonadota > Betaproteobacteria > Burkholderiales > Burkholderiaceae > Paraburkholderia > Paraburkholderia sp. OAS925. The sequence continues at coordinate 1,669,553 of NZ_JBEUNO010000001.1, forward strand.
CCTGGTATGGCTCGACCCTTCGCGTGCGAACAACACGTACTCGTTCGCGATGAATCAGGACGAAGCGAAGAAGCTGGGCATCGCGACCCTGAGCGATCTTGCCAAGGCGATTAAAGCAGGCAAGACGCTGACCTTCGCGTCCAATTCGGAGTTCTATGCGCGCCCCGACGGGTTGCGTCCGCTGCAAAAGCTGTACGGCTTCGAATTTTCGCAGGACGAGGTCAAGCGGATGGACTCCGGCCTCACGTATCAGGCGCTGAAGGATCGTCAGGTGGATATCGCGCTCGTCTTCGCGACCGATGGCCGCGTGCCCGCCTTCAACTTCGTCATTCTGAAGGACGACAAAGGCTTCTTTCCCTCTTATGCGCTCACGCCGGTGATCCGCAAGGCGACGCTCGACGCCAATCCGAAGCTCGGGCCGATCCTCAACTCGCTGTCCGCAAAACTCGACGCACCGACGATGGCGCGTCTGAACGCATCCGTCGACGTGCAGAAGAAATCGTTCAGCGAGGTCTCGCATGATTTCCTGAAGCAAGCCGGTCTGCTGTAACGCACGCGACCCGATCAGATCAGAGAGACGAGAACATGCCTTCGCCTTCCCCCGAAGCGCCGCGAGACGGCGCGCTAAAAGTCGCGGCCGCGCAGATCGACAGTTCGTATGGCGATCTCGACACCAACCTCCGCAAGCATCTGAGCATGATCGACGAAGCGCGCCGGCGCGGCGTCGCGATGCTGCTCTTTCCGGAATTGTCCCTATGCGGGCATAGCGCGGGCAAGGACGCGCTGCAGCTTGCAATGCGTGTCGATCACCCGGCCATTGCGGCGCTTGCGCAAGCGAGCGTTGGTCTGCATACGTCGTTTGGTTTTATCGAAGAAGCGCCTGGTGGCCAGTTCTACAACAGCCAGGCGAGCGTGACGGAAGGCGCAATCGTGCACGTGCATCGCAAGATTCAACTGGCGACCTACGGCAAGCTGCGCGATGGCCTTTATTACGCGCCGGGAGCGGATCTCGGCGCGTTCGGCATCGACCGCGACTGGCGCGTCGCCACGCCGATCTGCAACGACCTGTGGAACCCCGCGCTCGTTCACGACCTGATGTGCGACGGCGTCACGCTGCTCGCCGCGCCGATCAGTTCCGCGCGCGAAGCGGTGGGCGGCGGCTTCGACAATCCGTCCGCGTGGGAACTGAATCTGCGCTTCTATGCGGTCACGTATGGGGTCGCCGTGGTCATGGCGAATCGCATCGGCACCGAAGGCATGCTGCGTTTCTGGGGCGGCTCGCGCATTCTCGATCCGTTCGGCAACACAGTCGCGATGGGCTCGACGACCGACGAAGAACTGGTGGTCGGCGAACTCGACTATGCGGCGCTGCGCGAAGCGCGCTTTCTGCTGCCGACCGTGCGCGATGCACGCGTCTATGCGGCGCGGGGCATCCGCGCGGCTCATTCACCTGTCAATACCTGAAGCGTCGTCTGCCATGCAAGATTTTCTCCTTACCGACGAAGACCGCGCGTTTCGCGCCGAAGCGCGCGCGTTCCTGCAACGCGAACTCGCGCCGCGCGCCGCGGACATAGAAGAGCGCCGCGACTGGGACGCCGTCAAACGCGTGGTGCGCGCGCTGGGCGAAGCCGGCTATTTGCGGCTGATGTTCGCGGACCTGTATCGCGGCTCGCTGACAAAGCCCGGTCTCACGCACGCGACGATCCTCTCCGAGGAAGCGTCCGCCATCAACTATGCGTTTGAGACCACCATCGCCACCGCGCTGAGCTGCGCCTATCCGCTGCATCGTCATGCCAGCAGGGAAGTGCGCGAAGCGTATCTCGAACCGATTCTGGATGGCCGCGCGATCGGCGCGATTTGCGTGACCGAGCCCGGCACGGGCAGCGATTCCGCCGACATGCAAACGCGTGTCGAATACGACGCCCGCACCGACGAATGGGTCATCAACGGCTTCAAGCGCTATATCTCGAACGCGTCGGTTGCGGACGTCTATATCGCCTACGGCATCACGCCGCGCGATGGCCTGGAAAGGCCGGGCATCACCGCCGTGGCCGTGCCCAAAGACGCGCGCGGGATCAGCTTTCCGCGCAACTATACGTTCATGGGCCGGCACGGCTGCATCGTCGGCGAAGTGAAGTTCGACGATTGCCGGGTCGGCGCGGATCACCTGTTGGGCGTGGCCGGCGAGGGCTTCGCAATCATGCGCGGCATGTTCAACTTCGAGCGCGCGATTCTGGGCGGCTCGGGCCTCGGCGTCGCGCGCAGTGCGTTCGACATCGCCCGTGCGCATGCGCAAAGCCGCAGGACGTTCGGGCAGCTCCTCGGCTGCAAGCAACTGATCTGGGACAAGATCGCGCAGATGAGCTGGCGGATCGACGCCGCCGAACTTCTCACGTACCGCGCCACGAAGATGTACGACGCGGGCGCCGACGGCAAGGCGCTGATGAAGGAAGCGGCCATGGCCAAGCTCGTCGCGACAGAGACGGCGAATTTCTGTGTCAACGAAACCGTGCAGATATTGGGCGGCGACGGCCTTACCAAAGAATACGGCCGGGCCGAACAGCTCTATCGCGACGCGCGCGCGCTGACGATTGTCGGCGGAACGTCGGAAATGGCGAAATACCTGATCGCCTCGCGCGATCTGCCCGATCTGAAGATCAACCTCTGAGCGCACTCCATTTCCATCATGCTGACCATTACCTCGCTGTTCGAAAACACGGTTGCGAAGTACCCCGACCGTCTCGCGCTGGTCTGCGCCGACGCGCGCTTGACCTACGCGCAATGGGACGTGCGCGTACGCGGACTCGCGCAGGCGCTGTTCGATCTGGGCGTGCGGCAAACGGATCGCGTAGCCATCTTCCAGAAGACATCGGATGCAACGGCCACCGCGTATCTCGCCTGTCAGTTACTCGGCGCGATTGCAGTTCCAATGAACTACCGGATGTCCGCGAACGACGCGGCGTTCATCATCCGCGATGCCGGCGCGCGGGCACTGATTTACGACGATTCGATGCACGCCGTCGTCGCGAAGGTCGAACAGGGCTTGCCCGATCTGCGCATCTATGTGCGTGTGACAGGGCACGGCGGCCACGGCGATGAACTTCCCGGCGACGGCGATGCGCCATCGCATCATCACGACTTCGATTCGCTGATAGACGGCACGCGTCATCGCGATGCGCCGCTGCCTCCCGTCACGCCCGAGGACATCTCGGCGCTGGTGTACACGTCCGGCACGACGGGGCGCCCGAAAGGCGCGATCCATACGCATAGCAACGACGTCGCGATCGCCACGAACTGCGTGATGGAATACAGCCTGACGAGCAGCGATTCGGCGCTTCATATCGCGCCGCTGTACCACGTCGGCGGCATGCAGGCGTATTTCATGCCGCACCTGATGGTCGGTGCGGCCAACATCGTTCTGCCGCGCTACGATCCCGAGCGCACGCTCGCCGCGATCGGCGAACATCGCATTACGACGCTCTTTGCCGTGCCGACGCAGATCCAGGACATGCTGTTCCATCCATCGTTCACGCGGACCGATCACAGCAGCCTGCGGATGATCACCACGGGCGGCGCGGCCATTCCCGCCGCAGCGATGCAACGCGTCATCGACGAGTTCTGTCCGAATGTCTACAACGGCTACGGCATGACCGAAGCGAGCCTGACGCTGCTGCTGCATCCACGCGATGCGCTGTCGCGCCTCGGGTCGTGCGGCAAGCCGACGCTGATCAGCACCTGCCGCGTCGTGACGAACGATACGGAGCGCGTCGTGCCATCCACGGAAAGCGTGGCGCCTGGCGAAGTCGGTCAACTGATCGTACGCGGCCCGCAACTGGCGCGCGCGTACTGGAACAATCCAATCGAAACGGCAAAGAAGTTTCGCGACGGCTGGCTCTATACGGGCGATCTCTTCAGCGTCGACTCGGGCGGCTATTTCCACTTTCACGGCCGCGCCGACGACATGATTGTCTCGGGCGGCGAAAACATCTATCCGCGGGAAGTCGAAGAGGTGCTGTATCACTGTCCCGGCGTGCAGGAGGCCGCGGTGATCGGCGTGCCCGATCCGAAGTGGGGCCAGGCGGTCACGGCGTTTGTCGTGCGCAGCGACGCACAGTTGACGGAAGACGCCGTCATTGCGTTTTGCAAGGCGAGCGACGACCTCGCGCCATACAAGCGGCCAAAGAAAATACTGTTCGTGGACCGCTTGCCGCTGAACCCGAGCGGCAAGGTGCTGCGCCGCGAACTGGCCGCATCGGTTGCCGAAGAACTTCTGCGCACGGGAACATGAACATGAACGAACCGGTACTTTACGAACTGGACGGTGGCGTCGCTACGATCACGCTGAACCGTCCGGCAACGCGCAACGCACTCACCGAAATGGAAGTGGTCGACGCGCTGGTAGCGAGCCTCGCGCGCGCGCAAGCCGATCTGAGCGTCCGCGCAATCGTGCTGACGGGCGCGGGCCCGGCATTCTCCTCGGGCGGCAACATCAAACACATGCGCGACGAACTCGGCACGTTCGCCGGCAACGCGGCACGAATACGCGAGAACTACCGGCGCGGCATTCAACGCATTCCGCGCGCGTTTCATGAACTGGACGTGCCTTGCATCGCCGCGGTCAACGGACCGGCGCACGGCGCGGGCTGCGATCTCGCGCTGATGTGCGATATCCGTATCGCCGCAGAAAGCGCGCTGTTCGCGGAGAGCTTCGCCAAGGTCGGCATCATTCCGGGCGACGGCGGCGCGTGGCTGCTGCCGCGTGCAATCGGTTTTTCGCGCGCCGCGGAAATGATTTTCACGGGCACGCCTATCGATGCCCAATGCGCGCTCGCGTGGGGGCTCGTCTCGCGGGTGGTGCCGGACGCGGAACTGCTGTCCGCGGCGAAGGAACTGGCGGCGCGAATCGCCGTCAATCCGCCCAACGTGCTGCGCATGAGCAAGCGCCTCATCCGCGAAGGACAGCGGATGGACCTGCCGAGCCTGCTGGAACTCTCGGCGGCTTTTCAGGGCATCGCGCATCGCACCGAGGATCATCGCGAGGCGCTCGCCGCGACTTTCGAAAAGCGTCCGCCGAATTACACCGGCGATTGAGGCGGGCCCGATAGCGCTTGCGCACTCATGCGGCGATGGACCGGCGCGGCCCGATATGCGACAGTTTCCTCACCTTGGCCAATCCAGCATGGACATGCGCAGGAAAATGAACGATGAGGGTCCGCAACCGGCTTCCGCCCGCAGTCAAAAGTGGCCGGTGGCGGGAAAGGGCGCACTGGCCGCCGCACTCGCCGCCGCGCCCACGGAAAGCACGGCGGATTCGAGCCGGGAGCGACGGCCCGACACGGAACGCATCGGCTTTTTCCTCGTACCCAACTTCTCGATGATGGCGCTCAGCTCCGCGAGCGAGCCGCTGCGCGCGGCTAACCGGGTGAGCGGCAAGCCGCTGTATAGCTGGCATCTCATCAGCGCCGACGGCGAGCCCGTGTCGTCGAGTTCCGGATTTTCGCTGCAGCCTGAATCCGCAATGACGTCGTCGATTGCCGTGGACCAGTTGTTCGTGGTGGCGAGCATCGGTGTGGAGAACTACCGCAACGAGCGGGTGTTCGACTTTTTGCGCCGCTATGCTGCGACAGGCAAACCGCTCGGCGGCGTGAGCCTCGGCACGATGATCCTCGCGCGCGCCGGGCTGCTCGACAAGCGGCGTTGCACGATTCATTGGGAAGCGTTGAAGGCACTCGCCGACGAGTTCCCTTCGCTCGCGGTCACGCGCGACCTCTATTGCATCGACGGCGACCGGCTGACATGCGGCGGCGGCACCGCGGCGATCGATCTGATGCTCGACGTGATCGCGCGCGCGCATAACCATCGGCTCGCCGCCGATGTCGCCGATCAGTTCCTGCATACGCGGATTCGCGCGTCGCAGGAAAGCCAGAAAATGGCGATCCAGTGGCGCTACGGTATCGAGGACCGGCGCATCGTCAATGCGATCACGCTGATGGAGCAGAACATAGAGCGCCCCGTTCCTGTGCAGACACTCGCCTCGCTGGTCGGTATCTCGCCTCGCCAGTTCGAGCGCATGTGGCTCAAGCATTTCGACATGGGACCGTCGCAGTTCTATCTGGGCGTGCGCCTGAAGGCGGCGCAAAAGCTCCTGCATGAATCGACCGCTTCCATCTTCGACATTGCGATGCAGTGCGGGTTTGCCAGCGCTTCGCATCTGGGGCGGTGTTATCGGAAGGTCTTTGACGTCACGCCGGGACAGGAACGTAACGTCAAGGGGAAGTGAAGCTGCCGTTGCGAGTGTAGTATTCCACCGTATATTGGCGTCGGCCGTGACAAGGGCATCGATCATGTCAAGCGAGTGGAAGCGCCGCATCAGGCTGTTTATCCAGCGTTTCTGGCAGCCCACAAGCGCATGCATGACCTGCATGCCGGGTAGCTGGGGCAATATCATGAGCCTTGTCCACTGGACGATTGCATTCCGCACCGGTTTGCTCACCGGGCTCCTGGCCATACTTCTGACTTTCACACCTGCAGCGAAACTCTACGGGCATCGCTACGGCAATGCGCTTGTCGTCGGCGTCCTGACAGCGATAGGCGACGCCTACTCCCACGCGAGTCACTACCGAATCCCCTACGTCGAGCACATCCTGACGGGGGCTATTTCAGGTCTTCTGGCGCTGGTTGCGTCATATCTTTTCGAAGACCGCGCGCGTCGTGTGCGGCAGGTGTGGGCGCGGCTTTTCGGGTAGCAACGCCGACTCCACGCACCCACCCTATACACACATATAATTTTCCCGGCAGGCTTTTCTCCCTAAGATGGGAACACCTGAACGGCGGGCGAAGCAACAGCGTGCCGCCGTAACCGCATGTATGGCAGAGGATCAGTCGCTTGCATTCCCATCCGATAGCTTCGATTATCGACGACGACGAATCCGTCCGCATCGCCACATCGAGTCTGGTTCGTTCGCTGGGTTGGGACGTGCGGCTCTATGCGTCGGCCGAAGATTTTCTCGCCTCCGGCCAGATCGCGGATGTCGCGTGCGTCATCTCCGACGTCCAGATGCCGGGCATGAGCGGGCTTCAGTTGCAACGCCGTCTGATCGACGACGGAATCACTCTGCCGGTCATCTTTATCTCCGCGTTCGCATCGGACGCGGTGCGCCGCCAGGCGCTGGACGATGGCGCGCTGTGCGTGCTGAGCAAACCCGTCGATGGCGCGGCGATATTGCGTTGCCTCGAAACGCTGCAGGCGGAACGCGGCGAGCCTTGATTAAGGCTTCGTCGGGAAGGGACTTAACGGTTGGATACCGAAAAACTCAGATAAGATAACTGCCGGATTAAATGGGTCGGCGTCCCGCGTGTCTGACTTCCATGCGCCGTTATGGCGGCGCGAGACAGGGTCCCCGGTACTCGTCAACGAACGTTTACCTCGAATGCCTATGCCTGCATCGCCTCGTTTCGTCTCCCTCCTTCTCGCGCGGCGCGCTCAATCGCCGACATGATATTCCGCTCACGCGCCGACGAACCGATGCGGCATGACCCACGCGTGCTGTACGTTCTCGCGGCGGCAGTCGCGCTCGTCGTATTCCTGATCGACGCATTCACGCCACTCGATATTGCGATCGCCGTGCTGTACGTGGTCGTGGTGTTGCTCGTCGCGTCGACGAGTTCGCGGCCCGCTGCGATTCTCACGTCATGGGGTTGCGTGGCGCTCACGGTGATCGCCTTTGCAATGTCCCACGACGAGCACTACTCGGGCGGCCCGGTCGCGCGCTGTCTCGTGAGCCTGCTCGCGATCGCGACGGCGTCGGTGCTCGCGCTGCGCAATCAGAAGAGCACGGCGACGCTGCAGGAGCAGTTGCAGTTACTCGATCTGACGCATGACGCGATTGTCGTGTACGACATGAACGATCTGATCACGTTCTGGAATCAGGGCGCGGAACAACTCTATGGATGGACTACGCAACAGGCGATCGGTCAGCCGGTGCATGAGCTGACGCAAACGCGCTCGTCGGTCTCGCTCGACGAAATTCGCCGCGAGTTGTTGCGTTCCGGGCGCTGGCAAGGCGAACTGCAGCATGTGCGCAATGACGGCACAACGGTCGTCATTTCGAGCCGCTGGGCGCTGTGGCGCGATGCGAAAGGCAAGCCGCGCGCCGTGCTCGCCACCAACAACGACATTACCGTCCGCAAGCAGATGGAAGGCGAGTTGCGGCGCCAGAAGGACGAATTGCGCGCGACCATCGACGCGATTCCAGGCATGGTCTGGAGTTCGTCGAGCGATGGGCGGCTCGTCTTCATCAACCGTCGCTGGAACGAACTGGGCGTGACGTGCGTGGAGAACGACGGCGACATCTGGCGCTCGATCGTTCATCCCGACGACTGCGGCGCGATGCAGCACGCCTGGCACGAAGCCATTGCAACGGGCGCGCCGTTCGAAAGCGTGTCGCGCATCCGGCACAGCGATGGCGTCTACCGGTGGATGCATATCGGCGCGGAACCGCTGCGCGATAGCGCCGGCAAGATTTTGCGCTGGTATGGCGTGAACACCGATATCGAAGAACGCAAACAGGCCGAGCAGGCGCTCGCGCGCAGCGAGGCGTTTCTGTCCGACGCGCAGCGTTTGAGCCGCACCGGCAGCATCGCGACGAAACTGCCCGGCGGCGAGATGTGGTGGTCCGACGAAACGTATCGAATCTTCGACTATTCGAAAGACGTCGCGCCCAGCTTCCAATTGATCCTCGCGCGCGCGCATCCGGAAGACATCGCGCTGATGAGGCAGGCTTATCAGCAGAGTCTCGCGGGCGTGCCGTTGATTGATCTCGAACATCGCCTCGCGATGCCCGATGGAAGCGTCAAACATGTGCACTACGTCGCGCGTCTCGCCGCACCGCAATCGGCGAATCCCGAATACGTCGGCGCGCTGATGGACGTGACCGAACGGCGGGCGGCGCAGGAAGCGCTCGACCGCTCGACGGCCGAACTCGCGCACGTCACGCGTGTGACGATGCTCGGCGAACTGGCCGCGTCGATCGCGCACGAGGTCACGCAGCCGCTTGCGGCGATCGCCACGTGCGGCGACGCCGCGCTGCGCTGGCTGAACCGTCCGCAGCCCGATCTGAAGGAAGTCGGCCAGTCGATTAACCAGATGATTCACGACGCGCGGCGCGCGAGCGATGTGATCCGCCAGATACGGTCGATGGCGCAAAAGCGCGATCCGAGCCACGCGGTACTCGATCTGAACGCTATAGTGAGAGAATCCATCGAACTCGTGCGGCGTGAACTGGATGCGCACCGCGTCGAAGTGGATGCCGATTACGCGAGTCCCGCGCCGTCGGTGTGCGCCGACCGCGTGCAGTTGCAGCAGGTCGTGATCAACCTCGTGATGAACGGCGTGCAGGCCATGTCGGGCATCACGGCCCGGCCGCGGGAATTGCGGATTCGCACGCGCTCTTTCGACGCGCGGCACGCATTGGTGGTCGTGGAAGACTCCGGCACGGGCATCAGCGAAGAGAACGCCGGGAGGCTTTTCAACGCATTTTTCACGACGAAGGCGGAAGGCATGGGAATGGGACTGTCGATCTGCCGCTCGATTGTCGAGGCGCACGGCGGCCGGATCTGGGCGGAATCTCAAGGGGGAAAGGGTGCCGTGATGCAGTTCGTTCTGCCGCTCGATGAGGCAAAGCGCAATGAGCACTGAACCGGTCAACGCGACTAGCGCGATGGTTTATGTCGTCGACGACGACGCGTCGATGCGCGAAGCCGTCAGCATGTTGCTGCGCTCCGTCGGCTTGCGCGTTGAACTGTTCGCGTCCGCGCAGGAATTCCTTGCGTTCCCGAGACCGGACGTGCCGAGCTGTCTGATTCTCGATGTACGGCTCAAAGGGCAAAGCGGCCTCGCCGTGCAGGAACAGATTGCCGCGGGCGAATTGCGCGTGCCGATTATCTTCATGACCGCGCACGGCGATATCGCGATGTCGGTCAAGGCAATGAAGGCCGGCGCAATGGACTTTCTCGCCAAGCCGTTTCGCGATCAGGACATGCTGGACGCCGTGGCGAGTGCGCTCGGCAAGGACGAGGAACGGCGCGAAGCGGACCGCTCGGTCGCGGACCTGCGCCGCCGCTACGCATCGCTCACGCCGCGCGAGCGCGAAGTGATGGCCTTCGTCGCGAGCGGCCTGATGAACAAGCAGATTGCCGCCGAAATGAACCTGAGTGAGATCACCGTCAAGATTCACCGCGGTCAGGCGATGAAGAAGATGGAGTCGCGCTCGCTTGCCGATTTCGTGCTGAAGGCCGAAGCGCTCGGCGTCAAACCGCCACAAGGCACGACTACGCCACCGCGCATTCAGCGCGGTTAAAGCGCGTCCAAGTGCGTTGAAGTGCGTTAAAGCGCCGGAGGCTGTCATGCGAATACTGATTATCGAAGACGAACCGAAAACGGGCGCCTACCTGAAAAAGGGCCTTGAAGAATCGGGCTATTCCGTCGACGTCGCCAACGACGGCGCCGATGGTCTGCTGCTCGCGCAGGAGCAGGACTACGACGTGATCGTGCTCGACGTGATGCTGCCGACCATGGACGGCTGGGCCGTGCTGAAAGTCCTGCGCGCCACGCGCACCACGCCGGTGCTGTTCCTCACCGCGCGCGACGACGTGAGCGACCGCGTGCGCGGTCTCGAACTCGGCGGCGACGACTATCTCGTCAAGCCGTTCGCGTTCGTCGAACTGCTCGCACGCGTGCGCACACTGGCGCGACGCGGCCCGCCGCGCGAAAGCGAACTGCTGAAAGTGGGCGATCTGGAAATCGACGTGAACCGTCGGCGCGTGCGCCGCGGCAACACGCGCATCGATCTGACGCCGCGTGAATTCTCGCTGCTGCAACTGCTCGCGCGCCGTCAGGGCGAAGTGCTGAGCCGCACGCAGATCGCGTCGTATGTGTGGGACATGAACTTCGACAGCGACACGAACGTAGTCGAAGTGGCGATTCGCCGGCTGCGTGCGAAGATCGACGACGACTTCCCGGTCAAGCTGATACAAACGGTGCGCGGCGTCGGCTACGTGATCGAATTGAAAGAGACCGATTGATGGCGGCGCGCTCGCTGACCACCACGCTTGCGCTTGCCTTCGCCGGAACGACGTTGATGGTGTTTGCGCTGGTCGGCAGCGTGTTGTATTTCGCGCTCGACCGCGAGGTCAAGCAGCAGGACGATCTCGACATCGTGCTGATCGCGCGCCATACCCGGCGTCTCGCGCAGGAAATCGCGACGCTTGCCGATTTGCGCGCCCATGAAGACCGGCTGACGAGCCAGGTGCTGGGCAATCTCGCCATGTCGATGGAAGTGCGCGGCCCCGACCGCAAGCTCGTGTTCGAGCACAACACGGCGGGCATCGCCGATCCGGCCGTGCCGTCGCCGACCCTGGCGAATCCGCTTGGTGCGTCACAGCGTATCGCTGAGACCAACATCGTGGAATGGCACAACGCGCGCGGCGTGCCTGTGCGCGGGCTCGCAGCGGATGCGGTGCTGGGCGACGGCACGCCCGTCACGCTGGTCATCGCGCGCGATATGACGGACCGCTGGCGTCTGCTCGATTACTATCGCGAGCGTCTTTATGGCGCGGGCCTGGCCGGCATGCTGCTCGCGTTCCTGATGAGCTGGATGCTGGTGCGCGAGTCGCTGAAGCCTTTGCGCGAAATGGCGGGCAAGGCCGCGACGATCACCGTCGACAAGCTCGACACGCGCATAAAAGTCGATAACGTACCGAGCGAACTCGCCACGCTGGTGGTCTCGGTGAACGCGATGCTCGACCGGCTGCATGGCGGCTTTCAACGCATGTCGCAATACACGGCCGATCTCGCTCACGATCTGCGCACGCCGCTCGGCAATCTGCGCGGCTCGACCGAAGTCGCGCTCGCACGTCCGCGCTCCGCCGACGAATATCAGTCGCTGCTCGCATCGAATCTCGAGGAATGCGAGCGGATTTCGCGCATGATCGAAAGCGTGCTGTTTCTCGCGCGCGCCGAGCATCCGCAGTTCGTTACGACGTTGAGCGAACTGGATGCCGCGAAGGAACTCGCGCGCATCGCCGAATACTTCGAAGGCGTCGCCGACGATGCCGGCGTGCATCTGCAAGTGACGGGCGGCGGCCGCGTTCACGCCGATGCCGAGCTGTTCCGCCGCGCGGTCAGCAATCTGCTCGCGAACGCGATCCGCTATACGCCGCGTGACGGCACGATCACACTCGGCGCGCAGGGTACGCCGCACGGCTTGCGCGTGACCGTCGCCAATCAGGGTGCGCCGCTCGACCCTTCGTTGCTCGAACGCATCTTCGACCGCTTCTATCGCGTCGATCCTTCGCGCAAGAGCGATCCCGAGTCGACGGGTTCGACGGGACTCGGGCTCGCCATCGTGCGCACGATCATGGAGTTACATGGCGGCTCGGCGCACGCCGAAAGCGACGCACAGAGCACGCGCTTCATTCTGACCTTTGCGCATCGGTAAGCGTCGCGCGATCCCAGCCGCCGCCTAGCGCCTTCAGCAACTGCACGCTCGCATCGACGCGGCGCGCGTCGATCTGCTCGGCCGTGCGCTCGTTGGTGAGCGCGATGGTCTGCGCCGTGACGACATCGAGATAGCTGACGGCGCCCGCCTGATAACGGTTCGTCGTGAGCTTCAGCGCGAGTTCCGCCGCTGATGTCGCACGCTGCTCGCTATCCGCTTCACTGGCGAGCGTGGTCAGCGCCGAGAGGTTGTCCTCCACTTGCTGAAACGCAACCAGCACCGTTTGACGGTAATCGGCGACCGCGCCGTCGTACTGTGCGTTCGCGCCTTTGAGCGCGGCATTGCGGCGGCCGCCGTCGAATAGCGTGCCGGCGAGTTGCGAGCCGATCGACCAGAAGAGGCTCGGCGCGGTGAGCCACGGTGCGAAGAACGTGCTTTCGAGTCCCGCGGTGGCCGAAAGCGTCAGGTCCGGATAAAAGGCCGCATGCGCCTCGCCGATCTGCGCATTGGCCGCTGCGACGCGCCGCTCGGCGGCGGCGATGTCGGGTCTGCGTTCGAGCAATTGCGACGGCAGTCCCGCGGGGATCTGCGGCAGCGCGATGTCGCGCACCTGTTGCGGCAGCGCGAACGACGAAGCGGGCACGCCGATCAGCGTCGCAATCGCGTGTTGCAACTGCGCGCGTTGCACGTCGATATCGCTGTCCATCGTGCGCGTGCTTTCGAGTTGGGTCTGAGCTTGCGCGACGGCGGAGGCATCGATGGCTCCGTCGTTCAACTGCTGCTGCACGATCTTCAATGCAGCGGTGTACGCCGTGACGGAATCGTCCAGCAGTTTCTTTTGCCGGTCGAGCGAGCGCAGATCGAAGTAGTCGAGCGCGAGATCGCTTGCGATGGAGAGGCGCACCGATTCCAGATCGGCCTCGCTTGCCTGCGCATTGTCGCGTGCGTTGACGGTCGCATCTTTCACGCGGCCGAACAGGTCCGGCTCCCAGCTCGCCGACACGCCCACCGAATAATCGGGCACCGTCTTGCCCGCGAGCGAATGGCCGAGGACGTTCTGCGACAAACGCGCGCGCGATTGTGCGGCGCCGGCGGTGATCGTCGGCGCGTAGCCTGCGCGTTGATAGTCGATCATCGCGCGCGCTGCCTGCAACTGCGCCACTGCCTTGGCCACGGTCTGATTGGACACATCGACGCGGGCTTCGAGACGGTTCAATTCGTCGTCGTTGAAGAGCGTCCACCAGGGGCCGCGCGGCTGTGCATCGGCCGGAGCCGCGACAGCCCAGCCGGGCGCGGCCGTGCCTGCATAGTGATCGGGCACATCGACAGAGGGATGCGTATAAGAAGGCAGCGTCGAGCACGCAGTCAGCGCGCACGCAACGCCGATTGCAAGGTTCCTGCGAATGGATGCGACGGGTACGTTGAGCATGGTCATGCGCCTCGCTTAGCCGTGGAGCGCAGCGGATGCCACGACGCGTACCGCTTCACCGTTGCTGATGGCGTCGCCGGGATTGTTGATCACGCGATCCGTTGCTTCGACGCCCGTAGCGATTTCCACATAGGTGCCGAAATCGCGGCCGATCGTTACCGTCTTGAGCTGCACCGTATTGCTCTTGCCGATCACCGCGACGGTCACGCCGTCGGGCCTGAACAGCAATGCGCTGACGGGCAGTTCGAGCGCGGGATGCGCGGTCTGCAACGCGAGATGCACCTGCGCATACGCACCTGGCAATAACGCGCCGTCGTGATTGTCGACATCGACTTCGACACGCAGCGTGCGGCTCACGGGATCGATCGCATTGGCCGAGCGCGCGACGGTAGCTGCAAAGCGGCGTCCGGGATATTGCTGCGTCGTCAGATAAAGCAGCGTGCCCGTTGAGATGCTGCTCGCGTCGTCCTGCGGCACGTTGACGAAGATACGCAGGCGGTCGGTCTGTTCGATATGAAAGAGTTCGCCAGGCATCCCCGCGAGCCCCGGCGATCCGCCCGACGTCACCAATGCGCCCACATCGACGTTGCGTACGGTGACCACGCCGTCGAACGGCGCGGTGACTTTTTCATACGACACCAGTTCGGTGAGCCGTGCGACGTTCGCCTGCGCGGATTGCAACGCAGCGAGTTTGGCTTCGCTATCGCTCGTCTTCGCATCGGTGTCCTGCTGCGAAACGGACTGCGTTTTCAGCATCGTTTGCCAGCGCTGAGCGGTGCTGTTCGCGAACGCGTAATTTGCTTTTGCCGTGGCTTCGTCGGCGCGCGCCTGTTTTAGTTGCGCGTCGAGTTCCGGCGTCTGGATGTCTGCGAGCGTCTGCCCGGCTTTGACTTTCGTGCCAATGTCCGCGTACCAGTGCTGGACGTAGCCGCTCGTGCGTGCATAGATCGACGCGTCGGCGTACGGCGTCACGGAACCCGGCAACAACAGTTCCTGCGATGCCGGTGCGCGCGTCGGCGCGACTGTTTCGACGGGCACTTCGCGCTGCGCGTAGACCTGCTCGGTGAGCGCGGTGCTTGCATGCAAACGCGGCACGATGCCGAGTGCCAGCAATGCGGCGGCGACTGCGGCGAGCGCAACGGGCAATATCAAGCGACGGCGCTTCACGGCTTCGTTATTCGCAGCGGCGCGCGAAACGGGCAGGGCGTTGGTGCGCGTGGCCGCATCGGGCGTCGGCGGCAGATCGGACGTAGTCATGGCGGTTCCTTATTGAGCGTGTGGTGTCAGCGACGCATCGGCGGCACGGTGCGCGCGGCGCTTGGCGAGCCACGCATGCACCATCCCGAACACGACGGGAACGAACATGAGCGTGGACAGCGTGCCGATCGCGAGGCCGCCGATCACCGCACGTCCGAGCGGCGCGTTCTGTTCGCCGCCGTCGCCGAGACCGAGCGCCATCGGCAGCATGCCGATCAGCATCGCGAGCGCCGTCATCAACACAGGACGAAAGCGGTTGAAGCCCGCATCGAGCGCGGCCGCAAGCGGCTCCATGCCGTTTTGCAACGACTCGCGCGCGGTGTTGATCACCAGAATGCTGTTCGCCGTCGCGATGCCGATACAAAGAATGGTTCCTGTCAGCGCGGGTACGTTCAAGGTCGTGTGCGTCGCGAACAGCATCCATGCAATGCCGGCCAGCGAGCCAGGCAGACCGCTGATGATGATCAACGGATCGAGCCACGACTGAAAGTTCACGACCATCAGCAGATAAACGAGCGCGATCGCGAACACGAGCCCTGCGCCGAGGCCCGCGAACGATTCGTTCATCGACTGCACCTGGCCGCGGATCACGATGGACGAGCCGGGCGGCAATTGCGCGCGCGCTTCATCGACGAGCTTCGTGACGTCCGCAGCGACGCCGCCGAGATCACGTCCTTGCGTCGACGCGAAAATGTCCAGCACCGGTTGCACGTTGTAGTGCGAGACGACGGCCTGTTGCGAGCCGCGCGACATCGTGCCGAGCGTGCCGAGCTGATTTTGCGGATCGACGCCGAGCTGATTCGTCGTCAACGGAATGTTCGACAGCGTTTGCAGCGAATGAATGTCGTATTGCGGCACTTCGGCCAGCAGCGGATAGCTGACGCCGTTCTTCGGGTCGAGCCAGAAGTTCGGCGTGGTCTGCGAACTGCCGGACAGCGCGATCAACAGGTTCTGCGCGACATCGCGCTGCGTGAGGCCCGCCTGCATCGCCTTCGTGCGATCCACGTCGACGTTGATGGCCGGCGCGTCGCCGGGCTGCTGGATACGCGCGTCGACGAGTCCGCGCACGCCGCGCAGTTGCGCCAACAGATGGTCGGCGACGACACGATTCGCCGCGAGCTTGTTGCCGACAATCTGCACGTCGATCGGCGCGGGCAAACCGAAGTTCAGAATCTGGCTGACGATGTCGGCGGGCAGGAACGCGAATGTCACGCCGGGAAAAGCCGTGTTCAGTACGTCGCGCAGTTGCGCGACATATTGCGCGGTGGGTTTGTGATCCGGCTTCAGCGTGACCATGATGTCCGCGTCTTCGGAGCCGATCGGGTCCGACGAGTCGTACGTCAGGTTGATGCCGCTCACCGGCACGCCGATGTTGTCGAGCACGGCAGCCTGCTGCGACTGCGGAATCACGGTTCGAATCTTTGCTTCGACCTCATCGGTCAGGCGCGCGGTTTCCTCGATGCGCGTGCCTGTCGGCGCACGCAGATGCAGACGGATTTCTCCGGTATCGACAGCGGGGAAAAAGTCACGTCCCGCGAACGGAATCAGCGCGAGCGAAGCGAGACAGAGCGCGAGATAAATCGGCAGAAAGCGGCGGCGGTTTGTGATCGCGCGTTGCAGCACGGAGCGATAGCGATTGCGCAGCGCTTCGAAGCGCTGCTCGAAGCGCGCCTGGAAGCCGGCAAACACGTTCTTGCGGCGCTGCGCGGAGTCACCCGCTTTCGAAGGCGCGCGCATCAGATACATGGCGAGCGTCGGGATCAGCGTGCGCGAAAAAAAGTACGACGCGCACATCGCGAAGACGACGGCCTCGGCCATCGGCACGAACAGGTAACGGGCGACACCGGATAACAGAAACATCGGCACGAATACGATGCAGATCGACAGCGTCGACACGAACGTGGGCACCGCGATTTCGCCGGAGCCGTTCAGAATCGCGTCATGCAGCGGCGCGCCCTTTTCAAGGTGATGCGTGATGTTTTCGATCGCGACGGTCGCGTCGTCGACGAGAATGCCGACCGCGAGCGCGAGTCCGCCGAGCGTCATGATGTTGATGGTTTGCCCGAGCGCGGCCAGTGCGATCAGCGACGTCAATACCGCGAGCGGAATCGACACGGCGATGATGAGCGTCGCGCGCCAACTGCCGAGAAACAGCAGGATCATCGCGGCTGTGAGACACGCGGCGATCAGACCTTCGCGCACAACGCCGGAAATCGCGGCCTTCACGAATACCGACTGATCGGACAGCGGCACGATGTTCAAGGCCTTCGGCAGACCCGCGGCGATCCTGGGCAGCATGGCCTTGACCTGCTGGATGATCGTCAGCGTCGACGCGCTTCCGGTTTTTTCGACTTGCAGCAAGGCGGCACGCTTGCCGTCGCTGCGCACCATGTTGGTTTGCGGCGCATAGCCGTCGATCACATGCGCGACGTCGCGCACATACACGACGCCGCCTTTTACCGTCTTGATCGGCAGATCGTTGAGCTTCGCGACCGTGTCGGTGCTGCCGTTCATCTCGACGTTATATTCGCGCGAGCCGATCTTCGCTGTGCCGCCCGGCAGTATCAGGTTCTGCGCGTTGACTGCGTTGACCACGTCGATCGGTGCGAGTCCTTTTGCCTGTAGCGCTCGCGGATCGAGTTCGACCATGATCTGGCGAATCTTGCCGCCGAATGGCAGCGGCACCGCGGCGCCCTGAACCGTGGCGAGTTGTGTGCGGATGAAACTGTTGCCGAGGTCATAAAGAGACTGCTCTGGCAGCGTATCGCTGGAAAGGCCAAGCTGCAGCACTGGCACCGTCGATGCGTTGTACGTGATGATGTTCGGCGGCAACGTGCCGGGCGGCAGCACGCGCAGAATCGACGCCGAGTTCGACGCTGCTTCCGCGATCGCGCGATTGATGTCGGCGCCAGGGTGAAAGAAGATCTTCACGACCGACACGCCGTTCAACGACTGCGATTCGATGTGCTCGATGTCGTCCACGTCGGAAGTCAGCGCGCGCTCGTAGTTCGACGTGATGCGACGCGCCATGTCTTCGGCGGAGAAGCCGTTATACGACCAGACAATGCTGACGACGGGAATGTCGATGTTCGGAAAGATGTCCGTGGGCGTGCGAATGATCGCAAGTGGCCCGAGTATAAATAGCAGCACGGCCAGAACAATGAAGGTGTACGGCCGCTGCAGCGCGAGTCTGACAATCCACATAACGTTTTCCTGGACGATGGCGGTCGGAATGCCCTGTGCGAAAGCGACGCAAACGGGGCTTCGTAATGGGAGGCAGTGTGCCGGGCAGGCACTTACTCGCGAGTGACGGACACATTACAAGTCCGTCATCTATGCAGATGAGAGCGCCGTAACGAATGGATCGGCGTTGGGATAACCGTATGAACCCGATAAAGGGCTAAAGATGACAAGCATGTAATGCGGGAGTCACCATTGAGTCAGCAGCGGTTGCGCAGAATGCAACCACTCCTTCACGACTAGCGGTGAAGGTTTCAAAGGCTCCGTTTATCGTGAACGCAGCCGCTACTCAACGATAGGTGAACCATCATGAAAGCACTTTTGAACGCTGTCCTCGTCTCCTGCGCATTGGCCGCACCCGCTCTTGCATTTGCGCAAACCACCAATGGTCCCGTCACACGCGCCGAAGTGCGGGCCGATCTCACGCGTGTCGAACAGGCAGGCTACCAGCCGGTCGCTTCTGATGCGTCGTATCCCGCCGACATTCAGGCTGCCGATGCGAAAGTGGCCGCAGCGGATTCGGCGCTCAGCATGACGTCGAAGGGCGGCGTTGCAATGGAGGGCTCGTCGCAGTCGGGCGCGACGACCACGCGCGCGTCATCGGACCATTCATCGGGCAACGGCAAGTCGATCTTCTTCGGCCATTGATGGCGGCGGGGCGCAGCGGGGCTGCGGTATCGCGTGTCATGCTGAAAAGGAAAGCTGCATCAAGAGAGCCCTTCGCCGGCCGCGGCATGACGCCCGCGCAACCAGCCGATACTCGCGAGCAGCAGCACGGCGAACACGATCAGCATGGTCGCGACCGCGAGAATCGACGGGTCGATGGAATCGCGAATGCCGCTCCACATGCGCCGGGGCACCGTCGTTTGATCCGGGCCGCCGATGAACAGAATGACGATCACTTCATCGAACGAGGTCGCGAAAGCGAACACGCTGCCGGTCGCAACGGCCGGCGTGATGAGCGGCAAGGTCACGCGTCTGAACGCGACCCAGGGGCGCGCGCCGAGCCCGGAAGCCGCGCGCAACAGGCTGTGATCGAACGAAAGCAATGAGGCGGTCACCGTGATCACGACGAATGGCGTGCCGAGCGCCGCATGCGCGAGCACCACACCTGGATATGAATTCACCAGGCCGAGCGGCGCGAAGATCAGATAGAAGCCGGCGGCGACAACCACGATAGGCACGATCATCGGCGAGATGATGAGCGGCATGATCAGCGAGCGCAGTGGAAACTGCGCGCGCGAAAGACCGAGCGCCGCGAGCGTGCCGAGACAGGTGGCAATCAGCGTGGAAGCCGCGCCGATGCCGATGCTGTTAAGCAGCGCCCGCTGCCAGTCCGGGCTTGTCAGCGCCTGCTCGTACCAGCGCAGCGAGAAGCCCTGCATCGGATACGAGAAGTACGAACCGGAATTGAACGAGAGCGGAATGATCGCGAGAATCGGCGCGACGAGAAAGAGCAGCACGAGCGCGGTATGCACCCGTACCCAGCGCGCGGCGATGCGTTCGGTCAGCATCTTGTTGCGTTGATCTTGCATGTCGTTCCTTCGTCGTGTGCCTGTTTTTTCGATCGAGTCGTCGATTGTTCGACTCATCGACTCAACCGAAGCGCAGGCGGTCGATACCGACAATGCGGTTGAACAGGAAATAAAAGATCGCCGTGAAGATCACGAGATAGGCCGACAGCGCACCGGCAAGGCCCCAGTTCAACTGCGTGTTGGTCTGCATCGCGATGAGCTGACTGATCATTTCGTCGCCCGCGCCGCCGAGCAGCGCCGGCGTGATGTAGTAGCCGAGCGCAAGCACGAACACGAGGAAGCAGCCGGCGCCGACGCCAGGCAGCGTCTGCGGCACATAGATCCGCATGAACGCGGTGAACGGATGCGCGCCGAGCGATTGCGCCGCGCGCATATACACCGGCGACACGCCCTTCATCACGGAGTAAATCGCGAGAATGAGGTAAGGCAGCAGCACATGCGTCATGCCGATCAGCACGCCTGTGCGGTTGAAGATGAGCGGCAACGGATGCGTCGCGAGCCCGAGACTCATCACCAGGCTATTGATCACGCCGCCCGGTTGGAGCAACACATACCACGCGGTCGTGCGCACAAGCAGCGAAGTCCAGAACGGCACGATCACGAACAGCATCAGCCGGTTGCTGCTTTTCTCGGGCAGATTCGCGAGCAGCCACGCGACCGGATAACCGAGCACGAGACATAGCAGCGTGACCGTCGCGCTGATCGAAACCGTTCGCACGAACGCCGCCCGATAGACGGACGCATTGTCCGGCACGAACGCGACGGCGCCTTGCGGCGTCACCTGCGCATCGACGGCGGCGAGCAGATAGTCGGGCGTCGGCGACGCGGCGGCTCGCTTCAGCAAACGCCACGTCTCCGGCGAATTCCAGCGTTCGTCGAGTTCGACGAGCGCGGGCTTCCACGCGGGCGGGGCGTCCGTTGGCAGTTGCCGGGCGGTGCGCATCAACAGGCTGCGAAACTCGGGCATCGAGAAGTTCAGCCGCCGCGCGACGGTGCCGATCTGTCCGCTTTGCCGCGCCTCGGCGAGCCCCGCAGCGAGTAGAGCGAACATGTGTTCGTCGGGCACGCCGTTACCGTCCCACGCATTCAGCGCACGCGTGAGCGCGGGCATGCTGTCGGGCACTTCGCGATTCTGAACGCTGCGTGCCAGCAGCAGCGTGATCGGCGCGATGAACGTCGACAGCAGAAAGACGAGCAGCGGCAACGCAAGCAGCAGCGCCTGCATGGATGCGCGGCGGCGCGCGTTGTTAAACGACGCGCGGCCGTCGCCTTTCGTCGGAGAGCCGGGGGCCGTGGCTCGGGCGGCAGTGGGCATGCTGGTGGTCACGTTGGGCTCTCGTCGGACGATGCGATGGTGTTACTGCGTCAGCCACACCTGGAAGCGCTTGTTGATCTGGTCGGCGTTGTCGGCCCAGAAGTTCGCGTTGATCTGCAATGCGCGCTTGAAGTTATCGGGCGCGGTCGGCAGATCGGCAAGACGCTGCTTGTCGACGAGCGCGATCGCGTCCTTGCGCGGCGGCGCATACGCGATGTACTTCGACAGGTCCGCATAGGCCTTCGGCTGCGAAGCCGACGCGATGAACTTTGCCGCCAGATCCGCATGCTTCGCGCCGGTCGGAACGCCCCACCAGTCGAAGTCGTAAACCTGCGCGTCCCACACGGTCTTGAAGGGCTTGTTGTCCTTCTGCGCGGCATCGGAAATGCGGCCGTTGTAGGCCTGCGTCATCACGACCGCGCCGTCCGCGAGCAACTGCGGCGCCTGCGCGCCCGACTCCCACCACACAATGTTCTTCTTGATCGTGTCGAGCTTCTTGAACGCACGGTCGACGCCCGCGGGCGTGGCCAGCACCTTGTACACATCTTTCGGCGCGACGCCGTCCGCGATCAACGCCCATTCCATCGATACCTTCGGCGACTTGCGCAGGCCGCGCTTGCCCGGGAATTTCTGCAGATCGAAGAAGTCGTTGACGGTGCTCGGCGCGGTCTTCATCTTGCTCGCGTCGTACGCATAGACCGTGGACCAGACCATGCTCGCGACCGCGCAATCGCTGATCGAGCCGGGGATGAAGTCGCTCGTCTTGCCGATCGTCTTCTTGTCGAACTTCTGCAGCAGGCCTTCGTCGCAGGCGGTGATCGCGTCGTTGGTTTCGAGGTCGATCAGGTCCCACGTGGTGTTCTTCGCCTGTTCCATCGCGGAGAGTTTCGCGAGACCGCCGTCATACGATTCGGTCGAGAAGCCGACGCCCGTCGCCTGCGTGAACGGCTCGAAATAGGCCTTCTTCGCCGCTGCTTCGTACGCGCCGCCGAAGGTCACGACAGAGAGCGTCTCCGCTGCCTGCGTGGTCACGGTGGCGAATGCGAGTACGGCGAGTGCGGCGCATTGTGCTTTGATGATAGTGCGCATGTCAGTTGGCTCCTGCTGGTGCGGTCGTGATGATGGAAGGGGAGGGCGGTGTGGATACGTGAATCGCCGGCGCGCTGCTGCGCGCGCGCTCATCGCGAGAATCTTGCAGTCGTCATGGCGCCAGGCGACGTCGATCTCGCTGCCGGGTGTCGGCAACGCGTGACGCTGCGTATTGGGCACTTTCACGACGATCGAATCGCGCGAGCCGAGCGTCAGATGTACGCGATGGTGATCGCCGCAATACACCAGTTCGTCGACGCGCGCGCGCACGACGTTGTCATGTTCGGTCGGCTGCGTGCCTTCGGCGCCCGGAATATGCGCGCGTTCGGGGCGCAGCGCGAGCATCGCTTCGTCGCCGGCGTGCAGGCCGTTTTCGCAACGGCCGCGAATCATGCTGCCGTTCGACAGCGCAAGCGTGGCCCAGCCTTCGTGCGCATTCACGACGCGCCCGGTCAAGCCATTGTTCTCGCCGACGAAGTTGGCGACGAATGCGTTCTGCGCGTTCTCGTACAGTTCGCTCGGTGTGGCGGCCTGCTGGATGCGTCCATCGGAGAACACGGCGACGCGGTCGGACATGGTCAGCGCCTCGGCCTGATCGTGCGTCACGTAGACGATCGTGAGCGACAGCTCGCGATGCAGCCGCATGATTTCGTATTGCATGGTCTCGCGCAGGCGCTTGTCGAGTGCGCCGAGCGGCTCGTCCATCAGCACCACGCTCGGCTCGAACACGAGTGCGCGTGCCAGCGCGACGCGCTGCTGCTGCCCGCCGGAAAGCTGCGCCGGACGACGGTTCGCCAGATGCGGCAATTCGATCATCTCGAGCGCACGCTTCACACGCGCCTTCTGCTCGGCGCGGCCTACGTGCCGCACGGAAAGCGGAAATGCGACGTTCTCCGCAATCGTCAGATGCGGAAACAGCGCGTAGTTCTGAAACACCATGCCGATGTCGCGTTGATGCGGCGGCTTGTCGTCGAGCCGGCGGCCGTCGAGACGAATCTCGCCGTGAGTGGGCGACTCGAAGCCCGCCAGCATCATCAGCGTGGTCGTCTTGCCCGACCCCGAAGGCCCGAGCAGCGACACGAATTCTCCCTTGCTCACGTCGAGATTCAGGTCGTCCACGACAAGCTGAACGCCGTCATACGTTTTGCTCACGCGCGAGAGCGAGATGAAGGAAGGGTTTGACATCGTGATCGCGTCCTGTCTTTGTTGCGTCGTCATCAAGGTGCGAGCTTCGCCGCGGCGATCCGGCCGGCGAGGTAGCGCGCGAAGTCATAGTTGGGGCGCTCGAGATGGCTCAGGTGGCCCGGCTTCGCGAGCGGCGCATGCACGCCGCGAAAGACCGCTTCGACGCCGCGTTTATCTTCCGCATTCACTTCGTCGAGCAGTTTTTTCAGCGTGCTCATGTGGGCGTTCGCTTCAGGGTCCGCGATGAACTCCGGCGCGAGGCCGCCGCCGAAACGGATGTGCACGCGCCCCACGCCTTGCGGTTGCAGCACGAGATACCAGAAGTAACCGGGCGTCAGCGTGACGAGGTGCGTCGGGTAGATCGCGAGCAGCGCCGTCGTCTTGCGCCAATGTCCGGTGAGACGCGTGTTGTCCGGATGCGCATTGCCGATGGGTAAGGACGCTTCCTTCGTGATCCAGTGATAGTTGAAAGCGGGACTGCCGGGCGGGCACTCCATTTCGTCCAGCCGCGAATGCGGACCCACCGTCGCGCGATGCAGCATCGGCAGGTGATAACTCTCCATGAAGTTTTCCGCGAGAATCTTCCAATTCGTGTCCCACACGTGCTCTTCATGGAAGGTTTCGATGTAGTCCGACATGCCGTATGCGCCGATCAGCTCGTTCAGGCCGGCGAGTTGCGTGTGCACGGGCGGCGCGTTGGCATCGAGCGTTACATAGAGCCAGCCTTGCCATTCCTCGCAACGCACGGACGGAAGCCGGTAGCTCTCCTTGCAGAAGCCCTGTTGCCGGTCCATTAGCGGTGCGCCTTGCAGCGCGCCGTCGAGCGAATAATTCCACGCGTGATAAGGGCAGACGATTCGGCGCACGTTGCCGCGTCCTTCGAGCAGCACCGACATGCGGTGCAGGCACACATTCGACATCGCCTTGAGCTGCATCTGATCGTCGCGCAATACGACGACAGGTTGTGCGCCAAGACGCGCCGTCAGGTAATCGCCTGGCGCTTTGAGCGAACTCGCGCGGCCGACGCATTGCCATTCGCGCTGGAAGATCGCGCGCTCTTCAAGCGCCAGAAATTCGGGCGACGTGTAGACGCCGGGCGGCATCGAATGCGCATCGCCGAAGGGCCTTTCGCAACCCGCTTGCAGGTCGTCGACCAGCGCTTGCACTGCGATCGTCGTTGCCGGGTCGGTCATGGTGTTCCCCTCGGTTTGTCACGATAAGAGCGCGCCGGTGCGGGTTCTCGCGGTGTGGCGCTCGACATGGACACCAATCTATCAAGCCAATTTAGAAGCCGAAATATTGTTTTCAGATACAAAGCAAAGGTTTTGACTATGCAGCGCGCGCCGTACTGGAAGGCGGCGATTGCATGCTTCAAATCATGCGTCGATGTGCAGCCGGCGAATGTAGTTTTCGCAGAACGATGCGAAGCGATGCACGACCTGGCGCGGCTTCATCGTGCGCGATTGCGCGATGCCGAGCATGGTTGCGTTGACGTTGTCCTTGAAGCGCTTGATGACAAACTCTTCGCCATCCACGGTGCGATTCGATTTGAGCGGAAAGTTGAGCAGGCTATAGCCGAGACCGTTGGCCACCATGCCGCGCACCACTTCCGGCTGCGACGAGCGGAACGCGGGCACCGGGCGGCTGCCCACCGCGTCGAACAGTGCGGCGAAATACTCGCGGCTGTGCGGCAGATCGAGCATCACATAAGGCTCGGGCAGCAGGTCGGCGAGCGACACCTTGCGTGCGCGTGCAAGACGATGCGTCCGCGGCAGGATCGCGTAAGGCGGCAGCGAGAGCAGCGGCGTGAAGGCGATGTCTTCAGTCAGATCCAGGCTATAGGTGAGGGCGATATCGAGCGAACCGTCGTGCAGTCCCCGCAAGAGCCCGTCCTGATGCGCCTCCACCGTGCGAAACGAAATGCCCGCATGCTCGCCGGTAAAGCGGCTGATAAGCCCCGGCATGAGCGGCGGCGCAAGCGACACGAGACAGCCGAGCGCGATGGCGCCGGTCATGCCGCCGTCCATTTCCTTCGCGGTGGTTTGCAGTTCTTCCGCGATCTTCAGAAGATTGCGCGCTTGCCCGAGCAGGTCGCGCCCCGCTTGCGTGAGCGACAAACCGCTCGCGTGATGCCGTATGAAAAGTTGCACGCCGAACGACACTTCCAGGTCCGCGAGCGCCGTCGAGATCGACGGCTGCGAGATGTGCAGACGCTTCGCGGCCGCCGTGAAAGACAGCGCTTCCGCCGTGACGACGAAGTAGCGCAACTGGCGCAATGAGTAGCGCAACGGGTGACTCTCCATCGACAACGCTCCCTCTCTTCAAGGTTCTCAATCGTCCAATTGTGAGGTCGTCAAAAAGTGCTGCATAGGGAAAACCGATGCGCTGCATTTTTTTAATATGTTTTTCAGATTCTGATCCGGCGAGTAGATTTTCACGAAAGTATTTCCGCCTCTTCAGAAGGACACAGTCATGACAGTGGAAACAACGTCAATCGATACGCTGGTGGTCGGCGCCGGCCAGGCCGGCGTCGCGATGAGCGAACATCTGAGCAAGCTCGGCGTGCCGCACCTCGTGCTTGAACGTGCGCGTATCGCCGAGCGCTGGCGCACAGGACGCTGGGATTCGCTGGTTGCCAACGGTCCCGCGTGGCACGATCGTTTCCCTAATATGGAGTTCGCCGACGTCGACCCCGACGCGTTCGCGGGCAAGGAGCAGGTCGCGGACTATTTCGTTGCATATGCAAAAAAGTTCGACGCGCCGATCCGCACCGGCGTGGAAGTGAAGCAGGTCGTGCGCAATGCGGGGCGGCCTGGCTTCACCGTGGAAACGTCGGACGGAATCATTCAGGCCAACCGCGTGGTGGTCGCCACGGGTCCGTTTCAGCGCCCCGTCATTCCGCCGATTGCGCCGCAAGACGCCGCGCTCACGCAGATTCATTCCGCCGACTATCGCAATCCCGCGCAATTGCCTGAAGGCGGCGTGCTGGTGGTGGGCGCGGGATCGTCGGGCGTGCAGATCGCGGACGAATTGCAGCGTGCGGGCCGGCGCGTCTATTTGTCGGTCGGCGCGCATGATCGTCCGCCGCGCGCCTATCGCGGCCGCGACTTCTGCTGGTGGCTGGGCGTGCTCGGCGAATGGGACGCCGAAGTGATGAAGCCCGGCCGGGAACACGTCACGATTGCGGTGAGCGGATCGCGCGGCGGTCATACCGTCGACTTCCGGCGTCTCGCGCATCAGGGCGTCACACTGGTTGGTCTGACGAAGTCGTTCAACGACGGCGTCGTGACCTTCGAAGACGATCTCGCAGCAAACATCAGACGTGGCGACGAAAACTATCTGTCGCTGCTTGACGCCGCCGACGCGTACGCCCAGCGCAACGGTCTCGATCTTCCGCAAGAACCGGAGGCGCGCATCATTCCCGCCGACCCGGAGTGCGTCACGCATCCGCTGCACGATCTGGCTCTGGCTGAAGCGGGCGTCACGTCGATTGTGTGGGCGACCGGCTATGCAGTGGACTTCAACTGGCTGAAGGTCAACGCGTTCGATGAAAAGGGTAAGCCGACGCATCAGCGCGGCGTATCGAAAGAGCCGGGCATCTATTTTCTCGGCTTGCCGTGGTTGTCGCGCCGCGGCTCGGCGTTTATCTGGGGCGTGTGGCACGACGCGAAGCACATCGCCGATCACATCGCCACGCAGCGCAAATATCTGGCGTATTACGATGGGCCGCAACCTCAGGCTTCGATCAGCAACGCGGATGATGCGGATAGTTCGAACGATGCATCCGCCGCTTCACGCGTTCATAAAGTCAGCGAGATCGGCGTGAGCTGATCGCTACGCCAACGCCGACCCGCGATCCATTTCTCCCTGCATTTCCAGCATTCAAAGGTGCATTGATGAGCCAACCGACGCATACCCGTATCCGCATGTTCAACACGAAGGACACGTATCCGAACCAGACGCTCGATAACGATCTTTGCCAGGCTGTGCGCGCCGGCAACACCGTCTATGTGCGCGGCCAGGTCGGCACGGATTTCGAAGGGCGCCTCGTCGGACTCGGCGATCCGCGCGCGCAAGCCGAGCAGGCGATGAAGAACCTCAAGCAATTGCTGGAAGAAGCCGGCAGCGATCTCTCTCACGTCGTCAAGACGACGACGTATCTAACCGACGTCCGCTATCGCGAGCCGGTTTATCAGGAAGTCGGGAAGTGGCTCAAAGGCGTGTTTCCCATTTCGACAGGCCTCGTCGTGGTCGCGTTGGGGCAACCGCAATGGCTGATGGAAATCGACGTCATCGCCGTGATTCCGGATGGATGGACGCGGCCGCAAGCGTAAGGAGCGGGACATGACATTCTCTATTGTCGGACGTTGTCAGCAAACGGGGCAACTCGGTATCGCGATCAGTTCTTCGAGCATCGCGGTAGGCGCGCGCTGCCCGTGGGTGCGGGCCGGCGTCGGCGCGGTGGCGACGCAGAACGTCACGCTGCCCGCGCTTGGCCCGCAGGTTCTCGATCTTCTCGCGAGCGGACAATTCGATCCCGCCGCCGCGCTCGACCGCGCGCTCGGCGCGAGCGAGTGGAGCGAATACCGGCAGGTGACGGTGGTCGATAGCCAGGGCCGCGTCGCATTCTTCAGCGGCAAGGAAGCGTTGGGCACGTATCACGCCGTCGCGGGAATGCAATGCGTCGCCGCGGGCAACATGCTCGCCGGCGTCCACGTGATCGAGGCGATGGTCCCGGCGTTCGAGCAGACCTCCGGCGCGCTTGCCGACAGATTGCTCGCCGCGATGCATGCGGCGATGGCCGCCGGCGGCGAGGCGGGGCCCGTGCATTCGGCGGCGCTCAAGATAGTGGGCGACGTGAGCTGGCCGATGGTCGACTTGCGGGTCGATTGGGCCGACGACGATCCTATCGGTCAACTCGACGGTTTGTGGCGCGCATATCGGCCGCAAATGCAGGACTACCTGATGCGGGCGTTGAACCCGACCGCCGCGCCGAGCTACGGAGTGCCCGGCAATGAATGACAGATCCAGCCGCGCGCTGCTCGCCGAGTTGATCGGCTTTGACACGGTCAGCCGCGAATCGAATCTGGACATGATCGAGTTCGTTCGACAATACCTCGCTGAACTCGGCGTCGAAAGCGAGCTTTTCTACAACGCCGAGCGCACCAAGGCCAATCTGTTCGCGACCATCGGACCGCGCGAGCGAGGCGGCATCGTGCTGTCCGGCCACACTGACGTGGTACCCGTGGAAGGCCAGGCGTGGACCGTGGATGCCTTCCGTCTCACCGAGCGCGATGGACGGCTGTATGGTCGCGGCACGGCCGACATGAAGGGTTTTATCGCGTCGGTACTGGCGGCAGTGCCTACGTTTCTCGAACGCAAATTGACGCTGCCCGTACACCTCGCCTTTTCGTACGACGAGGAAGTCGGATGCCTCGGCGTGCGGCCGATGCTCGCGGAACTCCAGCGGCGTACGCCGAAGCCGGCCTTGTGTTTGATCGGCGAGCCAACGGAACTCAAGCCCGTGCTCGGCCATAAAGGCAAGCTCGCAATGCGCTGCCATGTGAAGGGCGCGCCGTGCCATTCGGCGTATGCGCCCTACGGCGTCAATGCCATTCAGTACGCGGCGCGCATGATCGGCCGTCTCGAGGAAATTGGCGAACAACTGGCGCAGCCCGAGCATCACGACGAGCGCTTCGATCCGCCGTTTTCAACCGTGCAGACAGGCGTGATCAAAGGCGGCCGCGCGCTGAACATCGTGCCGGCGGAGTGCGAATTCGATTTCGAAGTGCGCGCGCTGCCGGGCTTCAATGCTCACCAGGTAGCCGACGAATTGCAGACCTACGCCGAAGGCGAACTGCTGCCGAAAATGCGTGCCGTGAAGTCAGACGCGGACATCCGCTTTCATTCGCTGTCCGCTTATCCGGGCCTCGCTACTTCGCCCGATAGCGAAGCGGCGCGTCTTCTCGCATTGATTAGCGGATCGAACGAATTCGGCACGGTCGCGTTCGGCACCGAAGGCGGACTTTTCGACGAGGCGGGCATCCCGACCGTGGTCTGCGGACCCGGCAGCATGGACCAGGGACACAAGCCCGATGAATTCATCACGAGCGAGCAACTGAGCGCCTGCGACGCAATGTTGACCCGCCTCGCGGACCATCTTTCCGCCGCTTAGGAGACAAACTTGAATACTTCGCAAGCGAACGCATCACCGTTGATTGAAAAGCACACCATTGGTTATGTGCCGCCTGAAGAACGTCATGGCAAGGTGCGCGATCTCTTCACGCTATGGTTCGGCGGCAACATTGCTCCGTTGCCGATCGTGACCGGCGCGCTCGGCGTGCAGATATTCCACTTGAACCTGGTGTGGGGCATCGTGGCGATTATCGTCGGCCAGGCGGTGGGCGGCGTGCTGATGGCGCTGCATTCCGCGCAAGGTCCGCAAATGGGCATTCCGCAGATGATCCAGAGCCGCGCGCAATTCGGTTCATGGGGCGCGCTGCTCGTCACTGTGATTGCAGGTGTGATGTACGTCGGCTTCTTCGCATCCAATATCGTGCTTGCCGGAAAGTCCCTGCATGGCATTGAAGCCGGCGTGCCGGTGCCCATCGGCATTGTGATTGGCGCGGTGGGTTCGGGGCTGATCGGAATCATCGGCTATCGGTTCATTCATATCCTGAACCGCATTGGAACGTGGGTGCTCGGCGTCGGCATTGTTATCGGCTTCGGCTATATCTTCACGCATATTTCCACTGGCGACTTTCTGACTCGCGGCGGATTCAATTTCGCCGGCTGGCTCGCGACTGTGTCGCTGTCGGCTCTTTGGCAAATTGCTTTTGCTCCGTACGTGTCCGACTATTCGCGCTATTTGCCGGCGAACGTGCGAGTCGCGTCGACGTTCTGGGCAACCTACCTCGGATGCACGATCGGCTCGACGCTCGCGTTTGCATTCGGCGCGGTGGCGGTGCTCGCAGTGCCGCCCGGCGTCGACGCAATGGACGCGGTCAAGCAGGCCACCGGCCCGCTCGGCTTGCCGATGCTCGTGCTGTTCCTGTTGAGCGTGATCAGCCACAACGCACTCAATCTGTACGGCGCCGTGCTGGCTACGATTACGTCGATGCAGACGTTTGCCTATCGCTGGGTTCCCACGGCGAAGGCGCGCGCGGTGTTGTCCATTGTGATTCTGCTTGCATGCTGCTACGGCGCGATTGGCGCTTCGACGAACTTCGTCGGCAACCTGGTCGACCTCGTGCTCGCGCTTCTGGTGGTGCTGGTGCCGTGGACGGCAATCAACCTGATCGACTTCTATGTCATTCACAAGGGCAAATACGACATTCAGTCGATCTTCCAGGTGGACGGCGGCATCTACGGCCGCTTCAATCCGCAGGCGCTGATTGCGTACGCGGTGGGCATCGTCGTGCAGATTCCGTTCATGAATACGCCGATGTATGCGGGCCCGGTGCCGAAGTATCTGGACGGCGCGGATCTGTCCTGGCTAATCGGTTTGTTGCTGACGTCGCCGCTGTATTATTGGCTCGCTTCGCGCGACAGCCACTATCGGCGCAGACAGGCGGGCGCGAGTGTCGTGCGTCGAACGGCGCCGACGATGAGCGTATCCAAAGCCGATTCGTAAGATCTACTGGAGCATGACGATCACGCCGGCGCCCGATTTTATTTTCTATTGACGAATCTTTCCGCACTGAACGATAGTCGGGGCCCAAAAGATCCGTTAATTCCAGGCTCCGTGCGTGAACGACACAACCCGCTCTTCCTCATCGCGCGCTGATCACGTCTACTACAGCGTGCGCGACGATATCTTCGAGATGCGTCTGTTGCCGGGCGACCGGCTCACGGAAGGCAGCATCGCCGAACGCTTCGGCGTATCGCGCACGCCCGCGCGCGAGGCGCTGCAGCGTCTGCAAAGCGACGGCCTCATGCGCGGCTATGTGCGTGGCGGCTGGGAAGTCGTACCGATCGATCTCAAGCGCTTCGAAGACCTGTACGAGATGCGCAAGCTGATCGAAACCTTCGCGGTGGGCCGGCTGGTCGCCGCCGATTCGTCGTTGTCGGGCAGCGTGCAGCAAGTGCTCGATCGGCTCGATGCAACTTGGAAAGTGCCCCGTGCACAGCGTATCCGCGACGGACGCGAGATGGTCGCGCTCGACGAAGCCTTCCATCAGGCGCTTGTGATCGCCGCCGACAACGCGGAACTGAGCGCCGCGATGCAGCGCGTGACGGATCGCATCCGCGTGATGCGGCGGCTCGATCTCGTCTATGGCGACTGCATCGACGAAACTTACGACGAACACATTGCGATTCTCGACGCGATCCGCAATCGCGAGACCGAGCAGAGCGTCGCGTTGGTCGGCCGTCATATAGAAGGCAGCCGCTCGGAAGTGCGCGGCCTGACCGCCGAACGCCTGCAACATGCGCGCACCGCAATGGAGCCGCACGGCGCTCCGTATGCACCACCCAGGTCGCGCCGCACTACCTAGGGTCATCACCTAGTCATCACCTACTGAGCGCCGATTCGCCGGAAGCCTTATGTAGCGGACGTTTCACTCCGCGGCGCTTATTGGCATGGTTCTCGCATATCTGATCTGCATGTATACAAGCAAATCTGCCGGGAAAACATGTCGTCCGAACAACTGAATTCAACGCGCGCGACTCGCGGCATGGCGGTCGCGCCGCACGCGCTCGCCGCCCAAAGCGCGCTCGCGGTCCTGCGCGACGGCGGCAACGCGGTCGAGGCGATGATCTGCGCCGCCGCGACGATCGCCGTGGTCTATCCGCACATGAACAGCATCGGCGGCGACGGTTTCTGGCTGATCTCGCGCCCAGGCGCGGCGCCGGTCGCGATCGAGGCGTGCGGTGCGGCGGCGCTTGCCGCGACCATCGACGAATACCGTTCGCGCGGGCTCACAGCGATTCCGACGCGCGGACCGCTCGCGGCCAATACCGTGGCAGGCACCGTGTCGGGTTGGCAACTCGCGCATCGCTGGTCGGCGGACACGCTCGGCGGCAAGATGCCGGTCAAGCGTCTGCTCGAAGACGCGATCCATTACGCGCGACACGGCGTGCCGGTCACGCGCAGCCAGTCGCAGTGCGTCGCGAGCCGCCTCGATGAATTGCGTCCGGTTGCCGGCTTCGCCGAAACGTTTTTGCATGGCGAGCGCGTGCCGGCCACCGGTGAGTTGTTCATTGCGCCGCGCCTTGCCGCGACCTTGCAGCATCTCGCCGATGTCGGCCTCGACGATTTTTATCGCGGCGATCTCGCCCGCAGCATGGCGGGCGATCTGCAATCGGCCGGCTCGCTGCTCACGCTCGCGGATCTCGAACGGCACGAGGCGCGGTTTCGTACGCCGCTTGCGCTCAAGCACTCGCTCGGAACGATCTACAACATGCCGCCGCCCACGCAAGGGCTCGTGTCGCTGCTGATTCTCGGCATGCTCGACCGCGTGCTGACGAACGACATGGACCCGCTCGGTCCCGAGTTCGTGCATGCGTGCGTCGAGGCGACCAAGCTGGCCTTCGCCGTGCGCGACACCGCGATCACCGATCCGGACCACATGCGCGCCGATCCGCGCGCGTTTCTCGAACCCACCGCGCTCGACGCAATGGCCGCGCGCATGTCGCCGACGCAGGCCGCGCCGTGGGGCGCCGGCCGCGGACCGGGCGACACGGTGTGGCTTGGCGTCACCGATAGCGACGGCGTGTCGGTGAGCTTCATCCAGAGCATTTATCACGAGTTCGGCAGCGGCATCGTGCTGCCGGAATCGGGCGTCAACTGGCAGAACCGCGGCTGCAGTTTCTCGCTCGACGAAGGCGCGCTCAATCCGCTGACGCCGTTGCGCAGGCCATTTCATACGTTGAATCCGGCGCTCGCATGTTTCGACGACGGCCGCACGATGGTCTACGGAAACATGGGCGGCGACGGTCAGCCGCAATCGCAGAGCGCGGTGTTCTCCCGCATCGCCAACTTCGGCTGGAATCCGCAGGCCGCGATCGACGCGCCGCGCTGGCTGCTCGGCCGCACATGGGGCCAATCGACTGACACGCTCAAGCTGGAGGCGCGCTTTGCACCGGGCACCGTGGCGCGGCTTCAAGCGCTGGGCCACGAGGTCGAGACGATGCAGCCTTACGACGAAGCAATGGGACATGCCGGCGCAATCGTTCGGTATCCCAATGGATTGATCGAAGCGGGCCACGATCCGCGCAGTGACGGCGCCGCCGCGGGCTGGTAAGCCTACAGGCGTTTTTTCAATCGAACCGCAGGTCCGGCCTATCGGCCCGGAGGACGCTGCACGTCCGCCGATTACCGGCGGGCATTCGCTCAGTAACCGGAGTCACGATGAACACACGCTCTCAACCCATGACATCCGCGGAAATAGGGGACGTCTCGACGTCCGCCGCGCACAACCGCTGGCTACAGCTTGGACTCGGTCTCGTCTGCATGATGGCGATCTCGAGCCCGCAATACGTCTGGACGCTGATGACCAAACCGCTCGCCGCGAAGCTGGGCGTTGCGCTGCCCGAACTGCAGGTGACGTTCTCGCTGCTGATCATTCTGCAAACTTTCTTCTCGCCGTTCCAGGGCAAGCTGATCG
Organism: Paraburkholderia sp. OAS925; assembly: GCF_040543975.1. Classification (NCBI taxonomy): domain Bacteria; kingdom Pseudomonadati; phylum Pseudomonadota; class Betaproteobacteria; order Burkholderiales; family Burkholderiaceae; genus Paraburkholderia; species Paraburkholderia sp. OAS925. Next base: position 1,703,707 of record NZ_JBEUNO010000001.1, read on the forward strand.
ACCGCTTCGGTCCGCGTGTGCTGATCTCCATCGGCACGGTCATGTCGGGTTTGAGCTGGGTGCTGGCTTCGCAGGTGCACAGCGCGCCGATGCTTTACCTGACGTATGGCGTGGTCGGCGGATTGGGAACCGGCATCGTCTATGTTGGCGTCGTGGGTCTGATGGTGCGCTGGTTCCCGAAGCAGCGCGGCTTCGCGGCGGGCGCCGTGGCGGCCGGCTACGGCATGGGCGCGATCGTCACGACGTTTCCGATTGCGACGTCGTTGCAGGCTCGCGGCATCGACGCCACGTTGTGGATGTTCGGCATTGCGTTCGCGCTGGTCGGCTTGCTGGCGTCGCAAGGGTTGCGCGTGCCGCCTTCGCACGAAAGCGTCGCTGCGAGCGCAGCCGGCTCCGGCGTTTCGGCGGTGGCGAATCTGCGTCCGTCACAAACGCTGAAGACGCCCGTCTTCTGGCTGATGTTCGCGATGATGACGATGATGTCCACATCGGGCCTGATGGTCACCTCGCAAATGGCCACCTTCGCCGCCGACTTCGGCGTGACCCAGGTGCTTGTATTCGGCATGGCGGCGCTGCCGCTCGCGCTGACCATCGACCGCTTCACGAACGGCCTCACGCGGCCGCTGTTCGGCTGGGTGTCCGACAAGCTGGGCCGCGAAAACACGATGTTCATCGCATTCGCGCTTGAAGGCGTCGCGATGGCGCTGTGGCTTTTCACGCGCGATAACGCGGTGCTGTTCGTGCTGCTGTCGGGCGTGGTGTTCTTCGGCTGGGGCGAGATTTTTTCGCTGGTTCCCGTCGACGCTCACCGACACCTTCGGCACCCGTCATGCCACCGAGAACTACGGCTGGCTGTACATCTCGCAGGGCATCGGCTCGATCTTCGGCGGGCCGCTCGCGGCGCTGATGCATCAACACGCGGGAAGCTGGGTGCCGGTGTTCTCGACGGCGATCACGCTCGACATCGTGACCGCGCTGCTCGCGATTGCCGTGCTCAAACCGATGCGCCGCCGTTTTCTTGCCGCGCCGCAGGGTGTGTGACGCGACGGCCGCGGCTTCTGCCGACGCACCATGAGTCGTGATCGAGGAGCATGCATGTCAGTTCAACTCGCGTTACGCAATATCCGTAAATCGTTTTCGAACAAACTGGGTTCGGTGGACGTACTCGGCGGTCTCACGTTCGACATCCACGAACGCGATTTCGTCAGCATCATCGGACCGTCGGGCTGCGGCAAGACGACGGTGTTCAATGTGATCGCCGGGCTGCTCGAGGCGGACAGCGGCGAGATCGTCTATCGCGGGCAAGCCGTGGACGGATTGCGCGGCAAGGTCGGCTACATGATGCAGCGCGATTTGTTGTTGCCGTGGCGCACCGTGCTGCAGAACGTGCTGATCGGCCCCGAGCTTTCCGGCATGCCGGCGGCCGAAGCGCATGAAATGGCGATGGAGTATCTCAACACGTATGGCCTTGCCGGCTTCGAGAACGCTTATCCGCGCATGTTGTCGGGCGGCATGCGCCAACGCGTGGCGTTGATCCGCACGTTGATCAACGATCCCGACATCATTCTGCTCGATGAGCCGTTCTCCGCGCTCGACTATCAAACGCGCCTGTATCTGGAGGGCGTGTTGATGGAAGCGGTCGAGACGTTCCACAAGACCGTGGTGCTGGTCACGCACGATATCGACGAAGCCGTCGCGTTGTCGAAGCGCGTCGTCGTGCTCGGCGGTCGGCCTTCGCAGGTGAAGAAGGTCTACGACATCGACATTGCCGCGCGTTCGCCGATCGGCGCGCGCAGCGATCCGAACTTCGCGGGCTATTTCCACGCGTTGTGCGGCGAACTGGATATTCAGACCGAGGTGAGGGCGGCATGACGCAATCCGTTTCCATCGATAGAAGCGCTGGGGCGCGGCGCGCGCCTCGCGCACGCGCGCGGCGGCTCGTGCTCGACAGCGGCTGGGGCCGCTCGCTGCTGCAACTCGCGGCGGTGGTCGCTTTCTTCGCGATCTGGGAAGGGGCGGCGCGCCTTGGCTGGGTATCGAATTTTCTGGTCGGCTCGCCAGCGAAAATTTTCGACGCGCTGCTGCGCGACATCCGCTCTTATCAGTTGTTCGTCGACACCGGCTATACGCTCTTCGAAGCCATTCTTGGCTTTGTGTTCGGCACCGCGGTCGGCTCGGTGTGCGGGCTCGCGCTCTGGTACTCGCCATTCGTCGCGCGGCTGATCGAGCCGTTCATCGTCGCGATCAATAGCGTGCCGAAGATCGCGTTCGCGCCCATCGTGATCTTGTGGTTCGGCACCGGCCTGATATCGAAAGTCGCGCTGGCGATTTCGCTGACTGCGATCGTCGCGTTGATTGCCGCCTACGAGGCCGCGAAAGACGCCGATCCCGATCTGCAGGCGCTGCTCGTCACGCTCGGCGCCGACAAGAACGACGTGTTCATGAAAGTCGTGGTGCCGTTCACGCTGCCGTATGTGATCTCCACGTTTCGCATCAACGTCGGCTTCGGTCTGGTCGGCGCCGTGGTGGGGGAATTCATTTCGTCGGAGAAAGGGCTCGGGCACATGATCTTCACCGCGTCGAGCCTGTACGACCTCAACACCGTATGGGAAGGGCTCTTCGTGCTGATGGCGATCGGCTTCGTGCTGTACTTCCTGATCGATCTCGTCGAGCGCAAGTTGCTGCCCTGGCGGCAGGCGTCGAATACGAGCACGCTGAAGGTTTAAACGCATTCCCGCAGTCCAATCACTTTTATCCCAGGACAGGACGATGGCATTCACAGCAAAAAAAGCGCTCGCCGCGCTGACCACGGTTTTCACGCTGAGCGTTGCATCCGTTTCATCGCCGGCATTTGCCGCCGACAAAAAAGTGACGATTTCGCAGGCGTTCCAGTCGATGCTTTATCTGCCGCTCTATGTCGCGATCGACGGCGGCTTCTTCACGAAGGAAGGACTCGACGTCACCAAGCAAACGGCGGGCAGCCCGAGCGCGGCGCTTTCGGCCGTGCTGTCGGGCAGCGCCGATTTCTCGCTGCACGGACCGGAGTGGACGGCGGTCGCCGCGGAGAAGGGCGCCGATGTCGACATCATCGCCAACGTCGTGAACGGCGCGGCGGTATGGATTGCCACCGCGCCCGGCGTCAAATTCGACAGCATCAAGGACGTGAAGGACCAGGTCGTCGTGTCCGGACAGATGCCGACCACCAGCACCTCTTTGTTCTTCAAGCTGCTGAAGGAAAACGGCATGTCGCAGAGCGACGTCAAGCTGATCCAGGTGCCGCTCGGTTCCGAGATTGGACCGCTCGTGGCCGGGCAGTCGAAGATCGCGGTGATGTATGAGCCGGGCCTCGACCAGGCCGTGGCAAAAGGCATGAAAGTCGTGCTCGGCTTTCCGAAGCTCTATGGCGAGTACGCGTTTTCGTCGATTTCGGCGAAGCGCGGCGTCGATCCCGATGCGGCCGCACGCTTCGTGAAGGGCCTGCAAAACGCGCTGCGCTACATGCAAAGCAATCCGGCGGAAACGCAGGCGATCGCGCGCAAGGAATTCCCGACGCTCGATGCGGCCGTGGTGGATGCGGCCGTCAAGCGCATGCTGACCGAAGGCGTGTATCCGAAGAGCGTCGACATCACGCCGAAAGCGCTGGCCGTTGCAATGGATACGCAAATCGCGCTTGGCAATCTGAAGCAGCAGCCGAAGTACGATACGTTCGTCGTCCACAGTTATATCCAGCCCGCGCTTGCCGCGAAATAAACTGCTTTCCGACGCTCTCATGACCCTATTCAATCAAGCACCGACCATCGGCGAAATACGCGCGGCGCTCGCCGCCGGTGACGCCACGCCTGCGCAATATGTTTCGGACGCTTACGAGGCCGCGCGGCATTCGCAGGCGACGTTGCACGCGTTCTGTTATCTGCCCGACGCACCGCCGGATACGTTCGCCGATGCAACCGCGCCGCTCGCCGGCGTGCCGGTCGCGGTGAAGGATGTCATCGATACCGCCGACATGCCGACCGAATTCAACTCGGCGGCGTACAAGGGACGGCGTCCCGAGCGCGATGCGTGGGTGGTGGCGCGCTTGCGGGCCGCCGGCGCGACGGTTATCGGCAAGACGGTGACGACCGAGTTCGCGTGGCGCCATCCGGGACCGACGGTTAATCCGTGGAATGGCGCGTTCACGCCGGGCGGATCGTCCAGCGGTTCGGCGGCGGCGGTGGCGGCCGGTATCGTGCCGCTCGCGCTCGGCACGCAGACGCAGGGCTCGGTGATCCGGCCGGCGGCTTATTGCGGCATCGTCGGATTCAAGCCTACGTACGGCACGATTGCGCGAACCGGGGTGTTGCCGCTGGCGTGGTCGCTCGATCACGTTGGACTGTTCGCGCGACGCGTCGCCGACGTGGCGTATGTGCTGAAGCTCGTCGCGGGCGTCGACGTCGCGGACCCGCACGCGTCGCATGTGGCCGCCGTCGCGCTTAGCGCAGGCAAGCGGCGCATCGGCGTGTTGTCGAAGCAGGCAGGCGGCGCGATAGAGCCGGCGCAGCAAGCCGCGCTCGACGTGCTGGCGGCGCAACTCGCGCGCGACGGCGCGGAGATCGTCGCGGTGGATTTGCCGGAGGAAGTCTTCGCGACGCCCGCGTATGCGCTGCAACTGATGGCGGTGGAAGCCGCGATCACACATGGCGAACTGGTCGAGCGCACGCCCGAACTCGTGAGTCCGGCGATGCGCGGTCTCGTCGATGAAGGGCGCAAGTTGCCGGCCACCACCTACGCGCGGATCAAGGCGGCGCAGGTGCCGATGGCGCAGCGCTTTCATGCATGGCTGACGCAAACCATGACGCTCGACGCGCTGCTGGTCGCGCCCGCTACCGGCGAGCCGCCGCGCGGGCTCGACTATACGGGCGACGCCTCGTTCTGCGCGCCGTGGACTTTCCTCGGCGTGCCCGCTGTGACGGTGCCGATGCGATTTGGGCCGTCGGGCTTGCCGCTCGGCGCGCAACTGGTGGGCGCCGCGCAGAATGACGCCGGCTTGCTGGCGTTGGCGGAATGGGTCGAGGCGCGCACGGGTTGGGAAGACGCAGTGACGCAGCGGCGCGCGTGACGACGCGGAGTGCCTAGGCCGGTCGCGCTGGTTTGATGACAAATCGGTAATACAGACGACGGCGTCCGGCAAGCAACGCTGCCGATAATGAGAGGTCTTCGAACCTTTATCGGCAGACACGTCATGCGTTTTCTTCATTCCACGCTTGCAAAGATTGTTGCCACCGCCGTCGGTCTGCTCGTGCTGATCGGCGGCGGCGCGCTTGCATTCGTCCGTTCGGGAATTTACGACGTATCGGCGAGTTCGAAAGACAATCCGTACCTCGCCGCGACGCTGCATGCGACCTACGAAGCGTCTCTGCACCGGCATGGGGGACGCGACATCGCACCTGGCGATCTACTGTCGCTCGAAAACGTTCGGGCCGGTGCGCGCATGTACGACGCCAACTGTGCGACCTGTCACGGCGCGCCGGACCGTCCGCTGAGCGCGGTGGGTCAAGGCATTCAGCCGGCCGCGCCCTCGCTGCTGGCTGCGCAACGCCGCAATAAGCCGGAGCTGATGTTCTGGGTCATCAAGCATGGCGTCAACATGACGGCGATGCCGTCGTTCGGCAAGACGCAGTCTGACCAGACGCTCTGGCAGGTGGCGGCGTTTATCTACGCCGAGCGCGGGGTATCGAAGGAACAGTATGACGGGATGGTGCACGGCGTGTCGAGCTCGGGCACCGCCGCGCCGTCAGCCCGCATTGCGTCGGGCGCTCACGCTCAATAAGAGCCGCGAGTTACCAAACACGAAATGAAGCGCTTCCTGATTACGCTGCAATGCGTAGTGATCCTGACTGGTTGCGCGGCACAGGATGTGAGGCACCCGGCGACGCGCGATCCGGTTACTCGCGGACAGATCGTCGATTACGACGGCAATGTCTGTCACGAACAAAACATGCACGTGAAAATGCCCGCGTGTTTTTTCCCTCACATGTCGACCACATGCTATTCAGACGGTCCGCGGCATCGGCTATGTGATTAATAGCAAGCGATGAATTTCCGCGGTGCTGCTGCACCGGTTACATCAGCGAGTACTATGGAAAGCGGAACTGGCAAACGGTCGTCAGCGGGCAGGCGCGGTTCATGCGCGGCATTCCTGATGAATACGCTGGCGATTGCCGTTCGATGGGAGACGTCGATGACTACGATACTTAGATCACGAGTGACGATGGGACTGCTTGTCGCGAGCTGCATGGCCGCTACGGCCACTGCGCACGCGGACGACCGCCTCTTGAAGCTGCTGCAACTGCAAACCTTGAACCGCACGGCCCCGACTGCTGCGCCAAACAAAAAGAATAATGCCGCCGATAACAGCACGCGCAAGGACGAAGGAGCGGACGGCCGATCGTCCCAACCACAGCCCTACAATCGGGGCTCGCAGAGTGGCAGTACACCGCCCAGGCGACCGTAACGGCTGCTGCCGTTTTTACCGTCGCGGCACCAATGCTGGCAGGAGCGCCGCTTAACCCGCCGTGAGTGTGAGTTCAGCGGTGCTCCTGGCATAGTCATACTTATTGACGCTTCGAAGCCTCCTTCTTCAGCTTCTTCGCGTCTTTCTTTTCCTTCGGCGTTTTTGTAGCGACTTTCTTTTCCGTCTTTTTCGCGTCGTGGGCTTTGCTCATGATGACTTCCTTTTTTATGTAAGACTTTCACAGTGTTCGACTCGACGCGTGCAGATATGCAGGTATCTGTCGATTCACCAATTTAATTGCCACGCGCATTACCGGCGTGAGCCAGGATCAGTGCCTCGGGCCTTTCATTCCCTCCGCTTCCATAGCGGCATTGCGCTCCTCGCTTGCTTCAATCGGGTCCATTGTTTCGTCGGAAAAGGTTGTCGCGCGTTCGGCGGCGGATCTCACTTCGTCGACGGTCGCGCCGGCTTCTGTGTCTTCGTCTAACGGCGGCACAAGCATGTCTTTGAGTAGAAGCTCCAGCTCCGGCGTGTCCCACGGCTCGCCTCGCCGGCTTTTCGTCTTTATATAGTGCCTGACTTCCGCGTCCTGCTCGGGAGTCAATGGGAGACCGCGAAAGGTGCCTCGAGAGGTAGAGTCGTCCATTGCGCTGCTCCCGGAATTCAGTACCTCAAGTGTAGTCCTGTTGGCTTCGGAAATCGCGAACTATTGGTCGGGCGGAGCTACATCAGCACGATATCGTACTGTTCAGTTTTAGATGCGACCTGCGCATCTCCGCAATATCTCGGGCGATATGGCGAGCCCGATTCGGTCGCCGCGTTCGCGGCTCATCGAACCATCAACTACATTCATGCGCGCTCGCATTCGGCCTTGACGAAGTCGACGAACGCGCGCAGCGGCGCGGGCAGGTAGCGGCGTCCCGGATAGTAAAGATAGGGCCCGGGAAAGCGCAACCACCACGGCTCCAACACCGGTTCGAGGGCGCCGCTTTCAAAGTGCGGACGGAGCCAGTCGTCGAATAACTGCACGATGCCGTTGCCCGCGAGCGCGACGTCGACCGACAGTTCTGCGGAGCTCCCCGTGCGCACGATCAACGGCCCCTGCGGCTCGATCCGCACGGTTTTGCCGTCGCGTTCGAAGAGCCATTCGGCTATTGCGCCGCTTGAGAAGCGGTGCCGCAGACAGGCATGCCGCACAAGATCGTCGGGATGTTCGGGCCGTCCGTGCCGTGCCAGATACGCCGGTGAGGCGCCGAGCGCCATGCGCTGCTCGCGCGGGCCGATAGGCACCGCGATCATGTCCTGCTGGAGGCTTTCACCGTACCGGATGCCCGCGTCGCAGCCTGCGGACAACAGATCGACGAAGCTGTCGTCAGCGACGACTTCCAGTTCGATCTCCGGATACATCGACAGGAACGCCGGCAGTATCCGCGGCAGGATGAGCCGCGCGGCGACCACCGGCACGTTCAGCTTGAGCTTGCCGAACGGCTTGTCGCGGAATTGATTGACCACGTCGAGCGCCGCTTCCAGTCCGTCGAGTGCGGGCCTGAGCTGCGACAGCAGGCGCGTGCCCGCTTCAGTCGCAGCGACGCTGCGCGTCGTGCGATGCAGCAGCCGCACGCCGGTGCGCGTTTCGAGGCGGCGCACCGCTTCGCTGACGGCGGACGGACTGCTGCCGATTGCGCGCGCAGCGTCGCGGAAACCGCCAGCTTCTATCACGGCGACGAACGCCGTCAAATCCTTGATGTTCGGTGCAATGGTCATTGTTCGTCTATTCCGCACAGCCCGTGCGGTGTGCGCAGGCTTATCGTCCGGCATGCCGGTCATTACGATCGACGCATGTTCAATGGAGGAATCGCCATGCCAGCAAGTAAGATCGCAATCGTCACCGGCGGCAGCCGGGGCCTAGGCCGCAACACGGTGCTGAGGCTCGCGGAGCGCAGCATCGACACTGTCTTTACGTATCACGTGAATCGCGCGGCCGCCGACGAAGTGCTCGCCAAAGCCCGCGCCACGGGGAGCAGATCGGCGGCCTTGAAGCTCGATACCGGCGACGCCAGTGCGTTCGATGCATTCGTCACGACGCTGCGCGACACGCTGAGGGAATGGGGCGCCGACCGCTTCGACTACCTCGTCAACAATGCAGGGAACTCGCATCATAACCGCATCGAAAACACGACTGAAGCCGAGCTGGACGCACTCTACAACATCCACTTCAAGGGCGTGTTCTTTCTGACGCAGAAGCTGCTGCCGCTGATTCGCGATGGAGGCAGAATCGTCAACGTTTCGAGCGGACTCACGCCGCATCATCGTACCGGAGAGCGGGCCCTACGGTTCGATGAAGGCCGCCGTCGAAACGCTGACCAGGTATCTGGCGAAGGAACTCGGGCCGCGCCGCATCGCGGTCAATGTGGTCGCGCCGGGCGCTGTCGAGACGGACTTCAGCGGCGGCATCGTGCGCGACAACCCGGAGATGAACCGGCGCATCGGGGAGATGACCGCGCTCGGCCGCCCCGGCGTGCCCGACGACATCGGCCCGATGATTGCCTCGCTTCTGTCGGAGGACAATCGCTGGATCAACGCTCAACGCATCGAGGTGTCAGGCGGGCTCGCGATCTGACGCTGCCATTCATTCACTCATTCATTCAGGCGACGGCGCGCACGCTCGATATGCGCGCCGCTTGCTGACCAGTCGCGAAACGGAACCAGTGCGGGAATCGACATGCCGCACAGGCTCCGCGTTTTACTGCAAAGGGTTTTTCAATCGCGCAATTTCACCGGCGCCATGCGTGGCATGAGCAGATGGATGATGCCGAGCGCGACCAGATAGGCCGATGCGCCAACCGCGAAGAGCGCCCAATACTGGCCGGTGCGCTGCAGCGTCTCGCCGATCACGCCCGAGTAGAAGAACGAGCCGACCATGCCCGCGACGCCGCCGATGCCGACCACCGTGCCCACCAGGCGGCGCGGGAACACATCACCTACCAGCGTGACGAGGTTCGCCGACCATCCCTGGTGCGCCGCGGCGGCCAGACCCACTGCGAAGACCGCGTACCAAAGGCTTTGGAAATGTGAGAGGGTGGCAATCGGCACGACGCACACCGCGCAGATTCCCATCGAGATCTTGCGCGCAAAGTTGGGCTTGTTATATCGCGCCATCAGGTGCGACGAGAGCCACCCGCCGGCCACGCTGCCGACCGACGCCATCGTGTAGATCGCGATCAGCGGCAAGCCCAGATTGCGGATGTCGATGTGCCTCGATTCATTGAGCCACTTGGGCAGCCAGAACAGATAAAACCACCACACGGGATCGGTCAGCAGCTTGCCGACGATAAAAGCCCACGTCTCCCGATACTTCAGCACGGAAAGCCAACTGACCGATTGTTCGACGGCTTCGTCGCGGTCCGAATTGATGTAATCGAGTTCGCTCTTCGACACCGACGGATGCTGCGCAGGCTGCCGGTACACGAACAGCCACACCGCGAGCCAGATGAAACCCGTGGCGCCGCCCGCGATGAAGGTCGCGCGCCAGCCCCACATTACCGCGGCGATCGGCACGAAAGCCGGCGCGACGATTCCGCCGATGGTGGCGCCCATGTTCCAGAGGCCCGTCGCCAACGCGCGCTCTTTCTTCGGAAACCACGTGGCCGTGGTGCGGATCGCGACCGGAAAGTTGGCCGCTTCGCCAAAACCGAGCAGACCTCGCACAGCCGCAAAGCCCGGTACGCTCGACGCCACCGCGTGCAGCATTGCGGCGAGACTCCACATTGCCATTGCGCTGCCGTACACGGCCTTCGTGCTGAAGCGGTCCGCGATCCGGCCAAAAATCGCGAGGCCGACCGCATAGGCGACAGTGAACACCATGACGGTCTGCGCATACTGAACCTGATTCCAGCCGATGTCCTTCTGCAGCAGCGGCGCGAGCAGGCCGAGCATCTGACGATCCATGTAGTTGATCGTCGTCGCAAAGAAGATCAGCGCGCAGATCGTCCATCTATAGCGGCCGACCGCGCTTTGCGCGCCGGCGGCTTGGGCTTCCATTATTTTCATTGTGTCTCCGGAGGTCTTGAGGATGGTTGCGCCGGCGCGCGGTCGGGAAAGCCGCATAACGCACGGTGCGAACGGTCCTTTAAAAGCGCGGGTTCTTGCCGCTAAAGGCCGGGTCGTACTTTCGCATCTGCGCCAGGTCGTCGCGATTGCGCACGCCGCACGACAGGTACTGCGCGTGCAACTCCGCGAGCCGCTCGCGGTCGAGTTCGACGCCAAGGCCCGGCGTGTCCGGTACGTGGACCGTGCCGTTATCGAACTTCACGCGGCCGCCCTTGATGACTTCTTCTTCCTGCCACGGATAGTGCGTATCGCACGCGTAGGTCAGGTTCGGGATGCTTGCGGCGACATGCGTCATCGCCATCAGGCTGATGCCGAGATGCGAGTTCGAGTGCATCGACATGCCGAGATCCCACAGCTTGCACATGCGCGCGAGCGTCTGTGTTGCGCGCAGCCCGCCCCAGTAGTGATGGTCCGACAGCAGCACCTTGACCGAGCCCATTTCGGCGCCGCGCCGGAAATCTTCCATGGTCGTGATCACCATGTTGGTCGCGAGCGGCAGGCGCGTGTGCCTGGCGAGTTCCGCCATGCCGGCGAGGCCGGGGCACGGATCTTCGTAATACTCGAGCAGGTCGTCGAGTTCAGGCGCGGCCGCGATGCTCGTTTCGAGCGTCCAGTTCGCATTCGGGTCGAGCCGCAGCGGCATGCCGGGGAACGCGTCGTGCAGCGCGCGCATGCATGCTATTTCGTGCTTCGGCTCGAATACGCCGCCCTTCAGCTTGATGCTCTGAAAACCGTACAGGCCGATCATGCGGCGCGCCTGCGCGACGATCTGCTCCGGGCTCAGGCCTTCGCCCCAGGCGTCGGGCGCATAGGGTTTATCGACGTGCTCCGCGTACTTGAAGAAGAGGTAGGCGCTGTACGGGACGGCATCGCGAACCTTGCCTCCCAGCAGATCCACGACCGGCGCGCCGACAATCTGCCCTTGCAGGTCGAGCATGGCGACTTCGAGCGCGCTGATTACTTTTGGCGCGTTTTTCGCCGAATGGGAGCCGGGCGCCAGTTCGAACTCAACCGCGCCGGGACTCGCCTTGATCGCGCCTCGCACGCGTTCTTCCAGGCGGTTCAGGTCGAACGGCGAGAGGCCAGTCACGAGCGCCCTGGCCTCTTCGAGCACGCGCAGCATGGGCTCGTCGCCGTAAGTTTCGGAGATGCCGACGCGGCCGTCGCTCGTTTCCAGTTCCAGAATGGCGCGCAACGCCCAAGGTTCGTGAATCCCGGCGGCGTTCAGCAGCGGGCCGTCGCGAAAGGCGATCGGAGTGATTCGAACCTGCGTGATGGTGATGTCGCGAGTCATGGCGTGAAGGTCTTCAATGAAGAAAGCGAACAAGGTGACGCGATGGTAAAGCACTAATGTATTAGTGCGTCAGTAGGGTAACTACTCAGGCGCGGCCGGCGCGGCAACGCGCCGAGGCCTTACTGGAAGGGGCGGGCGTCGGCTATAGTACTAATGTCTTAGCCAGTGTCCTTTGCCGGCTGCGCCCGCTTTCCCGCTTTTAGCGCTTCGGTTTGCCATGAAAAACAACGCCAGCTCTTCCGTGGTGACCCGGCTCGACCGGTCCCGCCATGCCGCGCCGCAAGTATTCGAACGACTGCGCGAAATGATCCTTTCACTCGAACTGACACCGGGCACGGTGCTCTCGCGCGCTGAGCTCGCAAACCGCTATGGTTTGAGCCAGACGCCGGTGCGCGACGCGCTGATGAAGCTCGGTGAAGAAGGCCTCGTCGACATCTTTCCCCAGCACGCGACCGTCGTCAGTCAGATCAACGTGAGCTCCGCGTTGCAGGCGCATTTCCTGCGCCGTTCGATAGAACTGGAAGTGGTGCGGACCCTCGCCGAGCAGCACGATGCCGCGCTTATCGCGGCGTTGCGCGCCACCATCGCGAGGCAAACCGAACTACTGGACCTGAACAACTACGAGCGGTTCGCGTTATTCGACCAGACGTTTCATCGTCAGATGTACGAGGCCGCGGGCGTGCCGCAGTTGTGGGACCTGGTGCGCAGGCTGAGCGGCCATATCGACCGGTTGCGTCGTTTGCATTTGCCCGTCGAGGGCAAGACGATGGCGGTGGTGCAGGAGCACACAGAAATTGTCGATGCTATCGAACGCGGCGACGCGACCGCGGCGCAGGCGGCGCTGCGCGGGCATCTGTCGGGAACCCTGCATCAGATCGAGCAGATTCGCACCAGTCATCCGGACTTTCTGACCGACGATTGAAACGCGGCACAGTGTGTCTGTGTGAAGGCTCGCGAGCGGGCAGCCTTGCTGGAACTGCTGCGCTGGCCGCAGTGCGCGCAGTTTTTCGATGTCTGCGCGGAACGCCTCGGCCGTAGGTGGAGCTACATCAGCACGATATCGTACTGCTCCTGACTCAGATTCGACTCCACCTGCAACGACACCGGCTTGCCGATAAAGTCGATCAGCATCGCCAGATGCTGCGACTCTTCCTCGAGGAAAAGATCGATCACCTGCTGCGACGCCACCACGCGAAACTCGCGCGGATTGAACTGCCGCGACTCGCGCAAAATCTCGCGCAGCACGTCGTAGCAGACCGTGCGCGGCGTCTTCACCTGGCCCTTGCCCTGGCAAACGGGGCAGGGTTCGCACAGCACATGCGCGAGCGACTCGCGTGTGCGCTTGCGCGTCATCTCAACGAGCCCAAGTTGCGAAAAACCGTTCACGGTCACGCGCGTACGGTCGCGCGACAACGCTCGCTTCAGCTCGCTCAGCACCTGGTCGCGATGCTCGACGTTTTCCATGTCGATGAAGTCGATGATGATCACGCCGCCCAGATTGCGCAGCCGCAATTGGCGCGCAATGGTATGCGCCGCTTCGAGGTTGGTCTTGAAGATCGTGTCGTCGAAATTGCGCGCGCCGACGTAGCCGCCCGTATTCACGTCGATGGTGGTCATCGCCTCGGTCTGGTCGATCACCAGGTAGCCGCCCGACTTCAGGTCGACACGGCGCGATAGCGCGCGCTGAATTTCCGCCTCGATGTTGTACAGATCGAAGAGCGGCCGCTCGCCCGTGTAGTGGTGCAGTTTCGAGGACACGGCAGGCGTGAATTCGGCAGCGAAATCGGCCAGCATCTGATACGTCTCGCGCGAATCGACCTGGATGCGCGACGTCTCGTCGTTGACGAAATCGCGCAGCACGCGTTGCGCGAGATTCAGATCCTGATAGAGCAAACTGGTCGGCGGCATGCGCTGACCTTGCGACAGAATCGTCGCCCACGTCTTGCGCAGATACGCGACGTCCGCGGCAAGCTCTTCGCTCGTCGCATCTTCGGCAATGGTGCGAACGATGTAGCCGCCTTTCTCATCGGCGGGCAGCACGGCGGTCAGACGCGCGCGCACCGCTTCGCGCTCGGCTTCGCTCTCGATCTTTTGCGAAATGCCGATATGCGGTTCCTGCGGCAGATACACGAGCGTGCGGCCGGCAATGCTCACTTGCGTGGAAAGCCGCGCGCCCTTCGTGCCGATCGGGTCCTTCACCACCTGGACCATCAGCGTCTGACCTTCGAACACGATCTTTTCGATCGGCTGGTGCGGCGTTTGATGTTGCGGCTCACCGGCAATGCGCGGATGCCATATATCCGCGACATGCAAAAACGCGGCACGTTCGAGACCGATGTCGATAAACGCCGATTGCATACCCGGCAACACGCGCACGACCTTGCCGAGATAGACGTTGCCGACGCGGCCCCGCGACAGCGTTCGTTCGACGTGAAGTTCCTGGACGGCGCCTTGCTGGACGAGCGCGACGCGCGTTTCCTGCGGCGTGACATTAATCAGGATTTCTTCATTCATGGTGTTGTTCTAGAAGTCGATGCGCGCTGCACGCAGAAGGGCAGCGGTTTCAAAAAGCGGCAAACCCATGATACCTGAATAGGACCCGTCGATATGCTCGATAAACTCCGCGGCGCGCCCTTGCACGCCATAGGCGCCCGCCTTGCCGAGCGGTTCGCCGCTCGCCACGTAGCGGCGAATCGCGTCCGCGTGCAGCGCAGCAAAGCGCACCTTCGACACGGACAGCGCGGCCGGCAACAACTCACCCTGTGCATCGACGACGGCAACCGCGGTCAGCACTTCGTGATCGCGGCCCGCGAGGCGCGTGAGCATCGCGGCGGCGTCGTCGGCGTCGAGCGGTTTGCCGAGAATCGCGTCGTCGATGGTGACCGTTGTATCCGCAAACCAGAATCGGTCGCGCGGCATGAGCGCCGGCTACGAGACGCGCATGCGCGGCGCGCGCTTTAGCCACGCACACGCGCTGCACATAGTCGCGCGCACGCTCACCTGGCAGTTCGGCTTCGAGCGCTTCGGCATCTTCGTCGGGGCGCGGCAGCAGCAACTCGAAGCGCACGCCGATCTGTTGCAACAACTCCTGACGGCGCGGACTCTGCGACGCGAGATAGACGAAAGGATGCAGCGAGGCAGCGGACGTTGGCATAACGAGTCTCGTTGGAACGGATTAGCGGTAGCGCGATGATGTCGGGCGCGAAGTGCGGACAGGCGTTATCGCGCTGCGCTCGCGTGCAAAGGCGCGGGGACGGACGCCATTGAAGCAATGCGTCGCGTGCGCCGAGTGGTGATGCAATACGATGCGGCGCGGGACGTGGCGCGTCACCGTCCGCGTCTGCTCACACGCGATGATAGGGGTGATTTTGCGTGATGGTCCACGCGCGGTAAAGCTGTTCGGCGAGCAGCACGCGCACCATCGCGTGAGGCAGCGTGAGGCTCGACACGCGCAGCAGCAGGTCGGCGCGCGCCTTCAGTTCGGGGTCGAGTCCGTCAGCGCCGCCGATCAGAAACGCGACGTCGCGGCCGTCCTGCTGCCAGCCGGGCAGGGCGCCCGCAAGCTGCATGGTGGTCCAGTCCTTGCCGCGTTCGTCGAGCGCGACAATGCGCGCGTTCTTCGGCAGCGCGGCTTCGATCTTCACGCGCTCGGCGGCCATCACGCTTTCGGCCGAGCGCGCGGACGAACGCTGCTCCGGCTTGATCTCGCGCAGTTCGATGCGCAGCTCGGGCGGCATGCGTTTCGCGTATTCGTCGAAGCCCGTCGCGATCCAGTCCGGCATCTTGTGGCCGACGGCGAGAATGTGCAGTTTCATCGAGCTTTAGAGCGCTGCTCGCGGACGTCTACAGTGAACGGATCGAAGAGAACCGGGCAAAGCCCGCTCACTTGCGTCGCGTGGCGGTCTTGCGCGCGGGCTTTTTGACGGCCGGCGCTTCGTCGTCCTCGTCTTCTTCGTCGGGCTCGCTCGAACGCGCGCCGCCGAACGGATCAGGCGTCGACAGCTTCAGACGCACCGGCTTGTCGCCCCAGATTTCCTCGAGGTTGTAGTACTGGCGCAGCGCCGGTTGCAGGATGTGGACGATCGCGTCGCCGCAATCCACCAGCACCCATTCGCCGATGTCCTCGCCCTCGGTGCTGATGATGTCGCCGCCGGCTTCCTTCACGCCTTCGCGCACGCTCGAGGCGAGCGCCTTGGTTTGCCGGTTCGAGGTGCCACTCGCGACGATCACGCGATCGAACAGCGCGGTCAGGTGGCTGGTGTTGAACACCTTGATGTCTTGCGCCTTGACGTCTTCGAGAGCGTCGACGATCACGCGTTGCAGTTTGCGAATATCCATGAGGTTACCGGTGGTACAGATGATGTTGAAGAATGTAGTCCCACACCGCGGTGGGGACGTGGCTTGCGGCCTCGCCGTGCTGTTCGCCGCCTACATGGGCAAGCCGCTGGCTCACCTGTTCGCGCAGATGCGCGCGAATGTCGGTGGCCGAAACGTTGAACGCGAGCGTCGTGTCGATCAGCAAGTGGCCGCAAGGCGTGGCTTGCAGAACCTCGGCGCCGGCGCGGCGCGCGTCGATTTCCTGCGCGACGGCGGGCGGAATCGACGCGAGATCGAATCCGGGCCGCGTGGCCGCGCAGATGTGCGCGAAGTCGAACAGGCGCCGCCAGTCGCGCCATGTGTCGAGCTTCACCAGTTGATCCGCGCCGATCAGCAACGCAATGGACGTCTCGTTGCCTTCGCGTTCGCGCCAGTGTTGCAGCGTGTCGACGGTGTACGTCGGGCCTTCGTGCTCGATTTCGTCGGTGGCGACTCGCACCTCGACGCCGGGCAGCTTCAGTTCGCTTGCCGCCGCGCGCGTCATTGCAAGCCGATGCTCGGCGGGCGACACGTCCGCTTTCTGCCACGGCTGGCCGGCCGGCAGCAGCACGAGCTCGGTCAGGCGCAGCACGTGGGCGAAACGCCGCGCGAGCGCGAGGTGGCCGTCGTGGATCGGGTCGAAGGTGCCGCCGAGCAGACCGATCCGGCGAGGCAGCGCAACGGGATGAGCGTTCGGCTTCAGGTAAAGATCCTTTGTCGTGACGTGGCGGGCAGTGCGGGCTTCCGGAATTGCGGGGCGCTCACAGCACTCAAACCCACTCGCGCGGCACGAGAAAATCGCTATAAAGGCGCGCTTCCGGCGTGCCCGGCTCGGGCTGCCAGTTGTAGCGCCAGTTCACCACAGGCGGCATCGACATCAGAATCGATTCGGTGCGTCCGCCGCTCTGCAGCCCAAACAGTGTGCCACGGTCGAAGACCAGATTGAACTCGACGTAGCGTCCGCGCCGGTAAGCCTGGAAATCGCGCTCGGCCTGGCCGTACGGAATGTTGCGGCGCTTTTCGATGATCGGCAGGTAGGCTTTGAGGAATCCCTCACCCACGCTTCTCATCATCGCGAACGATTGATCGAAGCCCGGCGCCGAGTAATCGTCGAAAAAAATCCCGCCGATGCCGCGCGGCTCGTTCCTGTGCTTGAGGAAGAAATACTCGTCGCACCAGCGCTTGAAACTCGGATAGAGGTCGGCGCCATAAGGCTCGAGCGCATCGCGGCACACGCGATGAAAATGCCGCGCGTCGTCTTCGTAACCGTAGTACGGCGTCAGGTCCATGCCGCCGCCGAACCAGAACACCGGCTCTTCGCCGGGCTTGGTCGCGATCAGCAGGCGCACGTTCATATGCACGGTCGGGCAGTGCGGATTGTGCGGGTGCAGCACGAGCGACACGCCCATTGCCTCGAAGCCGCGCCCGGCCAGTTGCGGACGCGCCGCGCTCGCGGAGCCCGGCAACGCGTCGCCCGCGACGTCCGAAAAGCCGATGCCCGCGCGCTCGAAGAAGTCGCCGCCTTCGAGAATCCGCGTGCAGCCGCCGCCGCGCAGTTTTTCGCCGGGCGTGCGCTGCCATGCGTCGGTGGCGAAGGGCTTGCCGTCGAAGGCG
Organism: Paraburkholderia sp. OAS925; assembly: GCF_040543975.1. NCBI lineage: Bacteria > Pseudomonadati > Pseudomonadota > Betaproteobacteria > Burkholderiales > Burkholderiaceae > Paraburkholderia > Paraburkholderia sp. OAS925. The sequence goes on from NZ_JBEUNO010000001.1 coordinate 1,721,571, forward strand.
CCCAGGGTGTCCGCAATCTGCGTTTGCAGGCCTTGCAGCCAGGTGCGCACGGCTTGTGCGTCGTAGCTCGAATCGGTCATCAATGCAGGTGCTGAAGGCGGCACGCCGGTGCCGCGGGTTCGTCGTGAAGCGCCGCGCTGGGTGGGGCGGAGGTTGCCGCAAAGGTGCGGCCGTTCAGTGCGGATTGCCGCCGCGCGGCAACGAGCCGCCGCCAACCCGCAGTGTAGCGCCGTTGGCGCGGCACACGGGCAGGGCGGCATGGCGGACTGGCGCTTCAGTGCTTGCCTTCGGTCCTGGCGTCGTGCTTGCGGTTCAATGCGCGATAGCCGATGTCGCGCCGGTACTGCATGCCGTCGAACGAAATCTGGTTGATCGTTTCGTACGCGACCGACTGCGCGCTGCGCACGGAATCGGCCAGACCCACCACGCACAGCACACGGCCGCCCGACGTGACCAGCTTGCCGTCCGCGTAAGTCGTGCCCGCATGGAAGGTGACCGAATCCGCCGTTTCGGCCGGAATGTCGTTGATGCGGTCGCCCTTGCGCGGCGTGTCCGGATAGTTGTACGCGGCGAGCACCACGCCGAGCGCGGTGCGGCGGTCCCACTCCAGTTCGACCGTATCGAGCGTGCCGGCAATCGCCTGCTCGACCACCTTCGAATAGTCGCCCTTCAGACGCGCCATGATCGGCTGCGTTTCCGGGTCGCCCATGCGGCAGTTGAACTCGAGCGTCTTCGGATTGCCTTGCGCGTCGATCATCAGACCGGCGTACAGGAAACCCGTGTAGCGGATGCCTTCCTTCTCCATGCCGCGCACTGTCGGCAGGATGATTTCGCGCATCACGCGCGCGTGCAGTTGCGGCGTGACGATAGGCGCGGGCGAGTACGCGCCCATGCCGCCGGTGTTCGGGCCCTGATCGCCGTCGAGCAAACGCTTGTGGTCCTGGCTCGACGCGAGCGGCAGCACATGCTTGCCGTCGACCATCACGATGAAGCTCGCTTCCTCGCCCGCCAGAAACTCTTCGATCACGACGCGCGCGCCGGCGTCGCCGAGCTTGTTGTCCGACAGCATCATGTCGACGGCGGCGTGCGCTTCTTCCAGCGTCTGCGCGACGACCACGCCCTTGCCGGCAGCCAGGCCATCGGCCTTGATGACGATCGGCGCGCCCTTCGCATCGAGATACGCGTGCGCGGCGGCGACATCGGCGAACGTTTCGTACTCGGCCGTCGGAATCGCGTGGCGTTTCATGAACGCCTTCGCAAAGTCTTTCGAGCTTTCGAGCTGCGCCGCTTCCTTCGTCGGTCCGAAAATCTTCAGACCGCGCGAGCGGAACAGATTGACGATGCCCGCGGCGAGCGGCGCTTCCGGCCCGACCAGCGTGAAGGCGATCTGTTCCTTCTCGACGAAATCGGCGAGCGCAGCCGGCTCGGTGATGTCGACGTTGCGCAGGCGCTCGTCCTGGGCGGTGCCGCCGTTGCCAGGAGCCACGTAGACGAGCTGGACCCGCGGCGATTGCGCGAGCTTCCATGCGAGCGCATGTTCGCGACCGCCGGAACCGACGACGAGTAACTTCATGTGAATCCCCGAGACTTAAAAACCAAAAACGGCGGCCGCCCTGTGCGGCGGCGAGCCGTGCAATAACAGTGAGTTCCGCCATGTTCGCAGCCGGTTGTGGCGGCGCAACGCATGGCGAACCCGGACGAGGGCAGCGCGACAGGACGCCTCAGCGCCGTCCCGGCCAGGCCCGTTCAGCAGCAACGTTGAAACCGGCCGGCGGCATGCGCACAAAGGCGGCTTGCCCGGCCAGCGGCTTCATTCGTCGGCGATCGCGGCGTTTGTATAGACTTCCTGCACGTCGTCCAGATTTTCCAGCGCGTCGAGCAGCTTCTGCATTTTCACGGCGTCGTCGCCGGTGAACTCGACTTCCGTCTGAGGTTTCATCGTGACCTCGGCCACTTCGGCCTTGAAGCCCGCGGCTTCGAGCGCGGTCTTCACCTTCGGGAAATCGTTCGGCGGGCAGAGCACTTCGATGCTGCCGTCCTCGTTCGTCACCACGTCGTCGGCGCCGGCTTCGAGCGCCGCTTCCATCAGCTTGTCTTCGGGCGTGCCGGGCGCAAACAGGAACTGGCCGACGTGGTCGAACATGAACGACACCGAGCCGTCAGTGCCCATGTTGCCGCCGTTCTTCGAGAACGCGTGACGCACTTCCGCGACCGTGCGCGTGCGGTTGTCGGTCATGGTGTCGACGATCACCGCCGCACCGCCGATGCCGTAGCCTTCGTAGCGGATTTCTTCGTAGTTCGCACCGTCGACGCCGCCCACGCCGCGCTGGATCGCGCGGTTGACGTTGTCTTTCGGCATGTTGGCGTCGTACGCCTTTTCGACGGCGAGCCGCAGACGCGGATTCGAGTCGATGTCGCCGCCGCCCATGCGCGCCGCGACCTGAATTTCCTTGATGAGCCGCGTCCAGACCTTGCCGCGCTTGGCATCGGCCGCTGCTTTCTTATGCTTGATGTTGGCCCATTTCGAATGACCCGCCATACCTTTCTCCGTCGCGCGCGCCAGCGGGGCGCGCAGTGTGCAATTGTCGTTGCGATTTTTCAGGCGCTCGTCAAGGCGCCTCGATGTCAAATTCGTGCCGGCCGTTCTGCCCGGCTGCGCGCCGCCGGTCCTGGCTGATTGCCTGCGCTGCATGGCGCACCGAAATGCCCGCCGCGCCTCGCGCTGCGCGCGAGGCCGCGCTTCGAGTGGATTCGAATTTTATCACGCCGCGGGGGTGCGGCAGCGGCCGCCGTCGCCCGGGATGGCCCGACATTGCAGGAAAAGTATGCGTGCGCGGCGCGAACCAGGCGCCGCGCACCGGCTTTTTCGACAACGTTCAGTTCTTCGTGCCGAACAGCCGGTCGCCCGCGTCGCCCAAGCCCGGCACGATGTACGCGTGCTCGTTCAGATGCGAATCGAGCGACGCGACGAAGAGCTTCACGTCCGGATGCGCGTCCTGGAACACCTGCACGCCCTCGGGCGCGGCGACGAGCGCGAGGAACAGGATGTTCTCGCCGGCCACGTTGCGGCGCTTGAGCACGTCGACCGCATGCACGGCGGAGTAGCCGGTCGCGACCATCGGATCGCACAGAATGAACACGCGGTCTTCGAGATCGGGCAGACGCACCAGATATTCGACCGGCCGATGGTCCTCGGCCCGATACACGCCGATGTGGCCCACACGCGCCGACGGCACCAGTTCGAGCAAACCGTCCGACATGCCGATGCCCGCGCGCAGCACCGGCACGATCGCGAGCTTCTTGCCGGCGATCACCGGCGCGTCGATCTCGACGAGCGGCGTGTTCAGGCGGCGCGTGGTCATCGGTAGATTGCGGGTGATTTCGTAGCCCATCAAAAGCGTGATCTCGCGCAGCAGCTCGCGGAACGTGCGCGTGGACGTGTCCCGGTCGCGCATGTGCGACAGCTTGTGCTGGATCAGCGGGTGATCGAGGATGAAAAGATTGGGGAAACGGCTGTCCTGAGTCATGGCGGGGGCACACGCGGCGGGTAAGAGATCGATTCGAGGCCGATTCGGAGATCGGTTCGGCGCTTCGCCCGGCCGGCAAACACAACTTGCGACGACCGGCGAACGCGCCACGGCGCAAGTTTACCGAAAGAGTGCCACCCGAAGATACCGAAGATTGCAGCGGGCCGGCGCAGCCTGGCACCGATTCTTCTAGAATCGGGGGAAACTTTGCAACCATCGGCAAGACGCCAGCGAGGAGAACGCACACATGGACATGGGAATCGCAGGACGCACGGCGCTGGTTTGCGCGGCGAGCAAGGGCCTGGGGCGCGGCTGCGCGGAAGCGCTCGCCGCCGAAGGCGTCAACCTGACGATCGTCGCGCGCACCGCCGAGACGCTCGAGGCGACGGCCGACGAGATTCGCCGGCAAAGCGGCGTGCAGGTGAACACGGTCGCGTGCGACATCACCACGCCCGAGGGCCGGGCCGCGGCGCTCGCCGCCTGTCCGCAGCCCGACATTCTCGTCAACAATGCGGGCGGCCCGCCGCCGGGCGACTTCCGCAACTTCACGCACGACGACTGGATTCGCGCGCTCGAAAGCAACATGTTGACGCCGATCGAACTGATCCGCGCGACCATCGACTCGATGAGCGCGCGCGGCTTCGGGCGCATCGTCAACATCACGAGTTCGGCGGTGAAGGCGCCTATCGACGTGCTGGGCCTCTCAAACGGCGCGCGTTCGGGCCTGACCGGTTTCGTCGCGGGCCTCGCGCGCAAGATGGCGCCGACCGGCGTCACGATCAACAACCTGCTGCCGGGCATGTTCGACACGGATCGCATCGCCGTCACGATGGCGGCGACCGCAAAATCGCAAAACATTTCCGTCGATCAGGCGCGCGAGCAGCGCATGAAAGCGATTCCCGCGGGCCGCTTCGGCACGCGCGACGAGTTCGGCCGCGCCTGCGCGTTTCTGTGCAGCGTGCATGCGGGCTACATCACGGGACAGAACTGGCTGATCGACGGCGGCGCGTATCCGGGCACTTTCTAGGCGCGTGCAGTCGTCTTCTTCGCAGCGCCTGCCCGACAAGCAGCCCAGCAGTCAGCAATTCAAGCAGCATCACAACAACGACAATCACAACGGTTTCAGGAGTCTTACGACATGACCACCCGCATTGCGCTGATCGCGCACGATCACAAGAAGGACGACATCGTCGCGCTGGCCGGCGAATACGTCGACACGCTGCGGCGCTGCGACATCATCGCGACCGGCACGACGGGCGGACGCATCAGCGACGCGCATGGGCTGCAGGTCGAGCGCATGCTGTCGGGCCCGCACGGCGGCGACTTGCAGATCGGTGCGCAACTCGCGGAAGGGCGCGTGGACATGGTGATCTTTCTGCGCGATCCGATGACGCCGCAACCGCACGAGCCGGACATCAACGCGCTCGTGCGGGCGTGCGACGTGCACAACATTCCGTGCGCGACGAACATTTCGACGGCGCGCATGGTGCTCGACGCGCTCACGCTGCGTATCACGCAGCAGGTTTGACGCCGCACGCGCGCGGCTGATCGGCAAACACTCATTGGCAACATTCAACGGCAACATAAATAGCCGGCATTCCATCAAGGAGACGTGAATGGTCAAGGCAATCCGATTCGATCAAACCGGCGGTCCCGAGGTCATGAAATGGGTCGACGTCGAAGTGGGCGACCCCGGCCCCGGCGAGATTCGCATTCGTCAAACGGCGGTCGGGCTCAACTATATCGACGTGTACTTCCGCACCGGCCTGTATCCGCTGCCGTTGCCGGGCGGCCTCGGCATGGAAGCCGCCGGCGAAGTGATCGCGCTCGGCTCGGGCGTGAGCGATCTGAAAACGGGCGACCGCGTCGCCTACGTGGCGAGGCCGCCCGGCGCATATGCGCAGGAGCGCGTGCTGCCGGCGGCGCAGGTCATCAAACTGCCGGATGCGGTCAGCGACGAACAGGCCGCCTCGGTGATGCTGCAAGGTCTCACCGCGCAATATCTGCTGCGGCGCACGTATCGGGTGAAGGCCGGCGACACGATCCTGATCCAGGCCGCGGCGGGCGGCGTCGGGCTCCTGGTGTGCCAGTGGGCGAAGGCGCTCGGCGCGACGGTGATCGGCACCGTCGGCTCGGACGAGAAAGCGGAGATCGCGAGAGCGCACGGCTGTGACCATGCGATTGTCTATACGCGCGAAAACTTCACGAAGCGCGTGCGCGAGATCACCAACGGCGCGGGCGTGCCGGTGGTGTACGACTCCATCGGTAAAGATACGTTTGCCGGCTCGCTCGATTGCCTCGCGCCGCTCGGCATGTTCGTGAGCTTCGGCAATGCGTCGGGGCCGTTGCCGCCGATCGACTCGTCGGAATTCGCCGGACGTGGCTCGCTGTTCTTCACGCGCCCGACGTTGTTCACGTATATGGGCAAACGCAGCGACTACGAAGCGATGGCCGCCGAACTCTTTGACGTGCTGGTCTCCGGCAAGGTGAAGACGAACATCAACCAGCGCTACGCGCTTGCCGACGTCGGTCAGGCGCATGCGGACCTCGAGGCGCGCAAGACCACGGGTTCGACGATACTGCTGCCGTAGTTTTAGTTTTCCCGAAGTTTCGCGTTTCACAGGAAGGGCCGCTCCATCTCGCGATGGAGCGGCCCTTTGCATTGCGAGTCTCTCCGTTTACGCGATTTTTATACGGCCTGTACAAGCTTTGATCGGGCCTTTACGCGCGCGCGCCTATCGTTGCGGCTATCCAAAGTCCGTCAATGGAGAACAACAATGGATGTGCTGTACGTCGGAGCCATCGCGCTCTTTGCCGCGCTGACCTTTGCATTGATCGCCGGTTGCGAGAAGCTGCTGCTCTCCCGCAGACAGGGAGCGCGCTCATGAACTGGATGCTGTGGATGTCGGGTGCGGCGACCGCGCTGCTGTTCGCGTACCTGGTCTATGCGCTGTTGCGCGCGGAGGACATCGAATGAATTCGAACAATGTCCTGCAAGCCGGGCTCTTTATCGTCGTGCTGCTCGCTGCGGCCGTGCCGCTGTCGCGCTATCTCTGCGGCGTGATGGACGGGAGTTCGCGCGTGCTGCGCGTCGGCGGACCAATCGAGCGCCTGTTGTATCGCGCGGCCGGCGTCGATCCGTCGAGCGAAATGAGCTGGAAGCACTACGCGGTCGCCGTGATCGCGTTCAACGTGCTGGGCGTCGTGTTTCTGTATGCGCTGTTGCGCGTGCAGGGCTGGCTGCCCGGCAATCCGCAGCAGCTTGGCGCGATGACCGTCGACGGTGCGTTCAATACGGCGGTCAGTTTCGTGACCAACACGAACTGGCAGGACTACACGCCGGAGCAGACAGTCGGTTATCTCACGCAGATGCTCGGCCTGACCGTGCAGAACTTTTTGTCGGCGGCAACCGGCATCGTCGTCGTGATCGCGCTGATTCGCGGCTTCGCGCGCCATACCGCGCAAACCATCGGCAACTTCTGGGTCGACCTGACGCGCGTGACGCTTTACGTGCTGCTGCCGATGTCGGTCGTGTTTGCAGCGCTGCTGATGAGCCAGGGCGTGATCCAGAACTTCAAGAGTTACGAAGACATTCCCACGTTGCAGGCGACGACTTACGCCGCGCCGAAACTCGATGCACAAGGCAATCCGTTGAAGGATGCCAAGGGCAATGCGCTGACCGTCGACACGCCGGTTAAAACGCAGACCATCGCGATGGGCCCGGTTGCGTCGCAGGAAGCGATCAAGATGATCGGCACGAATGGCGGCGGTTTCTTCAACGGCAATTCGGCGCATCCGTATGAGAACCCGACGCCGTTATCGAACTTCCTGCAAATATTCGCCATCCTGATCATTCCATCGGCGCTCGCTTTGGTGTTCGGCCGCATGATCGCGGATCGCAAGCAGGGCGTCGCGGTGCTGGCCGCGATGACGATTGCATTCGGCGTCTGCGTGTTCGGCGAAATCGGCGCCGAACAGAGCGGCAATCCGGCGTTTGCCGCGTTGCACGTCGATCAGTCGGCGAACGCGATGCAGTCGGGCGGCAACGCGGAAGGCAAGGAAACGCGCTTCGGCATCGCGCAATCCGGCATCTTCACGATTGCGACGACGGCGGCTTCGTGCGGCGCAGTCGCGAATACGCACGACTCGTTGACGCCGATCGGCGGCCTCTATCCGCTGCTGTTGATGCAGCTTGGCGAGGTCATCTTCGGCGGGGTCGGCTCGGGTCTGTACGGCATGCTCGTGTTCGCGCTGCTCGCGGTGTTCGTCGCGGGTTTGATGATCGGCCGCACGCCCGAGTATGTCGGCAAGAAGATCGAAGCGTATGAGATGAAGATGGTCTCCATCGTCGTGCTGCTGACGCCGTTGCTCGTGCTGGTGGGCACGTCGATCGCGGTGCTGAGCGAAGCGGGCAAGGCCGGTATCGCCAATCCGGGCCCGCATGGCTTCTCCGAAATCCTCTACGCGTTCAGTTCGGCGGCGAACAACAACGGCAGCGCGTTCGCGGGCCTCACGGTGGGCACGCCGTTCTACAACTGGCTGACCGCCATCGCGATGTGGTTCGGCCGCTTCGGCACGATCGTTCCCGTGCTCGCGATTGCCGGCTCGCTCGCCGCAAAGAAGCGCATCGGCGTGACGGGCGGCACGCTGCCGACGCATGGACCGCTCTTCGTCGTGCTGCTGCTCGGCACGGTGCTGCTGGTCGGCGCGCTGACGTACGTGCCCGCGCTTGCGCTCGGGCCCGGCGTCGAACATCTGATGATGATGGGCGCGCATTGACGCGGCCATGAGTCAACGCGACATTCGAGGATTCAATGACTGAACACAATGCAACGATGTCCATGTTCGACCCGGCGCTGCTGCGCCCGGCGATCGCGGATTCATTCAGGAAGCTCACGCCGCGCACGCAATTCCGCAACCCGGTGATGTTCTGCGTGTACGTGGGCAGTATTCTGACGACGGTTCTCTGGATCGCCGCGCTCGCCGGCCAGGCCGAGGCGCCCGCGGGTTTCATTCTCGCGGTCACGCTGTGGCTGTGGTTCACGGTGCTGTTCGCGAACTTCGCCGAAGCCCTCGCGGAAGGCCGCTCGAAAGCGCAGGCCGCGTCGCTTCGCAGCGCGAAGAAAGACGTGATGGCGAAAAAGCTCAACGAGCCGCATCCGAAGTCGCCGATCCGCATTGTCACGGCCTCGGACTTGCGCCGTGGCGACGTGGTGCTGATCGAAACCGGCGACGTGATTCCCGCCGACGGCGAAGTGGTCGACGGCGTCGCTTCGGTCGACGAATCGGCGATTACGGGCGAATCCGCGCCCGTGATTCGCGAGTCGGGCGGCGACTTTTCGTCGGTGACGGGCGGCACGCGCGTGCTGTCCGACTGGATCGTCGTGCGCGTCACGGCGAATCCCGGCGAGGCGTTTCTCGACCGCATGATCGCGATGGTCGAAGGCGCGAAGCGTCAGAAGACGCCGAACGAAATCGCGCTGACCATCCTGCTGGTCGCGCTGACGATCGTGATGCTGCTCGCGACCGCGACGCTGTTGCCGTTCTCGATCTTCTCCGTGGAAGCCGCGCATCTGCCCAATTCGGCGGGCCACGTGGTGACGATTACCGCATTGGTCGCGCTGCTCGTGTGCCTGATTCCGACCACCATCGGCGGATTGTTGTCGGCCATCGGCGTGGCCGGCATGAGCCGCATGATGCAGGCGAACGTGATCGCGACCTCGGGCCGCGCGGTCGAAGCGGCCGGCGACGTCGACGTGCTGCTGCTCGACAAGACCGGCACGATCACGCTCGGCAACCGTCAGGCGTCGCTCTTTATTCCTGCGCCGGGTTTGACCGAAGAAGCGCTCGCGGACGCGGCGCAGCTTTCGTCGCTGGCCGACGAAACGCCTGAAGGCCGCAGCATCGTCGTGCTGGCGAAGCAGCGCTTCAATATCCGGCAGCGCGATATGGCCTCGCTGCACGCGGAGTTTCTCGCGTTCACCGCGCAAACACGGATGAGCGGCGTCGATCTTGCACCAAAAGGCACGTCTGCCGATGCGTCTCGCCGCGAGATTCGCAAGGGCGCCGCGGACGCGGTCAAGCATTACGTCGAAGCCAACGGCGGCCGTTTTCCGAACGAAGTGAGTCAGGCGGTGGCCGAAGTCGCGCGGCGCGGCAGCACGCCGCTTGTCGTCGCGGAGAAAGGCGAGCAGGGCGCGCGCGTGCTCGGTGTGATCGAGCTGAAGGACGTGGTGAAAGGCGGCATCAAGGAGCGCTTTGCCGAGCTGCGCAAAATGGGCATCAAGACCGTGATGGTGACGGGCGACAACCGGCTGACGGCTGCGGCGATTGCGGCGGAAGCCGGCGTCGACGATTTCCTCGCGGAAGCCACGCCCGAGGCGAAGCTCGCGACGATTCGCGCGCATCAGGCGGAAGGCCGGCTCGTCGCGATGACTGGCGACGGCACCAACGACGCCCCCGCGCTCGCGCAGGCCGACGTCGCCGTCGCGATGAACACCGGCACGCAGGCCGCGAAAGAAGCGGGCAACATGGTCGACCTCGATTCGAATCCGACCAAGCTGATCGAGATCGTCGAGATCGGCAAGCAGATGCTGATGACGCGCGGCTCGCTCACCACGTTCTCGATTGCCAACGATCTCGCGAAGTACTTCGCGATCATTCCGGCCGCGTTCGCGACCACCTACCCGGCGCTCAATGCGCTGAACGTCATGCATCTCGCGACACCCGCGTCCGCGATCATGTCGGCGGTGATTTTCAATGCGCTGATCATCGTGCTGCTGATTCCGCTCGCGTTAAAGGGCGTGCGCTATCGCGCGCTCGGCGCGGCCGTTCTGTTGCGACGCAATCTGCTCGTGTACGGACTCGGCGGAATCGTGGTGCCGTTCATCGGCATCAAGTTGATCGATATGGTGCTGGCCGCATTCGGCTGGGTTTGAAGCGGCTTGTCTTGAAGGAGTGATCGTCATGAAGAATTCGTTGCGTCCGTTGCTCGTTATTTTTGCGGTGCTGAGCGCCGTGACCGGTCTCGCTTATCCGGCGGTGATGACCGCAGTGGGTCAAACGCTCTTTCGCGACCAGGCGAACGGCAGTCTGATCGAGCGCGACGGCAAGGTCGTCGGCTCGAAGCTGATCGGTCAGCAGTTCGACGCGCCGCAGTACTTCTGGGGACGTCTGTCGGCGACGAGCCCGATGCCGTATAACGCGCAGGCTTCGGGCGGCTCGAATCTCGGGCCGACGAATCCGGCGTTGCTCGATGAAGTCAAAGGCCGCATCGACGCGTTGAAGGCAGCGGGCACCGACATGTCGGCACCCGTGCCGGTCGATCTTGTGACATCGTCGGGAAGCGGACTCGATCCTGAGATCAGCCCGGCGGCTGCCGCGTATCAGATCGGACGCGTCGCGAAAGCGCGCGGACTTGCGCCGAACGAAGTAGAGGCGCTGGTCGACCGTTATACGAGCGGGCGGCAATTGGGCATGCTCGGCGAGCGGCGCGTGAACGTGCTGCAATTGAATCTTGCGCTGGATGAGATGAAGCGCGGCTGAGCGCGTCGTTGACGCACAATGCCGGCGGTTGCACGCGGCGTCGCCCAAGCCCATTCGCATCTGATTTGCGGCCGGGCCGCCGCCGTGCCACCATTGCACGCACCGCCGCGCGCCCACCATCAAAACATCAAAGCATTCACGCATGAACCGCCCCGATCCTGACGAACTGCTCGACAAGCTGCAGCGCGACGAACAAAAGCGTCAGCGCGGCAAGCTGAAGATTTTCTTCGGCGCATCGGCGGGCGTCGGCAAGACGTATGCGATGTTGCAGGCGGCGCGTCGCCGTCGCGACGAAGGTGCGGACGTGGTGGTCGGCATCGCCGAAACGCATGGGCGTGGCGAAACGGCGGCGCTGCTCGAAGGTCTCGACGTGCTGCCGCTCGCGCACATCGAATATCGCGGTCGCAAGCTCGGCGAGTTCGACCTCGACGCGGCGCTGGCGCGCAAGCCGCAACTGATACTCGTCGACGAACTCGCGCATTCGAATGTGCAAGGCGCGCGGCATCTGAAGCGCTGGCAAGACGTGTATGAACTGCTCGACGCCGGCATTGATGTGTACACGACCGTCAACGTTCAGCACCTCGAGAGCCTTAACGACGTGGTGGGGCAGATCACCGGCATTCGCGTGTGGGAGACGGTGCCCGACCGCGTGTTCGATCGCGCCGACGAAGTCACGCTGGTCGATCTGCCCGCCGAAGAGCTGCTCGACCGCATGCGCGACGGCAAGGTGTATCTCGCGCAGCAGGCCGAGCGCGCGGTGCGCAACTTCTTTCGCAAAGGCAATCTGATCGCGCTGCGCGAGCTTGCGTTGCGCCGTACGGCCGATCGCGTCGACGCGCAAATGCGTGAATATCGCGCGGACCGTTCGATCGAGCGAATCTGGCAGGCGCGTGAGCGCTTGCTGGTGTGCGTCGGCCCCGGTCCCGAAGCGCCGATGCTGGTGCGCGCGGCGGCGCGTCTTGCCGCGAGCCTCAAGGCCGACTGGATCGCCGTCTATGTCGAAACGCCCGCGCTGCAGCGTTTGCCCGACGCGCGCCGCGAACGCACGCTCAACGCATTGAAGCTCGCCGCGGAACTCGGCGCGGAAACCGCGACGCTCGCCGGCGCTGACGCGGTGGCCGCGCTGACCGGTTATGCGCAGGCGCGCAATGTGTCGAAGCTGGTGGCGGGCGCATCGGCACGCACCGGCATCCGGCGCTGGCTGCGCCGGCCGCTTGGCGAGCGTCTCGCCGAACACGGCGGTCATGCGGACGTCACGCTGATCCGCGCTTCGTCCGATAGCGGCGGCGACCACGAGCGCCGCCTGCTGAGTACGACGGCCAACGCATGGCGCGACGCGTTGAGCGCCGCGCGCGAGCGCCGCTCGCCGCCGCGTGCGTACGGTTGGGCGCTCGCGATATGCGCGGGCATCACCGCGGTGGCGAGCCAACTGAACGAGCGCATCGATCTGACGAACCTCGTCATGCTGTATCTGCTCGGCGTGATCTTCGCGGCGGTGAAACTCGGACGCGGGCCCGGCGTGCTGCTGTCGTTCATGAGCGTCGCCGCGTTCGACTTTTTCTTCGTGCCGCCGCGCCTGTCGTTGTCGGTGTCGGACACGCAATATCTGCTGACGTTCTTCGGCATGTTGCTGACTTCGCTCGTGATCAGCCATCTCACGTCGAGCTTGCGGCGCGAAGCGCGGATCGCGCGGCGTCGCGAGCAGCGCACCGGCGCGATGTATGCGATGGCGCGCGAACTCGCGGCGGCGCTGACCACCGAGCAGATCGTCGGCATCGGCAGCCGTCACGTGAGCGAAGTGTTCGGCGCGCGCGTCGCGATCCTGTTGCCGGACAGCGCGGACCGCGTGAAGCAGAAGATCGAAGACCCCGACGCGGCCATCACGCTCGAAGGCGAACTGCTCGATACCGATGTCGGCCAGTGGGTCTACGATCACGAGAAGCCGGCCGGTCACGGCACCGACACGCTGCCGGCGGCCGCCGCGCTGTATCTGCCGCTGAAGGCGCCGATGCGCACGCGCGGCGTGCTCGCGGCCGTGCTGCGCGACGAGCGCGAGCTGAACGCGCCCGAGCAGCAGCGCATGCTCGACGCGTTCGCCGCGCAAATCGCGCTCGCGCTCGAGCGCGTGCATTACGTGGACATCGCACGCGACGCGCTCGTCAATATGGAATCCGAACGTTTGCGAAACTCGTTGCTGTCCGCGATTTCGCACGATTTGCGTACGCCGCTCACGACCATCGTCGGCTTTTCGTCGATGCTGGCGCAATCGCGCGAACACGCGGCCGACGCGCGGCGCGACGACGAGCTCGTGGACGCGATCCATGAAGAAGCACTGCGCATGACCGGCATCGTGACCAATCTGCTCGACATGGCGCGCCTGCAGGCGGGCAGTCTGCAATTGAACCGGCAATGGACGCTGCTCGAGGAAACCGTGGGCGCCGCGCTGCGTGCGTGCAAGCGCGTGCTGAGCGGGCATCCGGTGCGGGTCGAACTCGCCGCGGATTTGCCGCTGCTGCAGCTCGACGCCGTGCTGATGGAGCGGCTCTTCTCGAACCTCTTCGAGAACGCGGCGAAATACACGTCGACGGGCACGCCGTTGACGATCGGCGCGCAGCGTTTCGACGCGGACGGCAAGTCGTTCGTGCGCGTGACCATCGACGATAATGGGCCGGGTTTGCCCGCCGGCATGGAGACTCGCGTGTTTGAGAAGTTCACGCGCGGCGAGAAGGAATCGGCGAAGCCGGGCATCGGGCTCGGTCTCGCGATTTGCCGCGCGATTGTCGAAGCGCATGGCGGCAGCATTGGGGCGGTGAATCGCATGTCGGCAGCAACGGACGAGGCGGCTAGAAGCCGCGTCGAAGGCGCGCGTTTCTGGTTTACGCTGCCGGTTGAAACGCCGCCGGACGTGCCCGATCTGCCCGAAGCCGCCGACGCGCCAGATGCGCCCGACGCACTGCAAGACCAATCCGCCGAAGACCAATCCGCCGACAACATGAACCCGAACCCGCTTGCCAAACCGACCCATGAGTGACCCGAGCATCACCGTCGTTCTGATCGAAGACGAAAAGCAGATCCGCCGTTTCGTGCGGACCGCGCTCGAAGACGAGGGCATCGTCGTGCATGACGCCGAGACCGGCAAGCAGGGTCTCGTGGAGGCCGCGACGCGCAAGCCCGACCTCGTGATCGTCGATCTCGGCCTGCCCGACACCGACGGCTTGGACGTGATCCGCGAATTGCGCGGCTGGAGCGAACTGCCGGTGATCGTGCTGTCGGCGCGCACGCAGGAAAGCGAGAAAGTCGCGGCGCTCGATGCCGGCGCCGACGATTACCTGACCAAGCCGTTCGGCGTCTCGGAACTGCTCGCGCGGATTCGCGCGCACCTTCGGCGGCGCAATCAGGGCGGCGCGAACGAATCGCCGCAGGTGCGCTTCGGCGCGGTGAGCGTCGACCTCGCGTTGCGCCAGGTCACGCGCGACGGCGCGGCGGTCCATCTGACGCCGATCGAATACCGGCTGCTCGCGACGCTGGTGCGCCACGCCGGCCGCGTGCTGACGCACCGGCAACTGTTGCGCGACGTGTGGGGGCCGTCGCACGTGGAGAGCTATCACTATCTGCGCATTTACATGGCGCATCTGCGCGGCAAGCTCGAGCGCGATCCGGCGCAGCCCGAGCATATCGTCACGGAGACGGGCGTCGGCTATCGGCTGGTCGGCGTCCTGTGAGCAGGCGGCGACTTGCGGCCGCGCAGCAAGATGGTGCAGGCGTCGTTATAATTACGGACCGTAAGGACGACCTTACGCCATTTACAAACGGGGACGGCCCCATCTGATCATGGAGCTGTTTCATGTCCTGGATTCTTCTGTTCATCGCCGGTCTGCTCGAAGTCGCCTGGGCGGCCGGTCTCAAGAGTTCCGACGGTTTCACCCGGCTGTGGCCTTCTGTCTTCACCATCGTCACGGCGCTCGGCAGCTTTATCCTGCTTGCGATGGCGATGCGGCAGTTGCCGCTCGGCACCGCCTACGCGGTCTGGACCGGCATCGGCGCCGTCGGCGCCTTCGTTTTCGGCATCGTGATGATGGGTGAAGCGCTCACGGCCGCGCGCGTGGCGAGCGCGGCGCTGATCGTCGTCGGGCTGATCGGGCTCAAGCTCTCGTCCGGGCATTAAGCGCGCTGCATCAGAACGCGCATCGGCATACTCACGCGCCGGCCGCCACCGGCGCGGCCTTTGCCTCTGCTGCATAGTCCGCCAATTTGCAAGCCACTCTGCGTTCTGCGAATTAACGTGGCTATAATGAGATGGAAACCAATCTGAAATTGCCCGCGGCCTGCCCGGCGCGGCCGGCTTGGCGCGGGTCTGACGACTTCGGTGCGGCGGCTCATCCCTGATTGCCCCCGAAGCGCCCGGCACGCACAGCGCGCCTGGAGGCGGCCATGCTTGAATCACTTTCGCTTGCTGCGGGGCTCTCATGGGGCAGCGGCCTGCGCCTCTATCTGACGGTTCTGCTGGCCGGCGTGTTCGAGCGCCTCGGTCTGATTCATCTTCCCGATACGTTGTCCGCGCTGTCCTCGCCGTGGGTGATCGGCGTGGCGGGCGTGCTGACCGTCACCGAATTTCTCGCCGACAAGATTCCCGCGTTCGATTCGCTATGGGACGCGATTCACACCTTCATCCGCATTCCGGCCGGCGCCGTGCTCGCAGCCGGCGCGTTGGGCCATGCCGATCCGGCGCTGCTGACGGTCGCCGCGCTCGCGGGCGGCACACTGGCGGGCACCGCGCATCTGACGAAAGCGGGCACGCGCGCGCTCATCAATCTGTCGCCGGAACCGGTGTCGAACGTCGTCACGTCGACGGCTGAAGATGGTTTCGTGTTCGGCGGCATTCTGCTCGCGCTATTTGTGCCGCTGCTGTTTCTGGTGCTGATCGTGGGCTTTCTGGTGCTCGCCGGCTGGGTTTTGCCGCGTCTGTGGCGCGGCGTGCAGGGCGGTTTTCGCGGCATGGCGACGCATATGGTGTCGCGCCTTGCGAGGAGCAGGCACGATTGAGCGATACGGCCGGACGTTCCACGGCGCGGGTCGCCGTCCCTGCGGCGCGCCGCTTTAGCGTCGGCGATCTGCTGCGCCAGGCGCTGCGCATGACGGCGCGCGACTGGCGCGCCGGCGAACTCACGATGCTGCTGCTCGCGCTCGTGCTCGCCGTGGCGGCGCTCGCGAGCGTCGGCTTTCTCGCCGACCGCTTGCACCAGGGCCTGGAGCGCGACGCGAGACGCATGATCGCCGCCGACTTCATCGTGCGCGCCGATCATCCGGTCGATCCGCAGTTCGCGCGCGAGGCCGCGGCGCTCGGCCTGAACACCGCCACCACGGCGATTTTCCCCAGCATGATCAACTCGAGCGGCGCGCAGCCGGTGTCGCGGCTCGCCGCGATCAAGGCCGTGTCGCCGGGTTATCCGTTGCGCGGCGCGCTGCGCATCGCGCCGGGACCGGGCGCTCCGGATCGCGCCGCGCAATCCATTCCGCCGCCGGGTACCGTGTGGGTCGATCAGCAATTGCTCGACGCGCTGAAGGTGCGCGTTGGCGACACCGTGAAGGTCGGCAACCGCAGCTTCACGATCGGCGCGATGATCACGCGCGAACTCGACCGCGGCTTCTCGTTCGTCAACTTCTCGCCGCGCCTGATGATGCGCGCCGATGACGCGCAGTCCACCGGCCTCATCACGTTCGGCAGCCGCGTGACGTACCGGCTGCTGGTGGCGGGCGCGGATCCAGCGGTCGCGCGTTTCGCGCAGTTCGCACACGGCAGGGTGGACGGCGGCAAGATGCGCGGCGTCGCGCTCGAATCGTTGCAGGACGGCCAGCCGCAAGTGCGTCAGACGCTCGATCGCGCCGGTCATTTCCTCACGCTCGTGTCGCTGTTGACCGCGCTGCTCGCGGCCGTGGCGATTGCGATGGCCGCGCATCGGTACATGCGCCGCCATCTGGACGGCTGCGCGGCGATGCGCTGTCTCGGCGTCAGTCAGTCCACACTGCGGGCGCTGTTTACGCTGGAATTCGTGGGCGTCGGCGTGGCGGGCGGCGCGCTCGGCGTGGCGCTCGGCTTTCTCGGCCATCTCGCGTTGCTGACGTCGCTCGGCAGTCTGATCGACGTCGAATTGCCGTACCCGACGGCATGGCCCGCGCTCCAGGGCATTGCGGCCGGTCTCGTGCTGCTGCTCGGTTTCGCGCTGCCGCCGCTGCTGCCGCTGACGCGCGTGCCGCCGGTGCGCGTGCTGCGCCGCGAGTGGGGCGAGGCGGGGCGCACCGCGTGGGCCGCGTACGCGCTCGGCATCGTGTTGTTCGCGGCGCTCCTGATCGTCGCGGCGGGCGAGTTGAAGCTCGGCGGCATCGTCGCGGGCGGGTTCGCGGGCGGGCTGTTGGTGTTTGCGTGCATCGCGCGGCTCGCGTTGTGGGCGGCGGCGCGCGCGGTGCGCAGCGAGCGCGTGAACGCGGGAATCGGCTGGCGTTACGCGCTGGCGTCGCTGGAGCGGCGCAGCGGCGCGAGCGCGCTGCAGATCACGGCGCTCGGCATCGGCCTGATGTGCCTGCTGCTGATCGCGATGACGCGTAACGACCTCGTGGCCGGGTGGCGCAAATCGACGCCGCCTGATGCGCCGAACGAATTCATCATCGACATTCAGCCGGATCAGCGCGAACCGGTCACGCACTATCTCGACACGCACGGCGTGCCCGGCACGGTGCTCTCGCCGATGGTGCGCGGCCGGCTCACCGCGATCAACGGCAAGCCGGTCAATCCGGATTCGTTCAAGGGCGACGACGCGCGACGGCTCGTCGACCGCGAATTCAATCTGTCGTACACGACGCAGTTGCCGGACGACAATCGCATTTCCGCCGGCACCTGGTATGGCGACACGAAGGCTCCGCAGATTTCGATCGAAGAGGGGCTCGCCAAGCTCATCAACGTGAAGCCCGGCGATGTGCTGCGTTTCGACGTGACCGGCTTGCAGATCGATGCACCGGTGACGAGCGTGCGCAAGCTCGACTGGGGTTCGTTCAAGGTCAACTTCTTCGTGCTGATGCCGCCCGCCGCGTTGCAGGATTTCCCGGCTACGTTCATCACCAGTTTCCATTTGCCCCCGGAAAAACGCGCGACTATCGACGGTCTGATCGCCGCCTATCCGAACCTGACGGCCATCGACACCGGTCCGATTCTCGCGCAGGTGCAGCGCGTGCTGCAGCAGGTGATCGGCGCGGTGCAGTTCCTGTTCGCGTTCACGCTCGCCGCGGGCGTGCTGGTGTTGTACGCCGCGCTCGCCGGCACGCGCGACGAGCGTATGCGAGAATCCGCGCTGCTGCGGGCGCTGGGCGCGTCGCATCGCCAGGTGCGCGCGGTGCAGATCGCCGAGTTCGTCGCGGTCGGCGCGCTCGCCGGCCTGATGGCCGCGATCGGCGCGCAGGTGATCGGCTGGATTCTGGCCACGCGCGTGTTCCAGTTCTATCTGGACTTCAACCCGTGGCTGCTGCCGGCGGGAGTCGCGGCCGGCATCGCGTGTGCGGCGGTCGGCGGCTGGCTGAGCTTGCGGCATGTGTTGTCGCGTCCCGCGTTGCAATCGCTGCGGGACGCCTGATTATTTTCCGTTGATGAGTGGTTATGAGTGAGATCGACAACGAAGTCTCCGCGGCGCAGCCGACGGCCTTCGAACTGGTCGGCGGCGAAGCGCGCGTGCGCGAACTCGTCGACCGTTTTTACGACCTGATGGACCTTGAAGCCGAGTTCGCCGGCATTCGCGCGCTGCATCCCGAATCGATGGACGGTTCGCGCGACAAGCTGTTCTGGTTTCTGTGCGGATGGCTGGGCGGCCCTGATCATTACATCAGCCGCTTCGGGCATCCGCGGTTGCGCGCGCGGCATTTGCCGTTCGCGATTGCATCGAGCGAACGCGATCAGTGGCTGCGCTGCATGGCCTGGGCGATGGAAGACATCGGGCTTGACGAGCCGCTCAGAGAGCGCCTGCTTGGTTCGTTCTTTGAAACAGCCGACTGGATGCGCAATCGCAATGGTTGACGCTGAACGTGCGGCGCCGCCTCGCACGCCGGCGGATCTCGCTGCTTACAGCGCGCTCGATCCGCGAGCGCGCGAGGTGCTCGACTGCTGGTTCGGCGTGCCCGATGCGCCGGGCTTCGGCGAGGCGCGCAAGCAGTGGTTTTCCGCCGACGAATCGTTCGACGCGATGCTGCGCGAACGTTTCGGAACCCTTATCGATGCGGCGCGCGACTCGCGCCTCGACAGTTGGACGGCCACGCCGCTCGGCGCGCTTGCGCTCGTGATCGTGCTCGATCAGTTTTCGCGCAACTGCCATCGCGACACGGCGCGTGCGTTTGCAGCGGATCACAAAGCGGTGGAGATCGCGCAGCAGATGGTGGCGAGCGGCGCGGATCGGCTGTTGCCGAGCGCGCATCATCGCGCGTTTGCCTATCTGCCGTTCGAACACGACGAGGCGCCGGCGAGCCAGCGGGAGTCGCTGCGTCTTTTTAAAGCGCTCGCCGGGGAGCCTGGTGGCGAGTCGTATTATTCGTTCGCCGTTAGGCATGCGGAGATCGTCGAGCGCTTTGGGCGCTTTCCGCATCGCAATGCGGTGCTTGGGCGGGAATCGACGGCGGAGGAAATCGCGTTTTTGCGCGAGCCAGGGTCGTCGTTTCAGTCGCGGCGGGCGAGGAAGCGGGCGCGCGGTAGTTAGCGGCGTGCCGCGCAGCGCCACCCGGCGTCAGGTTACCGACCATCAACCACAGCCGGCACCGTCGGCGTGCGCACAAAGACGCGCAACAACTCGTCGGTATCGCCGGGACGCGCGCCCGACCAGAATAGCCGCCAGTCGCCCGTCGGTTGAAGTGCGTTGTTGCGGCGGCTTTCGACGATCAGCCATGTGCACTCGGTCGTGCGCGGGTTCGCGGTCGGCTGATGCTCGATGTCCGTGTAGTAGTCGAGCATCGGCGCCTCGGATTCGCCGAGCCCGACGCTCGCCATGCAATCGCCGTCGTTCCATTGCGCGCTCAGCGCGGCGCCGAGGTTCTCGAACACCGAGCGGTAGCTTTTCGCGTAGTCGAGCCACGGCAGCAGCAGCGTGCTCACGAGTCCCCACGCGACGATCGCGCCCGCGCACCAGCTCAGCACACCGCGCCATTTGCCCGCGTACTTGAAGGCGGGCAGCAGCCAGAGCCAGCCGAGCGTCATCACTAATGCCGCGGCGATCAGCGCGGGTTTCATCGGCAAGACCCAGTCGAGCGGCAGCCATCGGCCGAGCCGGTGCAGCGAAGCATGCGTGTTCGCCGGACTGCTCATGATCGACCACACGATCCACGCGAGCGCCGCCACGCTGCCGAACAGCACGCGGCTCGCCATGTCCCACACCACATGCAGACGCGGCGGCAGGCGCTCGACGCCTTGCATCGCCAGCAATGCGAGCGGCGCGATGAACGGCAGGATGTACAGCTCGCGGATCGTCGCCGAGCTTTGCAGCACGGCGAAGCCGACACCCGCGAAGATCGCCGGCAAGGCGACGCGCGGATCGCGCCAGCGCTGCCATGCGCCGCCGCCGAGCGCGGCCAGCACAAGCGGCGCGACTGGGAAGCCGACGCTTAGGACCGTGCGCAGCACGAACAGCCGGCTTTCGCTTTCGGAGCCGAGTTCGGCGACCGAAAAACCGAAAAAGCGGCCGACGTTGTTATCCCACAGCCAGACCTTGAAGAGCGCCTCGGAGCGCAGATAGAAGCAGATCGGCCAGATCAGCGCGAACGGCGTGCAGACGAGCGCCGCGACGCCGAGCGCGGCGGCGAAACTGCGGCTGCGGCACGCGCGGTAGAGCGCGAACACTGCGCAGACGGTCGCGCCGAAAACCAGCGGCACGAACAGGCCCTTGGCGAGAAACGATACGCCGACGCCCGCGCCGAACATCGCCGCGCCGCTCAGAATCGCGTGCCGGCGCTCGCGCGCGGCGTCGGCGGAAAGGCGCTCTTGATGGCCGTCGTAACGAAGATGCGCGAGCACGAGTTCGAACAATCCGCAGAAGCCGATCGCCGCGCCGGCCATCAACGCGACGTCGGTCATCATGTCGTGCACATGCTTGACGACGACGAGCGTGCCGCCGAACAGCGCCAGCGTGCCGATCACGCGCAGGTCGAACCAGCTCGGCGCATTCACCGCGCGGCGCGCGACGCGGGCCGTGTAGTAGACCGTCAGGCCCGCGAACAGCGCACTCGCGAGCCGCGCCGCGTCGTGCAAGGGCAGGTAGCGGCCGAACATCCACGCGAAGCTCGCGGCCACCCAGTCGTAGACAGGCGGTTTTTCGACGAACGGCTGCCCGGCGTTGGTCGGCACGACGAGATCGCCGGTGTCGAGCATGTGCTGGACGATGCCGAACGTGTACGTCTCGTCCTGTTTCCAGGGATCGTGTCCCAGGGTGCCGGGCAGCAGCCACGCGCAGAGGATGGCGAGGGCGATCAGGTACGTTAGCGGGCGTGAGGCGCTGAGCGTGTGCCAGCGCGGGGCGCGGCTGTTGCCGTTGCTGTTGCTGTCGTTTGAGTGGTCCGCAGGCGGTGAGCCGATGGTGGGTTCGTTGCCTGCGGCGGGTGCGTGAGGTTTGGAGGGCTTGGCTGGTCGGGCTGGGGCCGCGGCCTCGGCGGTCAGGGCTTGGGCCGTATTGGGACTGTTTGCGGCAAGGTCGGCCGAGCGCGCATGCTCGGCACTGTCGATGAGACCGGCCATGTGCGCTTGCGGCGCGTTGTCGATGAGGCTGGCCATGTGCGCCTGCTGTGCGCTGTCGATGGCGCCGGTCATGTGCGCTTGCTGCGCGCTATCGATCAGGCCGGCCACGCGCACTTGCTGCGCGCTATCGACAACGCCGGCCGGCGCGGACACCGCTGCCGCGGCGTTCCCGTTGCGCCACGGTGCGGAAGGTTTTTCTTGCATGAAACGAATCTCTGGTCGCGGTGCGCGGCAGCATCGCGCGCACGATGTTCTGGCTTGCGTCGCACGAGGCCGCGCGATTCCCGCGATTGTAGTCTCCGATTATTACGACCGATTACACGTGCGACGGCGCACGGATGCGGCGATTGCGCCTGCCGTGGCGGTGGATATAGCGGGCAGTGGAAGCAACGCGAGGCTTATCTAGGAGCGCCGCGTGAGCCGACGGACGGAGAGCGGAAAGAGGGCGGAAGGGATGAGGAAGGAGCGCTTAACGGAGGCGGAGAAAAGCCGAATGCATTGCAGAAAGAGCGCCGAAGTAAGGCGAAAAAAAACCGGAAAGATTGCAACGAAACGCGGAAGAAATGCGGAACGAAGGCGAAAGAACGAATGCAGAAGAACGAAGGCGAAAGAACGAAGGCGAAAGAACGAACGCCGAACAACAGCAGACCAATCGCCCCGCCTAACGCCCCCCAGCGACATCCACAAGCGCCCCAGTGACATACGACGCGGCATCACTCAACAACCACACGATGGTCTCAGCCACTTCATCAGCCCGGCCCGGACGGCCCAATGGCGTGGCCGCTCCGAGTTGCGCCGCACGCTCGGGCTTGCCGCCGCTCGCGTGGATTTCGGTATCGATGAGACCAGGCCGCACTGCATTGACACGCACGCCGCGCGGCCCGAGTTCCTTCGCGAGACCGAGCGTCATCGTATCGACTGCGCCTTTGGAGCCTGCGTAGTCGACGTATTCGTTGGGCGAACCCAAACGCGCCGCCGCCGACGACACATTCACGATCACGCCGCCCGCGCCGCCGCGATCCGTCGACATGCGCCGCGCGGCTTCGCGCGCGCACAGATAGGCGCCGAGCACGTTGACGTCGAACATGCGCGTGAGGCGCGCGAGATCCATGTCGGCAAGCGGCATGGACGGCGCGACGATACCCGCGTTGTTGACGAGCGCGTCGAGCCGGCCGAACTTCTGCACAACCGCGTCGAACATGGCGATGACGTCGGCTTCGTTCGCGACGTCGCCGGCAATCGGCAGCGCGCGTCCGCCGGCTCGCTCGACTTCAGCGACGGTTTCCTCGGCGGCCGCGAGATTCCGCGCGTAGTTCACGCCCACCGACCAGCCGCGCGCGCCGAGCAAGCGCGCGGTCGCGCGGCCGATGCCGCGGCTGCCGCCGGTGATGAGAACGGTCTGAGTCATCGCAACCTCGACATGCAAAGTAGGGTGAGCGCTGGAAACGCAGCGGGAAAAAACGCAGCGGGAAAAAAACCAACGAAAAGCGAGGCAGAAAGCGAAGCTAAAAAACGAGAGCAAAGCCGAGAACGCGCGGAGAAACCCGCGGCGCTCTCAGCCGCAAGCGCCGCCGCCCCCGCTCAAACCGCTTCCCGCTTAACCGCCCACTTATCCGCAACCGGCGGCTGATACCGTTGGAGCTTGCCGATCAGCGTGGCCGCATCGGAGTCGATCTGCAGGATGTCGACATACGTCTGCCGCATGAAGCCTTCGTCCACGGTGTGCTGCAAGAGCTTCATCAACGGATCGTAAAAGCCGTCGATATTCAGGAGCGCCACCGGTTTGTGGTGGTAGCCGAGCTGCGCCCACGTGTAGACCTCGAAGAACTCTTCGAGCGTGCCCGCGCCGCCCGGCATCGCGACAAACGCATCCGAGAGATCGGCCATCATCTTCTTGCGATGATGCATGTCGGGCACGACGTGCAACTCCGTCAGGCCGTTATGACCGACTTCCTTGTTGACCAGCAGCTCGGGAATCACGCCGATCGCGCGGCCGCCTTCGGCCATCACCGTGTCGGCGATCACGCCCATCAGCCCGACCTTGCCGCCGCCATACACAAGCGCCAGATCGGCTTCGACCAGCGCGCGGCCGAACGCACGCGCGGCCTCCGCATACAACGGTTTGGCTCCATTCGCGGAGCCGCAATACACACACACCGACTTCATGAAAAACGTCCTATTCGTTGCGAGGCGCGGCGCCTTCCTTCGGCGGCAGATAGTCGTAGAACTCGCGTTTCTCGAGCTTGCCCGATACGAGATCGTCGAAAATTTGCCGTGAGCGGCCGCGCAGATAAGGCGCCATCAACGACACGATCTGCACGCTCACCTGATGCAGTTCCGCGCGAATCGTCTCCTGCTCGTTGTATTTGCGCGGATTCATCACGAACTGATACGACAGCCAGTACGTTGCGATCACACCGATGTTCGTGGCGATCACCTGCAACTCGTCCGGCGTGGCGACCATTTCGCCGTC
This sequence comes from Paraburkholderia sp. OAS925, assembly GCF_040543975.1. Lineage (NCBI taxonomy): Bacteria > Pseudomonadati > Pseudomonadota > Betaproteobacteria > Burkholderiales > Burkholderiaceae > Paraburkholderia > Paraburkholderia sp. OAS925. The sequence continues at coordinate 1,745,872 of NZ_JBEUNO010000001.1, forward strand.
GGCCACGAGCTGATCGCAGAACTGGCTCGCAAAGCGCACCTTATGGCTGATGATCTGCTTGAAGTGCGTTTCGAGCGTGCGGTTGCGTGCGAGCAGATCGTTCAGATCGCGATACAGGAAGCGGTAGCGCCACGTGAAATCGACCATGTACTGCAGATAGGACCACATTTCGTCGATGGTCGCGCGATGGTCGTCGGGAAAACGCAGACGCTTTTCGATCTCCTGCTCGAACTGGCTGAAGATGCTGTTGATGATGTCGTCTTTGTTGCGGAAGTGGTAGTACAGGTTGCCTGGACTGATTTCCATTTCCTCGGCGATCGTCGTCGTCGTGACGTTCGGCTCGCCGATTTCGTTGAACAGTTTCAACGACAGTTCGAGTATCCGTTCGCGCGTGCGGCGGGGAGGTTTGGCTTCCATGTCGTCCGGCCCTGGTTACGCCGGGTTGGGCGCGCGGCGGCGTGCCGCTGCTGTAGGTCCACCCGGACGCGGTTGCTGTTTTTTAAGACTGCCGGACGATTATAAACCGAGCGTTCGAATCTCTAGCGGGTACTCAGGGTTTCCATGAGCTTCACAGCCACGCTTTCACCCAATCAACGCCGAGCGGGCCGACGATCAGCCCCCACGTCATCACGCACATGCCGAGCGCGACCATCACCGCGGCGCTGCCCAGGTCTTTCGCGCGGCGCGACAGCTCGTGCCGCTCGAGCGAGATACGGTCGATGGCCGCTTCCACGCTCGAATTCAGCAGTTCGACAATCAGCACGAGCAGCACCGAGCCGAGCAGCAACACGCGCGAGACGGGCTCAACCGGAACCAGCACGCCGCACGGCAGCAGAATCGCGGCCAGCGTCAGCTCCTGACGAAACGCGCTTTCCTCGCGGATCGCCACGCGAAAACCCGCGAGCGAGTTTTTCATCGCGTGCCACGCGCGGGTGAGGCCGCGATTGCCCTTGTACGGATTGAACGGCAGCGGCGCGAGCGGATCGTCGGGGCTGAGCGGCTCGTGCTGGATCTCGGCTGCGGCGTGTGAGCCGTGCCGGTTGATGCCCGCGCTTTCATCGCCGTCGCCGTCGACACGGCTGTGGCGCGCGTGGCCTTCGTGGCCGCTCATGCGATGGGCTTCTGCATGGTTCATGGCGGCGGACTCGCTAATGCTATCGAACGGCTCGACGCTCGCGGCTTCGTGGTCATCATGATCGTCGCGGTCATCATGGTTGACGCGAGCGTCGTGAGCATCGCTGCCGGCGTGCGCGGCGCGCAGCGCGCCGTTCACGGACGCGCGGCTTGCAGGAGAAGATCGGCTTCGCATGGACAACCCGGCGCGCCGCGTCACGCGGCTGCGCTTTCCTCGCGATACGACGCGCGCGGCAACGGCTTTAGATGCGCGGCGAACTGCTCGGAGGCCGCGGCCCACGAGAAGCGCTCGGCCCACGCGCGTGCATGCGCGCGGTCGATTTTCAGCGCTTCGAGACAGGCTTCGCGCAGGTCTTCGTCCATCGCGCCGGCGCCGCCGTCGCCGAGCACGTCGATCGGGCCGGTGACCGGATACGCCGCCACCGGCGTGCCGCAGGCGAGCGCCTCGAGCAGCACGAGACCGAACGTGTCGGTGCGGCTCGGGAACACGAATACATCGGCGGCCGCGTAGACTTTCGCGAGTTCAGCCTGCGACAGCACGCCGAGATAATTCGCTTGCGGATAGCGCGACTTCAGTTCCGCGAGCGCGGGGCCTTCGCCGGCGACCCACTTCGAGCCGGGCAAATCGAGCTTCAAGAATGCCTCGACGTTTTTCTCGACGGCCACACGCCCCACATACAGAAAGATCGGCCGTGCGGTGTTGAGCACCTTCGAGTCCATCGGATGAAAAATCTCGAGATCGACGCCGCGCGTCCACAGCACGACGTTCGTGAAGCCGAATTTCTCGAGGTCGTTCCTGACCACGGGCGTCGGCGCCATCACCGCGAGCGACGGCTTGTGGAACCAGTGCAGGAACTTGTACGTCGCGGCGAGCGGAATGCCGAAGCGCGCCTGCACATACTCGGGAAAGCGCGTGTGATAAGCGGTCGTGAACGGCAGCTTGTGCTGGATCGCGTAGGCGCGCGCGGCCATGCCGAGCGGACCTTCGGTGGCGATATGCAGCGCGTCCGGTGCGAACTCGCCGATACGCTGACGCAGCTTGCGGCGCGGCATCAGCGACAAGCGGATCTCGGGATACGTCGGGCACGGAATCGTCCTGAATTCGAGCGGCGTCAGCAGATCGACGCGATGGCCGAGTTCGGTCAGCTCGCGCGTGGTGTTCTTGAGCGTGCGCACGACGCCGTTGACCTGCGGTTCCCATGCGTCGGTGACGATCATGATCTTCATCGGTTTGCTCCTCGGATGGTTCGTCGATTCAGCCCAGCGGATTGGAGTGCGGCGTTGCGTCAGGCGGTCGCCCGGGCTTTTTGCACGCCGGCTTGCGGGCTGCGCATCGCGGTCCAGTAGATCACCTTGAGTTCGCCTTCATAGGTTTCGACGAGCGCCGACAGGCTTTCGACCCAGTCGCCGTCGTTGCAATACAGCACGCCGTCGATGTCGCGAATCTCGGCTTTGTGGATGTGTCCGCAGACCACGCCGTCGCAGCCGCGGCGGCGCGCTTCGTCGGTCATCACGCGTTCGAACGACGAGATGAAGTTCACCGCGTTCTTGACCTGGTGCTTCAGGTATTGCGACAGCGACCAGTATGGAAAGCCGAGCCGGCTGCGGATCCGGTTGAACCAGCGGTTCAGGATCAGGATCATCGTGTAGAGCGTGTCGCCGAGATACGCGAGCCATTTCGCGTGCTGGATCACGCCGTCGAACAGATCGCCGTGGACGATCCACAGGCGCTTGCCGGCGAGCGTCGTGTGAAACGCCTCGCCGCGCACGTGGATGTCGCCGAACGCGAGGTCGCAGAACTGACGCGCGGCTTCGTCGTGATTGCCGGGCACGTAGATCACTTGCGTGCCTTTGCGCGCCTTGCGCAGCACCTTCTGCACGACGTCGTTGTGCGCCTGCGGCCAGTACCAGCCTTTCTTCAACTGCCAGCCGTCGATGATGTCGCCCACCAGATACAGGTATTCCGACTCGTTATGGCGCAGGAAGTCGAGCAGATACGGCGCCTGGCAGCCGCTCGAGCCGAGGTGGATGTCCGACAGCCAGATCGTGCGGTAGCGGTGCGGCTCGGCGTGCTCGTCGTCGTGCTGCGGCGTCTCGGTGTCGATCGGCTGGGGCACGGCGGGCAGCGCGAAGCCGTGGCTAGGGCTGGATTCCGGACGGAACGCGACAGGGTCGACGCTCGGGCCGGTCTGGCGGAACAGGGAAGTCGCGGACGTTTTGGAGTCCATGGCTCACGCGTCGAGTTGCAGTGCCCGTATTGGGCCTACCACGCGTGACGGTGCCGTGACAGTCACGAGAAGTTCTTATTACTGCGGGAGCGATGGGAGGTGAGGCGATGTGATGCGAGATGAGGCGAGATGAGGCGATGGCGAAGCGTTTGCTTCGCGTGGTGGATGCGCGGTTCAGTGCGCGGTCGACTGCGCGACGCGCGGCTCGCAATGTCTAGCGCGCGACTTCGATCACGCGCGTGCCGGCGAGCCGGTCATGCAGAAACTGGCGGCTCGCGCCGAGGCGCCCCGTGGCCGCCCACAGCACGAACCAGATTCCGGCGATCGCAAGAGTTTGCGGCAAGCGCAGCCCGAGCAGCGGATGAAGCGCGAGCGGCGGCAGAAACCATAGCCACGCCAGCCCATATCGCGCGACGGCGCGCCACGCGGAGAGCGGCGCGCCATTCGCTGTGACGACGCGCAGGCGCCAGGTTTTCATCGGCAGCGTCTGGCCGCCGTGGGTCCAGAACCAGACGAAATACAGGCCGACGACGAGCCCGATCCACGCCGCCATCACGTTGTGATGCGTGAGCCCGTTGCGCTGCTGCGTGAGCGTGCTGAACAGATAGCCCGCGATAAACACGACGCCGAACAGCAGCAGCGCTTCGTAAAGCAGCGCGGCGAGGCGGCGGCGAACGCTCGGCGATTTGCCTGGTAAAGCGGACACGGCCGCGGGCGAACTCGCGCTGGACGCGGTGCCCGAATCGGGATTGACGGTGGCGGAAGTGGCGCGCGGCTCGGACACGGGCAGCGCCGCTCACGAACCGTTGAAGATGGACGGCGCTTCCGCCGGCGAAACCGGCAGCGGCGTGGCCGGCACGAAGCTGCCGGCCGCCGGAATGCCCGGCAGCGACGCCGGGCTCGGCAACGACGCGGCCGCAGCGGCCGCGCTCGCCGACGGCGTGCCGCTCGCGGCGCGCTCACGCGCATTGACCAGACGGTCGAGCCCCTTGATCTCGCTGCGGCCCGACGGCGGTGCGCTCACCACACTCGGACGCCGCTTATGCTCGCTTGCGGCGAGCCGCTGCTTCTGTTCCTCGGGCAGTTCCTGATACGCCTTCCACGCGTTCTGACGCGCTTCGCGCGGCAACTGCTTCGAGACCTGATAGTTCTCGCGCGCAACGCGCCGCTGATCGGGCGTCATGCGGACCCATTCGGTCATCCGGTCGTGCAGGCGTTTTTGTGCTTCGGGCGACAGCTTCGAGTAACGCGACGCGATTTTCAGCCACTTGCGCTTGCGCTCGTCGCTGAACGAATCCCACTGCGCCTCGAACGGCGCGAGCGCGATATGCTCGGCCGCGCTCAGGCGCGACCAGGCCATCGGGCTTTTACTGCCGGGCAGGCTCGGCAATTCGACGCCGAGCGTGGGTGCGGGCGCGGGCGCCGCGCCGTTGCTGTTCGCAACGGGCGCGCCGGCGGGCGAGGGGCTCGGGTAGAAGCGCGGATACGTGGCGGCAAACGACACGAGCGCCGCTATCGCACATCCGAAAACAACGGCCAGACCGCGCTTGTAGCTCACCCGAACGATCTCCCGCTCAGTGGGCGCGCGAAAGATACGCGTTGAAGCCGTGGTCGAGATAGGCATTGAGCGGCAGGTCGTCGCTTAACATGGCGGCATCGATATCGGCGAGTTCGGCCGTGCGTTGCTGGTCTTCCCAGTAGGCAATGCCGACGAGGCTCACGACCAGCGCGGCGAGCGGCCACGCCAGCGCGAAGCGGCGCAGCGGGCGAACGGCGGCGCTCTGGGCGTTGTTCATCCGGCAGACCGGACGGCACGCCCGCAAACGACGGGACGAACACCGGCGCGGCGGCGGTTTCGGGCTTCTTGCGGGCAAGCGCGGCACGGCGGGCGGCGGCCAGCCGGTCGACGGCGGCGGACGGAATGCCGGCCGCGTTTTCGTCGAGCGCGCGGCGCACCTGGCGGGCGAACTCGAGTTCTTTTGTTTCGAGGGAGCTCATAGCGTGATTCCTTTGGCCTTGAGCGCTTGCGCCAGCGTGTGGGTGGCCCGCGAGCAGTGCGTCTTCACACTGCCTTCGGAGCAGCCCATGGCGGCGGCAGTCTCGGCGACATCCATATCTTCCCAATAACGCATGAGAAACGCCTCCCGTTGACGTGCCGGCAACTTTTGGATCTCGTCGTCGATCATTTGCAAGACCTGTTCGCGCTCGAGTTTCTGCTCGTTGCTCTCGGCGCCGGCCGAGCCTTGCTGCGCCTCGAAGGTTTCCAGCGGATCGAATTCGTCGTCGTCGGCATTACCGAACGACGAAAACAGGCTCACCCACGTATTGCGCACTTTCGCACGACGGAAATAGTCGTGCATCGCATTCTGCAGAATACGCTGAAACAGCAGCGGAAGCTCGGCCGCGGGACGGTCGCCATATTTTTCGGCGAGCTTGATCATCGCGTCCTGCACGATATCCAGCGAGGCGTCGTCGTCCCGCACGGCGTAGACCGTCTGCTTGAATGCGCGCCTTTCGACGCCCGCCAGAAAGTCGGCGAGTTCCTTGTCTGATGCCATCCGTTTGGGGGTCGGCGCAGCGAGCGTGCGCGTAATCGGTCGAAAAATGTCGTAAAACCCGCGGATGCTAACAAATTTTTGCGCGAGCAGGGGCGAAACGTGGGACCGCCGCTGTCGTCGCGAGGCGGCGCGTGGGTCATTAAAGGGCGTCCCGGCGGGCGTTGGGGCAATATTTGCTTGACCGCGCGGACGTCTGCCGCTATCGTCGCTGGTTCGCAATATAAGTGACTTGTCTCATTGAGGTGTGGCCCAAGAAGCTCACCTGTCAACTGGACGCGCCGCTTGAACCCGAGCCACAAGCCCGGCAGAGAGCACCCGATCAATTTTTTGCCGAAAATTCGAAAGGTGAATCAAATGAATATGCCCAGCGCGGAATTCTCCACGTCGGATACCACTCCACAACACGAAGCTGACTCTATCGGCGCCACCGTGCTCATGAAGGCACTGGCCGACGAAGACGTCGAATTTGTTTGGGGCTATCCCGGCGGCTCGGTACTCTACATTTACGACGAGCTGTACAAGCAGGACAAGTTCGAGCACATCCTCGTGCGCCACGAACAGGCCGCGGTTCACGCCGCCGACGCGTATGCGCGTTCCACCGGCAAGGTCGGTGTGTGCCTCGTGACCTCCGGCCCCGGCGTCACCAATGCGGTGACCGGCATCGCCACCGCCTATATGGATTCGATCCCGATGGTCGTGATCAGCGGCCAGGTGCCGACTGCCGCGATCGGCCAGGATGCGTTCCAGGAGTGCGATACGGTCGGCATCACGCGTCCTTGCGTGAAGCACAACTTCCTCGTGAAGGACGTGCGCGACCTCGCCGCCACCGTCAAGAAAGCCTTCTATATTGCCCGTACCGGCCGTCCCGGCCCGGTGCTGATCGACATTCCGAAAGACGTGTCGAAGGCGCCTTGCCAGTACGAGCCGCTCAAGAGCGTGTCGCTGCGCTCGTACAACCCGGTCACGAAGGGCCACTCCGGCCAGATTCGCAAGGCCGTGTCGCTGCTGCTGTCGGCGAAGCGCCCGTACATCTACACCGGCGGCGGCATCATTCTCGCGGACGCATCGCGTGAGTTGAACCAGTTCGCCGATCTGCTCGGCTATCCCGTCACCAATACGTTGATGGGTCTGGGCGGCTACCGCGCGAGCGACAAGAAATTCCTCGGCATGCTCGGCATGCACGGCACGTACGAAGCCAACATGGCCATGCAGCACTGCGACGTGCTGATCGCCATCGGCGCGCGCTTCGACGACCGTGTGATCGGCGACCCGGCGCACTTCGCGTCGCGTCCGCGCAAGATCATCCATATCGACATCGATCCTTCTTCCATTTCCAAGCGCGTCAAGGTCGACATTCCTATCGTCGGCGACGTGAAGGAAGTGTTGAAGGAGCTGATCGAGCAGTTGCAAACAGCCGAGCATGGCCCGGACACCGCGGCGCTCGCCGACTGGTGGAAGGACATCGAAGCCTGGCGCGCGAAAGACTGCCTGAAGTTCGACCGCAAGAGCGACATCATCAAGCCGCAGTACGTGGTGGAAAAGGCGTGGGAACTGACTGACGGCAACGCGTTCGTCTGCTCCGACGTCGGCCAGCATCAGATGTGGGCGGCCCAGTTCTATCGCTTCAACAAGCCGCGCCGCTGGATCAACTCGGGCGGCCTGGGCACGATGGGCTTCGGCCTGCCGGCGGCGATGGGCGTGAAGATGGCGCACCCGGACGACGACGTGCTGTGCATCACGGGCGAAGGCTCCATTCAGATGTGCATTCAGGAGCTGTCCACCTGCAAGCAGTACGCCACGCCCGTGAAGATCATCTCGCTGAATAACCGCTATCTGGGCATGGTGCGCCAGTGGCAGCAGATCGAGTACAGCAAGCGCTATTCGCATTCGTACATGGACGCGCTGCCCGATTTCGTGAAGCTCGCCGAAGCGTACGGCCACGTGGGCATGCGTATCGAACGCACGGCCGACGTCGAGCCGGCGCTCAAGGAAGCGCTGCGCCTGAAAGATCGCACCGTGTTTCTCGACTTCCAGACCGACCCCACCGAAAACGTCTGGCCGATGGTCCAGGCCGGCAAGGGCATCACCGAGATGCTCATGGGTTCGGAAGATCTATAACGACGGTTTGTAGCGCCGGCTTCGTCACGAACGTCTTCAAAAAAGACGCAGTCGGACGAAGCGGCGCCGTACTGTTCGCAGACATCGACAAAACATCTGGAAGAAGCGAATCATGAGACACATTATTTCCGTCCTGCTCGAAAACGAACCGGGCGCGTTGTCGCGCGTCGTCGGTCTCTTCTCGGCACGCGGCTACAACATCGAAACCTTGACGGTGGCTCCGACCGAAGACCGTTCGCTGTCGCGCATGACCATCGTCTCCATTGGCTCGGACGACGTGATCGAACAGATCACGAAGCATCTGAACCGCCTGATCGAGGTGGTGAAAGTGGTCGACCTTACCGAGGGCGCCCACATCGAGCGCGAGCTGATGCTGATCAAGGTGAGGGCGGTCGGCAAGGAACGTGAAGAGATGAAGCGGATGTCGGATATTTTCCGCGGCCGCATCATCGACGTCACCGAAAAGACCTACACGATCGAACTGACGGGCGCGAGCGACAAGCTCGACGCCTTCATCGAAGGACTCGACTCCACGGCAATTCTCGAAACGGTCCGCACGGGCAGTTCGGGCATCGGCCGCGGCGAGCGCATTCTGAAGGTGTAACGCGCAGCGTCCGATCCGGGCCGGTGGCGCTCATCACTATCCGGCCTTGCAGCACAACATTCGCAGTATCTGAATCTCTCGAATCATCGAATTTAGCCAAGGAACCGACATGAAAGTTTTCTACGACAAGGACGCCGATCTCTCCCTCATCAAGGGCAAGCAGGTCACCATCATCGGCTATGGCTCGCAAGGCCATGCGCACGCGCTGAATCTGAAGGAAAGCGGCGTGAACATCACGGTCGGTCTGCGCAAGGGCGGCGCATCGTGGAGCAAGGCTGAGAATGCCGGCCTGCAAGTCAAGGAAGTGGCGGAAGCCGTGAAGGGCGCGGACGTCGTCATGATGCTGCTGCCCGATGAGCAGATCGCAGAAGTCTACGCAAAGGAAGTGCACGCAAACGCCAAGCAAGGCGCAGCGCTGGCATTCGCGCACGGCTTTAACGTGCACTACGGCCAGGTGATTCCGCGCGCCGACCTCGACGTCATCATGATCGCGCCGAAGGCGCCGGGCCACACGGTTCGCGGCACCTACTCGCAAGGCGGCGGCGTGCCGCACCTGATCGCGGTTGCGCAGGACAAGTCGGGCGCAGCACGTGACATCGCGCTGTCGTACGCGGCGGCGAACGGCGGCGGCCGTGCCGGCATCATCGAAACGAACTTCCGCGAAGAAACGGAAACCGACCTGTTCGGCGAACAAGCCGTGCTGTGCGGCGGTACGGTCGACCTGATCAAGGCCGGCTTCGAAACGCTGGTGGAAGCGGGCTACGCGCCGGAAATGGCGTACTTCGAATGCCTGCACGAACTGAAGCTGATCGTCGACCTGATCTACGAAGGCGGCATCGCGAACATGAACTACTCGATCTCGAACAACGCCGAATACGGCGAGTACGTGACGGGTCCGCGCATCGTGACGGCTGAAACGAAGAAGGCGATGAAGGCCGTGCTGACCGACATCCAGACGGGCGAGTACGCGAAGAGCTTCATCATCGAGAACAAGGCCGGCGCACCGACGCTGCAATCGCGCCGCCGTCTGACGGCCGAGCACCAGATCGAGCAGGTCGGCTCGAAGCTGCGCGCCATGATGCCGTGGATCGCGAAGAACAAGCTGGTCGACCAGTCGAAGAACTAAGAAGTCCGTTTTATCGCCTGAAACCGGCGCGGCGCACCGCCGCATGCGCCGGTCATGCAAAAAGCCGCCCGAGGGTGCTGAACCCCGGGCGGCTTTTGCTATCCTACGGTTTTACGTGCGACACGCACGCTCGTGTCCGTCAGCCCCACGTTACGGGGCATCGACTAGAGGGTTATTGAGGAAGGTCTTGACTGGACTCACCATGCCCTCCGCAGGCGGCTCCCTTGTGAGCTGCACTTTAAGCAGTAGATGTGTCCTTATGGACACACCTTGGTAGTGAACACGGGACACGGCGCAGTCTGCCGTCAACCGTATTGCATTGACCTGATTACCGTCAGGTCCCGCCCAGTCAGCGGCTTCATCTCCGCCGACAGGGCGGGGTGGTGTTTGCAATTCCCGCGCCTTCGGGCAACGGAGTCGCTAAACGACACGAGCGAAAGCTCGGCGTGTCATTGTTCGGCCTCGCTGGCTGAATTGGCGAGGGTAGTGAACCTGCTGTACGACCAGCAGTAGCCTAGGAAGACATGCGTCACTGGCAACGGTGAGGTGTGAAGCTCTTCTGACAATGTACCCCCCGGAAGTTCGGGCGGATGGTGGCTGTGAAACGACCATCTGGAGACTCCCAGCAGCAACGGGGTTGAGGGGCTAGGCTGGCTGATACGGTTAACGTAAATGAACTGCTGATAAACCTCGTAAGTAGGACGGTGCCAAAGCTGCTGGTAGGCATCAACCAAAAAGGTATGCGGTCGGATAGCTCGCTGTAAATTCGGGCTACGTCGTCTTCGGACCGCCGGGGAATAGGCAGAACCTAAGTCAGTCGTGTGACATGCCGGGAACGTGGTAAGCCTGTATGGTTGCCGGCGCAGTGAGGCTGGCAGGCGGACCGTGAGGAACGCTGTTAATTGTGCAGGTAGAGGACGACGGAAAAAGCGAAGGCCGGGCTGTAATGGTCCGGATAGGGGTTGAGACATCACCTCACGCGAAAGCGGGCAGACTTCCGTCTGGTCTACCGTCGCAAGACGGCTGACTGACCTTTAGCTGGAACTGGTGATTGCTGGCGGCTTCTTAGTCGTCAGTGCTTGTTGTTTACCCCCTTGCGGGAGCAGATCGCTCCCGCAAGGGGTGATCTGTTCTCCGCTCGGGATTCACTTCTTCGAGTAGGAGAGCAGCATGAAAGTATCTGGCCGAAAGACTGGATCTGCGCTTTCCCACGCGCCGGACAACTGGTACGCCGTAGATTGGCGACGGGTTGAACGGAACGTGAGAGGGATGCAGATACGAATTGCGAAGGCGACGCGGGAAAGTGACTGGCGCAGGGTGAAAGCCCTGCAACGGATGCTGACCCGCACGTTGTCCGCGAAGCTGTATGCGGTACGACGTGTTACGCAGAACCAGGGTGCGCGAACGGCGGGAGTCGATCGTGAACTGTGGGATTCGCCTGAGAGCCGATGGGAAGCAATCGGCAGGTTGAAGCGGCGCGGATATAAGCCTCTGCCATTACGGAGAGTCTTTATCCCCAAGGCCAATGGAAAAGAACGCCCTCTGGGCATTCCAACCATGCGGGACAGGGCGATGCAAGCTCTGTATCTGCTGGCTCTGGAGCCGGTGTCGGAATCGACGAGCGACGCGAACTCGTATGGGTTCAGGCTGAACCGCTCGACGGCTGACGCCATGTCGCAGATTTTCGTCGCCATGTCCCAAAAGGGCTCAGCCCGCTGGGTACTGGAGGCGGATATCAAAGGCTGCTTTGACCACATCAACCATGAATGGCTGGAGAACCATGTCCCTATGGACAAGGAGATCCTCCGGAAGTGGTTGAAGGCTGGCCTGATTTATAAAGGTCAGCTACAGGCGACTGAGGCTGGTACGCCGCAGGGAGGGATCATCTCCCCGACGCTGGCGAACGTGACGTTGAACGGGCTGGAGCGTGAACTGATCGCGCACCTCGGTGCGAAGTTCGGGATCGCAAAGGCGAAGAAGCTGAAAGTGAATGTGGTGCGGTACGCGGATGACTTCGTGATTACCGGTGACTCGCAAGAGGTGCTGGAGCAGGAAGTTCGGCCTTGGGTGGAAGCATTCCTTGCCGTTAGAGGATTGCAACTTTCCGAGGAGAAAACACGGATCACGCACATTGACACAGGCTTTGATTTCCTTGGGTGGAATTTCCGAAGGTACTCGGGAACGCTACTCATCAAGCCGAGCAAAAAGAACGCGCAAGCGTTCTATCGCAAGGTGGCGGAAACGATCAGCGGTAACAAGACGGTGAAGCAGGCGAGTCTGATCCGGCTGCTGAACCCGATGCTACGAGGCTGGGCGCGGTATCACAGTCCTGTAGTAGCCAAAGAGGCGTACAGCCGCATGGAGTCTTTGATTTTCCGGAGGCTCTGGCGGTGGTCTAAGAGGCGGCATCCGAGCAAGAGTGCCGACTGGGTGAGAAAGAAGTACTTTCACTCAGAGGGCAGCCGACACTGGGTGTTTGCTGTTCCAGTGGTTCGTGAAGCAGGAAAGGGGTTACTTGAGCTGTACCAGATCAGCGGTACAGAAATCAGGCGACACAGAAAGGTCAAAGGGGCGTTCAACCCATTTGACCCAGAGTGGGAGCAATACGGCGAGCAGTTGCGCGAGGCACGCATGGAACATTCGATGCGCCACCGGCGACAATGGGTCTCGTTGTACATGTCACAGAGCGGATTGTGCGCGCACTGTGGATGCGCTCTGACGAAGGAAACCGGTTGGCATGACCATCATCTGGAATATCGGATGCATGGTGGATCGGATGCTCTTTCGAACAGGGTTTTGCTTCACCCGGACTGCCACCGGCAAGTGCACGCAGGTAAAATTGCAGTAACTAAGCCGGCCCGGGACTAACCCCGGGCTTTGTTTGTAGATTTGAGCCGTATGCGGGGAAACTCGCACGTACGGTTCTTAGGGGGCTCCTCTTCCGCGAGGAAGGGGGGCTACCCTCCAAAAATACTGAAGCCATCCATGAATTACCCACATCCGATCATCGCGCGAGAAGGCTGGCCGTTTATCGCCATCGCGGCCGTTGTTGCCTTACTGGTTCACGCTTTCGCGGGGTTCGGCTTTGCTTGGATCTTCTGGCTGATCCTGATCTTCGTCGTGCAGTTCTTCCGCGATCCGGCGCGCCCGATTCCGACGCAGGCCAATGCCGTGCTGTGTCCCGCGGACGGCCGCATCGTCGCAGTGGAAACCGCGCACGATCCGTATGCCAATCGTGAAGCGCTGAAAATCAGCGTGTTCATGAACGTATTCAACGTGCATTCGCAGCGCTCGCCCGTGGACGGCGCGATCTCGAAGGTCGAATATTTCCCCGGCGCGTATCTGAACGCCGCGGTGGACAAGGCCTCGCTCGAAAACGAGCGCAATGCGATCGTGATCGAAATGGCCGGCGGGCAAACGGTGACGTCCGTGCAGATTGCCGGTTTGATCGCGCGGCGTATTCTTTGCTACGTCCGTGCAGGCGAGCCGCTTACGCGCGGTCAACGGTATGGCTTTATCCGCTTCGGCTCGCGTGTCGACGTTTATTTGCCGGTGGGCAGCCGTCCGCGTGTGTCGATCGGCGAGAAGGTGTCGGCGTCGTCCACGATTCTCGCTGACCTGTAAAGCGGCACAAAGGAGATTGTCCGAATGGCCGCATTCAAACCGCGCCGACCGCGCAACAGTGGACCGCTGCCGCGTCCGTTCCGTCGCAACAAGCCGATCGTCGCGGAGTCGCCGGCGGTGGACAGCCGGCGCGCGCAGCGTCAGCAATTCCTGAGAAAGCGCGGCATTTATCTGCTGCCGAACGCGTTCACCACGGCCGCGCTGTTCTGCGGTTTCTTCGCCGTCGTGCAGGCCATGAACGTGCGCTTCGAAATCGCGGCCATCGCGATCTTCGTGGCCATGGTGCTCGACGGCATGGACGGCCGCGTCGCCCGTATGACGCATACGCAAAGCGCATTCGGCGAGCAGTTCGACAGTCTGTCCGACATGGTGTCGTTCGGCGTCGCGCCGGCGCTCGTCATGTATGAGTGGATTCTGAAAGACCTCGGCCGATGGGGCTGGCTCGCGGCGTTCGTCTATTGCTCGGGCGCGGCGTTGCGCCTCGCGCGCTTCAACACGAACATCGGCGTGGTCGACAAGCGGTTCTTCCAGGGCATGCCGAGCCCGGCGGCGGCGGCGCTGATTGCGGGCTTCGTGTGGCTCGCCACCGACAACCGCGTGCCGCTCAAGCTCGTCTGGCTGCCGTGGGTCGCGTTCGTGCTGACCATCTATGCGGGCGTGACCATGGTCTCGAACGCGCCGTTCTATAGCGGCAAGGCGCTCGACGTGCGGCATCGCGTGCCGTTCGGCGTGATTCTGCTCGTGGTGGTCGCGTTCGTGCTGGTTTCGTCCGATCCGCCGCTGATGCTGTTCGGCCTGTTCGTGCTGTACGGTTTGTCCGGCTATGTGTTCTGGGGTTACCAGGTGCTGCGTGGCCGGGGCAATCCCGCTCGTTCGGTCGCGCACGACAGGTAGCCGGCCGCCTCGCGCGCGTGTCGCTCGAAGCTTGTGCTGCATGAGAGAACGGCGTCCTTCGGGGCGCCGTTTGTTCTTTGGCAAGCCACCATTGCGATGCTGTCCGCGGACACCGGCGAGGCGCTTGCCAGCCGCGCCTGGCGTGAATTGCACGGCGGGTGGAATGCCGCTATAGTCGTTGGATGACTGTGCCGGCGATGCTTTCTTCCGCAGCAACGGCGCGAGGCCAGGCGGTTCGGCGAATGGCAGTGCAGTGCGCGCCGAGCGTAATGCAAGCCGCAGTTTGAATCGCAGAATAAAGTCAGCTAACCGTGCGTGCGCCGTGTGTCGACGCGCCAACCGCTAGAGTCGCGGCTCGCGGTCCGCGGTCGAGTGCCTCGGAGCGCTAACGGCAACCGCATCCATTCCAATATCCGACTCCCACAATCGAACGACTCCGCAGGAGACTCCTCATGTCCGACAAACTGATCATATTCGACACGACGCTGCGTGACGGCGAACAATCGCCTGGCGCATCGATGACGAAAGAAGAAAAAATCCGCATCGCCAAGCAACTCGAGCGGATGAAAGTGGATGTGATCGAGGCAGGCTTCGCGGCGAGTTCGAACGGCGACTTCGACTCGATCCAGACCATCGCCGGGTTGATCAAGGAGAGCACCGTCTGCTCGCTCGCCCGCGCGAACGACAAGGACATCCAGCGCGCGGCCGACGCGCTCAAGCCCGCCGAGCGTTTCCGCATTCACACGTTTATCGCGACGTCGCCGTTGCACATGGAAAAGAAGCTGCGCATGACGCCCGACCAGGTGTTCGAGCAAGCGAAGCTTGCCGTGCGCTTCGCACGCAAATTCACGGACGACGTGGAGTTTTCGCCGGAAGACGGCAGCCGCTCGGACATGGACTTCCTGTGCCGCGTGCTCGAAGCGGTGATTGCGGAAGGCGCAACCACCATCAATATCGCCGATACGGTCGGTTACGGCGTGCCGGAGCTGTACGGCAATCTCGTCAAGACGCTGCGCGAGCGCATTCCGAACTCGCACAAGGCGGTGTTCTCGGTGCATTGTCATAACGACCTCGGCATGGCGGTTGCCAATTCGCTTGCGGGCGTGCAGATCGGCGGTGCGCGTCAGGTCGAGTGCACGATCAATGGTCTCGGCGAGCGGGCGGGCAATACGTCGCTCGAGGAAATCGTGATGGCCGTGAAAACGCGCAAGGATTATTTCGGGCTCGAACTCGGCCTCGATACGACGCAGATCGTGCCGGCTTCCAAGCTTGTGTCGCAAATCACCGGTTTCGTCGTGCAGCCGAACAAGGCTGTGGTCGGCGCAAACGCGTTCGCGCACGCGTCTGGCATCCACCAGGACGGTGTTTTGAAGGCGCGCGACACCTACGAAATCATGCGCGCGGAAGACGTGGGCTGGAGTGCGAACAAGATCGTGCTCGGCAAATTGTCGGGCCGCAATGCGTTCAAGCAGCGTCTGCAGGAACTGGGTATCGCGCTCGACAGCGAATCTGAACTCAACACGGCATTCGCACGCTTCAAGGAACTCGCGGACCGCAAGTCGGAGATTTTCGACGAGGACATCATTGCGATCGTCACCGAGGAATCGGCTGAGGCGCAGCAGAAAGAGCACTACAAGTTCGTGTCGCTGTCGCAGCATTCGGAGACCGGCGAGCAGCCGCACGCGAAGATCGTGTTCGCGGTGGACGGCAAGGAGATCACCGGCGAGGCGCGCGGCAACGGTCCCGTGGATGCCACGCTCAACGCAATCGAAACCGAAGTCGGCAGCGGTTCGGAGTTGCTGCTTTACTCGGTGAACGCGATCACCACCGGCACGCAGGCGCAGGGCGAAGTGACGGTGCGGCTTTCGAAGAGCGGGCGTATCGTCAATGGCGTCGGCACCGATCCGGACATCGTGGCTGCGTCGGCGAAGGCGTATATCTCGGCGCTCAACAAACTGCATTCGAACTCGGACAAGCTGAATCCGCAGCGGTCGGAGTGAGCTCGCACAGAGTGCTTGTCGATAGATAGAAAGATGAAGCCCCGCGCCTTCAATGGCGCGGGGCTTTTTTAATGCGGCGTGCGCATGCCGCTCGCACGCCGCGGTCTCCCCACGTTACTCCGTGGCGGGGCGCCGCATCGACCAGCCGCGCGCCGCGCGCGCCTGCGTGCGCACCTGATGCCGCACTTCGACGGAAATGCCGCGGCGAGGCGCATCCTCGACGAAGCTGTCGAGCAGTTCACGCACGTCGTGATCGACGAAATCCGCGCGCGTCGCATCGACGATCAGCGTCGCGCCGTCGGGAATCTGCTGCAGGTAGTGTTTGAGCGGCACTTTGCCGAGAAACGACACGTCCTTGCGAAACGACAGCAGAAAATGATCGCCGTGTTGCGCGAGCACGATAGGGCGGCGCAGATTCGCATACAGCGCGAGCAGCACGCTGCACAGAATGCCGAGCACGATGCCGATCAGCAGGTCGGTCGCGAGCACGCCGACCAGCGTGACGATAAACGGTGCGAAGGGCGCGAACCCTTGCTTCGCGACCGCGACGAACAGCGACGGCTTGGCGAGCTTCACGCCCGTGAAAATAAGAATGGCCGCGAGACAGGCGAGCGGAATCAGGTTGATGACGCTCGTCAACGCAAACACGCTGACCAGCAGCAGTACGCCGTGAATGATCGCCGACAGACGGCTTTGCGCGCCGGCATGCACGTTCGCGGAACTGCGCACGATCACCGCGGTGATCGGCAGCCCGCCGATCGCACCCGCAATCAGATTGCCCACGCCTTGTGCCTTGAGCTCGCGATCCGGCGGCGCGGGACGGCGTTCGGGGTCGATCTGCTCGACCGCCTCGAGGCTCAGCAAGGTTTCGAGACTGGCGACGATGGCGAGCGTGATCGCGACGCGCCACACGTCCGGATTGACGAGCTGCGCGAAATGCGGCCCGAAATCGGCCCACTCGAGCGCCACGCTCAACGCCGCGAACGATTCGAGCGACGGCAACGCCACGCGATGCTCGGCGGCCGGCGCGAGCGACGGCGCGAGCATCGTCAGCAGCAACGTTGCGCCGATCCCGAGCAGGACGACCGCAAGCGGCGCGGGCACGATGCGCACCAGCGCGAAGCGGCGCATCGGCCGCGTTTCCCAGGCCATCAGGATCGCGAGCGACAGCAGCGTGATCACGCACGCGACCAGCGACACCGCGCCGAACGGCGCCATGATCGTGCCGCCTGCTGGCGCGGCGCCCGGCGCTTGGCCGTTGACGAGCCCAAGCGCGAGCGGGAACTGCTTGACGATCAGCAGAATGCCGATCGCGGCAAGCATGCCCTTGATGACCGGCGACGGCACATACGCGGCAAAGCGCCCCGCCTTCAGCACGCCGAAGCCGAACTGGATCGCGCCGGACAACAGCACGGCCGCGAGGAACGCGGAAAAGCTGCCGAGCTGCGCGATTCCGTCGACGACGATCACGACAAGACCCGCCGCCGGTCCGCTCACGCTCAGGCGCGAGCCGCTCAGAACCGCGACGACCAGCCCGCCGACGATGCCCGAGACGAGCCCGGCAAACGGCTCGACGCCCGACGCGTTCGCAATGCCGAGGCATAGCGGTAGAGCCACCAGAAAAACGACGATGCCCGCAAGCATGTCGCGCTGAAATGTCGAAAAATAAGCTCGAAGATTCATGGTGTCGGTGCAGAAATAGGTGAGGCCTGGTAAGAGGCGAAGGCTGAACCGGATAGGCATGCGCGCGGCGGCGGCACGGACGCGTGCCACGCTTGCGCTGCGCGCTACGCCGCGCTGTGGGCGGCTGTCTCGCAGGTCATCGCGTCGTCGGCCTCGTAGCCGGACGTGAGCACCTTGAGGCGTCCGTCTTCGAGCGCGAAGATCCAGCCGTGCACAAGCGGCGCCTGCTCCGCGTCGCGCACGATCGGATTCGCGCGAAGCTGGCGCACCTGTTCGAGCACGTTCAGTTCGGCCAGGCGGTCGACGCGCTCACGTTCGCTTGCGCGCGCGTCCAGTTCGTCGTGATGGGTCCTCGCGAGCGAGCAGAGCGGCGCGATGCGGCGGTTCACATGCGGCAGGCTCGGATCGGGCGGCAGCAGCGACGCACGCACGCCGCCGCAGCCGTAATGTCCGCAGACGATCACGTGAGCGACCTTCAGCACGCGCACCGCGTATTCGAGAACGCTGGCGGAGTTGTCGTCGTCGGGATTGAAGAGGTTGGCGATATTGCGATGGACGAACAGGTCGCCCGGTTCGCAATGCGTGATGGTTTCGGCGGGCACGCGGCTGTCCGAGCAGCCGATCCACAGCACATGCGGATTCTGACCGCGCGCCAGTTCACGGAAGAACTCGGGGTTGCGCTCGGCGGTGTCGTGTGCCCATGCGACGTTGGCGACGAGAAGACGTTTAGGACGATTCATCGATAGCGGCTCCAAAAAGGGGCGCATCGTCCGGTGCAGGAATCACGGCCGTGCCGTGTGGTCGCGCTCGTCGTTGAGCAGATCGACCAGCACCGGTTCAATGCTTACAAAAGCCTTTCTATCAAAAAATTAATCGTCTGTGTGTGAAATAAAATTCGTCGTGATGCGAAATAAATAAAAAAAAGCCGCTTGGATGAGCGGCTTTTGGAGATTCGTGCGTAGTGAATGACAGCGCGGGCTAGAACAGGTTCCGGCGATCTGGATCGTGCAGCGGATCGGGCGTTTTCTGCGTGAGACGCAGCACACCCTGGTCGTCGAAATAGAAGCTGAACATCATGTACCAGTAGTTGTCCTCGAGATAGCGATAGGTCCAGACCTCGCGCTTCATCAACGGGAAGTAGGACGTTTCCACCGGGCGGCCGAAATTCACCAGCACCTCGCCCCTCGTCCATTTGCCGACTTCGGCGCGGTAGAACTCGTTCGGCTGCAAAACCTGGCGCACATTGACGATCTTGCCGGACGCGTCGATGTCGGCCGCGGTGGTGGTTTCGCCCATCGGCTGCGTGGGCCACATCAGCCGCTTGCCGCCGTTCGGCAGGTCGTAGCTTTCGCGCGGCGGGCCGAGGCGCGCGACGATCGTCGATTCATCCGCGCCGGCCTGATATTGCTGCCAGGGCTGCGCGCAGCCGGCGAGCGCGAGCACGCTCAGGCACACGAGCGCCGCGCGGCGCACGCGCCCGCGCCCGCGCGCGTCAGCGGGCGCCCCGGTCGAGGCCGCCTTGCGGTGATGGCGGTTGAACATGACTTCCTCCAATGGCTTGAGTGGCGGTTTTTCTTGTCGATACAGAACATTTTGACACGCGGCGCCGGGAACATGTGCCCGCCCGCGCGCCGGTTGGCCGGCTTGCACGATAACGGCTCGCGCGGCTTGCTTATTCCATCGCGCGCGCCCTATGATCCGCGCTTTGACGAATCAGACGGATGCGGACGATGGCGAACTGGCACAGCAAGACGGCGGCGGTATCGGTGGCAATGTCGGTGGCAATGGCGGCGATCTCGGCGATGTCGGCAACCTGCGCCGTCGCGGCCGAAACGGCGCCCAGGCCCGCCGGCGCGCCGATCCAGCTCGCGTTGATCGAGGGCATGTCCGGTCCGTTCGCGAACGCCGGCGCGGCCGTGGAGCGCAATCTGCGCTTTGGCGTCGAGCAGGTCAACGCGCGCGGCGGCGTGAAGCTCGCCGACGGCGCGCATCCGCTGGAACTCGTCGTGCTCGACAGCAAGGGCGGTACCGAAGAGGCACTCACGCAACTGCGCGCGGCGGCGGATCGTCACATCGGCTACATCCTGCAGGGCAACAGCTCGGCGGTGGCGGCGGCGCTCATCGGCGCGATCGACAAGCAGAACAGCCGCGAGCCGGGCAACCGCGAGCTGTTTCTCAATTATTCCGCCGACGACCCCGCGCTGACCAACGCCAACTGCAGTTTCTGGCACTTTCGCTTCGACGCGCACGCGGGCATGCGCATGGACGCGCTCGCCGACGTGATCCAGCGCGACAAGGCCGTGAAGAAGGTGTATCTGCTGAACCAGGACTACAGTTTCGGCCATGACGTCAGCAGCCTGGCGCGTTTCGCGCTGCGAGCGAAGCGCCCGGACATCGCCGTGGTCGGCGACGAATTCCATCCGATTGGCCGCGTCAAGGACTTCGCGCCGTACGTCGCGAAAATGCGCGCGAGCGGCGCCGATGCGGTGATCACCGGCAACTGGGGCAACGACCTGACGCTGCTCGTGAAGGCGGCGCGCGAACAAGGTTTCGATGCGAAGTTCTACACGTTCTATGGCAACAGTCTCGGCGCGCCGGCGGCGCTCGGCGAGGCGGGCGTGGGACGCGTGATCGCCGTGGCCGACTGGCATCCGAACGCGGGCGGCGCGGCCTCTGATGCGTGGTACGAAGCGTTCCGCGCGCGTTTCCCGGCCGCGCAGGACGACTACCCGGTATTGCGCATGCCGCTGATGATCGAAACGCTCGCCGCCGCGATGAACCGCGCGCAGAGCGCCGATCCCACGGCGGTTGCGCGGGCGCTCGAAGGCATCCGCTTCGACAACGGCTTTCACGCATCGTGGATGAGGGCGGACGATCATCAACTGATCCAGCCCCTTTACGTGATGGAGATGGATAAAGCCGGCACGCGCGGCGTGCATTTCGATAACGAAGGCTCGGGCTTCGGGTTTCGCACGGTGCTGGCGTTGCCGGCGGAACGCACGGTGCCGCCGACCGTCTGCAAGATGAAAAGGCCGTGAGTGGCCAGATCGGCCGCTGCGCTGCGTCGTCGCCAGGCCGTCTGGAACCGCCACTGAGCCCGGCGCCGCGGGATTCGCGGCGGGATCGCACTGTGCTACAATACGCGTCCCGTTGCGGTGCTGGACGTCGGCAAGCTCTCCAAAAGAGCGCTTTGCGGCGCCGGTTGCACGGGTAACCCACGGCACGGCCTTTCTTCCGTGACCGCCTGTCTAGTTCTCAAGGAAATCGACATGTCCGCAGTTGATACAAGCAAGAAGTCCGAAGTCGTCGCGCAATTCGCACGCGCAGCTAACGACACCGGCTCCCCCGAAGTTCAGGTCGCGCTGCTCACGACCCGCATCAACGAACTGACCGTTCACTTCAAGGCACACGCGAAAGATCACCACAGCCGCCGCGGTCTGCTGCGCATGGTGAGCCGCCGTCGCAAGCTGCTCGACTACCTGAAGGGTAAGGACGCGGATCGTTACCGCGCACTGATCGAGAAGCTGGGTCTGCGTAAGTAATCGGCCAGTCGTTCAGCAAGATGCCTGTGTCAGTTCCGCTGATGCAGGCATTTTGTTTTTGCACGGTGCGCTTCGTGTGACGCGCACTGCCTGAATTCCGCGGCGGCGTGCTGGTTCGCGCGGCGGGGCAGGAAGCGGTAAATGCAGTAATAAGCACGACAAATGCAGTAGAAAAGCAGCAGTAGAGCAAGCAGAAGAAGCAGAAATAGAAACATGGCCGGGCTTCAGGGCGGAGCTTTGTGTCATTCCAGCGGTTCGCGCGCGTTCGCCATGCAGGCGGCGCGGCGCGTGGCTCTCTGGAATGGCATAACACACCTCTTCCCATGCGGCGCCGGTTCTGGCGTTGCCGCGCCGCTTCTGGTCCGCGCGGCATTACGATGAGGAAAAGCAATGACTATGTTCAGCAAGATCGTCAAAGAATTTAAGTGGGGACAACATAACGTTCGCCTGGAAACCGGCGAAATCGCTCGCCAGGCGAGCGGCGCGGTGATCGTCGACGTCGAAGACACCGTTATCCTGGCGACCGTGGTCGGCGCCAAGACCGCCAAGCCGGGCCAGGACTTCTTCCCGCTGACCGTCGACTATCTCGAGAAGACTTACGCCGCCGGCAAGATTCCGGGCGGCTTCTTCCGTCGCGAAGGCCGTCCGTCGGAAGGCGAAACGCTGATCTCGCGCCTGATCGACCGTCCGCTGCGTCCGCTGTTCCCGGAAGGCTTCTACAACGAAGTCCAGGTTGTGATTCACGTTCTGTCGCTGAATCCGGACGTTCCCGCTGACATTCCCGCGCTGATCGGCGCGTCGGCGGCACTGGCCGTGTCCGGTCTGCCGTTCAACGGCCCGGTCGGCGCAGCGCGCGTGGCTTACATCAACAACGAATACGTGCTGAATCCGACGCGTCCGCAAATGAAGGAATCGGCGCTCGACCTGATCGTCGCCGGTACGGAACGCGCGGTGCTGATGGTGGAATCCGAAGCGCAGCAACTGAGCGAAGAAGTGATGCTCGGCGGCGTGGTGTTCGGCCACGAGCAAATGCAGATCGCGATCGACGCGATCCACGATCTGGTCCGTGAAGGCGGCAAGCCGGAATGGGATTGGCAGCCGGCCGCGAAGAACGAGCCGCTGATCGCACGCGTGACGGAACTGGCGCAAGCCGAACTGCTCGCGGCTTACCAGATTCGCGACAAGCAGGCACGTTCGAGCAAGCTGAAGGAAGTCTACGCAGCCGTTTCGGCGAAGCTGGAAGAAGAAGCCGCGGCAAGCGGCACCGTGGCGGCCGACAAGGCAACGGTCGGCAATGTGCTGTTCGACATCGAAGCGAAGATCGTCCGTACGCAGATCCTGAACGGCGAACCGCGTATCGACGGCCGCGACACGCGCACCGTGCGCCCGATCGAAATCCGTACCGGCGTGCTGCCGCGTACCCACGGTTCGGCGCTGTTCACGCGCGGCGAAACGCAGGCGCTGGTGGTGGCCACGCTCGGCACGAAGGGCGACGAGCAGAACATCGACGCACTCGAAGGCGAGTACCGCGAGCGCTTCATGCTCCACTACAACATGCCGCCGTTCGCGACCGGCGAAACGGGCCGCGTCGGTTCGCCGAAGCGCCGTGAAATCGGTCACGGCCGTCTCGCCAAGCGCGCGCTGGCCGCATGCCTGCCGAGCGCCGACGAATTCGGCTACTCGATTCGCGTCGTGTCGGAAATCACGGAATCGAACGGTTCGTCGTCAATGGCTTCAGTGTGCGGCGGCTGCCTCGCGCTCATGGACGCCGGCGTGCCGATGAAGGCGCACGTCGCCGGCATCGCGATGGGCCTGATTCTCGAAGGCAACAAGTTTGCCGTGCTGACCGACATTCTCGGCGACGAAGATCACCTCGGCGACATGGACTTCAAGGTGGCGGGCACGGAACAAGGCGTGACCGCGCTGCAGATGGACATCAAGATCCAGGGCATCACGAAGGAAATCATGCAGGTCGCTCTCGCGCAAGCGAAGGAAGGCCGCATGCATATCCTCGGCAAGATGACGTCGGCCGTGTCGGGTGCTAACACGCAACTGTCCGAGTTCGCGCCGCGCATGATCACCATCAAGATCAATCCGGAAAAGATCCGCGACGTGATCGGCAAGGGCGGTTCGGTGATCCGCGCGCTGACGGAAGAAACCGGCACGACGATCGATATTTCCGACGACGGCGTCGTGACCATCGCCAGCACGAGCAGCGAAGGCATGGCCGAAGCGAAGAAGCGTATCGAGAACATCACGCTCGAAGTCGAAGTGGGCCAGGTGTACGAAGGCACGGTGCTGAAGCTGCTGGATTTCGGCGCGATCGTGAACATTCTGCCGGGCAAGGACGGTCTGTTGCATATCTCCGAGATCGCGAACGAGCGCATCAAGGACATCAACGACTACCTGAAGGACGGCCAGCAAGTGAAGGTCAAGGTCATCCAGACGGACGAGAAGGGTCGTGTGCGTTTGTCGGCGAAGGCGTTGCTGAACGACGGCGCGTCGAGCGCGCCGCAAGGCGAACCGACGCCGCAGTAAAGCGGTAGAGGGACAACGGCCGGCAGCGCGAATGCGCGCCGGCCGTTTTTCATGGTGGACAGGGTGGATTGCGTTGCAAATGGATGCTGAAGCGTGGTGCAAGGGGTACGCTGCTTGCATCGCGTGGCCTCTCGAAAATCGCGCTTTTCGCGCGTGTCGCACGTGATTGCCGCGATCCGGCGACAATGCGAATGAGGTCCCGGCAAGCGCGGACGAACGCAGTAGGCAACGCAATCCAATCTTGGAGTTGACGCAGATGAAAGCGATCGAAATCACGGAATTCGGAGCGCCGGAAGTTCTCAAGCTCGCGGAGCGGCCCACGCCGCAGCCGAAAGCGGGCGAGGTGCTGATCAAGGTGGCGGCTTCCGGCATCAACCGTCCCGACGTGTTTCAGCGCAAGGGCGCGTATGCGCCGCCTCCGGGCGCGTCGGACCTGCCGGGGCTGGAAGTGGCGGGGGAAATCGTCGGCGGCGACATCGACGGGAAGAATAATCCGTTCGGTCTGAAAATCGGCGATCGCGTGTGCGCGCTGCTGGCGGGCGGCGGCTATGCCGAGTATGCCGTCGCGCCCCTATTGCAATGCTTGCCGGTGCCGGGCGGTTTGTCGGATGTCGAGGCGGCGTCGCTGCCGGAAACCTTCTTCACGGTCTGGAGCAACGTGTTCGATCGCGCGCAGCTCGGCAAGGGCGAGGGCGGGCCGAACGAAACCTTGCTGGTGCAGGGCGGCTCGAGCGGCATCGGCGTGACCGCGATCCAGATTGCGCATGCGCTGGGCTTTCGTGTGTTCGCAACCGCCGGCTCGGACGACAAGTGCCGCGCGTGCGAAGCGCTGGGCGCCGAGCGGGCGATCAACTACAAGACGGAAGATTTCGTCGAAGTCATCAAGTCGTTGACCAACGACCGCGGCGTCGACGTGGTCCTCGACATGGTGGCGGGCAGCTACGTGTCGCGCGAGTTGACCGCGCTGGCGGACGGCGGACGCATCGTGCTGATTGCGCTTCTGGGCGGCGCGAAGGCGGAACTGAATTTGAACGAGGTGCTGCGCCGCCGTCTGACCGTGACCGGTTCGACGCTTCGTCCGCGGCCAATCGAATTCAAGGCGAAAATCGCCGCACAGCTCAAGGAGCAGGTGTGGCCCCATCTCGAGGGCGGGCGGATCAAGCCTGTCGTGCATCGCGTGTTTCCGGCCGCGCAGGCCGCCGACGCCCACGCGCTGATGGAGAGCAGCACGCACGTCGGCAAGATCGTGCTGACCTGGGGCGACGACGCCTGATGCGCGGCCGTCGGCGGGAGTCGGTGCGCGCCGGTTTGTTTGACCCGATCTCCCCCACGAAGTAAAATTGCGCGTTTTGCGCGCGCCGCATGAATCCGATAGGCGGACTGTAAGCGCGAACGACTAGCGCAATACGGCCCGCCGCCAAGACAAGACGAGACGATGTCGACACAACGAGCCAAACTGGTAGTCGGTAACTGGAAGATGCATGGGCGCCTCGCCGAAAACGCGGCGCTGCTGCAGGCCGTAGCGAAAGGCGCGGGTGAACTGCCGGCTGATGTGCGCGTAGGTGTGTGCGTGCCGACGCCGTATCTCGCGCAAGCGCAGTCGTTGCTCGATGGCAGCCGGGTGATGTGGGGCGTGCAGGACGTTTCCGCGTTCACGCAAGGCGCGTACACCGGCGAAGTCTCGGCGCAAATGGTGACGGATTTTGCCGCGACGTTTGCCATCGTCGGGCATTCGGAGCGCCGCGCGTATCACCGTGAAAGCGCTGAGCTTGTCGCAGTGAAGACGCAGCGTGCGCTCGAAGCCGGTTTGACGCCGATCGTCTGCGTCGGCGAAACGCTCGACGAGCGCGAGGCCGGGGCGACAGAGCAGGTGGTCGGCGCGCAACTGGACGAAGTGCTGGCCAAATTGTCGGTGCAGGAAGCGGCGCGTATCGTTGTCGCATACGAGCCGGTCTGGGCGATCGGCACCGGCAAGAGCGCGACGGCCGGCCAGGCGCAAGCGGTGCATGCGTTCCTGCGCGGGCGTCTCGCGGCCAAGGGCGCGGAGGTTGCAAGCGTGCCGTTGCTGTACGGCGGCAGCGTGAAGCCGGACAACTCGGAAGAATTATTCCGTCAGCAGGACATCGACGGCGGCCTGATCGGCGGCGCGTCGCTGAAGGACCAGGATTTTCTGGCGATCTGCAAGGCGGCGGCTGCAACGACAGCCGCTGGTTGAGCAGGGCGCCTCTCGGAATGACCCATTCCGGGCCCGCAGTCCGCGGGTTTCGGCTAAATAAAAGACTCAGGTGAGTGCAATGCTGTATTTGAAAACTTTGATTATCGTCGTTCAGCTGTTGTCGGCACTCGGGGTCATCGGCCTCGTTTTGCTGCAGCACGGCAAAGGCGCCGATATGGGCGCGGCTTTTGGTAGCGGTGCATCGGGCAGCCTGTTCGGCGCGACCGGCTCGGCAAACTTCCTGTCGCGTACAACCGCAGTGCTCGCCGCGGTGTTTTTCGTCACCACGCTGACGCTCACGTACCTCGGCGCTTATCGGGCCAAGCCTTCAGCCGGCGTGCTGGGCGCCGCGGTTACCGCCGCCCGTGGCGGCTTCGGCGGCACCGGCTGGGTCCGCTCCGGCAGGCGGTTCGGCTGCGCTCGCGGCGTCGGCTGCATCGGTCCCGGCCACCGACGTACCGAAATAAAATTTTTCGTAGAAAGTGCTTTTGTGCGTTGAACAAACTGTTTGAACCGGTTAGAATCTAAGTCTTGAAGCGATTCGCGGGTTTTATAAGTTGTTTTCCCGGATTGCATACAGTGCCGACGTGGTGAAATTGGTAGACACGCTATCTTGAGGGGGTAGTGGCGAAAGCTGTGCGAGTTCGAGTCTCGCCGTCGGCACCAAATGTTATCTAATGCCAGCCGCTTGCTTCGCTTCGGCTGGCATTTTCACTTCTGGCGCGCGGTTTGCGTTGGTCTGCGGCGTGTACGTCTCAGAAGTGATTTCGCGTCAGGGGTGCTATGCTCCTGACGGCATTCAGAACCAACCGATTGAGGATAGTCTTGAACCTCGCAGCCTATTTCCCCGTCTTGATGTTCCTCGTTGTGGGCACCGGTTTAGGCGTAGCACTGGTCAGTATCGGCAAGATCCTCGGTCCCAACAAGCCCGATACCGAGAAAAACGCACCGTACGAGTGCGGCTTCGAAGCATTCGAAGATGCGCGCATGAAGTTCGACGTGCGCTATTACCTCGTCGCCATTCTCTTCATCATTTTCGATCTTGAAACCGCGTTCCTGTTCCCGTGGGGCGTCGCCCTGCGCGACATCGGCTGGCCTGGCTTCATGGCGATGATGATTTTCCTGCTCGAATTCCTGCTGGGCTTCGCCTATATCTGGAAGAAGGGCGGCCTCGACTGGGAATGATGGTTTAATCGCCGGTTTGCGTGGGTGGCCAAGGCTTGCCGCCCCGTCTGGAGTGGAAAGCAAATGAGTATCGAAGGGGTCTTGAAGGAAGGGTTTGTCACCACGACGGCTGACAAACTGATCAACTGGACGCGCACCGGTTCGCTGTGGCCGATGACGTTTGGTCTGGCGTGCTGCGCGGTCGAGATGATGCATGCGGGCGCGGCCCGTTATGACCTCGACCGTTTCGGCGTGGTGTTTCGTCCGAGTCCGCGTCAGTCGGACGTGATGATCGTCGCCGGCACGCTGTGCAACAAAATGGCGCCGGCTCTGCGCAAGGTGTACGACCAGATGGCCGAGCCGCGCTGGGTGATTTCGATGGGTTCGTGCGCGAACGGCGGCGGCTATTACCACTACTCGTATTCGGTAGTGCGCGGTTGTGATCGCATCGTGCCGGTCGACGTCTACGTGCCGGGTTGCCCGCCGACAGCGGAAGCGCTGGTCTACGGCGTGATCCAGTTGCAGGCCAAGATTCGCCGCACCAACACAATCGCCCGTCAATAAGGCAACGCCTCTCCCCACAATATGGCAAGCAAACTCGAGACCCTGAAAGCGAACCTCGAGGCGGCCTTTGGCGGCCTCCTGTTGAGCACTACCGAGGCAATCGGTGAGTTGACGATCGTCGTGAAAGCGAGCGACTACCTCAACGTGGCAACGCGTCTGCGCGACGACCGCTCGCTCGGTTTCGAGCAGATGATGGACCTGTGCGGCGTCGACTATCAAACCTATGCCGACGGCGCTTACGACGGTCCGCGTTTCGCGGCCGTTCTGCATTTGTTGTCGGTGCAGAATAACTGGCGTCTGCGGCTTCGCGTGTTCGCGCCGAATGACGACATGCCCATTCTGCCGTCCGTCGTCGATATCTGGAATTCGGCGAACTGGTACGAGCGCGAGGCGTTCGACCTTTACGGCATCGTCTTCGAAGGCCACCCGGATCTGCGCCGCATTCTGACCGACTACGGTTTTATTGGTCACCCGTTCCGTAAAGATTTCCCCGTCTCCGGTTACGTCGAAATGCGTTACGACCCGGAAGAGAAGCGCGTCGTCTATCAGCCTGTGACGATCGAGCCGCGGGAAATCACGCCGCGCGTGATCCGCGAAGATCGCTATGGCGGTCTGAAACACTAAGAGAACGCCATGGCAGAGATTAAGAACTACACGCTCAACTTCGGCCCTCAGCACCCGGCAGCGCACGGCGTGCTGCGCCTCGTGCTGGAACTCGACGGCGAAGTCATCCAGCGCGCCGATCCGCACATCGGCCTGCTGCATCGCGCGACTGAAAAGCTCGCCGAAACGAAAACGTTCATTCAGTCGGTGCCGTACATGGACCGTCTCGACTATGTGTCGATGATGGTCAACGAGCACGGCTACGTGATGGCGATCGAAAAGCTGCTCGGCATCGACGTGCCGGTGCGCGCCCAATACATCCGCGTGATGTTCGACGAAGTCACGCGCGTGCTGAACCACCTGATGTGGATCGGCGCGCACGCGCTCGACGTTGGCGCAATGGCCGTGTTCCTGTACGCGTTCCGCGAGCGTGAAGATCTGATGGACGTGTACGAAGCGGTGTCCGGCGCGCGCATGCATGCGGCGTATTACCGCCCGGGCGGCGTTTATCGCGATCTGCCTGACGCAATGCCGCAATACAAGGCGTCGAAGATTCGCAATGCGAAGGCATTGTCGAGGATGAACGAGAACCGTCAGGGCTCGTTGCTCGACTTTATCGACGACTTCTTCACGCGCTTCCCGAAGTGCGTCGACGAATACGAAACGCTGCTCACCGACAACCGGATCTGGAAGCAGCGTCTGGTCGGCATCGGCGTGGTCAGCCCGGAGCGCGCGCTGCAAATGGGCATGTCCGGCGCAATGCTGCGCGGCTCGGGTATCGAGTGGGATCTGCGCAAGAAGCAGCCGTACGAAGTGTACGAAAAGCTGGACTTCGACATTCCGGTCGGCGTGAATGGCGACTGCTACGACCGCTATCTGGTCCGTGTCGAAGAAATGCGTCAATCCACGCGCATCGTGAAACAGTGCATTGAGTGGCTGCGCAAGAATCCGGGCCCTGTGATGATCGACAATCACAAGGTTGCGCCGCCGTCGCGCGTGGGCATGAAGTCGAACATGGAAGAGCTGATTCACCACTTCAAGCTGTTCACTGAAGGCTTCCACGTG
Organism: Paraburkholderia sp. OAS925; assembly: GCF_040543975.1. Lineage (NCBI taxonomy): Bacteria > Pseudomonadati > Pseudomonadota > Betaproteobacteria > Burkholderiales > Burkholderiaceae > Paraburkholderia > Paraburkholderia sp. OAS925. The sequence goes on from NZ_JBEUNO010000001.1 coordinate 1,775,532, forward strand.
CCGGAAGGCGAGTCGTATGCCGCCGTCGAGCATCCGAAGGGCGAATTCGGCATCTACCTGATTTCCGACGGCGCGAACAAGCCGTATCGCCTCAAGATTCGCGCGCCGGGCTATGCGCATCTGTCCGCGCTCGACGAAATGGCGCGCGGCCACATGATCGCCGACGCCGTGACGATCATCGGCACGCAAGACATCGTGTTCGGCGAAGTAGATCGCTAGGACGTATTCATCGGCGCGCGTCTTCATGCAGGTCCGAAGCGCGCGTCAAGCAAAGGAACGCCGGGTCTGTCGCAGCACGAAGTGAGCGACGGGTTTTCGTTCGGTAGGAATTGAAAGAGTCGTGTCTGAAAATGATCTCAGCTGAAGGCCTGAAAGAAATCGATCGTGCGATCGCGAAGTATCCCGCCGATCAGAAACAGTCCGCCGTGATGTCGGCGTTGGCCACTGCTCAGGAAGAGCATGGCTGGCTGTCGCCCGAACTCATGCAGTTCGTCGCGGACTATCTCGGCATGCCGGCAGTCGCCGTGCAGGAGGTCGCCACCTTCTACACGATGTACGAGACGTCGCCGGTCGGCAAGCACAAGATCACGCTCTGCACGAACCTGCCGTGTCAACTCGGCCCGGACGGCGGCTCGGACAGCGCCGCTGAATATCTGAAGCAGAAGCTCGGCATCGACTTCGGCGAAACCACGGCCGACGGCAAATTCACCTTGAAAGAAGGCGAATGCATGGGTTCGTGCGGCGACGCGCCGGTGATGCTGGTGAACAACCATCGCATGTGCAGCTTCATGAGCCGCGAGAAGATCGACCAGCTGCTCGAGGAACTTTCGAAATGACGTCTTTACACGATCGTCACATCAAACCGCTGATTCTCGCCGGCCTGAACGGCGACAACTGGCATCTCGAAGACTATGTGGCGCGCGGCGGTTACGCCCAGCTGCGCCGCATTCTGGAAGAAAAAATTCCGCCCGAGCAGGTGATCGCCGACGTCAAGGCGTCGGGTCTGCGCGGCCGTGGCGGCGCGGGCTTCCCGACCGGCCTGAAGTGGAGCTTCATGCCGCGTCAGTTCCCGGGCCAGAAGTACCTCGTCTGCAATTCGGACGAAGGCGAGCCGGGCACGTTCAAAGACCGCGACATCCTGCGCTTCAATCCGCATTCGCTGATCGAAGGCATGGCCATTGGCGCGTACGCAATGGGCATTACGGTCGGCTACAACTACATCCACGGCGAAATCTGGGAAGTCTACAAACGCTTTGAAGAAGCGTTGGACGAAGCTCGCCGCGCCGGGTTCCTCGGCGAAAACATCATGGGTTCGGGCTTCTCGTTCGAGCTACATGCGCATCACGGTTACGGCGCCTACATCTGCGGCGAAGAAACCGCGTTGCTCGAGTCGCTCGAAGGCAAGAAAGGCCAGCCGCGCTTCAAGCCGCCGTTCCCGGCGAGCTTCGGCGTGTACGGCAAGCCGACCACGATCAACAACACCGAGACGTTTGCCGCGGTGCCGTTCCTGCTCGCCATCGGCCCGCAAAATTACCTGGAAATCGGCAAGCCGAACAACGGCGGCACGAAGATCTTCTCGATCTCGGGCGACGTTGAACGTCCGGGCAATTACGAAGTTCCGCTCGGCACGCCGTTCGCCACGCTGATGGATCTCGCCGGCGGCATGCGCGGCGGCCGCAAGATCAAGGCCGTGATTCCTGGCGGTTCGTCGGCACCGGTCATTCCGGGCGACATCATGATGCAGACCGACCTCGACTATGACTCGATCGCCAAGGCGGGCTCGATGCTCGGCTCGGGCGCGGTCATCGTCATGGACGAAACGCGTTGCATGGTGCGTTCGCTGCTGCGTCTGTCGTACTTCTATTACGAAGAGTCGTGCGGTCAATGCACGCCTTGCCGCGAAGGCACGGGCTGGCTGTATCGCGTCGTGCATCGTATCGAGCACGGTCTTGGCCGTCCGGAAGATCTGGATTTACTGAACTCGGTCGCGGAAAACATCATGGGCCGCACGATCTGCGCGCTCGGCGATGCGGCGGCCATGCCGGTTCGCGGCATGCTCAAGCACTACTGGGACGAATTCGAATATCACGTCGCCCACAAGCATTGCCTCGTCGGCGGTCATGCGGGCGCTGCGGCGGCAGCGGAAACAGTGGCTGCCTGAGCGAGGTTGCTGAGCGACCTCGCAAGTCGCCCGAGGCGCGCACGGACAGGCGCTCGGGCAAGCTCCCGGACAAGCGGCACGCCGGACAGGTATGCACCAGAACACGTCAACCACGGGATTCATTGCCGAGCGGGCGATGAACGGGGCGAACGATTGAGCGGTAACAGGTTAAGGAAGATTGACCATCATGGTTGAACTTGAAATAGACGGCAAGAAAGTAGAAGTGCCCGAAGGCAGCATGGTGATCCAGGCTGCGCATAAGGTCGACACGTACATTCCTCACTTCTGCTATCACAAGAAGCTGTCGATTGCGGCCAACTGCCGGATGTGTCTCGTCGATGTCGAAAAGATGCCGAAGGCCGTGCCCGCATGCGCGACGCCCGTGTCGGCCGGCATGATCGTGCGCACGAGGTCCGAAAAGGCGGTGAAGGGCCAGCAATCCGTGATGGAATTCCTGCTGATCAACCACCCGCTGGATTGCCCGATTTGCGATCAGGGCGGCGAGTGTCAGTTGCAGGATCTGGCGGTGGGCTACGGCAAGTCGTCGTCGCGTTATAGCGAAGAAAAGCGCGTCGTGTTCCACAAGAACGTCGGCCCGCTGATCTCGATGGAAGAGATGTCCCGTTGCATCCACTGCACGCGCTGTGTGCGCTTCGGCCAGGAAGTGGCCGGCGTGATGGAACTGGGCATGCTGGGCCGCGGCGAGCATTCGGAAATCACGTCGTTCGTCGGCAAGACGGTCGACTCCGAACTGTCGGGCAACATGATCGACCTGTGCCCGGTCGGCGCGCTGACCAGCAAGCCGTTCCGCTACAGCGCGCGTACGTGGGAACTGTCGCGCCGCAAGTCGGTAAGCCCGCACGATTCCGTCGGCGCCAATCTCGTCGTGCAGGTGAAGAACAACCGCGTGATGCGGGTTCTGCCGTTCGAAAACGAAGCAATCAACGAATGCTGGATTTCGGACAAGGACCGCTTCTCGTACGAAGGCCTGAACAGCCCCGAACGTCTGACGCAGCCCATGCTGAAGCAGGGCGGCAAGTGGGTCGAGACCGACTGGCAGACCGCGCTCGACTACGTGGTCAAAGGTCTGAAGGGCATCAAGGGCGACCACGGCGCAAACGCGCTGGCCGCGCTTGGCAGCGCGCACAGCACGGTCGAAGAACTGTTCCTGCTGAAGCAACTGGCGCAAGCGGTCGGCACGCCTAACGTCGACTTCCGTCTGCGTCAGTCGGACTTCTCGGCGCCGGTCAACGGCACGCCGTGGCTCGGCACTGCTATTGCGGACCTGTCGAATATCGACTCGGCGCTCGTGATCGGTTCCGATCTGCGCCGCGATCATCCGCTGTTCGCCGCGCGTCTGCGTCAGGCGGCCAAGGGCGGCGCGAAGCTCACGCTGGTGCAAGCCACCGGCGACGACGCGCTGATCCCGCAAGCGCGGCGTATCGCTGCGGCGCCGTCGGCATGGCTCGAGGCACTCGCCGGCATCGCGTCGGCGGTCTCGCAAGCGAACGGCACGGCGCTGCCGGAAGCGTTCTCTGGCGCACAAGCGTCGGACGCCGACAAGGAAGTCGCCAGGTCGCTGGCTACGGGCGAGCGTCGCCTGGTGCTGCTCGGCAACGGCGCGGTGCGTCATCCGGATTTCGCGGTCATTCATGCAGCGGCTCAGTGGATCGCAGACGCAACCGGCGCAACGCTCGGCTTCCTGACGGAAGGCGCGAACACGGTCGGCGCGCATCTGGTGAACGCATTGCCGGGCGAAGGCGGCCTGAACGCTCGCGAAGTCTTCGAACAACCGCGCAAGGGTTATGTGCTGATGAACTTCGAACCGGAGTTCGACACGGCCAATCCGGCGCAGGCTTTGGCTGCGTTGAACCAGGCTGAGATGGTCGTCGTGATGTCGCCGTTCCAGACGGGCGCCGAATACGCGGACGTGCTGCTGCCGATCGCGCCGTTCACTGAAACGGCCGGTACGTTCGTCAACGCGGAAGGCACGGTGCAGACGTTTAACGGCGTCGTGCGTCCGCTTGGCGAGACGCGCCCCGCATGGAAGGTGTTGCGCGTGCTGGGCAGCCTGCTGGGCGCGCCCGGCTTCGAGTACGACACGGCGGAAGAAGTGCGCAACGCGGCGCTCGGCGACGGCGAACTGCAATCGCGCCTGTCGAACCGCACGGGCGTAACGGTTGCTCGCGGCAAGACGGCGAAGGCAGCGGAAGGCAAGTTCGAGCGCATCGCCGACGTGCCGATCTACCATGCCGACGCGCTGGTTCGTCGCGCGGAATCGCTGCATCTGACCGCAGCCGCGCGTGCCGCGAACAACGTCGGCCTGCCGGCCGCGCTGTTCGACAAACTGGGTTTGAAGGAAGGCGACGCGGTGCGCGTGCGCCAGGGCGAGCAATCGGTGCAGTTGCCGGCCGTGCGCGACGCGAATCTTGCGGAGACGGTCGTCCGCGTATCGGCGGCCACGCCTGCCGGTGCAGCGCTGGGCAGCCTGTTCGGTGAACTGGTGGTGGAGAAGGCGTAAATGAGCTTGTTCGATACGATCAACTCGGGCGGCACCCAGCTTCTCGGTGTGGCATGGCCCACGGTGTGGGCACTGGTGCGCATCCTGGTGGTGGCCGTCGTGATCCTGCTGTGCGTGGCTTACCTGATTCTGTGGGAGCGTAAGCTGATCGGCTGGATGCACGTGCGTCTCGGCCCGAACCGCGTCGGCCCCGCAGGTCTTTTGCAGCCTATCGCCGACGTGCTGAAGCTGTTGCTGAAAGAAGTGATTCAGCCGACCCAGGCAAGCCGCTGGATCTACATGATCGCGCCGATCATGGTGGTGGTGCCGGCTTTCGCGGTCTGGGCGGTGATTCCGTTCCAGGCGGGCGCGGTGCTCGGCGACATCAACGCGGGTCTGCTGTATGCGATCGCGATTTCGTCGATCGGCGTGTACGGCGTGATTCTGGCCGGCTGGGCGTCGAACTCGAAGTACGCGTTCCTCGGCGCGATGCGGGCCGCGGCGCAAATGGTGTCGTACGAAATTTCGATGGGCTTCGCGCTGGTCGTCGTGCTGATGACGGCGGGCACGCTGAATCTGTCGGACATCGTCGGTTCGCAGGAACGCGGCTTCTTCGCCGCACACGGCCTGAACTTCCTGTCGTGGAACTGGCTGCCGCTGTTGCCGATGTTCGTCGTGTACTTCATCTCGGGCATCGCGGAAACGAACCGCCATCCGTTCGACGTGGTGGAAGGCGAATCGGAAATCGTCGCGGGTCACATGATCGATTACTCGGGTATGGCGTTCGCGCTGTTCTTCCTCGCCGAGTACATCAACATGATCGTGATCTCGGCGCTGGCGTCGACGCTGTTTCTCGGCGGCTGGAGTGCTCCGTTCGGCTTCCTGTCGTTTATCCCCGGCATCTTCTGGCTCGTCCTCAAGGTTTTCCTGCTGCTGTCGGTGTTCATCTGGGCGCGTGCCACGTTCCCGCGCTACCGCTATGACCAGATCATGCGTCTCGGCTGGAAGATTTTCATTCCGGTGTGCGTGGTGTGGCTGGTGGTGGTCGGCTTCTGGATCATGTCGCCGTGGAATATCTGGAAATAAAGGGCGGATGAACTCATGACCGCAATCCAAAATTTTTTCAAGACCTTCTTTTTGACGGAACTCATCAAGGGCCTCGCGTTGACCGGACGTTATACGTTCCAGCGCAAGGTGACCGTGCAGTTCCCGGAAGAGAAGACGCCCATTTCGCCGCGTTTTCGCGGACTGCATGCGCTGCGACGTTATGAGAATGGCGAAGAGCGCTGTATCGCGTGCAAGCTGTGCGAAGCGGTGTGCCCGGCGCTCGCCATCACGATCGAGTCGGAAACGCGCGAAGACAACACGCGCCGCACCACGCGTTACGACATCGACCTGACCAAGTGCATCTTCTGCGGTTTCTGCGAAGAAAGCTGCCCGGTCGATTCGATTGTCGAGACGCACATTCTCGAATATCACGGCGAAAAGCGCGGCGATCTGTACTTCACGAAGGACATGCTGCTGGCCGTGGGCGATCGTTACGAAGCGGAGATCGCCGCGAACAAGGCTGCCGACGCACCGTATCGTTAAAGCGTCCAAGTACAAGCAGTAGGTGCGGCAGTAGCGCATCAAGTCAATGCAGCAGTAATACGGCCTGTTGTCGGGCCGAGCGCCGCGGTATGCAAGCCGCGGCACGGCGCACGCGTGCGTCTGTTCCGGCGGTTGTCACGCTGTGGCCGGACGCCCGTGCCAAAGAAAATGCCTGACGATGGCCTAACGATGAACCGGTAATCATGGAATTCACGACCGTACTGTTCTACATCTTCGCGCTGCTCCTGGTGGTTTCAGGGCTGAAGGTGATCACCTCGCGCAACCCGGTGTCGTCCGCACTGTTTCTCGTGCTGGCGTTCTTCAACGCAGCGGCTATCTGGATGCTGCTGCAGGCCGAGTTCCTCGCCATCCTGCTGGTGCTGGTCTATGTGGGCGCGGTGATGGTGCTGTTCCTGTTCGTCGTGATGATGCTGGACATCAACCTCGACGTGCTGCGCAAGGACTTCAGGCGCTTTGTGCCGATGGCCACGGTGGTGGGCGCGATCATCGTGCTCGAAACCGCGCTGATCCTGTGGCACGGCTACGGTGCGACGAGCACGGTGGTGCCCGACACGACCGCCGCGGCGGGCGGCATGGGCGACTGGTCGAACACCCGCCTGATCGGCAAAGTGATTTACACCGACTACATCTTCGCGTTCGAAGTGGCCGGCCTCGTGCTGCTGGTGGCGATCATCGCGGCTATCGCGCTGACCACGAGCCACAAGAAGGACAGCAAGCGCCAGAAGATCAGCGACCAGGTCAAGGTGCGTGCGCAGGATCGCGTGCGCGTCGTGAAGATGCCGTCGGAAAAGAGCCCGGCGACCGTCGCGGCGGAAGAAGCCGCAGCGGCGGCCGCAGCAGCCGAATCGGCGTCTGCGAAGAACAGCTGAGCGGACAGGAGATAGAAATCATGTTGACCCTTGCCCATTACCTCGTGCTCGGCGCGATTCTGTTTGCGATCAGCATCGTCGGTATTTTCCTGAACCGTCGCAACGTCATCATCATCCTGATGGCGATCGAACTGATGCTGCTCGCGGTGAATACCAATTTCGTCGCCTTCTCGCATTATCTCGGCGACGTGCATGGCCAGATTTTCGTGTTCTTCGTGCTGACCGTAGCGGCAGCGGAAGCAGCGATCGGCCTCGCAATTCTGGTGACCCTGTTCCGTAGCCTCGACACGATCAATGTCGAAGATCTCGATCAGCTCAAAGGTTAATCTCAGGAAAAGCGGTTATGTCCACGATACTCAATGAAAACCTGCTGCTGGCGATTCCGCTGGCACCGCTGGCCGGTTGCCTGATCGCGGGGCTGTTCGGGAAGGCGGTAGGGCGCGCGGGTGCGCACTCGGTCACGATCCTCGGCGTTGCCATCTCGTTCGTTCTGTCGATGATGGTGTTCTTCCAGGTGCTGGACGGCGCGAGCTTCAACGCCACCGTCTACGAATGGATGTCCATCGGCAAGACCAAGTTCGAAGTCGGCTTCCTCGTCGATTCGCTCACGGCCATGATGATGTGCGTCGTGACCTTCGTGTCGCTGATGGTGCACATCTATACGATCGGCTACATGGCCGACGACGACGGCTACCAGCGCTTCTTCTCGTACATCTCGCTCTTCACGTTTTCGATGTTGATGCTCGTGATGAGCAACAACTTCCTGCAGCTGTTCTTCGGCTGGGAAGCAGTGGGTCTCGTGTCGTACCTGCTGATCGGTTTCTACTACACGCGCGAGTCGGCGATCTACGCGAACATGAAGGCGTTCATCGTGAACCGCGTCGGCGACTTCGGCTTTCTGCTGGGTATCGGCCTGCTGTTCGCGTTTGCCGGTTCGATGAACTACGGCGACGTGTTTGCCAAGCGCACTGAACTGGCCGCATTGAGCTTTCCGGGTACCGATTGGGGCCTGCTGACGGTGGCGTGTATCTGCCTTTTCATCGGCGCAATGGGTAAGTCGGCGCAGTTTCCGCTGCACGTATGGCTGCCGGATTCGATGGAAGGCCCGACGCCGATTTCCGCGCTGATTCACGCGGCAACCATGGTGACGGCCGGTATCTTCATGGTCACGCGCATGTCGCCGCTGTTCGAACTGTCGGATAGTGCGCTGTCGTTCGTCACGGTGATCGGCGCCATTACCGCGCTGTTCATGGGCTTCCTCGGGATTGTCCAGAACGACATCAAGCGCGTGGTGGCTTACTCCACGCTCTCGCAGCTCGGCTACATGACGGTCGCGCTCGGCGTGTCGGCTTATCCGGTCGGCGTGTTCCACCTGATGACGCACGCGTTCTTCAAGGCGCTGCTGTTCCTCGGTGCGGGTTCCGTGATCATCGGCATGCACCACGATCAGGACATGCGCAACATGGGCGGCCTGCGCAAATACATGCCGATCACGTGGATCACGTCGCTGATCGGTTCGCTGGCGCTGATCGGCACGCCGTTCTTCTCGGGCTTCTACTCGAAAGATTCGATCATCGACGCAGTGAAGCTGTCGCATCTGCCGGGTTCGGGCTTTGCCTATTTCGCCGTGGTGGCAAGCGTGTTCGTCACCGCGCTGTATTCGTTCCGTATGTATTTCATGGTGTTCCACGGCAAGGAGCGCTTCCGCGATCCGAAGCATCCGGATTCACCGATGGGCGCCGAAGCCGCGGCCCACGGTCATGGCAACGGCCATGACGCACATGGTCACGACGCGCATGGTCACGACGATCACGGTCACGCGCACGAACCGCATGAAACGCCGTGGGTCGTGTGGCTGCCGCTGGTGCTGCTGGCGATTCCGTCTGTCGTGATCGGCGCGATCGCGGTCGGCCCGATGCTGTTCGGCGACTTCTTCCAGCACGGCGTGGCGTTCGAGAAGGTGATCTTCATCGGCGAAAACCATCCGGCGCTGCATGAGATGGCCGAAGAGTTCCACGGCTGGGCGGCAATGGGCCTGCACTCGGTCGCGGGCCTGCCGGTGTGGCTCGCGCTCGCGGGTGTGCTCGTCGCGTGGTTCCTGTATCTGGTTCGTCCTGAACTGCCGGCTACCATCAAGCGCGCGTTCGGGCCGATCTACACGCTGCTCGATAACAAGTACTACATGGACAAGATCAACGAAGTCGTGTTTGCGCGGGGCGCCGTGGCGATTGGCCGTGGTCTCTGGAAGGAGGGCGACGTCGTCGTGATCGACGGCATCGTCAACGGCAGCGCACGCTTTATCGGCTGGTTCGCCGGCGTGATCCGCTTCCTCCAATCCGGCTACATCTACCACTACGCGTTCGCCATGATTATCGGCATGTTGGGGCTCCTGACCCTGTTTGTAACGCTCGGCGGCAAATAAGGCGAGGGACACTAATGCACGCTTATCCGATTCTCAGTCTCGCCATCTGGTTGCCGATCCTTTGCGGCCTGCTGGTTCTGGCCATCGGCTCCGACCGTAACCCCGGCCCCGCGCGCTGGGTCGCACTGATTGGCTCGATCGTCAGCTTCATCGTCACGATTCCGCTGATCACCGGTTTTGATTCGAGCAGCGCCGATCTTCAGTTCGTCGAACAGGCCAACTGGATCGAACGATTCAACATTACGTATCACCTCGGTGTCGACGGCATCTCGATGTGGTTCGTCGTGTTGACCGCATTGATCACGGTGATCGTGGTGATCGCCGGATGGGAAGTCATCACGAAGAACGTGGGCCAGTATCTGGCCTCGTTCCTGATCCTGTCGGGCATCATGGTCGGCGTGTTCAGCGCGGCCGACGGCATGCTGTTCTATGTGTTCTTCGAAGCGACGCTGATTCCGATGTACATCATCATCGGCGTGTGGGGCGGGGCGAACCGCGTGTACGCGGCGTTCAAGTTCTTCCTGTACACGCTGATGGGCTCGCTCCTGATGCTGGTCGCGTTGCTCTATCTGTACGTCCAGACCGGCACGTTCGATCTCGCCACCTGGCAGCATGCGCAGATCGCGATGACGCCGCAGGTGTTGCTGTTCATAGCGTTCTTCATGGCGTTCGCCGTGAAGGTGCCGATGTGGCCGGTGCACACGTGGTTGCCTGACGCCCACGTGGAAGCGCCGACCGGCGGCTCCGTCGTGCTGGCCGCGATCATGCTGAAGCTCGGCGCATACGGTTTCCTGCGCTTCTCGCTGCCGATCGCACCGGACGCAAGCCACTTCCTCGCGCCGGTCGTCATTACGCTGTCGCTGATCGCCGTGATCTACATCGGCCTCGTCGCGATGGTGCAGGCGGACATGAAGAAGCTGGTCGCGTATTCGTCGATCGCGCACATGGGCTTCGTCACGCTCGGCTTCTTTATCTTCAATCAGCTCGGCGTGGAAGGCGCGATCGTTCAGATGATCTCGCACGGCTTCGTGTCGGGCGCGATGTTCCTTAGCATCGGCGTGCTGTACGACCGCATGCACTCGCGTCAGATCGCGGACTACGGCGGCGTTGTCAACGTCATGCCGAAATTCGCGGCGTTCGTGATGCTGTTCTCGATGGCCAATTGCGGCTTGCCGGGCACCTCGGGTTTTGTCGGCGAATTCATGGTGATTCTGGCCGCCGTCCAGTACAACTTCTGGATCGCCGGCGGCGCCGCCGTGACGCTGATTCTCGGCGCGGCCTACACGCTGTGGATGTACAAGCGCGTCTACTTCGGCGCGGTCGCCAACGACCACGTGAAGGGCCTGCTCGACATCAACCGCCGCGAGTTTTTCATGCTGGCAGTGCTCGCCGCACTGACGCTCTTCATGGGCCTGTATCCGAAGCCCTTTACCGATGTGATGCACGTATCCGTGGAAAACCTCCTCTCCCACGTTGCGCAGTCGAAGCTGCCGTTGTCTCAGTAACGCAGAGGAGGAATTAAAGACCATGCAAAACGCCCCTATGACTGCTCTGTTGCCCGACGCACTGGTGATGCTCGCCGTTGTCGTCGCGTGGCTCAACGACACGTTCGTCGGCCAGGCCGGTCGCCGTACCACGTATTTCATCGCGTTCCTGTCGTCGCTCGTCGCCGGCATCTGGTTCGCGGTCAATGCGTTCGACCCGTCGGTGCATTACTTCTTCAGCCGCATGTACGTCGTCGACTCGTTCGCGAGCCTGATGAAAGCGGTGGTGACACTCGGCTACGCGGTCACGATCGTGTATTCGCGCCGCTACCTCGAAGATCGCGGGCTGTATCGCGGCGAGTTCTTCCTGCTCGGCATGTTCTCGCTGCTCGGTCAGCTCGTGATGATCTCCGGCAACAACTTCCTGACGCTGTATCTCGGTCTGGAACTGATGTCGCTGTCGCTCTATGGCGTGATCGCACTGCGTCGGGAAGCCGCGCCGTCGAACGAAGCGGCCATGAAGTACTACGTGCTCGGCGCGCTGGCTTCGGGCTTCCTGCTGTACGGCATCTCGATGCTGTACGGCGCGACCGGCTCGCTCGATCTGAACGAAGTGTTCAAGGCGATCGGTCAGAGCCACTACGATCCGAGCGTGCTGCTGTTCGGCGTTATCTTCATCGTCGCCGGTGTGGCGTTCAAGATGGGCGCCGTGCCGTTCCACATGTGGGTGCCCGACGTCTATCAGGGCGCGCCGACGGCGATGACGCTGCTGGTCGGCGGTGGTCCGAAGGTGGCGGCATTCGCATGGGGCCTGCGCTTCCTGGTGATGGGTCTGCTGCCGCTCGCTGTCGAATGGCAGCAAATGCTGGTGATTCTCGCGGCGCTGTCGCTTATCGTCGGCAACATCACGGGTATCGTGCAGCGCAACGTCAAGCGGATGCTCGCGTACTCGGCGATCTCGAACATGGGCTTCGTGCTGCTCGGCCTGCTGGCCGGCGTGGTCGATCACAAGACCACCGGTGCTGCGAGCGCCTATGGCTCGGCGATGTACTACAGCATCGTCTATCTGATCACGACGATGGGCACCTTCGGCGTCATCATGCTGCTCGCACGCCGCGAATTCGAAGCGGATACGCTCGACGACTTCAAGGGGCTGAACCAACGGAGCCCGGTGTTCGCGTTCGTCATGATGGTGATGATGTTCTCGCTCGCCGGCATTCCGCCTGCGGTCGGTTTCTACGCGAAGCTCGCGGTGCTGCAGGCCACGATGAACGCCGGCCTGACCTGGCTCACGGTGCTCGCGGTGATCACGTCGCTGTTCGGCGCGTTCTACTACCTGCGTATCGTGAAGCTCATGTACTTCGATGAGCCGCAAGACAAGTCGGCGATCGTCGCGGACACGGGCACGCGCGCGTTGCTCGCGCTCAATGGCGTGGCCGTGCTGGTGCTGGGCATCGTGCCCGATCCGCTGTTGAAAGCTTGCCTGCAGGCTATCCAGCACACGCTGTCGTTCTGATGTCGGCAGCGGGCTGGTTTATCGTGCTGTTGGCGCTGGTGGGCGCCAATCTGCCGTTCCTGAATCAGCGGCTCTTCGCTGCCGTCCCGTTGAAGGCGGCGAAGAAAAGCGCATGGGTCCGGATTGCCGAGCTGATCGTGCTGTACTTCGTGGTCGGCGCGCTGGGCTTTCTGCTCGAAGCGCGCGCCGGCAACCGCTTCGAACAGGGTTGGCAGTTCTACGCGATCACGTTCGCGCTGTTCGTCGTGTTCGCCTTCCCCGGCTTCACTTTCCAGTATCTCGTCAAACGCCGCTGACGGCGTCTCGCCGTCGCGCACCAAGCTGTCCCGAGGTCCGCATATGGCTGAACTTCCCGACCACGACGCCGTCCTTACCGAGACCTGTGTCGACAGTAAGACGGTCCACCAGGGGCCGTTCCTGACGCTCAAGTGCGACACCGTGCGCCTGCCCGACGGCAAGCATGCTACCCGTGAGTATGTGGAGCACCCCGGCGCCGTGATGGTGATTCCGCTGTTCGACGACGGCCGTGTGCTGCTGGAAAGCCAGTATCGCTATCCGATGGGCAAGGTCATGGTCGAGTATCCGGCCGGCAAGCTCGATCCGAACGAAGGCGCGCTCGCTTGCGCCATTCGCGAATTGCGCGAGGAGACGGGCTACACGGCGCGCGAGTATGTGTACCTGACGCGTGTTCACCCGATCATTTCCTACTCGACCGAGTTCATCGACATCTACCTCGCGCGCGGCTTGACTGCGGGCGAGCGCAAGCTCGACGACGGCGAGTTCCTCGAGATGTTTACTGCTACGGTTCCCGAAGTGTCCGAGTGGGTGCGGACCGGCAAGATCACTGACGTGAAAACGATCATCGGCACGTTCTGGCTGGAGAAAGTGCTGTCCGGGCGTCTGGCCGATGGCGCAGCCGCAGTAGTTTTTTCAGAGTCTCCCAACGCGCAGGCGACGCTTGCGCCGCATCCAGGAAGCCCCTGCCGGTCGTCGACCGGCAGGGGCTTCGTCACTCTGAAGCGCGATAAGGCTTCTGTCTTTACCGCGGCGTGCGGTGTCTGAATATGAGCGCCTTTGTCCTATGCCATCCGGCAGTCTCGCGTGATCGCGGCGGCAACTTTAGTATGGAAGGCCGGCAAACGTCTTCACTGCTGCATTAATCGGGATAACGAAGCATGTGAGGCGGTTGAGCTCCGCGATTAAAATCTGGTTGTCACTTGACAACCCGATTCGCGAGTATTAAATTGGAGGACAGGATGGTTCGTGGAGTCCACGCTAAAAAAGAGATCGAGGCTGCGCTGGCTTATGCCGAGCGGCGCGGGTGGCGCATACAGAGCGGAGGCAAGGGCCACGCCTGGGGAAAAATGTATTGCCCTTACAAAGATGCGGAGTGCCGTTGCGGAGAATTCTGCATTTCAAGCGTATGGAGTACGCCGAAGAATGCTGATAACCACGCCAGACATTTGCGGCGTGTGGTCGACAATTGCACGGCGCATCGTTCGCAAAAGCATTGAGTAGGCAACGTTGTGGCCGAATAAAGCAGGAGTAGCAAATGGAATATACGTTCACGTTGAAGTATAAGCTTGCCGCGCAAGACAGTGATCTTGACGCGATTGTCGAACGCCTGGGCGACGCAGGCTGCGACGACGCCACGGTCGGCGTGGGGCAAGCGGGGCGACTGGCGCTCGTCTTTTCGCGCGAAGCACCGTCGGCGGTCGAGGCACTGGTCAGCGCGCTCGGAGACGTCAAAAAGGCGGTGCCGTCGGCACGGCTTGTCGAAGCCGGGCCCGACTTCGTCGGGTTGACCGACGTCGCCGAAATTGCCGGCGTATCGCGGCAAAACATGCGCAAGCTCATGTTGAGCCATGCGGTCGAATTTCCCCCGCCGGTGCACGAGGGAAGCGCGTCAGTCTGGCATCTGTCGGACGTGCTGGACTGGCTGAACGCGCGCGGTGGCTACGACATCAAGGCCGACGTTTTCGACGTCGCCAAAACGGCTAAACAGGTCAACCTTGCCAAAGAGGCGCGGGAGCTTGAACCGCGCTTCAATCGTCGGCTGGAATGCCTGGTGGCGTGAGCGTCAATCGTGAACGGAGGGGTTCGCACGCGTGAGGCTGATACGTCGTTGGGGGCGAAGCGCTGGGCGTTGGCTCACGCACGCACGCCGCATTGCGCGGAGTCATACAGCCTTCGGCAGGGGTCTGCGCAAAGCGTTAAAATCGCCCACCGCGCCTCATCTTCCGGCAGCGCCCAACTCGTCGCGCGTTGCGCGTGAAGTTTTTACGAACGACCGTTCACAAATTTTCGTTTTGCGCTAAACTGGCACGCAAGCCCTGATTCCATATGAAGGTCCTCGATTTACAGTGTCCGCACGGCCATCGGTTCGAAGGATGGTTTGCTTCGGCTGATGACTTCGAATCGCAGCAGTCCCGCAAGCTGGTCGAATGTCCGATTTGCGGAGCGAAAGAAGTGAGCCGTTTGCCGTCGGCTCCGCGCCTGAATCTCTCTCATGGGGTAGAGGCGAAAGCGAAAGCGCCCGCGGCCGCAGGTGAATTGCAGGCGCGTGTCATGCGCGCATTGCGCGAGGTACTGGAGAAGACCGAGAACGTGGGCGACCGCTTCGCCGAGGAAGCGCGGCGCATTCACTACAACGAAGCGCCCGCCCGCAATATTCGCGGTGTCACAACGCCGGAAGACGCGCGAGCTTTGGTCGAAGAAGGCATCGAAGTGATGCCGCTGCCGGTCCCGGCTGCCTTAAAGGAACCTCTGCAATAGCGCAGTGGCTCTCTGGCGGCGGGTGGTGGCGGCCAGGAGACACTACGCATGAATCTGGACTATTCCCCCGCTGAGAAGGCGTTCCGCGCCGAGATCCGCGCCTGGCTCGAAGCCAATCTGCCTCGCGAACTCAGCGAGAAGGTACTCAACCACAAGCGTTTGAACCGCGACGACTTTGCCAACTGGCACAAGCTGCTGGGCACGCGCGGCTGGTCGGTTGTCGCGTGGCCGACAGAATACGGCGGCCCCGGCTGGGATGCCACGCAGCGCCATATCTGGGACGAAGAGTGCGCCCGTGTCGGCGCGCCGACGGTGTTGCCATTCGGTGTGTCGATGGTCGCGCCGGTTCTCATGAAGTACGGCAACGAGGCGCAGAAACGCTACTACTTGCCACGCATTCTCGACGGCACTGACTGGTGGTGTCAGGGCTATTCAGAGCCGGACTCCGGTTCCGATCTCGCATCGCTGCGCACGCGTGCCGAACGGGTCGGCGATCATTACGTGGTCAATGGGCAGAAAACCTGGACCACGTTGGGGCAGCACGCGGACATGATGTTTTGTCTCGTACGCACCGACAGCGGCGCGAAGAAGCAGGAGGGCATTTCGTTCCTGGTCATCGACATGAAAACACCGGGCATTACCGTTCGGCCGATCATCACGCTCGACGAAGACCACGAGGTCAACGAAGTTTTCTTTGAAGACGTGAAGGTGCCGGTCGAGAATCTGATCGGCGAGGAAAATCGCGGTTGGACTTACGCAAAATATCTGCTCGGGCATGAGCGCACCGGCATTGCGCGCGTCGGTCAGTCTAAGCGCGAGCTGGTTTTTCTGAAGCGCCTCGCGCTCGATCAGAAAAAGAACGGCAAGCCCCTTTTGAATGACCCGGTATTCGCTGCAAAAGTCGCGAATCTCGAGATCGAACTGATGGCTCTCGAAGTCACCGTGCAACGCGTGGTCGCTAACGAAGCAGGCGGACGCGGACCGGGACCGGAAGCGTCGATGCTGAAGATCAAGGGCACGGAGGTGCAGCAGGCGTTGACCGAACTCATGGTCGAAGCCGTCGGGCCACTCGCCGCTCCGTTCGACGCGCCGTTCCTCGAGGGCGAACGCGAGCACAGCATTGCTGGAGACGACGATGCCGCGCCGCTGGCCGCGTATTACTTCAACTTCCGCAAGACGTCGATTTACGGCGGCTCGAATGAAATTCAAAAGAACATCATCGCGCAGATGATTCTCGGACTTTGAGGAGCGGCGCATGGACTTCACTTTCAACGACGAGCAGCAACAATTCGCCGACGCGCTGCGCCGCTATCTGGACAAGAGCTATAGCTTCGAAGCGCGCCAGGCGATCGTGCGTTCGGATGCCGGTGTTTCGGACGCTCACTGGGCAGCTTTCACCGAGTTGGGCCTGACCGCATTGCCGGTGCCCGAAGCGCAAGGCGGTTTCAACGGCGGACCCGTCGATATGCTCGTGGTCATGCAGGAGCTCGGCCGCGCTTTGGTGGTCGAGCCTTATTGGGCGACGGCGGTTGGCATCGAGGCATTGCGGCTTGCCGGGACGGGCCAGGGCGAAGACGTGTCGCTGCTCGAGCGTGCGGCCCAAGGCGAGATCAAGCTCGCGGTCGCATTCCACGAACCGCGGGCGCGCTACGATCTGTTCGACGTCGCGACCACCGCGAGCGGACAAGGTGAACAGCACACGCTTACGGGTACGAAATCGGTCGTGATACATGGCGCGCAGGCGCATCACTGGATCGTGCCCGCGCGTGCCAATGGCGAGATCGCACTTTTCGTCGTCGCGCGCGATGCGGCAGGCGTGACCCTCACCGACTACCGCACCATCGACGGACAACGCGCCGCCACACTGCAATTCAACGGTACGCCGGCACGGCGTTTGAGCGGCCCGCACTCGGGCGCGGCGGCCCTCGAGCACATCGCGGACTACGGCACGCTGCTGTTGTGCGCGGAAGCGCTCGGCGCGCTCGACGCATTGAACGCCGCAACCGTCGACTACACGAAGACGCGCCAGCAGTTCGGCCAACCCATCGCGCGCTTTCAGGCATTGCAGCATCGCATGGTCGAGATGCTGATTCACGCCGAGCAGGCGCGTTCGGTCACCTATCTTGCCGCCATGCGCTATTCGAGCGAAGACGTCGACGAACGCCGCCACGCCATTTCCGCGGCCAAGGTACGCGTGGGGCAGGCTGCGCGTTTCGTCGGCCAGCAGGCGGTGCAGTTGCACGGCGGAATGGGCGTGACGAACGAGGTCGCCGCCGCGCATCTGTTCAAACGTCTCGCTATCATTGAAACCACGTTGGGCGATGTCGATCATCACCTCGCACGGTTTGCCGCGCTGCCTGCGTTTATCAGCACGGAAGTTTGATTAGCCGACCGAATCGGCCAGCCAGGAGATAAAGAGATGGGTCTGAGTTACGAGGACATGACGGTCGGCTCGACGACCGAAATCGGCAAGCACACTTTCACGCGCGAGGAAATCGTCGAGTTCGCGCAGAAGTTCGACCCGCAACCGTTCCATGTCGACGAAGCCGCCGCCGAAGCGTCCGCATTTCGCGGATTGGTGGCGAGCGGCTGGCACACCTGTTCGGTCATGATGGGCATGCTGGTGCGCAACGCGCTGGCGGGCTCCACGTCGATGGGCTCGCCCGGCATCGACGAAATACGCTGGCTGAAGCCGGTTCGCGTCGGCGACACGATCACCATGACGAACTCGGTGCTCGACAAGCGCGTGTCGGAGAGCAAGCCGGATCGCGGCATCGTGTCCACGCAATGGGCGGGCATCAATCAGCATGGCGAGACGGTGATCACGGTGCGCTCCAAAGGCCTGTTCGGCTTGCGCAATCCGGGCGCTTCATCATGACTGCGCCGAGCGCGTCGCCTGGTGCCGTGTTCCGCGATAGTGCGGCGCTGCGCGCGCTCGTCGGCGGAGCGGCGCTTGTCAGCGACTGGGTGACGATCGACCAGCCGAGTGTCGATCGTTTCGCCGAGGCCACCGGCGACCAGCAGTGGATTCACGTCGACCCCGAACGCGCGCGGCGTGAGTCGCCGTTCGGCGGTGCGATTGCGCACGGTTTCATGACGCTTTCGCTGATTCCGGCGCTGCTGCAAAAAACGGTACGGCTCGAGCAACGCATGGCCGTCAACTATGGATTGAACCGCGTGCGGTTCACGTCGCCGGTATTGGTGGGCTCCCAATTGCGCGCGCAGTTCGCTGTCGCGTCGGTCGAAGATGTCGACAATGCGGGCGTGCAAGTGATATGGAATGTGGCCGTGGAGCGGCAGGGCGCTGACCGGCCGGTGTGCGTCGCCGAGTTCATCACGCGCCACTATTTCTGAGCGCTTGACGGGCCGCTTCGAAAGCACACGGCGCGGGCGGCATGCGAGCCGCCTCGCGCTTCTTTGCGCGAAAGAAAAACGCACAACGCGAACGGCACGAGGCACACGCCGCAGCAACACCTACGCCCTAATGCTTCGCGTACTGCGTCGCGCCGAACAGCACCTCTTTAGCCTTGTCGTCCATCAGCGGTTTGCGTGCGGACGCGAGCACTTCGACACCACGCATAACCGCCGGACGTGCGGCGATCTCTTCATGCCATCGCTTCACGTTCGGAAATGCGTCGAGTTCGACGCCCTGGTTCTGCCATGAACGCGTCCACGGAAACGATGCGATGTCGGCAATCGTATAGTCGTTCCCGGCGAGATATTGCGTCTTGCCGAGTTGCTTATCCATCACGCCATACAGGCGACGCGTTTCGTTCGTGTAGCGGTTGACCGCGTATTCGATCGGCTCGGGCGCGTAGATGCGAAAGTGGTGCGTCTGCCCGAGCATGGGACCGAGTCCGCCCATCTGGAACATCAGCCATTGCAGCACTGAATAACGGGCAGCCGGATCGGTCGGCAGAAAGCGGCCGGTTTTCTCGGCGAGGTAAATGAGTATCGCGCCCGATTCGAACAACGCGAACGGTTTGCCGTCCGCGCTTTGTGGGCCTTCGGAATCCGTAATGGCCGGAATCTTGTTATTCGGGCTGATGTCCAGAAATTCGGCGCTGAACTGATCGCCGGCGCCGATGTTGATTGCGTGCACGTTGTACTCGAGGCCCGTCTCCTCGAGCATGATATGGACCTTGTGGCCGTTCGGGGTCGCCCAGCTATAGACGTCGATCATCCTCGCTCCTTTTCGTTTATGACAGCGGCGCCACCGGGGCGCCGCGCTTCGCGAAAATTAGAGCATAGATCGCACGATGCTGCTGGCGACAGCCCAAGACCGGCGCGGTCAAAACGCCGCCGCCAGCGGAGCATAAAACGTTTCCCGCAGGCAAGACATCAAACGCGCGTAACCGGCGTCTCGACGCGAGCCGCCGCGCCCGGCTCCATATAACGCGCGAGTTCGAGCTTGGCGATCGCATTACGATGCACTTCATCGGGACCGTCGGCGAAACGCAGCGTTCGGGCCGACGCATAAGCGTACGCGAGCGGGAAGTCGTCGCTGATGCCGCCGGCGCCGTGCGCCTGGATCGCCCAATCGATCACCTGACACGCCATGTTAGGCGCGACCACCTTGATCATCGCAATTTCGCCGCGCGCGCTCTTGTTGCCCACCGTGTCCATCATGTACGCGGTTTTGAGCGTGAGCAGGCGCGCCTGTTCGATCATGCAGCGCGCTTCTGCAATGCGCTCCTGCGTCACGCCTTGCATCGCCACAGGCTTGCCGAAGGCGACGCGTTGCAGCGACCGTTTGCACATCAATTCGAGCGCGCGCTCCGCAAGGCCGATGAGACGCATGCAATGGTGGATGCGTCCGGGTCCGAGGCGGCCTTGCGCGATCTCGAAGCCGCGGCCTTCGCCGAGCAGCATGTTGGCCGCCGGCACGCGCACGTTCTCGAGCGTGATTTCCATGTGGCCGTGCGGCGCGTCGTCGTAACCGAAAACGGAAAGCGGACGGCGCACCGTGATGCCGGTGGCGTCGGCGGGAACGAGGATCATTGACTGCTGTTGATGGCGCGGCGCATCGGGATCGGTCTTGCCCATCACGATGTAGATCTTGCAACGCGGATCGCCCGCGCCCGAAGACCACCACTTGTGCCCGTTGATCACGTAATAGTCGCCATCGCGCACGATGCTGGTCTGGATATTCGTGGCATCCGACGAAGCGACTTCCGGCTCCGTCATCAGAAATGCCGAACGAATGTGCCCTTGCAAAAGCGGTTCGAGCCATTCGCGCTTGTTCTCTTCGCTGCCGTAGCGCTCGATGGTTTCCATGTTGCCGGTGTCGGGCGCATTGCAATTGAACACCTCGGGCGCCCAGGGCACGCGGCCCATGATTTCGCACAGCGGCGCGTATTCGAGGTTGCTGAGCCCGGCGCCACGCACGGAGTCGGGCAGGAACAGATTCCAGAGCCCCGCGTCGCGCGCTTTCTGCTTGAGTTCTTCGATCAGTTGCGTCGGCTGCCACGCGTTGCCGTCTTGCCGGTTTTGCGCGATCTCCGCGTAGAACGCGTGCTCGTTCGGATAAATGTGCTCGTCGAAAAAGGCGAGCAGCTTTTCGCGCAGCGCCTGAACCTTCGGGGTGTAATCGAAATTCATCTATGACCTCGCGGATAACGGACGACATTCAATGTGGGCGCTGCCTGAAGTGCAAGCATGCAAGCGTGATGAAGCGCGGCACCCGCGCCGGTCATCAGCGCACTTTCTGCGCGTAACGCCAGGCGAGCTCGGCCATCGGTCTCGCGCGGCGGCCTGCGTCGAGAGCTTGTGCACTCGCCGCCGTGCCATCGACGACACGCTTCATGATTCCCTGCAAAATCGCGGCGATACGGAACATGTTGTAGGCGAGGTAAAAATTCCAGTCGCCGCGAATCTCGAAGCCGGTACGCTTGCAATAGCGCTCGACGTACTGCTGCTCGTCGGGAATGCCCAGCGCTGCCCAGTCGAGACCCGCGATGCCGCGAAACTGCGCGGGATCGACGTGCCACGCCATGCAGTGATAGGCGAAGTCCGCGAGCGGATCGCCGAGCGTCGACAACTCCCAGTCGAGCACGGCAAGCACTTTCGGTTCCTTGCGATCGAAGATCAGGTTATCGAGCCGATAATCGCCATGCACGATCGACGCGCGTTGCCCCGTCTCGGCCGGCATATGCTGCGGCAGCCATTCGATCAGACGCTGCATCGCGTCGATGGGTTCGGTTTCGGACGCGACATACTGCTTGCTCCAGCGGCCGATCTGACGCGCGAAGTAGTTGCCCGGCTTGCCGTAGTCCGAAAGACCCACGCTATCCGGCTCGACACTGTGGAGAGCGGCGATCACGCGATTCATCTCGTCGTAGACTGCGGCTCGTTCATCGGCGCTCATGCCCGGCAGCGACTGATCCCATAACACGCGGCCTTCGACGAACTCCATCACGTAAAAGGCCCGGCCGATCACGCTTTCGTCCTCGCATAACGCGAGCATGCGGGCGACGGGCACGTCCGTGTCGGCAAGCGCATGCATCACGCGATATTCGCGCTCGACGGCATGCGCGGACGGCAGCAATTTCGCCGCAGGTCCAGGCTTCGCGCGCATCACGTAAGCCCGCGAGGGCGTGACCAGTTTGAACGTTGGGTTCGACTGGCCGCCGGCGAACTGTTCGACCGTGAGCGGCCCCGAAAAACCGTCGACGTGTTGCGCGAGCCACGCGGCGAGCGCGTCGCCGTCAAAGCGCTGACGCTCGTTGACGGGGCGCGTGCCCTCGAAGGCCGAGTAATCCGCTTGCTGTTCCGGCTCGCCGCTGTGTGACGCTTGCGCCATGTGTCTCCTCCGGTTCGGTTTCAGCTACGCGTGGATTGGATGAATTGTGCGTAGAGAATTTCCATCGTCGTATTGCGGATGTCGCGATGCAGCGGCGACGGCGGCGAATAGTTGATTGCACGCAGCACCCAGTCGCGTGGTGCGGTGCCTACGTCGAGCGCATTGATGCAGCCGGTGGCCTGCGCGAGATGCCCGAAGAACGTGCGGCCGCCCGCGGTGAGCGCATGCGACAGAATCGCGCGATTGACGCCGCCGTGCAGCACCAGCAACACCGTGTCCCACGAACTGTCTTCGCGCAACGCGGCGACCGCGGGCACGACGCGATCGAACAACTCGCCGATCGTCTCGCCATCGAGAAAGCGCGTGCTTTCCGGCACGATACCGTCGAACACGCCGAGAAACGCCGCTTCGAGGTCTTGCAGCGGAATCTGCCGCAGCTTGCCGCCGCGAATCTCCTGCCAGGCCGGCTCGATCTCCAGTTCGATCTGCTGACCGGTCTCGGCCAGCACGCGCTGCGCGGTTTCGATCGTGCGCGGCAAGCCGCTGACGATCACGCGATCGAAGCGCACCTGCTGCTCAGCGAACACGCGGCCCGCCGCGCTCGCCTGTTCGCGGCCGTTGGCGTTCAACGGCACGGTTTCAGGATCGATCGTGCGGCCGGAGTCGTCGAAGTACGTCACGTCGCCGTGACGCATCAGGTAAATGCGGCGGCGCTTGGGTAGCTGATAGGCGGCCATGATCCTTGTTCACTTGTACACGGGAGCGCGTTTTTCGAGGAACGCGGAAATGCCCTCGAGCCCCTCGCGATGATGCAGCGAAGCGACGAAGTTATCGCGCTCCGCAACCAGATGCGTGGAAAGCGGCTGCGTGCCGGCCGCGCACACCAGCGTCTTGATGCGCGCGACCGAATTGGGCGAGATCTTGCCGAGTTCGTCGGCCCACGCAACCGCGGCGTCGCGCGCGGTGCCCGGCTTCGTGAGCTTGTTGACGACGCCCACTTCGTGCAAACGCGCGGCGCCGATCGGCTTGCCTTCGATCAGCACTTCCGTTGCGAGTTGGCGAGGCAGGGCCTGCGCGAGGAACCATGAGCCGCCGCCGTCGGGCGTGAGGCCGACGCGTGCATACGACATCACGAATTTGGCGTCTTCACCAGCGACGATCAGATCGCACGCGAGCGCGAGCGAAAAGCCCGCGCCGGCTGCGGCGCCGTCGACGGCGGCAATGATCGGTTTCGACGAAAACCGCAGCGCCGAAATCCACTCGGCAAGCAGGTCGATGCTTTGTGCCTGCACGGAAGGATCTTTCGCGCGATTTTCGAGCAGGCGATTCAGATTGCCGCCCGCGCAAAAAAAGTTGTCCGCGCCCGCGATCACGACGGCGCGAATCGACGGATCGCGTTCCACCGAATCGAGTGCTTCGATTCCCGCCGCGTACATGTCGGGATGCAGCGCGTTGCGAGCGCCGGGATTGGACAGCGTGAGGACCAGCGTCGATTCGCTTTCGGGCGGGCGCGAGGTCAGCAGTTCGGCGCTCATGATTGTGTCTCCGTGGGGTTGTCGGCGGCGTCGCATTGCGTGAGCGACATGCCGAGTTGCGCGCGGCGCGCGAGCCACGGCGATGGCCGGTAGCGCGGATCGCCGAGCACGTCGTACATGTTGCGCAGAATGGTGAGGATGGTTGCCGCGCCGAGCGCGTCGCCGAGTGCGAGCGGGCCGCGCGGATAGCCGAGGCCGAGCGTCACCGCGAGGTCGATGTCTTGCGGCGTCGCGATCTGTTTCTGCGCGATGTCGCAGCCGATGTTGACGATCGTGGCCACCACGCGTTGCGCGACGAAACCGGTCGAGTCGCGGATCACGGTGACGGGCACGCCGTCGGCGGCAAAGAGCGCGTGGCCCGCATCGCGCGCGGCGCGTGTGGTCGCGGGTGTTGTCATCAGCGTGCGGCGTTGCGCGCCGACGAGCGGAAAGAGCGCGTCGATCGCGACGACGCGGCTCGCGTCGAGCGTTTCGTCCACGGCGGCCGTGCTTGCGTCGTGGCCGAACGGCGTGACGACGATCAGCGAGTCGGCGGCGGGCATCGTCCCTTCGTCGAGCTTCACGCCCGCCTTGCTGATGAGTTCCACGACGGCTTCATAGGCTTGCGGGTAACGCTTGCTGACCCACACGCTGCCTGGCAACGTTGCGGGCGCGGGCGCCTCCGCGGGCACCTGCTGCATGCCGTCTTCGTAGCGATAAAACCCTTCGCCCGTCTTGCGTCCCAGCAGTCCGCCCGCGAGCCGCGTGCCGGTGATGGGCGAGGGCGTGAAGCGCGGCTCTTCATAGAACTGATGGTAGATCGACTCCATCACCGGGTGCGAGACGTCGAGCGCGGTCAGGTCGAGCAGCTCGAACGGGCCGAGACGAAAGCCCGCTTGCTCGCGCATGATCCTGTCGATGTCGACGAAGCTCGCCACGCCTTCGCCGGCCACGCGCAGGCCCTCGGTGTTCATGCCGCGGCCCGCGTGATTGACGATGAAGCCCGGCATGTCTTTCGCGCGGACCGGTGTGTGGCCCATACGGCGCGCGAGGTCCATCAACGCGTCGCCCGCCTCGCGGTCGCTGCGCAGGCCGTCGATCACTTCGACGACTTTCATCAGCGGGACCGGATTGAAGAAGTGATAGCCGACCACGCGCGACGGGTCGGTACAGCCCGCGGCAATCGCCGTGATGGACAGCGACGACGTGTTCGACGCGAGTACGCAACGCCCGCTGACCACAGTCTCTAGCTCGCGAAAGAGCGCCTGCTTGACGTCGAGTTTTTCGACGATCGCTTCGATCACGAGGTCGCAGTCGACCAGTTCGCTGATCGCATGCGCGGCCTTGACGTTGGCGAGCGCAGCAAGCGAGCGCGCTTCGTCGAGCTTGCCTTTGGCGGTCAGTTTGGCGAACGTTTCGGCGAGGTAGTCGCGCGCGGCGCCGATAGCAGCCGGATTGGTGTCGTACAGGCGCACGCTCAGGCCCGCGAGCGCCGCGATCTGCGCAATGCCGCGGCCCATCGCGCCGCTGCCGACAATGCCGATAGTCTCGATGCTGAAGTTGCGAGAGGTCATGATGTTGCTCGACTCCATGGTTATTTTAGAATAGCACGCTCGTGCAATTACTCGATGGTTGCGCGGCGGCCGCCGCCTCTGCTCGGACCGGCGGCCTCACCTACCGAAGCAATGAGGAGACAACGATGATCAAGCTCTGCGGATTCGCGCTTTCGAACTAGTACAACAAGGTGAAGTTCGTTCTGCTGGAACACGGCATCGAGTTCGAGGAAGTGTTCGTGCAGCCGAGCCAGGACGAGGCCGTCGTCGCGCATTCGCCGCTTGGCAAAGTGCCTTACCTGCAGACGGAAGACGGCGATCTTTGCGAGTCGCAATGCATTGTCGAATACCTGGCCGCGCGCTTTCCCGACAAGCGGATTTTCTCCGCCGATCCGTGGGAGGCCGCGAAGGAGCGCGAGTTGATCACGTTCGTCGACGTGCATCTGGAGCTGACGGCGCGCAATCTGTACAAGGAAGCGTTTTTCGGCGGCACCGTCACCGACGCGACCAAGGGCCGCGTCGAGAAGCTGCTTGCGCATCACATCGCGGGCTTCAGGCGGATCGCGAAGTTCGCGCCGTACTTGCGCGGCGAACGGTTCAGTATCGCGGACGCCGCGGGCTTCGTGAGCTTGCCGCTTGTCGGCATGACGACGCAGGCTATTTACGGCCGCGACTTTTTGCTCGATGCCGGCGTGGACTGGAAAAGCTATGTGAAGGCGATCAACGGACGGCCCGCCGCGCAGCGCGTGACCGAGGACCGTAAGGCGTATATCGCGGCGTCGCGTCCGGCTTGATGCAACGCGGCGCGCAATGCAAGGAACGACGTCACGCACAATGCAACGCGCGACATGAAGCGAGCCGCGCCGCGCACCACACGCATTAGCCGCTACGCGCGATGGCGAGGAACGTGGGTTCGTTCGCAGCATCGCGCGCGACATGCTAGAGCCGCGCCAGCCGCTCGAGCGCCGTGGCGAGCGTGCTTTCCTGCTTTGCAAAACAGAAGCGCACGACGCCGGACTCATGCGCCTCGTGATAGAACGCGGAAACCGGAATCGCCGCGACGCCGATCTCGCCGGTCAGCCACTGCGCGAATTCGGCTTCGGGCAGATCGCTGATGGCCGAGTAATCGACGCATTGAAAGTACGTGCCCGTGCAAGGCAGCAGCTTGAAGCGGGAATTCGCGAGACCGGCGCGGAAAAAATCGCGCTTCTTCTGATAGAACGCCGGGAGCTCCAGGTAGGGCGCCGGGTCTTTCATGTAGTCGGCCAGACCGATCTGCATCGGCGTATTCACGGTGAACACGTTGAACTGGTGCACTTTGCGGAATTCCGCTGTCAGCGCCGCGGGCGCCGCCACGTAGCCGACTTTCCAGCCCGTTACGTGATAGGTCTTGCCGAAACTCGACACGACGAAGCTGCGCTGCGCCAGTTCAGGATAACGCGCCACGCTCTCGTGCGGCGCGCCGTCGTAGACCATGTGCTCGTACACTTCATCGGACAGGATCAGCACGTTGGTGCCGCGCACGATGTCTTGCAGCTTGCGCATGTCGTCGGCGCGCCAGACCGTGCCGGTCGGATTGTGCGGCGTGTTGATCAGCAGGAGCCGCGTTTTCGGCGTGATGGCGGCGGCGAGCTTGTCGAAGGGGATCGCGTAGTCCGGCGCGTCGAGCGTGACGAATACCGGCTTGCCGCCGGCCAGTTCGATCGACGGAAGATAGCTGTCATAGGTCGGCTCGATCACGATGACTTCGTCGCCAGGATGGACCGTGCATAAGATCGCGGTCAACAGCGCCTGGGTGGCGCCGGCGGTGACGGTGATTTCCGTCGTGGCGTCGTAGCGGCGTCCGTACAGGTTGGCGATCTTCTCGGAGATGGCTGCGCGCAGCGGCGCGGCGCCTGCCATCGGCGGATACTGGTTGTGGCCGTCGCGCATCGCGTTCGCGACCGCATCCACGATGCGCGGATCGCAGCCGAAGTCGGGAAAGCCCTGGCCGAGGTTCACCGCACCTTTCTCGGCGGCGAGCGCGCTCATCACGGTGAAGATCGTGGTGCCGACGTTCGGCAGGCGCGAGGGAAACGAGGGACTCATGGGCGTGTCGTGCGGTGCTTTCATGGCGCTGTTCGGCGAAACGGGTGAGTGGGCGAAGGCATCGTTTGAAACCGGCGAAGCCTGATTGTAGGGAATCGCGGCGCGGCGTGCGCGGCTGCTGTGTGCCGACGGCCGCGAGGCCAGGGTTATACCGGGGTTTCCACGGCTGGGGTCGCCGCGTTCGTGGAAGCGCTTGCCGAACCGCCAGGCGCTTCACTTAGCGAAGCCGCGAACGGCGCCGGCTGTGCGATCTGAAAGCCGAAATCTCGCGCGATCCGCTTCGCGAGTTTCAGCACGGCGCGGTCTTTCGAAATCAGCCAGTGCGCCTGAGCGGCGTGCGCGAGTTCGAGGAATTTCTGATCGTCGCGGTCCTTGCATTTCGGCAGCGGCCGCGCGTCTTCCGGCTGCGCGGCGAGTTCCACAAGCTGCGCGAGCCGCGCGACGACCGCCAGCGCCGCGGACTTATCCACGTTGCGTTCGACGAATTGCGGATAGTCGAGCACGTAAGTCAGTTCGGCGAGGCAACGGGCGTCGATCAGCGCGGCGAGCGCGCCGCTTTCGAGCGCGGCGCGAATCGGCCGCGTGTGCGGATCGTCGAACACGAGAATGTCGATCCATACATTGGAATCGAGAACGACGCGCAAAGCGCCGCTTGAGGCATGGGAACCGGGCATTCGTTACAATCTGGCTTTCGTCTTTGACCGCCAGGCACGGCGTGCCTGCAAGCCTCTATGATAATCGTTCTGTCGCCGGCGAAATCGCTCGACTACGACACCCCGCCTCACGTCAAGAAGCACACGATCCCCGATTTCATCGACGATGCCGCGGAATTGATCAGCGGTCTACGCCGTTTGTCGCCGCAACAGATCGCCTCGCTGATGAGCATTTCCGACCAGCTCGCGCACCTCAATCACGAGCGCTACGCGCAGTGGTCGCCGCGCTTCGGCACGGACAACGCGAAGCAGGCCGTGCTCGCGTTCAACGGCGACGTGTACGAGGGCTTCAATGCGAAGACCTTGTCGTCGGCGGATCTGGACTTTGCGCAGAACCATGTGCGCGTGTTGTCGGGACTGTATGGCCTGTTGCGTCCGCTCGATCTGCTGCAGCCGTACCGTCTGGAAATGGGCACGCGCCTCGCCAATCCGCGCGGCAAGGATCTGTACGCGTTCTGGGGCGAGCGCATCACGCAGGCCTTGAACGCGCAATTGAAGAAGCGCGCCGCAGGCTCGCGGGTTCTCGTGAATTGCGCGTCGGGCGAATATTTCAGGTCGGTCAAGCCGAAGCTGCTGGACGCGCCGGTCATTACGCCGGTGTTCGAAGACTGGAAGGGCGGCCGCTACAAGATCATCAGTTTTCATGCGAAGCGCGCGCGCGGGTTGATGGCGCGCTATGCGGTCGAGAACCGCGTCGACAAGCCGGAACAACTGAAGGCGTTCGACTCCGAAGGCTATGCATTCGACGCTAAAGCGTCGAACGATTCCACTTACGTATTTCGCCGCCGCGTCGCTGACTAGGCGGAGCGCCGCCCGACGGAGCGCCGCACAATCATGCAGGGAACCACATCATGAGTTTATCGATTACGAGCAACTTCGACGCAGGCGCGATCGAGGTGCTGTCCTGCGCGAGCGCGGGAAATATCCGCTTGCGCGTTCGGCCGGACAGCCACGCGGAGTTCGCGCAGTGGTTCTACTTCCGGCTCTCGGGCGCGGCCGGCGAGCGCTGCGTGATGACTTTCGAAAATGCGGCGGCGTGCGCGTTCGCGGAAGGCTGGCGCGACTACCAGGCCGTGGCCAGCTACGATCGCGTGAACTGGTTTCGCGTGCCGACATCGTATGACGGCCGGGTGCTCACCATCGACCACACGCCGGAGTTCGACCGCATTTACTACGCGTACTTCGAGCCGTACAGCGAGGAGCGCCACGCCGAATTTTTGGGCGCAGTTCAACAGATGCCGCAGGCCACGCTGACCGAACTGGGCACGACCGTCGAAGGCCGGCCGGTTTCCCTGCTCACGCTCGGCACACCGCAAAGCGGCGATATGCTGAAGATGCCGAAGAAAAAGATCTGGCTGATCGCGCGTCAGCATCCGGGCGAGACGATGGCCGAATGGTTTATCGAAGGACTCGTGAAGCGGCTCGTCGGCTGGGGCGATTGGGCGGGCGATCCCGGTTGCGCGCAAACTCTACGATCACGCGGTGTTCCACATCGTGCCGAACATGAATCCGGATGGCAGCGTGCGCGGCAATCTGCGCACCAACGCGGCGGGCGCGAATCTGAATCGCGAGTGGATGGAGCCGGATGCCGCGCGCAGTCCCGAGGTGCTCGTCGTACGCGACGCGATTCACGCAACCGGCTGCGATCTGTTCTTCGACATTCACGGCGACGAGGCGCTGCCGTATGTTTTCGTGGCCGGTTCCGAGATGCTGCCGGGATTCACCGAGCGGCAACGCGAGGAACAGAAAGCGTTTATCGAAGCCTTCAAGCAGGCGAGCCCTGATTTTCAGGACAAGTACGGCTATGCTGCGAGCAAGTATCGCGAAGATGCGCTCAAGCTCGCTTCGAAATATATCGGCAATGAATTTGGCTGCCTGTCGCTGACGCTCGAGATGCCTTTTAAGGACAACGCCAACTTGCCCGACGAACGCGTGGGCTGGAACGGCGAGCGCAGCGCGTCACTCGGGGCGTCGATGCTGCAAGCGATCTTGCGGCATCTGGAGACGTTCGGCTGATTCGCTGCGCGCAATTGCAATAGAAGGGAAGGGCACACACGGATTGCGTGTGTGCTTTTTTTTATTGGCGGGTCAGGGGGAGTAGGGTGCTGAGTTTGGATTCGCGCGGACGCTCGCGAAGCGTTGGTCGCCATGCTGAATTCGCAGCTACCGTCATACGCGTCGTATCGCCGGCATCGGACGCGCGCTGTCAGATCTTTCTCCGTCCTAGTGTTTCTTCTTCACCGGCGCTTTCTTGCTCGACGATTTACTCGACGTGCTCTTCGACGATTTGGCCGTGCTCTTCTTTGCACTCTTGCCACTTGCCGCCTGCTTGCCTTTGCTCCCGCGATGCTTGCCCGACGTCGCGCGCGACTGCGGCTGCTCCACGCTGCGTGCGCGCGTAGGCGGCACCGGGTCGTTCCAGCTAAACGCGAGCATCTGCGAGCCGACGTAGCCGCAACGGAACTTCAGATCCGCTGCGTCGCCTGCGCCGTTCTGACGGATGCCGAGTCCTTCCACGGTGACGATGTTGTCGACCTTGACACGCTGCTTGCCCTCGTCGAACGAATCGTTCCACGGCGTGATCGACGCGTGTGCGCTGTCGAACGAACTGGGAGGAAACTCGACGTGATCAAAGGCGGTCGACGTGCTCGCGACAAAATTGCCATGCGCGGCGCAATCCGCGACGAGCGGGTCGGCGCGCATTTCATTGACAAATCTGTTGACGAGATCGTTGTGCTGTTCGAGTTGGTCGGCGAATGCGGGCGCGGTGCAAGCGAGCGAGAGGCTCGCTGCGAAACTTGCCAACCGGCCGACCAGCCGCAGTAATCGGCGCGGTGCGTTGGTGCAATCCATCAAGTTCGTTAGACGCTAATAAGACGTGAGGCACGTAAGATGCCTGGCGGCATGGTTGAGTTCAATCGTGCCGCAACTATTTTTCGACCGCTATTTTGCGGGGCTTTGTTATGCGAGGCGCGCGTTTGCTCGCAACGGCGCGAAGAGCTCACTCGCACGCGAGCCGCACATACGAGCCGCGCGCTACGACCTTGCGTCGCGCTCAAGTGCGCGGTCCGCCGAGCCGGTATCGCCGGACATCATAAGTGGTGACCCATGCAGGGCGGTAGACCGCGATCAATGCGGTAGACATCCCCGTGAACCAGGCTTCGCCCGTGGCCAGCAGAAGCACGCTGAGCGCGTAGCCCGCCGGTATCACAGTCGCGGAACCGCCGGCGAGCGCAACATGAACCCCGAGCGCCGCAGCCGCCGTGAGCGAAACGGCAATAGCCGGCGACAGAAAGCCCTGGCCGAAGATAAACATGAAGAGATTGCGCGGCAGCCACGCAATGCTGGCCCGCTGAAGCAACGTGGAAATACCGACCGGCACCGCGCCGAACACGAGAAAAGTCAGCGCGATGCCTTGCCACGGTGCGTCGAAGATGAGACCCGCGAGGCCGGTGACCACCGCCATTGCAAGCAGTGCGAGCGCCCAGTCGAACAGCGTGACGACGAGCGTCGCGCCGAGCAGATGCATGACCGTGCCGTCGTCGAGCCATGCGTTGCTTGCCCACAGCACCGACACGGCGACGATGATCGCCAGCCACACGTGCTGCAACGTGCCGTCCTGAAGTCGTTTGAAAGGATTTTTCCACAGCGCGAGCGCGACCACTATCGCAGTGGCGATCCAGCCACCGACAGCGATCCAGAATGGAAGCGGTGTGTAGAGGAAACCCATGAGTCTCATATTACTCGTTGGACGACAAAAGGTGTGAGCGGATTCCATGCCAGCCGGTGCACGCGCTGGCAGAAATCGCGCATCACGCTCGCGCGCGGTCCGTCATCTCACGACGAACCTTCGGTGACGGGCTCTGGCGGAAGGTCGGCGGCGGACTCGCCGTCGTCGTATGCCGTGCCGGGCTCGGCTGCCATCGGCAAGGGCGCCGCCGTCTCGTTAGCCGACAACGGGTATTCGAAGCGCCGCAGTGCTGCGCGCCGCAGCGGCACCAGGCCCGCTTGACCCATGACCGGACGAAGCAGGCTCTGTCCTTTATTGCGCAGTACTTGTAAATGGTTCGCCAGCCAGCCGTTGTAAAGCGCGACCGCGGCCGCGCGATTGGGTGCGCCGAGTTGCTGGAATATGCTCGTCAGATGGATCTTGACGGTGCCCTCGCTGATGCCGAGCGTGCGCGCAATCATCTTGTTGGTGCTGCCCATATGGACGCAGCGCATGATCTGCTGCTGGCGAGGCGACAGTCCGTTCGACAACCTGACGCGGCGCGGCGGCGGGCTTTTTTCGTCGAACGGGCGGATCGCCGTGTCTGCCGGCAGCGGCGGCTTGAGCGGCAGCGCGCCGGACGGCACATAGTGCCCGCCGAGCAGCACCATTTCAAAGGCGCGCACGATCAGGCACGGGTCGGTTTCGCGCGGCACCACGCCGCGCACGCCCTCGTCCATGAGTTCGCTCACCGCCTTCGGCGAAATCCTGTCGGTCAGCACCGCGATGCGCAGGTCCGGATAGTGGCTAAGCAGATGCCGCACGTCCTTGACCGACATCCAGTCCTGCCAGTCGATGACGAACAGGTCGGGCCACTGACGCTTGAGCGTGCGTTCGGCCTGACGCCAGTCTTGTGCTTCGTTAAAGCGCGCAAGCCGGTTGATTTGCCGCAACAGCGCTTTGAGGCCGTCGCGTCGTTCCGCGTCTGAGTTGAGTATCGAGAATCGCATGCATGTCTCCAGATGTGTCGGGCGAATTGGCGCGATGCAGTCGCCTCGCGTTGTGCCAGGCGTTGCGATGCGTCGCCGTCTCTATCATGACAAATTCCCTTCGGTTTGACGGCCTGTCCAAAAGGCATAAGAGGAATGACATATGAAAAAGCCCCGCACAGGGCGAGGCTTTTGATGGACTGCAACGCGCCGGCGGCGCGCTTGCCTAGTGAAAGTGCGGCTGCGCGGGCTCGGCGTCTTCGGGCATTTCGGCGTGAACGATTTCGCCGAGCGGGTCGGCGTAGAGCGGCACGCCGCAGTCATCGCAATATTCAGGCTCGAACCGGCCTGCGTGACGACGCACGTCAGTCACGCCGGTTTCCTTGAGCAGCGCGACGATTTCTTCGAGCGGAGCGTCCGGCGGCGCAGTTTCCTGCGGCTCTTCGTCGATGCCTGCTTCTCCGTTTTCGCGGCCGTACAGCGGCCACACGACGCCGTAAATCACCTCGTTGCTGCCGCGGCGCGTGAAGCCGACGCGGTATTCGTCGATGCGGCGCTCGCCGAAGCCGGCAACCACCGCGCGGAGTTCTTGCGGCGCTGCGCCAATTGTGTCGAATAGATAACGCACGGCGGTCCGGACGGTGTGAGGACGCACGCGTTCGTCAGCGTCGCGACATGCGGAGTAGTACGCATCCGGCAACAGACACTCGAATTCGCAGCCCGGCAGCACGAGTGACAGGTTGGCGCCGCCCTGCGTTGCCCATTGCTCGAGACATTGGCCGCGCTCGATCCGGCTGCCGTGTTCCTCTTCCTGCCAACGAAAAGTCGGCTCGCCGACCGGGGCCGCGACCACCGCCAGGAGGAAGCGCGGGTCGGCAAGAATCGGCGACGTTTCCGGCAATTCGCCGAAGTTGAGTTTGAGATTGCCGCCAGCCATGGCTGCTTGTGCAAGCTGCTGTGCAATGCGCCAGGTTTCGACGTGATGGCGCGGCAACTGGTCGATGCTATACAGGAACGGAGCCATGGCGACGCGCGTGTTGGCCGCGAGCACGTGAGCCTGCAGATGCGCGCGCAGGGCGTCGGCTGCGTCGGCTTTGAGCGGACCCGACGGAATCATGTAGCGCGTCCACGCGAGGATCGGCGCGGCGATCAACAGCGCTTCATACGTCACGCCTTCATGCTCGATGACGAACGACTCGCTGTGCGTTTCGGCCATGTCGGCAAGCGCGCCGTAGGCATCGGGATGATTCTGCTGCAGGTGGTCGAGCGCTGCATCGAGCGTGGTCTGGTTGGCGTTGCGCACGATCTTGGCCAGCAGCGCATCGAGTTTCGCTTCCCAGAAGCGGTCTTCGGTGCGGCTGCCCGACGCGAAAAGCGCGAGCGAAAGACCGACAAGTTTGTCGGCATCGGGGGGGAGACGTTTGGCGATTCGCGAGCGCATAAATCCGGAAGTTGGGTGCACAGAACCTTATATTCTAGTCGTTTACGCCGCGCCATATTATTCGGGACGTAGCGCGGGATCGATTAGGACGTTTCCGCATGAAAAATCAGACCTGCGCCGTACGTGCGACGTACGTTGTGTTGGGACTTCGTCAAATAATATAAGAGGGCGGGGAAGCGGAAGTCGCTTATATATACTGACCGCTTTTTACGGGCGTCGACGCGCGTCCGTGCTCGCCGCCTCGGTCTGGCGCAACAGGAGATTCATGGTGAAATCGGACCAATTGATTGAACGTCTCGCGGCGGTGTTTGCCCTGATTATCCTGGTGGGCGGCTCGTTGCTGGTTCTCGCGCCTTTTACGACCGCTCTCTTGTGGGGCGCGATTCTCAGCTACAGCTCGTGGGGACTCTACCGGCGACTGACCGCGGCGGTTGGCGGAAGGCGCAAGCTGGCGGCGACGTTGATCGTGCTCATCATCCTGATTGTGGTGCTGGGACCGTTCGTCTACGCCGGGTTTGCGTTTGGCGCGCACGTCCACGACATAGTCGCGCTGGTCCAGCGGTTGTTCGAAGCAGGCTTGCCGGATTTGCCGCCCTGGGTGGCGCGAATTCCCGTGGTCGGTTCGAGCATCCAAAGTTTCTGGGAAAGTCTGACAAGCAGTAATTCCGAACTGATCGCGCAGTTGCGTACGCTTGCGGCGCCGGCCGGCAAGTGGATCCTTGCCGCAGGGATTGCCGTGACTCACGGTCTCGGCCTGCTCGCGTTAAGTATCATATTGGCCTTCTTCTTTTACACCGGAGGAGAGGGCGCCGGCGCGTGGCTGAACGCAGGCATGCGGCGTATCGCGGGTGAGCGCGCCGACTATCTGCTGGCGCTGGCGGGCAGCACCGTCAAGGGCGTGGTCTACGGAATTCTGGGCACGGCGCTTGTTCAGGGCATTCTGGCTGGCTTCGGCTGCTGGATCGCTGGTGTGCCGGCGCCTGCATTGTTGGGACTGGCTACGTTTTTTCTCTCGGTAATACCGGGCGGGCCTGTGATCGTATGGCTGCCCGCGGCCATCTGGCTCTATCACGGCGGTGCGACCGGCTGGGCGATTTTCCTGGTTGTGTGGGGCGTGCTCGCTGTGGGCATGTCGGACAATGTGATCAAGCCAATTCTCATCGGCAAGAACAGCGACATGCCGTTGATTCTCGTCATGTTGGGCATTCTCGGCGGCGCATTCGCGTTTGGCTTCCTCGGGGTCTTCATCGGACCGACGCTGCTGGCGGTTGCGTACACGGTGCTGCATGACTGGACCATCGGAGCATCCGCTGCGGGCGCATTGAGGCCGGACGCCAAACCGCCTGTTGCGGAAGAAATTGGCCGTATAGAAAAGGCGCCTTGAATAAATGCAGATAACGCTTGCAAGGCGCCGGCCGGCTCGCTAGAATCTCGCTCTTTCGTGCTCCGGACGCCGGGGCACGGGAAGCGGGAGAGCCAATAGCGGCAAGGCTTCCAGCGGTGGCGGCAGGTTCAGTCAGTAGCAAAAACCTGTTGACGGCGCGACGGAAGTTCTTCATAATCTCGCTTCTCTGCTGCTGATGCAGCGACGCAGGACGAAGCAGTGCCGGGGTGGTTGAAATGGGCGCTGTGAAGTGTGCGAATGATCTTTAAAAACTAACAGCCGATAAGTGTGGGCGCTTGATGCGCGACGCGCGCCGGGTTGCGGGGTTTAACTCCGGAGCCGGGCGAGAAGCGAAAGTATCAAGTCTCACACAGTAATGAAAGGAAGGTTTGGTCATCGAGAGATGGTTGAACACTTCGTCAGTACGTTGAGTGAGCGACCGGGTTCGAAAGAGCCCGAAAACAGTAACAGGTTTGAACTGAAGAGTTTGATCCTGGCTCAGATTGAACGCTGGCGGCATGCCTTACACATGCAAGTCGAACGGCAGCACGGGAGCAATCCTGGTGGCGAGTGGCGAACGGGTGAGTAATACATCGGAACGTGTCCTGTAGTGGGGGATAGCCCGGCGAAAGCCGGATTAATACCGCATACGCTCTGCGGAGGAAAGCGGGGGATCCTTCGGGACCTCGCGCTACAGGGGCGGCCGATGGCAGATTAGCTAGTTGGTGGGGTAAAGGCCTACCAAGGCGACGATCTGTAGCTGGTCTGAGAGGACGACCAGCCACACTGGGACTGAGACACGGCCCAGACTCCTACGGGAGGCAGCAGTGGGGAATTTTGGACAATGGGCGCAAGCCTGATCCAGCAATGCCGCGTGTGTGAAGAAGGCCTTCGGGTTGTAAAGCACTTTTGTCCGGAAAGAAAACCGTCTGGCTAATATCCGGGCGGGATGACGGTACCGGAAGAATAAGCACCGGCTAACTACGTGCCAGCAGCCGCGGTAATACGTAGGGTGCAAGCGTTAATCGGAATTACTGGGCGTAAAGCGTGCGCAGGCGGTTCGCTAAGACAGATGTGAAATCCCCGGGCTTAACCTGGGAACTGCATTTGTGACTGGCGGGCTAGAGTATGGCAGAGGGGGGTAGAATTCCACGTGTAGCAGTGAAATGCGTAGAGATGTGGAGGAATACCGATGGCGAAGGCAGCCCCCTGGGCCAATACTGACGCTCATGCACGAAAGCGTGGGGAGCAAACAGGATTAGATACCCTGGTAGTCCACGCCCTAAACGATGTCAACTGGTTGTCGGGCCTTCATTGGCTTGGTAACGTAGCTAACGCGTGAAGTTGACCGCCTGGGGAGTACGGTCGCAAGATTAAAACTCAAAGGAATTGACGGGGACCCGCACAAGCGGTGGATGATGTGGATTAATTCGATGCAACGCGAAAAACCTTACCTACCCTTGACATGTACGGAAGTCCGCTGAGAGGTGGATGTGCCCGAAAGGGAGCCGTAACACAGGTGCTGCATGGCTGTCGTCAGCTCGTGTCGTGAGATGTTGGGTTAAGTCCCGCAACGAGCGCAACCCTTGTCCCTAGTTGCTACGCAAGAGCACTCCAGGGAGACTGCCGGTGACAAACCGGAGGAAGGTGGGGATGACGTCAAGTCCTCATGGCCCTTATGGGTAGGGCTTCACACGTCATACAATGGTCGGAACAGAGGGTCGCCAAGCCGCGAGGTGGAGCCAATCCCAGAAAACCGATCGTAGTCCGGATCGCACTCTGCAACTCGAGTGCGTGAAGCTGGAATCGCTAGTAATCGCGGATCAGCATGCCGCGGTGAATACGTTCCCGGGTCTTGTACACACCGCCCGTCACACCATGGGAGTGGGTTTTACCAGAAGTGGCTAGTCTAACCGCAAGGAGGACGGTCACCACGGTAGGATTCATGACTGGGGTGAAGTCGTAACAAGGTAGCCGTATCGGAAGGTGCGGCTGGATCACCTCCTTTCCAGAGCTGAACGTGTCAAACGTTGAGCGCTCACGCTTATCGGCTGTAGTGAAGAAACGCAGACAGACTCAGGGGTCTGTAGCTCAGTCGGTTAGAGCACCGTCTTGATAAGGCGGGGGTCGATGGTTCGAATCCATCCAGACCCACCATGTCATGTCTGGTGAGCTGATGGACTGAAACCTCTGGTGCTGCTGTGCAGTGACTTGGGGGATTAGCTCAGCTGGGAGAGCACCTGCTTTGCAAGCAGGGGGTCGTCGGTTCGATCCCGTCATCCTCCACCAATCCTCAATGCGTAGCGTTCTGTGAAACAGGCAGAGCGTTGTGCATTGGCGATTGAGCCAGTCAGCAAGTGATATGAAGCAGAGCTTTGTATCGGCTGTCGTTCTTTAACAATCAGGAAGAAGTAGTAAAGAGATTCACGAAAGCATACTTAGAGATGGGTGTGCGAGTAGGTGAATCAGGGTTGTGATTGTATCGATGTATTTTAAAGGTAATCGAAAGATTGCTCTTGGAATACGGCGCAACACGAATACTCAACCTGTAGCGAGTGATCGGATCGCTGGTCCCCTTCGGGGATCGGGCCAGAGTAAGTGCTAAAGCACTAACACTGGCCGAGAAGACACACCCGTTATAGGGTCAAGCGAACAAGTGCATGTGGTGGATGCCTTGGCGATCACAGGCGATGAAGGACGCGGTAGCCTGCGAAAAGCTACGGGGAGCTGGCAAACGAGCTTTGATCCGTAGATGTCCGAATGGGGAAACCCACCTCTTTTGAGGTATCCGTGGCTGAATACATAGGCCATGTGAAGCGAACGCGGTGAACTGAAACATCTAAGTAACCGCAGGAAAAGAAATCAACCGAGATTCCCAGAGTAGTGGCGAGCGAAATGGGACCAGCCTGTACTCTTTATCTTCATTGTTAGTCGAAGGCTCTGGAAAGTGCCGCCATAGCAGGTGATAGCCCTGTAGACGAAAACAGCGAGGAAGAACTAGGTGTACGACAAGTAGGGCGGGACACGTGAAATCCTGTCTGAAGATGGGGGGACCATCCTCCAAGGCTAAATACTCGTGATCGACCGATAGTGAACCAGTACCGTGAGGGAAAGGCGAAAAGAACCCCGGGAGGGGAGTGAAACAGATCCTGAAACCGCATGCATACAAACAGTCGGAGCCTTCGCAAGAGGGTGACGGCGTACCTTTTGTATAATGGGTCAGCGACTTACATTCAGTGGCAAGCTTAACCGATTAGGGCAGGCGTAGCGAAAGCGAGTCCGAACAGGGCGTTCAGTCGCTGGGTGTAGACCCGAAACCAGGTGATCTATCCATGGCCAGGATGAAGGTGCGGTAACACGTACTGGAGGTCCGAACCCACTAACGTTGAAAAGTTAGGGGATGAGCTGTGGATAGGGGTGAAAGGCTAAACAAACCTGGAAATAGCTGGTTCTCTCCGAAAACTATTTAGGTAGTGCCTCGTGTATCACCTTCGGGGGTAGAGCACTGTCATGGTTGTGGGGTCCATTGCGGATTACTACGCCATAGCAAACTCCGAATACCGAAGAGTGCAATCACGGGAGACAGACATCGGGTGCTAACGTCCGGTGTCAAGAGGGAAACAACCCAGACCGCCAGCTAAGGTCCCCAAATATGGCTAAGTGGGAAACGAAGTGGGAAGGCTAAAACAGTCAGGAGGTTGGCTTAGAAGCAGCCATCCTTTAAAGAAAGCGTAATAGCTCACTGATCGAGTCGTCCTGCGCGGAAGATGTAACGGGGCTAAGCCATATACCGAAGCTGCGGATGCACATTTATGTGCATGGTAGGAGAGCGTTCCGTAAGCCTGCGAAGGTGCACTGGAAAGTGTGCTGGAGGTATCGGAAGTGCGAATGCTGACATGAGTAGCGATAAAGGGGGTGAAAGGCCCCCTCGCCGTAAGCCCAAGGTTTCCTACGCAACGTTCATCGGCGTAGGGTGAGTCGGCCCCTAAGGCGAGGCAGAAATGCGTAGCTGATGGGAAGCAGGTTAATATTCCTGCACCAGTGTTGAATGCGATGGGGGGACGGATCGCGGAAGGTTGTCCGGGTGTTGGAAGTCCCGGTCCTTGCATTGGAGAAGGCGCTTTGGCAAATCCGGGCGCGGAATTCAAGGGTGCGAGGCCAGTCGTTTAGGCGACGAAGCAATCGGAAGTGGTTCCAGGAAAAGCCTCTAAGCTTCAGTTCAACAGTGACCGTACCGCAAACCGACACAGGTGGGCGAGATGAGTATTCTAAGGCGCTTGAGAGAACTCGGGAGAAGGAACTCGGCAAATTGGTACCGTAACTTCGGGATAAGGTACGCCCCTGTAGCCTGACTGGCCTGCGCCAGAAGGGTGAAGGGGTTGCAATAAACTGGTGGCTGCGACTGTTTAATAAAAACACAGCACTCTGCAAACACGAAAGTGGACGTATAGGGTGTGACGCCTGCCCGGTGCCGGAAGATTAAATGATGGGGTGCAAGCTCCTGATTGAAGTCCCGGTAAACGGCGGCCGTAACTATAACGGTCCTAAGGTAGCGAAATTCCTTGTCGGGTAAGTTCCGACCTGCACGAATGGCGTAACGATGGCCACACTGTCTCCTCCCGAGACTCAGCGAAGTTGAAGTGTTTGTGATGATGCAATCTCCCCGCGGCTAGACGGAAAGACCCCATGAACCTTTACTGTAGCTTTGCATTGGACTTTGAACCGGTCTGTGTAGGATAGGTGGGAGGCTGTGAAGCGTGAACGCCAGTTTGCGTGGAGCCATCCTTGAAATACCACCCTGATCTGTTTGAGGTTCTAACCCTGGTCCGTGAATCCGGATCGGGGACAGTGCATGGTAGGCAGTTTGACTGGGGCGGTCTCCTCCCAAAGTGTAACGGAGGAGTACGAAGGTACGCTAGGTACGGTCGGAAATCGTGCTGATAGTGCAATGGCATAAGCGTGCTTAACTGCGAGACCGACAAGTCGAGCAGGTGCGAAAGCAGGTCATAGTGATCCGGTGGTTCTGTATGGAAGGGCCATCGCTCAACGGATAAAAGGTACTCTGGGGATAACAGGCTGATACCGCCCAAGAGTTCATATCGACGGCGGTGTTTGGCACCTCGATGTCGGCTCATCTCATCCTGGGGCTGTAGCCGGTCCCAAGGGTATGGCTGTTCGCCATTTAAAGAGGTACGTGAGCTGGGTTTAAAACGTCGTGAGACAGTTTGGTCCCTATCTGCCGTGGGCGCTGGATATTTGAAGGGGGCTGCTCCTAGTACGAGAGGACCGGAGTGGACGAACCTCTGGTGTACCGGTTGTCACGCCAGTGGCATCGCCGGGTAGCTATGTTCGGAAGAGATAACCGCTGAAAGCATCTAAGCGGGAAACTCGCCTTAAGATGAGATATCCCCGGGGCTTCGAGCCCCTTGGAAGGGTCGTTCAAGACCAGGACGTTGATAGGTCAGGTGTGTAAGCGCAGTAATGCGTTCAGCTAACTGATACTAATTGCCCGTAAGGCTTGATCCTATAACAGGTGTGTCTCGACCAGCGTTGGCGCTTTGGCGCCTACACTGGTCCGATCCCCGAAGGGGATGCGCTGGAACTCCCCGCCAGGGAGAACAGGACGCACGGTTGAGTGATCGATGTTGTGCCTCGAACAGCACAGCCCGCACGCATAAACGTGCAAAACGAGAGGCATCCTCTCAGCTACTTCTTCCCGATTGGCTGTACTGCTCCCTGAGCGCTACAGCAACCCGTCAAAGCCTGATGACCATAGCGAGTCGGTCCCACCCCTTCCCATCCCGAACAGGACCGTGAAACGACTCCACGCCGATGATAGTGCGGATTACCCGTGTGAAAGTAGGTAATCGTCAGGCTCCCCAGCAGTGTCAGAAACCCCACCCCGAAAAGGTGGGGTTTCTGCGTTTACAGCGCTGGAAAATACGGCGCCGTCACGGCCCGCCCATGCGCAGAGCGCCCGCATAACCGGTCAGTTCCAGATACGCCCGCCCGAGCTCCGCGCCATTGCGGCTCACCCGTGCCGCGCCTTCCCAGTACACCGCGCCGGTCGACTGCCGCGAGTCCAGTTCCTGATCGTCCATCAGCGGATCGAACTGCCAGGTCAGCGCGCCGGTCCTCACCGTCATCGCGACTCGATAGGACGTGTTGGTGCGTGGTGAACGCCATGTGCGGCGCGGCGCAACTCCTTCTTGCACTCTGTCCTATCGGCATCCTCCAAGCGCTAAAGCTCCATTCCCCCAGACCAATCGTATCCATTCCCAAGCCGCTTTTCCTTATCCCACCGGGACCTCCGTACCGCTTCCCCGCCTTAACATCACCATCAAAATACTGTATAAATATACAGTGATGACTCGTCGTCCCTACTCGATCGAGATCGGGCAGGGCGGAGCATTTTCAATGGAACGAGTGGTCTATGGCAGCAGCGATTCAGCTTGTGACAACTCCGCTGTCGTCGCAATTGCGGCGTCAAATGTGGCAGGGCAACGAGCTTGCCGAGGTGGATTCGCGTGTGGTCCCGAGTGGCCACACCGCGCTGGATCGCGTATTGCCCGGACGAGGCTGGCCCGCCGGTGGTGTGACGGAACTGCTGGTCGAGCATTGGGGCGCGGGCGAAATGCGCTTGCTGGCCTACGCGCTTGGTCATCTCACGAAGCAGGCGGGGCGGCATGTGATGCTTGTGGCACCTCCTTTTCAGCCGAGCGCGGCGGCATTGAAGGCGTGGGGCATCGATGTCGAGCGCGTGCTATGGGTGCGCTCGAACGAAGACAAGGCTCTTTGGGCCGCCACTCAGGCATTGAAGCAGGACGGCATCGGCGCGGTTCTGGTGTGGTTGTCGAATGCGCGCGCCGATAAAGTCAGGCGCTTGCAGGTCGCGGCTCAAGAATCGGCTTCGCTGGCATTTTTGATGCGCCCTGTAGAGGCCGCTGCGCAATCGTCGCCAGCGCCATTACGCATGATCTGCGAGCCGCTTTTGCCGGCTAATGCCGAGACGATCAACCGTCGTCAGTGGTTGCAGGAGATTGGCCTGTCGATTGACATCTTCAAGCGCCGCGGGCCGCCGCTTGCCGAGCCGCTTCGTCTCGTTCTGCCGCTGCAAGGCGTTTTGTTACCCGCGAACGGAGCAAGCAGCCATCAAGGATTAGAGACTCAACATGTTGTGGATCGCCGTCGCATTGCCTCTCTTGTCGCTGGAAGCGGTAAAGCCGCTGACATCGCTTCCGGATGGTTCGTCCGCGAAGCAGAATCGGTGTGAGCCCAGCCGCGACGCAAACCCGTCGTGCGATGCCGGAAACATCGCCGACGCGCACTGCTATGCGCTCGCTGACCACGCACATATTCTGCTGCCGGACGTCGATGCCTTGCGCGCCGGTGTGCAACCCGGCCATTCGCGTTCCTACGCGCTGGCTTTGGCGCCGGGGCTCAAACTGCTCACCGCCGACGCCGCCCGCGAAACGCAGGCATTCGAAGCAATCGCGCTTGCCCTGCTGACGTACACGCCGAAGGTCTCGCTGGCCGACACGCATACCTTGCTGCTGGAAGTCGGCTCTGGCTTGAGGTTGTTCGGTGGCTTGCGAGCCTTGTTGTCGCGGGTGTCGTCCACGGTCGCGGAATTCGGTTATACCGCGCGTATCGCGTGTGCACCCACGGCGTGGGGCGCCTGGCTATTGGCGCAGGCACGCGCCAACCGGCACGGGCGCCGCTGGCATGTGGTGCAGGAGACTTCGCTCACGCGTGTACTCGACCGCTTGCCCGTGTCGCTGCTGCCGGTTGCGCAAACGCATCGCGACGCGTTCGTGCATGTCGGATGCACGACCCTCGCCGATTTGCGTCAATTGCCCAGAGCGGGCGTGGTCCGGCGGTTTGGCGGCGGCATTCTGGACCTGCTGGCGCAGGCGTATGGCACGCGCCCCGATCCGCGCGAATCGTTTCGCGCGCCCGCGTCGTTTCATGCGCAGCTCGAATTGCCGTCGCGCGTCGATAACGCCGATGCGCTCCTGTTCGCCGCGCGTCGGCTGATCGTGCAGTTGGCCGGTTGGCTGAGCGCGCACCATGCGGCGCTGAGCGGTTATACGTTGCTGCTCGAGCATGAATTGGCGTCCCGCCATTCGCCGAAGACATCGAGCTTGAAGGTCGCGTGGGCCATACCGTCGCGTGATGCAGAGCATTTGATCTGGCTGTTGCGCGAGAAACTGAATCAGACGGTTCTCGCGGCGCCCGTCATCGAATTGAAGCTGGTCGCGGATCAGATCGCCGAATACGCCGGCCAGTCCGACACTTTGTTTCCCATGCCCGAATCGGACGGTGAGTCGATCG
The DNA here is from genome assembly GCF_040543975.1 of Paraburkholderia sp. OAS925. Lineage (NCBI taxonomy): Bacteria > Pseudomonadati > Pseudomonadota > Betaproteobacteria > Burkholderiales > Burkholderiaceae > Paraburkholderia > Paraburkholderia sp. OAS925. The sequence goes on from NZ_JBEUNO010000001.1 coordinate 1,819,397, forward strand.
TGCGTCTGCTCGAACGCTTGAGCGCCCGGTTGGGACCGGAGAACGTGCTGCAAATGTCGGTGCAGGACGATCATCGCCCCGAACACGCCATGCGCGTCGAGGCGTACCAGGCTCAGGATTTTGCGCGCAAGAAGCGCTCGCAGGCGAAAGCGCGGCCCAGAATCAAAGCGGATAAAACCTGGCTAACCGATGAGTTGCGAAACGCCGCGGCTGAAGGCGCATCACCCTCGAGCGCGGCGGAAACGGAAACGGACGCGGAAGCGAAAAAGCAGGCCACCCCACGCCCATCCGCAGCGACGAACGCAAAAACCGCCACTGCCTTCACTCCTCAGCAAGCATCACAGCAAGCACCTCAGCAACCACCCCAAGCCTCACTAAACCTCCCCGACAGCGCCTTACCTTCTCAGCCTCGCCCTATCTGGATGCTCGATAAACCCCTACGCCTGATGATGCGTGATCAGCGGCCGATCTATCGCCGGCCGCTGAAAATGCTCACGCGTACCGAGCGGATCGAAGCGGGCTGGTGGGACGGCGATCGCGTCGAGCGCGATTACTACGTCGCCGCCGACGATCGCGGCCACATGTTCTGGGTGTACCGCGAACGTATCAGCGGCGATTGGTATTTGCAGGGTTTATTCGGTTGAGCATCATGACGGTATCCGCGTCCGCGCTTCTTCCTCCGCAGCCGCCCGCCTCGAATTTGCCGGCGTATGCGGAGCTGCATTGCCTGACCAATTTCTCGTTCCTGCGTGGCGCCTCGCATCCGCATGAACTCGTTGAACGCGCGATGCTGCACGGCTATAGCGCGCTCGCCATTACCGACGAGTGCTCGCTCGCGGGCGTCGTGCGCGCTCATTCGGCGTTAAAGGAAATCGGGGAAGAGCAGAACCGTCTGCGCAAGGAAATCGAGGACAAGCTGAAAGCGGCCCGGCCGCCGGAAGCCGGTCCGCTTCCGAAAGAAGTCTTGGACGAAGCGATACGACAGGAGGCCCTAGAAAACGAGGTGTTGAAACCTCTGCCTCAACTGATCATCGGCAGCGAACTGAATCTGACGGACGCAGCCGGCGAGCCTTTCTGCACTCTGGTTGCGCTTGCAGCGAACCGCAACGGTTACGGCAATCTTTCCGAACTGATCACGCTCGGCCGCTCGCGCGCGGAGAAGGGCAGCTACCGGCTAAGCCCGTCGGATTTCACCGATTCGTTGCCGCATCTCGAGCATCTGCGGACTCTGCCTGACTGTGTGCTGCTGCTTGTGCCGCAGCGCACGGCTACGCTGTCGCACACACTGCATTGCGCGCATTGGCTCGCGTCGTTCGCCGCCAACCGCGCGTGGATCGCGCTCGAACTTTGGCAAACCGGCAGCGACGATCTTCAGATCGACGCCTTGCGGATGATTTCGCAAGCGAGCGGCCTACCGCTCGTCGCGGCGGGCGGCGTTCTGATGCACACGCGATCGCGCAAGCCCTTGCAGGACACGATGACCGCCATTGGCCTGAACACGCCGCTGTCGGCATGCGGCCACGCGCTCGAAGCCAATGCCGAACGGCACATGCGCACGCGGGTGCGTCTGAGCAAACTCTATCCGCGCGATACGCTCGAGGAAACGCTCAATATCGCCGCGCTGTGCCGCTTCTCGCTCGACGAACTCAAGTACGAGTATCCCGAAGAACTGGTGCCTGCGGGAGAGTCGCCGTCGAGCTATCTGCGCAAGCTCGTCATGGCGGGTGCGGCGGAACGCTGGCCGAACGGCCTGGACCTGAAGCGCATCGATCAGATCGAAAAGGAACTGAGCCTGATCGCCGATCTGAAATACGAAAAGTACTTTCTGACGGTGCACGACATCGTGAGCTTCGCGCGCTCCAGAAACATTCTTTGCCAGGGCCGCGGTTCGGCGGCGAATTCGATCGTCTGCTATTGCCTGCATGTGACCGAGATCGACCCCGTGCATATGAACATGCTGATCGAGCGCTTCATCTCGCGCGCGCGCAACGAGCCGCCCGATATCGACGTCGACTTCGAGCATCAGCGCCGCGAGGAGGTGATCCAGTACATCTATGCGAAGTACGGGCGTCATCGCGCGGCGCTGACCGCGTCGCTGATTACCTACCATGTGCGCAGCGCATTGAAGGACGTCGGCAAGGCGCTGGGTCTCGAGGCATCGTTGATCGAGCGAATCAGCAAATCGCAGCAATGGTGGGACGGTTCCGAAGCAGTGGCCGGCTATCTCGCGGAAGCGGGTTTCGACGCCAACTCTCACATCACCAGAAATCTGATTCGCCTCACGAAGGAATTGCGCCTGTTTCCGCGGCATCTGTCGCAACACGTCGGCGGCTTTGTGATTGCGAAGGACAAGCTCTCGCGGCTCGTGCCGATCGAAAACGCGACGATGAAAGACCGCAGCGTGATCGAATGGGATAAAGACGATATCGACGCGCTCAAGCTGCTGAAAGTCGACGTGCTGGCACTGGGCATGTTGTCGGCCATTCGGCGCGCGCTGGAGTTCGTCGCGCTAAGACGCGGCTTTCCGCAGTTCCGCGTGCAGGACATTCCGCGCGAAGACCGCGCCGTCTACGAAATGTGCGGCCATGCCGATACGGTCGGCGTGTTCCAGATCGAATCGCGCGCGCAGCAAAGCATGCTGCCGCGCCTGAAGCCGAACAAGTATTACGACCTCGTGATCGAAGTCGCGATCGTGCGGCCGGGGCCGATTCAGGGCGGCATGGTGCATCCGTATTTGCGCCGCAAGCAGGGCCTCGAACCGATCGACTACGCGAAAGACGAGCTGCGGCCCGTGCTCGAACGCACACTCGGCGTGCCGATTTTCCAGGAGCAGGTCATGCATCTGGCGATGGTCGCCGCAAAGTACACCGGCGAGCAGGCCGACCAGTTGCGACGCGCAATGGCGGCCTGGCGGCGCACCGGCAACCTCGCGAAGTATCAGAAGGACCTGAGCGACCGCATGTCGGCGCGCGGCTACGAGCCGGAATTTATCGACCGTATCTGCCAGCAGATCGAAGGTTTCGGCGAGTATGGTTTCCCGGAGAGCCATGCGGCGAGTTTCGCGCTGCTCGTCTATCTGAGTGCGTGGTTAAAGCGCTACGAGCCGGCGGCTTTTCTGGCCGGACTGCTCAATAGCCAGCCGTTGGGTTTTTATTCGCCGTCGCAACTCGTGCAGGATGCGAGGCGCCACGGCGTCAAGGTATTGCCGCCCGATGTGACGCTGAGCGACTGGGAATCGACCTTCGAGAAGCGCGATCGCGAAGGCGAGCGGATCGCGCCGGGCGAAACCTGTTTGCATCGTCAGCAGGCCGTCTTGTCCGCGCAGCAGTTGCGCGATCTTTCGCTGCGCCGCCTGAGAGTGAACCGGACGATCCGGCGCGCGGCGAAGCGGCTGACCGCGCGCGTGTTTCAAGCGCCCGGCACTTATGGCGCGCGCGGTCCCGCCGTGCGTATCGGTCTGCATCTGATCAAGGGACTCGCGCAGGCGGCTGCCGAGCGCATCATGGCCGCTCGCCGCGATGCGCCGTTTACGAACGTCGACGATCTCGCGCGACGCGCGGCGCTGACGCGGCGCGATCTCGAAGCGCTCGCGGCGGCGAACGCGCTGACGAGTATCGCGGGTCATCGGCGGGAAGCATGGTGGGCCGTGACCGCCCAGCACATTGTCCCCAAGCTGCTGCGCGATGCGCCGATCGCGGAAGCGCCGCTCGCGTTGCCGCAGGCCGACGAGGCGCGCGAGATCGTCGACGATTATGCGAGCCTCGGCCTCACGCTCAATCGTCATCCGCTTGCGCTGTTGCGCGCGCGTCTCGCGAAGCAGCGTTTTCGCACGGCGGCGGATCTCGCTGCGTGTCAGCACGGCACGCTCGCGCGGGCATGCGGCATCGTCACCGTGCGGCAGCGGCCGGGCACGGCGAACGGCACCATCTTCGTTTCAATCGAAGACGAAACCGGTTCGATCAATGTGATCGTCTGGCCGTCGCTGGTGGAAAAGCAGCGCAAGGCGCTGCTGGGCTCTTCGCTGCTCGCGGTCTATGGTGTCTTGCAGCGCGACGACGGCGTCGCCACTGGCGGCAATCAGGGCAACCCGGGCAATCAGGGCGAGCAGACCGCGCCTGCGAGTCAGGCGGGCAAGATGAGGCGGAAACACAAGGGCGAGGTGGTGCACCTGGTCGCTCATCGTCTGGAAGACTTAAGTGAGTGGCTCGGCGACCTGGCCACCGCGAGCCGCGATTTTCACTGATGCGCGGTTGAATGTGCGCTTGACCCGCGCTCGCCATAGCTCGCCGCTTCGCTCGTCAAACAGCCGTATCGCCGCGCCACGGAAACGCGGCGAGCACCTCGCGTATCGCCGTATCGAACGGCGTGCGCCGGCCAATGCCAAGCTCCTCGAGCCGCTCCGACGCAAGATGGCAGTTATGCGGGCGAGGCGTCGCATCGGTCGGCGTGTGCTGCGGCGTCAGGTGCGCATCCAGTTGCAGCGCTTGCGCAAGGCGCACCGCGATCTCGTACTTGGTCATCGGTTCGTCGCCCGACCAATGGACGATGCCGCGAATCGCGTTGCCCCCGGCATGACGCTCGAGCATCTGCCGGATCACGAACGCGACGTCCGGCGTGAAGGTCGGATAGCGAATCGCCCACGCGTCCATGCGGGCCGGCTGGCCGTGCGCCGAAGCCGACGCGGCAATCGCGGGCACGAGGCTCGTCACGGCGGACTCCGCCCAATCGACAATCGGCCCATACAGCAGCGGCAAGCGCAGCACACAGCCGAAGTCGGTCGTCGCGGTTAACGCGTGCTCGCCTTCGAGCTTGCTGCGCCCGTACGCGTTGAGCGGCGCGGGCGCGGAATCCGGCCGATAAGGCGGATGAGTGCCGTCGAAAACATAATCGGTGGAAATCGACAGCGTCCAGGCGCCGCGCCGTTGCGCCGCGGCCGCGATCGCGCGCACCGCGTCGACATTGAGCGCGCGGGCCAGTTCCGGCTGACGCTCGCACACGTCCGGCCGACGCTCGGCGGCGGCAATCACGAGCGCATCCGGCGCTTCGCGTTCGACAAACTGCTCGATTGCCCGCGAGTCGCGGACATCGAGCGGGACAGTGTCCGGCGCAGGGCGGCTGAACGCGGTGCCGACGACTTGCCTGGTTGGCTGCCTCGCCAACTCGTCGACAATAGCGCGGCCGAGCAGACCCGACGCTCCAATCACGGCGACCTTGAACATGAGCGCGTCCGCCTAGTGCGCGACGCCGCCGGCCGCGCCACTCGCCTCGTCGGGCGATACGCCTTTCACCTCGCCTTTGACTGTGTACCCGGCCTCGTCGATGGCGGCCTTCAACGCCTCGACCGATTGCGTCGATTCAACCGTCACGCGGCCCGCCGCCAGATCCACCTGAACTTGCGCGCCGTCGTCGTGCTCGCGGATAGCGTTCGTGACCGCGGCCACGCAGTGCTGGCAGCTCATACCTTCGACCTGGAATTCGGTTTTCATCGGATTGCCTCGCGAAATAACGTTGCGACAGTTGAATTATGCCTGCCGGACCGAATTTAAGTGGCTGACCTTCCCATCATGGGAACGTGTACGATCGAGCCGATCAGTGGAGAAACGGTGATGAATATTGGCGAAGCGGCCCGCGCGTCGGGCGTCACGGCGAAGATGATTCGTTACTACGAGAGCGTCGGCCTGCTGGCGGCAAAAGCACGCACGAGCGCCGGCTATCGGGTTTACGGGCCGCAGGAGGTCCATTCGTTGCGTTTTATTCGTCAGGCGCGCCGGCTAGGTTTCCTCGTGGAAGACATTCGGCGGCTGCTGGCGCTGTGGCACGACCGCACGCGCGCGAGCGCCGAAGTGAAGGCGATCGCGCTGGATCACGTGGCCGACCTGGATCGACGCATCGCCGAGCTCACCGAGATGCGCGACACGTTGGCGCATCTCGCGAACCATTGTCATGGCGACGACCGCCCGGAGTGTCCGATCATCGAGCGGCTCGCCGATGCGGACTTGCTTTGTGAAGACAAGCGCGCGGATTGCCACGGGCTACCGTCGGTGAAGGCGCGGCATTGAGAGTGCTGACGCGGGTGCAACCCGTAGGTCGCGCACCGAAGTTGTGCAAAAAGGACGGCGACCTGCCCGCTAACAAAACCCGCGGCGCTCAGAAGCCAAAGAAATCAAAGATCTTATTGCACCAAACGTGTGCGGTATTCCAAAATGGAATGCACATCATGCGAGCATTTCACTGGCGCGGTTGCACCATCAGCCTATAATTCGGGTTAACCCGTCTACGGGAAATCCCTGATGCCCAATCCACCGGGGATTCATTTGATCCTTGGAGAACATCATGTTTGCATACATCCTCGAAAAGCTGAGCACCTGGTTTGAAACTGCCGAACGCGATCGCCGCGAAGCGTATCTGGCGTCGTCGTCGGATATCGTTCAGCTCGAACAGCGTATCCGCTCGCTCGAAACCAACGGCTACTCGCTGTAAGTTTCAACTGGCGGCGCCAGCGTGCGGGTCGCACGGCCAGCGCAGTCGCAGTAAGCGGTAGAAGTGGTAGTTCAGTGTCAAGCCCCGTCTTTGCGGGGCTTTGTCACATCTGGGCCTTTGTGATCGCGAACCGGACGCCCAAACACGAGGATGGCGAATATCGACTAGCCTGCTGGCGCGTGTCGCGGTAAGGTAGGGCGTCGTCCGCGCAATCCGGCCTTGCCGACTCGAACCGGTCCGCCCATGTCTCCAATCCGCTCGCTTAAACCTGTCCTCGCTGTCGTTGCAATCTCGTTGGCTACGGTCAGTGCCGCATCTAGCGTATTTGCCGCGTCGAGTAATAGCCGCAAGCCGGTGATTCTCGACACGCAAAGCGGGATCAGCGACGGGCAAAGCGGCACGGTCCTGCAAACCGCGCCGCTTTCGCGGGAGCCCATCGTCGAAGCGCGCCCGATCGCAACGCCCACCGAACTCGCGCCGAACTCATCGGTGCCGATCATCGTCGCGCCTTATATCCAGTTGCCCGTCGGCGGCGCCGTGCCGCAGCCGCAGATCCAGCCGGGTCCGCCGCCGCATCGGCAATAACACAACTGCGCTGTCCCGGCCCGCAGCCTATCGGTCGCGCAGTACGCCGACACGTCCAGTCGTCACAGCGCGCCGGGCGCGGCCATTCGGGTTTGGGCGCATGGCGCGCCTGCAGTCGGACGACGACAATCTTCAGGCGGTCTCTCTCGCCCAAGTCCGCCGACGGTAGCCGGCCCAACGACCGCATCGAACGAAAATACAAAAAGGAGACGACAAATGCCTTCTCACTGGATGCGGCGTGCCGCCGGCCTATGCGCTACGCTTTTTGCCATCGCGGCATTGGACGGCGTAGCGTTCGCGAAAGACACGCCTGAAAAGCCGGCCTTGACGATGGCCGTCGGCGGGTTGCCCGGTCTTTACTATTTGCCGGTGTTGACGGCGCAGCAACTGGGCTATTTCAAGGACGAAGGTCTCGACGTCACGCTCGAAGATTTCGCGGGCGGATCGAAAGCGCTCGAAGCCGTGGTGGGCGGCAGTGCGGATATCGGCGCGGGTGCCTTCGAGCACACGCTTTTCATGCAGGCCAAAGGCCAACATTACCGGGCTTTCGCATTGATGGGCCGCGCGCCGCAGATCGTGGTCGCGGTCTTGACGTCGAAAGCCGACAAGATAAAAACGCTCGCGGACTTCAAAGGCGCCAAAGTCGGCGTGAGCGCGCCGGGATCGTCGACCGATCTGGTGCTCACCGTCGCATTGCGCAAGGCCGGCGTGCAGCGCAGCGACATCGCGGCGATCGGCGTGGGCAGCGGCGCGACCGTGCTGGCGGCGGTCGGCAACGGGCAGATCGACGCGCTTTCCAACGTCGATCCGATGATGACGAAGCTCACGCGCAGCGGTGCAATCAAGGTGCTGGTGGACACTCGCACGGTTAAGGGCACGCAGGAGGTGTTCGGCGGCACGATGCCCGCAGCCACGCTTTATGCACCCGAGAGTTTCATCCAGAAGTATCCGAAGACGACGCAGGCGCTCGCGAACGCGATCGTGCGCGCGGATCACTGGTTGCAGAACGCGAGCGATGCCGATCTGCTGAAGATGGTGCCGCCGGCTTATCTGCTCAACGATTCCGCGCTATATGTGGAGGCTTTTCACAACGTGCGCGACGCCTATTCGCCCGATGGCCTGATGCCCCCAGACGGCCCGGCGACTTCGTTGCGCGCGCTGGCGTCGTTTGATAACCGGCTCGATCCGAAGAAGATCGATCTGAACGCGACGTTTACGAACGACTTCGCACGCAAGGCGGGGGCGCAACTCAAGTGAGCGCGCAATGCAGTTGACGGTGCGGCCGGAGCGCGCCGTCAACTGCGGGCCGCGCGCGCCCAGCCGGAATTCAATCGCCGCGATATTCCACCTTGAACTGCGCGGCCTTGTCCTCGCCGAGCGCGCTCACCAGCCAAGGCATCTGATCCTTCAGCATTTTGTGCAGCGTGTACGGCGGATTCAGGATGAACATGCCGCTGCCGAACAGACCAAAACCGTCTTCCGGCGGATTGCTGACAGTCAGGCTGACGTGCAGCCAGTTGCGGTCCTGCAGCTTTTTTAGCTGCTCCGGAAAGCGCTGCGATTCCGGGCGCCTCACCTGCGGATACCAGACCGCGTACGTGCCGGTCGGAAAGCGCTTCAGACTCTCTTCGACGCAACGAAGCGTGCGCGTGTAATCGCGCTTGTCTTCATATGACGGATCGAGCAGCACCAGCGCGCGACGCGGCGCTGGCGGGAGCAGCGCGAGAATGCCGTCGAAACCGTCGCCTGCGTATAGCATCGCGCGACGGCCCGCATCGCGGAAGTTGTGGCGCAACACGTCGATTTCGGTGCTGTGCAGCTCGAACAGACGCATGCGGTCCTGCTCGCGCAGTTGCCGCCACGCGATGTACGGCGAACCCGGATAGAAGCGCAACTGGCCGTCGGAATTGAGTGCGGCGACTTCATCGACATAATCGGCGAAGAGCGGCGGTAGATCGTTGCGCTCCCACAGCTTTGCGATACCTGTCTGGAACTCGCCCGTCTTGACGGCGTAGCCTTCCTTCAGCGAATAGACGCCCGCGCCGGCATGCGTGTCGATATACCAGTAGGCTTTGTCCTTCTGGCCGAGATAGCGCAATAGCTGCAACACGACCGCGTGTTTGAGGACGTCGGCGTGATTGCCTGCATGAAAGGCGTGGCGGTAGCTGAGCATATGAGGAGACGCTGAAAGAGGCGTGCCGTTCCAGGCTGGAACCGGCGATGCGGATGCAATGCGGATGCAATACGGCGGCACGGCGGCACGGCGGCAACGAGCGCCGGAGTGCAGCGCGGTCGCGTATTGTACGCGACGCCGGGCACCGCGCCGCACGGTGATTTGCCTGGTGTGCGCTTCACACCAGCCGATGCACCGTGCGCCGGCCACGCTTTTGCCGTGGCCGCGCAACCGGCGCGGTTCCCGCAGCGCTGTCAGTCGTACGCGTCGCCGATAATGCCTTCGATCCGCTCCTTGATCTCCGGCGTGATCCGCTCGGCGAGCTCGGCGGACTTCATGTTCTCGCCGATCTGCTCGACGCGCGATGCGCCGGTAATCACAGTGCTGACATGCGGATTCTTCAGAACCCACGCAATTGCAAGCTGGCCGACCGTGCAGCCGAGTTCGTCGGCCACTTCGCCGAGCTTGCCGACCACATTGTTCTTGCCTTCATCGGTGACCTGTTTGCGCAGCCAGTCGTAACCTTGCAATTGCGCGCGGCTTTCCGCGGGCACGCCGTTGCGATACTTGCCGGTCAGAAGGCCGGACGCGAGCGGACTCCACGTGGTCAGCCCAAGGCCGATATCTTCGTAAAGACGCTTGTATTCCTGCTCCACGCGCTTGCGATGAAACAGGTTGTATTGCGGCTGCTCCATGACCGGCTTATGCAGATGATGCCGCTCCGCAATCTCGTAAGCAGCGCGGATTTCGTCCGCGCTCCACTCGGACGTGCCCCAGTACAACGCCTTGCCGCGCGTGATCATGTCGCTCATTGCCCATACCGTTTCTTCGACCGGCGTGTTTGGGTCCGGGCGATGGCAGAACACCAGATCGACATAGTCGAGCTGCAAACGTGCGAGCGATGAATCGATTGCGTTGAGCAGATACTTGCGGTTCAGCGTGTGGTACTGATTGGGCGCTTCCTGCAGTCCCCAGAAAAACTTGGTCGACACCACATAGCTCACGCGCGGCCATGCCAGTTCCTTGAGCGCCTGACCCATGATCTCTTCGGATTTGCCGCCGGCGTAGACCTCCGCGTTGTCGAAGAAGTTGACGCCCGCGTCGCGCGCGGCCGCGAGCGATTCGCGCGCCGCGCGATGATCGACCTGATTGCCGTACGTGACCCACGAGCCGATGGACAGTTCGCTGACCTGCAGGCCCGAGCGACCTAAACGCCGATAATTCATGCAATTCTCCTCGATAGTGAAGCGACCGGAATCCTGGCGGAACGCCTAGTTTAAATACATAAGCCTGGGCGTGCTTTTTACCGATCGATTCCATACGGTTCATGCACAATAGCAGGATTGGCCGCAGTGCAACATTCGGCCGAACGGTATAGGAGAAGGCCTATGCGCGCCTATGCGCGCGTAATCGGCGCCTAAGCCGTTCGGCTGACTTCACGCTGCGCGCGGCTCGTGGTCTCATTGCTCATCAACTGCATGGAGGTTCTGGATGTCGTCACTGAACACAAATCTGAATGGCAAGGTCGCGGTGGTTACCGGCGCCGCGAGCGGCATCGGCAAGCAGATTGCGTTGACCCTTTCGGCAGCGGGCGCGGCTGTCGCGATCGCCGATCTGAATCAGGACGGCGCGAACGCCGTCGCTGAAGAAATCAGGAAGGGCGGCGGCAAGGCGATCGGCATCGCCATGGACGTCACCAACGAAGACGCCGTCAACCAGGGCATCGACAAAGTGGCGGCCGAGCTGGGCTCCGTCGACATTCTTATTTCCAATGCCGGCATTCAGATCGTCAATCCGATCGAGAACTACTCGTTCTCCGACTGGAAAAAGATGCAGGCGATTCACGTGGACGGCGCCTTCCTGACCACGAAGGCAGCGCTCAAGCACATGTACAAGGACGATCGCGGCGGCATCGTGATCTACATGGGCTCGGTGCACTCGCACGAGGCGTCGCCGCTCAAGTCCGCTTACGTGACGGCCAAGCATGCGCTGCTCGGGCTCGCGCGCGTGCTCGCCAAGGAAGGCGCGAAACACAACGTGCGTTCGCATGTCGTGTGTCCCGGCTTCGTGCGCACGCCGCTTGTCGACAAGCAGATTCCCGAGCAGGCGAAGGAACTGAACATCAGTGAAGAAGAAGTCGTCAAGCGCGTGATGCTCGGCGGCACCGTCGACGGTATTTTCACCACCGTCGAAGACGTCGCGCAAACCGTGCTGTTCCTCTCGACTTTCCCCACGGCGGCACTGACGGGTCAATCCTTCATTGTGAGCCACGGCTGGTACATGCAATAAGGAGGCGTCATGGCGCAACGCAATCTCAAGCAGGCGCGTCTGGGCGTGCCGGGCAATGAGGGAGGTGCGGGCGCCGGCGCGGCGTCCGCCACGGCTCCGGGCTCGCGCATTCAAGTGCCGGACTACGAAACCATCGCGCTCACGCTGCAGGGCGGCGGTGCATTGGGCGCGTATCAGGCCGGCGTTTTTCAGGGGCTTCACGAAGCCGGCATTGAGCCGAACTGGCTGGCGGGCATTTCCATCGGCGCGTTGAATACCGCCATCATCGCGGGCAATCCGCCGGAAAAGCGGGTGGAACGGCTGCTGCAATTCTGGGAGACCATCTGTCAACCGGCGTTCGGTTTGCCGCTGCCGGCGTTTATCGAGCATGCGTTCTTCAACTCGAGCGACGCCGTGCGTAAAGCGTTCACGGCGACGCAGGCGCTCGGCGCACTCGTCGAGGGACAAAAGGGCTTCTTTGTGCCGCGCTTTCCGCCGCCTTTGCCAACGGTGTCGGGACCGCCTCAGGCGGCGAGCTATTACGACACGGCGCCGCTCAAAGCCACGTTGGAAAGCCTGTGCGATTTCGACCGCATCAACTCGCGGGAAATGCGTGTGTCCGTGGGCGCGGTCAATTGCGGCACGGGCAATTTCGCGTATTTCGACAATACGCACACCACGCTGAGGGCCGAGCACTTCATGGCGTCCGGTGCGTTGCCGCCTGGCTTCGCGGCGGTGGAAATCGACGGCCAGTACTACTGGGACGGCGGGCTGATGTCGAATACGCCGCTCTACGAGGTGATGCAGACCACGCCGCGGCGCGACACGCTCGCGTTTCAGGTCGATCTGTGGAGCGCAATCGGGCCGGTGCCGGACAGCATCACCGACGTGCAGGGGCGCATGAAAGACATTCAGTATTCGAGCCGCACTCGTCTCGTGACCGACATGCTGCAACGCTCGCAACGTTTCCGGCACGTGCTGCGCGAGGTGCTGGACCGTGTGTCGCCGGACCAGCGCGACGACCCCTGGTGCAAGCTCGCGGAAGATCTATCGTGCTCGAAGCGCTACAACGTGATCCATCTCATCTACCGGCAGAAGGAGTACGAAGGGCACTACAAGGACTTCCAGTTCGGCTTGTCGACCATGCGTGAGCATTGGCAAAGCGGGCTGGACGACATCCGTCATTCGCTTTCGCAACCGGACTGGCTTGCCATGCCGGATAACGACGCGGGTTTCGTCACGCACGACATTCATCGCGACGGGCGCTGACAGGCGAGTCGGCAAGTTCTGAGCCGCAAACAGAAACGGCGCCCTTCATGGGGCGCCGTTTCATATTCAGCTTCAATAAAAGCGCACCTAAGCGCGCTTTGCAAAAAGCTTTACTTCAACACATGCGCAACGGCGTTGGCCACCACGTCGAGGTTGCGCGTGTTCAACGCGGCCACGCAGATGCGGCCCGTGCCCACCGCATAAATGCCGAACTCTTCGCGCAGACGGTCGACTTGCGGCGCCGTCAGACCCGAGTACGAGAACATACCGCGCTGCGCATTGACGAAGCTAAAGTCGCGATCCACGCCGCTCGCTTTCAGGCGCTCGACCAGACCGTTGCGCATCGCGCGAATGCGGTCGCGCATTTCAGCGAGTTCCGTTTCCCACGTGGCGCGCAGTTCCGGCGACGCGAGCACCGCGGCGACCACCGAGCCGCCATGCGTCGGCGGGTTCGAGTAGTTCGTGCGGATCACGCGTTTGAGTTGCGACAGCACGCGCGTGGCTTCTTCCTTGCTGCCCGTGATGATGGACAGTGCGCCGATACGCTCGCCGTACAACGAGAACGACTTCGAGAACGACGACGACACGAACACGTTCAATTCCGACGCGGCGAAGAGGCGCACAGCCGCAGCGTCAGCTTCGATGTTGTCGCCGAAACCCTGATAGGCGATGTCGAGGAACGGCACCAGGTTGCGCGCCTTGACGACTTCGACGATCTGCTTCCACTGCTCGACGCTCAGGTCGACGCCCGTCGGGTTGTGGCAGCACGCATGCAGCACGACGACCGTGCCCGCGGCATAGCTGTTGAGCGCGCTCAGCATGCCGTCGAAATTCACGCCGTGCGTATGCGCGTCGTAGTACGGATACGAGACCACGTCGAAGCCCGCGGCTTCGAAGAGCGCGCGGTGGTTTTCCCAGCTCGGATCGCTGATCGCGACCTTGCCGTTCGGGTTCAGCCGCTTCAGGAAGTCCGCGCCGATCTTCAGCGCGCCCGTGCCGCCCAGCGCTTGCGCCGTCACGACGCGGCCCGCGGCGATCAGCGGCGAATCGTTGCCGAGCAGCAGCTTTTGCACGGCTGCGTCGTAGGCGGCGATACCTTCGATCGGCAGATAACCGCGCGGCAGCGCAGCTTCGACACGCGCCTTTTCCGCGTCGCGCACGGCGCGCAGCAGCGGAATCTTGCCTTCTTCGTTGAAATACACGCCAACGCCGAGATTGACCTTGGTGGGGCGCGGGTCGGCGTTAAAGGCTTCGTTCAGGCCCAGAATCGGGTCGCGGGGAGCAAGTTCGACGGCGGAGAACAGAGACATGGTGGGTGGCCAGCAGTAGTGAAAAGAGGGCGGCTACGAGCATGCGCGACCGTGCCGGCTGCGTCTGATGCAAAACGCAAACGCCGGATGACGCAAAACGCGGACAGAGGCAAGCGAGCGCAACTTCGCATTGTAACGAATCTGCGAACGTTTTTCGGACGATAGCGCCCGTTGGCGGGCTCATTTGCTTGAAAAACAGGCAGGGCGCCGCTAAATGCAAGACGGACTGTTCTCGCGCCGCTGCCGTCCTACGCGGATCCGTGCAGTCCGTGCCCGATCCGACTTTCCGCAACCCGTTAGAATAGTTTTTTGCCCAAGGCGCTGCCGTCCCATGTCCGAACAACATCTGACCGAAGCCGAAGATACGCTCGACGAATCCAAATTCGTCCGCTTCGAAGGCTCGCCGTTTCAGCTCTACCAGCCATATCCGCCCGCCGGCGACCAGCCGACGGCAATCGAGACGCTCGTCGAAGGCATCGAGGACGGTCTCTCGTTCCAGACGCTGCTCGGCGTGACCGGCTCGGGCAAGACCTTCACGATGGCCAATACCATCGCGCGGCTCGGCCGTCCGGCTATCGTGTTCGCGCCGAACAAGACGCTCGCCGCGCAGCTTTACTCGGAGTTCCGCGAGTTCTTTCCGCGCAACGCGGTCGAGTACTTCGTCTCGTACTACGACTACTATCAGCCGGAAGCGTACGTGCCGCAGCGCGACCTGTTCATCGAGAAAGACTCGTCGATCAACGAGCATATCGAGCAGATGCGGCTGTCGGCCACCAAGAGCCTGATGGAGCGGCGCGACGTGGTGATCGTCGCGACCGTGTCGGCCATTTACGGTATCGGTAATCCGTCCGAATACCACCAGATGATTCTCACGCTGCGCACCGGCGACAAGCTCGGCCAGCGCGACATCATCGCGCGGCTGATCGCGATGCAGTACAACCGCAACGAAGCCGACTTCCAGCGCGGCTCGTTCCGCGTGCGCGGCGACACCATCGACATTTTCCCGGCCGAGCATGCGGAAATGGCGGTGCGCGTGGAATTGTTCGACGACGAAGTGGAAACGCTGCAACTGTTCGATCCGCTTACCGGCCGTGTGCGTCAGAAGATTCCGCGCTTCACCGTGTACCCGTCGTCGCATTACGTGACGCCGCGCGATACGGTTGTGCGAGCAGTGGAAACCATCAAGGCCGAGTTGCGCGAGCGGTTGGAGTTCTTCTATAGCCAGGGCAAGCTCGTTGAAGCGCAGCGGCTCGAACAGCGCACCCGTTTCGACCTGGAAATGCTGCAGGAGCTGGGTTTCTGCAAAGGCATTGAGAATTACTCGCGGCACTTTTCCGGCGCGGCGCCCGGCGAGCCGCCGCCTACGCTGGTCGATTACCTGCCGCCAGACGCGATCATGCTGCTCGACGAGTCGCATGTGCTGATCGGCCAGTTGAACGGCATGTACAACGGCGACCGCGCGCGCAAGGAAAATCTGGTCGACTACGGTTTCCGTCTGCCGTCCGCGCTCGACAACCGGCCGCTGAAGTTCAACGAGTTCGAGCGCAAGATGCGCCAGGTCGTGTTCGTGTCGGCCACGCCCGCGGACTACGAAAAGAAGACCGCGGGCCAGGTGGCCGAGCAGCTCGTGCGCCCGACCGGACTCGTTGACCCGGAAATCGAGGTGCGCCCGGCGCGCAGCCAGGTGGACGACGTGCTCGCCGAAATCAACGAGCGCGTGAAGGCGGGCGACCGCGTGCTCGTCACCGTGCTGACCAAGCGCATGGCCGAGCAATTGACGGAGTTTCTCGCCGACCACGGCGTCAAGGTGCGCTATCTGCACAGCGACATCGACACGGTCGAGCGCGTCGAAATCATCCGCGACTTGCGGCTCGGCACGTTCGACGTGCTCGTCGGTATCAACCTGCTGCGCGAAGGTCTGGACATTCCGGAAGTGTCGCTCGTCGCGATTCTCGACGCCGACAAGGAAGGTTTCCTGCGCGCCGAACGCTCGCTGATCCAGACGATCGGCCGGGCGGCGCGTAACGTGAACGGCAAGGCGATTCTGTACGCGGACAAGGTGACGGACTCAATGCGCCGCGCGATCGACGAAACCGAGCGGCGGCGTGCGAAGCAGATCGCCTTCAACCTCGAGCGCGGCATCACGCCGCGCGGCGTGGTGAAGCGCATCCGCGACATTATCGACGGCGTGTACAACGTCGACGACGCGCGCGCCGAACTGAAAGAGCAGCAAACGCGCGCCAAGTTCGAGGACATGTCCGAGAAGCAGCTTGCCAAGGAACTGAAGCGCCTCGAAAAGCAGATGATGGAGCACGCGAAGAACCTCGAGTTCGAGAAAGCGGCCCAGACGCGCGACCAGCTTGCGTTGCTGCGGCAGCGCGTGTTCGGGGCGAATGTCGGCGATCACGTATCGGGCGTCGAATAAATCACGCGGCGGCCCAAAGCAAGGACAAGGACAAGGCGCGGCAATCCGCCGCGTCCTGTTCTTACATCCGAAAAGGCGGCTTGGCCCGCCTGCCATCTCCCACACGTCGTTTCTTAAGACACCCTTAAGACCCTGCTGCCATAAGGCTTCGCGTGCGTTCGTATTTGTTCCGGCAAGCGAACAATGATAAACTCGCCCAATATTGAGAATGGTTCGCATTAACGTTCAAATATGCGATCTGCTTCGGTTGGTTGTCCGACGCACTGTTCCAATGGGATCGAATCGAGTCAGATAAAAACAAGGAGTTTCAATGCGGATTTCTTCATTTGTGCGCGCTGGGGTTGCAGCGGCGGCGGCCGTCGCGGCGCTGTCGGCAACGGCGGCAGAGTATCCGATCGGCAAGCAGCAGATTCAGGGCGGCATGGAAATCGGCGCGGTGTATCTGCAGCCGATCACGATGGAGCCCGAAGGCATGATGCGCAAGGCGTCGGACTCGGACATCCACCTGGAAGCCGACATCCACGCAGTCAAGAACAATCCGACCGGTTTCGCGGAAGGCGACTGGATGCCGTATCTGCAAGTGCGTTACGAACTGACGAAGGCCGGTTCGAAGGACACGCAAAAGGGCGATCTGATGGCGATGGTCGCCAACGACGGCCCGCACTACGGCGACAACGTCAAGCTGCAAGGCCCGGGCAAATATCACCTGAAGCTGACCGTCGAAGCGCCGATGCAAACCGGCCACATGGCGTTCGGCCGTCACGTCGACAAGGAAACCGGCGTGGGTCCGTGGTTCAAACCGTTCACGCTTGAATACGACTTCACGTTCGCCGGCATCGGCAAGAAGGGCGGGTACTGATCTCCACGCTTTGCCGCAGCGGGTCGCATCGCAGTATGCGAGCCATCCGTGGCAAATGAGTGAATGCGAGTGAATGCAGCAGGCGGCGCGTGGAGTCATGCCTCGCGCCGCGTTTTCTGGAAACACCAATGAGAATCAACCGAAAGATCGCAGTCCTGGCATCGTCGATTCTGCTGGCGGGCGCGGCTCAGGCAGCCGATCTGCTCACCTTCAAGCTCGAAATGAACGACGGCAAGCTGACGCCGGCGCGCATCGAAGTGCCGGCAGGGCAGCGCATCAAGATCGAAGTGCGCAATACGGGCAAGGGTGCGGCCGAATTCGAAAGCGTCCAGTTGCGCAAGGAAAAAGTCCTCGCGCCGGGCGCCGATTCGTTCGTGGTGATCGCTCCGCTCTCGCCGGGCGAGTACAAGTTTTTCGACGATTTTCACCAGCAGGCGCAGGGCGTGATCGTCGCGAAGTAGCGGTGCTGGCGAGGCGGACGCGGGGCACCCGGCCCGCCGTCGCCAGCGACAGCAGTGGCAGTGCAGAAGGGAGTGCTTGATGGGTCAGATTCTATTCATTGTGTGGCGGGAAAGTGTCGAGGCGTTGCTGGTCGTCGGCATTCTGTACGCGTGGCTGAAAAATGGCGACGACGACGCGCGCCGCGGTTTGCCGTACCTGTGGGGCGGCGTCGTGGCCGGCCTGATTGCGGCGGTGGCGCTCGGCGCGGCGCTCGTCGGCTTCACCGAAGTGCTGTCCGGCGACGCGCAGGACTACTTCCAGACCGCGATGGTGCTGGTCGCCTGCGTGCTGATCGTGCAAATGGTGCTGTGGATGAAGCAGCACGGCCGCTCGCTCAAGCGCGACATGGAACGCTCGCTGCAACAAAGCCAGCGCGACTCGAACTGGTGGGGCGTGGCGCTGCTCGTCGCACTCGCCATCGCGCGTGAAGGCAGCGAGACGGTGATTTTCCTGTACGGCCTCGGCTTCGGCCAGTCGGGTCATGTGGACGGCGCGCAGATGCTTGCGGTGCTGATCGGCCTCGCGCTCGCGCTCCTCACGTTCTACGTGCTGCAGTTGGGCGGCAAGGTCTTCTCGTGGCGGCTCTTTTTCCGCGTCACGGAAATCATGCTGCTGTTCCTGGGCGCGGGTCTGTTTCAGACGGGCGTCGACAAGCTCATCGACAAGGAAGTCCTGCCGACCATCGTCGACCAGTTGTGGAATACATCGGGCATTCTCGACGATTCGAGCACCTTCGGCTCGCTGGTCGCCACGCTCACCGGCTATCGCGCGCATCCGGCGCTGATGAACCTGATCGCGTATGCGGTGTACTGGGCGGTCGTCTATCTGCTGCTGCGGCGCGCGAACCGCAAGCCGGCGCAGCAGGCCGCAGGGCGCGCAGCATGAGTACGTTGATGACCCGTCCGGGGCGGCTCGCCGCGGCGGGGCAGTGGATGCAGCGGCACGGTTCCGTGATCCGCGGCATCCAGTGGGTCGTGGTCGCGGTGTATGCGCTGCTGATCGTCGTGCCGGCGGTGATGCCGCTGCCCGACGACAGCGCGCATTTGTGGAACAACCTGACGCTTGCCGCGCAGTTCGTGTTCTGGGGCATCTGGTGGCCGTTCGTGCTGCTGTCGATGGTGATGCTCGGACGCGTCTGGTGCGGCGTGCTGTGTCCGGAAGGCGCGCTCGCGGAGTTCGCCAGCAAGCACGGCCGCGGCAGGGCGATTCCGCACTGGATGCGCTGGGGCGGCTGGCCGTTCGTCGCGTTCGGCATCACGACCATTTATGGTCAGATGGTGAGCGTGTACCAGTATCCGAAAGCGGTGCTGCTGGTGCTCGGCGGCTCGACGCTCGCGGCTATCGTCATCGGCCTGCTTTACGGGCGCGAGAAGCGCGTCTGGTGCAAATACCTCTGCCCCGTGAACGGGGTTTTCTCGCTTCTGGCGCGCCTCGCGCCGTTCCACTACAAGGTCGATGAAGACGCGTGGCGCCGTTCGTACAAGAACGGCGAGCACGGGCATCGCGTGATTCCGATCAATTGCGCGCCGCTCGTGCCGTTGCGCAACATGAAGGGCGCGTCCGACTGCCACATGTGCGGCCGTTGCAGTGGCCACCGCGACGCGATTGCGCTGACGTGGCGCGCGCCGTCGTCGGAAGTCGTGCAACTCGGCGACAAGCAGGCGAACGTGTGGGACACCGCGCTGATTCTGTACGGCCTGCTCGGCATCGCGATCGGCGCATTTCACTGGACAGCTTCGCGCTGGTTCATCGACCTGAAGATGTTCTTCGCGACCTGGCTCGTGGATCGCGACATCACCTGGCCGCTGCAGACCAATGCGCCGTGGTTCCTGTTCACGCATTACCCGGAACAGAACGACGTGTTCTCGTGGCTCGACGGCACGATGGTGATCGGCTATATCCTCGCGACGGCGCTCGTCTACGGCACCGCGCTGCTCGTTCTGATGGTGGGCGCGACGCGCACGCTCGGACGTTTCAGCAGCGTGCGTCTGCATCATCTGACGCAAGGGCTGATTCCGCTTGCCGGGGCCGGCGTGTTTCTGGGTTTGTCCGCGACCACGCTGTCGCTGCTGCGCGCCGAGCATGTGCCGTTGTGGTGGGCATCGGACGTGCGCATCGCGATTCTTGCCATTGCGAACGTGTGGAGCGCGTGGCTCGCATGGCTCGTCACGCGACGTTACAGCGAGCACTTCGTGCGGCGCGGTCTTGCGATGCTGTGGTTCATCGCGGCACTGGCCGTGGTGGATAGCGCGTGGTGGTTGATGTTCTGGGGCTGGGCGTCGAAGTAGACGAGTCTTTCGGGCAATCCGTCCCGTTCGCCTCGATCTCGAATCGTCGGCCGCAAAAACAAAAGCCGTGGAGATGACCTCATCTCCACGGCTTTTTCATTGGCATGACCGTGCACGGCGTTTCGTGCGCGCGTCGGCGGGAACCGAAAAAAGCGGCCTGGCTGGCTGCGACGGCTGGCTTGGTGTCTGCACGAAGGGGTCTAGTTCTCACGTGCAAGCCGTCGTGGCTGGCTAATGCCCAACACCTCTCGAGGAGGTGGTCCCCACAATACCTGGTACTGAAATCCGGTTCGTCGTTACTTCGTCAGAATCAGCTTGCCGAGACGCGTGGCGCGCAACTGGTACGTCTCGCCGTTGTGCACGATGCTGATGTGACTGTGTCCTTGCAGCAAAGCGTCGCTGCGCAACACGCGCTCGCCCGTTTCCGCCGATTCGTTCGCTCGGCTGGCAGCGGGCCTGACCGCAGCCGTCGATGTGACCGCCGCCGATTTCGGACGGCTGGTCAGCGCGGCAGCCGAACGGCGCAGGCTGAGCGTGGTAGGGCGAGTGGTATCGGTCATTCGTCTTTGCCGTTGCTTGATTCAATGGATGAATTCTAAATGATAACCATTCCTATTTACAAGGGGCAGAAATTCATCGGGTCAGCGTTTCGATAGTCGGGGGAGGTGGGTGGTACAGCGCGGGTTGCGGCCTGGACGCGGTCGCGGCGGTGCGAGGCGCCGCGCCTTTGGTTGCAACCGAAGGTACGGCTTCCGCCCGCTGCAACTCGCCAGCGCGGCTCCGGCCGTCGACTCACGTTGGCTACGGCGAGTCAGTGCAGCGAACCCGGCTCCTGTTTTGCCTGCACGAACTGACGGATTAACCGCACGGTGTCGATGTCGTTCTCGCGATACGCGGACTTCACGATCTCCTGCGTCTGCACGGCGTCCTGGTCGTTGGACACGGGCAGCGTGGTCGCGTATTCGAAGCGCAAGAATAGCTGCAGCTCGTCCGGCTGTTCGATGGTCATGGTCAGCGAGCCGCCGACGTAATCCGCCGTCGGCAGGATGTCGTAGCGCACGCTTTGGCTTTCGTGCAGCGTGACGCGGTCGCGGACCGTCGCCTGGCCGTAGTGCAGCTCGCGTTCGAGCGTGTTGCCTTCGCGCGAAAGAATCGTGCAACTGTCGAGTCCGATCACGAACAGTTGCGGCTGTTCGGCGCGCAGCACGAGCCCTTCCCACAACTGCTCGCGGGTCATCGAGTCGACAAACGGGTTCAACGGATCGTTGATCTGGATAAGGTGTTCGAAATTCAAGACGACAGCATCCTATGAAAGCGTTGCAAGCGCTGCAAGCGTTAACTCAACACGGCCGGCTACGCGCTTGCCGGGCCGTTCGCAAGTCACGCGACGGTCAGACCGGAACGGATCGTGATCGAGCGCGTGAGGATCTTGTGAACCGGACACGCATTGGCAATTTGCAAGAGCCGTTCCCGCTGTTCGTCGGACAGTTCGCCGTGCAGCGTGATTTTGCGGTCGATGGTCGAGCCTTCGTCGCCGGTTTCGATGTTCAGCGTGACGTGCACTTCGTCGAGCGGCCACTCTTTGCGTTGCGCGTACATTTTCAGCGTGACCGACGTGCACGCGCCGAGGCTCGACAGCAGCAGCGAGACCGGCGTGGGGCCGCGATCGCCGCCGCCGAGCGATTCGGGTTCGTCGGCGAGCCACGTGTGCTTGCCGTCGTCGAAATGGACCTGATAATTCGTCGAACCGATATGGGCGGTGACGGTGGCTTCTGCCATGCGCGCTCCTATGCAGGGACCAAAATCGCCGCGCGCGGCGGTTCTATGGCCTGAAAGGTCGGAGAGACGGGCGCGCGGCAGGAATCGCTATTGTGAACGAAGTCGGCGGCATTTGCGCCATGAGGCCGCCTCACACCGTACTTTGGCGCGAGGCTGGGTAGAAGTGGCTGTGGTTGCACGCGCGCGGCGTGGCGCCGCCCGCGCGCGGCCCGTTCAATGCGTGATCGCGCCCATCCGGCCGGCCTGATAATCGACCACCGCCTGGCGGATTTCATCTTCCGTGTTCATGACGAACGGACCGTAACGCACCACGGGCTCCTTCAACGGCACGCCGCCGAGCAGCAATACCTCGAGCGGTTCCGCGCCCGCTGTCAGCGTGACCGCGTCGCCGTCGTCGCTAAACACCACCATCTTGCGCGCGTCGATTTCCTGGCGCGCTTCGTCTTCGCCGTAAAAGCCCTTGCCCGACAGGCCATACGCGAACACGCGATAGTCGGCCGGCACCGGCTGACGAATCGTCGCGCCCGGCTGCAGCGAAAAGTGCTGATAAAGAATCGGCGTGCGCGTTTCGACGGCGGCTTTCACGCCGAGCGCCTCGCCCGCAATCACCTTCACGCGAACCTTGCCGTCCGCGGAAGTCGCCACCGGAATCTTCGCCGACGGCACGTCCTGGTAACGCGGCGCGATCATCTTGTCGCGTCGCGGCAGATTCACCCACAGTTGCAGGCCATGCACGCGTCCGCCGGTACGCACGAACGACGGGTCAGGCATTTCGCTATGCACGACGCCCGCGCCGGCGGTCATCCACTGGACGTCGCCGGCCTGCAGCGTGCCCGAGTGGCCTGCGGAATCCTTGTGGCCGAACTGGCCTTCGAGCACATACGTCACGGTTTCGAAGCCGCGGTGCGGATGGTCCGGCGCGCCCTTGGCTTCGCCGGGCGCGTAGTCGATCGGTCCCATTTCGTCGAGCAGCAGGAACGGATCGAAGTCCATCAGCATGCGGGTGGGAAAAGGGCGGTGAACGACGAAGCCGCCACCTTCAGTCGTGCGAACGGCGGGAAACGTGCGTTCGATCGTGCGTGTCGTGCTCATCAATGTCACCTCGAAAATTCGGGAATAGCGTTGTTTTTGAAACATAGGGCTATTATAGGGACCGTTTTTCGGGGCGCCAGCCGCCGCCACGCAATGGATTGTTCTATTACTGGAACGATAGATGAAGATCGATTCACACAACCTGAACGACCTGATGTATTTCTCGCAGGTCGTCGAACATGGCGGCTTTTCCGCCGCCGAGCGCGTGCTGGGCATCTCCAAATCGCGCCTGTCGCGCCGCCTGACCGAGCTCGAAGCGTCGCTTGGCGTGCGGCTCCTGCAGCGCTCGACACGTAAGCTCGCGCTCACCGAAGCCGGCCAGCTTTTCTACCAGCATTGCCAGGCGATGCTGAGCGAAGCGCAGGCGGCCGTGAACGTCGTGCAGCAATTACGCTCGTCGCCGCGCGGCACCGTTCGCGTGAGCGTGCCCGTCACGGTCTCGCAGACCATTCTGTCGACGATCCTGCCGGAATTCATGCATCGGTATCCCGAAGTGCGGGTCGTCATGCGCGTAACGAACCGCGTCGTCGATCTGTTCGAAGATTCGATCGACGTCGCATTGCGCGTGCGCTCCGATCCGCCGGAAAACGCCAATATCGTCGTGCGTCCGCTGTGGCGTACGCAGCAGATGCTGGTGGGCGCGCCGAGCTTGCTGCAGCAGAACGCGCCGCCGTTGCAGCCGAACGATCTGGCGCGCTTCGAAACGCTCGATGTGCCGACGACCGACGGCCGCCACGTCTACCACCTGATCGCGCCCGACGGCAGCCGTCACGTGCACGAACACGAGCCGCGTCTCGTGACCGCCGATCTGTCGACGATTCGCGAAGCCGTGCTGTGCGGCGTCGGCATCGCCGCGTTGCCGGAGATGATGTACGGCGCCCCGTTGCGCACCGGGCAATTGTCGCCGGTCATGCCGGGCTGGACCTTTCCGGCGCCGCAGTTGTACGCCGTATTCGTGTCGCGGCAGGGGATGGTGCCGGCCGTGCGCGCTTTCGTCGATTATCTGGTCGAGATGCTCGATCCCGATGACGGCAAGCACATCTTGCCCGAATGCCCGGCGCCGGCCGAGCGGCCCGTCTCGCGAACTGCGGCGGCGGTGTCGCCCTAGCAGATCGCGCGCTGTGCGGCATCGTTTTTAGCATTGAAGCGTGGCCTGTCATGAGTAC
The DNA here is from genome assembly GCF_040543975.1 of Paraburkholderia sp. OAS925. Classification (NCBI taxonomy): domain Bacteria; kingdom Pseudomonadati; phylum Pseudomonadota; class Betaproteobacteria; order Burkholderiales; family Burkholderiaceae; genus Paraburkholderia; species Paraburkholderia sp. OAS925. The sequence goes on from NZ_JBEUNO010000001.1 coordinate 1,843,592, forward strand.
TTTCAATCAGCGTTTGCTTGAATGCGCGAGCTCACGGCGCTATATTGAAATCCCTTCGCTAAGGAGTCTCTTATGCGAAAACTCATGGCCGCTATCATAGCGAGCCTGATAGGGCTGACCGCGCTGTCCGTGTCGAGCACGGCTGTCGCATGCGGTGATCCGAGCCAGCAGTCTTCGACCGAAGGCAAATGATCCCGCCGCCCGAAGGCGCCGAGCGCGCACAAAAAAAGGCCTTCATCCGACGATGAAGGCCTTTTACTTTTTAGCCCCTGTTTCAAGGGCTTTTCTTCATTTTCCGACGATGCCGGCCGCGATCGGCCAGCGTTTCAAAGCGCTCACTTGCCCTTGGGCTGCGTAACGAAACCGATCTTCGTCAGGCCGCCTGCCTGCGCGGCCGACATCACCTGCGCGACCTTTTCGTAAGGCACTTTACGATCCGCGTCGAGATGCAGTTCCGGCTGCGGATTCGCCTGCGCGGCCTCTGCAATTTTCGCGCTCAACTGCGCTTCGTCGACCTTCTTGTCGTTCCACAGAACATTGCCGTCCGCGTCGACCGCGACGGTGACTTGCGCGGGCTTCGTGTCTTCTTTCTGACTGCTTGCATGCGGCAGATCGATTTTCACCGCGTGACGGATCACGGGAATCGTCACCATGAAAACGATCAGGAGAACCAACATGACGTCGACGAGCGGCGTCATGTTGATTTCGTTCATCAGGCCGTCGTCATCGTCGCCGGCGAAGGGGCTCATTGCCATCGGTGTGCCTCGTCGTTCAGTGCACTTTAATTGGCGCGAGCGGCGAGACGCAGGCCGTCGCGCTTGGTCGACGACAGGCGCGCGCCCGTCACGAAGAATGCGTGCAGGCCATGCGCGAAGCGGCTCAGCTTCGCCACGATCGCCTTGTTGGCACGCGTGAGAGCGTTATAGCCGAGCACGGCCGGAATCGCAACGAAGAGACCGAACGCGGTCATGATGAGCGCTTCGCCGACCGGCCCGGCCACCTGGTCAATCGACGACTGGCCGCTCGCGCCGATGGCGAGCAGCGCGTGATAGATGCCCCACACGGTGCCGAACAGGCCGACGAACGGCGCCGTGCTGCCGATCGACGCGAGAATCGCGAGACCGCTTTGCATGCGCGCGACGCTTTCGTCCATGGTGTCCTTCAGGCAACGCGTGACCCAGTCCGACACATCCATCCGGTCATGCAGATGCGGCTGTGTCTGATGGTGATGATCGGCGGCTTCCTGGCCCGACAGCGCGAGCGCGAGGAACGGATTGTCTTGCGGCGTCGACGCGCCGGCGCCGAGCTTCTTCACGCCGTCGGCGAGATCGTCCGAATGCCAGAACGCCTGCTCCGCGTTCTTCGTGAGGCGGTTCAGCCGCATCACGTTCCATCCCTTGATGACGATCACGCTCCACGACATCACCGACATCACCAGCAGCGCGAGCGCGATGCCGCGCGTGACGAAATCCCCTTGCGCCCAGACGTGCGCCAATCCGTAGTTTTGCATTGCAATTCCTTTATTTTGAAATCCGCTTCAATCTTCGAGATTGAAGTTGTAAGGCTGGGTGTAGGCGGCCCGAATGGGCTGGCCGTCCTCGAGATAGGGCTTGCACGCGCTCGCATGCGCGGCGGCGAGCGCGGCGTCGTCGAGACGGCTGAAGCCGCTGCTCTTCTTCAATTCGATGTTCTCGAGCTTGCCCGTCAGGCCGACCACGAACTTCACATAGGCGGTGCCGGTTTCGCCGCGGCGCCGCGACAGCGCCGGGTAGTCGGGCTTCGCGATGTTGCAGTCGAGGTGCGAGACGTTCTTCGGCGCAGAGATTTCCATCGTCTGACGACCGATCGCGGGCGCGGCCGGTGCGGCAGGCGTCGGCGGCGCGGCGGGAGCGGCAGGCGCGGCCGGCTCCGGTGGCGCGACCGTCACGGGCGACGGCGCAGGCGCCTCGCGCAGCGGCGCGGGAGTAGGCTTCGGCGTCGGCTTGGGCTGCACCTTCGGCTTGCTGTGGACCGGCGGCGTGGGCGTGGGCGGCGGCGGCGCGACCGACTGCACCGCGGCCGGCGCGGCAACCGGCGCGGGCGGCAGCAATTGCGCGGTCATCACGCGCGACTCGAGCGCGGGCTGCACCGGGTCGTGACGCAGTGTCAGGATCACGGCGAGCAACGCGACGTGAACCGCCGCGACCAAGGCGGTCGCGGTCAGGACGCGGGGATTCATTCGGTTGGACCAAGCCGGTGCGGCGCCGGCTGAAACGGTATGCGAAGCCTGCATGTTAGCGTGGCGGCGCGCTGTCGATGCAGCACGCCTGACAATACTTCGTCATGTTCGGAAGATCAGCAGCGAAATACACAATGTGGTCACGAAACCAATCAGCAATTCCATCTCGGGCTCCTTTGACGGGTGAGCGGGTCGCTGGCTGGCAGGAATACTGGCTTGCTGACGGCAGTGGACTAAATAAAAAGCGCTCGAAAGCGCCGAAAGATGAGCATCAAAAACGCATCTCAACGCGAAGCGGCGGGGGCAGTGCGGCAACAAGACGGCGCAGGTGCTTTTGTGCGCCTCGCGCCGCGTGTCGTGAACTTGCCTTAAGCCGCCTTGCGTTCGTAAAACGTCACCGGCATGGCCTGCTGATGCTCGAAGCCGCAGCGGCTCGAGCACACGCCGCTTTGCATCATCACGTCGCGCACCGAGTCCGCGCATTTGCCGCAGCAGGTGGCGACGCCGAGCTCAAATTGCAGCTCGTCGAACGAGTCAACGCCTTCCGCGATCGAGGCACGGATCTTTCGGTCAGAAACAGACTTGCAGACACAGACAATCATGGCGGGCGTCATAGCTAACGTTAATGCGAATTATTATCATTTTGTTTGGCCGGTTTGGCAAGCGTCTCAGGTGGTTTTTTGTAACAAAACCAGACTCTTAGAAGGGTTTCGACTATGACGCGACGGCGCGGGCTGGCGGCGCGCGGCGCAGCGGAGGGTGCTTAAACCGCATAAAAACGCGCGCGGTGGCGTCGGAAGTGGCGTCAGAAACGGCGTCGGAAACCGCGCCGAAAGGGCGCTAGGCCGGCTGCGACGAGAGCGCAGCGGTACGGCGCGACGGAATCAGCACGCGCTCGACCTGCGCGTCCATGTTCAGCAGCGTCGCGACAAGCTGCCGCAGATGCGTGCCGTTGTCGGTGGAATAAAAGCGCGGCGGCGGGGCGCCTGCCGTTTCGGGCGTTGCGCGCACGCCGTGCTGTTCGAGCACGCGCTCGAGTTGGCGGGCAATCGCCACGCTCGTGTCGATCAACGCCATCCGGTCGCCGACGATGTCGCGGATCGCCGCATCGAGAAACGGATAGTGTGTGCAGCCGAGCACGAGGGTATCGGCGCCGGCGGCGAGCATCGGCTGAAGATAGCTTGCGAGCAGCGCGCGCAACTCCGCCGAACCGACGTCGCAGCGCTCGACGGCCTGCACGAGCCCGTGACCGGGCTGACAGATGAAGCGGCAATCGGCCGCGTAGCGCTCGAGCAGCGCCTGAAAACGGGCGCTGCGCAACGTGACCTGGGTGGCGAGCACGCCCGCCACGCGCGTTTTCGATTGCAGCGCGGCGGGCTTGATGCCCGGCTCGACGCCGACAAGCGGGATGCTCAGCTTTTCGCGAACCAGCGCGATGGATTGCGCGGTCGCCGTGTTGCAGGCCACGATCAGCGCCTTCGCGCCTTGCCTCGCGAGCCACTCGCCGATGGCGAGTGTCCGGTCCGCGATGAAGTCGTCGTCGCGCTCGCCGTAGGGCGCGTACAACGAATCGGCGACGTACAGCAGCGCCTCGTCGGGCAATTGAGCCCGAACCGCCCGCAACACCGACAAGCCGCCGAGACCCGAGTCGAAAATGCCGACGGGCGCGCGCGAAGCGACGCTCGACCGAGCGATTGATGCATTCGAAGACGGCGATTCTGCTGGCATGGGCGATCGGGACGCGCGGCGCGACGGTCAGGCAAAGCGGGGAAAGGGAAGCGGCCAAGTATATCGCCAGCGCGGCGCATGCTATCCCGAATGAATAGTCAGAAGCTCATGCGCCGGTGCGTGGCCTTGCGATGCGATCCGCTTAGGACTCCACCGAGCCCATCGCGGTTTGCTGGTAATTCTGAATGCCGACCTTGTCGATCAGGTCGAGTTGCGTTTCGAGCCAGTCGATGTGCTCTTCCGTGTCGTCGAGAATCTTCACGAAGATTTCACGCGAGATGAAATCGCGAACTGATTCGCAATACGCAATAGCTTCCTTGCAGGTGCTCTGCGAAATCTGCTCGAGCTTCAGGTCGCATTCGAGAATCTCTTTGGTTTCCTCGCCGATCAGAAGCTTGTGCAGGTCTTGCAGATTCGGCAGACCGTCAAGCATGAAAATCCGTTCGATCAGCCAGTCGGCGTGTTTCATTTCGCCGATCGACTCGTCGTATTCATGCTTGCCGAGTTTCTCGAGACCCCAATGCTTGTACATCCGCGCGTGCAGGAAGTACTGGTTGATCGCGGTCAATTCATTCTTCAACTGGGCGTTGAGATACTCGATAACTTTCTTGTCGCCTTGCATGATCTTTCCTTGGTGGGGACTTCAATTTTTCAACAACAATAAACGCCATGCCTGAAAAAGCCAAGAGAACAGAACATCTTGACGCGGTTCCCGGCTTTGCATGTGACGCATGCCGCCCATGAAAAAAGCCGGGACCGCGGCCCCGGCTTCTCAGTACGCTTGACGCGTCAGGCGGCCAATCAGACCGTTGCGACCGGAATCTTGCCGATCTTTGCCTGCCATTCCTTCGGGCCGGTCTGGTGCACCGAAGTGCCGTTCGAATCGACCGCGACCGTGACCGGCATGTCCTGCACATCGAACTCGTAGATCGCTTCCATGCCGAGGTCTTCGAATGCCAGCACCTTCGCGCTGCGGATCGCCTTCGACACGAGATAAGCGGCGCCGCCCACGGCCATCAGATACGCGGCCTTGTGTTTCTTGATTGCCTCGATTGCGACCGGTCCGCGCTCGGCCTTGCCGATCATCGAAATGAGGCCGGTTTGCGCGAGCATCGTCTCGGTGAACTTGTCCATGCGCGTGGCCGTGGTCGGGCCTGCCGGACCAACTGCTTCGTCGCGCACCGGATCGACCGGGCCGACGTAGTAGATCACGCGATTCGTGAAGTCGACCGGCAGCTTTTCGCCCTTCGCCAGCATATCGGCGATGCGCTTATGCGCGGCGTCGCGGCCCGTCAGCATCTTGCCCGACAGCAGCAGCGTCTGGCCCGGCTTCCATGCGGCGACTTCTTCTGGCGTCAGCGTGTTCAGATCGACGCGCTTGCTGGTTTCCGTGTTCGGCTCCCACTGCACCTTCGGCCATGCGTCGAGCGACGGCGCTTCGAGCTTCGCGACGCCCGAGCCGTCCAGCGTGAAGTGAGCGTGACGCGTGGCCGCGCAGTTCGGAATGATCGCGATCGGCTTGGACGCGGCGTGCGTCGGCGCGGCCATGATCTTCACGTCGAGCACGGTGGCGAGACCGCCGAGACCTTGTGCGCCGATGCCGAGCGCGTTGACCTTCTCATGCAGTTCGACGCGCAGTTCCTCGATCCAGTCTTGCGGGCCGCGTGCGATCACGTCCTGAATGTCGATCGGGTCCATCAGCGATTCTTTTGCCATCAGCATGGCTTTCTCAGCCGTGCCGCCGATGCCGATGCCAAGCATGCCCGGCGGACACCAGCCTGCGCCCATGGTCGGCACGGTCTTCAGAATCCAGTCGACGATCGAATCCGACGGATTGAGCATGGCGAACTTCGATTTGTTCTCCGAGCCGCCGCCCTTGGCCGCAACCTGCACGTCGACCTTGTCGCCCGGCACGATCTCGTAGTGAATCACCGCCGGCGTGTTGTCTTTCGTGTTCTTGCGCGCGCCTTCGGGCGGGCTCACGATCGACGCGCGCAGCACGTTGTCGGGATTCAGATAACCGCGGCGCACGCCTTCGTTGATCATGTCCGTGACGCTCATCGTCGCGCCGTCCCAACGCACGTCCATGCCCACCTTCACGAACACCGTGACGATGCCGGTGTCCTGGCAGATCGGGCGCTTGCCTTCGGCGCACATGCGGCTGTTGGTGAGGATCTGCGCGATGGCGTCTTTCGCGGCCGGGCTCTGTTCGAGTTCGTATGCGCGGCCGAGCGCCTGGATGTAGTCGAGCGGATGGTAGTAGCTGATGTACTGAAGCGAATCAGCAATGCTCTGGATCAGATCTTCCTGTTTGATGACGGTCATGGCTAAGCTCGGTGGGGACAGTGCGCTTCTTTCTGTTCGCAGGCTATGCGGTCAGTCGTGCGCTTTCAGGGGAGAGGAACCGGCGGAACCCAGCGGCTGCAAATCCGCGGGTTCCTGAAAATGAGTGGGATGCGTGTGCGTGGTGAGGCGGTCGACAAACGCCATCACGAGCGCGGAAATCAGGAACGCGACGTGGATGATCACCTGCCACATGATCGCGTGCGTCGTGTTCTGGTCCGGGCTGATGAACGTCTTAAGCAGATGGATCGACGAGATGCTGATGAGCGCCATCGAGAGCTTCACCTTCAGCACGCCCGCGTTCACGTGATCGAGCCATTCCGGTTCGTCAGGATGACCTTCGACACCGAGCCGCGACACAAAGGTCTCATATCCGCCGATGATCACCATGATAAGCAGGTTCGAGATCATGACCACGTCGATGAGACCCAGCACCACGAGCATGATGTTGGTTTCGTCGAGAGTCATCGACGCTGTGACCAGATGCCAGACTTCCTTCAGAAACAGCACCACATACACGCCCTGGGCGACGATCAAGCCGAGATAGAGCGGCACCTGCAGCCAGCGGCTCATGAAGATGACGGCGGGCAGCGGGCGCATGGGGCGGCGTGAAACGCGCGGAGTCGGGTCGCGAAGCGGACATAGGCAAGAGTCGGATCTAACGCAGGTGACGGAACGTGAACCAAATGCGCCGGGCCAGCGTGCGGGTCACGCGCGCGGGTCGGCACGCAAAGCGAGGCGCGGACGGCGCGGCGCGGGCGCACAACAAGATGTGAGCCGCGGCGCTCGTATCAGCGCGCGCTATTGTACAGCGTCGGCCGGACTTGCTGCGGTGCGGCGGGCAGGGCGGCGGCGCGTCATCCTGAGACGCGCGATTCGAACTGGAATGCGGGCGGCTAGTTCAGTTAGCATTGTGTTAGCCGCTTGACCGCGAGGTTAAGTGGGCCCCCCGTAAGCGCCTCGTTGCGCGAACAAGCGTCAACAGCATGCGCTTTTTGTGCAAAGCGTCGTACGAATCGCATAAGGGTTTTTGCGGGCACGCCGATGCGGCTCGCGTAAGTGGCTGGTAAGTTGCACCGCTTATGGTTCAACATGAGAGCGGACGCGGCCTCGCCTCCATTCGTGCTGCATTGCCGTACGAGTGAAGGAGAGGCGGGCCGGCCGCGGCGCGGCGATCCATCGCGGGTCGCTCGCGCGAGGGCGGGAGACAGCGCGCCGCAATCGTGCTTCGATTGCGGCGTCTACATGACATGGCGCACGAACGTGCGCCGGCACAGGTTTTCATCTTCACCAAGGGGTTGTCGATGTCTGCGATTGAATCGGTTCTTCAGGAACGCCGTGTTTTCCCGCCATCCGCGCAAGCAGCGGCCGGCGCCACGATCTCCGGCATGGACGCTTACCATGCGCTGACCGCCGAGGCGGAGCGGGATTACGAGGGCTTCTGGGGGCGTCTTGCTCGCGAGACGCTAAGCTGGAACAAGCCCTTTACGAAGGTGCTCGACGAATCGAACGCGCCGTTCTACACGTGGTTCGAAGACGGTCAGCTCAACGCGTCGTACAACAGCATCGACCGTCATGTGGAAGCGGGCAACGGCGAGCGCGTCGCGATCGTGTTCGAAGCCGACGACGGCACCGTCACCAACGTCACCTATCAGGATCTGCTGCAACGTGTATCGCGCTTTGCGAACGCGCTGAAAAAGCGCGGCGTGAAGAAGGGCGACCGCGTGGTCATCTATATGCCGATGTCGATCGAAGGCATTGTCGCGATGCAGGCTTGCGCGCGTATCGGCGCGACGCACTCGGTGGTGTTCGGCGGCTTCTCGTCGAAGTCGCTCAACGAACGTCTCGTCGACGTGGGCGCGGTCGCGCTCGTGACATCGGACGAACAGATGCGCGGCGGCAAGGCGCTGCCGCTGAAAAATATCGCCGACGAAGCGCTTGCAATGGGCGGTTGCGACGCGGTGAAGAGCGTGATCGTCTACAAGCGCACGGGCGGCAAGATCGCATGGGACGAAGCCCGCGATCTGTGGATGCATGAACTCATGCAAGCCGAGTCCGATCAATGCGCGCCCGAGTGGGTGGGCGCGGAACATCCGCTTTTCATCCTCTACACGTCCGGTTCGACGGGCAAGCCGAAGGGCGTGCAGCACAGCACCGGCGGCTATCTGCTGTGGGCCGCGCAAACCATGAAGTGGACCTTCGACTGGAAGGCCAACGACGTGTTCTGGTGTACCGCGGACATCGGCTGGATCACGGGCCATAGCTACATCACGTATGGTCCGCTGACGCTCGGCGGCACGCAGGTCGTGTTCGAAGGCGTGCCGACTTATCCGAATGCCGGCCGCTTCTGGGACATGATCGCGAAGCACAAGGTGACGCTTTTTTATACGGCGCCGACCGCGATCCGCTCGCTGATCAAGGCCGCCGAAGCGGACCAGAAAGTGCATCCGAAAAGCTACGACCTGTCCACGCTGCGCATCATCGGCACCGTTGGCGAGCCGATCAATCCGGAAGCGTGGGTGTGGTATCACGAGAACGTCGGCGGCGGCCGTTGCCCGATTGTCGATACGTGGTGGCAGACCGAAACCGGCGGTCACATGATCACGCCGCTGCCAGGCGCCACGCCGCTCGTACCCGGTTCATGCACGCTGCCGTTGCCGGGCATCATGGCGGCGGTCGTCGACGAAACGGGTCAGGACGTGCCGAACGGGCAGGGCGGCATTCTCGTCGTGAAGCGGCCGTGGCCTTCGATGTTGCGCAATGTGTGGGGCGATCCGGACCGCTACAAGAAGAGCTATTTCCCCGAGGAACTCGGCGGCAGGCTGTATCTCGCCGGCGACGGGGCGGTGCGCGACAAGGAGACCGGCTACTTCACGATCATGGGCCGCATCGACGACGTGCTCAACGTGTCCGGTCACCGTCTCGGCACGATGGAGATCGAATCGGCGCTGGTGTCGAATCCGATCGTCGCTGAAGCGGCGGTCGTGGGACGTCCCGATGCAACGACGGGCGAAGCGGTGTGCGCGTTCGTCGTGCTGAAGCGCGCGCGCCCGGAAGGCGAAGAGGCGGTGAAGCTCGCCAATGAACTGCGCAACTGGGTCGGCAAGGAAATCGGTCCGATCGCGAAGCCGAAGGACATCCGCTTCGGCGAGAACCTGCCGAAGACGCGTTCGGGCAAGATCATGCGCCGTCTGTTGCGCTCGCTTGCGAAGGGCGAGGCGATCACGCAGGACGTGTCCACGTTGGAGAACCCGGCGATTCTCGATCAGCTCGGCGAGTCGCTGTAAGGCTGCTCTGCTCGCGCTGGGATCACGCTGGGATCATTCCGGCGCCTATGAAGGGCGGAGGCGTGTCGATCGATGCGCCTCTCGCCCGATGCCGCGTTCCGCGATCGGCGATCCGCGATCCGGCATCGCGCGGACAATCCCGATTGCCTGCGCGGTGCCTTTTTGATACATAGGCGCATGGCCGCGCCGCACTCCACCTCTCATGCCACGCACAATCCCCCGCCCGAACCGCCTGCGGTGTCGGAGGCGTTGGCGCGCGCGCATCAAAAGTATTGGCGCTTTAACGTCACGTTGATCGCCGCGTTGATGAGCGTTGGCTTCGCGGTGTCGTTCCTGTTGCCGCTCGCCGCGCCGATGCTCGCGCATGTGCGGATCGCCGGCTTCAGCTTGCCGTTTTACTTCGGCGCACAAGGCGCGATCCTGATCTACCTGGCGTTGATCGTCGTCTATATCCTGTCGATGCAGCGCGCGGATCGCCGGTTGCAGCGCGCGTTTCTTGCGGATGCCGATGCTGCTGCCGCTGCTGTTGCCGATGCGAACGACGTCGAGAATAGCGCTGTAAATCAGGCTATAAATCACACAACGGACGCCGCTGCGAACCGCATTGCCGCCGATTCCGGCACGCGCGGACTCTAAGCCGATGAAGCTCACGAACCGGCTGATCCGCGCATACGCGTTCTATACGCTCGGCTTCCTGCTGTTCATCTATGTGATGTGGCGCATCGAGCGCACAACCGGTCCGGGCATGTGGATCGGCTACGTGTTTCTGTTCGTGCCGATTGCCGTGTATGCGGTGATCGGCTTGCTGTCGCGCACGTCCGATCTCGTCGAATACTACGTTGCCGGGCGGCGCGTGCCGTCGGCGTTCAACGGCATGGCGACCGCGGCCGACTGGCTGTCGGCGGCGTCGTTCATCGGGCTCGCCGGCTCGATCTACGCGACGGGCTACGACGGCCTCGCTTACCTGATGGGCTGGACCGGCGGCTATTGCCTCGTCGCGTTTCTGCTCGCGCCGTACGTGCGCAAGCTCGCGCGCTATACGATTCCCGATTTCCTCGGCACGCGTTTTTCGAGCAATGCGGTGCGCGGGCTCGCGGCGTTGTCCGCGATTCTGTGTTCGTTCGTCTATCTCGTCGCGCAGATCCAGGGCGTCGGTCTGATTGCGACGCGCTTCATCGGCGTCGACTTCGCCGTCGGGATTTTCTGCGGACTCGCGGGCATTCTCGTGTGCTCGTTTCTCGGCGGCATGCGCGCGGTGACGTGGACGCAGGTTGCGCAGTACATCATTCTGATCGCCGCGATCCTGATTCCTGTTTCGATGATCGCGCACAAGGACGGACTCGGCTGGGTGCCTCAATTGAGTTACGGCCGGTTGATGGAGCGCATGGAGAGTCTCGAGAAGCAGGTGCGCGACGAGCCGCTCGAGCAGACCGTGCGCGACGACTATCGACGCCGTGCCGCATTGATGCAGCAGCGGCTCGACATGCTGCCGCATTCGTTCGTCGAGGAGAAACTGCGGCTCACGCAGCAGGTGGCCGATTTGCGGCGGCGCAATGGTCCGCTGCGCGAAATCAAGGAGCGCGAAAAAGCGCTCGAGCAGTTTCCACGCGATGCCGCCGCCGCGCAGGTCGTGTGGACTCAGCAGCGTGATGACATGCTGATGCGCGCGGCCGCGCCGCTGCCGATGCACGAGCCGTTTCCCACAGCAAGCGACGAAGACCGGCGCATGCACGAGCGCAATTTTCTTTCACTGCTGCTGTGTCTGTCGCTCGGCACGGCAAGTCTGCCGCATATTCTGACGCGCTATAACACGACGACGTCGGTGGCGTCGGCGCGTCGCTCGGTCGGCTGGACGCTGTTTTTTGTGGCGCTTTTCTACGTGACCGTGCCGGTGCTCGCGGTGCTGATCAAGTATGAGATGTTGACGAATCTCGTCGGTCATCACTTCGCCGATTTGCCGCAATGGCTCACGCAATGGCGCAAGGTCGAGCCGACGCTGATCAGTCTCGCCGACACCAACGGCGACGGCATCGTGCGATGGAGCGAAATTCAGATGCAGCCCGACATGGTGGTGCTGGCCGCGCCGGAGATCGCGGGCTTGCCGTATGTGATGTCCGGGCTGATTGCTGCGGGCGCGCTGGCCGCGGCGCTCTCGACAGCCGACGGTTTGCTGCTCACGATCGCCAATGCTTTATCGCACGACGTGTATTACCACATGGTCGACCCGGGCGCGTCGAGTCAGCGGCGTGTGACGATTTCGAAGATCCTGCTGTTGGGCGTGGCGCTGTTTGCGTCGTATGTGGCGTCGTTGAATACCGGCAACATTCTCTTTCTGGTCGGCGCGGCGTTTTCGCTCGCGGCATCGAGCCTGTTTCCGGTGCTCGTGCTCGGCGTGTTCTGGAAGCGCACGACGCGCCTCGGCGCCGTGGCCGGCATGCTGGCGGGGCTGCTCGTGTGCATCTACTACATCGTGTCGACGTATCCGTTCTTCGCGCAGATGACGGGCTTCGCGGGACCGCGCTGGTTCGGCATCGAGCCGATCAGCTCGGGCGTGTTCGGCGTACCGGCGGGTTTTCTGGTGGCGGTGGGTGTGAGTCTTTTTGATCGGAAGCCGGATGCTTATACGAGGGCGTTGGTGGATTATATTCGGCATCCGTAGGGGGGGCGTTGCGGCAGCGGGGACGGCCCGAAGTGGAACTGCGCGCGGTATCGTTCACGTGGCGGGAAGCGGTTCTTGAGTCACCGTCAGGGTGAGATATTCAACCAGTACTTCCGCGCCGACCGAACTCGAAAACGAGGCAATTTTTTTTCGCGGCCAGTGGCTGCCCCCACGGGTGCGCCTCCTCCAGCGCAGTGACTGCCGATTTGTATTCGGCGGAATCGAAGTCCTCGAGAATCTTCAATTGATAGACGATGTTCTGTGCGGCAAAGCCATTCGCCAGACAGCGCGACGCGCCCGCGAATACCAGCTGCGCTTGATTGGATTTGTCGTCACTGCGCAAGACGACCACAACGGTTTTCGTGTCGGCTTCGACTGCGACTCCGACGAGAAACCAATCGTGAAATGAGGGGTATTGTTGCATCGTGGCTTCTCGTTAGGGGTTCCAGGGGCTGAAGGGAACGACATCATTGCCCGAATCGCGTCCCCCAGGTCCCCAGTTATGGGCATGAGGCTGCAGCCCGTTATGAATGTGATCAAAGTCCAGATCGACTATCGGCTTTCGGTCATCGCCGAATAGACGCATTTGCCCTGAACCGGGATTCGTGTACCAACCAGCATCACCCAGGTTCGGCGTTTTCGCTATCTCGAAGGAATCGCCGGTCGTTGTGTCTGCTTCGTACTCGAACGGCTGTGCATCACTTAGCGGCGTAGCAGTGTCCGTGAGATTGCTCCTGGCGTCGGCCAGTGACGAAGGGGCCGCATTCGCATTGCGGGCTGCACCCGCATTTATCCGGTCCACCATGTCGTTATAGCGGTCAATGTAAGCCGTCGCCGCATCGTAGGACATTCCGCAATCGTTCATTAACGAGCTGCGGAAGTCGGGAAGCCCTTGGGGCTTCGGTGACGGATTGCCGCCCGCGCCGCCTGTGCGCGATTGCTCGGCAATCAGAACAACACTCTCGCCGCGAATCATGGACTGCAATGTTTCTATGACCTCGAGGTCAGCGCCATTCTTTGCCAGCCGCTGGTGCCAATGGAAATTCGTCCCGAGAAAAGCGCGGACCCGCCCAACGAGCGCGGCGTCCTTTGCCCATATATCGGCATATGCGCGTTGGGAGAACTTCTTGCCTTCTTCAACTGCCTCTTTCTGCTCGGTGGAAAGAAAGATGCGCCCGCTCGCGTAGGCATCCTTGCTGTACATCAGCCAGCGTTGAAACGAATCTGTCTTTAGTTCAGTTCCACCCATCGTCAGCCTCGTCGCTCGTGATGACGTAACGCTAGCAGATTGCCCGGCGCTCATGTTTTTGGGATGTTTGCCGTTATTTGGTCCAGCGTGCGGTTCGCGAACGGTTCCCCGGTAGTTTTATTTTGCTCGTCGATGAGAACGGCGCTGCCGCCGATATTGCGGTGCGCGTATTTGACGATCATTTTTTTCACGCCGGCTCGGTGCAGGATGCGATGCGCCGTCGGCCTATGCGCTGGTCAAACGCGATTCTCGCAAAGGGTCTGGCGGACGGCCCGAAGTTTGCTATAATTCGGCTCCCCGCGGAGAGATGGATGAGCGGTTTAAGTCGCACGCCTGGAAAGCGTGTATAGGTTAATAGCCTATCGGGGGTTCGAATCCCCCTCTCTCCGCCAGGAAGCCAACTAAGCCCATGATTTCGTGGGCTTTTTTGTTTTCGAGGCAGATCTACCCACGTTTTTACCCACATTGAGCGCGGCGGCTCGTCACTGACTTTTGGCCAGGCTGCGGCATTGTTCTAGTGAAACATCGGAGTGGAGCGGTATGCGCAAGGCATTTGCGGGATTCTATCAACCCACCTCTGACGATCTTGTTGGTCTTTGGCGTGAGGCCGTTTTCGTACTGGACGCCAACGTTCTGCTAAGTTTGTACCGCTACCCGCAACAAGCTCGTGATGACCTTTTCAAAGTCTTGGAGAGCATTGCCGACCGCTTGTGGATACCTTTCAACGTTGCTTTGGAGTTTCAGCGAAACCGAGTGTCGGTTATCGCCGGTGAGAACGCGAAGTTCGAGGAGACTGTGGAGCAACTGGATGCGGCCGAGTCGAAGCTCGTCCAGGCAGTGGAGAAACTGGAATTGGACCGCCGTGGATTGGGCATTGACACTGCGCCTCTGCGTGAGTCACTGAAGGGTGCCATCCAGGAGATTAGGAGCGCCGTGAGCGCGGGAAAATCGCGGCAGTTGGCAATCAGCCACGACGACGAGGTTCGCGAGCGATTGGAGACGATTCTGGGCGACAACGTGGGGCCACCTCCAGAAAATCAGGCCGCTGTAAATGCGTTCGTTTCCGATGGGGAGGCTCGATATGAGAGAAAAATTCCACCCGGTTTCAAGGATGCTGCGAAAGGCCGAAATCCCGCCGACGCCAAATTTTTTCATGATGGTATCAAGTATCCATCAGAATATGGCGACTTGATCGTGTGGCGTCAGGTGATTGCTCATGCTAAAAACAGTAGCTTGAGAAAGGTTATTTTTGTTACCAACGACAAGAAAGAGGATTGGTGGCTAAGAGAATCCGGTAAAACTCTCGGACCGCAGCCACAACTCATACAGGAAATACGGCGAGAGGCGGGAGTAGAGGCGTTTTGGATGTATGCCGTGGACCAGTTTCTTGTCCACGCACGTCGATTTTTGAATGCAGAAATCGACGAATCTTCCGTAACAGAGGTCAGAGAAGTAGCTGCACAAGATGTCGCGCAAGTGTCGGAGGCATCCTCTGGTGCCGACGAACCGATCGAACTGTTGAGCGTATTGCGCCTGATGAATTCCGGAGTGAGTCACTCTTACGTTTCACGATTCGCCAAGTCGCGGAAAAACCGGCGCAGCATGTATTCCACGACGGGACAGGACGTACCGAGCGTCGTGCGCCAAGCCGTGCTGGCTTGGGTCCAAGATCAGCGCCTTCCAGACGAAACCGTCGATACGCGTTTCGGTCGATTCCCGGAATTTATACTCCGCGACGAAGCCAAGGCACGTGGTATTCATTGCGTATACGACGACATGCGAGGGATGGAAACAAATCTCCTCGGTCTCTTTCTGGACTGCACGATGGAGGTTACATCTAAGTCCTATGCCACCTTCACGATAGCATTCGTGTCGATGCCGTTTACCGACGGACTTAGTTCCGCTCTGCGCAAAAAAGCAGTCGAATATGCGTCAATTTCCCCCGCGATAAAGTGCGTCTTTTTGCAATTCGATGATTCGTTCAAGATAAGTGAGGGTGCCGGGACATAACTGCGGCAGACCATGCATCTCGGCGATCACTGAATTGTAAATTTTTGCCCGTTGAGCGGTGCGAATGTCACAGTGGAGTCGCGTCTTGCCAGATCGCATCATAAGCCGCTACCTTCATTGCAGCGATATCAACGGGCACCTTAACTATCGATGCGGGCGCGCGCCCAGCGAAGTCTTTGAGCGATTGCGTAAAAATCCAGACCGAGCCGCCGTCGGTCACAATCAGACGATCATGCAAAGCCCGGGCGGGCGCGAGCCGCACGTCTAGCGGCCGAACGGCCTTGTACTGCGCGGCCCATCTCGTCGCCGCTGGCCGTAGACTTGGCTTAACAGAGTGTTCGTCGCCGAGGACGCGAATGGTCGCTGTCTCCGGCGCCAACACGGCAAAATCCGTGAGGATAGTTGCATCCGCATAAGCGTCCACGATCAGTACGTCGTCGCGGGCATTGCCAAGTATTTTTGAAACTGCCGATATTGCGGAGAATTGCTCTCCCACAGTGATGAATGCGCCTTGGGTTTCGGCGGGTGCCGCCAGTTCCGCGCGCGCCAATGCTCGGTGTAAAACGGCGGCGATGGTTCGTGCGTGGCGCTCCCGAGAAGCAGCGTCCAAATTTTGCATCGCGAAATTGAAAGCAATGGTGTCTGCAAGTGGCGCGCACTGCTCTATCAACGCGGACGCTCGCCCCATCCATTGATACGTTTCTGGAGCGATGGGACCGTTCGCGCTCAAATCAGGCATCGTCGCGACGAGAGTGCCTAGATTGACGTACAGCGCTTCGGCGTCCAGTTTCATGCTTTAAGTATATAGCGAGACACCGGAAATGCACGACACTGATTGTCGTTGTGATTGCCCCGATACTTCCGGCGTCGGGGCCAGCGCGGAACGAAAACAGCCGAATCAGTGTGATTTGCCCGTCACACTACCGCTCGGCCAACACGGCAACCCGGGAGGAAAACTATTGCGCTACTTCGAGTCCACGGCGCAGCAGGCCGGTGGCGGCTTGGCTCAGTGACAGCCGCACACCCGTTTGCTGCTGCACTCGCTGCCTGTGCTGTTCGATGTGCTTCATCAATTCAGCTTCAGCCACCACGGTAAAGCGGCCTTTGGTTGCCGTTGCTTCAAAAGTGTTTGTTTGCATGTTGACAGCGCCTTTCAATCTTTAAACCGTTCCATCCAGGGCTTTGCAGAATCCGGCAACCTGAAACCTAAGCCGGGCTGCGCAAGCTCATTGGCAACCCCTACATTGATGGCGCGTATCACGCGGGCCACCTGTGCCGGGTCCAGTTCTGGCCATGCCCGCAAAATCCGCGCTTCCAGATCGGTCGTATCCTGCACGACCAGCCGCCCCAATCCGACCATGGAAACGATCACGCGCGGGCCGTTTTGGGTCGGAGTGCGCGCCATATATCTAGCGCTGTCCACCGCGTGCTGGACTTCCTGCGGCAGCATGATGGGCGCCGATTTTTTAACCAGTTTTGGCGATTTCTTCCGACCGGTCAGGCGCGCCATCTTTTTGAGATAGGCATGAATTCCGCCGCTCATGCCTGCACCGTCCAGAAACGCGTCGTATCCGGCAGCAGCGACTGAAGGGCAGCCCATGCCGTCACGGCCAGCGAACCGTCGATGTTGGTACGGTCCACGATCACGTCCACGTCGCTGCGAATCATCACGGCCGAACGTGCAAACGAACCCACGATGGTGGCAGCCATATCGGGCGTCAGTTCGGCAGCAATGCCAGCAGCGCGCAACACGCCGTTGTTGTCGATTGCGGCGCCGTGGCCAGCCGTACCGACCAGTGCCCGCAGCTCCCTCATGCGAACACCTGCGGCGGCAGCGTCAGCCAGGCTAAACGCGGCGGGATTCGCTGCGATGATTGCGCCCGTCAGTACGGCATCCGTCGTGCGCGCCAGGCCTTGAGCAATGGCGTGCATGATCGAGTCTTCAATCGACGGGTAGCCTTTCAGGGTGGCCCGGCTGAACTCGAACCGCAGGCCATAAATGGCCGTATTGGTTTGCGGGCCGCCTGCTGCGTCCAGATGAATGGCAGCGCGCTTGATCGGCAGCGGCGTGGCGGCCACTTCCGAGCCGTCCGCAACAAGGGCAAACGGCGCAGCTTCGAACGTTTCGAAGTAAGCCTGTTTGCTCATCATCACTACGTCGCCCAATACGCCTGTCGAAACGGCTTCGGTGGGGTCTTTGTAAATAATGATTTCGGCGCCAGCCTGTGCCACCAGCGACTGGCGCACGATTGCTGCGTCGATGCGCAGGTTTTCCACTGCGGGCCTGCCGTTCGGCGGGCGCTTCAGCGTGCCATCTGCGGCCTGAATTTTCGGCAGCTCGTCACTGTTCAGGTCGATAGTGCCGCGCACGGACGGGCTGCCCGGAATGACGGCGCGCACGTCGCCATTCTGGTTAAACAACGGCTTATCGCCTGGCGCGTTGCGGGCAAAGTCGAAAAGGTCTGAAAGCTTGTTTTGTGTGGGCATTTTTGGTTTAACAAATGAGTAGGAATCCGAACAAGTGCGCGTTCATCTGCATTATTCAGACTTCTGCGCACTAACTACACATGGGGGTTTTGCTTGCGCCTACCGCAATGCCTGTCGGGAATCGCAGAAGTAAAGCGCTGCATCTAGAGCAGAATTGAAATCGCTGCGAGTGAAGCCGTTGCGCTCGAATACTGCAATGAAGGCGCGAACGTCATCGTCTTCAAGATCATCCCCGATGGAATCCAGCCAGCCCAGCACGACAGTGGCGGTAACAGGCAACGATGCATTTTGGCCAGCGGTGATTTGTTGGCCGATTGCGAGGTTGAGAAGCCATACACAATCATGTTTCCCGTCAGCCAGGCTGGGAAGCATGCCATTGCGTGCATACAACTCAACGTTTTGCGCGGGGATGCCAAACAGCATGGCCATCCTTTCTGCCGTACAAGCATATGCGGGGCTGTGGTCGTTCATCGCGTGGTTTGTAGCGTCGTGCATCGTGGCGGTCCTTGTTGGTTAAAGTGCGTCGGGAACTACTTCTGGAAAGTCGCTTTCGGCTGTCGAATCAAAATGTTCGTATATCGAACATAGTCGTAGCGTGAGGTTTTAGAACCCTCTCAGAAATTTATTCAGGCGGTGCCTTGGACCCCGTGCCGTCACCCCCTCAGGAAGGACCCATGTAGGGGGGAGGGTCTAGGCGGCGCGCTGTCGCTTCAATGCACCGGCTATGCTGTTACGCCGCGTCGAGTCAGCGCGTACGCAAAGCCGTTGCCTTCGGTCGGCGCAATGCTGCGCGGCCTGACAATCCCATCTGCGCGGCGGTCCCATGCGCTCAATCCGTTGGCGAAGGCCTCCGCAGCCACGATGCATCCGCATGTCATCCAGGCGGAGACGTCACCGCGTTCAACCTCACGCAGCATTTGCATGTGCCGCCTGCCCAGCGCATCACGAGCAGCCAAATATTTCTTCGTGACATCAGGCGTTTGCATCGTCGCTCCCCACCGCAGCGCGATATTGAAGAGCAGTTTCTCCGATAATCCGACGCACCACACGGCGCAACTCATTCGCGGAGTCGGTATTCAGTCCGACCGTTACGGTTGCAATCCCCATCGCGTGAATCCGGCTAACCAGAACGTGTTCCATTTCACCGGCTACCTGCTGCGTTAAGGCAGCCAGAACCACGTCGCTAAGTCTTTCTGACATTTGAAGTACTCTAGACATTAATTGATGACGCGAATACTAAGATGGCGCGCAATTGCCTGCAACGTTGATTAATGGAAACAAAGCCGCGTGCTGAATTCGTAACTAGTTGAATTTGATGAGTAAATTCTCAAATTTGTTTTCTTATGGAAACATTTTCTAGACGTCATTGTATTTTTCTATCTTATGTAATTCTCGATTTTAATGCGTTTAAACGCATTCTTTGGATTGGCACGTTACCGCGTATCCGCCTTGGGGAATTGGGTGGTTACGCCGCAATGCTTGCTGGTATTGGTCTGCGCGAAGTGTTGCCACTGTTACCGCAAAAACAATCAATCTGATCTTCTACCCCTACTTACTCAAGTTTGATTTTTCTTTGATTTGAGGTGGTAACAGAGGTAACGAGGTAACAGCCTATATACGGCACGGGTTTCCGCGTTACCACCTCGCCGCGAAGCCGGTAACAAGCTGGGAACAAAAAAACCCGCCGAAGCGGGTATAGGTCAAAAAGGTGTGGCGGTTTCGGGTGCGACTCTAAGCCACGATTTGACAAGTCGGCTTCCCTTTCGGGTGGTTCTGCGCTCCCACCCCAGCGCGCGAAGAATTTTTCCCGCGCGCATTTGCTCGGCCTTTCCCTGCTTGGCGATTTCCAGCGCGATGGCGTCGCGCAGCAGATCGGACACGACAATTTCTCTGCGTCCCAAGCAGTAATCGGAGATTGCCGGTTCCCAAGCGTCATCCTCGCGCCGTTCTTCGGCTTGCTCGCGGTGCGCCTGCTCGGGTACTTCCCACCAAGTCGCCCGGTCCGTGTAGCGCTCCACGGCTTCTGCGAATAGCTGTTCGCGGTTACGCGCGAGCCATTCGATGTCGATCTTGCCGACAGCTACCGGCCAGAATCGACGCGCGCCCGTTGCGTCGCGCAGATAGTCGCTTTCGTTCGTCGTGCCTGCGAATACGGTTCGCCTGGGAGCGTCGATGGAATGCTTGGCATATGGCGGCCGGAATCTATCAGTTTGTGAGCTAAGGACCTGCTTGATGCGCGTAATATCCGACTTTCGAAACGCGTCCAGTTCGGCAATCTCAACCAGCCATTTGCCTTGGATGGACACGAAGAAATCTTTGCTGTCTAGGGAGTCGGTAAGCTCCGCGTAGAACGGGCCGCCCAGCGTCGCTAGCAGTGTCGATTTGCCTTTGCCCTGGCTGCCTTCGAACACGGGCATAGTGTCCACCTTGCAACCCGGCGCGATGCCGCGAGCAACCATAGAGATGAGGAAGTTTCGTGCGACGGCGTTATGGTATTCGTCGTGCCGCGCACCGGCCGCCTGCGTCAGCCATGAATCCAAACGCGGCACAGCATCCCAGCGAAGCGATCTCAGCCAGGCGTGCAATTCGTCGCGTTGGTGCTTCATCGCCAGGACCATCACAGCCTGTTCCACCATATCGGGCGTGAATTTCACCAACCCCATTTCGCCTTGCAGCACATCCGCGATTGCGATGCGGTCCACGTCGGTCCAGCGTCGCGGCTTCTCGCAATCCCATGTCGTAAAAACTTGTTGGTGAAACGTATCGTTCCAGAAGCGGCCGGTGAAGCGCGGATGCCTTTCCAGTACCTCACGGACGTTAGAGACGGTTCCAATCGGTTCGCCGCGTCCGTTCGGATGCACGTTGACCCCAGCGGCAGCGAGGCGCTGAAACGCCAGCCACGGATTGGTCACGACTGCGCCCGTTACTGCCTTATCGGTCATGCGCGCTCCCGCTTCGGGGTCCAGCCCATTTCGGCTAGTGTTTCGCGGGCAGCCTGGATAAACGCTTCCGGGCGACGCGGGGCCGACCTAGCGATTTTCAGAAACATATCGCCAGCTTCATCCAGGGAATAGCCTTTTCGCATTTCCCGCGTCGTGAATCGAACAACGTTCTCTCGCGCATCATCGCGGATAGCTGCTTCCAGCGCTTGTCGTCGCGCTTGTGTCGCAGCAGCCCACGCTTTAAAATTTTCGACGGTAGCTTGCTTTTCTTGAGGGAGTGCCATGGTCGTGGTGCTCCCTTTTTTATCGACCACGGGCGGCCGCGATACGCTGATCGAGCCAATCATTCACTTCCTGTTCGACCCACCCGGCGTAGCGTGGCGCCAATCGAATAGACGCTGGAAATTCACCGCGCCGGATCATTTGATAGATGAACGGCTTTGATAGGCCGGTCCGATCAAGCACGGTGGCAATGCGGATAATCTTCGTCGGTTGCTGGTGTGTTTGCATCGTGTGTACCCGAAGTTTCGTTGGTGTGTGTCGGATTTTGAAGACCGATGCAGACATTCTCCACGTGGGGGTTTTTGCATTCCACATGAGGGTTTCTCAGCCCGCACATGGATACAAAAAAGCCCGTTTAAACGGGCTTAGTACTGGGCGTTAGGCTTGGCGTTGAATCGGTATCACGTTGCCGTCTTGGCGTTTCTTCGCACAGTATGCGGCCCAAGCTTCCATCATCTTTCCGCGCTTCGCGAGCAAATCGCCTCGCTGGTAGGCTGCCTCGACCTCGCTGCGAACGGCATGGGCGAGAGCCTTTTCCGCCAGTTCGCGCGGGAAGTTGGTGCATTCGGCGGCCCAATCGCGGAACGTCGAGCGGAACCCATGCACGGTTAGGTTCTGGCGCTCCATGCGTTTCAACACCGCCAGCAAGGTCATGTTAGAAAGGCCGGTCCCTTCACGCATACCGGGAAACACGAAGTCGCCATGGCGCGCCGCTTGCATCTCCTTCAAGATCGCAACAGCGCGCTTGCTTAGCGGCACGCGGTGTTCCTTCTTCATCTTCATGCGCTCCGCTGGAACAGTCCACAGTTTGGCATCTAGGTCGATCTCGCTCCACTGTGCGCCGATAATTTCAGCCGTTCGGGATGCGTTGAGAATGCAGAATTCCAGCGCGCGAGCCGCCACACCCTGCATGCCGCGAAGATCGTCCATGAACGTGCCAATGTCGCCATAGGGCAGCGCCGCGTGATGTTCGCCTTTCTGCACCGCGCTTGGCTTTGCGAGCAGAGTGTCTAGATGGCCCTTCCATCGAGCCGGGTTTTCTCCACTACGCAGGCCGCGAGTAGTCGCCCATGCCAGCACTTTTTCTAGTCTGCCGCGAACGCGAGAAGCCGTTTCGTTCTTTGTCGTCCAGATCGGCTCTAGCACTCGCGTGATGTCGTGCGTGTCAACCAGGGCAATGTCCTTCTTGCCAATAAACGGGGCTGCATACGTTGCCAGTGTGTTGGTCCATTGTTCCGCGTGCTTTTCGTTCTTCCATCCGTGTCGGTGCGCCTCAATGTAAGCGTCCGAACACTCCGTGAAAGTCATTTTCGCCGCGATCTTGGCACGCTCTGACTGGCGCATGGCCAACGGATCATCGCCATTCCCCAACGCCCGCCGCATCCCCTCTGCTTTTTCCCTGGCTGATTCCAGCGAGACATTCAGATAAGCCCCCAGCCCGATTTCGTGCGACTTCTTGTTCCTGGCGTATCGAAAGATCCAGGATTTCGAGCCACTAGGACTGACCTGCAAATACAGGCCTCCGCCGTCGCTATAGTAGCCAGGTGTTTTTTCCTGTCGAACCTTGGTTGCCGACAGCTTCTTAATTGGTCGCGCCATTGTTCCGCCTCGTTGAGCTACCCACGTTTCTACCCACACTTGTTGAGCAGATGGTACCACACTGACGCAAACTCAAGCACACCAAAAAGCCTTACCGGGCGGTGGTTTCAGGCCGACATAAAGACTCTTGCAAACTCATGGATACTCGTCGTATGCGGACCCTCTCTCCCCAGGAAACCAATTAAGCCCATGATTTTTCGTGGGCTTTTTTGCGTCAAATCCAATTCCCACGCTACGACCCGCACTCTGCTGCCGATCGTTCGATCCGCTCATTGTGACTGCCACGTGATAACCGGCGATGCCGGCTGCTCGGACGATCCTCGCACGCTCACAGTAGAAAACGCGGCGGCAAGATTGCCGCTGCACGCAACGTTTTCGTCTGTCCCGATGAAGCGCACCGCCTGCCCCCTCCGGTCGCGCGAAGACGTATACGGACTACATTGCCGCTGCTCCTCTTTAAACAGGCCCGCAGCCCTCACCGACGCTCCTCCACGCTTCCCCTCGCCACCTCAAATCGACGCACGCCCCAACCACTCACGCACATAAAGAGAATGCGACACCCGCACCGCCGAAGGCTCACGAGATTTCGGTGTCCCAACGAAAATAAATCCCAGCACGCGCTCGGACGGCTCAAAGTCGAGCGCGGCCCGCAGATTCGGATCGTAGGCGTCGGCGCCCGTCGCCCAGAAGCCGCCGTAGCCGAGCGCGTGAATCGCGTTGAGCATATTCATCGCGGCCGCGCCGACCGACAGCAGTTGCTCCGTTTCCGGCACATGCGAGTCCGCGCAAGGCGCCGCGGCGATCACGATGATAAGCGGCGCCGTGTACGCAAGCTGCCGCCGATGCTCCAACTCCGCGCGAGGCTTCGCAGGCTCGCGACGCGCCGCGACATCGACGAGCACATCGCCAAACTCGGCCCGCGCGTCGTCGCGTATCAGTGCAAAGCGCCACGGACGCAGCGAGCCATGATCCGGCGCTCGCATCGCGGCATCGAAGATGAGACCCAGCTCCGTCTCGCTGGGCCTTGGCTCGGCGAGCGGCCAGTGCGACTGACGCGAGAGCAGGGTGTCGAAAAAAGCGTGCCGCGCCCGTGACGCGGTGTCGTCCACGTTGCCGCTTTGCGAGTTGTCCATGACGAGTGCCTCGAGTTTCCAATCTCGCCGATGATGGCGACAAACGCATGACAATGCAAATGATTCTTATTTGCTTGTCTGATGAAACGTTTTGGCTTAAGCTCCTTTTCCGCAGCCGCACACGTTTGCGTGAGGCTGCGAGAACGGCGACCAAAAGCAGGACGTCGCCGGCCTTGACATTCACAGCGGCCGACGAGTAAATTTAAATGCAAATGATTCGCATTTAAATGCGAAACGGATAAGCCGTCGATCGAAGTGAAGCAGCAGTGCTTTGATGTTGAAGGCACAGAAGGGCAGCCGATGCCTTCACCCGATCAACCAGACGTACACAACTTCGTTCAGCAAGGAGCCGCGATGAGCTGGGGTGACGAAAACAGCAATTTCGTTGTCGTTGTAAATGATGAAGAACAGTATTCGATCTGGCCTGACTACAAGGCCATTCCCGCCGGCTGGCGCGAAGCGGGCAAGTCCGGCAGAAAGGACGAATGCCTGCAATGGATCGACGAAGTCTGGACGGATATGCGTCCGCTGAGCTTGCGCAAGGCGATGGCCGAGAGCGCAGCGGCCGACCGCGTGACCAACTCGTGATGCGCGAGCATTGAACCGATGAGCTCGCCGAATCGCATGCCGAATGTGCCTGAGATGCACGACGCGCCCACCACGCTGACGCTCGTCTGTCTCGCGCATGCCGGCGGCAGCGTGGCGCTGTATCGGGACTGGCAGCATCGGCTGCCATCGTTCGTGCAGGTGCGCACACTCGAGCTGCCGGGTCACGGCATGCGCCGCTCCGTAGCGCCGCATACCGAATGGCCAGCGCTCGTCGCGCAACTCGCGGACGAACTGCTCGCGCTCGTCGATGGCGGCGCTCCATTCGCGTTGTTCGGCCACAGCATGGGTTCGCTCGTCGGACTGGAACTCATGCATGCGCTGCGCGAGCGGGGCAAGCCGGCGCCCGTCTGGTTCGGTGCATCGGCAACCATCTCGCCGGCGCGCCGCAAACACGAAACGCATTGGCTCGATTGTTCGCATGACGAAATGATTGCATGCCTGCGCGAGCGCGGCGGCACGCCGGCCGAACTGCTCGACGACGCGGATTTCGTCGACTTCATGTTGCCGCTGCTGCGCGCCGATTTTCATTTGTGCGGCACGCATCCGACGCGTATGACGACGCATACGATGGCGCACGCCGGCACGTCGGCTGGCGGCGCGGCGCTGGACTGTCCGATCGACGTATTCGTCGGCCGCGACGATCCCGCCACGGCCAACAGCACAGACGTCGATGCGTGGGCACAACAGACGCGCGGCCCATGCCAGGTGCACTGGTTCGACGGCGGGCATTTTTTCATCGACACGGCGCGCGACGTGGTACTTGCAGCGGTCGCCGAGTCGCTCGCGCAACGAATGCAAGAAGCGCAAGGAACACACCAGCCGCAAACCGCACAAACGCCGCAGCCCGCCAACACGACGACGCAACCGTTGCACCGGGCCCTCGCGTGACTCGCTCGCGCGAAACGCCCAGCAACCAACACTCGCAGTTTGAGGCAACCCGGATAAGGACCGAATGACCATGAGCCAGGCTTCGCTGCCGATCTTCGATTTCTCGCCGTTCGTTGGCCACAGCGAGCGCTACGTCGCGCTCATCAAGCAGTTCGCGGCGGCGCAGCCGTTTCGCAGCGCGACGGTCGACGAGTTGCTGCTCGACGACGATTTCCATCGCCGCCCGTTGCGTCCCGAGGACTTCGAGTTCCTCAAGTTCATGAAGCCGGTGCGCGAGCACAACGTGAGCCGTCTTCCGGCGCTCGCGTCCGGGCGCACGCTGATGTCGATCTATGAGCTCGATCTCGCGCGTCCGCCGCTGAGCGCGGAGCCTGCCGACTGGCAACGCTTCACCGATTTCTATAGCGAAGACAAACGCGAACTGGGCGCGCAGATCGCGCCGTTTCTCGAAGCGTACGCATTCGAATACCTGACGAAAGACGTCAACACGAGCGAAGATATCGGCGCTGCGAGCGCGCGCATCACGCGCATTGTCGACGACGAGCTTGCGTTCTGGAGCGACACCTTCGCGCGGCTCATGCGCAACGACTACCTCGAAGAAGGGCTGCGCTTCATCATGGTTCAGCGCTGGGCGCTCGCGGTCTCCAAGCGCCGCGCGCTCGCGCGCGCCGGCGCAAGCGGCTTCTTCGACATGCTCCCGCCCGACGAGCGGCCCAGCCTTCATCGCGAAACGCCTGACGACGCGCTGTTCGAACGCGTCGCGTCGGCGAGCGGCGTGACGCGTCGACAGCACGCGTACTGGCAGTTCTATCTGCCGACCAGCACCGCGAAATGCAACCTGTTGTACGCGCTCGCGCGTCGGCCGGATCGCGCGTTCGGACTGATCGGCGCGGCATTCGCGGCCGAAGCCGAATGGCTCGCCTTCGGTCTCGCGCTCGAACGCGCCTGCGCGCACTTGCAGCCGGCTGGCCGAAATCATACGGATGCCGAAGCATTGAAAAGCGCGCTCGAACAGCGCTGCGCGCGAGCATTGCGGCGCGTGGCCGATAATTTCGGTGCGGCGGCGCGTGCGCAGTATGTGCAAGGCATCGTCGCGGGCGAGCGGCTTGCCGCACGTGGTCGCTGGGATCTCGGCGAGCAGTTGCGCTGGCTTGCATCGATTCGCGAGTACGTTGCGTTCGCGCATCGCATCAGCGCGCGCATCGACACCGAGTGCCCGGGCATCGACCGCGAGACGTTCGTCGAACCGCACGAAATGTGTTCGACGACGCACGTGCACAACGATCATCGCCTCGTCACGATCGAGGAGGGCGACATGCTCTTCTGGGGCAACGTCGGCATGCAGCACGCAATGCACAAAGGCGACATGGTGCTGATTCCCGATGGACGTCTGCATGGCTCGACGGTGGTGTCGAACGAATGCACGTATCACCAGCCGATCATTCCCGATGCGTGGATCGAGGCCCTCGTCGCCGAACTCGACGAACCGGCGACGGCCACGACGTAAGCGAATACAAACAAGAAGAAAACCGCAGCACCATGCAGGCGCCCACGGCGAAGATCGACAACAGAGGTGCCTCTTCCCCACGACAGTATCGACGTCCCGGCCACGCGGTCCGGGATGCCTCGCGCGCTCGGCGCGCACAACAGTGGGTCAGGAAGAGAGAGCGAACGATGCAAGCAGGCAACAGTGCTGTCGGAGAGGCCGATCGATTCGAGGTCAGCGACTGGAAGAGCCGGATCATTGCCGGCAGAGCGACGGGCGCCGCGGTGTCCGCGCCCGCGTGGCTGGACGCTTCATATGCGACGCTGCGCGAGCAGGTCCTCGATCCGGCGTATCCGTGCTTTTTCGGCACGATGGCGGAGCGGCGCGGCGAGATGTTCTATTCGTTCGTGAACGGCCGCGATCTGCGCGATCTGCCCGCGACGATGCAAACTTTCGCGGAGCTCGCGGTGCGGCCGGAGTACAGGAGAAATAACATCGCGGTATTCTTCGAGCCAGACCCGGAGCCGCTTTCGCACGATGCATATCGAACGCTTTTCTGGGGCATTCTGCAGCGGTTGCACGACATCGACCCGGACCCGGCGGCAGACCAGCAGCCGGACCCGATGGATGAAGCGTGGGAGTTTTCATATGCGGGTGTGCAGATGTTCGTGGTGTGCGCGTGTCCGTCGTTTCGCGCGCGCCATAGCCGTAATTTAGGTCCTGGAATGGTGCTGCTGTTCCAGCCGCGTTCGGTATTTGTCGATACCATCACGAACAAGGTGATTGGCCGTGAGGCACGCAATCAGGTGCGCAAGCGTCTGGAAACATGGGACGACATTCCCGCGCATCCCGATCTCGGCTTTTACGGCGATCCGGGCAACCTCGAATGGAAGCAGTACTTTCTGGACGACGCAAACGCGCCCATCGAGGAGCGCTGTCCGTTTTTGAAGCGCCGCGCGCAGGCCGCGGCACATTCGGCGCAGGCGCGCCGTCATGTGCCCGCGCACGGCGCGCGTAACGAACACGAAAAAGCCTTCGCGCATCGGGACGATGCGCGGGGCGCCGATAACTGACGCGGCCCCTTGCATTGACGCCGCGACGAAAGGAGCTTCATGTCCGTACTTTTGCAACTGGTCAGCAAATCGCGCTGGATGATCGCCGTCGCGCTGATCGCGAGCGTGCTCGGCGGCCTCGGCAATGCCGCGCTGCTCGCCCTCATCAACCAGGCGCTGGTCGCGACGCCCGATGGCCTCGCGCGGCTCGGCTTGCAGTTTCTCGCGGTGGGCCTCGGCGTGCTCGCGATGCGCGCGCTCGCGCAGTCGCTCTTCATGTGGCTCGGTCAGCAGGCGAAGGCGACGCTGCGCATGCGTACGATTCGTCGCATCGGCGACGCCGCGTTTGCGCATCTGGAAAAGCAGGGCGCGGCGAAATCGCTCGCGGTGCTCACGCAGGACCTCGATACCATCGTCGTGTTTTTCGTGAGCCTGCCTTCGCTCGCGATGCAAAGCGCGGTGATCGTCGGCTGCCTTGCGTATCTCGGCTATATGTCGTGGCCGATTCTCATCGTCGCGATCGTGACGATCGTGCTCGGCATGACGGGTTTTCGCTACGCGCATAGCCGCGCGATGTTTCATCTGCGCGCGTCGCGCAAGCGCGAGGACGATCTGGTCAAGCACTTCCGCGCGCTCTTTGACGGCGCGAAGGAACTGAAGCTGCATCGCGCCCGCAAGCACGCGTTCGTCGAAGACACGCTCGCGAGCAACGTCGAAGCGGTGCGCGTGCAGCGCACGCGCGGCTACATGTTGTACGCGGCGGCGTCGAGCTGGGGCAACTTCATTCTGTTCGCGTTCATCGGCCTGACGCTCTTCGTGTTCGCGCGCTACATCCGCGTCGATCCGCATGTGATGTCGGGCTACGCGATCGTGTTCGTCTACATGATCATGCCGATCGAAGCCGTCCTCGCCGCGATGCCGAGCCTGAGTTCGGCGCGCGTCGCACTGGAACGCATCGAGCAGGTCAATGCCGAACTGCCGCGCGAGGTGATGCTCGAGCCGTCTGTCGCGGCATCGTTCGAAAGCATTGCGCTCGACGGCGCCACGCATCGCTACTTCCGGGAAAAAGAAAACGAGGTGTTCACGCTGGGACCGATCGACCTCACGTTCCGTCCGGGCGAACTCGTGTATCTGATCGGCGGCAACGGCAGCGGCAAGACGACGCTCGCGAAAATGCTGGTCGGACTTTATGTGCCGGAAAGCGGCAGCGTGCTGCTGAACGGCGAGCCCGTCGACGAAGCGCGGCGCGACGCCTACCGTCAACATTTCTCGGTCGTATTCAGCGACTTCTTTCTGTTCGACACGCTGCTCGGCATGCACGCCGACGGACTCGATGCGCTCGCGCAACAACTGCTCGCCGATCTGCAACTGGATCACAAGGTCAGCGTGAAGGACGGCAAGTTCTCGACGCTCGATCTGTCGCAAGGGCAGCGCAAGCGGCTCGCGCTCGTCGTCGCGTATCTGGAAGACCGGCCGTTCTATGTGTTCGACGAATGGGCCGCGGACCAGGACCCGCTTTTCAAGGACGTCTTCTACAAGCGCCTGCTGCCGGAACTGAAGGCCAAGGGCAAGACCGTGCTCGTCATCACGCACGACGACCGTTACTTCCATCTCGCCGAGCGCTTTATCAAGCTCGATTTCGGCCAGATCGTCGAAGACGGCTCGGGCGCCGCGCATGCCGCGAGTCTCGCGTCCGCTTATCACTGATCAGGATTCACCGCTCATGAATGCCAATCCGTCCGTTATTTCCGCGTCCGCGCAGCTCGCGCATGGCGAGCCGATGTACGAACTCGACGGCGTGTCGTTTCGCATCGGCGAACGCGTGCTGTTGCATCCGCTTGCGCTCACGCTGCCGAAGGGCCGCGTGTGCGGTCTGATCGGCCACAACGGCTCGGGCAAATCGACGCTGCTGAAGCTGCTCGCGCGTCAACAGTCGCCGAGTGCGGGCACGCTGCGTTTCGCGGGCCGTCCGTTGCGCGAGTGGGAGAACCGCGAGTTCGCGCGCCAGGTGGCGTATTTGCCGCAGCAGCAGCCCGCGGCGAGCGGCATGACGGTGCGCGAACTCGTCGCGCTCGGCCGCTATCCGTGGCACGGCGCGCTTGGCCGCTTTACCGGCGTCGACGGCGAGAAGGTTCATGAGGCGATGGAGTTGACGGACATCACGCGTTTCGCGGACCGTGCAGTGGACAGTCTGTCGGGCGGCGAACGGCAACGCGCGTGGATCGCGATGCTGGTCGCGCAGGACAGCCAGTGCCTGCTGCTCGACGAGCCGATCTCGGCGCTCGACATCGCGCATCAACTGGAAGTGCTCGACCTCGTGCGTACGCTGAGTCAGCAGCGCGGTCTCGGCGTGGTCGTCGTGTTGCACGACGTCAACATGGCAGCGCGTTTCTGCGACGACCTGATCGCGCTGAAGGGCGGCCGCCTGCTTGCGAGCGGCAGCGCGCACGAGCTGATCGAAGAAGAGATGCTTGGCGCAATTTACGGCGTGCCGATGGGCACGGTTGCGCATCCGCGCGGCGGCACGCCAATCAGTTTCGCGTATTGATCGTCATGTGCCGGGCCGCGTTTGCATCGCTGTGATGCACCGTAACCGGCACCGCATGACCCGCATCACATAACGGCGTTCCCAAGAGACGCCTTGCTCCCCGCAATGACTACGAAATTGACGCCCGCCGTCGCAACGCATGCGACGGCGGCGATCGCTGTGCGCCGCGCGATGCGGTCCAGCGCGACGACGGCCGCGCGGCGCGCGGCAAATCTCGGGAGGCGAGGATGTCTGTTATCAATACGCCGCGCCACGATGGCGCGGACAAGCACGCGGCGAATTGCGCTGCTCACGAACACGCGGTAAGCAATACGGCGGCATTCGATGACGCGCCGTTCCAGACCGCGGCGGCTCCCGCGAACGACCTTGTCTCGGTGATGAAGCTGCATGTTGCCGAGCGCCCCGATCAACTGGCAGTGCGCTTTCTCGTCGACGGCGACACCGACGCGCACGAGCTCACCTACGCAGCGCTCGATGCGCGCGCCCGGCGTCTTGCCGCGGTCCTTCGCCAACATGGTGCGCCGAACGACCGCGTGCTGCTGATGCTGCCGAGCGGGCTCGATTACGTCGTGTCGTTCTTCGCCTGCCAGTATGCGGGAATGATCGCGGTTCCCGCGTATCCGGCCGAAGCGCTGCAAAGCGGACATATCGAACGGCTGCGGCGCATGTCGGGTGACTGCATGGCGCGCATCGCGGTGGTCGAGCGCGCATCGCAGGCGTCGCTTGCAGCGTTGAATCACGAGCCGGGCTTGAACGGCGCGACGCTCGTGTCGCCGGACGAAAGCAGCGACGACGGCTTTCGCATCGAGCGCGCCGAACCCGATGCGGTCGCGTTCCTGCAATACACGTCCGGTTCGACCGCGTCGCCGAAAGGCGTCATCGTTAGTCATGCCAACTTATGTGCGAACGTGAGCGCGATGTCGCGCGGCATGGGTTGCCGCGCCGGCGACCGCATGTTCTCGTGGCTGCCGCTTTATCACGACATGGGACTGATCGGCAGCGTGCTGATGCCGGTGCTGTGCGGCTTCCAGGTCACGCTGATTTCGCCGCTGCATTTTCTGGAGCGGCCGGCGCGCTGGCTCGCCGGTATCGCACGAGAACGCGCGACCGTCACGGGCGGTCCCGACTTCGCGTATCGACTCTGCACGGACCGCGTGCGCGATGCGCAGCTTGCGGGACTCGATCTGTCGTCGCTGCGTGTGGCGTTCTGCGGCTCGGAGCCGATTCGCCAGACGACGCTCGACGGTTTCGCCGCGCGCTTCAGCGCGCACGGTCTCGATCCACGCGCGATGTACGCCTGTTATGGGCTCGCTGAGGCAACGCTGTTTCTGACCGGCGTTGAGGTCGGCACAGGTTCGCCCGAGACGCGCTTTTCGGCATCGGCGCTCGCGCAGCCGTCGCCGATTGCGCGCGCCGTCGCTTCGAACAACGAGAGGGATGACGACAGCAAGGCCGTCGTCGGTTGCGGCGTGACGGCGTTCGGTCACGAGCTTGCAATCGTCGACCCGCGCACAGGCGAGCGCTTGCCGGAACGGCATATCGGCGAGATATGGTGCGGCGGCCCGAGCATCACGCACGGTTACTGGCAAAACCCGGAGGCCACAGCCGCTGTGTTTCTCGACGACGCGCCCGGTTTCCGCGGACGCTGGCTGCGCACCGGCGACCTGGGTTTCGTCGACGGCGGTCAGTTGTTTTTTTGCGGACGGCGCAAGGACATGATCGTGCTGCGCGGCGAGAACGTGTATCCGCAGGATCTCGAAACAATGCTCGCGGATCGCGTCGAGTGGCTGCGCCGTGGGCGCATCACCGCGTTTCCGGTTGAAGGAGCGGATGGCGCCGAAGCGATCGGCGTCGCGGCGGAAGTACCGCGTGGCAGAACGCGGCAGGTGTCGCCGGAGACGATTTTCGATGCGATCGCGGCCGCGCTCGGTGACGCATTTCAGTACGAAGCCGCGTTGATTCTACTGCTCGAACCCGGCGATCTGCCGCGTACTTCGAGCGGGAAACTGCAGCGCAGCGCGTGCGTTGCAGCATGGCAAAGCGGTGCGTTGGTGCCGTTTGCGGTACGTGATGCGAAAATTGCGCCGACGCAAGGTGCCGGGACGGATGCACTCGCTTCAAACACGAAGGACGGTGCATTAACGCCGACCGCGGAAGTTATCGCCCGCGTGTGGAGCGAGGTGCTCGACGTGCCGACACCTTGCGCATCGGATGATTTCTTCGCGCTCGGCGGGCGGTCGCTGCTGGCCGCGAAGGTTGCGTCGCGGTTGCGCGCGCAGTTCGGGCACGAAGTGCCGGTTGGCCTGTTGTTTAGCCATCCGAAGCTTTGTGTTCTGGCGGATGCGCTAGATAAGCGCTGGGCCGCCCCGTCGCAGGACACATCAACGGTTGCCGCTCTCACGCGCCGCGCTGAAGGCGAGCGCGGCGAGGCGCCGCTCTCGTTGCCGCAGGAACGTCTATGGGTATTGTGGCAATTCGACCCGGATAGTCCCGCGTACAACATTTCGGCCGCACTCGCGATGGGCGGTCCGCTCGACGGCGACGCCGTCCAAAGCGCGCTCGATGCGCTGGTGCATTGTCATGAGATGTTGCGCACGCGTTTTGACGATAGCGGCGACGCGCCGCGTCAACTGATTGCGCCCGTAGAAGACCTGGCGGCTGTTCGCAACGCATGGCATTGGGAAACCGTCGACGCACGCAACCTAACCGACGACGCCTTCAACGCGCAATTGCGCCGCCTTGCCCGCGAGCCGTTCGATCTGACGCGCGGTCCGTTGTTTCGCGCGACGCTGTTCATCCGCGACGATGAGCGACATGTACTGCATTTCGTCATGCATCACATCGTCGGGGACGGTTGGTCGATCAATGTGCTGCTGCGCGATTTCGCTGCTTGTTATCGCGCGGCGCAGCAGGGCGCGGAGCAGGCACTAAACGCGCTGCCTGCGTTAGCGATCCAATACGCCGATTACGCCGCGTGGCAGCGCGAGCGTTTCGCGATCCACGGCGGCGCGCAACTCGACGCGCAGCTTGACTACTGGCGCGGCCGTCTCGCGGGCTATGACACTTTGCTCGATCTGCCGACCCTGCACGAACGCGGCCGTCCTTATGAGCCTCGCGCCGCGCGCGTCGGCGCACACATTCCGGCTGCGCTTGCGAGCCGTCTCGAGTCGCTTGCGCGCGCGGAAAACGCCACGTTGTTCATGGTGCTGCTCGCCGCGTTTGCCGCGCTGCTCTCGCGCTACAGCGGCGCGCAGGACGTGGCGATCGCGGTGCCCGTCGCCGGCCGCGACCGGCTGGAAACGGAGCCGCTGATCGGCTTCTTCGTCAACACGCTCGCGATGCGCGCGTCGGTGAAGGGCGCGAAGCCGTTCGCCACATTGCTGCGCGAAGTGCGCGACGACAGCATCGACGCGCAGGCGAATGCCGACGTGCCGTTCGAGCGCGTCGTGGCCGCGTTGCACTCGGGGCGCCGCGCGGGCGGCAGTCCGCTCGCGCAGATCAAGTTCGTGCTGCACGACGAGTTCGACACCGCGCTCGACCTCGATGGCGTGCATTGCGCGTTGATCGATGCGGACGCAAGCGACGCGCGCTTCGAACTCGCGCTCGACGTGCTGCGCGAGGGCGACCACGGACTGCGCTGCGTGTTCGCGTACGCGGCCGAGCTTTACGACGATGCGTTCGTCGCGCAGTTCGCGCGGCACTACGTCTCGCTGCTCGAACAGGTCGTGGACACGCCGCGTTGCGCGATCGGCGAATTGCGTCTTGATGACGAAGAAGCGGCCAACAGCGCGTCGCCGGTTGCGGGCGCGTACGCGTTCTGAGCGCGCTGCTTATCGCGTGTCGACGCGCATCGACTCATCTCGGCCCGCGCTTACGCGCGCGGGCGTCAGACATCTGAATACATCTGCATTCTTCACGGACACCATGCAAGCCATCCATTTCGATACCGATTTCCTGCCCGCCCGCGTCGCGCGGTTTGCCATCGAACGGGCTGACGCCGTTGCGCTTGTCGATAGCGACGGGCCGCTTTCGTGGCACGATTTGTGGGCGTGGTCGGGGCGGCTTGCCGCGGCGCTCGCCGACCAGGGCGTGCGGCCGGGAGACCGCGTGGTGCTCGCGCTACCGCGCTGCTCGGCGCTCGTCGCGGCGATACTGGCTGTGTGGCGATTGCGCGCGTGTTACGTGCCGCTCGATCCGGCGTCGCCGCAAGCGCGGCTGCGCTGGCAGGCTGAGGATTGCGGCGCGCGGGTGGTTGTGATGGGCGGGGCTTTGGACGCAGTGGTTAGCGCAGCGAGCGATGCGGGCTTCGATGATGTGGCCAATGTCACGGTCCATCGCGCAGCGAACGCCGTGGCCGACATTGCATCGAAGACGGCAACGAGCGCCGTGGCCGACATTGCAACGAAGACGGCAGCGAGCGCCGTAGCCGACATTGCAACGAAGCCCGCAGCGAACGCTTCAACGAATCTCTTTACAACTGCCGCCACGAACTCGGACGCTAACGCCACACCAAAGTCAGCCGCGCCCTCATGGCTACCCGACGGCATCGCGACGCTGAACCCACACACGCTACGCGACGCTACTGACAGCGCCGCACTCGCCGCTCATCTCGGCGATGCCGCCGCCTATCCGCAACTCAACGACGGCATCCTCGTCTGGCCCGCCTACGTGATCTACACATCGGGCTCCACTGGCCGCCCGAAGGGCGTCGTGCAAAGCCATGCCGCGCTCGCTGCATATCTGCGCGGCGTCTCCGAGCGGCTGCCCGGGGACATCGCGAGCGCCGCATATCTGTCGACGCCTGCCGCCGATCTCGG
The DNA here is from genome assembly GCF_040543975.1 of Paraburkholderia sp. OAS925. NCBI lineage: Bacteria > Pseudomonadati > Pseudomonadota > Betaproteobacteria > Burkholderiales > Burkholderiaceae > Paraburkholderia > Paraburkholderia sp. OAS925. The sequence continues at coordinate 1,878,929 of NZ_JBEUNO010000001.1, forward strand.
CCACACGTCGTTGTTCGGCGCGCTCTGGCACGGCTGGACGCTGCATCTGATCGATGCCGACATCGCCGCCGATCCCGATGCCTTCGCCGTCTACATGCACACGCATTCCGTCGAGCTCCTAAAGATCGTACCGAGCCATCTCGACGCGCTGTTGCAGGCGCAGTTGCCCGAGCGCGTGCTGCCGCGCCGTTGCCTCGTGATGGGCGGCGAGCCCGCGCCGACGCGTCTTGCCGAGCGCATCGCGACGCTGCGTCCCGAATGCCGGTTGATCAATCACTACGGGCCGACAGAGACGGCTGTCGGCGTGCTCACGCGCTGCGGCGCGCAAAGCCGCGCGGCGACGTTGCCGCTTGGGCATCCGCTCGCGCACGTCGACGCACGCATCGTCGATGCTGACGGCAACGCGGTGCCGAAGGGCGCGGCGGGCGAGCTGTGCATCGGCGGCGCGAGTGTCGCGTATGGTTATCTGAACAGGCCGTCGCTGACGGCTGAGCGCTTCGTGCCCGACCCCGACGGTCGGGGCACGCGGCTTTATCGAACGGGCGACCGCAGCCGCCGTCTGCCGGACGGCGAATTCGCGTTTCTTGGCCGTCTCGATGACCAGGTGAAGATCCGCGGCTTTCGTGTCGAGCCCGAAGAGATCGCGGCGCGTCTGCGTGCCGAGGATGGCGTGCGCGACGCGGTCGTGATCGCGCACACGGATAGCGAGGGCGCGGCCAGCAGCGCGCCGCGCCTCGTCGCCTATCTGAGTTCCGCCGAGGCGCTCGACGTTGACGCGATCCGCGCGCGTCTCGCCGCGGAACTGCCCGACTATATGGTGCCGTCGTCGCTGCAAGTGCTCGGCGCGTTGCCGCTCACCGCGAACGGCAAGATCGATCGCGCCGCGTTGCCCGCGCCGCGCGAACACGAGGCCGCGAATGCCGCGCGCGTCGAGCCGCGCAACGACACCGAGCGCACGCTTGCCGGGATCTGGAAACGTGTGCTGAAACGCGAGGACATCGACGTAACGGACAACTACTTCGAGATCGGCGGCGATTCGATTCTCAGCTTGCAGATCATCGCGAAGGCGCGCAGCGCAGGGCTCAAGCTGACGCCGAAGCAGATGTTCGACTATCCGACGATCGAGGCCGCGGCGCGGGTCGCGGTGGCGGTGGTGGGGAATGCGAGTGCGAATGCTGGGGCGGGCATGCAGGCGAGCGGTGGGGGAAGCGTTGGCGCATCGGGCGGTGCGTCTGCGTATGACTTCGTGGGTACTCGCGTCGGCACCAACGCCGGCAACAACGCCAGCAGCGCCACGAACGCAACCAACGCAACCAACGCAACCAACGCAACCAACGCAACCAACGCAACCAACGCAACCAACGCAACCAACGCCACCCCAATCGCGGCAGCGCAAGCCACGAACGCCACCACACATCCATCGCCCACCGCGCAACTCGCGGCCGGCGACGACCTCTTGTTCGCACAAGCCGGCGCCTCCCGCGAGTCAGTAGAGGCCGTCTATCCGGCCACGCCAATGCAGCAGGGTCTGCTATTTCACGGGATGCTCGACGGCGAGCCCGGCATGTACGTATCGCAATTGCGTCTGACGATCGACGCGCTGAACCTCGACACGATGCGCGCGGCGTGGCACGCGGTGATCGCGCGTCATCCGGTTTTGCGCACGCGTTTCGTGTGGCCTGCTGGCGGCGAGCCGTTGCAAGTCGTCGAGCGGCACGTACGTATGCCGTTCGAAGTCCATGCGTGCATCGTTCCTGTTGCGCCTGGTTCGTCGGATACCACGTCGATAAATGCTCAGTACGACGACGCATATGAAACCGCGCGGACGGCGCTCGTCGCGCGTGGTTTCGAGCCGGGCGTCGCGCCGCTGATGCGCGTCGATGTATTCGAGCGTCCCGACGGCGCGCACGATCTGTTGTGGACTCACCATCATGCGCTGACCGACGGCTGGAGCACCGCGCAGGTCGTCACCGAAGTGGCGCGCGCGTACGCCGCGCTCGACGCAGGCCGTGCGGCCGATGCGTCGCCTGGCGCGCCGTATGCGAATTACGTCGACTGGCTGCGCAACCAACCCGACACCGAGGCGTTCTGGCGCGCACGGCTCGCGACGCGCGATGACCCAGCGCGCCTTGTCGACGCGCTCGGCAGTGCGTTGCGGTCATCGTCGTCGAACGGTGTCGACGGTTCGGTGGCGCAAGCACTGATCCGCGAAGTCGACGGCGACTCACACGCGCGCCTGAAGCGCGCCGCGCAGCGTGCACAGGTCACGCTGAACACGCTCGTGCAGGCAGCGTGGGCGCTCGTGCTCGCGCGTTTTTCGGGGCGCACGCAAGTGGCATTCGGCATGACCGTGTCCGGTCGGCCCGTGGATCTGCCGAATGCGCAGTCGATCGTCGGTCTCTTCATCAACAGCTTGCCGCTGTGGGTCGATGTGAAATCCGATGCGCCGTTGCGCTCGTGGCTCACCGCGTTGCAGCGGCATAACGCGGAGTTGCGCGAAGTCGAGCACACGCCGCTCGCGAGCTTGCAGCAGTGGGCGGACTCGACCGTCGATGCGTTGTTCGACAGCCTGATCGTGTTCGAAAACTATCCGCTCGACGACGCGCTCGATGCGATCGGCGGCGTGCCGCGCGTGCGCGCCGTCGACGCGCACAACCGCAGTCATTTTCCGCTGATGCTGGTCGTCGCGCCGCGTCACGTCGGCGGCGGCGATGCACTGAGGCTCGAGTGGCATCGGCATGCGGCGCGTGTGCCGGCGGAAGACGTTGCACGCGTCGCCGAATATTTCGAGCGGATGCTGGATGGGATCGCGAAGGCGCTTGTCGACAGCAATGGCACCGATGTGCGGCTGCGTGATTTGACGAGTGGTCTTGCTGCGGATTCTGTCGCCGTTGCTAAAACGGCGTTTGCCTACGAGCCGGTGACCGCGCGCATTGCTGCGCAGACGCATGCGCGGCCTGACGCTGTTGCACTCGTCGATGGCGATGAAGAGGTGACCTATGCGCAGCTCGATGCGTGGTCGCGCGCGATTGCGCGTGAGCTGATTCGCCTCGGCGCAGGAGCGGAAGTGCGCGTAGGTGTCGCGATGCAGCGCTCGGCGGCGCTGGTTGCATCGCTGCTCGGCGTGTTGCGCGCGGGTGCCGCTTATGTGCCGCTCGATCCGTCGTATCCGGCCGAGCGCCTTGCGCATATCGTCGATGACTCGCAGTTGCGTCTGATCGTCACCGATGCGCCGAGTCTCGCGCAGCATGCGGCGTTGTTCGGCACGCGGCCGACGCTTGATGCTCTAGCGTTGCGCGATGCGTTGCAGAATGATGAGCCGCTCGACGTCGCGATGTATCCGCATTCGCAACAGCTTGCCTACGTGATCTACACCTCGGGCTCAACGGGCACACCAAAAGGCGTAGGCATCACACACGAAAACATCGCACGCCTGTTCGACGCAACACAATCCCGCTTCGCATTCCATGCAGCCGATGTCTGGACCCTGTTCCATTCGTACGCATTCGACTTCTCGGTATGGGAAATCTTCGGCGCGCTCGTGCATGGCGCACGGCTCGTAATCGTGCCGCACTGGAGCGCACGCGAACCCGCGGCCTTTCATACGTTGCTGCGCGAACAGCGCGTGACGGTGCTGAACCAGACGCCCTCGGCGTTCATGCAACTGACGCATGCCGACGATGACAACACGCTCGATTCACTGCGCGTGGTGATCTTCGGCGGCGAGCGTCTCGAGCCTGCGTCATTGGCGCGATGGGCGGACGGCGCGCGTCGCAAGGGTGTGCTGCCGTCGCTCGTGAACATGTACGGCATCACCGAGACAACGGTTCATGTCACGCATCGCACTCTCGATGACGCAGCGCTGCATGATGCCCGCAGCGTGATCGGCGCGCCGCTCGACGATCTCACGCTGCATGTGCTCGATGCCGATATGAACCGCGTGCCGATGGGCGCGGTGGGCGAGTTGTATGTAGGCGGCGCGGGTCTCGCGCGCGGCTATCAGGGCCGCGCCGAGTTGACCGCACAACGCTTCGTGCCCGATCCGTATGGTGCGCCGGGCGCGCGTTTATACCGCTCGGGCGACCTCGCGCGACGGCTGCCCGATGGCGACCTCGAATACCTGGGCCGCAATGACGATCAGGTGAAAATCCGCGGCTTCCGGATCGAGCTCGGAGAGATTCAGTCGGCACTGCTTGCGCATCCGGAAGTGCGCGAGGCTGCGGTGCTCGTGTCGGGCGGCAGTGCGAACGCAAACGCCAGTGACCAGCGCCTCGTCGCCTACATCGTGCCGCGCGAAGAACCGCATACGCGCGACATCGCGCGCTGGCAGACATGGCTTGCCGCGCGCTTGCCGGCGCACATGGTGCCGTCATCGTATGTGGAGATGGAGCGGTTTCCGCTGACGCCCAACGGCAAGCTTGATCGACGCGCGTTGCCCGGACCCGAGGACGTCGCCAACGCAAAGGGCCGTGCATCTTACGTCGCCCCGCGCGACGAAACCGAGGCGCGGCTTGCAGCGATCTGGCAACAGGTGCTCGGGGTTGAGCGTGTCGGCGCACTCGACGATTTCTTCCTGCTCGGCGGGCATTCGCTGCTGGCGGTGCGCGTTGTATCGGCGGTGCGGACGGCCTTCGGCGATGCGCCAGGATTGCGCGCGTTATTCGAGCATCCGCGGCTCGACGACTTTGCGACGCTGCTGCGCGGCGCGCAAATTTTCAGCGGTGATGCGCTGGCGCAGGCGTCGGAAGTAGTCGGCGCTTTTATTGCTACTGTGGACACCAGTTCGTCTGATGCGCGCGCAGTGCCAGCCACCACAGAACAACTATTCACCAACACACCCACTCAATCCACCCTAACCGCACCGATCCCTCTATCGCCATCCCAGCAAAGCCTGTGGTTTTTATGGAAGCTCGACCCGCAAAGCGCGGCATACCACGTGAACGGTGCGCTGCGTTTTGACGGCCGCCTCTATGTCGATGCGTTGCGTGCCGCGTTCCGCGCGCTGACCCAACGACACCCCGCACTGCGAATGCGTTTCGCCGAAGTAGAGGGCGTTCCGTTTCAACATATCGACGCCGCGAGCCACAGCGAGATCCACCTGCTCGAACTGCCGCCGACAGAAGAGAAGTCCGCGTCCGATGACACAGACAACGCCGGCGACAAAGCACTGGCCGATTGTCTCTCAGCGCTCGCCCGCATCCCTTTCGATCTCACCGCTGAGCCGCCCGTCCGCGCAACGCTTGTGCGCATCGACGAAAATCGTCACGCGCTGCATCTGGTGCTGCATCACATCGTTAGCGACGACTGGTCGATCGGCCTGTTGTTCGCCGACTTCTCGCGTCTGTATCGCGAGCATTGCGCGGCAGCGCTCACGGGTTCCGTCGAACCCGCCACTAACGATGCGAACGACGCAGCCGAATCAGCGGCTGCCTATCGCGACATCGTCGCCGCACGCGCCGCGCAACTCACACCCGAGCGCGAGTCCGAACAACTCGCATGGTGGCGCACCACGCTCGCCACCGACGACGATTCCCCCGCGACGCTCGCGCTACCCTACGACCGCGTTTCGCACCGGCACGCGCCGCGCGCCTGGCGCGCGCCATCGCACACGCGTGCCGGCCGCCACCGCGAATGCGCTGCGCGCGCTCGCGAGCACGCATCGCGCGACGCTCTTCATGACGCTTCTCGCTGCGTTCGACGCGTTGCTCTATCGATACTCGGGCCAATCCGACATTCGCATCGGCGTGCCGCTCGCGGGCCGCGATTCGCCGGATACGGCGAACGTCGTGGGCTTTTTCGTCAACACCGTCGTGATTCGCACCGCGCCGCGCGGCGAGATGCGCGCGGCGCAACTCATCGACGATGTGCGCGAGCGGTTCTTCGACGCATATGCCAACCAGGACGTGCCGTTTGCGAGCGTCGTCAAGGCGGTGCAGTCCGAGCGCGATCTCACGCACACGCCGCTTTTTCAGGTGCTCGTGAATCAGCAGCAGCGCCACAATCTGATGGCATCGTTTGGCGATGGGTTGCGCGTGTCGCTGCAGGAAGTCGACAACGGCGAGGCGCAGTTCGATCTGATGCTCAACATCGCTGAGAGTGCCCGCGACGCGATCGACCTGACGTTCACCTACGCGACCGATGTGTTCGACGCGTCGACTATCGAACGGCTCGCGCACAATTTCACGGGATTGCTCGAGCAGTGGAGCGCGGCGCCGCAGGGAAGGCTTGCGTCGTTCGAATTGCGTGAGTTGCGTGACGACGCGGCGCGTTGTATGCCCGCCGCGTTTGCATACGAGCCGGTGACTGCGCGCATTGTTGCGCAGGCACACGCGCGGCCTGACGCTGTTGCACTCGTCGATGGCGATGAAGAGGTGACGTATGCGCAACTCGATGCGTGGTCGGGCGCGATTGCGCAGGAGTTGATTCGTCTCGGCGCGGGAGCGGAAGTGCGCGTAGGTGTCGCGATGCAGCGCTCGACGGCGCTGGTTGCGTCGTTGCTCGGCGTGCTCCGCGCGGGCGCGGCGTATGTGCCGCTCGATCCGTCGTATCCGGCGGAGCGCCTTGCGCATATCGTCGATGACTCGCAGTTGCGTCTGATCGTCACCGATGCGCCGAGTCTCGCGCAGCATGCGGCGTTGTTCGGCACGCGGCCGACGCTTGATGCTCTAGCGTTGCGCGATGCGTTGCAGAATGATGAGCCGCTCGACGTCGCGATGTATCCGCGTCCGCAACAGCTTGCCTACGTGATCTACACCTCGGGCTCGACGGGTGTGCCAAAGGGCGTGGGCATCACACACGAAAACATCGCACGCCTCTTCGACGCAACGCAATCGAGCTTCGCATTCGATTCATCCGACGTCTGGACACTGTTCCATTCGTACGCATTCGACTTCTCAGTATGGGAAATCTTCGGCGCACTCGTGCATGGCGCACGGCTCGTAATCGTGCCGCACTGGAGCGCACGCGAACCCGCGGCGTTTCATGCGCTGCTGCGCAAAGAGCGCGTGACGGTGCTGAACCAGACGCCCTCGGCATTCACGCAACTGACGCATGCCGACGATGACAACACGCTCGATTCACTGCGCGTGGTGATCTTCGGCGGCGAGCGTCTCGAGCCTGCGTCATTGGCGCGATGGGCGGACGGCGCGCGTCGCAAGGGTGTGCTGCCGTCGCTCGTGAACATGTACGGCATCACCGAGACAACGGTTCATGTCACGCATCGCACTCTCGATGACGCAGCGCTGCATGATGCCCGCAGCGTGATCGGCGCGCCGCTCGACGATCTCACGCTGCATGTGCTCGATGCCGATATGAACCGCGTGCCGATGGGCGCGGTGGGCGAGTTGTATGTAGGCGGCGCGGGTCTCGCGCGCGGCTATCAGGGCCGCGCCGAGTTGACCGCACAACGCTTCGTGCCCGATCCGTATGGTGCGCCGGGCGCGCGTTTATACCGCTCGGGCGACCTCGCGCGACGGCTGCCCGATGGCGACCTCGAATACCTGGGCCGCAATGACGATCAGGTGAAAATCCGCGGCTTCCGGATCGAGCTCGGAGAGATTCAGTCGGCACTGCTTGCGCATCCGGAAGTGCGCGAGGCTGCGGTGCTCGTGTCGGGCGGCAGTGCGAACGCAAACGCCAGTGACCAGCGCCTCGTCGCTTACATCGTGCCGCGCGAAGAACCGCATACGCGCGACATCGCGCGCTGGCAGACATGGCTTGCCGCGCGCTTGCCGGCGCACATGGTGCCGTCATCGTATGTGGAGATGGAGCGCTTTCCGCTGACGCCCAACGGCAAGCTCGACCGACGCGCGTTGCCTGCGCCCGAGGACGTCGCCAACGCCGCGCAAGCCGTCGCCGCATCGACGCCTGCCGAGGCTGCTTTGCTGACCGTCTGGCGCGCGGTGCTGAGGCGCGACGACATTGGCGTGACCGACAATTTCTTCGTGATCGGCGGCGATTCGATTCTGAGTCTGCAGATCGTCTCGAAGGCACGCGATGCCGGTTTTCTGGTCACGCCGCGCATGGTGTTCGAAGCGCCGACCGTGCAGCAGCTCGCGCGCGCGGCGCGACCGTTGGCCGCTGAGTCGGGGTCGACATCGACGTCCACGTTCACGTCCACCACGGCTGCGGACGCCGTGCCTGGCGCGAACGGTTCGTCATCGTCCGATTTGTGGCGCGCGCTCGGCCTCACGCCCGAGCATATCGAGGACGTGTATCCGGCGACGCCGCTGCAAGCCGGCTTGCTCTATCACACGCTCGCCGACGCGGGGCAGGGCGCGTATCTGAATCAGATGCGCGCGACGCTGTCCGGCGCGCTCGACGTCGCCGCGATGCAGGCCGCGTGGCAGGCCGCGCTTGAACGTCACGCGATTTTGCGCACGGCTTTCGCGTGGCAGCACGGCGGTGCGGTGATGCAGATCGTCCATCGCAAGATCGCACTGCCGTTCGAGACGCACGACTGGTCAGCCGCCGCGGACTACGACGCGCGTCTCGCCGAGTGGCGCGCGCGCGACCTCGCCGATGGCATTGCGCCCGACGCCGCGCCGCTGATGCGCATCGCGCTCTTCGTTCGCGACGCGCACACCGCCGACGTCGTGTGGACGCACCATCATCTGTTGCTCGACGGCTGGAGCGTGTCGCTGCTGTTCGCCGAAGTTCTGCGCGATTATCGGATGCGCGCGAGCGGTGCTGCTGCGGCATTCGAAACGGCGCCGCCATATCGTCAGTACGTCGAATGGATTCGCGAGGCCGCCGACGATCCCGCGACCGAGACATGGTGGCGCGCGTGGGCCGCGCGCGCCGACGATCCCGCGACGCTCACCGCGAGTCTCGGCGAACCGCGCGCGGCCGAGCCCGGCGCGCATGCGCGGCGCCGCGCGCTCGACGAAACGCTCGTCGCGCGCTTGCAGGCGACGGCGCGTCGTCACGAGATCACGCTCAATACGCTGATGCAGGGCGCGTGGGCGGTGCTGCTCGCGCGCTATGGACATCGGCGCGGCGTCGCTTACGGCACGACGTTCGCGGGACGGCCGGCGCATCTGCCGGGCGTCGAACGGATGCTCGGCGCTGTTCATCAATACGTTGCCGGTGTGCGTCGATGTGGACGCGAGCGCTGAACTCGGCGCATGGTTGCGCAAACTGCAAGGCGAACTGACCGAGCTGCGCCAGCACGAACACACGCCGCTCGCGCGCGTGCAGCAGTGGAGCGGGCGCAGCGGCGATGCGCTGTTCGATAGCATCGTCGTGTTCGAAAACTATCCCGTCGATGCCGCTCGAAACGGCGATGCGGGCCTGAAGGTCGCGTCCGTCGATTCAATTGACCCGACGCATTACCCGCTCGCGCTCGCGATCATTCCGCGCGGGCAGGCGCTTTCGCTCGAATGGGCGTGGGACGGCGAGCGCATCGACCGCGAGACCGTGGAGCGGATCGAAGCGCAGTACGAAGCGGTGATTGTGCAGATGGTCGATGATGTGGAGCGACGGGTTGGGTCGTTGACGTTGCCTTTGCAGCGTGAAGCGAAGCCGCTGACGTCTTATGCGTTCGAGTCGCTTGGGATGGCGCTTGCGGCGCAGGCAAAGCGTACGCCGCAGGCGATTGCGCTGCGCTGTGAAGATGAGTCGCTCACGTATGCGGAGCTCGATGCGTGGTCGGCGGCAATTGCTTCGCGGCTCATCGCGCGAGGTGTCGGTGCTGAGCGGCGCGTGGGATTGTGTGTCGCGCGAGGGCCGGCGCTGATCGCGGCGTTGCTTGGGATTATTCGCTCCGGTGGTGCGTTCGTGCCGCTCGACCCGGATTACCCGGCCGCGCGCCTCGCGCAGATGATCGGCGATGCCGGGATCGTGCAGGTGGTGGCGGATGCGGCGAGCGCGGCGCGGGTGGCGGAGGTGCTTGCTGAATGTGAAGTACTGGACGTGGGTTCGCAGTCACTGATGGAGCCGGAGTCAGCGAACCACACCGACATCGCGCTGCACCCCGACCAGCTCGCCTACGTGCTGTACACCTCGGGCTCGACCGGCAGACCGAAGGGTGTGGGCGTGAGCCACGGCGCGTTATGGACCCACCTGCGGGACTTCCTCACAACCTACGGAATCAGCGACGACGATACAGTGCTCCACTCATCGACGATCAATTTCGACGTCGCGTTGCACGAAACGCTGCCCGCGCTGTTGCGCGGCGCGACGGTGGAAATGCGCGGGATGCAGCCGTGGGATCTGCAAAGCCTGAGCGAACGGCTGGTGAAACGGCAAGTGACATTCGCGCGGATTCCGACGGCGCTGTGGCAGCAGTGGCATCGCCATGCGCCGCCGCGCGCGCAGCTTGCGCTGCGCCAGGTGACGGTCGGCGGCGAGGCGCTGCCTGGCGACGCGCTCGCGCGCTGGCGCGACGGACCGCTCGCGGACATCCGGCTCGATAACCTGTACGGACCGACGGAGACGACAGTCGCCGCGTTGTATCGCCACACTGTGGCCGACGATGTTCACGACGTGACGGTGCCGATTGGCCATCCGTATCCGGGCCGCACGGCGCGCGTGCTCGACGCATTCGGTGATGAAGCGCCGGTCGGCGGGCTCGGAGAACTGTGCATCGGCGGACCGACAGTGGCGCGCGGTTATCTGGGCCGCGCGGGTCTCACCGCCGAGCGCTTTGTGCCCGACCCGCACGGCGCGCCGGGCGCACGCATGTATCGCAGCGGCGACCTGTGCCGCATGCGCGCGGACGGTACTGTCGAGTTTCTCGGACGGCTCGATCAGCAGGTGAAGCTGCGCGGGCAGCGCATCGAACCGGGCGAGATCGAGGCGGTGCTGCGTCAGTGCGAGGGCGTGCGCGAGGCGGCGGTGATTGTCGTCGGCGAAGGGCAGACGCAGCGGTTGGCGGCGTATGTGGCGGGAGATGGTGGCGCGGTAGAGGCTGACGTGGCGACGACGGATGCAGCAAGTACCGCTGCAAAGACAGGCGCAGCAACGACTACCACGACGACATCACCCACCTTGGACACCGCACGCCTTCTCCGCGAACTCGAGCACAAGCTCCCGAGCTACATGGTCCCTTCATCGGTGACGATACTCGCGCGGCTGCCGTGGATGCCGAACGGCAAGCTCGACCGCGCCGCACTGCCCACACCGCAGACGGAAGCGCGCGAGTGCGTGGCGCCATCGAACGAGATCGAATCGGTGCTGCTGTCGATCTGGAGCGCCGTGCTCGGACGCGACGATCTGGGCGTCACCGACAACTTCTTCGAAGCTGGCGGCGACTCGATCCAGAGCCTGCAGATCATCGCACGGGCGCGCGAGGCGGGATGGCGGCTGACACCGCGGCAGATCTTCGAGCATCCGACGGTGAGCGGTCTCGCGCAGCGTGCGCAACGGCTCGACTCGCACGTCGCGCTTGAAGCCGACGACGGCGCGCCGCTCGCACTGACGCCGATCCAGCGGCTGTTCTTCGAGCGCTATCCGCAAGGGGAATCGCACTGGAACCAGGCGGTGCTGCTGAAGGTGAAGGGGCGGCTCGTGCCTGAGGCGCTCGAGCGCGCGGTCGCGGCCCTGGAGGCGCGCCATGACGCGCTGCGTCTGCGCTTCGTAAAAGACGCCGGGGAGTGGAAGCAGACCGTGGTAACGGAAGCGGCGAAGGATTCGCAAACCGCCATCGTCCGCCACGAAAAGCTCCCCTCGCTCGCCGACCTCGCAACGGCCTGCAACAACATCCAGTCGAGCCTCGACATCGAGCGCGGCCCGCTTTGGCGCATCGGTCACTTCGAGACTCCAAACGAAACCCGTCTGCTGATCGCGATCCATCACCTGTCAGTGGACGGCGTCTCGTGGCGCGTGCTTCTCGAAGAACTGCAAACCGCCTACGAACAAGCAGAACGCAACGAACCCATCCACCTGCCGGCCCCGTCGATGCCCTGGCGCGCATGGGTCCGTGAACTTCATCAGTATGCCGAATCAAACAACGTCCAGTCCGAAGCAAACTGGTGGCGCGAAGCGCTAAGCGTCGTCGACGCTGCTCCCGATCTTCCACTTCGCGCACCCGCAGGCACGCGCGTCGCTGAAAGCGAAACGATCGACTGGACACTCGATGCACGCCGCACACGCGAATTGCTGCACAACGCATCGCGCGCGTATCGGACGCGGGTCGACGAACTGCTGCTCGCCGCGCTTGCGCAGGCGCTCGGCGCATGGAGCGGCGCGGCCGAGATCGCCGTCGAACTGGAAGGCCACGGCCGCGAAGACGTGATCGACGGCGCGGACCTGAGCCGCACCGTCGGCTGGTTCACGACGCGTTTCCCGGTCGCGCTGCCCGCGTCGCCCGCTGCGCCGGGGGACGCGCTCATCGCCGTCAAGGAACGTGTGCGCGCGGTGCCGAACAAGGGCTTGCATTGGGGATTGCTCGACGCGAGCCGCACGCGGCCGCGCCCCGCGATCAGCTTCAACTATCTCGGGCGCTTCGATCAGTCGTTCGATCCGGCGTCGCGTTTCGCCTTTAGTTCCGAGGATGCCGGCAGCAGCCACGGCGCCGGCGCACGCCTCGATTACGCGCTCGACCTGAACGGCATCGTCACCGGCGACACGCTGTTGCTGCGTTGGCGTTTCGACCCGGCGCGGATCGATCGCGAGAGCGTCGAGCGCATCGTCGATACTTTCGGTCAGCATGTCGACGCGATGATCGCGCATTGCGTCGCCGCGCCCCAAGGCGCGACGGCATCGGACTTCCCTCTGTCGGGCCTCGATCAGACGCAGCTACGCGCGCTGAACCTGGCGCTTGGCGGCATCGCCGACATCTATCCCGCGACGCCCTTGCAGCAGGGTCTGCTTTATCACAGCGAGTTGCAGCGTGGCGAAGGCGTCTACGTGAATCAGTTGCAATTGACGCTCGACGGCCGCCTCGACGCCACCGCGCTGCGCGCGGCCTGGCAGGCCGCTATCGCGCGGCACGACATGTTGCGCACGCGCTTCGAGTGGCGGCATGGTGAAGCCGCATTGCAGATCGTGCAGCGCGAAGCCGTGCTGCCGTTCGGAGTGCACGACTGGCGCGATGTGCAGGACTACGATGCGCGTCTTGCCGAGTGGCGCTCGGCCGACGTCGCCGCGGGCATCGACCCGTCGCGTGCGCCGCTGATGCGCGTCAATGTGTTCCGCCGTCCCGATGGCCGCTTCGATCTCGTGCGCACGCATCATCATGTGCTGACGGATGGCTGGAGCGGTGCACGGCTTCTCGCCGAAGTCTTCGACGACTACGAGCGCGCGTTGGGCGTCACGCACGCCGCTGCGCACGCCCCCGCGCATACACCGCCGTCGTATCGTCGTTACGTCGAATGGCTCGCGGCGCAGCCCGATCCCCGCGACTGGTGGAGCGAGCGCCTGAAAGCCGCCGACGATGCCGGTACGTTGACCTCGAGCCTCGCCGCGCCGCTCGACACGGCTCCGAGCGAACCCGCGAGCGCGGCGCGCAAGATCGCGCTGAAACTCGACGCGCCGCTCGATGCGCGCGTGCGCCGCGCCGCACAGCGGCATCGCGTGACACTCAATACGCTGATGCAGGGAGCGTGGGCCGTGCTGCTCGCGCGGGCTGAGCGGCAAGCAGTCGGTCGCGTTCGGCGTGACGGTGGCGGGGCGCCCCGCATCGTTGCCTCACGCCGAGGATATGTTCGGACTCTTTATCAATAGCCTGCCGGTGTTTTCGACGGTGCGCGGCGACGTCACGATAGCCGCGTGGCTCGACGCGTTGCAGTCGTACAACCTGCAAATGCGCGAGGTCGAGCATACGCCGCTCGCGTCGTTGCAGCAGTGGGCCGGGCGCAGCGGCGATGCGCTATTCGATAGTCTGATCGTGTTCGAGAACTATCCGGTTGCGACGCGCGCGGCGTCGGCGCAAGCGGGCGCGCTGCGCGTCGACTCCGTCGATTCATTCGAGCGCACGCACTATCCGCTGACGCTGACGATCCTCCCGGCCACGCGCATCGAACTGCAATGGCAGTGGGACAGCCGGCGCGTTGCGCGCACGCAGGTCGAGCAGTTGCAGCGGCAATACCTCGCGCTCATCGACCAACTCGCCGATGAAGGAGAGCGCGCGCCGCGCTTCGTCGGCGAACTCGCGGCGCGGCGCGGTGCGCCGGAGGCCGAGCCGTTGCCGTTGCCGCCGCCCGCGCTGCGCGCCTGCCACGAGCGCTTTGCGGTCGAAGCCGCGCGCGTGCCGCAGCGCGTCGCGGTGCGCCAGAACGGCGAGGCCTTCGACTACGCGACGCTCGCCCGCTGGTCCGTCGCAATCGATGCACGCTTGCGCGTGAGCGGCGTCGCGCGAGAGGAGCGCGTGGCCGTCTGCATGCGCCGCTCGCCCGCGCTGATCGCGAGCATGCTCGGCGTGTGGCGAAGCGGCGCGGCTTATGTGCCGCTCGATCCGTCGTTCCCGGCCGAACGCCTCGCGGGCATGCTGGAAGATGCGGGCGTTGTGCGCGTCATCGCGGATGACGAGGGCCGGGCGCGACTCGGTGGCGCGCTCGATAACCGCATTGTGCTCGACGCGGGAAGCGGTGAACATGCCTTGGTCCACGACGCAGCAAGCGCACTGCCGCCCATATCGCCGTGCACCGATTCACAGCTCGCCTACGTGATTTATACGTCGGGCTCGACGGGCCGGCCGAAAGGCGTTGCGGTTTCGCACGGCGCGCTGGCACGGCTGCTTGCAAGCGTCGGCATCGCGCCGGGACTTCATCAGGATGACGTACTATTGTCGGTCACGACGCCGTCGTTCGATATTTCGCTGCTCGAATTCTGCTTGCCGTTGACGCGAGGCGCGTGTGCCGAAATGGCCGACGCGCAAACGGTGGCAGACGGCGCGGCGCTCGCGCGGCTTATCGACGAAAGCGGCGCGACGTTCATGCAGGCGACGCCGAGCGGCTGGCGTCTGCTGATCGAATCGGGTTGGCATGGGGCGTCGCGCGGGCGGCTTACCGGCATCGCGGGCGGCGAGCCGTTGCCCGCCGATCTCGCGGTGCAGCTTGTGCAACGCGGTGTCGAGTTGTGGAACCTGTATGGTCCCACGGAGACGACGATCTGGTCGAGTTGCGCTCGCGTGTCTGGGAGTGGACCTATCACGATCGGTCGCGCGTTGCATGCGAACGCGCTGCGCATCGTCGACGCGAGCGGGCAGTTGACGCCGCAAGGCGGCGTCGGCGAGCTGTGCATCGGCGGCGAAAATCTTGCGCGCGGTTATCTGGGCCGCGCGGGTCTCACCGCCGAGCGCTTCGTGCCCGATCCCTACGGCGCGCCGGGCGCGCGCATGTACCGCACTGGCGACCTGTGCCGCGAGCGGACCGACGGCGAATTTGAAACTCTCGGCCGGATCGATCAGCAGGTGAAGCTGCGCGGCTATCGGATCGAACTCGGCGAGATCGAGGCGGCGCTGCGCGAGTGCGACGGCGTGCTCGACGCGGCCGTCGCGCTCGTGCCGGGTGCGGGCGATGCCGAGGCGCGGCTCGTCGCGTATGTCGTCGGTGCAGTTGTTAATGAGCCTGATCGTGAAGCGCGCGCGGTGCCGGCCGGCTGGCGGCAGATGCTTGCCGCGCGGCTGCCCGGCTACATGATTCCGGCGGCGCTCTATGCGATCGACGCGTTGCCGCGCACTGCGAACGGCAAGCTGGATCGCAACGCGCTCGCGCGCTTCGAGACGACGCCTGCAACCGAGTCGTCGTGGGTCGAGCCGTCGGGCGAAATGGAAATGCTTATCGCGCGGCTTTTTGGCGACGTGCTCGGGCTCGAGCGGATCGGCGCGGACGATGATTTCTTCGCGCTTGGTGGACACTCGCTCGCGGCTGTGCGCGTCGTTGCGCGGTTGTCGGAGCAGCTTGGTCGCAAGGTTGCGCTGGCCGCGCTGTTTGAGCAGCCGACGCCGGCGCTCTTGGCCACGCTGCTTGACGATCGCGTCGAGGGGGAGGCTTCTGGCAGGGCTTCGTCGAACGATGAACTGCAGGCGCTCGATGGGTTGTTCGATGGACTCGATTGAAATCCGCGAGGGAATGGCGGTTGCGCAATGGCGCTGTTCGCCAGGTCGGCGCGCGCACGGTTGCATGGTCCGCGTCGAATGTATCGCTTGTTCAGCGTTCGACGCGAATCGCGCGTGGGCGAAGCCGTGCCGTCGATATATCGGCGTCACGTCATCAGCTCGCGCAAGCAAGCGCATGCACGACGAGACTGCGCTGCTCGAACTCAACGACTCAAGCCGCTCATTGCTCAAAGACAAACATCACACGCGGCCGCGAAGCCGCGTTGACCTATTCAGATTGCCACTATGCTGACTACGATTCGCAACGAACCGGCTGCGACGGTTGCTTCTACTGGTTCCTCCGCTGCCGCTAGCGCTACCGTGAGCGAAGCGCCGAGCCAGGCGCTGGCGATTGCGCGCAAGTACGCGGCGCTATCGCCGGAACGTCGGCGGCGGTTTCGCGAGAAGGCGCGCGAGCAGGGTATCGATCCCGCGCGTGTGCCGATCGTGCCGTTGTCGCGCGAAGTTGATGACGCAACTAAATCAGCAGACGCAGAAGCGTCGAGCGCCGATGCGTCTTCTTCGTTTTTCGCGCGCGGCAACTTATCCGCTCGCTCCCGCGCAGGAACGTCTGTGGTTCCTCTGGAAGCTCGATCCGCTGAACCCCGCGTATAACCTGTCGCGCGCGCTGCGTTTGACGGGGCATCTCGATGTGCGTGCATTGCGCCGTGCGTTCGATGCGCTCGTCGCTCGCCACGGCGCGTTGCGTGCACGCTTCGTCGAGACGCGCGGCGTCGCGGCCCAGCGCATCGCCGCGGACGCGTGCTACCTGTGGCGCGAACATACGCTCGACGATCCCGCGCAATTGCGCGACATGCTGCGTGCCGCCGCGCGCGAACCGTTCGATCTCGAGCAAGGGCCGCTGCTGCGCGTCGACCTCATCGGGATCGATGCGCAATGTCACGCGCTGTCGATCGTCGTGCATCACATCGTGTCCGACGGCTGGTCGCAGGCGCTCTTCGTTCGCGAACTGGCGGCGCTGTATCGCGCGGCGCTCGATGGTCAGCATGACGCGTTGACTTGCGCACTGCCGCCGCTCGACATTCATTTCGGCGATGTCGCGGCGTGGCAGAACGAATGGGAAGACGGCGCGTTTGCCGACGATCTTGCGTACTGGAAACAGCGCCTTGGAGCCGAGCGTCCCGCGCTCGAATTGCCGTTGGACCGGCCGCGGGCAGCGGTGCGCGGCGTCGAAGGCGGACGCGTGCGGCGCGATGTCGGCCCGGCTCTTGCCGAGCGTCTGCGCGAACTCGCGCGCGCACAGCGCACGACGCTTTTCACCGTGTTGCTCGGCGCTTATGCCGCGCTGCTGTACCGCTACGGCGGTCAGCCGGGCTTGCGGATCGGCGTGCCGTCGGCGGGACGGCAGCGCAGCGAGAGCGAAGGGCTAATCGGTTTTTTCGTCAACACGCTTGTGATCGATGTGGACGTCGACGGCACCATGCCGTGTGCGACGTTGCTGTCGCGACTGCATGAGCGCGTGCTCGAGGCGCATGCGCATCACTCGATACCGTTCGGCCGCATTCTCGACGCGTTGCGGATCGATCGCGAGCTCGGACGCTCGCCGCTGTTCCAGGTCATGTTCAATCTCGAGCAGGCGACGAGCGACGCATCGGTTGCGATGCCCGGTCTCGTCGTTGAGCCGGAGGCGGGCGGCACGGATACGGCGCGTTTCGATCTGGTGCTGAACGTCGTCGACGATGGGCGCAACTTGCGCCTGATGTTCAACTATGCGGCCGATGTGTTCGACGTTGGCACAGTGGAGCGGATTGCATCGCAATACGAAGCGGTGCTTGAGCAGATGGTTGATGATGTGCGGCGAAGGGTTGGATCGTTGACGTTGCCTTTGCAGCATGAAGGGAAGCCGCTGAAGTCCTATGCGTTCGAGTCGCTTGGGATGGCGCTTGCGGCGCAGGCAAAGCGTACGCCGCAGGCGATTGCGCTGCGCTGTGAAGATGAGTCGCTCACGTATGCTGAACTTGATGCGTGGTCGGCGGCAATTGCTTCGCGGCTCATCGCTCGAGGTGTCGGTGCTGAGCGGCGCGTGGGATTGTGTGTCGCGCGAGGACCGGCGCTGATCGCGGCGTTGCTTGGGATTATTCGCTCCGGTGGTGCGTTCGTGCCGCTCGACCCGGATTACCCGGCCGCGCGCCTCGCGCAGATGATCGGCGATGCCGGGATCGTGCAGGTGGTGGCGGATGCGGCGAGTGCGGCGCGGGTTGGTGAGGTGCTTGCGGGGTGTGAAGTAGTGGAGGTAGGGGCAATGGCGGTAGCTGCGGCTGCTGCGGAAGCGCACGCGAAGGCGAAGGCGCAGTCACAGTCGCAGTCGAACGTTGCTTCTGCGGCGCCACGGACGGGCGCAGCGCGCGAGTCACTGATGGGCACTGAGACACCGCAACACTTTGACGCAGAAACGATGATAAGCACAGCCACTGAGCAAGAGTCGAAGCCGCACATTGACGTTGCGCTGCACCCCGACCAGCTCGCTTACGTGCTGTACACCTCGGGCTCGACCGGCAGACCCAAGGGTGTCGGCGTGAGCCACGGCGCGTTATGGACGCACCTGCGGGACTTCCTCACAACCTACGGCATCAGCGACGACGACACAGTGCTCCACTCATCGACGATCAATTTCGACGTCGCGTTGCACGAAACGCTGCCTGCACTCCTGCGCGGCGCGACGGTCGAAATGCGCGGGATGCAGCCGTGGGATCTGCAAAGCCTGAGCGAACGGCTGGTGAAACGGCAAGTGACATTCGCGCGGATTCCGACGGCGCTGTGGCAGCAGTGGCATCGTCATGCGCCGCCGCGCGCGCAGCTTGCGCTGCGCCAGGTGACGGTCGGCGGCGAGGCGCTGCCTGGCGACGCGCTCGCGCGCTGGCGCGACGGACCGCTCGCGGATATCCGGCTCGATAATCTTTACGGACCGACGGAGACGACAGTCGCCGCGTTGTATCGCCACACTGTGGCCGACGATGTTCACGAGGTGACGGTGCCGATTGGCCATCCGTATCCGGGCCGCACGGCGCGCGTGTTCGACGCATTCGGTGATGAAGCGCCGGTCGGCGGGCTCGGAGAACTGTGCATCGGCGGGCCGACGGTGGCGCGCGGTTATCTTGGCCGCGCGGGTCTCACCGCGGAGCGCTTTGTGCCCGATCCGCACGGCGCGCCGGGCGCACGCATGTACCGCAGCGGCGACCTGTGCCGCATGCGCGCGGACGGCACCGTGGAGTTTCTCGGACGGCTCGATCAGCAGGTGAAGCTGCGCGGGCAGCGCATCGAACCGGGCGAGATCGAGGCGGTGCTGCGTCAGTGCGAGGGCGTGCGCGAGGCGGCGGTGATTGTCGTCGGAGAAGGGCAGACGCAGCGGTTGGCGGCGTATGTGGCGGGCGAGGGTGGCGCGGTAGAGGCTGACGTGGCGACGACGGATGCAGCAAGTACCGCTGCAAAGACAGGCGCAGCAACGACTACCACGACGACATCACCCACCCTCGACACCGCACGCCTTCTCCGCGAACTCGAGCACAAGCTTCCGGCCTACATGGTCCCGTCATCGGTGACGATACTCGCGCGGCTGCCGTGGATGCCTAACGGCAAGCTCGACCGCGCCGCTTTGCCCGCGCCGCAGACGGGCGCGCGCGAGTGCGTGGCGCCATCGAACGAGATCGAATCGGTGCTGCTGTCGATCTGGAGCGCCGTGCTCGGACGCGACGATCTGGGCGTCACCGACAACTTTTTCGAAGCCGGCGGCGACTCGATCCAGAGCCTGCAGATCATCGCGCGGGCGCGCGAGGCGGGCTGGCGGCTGACACCGCGGCAGATCTTCGAGCATCCGACGGTGAGCGGTCTCGCGCAGCGCGCGCAACGGCTCGATTCGCACATCGCGCATGAGGTCGACGACGGCGCGCCGCTCGCACTGACGCCGATCCAGCGGCTGTTCTTCGAGCGATATCCGCAAGGGGAATCGCACTGGAACCAGGCGGTGCTGCTGAAGGTGAAGGGGCGGCTCGTGCCTGAGGCGCTCGAGCGCGCGGTCGCGGCCCTGGAGGCACGCCACGACGCGCTGCGTCTGCGCTTCGTAAAAGAGGCCGGGGAGTGGAAGCAGACCGTGGCGAGCGGAAAGTCTGCGGACACAGTGACAGAAGCGACGGACGATTCGCAACCGTCACAAGCGTCGCAAGGCTCACAAGTATCGCTGTCGTCAGAGGAACCGCAGACCACACACGTATCGCAGCCCGCCACCGCCATCGTCCGCCACGAAAAACTCTCGTCGCTCGCAGACCTTGCAACCGCCTGCACCAACATCCAGTCGAGCCTCGACATCGAGCGCGGCCCAATCTGGCGCGTCGGCCACTTCGAAACTCAAGACGAAACCCGTCTGCTGATCGCGATCCATCACCTGTCAGTGGACGGCGTCTCGTGGCGCGTGCTTCTCGAAGAACTGCAAACCGCCTACGAACAAGCAGAACGCAACGAACCCATCCACCTCCCGGCCCCGTCGATGCCCTGGCGCGCATGGGTCCGCCAACTTCATCAGTACGCCGAATCATCCGAGCGTGTCGCTGAACTCGCATGGTGGCAGACCGCGCTCGACGCGCCCGCATTGCGCGCCGGCCCGCTGTTTCCGGCCATCGAGCCGCATCCGCAGCCGCAAAAGACGCTGCTGAAAAAGCTCTCGCCCGAACTCACCGCGGCGCTCCTGCGCGAGGCGCCGCGCGTGTACCGGATGCGTGTCGACGAAGTGCTGCTTGCGGCGCTCGCGCGCGCCATCGGCGATGCGGTGTCGCGTGATGAAGTGCTCGTCGAGCTGGAAGGCCACGGCCGCGAGGACGTCATCGACGGTGCCGAGCTGAGCCGCACCGTCGGCTGGTTCACGAGCCAGTATCCGCTCGCGTTGCCGCGCGGCATCGACGCGGCCGATGCGCTGCTGCAGGTGCGCGAGCGTCTCGCGGCCGTGCCGTTGCGCGGGCTCGGCTGGGGCCTGCTCTCCTGTTGCGCGGACGCCGCGAGTCGGTCGGCGCTGCGCGCGCTGCCCACGCCGGAGATCGGCTTCAACTATCTGGGCCGCTTCGATCAGACTTTCGACGATGCAAGCCGCTTCGGCTTCGCGGCCGAAACGCCGGGCGACGCCATCGCACCCCGCGCGCGGCTGCCCGACCGTGCGCTCGACATCAACGGCTGGATTGCCGGCGATTCGCTCGCGCTCAACTGGGGCTACGCGCCGCAGTTCGTGTCGGACGCGCTCGCCGAAAAATTGCTGGCGTCGTTCGAGTCGTCGCTCGTCGCGCTGGTCGAACATCTGCGCACCGCCACATCGCAACAGCAACCGCAACAGCCACAACAACCACAAGCCCCCAAACCGCGCCCACCCGTTCCCGATTCCGTCGAAACGCTGGCGCAGCGCGACACCATCGCCGCAAGCTGGACCGCGCGCGCCGTATACGAAGCCAGCCTGCCCGCGCCTCCCGCCGATGCGCTCGCCGCCTGGTTCGCGCGACGCCGGCCTCAAGACGCAAACGCTCGCGCCCAGGCCGCACGATCGCCCGCCGTGCCGCTCAACGCACTCGGCGCGCCGGCAACGCTGTTCTGTCTGCACCCCGGCTACGGCATGGTCGGCGAATACCGCACGCTCGCGCAGGCGCTGAACGGCCGCGTGAGCCTGATCGCCATTCAGGCCCCGGCTGTGCGCGGCGAGCCGTGGCAAGGCGACACGTTCGAAGCGCTCGCTGCGCACTACGCCGACAGCATCGAAGCGCTCCAGCCGCACGGCGACTACGCGCTGCTCGGCTGGTCGTTCGGCGGCCGGCTCGCGATCGCCATCGCGGATCATTTCGAGCGGCGCGGCATGCGCGTGTCATTCGTCGGTATCGTCGATACGGCGACGCATCGGGAGGAGGGCGCCGGCTCTCCCACCACCGTCAACGAAGACGAAGGCGAAGACAGTGCGCCGGCCGCCGCGCTCACGCTGCTCGACAACGCCGGTCCGTCGCTGCTCGGGGACGCGCTCGCCGCCGATGCGTTGCACGCCGATCTGATGTCGCGGCATGTGCTGCCGCGCATCGCCTGCGATCTGCATGTGTGGCGCGCGCTGCGCATCGCCGATCCGCGTCGCAGGATGGCGTGGGCGGACCACACGCGGGGCCGGCTGCACGAGTTCGACGTCGATGCGAGTCATTCGAGCATCGTCCACCATCCGATTCTTGCCGCGCAGCTTGCGCAGTGGTTCGCACCATCGGCGTCGCAAAGCGAGGCGACGGCACGCACTCAGCCCGATCCCGTCGCCGATTTCCACCGCTAGCATTTGCCAGCCGCTGGCGCGACGGGCGCGCGTTTCGCCCGCATCGCGCCAACGGCTGTGTCTCCCGTTCCCCACAGTTTTATTCGCATTGAATGCGAACGATTATTGTTTACATTACTATCCCGTCTTGAGAGAATCACCGGGCACCAGGCCGGCGTCCGCGCGTCTGGCTTGATTCGGGGATAGAAGAAAGGGGATCAAGAAGAATGAAGGTTGAGAAAGCCGGGAAATGCGTTGCTTTGCGGGAGCGCGGCTTGCCGCACCCGCGTCCGATTTACGTCGCGTTGATGCTGGGTCTGGCCAGCCTCGGCGCGCACGCGCAGGAATCGCCGGCCGCTGCATCGGGCACGGACGCCGCGAAGGAATTGCCTGCCGTTCAGGTGCGCAGTTCTGCTGAAGATCCGCTAGGGCCGGGCGTCGGCTATGTCGCCAAACGTTCGATGACCGGCACCAAGACGGATTCGTCGCTGCTCACGAATCCGCAGAGCGTGTCCGTCGTCACGCGCCAGCAGATGGACGACCAGGGCGCGCAGACCGTCGATCAGGCGCTGCGCTACACGCCGGGCGTCTATTCGCAGGACGGCACCGACATCCGTTTCGATCAGCTTTACGGCCGCGGTTTTCCGCTCGACTCGTATCTGGACGGCCTGCATCTGTACCAGTCGCCGCGCTTCGCCACGCCGCGCATCGACCCGTACTTCATGGAGCGCCTGGAAGTGCTGCATGGCCCGGCGTCGGTGTTGTACGGGCAGGGCAGTCCGGGCGGTCTCGTCAATTACGTGAGCAAGCTGCCGATGGAGCAGCCCTATCACGAAGTGATGATGCAGATCGGCAACCACAACAACTATCAGTTGGGCTTCGACCTGAGCGGTCCCGTCGACAAGAACGGCACCGTGCTGTATCGGCTCACGGGCGTCGCGCGCACTGCGGAGACGCAGGTCAGCGACATCAAGGACCAGCGCCTTGCAATCGCGCCGTCGGTCACGATCCGGCCGAACCGCGACACGACGTTCACGCTGCAGGGCAGCTTCCAGCGCGACCCGAACGGCGGTCTGTTCAACCCGGTGCCCGCCGGCGCGACGTTGTTTAGTAACCCGAACGGTCAACTCGGGCCGGACAAATATTTCGGCGATCCCGACCGCGACGGCATGCATCGCACGCAGTACTGGTTCGGTTATCAGTTCGATCACGCGATCAACGACAAGATCAGCGTGTCGCAGAATCTGCGCTATCTGCATATCGACCAGCATTATTACCAGACCTCGGTGACGAGTGCGCTCGGCGCGAATCAGCGCACGGTGTCAATGTGGGGCAACGTCGACAACGAGCACTACACGCAATTCCAGGTCGACACGCACGCGCAGGCGAAGGTAGCGACGGGCGCCGTTCAGCACACGTTGCTGTTCGGTCTCGACTATCAGCGCTCGATGCTCGGCGATACCGAAGGCAACTCCGTCCTCGGTACGGTGGATCTGTACAACCCGAACTTCTCGTCGCTGCCGACGCAGCAGGCCAACACGCGCCTCGATTATTCGTTGAGCACGGTCGGCGTGTATGCGCAGGACGAAGCGCGCTGGCGTAACTGGGTGCTCACGTTCGGCGTGCGCCAGGACTGGACGGGCGGCAATCAGCAGACCACCTTGCTCACGACGGGAAAGGGCAGCATTTACCACACGAACGATCATGCGTTCACGTGGCGCGCGGGCCTCGCGTATCAATTCGAAAGCGGCATCGCGCCGTATGTCAGCTATTCGCGGTCGTTCCAACCGGTGCTCGGCGCGACCTATTCGGGCGCTCCGTTCTCGCCGACGAAGGGCCGGCAGATCGAAGCGGGCGTGCGTTATCAGCCGAAATGGTTTGACGGCTTCTTCTCGCTCGCGGCGTTTACGCTGACGCAGGACAATGTGTCGGTGGTCGATCCCGATCATCCGGGCAACGCGATACAGACCGGCCAGACGCGCTCACGCGGCGTCGAGTTCGAAGCCCACGCGAACGTCACCGCCGATCTGAAAGTGATTGCGTCGTACACCTATCTGAACCAGCAGGTGACGAGCACCACGACGCCCACCAGTTTCGGCAAGCGTCCGACCATCGCGCCGCGCAATACCGCTTCGCTGTGGGCCGATTACACGTTCCACCGCGGACCGCTGCGCAACTTCGGCGTCGGCTCCGGCGTGCGTTATATGAGCAGTTCGGCGGGCGATGCAGCGAACACCTTCACCGTGCCGGGGCGTGTGCTCGTCGACCTCGGCGCGCACTACGACATTCAGAACTGGCGCCTGTCGCTCAATCTGAACAACGTGTTCGATCGCGAGTACATCTCGTACTGCACGACCGCCTCGGTGTGCTACTGGGGCGCGACGCGCACGGTGCTGGGCACGGCTCGTTACCAATGGTGATCGGCATGACGAAGGGCCCGGCGGATCGCATGCGGCACACGTCGCCATGACGGCAAGCGTGCGCTTTAACGGCAAGCGGCGCCTCGCGCTTGCGGGGTTGGGCGCGGCCGCGCTTATGGCGGCGGGCGCACGGTCGGCGCGCGCGGCGGATGCAGCGGGTGCCGTTTCTGCGGCCGCTTCGATTTCAGGCTCGGCCGCAGGCTCAGCAGCGGCGCCCGCCGCTCGCGTCGTCGTGCTCGACTGGCCGCTGACGGAAGTCGTGTTGTCGCTCGGCGTTGTGCCCGTCGGCGTGTCGCGTCCCGCGTGGTATGCGAAGCTCGACGGCGTGCCGGCGTTGCCGCCGTCGGTCGTCGATACCGGCTTGCTGTATCAGCCGAACTTCGAAGTGCTCGCCGCGCTAAAGCCCGAGCTTATCGTCATCACGCCGTGGCACGCGCCGCTGCGCGGGTTGCTCGAACGCATCGCGCCGACGCTGACGGTGCAACTGTTCGGCCCCGGCATCGACGTCTATCCCGCTGTTCACGCCGCGACCCGCAAGCTCGCCGACGCGCTCGGCCGCAACGCCGCGGCCGATGCGCTGTTCGCGCAAGCCGATGCCCGCGTCGCCGATGCGTCCGCGCGTCTCGCGGGCTTTCGCGCGATGCGGCGTCCCGTCTATCTACTGCGTCCGATCGACGACCGTCACATCGCCGTATTCGGCAGAAACAGCCTGTTCGGCGGCGTGCTCCACGCGCTCGGAATCGATAACGCGTGGCAGGACTTCGCCGATCCGCAAGGCATGACCGAAGCGGACCTCGGCGCGCTCGCACGACATGCCGATGCGCAAGTCGTCACCATCGGCGTGCCGCCCGGCGTCGCGGCGCAACTCGCGCGCAGCCCGTTATGGGGCGCACTGCCGTTCGTGCGGCAAAACCGCGTCCGGCACATCGGCCCGTTGCCGGCGCTCGGCGGCCTCGTCGCGTCGATGCGTTTCGCCGACAGCCTCGCCGGCGCGCTGCAAGGAGTCACCCAATGAACCGCTCGACGGCGACTGTCACCGCGGCCGCGCCGCGCGCGTGGCGGCTGCCCGCGCTGCTGCTGATGCTGGCCGCGTGGCTCGTTTATCACACACTGTCCGCGCGGCTGCCTGTCGCGCAATGGCCCGGCGCGCTGTTGCCTCGCGCCGATGCCACGTTGCCGCAGCTTGTCGTGCGCTATGGCTGGCTGCCGCGCTTCGCGATCGCGCTGATCGCCGGCGCGGCGTTGTCGCTGGCGGGCGTGGTCTTTCAGCAGGTGCTGCGCAATCCGCTTGCCGAGCCGCTCACGCTCGGCGTGTCGGCGGGCGCGTATCTCGCGTTGACGATCGCCGCGGTGGCCGCGCCCGCGCTCGCCGTCGACATGCGCTTCGCGGTGGCGCTGGCAGGCGCCGCGCTCGCGATGTTCGCCACCATGGCGATGACGTGGCGCAAGGGCTTCGCGGCAGTCTCCATCGTGCTCGCGGGCATGATCGTGAATCTGTACTGCGGCGCATTGTCAGTGATCCTGACGATTGTGTTCGAGCGTTCGTTGACGTCGGTGTTCATCTGGGGCGGCGGCTCGCTCGTGCAAAACGGCTGGGCGAGCGTCGTGTGGCTGCTGCCGCGCGTGCTCGCCTGCGGCGTCGCCACGGCGCTGCTGGTGCGTCCCTTAACGCTCTTTTCGCTCGACGACGGCAGCGCGAGCCAGCTCGGCATGTCGCTGAAATGGACGCGTCCGCTCGCGCTCGGCGTCGCCGTCACGTTGAGCGCGTTCGTGGCGAGCGCGGTCGGCGTGATCGGCTTCATCGGATTGGGCGGGCCGGTGCTCGCGCGCCTGATGGGCGCACGCCGCGTGCGCGATCAGTTGCTATGGGCGCCGTTCGTCGGCGCACTGTTGCTCGCGATCGCCGATCAGGCCGTGCAGAGTTTGCCGAGCGTACTCGGCGAACTGCTGCCGACGGGCGCGGCGGTCGCGCTCTGCGGCGGGCCGCTGCTGCTGTGGATGCTGCGCCGCGTGCATATCGAGGCGCCGCGTCCCGCGTCTGCGGAGAACGCGCCGCCGCGGCGCGCGTTAACGATGCCCGCACTGCTGCTCGGCGTCCTGCTCGTCGCCGCGGTCGTCGTGTCGCTGCTCTTTTCGACGACGCTGCACGGCTGGCAATGGACCGGCGCGCAGCAATGGAGCGACGTGTGGTTCTGGCGCGTGCCGCGCCTCGCCGCATCGCTGGGCGCGGGGGTGATGGTGGCGCTCGCGGGGACGATCCTGCAACGCGTCACCGGCAATCCGATGGCAAGCCCCGATCTGCTTGGCGTGAGCGGCGGCGCGATGCTCGGCATGCTGGCCGCCGCAGTCGTGGCGAGCGCGCCGTCGACGCCCGTGCTGCTCGCGGGTTCGTCGGCGGGCGCGCTGATCTGCCTCGTGACGATCGTCGCGCTCGGCCGCCGCAGCGGTTTTGCGCCGGAGCATGTGCTGCTTGCGGGCATCGCCCTCAGCGCGTTTTCGCAGGCGCTGGTCATGCTCGCGACGGCGAGCGGTGGCGCGTACGCGAACCTCCTGCGTCCGCTGCAATATGGCTCGACCTACCTGATCGCGCCGGCGACGGCAATCGCCGTCGGCGCGTGTACGGTCGTCGCGGTGGTCGTCGCGTATCTGGGCGCGCGTTGGCTCGAGATCCTGCCGCTCGGCGCGAACGTGGCGAATGCGCTCGGCGTCGGCGCGCAACGCGCGCGGCTCATGCTGCTCGCGCTGGCCGCGATCCTCACGGCGGGCGCGACGGTCGTGATCGGCCCGATGTCGTTCGTCGGCCTGATGGCGCCGCATCTCGCGCGGCTGCTCGGCTTTCCGCGCGCGCGTTCGCAGATGGTCGTCGCGGCGCTGATCGGCGGCTTGCTGATGGTGCTGTCGGACTGGCTCGGCCGCAACATGATTTTTCCGCAGCAACTGCCGGCGGGCGTGATCGCGACGCTTCTGGGCGGGCCTTATCTAATGTGGTTGCTGCGTCGTTGATGCGTCGAACAAGTTGAGCCGAGGCGCGCATCGCGCGCCTCATGACTCTCGACGAACCCCGCTGCGTCAGAACGAAAACGTCGTATTCAACATCACGAGCCGCGCTTCGCCGACCGCGATAATCAGATTGCTGTTGCTCGACGGATAGTACGTTTTGTCGAACACGTTCTTCACATTCAGTTGCACATGCGTCGGGATCTTGCCGATCTTCGTGTCATAAGCGGCGAACAGGTCTGCCACGACATAACCTGGCAACGTGAAGCTGTTGGCCGTGTCGCCCGGACGCTTGCTCACTAGCCGCGCGCCGCCGCCAAAACGCCATTGCCCCGGCAGATACGGCAGCATCGTGTCGTAGACGGCGAAGACACTGCCGGTATGGCGCGCCGCATTCACGAGGCGCGTGCCGTTGTCGCGGTCGGTTGCGTTCGTGTATGCATAGCTGCCGATCACGCTCACGTGCTGCGTGACCCGTCCGGCCACATCGAGCTCGATGCCGCGCGACCTCGCGCTGCCCACCGTTTCCGTCGTATCGCCGACCGTGACCGCCACATTGTTCTTGTCGATCTGATAGACGGCGAGCGTGCCCGTGATGCCATGTGCGTCGAACTTGAGGCCCGTTTCATAGACGCGCCCACGCTCCGGCGCGAGCGGCTCGCTCACTTGCGTGGCGACGTTCGGCACGAACGATTTGCTGAAGTTCGCGTACGCGGACAGCGCCGGCGTGAGCCGGTAAACGAGGCCGAATTGCGGCAACCACACCTGCCCATGCGAGTGATCGGCGATCACGAACGGACGGCCCACGCCCGACAGTTGCTGCCAGTTCTCCCAACGCAGGCCGCCGACCGCGATCAGCCTGTCGGTCAGATGAACCGTGTCTTGCGTCACGACGGAATAGGTATGCACCTTCGACAAGCTGTCGCTCTGCGTCGCGCTCGGCGTGCCGCCCGGCGACAGTTGTCCATAGACGGGGGCGAACAGATCGAAGCCCGACACCGCCTTGCCGCGTATCGTGTCGCCGCGGAAGCTGCGCTGACGCTCGTACTCACCGCCGACGTACAACTCGTGACGCATGCCGCCGAGCTTCAGATTGCCGAGCACGCCGACGGTCGCGATTTCGTCGGAATCGTTGCGCTGCAGGTTCGCATCCGACGAGCGGCTCATGATGCCGGTCCTGCTGTTGAACGCCGTCGCGCGCGTGATGTACTGGTCGTAGCGGTCGCGGCTCCATCCGTAGGTTGCGCGCACGCGCCATTCGTCGGAAAAGCGGTGTTCGATTTTCGCGCGCAGCGTTTCCTGCTCGCCTGAGTTTTGTGCCCACGCTTCTTCATAGCGCGTGTAACGCAAGGCATCGTCGGGATGACCGTTGACGAGCACCGTGCCGCGGTCGAACGGCGTCGTGTAGTCGACGTACTGGTAGCTCACGTCGATCGACGTATTCGCGTCGTGCCACGACAGCGACGGCGCGATCAGCGCGTCGCGCTGGCGTCCGAAGCTGCGCCAGTAGCGCGCGGTGTTGTACTCGCCGGTCAGGCGAAACGCGAGCGTGCCGCCCGCGACCTGGCCCGCTTCGCCGATCGGGCCGGTGAGGTCGAAGCTCGTGCCGCTGCCGCGATGGCTCGTGTAGTTCGCGGAGACCGAGCCGTGAAAAGTGTCTTCCGGTTTGCGCGTGATCAGGTTGATCACGCCGCCTGGCTCCTGAATGCCGTAAAGCAGCGAAGCGGGGCCCTTGAGCACTTCGACGCGGTCGATCGTCGCGAGATAGTTGTGAAGCGTCGGCGAGCGCATGCCGTCGACGAGAATCGAGCCGTCGTCGTTCGAGCCGAAGCCGCGCTTGATGAACGCATCGCGCGTTCCGCCGAGCGTGTTCGTTTGCGTGATGCCGCTCACGTTGCCGAGCACGTCGTCGAGCGTGCGCGCCTGCTGGTCCTGCATCACGCTCGAGCTGACCACCGCGACGGACTGCGGAATGTCGCTGATTTTCGTCGCGATGCCGCTCGCGGTTTCACTCGTGCGCGGACGATAACCGGCGGTCGGGTCGGCGAGCGCGGCGGCCTGCACGGCGACCGCCGGCAGTTCGGTGGGGGCGGCGGTCGAGGCGGCGGGCGGGGCGCTCGCGGCATCCGGCGAAGCGGCGGCGGCGAGTGCGGCGGGCGCGGTCGCCATGTACATCAACATCGAAAGGGGAATGCGGAGGCCGCGGCGGCGAAAGCGGCCTGGCGGCACGGAGGTTTTGACGAAGCGCATGGATGGTTTGAACGACAGATTCCTGGACGACGCGTATCCCGCACCAGAGCGGCCGGGCAGCTCAGCGGCGTCGGTTGTTATTAAGGATGCGAGAGGATAATGTAAATGAGAATGATTATCAAATGAAAACATAATGACGCGGACTCGCGGATGCCCACCGCGCCAGCAAGACCGGCTGCGTTGCTCTAAACTAGCCGCCGCTCACGCCAGCCACGCCAGCCACGCCAACACTCACGACCTCGATGCCTCCCGTTCCCGCCGACTCCAGCGACACCGCCGATTCCTCCTCCGTCAGCCTGCCGAAGCAACCGGCGTTTCAACGCTTCTGGTGCACGCGCATTCTCTCGTCGCTGTCGTTCCAGATGCTCGCGGTCGCGATGGGGTGGCACATCTACGCGCTCACGCACAGCGCGTTCGCGCTCGGCCTCGTCGGACTCGCGCAGTTCCTGCCGATGTTCCTGCTGACGCTCGTCGTCGGTCACTTCGCGGACCGCTACGATCGCCGGCGCATCGCGGCCATCTGTCAAAGCCTCGAAAGCGTCGCGGCATTGCTGTTCGCGTGGGGCACCTTCGGCGGATGGATCAGCGCACCCGTGATTTACGTGCTCGCTGCCTGCGTGGGCGCGGCGCGCGCGTTCGAATCGCCGGCGGTCGCGTCGTTGTTGCCCGGCGTCGTGCCGCGCGGACAATTGCCCAAGGCGACGGCGTGGGCGACCTCGGCGAACCAGACCGCGCAGATCGCCGGTCCCGCGCTCGGCGGTCTGCTTTACGGCATCGGTCCGGGCGCCGCTTATCTCGCGTGCACGCTGTCGTTCGCCGCCGCGGCCACAGCCGTGTGGGGCATTCCGCTGCGCGCGAAGCCGGCGAGCCGCGCGCCCGTCACGCTCGAATCGGTGTTCTCGGGCATCGCCTTCATTCGCAAGCAACCGGTGATACTCGGCGCGTTGTCGCTCGATCTGTTCGCGGTGCTGTTCGGCGGCGCGACCGCGCTGTTGCCGGTGTTCGCGCGCGATGTGCTGCATACCGGGCCGCTCGGGCTCGGCCTGTTGCGCTCGGGCACCGCGATCGGCGCGCTCGCGGGCACCATCTGGCTCGCGCATTTTCCGCTGCGCAACCGGCCGGGCGCGGCGATGTTCGGCGGCGTGATCGCGTTCGGCGTGGCGACGCTCGTGTTCGGCATGTCGCATCAGTTCATCGTGTCGCTGCTCGCGCTGATGGCGCTCGGCGCGTCGGACACCATCAGCGTCGTCGTGCGTCTGTCGCTCGTGCAGCTTCGCACGCCGGATGAAATGCTCGGACGCGTGAGCGCCGTCAATTCGCTTTTCATTGGCACATCGAATCAATTGGGTGAATTCGAATCGGGTGTCACGGCCGGCTGGTGGGGCGCGCGAACGGCGGTGCTGGTCGGCGGCATCGCGACGATCACGGTCGCCTTGCTGTGGATGAAGCTCTTCCCCGAACTGAGGAACACGCGTTCGCTCGAACGCGAAGAGGAACTGGCGCCGAGCGCCTGAGCGGCGCGCGGCTTTGCACGGCGCGCTATTCTCGTTCGATGAGAAGCGGCTTCTCGTTCAGGCCGGCTACCGCGCCACGGCTCATGCGCGTAAGGTTGAGCGCGTCACTTGCGGGAATGCCCGCCAAGGAGCCGTTTCATGACACACCCTGACTCGCACCAGCACGCTTATCCGAGCGACATCGCGTTCACGCCCACGGTCAAGGCATTGCAAAGCCGCAACGGTTCGCGCGATGCGTATGCGCGGATGGAAGAAGAACACGGCTGGCAGACGCGTCTCACGCCCGACGTCGCGGGTTTCATCGAGCAGCAGACGAGCGTGTTTCTCGCGACCGTCAGTTCGGAAGGGCAGCCGTATATCCAGCATCGCGGCGGTCCCGCCGGTTTTCTGCGCGTGCTCGACGATCACACCATTGCGTTCGCGGATTTTGCAGGCAACCGGCAGTACATCACGGCCGGCAATCTCGCGGAAAATCCGAAGGCGCATCTGTTTCTGATGGACTATGCGCATCGCCGGCGCATCAAGATCTGGGGCGAGGCGCGCGTGGTCGACGACGATCCCGCGTTGCTCGCGAAGCTGATGCCCGAGGGTTACAAGGCGCGCGGCGAACGCGTGATCGTGATGACGGTGCGCGCGTGGGACGTCAATTGTCCGAAGCATATTCCGCAGCGTTTCGAAGCGGCGGATGTAGCCGCCGCATTGCAGGAACGCGACGAGCGCATCCAGCAACTCGAGGCGCAAGTGGCCGAGCTTAAACGCGAGGCAGCGGTTCGCGGCGATTGATGCGCGCGCACTCGTTCCGTAGAATCGTGGCGCTTAGCGCGTGACATATGACGCTTGCTTGCAAGCGCAACGATTCGCGCGATCACGAGGAGAATGCGCATGAGTCTGCACACCACGGAGCCGATCGCGGCGACCGTTTATCGCGGCAATTCTGTTGAAAACACGCACCGCGCGCATGTCGCGGTTGTCGATGCCGCCGGCCGCCTGCTGTATTCGTTCGGCGATCCGTCGCGCGTCACCTTGGCGCGTTCCGCCGCCAAGCCGGCGCAAGCGCTCGCGGTGCTGGAAACCGGCGCGCTGGAGCGCTTCGGTTTCGACGATGCGGACCTCGCGCTGATGTGCGCGTCGCACAGCAGCGAGCCGCGTCACATCGAACGTGCGCGCGGCATGCTCGCGAAGGCGCAGGCAAGCGAGGCGGATCTTCGCTGCGGCGGTCATCCGCCGCTCTCCGATGCCGTGTACGCGGACTGGATCAAACGCGATTTCAAGCCGGGCGCGGTGTGCAGCAACTGTTCGGGCAAGCACGCGGGCATGCTCGCCGGCGCGCGTTCGATCGGCGCCGCGCTGAGCGGTTACGAAGAGCCGGATCATCCGTTGCAAGTGCGCGTGAAGCACACGGTCGCGGACGTCTGCGATCTGCCGGACGAGGGCGTGCAATGGGCGATCGACGGATGCAATCTGCCCACGCCGGCCTTTGCGCTGGACCGTCTTGCGCGACTCTTCGTCAAGCTGGCCGCTGCCGAGGATGAAGTGTCCTCCGGTGCTTCCAACGCTGAGCCTACTTCGCGCACGGCGGCGCTCGCGCGCATCTATCGTGCGATGACGGCTTATCCGGAACTGGTGGCAGGAGAGGGCCGCTTTTGCACGCTGCTGATGAACGCGTTCGAAGGCGCGCTGGTCGGGAAACTCGGTGCGGACGGCAGTTATGCGATCGGCGTGCGCGCGTCGAAGCAGACGGCGGCGCACACAGGCAAGGAGGGCGCGCAAGGCGCACTCGGCATCGCGGTGAAAGTCGAGGATGGCAACGTCAGCGTGCTATACGCGGTGGTCGCCGAAGTGCTCGCGCTGCTCGATATCGGCACGGCCGGACAGCGCGCGAAGCTCGACGCTTTTCATGCGCCCAGAACGTTCAACACGATGGGCGTCGCGACGAGCCGCGTCGTGTTTTCGGTTGCGCTCGCCGCGGCTCGGTAAAGCGGGTGTGCGTCGTTAGTGCTGGCTCGGCGCGGCGCGGCCGCGCGGCCGCTTCACATCGTCACGCAGCAGCCTCAGCCGCGGACATCAGCGCAGTACGTATCGCATGCGCGAGCTCGCCCGCCTGGAACTTGGCGACATAGCCGTTTGCGCCAGCGTTCTTCACATGCGCCTCGTTGGCCGCGCCCGTCAGCGACGAATGGATGATCACCGGAACGTCGCGCATCCGCTCATCCGCCTTGATCTGGCGCGTCAGCATGAAGCCGTCCATCTCGGGCATTTCGAGGTCGGTCAGCACCAGCGCGATGCTGTCCTTCACGCGCACGCCATTGGCCTCGGCTTCTTCCGCGACCTGCTGCAAGGTCTGCCACGCCTCTTCGCCGGTCTTGGTCATCACGAACTCGGCGCCGATCGCGGTCAACGCCTGCTCGATCAGCTTGCGGGCAAAGCCGGAGTCGTCGGCGGCAAGAATCTTCGCGCCTGGGCGAATGCCCAGCGCATCGCCCACCGACGTCGGGTCCACGCTCGGATGCTGCGACGGGAACACGTCGCGCAGCACCTGCTCGACGTCGATCACCTGCGCGAGCCGCGAGTCGCCCGTATTGCCGTCGATCCGCGCAATGCTCGTGACGAGATTGCCGCCGGCCGCGCCTTCCGCGGACAGCACCTGATTCCATTCGAGGCGCACGATGTCGTCGACTTCCTCGACCGCGAACGCCTGCGTCGAGCGCGCGAATTCGGTGACGAGCAGGATGTTCAGGCCGCGCGTGGGCTCGCAGCCCATCAGCCGCGGCAGGTCGATCACGGGAATGATCTGCCCGCGAATATCGACCGCACCCATCACGAACGGCGACGAACCGGCGATCGGCGTGACCGGCGGCATCGTCGAAATTTCGCGCACCTTGAACACGTTGATGCCGTAAAGCTCGTGCGCGTCGCTGCCGGGCACCGAGCCGAGACGGTACAGCAGCAACTCGAATTTGTTGGAACTGGTCAGGTTGGTGCGTTCGTCGTGCGCGCGGTTATCTACTGCCATCGAATCTCTCCGGGATTGCGGTGCGTGGGCGCGCGCTTGCGTTGGTTGATGCCGACGCGCTTCTTACTTTCTGTTATCGGCGCGGCTGCCGAAAAATTCAGCGGCTCGCCGGCTTTTGCTGGCAATCCCTGGGTGCGCGCGGTTTTCGCTCACGAGCGGACGGCATTCGTGTGAAGGTTACCTAACGTTACACAAGCGACAGCGTCGTATCACATGGCATCGGGCGCGGCTTCTAGAATTTTTTCCGACGATCGAATGCGGCGCTTTGCGGCGCTTCACGGCAGCAGACGAGCCGGCCGCGGCCTCTCGCGCTCACATGTCCTCGCGCGCCGCATCGTTGCCGTTTCGCTTCCAATCCAAGGAGAACGTATGACCCGCTTGCCTCTCGCCACCATCACGAGCGCCTGCATGGCCAGTCTGCTGATGCTCGCCGCTTCCGCCACGACGGCCAGCGCCCAGACGGCGCCCGCCGCCGCGCCGGACGCGGGCCGTCTGCATGCCGCCGACCAGACGTTCATCGCCGAGGGCACGCAGGCCGTCGCCACGCAACGCGATGCCGCGCGCATCGCGACGTCGCGCTCGACCGACCGCGACGTGAAGGCGTTCGCCGAGCGCGTCTCGGCCGACAACGCCAAAATCACCGACGCGCTGCGCGCGGCCAGCCCGCGCGGCGTCGACGTGCCGAAGAACGACCCCGACACGGCAGTGCTGGCGAGCATCAACAACCTGCGCGGCGCCGAGTTCGACAAGACCTATATCGAGCAGGTCGCGCTGGCCGGCGAGCAGAAGGCGCTGTCGGCGTTCCAGGCGGAAATCGCCTCGGGCCGCGATCCGCTGTTGAAGGATGCGGCGAAGAAGGCGTTGCCTGTTCTGCAGGAGCATTACGCGATGGCGCAGGAACTGGCGCAACGCAAGCACCTGCCGGCAGCAGCGCACTGAGTTTGCGGAGGCGGGCGACGCCGGCGACGCGTCCGCGCCGACCGGCGTAAACTGAACCTCCGTTCAAACGACGGCTATGCCACGGAGATTCATCAATGGAATACAGACATCTGGGTGCGTCCGGTTTCAAGGTGCCGGTGCTGAGTTTCGGCACGGGGACGTTCGGCGGCAAGGGCGAATTTTTTGAGGCGTGGGGCGCGACCGACGTCGCCGAAGCGCGCCGTCTGATCGACATCTGTTTCGATGCGGGCGTGACGATGTTCGACACCGCGGACATCTATTCGCGCGGCGCATCCGAGTCGGTGCTCGGCGAAGCGCTCAAGGGCAAGCGCGACAAGGCGATCCTCTCGACCAAGGCGACCTTTCGTTTCGACGACGGCCCGAACAACGTGGGCTCGTCGCGCTTTCACCTGATTCAGGCGGTCGACGCGGCGCTCAAGCGCCTGCAAACCGACTACATCGACCTCTTTCAGTTGCACGGTTTCGACGCCCGTACGCCGGTCGCCGAAGTGCTGTCCACGCTCGACGACCTGGTGCGCGCGGGCAAGATCCGCTACACGGGCGTGTCGAATTTTTCCGGCTGGCATCTGATGAAGTCGCTCGATACCGCCGACCGCTACGGCTATCCGCGCTACGTCGCGAACCAGACGTATTACTCGCTCGTCGGCCGCGATTACGAGTGGGAGCTGATGCCGCTCGGCATCGATCAGGGCGTGGGCGCGGTGGTGTGGAGCCCGCTCGGCTGGGGACGTCTGACGGGCAAGATCAAGCGCGGCCAGCCGCTGCCGCAGCAGAGCCGCTTGCACAAGACCGCCGACATGGGCCCGCCGGTGCCGGAGGACTACCTGTTCCGCGTGCTCGACGCAATCGACGAGATCGCCGTCGAAACCGGCAAGACCGTCCCGCAGATTGCGTTGAACTGGCTGTTGCAGCGCCCGACGGTGTCGACGGTGCTGATCGGCGCTCGCAATGAAGAGCAGTTGCGGCAGAACCTGGGCGCGGTCGGCTGGAATCTGACGCCCGAGCAGGTCGCGCGGCTCGATGCGGCGAGCGCGGTGCGGCCCGCTTATCCGTACTGGCATCAGGAAGGATTCGCCGAGCGCAATCCGAAAGCGGTTTAAGCGGGCGAGTCGGGGCGCATTTTTAGGTGCGTTGGTTGCCGGTGCCGCTTCCGCAGCGCCCGAAACCAACGCGCGCCTCAACCCTCAATGCGCAACCCTCAATGCCCAACCCTCAATGCCCAACCCTCAAGCCAGCCCGCCGTTCGCGCGCAATACCTGGCCGTTGACCCAGCCGGCCTGCGAACTCGCGAGGAACGCCACCACCGAAGCAATATCCTCCGGTTGCCCGAGGCGCTCGAGCGGCGGCATCTTCGCGAAGTGCTGGATCTGCTCCTGGGTCTTGCCGTCGAAAAAGAGCGACGTCGCGACCGGCCCCGGCGCGACCGCGTTCACGGTGATGTTGCGCCCGCGCAGTTCCTTCGCGAAGACGTGCGTGAACGTTTCGACCGCCGCCTTCGTCGCGCTGTAAATCGCGTAACCCGGCATGTTCAGCGCGACGGTCGTGCTCGAAAAGTTGACGATGCGCCCGCCGCCGTTCATGCGGCCCGCCGCTTTCGCGCAGCGTGTTGAAAGTGCCGCGCACGTTGATGTCGAACGTGCGGTCGTACAACTCGTCACTGGTGTCGGCAAGCGGCGTCGGCTGGATCACGCCCGCGTTGTTGACCAGCACGTCGACCTTTCCCAGTTGCTGCTCGGCTGTCTCGAACATGCGGCGCACGTCGCCGGCTTTCGACACGTCCGCCTTGACCGCGATCGCCCGGCCGCCCGCCGCCTTCAGTTCGGCGACGAGCGCTTCGGCTTCGTTCGAGCTTGCCGCGTAATTGACGACGACGGCGAAACCGTCGTTCGACAGACGGCGTGCGATGGCCGCGCCGATGCCGCGCGAGGCGCCGGTCACGATGGCGATCTGGGCGTTTGTTGTCGTGTTCATGATGCGTTTCCTTGTCGGTAGTGGATCGGTGAGTGAATGATGAACACTTTCTGTTCTGAGATAATCGGGCCGGCCTCACCATCATCATTCCACTTGCTTTAACAAAACGAACCAAAGGGCACGCCAAACATGGACCGTTTCGAGGAAATGCGCGTTTTCGTGCGGGTGGCCGAGCGCCAGAGCTTCACGCGCGCGTCCGACGACCTGCAGATACCGCGCGCCACCGTCACCAATCTCGTCAAGCGGATGGAGGAGCGGCTCGGCGCGCGGCTGCTCGAGCGGACCACGCGCACGGTTCGTCTGACGCCGGACGGCCAGGCGTACTACGGCCGCTGCGTGCGGCTGATCGCCGATCTGGAGGACGCCGAAGGCTCGTTCTCGAACCTCGCGCCGAAGGGCCTGCTGCGCGTGAACCTGCAAGGCACGCTCGCGCGCCACTTCGTCGTGCCGTCCTTGCCGGCGTTTCTGACGCGCTACCCGGACATCGAACTGACGATCGGCGAAGACGACCGGCTGGTCGATCTGGTGCGCGAGGGCGTCGACTGCGTGCTGCGCGCGGGCAACCTGCAGGATTCGTCGATGGTCGGACGGCGCGTCGCGCAACTGCCGCAAGTCACGGTAGCGAGCCCGGCCTATCTGGAAAAATACGGCGAGCCCGCGGACCCGTCGGCGCTCGCGGCGCACCGCGCCGTCAACTATGTGTCGAGCGCGACCGGCAAGCCGGTGCCGCTGGAATTCAGCATCGAAGGACGCAATACGCCGATGCTGCTGCCGGGCGCGGTGTCGGTGACGGGCGTCGAACTCTACACGGGCTCGGCGCTCGCCGGGCTCGGCATCGTGCAGGTGCCGCGCTACCGCGTGCGCGACGAACTCGCGGCGGGGCGCCTGAAGATCATCCTCGCCGGCTTCCCGCCGCCGTCGCTGCCGGTGTCGGTGCTGTATCCGCAGAACCGGCAACTGTCGTCGCGGGTGCGCGTGTTCGCGCAGTGGCTGCGCGACATCTTCGAGACGGCGGCCACCGCGTAAGCGGCGTAGTTCGGGACCCGTGCGCCTACGCAAACGCGCATGCGCGGCTCGTGGAAAACTGTATAGATATACAGTATAGTGTCCAACTGCACGCGAGCCGCGGCGCGAACGCCGCCGCTCCGTTTGCACCGAACTTGCGCGGTCGCGAGGCGTCCGTGAGAGGTGGTCCACTCATTCAGACGGTCGAAAAATTGTCATCCAACGGCATTATCAAGATTCGCGGCGCGCGCCAGCACAACCTGAAGAACGTCGATCTCGACGTCAAAACCGGCGAAATGACGGTCGTCACCGGGCCGTCCGGTTCCGGCAAGTCGAGCCTCGTGTTCGACACGCTTTACGCGGAAGGGCAGCGGCGCTACGTCGAAACGTTTAGCGCTTATGCGCGGCAGTTCCTCGACCGCATGGACCGGCCGCAGGTCGACCGGGTGGACGGCGTGCCGCCCGCCATCGCGATCGACCAGACCAACCCCGTGCGCAGTTCGCGCTCCACCGTCGGCACCATGACGGAGCTGAACGACCACCTGAAGCTGTTGTACGCGCGCGCGGCCGAGCTGTTCGACCGCAAGACGGCGCGCCAGGTGCGTCACGACACGCCGGAGACCATTTACGCGGAATTGCTCGAACGCACGGCCGGCAGCGATCCGCGGCTCGTCGTCACGTTTCCGGTCGAGTTGCCGGAGTCGGCTTCCGAGCAGGAGGTCGAGCAATGGCTGTCGGCAAGCGGCTATACGCGCGTGCAGGCACAGCGCGAGGTCGATTCGCCCACCGGCAAGCGCAAGCTGCTCGATGTGGTCGCCGACCGCTTCCGCGTGGCGCAGGCCGACAAGCAACGGGTGGTCGAGGCGATCGAGGCGTCGCTCAAGCGCGGCGGCGGGCGCGTCAATATCTACGTGTTGCCGCCGGCTTCAGACGCGCCGCTCGCGCCCGAGGCGCAGCCGGCCGAGCCGGAACTCTGGCGCTTCTCAACGGGGCTGCATAGCCCGGAAAGCGACCTGCGCTATGCCGATCCGCAGCCGGCGCTGTTTTCGTTCAACTCGGCCTACGGCGCGTGCGACGTCTGCCGCGGCTTTGGCCGCGTGATCGGCGTCGACCTCGGCCCCCTCGTGATCCCGGACGCGCGCAAAACGCTGCGCGACGGCGCGATCAAGCCGATGCAAACGCCCGCGTGGAAGGAGTGTCAGGACGATCTGATGCGCTACGCGGCGAAGGCCGACATCCGCCGCGGCACGCCGTGGGGCGAACTGACGGACGCGGAGCGCGACTGGGTCATCAACGGTTCGCCGGACTGGAACGGCAAGTGGCAAAGCCAGTGGTACGGCGTCAAACGCTTCTTCGAATATCTCGAATCGAAAGCGTACAAGATGCACATTCGCGTGCTGCTGTCGAAGTACCGCAGCTACACGCCGTGCGAAACCTGCGGCGGCGCGCGTCTGAAAACGGAGTCGCTGCTGTGGCGTCTCGGCAGCAAGGCTAATGCGGACCAGGTGCTGGCGCCCGCGCAGCGCTTCATGCCGCGCGGCGTCGAATGGAATCGCGCGCAACTCGAGGCGCTGCCGGGCCTCACCGTGCACGACCTGATGCTGATGCCGATCGAGCGCATCCGCCGCTTCTTCGACGAAATCAGCTTGCCGAGCGCGCTGCTCGACGACGCGCTCAAGCTGCTGCTCGCCGAAGTACGTACGCGCCTCAAATATCTGTGCGACGTCGGGCTCGGTTATCTGACGCTCGACCGGCAAAGCCGCACGTTGTCGGGCGGCGAAGTGCAGCGGATCAATCTGACCACGGCGCTCGGCACGTCGCTCACGAAAACGCTGTTCGTGCTGGACGAACCGAGTATCGGTCTGCATCCGCGCGATCTGAACCGGATCGTGGAGGCCATGCATCGTCTGCGGGACGCGGGCAATACGCTCGTGGTGGTGGAACACGACCCGTCGGTGATGCTTGCGGCGGACCGGCTGATCGACATGGGGCCGGGGCCGGGCGAGCGTGGCGGCTCGATCATTTTCGACGGCGCGCCCGAGTTGATCCGTTCGTCGGGCACGCTGACCGGCGAGTATCTCGGCGGGCGCCGGCACGTCGCGGACGCGGCGCACTGGTCGCAGCGCCCTGTGGACGCGAGCACGCCGAGCATCGTGCTGGAAGGCGCGACCGAGCACAATCTGCGCGACGTTACGGTGGAAATTCCGTTGCAGCGGCTCGTCTGCGTGTCGGGCGTGTCGGGCTCGGGCAAGTCGACGCTGTTGCAAGACGTGCTGTACCCGGCCATGGCGCGGCATTTCGGCCTCGGCACCGAATCGCCGGGCGCATTCCGCAACCTGACCGGCGCGGATCAGGTTACCGACGTGGTGTTCGTCGACCAGTCGCCGATCGG
Source organism: Paraburkholderia sp. OAS925 (assembly GCF_040543975.1). Lineage (NCBI taxonomy): Bacteria > Pseudomonadati > Pseudomonadota > Betaproteobacteria > Burkholderiales > Burkholderiaceae > Paraburkholderia > Paraburkholderia sp. OAS925. The sequence continues at coordinate 1,919,767 of NZ_JBEUNO010000001.1, forward strand.
CAAGACCGCGCGCTCGAATCCGGCCAGCTACGTCGGCGCGTTCGACGAAATCCGCAAGCTGTTTGCGAAGGCGCCGCTCGCGCAACAACGCGCCTACGGGCCGGGCATGTTCAGCTTCAATTCCGGCGACGGACGTTGCCCGACTTGCGGCGGTTCGGGTTTCGAGCACATCGAAATGCAGTTTTTGAGCGACGTGTACCTGCGCTGTCCGGACTGTGACGGGCGCCGTTACCGCGCGGAGCTGCTCGAGGTGAAGATCGAGCGCGGCGAACCGGCGCGCGCATTGAGCATTGCCGACGTGCTGGAGTTGACCGTCAGCGAAGCCGCCGCGTACTTCGCGAACGACGCGGAAGTGTTGCGCGTGCTGCAGCCCATTGTCGACGTCGGCCTCGAATATGTGAAGCTCGGTCAGCCGGTGCCTACGTTGTCGGGCGGCGAAGCGCAGCGGCTCAAGCTCGCCGGCTTTCTCGCCGAATCGGCCCAGGCGCGCAGTGCGCGCAGCGCGAAGCAGGCCGTCGCCAAACGGCTTTTCATGTTCGACGAACCGACCACGGGCCTGCATTTCGACGACATCGCCAAGCTGATGCAGGCGTTCGGCAAGCTGCTGGCAAGCGGCCATTCGCTGATCGTGATCGAGCATAACCTCGACGTGATCCGCGCGGCCGACTGGATCATCGACCTCGGTCCCGAAGGCGGCGACGGCGGCGGCCGCGTGCTGTGCGCGGGCACGCCCGAGGACGTCAAGCGCTGTGCCGAATCGCATACCGGTGTGGCGCTGCTGCAGTACGACCGCGCGATGAACGCGGCGACGGAACCTACAGACGCGGCCTCGCAGGGCATCCCGTTGCAGAAGGCGCTGAGCGCGGCGCGCGCGCGGCGTGCGATCGAAGGCGAAGACGTGGTGCGCATCGTCAACGCGCGCGAGCACAACCTGAAAGCGCTGGACGTCGACATTCCGCACGGCAAGTTCAATGTGATCACCGGCGTGTCCGGTTCGGGCAAGTCGACGCTCGCGTTCGACATTCTTTTTCACGAAGGCCAGCGCCGTTATCTCGAATCGCTGAATGCGTATGCACGCTCCATCGTGCAGCCGGCAGGGCGCCCCGAGGTCGATGCCGTGTACGGCATTCCGCCGACCGTCGCGATCGAGCAGCGCCTGTCGCGCGGCGGTCGCAAGAGTACCGTCGCGACCACGTCCGAAGTTTGGCACTTCCTGCGTCTGCTCTATGTGAAGCTTGGCTTGCAGCATTGCATTCACGACGGCACACCGGTTACGTCGCAGAGCGTCGAGTCGATCGCGGCGCAGTTGCTGCGCGACCATAAGGGGCAACACGTCGGCTTCCTCGCGCCGCTGGTGGTGAACCGCAAGGGCGTGTACACCGATCTCGCGAAGTGGGCCAAGGCGCGCGGCAATACGCATCTGCGGGTGGACGGCGAATTCGTGCCGGTCGACCCGTGGCCGAAGCTCGACCGCTTCCGCGAACACACCATTGAGTTGCCGGTCGCCGACCTGATCGTGTCGGCGGACGACGAAGCGCAATTGCGTCATGCGCTCGACCAGACGCTCGAAATCGGCAAGGGCGTGATGCATCTGCTTGCGCCGCTCGACGGCTTGGACCACGCGATGAACGGCGGGCTGCCCACCGCGAAACTCGGCGCCGTGAAAGTGCTGTCCACCAAGCGCGCGTGTCCGGTGTGCGGCACGAGCTATCCGGAGCTCGACCCGCGCATGTTCTCGTATAACAGCAAGCACGGCTGGTGCACGACCTGCGTCGGCACGGGCCTCGCGCTCACGCGCGAGCAACGCGCCGCGTATGACGACACGATCGTCGTCGACGACAATCGCGGCCGTGAACAGAGCTTGCCGTCGGAAGAGCAGGAACCGGAGGGGCTCGTCGACGAACCGTGTCCGGATTGCGCGGGCACGCGGCTTAATCTCACCGCGCGCGCGGTCACGTTCGACGCGCATGCGATCACCGACGTCGCGCAGTGGACCGTGTCGGACACGCGTGCGTGGATCGACGGTCTGCGCATGACCGGGCGCGATGCGGAGATTGCGCGCGACGTGGTCAGCGAAATCGGCAGCCGCTTGCAGTTTCTCGAAGAAGTCGGGCTCGGTTATCTGAGCCTCGACCGCGCGGCGCCGAGCCTTTCGGGCGGCGAGGCGCAGCGCATCCGGCTTGCCGCGCAGTTGGGCAGCAATCTGCAGGGCGTCTGCTATGTGCTGGACGAGCCGACCATCGGCCTGCATCCGCGCGACAACCAGATACTGCTGAACGCGCTGCGCAAGCTCGGCGACAAGGGCAATACGCTCGTGGTCGTCGAGCACGACGAAGATACGATCCGGCGGGCCGATCACATCATCGATATTGGTCCCGGCGCCGGCAAGCGCGGCGGCACGCTGATCGCGCAGGGCAGTGTGGCCGATCTGTCGGCGCAGCCCGAATCGCTGACCGGGCAGTTCCTGGCCTCGCCCATCGTGCATCCGTTGCAGCCGCGCCGCAAAGTCGTCGCGCCGGGCAAGCGCGCGGCGGCGGTGCCGGAGAACTGGCTGACCGTGCATGGCGGCAAGCTGCACAATCTGCGCAACGTGACGGTGCATATCCCGCTGTCGCGGCTCGTCGCGGTGACGGGCGTCAGCGGTTCGGGCAAGTCCACGCTCGCGCGCGACGTGCTGATGGCCAACCTGCTCGACGCGGTTGGGCGTTCGGTGTTGTCGTCGCCGGCTACGCGGCGGGCGCGCGCCGCGGCGCAGGACAAGCAGGCCGCGAATCAGCAGGCCGCGCGCCGTTCGAGCGTACTCGCGCGCAGCGCGCCGCGTGCGCCGCTGAACGTCACGCATGCATGGCATGGCTGCGATTCGATCACGGGTTGGGAGAGCATCGACCGTGTGCTGGAGGTCGATCAGACGCCGATCGGTAAGACGCCGCGCTCGTGTCCCGCCACGTATATCGGCGTGTGGGACGCAATCCGCAAGCTGTTCGCCGGCACGCTCGAAGCGCGGGCGCGCGGCTACACCGCGTCGCGCTTCTCGTTCAATACGGGCGAAGGCCGTTGCCCCGCTTGCGAAGGCCAGGGCGTGCGCACCATCGGCATGAGTTTCCTGCCGGACGTCAAGGTGCCGTGCGACGTGTGCCACGGGCAGCGCTTCAATCCGGAAACGCTGGCGGTGACGTGGCGCGGCAAGAATATCGGCGACGTCCTGACCATGGAAATCGACGAAGCCGTCGAGTTCTTCGCGCCGATCTCGAACATCGCGCACCCGTTGCAGTTGATGAAAGACGTGGGGCTCGGTTACCTCACGCTCGGTCAGCCGTCGCCGACGTTATCGGGCGGCGAGGCGCAGCGGATCAAGCTCGTCACCGAGTTGAGCAAGGTGCGCGACGACGTGACGCGGCGCGGTCAGAAGCCGCCGCATACGTTGTACGTGCTGGACGAGCCGACTGTCGGCCTGCATATGGCCGACGTCGCCAAGCTGATTCGCGTGCTGCATCGTCTCGCGGACGGCGGGCATAGCGTGGTCGTCATCGAGCACGATCTGGATGTGATCGCCGAGGCGGACTGGATCATCGACCTGGGTCCGGAAGGCGGCGTGGGCGGCGGCGCGATCGTCGCGGCCACGGACCCCGAGGGAATCGTGCAGGTCCGCGAAAGTCACACCGGAGCCGCGCTGAGGCCGGTGCTCGAGCGCGTGGCCAACGCGGGCGCCGGCAGCGGCGCAGGCGTCGGTGCTGTGCGCGAACCGGGCGAAGGCACGAACGGCTAGCGCGCCGTTTCCTGCTACACAACGGTCTCACGTCTCGATGGAGAGATGCGGGACCGTTGCCGCCTGTCGTGTCCCTAATTGCGTCGCGAACCGCTCCGCCGACCGGCCATTAACTCCGACGAATCCAGAAAGCGAAATGAAGGATTTTGCGCGTTATTAATCCGACGAATCAAAATTGATGTTTCAAAAGTGAAACATTTTTTGATGCGTCGAAGCGCCGCATATTAACGCGTTAATTCCACGAGTGGAATGCCGCGCGCCTAATTGCCAATAGAAATGGCGCTGATTCGAGACTCGCGAATTACCGATGCAATTAAAAGGGCCAACGTCGGCGGCCCTTGTGTTCAGCTTTGAAACATTTTTCGTCATCGCCCGAATGCGGCCTGAAGCGGCCGATGCGCGGTGAATCGACACGTTACCACAGCGTGGCGTGGAGACGCACGGCGTGTGCGGCTGCGCGGGCCCGCCGCTCGCGCGGACGGTATGTTTTTCCGCTGCATGTGAATGCATTGTCACTTATTACTTGCATCAAATGAGAATATTTTTCGTCGTACTTTTATTCGATGATCATTTCGATAGTTTTCAAATTTACTAATGCGGTTCATTCGGCTAACATCGCTGATAATCTCTGAAGCGGCGTTTGCCGATGTCGAATTGCGATTATCAATTCACTGATATCGTCGGAGCAACGCGCGTCTCGTCCAACCATGTAGACATTTTGAGGAAGACCATGTCCCACATTCACGTCGATTCCGCGAGGGTTACCTGGTTACACACGCCGACCGTCAACGTTCGCACTGCCGCGCGCCGCATCGGCGTGCTGCTGTTCGACGGGTTCTGGCTGCTGGGCCCCGGCACGGTCGTCGAAATGTTCCAGACCGCCAACGAACTGGCCGGCACGCGGCCCGGCGAAGAGCCGCCATATGAAGTGCAGTTCCTGTCGCTCGACGGCGGCAGCGTGCCGAGTTCGTCGGCGGCGCGCATCTGGACCGACCGTATCGACACGCGTTTTGGAACCGGCTTCGACGTTCTCTTCATCGCCGGCGGACACGGCGCGCATCAGGCGGCCCGCGACCAGCGGCTGCTTGGCTGGCTGCGCACGGTGCAGGCGCGCACGCGGGCGATCGAAACCATCGGGGAAGGGCGGCTCGTGCTCGAGGCGGCGAACCCCGGCGACCCGGAAGCGCTGCAGATCAACCGCTATGGCCACGGCGCCGCGGACGCCATCCTGAGCGCGGCGAACGATCGAAACGACTGCGCGCGCAGCGCGCTGATGTTCATCAAGCGCGATCTGGGCGCCGAACTCGCGCGCAGCGTCGCCGAACGCGTGATGCCCGGCATGGCCGCGACCTGGGTGCCGCTGCCGTCCGAGGGCGGAACGCTGAGCGTCGCCGAGAAGATTCGCGCGGCGGCGCGCTGGATGGAAGCGAACTGCGACCGCCCGGTCTCGGTCGCCGACGCCGCGCAGGTCGCCGCCATGAGCGAGCGCAATTTCCTGCGCCGCTTCAAGCATGAAATGCACGTCACACCGTCCGACTATCTGCTACAGGTGCGGCTGCGCATTGCATGCAACTTCCTGACCGAAACCGAACTGCCGGTCGACAAGATCGCGCGTCGCAGCGGCACCGGCAACGGCGACCGCCTCGCCAAGATCTTCCGCAAGCGCATGGCGTTGTCGCCCACCGAATATCGCGCCCGCAGCCGGCTCGCCGCGTCCGAGCTCTGACAATCCAATCAGCGCGCCTTTGAGGCACGCGCGTTTTACAACCGCCACGCGCGAGCGCGGCGGCATCCGGGTGTTTGTCGAGCAGCTTCTTACGGGCACAGTGGCAATGGGCAACCAGGTGTTGGCAACGGCACTACCGGAAGTGAAACTTATCGAACCCGAGGTGTTTGGCGACGAATCCGGTTTCTGTTACGAGAGCTTCAGCGCGGACGAGTTCATGGACGACGTCGCGCGCGGCTTCGAGTTCGTGCAGGACCGGCATCTGCGTGCGGTGCACGGCGTGCTGCGCGGATTGCACTATCAGGTGCAGCGTCCGCAAGGCCGGCTGATGCAGGTCGTGGTCGGCGAGATCTTCGACGTGGTCGTCGACGTGCGGCTCAAGTCGCCCAACTTCGGCAAATGGTGCGGCGCTTATCTGAGCGCGGAAAATCATCGGCAGGTGTGGGTGCCGCCTGGTTTTGCGCACGGCTTCGTCGTGCTTTCCGAGGTTGCCGAGTGTCTGTGGAAGGCGACCGAATACTGGTTTCCCGAACTCGAGCGCTGCATCTTGTGGAGCGATCCGGATATCGGCATTGAATGGCCGATCGGCTTCGAGCCGATCGTCGGCGCGAAGGATGCCGGCGGGCGGCGTTTGTATGAAGCGGAGAACATGGTGTAGGGGCAGCGGGGGTTGCCACCCCGCAACCGCAGCCCTAAGTTCATCTACATCTAACGCCCAGCCGTCACCGCCCCGACGCTCGCGGCGACCACGAGCACCATCCCGGTAATCTGCAAAACGCCCATCGGCTGATGCAATACGATGAAGCCGGCCACCGCGCCGATCGCCGGCTCGACACTCATCAGGATCCCGAACGATCCCGCCGGCATATGACGCAGCGCCACCATTTCCAGCGCATACGGCAAGAGCGGAACGAGTATCGCGAGGCCCGCCGTCGCCACGAGTTGGCCAACTGCGACGTGCATGCCGCTTTCGGCGAGGCCGAAGGGCGTGGCGACGAGCGCCGCCGCGATCAGCGAAACGGACAAGCCCTCTAGTCCGGCAAACAGCTTGCCGGTCTTTTTCATCAACACGATGTAGCTGCCCCAGCCGCAGGCCGCGGCGCATGCAAGCAGGACGCCGAGCGGTTCGCCGACCCAGCCGGCGCCATCGCGCGAGAGCAGCACGACGCCCGCGATGGCGAGCGCCGGCCACAGCAGCGCGCGAGCGCGGCGCACCGCGAACGTCGCGACCGCCAGCGGGCCGAGGAAATCTATCGCCACCGCAAGTCCAAGCGGAATGCGCTGAAGCGCCGCGAAAAAGCACAACGTCATGCCGGCCATCGCGGCGCCGAGCGCGCCCGCGGCAAACCAGTGCGCGCGCGAGTAGCTGCGAAAGCGCGGGCGCACCAGCACCGCGAGCACGAGCGCGGCCCAGGCGAGACGCAGCCATGTCGTGCTAAGCGAACCGTAGACGGCCATCGTCGGTTCGGACAGTGCGGCGCCGAATTGCACGCTCGACATGGACAGCACGCACAGCAACGCGGCGCCGGCTGCGGCACGCGTGGGCTTCGTCATGTTGGGCGTCGGGTCGGCTGCGCACTTGATCGTCGTGTCCTGCATGGGTCCTCTTCGCGTCGATGGGAAAGGTCCACCTATCTTATCGGCTCGCACGCTACTAAGATAAGTTGATATTTCTTATGCAGGCTTCAGGAATCGTGATGACCCGTGACCTCGACAGCAGTCTGCTTCGCACCTTCGTGACCGTGGCCGAGACCGGCGCGGTGGGCGCGGCGGCAAGCCGCCTCGCGCGCACGCAGGCTGCCGTCAGCATGCAGTTGCGCCGTCTCGAAGAGGATCTCGGCCAGCGCCTGCTCGACCGCTCGCCGCGCGGCGTGCAGCTTACCGAAGCCGGTCATCTGCTGCTGCCTTATGCGCACGCGATTCTCGGCGCGAGCGCCGATGCGCGGCGCGCGCTGAGCGCGGGGCAGGTGTCGGGCACGGTGCGGCTCGGCATGCTCGAGGACATCGCCGTGGGGCGTTTGCCGCGTGCGTTGCGGCGCTTCTCGATTGCCTATCCGCGCGTCGCGCTGGAAATCGTCGTGGACAGCAGCGCCGCGTTGTCAAAGCGTCTCGCGGATGGCGGCCTCGACGTCGTCGTCGCCGATCCCGCGCTCGTGACCGGCACGCCGCTCTTCACGTGGACGCAGCCGCTGTTCTGGGTCGGCGCGCGCGGCTATCTGCGCGAGGCCAGCGCCCCGTTGCCGCTGGTCGCGTTCGGCGAAACCTGTCTGTGGCAACAGAACGTTTTGACGGCGCTGCGCCGGGCGGGCATCGGCTGCCGGATCGTCTGCACGAGCACGAGCTTGCCGGCAGTGCAGTCGGCGGTCGAAGCGGGGTTGGGTGTATCGGTATTGCTCGAAGGCAATATTCGTTCGGAGTCCATGAGGATAATCGGACACGCCGATGGCTTGCCCGATGCGCCCGTTGCGGATTTCGGCCTGTTCATGCGCGACGTCGGGGGCGCGCATGCGGCGGCGGTGCAGACATTGCAGCGCTTTCTATGCGAGGAACTGCATCTTGGCTCGCGGACATTCACGCGCGAAAGCGAACCGCATGTGCAATCGGCGGAATGACGAGCGTTTGACGTTGTCTTTGACGGACAGCACCGCGACGAGCAAAAAACAGATGTGCTGCGATGCGGGAGACCCGGCCGGGCGGCAACTATTGCAATAGACCGTGGCAGCTATTGCAACAGGTTGCCGGTACGCGCGCCGGGCCGGGTATTCCTCCGCTTACATAGCGATGCGGTGATCAGCGCCGCATCACGCCCATCAGCAAGGTGACGAGGAAAATCACCACGAAGATGAAGAACAGCACCTTGGCGATCTCCGTCGCGCCGGCGGCGATGCCGCCAAAGCCGAATACCGCGGCGATGATTGCGATGACGAAGAAGATTGCAGCGTATCGAAGCATGAGGCCTCCCACCGATAGAAATGCTGGATTGACGTAAAACGGCGGCTCGCAGACGGTATGGCGCACCTGCCGCGAGCGATCTGCCGGCGAGCGAAGTCGAGCAATACGTGTGCCCACGGGTAAAGCTCGCGCAAGCGGCCTCGAGTTGTCGCTTCCGTGCAACAACGCGCGCTCCGGCTGCCCGGGCCGCATGAAATCCAATTGCAAGGTAAAGAGACGCTGACTAATTTGTAATGCGTCGCCGACCGAAAAAACTCACCTATGCGCTTTTGCTTTGACGGCAACGTTTGCGCGCATGAATAACGTCGCTGGATTAAACCATTTCATCGCGAAAAATATGCTTTGCCGGATAAAAGGGCGCTGCGCAAATCTGAAAACGTTAATTAAGCTTTAACATTTGGCGGCTAAAAGTCTAAACATGCAATGCTTTTACGGATTTAATGAGCCGTTCGTTTGCAAACAACTGAAAAAAATCCCGCGAACCTCCTTGCCAAGCGCTTGAGTGCCAAGCCAGAATGCGTCGCTAGACAGATTCCGCTAGTGCTTCGCCGCCATCATTAAAAAAGTTTGGGGCGAAAACGGAGGCCGGCAAAATCCGCAGGAGCCTGCGCGGAAAATCGGCTCCTGGATAAACGAATCAAAAAAAAGAAACGCACGCTGCGGCAGGTTGCATTTTCCCGATTTCGCGGCGGGCGCGGGGTGACGCATAAAATCAAATAAAGGCCGGGGTGGCTATGTCAATTAGAGTTTTGTCGATTTTCGGCACGCGGCCGGAAGCCATAAAAAATGGCGCCGCTTGTCAAACAGATGGAGGCCGATGCCGGAATCGACTCCGTGGTGTGCGTGACCGGCCAGCATCAGCAGATGCTCGACCAGGTGCTCGAGCTCTTTGCAATCGAGCCGGATCACAATCTCGCGGTCATGACGGCCAACCAGACCTTGAACGGCCTCGCGTCGCGTCTGATTGCGTCGCTCGACGAGGTCCTCGCCACCGTGCAGCCCGATCGCGTGCTCGTGCACGGCGATACGACCACCGCATCCGCTGCCGCGCTCGCCGCGTTTCACCGCCGCATTCCCATCGGTCACGTCGAAGCCGGTCTGCGCACGCGCGATCTGACGCAGCCGTGGCCGGAGGAAATGAACCGCCGCATCGTCGACGTGATGAGCGATCTGATGTTCGCGCCGACCCCGAGTTCGAAGCAACGGCTCGCGGAGGAAACGCTGCAGGGGCGCGTCGTCGTCACCGGCAACACTGTCATCGACGCGCTGAATCTGACCGCGGCGCGCATCGACAGCGATCCGGCGTTGCGCGCTTCGCTCGACGCGCGCCTGCCGTCGATCGACGGCGCGCGGCCCATGCTGCTCGTGACGGGCCACCGGCGCGAGAGTTTCGGCGCGGGCTTCGCGAACATCTGCGCGGCGCTCGGCGATCTGGCCGACGGCGGCAGCGTGCAGATCGTTTATCCCGTTCACCTGAATCCGAATGTGCGCGGCCCCGTGCAGGAATCGCTCGGCGCGCGGCGCAACGTTCATCTGATCGATCCGCTCGACTACCTCGGCTTCGTGCGCCTGATGCAGCGGGCGTCGCTGATCCTCACCGATTCGGGCGGCGTGCAGGAAGAAGCGCCGGCGCTCGGCAAGCCGGTGCTCGTGATGCGCGACGTAACCGAGCGTCCGGAAGCGGTCGCGGCCGGCACCGTGCGCCTCGTCGGCACCGAGCGCGCGGCGATCGTGCGGGCCGTCAGCGCGCTGGTCGACGATCCGTCCGAGCGCGAACGTTTCGCACATCGCATGAATCCGTATGGCGACGGACAGGCGTCGCGGCGCATCGTGGCCGCGCTGACCGGACGTCCGTTCGACGAATTCGCGCCCGAAGCGTTGGCCATTTCACCGGCGAGTTCGTTGGTTAACTCATCGGCGAATGCGGCGCCTCGCATCGCCGAGACAGAGTTCGCGAAATAGAGCCAAAGCCGCGCGCGAGCAGGCAGCGGTTTTTACCGGAGCGGGGCACGCCTACGCACGGCGCGGCTTCAGGGCGCGGTCCAGCGAACACGCCGCGATGCCGATATTGCAGATAGCACGACTGGCGCAACGGGGCATGCTCCGCGGCGCCATCGAACTCCGGCAAATCGCGCAGCCCTCGGCAGATCGCGGCCTCACTCGTCACTCCTTGCTGATTCAACCCACGCCGGGCAATCCCGGCTTTGCCGGCCGCTGGCCGATCCGAGTCAAGACAACATGATGCTCACTACCAAGCTGCGAATCCAGGCCCGCGATGGCCGCCAAACCCGCGTCCCAAGCCTCCGGCTGAGCGCGTTCGCCGGGCTGCTGCTGTTCGCGTGCAGTGCTCATGCACAGCAGCCCGCCGAGATCGCCGGCAGCTTCGCGCAACTCGGCCACGGCCGTCTCGCGAGCCGCAGCATATCGCTGGCCGAACTCGGCATGCGCGATCCGCTCGTGCTGCGCGCGCCGGACGCCCGCCAGGAACTGTATCTGCCGGTGCCGGCCGGCGTGCCGCTCACGGACGCAAGCCTGCAGATCGACGGCGGCTATCTGCACGGCAACGGCGGCCGCGTCACGATGCTGGTTTCGCTCGACGGCTCGCCCGTGCTGTCGCGCAGTCCCACGCAGGAACAGGGCGACGGCTCGGCGACGCTCGGCGTGGACGGCGCCGCGCGGCCGAGCGGCTTCGTGCGCGTCGGTCTCGACTGGTCGTCGGTGATCAACGACAACGTCTGCACGGATCAAACCGCGATCGGCAATGTATGGCGCGTCGCGCCGACCCTCGCGCCTGACCTATCGCTACGATCCCGACGCAATCGTCGATCTGCGCGGCGCATGGAGCGCGTTGCCGCACAAGCCGGTCGTGATGCTCGGCGCGCGCAGCGTCGCCGCCCCCGCGTTCGACGCGGGCTGGCGCGTCGAGGCGCTGCTGCAGCGCGAAGGCCGCGCGCCCCTCACGCGCGCGTGGCCCGCTGCCGGCGATACGGTGGATCTGACTGGCATCGACGTGCCTGCGCCGTTGCGCGCGATTCCCGCTTTCGCCGCGCTCGCCGCGGGCGGCTCGCATAAGCTCGCGAATGCTGCCGAAGCCGGCGCGTTGATCGCCGTCGCGCCTGGCGCTGCGTTCGCGCCCGATGTGATCGTCGCCGACGACACGCTGCGTGCGAGCTTGAAGACTTCACTCGACGCGTTGCGCGAACAGGTGGCGGGCGCATCGCCGGCCGCGGCCGATGCATTCGACGCGTGGCGCGCACGCGCCATCGATCCGGTCGCGAAGCCGCTTGCCGCCGGCGAAGTGCGCGTCGCGCACGTGGGCGGCCAGGCGGCGATCGTGGTGGGCGACAACGACGGCGTCGCGGTGCTCGCGCATACGTGGCGTTCCATCGACGTGGCGAGCCGCCTCGTGGTTCATCAGATCGACAACGCGCCGGATGCGCGCGGCGAGCAGATTGCGCTGTCGCTGCTCGGCGGCGAGCCCCGCACGCTCGACGTGCAGGGGCGCGCAAGCTGGGACGCGAGCTTCGATCTCGGCGCGGCCTCGCGTGACGGCAAGCTGCCGGACGCCGTCGTGCTCGACGTGAGCGCGGCGCCGACCGTCGACAATTCCGCGCAGACCGCTTCGGTCTATTTCAATGACGTGCTGATCGGCTCGCAACTGCTCAACGCCAACGGCAAGCCGCAGCGCATCACCGCGCACGTGCCGCGTTTCGCGCTCGCGCCGCGCAACCAGTTGCGGGTCGAATTTCAGCGCCCGCCGGAGGGCGGTTGCCGTGCACGCGATCCGGGCCATCCGATCGCGGTTCTCGCGAGCAGCCACTTGCGCCTCGCCGACGCCACGCTCAGCGACGACTTCACCGGCATGGTGGCGCGCTTTGCATCGCAGGCCGAAGTGATCGTGCCGGCCGCTTATCTCGGCGACGCCACCGGCGCACTGCCGCGCGTCGCGCGTCTTGCCAACGCGAACGGCATTGCGCCGACGCGTGCAACTTTCAGCGTGGCCCGCGACGGCGAGGCGGTCAAGCCGCAAGGCGCGTTTCTCGCTGCGGATGTCGCGCTCGCCGATGAAAAGAGCCTCGCGCGTCTGGCCAAAGACCGCCTGTCGTTCACCGATTCGTCGGGCAAGATGCTCGCGGATCTGTCGGGTCTGAACCGCGTCGGCGTGATCGAGGTGGTGAGTTCGGGCAGCGTGCAGGGCGTGTCCTACCGGAGCGTCGGCGACGCGCCGGCCGTGCTGCCGGCTTCGCTGCAACTGTCGCGCGGCGACGTGGCGATCGTCGACGGCAGCGGCACGCTGCGCCAGTTCGATGCGCGTCATCCGGGGCAGGTGGTCGACGCGAGCGACATCGAAGGTCCGTGGTTCATGCGAGGCTGGGTGCGCTGGGGCTTGCCCGCCGCGCTGATCGGATTGCTGATCTTGCTCGTGCTGATCGCCAACGGCGCGCGCCGCAGAAGCCGCGACAACTCGCGGAACAAGCCGTGAGCATCGCGCTAATCAAATGGTATGCGGGCTACGCGGTCGCTCACTACTACCACGGCCTGGAATACTTCGCGGCGCTGGTGGCGTTCCTGATCGTGCTCTCGAGCATCGACGATCTCTTCATCGATCTCTGGTACTGGAGCCGCATGATCTACCGCCGCGTGACGGTGGAGCGCACCTATAAGCCGCTGACCGCCGCGCAACTCTACCAGCGCGAAGAGCAGCCGCTCGCGATCATGGTGCCCGCGTGGCACGAGTACGACGTGGTCGCGGCGATGATCGAAGATCTCGTGCGCGTGATGGACTACCGCAACTATGTCGTGTTCGTGGGCACGTATCAGAACGATCCGCAGACCATCGCCGAAGTCGAGCGCATGCGCCGCCGCTACAAGCAGTTGCGCCGCGTGGAAGTGCCGCATGACGGGCCGACGTGCAAGGCCGATTGCCTGAACTGGGTGATTCAGGCGATCTTCGCTTACGAGCAGGAAGCGGACATCGAATTCGCGGGCGTCGTGTTGCACGATAGCGAAGACGTGCTGCATCCGGTCGAGCTGCGCTTTTTCAATTACCTGTTGCCGCGCAAGGACATGATCCAGTTGCCGGTCGCATCGCTCGAACGCAACTGGTTCGAGCTCGTGGCCGGCACTTATATGGATGAATTCGCCGAGTGGCACGCCAAAGACCTTGTGGTGCGCGAGAGCCTGGTGGGCTCGGTGCCGTCGGCCGGCGTGGGCACCTGCTTTTCGCGGCGCGCGCTGCTGTCGCTGATTGCCGAGACCGACAACCAGCCCTTCAACACCGAGAGTCTCACCGAAGACTACGACGTCGGCGCGCGTCTCGCGAAGATGGGCATGCAATCCATCTTCGCGCGCTTTCCCGTGCAGTTCGCGGCACGCCGCAAGGCATGGTTCGGCTTTGGCCGCGAACGCGACATCACTGTAACGATGCCTTTATGTGTGCGCGAGTTTTTCCCCGATACGTTTCGCACCGCTTATCGGCAACGCGCGCGCTGGACGCTCGGCATCGGCTTGCAAGGGTGGAAGCAGACGGGCTGGAGCGGGTCGCTCGCGAATCGCTATCTGCTGTTTCGCGACCGCAAGGGAATCGTCACCGCGTTCGTCGGCATGATCGCGTATGGGCTCGTGATCCAGTTCCTGCTGTTCGCGGGCGCCGATCTGCTCGGCCTGATGCCCGGCCTGATCGCCTCGCCGTTCGCCGACTCGCCGTGGCTGCGCGCGTTGCTGTGGGCCAACGCGGTGGCGCTCGTGTTGCGCGTCGTGCAGCGCATCTACTTCGTCACGCGTCTGTATGGCTGGGAGCACGGCGTGCTGGCGGTGCCGCGCATGGTGGTCGGCAACTTCATCAATTTCATGGCCGTTGCGCGGGCGTGGAAGATGTTCATCGTGCATCTCGTGACGGGCAAGCGGCTCGCATGGGACAAGACCATGCACGATTTTCCGTCGGCGGATGGTTTTAACAATCGCCGTCAACGTCTTGGCGAGCTGCTGCTGTCGTGGCAGGCGATCGATCCCGACCGGCTCGAGCAGGCGCTCGGCGAGAGTCATGCGCGCGAGGCGCCGCTTGGCCGCGTGCTGATGGCGAAGGGCTGGCTCGACGAGGAGACGCTTGCCGAGGCGATCGCGTTTCAGACGGATCTGCCGCGCGGTCGACTGAACCCCGTCCAGCTTCACGACGATGCCGCGTGTCTGCCGCTCGAGACGATCGTGCGGCATCGCGTGCTGCCGCAGATCGACGCGGCACAGGGACGCACGAAGCTGCTGAGCGCGAGTCCGCTCGCCGACGATGTGCTCGCCGAGTTGGGCGCGCTGATCGATGGGCCGATGGTTCAGGAAATCGTTCGCGAGGGCGAGGTTGCGGCGGGTTTGCGCCTGCTGCGCGGCGTCGATGTGGCCGCTTTGGCAGACGTGGACGCGGGCGCGGGCGCGCCGCCCGCGCGCAGCGTGCCGCTGATCGGCGATCTGCTGATCGAACATGGACACGTGCGCCGCGAGGCTTTCGAAGCCGCGATGCAGCACTATCGTCCGGACCGCCACGGCCGTATCGGCGACTATATGGTGGCGCGCGAGGTGATCTCGCTTGCCGCACTCGATAACGTCATCCAGGAACAGCGCCGCCTGCAGGCCGCGTTGGCGGCAACACAATGATCGACTCGATTTTTATGCGGCGCGCAGACGCGCTGTGCGTGGACGCGGCTGCTGTTTCGCTGCGTTTTCGGGGACTTTTTGCGGCAACGCGCGATGTGCGCGAGCGTCGGCTCAGCGCATGCGCCACGCCATTCGTGTTGCACGCGATTGCTGCGGTGGTGCTTGTCGGTGCATCAGGCGCGGCGTCGAATGCGTATGCGCAGAGCGGAGCCGCTTCGGCACCGAACGCGCAAAGCGCGCAGAACGCACCGAACGCGCTGCCGCTAAGCGGCGCCGCCTATCGTGTCGCGCAGGAAGCCTATGCCGCTTACGCTCGCGGCGATTATGCGGGCGCCGTCGCGCGAACTCGCGAGGCCATTCGCCAGCGGCCCGATCTCGTTTCGCTGCGCGTGCTGTTGGCCAATTCGCTCGCCGCGCAGCGTCGTTATGGCGAAGCGAGCCGCTCGCTCGGCGACGCGATCGCGCAACTCGGCGCCGACCCCGCATTGACCTCGCGGCGCAAGCAGATCGACGCTTTGAGTGTGTCGACCCGCGCGGTCGCACACGGCAGCCGTCAGCAGGCGGGCGATCCGAATGCGTTGAGCGGCGCGGCGCTGAACGCCGCTCAGCATGCGTACAAGGCGTATGCGTCGAAGGACTTCGCGGCCACGGTCAGGTATGCCAACGACGCGCTCGCGCTGCGTCCCGATCTGCTGCGTCTGCACTTGCTGCTGATCGACGCGTCCAGCGCGGCCGGCGACGATGCGAATGCGTGGGCCGCCGACCTCGATGCGATGAAGCGTTTCGGCGATAACGACGAGTTGCGCTTGCGTCGTGGCTTTATCGGCAGCAGGCTCGCGCCGAAGTCCGCGGCCGCCTCGTATGAAGCGCGCCGGCAGCACGATGACGCACGCGCCGCGTTGCTCGCACGCGACGCGGTGTCGTATGCGCCGGATCGCCTCGGCTACCGGATGCAGTTGATCGACGCGCTCTTTGCCGCGAACGATCTGCCGGCTGTCGAGGCCGCCGCAAGCGCTGCAATTGCCGATTTTCCGGCCGATGCCGCGTCGCTCATGCCGCTCACGTTGCGCGGCTACGCACTCGCCGCGCAAGGCCGCGCGTCGGATGCCGACACAGACTTCGCCCTTGCGTTGAAGGCCAACCACGCAAGCGAGCGAGACCGGCGCGTGGCGCGCACGATCATCGCCGATGTATGGATCGCCGCCGCCGAGCCGCAACGCGCGCTCGATCTGCTCGCGCCGTTGCTGACGAAAAGCGACGATACCGATGCCGCGATCGCGCTGCGTCGCGCGCGGGCGCGAGCTTCGTTGAGCCATCCGGTCGCGAGTTCGCTCGATCCGCTGCGGCGGCCGATCATCGAATGTCTGCTCGATGAGTACGGCTCCAGTTGCTATGTCTATGCTGCCGATCCGGGCTTTGCCGCGGCGCGCGCAGCGCAGAAAGCATCGGCGGCGAACGATAAAGCCGCCGCGCTGCGCGATGCCCGCGACGCAGTGCAAGCCGCGCCGGACGATCCGCAGCATCGCGTGCGATTGATCAACGCGCTGGCCGCCACGGGCGACAAGGGCGATGCGCGCGAGGCAAACGACCAAGCCCGTTACATGGTGAACGCGGGCATGCTCGACGCGCTGCCCGACATGACGGCTGCCTACGTCGCGCAACGCGCGGGCAATGGGCGCGTTGCGTACGAGCGCTTTACGATGGCCGACAAGGCCGGCGCATTGCCGCCAGGCGCGGCCGCGGATGCCGGCTACGCGGCGATGCACGCGCATCAAAATCGCGAGGCCGCGCGGTACTTCGAGCGGGCCGTCGACGCGAGTGCGGCGCCGTCGCCGGACACGGAAAGCGTCGCGACGCCGACGCCCACGCTGACGTCCACTTCGACGCCCGCGCAACTGAACGACATACGCAGCGCACACGCGGACGTCACGCGCAACTGGGGCTTTAACGCGTCGCTCAATTATCGCGGCGCGGGCATGCAGCCCGGCTATGCATCGTCGCCGACGCCGGGTACGTCGAACAACTGGCAAGGCGGTGTCGAAGCGTACTGGCGGCCGTTCGGCAGTCTCGGCGAGCGGATGTTCGAAGTCTATGCGCGCGGCTATGAAAGCTTCGGCGTGAAGAACGGCGGCGCGAGCGGCGTCGATACGTTGCAGGCGACGGTCGGCGCGCGCGCCAAACCGTTCACGCAGATCGACGCGATCGTCGCGTTCGAGCGCATCATTCCGATCGGCTCGCGCGTGAATCCGGACTGGCTCGCGCGGCTCGCATATTCGGGCGGCTTCGGCACCGAGCGTCGCGTGGACGTGCCTGCGTGGTGGACCACGCGCATTTACGCGGAAACGGGCGCGTATCTGAACGCCGGCTCCGTGTATGCAACCACCAACGTGCAAGTGGGCCGCACGTTCCGGATGGACCGCTATAGTCCGAAGTGGACCGTGTTCCCGTATCTGGTGGTGGGGGCCGACTACGATTCGAGCGTCGATCACAGCATTCCGCTCGGCGCCGGGGTCGGCATCTCGACGCGCTACTGGTTCCGCGACAGTCAGTACGACGCGCCGCGCTCGTATGTCGATCTATCGGTGCAGTACCGGCTGAAAATTTCCGGCGACGATCGCGCTCGCGGCGTGTTCTTTGGGGCTGTGTTCGCGTATTGAACCAGCACAGTTCCGTTCCAGTGTCATGGAGTTGCATGTCGAAGGCTGACGACAAACACGCATCCGATTCACGCGAGGGCAGTGCGCGGGCCGCGGGTCCGCGCTCGCCGCGCCGTCGCACGCTGCTCGCCGCGGGTGCGTTGACGGCGGTGTTCGGCGGCTGTGCAACGAACCGTCCCGGCGGTGCGGACAGCCTCGCGCAAGGGGTGGTGTGGCAGCCGGACTCGGACCATCTCGATCCGCGTGGAGACTGGCAGCGTCTTGGCGTAAGCGAGTTGCTCGTGCAGTGGACGGCGGTGGACGGCACCGCTTATCTGTCAGGCGTGGATGCGTCGGACGGCCTGAAAGCCGCCCGCCGTTTGCCCGACTGGACGCGCATCGCCGACGAGCCCTGGGCGCGCAATGTGATCGTCGGTCTTGCGGGCCGCTTTGACGAGACGTCCGCGCGCGCGCAAGCGGCGCAGTTGATCGAGCAATCGCGCAGGCTGCTCGCGGCGCGGCCGCCGGTTCGCGTCGCGGGCTATTACTTTCCGGTCGAAGTCGATCCGACGTGGGAAGGCGCGAGGGCGCTCGGGCCTTTGCTCGACCGGTTGCCCCGGCCTTTGTGGATCAGCGTCTACGACAATTCGAACCGCGGCGGCGAAGCGCTTGCCGCGTGGCTCGACGGCTGGCTGCCGCACGACGTCGGCGTGTTTTTCCAGGACGGTTGCGGCGTCTATACGCGCGGCCCGGCCGCCGCGCGCGCTTATGCGGACGCGCTGGCGACGCGGCTAGGCGAGCGCCGCGTGAGGATCATCGCCGAGGCGTTTCGTCCGGGCACGGGCGGCGAGTTCCGCCCGGCGAGCGCGGCGGAACTCGCGCCGCAACTGTTTGCGTATCGCGGCCATCGGGTCTATCTGTTCGACGGTCCGCATTATGTGTCCGCTCAGCTTGTGCAAGAGTTGCTGGCTGTCGAGCGTCCGCGGAGTTAACGGCGCTGGTGCGCGTTGCGCCAGGCTGTGACCGCTTCGACGCGATGGCTTCACGCAACTGATTCAACGCACCTGATTCAACGGAACTGCGTAACCGCCAGCAACAAAATCATGCTGCCGATCGCGCCGTCCAGCACGCGCCACGCAGTGGCGCGGCGAAACAGCGGCGCGAGCGCACGCGCGCCCCAGCCCAGTCCGATGAACCACACGCAGCTCACCGCCATCGCGCCGACCGCGAACGCCACGCGTGCGCCGTCCGGTTCGCGCGCGCCCGCGGTGCCGATCAGCAGGAACGTGTCGAGATACACGTGCGGATTGAGCCACGTAAAGGCGAGCGTCATCAGCACGATCGGCAGTGCGCGTTGCGCGGGCGGCGCGCCGTCGCCGGTGCCGGCGTCCATGACCGCATGCCCGGGCCGCACCGCGCGGCGCAGCGCGTTAATGCCGAACCACACGAGATAGGCGAGCCCGACATACAGCATGACGTGCACGAAGACTGGATAGCGCTCGACGAGCACCGACGCGCCACCGACGCCCGCGCTAATCAGAATGCAGTCCGACAGCGCGCACAGCGCGACGATCTTGCCGACATGCGAGCGCATGATGCCTTGCCGCAGCACGAAGGCGTTCTGTGCGCCGATGGTCACGATCAGCGACGCGCATAACGCCGCGCCATGAGAAAAAGACAGCCAGTTCATAGTCGATCCAGTAGACGGGAGAAGCGAATGTGGCTAGTCTGCGGATTCCGATCCGATAAGAGAAGCTAATTTAACTAACGCCGATTAAGGAATGCTAATGCTCGACTATGCGCTGCTCGATGCGCTCGCCGCCGTGGTGCGGCACGGTTCGTTCGACCGCGCGGCGAGCGCGTTGAACGTCACGCCCTCGGCGGTCTCGCAGCGCGTCAAGCTGCTCGAGGAGCGCGTGGGCAGCGTGCTCGTCAAGCGCGGCCAGCCGTGTGTCGCGACGACCTCCGGCGCGTTGCTGTGCCGTCATACCGAGCGCGTGCAATTGCTCGAAGCCGAACTGACCGGCCGCGTGCCCGCGTTGCCGGGCGGTCTCGTCGAAGCATGGCCGACACTGCGCGTCGCGGTCAACGACGACAGCGTCGGCACCTGGTTCATCGATGCCGTCGCGCCGTTTTGCGCCGAGCGTCAAATGCTGCTCGACCTCGTGATCGACGATCAGGATCACACCGCGCAGCGCATCCGCGACGGCAGCGTGCAGGGCGCGGTGACCACGCAAGCCGAGCCGGTGCAAGGCTGCCGTTCCACGCGTCTTGGGCGCATGCGTTATCTCGCGGTCTGCTCGCCCGCGCTTTTCGCGCGTCATTTCGCGGACGGCGTCACGCGCGACAGTCTGCGCCGCGCGCCGTGCGTCGATTTCAATCCGAAGGACCAGTTGCAAAAGCGCTTCATGCGCCGTATCACGCGGGCGGAAGTGGACCCGCCGTTGCACTGGATTCCGCACGTCGCGGGATTTTTGCGTGCCTGCGTGACCGGGCTCGGCTGGGGCATGTGTCCCGAGCGCATGATCGCCGCGCATCTCGCGAGCGGCGAACTTGTGGAGATGGCGCCCGGCAAGCATATCGACGTCGATCTTTATTGGCAGAGCTGGCGTCTGTCGATTGGCTGGCTCGACGATTTCAGCGCAGTGTTGCGCAAGCGCGCCGCCGAGTTTCTCGATTAGTTGCGCAGGCCGCGTTACAGCAGCAACTCGATCGAGTGAAAGAGACGGCGCTGCTCGGGATCTTGCGAGCGCGCGCCCTCGTCGATGACTTCACGCAGGCAGCCCAGGAAACAGGTCGCCGCCGGACTTTCCGGCGCACCGCGGCGCGCGGTGATGCTGACCATCGTTTCATCGACCGTTTCGCGCAGCGGCAGCGCCCACAGATTTTCTTTCGCGAGCGTCACTTCGACGAGCGGCCACGGAAAGATGCTCAGCATGTCGGTATGCGCGAGCAGCCCCAGCACGACCGCGAGCGAATGCGCGAGATGGATCGTGTGCGGCACGCGCATGCCGCGCTTGCGGAACAGGTTATCGGAGATCGACTCGCGGCTCGCCGGGTCCCAGTTCAGCACCCATTCGGCGTCCTCGAGTTCGAGCAGGCTGCGGCAACCGGCTTTCGGATGATCGCGCCGCGCGACCACCGCCGAATGCGTCGAGAACAGCGGCGTGTTGTGAAATTCCGATACCGGCGACGCGGGCGGCGGACGGCCGATCGAGAAATCGAGGCTGCCGTCGCGCAGCCGTGGTTGCACGACCGCGAGCAAGCCTTCGAAGAACTCAAGTTGCACTTCAGGCATGCGTTGGCGGAAGCGCTGCACGGCGGGCGGCAGGAACGTCAACGCGACCCACGGCGTGACGCCGATCGACAGCTTGCCGGCCGCCGCGCCGCGCATCGCTTCGATTTCCGCCTCCGCCCGCTGCAATTGCCCGAGCACGACGCGCGCGTGTACGACGAGCGCGCGGCCGAACTCGGTGAAGGCGACGCCGCTCGCGCTGCGCACGACGAGCGGCGCGTGCAGATCCGCTTCCAGTTCGCGCATCGCCTTGGTCACCGCGGCCGGCGACAGTCCGAGTGAACGCGCGGCCGCCCGGATACTTCCGGTATCCGCGATTGCCGCCAAGGTGCTGAGCTGATGGAGTTTCATCTAAGAGACGTCGAGTGAGGCGGCAACCGGAAGTTGCCGCCGCAACGATTCTACGCCTGCCTGTCAAAAAAGCGCGTCGCTATGCTGGGTTCACGCATTGATAAAGGAGACGCACCGTGAACACCATGGCCATTCCAGCGGGCATTGCCGAACTCGAAGACGAGATGATCGCGCTGCGGCATCGCATCCACGCGCAGCCGGAGCTTGCGTACGAGGAATTCGCGACCGGCGATCTCGTCGCCGAACGCTTGCAGGAGTGGGGCTACACCGTGCATCGCGGACTGGGACAGACCGGCGTTGTCGGCCAGTTGAAAGTCGGCAACGGGACGCGCCGGCTGGGTCTGCGCGCCGACATGGACGCGCTGCCTATCCACGAAACGACGGGTCTGCCGTACGCGAGCAAGGTGCCGGGCAAGATGCACGCATGCGGTCACGACGGCCACACGGCCATGCTGCTCGCCGCCGCGAAGCATCTGGCGCGCGAGAAGTGCTTCGACGGTACGTTGAATCTGATTTTTCAGCCGGCCGAAGAGGGCCTCGCCGGCGCACGCAAAATGCTCGAAGACGGTCTCTTTGAGAAATTTCCCTGCGACGGCGTCTTCGCGATGCACAACATGCCGGGTTTTCCGACCGGAAAGTTCGGATTCCTGCCGGGTTCATTCATGGCTTCATCGGATACGGTGATCATTACCGTGACCGGGCGCGGCGGGCACGGCGCGATGCCGCACAAGGCGGTCGATCCGGTCGTCGTCTGCGCGCAGATCGTGCTGGCGTTGCAGTCCATCGTGTCGCGCAACATCGCGCCGCTCGATATGGCGATCATCACCGTCGGCGCGATTCACGCCGGCGACGCGCCGAACGTGATTCCCGAAACCGCGGAGATGCGCCTGTCGGTGCGCGCGCTCAGGCCCGAGGTCCGCGACCATCTGCAGGAGCGGATCACGGCGGTGGCCTGCGGACAGGCGGCCGTCTACGGCGCGCGGGCGCGGGTCGACTATCAGCGCCGCTATCCGGTGCTCGTCAACGATACGGAAATGACGCATCTCGCGCGCCAGGTCGCGCTCGACTGGCTGGGCGAAGAAGGGTTGATCGACGGCATGCAGCCGCTCACCGGCAGCGAGGACTTCGCGTTCCTGCTCGAGCGCTGTGCGGGCAGCTATCTGATCATCGGCAATGGCGACGGCGAGGGCGGTTGCATGGTCCATAACCCGGGCTACGACTTCAACGACGCATGCCTCGCGACAGGCGCGGCTTATTGGGTTCGGCTTGCGCAGACGTTCCTCGCCTGACGCGCTGAGGCGCTGAGGCGCTGAGGCGCTGAGGCGCTGAGGCCAGCTTGCCGCGCATCGGCATCGACGTAAAGAAATCATGGAGACACGGATGGACTATTCAGCCGCACAGCACCCCGCCGCGCACGACGCGTCCAGCGACGAACCTGCCCACGACACGCAGCGCGCGAGCCGCGCGAAGGCGATTGCCGCGATCACGCTCGGCAACGGGCTCGAGTTTTTCGACTTCACGATTTACAGCTTCTTCGCGACGATCATCGGCAAGCTGTATTTTCCGGTCGAAGGACAGCTCGCGCAGTTGATGCTCGCGGTGGGCACGTTCGGCGTGGGCTTCATCATGCGTCCGGTGGGCGGCGTGGTGCTGGGCGCTTACGCGGACCGCGCCGGCCGCAAGGCGGCGATGAGCCTCACGCTGTGGCTGATGACGCTCGGCTCGGCGATCATCGCGTTCGCGCCGACCTATGCGGCGATCGGCGTGGCCGCGCCGGTGCTGGTGATCGTCGCGCGTCTGGTTCAGGGCTTTGCGTTGGGCGGTGAGGTCGGCGCCTCGACGTCGCTGCTGATGGAGTACGGCAGCGATAAAACGCGCGGCTTCTACGGAAGCTGGCAGTTCGTGAGCCAGGGCATGAACACGGTCTGCGGTTCGCTGCTGGGCGTTGCGCTCGCCGCCGCCCTGTCGACCGCGGCGCTCGAAAGCTGGGGCTGGCGCGTGCCGTTCGTGATCGGCATGGCGATGGGGCCGATCGGCATCTATATCCGGCGTCATCTGAACGAGACGCTGCCCGGCGTCGAAGACGGCAACGCGCCCGTGAACGCTGACGCGGCCACGCAGCCGGTGCGCAAGCTGTTTCGCGACCATTCGCGCTCGATCGCCGCGGGCGTCGTCACGACCATCGGCGGGACCGCGGCGAATTACATCGTGCTCTTCTATCTGTCCACCTACGCGATCCGCATTCTGCATTTGCCGATGTCGTCGGCGCTGTGGGCGGCATGGACCGCCGCGGCGGTGACGGTGGTGTGCTCGCCGTTCGCGGGCGCGTTGTCGGACCGCGTCGGACGCAAACCCGTTCTGTTGGTCTCGCGCGTGTTGCTGATTGCAGCCGTCTATCCGGCGTTCATCGCGATCAACGCGTCGCCGACAGTGCCGGTGCTGCTCGCCGTGGTCGCCGCGCTGGCCGTGCTGGTCGCGTTCACGGCGGTGCCCAATATCGTGATGCTGCCGGAGCTGTTTCCACGCGAAATCCGCGCGACGGGGATGTCGATTGTCTATTGTCTCGGCGTGTCGATTTTCGGCGGATTCGCGCAGTTTTTCGCGACGTGGCTGATTCAGCTTTCCGGCAGCAACCTTGCGCCCGCGTGGTATCTGATTGGCTGCGGACTGGTGTCGTTGGTGCCGCTGCCGTTCATGCGCGAAACGGCGGGGCGGGCGATAGATTGATGTTGAGCGTGATGTCTGCGGCGCATCGCGCGCCGCAGACCGGGTGGTTTTCTTCAGCCGCGTTCAGCCGCGTTCGTTCGCGGCTTCGCTTTATCTGACCGCCGAGCCGCCGCCGCCCGCTACCGCTTCGCCATCTTCCTCCGCGGCGGCATCGCGCGTCTCGGGCATCGCCGCCCACACCAGCAGCACGGCCAGCGCGCCCGCGGCCGCGAGTCCGAAGAACGCGACCGCATTGCCGAAATGATCGGCGATGAAACCGGCCGCCGTCGTGCTCAACGTCGCGCCGATGCCCGCCGCCAGCCCGAAGAGGCCAATGCACAGGTTGTAGCGCCCCTTGCCGCCGGCGACGTCGGCGGCAATCAGAGGCAGCATCACGCCGAACACCGCAGCGCTCAGACCGTCGAGCAGTTGCACCGGTACGAGCAGATACGGGCTGCTGATTCCAGCGAACAGCAGCGCGCGGATCGGCAACGCGGAAAAGCCCAGCAGCAGGATTGGCCGGCGTCCCCAGCGTTCCGCCGAACGGCCGACCCACGGCGACATCATCGCGACGATCGCTTGCGGCACGATGATGCACGCCGCGATCACGAGCTGCACGTTGTCGCCCATGCCCGCAGTGACTTCGCCGGCGGCGAGATTGAGCATCGCCGCGTTGGACAAGTGAAACAGCACGATGCAGGCCGCGAACAGCAGCATGCGCCTGTCGCGCAGCAGCTCGCGCAGACTTTCGCGGCGCTCAATCTGCTCCGGCGTCGGCGCGGCTTTCGGCAACTGGATTGTGTCGGTGCGCTGGATCATCGAGAGCGCGACCAGCGCGGGCACGGCGAGCCCCGCGGTCAGCCAGAACACCGCGCGCGGCGAGTAGTACTCGCCGAACACGCCCATCAGGCCGGCCGCGACCGCGCTGCCGATCGACGCCCAGCGCGCGTTGCGTCCGAGCCGGTCGCCGAGATTCGCGCGCCCGACGAGCGCGAACGAAATCGCGGCGAGCGCCGGCGTCAGCATGCAGCTCGCGAATCCGTGGAAGACTTCGGCGGCGATCACCGGCAGCACCGTCGGACTCGTGGCGAGCAGCACCGCGCTCACGATGATCGCGAAGATCGCCCAGGCGGCCGCGCCTTTCTTGTTGCGCAACGCGTCGACGGCGGCGCCGCCCGGCACCTGGCTCACCATCGCGCTGATCGTGCCCACGGAAAGCGCCATGCCGATCTCGCCCTGGGTCCACTTATGCGACGCGAGATACGACGCGATGAACGGACCGAAGCCCGTCTGCACGTTTGCAACGAAGAAGTTCAGCCAGTCGAGTGCGCGCAGACTTCGCGCGGTAACCATAGTGCGGCCTGTCATCGGACCGCCCGTGCGTTTGAACCGGCCGCGGAGGTTGCCGCGGAAGCAGGAGCGGAAGTGGGCGCCGCAGCAGCCGCAGGCGCGGTCGCTGTGGACGCAGGCGCAGCAGCAGCGGCGGGCGGCGCGGGCGACACCGCGCGGATCGGCTTATCGCTCGCGTAGGGTGGCGCCGCGTTGATCTGCGCATCGCTCAAATCGATTAGCGGATGCAGCTCCTTGTCTTTCGTGACGAAGCGCAGCGCCGACCAGTTCGCGGCAATCGTGCGCCGCTCGGTGCTGACCATGCCGTTGACGTCGAGCACGACCGCCTGCGGCTGCGCGCTGGCGTCGATCAGCACGTCGATCACGCGGCCCACCTTGGCGCCGTTCGAACGCTCGACGGTCGCGTCGATCAGCGGCAACTGCATCGCCGCATTCGACTTCGCCGGATTCACCGGCACCGCCGACGGATTCAGCGTGATCGGCGCGGTCTTCGCGGCCGGCGTGAAGCGGAACGCGTTCCACGCGAAATTGACCTTGCGGTCGCCGACACCCAAGAAGCCTTGCAGATTCACGACGACTTCACGCGGCTTGCCGCTCGCGTCCGCGATCATGTCGACCGCCCGTCCGACGACCTTGCCGTCCGGCTTCTGCACCTGGCTGTCGAGCAGCGTATGCGCGTCGTTGCGCTCGATCGTGCGCACGAGGATCAGCGGCGGAGGAGGCGGCGGCGGGGGAGGCGGCGCAACGACGGGCGGCGGCGGCTCGACCTTGTGCGGCTTGACGACCGGCTTCTTCGGCTTCTTCGGCTGCTCGGGCTCGGCGGCTTCGGTTTCGACGGGCTCCGGCGCCGATGCGGCCACCGGCGCGCTCGCGGCTTCGACCGGCATCACCGTGGCTTCGACGATCGGCGCCTGCTGCGTGCCCCACAGCAGGCTGCTGCAACCGGACAGCGCAAGCAGCGCCAGCAGCGCGAACGCGGCGAGAAGGGTTTGACGCCATGCGGGAAGCGAAAAGCCGCCACTCATCGGGGAAAACTCCATGGACCGGTGCGGCTTTCGAGGGGCCGCGGTTGGACAGTACGGCCAAGAGTTTAACCCGCGACGTCGGCGGGGCCCGTTTTCGGGGCGTGGCGAGCGCGCCGCGGCAAGCACGCTTCGTGCCGCAGCGCGCTGCAAAGGTACGCGGCTGAATGCAAGGCTGAATGTTCGCCCACGCGTTCCTGCTTTGCGGACATTGCAGAGTCCAAAGCTCTCAAAAGGCTTTCATCTGTCCTATCTCAGCTGCGAAGACAGACAGCCAGGCGGTAGGTGTAAACACGCGGATCCACGACGACCTTCGCCGTCGCTTAAACGATATAAGCATCGCGACATGCCGGGCATGCCATCCATGCGATGGGAGATATATCTGCATTGGCCTACATTTCGAGACACAAAACGAGACACAAAAAAACACAAAGCGGGCCGACGCAGACAAACGCGGACAACGCGCTTCATCGCACGCACACATCAATTAAACCAACGCAACGAGACGAACCTGATGACGGCCACTTCGACGGCCGTTTCAGCATGCTGATAAAGGAGGCACTCATCATGATGGAACCCCACGCCCAGCCGCTTTCCGAAGCCGGCGCCGAGTCATTCGACACCAAGGGCTTTCTCGACCGCTACTTCCAGATTTCCGCGCGCGGCAGTTCGCAGCGCCAGGAAATCGTCGCGGGAATTACGACTTTTCTCGCGATGGTCTATTCCGTGTTCGTGGTGCCGGGCATGTTCGGCAAGGCGGGCTTCGACACGAGCGCGGTGTTCGTCGCCGTGTGCCTCACGACCGCGTTCGGCTCGCTGCTGATGGGCGTGTGGGCGCGTCTGCCGATCGCGATCGGCTGCGCCATTTCGCTGACCGCGTTCACGGCGTTCGGCCTCGTGCTCGGCAAAGGTTTGCATCCGACGGTCGCGCTCGGCGCGGTGTTTCTGATGGGCGTCGTGTTCACGGGCATTTCCGTGACCGGCGTGCGTTCGTGGATTCTTCGCAATCTGCCGACGGGCATCGCGCACGGCACGGGCATCGGCATCGGTCTTTTTCTGCTGCTGATCGCCGCCAACGAAGTCGGTCTCGTCGTCAAGAATCCGGGCGCCGGTTTGCCGGTCGCGCTCGGCAACATCACTGCGTTGCCGGCGCTGATGTCGGTCGCGGGACTCGCGGCGATTTTCGGGCTGGTGCGCCGTCGCGTGCCGGGCTCGATCCTGATCGTCATCGTCGCCATTTCGGCGATCGCGCTGCTCGTCGATCCGGCCGTGTCGTTTCATGGCGTGTTCGCGGTGCCGTCGCTGAGCGCGCCGGGACACGAGTCGCTGATCGGCGCAATGGACATCAAGGGCGCGCTCTCGATGGCGGTGCTGCCGAGCGTCCTCGCGCTCGTGATGACCGCGGTGTTCGACGCGACCGGCACGATCCGCGCGGTCGCCGGACAAGCGGGTCAACTCGATGAAAACGGCCGCATCATCAACGGCGGCCGCGCGCTGACGGCGGATTCGGTCAGTTCGATTTTCTCGGGCCTGCTCGGCGGCGCGCCGGCTGCGGCGTACATCGAATCGACGGTCGGCGTGGCGGCCGGCGCGAAGACCGGCATGGCGGCGGCGGTGGTCGGCCTGCTGTTTCTCGGCGTGATGTTCTTCTCGCCGCTCGCGGGCCTCGTGCCTTCGTACGCGACGGCGCCCGCGCTCATGTATGTCGGACTCCTGATGCTCTCGAACGTGAGCAAGCTGCATATGGACGATATGGTCGACGCGATGTCGGGTCTCATGTGCGCGGTCTTTATCGTGCTCACGGCGAACATCGTGACCGGCATCATGCTCGGCTTCGCGACGCTCGTGATCGGTCGCGTGGTGAGCGGCGAATATCGCAAGCTGAACGTGGGAACAGTGGCGATTGCGCTCGTGCTGGTGGGGTTTTATCTGGGCGGCTGGGCGATCTGATCTGATCGCATGATGTGATAGTTGATGCAGCGCGCGCGTGCGGCCCGTGCTAACGAATGCCGCGCGCCGCGCTCACAACGCCATGTCGAATGCAGGCTTGAGAAACAGTTCGATCGCCATCACGGCGAGACTCATCAGGGCCGCCGACAAGGTCAACGTGCCGTACTCGTCGTAGCGTGCATCGTAAAGGCACGCGACGACGAACAGAATCGCCAGCAGATTCGTCAGCCAGTCGAAATTCAGCGCCAAAGTCATCGATCCAATCCGGGCTCATGGGCGGCTCGAATGTCGAACCGCGGGGCTCAGCTTCACGCGCAAAACTGCGTGGTTTAGCTGAGCGCGATTCTATCGAGTTGAGCTTACGGATTAGCAACGCCGGCGCTTACACAACTTACATCGCTTAATACACCGCTTAAGCCGCTTAAGCCGCTTGAGCCGCGAGCCCGGCCATCATGTCGCGCTCGATCCACTCGATCACCGACGTGCGCTTCGGCTGCCAACCCAGCAGTTCGCGCGCGCGCTCGCCGCGCACGCGGCTGTTTGAACCGAGCCCGTACGACGCCATTTCGTAGCCCCATTCTTTTTGCGCTTCGTCGAGCGGCCAGTCTTGCGGCTCGCCGAGGTTCATCGCGCGGGCAATCGCGGCGCTCATCTCGCGGAACGACGCTTCACCGCTTTCGACGAAATAGAACATGCCGGCAGGGCTTTTCTCCAACGCGAGCCGATAGAGTTCCGCGACGTCGTCGATATGCACGTTCGACCACGTGTTGCCGCCGCTGCCGACATGGCGCACCACGCCGCTCTTTTGCGCCTGCCGCACGAGGCGCGGCAACTGCACGCTCGCGCTGCCCGCCACCGCGCCGTGTCCGTAGATCAGCGTATTGCAAAGCACCGCCGAGCGGATATTGCGCTGTGCCGCTTCGAGCACCTGACGGTCGATCGCGACGCGTGCCGCTTTGTCCGCGGTCGGCTCGGGCAGCGCGTCTTCGTGATAGATGCGCGCCTGCGCCGCTTCGCCGCCGGACGCATCGCCGACGATGCTCGAGCCGCTCGTATGCAGAAACGGTTTGCCGGAGCCGGCGAGTCCTTCGATCAGCGCGCTCACCGCGCCTTCGTGATCGCTGCTGGCGGCATTGATGACGGCGTCGGCGGCTTGCGCTTCGGCGATCAGCAACGCGCGGTCGTCGAGCGTGCCGATAACCGGTTCGATGCCGAGCCGCTTCAACTCGTCGCGATGTTCGGGCTTGCGGATCAGACCGCGCACCTGATGACCGGCGCGCACCAGATGCGCCGCAATCGAACCGCCGATAAAACCGCTTGCGCCTGTAATATGAAAATCTTCAAGACGTTCTCCTGAGTGCCTGAGTGGAAACACGATGACAGGCATGCAGTATCCGCCGTCTTGATTCTCGCAAAAAGCGTCTTAGTCTCAAATCAATCTTGACTTGAAATCAATAATGAAAACTTCCACGGACGAGTTGCTGGTGTTCGTCAGCGTGATCGACAGCGGCTCGATCACGGCGGCCGCCGAGAAACTCGGGCAGACGGTTTCCGGCGTGAGCCGCGCGCTCACGCGCCTCGAAAAGAAGCTCGACACCGCGCTCGTGCGGCGCACCACGCGCCGTCTGCAATTGACAGAGGAGGGCGAAGGCTTTCTGCAGCGCGCCCGCGCGATTCTCGACGCGATGGAAGAAGCCGAGGAATCGGTCGCGCGCAAGCGTCGGCGGCCGTCGGGGCGTCTGCGTGTCGATGCCGCGTCGCCCTTCATGCTCCACTGCATCGCGCCGCATATGACGGCGTTTTCCGCGCTGTACCCGGAGATCCGGCTGGAGTTGACCAGTAGCGAGCGCATCGTCGATTTGCTCGAGCAGAAGGTGGACATCGCGATCCGCATCGGCGCGTTGCAGGATTCGACGCTGCATGCGCGCGCGCTCGGCAGCAGCAAGCTGCGTGTGGTCGCGAGTCCCGCGTATCTCGCCGAGCACGGCGAGCCGAAAACGGTCGACGCGTTGCGCGAACATCGGCTGATCGGATTTACCGCGCCCGAGCATCTGAACCGCTGGCCGTTGCGCGAGCGCGGCAAGCGGGCGGGCAAAGGCACGAGCAAAAGCACGAGTCGTACTGATCGTGCCGGCGGCAAGCCCGAGCCGCTGAAAATCCAGCCGTCGATAACGGCGTCGAGCGGCGAGACGCTGCGCCAACTCGCGCTCTCCGGCTGGGGCATCGCCTGTCTCGCCGATTTCATGACCGCCGCCGACATCCGCGATGGACGGCTCGTGCCGATCCTCGGCCATGTGCTGCTCGACGAGCGTCAGCCGGTCAGCGCCGTCTATTACCAGAGCGCGTCGCTTGCCGGGCGCGTGCAGTGTTTTCTGGATTTCATCGCGGCGCGCGTGCGCCTGTAGCGGCGCGTTCGACGCCACCGCCCTAAACAAAGCCTGCGGCTCTGACGAGCGCGCGGGCTTTTTTACGTGGGTGTTTTGTCCATGTGGCGGCGTAAATTATGAAGGTGTATATACAAGCTATGCGCGATTGAGCGCGCTGCGCTCTTAGTCGCTTCGCCCGCGGTACGGCGGGCCTGCACGCCTACATCAACTACCAGCATTGCCTTAGTGGAAAGCCCTGGGCCTCGAATCTTAAAAACAAGTTGTATATACAAGCCGCGGCCGCTAGACTTTCTGAAATTGTATAGACAGGACAACAACCATGATGACTCTGAAGCCCGGCCACCTGACCCTCCCGCAACTGCGCCAGATCGCGCGTGCCCATGTGCCGCTGAAGCTCGATCCCGCCAGCCACGCCGCCATCGACGCCTGCGCGAAAGCCGTCGCGGACATCGCCGCGAAAGGCGAGCCGGCCTACGGCATCAACACGGGTTTCGGGCGTCTCGCGAGCACGCACATTCCGCACGATCAGCTCGAACTGCTGCAACGCAATCTCGTGTTGTCGCACGCGGTCGGCGTGGGTGAGCCGATGTCGCGTCCCGTCGTGCGTCTGTTGATCGCGCTGAAGCTGTCGAGCCTCGGCCGCGGTCATTCGGGCATTCGCCGCGA
Organism: Paraburkholderia sp. OAS925; assembly: GCF_040543975.1. Taxonomy (NCBI): domain Bacteria; kingdom Pseudomonadati; phylum Pseudomonadota; class Betaproteobacteria; order Burkholderiales; family Burkholderiaceae; genus Paraburkholderia; species Paraburkholderia sp. OAS925. The sequence goes on from NZ_JBEUNO010000001.1 coordinate 1,951,219, forward strand.
AGTCATGGAAGCGCTGATCACGCTGTACAACGCCGACGTGCTGCCGGTGATTCCGGTCAAGGGTTCGGTCGGCGCATCGGGCGACCTCGCGCCGCTCGCGCATATGTCGGCGGTGCTGCTGGGCGTCGGCGAAGTGTTCGCGAAGGGCGAACGCCTGCCGGCCACCGAAGGCCTCGCGCTCGTCGGCCTCAAGCCGCTCACGCTGCAAGCGAAGGAAGGTCTCGCGCTGCTGAACGGCACGCAGGCATCCACGGCGCTCGCGCTCTACAACATGTTCGCGATCGAAGACCTGTACCGCACCGCGCTCGTGGCGGGCGCGTTGTCGGTGGATGCAGCAGCCGGCTCGGTGAAGCCGTTCGACGCGCGCATTCACGACCTGCGCGGCCATCAAGGACAGATCGACGCCGCCGCGGCGTATCGCTCGCTGCTGCAAGGCTCGGGCATCAACGTATCGCACGCCGATTGCGACAAGGTGCAGGACCCGTATAGCCTGCGCTGCCAGCCGCAAGTCATGGGCGCCTGTCTCGATCAGATGCGTCATGCCGCCGACGTGCTGCTGCTCGAAGCGAACGCCGTCTCCGACAATCCGCTGATTTTCCCCGACACCGGCGAAGTGCTGTCGGGCGGCAACTTCCACGCCGAGCCGGTTGCTTTCGCCGCGGATAATCTCGCGCTCGCGGCCGCGGAAATCGGCGCGTTGGCCGAGCGCCGCATCGCGTTGCTGATCGACGCCACGCTGTCGGGTCTGCCGCCGTTCCTCGTACGCGACGGCGGCGTGAACTCCGGCTTCATGATCGCTCACGTGACGGCCGCCGCGCTAGCGTCGGAAAACAAGACGCTCGCGCATCCGGCTTCCGTCGATTCGCTGCCCACGTCGGCCAACCAGGAAGATCACGTTTCGATGGCGACGTTCGCCGCGCGCAAGCTCGGCGACATCGCCGAAAACACGGCGAATATTCTCTCTATCGAATTGCTCGCCGCCGCTCAAGGTGTCGATCTGCGCGCGCCGCACAAGACCAGCCCGAGCCTGCAAAAAGTGATGGACGCGGTGCGCAACGACGTCGCGCATTACGAGCTCGATCATTACTTCGCGCCGGACATCGCGGCGGTGACGCGTCTCGTGCAGAACGGCACGATCGCGAAGCTGAGCCCGTTCTCCTTCGTCTCCGAACAGTAAGCGGACAGCGAGCGGCAGCCAATGAACGCACCGGCCTACCAGGGCATCAAGGACTTCATCCTCGCGCGCATTCATGCGGGCGAATGGGGTGAAGGCGACCAGGTGCCGTCCGAAAACGAGCTCGCACGCGAATTCAACGTCGCGCGCATGACGGTCAACCGCGCGTTGCGCGAGTTGACCTCGGAGCAGGTTCTCACGCGCGTGCAGGGCTCGGGCACGTTCGTCGCGCGCCCCAAGTACGAGTCGACGCTGGTGGCGATCCGCAGTATTTCCGACGAAATCGTCGCGCGCGGGCATCGCTATCAGGCGAAGGTGCTGCACATCGGCGCGAGCATTGCGGACGCCGCGCTCGCCGAGGAAATGCAGGTTAGCGCGGGCAGTCCGGTGTTTTTCTCGCGTGTGCTGCACTTCGAAAACGACGAACCGGTGCAGCTCGAGGAGCGCTGGGTCAATCCGGCCGTCGCGCCCGAGTATGCATTGCAGGACTTCACGAACACCACGCCGAATCAGTACCTCGTTCGCGTCGCGCCGCTGCAGCGCGTCGAATACCGGATCGAGGCATTGGCGGCGGACGGCGACACGCGCGAGCTTTTGACCATGGACGAACTCGAACCCTGTCTCGTGCTGCATCGGCGAACGTGGTCGCAAAGCCAGGTCGCGTCGATCGCGAATTTATGGCATCCAGGCAGCCGCTACCGTTTCACCGGACATTTTTGATCCGCTTTCCGAGCGATTTTCCCCGACACATTCTGATCATCTTTACGCATTCCGAGGGCCACCATGAACAACCCGAAACACATCGACCCGCGTCTCGATCCCACTCGCACGATCCGCGCGCCGCGCGGCGCCGAAAAGACCTGCAAGACCTGGATCGCGGAAGCCGCGTATCGGATGATCCAGAATAATCTGGACCCCGAAGTAGCCGAGCATCCGCATGCGCTCGTCGTGTATGGCGGCATTGGCCGCGCGGCGCGCAACTGGGATTGCTTCGATCAGATTCTCGCATCGCTGAAGGACCTGAACGAAGACGAGACTCTGCTGATTCAATCGGGCAAGCCGGTCGGCGTGTTCCGCACGCATGCCGACGCGCCGCGCGTGCTGCTCGCGAACTCGAACCTGGTGCCGCATTGGGCGACGTGGGAACATTTCCACGAACTCGATCGCAAGGGCCTGATGATGTACGGGCAGATGACGGCGGGTAGCTGGATCTACATCGGCAGCCAGGGCATCGTGCAGGGCACGTACGAAACGTTCTTCTCGGTGGCGAACCAGCATTTCAACGGCGATCCGAAGGGCCGCTGGATTCTCACCGGCGGTCTCGGCGGCATGGGCGGCGCGCAGCCGCTCGCGGCCACGATGGCCGGCTTCTCGATGATCGCGGTGGAGTGCGACGAGACGCGCATCGACTTCCGTCTGAAGACGCGCTATGTCGACAAAAAAGCGAAGACGCTCGACGAAGCGCTTGCCATGCTCGACGAAGCGAAGCAGGCGGGCAAGCCGGTGTCGATCGGTCTGCTCGGCAATGCCGCCGACGTGTTCGCCGAGTGCGTAACGCGCGGCATCACGCCGGACTGCGTGACCGATCAGACGAGCGCGCACGATCCGATTCACGGCTACCTGCCGCAAGGCTGGAGCGTGGAAGACTGGCGCGAGCGCATGAAGACCGCGCCGGATTCGATCGTCGTGCCGGCGAAGCAGTCGATGGCGAAACAGGTGCAGGCCATGTTGACGTTGCAGCAGCGCGGCGCGGCCACGCTCGACTACGGCAACAACATTCGTCAGATGGCGCTCGAAATGGGCGTTGAAAACGCGTTCGATTTTCCGGGCTTCGTGCCGGCGTATATCCGCCCGCTGTTCTGCGAAGGCAAGGGGCCGTTCCGCTGGGTCGCGCTGTCGGGCGATCCCGAGGACATCTACAAGACGGATGCGAAGGTCAAGGAACTGATTCCCGACGATCCGCATCTGCATAACTGGCTCGACATGGCGCGCGAACGCATCGCGTTCCAGGGCTTGCCGGCGCGTATCTGCTGGGTCGGCGTGAAGGATCGCTATCGTCTCGGCCAGGCATTCAACGAAATGGTGAAGAACGGCGAACTGAAGGCGCCGATCGTGATCGGCCGCGATCACCTCGATACCGGTTCCGTCGCGAGCCCGAATCGCGAAACCGAATCGATGAAAGACGGCTCGGACGCGGTCAGCGACTGGCCGTTGCTCAACGCTCTGCTGAATACGGCTGGCGGCGCGTCGTGGGTGTCGCTGCATCACGGCGGCGGTGTCGGCATGGGCTTTAGCCAGCACTCGGGCGTCGTGATCGTCGCGGACGGCACGGACGCCGCGAAGGAACGCCTCGGCCGCGTGCTGTTCAACGATCCGGCAACGGGCGTGATGCGTCACGCGGATGCGGGCTATGAACTCGCGCAGCAAACCGCGCGCGAGGCGGGTCTCAATCTGCCGATGCTGGGCCGTTGAGCATGACGCTCGCGGGCAGCATGGCGACGCTCACGTTGATCCGCGGCGCCGAGCTCGTGGCGTCGCCGTGGAAGAACGGCGGCGGCGTGACGCGCGAGGTCGCAGCGTTTCCCGCGGATGCCGGGCTCGACACGTTCGTATGGCGCGTGAGCGTGGCGGACGTTGCGCAAGCCGGGCCGTTTTCGCGCTTCGCCGGAATCGATCGCACGCTGGTGCTGTTGTCCGGCGCGGGCATGCTGCTCGATGAAGCGCAAAGCGGCGAAGCTGTGACCACGCATGCGTTGACGCAACCGTTCGATACCGCGCGCTTTGCCGGCGAGGCGCACATCGACGCACGTCTCGTCGACGGTCCGACGCGCGACTTCAATCTGATGGTGCGCCGTGACCGCGCGCAAGGCGAGCTGGACGTGTGGCACACGACGCAGCAGCAGGCGCAAACCGAACACACGTTATCCGCGGATGTCGCGCTGCTGTATTGCGCGAGCGGCGCCATTGCAGTCGCATTGGGCGATGCAGAAGCAGATTCACAAGCAGATTCACAAGCGCAACGGCTCGAACCAGGCGACACCTTGCGCATCGACGCCCCGAACAATCTCTCATGCAGGATAGAAGGCGAAGGCGCGTTGCTGGCAATCCGCATTCGCTACACGCAACCAGCCACGCAACCAGCAGCAGCGAGCATCCGATGAAGCAAACTGTCTGGCATCAACTGAAACTGTGCCCTCAGGGCGACCCCGACCATACGCTGCCCGACGCGGCGATCGCCGTAGAACACGGCACGATCGCGTGGCTCGGCGCGTCCGCCGATCTGCCTGCGCAATACGCCGCGTGGCCGCGCGAAGAGTTGCACGGCGCGTGGGTGACGCCGGGTCTCGTCGATTGCCATACGCATCTGGTATACGGCGGGCAACGCGCCGATGAATTCGCGCAGCGCCTCGCGGGCGTCAGCTATGAAGAGATCGCGCGTCAGGGCGGCGGCATCGTGTCGACAGTGCGCGCGACACGTGCTGCGAGCGAAGATGCGTTGTTTAATCAGTCGGCCGCGCGGCTCGAGCCCTTGCTTGCCGAAGGCTTGACCGCAATCGAAATCAAATCCGGTTACGGGCTCGACCTCGACAGCGAGCGCAAGATGCTGCGCGTCGCGCGCCAGTTGGGCGAACGCTATCCGGTCACCGTCTACACGACGTTCCTCGGCGCGCACGCATTGCCGCCCGAATTCGCGGGCCGCGCCGATGCGTATATCGACGAAGTCTGCAACACCATGCTGCCCGCGCTCGCGGACGAAGGTCTCGTCGACGCCGTCGATGTGTTCTGCGAGCGCATCGGCTTTTCGCTCGAACAAAGCGAGCGCGTGTTCAACGCGGCGGCGCGCTACAAGCTGCCCGTGAAAATGCACGCTGAGCAGTTGTCGAATGGCGGCGGCACCGCGCTTGCCGCGCGCCATCGCGCGTTGTCCGCGGATCATCTCGAGTTTCTCGATGAAGCCGGCGTCGCCGCGATGAAAGAGGCCGGCACCGTCGCCGTGTTGCTGCCCGGCGCGTACTACTTCATTCGCGAGACGCAACTGCCGCCGCTCGATCTGCTGCGGCGTTATGAAGTGCCGATTGCGATTTCGACCGACAGCAATCCGGGGCACATCGCCCGCCACGTCGTTGCTGCTGATGATGAACATGGCGACGACGCTATTCCGCATGACCGTGCCCGAAGTGCTGAAGGGCGTGACATCGAATGCGGCGCGCGCGCTCGGCAAGGCGGACCGTCATGGTTCGCTCGAAGCAGGGCGCGCTGCCGACTTCGCGGTGTGGTCGGTCGACTCGCTCGCGGAGCTTGCTTACTGGATCGGGCGTCCGCTGTGCTCGCGGGTCGTGCGTGCAGGCGAGACGGTTTATGCCGCGCCTTCGCGTGCTTCTAGTGCTTCGAGTTCTTCTACACGCGACGCGAACTGAGTCAGGACCTGAGAGATGACACCAGAAAAACAGTCGCTATTCGCCGAACACGCGTATCTGCCGGACGGCTGGCGCCGCAACGTGCTGCTCGAATGGGACGCTGACGGCACGTTGACGGCAGTCACGCCGGACACTGCGGAAATTCCCGCAGACGTGCAGAAAGCCGCGGGTCCGATATTACCTGGCATGCCGAACCTTCACTCGCATGCGTTCCAGCGCGCGATGGCGGGCCTCACCGAATATCGCGCCGCTTCCGGCAACGGCGCCACCGACAACTTCTGGAGCTGGCGCGATCTGATGTATCGCTTTGCCGCGCGCATCACGCCCGAAGGATTGGCGAGCGTCGCGCAATGGCTCTACATCGAAATGCTGAAGGCGGGCTATACGTCGGTGTGCGAGTTTCATTACGTGCATCACACGCCGGACGGCAAGCGCTACACGAACCAGGCGGAACTTGCACAACGTGTCGTGGATGCGGCGTCGGCGGCCGGCATCGGCATGACGATGCTGCCGGTGCTCTATCAGTACAGTGGTTTCGGCGCGCGCGCGCCGCGCGACGATCAGCGGCGCTTCATCAACACGCCGGAAAGTTTGCACGAACTGCTCGCCGCGTTGCGCGCCGCTCGCCCTGAAAACGCGGCGTTGCGCTATGGCGTGGCGCCGCATTCGTTGCGCGCGGTGTCGGAGCAATCGCTGCGTGCCTTGCTCGACGGCCTGGACCGCAGCGCGCCGGTTCATATCCATATCGCCGAACAGACCGCCGAAGTCGACGCGTGCATCGAAACGGAAGGCGCGCGTCCGGTGCAGTGGCTGCTGGATCGCTTCGACGTCGACGGAAGATGGTGCCTCGTGCACGCCACGCATGTCGATGCAAACGAGACGCTCGCGCTCGCGAAGAGCGGTGCCGTTGCGGGCCTGTGTCTGACCACGGAAGCGAATCTCGGCGACGGTATTTTTCCGGCGCACGAGTATCTCGACGCGCAAGGGCGCATCGGCGTCGGCTCGGATAGTCACATCGGCGTCGACTGGCGCGCGGAATTGCGCCTGCTCGAATACGGGCAGCGTCTGACGCGCCGGCAACGCAACGTGCTGGCATCGGTACACAGGCCTTATGTGGCCGATCGTCTGTTCGACGCGGCGCTCGAAGGCGGCGCGCGCGCCACGAGACGCGCGACGGGTGCATTGCAAGCCGGCCATCGCGCGGATTGGCTCGTGCTGGACCCGGATCACGCGAGCATTGCCGGGCACGCGCCGAATAACTGGCTCTCGGGCGTCGTTTTCTGCGAGCATGGCGAGACGCCGATCCGCGACGTGTACGCAGGCGGCGACAAGCTGGTCGAGAATCGCCGGCATCGCGACGAAGAGGGCGCTTACGCGCGCTATCGCATCGCGCTCGCGGAACTGCTCAAATGAGTTGACGCGATGCACGCAACCGCACGCGCGGCGTGCCCGCGTCACCGCAACGTTCTTCCGATTCAGGACTGACATGACTGCTTCGAACACTCCACCGGTTTTCACGCTGCATCGCGGCAACCTGCCGATGCTGATCTCGATCCCGCATCTGGGCACGCAGATCCCCGCGGACATCGCCGCGACGATGACGCCCACGGCGCTTCGCACCGACGATTGCGACTGGCATCTCGACCGGCTCTACGCATTTGCGAAGCGCATGGGCGCGTCGATCATCGCGCCGACTTACGCGCGTTACGTGATCGACCTGAACCGTCCGCCCGACGGCGCGAACCTGTATCCGGGGCAGGACACCACGGGCTTGCTGCCCGTCGATACGTTCGACAAGGAGCCGTTGTACCGCGAAGGTCATCTGCCGGACGATACTGAGGTGGCCCGTCGTCGCGACGCTTACTGGATGCCGTATCACAGCGCGCTCGCAGGCGAACTCGCCGCGCTCAAGGCGCAGCACGGCAAAGTGCTGCTATGGGAAGCGCATTCGATCCGCTCGCGCGTGCCGCGTTTCTTCGAAGGGCGCTTGCCGGACTTCAACTTCGGCACGTCGAACGGCGCGAGTGCGATGGCGGGTCTCGCCGAGGAATTGGCTGCGATCGTCGAACGGCATGGCGTTTATTCGGCTGTCGCGAATGGGCGCTTCAAGGGCGGCTACATCACGCGCGAGTATGGTCAGCCTTCACAAGGCGTGCATGCGGTGCAACTCGAGTTGTCGCAAATCACGTATATGCAGGAACAGTTGCCGTACGCGTACGATGAAACGCTTGCCGCGAAGATCGAGCCTTTGCTCGAGCAACTCGTCGCGACCGCGTTGGAGCGCGTGAAGACGGCGTGATCGCGGGCGCGGACCTCTCGCGCGCGAGATAGACAACCAAAAAGAATGGCCTCGCAAAAAATGCGAGGCCATTTTCATTCGCGCGACGCTTGGCGTGAGCGTCCGCCGCCGTTACCCTCTATGCGAGGCAAGCTTAACGGCAGTGGCGTTCCCAGTGGTGATGCACGCGCACCTTCTTGCAAACTTCGTGATGGTGCCCAGCGGCCTGTGCGGGAGCGATTGCGCTGAAAGCAGCAGCGGCTGCGGCAAGAGCCAGGACGATCTTCTTCATTACAAAACCCTTAATCAGTGTTGTGGAGTTGGCGGTGCAGCAGGACGTATGCCGCACGGCACGCAAGCATGCCACATCGACGGCTGCTGCGGAGGAACGCCGCCGCTCCGTCAGTGTCAATCCTCACGGCGGATGGCGCAAAAGGCCGTCCGCGTTGACGTGGAGCAAGGCGAGCCGGTCTCCGCACAAAGTTCGCGTGATGTGCGGCGTGCCGCTTGCAAGCGAGGCCGGGCAACGGCTACCCTTTCAGAATGATGACGCTCGTCACGGCGTCGTCTTGACATCGGGCAAAAAGATGGAAGACCCCGCAATGGAAGATTCCGACGAATTGCTGCTTCCCGTCTGGCGCGCGAATCTCGTGCTGCTCACGCGCGAGGTCGGCGCGGCGAGTCGGCTCGCGCGCATGATGACGTTTTCCGCGAGCTATCTGAAGTTGATGTTGTCGGGCCAGCGCGAATTCAGCGAGGAGTTCGTGCGCGGCATCGAAGCGGTGACCGGCTTGCCGAATGGCTGGATGAACGCGCCGCATACCGAGGAAGAGATTCCGCCCAACGCGCGCGCCGCGATCGACAACGAAGAGCCGCAGGCGCGCTTTCGCGGCACCGCGCATCCCGCGCGAAAAAAGACTGTGCTGCGGCCGCCCGAGCCGATTTTCGGCCAGAGCGCGCCTGCCAAACGTATCGAGGACGAAGCGCTGGACGCCGAAGCGCATCGGCGTCAGGCGTACTTTCGCAAGGTCCGCGAGCTTGCGCTTCAGGAGGTCCGGCGTTTCGAGCGGCATCTCGCGCATGCGCCTGTCGAACTGCCGTCGTTGCGCGCCAAGGTCGAAGAGGTGATTGCCGCCGCCGATCCCGACGGTCCGATACAGGCCGATCTTGCCGGGCGGCTCGAACAGATCGAGAAGCATCGGCATTTGCTGTTGCGGCATGTGGAGAGCCTGCAGGCGTTGCTCGCGCAACTCGGCGAGGGCGACGGATGAGCGGCGCGGCCGGTGGCCTGCTCACGGGGGCATTACGCGGGAAAGAGCGGTCATGACGCGGTGCGTGAGCGTCCTGAGTTGCATGAAGCTGCTGCGGTGCCTGCGGATAGCCACCGCGCTCGCACTAGGCGCGGCAGCGTCTGCCGCTTTCGCCGGCGGCGCAACCCCCGATCCCTCCAGCGACGACCGCGCGCCCTACACAACCGAGCGCGACGTTCATCTCTTCGTGATCCAGAAAGACGGTTCCATCGAGGAACACGACGACAGCGTGTTGCGCGCGAACACGGCGAGCGGCGTCGACGACATCGCGCAACGCTACGTGTGGTTCAACAAGGACATCGAACAGGTGCAGTTGCTCGCCGCCGAGACGATCGATCCGGACGGCGCGACGCACACGGTCGGTCCCGAAGCGATCCGCGACATTCAGGAGCCGCGCTCGGCGGGCGCGCCGAGCTTCCAGGACGGTGTGTTGCGCACGGTGATTTTTCCGGGCGTCGAGCCCGGCTCGCGCGTCCATCTGGCGTTTCGCAAGACGCGCGCGAAGCCGTTGCAGGCGGGCACGTTCGCGTATCTCGTCGAGCCGACGCGCGAACCGGTCGAGGATCAACGCCTGATCTTCGATCTTCCCGCCGATGTGCCGCTGTATGCCGACGCGCGCGGCTACACGGCATTGCCGCCGGTCAGCGAGAATGGCCGCACGCGTTACGAATTCCGCTACCAGCATGGACCGTATGCGCGGCTCGAAGCGGGCGCGGTCGGCTATGCGAATTGGGGCGATCGTCTGATGGTGTCGACCGTGCCGGACTTCGCGAGCTTCGCCGCGCGTTATCGCGGTCCCGCAACCGACGCCACCTTCGACGATCCCGCCATCGTGCGGCTAGCGCAGTCGCTCACCGCGCGCGCCGCGGACCCGCGCGAGAAGGCGCGGATACTGTACGACTGGTTGCGCATGAATATCCGCTACGTCGCGCTTTTTCTCGGCGAGACAGCGGCGATTCCGCACAAGGCGGCCGACATCCTGCGCAATCGCTATGGCGACTGCAAGGACCACGTCGCGCTGTACAGCGCGCTGCTGGCCGCGGTCGGCATTCGCAGCGAGGCGGTGCTGCTCAATCTCGGGCCGTACTATAGTCTGCCGAACGTACCCGGCTACGGCTCAAGCGCGATCAATCACGCGATTATCTGGATTCCTGAACTATCGCTGTACGCGGACACGACCGCGGGCGGCGTGGGCTTCGCTTATCTGCCCGCCGCCGTGATGGACCGGCCCGTCTTGCTGGTCGGCGAAGGAACGCTGTCGCGCACGCCCGCCACTCAAACGCGCGAGCGCACGGCGCGCGTGCAGATCGACGTCGATGAAAACGGCACCGCGAATTACGCCTATCGCGTGGAAGATGCGGGATTCACCGCGGAGATCGAGCGCAATATCTTTCGACGCGCGTCGCGGCAGCGCACGCAGCAGATCGCCGGCAATCGTCTGTTGCAAACCGGCCTGCATGGCAGCGCGCAATTGCGCACGGGCGACGTCGCCGCGACGGACGGGCCGTTCGCGACGTCGATAGAGGGCAAGCTCGAGCACTTCATCTGGAGCGACGGCACGACCGCCGTGCCGTCGCTGACGAGCTTCTCCGGCGGCATGGGTTCGCAGGTGCAGGCATGGCTCGCGGAGCCGGCTCGCACGCAGCCGTGGACCTGCATCGGCGGCGCGTTCGACGAGACGCTCGAAATCACGCTGCCGCGCTTCGCGAAGATAACGGACATGCCCGTCGATACCGATGTCCACGACAAGTTCGTCACGTTCTCGTCGCGCTATGTATTCGACCCGGCGGCGCGCGTGTTGCAGATCAGGCGGCAGCTTCGCGCCGCCTTCGGACACCAGATGTGTTCGGCAGAAGAGTTTGCCGCGATGAAGGACGACCTCGTGCGGATCGAGCGCGACCTCGACGCACAGATCGTCGTCAAGGCCGCGCGGCCTGCGTTGAACCGCTAACGGAAACTAAGGCCGCTCAGCTCCCGCTCTTCGTCACGACCGGAACCCACGCGCCGTTCTTCACCTGATACAACGTCGACGCGCCGCTTTTCAGCGCGCCGGTGTTGTCGAACGAAATCTTGCCGGTCACGCCTTCGAAGTCGATCGTCTTGAGCATCGGACGGTAGTCGTTCGGCGACGTCGATTTCGCCTGCTGCATCGCCTTGATCGCGGCCCACGCGCCGTCGTAACCGAACGGCGCATACGACAGAATCTCGCCGCCGAAGCGCTTCTTGAACTTCGCGGAGAAGTCCTTGCCGCCGGGCAGTTGCGCGAGCGGGCGGCCGTATTCCCAGGCCATCACGCCTTCCGCCGCGTCGCCGGCGAGCTTGATGAACTCGGGGTCTTCCACGCCGCCGCCGCCCACCAGTTGCGCCGTCACGCCGAGCTGCTTCATGCGCCGCGCGAAACCGGCGGCCTGCGTATCGAGCCCGCCGAAGAAGACCAGGTCCGCGTTCGCCGCCTTGATCTTGGTGATCTGCGTGCTGAAGTCGACCGCGTGATTGTCGGTGTACTCGCGCGCGACGATCGTGCCGCCATGCGCCTTCACCGCCTTCTCGAACTCGTCGGCTTCGCCCTGACCAAAAGCGGTGCGGTCGTCGATGATCGCGATGCGCTTCGCCTTGCTCACTTCGACCGCATAGACGCCTGCGTTGCCGGCGTTTTGCGCGTCTGTCGAAATCACCATGAACGTGTTCGCGAAGCCGCGTCCGGTGATGATCGGGTTGGTCGCCGCCGGATCGATCACGGGAATGCCGGCCTGCTCGTAGATCTGCGAGGCGGGAATCGTCGTGCCCGAATTGAAGTGGCCGACCACCACCGAGACGCCCGAGTCCACCAGTTTCTGCGCGACCTGCACGCCGATGCGCGGGTCCGCCTGGTCGTCCTGCGAGACGATCTGGAACTGCGCAACCTTGTCGCCGATCCTGATCTTCTGCGCGTTGGCTTCCTCGATGGCGAGCCGCACGCCGTTTTCGAGGTCCTTGCCGTAGCCGGCGTTCGCGCCCGTCATCGGCGCGGCGAAGCCGATTTTCACGGGCATGTCGTCGGCGAAACCGGCGAGCGGCGCGACCGCAAAGAGGGCGCCGACGAACAGGGCAAGCGGTTTGAGCGTGGTGTGGTGACTCATGGTCTCTCCTTACTTCGACAGTTCGAGTGATGAAAGCGGCAAAGCGATGACGCGGCTCGGCGCTGACAAAGCGAGCGGGTTCCCGCGGGCACGAAGGCTCGCGATGCACCGTGCGGAGTACGTGTGGTTGTATTCGCACGCCGGTCATGTGGCGCGAATATAGGAAGCCAATATGCGGCCGTCTTGGCAGTTCGCGGCGCTTTGAATGAGGATTTCGGCATAAGCTCGCGAGGGGGGCCGCGAGCGTTGATGGGTGCGGAAGCGGGAGTGCGGATTGGCGCACACATGCATGGAGACATGTGGCGAAGTGGTGGGCTTAACTGGTTGCAGGTGTCGAAGCTATGTGTTCAACACACAGCACGAAGATGCGCGCGAACACGATGGCCGCGGGGTGCAAGAGGAATGCGAGAGAAGCGAGCAACAGGACGCGCGAGCCCATGCCCGCGCGCTCGCCTAAGTAACCAGCCTTACCGCTCGCCTTGCTGACGCAGCACTTCTTCGCGCAGACGCAGCAGCGGCGCTTTGGTTTCGTCGTCGGCCCACGTGTCGAGATCGTCGATCGCGCGCTGGCAGCCGTCGAGCACGAGGTCGAGGTCCACCGGCACGCCGTTGTTCAGCGCGAATTCGATCGTCTCGGCGAACTGCTGGCAGTCGTCCTCGCCGTACGAAATGTCGAGGTTGTCCGCGATCACTTCGGCGATGTTGCTGCGCGCCTTGTCGTCGGGCGTCACCATGTCGATGATGCCGCGCGCCACGGCCGGCGAGTAGTAAAGCGCGATGTCGAGCCACTGCGCGGGGTCGAAGTCGGGCTGATCGAACTGGTTCTCGAAGAACTCGATGGCTTCCTGTTCATGCACCTCGTCGGCGTCGACGCTGATGCACAACTGCTCAAAATACTCTTCCCGCTCGCTGCGGATATAACCGTCCATCGATGCCTCGTCTGCTGAATGCCGGATGCCTGAGAAAGTCGCCGCGCGAAGCCGCAAAGCCGCAAAGCCATTATCGGCTCGCGCGTGCGGCACGCATTATAGGACGACCGGCCGGCTGACAAGGTTCCTGGCGGCGCAACGCCGGCAACGCTGCGGCCCGCGCCGCACGATGCGCAAGCTACGCGGTCTCTGCCACCCACGCGTCGAACCATTCGCGCGGCTGCGCGATTTCGTTTTGCGCGGGCACCAGTTCCAGTTCGTAGCGCCCGGCTTGCCACGTCGCCTTGACGACCGCGTTGACCGCGGCGAGCGTGTGCTCGAACGCGCCGCGAATCGTGTCGCCGAGCAGCGTGCGCGCGACGAACACCGCACTCGTCAGATCGCCGACGCCGACCGGCTGCCGCGCGAACGGATAGAGCGGGCGCTGGCCCATCCACGCCTCGCGTTCGGTGACGACGAGCATGTTGAAACGATCCGCGGGACTGTTGCGATCGAGCAGATGCTTGACCAGCACGAGCTTCGGTCCGCGCGCGATGATCTCGCGGCACGCGGCGACGGCTTCCTCGAGCGTCTCGATCTCGCGGCCCACGAGCCGCTGCAATTCCGTGTGATTCGGCGCCATCGCGTCGGCCACTTCCGGCATGGTGTCGACGAGAAACTGCTGGATGCCGGGCTCGACCTTGCAGCCGCTTGCCGCGCCCATCACCGGATCGCAGAAGTACCAGGCGCGCGGATTGGCGGCCTTCACGGCCTTGACGATTTCCAGCACCGACTGCGCCTGCTCCGGCGTGCCGAGATAGCCCGAGAGCACCGCGTCGCAGCGCGGCAGCATGCCGATTGCGCCGATGCCTTCGGCGAGTTCTTCCATCTGCGCGGCGTTGATGGCGGTGCCGGTCCAGTGGCCGTATTGCGTGTGGTTCGAGAACTGCACGGTGTTCAGCGGCCACACGTTCACGCCAAGCCGACGCATCGGAAACACGGCCGCGCTATTGCCCGCGTGCCCGAAAACGACATGTGACTGAATGCTGAGAACGTTCTTCGTCATGGTATGGCTCGCGCAGGCGGACGTGCGCGATCGGTGAAAACGGGAGGGATGCGCGGCGGCGCTGTTCGGGCATGAACCCGCTACGCCGCGCGCAGGACTGCTTCATGTATTGCAAGAACAATGCACGGTCTGCATCGTAGGGAAACAATACAGGAGTTTGCCGCAAGCCAGTTGATCCGTCCCCGTGCTGTTGCGCCGAACCATCACCGGCGACGGCTCGGGCAGGATCAGGCAAGCTCGCGATAGAGCGCGAGATAGCGGTCCGCCGACGCGCCCCAGCCGAAATCCTGGCGCATCGCGCGGCGCTGCGCCGCCTTCCATTCGGTGCGCCGGCCGTGCAGCGCGAATGCACGGCGGATCGCGGCGGTCAGGCTGCGCGGCGTGAAGTCGTCGAACACGAAGCCGGTCGCGAGATCCTCGGCGAGATTTTCAAGCGATGCGTCCGCCACGGTGTCCGCGAGACCGCCCACGCGATGCACGAGCGGCAGCGATCCGTAAGCCAGCGCGTAAAGCTGCGTGAGACCGCACGGCTCGAAGCGCGACGGCACCGCGATCACGTCGCTGCCGGCGATGATCGTGTGCGCGAGTTTCTCGTCGAAGCCGAGTTCCACCGCGACCGATTCCGGGTGCGTCTGCGCGACGCGCTTCAGGCCGTTTTCGAGCGCTGGGTCGCCAGTGCCGAACACGACGAGCTGACCGCCGCGCTTGACGATCTCCGGCACGGTTTCGAGCAGCAGGTCGAGACCCTTCTGCTCGGTCAGGCGGCTCACCACGCCGAACAGCAGCGCATCGCTTTTCTGCGCGAGGCCGAAGCGTTTTTGCAACGCCTCCTTGCACGCGAGTTTGCCGGCGAGCCGCGTCGCGGTGTAGCGGTGCTCGAGGAGCGCGTCGTTCGCGGGGTTCCAGACCGTATAGTCGACGCCGTTCAGGATGCCGCACAGGTCATGCGCGCGGCTGCGCAGCAGGCCGTCGAGTCCGCCGCCTTGCGCGAGCGTTTGAATTTCGCGCGCGTACGTCGGGCTCACGGTCGTGATGCGGTCGCTGTAATAGAGCCCGGCCTTCAGAAACGACAGTTGTCCATAGAACTCGACGCCGCGCATGTTGAAGAAATCGTCCGGCAGGCCGAGCTGGCCGAACTGATGCGCGGGAAATACGCCCTGATACGCGAGGTTGTGCACGGTAAAGACGCTGCGCGCGGGCGGCCGGCCGTGCTGCCGTTCGGCCGCTTTCAGATAGGCGGCGGCGAGCCCCGCGTGCCAGTCGTGCGCGTGGACGATCTGCGGCGACCACGCCGGGTCGAGCTGCTGCGCGAGTTGCGCGGCGACCCAGCCGAGCAGCGCGAAACGCTGTGCGTTATCGCCGTAGGGTACGTGCTCGTCGTTCAGATACGGATTGCCTGGCCGGTCGTACAACGTGGCCGCCCGAATCATGTAGACGACGAGTCCGTTCGACGGCAACGTGCCCTGTTCGAGCGTCACGCCCGGCGCATCGAAGCGGCGGCCCAGGTTGGGCGACCGGACGCAGATCGTGCAGGCCGGCCGCGACCGCGGGAAAGCCGGGCAGCAGCACGCGCACGTCGGCGCCGCGCTCGACCAGCGCGGACGGCAGCGCGCCCGCGACGTCGGCGAGACCGCCCGTTTTCAGGAGGGGATACAGCTCGCTGGCGACGTGTAGGGCGCGAATCGTCATAGGCTCGGTCTCGTTCCTTTAAAGATGTGGACGGTCGATGCTTGCGGGCTGCGCTGGGCCGCTGCGGACGGCCGCACCAGCGCTCATTAGTTCACGTCCTGCCGCAGCGCCTCGGGCGTGACGAGCACGACGCCGTCGTCGGTACGATAGAAACGTTCGGCGTCGCGCACCGGATCTTCGCCGATCACCGTGCCGTCCGGGATCGTGCAGCCGCGGTCCACGACCACCTTCTGCAAGCGGCAACTCGCGCCGACGGTGACCTGCGGCAACAAGACTGCCTCATTGATATTACAGAACGAACTCACCTTGACGTTCGACGACAACACCGAGCGCGAAATCTGCGAACCCGAGATCACGCAACCGCCGCACACGATCAGATTGTTGCCCGAGCCTTGCAGTCCCTTCAGGTCGCGCACGAACTTGGCGGGCGGCAGTTGCTCCTGGTAAGTCCAGATCGGCCAACTGCGGTCATAGAGGTCGAGCGTCGGGATCGTGGAGGCGAGGTCGAGATTGGCGGCCCAATAGGCGTCGATGGTGCCGACGTCGCGCCAGTACGGCTCGACGTTCGGGTCCGAGGACACGCACGACATGCTGAACGGATGCGCGATCGCGGTGCCTTGCGTGACGACGCGCGGCAGAATGTCCTTGCCGAAGTCGTGATCGGTATCGACGCTCGAGATGTTTTGTTCGAGCAACGCGTACAGGTAGTCGGCGTTGAACACGTAGATGCCCATGCTTGCGAGGGCGGTGTCGGGCCGGCCGGGAATCGCCGGCGGGTCGGCCGGTTTTTCGACGAAGCCGGTGACGCGGCGGTTTTCGTCGACGGCCATCACGCCGAAGGCCACCGCGTCCATGCGCGGCACTTCGATGCAGCCGACCGTGCAATCGGCGCCGCTCTCCGCGTGGTCCGCGATCATACGCGTGTAGTCCATCTTGTAGATGTGATCGCCCGCCAGCACGACGACATACTTTGGACGAATCGAGCGGATGATGTCGAGGTTCTGGAACACCGCGTCGGCCGTGCCGCGATACCAGTGCGCGCCTTCGACGCGCTGTTGCGCGGGCCACAGATCGATGAACTCGCCGAACTCGCCGCGCAGAAAACCCCAGCCGCGCTGCAGATGACGCAGCAGCGAGTGCGCCTTGTACTGCGTGACGACGGCGATGCGCCGGATGCCGGAGTTCAGGCAATTGGACAGCGCGAAGTCGATGATGCGGAATTTGCCGCCGAAATGCACCGCAGGCTTGACGCGTTTGTTGGTGAGCGGACCGAGCCGGGTGCCGCGTCCGCCGGCCAGTACGATGGCGAGAGTGGTGCGTTGCAGATCGTTCAACCGTGCCGGCGTATCCATGTCTGTCTCCTTTGTCGACCGCAGTTAGCGCTTTAGCGCTTACTGCGGTCCCATGTAATCGTTCCGTTGTGCCATGCAATGAATGCCTCGCTTACTTCCCCGATGCGGCTGGTCGATCGCTTCTACATTGATTCGCGTTTGATTCGCGTTTGATTCGCTTTTGATTCGCGTATTGCGGCTGCTGCGCTGGCGAGCCCGTCCTGTAGTTCTAGCACTGAATGGCCTCGCGCGGGCGACGTTTCTCGGCTGCGAGCCGCCGACGCGCCCAACTGCGAACCTTCGGCCGAGGCGCGCCGACGCTCCGTGCGCCACGGCACATAGCGAGCGAGGTTCCGTGCGCAATATGCGTGCCACGCGATGTGCCGCACGGCGCGGCGTATCACAGCGCCTCGTGGAGAAGCGGGCTGTGTGCGTGACGCTGCGCGGTCGCGGTGGGCGTCGTAGAATCGTCCGCGATTGCGCGGCATGTCGGCGGCCGCTTGCGGCGAACTTTTAATGTGCGCTGGCAGCCGCCTCCATCCGCATCCTTTTCCCGGCTTCTTCGATAGAAAAATGTCCATCAGCTTTCGCCGTCTTTCATTGCTTGCAACGTTGAGCGCCGCCGCATTCGGCGCCGCGCCGGTCACGGTTTGTGCCGCATCTGCGGCTTCTGCCGAAACGCTGGCGACGGGCTCGGTCGGCGCGTCGTCGACCGTATCCACAGCCGCTTCAACCAGCGGCGCATCCGAAACCACTGCAGCCGGCGGCAATGCCGGCCCGGCCTACGGCCCCGAGTTGCAGGGCTTCACCTATCCCGAACCTGTCGGCCAATACGGCTTCACTTCGCAGGGCGTCGCGCTGCACATGGCCTACATGGACGTCAAACCGGCGCACGCGAACGGCCGCACTGTCGTCCTTCTGCACGGCAAGAACTTTTGCGGGGCGACGTGGGAGGCGACGATGCATCGTCTGAGCGAAGCGGGTTATCGCGTGATCGCGCCGGATCAGATCGGCTTTTGCAAGTCGAGCAAACCGGAGCACTATCAGTACAGTTTCCAGCAGCTCGCGCGCAATACTCATGCGCTGCTCGAGTCGCTCGGTGTGAAAGACGCGACCGTCGTCGGACATTCGACGGGCGGCATGCTCGCCGTTCGCTATGCGCTGATGTATCCGCGTGAGACGCAGCAACTGGTGCTCGTCAATCCGATCGGGCTCGAGGACTGGAAGGCGAAGGGCGTGCCGTCGCTGTCGGTGGACGACTGGTATCGGCGCGAACTGAAGACCAGCGCGGACGGCATTCGCCGCTACGAGCAGTCGACGTACTATGCCGGCCAATGGCGCGCCGATTACGAACCGTGGGTGCAGATGCTCGCGGGCATGTACCGGGGGCCGGGCAAGCAGATCGTCGCGTGGAATTCGGCGTTGCTATACGACATGATTTATACGCAGCCGGTGGTCTACGAGTTCGGGCAGTTGAGCATGCCGACGCTGTTGCTGATCGGGCAGAAGGACACGACCGCGATTGGCAAGGACGCGGCTTCACCCGAAGTGCGCGCGAAGATCGGTCATTATCCGGAGTTGGGGAAGGCCGCGGCGAAAGCGATTCCGCATGCGACGCTGGTTGAGTTCGCTGACCTGGGCCACGCGCCGCAGATGCAGGACCCGGATGCGTTTCATAAGGCGCTGCTGGATGGGTTGGCGGCGGTGCAGGGGAGTCGGTGAGGGTTTAAACGGCTCTTTGTCTCGAGATCGTGCTTCTATTTTGCTAACCGGCAGCGGCTCGACTGCTGCACACCATGAACCAACCCCGGAGTACGACCTTGACCAAAGCGCGCGCCGTACCCATGCCTGGCAACAGCGTACTCGCGCCGCTCTACGCGGGCGCGGATCTTTTGGACGCCTTTGCAATCCGACTGCCCGCGGGGGCCAGCGATGATCTTGAGGTGTTGGCACGCGCCGCGTTCGAGCGGCAGGCGTGGTGGATTCGTGCGCTCACGCGTGTCCGCGATCTGACGATGGCGACGGTCGGCGTCAAATCGTCTCTCGACGTCGGTCTTGCCGCAGCGGCGCGTGGGCCGGTTATCGGCTACTTGCCGCTGCTGTCGAAGAGCGCGTCGGAGCTGGTAGTCGGCGCGGATGACCGGCATCTGGACTTCCGCGCGACCATCCAACTACGCGGCGACGCGGCAAACGGGCGAGAACTGCTCGCGGCCACGGTGGTGCATTGCCACAACAGACTCGGGCGAATCTATCTTGCGACGATCGCGCCGTTTCATCGCGCGATTGTGCGGGCCAATCTGGAACGGGCAGTAAGAGCAATGAGAAGCTAAGCGTCTCGCTCGCAGTACCCGCGTTTGTCCTTCTTGGCTCGCAGCGCGAAGTCCGCACTGCGAGCCAACCACTCCCACGCAAAACCGTTACGGCTGAGGCTGAGCAAACACATCAGTGCGATTGCCGAGGTTCCCCGAGTTCGTCTGCACGAAGAACGGCACGAAGCTCGAGCCGATCGCGGCCAACCCCTGATAATCCCCGACGAAGAAGCCCTCGGCATCGGGCGCGGTCTTGAGATCGAATGCGCCCGCCACGTGTGTTTCATTGGCGAACGTCGCTCCCTTGTCCGTCGATGTCGTCTGCCAGATATCCGTCGGTAACGTCGTGGTGTTGCCATCCGCCAGATTGCGGAAATCGTAGTACGTCACTGCAACGGTCCCCGACGAATTGACGTTGATGCTCGGATTGAATGCCGGCCGTCCCGTGGGCGTATTAACGCGGATTGGTGCGCTCCAGGTGCTGCCGCCGTCTTTTGAAGTAGACAGCGCGATCTCATCGTAGAGCCCGCCATTGAAGCGGGAATCCTGCCAGACGACATACAGTTGCCCTGTCTTCGGATCGATCGCGGGCTCGGGAATGATGTCTCCCGAACGCACCGCTTCGCCGGTGTTCGGATCGAACACCGATACGGTCTGCAAACCCGAGATGATTTTCGGCTTCGTCCACGTTGCGCCGTCGTCGGTCGATTTGATGAACGCCACCTTGCCGGCCGCTTTCGAAAACGGCGGAGAGATAAGGTCGAAGAAGTCATAGAGCGTTCCGTTCTGCGAGTTGACGACGATCTGGTTGCCGATCGTCTGTTGCCGGGAAGGCACCGTCACGATCACGGATGGCGGACTCCATGTCAGGCCGCCATCGGATGTCTTCGAGAACATCGATGGTCCCCGGAAGGCGGCCGTGTGCGTGTTGGCGTACGGATTGCCGTTCGGCAATTCGAGCCGGTCCCACACGGCATAGGCGACGCCTGCCTTGATCGGATTGGCCGTCACCGATTCCTTGTCGTTGAAGAATTGCAAGGTCGGTTCGTTGTTGGCGATGATGGTGCGCGGGTTTGCCCAGGTCAGGCCGCCGTCCTTCGAAACCGAAGCGAGCACCGCGTTGCTGTTGTTGGATTGGTTGAAGGAGATCGACACGGCGTACGCGGTTCCATCGGGGCCGATCGACACCCACGGATCGGACGCGCGCTCGTAATCAGTCCCGCCCGCGCATGCGGTGAAAGGCAGTGCAGCCGGCGTGGCCCATGTCAAACCGCCATCGAATGATGGGCGGGCAACCAGGCCGTGTGCGCCGCCGTTGTCCCATCGGTCCTGCTGCCATACGCCGATCAGGTTCGACGGATTTTTCGGGTTCGTGGCGACCCACGGCTCGACTTCGGCATTCACATAGTTCGTGCCGGGGCCGCCGATGGTGCAAGTGGCAAAAAGGCTGGGGCCGGACACGAGGACGGGCGCGGCCCGACTGGTCGGAATGATTGCGGCGAGTACAAGAGCGAGCGGAACGCTGCTCAGAAATGCACGGGGCTTGTTGCAACGCATGGAAGGCTCCTTCTCCATTGCGACCTGTAGCAGCCCACGGTAGCGCGCCGGCAGTTGCGAAAGAAGTGGAGTGGCGTTGCACCTTCGCCGGAAGTCTTAACGATGGCATCGTCGGCGCGCCTTGTTTCCGCCATTATTCGCTCGCCATACTCACTACCGCTTCAACTGCCACAGACCGCGAGCGCTGATCACCGCCAGCGCGTCGGTCACAGTTTCACTACGCAAGATCAAGTGGTTTTCTCACGCATCGGAAAACGTCGTCACGGTATGAGCGGACGCTTTGCGAAGACCGTCTTTTGTCAGATGCGTGGATTGGACTTTAGGTCGCGGCAACGGACGTTGCGGGAATTTTTTGTAACGATTGAAAGCGATACACATTCTTGTTTGTCGTTTCGGTCCGCACCTGCTCACGAGCATCACGATGCAATCGCCGGGCGTGCGTTGCACGCCGAAGCGCCGCTGCCCGTGACGCGAAATGCGCAGCGGCGAATGCAGGCTTATGGAATGCGACGTTCCGCTCTGGTCGTGTACGGGTGCGACGACCCAGACTTCGTGTGCCTTCCAACTCCACGATGCTCCTGCCTGTGACCCTCACTCATAGGATCACAAGACGCCTTCTTGCCTCGGTTTCGTTTGCTTAAAGTGACACCACTGCAGCAGCTTTCCTTCTGTCCCACTGCTGCAAGCACAGTTACTTCGCCACTTTATTCAACGACAACCTTTGGAAGAAATCATGAAATCGCTCATCAATGCTGTTGCAGTCGCCGCCGCCCTTGCCATCCCCGCAGCATCGTTCGCTCAGTCGAACGATCAGGTCACCCGCGCGCAGGTTCGCCATGAACTGGCGCAACTCCAGAAGGCTGGATACCGTGCTGGCCAAGGCGATCAAGCGTTCTATCCGGCTCAAATCGAGGCCGCCACCGCACGTGTGGCTGCGGAGGAAAAGTCCGCGAGCGGCTTCGGCGGTGCAAACAGCGGTTCCTCCGCCAGTGGCGCACCGGCGACCAACGGCGTCCGCTCTCTGTATTCCGGCCGTTGATTCAACGCTGCGAACGATGTCACGACGAAATGAACGGACCTTGCTGCGCCCTAACCGATTGCAGAGGCGAAGCACTGACTACATAGCCGTGTCGTCATGACAGCGTTGCCGGCAATTCGCAACTCAAATTCGCAACTCACCTATCACGCATTGGAGAACGACATGAAAGTACTGATGGTTTTGACCTCGCACGATCAATTGGGCAACACCGGCCGCAAGACCGGCTTCTGGCTGGAAGAACTCGCGGCGCCTTACTACACGTTCAAGGACGCGGGCGCCGAGATCGTGCTGGCCTCGCCGCAGGGCGGCCAGCCGCCGCTCGATCCGAAAAGCAACGAGCCGGCCAATCAGACCGACCAGACACACCGCTTTGAAAACGACGCGGCGGCCAAAGCGCAACTCGCGGCAACCGTGCGCCTCGACAGCGTCTCGCAGGCGGACTTCGACACGGTGTTCTATCCCGGCGGCCACGGCCCGTTGTGGGACCTGGCCGAAGACTCGCATTCGATCGCGCTGATCCAGTCGTTCATCGCCGCCGGCAAACCCGTTGCACTCGTGTGTCATGCACCGGGCGTACTGCGCCACGTCACCACGGCGGACGGCAAGCCGCTGGTCGAAGGCAAGAAGGTGACGGGCTTCACGAATTCGGAAGAAGCCGCGGTGGGCCTCACCGAGATCGTGCCGTTCCTCGTTGAAGACGAACTGAAGGCCAAGGGCGGCATTTATTCGAAGACCGTCGACTGGGCTCCGTATGTAGTCACCGACGGCCTGCTCATTACCGGACAAAACCCGGCTTCGTCGTCCTCCGCTGCCGCCGTTCTGATGCAGCACCCGGCGCTCGCCGCGCAATAAAAGCCGCCTGTCTGCCGACGCGCGTTGCCTTCGGGCAAGCGCGCGGCGTTTTCACCAGAGAGCCAGTTAGCTGATCGCGCAGGATCGCCATGATCGCGCGCAGCCGGCTCGATCGAGCCCGTCGCAACGTGCGACCTGGGTCCATTCGGGAGCGAAAAGAACATGGAATATCCTTCACTCTTCACGCCGCTCAAGCTCGGGCGGCACATCTTGCGCAACCGTATCGTGCTGCCGCCGCTGACGCGCCAGAGAGCCGCCCAGCCCGGCGACATACCGGCCGCATCGAGCGCGCTCTATTACGGCCAGCGCGCGGGCGCGGGCTTCATGGTCAGCGAGGGAACGCAGATCGAACCGCGCGGTCAGGGCTACGCGTGGACGCCCGGCATCTACAGCGACGAACAGGTCGAAGGCTGGGCTCGCGTGACCGACGCGGTGCACGCCGAAGGCGGCGTGATCTTCGCGCAGTTGTGGCATGTGGGCCGCGTCTCGCATACCGCGTTGCAGCCCTACGGCGCAGCGCCGGTTGCACCTTCGGCGATCGCGGCACAGAAGGTCAAGGCGTTCATCGAGACCGGTCCCGGCACCGGCACGCTGGTCGAGCCTTCGGTGCCACGCGAGTTGAGCGTCGCCGAGATCGGCGAGTTAGTCGGGCACTACGCAAAGGCAGCGCAGAACGCGCTGCGTGCGGGCTTCGACGGTGTCGAGATTCACGCGGCCAATGGCTACCTCGTGAATCAGTTCATCTCGGCACACTCGAACAAACGTGAGGACGAGTACGGCGGCTCGCTGCATAACCGCTTGCGCTTTCTGCGCGAAATCGTCGGGGCGGTCGCCGCGGTGGTCGGGCCTGCACGGCTGGGCGTGCGCTTCACGCCGTTGTTCACGAGCACCGATCAGGATCGCGTGTACATCGGGCTCGTCGAAGACGATCCTCATCGCACGTATATCGAGGCAATCAAGGTGCTGGAAGCTGCCGGTGCGGCCTATGTGTCAATAGCGGAAGCCGACTGGGATAACGCACCCGATCTGCCGGCGGCGTTTCGCGAGGAAGTCCGCCGGGTGTTCAGCGGCCGCATCATCTATGCGGGTCGCTACACGGCCGAGCGCGGCGCGCGCCTGATCGAAGCGAACCTTGCGGACCTGATTGCATTCGGCCGCCCGTACATCGCGAACCCGGATCTGCCTGAGCGCATCGCGAACGGCTGGCCGCTCAATGCCCTGAATCCGGCAACGTTGTATGGCGGGGGGGACGAAGGACTCACGGACTATCCGGCCTACGCGGAATCGTTATCCGTTCAGGCAGACGAGGTGATCGCATGAGCAAGGGATCGAAGCGGGCCGTCGCCTGTGCGATCGGGCAGCCCGACGACGTCGACATCGACGAGATCGTGCTTCGTCCCACGAGCCGTCCCACGAGCCAGGAGTTCTGAGCGAACGTTGACTCACACTTTCCAGCGACAGGGCCACGCGCAAGATATTGTGCGTGGCCATCACGCAAATGCGGCGCTTCATACGAGAGCGGTTTCGACGCGTTCGTATGAAGTGCCGCTAGTCGTCGTGGCACAACCTGGACATTTTGCCGTGATAGTGTTCGCATTCCCGGTCGAGCAAGGCATGCCCGGGCCGTCAGTTGGCTGGTCGTAAGCTGCCTCGCGACGATGCCCGGCACGTCCGCCCGCCTGCCCATTCGCCGTTAACCGAGACACTATGTCCAGAAGACCCTCTGCCGAGCAGCGACGCGAACTTGGCGCGTTTCTTTCAAGCCGCCGCGGCCGCCTGCAACCTGCCGAATTCGGCCTGCCCGACGGCCCCCGCCGTACCCCCGGCCTGCGCCGCGAAGAGGTCGCCGTACTCGCGGGCGTCAGCGTTAGCTGGTACACCTGGCTCGAACAGGGCCGCGACATTCAACCGTCCGCCGATGCGCTGCGCAGAATCTCGCGCGTGCTCAAGCTCGACACCGTGGAGTCGGCGCATCTGTTCGCGCTTTCATCGCGCGAGCTTTCGCAGGTAGCAACCGGCAGCGGCGTCACCGAAGGCCTCGAACGACTGGTTCGCTCGATCAACGTTCCGGCCTATGTCCGCAACACGCGGCTCGACATTCTGGCGTGGAACGATGCCATTGCCGACCTGTTCGTCGACTATGGATCGCTGGAGCCGCACGAGCGCAATACGTTGCGTCTGCTGTTTCTCTACAAGCCTTATCGCACGCTGATTCTCGACTGGGAGCAGATGACGCGCGGCATGATCTCCGCGTTCCGCGCCGCGCGCGCGCAGGCGCCGGACAAGGCGCCGTTCGATAGCCTCATCGACGAGCTCACGGAACTGAGCCCCGAGTTCAGCGACTGGTGGCAGGACACCGAGGTCAAAGGTTTCGATGAAGGCGACAAACGGCTTCGTCATCCAGCCGGCGGCCACATCGAATTCACTTACGTTGCGTTGACGCCCACCGGCAGACCGGACCTGTCGCTCGTGACTTACATTCCCCGGCACTCTGCCAGTGAGTCCGACTCATAGGATCACAAGACGCCTTCTTGACCCGCCCCGGTTTGCATAAAGTGACACCACTGCAGCGACTTTCCACTGCTCGTCACTTCACTCAATCGAGGCAAACATGTCGAACCTGAACCTTCCCACCGCCATCGGCGCAACGTCGCGCAATCCCGCAACCGGCGAGTTCATCGCGCACTATCCGTTTCAGACCGCCGACGAAGTCGAGCGCATGCTGGAGGACAACGCCGCGGCCTACCGGCTGTGGCGCGCGACGCCCATGGCTGTGCGCGTGGAAACTTACCGCCGCCTGGCCGCGACGTTGCGCGAGCGCTCGGAAGCGTTGGCCGCGCTGATTACTCAGGAGATGGGCAAGACGCTCGCCGCCGCACGAGCCGAAGTCGCAAAATGCGCCAGCGCGATCGACTGGATCGCCGAGCATGGTCCCGCTTTCCTCGCCGACGAACCGGCGCCTGTCGAAGGCGACGATCAGGTGCATGTCTCCTATCTGCCGATTGGCTCCATTCTCGCCGTGATGCCATGGAATTTTCCGTTGTGGCAGGTGATTCGCGCATCGGGTCCGATCATGCTCTCGGGCAACGGCTTCATCCTCAAGCATGCCGCCAATGTGATGGGCTCGGCGTACGCGTTGCAGGATGCTTATGAAGCCGCCGGCTTCCCGGTCGGACTCTTCGCCAACCTGAATGCCGATAACGAAACCGTGGCCCACGTGATCGAAGATCCGCGCGTTGCCGCCGTCACGCTGACCGGCAGCATGCGGGCCGGGTCCGCCGTCGCATCCACGGCGGGCCGGGCGCTAAAGAAGACGCTGCTGGAACTCGGCGGCGCCGACGCCTTCATCGTCTTGGCCGATGCGAACATCGATCTGGCCGTGAAAGCGGCCATCGAGGCCCGCTTTCAGAACGCCGGCCAGGTTTGTCTCGCAGCCAAGCGGTTCATTGTCGAGCGACCCGTTGCAGAAGAGTTCACGCGCAAGTTCGTGGCCGCCGCGCGTCAGGTCGTGGCGGGCGATCCGCACGATCCGGCAAGCACCATCGGGCCGATGGCGCGCGCCGACTTGCGCGACGAGCTGCACGGGCAGGTGCAACGCACCATCGAAGCAGGCGCGACGCTGCTGCTCGGAGGCAGCAAGGTGGAAGGCGCCGGGAATTACTACGCGCCGACCGTGCTCGCGGATGTCGCCCCCGGCATGGCTGCTTTCGACGAAGAAACCTTTGGCCCGGTCGCCGCAATCACCGTTGCCGACGACGCCGAGCACGCTATCGAACTTGCCAACACGAGCGACTACGGTCTCGGCGGCAGCCTGTGGACGCGCGACGTCGCCCGTGCGCAGCGAATCGCGCGCCGGCTGGAAACGGGCGGCGTCTTTATCAACGGCTTCTCCGCTTCGAATCCGCGCATTCCGGTGGGCGGGGTCAAGAAGAGCGGATACGGCCGTGAACTGTCGCACTTCGGTCTGCGCGAGTTCACCAACGCTCAGGCGGTGTGGGCCAAGACCGTCGATTGATCCGACGTTCCCCGGTTCGCCCGATCACCTCGCGTATCGTTAAGGCATCCAAAACATTCGCGCAGGCTTTCGCATGACCCGTACGCTAACGGGTCATCGGCGGCAGCCTGCAAGCTGAACCATTGCAACCAATTGTCCAATCATCGTTAGCTTCTGGAGTCGAAAATGAAAACCATCAACAAGATTCGCCGTTTGGCCGCAGCCTTGACCATTGGCGCCGGCGCATTCGCCACGCAGTTCGCCGAAGCCGCACCTGTCAAGAACATCGTCCTGGTTCACGGCTATTTCGCCGACGGCTCAGGCTGGCAAGCCGTGTCGAAGATCCTCACGCGGGACGGCTATAACGTCTCGGTGGTTCAGGAGCCGGAGACCTCGTTCAAGGAAGACGTCGCGGCGACTACGCGTATCGTCGATGCGCAGGACGGCCCGACAATCCTCGTCGGCCATAGTTATGGCGGAGCGGTGATTACCGAGGCGGGCAACAATGCGCGCGTGGCGGGCCTCGTCTACATCGCCGCGTTCGAACCGGATGCGGGCGAAAGCCTCAAGGACCTGACGACGAAAATGCCGGCCGCGACAAAAGCCATCAAGGCAACCGACGATGGCCACCTCTACTTCGACGCAGAGCACTTCAGAGCCGACTTCGCTGCCGACGTACCCGCCGCGGAGGCCGCATTCATGGCGAGTTCGCAGGTCATGCCGGCGCATGAGTCGTTCACCGCGCCGGTGAGCCAGCCGGCATGGAAAACGAAGCCGAGCTGGGCCGTCGTGGCGACTCAGGACCGAACCGTGAATCCCGATCTCGAACGTTGGATGGCGAGCCGCGCGAAGAGCACGGTCGTGGAGGTTCCGTCGAGCCATGTCGCCTATCTGTCGCATCCGGCAGAAGTCGCCCGGGTGATCGAGCGGGCGGCCACTGCAACGGGCAGCCGCTGAGGAACCGACCAAAGCAAAACGGCGGCGCATCGACGCACCGCCGTCTTCATACACCTCGAAAGCCTCACTTCCCCCCAGCCATTTCCTCCCAAATCTCCGCCCCAATCTCAAACGACCGCAACCGCGCCTCATGATCATAGATCTGCGCGGTGAGCATCAACTCATCGGCGCCGGTCTGTTCGATGATCGACTTCAAGCCCTCGCGCACCGCATCGCGATCGCCGATCGCCGTGCACGCGAGCGAATGCGCGACCGAATTCAGTTCCATTTCCGAAGCCGCAACCCGGTCCACCGGCGGCTGCAATTGCCCCGGCGTGCCACGCCGCAAATTGATGAACTGCTGCTGAAGCGACGTGAAAAGCCGCCGCGCTTCTTCATTGGTGTCGGCTGCGAACAGATTCACGCCGACCATCGCATACGGCTTGTCGAGCGTCTCCGACGGACGGAATTGCGCGCGATAAACCTGCAACGCCGTCAGCATGTAATCCGGCGCGAAGTGCGACGCGAATGCAAACGGCAAGCCGAGCGCCGCCGCAAGCTGCGCGCTGAAAAGCGACGACCCGAGCAGCCACAGCGGCACATGCAAGCCCGCGCCGGGCACCGCGCGAATGCGCTGGCCGGCGACCGGGTCCGCGAAATAACGCTGCAATTCGGCGACGTCGTCGGGGAACGAGTCCGCGCTGTTTTGCAGGTCACGGCGCAGCGCGCGCGCCGTGCTTTGGTCGGTGCCGGGCGCGCGTCCGAGTCCCAGGTCGATGCGGCCGGGATAAAGCGATTCGAGCGTGCCGAACTGTTCGGCGATCACGAGCGGCGCGTGATTCGGCAGCATTACGCCGCCCGAACCAACGCGGATCGTCTTCGTGCCGCCCGCCACATAGCCGATCACGACCGAAGTGGCCGCGCTCGCAATGCCGGTCATGTTGTGATGCTCGGCAAGCCAGAAGCGGCGGTAGTTCCACCGCTCGGCGTGCTGCGCGAGATCGAGCGTGTTCCTGAAGGCGTCCGCTGGCGTGGCGCCCGCGATGACCGGCGAAAGGTCGAGGACCGAAAAAGGGATCATTGTCTGTTGGCTTGCTGTTTCTGGCGCTTTCACGCGATGGGGCATTCTCGCAAAGCTTCCGGCTTTCTGCTGGCGACGCCCGCATGTCCACGTTTGCGAAAGGGTTTGTCGGCGGCATCATGGGCACTGAACCGCCGCAACGCTTTCCCCGGCACCTCTGCCGTTACATGCAAGTTCGATATAGATATGGCCGATCAATATTTAACAAGCGCATGACGGCCTGCTACCGTGAACGCCTCGAACAATGCACTGCCATTGCATTCGGCCCGCAACGCCGCGGCCTCGCCGGGCAGCAATCATTCATGGAGGCACTCGCGTGTCCATCGAATTCATCGGCATGATCCAGACTCGCAAGGTATCGGAAACGCACGCGCCGCAAGGGCCGGTTATCGATGTCGGCTATCTCGAACAGTTCGCGCGCGCGCATGAAGCGGCGGGCTTCGACCGCATTCTCGTGCCGCATCATTCGACGAGCCCCGATGCATTGCTCACCGTCGCGCACGCCGCGAGCGTGACGAGCAACGTGCACTTCATGCTCGCGCATCGTCCGGGCTTCGTGGCGCCGACGCTCGCCGCGCGGCAACTGGCGACGCTCGATCATTATTCGCGCGGCCGTCTCGCGGTGCACATCATCTCGGGCGGCGACGACGCGGAGCAACGCCGCGACGGCGACTTCCTCTCGCACGACGAACGCTACGCGCGCACGGACGAGTATCTGCAGATCCTGCGCCGTCTCTGGACAGAAGCGAAGCCGTTCGATCACCACGGCCAGTACTATCGTTTCGAACAAGGCTTCTCGGAAGTGAAGCCGGTTCAGCAGCCGCATATACCGGTGTATTTCGGCGGCGCGTCGGTGCCCGCACTCGAAATCGCTGGACGTCATGCGGATGTCTACGCGCTATGGGGCGAGTCGAAGGCGCAAGTGCGCGAGCAGGTGACGCGCGTGCGTGCCGAGGCCGCGAAGCACGGGCGCACCGTGCGCTTTTCCGTGTCGTTCAGGCCGATCCTCGCCGCGACAGAAAGCGCGGCATGGGAGCGCGCCGAGCGCATCCTCGCCGAGACGAAGCGGCTGCGCGCGCTGCAAGGACTCGGCGTGGGCGGCCCCGCGCAAAGCGAAGGCGCGCGGCGCTTGCTCGCGGCATCGGGCGAATCGGATCGCGCCGACGAGCGCTTGTGGACCGGCATCGCGAAGGAAATCGGCGGACGTTCGAATTCGACGGCGCTCGTCGGCACGCCGCAACAGGTCGCCGACACGCTCGCCGAGTACTACGCGCTCGGCGTCACGACCTTCCTCGTGCGCGGCTTCGATCCGCTCGAAGACGCCATCGACTATGGCCGCGAACTGATTCCCGCAACACGCGAACGCGTGGCGCGCGTTGCGCTGGCCGCGTGAACGGAGCCGCGATGACCGACCTTTCTCACGCGCATCCACGGGCTGACGAAGCACGTTCGCCGGCCAGCACGCTCTCGACCCTGCAACGCCACGCGCCGCTGCGCAAATTCTGGTTCGACGACGTGCCGCCGCGCACGGATCTCGCCGCCGAGCGCCGTTATCGCCAGGAGCGGCTTGCCGTCGCGTTTCGTCTCTTTGCGCGCTACGGCTTCGATCAGGGGCTCGCCGGTCACATTACCGCACGCGATCCGGAATGGACCGATCACTTCTGGGTCAATCCGTTCGGCAAGCATTTCAGCCGCATCCGCGTGTCGGATCTGCTGCTCGTGAATGCGCAAGGCGAGATCGTGGTGGGCGACGGGCCCGTGAATCAGGCGGCGTTTGCGATTCATGCGGCGATTCACGAGGCGCGTCCCGATGTCATCGCGGCGGCGCACACGCATTCGCTGTACGGCAAGGCGTGGTCCACGCTGGGCCGCACGCTCGATCCGCTGACGCAGGATTCGTGCGCGTTCTACGAGGACCACGCGCTGTTCGACGATTTTCGCGGCGTCGTGCTCGATACCGGCGAAGGCTCGCGCATCGCGGCGTCGCTCGGCACGCACAAGGCGGTGATCCTCAAGAACCACGGCATTCTCACGGCAGGTCCGAGCGTCGAGGCGGCCGCGTGGTGGTACATCGCGCTCGATAACGCGTGTCATGCACAACTGCTCGCCGAAGCGGCCGGCACGCCGCAACGTATCCCGCACGACGTTGCCAAGCTCACGCACGAGCAGGTGGGCCGCGCGAATGGCGCATTGTTCGCGTTTCAGAGCCTGCTGGAAGGGCTCGTCGAAGCGGAGCCCGACGTGCTGAATTGAAGCGCGCGTACGCATGCCACGCGCAGCGTTTCTTCGCGAGACGCTGCGCGCCACGTCGTGCAGGCGGCAGCCGTTCGCGGTCGATGTTGCACCGCTTTGGGCCGCCGCTGCCGCGCGATGCTCTCTCGATGTGCGTAAAAGACGAAGAGAACTCGCGCGCATCAATCTTCGGACCTATCCTTCAATGTTAGCGATGACCCAGACCCTGCGGCCGGACCGGCTGCGCACGTTCGTCGGCCAGATCGCGGCGCTCGTCGACGGCGACACGCCCGAAGCGGCGCTGCTCGACGCCGGCGCGACCGCGCTGCGTGAACTGATCGCTCACGACGACTGGCTGCCCGACGCATTCGCGCGGCCCGATCCCGAGCGCTATCAGCAGTACCTGTTGCACGCCGACTCGCGGCAGCGCTTTTCGGTCGTCAGTTTCGTGTGGGGGCCGGGGCAGGCGACGCCGGTTCACGACCACACGGTTTGGGGCTTGATCGGCGTGCTGCGTGGCGCGGAAATTGCGCAGCGTTACCGTGTCGCGGCGCACGGCGAAGTCGTCGCCGAGGGCGCCCCCGAGCGCCTTGGCGCGGGCGCCGTGGATGCCGTGTCGCCACGCATCGGCGATATTCATCGCGTGAGCAACGCATTTAGTGACCGTACGTCGATCAGCATTCACGTGTACGGTGGAAATATCGGCGCAGTGAACCGCTCGGTGTACCCGGGCGGCGCCCGTCGAAAAAAGTTTGTGTCCGGCTACTCGAACGACGTGTTGCCGAACATCTGGAATGTGTCGAAGGAGTCTCCGATCCCATGACTTTCGTGAAAGATTTTCGTACCCGATCTTATGCAGACGTGCGCCGCGCACTGCTCGAACGCGAGGAAATCGCGCTCGTCGATGTGCGCGAGGAAGATCCGCACGCGCGCAGTCATCCGCTCTTTGCCGCGAATCTGCCGCTGTCGCGGCTCGAACTCGATGCACCGGTGCGCTTGCCGCGCCGCGACGTGCCGATCGTCGTGCTCGACGACGGCGAAGGGCTCGCCGCGCGCGCCGCTGAACGTTTCGAAAGCCTCGGCTATAGCGACGTCGCGCTGCTCGAAGGCGGCCTGCAAGGCTGGCGCAAAGCCGGCGGCGAGTTGTTCCAGGACGTCAACGTGCCGAGCAAGGCGTTCGGCGAACTGGTCGAAAGCGTGCGCCACACGCCGTCGCTCCCGGCACAGCAGGTGCAGGCGCTGCTCGACCGCGAAGAGAACATGGTCGTGCTCGACGCGCGCCGTTTCGATGAATACCAGACCATGAACATTCCCGGCAGCATCAGCGTGCCGGGGGCGGAACTCGTGCTGCGCGCGCGCGAACTGGCGCCGGACCCGGCCACGCGGATCATCGTCAATTGCGCGGGGCGCACGCGCAGCATCATCGGCGCGCAGTCGCTGATCAACGCGGGTTTGCCGAACCCGGTTGCCGCGCTGCGCAACGGCACCATCGGCTGGACGCTCGCGGGGCAGCCGCTCGCGCACGGCAGTTCGCGGCGGCCAGGTCCCGTCGTCGACGACGCGTTGCGTCTCATCGCAGCCGATGGCGCGCGCGCCGTCGCCGACCGTGCGAAAGTGGGCCGCACGTCACGCGATGAAGCGCGCCGCTGGGCCGACGAAGCGGTGCGCACCGTGTACCGCTTCGACGTACGCACGCCGGAGGAATACGAAGCGGGCCACGTGCCGGGCTTTCGTTCTGCGCCAGGCGGCCAGCTTGTGCAGGAAACCGAAATGTTCGCGCCGGTGCGCGGCGCACGCGTGATTCTCGCGGACAGCGACGGCGTGCGCGCGAACATGACCGCGTCGTGGCTCGCGCAGATGAACATCGAGGTCTATGTGGTCGACGGTTTGACGGCCGCCGACTTCGCGGAAAAGGGCGCGGCGCCCGCGGCGCGCCTGGCCCCGCAGCCGCCCGACGCCGATGAAATCGCCCCCGCCGAACTGGCCGCGCTGCTTCAGTCGCCGGGCACGGTGGTGCTCGACTTCACGAGCAGCGCGAACTACGTGAAGCGCCACATACCGGGCGCGTGGTTCGTGATCCGCAGCCAGCTCGAGACGGCATTGCACAAGCTGCCGGACGCGCGCCGCTATGTGCTGACGTGCGGCAGCAGTCTGCTCGCGCGCTTCGCCGCGCCCGACGTGGCGGCGCTCGCCGGCAAGCCGGTGCAGGTGCTGACGGGCGGCACGGCGGCGTGGATCGAAGCGGGCCTGCCGGTGGAAAGCGGCGAGACGCGGCTGGCGTCACCGCGCATCGACCGTTACCGGCGTCCTTATGAGGGCACCGATAACGCGCGCGAAGCGATGAATGCCTATCTCGAGTGGGAATACGGGCTCGTCGCGCAACTGGCTCGCGACGGCACGCATGGTTTTCATGTGATCTGACGGGGTTCGGCGGATCGCGGGGACAGGGACGGCGACTGACGACGCGCGCCCGCGGCTGCGCGCGTGTCCTTGAATTGCCGCGCGATCGCCGCGCCGAACCGCTCCACCGGCTGCTGCAATTTGCCGAGCGCGCGCGGCTGCACGAGCCAGATGTCGATGAGCGGCTTGAAGTCGCTGACCGACACCACGTCGAGCCTGTCGGCATAGGCGCTCGCATTGAAGAGCGGCAGCGGCACGAGCCCAAGACCATGACCGTCCGCCACGAGTTGCAACTGCAACTCCGTGCCGAGCGTTTCCAGATTCAGCTTGAGCGCGAGACCGAGACCCGTCAGCGCGCGTTGCAGACCGTCGCGGAAGCCGCAGCCGTCCGGATTCAACACCCAGCCAATCGACTGACACTGCGCGAGCGTATGCGCGCGTTTCGTGAGCAAACCCTTGCGCGCGACCACTGCGAGTTTGATGCGGCCGAGCGAGCGCGCCGACAGCGTGTCGTCGAAGGTTTTGTTGGCCGGGAGCAGGATCGCGGCGACATCCAGTTCGCCGTCTTGCAGCCGTTCGAGCAACTGGCCGCCCCAGCCGGTCGACGCGCGCGCCTGCAAATCGGGGTAGGCGTCTTTCACCGCCCGCAGCGCGTCGCCGAGCGCGACGTCGGCGATGGTCTGCGCGACGCCCACGCGCAGCGTGCCGGTGGGCGGCGTGTCGGTCGCGACCATTTCGCGCAGCACGTCGAGTTCGCGCTGAATCGCGCGGCATTGCTCGTAGACGATCCGGCCGGTCGCGGTCGCCTTCAGCGGACGCGTGTTGCGGTCGAGCAATTCGACGCCGAGCGCTTCCTCGAAATTCTGCAGACGGCGCGTGATGGCCGGTTGCGTGAGCCCGAGCGAGAGCGCCGCCTGCTGCAGCGACTGACAGCGAATAACGGTGACGTAGGCGTCGATTTCGTCGATCTTCATGATGAGCGATGAGGTGGTTCGTGCGCCCGATGATACCTGCATCGCTGTTCCCGCATACTTTGCAAGCAACAAAAATTCGCATATTTGCTTAGCACGATAATGCGTTTGTCTTATACAAGACGCTCGCTTATCGTCGTCGAATCTATTGCTCGACACCTTCCTGGAACGTCATCCTCATCATGTCTTTTGCGAT
The DNA here is from genome assembly GCF_040543975.1 of Paraburkholderia sp. OAS925. Taxonomy (NCBI): domain Bacteria; kingdom Pseudomonadati; phylum Pseudomonadota; class Betaproteobacteria; order Burkholderiales; family Burkholderiaceae; genus Paraburkholderia; species Paraburkholderia sp. OAS925. The sequence goes on from NZ_JBEUNO010000001.1 coordinate 1,986,079, forward strand.
TTTCTCCGTCGTGCCTCGGGCACTTGTCAAACCGCTTGCCGCAATTATCGTGGCCATTCCCGCGATGTTGGTGTTCTGCGCGATGCCCGCCGCCGCGGCCGACTTACCCGTGCTCAAGGTCGGCGATCAGTCGTTGCAGACGCGCGGCATTCTCGAAGCGTCCGGCCAACTGAAAGACCTGCCGTACAAGATCGAATGGTTCAATTTTCCGGCAGCGCAGCCGCTTGGCGAAGCATTGAACGCGGGCGCGGTGGACGTCGGCGGCCTCGGCGACGCGCCGCTCGTTTTCGCGCTCGCAGCGGGCGCGCGGGTGAGGGCGGTCGCCGCGACGCGCTCGAATCCGCTCGATCTGGCGATCGTCGTCGGTCCGCATTCGCCGCTCACGGACGTCGCGGGTCTGAAGGGCAAGCGTCTCGCGACGACGCGCGGCTCCATCGGCCACTATCTCGCGCTCGCCGCGCTGAAAAAGGCCAACCTGTCCGCAAGCGACGTCGCGTTCGTGTTCCTCGCGCCCGCCGACGCCAAGGCCGCGCTCGCGTCCGGCAGCGTCGACGCGTGGTCGGTGTGGGACCCGTACACGGCGCTCGGCGAGTCGCGCGATCACGACCGCATCATCGCGAACGGCGTGGGTTTGTCGGAAGGGCTCAGCTATCAGGTCGCGACCGAGGCCGCGATTGCCGGCAAACGCGCGCAATTGGCGGACTTCCTGCGGCGCGTGGCGATCGGCCAGCGCTGGGCGCTCACGCATCCCGACGAAGTCGCGGCGATGCAATCGCGCGTCACGGGCTTGCCCACCGATGTGTTGAAGACGGTCTATCAGCGCGGCCAGGTGCATCCGGTCGCAATCGACGATACGGTCGTGGCCGCGCAGCAGCGCACCGCGGACACCTACGAAGCGGCCAACGTGATTCGCGCGCATCTGGATGTGCGTGCAAGTTTCGACCGCAGTTTCCCGTTGCCCTGACCGCGTCCCGCGGTGCCACTGACAGCGCCGCGAAATCCTCTGCAAATTCGGTGTAAACGCGCTCTCGTCTAGCGCTTCCAATCCCGTTAGATTAACGTCACTTGGAAGGCTTATTGAGGGGACCAGGGCGGCCAGTCAAGCAGCGGTTCGCCACTTCCGGCGATGGCGCAAGGTGTACGGCCAAGGCCGTTCATCGCCGCGCCGGAACGGACCGCTGCGCGTCGTCCTTCACGCGGTTTTCGCACATCTTCAAGACCGGCGTACTGACCGTACCCGCCGTCACGACCATCGCTTCACTGCCGTCCGGCATGGGCGACGCTTTGCACAGCGTCGCCTTTTTGCTTTCTGTTGCGTCTGTTGCGCTTTGCAATAATTGGCGCGCAGAGGGCGTCATCGTCGGAAAAGCGCTTTACGTCCTGCATTTTTCGCCTGCGAGGCCGGTTTCGCCGTGTCTTTGCGCGCCGTGTGCGCGCTCGCGGTTTTTGCGTCACGCGGTTATCCTGTAGCGCGCCCTAAGGAACGTCCAGCGGATGTCGAGCGGGAAATCCAGCGGGGAATCACTACACGACCGATGCGGTCATTCGCGTCCGCATCGCTACAGGAAATTTGCTGTGAGCCTGAAACTGCCTCTTGTCGCCATGCTGGCTGCATGCCTCGTGGTCACCGCGTGCGACGACCAACAGAGCGAGCACGCCGTGCAAAAAATCAAGGACCTGTTTAACGCCGTCAAGCCCGACGCGCTGCTGCTCAAGGACATGACGCCGGGCGTCACGACCGAAGCGCAGATCCGCGAGCAGATGGGCAAGCCCGAAACCGAACGCACCTTTACGGACGGCTCGAAGCGCTTCGAGTATCCACGTGGTCCGCAAGGTATGAATACGTACATGGTGGACATTGACCGGGACGGTAAACTGCAATCCATCACGCAAGTGCTGACCGCGGCGAACTTCGGCAAGATCCGCATCGGCATGAGCGAGGACGAAGTGCGGCGGCTGCTCGGCAAACCGGGTCAGGTCGCGGTGTTTCCGCTCAAGCCGGAAACGGTGTGGAGCTGGAAGTGGCGCGAGGGCGGCGTGACGGAAGAAGGCATTTTCAACGTGCACTTCGACCAGAATCACACGGTGTACACGACATCGCGTTCGGACGTCATGCGCGGGCGCTAGAAACGCTGTAAACAACGAGAAGCAGACGAAGAAAGACGGGGGGCATCATGATACGTCGACGTCGATACAGCCGTATCGGGCTGGTGTTGGGAGGCGGCGCCGCGCGCGGCTGGGCGCATATCGGCGCGATCCGCGCGCTGCACGACGCGGGCATCAAGCCCGACGTGGTATGCGGCACGTCGATTGGCGCGCTGGTCGGCGCCGTCTATGCGAACGGCGATCTGGACTGGCTCGAGGAGTGGGTGTCGCGGCTCACGTGGCAGACGGTCGTGCGCCTGCTCGACTTGCGTTTGTCCGGCGGTCTGCTTGGCGGGCGCAAGGTGATCCAGTTATTCGCCGACAAATTCAACGGCCGGTCCATCGCGCAACTGAACATGCCGTTCGCCGCCGTCGCCACCGAACTCGACACCGGCCGCGAAAGCTGGCTGCAGGACGGCAGCGTGGTCGACGCGGTGCGTGCGTCGATTGCGATTCCCGGCATTTTCACGCCGGTTTGGCACAACGGCGTATGGCTCGTCGACGGCGGGTTGAGCAATCCGGTGCCGGTGTCGGTCGCGCGCGGCATGCGGGCCGACTGCGTGATTGCCGTCGATCTGAACAACGACATTCTCAACGGACGCGATTTCGGCGGCGCGGTCGTGGACACGCCCGCCATCGATCCGAACGCACCGACGCCCGTTTCGATGCGCCGCAACGGCAAGCCCTGGCCGCGCTGGCTCGCGCCCGCCGAAGAGCGCGCGACCGACGACGTGCGCGTGCCGCCCGCGCCGAGCGCGCGCGTGCCGTCCATGCTGAGTTCGATCGCGCAAAGCATCGACATCATGCAGGTGCGGATCACGCGCAGCCGCCTCGCGGGCGAGCCCGCGGACATCCTGATCCAGCCGCGCCTGGGCGGCATGGGCATCTTCGATTTTCATCGCGCGGCGCCGGCCATCGAGGAAGGGCGCGCGGCGGTCGAATACATGCTGCCCGCGATCCGCGCGCGGCTCGGCATGGACTAGCGGCGGCCCGCTCCTGGTCTTCGCACGGCCGCGCTTCGCCTTGCGCGAAGCGCGCGCCGTCTATCGAAAAAGCGACCTCAAACTTGCTAAATCGCGGCGGCGCGTCCGCGCCACGCTGGTGACTGCATCCCGCCGCGTCCCCCAACACCAAGCGCCGCGAGCCGCCCGGCGCTTTCCGCGTACCCTGTTGCGGCGCAGCAAACTTTGCGTCGGCCTTTGAGAAATTAATTTTCGCTTGGGAGACTCCGCGCCATGCCTGATGAGCCGGGGTCCGACGAGCCGGCTGCATCGAGGCGTTCTCAAACCAAACTGGATGGAGACACGCGTGGTGCTATACGGCTTTGGTCCGGTCCTGCTGGCCGGCACGATCCAGACGGTCGAACTGTCGGTGCTGTCGCTCGCGGCCGCCGTGCTGCTCGGCCTCGCGGGCGCGGCGGCGAAACTCTCCCTCAACCGGCCGTTGCGCGCGCTCGCCACCGGCTACACGACCTTGATCCGCTCGGTGCCCGACCTCGTGCTGATGCTGCTGCTTTTCTACAGCATCCAGATCGCGGTCAACAATCTGACCGACGCGCTCGATGTGGCGCAGTTCGACATCGACCCATTCGTCGCCGGCGTGCTGACGCTCGGCTTCATTTACGGCGCGTATTTCACCGAGACGTTTCGCGGCGCGTTTCTCGCCGTGCCGCGCGGCCAGCTCGAAGCGGGCAGCGCCTACGGCATGAGCGGCGTGCGCGTGTTCGCGCGCATTCTCTTTCCGCAGATGATGCGTTTCGCGCTGCCCGGCATCGGCAACAACTGGCAGGTGCTGGTGAAAGCGACGGCGCTGGTGTCGATCATCGGTCTCGCGGATGTCGTCAAGGCCGCGCAGGACGCGGGCAAAAGCACCTTCAACATGTTCTTCTTCATCCTGATCGCGGCGCTCATCTATCTCGCGCTGACGACCGTCTCGAACCTCGCGCTGATCTGGCTGGAACGCCGCTATTCGATCGGCGTCCGGCACGCGGAGCTTTAAGACCATGATCGACATTCTCAACGACTTCTGGCGCGCGTTTCTCTACTGGGACGGCCAGCGCATGTCCGGCCTCGCGGTCACGTTGTGGCTGCTGGTCGTGTCCGTCGGCATCGGCTTTTGTCTTGCGATTCCGCTCGCGGTCGCGCGCGTGTCGAAAAAGCGCTGGCTGTCGACGCCCGTGCGTCTCTACACGTATGTATTTCGCGGCACGCCGCTGTACGTGCAACTGCTGCTTATCTACACCGGCATGTACAGCCTCGAATTCGTGCGTTCGCATGAACTGCTGGATGCGTTTTTCCGCAGCGGCTTTCACTGCGCGATTCTCGCTTTCGCGCTGAACACCTGCGCGTACACCACGGAGATCTTCGCCGGCGCGATTCGTTCGACCTCGCATGGCGAAGTGGAAGCGGCCCGTGCCTATGGCATGAGCTGGTTCACGATGTACCGCCGCATTGTGATACCGTCCGCGCTGCGCCGCGCCTTGCCGTTGTACAGTAACGAAGTGATCCTGATGCTGCACGCGACCACCGTCGCGTTCACGGCTACCGTGCCGGATATCCTGAAGGTGGCGCGCGACGCGAATTCGGCAACCTATCGTTCGTTCGACGCATTCGGCCTCGCGGCGTTGATCTACCTCGTGGTGTCGTTTGCTCTCGTCGCGCTGTTCCGCCGCGCCGAGCGTCACTGGCTCGGTTATCTGGCGGTCCGCACGCATTGAGCGCGCCGTCGCAAGTTCGATCGTATTTTCAAAGGGAGAGCACCTTGCTCCACACCACGCAAACCCAGGCTTGCAAGCTCGCCGTGCAGGACATCCACAAGCGCTACGGCGACAACGAAGTGCTCAAGGGCGTGTCGCTGAACGCGAACAAGGGCGACGTGATCAGCATCATCGGCGCGAGCGGTTCGGGCAAGAGCACCTTCCTGCGCTGCATTAATTTTCTCGAGCGGCCGAACGCGGGGCAGATTGTCGTCGACGGCGAAGCGGTCAAGACGAAGGCCGACCGCGCGGGCAATCTCGAAGTCGCGGATCACAAGCAGTTGCAACGCATTCGCACGAAACTCGCGATGGTGTTCCAGCACTTCAATTTGTGGGCGCATATGAACGTGATCGAGAACGTCGTCGAGGCGCCGATTCACGTGCTCGGCCTGCCGCGTCGCGAAGCCGAAGAGCGCGCGCGCGAATATCTCGAGAAGGTGGGCCTCGCGCCGCGCGTCGAAAAACAGTATCCGGCGCATCTGTCCGGCGGTCAGCAGCAGCGCGTGGCGATTGCCCGCGCGCTCGCGATGAATCCCGATGTGATGCTGTTCGACGAGCCGACTTCGGCGCTCGATCCCGAACTCGTCGGCGAAGTGTTGAAGGTCATGCAGAAGCTCGCGGAAGAAGGGCGCACGATGATCGTCGTCACCCACGAAATGGGTTTTGCGCGCAACGTGTCGAACCATGTGATGTTCCTGCATCAAGGCCGCACGGAAGAAGAAGGCTTGCCCGCCGAAGTGCTGAGCGCGCCGCGCAGCGAGCGGCTCAAGCAGTTCCTCTCCGGCAGCCTGAAGTAACGCGCGCCGCGTCCGCCCGTTCGCCCGCTCGCCGCGTTGTGATCCGCTGATGGCCCGCACGTCCAGTCCCGCACGCACCACGCAGGTTGCAATCGTCGCATTGCCGCCCGTGTCGATGTCGGGCGTCGGGCCGATTGTCGACGCGCTCAATCTCGCCAACGAAATCGACGGCCGCGCGCTGTATCGCGTGCAGGTCTGCTCGTGGGACGGCCGCGCGGTGCCGCTCGCGGGCGGAGCGCAATGGCCCGCCGACGCCGCATTCGGCGACGCGATCGCGTGCGACTGGCTGATCGTCATCACGGAACGCTTTCAGCAATTTGCCGACTATCGGCTGTTTCTCGCGAGCCTTGCGCGCGTCGGGCAACGCACGCCGCTCGTCACCGGTATTCATCACGGCGTGTGGTGGCTCGCGATGGCGGGGCAATTGTCGGGCTATCGCGTGAGCGTGAACTGGGAAACCTATCAGCAGTTCGCCGAGCAGTTCGAGCGCTCCATCGTCACGCAGCAGATTTTCGAAATCGACCGCGATCGCGCGACTTGCGCGGGCGGTCAGGCCACCGTCGACTTCATGCTCGCGATGATCGGCCGCGAACACGGCCCCGAACTCGCGGATCGCATCGCGGATACGCTCGGCGTCGGCGTGTTGCGCGCGGGCGAGGAACGTCAGCGCATTCCGTTCGTGACCGCGCCGGGCGAGCGCCATCCGCGTCTGAACGATGCGTTGATGCTGATGGAAGCGAATATCGAAGACCCGCTCACCACCGACGAAATCGCCGGTCTCGTCGGCGTTTCGCGGCGGCAACTGGAGCGCCTCTTTCGCCAGTATCTCGGCTCGATGCCGTCCAAATACTACTTGGGTCTGCGCCTTTCGAAAGCGCGCACGCAATTGCAGCGCACCAGCAAATCGGTCGTGCAGATCAGCCTCGCGTGCGGATTTTCGTCGGCGGCGCACTTTTCGAATGCATACCGCGAGCGCTTCGGCGTGACGCCGCGCGAGGATCGCCGCAACTGGCTCGACCGGCAGACGGGCGCGGGCGGCGCGGCGGCGAGCGAGCCGCGCGCGGGCGCGTTGATCGAGCGGCCGGATCTCGCGGATTGAAAGCATCTCGGCTCGCGGCGGGCGCCGCTCGCAGCGCGCCGCGAGGTGGAAGCTCATAGAAAGCGTCGCGTATGCGCAAGACGTATCGCGCGCGGTTTCCTACACTACCTGTATTACCTCTCACCGTAACGAGGATTTGCCATGAACGACCTGACTGTGACACGCAAGACCTTCGACGAAGTCATGGTGCCGGTATTCGCGCCCGCCGCCTTCGTGCCGGATCGCGGTCTCGGCTCACGCGTCTGGGATACGCAGGGCCGCGACTATATCGACTTCGCCGGCGGCATCGCCGTCACCGCGCTCGGTCACGCGCATCCCGAACTGCTGAAAGTTTTGCAGGAGCAGGGCAGCAAGCTGTGGCATATCGGCAATGGCTACACGAACGAGCCGGTGTTGCGTCTTGCGAAACGTCTCGAAGACCTGACCTTCGCGGACCGCGCGTTCTTCGCGAACTCGGGCGCCGAAGCGAACGAAGCGGCGCTGAAGCTCGCACGCCGCGTCGCGTTCGACCGCCACGGCGCCGAGAAATTCGAAGTGATCTCGTTCACGCAGTCGTTTCATGGCCGCACGTTCTTCACTGTCAGCGTCGGCGGTCAGCCGAAGTATTCGGAAGGCTTCGGACCGGTGCCGCAAGGCATCGTGCATTTGCCGTACAACGACATCGAGGCCGCGAAGAAGGCGATTGGCGCGAAGACCTGCGCGGTGATCGTCGAGCCGATTCAGGGGGAGGGCGGGGTGATTCCGGCCGATCCGGCGTTCCTGAAAGCGCTGCGCGAAGCCTGCGACCAGCACGGCGCGCTGCTGATTTTCGACGAAGTGCAAACGGGCGTGGGCCGCAGCGGCTACTTCTACGCGTATCAGGACACCGGCGTCACGCCGGACATTTTGACCACCGCGAAGGCGCTCGGCAACGGCTTCCCGATCGGCGCGATGCTGACCACGAACGAACTGGCCGCGCATTTCAAGGTCGGCGTGCATGGCACCACGTATGGCGGCAATCCGCTTGGCTCGGCCATCGCGGAGAAGGTGGTCGAACTGGTTAGCGATCCGAAGCTCCTCGAAGGCGTGCGCACGCGCAGCGACGTGCTGAGGGGTCATCTCGCGAAGCTCAACGAGCGCTTCGGCCTCTTCACCGAAGTGCGCGGCAAGGGCCTGTTGATCGGCGCCGAATTGACGGATGCGTACAAGGGCCGCGCGAAAGACTTCGTCACGGCCGCGGGCCAGCATGGCGTGATCATGCTGATGGCGGGACCGGACGTGTTGCGCTTCGTGCCGTCGCTGATCATGCCGCTCGACGACATGAACGAAGGCTTCGAACGGCTCGCGAAAGCGATTGCCGAAGTGGTCGGCGCGAAGGCCGAAGCGGCGTCGAAATAAAACGGCGCGTTCAACGCCTCGCACCGACGCATAGGGGAACTCATGCGTCACATTCAACAGGAACGATGATGCTCTTCGTACGCCCCGGCCGCCTCGCCGATCTCGATGCGCTCGAACATATGGCGCGCACCGCGCAACCGGTGCTGCATTCCCTGCCGCACGACCGGCGCGCGCTCGAGGCACGCGTCGCGCTGTCGGAAGATTCGTTTCGCGCGGACGTCGACTTTCCGGGCGAGGAGTTCTATCTGTTCGTGCTCGAAGACAGCGAGACCGGCAAACTGATGGGCACGGCGAGCATCATTGCGGCGGCGGGTTATTCGGACCCGTTCTACGCGTTTCGTAACGACGCGCTGATTCATGCGTCGCGCGAATTGCACGTGAACCGCAAGATTCACGCGCTCACCATGTCGCATGAACTGACGGGCAAGAGCCGGCTCGCGGGCTATTACATCGACCCGTCGCTGCGTGGCGACGCCGCTGCGCATCTGCTGTCGCGCGCGCGCATGATGTACATCGCCGCGAATCGCAGGCGCTTTACGTCCGAGGTGTTCTCGCTGCTGCTCGGCGTGACCGACGAGCATGGCGTGTCGCCATTCTGGGAAGCGGTGGGGCGCAAGTTCTTCGGCCGCGATTTTGCCGACATCGAAATCGAATCGGGCGGACGCAGCCGAACGTTTATCGCCGAAGTGATGCCGACGTATCCGATCTATGTGCCTTTGCTGCCCGAAGCCGCGCAGCGCGTGCTCGGCGAGCCGGATTCGAACGCTCTACTGGCGTATGAAATCCATCTGGAAGAAGGCTTCGAGACGGACCGCTTCATCGATATTTTCGACGCGGGGCCGGTGCTCACCGCGCAGGTGGACCGCAGTGCGTCGGTCGCGCGCAATGAAACGCGCGTCGTGCACGAGACGGCCGCAGCCGCGAGCGGCGCTGCGTATCTGATCGCGCACAACGGCGTGGATGGCGAATTCCGCTGCGTGCTCGGCGATCTGCCGTCGACGAAAAGCGAAGGGGCACCCCTCGCGCAGGCGGCGCGGGCGGCACTCGGCGTGCAGGACGGCAATGCGGTGCGTTGCGCGCCGCTGCATCGTCCGGGAGACGAAGAAGATCAACAGCAGCACGAACAATCGGGAGACGCGCAATGATCGTCGTTCGCGTTGTGCAACGAGGCGATGTGGACGCGTTGATGCGGCTCGCGCAGGAAACCGGCCCAGGCCTCACCACCTTCAAGCCGGACCGCGAAGCGCTTGCCGCACGCGTCGAACGGGCGCGCCGCACGATGGAAGACAAGGCCGCGCCGCATGAAGCAGGCTACTTCTTCGTGATGGAAGACACGCAAACCGGCGACGTCGCCGGCGTCTGCGGCATCGAAGCGGCTGTCGGCCTGCAGCAGCCGTTCTACAACTATCGCGTGAGCACGGTGGTGCACGCGAGCCAGGACCTCGGCATCTGGACGCGCATGCGCGCGCTCAACATCTCGCATGACCTGACGGGTTACGCCGAAGTGTGCTCGCTGTTTCTGAGCCCGCGTTATCGCACGAGCGGAGTGGGCGGCCTGCTGTCGCGTTCGCGCTTCATGTTTCTTGCGCAGTTTCGCGAGCGCTTTCCGCAGCGTTTGTGCGCGGAATTGCGCGGCCATTTCGATGAGCAAGGCACGTCGCCGTTCTGGCGCGCGGTCGGCTCGCATTTCTATCAGATCGACTTCAACGCGGCCGATTACCTCAGTTCTCATGGACGCAAGGCGTTTCTTGCCGAGCTGATGCCGCGCTATCCGGTGTATGTCGAGTTGCTGCCTGAAGAAGCGCAGCAATGCGTCGGCCTCACGCATAGCGACACGATTCCGGCGCGCCGCATGCTCGAAGCGGAAGGGCTGCGCTACGAGAACCACGTCGATATTTTCGATGCCGGTCCGGTGCTCGAGTGCCATATCTCCGACTTGCGCACGGTGCGCGAAAGCGTGATGGTGCCGCTCGAAATGGCCGACGTGCCGGCGGGCGCGCCGCAGGATGCGCCGCGTTCAATGGTGTCGAACACGTCGCTCGGCGATTTTCGCGTGGGCGTGGCGGCGGGCGTGCCGCAAGACGGCGTGTTCCGCATGAACGCGATCGAAGCGTCGGCACTCGGCGTCAAGGCAGGCGACCCGGTGCGGGTGCTGCCGCTGAAACATAAACAGGGATGATCATGAGCGAGCTTTTCATCGGCGGCGAATGGGCTGCCGGCACAGGACCCGCATTCGCGTCGCGCAACCCCGGTACGGGCGCGACGGTGTGGGAAGGCAATAGCGCGTCCGCGGACGACGTGGATCGCGCGGTGCGCGGCGCACGGCGAGCGTTCGCGGCATGGTCGGCGCTGAGTCTCGATGAGCGTTGCGCGGTGGTGCGCCGTTTCGCCGCGCTCGTCACCGAACGCAAGGAAGCGCTCGCTGAAGCGATCGGCCGCGAGACCGGCAAGCCGCTGTGGGAAGCGCGCACCGAAGCGGCTTCGATGGCCGCGAAAGTCGAGATTTCGATTCAGGCGTACAACGAGCGCACCGGCGAAAAGCGTTCGTCGATGGCGGACGGCACCGCGGTTTTGCGGCATCGTCCGCATGGCGTGGTCGCCGTGTTCGGGCCGTATAACTTTCCTGGGCATCTGCCGAACGGGCATATCGTGCCGGCGCTGATCGCGGGCAATGCGGTCGTGTTCAAGCCGTCCGAACTCGCGCCGGGCGTCGCCGCGCTGACCGTGCAAATCTGGGCCGATGCGGGCTTGCCGGCCGGCGTGCTGAACCTCGTGCAGGGCGAGAAGGACACGGGCGTTGCGCTAGCGAATCATCGGCAGATCGACGGTCTGTTCTTCACCGGTAGTTCGGATACCGGAACGTTGTTGCACAAGCAGTTCGGCGGACGGCCGGAGATCGTGCTCGCGCTCGAAATGGGCGGCAACAATCCGCTCGTGATCGGGCCGGTCGCGGACATCGACGCCGCCGTGCATCACACGATCCAGTCGGCGTTTCTGTCGGCGGGGCAGCGCTGCACTTGCGCACGCCGCATTTTCGTACCGAACGACGCGTTCGGCGAGCGCTTTCTCGCGCGCTTCGTCGAGGTGAGTTCGCGCATCAGCGTCGGCGAATATAACGCCGAGCCGCAGCCTTTCATGGGCGCGGTGATCTCGGCGCGCGCGGCCTCGCGCCTCGTCGCGGCGCAGGAACGCTTGCTCGCGGATGGCGCACATGCGTTGCTGAAAATGGAGCAGCGCGATCCGAAGCTCGGCTTCGTCACGCCGGCCATTCTCGACGTGAGCGCCGTGAAGAATCTGCCCGACGAGGAACACTTCGGGCCGCTCGCGCAGATCATCCGTTACGACAGCTTTAACGAAGCGCTCGAAAAAGCCAACGACACCGAGTTCGGTTTGTCCGCGGGCCTGCTCGCCGACGACGAATCGCTGTGGACGCATTTCCAGCGCACCATCCGCGCGGGCATCGTCAACTGGAACCGGCCGACCAACGGCGCGTCGTCGGGTGCGCCGTTCGGCGGGCCGGGGCGTTCGGGCAATCACCGGCCGAGCGCTTATTACGCGGCCGATTACTGCGCGTATCCGATGGCGTCGGTTGAAAGCGCGCAACTGCAAATGCCCGCGAGCGTCTCGCCGGGCCTTCAATTCTAAGGATCGACGATGCAAGCCACTGAAGCCAATTTCGACGGCCTGGTCGGCCCGACGCACAACTATGCGGGGCTGTCGTTCGGCAACGTCGCGTCGCAGAACAACGAGAAGTCGGTTGCGAATCCGAAGGCGGCCGCGAAGCAGGGTCTGCGCAAGATGAAGCAGTTGGCCGATCTCGGCTTTCATCAGGGCGTGCTGCCGCCGCAGGAGCGGCCGTCGGTGCGTCTGTTGCGCGAGCTCGGTTTTTCCGGCGACGATGCCACGGTGATCGCCAACGTGGCGAAGAATGCGCCCGAGTTGCTGGCCGCCGCGAGTTCGGCTTCGGCGATGTGGACCGCGAATGCCGCGACCGTGAGTCCGTCCGCCGACACGCACGACGGCCGCGTGCATTTCACGCCGGCCAATCTGTGCAGCAAACTGCATCGCGCGATCGAACACGAATCGACGCGCCGCACGTTGCGCGCGATTTTCAGCGACGCCGATCGCTTCGCGGTGCATGAGGCTTTGCCCGGCACGCCCGCGCTCGGCGATGAAGGTGCGGCGAACCACACGCGCTTTAGCGCGGAATATGGCGCACGTGGCGTCGAATTCTTCGTGTACGGCCGCAGCGAGTATCGCCGCGGACCCGAGCCGAAACGCTTTCCCGCGCGTCAGACGTTCGAAGCGAGCCGCGCGGTCGCGCATCGTCATGGCTTGCAGGAAGAAGCAACTGTCTACGCGCAACAGAATCCCGAAGTGATCGACGCAGGCGTTTTTCATAACGACGTGATCGCGGTCGGCAATCGCAATACGCTGTTCTGTCATCAGCTTGCGTTTGTCGAACAGCAGGCGGTGTACGACGAGTTGCGCGCGAAACTCGCTGGCCTGAAGGCGGACTTCAACGTGATCGAAGTGCCCGATGCACAGGTGAACGTGGCGGACGCGGTCTCGTCGTATCTGTTCAACAGCCAGTTGCTGACGCGCCCCGACGGCAAGCAGGTGCTGGTGGTACCGCAGGAGTGCCGCGAAAATCCGCGCGTGGCCGCGTATCTGGACGATCTGACGTCGCACACGGGTCCGATCGACGAGGTGCTCGTGTTCGATCTGCGCGAAAGCATGAAGAACGGCGGCGGGCCGGCGTGCCTGCGTCTGCGTGTGGTGCTGAACGAAGCGGAGCGCGCGGCGGTCACACGCGGCGTGTGGATCGACGACACGTTGTTCGGGCGGCTCGATACGTGGATCGAAAAGCATTATCGCGACCGTCTCGCACCGTCTGATCTCGCCGATCCTAAACTGCTCGTCGAGTCGCGCACCGCGCTCGATGAACTCACGCAGATTCTCGGCCTCGGATCGCTCTATGACTTCCAGCGCTGAGCGCGGCGAGCCGGTCGCAATGCTCGACGATTTCCTCGCCTATACGCTCGCGGGCACGCGGCCTGCCGCGAACGACATGCAAGGCACGTGCGCCGGCGGCGTGCGCTGGTCGTGGCTCGATGACGGCGTGCTGCTGCTCGAGCCGGCCGCGTCTTTGAACAACACACGCAGCGTGCTTGCATCGGCCGGCGTGCATGGCGACGAAACCGCGCCGATCGAACTGCTGTCGCATCTCGTGCGCGACATCGCGCGCGGCGACGCAGCGTTGACCTGCCGCCTGCTCGCGATCCTCGGCAATGTCGATGCGATGCGCGACGCGTGCCGCTATCGCGACGACGATCTCAATCGCCTCTTCAGCGGCCGGCATCTGCAACTGCCGCACAGTCACGAGGCGCCGCGCGCCGCGGCGCTCGAGCGGGCCGCTGTGCAGTTCTTCGATGCCGCTTCGAAAGAGCCGGGCGCGCGCTGGCATATCGACATGCACACGGCGATCCGCGCGTCCGCGTTCGAGCGCTTCGCGCTGCTGCCGCATACGGGCAGGCCATTTTCGCGCGCGATGTTCGAGTGGCTCGGCGAGGCGCGCATTAGCGCAGTGCTGTTGCACACCACGAAGGGCAACACGTACTCGCATTTCACCGCGCAGGCTTGCGCTGCCGACGCGTGCACGCTGGAACTCGGCAAGGTGCGTCCGTTCGGCCAGAACGACCTCACGCGTTTTGCGGGCGCGGATCAGGCGTTGCGTCATCTGCTCGCGGGCACGAATGGCAATACGCAAGCGGAACTGCCGCGCGCCTTCACGGTGATCGACCAGATCACGAAGCAAAGCGACGCGTTCGAATTGCTGGTCGCGCCCGATGTCGCGAACTTCACGCCGTTCGCGAAGCACACCTTGCTCGCACGCGATGGCGACTATCGCTACGTCGTGCAGCATGACGAAGAGCGCCTCGTGTTTCCGAATGCGACGGTGAAGCCCGGTTTGCGCGCGGGCTTGATGGTGATCGAGACGACTGAAGAGACGCACGGCGCGCTCGTCTAGCGGCGCGATGTGTAAAGACACGAAGGCGCATACTATTCGCGCCGGTTGAGCTCGTTGCATTGCTTGCGCCACCGCGACATCAACTTGCAGCTTTGCGCTTCAGCGCTGCCCCGCGCTCGCGACGCAGCCTTCACCCCAACGCCACGCAGCCGCGGCAAACGAGCCTGTACAATCCCCGCCTCGCGGCTGTTGCGCTGCACCACAACGGCCGCGCGAGTTTGAATCGCATTTTTGGCGCGGCAATCATGCCTGTCCGGATTCGGCTCCGTCCTGTTCAATACCGTAGAGGAACACCCGTAATGAAGATGAATTGGCGAAACACGGCTGCGCTCGCGCTATTCGCGACGGCAACGCTCACGGCAGCGTCCGCTTCGGCGGCGGACATCAAGGAAGTGCGCTTCGGTGTCGAGGCGTCGTATGCGCCGTTCGAATCGAAGTCGCCGTCGGGCGAACTGCAGGGCTTCGACATCGACGTCGGCAATGCCGTGTGCGCGAAGCTGAAGGCGAAGTGCGTGTGGGTCGAGAATTCGTTCGACGGCCTGATTCCCGCGTTGCAGGCGCGCAAATTCAACGCGATCAACTCGGACATGACGATCACCGAGCAGCGTCGTCAGGCCATCGACTTCACCGACCCGATCTACACGATCCCGAATCAGATGATCGCGAAGAAGGGCAGCGGCTTGCAGCCGACGCCCGCGTCGCTGAAGGGCAAGCACGTCGGCGTGCTGCAGGGCACGATTCAGGAAACCTATGCGAAGGCGCGTTGGGCGCCGGCCGGTGTCGACGTCGTGCCGTATCAGACGCAGGATCAGATCTACGCGGACCTCTCGTCCGGGCGTCTGGATGCATCGTTCCAGGACGCGGAAGCGGCATCGAAGGGCTTTCTGAAGAAGCCGCAAGGCGCGGGCTTCGAGTTCGCTGGACCGGCCGTCACGGACGAAAAGCTGCTCGGCGCGGGCGTGGGCTTCGGCATTCGCCGCGGCGACAAGGCGTTGAAGGATGCGTTGAACCAGGCGCTGAAGGAACTGAAGGCCGACGGCACGATCGACCGTTTCGCGGCGAAATACTTCGACGTGAAAGTGGTGCTGAAGTAACGCGTTGCTGCTTGACGCCTCAACAAAAAACGGCCGCTGCTTGCGGCCGTTTTGCATGGTGCGCGTGGTTGTCCGCCTCGTCATGGGCGTTATCGGCTTTGTCCACTTGCCAAATATTTCCAGATATTGTTTTGTGGACATGTGCGCGCAAGACAGCCTGCGCTAAAATCGCCGGGCGCGCTGCGATGGCGAAGTTGCCGTCGCCAACGCGACGTCGCAAACGATAAACACGCCGCGCGCGTTGCCGTGCGGCGAAAACCACAAGACAGCAGCAAGCGCCGGGGCGGCGCCTCGCGGGGGACCACAATGAGCACCATTGCAGTCGAAAATCCGGGCCGTGCATATGCCAGCGACACCAGCGACGCCAGCGACGCCACGGACGATGCGCAGTTGAACGCCAGCTTCGCGCGGCAGCCCATCCTCAATCGGGACGGCATGCTGTGCGGCTACGAGCTAAAGATACGCGCGCCGGAAGCGCCGGCAGAGGCGCAGTTCGACCTCGGCTCTGAGGCAGACACCGAAAGCGGCGCAGACGATCAAGACGATCAAGACCCGCGAGCCGGGCGGGCGCCCACGCCCGCGCAACGCGTGGCCCGCGCGATCATCCGCGGACTGGTCGAGAGCAATGTGCGCAACGCGCTGACCGGGCATCCTGCGTATATCGACACGAACCGCGACATGCTGTTCGACGACGCAATCGAGCGGCTGCCCGCCGAGCGCTTTCTGTTCGAACTGCCGCCCGACATGCACGTCGACGACGATCTGATCGCGCGCATCGTGCTGCTGCATGGCCGGCGCTATCGCTTCGTGCTCGACGACGTCACGCAGCCCAACGAGACTTTCGCGAAGCTCTTGCCCTACGCGGAAGCCATCAAGATCGACATCACGCGCGCGCCCGCCGCGCTGCTGCCCAAGCTGACGAGCGTGCTCAAATCGGCGGGCAAGCTGCTGATCGCAGCGGGGCTCGACGCGCAAGCCGATTTCGAAACGGCGCACGGCCTCGGGTTCGACCGCTTCCAGGGCTACTTCTTCGCGCGTCCGCAAACCTCGTTGACGCGCCGTGTCAGCGCACCGCGCCACGCGTTGCTCAATCTGCTGCAATTGCTCGCCGGCGACCCGACCGTCGCGCAGCTCGAAGCGGAGCTCAAGCTCAATCCGGTGCTGGTGATGCATCTGATGAAGCTCGCGAATTCGAGCGGCTTCGCGGTCGGCCATAAGGTCACGACGCTGCGCGAGGCGATCAACGCAACCGGCACCGACCGCATCGCGCGCTGGACGCAGTTGCTGTTGTATGCGGACGGCCGCAAGGTCGCGCTCGAAGACGATCCTCTGCTGCAACTCGCGGCCACGCGCGCGCGTTTCATGGAACTGGCGATCGAGCGTCTGCCGGACGCGGGCCGCGACGAAGCGGACGCGGCCTTTCTCACGGGTGTGTTTTCATTCGTCGATGCGGTGTTCGGCGGCTCGCTCGAAAGCACGCTTAATGTGCTGACGTTGTCGCGTCCGATTCAGGCGGCGATTCTGCATCGCGAGGGCGTGCTCGGCCAACTGCTCGCCGCCGTCGAGGCGTTGGAAAACGGCGCGTGGGACACGCTCGCCGCGCGCTGCGCGCAGCTTGCGCCGTTGACGATCGAAGAGGTCGCGCAAATGGGACTCGCGGCCGGCGCCTGGGCAGGCGTCGCGGACCGCAGCGCGGAAGGGTTGGAAAGAATCGAGGACTGAGGCCGCACCTGCGACGAAGCCGGCATGCAGCGCATGCCGGCTTCAAAATCAGCCTTGGAAATCAGCTTCGCAATTCAGCTTAAAAACACCTGGCGTCGGGCAAACACAGAAAACTGCAGACTCACGCGACGTGATCAGCGATCACGCCACGTCTTTACATCGTCTCCATTTCCCGCATCTGCCCCAGGCCGAAAAAACGGCCTAACTCCCTGGCCAGTTCGTTCAGCACGCTCATCTCCTTCTGCGAGATACGGCGTGGCTCCTGCGTATGAGACCAGTCGCCATACAGCAACGCGACCGTCTGGTCCGTTTCATCCACCACGGGTAACAGCACGAAGGCGCGGGCGTCGTCGAACGAACGGCGGAACCACTCGGGCAGCCGCGCGACCATTTTCGGATCGCGCGCATTTTCGATGAAGATGCCCACCGAATTCGCGATGGCCAGATGGAACACATCGGGCTCGAACGCGGAGCTGAACGTGAGCTTGGGCAGCGCCGCGTCGATTTTCGGGCCGAGGCCGAGACGTGCGCGGAACGTGCCGTTGCTGTGCTTGACGAATACCACGGTGCGCGCAAAGCCGAGCGCCGCGAGAACCGTTTCCGACGCCATGCCGAGGGCCGGCGCGAGCGAGCTGCTGTCAGGCAGATTGCGCAAATCCTGGACGCCCGCCGCAATGCGCGACTCGGGGTCCAGCGCCTCGCGCGCCATTGCGTCCGCATTCGCGCGCAACTCGACGATCTCGCGCATCACGCCGTCGCCGCCTTCCTCGCGCGCCAACGCCACGCTCATTTCGAGCAGCACTTCGGGATCGGTGTTGAGCGCGCGGCTATATTCCTGCGCGAGCTCGGCGATGCGCTCCTCGCGCTCGAAGTCGGGCATGTTCTGCTGCGTGAGGACGTCCGCGACCGCCGTCGAATAATTGGTGATCGCGCGCAGCCACTGCACCTGGCGCGGCTGTTCGGTGTCTTGCGGATCGAACTCGCCCATGCCCGAGCGGATCATGTCGGGCAGGCGCCAGCGCACCGCGGCTTCGGCGCCGATTTCGTCGAACGTCACGCCGAGCACCAGCACGCACGCATCCGCTTCGAGCGTGCCGCCTTCGATGTGCCGGCGAATCTGATCCCATTCCGCGTCGAGATAGAACACCACCAGCAGCTTGCCGATTTGCCGCATCAGCGTGCAGACCACGGCTTCCTCGCCGGCACGCAGATCGCCGCGCTCCGTCAGCTTGCGCGCGACGCAGCCCGACAGCAGCGTGCGGTTCAGTTCGAGTTTCGCGTCGATGCGGCGCGGCGCGCTGTGATGAAAGTGATCGACGATCTTCAGGCCGACGACGAGATGACCGACCGCGTCCATGCCGAGCACCATCAACGCGCGCGACACCGTGGTGATATTGCCGCCGAACGCCATGTACATGGCCGAGTTCGCGAGCCGCAGCACTTTTTGCGTCAATGCGAAGTCCGACAGCACCACCTGCACGAGGCCGGTGAAGTCGAGGTCGTCGTTGTTCATTGCCGCCATGGTGGTGCGCAACGACTGCGACAGCATGGGGAAATCGCCGCGCTCGCTCATTCGCGTCCAGAGCCGGTCGAGCACCGCCGCCTTTACCATGTGAGTCCCGCAAAAGCCATACGTGTTCCAATGAATGCCATGCCGGCGCGAGGCCGGCTGATGCCGCTGCTTGAGCGCTTGAGCCGCACCGCTATGCGCTGTGCAGATGAAGCGAACGCGCTTCGAAACGCTGCGCCAGTTCGTCGGAGGGCAGCGCCTTGCAGACGAGCCATCCCTGTATGTGGTCACATCCCATTTCGGTGAGCAGGCTGCGCTGCGCTTCCGTTTCGACGCCCTCGGCGACCAGTTCGAGGTCGAGCGTCTGGGCGAGCCCGACCACTGCGCTGACGATCGCCTGATCGTTCCGGGAGGTTAGCAGATTCTCGACAAAACTCCTGTCGATCTTAAGTTTTGCAAGGGGAAACCGTTGCAGGTAAGCCAGGCTCGAATAGCCGGTGCCGAAATCGTCGACGGCGAAGCGGATGCCCATCGCCGTTAGATCCTCGAGCAGCACCTTCGCGTGCGCCGGGTCGTGCATCAGCAGGCTTTCGGTGATCTCGAACACGAGGCGCCGCGGATCGATGCCGGTCAGCTCGATCGCCTCGCGCACGGCGTCCTTGAAGCGCGGGTCGCGGAACTGCTGCGGCGACACGTTGACCGCGACGTATTGCAGCGAGATGCCGCGCGCGTCCCACTGGATCAACTGCATGCAGGCGACCTTGAGCACCCAGTTGCCGAGGAAGTTGATGAGCCCGACCGACTCCGCGAGCGGAATGAACATCGACGGCGGCACGAGTCCATGCACCGGATGCATCCAGCGGATCAGCGCCTCGACGCCGACCACGCCGTGCGTGCGGCTGCTCGTGATCGGCTGGAAGTGCAGCGAGAACTCGCCGTTGCGCACGCCGTCGTACAGATCGGCCTCCAGCTTCAGGCGCTCGGCGTCGGCGGGATTGTCGTCCGGCACGTAGAACGCGAGCGTATTGCCGCCCGCCGACTTCGCCTGCAGCAGCGCGTGATCGGCCCAGCGCAGCAGATGGGTGTCGTGCGCGGCGGTGTCGTTGGCGTGACGCACGTCCGGATAGAGCGCAATGCCGATGCTCGCGGACAGATGCACCTGCTGGCCGCTGAAGACATACGGCTGCTGGATCGCGGTCAACAGACGCCGCGCCAGCGCTTCGGCGGCGGCCGCGGCGTCGGTGCGGTTCGCGGCGGGCTTCACGAGAATCGCGAACTCGTCGCTGGCCACGCGCGCCACCGTCTCGTTCGGTCCCGTCATGTTCAGGATGCGCCGCGCCGTGTCGCGCAGCATGTCGTCGCCGGCGTCGTAGCCGAGCGCGCGGTTCACGCGCTGATAATCGTCGATGTCGAGCAGCAGCAGCGCGGCGGGCGTGCCGTGCGCGTCGGCCTGCTGCTGCGCCTCGAGCAGCGCGGGAATCAGCGCCGACTGGTTGGCGAGATTGGTCAGCCGGTCCAGATGCAGCGCCTGGATCAGGCGCTCTTCGCTTGCGCGCCACGCGGACACGTCGAAGCCGGCGATCGCAAAGCCGTCGATGCCGTTATGGCTGTTGCGCACCACACGCAGCTCGACGGTGATCGGATAGGTCAGCGACTTGATGAGCCCAAGCGTCGCCTTCTCGACATTGCCGGAGGCCGAGGCGCGAACCAGCAGCGCGTCGAGCCGCGCGACGTCGGCCTGCGCCACCAGCTCATGCAGCGTGATCGTCTCCAGATACTCGCGGTGATAGCCGATAAAGCGCAGGCTCGCGTCCGAAACATAGATAAAGCGCAGGTCGGTGTCCACGTGCGCCAGCAGGTCCACGGCGCCGACCACGTGCTCGAAGTGCAGCGCGGCGGGCGGCTCGGCTTGCGGTCGGGCTTGCGGCCTGGATTGCGGCTTCTGTTCGACGCGCCGGCCAAGCGCCAGAAGCCGGTCGACGACCGTGCGCAAGGAGCCCCGGCGGGGCGCGGTGATCCTGTTCGCTTCCATGTTTGTCGCTGGCAACCTGTGTTCGTCTGCGGGCGGAGCGGTTTGACGGTCCGCCAGGTGAGGGCGGTGAAAAACTATCAGGCCGCCCCATCAGGACTAGAT
The DNA here is from genome assembly GCF_040543975.1 of Paraburkholderia sp. OAS925. NCBI lineage: Bacteria > Pseudomonadati > Pseudomonadota > Betaproteobacteria > Burkholderiales > Burkholderiaceae > Paraburkholderia > Paraburkholderia sp. OAS925. Next base: position 2,006,743 of record NZ_JBEUNO010000001.1, read on the forward strand.
AACGGCCTGCGCCCTGGAATCTTTAGTGCTTGCGCGAGAAAAACATCCCGTAAGGGACGAGACTGCGCGCGGCGGCAATTCCCAACCGCCGATTCCGTTAAAGTGCGGTTGCCTCACGTCCGTTAATACGGCAAACCCCCTGTGCGGTGGCGCGCGCCGCTGCCGTGCAGTCCTTCGAAAGCTGCATCGACGATCCATGTCTGAACTACATCTGGTCAGGGCCTCCGCCCGGCGCATCGAGGTGCGCGACGCGTCCGGCGACGATCCCGACGCGGCTGCCGCCCCGCAGTTCGTTTATCTGGGCCGGCAGCCGATCCTCGATCGCCAGGGCGCGCTCAACGCGTACGAGCTGCTGTTCCGGGCCGGCGCCCACAATTACGCCGAGGTGACCAACGACGCGCAGGCGACCGCGCAGGTGGTGGCGCGCGCGCTCGGCGGAATCGGCGTGCCGGCCGTGCTCGGCCCGCATCGCGGCTTCGTGAACATCGACCGGACCATGCTGTTCGACGACATCGTGCATGTGATGCCGCCCGAGCGCTTCGTGCTTGAGATCCTCGAAACCGTTCAGTTCGACGCGCAACTCGGCCGCCGGCTCGGCGAGCTGCGGCGCGGCGGCTTCCAGGTCGCGCTCGACGACGTGACCGCGCTGTCCGACGAACTGCTCGCGATGCTGCCGCATGCGGACATCGTCAAGATCGACTTTTTGCAGACCGAGCGCGCGCATTTGCCCGAGCTTGCGGCCGCGATGCGCGGCCAGGGCAAGACGCTGATCGCGGAGAAAGTGGAGACGCGCGAAGACTTCGCGCTGGCTCGCGATCTCGGCTTCGATCTGTTCCAGGGCTATTTTTTCGCGCGGCCGCAAGTGCTGGCCGCGCCGCGCAACCGCTCGCCGCGGCCGGGTTTGCTGCGTCTGCTCGCGCTGCTTTCGCGCGATGCGGGCATCGTCGAACTCGAAGCCGAACTGAAGCTGAATCCGAGCGTGGTCGTGCAACTGCTGCGGCTCGTCAATTCGAGCGCGTTTGGTCTCGGACGCAATATCGCGTCGTTGCGCGAGGCGATCATCGCGACCGGCACGCGGCAGATCGCGCGCTGGGCGCAACTGCTGCTTTACGCGGACAGCGGCGATCTGCCGTGGCGCGCCGATCCGCTTGTGCAACTGGCGGCCACGCGCTCGCGCTTCATGGAGCTGGCGGCAAGCTGGATGCGTCCCGCCGACGACGAATTTGCCGACGCCGCGTTCATGACCGGCATCTTTTCGCTCGTCCATGTGCTGCTCGGCACGACGCCGAAGGCCGTGCTCGAGAAGCTCGGTCTCGCGGCGCAGATCCGCGAGGCGATCGTCGAACTGCGTGGGCCGCTCGGCATGCTGTTGCGTATCGCGGAGGCGGCCGGCGAGGGCGCCGACGCGGCGTCGATCGCGCGCTCGGCGGATGCGCCGCCGGAATTCGCCGCGCTCACGCCGGAGATACTGGCCGAGCTGAATCTGTCGGCGGCCGCGTGGTTCGGCGCGCATGTGCAGGAAGCCGCCTGATTCTTTGCCCCTGGTTCTTTGCCCGGCGCCGATTGCTGCATGCGGCGCTGCGTTCCGCGCGTGTTTTTCGCGTACGTGGTCCAATAGAGCACAAGGCCGACGGACTCCTTTGCGAGGGAGACGCCGTGCATCAACGCAACGCTCAAAGGATCAGCCGATGAAACGAAAACTCCTGCCCGCCGTGCTGGCCGCTGCCGTGTCGGTGGCATGCGCCGCCTGGTCGTTGACCGCGGGCGCGACGCTCAAGCCCGGCGACACCGCGCCGCAGTTCACCGCGCAGGCGTCGCTCGGCGGCAAGACGTACACGTATTCGCTCGCCGACCAGCTCAAGAAAGGACCGGTGGTGCTGTACTTCTACCCGGCGGCTTTCACGAAGGGCTGCACGATCGAGGCGCATGAATTCGCCGAGGCCGTCGACGAATACAGCAAATACGGCGCGACGGTGATCGGCGTGTCGCACGACAACATCGACACGTTGACGAAGTTCTCCGTCAGCGAGTGCCGCAGCAAATTCCCGGTGGCGGCGGACGCGGAGTCGAAGGTGATCGGCGCCTACGACGCGGGCCTGCCGATGCATAGCTCGATGGCCAATCGCGTGTCGTACGTGATCGCGCCGGACGGCAAGATCATCTACGAATACACGAGCCTTTCGCCCGAAAAGCATGTCGAGAACACGCTGAAGGCCGTGAAGGATTGGGCCGCGGCGCACAAGCAATAAGGCTTTTTGTCGAGAGTTCGCGATGCCGATTCTGATTGCACTACTTGCGCTGATCGCGCTCGTGTATGGCGCCGTGCGTGCGTTCGACGCGTTACAGGCGGCGGCGGGGACGGCGGTCGCCGTGGGCGTTGCCGTGCTGGTAGCGCTGCTGCTGATGGCCGCGCTCGCCTATTGGCTGCGCCGCCGCAAGGAAGTCGCGCCGAATATTCATGACGGCAACTGGACGCATGCGCTCGACGGCAGTTGGGGCTCGGTGCGGCTCGCAGCGGGTCAGCGCTTCTGCGAGATTCGCGTCGGCGCTGAGCACGGCGCGTATATCTTCGCGGATCTGCTTGGCGCGGATGTCGAGCGTCGCGAAACGCAATGGCAACTCGCGCTGAAGGTGAAGGACGCCGCTCACGGCCTGTGGCTGCTGCCGATGCAGAACGAGCGGCAGGCAAAGCAATGGCAGCGCATTTTTCTGCTCGCGATGGAGCAGAAGCTTTAGCGTTGCCCGGCTTCAAAGCCCGCCGCGCATCCCATGCAAGAACCTCACGCAGACGGTGCGACACCGCCTCTGCGCGCCTTCCTCGACTCCCACCGCACGCGAATCCGGTCCATATAAAGGTAGACCACCGGCGTGGTGTAGAGCGTGAGCATCTGACTCATGATGAGCCCGCCGACAATCGCAATGCCGAGCGGCGCGCGCAACTCCGCGCCTTCGCCGCGTCCGAACGCGAGCGGCAACGCGCCGAGCATCGCGGCGAAGGTCGTCATCATGATCGGGCGAAAGCGCAACAGGCACGCCTCGCGAATCGCGTCGCTCGACGAGCGGCCGTGGCGCGACGCTTCGATTGCGAAGTCCACCATCATGATCGCGTTTTTCTTGACGATGCCGATCAGCAGAATCACGCCGATCAACGCGATGATGCTGAAGTCGGTCTTGAAGAGCAGCAGCGCGAGCAAGGCGCCCACGCCCGCCGAGGGCAGCGTCGACAGAATGGTGAGCGGGTGGATATAGCTCTCATACAGAATGCCGAGCACGATATACACGGCGGCGAGCGCGGCCAGAATCAGGATCGGCTGATCCGACATGGACTGCTGGAACGCCTGCGCGGTGCCCTGGAAACTGCCGTGTATCGTCGCCGGCATGCCGATCTCGGCCATGGTCTGGTAGATCGCGTCGGTCGCCGTGGAAAGCGACACGCCGGGCGGCAGATTGAACGAGATGGTCGATGCGACGAACTGGCTCTGGTGATTCACCGAGAGCGGCGTGTTGCCGGGCCCGAAGCTCGCAATGGCCGACAACGGCACCATCGTTTCCTTCGATGTGGACACCGCCGCGCCCGACGATGCGCTCGACTTGCCGCTCGTCGCAATCGAGTTGATCGCCTGGTTGCGCGCGGAATCCGCGGCAATGGAGGCGGCGCTCGATGCAGTCGTGCCCGCCGTGCCGCCCGCCGAAGCGCTAGTGGACGACGACGTGGACGTGGTCTCCTTCGTCACGGTTCCGGCCGGCGCGTTGGTGGTCTGCGCGCCGCTCGCGCTGCCGCCCGACGTGCTGATGTAGACCTGCTTGAGCATGTCCGGGCTTTGCCAGTACTTCGGCGCGACTTCCATCACAACGTGATACTGGTTGAGCGGGTTGTAGATCGTCGACACCTGGCGCTGGCCGAACGCGTCGTACAGCGTGTTGTCGATCTGCGCGGGCTTGATGCCGAGGCGCGCGGCGCTCGCGCGGTCGATCGTCACCATCGCTTCGAGGCCGCCTTGCTGCTGGTCGGAGTTGACGTCGGCCAGTTCCTTGCGCGCTTGTAGCGCCTCAGTCAGCTTCGGTCCCCACAGGTACAGGTCGGGCGTGGAATCGGCGAGCAGCGTGAACTGGTATTGCGCATTCGACTGCCGACCGCCCACGCGAATGTCCTGCACCGCTTGCAGGAAAGTGCGCGCGCCCGCCACGTCGCCGAGCGGCGCGCGCAGTTGCTGGATCACCTGATCGGCGGAAATCTTGCGCTCGCTCTTCGGCTTCAGCGAGACGAACATGAAGCCCGAATTGGTCTGCCGGCCGCCGGTGAAACCGACCACGCTATCCACCGCCGGATTCTTGCCGACGATGTCCATCATTTGCGAGAACTTGCCTTTCATCGCCTGGAACGACGTGCTCTGGTCCGCCTGAATGCCGCCGATGAGCCGCCCGGTGTCCTGCTGCGGAAAGAAGCCCTTGGGCACGATGATGTAGAGCCACACATTGAGGCCGATGGTCGCGAGCAGCACCATCAGGATCAGCCGCGGATGCAGCAGCGCCCAGCCGAGCGTGCGTTCGTAGCCGCGCTGCATCGACGCAAAGCCGCGTTCGAGCCAGCGCCCGAAGCGGCCTTCCTCTTTCTGTTCGTGCGGCTCGCGCAAGAGGCGCGAGCACATCATGGGCGTGAGCGTGAGCGAGACGATCAGCGACACGCCGATTGCGAGCGACAGCGTCAGCGCGAATTCGCGGAACAGCCGTCCGACGATGCCGCCCATCAGCAGGATAGGCAGAAAGACGGCGACGAGCGAGATGCTGATCGACATCACCGTGAAGCCGACTTCGCGCGCGCCGAGGAACGCGGCCTTCATGCGCGGCACGCCGTTCTCGATATGACGCGAGATGTTTTCCAGCACCACGATGGCGTCGTCCACCACGAAGCCGGTCGCGATGGTCAAGGCCATCAGCGAGAGGTTGTCGATGGAAAAGCCGAGCAGATACATCGCGCCGAACGTGCCGATGATCGAGATCGGCACGGCCACGCTCGGAATAAGCGTCGCGCGCCAGTTGCGCAGGAACAGGAACACCACCATCACGACGAGCGCGACGGCGATCATCAGCGTGTACTGCGTGTCCTTGAGCGACGCGCGGATCGTGGTCGAGCGGTCGGCGGTCGGCGTGATGTCCACGTCGGCGGGCAGCGACGCGTGCAGTTGCGGCAGCATCGCGGTGACGCGGTCGATTGTCTCGATGATGTTCGCGCCCGGCTGCCGGTACAGAATCACGAGCACCGAGCGCTTGCCGTTGAAGAGACCGAGGTTGCGCAGGTCTTCGACGGAATCGACCACTTCGGCGACATCCGAGAGTCTGACCGCCGAGCCGTTGCGATACGCGATCACGAGGTCGCGATATTGCGACGCCTTGCTCGCCTGGTCGTTCGTGTAGATCTGCACGCGGTTCGCGCCGAACTCGATGGAGCCCTTGGGACTGTTCGCGTTGGCCGCGGCGAGCGCGGCGCGCACGTCCTCGAGACCGATGCCGTAGTGGAACAGCGCCTGCGGTTCCAGTTCGACGCGCACCGCGGGATTGGCCGACCCGCTCACGTCCACTTCGCCGACACCTTCGACTTGCGACAGCGACTGCTGCAGGACGGTCGCCGCGGAGTCGTACAACTGGCCGGCGGTCAGCGTTTTCGACGTCAGCGCGAGAATCATGATCGGCGCGTCGGCGGGATTCACCTTGTGGTACGTCGGGTTGCTGCGCAGGCTCGCCGGCAGGTCGGCGCGCGCGGCGTTGATGGCCGCCTGCACGTCGCGCGCGGCGCCGTCGATATTGCGGTTCAGGCCGAACTGCATCGTGATGCGCGCGGAGCCGACCGAACTCATCGAGGTCATTTCGGTGACGTCGGCGATCGAACCGAGATGCCGTTCGAGCGGACTCGCGACGCTGGTGGCGACCGTATCGGGGCTCGCGCCCGGCAACGACGCCTGGATCGAAATGGTCGGGAAATCCACTTGCGGCAGCGGCGCGACCGGCAACTTCATGAACGCGAAGATGCCAGACAGCGCAATGCCGATTGCGAGCAGCGTGGTCGCGACGGGGCGCGAGATAAAAGGACGCGACAGGTTCATCGCATCAGTTCCCTGCGTCGGTCGCGCCGGCCGTCGGGCCGCCGCGATTGAACCGTTCGCGCGCGCGGCGTGCGAGCGAGTCGAACGCGAGATAGATCACCGGCGTGGTGAACAAGGTCAGCAACTGGCTCACGATCAGACCGCCGGCAATCGCGATGCCGAGCGGCCGGCGCAACTCCGAACCTGCGCCGGTGCCGAGCATCAGCGGCAGCGCGCCGAGCAGCGCCGCGAGCGTGGTCATCAGAATCGGCCGGAAGCGCAGCAGACACGCCTGGTAAATCGCCTCGCGCGGCGCCTTGCCTTCTTCACGTTCGGCGTAGAGCGCGAAGTCGATCATCATGATCGCGTTCTTCTTCACGATACCGATCAGCAGCACGATGCCGATAATGCCGATGATGTCGAGATCGTGACCCGTGATCAGCAGCGCGAGCAACGCGCCCACGCCCGCCGAGGGCAGCGTCGACAGAATCGTGATCGGGTGAATGAAGCTCTCGTACAGCACGCCGAGCACGATATACATCGTGACGATGGCGGCCAGAATCAGGAACAGTTCGTTCGACAGCGAGGCCTGGAACGCGAGCGCCGCGCCCTGATAACGCGTCTGGAACGACGCCGGCAAGCCGATGTCTTTCTGCGCCTGGTCGATCGCCTTCACGGCCGCGCCGAGCGACGAACCGGGCGCGAGATTGAACGAGACCGTGGTCGCGGGGAACTGGCTCAGGTGCGTGACGAGCAGCGGCGCCGGCCTTTCGATGAACTTCGCGATGGCCGAGAGCGGCACCTGGCCACCGGACGACGTGGAAGAGGGCAGATAGATCGAATTCAGCGACTCGGTGTAATGCTGCATCGACGGCTGCGCTTCCAGAATCACGCGGTACTGGTTCGACTGCGTGAAGATAGTCGAGACGATGCGCTGGCCGAATGCGTCGTAAAGCGCGCTGTCCACGGTGGCGGGTGTGATGCCGTAACGCGACGCGGTCGCGCGGTCGATCTCGACATACACCGACTGGCCGTTGTCCTGCAGGTCGGTGGCGACATCGGCGAGTTCGGGCGCCTGTTTGAGCCGCTCGACGAGCTTCGGCACCCACGTTGTGAACTCGCTCATGTTCGGGTCCGTGAGCATGAACTGATACTGCGTGGGGCTGACGGTCGAATCGATTGTCAGATCCTGCACCGGCTGCATGTACAGCGACGCGCCCGCGATATGCGCGACGTCCTGCTGCAATTGCCGGATCACTTCGCTTGCGGTGCTGCTGCGGTCGTCGCGCGGTTTCAGGTTGATCAGCATGCGGCCGCTGTTCAACGTGATATTGCTGCCGTCCACGCCGATGAACGAGGTCAGGCTTTGCACATCCGGGTTCTTCAGGATCTGGGCGGCGAGTTCCTGCTGACGCTCGGCCATCGACGCATACGACACCGACTGCGGCGCCTGCGTGATCGCCTGGATCACGCCCGTGTCCTGCACCGGGAAGAAGCCCTTCGGAATGAACACGTAAAGCAGCGCCGTCAACACGAGCGTGAGCACCGCGACGACCAGCGTGGAGCGCTCGCGATCGAGCACCCAGGTGAGCGCGACCGCGTAACGCGCGATGACCCAGTCGATTGCGCGGTGCGCGCGCGCCTCGAAGCGGTGGCTTTCGTGCGGCGGCGTGTGGCGCAGCAGCTTCGCGCACATCATCGGCACGAGCGTGAGCGACACGATCGCCGAAATCACGATGGTCACGGCGAGCGTGATTGCGAACTCATGGAACAGGCGGCCGACCACGTCGCCCATAAACAGCAGCGGGATCAACACGGCGATCAGCGAGACGGTCAGCGAAATGATCGTGAAGCCGATCTGCTTCGAGCCTTTCAGCGCGGCTTCGAGCGGCGGCTCGCCTTCTTCCACGTAACGCGCGATGTTCTCGATCATCACGATCGCGTCGTCGACCACGAAGCCGGTCGCGATGGTCAGCGCCATCAGCGATAAATTGTCCAGCGAGAAGCCGCACAGGTACATCACGGCGAGCGTGCCGATCAGCGAAAGCGGCACCGAGAGACTCGGAATGATGGTCGCGTAGACGTTGGCGAGAAAGAGGTACATGACCAGCACGACGAGCACGACCGACATGGCCAGTTCGAACTGCACGTCGCGCACGGAGGCGCGGATCGTCGTGGTGCGGTCGGTGACGGTGCGCACTTCGAGCGCGGCGGGCAGCGACTGCTGCAATTGCGGCAGCAACTTCTTGATGTTGTCCACCACCTGAATCACGTTCGCGCCAGGCTGGCGCTGCACGTTCAGAATGATCGCGGGCGTGCCGTCGACCCACGCGCCCAGCTTGGTGTTTTCCGGACCCTGCACGATGGTCGCGACGTCGGTCAGCATCACCGGGCGGCCGCTCTTGTACGCGACCACCGCGCTCTTGTAGGCGTCGGCGTCGGTCAACTGGTCGTTCGCGTTGATCGTGTAGTTGCGCGTCGGACCGTCGAAGTTGCCCTTCGGCGTGTTGACGTTCAGGTTCGAGATGGTGGTGCGCAGGTCGTCGAGATTCAGGCCGTACGCGGCAAGCGCGCGCGGGTTCGCCTGAATCCGCACGGCCGGCCGCTGACCGCCGGAAAGACTCACGAGACCCACGCCCGCGACCTGCGAGATTTTCTGCGCGAGACGCGTGTCGGCGAGATCCTGAACCTGCGTGAGCGGCAAGGTTTTCGACGTGATCGCGAGCGTGAGGATCGGCGCGTCGGCGGGATTCACCTTCGCGTAGATCGGCGGCGCGGGGAGGTCGGACGGCAGCAGGTTGCCTGCTGCGTTGATCGCGGCCTGCACTTCCTGCTCGGCGATGTCGAGCGGCAGATCGAGGTTGAATTGCAGCGTGATGATCGACGAGCCGGCCGAGCTTTGCGACGACATCTGATTGAGCGACGGCATCTGTCCGAACTGACGCTCGAGCGGCGCAGTCACGGATGACGTCATCACGTCCGGGCTCGCGCCCGGATAGAACGTCTGCACCTGGATGGTCGGATAGTCGACCTGGGGCAGCGCCGAGAGCGGCAAAAAGCGCAGCGCGACGAGGCCGACCAGCATGATTGCCGCCATCAGCAGCGCGGTGCCGACGGGACGCAGAATAAAAGCGCGGGATGGATTCATGCGGTAAGTGCCGTGCCTTTATTGCGACGCTTGCGACGCGTGCCTGCCGTGATGCGCGCGCGCGCCGGAGGCGCCCGAAGCGGCCGAAGCAGCCCACGCGCCCGATGCGCCCGACGCGCCACGCGCGCCCGAAGCGCCGCGCGGCTTGTCGGCCGGAATGGTGATCTTCGCGCCTTCCTTCAGGCGGTCCGAACCGTCGATCACGACGCGCTCGCCGACCTGCAAGCCCGACTTGATGCTGGTGCGCTCGCCGTCGACGGGCCCGATTTTCACCGGCCGCACGGTGACCGTGTTGTCGGCTTTCACGACATACACGAACTGGCCCATCGAGCCGTTGAGCACCGCCGAGGTCGGCACGATCACCGCGTCCTTGATCGTATTGACGAGCAGGCGTGTGTTGACGAACTGATTCGGGAACAGCAGGTTGCTGCTGTTCTGAAAGAGCGCGCGCAGCTTCACCGTCCCGGTGGTGGTGTCGATCTGGTTGTCGAGCGTCTCGAGCGCGCCGCCTTCGAGCGACTTCGTGTTGCTGCGGTCGTACGCGGTGACAGACAGCTTGGCGCCGGTTTGCGTCTGCTCGAGAATCTGCTGGAGGTTGTCTTCCGACGTGGTGAAGATCACGCTGATGGGCTGCAACTGCGTAATCACGACGATGCCGTTGGTCAGGCTCGGCGTCACGTAGTTGCCCGGATCGACCTGGCGCAAGCCGACGCGCCCCGACACCGGCGCGGTAATGCGCGCATACACGAGGTCGAGCTTGAAGGTGTCGACGTTGGCCTTGTCCGACTTCACGGTGCCTTCGTACTGACGCACGAGCGACGCCTGCGTATCGACCTGCTGGCTCGCAATCGAATCTTGCGCGAGCAGCGTCTGATAGCGCTTCAGGTCCAGACGCGCGGTTTGCAGCAGCGCTTCGTCGCGGGCGAGCGTGCCTTGGGCATTGTCGAGCGAGATCTGATAAGGGCGCGGGTCGATCTGCGCGAGCAGGTCGCCCTTCTTGACCATCTGGCCTTCCTTGAAGTAGACGTCCTGCAGGATGCCGCTCAACTGCGGCAGAACGGTCACGCTCGCGAGCGGCGTGACGGTGCCGAGCGCGGTCAGCACGACCGGCATTTCGCCTTGCGTCGCCGTCGCGACATGAACCGGCTGCGGCATGTTGGCCATGCCGCCGGGACCGCCGCGGCCGGCCCGGCCGCTATGCGTGCCGCTCGCGCCCGGCGCCGACGCGCCGTCCGGCGAGCCCCACGGATGCCAGCGCCACAGCACGAAGCCGAGGATCAGCAGCGCGAGGACAATCAGCGCGATATTGCGGCCGCGATGGCTCTTGACGACGCCAGGCGGTGTGTCCCGCTTGTCCGTCGGACGGCCTGGAGCGCCGCCGGGGGACTTCGGGGAAGCCGGAGCGGCGGGGCGTGAAGTTTCCGAATGCTGTTGTTGTTCGTCCATCGGTTCGGTCAGTGACTGGCTTGGAAGTGAGGCGTACGCGCGATTGTGCCGCATCGCGGCCTGGCGCTTGTTGGGCGATTGCCGGGCGCGTGCCTGACGCTCACACTTGCGGATCGCATGACAGGCGGTCTCGACAGCGGACCGGCCGCGCAGATTCACCGCGATGCTACCGGAGATGCAAGCGAAGAGGCTTGCGCCGCGCGCCTAAGGTGAAGGCCGCGCATGCCGGGCTCCGGCAGGCTGTATCAGGCGCCTCGCGCCGCACTGCGCGGGCGCCCCGCGACAGGAATGCATGATCCTACGTCCCGCGCTCTGTAACAGTCCACCCGTGTATTTTTCTTTTGATTACGCCGGTTACAGGATGGAGACAGTGTCGGTGACGGGATCGCAGCGGTCCGGTTGAAGCGGGCGGCTGGCGGCGCGGCGCTTTCAGTTGTCGAGGCGGCGCCCTGGCGTGCCGCCGATTTCCAGCACGATGCGCGCGACGCAATCGAGCAGATCGGGCCCCGCGCGGCTGATGAGCCAATCGCGCGGGCACTGGTCGGCCGAGCCGCCGCAGTTGACGGCGTAGCGCTCGCCCGACGGCCCGGTGAACCCGAGCGCGATGGCGTTCAGGCCGTCGTACCACTCGCCGGTCGCGACGGCAAAACCGCGCTCGATGGTTTCCTGCAGCGCCGTTTCGAGCGGGCCGCCGACGTGGCCCCAGTCGTCGCCTTCGGCGGCCTGCAGGCCGGTCAGCAGTTTCGCGCGATCCGGCTCGTCGAGCGCGGCGAGATACGCGCGGCCGATCGCGGTGCGGCTCAGGCTCATGCGCGCGCCGACTTCGAGGCGCGACACGAGCACGGCCGAGCGCGGCCGGATCACGTCGATCACCACCATGTCGAGACGGTCGCGCACCGCGAGATGCACGGAGAGCCGCGTGCGCTCGGCGAGTTCGATCAGAAAGGGCCGGGCGCGCGCGCGAATGTCGAAGTTGCGCAAGAAGCCGTTGCTCAGTTCAAGCACCGACGACGTCAGCACGAAGCGTTCGCTGTCGGGCAGCCGGAACAGGAAGCCGGTGCCGACGAGCGTCGCCGTGATTCGCGACACCGTGGGTTTGGGAATGCCCGTGATTTCGGTCAGCTCGCGATTGCTGAGCGGCGCGTCCGCCGCGGCAACGGAGCGCAGCACCGTCAGGCCGCGCGCCAGCGCGGTGACCTCGTCGCCGGAGCCGTCTTTGTCCTTGTCGGTCTCGGCGGCGGAGCGGGATCGCGTTCGTGGATTCATGTAAATTGTGGAACGATATTTCAGATTACCAGCGCCGGGACGGACAGCGGAGCGCGCGGGTTTGGCACGCCGCAATGCGCCGCCGTGAGCGCCTTGTCACAGATTTCTTCGTATTATTCATTGTATCGGAATTTTTTTCCGCGGCGCGCGGCGGCTGTTTAGATTTTGCTTGACTTAGTCAGCATAACCATAAAAAATGGAACCTCATTTCGAAAGAAAGTAGCAGGGTTGGCGGTTTCTTGCCGCGAGCGTTGGCTTTCCACCGTGCCAATGCGGTGAGTTGGCTCCCGGTCTGCCGCGGCAATCAAATGCTTTGCACCGCGTAGTTCGCGTGACCGCCCGGTCGCCTGGTTCTCTTCGAAATACCGTCTCTCAGGTTCTAGCACGGCCCTCGGAATGGCTAGAACTTTTCAAGGCGCTACGGAAACGTGGCGCCTTTTTTTTGTGCGCGCGGCTGAGCTCGCTCAGGACTCTCGTTGATACCAGCGCCGCGACGAGTTGACGACTTTCACGACTGCGAGCATCACCGGCACTTCGATGAGCACGCCAACCACAGTGGCTAGCGCCGCCCCGGACTTCAGGCCAAAGAGACTGATTGCCGTTGCCACAGCCAGCTCGAAGAAATTCGACGCGCCGATGAGACACGACGGCGCGGCGACTTCATGCGACACGCCCAGTTGCCGATTCGCCAGGTAGGCGAGCGAAGCGTTCACCACAACCTGAATCAGGATCGGCACTGCAAGCAGAAGGATCACAACCGGCTGCGCGATGATCTGCTCGCCCTGGAAGGCAAACAGCAACACGAGCGTCAGCAAAAGCGCCGCGATGGAGAACGGTCCGATCTTCGTCAGCGCGCGTTGGAACGCCGCCTCGCCCTGGCGCAAAAGCGCCCTGCGGACAAGCTGCGCGATGATGACCGGCACGACGATGTAGAGCACCACCGAAGTCAGCAACGTATCCCACGGTACGGCGATGTTCGAGATGCCCAGCAACAGGCCAACCACGGGCGCGAACGCGAACACCATGATCAGGTCGTTCAGCGCGACCTGCGACAACGTGAAGTACGGGTCGCCCTTCGTTAATTGACTCCAGACGAAGACCATCGCGGTGCAAGGTGCTGCGGCCAGCAAAATCAGCCCGGCGACGTAGCTGTCCAACTGGTCGGCGGGCAAGAGCGACGCAAACGCGTGCCGCACGAAGACCCACGCGAGGAAGGCCATCGTGAACGGCTTCACCGCCCAGTTGATGACCAGCGTCACGCCGATGCCCCTGAGTTGAGTCCGCACCTTGCCGAGCGACGCGAAGTCGATGCGTAACAGCATCGGAATAATCATTACCCAGATCAGAATGCCGACGGGGATGTTGACGTGGGCCAATTCGAGCATCGACACGGTGTGGACTGCGCCGGGCAACAGCTTGCCAAGCACGATGCCAACCACGATACAGAGCGCGACCCACAGCGACAAATAGCGCTCGAAAAATCCGATGCCGCCTGGCGCGCGCCGCGCGGCTTTCGCGACGGTTTGACTGCCCGCCATCGTTACTCTCCCTTCTCACGCAGCGACGTGCCGATACTTTGCATCTGCTGCTGGATGGCGAGACCGTCGAGCTTTTCGAGCGGGAGATTCGTGAAAAGCTCTATGCGCTTTTTCATCTGCACGAAGGCTTGCAGGAATGCCTCGCGCTTGTCGTCGTCCGAACCTTTTGCCTTCGATGGGTCCGCGACGCCCCAATGTGCTTTCGCAGGATGGCCCGGCCAGATCGGGCAGACTTCACCGGCTGCATCGTCGCAGACTGTGAAGATGAAGTCCATTTGCGGCGCGCCGTCTTTAGCGAATTCGTCCCAGCTCTTGCTGCGCAGCCGGTCCGTTTCGATACCTTGCGATTTGAGCAAGGCGATTGCGTAGGGGTTCGGCGCCGTTCCCGGATGACTGCCCGCGCTGTACCCGACAAAGCGGTCACCGGCGAGCTGATTAAGCGCAGCCTCGGCAAGGATGGAACGCGCCGAGTTGTGGGTGCAAAGGAACAAGACGTTGTACTTTCGGTTTTCTGTCACACATTTCTCCTGACGACGTCTCGCCGCGATTGAGTTTTAAATCGACATCTGCAGAAGCGCTTCACTAAGGCTTCCTCCACGCCTGGGTCTCATTGATCGCGCAGTCGCATTGCTCTGCCTGATCCGCGGCGCAACAGTTCTCCATCAGGAAGTCCATGAGCGTCAGCATGTGGTCATAACTGGCGCTGTAAATGATGAACCGCCCCTGACTTTTTCCCTCGATAAGCCCCGCGTGCGCAAGCTCCTTCAGATGGAACGACAGCGTCGGCGCGGGCAGTCCCATTTGTTCGGCGATGGCGCCCGGACTCATGCCCGAGGGGCCCGCCGTAACCAGAAGGCGGAAGACGGCGAGGCGAGTCTCATGCGCGAGCGCTGCCAGCGCCTTGACTGCGAGCTTCGAATCGAACGTTGCCATGACGTACCTTTATTGGTTGCTCGTCTGTGCTTCTTTCCGCGAATGGTCGGTAATTGCCTGCGATGTTGGGTCGGTCACCAAGTCGGTCGCCGGGTCGAGCAGACGGTCTTCCTTCACGCGTTCGCTGTACCGGTCGACGAGATAATCGGCGCGGCCGCGAAGCAGCAGCGTGAACTTCACGAGTTCTTCCATGACGTCGACGAGGCGGTCGTAATACGAGGACGGTTTCATTCGCCCGTTCTCTTCGAACTCTTCAAACGCCTTGGCTACCGACGACTGATTGGGAATGGTGAACATGCGCATCCATCGTCCGAGCTGCCGCAGTTGATTGACGGAGTTGAACGACTGCGAACCGCCACTGACCTGCATGACGGCAAGCGTGCGCCCCTGTGTCGGGCGGATGCCGCCGCTGACGAGCGGCAGATGATCGATCTGCGTCTTTATCAAACCGGTGATCGTGCCGTGGCGCTCGGGGCTGCACCACACGTGTCCTTCGGACCACAGCGACAACTCGAGCAACTCTTTTACTTTCGGATGGTTCTTCACGTCGACGTCGTCTGCATGCGGCAGACCGCGCGGATCGAAAATCCGCGTTTCAGCGCCGAACGTCTGCAGCAGGCGGGCGGCTTCCTCGACTAGCAGCCGCGAATACGAGCGTTCACGCAGCGAACCGTAGAGCAGCAAAATCCTCACGGGCGGTTGCCCATTCATGCCGAGGCGCGCTGCGATATCGGTGTCGAAAAAATCTGTCCTGGCGGCCGGAAAGCTGTGGTCGTCTTTCGTTGCATCAACGGTCATCTGATTACCTTGCTATTTGATCTTTGCAATTGCACACGGATGTTTGGCGAGTCAACGCGGGCATTGCGGCGGATGACGAGCAATACATCACTGTTGGTGCTTTGCATTCTATGACGTTTCCGGTATTCTGGAAATGTCAAAGTAACGACCACGGCGTGAAAAGAAAGGCTGCACTCCGGACCTTTAATCCACGAAGCCAAATGAAAGGCCAAAAAAATTGAGCACGACGTCGAATCCGGACGAGAGCGCAAGAGCCGACACAGAAACAACGGACAGTCGCGACAGACTGGTGACGTGGGCACTAGCCGTCGCTCAACTCGTATCGTGGGGCTCCGTCTACTATTCCTTTTCGCTGCTGGTCGTGCCAATGGAGCAGGCCATGGGCTGGAGCCGGACGGCGATGAACGCGGCGCTTTCCGTGGGCTTACTCGTTTCGGGCGTCGCGGCCTATCCGATCGGCCGCTGGATCGACCACGGATTTGGCCGCCGCGTCATGGCCCTCGGCTCGATCATCGCCGCGGCGATGCTGCTGCTGTGGGCCGATGCGCAATCGTTGACGGTGCTCTTCGTCGTGTGGATTGGCCTGGGCGTTTCGATGGCCGCCACGTTTTATGACCCGGTGTTCGCGGTCGTGACGCACCGTTATCCGCGAAGCTTCCGCACCAAGATCACGCTCATTACATTGGTCGCCGGATTCGCGAGCACGGTCTTTATTCCGTTGACGCAGTTCCTCGTTGGCGCCGTCGGCTGGCGCACGTCGCTTGTTGTCCTCGCCGCATTGAATGTGTTTATATGCCTTCCTGTTCACGTGGCGGCAATCCGTTCATCGAGGCTTGACGCCGAAGCACGGCCGACCAGCGCCGAAGTGAAACAGACGAACGATGCCGCTACGCAACGCGCGCTTCGTTCGCCCGTTTTCTGGGCGCTCGCCGTCTGCTTCACCGCCTACTACGCGACGTTCGCCGCGCTCACATTTCATCTCGTGCCGCTCATGGTCGAGCGCGGCATATCGAACGCAGTGCTCGTGACAACCATGGCGCTCATCGGACCGGCGCAGGTCGCCGCTCGAGCAATCTGGTTCATGTTCGGTCGAGGGGTGCATATCAGCACGGTGGGTATCGTCATCGTGACGTTGTTCCCGGTCTCGACGCTTATCCTGATCGGCGCGGGTCATTCGGCCGCGCTGCTATGGCTCTTCGCGCTGTGCTACGGCGCTGCGAATGGGATGATGACGATCCTTCGCGGCACCATTGTTCAGGACCTGATGTGGACCGAAGGCTACGGCGCGGTCAGTGGCATGCTTTCGTTTCCGTCCAACGTTGCGAAGGGCGTAGCACCGATTGCCGCTGCCAGCATATGGAGCTTTACGCACGGTTACGTGGCCGTCGAGTGGACAGTGTTTCTCGTCTCGATACTGTCGGCAATTGCTTTCTTTGCGGCTATCCGGTTTAGCCGACACGCGACAGTCCGAGCCGCCTGACTTCGCTTCAGGGATCGTCACAGGGGACAACATCGACTATGAAGATGCGCGCTGCACAAAGCGAAGACCTTGAGGCCATCAAGGCATTGCTCGCAGAAAACGAACTCCCGGTCGCCGATGTGAATGCAGCCATGCTCGCGGACTTCCTCGTCGCGGAAGACGAGGGTGGGAGGATTGTCGGCAGCGTTGGGCTCGAGCGGTTGGGAGTCGATGCGTTGCTACGCTCGCTGGCAGTCGCGCGGACCGCTCGTCACGCGCGATTGGGCACCATGCTGGTCGCTCATGCAGAGTCGATGGCGCGAGCGTCGGACATATCCGACTTGTGGCTGCTTACGACGACCGCGGCCGGGTTCTTCAGGCGCATGGGCTACGTGGATGTCGACAGAAGCAAAGTGGCCGCGGAAGTGAAGTCCACCACGCAGTTCGCGCAACTGTGTCCGGCGACTGCCGCTTGCATGAGGAAGACGTTGTAGCAATCGGTCGCGCGAAAAGCCGCGGGTGACCGCGGCGTTGCACACCAACTATCGCGCCGGCCTATCAGCTCTTCAGATCGTCCGGCACCTTGCCGCCGTTCTCCGCGAGCTTCTGCATGACCTGCTTGTGCAGCCACATGTTCATCGCGGCCGAGTCTTCCGTGCTGCCGGTGTAGTGCAGTTCCGACGCGAGCTCCTTACGCGCGGCAAGGCTGCTGTCGAGACCGAGCAGTTTCAGCAGATCGACAATCGATGTGCGCCAGTTCAACTTTTCGCCGCTGCTTTCCTGCATTTTCGCGAGCACCGCTTCGACGTCGACGGTCGGCATCGGCGTGACAGGCGGTTGCGAATTGCCGGCGGCCGTGGTGGATGGCGTGGCCGGCGTGCCCGCCGGAGCGCTCGCGCTGCCGGGTGCCGCAGTGGGCGAGGCCGCCGCGCCGGCCGCTGCGCCGGAGCCGGTGTTGGCCGGATGATCGTGCGGGAAAATCTTGTTGAGAATGCTTGAAAAAATGCTCATGTGTCGCTCCTCGTTCGTACCGGCCAATGCGGCCGGCCTTCACGGAGCGCAATGGCTGTGCCTGTGCGGCCGGCTTCGGCATAGATGCCGTCGTCTGCTGGGGCGCAGTCACTGATCAGACATTTGCGTGCGCAGTAAAAAAGCATCGCCATCCTAACTAATAACGATAAGCCGCACGCGAGGCACAAGGTTTGCTGAACGTTGTCCACTCAACGCAAAGAGAGGGAGGTTGAAAATGGCCGAGTCTTATCAATCCACCAGTTCCGGTTCCGCCGATGCGTCGCGCGACGACAGCCTCGCGGGACGACCCAACGGCAGCGACGAATTGCGTGCCCGCAGCACGATGAAACTCTCGGAATTGAAGGACAAACTTGCTGACGCGCAGGACGTGGTCAAAACGAAATATCGCGTCGTGTCCGAATCGACCGATGATTTCGTTCACGACAGTCCGTGGAAAGCGGTGACGATGGCGCTGATCGGCGGGCTCATCATCGGCATGCTGGCTGCGCGCTAACTCACGCGCGTTGCGCCATGTGAAGAGGGATCGTGCGTTGCTTGCGCGCGATCCATGCCACCGCATTGCGACGCGGTGGCATGGTCAGTCAGACGCGCGCTCCTTCGCGAGCGTCATCCTGCATTAGTGTTCGCTTGGCCGGATGGCCGGGTCGTCCTCGACGACGCCGCGTGTCGCGGACCAATACGGTTCCCGGTTGTAGTAGCTGTACGTCGATTCGCCCCAGGCACGGTCGGCCATCGACGGCCAGTGGTCCTTGTCGAAACCCGGGTCGTCCTTCAGGCGCTGTGCGGTGATGTCGACGAAGAAGCACTTCTGGTCGGTGTCGAGCGTCAGCGCACTCCACGGAATGGCGTGCAGGTTCGCGCCCATCCCGAGAAAACCGCCTTCCGACAGCACCGCGTAGGCGATGCGTCCGTTGCGCACGTCGAGCATGATGTCGGAGATCTTGCCGACATGTTCACCATCCGACGACATCACCTTCGTTCCGTCCAGCGTGGCAGCCGCCATGACTTCCGGCCCCGGACCTTCGCCGATGCCGCCGCCGACAATCTTCGCTCCGCCTCGAGTGGCGCCTTGCGGGTTGATTGAGCCCATCTTTCACCTCCTTAACGAAAAGGGTGCGTCCGAAGGTGCGCAAGCGATGTGCCCGCCCGGCGGCAAAACCGCTCTCTCAACGCGATAAAAGCGCGACCGTGGCGATGCCGAGAACCGTCATGCAAAGCGATGCGCCGACGTGGATCGCGACTTCGCCCGCGGCCCAGCCGAGGCGGCCGTCCTGCAGATGCTGCACGACTTCGGCGGAGAAGGTCGAGAAGGTGGAGAGTCCGCCCATCATCCCGGTGATCACGAAGAGCCGCCATTCCGGCGCGATCTGCGGCGCGCGCGCAAAGCCGGCGACGGCCACGCCGATCACGTAGCCGGCGATCACATTGGCGGCAAAGGTGCCGAGCGGCAGCGACGGAAATAGCGCATTCAGACGCAGGCCGAGAAACCAGCGAAACAGCGAACCGAGCGCACCGCCGATAGCGACGGCCAAGATGGACCAGTACATGAGTGGACTTTGCTGAAACCGGAGTCGACAAGCCGGGCTGAGCGGGAAGACGCGATGCCGCCTCCGCATGGGTCCGGGGAAGCAGGCATCATCAGCACGAGGCGGTTAATGGATTGGCGCGAGCGTGTGCGTTGAAGCGCACGCCGGACACCCATTGGAGAATGCCATCTCCAGCGCGCAAGTCTAACATTCGGCGGCTCTATGGGGACAGGTCGGACCAGGCCGCGGCTTGCCCACGAGCATTGGCTTGCGCCCACGCGAGCCGCTGCGTCAGCCGAGGCTTTCGCGCTCCGGCGTCGCGGAAATCTTGTGGATCGACAGGTCGGCTCCGTTGTATTCGTCCTCCTGGTCGAGCCGCAGGCCCACCGTCAGGCGAATCGCGCCGTACACGAGCGTGCCGCCGAGCGTCGCCACGACAATCCCGCCGAGCGTGCCGAGCACCTGCGCGCCGAACGACACGCCGCCCATTCCGCCGAGCGCCCGCAAGCCGAAGATGCCCGCCGCGACGCCGCCCCACGCGCCGCACAGACCGTGCAGCGGCCACACGCCGAGCACGTCGTCGATGCGCCAGCGGTTTTGCACGCACGTGAACATATAGACGAACAGCACGCCGGCGATGCCGCCCGTGACGAGTGCGCCGAGCGGATGCATCAGGTCCGAGCCGGCGCATACGGCGACCAGCCCGGCGAGCGGCCCGTTGTACGTGAAGCCCGGATCGTTGCGGCCCGCGAGCCAGGCGGTCAGCGTGCCGCCGACCATCGCCATCAGCGAATTGACGGCGACGAGTCCGCTGATCTTGTCGACGGTCTGCGCGCTCATCACGTTAAAGCCGAACCAGCCGACGGCCAGCACCCACGCGCCGAGCGCCAGAAACGGAATATTCGACGGCGGATGCGCGGCAATCCCGCCGTCGCGGTGATAGCGGCCGTGGCGCGCGCCGAGCAGCAGCACGGCCGGCAACGCGACCCAGCCGCCGAACGCGTGCACGACGACCGAACCGGCGAAGTCGTGGAACGGCACGCCGAACATCTGCGCGATCCACGCCTGCACGCCGAAGCGCTCGTTCCACGCGATGCCTTCGAAGAACGGATAGACGAAGCCGACCAGCACGAAGGTCGCGAAAAGCTGCGGATTGAACTTCGAGCGCTCGGCGATGCCGCCCGAGACGATCGCGGGAATCGCGGCGGCGAACGTCAGCAGGAAAAAGAAGCGCACGAGCGCGTAGCCGTTGTGCGCGGCGAGCGTCCCGGCGTTGTCGAAGAACTGCACGCCGTACGCGATCGTGTAGCCGATAAAGAAATAGGCGATCGTGGAGACCGAGAAGTCCACCAGAATCTTGACCAGTGCGTTGACCTGGTTCTTCTTGCGCACGGTGCCGAGCTCGAGAAAGGCGAATCCCGCGTGCATCGCCAGCACCATGGCGGCCCCGAGCAAAAGAAAGAGCGTATCGGTGCCGGTTTTCAAGCTAGCCATCGGTTGTTTCCGCTTATGCCAAAAAGTCGGGCATTGGATGCAAGAAGCGGGCCAAAAAGGTGCTTGTCCGGCGAACGCAGTGCAAACGGGCACCGGATTGGGATTGTCGCCTGCGACGGCGAGCCCCGAGTCGCGCAGTCTGCACCTTCAATGCACGCGTCCAAGCACAAAAGATGTGCGGAAACGTCCCGTTTTGGTTCCTATGATCCATTACGGGTCCAAAGTTTTCGTCCGGCTTACGGGCGCGGCGTCGAGCCTGAAGGTGTGCGAGCACATCGGTGCAGCCCGACCTGCAGCCTGCATCGACACGCCTGCCGCCAAAGTTTGGGCGCTAGCCCGACCCTTTGTTTCCGCAGCAAACGCCGACATAATGTCCCGTCCCGTACACGACTGGCGGCCCACCTTCCAATGCGCTCGCATGCGACTTACCACTAAAGGCCTGCTGCTGATCGCGATTCCGGCGGTCTTCGAACTGGCGCTTCTGTCAGGACTGGTCAAGGCGCAGTCCGACGCGGCCGACGCCGAGCGCTGGGCCGTCCACGGTCAGGAAGTGCTGCGCCAGACCACGTCGATTCTCGATCCGGTACTCGGCGAGTCTGTCGCGCTGCGCGGCGCGGTGCTTGCCGGCGACAACCACTTTGTGACACCGCTCTCCGTCTGGGTCGATGTCGACCGGCGGATCGATCAGCTCGCGGAACTCGTCTCGGACAACCCGGCCGAGGTCGAACGCGTCGTCCAGGTACGCCAGGCGGTGCAGGCCTATCGGCAATGGTCCGACCGCATGCAGGACATGCTGCGCTCGGGGCGCGGCAACGACATCGTCGAGCGCTTCGGCGATCTTGCGCAGACCGACGTGCTCGACCGCTTTCGCCAGCAGGTGGCCGCCTTCCAGGCGGAAGAGCGGCGTCTCGACAGCCAGCGCGCCAATGCCGCCGACGCCGCGCGCGAGCGGCAACAGGCGCTGGTCGGCGCGGCGGTGTTCGGCTCTCTGCTGTTTGTGGCGCTGGCCGTGTGGCTTTTCACGCGCGGCTTGCGTGGCCGGCTTGCGGTCCTGTCGGACAACGCCGGGCGCCTTGCCGGCAACGAGCCGCTCGCGCCGATCGGGCCGGGCCACGACGAAATCGCGCAACTCGACCTGACCTTGCACGAGACCAGCCGGCGTCTTCTCGAAGCCGAGCGCATCCAGGCGCGCTTTCAGGCGGACCTTGCGCGCCGCGCGGACGAGCTTGCGCGCATCAACGAGACGCTGCGGCAGCAGACGCAGGAAAACGAGATGTTCATCTACAGCGTGTCGCATGATCTGCGTGTGCCGCTCGTCAATCTGCAGGGCTTTTCGAAGGAACTGATCCGCGCGTGCGACGAACTGCGCGCGGCCCTGAGCGATTCGTCGATCGACGCGCAGATGCGGCAACGCATCGAGCGCGTGGTCGACGAGGACATCGGCGAAGCGCTGCATTATCTGCAGACGGCGGTGCTGCGCGCGTCGCACATCATCGACGCGTTGTTGCGGCTGTCGCGCATCGGCCGCGTCGAATACCGGCATCAGAAAGTCGAGGTGCGCGATATCGTGCCGCGCGTGATCGACGCGATGCAGGGCTCGATCCGCGCGCGGCGGGCACAGGTGCAGGTGAGCGACTTGCCGGCCGTGTGGGGCGATCCGACCGCGCTCGAGCAGGTGTTCGCGAATCTGATCGGCAATGCGGTGAATTATCTGGACCCGTCGCGCGAAGGCCGGATCGAAATCGGCACGACGCCCGCGCCGCCGGGCGTTCAGTCGCTGCGGATCTTTTACGTGCGCGACAACGGCCTGGGCATTCCGGCGATCGCGCTGCCGCGGCTATTCAACGCGTTTCAGCGCTTGCACGGCACGGCGGCCGCGGGCGAGGGGATTGGGCTCGCGCTGGTGCGGCGCGTCGTCGAGCGGCACGGCGGGCGGGTCTGGGCGGAGTCGGCCGAAGGCGTGGGCACGACGTTCTATCTGTCGCTGCCCGAAGCGGGGGCCCGGCCGGCGGCGGGGCGAGCGCGTGAAGGCGGTGAAGGGCGCGGCGGGCGACCGCTATCCGTGGCGGCCAACGATCAGGCGATGGACAAGCCGGGGAATCTGCGGATGGGCCCGTAAGGGCTGACGTGGGTTGCAGTCGAGCGGGTGATGCGGGAGCACCCGCGACGGCCTGCGGACGGCGCAGGCGCGAGCGAATCGAAAATCAGGAAGGTTGCGTGAAGCGGAAACCGAGGTGATGGCTCGGAACCGATCAGGATGGTGGGCCAGCGTGACCGCAGGCTACATCAGCTCAGCAAGAAGCAAACAAACGGCGCGACTTCAGCAGTTGCCGGCCGCGAACCGACCAGTAGCACGCGCAGGCAAGCAGAACGGCGACCACGACGAGCACCTGGTAGAGCGTGGGGCGCAGGCCGAGCAGGCCGTCGAGCGCGAACACGCAGCGCGCCAGAATCAACAAAGCCGCCCAGACCGAGCAGGCTGCCAGCACCAGCATTCGCGTGCCGGCGAGGCGCCGCGCGCGGTTTTCACGAGCCCAGCCGGCCGGCGTGCGCGCGCAGCGAAAAGCAATCGCGATCAACGCGACGGCGAGAATGACGATCCAGTCGGTAAGTTCCATCGAAAAGCGCTCCACAAGTCAG
Source organism: Paraburkholderia sp. OAS925 (assembly GCF_040543975.1). Taxonomy (NCBI): domain Bacteria; kingdom Pseudomonadati; phylum Pseudomonadota; class Betaproteobacteria; order Burkholderiales; family Burkholderiaceae; genus Paraburkholderia; species Paraburkholderia sp. OAS925. The sequence continues at coordinate 2,030,103 of NZ_JBEUNO010000001.1, forward strand.
CCCGTGACTATAGGAAGGCCCTCCGGCGCGAACCATAGGACGACTCTCAAATGCCGCGCGCGACCGCCGTGGCCGCCCGCGGCATTTGAGCCGGCTCAAAGCTCGATACGCGTGCCGAGCAGAACGAGGAATTGACGCAGCCATTCGGGATGCGCGGGCCACGCGGGCGCCGTCACGAAGTTGCCGTCGGTGATCGCGGCGTCGACGGGAATGTCGGCGTACTCGCCGCCGGCCAGCTTCACCTCGGGCGCGCAGGCCGGATACGCGGAGATGCGCTTGCCGCGGATCACGTCCGCGGCCGCGAGCAACTGCGCGGCGTGACAGATCGCGGCGATCGGTTTGCCGGCTTCGGCGAACTGCCGCACGATGTCGATGACTTTCGGATTGAGCCGCAGATACTCGGGCGCGCGCCCGCCGGCAATCGCGAGCGCATCGTACTGACGCGGATCGGCGTCTTCGAACGATGCGTTCAGCGCGAACAGATGCCCCGGCTTTTCGGTGTAGGTCTGATCGCCCTCGAAATCATGAATCGCGGTCTTGATCCGGTCGCCGGCCTTCTTGTCCGGGCACACCGCGTCGACCACGTGTCCGACTGCCTGCAGCGCCTGAAACGGCACCATCGTTTCGTAATCCTCGGCGAAATCGCCGGTGAGAAACAGAATCTTCTTTGCCGCCATCGTATGCCTCCAGTGGGTCAAGTGAACACAGCAATGCTCGATTGCGTTGGCCAGTCTACCGCACAAGCTTTGACAGAACCGCGACGGCCGCCGCCCGCCGTGCGCGTCGATTTATCGCGCATGAAGCCGTTGTCCGGCAGGCGGCGGCAACAGCGTATGATGAGCGCGTTTTCGTCAGAGAGGCCGCTTCGCGCGGTTCACATACACACATGAATTCATCCATCCGTTCGCCGTTGCTGCGCCGTGCCGCCGTGGTCCTGTTCGTATTCGCCGGTCTCGCGGCCTGCCAGAAGAACGATGCGTCGGCGGGGCAGGTTGCCGGCAAGCTCAACGACGCCGCGCAGGCCGCGTCGCAGAAGCTCGATCAGGCCGCGAGCTACGTCGGCCAGAAGGTCGACGAAACCAAATCCGCGGCGCAGCAGAACATTCAATCGGCTTCGGCGCCGACGGTCACGATCGATCCGAATGCGCTCGCGTCGAGCGCTCAGGCCAATCTGCAGAACGCCGCCAGCGCGGCGCAGGCGCAGCTCGGCAAAGCCGCGTCGCTGACCGGCGAGAGCCTGGAAAACGCGGGGCGCAAACTGCAGCAGTGGTCGGCGCAAAGCTCGGCTTCGTCGACGAGCGCAGCGGCTTCGTCGTCCGGTTCGGGCTACGGCGGCGATGCGCAAAAGCAGATGGACAAGTGAGATGCGCGTGAGCCGATTCCATCGCGCGCGTTCGTGCGTTCGGCCGGGAAGAGCGGACGGGTTTGACAGTGCCGATAAATGTAATTACTATGGTTACACATTGTCGTCGCAGGGCGGGTTGTTGTGAACACCAGTAGCCGGTTTGCATTTGCGGTGCATGTGCTCGCGCTGTTGTCTTTGCAGGAGGGCACGCCGCTTTCGTCGGAGATGATCGCGGGCAGCGTGAATACGAATCCCGCGCTGATCCGGCGGCTTTTGACCATGCTGGCCGAAGCCGGCCTCACGACCTCGCAGCTCGGCGCGGGCGGCGGCGCGCTGCTCGCCCGCGCGCCCGAGCAGATTTCGCTGCTCGACGTGTACCGCGCAGTCGACGACGCGCAGCTCTTCGCGCTTCATCGCGAGGAGCCGAATCCGGCGTGCATGGTGGGGCGCAACATCCAGGTCGTGCTGCGCGGAATCATCGACGAAGCGCAGCAGGCGATGGAGGCGTCGCTCGCGCAGCGCACGTTGGCCGACGCGACGGCGGACTTGCTGCGCGCGGAGCGAGCGCGCGAACGCAAGCGGCGGCCGCATGGATGACGCGGGTGCTTGGCGCAGAAACCGCGTTCGCCGATGATTGCTAATGCGCATGCAATGAGCGCGCAATAAGCGCGGAATGACAGACGGGGGCCGAGGCCCCTCTTTTTTGCGGCATATATGTAATCATCTTGGTTACATATAAACAAATGACAGGAGCATTGAAATGAGCAGGCAGTTGAAGATCGCATTGTTCGGCGCGACCGGCATGATCGGTTCGCGAATTGCGGCCGAAGCGGCGCGTCGCGGGCATCAGGTCACGGCGCTTGCGCGCAATCCCGCGCGCGTTCCGGCCGACGTGCCCAATCTCAAAGCGGCGCAGGCCGATCTGCTCGACGCGGCGAGCGTGGGCGCAGCGGTGCGCGGTCACGATGTGGTGGCGAGCGCATATGCGCCGCCGCAAGGCGACGTCGGCGTGCTGGACAAGGCGACTCGCGCGCTGGTCGAAGGTGTGCGCGCGGCGGGCGTGAAGCGGCTCGTGGTGGTGGGCGGCGCGGGCTCGCTCGAAGTCGCGCCCGGCAAACAGCTCGTCGATAGCGAAGGTTTCCCGGATGCCTACAAGGCCGTCGCGCTCGCGCATCGCGATGCGCTCGGCTACTACCGCAGCGTCGCCGATCTCGACTGGACGTTCTTTTCGCCGGCCGCGATCATCGCGCCGGGTGAGCGCACGGGTACGTTCCGCACCGGCACGAACTCGCTGATCGCCGACGCCGAAGGCAACAGCCGCATTTCCGCCGAGGATTACGCGATCGCGTTCGTCGACGAACTCGAGCAGAGCCGTTTCATCCGTCAGCTCGCGACGGTCGCTTATTGAAGGCGCCGCGTGCTTGCGCGGCGTGCGTGCCGCGCGGCGTGGGTGGCATGGTGCCGCGGCTCGTCACCCTCCGCGGCGCGCTGCACGCATGAAATCATGCAAGCGTCCTAACAATCCGTTACGCATGTCCGGTTGCGGGCGCGCCAACTGAGGCTACACTGGCGTCTCCCGTTTTCTCACGGATTGCCATGCAGTCATGCCCATCGCGGCGTGAATCCGAGGCTGCGCCGTCAAACGGCGGGCTTTCTTCGATTCACGCTGCATTTGTTCGTCTTTCCGCTTGCGTCGGATGGCCGCACGTCCGCGGCGGCGCTCGTGTGCGCGCGGGCGGGTCGGCTCGCAGATATGCGGCGCGAAGCGGTTCAATCAGCGCTTCGATCAGTGCGTGGCTTCGTGCCGTCATCAGCGCGTGTCCCGCCGCGATCGGAATCGCGCTTCTCGTCTGCATCGCATCGCTGCCTCTCGGCGCGCACGCCGCCGGCACTGCAGCCAGCAGCACGCCCGTCATTCCCGCGTTGCAGAGCCTGATCAACAGCGCGACGGTCGCGCCCGCGTCGGAGGCGTCCGGCGCATCGGCGGCCGAGGCCGCGTCGGCGCCGTCGCCCGCGAGCCAGGCGGAAATCGCGCGTTCGCTCGACAGCGTCATCGCCACGCTCGACAACGACCGCCAGCGCACCGCGCTCGTCGCGCAACTCAAAAAACTGCGCGACGTCTCGCGCACCGTCGGTCCGCTCGCGCCGGCGCCCGCGCAGCCGAGTCCCGGCTTGCTCGGCGCGATTGCGTCGGGCATCGCGTCGTTCGAATCGGACATGCATCAGGGCCGTACGCCCGTGCGCTACTGGGGCGGGCGCTTCAACGCGGCCGGCAACGAGCTTTACACCATCATCTCCGGGCAGGGGCCGGAGAGCTTCGGCCGCATTCTCCTGTCGATGTTCGCGATGCTGGCCGGCTGGGGCGCATGCGCGGCCGCGCTGATCTATTTGCAGCAGCGGCTGTACCGGCGCCTCGGCATCGTGATGGGACTGAATCCCAATCCGACGACACGCGAGCTGCTCGTCTTCGCGTTGCGGCGCGTGGGGCCGTGGATCATCGCGTTCGTCGCCGCGCTGCTGTTCGTGCGCGCGATGCCCGATGCGCTCGGCCGCACGCTCGGCATGGTGGTCGCCTATGCGATCGTCGCGGGCGCGGTGTTTTCGGCGATCTGCCTGATCATGTTTTCGCTGTTCGGCTCGGGGCACCGGCGCATCGCCGTGCGTCTGCTGATCGATCATGCGCGGCGCCTGCTGTTCGCGGTCGGCGTGTTCGGCGCGCTCGGCGACGCGGCGGTCAATTACGACGTCGCGCATCAACTCGGCACCAACCTGGCCGCACTCGTTTCGACCGCCGCCAACATGACGGCCGCCGTGCTCGCCGGCTATTTCGCGCTGGCGTTTCGCCGGCCGGTCGCGCACCTGATCCGCAACCGGCCTTACGAACAGCGCAACGATCACAAGGCCGCGACCGACGCCTTCGAGGTGCTCGCCGCGCTGTGGCACGTGCCGGTCCTCGTGCTGGCGACGGCGTCCGTGGTCGCCACGCTTGGCGGTTCGGGGTCGAGCGAAAACGTGCTGCAGATTTCGGTGGTGACCGCGCTGTTGCTCGTGCTCGCGTTCTTCCTGTCGGCCATCGTCCTGCGCATGACGCGCCCGCGCAGTCCGCGCGCGCGGCGCCGCTCGCCGTACCTCACGCGCTTGCTGCGTTTTTGCGGCACGTTGCTGACGCTTTTCATCTGGCTGTTTTTCTTCGAACTGGCGGCGCGTTTGTGGGGCGTGTCGCTGGCCGCGGTCGTCGAGGAAAACGTCGCGGCGCGCGGCATCGCACATGCGGTGACCGCGATCGTCGCGACGGTGTTCATCGCGTGGCTGCTGTGGATTCTCGTCGACACCGCGATCACGGAGGCGCTCAATCCCGGCAGCTCGCGCAACAAGTCGCGCAACCCGAGCACGCGGGCGCGCACGATGTTGCCGCTCGTGCGCAACGTGCTGCTCGTGAGCATCATGACGATCGCGGGCATCGTCACCGCGGCGAATCTCGGCATCAACGTGACGCCGCTGCTCGCAGGCGCCGGCGTGATCGGTCTCGCGATCGGCTTCGGCGCGCAGTCGCTCGTGACCGACCTGATCACGGGGCTTTTCATCATCATCGAAGACACGATTTCAGTGGGCGACTGGATCGATGTGGACGGCGGCCATGCGGGCACGGTCGAGCATCTGTCGATCCGCACGGTGCGCCTGCGCGACGGTCAGGGCGCGATTCACGCCATTCCGTTCTCGCAGATCAAGATCGTCAAGAACCTGTCGCGCGACTTCGCGTATGCCGTGTTCGAAGTGCGCATGTCGTTCTCTACCGACGTCGATGAAATCACGCAGATGATCCGCGAAGTCGGCGCCGACCTGATGGCCGACTTCCGTTACCGGCGTGAGATGCTCGGGCCGATCGAAGTGTGGGGCCTCGACCGTTTCGATCCGAACTGGATGGTCGTCAAAGGGCAGATCAAGACGCGGCCGCTGCAGCAATGGAGCGTGGCGCGGGCGTTCAATGCGCGGCTCAAGCGCAAGATGGACGAAGCCGGCATCGAGATTCCGGTGCCGCAGATGCGCTTGTTCACGTCGTCGAAAGACAGCGAGGGGCAGCCGTGGCGCGACGACAGTACACCGGACGAAACCGGACATGAAGAGCACGGCCACGAGTCCGGCCATGCTCGCCCGCACACGGAGAAAACGCTGCCGATGCGCGGCGCGCATCCGGCGGTAGCGGTGGCGCGCGACGTGTCGCATGAACCACGGCCGGCGCCGCCGGCGACCGCGCAAACGGCGCCGATTCCGCCGCAGGTTCCCACGGCGGGCGAAGGCAAGAGCTGATTATTCGGCGAGGGCAGAGGGCGCGAAGTTTTGTGCGTGTGTGTACGTATGTGCGTGCGCCTGTTCGTGCCTTGCCCGTGCTCGCCGTGCCGCTGTCAGACGAGCACGGGCGCGGCGCGCACTACATCGTTGACATGCGTGGCGATGCGCGCGCCGGGCACGCCGTAAATATGCAGCGACACGGCCGGCGCATCGCTGCAATTTTGCAGCCGATGAATGCTGCCGCGGCCGCCTCGCACGAACGACACCGCGCCTTGCCTGCGCGCCTGCGTGCGTTCAGCGCTCGCACACTGCTCGCGCTCGTTCCACTCAAAAACCGTTTCGCTCAACGCGCCGTCGATCACCGCGTATCCGCACCATGTGTGATGCGCATGCACGGGGCTCGCCTGATGCGGCTGCCAGACAAGCGCGGCGACCGCATAGCGGCCGTGCGGATCGGCGGCGAGCAGATGACGGCGGTAGTTCTCACTAGATCCTTCGCGCTGCGCGGGCGTCAGCAGCGCGGCGTCCGCAGCCGCTTCCGCGAGCGCGATACGCATGCTGCGCGCGAAGAAGCTCGAATGCGAAGGCTCGGCAAATTGGGCGCACGCTTCGAACATGGCGTCGAGCGCATCGCACAGGCGGGCGAGAGGCGCGGGCTGAGCGGCGCGCGAAGGCAGATCGTGCGCGGCGCAAGCTTGTGCGAACGTATCGAGGAGGGCGGCGGAGGAAGCGAGGTTGTGAGTCACGGTCGTTGAACGGCACTGGCTGCCGTGTTTTTCTTCGGATCAGGATTTATACCGTTTTGTCCGGAGAAAGAGTTTCCATATAATTCCCCCATCAATCTGAAAAGTAGAAAAATTTGCTAAAGGGGTGAGACGATGGGAATGGACATCATCGACAGGAAACTGCTCGAGTTGCTGCAGGAAGACGCGACCATGCCGATTGCCGAACTGGCGCAGCGCGTGAATCTGTCGCAAACGCCGTGCTGGAAGCGGCTGCAGCGTCTGAAGGAGACCGGTGTGATCCGTGGGCAAGTGGCGCTGTGCGATGCGCGCAAGCTTGGCGTCGGCACGACCGTGTTCGTCGCCGTGCGCACGAATCAGCACACGCAGGCGTGGGCGCAGACTTTCACGCAGGCGGTGCAGGACATTCCCGAAGTGGTGGAGGTTTACCGGATGAGCGGCGAGACGGATTACCTGCTGCGCGTGGTGGTTTCCGACATCGACGACTACGACCGCGTGTACAAGCTGTTGATCGCCGCCGTGCCGCTGTACGACGTCAGTTCGAGCTTCGCGATGGAGCAGATCAAATATTCGACGGCGCTGCCGGTGCGGTATAGCGCGTGACGGCGAGCGGGCGCGTAGCGATCGGCTTCGCGTCTCTGACGGCGTTGCCCTACAAAAGCTCGCGCAGCTTGTAGTACCACATGCCCAGCACCAGAGCCCGCGTGCGAAGCGCCTTGCCGCCGGGGAAGCGCCGATGCCGGATGCGGCTGAACACGTCGAAGGTCGACGCGTCGCCCGCGATCGCGTCGGCGAGAATCTTCCCGGCCATTCCCGCGAACACCAGACCGTGCCCGGAAAAGCCTTGCACGTAGTAAATGTTCGCGCCGATCCGGCCGAGGTCCGGCGCGCGGTTCATGGTGACGTCGACGAAACCGCCCCACGCGTAGTCGATGCCGACATCGGCGAGTTGCGGGAAAACGCCCGTGATCCGATCCCGCATCCTGTCGATCAGATTACGCGGCGTCGTGGCGTCATAGCTTTCTCCGGCGCCGAACAACAGCCGGTTATCGGCGCTCAGCCGGAAGTAATCGAGGATGAGATTGTTGTCCGACGCCGCGGCTCGGCCCGGCATGAGCTCGTTGGCGAATGCGTCGGAAAGCGGCTCGGTGGCGACCATGTAGGTGCCCACCGGCATGATCCGCGCCTCGATCTCGGGCGCCGGATGATCGCCGAATTCGCCGAGATAAACGTTGCCGGCGATCACCACGCGGTCGCACGACACCGCGCCTTCGGCTGTCTTCACGACGGGCCGCGCGCCGCGTTCGAGCCGGGACACCGCTGAATTTTCGAAGACCTTGACTCCCGCTTGCCGCGCCGCTTCGCCGAGACCGAGGCAGTACAGCAGCGGATGCAGATGACCGGACCCGCCGTCATACACGCCGGCAGAAAATCTTTGCGTGGCGATATGCGAACGAAGCGCCGACCGATCCAGCCATTCGAGCGGATACGCATACCGGTCCTGTGTGCGCTCCATCCACTCCTTGAGTTTGCGCGCCTTCCGATCGTTGACGGCGAGCGTCAGATAACCGCGCCGATAATGGCATTCGATGTCATAACGCGCGAGACGCTCTTCGAGCAGGCGCAGACCTTCGAGCGACACGTCCCAGGCCTTGCGCGCGATCTCGCGCGAGCACTGCTGCTCGATCGCGTCTTCTCCTTCCGCGCCGAAGCCGACAATCGCCTGCCCGCCATTGCGGCCCGACGCGCCCCAGCCGATGCGCTGCGCTTCCAGCAGCGCGACGTCGAAGCCGCGCCCGGCCAGTTCCAACGCGCACGAAACGCCCGCGTAGCCGCCGCCGATCACGCACACATCCACGGACAGCTTTTGCTGCAGCGGCGCGCTCGGTTGCGGACGCGTGACGCTCGCCTCGTAATACGAGTCCTCGACGACGCCAAGCTCCTTGTTCAGCAGCGACGACATAGGCTGCGCTCCAGGTATCGGTTCACCACGGAACCCGTACGTTGAGAAACTGCCAGGGGTCCTCGTCGTACGGCGTGTCGAAAAGCGGCGAGCGCTGGTCGAGCGGCGTCCATGTGTCGTACACGCCGACGAGTTCGCCCAGGTACGGACGAGCGACCCGCATCACCGTCCGATAGTCGATGTCGTCGGGTTCGACCACGCCGGCCCGCGGATTCTCGAGTGCCCACACGATGCCGCCCATGATGCCGGCCACCACCTGGAGGCTCGTCGCGGTGTTATGCGGCGCGAGGCGCCGGGCTTGCGGCGTGGTCAGCCGCGAGCCGTACCAGTAAACGCCTTTGTCGTTGCCCATCAGCAGCACGCCGAGTTCGTCGGCGCCGTCGACGATTTCGTCGCGCATGATCCGCTTGTTGTCCTGCATGCGCCAGCCACGTCCGGCGAATTCCTCGATCGACAGCAGCGCGTCGTCGCACGGACGATACGCATAGTGAACCGTCGGGCGATACACGACCTCGCCGTCCTTGCGCAATGTCAGATGGTCCGCGATCGAGATCGACTCGCCATGCGTGACAAGAAAGCCCTGATAGCTGCCGGCGAGCGGCGTCCAACTGCGTACGCGCGTGGCAAGTCCCGGCCGTTGCAGATAGATCGCCGCATCGCTGCCGAACCCATGACGCTGTGCGTCGGCGGGCCAATGACGCTCATGCGTGCCCCAGCCCAGTTCCGCCGGCTGCATGCCTTCTTCGACGAAGGCATCGACGGACCAGGTGTTGACGAACTCGTTGCGCGCCTTGCGGCGTTCGGAGAACTGCCAGTCCTGTTCAGCGACGTGAATCGCCTTGATGTCGAGGCGCTGCGCGAGCACGGCCCAATCTTCGTAGCTGTCGAGCGCGGTCGGCTGGATGCCGCTGTTCTCCGCCATGTCGACCAGCGCCTGTTTGACGAAAGCCGAAGCGAGCCCAGGGTTCGCGCCTTGCGTCAAAACCGCTGTCGGGCCGTCGCGCTTGTCGAGGCGAAAAGCCAGCACCGCCTCGCGCAGTGCGTAATTGCTGCGCCGTGATGGAGGACGGTCGGGATCGGTTGATCCGCCTTCCCACGGTTCGATGGACGTATCGAGATAGAGCGCGTCGCGAGACCAGCAAAAGCGAATCAGCGATTCGCTCGACACATTGACGGACAGGTTGACCAGCAGCGTGCCTTTCGTCACATATGCCGTAAGCAGTGTCTCGAAGTTGTCTTCGCTGAGCGCCTGCTCGACGACATGCACGCCGCATTCATGGGCGATCGCCGTGTCATTACCAGGCGGACACACCACGGTCACGTCTTTTGGGCTCACCTCGATGTGTCTTAAAAGCACCGGTAAAAGCGAACTCGCTATGCTGCCGAATCCGATGATTACAACGCCGCTGTTGCAAACAGCGTGCTTCGTCCACTGCACATGCGCATCCATCTTTCCTCCCGACTACCGCGCGTTGGGTCGCGCTTCTTTGTGCGGGCGTGATGCGTGGCTCCAATGTTTCGGCCCGCATTAGCGGCGCAGCATTGCGCGTGCCGGGGATTTTTCATTTCGGTTCGATAGCATCGCAAGCCTTGCTGTCCACCGCTTGCCGACTGCAAGGCGAGTGCAAGGCGCCTCGGCGTAGAATGCCGCCTTCTCCGCTATCTTCCGCGATTGCCTCGCGGTCCGAGTCGCCTCATGAACAAACCGCCGCGCAAGAAAAACCCGACCTTCGGCATCGCTGTATTCATTGTGGTCGCGGTACTGTTCGTCATCGCCACGCTGTTCTATAACGCGATCAAGGAGAAGCGCGAGTTCGACAACGACAACGCGCCGGCGGCTTCCGTTTCATCGGGCGCAGCGGCGGCGACGGCCACGGCGACGAGCGCTGCGGCTACTGCTGCGAAGCCTGCGAGCGGCACGGCGCAGTGAGCTTGTCGCGGTCATGGTGTATGACCGCGTGTGAGTTTGAGTCGGACGCGCTTAGGCGTCGCACTTCACTACGCTAGTTCAAGCCCGGTCGCGTCATTCATCGGGCAGGCGGATCACGCTCCGCGTCCTTGCGAATCAACGCCGCCGCCGTCAGCATCTGCTTGCATTGATGCGCAAGCAGTTTGATGTCGTGCACCGCATCGGCCGAATAGTCCTGCGATTTCTCCGCTTCGACCACCATCGTGTCCAGTTCGCGCGTGATCTGTTTGATCTGCTCGCCCTGGTCCGCAGGCGGCGCAGTGCCTGCTTCTGCTTCGGTGAGATTGTCGCGCACGAGACTCAACGCGCGTTGCAGCGGCTGCAGCGACACGCCCTCGGCGTGTTGCGCGGAGGTGCGCAAGAGCGGCGCGGCTGCGGTGATTTGCGATGCAAGCACATGGCTGCTCACCAGCAAACCATTGAGTTCGGGGACGAACTTCTGCGCCGATTTCGGTTCGAGCATCATCCGCTGAAAGGCCTGGCCGAGGTTTGCAAACGCGACGTGCACGTTCTTGCGCGCGAGGCGGTAGCGGTAATCGCGATCGAGTGCAGTGGCGGCGGCCGCGGCAGCGGGCGAGGCGCCGGCGACGGGCTTCGCCGTCGTGTTGGTGGTTGCGGAAGCTGGTGTGCTTGCGGGCGCGCTTGATGTTGTTGCCGGTGCAGTTGCCGATGGGCTTGCTGTTGCGCCTGCCGCGGCTCCTAACGCCGCGCTCCCTGCGATGTTCGCTTCGGCGCCTGTTCGCACGTTCGCCGACACATCCGCTTGCGATAGCCCCCGATTGCCAGCCACCAAACCATCACTCGTCAGCGGCCCGCTTGCAGCCGCCAACGCCGGCCTGCCGACATCGATCGCCGGGTCCGCCATCGCCGCGACCGGCGCCCGCGCGCCCGCTTCGGTCACGGTGGCGGCGAGCGGCGCGGCCGGCTTGCCGCTCCACCACCAGCTTGCTTCAAGAAACTGCCGCGTCGCGCTGATCACGTTGTTGACCAGCTTGCCCATCAGACGATATTCCCAGTACGGGAACAGATGGCTCGCGGCAATCGCGATCGCGCAGCCGACCACGGTGTCGATCGCGCGTTCGCCGATGATGTGCAGGCTGCCGGGCGCAAGCAGATGAAACATCAGCAGCACATACGATGACGTGAACACCACGCTCGCCGCGTAATTGAACAGCAGCAGGCTGTAGCTCATCACCATCGACGCGAACATCACCACCAGCAGAATGTGCGGCTCCTTCACGAAGATCATCAGCGCGATGCTCGCCGTGCAGCCGATCAACGTGCCGACGATCCGCTGCCCGTTGCGCTGCTTGGTCAGCGAATAACCGGGCTTCAGGATGATGACCGTAGTCATCACGATCCAGTAAGCGTTCGTGAGCGGCAGCAGGCGGCCGAGCCAGAAGCCGACCGCCACCGCGATCGTCACGCGCAACGCGTGACGAAAGCTCGGCGAGGACATCGTCAGGTTCGAGAAGATCTGGCCGAACGGCACACGGCGGCTCGACACGAAGCGGTTCAGCGCCTGATCGAGGCGCAGTTCCGTTTCGGTCGTGGCCGGATCGCTCGAAAGACTCTTGCGCATCTTGTCGATCAGTCGCGTGGCGCTCCACACGCGGCGGAATGTGGACGACACCGCCGAATACGCCTCGGGATTCTTCGCCGGCAACTCCTGCTTGCGCATCAGTTCGATTTCGAACTCGATGGCGCGCAGTTCCGCCTTCACATTCACGCGTGCGCGCGGCGCATGATTCTGCAGGACGGCGAGCCCGATTTCCTCGAGATCCTCAGCGGCTTTGCGGATCAGATCGCGATAGAACACCAGCAGGTCGGTGCCGCCGAAGGTATTGCGCACGAGCGGGTAATCGGTATGCGTGCCGACGAACAACTCATGCAAATCGACCGTGTTGATAAACAGATTGAACAGCATCGCGCGACGCGGCTCGAGCTTGCCGCTCTTTAACTTCGGCAGATTGCGCAGCACGATGTCACGCGCCGCGTCCTGCCGCTCGACCGCGGCGATCTGCTTGGCGACCAGGTTGCGATAACACTCGTCCAGATCGTTATCGAGGTCGTAAAACGCGGCGCGCGCGAGCAGATAATCGGCGCAGGCGAACACGCTTTCGGCGAGCGCCTGCTGCTCGATCCGATGCATCATCCAGCGGCTCACGGCAGTCGACCAGTACGTGAACCAGAGCCCGCCCACGAGTATCCACGACGCATTCACGAGCGCCTGCATCGGCGTAAAGTGCTCCTCGAGCGTCATGATCATCATGAAGAGCGTGGCGAAGCTGATCTGCGGCCAGCGGTTGCCATACACGACGATCAACGACAGCACGAACGTGAGCGGCACGACGGTGCACCACAGCGCCACCGGATTGACCGTGGCAAGGCCGGTGGCGAGCGCGGACAGAAAACCGATCACCGAGCACGCCAGCATTTCGTTGTGCTTGTACTTGAGCGGACCCGGCATGTCGACGACACATGCGCCGAGCGCGCCCGTCGCAATCGTGAAGCCCAGCTCGCGATTGTGAAACACGATCAGGCACAGCACCGCTGGTAACGACACGCCGACCGCGATGCGCAGTCCGCCATAAAAATACTGGCTGTAAAGGAATTTTTTTATTTCGACCGAATAGCGCATCGACAGCCTGGTTTCATTCACTGACAAAAAGCGGTTGAGGACACAACTTCGGATACAACTTCGGGCGCAACTTGGACAGCCCAAAACTGCCGACGAGTCTAACTGATTTTGCGTCTGATCTGACCTCCCCGATTCGGGCGGGTTCTGCGCCGCGAGCGGCTTTGTTATGCTGTCGCTTCAATGTCTGCCGAGCTTCGCGCGTTCGTCGCGAATGCGGCAAAGCCCCATCGCGTTGTCAGGACCCATGCTCCAGCTCTTCTATTCGAACCGTTATGAAACGCTCGTCGGCGCGCTGCTCGACGATCTCGCGCAAGCGCCGTCCGATCCCTGGACCGCGCAGCCCGTGATCGTGCCGAGCGCTGCTGTGCGGCGGCGGCTCGAACTGGACATCGCGGCGCGCCAGGGCGTGTGCGCGAACGTCAGCTTCGGCTATCTCGCGCAATGGCTGTGGGCGCAAATCGGCGGCGTGATCGAGGTGCCGCGGCATTCGCCGTTCGCGCCGGACCGGCTCGTGTGGCGTTGTTATCGTTTGCTCGGCGATTCGAACGAAGCCTTGCCGTGGAATGCGTCGCCGCGTCTTCGCGCGTATCTCGATGCGGCCGATCCGTCCATGCGCTATGAACTCGCGCGCCGTGTGGCGACCGTGCTCGATCACTATCTGACCTATCGGCCGGAGTGGCTGTTGCAATGGCAGAAGGGCGGTTCGATTTTCGCGAGCGGTGCAGCGGACGACACGGGCCCGCGCCTCGTCGGCGCAAGCGAGGCAGCGCGCGAAGATGAGCGATGGCAGGCGGCGCTGTGGCGCGCGGTGCTGACCGAACTCGCCGGGGAAGCCGGGGACGCGGGGGGTGCCGGGGGGGCACAAGCGCCCGCAGCCGCGCTGCCGCCCGCCTATCGTTTCCTCGACGAAATCGGCACGCTGGATCTCGACGCGATTGCCAACGCCAGGTGGCCCGAAGCGGTGAGCGTGTTCGCGCTGCCCACCATGCCGCCATTGCACGTCGCGTTGCTGCGCGCGCTATCGCGTTGGGTCGACGTGCGTCTGTACGTGATGAACCCGTGCCGCGAATTCTGGTTCGACGTGGTGAGCGAAGGCCGCGTTCAGGCGCTCGACGCGGCAGGGCAGTTGGACTATCAGGAAGTGGGTCATCCGCTGCTGGCCGAATGGGGTCGTCAGACGCAGGCGCAGTTGCACATGCTGCACGAACTCACCGAAAGCGCGGCTTCGGGCGAGACGGGCGAGTTCACGGAGAATCCCGAACCGAGCTGGCTCGCCGCCGTGCAAAACAGCATTCTGGATCTGCGTTCCGAGACGCAGGCGGACGAGTTGCCGTACGAGCACGGCATCGAAGTTCATGTGTGCCATAGCCTCTCGCGGCAGCTCGAAGTGCTGCACGATCGTCTGCTTGGCTGGTTCGACGAGTTCGACAACCTGGAACCGTCTGACGTGCTCGTCGCCGTGTCCGATCTGGCCGCCGCCGGTCCGCTGATCGACGCCGTGTTCGGCACCACGCCGGCTGGCGACACGCGCCGCATTCCGTATCGGATCACCGGCTTGCCGCCTTCGCAGGCCAATCCCGTCGCGCGTCTCTTGCTCGACTGGCTCGCGTTGCCCGAGCGCAGCGTCGGCGCGCCGGACCTGATCGAATGGTTGCGCGTCGACGCGGTTGCGGTGCGTTACGGCATCGACGCGGGTTCGCTCGAAGCCGCGCAGGAATGGCTCGCGGCGGCCGGCGCGCGGCGCGGGCTGTCGCCTGCCGAGCCGAGCGGCGAACACGTGCCGGTCGCGCGTCACACGTTTGCCGATGCGTTGACGCGCCTGTACCTCGGCTATGCGATGCCCGACGGCGGCGAGCCGGTGGATGCGTGGCTGCCCGTCGAGGGCGCGGGCGGCTCGGACGCCGAACTGCTCGGCCGTCTGTCGCGTTTCGTCGACGACGTGGACAGCTTCGCGAGCCGCTGCGCGAGCGAACAGACGCCCGCCGAATGGACGCAGTTGCTGCTCGAAACGCTTGCTCAATGTTTTGACGGCGGCGTCCAGTTCGCCGAGTCGCTCTCCGCCGTGCGAGACGCGATCGACAAGATGAGCGACGCGATGCAGGCCGGCGCGCAGGAGGTCACGCTGCCCGCCGCGGTCGTGCGCGGCGCGCTCACCGAAGCGCTCGACGACCCGGCGCGTGGCGGCGTGCCTTGGGGCAGCGTGACGTTTTCATCGCTGACGAGCTTGCGTGGCTTGCCCTACCGCGTGGTGTGTCTGCTCGGCATGGACGACGGCGTGCTGCCGAGTCTCGCGCGTGCCGACGAGTTCGATCTGATGGCCGCGTTCGGCAAAGCCGGCGACCGCCAGCGCCGCGACGACGAGCGCAATCTGTTTCTCGATCTGCTGCTCGCCGCGCGCAGCCGTCTCTTTATCGCGTACACGGGACGTAGCATTCGCGACAACGCACCGTTGCCGCCGGCCGCGCTCGTCGACGAACTGCTCGACTATCTCGCGCAAGTGTCGGCGGGCGAGGGCGCGAGTCCCGCGGAGGTTGACGAGGCGCGCCGCGCGTTCATTGTCGATCATCCGTTGCAGGCGTTCGCGTCGGAGTACTTCGCCGCGCAGCCCGAGCTTTTCACCTACGACGCCGATCGCGCGGAACTCGCGACCTTGCTGGCCGCGCCGCAGCAGAAAACCGCCGCGCCGTTCTTCGACCAGCCCTTGCCGCCCGAAGACGCCGCGCCTGTCGCGTTCGACGATTTCGTGCGTTTCTGGCGTCATCCGGCGCGAGCAGTGCTGCGCGATCGCCTCGGCATCGTGTTGTCCGACGCGCAGGCCGAACTGCTCGACACCGAGCCGTTCGAACTCGACTACGCCGGTCGCGACGCGTTGGCCGGGCGTCTGTTGCCGGTACTGCTCGACACGGACGACGAAGACGGCGATCTCATGTTCGACCGCGTGCGGCGTGTCGCCGAGGCGAGTCCCGAATTGCCAGGAGGCGCGACCGGCGCGGTGTGGCGCGCGCGCGAACTGGGCGCGCTGCGCCAGTTGGCCGACAGCGTGCGCCGCGAAGTGGCGTCGGGCATCGAGCGCTTGCCGTTCGTGCTCGACATCGCGCCGCGCTGGCCGGACGCTGCGGACATCGCCGGCGACCTGTTCGGCTCGCATGACGAAGCGCTTCGCGAAGCCGCCGAAGCGCCGTTGCAATTGCACGGCACGTTGAACCTGCTGACCGATACGGGACAAGTGATTTTTCGCTACGCCAAACCCACCGCGCGCGACTATCTGTCGGCATGGCTCGCGCATCTGGCTTATTGCGCGGCCCGGCCGGACGGTCCGCGCCGCACCGTCTGGCACGGCAGCGGCGAGAGCTTCGAGCTTGCGCCGGTCGCCGCGCCGCTCGATCAACTCGCGCCGCTCGCCGCGCTGTTCAGGGCAGGGCGCAGATTGCCGCTGCGCTTTTTCCCGAAGAGCGCGTGGGCCAAAGTCAGCGAAAGCGATTCCGCAGCGCAGGGCGTGTGGATCAACGACCGCGTGCGCGGCGAGTCCGACGACCCGGCCTTGCGCATCGCGCTGCGAGGCACGCCGCTCACGCTCGACGAACCGTTCGGCAGCCTCGCGTCGATCGTGTTCAAGCCGTTGATGCAGCATCTGCGGAGCACGTCATGAGCGCGCTGCATCGTCATACGCTGGCGGCTGAGGAGCTTGACGTCTTCGCGTGTTCGCTCGACGGCGTCAATCAGATCGAAGCCTCGGCGGGCACCGGCAAGACGTGGAACATCTGCGCGCTGTATGTGCGCTTGCTGCTCGAGAAGAACCTGAACGCCGATCAGATTCTCGTCGTAACCTTCACGAAGGCCGCGACCGCCGAACTGCACGAGCGCATTCGCGGCCGGCTCGCGGAACTGCATCGCGCGATCGAACTTGACGACGACGGCGGCGATCCGTTTATCCGCCGGCTCTTCGAAACGACGCTTGCGCCGGAGCGCGGCATCGACCGCGAGACCGCGCTGAAGGTCGTGCGCCGCGCGCTGCGCACATTCGATCAGGCGGCCATCCACACGATTCACGCGTTCTGCCAGCGCGCGCTTCAGGAGGCGCCGTTTGCTGCCGCCATGCCGTTCGCCTTCGAGATGGAAGCCGACGACGCCGCACTCCGCTTCGAAATGGCCGCCGATTTCTGGCGCGAGCAGGTCGAGCCCGTCGCGCATGCGCATCCCTCATTCGCCGCATGGCTGGTGGCGAGACGCGCCGGGCCCGCATCGCTCGACGAACAACTCGCGCGGCGCCTGAAGAAGCCGTTGGCGCAATTGCGCTGGGGAAGCATGAGCGCCGACGCGAGCGCCGATCCGCAAGCCGGTTTCGACGCCGCCTGCGAGTTGTGGCATGCCGAGCGCGATGCGATCGTCAGCCTGCTCGCCGAGGCACAGGACCGCTTGAGCAAGACCACACACAAGCCCGATCACGTGAGCGCCGCGATTGCCGCATGGACCGAGTACTTCGCGCAAGGCGATTGCCATGCGCCGCCGCCGCGGGCCGCGCTGAAACTGACGGCCTCGGCGTTGAAGAAGGCCACGAAGGTCAAGTTGGATCCGCCGCAACACGCGTTTTTTGAACACGCGGAAGCGCTCGCCGCGGCCGTCGTCGCGGCGGAAGCGGCGCAACGCGCGCGCTGGCTCGCGATCGTGCAAACCTGGCTCGATCATGCGCCCGCCGAACTGGTCGCGCGCAAGCGCACGCGCCGCGTCGTTTCGTTCGACGATCTGTTGTCGAATTTGTACCGTGCGCTGGCCGCGCATCCGTGGCTAGCCGATGCGTTGCGCGCCCGTTATCCCGCCGCTTTGATCGATGAGTTTCAGGACACCGATCCGCTGCAGTTCGCGATCTTCAGCCGCATTTTCGCGCCGGCCGGGCCGCTCTTTCTGGTCGGCGATCCGAAGCAGGCCATCTACAGTTTTCGCGCGGCCGATCTGCATACGTATCTGGCGGCGCGCGCGTCGGCTTCGGCGCGTTATACGCTGGCCGTCAATCAGCGGTCCACGGCGCCCATCGTCGACGCTTGCAATCGCGTGTTCGAGGCGAACCCGCAGGCCTTCGTGCTCGAAGGGCTCGACTATCAGCCGGTGCGCGCGGGCGAACGGCGCAGGCCGCCGTTCTCCGATCTCGATGCGAGCGGCGGCGACTTTTGCATCTGGACCTTGCCACCGGGCGAGCAGGCGTTGACCAAGCGCGAGGCTCAGCGCGAAGCGAGCGAAGCGTGCGCGGCCGAAATCGTCCGGCTGTTGCGCGGCGCGCGCGAGGGCACCGTGACGATCGGCGACGCGCCGCTTGCGCCGGGCAATATCGCGGTGCTCGTGCAGACGCACAAGCAGGGCAGCCTCATCAAACGCGTGCTGGCGGCGTGGGGCGTCGGCAGTGTGGAACTGGCGCAGGCGTCGGTGTTCGCGACGCTCGACGCCGAGCAGATCGAGCGCGTGCTGGCCGCCGTCGATACGCCCGGCGACTTGCGCCGTCTGCGCGCCGCGCTCGCGACCGACTGGCTCGGGCTCGATGCTGCGGCGCTGTGGCGTTTGGAGCAGGTCGCCGACGCGCCCGCTGTCGCCGACGATCCCGCGCACGCCGCCGACGCGATGGGCTGGGTCGAGCGGTTTTCGCGCTATCGCATGCTCTGGCACGAGCGCGGCTTTGCCGTCATGTGGCGCACGCTGATGCGCGAACTGCGGATCGCACAACGGCTCGTCGCCGCGCCGGACGGCGAGCGACGTCTCACCAACGTCAACCATCTTGCCGAACTCGTGCAGGCGCGCGCGGCCACGCAGCCGGGCATCGCGCCGACCTTGCGCTGGCTTGCCGCGCAGCGGACGCAGGGCGGCGGCGAGGAAGCGCAGTTGCGGCTCGAGTCCGACCGCAATCTCGTGCAGATCGTCACCGTGCACAAGTCGAAAGGACTCGAATATGCAGTCGTGTTCTGCCCATTTCTGAATGACGGCGGATTGCGCGAACCGCCGTCGTCGGGTTTGCCGGATGCACGCGAATATCACGATCCGGGCGGCGACGCGGTACTGCATTACGGCTGCGACGACGAAGAGGCGGAACGCGCGGCCCGTCACGCGGCGCGCGAGCAGGCGGCCGAGCGGGCGCGGCTCGTCTACGTCGCGCTGACGCGTGCGGTGTATCGCTGTTATCTCGTGGCGGGCACCTACCTGTCGTCGCGTTCCACGAAAGAGTCGCGGCGCAGCGTGTTGAACTGGCTGGTGGCCGGCAGCGGCTACGAATTCGACGACTGGCTCGCCGATCCGCCGGACGAAGCGGCGTTGTCCGCGCGCTGGCAAGCGCTGGCGGGCGGTCCGATCGCATTGCAGCCGCTGCCGAAGGTGGAGCGCCGCAGGCCGCTCGAGAGCATGCAGGAAAGCGGCGCGCGGAAACGCGCTCGGAGCCATCGCCGGTCTTTACGCGATCAGTGGCGCATGGCGAGCTTTAGCGGTCTGATCGCCGCGGGCGACAAGGCCGAAGAGGCGCAAGCGCCGCTGGAGGAAGTGCGTCCCGATCACGACGAGATAGCCGATGTGCTGGCCGCGGCGCCGACGTTGTTGGCAGCCGCGCCTGCGCTGCAAGTATCCTCGCTTGCCGCCGACGATATTCTCGCGTTTCCGCGCGGTGCCGCGGCCGGCGAGTGCCTGCACCGGATGTTCGAACTGGCGGATTTCAGCCATCCGTGCACGTGGCCCGACGCGATTCGCGGTGCGTTGCGCGAGCGTCCCGCGCCGGCGTCGCCGGACCTCGCGCCGCGTTTGCCGGCGATGATGCATAAGCTGCTGGAGGACGTGGTGAGCACGGAACTCGTGCCCGGCATGACGCTCGCGCAACTCGATCCACGGCGGCGTCTGAACGAGCTCGAATTTCTGTTCGCCGCGCCTTCGCTCGATTTCGCCGCGCTGCGCGCGTTGCTGATCGAGCACGGCTATCCAGATGTAGCGCTGGAGCCGGGCGCGCTGCGCGGTTTCGTCAAAGGATTCATCGACATGATCGTCGAACACGACGGGCGTTTCTGGATCGTCGACTGGAAGTCGAACCATCTGGGCGAGACCGCCGAAGACTACTCGGCCGTGCCGCTCGAAGCCGCGATGGCGAGCCATGCTTACCACCTCCAGGCGCTGCTTTATACGGTCGCGCTGCATCGCTATCTGAAGACGCGGTTGCGCGATTATTCGTACGACGCGCATATCGGCGGCTATCTGTATCTGTTCGTGCGCGGCGTGCGTCCGCATTGGCGCGACGCGGAAGGGCCGGCCGGCGTGCATGCCAGACGGCCGTCGTTCGAACTGGTCGCGTTGCTCGACGCGGCGATGATCGGCGGCGGCGTATGAGCACGTTCGATCGGGACGCATCGGTGCCGTTGGCGTCGGTGCCGTCGTTGCAACTCGAAGACATCGGCGTCAATCTGCCTGCGCCGGCTGATTTCAGCATTGCGCTCGCGGAAGGTTTCGCGCGCCGCATTGGCGCATTGGCGCGACGCGGCGGCGCATCCGGCGACGCGGTCAAGTGGGCGGCGCGCGCTGCTTTCGCCGCGAGTCGCGCGACCGCGGAAGGGCACGTGTGCGTGCCGCTTGCGTCGCTCGCGCAGCGCTTCGAGGCGTCCGCTGCCGAGGTACGCGCAGCGCTGTTCGCGAGCGGCATGGCGAGCGATGGCGCGAGCGGCGCTGCGGCGCTGCGGCCGCTTGTTATCGACGGACAAGGGCGGCTGTACCTCGCGCGCTACTACGATTACGAACGGCGTCTCGCACGGGCGCTGGTCGCGCATGCGGGCGCGGCTCACCGTTTTTCCGATGCCGCGGCGCCGTGGCTCGTCGGGCGTTCCGGCCCAGCGGGCGGTGCGCGCAGCGACGAGGCGGTCGGTGCAAGAAAGGTGGCGGGCGGCGATGCCGACGCCACCTCCAACGCAGCCACCGACGCAGCCACCGACGCAGCCACCGACGCAGCCACCGACGCAGCCACTGGCGCAGCCACTGGCGCGATCACCGACGCCTCCTCCAACGCCTCCACCAACGCCGACGACACCCAAACGCTCAACGAACGTCTCCTACGCTACTTCGGCCCGCCGAAGGACGACCAGGTCGATTGGCAGCGCGTGGCTGCCGTGATGGCGCTGTCGGGACGGCTCACGATTGTCAGCGGCGGCCCGGGCACGGGCAAGACGACGACCGTGGTCGGCGTGCTCGCGTGTCTGCTCGATACGCGCGCCGATTTGCGGATCGCGCTGGCGGCGCCTACCGGCAAGGCGGCGCAGCGCATGCAGGAAGCCCTGCTCGCGCGCGCCGGAGATCTGCCGCCCGAGCTGGCCGCGCGTTTGCCGCAGAGGTCGTATACGTTGCATCGTCTGCTCGGCTCGGGGCCGGGCGGGCGCTTCCGGCATCATCGGGATAATCCATTGCCGTATGACGTCGTCGTGATCGACGAGGCGTCGATGATCGACGTCGCGATGGCCGCGCATCTGCTCGACGCCATTGCACCGCATACGCGGCTCGTGATGCTCGGCGACAAGGATCAGCTCGCGGCGGTCGAGGCCGGCGCCGTGTTCGCGGAATTGAGCGCCCAGCCGACTTTTACCGCGCAAGGGTTGAAGCGGATTGCCGGCGCTTTGGGCATTGACGAGGCGCGGCTGGTTCGGTCGCTGCCGCGAGTCGCGCAGGACATCGACGCGGACGCCGGGCGTTTCACGAAAGGCTCGCACTTGCCCGACAGCGATGGCGATGACGTCCCCGATCTTTTCCGCGGCCCCGAAGACGACGTTTTCCACGAGCCCGTTGCGGCCCGTTCCGCCCGCGAGCCAGTCAATGCGGATCTCTTTGACGCCGACGTCTCCAGCAACAACTTGCGCCCCGCGCCGGCCGCTCAGCAGCCGCCAAGCCCACTCGCGGATTGCGTCGTGTGGCTCGAGCGCAATTATCGGTTCGGGCTCGAATCGCCGATCGGCCGCCTGTCGCTGGCGATTCGCAATGGCGCGGCGAGCGCCGCGCTCGACGTGCTGCTCGCCGACGCGACGCAAGCTGCGGCCGTGCTTCACGAAGACGCGCAGGCGACGCTGACCGAGCGCACCGTCGAGCGCCTCGCCGCCGGCTTCGCGCCTTATGCGCGAGCGCTGGCCGCAGCGCTCGCCGAGGCGACGCCGAACCCGTTGCCGCTATTCGACGCGCTCAATCGCTTCCGTGTTTTGTGCGCGACGCGCTCCGGCGCGCGCGGCGTCGATCAGGTGAACGCGCTGATGGCGGCGCAGGTGCGGCGCGTGGCCGGCGTCACGCTCGCAGTCGGTGCGCAGTGGTTTGCCGGGCGGCCGGTGATGGTCACGCGCAACGACTACGCGCTGGGGCTTTTCAATGGCGACATCGGCATTGCGCTGCCGGGCGCGGGCGGTGCGCTGCGGGTCTATTTTCGCACCGGCGACGGCGGTCTGCGAGCCGTGTCGCCCGCCGCGCTGCCGCCGCACGACACCGCGTTCGCGCTGACGGTGCACAAGTCGCAAGGCTCGGAGTTCGAGCATGCGGTTCTGATGCTGCCGTCCGCATTCAGCAGGGTGTTGTCGCGCGAACTGGTTTATACGGCGATCACGCGCGCTCGTGAACGGGTCGAGGTGATCGGGGCGCGCGCGGTGCTGGCGCAAGCGATCGCCACGCCGACGCAGCGCGACTCGGGGCTTGCCGCGAGAATTGCGGAGGCTTCGCGGGGGCGTTAGCAGTAGCGGTGCATCGGTGTGAAAAGCGAGGGATGCGCTGTGCTCGGTGCTTCGCGCCGCACACAGCAATCACACCCACAGCCGCCACGTCGTCTCAACTCGCGCTCGGCGCCGCTTCGACCGGTTCCTCCGCGCGCCTGCGCATCGTCCGGCGATAGTGCAGCGTCCACAGAGCCAACGCTCCGTAGATGCCGTAGCCGATGAACGGCGACATCGCGAGAAACCGCTCGATCGGCCAGGCCATTGCCAGCCATGCTCGCAGCACCATTTCGGCGGTGAGCCCGACGCCCCATACAACGGTCATCAGCCGCATACTGCTGACCACCGCGGGACGCTCGCGCCATAGCGCTTCGAAGCGTTGCGCACCGCCTTCCATCTCGCGGGCGACGGTCGCGCGCGCAAGGTAGAAAATCAGCGGCCGGCGCATGCCGAGCGACAGCAGGAAGGCCACGCCGACAGCGCCGGACACGAGCGACTCGCGCAACAGCAACATGCGAGGGCTGCCGCCGAGCGCCATCGCGCCGACCGAGAGCACGATGCCGGCAACGACCGTCACGCTGAGTGCGTCGACGCGGCGAAACCGCGCCAGTTCGACGAGACTCCATATCACGGGCGGCGCGGCGGAGGCGAGCAGCGCGCGCGTTTCGCCAAGATGCGGCAGGGCCAGCCGATAGGCGAGCCAGGGCAACACGAAATTGACGGCCAGTTCGGCCACAAAACCGGGACGAAGCTTCATGCAAAGATCCGTCGAAGGAGAAAGGGAAAGAGACAGCGCCCAGTATCGACGATTGCGCGGCGCCGGATCAACTCGCACGCCGGTTTTCACCCGCCCCCGACGCGCGCCGCATCGCGCGGCTGTGTACACTTTGAGCGCCATGACATCCCGCTATCCCATTCCGTTGAACGAAGTCGAGTTGACCGCGGTTCGTGCGCAGGGCGCCGGCGGTCAGAACGTCAACAAGGTATCGAGCGCCATTCAGTTGCGTTTCGACGTGCGCGCTTCGTCGCTGCCCGAGGTGCTGAAGATGCGCCTGCTTGCGTTGCCCGATCGCCGCATCACGCGTGACGGCGTCGTGGTCATCAAGGCTCAGGAGCATCGGACGCAGGATCTGAACCGCGCGGCGGCGCTCGCGCGGCTCGACGAACTGGTGGAAAGCGTCAGCGTGACGCGCAAGCCGCGCGTCGCAACGCGGCCGACGCGCGCATCGAATACGCGGCGTCTCGAGAGCAAAACGCGGCGCGGCGAGATCAAGGCCGGCCGTGGCCGGATCGACGATTAGCGAGCCCGTCCGCCGGCGCGCGGTCCTGCAACGGAGCCGGCAGGCCCGGCAGACCCAGCAGGCACGAAGTCGACGCACAGCACGTGCGTCTTGCCGTCACGCTCGAACGCGAGCGCGGCGGTGTAGCAGTCGTCGCCGTCGGCGAGCGAGTAGTGCGGACCCATCATCGCGACGCGTCCGCGGGCGGCGAGCGCGTGTTTCAGATAGGCGCGCCGCGACCAGTTGCTGCGCGCGCTGCTCGTGAGCGGCGCGAGCCGCAGTTCGGGCAGCGGCACCGACGCGGCCGTGACGGATGCCTGGGTCTGCTGACCGTGCTCGTCGGTGATGAACACGCGGCGCGCCTCGCTCAGATGCCACACTTTCTGCGCCGCCTGATCCAGATCGCCGGTGTTCCGGTATGCGTCGGCGGCGGCTGTGACGGCTTCCGCGAAACCTTCGAAGCCGAGCTGCTTGTGGCGCGCGTGCGCGCGCTCGTAGTCCGCGAACTTGCCCCACATCGACTCGATCTGTGCCGGCACGCTCGCGACGGCGGCCTCGATCGAACCGTTCGGCTGGCCAAGCCAGAAGCCTTGCACGAAGTCGACGTCGGCCTGCATCAGGATCATCAGCTCCTCGTCCGTTTCGACGCCCTCGGCAAGCACCAGCGTGCCGGACTGATGCAGCATCGCGATCAGGTGACCGATCATCGAGTCGTCGCCCTCGCGCTTGCCCGCGCGCGCGACGAGCGACCGGTCGAGCTTGACGATGTCCGGCCGGAAGCGCCAGACGCGATCGAAATTGGAGAAACCGGTGCCGAAGTCGTCGATTGCAATCAGGAAGTCGCGCGGCTGCGAAGCGGCGAGCATGCTGGCGACGGCGGATTCGTCATCGGCGGGCTGCTCGAGCACCTCGATCACGATGCGCTCCTGCGGCAAGCCGAAATGCGCGGACAGTTCGTCGATGAACGTCCGCTGCGGCCAGCCGGTTTCGAACACCTGCGGCCGCGTGTTCAGAAAGAGCCAGCCGCTCGCGACGCGTTGCTCCATGAAATTCGCGACGTGCAGGCAACGCGCGATGCGGTCGAGCTCGCGCGCGTCGGCCGCCGAGCGCGTGCCCGAGAACAGCACTTCCGGCGACACCGGCAAACCGACCGGATCGAATGCACGCAGCAGCGCCTCGTAGCCGACCACGCATTGATGCGTGACCGACAGCACCGGCTGAAACACGCTGTGCAGCGTGAGCGCGCGCCACGTCGCCGTCCAGCCGGACTCGTCGCGGACCAGATGCGGAAGCAGGCTGCTCAGACTCAGTTCGCTGACGGACGGCATAACGGCGGGCATAACGGCGGGCATGAGAGCGGACATGGTGGCATCGCGGCAATCGGGTGGCGGGGCACGCGCGCGAGTTCGGCGCGCGGCGGATGCGCAACGGAATACTCAACCGGAGCACCCGCACGGCGGACCGGATCGAACCCTGGAACGCGGAGAGCGGTGCCAGCCATGCGGGACTCCGGCGGAGTGGTCAAATTGAGTCTAGCAGCTTGCATTTCGCATGAATGTGCGGGCTGTCACAGAGGCGCGAACCGCGCGTGCAACGCATGACATTTGCGTTGCCGCGGGCAAACGGCGCGGCGCGCGCGGTGTCACGGTGGATTCGCCGGCGTTCGCTGCGATGCGCGCTTGCATCGCTTCGCCCCGCGCGCCGGCTGTGGCGGGCCGCGGGCCGTCGTGAGGTATCTGCAAGCTTGCATGAGCCGAGGGTATCAGGGCGGCCCGTGAATGCCCGCCAAACTCCAGGCGGCGACGGTGCTCAGACGTTAGCTTCGCGCGCTCGACGGCTTCTACGCCGAACGGCGCGGCGGCGGTGCGCGGCCGCCTGCAACATCGGCGGGTGGCGGGTATGCTGCTGCTTTCGCAAAAACGGAGAGTCAAGATGTCGGAGATCGCGGTGGTCGCCATTTCGGTAGCGAAACCCGGTTACGAAGAGCGCTTGCGCGAAGCGCTCGAAGGAATCGTCGGGCCGACACGCAAAGAGCAGGGCGCGCTTCAGTACGATTTGCACCGCGACATGCAGGAGCCGCGCCGGTTCGTCTTTTTCGAGCGCTGGACAAGTCAGGAAGCGCTCGCCGCACACGCAAAGTCGGCGCACATCACGGCCTACAAGCAGGCGGTGGCCGATTGGGTCGAACACGCGGAGATTCGCGTGGTGTCGAAAATTCTGTAAGTCTTCCGGGCGCTCCGCGGAGCGCCTGGCGGTTCGACGCGCTGATCGTGCGGTTTTCGTGCGATCAGCGGTGTGGGCTAGCGCGGCGCGCGCCGCGCACCGCTAGACGCGCACATCAATGCGTGGCTTGCGGCACGTCGAGGATCAGAATGATCGTCCAGTCGGCCTCGCCATCGTGATGATACTGACGCTCGGCGACGATGAACGGTTGCTGCTTGCCGTCCGGGCCGAGAAACAGCACGTCGCCTTCCATCGGCAGGCATTCGACGGGCGGCAGCGCAAGGAACGCTTCCTGACCGCCGCGCGGCATCAGTTTTTCGATTTTGCGGGATGCTGCTTCAGTCCATTCGATATCTAGCTGGATGTTGCTCATGCTGTCCTCCGCACCAGGGTGCGCACGGGTTAGGGTTCCGGCAGGCGCCGGTCGGTGCGCGACTTTAGCATACCGGGCATCGTGCGCCGGCCGGGCCATTGGACAATAAAAAAGCCGGAACCGGCGCTGCCGGCTTCGGCTTTTCCACTGCGCCGGCGAGGCCGCGGGGCGTTGCTGCGGGTCGGCAAAATGGCCCGCGTTGCCCGCTCTCACCAAAGGCCGCGCACTGCGCTCAGGAGCCCGAGGCGTCGGCCTTCGCGCCCTTCTTGTGATGATGCTGCGAGCCCTTGTGATGCTTCATCGGCGCGGCGGGCGCGGTTTCCATCGTTTGCTGGCGGTTTTGCAAATCTTGCGCGCGCTGCTCGACGTCGGCGGCCCGCGCCGGATCGGTACTCATCGTGACGCCGCCTTGTTGCGCATAGGCCGCGCCGGATAGGGCACCGAGAGAAATCAGAATCGCGAGGGACACTTTCTTCATTGCTACCTCCGCAGAGTGGTTGTGGACCCGAGTACTTGTCTATCCATCGGAGAGACAGTGCATTCTAGCCAGCAATCTCCGCTCCAGCGGACGGTTTGTAACCGCGCGCGCCATTGGTTACATCTTGTTACTGGCTTCTTGATGCGCGTTGCTTAGATGCGGCGTCCTTGTCGCGCGAGCGAGGCCGCTCTGTCAGATTGATTGGCATCGCTAAGCAAAGCCGCTGCCGCGTATGTCGGACACATGTCAGACCCATGTCAGAACAGGCCAATCGCGCTATACAGGTGATATTGCGCGATGCCGATCAGTTCATGCAACGCGATCTCAGCGTTCGCCAGATTCGAGTAGCGCGGCAGCACGCCCAGGCGCGCGCGGCGCGCGCTCGAGATCAACGGCTGCGGCTCGAGGCCGAAATGTCTGAAGTCGAGCATCGCGCGCGGCATGTGATACGCGGACGTGACCAGTATCAAGGAATCGTAACGTGACTGGCCCACAATGGCCGACACGTTGCGCGCGTTCTCGTATGTCGTGAGGCTCTGGTTTTCAAGCACGATGTCCGAGCGCGGCACCTGTTCGCGCAGCAGGTAGGGCAGATAGGTGTCGGCCTCGGTTGCAGGATGCCGCTGCGGATTGCCGCCGCTGACAATCACGCTGCAGACCGTCGCGCTGCGTTTGCATGCGGCGTAGTTTTTCGCGCTGACCGCGATGCGCGCGAGCACTTCGCGCGGCGGCACGAGCACCTTGTCGCGGTTGTACACCGTACCGCCGCCGAGCAGGACGATGGCGGTGCGCGGCGCGAATCTGGCGGGCGTGCTGGTTTGCGCTTGCGGCTGCGCAAGGCTCAAGAGCGGAGCCGTCAGCCAGCCGGCAGAAAGCAGCCAGAAAATGGCGATTGTGCAAAAGAGGAGAGGCCGTCGAGCGCGCTTCCATATAACAATTGCTGCAAAAAAAAGCGCCAATAAAGTGAATAGAATCAATTTAGATGGGGTAACGTATGTCTTTCGGGATTAAATCTTCGGGCCTGCTATCGCGCCGCAGCGGTTGCATCGTCGGTTCGTAGGTAGAACGCTAACATGCCGTTCTGACGGGGGTCCTGAAACATTAGACCAGGCAGCACCTGGCGGAATTCGGCCGTAGTGCTTACGGCCAGCTTCCAGCCATGGGCGGGTGCCAGGCGCGTCGCTGGTGGCGCGGCGACGTGTTGGCATAAATGTGTCATGGCTGCACTTTAAGAAAGAAGTGAGATGACCACGTATTCCAACGAAGCAGTACTCGAAGCGCTGCGGCGAGCGCAATATCGTCAAGTGCCGTGGGCCAGGCGCCCGGGCGTTTTCCAATATCTTCGCGCGCTCGGCCTGATGGACACTGTTCGGCAACGTACCGTCGCGCCGGCGCCTGGCTTTCATGCTCCTGTCGACATCGCCGTCCTCACGGATCGCGGCCGCGCCGAATTTGCGCGGCTCTCACACGACGAAACCCGCCTGACCTGGACCGTGCAGCGCATGAACGACTACGTCCTGGCTGCCGCCGAGACGCACGCCGTCGCACCGCTCGAAGCGCGCACCTAGCTGCGCCGCATTTAGCCAATCCCGCTGGTCGAGCGACGCGCAAGCGCGAATCACGCGACGCGTGTGCGCGTTCGGCCCGTCGTTGTCCTTCTCGTTTCTTCCCTTTCTCGCCGGCGAAAAAAAGCCCGTATCGCAAGGATACGGGCGTACCGGAATTACTACTGCCACGCTGTGCTAATGGCGTTAAGTCAGACCGATACGGATAGCCGTGGTTCCCCGAGATTCGCTTGTCTTTCGGCGACTCGCGCCGATCTTCGCGCGAGCTGCGGTTCGCACTGCGCAGCTACCGAAGCCGCGCATGTTAACGGCGCCGCGGCGCGTCGCCGTGCGGCGCTTCGGGCCGCGTGCGCACATTGCTCGCGATATCGCCGCGCAAGTCGCCCCGCGGCGCCGGTGGCGTGAAGTTGCGGCCACGCTCGGCGCTGCGCTGCCAGGCCTCGACGGAAGCCGTGCGGTCGGGCCGCCAGTTCCAGCCTTGCGGGCGCTGTTGGGCAAGCGCCGATGCGGCCATTGATGAAAGCACAATGCCGCACAGAAGCAGTGACATTGGTTTCATGCTGAGCTCCCGTCCAAGCCCCCTGGTTACCAGGCCTGTTTGCATACGTATAAGGTATGCGGATGGACGAAAGCACGCTGTAAGTAATAGTAAATGGATGTTTCACCCGCAACTCAGTGGTTGCGGGGAGTGTTCGATTCGAGACACGTAATGCGGCGGCACACGCGAGGAGGAGCGCGCCCAGCGGCGCGGTGGCTTGCCGATGCACTGCCGCCTCCCCGGCGACCGTCTGGAGACGCGGGCCGAGCGGCCCACGTGAACCGTGGCGGCCGCCCAGTTCCGTGGAAACGAGGCCGTCGGGAACAAGCCGCCGGGCGTGCGCCGGGCGGGTCCAGATAAGCTTCGGGCGCCCGCAGGCGCCCGGAGAAAAACGAGGTTGCTTAAGCCATCTTCACCGGCGCGCGCCACGATTCCGGATTGGTCCAGAATGCGCCACGCAGACGGTCGCGGCTCGGCGGTGCGGGCGGCTTGGCTGCGGTTGCGCCGATGCGTCCGCGCAGCGAAATCTCGCGGCCGCTCGTGCCGAGTCGCTTCACAATTTCGGCGAGCGTGCCGTCGGCTTGCCACTCGTCGAAACGGCGGCGGCAAGTCGGCGGCGACGGATAGCGGCCCGGCAGTTTGGACCAGCCTTCGCCTGTCGACAGCACCCACAGCACCGCGTTGACGACCGCGCGCGCTTCGACACGCGGCCGACCGCGACGCTCGCTCCGTGCAGGCTCCGCACAGAACAACGCCTCGACCAGCGCCCACTCGTTGTCTCTCAAATCGTCGAACAGCATCATGTTTCACCTCAGCGAAGCTAACTCCGGTGCGCTGCCCCGCGCCGCGCACTCTCCATGCACTCGATAGGCGAGTGCCAAGGGGGTCGGGTTTGCCACGGTCTGCCATGCGGTCAGAAGTCGTGGCGCCGATCCTGTGAGCATGTCAATGCAGGATGTATGCCAAGTTGACTCCAACCGCCTCGAAGCCCCGTAACAGCGGGCCAGCGCGGGCGCTAGCTAGGGCCGTATGAGAATCCAAAAAACCCATCTCGCAAATCGGGACAATCACCAATCTTGTGCAACGAGGCCCGCAGGGCGTGCGTTTGCGCCTCAATGCTGCATTGCAACGAGTGCGTCGAAAGCCCGTGCCACCGCGCGCCGGCGCGTACAATGCGCATCAAAACATGCCATTGATGAGCCGAAGAAATGAACGTCACGCTGCGCCAGCTAAGGGTTTTCATCGAGGTCGCGCGCCTGCAGAGCTTCAGCCGAGCGGGCGAGGAGGTCGGGCTGACGCAATCGGCGGTGAGCCGTTGCGTGCGCGAGCTGGAGGGCGAAATCGGCCTCAAACTGATCGACCGCACGACGCGCGAGGTGCAACTCACCGACGTCGGCGGGAATCTCGTCTCGAGCGTGTCGCGGCTCCTCGGCGATCTGGACGACGCGCTGCGCGAGATCCGCGAAATCGGCGAGCAGCGGCGCGGACGGGTGGTGGTGGCCGCGAGTCCGACCATCGCCTGCCGGTTGATGCCGGGCGTGCTCGCGTCGTGCGGCGAGCGCTTTCCTCACATTGCGCTCGGCTTGCGCGACGACGTGCAGAGCGACGTGGTGCGCAAGGTGAAGTCGGGCGAGGTGGATTTCGGCGTGATCATTGGGCCGTTCGCCGCCGACGATCTGCTGAGCGAATCGCTGATGACCGACTCCTTCTGCCTCGTCTCGCGCGACGATCATCCGCTTGCCCGCCAGAAGGAGGTCGCGTGGGCGGATCTCGAAGGCGAGCGGCTGGTGATGCTCGACTACGCATCGGGGAGCCGTCCCCTCATTGACGCGGTGATGCACGAGCACGGCGTGAACGCCACGGTGGTGCAGGAGCTCGGGCATTCGGCGACGGTGTTCGGTCTTGTCGAGGCGGGCATCGGCGTGAGCGTGCTGCCGTGGCTCGCGTTGCCGTTGCCGGCGGGCGCTGCGCTTGCCGCGCGTCCTCTCGTGCCGCGGGCCGAGCGCACGGTCGAACTGGTGCGGCGGCGCGACCGCTCGCTATCGCCGGCGGCCGAGGCGGTGTGGGAGTTGATCCGCGAACTGCCGGCGCGGGCGGAAGATCTGGTTTGAGGAGGGGGGCCTGGATGCTTTTGAGCTCCCGATTGCGGGTGCGGTCGGTGCGGTCGGTGCGGTCGCCCGAGGCAGAAGGGTGTGGCCCGGCGCACGGCGGGTTGCATTCGTCGTGGCGGGTCTTTCGGGTGTTCCCGCAATACCAAGGCCGCAGTAGGTTCTCAATGCCTTGCCCCAACACCTCGCCTCTCATAACCCCCGCGCGGCACGACGTTTCGCAACCGAACGCAACCGAACGCTGGGCTACACTCCCGGCTGCGCTTCCCGACAACATATATCGCCTCGTGGCGCGCCAGCCCGACCTCTGCATTTCTTCTAACCTGGAACTCTCGATGAGCGAACCGGACCTCTCCGTGTCATCCATGCCCAACGCGCGCGAGGCGGTGCGCGCGCTGCGTCCGTCGCAGATTCGCGAAGTGGCGAACGCCGGCTTCGGCGTCGCCGACGTGCTGCCGTTCTGGTTCGGCGAGTCCGACCGCGTGACGCCGGCCTTTATCCGCGATGCCGCCAGCGCCGCGCTGCAGGCGGGCGCGACCTTCTACACGCATAACCTGGGCATCGCGCCGTTGCGCGCGGCGCTCGCCGATTACGTCGGCGAACTGCATGGCGCCACCTTGCCGGACCACGTCGCGGTGACGAGCGCGGGCGTCAACGCGCTCATGCTGGCGGCGCAACTGGTCGTGGGAGCGGGCGACCGCGTGGTTGCCGTCACGCCGCTGTGGCCAAATCTCGTCGAGATTCCGAAAATTCTCGGCGCTCATGTGGAAACCGTCTCGCTCGATTACGGCGAAGGGGGTTGGCAGCTTGACCTGGCGCGCCTGCTCGCGGCGCTCACGCCCGACACGAAAATGCTGCTCATCAATTCGCCGAACAATCCGACCGGCTGGGTGATGAGCCGCGAGCAGCAGCGCGCGGTGCTTGCGCATTGCCGGCGGCACGGCATCTGGATCGTCGCGGACGAAGTCTACGAGCGCCTTTATTACCCGGACGCTTCCATCGAAAGCGAAGGCGCCGCTCCCGCCCGCACGGCGCCGTCGTTTCTCGATCTGGCCTCGCGCGACGAGCGGGTGATCTGCGTGAACTCGTTCTCGAAGGCGTGGCTGATGACAGGCTGGCGTCTCGGCTGGATCGTCGCGCCGACGCGTCTGATGGACGATCTCGGCAAACTCGTCGAGTACAACACCTCGTGCGCGCCGTCGTTCGTCCAGCAGGCCGGGATCGCCGCCGTGCAGCAGGGCGAGCGCTTCACGCAGGACCTGGTGCGCGACCTGAAGGCATCGCGCGACCATCTGGTGCGGGCGTTGTCTGCCGTGCCCGGCGTCGACGTGAAGGCGCCCCACGGCGCGATGTATCTCTTTTTCTCGATGACGGGCGCCTCGCGCAGCCTCGAGCTATGCAAGGCGCTGGTGCGCGAAGTCGGCCTGGGAATCGCGCCCGGCAGCGCGTTCGGTCCCGAGGGCGAGGGCTTCCTGCGCTGGTGCTACGCGTGCGACGTCGCGCGGCTGGATGCGGGCGTCGAGCGCCTGAAGCGCTTTCTCGCGCGGCATGCCGCGCTGTAGCTGATGCGGGGAAAGACGCGAGGGACCTCGCGTGCGACGAGCGCCCTCACGGATGCACCCGCATTCGCGCATATGCACCAATGCGCCGGGCATGTTCTCCGGCGCCTGGCGGCGGTTGGCTTTACGCACCGGATGTTTTTGCGTAATATGGCGCTCAGTCACGCGATTCCTGTCCGGAATATCGCTGCTCCGTCCGGCTGGGTTTGGCTCGATAGTCTGTTTCGCCTCCCCCCGGTGCGTGCTCCCATCAATATGACCGATCAGAATCGGGCGAGCGCGTCTTCAGTTCCACATCGTCTGTTTGATCCGGTTCTTTGACCACAGGGTCTGACCTAGCTGCATGAATACCCAAGAGGCGAAGATCGTCCTCGAGACAGCCTTGATCTGCGCGCAGGAGCCGTTAAAGCTCGGCGATTTGCGCAAGCTCTTTGCCGACGGCGTGTCGGCAGACACCGTTAGGACTCTGCTCGAAGACCTGAAACAGGATTGGTCGGGGCGCGGTGTGGAGTTGGTCGGGCTGGCGTCGGGGTGGCGGTTTCAAAGCAAGCCCGCGATGCGTTCGTATCTGGATCGTCTGCATCCGGAAAAGCCGCCGAAATATTCGCGCGCGGTGCTCGAAACGCTCGCGATCATTGCATACAGGCAACCGGTTACGCGTGGCGATATTGAAGAGATTCGCGGCGTGACGGTGAACACGCAGGTCGTCAAGCAGCTTGAGGATCGCGGCTGGATCGAAGTGATCGGCCATCGCGACGTGCCGGGCCGCCCGGCGCTCTACGCGACCACGCGGCAGTTTCTCGACGACCTGGGCTTGCGCGCGCTCGACGAATTGCCGCCGCTCGCGGACCCGTCGGCGCAACTGAACGCGGACTTGCTCGGACAGCATGCAATCGAGTTTTCCGATGCGGACGCCGAGGTCGGCGAGACGCCGGCATCGAACGAAGAAGGCGAAGCGAGCGCGTCCGAACAGCCGGACATGGCTCACGCGGAAGCAACAAGCGGCGCGCAGCTCGCGGCAGGAACGGAAATCGCTGGCGAAGAGGCTCAGGGCGATCCGGCGCAGCAGGCCGATGGCACGCAAACGGGCATCGCGGCTGATGGCGTCGACACTCTTGAAGTCGCCGCGAATGAGGCTTTCGGAGCGCAACCCGACGTAGCACCAGAAGAAGCAAAACCCGCGGAGCAGGCGGACGTGATGAACGACGCGGAACACGCGGACAACGCGGACCGTGCGGAACACGCCCGCGAGGCCGGCGCCGAAGCGGCAAACGTTGCACCGCTGCCCGCCGCCGTGGCATCCGAAGAGAATCGCGATCCGGCCGCCAAGGCCGATCCGGCAGCAGCCGCACATGGTTCGGACGTTCTCCGCGACGCGGAGCATGCGGCCGGATCGAACCCGACCAGGGCGGCGCACGGCGATCAGGAAGATCGTCGCGACGCCGCACAGGACGCAGGCATTCTGACCGACGACGAAACCGAGTCGCGCAGCGCCTGACGTAACCGAACATTTTTTGCCGCGCCTGCAAGGGGCGCGCGCGACCTGACATTTTGAGGTTGTTTTGACACATACCCACGACACCGATTCGTCCGAATCCGAGCGCGCCGTGCCGTCGGCGCGCGCTGACGAAACGCGCACCACGCAAGCGTCGGCAGGCGAGCATGAGCGCCCGGCGCAGACCACGGAAGCAGACGGCGAGGACCGTCCGCGCCGCGGCCTGCGTCGCGGGCCGCGCAGCCTGATCGCCCGGCGCCGTGCCGGCGCGAAGACGAAGGCCGTCGAAGGCGCGCCGGGGCAGGCCGCGCCGGCCGCCGGCGAGGCTGCGCCGGAAGGCGAAGCGGTGGCGCAAGCGCGTCCGCCGCGCAAGGACGCGGGCGCCAAGGGTCAAGGGCCGCGACGCAATGCAGGCGGCGCTAAACGCGAAGGGCAGCGCGACGGTCAACGCGACGGTCAACGCGACGGTCAACGCGACGGCGCGCCGCGTGAAGGCGCCCCCCGTGAAGGCGCCCCCCGCGAAGGCCAGCGCGAGCGTCAGCCGCGCGCAGGCGGCCAGCGGCAGAATCGCCGCGGCGGCGAAGCTCCCACAGCAGCGGGCGCAGCGGCCGAAGGGAATCAGGATGATCTGTTCTCCTACGTCACGTCGCCGGCCTTCGATGCCGACAACAGCACGACGGGCGGCGTGCGCGCGCCGATGCTGCGCCGTGGCAAGCCGGCTGCGCCGAAGCGCGTGCTGTCCGCCGACGACGACGCGCCGAAGCTCCACAAGGTGCTGGCCGAGGCCGGCATGGGTTCGCGCCGCGACATGGAAGAGCTGATCGTCGCCGGCCGCGTGTCGGTGAACGGCGAGCCGGCTCACATCGGCCAGCGCATCATGCCGACCGACCAGGTCCGCATCAACGGCAAGCCGGTCAAGCGCAAGCTCGCCAACAAGCCGCCGCGCGTGCTGCTGTATCACAAACCGACCGGCGAGATCGTCAGCCATGCCGATCCGGAAGGCCGTCCGTCGGTGTTCGACAAACTGCCGCCGATGAAAACCGCCAAGTGGCTCGCGGTTGGCCGTCTGGACTTCAATACCGAAGGTCTGCTGATGCTGACCACCTCGGGCGATCTGGCGAACCGGTTCATGCATCCGCGTTACAGCGTCGAGCGTGAATACGCGGTTCGCGTGGTCGGCGAACTGGCCGAAGGCATGCGTCAAAAGCTGCTGAACGGCGTCGAACTCGACGACGGCCCGGCGAACTTCCTGCGCATTCGCGACGGCGGCGGCGAAGGCACCAATCATTGGTATCACGTCGCGCTCGCCGAAGGGCGTAACCGCGAAGTGCGTCGTATGTTCGAGGCGGCCGGTCTGATGGTGAGCCGTCTGATCCGCACGCGTCACGGCCCGATTTCGCTGCCGAAGGGCTTGAAGCGCGGTCGTTGGGAAGAGCTTGAAGACAATCAGGTGCGCGCGCTGATGGCGTCGGTTGGCCTGAAGGCGCCGAGCGAAGAGCGCGGCGGCCGCAATGCGGCGCCTGAGCGCAAGCAACCCGATCCGATGCAGACGTCGATGGGCTTCATCAACCGCGAACCGGTGCTGATGTCGCATAGCCGCTTCGAGCAGCAGCCGCGCGGCCAGGGCCGGCGCGGTGCGGCAGGCGGCGGCTTCGGCGGCGGCGCGGGTGCGGGCACGGGGTTCGGCGGCGGCTACGGCA
The DNA here is from genome assembly GCF_040543975.1 of Paraburkholderia sp. OAS925. Classification (NCBI taxonomy): domain Bacteria; kingdom Pseudomonadati; phylum Pseudomonadota; class Betaproteobacteria; order Burkholderiales; family Burkholderiaceae; genus Paraburkholderia; species Paraburkholderia sp. OAS925. Next base: position 2,066,062 of record NZ_JBEUNO010000001.1, read on the forward strand.
ATCGCGGCACGGGTCGCGGCGCGGGCGGCGCTGGTGGATTTAGCGGCGGCGCGGGAGGCGCAGGCGGCGGTGCAGGCGGTCCGCGCGGCGGCCGCGACGTCGACGGCAACCGCGCGCCTTCGGGCAGCGGCAATCGCGCTCCTTCGGGCGGCGGCAAGCGCGCTGGCGGCAACGGTCCGAATGCGGGCGGCGGCAATCGTGCGCCCGCGGGCAACCGCGGCAACGCCAACCGCTCGGGTGGCGGCAACCCCAACGCCGGCGGTGCAAACCGTAGCGGCGGCGCACCGCGCGGCCGTTCGCGCGGGCGCTGATCGCGAGCGTGACGATCATTGCGGCCCGGCTTCATCGCGCCAGCCGCAAAGTGCCGTCTTAATCATTCAATCGACGGGCGTCGCGGTCGCTGACCGCGAGGCGTATGAAACGCCGCGCAGGCCGAACTCGGGCCGCATCGCGCGGCGCCGCCTTGTAAAGTCCCGCAAGCGCCGCCATATCGTCGAAAGATCGCCATGAAATCAAGCGGGAATCCGCTTGGCGCGGCGCTCTGCGGTTTGCGTTTGTCCTGAAAAATGGCTACAATCGCGGAGTCGCTGGGCGTGCGGCTTTTCATGTGCGGCTCAGGTGCGACCACCGGTAATAAGATGATGGGCGTTTAGCCCATTTTTTTTTGCCGCTCAGTTCATCGTGGTTCGTCATCTCGGGTAGCACGAACGTGCGCCGGCCAGGCGCGCGGCCCGCATTGGTTGTTTGCAGAACAAGCGGCAGGCTCGCTGCGCGAACATCTAAGAGGGCACTGTGCAACTGACGGAACTGATTGAAACCACGGTCGTGGGACTCGGCTACGAGCTCGTCGATCTCGAGCGCACCGGGCGCGGCATGCTGTGTATTTATATCGACCAGCCTGCCGGCATCGCGATCGAAGACTGCGAGAAAGTCACGCGTCAGCTCCAGCACGTACTGACGGTCGAAAATATCGATTATGAGCGGCTCGAAGTATCGTCGCCGGGGCTCGACCGTCCGCTGAAAAAACTGGCGGATTTTGAACGCTTTGCAGGCAGCGAAGCGGTAATCACATTGAAAAAGCCATTGGACGGACGGAAATCGTACCGGGGTATTTTGCATGCCCCGCAAGGCGAGACCATCGGTCTGGAATTTGAAGGGAAGGAAGGCGCCGCGATGCTCGATTTCACGCTCGCGGACATGGACAAAGCACGCCTCGTTCCGAAAGTTGACTTTAGGAGCCGCAAACAATGAGTCGCGAAGTGTTGATGCTGGTGGATGCGCTGGCACGCGAGAAGAACGTCGACAAAGACGTGGTATTTGCCGCGCTCGAAGCGGCTCTCGCTTCGGCCTCCAAGAAACTCTTCGAAGAAGACGCGGACATCCGCGTCCATATCGACCGTGAAAGCGGCGAGCACGAAACGTTTCGCCGCTGGAAAGTGGTCCCGGACGAAGCCGGTCTGCAAGAGCCGGATCAGGAAATCCTGCTGTTCGAAGCACGCGAGCAGAAGCCTGAAATCCAGATCGACGACTACATCGAAGAACCGGTGCCGTCCATCGAATTCGGCCGGATCGGCGCGCAGGCCGCCAAGCAGGTGATCCTGCAGAAGGTGCGCGACGCCGAGCGCGAGCAGATCCTGAACGACTTCCTCGAGCGCGGCGAGCACATCATGACCGGCTCGGTGAAGCGCCTGGACAAGGGCAACTTCATCGTCGAAACCGGCCGTGTCGAAGCGCTCTTGCGCCGCGACCAGCTGATTCCGAAGGAAAACCTGCGCGTGGGCGACCGCGTGCGCGCCTATATCGCGAAGGTCGATCGCACCGCGCGCGGTCCGCAGATCGAACTGTCGCGTACGGCGCCCGAATTTCTGATGAAGCTATTCGAAATGGAAGTGCCCGAAATCGAACAGGGCCTGCTGGAAATCAAGGCGGCGGCGCGCGATCCCGGCGTGCGCGCCAAGATCGGCGTGGTCGCTTACGACAAGCGCATCGATCCGATCGGCACTTGCGTCGGCATTCGCGGTTCGCGTGTGCAGGCGGTGCGTAACGAGCTCGGTGGCGAAAACGTCGACATCGTGCTATGGTCGGAGGATCCCGCCCAGTTTGTGATCGGCGCGCTCGCGCCGGCAGCCGTCCAATCGATCGTCGTCGACGAAGAGAAGCATTCGATGGACGTCGTCGTGGACGAAAACGAACTGGCGGTCGCGATCGGCCGCAGCGGCCAGAACGTGCGTCTTGCCAGCGAACTCACCGGCTGGCAGATCAACATCATGACGCCGGACGAATCTGCGCAAAAGCAGAATCAGGAACGCGGTGTTCTGCGCGACCTGTTCATGGCGCGTCTCGATGTCGACGAGGAAGTCGCTGACATCCTGATCGACGAAGGCTTTACGAGCCTCGAAGAGATCGCCTACGTGCCGCTCAACGAAATGCTCGAAATCGAAGCATTCGACGAAGACACCGTCCACGAACTGCGTAACCGCTCGCGTGACGCGTTGTTGACAATGGCGATCGCGAATGAAGAAAAGGTCGAAAATGTAGCGCTCGACCTGAAGAGCCTGGACGGCATGGACGCCGACCTGCTCGCAAAGCTGGCCGAACATCAGATCCAGACGCGCGACGAACTCGCCGAGCTGGCTGTGGACGAACTGGTCGAGATGACCGGAATGGAAGAGGATGCCGCTAAGGCGTTGATCATGAAAGCACGTGAACACTGGTTCCAGTGAGAAATGACCATGGCGCACTAAATTGAACGCGGCCGTCAGGCCGCATGACCCGATGCTAACCGCAAGGAATCGGTCCTTGCATTAAGAGGAATGAATGGCGAGTAACAACGTAGCCCAATTTGCCGCGGAACTGAAAATGCCTGCAGGCGTGCTGCTCGAGCAGCTGCAGGCGGCGGGCGTCACCAAAGCGAGCGAAGCCGACTCCTTGTCCGAAACGGACAAGGCGCGTCTGCTCGACCACTTGCGCAAGTCACACGGCTCGACTGATGCAGACAAGCGCAAGATCACGCTGACGAAACGGCATACGTCGGAGATCAAGCAGTCCGATGCGACGGGCAAGGCTCGCACCATTCAGGTCGAGGTGCGCAAGAAGCGCACTTTCGTCCGCCGCGACGAAACCTCCGCTGAAGGCGGAGAGGCATCGAATCATGTGGCCGAGGCACCGGAAGTCGACGATCTCGAACTTCAGCGCCGCGAAGAAGAAGCGCGTCATGAAGCCGAACTGCTCGAGAAGCAGGCTCAGGAACTGAAGGCGCGTCAGGAGCAGCTCGAACGCGAAGAGGCCGAGCGCCAGGCGCGCGAGCAGGCTGCTGAAGCGGAGCGTCGTCGCGCGGAAGAAGAAGCGGCGAAGAAGCGCGCAGCGGCTGCGGCCGAGGTAACGGCTCGCGAGAAAGTGCAGCAGGCCACGCAAACGGCGAAGGTCGAGGCGGCGGCTGCAAGCGCGGCCGAACCGGCCGTCGCGAAAGACACCGAGCAGGACGACGAGCGTGCCGCAGCAGAACGCGCGGCACAACGCGAAGCGGCGAAGAAGGCGGAAGACGCAGCGCGTCAGGCTGCTGAAAAGGCGCGTGCCGAGCAGGAACAGATCGCCAAGCGCCGTGCCGCGGCGGAAGCCGAAGCGCGTGCGATCCGCGAAATGATGAACACGCCGCGCAAGGCGCAGGTGAAGGCGCCGGAACCGGCACCGAAGCCCGCCGAGCCGGCCAAGGCCGCCGAAGCGAAGGGCACGCTGCACAAGCCGGCGCGTCCGGCTGGCGAAGCGGCCGCGCGTCCCGCAGCCCGCAAGCCCGCTACCGCGGCTCCGGCTGCGACGACGACCACGCCGTCGGCAGGCGACAAGAAGAAGCCGGGCGGCAAGGGCGGCTGGCAGGACGACGCAGCCAAGCGCCGCGGCATCAAGACGCGCGGCGACACGAGCGGCGGCGTCGACCGCGGCTGGCGCGGCGGCCCGAAGGGTCGCGGCAAGCATCAGGACCAGAACACCACGTTCCAGGCGCCGACCGAACCGATCGTGCGTGAAGTGCACGTGCCGGAAACCATCACGGTCGCCGATCTGGCGCACAAGATGGCGGTGAAGGCGTCGGAAGTCATCAAGTCGATGATGAAGCTCGGCCAGATGGTCACGATCAACCAGATGCTGGACCAGGAAACGGCGATGATCATCGTCGAGGAACTGGGCCATCACGCGGTGGCGGCCAAGCTGGACGATCCGGAAGCCATGCTGGTGGAAGGCGAAGTGTCGGATGCGGAAGCACTGCCGCGTCCGCCGGTCGTCACCGTCATGGGTCACGTCGACCACGGCAAGACCTCGCTGCTCGACTACATCCGCCGCGCGAAGGTTGCAGCGGGCGAAGCGGGCGGCATTACGCAGCACATCGGCGCTTATCACGTCGAAACGCCGCGTGGCGTCATCACGTTCCTCGACACGCCGGGTCACGAGGCCTTCACGGCCATGCGTGCCCGCGGTGCGAAGGCAACGGACATCGTGATTCTGGTGGTCGCAGCCGACGACGGCGTGATGCCGCAAACGAAGGAAGCGATCGCCCACGCGAAGGCAGGCGGCGTGCCGCTCGTCGTCGCGATCAACAAGATCGACAAGCCGGATGCGAATCCGGACCGCGTCAAGCAGGAACTGGTCGCCGAAGGCGTCGTGCCGGAAGAATACGGTGGCGATTCGCCGTTCGTGTCCGTGTCGGCCAAGACCGGCTCGGGTATCGACGACCTGCTGGAAAACGTGCTGCTGCAAGCCGAAGTGCTGGAACTGAAGGCACCGGTCGAAGCGCCGGCCAAGGGTCTCGTCATCGAAGCGAAGCTCGACAAGGGTAAGGGTCCGGTTGCGACCATCCTCGTCCAGTCGGGTACGTTGAACCGTGGCGACGTGGTGCTGGCAGGCAGCGCCTATGGCCGCGTGCGAGCGATGCTGGACGAAACCGGCAAGCCGACCAAGTCGGCGGGTCCGTCGATCCCGGTCGAAATCCAGGGTCTGTCGGAAGTGCCGCAGGCTGGCGAGGAAGTCATCGTCATGCCGGACGAGCGCAAGGCGCGTGAAGTCGCGTTGTTCCGTCAAGGCAAGTTCCGCGACGTCAAGCTGGCGAAGCAGCAGGCCGCGAAGCTCGAGAACATGCTCGAGCAGATGGGCGAAGGCGAAGTGCAGTACATGCCGCTCATCGTCAAGGCCGACGTGCAAGGCTCGCAGGAAGCGCTGGTGCAGTCGCTGCTCAAGCTCTCCACCGACGAAGTGCGCGTACAGATCGTGCACGGCGCCGTGGGCGGCATCAGCGAGTCGGACGTCAACCTGGCAACGGCTTCGAAGGCGGTCATCATCGGCTTCAACACGCGGGCGGATGCGCAGGCTCGCAAGCTGGCCGAGTCCAACGGCGTGGACATTCGCTACTACAACATCATCTATGACGCAGTGGATGAAGTGAAGGCCCGCGATGTCGGGCATGCTGGCTCCGGAGAAGCGCGAAGTCGTGACCGGTACGGTCGAAGTTCGCCAGGTATTCAAGGTGCCGAAGGTCGGCACGGTGGCCGGCTGTATGGTCACGGACGGTTTCGTGAAGCGCTCGTCGTCGGTGCGTGTGCTGCGCAACAACGTCGTCATCTTCACGGGCGAGCTGGATTCGCTCAAGCGCTTCAAGGACGACGTGAAGGAAGTCCGTCAGGGCTTCGAGTGCGGTATGTCGGTCAAGAACTTCAACGACATCGTCGAAGGCGATCAGTTCGAAGTCTTCGAGGTCACCGAAGTCGCGCGTACGCTGTAAGTCACGCGGCACGGTTCCAGGGGCGGAGCGGGCATCAACGCCCGCTCCGCCCGTTGTTTTTGGGGCGACCCGTTTGGGGCGACCCGCTGGGGGCGGCCCGTTTGGGCCTGCCGCTTGGGGCCTTCCGTTTAGGGCTCTTCCGTTTCGGGCCTGCTGCTTCTGGCGCCGTGAGCGGCGCCGCCGCGCGAACGCCGCGATTTGTCCGGCACGCCCCGGCCGCGAACCATTTTTTGCATCCGTCACAACGGATCACACAACACCATGCCTAAAAAACGTTCTTCACCCAATCGCAACGTGCAGATCGCCGATCAGATCCAGCGCGATCTGTCGGAGCTGCTGCGCGAGGTCAAGGACCCGCGCATCGGCATCGTCACGATCCAGAGCGTCGAGCTGACGCCGGACTATGCGCACGCGAAGGTCTATTTCACGACCTTGACCGGCGATCCGCAGCAGACGCTCGCGGCGCTCACGCACGCGGCCGGCCATCTGCACAATCAGTTGTTCAAGCGCCTGCATATCCATACGGTGCCGACGCTGCATTTCCATTACGACAAGACCATCGAGCGCGCTGTCGAAATGTCGCGCCTGATCGACGAGGCTAACGCCAGTCGTGCGAAAGAGGATTGAGCGCTGCGTGGGGTTCTCGCGTTGCGCCGCGTGTTGCAACGGGCCGCGGCGCAGCAACCCAGCGCACCTGACGCGCACCGATCCGGCTTCACTATCAAATTCCTCTTTCGACATGACCGCACCTCAACGCCCCCGCGTGCCGCGCCGCGCGCTCGACGGCGTGCTGCTGCTCGACAAGCCGCTCGGGTTGTCGAGCAACGACGCACTGATTCGCGCCAAACGCCTCTATCTGGCGAAGAAGGCAGGCCACACCGGCACGCTCGATCCGCTTGCCACGGGCCTGCTGCCGCTGTGTTTCGGCGAAGCCACCAAGTTCTCGCAGGATCTGCTCGAGGCCGACAAGACCTATGAGGCCACCATGCGCCTCGGCATTCGCACGACGACCGGCGACGCCGAAGGCGAGCCCGTCGACACGCGCGCGGTGACCTGCGACGAAGCGGCGGTGCTGGCGACCTTGCCCGGATTTCTCGGTAACATCGTTCAGGTGCCGCCGATGTATTCGGCGCTCAAGCGCGACGGCAAGCCGCTTTACGAATACGCGCGCGCCGGTCAGACCGTCGACCGGGAAGGGCGCGAGGTGACGATCCACGCGCTCGAACTGCTCGCTTGCGCGCTGCCCGACGTCACCTTTCGCGTCACGTGCAGCAAGGGCACGTACGTGCGCACGCTCGCCGAGGACATCGGCGAGGCGCTCGGCTGCGGCGCGCATCTGGTGGCGTTGCGGCGCACCGGCGTCGGCGCGTTGACGCTTGAGCATTCGGTGACGCTCGACGCGTTGTCGGACGCAACGGAAAGCGAACGCGATGCGTGGCTCCAACCGGTCGACGCGTTGCTGTCGACGTTCCCGTCCGTGCATCTCGACGAGGACGCGACGCGCCGCTTTCTGCATGGCCAGCGCTTGAAGCTCGCGGAACTGAACGTGAGCCGCGAGGCGATGAACGCGTCGCGCGTGCGAGTCTACGCGGCGGCGCAGGGCCGCCTGCTCGGTGTCGCGAAGCCGGGCGAGGGAGTGCTTGCGCCCGAACGGCTCGTGGTCACGGCGGAAAACTAGGAACCAGGGTTCGGGGCGGCAACGCGTCTGACAGAAGTCGCGCAAGCGGCGCTTTGACAAATCTGCCGGCGCGGCAATGTCCGCTTTGTAGAAACTTGAAGGCCCGTTGAGGGCCGACTTCTGCACGACGCGGACCGATCAATCGCGGCTTACTCGGCCAGTGCAACGTCGGACCGTGATCGGCCAGCTTCGGTCATTCGCTCGATCGAGTAGTTTGCCGCTTGAAAGGCTGTATGGCCCGAATCCAGTCCCAAAGCTGTAGGCACGGTTATCAGCGTTTCGCTTTGCATATCCGTATGCAAGGACCGCGATTCCGAGCGCCCCTGCATGGGTTGCCATATGAAACCCATCAGCGAGCAACGCCATTGAGCCGGTGACGTACCCAGCGACTATCTCGCCGACCATCATGATGAACGTCAGTGCGACGACAGAGCGCGTCCGGCGTGCGTTCTCGTCGTGGGAGCTTCCTAAAAAAGAGTGCTCGTGTCCGAGTGCCTGGTTCTTTGAGTCTGTCATTTCGTGTATCGCCGAATGGCTTCAATCAGTGCGTCAAGCCCGCTTTCTCGCTTTTTAGCGGTCAAGTCAGGGTGGGCAACATGCTCGCGGGCATGCGCCTCGATAATTTCGTCGAGAAGCCCATTCATTGCGCCACTGGTGGACCCCGTTGCTTCGATATCCGAAGAAATCCGTCTGAAAGCGGCCGGCGTCGCGCAAGCCGTCTCCCTCTTCGACATCTGAGATCAAAGCGGACGTGGGTCGCAAGACGCACTGGTTGACCGCATAAAGACCGCGGCAGCGCCTCTCCAGTGAAGCGTCATAAGTCCATCCCGGTTCGCGCGGCGCGATTCATCAGCGCTTGATCAGCATCGAAAGCACTGCGCTTGCTGCGCAAAGCCCCGCGACAATCGGAAAGATGATCGACGTATGGCCGGTGGCATCGATAATGCGGCCGATAACCGGTTCGCCGATGCCAGCGAACATGTACGACATGGTGTTGAGCACACCTGTTGCTGTCCCCGCAGCGCGGCGCCCGAAAATATCAGGACACAAGGCCCAGAAAGAGGACGCCGGCCCGAAGACAAAAAAGCCGCACAAAAACAGAAGCACGATCGCAAACATACTACCGTGCGGCACGAACATCATGACGATCGCCGTCGCGCAGGCCAGCACCATGTACCAGACGATCGCCATATAACGGCGCCCTTGAAACAATACGTCGGATATCCAGCTATTCGACAGCGAGCCGAGCGCCATGCCTACCGGTAACGCGACCGTGATCCACTTGGGGTCGATCAGCGCCGATGAAGTCTTCCAGTCCATGCCGAGAAAATGGACCGGCACCCAGACCACCAATGCGTACCGTGCCGCGTTCTGGAAACCGATTGCGAGACCCGTGATGTAGAGCCTCCAGTTCTTCATCACGAGCGCGTATCGCTGCGCGCTCGTCAGCTCATCCTCCGACTCCGCTGGAGAGGCCGCGTCTTCCGGTTTTTCCGCAGCGGGCAGATGCTGAGCCTCCGGTCGTTCGGAAACGAATAGCAACAACACCAGTGCGCCCAGCAGCATGGACAGCGGCGCAAGACGGAAGATCCAGACCCAGCCGAGCTGCATCGTGCCCAGAATGATGACCGGAAAAACGTAGGCGAGCACCGAAGAGAATCCGGAGAAGCCCACATAAACGCCATAGACAAAGCCGCGATGTTTGTGACCCCACCAGTTGGATAGCAGGCGGCTGCCAGGCGCGAAACCCATCGACTGGAAATAACCGTTGAGCCCCCACGCCAGCAGAAAGAACACGAACGTGTGACCGAAACTAAATAGCCAGTTCGCCGCCAGTGACAGGACGGCCCCGGCGATCATCATCGTCTTGCCACCCAGCTTGTCACCCAGATTGCCGTTGATGAACTGGCCGCCGGCATAGCACCACAGCATGGTCGCGCTGATCCAGCCAATCTCGTACTTCGATAGACCGTAGTCGTGCTGAATACCGGCAACGGCAAAACCCAGCGTCTGCCGGCCGGTGTAGTAGAACAGGTAACAGAACGTCACGCCGATCAACGCACGCCACTTATATTGCGCGAACGTCGTGCTCCCTTTGATCGACGCGTATTGCAACGCGTCAGGCGTATCTGTGGGCATTGCTGTCTCCATGCGGAGCGCGGTCTTTGCCGCGCTGGCCGTTTTTCGTTATCAGACGAGGTGATTGAGCGCGAGATCGATGACATCGAAATTGCGCAAGCGTCGCGTGCCGTCGTTGCCACTGAGCTTGCGATTGAAAATGAGCGGCACTTTCTGTTCGGACATACCGCCGTGGGAGCGCAGCGGCACGGTGAGCCCGGACAGGTCATGTTTGTCGGCTGCGCTGCCGAGCACCGTGAGCCTTTCGCCGAGCACCACGAGTTCACCGATCCTGTCTGACGGCAACTCGAATCGCTCGCTAGCCTGTGCACGGGTCAATACCGCCTCGACGCCGTTGATAGCCGCGAGGAACGCTGCCACGTCGCGCTGCTTTTGTTCGTCGTGATCGCGCAGGTACACCGTAGCGTAGGAGCCGAGCGCGCCGTGATGCACGACATACGGATCAGTGATTGGCAGGAGAACACGCGTCGTGCGCGCGCCGTATTGCGCATCGAGCCTATCTTGCAGAAACACGATGTTGGGCCGGCCGATCGCATCGGTTTTCGCATTCATGCCGTGATCGGCGGTGAGCGCCAACACGGCGCCTTCGGCGTGCAGACGCAGCAGGTAGTCGTCCATCATCGCGTAGAAGGCGTTTGCGTCTGACGTGCCCGGCGCGTGTTTATGCTGGACGTAATCTGTTGTAGAGAGGTACATGAGATCAGGGCGCTCTTCGCGCAACAGGGAAAGCCCGGCGGCAAACACGAACTCCGAAAGCTCTGCGCTGTACACGGACGGCACAGGCATGCCGACTCTTGCCAGGATGTTGTCGATGCCGTGCTCCTGCCGCGTCACTTCGTCAGCTTTCTCAGCCGAAAAACAGATCCCTTCCAGCCGGTGTCCGAGCAGACTGCGCAGCTTGTCCTTCGCGGTAACGACAGCGACGCGCTGACCCGCGCGAGCCATCTCCGCAAGAATGGTGGGCGCGCGCAGGTATTTGGCGTCGTTCATCAGGACTTCCGTCTGCGTCTCCTCGTCGAAAAAGAAATTGCCGCAAATGCCATGTACCGACGGCGGCGCGCCTGTGACGATCGACAGATTGTTCGGGTTGGTGAACGACGGCACGACGCAGTCCCCGGTCAGCACTGTGCCGAACGAACGCAGGCTGGCCAGAAACGGCGCTTTGCCGGCCAGGATCGCCTGATTAATGTATTCCTGCTCGCAACCGTCGACGCACACCACAATCGTCGGCGCGGAGGGCAATTGATAAGTTCGGGAGTTGACGGTGATCTGCTGGGTCATGGGGACACCTTTCTGAGTGGAATGACGGCAGCGTATGATGATCAATCTACTCACACAACCGACAAAATTGTCCGGATTGCGTTAAATAAACTCACACATGCGATCGAAGCTTCCCCCACTCAACGCCCTGCGCGTGTTCGAAGTCGCCGCGCGCGCGGGCAGCTACTCCGCAGCCGCGCGTGAGCTCAACCTGACGCACGGCGCCGTGAGCCGTCATATCACCATCCTTGAAGACTGGCTCGGCCAGCCACTGTTCGTGCGCGATGGGCAAAGCATGGTCGCGTCCGGGCATGCACGAGCGTTGGCCCGAGAAATCAGCGCGGCTTTCGACCACATTGCGGACGCGGCGGAACGCTATGGCAAGAGCCAGCACCGTAAAGTGATCCGGGTCAGCGCGGCGGCGACGGTCGCAATGCGCTGGCTGATTCCTCGCCTGCCGTTGTTCACGGCGATCTGCCCGGATGTGGATGTGCGCGTCTCCACGACGCTGACGACCGATTCCGCACTGCGTGGCAGTTTCGATCTGGCGATTCGTCGCGAAGTACCCGCAGCCGGGCAATATCAGGCGTGGCCATTATTTGAGGAGCGCAACACGGTGATCGCGAGTCCGGCGCTGATCGCGCAAACCACAATCTCGTCGGTCGAACAACTTGCCGCCGAAACATGGCTCACCACGGAATCGCGTCCGAGCGATTGGGAGAGATGGACCCAGGCCGTCGGTCAACCCACGCTCCGGGCCAGTCGTACCTTGAGATTCGATCACTTTTTTGTGACGTTGCAGGCCGTGGTCGATGGCCTGGGTTTTGGTATCGGACCGTTCCCAACGCTCGATGCCGATTGCACTGCAGGGCGTCTACAAAAACCGTTTCCCGATCTGACTTCGAAGGGAGCGACTTACTTTGCATTGGTACCGCTGGATGCCGACAAGCCTGTGCATATGAGGGATTTCGTCGATTGGTTGCGATCAGGTGGCGACGACGGCCATTCCGATAAAAGATGAGCTTTCGCAAAGTACCCAAGAACCGCCCAGCAACCTAACCTTCCTTCCCAAACGCCCCAGTCCGCACCTCACCGTCGCGCAAATACCGCGTGATAATCACCCCACGCGACGTCCCCACCGACTGCACCAGCCTGAACGCGCACGCCGCAGCGTCATCACCAAAAAGCCGCTTCCCCCGCCCAAGTATCACCGGATACACAAGCAACCTCAGCTCATCCACCAAACCGGCAGCGAGCAATTGCCTAACCATATTCGCACTACCAAACGTCAAGAGATCCGCACCGTCATCATGTTTAAGCACGCGCAGCGCATCGGCCAAACCGCCCTCAAGCGCATGACTGTTTTGCCACTCGAGCGTCTTGGGCCGATGCGTGGCCACATGCTTGCGCACGCTGTTGAACAGATCGGCGATGCCGCGACTCGGCGAACCAGCCGGCACTTGCGGCCAATGCGCCGCGAAAATGTCGTAGGTGCAACGTCCGAGCAGCAATTCGAAGGGCTCTGAGAGCAGTTCCTGCACATATCCGCCGATAGCTTCATCGCCATACGGCACGATCCAGCCGCCGAGGCGGAAGTCGCCGCTGAGATCTTCGCGCGGACCGCCGGGCGCCTGAATGACGCCGTCCAGACTGATGAATGCCGAAACAGTGAGCTTGCGCATGGGGTTCTCCAGGTTGACGGACCGGATCGGCCCATCCATACGACGAGCGAGTCGTATCACGATCGACAACCAGGCGACATCCTTGCGCCGTCGATCGAGCCCCGCGCTGCCTCACCGCTTCATCGGCTCAATTCCGCGGACTCGCGTCGATCGGGACGCTTCTGATCTCGCCGGTCGACGCTCGGTCCTGGCGGCGCGGACCCCGCGCATGCCTCGAGCGCGACCGCCGCGCGTTTTGCAAGCTCAACGGTTTCGTTACACGCGACCACGTCCCTCAGCAGCTTGCAGCGAGCGCCGCCGCCGAGCTTCGACAACATCGTGCGCAGCTTCGCGAGCGCCGCTTGCGGCGAGCCGTTGTCCGAAATGAGCGAAGCGACGTCGAACGCGCTGCCGGCGGGCGTCGTGATCACCGTCGGACAACTCGACGTGGCGTCGGCGCTGGACACGAAGAGCGCCAGCGTCAGCCCGATCGTGCCCGCGCGCAAACTGCCCGGACCCTCGAAACACGCATTCATCGATACCGTCATGGCTCACTCCCGGTCGTCTTCACTCACTGCGATACGGATCGCGCGGCATGGTCCAGTATCGGCGGGGCACTTTTCATTTCGCTTGCGAGCGTTGCCAGTAAGTGCGTCATCGCTCGCGACGCCGCCGCGCCAGCGCCAGCGCTTTGTGGTACTTGCGCCGCGTATAAGCGCAAGCGTAAAGCGCCAATATCAGACCGACGCGACCGTCGCGGATCTTCCCCTTGCGAACCTACCACTTCACGAACGCGCCGAGCGGGCTGATGCAACTCTTGAGCCACAGCATCGCAGCCGGGTCGTTGCTGTCGAGCAGATCGATCGAAGCGAGATCGGTATAAAGATCGAGCTTTTGCATCATCTCCGCTGTGGTCTCCAACGTATGATGAACGAGCGGCGCTTCGATCCGTCCGCTGCTTGTATGACCCATCAGCGTTTCGTGCACGCTGTGGCCGCTGAAATGCAAAGCGTCGCGTCGCTTGCTATTTCGTCGGCCTGCAGTGATCGATAAGACCGGTTCGCGTTTTGCCGTCCCGGTCATGAATGCAGGTTCAAAAGCAAGCTTCCGGCCTGACCGCTCGACGCGCCGCGCCCGACGTCGGAGTGGATCGTTGTTTTTTCGCGACCTGCACAAAACGCCGCATGCGGGAACAGCACGCGCCGGAAGCATTTGACGGCACAACGCTAACCATTCATACGAAATACCCGATTTCCAGCGCGGGTAAACATGGCTACGATTTGTAAGGCGTCAGCGTTCCCAAACGTTCGGCGTGTGTGTTTGTTTTTTGGCCGCAGCTTTGTCTGCGGCTTTTTTCTTTGCGCCTCGCAGTCGCAAGTCTCTGCGTTCGTCAGACGCCTTTGACCTGACGACAGGCGGCGCGCCTTCCCCCTCGCAACACGACTAAGTCTCTCCCGGCGCCCGCGCTTCACGCGCACCCGCCCGGTTTTCGTCGACCTCTCCATCTCTCTGGTAAACCCGGTTGCATCATGATTTTGACGCGCCTATATTGCTATACACCATCAACTATTGCGATGCGATAAATCATGAGCAATGACGTGCTGTTCTCGAATCACGGCCGCGTCGCGGTCATCACCCTGAACCGTCCCGAGCGCCTGAACGCGTGGACGACGCCGATGCGCGAGACGATCATCGACGCGCTCGAGCGCTTTAACCGTGACCCGGAGGTCGCGGCGATCATCATGACGGGCGCGGGCAATCGCGCGTTCTCGGCGGGCCAGGACCTGTCGGAAGCGCATGATTTCGACGGCGAACGCGCGGTCGCGTGGGTCAAGGAATGGCAGCGTTACTACACGGCGCTGCGCAGCCTGTCGAAGCCGCTCGTCATGGCGCTGAACGGCACGGCTGCGGGCTCCGCATTTCAGGTGGCGCTGCTCGGCGACATTCGCGTCGGGCATCCCGGCGTGCGCATGGGGCAGCCGGAGATCAACGCGGGCATCGCGAGCACCACGGGCCCGTGGATCATGAACGCGATGCTCGGCATGTCGCGCACTATCGAGCTCACGTTGACCGGCCGTTTGATGGAGGCGGAAGAGTGCCATCGCATCGGCCTCATTCATCACCTCGTCGACGAAGACAAGGTGTTCGACAAGGCACTCGAAATCGCCACCGAACTCGCCGCGAAGCCGCCCGTCGCGATGCGCCTCGACAAGCAGCGTTTTCGCGAAATGACGGAGCCGGGGTTCATCGACTGCATCGAAGCGGGCGAGCGGATTCAGCGCGAAGCGTACGACTCCGGCGAGCCTGCACGCATGATGGAAGAGTTCTTCAGCAAGCGCGCGAAGTAGCCGCCGCGAGCGAGGCTCGCGAATCAGGCCTGCGAGTCAGGCCCGTCCCACAGCAACCGCAAGTCAGCCGTTCCAATCTCAACCGTAGTGCGGAGACCTGAACAATGACGCAAGACTTCAACGCGGCGCGCCGCCGCATCCTTCACGGCGCGGGCGCGCTTGCCGTGGCGAGCGCATTGCCGCTCGCCGCGCGTGCGCAGGCCAAGCAGATCGTGGTGTCGGACCCGGGCGGTCCCTACACGACCGCCTATCGCGAAGCGTTCTACGATCCGTTCGAGAAAGCGACGGGCATCAAGGTCGTGAGCGTCGCGCGCGAATCGCAGCCCGTTGCCCAGTTCGCGGCGATGGTGCAGACGAAGAACTACGTGTGGGACGTCACCACGCTGACGCTCTCCGCCGATATTCCGTACCTCGAAGCAAAAGGTCTGCTCGAACCGATCGGCCTGAAAGCGAGCGATTATCCGGAGCTCATGCCCGAAGCGATCACGCCGAACTGGCTCGGCGTCGACGTGTATTCGACGGTGCTTGCGTATCGCGCCGACAAGTTCAAGGACGGCGGCCCGAAATCGTGGGCCGACTTCTGGGACGTGAAGAAATTCCCCGGCCGCCGCTGCCTGCGTCGCAGTCCGCTCGACACGCTCGAACAGGCGCTGCTCGCCGACGGCGTGCCGCTCGACAAGCTCTATCCGCTCGACGTCGACCGCGCGTTCAAGAGCCTCGACAGGATCAAGCCGCACGTCAACATCTGGTGGACCTCGGGCGCGCAGGCCATGCAGGCGATCCAGAGCGGCGACGTCGACATGATCTCGACATGGAACGGCCGCGCGCAAGCCGCGAAAGACGCGGGCGCGCCGGTCACGATCGTGTGGAATCAGGGGCTGTATTCGATCGAAGGCTGGGGCATTCCGAAGGGCACGCCGCGTGCCGATGCGGCGAAGCAGTTCGTGCGTTTTTGCGCCGACGCGAAGCGCCAGGCGCTGCTCACGCGCACGCTCGCCTACGGGCCGACCAACAAAAAAGCGTTCGAGACGATTTCGAAAGAGCGTGCGACGTTGCTGCCCACGGCGCCCGACAATCTTCGCGACATGCGGCTGCCGAGTCCGCAATGGTGGGAAGCGAACCGCCAGAAAGTCACCGAACGGTTCAATTCGTGGATCATTTCGTAAGGACGCACGATGAGCTCCAAACTCGAGGCGATAGGCATTGCGAAGCGCTACGGCGAGGCTCTCGCGCTGGAACCGACGGATCTCGCCGTGCAGGCAGGCGAATTCCTGACGCTGCTCGGTCCCTCGGGTTCGGGCAAGACGACGCTGCTGCAGATGATCTCGGGGCTCGTCGCGCCGAGCGCGGGCCGCATCGAAATCGACGGGCGCGACGTCACGCACGTCGAGCCGGGCAAGCGCGGCATCGGCATGGTGTTCCAGAGCTATGCGCTGTTTCCGCACATGAGCGTGTGGGACAACGTCGCGTACGGTTTGCGCATGCGCCGCAAGTCGCGCGACGAAGTACGCGCGGCTGTGGACAGCGCGCTCGCGATGGTGCGCATGACCGACTACGCGAAGCGCTTTCCGAAGGAACTGTCGGGCGGGCAGCAGCAGCGCATCGCGCTGGCGCGTTGCTTCGCCTACCGGCCGTCGGTGATTCTGCTCGACGAGCCGCTCGGCGCACTCGACAAAAAATTGCGCGAGCACATGCAGGGCGAAATTCGTCGCTTGCATAAGGAGCTCGGCGCAACGTTCGTGTACGTCACGCACGATCAGGACGAGGCGCTCACGCTATCCGACCGCATCTGCCTGATGAATCAGGCGCGCATCGAGCAGGTGGGCACGCCTGCCGATCTGTACGACCGCCCCGCGACGCGTTTCGCGGCCGGCTTCATCGGTCATTCGAATCTGCTCGAAGGCGCGCTCGACGACACGCGCGGCGCGAGCGGCGAACCGATCCTGCTCGCAGCCGGCGGCCGCATTCCATTGCCGATGAACGCAATGAACGCAATGAATACGATGAAGGCGACGAACGGGAAGGGCGCGGCTTCCGCTGCGCGCCACACGCTGCTCGTGCGGCCCGAAGCGCCGCGTCTCGTCGAGCCGCGCAGCGGTTTTGTCGACGGCACGATTGCGGACGTCGTGTTCTTCGGCAGCGATACGCGCGTGCAGCTCGCGATGAACGACGGCAGCGAGCTCACCGTGCGTTGCGAACGCAGTCTGTCCCCGCGTATCGGCGACAAGGTGGGCCTCGTGTGGGACCCGTATCGCACGACGCTTCTGCATAGCTGAAAGGGATCGGAATGACCATCGCTCTTTACGCGCATCGCGAAAGCGAAGCCTCGCGGCGCGGCCGTTCGATGTGGCTCGCGCGCTGCCTGCGCTTTCTGCCTATCGTGCCGACGCTGCTGTTTCTGCTCGTGTTCTTTATCGTACCGGTTGGCGAGATTCTGCAAGGCGGGCTCGTCGGCGCGGACGGGCAGATCGGGCTCACGCAGTTCGAGCGCATCGCGCGCACGCCGGTTTACGCGAAGGTTTTATGGATCACCTTCGCCATTTCGTTCATGACAGCGGCGCTTTCCATCGTGCTCGGCTATCCGGTCGCGTATCTGTTGAGCCGTCTGTCGGAGCGCGCCCGCGAACGCTGGCTGCTGTGGGTGATGCTGCCGTTCTGGACCAGCTATCTCGTGAAGACGTATGCGTGGATGCTGCTGCTGTCGAAGACCGGCGTACTGTCGACCATCGCGCTATCGCTCGGTCTCGTGAGCGAGACGAGCGGCACGATTCCGTCGCTGACCGGCGTGCTGATCGGCATGGTGCATTCCATGCTGCCGCTCGCCGTGATGACGATGCTGCCCGTCATGCGCGGCATCGACGACCGTTTGACGCAAGCCGCCGAAACGCTCGGCGCGGAGCGCAGCACGAGTTTCTTTACCGTCTATCTGCCGCTGTCGTCGCCCGGTGTGGCGGCAGCGGGTCTGCTCGTCTTCATCTCGAGCCTCGGCTTCTTTATCGTGCCCGCGCTTCTCGGTTCGCCGAAGGAAACGATGATCGCACAACTCGTGATCTCGTCGGTGCTCGAACTCTTCGACATGCGCTTTGCCGGCGCGCTCTCGACCGTGCTGCTGGTCTGCTCGATCGTGATCTTCTTCATCTACGACCGGATGGTGGGCCTCACGTCGCTGACCGGCGAAGTCGCCGAGCGTCAACGCGGCTCGCGTGCGCAAGGGCTCAAGCTCGCGCTGCTGATGACCGCGGGACGCGTCTTCGCACCGCTGACGATGCGCCGCAAGGTGCACGCCGGCGAAGCATCGCGCGCGCTCGGCCCGCTGGGTTTTTACACCTGTGTCGTGATGCTCGTGCTGGTGGTGCCGGTGCTGTCCGTGATCCCGTATGCGTTCACGAAGAGCGACTACATCGCGTTTCCGCCGAAGCTCTTCAGCATCCGCTGGTTCGGCACGTTCATGGATTCGCCGGTGTGGCAAAGCGCAGTGATCCGTTCGTTCGAAGTGGGTCTCGGCACCGCGCTGCTGTCGCTGCTGCTCGGCTTCGGCGCGACGCTCGCGATGACGCGCATGCCGCGCCGCGTGAGCAAGCCCGTATTCGCGTTGCTGGTCGCGCCGCTGATCGTGCCGCGTATCGTGGTGGCCGTCGGTTTGCTGTATCTGTTCGCGCGCTTTGGGCTGACGGGTACGAACCTCGGCCTCGTGATCGGCCATACCGTGCTCGCTATTCCCTATGTCGTCGTGACGCTGGCCGCAGGCTTCCAGCGCTTCGACTGGCGCCTCGACGACGCCGCGCGCGTGATGGGCGCGTCGCCGTTGCGGCGCATCACGTCGATCGTGTTGCCGCTCCTCATGGCAAGCGTGACCGCCGCGTTCCTGTTCGCATTCCTCGTTTCGTTCGATGACCTGACTATCGCGATCTTCGTCTCCGGCGGCATCAACTCGACGTTGCCCAAGCAGATGTGGGACGACATCCAGCTCGCCATCACGCCGACGCTCGCGGCCGTGTCGACCACGCTCGTGATACTGATCGCGCTGGTCGTCGCGGTTTCTTCCTGGCTCAAGCGCAAGGCGCGCTAATTTTCGGTCATTCAACCGGTTCACACATGCATCGTTATCCAGAATATTTTGCTCACCGGCACGCCAACGACGAGCTCGACTGTGTGCCGCTGCTCGCGGCAGGATTGCGCCGCGATCCCACGCGCACCGTCGTGCATTTCGAGGATCACGCGATCACCTGCGAAGACGCTTCACGGCACGTCGCGCAGTTGCAGCGCTGGTTCGGCGAACGCGGTCTCGTACAGGGCGATCGCGTCGCCGCGATGCTCGGCAATAGTCCCGAACACATTCACCTGATTTACGCGCTGCATGTCAGCGGGCTTGTGTGGGTGCCCGTCAACACGAAGCTGCGTGCAGCGGGCCTCGAATATCTGCTGCAACATGCACAGCCCAAGCTCTTCGTGATCGACGATGAATTCGACGCGGTGACCGCGCAACTCGATTGCGGCGCGGCGCAACGCACGCGTCTGCCTGCGTTCGACGCAAGCGACACCCATGCGGCGTTCGCGACGCCCGCGATCGGCGTGCACGATCCGCTGTGCATCATCTACACGTCGGGCACGACGGGCGCGCCGAAGGGCGTCGTCTTCACGCACCGGATGATGCGCATCGCGAGCGAGGCGGCGCTGCGTGTCGCCGATGTGCGCGACGGCGACCGGCTGTTTCTGTGGGAGCCCCTGTGTCACATCGGCGGCGCGCAAATGCTGCTGCTGCCGTTCCTCGAGAACGTGACGTTGCATGCGGTGCCGCGTTTTTCGGCATCGCAGTTCTGGCCGCAGATCGAGCGCGCGGGCGCGACTCAGTTGCATTATCTCGGCGGCGTGCTCGACATTCTGATGCAGTTGCCCGAGAGCGAGCAGCCGGCGGCGCACACGCTGCGCGTCGCGTGGGGCGCGGGTGTGAGCGCGGCGTCGTGGGAAGCGATTCAGGCGCGGCTCAAGGTCTCGCTGCGCGAGTGCTACGGCATGACCGAATGCTCGAGCTTCGCAACCGCAAATCTCACGGGAAAGCCGGGCTCGATCGGCCGCGCGTTGCCGTGGATCGACATCGAGTTACTCGACGAAAACGGGCAGCGCGTGCAAGACGGCGAAGCCGGCGAGATCGTGCTGTCGAGCAAAGTGGAGGGCACGTTTTTGCCGACGTATCTGAACAATCCCGATGCGACGAAAGCCGCGCTGCGCGACGGGCGGCTTCACACCGGCGATCGTGCGCGGCGCGATGCGGACGGCGATCTGTTCTTCATCGGCCGGCAGACGGACAGCATGCGCGTGCGCGGCGAGAACGTGTCCGCATGGGAAATCGAGCGTATTTTTGCGGCGCATCCGGCGATTCGCGCCAGCGCGGCAATTGGCGTCGCGTCGGCAATCGGCGAGCAGGATATCCTGCTCAACGTCCAGTTCAAGGACGAGCCGGTCGCGTGGCCGGCGCTGCACGCGTGGGCGCAAGAGCGCCTTGCGAGCTTCCAGTTGCCGCGCTATTACCGCGCGGTCTCCGCGTTCGAGTTGACCGCGAGCGAGCGCGTGAAGAAGCATCTGCTGTCGCGCAACACCGAAGACGCGTGGGACCGTCTCGCGACGGTCACGCAATAGTTATCGTATAGAGGTGGATTGTTAGGGCTATGCGATAATTTCCCGTTCGAACCAGACAGACACTGACGTGATGAGCGACGAGCCCAAAGCCGCACGCAAGCGCAACACTTCGCAGGCAAAGCTGCCCGCGGAGGCAGCCGACCCGAGCGCGTCGCCGCTTTACGTGCAGTCGGTCGAGAAGGCGATGAAGGTGCTCACCGCGTTCGACGGCAGCAAGCGTCAGTTGTCGCTCTCCGAGATCTCGGCGTCCACGGGCTTCGACATGAGCGCGACACAGCGCTTTACTTACACGCTCGCTGCGCTCGGCTATCTCTTCAAGGACGCGGACAGCCGCAAGTACGAACTCTCGCCGCGGCTTCTCGACTTCACCTATCACTATCTGACGTCGAACGATCTGGTGAGCCGCGCAACGCCTTATCTGCAGCAACTCGGCTCGGAGACGGAAGAGGCGACCAACCTCACGGTGCTGGACGATACGGACATTGTGTTCGTGCTGCGCATCGTCAGCCGCAATGTATTCAACGCGCACGTCATTACCGGCTCGCGGCTGCCCGCGTATTGCACGGCGCCGGGTCTCGCTATTCTTGCGACGCTGCCCGACGGCGAAATCGACGACATTCTGTCGCGCACGAATCTCGTCGCTT
The DNA here is from genome assembly GCF_040543975.1 of Paraburkholderia sp. OAS925. Classification (NCBI taxonomy): domain Bacteria; kingdom Pseudomonadati; phylum Pseudomonadota; class Betaproteobacteria; order Burkholderiales; family Burkholderiaceae; genus Paraburkholderia; species Paraburkholderia sp. OAS925. Next base: position 2,087,196 of record NZ_JBEUNO010000001.1, read on the forward strand.
ATACGGCTTCCACGGTTTGTCAGCCGCGCAAGATCAAGGAGCGGATCGTGCAGATCCGCAAGCAGGGCTACGCGCATACGGAAGACGAGTACTTCGTCAGCGATATTTCGACGGCGGCGGCTATTACGAACGCGCACGGACGCGGCATCGGCGCGGTGAATATCGCCGTGGCGCGCTCGCGCTGGCAGGCCGATCGCGACGAAAAACGCTTCGCCGATCTCGTGATTTCGACCGCTTCGGCTATTTCCACACGTCGGCGGATCGAATAACCGCGCCTGCTTCCGCACGCGGCACGCTCCATGCTGTGCTTCTAAAAAGCGGCAAGCGCCGTGAAACTGGGAGACAGACATGAGAACCTTCAAGGTTGCCGGCATCGCGTTGATCGTCTGCATGAGCAGCGTGGCTTACTCGCAACAAAGCGGTAACGCGCCGGCGAACAGCGGTACGCAAAGCGGAAAACAGATTCAGCCAGGACAGGCAGGGCAGGCCGTGGATAAGCCGGCGGACGTCGGCGCGCCAGGCAACAAGCCGGGCACGCTGATGGACAAGCGGGCGAATGCCATGTCGCCGGAAGGCGCGTCGGCGCCGCCGCGGACTGGCGAGGTCAAGCAGTAGCGCAGGGTAGAGCGCGGCGGCGGTCACGTCGCCGCGCGCGACACCATTCGCCGATGCCAATCGGGCAACGCTGTCCGCCGATTCAATCGTGCTTGACAATCTATCTGCAGGTAGATAGAGTTCGGTTCATGGACACGACGACTTCAGTGCGCGAACAGATTCTCGAGCACGCCATCACGCTTATCATGATGCGCGGCTATAACGGCTTTAGCTATCGGGACCTGTCGAGCCTGGTCGGCGTCAAGACGTCGAGCATTCATTACTATTTCCCGTCGAAAGACGACCTCGTTCTCGAAGCGGTGAACGCCTATAGCAACGAAGTGTTCAACACGTTGAAAGGGATTGACGAATCGTTGCCCGCTGAGGCCAGGCTCGGCAAGTACACCAAGCTGTTCGGCCGCACGCTGGGCGACGGGCACCAGATCTGCCTGTGCGGCATGCTGGCGTCGGACATCGAAACATTGCCGGACAATATTCGGCAAGCGGTGCAGGCATTCTTCAAGGCGAACGAGAAGTGGCTCGCGAAGGTGCTCGCGGAAGGCTCGAAAGCGGGTACGCTGGCGGTAAATGGCAAGCCTGAGAACGCGGCGCGCGCGCTCTTCGCGGCGTTTCAAGGTAGCGTGTTGGCGAGCCGGTTATTCAATACCAAGGCCCGGCTGGATGATGTCGAGGCGTCGGTAAGGATAGCTCGGTAAGACGTCAAGCGGGCATATCCGAAAGCAGCACGTCTGTCTTTTTTTGCGGTGTGTTGTCTATCTTGTGATAGATAGACTTTGAATGATGTAAGTGGTAGTTTTATAAAACCCGTTTGACTGTGCAATCGCATCTATCTGTACATAGATAGGCGACTTTAAACCTGTTCACTAAGGAGCTTCACCATGTCGGTCGAAAAAGTTCTGTATCGCGCTCATGCTCACGCTACCGGAGGCCGCGATGGCCGCGCCATCGTCCCCGAAGGCAAGCTCGACTTCAAGCTGACCACGCCGCGCGAACTCGGCGGCGCAGGCGGCGACGGCGCGAATCCCGAGCAACTGTTCGCGGCCGGCTACAGCGCGTGCTTCCTCGGCGCAATGAAATTCGTCGCGGCGCGCGACAAGATTGCGATTCCCGCGGATGTTTCGATCGACGGCAGCGTGGGTATCGGCGCAATTCCGAACGGTTTCGGCATCGAAGTCGAACTGAAGATCGCATTGCCGGGCATGCCGCGCGACGCCGCTCAGGCGCTCGTCGACAAGGCGCATATCGTTTGCCCGTATTCGAACGCAACGCGCGGCAATATCGACGTGACGCTGACCATCGTTTGATGCGTCGCTTCACGGCATGATCGCAAGCGGCGGCCAGGGCGAACCCCTTGCCGCCGCATGAAGGTTGGTGCATGGCGATCATGCCGGCTCGCTATCAACATCGCGCAGTGCTCCGCTGTCTATAATCGGCCGGATGCAACGACGAAGCTGGCACGTCAAATCGAAAGCACGGCAGGCGAAAATTTTTTATTGCCGTCGTGTCGATTCGGATGATCCTCCTTCGTCGTTCTAATAGCGGCATGCGGCTCGGCCGCCAGTTGACCGATCCTGACAGGAGACTCGCCATGACGATTCAGAAGATCACCCCGTTTCTCTGGTATTTGAACGAGGCCGAAGAGGCCGCGGCTTTCTACACGAGCGTCTTTCCGGACTCGCGCGTGGTTCGCGTCACGGAGGTGCCGAGCGCCGGCTCGACGAAAGTCGTCGACTTCGTGCTGTTCGGACAGCCGTTTCTCGCAATGAGTTCGAGCGGCAAAGACCCGTTCAATCACTCGGTATCGTTTCTGGTCAATTGCGCCGATCAGGCGGAAATCGACCGTTACTGGGACGCGTTTCTGGAAGGCGGCGGCGTGCCCGAGGCATGCGGCTGGCTCAAAGACCGCTTCGGCGTCTCATGGCAGATCGCGCCGAACGATGTGATCGGCATGATGGGCGACCCCGACGCGGAGAAGGCCCGGCGCGCCGCCGAGGCGATGATGAAAATGGTGAAGTTCGACGTCGCGGCGCTGCGGGCAGCGTACAACGGGACGGCGGGGTAGTCTCACACGTGCAGCGCGTCGCGCGCCACACGATGCGGCGCGCGCGGACGCACATCCTCAAATCAGCTTGTTTTCCAGCGCGCGTCCACCACGCTCAGCTTGCCGGGAATCAGCTTCAGCGCGCTGAACGTGTCGGCGATCTGCTGCTGATAGGCGAGGGTTGCATCGGTGATCGGCTGTACGCCGTAGCCGGTGCGCTTGAGCGCGACTTCGAGCGTGGCCGCGTCGAGGCCCACGAGCGGCGACAGCAGGCTCGCCACTTCGGCCACGTTGTCGCGTCCCCAACTGTCGACGGCGTTCACTTCCTCGAGCAGCGCATTCAGCAGGCGCGGTTGCGCCGTCGCGAACTTGCGCGCCGAGACGTAGTACTGCGTATTGCGCACGAGCCCGTCGCCGTTCGCGATGGTGCGCGCATTCGCCTGCCGTTCGATAGCGGCCAGGTACGGGTCCCAGATCACCCACGCGTGCACGCTGCCTTGCACGAACGCGGCGCGCGCGTCGGCGGGCGTCAGGTAGACCGGCTCGATGTCCGCGTACGTCAGTCCCGCCTGCTGCAGCGCCTTCACGAGCAGGAAGTGCACATTCGAGCCTTTGTTGAAGGCGACCTTCTTGCCGCGCAATTGCGCCACCGTGCGAATCGGCGAATCCTGCGGGACGACGATCGCTTCGCCACGCGGCGCGGGCGGCTCGTTGCCGATATAAACGAAGTCCACGCGGCCAGCCTGCGCAAAAATGGGTGGCGTTTCGCCGACCGTGCCGACATCGACGGCACCGGCATTCAATCCTTCGAGCAACTGCGGGCCGGCCGGAAATTCGAGCCACTGCACCGCGACGCCTTCGCTTGCCAGCCGCTTTTCCAGCGTGCCGCGCGCCTTCAGCACGACGAAGTTGCCGTACTTCTGATAGCCGATGCGGATGCGCTTGCTGTCGCCTTGCGCGTGAGCGGAGCCGCCCGTGAACGGCGCGATAGGCGAGAGTACGCCGCCGAGCGCGGCGCCCGTCAAACCGGCTGCGGCGCCGTGCAGAAGGCGGCGCCTGCGTGTATCGATCGAATCTTTGCGTGTGGTCATCGGTCTTTGCTCTCTGCGTGAAAGATGCGGCGCACGGTGCGCGTTGAACTCGCGACGTTAAATCGACGCCCGCGCAAATCCAACCAATGTTTGCGCATATCGAAAGCACGCAATCGAAGATGGCCTTCGCGCCGCTCGCTCCTTTCGTCAGAGGATCGCGCTCATCCACACGCTCACGGCTGAACTCTCAGCCTGCCCACCGCGGCGAATTCTGAAGTCTCGGAACACGGGGCTTGCGGTGTCCGCTCACGTCACAAAAAAGCCCGCTAGATCAATGGCTTAAAACATATCCGCAATCAGGCCGCCATTGGCATAGGCCTTGCCTTATACCCCTACAAGAGCGCCCAGAGCGCAATCCACAAGACTCGAGATCCTCACGGAGACACTCATGACCCAGCCCAACTCTCATCGACCCGCGCGGCGCTAACCCGCGCGCATCGCTTCCCACTTCCCACAATATTTTCCACGGATCGCCCGGGTTTTCCCCGAGCTTATCCAGCACCTGGCTCGAAGAGCCGCAGCCGGATGCGCCGACATCCGCATCGAAACGCGACGCCGCCATGCCACCGCGGCGCGCCAAAGCAAGGAGACATGTTTTGTCCACACCCGCCCATACCCAGGACGCTTCGCGTTCCACGCCCGCGCTCGACGCCGCGCCGTTGTCCAACGAAAAGACCCGCTTCTGGCCAGAAGGCTGGTGGAAGCTGATGGAATACCGCATCGGCATCATCCCGCTGCCGGTCTATTTCATTCTCCTCGCGCTGATCGTCGGCTTTGCGGTGACGGGCAAAATGCCGGGCGAAATTTCGATGGCAATCGCCGTGCTCGCATTCTTCGGCTTCACGTGCGCCGAACTGGGCAAGCGTCTGCCTCTTCTGCGCAACATCGGCGCGGCCGCAATCTGCGCGACGTTCGTGCCGTCGGCGCTCACGTACTACCACGTGCTGCCCAAGCCAATTCTTCATCTCACGACCGAGTTCACGAAGTCGACGAACTTCCTGTATCTCTTCATCGCGTCGATTATCGTCGGCAGCATTCTGAGCATGGACCGGCGCGTGCTGATCCGCGGCTTCGTGAAGATCTTCGTGCCGCTTGCGCTGGGCTCGCTGGCCGCGGCCATTGTCGGCATTGCCGTCGGCGCGGCATTCGGGCTCGGCGCGCGCCATACGCTTTTGTATATCGTCGTGCCGATCATGGCCGGCGGTGTCGGTGAAGGCGCTATTCCGCTGTCGATCGGCTATTCGGAAATCATGCACTTGCCGCAGGGCGAGTTGTTCGCGCAAGTGCTGCCGCCCGTCATGCTCGGCAGCCTCACCGCGATCGTTCTGTCGGGTGCGCTCGACATGCTCGGCAAGCGCTTTCCGCATCTCACCGGCGACGGACGTCTGCAAGTCGGCGAGACCGACGAAATGGCGCCCGCCGAAGAAGAAATTCGCGGCCATATCGACGTCACGCATATCGCGGCGGCCGGCATCACCGCGATCACGCTGTATCTGCTCGGCCTGATGTGCCGCAATCTGTTCGGCTTGCCCGCGCCGGTCGCGATGCTGTTTCTCGCCGTGTTGGTCAAGCTCGCGCGCGCCGTGTCGCCGCAATTGCAGGAAGGCGCGTTCGTCGTCTACAAGTTCTTCTCGACCGCGGTCACGTATCCGCTGCTGTTCGCCATCGGCGTCGCGATGACGCCGTGGGACAAGCTGATGGCCGCCTTCACCATCGCCAATATCGTGACGATCGTCGCGACGGTGGCGACGCTGATGGGCACCGGTTTTCTGGTTGCCCGCAAGCTTAAGATGTACCCTATCGACACCGCGATCGTGAACGCCTGTCACAGCGGGCAGGGCGGCACCGGCGACGTCGCGATCCTGACCGCGGCCAACCGCATGCAACTCATGCCGTTCGCGCAGATCGCCACGCGCATCGGCGGTGCGATCGTCGTCACGGTTACGCTGATCGCGGTCGCGCATGGTGTCTGACGCGTCGCGTTCCGGTGCGGCGCGCGCGTGGCGTCGTCGGGCATCGGGTATTCGCGAGGTCGAACATCAAGTGAGAATAAGAGGGATACCGCTGTGGGTGTGGGCGATCGCGGCACTGCTGTATGCCGGCATGGCCGCGGCGGCAATCGAACTCGCGTGGAATCGCGCGATTGACGCGCTCGCCGAGGCCGGCGCGCATCAGCTCGACCTGTACGGCGCGAGCCTGAAAAGCGAACTAGGGCGCTTCGAGATGATGCCCGCGATCGTCGCGCGACAGGACAGCGTGCGTGCGTTGCTCAACGCCGGGCCGCACGCGTCGCCCGCGCTGGTGCAGGGCGTCAATACGTATCTCGAAGCGGTGAACCAGGAGGCGGGCAGCGTCGCGGTCGACGTGATCGATCTGCAAGGCTCGGTGATCGCCGCGAGCAACTGGAACCAGCCGCTGAGCTTCGTCGGGACTAACGTGTCGTACCGGCCTTACTTCAAGGATGCACTCGCGCGCGGCAGCGGGCGCTTCTTCGGCATCGGCACCAATACCGGCATTCCGGGGCTTTACTTCGCGAGCGCGGTGCGCGACGGCGGCAAGGCGATCGGCGCGGCGGCGGTGAAGATCAGCGTCGACGAACTCGAGTCGGCGTGGCGCCGGCCGAATGAGGCGGCGATGGTCATCGACCACAACGGCGTGATCGTCATCTCGACGGTGGCGGCGTGGAAATTCACCGCGCTGCGGCCCATCACTTCGGAACAGCAGCGCGAGATTCAGGCGTCGCGGCAATACGCGGGCCGCCTCGTGGAGCCGCTTCAATATCGGCGCATCGGCGAGTGGGGCGCAAGCGCGTGGCTCGGCCGCTTTCCTGACCCGCGCCGCCCCGGTCACACCACGCGTTATCTCGCGATGTCGCGGCCCGCGCCACAAGCGGGCGACTCGATCATGGTGCTGCTCGACGTCGCGGGCGCGCGGCGTCAGCAGGAGCTTGCGCTCGGTTTCGTGACGGGCGGCTTTCTGATCGCCGGTCTCTATGCGCTTTACGCGGTGCAGCGCCGTCGCACGATTGCGGAGAAGCTGAAAGCGCAGGACGCATTGCGCCGCGCCAACGATGAACTCGAGGCGACCGTCGCGCAACGTACCGCGGCGCTCACGCAAACGAACGAACGGATGCAGCAGGAGATCGCCGAGCGCAAACGGACTGAAGAGCGCTTGCGCGAGTCACAGCAGGAAGTCGTGCATGCGGGCAAGCTCGCGGTGCTCGGCCAGATGGCTGCGGGTCTCACGCACGAGCTGAGTCAGCCGCTCGTCGCGATCCGCACGCTGTGCGATAACGCGCGCACGTTTTTCGAACGCGATCAGCCGGCGCACGCGATCACGAATCTTGAGCGCGTGTCGCGTCTCGTCGACAACATGGCCACGCTCACCGGCGAATTGAAAGCGTTTGCGCGCAAGCCGGTTGTCGAGCGCGTGGCCGTGTCGCTCAACGAAGCGGTGGCGCATGCGCGGCTCATTTACGACGCGCGAATCCGCGACGAGGCCGTGCAAGTCGACGTGCGAATGGCGCCGGGCACGCTGGTATGTGCGGAGGCGAGCCAGTTGCAACAGGTGATCGTCAATCTGCTCGGCAATGCGCTCGACGCGGTCCGCGAACAGGAGCAGCGCGTGATTACGCTCGAAGCAACCGAGTCCGCCGACAATGGCCGCGTGCTGTTCTCGATTGCCGACAGCGGCACCGGCATCGCGCCCGAAGTGCTCGAGCATCTGTTCGAGCCGTTCGTCACGACGAAGCCGCGAGGCCACGGCCTCGGGCTTGGCCTCGCGATCACGTCGCGTATCGTCGAAGCATTCGGCGCGAAAATTTCCGCCGTCAATCGCGATGAAGGCGGCGCGCGCTTCAATATCGAGTTTGCGTCAGCGAAGGGAGTTGTCGATGGGAGATGAAATTCGCGTTCTCGTGGTAGAGGACGACGAGAACGTGCGCTTCGGTGTCCAGCAGGCCGTCGAGCTCGCGGGCCTGCCCGTGTCCGCTTACGCGGGTGCGGCCGATGCGCTCGCCGAAGTCGCGCCCGGCGCGCCGCTCGTGATCGTATCCGACGTGAGAATGCCGGGCATCGACGGCTTGCAATTGCTCGACAAGGTCATGGCGATCGACCCGCAAATCCCGGTCGTTCTGATCAGCGGACACGCGGATATTTCCACCGCCGTCGGCGCGATGCAGGTGGGCGCGTACGACTTCATCGAAAAGCCGTTCTCGTCGGACCATATTGCGCGGCGCGTGGCGCGCGCCGTCGAAAAGCGCCGCCTCACGCTCGAAGTGCAGGGCTTGCGCGCCGCGCTCGATAACTGGCAAGGCATCGAGGCGCTCGTACTCGGCAAGTCGCCCGCCATCGCCGAGGTGCGCAAGAAGATCCTGCGTCTGGCGGATACGTCGGTGTCGGTGCTCATCACCGGCGAGACCGGCACGGGCAAGGAGTTGATCGCACGCAGCCTGCACGAGTTCGGCGCGCGACGCGACAAGCATTTCGTCGCGCTGAACTGCGGCGGCTTGCCGGAACAGATTTTCGAAAGCGAGCTGTTCGGGCATGAAGCGGGCGCCTTCACCGGTGCGATCAAAAAGCGCATCGGCAAAATCGAATGGGCGCATGGCGGCACGCTTTTTCTCGACGAAATCGAAACCATGCCGGTGTCCTTGCAGATCAAGATGCTGCGCGTGCTGCAGGAACGCACCGTGGAGCGTCTCGGCGCAAACGAACCTATATCGGTGGATTGCCGGATCGTTGCGGCGTCCAAGGCCGACCTCATGCAGCTTTCCACCGAGGGCCAGTTTCGCGCGGACCTGCTGTATCGCCTGAACGTCGCGCAGATCGAATTGCCGCCGTTGCGCGAACGGCGCGAGGACGTGCCCTTGCTGTTCGAGCATTTCGTGCTCGCGGCCGCGCGCCGTTTCGGGCAGCCCGCGCCGATCGTATCGGCGTCGCAGCTTTCCGAGCTAATGACGCATTCGTGGCGCGGCAACGTGCGCGAGTTGCAGAACGTCGCCGACCGCTTCGTGCTCGGACTAACCGGCGATAGTCTGCTGACGCCCGGCGGCAACGCAAGCAAGGGCGGCACGCTCGGCGAACAGCTTGCGTACTTCGAGCGCATGCTGATTGAAGACATGCTGCGGCGTCACAACGGCAACGTCGCGGAAGCCAGCGTCGAGCTCGGCATGCCGAAAAAGACGCTGTATCACAAGCTCCGGCAACTCAAGATCGCCGCTCGCGATGTGCCGGGCGACGAGAGCGACGTCGACCGGTCGTCATCGGGAGGCGAGTAGACCCGCATGGACCGTCTACCTCTGACTACACAAGAGCCGATTGAAGGGGCGATTCAGGGCTATCTGATCAAGGGCATCACGCATTCGCAGAAGACCTTTCGGCCAGGCGACTGGCCCGAGCGTCTTGCCGGCGTCATCACGCTTTTCGTCGGCGAAAAGCGGCCGGGCATTCATATCGCGTGCACGCGTCTCGCGATGCCTGTGATCGACGCCGGGATCAAATGCTTTTTCGTTTCCGACGAACTGCGCGCAGTCTGTGCCGACGCATTCGACTTCGTGATGCGCTTCGCGAAAGACAATGATCTGCCGGTCGATGTGCGTCGCGCGCAGAGGCTCGCTTCGCCGGATGTTCTTGCGTCCGAGGCTTCTACAACGTCGCGTTGCTGACCCGGAGCATGGCCCAATCGGCCAGGCAGCGTTGCACGCCCAAGGTGCTGCGCCGCACCATCATCGCGCGTTCATGCATCGGAATGCGCCAGCCCACGGCGCACGGCGCGCGCTCCAATACTCGCCAGAAGCCCACCGCGCGGGGCCTTCGCGGCGTTCTCGCCTAATGGCATGAGCCTTGCATTTAACGTGGCTGCGGATCAAAGGCGATCCGGCTCATCTGCAGCACGCACTCTGTTTTAGATCACTCGTTTTGGACAACGGCGTCCCCCGAATACAGTCGCACTGGCGATTGCATCCGCGGGACGCTTTTTTATTGCCGGACACATCATGCCGCGTACCGCATCGCAAATGAAGGAAGCCTTTGTCATGAACGTTGCCGAGAGGAACTCCGCCATGAGTCACGACCGCTTGCCGCAAACCTGGACGCCTGTTTGCACGCTCGACGACATCGTTCCGAATACGGGCGTCTGCGCGCTCGTCAACGGCGGACAGGTCGCCGTATTTCACGTCACGGACGGTGAGGGCGGCGTGTACGCCATCGACAACTTCGACCCGGGCTCGCGCGCGGCCGTGCTGTCGCGCGGGCTGATCGGCAGCCTCGGCGAGCGCATCGTCGTGGCCTCGCCGATCTACAAGCATCACTTCGATCTGCGCACCGGCGAGTGCCTCGAAGCGCCCGAGAATTCGGTCAGCGCGTATCCGGTGCGGGTGGAAAGCGGCAAGGTGTGGGTCGCGGCATGAGACACGAGATCGACGCACAGTTGTCGGGAGGCGCCTCGCACGCGTCACACGCCTCCCACGCCGCGCCCGCGCGCCCGCGGCTCGTGGTGATCGGCAACGGCATGGCCGGCATGCGCACCGTCGAAGAGCTGCTGAAGCTCGCGCCGGATCTGTACGACATCACCGTGTTCGGCGCCGAGCCGTACGGCAACTACAACCGCATTCTGCTGTCGCCGGTGCTCGCGGGCGAAAAGACGGTCGACGACATCATCCTCAATACGCGCGACTGGTATGACGAGAACGGCATTCGCCTCTATGCGGGCGACCCGGTGATCGCGATCGACCGCAGGCGCCGCGTCGTGCGTTCGCAAGGCGGCGTGGAAGTCGGCTATGACCGTCTGCTGATCGCGACGGGATCGAAGCCTTTCCTGATTCCGGTGCCGGGCCACGATCTGCCTGGCGTAATCGCATTTCGTGACATTCAGGATGTCGAAACAATGCTCGAGGCGGCGCGCAATCATCGGCATGCCGTGGTGATCGGCGGCGGATTGCTCGGGCTCGAGGCCGCCAACGGACTCATGCGCCAGGGCATGTCGGTAACCGTCGTGCATGTGATGGACAGCCTGATGGAGCGCCAACTCGACCGCAGCGCGTCGGTCCTGCTGCAACAGGCGCTCGAGCGCAAGGGCCTGCGTTTCCTGCTGAAGGCGAACACCGCGGAGATCGTCGGACCGGATCGTGTGAGCGCCGTGCGTTTCGCCGACGGCACGCAGATTCCCGCGGACCTCGTCGTGATGACGGCCGGCGTGCGCCCGAACATCGACCTCGCGAAACAGGCGGGGCTGCATTGCGAGCGCGCGATTGTCGTCGACGATACGTTGCAGACCTACGATCCGCGCGTCTACGCGGTCGGCGAATGCGTGCAGCACCGCACGGCGACCTTCGGCCTCGTCGCGCCGATCTGGGATCAGGCGCGCGTGTGCGGCGCGCATCTCGCGGGCGCGGGCCATCGCCGCTACGTGCAGCGCGCGACTGCCACCAAGCTCAAGGTCACCGGCGTCGAACTGTATTCGGCCGGCGACTTCATCGGCGGCCCGGACAGCGAAGACCTCGTGCTGCGCGATCCGCGGCGCGGCGTCTACAAGCGCCTCGTGATCGAAGAGAACCGCGTGATCGGCGCCGTGCTGTATGGCGACGTCAACGAAGGCGCGTGGTACTTCGAGCTGATCCAGAACCGGACCGACATTTCCTCGCTGCGCAGCCAGTTGCTGTTCGGCAAAGCCCTCTGCGAGACGCAGGCAGCCTGACCTGGAACACACCGTGAGTTTTCCCATCGCTATTTCGAGCACGTCCGGCAGCGGCGATGCTGTCAGAACCACCTGTCCGTATTGCGGCGTCGGTTGCGGCGTGCGCGCGCGAGCGCGCCCCGACGGCGGCCATGACATTGCCGGCGACGAACAGCATCCCGCGAACTTTGGACGCCTGTGCGTGAAAGGCTCGGCGCTCGGCGAAACGATCGGGCTCGACGGACGGCTGCTTCATCCGAAGATGCGCGAGCGCGCGAGCGGCGCGTTGCGCGATGTTTCGTGGGACGAAGCAATCGATGCGGTCGCGGACGGCTTTCGCCGGATCGTCGACGAACACGGGCCGGATGCGGTCGCGCTCTACGTATCGGGCCAGTTGCTGACCGAGGACTACTACGTCGCGAACAAGCTGATGAAAGGCTACGTCGGCAGCGCGAACATCGATACGAATTCGCGGCTCTGCATGTCGTCTTCCGTTGCGGGACACAAGCGGGCTTTCGGCGAAGACGTGGTGCCGGTGTGCTACGAAGATCTCGAACTCGCCGATCTCGTCGTGCTGGTTGGTTCGAACACGGCGTGGTGTCATCCGATCCTGTTCCAGCGGATCGTCAAGATCAAGGAAGCGCGGCCCGACATGAAAGTGGTCGTGATCGATCCGCGCTATACCGCGACGTGCGAGATGGCCGATCTGCATCTGCCGTTGAGCGCCGGCAGCGACGTGCGGCTTTTCAACGGGCTGCTCAGTTTTCTCGCGGAGCATGGTGCGATCGACGCGCAGTTCGTCGATGCGCATACCAACGGTTTTGCGCAGGCACTGGCCGCTGCTTCTGAGGGTGAAGTATCGGGCACGACAGCGGCCTTCGATCTCGCCCAATGCGCGAAGGCGTGCAAGGTCGATCCGCACGATCTGCTCGAGTTTTACCGCCTGTTCGCGCGCACCGAGCGCGTCGTGACGGTCTATTCGCAAGGCGTCAATCAATCGAGCGCGGGCACCGACAAGGTCAACAGCATCATCAATTGCCATTTGCTGACGGGGCGCATCGGCAAGCCGGGAATGGGGCCGTTCTCTTTCACCGGACAGCCGAATGCGATGGGCGGGCGCGAGGTCGGCGGTCTCGCGAACACGCTCGCCGCGCATCTCGAACTCGACGATGCAAAGCATCGCGAACTCGTTCAGCAATTCTGGGGCGCGCCGGTTATTGCATCGCGCGCGGGGCTCAAAGCAGTCGAGCTGTTCGAGGCGATCGAGGAAGGACGCGTCAAGGCCGTGTGGATCATGGGCACGAATCCGGTCGTGAGCCTGCCCGACGGCGATCAGGCAAAGCGCGCGCTCGCGCGTTGCGAACTGGTGGTCAGCTCCGACATTGTCGAGCGCACGGACACCAATGTGTTCGCTCATGTGCTGTTGCCGGCGCTCGGCTGGGGCGAGAAGGACGGCACCGTCACGAATTCGGAGCGCAGGATTTCGCGTCAGCGCGCGTTCTTGCCCGCGCCGGGCGAGGCGCGCGCGGACTGGCAAATCATCTGCGATGTGGCAAAGCGCATGGGCTATGCGGGCTTCGAATTCGCGAGCCAGCAGGAGATCTTCGACGAGCATGCGCGGTTGAGCGCATGGCGCAACGGCGAGAGCGAGAGCGAAAGCCAATCGCATAGCCAACACGGCGACAGCGTGCGTCGCGCGTTCAATCTGGCGGGGCTGGTGGGCCTCGGCAGCGACGGCTACTCATCGTTGCAGCCTGTTCAATGGCCCGTACGCGCCAATAACAACACGGCCAGCGACACGGCCAGCGACACGGCCAGCGACACGGCCGCACCCGGCACCGCGCGTCTTTTCGACGATCGCCGCTTTAGCCACGCGGACGGCCGCGCGCGTTTCATCGCCACGCCGCCGCGCGCGCCCGCGAATGCGCCCGACGACGACTATCCGCTGACGCTCAACACGGGCCGCGTGCGCGACCAGTGGCACACGATGACCCGCACGGGCAGGTCCGAAAAACTCGCGGGCCATGTGACCGAGGCGTTCGTCGACATGCATCCACAGGATGCGTTGTTGTGCGGCGTGCGCGAAGGCGACCTCGCGCGAGTGTCGAGCCGTTGGGGCGCGATGGTCGCGCGCGTGCAATACGGCGGCGGCATGCCGCGCGGCAGCGTGTTCGTGCCGATTCACTGGAACGATCAGGTGGCGTCCGACGCGCGCGTCGGGGCCGTGGTGAATCCGTCGGTCGATCCGGTTTCCGGCGAGCCCGAGTTCAAGCACACGCCCGTGCGCGTCGACAAGTTTCATGTCGCGTGGCATGGCTTTTCGCTGAGCCGCCGCGCGCCGGTTCTCGACGGCGTCACGTACTGGACGCGCGTGCAGGGCACGCAGTTCGTGCGCTATGAACTGGCCGGCCGCAATCCGCCTGGAGAGGAGGGCGATCGCGGCGCGTGGGCGCGTGCGCTCTTCTGTGTCGACGATGCACACGCCGATTGGCTCGAATACGAGGATCGCGCGGCAGGCGTTTATCGCGCGGTGCATCTCGTCGACGATCGCATCGAGAACTGCGTGTTTCTCTCGGCGCGTCCGGACCTGCCGGCGCGCGAATGGCTCGCGAGCCTCTTTGCAAAGGGCAAGCTCGACGACGCGGACCGCATCGGCGTGCTCTCCGGCCAGTCGATCGGCAAGGGCGCCGATACGGGGCCGACCATCTGTTCGTGCTTCGGCGTCGGGCGCAATACGATATGCACGGCGATACGCGAGCACGGCCTGAAGAGCGCCGCCGACATCACCGCGTGTCTGAAGGCGGGCGGCAACTGCGGCTCGTGCGTGCCGGAGTTGAAGAAGCTCCTGGTCGATACGGAGCTGGCGCGGCTTAATGCGGCTTGAGTGCTTGAGTGGGCCTAACGAGGAACCTCTTCTGCGATGCTGAAAAAACTGCAAACGATGCTGCGCGCGATCGACTCGGCCCGCGGATTCAACGACGAGCACGACGCGGGTATCGCGATGTCGTCGGTGCAAGGCGAAGGCGGCCTGCAACAACGGCATGCGGCCAATCCTCGTCCGGCGCGCTTGCGCGGCCCGTGGCGTGCCGCACGTTCGCGTCGGCCGAGGATCGTGCCGCGATAACGGATAGTGGTCGCGCGCGTCATGCGCGGCTATTAACTCGCCATAGCGGCGTAAAAAATTCGCGTAATTCGAATGCGGCGATTTAATTCGCGATTCGCGAAATGCACGATAGCTGATAACCCGTTTTAAGAAGTTTTAATGAAAGCGGGCGAATTAAAAATAAAATAGCCGTTTTCAGCTTCAAACGTTCAATCACCCGGTCGCCCTATCCCGATCCACCGCGTGCCCGCCTGGTCGCCGATTGCATATCATATGTTTTAAACCATCGCTATCGGCCCCCCCACGCCGATCCATTTATTCATGCGGCGGAATTGCATCATTTCAGTTTACAATTATTTCCCCGGCGCATCGCTGCCGCAAACAATATAAAGCGGAAAGACTTCCCGCCATTTTATCTTTTCAGATAGACCGGCCGGTAATTGATTCTTCCGTCTGCATTAATAGAACATTGGAGAGAGACAACTATGCTAAGCCCCAAGGAGTTTGCCACCCTCATGTTGGTCAAGGCTGCTCCGGATCAGATCGATATGTGTCGCGAAGAACTCGACACGCTGCTTGAACGGCAACTCGTCGCACTCGAAGACCTCGCTTCCGGACACCAGCGCCTGCATGTCACTTGTGCAGGTCATTCCATGCTCAACGCGGTGGCGCGCAAACGCTAGGCGGCGAACCTCTCATCGTTGCATCGAAATATTGACGAGAAAGTAGTCATGGACGAACAACTGGTAAGCATCGTAATGGGCTGCGCGGTGCTCGCGACAGGCATCATCTTCGCGGTCGGCCACTATCGGCGGGAGCATCGCCGCGCACAATTGCTGCGCCAACTCGACCACGCGCCCGTGTGGAACTGGTTGCGGCATCATCAGCATCGCCACTGACAACGCGGCCAGCCCCGACGTGACGTATGCAGGCACGCGCCGCAAGCTCGCCGGCGCGTGAGGGATTAACGCTATTTGCAGCAGGCGCGCACGAGCCGATAATGGACGGTTCCGACCGTTCCATAGCTCGACATGCGCGACCGAATCGACGACGAAATCACCTTTCGTAAACTGGAAGTGCTGCTCGCCTTCATGCAAACCGGCAGTCTCGCGAAGGCGGCCGAAGCGCTGAACGTGAGCACGGTCAGCGTGCATCGCGCGTTGCATTCGCTCGAACAGGGCGTGCGCTGCGCGCTGTTTCGCCACGAAGGCCGCAATCTCAGATCGACCGACGCGGCGCAAATGCTCGCCGACGTCGCGCAGGAAGTCATCACGCTGATGTCCGACGGCATTCGTGCGACGCGCGAAGCGGCGGGCTATTCATCGGACCGGTTGAAGATCGGCTCGCTCTATTCGCTGACCATCAGGACGGTGCCGGGCATCGTCGTCGACATCAAGGTGCGGCGGCCCGCGCTTCAGGTCGAACTCGTGCTCGGCCCGAATGCCGAACTGATCGAGAAGCTCAAGCAGGGCGCCATCGACGCCGCGCTGATGGCCTTGCCCGACGCCGAGCCCGAGATCGAATCCATTCCGCTTTTCGAAGACGACATTTTCTTTGCCGCGCCCGCCAACTCGCCGTATGCCAATCTCGAAGCGGTCGATCTGCGCGACTGCCGTGACGAAACTTTCGTCTCGCTCGGCGAGGGCTTTGCGACCTATCACGGCTTTCAGGAAGCGTTTCGCGTCGCGGAGTTCACGCCCAACGTGACCATGCGAGTCGGCGACATTTTCTCGCTGATGAACCTCGTGAGCGGCGGCGTCGGCTATACGCTGTTGCCGGGCCGCGTGCGTGACGTGTTCGGCGACAAGGTCCAACTCATCGCGCTCAAACCGCCATACCGGATGCGCCAGACCATCGGCGTGAGTTTTTTGCGGGCGCGCGAGCGCGACCCGAATCTCCTCGCGCTGATGGCCGTGTGCCGTCTTCGTACGCGAAACGAAGGCTAAACGAAGGCTGACACATAAACCAGGGCTGCGCATTTGCGTCGCCGCTCAGCCGCCGACCAGCGCGCGCGTCGCGAAGAACAGCAGCGACGGTCCAAGCAGGCAGCCCACGCCTGTATGAAACGTGGCGATCAGCGCACCGTAAGGCACGAGCCGCCGGTCGGTCGCCGCGAGTCCCGCGCTCACGCCGCTGACCGTGCCCGCGAGGCCGCCGAAAATCATCGCCGAGCGCGGCGTCTTGAGGCCCATGAAGTTGGCCGCGAGCGGCGTGCCGATCATCACGATGATCGCCTTGATGAGACCCGTTGCAATGCTGAGCGCGATCACGTCGGAGCTCGCGCCGATCGCCGCGCCCGTCACCGGTCCGACGATGTACGTGACCGCGCCGGCGCCGATGGTCGTCATGCTGACCGCATCGGTATAGCCGAACGCATGCGCGACGCTTGCGCCCACGATAAACGGCAGCACCGTGCCGAGCAGCAGCGACAGCACGCCGATGAGCCCGGCCTTGCGCGCTTCGGTGGCCTGCACTTCGAAGGCCGTCGCGACGATCGCGAAGTCACGCAGCATCGCGCCGCCCATCAAGCCGACGCCCGCGAACAGCGGCAAATCGGCGAGACCTTTCTGACCCGCGGTGAACGCGCCGCCGAAGTACGCGAGCACGAGGCCGATCACGATGGCGATCGCCGAGCCGTGCACGCGCCCGAACGTGAGCTTGCGCGAGATCATCGACGACACCCACATGATGAGTCCCACGAGCGCGAACGCAGTGACGAGGCCGTTTTGTATCAGTACTTTGTCGATCATATGGATCATGGCTGGCTCCTGCGTCAGATCTCTTCGGGTTGCGGGCTGCTGATGAACGAGGTGCTGTCGCGTCCGGTGCGCGAGAGCACCGCGATGCACACGGCGCACACAGCCACCGCGCCCAACGCGGAAAGCAGCGCGACCGGTCCGCCCTTGAGCGCGGCAACCACGTTCTGATTCGCCGCCATCGCGACGACGACGGGGATGTACATCGCGCCCCAGAAGCCGACGCCGGCCTCGGTTTCTTTCGGCAGCAGTCCTTTGCCGTGCAGATAGAGCCGCAGGAAAATCAGCAGCAGCATCGCGATGCCGACACCGCCGACGTTGGTCTTGACGCCGATCGCGACCCCGAGCAGATCGCCGAGAAAGAGTCCCGCAAGGTGGCAGAAAGCGAGCAGCGCCGTTCCGTAGATGATCATCTGTTGTCTCCTGTCGACCGCGGTCGACTCTCTTGCTTTAGTGTCTTACCCGCGTTTTGTGCAAGGGCTGCTGACGGGTGGGGTTGACCGCTTACGAGCCAGCATTGCGTGCACAACGCGGCTCTTTAGGGCATGGCCGAGTCTATGGGACACAGAGACCCGGTTTCAATCACCTTCGGCAAGCATTTGTTATCGCGAGGCTAACGATTCGCGGCAAGAAGCGGTGAAAGCAGCGTGGGGCGGGGACGTGGCGCGGTTTAGGGGTTTTCCCTCGCGCGAGACGCGGCGCAGCCCGGTTCTTGATTTGACGTCGCCGCCGCCGCATAGCGCCCCGGTGTGGTCCCGGTCGCGCGCCTGAACATGTCGATAAACGCGCTCACGTTTTCATAGCCGAGTTCGAGCGCGATCGTCGTCACGCTGACGCCCTCGGCGACGAGTTCCAGCGCGCGAAGCAGGCGCGCCTGCGCGCGCCACTGCGCAAAGCTGAGTCCCGTCTCGGCGACGAAGCGCCGGCTCAGCGTGCGCGGCGACAGTCCCGCCCACTCGGCCCATTCCTCGAGACGTCGCGAGTCGGAAAGATCGGCGGCCAGCGCGTCGGTGATACGCATGAGCCGCGGGTCTTCCGGGCTCGGCAAATTCAGCGACTCGGCCTTCGACGCCGCCAGTTCATCCATGATGACTTCGGCAACCCGCGCCTGCTGCGCATCGAGCAATGCGCCGGTCCAGCTCGCCGCGCGGCGCACGGCCGCGCGCAGCAAAGGCGTCGTGCGGATCGCCCGCGGTTGCGTGGGCAACCCGGCACACCGCTCCTCGGCAATGAACACGCTCCAGCCGGAAAACGGACCATGCGAGCGCATCGAATGCTCGCAATACGGCGGCACCCATATGGCGTAAATGGCGGGCGCGACCCATTGCTGCCGGCCCACGCCGACCGACGCGAGGCCGCTCAACGCGCCCATCAACTGCCCGCGTGCATGCGCGTGCGAGGCCACTTCGCGGGACGCCCGTTGTGTGAGTTCTCCCGCCATCAGAAAGGGCACGTCAGGCGCTGTGAGCAGTTCTGGACGAATCAGCGGAATAGTCATGGCTCGAAATCCGTATCGAATGGCATTTATACCTGAGACGACCCGGCACTGCATCTCTAGACTGAACTCACTACCACTTCGAGGAGTTCATCACGATGCGAGCCGAACACATTCTTCCCGACCATGCCGATTCCGTCGATGTCGGCGGCGTGACGATTCGCAAGGGCACGATCGCGGCCTTTTTTGCCAATGCGCGTGTGTGGACCGATCCCACCGCAAGCGAGACCGCACGCGGCCAGGCCGCCGCCGATATTCGCGAGGCGCTGCCGGCGTTGCGCGCGTCCGGCCTGTTCGACTTCGTGATGATTCGCGATCCACAGTTGCGCGAGTGGATCGATAGCGGGGCACCGACTCATTCGGCTACCGAGGCGCGGTCATGAAAGCAGCGGTCGTCATGCAAGCCGGTCAGATGCCGGTGTATTCGGACATCGACGAGCCCGCGCCCGCGGAAGGTCACGCGATAATCGACGTGGAGGCTTCGGCGCTCAGTCACATCACGCGCGGCAGGGCGTCCGGCACGCACTATTCGTCATCGGCGCGTCTGCCGTTCGTCGCGGGCATCGACGGTGTGGGCCGCCGCCGCGAGGACGGCAAGCGCGTCTATTTCTTCGCGCCGAAGGAGCCGTCAGGCGGCCTGGCCGAGCGAACCGTCGTCGCGCAAAGCCAGTGCATCGAAATCCCCGAGACGCTCGATCCCGTCCTGGCTGCGGCGATGGCGATTCCCGGCATGTCGTCGTGGGCAGCGCTCGCCGAACGCGCGCACTTCGCTCGCGGCGAGACCGTGTTGATCAACGGCGCGACAGGTGCGTCGGGACGGCTGGCTGTGCAGATCGCCAGACATCTCGGGGCCGCGAAGGTGATCGCCACAGGGCGGCATCCGCAGACGCTCAGCACGCTTGCATCCGTGGGCGCGGATTACGTGCTTTCGCTCGATCAGGAAGAGTCCGCATTGCAGCGCGCGCTCGAGCCTCACTTTCATGAAGGTGTGGACGTGGTGCTCGATTACCTCTGGGGCGCCAGCGCGCTCACGCTGCTGACGGGCGCGGCGCGGTCGCTTCCGGGTGGTTATCCGATGCGCTTCGTGCAGATCGGCTCGGTTGGCGGCGCAACCATCTCGCTGCCGGGCGCGGCGCTGCGTGCATCGGCGATTATGTTGATGGGCAGCGGAATTGGCAGCATTCCTCTCGAGCGGCTGTTCAACGCGACGCGCGAGGTGTTGCATGCCGCGATTCCATCCCGCTTCGAGATTGCCACGCAGGCCGTTCCTCTCGCCGAACTTGCGACGCATTGGAACGAAAGCGGCAGCCGCTTGCGCACCGTCTTCACGATGCAAGGCTAACCGGCGGCTGCGCTGCGGCTGCGGCTGCGACTCAATGCGCCAGCTTCACCGCGCCGCGATTGCGGTTCAGCACGCGCGCCTGCAACACGATGACAAGCAGCAGGAACATGCCGCGAATCACCGACTGCCAGTAAGCCGACAAGCTGATATAGCCGAGCCCGTTCTCGAAGTTGAGCAGATTGAAAACGAGCGCGAGCAGTGCGACGCCCGCAATCGTCATCGCAATCGAGCCTTCGCCGCCCGTCAGCCGTGTGCCGCCGAGCACGACCGCCGAGATCGCGAACAGCTCCCAGCCGACGCCCTCGTTGGGCTGCCCCGCGCCGAACTGCGCGGCGAGAATGCTGCCGGCAATGCCCGCGAGCAAACCGCTCACCGCATACACGGCGACCAGCGTGCGATCCACGTTGAGCCCCATGAGCCGCGACGCTTCCTCGCTGCCGCCGATAGCCAGCGCATGCCGCCCGAAGCGCGACGAGCGCAGCGCGATCCAGCCGAGAATCGCAGCGACTGCCGACACGATGCCCGGAATCGGCAAGCCGAACAGATCGCCCTGGCCGAAGCCCGCAAAGCTCGAATCGGACGCGATGCCGACCGCGTCGTTGTGACCGAGCAGCAGCGCGAGACCATGCGCGCCGAGACTCGTCGCGAGCGTGACGATGAACGGCAGAATACGCATGCGCGTGATGACGAGTCCGTTGAGCACGCCGACAGCAAGCCCTGCTAACGATCCCGCCAGCACCGCGGCCACGCCGCCATGCGGACTCGCCAGCGCCGACACGACACTCGCGAGCGCCGCCACCGCGCCTACCGAAAGATCGATGCCGCCCGTGATGATGACGAACGCCATGCCGATCGAGATCAGCAGGAACATCGAGTTGTAGCGCCAAAAGGAAAGCACGTTGTACGCGTCGGCGAAATGCTCGTAGCGCGTCACGCCTAGCACGAGCAGCGCTACGAGTGCGCTGATAATGGGCAGATTCTTCTTCATAAGCGTCAGCCTCGCTTGCGTTGCACGTACACCGCGACGATGATGATCGCCGCCTTGAGCACCAGCGCCGCCGCATCCGGAATGCCGTGCGCGAGCAGCGTGTAACGCAGCAACTGGATGATGAGCGCGCCGATCAGCGTGCCGGTGATATACGCCTTGCCGCCTGTCAACGCCGTGCCGCCGACGGCCACCGCCGCGATCGCATCCAACTCGACGCCCAGACCGATGACGTTCGCATCCGACGACGAATTCACCGAAATCGAAATCAGACCGGCGAGTCCGGCGAGCGCCGCGCAGACGGTATAGGCGATCATCTTCACGCGCACGGTCGGAATGCCCGACAGATACGCCGCGTCTTCATTGCCGCCCGTCACCAGCAGATACTTGCCGAACAGCGTCTTGCGCACGATCCACGTAAATACGGCGACGAGCGCGAGCATCAACAGAATCTGGAAGGGCACGCCCGCGACCTTGCCGAGCGCGATCCATTGAAACGCCGGATTGGAGAAGGCTTGCAGGCTGCCGTCGGTGACGACCTGCGCGATGCCGCGTCCCGCGATGAACAGCACCAACGTCGCGACGATCGGCTGCACGCGAAGCCGCGTGACGAGCAGGCCGTTGAACACGCCGCATAGCGCGGCCGCGACGATCGGCAGCGTGAAGGCGAGGGCAATGCCGGGCGGCCCCGCGATGTTCATAAAGAGCATCGGCGCGACCGCGCCGGCAATCGCCATCGACGCGCCCACCGACAGATCGATGCCGCCTGTGGCCACCACCAGCGTCATGCCGATGCCGACGATCACGATCGTCACCACTTGCGTCAAGTTGACGTTGAAGGTTTGCAGCGACACGAAGTGCGGCGTGAAAAGCAGATTGAAGACGATCATCGCGACGAGCACGACGATCTCGCGCTGAATCGCGACGCCGCGTTTTTTCCTCGCGGGCGCCTGAACGATTTGCGCCGCGCGCTGCGTATCATCGATCATGTTTGGCTTCCTCCACCGCTTCGGCCAGCGTCGACCGCTCGCCCGCGCCGTGTGCGATTGCGT
Organism: Paraburkholderia sp. OAS925; assembly: GCF_040543975.1. NCBI lineage: Bacteria > Pseudomonadati > Pseudomonadota > Betaproteobacteria > Burkholderiales > Burkholderiaceae > Paraburkholderia > Paraburkholderia sp. OAS925. The sequence continues at coordinate 2,109,350 of NZ_JBEUNO010000001.1, forward strand.
CCATGATCGAGGCCTCGTTCATCTGCGCGCCGTCGAGCTGCGCGACGGTCTGTCCATCGCGGATAACGACTGCGCGATCCGCGACCGCCGTGAGCTCTTCGAGTTCCGAGGCCGACAGCAGCACCGCCAGCCCCGAATCGCGCAGTTCGCGCACGATCTTCGCGACGTCGGCCTTCGCGCCGACGTCGATGCCGCGCGTCGGTTCATCCAGCAGCAGCAGACGCGGATGCGTCGCGAGCCAGCGCGCGAGCAGCACCTTCTGCTGATTGCCGCCCGAGAGTTCGCGGATCGGCTGATCGGCGGAACGCAGCTTGATGCCGAGCGACTCGATAAAGCCATCGACAATTTCTTTCTGCCGCGCGACATCCACGATGCCGCGTTTCGTGAGCGCGGGCAGACACACGAGCGTGAGGTTGTCGCGCACCGACAACTCCGGCACGATGCCTTCGGCCTTGCGGTCTTCGGTCAGATACGCGACGCCATGCGCGATCGCATCTTTCGGCGATTTCCATGCGACGGTCTCGCCATTCATCGACAGCGTGCCTTTCTCCGGACGATCCGCGCCGAACAGCAAACGCATCGTCTCCGTGCGGCCCGAGCCGAGCAGTCCGGCGAGGCCGACGGCTTCGCCCGCGTGCACGTCGAGCGACACGTCCGCGACTTTTGCGCCGGCCGACAGTCCTTGCGCACTCAGCGCGAGGCCGCCGCGCTTCGCGAGATTCGCTTCCTTGACCGCGCTGTCTTCGTGGACGACGGCGGCGAGCGTGCGGCCGAGCATCGTCGTGACGAGCCTGAGCTTGTCCATGTCCTGCATCGCGCTTTCGGCGACGGTTTGCCCGTCGCGCATCACGGTGACGCGATCGCACAACGCATACAGTTCGTCCAGCCGATGCGAGACGAAGATCACCGCGCGTCCGTCATCGCGAAGACGGCGCACGACGCTGAACAGCAACTCGACTTCGCGTTCATCGAGCGACGAGGTGGACTCGTCCATGATGACCATCTTCGCATCCGACGACACCGCGCGCGCGAGCGCGACCATCTGCTGAATCGCTGTGGAATATTCGCGCACGGGCTTCTTCACATCGATCTTCAGTCCGAACGATTCGAGCAGTTCGTCCGCGCGGCGCTGCACGGTTTTCCAGTCGATCAGGCCGAAGCGGCGCGGCTCGCGTCCGAGAAAGATGTTCTCCGCGACCGAGCGGAACGGCACCAGATTGATCTCCTGATAGATCGTGCTGATACCCGCTTCGCGCGCTTCCTTCGGCGTGCGGAAATCGGCTTCGCGTCCGTCGAAGCGAATCGTGCCCGCGCTTTTCCGATACGCGCCGGTGAGGATCTTGATGAGCGTCGATTTGCCCGCGCCGTTCTGCCCGATCAGCGCATGCACTTCACCCGCCGTTACGGTCAGCCGCGCGCGTTTCAACGCGGCGACACCGCCGAAAGAGATGTCGATGTCCTGCATGTCGAGCAACGGAGCTTGAGCCATCGTGCGTCATCCATCATCGAAAGAACTGAAACGACAAAGCGGGCGCTTTGGAAAAAGCGCCCGCGAAGGCACAGAGCTGTCGCTCAATAGCCGTACTGCATGCTCGCGTCGACGTTGCTCTTGTCATAGAAGCGATCGGAGACCTTGACCCACGGCGGGATCGTTTCGCCTTTCGCGTACTTCTGCGCGACGTCGCAGGCGAGCGGTCCGAAGAACGGGCTCGATTGCACGCTCGCGCCGAGTTCGCCGGCCTTGATCGCTTCGAGTCCGCCCTTGGTGCCGTCGATTGTCACGATCTGGATGTCCTTGCCCGGCTGCTTGCCCGCGGCCTTGATCGCGGCGATCGCGCCGAGCGCCATTTCGTCGTTGTGCGCATAGACGGCGGTCACGTCGGGATGCGCCTGCAACAGCGTCTCCATCACCTGGCGGCCCTTGTCGCGTGCAAAGTCGCCGCTTTGCGATGCAACGATCTTCATGCCCGGATTCTTGGCGATGACTTCATCGAAGCCTTTCTTGCGATCGTTCGCGGCGGACGCGCCCGTCGAGCCTTCGAGTTCGATGATGGTCGCCTTGCCATTGGTCGCCTTGATGAGCCAGTCGGCGGCGCGCTGTCCCTGGTCGATGAAGTCGGAACCGATGAACGTGATGTAGTCCTTGCCGGCTTTCGCCATCGACTGATCGACGTTGCGGTCGACGAGAATCACCGGAATGCCGGCCTTTTTCGCCTGCATGATGACGGGCACGAGCGGCTTCTCTTCACGCGGCGGGAACACGAGCAGATCGACGTGCTGCGCGATCATGCTTTGAATGTCCGCGACCTGCTTGGCGGCCGAACTGTTCGCGTCGGTCATGACCATCTGCCAGCCGCACTTCGAGGCGATCTCCTTGAAGCTTCTCGTCTCCGCAAGCCGCCACGGGTTATTGCTTTCCGTCTGCGCGAAGCCGACTCTCAGCGGCTTCTTGTTTGGGATCTTCGGCAGCGCGTCGTCCGCGGCATGCGCGATGCCGAAGCCGGCGGAAAAGGTGAGCGCAGCGAGTGCGATAAACGATGCAGCGATCGGGCGCAGGCCCGTTTTCTTTGTGAGCGACAGCATGTCTTCCTCCGATAAGGATGGTTTGCCTCTTCTTGTCAATGCCGATGCTTGTGATGCCCGGTCTACTGCGTGCTGCGAGAGCGCCAGCTAGAGAGCTAGATGCACTGGCTAGTCGTTAATATTATTAATAGCGAGTTGCTTCGTTTCGGCGATGACCTTGACCGAGCCGCGCTCGATCAACGGTCCGTCGAGCTTGACCGTGCGACGCCGCACGGGCGCGCCCGCCGCGCGGTTGTGTTCTTCCTGCAAGAGCGTGTCGACCGCCCATTTGCCAAGCTCGTAGTTCGGCAACACGACGGTCGATAGCGGCGGATGCGTGTGCCGCGCGATTTCCTGATCGTCGTAGCCGAGCACGGACACATCGTCGGGCACGCGCAGGCCGAGCTGCTTGAGCGCTTCGATGGCGCCGAGCGCCATCAGATCGTTGGCGCAGAAAATGGCCGTCGGCGGATTCGGCTCGCGCATCAGCGAGAGCGTTTCCTCGAAGCCGGTCGCCGGTCCCCAGTCGCCTTCGCGCACGAGTTCCGGCGCGAACGGCAAATCGGCCGTCGCCAAAGCCGTGCGATAACCCTTCAAACGATCGCGCGCCGCATCCTGCCACGGCTCGCCGTTGATATAACCGATCCGCCTGTGTCCCGCCGCGAGCAGATAGTCTGTCGCCGTGTGGCCGCCCGCGACTTCGGCGGGCACCACCGACGACACATCGGCATCGCTCGAATAGCAGTTGAGCAGCACGGTCGGCACGCGCGCGAGCGCCGCGGGTACGGTCACGCGGCGGGTGTACACGGTCGCGTAGATCACGCCGAGCACGTTCGCATTGCCGAGCGTCGCTTCGAGCACGCGGGCTTCGATCTCCGCGTTGCCGTGCGTCGAATACACCGCGAGCATGCGGCCGTGAGCGAACGCGGCATCGCGCGCGCCGTCGATGCTGACGACCGGATGCGGGCTCGTGGAGATCTCATCGGCGAGATAGACGATCAGGTTGCGTTCGCCCTGTGCCGTGTCGAACGAGGGCAGCGCGCTCGTTTCGCGCTGCGTCATCCGGTAGCCGAGTTCCTGGGCCGCGCGCAGTACCTTGTCGCGCGTGGCGTCGGAGAACTTCGCGCCGCTCGCGTTGTTGAGCACGAGTGAAACCGTCGATTGCGAGACTCCGGTGAGCTTCGCAATGTCGGTCATGGTAGGGCGGCGTTGGGTCGTCTTCTTCATGGGCTTGCCGGCTGGAGTGCAGCAAACTTACCACTAATATTAGCGATGAACAACGCGCATCGGCGCCCATTCGATCGGGGTTTTCACCGAGTATTACTAATAATATTGACGACCCAAAGCGACGCATGCGATTCTTTTTTGCAAACCGACATGGAGGAGACGCGCATGGCCCGTTACGACGAAAGCACGAGAGACGCACTCGCGGATGCGTTCAACCGCGACGGCTTCGTGCTGTTGCGCAATCACTTTCCGCGCGCGACGATCGAAGCGTGGCGCGACGCATTCGCGCCGCTGCTCGAGCCTCATGTCGAATCGGACGCGAACGGCAATCGCGGCCCCGGCCGCTATTACGTGACGCTGCCGTTCGAAGGCCTCTTTGCCGATCCGGCCATTGTCTGCGATGAAGACATCGTCGGTATCGTGGAGCGTGTGGCGGGCCACGATCCGGTGATGTGCCAGCTTGCCACCGATACGCCGGTGCTCGGCTCGCAGTTCCAGGACTGGCATCGCGATACGCCGCCGCTCTTTGACGACGCGCCGGAAACGCCGTCGTTTCAGCTTGCGGTCAACTTCCCGCTCGTGGATGTCGACGATAGCAATGGGCCGCTCGAGACGACGCGCGGCACGCATCGCATCTCGCGGGAAGAAGCATTGGAAGGTCTGGAAGCGGGGCGCTTCCGAGCCGAGCGCGTGCCGATGCAGGTCGGCGACGTGATGATCCGCGACGTGCGCGGGCTGCATCGCGGCACGCCGAATCTGACCGGCGTGCCGCGTCCGATGGTCGTGATCGGCTATAGCCGCGGGTGGTATTTCCGGCCGGAAGTGCATATCGACGTGCCGCGCAAGGTGCTCGCCGAACTGCCGCCGCGCGCGCGGCGTTTGTTGCGCTTTAATCCGGTCGTCGAAGAAACCGCGCGCACCTTCGATGAAAACTACCGGCAATTTGCTTATTGAGCGCGTATTGAGCGGCGAGGCGCAAGGACGCTCTATTGAGCCATAGCTTCGCAGCATCTCGACACGCCGCTATTCGCGCACGCGCCGCGCAGCTATGATTGGAGCAGGGCGGCGCCTGGCCTATTCAAAAGCGCCGTCCCGCTGCGTCGAAACTGGTGAAGATTGTGTTTGCCGCGTTGGCGGCTCGTGGTTGAAGAAAGCGGTTGAACAAAGCGGTTGAACAAGCGGTTGAACAAAGCGCCTTTTGCAGGTCCTGGAAACAAACCAGAACGAAGGGGAATGCCGTGGCCAGCTACGATCGCAATCACGAGGTTCCGTTCAACACAGGCCGGCGGCAGTTTCTCGGCTACACCGGCGCCGGCGTGCTCGCCGCGATGCTGCCCGGTTGCGGCAGCGACGAGGTGCAGTCGACGCCTTATCAGCAGACCATTGCACTCGGTCAGCAGATGATCCAGCAGGTCGTCAGCGATCCGTCGACTCCCGTCGCGGCAATCTCCGTCGCGATGGTCAAGGGCAACGCGGTGGTCTGGCAGCAGGCGTTCGGTGTGGCGTCGGTGCCGGGGCAGATCAAGGCGACGCCGCAAACGCGCTTTAACATCGGCTCCGTCAGCAAGCTGTTCCCGGCGCTGGCGGCGGCGATCCTCGTCGACCGCGGGCTCATCACGCTGGACACGCCGATCGTCAAATATCTGCCGGCCTTCACGATGCTGTCGCCGGAATACGCGCGAATCACCACGCGTCATCTGCTGTCGCACGCATCCGGTTTGCCCGGCACGAACGGGCGCAATCTCTTCACGTTTGAGCCGGTCGCCGGTTACGCCGCCGACACGCAAGCCGAACTCGCCAACTCGCATCTGAAGCATTTGCCCGGCGAGCTGGCCGTCTATTGCAACGACGGCTTCACGATGGTCGAGCAGATCGTGCTCGCCGTGACGGGCCGGAGTTTCGCGGACTTCGTGCAGTCGGAGATTCTCGCGCCGCTGAAGATGACGCACTCCAGCTATCTGACGAGTGTGCCGTCCGATGGATCGTTCTCGCTGCCGTACGTGAAGGGCGCGCAGCATCAGGAATTCGTCAATGCGTACGCGACCGGCGGACTGAGTTCGACACCCGTCGACATGATGAATCTCGCGCAGATGATCTACGGCGGCGGCGTCTTCCAGGGACAGCGCATCGTGTCCGCGGCGGGCATCGCGGAGATGGGCGCCGACCAGACGAAAAGCCTGACGATCAACCCGTCGCCGGAATGGCGCTGGGGTCTGGGCTGGGACAGCGTGGTCCAGCCCGCGCTCAACGCCGCAGGCGTGCTCGGCTGGGAGAAGGACGGCGGCACGGCGTTCTACTCGACCGAATTTTTCGTCGTCCCCAATGCGAAGTTCGCGCTGATGGTGACCGGCAATGCCGGATACAACGCGCGTGCGATTGCCGAAACGCTGGTGCTGTCGGCGCTGAAGGAAGACGGCACGATCGCGTCGCTGCCGGCGAAGCTCGCCAACACGGCGCCGCCGGCCGCATCGGGGCCGGGCATCGCGGGCGGCGCCGGCATTTACGGCAATTCCGATTCGCCGTATCAGGTGCTCGCCAATGCGAACGGCAGTCTGCAGATCAACCAGTGGGACGCCGATACGCGAGGCTGGGCCGAGATCGGCGCATACCAGTACCGCAGCGACGGCTGGTGGTGGAGCGCTGCCGATACGGCGTCGTACCGCTTCACCGTCGTGTCGGGCAACGACAGCGAGGGCAATGCATTCAACTATCGCTATCTGATGAAGCGGGTCGTGCCGGGCGCGGGCTACGCGTATCTGACGCTGCCGGTCGGCCAGCAACTCGCACCGCTGGCGCCGCTCGACAGCGCGTGGCAGCAACGCGTCGGCACGCAATGGACCTTGACCAACGATTCGCCGAGCGCCGTGCCGATTGTCGTTCTTGGCAATCCGCCGGCGTTTTTCGCGACCCTGGCTGAACTTCCCGGCTACGTGCTGTTCGGCAACGAAGATCTTCGCTACGAACTGTTCGTGCCGGTGAGCGATACGCTCGGCGGCATGTCGGTTAAAGTGCCGGGCAACTTCGGACGCGACCTGTACGAGATTCGCTTTGCGTCGCCTGGCGCGACGACGCTGACGATCGGCAGTTCGATTTACGCTCGTATCTGACGCTGAGTGCGCGCACCGCGGTAAACCGAACGCCGATGTCCCGAGGCCTGATTTGATAATATCTGATTGGTCAGTTATATCGGATCATTCAGGAGGCCTCGCGTGCGTCACTACACCAAAAACAATTTCAGGCTGACGGAGAGCGTGGGCTTCCAGTTGGTGAAGGCGCGCAACCTGATCGTCGCCGAAATGGACGCGGCGCTCAAGGAACTCGACATCTCCAGCCAGCAAATGGGCATCATGCTGACGCTTCGCCAGCGCCTCGCGTCGACGCCGTTCGAGCTGTCGAAAATGCTCGCCATCGATACGGGCCTGATGACGCGCATGCTCGACAAGCTCGAAACCAAGGGCCTTTTGGTGCGCTCGCGCGACGAGACGGACCGCCGCGTGGTCAATCTTTCACTCACGAAAGAGGGCGCCGCCGTCGCCGATCAGATTCCTCACGTCGCGCCCGCTGTGCTGAACGCACGGCTGAACGACTTCACAAAATCCGAACTCGTTGAATTGCGCCGTTTGCTGCGTAAATTCCTGAGCGACTGAACGCGGCGCTCGCCGTCTGCTCCGTCTGCTTCGCCCGTGCCTCCGCAAAACTAAAGACTGTCGCCGCCAATGAAACAATGAGTTCCATGTGGCGCCGTTGATAGTATCTGACATGTCAACTATTGTGTCGGCAGGCAACGAGGAGCAACGCATGTCGCACTATTCAAAGGCTGACTTTCATTTGACGGATAGCGTCGGCTTTGCGATCAGCAAGGCGCGCAATCTGATGGCGATGCACATGGACGCGGCGGTGAAGGGCTTGAATGTGCGCGCGCATCACGTCGGCATTTTGCTGTCGCTACTGCAGGGCATCGACACGACACCGGCGGCGCTGTCGCGTCATCTGGGCGTCGATACCGGCCTGATGTCGCGCACGCTCGACAAACTCGAGACGCGGGGCCTGTTGACGCGCTCGCGCAGCACGGGCGACCGCCGCGTCGTCAACGTCGAACTCACGAAAGCGGGCCGCGACGTTGCGCTGCGTATCGCCGAGATTGTGCCGGATGTGCTGAATGCCCGGCTCGAAGGCTTCACTCGCGACGAATTCAATGAACTGCGCCGTCTGCTTGGCAAGTTTCTGAGCGACTGAGCGCTTTTTTTTAACCATATATCTGACAGGTCAGCAAATGAGAAACGAGTTAAAGAAAGAACGGCGCGCTTCACGGCTGCTGAAAGCGGGTGTGTCGATCATGTTTGCCGCGGTGCTGTCGGCGTGCGCGAATTATGCGGGCATCCACAGCGACGCAAAGACGGCCGGCCCGCAGCAGTACGCCACGCAACAAAGCATTCCCGCCGAACAAGGTCACTGGCCCGCCGCGGACTGGGCCGACCAGTTCGGCGACGCGCAACTGAAAGCGCTGATCGACGAAGCGCTGAAGAGCAGCCCGACGCTCGATCAGGCGCGCTCCCGCGTCTCGGCGGCCGCTGCTTATAGCGAAACCGCGAAGGCCGGCACGATGCCGCGCGTCGACGCGAGTTATTCGCTGACGCGTCAGCAATTCTCGGGCACGGCGCTCGTTCCGCCTCCGTACGGCGGCTCGTGGCAAACGGAAAACAAGGGCTTGTTGAATGCTTCATACGATCTCGATCTGTGGGGCAAGAATCGCGAAGCGCTGAAGGCCGCGATTTCGCAACTTCAAGCGAGTCAGGCCGATGCCGAGGTCGTGAAGCTGACGCTGACGACGTCGATTGCACGCACATACAACCAGCTTGCGCGCCTCTATCTGTTGCGCGACATCGCGCAGCAGGAGGTCACGCAGCGTGAGCAGATCGAGCGCATTACCGCGGGGCGCATTGCGACCGGGCTCGATACCGAAGTCGAACGCAAGACGGCGCAGGCCAATCTCGCGACGAGCCGTGCCGCGCTGAAGTCGCTCGACGGACAGATTCTCGCGACGCGCTACCAGATCGCCGCGCTGCTCGGTGCGGGCCCGGACCGCGGGTTGCAGATTGCGCGGCCGTCGCTCGGTCTCGGCGACGAAGTCCGTCTGCCCGACAACCTGCCCGCCGATCTTGTGAGCCGCCGCCCCGACATCGTGGCCGCGCGCTGGCGCGTCGACGCGATGACGCATGACGTGAAGGAAGCGAAGGCCGAGTTCTATCCCGACATCAACCTGAGCGCGGCAATCGGGCTCGACGCATTCGGCTTTGGCCGCTTTCTGACGGCGGCTAGCCGAACGGCATCGGCCGGCCCGGCAATTCACTTGCCGATCTTCGACGCAGGCGCACTGCGGGCGCAGTTGAAGGGCCGCTACGCCGACTTCGACTATGCGGTCGCGACCTACAACCAGACGCTCGTGACGGCGCTGAGCGAGGTCGCATCTCAACTGGCCAATGTGCGTTCGACCGATGCACAGCTTGTCGATGCACAGGCGGCACAGGACGCCGCGCGCGAGGCCGACAGACTCGCGCTCGTGCAATACAAGGCGGGCCTGACGAATCAACTGACCGTATTGAACGCCGACGTCAACGCGCTTTCCGCCGATCAGGCCGTGGCGAACCTGCGCATGAGCCGCCGCGATCAGCAGATTGCGCTGGCTTCCGCGCTTGGCGGCGGCTTCGTCGATACATCGAACACCGATGCGGGGCGCACGCAAGCATCGAACCCATCCGTTGACGCCGCGCGTTGAGCGGCCTTCCGAATAACCCACGACCGAATCTGCCTGGAGAATCGACATGAGTGAAATCAACACGCCGGAGCGCGCCGCGACGCATGCGGCGCCCGCCAACGTAGACACAGCGACGGCACCCAATGCCGCCGCGGCCACCGCGGCCACCGCGCCCACCGCCGCGAGCGAACCGAATTCGCGCAAGCGCCAACTGCTGCTCACGCTGCTTGGTGCGGCCGTCGTCGTATCGGTCGCGGCATACGGTGCCTATTACATGACCTATGCGCGTTATCACGAGACGACCGACGACGCCTACGTAAGCGGCAATCTCGTGCAACTCACGCCGCAAGTAACCGGTACGGTCGTCGCGGTGAACGCCGACGACACGCAGATCGTGAAGGCGGGCGACCCTGTCGTCACGCTCGATAACGCGGACGCCACAGTCGCGCTCGGCAACGCCGAAGCGATGCTGGGGCAGACCGTTCGCCAGGTGAGCAGCCTGTACGTGAACAACGATTTCTACGCCGCCAACATCGCGCAGAAACAGTCCGATCTGGCTCGGGCGCAAGACGATCTGCGCCGCCGCCAGGCCGTCGCCGACACGGGCGCGGTGTCCGCGGAAGACATCGCGCATGCACGCGACACGGTGACCGCCGCACAGGCCGCGCTCGACGCCGCGCGTCAGCAGGCGGAAGCCAATCGCGCGCTGACCGACCACACGACAATCGAACAGCACCCGAGCGTGCAGGCGGCGGCGTCGAAAGTGCGCGACGCGTACCTCGCCTATGCACGCAACACGTTGCCCGCGCCCGTCACCGGCTATGTGGCGAAGCGCTCGGTGCAGGTGGGCCAGCGGGTATCGCCGGGCACGCCGTTGATGGCGGTAGTGCCGCTCAACGGCGTCTGGGTCGATGCCAACTACAAGGAAAGCCAGTTGCGCAACATGCGTATTGGCCAGCCCGTCACACTGACGGCCGACGTGTACGGCAGCAAGGTCGAATATCACGGCCGCGTGGTCGGCTTTTCGGCGGGCACGGGTAGCGCCTTTGCGACGTTGCCCGCGCAGAACGCGACCGGTAACTGGATCAAGGTGGTTCAGCGTTTGCCCGCGCGCATCGAACTCGATCAGAAGGAACTGCAAGCGCATCCGCTACGAATCGGCTTGTCGATGCAGGTCGATGTGGACACACGCGATAGCACCGGCGCGCAACTCGGCGCGGCCGTGAATACGACGTACCGCACCGATGTCTTCGCGCAATACGGGGCTCAGGCCGATGCGGAGATTCAGAAGATCATCGAGCGGAATAGTGTTGTCGCGCATCCGGGACCGACGGAGCGTGTCGTATCGTCGGCACAGGGCACGCGTGACAAGCGCAACAGCGCCGCCATGCCAAAACGCGCGGGCTGAAGTGCAGAACGTGACGCCGTTCGTTATCGCGTCTTCATTTATCCATTTAGCTGACAGGTCAGATAGATATTGCCGGCCTGTTCGCGACTTCGTACTGGAAGTAAGATGAATTCCTCGACGCAACTCGCACCGCCGCCGCTGAGCGGCGCAAAGCTGGTTCTCGCGACCTTCGCCGTCGCCCTCGCGACGTTCATGAACGTGCTCGATTCGTCCATTGCCAACGTTGCGATTCCGACTATCTCGGGCAACCTCGGCGTATCCGTCGATGAAGGCACGTGGGTCATCACGTTGTTTTCCGCGGCGAATGCAGTCGCCATTCCGCTGACGGGCTGGCTCACGCAGCGCGTCGGTCAAATCAAGCTGTTCGTCGCCGCGATCGTGCTGTTCGTATTTTCTTCGTGGCTGTGCGGGGTCGCGCCGAACCTGGTGATCCTGCTCGCCGCGCGCGTGTTGCAGGGTGCCGTGGCCGGTCCGCTGATTCCGTTGTCGCAAGCGATTCTGCTCGGCTCGTATCCAAAGGAAAAGAGCTCGACCGCGCTGGCGTTGTGGGCGATGACGGCCACGGTCGGCCCGATTGCCGGTCCGGCGTTGGGCGGCTGGATCACCGACAGCTATAGCTGGTCGTGGATCTTTTACATCAACATTCCGGTTGGTCTCTTTGCTGCGGCCGTGACGTGGTTTATCTATCGCGACCGCGAGACGCCGGCGCGCAAACTGCCCATCGACAAAGTGGGTTTGATGTCGCTCGTCGCATGGGTCGCGTCGCTGCAAATCATGCTCGACAAGGGCAAGGACCTCGACTGGTTCAGCTCGCCGGTGATCTGCATTCTCGCGGCAGTGGCGGCGGTCAGCTTCGTGTTTTTCCTGATCTGGGAATTCACGGAAAAGAACCCGATCGTCGATCTCCGGCTCTTCGCGGTACGCAATTTCCGCGGCGGCACGATTGCGATTTCGGTCGCGTATGCGGTGTTCTTCGCGAACCTCGTGATTCTGCCGCAATGGATTCAGGGCTATCTCGGCTATCGTTCGGTGGATGCGGGTCTCGTCACCGCGCCGCTCGGCATCTTCGCGGTGCTGCTCGCGCCCGTGATGGCGAAGATCATGCCGAAGACGGATGCACGCGTGCTCGCGACGCTGGCTTTCGTCGGTTTCGCCGCGGTTTTCCTGATGCGCTCGCATTACACGACGGGCGTCGACACCTATACGCTCGTGCTGCCGACGCTGCTGCAAGGCATTCCGATGGCGCTCTTTTTCACGCCGCTTACCGCGATCATTCTGTCGGGACTCTCACCCGATAAAATTCCTGCGGCCGCCGGCCTGTCGAACTTCGTGCGCGTATTCGCCGGCGGCGTGGGCACGTCGCTGATCACGACGGGCTGGAACAACCGGACGATCCTGCATCACGCGCAACTCGCGGAACAGTCGAGCGTCAACAATCCGGCTTATACGTCCGCGCTCGCGGACATTCATACGACGCTCGGCGGCAACATGGATCAGGCGGCGGCGTTCTTCGAGCGCTCGCTGAATGCACAGGCCGCGATGCTCGGGCTGAACGACATCTTCTGGCTTTCGTCGATGATCTTTATCGTGATCATTCCGCTGATCTGGCTCACGAAGCCGGGCAAGGGCGGTGGCGGCGGGGCGGCGGCAGGCGCGCACTAGGATGCGCGAGGCGACGAGACGTTTGAAGTAGCGAACGTCTCGTCGCGGTTCACTGCTCAGCCACAACCGTTACGCCGCCGACAACCTTACCGACACGCCCGTCCCCGTATAAACCGGCGTCGCCTTGAAGCCGTCGACGGTCACCGTCGAGAACTTCGCCGAGCCGGCCGCACCGTCGATCAGCGCGATGGTGTCGCCGGCTTTCGGCGCATAGCCGTTGACGAACTTCACATGCAGCGTGCCGCCCACGACGCTCAGCGTGCCGCCCACACGCAGACGCCCGCCGCCGTTGCCGTCGATGTCGAGTTCGAGCGTCGTGTTGTCGAGCTGCGTGTAGCGCGTCGCGATCGTCACCGGCACGCCGGCCGCGATCTTCACGCTGCCGCCCGAGCCGACGTACACGTCGCCGTTGCCGAACGCGTTCGCCGAGCCCGCCGCGAGCGTGCCGCCGCTCACTTGCGTGCCGCCCGTGTAGCGGTTGTTGCCCGACAGCGTCAGCGTGCCTGTGCCTTGCAGCGTCAGCTTGCCTGCACCGGCAATATCGTTGCGCCACACGTCGGCCGCATTGAGCCCGCCCTGCGACGCATCCATCGACACGATCACGTTGCCGTTGAACGCGCCATAGCCGTCCGCCGCGGCGAACAGGTTCAGGCGGCCCCAGCCTTCCGCGTCGTCCATCACCGGATAGCCGGACGGCATCTCGGTCGTCTTCAGCACGACGCGCCGCTGGTCCGCGCTCAGGTACGGGAAGCGCGTCTGCAACAGAATTTCCGCGCCCTTGGGCACGAGCGGCGGCGCATCGGTCGATGCGATCGGGCCGAAGCCGAACGTCATGCGGCGCATGAATGCCGCTTTATTTGCGGTGTAATCGGCGAAGCGGTCCGTTGCCGCCGTGCCCGAACGAGCGAATGCGGCGAAGCTCGCGCCGTTGGTCCCGCTGAGCTGCTGCAGCGCCTGGTGAGCCTGAACGTAGGCGGCCTGCGCGTCGCTTGCATACGTGTTCAGGTTCGCCGCGCTGACGGCGAGCGCGAGCATCCGGCCGCCGATCACGTCGAGCGGCGAGTGCATGCCGGCGAGAATCCGGTTCTCGCCGAGTTCGAGACCGCGGCTCACCATTTCCTGGAATCGTTCGGGAACGAGCCACGCCATCGTCGTCGCATCGCGCATCGCTTCGGCCTCATGACCGCTGATGAAGCCGCCGTCGGTCGCGGGTGTCGTGCTTTCCGCGGGAACGAGCGTCGGCGCGACCACGACGCTCGCGCTCCAGCGATACGGCCGTGCGTACTTGTAAAAGCGTTTCGCTGGTTCCGTCGATGCGTTGTTGCCCATCTCGTTGAGCAGATCGACGACCTTGCCGAAGCTCGCGTTCGTGCTGCCGCCGACGCCGACGTTATTGCCCGAGTCGTTGTACAGCACGGTCGTCGCATCCGGCGGCACGCTCGTGATGCTGGTCGTCTGCTGCGCCGCCGTGCGCCATGCGGCGGTGAGCGGGCCCATCCCGTCGGTCACGCTGTAGCCCTTGCCGCGGCGGTCGTCGAAATACGCGGCGTCGGCCTGCTGCGGCGTGCGCGCGGTCGTCGCGTCGATCACGTATTGAACGTTGGCGCTCAGCACCGTGCTGTTCAGGATCGTGCCGCACGGCGTGCCGCTGGCGGGCAAGCCGGAGCAGGTCGACGGCACGATCGCCGGAAACGCGCCGTTTGCCGGCGCGCTCACGCCCGCGTCGACCAGCATCGTCGACGGCTGCCACAGGTCGAGAAAGCGGCTCACGACACGCACTGCGGCGTTGGTCGACAGCGTTGCATAGCGCGCGTCGCCACGCTGGTTGGTCGCGATGTTATCGACGAAGGCGGGCACGCCCGGCACGGGCGCGCTGTCGACGAAACCGGGATCGGCCGGCGGCGCCGGCACGGCCGCGACGGGCGTATTAGTGGCGACGACATCGCCGCCGCCGCCGCAGGCAGCCAGAACGATCGCACTCGACAACGCTGCGACGTGCAGCGGAAAACGGCTTCGTGACGCAAACATGCCAACTCCATCCTGAGGGTCAAAGATGGCGCATTGTCGTGGGCGAACGTGACGTGGAGGTTACGGAGCCGTTTAGCGGGGGATTTGGTGTTGGAGTAGGAGAGAGCGAGGCGACGCTCGCTACTCTTTAGCTGGATCGATGCGCCGGTGTTCAATGGATGTGGCTATCCGGCGCATACATACGCAACAAGCGAGAAAAACGGTTGTTACTTCCCGTACATGTCGAAATCGAAGTACTTCGCTTCGATCTTGCGATACGTGCCGTCCTTGAGCAATTCGGCAATCGCGCCGTTTAACGCGTCGCGCAGTTGCGGCTCCGACTTGCGCACGCCCGCCGCGTCGCCGTCGCCCATGATCTTCGCGTCGTAGACCACATCGCCTGCGAATGAAAAGCCCTTGCCGGCCGGCGTCGCGAGAAAACCCAGCTTGCCCTGCACGGCGTCCATCAGCACCGCATCGACGCGCCCCGCCGTCAAGTCGGAATAAGCCTGGTCGTAGCTCGGATATGCGACCACTTCCACGCCCGACGACGCCCACTTCTCGCGCGCATACGTTTCCTGCACCGTGCCTTGCTCGACCGCCACGCGCTTGCCCGCGAGCTTCGACGCTTCGGGCAGCAGATGCGCGCTGTCCTTCGCGATCAGGCGCGTCTGGTTGCGGTACAGCCGGTCGGTGAAGTCGATCTGTTCGCGGCGTTTCGCGTTCGCCGCCATCGACGAAAGGATCACGTCGAACTTGCGCGCCTGAAGGCCGGGAATCAGTCCGTCGAAACTGCTTTGCACCCACACGCACTTCGCCTTCAGTTTCTCGCAGATTGCATTGCCGAGGTCGACGTCGAAGCCCACGACCGTGCCGTCTTTTGCGATCGATTCGAACGGCGGGTACGTCGGGTCGACGCCGATGCGGATCGTGGTCCACTCCTTGGCCGATGCCATCGTGCTCGCGGCCATCAGGGCGAGCAGGGCGGCGCTCAACATCGTCTTTACGCGTGTGGTCTTCATAGAGGCTCCGTGTGTGATGTGGTGTGGTGTGGGTGTGGTGCGATTCGTTTCGTCTGCGATGGATGGGATCAACTGGGAAATTCGCCGCGAGTGAAGTCGTCGCCGAGCGCGATGGAGTCGGCGATTTCGTCGACCGTAACGGGTTTGGTCGGCGCGCGAATGCGGTAGTAGCCGACGTCGCCGACCGCGCGTTCCTGCACCTGCGCGATGAGTTCGCCGACCGTCGCGCCACACCATCGGCCCTGACACGGGCCCATGCCGCAGCGTGAAAACGCCTTCATCTGGTTCGGCCCCTGACAGCCGATTGCCGCGATCGCGCGAATCTCGCCTGCGGTGACTTCCTCGCAACGGCACACGATGACGTCGTCGGCGGGACGGCGCAGCGCGGCAGGCGGCGTGTAGAGCGCATCGAGCAGCGGGCGCACGGCGAGGTGCCGTTTCATCGCGAGCCGCGAGCGGCGGCCGCGTGCATCACGCGACGCGGCATCGAGCGCGCCGAGTTCGCGCGAGATATCGAGTGCCGCAAGCGTGCCCGCGTGCGCAGCCGCTTTCGCGCCGCCGATGCCCGCGCCGTCGCCCGCGATCCAAACATGCCCGACCGTGCTGCGTCCGTGCGCATCGGTGCGCGGGCGCCAGCAGGCCGACGACGCATCCCATTCGTGCTCGCAACCGAGCGAGCGGGCCAGTTGCGTCGACGGAATCACGCCCTGATGCAGCAGCACGAGCGACGTGTCGATCGAACGACGCGTGCCGTGTTCATCGGCGAAATGCACGCGTTCGGCGCGCTCTTCGCTTTCGATCAAGAACGCACTTGCGCCGCGATAAATGGGGATGCCCGCGCGCTTTACCGCGCGCATCATGCGCAGACCCTTCAGCAGATAATCGGCGCCTGCAAGCGCGGGCAGCGCATGAGGCAAGGCGGCGCGCCACGCATCGCGCGGCGTCGTATCGATGATGGCGCGCACACGGCGTCCGGCATTCAGCAACTGCGATGCGAATAACCACAGCAGCGGTCCGCAACCCGCGAGCACCGCGTCCTGCGATGGCGCGAGTCCCGACGACTTGAGCAGCGTTTGCGCCGCGCCGATGCCCATCACGCCCGGCAGCGTCCAGCCGCGCACCGGCCACGAACGCTCCTGCGCGCCCGTCGCGACGAGCACCGCGCGCGCCGAGATGTCGAGCGTGCCGCCAGGTTGCGCACCTTGTGCACCTTGCGCGCGGCGCGTGAGCATCGCGACGGCGCGGCCGTTTTCAAACGCGATCTGCCATACGACGCAGCGCGCCAGATGCTTCGCGCCGCTGGCATCGAAAGCCGCGATCAGCGTGCGTCCGCCGAGATACTCGTCGCCGAGCACATGCGCATCCGTGAGCGGAGACTGCGCGGCGTTGCGATAAATCTGTCCGCCAGGCGCCTCGCCTTCGTCCGCGACGATCACATCGAGACCCGCACGGCGCGAAGCGATCGCCGCCGACATGCCCGCCGGTCCCGCGCCGATGATCAGCAGATCGCACGTCGATTGCACTGGACGCTGCGTCATGCGAGCCTCGCTTTACCGGACATCGCGCGGACCCGCATGCCGTCGCAGACGCGCGTCATGCACGCCTGCACGTTCGGCACGCCGTCGACTTCCACGAGACAGTCGAAGCACACGCCCATCATGCAGAACGGTCCGCGCGGGGCGCCGCTGACGGGCGTGGTCCGGCAGGCGAGCGCGCCGCTTTCGAGCAACGCCGCGGCGACCGTGTAGTGCTGCGGCACATGCCGGTGCGTGCCGTCGATATCGACGCGCACCGTGGGCGCCGGCAAGGTGACGAGAGATTCAAAGTACGTGGGCATCGGTCGAATTCGAAAAACGCGTGGCGACGAAGGGATCAAGTATTGAAGGTCGCGCGCCGCCCGCGATCCACGGCGCGATCACGTCGGCATGGGCGGCGGCGAGCGTCACGCCGCTATGGCAGATGGCGAGGAACGCGCCGGGATGCGTGGACGATTCCTCGTAGACCGGGCAGGCCGTCGGGCGTCATGATGCGAAGCGCGCCCCACGCGCGCACGATGCGCGCATGCCCGAGCACCGGAAATGCGGTGCGTGCGCGGCGCGCGATATCGGCCATGACGGCGCGCGTCTGGCCGTCGTCGAAGCCGACGGCTTCGGCAGAATCGCCGAGTAGCACCGAGCCTTCGGGCGTCTGCCGTACGACGAGCGTCGGATAGTCGAGAAACGGCGCGAGCCGCTCCGTCACCATGATCTGGCCGCGCAGGGGCGTGATGGGCGCGAGCATGCCGACCATTGGCGCCAGGCGCTGGTTGTCGAGGCCCGCGGCGAGCACGACGCGTTCGGCTTCCAGCGTGCCGTGCGGCGTATCGATTTCGAAGCGGCCCACATATGGGCGGATTTCGCGGACTTCATGATGCGGCAGATACGTGCCGCCCGCGAGCGCGAAGGCCTGCTGCATCGCGCGCAACGTATAGAGCGGGCTCGCGTGTCCGTCATGCGGCGAGTACAGCGCGCCCGCCAGTTTGTCCGATGCCGAGGGCACGCGCGCCTTCAGCGCATGGATATCGAGCACCTCATAAGTGAGCGACGCGTCGCGCGAGCGAATCGATTCAAGCAATTGCCGGCCCGCTTCGAGCTGCTCGATGGTTTCGCACAACTCGATGCCGCCGGGACGTTCGAAGCCCGCATCGACGCCGGTCTTGCGCTGCAATTGCGCGGCGAACGCGCCCCAGCGCTCGGACGATTCACGCGACCACTGCGCGTAGGGCAGGCACCGGCCGCCCTTGCCTTGTACCCAGACGAGCCCGAAATTGCCGCGTGCCGCTCGATGCGCGGAGTCCGCGCCGTCGCATACGGCCACGCGTTTTCCTGCACGAACGAGCCCATAGGCGATGGCCATGCCGACGAGTCCTCCGCCCGCGATCACGATGTCGAAGCGGCGTGCCGTGTTATGAGCCAGCTTATGCTGCATGAAATGCGTTTCCTGCCTGTTTTTACGAGTCGAGACCGAACTTTGGGCGCTGCAAAAAACTGCGTCAAATGCCAGTTTGTCGGTCATCTATAATCCAATGTTATGGACACATCCGAACTCAAGATTCGCCAGATCGAGGCCTTTCGCGCCGTCATGCTTCGGCACACCGTCACCCGCGCCGCGGAGTCGCTGCATATTTCGCAGCCTGCCGTGAGCCGTCTTATCGCCGATCTGGAAAGCCGCGTCGGCTTCGTGCTGTTCGATCGTCAGCAGGGGCGGCTCACGCCCACGGCGGAAGCGCGCGTGTTGTCCGAGGAAGTGGAGCGCGCGTTCGTCGGCATGGACCGCATCTCGCAGGCGGCGCGGCAGATACGCGCGATGCGGCGCGGCTCGTTGCGCGTGGCAGGCTCGCCCGCCGTGGCGCTGGATTTGCTGCCTTCGGTGATCGCGCGGTTCGTGGAGCGGCATGCGGGTATCGACATCAGTCTGCTTACGCATAGCGCGACGACGGTCGTCGAGAAAGTCGCGTCCGGGCAGTGCGATGTCGGCGTGATCGCGGAGCCGATTCCGCATCCGGCCGTCAAAAGCGAACGCCTGGCGAATGCGGTCATGCGTTGCATCGTGCCGCGCGGGCATCGGCTGGCGCGCAAGACGTCGCTGACTCCCGCGGATTTACGCGGCGAGCGCTTCGTGTCGTTTCCGCAGAGTTTCGATGCACGCAGCGCGATCGACCGGGTTTTCGTCGATGCAGGCATCGCGCGCGATCTCGTGATTGAGGCGCAACTCTCGCAAGCCATCGTGGCGCTCGTCGCGAATGGCGCGGGCGTCGCGCTGATCGATCCGGTCACCGCTGCATTTGCGCGGCAGCGTGTGGCCGTGAGGCCGTTCACGCCCGCCGTGCCGGATCATTTTTATCTCGTGACCAATGGGTCACGGCCGTTATCGCTCGTGGCAGAGACGTTTTGCGGCGCGATACGGGAAGCGTTTGAGCGCGCGATAGCTGAAGCTGATATCTGCAAAAAATGACTGGTGAAATCCGCATGCCGCCCGACTGCTAGACGCCGATCGCGGCAGCGGCCTTCGCCACCGCATTACCCCATTCTTCAAGACGTGCCGGGTCATAGCGCGATTCAGGCATCGAGATGCAGATGCTCGCCGCCGGCGCGCCGTCCGAGTCGATGACCGGCGCACCGATCGCGCACACCGCAGGACGATACTGCGAGAGATTCACCGAATAGCCGCGTTGCCGGATGCGCTCGAGTTCGAGACGTATCTCGGCCGGATCGGATGGCGTCGTGTCACTGAACTTCGGCAAGTCACGGCTCAGGATTTCGTCGGCGTCGGCTTCCGTCATGTACGCCAGTACCGCCAGGCCCGTCGCGGTCGCATGAAACGGACTCAGATCGCCAATCGGACTGAAGGTGCGCACCGTCTGCGTACAGTCTTCACGATCGATCAGGACCATTGAGTTGGTGCTGTCCGGCACCGACAGATGAACTGTCTCGTTGGTCAAATCGCGCAACTCGCGCATCGGCCCGCGCGCGGCCGCATACAGCGCACCGCCGCGCAGCGCGGCAGGCCGCACGCCGAGGATTCGCGGACCCACTTCCCAGCGTGTCAGGTCGCCGCTCGTCTGGCGAAGCCAGCCGGCCTCGTGAAACGTCAGCAGCGCGCGCTGCACGCTCGACTTCGGCATATCGAGCAGGCGCGCCAGCACGCCGACGCTGACCGGCTGGTTCTTCGACACAGCTTCGAGAATCTCGAGGCTCTTCAACAAACTTTTCATGCAGGTCTCCGATGAGCGACGGCGACGGGCGCGCGCGCGCCCACGCTGCGCTTGCAACGCAAAAAAGCGCGTGTTACTTTTCGGGCACTGTTCGTGGCACGCCGTGCCGTATTGTGGCACACCTCTCTTAGAGTTGCAAAGCATCGGAGAACGATTAAGGCAATGGGACTCTCTTTTCAGCCGCCCGGCGCTGCGCCGGTTATCGAAGCGCACGGCGCGCGCTTGCCCGCCATCGGCCTCGGCACCTGGCGCTCCACCCATGACGAAGGGGTGCAAGCGGTGTGCGCGGCGCTCGCAGCGGGCTATCGCCATATCGACACGGCGGCGCGTTACGAGAACGAGCAGGCGGTCGGGCAGGCGCTCGCGGCGAGCGGTTTGCCGCGCGACGAAGTGTTCGTCACGACCAAGGTGTGGCACACAGAATTGCGCGCGGCGGATTTCAGGCGTGCCGCCGAGGCGAGCGTCGCGCGGCTCGGGCTCGATCACGTCGATCTGCTGCTGGTGCATTGGCCCAATCCGGATGTGCCGCTCGAAGAGACCATCGGCGCGCTCTGCGACGCGCAGCGCAGCGGCTTGACGCGGCATATCGGCGTATCGAACTTTCCGGCCGCGCTGCTCGATCGCGCGGTCGCGCTTGCTTCTGTGCCATTGGCCGCCAATCAGTGCGAATACCACCCGTATCTCGATCAGACGCGCGTGCTCGACGCGTGCCGGCGGCATCGCATGGTGCTCATTGCGCATACGCCGCTTGGCAGCGGCAAGCTGCTCGCCGATCCGGTCATCGCGGAGATCGCACGCGAATACGGGCGCAAGCCGGCTCAGATCATCTTGCGCTGGCTCGTGCAGCAGCCTGGCGTGGCGGCGATTCCCAAGTCGTCGAATCCGCTGCGCATCGGCGAAAACCTGGCCGTGTTCGATTTCGAACTGGATGCGGGCGCAATGGCGCGCATCGGCGCGCTCACTCGCGCCGACGGCCGCGTGAGCAAGCCCGCGTGGCATCCCGAGTGGGACGCACCTGCGCATTCATCAGCGGCGGACAAACCATGAACTTCATCGACACCGCCATGAACCCCGCGATCCGCACGCCTGGCGAACTGACGCTCGAAACCGACCGGCGGCATCTGATGCATCCCGGCACGCATGCGTCCGATCATGCGTCGGGTCAACTCGACGCACGCCTCATCTCGCGGGCGAAAGGGATTCGCATCGAGGATCAGGCGGGACGTTCGTACATCGACGCGTTCGCAGGACTCTACTGCGTGAACATCGGCTATGGACGCGAGGAAATGGCCGACGCCATCGCCGCGCAGACGCGCGAGTTGTCGTTCTATCACACGTATGCGGGCTTCTCGAACGACCCCGCTGTCGAACTGTCGCGGCGCCTGATCGAAGAGTGGGCGCCGCCCGGCATGAAGAAAGTGTTCTACGGCATGTCGGGCTCGGACGCGAACGAAACGCAGATCAAGCTCGCCTGGTACTACAACAACGTGCTGGGACGGCCGCGCAAGAAAAAGATCATCGCGCGGCAGCGCAGTTATCACGGCTCGGGCATCGCGACCGGCAGCCTCACGGGGCAGCCCAAGTTCCACGCCGGTTTCGATCTGCCGATGCGCGAAGTGCTGCACACGGCTAGTCCCGACTTCTATCGCGATGCACGTCCCGGCGCGAGCGAAGCGGAGTTCGTCGCGGATTGCGTCGAGCACCTGGAGCAACTGATCGCGCGTGAAGGCGCCGACACGATCGCCGCATTTTTCGGCGAGCCGGTGATGGGCTCGGGCGGCATCGTGCCGCCGCCGTCAGGTTATTGGCCCGCGATTCAGGCGGTGCTCAGGCGTCACGACATTCTCTTCGCCGTCGATGAAGTGGTGTGCGGTTTCGGCCGGCTCGGTTCGCGCACGGGCAGCGAGCACTACGGTCTCGAGCCGGATCTGATGTCGGTGGCGAAGGGCCTGACGAGCGGGTATCTACCGCTGTCGGGTGTGATCGTCAGCGAGCGCGTGTGGGATGTGATCGAGCGCGGCTCGCGTGAGCAGGGCGCGATGAATCACGGCTGGACCTATTCGGGCCATCCGGTGTGCGCGGCGGCGGCGTTGACGAATCTCGACATCATCGAGCGCGAGCAGCTCGTGAACAACGCAGCGCAGGTTGGCGCTTATTTCCAGGCGCGTTTGCATGAGGCGTTCGACGCGCATCCGCTCGTCGGCAATGTCAGAGGCGTGGGCATGCTCGCCGCGCTCGAACTGATGGCCGGCAAGAGCGAGCGCCGCCCGTTTCCGGCCGCGGCGAAGGCGAGCCAGCGGGTAGCGCAGGCAGCGCTTGCGCGCGGTTTGATCGTGCGTGCGCTCGGCACGAACGACATCGTCGGCTTTGCGCCGCCGCTTGTCGCCACGCGCGCGGACATCGACGAAATTGTCGCGATTGCGCGCCGTGCGCTGGACGATGTTAGCGACGCGTTATCCGTGCAGTAGCCGCCTGTTTTCACGCCCTCGCTTGCCTCGCGAGCGGGGCTCTTCAACTCAACCAGGGACTCGACCGTGTCCACGCGCAAGCAGGTTTTCTCTTCCGATTTCACCGACACGCCGTACTGGTGGCAAGACTGGCGTCCTCATGACGAACTGATGTCGGACGTGCCTCGCGACGCGGACGTGGCGATTGTCGGCGCCGGTTATGCGGGCTTGTCGTGCGCGCTCGAACTCGCGAAGCAGGGCTTGCGCGTGGCGGTGCTCGAAGCGGACGTGCCGGGCATCGGCGCCAGCACGCTAAGCGGTGGCCAGGTATCGGGAGGCGTGAACGTCGGCAAGGCGCCGTCGGGTAAGAAGCTGGATAATTCGGTATCCGAAGAAAGACAGAGAAGGTTGCTCGGCGAAGCGTCCGTGTCGTACGAAGTGTTTGAAAACATTCTGCGCGACAACGCGATTGAATGCAGCTACGTCAAGGCAGGGCGCATCAACGCAATGTGGACCGATGCGCACATGGCCGCCTGGCGCAAGCGCATCGTCAATCTGAACGCCTATGCGCGCGCCGGCGCACGCATGCTGTCGCGCGACGAATTACGCGGCGAACTGGCGAGCGACATCTATGCGGGCGGCGTGCTGATCGAACGCGCGGGCCAGGTTCATCCGTCGATGATGTTCGCCGGTTTGCTCGCCGCCGCGCGCGGCGCGGGCGTGACCGTATGCAGCCGCGCGGCGGTTCGAAGCATCGCGCGAAGCGGCGCTCAATACCGGGTGGAAACGTCGCGCGGCGCGCTCACGAGCCGGCATGTGGTGATCTGCACGAACGGCTACACCGGTTCGTCGATGCCCGATTTGCAGCGTCGCGTGGTGCCGGTCGTATCGCACCAGATTGCCACCGAGGAATTGCCGGCCGACCTGCGCGCCTCGCTGATACCGAAGCGTCGCGGCATCTCCGAGACACGGCGTGTCGTCAACTACTACCGCTATTCGCCGGATGGCAAACGCCTGCTGTTCGGCGGCCGCGCGCGCTTTTATCACCTCGATCGCCGCCAGTCGGCTGCGGTGCTGCACGCGCAGATGGTCGAGCGCTTTCCGCAGATGGCCGATGTGAAGGTCGCGTATAGCTGGGGCGGCACCGTGGCGCTCACGCTCGATTTTCTCCCGCATCTGGGCCGCACCGCCGATGGCATTTACTACGCGCTCGGCTGCAACGGCAGCGGCGTCGTGATGATGACCTACCTCGGCTACAAGGTCGCGCGGCTGATCGCCGAAGGACAGGCGCCCGAGACAAGCGCCTACGGCACGCCGATGGTCACGCATCCGCTTTATAGCGGCAAGCCGTGGTTCATGCCCGCGCTCGGCAGTTACTACCAGATTCGCGACGTCATCGACAAACGCAGGCGGCACGCATGAACGGCCGCACATCGCTTGACGCATACCATTTAACACACGCAAGGGCACGACAATGGGCTTGAGAATCGGAGTCGATATCGGTGGATCGTTCACCGACTTCGCGGTGCTTGACGAGGACACGCGCAGCATCCGCACGCTAAAGGTGTTTTCGCGCCCGGACAGCCCGGGCAGCGAAGTGCTCGCGGGCGTCGAAGGACTGCGCGAGCGCTACGGCATCGAGCCGCACGATGTCAGCTATTTCACGCACGGCACGACGGTCGGCGTGAATGCGGTGGTACAGCGCCGCGGGTTGAAACTCGGCCTCATCACAACGCGCAATTTCGAAGACGTGCTCGACATCGCGCGCCTGAAGATTCCCGATATGTATCACCTGATGTCGAGCCGTCCCGCGCCGCTCATTCCGCGCGACCGCGTGTTCGGTGTCATCGGACGGCTCGGCGCTGACGGCGAAGAAGAGACACCGGTCGATGAACAAAGCGTGCTCGATGCGATACGCGGCTTGCAGGCGGCGGGCTGCGAAGGCGTGGTGGTGTCGCTGCTGCATTCGTACCGCAACCCGGCGCATGAACAGCAGGTGAAAGCAATTATCGAGGCTGCGCTGCCGGGCTTTTTTGTGTCGTGCTCGCACGAGGTCTGGCCCATCATCCGCGAATACGAGCGCACGGTGACGGCGACTATCGGCGGCTATGTGCAGCCGCGCGTGTCCAACTATCTGACGCAGTTGCAGGCGGCGTTGGCGGAAAGCGGCGTCGCGGCCGATCTGAAAGTCACGAAATCGAACGGCGGCGTGATGAGCGCCGAGCACGGCAAACAGAACTGCGTGCAGATGATCCTGTCCGGCACCGCTTCAGGCGTGATCGGCGCGGCGTATCTCGCGCGCCTTTGTAACGTGAAAGATTGCATGAGCCTCGACATCGGCGGAACCACAGCGGATATCGCGCTGATCGTGGACGGCCAGCCGCAATATGCGACCGGCGAATACATCGGCGAATTCCAGATTCATATTCCGTCCGTGTCGGTGTCATCGGTCGGCGACGGCGGTGGTTCGATTGCGTGGGTCGACGAATTCGGCGTGCTGAAGGTCGGGCCCGAAAGCGCGGGCTCGAGCCCTGGGCCAGTGTGTTACGGCCGTGGCGGCACGCGCCCGACAATCACCGATGCGTTCGCCGTGATCGGCGTGCTCGGCAGCGCCGCGCTCGGCTACAACGCGGTGAAGGTCGACGTGGACGCGTCGCGGCGGGCAATCGAACCGCTCGCGAGGCGCCTGGGTCTCGACATCTATCAGACGGCCGCGGCCATCATCGAGGTGTCGATCTCCGGCATGTATGCGGGCGTGAGCCGGCTCAGTTCGCGCTTCGGCATCGACCCGCGCACGTTCGCGCTGATGCCGTTCGGCGGCGCGGGGCCCATGCTCGGCTGCTTTCTCGCACGCGCGCTGAACGTGCGCAATCTGCTGGTGCCGACCACGCCGGGCGTGTTGAGCGCGCTGGGCGGCCTGATCGCCGATACGAAAAACGATTTTGTTCGGACGACGTACTATCCGCTGGACCGTGCTTCGCTCGCCTTGCTCGCGCAAGATCTCGCGCATCTGGAAGCCGACGCGCGCGCATGGGTGATTCGCGAGGCGGGGACGGACGCAAGCGCCGAGATCGTCGTTTCGGCCGATATGCGCTATCGCGGGCAATCGTTTGAAATCGACACGCCGCTCGCGCGGGAAGCGATCACCGGCGGCGATATCGAAGCAATCGCGCAGGCGTTTCACCGCGAACACGCGCGCCTCTTCGGGCATAGCGACGAGAAGTCGCCGATTCAGGTGGTGGCGCTGCGGCTCGTCATCACCGCGCCCACGCCGAAGCCCGCGCTGCCGCGCATCGCGACAGGCGAGGGTGCGCCGCGCGCGGAATCGGAGATCGACGTGTATCTGGACGGCGCGTGGCGGCGCGTCCCGCTTTACCGGCGCTCCGCGCTGCTCGCCGGACACCGGTTCGCCGGGCCCGCGATCGTCGCGCAGGACGACACCACGACATGCGTGCTGCCGGGTTTCGACGGACGCGTGGACGAATACGGCAACCTCTTTCTCGAAGCGGTCTGATAGATCGATAGATCGATCCAGGAAACACACCATGACATTCGATAAATCCGTCCTTCAGATCTTCGCGAACTATTGCGTCGCGGCCGCCGAAAGCATGGCATACACGCTCGTGCGAACCGCGCACTCCGCGTTCGTGAAGGAGACGGAAGACTTCTCCTGCACGCTGATGAACACGCGCGGCCTGACTTTCGCGTCGCCGAAAACGCTGGGCGCGACCTGGTATCCCGGACTCGACTTCGGCGCGGTGATCGACATGATCGATCACTACGAGCCGGGCGACATCTGCATGACGAACGACGCGTATAGCGGCTACGTGGCCACGCACACGCCGGACGTGATGATGTGGAAGCCGGTGTTCTTCGGCGGCGAGATTGTCTGCTATGTCGGCGGGCACATTCACAACACCGATATGGGCGGCGCGGTGCCCGCGTCGCTGTCGCGCACGCTCACCGAGATCTATCAGGAAGGCATTCGTTTCGCGCCGACCAAGATCGTCCGCGCGGGCGTGCTCGATGAAGCATTGCTCGAACACATGGCGATCAATGTGCGCGCGGCCGAGCAGAATCGCGGCGACCTGAAGGCGCAGATCGCGATGCTCATGACCGGCGAGCGGCGTGTGCTCGAAATCATCGAGCGCTTCGGCATCGAGCAGTTTCGCGCCGGCATGGACGCGCTGCTCGACTATTCGGAGGAGCAGGCGCGCACGATCGTGCGCGGCATGCCCGATGGCGAGTACTTCTTCGCCGAGTACGCCGACGAGGATTCGGTCAACGGCAAGCCGCTGCGCGTCGCGCTGACGCTGACGGTGAAGGACGGCTCGCTCGTGTTCGACTTCACGGGTAGCGATCCGCAACTGAGTTCGTCGCTGAATATGCCGACGGGCGGCAAGGAGCGCCATGTGCTCGCGCTCGTCGGCCTGAACTACGTGCTGTATTCGCTGAATCCCGATCTGCTGCTGAATGCGGGCATGCTGAAAGTCGCGCGCTGCATCCTGCCCGAAGGCACGATCATGAACTGCTTGCCGCCGGCCGCGGTCGGCATGCGCAGTCTGACTGCGAAGGTCGCACAGTACGTCACCTTCGGCGCATTTTCGATGGTGTGCCCCGAGCGCCTGCCGGCCTGTCCAGCGGGCGGCATGTCGATTCTCAACGTGAAGACCGTCGACCGCAACGGCCGCACGGTGATCGCGTCGATCGGACCGGTGGGCGGCGGCGCGGGCGGCATGGCGTCGGCCGACGGCTCGGACGCATCGGGTGCGAATGTCGCGTTCCTGCGCAACACGCCAGTCGAAATCAACGAAGCCGAAGTGCCGATCCGCATCACGCGCTATGGCGTGGTGCCAGGCAGCGCCGGCGCCGGCAAGTATCGCGGCGGGCTTGGAACGGTGATGGAATTTCGCGTGTCGTCGCCGGGTACGCTCGTCACGGCGCGCAATCGCGACCGCTCGCGCTTCGCTTCATGGGGCGTGCTGGGCGGCAAGGCGGGCGCCGTATCGCGGTTTACCCGCAACCCTGGCACCGACGGCGAAGAAGATCTCGGCGTGACCGATCTCGTGATGTGCGGCCCCGGCGATGTGATCCGTCTCGAAGGCTGTGGCGGCGGCGGCTATGGCGATCCGTACGAACGAGACGTGCAGAAGGTGCTCGAAGACGTGCGACGCGGCTATCTGTCCGTCGATCAGGCGCGCGAGTTGTATGGCGTGGTACTCGGCGCAGAAGCCGGCGCCATCGCCATCGACAAAGCCGCGACCCTGCATATGCGCGAGGCCGCGAAGAGCGACGCTCATCGGCGGCCGGCCTCTCACTTCGACTATGGCGCGGAGCGCAACGCGTACGAAGCGAAATGGACGCGCGAGCGCTACGACGTGCTGACCGGCATTCTGTCGCGCGCGCCGGTGGTATGGCGGCATTTTCTCAAGCACAAGATCTTCGATGCACTCGATGCAAGAGAAGCGGCCGGCAGCTTGCAGCCGGGGCCAACAGTGATCACGCAACTGTATGAAGAAGTGCTGCAACGCTATCCGCAGTTGCTTGAAGTCGAGGCATCGGCGAGCGCCTGATATCGCCCGTTGATGCCGCGCTTGCAGCGAGTCTTTCGCGCATAACCGGCGACCATGCAAATTGCCGCGTTAGCGCCGCAGGAACAGTTTGTTTATGCCGTCTGCCCTTTTTTGTCGGCGCTTTACGCGGTTTGTGCAGGCATACGATGCTGCTAACGAGCCGCGAAAAAATCTCTTCTCGCTGCCTATACGAACTTCTATGCAACATTGCCAGGATCACTTACCTCTGCGGAGCCAATTCAGATGAACGACGAAACGAATAGCCGCGGCATCAGCCGCCGCGACATGATGCGCATGTTGGCTGGGACCGGCATGATGGTAGCCGGCGGGGGACTCCTGACGACTGCGCCCGGCGCGCTTGCCGCCGAGGTTCCGAAGAAGGGCGGCAGCATTCGCGTCGCCTATAACGCGGGCTCCGTGTCGGATACGCTCGATCCCGCAGCGGGCTCGACCGGCGGCGACTATATCCGCTTCTTCATGTTTTACAGCGGCCTGACGCAACTTGACGAAAGCCTCGCGCCGCGCATGAACATCGCGGAGTCGGTGTCGAGCGCGGACGCGAAGACGTGGATCATCAAGCTGCGCTCAGGCGTCACTTTCCACGACGGCAAGACGCTTACTTCCGCCGACGTCGTGTACTCGCTGATGCGTCACAAGAATCCGCAAACGGCCTCGCGCGTGAAGACACTCGCCGACCAGTTCGCGAGCGTGACGGCGAGCGGGCCGAACGAAGTGACGTTGACGCTACAGGTGCCGAATGCCGATCTGCCCGTGATTCTCGCGACGCCGCAACTCGTCATCGTCAAGGACGGCACGACCAACTTCAACTCGGCGATCGGCACCGGTCCCTACAAGCTGAAAAGTTTCGCGCCGGGCGCGGGCACGGTGGGCGTGCGCAACGACAACTACTGGAAACCGGGGCACCCGTACCTCGATCAGATCGAACTCATCAGTATCAGCGACAACGCAGCGCGTGTCAGCGCGCTGCTCGCCGGCGACGTCCACCTGATCAACTCGGTCGATCCCCGTTCGACGCGGCGCATTTCGTCGACGCCGGGGTACGAAGTCAAGGAGACGAAGTCGGGCCTGTACACGGACCTGATCATGCGTCGCGACAACACGCTGACGGGCAACCCCGATTTTGTGAAGGGCATGAAGTACATGTTCGATCGGGAGCAGATCCGCTCCGCGGTGTTTCTCGGCTATGCGGTGACCGGCAACGATCAGCCGATTCCGCCGGGTCATCGGTACTTCAATGCTTCGCTGCCGCAGCGCGGCTTCGACCTCGACAAGGCGAAGTTTTATATGCAGAAGGCCGGCGCGGTCGGAACTACATTGCCGCCGATCTATGCCACCACCGACGCCAACGGCTCAATCGAAATGGCGCAGTTGATCCAGCAAACGGCCGCGAAGATCGGTGTGAATCTGAGCGTGAATCGCGTGCCGTCCGACGGCTACTGGTCGAATCACTGGATGAAGCATCCGCTCGGTTTCGGCAGCATCAACCCGCGGCCTAGCGCGGATGTGCTGTTCACGCAGTTCTTCAAATCCGATGCGCCGTGGAATGAATCGGCGTGGAAGGACCCGAAGTTCGATCAATTGCTCGTGAGCGCGCGCGGCGAGACCGACGACGCCAAACGCAAGCAGATGTACGGCGAAATGCAGGCGCTGGTCACGGACGAAGGCGGCATCGGCATCCCGTCGTTCATCAGTCTGATCGATGCGAACGACAAGCGCCTTAAAGGGCTCGGCGCGATTCCGACCGGCGCGATGATGGGTTTTTCGTTCGCCGAATATGCGTGGTGGTCGGCATGAGCGAGGCGGGTGCTCGCGGTTGATCGCTACGGTGACCGGCTCGCCGCCGAGGCTTCGCTCGCTGGCAAAGCCGGTCTGCTCCGACATTCAATTAGAAAATGCAATGAAGCTAGATTCGTACTGGCTGGACACCGCTCCCGACTTCAACGAGGGCGCCGACGGTCCCGTCGAGGGACGCAGCGATGTGGTCGTGATCGGCGGCGGCTTTACAGGTCTATCGGCCGCGCTGGAACTTGCGTTGCGTGGGACGTCGGTCACGGTGCTCGAGGCGGGGCGGATCGCGGGCCAGGCATCGGGGCGCAACGGCGGACAATGCAACACCGGCGTCGCGCAAGACTTCGCTTCGCTCGCGGCCAGCGTCGGGCTGGAACAAGCGCGCGCGTTTTACCGTGCGTACGAAAGCGCGGTACAGACGGTCGAATCCATCGTCACGCAACATCGGATCGACTGTGATTTCGTGCGTAGCGGCAAGCTCAAACTCGCGGCCAAGCCGAAGCACTTCGACAAGCTCGCGCGGACCTACGACGTGTTGCATCGCGAAGTCGATCAGGATATCGAACTGATCGAGCCGGCGCGCATGCGCACTGAAGTCGGCTCCGATGGTTTTCATGGCGGACTGTTGCAACGCAACGGCGCGCAGATGCATATGGGCAAGTTCGGCGT
The DNA here is from genome assembly GCF_040543975.1 of Paraburkholderia sp. OAS925. Taxonomy (NCBI): domain Bacteria; kingdom Pseudomonadati; phylum Pseudomonadota; class Betaproteobacteria; order Burkholderiales; family Burkholderiaceae; genus Paraburkholderia; species Paraburkholderia sp. OAS925. The sequence goes on from NZ_JBEUNO010000001.1 coordinate 2,140,244, forward strand.
GGGGCTCGCGCAGGCGGCGGCGCGTCACGGGGCGCGCATTTTCCAGAACGCGGCGGTGACCCAGATCAGGCGAATCGCCGGTGGCGGTTACGAGATCACTAGTGCGCGCGGCGTGGTTCGGGCGGACAACGTGCTGGTGGCGACAGGGCCTTCGCGGCAAGGTCCGCTGCAATGGTTCCAGCAACGAATGGCGCCTGTCGGCAGTTTTATCGTCGTGACAGAGCCGCTTTCGAAGGGGCAACTGGACGCGCTGTTTCCTCAGCGGCGCAACTATGTGACGTCGCTGAACATCGGCAACTACTTTCGCGTCACGCCTGATAACCGGCTGCTGTGGGGCGGGCGAGCGAGATTCGCAATGTCCGATCCGCGCTCCGATGCGAAAAGCGGCCACGTACTGCAAGCCAATCTCGCGAAGTACTTTCCCGAGTTGGCCACAACGAGAGTCGACTATTGCTGGGGCGGTCTCGTGGACATCACCGTGGACCGTCTTCCGCGCGCCGGACAACACGACGGGCTTTACTACTCGATGGGTTACAGCGGCCACGGCGTGCAGATGTCCACGCATATGGGCCGCGTGATGGCGGACGTGATGTCCGGTTCCGCCGATGCCAACCCGTGGCGCGCGTTGCCGTGGCCGCCCGTGCCGGCGCATGCCGCGCGCCGGTGGATGCTGCCGCTCGTCGGCGTCTACTATCGGCTGCAGGACGTTCTGCACTGAGCCGATGCGGTGCGCGCTCGCGCACCGCATGCAACGGCGCGTGAGACTCAGCCGACGAGGCCGGCGGCGAAGTCGCGGTATGAGTGCAGTGGCCGGCCGAGGATGCTGACAAGCCGAGCGACGTCGCCCGCTTCCGGCACCATCCCGTCGCTGACGAAGCGCTCGGCCATCAGGCGCATCTCATACGCCATCCACTTCGGCAGGAAGTTCGTCAGGTTCTGCTCGAACTGGCTGGGATCGTCGCCGCCGTAGGCAACCGGCCGGCCAAGCAGCTCCGACCAGATGGACGCGAGGCCTGGACCCGTCAACGTGTCGGGCCCAACGAGGTTGATGACGTCGACGGGCAATTTGCCGGGCGCCTGATCCCGACGCAGCAGTTCGATTGCCGCGACCTCCGCGATGTCGCGCGTGTCGACCATCGCGACGCCCTTGCTGCCGATCGGCATCGGGTAGACGCCGTGGTTCAGGATGACGTCCTTGATCGTCAGATCGTTATCGATGAAGTACGCCGGACGCAGGATAGTCGCGTTAAAGCCCATCTGTTCGATCATCCGCTCGGCGCCGGACTTCACCGCAAAATGCGGCACGTTCACGGAGCGCTCAGCGTGCATGACCGACAGGTAGACCACGCGCTCGACGCCCGACTCGCGGGCAACGTTGAGCGTGATGAGTGCCTGAGTGAATTCGTCGGCTGCCACGGCGTTGAGCAGAAACAGCGTGCGCACGCCGCTGAACGCGCTGCGCAGCGAGTCGATATCGAGCATGTCGCCTTGGGCCACGGCGACATCGGCGGGAAAGTCGGCCTTCGACGGATCGCGGACAAGCACGCGCACTTTGGCACCGCGCTTGACGAGCTGGTTGACGACCTGGCGGCCGACACGGCCGGTGGCACCGGTAACGAGGATAGTCATGGTGTTACTCCTTGGTTGGTTGGGACGCCTCCAAGGTAAGTGATCCATGCGTGGTCCGGAAGATGTTATAAAGAGACGGGGTATCTCACTGGTGGAACACATGGACCTTCTTGCTCTCGCGGATTTCAACCTGGTTGCCCGTCACGGGAGCTTCGGCGAGGCCGCCCGTGTGGCGGAGCGTCCGAAGGCCACGCTCTCGCGCAGGGTCAGCGAGCTCGAGGACAGCCTGGGGCTCAGGCTGTTTGAACGCGGGTCCCGCGGAGTGAAACTCACGCAGGAAGGACGCGCGCTTTACGAGCGGACCGGTGCGCTTCTCGCGGAGCTTGCGGACAGCGCCGCCGCCATCACGTCGGGTAGCGAACACCCGCGCGGCCGACTGCGCATCAGCGCGCCCGCGCTCTTTTCGCAGATCGCGATGGGCAAGCTGGTCGCCACCTTTGCGCTGAAATACCCCGACATCCGACTGGAAGTGACGACGGAAGATCGTCCCGTCGATATGGTCGAGGAAGGCTACGATCTGGTGATCCGCGTGAACCCCGATGTGGACGAGAGCCTGATCGGCCGTGTGTTCCTGCGCGACCGGCTGGTCGTCGTGGCCACACCGGGCCTGGCGCGGCCGACGGATGGGTCGAGTGTTCCGGCTGTCGTTCGCGGGACGCCTGACCGGATCGCCGCGTGGGACGTCACGGGCCCGAAGGGAAAATCGCGCATCTCGATCACGCCGGTTGCGCACCTTTCGTCGCTGCTCATGGTCCGCGATACGGTGCGTCTTGGCGTAGGCGCCGCGAGGCTGCCGCTGTCGCTCGTGAGTCATGACATCGCGGCCGGCAGGCTTGCGCATTGGGGCGATGTGGACGGTCCCGACATCCCGCTATGGGCGCTTTATCCTTCGCGACGCTTGCTAAGCCCTCGGGTCTCCGCCTTTCTCGATCACATCAAGGAAGCGTTTCCTCTCGGAAAGCCCGAGGAACTGGCGGGATTTATTGGGTTGGATCCGTGAGGCGTGCCCTCTACGAAGGTATGACGCGTTCCTCTTTCAGTTTGTCGAAGAGTGCGAAGAAGGCATCCGGCGTGCTCTGATAGTCGAGGAAGCCGGCTTTGCGGCTCTTGCTCATGTCGGTCAGAACTTCCATCGGACGTCCGAGATCGGCGTCGGTGTGCCACCACGACACGAGCTTTTCGATGCTCGCTTCCCTCAATTGATAGCGGGCCGCGATTGTCGCCCATTGTTCGCCGGCTCCCTGCATGCGATGTTCGAGCGGACGCGTCTCACCGTCGAAAGGCGCAGGCTCGATGCCGAAGTACTGCGCCAGTTGCGACCACATCCATTGCCAGCGGAACACGTCGCCATTCACAACGTTGAAGTCCTCGTTGCGCGCGGCGGGCGACGTTGAAGCCCACTCGAGATGTCGCGCAAGCAGGCGCGCGTCGGTCATATCCGTGAGACCGTTCCATTGCGCGGCCGAACCGGGAAACATGAACGGTTGTCCCGTTTCCTTGCACAGCGTCGCGTACACGGCGAGCGTCACGCCCATGTTCATCGCGTTGCCGAGCGCGAAGCCGATAATCGTATGCGGCCGATGCACGCTCCAGTTAAAGCCGTACTGACGCGCTGCTTCGAACAGCCGGTCTTCCTGCTCGTAATAGAAATTGTCGACGGGTTGGCGGCCCTGTTCCTCGCGAAACGGCGTAAGCGGCACAGTGCCCTGCGCATACGCTTCGAAGGGTCCGAGGTAGTGCTTGAGCCCTGTGACGAGAGCCGCATGTTCCAGCGTGCCGGACGGTCCCAGCGCGTCCAGTACATGACGGACCATTGCACCGTTCACTTCGATGTTCTCGCGCTCGGTCGCCTGTCGCGACCACGCAGTAAAGAAAACGTGCGTGAACTGCCGGCCCTGTAGCGCATTGGCGACGGATGCGGCGGAAGTCAGATCGGCGGTGACGGATTCCATCGCGCGATTCGCTGCGCTCCGGCCGCGTGAAAGACCTGTCACGTCCCAGTCTCCGCACGCGAGTAGATGTTGCGCGAGATTGCCGCCGACGATGCCCGTCGCGCCGATGATGAGTGCCCGTTTTTTCATAGCGAATTGAAATTGAAAAGTGTCTGTTTGCAGGAGTATTTGCGGAGCCGCGCTTCGGTAAGGGAAGCGCTTATACGCTTTCGAACGTGCGGCTGTCGGGCCGCATGCCGTCGAAAGCTGAAGTGAGCAAGCGGTGTACCGCTTCGTATGAGAGTGGCCGGGGGTTGTAATACGGCGCCTGCATTGCGGCGGCCGCAGCCGTCGGAATATCCGCTGCGCGCAGGCCCAGCGCTTTGAGAGACGCCGGCGCATGAAGCGAGCGGCCAAGCTCGTAGAGCGAGGTCGCGGGCTCCGGCGTATCGAGCGCTCTGCACAGACGTTCGTGTGCCGCTGGCGCTGCCGGCAGATTGAACGCCATCGAGTACGGCAGCATCACCGCATGAGTTTCCGCGTGCGGCAGATCGAACATACCGCCGAGCGTGTGGCACAGCTTGTGATGCAACGCCATGCCGACGCTCCCCAGCACGGTCCCGCATAGCCATGCACCGTACTGGGCGGCTTCACGTGCCGCGATGTCGTCCGGCTGTTCGACGATGCGCGGCAACGCATGCGCGAGACTGCGGATGCCTTCTTCCGCGAAGAGCGACATCACGGGATTGGCGTCCTGCGCATAGAGCCCTTCGGCGGCGTGCGCGATCGCGTTGAGGCCGCTCGTTGCCGACAGCGCTGCCGGCAAGGTCAGCGTGAGGCACGCGTCGTAGATCACGGTGCGCGGCAGTACACGGTAGCTCTTGCCGGTCTTTTTCTCACCGGCGGACGTCATGCCGTAGATCGGCGTGACTTCGGAGCCCGCGTAGGTCGTCGGAATCGCGAGGATCGGTAACGACGTTTCCAGCGCGATGGCTTTTGCGAGCCCCAGCGTCGACCCGCCGCCCGCCGCGACCAGTCCATCGGCGCCCGCTGCGAGCGCGGCCGCAACGCCTTCCTGCGCGGTTTCGACGGGCACATGCATGACAGCCCGATCGAACACGTCCACGCAGTGCTCGCCGGCTATCCTGCGCACGCGGTCGGCGAGAAAACGTTGCTCCGGTGTGCAGAGCACGAGCGCGCGCCGGATGCACAGTTCGTCGAGTTCCTCCGCGACGCGCTCGATCGCTCCCGCGCCGAACACGATGCGGCCGGGCCGGCTGGTGTAGGTGAAGGCAATCATGACGATCGGCTCAAGACAAAGTCGAATTCGAGGGTGCTGAAGGGCGTCGTCATTGCGGTGCCGTCGGGCGCCGTGCCGCTCTCGTGATGAATCCACTGCGCAATCAGCGACGAGCGCACGCCAAACACGGCGTCCGAATCGAGGTAACGATCGCCGTCGCGGAACACGTGCGTGACGAGCCGTTCATAGCCGGGCGCCGTGATCATGAAATGCAGATGCGCAGGGCGCCACGGATGGCGCCCCAGCGCTTCGAGCATTCGCCCCACCGGACCATCGTGCGGAATCGGGTAGGGCACCGCGACGATCGAGCGAAAGTGATAGCGCCCATCGGAAAGACTATGCAACACGCCGCGCGCGCGGTGCGTGTCGGCGTCGCTGTGCTGGACATCGTAGAAACCATCGGCGTCCGCCTGCCAGACTTCGATGCGTGCGCCGCTCACCGGTTCGCCGTCCCGGCCGCGCACCACGCCCGACACGAAGCACGGTTCGCCTCGCGCGCCGTTGGCCACGTCGTCGCCGTCGCGATACTCGGGCGCATGGTCGACGAAAAACGGCCCGAAAACCGTGGCTTCCGTGCAGCCTTGAGGCTTGCGATGCGCCATCGCGGTCACGAGCATCGAAAGGCCGAGCGTATCCGACAGCAGAATGAATTCCTGACGGCGCTCGTCGGTGATATGGCCGACCTCGGTGAGAAAGCGGATACCGGCTTCCCATTCGCGTTCGCTCAAGCCGACTTCGCGGGCGAAGTCGTGCAGATGCCGCACGAGACTCGTGACGATCGTCTTCAGCCGCTCATCGGGTGCGTGTTCGTGGCGTGCAAGAACGGCATCCGTGATGGTGTTTTCGTCGAGGTTTCGCATGAATCGATTCCTTGATCTGCCTAGCGGTTGTCGACGCGCTTGAGGAACGGGCGGATATCGACGGTACGCCAGATTCCAGCCTTGTTGAACGGGTCGTTGCTGTTAAAGCGCATCACGTCGCCGATCTCGTCGGCTTCGAAAAGAAAGAAACTGCCGATCATCGTTTCCTCGTCGCCGGCCAGCAGCGGGCCCGACATGACCATTCTGACTGGCGACGTGGCCAGGTACGCCTTGTGTTCTTCGTAATGGGCAAGGCGGCGTTCGACCATGTTGTCGTGGTCGAGGCAGTAGACGGTGTAGTGCATCGTGACTCCGGAGTAAGGTGAAAGCGTACTTAGCGGGTAAGGCCGGCTTGTGCTTCGACAGCACGCACGATGGAAAAGAAGTCCAGTTCCGCTCCATCGCCTTGGGCGTAGTGCGAAAACTGCTCGCGCACGAGTGCCGCGGCTGCCATCGGGACGCCGGCTTCGACGCCGGCGTCGACCACGAGCGACATGTCCTTGAGCATCTGCCGCGAAGAAAACGCGGGAGAGAAGTCACGTTTTTTCAGCGGATCGAGTTTGTATTTGACGAGCGGCGATGCCGCGACGCTGTCGCCGATCACATCGAGCATCTCGGCCCAGTCGAGGCCGCCTTTCGTGCCGAGCGTCAAGGCTTCGGCAAGCAGCACGGCCGTCGAGCCGACAAGGTGATTGATGGCGAGCTTCAGATAACGTGCCTGCTGATCTTCGCCGACATAGTACTGACGCGCCGACATGGCCTGGAAGACGGGCAACGCGCGCCCGTATGCCTCTTTCGCGCCCGATGCGAATACCGTCAACTGCGCGTTGCCGGCAAGGACCGTGCTGCCCGATACCGGCGCGCAGATGTAGCCGACGCCGCGCTTACGCGCTGCTTCGCGAACTTCGCCCGATGCCGTGGGCGACACCGTGCTCATGTCGATATAAACGGCGCCGTCGTTCGCATTTTCGATCACGCCATGTGTGCCGAGCGCGACTTTACGCAATACGTCGTCGTCGGGGATGATCGAGAACACGAGCGGTGCCGAACGCGCGACACTCGCGACATCCTCTGCACGGCGCGCGCCGAGTCCAACGGCCTCGTCGACGCGTCCTGTATCGACGTCGTACACGGTCACGTCGAACCCCGCGGCGAGCAGATTGCGCACTATGGGCGACCCCATCTTGCCGAGCCCGATCCAGCCTACCGTTTGTGTGTGTTGCTTCTCTTGCGTGTGCGGCATGTCGTCACCGTGTCTGGGGATTGATGAGAATCTTCATCTTGTCGCTGCCTTTGTCGCTCAGTACGTCAAAGCCTTTCTCGACGACTTCGTCGGCATCGATCAGATCGTGAATGAGCTTTTCAACCGGGAACTTGCCGTTCGCGATCATGCCGATGATGCGCGGCCAGATCGTGACGGGGTAACACCATGTGCCTTCGATCCGGATGTCCTTCAGCGACCATTTCATCGGGTCGACGCTCGCTGTGCCCACGTGCAGACCCGCCTGAACCACAGCGCCCGCCGATCGCACCGCGTCGACGCATGCGTTCAGCGCATGCTGGTTGCCCGCGCATTCGATCGCCACGTCCACGCCGACGCCTTCTGTCAGGTCGCGAATCTTTTGCGGCAGTTCGCCGTCGGATGGATCGAAGATTGCGGTCGTGACGCCGAAGCCGGCCATCTTGTCGGCTCGCGCCGCATTGGGTTCGCTCACGAAAATCTTCGTGGCGCCCGCTGCATGGCAGGCGAGGGCGGCAAGTACGCCGATCGGGCCTGCGCCGGTAATCAGCACGGTCGAGCCGACCGTGACGCCGCCGCGGTCGACGGCATACAGCGCGACAGCGGCCGGTTCGATCAGCGCGCCCTGCTGGTCGCTCACGGTGTCGGGCAAGCGGTTCGCGTGATAGTCGTTGAGCAGCGTGTATTCGGCCATTCCGCCGCCGTCCCAACTGAGCCCGACGCAGCCCATTTTCGAGCACAGATGGCGCATGCCGCGCGCGCAGTAATAGCACTGTCCGCACGACGCGAGCGGCATCACCGAGATGCGGTCGCCGCGTTGCACGTTCTTCACGTCCTTGCCGACTTCGACGACCTCCGCGCTGAATTCATGGCCAAGCACCTGAGGCGCTTTCGCGCCTGTCAGCGCATGCGGTTCGGTCGGCACCACGATGGGCCCCGCCTGATACTCGTGCAGATCGGTGCCGCAGATGCCGCACCACAGCGGCTTGACGATCATCTGGTTCGCGCCCATGCCCGTCGGGTCCGGTACGTTTTCGACCCGGACATCGTGCGCACAGTGAAAACGCACTGCTCTCATGTTCGACTCCTTGGTTAGCCGGGCCATTTCGTATGGCCTCGTGTGAATGGGTAAATTCAGCGCTGCCGGCGGCTCACGTAGCACGCGGATGCGCCGATGATGATGACGCCCTTGACGATGATCTGCGCCTGCACGGGCATGCCGATCAAGAGCACGATGTTGAAGACGACGACGAGAATCGCTGCGCCCGCGAGTCCGCCTGGCAGCGAGCCGCGGCCGCCGGAAAGGGCGAGGCCGCCCATCACCGCGGCGACGATCGAATCGAGCTCGAAGCCGCGTCCCACCCAGTTGTCGACGATGCCGACATAGCCCGACAGGATCAGCCCCGCCAGCCCGGCAAGCAGCGCGCTGATCGCGTAGCACGCGATGCGCACGGTGTCGGGGCTCACGCCGACCAGTCTCGCGGCGACGGCATTGCCGCCCACCATGTACACGCGTCGCCCGAAGGTGGACAGATGCAGCAGCGTGCCGAACACGATCGCGCACGCGAGCAGCAACAGCACGTTGACGGGCACGCCCGCGACCGAGCCCGTTCCCAGCGTGTGAAAAAGCGGTGGCACGTTGCCCGAAGGCGCGCCTTGCGTATAGGCGAAGCGCAGGCCGTCGAGCACGACCGCCGTGGCAAATGTCGCGAGAAACGGCGACACCTGGCGCTTCGTCACGAGCAGGCCGTTGAGCAGACCGGCGCCGATGCACAACACGAGCGTGACGCCGAAGATGGCGGGCGCCGAATGGTTGGTGTCGTCGAATGCGGTGGCGATGACGGCTGCCGTGGCCATCACCGAGGCAACCGACAGATCGAGTCCGCCGACAAGAATCACGAACACCTGGCCGATCACGACGATGCCGAGCGGCGCGAACTGCACCAGCATGTTGACGACGTTGTCGGCACGAAGGAACGTCGGCGACCTTGCACCCGAAAGCGCAATCAGCGCCACGAGAAACAGATAGATTCCATAGCGTCGCGCGACACCGAGCGAGAGCTTGCGCGCAGGCGAGGCGTCCGTGCGTGGAGCAACCGAGTTCATGCGAGCCTCCGTTTCTGCTGGACATTCACGCAGACGGCGGCAATGATCGCGACGCCCTGCACGATAAGCTGATACTGCGACGGCACGCCCGCGAAGTTGATCAGGTTGTTGAGCATGCTGAGCAGATACACGCCGAGCAGCGTGCCGATGACGCCGCCGCGCCCGCCGCTCAGAATCGTGCCGCCGACCACAACCGGCGTAATCGACGCGAGCGTGTAGTTGGCGCCGAGATACGGTTGACCCGATCCGAACTGGGCAGCCAGATAGATGCCCGTGAGACCCGCGCAGAGGGACGAGAACGTGTAGACGAACAGAATGACGCGTTTGCGGGGAATGCCCGACAGCGTCGCCGAGTTGTCGTCGTCGCCCACGAGGTAGACGTATCGCCCGAGGCGCGTATTGCGCATGAAATACGATACGCAGCCGTAGAGCAGCAGCACGACGGTGGCGGTCACGGGCACGTTGGCGTAGCGGCCGTAAGCGAGTGCGTCGAAGCCGTCCGGCACGCCGCCCGCCGGGCCGTTCGCGTAGTACAGAATGCCGCCTTGCAGCACCGCGCCCATGCCGAGCGTGACGATCAGCGGATGCACGCGCAGCCAGAGCACGAGCAGGCCATTGACCAATCCCACGAGGACGGACAGCGCAATCGCCACTGCGATCGCCACGGCCCATCCGCCTTGTGTGGCTTCCGACAAACCGGAGGTGAGCGTGGCCGACACGCTGATCAGCGAGCCGACCGACAGATCGATGCCGCCCGTCAGCACGGCGAGTGTCTGCCCCAGTGCGACGAGCGCAAGTCCCGTCGCCTGCTGATGGACGTTCAGCAGATTGGACAGCGTCGAAAAGCGGTCATTCACGCTGGCCCCGGCGACGAACAGCATGACGATCAAACCGGCCACGATATACGCGGCTGCGTTCAGCGGAACATGACGCCTAATGAGCGAATGCATGTGCGCCTCCCGTTCGAACGAATTGCCCGCCGCCGGTCGCGAGCGCCATGATGCCGTGCTCGGTCATCTCGTTGCCGCTGACTTCGCCCGCGATGCGTCCTTCGCGCATCACGAGGACGCGGTCGGACATGCCGATCACTTCCTGCAACTCGGAACTGATCATCAGGATGCCGAGTCCCCGATTCGTCAGTTCGCGCATCAGGCGATAGATTTCCGCCTTCGCGCCGATATCGACGCCGCGGGTCGGTTCGTCGAGAATCAGCACGCTGGTGCACACGCGCACCCATCGGCTGATCAGCACCTTCTGCTGATTGCCGCCCGACAGTGTCGCGACGCTGCCCGCGGGGCGCGCGCCCGCAATGCCGAATTCGCGGATTGCATCGGCGCCCGCGCTTCGCTCGTGTTTCGCTTTCAGCAATCCGAAACGGGACACATGCTTGAGCGTTGTCGCCGTGACGTTCTGCGCGACGTTCAGGTACATCAGCAAGCCTTCGGACTTGCGGTCTTCCGTGACGAAGCCGAGGCCGAGGCGGATTGCCGTTGCCGGTGTCATGCGCGTATGGCGCGCGCCGCGCACTTCGATCGTGCCGCGCGCGGGCAGCGCGCCGAATACGCCCGACGCGAGTTCGGTGCGGCCGGAGCCGACCATGCCGGCGAGCCCGACGATTTCGCCGGCGCGTACCGAAAGCGAAGCATCGAATACGCGATTGCCGACCTGCAGCCCTTCGACCTTCATCAGCACCGTGCCGCCCGGTTGCAGCGTGGGCTTTGGCGGATAGATGTCCTTCATTTCGCGGCCGACCATCATGCGCACGAGATCGGCGCGCGTCGTTTCGGAAACGGGCTGTGTGCCGATCTTGCGGCCGTCCTTCATGACGGTCACGCGGTCGCACAGTTCGAAGATTTCATCGAGCCGATGCGAGATATAGACGATCGCGACGCCGCGCTCGCGCAGCACGCGCAGCCGTGCGAACAGCAGTTGAACTTCCTTGCCCGCGATGACTGCTGTCGGTTCGTCGAGTATCAGCACTCGTATCTCGCTGGCCATCGCCTTCGCGATCTCGACCATCTGCTGACTGGCGACCGAAAGCGCGCCGACACGCTCGCGCGGATCGAGTTGTACGCCGAGTTCGTGCAGCAAGGCGGCGGCGCGTTCGTTCATCGCGCGATGGTCGATCGTGCCCAGCCGCGTGCGCGGCTCGATTCCGGCGAAGATGTTCTGCGCCACGCTCGATTGCGGAAACAGCACGAGTTCCTGATAGATGATGTGAACGCCGTGCGCCTTTGCGTCGGCGGGGGACTTCCACACCATTGGCTGACCTTCGAATCGCAATGCGCCTTCGTCGGGGACATAGGCACCCGCAAGCACTTTCATCAGCGTCGATTTGCCTGCGCCGTTCTCGCCGACGAGTGCGTGAATCTCACCGCTACGCACACCGAAGTTCACGGCATCGAGGCTCTTTACACCAGGAAATTGCTTCGTGATGCCGGTGACCTCGATCACGTCGGGCTGCGCGTCCAGGCTTTCGCCTGCCGGACTGGATGTGGGCTGGTTCATTTTTCACCCGGCAACTTGATCTTGAAGGTCGACGGGTTATAGTCCGCGCCCATGCCGCCGTCGATGATCTTGTCGGGCGGACCCTTCGCGTCGACCACCTGATCGATGTACTGGTCGGGATGCGGGACCGATGCCGTTTCGTCGCCACGCGTCAATGCGATCTGCGGACTGATCTCGTAGATCTTGGGCAAGGGCTGACCTTGCAGCACCTTGAGCGCGACATCGAGCGACGTGCCGCCCATTGAAGGCGGATAGCCGATCTCGAGCATCGGAATCTTGTACTTCAACGCGAGTTGCAATGGGCCGTTCAGATCGGCTGTCGTATGCGGCGGAATTTCGCCTGGCTTGAATCCGGCCGCGACGAACGCTTCGATCGAGCCCGCGACGGGCAAGCCGTGTGCGCACCACACGGCGTTGATGTTGTGCCCGTACTTCGCGATCATGGCCTGCATCTGCTGCTTGGCCTTCACGGGGCTCCAGTCGGAATACACCGTGTCGAGCACCTTGATGCCGGGGTATTGCGAGAACACTTCGTGCGCGGCCGCCTCGCGGTCAGCGCTGACGCTCGACCCCGCCTGGCCTGCGAGCATGATGACGTTGCCCTTGCCATGCAACTTCTCGACGATCCATTGCGCCCACACACGGCCCATCATCGCGTCGGAGCCCGTCACGAACGAAACAAAGTTGTCGGATGAAATGCGCCGGTCGACCATCACGACGGGTATGCCCTGTTTCATCGCACGCGTGACAACGGGGTCGAGTGCCTTCTGCGTATTCGCGCTGACAATCAGCAGATCCACGCCGCGCGAGATCAGATCCTGAATGTCGGCGGCCTGTTTGGCGTCGTCCATGTTTCCGTTTGTGATCAGCAGTTGCCTGATCTGGTCGGGATGGTCGGCCGCCGCCTTCATCAGCGAGTGCTGCATCACGACGCGCCAACTATCGCCGAGTCCCGCATTCGAAAAACCGATCACATAGGGCGGCTTCTTCTTGAACTTCGCCGTGTCGGCGAACGGAATCTGCACGGCGGGATTGAACAGAAACGTACGCGGCGCACCGGTGTAGTCCGCACGCGCGGCACACGAAACTGTCAGAATGAAGGCCGCGGCGGCGAATACGCTCGCACGGTGAAAGCGGGTCGAACGACGCATGAATGTCTCCGTAAATGTTCTGATATCTGTCGGGAGACGCACGCGTTGTGGCCGCTAATTTTCGACGCGGCTGGCTGGCACCTACGCGGGTAACGAGTTCTATAATCTGGCGTTACCGATGCTGGATACAGCGTGCTTCCCGACGGCGCCAATGTCGCATGGTTGACGGAGCGCATCTAGCAATTGCCATTACTAGTAATGGCAGTAACAGGGAACGCAGGAGGACACGAAACATGGAAAAGCAGCAGCGTCTGGACGAACTGGCCGATTTTCTGAGGACGCGTCGCGCCCGTCTTCGACCCGAGGACATCGACTTTCCAAGCGGCAGCCGTCGCAAGACACCGGGACTGCGGCGCGAAGAAGTGGCCGAGCGCGCCGGCATCAGCGTCACCTGGTATGCGTGGCTCGAACAGGGCAGGGAAGTGAATGTGTCGTTCAAGACGATCGAAAGTCTTGCGAATGCGTTGAAGCTATCGCCGCACGAGCGCACACATCTGTTCGAACTGGCCAACCACTACACGCCGCCCGGTCCGTATCCGATTGCTCAAAACGTGACAGATACCGTTCGACGCATGCTCGATCAGCTCGGCAACATGCCGTCCTACGTGGTTGACGGCAACTGGAACTATGTGACGTGGAACGAAGCGGCGGTGCGTGTGTTTACCGATTTCCGCAAGATGCCTGCGGGCCGCTGCAATCTGCTGTGGTTCACATTCCAGCAGGACGGTGCGCGCTCGCTCTTTCAAGGTTGGGATGCCTACGCAAAATGCGTGCTTGCGCAGTTTCGCGGCGACTATATTCTTCGCCCGTCGGGTGAAGTGTTTTTGCGTGATCTCGTCGAAGAACTGAACGATACCGATGCTGACTTCTGCCGCTGGTGGGCGGAGCATGAGGTGCTCAAGCGAAGCGACTGGCGCAAGGTTATCGAGCACCCCGTTGCGGGCGTGCTCGAACTCGATGCGCTGTCGCTCGAGGTGCCGGACGCGCCCGGCATGCGCATCATGGTCTATACGCCCGCGCCGTCGACGGATACGGCGCAGCGTATCGAGGCGTTGATGAGAACCGGCCACGTCGATGCCATTCCATTTCCGGCTGCCACGGTACTCGATACTTTTCGGAAAGCACGGGCACCGAAAGCAGGACATCGCGGATAAGAAAGGACTGGCTTAAGTCGGGCTGCCCCACAGATCGTCGACTGCGCGGATCGCCAGCAAATAGCCGTTTGCGCCGGCCCCGCAGATCACGGCGGTGGCCGCCACCGAAATGGTCGAGTGACGGTATTCTTCCGAGCGCTTATGGATATTGGTGATGTGCAATTCCACCACCGGCCGGCGAATCAGCTTGACTGCGTCGAGCACCGGAATCCGGCCGAACGAGAAGCCCGCCGGATTGATGATGAGCGCGGCGTCCTGCAGGAATGCTTCCTGAATCCAGTCGATCAACTGGCTTTCGCTGTTGGTCTGACGGAATACGCAGTCGAACTCGAGCGTGTCGGCCAACGTCAGGCAGTTCTGTTCGATCTCCTTGAGCGTGGTGCTGCCGTAAATATGGGGCTCTCTTGCGCCCAGCATGTTCAGATTGGAGCCGTTGAGGATATAGAGTTTGCGGGTCATGGTTTCAATGTGTAGAAGAGCTTTCGAGCGCGGTGCCTCTGGTTTCGCGCGATATCGCGATCATCAGGAACGAGAGCAGGTTCAGCGAGCCGCACACCGCGACGATGGCCCACGGAGAACCGTGAAATGCATTGAGCAGCGCCACCGCGACAATCGGCATCGGCCCGCCGGTGAGCAGGTTGGCGCCCGAGTACGATAGGGCAGAGCCGGTGTAGCGTGCCTCGGTCGGAAAGGACTCGGCAAACCAGACCGGCTGGATGCCGCTCTGAAATTGTGTGAAGCCGAGGAAGGCGCCCATCACCGCCATCGTCATGCCAATCGAGTTCTGGTTCAGAACCGGAAAATAGATCAGGCAGCAGATCAGCGTGCAGAACGAGCCGATCATCAGCGCACGCCTGCGTCCGATCCGATCGCTCAGATAGCCGCCCAGCAGCGCGCCGGCAATCGCGCAGACATTTGCAACCATCAGCAGCATGAAGCCGGTTTGCTTGGGCACGCCCAAATGTTTCGTCAGGTAGCTGAGCGAGAAGACCACGATCAGATAGAAGAGCGCAGCGGGGCCGCAGAAGAACAGCGTCAGGCGAAGGGCGGTGCGCCAGTGATACCTGAAGACGGTGCCGAGCGGATTGGCGGCGCGCACCGGAGCGCCCGTCTTTTTGAGCGCCTCGAAGGCCGGTGTCTCGCTGACCTTCCTGCGGATGTAGATGCCGAGCAGCACGAGGACAAAACTTGCGAGGAACGGAACGCGCCATCCCCAGGCGTTGAAGTCGTCCGATGAAAGCAGGGCGGCCATCGTAAAGAGCGAGAGATTGGCGAGAATCTGACTGAGCGGCGAGCAGATGCCAAGCAGTCCGGAATACCAGCCGCGCCGGTTGGCTGATGCGTGCTCCACTGCCATCAGTTGCGCGCCGGTCGATTCGCCGCCGAGCGCGAAGCCCTGGATGATACGCAGCGACACCAGCAACGTCGGCGCGAGAATGCCGACCTGCTGGTAAGTGGGCAGCAAGCCCATCAGAAACGACGACACGCCCATCACCGAGACAGTGATCAGCATCAGCTTGCGACGTCCCCAGCGGTCGCCGAGCATCCCGCAGATCACCGCGCCGAGCGGCCGTGCGGCGAGCCCCGCCCAGAAACTCGCCAGCGATGCGAGCAGCGACGCGGTCGGGTCGAGTGAAGGGAAAAACAGCTTTGGAAAGATCGTGGCCGCGACCACGCCATACAGCGCGAAGTCGAACCATTCGAGTGCGGTGCCGACGGTTGCGCCCGCTACCGCGCGGCGCGCCATCAAATGGGCCTGCGCGGACTGTTTCCCCGCGGCCACGTCTGAGTCTGAATCTGCGAACGACGACATGTTGTCTCCTCAATCCCGATGTGTTGAAACGTTCGTTCTGGCGACGAACAAATGCTATTGTTTGCGCTCTCCAAACGAGGCGTTCCACGCTGGAACTGCTTTTCACATGATGGAAGCGGACGCGACATGTCGCTGAAGAACGGTCCCAGGATTCTCGATTGGCTGGCCTCGCAAGGCGAGGGCGCAGGCCTCGTGGCGATTGCCGACGCCTTGTCCCTGCCGCGCAGCACGTGCCACCGTCTGCTCACGGACCTCGTCGAAGGCGGGTATGTGCGGCAGCTCGTCGATCACAGCCGCTATATCCTGACCATGCGGATGACGTCGAACGGACTCGAGTTTCTGAGCCTCACCGGCATTGCCGATATCGCCCAGCCGATTATCGAGCGCGTCGCCGCAAAGACCGGCGAACTGGCGCGGCTGTCGCTCGTCGACGGTGACGCCATTATCTGGGTCGGCAAGGCGGACGGGCAGCGCGTCGGCTTTCGCTACGATCCCGACATGGGCCACGCGGCGCGGCTGTCATGCACGTCGACCGGTCACGCGTGGCTCATGACAATGACCGACGAGCAGGCGGTGGCGCTGGTTATCAAGCAGGGCTTCGGTCAGCCGAACGAGTTCGGGCCGAATGCGCCGACCACGATCAAGGCACTGCTCGGTTTCCTGCACGCTGCGCGAGTGCGCGGCTACGCGATGATCGACGAGGTGTTTGCGCCGCGCATGTCGGCGGTGGCGGTGCCCGTGGTGAGCGGCTCGCGCTGCGTGGGCGTGATCAGTCTGGCGGGGCCGCGGGTGCGGCTGACCGCCGAAAAGATTCACGAGTACTCGGTGCCGCTGCGCGAGGCTGCGAACGAACTTGCGCAGTTGAGCAACATGGCCGGGTTTCCTGGTCGGCCGCCGCTTGGGAAGGGGTGATCGACTCCTCGAAAAATCACCCAATCAGTCGAGGGCGGCGAGCGCCATTTCGATGAGTTGCTCGTGACGTCTGGTTGCGTCGCTACTCTGTTTGCGCGAAATCATGAAAAGAGAAAGGGGCTCGGGGGGATCTACCGCGATCCGGTGGATCGTGCATCCGGTCTCCTTCGCCAATGGCGCCGTCAAAAAACTCGGGACGATTGCCCACGCCGCATTTCTGAGCATCGGCGCGAGCATGTGTGCTTTCTCAACCCAATTTACGTGCCGCGAAAACCCGCGCCGAATGCGCCATAAATCGAACTGAGGCGACCACGGCAAATGAATTTCTCTCGATGGGTCGAGATCCGTCATGTCGAGCGCTTCAGGCAAAGATGTCTTACCCGACGCAGCATAGACCACAAGCATCGCGTAATCGCGGAGCTTTCTTGAGACAAGGTCGACGTGTTCGGACGGGGTCAGTGTGAAGGCTACGTCCAGGTGACCAGATGCAACGCGGTTAGCGAGCTGGAAATAGCGCGAACTTTCCATGTGCAGACGAACGGGCGGTGTCTCGTCGCAGAGCGCAGCGATAAACGGCGGAAGGACGTTGATCGCAACCGCGTCGACCGAACCGACGGCAAGGTGTCTTACCTGATTGCCCTGAAGTTGCTCAGCCTCGACTTCGAGCATTTTCCAGCGCTCGGCAATGTCGAGAAACCGCTCACCTTCGGCGGTCAGCGATATGCCCCGCGCTCCCCGCGAGCGCAGCAACAGCAGATGTCCTATCCGGCGCTCGAGGGACTGGATCCGATACGAGACAGTCGACTGCGTCGTGGATACGATCTCGGCCGCCTGAAGCAGGCTTCCCGAGCGGACCACCGCCAGGAATGTGTTGATCTCCTCGCTAAACAACATATTTAGCCCTTCGATATTCGGTGAATAAAATCCGACATTGACCGATATTGTGCCGAACCTTAGCCTACTCGAACAGAACAACATCTCCGTCATCTGATTCGGCAAGGTTTGGAGGCACATATGGCAAAGACACTCGTCGGCATCGAAGATTTACCTACGAGCCGCTTCCACAGGAGGATTGCCGTTGTGGCGGCAGGGGGGCCGTTCTGCGACGGCTATTTGCTAGGGATCATTGTTGTAGCGCTGCCGTTCATTGCAAAGGATCTCGCGCTGAGCGCGCTGCAGATCGGTCTGATCGGCGCGTCCAGCCTCATTGGCATGTTCGCGGGTGGCGTCGTTTTCGGACCAATGACGGACCGCTTCGGCCGCCAGAAGATGTATGTGCTCAATCTCGCCGTATTCGTTATCTGCTCACTCGCGCACTTGTTCGTGCATGACGTGACGACGCTCTTCATCCTTCGTTTCATCATGGGGGTTGCGCTGGGCGCGGACTATCCCATCGCCACCGCGCTCGCAGCTGAATTCCTGCCCCGGAAGCTTCGCGGGCCGGTTCTCGCGAGCCTCGTGCTTCTGCTCTGGGTCGGATACACGTTAAGCCTTGCAACGGGTTTGATCGTGAGCGGTAGCGAAAGCGGTGTATGGCGCTACATTCTTGCGAGCGCTGCCATCCCTTCAGCACTTTTCCTGCTGCTGCGCCTTAACATCCCCGAGTCGCCGCGCTGGTTGATTTCCGTAGGACGGGTAGAGGCGGCGCGTGGCATCGTGGAACAGCATCTTGGGCCCCAGGTTGACTTTGATGCGCTCGTTGCTGAGACGCGTGTCAGCACTTCAAGGCGTGGCCTCGGACTGTCAAAAATCCGCGAACTGATTTCGCGGGGCTATGGGCGCATGCTGGTGTTCTGCTCGATCTTCTGGATGTGCCAGATTGCGCCCTCGTTCGCAATCAAGACGTTTCAACCGATGTTGCTGAAGTCGCTCGGCGTCACCAGGCCACTCGCCGGCTCGCTCGTAATCATTTCGTTTGCGATCGTCGGAACCGCGATCGGCATGTTCGTCGTCAACCGGGTCGGTCGACGCACGCTTTGTCTTGCCTCATTCGTTCTTGCAACGCTCGCGCTGTTTCTTCTCGCGACGCCGATGTCGGGCATTGCCACTGTTGCGATTGGTTTATTCATTCTCTTCACGGTGGCCGAAGCTGCCGGTTCCGGGCTGCAGTTCATCTACCCGAACGAGATTTTCCCGACTGACCTTCGAGCAACCGGTATGGGACTCGCCATGTCTGCGAGCCGCATCGGAGCCGCGGCAGGAACCTTCCTCCTTCCTACGGTACTCGTCCATTTCGGAAGCGCGACTGGTCTGCTTATCGCGGGCGGGATCAGCCTGGTTGGCCTGCTCGTATCTGCTCGCATGGCTCCCGAGACCCGTCATGTGTCGCTTGGCGCGGCAAACGCTCCGACGGTGGACGCGAGCGCCGGCGAACACGCTCTGCAGCGAAGAGAGGCTCGCAGCTGACCGGTAGGAACGGCGCAGCCTTCCTTGACACTGGGGAGCCACGGAAACTCAAATTTTAAGAATCTCACCTTGGCAACGCTATTTGCATCAACGAAAAGAGGCACTCTATGAATTCGGCACCTAAAGTGGTCATCATCGGTGCAGGCATCATCGGCACCACGCTCGCTTATGATTTCGCGAAACGCGGCGCGCGCGTGACCGTGCTCGACAAGCACGAGGTCGCGAAAGGCGCGACATCGGGATCCTTCGCGTGGATTACGAACCAGACGAAGTTCCGCAACGCGGACTCGCTCGGCGAAGTCGGCGCGCAGCATTACTTCAATCTGCATCGACTGTCGCACTTGCGCTGGCGTTATCTGCAAAGCGAGATCGACGGTCTGCCGATCCGCTGGTCTGGCTGCTTGCAAAGCGCCGAGCCGGATACCGCTGAGGCAGCGGAACTCGCGGCGGAACTCGACCGGCGCCTGCGGTGGGGCAGCCCGACTTATCGCGTCACCACGGCCGAGGCACGCGACATTGAGCCGGGGTTTGAACCAGGCGCCGAGACGGATATTTTCTACACGCCTGACGAAGGGATGATGTCGCCTGTGCAACTGACGTCAATGATGCTCGAGGCCGCGGTCGCACACGGGGCGCAGTATTCGCCGCACGACGCGTATCAGGGCTTTACGAAGACGGCGGGCGGTTACGAAATCCGGAGCGGAAGTGGCAAGCGCGAGGCCGATATTCTCATCTTCGCGGGCGGCATTGCGAACCCGGAGCTCGTCGAAGGTACGGGGCTTAAGGCACCGCTCATCCACAGCACGGGCAGCGTCGTCCACCTCGCGCCGTTGCCGCGGCTTTTCGATTCGGTCATTCTTGGCGCACACGTTCATGCGATTCAGCGCATCGACGGTCGCGTGGTCATCGCCAAGCACTTCTCCGGTTCACCCGTTGGAGATCCAAGCACGCCCGACCCGGAGGAGCTCGTGCGTGTCGCCGCCCGAGTGCTACCAGGTTTGAAGAACGCCATTGTCGAGAAAGTCACCGAAACGCGTCGCGTCATTCCGGCTGACGGGTTGCCTGTCGTGAGCCGCTCTAAAGAACTTCCCGGCGTGCTTTCTATTACGACGAACGCAGGCATTAGTCTGGCAGCCGGATTGTCGCAACTGATCACCACGGAACTGCTTGACGGCGTGACTGTGAAGCTATTGGACCCCTATCGCTCAGAGCGCTTTGTCGGCTAAGCAATGCTTTGACGTCTGCCCCAGGCGCATCGCCATGAAGCGGCCTCGGTGGATGAACCTGCCGAGGCCGCGCGGCCGCCCGCTCCGCTCAACCTTTGCTCGGGAGACCGGACGTCGTCTATCCGGCGGCGTCCGGTGTTGGATTGAATCCTGGACTGAGGCACGCCAGGAAAACCAAACCATGACGAACGCGATTGTCGCGGCCGTGAAAACCGAAGGTAACGAGCGTGGCGATCATGAGCGCCGTGCCGGTGGCAAACTGAGATCGGAAAATCATGAGCAACGCAGCACTTCAACATAAGCAGCGGTGCGCGAACACGCTGCATTGTTAGGCTCAAGAACAAGTGCGGGTTGGACGGCAAATTCCGCAGATGAACTACGTTCCTACGCCTACCCCTACGCCTGCGCTTAAGGCTGAAATGGACTCACCAATAGCTGAGTACGATCGCGCGGCGGCTGACTTCGATGCGGCCCGTGCGGCATGCGATACGCCTGTTTTCGTCGCACTTGTCCGATAGACGGGGAAAGATTCTTTGCCAGTGCCGGGCCATCGCTACTGGTTATCACGGATATAACCTATTACGTTCACGTGATTGCAACGTTTCATTACCCGTACATAGGGCGCATCAGTACACTCGGTTGTCAGTGCGAGGCGCGGCTATCAGTCGCCGAGTCCGTGACCGTGCAGCTTACCGATATCAGGGAAATGGTTCCGGCCTGCTGATCCGCTCACAACATGAAACGATCAGGCGCCGTTGCGCTCGGCGCTGCCCGCATCCAGTAGTGACAGGCATCGGAGCGGTGAGCAGCCCACGTCTCGCCGGTGCAGTTTTTCATTGATAGATACGCATCAGGAGTCACATTGAAGATAGCTCAACACCTCGACCCGGCCACGATCAGGACGTTGGCGCTTGAAGAAATCGATGGCCAGATTCTCGTGATCCGGTTGAACCGTCCAGAAGTGTCGAACGCAATCAGCACACCAATGGGCCAGGAGCTGATCAAGGTCTTCGGTGCGCTGGAGGTCGACCCCACTCAATATCGTTGCGCGATTCTCACGGGTACGGGCGAGCGGGCCTTCTGCGGTGGAGCGGATCTCAAGCAACGCGAAGGCATGACGGACGAGCAGTTCGGCACGCAGCACTATCTGTTCGAACGCATGGTGCGCGCAATCACCCATTGCCCGATTCCTCTTATCTGCGCCGTCAATGGATCGGCAGTTGCAGGCGGCCTCGAACTGCTGCTGGCGTGTGATTTCGCCTACGCATCGAATCAGGCCGTCTTCGGATTTACAGAGGTGAAACGCGGAATCATGCCGGGGGGCGGTGGTACCCAGCAGCTTCCTCGCACGATCGGTACGCGACGCTCGAAAGAACTGATTTTTCGCGGCTCGAAGTTCTCAGCGGAAGAAGCGCTCGCGTGGGGTGTCGTGAACCAGTTGTACGAGCCGAACCAGGTGCTGGCACGCGCGATCGAAGCCGCCCGTGACATCTGCACGAGCGCACCTCTTTCAGTTGCGCAGGCAAAGAAGGCGATCGACCTCGGGATGCAAAGCGATCTGAACACGGGTCTCTTCATCGAAATAGAAGCCTACAACCGGCTCATCCCGACGCAAGACCGTCTCGAAGGTATCAGTGCATATAACGAGAAGCGGCAGCCTGTCTTCAAGGGACGCTAGCCGCACCGCACAGGAAAGCCGCCAGTCGCGCGTGGCGGCCAACTAACCGGCCTTTCGCCGGAGGAGACATGCATGAACTCGCCCATCAGTGCCGCGGCTAGTCCGCTGGCAGAGCAAGCATATCGAAAAATCACGCGGCGCCTGATTCCTTTCCTGTTCCTCTGTTACGTGTTCGCTTTCCTGGACCGTGTGAACGTCGGAATCGCGCAGCTCGACATGAAACACGACGTCGGCTTCAGCGACTTCACCTACAGCATTGGCGCAGGCATTTTCTTTCTCGGCTACGTGCTGATGGAAGTGCCGAGCAACCTTCTGTTGACGAGAATCGGCGTAAAGCGGACCTTCTCGCGAATCATGGTTCTGTGGGGCATCCTGGCTGCGGCGACCGCATTCGTGACCCTCCCGTCGCATTTCTACACCGTACGCTTTCTGCTCGGTCTTGCCGAAGCCGGTCTGTATCCGGGCATCATTTTCTATCTGACGCGCTGGTACCCCGTCGAGCGCCGTGCCAAAGCCATTGCTATCTTCACTTGTGCAACGGGCATAGCCGGGTTGCTTGGCGGCCCGATGTCCGGCTGGCTGATGACGCACATGGAGGGCATCCGCGCCATGCATGGCTGGCAATGGATGTTCATCGTACAGGGCTTGCCGGCAAGCTTCCTTGGCATTGCCGCATTTTTCTTCCTGGACGACGGCCCCGAAAAAGCAAAGTGGCTGAGTGACGCCGAGAAGGCGCAGATTCTCGCGGACCTGAAGCACAGTTCAGGTGTGAGCGGGACGCACGCGGAACACACCTTCATGAATGCACTTCGCGACCCACGCGTGTATGTGATGGGCTTCGTCTGGTTTGCACAGATTGCGGGTGTGTTTGCGATCGGCTTCTGGTTACCCACGCTGATCAAGAGTACGGGGCTGACGAGTCCGCTAGAAATCGGTATCTATTCGGCCATTCCGTACTTTGTGAGCTGGATTGCGCTGATCGGGATGAACTGGAACTCCGACCGCACGATGGAGCGCCGCTGGCACTGTGGCATCACGATGATTATCGGTGCCCTCGGTCTGTTTGCGGCGGGTCTGATTCACGGCAGCCTTGCATGGTCGCTGGTGGCGCTTTCGATCGCGACGGCGGGGATTCTTGCGCCCAATCCTCTGATCTGGGCGATTTCGACGGACTACATCCGCGGCAGCGGAGCAGCAGGCGGAGTCGCCGTCGTGAACTGTATCGGTCTGCTCGGAGGGTTTGTCAGTCCCATGATCATCGGCTCGATCAAGACGGCGACCAACAGCATGGCTGGAGGACTCGGCGCCATCTCCCTGCTCATGCTCATCGGCGCGCTTGCTGCAATTGTGCTCGCTCCGAAAACGACGGGTGCCAGGTCGCTCGAGGAGCTTGCCGCTGACAGGCTGGACGACTCCGCGGCAGCGAACGTAATGCTTTGACAGATGCCCATGCGGTCATCTGGTGACGAAGGAGATTCAGGAATGACGACGCGTGAAAAGGTGACAGTGCGGGAAGTAGGGCTGCGCGATGGCCTGCAAATGGTCCGGACGATTCTGTCGACAGAGCAGAAGCTGGAGTGGTGCCGGCGAATGGTGGAGGCCGGCTCGGTCGAAATCGAAGTGACGTCGTTCGTGCCTCCCAAAATCGTCCCGCAGTTTGCCGATGCAGTGGAAGTGGCTCGGGGCGCGCTCGATATAACCGGACTGCACGCTGCGGCGCTGGTTCCGAATCTGAAGGGGGCGCAACGCGGGTTTGAAGTCGGTCTGAGCAAGGTGCATTACGTGCTGTCGGCAAGTAACGAACACAACCTGAAAAATGTGCGCCGGACGACGGCGGAGTCAGTGGAAGACTTCGCGCGGATTGTCCTCGAGCGCGACACCGTTGAACGCACAGCGCGCAGAATCACGCTCGGCGCGGGCGTGGCGACCGCGTTCGGCTGCACGATCTCCGGCCGCGTCGAAGAAAGCGGGGTGCTCGGTCTCGTGGAAACACTCCTCGAAGCAGGCGCTGACGAGATCACGATTGCCGATACGGTCGGTTATGCGAATCCCCGCCAGGTGAAGGCGCTGATGCGCGAGGTTCTCGCGATCACCAGGGATGTGCCGGTCGCCTGTCATTTCCACGACACCCGGGGCCTCGGTCTTGCCAATGTTGTCGCCGCGCTCGATGCCGGTGTGCGCAGCTTCGACTCTTCGCTAGGCGGTCTTGGCGGGTGTCCGTTCGCGCCGAATGCCACTGGGAACATCAATACCGAAGACACTATTTTTCTCCTGGAATCCGAAGGGTTCGATACGGGCATAAATATCGATGCGCTGCTTGCAATCAGGGAGACGATTGCGGGCTGGTTACCAGGTGAGCCGTTCACGGGTGCCATTGCGCGAGCAGGCGTTCCCAAGACATTCGATCTGCGCGAGGCGGAGATGTTCCCGGCGGGGCAGTGACGGTAATGCATTGCCACGTGTGCGCGTCGGTCCGCGCCCCGGCATGAAATGTTTTTGAAGCGGAAGAAGGAGAACGCAGTGCACGTGCAGAAAATCGGCGACGTCGAGATCAGCAAGTTCAGCGAGATCGATAGCCTGGAGTTTGAACCGAATTGGCTTTTCCCCACGGTCGAGCGCGACTTCGTGAAGGAGCAGCGCAGCTGGCTCGGTCCGCGCCTGATCGAACCGACCGACCTCAAGCTGTATCTCAGCTTCCACAGCTACGTTGTCAAAACGCGCCATCACACCATTCTTGTGGACACCTGCAACGGAAATCACAAGCAACGTCCGTCGATGCCGGCATGGAGCAACCTGCAGACGCCATACATCGATAACCTGGCGGCGCTGGGCATCCGTCCGGAAGACATCGACTACGTGATGTGCACGCATCTGCACACCGATCATGTCGGCTGGAACACTCGTCTAGAAGATGGCCGCTGGGTTCCGACCTTCCCGCGTGCGAAATACATCTTCTCGCGCACCGAGTACGACCATCTGATGAAACTGCATCAGTCGAATCCTGAATTGCCGGTGAATCGCGGCTCGTTCGTCGATAGCGTGCTGCCTGTCGTCGAACACGGCCAGGCGAGGTTTGTCGAAATGGACCATTCGTTCGAGCACGAACTCGGCGAGAATGTGTGGTTCACTCCGGCAGCGGGCCACACTGCGGGCCATGTGCTGATTCATGTCGGGCATGAGCATGGCGAACATGCCGTAATGACCGGCGACGTGATCCACCATCCAATCCAGTTTGTCGACCCTTCGCTCCCGAACGCGGCGGATTTCGACGCCGGGCTGGCCCATCAGGCGCGGCTGGGTGTGATGAGCCGCTACGCGGACACGTCAACGAAAATCCTGACGGCTCACTTCCCGTCGCCAACGGCCGGTCGCGTGGTGAGCCACGGTGACAGCTTCCGCTTTGCTTTCGACAAGGAATAAGCAGTAGAGGGCATGCGCGCGCAAGACGCAGATTGCGTGCGCCTATCGTGAGCCGGGATTAGCCGTGAATAACCGCCCCTCACTTTTGTGCGATGCGGCTCTGGCAAAGTTCGATGAACTTCAACACAGGTTGCGTCAGCGTGGCGCCACGACGCGTTGCAATGCCGTATGGCGCTCCACGCCGCTCGATGTAAATCGGCAATATCTTTACGAGCCCGCCCACCGCGAAATACTCCGCGACCTTGCGAGGTATCAGGCCCACCGTGCCGCCTCCGGTCTGGAGCAGAGCGAGTGTGGCGAAGGTGGACGAGGTTTCCATCGCGTAGCGTGGAAAGCCGAGACCTTCGTCATCGAGAAGCTGCTCGAAGAGTGACCGCATCGGCAGTGTTGCCTGCGGAACGATCCACGGGTTACCAATAATGTCGGCTAGTTGCACGCCGGTTCTGTCGCCCAGAGGGTCGGCGCCATCTACCACCACGCATATCTCTTCCACCTCTAGCGGAATGAAGTCGTAGGCCTCCGGATGAACGCTGACACTGGACCGCCCGATCACGAGGTCCAGCAGCCGCTGGTCGAGCATGGCGAGCAGCCGCGCGCTGTTGTCTTCCCATACCTCGATCGAGGTATCGGGCTGACTCTCGCGTAGCGCTTTTACAGTAGGCGCCAGCCACACCGGCAACGAGCCCATCACTGCGCCAACGGCGAGTGTTCCGCCGCCGCCTCGCAGGATTGCCGCCATCTCATCGCGCATCGTTCCGACGTCCGCCCGAAGCGTTCGTGCGTGACGTATCACGCATCGCCCCAGGTCGTTGGGAACAATCCCACGTGGCGAGCGGGAAAACAGTTCAACACCGAATATGGCTTCGAGCTCTTGCAGCGATTTGGTTATCGCCGGCTGCGACAAGGAGATCTGCTGCGCTGCCTTGCGCAAAGACCCGTGGTCGTCGAGCGCGATCAGCAGCGCAATGTGGGCTCCCCGAAGGCGCCTGAGAATCGCATCGTTACTGGTTATCACGGATATAACCTCAGACGTTCACCTGATTCGAACCTTTCATTATCTGCCTTGGACGACGCATCAGTACACTGGACTTGCCGGTGGACGAGTACGCGATCTGCAAGGCGCGCACGTCGATGCAACGTATTCGGACGGATCACACGATGCATTCGACGCCAGGCGATAACTCACGCGAATCACTGTCGCGCAGTGTACTCGCGATTTCCGCCTCGATGCATGCAGACGGCGCCGGGAGGCTCATTCCGCGAATGGCTCGTCGACGTCCGACCGGTATTCGAGGAGGCTCATGTTTGTCAACGGAGACAACGAAGCGTGAAACGAATAGGAATAGACGTCGGCGGGACCTTCACCGACGTCGTCATGGTGGACGACTCGACCGGAAAAGTGTGGTCGACCAAGGTGCCGACGACGCCTAAAGACCGCGTCCTGGGGACGGTCGAAGGTTTTCGAAGGATTCTCGAAATCTCGGGCTCGAAGAGCGGCGATATTTCATTCCTTGGCCACGGAACGACAATGGCCACGAACATGGTGGTCGAAGGCACGGGCGCGAAAACTGCGTTGGTCACCACGCGCGGGTTCAGGGACATTCTTGAATTGAGGCGTGCATCCCGTCACGACCGTGCCGACCTGTACGACCTGCTGTTCGACAACCCAAGGGCGCTGGTCGAGCGTCGTTGGAGACTGGAGGTAACGGAGCGCCTGCGTTTCGATGGGAGCGTCGAGACAGCGCTCTCGCACGAGGAACTGACGCAGATCGCCGCGCACATCCGTGACTCAGACGTTGAAGCGGTCTCTGTGTGTTTCCTGCACGCGCACGTCAATCCCGAGCATGAAAGGGCTGCCGTTGGCGCGCTGCGCGAAATGCTGCCGGACCGGTTCGTGTGCGCCTCGCACGAAGTCAACCCTGAAGCCATGGAGTACGAGCGGACCAGTTCGACCGTCATTAACGCAATGCTCGGACCGGTGTGCGGGCGCTACATCGGCCGTCTGGTGGATGCGCTTGCGCAGCTTGGCTTTGCCGGCAAGTTTCTGTTCATGCAATCCAACGGTGGGCTCGCGAGCCCGGCGCGCGTCGCTGACCGTCCGATCGTGCTGCTCGAGTCGGGGCCTGCGGGCGGTGTTAGCGCTGCAATCCGCAATTGCGAGCGGGGCAACCTGCGCAATGCGATTCTTGGCGATATGGGCGGCACGACGTTCGACGTTTCGCTCATCCGCGACTTCAGACCGGAGATCCGGAACAAAAGCCTGTTGCACAGCTACACAGTGCGCTCTCCCAGCATCGACATCGACTCCGTGGGTGCGGGCGGCGGCTCCATCGTCTGGATCGACGCGGGTGGCGGCGTACGCATCGGACCCGAGAGCGCCGCCGCCGACCCGGGTCCCGCATGCTATGGCCGCGGCGGTACCCGACCGACCGTCACCGACTGCAATCTCGTGCTTGGCTATATCGACCCGGACAATTTTCTCGGGGGCGAATTCAAGCTGGACGCCAAGGTGGCGTGGCGCGTCGTCGACGAAGTCATTGCCAGGCCTTTGGGCATGAGCGTGCCGGAGGCGGCGCAGGCGGTTCGCTCCGTCACCAACGCACTGATGGCGCAGGCGGTCCGCATCATGACGGTGGAGCGGGGTTACGACCCGCGTGAATTCTCGTACATCTGTTATGGCGGCGCGGGCCCTGTACATGCGGTAGACCTCGCTCATGAAATGGGGATTCGCCGCGTTGTGATTCCGCCGCTGCCGGGCCTCTTCAGCGCGTTCGGCATGATGGTCGCCGACCAGCAGTACGACTATCAACGCCCGGTCGAATGCGACCTCGCCCAGCTCGGCGACGAAAGACTGCACGCGGAATTCAGCGAACTGCTTGCGCTCGGGCGAAGCGAAGCAGGGCGCCACGGTGTCGAGGCAAATGCGACCCGCGCTGTGCGTCTCGCGGATTGCCGCTACGTCGGTCAACCGGATGTCATCACGGTAGACGTCCCGGAAGGCGCATCGTGCGCTGCGCTCGCGAGCGACTTCGAGGCGGCGCATCAGCGTCTATGGAACTTCGTAAGCAAGGACAAGACGATCATGGTCGCCAACTTGCGGCTGCAACTCATTGCGACGAGCGGCTGGCAAGGCGGCGTCGCGCATTCGGATGAGGAAGCAGCGGTTACTCCTGTGCGAACACGCGATGTGTACATCGATGGAACTGTCAGGGCCTTGCCGGTCTTTGCTCGCAGCCGGCTTCCGGTCGGCGCCCAGATCGACGGCCCGGCCGTCATCGAAGAGCACAGCAGTTGCGCGGTCCTGAAAGAATCGCATACAGCACGCGTCGACGACGACCTGAACCTTGTGATCGAACTGGCGGCCTGAACATGAACATCGTGACATACGAAATCATCCGTAGCAGCCTGTATGCGGTTGCGCGCGAAATGAAGATTGCAATGATGCGCACGGCGGGAAGTCCGCTGATGCATGCGAGTGGCGACTCGTCGGCCGCAATCTTCGACGCGGATATGCAACTCGTGGCTCAAGGCAACGACATTCCAACGATGCTGGGTTCGGCCGTGATCTCCACGCGCGTGTCGGTGGAGGCGATCGGCCGCGACAATCTGCGGCCTGGCGATGTGATCGTCAGCAATGACGCGTACGTGGGGGGCGGCAATCACCAGCCGGACGTGCAGTTCACGCGCCCTGTCTTTGTCGGCGGCGAGATCGTCGCCTTCGTGATGACGCGTGGCCACTGGACCGATATTGGCGGTCAGTCGCCGGGCAGCTATGCGATTGCGACGTGGGACGTCTTCGCCGAGGGAATCCGGATTCCGCCGGTTCTGCTGTACCGGAACGACGAGCCGGTGCGCGACGTACTGGAAATACTCACGCGCAACAGCAGAAACTCGCATGAATTAAGGCTCGATATCCAGGCGCAGTACGCCGGCACGTACGTGGGCGACCGGCGCATTGCCGAGCTGGTGGCGAAATATGGCGCCGATGCATTGCGCGAAGTCATGAGCCAGAGTCTCGACCATTCGGAGAAGCTCATCCGCGCGGAGATTGCGAAGATCCCGGACGGCGTCTATGAAGCTGAGGAATTCCTCGACCCGATCGAGGCGCCAGGATGGAAGCACGAGCGACCGCTCCTGAAGGTGAACGTTACCGTGAAGGGCGACCACATTACCTTCGACTTCACGGGGACAGGCGCTCAGGTGCGCGGCGGGATCAATTGTCCGTTTTCAGTCACCTGCAACAGCACCTGGTTCACAGTCAAGGCATTGACGGACCTTAGCATTCCAATCAACCAGGGCTGCTATCGGCCCGTGACCATCATTGCTCCGCAAGGCAGTGTCCTCAATTGCGAGTACCCGGCCTCTGTCGTGTCGGGCAACACCGAAACCTCGCCGCGAGTGATCGACCTTCTTCTCAAGGCTCTTGCGCCTGCCGTCCCGGATCGCATCCTCGGACAAAGCAACTGCGCGGCCTGCGCGGGAATCTTTAGCGGACGCGATACGAATCAGAGGCGAGTGGCGGAGACTGGAGAAAAATTCGTCACGATGCATGACGTTCACGCCGGCGGCATGGGTGCGCGGCCAGACAAGGACGGGGTCAGCGGGATCCGGGTCTATGTCGGCAACGCTGGCAGCCAGTCGATCGAGATGATCGAACGGACATCGCCGTTGCTGGTGGAAGAGTGGTCGCTCGTATCGGATACGGGTGGCGCCGGCCGGCAGCGCGGTGGGCTGACCTCTCGCCGCGTGTACCGGGTCGAATATGACGAAGCCACCTTTACGGTCTCGGGAGAGCGCGGTTATACGGCGCCTGAAGGACATTTTGGCGGCCTCGCCGGCAGCCCGTTTGTGTGCAAGGTACGGCGCGCGGACGGCCAGGAGGTGGCCGTACCTGCAAAGGGCGGCCAGACGGTGGTCTACCGGAATGACCGGGTCGTCGTGCAGCCGGCAGGCAGCGGCGGTTTCGGCGAGCCACGGCAGCGCGAGCGCGCGCGGGTGCTCGCCGATGTTGCCGACGGCTACATCAGTCGCGAGGCGGCAGTCCGCATCTATCAGCTCGACCTGGGGCCGATCCAGCCGGAGAAATATGAAGTCGCCGTGGAGGCAACGTAAGCCGGTGACAGCATATAAACGGAGTATGCAGATGACCAGGCAGCTTCCACTCGACGAGTGAGTAACCGTGTAGAACTTATCGACCTGTTGCAGCGTGCCTTTGGCAAGAAGGCCGCTGCTTACTGGCTTGAACGCCTCGACGAGGCCGGTATTTCTTGTGGCCCGATTCAAACGGTCGATCAGGTGGTCGCACACGAACAGACAAGGGCGCTCGTATCGAGCGGACGACACAAGACGGTGCAGCTACGTTTGTCGGCCTGCCTGTCGAAGAAATGCGGCGGGACACCGCCGCTTTTTCCGGTAGATTACCTTGTCAGGAGGGAACCGTCTGGTAGCTGATTTCGCGCTTCGCTGCGGTCAGCGTGCGAATCGGTTTGCCTTCAATCCAGGCAAGGATGTTTTCCACCGATTCGCCATAGTAGAACTCGTAAGAACCTTCGGTGACGTAGCCGATATGTGAAGTTGCTATGACGTTGTCCATGGTCCGGTATGGATGATTCGCGGGCAATGGCTCGACATCGAATACGTCCATGGCGGCACCCGCAATCTGCTTGCGGTTCAACGCGGCAATCAGAGCCTGCTCGTTGACGATCGGGCCGCGCGCGGTGTTGACGAGCAGCGCGTGAGGCTGCATCAGAGAAAGCTCGTGTTCACCAATCATATTGCGTGTGCGCTCCGAAAGGCGAACGTGAATAGACAGAATGTCACTGGAGGCGAGCAATTCTTCTTTCGATACGTACTGAGCCCCATGGCTCGCCGCGGACTCCGCAGTCATGTTCTGGCTCCATGCGATTGTCTTCATGCCGAAGGGCCTGTGCGACGCGTGCGGTCACGCTTCCCGAATAGCCTAGTCCAAGCACACCGAGCGTCTTGCCGTTCAGGTCCCGGCCGACGGTAACTTGCCATCCTCCGTTTCTGAACGAGCTTACTTCTGTCGGGATGTGGCGTGCCGCGGCCAGAATCAGCGCCCATGTGTGTTCAGCCGCGGCGGTGAGCGACGAGGCCGTCCCGCAGACCGTGATGCCGAGTTCGTCCGCGGCTTCGATATCGATCGCGGCGTTCCACGGCCCGGTGCTTGCCAGCAATTTGAGGCCTTTGAGTCGCGAGAGGACGCTTCCCGGAAACCAGGTCCGTTCCCGCATGACGCACAGAATGTCATACGGCTCAAGCCGTTCGACCAGAGCGTCTTCATTGTCGATATGGTCGGTGATGACCGTTATTTCGGCATGCTCACGTAGACCGTGCCAGTTACCGAACTTCATCGATGTATTCTGATAGTCGTCGAGGATGGCGATTTTGTGCATGAGAGTTTCTTTACCGTTGATCCTGAATGGGCTTGCGAAGGCCCACCCGGTGAATCGTTCAGGGAAAACAGGCCGGTTGCTGCTGCTTACGTCTGGATGCGGCCTCTGGGGCGTCTACGCTGACCTGACCGCCCTGGGCTTGAATCCTGCGAACATGACGATGATTCCAAGAAAGAGAACGGCCGTCATGACGTAGAGGCCGCTATTGAGCGTGCCTGTCATTGTCTTCAACCATCCGATGACGAATGGGCTGCAAAACCCGCTAAGCAAACCTATGCAGTTCACGAACGCGATGCTGCCCGCTGCCGCGGCAGAACCGTGAAGATAGTCGGCAGCAATCGACCAGATCAGCACGTTTATCGAAAAGATGCCGACGCACGCGACGGTCAGCAGCGCGAGGGTCACGACGGCCGAGCTCATCGACTGCGATACCAGCAGAAGCGCTATCGCGCCTATCACGCCGGCGATGGTTGCATGCCAGCGCCTCTCGAGCATCCGGTCGGAACTTCGGCTGATGACGATCATTCCCAGCGCGCCCATTCCGTAAGGAATGGCCGATAGCCACCCGAGTTGCGACAGATTGGATATGCCCGAACTCTTCATGACGGTCGGCAACCAGAACGTGACGGAATAGGTGCCGCAAACAAACGCAAAGTCGATGAACGCAAGCATGTAGACCTTCGGGTCCGCAAGAGCCTGCGCAAGAGTGCCGTGCCCGTCCTGGTGGTTCTTGCGCTTGCGTTCGGTTTCGACCCGGAAGCCTTCCCGCAGCGTGTTCTTTTCCGCGTCGGTCAGCCATTTGGCTTTGTCGATGTTGTCGTCGAGGATAAAGAGCGTGAGGATGCCGAGCGCGACCGCGGGCAGTGCCTCGACGATGTAAAGCCATTGCCATCCCGCCATGTTCGCGACGTTCGCCAGCCCCGTCATCGCCCAGCCGGAAACGGGACCGCCGACAAGACCGGCGATGGGGAATCCAACCATGAAGCAGGAGATGATGACGCCGCGCCGGTTCTCCGGAAACCAGGAGCTGAGATAGAAAATAACGCCAGGAAAGAAGCCCGCCTCGAATACGCCCAGCAGCAGCCTGACGATGTAAAACTCGGTCACGTTGGTGACGAATGCCGTGCACATCCCCACAATCCCCCAGCAGATCATGATCCGGGCGATGGTTTTCTTCGCACCCATGCGCTTCAGAAGCAAAGCGCTGGGCACTTCGAGCAGGCAATACGAAAGAAAGAAGATGCCCGCGCCCAGACCATATACCGCATCGCTAAAACCAAGGGCGTCCTGCATTTGCAGCTTCGCGAAGCCGACGTTGATGCGGTCGAGGAATGCGACCACATAGCAAACGAAGAGCAGCGGCACGATGCGAAGCGCGACGCGGAGATAAAGCTTGTGTTCATCCGCGCTCACGGCCGTGACGGCCGGCATTTCGTCCGATGGCGCCGGCGTGGGTTCAAGAAAGGTCTGGCTCAATTGCTGTCTCCTGATTGTCCCGGTTCGCCTGCCGCATGAGGCCGACGTCCGGGAATCCTTGATGGAAGTGTGTGTGCAACTCTATTTGAATCGTTATCCGGACCTTCACTTCGGCGTTTACCTGGGTCTTTATCTGCCTCTTTGAGGATGCAACTGGCGTCAATCGCTTTCCTGCCGCAACAGGTCGTCAGCACGGTCGTGTGCCGGCGTCCTGATCAGCAGATGGTTGTGTTCGCCGAGCCCCGGTGTATTGCCGGGCAACGGTGGGCGCCGGCCGTCGAAAGAAACGGGAAGCGCGACGGTCGTAGTGCGTCCGTCGGGCGTCCGGCGAAGAATGTCGAGAGACGCGGTCTGTTCGTTTGTGACCACGCGATCGACCGTTTGCAACGGGCCGCATGGAATCGATCCGGCCTCGAGCGCATTAAGCCAGTCTCCCGCGGGCTTCTGCGCGAACCTGGCTTCGAGAAGCGGAATGAGCACCTTCCGGTTCAGAACGCGGTCTCCGTTGGTGGAGAATCGAGGATCGTCGGCGAGCGAGGGCAGGTCCATGACATTGCACAGACGCCGATACAGCGTGTCATTACCCGCGGCGACGAGGATTGCGCCATCGGTGCAGTCGAAGACCTGATAAGGCACGATGTTCGGACTACCGGAACCAATGCGGGTGGGCTCCGGACCGCCGGCGAGGCAGTCCGACAGAGGTACCGTCATCCAGGCGAGGGCGGTTTCATAGAGCGACACGTCGACAATCCGACCGCGTTCTGGGTCGTCACGGCCTTTATCTCGCAGCGCGGCCAGAACTCCAATGACGGCCCACATCCCCGTGCCCATGTCGTTGATCGAAACGGGGACGCGGCTGGGCGCATCGTCTGCATGTCCGACGATGCTCATCATTCCACTATAGGCCTGCACCAACGGGTCGTAACCGGGCTTGTTGCGCAAAGGGCCTGTGGCTCCGAAGGCTCCAAGGTTGCAATAGACGAGCGACGGACAGAGTTCCGTCAGGTCCTGTGCACCCAGGCCATAACGGTCGAGATTGCCGGGCCTCAGGTTCTGAAGGACCACGTCCGCATTCTCGACGATGAAGTCCCGAATCGATCTCGCGCAGGCCGGGTCGCCAAAATCGGCGCTGATGCTTTCCTTGCCGTGGTTCATTGCGTGAAAGAGCGCGGACGCGCCGTCGATGAAGGGCGGCCCCCATCCGCGGGCGTAATCTCCCTGGGCAGCGTTCTCAATCTTCACGACCCGGGCGCCAAGGTGAGCCAGGATGATGCCCGCGTACGGTGCCGCAAGGCTGTGCCCAATCTCCACCACACAGATGTCTTCGAGCGGGAGCCCTCGGGTGCTTCGTTGTTCAGTCATGGTAATGCCCGTCACGGTGTCTCGCTATTGAAATGAAACGTTTCCAAAATCAAAGATCTGAAGAGAAGCAGCTTTTGCACTCGATGCGGATCTTCAATGAAACGTTTCCAATATAGAGCGTCAATTATCGTTGTCAAGGCGGTGGTTCCCTGGAAAAGCGGCTTTTTACAGCCTGCTTGACAAAGCCGGCCGAGCCCGGAACATTGGGAACGTTTCATGCCGCAGGGCAAACCGGCGGGCAGGAGCCACGCTGGCAAAAGCCGCAAGCTCGTACCGAGGGAGGCCGGGCGAGTGAGTCCCAGGCGCTTCTTCCAATGGCTTGACAAAGGCCTGTTCCAACCAATGAGCACAGAATCGAAAGGCACTTCTCCACGCCGGACTTCGGCGGATACGGCTTCTGACGACGAGCGCAAGCCTTCAATCCGTGATGTAGCGCTTCTGGCCGACGTAAGTCTCGGAACCGTCTCGCGCGTGATAAACGCGCACCCGAACGTCCGCGAGGATACGCGCAAGCGCGTGAAGGCGGCCATCGTCGAACTCGGCTATGTGCCGGACATGGTGGCCCAAAGCATGCGCAATCACAGGTCGATGACATTCGCCTGCGTGATGCGCGACTTCACCGTGCCCGTGCTGAGTATGTTCGTGGACTCGATGCAGAAGGAGATCGAGGGTTTCGGGTTCTCACTGATGGTTGCGTCCAGCTATCACGACATCAAGCGGGAATTGGAACTGCTGCTCGGATTCCAGCAGAGGCGGATTGATGGCCTCGTTATCGCTACCTCGTCGGAAGAAGACCCGGCCCTTCTGACAATGCTGCGCGAGGTGCAGTTTCCAGTCGTGCTGCTGGACCGTGAGATGCCTGCCGAGCTGGATTCGGTCACGGTCAACCATGCCGCGGGTGTTCGGCAAGCGGTGCATCATCTTGCCGACCTTGGGCATCGTCGCATTGCACTCATTTCTGGCGAGCCAGGCGTGCATCCGACTCAAAGCCGCCTGAAGGGGTTCGGCGATGCATTCAACGAGCGCGGGCTGACGCTGGAACCGGAATTGATTCGACACGCCACGTTTGCACGCGACGCCGGCTATACAGAGACACGCCATCTGCTCGAGCTGGCCGAGCCGCCCACGGCCATCGTTGCCGGCGGAACGTCACTGCTTCCCGGTGTAATGCAGGCGACGCGGGAATGCGGACTTGTGGTACCGCAAGACCTATCGGTCATCGCGGGGGCCGACAGCGACGTTGCGCTTCTCGCCACGCCTGCGTTCACCGTGGTGCGCTGGAGTCATGACCAGTTGGGCAAGGCGGCGGGGAGGTTCCTGATGGAGCGGCTGGACAACCCAAAACTGCCGCGACGAAGATTGACGGTGGACGCGGAACTGGTGATGCGAGGCTCGTGCGCGGCACCGCGCATACGGCACTGAAGTACCGTTCCCCCTGGCGTTCCGGCGAACCGCTGCATCATCAACTTAACGGTCTCCGAGTCTCCTGAGTTCCGGCAAGCGAACTGCTCGATCATCAGCGAATAGGTCGATATGTTCCAGGAGCGTTACATAGCCAGAATTTCCCTTACTGCATTGTCGATGAACTTGACGTCGACGGGATTGGCCGCTGGGCCGCCTGCAAAATGCCCCCAGACTGACTCGATAGGCCGCAGCAGTGCATTGGGCATCTTCGACACTTCATACTCACTGTCTTCCGGCGGAAAATATAGATCGGTGCGCCCGGGCATCACGATTGCCCTGGCGGTGATACTGCCCAACGCCAGATCGAAATCGCCGTTATACAGCGAATTCGCGGATATGTCGCCGTGTTGCCAGCTCCACATCATTGACAGGATGTTGTTCGCGTCTTTCTTCAGGAAATCGCCCTCCCAGAACTGGGTAATGAAGTCCTCGAGGGAGCCATATCCCATTGCTTCCATGTCGAGCCGTTGGCGCAGAAACGCCTGCGAAAATCCCCAGCCCGCAAACACACGGGCAGCGGCACGCATTCCGCGCGTGGGCGGTGTGTCGTAGAACCCGTCGTGGAATGCAGGGTCCAGCAGCAACGGTGCCTTGAGCCCTTCGATAAACACAAAGTTGTGCCGCGAGCACCGTGCCGCTCCGCAAAACGGCAGAATGCGCTCGACCATTCGCGGATACATCGCCGCCCAGTGGAACGCCTGCATCGCGCCCATCGACCAGCCGGTGACGAGCCTGAGCGACTCAATGCCGAACTTCTCGGTCACAAGGCGATATTGCATCGCGACGTTGTCGTATAGCGTGACGCGCGGAAAGCGTCCACGGTCATAAGGCGGCGGATTGTTGCTCGGCGAACTCGATACGCCGTTGCCGAACATGTTCGGCACAATGATGAAGTACTCACGCGGGTCGAGTCCCATGTGCTCGCCAATCAACCATTCATTGTCCAGATGGCTGCCGCTATAAAACGTCGGGTAGACAATCGCGTTGTCGCGTGCCGCATTCAGCCGGCCATAGGTCTTGTAGCTGAGCAGCATGTCGGGCAGCGTCGCGCCGGACTGCAGCACGACGCGACCAAGGTTGAAAGTTTCGAAGTCCGTCATGAGAGCCTCATATTCAATTAGCGACGACGTTAAGGAATTTTCTGGTGCGCTCGTGAACCGGGTTGTCGATGACCTGCTGCGGCGTCCCCTGCTCGATGACTTCGCCGCCATCCATGAAAACGACGCGGTCGGCGACATCGCGGGCAAAGCGGACTTCGTGGGTGACCACGATCATCGTCATGCCGGCATCGGCGAGGCCACGCATCACGCCAAGCACTTCTCCGACAAGTTCTGGATCGAGCGCCGAAGTGGGCTCGTCGAACAGCATCAGCTTGGGCTTGATCGCGAGCGCCCGCGCAATCGCCACCCGCTGCTGCTGTCCGCCTGATAACCGATGCGGCAAAAAATCCGCATGGGCGGCGAGGCCGACGCTTTTCAACAGGTCGCGGCCGAGCGCTTGTGCTTCGGCGCGCGGCACGTCATAGACCTGCCGCTGTGCTTCGACGATATTGTCCAGCGCGCTCAAATGACTGAACAGATTGAAGTGCTGAAATACCATGCCGACGCGCGCTTCGGCGCGTGCGCGTGCGAGGTTGTGCAGAGGCCGAACCGTGCCGCCGCCGCCCGGCACTTCCCGATAACCCACATACCGTGAATCGACCTTGATCGTTCCCCAGTCGAGCGGTTCCAGATGGTTGATGAGCTTGAGCAGCGTGCTTTTGCCTGAGCCGCTCGGACCCAGAATGACGACCACTTCGCCATGCGCAATCGACAGATCGACGCCCCGCAGAATCTCGCGTTTGCCATACGACTTCCAGACGTTCCTGCATGCGACAAACGGTTCGTCGCGATGCCGGGGCGTGCGGCTTTCTGCGGGCAGCAGCGTGCCGATCCACGCGTGACCATTCGGTTCCATCTCCTGAGCGGCGACTGGCGCGAGATCCGGAGCGCCGGGCGGTTTCGCATCGGGCGTCGAAACGCGCAGTCCGAACCACGAGAATGTGAGTTTCCGGTCGCGCTCGTGATCGAAGATGCGTTCGAGCCACACCTGAACCAGTGAAATTCCGCTCGTGAGGAACAGATAGATCACCGCCGCTGCGCCGAACACGGTAAAAAACTTGAAGTTCTGGCCGACGACCTGTTGCGAGCGAAAGGTGAGTTCGTTGACGAAAATGACCGAGGCGATCGAGGTTAGCTTCAACATGCCGATGGTGTCGTTGGCGAGGCCGGGGATCACCGCCCGCATGGACTGCGGCAGGATAATGCGGCGTAATGTCAGCAACGGTCCCATGCCGAGCGCCGCGGCCGCGATGGATTGCGAGCGGTTCACCGACAGAATGCCGGCA
Organism: Paraburkholderia sp. OAS925; assembly: GCF_040543975.1. Lineage (NCBI taxonomy): Bacteria > Pseudomonadati > Pseudomonadota > Betaproteobacteria > Burkholderiales > Burkholderiaceae > Paraburkholderia > Paraburkholderia sp. OAS925. The sequence continues at coordinate 2,178,682 of NZ_JBEUNO010000001.1, forward strand.
CGAAACAGTTCGGCGCTGAACGCCGCCTCGTTCAGTGCGAAGCCGATAACCGCAGTCGAGACTTCGTCGAAGCGCAGACCGATCAGCGGCAACGCGTCGAAAATAAATACGAGCTGCAGCAGTTGCGGCGTGCCGCGCACGAACCAGATATAGCCCCACGCCGCCGAGTTCAAAGTCCTGAATCGCGAGAGCCGCATCAGTGCAAGGCCGAGGCCGAGCATGAGCCCGATCGACATCGCTATCAGCGTGATCTTCACCGCGATCCACGCGCCGCCGAGCAGGAACGGCGAGCCGACATAACCCGCCAGTTCCCTGAAACCGTCGAGCACCTGGACGCCATTCAGGCCGGCCGCCATGGCCGGCTGAAAGACCAGCATGGCGGCCGCAACGAGCGTGCCGACGACGTTTTGTTTGATACGCGATGCCTTCATGTCAGAACCTGATTCATGACGCTACGGACACACTGGACGGTGTGCCGCGCAGGCAGCCTTTATTGAGTAAGCAACGTGGTCGACATTTCCAGCGACGGATCCACGCCGTACTGCTGGAACGTTTTCTTCTGAGTCTGATTGGCCTGCATGATTCTGAGTCCATCGGACACCGCAGCGATCATGTCGGCGTTGCCTTTTTTCACGCCCACGCCGATCTTCATGCCGCTCGTCACCATGAAGCCGCGGGTGTAGAGCTGCGGGTTCTGTTTCGCGAGACCGTCGACGAGCGCGAGGTCGTACATCATCACGTCGGCACGATGACTGGCGACGAGGCGCGCACCCGAGGCGATATCGGCTGAAGTCATGATGGTCACGTCGGATTTGCCTTCGGCCTTGCACTTCGCGGCCTGCGCTTGCGCCATCGTGAGTTCGACTGTGCCGATGCCTGCTGTGACGGTGAGGCCGCAGAGCTTTGAGATGTCATCGATTTTTTTCGGGTTGCCGGCGGCCACCAGGCCGCCGGTACCGGCCTGCATATACGTGACGAAAGTCGTTTCCTTCGCGCGTTCGGGCGTGTAGTACAGCAAGTCCCACATGACATCGATCTGTCCGGCGCGCAGGGCCGGCAGCAGCCCGGGCCAGCCGGCGGTGAAGAACTCCGTTTTCACGCCCGCGCAATCGAACACGGCGCGAGCCATGTCGGCATCGGCGCCGATAATCTTGTTGAAATCCTTGCTGTCACGAAACGCATAAGGCGGCGACTCCGGATCGACGCCGATCTTGATGGTCTTTCCGGCCAGCGACGGATATTTCTGGGCCACTTTGGACGGTTCGCACGATTGCGCGGACGCGCCTTGTGCGAGAAGAAGGCTGGTGACAGCGCATAAGAGAAGCTTGAATGCTTTTGGCATGAACATGGCGAACCTTGATGAGGTTGAACAAAACATCGGTTAAACGGCTGATATGGCGATGCGGGAAGAGGGGGAGTCAGTGGCCAAGGAAGTCCATGTGACTTGCGATCGAACCCGGCGTAGTGATGCAGATCCGGCCTTCGTCGCGCGCGCGGACGATATGCTCGAGTGCCCGCCGCAAGTGAAGCAGGCGGTGCGGCTGTCCTGCCAGGTACGCATGCAAGGCAATGCCCATCACCAGCGGCTCGCGGGCGGATTGTCGCAGCATCTCCTCGAAGTGATCTATCACCAGATCGGCGAACGATCTTGCGTCCATCTGACGCGCGAGGATCATTGGAATATCGTTGACTTCTTCCGGATACGGAATTGCCCACAGCGGCTGACCGTTGCGTGTAACGAGGCGCGTGGGTTGATCGTCGTGACACCAGTTGAGCGTGTACTGGTAACCCGCTTCCGCCACGAGATCGCTGGTGACATGACTCTCGGACAACCATGGCGATAACCAGCCCGCTGGCTGCTGTGCACTTTCCGCGGCGATCCGCTCGCGACATGCCACGATCAGCGCACGTTCTTCGGCCTCGGACAGCGTTCCCTGTCGGTCTGAATTGGTATGGCCGTGGGCGACAAGTTCATCGCCACGTTGGGCGAACGCGGCGACCAGGTCAGGGCAGTGATCATAGAGCGCCGTATTGATGATGCCCGCTACCGGCAGTGCGAGCTCATCGAACAGATCGAGACAGCGCCATGCTCCCACGCGCAAGGCGTACTCGCGCCATGCGTGATTCAGTACGTCTGGCTCAGGCATCACTGGACCGATGGTCGGGCCAAGTCCTTCGCCGAACGCAAAGTGTTCGATGTTGAAACCGATATAGACGGCGAGGCGGGAACCGTCGGGCCAGCGATAGACGGGGCGGCCGCCGATCGGCGAATAATCAAAGCGCCCGTGGCCGGCCAGCGCGCGATATGCGGGAGAATCCATGGTGCAGTGTCCTGTCGAACGGCGCGTACGCCTGTGTTCACGTCAGGACCCATCGTACGGAAGCCAAAATCGCCGCATCGAGCTTGCTGCGAACAAACTCTTGTACGCGCGCGTATCGAGGCCGCCGCTTGCTACGTCACGCGGAGAACAGCGATTTCCGGATGATCGCGTGCACCCCCCAATTGCCGTCTACCACCTGGGTGACACCGAAGTCGATCGCGACTGAGATCAGCGAAATCGCCTCGTCCTCGGACAGGCCCTTGGTCGTCATCAGGAAGCGCCGCGTTTTGATGAAAGCGTCGCGCATCGCGAGGTCGAGCGTGGATTTCTCGTACACGGCGCTTTGCGCGCTCGTACCGAACTCGGCCAGATAGTTCGGATAGCTGAAGCCGTGGAGTACCCATTCGTCTGCGGTTTCTACTAATGGATACGTGAGGTCGGCGTACACCTCGTTGCCGAGCGTTTCTTTCTTGTGAAGCACGACCTGGAATTCGCCGGTGAGCGAACACTCGATCGCGGTGCCGCAGAGTTCCGAGTCTCCTTGCGACGCATGCGGGTCGCCAATGGAGAGGAGGGCGCCGGGCACCCCGACCGGCAAGAACACGCTAGCGCCGCGGGTGACGCGCCAGTTGTCGAGATTTCCGCCGAAGGTGGAAGGCGGAATCGAATCGATTAGCCCATCCTGCTGCGGCGCGACGCTGATCACGCCAAAATGCGGACGCACCGGAATCTGGACATTCTTCAGGATGTCGTGATTCTCGACCACTGTCGAATGATCGACCGGCACGCCAGGATAATCGATTGTCGGATGCATCACGCCGAAAGGATCACGCTGCGGCGTCCAGCGGAAGTTGTAGACGGCGCGGGCGCAGGCGGTCTCACTGTCGGTTGCGTCCGCATCGAGCTCATAGATGGTGACGACCTCGCGCGGTTTCGGCTCGGTCAACAGCTCGCGATAGTGAAATCCCCACCACGCGGCAGCATTGCTGCCGAACGCACGGCCGGCGAATTTTGGATTGGCGCAACGCCGCGGGTGAATGTCGAGGATGCGCACTTCCAGCACATCGCCGGGTTGCGCTCCGCGCACGGCGATAGGTCCGGTGCAGATGTGCACGCCGAAGCCTTCTCCTGCGCCACGTCCGTAAATGGACGCGTCCATGGGGCCCGCGCCGCGGCGGTTCACGTTCTTGCGCGCCGCGGTCCAGTGGAACACGCTTTCTGCGCCAGGATCGCCACGCACCATCCGCTCCCAGTCATCCGCCGCGTGTTGCGTGAGTGTTTCGATAGTCACGGTGTCTGCGCTGTCGATTTCCAGCACGGGCTTCAGATCGTGACTGAAGTAACCCCAATGAATTGTATTGGCCGTCGCGCGCAATAGATGATGACGCGGCTTGCTGGACTCGCGGGTGGGCGATGGGGAAGGAGCTTCGGGTTGCGTCGTAAAGTACGGCTCGTCCGCGGTTTCCTGAACGGCACCCTGGCCGGCGAGTTGTGCATGTACGAGCAGGTTCCCCGCGTTGACGGGCAAGCCGCGCGAGATACGCTGCACGAGATGGCGCGCCAGTTCGAGACCCGCTTCGTGCCGGAACGTGCGCGGCGATGCCCGATATTGCTCCCGGAAGGCGCGGCTGAAATACGCAGCGTCGTTGAAACCCCAGCGGAAGCAGAGATCGGCAATGGAAAGCTTTTCGTATAGAGGATTGACCAGATCCGCGCGGCAACGCTCCAGCCTGCGCGAGCGCAGATAAGTCGAGAAGTTCTGTCCGACGGCTTCGAACAGCTTCTGTAGATAACGCGGCGAGACGCGCTCCTGTTTTGCTATCGATGTCAGCCCCAGATCCGGATCCGCTAAATTGGCCTCGATGGTTCGGCACACCCGCGAAAAAAGGGCGGCTTGAGAGGGAGTGAGGCCACTGAAGCTGCCTTCCTTGTCATGACCGACGAGAGACGCGACGAGGAACTCCGCAAGCGCGAGTTCCAGCGGACGCAACTCGTCGAGCGACAACGTTTCCACGCTTTCCGCAACCGAGCGCAGAAAGCCGGAAAACACATGGCCGATACCGGCGTCTCCTGGCAACCGCCCGGCACGCAATGAAAACGGTGTAAGAAGACGTGCGTTGATCGCAGCGCGGGGCACGCGGATCACAAACGCTCGAAAGTCTGACGCGAACGACAGGAGCGCTTCCTCGCGCGAGGAAGCATAGACGATATCGCCGGTAGCAACGCTCTCGCCCGCACCGTCGGCGACAAGCGTCAGGCAGCCGTCGATATGCAGCGCGATCAGGAGACTGTCGGCGCCGTCGACGTTGAGTTCGATGGTTTGCGCGAAAGCGGCGAGTGCGATCAACTCGAAGCCGTTGGTCGACGTGCGTGACCTGATCGTGCCATGCAAGTGGGGCGCGGCTGCCCCAGGCGCGCCGGAACGCAGGCCAAATCGGCCCAGCTCCGCTTTCCATGCTCGCAGGCGATCTGTCTCGGCGTATGACTCGGTGGTGAAACGCTGTAGATCCAACCCAAGGCTCCCGTACGCTGACGAACGTCAGTCGAGTTGTTCAAGGGCAATGTCCGTGCCATCGATAACAGCCCGGTTGGCGCCGCAGCGCTGCGCTACGGCAGTGCGTGGACGCACCGCCGTAGCGCGCACGCACAGCTCACGCGCGAGGTTGTTTCTTCGGAGGAAAAATGCTGCGGGGGATTTTGCAGTGAATGCCCTGACGGCCATCGACCACCTGCGTCACGGAGAAATCGGCCGCAACGCTCATCAGCGAATAGGCGTCGTCGCGTGATAAGCCTTGCCGTTCGGTAAGCAGAAGCAACATGTCGCGTGAAGCGTTTCTGGTTGCGATATTCAGATCTTCATCGAAACCGTGGACGATCCAGTAATCCGGTGTCTCCAGCAGCGGTGAAGGAAATGTAAAGTCCCGCCGCAGCACGATCTGGAACATCACATTGAGCGAGGCCTCAATTGCGGTGCCGCTAATCTCGCCATCGCCTTGCGATACATGAGGATCGCCAATCGAGAAGAGACCGCCGTCCACCGCGACCGGGTAATACATGGTGGATCCAGCGCCGATGCGCCAGTTATCGATATTGCCGCCATGCGCGCCGGGAGGCACGGTGCTCACGCGGCCAGCCACGTCGGGCGCGACGCCTGCAGTGCCCAGGTGAGGGCGCACCGGCACACGAATGCCTTCGAGCGCGAGTTCGCGGCAGCAGTCCCGGACCTCCGATCGTTTGCCCGGCACCAGATATTTTCCCGGGTAGTCGTATGCATACAATGCGTGAGCCGTATTGGACGTCTGATCGAGTTCATAGATCGTGACGCGCTCTTTGTCGAAGTCGGTAAACAGATGACCCCAGTGCGCGGCGAGATTCGAGCCGTAATTGAAGCGCGGGTTCATTTGCAGGTAACGCACCTCGAGCAGGTCGCCGGGTCTTGCGTCTCTCACGAAGATCGGCCCCGTCATAAGATGCACACCAGGTTGCCGGTCAGATTCCGGAATCGTGTCGTAAAGCGCCCGCACCGTGTCGTCCATCATCAGGTCCGGCGCGTCGCCCGCATGATGCGTGATTGCTTCGGCGCGCACGAAGTCGCCGCTCTCGACGATCAGTGCGGGCGCTAGCGCCGCGTCAAAGTAGCCCCAGTGGACATTCCGTGTAATGGCTGGCAGTTCGTGAAGCATGCTTGGCTTGGCTCCGTAAGAGTATGCGGTCGGTGCGGCGCTACCGATGGCAGATCGTACGGGCGACAAAATGCAACGACTTGGGCGGCTGCGCACAAAAGCTTGTGCATGAGCGAATCACGTCTACCGGCCCTGACTTACTTCAGTAGCGACTTCAGCGAACGCGCGCGCAGCGGCAGTTCGATAGGCGCCTTTGCGCCGCAACGGCGCAGCAGTTCGCTGCGGTAGGAAGGATCGAGCTTGAGGAGTAACAGATCATCGACCGCCGCCTTCGATGCGAAATGGGGGAATTTCACGACGACGCGGGGGGCTGCCCGCTGTCGCGCGGGCAACAGTCTCATTTCGTGCCAGACCGCGACAGCGGGTCCCGACGGTGGCTTCATCGCCACCGATAGTCAACTAAATTGCTTCTACTTACCCGATGTCGGCGACTTCACACTCGGCGTCGCCAAGGTGTTGTTGCCACCCACGGGTGCGGTAGCGCCGGAAGTCGAATCGCTATTGACGCTGCTCGGCAGCCCCGAATTGGGATGCCCCGACATGCCGCTGTCCGAATTGGTGGTGCCCGGTGTGCCGTAGCCGCCCGTTGCACTATTCACCTGGTTTGCGGGGCTAGCCGTGCTGCCTGTCGAACCGTTACCGCTGGAGCCACCGGCGGCCTGGGCGTAGGCGCCGCCGGACAGCGTGAGTGCGGCGACAGCCGCGAGTAACGCGCTCGTTGCCTTGCTCATGATTTCTGCCTCCTTAGTCAGAGAGAATAGGGATGCAGCCGTCGGCCGCATTCTTATTACGTATGCAGCAATCCACGTGCCGGACGCCGCGCGGTGGAACGTCTGTCCGTGGCGACAGACAACGGTGAATGCCCCAGGACCAGACTTCCTTTCTGCATGCCTGTTTGCAGAGCGCTCGGGGCGAGCTTCGGCACGTGCCCGACTGCGTCATACGCGTCATAGAGACTGCCGAACTCCCGCATGACCTGCTCAACGGACGGGGCGCTGCCAGGTTTTGACGAGGTCCGGCTATAGACATTCGTGCCGATGTACCCCGCAACGGCGCTAGCGCGTGCCGAGGCGCGCGTGATTGCGCGTCAGCTCGATCACGAAGTCAAGAAAAGCGCGGGTCTTTGCCGGCACGTGGTGCCGGGATGCGTAGTAGACGTATAACGGATACCGTTCGTCTACCCATTCGGGAAAGAGATTGATTAACCGGCCGTCGGCAATCAGGGGCTCGGCGCCGAGCAGCAACATCTGCGCAATTCCGGAACCGGCGAGACATGCGTTGAGCAAAGCGCCCGGGTCGTTGACCGTGAGTCGTCCCTGAGTGTCGACCACAATGCGTTTTCGCTTGCGATGAAATTCCCACTGGAACGGCTTGCCTGTCTCCGGGTTGCGAAATTCAAGGCATCGGTGGCTTCGGCCTTTGAGGTCCTCGGGTCTTGACGGCCGTCCCCAGCGAGCAATGTACGAGGGCGCCGCGACCGTCACGATGCGGGTGTCGAGCAGCTTTCTCGCGATCAGGGTAGACGCTTTGGGTTCGCCGAATCGCACGGCGAGGTCGAAGCCGTCCATGACGAGGTCGCCAAGACTGTCTCGCGCGATGAACTCGATTTCGAGTTCGGGGTGTGCGTCCATGAACGCATCGAGTTGTTGCCCGAGAATGGTCCGGTAGACGACAGGATCCAGATTGATTCTCAGCTTTCCACGCACAGCGGACGCGCCACCTGCCGCAGCGGCCGCTGCTTCTTCCAATCCGGCGAGATGGGGCATGACCTGCTCGTAAAAGCGGCGGCCCTCTTCAGTCAGGGAGACGGAGCGCGTTGTCCGGCTGAAGAGCCGGATGTTCAACCTTTTTTCCAGCCGCGCAATCGCCCGGCTGACGCCCGGCGGCGTCATTCCTATCACCTCCGAAGCGGCCACAAACGTTCCCGCATCCACTACGGCGGCGAACACGCTAATGCTGCCGGAAAGCTTCTCGCTACTGGATCTCATGGTTACTCGAGTTAATGCGCGTGGCGCAGCGCGATCGACCAGGTGAAAGCGAACGCTGCGCCGCGCAGCAGTTCGGAGTCTCCGTTGATCATGCCAAATAGGTGACTCATTGTCACTTATCTGATGACATCCATGTCATTTTGTTTTGTTTGGTGCTTGTCCAGAATACGTCTCACCGAGACATCCGCTGGACGCCTCAACGGGAACCGCTCACAGCGCGCGTTTTTCGCCAATCACTGATGCACTGCGATGCCGCGCTTCATTCACTCATTCGGGAAGAAACGAAAAATGGCAGTTCAAACAGATCGTCGCCGTCTTCTGAAGGGAGCGTCGAGCCTGCTGGCTCTCGCGACACTTGGTGGCGTCGCGAGCCGCGACGCGCGGGCAGTATCGCAGCGCGCTCGTGGCGACGCCGCGCTGGCGCATCACCCGGCCTACAGTTCGATCGATCAATGCTTGCAACGGGCGGTGGACGACGGCACGGTTGCCGCTGTTGTCGCCATGGGCGCAACCGACCGCGGACTGGTTTACGAGGGAGCGTGTGGCCGGGCGAACGCCCGCACTGGCGAGGCCATTAGTCCTGACACAGTCTTCTGGCTCCTGTCGATGACAAAGGCGATCACCGCAACCGCGTGCATGCAGCTCATCGAACAGGGCCGACTGCGGTTGGATCAACCTGCGGGCGACATCCTGCCGCAGTTGAAGTCGCCTCAAATCCTCGACGGATTCGACGTCTCCGGGCAGCCCAGGCTGCGTCCTGCGCGCAATGCGATCACGGTGCGCCATCTCCTCACGCATACCTCCGGCTTCACGTACAGCATCTGGAGCGACGAGCTCAGCCGGTACGAGAAGGTAACGGGCATGGCGGACATCGGCTATTCGATGAACGGTGCATTCGCGGCGCCGCTGGAGTTCGAGCCGGGCGAGCGCTGGGAGTACGGCATCAGCATGGACTGGGTCGGCAAACTGGTCGAGGCCGTGACCGATCAGTCGCTGGAAGTCTACTTCCGCGAGCACATCTTCGATCCGCTGGGCATGCGCAACACGGGCTTTCTCATCGGCAGCAAGCAGAAGCAGCGCGTCGCCACCATGCACAGGCGTCAGGCGGACGGCTCACTCGCGCCCGAGCCGTTCGAGATCAACCAGCGCCCCGAATTTTTCATGGGCGGAGGCGGGCTCTTCAGCACGCCGCGCGACTACATGGCGTTTCTGCAGATGCTGTTGAACGGCGGCACGTATCGCGGCGAACGCGTGCTACGCGGCGACACCGTCGCGACGATGTTCCGCAATCACATTGGCGATCTGCAGGTCACGGAAATGAGGACGGCGCAGCCGTCGTGGTCGAACAGCTTCGATCAGTTTCCGGGCGCCGCGCACAAGTGGGGGCTGTCGTTCGACATCAATACAGAGCAAGGACCCCACGGACGAAGCGCAGGCAGCGTGAGTTGGGCCGGATTGTTGAACACCTACTTCTGGGTGGATCCGGTCAAGCGTGTCGCCGGATCACTCTTTACGCAGATGCTGCCCTTCTACGATGCGCGCGTAGTGAATCTCTACGGACAGTTCGAGCAGGCGTTTTACGACGGTTTGCGTCGCGCGTGAGCGATTGGCCGTCGGCACGTCGACGCTGCGTCACCCGATATATCCACACAGGAGAACGAGCAATGTATGCAATCACAGGAATCACCGGCAAGGTGGGCGGCGCACTGGCCCGCGAACTTCTGGCTGCTGGTCAGCCGGTGCGCGCAGTCGTGCGCGATGCGACGCGGGCACAGGCGTGGGCAGAACGAGGTTGCGAGATCGCGACGGCTTTCATGGAAGACGCTTCGTCACTCGCCGCCGCGTTCGAAGGCGCGACGGGCGTTTTCATCCTGCCGCCTTCGGAGTTCGATCCGGAGCCCGGGTTTCCGGAAGCGCGCACAGTGATTGACGCTGTGTCCGCAGCACTACTGAAGGCACGGCCCGACAAGGTTGTTTGCCTCTCGACGATCGGCGCACAGGCCGACGAAGTCAACCTGCTCACTCAACGCACGCTGATGGAGCAGGCGCTGCGCGAGATGCCGATGCCCGTGACGTTCCTTCGGCCTGGCTGGTTCATGGAGAACGCCGCATGGGATGTTGCGTCTGCAAGCGACGATGGCGTCATCGCCAGTTACCTGCAGCCGCTCGACAAGCCGGTGCCGATGGTCGCCACCGCGGACGTAGGCCGCGTTGCTGCGGAACTGCTGCAGCAGACGTGGCGCGGGGTGCGCGTCGTCGAGCTTGAAGGTCCACGCCGGGTCAGTCCTAACGATCTCGCAGCGGCTTTCGCCGGCGTGTTGCGTCGTCAGGTACGTGCAGAAGTCGTCGAAAGGCAGACGTGGGAAGCGCTGTTCCGCACGCAGGGCATGAAGCATCCTCTACCGCGCATGCGCATGCTGGACGGCTTCAACGAAGGCTGGATCGATTTCGAAAACAGTTCCGATGGAATCTTGCGCGGCCACGTCGAACTGGAGACCGTTCTGGGCGAGCTTGTGTCGCGTCGAACCTGACCAGAGCCGATAGCGCGGCGCGTGGACTCAGGGCCTTGCTCTACCGATGCATCAGGTTTTCGTTCAAACAAGGAATACACGATGGAATACAGCACGCTTGGCAGAACTGGTCTACGCGTTTCACGGCTGAGCCTGGGCGCAATGACTTTCGGTGCCGGCTCGGGCATCTGGGGCAATATTGCCGGCTTGAAAAGCGATCAGGCCGCCCGGCTCGTCGCGATGGCCGTGGAGCGTGGCGTCAATCTGATCGACACGGCGGACGCCTATTCGCAGGGCCGCTCAGAGGAGGTCGTTGGCCATGTGCTGAAAGCGCTGGGGCTGGACGAAGATCGAATGCTCGTCGCGACCAAGGTTCGGTTACGCACCGGCACGGGCCAGAACGAAGTGGGACTGGGCCGCTCGCACATCATGCGCTCGGTCGAGACAAGCCTGAAGAGACTCGGTCGCGATCACATCGACCTGTTCCAGTTGCATGACCGTGACGCGCTCGTTCCGCTCGACGAGACGCTTCGTGTGCTGGACGATCTCGTCACCCAAGGCAAGGTCCGTCACATTGGCGTGTGCAATTTCAGTGCAGCCGATCTCGAACGAGCCGTCGGCATAACGTCCCGTACCGATCGGGCTCATGTCGTGAGCAATCAGGTGCACTATTCGCTGACGAGCCGCGATATCGAACACGAAATCATGCCGGTTGCCGCGTCAAACAAAATGGGCCTTCTGGTCTGGAGTCCGCTCGCAGGTGGCTACCTGAGCGGCAAGTACGCGCAGAATGGCGAAGCTGCCGGGCGGCGTGCGAAACTCGACTTTCCGCCGGTCGATCTAGTCAGGGCGGAGCCGATCCTCGCAGTATTGCGTGAAGTCGCCGGCGAACTGGCGGCCACGCCGGCTCAAGTCTCGTTAGGCTGGTTGCTTGCGCGCGAGCCGATCACTTCTGTCATCGTCGGAGCCCGCACGTGCGAGCAACTCGCAGCCAACCTCGACGCACAGAATCTCGCATTAACCGCCGAACAGTGTGCCCGGCTCGATAAAGTATCTGAGCCGTCGGTTCCCTTTCCCTACTGGATGCAACGCTTTCATGACCGCGACCGCATCTGCGGATGAGTGGCGGGGGAGGCGGTTGAATGGGGAGTGCCTGTGGCCGTGTGCGGCAGCTCATCCTCGAATAGCCGCCGCTCGAAGTCTGCGGCTGGCCGACCGGAAGGGGGCGACTGCGGCCTCATGAGACTGTGGGGGACGTTCCCCGGAGCGAGCGCCCGTCGAAGCATCGCCGCATCGACCGAAGATTCGGTTTGCGCATCGCACATGTCCGGTGATGGCTTCCTTCTCATCGTCTCTTCAACGGTTATGCGCGGTCTGCGGATGCGCTGACCGCGCGCGAATGTTCCGCCTGCTATCGGGTGGCCACACCGGCGAGTTGTCCTACGCCGTCTGCCGTTTGCTTGCCCACGTTTCTCGCGACGACACCCAGGCCGCCCATCATGGTGACGCCTGTGTCGGCCACCTCAAACGTGGCTCCCGCGACCGTCACCGTTCCCTTGATGTGGTCGCTGCCGGACAGTGCACCAAACATGATTCGTGCCGCGGCGGGCCGCGTCTTGAATTCCGTGACGTGAAGAACGACCGGCGCACCGGACGCAGCGACGGGCACACCGATCTTCGTCAACTCGGCACGGAATGCCCCGACGACTTCCTGCTTCGCTTCGGCAGAAATGTCGAACGATCCTGCATCGATCTGCAGATCGCTTACACCGGCAGTGAGCACCGTGGCCACTTCGTGTCCGCGGTCGGCAGGTAGTGGATTCGTGGTCGGAGTTCCCGCACACGCTGAGAGAAGGACGACGCAGATGGCTGAAATCGGGACGAGACGCATTGATAGTTTCCAGTTTAGGGATGTGGGGCCGGCGGAAAATCCGGGTCAAAGGCTTGCGGTGGAGTCGGCGTATTTGCCAGGACTTACCCACGTTGTACGGTCGCGCGGTGACTGAATATCGGCTATGGACGACAGGTCTTTAGCGTCCAGGTACTGCACTATTCGTTTTTCAGCGCGTGCACCGGCTTTCGGCGTATCAGACGCGCGTAGTTAGCCATGAAGGAAAAGTACGATGCGTGCGCCTACCGGTTTCGAAAACTCGTTGGCGCAGTGGACGAAGCCCGGAGGCCGTGAAAAAGCGGCGTATGTCGGTATCAAGGGGGCGCCATCTGCGTGCAGTCCGTTCTTGACGGCGTACGTCACGATGCCACCGACATACTGCCGTGCCTTGGTCGCGAGGTTAGGCGCATGAGAGGCAATCGCTTCGAATACGGGCTTGACCTCAGATGTGGCAAGCGTCGAGATGGGCTTGTTGCGGAGTGCGTAAGTCAGGTACTCGCGCACGACAAACTCCGCTTTCCGGTAGGTTTCGTCCGCCCGTATTCGGTCGTCGATAGCGGAGCAGTCAGGTTTTGTTGTCGTCTGACCAGCATGGTCCAACATCCCGATTGCGTCTAAACGCAAAAAATCACCGATGTCGGTGCAACGCCCGAGACCTGCAAAAACAAAAAACCCCGTAAAGTTTTTAACCTTACGGGGTTTCTCGAACTACTGCGGCTTGAGCTAAAACCAAGCCGGAACAACTGTTGGTGCCCAGGAGAGGACTCGAACCTCCACGGTGTTGCCACCGCTAGGACCTGAACCTAGTGCGTCTACCAATTCCGCCACCTGGGCACGTCTTGAAGCTAGACCGCTATTTTAGCGGGATGATGCAGCGTGTCAATCCCCGCCGCCAACCCACGCCTTGAACCGAAACAAACAACATTACCGCTCTACATAAAAACTGAAGCCGCCCGATGAACCGAGGCGGCTTCAATTTTGAATCCTGGTGCCCAAGAGAGGACTCGAACCTCCACAGTGTTGCCACCGCTAGGACCTGAACCTAGTGCGTCTACCAATTTCGCCACCTGGGCAGGTGATGAACAGCAAAGACCGACATTATAGCGACAGCATCGAGGCTGTCAAGCGTTTCTCAAAAGCTGCTTAAACACGCCGCAAACGAGCCCGCGCGGGCTTGCCGGCGACGCTTCCTGGCGACTATTGACGGCCCGCGTGGCGTGCGAGACGGGTGTTAGAATGCCTCGCAGTAGTTCGTTGGCACGGTACACAAGCCCGTCGGACTCAGCCTTGAACAAGCCGGACCCGAGAGAGTCTTTTAGTGCAGCAGCAAGTGCCATTCAGGCGCCACGCAAACGCTTCTTAAGCCGAGCCAGATCGCCGACCGACGTCCATGCAACGAGAAAAAATCATCGACAAGCCCTTGAGCAAATTTCCGTATCCGATTCCGAGCCGCGAGGAAATCCTCGGCGTCCTGCGTACGAGCGAAACGCCGCTCGCCGCCAACGAGATCGCCGAAGCCCTGTCCATCAAGCGCCAGGAGCGCGAAGGATTTTTCAAGCGCCTCGGCGCCATGGAGCGCGACGGCCAGATCCGGCTCGATCAGCGCAATCTCTATCAGCTGACTCATCCGTCGAACTTCGTCGCAGGCCGCGTTCAGGGTCATCGCGACGGTTACGGCTTCCTGATTCGCGACGACGGTCAGGACGATCTGTTCCTGCCCACCGCCGAAATGCAGAAGGTCATGCACAACGACCGCGTGCTTGCACGCATCGTCGGCTATGACCGGCGCGGCCGGCCGGAAGGGCACATCGTCGAGGTCACGGACCGCGCGAACAAGCGCGTGATCGGGCGTCTGCTGAACGAGAACGGCGCGCTGATCGTCGCGCCCGAAGACAAGCGCATCGGCCACGACATCCTCATCACGCAGAACACCAAGAAGGCCAAGGTCGGCCAGGTGGTGGTGGTCGAGCTGACCGATTTTCCGAGCCGTCATTCGCAGCCGCTGGGCCGCGTCGCGGAAGTGCTGGGCGATATCGACGACCCCGGCATGGAAATCGAAATCGCGGTGCGCAAATACGGCGTGCCGCATGAGTTCAGCCCCGACGCGCTTGCCGAAGCCGCGAAACTTCCCGACGAAGTTCGTCCCACTGACGTGCGTCATCGCATCGATCTGCGCGACGTGCCGCTCGTCACGATCGACGGCGAAGACGCGCGCGATTTCGACGACGCCGTGTATTGCGAGCCGATCAAGGTCGGCCGCGGCGACGGCTTCCGTCTGATCGTCGCGATTGCCGACGTCTCGCACTACGTGCATCCGAAGAGCGCGATCGATGCCGACGCGATCGAGCGCAGCACGTCGGTCTATTTCCCGCGCCGCGTGATTCCGATGCTGCCGGAGAAACTGTCGAACGGTTTGTGCTCGCTCAATCCGAACGTCGACCGTTGCGTGCTCGTGTGCGACATGATCGTCACCGCGCGCGGCGAAGTTAAGGCGTATCAGTTCTATCCTGGTGTGATGCATTCGGCTGCGCGTCTGACGTACACGGAAGTCGCGGCGGTGCTGAAAAACACCAAGGGTCCGGAAGCCGCGCGCCGCGCCGCGCTGCTGCCGCAATTGCAGAACCTCTACGGCGTGTACAAGGCGCTGTTCGCCGCGCGGCAGAAGCGCGGCGCGATCGACTTCGATACGACCGAGACGTACATCGTCTGCAACGCGCAGGGCAAGATTGAGCAGATCGTGCCGCGCACCCGCAACGAGGCGCACAAGCTGATCGAGGAATGCATGCTGGCCGCGAACGTGTGCGCTGCCGACCTGCTGAAGCGCAACAAGCATCCGGGTCTGTTCCGCGTGCATGCCGGCCCGACCGCGGAGAAGCTCGAGAATCTGCGCACGTTCCTGCGCGGCATGGGCCTCACGCTCGGCGGCAACGACAAGCCGCACGCCAGCGACTACGCCGCGCTGATGGCGCAAATCCGCGACCGGCCCGACGCGCAGATGCTGCAAACCATGCTGCTGCGCTCGATGCAGCAGGCGGTTTATAGCCCGGACAACATCGGCCACTTCGGTCTCGCGTATGAGGCGTATGCGCACTTCACGAGTCCGATCCGCCGTTATCCCGACCTGCTCACGCACCGCGCCATCTACGCGATTCTGCAAGGCCGCAAGTATCAGCCGGAGCCGCCGGCAGGCGTCGTGTTGAACACGGCGCTGTCGCCGCGCGCTCGCGCCATGCAGCAGGCCGACGACGAAAAAACCGGCCGCACGCGCGGCACCAACGTCGCGATCTGGGAAGAGCTCGGCCTGCATTGCTCGGCTAACGAGCGCCGCGCCGACGAAGCATCGCGCGACGTCGAAGCCTGGCTCAAGTGCTACTTCATGCGCGACAAGCTCGGCGAAGAGTACGGCGGCATGGTCAACGGCGTCACGTCGTTCGGCATCTTCGTGCAGCTCGATTCGCTCTTTATCGAAGGCCTCGTGCACGTCACCGAACTCGGCTCGGACTACTTCCAGTACGACGAAATCAAGAACGAACTGCGCGGCGAACGCACGGGCATTCGCTACCGGCTCTCGGATCGCGTGCGCGTGCAGGTGAGCCGCGTGGATCTGGACGCGCGCAAGATCGACTTCCGCCTCGTGCGCGATACGCCGATCAAGCCGCATCCGGCTCGCAGCGTGTCGGCAGACAAGTCGTCCGCGGACAACGGCGGCCCGCGCGTGCGCGAGTTGTCGTCGCCCGAAGGCGGCGCGGCAGCGCCGGGTGCGCGCCGCAAGCGGGCCGCGCCGGTGCAAAGCGCGGCCGTCAAGGAAGCGCGCGGCGCCGCGAAGAAGCAGGGCGGCGCGTCGGCCAAGGCGGCGTCCAGGCAGACCGCGCGCAAGAAGCGCTAACGCCGCGCGTCGGCGCCCGAACCGCGCGCAGCGGGTACGTGAAGACGTGCCGGTTGCGCGCGGTGTTCGTTTGGTCCGCGCTTGGTTCGAGTTTAGTCCGCGCTTGATTCGAGTTTGATCGGCGCTTCATGCAGCCTCAGCACGCTTCATCAGGCAGTCATTGAGTAACGCGCCGGCCCGATCGCGGACAGGCACACGTATTCATCACAGCAGCGCGGCTTCTCCGCTGCGCTCAATCAAAGGTTGTATCAGTCATGGCACGTCACAAGGTTCTATACGGTTTTCATGCAGTCACCGCGCGCATCCGGCACGACGCGTCGACCGTCGAAGATGTTTATTACGACGCCACGCGCAAGGACCGCCGCATGACGGAGTTTCTGCACACGGCGAAGGAAGCGGGCGTGCGCCTGATCGCCGCCGACGAAACGCGTCTGTGGGGGCTCGCGCACACCGAGCGTCACCAGGGCGTGGTGGCGCGCGCGGGCGACATGCCGCTCGCGCAGAATCTCGCGGAACTGCTCGACGGCATCAACGGCTCGCCGCTGCTTCTGGTGCTCGACGGCGTGACCGATCCGCACAATCTCGGCGCCTGCCTGCGCGTCGCCGATGCCGCCGGCGCCCACGCGGTGATCGCGCCGCGCGACCGCGCGGTCGGCCTGAACGCGACCGCCGCGAAAGTCGCGAGCGGCGCGGCCGACACGGTGCCGTACATCACCGTGACGAACCTCGCGCGCGCGCTGCGTGAACTGAAGGAGGCCGGCGTGTGGATCGTCGGCACGGCGGGCGAGGCCAAGAAGAGCCTCTACGAGACGGAACTCGACGGCCCCGTTGCGATCGTGATGGGCGCCGAAGGCGAGGGCATGCGCCGCCTCACGCACGACACCTGCGACATCGTCATGCAGATTCCGATGGCGGGCACGGTCGAGAGCCTGAACGTCTCCGTAGCTTCCGGCGTGTGTCTGTTCGAGGCGGTCAGGCAGCGGGCGGTGAAGAAGTAATTTCGCCCGGTTTCCGCCGCTTACTCCGGTAAACTAGCGTCTTTTACAGCTCGCCCGCATTCTCATGACTCAAGACGAACTCAAGCAACTGGTCGGTCAGGCCGCCGCCGATTATGTCCACGCGAACGTGCCGGAAGGCTCGGTGATCGGCGTCGGCACCGGCTCCACCGCGAACTGTTTCATCGACGCGCTGGCCGCCAACAAGGCGCGCTATCGCGGCGCGGTGTCGAGTTCGCTCGCCACCACCGCGCGCCTGCAATCGCACGGCTTCAAGGTGCTCGATCTGAACGAGATCGACTCGCTGCCGGTTTATGTCGACGGCGCCGACGAGATCGATCACAGCGGCGCTATGATCAAGGGCGGCGGCGGTGCGCTTACGCGCGAGAAAATCGTCGCGTCGGTGTCGGACGTATTCGTCTGTATCGCGGACGCCAGCAAGCTCGTCGACACGCTCGGCAACTTCCCGCTGCCGATCGAAGTCGTGCCGATGGCGCGCACCGCGATCGGCCGCCGTGTGACCGCGCTCGGCGGTGTGCCGGTCGTGCGTGTGACGAAAGAGGGCACGCCGTTCATCACCGACAACGGCAACGAAATCATCGACGTCAAAGGTCTGCGCATTAGCGATCCGCGCACGCTCGAGACGCATATCAACGCGTGGCCGGGCGTCATGACAGTGGGCCTTTTCGCGGGCCGTGGCGCGAATCTGTGCCTGCTCGGCACGGACACCGGCGTACAGACCATCGAGTACCGCAAGGTCTGAGCAATAACCCAGGCGCCCGCATCGCATCGTGCGGGCACCTGCGGCCCTTCGTTTTCCGTTCACCGAAACACGCTTCAGCGGCCCCGTCTGAGCATTAGCTCGCCGGCGGGCCGCTGCATTGCCGTGTCGAGCGAAACATCGAACGCGTGGCGCATAGGAAAGCGAATTAATTTGTTCCGTGCATTCGCAAGAAGCGAATGGCGGCGAATGAATTATTCCCGTGCTGTCGTGCGTCGAATGTGGTCACGCGCACGCACAGTAAAGCACGCGCCACCTACACTCGTCGCTATGCCCAGGAGGCGTTAACGAGGATAGGGAGATCATGAGAGTTGCGATCGTGCACGACTGGCTGGTCGCACCTGGCGGCGCCGAGAAGGTACTCGAGCAGATTATCGAATGCTTTCCCGACGCGGATCTTTTCAGCCTCGTGGATTTTCTCGAAGACCGTCGACCGTTGCACGGCAAACCCGTCACCACTTCCTTCATTCAACGCCTGCCGTTCGCGCGCCGTCGCTATGACAGCTATCTGCCGTTGATGCCGCTCGCGGTCCAGCAGTTCGATCTCGCGGACTACGATCTGATCATCACGAGTTCGCATACGGTCGCAAAGGGCGTGCTCGTCGGCCCCGATCAAACGCACATAAGTTATGTGCATTCGCCGATGCGTCAGGCGTGGGACCGGCAGCATGAGTATCTGCGCGAAGCCGGTTTGACGCGCGGGCCGAAGTCCTGGCTCATGCGTGCGTTGCTGCATTATCTGCGCGGCTGGGATTCGCATTCGGCGAATGGCGTCGACCGCCTGATCGCGAATTCGCAATTCGTCGCGCGGCGCATGATGAAAACCTATCGGCGCGACGCCGCCGTGATTCCACCTCCGGTCAATGTCGACGAATTCGAACTGTGCACGCATAAGGAAGAGTTCTATCTGACGGCCTCGCGAATGGTGCCGTACAAGCGCATCGATCTGATTGTCGAGGCGTTCAGCGCCACGCCGCATCGCAAGCTGATCGTGATCGGCGATGGACCGGAGATGGCTGCGATTCGCGCGAAGGCCGGGCCGAATGTGACGATACTCGGCTATCAGCCGATCGGCGTGCTGAAGAGCTACTTGCAGCGTGCGCGAGCTTTCGTATTCGCCGCCGAAGAGGACTTCGGCATCGTCACGCTCGAAGCGCAGGCGTGCGGCACGCCGGTGATCGCATTCGGCAAGGGCGGGTCGCTCGAGACCGTGGTGCCCGTCGGCGACGCGCATCCCACCGGCATTTATTTCGGATCACAAACTGTTGTGTCGATGCTCGACGCAATCGACCGGTTCGAACGGCAGCATGAACAGATCACGCCGGCCGCGTGCCGCGCGAACGCCGAGCGGTTTTCGGCGGCCGTGTTTCGTCGCGCGTTCATGGCCGAGGTCACGCGCACGATCGCTTCCGAGCATTTACGCGGCGAGTCCGCAACCGTGCAGCGGATCGACGCTGAGCGCCTCGCCGAACCGGCCGGATGGCCGGTCGAGCCGGCGGCGCAGAGCAGTTGCGGATGATTAGCCGAGGCGTTCGCCGGCTTCGCGGCTCGGCGATCCTCTCGTGTTTCAGCAGGGCAGCACCATCAACAAGCCGTTCGGGCGATGCCACCGGAGCGGCTATCGGGGGCAGGCGGCAGCGTGGATCATAAGCCGCCTCAATACGCGATATTCGACGCAGGCGACGAATCGTAACCGCCGTGGTAACGCAAACAATCACGGATCGTCGCTGCGATTTACTAAAACAGGCAGTCGTTAATCCGTACGTCACGCGATGACGCATGCGATGCGCGACCTTTGGACGAGGAAGACTCTACACTCATGAATGCCGATCGCCTTCCGGGCTCTTTTCCCGACATCGCTCGAAGCTGGGCCGCGCTACAGGCCCAATTGCCCATTACTCCCATTCGCAACGAACAAGACTATCAGACGATGGTCGAACTCTCCAGTGCCCTTGCCGATCATCTGAACGGCAAGGAGAACGAGCCGCTCACCGATCTTCACGCGATCGTGTCGGACCTGGTTCGGAGCTGGAAGGCGCAGAACGTGACGCTGCCCAAAGCGGAGCCGCGCGAGGTGTTGCGGCATCTGCTCGAAACGCACGGGCTGCGGCAAAAAGATCTGATGGGCATCGCATCGCCGACGGTGGTGAGCGATATCCTCGCGGGCCGCCGGGCGATCAGCAAGAAGGTCGCGAAGGCGCTGGCGCAGCGCTTTCAGACGGACGTCAGCGCGTTTTTGTAGTGGCGTAAAAAAAAAAGGCTGCGCCTTCATGCGGCGCAGCCCTTGACCGGCTATCTATTGCAACGCAAATTACTTCGGCTTGCGGGCGTTAGCGCGCCGCTTCCTGCCACGCTCCGCGCATTGCGCGTAAGCCCACTCGCCATTTGCGAAACGCAAGCGCCATTCCGCCGCGCTCGAACGCCAACGACAACGACAACGCGCGCAGGAACCCCGGGTCCGCGCGATCGCCGATCAGCGTCGAGTAAACGACGAACGCCCATCGGCCTGGCGGCGTCAGGTGTTCGCACATGATGAGTCGAAGATTGAACGACGCGTTATAGAACGCCGTATCGTTGAAGACGAAGCGCGGGTCCTCGTCGCGGCGTTGAGCGGGAAAGTGCTCGACGAGCAGCGCAGGATCGTAGACGAGCGTCCAGCCGCGCCGGCGCACGTCGAGGCTGAAGGCCATTTCGCAATGAACCTGCGCGCCGCTGCCGAGCAGCCGCGCGTCGAAACGCAGCGCGCCGATCGCCTCGCGGCGAAACGCCATGTTCACTCCGTTGAGTACGTGCACCTCACGCGCCTCGCCATGACCGATGTGATGGTTGCCGATCGTGCGGCCATACCATCGCACGATGCCGACGCACGGTTTCCGCCCCTGCGGAATACCGTTGCGTTCATGCACGATGTCCCGGCCGCCGAGACCGCCGAGGCATGCATCGCCCCCAAATGTGCGGGCGATTCGCGCGACCCAGTCAGGATGCGGAGCGGCGTCGTCGTCGGTGAAGCAGAGCACGTCGCCGCATGCGCTGTCGATCCCGAGGTTGTACGCGGCCACGACGCCGGGCTTGTGCACGAGCACGACGCAGCGGCGCGGATCGGGGCGTGTGGTCTCACGCGTATGCAGCCAGTCGAGCGTCGCGTGATCGTCGTGACGCGCGACGACGATTACCTCGTCGGCGCGGCGCTCCTGTGCGTCGAGTGCCGCGAGACACCGCGCGAGATCGGCGGTGCGCCGATACGTCGGCACGATCACGGAGACTTTCAGGAGCGGCGTCCGTAGCGGCATGATCAGAACGCGTTGCGGCTGATAAAGCCCTTGAAAATCGTGATGAAGACGATCTTCATGTCGAACCAGAACGACCAGTTGTGGATATAGAAGAGATCAAACTTCACGCGCGCTTCCATCTTCTCGACCTTGGCGGTCGCGCCGCGATAGCCGTTCACCTGAGCCCATCCGGTGATGCCGGGTTTGATGCGGTAGCGGTGCATGTAGCCGTACACCTGGTCCTTGTAGAGATCGTCGTGTTCGAGCGCATGCGGACGCGGGCCGACCACCGACATCTGTCCGAGCAGCACATTGAGAAACTGCGGCAGCTCGTCGAGGCTCGTGCGGCGCATGAACGCGCCCAGCTTCGTCACGCGCGCGTCGTGACGCGTGGCCTGCGTGACCTGACCCTGCGCTTCATGATGCACGGTCATCGAACGGAATTTGTAGATCGAGAACGGCTCGCCGTCGGCGCCCTTGCGCGTCTGGCGAAAGAACACGGGCCCCGGCGACGTGAGCTTGATCGCCGTCGCGAGCACGATGAACACCGGCGCGAGCGTGACGAGCGCACCTGCGGCGAAGAGCCGGTCGAAGATCAGCTTCGGCCACATCTGCGGCGGCGAGAGCGACGGCGCGCCGAGACTTAGCGTGGGCAAACCGACCACATCGACGAGCGAGTGGTTGAAAAGCGAGAGGCTGCGTACGTCAGGAATAAAACGAAGGTTCACGAAGTCATGCCTGAACATGCGCTGAAAGCGATAGATCGTGCGTTCTTCCGAGAGCGGCAGCGCGAGCCAGACTTCGTTCACGCGCTCGTCGCGCACTTTGGCGGCGAATGCAGTCAGGTCGGTCAGCACCGGCAGGCGATTAAGCCGCGCGCCATACGCTGCCCGTTCAACGCTGCTGTCCACGCTCGTGTCGAACACGCAGACCGGCTTGAAGCCCGCTTGCGGCGCATGCTCGAGATGCGCGAGCAGCGTGCGCGCAAAGCCAGGTGCGCCGACAATCGCAACGGTGCGGAAATTCATGCCGCGCCGGCGAACACTGCGCAACGCGACATGCACCGCGCACTTCGTCGCGACGATCAACGCGCCCGAGATCAACGTCGAGTAGACGAACCACAGCCGCGACACCGCATCCATGCGATGCAGCGTGAAGGCGAGCAGCAACGCCGCCGCGACGACCGCGAGCCACGCCGCGGCCACGCGTGCGAGCATCGCCGTCAACGGCTTGCCGCGCCATGTTTCATACACGCCGAAGCCGGGAAACATCAACAGCACCAGCACGCAGTTGAAGGCGATCAGCAGGCGTTCGGTGTCCGGCAAAGCGGCGAGCGTGGCAAAGCGCATCCAGTGGGCGAGCAGGCCTCCCGCAATCACGAGGAATGCGTCGAGGCATCGCGCAGTATTCCTGAACATTATCGACTCTGCGAGGACGGCAATCGCGCCGCGTGTTATTCGACGGTTTCGGCCTGGCGCAGGCGCGGCAGCAGGCGATCGAATTCGCGCTTGACGAGGCCGTAGCATTCGCACGCGCGCGCTTCGAGCCCCTTGCGGTCGAGCACCTTGATGTGTCCGCGGCTGTGGTGAATCAGGCCTTCGTCGTGCAGCTTGCCGGCTGCCTCGGTGATGCCCTCGCGGCGCACGCCGAGCATGTCGGCGATCAATTGCTGCGTCACCGTCAGATCGTTCGACGCGACACGGTCGACTTCGATCAGCAGCCACCGGCACAGTTGCTTGTTCAGTGCGTGATGGCGGTTGCATGCGGCGGTCTGCGCGACTTGCGTGAGAAGCGCGTGCATGTAGAGCAGCATCAGACGGCGCAGGAAGTCGGAGCGGGCGAATTGCTGCTTGAGGGCCTGCGCGCTCATGCGATACGCGAAGCCCGCACATTGCACCTGCACGCGGTTCGGCATGGTTTCGCCGCCCGTGAGCACGGGCACGCCGGTCATGCCTTCGCGTCCGACCGCGGCGATTTCGACGGAGCTGCCGTCTTCCATCGTCGACAGCATCGAAATGATCGCGGTCGTCGGGAAGTACACGTGATGAATGCGTTGGCCGGAATCGCAGAGCAACTGTTCCGTGCGCAGATGAACCAGTTCGAGGTGCGGAGCAAGCGCTTGCCATTCGTGAGACGGCAATGCGCCGAGCAAATGGTTTCCGTGCAGATCTGATTGAAGTGTCAACATGATCGGTCCTCGCGTGAAGCCGCGGGTCTCGCGTCTTCCTGTTTTTGATCCGATTCCTGCACCCTTTGATAACGCGCGCTCTGCATTGCAGTCAGCGCAGGGTGAACAGAGTCGGCCCCGTATTGGTTGGTGCGCCGCCGCCGTTGTGGTCGTCCTCACGGCGCCGCGGTGTTGCGTCCTTGTATTAGCGAGGACTGTGCCAACCATAGGGGAAAGCGTGACTGGTGCGGCGCAGCGACGACGGGCGGGCGAAATAAACCCCCTGTGCGCGCCTTTTTGTTTCAATTCTGTACATCCGACGTTTGCGTCGACCGTGCGCGCGATGGTCTTTTTATACGGGCCAAGTGCTTGATCCAATTGAGTTCGCTGCGCGTGGCGGCGGTTTTGCGATTGGAGCGCCAGGGTTGTTCCGCGCTTTGTGAGCGCCTTTTGGCGCGGTGTCCGCGATGTGCCGGAATTGATTCAGATGTGTTCAACCGCTTGCGTCGGTTGCCGCACGGTTCATCATTTATGGCTGTCAGGAGTCGCAAAAAAAACGACAGTGATGGGCGCAGCCCGACCAATGGGTTCGCGCAGCGCGAGGTTTTACGCGCTTCGCGAAGACATCGCGGGCAAATGGCGGGCGGATGGTACGGGTATCCGTAGAAGTGGCGGATGCGTCATCGAGCGCCCGGACTTCGGCGGCCCGTGCCGCAAGTGTTGCATCCGCTTTAAAGCTGAATGATGGATGCGCACGCAACAGCCCGCGCTTTGTGATGTGGGTGGCGAGAGTGGGATCGCGTCGGGCAGGGCGCCACGCGTGGTGATGAGTGATGCCCTTATTAGTTGAAAATGGCCAGACGTCTGTAGTGGGCGCGCGGGCCGCGTCATTCGCATAGTCGAAATTCGCCAATGCGACGTGTGGCCAGATGCGCACGGCCGTGCTCGTCGGCTAGCGCATAGAACCTGTCCGATTCGTACGCCATTGTCCTGCTCGCGCGCAGCATGTTTCATGCGTGCGTCGCGGGCCGGCTCGAAGGCGTGTTGTGGTTGCGCTTCGCTGCTTCTCCGGCTGACGGGATCGGCATTCGTCCGACAGGTGCCGTGGAAGAACACCGGCACGTCGGTGATACGCGGCGCGAAGTCCGGTGCCGTGCGCGCCGCGTTCGACTCCGATCTCGCGAGAGCCGAACGAGCCTCGCGGCCATGTCTATGCGCCGTTGTCGCGGCACCGTGCAAATCAGCGAAATGTAGCGTCAGCGAAACAACGCCGTTGTCGCCGTCTATTTTGCTTGCGATGTCCACGTTTCCGATCGCGTGGCGCGCATCACTCAGCAACTCTAAAGCCGTCACGATCTGGTGTGCAGCGTCTCCGTTCGCGCCGCGTTATCGGTGCCTCGTATGAAGATTCGGCAACCTCCAGCGTGAGTGCGATGGCGAACGGAAACAGCCGGATGGCGGCCGTACCGTGTAGGCGTCAAAACCGGCCCGCCAATCGTGCGAGGCCCGCGAGGGCAACCTGTGCGCTCGCCGCACCGAACATTAAAGAATCCGCTGGGGAACGTGATGAACTGGAAAACGCTGGAATTCGAGCAGCTTTCTGCACGCGAGCTGTACCTGATCTTGCGGGCGCGCAGCGCAGTGTTCGTCGTCGAGCAATCGCATGTGTGCCTCGATGCCGATGGACGCGACGAAACTTCGCTGCACGTGTTCGCCGTCGAAGACATGGCGCGGCCGATGCCGATTCTTGCGTACGCCCGTGTGCAGCCCGGCGATGCGGAAGATCCCGACATCATGA
Source organism: Paraburkholderia sp. OAS925 (assembly GCF_040543975.1). Lineage (NCBI taxonomy): Bacteria > Pseudomonadati > Pseudomonadota > Betaproteobacteria > Burkholderiales > Burkholderiaceae > Paraburkholderia > Paraburkholderia sp. OAS925. The sequence continues at coordinate 2,203,971 of NZ_JBEUNO010000001.1, forward strand.
TCGACAAGGTGCTGACGAGTCCGCTGCGCCGCGGCGACGGCACCGCGGAAATGCTAATGGAGCGCGTATTGCAGGCCATTGCCGAGCGTTGGCCGGGACACGCCGCACGCGTGAGCGCGCCGCTCAGTTTGCGCGAGTTCTACGAGCAGTTCGGCTTTCGCAAGACGGAAGGTCCGTATCTCGAGCATGGCGTGCCGTTCATCGGTCTCACGCGGCAAGTGCGCGCCTCGCAACCGCTCACCGCATTGCGGCGCCGCGAGGGCGATCGTGCCGCGCTCGTCAACACGTTTGAGATGCTGTGAGGAAGCCGCTGCTGATCGCGCTGTCGCCGCGCTCTTGCATCGCACTGGAGACGTGTCGTGAATAGTCAATCGGAGCTGGACCGCATCAATCGCCTCGCCTGGAATTCGCGCGACGCGGCCCGCGTTTTCACGACCGGCAAGAGCTTCTCCGACGCGGGCGAAGAGGCCGCCTTCAGATGGCTCGCGCCGCGTTGTTCGGGCACGCCGTTGCTCGATATCGGCATCGGCACCGGACGCACCGTTGCGCTGATGCTTAGTATCTCGAACGAATACACCGGCGTCGACTACGCGCCGAACCTGCTGGAGACGGCGCGATCGCGCTATCCCGGCTGCGATTTGCGGCATATGGATGCACGCGATATGTCCGAACTGCCGTCCGATCATTACGGGCTCGCTGCATTTAGCTGGAACGGTATCGACTGCGTCGACTACAACGATCGCGTGAAGATCCTTCAGGAAATGTATCGCGTGGTGCGGCCAGGCGGCTATGTGCTGTTCTCGTCGCACAATCGCGGCGGCCCCGGTTACCGCGAGGGCATCTGGCATCTGCTGCCGCGTTTCACGCTCAATCCGCTGACGCTCGGCTGGCGTACGCTGCGCTCGATGCGCCGCTTCCAGCTCGGCACGCTCAACTATATACACAACGTCAAGCTGAATCGCGACTATGGCGGCTATGCGGTCAAGACAGCGGCGGCTCACAACTTCGGCATTGTGATCGTCTACACGACACTTGCCGAACAGCGCCGGCAACTTGCGCAGATTGGCTTGCAATGCGATGCGGTGTTTGATAGTTGCGCGGGCAACCGTATTTCCGACGGCGTCGAGAACAGCGGCGCGTGCTGGTTCCACTTCATCGCGCACAAGCCGCTTGCGGCGCATCGCCTTGATGACGAGCGAGGCCATGCATGCTCACGTGTGTCGAATTGAAGAGCGGTGAGCGCACTAAAGACTCACGGGCAGTCGCACCAGCAACCACACAGGCACCAGGTCCGCCGCTTGCGGCAACCCATGATCGATTGCACGCCGCCTCCGTTCAGACAATTTGCCGTCCTACGTGCGTCTTCGCACGATGCAAAGTCGGCGTGAAAGGCATGCTTGAGACGCAAGCTTATGGTCCTTCGGGGCCGATCGCGTTACACAGAAGAAACAATTCTTCAGAGGGATAACCCTGTCAGGAAGTGTCCCAACTGGCGTAACCGTTGTGAAGCTAGCAACGTATCGTGGATGAGTAACCACGCGACGATAAAACACACAAAAGGGCGGTTTATCAACAGGCTACGCGGGGGCGAACACCGCTTCGGGGAGAGGGTCATGGAACAGGCAAACAAGGATCGATCGCTGGTGAGCAAGGTCATGGATGGGCTCGTCACAGGGATCGTCGAGGAGAAATACGGCGCGATACTGCCGCCGCAGGACGTGCTGTCGAAAGAGTTCGACGTGAGCCGCACGGTGATGCGCGAAGCGCTCTCGATGCTGCTCGCGCGCGACATGCTCGACGTGCGCCCGAAGATCGGCACGCGCATCCGGCCGATGAGCGACTGGCGCATGATCGACGAGGACGTCGTGAACTGGCGTTTTCGCGCGAAGCCCGATCCGGTGTTCCTGCGCGACGTCATCGAGTTTCGTATTCTGATCGAACCGCGTGCTTCGGCGCAGGCCGCGTCGCGCGGCAGCGCGGCCGACATCGCGGCGGTGCGCGACGCGTTCGAGGCGTTCAAGGTGATCCGTCCGGGCGAACCCGGTTATCAGGAAGCCGACGAGCTGTTCCATACGCGCATCGTCGTCGCGAGCGGCAATCAGTTCTTCAAGCAGATGGCGGCGATTATTCGCGGCGCGCTGTCGACCGGTAATCCCATCGTCACCGCTCGCGAAGGCGCGTGGGAAACGGCAGTGAACTCGCATCGGCGCGTGGTCGAGGCGATCGAACGGCGCGACCCGAAAGAGGCCGAACTCGCTGCGATGGCGATGATCGATCACACGACCGAGGAAATCGCCGGCACCTTCGCCGGCGCGCCGCCGGTGCCGCCCTCACGCGGCTGACACGCTGGGCAAGACGCAGGGCAACACGGGGCGGCGCATCGGTTGCGCGCTGCTGCTGCGCGCGTTCGCGCAGCGGCGCGCGAGTGTTCGCTCATGGTTCGGTCGCCGTTAGTTCTTCGATAGAGACAAACAGGCAGGGCGTTCGCCGGCGACGGCACACGTGCGGGGCCGCATGCGCGACAATAGCGGCTCTCTTTATCCGCATGGACGCCAGCCGATCGTGACGAACGCCAACTCAACCGCAACCCAAACCACTGCTTCGGACCGCGACATCCGTTGGGGCATCGTCGGCGCCGGCCGCATTGCGCGCCGGTTCGCTCAAGGCCTCGCCTATGTGCCGCACGCGCGTCTCGCCGCGCTGTGGTCACGGCGGCCCGAGCCCGCTCAGACTTTCGCCGACGAGTTCGGCGGCGAGGCTTGCGCGAGCTTCGACGCGTTGCTCGCGAGCGGCATCGACGCGCTCTACATCGCCACGGTTCAGGACAGCCACGCCGACTACGCCGTCGCCGCGCTGCAAGCGGGCGTGCATGTGCTGTGCGAAAAGCCCGCGACGATCAACAGGCCGCAGCTCGAGCGTGTGGTCGATGCCGCGCGCGGCGCACAACGGCTCTTCATGGAAGCGATGAAGCCGCCGTTTTATCCGCTCTACAGAAAGTTGCGCGCGCATCTAAACGACGATCCGATCGGCGACATGGGACTCGTGCGGGCCGGCTGCTCGGTGCCGGGCGTACCCGACGATCATCCGTCGCTGTCGTTCGAGCACGCGGGCGGCGCGCTGCTCGACATCGGCATCTATGAAATATTTCTTGCCGTCGACTGGCTCGGCGCGCCGCTGGAAGTGCAAACGCTCGGCCGGCTCGGCTCGACCGGCGTCGATACGTTTGCGAGCCTGAATAGCCGGCACGAGCGCGGCATCGCGCAACTGTTTTGCGGGCTCGATCTGCACGGCAAGGGCGACGCGCTGCTGATGGCGAAGGGCGGGCACGTGACGATTCACGAGCCGTGGTGGAACCCGTCGCGCGCGACGATCCGCTACACCGACGGTCGCGTGGTCGAGCTCGACGAGCCGTTCGAAGGCGGGGGCCTCAACTACGAGACCGCGCATTTCTGCGACCTGATTCGCGCGGGACAGCTCGAAAGTCCGCTGATGCCGCACAGTAAATCGTTGCAGATGATCGAGATGGCCGACGCGGCGCGCGCGGCGCTAGGGCTGAAGTTTGCGGGAGAGTGAAGGGGGCCGCGAGTCACGACTCACGACTTACACGCATCGCGTTTCACCCGGCTCGCAATGAAAGCGTAGCCGACCACGCGTTCATCGCGTGCCGCGCTCAATGCCGCGAAGGCAACGCAAGACGCCGCTCATACCAGCGCTGCAACAGTTCCAGTATCTGACACAGCACCCAGTAAACAGCCGCCGCGGCGAGATAAAGCGGCAACGGCTGATACGTCGACGCGATGACTTCCTGCGCGCTGCGCAGCAGTTCCGTGACGGTGATCACCGACACGAGCGAGGTGTCCTTGATCAGGCTGATGAGGCTGTTCGACAGGCTCGGCACGGCGATGCGCAGCGCCTGCGGCGCGATCACGTAACGCAGCGTCTGGCGCCGCGAGAGTCCGAGGCTGTACGCGGCGAGCCATTGTCCCTGATGAATGCCGAGGATCGCGCCGCGCATGCTCTCCGACAGATACGCGGCCACGTTCGCCGACAATGCGATCACGCCGGCCGGCGTCGGATCGAGCGAAATATTGAAGCTCGGCAAGCCGTAGTAAATCACGAAGATCTGCACGAGCAGCGGCGTGCCGCGCATCACGCTCACGTAGACGCGCGCGAGGCGGTTCAGCGTGCGGCTGTGGCTCACGCCCATCAGCGCGAGCACGGCGCCGGCGATCAGGCCGAAGAACATCGACAGAACGGCGAACTTGACCGTCAGGACGGCGCCCTGCGCGAGCGCAGGAAGCGATTCGACGAGCAGGGAAGTGGTGGACATGAGCAGTGCTCGGGTTGGCGCGCAAGGCGCATATCGTCAATGGGAGCGCGTGCCGCACAAGTGCGAAGGGCGGCATACCGAGCATGCCGCCCTTCGTTTCATCGCGAGCCGCTTATTTCAGGCGCTTATTTGATCGGCTTGCTCACGTCGATGCCGAACCACTTGTCCGAGATCTTCGCGAACGTGCCGTCGGTTTCAAGCTGCGTCATCGCGTCGTCGATTGCCTTGGCGAACTTCGGGTTGTTCTTCTTGAACGGAATGCCCGACGGGTTGCCCGCGCCGACGTTCGCGCCGGTGCGCAGCGGCAACTGCGAGTTCTTCAGCAGATACGCGAGCATCAGGCGGTCGTTGAGCGCCGCGTCGAGACGGCCGGCCGCGAGATCGCGCAGATATTCGGGCGCGCCCGGATACGTCTTCACGTCGATGCCCGGCACCGACTTCGCCATGTCCATGTAGTTGGTGCCGAGGCCGACGCCGAGCTTCTTGCCCTTCAGATCGTCGAGCGACTTGAACTGGCGCGTGTCGTCCTTACGCTGAATCAGTTGCGCGGCCGAGTACGTGTACGCAGGCGAAAAGTCGAGCGACTGCTTGCGTGCGTCCGTAATGCCGACCTGATTGACGATCACGTCGAACTTGCCGGCCTGCAGGCCCGCAATGATGCCGCTCCATTCGGTCGTGACGAACTCCGGCTTCACGCCGAGCTTCGACGCGACAGCCTTCGCGATGTCGACGTCATAGCCGACCAGTTCGCCCGACGGCGCTTTGGAATTGAACGGAGGGAAGGTGCCTTCGAGGCCGACGCGCAGCGTGCCGCGCTGCTTGACCTGATCCAGCAGATCGTCGGCATGGGCCGGGATCGCGGTGAACGAAGCGCCGATCATCGCGGCGACGAAAAGTTTTTTCAACAAGCGAAGTTGCATCGTGGTCCTTTTTTGTTCGTATGGCGTTATAGCGGACGAGAGCTTAACAAAGCAGAGTGCCCGTCGCTAAATACCCATTGCTCATGTCTGTATTACGAGGCGGGCGTGTGCATGACCATCAGCGACGCGTGAGAGCGCGCACGCTGACCGCATACCTAGCGCAACGCCTGCACGCATTCGCCGATGAGTGCCGGGCCGCGATAAATGAAACCCGTATAAAGCTGAATGAGCGAAGCGCCCGCGGCAAGTTTGGCGCGCGCGTCGTCGCCGGAAAAAATCCCGCCGACGCCGATGATCGGCACCGTCTCGCCGACTTCGGCGCGCAGCTTGCGGATCACTTCATTGGACGCGTCGAACACCGGCTTGCCCGACAGGCCGCCCGCTTCGTCGCCGTGCTGCATGCCCGCGACGGCCGTGCGCGCGAGCGTCGTGTTGGTCGCGATCACGCCTTCGAAGCGGTGGCGCAGCAGCGTGCCGGCGATCGATTTGATCTGCTCGTCGTCGAGGTCGGGCGCGATCTTCAACGCGAGCGGCACGAGCTTGCCGTGCATGTCGGCCAGACGCTGCTGCTTGTCCTTGAGCGCGGCGAGCAGCGCGTCGAGTTCGTCCGCGCCTTGCAACTGGCGCAGGTTCTTCGTATTCGGCGACGAGATGTTGACCGTCACATAGCTCGCAAACGGATAGACGCGCTCGAGGCAATAGAGATAATCGTCGGCGGCACGGTCGATCGGCGTATCGGCGTTCTTGCCGATATTCAGCCCGAGAATGCCGCGGTAACGCGCGGCCTGCACGTTCTTCACGAACTGGTCGACGCCCGCGTTGTTAAAGCCCATCCGGTTGATCACAGCTTGCGCCTGCGGCAGCCGGAACATGCGCGGACGCGGGTTGCCCGGCTGCGCGCGCGGTGTGACGGTGCCCACTTCGATGAAGCCGAAGCCGAGTGCGGCGAGCCCGTCGATCGCGGCGCCGTCCTTGTCGAGTCCCGCTGCGAGTCCTACCGGATTGCGGAACGTCAGTCCCATCACCGTGCGCGGCGCATCGGGCACGCGGGCGGCGAGCGCGCCCGCGAGCCCAGTGCGGCCCGCGGCGCCGAGCGCGCGCAAGGTCAGGTGATGAGCGTCTTCCGCGTCCATGCGAAAGAGTTGGGCGCGTACGAGCGGATAGAGGGAACTGAACACAGGACGAAGCCGGGCGGCCGGAAAATGGGAACCCGCTATTTTACCGGCTTTGCGCTGTCAATGAGATAAGGCGGAAGGCGAGGGCGGTGCGTTGCCGCGGGCGCGGGTCGAGCGTGGTGTTCCTCGGGCCACACTCAGCCCACACTCAGCCCACACTCAGCCCACACTCAGCCCACACTCAAGGCCGCAGCGGCCCGCGCCTGCCTTGCATCCCCGCGCCGGTCGGCTGGAGATCGACGCCGGCGGGATCGAGCACGCGCCACGTGCCGTCGATCAATCCTTCGAGCGGCCGGAAATTGGCCTTGTACGCCATCTTCGGACTCTCGCGAATCCAGTAGCCGAGGTACACATACGGCAGCTTGAGACTGCGCGCCTGCTCGATCTGCCAGTAGATGTTGTACGTGCCGAAGCTCGTATGCGGCAGTCCCGGCTCGAAGAACGTGTACACGGACGAGAGCCCGTCGCCGAGAATATCGATCATGCTGATCATGCGCAGCAGGCCCGGCGAATCGGGCCGGTCCGGCAGCGGCTCGCGGAATTCGACGAGCCGCGAATTGATCCGGCTTTGCAGCAGGAACTGCTCGTATTGATCGCGGCTGTCGCGGTCCATGCCGCCGCCCGCATGCCGCGCCGACTGATAGCGCATGTAGAGCGCGTAGTGCTCTTCGTCGTAGTGAAGCGGTGCGACGGTGGCGATCATCTCGCCATGTTTTTTCCACACGCGGCGCTGCGTACGGTTCGGCTCGAAGCGCTCGACCGGCACGCGCACCGGCACGCACGCGCGGCAACCGTCGCAATACGGCCGGTAGGTGAACACGCCGGAGCGCCGGAAGCCGGCCTTCACGAGGTCCGTGTAGACATCGGAGTTGATGAGGTGACTGGGCGTGGCGACTTGCGAGCGCGCGATGCGCCCGTCGAGATAACTACAGGGATAAGGCGCCGTTGCATAAAATTGCAGCGCCGAAAGCGGAGAAAGAGGCAGCTCGTTGGGATGAGTCACGTTGGCAGCTCTCGAAGCGTCTCTGGTGTCTCTGGTAATGCAAACCCGGCGCGCGTTGCGGCTAGCTTGTCGATCCGCGCGTTCGCTTGTGCGTTCGATCATGCGGACCCGGATTCGGCCTGATTCCTTCTACGCCGCTCGCGCGAGCACATCGAGCAACGCGGTCTTGTCGAAGCGCCAGGGAATGCGCGGTGCGTCGACCGACGCGCGAACATGCGCGATGAACGCCTTGCGCGCTATCTCGCGACCGCCGAGCGACGCCAGATGCGACGTGTTCTGCTGGCAGTCTATCATTTCTATTTCGTGACGGCGCAAGTGCCCGACAAGCGCGGCCAGCGCCATTTTCGAGGCATCGGTGACGTCCGCGAACATCGATTCGCCGAAGAACATCTTGCCGAACGAGACGCCGTATAAGCCGCCCACGCGCTCACCTTCGAACCATGTTTCGATGCTGTGCGCATCGCCCATCCGATGCAGCGACGTGTAGGCGTCGACGACGTCGGCGGTGATCCAGGTGCCGCGCTGTCCGCGCCTCGGCGCCTGCGCGCACGCGCGCATCACCGCGGCGAAATCGTGATCCACGCGAATTTCCCATGCGTCGTCGCGCAGCACGCGCTTGAGCGTTTTACGCAGCGACGGCGAGATCTTGAACTCCGCGGGACGCAGGATCATGCGCGGGTCGGGGCTCCACCACAGCACCGGCTGACCGTCGGAATACCACGGGAAGATGCCGTGACGATAAGCGTCGATGAGCCGCGACGGCAGCAGGTCGCCGCTCGCGGCGAGCAGGCCCGGCGCGCCACTGGCCGCGCCGAGCGCACGCTCGACGGGCGGAAAGGGATCGTCGGGGCCGAGCCAGGGGACCATGCGCGCCGCTCAGCCTTCGCGCAGCGAGCGGAAGATGTCGCCGGTATGCAGGCCGAAGCTGCCGGCCGCGCGGTCGGCGAAAAAGAAGCGCAGTGTTTGTCCGACGGTGGGAAACGCGATCTCGTCCCACGGAATGTCGCCTTCCTCGAAGAGCTTTACTTCGAGACTTTCCTCGCCCGCGGCAATGTCGAGATCGAGCAGGCGCGCCATATAGAACAGATGCACCTGATGCACGTGCGGCACGTTCAGCAGCGAGAACAGGCTCTGCACTTCGACGCGCGCGCCGGCTTCCTCGAGCGTTTCGCGCGACGCGGCCTCGGCCGTGGTCTCGCCCATTTCCATGAAGCCCGCAGGCAGCGTCCAGTAGCCGTAGCGCGGTTCGATCGCGCGGCGGCATAGCAGCACCTTGTCGTCCCACACCGGAACGGTGCCCACGACGTTGCGCGGATTCTGATAGTGCACCGTGCCGCAACTGCCGCACACGAAGCGCTCGCGGTTGTCGCCCGGCGGAATGCTCAGGCTGACGCCGTGGCCGCAGACAGAACAGAATTTCATAGGAAGGGGACGAGAAAGGGTGCTAGGAGTTTATCACTGGGGCGGCGTGGTTTTGTGGCGGGAGCGAAGGGCGGTGGGAGAGGCGAAGTTGGCGGGGGTTGCCACGGCGACGCGAGCGCGAGCGTTTGCGAACAACTGGAACGCTGTGTGCGAGCCGATGACCCGCGTGTCGAAGCTTGGAAGAGGAATGGCAAGCTCAAAACAAAAAAGGCCTGCCGATTTGGCAAGCCTTGAATGTTGTTTTCGACGCTTTGACCTGTTCGCTCGCATTGAGCACTTGGTTGCGGGGGTAGGATTTGAACCTACGACCTTCGGGTTATGAGCCCGACGAGCTGCCAGACTGCTCCACCCCGCGTCCGTCGAAGAAAAGATTATAGAACAGATGGGAAGCGCGTGCAATAGGCGTTTAAGAAAACGGCTTTTTGGGCGCGGGCCTTTTCCTCAGCGGAACGCTTTCTCCTCGCTCTGACAAGCGCCGGCGCTAACTAACAGCACGTCGCGCGATGCGTGCCCCGCGTCGCATCGCGCAAGGCCCCCGCAACACGCTGCGCTAAAATCGCAATTCGACGCGCCGTCACGTATGTCGCTCCGTCGCCAGGTAGTCGCGAAGTAATCCCGATCGATTCGCAAGGAACCGCGCGACTCGCCGCACGACAAAGCAGACAACCGCACAAACCGTCAGCACTGCACGACGACGCGCCCGCACTCCCATTCGCCCTCGGAATTTCATGGACATCGCTCACGATCTGCAGGTCATTGCCGCTCAGGAACACGCGCTCGTGTTTCCTCAATTCGACGCCGACCGCGCCTGGCAAATCGGCGCCTATTTGCACGAGGTCGCGAAGGCGCGCGGCATCGCGGCCGCCATCGACGTCCGCACGTTCGGTCAACCGCTGTTCTTCAGCCTGCTCGACGGCGCGACGCCGGACAACATCGATTGGGCACGCCGAAAGGGCAACACGGTCGCGCATTTCCGGCGCAGCTCGTACGCGATCGGTCTGAAAATGCAGCAGGCCGGCAGCACGCTCGCCGACAAACACGGTCTGCCCGCCACCGAATACGCGTCGCACGGCGGCGCGTTTCCGTTGACAGTCACGGGCGCGGGCGTAATCGGTTCGATCACGGTGTCCGGTCTGCCGCAGCGCGCCGATCATGAGTTTGTGGTCGAAGCGCTATGCGCGCATCTCGGTCACGACTACAGCAAGCTCGCGCTTGCAAAGGCCTGAGCCGATGCGGCTGCCGCCTTATGCATTGCTGGGCATCGCCATCGTGGCCGAAGTGATCGCGACATCGGCGATGCGCGCGTCGGAGGGCTTCTCGCGGTTCGTGCCGTCGGCGATTGTGGTGCTTGGCTACGCCGTCGCGTTCTACTGCCTGTCGCTGACGCTGCGCAGCATTCCGGTCGGCATCGTCTACGCGGTGTGGTCGGGCGCGGGCATCGTGCTGATCACGCTCGTCGCGCTGCTGCTGTACGGACAGGTGCCGGACGTGCCGGCCGTCATCGGCCTCGGGCTGATTATCGCGGGCGTCGCCGTGCTCAATATGTTCTCGAAGATGCAGGCGCATTGAAGCATGCTCCGGCGCCTGTGCCGCAACGGTGGGCGCCAACTGCGCTGCAACTGCAACTGCAACTGCGACTGCAACTGAAGCTGAACGCGCTCACTTGCAGCGCACGATCATCGAACGGTTCTTGACGTTGGCCGACACGACGTTCGTCACGCTGCCGCCCGCGGTGCCGCCTTCGTCGTTGTCCTTCGACACGATGTCATAGCCCGTCGCGCCGCACGCCTTGCCGGCCTGCACGTAGCATGAGGCCCAGCTCGAATCGGCGCCGGCGCCGCTGCAATTCACCGCAAAGCCGGTCTGGCCGTTCGGCAGATTGATCAGCGACGTCGTATTCGACGACGCGCAGCCGGCTATGCCCACGCCGATCGCGAGCGCGGCCGGCAACGCGGCAAAAAGCGAAATGCGGCGCAGCAGAGCCCGCGCGAGGCCATGTCGAAGATGGCGGGTGCGCGGCAATTGCGTCATGAAATGCATCGTGATTGTTTCCTTTGATCATGCGAGCTTGCGACGCGCGCAAGCTCAGGGTGCGTCGATAGTGATGCCCGCTGCGCCGACCAGCTTGCGGCTTTCCGCGCCGCTTTCGGTGGCCGCGTCTTCCCAGATGCTGATGGCTCTCGCGATGTCGATGCCGTGACTTTCGGCGTACGCAAACCATCTGTTCGCCGCATCCGGCTCGGGCAATTCGTGGTCGTCCAGAAAATATTTTCCCATATTGCGCTCGCGGAACTGGAAAGGGACCGACTGCATGAGCATGGAGTGTGCCGATAAAGCTCTTCGACCGGCGCCAAGCGCGAACGTGCGGCATACATGCGCAGCGAGCGCGAAGCAAGGGCCTAACAAGGGTGGAAAAGCGCTCAACAAGCGCACGCTCGCAGAACTAATTGGCTTCCCCGGCGCCTTACCTCAATCATTGCATCGAGGAGAACGAACATGGCTGAGCGGGTCAGCGGCCCTTATCGCGGCTATTACATCAGCGCCGCCGCGCGCCTCGTGCCGGCAGGCGACGCGCCAGGCGCGGGCGGCCATTACGTCGGGTCGGTCAGCCTCGCCGAACTCGGCCCCGACGATTCGCACCGGATGGAAACCCTGGTCGATCTCGGCGGCGAGCAGCGCTTTGGCAGCGAGGACGAGGCGCTCGCATTCGTCGAACAGGCCGCGCGCGATTACATCGACCGGCTGCTCGGAGGCCGGCCATGACGGCGCGCGATCGTGGAGTGCGCAAGCACGCGCGCACCGAGGCGCGGAGTCACGCCCGTAGTCACCCCCAAAGTCACGGCAAGAGTCAAACCGAAACGCGCACCGGAAGCCACGCCCAAAGCCAGGCCAGGAGTCGAACCGAAAGCCACTCTGGCGCCGACGCCCATCCCCAACCAACCGCCCACACGCCAGCCGCAGCGCTCTGGACCGCGGTCCGGCCCCGCGAGTACCATATTCGGGTCGTCCGGGGCCGGCCGGTTTTTGCGGGCTCCGGTTGTGTGCCAGATACTTCCGATGAGGCGACCATGGAAATCAGGTTTCCCGCAGGCGCGCCAGCCTACCGCGATTCCAATCTGACCGTTGTGTTTTCCGCGCTCGTGGATGGCGAGCCCGTGCCCTGTGCGATCTCCGTCGAGGCGCTCGAAGATCACTTCGGCGCCCACTCCGAGGACGAAGAAGGCTGGATGCGCGCGTTCGACGCCGGCCGTCCGCGCATCGAAGCCGTTGCGCGCGAGCACTTGCAGATCAGCAACGGCACGCCGGTGCTGCTCAAGAGCGGCCACTTTCCGCCCGGCAACGCGGCGGGCTAAAGCTCAAGCTCAAGCTCAAACTCAAGCTCAAGCTCAAGCTCAAGCTCAAGCTCAACGAACCCCATGCGGCGAGCCGCACCGCAAGACAGCGGCTCGCCGCGCCAACGCACAACGTGCAGCGCGCGCCCGCGCATAGCCGCCGGCAACCTGCCCGACGCCGCGCCGCCTTCCACCACAAACAGGTCCGACGCCGCAGCTACGTGATAACGTTGGGTTTCCCGTGACTCTGCGCCGTCGCGCGTCGTCTTCCATGTCTCTTTCCGCCTCGCCCGCAGCCAGCGACCAGCTCGCGACTTACGTAGCCAACCGCATTGGTTTCATCGAACTCGAAAGACCGCAGGCGCTCAACGCGCTGTCGATCGGCATGATCCGCGCCATGCACGCCGCGCTCGACACCTGGTCGGAAGATCCCAACGTGCTCGCGGTCGTGGTGCGCAGCCAGCATCCCCGGGCGTTCTGCGCGGGCGGCGACGTCCGCTTCCTGTACGAGTCCGTGCAGCGCGGCGACCACGAAGCTCGCGACGCGTTTTTTATCGAGGAATACCGGCTCAATCACGCGATTTTCACGTATCCGAAGCCCTATATCGCGCTGACGAACGGCGTGGTGATGGGCGGCGGCATGGGCATTTCGCAGGGCGCGCATCGCACGGGCGGGCTGCGGGTCGTCACGCAGTCCACGAAGATGGCGATGCCGGAAACGCGCATCGGCCTCTTTCCCGATGTCGGCGCGAGCTGGTTTCTCGCGCGCACGCCGGGCGCGATCGGCCGCTATCTCGCGGTGACGGGCGAAACCATCGGCGCGGCCGACGCGCTGTACGCCGGTCTCGCCGATGTCTATATGGAAGACGCCGCGTTGCCCGCGCTCGTCGACACGTTGCGCAGCGAACTGTTCGAGCGCGGCGCAGATGTGGTGGCGTGCGTCGAGCGCGAATGCCGCGCGTATCAGGATCAGGTGACGCCGCCGCCGGACGAGTCGCCGCTCGCTCGCGCGCGAACGCTGATCGACCGGCATTTCGCGCTGCCGGACGTGCCGCGCATTCTGGCGTCGCTGCAGCAGAAGTGCGATCGCGACAGCGCCGAGTGGGCCGAGCAGGTGATCGCCGTGTTGCGCGAGCGCTCGCCGCTTTCGATGGCGGTATCGCTCGAGGTGGTGACGCGCGCGGAAGGCTCGATGGCCGAGGTGCTGCGCAGCGATCTCGATCTCACGCGCTCGAGCTTTGAACAAGGCGACGCCGTGGAGGGCGTGCGCGCGCGCATCATCGACAAGGACAATGCGCCGCGCTGGCGCTTTGCGCGCATTGAAGACGTCAGCGTCGCCGACGTCGAGAAGATGTTCGAAAGCCCGTGGCCGCCGAACGAGCATCCGCTGCGCGACCTGCGGAGCTAGCCGCTAGTCGCTCGCCACTAGTCGCGGACGAACATCGGAACGAACGCTCAGCGCGCGCTCAATCCGCATCCTCACCCGCCATGAACGCGCGCATGAAGACGAGCGCGCCCCAGCCCCACATCGCGTTCGCGGCAAAGCCCATCGCGAGGCGCGGCAGCATGTTGCCGCTTGGCCAGATGCCGCGAATCGGATCGACGACGAACACGCTGGCCGCCGTCAATACGATGCCGCCGAACACGAACGCCGGCAGCCACGGCGCGCGGCGCTCGGGCGCGACGCGCAAGAGCCACGCCATCAACACCGCCCAGAACGCGCTCCAGATCGCGTTGGCGATGAACTCGGGCAGGCCGAGCGGCATGAACGGGGCAGTGGAAAAACCGCTTTGATCGACGACGCCTGCGGCATGCAGCAGCGCCAGCGTGGATTCATGAAAGAACAGCGATGCCAGAAAACCGGCGACAAACGGCAGGATGAGTTTTTGCATGCATTGCACCGCCAGGGTACAGGCGCGTGATTGCATTGCCTGCACCGGATTATTGGAAACGTGCGCCATTATATCCAGCGCTCGCGGCTTTTCCGCGGGCCTCCGGGGTCGTGCCCGTATGCTGTAGCGTCGGGCTAATCACGGAAGTGGAAAACCTAAGCTCAAAAAAATCGTTCAAAAGCCGCGCCCCCGTCCATAGACTGTTTCTCCATGCAGACGGCGCCTCGCGCCGTTGCCTTTAGCGTCGATACCGCAACCTTTTTCCGTCCCTTCGCGATGCATCGTCCGGTTCATGTCCGATGACCGGCTGGATGCGTGCGTCCGGCGTTGTCTCGATCCACTCCAGTTTCCGAATACGCGGGGAGCAGCAAATGAATGTGTTCTGGTTCATTCCGACTCACGGTGACAGCCGTTATCTCGGCACGTCGCAAGGCGCGCGCGCGGCCGATTACGACTACTTTCAGCAGATCGCCGTCGCCGCCGATACGCTCGGCTACGAGGGCGTGCTGCTGCCCACGGGCCGCTCCTGCGAGGACGCATGGGTCGTCGCGTCGAGCCTGATCGCCGCGACGAAGCGCCTGAAATTTCTGGTCGCGATCCGGCCGGGCATTTCGTCGCCGGGTCTTGCCGCGCGCATGGCCGCCACTTTCGACCGTCTGTCGAACGGGCGCCTGTTGATCAATGTCGTGACCGGCGGCGATGCGGCCGAGCTCGAAGGCGACGGCGTGTTCGTCGATCACGACACGCGCTATGAAATCACCGACGAGTTCCTGCACATCTGGCGCAAGCTGCTCACGGCCGCGCATACGAACGATGCGATCGACTACGAAGGCAAGCACTTGCAGTCGAAGGGCGGCAAGGCCCTGTATCCGCCCGTGCAGAAGCCGCATCCGCCGCTGTGGTTCGGCGGTTCCTCGCCGGCCGCGCACGACATGGCGGGCGAGCATATCGACACCTATCTGACGTGGGGCGAGCCGCCCGCGGCGGTCGCGAAAAAGATCGCCGACATTCGCGCACGCGCGGCTGCGAATGGCCGCACGATCCGCTTCGGCATTCGCCTGCACGTGATCGTGCGCGAGACGGAAGAAGAAGCGTGGGCCGCCGCCGACAAACTCATCAGCAAGCTCGACGACGAGACCATTGCGCGCGCGCAGGCGTCGTTCTCGAAGATGGACTCCGAAGGTCAGCGCCGCATGGCCGCGCTCCACGGCGGCAAGCGCGGCGGACGCGCGGAGCTTGAGGTTTATCCGAACCTGTGGGCCGGCGTCGGCCTCGTGCGCGGCGGCGCGGGCACCGCGCTCGTCGGCAATCCGCAGCAGGTCGCGGCGCTCATGAAGGAATACGCGGAGCTCGGCATCGAGACGTTCATTCTGTCGGGCTATCCGCATCTCGAAGAGTCGTACCGCTTTGCCGAACTCGTGTTTCCGCTGCTGCCCGGCCGCCAGAGCAAGACCTCAAACGGGCCGCTTTCCGGGCCGTTCGGCGAGATCGTCGGCAACAACTATCTGCCGAAGGCGGCGAGTGCGAGCTGAGCGGCGTCCGTTCGGTTACGACACCTTCGACACGCAATGAGGGAAGTCACATGACTCAATCCACTGTGAGTGCGCAACGCGATGAAGGCGCGCGGGGCGGCGCGGCTTTCCGGCCCGCGCTGCGGTCCGCTTTCGGGTCGTTGCGGCAAGTCGGCGCGTCGCTTGCGCCGTGGGTCGCACCGCTTCTGATTCTGCTCGCCTGGGAAGCCGCCGCGCGCAGCGGCGTGCTGTCCACGCGCGTTCTGCCTGAGCCGCTCGCGGTGGTAAAGGCGGCGTGGTCGTTGATCCAGTCGGGCGAAATGTGGGCGGACGTGAAGGTCAGCACGTGGCGCGCGGTGTCCGGTTTTGCGATCGGCGGTGGAATCGGTCTCGTGCTCGGGCTCGCGACCGGTCTCTTCAAGCCGATCGAAATCGCGCTTGATTCGACCGTGCAGATGATCCGCAATATTCCCGCGCTGGCGATGATCCCGCTCGTGATTCTGTGGTTCGGTATCGAGGAGCAGGCGAAGGTGTTCCTCGTCGCGCTCGGCGTTTTTTTCCCGATCTACGTGAACACGTTCCACGGCATCCGTTCGGTCGATTCGAATCTGATCGAGATGGCGCGCAGCTACGGCGTGAAGGGCGTAGCGCTCTATCGGCACGTGATTTTGCCGGGCGCGCTGCCGTCGATTCTCGTCGGCGTGCGCTTCGCGTTCGGGCTGATGTGGGTGACGCTGATCGTCGCCGAGACGATTTCGGCGCAATCGGGCATCGGCTACATGACGATGAACGCGCGCGAATTCCTGCAAACCGATGTCGTCGTGGTCGGCATTCTGCTGTACGCGGCGCTCGGCAAGATCGCCGACGTGCTGGCGAAGAGCCTCGAGCGCGTGTCGCTGCGCTGGCATCCGGCCTATCAACGTGGAGGTAAGGCATGAGCGCAACGACACTGTCGACGACGTTCGGCGGCATCGCGGGCCGCGATCTGGAGGTCGAGCTGGCGCAGGCGCGCGTCGCGGATCACAACGCGGATGTCGCCGCGGATCTCGATGAGCGTGAGCGTGCGCGTCGTCAGGTGCGCAATGAGCGACGGGCGGCGGAGCAGGCGGGCGCCGTGGCGCGCGAAGATGCAAGGGACGCGAACGGAAAAACCCGCACAACCCGCACAGCCGATTACTCGGTCGAGCTGCGCGGCGTCGGCAAGCAGTATGGCGAACGCAAGGTGCTGACGGACTTCGATCTGTCGATCGAGCGCGGCAGTTTTGTCGCGATTGTCGGCCGCAGCGGCTGCGGTAAATCGACGTTGCTGCGGCTCGTCGCCGGTCTCGAGAAGACGAGCGCCGGCGTGCTCGAAAAACGCGCCGAAGACGGCCGGCCGCTCGACACGCGGATCATGTTCCAGGACGCGCGTCTGTTGCCGTGGAAGAGCGTGCTGCAAAACGTGATGCTCGGCCTGCCGCGCGGCGCGCGCGACGACGCGCGCGCGGTGCTTGCCGAAGTCGGCTTGCTCGAGCGCGCCAACGACTGGCCCGCGCAGCTTTCCGGCGGTCAGCGTCAGCGCGTCGCGTTGGCCCGCGCGCTCGTGCATCGTCCGCAATTGCTGCTGCTCGACGAGCCGCTCGGCGCGCTCGACGCGTTGACGCGCATCGAAATGCATGCGCTCATTGAGCGCCTATGGCGCGAGCACAAGTTCACCGCGCTGCTCGTCACGCACGACGTGCACGAGGCCGTCGCGTTAGGCGATCGCATCCTGTTGATCGAAGAAGGGCGCATCGCGCTCGATCAGCCGGTGCCGCTCGAGCGTCCGCGGGCGCGTGCGTCCGCGGGTTTTGCCGCGCTCGAAGAGCATGTGCTGCAGCGCGTGCTGAAAAATGCGCCGAACGACGACGCGTTGCGCGAGGAGGCGCACGATTCGCGCGACGCACGTGGTGCAGGTAACGCTGGCAACGCAGGCCGTTTCACGCGGCCAACAGATGTCCGTTGGGCCATCTGACATCCTTGACTGACTGAATCTAATCGCTTTCCCTGGAGTCACTCGCAATGAGCATTTCCGCAATCAACGTACGCAATCAGTTCAAAGGCAAGGTCAAGGAAATCATCCGCGGACCGGTCGTGTCCGAAGTCGATGTCGACACACCGTTCGGCATCGTGACCTCCGTGATCACGACGCGCTCCATCGACGAACTCGAGCTGCAGGTCGGCTCGGAAGTCGTCGCGCTCGTCAAGTCGACGGAGGTCTCGATCGCGCGCCTGTAAGCGCCGCGCTATTTCGCGTTCGCGCCGCTCGCGGGCGGCTCGTGCATCATTTTGTCGTTGGTGGGCTTGCGCGGACGCTTGATCGGCATGTTGTCCGGATTGCTCGAGCCGGTCGCGCCTGATGCCGACTCGGGCGGCTTTACCATCGACGATGCGGCGTCGGCCGGTTGCGCTGCTTGCGTGGGCGGCGTGGTCGAGCCTGCCGCGTTGGTCGTCGTTGGCGTCGCCGATGCCGCCGTTCCGCTCGCGCCCAGCGCCAGCAGCGCGGCGGCTGCGCTTAGCGCGGCCAGAGTGCTTCGCTTCATCGCCTTCTCCTTTTGCGTTCCTCGCGTCTGCTCGGGTTGCATGGGTTTTCCCGGTAGACCGGCGTCGCCCGCGAAAATTCACGCGCGAGCCATTCGCTCGTGACGATGCGCCAATGCGCCTCCATTCGCTCTCGAAACTTGCTACGATAAATTCAGTCACGTCGACGGAGACCGCCATGTCGAAGTCATTGAGTCCCGAAGCAATCGAAGCGTTGCGGCGCCTGAACGAAGTGGGCGTCGGCCAGCCGGCGCCGAAATTCCCGCAGTCCGTCACCGCGCAGTTGCTGGCGAGCGGACTCGTCGCCGAATCGAGCGGCGACGAAGTCGAAATCACCTGCAACGGCAGGCAGTACCTTTCCGGCGATTGCGACTGAGCGAACCGACGGGCGACGTTTGCGCGACCTTGTTCGAACGAGCCGCAAGCGGGTTGGCAAGGGCAGGTTGCAGCGCACCGCGCTGCCGCCGGTGCCGGCGCGTTCGCGCGCGATAAACGGCGATTGGAACCGCAGTGAAGGGGGAAGTGAAGATGGAGCCGACGGGCCTCGACATGGGCGATTACAAGGAGCGCTATCAGGACTACGACATCGAAGTCGCGGTCGAACAGGTGCTCACCGGCGTCAAGGCGCATTTCCGCGTGCTGCGCGAGAGCGCGGTGGTGGTCGACTGGCGGCTCGTGCATATCGACAGTCTTTGGCCCACCGAGCACGCCGCCGCCGAGGCCGGCTTTCGCGCGGCGCGCGACGTGATCGACGCGGGGCTCGCGGCTTGATTGCGGCGGCGCGTGAAATCGGCAACGTATTCGACTATGCTTGGCGGCTCATTCCGACTCGCTGAGCCTCGTCATGCATCTTGCGCCTGCTGTGCCGATCATCCGCATCTTCTCCGAGGACAAAGCCCGCGAGTTCTACGTGGATTTCCTGGGCTTTAGCGTCGATTGGGAACACCGTTTCGGCGACAACTTCCCGTTGTATGCGCAAGTGCGGCGCTCCGATCTGGTTCTACACCTCAGCGAACATCATGGCGACGCGACGCCCGGCTCGACGATTTTCGTGCCGGTACGGGAGATTGACGCGCTGCATTCCGAGCTCGATGCGAAGGACTATAAGTACGCGAAGCCGGGTGTCGACGCGCTGCCGTGGGGCAAAGTGCTGGAAGTCGCCGATCCGTTTGGCAATCGCATCCGCTTTTGTGAGGCGCCGGAAGAAGGGGCGGCGTAACGCGCGGTGGGTGGCGATTCATTCCCGTAAACGAAACTGGGCGCCGCACCGGAATCCGATGCAGCGCCCAGTTCGCATGCTGCCACCTGGGCAGCAGGGGCAGGAGGGTCGACGGCGAGTGCTTAGTGGCCGAAGAACACCGATTGCGGACCGGAAACCGGTTCGCGGGTGCCCGATTGCGACGACACGTTGTTCACGCCGCCGTAAGCGGTCGAGCCGGCGTTAGCACGTTCGGCCGCGACGGTTTGCGCGTTCTGGCCTTGTTGCGAAGCCGGTGCGCCGACGGACGGGCGATAGAACGGTGCCGGGCCGTAGCCGCTTGCGAAAGCCGGTGCAGCGACGGAAGCGGAAACAGCGACGAGCAAGGCAGCGATAAATTTGGTCTTCATGATGTACCTCCAGGATTTCGATTTTCAGGATGGCGTGGCAGGAAGCCGTGGGCTGTGTCTGCTACGTCGATGGAATGCAGTGTATACCCCTACTATCGAAAATTTGTGCCGATAATCTGAAATTACTATTCTCGCTGCTGAAATAATCCGTCAGAGCCGCGCCGCATATGGCTTAGCAGTGGTTCGACCCTGCTTTCCGCGGCTTTCCTGTGCGTTGGCCGGAGTCCAAATACCTGATCTTGCAAGGGTTTATCGGGCAGTCGAGGGGCACCGACGCCGGCCGCTTCCCGCGTTGCGGTAAAATTGCGGTTTCGATTCAAGTCGTTACCGCCCATGTCTTCAGCTCGTCCCGCCAGTCCGCGCCGCGTCAGCGTCGCCCCCATGATGGACTGGACCGATCGCCACTGCCGGTCGCTTCATCGCATGATTTCGCGCCATACGTGGCTGTACACGGAAATGGTGACGACCGGCGCGCTGCTGCACGGCGATGTGCCGCGCCATCTGGCGTTTACGCCCGACGAAGCGCCCGTCGCATTGCAACTCGGCGGCAGCGAGCCGGACGATCTCGCGCGCTCGGCGAAGCTCGGCGAGCACTGGGGCTACGACGAAATCAACCTGAATTGCGGCTGCCCGTCTGAGCGCGTGCAGCGCGGCGCATTCGGCGCGTGTCTGATGAACGAGCCGCAACTCGTGGCGGACTGTGTGAAGGCGATGCGCGACGTGGTGTCGGTGCCGGTCACGGTCAAGCACCGGATCGGCGTGGATGCCGTCGAGGAATACGGCTTCGTGCGCGACTTTGTCGGCACGATCGCAGAGGCCGGCTGCGATGTTTTCATCGTGCATGCGCGCAACGCGATTCTCAAAGGTCTGAGCCCGAAAGAGAATCGCGAAATTCCGCCGCTCAAGTACGAATACGCCTATCAGTTGAAGCGCGACTTCCCGCACCTGGAGATCATCATCAACGGCGGAATCCGGACGCTCGACGAAGTGGAGACGCACCTTCAACACGTCGATGGCGTGATGCTCGGGCGCGAGGCCTATCACAACCCGTATCTGCTGGCTGACGTCGACGCGCGCTTCTATGGTTCGACGCAGGCGCCGCTCACGCGCGAGCAGGTGGAAGCGCAATTGATCGAGTATTGCGCGGCCGAGATGGCGCGCGGCACGTATCTCGGCGCGATCACGCGTCATGCGCTCGGCCTCTATCGCGGCGAGGCGGGGGCGCGCGGCTGGCGGCGCGTTCTGTCGGACAGCAAACGGCTCGCGGCACGCGACCTCGCGATCTTCGACGAGGCGAGACAGCATCTGCGTGAGCCTGTCGAGATTTTTGAATAAAGGGCTAGGCAAACGCCGTTTGTGTTCGTATAATCTCGTTTCTTCGTTGGTGACCCGGGTTTTTTAGTTGTTTCCGGCGAGTCAAAGCAGATGTCAGTGGTGGCTGTAGCTCAGTTGGTAGAGTCCAGGATTGTGATTCCTGTTGTCGTGGGTTCGAGCCCCATCAGCCACCCCAAAGAATTCAGCGGTATCAAGCAGTTGGAAGTTTCGGAATTAAGCCCGCACACCGTTGCGGGCTTTTTTTCGTTCTGCGCACTTACGCAGTCGACATAAGCCGGCTAGAGAGACCGGGGAATAAAACGATTTCGACGTTAGGGGTGCAGCCGCTCGTTAATTTGGTCGAGTACTACGACTATTAGATTGGCGATGGCAACGGGAGCCCAAGCAAAACCCGGCGTTTGACGCCTACTGCAAGATGTCGCCAGACCGAAGAACGAGACCGAATGCAATCTTGTCGGCACGGCAGATCTCGGCGATGTGAGCCATCAGCGGATTGATGTGCTCGTCGTAGCCATGATCTGCGCATTGCATCAATGACGCCAACCTGCGGTTGGTAAAAAGCGGCGGTGATGTAACACTCTTCATCCTGAAAACCAGCGGGTCGGCACCATCGGTCGGATTGCTTGAAGAACGTCCGGAAGGCGGTGCCCGACTTTGACGAAAGGCTTCTCGAGAAAATGCCATGAAGCAGCACCGACAGCGATAGCCACAGCAATTGAGAAAAGCTGATTTTGCTGCAGGCTAATGTCAGGAAATAAAGCAGTGATCGTTTGCTGTATCGGCCATCCATAAACGTAAACCCCGTATGAATAGTCTCCGGGAAGTTTAAGCGCTTTGATGGGCCTCAGTGTCATCAGCCATAGCGGCGTCAGCAGGAAGGCAGCATAGAACGCGTATTCAAACACTGGTCCGTCTCGAAGCAGCCATGCAAGGAGATAGGTACCGAGGACCACTCGCGCGTCGATGCGGATTTTTTCCTTGAAGAGTGCCAGCAAGACGCCAAATGAAAAGAACGCCGGTAGGCGTCCAGCATCATTGTTGTTGGGCAAGCCAAAGATTGAGATGCTGTCTGGTCGATACAAAAACCAAACGATCACTGCACCGCAAGCAAATGCCGCAACGACCTTCAATCGCAATAAACCACACATGGCAAGCGCCAGTAACGCTGCATACATGAGGAGCTCATAGCAGATTGTCCAAAGCGAGCCATTCGCATCCTGGTATGCATTATTCTGGAACACGCCCGGCATCACGTAACCCATATAGGGTTGCTTGAAAATGTGGATGTACATCCAGGTGTTCCCGAAATATTGGCCTAAAGGTAGCGAGGTCAACATGGGGCCGATGACGAGCATGCAAATGGAGCCGCTCACGATGAGCGCCGGGAAAATGCGGAATACTCGGGCGACGGCGAACTTCACTG
This sequence comes from Paraburkholderia sp. OAS925, assembly GCF_040543975.1. NCBI lineage: Bacteria > Pseudomonadati > Pseudomonadota > Betaproteobacteria > Burkholderiales > Burkholderiaceae > Paraburkholderia > Paraburkholderia sp. OAS925. The sequence goes on from NZ_JBEUNO010000001.1 coordinate 2,226,481, forward strand.
GCGACGGCTGGCGAAGCCAGCTAGACGTGACGAGAATCCCACTGAGGAAGAAGAAAAACTTGACCGCAAGCGAGCCGGAGTAGTCGAAACCCAAAAGCGCTCCGATTGGCTCATGCTCGCCCTCGCGAGGAGACAGCCCGAAAGCGTGCCCCCATATCACCGCCAGGGCGGCGATCAAACGAAACAGATCCGCGTTGTTATTTTCACGCCGGAGAGCATCATCGAGTGTCATTGATAAGTGCTCCTGTCACTTGCTCGCCGACAACGTCGCGTGCATATTGTTGAGCCCGGACTGGAGGCGGTATGCGACAAGCTGAGCGATGATCTGATGGCCAAGGTCATTAGGATGGATCGGGTCCGCTGTGCGCTCCATGGGATCGAATTTCCCGGCCTTCTCCAAAGGCATGATGGCCTCTCGCAGGGCGATCATTGGCACGCCGAGTTCCCGACCGATTGGGATCTGGTTGTCTTCCGCGCTTGACCACTTACGATCCATCGTGAAAAGCATCAGTACGGCTGGATGATTGGGCGCAGCCAGGATGCGCTGCACGACTCGCTTGTAGCTCGCTCTCATCTCTGGAGTGATGGCATCGTTATTTGCCCACTCGGTAATTACGAAGTCTGGCTTGTATCTCAGTAGGTCTTTCTGCAGGCGCTTGTCGCCGTATTCGGAATTCGTCTGGCCGATCCCGGCATTGACAAGCCTCATCCTGCTTTTCGGAAAGGTCGCTCGCCACCAGCCGAACACGCGGCCCACATAGTTTTTTTCCTGACTCGTCGCCCATGCACCTTGCGTGATTGAGCCGCCGATCGCGGCAATGGTTATCGGTTTACCCGCCCGGGCTTTCTCGAAAACTTTCCAAAGGCGCGAATCGTCTCCGTATTGGATAACCGACCGGTTCAGTGCGGCTGGGTCGACGACGCAGGATTGAGGCAGCTTCGGATCTGTGATGTAACACTCGGGTCCCGCTGCATGGGCGCAGGTGCACGCGAGAAAGCATGCAACAGAAATTATTTTTATCACGTTGTAAGAAAGTGTAATAACCCGGACCGGGATAGTACACTTATTAGTCGACGCACGCCTAATGCATCGCCGACTGTAGTCGCTACGCGACCAATTCGGCCAACACTTGATGCCCCGGGTCGTTGCATGGCGAGGACCGGATGCCTTCTTCATACAGGGTGCTTCGCGTATGCTTTGAGACCGATAGCCGAGGTCGAACACAAACGGGTAATCCCTTCCGCCATCGCACATCGCCAGCAGCCGTTGCGCTGCCTGACGGCGTTAATGCGCGGGCAAGTAGACACCGCGCCGCATTTCTCGGACAGGAGAAAGAACTAGCGTTTGTATTTCTGGTTTTTGTTCATCATCGAGCCGACGCTTTGCGGCGATTGCGTCGGCTCGATTTTGACTGCATCGCGCTTGCCTATGCGAGTTAGCGATTTTCCAAGTTCGATAAAGGGCCGTTCGATTGCCGCAAATGTGATCGATGCAGCGACACACAAAACTGCTGCGCAGATCAGTAGCGCTGTCCAATAATGCGTCGGCGAGAAAAGCGCCCAGGCTTTGAATGGCGCATGCCAGAAAAGAAGCGTCAGTGGGATGCCTTGCAACAGGTAGATTCCATAGCTGATGTGCCCCATGCGCTGCGCGGGCCGCAGCAAAAGCAGGCCGAACAGGTCGGCGCCGCTGCAAATCAGGTAAAAGGCAATCCCAATCAGGGCGATCTGGATCACGCCCGCGTGTGTCCTGGCGAACGAGAACATTATCGCTAATGCGGTAAGCGCCATGATCGACATCCAGTTAGCGCTGAGCCGCGGCTTGATGCCCTCGTGCAACAGCGATGCGGTCAAGATGCCACAAAAAAACGCGGCAGGAAGGCACCACAGGTCAGACTGCGTTGTGAGAATCAGGGCGAACGACGCGGCCAGACCGACGACCGCAAAAGTCAGGTGCATTCTCAGCTGAATAAATATTGCAGTGATGATCAGTGAGAAGTAAAACCACCATTCATATTTGATACTCCATGTGACTCCCATCAGGATGAATATAGTCCACGGGAATCCATTAATCGGTTTCATATCGTCGTTCAGGCCGAGCGCGAACCACCGGCCCAGATTCGAGACCATTGAATCCAACGGTTCTCGCAGTTCAAAGCCGGTTCGCCAGAATACGATGAGAGTCATTGCCAGAATGGAAAAGACGTAAAGCGGGCCGATCCTGAAAAGACGACCGATATAAAGTCCTTTCCAGTCCGGTCGACCGTCACGCTTCAATAGGCGCGTCCAGAACAGGTAGGCTGTGATCATGAAAAAGAGCATCACCGCGACGCCGCCAAGCGGTCTGTAGAAAAGGGAGTCGCTCGCGATCCATTGGCCATTCGCCTGGTAGTTATAGCTGATCAGGCCGTGGTAGATCATGACGGACAGAGCCAGGAATCCGCGCAAGCCGTCGATGGTGACGACTCTCCCGGAGTCTCCACCGACAGTGTCCACAAACCTGAATATGGGCAGCGCAAACAGGCAGCACAACGCCGCCATGACGACAAAGTACGGCGCGATGTTGTAGAGGCCCATGTCCCATATCTTTCTTAGGATCGGTGCGGACGAGTCTACATGAATTGGTAAGGATTTCAGCGGCTCGAGCGCAGGCATGGCGCGGCCGCCCGGTCCGGCTTCTTGCAGAAATTACGATTGAGTTCGGGTCGTTTGCGAGCCCCGTAGCGACCCGAAGAATTTCAGCGGTAAGCTTCAGTAGGCATTTGCAAGCGGCGTCGTGAGAAACCACAACGCCGCTTTTGTTCTACCGCACGGATCGCGGCAACCATCGTCGCATGAGCTGCGAGCCTCAATGACTCCGTCCGCCATGCCCGCCGCCACCACTCCACGAGCTGCCGCCGCGCGATCCACCATAACCGCCGCCATGCCCGCCGCCACCGCCGTGGCCGCCATGCCAATCACCGCCGCGCCAGTGCCCGCCGCCGCCGTGGTAGCAGCAGGAGCCACCCCAGCCGCCCCAGATCCCGACCGTGCCGTATACCGGCGCATACGGTGCGTATGGCGCGCCGTACGCATAACCATAGTCGGGGTAATACGGCTGCGCGTAGCCGTAGTCATAGCCGGGCGCGACCGCGCATCCGCTCACGCCCGCTGCAATCGCCAGCCATGCCATCGATGCAAAGAGTCTGCTCACGATCGTCTCCCGTCCCCATACGTCCTCACTAAAGAGTCAGAAAGATCGCGCGTCCGGGAGTTCAGCCGTATTTGTGTCGTCGCGTTACAGCGCGGCCCACGCCTTTAGCGTTTGCGCAAAGGCTCGATCAGCGACGACAAACCGTTGTGATCGATCTCATGCATCAACGCAAGCAGCCGTCCGATCTCGCCGGGCGGAAAGCCCTGACTCGCGAACCAGTTGAGGTAGTGGCCAGGCAGGTCGGCGATCAGGCGGCCCTTGTACTTGCCGTAGGGCATGACGCGCGTGACCAGCAACTCGAGGTGTTCGGGATTCATCGTGATTCGATCGACGCAAGGAAGGTTGAGCGCGGCGCATCTTCAGACGCCCGCGACGACGGCATTTTAGCTGTGCTGCAGGCATCGCGCGGGCGTGGTAACGTCAGCGGTTTATGTTCATACAACCGATAGGACAGGTTCAATGGAATACCGCAGACTCGGCGATTCGGATGTACAGGTCAGCCTGATCGGGCTCGGCACGATGACGTGGGGCGAGCAGAACACCGAGCAGGAGGCGCACGCGCAGATCGACTACGCGCTCGATCACGGCGTCAACCTGATCGATACCGCGGAGATGTATCCGGTGCCGCCGCGCGCGGAAACGCAAGGCTCCACCGAGCGCTTTATCGGCACCTGGCTCGCGCAGCATCGCAGCGCACGCGAGAAGATCGTGCTGGCCACCAAGATCGCCGGACCCGCGCGTCAGCCGCACAATCCGCGTCATATCCGCGGCGAAACCAATCAGTTCGACCGCAAGAATCTCACCGAGGCGCTCAACGACAGCCTTAAGCGCCTGCAAACCGATTACGTCGATCTGTACCAGTTGCATTGGCCCGACCGCAACACGATGACGTTCGGCCGCCCGGCCTATCCGTGGGTCGACGACGAATACACGGTGCCTATCGAGGAAACGCTCTCCATGCTCGCCGATTTCGTCAAGGCGGGCAAGGTGCGCCATGTCGGCGTCTCCAACGAAACGCCGTGGGGCGTCGCGCAGTTCCTGCGCGCGTCGGAGAAGCTCGGCTTGCCGCGCATCGTCAGTATTCAGAATCCGTACAGTCTGCTTAATCGCACTTACGAAGTCGGGCTCTCCGAGTACGCGCATCGCGACAACATCGGCTTGCTCGCGTATTCGCCGCTCGCGTTCGGCTGGCTGTCGGGCAAGTATGAAGGCGGCGCGCGTCCGGCAGGCGCGCGCATTTCGCTGTTCGAGCGCTTCCAGCGCTACAGCAAGCCGCAAGCGGTTCAGGCCACCACGCGCTACGTCGAGCTGGCGAAGCGGCATGGCCTCTCGCCCGCGCAGTTCGCGCTCGCGTTCGTGAACAGCCGGCCGTTCGTGACGAGCAATCTGATCGGCGCGACATCGCTCGATCAGTTGAAGGAGAACATTGCGAGCGTCGACGTCAAGCTCTCGCAAGACGTGCTCGATGAAATCGACGCGTTGCATCAGTTGCAGCCGAACCCCGCGCCCTGAGTTCGCACGGACATGCAACGAAAGGCAAATGTGCCTGCCTGTCGGCAAATCACGACCTAAACTGTGGTGAGCAGTACGGGCTTGTCCTTCTTATCCGGCACGTCGTAAGTTAACGGCGCGCGCGAATAATGCGACTCGGCCCGTGAATCGGCAGCCGCGGCGGTTGTTCCGCCGCGCTGCACAAAACACAGCACCAGGACCAGGACATCGAATGGCTCAACAAAAAACAAACCCAAAACTCGAGCAGGCGCTGACGCGCGGGGATCTTGCAATCCGTCAGGCGAATTCGGCGCGGGCGACTGCGTTGCTGCGCGCGCTGGCCAAGATGATCGTCGAGGCGTCGGCGACCATCGGCGTAGAGGCGTTCACGCTGATCCCGGACGGCGACAAGATTTACGATCCCGCCGACGGCCTGTGGCCGCAAGAGCTGCAAATCTCGCTCGACGGTCCCGTGGAAGACGCCGATCCCGACGAGATCCGCACCGTGCGCCTGATCGCCGACGACCCCGGCACCGTGTTTCGCGTGGAGTGGCAGCGTGCCGACGGCAAGATCGGCCGGCATGAAGGCGGCCCGTTCGCGACGGTCGCGTTTATCTCGGACGTCGACATTCCGTGGACCGACGACGAGGACTGAGTCCGCGGCATCGCCATCATCGTCATGCACGTTCATTCGCGGGCGCCGGCTCCTTTGGAGGAACGCGCGCGAAGCCGTCCGCTACTTCATCATCCTGCGCCGGAACAGCACCGCCGACACAACAAAGCCGCCTACCGCATAAACCGTCAGCACGACGACATGCGATAACGCGTTATCGAGCGGGCGCGCCAGCATCGCCGGGCGGAGCAGATCGACGGCGTGTGCCAAAGGCAGTACTTGCGCCGCACCGCGCGCCGCGGCGGGCAACTGCGAGATCGGGAAGAACACGCCCGAAAGCAGCAGCATCGGCGTCAACACCAGCGTCTGATAAAACATGAAAAAGTCATACGACGGGGCGAGCGCGGTCACCACCATCGCGACACTCGCGAACGCCAGTCCCGTCAGTACGATGACGGGCAGCGCCAGCAGCATCGACGGAAAACTGGCGTAGCCGAGCGCGCCCGCCACCAGCATGATGGCCACGCCCGAGAGCACCGACTTGCTGGCCGCCCAGATCACTTCGCCGAGCACGATGTCGCCGAGCGTCAACGGCGTGTGCATGATCGCTTCCCACGTGCGCTGTACGTGCATGCGCGAGAAGCCGGAATACATCGACTCGAAGCTCGCCGACATCATCACGCTCGACGCGACCGTGCCCGCGGCGAGGAACGCGATATACGACACGCCATCCACGCGGCCGACCATCAATCCGAGGCCGAAGCCGAGGCCGAACAGGTAGATCATCGGATCGGCGAGATTGCCGAACATCGACGCGAGCGCGAGCTTTTTCCACACGAGGTAGTTGCGGCGCCACACGGCGATCCAGTTGACCGCGTTGGCGGGCAGTGCGGCGAGCAGCGCCTGGCTCGGCGGCCTCGCTTCGTTGCTTCGGTAGGTGCGTGCATCCATTGCGTGTCTCGTGCGGGGTTTGGTGCCGTGATTCTCTAGTGTCTCTTTCGGTATCTCGTGCGGTATCGACGAAAGTCAGTCCTGCATCTCGCGGCCCGTGAGCCGCAGGAACACATCCTCCAGATTCGCCGGACGATGCAGATAGCGCAGATCCGCGCGCTGCTTGAGCCGCGCGTGCACCGGCGCCGCGTCGTTCACATAACAGAAAAGCGTCTCGCCGCTGATTTCCGTGCGCTGCGCGAGCGGCGCGAGTTCGTCGCGCAACGCGAGCGGATCGGGGCCGAAAATCTCGATCACGTCGCAGCCGATTTCCGATTCGATCAGCGCCCTCGGCGCACCTTCCGCGATCTTGCGTCCTTCTTCGATCACGCACAGCCGGTCGCATAACCGCTCGGCTTCCTCCATGAAATGCGTGGTCAGCAGGATCGTCTTGCCGCGCGCGAGCAGCGAGCGCAGACGCTCCCAGATCAGATGCCGCGCCTGCGGGTCGAGGCCGGTGGTCGGCTCGTCCATGATCAGCACGTCGGGATCGTTGACGAGCGCCCGCGCGAGCGTCAGGCGCCGCTTCATGCCGCCCGACAGCTCGCTCACGCGCGCGTCGGCCTTGCTTTCCAGACGCGCGAATTCGAGCAGCGACGGCACCATTGCGCGGCATTGCGCGCCGCTCAGGCCAAAGTAGCGGCCGAAGACCAGCAGGTTCTCGCGGACGGTGAAGTCCGGGTCGAGGTTATCGAACTGCGGCACGACGCCGACGCGTGCCCGCGCTACGCGCGCGCGGCCTGGAATCGGCTCGCCGCACAGATGGATCGCGCCGGCGTCCGGCGCGGCGATGCCGAGCAGCATGCGCAGCGTGGTCGTCTTGCCCGCGCCGTTTGGTCCGAGCAGGCCAAAACATTCGCCGGTGTCGACGTGAAACGACAGTCCGTCGACTACCTTCTTTTCGCCGTAGCTTTTTTCAACCTGATCGAACTGGATGGCGGTATCGGGCATGAATGAGATCGACGTCATGGAAAAGGCGCGAATGGCCGGGAAGGCTGCTCATTCTAGGCCATCGGCTGCGAACGGGTGGCCGCTGCGGCGCGCGGTCGGAGCCGCTTCTTGCACCGCCGCATGAACGCCGCCGACGCTGTCGCAACGGCGCGAAGCTCGCATGCACAGGGCAGGGGCATGCACGAGTCGCACTTAGCGTTTTCCATCCCTTGCAAGCTGAATTGCGGCGCACCATGATTAACTCAGACCGCGCTTTTGCGGAAAGGGGAAATACCATGGCGAGCTACCAGAAAATCCTGCTGTGCTACGACGGCTCGCGTGAAGGCCGCAAAGCGCTGCGCTGCGGCGCCGATCTTGCGCTGGACCTCAAAGCGGAAACGCATCTGCTCTCGGTCGTGGACATGCGCTCGAGCATCGCGCAAAGCGCGGGCCTGCTGACCGACGTCGCGTGCGGCAGCTTCGAAAAGACCGCGCGGGACATCCTGCAAGAAGGCGTGGACTGGCTGACGGAGCGCGGCGTGCGGGCTCAAGGGCACTTTGCGTTCGGCCATCCGATCGACGAGATCGCCAATCTGGCCAATGAACTGCATGTCGACCTCGTAGTGGTCGGCCACCGCTGCCGCACCGGCTTGTCCCGATGGTGGATGGGCGCGGGCAACACGCCGCTGCTCGATCGCGTGTCGTGCAGTATCCTGGTGGCGTGTTCATCGGCGCAGGAGCAGCAGCAAGAGGCGGCCTGAGCACACGGCTCGCGCTTGCGACCTTCGCGGCGCGAGTGCGGCTGTCGAATTCGCGAACTTCAACGCCCAAGCGCCGCGCTCCCGCTCACTCGTTCAGATTGACCGCGGCCAGCTTCCATGTGAACAGGCCTTCGCGCAGGAAGATCGCGGAGTAACGCGCGTCGCCGGCGCCGTGCTGGTATGTAACGACGAATTCGTTGATGCCGCGATAACCGGCGGTGGTTTCCGGCGGCTGCGGCGGCGTGGCGCCATGCGCCGCGTTGCCTTCTCCACCGGAGTTGGCGCCATTGCCGGCTCTTTGATCCGCGCCGCTTTGATCCGCGCTATTAGCGCTGCCCGGCGCTGCCGGCGCAGGTCCATTTGCCGCAGCCGGATTGCTCGCAGCCGGCGGCGCGGGCGGCCGTTCGCCCGGTACGCCGCGCGGCGGCATGCCGTTGAGCAACGCGGCCACGCCGTCGGGCGTCGCATACGCATCGACTAGCGGGCCGATCAATGCGACGCCGATCATCGCGCCGATCGCGGCCAATGGGTTGCCGTTTCCGCGCGAGTCGAGCCGCCGCGTCAGCAAACCCGTCACCTGCTGCTTGAGGCTTTCGCGCAACGCCGGGAAATCGACGTACTGATTCACCGTCTGCGCGTCGCGCGCGTCGGCGGCGCGTTTGAGGTTGTTGAGCGCGATATACGGCGATGCATAGCCAAAGCCCAAGCCGGCGATTATCGCGATGACGATCAGCGCGACGACAAGCGGACGAGCACCGCGCTTCTTGCGTATTGATACTGCTGCCATGGGCCGGGATTCTCCATCAGGTGAGATCGAACGTGGACCGGCGTTGCGCCGAAACGATCCCCACTCATGATTCCCGTTCGATGCGACGAACGACGTTTCCCGCAACGCGCCCGCACACCTTACCGCACATCAGGACTCGAACACCGCGCCCTGGACGTTGGTTTCGTCGGCGATGCAACGGTCGATCATTCTGCACACCGCGTCCATGGTGCCGACCATGATGAGCCGCGACGGCCCGTGATAAACCCGCACCGGCGCGCGACGCGCCGGCTCCGCGGTGTTGAGCCCGGAATTCAGCGACACCCGCGCGAACGCCGGCAACGACGACGGCAACAAAGACGCCTGTAAGGATGACGAAGCGGCATGCGCACCGGAGCCGTTCACCGGCGAATCGAACAGCGACGCAGTGGCGGCCGTGGATGCTTCAATCAGTGAGCAGGGCACCAGCTTGCGCAGATGGCGCAAACGGCCGAACTGGCGAAACGGCAACAGGCGGGCAAGGCGTTCCATGAGGCTCTCCGGGCGATTCAACGTGTGTGCTGCGGTAGTGAGTGGCAGGCGAGGGTTGATCCGCCTGTGTACGGTGTACTGACAGGCGACCAACCCGGCAGGCGCGATCAGAACTCGCCGGGGCGAATCAGACCGACAGCAATGCCTTCCAGCGCGAAGTCCGCACTGCCTGTCTCAACGAAGATGTTTTCGTAATCGGGGTTCTCGGCGATCAGCTCGATACCGTTCGGCCGGCGCTTCAGGCGCTTGACCGTGACGTCGTCGCCGAGGCGGGCAATGATGATCTGGCCGTCTTTCGCCTCGCTTCTTTTCTGCACCGCGAGCAGATCGCCGTCGAAGATGCCCGCGTCGCGCATGGACAGGCCGCGCACCTTCAGCAGGTAGTCGGGCTTGCTCGAGAACAGCGCCGGGTCGCACGCATAGTGCTGCGCGATATGTTCCTGCGCGAGGATCGGGCTACCGGCCGCGACCCGCCCGATGAGCGGCAGCGACAGTTGCATGATGCTCGGATGCGGCAGCGTGAACTGATGCTGGGTGCCGTCCTGTCCGAAGTCCTGGCTGGGCAGCAGACGGATGCCGCGCGACGCGCCGGCGGCGAGTTCGATCACGCCCTTGCGGGCAAGCGCCCGCAAATGCTCTTCGGCCGAGTTGGCAGAGCTGAAGCCCAGCTCGGCGGCGATCTCCGCGCGGGTGGGCGGAAAGCCGGTGCGTTCGATCGCCCGGCGGATCAGATCGAAAACCTGCTGCTGCTGCTGCTGTCGTGCGGTGAGTTTTGTCATGGCGCCACTGTATGTATGAACAGGTGACTGTATTTTTATACAGTATTCGGCGCAATTCAAGCTTTACTTTAAGTTCGCGCTCAAGCACCGCGCTGCAACGTCGTCAATCGACGTCAAAACATCGGTTTGCATGCCGCAACGCCTTGTCTGGCTGCCATTACCACTTTTGCGTATTAAAAAATGAGGAAACATTATTTTTAATGATGAAAGCCCTTCGATAGACTGGCCTCCAGTCGCGCTCATGTGCACGTGACCCGACGCAAAACAACACCACTCGCAGCTTTAGCGGACCAACACGCGGAGAACAGGACATGAATCATCGGAACACGGGGCGGGCACGGACTACCCATAAGGCGCGGAGCATCATCGCCGCGCTCGCATTCGGCGCGGCGGCCGCGCTCGGCGTAATTGGCACAATCGGCCAGGCGCAAGCCGCCGACAACACGCTGCTGAACGTTTCCTACGACCCGACCCGCGAGCTCTATCAGGACGTGAACCAGGCGTTCGGCAAGGAGTGGAAGGCGAAGACCGGCGAAACCATCACGTTCAAGCAGTCGCATGGCGGCTCGGGCGCGCAGGCTCGCTCGGTGCTCGACGGCCTGCAGGCCGACGTCGTGACGCTTGCGCTCGCCTACGACATCGACGCGCTCGCCAACAAGGGCTTGATCGACAAGAACTGGCAGAAGCGCCTGCCCGACAACGCATCGCCTTATACGTCGACGATCGTGTTCCTGGTGCGCAAGGGCAACCCCAAGCACATTAAGGATTGGGACGATCTGACGAAGCCGGGCGTGTCGATCGTGACGCCGAATCCGAAGACCTCGGGCGGCGCGCGCTGGAACTACCTGGCCGCGTGGGCGTACGCCGCGCATCAGCCGGGCGGCAACGACCAGAAGGCCAAGGAATTCGTCGGCAAGCTCTACAAGAATGCGGGCGTGCTCGATTCGGGCGCGCGCGGCGCGACCACCAGCTTCGTGCAACGCGGGATCGGAGACGTGCTGATCGCGTGGGAAAACGAGGCGTTCCTGTCGATCAAGGAATTCGGCACGGACAAGTTCGAAATCGTCGTGCCGTCGGTGAGTATTCTGGCCGAGCCGCCGGTCGCGGTGGTGGACAAGGTCGTCGACAAGCACGGCACGCGCAAGCTCGCCGAGGCGTATCTAAACTTCCTGTACAGCCAGGAAGGCCAGGAAATCGCCGCGAAGAACTTCTACCGTCCGCGTTCGAACAAGGTGCCGGCCGAGTTGACCGCGAAGTTTCCGAAGCTGAAGCTCTACACGGTCGACGATTCGTTCGGCGGCTGGACCAACGCGCAAAAGACGCACTTTGCCGACGGCGGCGTGTTCGATTCGATCTATCAGCCGCAGTAAGTAGCATCGTCCAGGTCCGCGCCGCAACCCGGCGCGGACAGGGCAAACGCGACGCGCCGTCAGGCGTCGTGAAGGAGCGCGCCGCGGGCGCGCTTTTGGCCGATCGGGACGCCGAGGCCTGCAACACGAGCATCAACTGAAAGAGTACGAGCATGACGACGTTGACCTTCCGAAAGCCGAGCGCGTTGCCCGGTTTTGGCCTGACCCTCGGCATCACGGTGGCTTATCTGAGCCTCGTGGTGCTCATTCCGCTCGCGGCGACTTTTCTGAAAACGGCGACCCTCGACTGGAGCCAGTTCGTGCGCGCGGTCAGCTCGCCGCGCGTGCTTGCTTCATACCGGCTGACGTTTTTTTCCGCGCTCGGCGGCGCGCTGATCAACGCGGTGTTCGGCTTTCTGGTCGCGTGGGTGCTGGTGCGCTACACGTTTCCGTTCAAGCGCATCGTCGACGCGGTGGTCGATCTGCCGTTCGCGCTGCCGACGTCGGTCGCCGGCATTTCGCTCGCGGCTGTCTATGCGGGCAACGGCTGGATCGGACAGTTTCTCGAGCCGCTCGGCCTGAAGGTCGCCTTTACGCCGGTGGGCGTGCTGGTCGCGCTGACGTTCATCGGCTTGCCGTTCGTCGTGCGCACGGTGCAGCCGGTGCTCGAGGAGTTCGAGCGCGAACAGGAAGAGGCCGCCGCCTGCCTCGGCGCGTCGCGCTGGCTGACGTTTCGCCGCGTCGTGCTGCCGGCGGTTTTCCCGGCGTTGCTGACGGGCTTCGCGCTCGCGTTCGCGCGGGCGCTCGGCGAATACGGCTCGGTCATCTTCATCGCCGGGAATGTGCCGATGAAGTCGGAGATCACGTCGCTTCTGATCATCACGAAGCTCGAGCAATACGACTACGCAGGCGCGACCGCGCTTGCCGTGGTGATGCTCGTCGTCTCGTTCCTGATGCTGCTTTTCATCAACACGTTGCAGTGGTACTTGCAGCGGCGCACGAGCCGCGGCGGTTCCGGTCCTGCGCCCGCAGCGAGCGTGACGAGCGTCGCGGCGATTGGCGGAGGTGTGCAATGAGCCGCCAGTCTGTCGAAACCCTCAAGCCTGCCGAAAGCGCCGAAAGCATTGACGCGCATGCCGCGCCCGCACGCGCGCCGCTGACTGCCGCGCGCCGGCCCGACCCCGTGACTGAGCCGCCCGTGGTGCGCTGGATTCTCATTGGCATCGCGCTGCTGTTTCTCGCGCTCTTTCTCGTCGTGCCGCTCGTCGCGGTGTTTTATCAGGCGTTGAGCAAGGGGCTCGGCTTCTATCTGGAGTCGCTCGCGGACCCGGATGCGCTCGCCGCCATCAAGCTCACGGCGATCACCGCGGCGATCGCGGTGCCGCTCAATCTCGTGTTCGGCCTCGCGGCTTCGTGGTGCATCGCGAAGTTCGAGTTTCGCGGCAAGGCGCTGCTGACCACGCTGATCGATTTGCCGTTTTCCGTGTCGCCGGTGATCTCGGGTCTCATCTACGTGTTGATGTTCGGCGCGCAGGGCTGGTTCGGTCCGTGGCTGCAGGCGCACAACATACAGATTATTTTCGCGGTGCCGGGCATCGTGCTCGCGACGATCTTCGTCACGTTCCCGTTCGTCGCGCGCGAATTGATTCCGCTGATGCAGGCGCAAGGCAACGACGAGGAAGAAGCCGCGCATGTGCTCGGCGCGTCCGGCTGGCAGATTTTCCGCCGCGTCACGCTGCCCAATGTGAAATGGGGCCTGCTGTACGGCGTGATTCTGTGCAACGCGCGGGCGATGGGCGAATTCGGCGCGGTGTCGGTGGTGTCGGGCCACATTCGCGGGCAGACCGACACGATGCCGCTGCACGTCGAAATTCTCTACAACGAATACAACTTCTCGGCGGCGTTTGCCGTGGCGTCGGTGCTGGCGTTGCTCGCGCTCGTGACGCTCGCGCTCAAGCTGCTCGCCGAGCGTCATATGTCGGCGGAGCTGTCGGACGTGCGCGACGTGCCCGCACATGCTGGTCCTGTCACGCTGCCGTCGGCGCTGTCGGCGTCGTCGTCCCCAGCGTCGTCGTCGGCCTCGTCGTCTGGCTCCAGGCCGCTCAAAACATCAGTCTCGCAGCAACACCCGCTCAAGCAAGGAGAGCTGTAATGGGTATCACCGTACGTAACCTGCAAAAGCGCTTCGGCGATTTCGTCGCGCTCGATAACGTCTCGCTCGATTTTCCGCCGGGCGAACTGGTTGCGCTGCTCGGGCCCTCGGGTTGTGGCAAGACCACTTTGCTGCGGGTGATCGCAGGCCTCGAATACGCGGATGGCGGACAGGTCGAACTACAAGGCCAGGACGTCGCCACGGTCGGCGCGCGCGAGCGCGAAGTGGGCTTCGTGTTCCAGCATTACGCGCTGTTCCGTCACATGACGGTGTTCGAGAACGTGGCGTTCGGGCTGCGCGTGAAGCCGAGGAAAGAGCGGCCTTCGGAAGCGGTGATCCGCGAAAAGGTGCATGAGCTGCTGAAGCTCGTGCAACTCGACTGGCTCGCGCAACGCTATCCGTCGGAGCTGTCGGGCGGCCAGCGGCAGCGCATCGCGCTCGCTCGCGCGCTTGCCGTCGAACCGAAAGTGCTGCTGCTCGACGAACCGTTCGGCGCGCTCGACGCCAAGGTGCGCAAGGAACTGCGTAGCTGGCTGCGGCGTTTGCACGACGACCTGCATATCTCGACGATCTTTGTCACGCACGATCAGGAAGAGGCGCTCGAAGTGGCGGACCGCATCGTCGTGCTGAATCATGGACACGTGGAGCAGGTCGGCAGTCCGCAAGACGTGTACGACCATCCGCAGACTTCGTTCGTCTATGAGTTTCTCGGCGCGGCCAACCGGCTGCACGGCAAGGTCGACGCAAGGGGTTTCGTGGTGGACGGCGCGGCGTTGCCGGTTGCGATCAGCACCGACTTCAGCGGCCCGGCTTTCGCCTATGTGCGTCCGCACGATCTGCAGTTGTATCCGCAGTCGGCGGGGCACCGCGAAGGTATCGTCGTCGATGTGCGGCGTGTCGTGACGCTGGGCGGCTCGGTGCGAGTGGAACTCGCGGGCCGCGAAGGCCATCTGCTCGAAGCCGAACTCGATCGCGAATCATGGCGCGAGCTGCAACTCGCGGTCGGCGACGGCGTGACGGCCGTGCCGCGCGCGCTGCGCGTATTTCCGGCGCAATGAGCGGCTCAGCACGCATGCGCAACCCGATTCGATCCAACGCGACCCACTCCAATAATTCAATTTTCGCTGAACCGGACACTTCAACATGAACTTCCAGCAACTGCGCTTCGTGCGCGAGGCCGTGCGTCAGAACATGAACCTGACCGAAGTGGCGAACGTGCTGTACACGTCGCAGTCGGGCGTATCGAAACAGATCAAGGATCTGGAAGACGAACTCGGCGTCGACATCTTCATTCGACGCGGCAAGCGGCTCACCGGCCTCACGGAACCTGGCAAGGCGGTGCATCAACTGATCGAGCGGATGCTGCTCGACGCGGAGAATCTGCGCCGCGTGGCGCGCCAGTTCGCGGATCAGGACAGCGGCCACCTCGTGGTCGCGACCACCCACACGCAGGCGCGCTACGCGTTGCCGAAAGTGATTCGCCAGTTCACCGAGGTCTTTCCGAAGGTGCATCTCGCGCTGCGTCAGGGCAGCCCGCAGCAGATCGCGCAGATGATCATCAACGGCGAGGCGGACATCGGCATCTCGACCGAGGCGCTCGACCGTTTCCCGGACATCGTCACGTTCCCGTGCTATTCGTGGCATCACGTCGTGGTCGTGCCGAAGGATCATCCGCTCGTCGGCCGCCCGAATCTGACGCTCGACGAAATCGCCGAATTCCCGATCGTCACGTATGACCAGGACTTCACGGGCCGCTCGCATATCGACCAGGCGTTCGCGAAAGCGGGCGCGCTGCCCGACGTGGTGCTGACCGCGATCGACGCCGACGTGATCAAGACGTATGTCGAACTCGGCATGGGCATCGGCGTGGTGGCCGCAATGGCCTATGACCCGAAGCGCGACACGGAACTGGTCGCGCTCGATACGCAGCATCTGTTCGAAGCGAGCACGACGCGCGTCGGCTTGCGCAAGGGCGCGTTCCTGCGCGCGTACGCGTATCGGCTGATCGAGATGTTCGCGCCGCAATTGACGGAGGCGGAAATCGCCGTGCAATTGCGCGAGGCGGTGTGAGCGCGCGATTGCTTAAGCGATCTGCCTAAACGATCCGCTTAAGCAACCAAAGGGTTTGTGAGGACTTCAACGGCGCGAGAGGGCGGCGCATCATCGCTTACAATCGCCGCCATGAACACACTGACTTCCTCCTCTTCGTCAAGCGCTGCGGCGCCGCTGCCGCGCATCGCCGTGCTGGCGACCGGCGGCACGATTGCCGGCGCCGCCGCGGACGCCACCAACACTTCCGGCTATCAGGCCGGCGTGGTCGGCGTCGAACAATTGCTCTCCGTGGTGCCGGCGTTGTCGACGGTGGCGCGCATCGCGCCAGAGCAGATTGCGAGCATCGACAGCAAGGACATGGCGATGCCGCTGTGGACCACGCTCGCGCAACGCGTCAACACGCTGCTTGCCGCCGACGACATCGACGGCGTCGTCATCACGCACGGCACGGACACGCTCGAGGAAACGGCCTATCTGCTGCATCTGACCGTCAAGTCGGATAAGCCGGTCGTGCTGACCGCCGCGATGCGTCCGGCGTCGGCGTTGTCGGCGGACGGTCCGCTCAATCTGCTGAATGCGGTCACCGTTGCAGCGAATCCGGCCGCACGCGGGCAGGGCGTGCTGGTTGCGTTCAACAACAGGATTCACAGCGCGCGCGACGTGGTCAAGACGAGCACCTATGCCGTCGATGCGTTCCAGTCGCCGGAAATTGGCGCGCTGGGTTGGGTGCAGGACGGGCGCGTCGAGTTTCAGCGCAGCGTCGTGCGTCCGCATACGCGCGCGACCGAGTTCGTGATCGGCGCGAACTGGCCGCATGTGGAGATCGTCGCGAGCTATGCGGGCGTATCGCGTATCGCCGTGGATGCATTCGTGACAGCCGGCGTGCGCGGCATCGTGGTGGCGGGCACGGGCAACGGTTCGATTCACGCGTCGCTTGCGCAGGCACTCGCCGATGCAGCGTCGCAGGGCGTCGCCGTCGTGCGTTCGTCGCGCGTGGGTTCGGGACATGTGATGCGCAACGGCGCAGCCGCCGACGATGCACTCGGTTTCGTCAGCGCCGGCTCGCTCAATCCGTACAAGGCGCGCGTGCTGTTGATGCTCGCGTTGGCCGCGGGCGGCGCGGGGCCGGTTGCACTGCAAAAGGCGTTCGATACGTACTGATCGATCTCGCGCGAGCGGCCCGATTCAAAGTCGGAAACGTGTCCCGCAGATGAACGTCAAATGACAACGCGGCGCTCAGGTCATCGACCTGGCGCCGCGTTATCGTTTGAGCTTGACGTTTGTCGCGATGGACGTCAGTCCGCCAGATCCGCGGGCAACTTGCCGCCGTTCGCCGCCAGCGCTTGCATTACCTGCTTGTGCAGCCAGACATTCATGCTCGCCGAATCGTTCGTGTCGCCGCTGTACTTCAGTTCGCGTGCGAGTTCCTTGCGATGCTCGAGGCTGCTGTCCACGCCGAGCGCCTTCAGCGTGTCGACGATCGACGTGCGCCAGTTCAACGTTTGGCCGCTCTCGCTGACGAACTGGTCCATCACGGCAGCGACGTCCACATCGGCCAGCGGCGCGGGCGCCGGTGCAGCCTGCGGTGCGGCAGCTTGCGCCGCTGCCGGGTCCGGTGTCGGCTCGACTGCCGGTGCGGGCTGGTCGGGCTTCGCTTTGCCGAAGAGCTTGTTCACGATGTCACCAAAGATGCTCATTCTGAATCCTTTGCAGATGGGTTACCGGCGCAAGCACATACCGCTCACGGGTTGAACACTGGTTGCGAGTCGTTGCAAGTCGTTTCGACTCGGGCGAACGAAGCAGGGCACATGCGCTGCAATGATCGGCAAGCCGTACGTGATCGCCGATACGCTGCAACCAGACTCAGGGAGTGTAGGAGAAAAGCGCGGACCGAAGTGTCAAAAAAGGTCGTGCCGCGGACGCGGAGTTGCAAGCAAATGCAAGCGGACTTGCGAGCCAACGTGCGAGGGAATCTGCAAAGACAGGCGCTGGCAGGCGGCGCGCATGGCGCACCTGCTGCGAGAGATTGGCGGAAAGCGCATAACGATGAATCCGACAGCCGGACACCCGACGACGACGTCTGACCGACCAAGGCTTCCCCGGCGCCGCCGGGTGCCGCTGCGGACCCCACTTTGCCGCTCTCAGCCCAGAGCGGCTCGATTTGCCCGCTCCGCCGCGATGCCGCGCGACGGAACAGGCGCCCCACATTGGATTGCCGTGACGTGCCGAAGGAAGCGGCGTCGGCGGCAATCGGTGTTACTACGCTGCTCCGCAAGCCGCGAAGCAACCTTGCGACATCAGGCCGCTTTCGCCTCGCTATCCGGCGCCTGCGCGACTTCATAGTTGGCCATGATCTCGAGCGCGCGAACCATCGCCGAGTGATCCCACGCCTTGCCGCCGTTCGCTGCGCACACGCTGAACAGTTGCTGCGCGCTTGCGGTATGCGGCAGCGCGATGCCTAGCTTGCGTGCGCCGTCGAGTGCCAGGTTCAGATCCTTTTGATGCAGTTCAATCCTGAAGCCCGGATTGAACGTGCGCTTCGTCATGCGCTCGCCATGTACTTCGAGAATGCGCGACGAAGCGAAGCCGCCCATCAATGCCTTGCGTACACGTTCCGGGTCGGCGCCCGAGCGCGACGCGAACAGCAGCGCTTCGGCCACGGCCTCGATGTTCAACGCGACGATGATCTGGTTCGCGACCTTACACGTTTGACCCGCGCCGTTATCGCCGATCAGCGAGATGTTCTTGCCCATCAGTTCAAAGAGCGGCTTGGCCTGCGCGAACGCTTTTTCGGGGCCGCCGACCATGATCGTGAGCGTGGCCTCGCGTGCGCCGACCTCGCCGCCGGACACCGGCGCATCCAGATAGTCGACGCCGAGCGCGTTGATCTTCTTCGCGAACGCCTGCGTGTCGAGCGGCGAGATCGAGCTCATGTCGATCACGAGCTTGCCCGCTGTCAGACCGGCGGCGACGCCGTCGTCGGCGAACAGCACGTTAGCAACGTCAGGCGTGTCGGGCACCATGATGATGACGATGTCGGCGGCTTGCGCGACGGCGGTGGAATCGGCCACCACGTTCGTGCTCTTGCCCAGGTCTTCCGGCACCGGATACGCGCCGTTCACGAACAGCGTGTGACCGCCCTTGAGAAGGTTGCGCGCCATATGCGCGCCCATGATGCCGAGCCCGATGAAACCGATCTTTGCCATGTGTCTGAATCTCCAGTGTTTCCAGTGTTGTTTGCGCGCCCGCGAGGGGACGTGCTTCAAAGGCGCGCTGCGCCCGGTTCGAGCAATGCGGTGAAGATGAATCGCGCCTGGCTCACGCTGCCGCGTGCGCGGCGCCGCGCGTTTGCCCGGCCACGCTCTGCACCCAGACGAGGCCGGCCGTGGTGGTGGTGCGCGGCTTGTATTCGCAGCCGATCCAGCCGTCGTAGCCGATCGAGTCGAGCAGATCGAACAGGAACGGGTAGTTGATTTCGCCGGTGCCGGGTTCGTTGCGCCCCGGGTTGTCGGCGAGCTGGATGTGCGCGATGTGCGGCAGATTCTTTTTGATCGTGGCCGCGAGTTCGCCTTCCATCCGTTGCATGTGATAGATGTCGTATTGCAGGAACAGGTTGTCCGAGCCGACCGCGCGAATCACGTCAAGACCTTCGCTCGAGCGGTTCAGCGCGAAGCCCGGAATGTCGTACGAGTTGCACGGTTCGACGAGCAGCCGGATGCCCGCTTTCTTCAGTTCGCCGGCCGCGAAACGCAGGTTATCGACGATGGTCGAGCGCGCCTTGTCGGCATCGATGCCCGCGCCGGGAATGCCGACGAGGCAGTTCAGTTGCGGCACCTTCAGCGCGCTCGCATATTCGATCGCGCGGCCCACGCCTTCCTGGAATTCGCTCACGCGATCGGGCAGGCACGCAATGCCGCGCTCGCCGGCTTCCCAGTTGCCCGCAGGCAGGTTGTGGAGCACGAGCTTGAGCCGGTTCTGCTGAAGACGCTCGCTCAGCTCGGCGATCGCATACGGATACGGAAACAGGAATTCGACGGCGTGAAAGCCCGCGTCCGCCGCCGCCGCAAAGCGGTCGAGGAACGGGACTTCGTTGAAAAGCATCGTGAGATTCGCTGCGAATTTCGGCATGGTGCGTAGGTCTCGCTGGTCGGTCGGTGGAGTGGATCGTCATGCAGGCGCAACGCGGCCGCGCATCGCGCCTGCATGATCGAACCGGTGATGTCTTGCGATGTCAGTCGGCGATGCTGATTGCGGTGGGCGCGTCCTCGCGCGTCGTGGCCAGTTCCTCGAACTCGTTGATCGCGTCGATCTCGGCGCCCATCGAAATATTGGTCACGCGCTCGAGAATCACTTCGACGATGACCGGCACGTTGAACTCGGAGAGCATCGACTGCGCTTTTTGCAGCGCCGGCTTGAGCTCCTCCGGCTTGAACACGCGAATCGCCTTGCAGCCGAGACCTTCGGCCACCGCGACGTGATCCACGCCGTAGCCGTTCATTTCCGGCGAGTTGATGTTCTCGAAGCCGAGCTGCACGCAGAAGTCCATGTCGAACGCGCGCTGCGCCTGGCGGATCAGGCCGAGGTACGAGTTGTTCACGACCACATGCACGTACGGCAGCTTGAACTGCGCGCCGGCGGCGAGTTCTTCGATCATGAACTGGAAGTCGTAGTCGCCGGAGAGCGCGACGATCGGCCGTTGCGGATCGGCTGCGCGCACGCCGAGGGCGGCCGGAATCGTCCAACCGAGCGGGCCCGCCTGGCCGCAGTTGATCCAGTTGCGCGCCTTGTAGACGTGCAGGAATTGTGCGCCGGCGATCTGCGAGAGACCGATCGTGCTCACGTAGCAGGTGTCGCGGCCGAACACCTGGTTCATCTCTTCGTAGACGCGCTGCGGCTTCATCGGCACGTTGTCGAAGTGCGTGCGTCTTGCGATGCATGGTCTGCTTGCGCTGCTGGCAATCGGCGACCCACGCGCTGCGGTCCTTCAGCTTGCCCGCGGCCTTCCATTCGCTGGCCACTTCGACGAACAGTTCGAGCGCCGCCTTCGCATCCGACACGATGCCGAGGTCCGGACCGAACACGCGGCCGATTTGCGTCGGCTCGATATCGACGTGCACGAACTTGCGGCCCTTCGTGTAGACATCGATGCTGCCCGTGTGACGGTTCGCCCAGCGGTTGCCGATGCCGAGCACGAAGTCGGACGCGAGCATCGTCGCGTTGCCGTAGCGGTGCGAGGTCTGCAGACCGACCATGCCGGCCATCAGCGGATGGTCGTCGGGAATCGCGCCCCACGACATCAGCGTCGGGATCACCGGCACGCCGACGGTTTCCGCGAACTTCACGAGCAGGTCCTCGGCGGCTGCGTTCAGCACGCCGCCGCCGGAGACGATCAGCGGCTTCTCGGAATCGTTGAGCAGCGTGAGCGCGGCCTCGATCTGCTTGCGCGTCGCCTTCGGCTTGTAGACCGGCAGCGGTTCGTAGGTGTCGATATCGAATTCGATTTCGGCGAGCTGCACGTCGATCGGCAGATCGACCAGCACCGGACCGGGGCGGCCCGAGCGCATCAGATGGAACGCCTGCTGGAACACGCGCGGCACGAGCGCCGGCTCGCGCACCGTCACCGCCCACTTGGTGACGGGCTTGGCGATCGACTCGATGTCGACGGCCTGGAAGTCTTCCTTGTAGAGACGCGCGCGCGGCGCCTGGCCCGTGATGGCCAGAATAGGAATCGAGTCGGCCTGGGCGGAGTAGAGACCGGTGATCATGTCGGTGCCCGCGGGACCCGACGTGCCGATACACACGCCGATGTTGCCGGGCTGCGCCCGCGTATAGCCTTCGGCCATGTGCGACGCGCCCTCGACGTGACGCGCGAGCACGTGGCTGATGTTGCCGGCCTTGCGCATCGCCGAGTAGAACGGGTTGATGGCGGCGCCCGGCACGCCGAACGCGGTGTCGATACCTTCTTTTTCGAGCACCAGCACGGCGGCGTCGACGGCTCTCATCTTGGCCATGAATGTCTCCTGAATGTCCTGGGAAATGGCGATTAAGGCTGTTGAACGCACTTTAGGCTCGACCTAAAGGTTTGATAAGATCAGTCCGCGTCGCTTATTTCGAAACAAAAAGTATGGAATGCCGGAGGGCGGGCGACGCGGGCAAAAAAGCGTGAGGAGACAGACATGGACCGCTTCAAGCAGATCGAAACGTTTGTGCGTGTCGCGGACGCAGGCAGCCTCGCGGCCGCCGCGCTGGAAGAGGGCGTGTCGCCGGTGATTCTCGGGCGGCGCATCGACGCGCTCGAAAAGCGCCTCGGCGTGAAGCTGATGTACCGCTCGACGCGGCGGCTCGTCGTCAGCGAAGACGGCGCCGCGTTTCTCGAGCGCTGCCGCGGTCTTCTGACCGAGTGGGATCAGGCGGAAAACGAACTGAGCGCGGGGCGGCGGGCGGTGAACGGCCACCTGATCGTGTCGGCGCCGGCCGCGTTCGGCCGCAAGCATGTCGCGCCGCTCGCGCCCGCGTTTGTCGCCGACAAGCCCGAATTGCAGGTGTCGTTCAACCTGACCGACCGTGTGGTGGACCTGGTGCGCGAGGGTTACGACCTGTCGATTCGCATCGGCGGCGCGGTCGACCCGAACTTCGTCGCGGTGAAACTGGCGTCGAACCGGCGCGTGGTCTGCGGCACGCCCGAGTATTTCCGCCAGCACGGCAAGCCGAAAACGCTCGAAGATCTGCCGCGCCACAACTGCCTCGCGTTCAATCTGCAAGGCGGGCAGAACCGCGGCTGGTATTTCCGCCGCAACGGCAAGCTCGTCACGGTGCGCGTGGGCGGCACGCTCGACTGCAACGACGGCGAACTGCTGCACCGCTGGGTGTCCGAAGGGCTCGGCCTCGGCTGGCGTTCCACGTGGGAAATCCAGCAGCAGCTCGCGCGCGGTGAACTCGAAACGGTGCTCGACGAATTCGCGCTGCCCGACTACGACATCCTCGCGGTCTACCCGCAGCAGCGCTACGTGCCGGCCAAGGTGCGCTATTTCATCGATTATCTGAAGGAGATTTACGCGAGCGAGGACTACTGGAACCGGCCCGCGTATTAGCGCTGTTTCGGGTTCTGCCGCGGTTTTTTGTCAGCGGCGCGCCGCGGCGGGAATAAACTCGGCGCATGGCCGGTTATGCGATGTGAAGCTTGACGACGAACCGCACCGCATAGCCGCACATGCCCTGGAGGGCCGAGGTGGTCCAGATCGATTCAGACGCCGATTCAGACGCCGATTCAGACGCTGCCCGCGCGAACGGCGAGACCGATGCCGCGCGCAGCCGCCGTTTCCAGCAGCTCGCGCTGCCGCATCTCGACGCCGCGTACAACCTCGCGCGCTGGCTGTGCGGCAATCCGAACGATGCCGACGACGTCGTGCAGGAAGCCTTCATGCGCGCGTTCCGCTTTTTCGACACGTTCCGCGGCGATTCGGCGCGGCCGTGGCTGCTCGCGATCGTGCGCCGCACCTGGTACACGGAGTGGCGGCGGCGCGCGTCGTCGCATGAAACAGTGGAGTTCGACGACACGATGGACGACGCCACGTTCGAGGGGTGGAGCGCGGGCGGCGCCGATCCACAGGCGCTCCTGATCCGCGACGAGGACGCGAAGCGCGTGCACGAGGCGCTCGCGCTGCTGCCCGTCGAGTATCGCGAGGTGCTGATTCTGCGTGAACTGGAAGAGATGGGTTATCGCGAGATCGCTCAGGTCGCCGATGTGCCGATCGGCACTGTGATGTCGCGGCTCGCACGCGGGCGGCGCAAGCTCGCGGCGCTCCTCGGCGAGCCGCGCGATGCGGCGGGCGCGCCGAGCGCGTCGGTGACGCCGCTTCGGGCCGTGGCCAACGGCAGATCGCTCAACAACCGCGGCGGCGCGTCCGCCGGCAACGCTCAGGAGACGCCAGATGGACTGTAACGAAGCGCGGCCGCTCCTCGATGCGAACGCCGATCGCGAATTGCCCGCGCCGGATGCACGGCGCGTCCAGCAGCATATCGAGAGCTGCGAGGCCTGCCGGCGCGAAAGCGAGAGCCTCCGGACGATGAGCCACGCGCTGCGCACGGCGCCTTATCATCGCGCGCCGCAGTCGTTGCGCTCGCGCATTCTTGCGGGCTTGCCGGAGACGCAAAGCGCGGCGGAAGACGCTGGAGCGCGGGGTGCGGGCGCTGAGGCGGAGCAGGCGGGGCGCGCGCCGGCACCGCAGCCGTTGGGCGGCGAGCGGCCGCGCAGGCTAGGCGATGGTTTGCGCGATCGGATCGACAGATGGTTCGGCGGGCGTTCCGCCGAGGGCGGGCAGGGCGCATTGGGCGGGGGGAGCCGTCCGGCGGCGCCTCGTGGCGTGGCAGCGCCGCTCGCGTCCGGCTGGTTGGTGCCGCTCGTCGTCGCCTTCGGCGCGCTGGCCGTCACAGTGACGCTCAACCTGCGCCGTCCCGCCGACTTCGCGCCGTTCGCCGACGAACTCGTGGCGAGCCATGTGCGTGCGCAGGTGTCGGGCCGCGACATCGACGTGATTTCGACGGACCGGCATACCGTCAAGCCCTGGTTCAACGGCCGGCTGGATTATTCGCCGCCGGTCGAGGACCTCGCGGCGAGCGGGTTCGCGCTGGAAGGCGGGCGGCTCGATTACCTCGCGCATCGACGGGTCGCCGTGCTGGTCTACCGTTACCGCAAGCACGTGATCGACGTCTACGTGTTCCCGCAGACGGGCGGCACGGACGGCGGCGCGCCGGCGGCGCTTGCCCGCGAAGGCTATTCGCTCGCGCACTGGGACGCCGAGGGCATGACCTGGTGGGCGATCACGGACGCTGCGCCCGAGGCGCTGAGCGGTCTGGAAACGGCGCTCAAGGCGCGCCTCGCGGCCGGCAGCGCGCGCACCGAGAGCGGTTGAGCCGGCGCGGCAAGCCGGCGCCCGCACCGGGGCGCGTTCGCTAAATGCCTGAAAACACGCCCGAACCGCGTGCTGGCGCGGTTCGATGCCTTGCAACCCGGCCCCAATCGGGCTACAATCTTCGGCTTCTCACTTGCCACACCGGTTCGACGCCCGGGTGGCTTCTATCCATAAGTCAGCACAAGGAGTGTGTATGCGTCATTATGAAATCGTCTTTATCGTGCATCCCGATCAGAGCGAGCAGGTGCCCGCCATGATCGAGCGTTACAAGAGCACGATCACCTCGCACGGTGGCCAGATCCACCGTATCGAAGACTGGGGCCGTCGCCAACTGGCCTACATGATCGAGAAACTCGCGAAGGCTCACTACGTCTGCATGAACATCGAATGCGACCAGACCACGCTCGACGAGCTGGAACACGCGTTCAAGTTCAACGACGCAGTTCTGCGTCACCTCATCGTCAAGATGAAGAAGGCCGAAACCGGCCCGTCGCCGATGATGAAGGAAGTGCAGCGCGAAGAAGCCAAGAAGTCGGCTGCTACGCAACCGTCCGAAGCGCAGGCTTAAGACACCCAATTTAAGCTACCAGAGCACAGCGCGCCGCTCTTGCCAAAGGCTACATGAACCGGCTGCAACTTACGGCCAGCGTCGTCGAACGCGAACCGGTGCGGTACACACCCGCCGGCGTTCCGATTGCAGGCTGCACGTTGCAGCACCGCACCGAAGTCGTCGAAGCCGGGATTGCCCGGCAAGTCGAACTGACCATGCAGGCAGTAGCCGCAGGCGAGGCGAGCGGTAAGCTGGAAAGCTGTCCGATGGGCGTCGAAACGCTCTTCACAGGCTTCCTGGCTAAAAAGCACCGCAACGCGAGAACTCTGGTATTTCACATCACAGCATTGCAGGACATTGGAAAGGACTGAACATGCCCCGCCCGACTGGTAAGAAATTCGACAAGCGTCGTCAGCAACAAAATCCGCTCTTCAAGCGCAAGAAGTTCTGCCGTTTCACGGCCGCTGGCGTCGAGTACATCGACTACAAGGACATCGAAACGCTGAAGGACTTCATCGGCGAAAACGGCAAGATCACGCCGGCGCGTCTCACGGGTACGAAGTCGCACTATCAACGCCAGCTGGATACGGCAATCAAGCGCGCGCGTTTCCTCGCGCTCGTGCCGTACACCGACCAGCACAAGGCCTAACCCGACGACGCGATAAGGAGCATCCGAATGCAAATCATTCTTCTGGAAAAAGTCGTCAATCTGGGCAACCTGGGCGACATCGTGAAGGTCAAGGACGGTTACGCACGTAACTTCCTGATCCCGAACAAGCAGGCTCGCCGTGCAACGAAAGAAGCGCTGGCTGAATTCGAAGTCCGCCGCGCCGAACTCGAAAAGATCGCCGCTGAAAAGCTGGCTGCTGCTCAAGCTCAAGGCGAAAAGCTGGCTGGCTCGACGGTTCAGATCGGCCAGAAGGCCGGCGTCGACGGCCGTCTGTTCGGCTCGGTGACGAACGCTGACATCGCTGAAGCGCTGGGCAAGCAAGGCTTCGCAGTGGAAAAGGCGCAAGTGCGTCTGCCGGAAGGCCCGCTGAAGCTGGTGGGCGACCACCCGATCCAGGTTTCGCTGCACACCGACGTGGTTGTGGACGTGACGGTGTCGGTGCTGGGCGAGCACGTTTAAACCGGCTGCGTCGAGCATCCGATAGTATCGGCCAGGAAGTTGCTGGCTAAAGGCAGGGGCCGGGCAACCGGCCCCTGTTTTTTTGTGCGCGTCAAATTGATTTCCTGCTGGCCGCGGTCGCCTCATTTCCACGATAATCCCTCTCCATGAACGCACCGTCCAAAGATCCCCAACTCGAGTCGCTGAAAGTCCCGCCGCATTCGATCGAGGCCGAGCAATCGGTGCTGGGCGGCTTGCTGCTGGATAACGCCGCGTGGGACCGCATCGCCGACTTTCTGTCGCAAAGCGATTTCTACCGCTACGACCACCGCATCATCTTCGAGCACATCGGCAAGCTGATCGCGGCCACGCGTCCGGCCGACGTGATTACCGTGTACGAAGCGCTCGGCACCTCGGGTAAGGCGGAAGAGGTCGGCGGGCTTGCCTATCTGAATGCGCTTGCGCAAAACACGCCGAGCGCGGCGAATATCCGGCGCTACGCCGAGATCGTGCGCGATCGCGCGGTGCTGCGCCGGCTGGTTTCGGTTGCCGATGAAATCTCGGCAGACGCGTTCAATCCGCAAGGCAAGGAAGTCCGGCAACTGCTGGACGAAGCGGAGTCGAAGGTGTTTTCGATCGCCGAAGACGGCGCGCGCGGCACCCAGGGCTTTCTCGAAATCGGGCCGCTGCTCACCGAAGTGGTGGAGCGCATCGATACGCTTTACCACACGGCCAATCCGAGCGATGTGACGGGCACGCCGACGGGCTTCGTCGACCTTGACCGCATGACGTCGGGCATGCACGGCGGCGAGCTGATCATCGTCGCAGGGCGTCCGTCGATGGGTAAGACGGCGTTTTCGATGAATATCGGCGAATACGTCGCGGTCGAATACGGCTTGCCGGTCGCCGTGTTCTCGATGGAAATGCCAGGCTCCCAGCTCACCATGCGTATGCTCGGCTCGGTCGGCCGGCTCGACCAGCACCGCATGCGAACCGGCCGCCTGACCGACGAGGACTGGCCGAAGCTCACGCACGCCGTGCAGAAAATGAGCGAGGCGCAGATTTTCATCGACGAAACCGGCGGTCTGAATCCGATGGAACTGCGCTCGCGCGCGCGGCGGCTTTCACGCCAGTGCGGCAAGCTAGGGCTCATCATCATCGACTATTTGCAGCTGATGAGCGGGTCGTCGTCCGGCGAAAACCGCGCGACCGAAATCTCGGAGATTTCGCGTTCGCTCAAGAGTCTCGCGAAAGAACTCGACGTACCGGTAATTGCTTTGTCCCAGCTCAATCGCGGCCTCGAACAGCGTCCGAACAAGCGGCCGATCATGTCCGACTTGCGCGAATCGGGCGCTATCGAACAGGACGCCGACGTGATCCTCTTCATTTACCGCGACGAAGTGTATAACCCCGACAGCCCTGACAAAGGCACGGCGGAAATCATTATCGGCAAGCAGCGGAATGGTCCGATCGGGCCGGTTCGGCTCACGTTCCACGGCCAATTCACGAAGTTCGACAACTTTGCCGGCGCGCAGAATTTTTACGGCGAGTAGCGTGGTGAGTAGCACGGCAAATAAAGCGGCGAGCAGCCGCGAATCGATGACGTAGCACGAAAGCCGCGACCAAAAGCAGCGCCGAAGCAATGGCGCTGTTGTAACCGCGCTTTGCAAAGTGCGACATCGATCCTGCAACGGTACAATATGGCGGTTTTATGTCAGCCATTATGTGACCAATTTTCGGGATCCCAATGTTCGGTCGATTCATGCCCACCGAGGGCAAGTTTTTTGATATTTTCAACGCGCATGCAGAGTGCATCGTCTCGGCGAGCCGCGAACTCGAACTGCTGATCGACAATCTGCAGGACGCGGAAACCCACAAGCAAAACGTGCAAAAGGCCGAAAAGGCTGCCGACAAGCTCACGCACGAAACCATCGACCTGCTGCACAAGACGTTCATCACGCCGCTCGACCGCGACGAAATCCACAAGCTCATCACCACGATGGACGACATCCTCGATCTGATGGAAGACGTCGCCACCGCTATTTCCCTTTACGACGTGCAGTCCGTCACCTCCGAGGCGAGCCAGCTCGCGCACATCTGCACGGCGACGTCCGAGCGCGTGCAGTTCGCGGTGAGACTGTTGTCGGACATGAAGCAGGCAAGCCAGATTCTGAAGGCGTGCGAGGAAATCGACCGGCTCGAATCCGAAGCGGACCGCGTGCTGCGCGCGGCCATGTCGAAACTCTTTCGCGAAGAGGACAACGTCAAGACGCTTATCAAGCTGAAGGCGATTTACGAATTGCTCGAAACGATCACCGACAAGTGTGAAGACGTAGCGAACATCATTGAAGGCATCGTGCTGGAAAACGCATAATGCAATCGATACAACTCGCTATCTGGGTGGTCGCCGCCCTGGTCGCCGTCGCGCTGATTTTCGACTTCATGAACGGCTTTCACGACGCGGCGAATTCGATCGCCACCGTCGTGTCGACCGGCGTGCTGAAGCCGCAGCAGGCGGTCGCGTTCGCCGCGGCGTTCAACGTCATCGCGTATTTCGTGTTCCACCTGAAAGTCGCCGCGACGGTCGGCAAGGGCACGATCGACCCGGCCATCGTCGATCACTACGTGATTTTCGGCGCGCTCGTCGGCGCGATCGGGTGGAACGTCATCACGTGGCACTACGGCATTCCGTCGAGTTCGTCGCACGCGCTGATCGGCGGGCTCGTGGGCTCGGCGCTCGCCAAGTCCGGCTGGGGCTCGCTGAATTTCGACGGGCTCATGAAGACCGTGACGTTTATTCTCGTCTCGCCGCTGCTCGGCTTCGTGCTCGGCTCGTTCTTCATGCTGGCCGTGTCGTGGATCTATTTCCGCACGCCACCCAGCAAGGTCGACCGGCGCTTCCGCCGCCTGCAACTGGTATCCGCCGGTTTGTACAGTCTTGGGCACGGCGGCAATGACGCGCAAAAAACCATCGGCATTATCTGGATGCTGCTGATCGCGACGGGCTATGCGTCGTCGCTCGCCGATGCGCCGCCGTTGTGGGTGATCGGCGGCTGCTATCTGTCGATGGGTGTTGGAACGTTGTTCGGCGGCTGGCGAATCGTCCGCACCATGGGGCAGAAGATCACGAAGCTGAAGCCGGTTGGCGGTTTTTGCGCGGAATCGGGCGGGGCGATTACTCTGTTCACCGCCTCGTGGCTCGGTATTCCGGTGTCCACCACGCATACGATCACCGGCGCGATCGTCGGCGTCGGCGCGACGCAGAAGCTGAGCGCGGTGCGCTGGGGCGTGGCCGGCAACATCGTGTGGGCCTGGATTCTGACGATCCCGGCTTCGGCGGCGCTCGCCGCCGTCGCATGGTGGCTCGGCCACCATTTCCTGTAAGTTTCACGGCCTGCCGGCGGGGGACGCTGTGGTCGTCCGCCCGGTAGGCGTAACACGGTAGGCGTAACACAGCGTGGCAGCGGTGCAGGTCAACGGCTCTACCGCCGCGGGCGGATGAACGGGCCAAGCCCAACGCCCAGGCTCAACGCCTCACCTCATATCAACGGCGCGCTCGCGCCATCCATCGGCACGATCGCGCCCGTCACATAACTCGCGCGGCGGCTCGCCAGAAATAGCGCGACGTCCGCGATTTCCTCCGGTTTTGCATAGCGCCCGAGCGGCACCTTCGCCTGTCCGCGCGCCAGCGCCTCCGCGCTCCCGATGCCTTGCTGCGTCGCTTCCAACTGGACTGCTTCCTCGACGCGCTCGGTCAGCGTCGCGCCCGGATTGATCGCGTTGATCCGGATGCCGTAACGCGCGTAGTAGTGGGCGAGGCCGACCGTGGCGAGCATCAGCGCGGCATTTGCGGCGCCGCCGGCAATATGGATGTCGCTCGCGATCTTGCCGCCCATGCCGATGATATTCACGATCGTCCCCGGGTCGCCGCCATCGCCTCTTTTCGCGCGCTCCGCCATCCGGCGCAGCACTTCCTGTTGCGGGTAGATGTACGGGAAATACTTGGCTTCCATCGTGGCGCGAAACGCGTCCGCATCGAGCGTTTCGGGGTCGTAGCGGCGCGCCGCGCCGGCGCTGTTGACCAGCACATCGATCGGGCCGACGGCGGTAGTCACTTCCTCGACGATGTCCGCGGCGCTGTGCGGTTCGTGCAGATCGGCGCGCGTGCGATGCACGTGCAAGCCTTCCTGTTTCAGCTGCTCGTAGGCGCGCGCCAGGTTGGCGGGATCGCGCGAAACGATCGCGACCTTCGCACCTTCGATCGCGAACGCGCGGGCACACGCAAAGCCAATGCCCTTGCTGCCACCCGTGATCAAGACCACTTTTTCTTTCAGCCCGAGATCCATTGTCGTCACCCGCTTCGGAAGAATACCGATGACGATAGCAGATCGGCGGCGTCCGCGTGCTGACCGAGCCAGGCTGCGCGCGGTGTTTCTGGACGTGCCGATCGGACGAATCCGATTCATCGCTGGGACAATGTGTGCGCGTTTAGTTCGCGTATTTATCAGCATTGCGAAGCAGATTGACCGCATTGCAGATGGCGGATGCTTTGTGCTCCAGGCAACTAACCAGCATGTATAAGGGCGCGCGCGTTGGCGCGTGCTGGGGTCGCCGCTTTCGCTAGAACTTGCCGTTGGCGAAACGGGCGATCGGGTCGTCGTTGGTCTGCGAAGGAGCGGGTGTGGGTCGCGAGGCCGTCGAGGCGCGCATGATTTGCACGGCGCCGTCATCCGCCTGTGCTTCACCTGCGCGCTGGGCTTGCCCCGTTTGTTCAGTCTGCTGTGCGAGGCGCGCCTGGCGGGCGGCGATCGAAGCCGGTGGCGGCGGTTCGAAAGCGTCGGCGGCTGCATCGATGGCGTCCGGTGTAGCGGCGTTTGCCGTCTGCGGCATCGCGCGCGCTGTGGCTGTCGATTGCGCTTGAACGGGCGTTCCACTGCTGCCGCTGTCGCTGCCATAGCCGCTTGCCCGCGTCGACGCGACCGGCGTCGGCGAGACGGCGCCGGCCGCGCGGGCCTGCAATTGCGCTGCGGTCATCGCGGGCGGCGGCGGCTCGAACGGATCGGCTTGCGGCGCGCGGGTCGCTGCCGTTGAGACCGTCGAGAGCGCGGCCGAATCGCCAGTCGCGTTCGATGTCACTCGCGGTTGTCCGGTAACCCGAGCCGTGGTGGTTTGCGAAAGTCCAGCATCGGCGGCGTAGTCCGAACCCGTCTTCGCCGTCACAGACGGCGTATTCGCGGCGCTCGCGCGGGCACCGCCTTGATCGCTGCCGTAGCCAGTCGCAGCGGAGCGCTCAGGCTGCGGCGCCGCAGCCTGATAGCTCGGCGCGTCGAACGGCGCCGGCTTGGCGGCCGGTCCGGCCATACGGCGGATGCCGTCGAAGCGCTTTGCCCAGTACGGATTGGTCAGGTAGTCGAGCCGCACCGTGCCGCCCGTCGACGGCGCATTCACGAAGCGCAGCTTGCCCACGTAGATGCCCACATGCGAGTGCGGGCGCCCAGTCGTGTTGAAGAAGATCAGATCGCCCGGCGCTATCTCGTCGGGTTCGACCGATTCGCCGCGTCCGCTCATATCCGCGGTCGTGCGCGGCAAATTCACCGAAGCCGCGCGCGCGACCACGTAGCGAACCAGGCCGCTGCAATCGAAGCCGCTATCGGGCGTGTTGCCGCCCCAGCGGTAGGGCACGCCGACGAGGCTCATCGCCTGAATGGAGATTTCCTCGCGGCCGATGCTGTGGTCCACGAAGTTCGGAAAGCCCGGCGGCGGCGGCCGATACGCCCCGTTTGCGACGACGACGGAGCTTCCCGCGCGCGACGACGTCTTCTGCGGCGCGCCGGCACACGCGGCGAGCAGCACGACGGTCAGTAGCGAGAGGGCGAGTCGGCGCATGAAAGGGAAGGCGGTAAACGCTCGTTTAAAGGCGGACGATGTCCGGATGGTAGCCGGTGAAACGCGCAACCGGCAAGAATTCTTGACAAATTACTTGAAGTTCACACGCTAAGTGTTGCCTGCCAAAGACGCCGCAGCCATAAAAAAACCGCGCCCCGGGAAAGCGGGGCGCGGCTTGAGCGGTAACCGGCCTGACGGCCAGCCGGTTGATCTTTAAAGGATTTCCGATGCGTAGTCGGCGAGGCGCGAACGCTCGCCGCGCGCCAGCGTCACGTGCCCGCTGTGCGCCCAACCCTTGAAACGGTCGACCACGTACGTCAGACCCGAACTGCCTTCCGTCAGATAAGGCGTGTCGATCTGCGCGATATTGCCGAGGCAAATGATCTTCGTGCCCGGCCCGGCGCGCGTGACCAGCGTCTTCATCTGCTTGGGTGTCAGGTTTTGCGCCTCGTCGATGATCAGATACTTGTCCACGAACGTCCGGCCACGCATGAAGTTCATGCTCTTGATCTTCAGGCGCGAACGGATCAGTTCCTGGGTCGCGGCGCGGCCCCATTCGCCCGCGGCGTCGTCGGTTTTCTGCAGCACTTCGAGGTTGTCGTCGAATGCACCCATCCACGGCTGCATCTTTTCCTCTTCAGTGCCGGGCAGGAAGCCGATGTCCTCGCCGACGGGCACGGTCGCGCGCGTCACGATGATCTCGTTGTAGCGCTTGTCGTCGAGCACCTGCGCGAGCCCCGCTGCGAGCGCCACCAGCGTCTTGCCGGTGCCGGCCTGGCCGAGCAGCGTGACGAAGTCGATCTCCGGATTCATCAACAGGTTCAGCGCGAAATTCTGCTCGCGGTTGCGCGCGGTGATGCCCCACACGTTGTTCTTGTGATGGCCGTAGTCGCGCAGCGTTTGCAGCAGCGCCGTCTTGCCGTTGAGCTCGCGAACGAGCGCATGGAACGCCGGCTCGCCGTTCTGCGGCTCGAGATACACGAACTCGTTGACGAGCATCGACGGACACAGCGGCCCGGTCACGCGGTAATACGTGGTGCCGGTCTTGGTGTCCTGCCAGCTCTCCATGCCCTTCGCATGGCGGGTCCAGAAGTCCTGCGGCAGCGCGCGGATGCCCGAATACAGCAGATCGCTGTCCTCGAGCACCTGGTCGTTGAAGTAGTCTTCAGCGGGCAAGCCGAGCGCATGCGCCTTGATGCGCATGTTGATGTCTTTCGACACCAGCACGACCTGGCGATCCGACCGGTCGCGCTGCAACGCGCGCACCACGCCGAGAATCTGATTGTCGGCCTTGCCTTCCGGCAAGCCCTCGACCGGTTCGATCGCCGTCAGCTTCGTCTGGAAGTAGAGGCGCCCGGAAGCCTCGCGGCTGCCGAGCCGCGCGAGCGAAATGCCGTCGGACATGTTGCCCGCGTTCGCCACCAGCGCGTCGAGCGTGCGGCTCACCTGACGGGCGTTGCGCGCGACTTCCGACATGCCTTTCTTGTGGTTGTCGAGTTCCTCCAACGTCATCATCGGCAGATAGACGTCGTGCTCCTCGAAACGGAACAGGCAGCTTGGATCGTGCATCAGCACGTTGGTGTCGAGCACGAAGAGCTTTTGCATCTCGACCAACTGTGCGTCCGTGCCGCGTTTTTTGCTCGTGCCGCGCGCGGTTGGCGCGACAGTGGGCGCGCTGGCGGCGGGTTGCTTCGCGCCTGGCTTGCGCGCGATGGCCGGCTGCGGTTCGGCGGACGGCTCGACAGCGGGCTCGGCCTGCGGACGCGCTGCGGGAACCGGCTGCAGCAGCGCGGCGGTTTGCCGGGTCTTGCGCCCGGAGCCCGACGCGCCGCGTGACTGCGCGGCCTCGCCTGCGGCGGACGCGGTGGCGGCAGCCGACGATGCCGGCACCGGCCGCAAGGTGGTCGCGGCATTGGCGGCGTGCGCCATGGGCGTGGCGACATTCGCGCGGCCGTAGTCGGCCGGCTCCGCGGATTCTCCCTCGGCCTGTTTCTTCGCGGCGGAGCGCGCCGGCGTGGCGGCCTTGGCCTTGTATTCGTCAGGGGGCAGGAGATTGCCGAGCTTGCTCGGGGGGGTAGGCAAAGGCATGGTTTCCCTCGAAATTATCGGGTCGCATATCGTGCGCCGCCTGTCGCATTCTGCCGGTGCCGATGTTGCGCACGCAGTTTGCGCCCGGAGGCGCGCATTCGGTCTAGAGATGCCGGTTCGCCTGGTCTTCGATCGGCTCCTTAACGGAAACGCGTGGCCGAATGAACGAACGGCTGCGCGCAATTAAAAAAGCCGCCGCCCCGTCGTACGGGGCAAGCGGCTCGCCTACGGTGTTCGCGTTGCGCCTGACGACTCCGCCAGTCCCGATGAGGGCGACGACGGCGATATGACCGTCAAGTCTTGCGCAGCGACGAAAAATTTGGGGTGGACAGGCACTCATTGCAACCCAATATAACGCGCCTCAAAGCGCTTGTACAGCCTCCAGAATTTCGTCGACATGGCCCGGCACCTTCACGCCGCGCCACTCCTGCTGCAGCACGCCGTCAGCGTCGATGAGGAACGTGGAGCGCTCGATTCCCCGCACTTCTTTGCCATACATTTTCTTCATTTTGATGACGCCGAAGAGCGCGCACAGTTTTTCTTCGGGGTCCGAGATCAAGGGGAAGGGCAATTCGAGCTTCGCCTTGAAATTGTCATGCGAGCGCAGGCTGTCGCGCGAGACGCCCAGAATTTCGGCGCCGGCTTTCTTGAACTTCGGATACAGATCGCGAAACTGCAGACCTTCGGTCGTGCAGCCCGGCGTGTTGTCCTTCGGATAAAAGTACAGCACCACCTTCTTACCCCGCAGGCCGGACAGCGTGATCTCGCCTCCGGTAGCGGCAGCGGTGAAGTCGGGGATGGGTTTATCGACTGCGATGGACACGAGGTTCTCCGGTTGTTATGGTCGGCGTGCGCGTTATGGCGGCGCGGGCCTGGCATCGAAACTTTTTGGGGGAGGGGCTACCGGTGCGCGCATAGTCTCGCGTGGCGGCTGGGCATAAGGGCAGTCTGCCGGCCTTAATCGAACAGCAACCGGATGGCAACGAAGGCTGCGTCGACTGGAAGCGCGCCGACCGACCCGTCACGGCTGGACGATCAACTCGCCGGAGCGCCCTGGAATTTCGCCCCACGTAACAGGGTACGATGGCAGCGCGCCGCGGTCCAGCGCCGCGTAATAGTCGCCCATGGTCGCAAACGTATGGCCTTGCGCGCGCCAGCCGTTCAGCAACTGTTCGAGGATCGGCGCGAGCTTTTGCCCTTCGAGTTCCGCGTGCAGCGTGAAGACCTGATCGTGCGGATTGTTTTCCGTGTGCTTCAGCATGAACGCGGCCACGTTGTGTTCGTCGACGCCGTTCACGCCGAGCACTTCGTCGAGCGTGGGCAACGTGGTCGGCATCTGCACATGCGCAAGCGTCTTGCCGTCGACGACCGGCAGATACGGCGAATGCCCGCGGCCGTCGGACGCGTAGTGCATGCCCCACGCGTCGATCTGCTCGAACGCGTGGCCGTTCATCTGCCAGCCGGCTGCGCCATGCGTGAGCGGCGGCGCGCCGAAAATATCGACGAAACGATCATGGCTTTGCTGCATTTGCGCCGCGGTCCATCCGCGATCTTTCGAGCGCACGTTGTCCTGCCAATAGACGTGGTCCCACGTGTGAATGCCGCATTCGAAACCGGCTTCGTGAATCGCGCGCATCTCCGCCGACGCCTTCACGCCGATATCCGGCCCCGGCAGCAGCACGCCGTACATCAGTTGCCTGATGCCGTAGTGCTCGACCACCGACGTGCGCGACACCTTCTTCAGAAAGCCCGGCCGCAGCACGCGGCGCATCGCCCAACCGGTGTGGTCGGGCCCGAGGCTAAAGAGGAAGGTGGCGCGCGCCTTGAAGCGATCGAAAATACGCGCGAGGTTCGGCACGCCTTCGCGTGTGCCGCGCAGCGTGTCGACGTCGATCTTCAGGACGATACGGGCCAAGGATCAGCCCTTATTGCTGTTCGACGAGCGCGCGTGCTTCGGCGACGTGGCCGCGATACGCTTCGAAAATCTTGCGCAGCGCTTCGTCGAAGGTCGACTTCGGCGCCCAGCCGAGTTCCTGCATCGTGTTGTCGATCTTCGGCACGCGGTTTTGCACGTCCTGATAGCCCGCGCCGTAGTACGCGCCCGACGACGTCTCGACCAGTTGCACTTTTTTCGCGGTCTCTGCGTACTCAGGGAATTCCGCGGCCAACGTCAGCATCTTGTGCGCGAGTTCGCGCACCGAGAAGTTGTTGGTCGGATTGCCGATGTTGTAGATCTTGCCCGTCGCGACGCCGTTCTTGTTGTCGATGATCTTCATCAGCGCGCCGATGCCGTCGTCGATATCCGTGAACGCGCGTTTTTGCGCGCCGCCGTCGACGAGGCTGATGTTCTCGCCGCGCACGATGTGGCCGAGGAACTGCGTGACCACGCGCGAGCTGCCTTCCTTCGGCGTGTAGATCGAGTCGAGGCCCGGGCCGATCCAGTTGAACGGACGGAACAGCGTGAAGTTCAGGCCCTCCATGCCGTAGCCCCAGATCACGCGGTCCATCAACTGCTTCGAGCACGCGTAGATCCAGCGCGGCTTGTTGATCGGGCCGTACGACAGTTGCGATTCTTCCGGATCGAACTGCTCGTCCGTGCACATGCCGTAGACCTCGGACGTCGACGGAAACACGAGGTGCTTGCCGTACTTGACCGCCGAACGCACGATGGGCAGGTTCGCCTCGAAGTCGAGTTCGAACACGCGCAGCGGCTGCTTCACGTAAGTGGCGGGCGTCGCGATCGCGACCAGCGGCAGAATCACATCGCACTTCTTGACGTGATATTCGACCCACTCCTTGTTGATCGTGATGTCGCCTTCGAAGAAGTGCATCCGCTCATGATTGATGAGATCGCCCAGACGTTCGGTCTGCATGTCCCATCCCGAAGACTTCCCAATCGGTCGTTTCGAGAATGCGTTTGGACAGGTGATGGCCGATAAAGCCGTTCACACCCAGGATCAGGACTTTCTTCATAAAGGTCGGGGAGTTTGAATGAGCTGGGCGAATTCGGCCGGAGTGACGACAGTTTCGGTGCCGTCGTGCTGATGCCGCAATTCGTGGATGGCGATCGCGCGACCGTCGCCGCATATCGCGAAAACGGCATTATCGCTTACGTGCAGGCCCGGCGGCAAATCCGGGCGAAGCGCGCCGGGTGTCGCGAGGCGTGCGCGCGCAACAACAAAACGCCGGCCGCCGACGTCGGTAAACGCGCCGGGATAGGGCGGCGCGACCGCGCGAATCAGGTTGTAGACCTGTTGCGCCG
Organism: Paraburkholderia sp. OAS925; assembly: GCF_040543975.1. Taxonomy (NCBI): domain Bacteria; kingdom Pseudomonadati; phylum Pseudomonadota; class Betaproteobacteria; order Burkholderiales; family Burkholderiaceae; genus Paraburkholderia; species Paraburkholderia sp. OAS925. The sequence goes on from NZ_JBEUNO010000001.1 coordinate 2,263,894, forward strand.
GCTGGCTCCAGTCGATGCGGCCGTCTTCCGGCTTGCGCCCGCCGTAGTAGCTGCCGTGCGACAGATCGTTCGGCAGATGCGGCGCCTCGCCCGCCAGCAGCGCCGGCAGCACGCGCCACAGCGTCTGCTCGGCGGCCACGGTGACCTTGTCGAACACTTGCGCGGCGGTGTCGTCGGGCAGGATCGGCACCGGCGTTTGCGCGACGATCGCGCCCGCGTCCGGCTTGGCGGCCATTTCGTGCAGCGTCGCGCCGGTTTCGGTTTCGCCGTGCAGCACCGCCCAGTTGGTCGGCACGCGGCCGCGGTACTTTGGCAGCAGCGAGCCGTGCATGTTGTAGGCGCCGCGCGCGGCGAGCGCGAGCACGTCGACCGGCAACATATGGCGGTAGTAGAACGAGAAGATAAAGTCCGGCCGCGCCGCGCTCACCGCCGCGCGCAGTTCCGGGCTTTTCGGATCGGCGGGCGTCACGACGGGAATGCCGTGCTCGGCCGCCACGCTCGCGACGCTGCCAAACCAGATGTTCTCGGTCGGACTGTCTTCGTGAGTGACGACGAGCGCCACGTCCACGCCGCGCGCGAGCAGCACCTGCAGGCAGCGCACGCCGACGTTGTGATACGCGAATACGACGGCGCGCGGTTTCATCGGTTCGGGCCCTGGTCGCGGTGATCGCGCTGGTCGCGCTGGTCGACAATCGGCGCCGGTTGAACAGCCTGCACGACGGTTTGACGCGGCATGTCGGCCACCGCCGTGCCGTTGCGCTCTTCGAGAATGGTCTGCACCAGATAACGCGGACGCGCGCGCACCTGCTGATAAATCCGCCCGATGTACTCGCCGAGCAGCCCGAGCGCGAAGATGATCACGCCGAGCAGGAAGAACGTAATGGCGAACAGCGTGAACACGCCCTGAACTTCCGCGCCGATGATGAAGCGGCGAATCAGCAGCAGCACGAACAGCGCCGCGGAGCCGAGCGACAGGATGACGCCGATGAACGACAGCCACTGCAGCGGCACGACCGAGAAGCCGGTCACGAGGTCGAAATTCAGGCGGATCAGCGAATACAGCGAGTACTTGGATTCGCCCGCGAAGCGCTCTTCGTGCGCCACTTCGATCTCGACCGGATTCTGCGCGAAGGTGTACGCGAGCGCCGGAATGAACGTGTTGATTTCGCCGCAGCGATTGATCGTGTCGATGATGTGCCGGCTGTACGCGCGCAGCATGCAGCCCTGGTCGGTCATCTTGATGCGCGTGATGCGCTCGCGCAGACGGTTCATCGCGCGCGAAGCCTTGCGGCGCCACAAGCTGTCCTGGCGTTGCAGGCGAATCGTGCCGACGTAGTCGAAGCCTTCGCGCATCTTCGAGACGAGCTTGCCGATTTCTTCCGGCGGATTTTGCAGATCGGCGTCGAGCGTGATGACGATCTCGCCGCGCGACTGCTCGAAGCCCGCGAGAATCGCCATGTGCTGCCCGTAGTTGCCGTTCAGCAGGATCACGCGGGTCGTGTCGGGGCGCGCGCGGAACTGCTCGGCGAGCAGCGCGGGGGATTTGTCGCGGCTGCCGTCGTTGATGAAGATCACTTCATACGACGTGCCGAGCGCGTCGAGCGCCGGATAGAGCCGCGCGAAGAGCGCGCCCAGCCCGGCTTCCTCGTTGTACACCGGAATGATGATCGACACTTCCGGTGTGACGGCGCGTTGTTCCGTATAAATCATTTCCGCTTATTTTCCGTATTGTTCGCAAATTTCATTGACTGCGCGGCAGACGCGCTGCACGTCGCCTTCGTTCATCAGCGTGAAGAGCGGTAGGGTGACGTTCGTCGCGCCGAAACGCTCGGCGTGCGGGAACATGCCTTCCGTAAAGCCGCGCGCGCGATACAGCGTGAACAGGTGAATCGCAGGATAGTGCACGCCGGAGCCGATGCCGCGGTCTTTCAATTGACTCATGAAACCCGCGCGGTCGATGGAAAGCTTGTCGAGCGGCAGCGTGATCTGGAACATGTGCCAGTTGCTGTTCTCGAAGTCGGCGAACGGCAGGCCGACGCCGAGCTTCTGCGCCGCGCCGCCCTCGAAGCCGGCGAAATACGCGCGCGCGAGTTTCCTGCGCTGCGCGAGAAAGCGTTCCAGATGCGGCAATTGACCGAGGCCGACGCGCGCGGCGACGTCCGTCAGGTTGTACTTGCCACCGAGCACGTCGCAGTCCATGCCGTCGAAACCCGTGCGCGTGATGCCTTGCAGGCGGTACTTTTGCGCGAGCACGGCTTCGTCCTCATTGTTCAGCACGAGCGCGCCGCCTTCGATCGACGTGAGGTTCTTGTTCGCGTGAAAGCTGAACGAGACCATGTCGCCGATCGCGCCGATGCGCTTGCCGTTCCATGTCGAGCCGAACGCCTGCGCGGCGTCTTCGACCACGCGCAGCTTGTGCGCGCGAGCGATCGCGTACAGGCGGTCCATGTCGACGGGCAGGCCGGACAGATAGACGGGGATCAGCGCCTTGGTGCGCGGCGTGATCGCCTGCTCGAGCTTGTCGAGGTCGATGTTGCGCGTGACCGGGTCGATGTCGGCGAATACCGGCGTCGCGCCGACTTCGTAGATCACGTTGCTCGTCGACACCCACGAGGCAGGCGTCGTGATCACTTCGTCGCCTTCGCCGACGTCTGCAATGCGCAGACCGATTTCCAGCGTCGCCGTGCCGGAATTGAACGTGCGCACCGGACGGCCGCCGCAGAATTCGGAGAGCGCCGCCTCGAATTTCTGGTTTTGCGGGCCCGTGGTGATCCAGCCGGAGCGCAGCACATCGGCTACGCCCTGAATCGTTTCTTCGTCGATTTCCGGTTTGACGAACGGCAGGAAGGGCAGAGACGCAACGGTTGACTGGGTCATGAATGCTTCGCTCGATCAATGAGGCCGGGGCCCGAACGGCGCTGTGGAAACACACTGCGCGCGATTCGAGGCCAAGGCCGAAAAAGGGTGCAACCGCGGAGCATACCGCGATGAACCTTACATTTTGCTTGGCCGGCATGGATGCCGGCTTACGCTGTCTTTACCCCGGCGTTTGCCGCGGCGTTCTACGCGACGCGCCTAGCTGCGCGCAAGTATCACCACGCCGACCAGAATCACGCCGATGCCGACGAGCTTGTGCACCGACAGCACTTCGCCGAACAGATACCACGCGGCGAACGCATTGACGATGTAGCCGAGCGACAGCATCGGATACGCGATCGACACGTCCACGCGCGACAGCCCGACGATCCACACCACGACGCTGATCACATAGCACGCCAGCCCGCCGATGATCGGCGGCTGCGTCGCAAGTCGAAAGGCGATCGGCAGGATGTTCGCACGGGTGAATTCGAAGTGTCCAACGGCATTCGTACCGGCTTTGAGCAACAACTGCGCACCGGCGTTCAACGTGACGCCGGCAAGAATGCAAAAGAGGGAAATCGGATTCATCGAATGTTCAGGTCCTGATATGGGGTCACTGCTGCGGTTTTTCCAGCGCCGCGGCCGCCGCGCCCGCCGCGAGCGGCTTCATCACGACGACGCGGCGCGAATCGCGCGCGATGACCTGCATCGGCAGGCCCTGCTTGAGAAGCGTGTCGTAGGTGGACGGCGGAATGAGCGCGAGCGCGTAGCGGTCGGCCTTCCAGCGCTCGACCCATGCCTGCACCGAAGGCAGCCATTTCTGCGGTTCCACCGAAACGCCGAACGCCAGTTCGTCGGGATGCTCGACCATCGTCATCGTATGGCCGATGTAGAACGGCAGCGTGTGATCCAGCACGCCGACCGAGTAAAACGGCGTGTCGGCAGGCAGTTTCGCCATTTGCGCCTTGATCGCGGGCGCGAGCGGCGCGCCGGAACTGAGGCGGCCGAACACGTCGTGGCCCGTGCCGGCGATCGTGCCGAGCAGCAGCCATGCCGCGCCGAAACTGGCGATGGCGCCGAGACTGCTCGCGCGGCCACGGCGATTCAGCCACAGCGCGGCGAGCGTCAGCACGAAGGCAACGGCGAGCGCCGCGAGCACCCACGTGCGGTACTCGGCATACAGCTCGGCCGGATTGCGCGCGCTGCCGAAGCGCGGCAGGAACAGCGAGGCAAACGCGGCGACTACGAGAAACAGCACATAGCCGGTCAGATGGCGGCGCAACTGCTCGCGCGTGACGAGCGGCAGATACATGCCGATCAGCAGCGCGATGGCCGGCGCGATCGGCAGCGTGTACGACAGCAGCTTGGAGTGCGACGCGCTGAAGAACAGGAAGATGAAGCCGATCCAGACGAGCATCATCGTGACGGGCGCGAAGCCGTTCGGCTGACGCGGCAGACGCCACGCGTGACGCACGCTTTGCACCGTCACCGAAAGCCACGGCAGGAAACCGATAATCAGCACCGGCACAAAGTAATAGAACGCTCCGGGGCGGTTCTGCTCAGGCGTCAGATAGCGCTTGAACTGCTGGACGATGAAAAAGAAATTGAGGAATTCCGGATTGCGCTGCTGCACCAGCACGAACCACGGCGTGACGATCGCGAAGAACACGATCAGGCCGCCGATCAGATGCAGACGCTTCCACACCGCCCAGTCGCGCGCGATCAGCGTGTAAAGCACCAGCACCGCGCCCGGCAGAATCACGCCGACGAGACCCTTGGACAGCACCGCGAGCGCCATCGAGCCCCAGCACAGCCACATCCAGCCGCGCTCGCACGAAGTCTTGAGGTTGGGGCGCTGCGCGAGCAGCAACGCGCAAAGCGTGAGCTCCATCCAGAACGACAGGCCCATGTCGAGCGTGTTGAAGTGGCCCATCAGGTTCCAGTACGGCGAGGTCGCCAGCACGAGCGCGGCGAACACGCCGGTCGCCGCATTGAACACGCGCGCGCCGGTGTAGCCGATCAGCAGCACGCCGGCAAAGCCGGTCAGCGCCGTATAGAGCCGCGCCTGCCATTCGCCGATGCCGAACCACGCGAACGTCAGCGCGTTCGCCCAGGTTTGCAGCGGCGGCTTTTCGAAGTACTTGTAGCCGTTGTAGCGCGGCGTGATCCAGTCGCCGGTGACGAACATCTCGCGGGCCATTTCGGCGTAGCGGCCTTCGTCGCTCGGCAGCAGATGGCGCCAGCCGAGCGGCACGAACCAGATGACGGCAAGGGCGAGCACCAGCAGCAGGATGGCGGTGCGGTTGAGCGGTAGCCTCGACGGCGTATCGTTCATGGATTCAAACCTTTCTGGCGACGCCGCTCGCGCGGCGCCGCGTTGTTATTCGGAGATGGCGGCACGCAGCCGGCCTCGCGCGGATGGCGCGCAGTGTACGTGATCGGGCGTGACGCGGCGAGAGCGAGCCTGGGCGCGCGCGGGAGGCGCGTCGGCTGCCGCGCTAGCCTTCGATCAGCAGCGCGGCCGCAACCTTGCGGCCCTCGGCCATCAGAATGTTGTACGTGCGGCAGGCGGCCTTGAAGTCCATGGTTTCGACGCCGATGCGCCTCGCGGTGAGCGCCGCCGTCAGGCGCGGATGCGGAAAGCGCAGCCGCTCGCCGCTGCCGAATATCACGACCTCGGGCGCGGGCTCGACCAGCATCGCGAAGAGCTCGGCGCTCAACTGCTCGAAAGACGTAACCGGCCAGGGGATGACAGGCGCGTCCGGCAGCACGAGAAGGCTGCCCGCGTGACGCACCAGATTGATTTCGACATAGCCGGCGCCGTAACCGGTGACGGTATTGAGGGCGCCGCTGGAATCCTGATGTAATTTCAAATTCGTTTTCCGAAGTCGTCGCGAGACATCATGCGTGTTGAAGGCCTGATCGCGCGAGGCGCGAGCAGGGCGGTTCTACACGAGGTGGGACAGGAAAGGGCCCAAAAGGCTCCCGTTACGCCTGGTGCATTGCGGAAGTCGGCCAAAATCCGCTAAATTATAACTTTTTAGCCGCCTCGCGGCGCCCCTGCTCACGCGCCGTCACAAGTGGCGCTAAGGTTCGGGGTGCGACCCACCGGCTACCTACCTGGTTCCGCCCGCTTTCGTCCATCATGGGCGGCCCGATCCCGGGCGGCCCCGCGGCGTTGCCGCACCCGAATTCCGCAATCGGCGAGCCTGCACGGTCCGTCGATTTGTTCGCCAGAGCCGGTTGGCCGAGCCGTTCGCCGCCAGCCCCGAGCTCAAGCCTTGAAGCCCTCAATGCCCTTAACCGGGACATTAACCAGGACATTAACCAGGATGAAGTGCCCGCCGTGAAACCGATTCTCAAATCCAACAAGTTGTTGAATGTCTGCTACGACATTCGCGGGCCCGTCCTCGAACATGCGAAGCGGCTCGAAGAAGAAGGCCATCGCATCATCAAGCTGAACATCGGCAACCTGGCGCCGTTCGGCTTCGAAGCGCCGGACGAAATCATTCAGGACATGATCCTGAATCTGCCTGGTTCGTCCGGTTACTCGGACTCCAAGGGCGTGTTCGCCGCGCGCAAGGCGATCATGCATTACACGCAGCAAAAGGGCGTGCACGGCGTCGAACTGGACGACATCTACATCGGCAATGGCGCGTCCGAGCTGATCGTGATGGCGCTTCAGGGGCTGCTGAACGACGGCGACGAAGTGCTGCTGCCCGCGCCCGACTATCCGCTGTGGACCGCCGGCGTGAGCCTCGCGGGCGGCACGCCCGTGCACTACATCTGCGACGAATCGAACCGCTGGATGCCGGACCTGGACGACATCCGCGCGAAAATCACGCCGAATACGCGCGCGCTCGTCGTCATCAATCCGAATAACCCGACCGGCGCGCTGTATTCCGACGAACTGCTGCTCGGCCTCATCGAAATCGCGCGCCAGCATGGCCTCGTGATTTTCGCCGACGAGGTCTACGACAAGATCGTCTACGACGGCAAGACGCACACGTCGATGGCCGCGCTGTCCGAAGACGTGCTGACCGTCACGTTCAACAGCCTGTCCAAGAGCTACCGCTCGTGCGGCTACCGCGCCGGCTGGATGTTCATTTCGGGTCTCACCGGCGAAAACCGCCGCAACGCGAAAGACTATTTCGAAGGGCTCGGCATTCTCGCGTCCATGCGCCTGTGCCCGAACGTGCCAGGCCAGTACGCGATCCAGACCGCGCTCGGCGGCTATCAGAGCATCAACGACCTGATCGTGCCGAGCGGGCGCCTCTACAAGCAGCGCGAGCTCGCGTACGACATGCTGACGGCGATTCCGGGCGTGAGCTGCGTGAAGCCGGAGGCGGCGCTCTACATGTTCCCGCGCCTCGATCCGAAGATTTATCCGATCGAGAACGACCAGCAGTTCATCCTCGACCTGCTGCTGGAGGAGCGCGTGCTGCTCGTGCAGGGCACCGGCTTTAACTGGAAGACGCCGGATCATTTCCGCGTCGTGTTCCTGCCGAACGTCGACGATCTGGCCGATTCCATCAACCGGATCGCGCGCTTCCTCGACGGTTATCGCAAACGTCACACGGCGTAGCGCACAATACGGTGCGCAACGCGTGATCTGTCCGCTGCGCGCACCGGCCAACCGGCACCCGAATTCCCTTAATCACTACACGACACCACGCTGCATGGAACCGATCAAAGTTGGACTGCTGGGCTTCGGCACGGTAGGCAGCGGCACCTTCACGGTACTGCGCCGCAATCAGGATGAAATCAAACGTCGCGCGGGCCGCGGCATCGAGATTGCGCGCATCGCCGTGCGCAATCCGGCCAAGGCGACGGCGGCGCTCGGCGCGCAAGCCGCGAGCGTCGCGCTGACCGACGACTTCAACGCGGTGGTCGACGATCCGTCGATCGACATCATCGCGGAAATGATCGGCGGCACCGGCGTGGCGCGCGATCTGGTGCTGCGCGCAATCGGCAAGGGCAAGCACGTGGTCACGGCCAACAAGGCGCTGCTCGCCGTGCACGGCACCGAGATCTTCGAGGCGGCGCGCGCGAACGGCGTGATGGTCGCGTTCGAGGCGGCCGTCGCGGGCGGCATCCCGATCATCAAGGCGCTGCGCGAAGGCTTGACGGCCAATCAGATTCAGTACATCGCGGGCATCATCAACGGCACGACGAACTACATTCTTTCGGAAATGCGCGACCGCGGGCTCGACTTCGCGACCGCGCTGAAGGCCGCGCAGGAACTGGGCTACGCCGAAGCCGACCCGACCTTCGACATCGAAGGCATCGACGCCGCGCATAAGGCGACGATCATGAGCGCGATCGCGTTCGGCGTGCCGGTGCAGTTCGACCGCGCGTATGTGGAGGGCATCAGCAAGCTCGCCGCGATCGACATCAAATACGCCGAGGAACTCGGCTATCGCATCAAGCTGCTCGGCATCGCGCGCCGTACCGACAAGGGCATCGAATTGCGCGTGCATCCCACGCTGATCCCGGCCAAGCGTCTGCTCGCCAACGTGGAAGGCGCAATGAACGCGGTCGTTGTGCACGGCGACGCGGTCGGCACCACGCTTTACTACGGCAAGGGCGCGGGCGCGGAGCCCACGGCGTCGGCGGTCGTCGCCGATCTGGTCGACGTGACGCGCCTGCACACGGCCGACCCCGAGCATCGCGTGCCGCATCTGGCTTTCCAGCCGGACCGTCTGTCGAACACGCCGATTCTGCCCATCGACGAAGTGACGAGCGGCTATTACCTGCGTCTGCGCGTTGCCGACGTGACCGGCGTGCTGGCCGACATCACGCGCATTCTGGCCGACACGGGTATCTCGATCGACGCGCTGCTGCAGAAGGAATCGGAACAGGTCGACGCCAACGGCAAGGGCGAGACCGACATCATCCTGATCACGCACGAAACGGTCGAAAAGCACGTCAACGCGGCGATCAAAACGATCGAAGCATTGAAGACCGTTGTCTCGCAAGTCACGAAGCTGCGCATGGAAGCGCTGAACTAGGCCAACTATGAACTACCTGTCAACGCGCGGCGCCGGAGCCGGCGAGCGCCACACCTTCTCCGAAATCCTGCTCGGCGGTCTCGCGAAAGACGGCGGCCTCTATCTGCCGGCCGACTATCCGCGCGTCAGCGCCGACGAACTCACGCGCTGGCGCACGCTGCCGTACGCGGACCTCGCCTTCGAAATTCTGTCGAAGTTCAGCGACGACATTCCCGCCGAAGACCTGCGCGCGCTCACGCGCAAGACGTACACGGCGGCCACGTACAGCAACGTGCGCGACGACGAAAGCGCCGCGCAGATCACGCCGCTCAAAACGCTTGGCGTCGAAAACGGCGCGCCGCTGTCGCTGCTCGAACTGTCGAACGGTCCGACGCTCGCGTTCAAGGACATGGCGATGCAGTTGATCGGCAACCTGTTCGAATACGCGCTCGCGAAGCACGGCGAAACGCTGAACATTCTGGGCGCGACTTCGGGCGACACCGGCAGCGCCGCCGAATACGCAATGCGCGGCAAGCAGGGCATTCGCGTGTTCATGCTGTCGCCGCACAAGAAAATGAGCGCGTTTCAAACCGCGCAGATGTACAGCCTGCAAGACCCGAACATCTTCAATCTCGCGGTCGAGGGCGTGTTCGACGACTGCCAGGACATCGTGAAAGCGGTGTCGAACGATCACGCGTTCAAGGCGCGGTACAAGATCGGCACGGTCAATTCGATCAACTGGGCGCGCGTCGTCGCGCAGGTCGTCTACTACTTCAAGGGCTACTTCGCGGCGACGAAGAGCAACGACGAGCGCGTGTCGTTCACGGTGCCGTCGGGCAACTTCGGCAACGTGTGCGCAGGGCACATCGCGCGCATGATGGGTCTGCCGATCGAAAAGCTCGTGGTCGCCACGAACGAAAACGACGTGCTCGACGAGTTCTTCCGCACCGGCATCTATCGCGTGCGCAAGGCGGCCGAGACGTATCACACGAGCAGCCCGAGCATGGACATTTCGAAGGCGTCTAACTTCGAGCGCTTCGTGTTCGATCTGCTCGGCCGCGATCCGTCGCGCGTGCTGCAACTGTTCCGCGACGTCGAGGAAAAGGGCGGGTTCGACCTTGCGGCGAGCGGCGACTTTGCGCGCGTGAAGGAGTTCGGTTTCGTGTCGGGCCGCAGCAGTCACGACGATCGCGTCGAGGCGATCCGCGACGTGTTCCAGCGCTACGACACGATGATCGACACGCATACCGCCGACGGCCTGAAGGTTGCGCGCGAACATCTGCAGCCGGGCATTCCGATGATCGTGCTGGAGACCGCGCAGCCGATCAAGTTCGGTGAAACGATTCGCGAAGCGCTGTTGCGCGAACCGGAGCGTCCGGCGGCGTTCGCGGGACTGGAGTCGCTGCCGCAGCGCTTCGAAGTGTTGCCGGCGGACGCGCAGCGCGTGAAGGACTTCATTGCCGCGAATACGGGCGCCTGAGTATCGAAGGGCGGGTCGGTGCCAGCATCGCCGACCCGACAAGGCTCGCCGTTGGCCCGCTACAATGTTCTTTTGACCAGCGGCCTGAAACCACAGATGTCCACTCCCACGCCCCGCGCTCCGATGCTCGCCACTGCCGACGCACTCGCGACCCTGCTCGACGCCGCGCGCGCCGTCGACGGCAGCGAGTCGGTTCCGACGCTCGAAGCGTCGGGCCGTGTGTTGTCGGCCGACGTCGTGTCGCCGCTCGACGTGCCGCCCATGAACACGAGTTCAATGGACGGCTACGCGATCCGCACCGCCGACCTCACGACGCACAGCAATCGCCGCCTGCCGGTATCGCAACGCATTCCCGCCGGCCACGCGCCCGATCCGCTGAAGCCCGGCACGGCGGCGCGCATTTTCACCGGCGCGACCGTGCCGCCGGGCGCGGACGCGGTCGTGATGCAGGAGCAAACGGAAGCCGCTGCCGACGAAGTCACTATCCTGCACGGCCCGCAGCCGGGCGAATGGATTACCGCACAAGGCGCGGACATCCGCAGCGGCTCGGTGATCCTGCCGGCCGGCACGCGGCTCACGCCGCAGGCGCTAGGGCTCGCGGCGTCTGTCGGTTGCGCGGAACTGCCCGTGCGCCGTCGCGTGAAAGTCGCCGTGTTCTTTACCGGCGACGAACTGACCATGCCCGGCGAGCCGCTCAAGCCCGGCGCGATCTACAACTCGAATCGCTTCACGCTGCGTGGCCTGCTCGAGAAGCTCGGCTGCGAGGTGAGCGATTTCGGCATCGTCGCCGATAGTCTGGATGCGACGCGCGCCACGCTGCGGGAAGCCGCGCAGGCGCATGATCTCATTCTGACGTGCGGCGGCGTGTCGGTCGGCGAGGAAGATCATGTGAAGCCGGCCGTCGAAGCGGAAGGGCGCCTCGCGATGTGGCAGATCGCGATGAAGCCGGGCAAGCCGTTGGCGTTCGGCGCGGTGCGCCGCGGGGTGGACAGCGGCTCGGCAAAAGATTCAGCCGCGGCTCCCGCTACCCCTTCAGCCGACACGTTTTTCATCGGCCTGCCAGGCAACCCCGTATCGAGCTTCGTCACCTTTCTGCTGTTCGTGCGTCCGTTCATTCTGCGTCTTGCCGGCGTGCAGGCCGTCGTGCCGCGCGCGCTGTCGCTGCGCGCGGACTTCACGCAGAGCAAGGCCGATCGCCGCAATGAATTCCTGCGGGCGCGCATCAATGCCGAGGGCGGGCTCGACCTGTTCCCGAACCAGAGCTCGGCCGTGCTGACGTCGACGGTATGGGGCGACGGGCTGATCGACAATCCGGCCAATCACGCGATCAGCGCGGGCGAAACCGTGCGCTTCATTCCTTTTTCCGAATTGCTGAATTGAGGCCGGCTGAGCCGGCGGCATCCCATGAAGATTCAACTGCGATATTTCGCGAGCGTGCGTGAAGCGCTCGGCCTGGCCGACGAAACCGTCGAGGTGCCCGAGGGCATCGCGACCGTCGGCGACGTGCGCGCATGGCTGCGCGTGCGCGGCGGCATCTGGGCCGACACGCTGGCCGAAGGCCGCGCGCTGCGCATGGCCTGCAATCACGTGATGACCGACGCCGGCACGCGCATCACCGAAGGCTGCGAGGTCGCGTTCTTCCCACCCGTCACGGGCGGTTGAGCCGCAAGGAGCCCGCTATGCCCGTTCGTGTCCAGACCGAAGATTTCGATCTCACCGCCGAGGTCGCCGCGTTGCGCGCCCGCAATCCGAAGGTCGGCGCGGTGGCGTGTTTCGTCGGCACGGTGCGTGATCTGAACGACGGCAGCACCGTCGAGGCGATGGAACTCGAGCACTATCCGGGCATGACCGAGAAGTCGCTTGAAGCGATCATCGTGAGCGCGCGCGAGCGCTGGCCGGGCATCGAGGTGCTGATCGTGCACCGCGTCGGCAAGCTTTATCCGCTCGATCAGATCGTGCTGGTCGCGACCACCGCTTCACATCGCGGCGACGCATTCGCGTCGTGCGAATTCGTGATGGACTATCTGAAGACGCAGGCGCCGTTCTGGAAGAAGGAAAAAACCGAGGCGGGCGAGCGCTGGGTCGACGCCCGCGTGACCGATGACGCGGCGCTTGCGCGCTGGGGCATCGAGTCGGGCAACGGCGGGTTGGAGTAAGCGCCGGGCGCTCGCTCGGCACGGCGCCAACCGCTCTCACTCGTCCCGCGATTTACCGATAATGCGCGTCGGAAACGGTTCCCCGGCGGGCCGTGCGGGAAGATGCGGTTCGTCGTCCGCCCGAGGCCGCTTCGGCGCCACCCGTTCGAGCAACGCCTGCTGTTCCGCCGGAATCTTGTAGTCCCAGCCGAAGCGGCTTAGCTGCAAGCTCTGCGCGATACGCAGCGCCGGTTCCATGAAGCGCACGGCCGCAGCCGGCTCGTAACGCGATTCGACGGTGTCGAGAAACAGGTACAGCCAGCGGCTGAAATGCTGCGGTTCGACTCCCTCGAGCGGCTGATGCGCCTGCTGCACATTGCCGCGGTACTGCTTCGCGCCGAGCACGAGACTCGCCCAGAACGTGCACATCTTTGGCAGATGGTCGTCCCAGCGGCCCGCGAGCGTTGCGTCGAACACCGGCCCGAGCAGCGGATCGGCGCGCACGCGGTCATAAAACGCGTACACCAGCTCGCGGATGTTCGTTTCGGTAGGCTCGGCGGCGCGCTCGACAACCGGCGCGGCCGGAAAAGACGGTTTCATGCGGGTTCCAGAAATATGCGACGATTGCGCTGCGATTCGTCAAAGCGCGCCACCGGGCGCCACCGGGCGTCCGGAACTGCCATAAAAACTACCAGTTCCGCGGAAGTCAGCTCAAAATAGCGCGCTTTTGGTGTGAATAGGCGCGGCGCGAAACGTTACCATTGGCGTCGAAGGCCCGGATTCATCGATGCAGCATAATTAAACATGTGCCAACCCTGCATCTTATGGCGAAGCCGCGGCCCCCGGCAACCCTTGCATCGACGCGGTTATCCCACGGATCGCGGCTTGCGCTCATTGTGATACTGCAACCATGAGACTGACCGATTACACCGATTATTCGCTGCGCGTCCTTTTATACCTCGCTATTCGCGGCGAGGGCTTGTCGACCATTCAGGACATTTCCGACGCGTACGGCGTCTCCAAGAACCACCTGATGAAGGTGGTGCAGCAGTTGAGCGAACTGGGCTGGGTGGAAACCGTGCGCGGCCGTAACGGCGGCTTGCGGCTTGCCGAGCGCACCCGCAAGCTGACGGTCGGCGAGATCGTGCGCGCGACGGAAAGCGACTTCGCGCTGGTCGCGTGTCTGCCGGACCAGAACGGCGAACGCCGTCCTTGCGTCATTACGCCTCAATGCCGGTTGCGCAACGTGCTCGAGGCTGCGCGTAATGCCTTTCTCTCCGAACTCGATCGCCATACGATCGATGAAGTCGCGGGTCCGCAAGGGCCGTTGGCGGCCTTGCTCGGCATCCGCACGGTGATCCCGGTCGTGCCGGCGGTGCCCGTCGAGCCGGCGAGCGACAACCCGCTGCCGGTCGCCTGAACGCGGCTCGCGCGAAGCGTCGCGCATTTTTCTTCGCGTGCAACGTTAAAAACTACGTCCTGAGGACAAAAAAGCGCTTGAAACCTGAATAAAACGCCTCATTTTGGTGGTAATCGAAATTGGAGGTCTCGCATGAGAATCGACAAACTCACCACTAAATTCCAGGAAGCGCTGGCGGACGCGCAGAGTCTCGCGGTCGGCCATGACAATCAATACATCGAACCGGTTCACGTCCTCGCGGCGCTCGTCGCGCAGCAGGACGGGTCCGCGCGTTCGCTGCTGTCGCGCGCCGGCGTGCACGTTCAGGCGCTGCAAACCGCGCTCGACGACGCCATCACGCGTCTGCCGCAAGTTCAGGGCACCGACGGCAATGTGCAGATCGGCCGCGAGTTGACCGGACTGCTAAACCAGGCCGACAAGGAAGCGCAGAAGCTCAACGACACGTTCATCGCGAGCGAAATGTTTCTGCTCGCGGTCGCCGACGACAAGGGCGAGGCCGGCCGCATCGCGCGTCAGCATGGCTTGTCGCGCAAGTCGCTCGAAAGCGCGATTGCGGCGGTGCGCGGCGGCTCGCAAGTGCACAGCCAGGACGCCGAAAGCCAGCGCGAGGCGCTGAAGAAGTACACGGTCGACCTGACCGAGCGCGCGCGGGCCGGCAAGCTCGACCCGGTGATCGGCCGTGACGACGAAATCCGGCGCGCCATTCAGATCCTGCAGCGCCGCACCAAGAACAATCCGGTGCTGATCGGCGAGCCGGGCGTGGGCAAGACCGCGATCGTCGAAGGGCTCGCGCAGCGCATCGTCAATGGCGAAGTGCCGGAGACGCTCAAGGGCAAGCGCGTGCTGTCGCTCGACATGGCAGCGTTGCTCGCGGGCGCAAAGTATCGCGGCGAATTCGAAGAGCGCCTGAAGGCCGTGCTGAACGACATCGCGAAGGACGAAGGGCAGACCATCGTCTTCATCGACGAAATTCATACGATGGTCGGCGCGGGCAAGGCCGAAGGCGCGATGGACGCGGGCAACATGCTGAAGCCGGCGCTCTCGCGCGGCGAACTGCATTGCGTCGGCGCGACCACGCTCGACGAATACCGCAAGTACATCGAGAAGGATGCCGCGCTCGAGCGCCGCTTCCAGAAGGTGCTCGTCGACGAACCGACGGTCGAGGCCACGATCGCGATCCTGCGCGGCTTGCAGGAAAAGTACGAACTGCATCACGGCGTGGACATTACCGACCCGGCGATCGTCGCGGCGGCCGAGCTGTCGCATCGCTACATCACCGATCGTTTCCTGCCGGACAAGGCAATCGATCTGATCGACGAAGCCGCGTCGAAGATCAAGATGGAAATTGATTCGAAGCCCGAAGAAATGGACCGGCTCGACCGTCGGCTGATCCAGTTGAAGATCGAACGCGAAGCCGTCAAGAAAGAGAAGGACGAAGCGTCGCAAAAGCGTCTGCAACTGATCGAAGAGGAAATCGAGCGGCTCGATCGCGAGTATTCGGACCTCGAGGAAATCTGGACCGCGGAAAAAGCAGCGGTGCAGGGCAGCGCGCAGTTGAAGGAAGAGATCGACAAGACGCGTGCGGAAATCACGCGTTTGCAGCGCGAAGGCAAGCTCGAAAAAGTCGCCGAATTGCAATACGGCAAGCTGCCGGGTCTCGAGGCGCAACTGAAGGAAGTGACGCAGGCCGAGGCGAAGGAGCAGAACAATCCGACGCGTCCGCGCCTGTTGCGCACGCAGGTCGGCGCCGAGGAAATCGCGGAAGTCGTGTCGCGCTCCACCGGCATTCCGGTCTCGCGGATGATGCAAGGCGAGCGCGAGAAGCTGTTGCAGATCGAAGACAAGCTGCATGAGCGCGTGATCGGCCAGGACGAGGCGATCAGCGCGGTGGCCGACGCGATCCGCCGCTCGCGCGCGGGTCTGTCCGATCCGAACCGTCCGTACGGGTCGTTCCTGTTCCTCGGGCCGACCGGCGTGGGCAAGACCGAGCTGTGCAAGGCGTTGGCGGCGTTCCTGTTCGATTCGGAAGATCATCTGATCCGTATCGACATGAGCGAATTCATGGAGAAGCACAGCGTCGCGCGTCTGATCGGCGCGCCGCCGGGATATGTCGGCTACGAAGAGGGCGGTTATCTGACAGAAGCGGTGCGTCGCAAGCCGTATAGCGTGATTCTGCTCGACGAAATCGAGAAGGCGCATCCGGACGTGTTCAACGTGCTGCTGCAAGTGCTCGACGACGGCCGTATGACCGATGGCCAGGGGCGTACCGTGGACTTCAAGAACACGGTGATCGTGATGACGTCGAACCTGGGTTCGCAGGTCATCCAGGCGATGGTCGGCGAGCCGCAGGAAGCCGTGAAGGACGCGGTGTGGACGGAGGTGAAGCTGCACTTCCGCCCTGAGTTCCTGAACCGGATCGACGACGTCGTGGTGTTCCATGCGCTCGACCGCTCGAACGTGCAGTCCATCGCGCGGATTCAGTTGCAGCGTCTGCATGACCGGCTCGCGAAGCTCGACATGCAACTGGTGGTCTCCGACGAGGCGCTCGAGCACGTCGGCAAGGTCGGCTACGATCCGCTGTTCGGCGCGCGGCCGTTGAAGCGTGCGATCCAGCAGGAGATCGAGAACCCGGTCGCCAAGCTGATTCTGGCGGGCAAGTTCGGTCCGAAGGATGTGATTCCGGTCGAACTGGAAGACGGCAACCTGGTGTTCGAGCGCGTGGTGCATTGAGCCACACGTCACGAACGGTCTCACGCGCGGTAATCAAGCGCGCGTAGATGGCAAAGCGGCAACGAAGGTGACTTCGTTGCCGCTTTTTTTTGCTGCTCCGTGGCCGGCAGGAGTGGTTCGCTTGCTTCAGCGGTCCGCTCGGTGCGTCGAGGCGCGCTTCAATCGCTCACGCCGCTCGCGCCAGCCCGATTTCGCTTAGGCCGTGCCCTTGCCGAACAGCGCCGACAAACCGCCGAGCGCGCCCAGCACGGTCGTTGCGTTCAGCTTGCCTTCGGCCGGCACTTCGCCTTCCGGCGTGGCCGCGTTGACCACGTGCGGCAGGATTTGTGCGAGCAGGCCGGTGACCTGATCCGGTTGCACGCCGGCTTTCGCGGCGAGGCCGGCGACGGCGTCGGAACCGAGCACGCTATGCAGCGCGTCGGCGGCGATCGGCTGATTCTCGCCGTTGCTGACCCACGACGATGCGACCTCGCCGAGGCCCTTTTCCTGGAAGCGCTGGATCAGGCCGTTCAGCCCGCCCGGCTGACTGTTGACGAATTCGAGTGCGGCTGTGATCAGCGCTGCCTGGCCGCCGCCTTCGGGCGATTTACCGACCAGGGAACCGAGGGTATCGAGTAGGCTCATGATGGGTCTCTCTTGAATGCCGGCACGTCGATGACGGGCCGGCGGGTGAGGCGCCGCGCGGCTGCGCGGCGTCGAGGGGAAAGAAGGTAGTGCGTGCGGTGCGGTGGTGCCCGTGGTGCGCCAACTGTGCCGGCTGCACTGGGTGCGCCCACGGCGCAAACATCGCTGCGCGGCGCACTGCCTTGCTGTTCGATCAATGTCCGACACGGTTTGCATCGGACGGGTTCTTTATGCGCCGCCGGAAGCCGCCGCTGCCGACGCGGCTTTACTCTTCTTCGCTTTCTTCTTCGATGCTTTGGCGCCCGACGCGTCGGCCGGCGCGCTCGCGGCCGTGGCGGCGGTGGCCGTGGTTGTGGCGGTAGTAGCAGTGCCCGCAGGCGCCGATGCCGCTGCAGCCTCCTTAGCCTTCTTCGACTTGGATGACTTTGCGGATTTGGACGCCTTAGCGCCCGAAGCATCGACAGGCGTGGCCGGCGCCGCGGTTGCCGGCGTTGTGGCCGCGGTCGCGGTCGTATTAGCCGTGGGCGCGGCCTTCGTCTCCGTCGGCTTCGTGGCCGCGGACGGCGTAGCCGCAGGTTTGGCGGCCGCCTTTGCACCCGTGGGCGGCGTCGACGAGCCGTTGATCGTCAGGCCCGCCGCTTCCAGGTTCACGACCGACTTGCTGCCGATGCCCTTGACGCGCGCGGCCAGATCGTCGGCGTCCTTGAACGGGCCGTTCTTGCTGCGTTCTTCGATGATCGCCTTCGCATGCGCGGGCCCGATGCCCTTGACCGATTCGAGCGCCGCCTGATCGGCGGAGTTGACTTCCACTGCTGCCGCGAATCCGGCCGACAGCGAGAACGCGAGAGCAACGCAAAGCATCACGAGCTTTTTCAGCATGGCAAGCACTCCATTGGGGGCAAAAAGTTAGCCGGAAACGGGCGACGCATCGCTCAGCAGGCGCTGCGCATAAGCATAGGACAAATGCGCCCCTTTATTTGCGAACGCCGACGATTTATACCGATCGATTGATGGCAAGTAAATCGCCATGAACAATCTTTAAACCTTTTGCCTCGATATAAGGCGGTTGTGCGCCGATTGCTCACATCGTCCGCGCGCGCGTGGCCGTGTCGACGAATGAGCGGCAATAAACGACAGCGCGAATGACAGCGCGGCGCGCTTGACTTAGAGTGCACTCGAAGTCCTAACCTGAGTCCTGTCATGTCGAAAACGTCGAACGCACTCACCATCGGGCAGGTCGCCGAAACCATCGGCGTCTCCACGCACACGCTACGCTATTACGAGCAGGCCGGGCTGATTCGCGCGGTCGGCCGCACGCAGGCGGGGCATCGCCTGTACTCGCCGGCCGACCTCGACTGGCTGCGGTTCTTGATGCGCCTGAAGGCGACCGGCATGCCGATCGCCGGCATGCAGGCCTTCGCGGCGCTGCGGGCCGAGGGTCAGCAGACGATGGGCGCGCGTCGCGACCTGCTCGCCGCGCATCGCGATGCGGTGCTGGCGCGGATCGCCGAGTTGCAGACGAACCTCGGCGCGATCATCGACAAGATCGCGTATTACGAAGGCGAAGCGGCCGGCCAGACGCCCGCGGCGGGCGGCCGGACACGGCGGATCGACGACACGTCATCCCTATCACACTCGGAAAAGGACTCACCATGGACCACGCACAAAACGACCGCTACACGCAAGGCTGGAACAAGCTGAGGGAAATCGACGGCTCGGCGGGCGAGCAGGTCATCGCCGCGCTCGCGCCGATCGCACCGGACTTCGCGCGTCTTTTGATCGAATTCGGTTTCGGCGATATTTACAGCCGTCCGCAGCTCGATTTGCGCGCGCGCGAAATTGCGACGATCGCTTCGCTTGCCACGCTCGGCTGCGCGCAGCCGCAGTTGAAGGTGCATATCGAAGCAGCGCTGAATGTCGGCTGCTCGCGCGAGGAAATCGTCGAAGTGTTCATGCAGATGGCGTTGTATGCCGGCTTTCCGGCGGCGCTGAACGCGCTCTTTGCCGCACGCGAGATTTTCGAGCGGCATGATCGGGAGGCGGGAGGGGCGGAGGCGCGGGTTGAAGCGGCGGATGCGGGTTGAAGCGGTGGATGCGGGCCGCGTATTTGAGCGGCTGCGTTTAGTCGTCGCCTGGAACCGGCGTTCGGAACCTGCGCTCAACACACGCACTGCACCTATGCCCGGCCCGCCCGCGCCCGGTACGGGGGGCGGACATAGAAACAATCCGCGCTTTCAACCAACCGCACCGCAGTGCGACCGCCCGCGACTTCCACCATCAAACCCCAGCATCCGCCCGCAACGCCGCGGCCGCGCGCACGTGCCGCCTGCTGACCACTCGCCAGTAAAGCAGCAAGCCGATGCCGGCAATCGCGAGGCTCGCGGTATTGGCCACCCAGAAGCCGCGTGCGCCGGTCAACCACGGCGGGATCGTGCCGCTCACATTGAAGCCGAGCAGATAGCCGCCGCCGAGCCCCACGCCCCATAGCGCCACCGCGTAGATCACGGTCGGCACGACCGCGACCTTGTACGCGCGCAGCACGAACGCGGTGGTGATCTGCAACGCGTCGAACGCGTGGTAGCACACGACGATCAGCACGAGCGGCATCGCCGCGGCCACGACTTGCGCATTCGGCGTATAGCCTTCGATCACATACGGGCGCAGCGCGAGCACGATGACGCCGTAACAGCAGGCGATCGCGACGGCCATCATGATGCCGTGCCGCGACAGCGTGCGCGCCGCTTCCGGGCGATGCGCGCCGAGCGCCTGAGCGACGAGCGTCGACGAAGCAATGCCGATCGACAGCGGCGTCATGTACAACACCGCGCCGATGTTGCCGGCGATCTGATGCCCGGCGAGCGTCGTCGTGCCGAAGCGCGCGATGAAAAGCGCCATGAACGTGTACGACGTGACTTCGATTAGATACGACAGTCCCATCGGGATGCCGAGCCGCAACTGCGCCGCCTGGCGCCGCCAGACCGGCCAGCAAAAGCGCCGGAAGATCGCGAAGGGCGTGAACACGTCGACGCGCGTGAGCAGCAGCATGCCGACGAGCGCGAGCGCCCAGTTAATCAGGCTGCTTGCCAGCGCACAGCCAGGGCCGCCGAGCGCCGGCACACCGAGACCGCCGAAAATAAACCACGTATTGAGCGGCACCTTCAGCAACAGGCCGCCGATCTGCAGAATCATCACGAGCCGCGGCTTGCCGACTGCATTGCTGATCGAACCGTAAACGCGAAAGACGAGACCGGCGGGCAGACCGAACGCGAGTATCCGCAGATACGACACCGTGCGCTCGTGCAGCGCCTCCGGCACGCGCGCGAGCTTCAGCAGATGGCCCGGAAAGAACAGGATCAGAAAGCCGATCACCGTCAGCGCAAGCGCGAGCCACAGCGCCTGGCGGATCTCCTCGCCGATCTCTTCATAGCGGCGCGCGCCGTAGAGTTGCGCGGTGATCGGCTGCAGCGCCGTGAGAATGCCGGTCAGGCCGATGTACACCGAAATGTAGATGGACGAGCCGAGGCCGAGCGCGGCGAGATCGACGGCCGAATAACGGCCGACCATGGCCGTGTCGATCACGCCGAACGCGATGATCGCCAGTTGGCCGATCAGCACCGGCCACGCGAGCCCTGCGATTTTCCGTAGGTCGGCGAGCATCGTCGTTCAGTCGGCTTTCTTGTGCCAGCTGCGCCGTTTGACGACGGGCGGCTTCGGCCGGTCGATGCGGACATACAGACGGAAGCGTTCGTCGCGGTCGGCCGCGCGTCGGCCTTCCCATACGAGCTTCCACACGAAGTTGGACATTGCGCTCGGCTCGCCGTAGTCCTGCGTGTCCTGACGCAGAATCACGTCGCAATCTTCATTGAACGCGAAGTGCATGTCGCCGAAATACGCGAAGGTCGCGATCTGCGCATTGCCGAGGCGCACCGGCGATATGCAGGTGTAGTCGTCGGGCAGATGGCTCGAGATCTGTTGGGCCACGTCCTTATATGTCCGGCTGTAGTTGACGACCGGCAGCCACAAGGTCATGAGCAGCACCCACATCAGCGTCGTGCCCGCGCTGGAGAGCACCACGCTGCGCCACAACACCTTCGGATGGCGCGCGAGACGCCATTGCACCAGCACGAACCAGCACACCGTCACCGCGACCGCGCAGACGAACGAAAGAATCTTGAACTGCGGCGCAAAGCCCGGCGCGAGACGCGCGAGATTGCGCGCCAGCGGATGCGGGAAACCGGTCAGCCCGGCCACATAAACGAGCCACACGAAGCTGCCGAGAATCGTGAAGCTGAGCAGGGCGAACCAGTCGATTGCGTTGATTGCGCCGCGCTTGAGCGTAGGCAGCGCGAAGGTGGCCAGCACCGCGAGCGGCGGCAGCAGCAGCATATAGAGCCGGTTCGACTGATGGCTTTGCAGCACCACCAGCACGAACAGCGGCCCGATCACCGAAAGGGGAATCGCCACGTGCGGCCCGCGGCGCAGCCCCGACCAGCTAAACCACGCCCATAGCGCGAGCGGCCACGCGGGCCACGTGAAGAGCGGCAGGTTCTTGAGCGCGTAAGCCGCCACCGAGCCGGGCGGGCCGGCGAACGAGCTCAGGCTCACGTGCACCCACTGGTTCAGATACCAGACGGCGTCGACGGGAAACGCGGCCAGCGCGGCAATCGGCCATGCGACGGAGAGCCCCAGAGCGATCGGCAGGCCCGCCAGCAGCAGCCAGCGCGAGCGCGTTTCGCGCACGATCAAGGTCATCGCGAGGGTGCCGAGCAGCAGCGCGCCGACCAGCACCGGGCTGCTCGCGAGCGTCACGAGGCCGAGTGCGAGGCCCCAGATCGAAGCGCCCTGAATCGGCTTGTCGATCATCCGCACGAGGCCGTACACCAGCATCGCGATGCCGACGAATTGCGCGAGTTGCGGCGTCGTTTCGTGGCCGCGTTCGGCGAGGCCGAAGCACGCGAGCAGGATCAGCAGGGCGCCGTCGGCGAGCGTGCGGCCGTAGTCGCGCGGCTCCGGCTCGCCGCCGAATGCGTATTTGAACGGCTGCACTTCGGCGCGCCGCCCGAGCAGGTAGGCCGCATACCAGACGAACGCGCAGCCCGCGCAGAACAGCAGCCCTGTGAAGACGCGCGATGCATTGCTCGCGTCGACCCACGGCGCCAGCACGCGGATCGCGATCGCGCCGAGCCAGTAGCCGAGCGGGCCGTCTTCAGTGAGGTATTTGCCGACGAGATTCGGCAGCAGCCAGTCGTGCGCGCTGCCGTTCGCCATGGTCCACATCACGCCGAAGCCGGCTGCGTCCTCGTTCTTCCACGGATCGCGGCCGAACAGGCCGAACGACGCGTAGACGATACAGATGGTCAACAGCAGCCAGCGTGGCAGCGCACTGGTCGCGGAGGCAGTGAGGCGAACGACAGGTCTCATGCGGTTTGGGATAGTGGATAAGCGAAAGCCGTCACCGGACTACCTTCCTGCCGGCGATGGCCCGATTGGAGCATCCGGCATTGTAGTCGGGCGGCACTGTGCGCGTCACGGCAAGTAATCGCGTGCAACGGGGCTGCAATCGGCCCGCATAGGCGCTCAGGCGCGAGTTGCGCGATGCCGCTCGTGAGCGCGATGGGCGCGTGAGCATAGCCAGGCGACGCAAGCCGCCCGCGCGCAGGCGACAAAAAAGGGCAGCTTGCGCTGCCCTTCCTTTTCGCTGCACCGCTGCTGGCCGAAACCGGCGAAGCGGTGATCAAAGCGCGTATTACTTTGCTGCTGCCTTGCCGGTAGCGCGCGAGCCGAACTTGTTGCGGAACTTCTCGACGCGGCCTGCCGTGTCCATGATCTTTTGCTGGCCGGTGTAGAACGGATGCGATTCCGACGACACTTCGATCTTGGCGAGCGGGTACGTCTTGCCGTTGAATTCGGCGGTTTCACGCGTCTGGATCGTGGAGCGCGTCACAAACCTGAAGTCGTTCGACACGTCGATGAACAGGACTTCGCGGTAATTCGGGTGAATGCCTTCTTTCATGATCTTTCCTTAAATCTGGCGGTAGCCAACCCGCGTGAGGCCGCTGTTGCGCGGACCGCATTTAGGCGCGAGCCACTTGCCTATGGTCGAAAAACGGCGATTATGCCAGAAAATCAGTCGCTTGACGAATCTGACGAGGTTTTTTGACCGCTTTCTTGACACATTTCCGCCTGAATTCAGCCGCTATTCGGAAAATCACGGTGCGGCGAACGTCAGACCGGCTCGCGCCGGGTCCTGGCGGTAATAGCGCGCGAGCAATCTGTACAGTTCCGGAGACTCCGCCTCGAAAGCATGCGGCTTGACGAAGAGCGCTTCGCTGCATACCGCGAAGAATTCCGACGGATGGTCCGCGGCGTACGGATCGATCAGCGACTCGCGCTCGAAGCGCGTCCAGCGCCGCTGCGGCACGGCGTCGACGCGGGCGCAGAACTGGTCGTAGGCGGAATCGAACACGTCCGCCCACGCCTCTGAGTCGAGCGGCGCATGCCAGCGGCGCACGAGCGGCGGATGGCCGTCCGCTTCGCCGTTCAGCATGTCGATCTTGTGCGCGAATTCGTGGATCACCACGTTGTACGCGTCCGTCCCGTCGGTCATCTGCGCGTCTTCCCACGACAGGATCACGGGGCCGCCTTCCCATGCTTCGCCGCTCGCGTAGTGCTCGACTTCGTGGACGACGCCGTCTTCGTCCTCGACGGTCTTGCGGATCACGAACTCGCCCGGATAGACGATCACGCCGACCCATCCGCGATACAGGTCGAGGCTCAGATTCAGCACCGGCAAGCACGCCTGAGCCGCGATCGCGACGGTCATCGCGTCGGTCAGTTCGAGCTCGTGCGCGGTGGAGAACTCCTTTTGCGCGATGAACAGGCTGCTCATTTCGCGCAGGCGCGCGAGGTCCGGCGCATCGAGATGCGCGAGGAACGGCAGGCCGTCGAGCGTGGCTTGCCACAGCGTGTCGCCGATCGCGTAGTCGCGCAGCGCGCGCTCGCGCCGGCGTGAGCCGAGCCATCCAGTGAGTTTCGAAAGCATGGGCGATGAAACCGTTAGTCGATCTGTTTTTGCAACGCGGCGAAAATCCCGCCGCATATCGCGATGCCGATCAGGAAATAGAAGCCGTCCAGCGAACTCAGAAAACTCGCCTGCCGCGCCACGGCCCGGCTGATCTCGACGACGGCAAGCGAATGCGCGTCCGAGGGCGAATGTCCGGCCGCGGAAAACGCCCGCGTAAGTGCGGCCAGCGAATCCTGAAACACCGGATTGTACGGATTCACAAACTCCGCGAGGCGCGCCTGATGCAACGCCTGCCGATGCTGCTCGACGATGATCACCGACGCCGTCGCAAACGAGATGGTCAACTGGCGCACGACATTCTTGAGCCGGTAGCCGTGCGAGAACTCTTCTATCGCGAAGATTCTGAACGTGAGGTTCGCGACCGGCAGCACGATGAACAATAACAGCAGGCCGCGCAACAGCAGCGGTCCCGCGAGCGCGGCCTCGCCGGCGGCGGGCGACATGCGCGTCATCCACGCGGCCGTCAGCGCGGCGATCGCGAAGCCCGGCACGATGATCCACTTCTTGCGCGTGAGCAGCTTTGCATAGCGAAGGTAGACGAAGAGCGCGCTCGCCGAAATCAGCGACGTGACGCCGACGAGTTGCCCGGCATTCTCGACCGGATAACCCAGCCCGCTTTCGAGGAAACGCGACACGAGGTAGCTGAACGCGGTCGACAGGTAGTAGTAGAACATGTAGAGCACGAGGCCCACCTGAAACACCTTTTCGCGCAACGCATGCAGACGCATGAGCGGGGCGGGGTGATGCCACTGGTGATACGCGAACCAGCCGAGTGCGACGATGCCGGCGACCGTCAGCAGAATGAGACCGGGCGACGCGCTGAACAACTGGAAGCGGACTTGCTGCATCACGATCTGCAGCGCGCCTTGCGCAAACGCAAAGATGATGTACGGCCAGAAATGCGCCGAACCACGCTCTTCGGGCAGACGGTTGCCCGCGTCGGGCAACGCGGCGAACGCAAGCACGGCGAACAGCGCGCCCACGGGCGCCGTGCACGCAAAGAGCGCGCGCCAGCCGAAATACCCAATCAACTGACCGCCGATCAACGACGCCAGCGCGCTGCTCAACACGATCAGTATCAGGAACGCGCGGGTTGCGGCGGGGCGCTCTCTGGGTGTGAAGCTCATCTGGATCAGAATGCGGCAGGTGCCCATCATCGGGCCAATGAAGTAGCCCTGAAAGCCGCGCGCAAACGCAAGTTCAACCGACGATTCGCTGAGCGCGGCGGCCACCGCGCCGGCCGCGTAGAACAACATGCAGCCTGCCACATAGCGCCGGTAGCCGAAACGCTCGACCCACCATTCCTGCTGCAGGATACCGAGCACAGCAGCCACGGCATACGCGCTCGAAGCCCAGACGAGTTCATCCGGCGACGCATTCACGCCGCCGGCGATATAGCTCGCGAAAAACGAAAAGACGGAATTGTCGAAGTAGTCGAGGCCGGTGACGACCGCGAGCACCCACGGGAAAAAATCGCCACGCAGCTTGTCAGCACTGAGCCAGCCTGCGTGAGCCCGCGATGTGTTCATGACCGCTCGCGCGACGCCGAGGCACGCGGTTTTTTGGCGCGTTTTGCTGTGGGCTTTGCGTCGGCCTTGGCGGGTTTAATGGCGCTCGCTGTTTTACGCGCGTTGCCGTTTTTTGTCAGCGCGTTGCGGCGTTGCTCGAGCAACGCGTCCGCATTTTCGCCGGCCAGACGGCGCTTCAGATAGTCGAGATCAGGGCTCAATTCGTCGCGCAGTTTCTGCGCTTCCTTCAGCTCGCGGCGCATGGCTTCGATACGCGCGTTCAACGCGTCGACTTGTGCCGCCAAGGCGCCATGAATCTGCTGCAGCGATTCCGTCGAAAAGCGGTGTTTGCCTTCCACTGGTTCGAGCGGCCGTTTCAGCATTTCGGTGATGCCGTGCAGCGAGAAACCGAGCGAACGCAAACGCAGGATGCGCCCGAAGCGCGACAAATCGTCCTCGTCGTAGAGACGGTAGCGGCCTTCGCTGCGCGTCGGCGAAACAAGCCCGCGCTCCTCGTAGTACTTCAGTGTGCGCGGCGTGACGCCGAGGCGCTCGGCGGCATCGGCGACGGTCAGCAGGGCAGGCGGCTCGGTCGGCATGAGCGGTGGCGTTCGGAGTGGCGGCGGGGTGATTGTACTTCAACCTGTACGTTCACGTACAGGTTGGCCGATGCGACCCGAAACGCTGCCCCTATACGCTCACGCAAAACCGCCAGACGAAAAAAAAACCGCTCGTCGGCGACGAGCGGTTTTCACATCCGATGCTGCGTTGGTCGGCAAACAGCTTAGCTGCCGCCGCCACGACGCATCATGTCGAAGAATTCGGAGTTGCTCTTGGTCTGGCGGATCTTGTCGAGCAGGAATTCCATCGACTCGACTTCGTCCATGTCGTGAATGAACTTGCGCAGCACCCAGATTTTTTGCAGCACTTCGGGCTTGATCAGCAGTTCTTCGCGACGCGTGCCGGACTTGTTCAGATTGATCGACGGATACACGCGCTTCTCGGCGAGGCGGCGTTCCAGGTGCACTTCCATGTTGCCGGTGCCCTTGAACTCTTCGTAAATCACGTCGTCCATGCGGCTGCCCGTTTCGATCAGCGCCGTGCCGATGATGGTCAGCGAACCGCCTTCCTCGATGTTGCGCGCCGCGCCGAAGAAGCGCTTCGGCCGTTGCAGCGCGTTCGCGTCGACACCGCCCGTGAGCACCTTGCCCGAAGCCGGCACAACCGTGTTGTATGCGCGCGCGAGACGCGTGATGGAGTCGAGCAGAATCACCACGTCGTTTTTCATTTCGACGAGGCGCTTGGCCTTTTCGATCACCATTTCGGCGACCTGCACGTGACGTGCGGCGGGTTCGTCGAACGTGGATGCGATCACTTCGCCCGCCACCGAACGCTGCATTTCCGTCACTTCTTCCGGACGTTCGTCGATCAGCAGAACAAACAGTACGACGTCGGGATGGTTCTGCTTGATGGCGTGCGCGATATGCTGAAGCATCACGGTCTTGCCGGACTTCGGCGACGCGACGAGCAGGCCGCGCTGGCCTTTGCCGATAGGCGCGATCATGTCGATGATGCGGCCCGTGACATTTTCTTCGCCGCGCATTTCACGTTCGAGCAGCAGCACCTTGTTCGGGTGCAGCGGCGTCAGGTTTTCGAACATGATCTTGTGCTTCGAGGCCTCCGGCGGCTGGCCGTTGACCTTGTCCACCTTCACCAGCGCGAAATAGCGTTCGCCGTCTTTCGGCGTGCGTACTTCGCCTTCGATCGTGTCGCCCGTATGCAGGTTGAAGCGGCGGATTTGCGACGGGCTGATGTAAATATCATCCGTGCTGGCGAGATAGGAGGTTTCCGGCGAACGCAGGAAGCCGAAGCCGTCCGGCAGCACTTCGAGCGTGCCGTCGCCGAAAATCGTGTCGCCCGTTTTGGCTCGTTTTTTTAGAATGGCGAACATCAATTCCTGCTTGCGCAGGCGGTTCGCACTTTCGATCTCGAGGCCATTGGCCATCTCGATCAATTCGGACACGTGCAGAGTCTTAAGCTCGGATAAATGCATACGGAGAACCCGCAGGAGAAGGTGCGACGAAATGGAATCTGGGAGGAGAAGTGAGCGGAACCGCTCAAGGACTTACACGTCTTTTCGACGTTTTGCGGATTCTAGCATAGCACACGCCAGTTTCCGCCAGTGCGCCGGCGCGGCATCTTTCTTCTTCGAAACGTTGCCGGCTGACAACAGCACGGCAAGCCAGGACAGCAAGCAGAACAACGCGGGCGCGCGCGGGTCCGGGCGGACCGCGTGACGCACCCGCGCCGCTGTTTTACAGGTTGCCGTCGAGGAACGCGGTGAGTTGCGACTTCGACAATGCGCCAACCTTTTGCGCGGCGACAGCGCCGTTCTTGAACAGGATCAGCGTGGGGATGCCGCGCACGCCGAACTTGACCGGCGTCGACTGATGTTCGTCGACGTTGATCTTGGCGATTTGCAGGCGATCGGCGTAATCCTTGGCGACTTCGTCGAGGATCGGCGCGATCATCTTGCACGGACCGCACCATTCAGCCCAGAAGTCGAGCAGCACGGGTTTATCGGATTTCACGACGTCCTGTTCGAACGATGCGTCGCTAATATGCTTGATTTGTTCGCTCATTGTATGAATACCTCTATCGGTTCGAGGCCCGCCTGAATTGCTCGCCACGATACGTCAAAACCTGGGGAAACTTCCGTTCGCTTAGCCGCACCCGGAGCCCCGCTGCCGGCGCCTGAAAAGTACGAGACTTTCTGGCTTCGGCAAAGGGCCCGCGTTTGCGGGTCATCCGTACGGCAGTTTAGCTTAATTCGCTATGCGTTGCCGGGGGCGATAGTAGTCATCACAGGCAGTGGGGCCAACGGCTGCCGATGAAGTGCCACCGTATTTCATCAACTGCGACGTAGCCTATGTGGAGGCTCGGCGGACAAACTCAAGTGAGCGGCGCGCGCGTCGCAACCGAATCGGCGGGTTCGCGATTCGGCGTGTGCTTGCCGGTTTGGTCGTATTAACAGTCGCACAAAGCGCCACGCGATGATAGAATGTTTCGTGACGGGCCTCCTCGCATGGAGGGATGGTCAACCTGGTCAGGTCGGGAACGAAGCAGCCACAGCCGTTTTCCACCAGTGCCGAGGGTCAGGCTCGTCACCTTCCTCTTTCTGTTTGTCCTGCTTTTCTCCCCTTGCGTTTGCCCACGTTGCATCTACTTCAGATGCCGGTTCGCTTTGCTTCGTCCGTTCGCTTCGCAAGCGTGCTCGCGGTGTCTTGGCCCTTGGCCTTTGCCGCGCGGCGGTGGGCGTACTCTCTGCACAACGCACGCAACGCGCACGGACCCGCACGCAAGCCGCACTGCGCGCCGCGCGACCATTTTTTTCTATCGTTCCATTAGCCGCTTTCAATCGACGGGCGACGCGCGTTCGCGCGGCCAGCCGAATCGGTTTTGCGCGGCATTGTTACTGATACAATTTCCGGATGACCTATCAAGTTCTCGCACGCAAATGGCGGCCGAAGGATTTCGCGTCGCTCGTCGGACAGGAGCACGTGGTGCGCGCGCTCACGCACGCGCTCGACGGCGGCCGTCTGCATCACGCCTATCTGTTTACCGGCACGCGGGGCGTCGGCAAGACGACGTTGTCGCGCATTTTTTCGAAGGCGCTCAATTGCGAAACGGGCGTGACGTCCACGCCGTGCGGCGTGTGCCGGGCGTGCCGCGAGATCGATGAAGGGCGCTTTGTCGATTACGTCGAGATGGACGCGGCGAGTAATCGCGGCGTCGACGAAATGGCGGCGCTGCTCGAGCGCGCGGTGTACGCGCCGGTCGACGCGCGCTTCAAGGTCTACATGATCGACGAAGTGCACATGCTGACGAATCACGCCTTCAACGCAATGTTGAAGACGCTCGAAGAACCGCCGCCGCACGTCAAGTTCATTCTCGCCACCACCGATCCGCAGAAGATTCCGGTCACGGTGCTGTCGCGCTGTCTGCAGTTCAATCTGAAGCAGATGCCGGCCGGCCATATCGTCTCGCACCTCGAACACATTCTCGGCGAAGAGAAAGTGCCTTACGAGGCGCAGGCGTTGCGTCTGCTCGCGCGTGCCGCCGACGGTTCGATGCGCGACGCGCTGTCGCTGACGGATCAGGCGATCGCCTACTCGGCGAATCAGGTCAATGAAGAAGCCGTGCGCGGCATGCTCGGCGCGCTCGATCAGAGCTACCTGATTCGCCTGCTCGATGCGCTCGCGCAGGGCGACGGCGCAACGGTGCTCACGATTGCCGACGAAATGGCGCTGCGCAGTCTGTCGTTTTCCACGGCGCTGCAGGATCTCGCGAGCTTGCTGCATCGGATTGCGTGGGCGCAGTTCGCGCCGTCGTCGGTACTGGATGAATGGCCCGAAGCCGGCGATTTGCGGCGTTTCGCCGAGACGCTCAGCGCCGAGCAGGTGCAGTTGTTCTATCAGATCGCGACGATCGGACGAAGCGAGCTCGGCCTCGCGCCCGACGAATACGCGGGCTTCACGATGACGCTGCTGCGCATGCTGGCTTTCGAGCCGGCGCCGACGGGCGGCGGTGGCGGCGTCGCGGGGTCTGGTGCGCAAGCCGGGCAGGCGGGCGCGGGTGGATCGAAGCGGGCGGGCGCGCCGGCGGTGGCCGCGCAGCCACGCGCGTTGGCTTCGCCTGGGAGTGTTGCGTCGATGGGCGGGGCGGGCAGGGCGGGGGTGGGCGGCGTTGCTGCGGCTGCGTCGCCGGTTGGTGAGTCGCGAGATGTGGCAGCTAAGGTGTCTTCCGAACCCGCTGCGTTAGCCGAGCCGGTTCGTCGAGCCGATTCGATGGAGCCCGCTGGGCGGGATGCGCAGTCCGCAGCGGGGCAGGATGGCGGGAATGCGGCGGAGCGTGCGGCGCACGATGTAGCGCGTACAGCGGCTGCGGCGTCTGAGTCAGCGGTCGAGGCCGCCTCTTCGTCAGTGGTAGAGAGCGCAGAATTGGAGCGATCGGCGGCAAGTGCTCCGGCGTCCGCGCCGTCCAGCGCAACGCCTGCCGCAGCGCAGGCCGCTGCCGCGCCGCCGTTGGCGCCGTGGGAGGACGCGCCGGCTGAGCCCGTAGCTGATAGACGCGCCGCCGCAGACGCATCGGATGCCTCTGCTTCTGCATCCGCTGGCACTGCGTCTTCCGATGCGGCGCAGGCATCCGCCGCGCGGCCTTCCGACGCGGCGCAGGTATCCGCCGCCGGATCATCGGAAACGGCATCCGCCACCGGATCTTCGGAAGTGGGGCAGGCATCCGCCACCGCATCTTCTGATGCCGGACAGGCGTCTTCTGCGCCGACACCTTTGAATACGGCGCAGCCGTCCGCACCCGACACAGCAACTACCACTGCATCCGACTCCGCCTCCACCGACACAAAGCTCGCCGAGGATGCGCCTCCCGCCGCATTGAACCCGCCCGCCGCCGCCGCGTTCGCACGCGCGAGCGAAGCGGTCGATCAAGCCGCAGGCCACAACGCCGCCGCAGCCGAATCTGAAATGCCGCCGCGTCGCGCGGGCGGTGCGAGCGCAGCGCTCGACGTTCTGCGCAGCGCCGGGTTGAAGGTATCGTCCGATCGTGGCCGCGCGAGTGCCGCCACGGCCGCGAAAACCGCGGCGCCGGCAACACCGAAGCCAGCCGCGCCACGCGTGGTAGTCCCCGTGCCCACGCCCGGCGCGCCGCGCGGCGCTGCTGCGCAGCAGCCGCCCGCGTCGACCGTGCGCGCGTCAGCGCAATCGGCTCAGTCGACGCAGCCACCGCAACCAGCGCAACCAGCACGATCAGCACAATCAGCGCAATCAGCGCAATCAGCGCAATCAGCGCAATCAGCGCAATCAGCGCAATCAGCGCAATCAGCGCAATCAGCGCAATCAGCGACCCGCAACGACGCGCAGCAAAACGGCTCGCCGGTTCCGCCGTGGGACGACATGCCGCCCGACGACTACATGCCGCTTTCCGCATCGGACGACGGCTACTACGGCCCGCCCGACGACAACTACATGCCTGTGTTCGACAGCGGTCCGGACGACGTCCGCGTGAACGCGTCGGCACCGTCCGCACCGGCACCGGCCGTCGATCGGCGTCCGCTGCCGCCCGCCGTGCCGCTCGACCCGCTGGGCTTCAACGGCGACTGGCCGGCGCTCGCCGTCGATCTGCCGCTCAAGGGCATTTCGTATCAGCTTGCGTTCAACAGCGAACTGATGGCGCTCGAAGGCAACACGCTCAAACTCAACGTGCCCGTGCCGCAGTACGCGGAAACCTCGCAGGTCGCGAAGCTCAAGGCGGCGCTCGCCGACAAGCTCGGCCAGCATGTCGACGTGGTGGTCGAAGTCGGCCCGGCCCGCCGCACTGCAGCCGCTCACGACGCCGCAATGCGCGCGCAACGTCAGCAGGAAGCCGAGCGCGAGATCAGCGCCGATCCGTTCGTGCAGTCGCTGATCCGCGAATTCGACGCGAGCATCGTGCCGGGCTCGATCCGCCCGATTACTCCCGACGCCGGCCAGAACGGCGCGTCCCAGGTTCACTGATTCGCCGCGCCGCTGAACGCAAGCACATTAAAAGCGCGCCCGATTCCCGAATTTCACGCTATCAAGAAGGAGCATTTCCATGATGAAAGGTCAACTCGCCGGGCTGATGAAACAGGCTCAGCAGATGCAGGAAAACATGAAGAAGATGCAGGAGCAGCTCGCTCAGATCGAAGTCGAAGGGCAGTCGGGCGCCGGTCTCGTCAAGGTGACGATGACCTGCAAGAACGACGTGCGTCGCGTGTCGATCGATCCGAGCCTGCTCGCCGACGACAAGGACATGCTCGAAGACCTCGTCGCCGCTGCATTCAACGACGCCGTTCGCAAGGCCGAAGCGACCGCGCAGGAAAAGATGGGCGGAATGACCTCGGGCCTGCCGCTGCCGCCCGGCTTCAAACTGCCGTTCTAAGCGACGCTTCCAGGCGACGCGGCAAACTGGCAACGTCGTCTGCCGGGCGTGCACAAAGCGGCTGAGTAAAGAGGGCCGACGCAGAGCGCGGCACGCGTCGAACTCGTGGTCGGTCCCACCGCGCGATGCCTGACCGTGCGCCTCGCGAGACGACCGCGGACGCGCCTGGTTGCGCATCGTTGCCGTTTGCTGCCGCGCGCTGTCTGACCAGACTCGCCGGTGAAGAGCCGCTCCATGCCACCTGCCGGCAGATCGCCACGCGTAGCTTTGCCCGCTGAAACAAGCTCGTACCACGTTCGCAAAAAACGCGTTCCAATCCGCATTCCCGGGCCTCACTCACCTCGACGCCGATCCGCATGAAACAACCTTCCGCCTTGTCGGCGCTCGTCGAAGCGCTGCGCGTGCTGCCTGGAGTCGGGCCGAAGTCCGCGCAACGCATGGCCTACCATCTGATGCAGCACGACCGCGACGGCGCCGAGAAGCTCGGTCGCGCGTTGCTGTTCGCGACCGAGCATCTGCAGCACTGCGAGAAGTGCAACACCTTCACCGAAGCGCAGATCTGTGAAGTGTGCCTCGATTCGGAGCGCGATCCAACGTTGCTGTGCGTCGTCGAGACGCCCGCCGATCAGATCATGCTCGAGCAGACCATGACCTATCGCGGCCTCTACTTCGTGCTGATGGGGCGTCTGAGTCCGCTCGACGGCATCGGCCCGAAGGAGATACATTTCGACCGGCTGGTGAAGCGCGCGTCGGACGGCATCGTTAAAGAAGTCGTGCTGGCCACCAACTTCACCAACGAGGGCGAGGCCACCGCGCACTATCTCGGGCAAACGCTGAAGGCGCGCGGTCTGGCCGTCACGCGCCTCGCCCGCGGCGTGCCGGTGGGCGGCGAACTGGAATACGTCGACGCGGGCACCATCGCGCGCGCGATGCTTGACCGCCGCTCGATGTAGCGGCAAGCCGCAGGAGTGGGCGCCAGCGCTGCCGCCGAAACAGCCAAAACAGCAAAAACAGAGAAGGAGACTATGAGCGCAACTCCCGATTCGGGCGCGAACGGCGCGCCGCAAAACCCACCCGGCGCTGGCCCGCTCGCCGGCGTCAAAGTCCTCGAGCTCGGCACCCTGATCGCCGGCCCATTCGCCGCGCGCTTTCTCGGCGAGTTCGGCGCCGACGTCATCAAGATCGAAGATCCGAAAGGCGGCGATCCGCTGCGCAAGTGGCGCAAGCTTTATCCGGAAGTCGGCGGCACGTCGCTCTGGTGGGCCGTGCAGGCGCGCAACAAGAAGTCCGTCACGATCAACCTGAAGGCCGAGGAGGGCAAGGAGATCGTGCGCCGCCTCGCGCGTGAAGCAGACATCGTCGTCGAGAATTTCAGGCCTGGCTTGCTCGAAAAGCTGGGGCTCGGTTACGACGTGCTATCGGCGGAAAATCCGGGACTCGTGATGGTGCGGCTTTCCGGTTACGGCCAGACCGGGCCGTATCGCGATCGGCCTGGCTTCGGTGCGATCGCCGAGTCGATGGGCGGTCTGCGTCATATCACCGGCTACCCCGAATTGCCGCCGCCGCGCATCGGCATTTCGATCGGCGATTCGATTGCGGCGCTGCACGGCGTGATCGGCGCGCTGATGGCGCTGCATCACAAGCAGGTGAACGGCGGCAAAGGGCAGGTCGTCGACGTCGCGTTGTACGAGGCCGTCTTCAACATGATGGAAAGCGTGGTGCCCGAATACGGCGTGTACGGCATGGTGCGCGAGCGCACCGGCGCGTCGCTGCCGGGCATCGTGCCGTCGAATACGTACCCTTGCCGCGACGGCAGCATCGTGATTGGCGGCAATAGCGATCCGATTTTCAGGCGGCTGATGATTGCCATTGAACGCGAGGATCTCGCCAACGATCCCGCTCTCGCACACAACGACGGCCGCGTGCCGCGCACCGGGGAAATCGACGCGGCGATCGCCGAGTGGCTCGCGCCGCGCACCATCGACGAAGCGCTCGCAGTGCTCAACGCCGCCGACGTGCCGGTGGGGCGCATCTACAGCGTGGCCGATATGTTCACCGATCCGCAGTACCTCGCGCGTCAGATGATTCAGCGCTTCAAGTGGCAGGACGGCCGCGAGATCACGCTGCCCGCGGTCACGCCGAAGCTCTCGGCGACGCCCGGCGAAACGCGCTGGCTCGGCCCCGAACTGGGTGAACATACGGATGAAGTCCTGCAGTCGCTAGGTTATGATGCAGACCACATCGCAAGGTTGCATGCGCAACAAGTTGTGTGAGTGCGGCGTGAGAGACATGAGCGCCATGTGAGCCATGTGACCGACACATGAACGCCGCGCACGCACGCACAACGCAAGCAGCAACCTGCCAATAAAATCGCAACAGCAGAATTGCAAGAGCCTCGGAGACAACCAACATGCATCGCAGAAGCTTCCTCGCCGGTACGGCCGCGCTTGCCGGCGCCACGCTCACGGCCACGCCGCTCGCCTTCGCACAGGGCAAACTGGAAACCACGAAGGTGGCCATTGCCGTCGGCGGAAAGAACCTCTTTTATTATTTGCCGCTCACGATTGCCGAGCGCCGCAATTACTTCAAGGACGAAGGACTCGACGTCGAAATCTCCGACTTCGCCGGCGGCTCGCAAGCGTTGAAGGCGGCGGTGGGCGGCAGCGCCGATGTGGTGTCCGGCGCGTTCGAACACACGCTGCTGTTGCAGGCGCAAAAGCAGTCGTTCCGCGAATTCGTGCTGCAAGGACGCGCGCCGCAAATCGTGCTCGCGGTGTCGAAGAAGACGATGCCCAACTACAAGTCGATCGCCGATCTGCGTGGCAAGAAGATCGGCGTGACCGCGCCCGGATCGTCGACGTCGATCATGGCGAGCTTCGTGCTGGCCAAGGGCGGGCTGACCGCGAAAGACGTCGCGTTCATCGGCGTGGGTGCGGGCGCGGGCGCGATTGCCGCGCTGCAGTCCGGCCAGATCGACGCGCTGGCGAACCTCGACCCGGTGATGACCAAGCTCGAACGCACCGGCGACATTCGTATCGTCTCCGACACGCGCACGCTTGCCGATACGCGCAGCGTATTCGGCGGCGACATGCCGGCAGGCTGCCTGTATGCGTCGCAAAGCTTCATCACGAAGAATCCGAACACCACGCAGGCGCTGACCAATGCAATGGTGCGCGCGCTGAAGTGGCTGCAGACGGCGACCGGCACCGAGTTGATCAACACCGTGCCGGAGAGCTATCTGCTCGGCGATCGCGCCGTTTATCTCGACGCATGGCAGCACGTCAAGGAAGCCATGTCGCCCGACGGCCTCATGCCGACCGACGGCCCCGGCACCGCGCTCAAGACCTTGCAGGCGTTCGACGCGACCGTGCAGGGCAAGCCGATCGACGTGTCGAAGACGTGGACCAACGACTTCGTCAAGAAAGCGCTCAGCACCGTCAAGGCGTAAAACTTCGAGCGCCGCGCGACGACGACATGCCGCGCGCGGCGCGTGTCAGCCTATCATCGAACAACCGATCCTCGAAGCGAGTCGAACCATGACCGTTGCAGCTCTGGCGCTCGAAAACATCACTTGCACCTTCGCCGCGCGCGACAACCGCGCGCAGCGCTATACGGCGGTCAAGGACACCACGTTGCGGATCGCGCCCGGCGAGTTCGTCTCGGTGGTCGGCCCGACCGGCTGCGGCAAGTCCACGTTGCTGAATGTCGGCGCGGGCTTGCTCGGGCCGTCGGCGGGTACGGTCAGCGTATTCGGCGAGCCGTTGAACGGCATCAACCGGCGCGCGGGCTACATGTTCCAGGCCGACGCGTTGATGCCGTGGCGCTCCGCTATCGACAACGTGATCGCCGGCCTCGCGTTTCACGGCGTGGCGCAGCAGGAAGCGCGTGCCAAA
Organism: Paraburkholderia sp. OAS925; assembly: GCF_040543975.1. Lineage (NCBI taxonomy): Bacteria > Pseudomonadati > Pseudomonadota > Betaproteobacteria > Burkholderiales > Burkholderiaceae > Paraburkholderia > Paraburkholderia sp. OAS925. Next base: position 2,300,592 of record NZ_JBEUNO010000001.1, read on the forward strand.
GCCGAGGAGTGGCTCAAGCGCGTGGGTCTCGGCGGTTTCGGCGACCGCTATCCGCATCAATTGTCGGGCGGCATGCGCAAGCGCGTCGCGATGGCGCAGACGCTGATTCTCGACCCCGACATCATCCTGATGGACGAGCCGTTTTCCGCGCTCGACATCCAGACGCGGCAACTCATGGAAAACGAGTTGCTAGACCTGTGGGCGGCAAAACGCAAGGCCGTGCTTTTCATCACGCACGATCTCGACGAGGCCATTGCGATGTCGGATCGCGTGGTCGTTCTCTCGGCGGGACCGGGCACGCATCCGATCGGCGAATTCACGATCGACTTGCCGCGTCCGCGCGACGTCGCCGAAATCCGTTCGCATCCGCGCTTCGTCGAGTTGCACGCGCAGATCTGGAGCGTGCTGCGCGACGAGGTGCTAAAAGGCTATCAACAGCAACTCACCGCTGTATGACGTCTCATTGAACGCTCTCTGAACGCAACGCGCTTTACGTCTATCAACCGTCCAAGCCAAACCGAGGCAAACCGAGTCATGTGGAAGACGTTGCGCCCGAACCGGGCGAATCTGGTGATCTGGCAGTGGCTGCTGCTCGTGCTGTGCTTCGTGCTCTGGTACGTGCTGACGAGCCCGACACTGCTGCCCGCGTTTTATTTCGACGATCCGAACAAGGCGGCTTTCTTCTTCGGCGAACCGCAAAAAGTCTTGCTGCGGATCTGGGAATGGTTCACAACCGGCGAGATCTATCTGCACCTGTGGATCACGCTGCTCGAGACCGTGCTCGCGTTTGCGCTCGGCACGGCGCTCGGACTCGGCGTTGGTTTATGGCTCGCGCTGTCGCCGCTTGCGAGCGCGCTGTTCGATCCGTACATCAAGGCCGCGAACTCAATGCCGCGCGTGATTCTCGCGCCGATCTTCGGCGTGTGGTTCGGTCTTGGCATCTGGTCGAAGGTCGCGCTTGGCGTCACGCTGGTGTTCTTCATCGTGTTCTTCAACGTCTATCAGGGCGTGAAGGAAGTGAGTCCGGTCGTGCTCGCGAACGCGCGCATGCTCGGCGCAAACGGCAAGCAACTGCTGCGCTATGTCTATTTGCCGAGCGCGATGAGCTGGGTCTTTTCGAGCTTGCACACGTCGGTGGGTCTCGCGTTCGTGGGCTCGGTGGTGGGCGAGTACCTCGGCTCCGCGCGCGGCGTCGGCTATCTGATCCTGCAGGCCGAAGGCACGTTCGACATCAACACCGTGTTCGCCGGCATTCTCGTGTTGACCGCGTTCGCGCTGATTCTCGATGCGATCGTCGGCGTCGGCGAGCGGCATCTGATGAAGTGGCAGCCAAAGACCGGAGACACCGAAAAGCTGTAGGCGCCGTAAACTTCACAGCGCAAAAAAACAGCGTGGGCTCGCAGAGCCGCACGCTGTTTTTGTTTGAGCGAGCGCCGCGTCTCAGCGAGGCCGGCTACGGCGTGATCACCACCTTGCCGATCACGCGACGCTCGGCCATATCGCGCAGCGCGCGCGCCGTTTCATCGAGCGGATAACGCGCGGACACATGCGGCTTGAGCTTGCCTTCGCCGATCCAGCCGACCATCTGCCGGAACGCCGCATGATTGCGCTCGGGCTCGCGCTTCGCAAAGTCTCCCCAGAACACGCCGACCACGCTCGCGCCTTTGAGCAGCGTCAGATTGAGCGGCAGCTTCGGAATCTCGCCGTTCGCGAAGCCGACCACCAGGTAGCGACCGCGCCAGCCGATGCTGCGAAACGCCGGCTCCGCATACACGCCGCCGACCGGATCGTAGATCACGTCCGGGCCTTTGCCGTCGGTGAGCGTCTTGATGCGCTCGCGCAGGTCCTCGGTCGCGTAGTTGATCGTCGCGTCGGCGCCATGTTGCAAGCACACCGCGAGCTTTTCATCGCTCGACGCCGCCGCGATCACGCGCGCGCCGAGCGCCTTGCCGATTTCCACAGCCGCGAGTCCCACGCCGCCCGCCGCGCCCAGCACGAGCATCGTCTCGCCGGCTTGCAGCGCGGCGCGGTCGACCACCGCGTGATGCGACGTGCCATACGCGAGCGTGAAGGCCGCGGCCAGTTCGAGGTCGACGTCTTCGGCGAGCGGCACGCAGGCCGACTCGCTCGCAAGCGCCTGCTGCGCGAAGCCGCCCGAGCCCGTGAACGCGACCACGCGGGAGCCGGGCGTGAACTGCGTGACCCCCGCACCGACCGCGCGCACGATGCCCGCGACTTCCGAGCCTGGCGTAAAAGGCAGTGGCGGCTTGAACTGATACTTGTTCTGGATGATCAGCACATCGGGAAAGTTGACGGAGGCCGCCTTCACGTCGATCACGACATGCCCTGGCGGCGGTTCCAGATCAGGCAACTCTTCGACGGTGAGGCTCTCCGGCGGGCCGTACTGATTGCAGCGAATCGCGCGCATCGTGTCTCCATTCGATCAGAGTTCGCAATGGCTTCGAGTGTAATGCATGCGCACGACCGTACGTTTCGCGGGTTCGCGGTCTGGCGGCAGCAGGGCGCCGCGCATCGATCTGCATTTACTGCGCTGCTCACGAGCGCATAGGGACAAGACAACAAGCCCGCATTCACACACCAGCGCAAGCGCTTTGCGTGGCCTGCGCAACGCGCTTGCCGTGTCGTTCGCGCGCCATCTTTCCTCGGTTACAATCGCCGCATGCGAATCCTACTCAGCAACGACGACGGTTACCTGGCGCCCGGCCTCGGCGCGCTTTACGAAGCGCTCAAGCCGCTCGCCGACGTGACCGTGATGGCGCCCGAGCAGAACTGCAGCGGCGCGTCGAATTCCCTGACCTTGTCGCGGCCGCTTTCGGTTTTGCGCTCGGCCAATGGTTTCTACTACGTGAACGGCACGCCGACCGACTCGGTGCACATTGCGTTGACGGGCATGCTCGACCACACGCCGGACCTCGTCGTCTCGGGCATCAACAACGGCCAGAACATGGGCGAGGACACGCTCTATTCGGGCACCGTCGCGGCGGCTACCGAAGGCATCATGTTCGGCGTGCCGGCCATCGCGTTTTCGCTCGTCGATAAAGACTGGGTGCATCTCGAAGACGCGGTGCGCGTCGCCGCGGAAATCGTCGCGCATTACCTCGCGCATCCGCTGCCGGGGCATCCCCTTCTGAACGTCAACATTCCGAACCTGCCGTACGAGCAACTGCGCGACTGGCGCGTCACTCGTCTGGGCAAGCGGCATCCGTCGCAGCCGGTCATCCGGCAGACCAATCCGCGCGGCGAGCCGATCTACTGGATCGGGCCGTCGGGCAGCGCGCGCGATGCGAGCGAAGGGACGGATTTCCACGCAGTCGCGAACGGCCATGTGTCGATCACGCCGCTGCAGCTCGATCTGACGCACACGCAAATGCTCCCGGCCGCACACGACTGGGCGCGTGCGGGCAGCGGCGCTTCATGACGAGCGAGCGCGCGAAGCGCTTTCCACTCGGCCTCGAAGATCTGGTGCGCGAGCCGCGCCGGCCCGAAGGCCGTCCAGGGGAAGTGCGCGCGGCGGCGCTTGCCGCGAGTGCCGCGCTCAATGCGCGGCAGCAGCCGGCGAAGCATGGGCAGCCCGGTTCGGCTGGCAAGACGCAGCCGAAGCAGGCGAGAGCGCCGGCTTCGGTCGCGGACAGATTGCCGGCCGGCACGCCAGCGAGGCCGCTCATCGTGACGCCGCCCAGGGCGCTCGCCGCGCCTGCGGTGAAGACGCCGGCGCGGCCGATTGCGCAGAGCACGGGCGCGCGTCCGTCGTCCGCGGTGAAGGGTGCAGCGTCGTCGTCTACGCGAGCCGCGAGCAAGGCCGTGAGTTCCTCTGCACCGTCCTCGCCGGCCGCCAAGTCCGTGACAAGCCGCTCGAACGAGCGCGGCGCCGCGCCGAACGTCGCGCTGAACCGTGCAACCGCATTGACGTCGGAACGGGTTCGCGAACGCATGGTCGAACGCCTGCGTGCGAACGGCATCACCGATCAGCGCGTGTTGAGCGCGATGTCCGTGGTGCCGCGCCATATGTTCGTCGATCCCGGCCTCGCGGTTCAGGCCTACGAAGATGCGGCGTTGCCAATCGGCCATCACCAGACCATCTCGAAGCCGTCGGTGGTCGCGCGAATGATCGAGCTGGCCGCAACGGGCCGTGCGCTGAACAACGTGCTCGAGATCGGCACCGGTTGCGGTTATCAGGCGGCGGTGCTGAGCCAGGTCGCGCGCGAGGTGTATTCGATCGAACGCATCAAGCCGTTGTCCGAGCGCGCGAAGACAAACTTGCGTCCGCTGCGAATTCCGAACATCCGGCTGCACTATGGCGACGGACGTTTGGGGCTGCCGTCGGCGGCGCCTTTCGATGCGATCCTGATCGCCGCCGCGGGCCTCGACGTGCCGCAAGCATTACTTGAACAACTCGCGATCGGCGGCCGCCTGATCGCGCCGGTCGGCTCGCAGGAAGGCCAGAACCAGGTGCTGACGCTCGTCGAGCGCCTTGGGCCGGCGCAGTGGCGCGAGTCGCAGCTTGATCGCGTTTTCTTTGTACCCTTAAAATCCGGAGTGATTTGACACCGATGAGTATGTTGCGCGCGATGCAAAGAACCAGCCTGAATGTCCCCATGTCCGTAACCCAGCGTAGCGTGTGCGTGCTCGCCTTGTCCCTGTTGATGACAGCCTGTGCATCCCGGCTCGATCAGGCGCCGGTCGTCGACCGCTCCGGCGGCGGCGTGCTCGGCACGCAAGCCGCGCAGGCCGGGCAGCAACCGGCCGTGCCGCTCGGCCCGCCGCCGCCTGGCTACTATCGCGTGAAGCCGGGCGACACGCTGTACCGGATCGCACTCGAGAACGGCCAGAACTACCGCGACATTTCCGCGTGGAACAACCTCACGAACCCGAATCAGATCGAGGTCGATCAACTGCTGCGCGTGGTGCCGCCGGGCGCGAACACCGCTGCGCTGACGCCGGGCGTCGCGACTGCGCCGCTCGGCAGTAACGGCGCGGTGCAAAGCGCGCCGCTCAATGGCGCGGCGCCGTCGACGGGCGCGGCAGCCGGCGTGGCCGCGCCGCCCATCTACGGCTCGAGCGCGAACAGCGCGGCGCTCACGCCGCCGTCGAACGCCGCTGCAGCCAGCGATTCGACTGCCGGCGCGTCGAGCAACATCAGCTTCTCCTGGCCGGTGCGCGGCCAGTTGCTCGGCACCTTCAACGATTCGACCAACAAGGGCGTCAATATCGGCGGCGCGGCGGGCGAAGCGGTGAAGGCCTCCGCGGACGGCCGCGTGGTTTATGCCGGAAATGGGCTGCGTGGTTACGGCAATCTAATTATCATCAAGCATGACGCAACTTATCTCACCGCGTATGCACACAACCGCTCTTTGATGGTAAAAGAGGGGGATGCGGTCACGAAGGGGCAGAAAATCGCCGAGATGGGTAACAGCGATTCAGACCGTGTCATGTTGCATTTCGAAGTTCGCCGGCAGGGTAAACCTGTCGACCCACTGAAGTATTTGCCGCCGCAATAAGCGATACGACCATGCCGAAACCGAAGCGCCGCCTGCCGCAAGCCGAATCTGAAACGATCAGCAATGCCACGTCCGCTTCGGTGGACGACAGCGGCGCTTCGGAAGCGGAAGAGGAGCTCGTCGAAGAGCGCGAGCTCGACGAGCGCCCGAGCGCCGAAGAAGGCGGCGACGCGCGCGAAGGCGCAGCCGAGGTCGTGCCCGACGCGGACGACTTCCGCGCGCTGCTGCAAGCCGAACTCACGGCCGACACGATCCAGCATTATCTGAATCGCATCAGCGTGAAGCCGCTTCTCACCGTCGAGGAAGAGCAGAAGTACTCGCGTCTCGCGAAGGCGGGCGAGTTCGAAGCGCGGCAAGTGATGATCGAGCGCAATCTGCGGCTGGTCGTCAGCATCGCTAAGGGTTATCTGAATCGCGGCGTGCCGCTGCTCGATCTGATCGAAGAGGGCAACCTCGGCCTGATGCACGCCATCGAGAAATTCGATCCGACACGCGGCTTCCGGTTTTCCACTTACGCGACGTGGTGGATCCGACAGAGCATCGAGCGCGCGATCATGAACCAGGCGCGCACCGTGCGCTTGCCGGTGCACGTGATTCGCGAGCTCAATCAGGTGCTGCGTGCGAAGCGCCATCTGGAAAAGAATTCGATGAACTCCGGCGAAGCAGCCGAGCGCCGCGACGCCAGCATCGACGACATCGCTTATCTGACCGGCAAGACCACCGACGAAGTCACCGACATTCTCGCGCTGAACGAACACACCGCCTCGCTCGACGCGCCGCTCGATCTCGATCCGGCCAGCAGTCTGCTCGATCTGTTGTCGGACGACCAGAGCCAGTCGCCGGATGCGGAGGTTCAGCATCGCGAACTGGAAACGCTCACGCGCGCATGGCTCGCGCGTCTGTCGGACAAGCATCGCCATGTGATCGAACGCCGCTTCGGTCTGAATCACATCGAACCCGCCACGCTCGAAGAGCTGGCCGATGAAATGGGCCTCACGCGCGAGCGTGTGCGCCAGATCCAACAGGAAGCGCTTGTGCGGTTAAAGCGCTTCTTCGCCTCTAATGGCGTTCGCAAAGACGCCGTTCTCTGACTTGATGACACCGATTCTTGTTTTCGACATCGAGACGATTCCCGATGTCGCCGGCATCCGCCGTCTCGAAGATTTGCCCGCCACGATGAGCGACGCCGAAGTCGCCGAGCACGCGTTCGCCGCGCGCCGCGAAAAGACCGGCGGCGATTTTCTGCCGCATCATCTGCAACGCATCGCCGCGATTTCCTGCGTGTTTCGCGATAACAACGGCTTTCGCGTGCGCTCGCTCGGCACGCTCGAAGACGGCGAGGCGGCGCTGGTGCAGTCGTTTTATCGCGTGATCGAGAAGTACACGCCGCAGCTCGTGTCGTGGAACGGCGGCGGCTTCGACCTGCCGGTGCTGAACTACCGCGCGCTCGTCAACGGGATTCCCGCCTACCGGTTCTGGGATCTCGGCGAGGACGACCGCGAGTTCAAGTGGAACAACTACATCAGCCGCTACCACGCGCGCCATACCGATCTCATGGACGTCCTCGCGATGTACCAGGCGCGCGCCAACGCGCCGCTCGACGCGCTCGCGAAGATGTGCGGCTTTCCCGGCAAGATGGGCATGGACGGCAGCCAGGTGTGGCAGGCGTATCAGGAAGGGCGCATCGAGGAAATCCGCAATTACTGCGAGACCGACGTCGTCAATACGTATCTGCTGTATTGCCGCTTTCAGTTGATTCGCGGCGCGTTCTCCGCCGCCGAATATGCGGACGAGATCAATCTCGTCAAGAACGCGCTCGCGCTCGAAACCGCGCCGCAATGGGCGGAATATCTGGCGGCGTTCGATCAATAGCCGTGGGGCCGCGTGCACGGAGCCGGGGCGTCGCTCGCGCCGGCTTCGTCTACAATCTCGCCTTTCCCCCAAGTTTGTCAGGAAGTAGCAGGTGTCCCGAACTGCCCACCATCGTCGCTCGCCGAAGCGCCCGTCGAAATACCACAAAGCCGCGCCGGCTCCGGCGCCCGTCATTACCGGCAACGAGCCGGTCGTCGAAATCGTTTCGCTCGATATGGAAGCGCGCGGCGTCGGCCGCATCGAGTCCGAAGACGGCACACCCGGCAAGGTGATTTTCGTCGAAGGCGCGCTGCCCGGCGAGCGCGTGAGCTACTCGACACATCGCAGCAAGCCGAAGTTCGAACAGGCCGAAGTGGTGCAGGTGTTCCGCGAAAGCGTGATGCGCACGAAGCCGAAATGCACGTATTTCGACATTTGCGGCGGCTGTTCGATGCAGCATCTCGACATTCGCGCGCAGGTCGCGGTGAAGCAGCGCGTGCTCGAGGACAACCTTCAGCATCTCGCGAAGCTGCGCCCCGAAACGGTGTGTTCCGGCCGATTCACGGACCGGCCTGGGATTATCGCTATCGCGCGCGTCTCGCCGTGCGTTTTCTGCCCGAAAAAGGCGGCATGCGCATTGGCTTTCACGAGAAGAAGAGCAGCTACATCGCGGATATGAAAACCTGCGAAGTGCTGCCGCCGCATGTGTCGGCGATGCTGATGCCGCTGCGCTTCATGGTGCGCAAGCTGTCCATCTACGACCGCATGCCGCAGCTCGAACTGGCGGTCGGCTCGTCGGTCACGGCGTTTGTCGTGCGCAATCTCGAGCCTTTGACTGCCGCCGACGAACAAGTGCTGCGCGAGTTCGCCGATGAGCACAAGGTGCAGTTCTGGATTCAGCCAGGCGGCCCGGACACGGTCACGCCGCTGTATCCGCTCGACGTGCAGCTCGACTACACGCTGCCCGAGTACAACATCCGCATGCCGTTCAAGCCGACCGACTTCACGCAGGTCAATCACGCGATCAACCGTGTGCTCGTGAGCCGCGCGCTGCGCCTGCTCGCGCCCGCGCGCACGGACCGCGTGCTGGATCTGTTCTGCGGCATCGGCAATTTCACGCTGCCGCTCGCGCGCATCGCGAGGGAAGTGGTGGGCATCGAAGGCAGCGACGTGCTGACCTCGCGCGCGCTGGCCAATGCCGAGCTGAACGGCGTGGCGGCGCACACGTCGTTTGCATGCCGCAATCTTTTCGAAGTCACCGCCGACGACATGCGCGCGCTCGGCCACTTCGACAAGTTTCTGGTCGACCCGCCGCGCGAAGGCGCACTGGCCGTCGCGAAGGCGCTGGCGGAAATCGCGCAAAGCGGCGATGGACCGCTGCCGAAGCGCATCGTCTACGTGTCGTGCAATCCGTCGACGCTTGCGCGCGACGCCGGTCTGCTCGTGCACGAGGCGGGCTACCGGCTGGTGGGTGCGGGCGTCGTCAACATGTTCCCGCATACGTCGCATGTCGAGTCGATTGCGTTGTTCGAGCGGGACTGATTCGGCTAGTCGATATGGCCAACCCATCCCGCTAACGCATAAAGCAAAACGCCACGACCGAAGTCGTGGCGTTTTGCTTTGCAACTCGTGTTCAGCCGCGGTTCACACCGCGGCGCGGCTTAAAACTGCCACCACGACTTTTCCTTACCCGGCCTTGCATGACCCGTGACGTACGGGCTGTCGGGGAAGGTGCCGGCGAGCACGCGCTTGGTGTCGTCGGCGAGTTGCGGCTGGTTCAGCCTCTGATACGACAGCATCATGATGTGCAGCGCGTCTTCGATAGCCGGTGCGTTCTTGTATTCCTTCAACGCGAGCTGCGCGCGATTGATCGCAGCCACATACGCGCCACGGCGGTAGTAGTAATCCGCCGCATGGACTTCGTGCGACGCCAGCGCGTTCACGATGTAGCGCATGCGCTGGGCGGCGTCCGGCGCATATTTGCTGTTCGGATACCGGTCGACCACGACCTTAAACGCGTCGTACGACTCGCGCAGCGACTTCGGATCGCGCTCGCTCATGTCCTGGCCGGAAAAGCGGCCGAAGAGACCGAGGTCGTCGTTAAAGTGGATCATGCCTTTGAGATAGTACGCATAGGCGATGTCCGGGTGATCCGGGTGCAACTGGATGAAGCGGTCGATAGCCTGATCAGCAGCCGCGGCTTCATTGTCTTTCCAGTTGCAGTACGCGACGTTGATCTGCGCCTGCTGGGCGAAGTGGCCGAACGGGTCGCGGCCTTCGAGCATTTCGAAGTACTTCGCGCACTTGCCGAAGTCGCCGCCGCTCAGGGCGTCGTTCGCCTCCGTATATAATTTGTTGTTGTTCCACGTTGCCGTTTCGTCGGTCTTCTCCGGCAGGCCGTGGCAAGCCGCAACAACCGCGACGGCTGCGGCACACGCAATGTATCCGGCCACTTTCCGGGCCGCGCTCTTCATGGCCTTCAAATTGATCGCCGCTTTAGTGATGGTGTTCAAGGCTCGCATTTTCCAGTCTAGCTTTACGTCCAGGTGACCCAGACTCAATGACCCGCTCAAATACTCCAGGCGCTGCAACCGGTGCCCGGAATAGCAACGAAGATTATAACGTAAGCGCCGACCCCTCCGACGCGTTGGGCCCCGATTCGCTCGACGACGACCTCCCCGCCGACGCGCTCGGCAAAGCCGCGCTCGCCAGCATGGTGCCGAGTGTGGCAAACCGTGTCGCGGACGAAACGCCGCGCAGTGTCGTGGTGCCCGACGAACTGGCAGGCGAGCGCCTCGACAAGGTGCTCGCGCGCCTTTTCCCCGAATTCTCGCGCAACCGCCTGCAAAGCTGGATCGAGGCGGAGCGCGTGCGGATCGACGGCAAGCCGGCAAAGATTCGCCAGCCGGTGCCGCTTGGCGCGACCATCGAACTCGTGCCCGACCTGCTGCCCGAACAGCTCGCGTTCACGCCCGAACCGGTGCCGCTCGAGATCGTCTACGAAGACGACACGCTCGTCGTCATCAACAAGCCGGCCGGCATGGTCGTGCATCCGGCGGCCGGCAACTGGAGCGGGACCGTGCTCAACGGTCTGCTGTACCGCTACGGCGACGCCGCGGCGGGCTTGCCGCGCGCGGGCATCGTGCATCGGCTGGACAAGGAAACGTCGGGGCTGATGGTGGTCGCGCGCACGCTCGAGGCGCAGACCGACCTCGTGCGCCAGTTGCAGGCGCGCACGGTCAAGCGCCGCTATCTCGCGCTCGTGTGGGGCAACATGCCCGAGGAAGGCACGATCGACGCGCCCATCGGCCGCGATCCGCGCGAGCGCACGCGCATGGCCGTCGTGACCGGCGCATCGGGCAAACCGGCGCGCACGCATTTCCGGCGCGTCGATACGGCGATCTGGCAGCGTCAGCCGGTCACCGCGATTCACTGCGATCTCGAAACCGGCCGCACGCATCAGATCCGCGTGCACTGCGCGCATATCGGCCATCCGCTGCTTGGCGATCCGGTGTATGGGCGCGCGCGCGGCAAGCGCTCGGTGACGCCGCTGCCCGGCGAGTTCGCGCGTCAGGCGCTGCATGCATGGCGCCTCGGTCTGATTCATCCGAAGACCGGCCGCACGATGCAATGGCGCGCGGACGTGCCGGCAGATATCGCGGCGCTGTCGGCGGCGCTGGGTCTTGGTCGCGACGATGCGGGCGAGTTCGACGAGACGTACTATGAGGAAGACGGCTACGAGGCCGCGGACTACGACGAGCACGACGACGCCGACGAGCACGATCCGCACGGCGAATACGACGAGCAGGACGAGTCCGACGAGCACGACCAAGCCGACGAACCCGACGACCACAACCCACAGCAAGACAAGGACGATCGCGCATGACCAGCCTGCCCGAACTGAGCTTTGCCGATGTCGTGCAACCCGCGTGGAATGTGGCGCCGCGCGTGCGCGCGCTCGTCACAACGCGTAACGGCGGCGTGAGCAAGCCGCCGTTCGGTCGCTGGCGCGACGGCGCGGACGAACCCGGCGGCCTGAACCTCGGCATGAAGTCCGGCGACGATCCCGCCGCGGTCGCGGCCAATCGGGAGCGGCTCCTCACGCTGGCAGGCGTCGCCGATGCCGCGTGGCTCGATCAGGTACACGCGGCGCGCATCGTGCGAGCCGAGGACGCGCTTCGCGAAGCGCAAGCGAACGGCGCGCCGACGCAAGCGGACGCGAGCGCCACGGATCGCGCGGGCATCGCGTGCGTAGTGATGATCGCGGACTGCATGCCGGTGCTTCTGTGCGACGAAACCGGCCGTGCAGTGGGCGCGGCGCACGCGGGCTGGCGCGGACTCGCTGCGGGCATCGTCGAGCAGACGGCCGGCCGCGTCGCCGAACTCGCCGGCGTAGAAGCGCACGCGTTGCACGCGTATCTCGGACCTTGCATTGGACCGCAATCGTTCGAAGTCGGGCCCGACGTGCGCGACGCATTCCTCGACGGCGCGGAAGCGAGCGAACGCGATGCAACCGCGAGCGCCTTCGTCGCGCATCCGCGAACCGACGGCAAATATCTTGCGGATCTTCCGGCGCTGGCTCGTCTGCGTTTGCAGCGGCTCGGCGTGACGCGCGTTGTCGGCGGCGACATGTGCACGGTCAGCGAGCGCGAGCGCTTCTATTCATACCGCCGCGATCGTGAGACAGGGCGCATGGCCGCATTGATCTGGCTCGACAACGAAGCTCAGACACTCGGCGACTGAGACGAGCGCGACTCGCATTTTGCTGCGCTGCCGGAAGCGTCGAACGGAATCGTTTCGTCCGTTAATACCCGCATTAACACCGAGCAATAAATGTGAATTAAGCGCGGCAATACAGCGTTTTTTCGCAATCCGCCATTCGATTGACATATGTCTGAAAATGCCGGCCAGTGATACAGGGAAAACGATAATTAAAAAACTATCGCACTGCGGCAAAATCGGGAACAAGCATTGACATGCCTTGCGATGGGGAGCAAGAATGTTCCTCACAGCTCCTCGTACATGGGACAGGGCGTGACGAGGGCGCGAGCGATCGCCCACGTGCGCAAGAACCTGCCTCTCAACCGTCCGCAAGGACTTACCGGTCAAAAGCAGGTATGGCAGCTCCTCATTCCCCAGCTTCCCCCAGCACCGACTCCTCGAAGGAGCAAACGCAGCAGGCCGGCACCAGTGGCGCGAGCGGCGCCGCAGCGACCGCGGGCCTTCAGCCATTTTTCGACGCGTGGTTAAACGCCTGGCGCTCGTTGGGCGCAGGCACGGCGGGCGGCGGCAACGGCGCGCCGTTCGCGATGCCGCAATTTCCTCCGGTTCAAGGCGCGGCGCCGTGGAGCGTGCCCGGCATGCCGTCGATGCCATCGTTCCCTGGCATGCCTGACTTCAGCAAGCTCGCAGCGGGTGCAGCGGGTGCCGGTGGTGGGATACCCGGCATGCCGTCGTTCGCCGGTCTGAGCCTACCTGCCGCGGCGATTCCTCCTGAACGTCTGCAGAAACTGCAAGCCGACTACACGCGTGAAGCGATGGTGCTGCTGCAGCAGGCAAGCGGCGGCGGCGCGGCGCCGAAGGCGCCCGAACTGAAGGACCGCCGCTTCAGCTCGGACGCATGGAGCGCCACGCCGGCCTTCGCATTCACCGCCGCATGGTATCTGCTGAACGCGCGCTATCTGCAGGAAATGGTCGACGCGCTCGAGACCGAGCCGAAAGTGCGCGAGCGCATCCGCTTCGCCGTTCAGCAATGGACGGCCGCCGCGTCGCCGAGCAATTTCCTAGCGTTGAATCCCGAGGCGCAAAAGACCTTGCTCGAGAGCCAGGGCGAGAGCTTGCGGCAAGGCGTGATGAATCTGCTTGCCGACATGCAGCGCGGCAAGATTTCGCAGACGGACGAATCGCGTTTCGTGGTCGGCGAAAATCTCGCGACCACCGAAGGCTCGGTCGTGTTCGAAAACGACCTGATGCAGTTGATCCAGTACAAGCCGCGCACGGCGACCGTGCGCGAGCGGCCGCTTCTGATCGTGCCGCCTTGCATCAACAAGTACTACATTCTCGATCTGCAGCCGGAGAACTCGCTCGTCGCCCATGCGCTCGATTCGGGCCACCAGGTGTTCCTGATTTCGTGGCGCAATGCGGACGCCTCCATCGCGCATAAGACGTGGGACGACTACGTCAGCGAGGGCGTATTCACCGCGATGCAAACCGTGAGCAAGATCAGCGGCCGCGAGCAGATCAACACGCTCGGCTTCTGCATCGGCGGCACGATGCTCGCCACCGCGCTCGCGGTTGCGGCGGCGCGCGGCGAACATCCGGCCGCGTCGATGACGCTGCTCACTTCGATGCTCGACTTTTCCGACACCGGCGTGCTCGATATTTTCGTCGACGAAGCGCATGTGCAAATGCGCGAGCAGACCATCGGCGGCAAGAACGGTGCGCCGGCGGGACTCATGCGCGGCATCGAATTCGCCAACACGTTTTCGTTCCTGCGTCCGAACGACCTGGTGTGGAACTACGTCGTCGACAATTATCTGAAGGGACGCACGCCGGTGCCGTTCGACCTGCTGTACTGGAACAGCGACTCCACGAGCCTGCCCGGTCCCATGTACGTCTGGTATCTGCGCAATACGTATCTCGAGAATCGTCTGCGCGAACCGGGTGGAGTGACCACCTGCGGCGAGCCGGTCGATCTGTCGAAGATCGACGTGCCCACCTTCATTTACGGTTCACGCGACGACCATATCGTGCCGTGGCCGTCGGCCTATGCGTCGGCGCCGCTCCTCACCGGACCGTTGAAGTTCGTGCTCGGCGCGTCGGGTCATATCGCGGGTGTCATCAACCCGCCCGCGAAAAACAAGCGCAGCTACTGGACGCTCGAGGGCGAGCAGAAGAGCTTGCCCGAGAACCCGGACGACTGGCTCGGCGAGGCGAAGGAAGTGCCCGGAAGCTGGTGGCCCGAGTGGACCACGTGGCTCGATCAGTACGGCGGCAGGAAAGTGAAGCCGCGCGCCGCGGCGGGCTCGGAGGAATTCCCGGTCATCGAGCCGGCGCCGGGCCGCTACGTGTGCAAGCGCGAGTAAGAACACGATCTCAGATGCCACCCAACGCAACGGGGCAAGACGAGCTAGCAGGTTCACGAGCAACGAGATTTTTAACTTGACGGGCCACGGCCAGATTGGCCGCGAAGCCCGGAGGATATGGAAATGACTGATGTTGTGATCGTATCGGCCGCGCGTACGGCAGTGGGCAAATTCGGCGGGTCGCTGGCGAAGATCGCCGCGCCCGAACTCGGCGCGACCGTGATTCGCGCGGTGCTGGAACGTGCGGGCCTGAAGCCCGAGCAGGTGAGCGAAGTCATTCTGGGCCAGGTGCTGACGGCGGGCTCGGGACAGAATCCGGCGCGCCAGTCGTTGATCAAGGCGGGTCTGCCCGCCGCGGTGCCCGGCATGACGATCAACAAGGTCTGCGGTTCGGGCCTCAAAGCGGTGATGCTCGCGGCCAACGCGATCATCGCGGGCGACGCGGACATCGTGATCGCCGGTGGTCAGGAAAACATGAGCGCGGCGCCGCACGTGCTGCCGGGCTCGCGCGACGGCTTCCGCATGGGCGACGCCAAGCTCGTGGACACGATGATCGTCGACGGTCTGTGGGACGTGTACAACCAGTATCACATGGGCGTGACGGCGGAAAACGTCGCGAAGGAATTCGACATCACGCGCGAACAGCAGGACGCGTTCGCGGCGCTGTCGCAGAACAAGGCGGAAGCCGCGCAGAAGTCGGGCCGTTTCGACGACGAAATCGTGCCGGTCGAGATTCCGCAGCGCAAGGGCGACCCGGTGCGTTTCGCCACCGACGAGTTCGTGCGTCACGGCGTGACGGCCGAGTCGCTGGCAGGTCTGAAGCCGGCGTTCTCGAAGGAAGGCACGGTCACGGCGGCTAACGCGTCGGGTCTGAACGACGGCGCGGCGGCTGTGGTCGTCATGTCCGCGAAAAAGGCCGAAGCGCTCGGTCTCACGCCGCTTGCGCGCATCAAGGCGTACGCGAACGCGGGCGTGGATCCGAAGATCATGGGCATGGGTCCGGTGCCGGCGTCGAAGCGCTGTCTGGAGCGCGCGGGCTGGAGCGTGAACGATCTCGATCTGATGGAGATCAACGAAGCCTTCGCCGCGCAGGCGCTCGCCGTGCACAAGCAGATGGGCTGGGACACGTCGAAGATCAACGTGAACGGCGGCGCGATCGCGATCGGCCATCCGATCGGCGCGTCCGGCTGCCGGATTCTCGTCACGCTGCTGCACGAAATGCAGAAGCGCGATGCGAAGAAGGGCCTGGCTTCGCTGTGCATCGGCGGCGGCATGGGCGTCGCGCTGGCGCTCGAGCGCGTTTGACGACGATCCGCACGCCGACCGCGCATCAGGCGCCGTGCACGGTGTTGACGCGCGCCGCTTTGCGAATCCGGCGCGCGCTCGTGTGACGCCCGAGAGCGGCCTCGCCGGCCGGTCGCCCGGCGGCAGTGTGGACAAAG
Source organism: Paraburkholderia sp. OAS925 (assembly GCF_040543975.1). Taxonomy (NCBI): domain Bacteria; kingdom Pseudomonadati; phylum Pseudomonadota; class Betaproteobacteria; order Burkholderiales; family Burkholderiaceae; genus Paraburkholderia; species Paraburkholderia sp. OAS925. Next base: position 2,316,489 of record NZ_JBEUNO010000001.1, read on the forward strand.
CATCAGGCGAGGGTAGAGGTAGCCGGCTGGGGCAGCCGGCCGGCGCCTCAAGAACGACAACGGAGTCTAGGTTATGACACAGCGAATTGCGTATGTAACGGGCGGAATGGGCGGCATCGGCACGAGCATTTGCCAGCGCCTGCACAAGGAAGGCTACAGGGTCGTCGCGGGCTGCGGCCCGAATTCGCCGCGCCGCGTGAAATGGCTCGAAGAGCAGAAGGCGCTCGGCTTCGACTTCGTCGCATCCGAAGGCAACGTCGGCGACTGGGAATCGACCAAGGCCGCGTTCGACAAGGTCAAGGCCGAAGTCGGCGAGATCGACGTGCTGGTGAACAACGCGGGCATCACGCGCGACGTCGTGTTCCGCAAGATGACGCACGAAGACTGGACCGCGGTGATCGACACCAACCTGACCAGTCTCTTCAACGTCACCAAGCAGGTGATCGACGGGATGGTGGAGCGCGGCTTTGGGCGCATCATCAATATTTCGTCGGTGAACGGGCAGAAAGGGCAGTTCGGCCAGACCAACTACTCGACCGCGAAGGCCGGCATTCACGGCTTCACGATGTCGCTCGCGCAGGAAGTGGCCACCAAGGGCGTGACGGTCAACACCGTGTCGCCTGGCTACATCGGCACGGACATGGTCAAGGCGATCCGCCCCGACGTGCTCGAAAAGATCGTTGCGACGATTCCGGTGCGCCGCCTCGGCCGGCCGGATGAGATCGGCTCGATCGTCGCGTGGCTCGCGTCCGAAGAATCGGGTTTTTCCACGGGTGCCGATTTCTCGCTGAACGGCGGTTTGCATATGGGCTGAGCAAGCGGCGCGCCGCTCACGAGGCAGCGCGCCCCGCTCGGATGGTTCCGGCGGCGTCCCGTTGCGCAACGGCCCGATTGCGCAGCCGGCACGCCGTCCGCGCTTTACTTGCGCTCAAAGGCGTTACATGACTACTACTACAAAGAAAGCAGCCGAACGACTGATCAAGAAATATCCGAATCGGCGGCTTTACGATACCGAGACAAGCACGTACATCACGCTGACGGACGTCAAGCAGCTCGTGCTGGACCAGGAGGATTTCAAGGTTATCGATGCGAAGAGCAACGAGGACCTGACGCGCGCGATCCTGCTGCAAATCATTCTCGAAGAGGAGAGCGGCGGGCTGCCGATGTTCTCGTCGTCGATGCTGTCGCAGATCATCCGTTTCTACGGCCATGCGATGCAGGGCATGATGGGCACGTATCTGGAGAAGAACATCCAGGCGTTCATCGACATTCAGGCAAAGCTCGCCGACCAGTCGAAGAACCTGTACGAAGGCAAGGCGATGAACCCGGAGGTCTGGTCGCAATTCATGAACATGCAGGCGCCGATGATGCAAGGCATGATGACCAGCTACATCGAGCAGTCGAAGAACATGTTCGTGCAGATGCAGGAGCAGATGCAGAACCAGGCGAAGTCGATGTTCGCGACGTTCCCGTTCACGCCGGGCGGCGCAAACTCCGCGGCACCGTCTGCTACCGCCACTCCGCAGGCGAATCCGGAGCCGGAGAAGAAGTGACGTAGGGTTGTGTCGGCGTTCGCGCTCGTTGCGGACGGCGGACGGCGGGTAGGCGAGCGGCTCAGGTGCGGGTGCGGGTCCGAACGCGTGCCCCGACGTGTGCCCCAACGTGTGCCCCAACGTGTGCCCAATGCGCGCGGTACAATAGCGGGTTGCGTGCGCGGGGCGCTGAATCTTCAGCAGTCGGGGACATGGGTTTCTGAGCCGCCTGTCCTTGCCACACCGCTTGCCGCACCATCCCCGATCCCCATTGTCGCCACGTCACCGCTATCCGCCGGATTCACCTATGTCGCAAACCACTTCTTCCGCCTCGCCGACGCCTTCCAGTCCGAAGGTAGGGTTCGTTAGCCTCGGCTGTCCAAAAGCTTTAGTCGATTCCGAGCAGATCATCACGCAGCTGCGCGCCGAAGGCTACGAGATTTCGGGCACCTATGACGGCGCGGACCTCGTGGTCGTCAATACCTGCGGTTTCATCGACGAAGCGGTGCAGGAAAGCCTCGACGCCATCGGCGAGGCGCTCAACGAAAACGGCAAGGTGATCGTGACCGGCTGCCTCGGCGCGAAGAAGAGCGCGAGCGGCTCGGGCCTCATCGAAGAAGTGCATCCGAAAGTGCTGGCCGTGACCGGCCCGCATGCTGTCGGCGAAGTGATGCAGCATGTTCACATGCATCTGCCGAAGCCGCACGATCCGTTTGTCGATCTCGTGCCGCCCGCGGGCGTCAAGCTCACGCCGCGCCATTACGCGTACCTCAAGATTTCCGAAGGCTGCAATCATCGCTGCACCTTCTGCATCATTCCGTCGATGCGCGGCGACCTCGTGTCGCGTCCGGTCGCGGAAGTGATGCTGGAAGCCGAGAATCTGTTCAAGTCCGGCGTGAAGGAACTGCTCGTCATTTCGCAGGACACGAGCGCCTACGGCGTCGACGTCAAATATCGCACCGGGTTCTGGAACGGCAAGCCGATCAAGACGCGCATGACCGATCTCGTCGGCGCGCTCGGCGAACTGGCCGCGCAATACGGCGCGTGGGTGCGCCTGCATTACGTGTATCCGTACCCGAGCGTCGACGAAGTCATTCCGATGATGGCAACGGGTCCGTACAAGGGCCACGTGCTGCCGTATCTCGACGTGCCGTTCCAGCACGCGCATCCCGAAGTGCTCAAGCGCATGAAGCGCCCGGCCAACGCCGAGAAGGTGATGGAGCGCGTGAAGGCGTGGCGCGAGATGTGTCCGGACCTCACGATCCGCAGCACGTTTATCGCGGGCTTTCCCGGCGAGACCGAGGAGCAGTTTCAGGCGCTGCTCGACTTCATCCGCGAAGCCGAACTGGATCGCGTGGGCTGCTTCGCGTATTCGCCGGTCGAAGGCGCAACGGCGAACGAGCTCGACGGCGCGTTGCCGGACGAAGTCCGCGAAGAGCGTCGCGCGCGCTTCATGGAAGTGGCCGAACAAGTGTCGGCCAAACGGATCGCGAAGAAGGTCGGCAAGACGCTGAAAGTGCTCGTCGACGAAATCAACGCCGACGGCGGCATTGGCCGCACGGCCGCGGATGCGCCGGAGATCGACGGCGTCGTGTATATCGCGCCGGCCGCGAAGGCGTCGAAGCGTTATAAGGTCGGCGACTTCGTGTCGGTGAAAATCACCGGCGCGGACGGTCACGACCTGTGGGGCGAGGTCTGAACGATGACGGTGAACACGCCCGCTAACCCGGACATTCTCGCGCTTGGCGAGGCGATGATCGAGTTCAACCAGTCGGCGAAAGGCGAGCCGAAGTATCTGCAAGGCTTCGGCGGCGATACGTCGAACTTCTGCATCGCGGCAGCGCGGCAAGGTGCGCGGACGGGCTTCGTGTCCGCGGTCGGCGCCGATCATTTCGGTCGGCTGCTGATCGACCTGTGGGAACGCGAGAACGTGGACACGGCGCAGGTGCGCGTCGATCCGCAGGCGTCGACCGGCGTGTATTTCGTGTCGCACGGTCCGGACGGCCACGGGCGTTCGACTATCTGCGAGCGGGCTCGGCGGCGAGCCGCTATGCGCCGCATGACCTGCCGCTCGACGCGATTGCCGCGGCCAAGGTCATCCATCTGTCGGGCATCAGTCTCGCGATCAGCCTGTCCGCATGCGACGCGGCGCTCGAAGCGATCGCGCATGCTCGCGCCAACGGCGTGCGCGTGAGCTTCGACACCAATCTACGCCTCAAGCTGTGGCCACTGAACCGCGCGCGCGCCGTGATGCTCGAAGCGATCCGGCAAACCGACATCTGCCTGCCGAGCTGGGACGACGTCACGGAGCTTACCGGTTTGACGGGCCGCGACGAGATCGTCGACTTTCTGCTGTCGCACGGTCCGCGAGTGGTGGCGCTGAAGCTCGGCAAGGACGGCTCGTATATCGCGACGCCGGATGAACGGCGCGTCGTGCCGGGCCACGTCGTCAATGCGGTCGATGCAACCGGCGCGGGCGATTGCTTCGGCGGCGCGTTTATCGCGCGCCTCGTTGAGGGCGACGATCCATTCGAAGCCGCGCGTTATGCGAACGTTGCGGCGGCGCTGTCCACGCAAGGCTATGGCGCGGTCGCGCCGATTCCTTCGCGCGCGGCGGTCGAAGAGATTCTGGCGGGCTGAGCGTCGTAAAGGCGCGCGTGGCGATGCTGGTCACGCCGCAGCAAAACTATCGGCAGAGACTGAAAGAGGAGCGAACGATGCAACGGGACGTAGTGGTGGTGAGCGGTGTGCGTACGGCAATCGGCGGTTTCGGCGGCAGTCTGAAGGATATTGCGCCGACCGAACTCGGCGCGCGCGTCGTGCGCGAGGCGCTGCTGCGCGCCAACGTGTCCGGCGACGAAGTCGGGCACGTCGTGTTCGGCAATGTCGTGCATACCGAACCGAAAGACATGTACCTCGCGCGCGTGGCCGCGATCAACGGCGGCGTCGCGCAGCACACGCCCGCGCTCACCGTCAACCGGCTGTGCGGCTCGGGCTTGCAGGCCATCGTCTCGGCCGCGCAGAGCGTGCTGCTCGGCGACGCCGACATCGCGATCGGCGGCGGCGCGGAGAACATGAGCCGCGCGCCTTACTCGATGCCCGCCGCGCGCTTCGGTCAGCGCATGGGCGACGCGCGGCTCGTCGACATGATGGTCGGCGCGCTGAACGATCCGTTCCAGTCGATCCATATGGGCGTGACCGCGGAAAACGTCGCGCGCAAATACGAAATTTCGCGCGAAGCGCAAGACGCGCTCGCACTAGAATCGCATCGCCGCGCGGCGCACGCGATCACGAACGGCTACTTCAAGGAACAGATCCTGCCGATCACGTTGGCGTCGAAGAAAGGCGATGTCGTGTTCGACACCGACGAACACGCGCGCATGAACGCATCGGCGGAAGACTTTTCGAAGCTCAAGCCCGTGTTCGCGAAGGAAAACGGCACGGTGACGGCGGGCAATGCGTCGGGCATCAACGACGCGGCCGCGGCCGTCGTGCTGATGGAGCGCGGCGTCGCCGAGCAGCGCGGCATCAAGCCGTTGGCGCGGCTCGTGTCGTACGCGCATGCGGGTGTCGATCCGGCGTATATGGGCATCGGTCCGGTGCCGGCGACGCGCAAGGCGCTCGAGCGCGCCGGCCTGACGGTCGCCGATCTCGACGTGATCGAGGCCAACGAGGCGTTCGCCGCGCAAGCCTGTGCGGTCAGCAAGGAACTGGGCTTCGATCCGGCCAAGGTCAACCCGAACGGCTCGGGCATTTCGCTCGGTCATCCGATCGGCGCGACCGGCGCGCTAATCACCGTGAAGGCGCTGTACGAACTGCAGCGCATCGGCGGGCGCTACGCGCTCGTGACGATGTGCATCGGCGGCGGGCAGGGCATCGCGGCGGTCTTCGAGCGGATCTGAATTTTACGAACGGTGTCGCGAACGGCGCACAAGCTGTATCAAGCAATGAGGATCGACGGATGCGGGAAGTGAAATCGGTGGAAGGCGCGGTACGCCGGCGCGGCTGGGCCGTGACGAGTGTTGCCGCATTGCTCTCGGTGAGCGCGGTGGCCTGGTTTCCGGGCGCGGCCTGCGCGCAAAGCGACGCAGTCAAGGAACTCGCCGCGCCGCCGCCGATCCAGTTGCCGCTCAAGCCGAGCCCCGAATTCGCGAAATTGCCGCGCTACAGCGGCACGCTCGGCTCGCGGCCAATCGTGCTGCGCCTAGGCCCGAAAGCCGACGATCCGGCGGGCGTCCACGGCGAATATCAGTTCGCGGATACCGGCGAAGTGATCCTGATCGCGGGGGACCGTGACGGCGACACGCTCGAAGTCGAGGAGTCGAACGACGGCACGCACATCACAGGGAACTGGGTCGGCAAGTTTGCCGCCGACGGTTCGCTGGCCGGCGAGCGGATGAACGTCGACGATTCCGACCCGCAGCCGTTCGATCTGAAGCCGCTGGCGGCGGGGCAAGCGGTGCCGGCCGCGGGTAAGCCGGGTAATGTGACTGCGCCTGCTGCAACCGCACCTTCGTTGCCGGCTCAATCCGCACCCGCAACCGGCGCGGGCCACCCGGTGGGCGGCGTCAGCAATCTCCAAACCGGCGAGTAATCGCGCCACGGCGCGAGCCTCGCGGCCCTTGCGCCCGCCGCGGCGAAAATCCGCCGACTCGTCTACTCTTGCGTGAACGGCGCGGCATTGTCCGCTCGTCGCATTGTCTTTTTCATCGAATTCGCCATGACCCAATCAAAACTCAAGCGGGCTTTGCAAACCCGCATCGTGCAAGCCGAAGACCAACTCACGCCGGGCTTCGAGTCTTTCTCCGTGCCGGTGACGCGCGCGTCGACGGTCGTATTTCCCGATCTCGCGACGATGCGCGCGCTCGACTGGAAAAACGACGCGCAGTGGCGCTACGGCCTGCATGCGACGCCCACGTCGTTAGCGCTCGCGCAGCGCCTTGCCGCCATCGAGGGCGGCAATCACGCGCTGTTGCAGCCGTCCGGCTTTTGTCGTCGATTTCGAACGTGTACTTCGGGCTTGTGAAGTCGGGCGACGACGTGCTGATTCCCGATAACGTCTACTCGCCGAATCGCGATCACGCCGACTGGCTCGCGCGCGATTTCGGCGTGACGGCGCGCTACTACGATCCGATGATCGGCGCGGGAATCGCCGACCTGATCCAGCCGAACACGCGGCTCATTTGGCTCGAGGCGCCCGGCTCGGTGACGATGGAAGTGTCCGACGTGCCCGCGATCACGGCCGCGGCCCGCGCGCGCAACGTCGTCACGGCGATCGACAACACGTGGTCCGCCGGCCTCGCTTTCCGGCCGTTCGATCACGGCGTGGACATTTCGGTGCAGGCGCTGACCAAGTACCAATCGGGCGGCGGCGACGTGCTGATGGGCGCGACCATTACCGTCGATCGCGAGTTGCATCTGAAGCTGAAGTCGGCGCGCATGCGCATGGGGCTCGGCGTATCGTCGGATGACTGCTCGCTGATTCTGCGCAGCCTGCCGACCATGCAGGTGCGCTTTCAGCAGCACGACCGCTCGGCGCTCGCGCTCGCGCAGTGGCTGAAGACGCGGCCGGAAATTGCCGCGGTGCTGCATCCCGCCATCGCCGACTGTCCAGGCCATGAATTTTACGAACGCGACTTCACGGGCGCGGGCGGACTGTTTTCCGTCGTGTTCGACGCCCGCTATAGTGCGGCGCAAATCGACACGTTCTGCGAGTCGCTGGAGCTCTTTGCCATCGGCTGGAGCTGGGGCGGGGCGCATAGCCTCGTGATGCCGTACGACATCGCGTCGATGCGGACCGAGGCGCAATGGCCGCATCGCGGCACGCTGGTCCGGTTCTATATCGGCCTCGAGGAGGAAGCGGATCTGCGCGCCGACATCGAGCAATGTCTCGCGGCGCTCGCGTGAAGTTTAGGCAAACCTGATGTGAATTTTCCGCGCCGCGACGACGCAATGTTGCAGCGACACAAGCCCACTGGACTTCGGTTTTCAGTGGGCTTTTTTCTTATGCTTTGCCTCACGAACTAGCCGTTTGGCTGAATAGCCGCGGCAGTGCGCAAACGCTACGATCGTGCGTATCCGATTTCACTGCCGAGCACGACCGCGAGCTTCGATGAACCTATTCTTCTGGATGTTGCTGAACCTCGGCGTGCCGATCGTCGGCCCTGTCTTCACGCTGGCGCTCGTCGCGCCGGCACATGGCTGGACGGTGGCGAAAGAATTGATCGCCGACTCGATCAAGGACGGACAACTGTTCTGGTGTGCGATCGGTCTGTGCGCTGCCGGAGTGTATGAACTGGTGACGGCGTTGGAACAAGGCAGCGCTGCTGCGCCGATTCTGGAGTCGGGGATTGTGGCTTTTTGCCTGCTCGCGTTTGCGTGTTCTATTGTGGTGATGACGTGTCTTCTGAGTACACGGTACGCCCGGCCGGCTGCAGCCTCTAACTCCGATACTGCGCGTCCGGCGGCGCGGACGTTCTCCCGAACGGCAATCGGCTGCTCGATCGCATCCACGTGTGCGGCCGCCCTACTATTGGCAATCCTACATATCTGCATCATGTCATTTATGGGATAGTCGGGCCGTTATACTGACCACTCAAGGAGGCACTATGAATAAGGTCGTAAGTTTTCTGGCATCGGAACAAAATCGCACGCGTCTTGTGAAGTGGTCCACCATCTTCATCGTCGTCGACGGGATCAGCACGGCTTTATTATTTCTTCTCGGGCTTCCGAGAAAATAACGTCGCCTGGTTGCGCCGTCAGGCGCAGCATTGGTTGACGATCATGCAGCCGTTTCACCTGGCCATCACATCATCGCACCGTCGCGTCGAGCTATCGCGCCGGTCCGTCGAACTGCATCACGCTTCAAACAACCGCAACAACCCGTCGAGCCCCACGTAGTTGAACGCCACGCTGGCCGCTTCGCGTACTACCGGCTTCGCACGGAACGCGACCGAAAGTCCGGCTTCCGCCATCATCTTCAGGTCGTTGGAACCGTCGCCCATTGCAATCGCGCGCGACGGCTCGATGTTCAGTTGCGCACAGGTCTCGCGCAGCGTGCGCGCTTTGACATCGGCATTGACGATTTCGCCGAGCACTTTGCCGGTCAGCTTGCCGTCGACGATCTCGAGCGTATTGGCGCGCGTGAAGTCGAGTCCAAGCCGCGCCTTCAGCTTCTCGGTGAAGAAGTTGAAACCGCCCGAGACCAGCAGCGTTTTCAGCCCGGCTTCTTTTGCGCCTGCCAGCATCCGCTCGGCGCCTGGCGAGAGTTGCAGGCGTTCTTCGTACACGCGTTCGAGCGCGCTCGCGTCGAGGCCCTTCAGAAGCGCCACGCGGCGCGTCAGGCTTTCGTTGAAGTCCTTGATTTCGCCGCGCATCGAGGCCTCGGTGATCGCCGCCACTTCCGCTTTCAGGCCGCAGAAATCGGCGATCTCATCGATACATTCGATCGTGATCAGCGTCGAATCCATGTCCATCGCCACGAGCCCGAAGTCGCGCAAGCGGCGGCCGCTTTCGATAAACGCGTAGTCCAGCCGATGCGTGCCGCAATAGACGTCGAGGTCGGGGCGCTGCGCGACGTCGGCGTCGGCAATGCGAATCGCGGTCGCATCGATGACGGTCGCGTGCGAGCCGCGTGCGAGCGCGACGAGCGTCTTGTGGTGATCGGCGGAAAGGGGCGCGGGGCTTTGGATGACGAGGTTCATGAACGACGCATTGACGCGGGAAAGGGCGAGCGCGCGAGGCGCGCGGAAAATGCCGCTATTGTAACGGCTCGGGGGCTAGGGGGCCGTCCTAGTGCTTTGCTGCCGCCGTCGAGCGCCTCTGCGCGCGTGAAACGCAAACAGGGCGTTGGCTCAAGTGCAATCCGCGTCCGCCCGGTTCATACTGACGCATCAAACCACGCTCACTGCTCACTGCCATTGCATGCAGAAGCCGCCGCGAGATTTTGGCGTGAAGTTCAAACGGACTTCATTGCACTGAAGCGCCGCGAAGCAGTGGCAACGCACAGCCAACGTACAGGCAAAGCACACGCAAAACGCAAAACGCAGCGAGCGCCCGACCAAAACACGCCCCGCAACACACGAGCACAGAAACACACGAGCACAGAAACACACAACAAGGAGACAACGCATGTCCACGGCGACCGCCGACGCAGCCACCCTCGCGCGCAACTTCGATCTGCGCCACCTGAGCCCCGAGTTCTATGCGGACCCATACCCGGTCTACCACGCGCTGCGCGCTCACGAACCCGTCAAGCGCATGCCGGACGGCTCGCTCTTTCTCACGCGCTTTCGCGACGTGCAGGCGGTGTACCGCGACCCGAAAACCTTCAGTTCGGACAAGACCGTCGAATTCCGTCCGAAGTACGGCGACTCGCCGCTCTACACGCATCACACCACGAGTCTCGTATTCAACGATCCGCCGCGCCATACGCGCGTGCGCAAGCTGATCGCCGGCGCGTTGACCGCGCGAGCAATCGCGGCGATGGAGCCGGGTCTGGTCCAACTCGTCGACGGCTTGCTGGACGCCGCTGCCGAGCGCGGACGCATCGACCTGATCGGCGACTTCGCGTCGGCGATTCCGGTGGAGATCATCGGCAATCTGCTCGACGTGCCGCATGCCGAACGCGCCCCGTTGCGCGACTGGTCGCTCGCGATTCTCGGCGCGCTCGAACCGTCGCTCACCGACGCGCAATTCGAGCGCGGCAACCGTGCCGTCAGCGAATTCGTCGATTATCTGCGCGGCCTGGTCGCGCGGCGCCGACGCGAGCCGGGCGATCCGCAGCACGATGTGCTGACGCGGCTGATTCAGGGCGAGGCCGGCGGCGAGCAATTGTCGGAAGAAGAACTGCTGCAAAACTGCATCTTCATACTGAATGCAGGCCACGAAACTACCACGAATCTGATCGGCAACGGGCTAGTCACGCTGACCGAATGGCCGGACCAACGCGCGGCCTTGCTCGCCGAACCGTCGTTGATCGAATCGGCTATCGAGGAATGCCTGCGCTTCGAGAGCTCGAACCAGCTCGGCAACCGCATGACCACTGTCGATACCGAAATCGGCGGCCTGCCGGTCGCGCGCGGCACGCCGGTCACGCTGTGCATCGGCGCGGCGAATCGCGATCCCGAGCAGTTCGCCGAGCCCGACCGCTTCGATATCCGCCGCGAGCCGAACCGGCACCTTGCTTTTGGCTTCGGCATCCATCAATGCGCGGGGCTTTCGCTGGCACGGCTCGAGGCACGGATCGCCATCGGACGTTTCGTTCGACGTTTTCCGTCGTATCAGCTCGATGGCGAGCCGACGCGCGGCGGACGCGTGCGTTTTCGCGGCTTCGCGGAAGTACCGCTGTTGTGTCGATAGAAGGCGAGGCGGCAATACGCGGGACTCCGTAGTTCTTGCCGCCATCATGCAAGAGTTACAGCACGGCGCGCGCTGATGACGGCGCGCCCGCGCCGTGCGTCGGCAGAGCGCCGTGGCATGCTTGCTGCTTCTCCTAGATTCCAGACCCAGGGGAGCGCACGATGGCACACATGATCTGGAAAGGCGCGATCAGCTTCGGCCTTGTCCACGTACCGGTGCAGTTATATCCGGCCACGAAATCGGAAAAGGTCGGCTTCAATCTGCTCGACAAGCGCACGATCGATCCGGTCGGCTACAAGCAGATCAACAAGCGCACCGGCAAGGACGTGACGCGCGATAACATCGTGCGCGGCTTCGAGTACGAGAAGGACAAGTACGTCGTCCTGAGCGACGAGGAAATCCGCGCGGCCAATCCCGAGTCGACGCAGACGGTGGATATTCTCGCGTTCGTCGACGCCCCGGACATCTCCTTTCTCTATCTCGACACGCCTTACTTCCTGACGCCCGACCGCAAAGGCGAAAAGGTCTATGCGCTGCTGCGCGAGGCGATGAAATCGTCGGGCAAGGTCGGCGTCGCAAGCGTCGTGCTGCACAACAAGCAGCATCTCGCGGCGCTGATTCCAGTCGGCCCCGTGCTCGCTCTGAACACACTGCGCTGGGCGGACGAGGTCCGCGATTTCGACGAATTCAAGTTGCCCGCCGAAGGTGCCAAGGCCGCCGGCGTGAGCGCGCGCGAGCTCGACATGGCGCAGAAACTGATCGACGACATGAGCGACACGTGGGACCCGTCGAAATATCACGACACGTTCCGCGACGACATCATGGCGCTCGTCGAGCGCAAGGTCCGCGAGGGCAAGACCGAGGAAATCACCGACATCGAAGCGCCGCGCGAATCGCGTCAATCGGCGGATATTCTCGATTTGTCCGATCTGCTCAAACGTAGCCTGGGACGCGGTAAGAGCAAGCCCGCGTCGGGCTCGCGCAAGCGTGCCGCGGACGATGAAGCCGCCGACGAAAACTCGGAGGCGGAAGAAGACAGCGGCTCGACGGCAGCGCCTAAAAAGTCACGCTCGACGCGCACGTCTCGCGCCAGCACGAGCGGCAGCAAGACCGGCCGCGCCGCGGCGAAGTCGACGACGGCTTCGCGCAAACGCCGCGCGGCGGCATGACGACACTCCATGAACGACAGACTCGACCTCTATAACCGCAAGCGCCGCTTCGACGAAACGCCGGAGCCCGCGGGCACCGCCGCGAAAAAGCGCGGCAGCCGCGGCGCCACCAGGCCGACAGTCGAACAGGGCCTGTCCTACGTGATCCAGGAACACCACGCACGGCGTCTGCACTATGACTTCCGGCTCGAACTGAACGGCGCGCTGCTGTCGTGGGCCGTGCCGAAAGGGCCGAGCCTCGATCCGTCGGTGAAGCGCCTCGCCGTGCATGTCGAAGACCATCCGGTCGAATACGGGACATTCGAAGGCGAGATTCCGCCGGGCAATTACGGCGCGGGCACGGTCATCGTATGGGACCGCGGCACATGGGAACCTGTCGGCGGCCCGGCCGAAGCGGCGCGTGCGTATCGCGCAGGCAAGCTCAAGTTCCATCTGCACGGCGACAAGCTGCACGGCGACTGGACGCTCGTGCGCAGCCACATGCGCGGCGACGCGGACAAGGAACAGTGGCTCCTCATCAAGGAACGCGACGACGAGGCGCGCGACGAAAGCGAATACGACATTCTGGCCGAACGGCCCGGCAGCGTGCTGAGCGGCGCGGGGACGCCTGCGGGGAAGGCAAAAGCCGGCAAGCAGAGCGATAAGCAGGCCATCAAGCAGAGCGCCGGCAAAACCAGAACCGCCTCGGTGCGCGGCGATCCGAAGCGCCCCGACATCGTCGCGACGCGCAGCAGCGAGTCGCTGCGCGAACTCGCCGCATCGCCCGCGATAGAAGGCGCGGTGAAGGCCAAACTGCCTGCCTCGCTGAAGCCTCAACTGGCGACGCTCGTCGACGCGACGCCGCCCGGCGACGACTGGACATACGAAATCAAGTTCGACGGCTATCGCGTGCTGGCCCGCATCGACGCAAGCGAGAAAACCCGCGGCGTGCAGGTCTTCACGCGCGCGGGCAACGACTGGACCGCGAAATTCAGCAAGCAGGTGAAGGCGTTCGCGCAACTGGGCCTCGACAGCGCGTGGCTCGACGGCGAAGCCGTGGTGCTCGACGAAAACGGCGTGCCGAGTTTCCAGGCGCTGCAAAACGCGTTCGATTCGAACCGTCCGCAAGACATCGTCGTCTATCTGTTCGACGTGCCGTTTCTCAACGGTTACGACTTGCGCGGCGTGCCGCTGCAACAGCGCCGCGCGATTCTGCGCGCGCTGCTGGAGCCCGTCGACGACAGCGTGCTGCGTTTTTCGAACGACTTCGAGTTCAGCGCCGACGATCTGCTGAAAAGCGCGTGCGACATGGCGCTCGAGGGCATCATCGGCAAGCGGCGCGACAGCGGCTATGTGTCCGGCCGCTCTGCCACGTGGATCAAGCTGAAGTGCCGTCGGCGGCAGGAGTTCGTGATCGGCGGCTATTCGGAACCGTCGGGCAGCCGCGCGGCGTTCGGTGCGCTGCTGCTCGGCGTGCACGACAGCAAGGGCAAACTGCAGTACGCGGGGCGCGTGGGCACCGGTTTCGACGCCGCGTTGTTGCGCTCGGTGAAGAAGGAACTCGACGCGCACGAAACGAAGCGCATGCCGTTCGCGAGCACACCGCGCGAGCGCAGCCGCACGCCTGTGCATTGGGTCGAGCCGGTGCTCGTCGCGGAATGCAATTTCGCCGAATGGACGAGCGACGGCATCGTGCGTCAGGCGTCGTTCGTGAGTCTGCGCAAGGACAAGCCGGCGCGCCAGATCGTCAAGGAAGCACCACGCAAGGGGGACGACGTGCAACAGCAAACCGATATCGAGGCCGAGGTTGCGCCGAAAAAGCGTGCGGCGCGCGGCGAGGCCAACAAAACCGCCGCCAAATCCGCCAGCAAAGTGGCCACGAAAACCGCGAGCAAAGTAGCCACCAAATCCGCCACCCAAAACTCAGCCGAACCCACCGCACCGCGAGCCAAAAAATCCTCGCCCGCCGAAGTCGCCGGCGTCCGCATCTCGCATCCCGACCGCGTCATCGACAAGAGCACCGGCGCGCGCAAGATCGACCTCGTGCAGTACTACGAATCCGTCGCGCAATGGATGCTGCCGCATCTCGTCGACCGGCCGGTGTCGCTCGTGCGCGCGCCGGAGGACATCGGCGGCGAGCTGTTTTTTCAGAAGCACACGCAGAAGCTGTCGATTCCAAACATCACGCAGCATCCCGGGCTCGATCCGGGTCATCCTCCGCTGATCACCGTCGATAGCGCGAAGGCGCTCGTCGGCGCCGCGCAAATGGGCACGATCGAATTTCACACATGGAACGGCGTGGCGTCGAACATCGAAAAGCCGGACCGCGTGGTGTTCGATCTCGACCCGGACCCGTCGCTCGGCTGGGACCGGATGATCGAGGCCGCGATGTTGACGCGCTCGCTGCTCGAGGAACTCGGCCTCACGTCGTTCTGCAAGACGAGCGGCGGCAAAGGTCTGCACGTGGTCGTGCCGCTCTCGAAACACGCGGGGTGGGACGAGGTGAAGGAGTTCTCGCAGGCCGTCGCGCAACACATGGCGAGCACGCTGCCCAAGTACTTCAGCGCGAAGATGGGCGCGCAGAATCGCAAGCAGAAGATTTTCGTCGACTATCTGCGCAATAACCGCGGCTCGAGTACCGTCGCCGCGTTTTCGGTGCGGGCGCGTCCCGGCCTCGGCGTTTCGGTTCCGCTTGCTTGGGACGAAGTTGCGCAAACGACGGGCGGCGATCAGTGGAATATCGAGAACCTGCACGAGCGCCTCGACGAACTGAAGGGAGACCCGTGGGCCGATTATGCAAAGACGCGGCAACGCATTACGGCGGCGATGAGGAAGCGTCTGAGCGGCGCGTAGCTGAGGGTGGCTGCGGCTCGCTGGGCGTGGAGTATTTGGCCTATGTAGCCTATGTGGCATATGTCACGTTGTGATGTATGTGGCGGAAATCGCGTGCGTGACGTTGGCGGCGTATGTCCATACGTGGCGTACATGCCATATGCGGCGTACTTGGCACATACGGCGGCACGTCCTCACCACGTCAAACGCGCCTTCGCACACATAGCACATCGTGACATATCGCCTCTGCCGCATTCCTTCAGGCACCTCAAACGCAAAAAAGGAGCCCATTATGAAGAGCACACCGCAATCGTCCGACGGCGACAAGCAAGCCGATCCGCACGCACCGAAGAATCCTCAGTCGCTGGAGGAAGCTGCCGCGCCGCTGCCGCATGAGAACGACCAGAATGCCGAATCGCAGAACGACGAAGATCCGCGGCGCGTCGGCAAGCAGGCACATCAGGACGTCGAACGCGGTCTGCAGGACACGGACCGCCGCGGTGGCGGCGAATATCAGGAAAAGACGCAGAACGACGCGCACGCCGACACCAATTCGGACGACAGATCGCCCGGCGCGGGCACCGGCAAACGCTGATTCGCGCGAGCGACGCTAGCTAGTCCGGCTCGACGTCCCAATAGGGCGGATCGCCGAAATGAGCGGCGAGAAAGTCGATGAACGCAACTGTCTTCGGCGGTACGAATGCGCGGCTCGGATACACAGCCCAGATCGCCACCTGCTCGGCGAGCGGATAATTTTCGAGCACGCTGACCAGTTCGCCGCTCCGCAAAAGCGACGCGACGTCCCAAGTGGATTTCAGCGCGATGCCGAAGCCGGCGAGCAGCGCATCGCGGATCACTTCGCCGTTGTCGCTGACGATGCGCCCGCTCACGCGCACATCGAGCCGTCCGGCCGGCGTGTGGAAGGCCCAGTCCCGCTGGTCCGACAGAATGATGCATTCGTGCTGCGCGAGATCCGACGGATGATGCGGCGTGCCGCGCTCTTCGAGGTAGGACGGCGCCGCGCACAACACGCGCCGGTTGACCGCGAGCCGGCGCGCCACCAGCGACGAATCCTTGAGTGCGCCAATCCGGATCGCGACGTCGATACCGGCATCGACGAGATCGATCACCTGATCGGTCAGCCGCAGATCGACGCTCACGCCCGGATAACGGCGCAGGAATTCGCTGATGACAGGCGACACGTGCTGCCGTCCGAACGACGACGGCATCGACACGCGCAAGCGGCCTTGCGGCTCCACCTGGCCGCGTCCCACCGACGCGCGCGCGGCCGCCGCCGCGTCGAGCAGCGCTTCGGCGCGCGTCATGAACACTTCGCCGTCCTGCGTGAGACTGATGCGGCGCGTGGTCCGATGCAGCAGCCGCGCGCCGAGCAGCTTTTCCAGTTGCGCGATGCGCGAACTCGCGACCGCCGCCGACAACCCGAACTCGCGTCCGGCCGCCGACACGTTGGCGAGCAGCGCAGCCCGTACGAACAGGGCGACGTCGAGCAGATCGAGGCGCTCGCGCTCGCCGGCAGCGGGGCGCGCATCACGCGATTGTGGAGCAGCAGCAAGGTCCATTCTTCGGAAAATCAAAAAGATGTTTCAGCGATTATGCCGCTTTTGTCGCAGTAAGAGGCGCCTTACGATCACGTCCACGGATCGACGGTTGTACTCGTCACACGCGCACACCGCCGGTCCTCGTCCTTCAACTCTGACCTGAACAAAACAAGGAGCCTGTATGAAAGCCGTCGGCCTCTACCGCTATCTGCCCATCGACCACGAAGAAGCGTTGATCGACGTCGAGATTGCGCAACCGCAAGCCACCGGACGCGACCTGCTGGTGAAAGTCGAAGCCATCTCCGTCAATCCCGTGGATACGAAAGTGCGCGCGCCGAAGGACACCGTCGAGAAGGAGCCGCGCGTGCTCGGCTGGGACGCCGCCGGCACCGTGGTCGCGGTCGGCCCGGAGGCGACGCTTTTCAAGGTCGGCGACCCGGTCTTCTATGCGGGCAGCATCACGCGGCCGGGCGCGAACAGCGAGTTTCATCTCGTCGATGAGCGGATTGTCGGACGCAAGCCGGCATCGCTCGATTTCACGCACGCCGCCGCGTTGCCGTTGACCGCGATCACCGCGTGGGAAGCGTTGTTCGATCGCCTCGGCGTCTCGCCGCAGGGCGCGCACGAAGGCCGCACGGTGCTGATTTTCGGCGGCGCGGGCGGCGTCGGATCGATCGGCATCCAATTGGCCAAGCAGCTCGGCAAGCTCAAGGTGATTGCGACGGCGTCGCGCCCGGAGTCGGCGAAATGGGCGAGCGAGCTGGGCGCGGATCATATCGTCGATCACTTCGGCGACATGCCGGCGCAACTGAAAAAGCTCGGCATCGATCAGGTCGACTACGTGCTGCTCTTCAACGACACCGACGCGAATTTCCCCGCCGCGGCAGAGCTCGTCAAGCCGCAAGGCGGCATTTGCACGATCGTCGAGAACAGCAAGCCGGTGCCGGTCGAACTGCTGAAGGCGAAGAGCGCCGCGTTTCACTGGGAGTTCATGTTCACGCGCTCGATGTTCGGCACGCCCGACATGATCGAACAGCACAAGCTGCTGACGGAGGTGGCGCGTCTCGTCGATGCCGGAACGTTGCGCACGACGGTCGGCCAGCACCTGGGCGCGATCAACGCGGCCAATCTGCGTCGCGCGCATCGTCTGCTGGAGGAAGGGCGCGCGATCGGGAAGCTGGTGCTGAGCGGGTTTTGATGCGTGCGTTGTGACGCGGCTTTAGACGAGCCGCTCGTGACGAGGGGCTTTTAACGCGGCTTTCGCTCAGCGGTTTGTGACGAGTGGCTGCTGACGCGGCTTCGATAAGCAGCTTCTCACGCGGCTTTTCATGAGCGGCTTGCGACGTGCGGCTGTTGACGCAACTTCGACAAGCGGCCCCCGATAAAACGCGTCAGCGCAAGCGGGGTAACACCCGATGCCGCGCGAGCACGCGCGGCATCGCTTGGCGGTAGACTGGTAATGCATCATGCTAAGACGGTTGCGTGTCTCGCGTCCGTTGCCGGCTCCCGCACGCTGTATCTGGACCGTACCTGGGACCATGCGGGAGGGCCGCGCTCTGGCGGGCATGCAACGGCACAACAACGAGGTGACAGTATGAGCTCCAGCTTCAAACTCTCCGCCGTTCCAGTTGTCGCTTCTCTCGCATGCGCGCTTTCTTGCGGCATGCTCGCGCCGGCCGCTCATGCGGCGACGCCGATCACGGTGACGTCGCAATCCGCGCTCGACGGTCCGATTCGCTACACGGTGCGCGTCACGTCGAAACAGTTCGGCAACTCGCAGGAAACCCGCACGATCCGCTCCGGCCAGTCGGATGATTTCACGTGGAAAACGGTGCCGCCCGGCGGGGCGGTGCCTGCCACCGATGCGTGCCCGAACTACGCGTCGCTGCCGCTCGACGCGAACGGCGCAATGATCCGCCAGACGCAGATTCGGCTCGCGCCGGTCGTCGGCGAAGACGGCACGGCGACCGTGCAACTGAGCTTCCAGGCGCACAAGCCGGACGGCATGAAGACGGTCACGGCCGGCGGCAAATCGCTCAAGTGTCCGAACGATGTCAGCATGAGCCAGGTCCTGCGTTTCACGATGCCCGTGAACGGCAGCACCAAATCCCTGACGCTCAGCGACGGCACGGTTGTCGCGATCAGCGCCAGGCGGTGAAGCGTTGGCCCGCGCTCGCCCGGCTCACCGCCGCCCAGCGCTCCGCTCCACCAGCCGCGCCGACAAAAACCGGTGCTCCGCCGAAAACAGCCGCCGGTAAGTAAGCAGCACGGCGCCCACGGTCCCGAGCGCCGACGACGCGGCGATCAGGAACATGATCACGATCTGATAGCGCACCGCCTGCAGCGGCGACTGGCCGGCCAGCACCTGGCCGGTCATCATGCCGGGCAGGCTCACGACGCCGACCACAGCCATCTGATTCAGCGTCGGCATCATGCCGGCGCGCACGGCCTGACGCGCGGGCGCCTGCGCGGCTTCCCAGCGGGTCGCGCCGAGCGCGAGCGCCATGTCGACGCGGTCGCGGCGCGCGGTCAACTCCTCGGTCATGCGTTCGATGCCGAGCGATACGCCCGTGAGCGTATTGCCGAGGATCATCCCGAGAATCGGAATCGCATACTGCGGCTCGTACCACGGGTGAATGCGGATCACGACGAAGAGCCCAACCGCGGCCACCAGCCACGAACTTATCCAGATCGACAGGGCGCTGTCCACGCGTTGGCCCGGGTAAGTGCGGCTGCCGCGCTGCGCGCCCGCGAAGCCGGCAATCAGCGTCATCACGATCATCAGGGGCAGCACGACGAACCAGTGGTCGTAGCGAAACACCCAACCAAGCACATAGCCGATCGCGAGCAGTTGCACGACAGTGCGCACGGCGGCCCATGCGAGCTTGCGCTCGAGATCGAGCTTCAGCGCAACCGATACCGCGCCGTTCACGACGATCAGCAACGCGGCGATCGCGACGTCCCAGAGCGTCAGGTTCTGCAAGGTCATCGGCTGGGTTCCTCGTGAGTGGAGGCGACGGCCGGTTCGTCGAGCACGCCAGCCTTCATCGTCAGATGACGCTCGCTCATGCGCGCGGCTTGCGCGGCGTCGTGAGACACCCAGATCGAAGCGCGCGCGTGCGGCGCGGCGTCGAACCAGGCGCGCACGAGTCCCTCGATGGCGCGCGACGACTCGGGGTCGAGCGACGCGGTGGGTTCGTCGAGCAGCAGCACTTCGGGCGCGAGTTGCAGCACGCGAATCAATGCGGTGATTTGCGCCTCGCCGCCTGACAGTTCGCTTGCGAGCTTGTCAAGGAAGCCGTTGCCGCGGCCCGCCTGCGCAACGAGACTCGCCGCCTGCTCGCGGTCAAAGCGCACATCGCGATACGCGCGCAGTTCGAACGGATAACGCAGATTGTCTTCGACCGTGCCATCGAGCAGAGCGGGCCGCTGCCGGATATACGCGACGTTGCGCCGATGTTGCGGGATCGCGGCGCGCGCGACGGGCGCGCCTCGCCAGACGATGCGTCCCGCGTCGAGCGGATCGAGCAGGGCGAGCGCGCGCAGGAACACGCTCTTGCCGGAGCCCGACGGACCGGTGATGGCGACGCGGTCGCCGGCGTCGAGCGCGAAGCGCGTGGAGTGCAGAAGCGTCTGGCCGCGCGACGGATCGCGCCGCACGATGCCGTCGGCGAGGACGAGGGGGACGTCGGTCATGACAATGGACGAGGCGTGAGAAAACGCGATGAGCGATGCAGCATCATAAGGGCACGGAAGGGCACAAGACGCACAGCATTCGCATGAGTCCGTGCCGCGCTCAAACGCGATCGCGACTCTTACGATACGCAATCGCCGGGCACAATATCTGCTGAACGATCGGCACCCAAGAAGAAAACGCGGAGCCGTTGATGGCAGGGTCGAGCACAATCGGAAGACGGGCCGGCAAAATCGTCGCATGGATACTGGCGATCATCGTCATTCTGATAGTGGCGCTCACGGTTTTCATTCTGACCTTCGACTGGAACCGCGCGCGGCCTTATGTCAATGACAAGGTCACGCAGGCCATCGGCCGGCAGTTCACGATCAACGGCGATCTGAAGGTCGGCTTGCGGCGTCCCGTGGGCGAGACCGGCTTGAAAAGCTGGGTGCCGTGGCCGCGCTTCTCGGCGGCAAACATCACCATCGCGAACCCGGACTGGGCCAAGCGCCCGCAGTTCGCGACACTCGACGAAATCGATTTCCAGGTGAAGGTGCTGCCGCTTCTCGCGCACGACATCGTGATTCCCGCCATCAATCTGGTGAATCCGTCCGTCGATCTCGAACGCATGCTCGACGGACGCAACAACTGGACCTTCGAGTTGCCGAAGTCGAAGACGCCGTCGCAGTGGAAGCTGCAGTTGCACGACATCGTGTTCGCGAAGGGCAACATCGCGCTGTCCGATCAGCAGAAGAAGGTCGACGCGCAGATGGTCGTCGATACGCTCGGCCAGCCGATTCCGATCGGCGAGGCGATGAAGCAGCAGGAAGAGGCGTCGCGCAAGGCATCGGCGGAAGCGGTGGGTAAGGACGGCGCGAAGAAGCTGAGCGCGCAGGCCGATGCGCAGGCGGCCTCGGCGGCGTCCGCTGCTTCCGCGGCCGCGGCGCGCGGGGCTTCGGCGACGGATGTGCATGCGTCGGGGACCACGGCGGCCACGGGCGCTTCGGGTGGGCTGGTCGCGGGCGGTTCGAAGGGGGCAAGCGCGACTGCGCGGTCAGGCGCGAGCGGCGCGGCGGTTGCATCGGCTGCGACGCCGAGCGATGCACGCGGCGCGAGCGGAGCCAATGGAGCGAACCGCGCCAGCGATGCAAACGGAACGAGCGGTACCCACGAAGCCAACGGCGCCAACGAGGCCAGCAATACGAACCCCGCCAGCGCCCCAAATACCGCCCGTAACGGCAAACCCGAACTCCCGCCGTACGCGATCGGCTGGACCTTGAAAGGCACCTACAACAAGACGCCCGTGTCGGGCAGCGGCAAGGTCGGCGGCGTGCTCGCGCTGCAGGACGCGAACCGCCCGTTTCCCGTGCAAGCGGACGTGAAGGCGGGCGATCTGCACGTGGGCCTCGTCGGCACCATCACCGACCCCGCGCATCTCGCCGCCGTCGACCTGCGCCTGTGGGTGCAAGGCAGCAGCATGGCCAAGCTCTATTCGCTGACGGGCGTCACCTTGCCCGACACGCCGCCTTACGCAACCGAAGGACGTCTCGTCGGCCAGTTCAAGACGAGCGGCAACGTCTTCAAGTATGAAAACTTTACAGGCCGCGTGGGCGGCAGCGATCTGAACGGTTCGCTGACCTACACCGCGCGTCGGCCGCGCCCGCTGCTGCAGGGCGAACTCGAGTCGCGCCTGCTGCAATTCTCCGATCTCGCGCCGGTGATCGGCGCGGACTCGAACGCGAGCAAGGCCAAGCGCGGCGATGCGGCGAAGCAGCCGTCCAACAAGGCACTGCCCGTTGAAGAATTCCGCACTGACCGCTGGAAGGCGATCGACGCCGACGTGAAGTTCACCGGCCGGCGCATCGTCAAGAACGCCGATTTGCCGATCACCGACCTGTACACACACATCGTGATGACCGACGGCGTGCTGTCGCTCCAACCATTGAAGTTCGGCGTGGCCGGCGGCACGCTCGCATCGGACATTCATCTCGACGGTAGCGGCACGCCGCTCAAGGGACGCTTCGCGACTTCGGCGCGGCATCTGAAGTTGAAGCAGCTCTTCCCGAACTTCAAGACGATGCAAAACGCACTCGGCGAAATCAACGGCGACGCCTCGCTGACCGCGACGGGCAATTCGCCGGCCGCGCTCGCCGCGACATCGAACGGCGAGGTCAAGGCGCTCGTCACCGAAGGCACCGTGAGCCGCCTGCTGATGGAGGCCGCCGGCCTGAACGTGGCGAACGTCGTGTACGAGAAGCTCTTCGGCAATCGCGACGTGAAGATCAACTGCGCGGCCGCCGACTTCGTCGCGACCAACGGCGTGCTGGATTCGCGCGTGTTCGCACTCGATACCGACGACGCGGTGATCGACATCGACGGCAACGTCAACATGCGCGACGAAACGATGGACCTCGGCGTGCATCCGCATACGAAGGGTTTTCGCGTGTTCTCGCTGCGCTCGCCGCTGTACGCGAAGGGCACGTTCAAGAACCCGCATGTCGGCGTGAATGCTGCCGCGTTGGCATTGCGAGGCGGCGCGGCCGTCGGCCTCGGCCTCATCAATCCGTTTGCGGCGCTGTTGCCGTTGCTCGCACCGAGCAACAACAAGCCGTTGCCGTGCGCGCAACTACTCTCGCAAGTGCGTCAGGCGCCGACTGCGCCGCCGCCGGGCAGCAAGCAGCAGCCGAAGCCCGCCATCTCGCTCGAGGGCGTGCCGGTCAACAAGCGTTCGTCGGGGGCGGGGGCAGGTTCGGGGGCATCGGCGGCTTCTGGCGCTTCGGCGGTTGCACCGGCAACGCGCAAGCCCGCGCCGATGTCGCCCGCGAGCGCCGCCGAATACAAGGGAAGCTGAGGCCAAGGGAAGCTAAGGCACTTGCCTGTTTCCGCCGACTCGTGAACCTCGCACGTTCGGCGGCGGCCTTTCTTTTGTCTTTCTATGAAAGGCCAGCGTGCCTAGCGCAGCGAACGCGGCGTCGCGTCGCCTGCCGCGTCCTGCCGGCGAACTCCGCGACGTGCGCCCACGCGGGTCGCGCCGAACTCGGTCAGGATCTTGCCGCGAGCGCGGCTTGCGAATACGAGGAAGCCGAAGCCGTCGGCTTCATACCAGTAACCGCCGTTCTCGAGACCGTCGAGCGGCTGTTCCAGCGCATTCGTAATGGATTCGATGCAGCGCCGCCGCAGTTCGGCAGCGGCCGGGTAGGGTGGATGTGCGCCGCGCACGCTGCATAGGAGTACGTCGAGTCCCGGCAGCACGTGGGCATAAAGCACCGGCTCGTCTTGCGCCCGAGCGCGTGCGATCTTGGTGTCGAGTTGGCCGAAGGGTTTGAAATGCCGCAGTACCGCGAGGAACGACTCATCGCCGTCCACCTTCGCGCGTCTACGCTTTTTCGGGAAGGACATAAAAATTCGCCTGAAAAAGAATTGCAAGAAACGCAGCGTCCTCATGCGACAACTCCCGGCTTCGCGCGCCGCACGTCGATCTTTTATAGCATACGACAAGGCCGGATTCACGATGATTCGACAATCCCGCCGCCTCACCGTCTCCCGCACGAATCATGCCGAACCGCCTCGCCGTGCGCCTTAGCATTCGAGCACATCTGACTCCATCATAGACGCACGGCGCGCCGAAAAAACATCTCGCACCAATAAAAAAGTCGTTTTTATGTGGGTCGGCGCATCTTTGGGCCACGTTGAAATATTGCCGATTCACGTCGATAATGGCCCGTCCGGCTGGCGGGTTCCCGTGACTTGCCGCGGCGTGAACGACCTTCGGGCGACCATGAAATTATTCACCAAGGGTCTGTTGCTGATCGCAGTGCCTAGCCTCGTCGAACTCGCGCTTCTCGGCGCCGTGTTCGATACGCAGGAAGAGACAGCGCAGGCCGCGCAATGGGTCACCAATAGCAAGCAGATTCCTTTATCAGTCGTCGGCGCTCGTCGATCCGCTGCTGCGCCAGGCCGCACGCGTTCGAACCGGCATGGTGATCGGCGATCCATCATTGCTCGACCGGCACACGGTGTGGATCGACATGAGCGATCGTCTGTCGAAGCTCGACGCGCTCGTGGCCGACACGCCGCAGCAAGTGCAACGCGTGCAGAACATGAGACGCGCGATCGACGCTTATCGCGCGCAGACCGCCACCGTGTCGGAGGCGTTGCATGAAGGGCGCAGCGGCAAGTCGCTGGCCGCGCTCGAAAGTGGTGCGCTGCCGCAGCCTATCGCGCTCTTTCGCGACGAACTCGCGGCATTCGGCGAAGAGGCCTCGCGTCTGGATGGCGAGCGTGCCGCGGCGCTCGCGCGGCGTCGCGAGCGTCAGCAATATGCATTGATCGCGGCAGTGATCGGCTCCATGCTGATCTGGGCCGGCACCGCAGTCGTTTTTGCGCGCAGCATCGGCCGGCGCTTCGAGGTGCTGACCGATAACGCGGAGCGCCTCGGCAACGGGCGGCCGCTTGCCGCGCGCCTGTCCGGCAACGACGAAATCGCTGCGCTCGACGCCGTGCTGCATCAGACAGGCGCGCGTCTGCGCGAGGCGGATGCCGAGCAGGCGTCGCTCAAGCGGCGCCTCGAAGCGCGTGCGCACGAACTCGCCAGCGTCAATGAGGAACTGCGCCAGGAGACGCAAGACAACGAAATGTTTATCTACAGCGTATCGCACGATCTGCGCTCGCCGCTCGTGAATCTGCAAGGGTTCTCGAAGGAATTGCAGGTTTCGTGCGACGAGCTGGACGGTATCGTCGGCGAGGCGTGCCTGCCGGCAGCGGAACATAAACGGATGGCGCATATTCTCGACGGCGACGTGCGCGAATCCCTGCAATACTTGCGTGGTGCGGTCACGCAGGCGGCTGCGATTATCGAGGCGCTGTTGCGCATTTCGCGTGCGGGGCGGCTCGAGTATCAGTGGCAACGGGTGAGCGTCGCGCGCGCGGTGGCGCGCGTTGTCGACAATCTGCAAAGTGTCATTGACGAGCGCGGCGTGGTCGTCACCGTGCGCGATTTGCCGCCGGCCTGGGGCGACCCGGCCGCGATCGAACAGGTCTTCAGCAATCTGATTGGCAATGCGTTGAATTACCTCGACCCGGCGCGCATCGGGCGCATTGAGATCGGCGCGCTCGAGCCGGAGCCCGTCGAAGCGAACGGGCCGCGCGCCGTGCGCATGCGCACGTACTATGTGCGCGATAACGGCCTCGGCATTCCGGCCGCGTATATGTCGAAAGTGTTTCGTGCGTTTCAACGTCTGCATATCGACGTGGCAAAGGGCGACGGCGTCGGTCTCGCGGTGGTGCGGCGCACGGTGGAACGGCATGGCGGGCGAGTGTGGGTCGAGTCCGCGGAAGGTGCGGGATCGAGCTTTTTCGTCGTACTGCCGGAACAACCCGCGCGCCTCTGAGTCGCGCGGGCGCAATGAAAACTCGCAGCGCATGATTCGCGCGGCCTGCGCTCCAGCGCAACGCCGGCACTACGTGGCCTTACTTGGCCTTACCTGGCCTTACCTGGCGTGAACTGCCGTGAACTGGGAGAACGGAGGGCATATGAGTCACGGGGAAACGGTCAGCATCGTGTTGATCGAAGACGACGACGGCCACGCCACGCTCGTCGAACGCAATCTGCGCCGTGCCGGTATTTCGAATGGCTTCGTGCGCTTTCGCGATGGACAGCAGGCTCTCGATTATTTCTTCGGCGCGCAGACAGATAGCGAGAGCGCGCCGGGCGCGCATCCCGATGCGGAAGATCTGAGGAATTCCGTGGTTCTACTCGATCTGAAGATGCCGCGCGTCGACGGCTTCGAAGTATTGCGGCGCCTGAAGGAGTCGCCGCAAACGGCGCCGGTGCCGGTGATCGTCCTCACCACGACCGACGATCCTCGCGAAATCGCGCGCTGCTACGAACTGGGCTGCAATGTCTACATTACGAAGCCAGTCGAGTACGATGCATTTATTGAAGCGGTGCGCCGCCTCGGGTTTTTCCTGCAAGTGGTGAAGCTGCCGTCCGGGCATCGCTTTGCGTCGCCATCATGACGTGCCTCAATTTGTTCACATACTCTATCTATCTACCCGACGAAGATCGCGCATGACCGAAGAAGTGTCCACGCAGCCCGCCGCTTGTGTTCTCGTCGTCGACGACGACGAGGGCATCTTGCGTCTCGCGCGCAAGTCGCTCGAACGCGCCGGCTGCCGGGTCGCGGTATGCCCGAGCGTGGAGGCCGCGCGCGAACGGCTCGCCGCGGGCGGCCTCGACTTGCTGGTGCTCGACTATCAGTTGAGTGGACCGGAAACGGGCCTCGACTTCTTTCGCCGGCTGCGTTCCGAAGGCGTGCGGATTCCGGCCATCCTCGTGACTGGTTTTACCGACGAATCGCGTGTGATCGAAGCGCTGCGCGCGGGCGTGTCCGACGTGGTGCCGAAGTCAGGCGATTACCTTGATTACCTGCCCGAAGCGGTGGAGCGCGTGCTGTCGCAAGTGCGCCTGCAGCGCGCGTCGGACGAAGCATTGCTGCTGCGCGATCGCGAGCAGCACTACCGCGACCTGTCCGAAGCGCTGCCTCACCTCGTGTTGACCTGCAACGCCGCGGGCGACTGCGATTTCCTGTCGAAGCAATGGTACGACTACACCGGTCTCACCGAAAACAGCTCGCATGGTCTTGCGTGGCTCGATGCCGTGCATCCGGACGATCGCGAGGAAGTGCGCCGTAGCTGGCTCAAAGCGGTGGCCGGCAATGCGGGCACCTATCGGCACGAACTGCGCATTCGCCGCCATGACGGCGAATATCGCTGGTTCGACACGCGCATCGTCGCCACGCGCGACAACGAAGGCAACATCAGCAAATGGTTCGGCAGCTGCACGGACATCCATTCGGAGCGCGAAGCGATGCAGGAGCGCGAGCGGCTGCTCGCTTCCGAACAGGCCGCGCGCCAGATCGCCGAAGAAGCGAACCGCGCGAAAGACCGCTTCCTCGCGATGCTTTCGCACGAGTTGCGCACGCCGCTCACGCCCGTGCTGGCGGGCGCGAGCGTGCTCGAGATGATTCCCGATCTGCCGGATCAGGCGCGCTCGAGCGTGCGCATGATTCGCCGCAACATCGAACTGGAAGCGCGCCTGATCGACGATCTGCTCGACCTTACGCGCGTAGCCAACGGCAAGCTGCGTCTGTCGCTGGAAACGGTCGACGTGCATGAGGTGATCGACAGCGTGCTCGAACTGTTCCGCAGCGAAATCCAGGTCAAGCAGCAGGACGTGCATGTGCACAAGGACGCGACGCATCACTACGTGCTTGCCGATCGCGCGCGCCTGCAACAGATGCTATGGAATCTGATTCGCAACGCCGCGAAGTTCACGCCCGACGGCGGCCACATCTACGTACGCACGCGCGACGAGCGCATGCATGTGCAGATTTCGGTGGAAGACACGGGCATCGGCATCGAGCCCGAACAGATCGGCAAGCTGTTCAACGCGTTCGAGCAGGGCGATCAGAAGATGACGCGGCAGTTCGGCGGGCTGGGGCTCGGCCTCGCCATCACCAAGGCGCTCACGGACGTGCATGGCGGCACGGTGACCGCACAAAGCCCGGGCCCGCACTGCGGCGCCACGTTCACCATCACGCTGCCGACGGCTGCCGCCCCCGCGCGCACCTCGCAGCCGGTGTTGCCCGACCCGGTGCATCCGGCCGGTGTACTTAACATTTTGCTGATCGAAGATCACGTCGATACTGCCGAAGTCATGGCGCAACTGATACGCACGCTCGGCCACGACGTGACGACGGTGGGCCGCGTGGACGACGCGCTCGCCGCCACGCAGTTGCAAACTTTCGATCTCGTGATCAGCGACGTCGGCTTGCCGGATGGCACCGGCCTCGACTTCATCAAGGCGTATCGCGAGCGTTCGAATGCGCCCGCCGTTGCGCTGACCGGTTTCGGCACCGACGAAGACGTGCGCCGTTGTCTCGCCGCCGGTTTCACCTCGCATTTGACGAAGCCGGTGAACTTCGCGCAACTGGAAACGATGATCGAGAACGCGATCAATCTGAAGGCGCAGAAGGAAATGTGACGCGCGGCGCGTAGGTGTGGCACATAAGTGCGGCACATGAGAGCGCCGCACGGCAAGCATCGGTCGCCTAGCGCGGCGAGTTTTTCAGCGAGTCGCGGATTTCACGCAACAGCAGCACGTCTTCCGGCGGCGGCGGGGGTTCGGACGGCGCGGCAGCGTCCGGCTTACGCAGATTGTTGATGAACTTCACCATCAGGAAAATGATAAACGCGAGGATGATGAAGTTGATGAGCACCGTAATGAACGAGCCATAACCGAACACGGCGACGCCCGCTGTTTGCAGGTCTTTATACGATTCCGGACTGCCTTTGAAGCTCGGCGGAATGTCGCCGAGGCGAATGAACTTGTTCGAGAAGTCGAGGCCGCCCGTGGCGACGCCGACGACCGGCATGATCAGGTCTTTCACGACTGAATTGACAATGGTGGAGAACGCGCCGCCGATGATCACACCGACCGCGAGATCCATCACGTTGCCCTTAAGGGCAAATTCCTTGAATTCCTTGACCATGCTCATAGGGTTTTCCTCCCGAATATCGATGACTTAATCATACCAATCTCAGACGGATAGGCCAGCCCTTAGTTATAGCTTAGTGAGCGTAGTTCGGCTTGGTCGGCATGACTAGCCTAGTCGGGAAACTGCGACGCGCTGTGGCGCGCGCGTTCGATCTGCGCCGCGAAAGTAACCGGGTCGGTGTTGGTGCCGCACAGCAGAACGCCGACACGCTTGCCTTGCAGCTTCTCGCGCAGCGGTCCGAGCAGCGCCGCGGTGGCAGCCGCGCAAGCCGGTTCGACGGCGAGCTTCAGTTGTCCGAACAGGGTCAGCATGGCCGCGCGCAACTGGTCGTCGGAAACCGTGACGAGTTCGTCGATATGACGGCGGCACAGTTCATAGCTGTATTCCTCGGTATGCGGAGCCATCAGCGAATCGGCGATGCTGTGCATATGGCCCATCTTCACCGTGTGATTCGCGGCGAAACTCTTGCCCATTGCATCGGCGCCTTCTGGCTCGACACCGAACACGTGGACGTCGGGATTCGCGAGCCGCATTGCCGTGGCGACGCCGGCCGCGAGACCGCCGCCGCCGATCGGCACGATCACGGCTTCGAGGTCGGGCGTTTGCGTGGTCCATTCGTAGCCGAGCGTGGCCGAGCCGAGCACCGTGCGATAACCGTTGAACGGATGCACGAAGTAGCGGCCTTCTTCCGCTTCAATGCGGCGCACCAGTTCGAACGCTTCGGCGAGATCTTCGGCGAACACAATTTCCGCGCGATATTGCCGGCACAGCGCGACGCGCGCCGGATTGGCCGCGCGAAACAGCACGACCTTCGCGCTGATGCCAAGCCGCATCGCCGCATACGCAACCGCTACCGCATGGTTGCCGCCCGATACGCAGGTGACGCCCGCGCTGCGCTGTGCTTCATCCAACGCGAGCAGGTTCGTGAACGCGCCGCGCGCCTTGAAGCTGCCGCCCGCCTGCAGCAACTCGAACTTGAAGTTCACCACCGTGCCTTCGAGCGACGCGAAGTCGAGCCTGTCGAACACCGGCGTTCGCGCCACCCACGGCGTCAGCGCGAAGTGCTGCGCGGCGATGTCGTCGAGAGTGGGGATCGGCTCGCCGTCGATCGTATGGTCGGTGTGCTGCGGCGTGGCGGTTGACATGGCGTGGGCGACAATGGGTTGATCGGGAAACGCGTGAGTGTCTGCTTCTTTCTCACGCGTTTTCAGAGCGCATGCGCTTCCACCGACATGCTGTGGATAAACTTGCGCAGGAAGCGTTCGCACTGCACGAGCTGATCGAGTGCGACGAACTCGTTGGCCTTGTGCGCCTGCTGAATGTCGCCGGGGCCGCACACAATGCTCGGAATGCCCGCCAGCGAAAACAGCCCGGCCTCCGTGCCGTATGCAACCTTGCGCTTGTCCTGATCCGCGGTGAGCGCGCGCACGAGCTGCGTGATGGCCGCCTGTTCGGACGAATCGAGTCCCGGCGCCGCGGCGATCTTCGTGATCTCGATGGCCGCCGATGGATGCTCGCGCAACATTTTCGGCAGCAGCGTTTCGCGTGCGTACTGGTCGATGCGCGCGAAGATCGGCTCCGGGTCGAGCGTGGGAAGGTTACGGAATTCGAACTGGAACTTGCATTCGGCCGGCACCGTATTGATCGCATTGCCGCCGACGATCGTGCTGGTCTGCGCGGTGGTGAAGGGCACGTCGTACAGTTCGTCGAACGGACCTTGCTCGCGGAACTGATCGGCCATGTCGCGGATATAGCAGATGAGGCGCGCCGCGTATTCGATCGCGTTCAAGCCCTTCGGCGTGAGCGACGAATGCGCCGCCTGGCCGCGCACGCAGCATTGATAAGCGTTGATGCCCTTATGCGCCACGATGGGCCGCATGCTGGTCGGCTCGCCGACGATGCAGCCGTCCGGCTTCACGCCGCGC
This sequence comes from Paraburkholderia sp. OAS925, assembly GCF_040543975.1. Taxonomy (NCBI): domain Bacteria; kingdom Pseudomonadati; phylum Pseudomonadota; class Betaproteobacteria; order Burkholderiales; family Burkholderiaceae; genus Paraburkholderia; species Paraburkholderia sp. OAS925. The sequence goes on from NZ_JBEUNO010000001.1 coordinate 2,347,079, forward strand.
TTCATCAGGTCGGCGATCAGCAGCGGTGCGCCCGCGCAGCCGACTTCCTCGTCGAATGAAAGCGCGAAGTGAATCGGCTTGGCGAGCTTCGTGCGCTGCATTTCAGGAACGAGAGCGAGCGCCGCGCCGATGAAGCCTTTCATGTCGCAGGTGCCGCGGCCATACAGTTTGTCGCCGCGAATTTCCGGCTTGAACGGATCACTGTCCCATTGCTGACCGTCGACGGGCACCACGTCCGTGTGGCCCGACAAGACCACGCCGCCATTCGTTTCGCCGTCGTGCGCGGGGATCGTCGCAAAGAGGTTGGCCCATTTGCCGCTTTGATCGTGCGTGAGCGTGGCGTCAATGCCTACGGCGCGCAACTCGTCGCGCACGGTTTCGATCAGACCGAGATTCGGATTGCGGCTCACCGTGTCCATCGACACGAGCCGTGTGACCCAGGGCAGCGAGACAGGCGTATCGGAGGCGGAAGCGGATGATGCAGTGGCGGATGTTTGCGAGGACTGCGCTGAATCAGCGACGTGAGACATGACAAGACTCCGGCATTTGAGTCTTTCGATCATACCCAAAAATGCCGTGCCGTATGCGGCTTGTGTACAGTGAGTGCGCTGCTGCGCGCGGGTTGCGCAGCGCAGCATTGCGGAATAACGCTAGACGTAGGGCGGTTTTGTGCGCTGGGCAGCGCGTAACGCGTGCGCTGAATGAACCCGCCCTACGCCATGCCTCAACTCATCGCGCGGCCGTTGCTGCGGCCGTACCGCGGCTCGGCGACCCGAGCGCGCGCAACGTCTCCTTGACGGTCGCGACGCGCACCGCAAGGTCGGGACTGCGCGTTTCGATACGCAGCTTGTCCTGGCCCGCGAGCTTGATGTGCTTGTGCTTCTGCACCATCTCGATGATACGCATCGCGTCGATTGGCGGATTCGGAATGAACTGCAAGCCGATCACGGCTTCGCCCGCGTCGATCTTCGAAATGCCCAACGGCTTCGCCGCCAGCCTCAGCCGATGCGTCTCGACAAGCGCATGCGCCTGCGGCGGCAGCTTGCCGAAGCGGTCGATCAGCTCTTCCTGAATGCCGTCGATCGAATCGCTGTGCTCGCAATTCGCGAGCCGCTTGTAGAGCGACAGACGTTCCTGCACGTCGCCGCAATAGTCGGCGGGAAGAATCGCGGGCGCATGCAGATTGATCTCGGTCGTCGCGGCAAGCGGCGCGGTGAGGTCGGGTTCCTTGCCGTCCTTCAGCGCCTTCACGGCGTCGTTGAGCATGTCGGTGTAAAGCTGGAAACCGATCTCGTGAATCTCACCCGACTGCTTGTCGCCGAGCACTTCGCCCGTGCCGCGAATCTCCAGGTCGTGCATGGCCAGATAGAAGCCCGAACCGAGTTCCTCCATTTGCTGGATCGCCTCGAGCCGGCGCTGCGCCTGCTTCGTCAGCCCTTGCGGATCGTGCACGAGCAGATACGCGTACGCCTGGTGATGCGAGCGCCCGACGCGTCCGCGCAACTGGTGCAATTGCGCAAGACCGAACTTGTCCGAGCGATGAATCAGGATCGTATTCGCGCTCGGCACGTCGATGCCGGTTTCGATAATCGTCGTGCACAGCAGCACGTTCGCGCGTTGCGCGACGAAGTCGCGCATCACGCGTTCGAGTTCGCGTTCGTGCATCTGCCCATGCGCGACCGCGATGCGTGCTTCGGGCACGAGCGCTTCAAGCATCTGCCGGCGATTCTCGATGGTCTCGACTTCGTTGTGCAAAAAGTAAACCTGGCCGCCGCGCTTGAGTTCGCGCAGCATCGCTTCGCGAATCACGCTTTCTTCCTCGCGACGCACGAAGGTCTTGATCGCCAGACGCTTTTGCGGCGCGGTCGCGATCACCGAGAAATCGCGCAGCCCTTCGAGCGCCATGCCGAGCGTGCGCGGAATCGGCGTGGCGGTCAGCGTGAGCACGTCCACTTCCGCGCGCAACGCCTTGAGCGCTTCTTTCTGACGCACGCCAAAGCGGTGTTCTTCGTCGATGATCACGAGCCCGAGCCGCTTGAACTGCACATCCGACGAGAGCAGCTTGTGCGTGCCGATCACGATGTCGACACTGCCTTCGTTGATCTGCTGGATCGCGGCGTTCACTTCCTTGGTCGACTTGAAGCGCGACAGTTCGGCGATGCGCACCGGCCAATCGGAGAAGCGGTCTGTGAAGGTTTGCGTGTGCTGTTCGGCGAGCAGCGTGGTAGGAGAGAGGAGCGCGACCTGCTTGCCGCCCATCACCGCGATAAACGCCGCGCGCAATGCAACCTCGGTCTTGCCGAAGCCCACGTCGCCGCATACCAGACGGTCCATCGGCTTGCCGCTCGTCATGTCGCCGATCACGGCGGCGATGGCCGCGGCCTGGTCCGGCGTTTCCTCGAAACCGAAGCTCTCGGCGAACTTCACATAGTCTTTCGGTTCGAGCGCGAACGCGTGGCCCGAGCGCGCGGCGCGGCGCGCGTAGAGATTCAGCAGCTCGGCGGCCGTGTCGCGAATCTGCTGCGCAGCCTTGCGCTTGGCCTTCTCCCATTGACCCGAGCCGAGCGAATGCAGCGGCGCGCTTTCCGGGTCGGCGCCGCTATAGCGCGAGATCACATGCAGTTGCGCGACCGGCACGTAGAGCTTGCTGTCGCCCGCGTATTCGAGGTGCAGGAACTCGGTTTCGCCTTCGCCCAGGTCCATCGTGACGAGGCCCATGTAGCGGCCAATGCCGTGCTGCGAATGCACGACCGGATCGCCGACCTTCAGCTCGGACAGATCGCGCACCATCGAATCGACGTTGCTCGCCTGTTCCTGGCGACGACGCCCCGCACGCCGCGCGAGCGGTCCGTAAAGCTCGGTCTCGGTGATGATCGCGATGCCGTCGACCGGCACCGCAAAGCCGTTCGCAAGCGGCGCGACGCCGAGCGAAAAACGCGCGTCGCCGGTGAGCCAGTCCTGGAAGCTGTCGCTCGACGCGGGCTTCAGATGATTGTCCGCGAGCAACTGCAATAGCGTTTCGCGGCGGCCCGCCGATTCCGCGGCGAACAGCACGCGGTTCGGCGTCGTGTCGAGAAACGCGCGCAAGGCCGAGACAGGATCGTCCGCATGACGGTCGATCGCGAGATTCGGCAGCGGCGTCGCCCAGCCGCCGCCCGCATTGGCCGGCAGCACGAGGCGCGCGAACGGCTTGGCGAGCGTGAAGAAATCCTCGTCCGTCAGAAAGAGGCGCTGCGGCTCGAGAATGGGCCGGTCGCGATCGTGCGACAGGAAGTTGTAGCGCTGCTTGGTGTCGTTGGTGAAGCGCCGGATCGCCGCATCCAGATCGCCGATAAACGCGAGTTGCGCGCCTTGGGGCAAATAGTGGAAGAGGGTGGCCGTCTCGTCGAAGAAAAGCGGCAAATAATATTCGATGCCCGCCGACGGCACGCCGTTGCCGATGTCCTTATAGATCGACGCGCGGCTCGGATCGCCCTCGAACGTCTCGCGCCAGCGGCTGCGAAACGCGGTGCGCGCGGCTTCGTCGAAGGGGAATTCGCGGCCCGGCAAGAGGCGCACGTCTTTCACCGGATAAAGGCTGCGCTGCGTGTCGGGATCGAACGCGCGGATCGAATCCACCTGGTCGTCGAACAGATCGATCCGGTAGGGCAAGGGCGAGCCCATCGGGTAAAGATCGAGCAGCGAGCCGCGCACGCAGTATTCGCCGGGGCGCACGACCTGGCTCACGTGTTCGTAGCCGGCCAGCGTGAGCTGCGCCTTCAGCTTGGCCTCGTCGAGGCGCTCGCCTTGCGAGAACGAGAACGTATAGGCGGCCAGAAACGACGCCGGCGGCATCCGGTACAGCGCCGTGGTGGCGGGCACGAGCAGGATGTCGCAGCGGCCCTCGCCGAGGTCGTGCAGCGTGGCGAGGCGCTCGGAGACCAGATCCTGGTGCGGCGAAAAGGTGTCGTAAGGCAGCGTTTCCCAGTCGGGCAGCAGGCGCACGCGCGCGTCCGGCGCGAAAAAGCCGATTTCCTGCGACAGCCGCTGTGCATCGACCGCGCTCTCGCAGACGACCGCGAGCAACGGCACCTTCTCGCGATAGGCGAGATGGTAGCGGGCGATCAGCAGGGCGTCGGACGAGCCATGCGTGCCGTCGAAGGCGAAACGCTGGCCGGCCTTGACGAGCGCGACGGGCGGGGAGTACTGCGATGTTGCGGCGATATCTGGCATAGAAAGGAAAAGGCGGCCTCGGGCTCACACGAACCGGCAAGTTTACGCGTGTCGGGGCGTGGATGCGAAGGACCTATTATAAAATCCGTCCTTTACTTTGACCTCGCGGCATCCGCACTCGTGACTTCCCGTCTATTTGCCCTGATTCCGTGCGCAGGCACCGGCAGCCGTTCCGGCGCCGCGATGCCCAAACAGTATCGCACCGTCGCCGGCCGCGACCTGCTGCATTATTCGCTCGCGGCATTCGACGCGTGCAGCGAATTCGCGCAAACGCTCGTCGTGATTGCGCCCGACGACCAGCACTTCGACGCGCGCCGCTTCGGCGGCTTGCGCTTTGCCGTGCGCCGTTGCGGCGGCGCGTCGCGCCAGGCGTCGGTGCTGAACGGCTTGCACGCGCTCACCGAGTTCAACGCGCGCGACGACGACTGGGTGCTCGTGCACGACGCCGCGCGGCCGGGCATCACGCCGGGGCTGATCCGCACGTTGACCGGCGCGCTGAAAGACGACGCGGTGGGCGGCATCATGGCCTTGCCGGTCGCGGATACGTTAAAGCGCATCGACCGCGCATCGGCGGACGGCCGCATTGCCCGCACCGAATCGCGCGACGGACTCTGGCAGGCGCAGACGCCGCAGATGTTCCGCATCGGCATGTTGCGCGAAGCGATCTTGCGCGCGCAGGCCGACGGCCACGATCTCACCGACGAAGCGAGCGCGATCGAATGGGCCGGCCATGCGCCGAGGCTCGTGCAGGGCAGCTTGCGCAATTTCAAGGTGACGTACCCGGAAGACTTCGATCTCGCCGAGGCGATTTTGCTGCGGCCTTCGGCAGCGTGACCGGCGGTTTCATTTTCAGTGAATTCAGTGAACGGACTTGAGGACTTGACGCAGATGGATTTCAGAATTGGGCAAGGCTACGACGTGCATGCGCTGGTGCCGGGGCGTCAGTTGATTATCGGCGGGGTGACGATTCCCTATGAGCGCGGCTTGCTCGGCCATTCGGATGCCGACGTGCTGCTGCACGCGATCACCGACGCGCTGTTCGGCGCGGCCACGCTCGGCGACATCGGCCGCCATTTCTCCGATACGGATGCGAAGTTCGCCGGCGCCGACAGCCGCGTGCTGCTGCGCGAGTGCGTGGCGCGCGTGAAGGCCGCGGGCTTTTCGATCGCGAATGTGGACAGCAGCGTGGTCGCGCAGGCGCCGAAGCTCGCGCCGCATATCGAAGGCATGCGCGCGAACATTGCCGCCGACCTCGGCTTGCCGACGGAAAAGGTCAACGTAAAAGCCAAGACCAATGAGAAGCTCGGCTATCTTGGCCGGGGCGAGGGCATCGAGGCGCAGGCCGTGGTGTTGCTGGTCAAGGACTGACTGGCTTTTTATGCGGCCGCGAAGAGCGGCTCGCGCGGCGTCGACAAAGCCCTAAGCCGCGACGAAATCAACTGCCGTTATTCTGCGGCAATACACTGCGCGGCCGCATTGATCACGGCGGCAATCCGGCCCACGTCGCGCAACTGCGTCGTGCTCATGCCTTCGGCGACCAGCGTATCGAAGTGCGACTTCACGCAGAAATGACACTTGCCGATGATCGACGCGGCCAGCGCATACATCTCGAAGCGCCGCTTGTCCACGCCGCCATGCGACGCATAGGCGTTCATGCGTAACTGCGCCGGTTGCGATTTCAGATCCGCGTTGTCCGTCATTTCGACGTACGGATACCAGACGTTGTTCATGCCCATCAACGCGGCGGCGGTCAACGCGCCGTTCGTCTCTTCGGGCGAGAGCACGCCCGCGTTGCGAATCGCGTTGACGATCACCGTGCTCTTCGCGGCGAAAGCCGCGGCCAACGCGACGCCCACCGCATCGTTACCTTCCAGCGACGAGCGCGCGATCGTGCCGTCGAGATTCAGCCGGATGTCTTTCGCGTAGTCGGGCACGAGCGCCTTAATGGAAGACAAGAACTCCATTGCGATCTCCTATCGGGTTGTCGATAAAAAAGCCCGCGGCTTTTTCAAGCGTGGCGGGCCTGGGCAGACACGGCTTACAGCGTCGCGCCGCCGACTGCGCGGTTGCACGGACAGAGCTCGTCCGTTTGCAGACCGTCGAGAATACGCAGCACTTCCTCAGGATTGCGGCCGACGTTCAGGTTGTTCACCGAAACGTGCTGGATCGTATTGTCCGGATCGACGATGAACGTGGCGCGCAGCGCGACGCCCGCTTCCTTGTCGCGCACGCCAAGCTGGTCGATCAGCTCGCCCTTCACGTCGCCGAACGAATAGTGGTTCAGCTTGCTCAAGTCCTTGTGCTCGCGGCGCCATGCGAGCTTGACGAATTCATTGTCGACGCTGCCGCCGAGCAGCACCGCGTCGCGTTCCTCGAAGTCTTTCGCGAGCTTGCCGAACTCGACGATTTCCGTCGGGCACACGAAGGTGAAATCCTTCGGGTAGAAGTAGATGATCTTCCACTTGCCGGGGAACGACTGCTCCGTGATCTCTTCGAACGCCGAGACGCCGTTTTCCTCGTGGTTGTTAAAGCCAGGCTTGGCAGCGGTGACGGTGAACGCTTCGAGTTTGTCGCCAACGGTTTTCATGCGAGTGCTCCTTCGTGTGTTGGAAAAAACAGCATGTTGAGGCTACCAGCTCGTCATCACGAGCGCGTGTCAGGCTTTTAACTATAGCTCTATGGAACTATCCGCTCAATAGTTTTTAACTAACAACCCGGATAGTTATTATTCAACGGGGCGGGCATTGGCAGTGCGCAGCCTGGTCTGATGTCGCCGGTGCCGCAAGGCGCGGGCCACAGCGGTTCACAGCGGGCTCGCAGTGGACTCAAGCGCCTTTGGCAAGCGGGAATTCGATCGTAACTTCGAGGCCAGGGCCTGGCGTGCGATTGCGCAAGCGCAGCGCGCCGCGATAACGGCCGACGAGCCGCTGCACGATCGCCATGCCGAGACCCGTGCCGTTCGCCTGCGTGCGAGCGGAGTTCACACGATAGAACGGCCGTGTGACGAGCGCGAGTTGGTCTTCCGGAATGCCCGGGCCTTCGTCGACCACCGAAAGCTCGACGCGCGAGTGCGACACACGCGTCTCCAGAATGACGTGCGGAATGCCGTCGCCATCGCTCAAACCGTATTTGCGCGCGTTTTCCAGCAGATTGCCGACGACGCGCCGCATGTCGGTCTCGTCCGCTTCGATCACCGCCGACGGCGCAAGCCGCGTGATCAGGCGCATGCTGTCCTCGCTTTGCATGCGCGCGGCGAGTTCGCTTGCGATCACCGACAGATCGACGGGCTCGGGCACGCGCTGCACCGGCCGCGCGTAATCGAGGAAGCGGCCGATGATCATATCCATCTGCTCGATGTCGTCGACCATTGCGTCTTTCGTGCTTTGATCCGACGGGCTCATTTCCGTTTCGAGCCGCAGCCGCGCGAGCGGCGTGCGCAGATCGTGCGAGATGCCGGCGAGCATCAAGGCGCGGTCGGCCTCGAGCTGTTCGAGGTCCCGCACCATCTGGTTGAAACTGCGATTGGTTTCGGCGGCCACGCCCATGCCGCGCTCGGGCAGCGGTTCGGGCGACTGGCCCGAGCCGACCCGGCGCGCGGCCATCGCGAGACGTGCGAACGGCCGGTTCACGAGACTCGTGATGAAGGCCGCGCCGAATAGCGACAACGCAAGCGCGAACACGCCCCAGCCGGCCCATTGCAGGCCGGTCGCATTGTCGAGCTGATCGCGGTCGAGGGCGACCCAGTAATCGTCGTCGTCGATCTTGAAGCTGATCCACACGCCAGGGATGTCGTTGACGCTTTGCGCGATCACGGTGTCGTCGCCGAGACGGCCGCGAATGTCGTGTTCGATCAGCCGGTTCAGCGACTCGTCGGGCTGCAGCTTGAACTTGTCGGTGGTTTCGCGCGGATACACGCGCACGCCTTCATTGCTTTCCAGATCTTGCAGCAACGCGCGCCGCAGATCGGGATCGGAATAAAGGAGTGCCGTGCGTGTGAGCTTGACGATGGCGACGAGCTGCAACGCCACGCGCTGCGCGCGCGGCTCGCGCTCGATCACCCGGAAGCTCTGGAACCACGCGGCGAGACTGACTGCGATCAACAGCGCGATCAGCAGAAAGGTCCGCCAGAAAAGGCCGCCGAACGCGAGCGTCAGGAGGCGCCGGTCGATCCGCATGGGCCCTTCTTATCTGAAAACAAAAGCTTGAGGTGTGAACAAACTCAGGCTGCGCCGTCGGGAATGAACACGTAGCCAAGACCCCATACCGTCTGAATGAAGCGCGGGCTGCCTGGGTCGGGCTCGATCAGCTTGCGCAGACGTGAGATCTGCACGTCGAGGCTGCGGTCGAACACTTCGTATTCGCGGCCGCGAGCGAGTTCCATCAGCTTCTCGCGCGACAGCGGCTGGCGCGGATGACGCGCGAATACTTTAAGCACCGAGAATTCGCCGGTGGTCAGCGGAATTTCCTGGCCTGCCTTGGTGAGCGTACGGGTCGCGAGATTGAGCGCGAACTCGCCGAACTCGAAGACCTCGGTGGTCTCGGACGGCGCGCCCGGCAATTCCGACGGCGACTGACGACGCAACACAGCATGAATTCGCGCGACCAGTTCGCGCGGATTGAACGGCTTCGGCAGATAGTCGTCAGCGCCCATTTCGAGGCCGACGATACGATCGACGTCTTCGCCCTTGGCCGTCAGCATGATGATGGGCGTGCGGTCGTTGCTGCCGCGCAGACGGCGGCAGATGGACAGGCCGTCCTCGCCAGGCAGCATGAGGTCGAGCACCAGCAGATCGAAGCGCTCGCGCACCCACAGCTTGTTCATGGACGGCGCGTTCTCCGCCACATAAACATTGAAGCCTTGTTCGCCGAGGTAGCGGCGCAGCAGGTCGCGCAGGCGCGGATCGTCGTCGACGACGAGGATTTTCGAAGGGTTTTTGGTTTCCATGGTCGGCATCTTAGCGCGATTAGAAAGTGGTGCGCGGTTGCATCATTTGTCGAGTTACAGTCAGTTACAAAATTTACCCTGCCTGTGGCACGGCGTAAAGCGACGCCAGTTAGACTCCTTTACTGAATGCGGCTGTTCGGTGGATACTTCACTCGACTAAAACCCACGCGCCCGGCTCGTAACCGGGTTTGTCACACGCATTTGAGGTCGCCGGTTGCCGCGCCACGAAGGGAACAACATGAAGGGAGGGGTTTGGCCGAATGTGCGCCTGAACGTGATTGCACTGGCGGTCGCCGGTACGCTCGCAGGCACATTGGGATCAACGCTCGCCCACGCCCAGCCTTCTGCCGACAGAGCTGCGAGCGCGCGCGCGCCCAGACTGAGCCCCTCAAAAGCAAACCGTCATGACTCGAACAGCGAGCGGCCTGCATCGGACGTGATGCTGCGCACCGCGGTTCCCCCCGACCTCGATCAACGCCGCCGCGATGGGCATATGACGCCGGACGAACGTCGTTTGCTGAGGCAGCATATCGAAGATGCTGTGCGGGAGCTTTATAAGCGGTAGGGTTTTGGTGGTGGTGGTCGTCGTGCTTGTTCTGGTTTTAGCGTTCCACGCTGTCTTTCCGTTCTTGTGCTGTCTTGTGCTTGTTCGCACTTGCATCGCTCTTCGCTGTGCTTCCCGTTCGTGATTTTGCTGGGCATGTCTTGCTCATCATGCTGACAAGGTGTGTCGAGTCTTGCATATGGCCTGTGTACTAGAAGCGGGCAGACAAGGGAGCGGCATGCCGCATGCGATGCGTCATCGTGCGTGAAGATGCGGTCTGTCATGAACGCATCGCGCGCCTTGCACATTTGCTCGCCAGTGATTCGCGCATCCTTCCGGACGCCCAATGAAACGACGCAGCTTTCTCTCGATGAGCGCCGCCGCCAGCGCGGCCCTCTGGCTGCCTCGCACATTCGGCGCTGAGCCGGCCGCGCACACGGCACGTCACGTTCCAGCGTTCGCCCGCGATAACGGCAAGCTGCTGATCCTCATCGAATTGAAGGGCGGCAATGACGGTCTGAACACCGTCATTCCGTTCGCCGATCCGGCGTACTACCGGCTCCGTAAGCGCATCGCAATCAGACGCGAGCACGCGATTCAACTCGACGAACGCACGGCGCTGCATCCATCGCTCGAACCGTTGATGCCTTTGTGGCGAAGCGGGCAGCTTGCGATCGTTCAGGGCGTCGGTTACGCGGCGCCCAATCTCTCGCATTTTCGTTCGATGCAGATATGGGACACGGCATCGCGCTCCGATCAGTACCTGCGCGAAGGCTGGCTCAGTCGCGCGTTCGACAGCGCGTCGGCGGCGGCTGGTTTTGCCGCTGAGGGCGTCGTGATCGGCAGCGCTGAAATGGGACCGTTGGCGCTGGGCGGCGGTGACGGGGCGCGTGCCGGTCGCACTCAAGTTGTAGAGGCCGGGAAAGGCATCGCTCAACTATGTGGTCGGCCGCTGCGCGCACAAGACGCAACGCGACTGACGACCGCGTTTCCATGCAGTTCGTTCGGCGCGTCGATAAAGAGCGCGATGCAGATGCTCGCGGCCCGCGATAGGTTGCGCGTGCAAGCACAGCAAGGGCAGGCACTGCGACTACATGCTGCGCAAGCGGACACAACCGCCCCTGCAACCGCAATCCGCCTGACGCTAAACGGCTTCGATACGCATCAGAATCAGCCGGAGCGCCACCGTCTGTTGCTGACGCAATTTGCTGAAGGCTTGGCTGCAATGCGATCGGCGCTTGTCGAACTGGGCCGTTGGAACGACACGCTCGTGATGACGTACAGCGAGTTCGGGCGGCATCCGCGTGAGAATGGCAGCGCCGGCACGGACCACGGCACCGTGGCGCCGCATTTCATGATGGGTGGACGAGTGCTCGGCGGCTTGCACGGCGTGCCGCCGCAGTTGGCGCGGCTCGACGGCAATGGGGAGCTGCCGGTCGGCGTCGATTTTCGACAGCTTTACGCGACGGTGCTCGCGCGCTGGTGGCGTGTCGACGCACAGGCGATCTTGCGGCAGCAGTTCGAGCCACTCCCTTTGCTGCACATCTGACGACGGCGCGCGCCGCCCGTTACGCTTACTTTGCGCGCCACGCGATCCACAGCTTGCGGACCGGCGTCAACGCGATGCGTTGATGCAGCACGTGATAACCGTCGCGCTCTATTTCATCGAGCAACGCGCCAGCGAGCGCGCCCTGCGCAAGCAGCGTGCGCTGCGAACGGCGCTCGCTGCGCGGCACGGCGGCGAGCGCGCTATGCAAGGCATCGCGGGCACGCTTCGTCTGAAAGCGCATGAGCTCCGTAAACGCATCCGAATATTTTCGATTGATCAGGTCCGCGGCTGTCACACTGAAGCGCTGCATTTCGTCAATAGGAATGTAGATGCGGCCGTGGCGCGCATCGTTGCCCGTTTCCGCCACGAGTTGTGCGAGCAGCAGCGCTTCGCCTAACGGTGCGGACCAGCCCGGAGCCTGTGCGCCGTCGGTGGGTGCGCTCGTGGGTGCGCTCGTGGATCCATTCGTGCTCGCCGCGCGCGCCACAAGCGCGGCAAAAGTGCCGCCGACCGCCTGCACATAGCGGCGCAAATTCGGGTAGTCCAGGTAACGCGCCTGGTCGAGATCCATCTCGAAGCCGCCAAGCAGCGTCTGCAACGCGGGGTATTCCGCTTTGACGTCGGGCAGCGAAGCCGCGAGCGCCTTTGCAACCGGATGCGTGGGCGAGCCCGCAGCCAACGCGCCGAGTTCGTTTTGCCACCACGCGAGCTTCGTGCGGCCAATCGCGGGGTCGCTCACTTCCTTGACCGTTTCCTCGAACTCGCGGCGCAGTGCGAAGAGCGCGGTCAAGCGCGGCTGACTGGCGGCCGGCGCTTGCCGCAGCGCGTAGTAGGCGCTCGATCCAGGGGGCGCCGCTTTTTGCTGGCAATATTCGTCGAAATTCACGGCGTGGAATGTGGGGAAGGGCAGGCGAAGTGAGCACGGCATGCGTGCGCGAAGCCGAAAATTGTAGCATCGGCGGGGCAACGGCAGAGGCGCGAGCCGGATGCCCGGCAGTTGCAGACAAGCGCGAATCAATGCGTTAGAATCTCGCGCTTACGCTTTTGGGCGCGTACATTTGAACGCGCCGGAAAGCATGCAGGACATCGGGCGAGACGTACAACGTTGGCCCGGCTGCGAGGGTGGCGAAATTGGTAGACGCACCAGGTTTAGGTCCTGACGCCCGCAAGGGTGTAGGGGTTCGAGTCCCCTCCCTCGCACCATTAACTTCTCGATATAGAGCGGTCTGCGGATTTCCTTGGCGTGTTGACCGGCGGCCTTGAAGCGAATCCGGGATTCTCGGCAGGAACATAACATCATCGAATTTCTTGACGTTGATGTGCTGCCCGAGCCGCGTATAGACATCTTCTGTCTTTCCAATGTATTGGATATTCCGCTGCCTCAAGAAGAAATAGAGTCCGCGGCGCTAGGCCGGAATCGGAACCTGTTGAAGGCCTGCGCGCTCAAGAAGCTTTCCGTGCATCGCTGCATTCTTTTCGCCGTTTTCTTTTCCAAACTTATCCACGGTCTTTGCGCCTGAAGAATCGTCGCCGGCGCGCTTGCGCGCCGTTTGCCAGACGCGGTAAATCTGGTGCGAGCCGGCGTACCGTTCGCGCGTCGTTGGGTCGATGAACAGCGGGCCGTCCGCTATGGCCCACCTGTACAAATGAGACCGTCGGTCCGGTTCCGCAGGTTATCAATCACTCGATATTCGGGAGTGCCGGCCATGCGTCGGGATCTCCACCCATCGCCACACACATGTCCCGCATGAGGTCCGTGCTGACCTCGATCCACTCGGGCGTACCGAACGGAACGTCCTCGGGATTCTTTTTGCCCTGCGCTGAGCGAGTGCGGCGCACGGTCGCGCTGACTTCCTTCATTTCATCGAACAGAAGGTAGTCCGGCTTGGTTGGTTCGTTATCTGCCATCTCTTGGTCTTTGGTATTTTTTTTTGGTTGATCGGAAAGATACTCCGATTTTCTGATGTCGTAACTTCCAATTTCGGAAAGTTGTGCCGTCCCGTCATGCGGGACGAATCAAAAGCGCGCCCGACAATCTGCTGGCGAGGCTGCAATCAGGAATTGACGGCGGCCTGAAGCGGTACGACGCCGAGTGTTCGCGATCGTCGCGATGTGCAGTGAGAACCCCCGTCAGGTCACAGCACTCGCCGGGGCTCTTTCTTGAATGGTCCCTTGGGTGACTCTTTTTTGGTGACCCGGATAGGCGGCGCGCACGATGCAGGCCGGTAGAGGCCCGCATGGCGAGGTCAGGCCGCTCAGGCTTCCGGTGTGGCGGGCGGCGCCTGCGTGCCCGGCAGATCGGATTGCGCGGCGCCCTCGAGAAAGCGCCGCGTCGATTCGAATGCCTGCAACATCGGCTCGGGCCACGGCGTTTGCAGCATGACCGCCTGATGGTTTTCGAATGCCGACGACAACAGCTTCACCAGTTCCGGCGAACGCAGATGGCGGAACAGCACGCTTACCGCGATCGCCGTCGCCTGGCTCGCACCGGCCGTCTGGAGTTCCGACGCCGTGAGCGCCGCGACCTGTTTGTTGATGTCCACTGAAACTTCCCTGAATAGAGTTGGATGACTGGCTCGCGCGCCGCGCGGTTCATCGACTTGAATGGAAGCGATAACCCGGCGCACGCGGCGGACCCGGGATTTTGACACGGTTGGCGTTTTGCCGCGAAGACAGCGTCGCGATCAGTGAGAATGCGGCGCGCGGATAATCGCGTGCCGTTGTTCGGGTAATTGACTCGGCAAAGGCGCTGGCAATAACGGTTCGATTCGGTAAGCGATTCGCTTTAATTAATCGACGCACATCAGCCGCATAATGAGCGATGAAATTTCGGCAAGTGTTGTCGGAGACGTGGCGACATCCGCGTTCAATTGGCTTGCCTGCCGCTCGTCATCATCTATCGGGGGATAGCTGCTTGAAAAGCCCGCTTTGCACGTCGCTTTGCATGTTATTCTGCGCGCCGATTTTCGCTGATTCCACATGCCGTATTCGCGGATAATCCGCGCGACCGAGGTTGCGATCAAACGGGTATCGCCGGAAAACACAATAAAAGAGGGATGCGATGAGCGTGATATTTGCCGTGCTGGGCGCGGTGGTCGGCATGCTGGCTTCGTTGTCGAACGATCTTCCGCTCGGCTACGGCGCATTGTTCGGCGCGCTCGCGGGCTTTGCGCTGGCGCGCTTGCGCAAGAGAAATCCAGCGGGCACTGCGCAGTCGCCATTGCCGGGCGCTACCGCCACGGATGCGCCCGGCGCGCCTCGTGACCTGGCGGCTCGCGTCGAGTGGCTGGAACGTGAACTCGTTTCGCTGCGCGGCGAGATCCGGCAATTGCGTGAGGCAGCGGGTATTGCATCAGCCGACGACGACGCTCGAGCGCCAGCGCCGATGCACGCATCAGACGCCGCAACGATGCGCGATTCAGTTGCGGCAGGCACCACAGAGCATCGCTATGCAATCGCGCCGCAAGAGGCTGTGAAGCTCACGGCGAGAGCGTCGGCGGCGCTTGCGCCAGCGGGCGGGGAGGCGGGCGCGTCGATTGATCGGCAGACGGAAACGTCAACCGGCATGGACGCCGCCGCACAAACACAAGCACAAACACAAGCACAAGCACAAGCACAAGCACAACTCGACGCAGCCGCGCGCGCCCAAGCCGACGCCGCCGCGCCAGCACAACCGAACCTCGCGGGCCTCCCGCAAGCCACTGCGACCGACGCGGCACAACCCGCCCAACCGCAACCCGACGCCGCCGCGCATACCCAACCTGACCTCGCCGCCCCGGCACAACCCAACCTCCCACCCGCCCCCCCACGCGGCCCCGGCGTCGTCGAGCGCCTTTTCAAAGCAGGCCGCGACTGGCTCTTCGGCGGCAATACGGTGGTGCGCGTCGGCATCGTCGTGCTGTTCTTCGGCATTGCGTTCCTGCTCAAATACGCCGCCGACAACAGCCTGCTGCCGATCGAATTCCGCCTCGCCGGCGTCGCGCTCGCCGCGACGGCCTTGCTCGTGCTCGGCTGGCGCATCGGCGACAGTCGCGGCGCGTACGGGCTCGTGCTGCAAGGCGGCGGCGTCGGCGCGCTGTACCTGACGGTGTTCGCCGCGACCCGGCTCTATCATCTGCTGCCCGCCGGCGCAGCCTTGCCGCTGATGATCGCCACCTGCGCGCTGAGCGCGTTCCTCGCGGTACGGCAGAACGCGCCTTCGCTCGCGTTCATGGGCAGCGCGGGCGGCTTCCTCGCGCCGCTCCTCTTGTCCACCGGCGGCGGCAGTCATGTGATGCTCTTTAGCTACTACGCGTTGCTCAACGCGGGCATCTTCGCGATCGCGTGGTTCAAGGCATGGCGTCCGCTGAATCTGCTCGGCTTCGTCTTCACGTTCTCGATCGGCGCGGCGTGGGGCGCGACGGCATATCGTCCGGAACTCCTCGCGAGCACCGAGCCGTTTCTGATCCTCTTCTTCCTGATGTATGTCGGTATCGCGCTGCTCTACGCGGTGCGCCGCGAACTGACGCTCAGGCATTACGTCGACGGCACGCTCGTGTTCGGCACGCCGCTCGTCGCAATCGGCCTACAGTCCGCGCTGATGCGAGGCACCGAGTTCGGGCTCGCATGGAGCGCCGTCGCGCTCGCCGTCTTCTATCTCGCGATAGGGGGCTGGCTCGCGCCGCGCCGCGCGCGCCTCGGCCTGCTTTTCGACTCGATGTTCGCGCTCGCCGTCATCTTCGCGACGCTCGCCGTGCCGCTCGCGTTCACCGGACCGACGACGAGCGCGACGTGGGCAATCGAAGGCGCCGCGGTGACATGGCTCGCCGTGCGGCAACGACGCCTCGTCGCGTTCGCCTTCGGCCTGCTGATGCAACTGGCCGCGGCGGGCGCGTTTGTCGTCGGCACGGTTTTGTCGTTCAGCCACGCGGCGAGCTTGCCGGTGCTGAACGGCGCGTATCTGGCAAGCGTACTGATTGCGCTCGCCGGCATCTTCACCGGATGGCGTTTGCACGGCCGCAGCGAAGCACGCGACTGGCACGCGTGGCTGCCGCAGATTGGCGTGGTCGCGAGTCTGTGGGGTCTGCTGTGGTGGGTGGGGGGCGGGCTCAACGAGATACAGAGCTACGTCCATGCGTACGTTCCGGACGACCGCGACCGAGTCGGCATCGCATTCGTCGCGCTGTTCGCCGCGCTGAGCGCATGGCTCGCTCATGGCGCGCGCCGCAAGCTGCGCTGGCCGCTCGCCGAGTGGCCGGCGCTCGCGCTCGTGCCTGTTCTCGCCGCGCTCACACTCGAACTTTTTGCATTGAACATGAGGCCGGTCAGCGGTTACGGCTGGCTGGTTTGTCTGCTGGTTGCCGTCGCCAGTTACGCGCTTTTATGGCGTCAGCAGCGTGACGTCGGCGAGCGCATTCTCGCGCCGCTGCACACGCTGATGTTCTGGACCGCCGGCACGCTCGCCGCGCTCGAAGGCTACTGGGCGTTGCGCGCTTACGTGCCCGAAGGTGCATGGAGCTGGAGCGCGTGGGCGTATGGCTTCGGCGCGCTGCTGTTGCTGCTGGCCGGCGTGGGGCATCGTCTGCGTTGGCCGGTTGCGCGCTTCACGCGGGCCTATCAGGTGTGGGCCGCGGCGCCGCTCGCCGCGTTGCTGTGGGCGTGGACCATTGCAAGCGTGACGAGCGACGGCAGCGCCGCGCCGCTCTTCTGGCTGCCCATCGTCAATCCGCTCGACGTGGCGCAGATACTCGTGTTCGTCGCGGGCGCAGTGTGGCTGCGACGGCTGCGCGCACTGGGCGTGCAATGGCATCCGCGCGCGTTCGATTATGCCGTGCTCGCGACGCTGTTCCTGTGGTTCAATGCGTTGCTGCTTCGCACGCTGCATCATCATTTCGACGCGGCGTACGACGTGACCGCGGTGCTCGCGTCGTTCACGCTGCAGCAGGTGTTCCTGGTCGGATGGAGCGCGTTCGCGTTCGCCGGTTTGTGGCTCGCGCGACGCGACAACATCGTGCGCCTGTGCGCGATTGCGTCGACGCCGCTCGTGCTCGTGATGTGGCTGTGGACGTTCTACGCCAACCTGACGCAGGACGGCGGCGCGTGGGCGCGGCTGCCGTTATTGAATCCGCTCGATCTCGTGCAGGCCGTGGTCTTTGCACTGGCCGCGCTCTGGCTCGTGCGCGTTCACCGTCTCGGGCGTGCCGCTCGACGGCTACCGGCTGCCGCTGCAAGTCGCGGCCGGGGCGACCGGCTTCGTGTGGTTGAATGCGATGCTGCTGCGCACGCTGCATCATTGGATCGGCGTGCCGTACGAGTTCGCGCAGATGTCCGAGTCGATGCTCGTGCAGGCGTCGGTCTCGGTCTTCTGGACGCTCTGCGCGCTGGCGGCGATGATCTGGGCGACGAGGCGCGCAAGCCGTATCGTGTGGTTCATCGGCGGCGGGTTGCTCGGCGCGACTGTCGTCAAATTATTTCTGTTCGACCTGTCGCACGTGACGGGGATCGAGCGCATCGTATCGTTTATCGGTATCGGCCTGATGTTGCTGCTGATCGGCTACTTCTCGCCGCTGCCGCCCAAGCCGATGGTCAGGGAAACTGAACAATGAAGCATCTTCTGAAAGTGACGGGCTGGTGTGCCGCGCTCGTGTGCGCGTGGACCGCGGCGCCCGCGTGGGCCGAAGATTTCGCGCGGCACTTTGCGCTTCAGCTCGACGACGGCGCGGCCTACTACAGTGTGACGCTGCCGGCCGCGGTCTATGCGGCAAGCCAGCGCAACGATCTCGGCGACGTGCGCGTTTTCAACGGCGCGGGCGAGCCCGTGCCGTACTCGCTCGAGGGGCCGCGCGAGCCGGCCCGCACGCCGCCGACGCTGCGTCCGGCCCGCTGGTTCCCGCTTCGTCCGGCCGCCGCAGGTCAGGCGGGTGCACCGCTGGGCGTGACGATCGCCGCCGACGGATCGCTGCGCGCCACCGCCGCGCCGCCTGGGCGCGCGCAGCACGACACCGATCTGATCGATGCCGGTCAGGCGTCGCACGAAGGCCGCGCGAGCGCGCTGCTGATCCATCTGCGCGACGACAATTACCAAGGGCGTGTGTCGGTCGAATCGAGCGACGATCTGCGCAACTGGCAACCGGCCGGCGATGCGCAACTGCTCAAGGTCAGCTACAACGGCAGCACGCTGAGCCAGGACCGGATCGAACTGAACGGTGCGCACGCGCGCTACCTGCGCCTACGCTGGCTCGACGGCGCGCCGTACCTCGAATCGATCGATGTGGAAGTGCAGGCGGCCGGCGCGGGGCGCACACAACTCGCGGACAGCCAGCGCGAGTGGCGCGAAGGCATCGTTGCGCGCGCGGGTCCGAAGGCCGGCGAATATTTCTTTAGCACCAGCGGTCCTTTTCCGGTCGACCGGCTGCGGCTCAATCTGCCGCAGCCCAACACGGTGGCGCCCGCGGTCGTCTATTCGCGCGGCGAACTGGGCGGGGCGTGGCGCGAGGTGTCGAATGCGACGCTGTTCCGTTTGCATAACGGGGACGTCGAACAGAACAATCCGTCGCTTCAATTGACGCCGGATACGGACCGTCACTGGCGGGTGGTTGTCGATGCGCGTAACGGCGGACTCGGCAGCGGCGTGCTGACTGTTGCAGCGGGTTGGCGTCCGGCGACGCTGACGTTCGTCGCGCGCGGATCGGCGCTCTTTCACGCTCGGCGTGGGCAATGCGTCCGCAGTGTCGACCGCGGTCGGGCGCGATGAGTTGCTGATGGACGCGTCCTCGGCGATTGCCACCGCGCGCGTCGGCGAGCCGCTCGCGCTTGCGCCGAATGCGAATGCGCCGTCGCCGGCGAATGCGGATGCGTATCGGCGCTATGTGCTGTGGGCCGCATTGCTGCTGGCCGTCGGCTCGCTCGCGGCGATCGCGTGGCGTCTGGCGCGCAGCGTGTCGCATCGGGTGCCGGCGGGCGATGCCGCGGCAAGCGCATCGGGCGCGATGGCCGGCGGTCTTGCCAGTACGGCGGCTGCGGCGACAGACTTAAACGTTCCAGCAAGTGCTTCGCCCCAGGATAATGCGAACGCGGTTTCAGCTGGTGCAGGGCACGCGCCGGAAGCCGGGCATCGGCGCGAGAGCAACGACTGAGACGCGCGTGCGTTCGCAACGAACGACACGCGTTATCGACCTCTGTTCATGAGCGCGGCATTCGTCGCAAATTTGAAGCGCCGCGCGTCATGTCTGGCGCTTGCCGGCTTCAGACTCGAGCCGCGTTTCACACGCTTCACGCGTCGCGCGTAGTCATCATCTCGATGACCTTGTCGAGCGCTTCGCCTAGCGCGAGCTTTTCGTTTTCGTCGAGGCAATCGAACAGGTCGCCATTCCACTTGCGCGCGATCGGCATCACCTTGCGATACAGCGCGCGGCCCTCGGGCGTGAGCGACACGAGCACCACGCGTCCGTCGTCGGCACTCGCTTCGCGTTTGACGAGTCCCTGTCTGATCAGACCTTCGGCGGCGCGGCTCGCCTGGCTCTTGTCGAGATTGGCATGCCTCGCGAGTTCCATGATCGAGAACGGTCCAAACGATCCCACCGACGCAATCACGCGAGCTTCCGGCAACGTCACGCCGAGCTTGTCCTGGTAGCGCTCGCTGATGCCGCGCTCAGCAAGCTTGTTGAGTACATGCAGACGATAAGTGAGGAGCTGTTCCAGGCCAGCTTTGGCGGAGTCCTTCATGGTCTTCCCGTGATGAGTGGCGTGGTTGTGGCGCTGTGATTGTTGCCGCAACCATGCCGCCTGGTCAACGCGCGCCGTACTTCAAACGCGTCAGTTGTTCGGCCTCATCCGCCAGGAGCCGCGCGGCGTCGCGAATCGCGAATTCAAGCGTGATCGGACCGGGTGCCGGCGAGAAGCAACCACTGAAAAATTCGGCAAGGCGCGGCAACGCGGCGGAGTCCACGGCGCCCGACAAAAGTGTGGCCGGCACGCCTGCGGCTTGCGCATGACGGCACGCGATGAAGGGCGCTTTGCCATGCAGCGTTTGCACGTCCGAGCGTCCTTCGCCGGTGATCAGCCAGTTCGCGCCTTCGAGCGCGGCGTCGAGCCCGAGTTGCCGCGCGACCGTTTCCGCGCCCGGCTCGAACTGCGCGCCGAGCATGTGCAACGCGAAGCCCAGGCCGCCCGCGGCGCCCGCGCCGGGCAGATCGCGGGCACTGCGCCCGAGCGCCGCTTCGAGGAGATCCGCGTAACGGGCGAGGGCGGCGTCGATCGTCGCGACCTGTTCCGGCTTGACGCCCTTTTGCGGGCCGAAGACGGCGGTCGCTCCATGCTCACCGGTCAGCGGATTGTCCACATCGGACATGCCGATGAATTGCGTGCCCGCGAGCCGCGCGTCGAGTTGCGACACGTCCACGCGCGCGACGCGAGCGAGTTGCTCGGGCGAGGGCTCGAGTTCCCCGCCTTGCGCATCGAAGAGTTTCAGACCGAGTCCGACGAGAAGGCCCGCGCCGCCGTCGTTCGTGCTGCTGCCGCCGAGCGCGACGAAAAATCGCCGCACGCCCGCGTCGAGCAGCGCGCTGATCGCTTCGCCCATGCCGCGCGTGTTGCGCGCCTGAACCGGCACGCCCATCCCGACCGGATCGGTGATGCCGACGATCTCCGCGGTTTCCACGATCGCGCTGCCGTCGGCGAGCACGCCGGTCAGCGCGTCGCGCACCGGCCCGGCCGCACCGCGCACGCTCAGCGTGCGGCGCTCGCCGCCGCTCGTCAGCATGGCGTCGAGCGTGCCTTCTCCGCCGTCCGCCATCGGGCAGATACGGACTTCGGCGTCCGGACGGGCGCGCCGCACGCCCGACGCGATCGCCTGCGCGACCTGTTCGGCGCTGAGCGAGCCTTTGAAGGAATCGGGGGCGATGACGACGACAGGCGTGGACGGCGAATTCGGCATGGTGTCTCTGAATGGTTGGAATGGTTACGAGCCGGGAGGCGGCGGTGAAGCGGACGCGGCGCCGCTCCGAGCGCGTTCGCTAGCTTATCAGCATGGCCGCGCCGACTAAATATGCCGAAAGGCATAGGCGGCATTGTGGAAATTGCGATCCGGTAGCGCGGCGGCATCGCCGGCGAAGTGCGAAACCGACTCGAAAACAGCCCGGAAAGGGCTCCGAATGCCGATAAAAACGCGCGTAATCATCGAATCCCGGCTAGGCGCGGCAAATAGTTTGCTAAAATATTCGGCTCTTTGGACCCAACCGTGCTGCCGGCGGCCTGCAAGCCCGCGGCGCAGGCGCGCAAATGCGGCACGAGAAGATAACTGAATTCGCTCGAATAATTTTAGGACGATTGAAGCCATGGCTAACGTTGTTGAGAACCTCGGCAAGCTCGAACGCCGCGTAACGATTTCCCTGCCGAAGGACGCCGTGCAGAAGGAAGTGGACTCGCGTATCCGTCAACTCGCGAAGAACGTGCGCATGCCGGGTTTCCGCCCGGGCAAGGTGCCGCTCAAGATGGTGACGCAACAGTATTCGGGCCAGGTGGAAGCGGAAGTGCTGAGCGACAAGGTCGGCAAGGAATTCTTCGACATCAGCCGCGCCGAAAACCTGCGCGTCGCCGGTCAGCCGAGCTTTGCGCCGAAGGTCGACGCGACTGAAGGCGATTACGCTTTCGACGCGACCTTCGAGGTCTATCCCGAAGTGAAGCTGGGCGATGTCGCCACGGCTGAAATCGAGCGCACCACGACCACGATCACCGAAGCGGAAATCGACCGCACGCTCGAAATCCTGCGCAAGCAGCGCGTGCATTTCCACGCTCGCGGCGAAGCCGGCGAGCACGGCGACGGCGGCGCGGATACGGCGGCCAAGGAAGGCGATCGCGTGTCGGTCGACTTCGTCGGCAAGATCGACGGTGAAGTGTTCCAGGGCGGCAGCGCCGAAGACTTCGCGTTCGTGCTGGGCGAAGGCCGCATGCTGCCGGAATTCGAAAAGGCGGCTACGGGCCTGAAGGTCGGCGAGTCGAAGGAATTCGACCTGGCATTCCCGGCCGACTATCACGGCAAGGAAGTGGCCGGCAAGACCGCGCAATTCACGATCACGATGAAGAAGATCGAGTGGCCGCATCTGCCGGAAATCGACGCTGAATTCGCGAAGTCGCTCGGCATTGAAGACGGCGATCTGACCAAGATGCGCGCCGAGATCAAGGACAATCTGGAGCGCGAAGCCAAGCGCCGCACGCAAGCCATCGTCAAGAATCAGGTGATGGACGCGCTGCTCAAGATTTCGGAACTCGACGTGCCGAACGCGCTGATCGAACAGGATCAGGAACGCCTCGTCGCGATGGCTCGCCAGGATCTAGAGCAGCGCGGCGTGCCGAACGCTAAAGATGCGCCGATTCCTGCCGCTATGTTCAAGGAACAGGCCGAGCGTCGCGTGAAGCTGGGTCTCGTGCTGGCCGAGCTTGTGAAGGCGAACGACCTGCAGGCAAAGCCGGAACAGATCCGCGCCGAAGTCGACGAATTCGCGAAAAGCTACGAAGACCCGAAGGAAGTCGTCCGCTGGTATTATTCGAACCAGCAACGCCTTGCTGAAATGGAAGCGTACGTCGTTGAAGCCAACGTCGTCGAATTCGTGCTGAGCAAGGCCAAGGTGACGGACAAGGAAGTGAGCTTCGAAGAACTGGCAAGCGCAACGGCGCAAGCGTAAGCGTCGCTGCAACGGCGTGCCGGCTGTCGGAGCGACGGCCAGCACGCCGTTTTTTTGTGCTGCATTTTTGTACTGCCTGTCGTGCAGTCGGCGCGCACTTGAATACGGGCCGGTCGACCACACCTGTCTAGCATCAAATATTTAGAATATTTCCAGACAAGGATCCATTGCATGACCTTTCGCGCCCAAATGCTGGACACGTTGACCTCCCAGTCGTCCCGGGATCTCGAAGCGCAGGCGCTCGGACTGGTGCCGATCGTCGTGGAAACGAGCGGTCGGGGCGAGCGCTCGTATGACATCTACTCGCGTCTTCTGAAGGAACGCATTGTGTTCCTGGTCGGCGAGGTGAACGATCAGACGGCCAATCTCGTCGTCGCACAAATGCTGTTCCTCGAGAGCGAGAATCCGGACAAGGACATCTACTTCTATATCAACAGCCCGGGCGGATCGGTTTCGGCGGGCATGGCGATCTACGACACGATGCAGTTCATCAAGCCGGACGTCTCCACGCTGTGCATGGGGCTTGCGGCGAGCATGGGCGCGTTCCTGCTGGCAGCGGGCGCGAAGGGCAAGCGCTTCGCGCTGCCGAACTCGCGCGTGATGATTCACCAGCCGCTTGGCGGCGCGCGCGGTCAGGCGTCGGACATCGAAATTCAGGCGCGGGAAATCCTTTACCTGAAGGAGCGGCTGAATCATCTGCTGGCGCACCACACCGGCCAGCCGGTCGAGCGTATTGCGCGCGACACCGACCGTGACAACTTCATGTCCGGCGACGACGCGCAAGCGTACGGTCTGGTCGATCAGGTAGCCCACAAGCGTCCTTGATCGGGTACGGATTTGCCCTAATTCGGGGCAAATCCGGCGCCTGATCGGTTGTGAAATAATCAAGACTCGTCCGAGCGCCTGCGGCAAACGCCGTCACCTTGCTCAGCCCCGCCGCGCCCAACTGCGAGGCTGGGGCAAACGGCGTATCATGTAATCGAGTGTCCGGAGGCTCACACATCTATGGCGGACAAGAAAGGTTCTAACAGCGAAAAGCTGTTGTATTGCTCGTTTTGCGGCAAGAGCCAGCATGAAGTCAAGAAACTGATTGCCGGCCCGTCGGTGTTCATCTGCGATGAATGTATCGACCTGTGCAACGAAATCATTCGCGACGAAGCAGCAGGCGCGGGTATCGAGGCGGGCTTGTCCAAGTCCGATCTGCCGAGTCCGCAGGAAATCCGTGAAATCCTCGACCAGTATGTGATCGGTCAGGAACGCGCGAAGAAAATTCTCGCGGTCGCGGTGTACAACCACTACAAGCGCCTGAAGCATCTCGACAAGAAAGACGAGATCGAGCTGTCCAAGAGCAACATCCTGCTGATCGGCCCGACCGGTTCCGGCAAGACCTTGCTCGCGCAAACGCTCGCGCGTCTTCTGAACGTTCCCTTTGTCATTGCGGACGCAACCACGCTCACCGAAGCGGGTTACGTGGGTGAAGACGTCGAGAACATCATCCAGAAGCTGCTGCAGAACTGCAATTACGAAGTCGACAAGGCCCAGCGCGGCATTGTCTATATCGACGAAATCGACAAGATCAGCCGCAAGTCGGATAACCCGTCCATTACCCGCGACGTGTCGGGCGAGGGCGTGCAGCAGGCGTTGCTGAAGCTGGTCGAAGGCACGATGGCGTCGGTGCCGCCGCAAGGTGGCCGCAAGCATCCGAATCAGGACTTCATCCAGGTCGATACGACCAACATTCTGTTCATCTGCGGCGGCGCATTTGACGGCCTCGAAAAAGTCATCGTCGATCGTACTGAAAAGACCGGCATTGGCTTTGGCGCGAGCGTGAAGAGCAAGCAGGATCGCGACGCCGGCGAAGTGCTGCGCGAAGTGGAACCGGAAGATCTGATCAAGTTCGGTTTGATTCCCGAACTGATCGGCCGTCTGCCGGTGGTCGCCACGCTTGGCAAGCTCGACGAAGCGGCGCTGATGAAAATTCTCGTCGAACCGAAGAATGCGCTGGTGAAGCAGTACCACAAGCTCTTCAACATGGAACGGGTCGAACTCGAAATTCGTCCGGCCGCGTTGCAGGCTGTGGCGCGCAAGGCGATCCGTCGCAAGACGGGCGCGCGCGGACTGCGCTCCATCCTGGAACAGGCGTTGCTGGACGTGATGTACGATCTGCCGCAAATGAAAGGTGTCAGCAAGGTCATCATCGACGACAATGTGATCGACGGCGACGGCAAACCGTTACTGATCTACGAAGACGCGCCCAAAGTCGCGGGTTCGAACTGATCGGCTTCGGATACCGCAAAAAGCCGTTCATGGCGACGTGAACGGCTTTTTCGTTTATCGTGTGGTCAGAAAGATTGTTTTCACAATGGAGTCACTGAACCTTCGGAGTCACTGAACTTTTCCCACACGCGGAGGCTTGCAATATTTTCTGCCGGCCTCACCTATCGAACGAACTGATTCCACTCATGGGGAAATGAAATGTCAGGAACCCAACTCCTTCCGCAGGAACGCATTACGCTCTCCCGCTGCTCCCGCTGCGTGACGTAGTCGTTTTCCCGCACATGGTGATTCCGCTCTTCGTAGGCCGCCCGAAGTCGATCAAGGCTCTCGAGGCAGCGATGGAAGGCGGCAAGCACATCATGCTCGTCGCCCAGAAAACGGCTGCGAAAGATGAGCCGACCGAAAAGGACATGTACGAAGTAGGGTGTGTTGCCAACATCCTGCAAATGCTCAAGCTGCCCGATGGCACCGTTAAGGTGCTCGTCGAGGGTTTGCAGCGCGCGAAAACGCTTTCCATCGAAGAACAGGAAACGCAGTTCTCGTGCGAAGTCATGCCGCTCGAACCCGACCACGCCGACAGCGCTGAAACTGAAGCGCTGCGCCGCGCGATCGTGTCGCAGTTCGATCAGTATGTGAAGCTGAACAAGAAGATTCCGCCGGAGATTCTGACGTCGCTGTCGGGTATCGACGAAGCCGGGCGTCTGGCCGATACCATCGCGGCACATTTGCCGCTGAAGCTCGACCAGAAGCAGCACATTCTTGAGATGTTCCCGGTCATTGAGCGTCTCGAGCATCTGCTCGCGCAGCTCGAAGCCGAGATCGACATCCTGCAGGTCGAAAAGCGCATCCGTGGGCGCGTGAAGCGCCAGATGGAGAAGAGCCAGCGCGAGTACTACCTGAACGAGCAGGTGAAGGCGATCCAGAAGGAACTCGGCGAAGGTGAAGAAGGTGCGGATCTCGAGGAACTCGAGAAGCGCATCACGGCTGCCCGCATGCCGAAGGAAGCCAAGAAGAAGGCCGACGCCGAGCTCAAAAAGCTCAAGCTGATGTCGCCTATGTCGGCTGAAGCAACGGTCGTGCGCAACTATATCGACACGCTGATCGGCTTGCCGTGGCGCAAGAAGAGCAAGGTCAACAACGACCTCTCGAATGCGGAACGCGTGCTCGACGAAGACCACTTCGGTCTCGAGAAAGTGAAGGAACGCATTCTCGAGTATCTCGCGGTCCAGCAACGTGTCGACAAGGTGAAGGCGCCGATCCTGTGCCTCGTTGGGCCTCCGGGTGTCGGTAAGACGTCGCTGGGTCAGTCGATCGCTCGCGCCACGAACCGCAAGTTCGTGCGCATGGCGCTCGGCGGCGTGCGCGACGAAGCCGAGATTCGCGGTCACCGTCGTACGTATATCGGTTCCATGCCGGGCAAGATTCTGCAAAGCCTGACCAAGGTCGGTGTGCGCAATCCGCTCTTCCTGCTCGACGAAGTCGACAAGATGGGCCAGGATTTCCGCGGCGATCCGTCGTCGGCATTGCTCGAAGTGCTCGATCCGGAACAGAACCATACGTTCGCCGATCACTACGTCGAAGTCGACTTCGATCTGTCGGACGTGATGTTCGTGGCGACGTCGAACTCGCTGAATATTCCGCCGCCGTTGCTCGACCGGATGGAAGTGATCCGTCTGTCGGGTTACACGGAAGACGAGAAGGTCAGCATCGCGCAACGTTATCTTTTGCCCAAGCAGAAGAAGAACAACGGCCTCAAGGATGGCGAGGTCGATGTGACGGAAACGGCGATCCGCGACATCATTCGTTACTACACGCGTGAAGCCGGCGTGCGTTCGCTCGAGCGTGAAATTTCGAAGATCTGCCGCAAGGTCGTGAAGATGCTTCTGCTGAAGAAGGCGGAAGGCGCGGTGAAGGTCGACGGCAGCAACCTCGACACGTTCCTCGGCGTGCGCAAGTACGACTTCGGTCTGGCCGCGAAGGAAAATCAGGTTGGCCAGGTCACGGGTCTCGCGTGGACCGAAGTGGGCGGCGATCTGCTGACTATCGAAGCCGCCGTGATGCCGGGCAAGGGCAATGTGATCCGCACCGGTTCGCTCGGCGACGTGATGAAGGAATCGGTCGAGGCAGCGCGCTCGGTTGTGCGTTCGCGTTCGCGTCGTCTCGGTGTCAAGGACGAAGCGTTCGAGAAGCAGGACATTCACATCCACGTGCCTGAAGGCGCCACGCCGAAGGACGGTCCTTCGGCCGGTATCGCGATGACCACCGCGCTGGTGTCGGTGCTGACCGGTATTCCGGTGCGTGCCGATGTCGCGATGACGGGTGAAATCACGTTGCGTGGCGAAGTGCTGCCGATCGGCGGTCTGAAGGAGAAGCTGCTGGCAGCGCATCGCGGCGGCATCAAGCTCGTGCTGATCCCGGAAGAAAACGTCAAGGACTTGACGGAGATTCCGGACAACGTGAAGAACGCAATCGAAATCGTGCCGGTCCGCTGGATCGACAAGGTGCTCGAACTGGCGCTCGAACGTGTGCCTGAAGCGTTGCCGGAAGAAGAGGCGAAGCCTGCGTCGCCGGTCGCTGCCGAACCCGGCAAGGACTCCGGCGCGACCGAAGTCGTGAAGCACTAAACCTTCAGCGGTAGTTTCGCTGCACAAAACCCGCGGTCTTATCGCCGCGGGTTTTTTATTGCCTGTTTTCTTTCGAGTGCAAAGAAATTTGCAGCGACACGGTGCTCATTCGAGCGATGAAAATGCCAGGCTGTAAACTGGTTGTGCGCGCATCGAAAGGCGCAAGCATGGCGGCGATAAGCAAGTCCGTTCGAATCTCTGCAAAATCAGGCTCAACCCCGGTTGACACGGCGGTTTCGGCCAATTCTAATGACTCGGCCCGGCGTTGCGCCGGCCACACGATGTCAGGCGCTGCACGCGCCGTTTCGCTTCTAAAACATTCGCGGGGGTAGGATGAACAAGACGGAATTGATCGACCACATTGCGCAGCAGGCGGAAATTTCCAAGGCTGCGGCCGGCCGCGCGCTGGACGCAGTGATCGGCGGTGTAAAAGGCACGCTGAAGAAAGGCGGTTCGGTGACGCTAGTCGGCTTCGGCACGTTCGCCGTCGGCAAGCGTACGGCGCGCACGGGACGCAATCCGCGCACCGGCGACGCGATCAAGATCAAGGCGGCAAAAGTGCCGAAATTTAGGCCTGGCAAAGCCCTAAAGGATGCGCTAAACTAACGGGCTTGCTGCTTCGGCAAAGGCAACAGCGAGGCAGCAGCATCAGAAGTCTGCGAAACGGGTGCTTAGCTCAGTTGGTAGAGCGGCGCCCTTACAAGGCGTAGGTCGGGAGTTCGAGCCTCTCAGCACCCACCATTCGTTTCGCGACCTGCTTCCACGCAGTTCCGTAGTGTTCTGCCGCAGTATCCGAAAACCCGCACAGCTATTGGCTCTGCGGGTTTTTTCTTGGCCGTGGCGCGGCGCGCAAGTCCACGAGCACCCACACCTGCGCTCCTGCGCCCCAGTTGCTATGCTAGTCACCATCGACCGGCACTGGAGCGAGCATGGCCGACCCGCGCGTTCATAGCGACCCACACCGCGCGCACGTTGTCGCTGCGCAAGCGAGCCCGTGCGACGAACTCATCATCCGCATGCAGCCCACCGCACTCGACAGCCCGTGCCGGCGCAAGCGTCTGGCGCTCGCCGCGACGATCCTCGGCTCGAGCATGGCGTTTATCGACGGCTCCGTCGTCAACGTCGCGTTGCCCGCCATTCAGAGCGAGCTCGGCGCGAGCGTCGCGGCGATGCAGTGGATCATCAACGCCTACCTTCTGTTTCTCGGATCGCTCGTACTGGTGGGTGGATCGATGGGCGACAAACTCGGCCACCGCACCGTGTTCATCGCGGGAATCGCGGTCTTCACGCTGGCATCGGCCGCTTGCGGGCTCGCCCCGAACGCGGGCTCGCTGATCGCCGGGCGTGCGGTGCAGGGCATAGGCGCGGCGCTCTTCGTACCCGGCAGTCTTGCGATCATCGGCGCGATCTTCGACGGCGAGGAGCGCGGACGGGCGATCGGCACCTGGGCGGGTGTCGGCGCGATTACGTCGGCGCTCGGGCCAGTGGCCGGCGGCCTGCTCGTCGACGCATTCTCCTGGCGCGCGATCTTCTTTCTCAACGTCCCGCTTGCAGCGGCGACGATTGTGCTCGCGGTTTCGTCGGTGCCGAACAGCCACACGCCGGATGCCCCTCAGCAGTTGGACTGGCCTGGCGCGCTGAGTGCGGCAGCGGGGCTCGCGGCATTGACCTATGGCCTGACCGAGGCGTCGGCGCGTGGCTTCGCGCATGCGCTCGTACTGTGCGCGATCGGCGTTGGCGCGCTCGTGCTGGCCGCATTCCTGATGATCCAAGCGAAGAGCCGTGACCCGATGATGCCGCTTGAGGTGTTTCGCTCGCGCGATTTCACCGGCGCGAATCTCGTCACGCTGCTGCTTTACTTCGGTATGGGCGGCGTGTTTTTCTTCCTGCCGTTCACGCTGATCCGCGCACATGGCTACACGGCAACGGAAGCGGGCTCGGCGCTGCTGCCGGTGCCGGTCATCATCGGCTCGTTGTCGCGCTTGACCGGCGGCCTGACGACCCGCTTCGGCTCGCGGGTCCTATTGAGCGTTGGCCCGGCCATCGCTGCAATCGGCTTTGCGATGCTCGCGATGCCGTTCGTGCGCGGCAGCTATTGGGCCGGATTTTTCCCTGCGCTCGCCGTCCTCGGGCTCGGCATGACGATCACCGTGGCACCGCTCACGACGACCGTGATGGGCTCAGTGCCGGCTCATCGCACGGGCGTAGCCTCCGGTATCAACAACGCGGTCGCACGCGTGGCGAGCCTGCTGGCGGTTGCGGTGCTCGGCATCGTGTTTGTGTGGTCGCACGACGCGGCGCTGTCCGCGCGGCTGGACGCACTGCACGTTCCTCACGATGCACGCCAGAGCGCACAGTTATCGGGGTTGAACGCGGCAGCCGGCGCGCAAGCCGGCGGTGCCCATACGCCGCCGCAGACGCCGCAGACGCCGACGGCGCAAGCGGAAGCCGACGCCATCGTTGCCGCGCTGCGCGCAGTCGCGCTGGTGTCCGCCGCGTGCGCGTTCGCAGGAGCGGGGCTCGCGTTGGCAACCATCCAGCGACGCAGGTGAGAGGCTTCACTTCACCGGACGCGTTTGCTCACGGACTCTCTGCTTCCATCTCCGGCTGAGACCGGGCGCCTTCATACAAGCAGCAATCAATCACGGCGCATTGGAATCATCCCGATTGCATGGCGCAAGAACGCGAGCGCACTCCCGATTCATTCAGCAAACCACGACCGTAAACTCGATCCCCGATTCAAAGCCCAAGGTCGTGCTCGAGAAGCGCGGGTCCGCATCGAGATATTGCTTGTACGGCCGAACCGCGTCTTCGGCTGTGTACATGTTGTCGGCGAGAACGATCGATCCGGGGCGCAGCAGGTGTTCGATCCGTTTGAACAGATCCAGATAGGCGTTGGCCCATACGTCGATGAACACCATGTCGAACGTGCCGTCCAGCTCGGTGACGGTCTGGAACACATCGCCTTCCCGCAGCTCGACATAAGCATCGACGCCCGCCGTCGTGATGTTGTCCCGAAGACGTACGCACTTCAGCGGATCGACTTCAGTCGCTACAACGATGCCGCTGCCTGACGTGCGAAGAGCCTCGGCGAGATACAACGTGGACACACCGCACGAACTCCCGAGTTCTAGGATTCGAGCCGGTTTGTGCGACAGCACCATGTTGCGCAGGAACCGTCCCGTCTCCGCCGAGACGGCCAGCGAAAGAGGCGTGCCTTGCGAGGACTCGAAATCTTCGCTGGATAGCCCGAGCGTTTCGAGAAACCGGCCACGCAATCTGGGTGCGAGCGTTTCGTATTCGTCGGCGAGAGTTAGAAACTCCTCGCTCGATCCATGAAACTGCGCGCATGCGCGGGCTATCACTTCTGACTGGCTCTGCTCGTGAAGCTCGCGCAAAAGCACTGTGGTTGATGGACTCATATGCGCTATGCCGTTCTGGCGAGCTTGATCGCGCGTTCAGGGCATGCCGTCACGCAAAGACCGCACGAGCGGCAGGCGTCCGCATTCGGCGTGTAGGCGACCTTCATTCCATGCACGCGCTGCTTCAGGCGATGCATCAAACCGAGGCTGAGATAATCGGCCTCATCGATACGCCGGATCTCAAACACATTCTCCGGGCAAACGTTCACGCAATCGCCTTTGCCTTCGCAACGTTTCAGATGGACGACCGGCGCAATCACGCCCGGCTCCTGTTTGCAGTCGCGCACCGCGTTCTCGCGCATATTCAATCCTCCTTGCGCGGGGCATGGCGCGAGCGCCACGCCGTCTGGAAATGCTCGCGTTCCTCGGGCGTCATCGCTTCCCATTTGCGCCAGTGACGCCGTTCGCGCCAGCCGCCATGTCCGCGGAATCCGCCAAAGAGAATGCGGCTCAAGACCAGCAAGCCCAACGCATGAGCGAAATCGATCGCACGGGCGCCGACGAATAGCGCAGGAATCACCCAATTCCATAGCGTCATGACCACCCACCCAAGCGCGGCGATTGCGACCACCACAAGCAGCGCTTTACCGGCACATCTGATTCGGAATTTCATCCGTTGACTCCTTTAAAGATCCAGTTCGTCGTAAATGACTTGCAGTCGAGCGCGCAAATGAAGAACCGCATAGCGTTTGCGCGCGAGCAGCGTATTAAGCGGCACGCCGCTTTGCGCGACCATGTCCTTGAAGGAACGCCCCTCGAGCTCGTGGGCGATAAATACGTCACGTTGATTCGGCGGCAACTCATCGAGCGCGTCCTGCAAAGCCTTGAGCAATAGAGCGCGAGCGTAGAGCGCTTCGGGACCGGCATCGTGCGCCGGCAGCGCGAGGTCGAGGCGATATTCGCTGCCGGCGTCGTCGTCGGTCTCGAACGGATCGGTCAGCGGCTGCTCTCGTTTCTTGCGAAAACGATCGATGATGCGGTTGCGCGCGGCGCGGAAAAGCCACGCGCTAGCCTGTTCGATCGGAGCGGGAAGCCGGTAAGCCTGCACGAATTCGTGGAACACGTCCTGCAGGATGTCCTCGGCATCGTCCGGGTCGCGTATTCGACGCCGGATGAAATTGACGAGCCTCGTGCGCTCACGCACCACGGTCGCGGTGATGTCGCTGTCTCGGTCGGTCATCGGCTGCGAGGTAGGTGGCGGTTCCATGCGCCTGAAGACGTTTCAGGAACGCGAATATTGTGGCGAGCGTGAAAAATGTTTTGTCGGGCGACTGCGGCCGCTCGTTGCCGCCGATAGAAGAATAATCAACTGTACGCGGCAGGACTCAGACGCGCAAACTGGAAACATAAGATGGCCGTTAGCCGGACAAGCATTGACGTCAGCGCCGCGCATGAACTGCGCAACGTCCGCATCGTCTATCACACCGCAGGCCTGAGACGCCTGCCGCTGCCAACCACAATCGCCGAAAGAACCAGCAGCGCCGCGCCGGACAAGAAGGTCGCGCCGATCGAATAATGATCGAGTAGTGTGCCGCCTAGCTCCGCGCCCACCATGATGGATAGCTGGATAGACGCAACCATCAAGCCTCCGCCGCTTTCCGGCTTGTCCTTCACGCCTTTTGAAAGCCACGTCGACCAAGCGACCGGAATGGCTGCATTAACGGCGCCCCACGCAATTGCCAGCAATGCCGCTGCGCCGAACGAGTGACCCGCGGGAAGCATGATGAGCGTCACGACGGCCAGTGCAACGGGCAAAGCCATCAACAGATGGAAGAGGCGTTTACCGATCAGTGCGCTCGCACCGTACGTGCCGGCGAAACCGGCGAGTCCCATGCCAAGCAGAAGGACTGGTAGCCGTGGCACGCCGACGTGCGTGTAGGTTTCAAAGAACGGCCGGAAGTACGTGAAGACCTCAAAAGCGCCGGCAAACGTCAGCATGACGGCGAGCATCGCAAACGACACATGCGGGCGCCGCAGGAGTGCAAGCGCGTTCGCGCCGCCGTCTTGCGATGCGCGGGTTTTCATAGGCGGAAGCGTCACCAGCAGCATGACCAGATTGATTGCCACGATTGGGACGAGTGCCCAGAACACACCTCGCCATCCGATGACACTGCCCAGGTAACTACCAATGGGCGCGGCAAACGACGTCGCGACGGCGTTGCCCGTATAGAGAACACCTAATGCCTTCGGCACCGATTCCTCGGGAACGAGTCGCATGATCGTTGCGGTTGCAAGCGACCAGAAACCACCTACTGTCACGCCGAGAAGCGCGCGAGCGGCCATCAACATCTCGAAGCTGCGGGCCTCGGCGATCAGCACCAACGACATCAGCATCAGTCCCGCGAGTCCGGCCAGCACATGACGTCGATCGAGACGGCTCGTCACCGAAGGAATGATCAGGCTTGTCGCGACAGCAAAGAGGCCCGAGATAGAAATGGCCTGGCCCGCCATACCGACTGACGCACGCAGGTCTGACGCAATCGGCGTCAGAAGACTAACGGGCATGAATTCGGACGCTATCAGCATGGCCGCGCACATCGCCATCGAGGCGACCGCGCTCCATACCTGGCGTCTGGAAATAGCGGATTGATTCGACACTGTGGACATCGGATTTCCTCGTTCATCTTGGGCGCCGATTCGCTGCAATACTTGAACGTGCTTCGATAAAAGGAATGCGCGACCGGCCAACGAATTGGCAGTCGACAATGCCTGACTACGGCGTTCAGGCGCGACGATACGCGCTCAAGCAGTGAATGGACGTGCGAGTCGCCGGCGCTGCGATCCGTTAAAGCAATGCAGCGGGCGCGTGTTGACTAAAAAGACTGAAGTTAGCGAGTGAATGCCTGACCGATTGAAGTTATTCTAGCTGCGCGGGCAGTTCGGATAAACCCAAGCCGGTCGATTGGACTTATGAGCTGTTGTGATCAATCGGTGCGGCGAATTGGGAGTCGGCTTAGCTTTGGTGTTTCAATGCATCGATCACAAGCGAGAATGCACGCGACGTTTGACGGCGGCTCGGATAGTAGGCGCGGTAGCCGGGCCAGACTGGGCACCAGTCTCTCAGAACGCTTAGCAAATGGCCATTGCGCATGTGTTGGATTACGGCATCTTCCGGGACGAAAGTCAGTCCAAAGCCGTCCAGCGCGGCCTGGATCATTTGAGGCTGCGTATTGACGGTGACCTGTCCTGCAACGCGCACTTGCGTCTCTCTCTTTCCCTTTTTCAATTCCCACGCGTACAGCGCCTTCGTGGTCGTCATGCGCAAGCTAATGCATTCGTGGCGGAGAAGATCTTCCGGCGTTTTCGGAAGTTCTCTATTTGCAAAGTAGCCGGGTGAGCCGACGATAGCCATCGGAATGTCCGGGCTAATACGGACCGCAATCATGTCCTTTGCGACCTGATCGCCGAATCGGACGCCAATGTCATAGCGTTCTTCGACGATGTTCGAAAGACCGTAGTCGACGGTCACCTCGACCTTGATATCCGGGTAGGACGGCAAGAGTTTTCGCAGCTTCGGCCAGATGACCGTCTCCACGGGATGATCCGTTGCGGTGATGCGAATGATCCCAGCGGGCTTGTCCCTGAAATCCGATAAAGCCGCAATGCTTGCATCGATTTCCTCGATGCGCGGCGCCACCGCCTGAAAGAGTTCTTCGCCCGCTTCAGTGGTCGAAACGCTTCGGGTCGTTCGCGTGAGGAGGCGCAGTCCGAGTCGCGCCTCGAGATCGCGGATGGTATGACTCAACGCCGATTGAGAAACGCCCAGTTTTGCCGCCGCACGCGTGAAGCTCTTCTCGCGTGCAACCGCGATAAACACAAGGATGTCATTCAGGTTTTCTCGAGGCATCTCGCATCATCCATTCTTTGTGAGCAAACATCCGGTGCCAGGGGCGAGCAGCGCGTTGCGTGTTCGAGCGTCGCTTCGATCTCGTGATTCATGAATGATACTAATAGGCTCAATGGAAGGCGTCTACTTAATCGAATCAGTAGAAATCCTTAAAGTGTGCATGAGCCGAAGCGATGCCCGTTGCTTCATCGAAGCTATCGGGCAAACCTTGCCCATCTTTCCGGAGCTACGACCATGAAACGCAAACTTCAACTTGTTCTTATCGCAATCGCCATCTCCGCGCCTATGCTCGCCTCGGCGCAAACGTCCTCTCAAGGTTTGACGCGTGAGCAGGTCCGTCAGGAAGCTGCCGACTACGCGGCAGCAGGATATAACCCCGCGCGCATGAATCCGCGGACCTGGGTGGACGACGCGCACGCAGCGTCCGCGAAGGTGACGCTCGCGAAAGCGGAACGCACGTCGAGTCAACTCGCGGCGAATAAGAGCGACGACAACGCGCACTGCAACTGATCGCTGTATTGCGCGACGATAGTTGTCTATCGGTTATCTGCCGACGCTCGCAAGCAAAAGAGGCTATGGGATGCGAGTCCCATAGCCTCTTTGTGCATGTTCGAGAAAACGACGGAACGGCATCGAAAGTTCAAAAGCCGACTACTGCACAGCTTCAATACGGACGCTGAATTCGCCGTCCATCTTCGACAGTTCTTCTATACCGGAAGTGAAGCGACCGAGATGAACCAGATCGTCGGAATGTCGAAACCCGCGATAGTAGGCCACGAGGTTTCCCCACGGCGCATACAACGCAAAGTCGCCTACTGAGGGTGTCAATCCAAAGGACGCGCCTTTGGTTGAGAGCTTGCGCGGAGGATAGGCGACTTTCTCAACTCCGTTGTAGTCCCGGAAGTTCAGCGTGAGCGGCAGCATGGAAACAAAGTCGCGGCTGGCAGGGTTGTCGTTGAGTTCGACCTCCGCTTGCTTACCGTCGAAGTTCAGCCTGATTCGGGCCAGCGCTGTTGAATTGTTCGACATGGTTGCGGCTTGTTTTGCTGAAGCGGTCTGTACGTAAGCAGGATTCGTTTGGCTCTTTAATGCGGACGCGCCACGGCTCATAAAGGGGAGAGCAGTCGTTGCAAATGCAACAGCTAGTGCAACTGTTCGGCAAACCTTCGTGTCCAAATGCTGCTCCTTTGCCTGGGAAGTCCACGTCGCTGTCCACTCTATCCGAGAGTCTTCCTTAGATTAAGTTGCTGTGCTTTCTTGAGGCTATGAATCGGCGTCATCAATGCAGCGCCGCCATGACCGCCGATCGAAGATCTTCCGCATGAACCATCAGCTCGCGAACCCGGCGCAGCGTCGGATACTGATAGAGCAGGGCATGCCACTTCGGAGATTCGAGTAACTGCTGCCAGACTGGTTCTAGAGCGCTTGAATCGGCATCGTGTTCGGT
Organism: Paraburkholderia sp. OAS925; assembly: GCF_040543975.1. NCBI lineage: Bacteria > Pseudomonadati > Pseudomonadota > Betaproteobacteria > Burkholderiales > Burkholderiaceae > Paraburkholderia > Paraburkholderia sp. OAS925. Next base: position 2,383,606 of record NZ_JBEUNO010000001.1, read on the forward strand.
AGCGAGAACATTGGCAAACACCAGACTGGCCTCTGCCGACAACAACTGCATACGAGCGGCGGCACCAAGCAAACGCGGACTCGCTTCAGCAGGAGCGTCACAACAATAGAGCACGGTCTTCGCGAGACTTGCGTCGTCGGTTCGCAGCGCGCTCAGTGAAGCGCCACGCACACTCACCGTGCCTTGCTGAGTGAGGAACGAATAGACCGTGTTTTCATCCGCGTGGGCAAGCAGATTCACACCGCGCAAAAGACGCGGGAAGTCGGTGGTCGCGGCGTCAACGGATGCCTTCGCCTCCACGAGCAGGCATACGTCCCAGGCCGCAGCTTCGTCATTCGCCTTTGCACGTCTTAACAGCACGACGTCCCACTCGGTTTTTGCACGCTCGTGGCTCGCGGGCATCGCGGCCGGAACACGCATCGAGTTGACGATGCGATACGACGCGAGCGAGTCTTCCGCGTCGTTCAGTCGTCGCGCCAATAGCTCGAGCGCGTGCGTGGCTAACGCTTCAACCTGGGCGCCGCGTTCTTTCGATGCAATGCCGAGGGCAATCGCCGCTGCGCTTCCCGGACGATGAGCATGCCGATCCCACAGCGACTGATATTGACGCACACGATCATCGGACGCGAGCAGTTCGAGACGCCGCAAGCGTGACAACTCGGGACTGTCGAGCAATTGCCTCAAGCTGCGTTCGAACGGAAACTCGCCCGAGCAATGCTCGACGCAAAGCCGCCGCAGCGTCGCGTCGAACTCCGACCAGGCTCCCGACGCCGCGGACGCATGCAACAAAGCCAGCGCGTCGCGTTGCCGCCCCGGCGGAGTTCGTTGCTGCTTCGCCGGATGAGCGATGGCGTTCACGGCCGCGTGAATCGTACGGCGGTCCCGCGCGGCACGCGCTGCCAGCGACGCGTACTCGCGCACCTCAGCCGTTCGATGACGAAACGCCATCGCCTGGAAAACGGGGTCGCCGGATTCGGCACGCATCGCGTCACGAATCATCTGAGCGAGCGCTGCGATGAAACGACGCTTCAATTCCGCATCGGGCGCTTCGCCGCGGACCACGGCTTCGCGAGCCCGCTCGATGACGATCGCGAGCGCCTCAGCAGGACTGGCATCGGGCGTCGGCGGAAATTTGCAGGCGTCGGCCGGCAAGCGATAACGCCGCACGACGCGATTCAGCGTGTCATCGAGCAGCGCAGGCACGCGTCGCGCTCACGCTTGCGGCGGCTGGCCGTTCGACGCGCTCAGACCGCCGTCGACGGGCAGATTCACGCCGGTCACAAAACGCGCGTCGTCGCTGGCGAGAAAAGCGATGACCGCCGCGATGTCAGCGGGCTCGGCTGCGCGGCCGAGTGGAATGCGCTCGCGAAACTTTGCCATCAGCTTTTCGTCGCCGAGCATGTCTTGCGTGAGGTCGGTGGCCGTCAGGCTCGGGCAGACCGCGTTGACTCGCACGCCGTCGCGGCCGTGATCCAGGGCAAGCGCCCGCGTGAAATTGGTGACCGCGCCCTTGGCCGCGTTGTAGAAACTCATGCCCCAATCGCCGCCCAAGCCGGACACCGACGACACGTTCACGATCGAGCCGCGCGCGTCGATCAAATGACGAATCGCCGCGCGGCTGCAATAGAAAACACCGTCGAGATCGGTCGACATGATCGCGCGCCAGTCGTCGAGCGAGGCTTCGTCGATGCGGTCAGTCGGCGCGATTCCTGCGTTATTGACGAGCACGTCGATACGGCCGAAGCGCGCGATTGCCGCGGCCATCAGTTGCTCGGCGGCCTCGTAACTGGAGACATCGCAGGGGTGAACGAGCGTGCGTTGAGCGTCGAGGTCGCGCGCCACCCGCTCGAGCTTCTCGTGAGTGCGTCCGGCCAACACGACCGACGCGCCTTCTCCGGCAAAGCGACGCGCCGCACCTTCGCCGATCCCGGACACGGCGCCTGTCACGACGACCACTTTCGAACTGAACCGGTTGTAGATGAGAGAGTCTTTCATGATGAAATGAAGATCGCTGTAAAACACCTTCGCGCCGCAAGCCGCGTTCCAGCCGATGCGCGAGCCGCAACGCATGAGCGGCGCTATGATGAAACACGCTTCTTCGCACTTAAGAGGAGTCCACGATGAGCGAGCGCATCGCAGAACTTTTCAGGCATTTGACGGCCGGCGTGTATGTCGTCGGCGTTGCGGATGGTAATCGACGCAACGCGTTCACCGCCAGTTCGATCATGCAGGTTTCGTTTTCGCCGTTGCTCGTCGCGATCACGATCGGCACGGACCACGAGTCGTACAAACTGCTGCGAAGCGGCCAGGTCTTCGCCATCAACGTGTTGAGTGCGGACCAGCAGCCGCTCGCGGAACACTTCGGCACGCAGTCGGGCCGCACCGTCGACAAACTCGCGTCCGTGTCGTGGCAACCGGGCCGAACGGGTGCGCCCTTGCTCCTCGAGGCGCTCGCGCACTTCGAGTGCGAAGTGGCGAACGACGTCGAGGCGGGGGATCATCGCCTGGTCATCGGCCGTGTCGTTGATGGAGCAATCATTCGCCGCGACGGCGAGCCGTTGATCTACGCGCAAACCGGCAATCTCGACGGCAGCGCGGCGCTCTATCCGGACCGGTTTGGCTAGCCACGGGCGCGGGCTCACAAGCAGGTCCGCGAGTTTCACCAGCCATGCAGGCGGCTCCACACGGCGAGTTCTCCCGTTGCTTGCAGCGCGTGATATTCGGGGAACTGCGCGCCCGTTGCACACGCGTGATTGGGCAGGATGCGCAGCCGGCTGCCGATCGGAAAGCGGGCCTTCAGATCGCCGTGATCAGGAGCGTGGCCGGCATCGGCCGGTGCAAGAATGCCGTGCTCCTGGTTTGCGCCGATCATCAGATAGCCGTCGAGCGGAGTGCCGTCGAGCGTGCACGGCAGTCCATAGCCGAAATCGCGTGACTGCTTCGACGTGCCGCGGTCACGGCTCATGGCCATCCAGCCCGCATCCACAATCACCCACGATTTGTCCTCCTGATGGCCGATCACCGTGGTCAGGACGCTCAGCGCGATATCGTCGATCGCGCAAACACCGACGTTGTGCATCACGAGATCGAAGAATGCGTAGACGCCGGCACGCACTTCGGTGACGCCTTCGAGGCTGCGTGCGGCGAGCGCCGTCGGCGTGGAGCCGACGCTCACGCTCTCGCACGGAATGCCGGCCGCGCGCAGGCGTTGCGCGGCGCGCACGCAGCCGGCGCGTTCCTGTTCAGCGAGCGCCGCCAACGCTGCGGGCGTATTCAATTCGTAGCTCGAACCGGCATGTGTCAACACGCCGCCGACCTTGATCGCGCCCGCGTGCAGAATGCGGCCGATTTCCAGCAGCGCATCTTCTTCTGGCTTGAGGCCGGAGCGATGGCCGTCGGTATCCACTTCGATCCACACTTCCAGCGATTCGCCCGCTGTTTTGCAGAACTCCACGATGCCGAGCGCGGCGCTCGCATTGTCGACGACGATCTTCAGATCGCATCCCCGTTTCCGCAGCGCCATGACTCTAGGCAGCTTCGACGGAACGATACTGACCGCATAAAGAATATCGACGATGCCGGCCGCGAAAAAATTTTCCGCCTCTTTCAGCGTGGAAACGGTGATGCCCCGAGCCCCGGCGGCGATCTGCGCCTGTGCCACGTCGACGCATTTCGACGTTTTCACATGCGGGCGGAATTTCACGCGGAGGGCGTTCATCCGCTCCTGCATCGCGGCGATATTCTTTTCCATCTTGCGGACATCGACGATGGCCGCGGGCGTTTCCTGTGAATCGAGTGTCATGATGTTTGCGAGTTGTTCGCCGTGAAATGGCTCGCCCAGGCGGCGAGGGAATCGAGTGCCGGCGATTCGATTTCCGGCCGCTGTGCGCCGGCGACGAGCGGCAGGCCGATCCGGTTATGCCAGTACGTCCGCAAGCCGACGGCAGCCGTACCGAACATGTCGTAACTGGAACCCGCGACGAATGCCGCTTCGTGAGGCAGCACGTTCAGCGCGTCGAGCGCCAACTCGTAGGGACGAGGGTGGGGCTTGTAGGCGCCGGCTTGTTCCGCTGTCACGACCACGTCCCATTGCACGGGCAGAATCGATGCGGCTTGCCGGCCGAGCCGTGCCGAACAATTGGTGACCACTGCGAGCTTGCAGTGAGGCTGTAGCTGTTGCAGCGCAGCCAATGCGCCTTCCCACGGCGTCAGTTCGAGCCAGTTGTCCTCGAGCGCTTGCGGCGCGGAGTCGGGAAGGCCGACGTATTGCGCCGCGCGCTTGACCAACGTTTCGTACTCGACGTATTGGCCACAGCCGTAGGTGAGGCGCAGGTACTCCGCGCGCCACGCTCTGCCTGCCTGTTCGGAGCCGGCGCAACGATTCCAGAGCGTCCACGAATCGAGCAGGGCGGTCAACAGGTCGAACAGGACCGCTTTCGGATAGCCGGGTTGAGGTGAGGAATCTTTCGCGGACATGGACGTTGATAACCAATCGGAATCCAGAGACGATTCGATTATAGGTTTCAGCAGCCCGCTGTGAATTTAGCCGCGCTAACTCAGTGATTCACAAAAACTGAACATGCGATGCGTCCTTAAACGCGCCACGGCGGAAGCGGCTTGAAGCGCGCTTGCAGATACTGCATGAAATTCCGGGTTCTTCTCGGCAAGCCGGAACGGTTGTGAGTCAGCGCGATCACGTGAGCATCCGGTGCTTTCCAGCCGGGCAGCAGCCTCATCAGCCGGCCTTGCCGGATATCGTCCGCGACATCCCACTCGGAACGCAGAATGACGCCTCGGCCCTCGCACGCCCATCGGCGGATCACGTCGCCGTCGTTGCAACTCAGTTTCGACGTCACGCGGACGCTGCGGCCGGTTTTGCCTTTGCTGAAATGCCACAGCGACACGTCTTCCTGGTTTTCGCGAAGGACGATGCACGGCAGTCCCGCCAGATCGTCAGGCTGCTCGGGATTGCCGAAACGCTTCACGAAAGCAGGGGATGCGCAGACGAATCGCGCGTTCGGTGCGATCGTATGGCCGACAAGATTGGATGCGCGCAACTCGCCGATATGAACCACGACGTCGAACCGGTCCGCCGCTTCGGTGAGCGGCTGGTCGGATAGCGTGAGCGCGACATCGACGTCGGGGTTCTCCTGCTGGAAATCGGCAATGACCGGTGCGAGGTAGCGCCGGCCGAAACCGAGCGGCGCATTGACCTTCAATGTGCCGACCAGTCCTCCATGATGAATCCGCAGATCTTCCAGCAGCGTGTCGAGTTGCTCGATCAGTTCCGCACCGCGCAGGCAAAGCAGCGTGCCTTCTTCGGTAAAGGTCAGCTTGCGCGCGGTTCTTTCGACGAGCCTGCTGCCGAGCTTCTTTTCGATCTGTTGCAGGCGCTGCGTTACTGCCGAAGCGGTGAGGCCGAGCTTGCGCGAGGCGGCGATCAGGCTTCCGTTCTGCTGGATGGTAAGGAGGAAGCGGATATCGGCGGTATCGGTCATTTGGGTGACGCTAACTGGATCAGTGACGGAGATTGGATTGTGGGCCGGACCGGTCGGGTACGCGCCGAACCTTGCCCGAACCGCATCGGGAGCCGCCCGAACCTCGGGACGCAAAAGTTGCGGACACGCGGCGCCTTCAGCTACAATTCGTTTTTTGCCGCGATTTCGCCGCGATTTGGGCAGTCCCGGCAAGCTGCAGCTTGCAAGAAGAAGCGCAGCCAGGATGCAGAAGTGTGTAGTAGAAGGAGTGGTAGTTCAGTCGGTTAGAATACCGGCCTGTCACGCCGGGGGTCGCGGGTTCGAGTCCCGTCCACTCCGCCAGTATCCTTGAAAGGCGAACTCCGGTTCGCCTTTTTTATTGCCCGCTGTTGTAAGATCGGGCGTTCTGTTTTTGGCACTCACGCATGCTCGATTTTTTCCGTAATCACAAACGCCTGATGATGTTCATGCTCATCCTCGTCATTGTGCCGGGGCTGGGTTTTGTGGGCATTCAGGGCTTTCGCGGCTTCTTTGACGAAAGCGCAAACGTCGCGAGCGTCAACGGTCACAAGATCACGCGGGCAGAGTACGACAACGCGATGCGTCAGCAGCTCGACCGCGCGCGGCAGATGCTCGGCGCGCAGTTCGACATCAAGGCGTTCGACACGCCGGAGCGTCGCAGCCAGATGCTCGACGGCCTGATCGAACAACGCGTGCTGGCCGATGAAACGCAGCGCCTGCACCTCACCGCGTCCGACGACGCCGTGCGCCGCGTGCTGCTGAACGATCCGGTCATCTCGTCGCTGAAAAATCCGGACGGCTCGATCGACGTCGACCGTTACAAGCAGTTGCTCGCCATGCAGGGCATGACGCCCGATCAGTACGACGAGCGCGTGCGCTACAGCATCGCCACGCAGCAGTTGCCCGCCGCCATTCAGGGCAGCGCCTTCACGTCGAAAACGCTCGCGCAGCATTTGACCGAACTCGCCGAGCAGCAGCGCGAAGTGCAGGGCATCGCGTTCCATCCGCGCGACTATGCCGCGAAGGTGCAGCCTACCGACGCGCAGTTGCAGGCCTATTACGACGCCCATCGCAACGACTTCGCGACGCCGGCCACGGCGACCATCCAGTATCTGGTGATGTCGCCGGCCACGGTCGCCGCGTCGGTGCAGCCCGGCGACGCCGAGCTGAAAAAATACTACGACGACAACATCGCGCACTACCGCACTGAAGGCCAGGTGCGCGCGAGCCATATCCTGATCGCAGCGCCGAAAGACGCGAGCGCGGCCGACAAGGCCAAGGCGAAGCAGAAGGCCGACGAGTTGCTCGCACAGATCAAGGCGCATCCTGATCAATTCGCTCAGATCGCGCAACAGAACTCCCAAGACCCCGGCTCGGCGGCGAAGGGCGGCGATCTCGGTTACTTTGGCCGCGGCATGATCGCAGGCGGCAAGGCGTTCGACGACGCGGTGTTCGCGCTCAAGAAGGACGAGGTCAGCGGCATCGTGCAAACGGACTTCGGCTATCACATCGTCAAGGTGACGGACGTGAAGCCGGCCGCTACCAAGCCGTTCGACGAAGTGAAAGATCAGATCGCGCGCGACCTGAAGGCCCAACTGGCGAGCAAGGCGTTCAGCGACGACTCGGAAGGTTTCACGTCCATCGTCTATGAGAAGGCGAAGAGCCTGCAACCGGCTGCCGACAAGTACAAGCTTCAGTTGCAGACGGCCACTGTCACGCCGCAGCCCGATCCGAAGCTGCCGCCCGACAGCCCGCTGAACAACGCGAAGTTCCTCGCCGCCGTGTTCGCGAACGACTCGGTCAATGCGCGCAACAACACGCAGGCAATCGACGTCGGCGGCAACACGCTGATCGCGGCGCGCGTCACCGACTACAAGGCCGCGGCCGTGCCGGCGCTCGACGCGATCAAGGACACCGTGCGTCAGAAGGTCATCGCGGCCCAGTCGAACGAAGCCGCGCATAAGGACGGCATCGCAAAGCTCGCGGAGTTGGAGAAGTCGAAGGCGACCACGGGTTTCTCGTCGCCGCTGAAAGTGTCGCGCAACGACGCGCAAGGCATGCCTCCGGCGGCCTTGAGCGCGATCTACAAGGCGGACGCGCAAAAGTTGCCCGCCTACGTAGGCGTCGATCTCGGCGACGATGGTTACGCGATCTATCGGGTGAACGCGGTCGTCTCGGGCGGAGCAGTGGACCCGCAGCGTCTGGCTGCGGCTCAGCAGCAGATCGCGCAGGTGCAATCGCAGTCGGAAGCCGAGGCCTATGTCGAGGCACTGCGCGCCCGCTCGAAGGTGAAGCTGTACGGCTCGCTCGAAAGCAGCGGCAACGCGCAGGCGAGCGACCAGTAAGGCTCGCGTTGCAGCCCGGTTGCAGCCTCGTTGCAGCCTGTTAGTCAGCAGCACGCAAATGCAAAAAGCCCCGCAACCGCGGGGCTTTTTGCATTTCGCGACACTTTTCATTCGACAAGCTTCATTCGACAACTGAGCGCTCGTCAAACGATCCTGGCGCTGGTCAGCGCCTCGCGATTACAGGCACGAACTGATCGCGCCGGTGGCGTCGCTGCCTGCTGCGCCGTTTGCGCGGAAGCCGACCCACGAACCCTTGCCGGAGTATGAAGGACGCACGACAGCGGCCGCGCCGTTCGGCGGCTGCTGGCCAGGCACATACACGTCGACGGCCTGATCGTTAGCGAGCGTGTCTTGCGACACGACCTGCTGCTGCGAGCCGTCCGCCCACTTTTGCGCGATGCAGGTCGCCACGGCCTTCGGCGGTTGCTGGCTTTGTCCAACGGATTGGACGCCAGCCGGCGGTTGAGCGGCGCAGGCAGAAATTGCCACGGTCAAAGCGATTAACGGTAGGTATTTCACGTTATCTCCTCAGAAGTCGCTCAGAATCGAGCCGGGTACACGGGATTGCGAAGCGTGAGATAGAGCGCGCCGATCCGTGTTCCCGTGATGTCGGACACAAGTTGCTAGCCGCCTGCCTAGCGCGGCGAACTTGCACGAAGGAGTGGCTTCACAGCAGGCCACACGTTGTTCAGTAGCACTGGCTGTGCCTGCTGCGTCGGATGAATCTGGTCCGCCTGGAACATATCGGGCTTGTCGGCAATGCCGGCGAGCAGAAACGGCACCAGCGGCACGCGCAGTTGCTTCGCGAGCTGGCCATAGATGCCGTGGAACTTTTGCGTATAGTCGGGGCCGTAGTTAGGCGGCACGTACATGCCCACGAGCACGACTTTCGCGTGACCTTGCTGCGCCTCTTCGATGATCGTGCGCAGGTTCGCTTCGGTCGTGGCGAGCGGCACGCCGCGCAACGCGTCGTTCGCACCCAGTTCCACGATCACAATGCTGGGCTTCAAACGCTGCATGAGCGCCGGCAAGCGGGCTCGTCCGCCGCTTGTCGTGTCGCCGCTGATGCTGGCGTTGGCAACGATATAATCGATTCGCTCTTCGGTCAGGCGCTGGCGCAGCAACGCAACCCAGCCCGTATCGCGGGGCAGGCCGTATTCGGCGGAGATGCTGTCGCCCAATACGACGATCACCGGCCTGGCCGCTTCGGGCGCATTCGGTGCGTTGGCTGCGTTGGGTACATTAGCCGCGCGAACAGCGAAACTCGCCGATAGCAAGGCCGCGGCCAATACGACCGGGCCGATTACCACTGAGCTCGTTGCCGGAATAATGGCGTTGGCGCAACGCCTGATGGCGCGCACTTTCAACCTACGCCTCACCATGCTAAACAAAACTGATCCAGTCATTGAAGTGCGGGGTTTGTGCAAGAAGGTTAAGGATGCAACGGGCGAACTGACCATTCTCGACAACATCGACCTGGCTATCCAGGCCGGCAGCAGTGTCGCGATAGTCGGCGCGTCTGGGTCGGGCAAGTCTACGCTGCTCGGCCTGCTCGCAGGATTGGACAGCGCAAGCGCCGGCTCGGTTCGTCTGCTCGGCCGCGAGCTGACGACATTGAACGAAGACGAGCGCGCGGCACTGCGCAGCGGCTCGGTCGGCTTCGTGTTCCAGTCGTTCCAGTTGATGCCGCATTTGACCGCGCTCGAAAACGTCACGTTGCCGCTCGAACTGCAAGGCGGTATCGGCACCCGCGAGGCCGCGCTGCGCGCGCGCCGGCTGCTCGAGCAAGTCGGCCTCGGACAGCGCACCGGTCATTATCCGAAGCTGCTGTCGGGCGGCGAACAGCAACGCGTCGCACTGGCGCGCGCGTTCGTCACGCACCCGGCCATTCTCTTCGCCGATGAACCGACCGGCAGTCTCGATGCCGCGACCGGCCACGCGGTGATCGACCTGATGTTCGAGATGAATCGCGCGAATGGCGCAACGCTGATTCTCGTCACGCACGACGTCGAACTGGCGCGTCGCTGCGATACGACAGTGACGATCGAAGCGGGGCGTCTGGCGTGAGCGAGGTGGAGGACGCACGGTTAACACCGCGCCCATCAGCGAGCTACAACCAGTAAGCGCGACACATGCCGTTAGGTCGAAAAAAAGCGGGCCGCTAAAGGCCCGCTTTCTACTTCACCCGGCACAGCGCATATCCGACACGCCGGCCGCAAGCATCTATTCGACCAGCGCACGAACATCAGCGCTTCAAAGCCGCCCGCGCCCTTGCGATCAACGCCGACGTCGACGAATCATGTTTCTTTTCGTCGACGCTTGCCGCGGTGAGATCGGCTTCAACCACCTTGCCGAGAATCTTGCCCAGCTCGACGCCCCATTGATCGAACGGATTGATGTTCCACACCGACGCCTGCACCAGCACCTTGTGTTCGTACAGCGCGATCAACGCACCGAGTGAACGCGCGGTGAGCGCATCGAGAATCAGCGTGCTGGTCGGACGGTTGCCCGGGAACACGAGGTGCGGCGCGAGCTCCGGCTTGTCCGGACCGGCGACCTTTTTCGCTTCTTCGAACGTGCGGCCGAGCATCAGCGCTTCGCTTTGCGCGAAGCAGTTGGCGAGCAGCTTCGCGTGATGATTGACGAGCGGATGCTCAGGCGTCAGCACGGCGACGAAGTCGATCGGCACAATGGTCGGACCTTGATGCAGCATCTGGAAGAACGCATGCTGGCCGTTCGTGCCCGGCTCGCCCCACGTCACGGCGGAGGTCGGATAGTCGACCATCGCGCCATCCAGACGCGCCGACTTGCCGTTGCTCTCCATCTCCAGTTGCTGAAGATACGAAGGCAGGTAGTGCAGCGCTTCCGAATACGGCGCGACGAGATAGCTCTGCGAGCCGAAGAAATTGCGATACCAGATGCCGATCATGCCGAGCAGCACGGGCAGATTCTTTTCGAGCGGCGCGGTGCGGAAATGTTCGTCCATGTCGTTGGCGCCCGCGAGCAGCTCGCCGAACTGCTGCGGTCCGACCGCGATCATGATCGACAGACCGACTGCCGACCACAGCGAATAGCGGCCGCCCACCCAGTCCCACATCTCGAACACGTTCTCTTGCGCAATGCCGAACTTGACCACTTCCGAAGGGTTCGCCGATACGCCGACGAAGTGCTTCGCGAGCGCGTTTTCCGGGCAGCCTTTCTCGATGAACCAGTCGCGCAGCGAGCGCGCGTTCGTCATGGTTTCGAGCGTGGTGAAGGTCTTCGAAACGATGATGGCGAGCGTCTCTTCGGGATCGATCTGCTGCATCACGTTGTAGAGATCCGCGCCGTCCACATTCGACACGAAGTGCGTGGCGATCTCGGGCGTAGCCAGATGATGCAGCGCGTGCACGACCATTTTCGGCCCGAGGTCCGAGCCGCCGATGCCGATGTTCACCACGTGGCGAATGCGCTTGCCCGTGTAGCCGGTCCATGCGCCGCTGCGCACCTGGTCGGCGAACGCGGCCATCTTGGCGCGCTCGGCTTGCACCTGCGCGTGGAACGGCGCGCTCGGGCTGCTTGCGCGCAGCGCGGTGTGGAGCGCCGCGCGGCCTTCGGTCGGATTGACGACTTCGCCCGCGAACATCGCGTCGCGGCGCTTTTCGACGCCCGCTTCGCGGGCGAGTTGCACGAGCAGCTTCAGCGTGTCGTCGGTGATGCGGTTCTTCGAGAAGTCGGCCGCGAGACCGCCGCCGGCGAACGCAAAGCGTTCGGCGCGCGTGGGCGCGGGATCGTTCTCGGGGGCGAACCAGTCGCGCAGGTGTGCATTGCGAATCTGCTCGTAATGCGTTTGCAGCGAGGACCAGGAGGGGAGCGAGTTCTGGGTCATAGCGTCCGTCTAACCAGGGGCACGAAGAAAGGCGCGCGCGAAGCGCCGCCAGGGATGATGCAACGATGCTGTTAGAGCGAGACCGCACGGCCGCGTTCGTGGTGAAATTTCAGAAGCTGCGGCACCATGCAGCGCTTCGCCGCGGTTCGTGGAATCCATCGCGATTCGCGAGGCACTGCATGCGACACGCGGCGAACATAATCGCTTAGCGCGGTCTATCTACACAGTGGGTCACGCAGTCACTCAGTATAGCGGCGTTGCGTGACAGGCGGCAGGGCTTTAGCCACCCGGTATAGGACGCCTCTTGCCGCACGCGGCGCAATGCCGCTCAGCGCGCCATCACTCATGATTGCGTCGACGGATAGAACATGCGGTTCATCAGGCTGCGCACCATCGGCGCGAGTTCGCCCGCCGTCAATCCGGCAGGGCCATGACCTTGCGCGGTGAGCGTGTCGGCGGCCAGTCCGTGCAGATAGACGCCCGCGAGCGCCGCTTCGTAGCCCGGCAGGCGTTGCGCGAGCAAGGCGCCGATGATGCCGCCGAGCACGTCGCCGGTGCCGCCCGTCGCGAGCGCGGCATTGCCGGTCGGATTGATCGTGAGACGGCCGTCGGGCGCGGCGATCACCGTGCCCGTTCCCTTCAGCACCACCACGCTCGCGAAGCGCGCAGCGAGCGCGCGCGCCGCGCCGAGGCGGTCGCGCTGCACGCCGGCGGCATCGGTGCCGAGCAGGCGCGCGGCTTCGAGCGGATGCGGCGTGAGCACGCACGGATCGCCTTCGACGCCGCGCGCGGTGACGGCCGCGGCCAACGCGGCGTCGTTCGAAATCAGATTGAGCGCGTCGGCGTCGAGGAGCTTCGGCACGTCGAGTTGCAGCACGTCGCGCAGCACGCGCGTGGCGCGCTCGCCGTGGCCCATGCCGCAGCCCACCGCCAGCGCGTCCATTTTGTCGAGCGGCAGATCGTCGACGGCATGCAGCATCAGTTCGGGATGCGGCGGGTCGTAGGGCGGGGCGCCCGCGCCGAGCAGCGCGACGTGGACCTTGCCCGCGCCGCAGAAAAGCGCGGCGCGCGATGCCAGAATCGGCGCGCCGCACATGCCGGTGTCGCCGCCGACCACCGCGAGACTGCCGAACGTGCCCTTGTTGGTCGCGAAGTCGCGCGGCGGCAGGAACGTCGCGAACAGTTCCGGCGCGTTCAGCCGAACCGAGGCGCGCGCCGTGCTGTCGATGCCGATCGGCGCGACCGTCACCGCGCCGGCAAGATCGCGGCCCTGCGCGGTGAAAAGACCCGGCTTCCCGGCGATGAACGTGACGGTGTGCGTCGCGCGCACCGCGGCTTCGCCGTCGTCGACGATCGTGCCGGTGTCGCTGTCGAGACCGCTCGGCACGTCGAGCGCCAGCACGCCGCCGCCATGCGGCCGGGCCCGCGTGCGCTGCGAAAGCCGGCGCGCGATGTCGGCGAACACCCCTTCCAGTGGGCGCGCGAGGCCAATGCCGAACATGCCGTCGACAAGCCACGTGTACCCATCGAACGAAGCAGGCGGCGCCTGGGTGATCGAGACGCCGTTCGCGCGCGCCGTGTCGAGCGCCCAGCGGGCGTCGTCCGGTTTCACTTCGACGGGCATGCACAGTTCCGTGGCGATGCCCGCCTTGTGCAGTTGCGTCGCGAGAATCAGCGCGTCGCCGCCGTTGTTGCCGGGGCCGGCGATCAGCCAGACGCGCTGGCGGGATTTTTCCGTCGACGTGTCGCGCGTGATCTGTTCGCGCAGGAAGCTGGCGGCCGCCTTGCCGGCGCGGTCCATCAGCGTGTGCGCGGGCAGCGACGCCGCGGCTTGCGTTTCGGCGATCCGCAGATCGGTCAGCGTGAGCAGCGGCAGCGCGCGGTTTTGCGGGCGGATCAGCGTCGGCGGCGTGAGGTCGGCATCGGTCATGGCGAGAACAGGGCGAGCACCTTGAGTCAGGCGCGAGAGCTTCTGGAATCGCTATGGTAGTGCCGATGGACGCGCCGCGTGGCAGTTTGGCGAGGCGAGATGAGACGAGGCGAGATGAAGTGAGATGAGGCGAGCTGGTCTGCGGCCATGCAAAGCGCCGGCGGCACTGCTAGCGCTGGCCGGGCGCGAACGGCATTCGCAAAACCGTGGCTACGTCCCACCGCCCGCGCAGCGCTTAAACCCCTTGCCCGAACCGCTCGGCCCGCAACGCGGCGAGCGTTTCCGCCGGGAGATCCGGCGTCTTGCCCGAGATCAGATCCGCGACCAGCTTGCCCGCTCCGCAGGCGACGCCCCAGCCCGCGGGGCCATGCCCGACATTGACGAAGAGCCGCGGATGCAGCGCATTGCCGACCACGGGCAGTCCGTCCGGCGACAACAGCTTGACGCCTTCCCACGGCAGGGCCGCCGAGATGCGCGCGGCGCCGGGAATCCAGTCATGCGTGGCCTGGCCGAGCAGCGCGAGCGCTTCCTTGGTCAGCGCCTCGCCAAGCGGCTTCTCGAGCTGGTTGGCGGCTTGCAGGACCGCGCCGCCGGCAATCCGCAAACGGTGATTCATGCGGCTGATCGTGATGCGCTTGACCGCATCGACGATGGCCACGTGCGGCGCGCACTCCTCATGCGCGATTGGTGCGACCAGCGTGTGAATGCGCAGCGGATAGAGCGGCAAGCGCAAGCCGAGGCGCTCGAGCAGCGCGAGACTGCCTTGACCGGCGGCGACCACAACGGCGTCCGCGTGAATCACGTCGACTTCGCGCGAACGGGAAGTTTCGCCCGGCCGCGGCGCAAGTTCGACCGCCGCGCGCTGGCCGTCGAGGCGGATCGACGACACCTCGCAGCCGAGCATGAACTGCACGCCGCCCTGGTTGTCGAGCGTCTGCTTGATGAGCTTGGTGAAGAGCGGACAATTGGCGGTTCGTTCGTGATCGAACACCACGCCGCCCGCGAATTCCGGCTCGGTGCGCACCGAGTGCTCGTAGGCCGCGCATTCCGCGGGAGTGAGCACGCGATGCGGCACATGGTGAAGCGCCAGCAGACCGAGCGCGGGCTGCAACTGCTGCCACTCCTGCGCGGAGCGCACCAGATAGAGCAGGCCGCTTGCCTGTTCGAACTCGTAGCCAAAGCGCGCTTCCATGTCCGCCATCGCCTCGCGCGAGGACTCGATGAGCGGCCGCAGCATCTCGTACTGATGACCGAACTCGTCCGGCTCCTGCAACGCGGCGAGCTTCTTCACGAACTGGCGCGCCGGGCCGCTGAAGCCGGGCTTGCTGATCACGCCGTTTTTCGCGTTCTGGCGGCTTGCCATGAAGGTCGGGCCGAACCAGACGTCGAGCGGCGTCGGCAGGACCGTGCCGCCGTGACCATAGGTGGCGCCCTGCGCGACGGTGGCGTGGCGCTCCACGACGCATACCCGGTGGCCGGCCGCGCGTAGCTGATAAGCGGTGGCGACGCCAGCAATCCCGCCGCCAATGACGATGACATCCATTGTTCTGATTCGATTTGCCGGGGCGAGGCGCCGAGGCGTGACATGCGGCGCGGCCGCACCTCGCGCGCAGCCATGACGTCCGGAACGAAGTCCGGCGCGGCTCGCGACGTGAGGCCGGCGCAAGGCCACGCCTTGCTCGCACCGATCTGATGAAAGGGCGAATGATAGCAGTCAACGACCGCGCGCGGCGCGCCGGAGCATGGCCGAGAGCGCCTCGCGGAGCGCGGGCGAGCCCACGTCGCAGGCCGCTGGAAGCCCGTTCCCGGGGTATAATCCCGGACTTCCTTTCCGCCTCATGTCGCCATCACGCGCGACTCTTCGGCATCATTGAGCGACGCAACGTCAAGTCCATGGCCCACTTCTCGTGTTTCCCCGGCGCTTCGGCCCTTTCCGATTTCCGTCAAACCCGCCTGCTCGAAACGCTCACGCGCATCGACCCGAACATCACGGGCGTGCGCGGACAATACCTGCACTTCGTCAACGCGCACGCTCCGCTTTCCGCTGAAGACACCGCGAAAATCGAGGCGCTGATGCACTACGGCCATCCGCTCGAAGAAGTCAAAGAGCGCGGCGCCGCAGAGACGTTCCTCGTCGTGCCGCGCTTCGGCACAGTGTCGCCGTGGGCGAGCAAGGCAACCGACATCGCGCATCTGTGCGGGCTCACGCAGGTGCGCCGCATCGAGCGCGGCGTCGAGTACACGGTCACGCTGAAAAGCGGGCTGCTCGGCGGCAAGAAGGCGCTCTCCGACGAAGCCCGTGAGGCCGTCGCCGCCGCGTTGCACGACCGCATGACCGAGAGCGTCGCGCCGTCGCGCGATTACGCGCTGCATCTGTTCGACGAACTGCCGGCCAGGCCGCTGCAAACCGTCGACGTGCTGGGCCAGGGCCGCGGCGCGCTGGAAACCGCGAACACGGAACTGGGCCTCGCGCTCGCCGACGACGAAATCGACTACCTGGTCGACGCCTTCACGAAACTCGGCCGCAATCCGACCGACGTCGAACTGATGATGTTCGCGCAGGCCAACAGCGAGCACTGCCGTCACAAGATTTTCAACGCGGAATGGACCATCGACGGCGAGAAGCAGGACATCTCGCTCTTCAACATGATCCGCAATACCGAGAAGCTCAATCCGCAAGGCACGATCGTCGCGTATTCGGACAACTCGGCGATCATGGCGGGCGGCATGGCCGAGCGCTGGTTCCCGCGCACGCCGGAGCAGCTCGGCGAGAACGAATTGCCCGAGCACTATCGCCGCAGCGTCGAACTCACGCACACGCTGATGAAGGTCGAAACGCACAATCACCCGACCGCGATTTCGCCGTTCCCCGGCGCCGCGACCGGCGCGGGCGGTGAAATCCGCGACGAAGGCGCGACGGGCCGCGGCGCGCGTCCGAAGGCCGGGCTCGCGGGCTTCACGGTGTCGAACCTGGAATTGCCCGACGCCGTCGAGGCATGGGAAAACGCGCGCGACGTCGCCGAGCCGCTCGCGCATCGCAATCCGAACAATAAGTACGAAGCGTATGGCCGCCCGGACCGTATCGCGTCGCCGCTGCAAATCATGATCGACGGACCGCTCGGCGGCGCCGCGTTCAACAACGAATTCGGCCGGCCCAATCTGGGCGGCTATTTCCGTGCTTACGAGCAGAACGTGGCGGGCCTCGTGCGCGGCTATCACAAGCCGATCATGATCGCGGGCGGCATCGGCAATATCTCGGATCAGCACACGCACAAGCACGACTTGCCGGAAGGCTCACTGCTGATTCAGATCGGCGGCCCCGGCATGCGTATCGGCATGGGCGGCGGCGCGGCGAGTTCGATGGCGACGGGCACGAACACAGCCGAACTCGACTTCGACTCGGTTCAGCGCGGCAACCCGGAAATCGAGCGGCGCGCGCAGGAAGTCATCAACGCGTGCTGGCAACTCGGCGACAAGAATCCGATTCTGAGCATTCACGACGTGGGCGCGGGCGGTCTGTCGAACGCGTTTCCGGAAGTCGTCGACGGAGCGGGCAAGGGCGCGCTGTTCGATCTGCGCAAGATTCAGCTCGAGGAAAGCGGTTTGTCGCCGCGCGAAATCTGGTCGAACGAGGCGCAAGAGCGTTATGTGCTCGCCATTGCGCTGTCAGATTTGCCGGCCTTCCAGGCTATGTGCGAGCGCGAACGCTGCCCGTTCGCCGTGATCGGCACGGCCACGGCCGAGCGTCAACTGAAGCTGATCGATCCTGAACTGAAGGACGACAACGCGCATCAACCGGTCGACATGCCGATGGAAGTGCTGCTCGGCAAGGCGCCGCGCATGCATCGCGACGTCAAGCGCGTCGAGTCCAAACTGCAAGCCGTCGATGTGACCGGCATCGCGCTCTCCGAAGTCGCGGTCAGCGTGCTGCGTCATCCGACGGTCGCAAGCAAGTCATTCCTCATCACCATCGGCGACCGTTCGGTGGGCGGCACGACCGCGCGCGACCAGATGGTCGGCCCGTGGCAGGTGCCGGTCGCGGACGTCGCGATCACGACGATGGACTACGCGGGCTTCCGCGGCGAAGCCATGACAATGGCCGAGCGTACGCCGCTCGCCGTCATCAACGCGCCGGCGTCGGGCCGCATGGCGGTTGGCGAGGCGATCACGAATATCGCAGCGGCGCCGATTGCGTCGCTCGACAAGCTGAAGCTGTCGGCGAACTGGATGGCCGCGTGCGGCGCGCCGGGCGAAGACGCGGCGCTCTACGACACGGTCAAGGCGATCGGCATGGAATTGTGCCCGGCGCTCGGCATCAGCATTCCGGTCGGCAAAGACTCGCTGTCCATGCGCACGAAATGGGAAGACCGCGGCGTCGCGAAGGAAGTGGTCGCGCCGGTGTCGCTCATCATTTCGGCGTTCGCGCCCGTCGAAGACGTGCGCCGGCATCTCACGCCGCAACTGCGTCGCGCGAGCGGTGCCGACGGCGTCGGCGACTCGGTGCTGATCGCGATCGACCTCGGCCGCGGCAAGCATCGGCTGGGCGGCAGTATCCTCGCGCAGGTCACGCAGCAGATCGGCGATACGGTGCCGGACGTCGACGAGCCCGAAGACATCAAGCGCTTCTTCAACGCGATCCAGTCGCTGAACAGCGACGGCAAGCTGCTCGCTTACCACGACCGCTCCGACGGTGGCCTGTGGGCGACGGTCTGCGAAATGGCGTTCGCGGGTCACGTCGGCGTGTCGCTGAACGTCGACATGCTGGTGCTCGACCCGCATCACGAGTCCGATTACGGCGACGCCAAAGACTGGGCGAAGCAGACGAGCGGCCGCCGCGAAGACCGCACGATCCGCGCGCTTTTCAACGAAGAACTCGGCGCGGTGGTGCAGGTGCGCGCAGCCGACCGCGACGTGGTGCTCGCCGCGTTGCGCGAACATGGCCTCGCGGCCTGCTCGCATGTGATCGGCAAGATCAACGACCGCGACGTCATCGAAATTTATCGCGATGCGAAGAAGGTCTACGAAGCGCCGCGCGTCGAACTGCATCGCGCGTGGAGCGAGGTGAGCTGGCGCATTTCGCGTCTGCGCGACAACCCGGCTTGTGCCGACGCCGAATACGACACGCTGCTCGACGCCGCCGATCCGGGCATCACGCCGGTGCTGACGTTCGATCCCGCCGAAGACGTCGCCGCGCCGTACGTCGGCAAGAGCGCGCGTCCGCGTGTGGCGATCCTGCGCGAGCAGGGCGTGAACTCGCACCTGGAAACCGCCTATGCGTTCGACCGCGCCGGTTTCGATGCGCACGACGTGCACATGAGCGACCTGCTCGCGGGACGTGCGAACCTCGCTGACTTTGCCGGCGCGGTTGCGTGCGGCGGCTTCTCGTACGGCGACACGCTCGGCGCGGGCGAAGGCTGGGCGAAGGCGATCCGCTTCAACGCGCAGCTCGCCGACATGTTCGCGGCGTTCTTCGGCCGCGCGGACACCTTCGCGCTCGGCATCTGCAACGGCTGCCAGATGATGAGCAGCCTCGCGTCGATGATTCCGGGCGCCGAAGCCTGGCCGAAGTTCACGCGCAACAAGTCGGAGAAATTCGAAGCGCGCTTTTCGCTCGTGCAGGTCGAGGCTTCGCCGTCGATTTTCTTCACCGGCATGGAAGGCTCGCGTATTCCGGTCGCGGTCGCGCACGGCGAGGGTTACGCGGACTTCTCGCAGCAGGGCGATGCGTCGAAGGTCGCGGTGGCAATGCGTTATATCGATCACCGCGGTCAGGCGACCGAGCAGTATCCGTTCAACCCGAACGGTTCGCCGGACGGCATCACATCGGTCACGACGCCGGACGGCCGCTTCACGGTACTGATGCCGCACACCGAGCGCGTGCACCGCGCGGTGCAGATGAGCTGGCATCCGGAAGGCTGGGGCGAGGGCGCCACCGACGCAAGCCCGTGGCTGCGCGTGTTCCAGAACGCACGGCGCTGGTTGGGCTGATCGCCTGGAGCGTAGCCGGTAGAGCCGTAGAACAGGCTGCCGCGTTTTTCGCGGCAGCCTGTTCCGCTGCGCCGAGCCGCAGGTCGCCGTCCTCGCCCTCGCGGCCGCTTCGGTCCAGTTCTCTTCGTACCCGCTCGGGTACGAAACACCTCATTTCTCCTGCTTTTCACCGGTTTCGTACCCGCTCGGGTACGAAACACCCGGTTTCACCCAATTTTGGCCCGCTTCGTATCCGCTCGGGTACGAAAACGGCTTTGCACCGCTGCGCTGTGCCATAATGTTCCCGAGCGGATACGGACGGCGAGGGAGTCGAAAGTGCGGGAATCCGGAGTGTTGATTACTGACATTGCGCAATTGGGCGAACTTGCGCGAGCATCGCGGCTCGCCCAAGGGCTCACGCGGGACGACGTCGCGCTTGCCACCGGCCTGTCGCCCAAATTCATCAGCCACATCGAGGCGGGCAAGACGACGGCGCAGATCGGCAAGGTATTGCATCTGCTTGGCGAACTCGGCATAACACTGCGCGCCGAGACCCCCGTCAATCTTCCTGCGGCCGCGGCCGCAGGTGCACCTCGTCGCCGGCGGAGCAATCGTGGCGGCTAGAACACTCGTTGCATACGCCAACCGCCGGCGCGTTGGCACCGTGAGCGATGAAAACGGCGTCTGGTCGTTCACCTACGACGAGGAATGGCTCGGCTACGGCGACGCGTTCGCGCTGTCGCCCGCTTTCGCGTTCCAGTCCGCGTCTTTTGTCGATGGCTCGAGCGAGAGGCCGGTTCAATGGTTCTTCGACAATCTGTTGCCCGAAGAAGAAATGCGAGCGGCGCTTGCTCGCGAAGCCACCGTCGATGCAAACGATGCGTGGGGTCTGCTCGCCTACTACGGCCGGGAATCGGCAGGCGCGCTGACGCTGCTCGCGGAAGGCGAGCGCGAGGCATCGGGCGGTTTGCAGCCCTTGTCGTACGCCAATCTCGACGCGCGCATTCGCGCCATGCCCGAACGTGCGCTGACCGCCACCGCACCCAAGCGCATGTCGGCGGCAGGCGCGCAGCAGAAGCTTCTTTTGACGTTAAGGGGCAATGCACCGGAGTACGAGCTTCTCGAGCCGCTAGGCAGCGAGCCGTCCATGCATTTGCTGAAGCCCGATATGCGAAGCACGGGCTATCCGCATTCGGCAATCAACGAATTTTTCTGCATGCGACTGGCGCAGGCCATGGGCCTGCCGGTGCCGCCCACGCATTTTCTGCGCGTGCCGTCGGCGTGTTATGTGATTGACCGCTTCGATCGCGACATCTCCAGCGAGCCGGTTCGGCGCCTGCACACGATCGACGCGATGCAGCTGCTGAACTACGACCGCAGCTTCAAATACCGGAACGCGAACGCGCAGGTATTGAGCGATGCCATCGAGATAACCAGCACGCGAGCCGTCGCGCGGCTGCATCTGTTCCGTTGGGCCATCTTCAATGTGCTTATCGGCAATGCGGATTCGCATCTCAAGAACGTGTCGTTTTTCGCGACTTTCCGGGGCTACATGCTCGCGCCGTTCTATGACCTGGTGAGCACAGTCGTCTATCACACGCCGACTTACCAGCCGCACAATCAGGACCGCTGGCCCAACTGCGATCTGACCATGCCGGTCGGTCAGGCAACGCGTTTCGCCGACATCTCCAGGAAGAACATGCTCGAGTTCGGGCAAGCACTGCGCCTTCCTTTGAAAGGCTGCGAGAAATTGCTGGACGAAATGCTGGCACTGGCCGACGCGAAAGTCGCGAACACGCGGCGGGCCGTCGACGAAATCGCGCAGCCGAATGCCGGCGAAGTCCGCCTGCTCGATTCGATCGTTGCAATGCCGCTTGCTGAAATGAGCCGGGCGCTGCGCAAATAAAAAGCCCCGTTCAGTCATCGACTGAACGGGGCCATGAAGCGAACCAGCTTGCCGCTTACTGGATCTTCGCGTTCTTGCGCAGACCTTCTTCGAACGCCTGCAGCTTTTCCTGCTGAATCTGCTGCACGATCTGCGGGCGCACCTGTTCCAGCGGCGGCGGCGTGATGCTGCGCACGTCGTCCACGCGGATGATGTGCCAGCCGAATTGCGTATGCACCGGCGTCTCGCTCATCTGGCCTTTCTGCAGATGCGTGGCCGCGTCCGCGAACTCAGGCACGTAGGCTTTCGGATCGGACCAGTCGAGGTCGCCGCCGTTCTTGCCCGAGCCGGGGTCCTTCGAATATTGCTTGGCGAGATCCTCGAAGCTCGCGCCGCCCTTGATCTTCGCGATCAGGTCCTTCGCCTGCTGTTCGTTGTCGACGAGGATGTGATGCAGGTGATACTCCTTGCCGCCCGCGTCCTTGATCAGCGCGTTATAGCGAGCGGTGACTTCCGCGTCGCTCGGCGTGTTCTTCTTCACGAAGTCTTCGATCAGCGCGCGCAGCACGACCGTTTGCTGTGCGACGGCGATTTGCGCCTTGATGTCCGGCCGATTCGGCAGCCCGCGGCGCAGCGCTTCCTGCATCAGAATCTCGCGATTCACGAGCTCTTCGCGCACTGCCATTTGCAACTGCGGCGTGTTTTGCTGGCCTTGATGAACCAGTTGATCGATCAGCGCGTCGGCGCGCGCTTTCGGAATCGGCGTGCCGTTCACCACGGCGATGTTCTGTGCGAATGCAGGTGCGGCCGCAAACGCAGCCAGCAATACCCAAAGGCGGGTTTTCTTCAAGGTCATCGGAAGGTTTCCTAGCGGGGCAACAAAGCGAATTCTTCGGGCGTGTAAGCCGTGATGGCAAGGGCATGAATGCCGCGCTGCATGGCGTCGGCCAGCGCATCATACACCATGCGATGCCGCGCCACGCGGGGCTTCCCGGCGAACGCGGCGGCCACGATCGTGACGCTGAAATGACCGCCGGCAGAGGCTCCGGCGTGGCCTGCGTGCTGCGCGCTGTCGTCGGTGATCTGGATCGACGCGATGGGCGCGAGCGCAGCCGTGAGACGCGCCTCGATCAGCGCGGCGCGCTCGGCGGTGGTGGCGTGCATGAACACGTCGCTCATGTCATTCCTCCTTCATGTACTTCGACAGCCACAAGCTTTGCCCGACGATAAACACCACCAGACAGCCGGTCGCGCCGAACAGTTTGAAATTGACCCATTGGTCGGTCGTGTAGTTGTACGCGACGAACAGATTGAGCAGCCCGAGCAGCACGAAAAAGATCGCCCAGATGACATTCAGCTTGCCCCAGATCGCGTGCGGCAGCGTGATCTGCTTGCCCATCATCGCTTCGATGAGGTTCTTGTTGAAGGCCAGTTGCGAGACGATCAGCACGACGGAGAAAGCCCAGTACAGCACGGTCGGCTTCCACTTGATGAAGGTGTCGTTATGCAGCACGAGCGTCGCGCCGCCGAACACGGTGACGACGCCGAGGCTCACCCACAGCATCGGATCCACCTTGCGATGGCGGAAGGCCACCCACGCGATCTGCACCAGCGTGGCGACGATCGCCACTGCCGTCGCCGTGAAGATGCCCCACACCTTGAAGGCGACGAAGAACAGGATGATCGGGAACAGATCGAACAGAAATTTCATGTGTGGACGGGGAACTCGGGAAGTGGGTCGGAGAGGCAGGGGCGCCGCGCCGTGATCCGCCAACTGGCTGGCTGCGCCGGGCGCTCAGCTTCAGCATCACGACCGACGGCGCCTGGCGGACCGTGCAAGCGGCCGCCAACCACTCGTCGTGTCCCGCCATCAGCGCACGCGCTGCGTTACTTGGGCTCGAATTGTAACGCAGCCGAATTGATGCAGTAGCGAAGACCGGTCGGCGCGGGGCCGTCCTCGAACACGTGGCCGAGATGCGCGCCGCAGTTCTTGCATTGCACCTCGATGCGCAGCATGCCGTGCGAGCGGTCGGTCTTCTCCGCGATCACTTCGCCGTTGATCGGCTTGAAGTAGCTCGGCCAGCCGCAGCCGGCGTCGAACTTGGTGTCCGACTCGAACAGCGGCGTGCCGCAACAGACGCAGTCGTAGATGCCGCGATCCCAGTGATCGTGATAGCGGCCGGTGAAGGGACGCTCGGTGGCCGCGTGCCGCGTCACCTGATATTCGATGTCGGAAAGCTGCTTGCGCCACTCGGCGTCGTCTTTCTGTACGGCCGGGGCGTCGTGCTTGAGGTCGTCGGGATTGTTCATGGTCGGTTCCTCTCTCGGGCTTGGGTGGGAGCGCGGTTCGCGCGATGCGGCGTCGCGCGCGTCACGACGAGCAGCTCACTTCGAGCGAGCTTGCCCAGTCGGGCGGCAAGCCGGCATACGCCTCATGCTCGGGCTGTTCGTCGAACGGACGGCGCAGCACGGCGGCCAGACGCTCCAGTTCGGAAAAGTCCTTCTCTTTCGCGCGGCGGATCGCCGTTTCCGCCAGATGATTGCGAAGAACGAATTTGGGGTTGACGCGGTTCATTGCAATGGCGCGCGCCGCGTCGTCGCGTGTTTCATGGGACAGCCGCGCGCGATAGTCGTTCGCCCACGCGTCGAACGCGGCGCGATCGAGGAACAGATCGCGCACCGGCGCGTCGCCGCTCGCATCGTGCTTCGAGAGACGCGCGAGATTGCGGAACGTCAGCGTGAAATCGGCGCGATTCGCGTGCATCACGTCGAACAGGCGATTCACGAGGGCCGCGTCGCCGTCCCGCTCGATCTCGAGTCCGAGCTTCGCGCTCATGCGCCGTTCGAGCGCCGGACCGAAGCGGTCCTTGAAACCGGCGAGCACCCGCTGCGCGTCTTCGATCGACTTGTCGCCGCGCACGCTCTCTTCATAGCGTTCGCCGAGCAGCGGCAAGAGCCCTTGTGCGAGGCAGAAGAGATTCCAGTACGCGATTTGCGGCTGCATCCGGTACGCGTAACGGCCTTGCGAATCGGAGTGATTGCAGATATAGCCGGCGTCGAAGCCGTCCATGAAGCCGAACGGGCCGTAGTCGATCGTCAGACCGAGGATCGACATGTTGTCGGTGTTCATCACGCCGTGGCAAAAGCCCACGGCCTGCCATTCGACCATCAGGTCGGCGGTGGACAGCACCGCCTCGTTCAGCAGCGCGAGATACGGGTCGTCGGCTTCGCGGCAATGCGGATAGAAGCGCTCGATCACATGATCGGCGAGCGCGCGCAGCGCGTCCGTGCGGTCGTTCGAATAGAAGTGCTCGAAGTGGCCGAAGCGCACGAAGCTCGGCGCGACGCGCGTGACCACGGCGGCCGTTTCGACTTCCTCGCGCCGCACGGGCTGGTCCGAGCCAATCACGCACAACGCGCGCGTGGTCGGAATGCCGAGATGATGCATCGCCTCCGAGCACAGGAACTCGCGAATCGACGAGCGCAGCACCGCGCGGCCGTCGCCCATGCGCGAATAGGGCGTGCGGCCCGCGCCTTTCAGTTGCAGCTCGAAGCGCTGGCCGTCATGTTCGACTTCGCCGAGTCCGAGCGCGCGGCCGTCGCCGAGTTGACCCGCCCACACGCCGAACTGATGCCCCGAATAGACCGATGCATAGGGCAGCGCGTCTGCCGGCCATTCGCGCGTGGCGTTGCCCGAAAACAGCTCGGCGAAGCCCGGATCTTTTTCGAGCCCCGGCTCCAGGCCGAGCATCGCCGCGGTCTCGGAAGAGAAACCGACGACGTACGGCGCGTTGAGCGGCGTGGCCGGCAAACGCGTGACAAACGTGCTGCCAAGCTGCGCGAACGCGTTTTCGTTGGAGGTGGAAAGAGCTTCGGAAAGTGCCGCCAAAGGCCCGGACAGGCCTGCAATGCTTGGGGAAAACGACATGTTGAGCGCCTCACTATTAACCGATATTGTAAGTCCGCACCCGCGGCGCTGCTGGCGGGCCGGCACGTAAGCCGCGCGGGCCGCGTGGCTGCCGATGCGTGGCGAGCCGCCGGCCCGCTTGCCGACTGCTTCAGCAATTTCACTGCCGCGGCGGGTTTCCCGCGCACGGCGCTTTCCGATCCGCACTCTTTGAAAAGCAAAAGGCGAGGAGACGACTCTTTATGACGATGCCGCTGCTTGGCCAGATGATGGACGTGCCCCTCACCGTGTCCTCGCTGCTTGCGCACGCCGCGCGGCATTTCGGCACCGCCGAGATCGTGTCACGGCGCATTGAAGGCGACATCCACCGTTATACCTATCGCGATTGCGAACGGCGCGCGAAGCAACTCGCGCAGGCGCTCATCGCGCTTGGCGTGCAGCCCGGCGAGCGTGTCGCGACGCTCGCATGGAACGGCTACCGGCATCTAGAAACGTACTACGGCACGACCGGCTTCGGCGCGGTCTGCCACACGATCAACCCGCGGCTTTTTCCCGATCAGATCGCCTACATCGTCAATCACGCCGACGACGCCTACGTGCTCTTCGACACCACGTTCGCGCCGCTCGTCGACGGGCTCGCGCCGCAATGTCCGAAAGTGCGCGGCTGGATCGCGCTCGCCGACGAAGCGCATCTGCCGGCCATGCAAACGCCCGTGCTCAGCTACGAAACGATCGTGAACGCGCACGACGGCGACTTCGAGTGGCCGCTCATCGACGAGCGTCAGGCGTCGTATCTCTGCTATACGTCGGGCACGACCGGCAATCCGAAAGGCGCGCTGTACTCGCATCGCTCGACGGTGCTGCATGCGTTCGGCGCGTCCTTGCCCGATGCGATGGCGCTGTCCGCGCGCGATTCCGTGCTGCCCGTCGTGCCGATGTTCCATGTCAACGCATGGGGCATCCCGCACGCCGCGCCGCTCACCGGCGCAAAGCTCGTGTTCCCCGGCAAGGACCTCGACGGCAAGTCGCTGTTCGAACTCATGGAGCGCGAACGCGTCACGTATTCGGCGGGCGTGCCGACCGTCTGGCTCGGGCTGCTCAACTATCTGCGCGAAAGCGGCTCGCGGTTTTCGTCGCTGGAGCGCACGGTGATCGGCGGCTCCGCGTGTCCGCCGGCGATGCTGCGCAGCTTCGTCGACGACTACGGCGTGCAGGTCATTCATGCATGGGGCATGACAGAGATGTCGCCGCTCGGCACGCTCTCCAAACTTACGTGGGAACAATCGCAGCGGCCCGTCGCGGAGCAGCGCAAACTGCTCGAGAAGCAGGGGCATGCGCTCTATGGCGTCGATATGAAAATCGTCGGCGACGACGGGCAGGAACTGCCGTGGGACGGCGTCGCGTTCGGCGATCTGTACGTGCGTGGGCCGTGGGTGATCGACCGATATTTCCGCAAGGACGACTCGCCGCTCGTGGACGGCTGGTTTCCGACCGGCGATGTCGCGACCATCGATCACGACGGCTTCCTGCAGATCACGGACCGCTCGAAGGACGTGATCAAGTCGGGCGGCGAATGGATCAGTTCGATCGACGTGGAAAACGTCGCGATCGCGCACCCCGCAGTGGCCGAAGCGGCGTGCATTGCGTGCGCGCATCCGAAGTGGACCGAGCGGCCGCTCCTCGTCGTGGTCAAGCGCGCGGGCCTCGACGTGACGCGCGACGAACTGCTCGCGTTCTATAACGGCAAGGTCGCCAAGTGGTGGATTCCGGACGACGTCGTGTTCGTCGACGAACTGCCGCATACGGCGACGGGCAAACTGCAGAAGCTCAAGCTGCGCGATATTTTCCGCGATCATGTGCTGCCGTCCGCGCTCGAAGACCGCATGCACGAAGGCGATTGCCCGCTCGCCAGGGGAAACCCCGCCTGATCGTAAATTGAACGAGCGT
Source organism: Paraburkholderia sp. OAS925 (assembly GCF_040543975.1). Taxonomy (NCBI): domain Bacteria; kingdom Pseudomonadati; phylum Pseudomonadota; class Betaproteobacteria; order Burkholderiales; family Burkholderiaceae; genus Paraburkholderia; species Paraburkholderia sp. OAS925. The sequence goes on from NZ_JBEUNO010000001.1 coordinate 2,410,953, forward strand.
GCTTTTTTGTGTATTCTGCCTGCTGACACCGGAACCGCCGACCTAAGCTGAAGACGAAGGCCGGCGCATTCGAGTTGGGCCATTCGCCGGCTCGATCAACCGGACGGGCGGCGCGCGCTGCGCCGCCTCATCTCATGGATGCAATGCATCGCACGGAGGCAGGCAGATGGCAGTGGACTACACAACCCATGACGGCGTAGCCGTCATCACGCTGAACAATCCTCCCGTCAACGGCCTCGGCCTGTCGACGCGCGCGGGGATCGTCGAGGGCATCGAGCGCGCGCAAAACGATCCGGCCATCCAGGCCGTCGTGCTGGCGGGCGCGGGCAAGGCCTTCTCGGGCGGCGCCGACATCACCGAATTCAACACGCCGAAGGCGACCCAGGAGCCGACGCTCGCCACCGTCATCAAGACCGTGGAAGGGAGCGCCAAGCCGGTGGTCGCGGCCATTCACAGCGTCGCGATGGGCGGCGGCCTCGAACTCGCGCTCGGCGCGCACTACCGCATCGCCGCACCCGGCGCGCAGATCGCATTGCCCGAAGTGAAGCTCGGCATTCTGCCGGGCGCGGGCGGCACGCAGCGTCTGCCGCGCGCAATCGGCCTCGAAGGCGCGCTCAACATGATCGTGTCCGGCGCGCCGGTCGACTCGCAGAAACTGGCCGGTTCCGGTCTCTTCGACGAACTCGCCGAAGGCGATCTCACGCAAGCCGCGCTCGCGTTTGCGCGCAAGGTCGGTGCGAAACAAGGCCCGCATCCGAAAGTGCGCGATCGCGAGATCGAGCATCCGAACCCGGAAGGTTTCATTCAGTTCGCGCGCAACAGCGTCGCGGCTATCGCGAAGAATTTTCCCGCGCCGCTCAAATGTATCGACGCAGTGGAGGCCGGCGTGAAAAACGGCTTCGACAAGGGCCTCGCATTCGAGCGCGAGTGCTTCGTCGCGCTCGTGCAAACGCCCGAGAGCCGCGCGCTGCGCCATGCGTTCTTCGCTGAACGCGCGGCGAGCAAGATTCCCGATGTGCCGGCCGATACGCCGGTGCGCGAGATCCGCCAGGTCGCGGTGATCGGCGCGGGCACGATGGGCGGCGGCATCGCGATGAACTTCATCAACGCGGGCATTCCGGTCACGCTGCTCGAGATGAAGCAGGACGCGCTCGAGCGTGGCCTTGCCACGATCCGCAACAATTATGAAGCGAGCGTGAAGAAGGGCAAGCTCAAGCCCGAGGCGCTGCAGGAGCGCATGGCGCTCATCACGACCACGCTTTCCTACGACGACCTGAAGAACGCCGACCTGATCATCGAAGCGGTGTTCGAGGAACTCGGCGTCAAGGAGCAGGTATTCAGGCGTCTTGATGAAATCGCGAAGCCGGGCGCGATTCTCGCGTCGAACACGTCGACGCTCGATGTCGACAAGATCGCCGCGTTCACGAAGCGTCCGCAGGACGTCGTCGGCACGCACTTCTTCAGTCCGGCCAATGTGATGAAGCTGCTCGAAGTGGTGCGTGGCGAGAAGACCGCGAAAGACGTGCTCGCCACCGTCATGAAGCTCGCGAAAAAGATAAAGAAGACCGCGGTTGTTTCGGGCGTGTGCGACGGCTTTATCGGCAACCGGATGATCGAGCAGTACATCCGCCAGGCGTTGTTCATGCTCGAAGAAGGCGCGCTGCCCGCGCAGGTCGATCGGGCCATCGAAAAATTCGGCTTTGCAATGGGGCCGTTCCGCATGAGCGACCTGGCGGGCAACGACATCGGCTGGGCGATCCGCAAGCGCCGCTATCAGGAACAGCCTGACATGCACTACTCGAAAATCGCCGACCGTTTGTGCGAGAGCGGGCGCTTCGGCCAGAAAACCGGCGGCGGCTGGTACGACTACAAGGCGGGCGACCGCACCGCGTATCCGTCGAAAATGGTGGACGAAATGATCGTCGCTTATTCGAAGGAAACCGGTAGCGAGCGGCGCAAGATCGGCGACGAGGAAATCGTCGAGCGCCTCGTGTTCGCGCTCGTGAACGAAGGCGCGAAGATTCTCGAGGAAGGCATTGCGTCGAAAGCGTCGGACATCGACATGGTCTATCTGACCGGCTACGGCTTCCCGCTTTATCGCGGCGGTCCGATGCTGTACGCGGACACCGTCGGGCTTTACAACGTCGAGCGCGCGATACGCCGCTACGCATCGCAGCCGAACGGCGACGCGTGGCAGCTTGCGCCAAGCATCGCCGAACTGGCGGCGCAGGGCCGCACGTTTAACGGCTGAGTTGACGCGTAGAGCAAAAACGCTCGCATCGAACGACAAAGGTGGCGCGGGTCACTCGCGCGCATTAGCGCATTAGCGCATTAGCGCATTAGCGCATGCGCCACCATCGACATTGACACGCAGGAGATTCGCATGACTGACGCCGTAATCGTATCGACCGCCCGCACGGGGCTCGCCAAATCATGGCGCGGCGGTTTCAACATGACCCACGGCGCGACGCTCGGCGGCCACGTGACGAAGGCCGTGGTCGAGCGCGCGAAGCTGGACCCGGCGCGCATCGAAGACGTGATCATGGGCTGCGCGAATCCGGAAGGCGCGACGGGCATGAACATCGCGCGGCAGATCGCGTTGCGCGCGGGCTTGCCGGTCAGCGTGCCGGGCATGACGGTCAACCGTTTCTGTTCGTCGGGATTGCAAACTATCGCGCTTGCCGCGCAACGCGTGATCGCCGGCGAAGGCGATGTGTTCGTCGCGGGCGGCGTGGAATCCATCTCGTGCGTGCAGAACGAGATGAACCGCCACATGATGATCGAAGGCTGGCTCAGCGAAAACAAGCCGGAAATCTACTGGTCGATGTTGCAGACCGCCGAGAACGTCGCGAAACGCTATTCGATTTCGAAGGAACGTCAGGACGAATACGGCGTGCGCTCCCAGCAGCGCGCCGCAGCCGCGCTCGAAGCCGGCCGCTTCAACGACGAGATCGTGCCGTTGACGGTACTCGCGGGCGTCGCCGACAAGGCAACGGGGCGTCTTTATACGAAGGAAGTCACCGTCAGCGGCGACGAGGGCATTCGCGCGGACACGACGCTCGAAGGCGTATCGAAGATTCGCACGGCGCTGCCCGGCGGCGTGATTACCGCGGGCAACGCGAGCCAGTTTTCCGATGGCGCGTCGGCTTGCGTGGTGATGAACGCGAAGCTCGCGGAGCGCGAAGGGCTGCAGCCGCTCGGCATTTTCCGCGGCTTCGCGGTGGCCGGCTGCGAACCGGACGAGATGGGCATCGGCCCGGTTTTCGCGGTGCCCAAGCTGCTGAAGCAGGCCGGTCTGAAAGTCGGGGACATCGATCTGTGGGAACTGAACGAAGCGTTCGCCGTGCAGGTGCTGTATTGCGCGGACAAACTCGGCATCGACCAGGAGCGCTTGAACGTGAACGGCGGCGCGATTGCGGTGGGCCATCCGTATGGCGTGTCGGGCGCGCGCCTCGCCGGACATGCGCTGATCGAAGGCAAGCGGCGCGGCGCGAAGCTCGTCGTGGTGACGATGTGCATCGGCGGCGGGCAGGGCGCGGCGGGCCTCTTTGAAGTGGTCTGAGGTCGCGTGATTACGGCATGCCGGCGCCTGACATCGGCAGGCTGAGCATGCCCTGATCGACGAAACGCGCGGTGCCGAACGGGCCGCCCGCCAGCTTGCCGCGCAGAATATACGGAACCTGTCCCGACTGCGCGGCGCCGGCGAACGCGAAGGCCTGGCGCACCGCGGCGAATGCGGGCACCGTCAACGGCACGTTCAGCACCGTTTCGCCATAGCGCGGCACGGTGCCGGCTTGATCGCTGACGCCGCTCGCAAAAGAGTGGCCGTTCAGTTCGAGATCGAGCGACACGCCGTTGAAGCTCACCGCCGATTCGTTCGGATTCTGCACGCGCAGCTTGACGTTAAAGCGCACCTCCAGCCCCTGGCTTTCGAGCGGTTCGATGCCCGCCACGCTCACGCGCAACGGGTCGCCGCCGAACAGCCCCGCGCAGCCGCTGAGCGTCAGCGTGAGAACCGCGCATAACGCGGCGACGCGCAACAGACTAGCGCCGAACAGCTTGCGGACAAAGGACATGACCGGCACCTCGAAGAGCGGATGGGGTCATGCATTGTAGCGGGCGACAGGCGGCGCGCGGCAACGCATCAGGCAGCGCGCCGCAGCGTCGCTTTGAGAAACGCGGCGAGTTGGCGAATCCCATTCGCGCGCTGCGTATTGCTTCTAGCTGCTGCATGCGATGCGGGCAGTGCGAACGCCGCGGCTTTTCCATGCAACGCGCTGATCGACACCATGCTGCGTTCGGTCGGCACGAAGCACTCGCCTTCGCTGAGCATGATCGATGTCGACGGAACCGCGTCGCCGAGCCACGACAGCGAATGATCGCGGACGACGAGGTGCAGATCGCCTTCGACCGCGACGACGGCGCTCCTCGCGCGCAGGTCGTGCAGCGCGACCTGGCCCGCGGCGAGACGGCACACATTGATGTTGGCGTGAGCTGACATAACGTTTCCTTCGGTGCGTTTGCATGCCATTCAGCTTATTGACCCGCTGCCACGGAAAACAGCCGCAGTCGCCGACAATCTGCACCGGTACAACGCGGCTCTTTGATACGCTGTATCGGTCGAAATGAGGTCGATGTGTATCTGTTGCCGCACGCGGACCGTGCGCACCATCGGCTCATGAGCCGATCAACCTGAACGCAAGCAGAAAAGCCCATGCACGCGTACACCAGCATGCCCCTCGCGCCGCCGAACGATGCCACCGCGAGCGAACCGCTTTACCGCCAACTGGCGGCGCAATATCGCCGCGCGATTCGCAACGGCGTGCTGCGCCCCGGCGAGCGCATGCCGTCGATGCGCGCCTTCATGCAGCGTCACGGCGTGAGCCTCGCGACCGCCACCGAGAGTTATCGCGTGCTCGAACGCGAGGCGCTGATCGAAGCACAGCCGCGCGCCGGCTATTTCGTGCGCGCGTCGCAAAGCGCCGCGTTGCCCGCCGCATCGGAACCCGACCTCGCAACGATGCCTCGCACCGCGCAGTTCGTCGGCATTCACTCGGTCATTTCAACCATCGTCTCGCAATATCAGCGCTATCCGGACGCGTTCAATCTGGGCGGCGCGACCGCGTCGCCGGATCTCTATCCGACCGACGCGTTGCAGAAAGCCGCGCTGCGCGCATTGCGCCGACGGCCGACGCTGTTGACCGCAGCCGGGCCCGATCAGGGCGATCCCGCGTTGCGCGCGATCATCGCGCGCCGTGCGCTCGACGCGGGCATCCAGGTCGGCGCGGACGACATCATCATGACGCACGGCGGCATCGAGGCAGTCAACCTGGCGTTGCGGGCCGTGACGCAACCGGGCGACACCGTCGCCGTCGAATCGCCGTGTTTCTTCGGCCTGTTGCAGGCGCTGGAGAGTCTCGGGCTGCGCGCGCTCGAAATTCCCGCGAGCCCGAGTACGGGGCTCGCCATCGAGGCGCTCGACTTCGCGTTGCAAACGCATCCCGACATCAAGGCCGTGGTCGTGGTGCCGAACCTGCAGAATCCGCTTGGCAGCGTGATGCCCGACGCGCACAAGGCTCGGCTCGTCGAGTTGTGCGCGCGGGCAGGCATCGCGCTGATCGAGGACGACCCGTATCGCGAACTGGTCGACAGCACACAGCCGCTGCGTTCGCTGAAGGCCTGGGACAGCGACGGCACCGTGATCCATTGCACGTCGTTCAACAAGACGCTCGCGCCGGGCATGCGCATCGGCTGGATCAACGGCGGGCGCTGGCATCCGCGTATCGGCATGCTGAAATTCGCGCAGTCGCGTCACAACGAGCAGTTGTCGCAAGTCGTGCTCGCGGAGTTTCTGCAGACCAACGCGTATGAGCGGCATCTGCGGCGCTTGCGCGACCGGCTGAGGATGCAGCGCGAGCGGATGGCGGCGGCGCTGGGCGCGTCCTTTCCCGAGGGCACGCGGTTCACGCCGCCCGCGGGCGGCATCTTCTTCTGGATCGAGCTGCCGCGCGAGGTGTCGTCGGCCGATTTCTTCGACGCCGCGCTGAAAGAGGGCATTCGCGTGATGCCGGGCACCGTGTTCTCGAACGCGGGCCGCTTCGATCACTTCATTCGCCTCAGTTGTCCAAGCACAGATCTGGATCTCGCCGATGACGCGCTGCGCCGGCTCGGACGGCTTGCGACAGCGATGGCGGCGCGGGCGTCGGCATATGCGTCGGCGGCAGACAAACCCACGCCTCTCTCCCACTGCGAAACGGCATAGCAGGTATCATTTCTTCTCTTCCGGCGCGTCGCGTCGCGCGTGCATGAAGGTGCCCGCATCGCCGCTGCATCAGCGCACACGCGCACGCGCCGCCGCACGTCAAGACAAGGAAAACCGAAAGCCGCAATGACCGATTCATCTTCATCCACTGCGGGCGGCGCGTCGTTGCCCGAAAGTCCCTTCGTCGACCGGCTCGGCGCACGGCTCGTTTCCGCTGCGGACGGCGCCAGCGAAGTGGTGCTGTCCCTCTTGCCCGAGCATATGAACACCTGGGACGTCGCGCACGGCGGCGTCACGATGACGCTCGCCGACGTCGCGCTCGCGATGGCCGCGCGCAGTCTCGCCGGCGACGGTGTCGGCGTGGTCACGGTCGAGATGAAGGTCAACTTCATGCAGCCAGGCCGCGGCGAGTTGCGCGCGACGGCGCGCGTGCTGCACCGCTCGACCACCATGGCCTATTGCGAAGGCGAGATCCGCGATAGCGAAGGCCACTTCGTCGGCAAGGCGCTCGGCACGTTCAAATACATGCGCCGCCTCGCCGTGGGCCGCGACGTGACGCGCCAGCGCTTGCGCAGCGACCCGTCGGCGAAACCCGGTCCTAGCGACGGTTGAGCGAGTGGCAAGGTGCGAGGCGGCAACATGCCCGAACATGCCATCGGCGAGCGCGACTTGCCATCGCTGATTCGTAATCGGTAGTCCACAATCCACAACCCAAGGAGACGATCGACATGCCACAAATCAACCGCCAGTTCCTGCTCGCTTCGCGTCCGCAAGGCGCTGTCACGCCCGACAACTTCCGTCTCGTGGAGACGCCGCTCGCGCCGCTTGCCGATGGCGAAATCCGCGTGCGCAATCACTACCTGTCGCTCGATCCGTACATGCGCGGCCGCATGAACGACAGCAAGTCGTACGCGGCGCCGCAGCCGCTCGATGAAGTGATGATCGGCGGCACGGTCGGCGAAGTGATCGAGTCGAAGAACCCGAAGTTCGCGGTCGGCGACAAGGTCGTCGCCATATTCGGCTGGCAGGAATACGGCACGTCGGACGGCGCGGGCGTGCAGAAAGTCGACGACACGCACGTGCCGCTGTCGGCCTATCTCGGACCCGTCGGCATGCCGGGCGTGACGGCATGGTATGGATTGAACCGGATCATCGCGCCCAAGGCGGGCGAGACCGTCGTAGTGAGCGCGGCGAGCGGCGCGGTGGGCAGCGTCGTCGGCCAACTGGCGAAGCGGGCCGGCGCGCGCGCGGTGGGCATCGCCGGCGGCGTCGAGAAATGCCGCTACGTCGTGGAGACGCTCGGCTTCGACGCCTGCGTCGACTACAAGGCCGGCAATCTGTATCAGGACCTGAAGGCGGCGACGCCGGACGGCATCGACGGCTGCTTCGAGAACGTCGGCGGCGAAGTGCTCGACGCGACGCTCGCGCGCATGAACCCGTCGGGGCGCATCGCGGTGTGCGGATACATCGCGGGCTACGACGGTCAGCCGGTGCCGCTCAAGCACCCGTCGCTGATACTGACGCAGCGCCTGCTGGTGCAAGGCTTCATCGTGACCGAGCATATGGACGTCTGGCCGCAGGCGCTCAACGAACTCGGCACGCTCGTCGCGCAGAAGAAGCTGCAATATCGGGAGACCATCGCGCAAGGGCTCGATGCCGCGCCCGAGGCTTTCATTGGTTTGCTGAAGGGCAAGAACTTCGGCAAGCAGCTGGTGAAGCTGATTTGAGTGAGGCTCGGCTCGGTGAGTGAAGCGTGAGTGGGACGCGCGAGTCGCTCATTGAGCCGTTTTGTCGATGCGATGCGATGCGTTGCGTTGCGCGGAAGTCGCGGGTTGAGGGCATGCGGCAAAATCAGGCATCAAACGGCACGCAGCCGAAGTCACGGCAGTCGAAGTCGCGCATCGCGAATCACACATTCAAAAGCCACGCATTAGGCCCCACGCAAAAAGGAGTCGCCAGATGTTCGAATTCCCCGCCAGGGTCGCGGTCATCACCGGCGCGGCGAGCGGCTTCGGCCAGGCATTCGCGCAACGAGCCGCGGCGCTTCGCATGAAGCTCGTGCTCGCGGACGTGAACCCCGAGGCGCTCGCCCAGACCGTCGATGCATTGCGCGCCGCGGGCGCCGACGCGATCGGCGTGCCGACCGACGTATCGAACGCGGCGCAGGTCGAAGCGCTTGCCCAGGCCGCGCTCGATGCGTTCGGCAAGGTGCATCTGCTCTTCAACAATGCGGGCGTGGGCTCGGGCGGCTTCCTGTGGGAGAGTTCGGCGAACGACCGGGCCTGGGTGTTCGGCGTGAACGTGATGGGCGTCGCCCACGGCGTGCGCGCGTTCGCGCCGCTCATGCTCGCGCAGAACGAGCCGGCGCATATCGTCAATACGGCGTCGGTGGCGGGGCTGTTGTCGCCGCCTGCGATGGGCGTCTACAACGCGTCGAAGCACGCCGTCGTGTCGCTCACCGAGACGCTGTATCACGACCTGCAACTCGCGCAGGCCGGGCGCGACGCCAACGCCCGGGTCGGCTGTTCGCTGCTGTGTCCGGCCTTCGCGCCGACCGGCATCGCGGATGCCGAGCGCATGCGGCCCGCCGGTCTGCGCAACGAAAACGGCCCGACGCGCTCGCAGATCGCCGCCGGCAAGCAATTGCAGCGCGCGGTGCGAGCGGGCAAGCTGAGCGCGGCCGAGGTCGCCGCGCTCACGTTCGACGCCATCGCCGCACGGCGCTTCTATATCATCACGCACCCGGCCATCATGGCGACCGTCAAGCTGCGTCACGAGGACATCGAGCAGTTGCGCGATCCGACCGATCCGATGTCGCTGAAGCCGGAAGTGAGAAGCGCCAGCGAGATTTGAATGCGGTACGGAAGCCGCCCGCCCGAGCCGTCCCGCGAGTTCTCTTCAACCCACCTCACGTCACATGCCGTTGAATCCGAAGATCGAGCAGGTGCTCGACATGATCGCGCGCGCAAAGCGCCCGAAGCTCCATGAGATGACGCCGCAAGCGGCGCGCGCATCGTATGAAAAAAGCGCGCCGATTCTGGAGATCGCCAGCGCGCCGATGTTCTCCGTCGAAGACCTGCGTATTCCAACACGCGACGGCGCGACGATCGGCGCACGTCTTTACCACGCCGAAGAGCCGAGCTGGGCGAACCCCGCGCCCGCGCTCGTCTACTATCACGGCGGCGGCTTCACGGTCGGCAGCGTGAACACGCACGATGCGCTCGCGCGGATGTTCGCGCGCGACGGCCAATGCGCGGTGCTGTCGGTCGATTACCGGCTCGCGCCGGAACACAAGTTCCCGACCGCCGTCGACGACGCTTTCGACGCGCTCACGTGGCTGCATACGCACGGCGCGGAGTTCGGCATCGACGCGGCCCGGCTCGCGGTCGGCGGCGACAGCGCGGGCGGCACGCTGGCGACGGTGTGCGCGGTGCTCGCGCGCGACGCAGGCATCCCGCTCGCGCTGCAATTGCTGATCTATCCCGGCACGACCGGTTATCAGCAGACCGATTCGCACTCGCGCCTCGCCGACGGATTCCTGCTGTCGGGCACGACGATCCAATGGTTCTTCGAGCAGTATGTGCGCGATACGAGCGATCGCGACGACTGGCGTTTCGCGCCGCTCGACGGCACGCGCGGTGCGCCCGATTTCAGCGGACTCGCGCCGGCCTGGATCGCGACCGCCGAATACGATCCGCTCAGCGACGAAGGCGATGCCTACGCGGACAAGCTGCGCCGCTACGGCAACGCGGTGACGCTCAGGCGCTATCCGGGCATGATCCACGAGTTCTTCAAGATGGGCGGCTTCGTGCCCGAGGTCGCGCACGCGCATGCCGATGCCGCCGCGGCATTGCGCGCGGCATTCGGCGTGGACTGACTAGGCGATTTCCCGCTCGACGTTGAACGCGAAGCTGCGTTCGAAGTCGCCTGGCCGGACGATGCGGTGCGAGCCGTTGTCGTCGCTGCGCTCGGCCACCGCGACGCTGACCATCTCGCCGTTCGCGACGACGCGCAGCGCCGTGGTGCCGCGCGTGCCGTATCCGGGCGTTTCGATGAACGCCGCCGACAGCGCCCGTTCCCGCTCGAGCGCAATGCCGGTGGACGGCAACTCGGCGTCCGCGGCGACGCGCGGATCGCGCATCAGGTCGATCAGATGTTCGAGCGGCGGCATCGAATTGCGCGTGAGCAGCGCGCCCAGTTCGGCGCGCTTCCTGACGAGCTTCGGCCACGGCGTGTCGAGAATCGCGTTCGAGATGCCGTGCGTGCCCGGCGCGAGCAGCGCGGGCGCCAGATTCGAGCGATTGCAGTACCAGGCCAGCTCGCGGCGCGTCCAGTCGCCTACCAGCAGATTAAAGCCGTTGTACAGATCGCCGGTTTGCGCGACGCGGCGCAGATAGGCGAGGGGCGTTTCCTGTTCGCCGTCGTTTGCGTCGTGGTTTTCGCCGCCATTCCGTCCCGCGTCAAATGCGGGCTCCTCGCAAGCCAGCCAGTCGCTGACGAGCGTGCCGCGGGTCGGCGCGTCGGCGCGCATGTCGTGCGGCGCGCGGTAGTTGGTCAGCGCGGCGAAGCGTCCGTGGCGCGACATGCCGAGCCAGGTGCCGCCGCCGACCAGATCGCGGCCGGCCAGCACGCCCCGCGCGTCGTCCCACCAGCCGATCGGCTGGGCCGTGCGGTGGAAAAATTCGTCGCGATTCGCGGCAAGCGTGAAGAGCGGGCCGTCGACCGCATCGGGTCGCCAGTCGAACACGATCAGGCACATCGGGGGCGTCTCCCGGTTGTTGCTTCAATGTTGCTTCAAAACGCAATGGCGAACAGTAGTCGGACGAGGACGCCGGCAAAAAGCGGCGCGTGCTTCGAGCGCACTGCGCCGCTCATCTGCGTACCGCGGAGCGCCGTTCAAACCTCGGAGGGCAGTCCGTACGGCAGCGCGAGAAAGCGCAGCGCCGGGCCGTCCGCGGCGCCCAGATGCACCGAACCGCTTTCGAGCGCCGCGAGCTTGATCTCGACGAGCACATCGACGCCGCCGTCCCGCGCCGACGCCGCGTTCACCACCATGCCGCACGGCTGACCAGGATCGTCGGAGTGAAACAGCTCGACGCCCGCCTTCACGGTATCGAGCTCGCCCGCCACGTTCGCGAGCGACGTGCGCCGCTTGATCGTGCCGCGGTACTGGCTGCGCGCGACCACTTCCTGGCCAGGGTAGCAGCCCTTGCGGAAATTGACCGCGCCGAGCACGTCGAAATTGACCATTTGCGGCACGAACTGTTCGACCACCGGCTGCGTGATGCGCGGCTCGCCCGCGCGAATGTCGAGCCAGTCCCACACGGCCGGCGAAACCTGCGTGAGCTTCTCGCCGAGCGAGGGCAGATGCGCTTCGACCTGCGCCTTCGGCCCGATCCACAGATAACGGAGCCGCTCGAACGCATCCGGCACGCGAATCAGCGAGCCGGCCGCGCCGTCCACCTTGACGTGCACGCCGTCCGGCAACGCGTCGAACACGCCGGACAGCGCCTTGCGCACGTCGCCCGCGAGGCCGATCACCGCCAGCTCGCCGCTTGCATCGGCGAGCTTCGCCTTCGCGCGCAGAACGAACATGGAGAGGCGCTTTTGCACCGCCGCCTGTACGTCCTTTGAGACCAGCAGACGGAGCGTGTCGCCGCTGCGCCAGGTCAGGAACGACGCGAGCAGGCGTCCCTTCGCCGAGCAGTAGCCTGCGAGGCGCGCGTTGGCGGCGTCGAGGTGCTGCGTGTCGTTCGTCAACTGACCGTGCAGGAAGCTCGCGGCGTCGTCGCCGGTCGCGTCGATCACGCCGAACTGCGTGAGCACCGCGTAGGCGCCGTGCTGGAGGGCGGCGTCGAACTCATCGGCGGACGGACGCGGCCACACCGGCAGCGCCGTGACGGCCGCGGCTGACGGATGCACTGCGGGGTTAGCTGGGACAGTGCCTGAAGCGGTAGCGAGCGGTGTGTTCATGGATTCCGGGAACAGTCAATTCTGACTTTAGCTAAGGCAAACAAGTATTATATGCAGTCCAACCCTGCCACGTTTTCATGTCCCTCTTCAAGAAATGTTTGGTTGCCGGCTCGATTGTCCTCGTGCTGGCCGCAGCCGCGATCGCTGGCGGATACCACTGGGCCAACAGCCCGCTCGAGCTGAATCCCGCGCAACTCGACGTCACCGTCAAACCGCACAGCAGCCTGCGCAGCGTCACGCTGCAGCTCAATCGCGGCGGCGTGCCGGTCGAGCCCGAGCTATTCATCGTGATGACGCGGCTGCTCGGCCTGCAAAGCGAGCTGAAGTCCGGCAATTACGAATTCAAGACCGGCGTGACGCCCTACGAAGTGCTGCAAAAAATCGCGCGCGGCGACGTCAACGAATACGTCGCGACCATCATCGAAGGGTGGACGTTCAAGCGCATGCGCGCCGAGCTGGACGCGAATCCGGCGCTCAAGCACGACAGCGTCGCGATGAACGACGCGCAGCTGATGAGCGCGATCGGCGCACCGGAAGCGTCGATCGGCAACGGCGAAGGGCTCTTTTTCCCGGACACCTATCTGTTCGACAAGAACACGAGCGACCTCGACGTGTATCGCCGCGCGTATCGTCTGATGCGCGTGCGTCTCGATGAAGCATGGCTCGCGCGCGCGCCGAACCTGCCGTACAAGACGCCGTACGAGGCGCTGATCATGGCTTCGATCATCGAAAAGGAAACCGGCAAAAAGTCGGACCGTCCGATGGTCGCGGCCGTGTTCGCGAACCGTCTGCGCGTGGGCATGCCGCTGCAGACCGACCCGACTGTGATCTACGGAATGGGCGAGAGCTACGCGGGCCGCATCCGCAAAAAAGACCTGCAGACGGACACTCCCTACAATACCTACACGCGCATGGGCCTGCCGCCCACGCCGATTTCGCTGCCCGGCGTCGCGTCGCTGCAGGCGGCGATGAACCCGGCGCAAACGAGCGCGTTGTACTTCGTGTCGCGCGGCGACGGCAGCAGCATCTTTTCCGACAACCTTGGCGATCACAACAAGGCCGTGGACAAATACATTCGAGGGCAATAAATGGCGCGCGGCAAATTCATCACGTTCGAGGGCATAGACGGCGCCGGCAAGACGACGCATCTCGCCTGGTTCCGCGAGCGGCTGGAACAGAAGGTGGCGGCCACCGGCCGCGCGGTCGTCATGACGCGCGAACCCGGCGGCACGCCGCTTGGCGAGCAGATCCGCGAAATCGTGCTGCATCAAAAGATGGATCTCGAAACCGAGGCGCTGCTGATGTTCGCGCTGCGCCGCCAGCATCTGGCGGAAGTGATCGAGCCGGCGCTCGCACGCGGCGACTGGGTGCTGTCCGACCGCTTCACCGACGCGACCTTTGCCTACCAGGGCGGCGGGCGCGGGCTGCCGCGCGACAAGCTGGAAACGCTCGAGCGTTGGGTGCAGGGCGGCTTCCAGCCGGATTTGACCGTTCTGTTCGACCTCGCGCCGGAAATTGCCAACGAACGGCGCAGCGCGGCGCGCGACCCGGATCGCTTCGAGAGCGAATCGGCGGCTTTTTTCGAGCGCACGCGGACCGAATATCTGCGCCGGGCGGAAGAAGCACCGTATCGTTTCGCTATCATTGACTCTTCGCAGAGCATTGTCCGTATCCAGAAGCAGCTTGAAGAGTTGATTGCAAGTCTTTGATTCTGCCAAGGTAATGTCAAATCCAGGCGAGCGCACGCCAAAGCTCCGGCAAAGCATCAAATAACGTCCCCAACCGATTGATTCGAAAAGACAAACGATGATTTATCCGTGGCAAGCCGATGACTGGAACCGCCTGCAGCAGTTGCGCGGCCACTGGCCGCATGCGTTGTTGCTGCATGGCCAGGCGGGCATCGGCAAGCTGCGCTTCGCGCAGCACCTCGCGCAGGGCCTGTTGTGCGAAGACCAGCGCGAGAACGGCGAGCCGTGCGGCGCGTGCGTCGCGTGCAACTGGTTCGTGCAAGGCAACCATCCCGATTACCGGATCGTGGTGCCCGAGGCGCTGGCCGCCGAGGCCGGCCTCGGCTACGGCGCCGACGACAAAGCGGATAAAGCCGACAAGGCCGACGCCGACGAGGGCAAGAAAACGCGTGCACCCAGCAAGGAGATCAAGATCGAGCAGATTCGCGGCTTGCTCGACTTCGTCGGCGTGGGCTCGCATCGCGGCGGCGCGCGCGTGGTCGTGCTGTATCCCGCCGAAGGGCTGAACATCGCCGCGGCCAATGCGCTGCTGAAGACGCTCGAGGAGCCGCCAGCGGGCGTCGTGTTCCTGATGGTGTCGGCACGCATCGACCGGTTGCTGCCCACCATCATCAGCCGTTGCCGCCAATGGCCGATGAGCATGCCGTCACCCGAAGCCGCCACCCAATGGCTCGCGGCGCAAGGCGTGGCCGAAGCGCCGGCGCTGCTCGCCGAGGCGGGCGGCGCACCGCTCACCGCGCTCGCCCTCGCCAGCGACGAAAACCGCACGCTGCGCGACTGGACGCTCAAGCAACTGGCTGCGGGCCCCGAGTGCGACGCCTTTGCGTGCGGCGAGGCGCTGCAGAAGCTGCCGGTGCCGCTCGTGCTCGGCTGGCTGCAGCGCTGGATGTACGATCTGCTCGCCCAGCGCGCGGCCGGCGCGCCGCGCTACTTTCCGCAGGCGTCGGCGGCGTTGACGCGTTGCGCGTCGCAGGCTGACGCGAGCGCGTTCGCGCGCTTCATGCGGACCGTGACGCGGCAGCGCGCGGTCGAAAATCATCCGTTGAACGCGCGGCTTGTGTTCGAGGAGCTGTTTCTGGGCTACCGCGAGCTTTTTGCATGACGCTCACGAAGCGCCATGCCGTCCATGCCGCAAGCGTCGTCTGAAGAACCGTTTCTGATTTTTTTACCCAGCCTCTCATTCCAATCCGAAAGCACCATGAGCCTGTCTTACCGCGATGCCACGCTCGACGATCTGCCCGCGATCGTCGCCATTTACAACTCGACGGTCGCGTCGCGCCAGGTGACGGCCGATCTGGAGCCGGTCAGCGTCGAGAGCCGGTTGGCATGGTTTCATGCGCACGGGCCGCAGAAACGTCCGCTGTGGGTCGTCGACGACGCCGAAGCGCCCGGCCGCCTGCTCGGCTGGCTCAGCTTTTCGGACTTTTACGGCCGTCCGGCCTATCAGCGCACCGCGGAAGTCAGCATCTATCTGGACGAGCGCGCGCGCGGCAAGGGCCTCGGCAAGCAGTTGCTGGCGGCCTCGCTCGCGGCGGCGCCGGCGCTCGGCATCGACACCGTGCTCGGTTTCATCTTCGGCCACAATGACGCGAGCCTGCGCCTCTTTCGGGGTTTCGGCTTCGACACGTGGGGGTCGCTGCCGCGCGTGGCCGTGCTGGACGGCGTCGAGCGCGATCTGGTGATTCTCGGCAAGCGGCTCGACGCGCAGGGCGCGGCAAGCTGATCCGCCTCAGGCATTCCTTTGCAGGACATCGTCATGTTTGTCGATTCACACTGTCACATCAATTTCGAAGGACTCGCCGACCGTCTGCCGCAGGTGCTCGAGAACATGCGCAGCCACGCGGTCACGCATGCGCTGTGCGTGTCGGTCGATCTGGAAACGCTGCCGTCGGTTCTTGAAATCGCCAGCCGGCACGACAACGTTTATGCGTCGGTGGGCGTGCATCCCGATCACGAGGACATGCGCGAGCCGAGCGTCGCCGAACTGGTCGAGCTGGCCGAACATCCGAAAGTGGTCGCGATCGGCGAAACGGGGCTCGACTATTACCGCCTGGAAGGCCGCTCGATCGCCGATATGGAATGGCAGCGCGAGCGCTTTCGCACGCACATCCGCGCCGCGCATGCGACCGGCAAGCCGCTCATCATCCATACGCGTTCTTCGTCGGAAGACACGCTGCGCATCATGGCCGAGGAGCGCGCGAGCGAGCCGGGCGGCGTCATGCACTGCTTCACGGAGCCGTGGAGCGTCGCCGAGCAGGCGCTTGCGCAAAACTTTTACATCTCGCTGTCGGGCATCGTCACGTTCAAGAGCGCGACGGACGTGCAGGACGTCGCGCGTCGCGTGCCTCTGGAGCGGCTGCTGATCGAGACCGATTCGCCGTATCTGGCGCCCGTGCCGTATCGCGGCAAGCCCAATGAACCTGCGTACGTGAGTTATGTCGGACGTTTCATCGCGCAGCAGCGCGAGATGACGGACGAGGCGCTCGCCGCCGCGACGACGCAAAACTTCTTCCGCCTTTTCAAGATTCCCGCGCCGGCTGGCGCGTAGAGAATGTAAATAAATCAATAGGATAGGGCTTAGCCCTAAAGTAAAATATGACATATTTCACATTAACCCACACACCGCATACCGCTGACACGACGGCCACGGCAGTCTCGTCCGTCCGCCGCGGTTTGTCGCGCGCCGCCTTGGCCGCCACATTCGCCTGTGCCGCGCTGAGCTCGCTGATCGCCGCGCCGGCTGTAGCCGCGCCGATCGACTCGCTGATCAAATCGGTGAAATTCGACGACGTCGACGGCGTCAAGAAATTGCTCGCGAAGGGCATGGACCCGAACAGCGTCGACAACCAGGGCATGCCGCTGCTGGTCCTCGCCGCGCGCGAGAAGTCGGACAAGGTCGGCGCCGCGCTGCTCGCGAATCCGAAGACCAACGTTGAAATCGAGGACAAGGCGGGCGAGAACGCGATGATGATGGCCGCGCTCAACGGCGACCTGGAATTCGTCAAGCAACTGATCGCGAAAGACGCCGAAGTCAACAAGAAGGGCTGGGCGCCGCTGCACTACGCCGCCGCGAACGGCCACGACGACATCGTGAAACTGCTGCTCGACCATTCGGCTTACGTCGACGCCGGCTCCCCGAACGGCACCACGCCGCTGATGATGGCCGCGCGCGGCGGCCATGTGTCGACGGTGAAGCTGCTGCTCGACAACGGCGCGGACCTGACCGTGAAGAACCAGATCGGCCTGACCGCGCTCGATTTCGCGAAGACCTACAAGGAGCCGGACGTGGTCGAGGGCCTCACCGCCCGCCTGCAACAGATGCAGCAGAAGTAAGGCGCGCGGCGAAGCGGCTTGTGCGCGTTTTGCCGCTTATATGCCTGAAGATAGCGGCGGCTGCCTGCTGCGGCCCCGTAAAACAGTGCAGAATGACGACTTTGGCGCGCCTCTCGTGTGCGCGCCCTCGGGATGCGGCAACAGACCGCCTGATAAACGACCTGGAAAGGAACACCATGCTGCGGGCTTTGATTTTCGCCAGCGCGTTTGCCGTACCGTTGTCGGCGGCCGCGTTTACGGGAGGCGACCTCAACAAGCTGTGCACGAAGACCGACGTGGCGTCGCGCAGTGCATGCGCCGCGTACATTGAAGGCGCCGCCGACGGCATTTTCAACACGATCGACGCAATCGGCGGCACGACCGGGCCGCGCGTCGGCCAGTACTTCTGCCTGCCGCAAGACGCGCGTTCGGCGCAGTTGACGGATGCGGTGCGCAAATACATCGCGGAAAATCCGATTGTGGCGGGCTATAACGCGAGCACGGCGATTTCGCTGGGGCTCGGCAAGGCGTTTCCTTGCAAAAGCGGAAGCTGATTTGAGTTGAGTTGATTCGAGCCGGCGCGGTTTGCGGCCTCGTGTCGCGAGGCGTGCGGGTCGCCAGCTTTGTTGTTTTGTCATGGGTTTTTGTCACGGGTTTTTTGTCACTGAGTTTGCTCACCGCGTGTGCCGTATGCCGTGCACGCGTTCAACATGAGCCGGGGCGCCGCTTTGCGCGGTCGCAGCCGGCTTTGATAGCGGGGCGCATCGTTTGATCCGCGCTTTCGCGGGCGTGCCGGCCGGGCGCCTCATCTCTACGCCGTCGCCGCGTCACACGCGGCCGGCCTGTCCCCATCCAAGCGAGGAGGAAACTGTCCTATATGGCTTTTTTCGATCGACTCGACCAGTTGGACCACATCGCCGAAGCGCCGCTGCATACCTGGCCCGGCGCGTTGCTGGTCTCGGTCATCGCCGTGCTGATCGCGATCGGCGCGCACCGCGTGGGCGCGCGCATCGTCACGCGGATCGCGCGGCCTTATCCGCTCACGAGTGTCGTGCTGCGCTATATCGACAAGCCGTCGCTGTTCGTTCTGCTGATTCTCTCGCTCGAAGCCGTCTGGTGGGAGGCGCCGGACACGCTCACTTTTATCGGCCCGTTGCGCGACGCCGCGGCCATTGCGCTGATCGGCGCATTGACGTGGCTGTCGGTGCGCTCGGCGGCGGCCATCGGCGAGGCGATCATTCAGGCCCATCCGCTCGATACCGCCGACAATCTCCACGCGCGCCGCATCCATACGCAGGCGAGGGTGCTGGCGCGCTCGGTGATGCTGGTGATCGTGATCGTCGGCGTCGGCGGCGCGTTGATGACGTTTCCGAACGTGCGGCAGATCGGCGCGAGCCTGCTGGCGTCGGCGGGCGTCGCCGGTCTGGTCGCCGGTATTGCCGCGCGGCCGGTGCTCGGCAATCTGATCGCGGGCTTGCAGATCGCGCTGTCGCAGCCAATCCGCCTCGACGACGTCGTCGTCATTCAGGGCGAGTGGGGGCGCATCGAGGAGATTACCGGGACGTATGTGTCGGTGCGTCTGTGGGACCAGCGGCGGCTGATCGTGCCGCTGCAATGGTTCATCGAGAATCCGTTTTCGAACTGGACGCGCAGCAGTTCGCAGATCATCGGCACGGTGTTTCTGTACGTCGATTACCGGATGCCGCTCGCGCCGTTGCGCGAGGAACTCGCGCGCATCGTCGAAGCGGCGCCCGAGTGGGACCGTCGCGTGCAGGTGCTGCAAGTCACCGAAGGCACCGAGCGCTCGATGCAGTTGCGCGCGCTCGTCAGTTCGCTCGATTCGGGTCTGAACTGGGACCTGCGCTGCCGCGTGCGCGAGGGGCTGCTCGACTTCATCCAGAAGCACTATCCGCAGTATTTGCCGCGGGCGCGCGCGGAGGTGTCGGCGGAACTCGAAAACGGCAAGGGCGAACCGCTCGACTGGGTGCCGCGCGGCACGCGCACGCCGGCCGGCAGCACGGCGGCGCATACTGAGGCGGACCCGGTGGCAAGCCGGCCTGGGCCTGGGCCGTCGTCGGCGGCTGGGTCGCCGCACAAAGTGAAGGAAACGGCCTAGCGCGAAGTCAGAATCCGCGCGACGCTGCGCGGAACGTTGGCAGGCAGTGCTGCGACGATCGGAAGCGCGCAACCGAATTCGCTGAAATGTGCGCGCCGTGCGCTATCTGCCCTGGCCAACCGGCTAAACGATGCAACCGATCGTTCGCCAAAGGGTCGAACCGTCCACTCATTGAATAAACCTGGCGCGGCATGGCGTGCACCATGCAAAACGATGTCGACGCGTCCGCTGCGTGGCGGGCGCGGGCTGCACCCTGGCAGATGCCGCGCGAAACAAGGAGGACTTGCAACATGGGCCGACTGATCGTCGTGTCGAATCGCGTCGCTACGCCGACGGAAACCAAAGGATCGGCGGGCGGCCTCGCCGTCGGCGTGTTCGGCGCGCTGAAAGACGCGGGAGGCGTGTGGTTCGGCTGGAGCGGCGACGTGGTCAGCGAGACCGTCGCCAACGCGGGACCCACGCTCGAACAGGACGGCGCGGTGACCTTCGCGACCGTGGGCCTCACGCGCAAGGATTACGACCAGTACTACCGCGGTTTTTCGAACGCGACGCTCTGGCCGGTGTTCCACTATCGCAACGACCTCGCGCGCTACGAGCGGGAGGAATATGCCGGTTATCGGCGCGTCAACGCGTGGCTCGCGCACAAGCTCATCAAGCTGCTCGAACCCGACGACGTCATCTGGATTCACGACTACCATCTGATCCCGTTCGCCGAGGCGCTGCGCAGCGAGGGCATCACGAATCGCATCGGTTTTTTCCTGCACATTCCGTTTCCGTCGCCGCAAATCCTGCTGAATATTCCGCCGCACGAGGAACTGGTGAAGTCGCTGTCGTGCTACGACCTGCTTGGTTTCCAGACCGCGACCGACGAAGAGGCTTTTCACGACTACGTGACGCGCCACGCGCGTGGCACGGTGTCGAACGGCATGGTGGAGGCGTTCGGCCGGAAGCTGCGCACGGGCGTTTACCGCATCGGCGTGTTTCCCGACGAGATCGCCGAACAGGCCAAGCGCTACGAAAGCCGTCAGCACGTGCTCGACCTGAAGCAGAGCCTGGAAGGCCGCAAGCTGATCATGAGCGTGGACCGGCTCGATTATTCGAAGGGGCTCGTCGAACGTTTTCGCGCGTTCGAGCATCTGCTGGAACGCTCGCCCGAATGGCGCGGCAATGTCACGCTCGTGCAGATCGCGCCGCCCACGCGGTCGGATGTCGCGACCTATCAGAAGATCCGCCAGGACCTGGAGTACGAAGCGGGGCGTATCAACGGCCGCTATTCGGGCCTCGACTACACGCCGATCCGTTATCTGAATCAGCAATACGACCGCTGGAAACTGATGTCGCTGTTTCGCGAGTCGCAGATCGGTTTCGTCACGCCGTTGCATGACGGCATGAACCTGGTCGCGAAGGAATATGTCGCCGCGCAGAATCCGGACGATCCGGGCGTGCTCGTGCTGTCGATTTTCGCGGGCGCGGCGGCTGAGTTGACAGGCGCGCTGCTCGTCAATCCGCATGACGCGATCGGCATGTGCGAGGCGTTGCAGCGGGCGCTGCAAATGCCGCTCGACGCACGGCAGCGGCGTCACGAGATCAACATGGCGGCGCTGCGCAAGAACGATCTGGGCGTGTGGCGCGACAGCTTCCTGCGCGACCTGCGCAGCGTGCCGATACAAAGACCGGCCGCGGGCGGAGGGCACAGGTAATGAGCTTGCGGCAATACGCAACCTTCAACCTCGGGCAGCGGAGGTTGTCGGCTAGCAAGGCGCGCGTGCGTCCACAAGCTTCGTATCTTCGGATGGCCGCGTGCTGAGTGCGCTCGCCATCGCGGGCTATCGGTCTTTGCGCGAACTGATCGTGCCGCTCGGCCGGCTGAACGTCATTACCGGCGCGAACGGCAGCGGCAAATCGAGCGTCTACCGTTCGCTGCGTCTGCTTGCGGAAACGGCGCGCGGCGGCGTGATTACGTCGCTTGCGCGGGAAGGCGGCCTGCCGTCCACCTTATGGGCCGGTCCCGAACGCTTTTCGCGCGGCGTGCTGAGCGGCGAATTCGAGGTTGAACCCACGGCACGCAAGACGCCGGTGAGTCTCAGGCTCGGTTTCGCGGGCGAGCAGTTTAGTTATGCGATCGATCTCGGGCTGCCGCTGCTCAATAAGAGCACCCGTTTTATGCTCGATCCCGTCGTCAAGCGCGAATGCATCTGGAGCGGGCCGGTGCTGCGGCCGTCCGCATTGCTCGTCGACAGGCAGGGTCCGGCGTTACGCACGCGCGATGAAAGCGGCGAGTGGCAAACGGTGCCGCAGCCGGTCGCGAGTTTCGACAGCATGATGACGGAGTTCGCCGACCCGCGCTCCGCGCCTGAGATGATCGCGGTGCGCGAACAGATCCGCTCGTGGCGCTTCTACGATCACTTCCGGACCGACGTCGACGCCCCCGCCCGCATGCCGCAAGTCGGCACGCATACGCCGGTGCTCTCCGACGACGGCGCGGACCTCGCCGCCGCGTTGCAGACCATCCGCGAAATCGGCGATTCGAGCGCGCTCGACGCTGCCATCGACGACGCGTTTCCCGGCTCGCGGCTCGAGATTGCCTCGCAGGACGGCCGCTTCGAAGTGCTGATGCAGCAGCACGGCCTGCTGCGTCCGCTGAAGGGCGCGGAATTGTCGGACGGCACCTTGCGCTATCTGCTGCTGGTCGCCGCGCTGTTGACTCCGCGCCCGCCCGCGCTGCTGGTGCTGAACGAGCCTGAAACCAGTTTGCACCCCGATCTGCTGCCGGCGCTCGCGCGGCTGATCGCGCGGGCCGCCGCGCACTCGCAGGTGCTCGTCGTATCGCATGCGGCGCGGCTGATCGCGGCGCTCGAACGCGAGGACGCCAGCGAATCGCTGGTGCTGGAAAAGCATTTCGGCGCCACGCGTCTCGCGGACGCCGACGAACGCGACATGCCGGCCTGGAAGTGGCCGTCGCGCTGAATCGCGCGGTGCGATGCGGCGTTTATTTCGGTGCCAGGCCGCTTGTAAGCTGAATGTAACAGCGCCCAGGAAATGCAATAACGGGCGCTTTTTAGTCCCTGCCAGGGAATAATGCTCCGATGCCTATGGTGCGCGCGTGCTGCCGCGGTGCACTGATCGAAGACCGGCGCTCAAAAGGGCGCCACTGACGGCGCCGCAAAACGCGGCCTCGGAACAAGCCGGGCCACGAGCTGTCAGTTCACGGAGACAACTATGAAGATTGCGCAGATCGCCCCCTTGACCGAATCGGTGCCGCCGAAGCTATACGGCGGCACGGAGCGCGTCGTGTCGTACATCACCGAGGCGCTCGTCGAGCTCGGCCACGATGTGACGCTGTTCGCAAGCGGCGATTCCGTTACGAGTGCGAAACTGGAGCCGGTGTGGCCGCGCGCGCTGCGCCTCGACCCAGGCATTCGCGATCGCGTCGCGCCGCATATGTTGCTGATGGAACTGGTGCGCCGCCAGGCCGAGCAGTTCGACGTCCTGCATTTTCACCTCGACTATTACTCGTTCTCGGTGTTTCAGCGCCAGGACACGCCGTTCGTCACGACGATGCACGGCCGTCTCGACCTACCCGAACAGCAGCCGGTGTTCGACACGTTCAGCTCGGCGCCGGTAATTTCGATTTCGAATGCGCAGCGCCATCCGCTGCCGCAGGCGCGTTGGCTCACCACCGTCTATCACGGCTTGCCCGAGCATCTCTACACGCCGCAGCCGGTCGAGCAAAAGTACCTGGCGTTTCTCGGCCGTATTTCGCCGGAAAAACGCGTCGATACGGCCATCCGCATTGCCGGTCGCTGCGGCATGCCGATTCGCATCGCCGCCAAGGTCGACGCCGCCGATCGGGAATATTTCGAGCGCGATATCCGGCCGCTGCTGGACCTGCCGTACGTCGAGTTCATCGGCGAAATCGCGGACAATCAGAAGGCGGAGTTCCTGTCGGGCGCGCATGCGCTGCTGTTTCCGATCGACTGGCCGGAGCCGTTCGGCCTCGTGATGATCGAGGCGATGGCGTGCGGCACACCGGTCGTCGCGTTCAACCGCGGCTCGGTGCCGGAAGTGCTCGAAGACGGGCTGACGGGCTTTATCGTCGAAGACGAGATCGGCGCGGTCGCGGCGGTCAACCGTCTGCACAAGATGTCGCGTGCGGGCGTGCGGCAGCGCTTCGAAGAGCGCTTCACGTCGCACCGGATGGCGCAGCAATACGTGGATGCGTATCAGTCGGTGATTCGCGCGCAGAAGCGTTCGCGCTTCAAGGTGGTGGATAGCTCGGGGCGTTGATCGCGGCCAGTGGGCGCGCGATGCTGCTGTCTGGTTTGCTCGCGCGATCAGACAAAGCGGGATTGAGCGAAAACAGGAGAGAGAAACGAAGCCGGCGCTCGTGGCGAGCGCCGGCTTTTTACTGCGAGAGGCTGTGCCGCGTGTGCGGTGAGCCGATGCCGGCATAGCGCACTAGGCGCGCTCGCGGCAACTCAACTGTCGCGATGGCTGCATTACTACGGTTGCGTTCCACAACCCTAGGCCCAGCGGGACACATTGCGTGTCCCGCCGCAAAGACGCTATACCGCCGCAACCAACGCAGCGGCGGCTCGTCGAGCCATTGTCACGCTCACAGAGTCGGCCCGCGGACACAAACCGCCGGGGCCAACCCTTCGGCGTCAAATCTTCAGGCGCGAAACCTTGGTGCCTTGCAACGACAGGTCGCCCATCAACCCGGCGTTGGTCAGCACGAAGACCTCGACCGGCGCGGTTGCCGTGTTCGAATCGATCGCGCCGTTCGCACCCATTTTCACGAGCGCAACGGAGGCGTCGCCGCCGACCGACCAGCCGTCCGCATTGCGGAATTTGTCGAGCGCATCCTGCGTCATGAACAGGAAGATGATGGCCTTCGATTGCGCGCCCGCCTGGAGCCCGAACGAGCCGGAAACCGTGCTGTAGTAGCCGACTGAGGTGCCGGCGACGCGCAGCGCGCCTTCGCCGTATTGCCCGCCGACGATGAAGCCCGCCTGCAGCACCGACGGGAACACCAGCACGCCGCGCGCCTTGGCGACGAGTTCGCGCGAACCCTTCACGGTCGTGTACAGCCGCGACATGGTGCCGTCGACGTCGGCGTCGATCGAGCGGCGTTTGGACGAATCGGTGGCGGCGGTGTCGTGGCCGCCGGTGTTGGTTGTGCAACCGGCGAGAGCAAGGCCTCCGAAAGCGAGCGCAGCGGTAGTCTTCAACATGAAGTGTCGTCTTTGCATCGTTTTTCTCCGTATGGTTCCGGGGCGCGACCGCGAACAAATCGCGCGGTCGCCTCTGAGTTATATCACACGGCACGCCAAAACGCGCCCTCGGTCGCAAGCCTCAAAGCCTTATGCGGCGGGGCTTTGAGGCAAATCGAAAAGAGTCTTCTGTAAATTTGACCGGCTGCCGGGCGACGCTCGCCGACCGCATCAACGCGCAGAAAACGGGCCGCCGTGCCGCGGATCGCGCTCGGTCGAGCCGCCGGGCACGCGAGCCAAAATCGCCGCATTCGCCCATTTTTACCGACTCCAGCGCTTCGCATTTTCTGTCGCGATCGGCGCGAAACTGTTGTCTCGACGCCGCAAATCTGAAGTCAGATGCGCGCGCTATCCGCCGTGATTGGCGCGGACTCTTGACCGCCGGTGGCCGCCTGAGCGCGCGGCGCACCGCGCCGATCAACACGCCGATAACAAACAGCGTGAGCGCCGGCACGATCCAGTAGCCGACGAACGCATGCCAGAGATAAGCCATCAGGGTGGAGCGGCGCACGCTGTATTCATTGCGGGCGTCCTGCTGACGCGGCGCGTTGGCCGCGAGCACGTCGGCGGGACAACCGGCGGCTTGCGCCTCGTCCGGCTTGCCGTGGCAGCGCGCGGGGGCGCCGGCCGCACGTTGCGCGTCGGTGAAATTCCAGGTGGTCAGCGCGCGGTCCAGGTCGACGGCGTTGTACGCCATCTCCTCGCGAATCTCGCTGACAGCAACGATCGCCACGGGCACCGCCCAGAACACGATGACGACCAGCCACCGCCTCAACCAGCGGTTTTTATGCTTCGATACCATCCTTGCCTCCAATCGATGCTTTGCGGCATCAACGACAAGATGGCGGCCCGTATGAATGTTGTGTGGGGGTGGGCCGTCTCCGCAGCCATCATAGAAGAAAAACGGCGCGTTCGGGCGAGAGGACTGTGAAGGGCGGGCGAAGCGCGGAGCGGAAAAGCGTAGGGGGTGTGGTGCGAAAGATCGGATGCGAGAGTGGGATGCTGGAGTCCGATGCGAGAGTCCGATGCGAACCGCATGCGCCGCGCGAAGCGCGCGGCGCATGGTCGAGCGTGCTGGAAACCCGCCTGGTCGAATCTGGTTGGGTTTAAGCCAAGTTCAGTTAGCCGGCGCCGACGACAGGCAGCTCTTCATGAACGCCTTGCGATCGTCGCCTTTCTTGCCGGTGGCTTGCGTGTTGCATACCTTCATCTTGTCCTGCTGGCTCATCGGCGCGGCGGCCGGTTTCGCCGACAGGCACGTCTTCATGAACGCCTTGCGCTCGTCGCCTTTTTTGTCGCCGGCCTGCTTGTTACAGTCGGCCATCTTCGTCTGCTGGCTGTTCTGCGCGAATGCCGGCGAAACCAGGACGGCGCCGAGTACCAGGGAAGCGATTGCGGATTGGATTTTCATGTGACACTCCATCGGTGTGGAAACGTTTTTGGTCTTCATGCACGTGGGCGTCGACGGGATCCGGCATCCGGCCCTCGGCAAGTCCATTATGGCAAATGCTGTCTGCATCAACGGTCAAAACCGCGTTTGCGTTGACAGCCGCGCCCGCTGGTTTTCCCTGACCAGGCGGAGTGAGTGCGTATTTCAGGCCGATTGGCGTTGAATTGCAGCGAATCCGGACACGCGATTATGTTATGCATTGCAGATTAAACGATGATGCAATCGGACTGCAATTCGCTACCGTATCGCCCACTGCGAGCGGTTGAAAAATTCGCGCTGCATTGTTTTGCTGCATTGTCCATTTGCTGCGCTAGCACATGAATGGCAATTGGTAAGGAAATTCGCAGGGAAATCCTTAACGGCTATTGACAGGTTGCCGTGTCCGTTCACCACCGGCGCAGTAGTGTTTTTTAAGGAGGAATTCGTCATGCACTATCTATTGATCTATGACCTCGTGCCCGACTATCTGGAACGGCGTGGTGAGTACCGCGATGCGCATCTGAAACTCGCATGGGAAGCGGCGGGGCGCGGCGAACTGATGCTGGGCGGTGCGCTGACCGAACCGGTCGACACGGCCATGCTGCTTTTTAACAGCGACACGCCTCGCGTCGCCGAAGCCTTCGCCCAGGCAGATCCGTACGTGCGAGCGGGGCTTGTTACACGCTGGCGCGTACGCGAATGGAAAACCGTGGCGGGCGAGGGCGCGGCGAATCCCGTGCGCTAGCCGTTCCACACACCACGCGGGCGACGCCCCAAGCGAGCGGCTCGCCTGCGTTGCCACATCGATGTCATCAAGCGTTGGCACCGTTGACTCGATGCGCGTGCAACGAACCTGCCACACCGGCAGACAGACAAAGAATGCCTGAATTATTGCGCCGTGATGCGGTCGAATTCGGGCGGCTTATTCGGCGTGTCTGCCGCATTTTTTAGCAGGCCTTTAGCGCGCATTGGCTGTGCTTTTTCGCCGGCTGTCGAGTGGACAATAGCAATTCCGTCGCTATCGCATGAAGCATTTCCGTTACGGCATGACGT
The DNA here is from genome assembly GCF_040543975.1 of Paraburkholderia sp. OAS925. NCBI lineage: Bacteria > Pseudomonadati > Pseudomonadota > Betaproteobacteria > Burkholderiales > Burkholderiaceae > Paraburkholderia > Paraburkholderia sp. OAS925. The sequence goes on from NZ_JBEUNO010000001.1 coordinate 2,438,119, forward strand.
GAATTAAGCGAGTGAAAAGCATAAGTTTGTTTCTATCCGTAACACTTGTCTCGCCGATATTCACGCAAACCCTGGTGATGGTATGCTTCGTGCACAATTCTCCCATGCACGAGTGAGACCACGTTTTGTGCTTCGCAATAGGGATAAACCGCACTAACACAGGGCGGGGTTGACCAGCCAACAGAACGTACAAGACATATTTGTGCAACCGAGGGTGACACACGGATCGTGAAGGCTGAATCTGTGGTCCACCCAAAGCCGCGGCCCGGCCAGGCTGCGTGGAGAAAATCCATGTTTTTCGATGAGCTAAGCAATGACGAATGGGCGCTGCTATCTGCGCTTGTCTCCGATGAGCCGGCCGTCCGTCTGAACCGACGTGGGCGGCCTCGCGCCGACCCACGTGTCGTGGCCAATGCGGTTTTGTGGATCCTCACTACCGGAGAGCCCTGGTCGAAGCTGCCAGGCCGTTATCCGTCGGGGCCCACTTGCCGGCGCCGTTTCGAGGAATGGCAACTGAACGGCACGCTGCTCGAGATGGTTCGGCTTCTGTCCAGAAAGGGGCGCACGTTCGCCTACGTGCCTCAACCGGCGCCGCCCGTCGCCGCCAAACCCGCAGCGCCTGTCGCGGATACAACCAGCATGCGTGACGAGAGTCCGCGCGGCGTGTCGTGGAAAAGCCCCGAGTCGTGGCAGGCGCCCGGCACGAACGGCCACGCGGCCAACGCGCTGCACGAGGCTCAGGCGTCGCACGCGCGGCCCTGGCGTTCGGCCGATCCGATCGCGGATATCACGCGTCAACTGGCGGGTTTCGACCACGCCGCGCCCGTCGTCGCGCAGGATCGGCAAGATGCCTACGCTGCACAAGCCGCACATGCCATCGCGCGTGCGCCGGCTTTGCCGACTCCATCGGTCGCTTATGCGCCGCGCCCGGCGCTGCGTGCCGACTTGCGCGCGATGAACGAAGCCGGCGCGGTCGGTGCAGCCATGCAGGGTCTGGACGCGGCCATCGCATCGGCGCGCGGAATCTCGGGAGCGGCGCTGCAACGCAGCCCGCTGTCGACGGCTCTCGCGCCGCGCGGGCGGCAAGTCGCCGAGCGGCACGGCTATCTGATCTACGTCGCCGCCGAGCGGGTGCCGAACGCGATGTATCGCGCATGGGCGGAGATCATGAAGGACGGCAAGCGCGTCGAGCGTTCGGGCCTCGTCGGCCCGCGCTTTACGGACGCCGAGGCGGCCGAGCATTATGCGTTCGAGTGGGCCGCGCAGTGGATCGATCGTGAATGCGCGATGCAGGCCGCGGCCTATGCGGCGCCGCAGGTACGGGCACCGCAAGCGTACGGCGCGCCGATGCACACGCAGATGCACAAGCCCGTGTACACGTCGGACGTGTCTGCCGCTCACTCGCCGTATACCGCGCCGCCGGCTCGTCCGATGGCGGCGGGCATGCGTCATGTGCCCGAGTCCGTCGCCGCGCATCATGGAGCGCCGTTGCATGGTCCGTTGAATGCGTTTCGCGGACCGCTGCGGCGCTACACGAGCGAACCCGCCGCTGCTGCCGTCGGCAGCGCGGTGAATGGCGGGATGACTAGCGCAAACGCATCAGCCAATGCAGCATCAGGCGCAGTCGCAGCACCAGGCGCAGCAACCGCAACGCCCGCCAATCCAGCCGCAGCAGATCGAGCAGAACGTTATCCGTCGTACACAGAACTCATCTCCCACGCGGGATGAGCACGCAGCACCCCGCGGCAGTCTGGAGCAACCGCCGCAGGATCCCGCTTCATTCGCTGTGATTCAACGCTGTTCCCGCAACCGACCTCGCGTGCCTGATGTGTGACCCAGGGCTTTACTGGCGTCCGTACGTGTCGTCGAAGCGCACGATATCGTCTTCGCCGAGATACGAGCCGGATTGCACCTCGATCATTTCGAGCGGCATCTTGCCCGGGTTCTCGAGACGGTGCGTGACGCCGAGCGGGATATAAGCCGATTCGTTTTCGGAGACGATAAAGCGCTCTTCACCTCGCGTGACGAGCGCGGTGCCGCGCACGACGATCCAATGTTCGGCGCGGTGATGATGCATTTGCAGCGAGAGGCGAGCGCCCGGCTTCACGACAATGCGCTTCACCTGGAAACGCTCGCCGGTATCGACGGAATCGTAATTGCCCCACGGGCGATGCACCTTGCGATGATTGGCCGCTTCGATGCCGCCTTCGCTGCGAATGCGGCCCACGATTTTCTTTACGTCCTGCACGCGCGATTTGTCGGCGACGAGAATCGCGTCGGCCGTTTCGACGACGACGAGATCCTGCGTGCCCACGCAGGCAATCAGGCGTCCTTCGGAATGCGCGAAGGTGGAGGAGGCGCCTTCGAACATCACGCGCCCGCGGCCCACGTTCTGCTCCGCGTCTTTCTCGGAGATGTCCCAGATGGCGTCCCACGAGCCCACGTCCGACCAGCCCGCCTGCAACGGCACGACCACGCCCGAGGCCGCGCTTTGGTCCTGGCCGAGTTGCTCCATCACCGCGTAGTCGATCGAATTGGACGGCGACGCGCTGAACGCATCGCGTTGCAGGCGGAAGAAGTCGCCGTCCGCCTTGCCGCCCGCGTAGGCCGCTTCGCAGGCGTCGTGAATGGCCGGCTGAAAGTGGCGGATCGCCTTCAACCACGTCGATGCACGCATGATGAAAATGCCGCTGTTCCACCAGTATTCGCGCGATTCGACATAGCGTTGCGCGAGTTCGAGATGCGGCTTTTCGACGAAGCGATCGAGCTTGTGCGCGGTGACTGAAGCACTCGCATCCACAGCGTCAGCCGCTTGCGTTTCATCAGGATTACCAGGCGTACCGATAGCCGCGCCAATGCGGATGTAGCCGTAGCCCGTTTCCGCGCGCGTCGGCACGATGCCCATTGTGACGATCTGACCCGCCGCCGCATGCTGCACGCCCGCGGCGACTGCGGCGTGAAAGCCTTCGAGATCGGTGACCGCGTGATCCGCGGGCATCACCACCATGATGCCGTCCTCGTCCTGCGCAGCAATGGATAGCGCGGCCACAGTCAGCGCCGGCGCCGTATCGCGGCCTACCGGTTCGAGAATCAGGCGAGTCGGTTTGCCGCTCGTGCGCAATTGCTCGGCGGTCGTGAAGCGTTGTTCCTCGTTGGCCACCACGACGAGTTGCCCGGCGAGCGGATAGCCGGCCTCGAGCGCGTCGAGACGGCGCGTGGTGGACTGCAGCAGCGAGTCTTCGCCGAGCAGGCCGATCAACTGCTTGGGATGCTGTTCGCGCGACATCGGCCACAACCTCGTGCCTGAGCCGCCCGCGAGAATGACGGGATGAACCTTCAGTTTGACGTGCGCGGACGTCGTCTGGGTGGGCCGGGTGTCGGCGGACGTGGCCGTAACCGGAGCGGTCATGATGGACTCCTCGGGACTGGATGGATGCGTCCAGTTTTATCACGAAGACCGAAATGAATAAAAGCCCGTTAATTGGAAACTATATATAAGCCGAATAGAGCTAACGTCTTGATGAACAAAAAATGTCGCGGCTATTTTATAAAAAGAAAAATTATGCGGAAATTAACGGCGGGCTATTTTTTTACCGCGGCGCCTGCACGAGAATTATGACGGCGCAAGCCCGCGCGGGCATCGCCGGAAAGCGACAGAAAGGCCGCCGTTACTCGTCATGAAGGCGCAAAAGCATGGTCAAAGCCGCTATTCCGGTAAAAACACCCCACAAAATTCACAAAAAATTCCGAAATTTTGACCGATACATTTTGAGATTTTTGCAGCCTTGCGGCGCGAATTTTAATAACGCTTTATCTATACCTGTAGAAGGACATTCACTCATTCCGAGACACGTTTTTCGCCGCGGCCGAGCGTCCGGTTTAGCAAAGCGGAAAGCGTAATTGCAATTAGCACGGCTTCAATCGGATTCGCGTCGGGCAATTCATTTGCCGGCGCGGCTGCTGGCGTTTTTGCGTGCCGCCCAATCGACCGGGCAGCGCGTTCCAAGCGGCCGGCGGATGCACGCAACGGACTAACAGCAGGATGGCACTTGACTGACGAACTGAGGGGCAGCACATGCTGAGCGTTCTATCGAGACTGATCGACATCGCGATGGTCGCGCTCGGCGCCGCGATCGCGGCGGCCGTGCACAACGGAGAAGTCGTGTGGCTGGACGACATGCAAAGCGTGTCGCTCGCCTTCGACGTGCTGCTCGTCGTCGTGTTCTTTCCCGCGCTCGGCATCTATCAGTCATGGCGCGGCAAGCCGCTCTACGACCTGCTGTGCCGCGTCGCGGGCGGCTGGGCGATGGTCGAAGTCACCGGCGTGCTGATCAGCTTCAGCCTGCATCGCGCGGACAGTCTGTCGCGGCTGTGGCTCGTCTATTGGGCGGCCGCGACCATCGTGCTGCTGATCGTCACCAAGGTGATCGTCTACTCGATTCTGCGCGGGCTGCGCCGCGAAGGCTTCAATCAGCGCGCGGTGGCGATCGTGGGCGGCGCACCGTATGGGCGCTTTCTGATCCAGCAGATGCGCAGCCGCCCGGACGCCGGCTTCAGCCCCGTCGTGGTGTTCGACGAGAACGGCACGATCAACCCCTATGAAGATCCCGACGCGGCCGCCGCGATAGAAGGCGTGCCCGTCGAACGCGACTATCAGCGCATGATCCAGCTCGTGCGTCAGCGCGCGATCCGCGAATTGTGGCTCGCGCTGCCCATCTCGAAGGAAAAGGAAATACATCGCATTGTGATGGATCTGCGCAACGACTTCGTGAACATCCGCTTTATTCCCGACGTGCGCAGCCTCACGCTCTTCAATCAGCCGATGGTGGAGCTGCTCGGCGTGCCGGCGATCAACCTCGCGGCTTCGCCGATCACCGATTTGCGCGTGCTGCCCAAGCGCATCTTCGACCGGCTGTTCGCGCTCGCCGCGTTGACCGCGCTCGCGCCGCTGATGCTCGGAATCGCGGTGCTCGTCAAGCTCAGCTCGCCGGGTCCGGTGTTCTTCCGCCAGAAGCGCAAGGGCATCGACGGAAACGAGTTCGAGATCTACAAGTTCCGCTCGATGAAAGTACACAAGGAAGAGGCCGGCAAGATCACGCAGGCCACGCGGCGCGATCCGCGCATCACCGCGGTCGGCGCATTCCTGCGGCGCACGAGCCTCGACGAGCTGCCGCAATTCATCAACGTGCTGCGCGGCGAGATGTCGGTGGTCGGCCCGCGTCCGCATGCGCTCGAACACGACGACATCTACAAGGATCTGGTGAAGGGCTACATGCACCGCTACCGGATCAAGCCGGGCATCACCGGATGGGCGCAGATCAACGGCTATCGCGGCGAAACCGACCGCATCGAAAAAATGATGGGCCGCGTCAAGCTCGATCTCTACTACATGCAGCACTGGACCTTCTGGCTCGACATCAAGATCGTCGTGCTGACGCTGTGGAAGGGCTTTGTCGGCAGCAACGCATATTGAACACTCACTCCAAACTCCTGCGAGGTAATACATGAACCTGACGATCATCGGTAGCGGCTACGTAGGCCTCGTGACGGGCGCATGTCTGGCCGACATCGGCCACGACGTGTTCTGTCTCGACGTCGACCGGCGCAAGATCGACGTGCTCAACGGCGGCGGCGTGCCGATTCACGAGCCGGGCCTGCAGGAGATCATCGCGCGCAATCGCAAGGCCGGACGCCTCACGTTCTCGACCGACGTCGAAGCGGCGGTCGCGCACGGCGACATCCAGTTCATCGCGGTCGGCACGCCGTCGGACGAAGACGGCTCAGCGGATCTGCAATACGTGCTCGCCGCGGCACGCAATATCGGCCGCCACATGACGGGCTTCAAGGTGATCGTCGACAAATCGACGGTGCCGGTCGGCACGGCTTCACGCGTTCGCGACGCAATCGCCGAAGAGCTTGCCGCGCGCAACCTCAGTCACATGTTCTCGGTGGTGTCGAACCCGGAGTTCCTGAAAGAGGGCGCGGCAGTGGAAGACTTCACGCGGCCCGACCGCATCGTGCTCGGTTGCGACGAAGACGTGCCCGGAGAAAAGGCGCGCGAATTGATGAAGCGCCTCTATGCGCCGTTCAACCGCAATCGCGAACGCACGCTGTACATGGACGTGCGCTCGGCCGAATTCACCAAGTACGCGGCCAACGCGATGCTCGCCACGCGCATCTCGTACATGAACGAGCTGGCGAATCTCGCCGACCGCGTCGGCGCGGACATCGAGGCCGTGCGCCGCGGCATCGGATCGGACCCGCGCATCGGCTACGACTTCCTGTACGCGGGCTGCGGCTACGGCGGTTCGTGCTTCCCCAAAGACGTGCAGGCGCTGATCCGCACAGCCGCCGATCACCACGCGAACCTGCGCATTCTCGAAGCCGTGGAAGCGGTCAACGACACGCAGAAGAAAGTGCTCGGTCAGAAGATCGTCGCGCGTCTCGGCGAGGACCTGTCCGACCGCACGTTCGCTGTGTGGGGCCTCGCGTTCAAGCCGAATACCGACGACATGCGCGAAGCGCCGAGCCGCCCGCTGATTGCCGAACTGCTGCGCCGCGGCGCGCGCGTGAAGGCGTACGACCCGGTCGCAATCGACGAATCGAAGCGCGTGTTCGCGCTCGATCTGAAGGACGTGCCGCAGCAGCACGCGCGTCTGCAGTTCGTGAACGAAGAGATGGAAGCAGCGCAAGACGCCGACGCGCTCGTGATCCTGACCGAGTGGAAAGTCTTCAAGAGCCCGGACTTCAATGCGCTCAAAACGATGCTGAAAACGCCGCTTATTTTCGACGGCCGCAATCTGTACGAACCGGACGCGTTGCTCGAACTCGGCATCGAGTATCACGCGATCGGACGCCAGCATGCGCTGCGCAATGCGCCCGCAAGAGTCGGCGTGAACGGCCTGCCGCCCGTGCATGGCGATACGCACGGCGGTACGCAAGCGGATGCGCTCGCCGTGGCCCAGGCCGGCCAATAAGCCTGCCTGTCACGCCGCCCGCCCGCACTACGCGCCTCATCCCGGAGCCCGACATGTTCGCCAATGTTCTGATCGTCTGCCACGCCAACGTGTGCCGTTCGCCGGCCGCCGAAATGCTGTTCAAGGCGCGCCAGGCGTCGGCGTCCATCGCGTTTCATTCGGCGGGCATTCGCGCGATGAACGGCCACGGCATGGACCCGGTGATGCGGCGCCTGCTCGCCGAGCGCGGCGTCGCATCCGGCGCGCATCACTCGCGGCGGCTTGACCGCCGGCTCGTGCGATCCGCCGATCTCGTGCTCGTGAGCGAGCGCGCGCAGATCGGCGAAGTCGAAGCACTCGATCCGGCTTCGCGCGGCAAGGTCTTTCCGCTCGGCAAGTGGGAAGACCTGGCCGACGTCGCCGATCCGCACGGCGGCGAGGAATCCGCTTACAGGGAAAGTCTCGTGCTCATCGAACATCTGGTCATGGGATGGCTGAAAAAAATATGCTGATGAAAACACTCGCTACACCTACATTCGCGAACCCGAAAACGAAGCTGATCACGAAGTTCGCCGCCACGCTTTTGCTGACGTCCTTTCTGTCGGCCTGCGCCACCGCACCGGGTAATTACCTCGACACGTCGCGTCTGAAAGACGACGGCCAGCACCAGAGTCAGAGCCAGTCCGCCGAAACCTATCCGGTCCATGTGATCGACGCGAGCGTCGTCGCCGCCCAGGCGCAGGCCGAAGCCAGCGCACCGCCGCGTCCGTTGCCGACCTCGACCTTCAGCGATCCTTCGCAGTACGTCTACCGGCTGTCGCCGCAAGACATTCTCGGCATCACCGTGTGGGATCACCCCGAATTGACCACGCCGCAGGGCAGCACGCTGTCGGCGGGCGGCACCAGCACGCAGACCATCGCCGGCGCGTTGCAGCAGCCGTACACGGCCGCGTTGCCGGGCCAGGCCGATCCGTACGGCCAGACCGTCGCCGCGGACGGCACCATCTATTTCCCGTTCGTCGGCCGCATCATGGCCGCGGGCAAGACCGTCGGCGAGTTGCGCGATCAGCTCGCGCGCGGCCTCGTGCGCTATATCCGCAATCCGCAAGTCGATGTGCGCGTGCTGTCGTATCGCGGCCAGAAAGTGCAGGTCACCGGCGAAGTCAAAACGCCGGGTCCGCTCGCGGTCAGTGACGTGCCGCTCACGCTCGTCGATGCGCTCACGCGCTCGGGCGGCACGACTGCCGACGCCGACATCCAGCGCGTGCGCCTCACGCGCAACAAGACGCTTTACGTGCTCGACGCGAACCGCATGCTCGATGCGGGCGACACCACGCAGAACGTGATGCTGCAAAACGGCGACGTCATCAACGTGCCGGACCGCAGCAACAGCCGCATCTTCGTGATGGGCGAAGTGAAGACGCCGATTCAGGTGCCGATGCTCAAGGGCCGTCTGACGATCGCGGACGCGCTCACGCAAGCCGGCGGCATTCTCGACACCGACGCCAATCCGCGGCAGATCTTCGTGATGCGCGGCATGCGCGAGCATCCGACCACGCCGGACGTGTACCGCCTCGACATGACGCAGCCCGACGCGATCATGCTGTCCGCGCAGTTCCAGTTGCAGCCGCTCGATGTCGTGTATGTGGGCACCGCCGCCTCGACCACGTTCAACCGCGTGTTGCAGCAGGTGTTGCCGAGCGTGCAGACGCTGTTCTACCTGAAGCAACTGACGCGCTAACCAGATACGGGATCGAACTGTGAGCAATCAAATTTCTCCACACATGGCCGGCCCGATCAGGACCGAAGAAGAGGACGTGGTCCTCGGGCAACTGGTGCAGGTGATCCTCGACGACATCTGGTGGCTCATCGCGATCGCGGCGGCGGTCGTCGCGATTGCCGGCGCGTACTGCGTGCTCGCCAAGCCGATCTATTCGGCCGATGCACATGTGCGTGTCGAGCAGGCCGACAACACGTCGCAGGCGCTCACGCAAACGCAGACCGGCGCCGCGATCACGAGCGGCTCCAGTTCGCTGCCGACCGACGCCGAAATCGAAATCATCAAGAGCCGCGGCGTGGTGGCGCCGGTCGTCGAGCAGATGAAGCTGAACTTCAGCGTCACGCCGAAAACGCTGCCGCTGCTCGGCAGCATCGCCGCGCGCGTCGCGACGCCTGGCGAGCCGGCGAAGCCGTGGCTCGGCTTGTCGTCGTATGCATGGGGCGGCGAGGTTGTCGACGTCGATTCGATCGACGTGCTGCCCGCGCTCGAAGGCCAGAAGCTGACCATGAAGGCGCTCGACGGCGGCCGCTACGAACTGCATGCGGAGAACGGCGCGCTGCTGCTGCGCGGTCAGGTCGGGCAGCAGGCGCAAGGCGGCGGCGTGACGATGCTGGTCAGCAAGCTGGTCGCGCGTCCGGGCGAGGAATTCACCGTGATGCGGGCGAACGATCTCGACGCGATCAGCGCGTTTCAATCCGCGATCAGCGTGCAGGAGCAGGGCAAGCAGACGGGCGTGATCCAGATTTCGCTGGAGGATAAAAACCCCGAGCATGCCGCGCTCGTCGCCAACGCGCTCGCGCAGTCGTATGTGCGTCAGCACATCGCGAACAAGCAGTCCGATGCAAGCAAGATGCTCGACTTCCTGAAAAGCGAAGAGCCGCGCCTGAAGTCCGATCTCGAACGCGCCGAGGCCGCGCTGACCGCGTATCAGCGTCAGTCCGGCTCGATCAACGCGAGCGAGGAGGCGAAGGTTTATCTCGAAGGCAGCGTGCAGTACGAACAGCAGATTGCCGGCTTGCGTCTGCAGATGGCGCAGCTCACCGAACGTTACGGCGACGACCATCCGATGCTGAAGGCCGCACGCGAGCAGATGGCCGAGTTGCAGGCGCAACGCACGAAATACGCGGACCGTTTCCGCGATCTGCCGGCCACCGAGGTCAAGGCCGTGCAGTTGCAGCGCGACGCGAAGGTCGCGGAAGACATCTACGTGCTGCTGCTCAATCGCGTGCAGGAGTTGTCGGTGCAGAAGGCCGGCACCGGCGGCAACGTGCATATCGTCGACGCCGCGCTGCGTCCCGGATCGCCGGTCAAGCCGAAGAAGGCGCTGATCCTGTCGGCGGCGACGATCCTCGGGCTGATCGCGGGCACCGGCTTCGTGTTCCTGCGCCGCAATATGTTCAAGGGCATCGACGACCCCGAGCATATCGAGCGCGCATTTCGTCTGCCGGTGTTCGGCCTCGTGCCGATGAGCGCCGAGCAGACGCTGCTCGAAAACGGATTCGCGCGCGGCGGCGAGCGCCTGCGTTCCGTGCTCGCGAATGCGCGGCCGAAGGACGTCACCGTGGAGAGTCTGCGCAGTCTGCGCACGTCGATGCAGTTCACGATCATGGATGCAAAGAATCGCATCGTCATGCTCACGGGACCGATGGCGGGCGTCGGCAAGAGCTTCCTCACGGTCAACCTCGCCGTGCTGCTCGCGCATTCGGGCAAGCGCGTGCTGATGATCGACGGCGACATGCGCCGCGGTGTGCTCGAACGCTACCTCGGCGGCACGCAGGAAAACGGTTTGTCGGAATTGCTGAGCGGTCAGATTTCGCTGGAGGAGTCGATCCGCGCGTCGGAGATCGAGAACCTCAGCTTTATCTCGTGCGGACGCCGTCCGCCGAATCCGTCCGAGTTGCTGATGTCGCCGCGTTTGCCGCAATACCTCGACGCCCTCGCGAAACGCTACGACGTGATCCTGATCGACACGCCGCCGGTGCTCGCGGTGACCGATGCGTCGATCATCGGCGCGTATGCAGGCTCGACGTTCTTCGTGATGCGTTCGGGCATGCACAGCGAGGGCGAGATCATCGACTCGCTCAAGCGTCTGCGCGGGGCCGGCGTACATGTGCAGGGCGGCATCTTCAACGGCATGCCGGCGCGTGCTCGCGGCGGCTATGACCGCAGTTACGCGGCGGTGCAGGAATATCTGAGCACGTAACCGTAACGGCCTTGGCTAGCGAAACGCATCGCATCAAGGACTCAGCAACAAGGACATCGCAATGAAAGTGACGGTACTGGTTCCGACTTACCGCCGCCCGGCCGACCTCGCGCGTTGCCTCGCGGCGCTGCAACGGCAGTCGCGCGCGCCCGACGAAGTCGTGGTGGTCGCGCGCGCCGACGACGACGCGACGCATACCTGTCTGCGCGATCCGGCGGTGCCGGGCAAGCTGCCGCTATCGGTGGCGCTCGTCGACGTGCCCGGCCAGGTGGCCGCGCTCAATCGCGGACTAGACGCCGCGAGCGGCGACGTGATCGCCATCACCGACGACGACGCCGCGCCGCATCCCGACTGGGTGCAGCGCATCGCCGCCGCGTTCGAAAGCGACGCGCGGCTCGGCGCGCTCGGCGGCCGCGACTGGGTGCACGAAAAAGGCCGCGTGCTCGACGGCGAGCGGCCATTGGTCGGCAAGGTCACCGCGCACGGCAAGATCATCGGCAATCATCATCTCGGCGTGGGCGGCGCACGCGAAGTCGACATCCTGAAGGGCGCCAACATGAGCTATCGGCGCGACGCGGTGCGCAACATCCGTTTCGATGCACGGCTGCGCGGCGCGGGCGCCCAGGTTCACAACGACATGGCGTTCAGCCTCGCGGTCAAGAACGCCGGCTGGAAGCTGATGTACGACCCGCGCGTGGCGGTCGATCATTTCCCCGCCGAACGTTTCGACGACGACCGCCGCGATGCGCAGACCATGGCCGCATTGCGTAACGCCGCGTTCAACTTCCATCTGATTCTGCGCGACCAGTTGCCGCCGCTGCGCCGCGAAACCGCGTGGTGGTGGTGGACGCTCGTCGGCACGAAGGTGTATCCGGGGCTCACGCATGCGGCGCTCGCGCTGCTGTCAAAACAGGCGCGTTTGAAGCTCTCGCGCTGGCGCGCGGTGCGAACCGGCGCGCACGAGGCGCGGCGCGCGCTGTCGCGGACCGCGTGACGCGGCGGTTCATGCAAGCGGCACGCAGCGGGTTGGACGCGTGGGCATCGGCATCGGCATCGGCAAAGGGAATCTCTACATGACTACCAAGGTTCACGTTCATCTGTTTTACGGCGCCGATCCGCGTTTCTATCGACCGGGCGACAACATCGGTTGCCTGTACGGCTATCACCACGCCGAGTCCGACGCGTTCGCGCTCAGCTATTCGCAAGACGCGCGCGAAAGCAAACCGGTGCGCCTCGCGCGCCGCGCACTGAAGGCGGCGCTCGGCTTCGATTTCATTCACACGTGGCGCAATCGCGCGGACATGCTGAATGCCGACGTGATCTGGACGCATACCGAACAGGAATGGCTTTCCGCCGCGCTGATGCTTCTGCTGAGCGGCCGCAAGGCCGGCGCGAATGCGTCGCCGCTGCTGCTCGCGCAAAGCGTGTGGCTGCTCGACAAGTGGCCTTCGTATGGCATCGTGCGTCGCTGGCTGTATCGCAAGCTGATGACTCGCGCCGATCAGTTGACCACGCTCGCCAGCGAAAACGCCGCGCTGTGCAAGCGCTATTTCGATCGCGACGCGAAGCCGTTGCTGTACGGTCTGAACACGCGCGACTTCCCCGTGAAGACGCCGACCGAATGGAAGCCGCATTCGCCGATCCGCATCGCCGCGATCGGCAACGACCGCGACCGCGACTGGGAGACGCTCATCAAGGCATTCGGCAACGACGCGCGCTACACGGTGAAGCTCGCCACGCGTCGCCGGATTCCCGCTTCGCTGCGTGCGCCGAACGTCGAGATCGCGCTGTTTTCAGGCATCAAGAAACAGCATGAGTTGTATGACTGGGCCGATGTGATCGTCGTGCCGCTGCGGCCGAATACGCACGCGTCGGGCATTACGGTGATGCTTGAGGCGGCGGCGGTCGGCAAGCCGATGGTCGTGACCAACGTCGGCGCCTTGCAGGATTATTTTCCGGCGAGCGAGGCTTTCTACATTCCGCCATTCAATCCGCCCGCGTTGCGCGATGCCGTCGATCAGCTCGCCGCCGCGCCAATGGATGCACTGAGACAGGCGCAAGCGGCGGCGACCGGTCTGCTCGCGCGCGATCTCACGACCGAGCACTACGCGATGCAGCACGTGCGCATCACGCAGGAGATGCTGCGTGCACGCGCTGGAGTGCGCGGCCGGGGCGCGCAGAGCGCCGACGCAGACAAGGCCGCGAGCAAGGCCGCGAATAACGCCGCAAGCAGGCAAGCGCAGGCCGGCGCCGCGCAAGAATCGCGCGGAGGTCTGTAAGCGATGTCGACGTTTCCGCGAGCGGACTTCCCGCCTACGCCCGGCATACCTGGCATGTCCAGCGCTGTAGAGGCGGCGGCCGTGCAGGGCGCAAGGCGAGGCCGCCGCGAATGGCTACCATCGGCGATGCTCTGGCTCATCACGGCGGTGCTGATCGTCGCGCATCAAGGCACGGTGTTGACGCTCGCGTTTCCCGTCCTCGCGATTCTCACGGGCCTGTGGCTCTACTTCAAGAGTCCCGCGCGCTATATCGGCTTCATGTGGTGGCTGTGGTTTCTGAGCCCGGAAGTGCGGCGTCTCGCCGACTGGTCCAAAGGCTCGTTCACGCCGACGAGCCTGATCCAGGTCGCGCCGCTCGCCGTCACGATGATCAGCGCATTCTCGCTGCTGCGCTACTACCGGCTGCTCGGCCAGCGACGCGGTCTGCCTGTGCTGCTGATCCTGCTCGGCCTCGTCTATGCGTACCTCGTCGGCGTGGTGTCGAGCGGTCCGCTCGCGGCCACCTACGACCTCGCGAACTGGCTCTATCCGATCCTGATCGGCTTTCACATCATGGCGAACACGCGCCAGTATCCGCAGTATCGCGACATCATCGTCAACACGTTTATCTGGGGCATGCTCGTGATGGGCGGCTACGGCCTGATCCAGTTTTTCATCATGCCGCAGTGGGACGCGCTGTGGATGCTCGGCTCGCAGATGAACTCGCAAGGCGATCCCGTGCCGATGGGCGTGCGCGTCTTCAGCACGATGAATTCGTCGGGACCGTTCGCGTTCGCGATGATGGGCGCGATGGTCTACGTGATGGCCGCCACGCATCGCGTGCGCTGGGTCGCGGCAGCGCTCGGCTTCTTCTCGTTTGCGCTGAGCCTCGTGCGCTCCACATGGGGCGGTTGGGTGATCGCGCTGCTGATCCAGTTGATCAAGTCGAACAACAAGGTGCGCTTGCGGATCGTCGCGAGCGCGGTGCTGCTTGCGGGGTTATGCGTGCCGCTGCTCGCGGTCGGTCCGGTGGCCGAGCGGATGCAGGCGCGTCTGTCGACCATCGTCAATCTGAACGACGACCAGAGCTATGCCGCGCGCAACGAGTTCTACGCGACCTTCGCGAAGACCGCCTTCACCGATGTCTCCGGCGAAGGCATGGGCGCGACCGGCACGTCGACGAAACTCTCGAACGACGGCGGCCAACTCGGCCAGTACGGCAACTTCGACAGCGGCGTGATGAACATACCGTTCGTGCTGGGATGGCCCGGCACGCTGCTCTATATGTCGGGCATCGTGTGGCTGCTCACGCGCGCGGTGCTCGCGTCGTTCAGATTGCGCCACGACAAATACGTGTCCGCGTGCCTGAGCCTGTGCCTCGCGACCTTCGCGATGCTCGTGTTCACCAATTCGCTCGTCGGCACCGGCGGACTGCTGCTTTTCATGAGCGTTTTTTCAATTCTTTCCGCGGTGCATTACGACAAGATCAACCGCGTCAACGCGGTCAATAGCCCATCGCGCACGCCAATTTTTCACGGAGGCACTGATTGAGAGTCGCCATTGTCACGCACGTTGTGCGCCATAACGACGGCCAGGGGCGCGTCAACCACGAGATCGCGCGCGCGGCGCTCGACGAAGGCATCGGCGTGACGCTGATCGCTTCGCATGTGGCGCCCGATCTGCTCGTTCATCCGAATGTCCGCTGGGCGCCGATCAAGATCGGCCGCTGGTGGCCCACCAATCTGCTGCGCCAGCAGGTGTTCGCGTTCAAGAGCGCGCTGTGGCTGCGCGCGCATCGCCGCGAATACGACGTGCTGCATGTGAACGGCTTCATTACGTGGATGCCCGCCGACGTCAACACATCGCACTTCGTGCATAGCGGCTGGCTCGGCAGCAAGTACTACCCGTTCGGGCTGCTGAAGGGCGTGTGGTCCGCGTATCAGTCGATCTATACGCGCTGCAATGCGATGCTTGAGCGCTGGGCCTACCGGCGCTCGAAGGTGATCACGGCGGTCTCGCAGAAGGTCGCCGACGAAATCCGCGCGATCGGCCTCACGCCGGATAACCGTGTGGACGTGATCTATAACGGCGTCGATACGCAGGGCTTTGCGGCGGCCACCGGCGATCGTGCGAAATTCGGTCTGCCTTCCGATGCGTTCCTGCTGCTGTTCGTCGGCGATCTGCGCACGCCGCGCAAGAACCTCGGCACGGTGCTGGCCGCGCTCAAGCATTTGCCCGAGCATGTGCATATCGCGGTGGCCGGTTTCCTGCCGGGCAGTCCTTATCCGGACGAAGCGAAGGCGCTCGGCATTGCGCATCGCGTGCATTTTCTCGGGCTCGTGAAAGAGATGCCCGTGCTGATGCATTCCGTCGATGCGTTCGTGTTTCCATCACGTTATGAGGCAATGAGCCTGTCGCTGCTCGAAGCGATGGCCGCGGGTCTGCCGGTCGTGACCGCGCGCACCGCGGGCGGCGCCGAGATCATCACGCCGGAGTGCGGCATCGTGCTCGACGATCCCGACGATCCGCGCTTGCTTGCTGCCGCAGTCGCGCGCCTTGCCGCCGACGACAACGCGCGCCGCAACATGGGCAAAGCCGCCAACGAACTCGCAACCGGCTTCGGCTGGGCGCGCATGGCCGCGCAATACATTGCGCTGTATCGGCAGCTCGAAGGGCAGCAGAAAAATCGCCGGCGCAGCGAAGCCGACGCGGCGGCGGTCGCTAAGACCGACGCGCTGACGCTCAACTCGCTGGCCGGCCACAAGAGCGGCGAATGAAGCGACGGCGCGTCGGACACGCGACCATCGCAATCCAACGAATACCTCACGAAATCGACAAGGGGCAATGACAATGACGACGAGTTCAATCAAATCGCTGCAGATCGGGATGCACTGGTTCCCCGAGCGCGCGGGCGGCCTCGACCGCATGTATTACTCGCTGGTCGGCGCGCTGCCGGGCGCGGGCGTCGCGGTGCGCGGCGTCGTGGCCGGCTCGCCGAAAGTGGCCGCCGATACCGGCGGTGCGATCAACGGCTTCGGTTCGGCCGGGCAATCGCTGCCATTGCGCTTGATGGCCGCACGCCGCGCGCTGCGCGAGGAGATCGGCCGCTCGCGTCCCGACGTGATCTCGTCGCACTTCGCGCTGTATACGTTTCCTGGGCTCGACGTCACGCGCGGCATTCCGCAGGTCTCGCATTTTCAGGGACCGTGGGCCGACGAGAGCCATGTCGAAGGCGCCGATTCGCTCGGCCAGCGCGCGAAGCGTTATCTCGAGCAATCCGTGTATGCGCGTTCGTCACGGCTCATCGTCTTGTCGGAGGCGTTCGGCAAGATTCTGACTTCGCGTTATCGCATTTCGCCGGACCGTGTGCGCGTGGTGCCGGGTTGCGTCGACGTCGAGCAATTCAATCTGCCGATCACACCGGCCGAAGCGCGCTTGAAGCTGCAATTGCCGCAGGATCGTCCGATCGTGCTGGCGGTGCGGCGTCTCGTGCGGCGCATGGGTCTGGAGGATCTGATCGACGCGGTCAAGCTGCTGAAGGCGGCCCATCCGGACGTGCTGCTGCTGATCGCGGGCAAGGGGCGTCTCGCGGACGAATTGCAGGCGCGCATCGACGAGGCCGGTTTGCAGGACAACGTGAAGCTGCTCGGCTTCGTGCCCGATCAGCATCTCGCGGCGTTGTATCGTGCGGCGAATATCAGCGTGGTGCCGACGGTGGCGCTCGAAGGCTTCGGGCTCATCACGGTCGAATCGCTCGCGTCGGGCACGCCGGTGCTGGTGACGCCGGTCGGCGGCTTGCCGGAAGCGGTGGCGGGGCTGTCGCCCGATCTCGTGTTGCCGGAGACGGGCGCGCAAGCCATCGCGGCGGGTCTCGCGGGCGCGCTAAGCGGCAGGCTGAAGCTGCCGGACGCCGACGCGTGCCGACGCTATGCGCGTGAGAACTTCGATAATTCGGTGATCGCGAAGCGCGTGGCTGCGGTTTATGGGGAGGCTATTGGGGCGGGTGGGATGCATTGAGCTTTGTGACGGGACGAGACGCTACTACGTGGCCCGGCTGCCGTCCGCATTGAGCAGCCGGAATTCCGCCGGCGACTCTTCGAACGCGTGTGCGCTGCGCATGGCGGGCACGACTGCTTCAAGTTCGGCATAGTCGAAGCCCGCGCACCACGCTGCCATTCGTGCGAGGGAACTGATGAGCGGCTCGGGACGTCCGCTTTGTGTGAGGGCTCTCAGGCAGTCCACGAACTGCGGATGGAAAAGCGTGGGGATAATGATGCGAGCGCGCTCGCCCCGCGAAAGCTCCGCATTCATGATCAGCCGCGACAGACGCCCATTGCCGTCCGCGAAGGGATGAACTTCCGCGATCAGAAAGAGATAAAAAATGGCCCGCGCGAGGCCCTCGGGGACGGTCAACGCGAGGCGAGATCCTTCGGCGAGCGTGCCGCGAACGTGAGAGGGCTCGACGAACTGCGTGGTGCCCGCATAATTTGCCTCGAGCTTCAGATTGCCAGGGTCTGCCTCAGGTCTGCGCTCGAGCATGATCCGATGGCGCTCCTGAAGCACGTCGATGAAATCTTCACCGACTTGCGGCACTATTGCGCGGGTCTCGGTGCGATACGCCAGATTGAATACGCCCAGGATGTCGTGTGAATCCTTGGGTCTTTGCGCAACGATCTGATTGCGCAAGACGATGCCTTCCGCTTCCTCGACAGAGAACCGTGTTCCTTCGACATAGTTGGAAAAATACGATTCAAGAAACGCGAAATGGATGCGGCTGTCGCCCGCAACGGCCACGTCCACGATGTCGGGCAACACCGCCGTGCGTAGCGCGGTTGCCAGCGTGCCGAAGAGCGTCATGCGCGCCATGTCGATAGGCGCGCCCTGGGCGATAGCCAATCCAGCCTTCGTTTTGAGCACGCCCTTTGAATGCGTGCTCAGCAGCGCGCCTATCAGTCCGTTGAGCGTCTCATAGCTCTTTGCTGCGCCGAGCGGTTCGACAAGTTCGCGAGCGCGATCCCGAATCTGGTTGAGGCCTGGCTCTTTGTTCGCGCTCAGGCAGGCAACGAGGCGTTCTTCAATCTCCTCGCGCGACGCCCGGGTTGCGGCCGCCCCCCGCGCGAGATTTTCGAGTAGCGCACGTTCCTGCGAGGCCCAGTAAAGATCGAGCGATCCAAGCCGCAGATCGCGGGGCATAGGCCCGGGGCCTTTCATCAGCACGAGCGTGAGGCCGGGGTAGGTGATACGCCGGTTAAACCGCGTGGGATGGGAGAGTACGACTTCATTGGCCGCGGTGATGCCGCCGGCGAATGCGCTACAGTGGGAGACTACCGCGCCAGGCACCGCGTGCGCGGCGATTTTCTGCCAGTTTCGGCGAATCCGCCCCGCGACCTCTTCCTGATTACCGGGCTCGACGTAGACGCCTCGCGCGACGCGCAACAGGCCGCCTTCCTTCGCGCGCCTTTGAAGCGTGCGGTCGAAGCCGGTGTCACCGGTCGCGAAGACAATTTCATCGGATTGTCGTTTTTCGACTTCGAGGGAGGGCATGGAGCCGGGAATTTGTCGTTAACCAGCTTCCATTCTACCGGTTTTGTCGTTTACCAGCTAAAACGCTATCCGGGAGGCGTGTCGTTTACCAGCTAATCGACACGGGCGGATTGGCGAATTTGTCGTAAACCAGCTAAGGAACGCGGATAAATGTCGTTTACCAGCTTACGACGTGCTCTCCGACCGCGACACGCGGCTCTCGCGTGCCGGCCCCCACAGCCGTCACGCCGTCCCCGCGCCCCTTACCTCAAAACGTCTCCTGATGCTCATTCCGCCCAAGATCCGCGTGAACCATCATGTGACACAGTTGCTCGAGACTCGTCCGCGGCTCCCAGCCTAGCTTCTCGCGCGCCTTGTCCGCGCAGCCGATCAGCAGATCCACTTCGGCCGGCCGGTAGAACTTCGGATTCACGCGCACGAGCGTCTTGCCGGTCGCCACGTCGATACCCGTTTCGCGCTCTTCCTTGCCCGACCATTCGAGTTGATAACCGGCCGCTGCGAACGCCATGCGCACGAAGTCGCGGACCGTTTCAGTGCGGCCCGTCGCGAGCACGAAGGTGTCGGGCTCGTCGGCTTGCAGCATGCGCCACATGCCTTCCACATATTCGAGCGCGAAGCCCCAGTCGCGTTTCGCGCCGAGATTGCCGAGCTCCAGCACGTCCTGCTTGCCGAGCTTGATCTTCGCGACGGTGTCGGTGATCTTGCGCGTCACGAACTCGCGGCCGCGCAACGGCGATTCGTGATTGAACAGAATGCCGCTGCTCGCAAAGAGACCATACGACTCGCGATAGTTGATCGTCGACCAATGCGCGAACAGCTTCGCCACGCCATACGGACTGCGCGGATAGAAGGGCGTGTCCTCGCGTTGCGGCACAGCCTGCACGAGTCCGAACATTTCCGACGTCGACGCCTGGTAATAACGCATCTTCGGATTGAGGATGCGGATGCCTTCGAGCAGATTCAGCGCGCCGATGCCGGTCACCTCGGCGGTCGTGACCGGCTGATCGAACGAGACGCCCACGAAGCTTTGCGCCGCCAGGTTATACAGCTCGTCGGCCTGCGCGCCTTCGAGCAGACGCAGCGTCGAGCCGAGATCGGTCAGATCGTGCTCGACGAGACGCAGATTCGGATGATCGAGCACGCCCAGCTCGCGCATGCGCCAGAAGTTGACGGAACTCGTGCGCCGGTAGGTGCCGGTCACGTGATAGCCCTTGTCGAGCAGCAGCTTGGTCAGATAGGCGCCGTCCTGTCCGGACACACCGGTGATGATCGCTTTGCGTGGTTGGCTCATAGCTTGCCTTCGATATGGGTAAAAGAAAAAAAGAGCACCTCAGAGCGTGCCATCCAGGAGCCGCCGCACCAGCGGTTCGACGACCTCGGCATCCTGCTCGGCCTTGAGCCGGTACAAGCCCGGCTTCGGATGCGCGCCGTCGGACATCAGCGTCTTCCAGTCCGGCAGGCTGCTGATGTACGCGAACTGGTCGACGAGCGGCACATGCTGCTCGGCGGCGACGCGGCGCGTCACCGCGACCATCGACGCGAGCCGCGCGTTGAGCCGGTTATCGGGCATCGGATTCGACGTCTCGAGCACCGGCTCCTTGCCGAGCGCGCGAGCGGTTTGCACGAGCGCGCTTTGCGCTGCGTAGAACTGCTCGGGCGTCTGGTCCTGCATCACTTCGTTGATGCCGTAGTTGATCAGCACGATTTGCGCGGGCGATGCCGCGAGCCGTTCGCGCCACGGCAAACCGGCCGTCGGCCCGGCGCGGCGGTTGCCGGTGCCGTCGCGCAATTGCGTCGCCATCGTCCCGCCGACGCCATAGTTGACGACGCGCACGCGCTCGCCGAAATGCATCTGCAGCTTGTCTTGCAGATAGGCCACGGCGTTTTGCGCTTGCGGCGCGCAACGGCCTTCGCTGCATGAAATGCCGAGCGTCGTCGAGTCGCCGTAGGCATCGATCACGATCTGGTGCTGCGTGGCCTGAGCATGCGCGGTCGTTGCGACAGTGAGTGCCGTGAGCGTGATGAGTGCGGTAAGCGGCGCGAGCATCGCTGCGGCGGCGGCGCATGCGCGGCGCTTCATGCGAGCCATCTCATGCGCCACTTCATGTGCCACCTCATGTGCCACTTCATGCGCGGCCGTGCGGTGCTTGCGGCGCGGCGCGCGGCACACTCGCACCCGCACCGGCCGTTGCGTGCGAACTGCCGCGCGAGCCGAAAATCAGCCGCTTCTCGAACGCGAACCATGTGACGCTTGCATAGGCGAGGGTGATCGCGAGCGCAAGCGTAGCGGTCACATAGCGGCTCATGTTCAGCGGCCACAACGCATACAGCACGCTCAGGTGAATCAGATAGATCGTGTAGCTGATGGTGCCGATGTACACCAGCACCGGATTGCACAACAGCCGTTTGACGATGCCCCGGCTTTGCAGGGCGATGACCACGACGGACGTGCAAAGCACCAACGAAATGCTGTAAAGCCCCGCGTTCGACAGCGGCGTATTGGCCGCGCGAAAACGCGGAAAATGCAGATGCAGCCACGCGAGCGCCGCGAGTGCGGCAATCACGCCGAGCACTGCGAGGCCCTTGAACGGTTCGAGCGCGTCACGATCGCGGCGCACGGCGACCGCGAGCAGCGCGCCCGCCGCAAGCAAATCCATGCGAAAGGGCGTCAGGTAATAGATCGGCCAGAACGAATCGAACCACGGCGTGGCCACCGCGCGCAGCACCGGCACGAGCAGGATCAGCGCGGCCGCGACCCATGCGAGCACGCGCTCGGGCACGAGCAGAATCACGAACGGCCACACAATATAGAACTGCTCTTCGACGGCAAGCGACCACAGCACGTTCAGGCTGTCGTGTCCGCTCTGGTTGAGTGCATCGCCGATGTTGGTCGCGAAGAACGCATACCACTGCCAGTGCTGCGCCCAACCGAAGCCGAACAGGATCGACGACACCACCATCAGCAGCAGATACGGCGGCAGAATGCGCCGCGCGCGGCGTGCATAAAAATAGCCGAAGTACGACTGCCCGCGCGCCTTGCGTTCGAGCAGGATGCCGGTGATCAGAAAGCCGCTCAGCACGAAGAACAGATCGACGCCCATCCACAGCGGCGCTTTCAATGCGTGCTGCGCGAACACCGCGAGCACGGCGATCGCACGCAAGCCGTCGAGCTGCACGATGCGGCGTGAATGAGAAGGCGCTATGGGCAGGGCGCTAGCAGTCATGAACCGTCCATGGTGTGAAGCGGATAAAGCCGCGAGAAGCCGCAAGGCATTGCGAAAGACGCGTCGCGCCGATAACGGCCGCGATCCGGAGCGCAATCGGAATGCAATCCGGCTGCAATCGATTCTAGGCAAAAGAAAATCGCGAAAAAACGCGAATGAAATGGATAAGTGAATCAGATTGCAACAGGGTGTTTCGTTATCCATTTGAAGGCGGTTTTCATGCTTGTCTTGTACCCGGAGCCCGAGTCAGAGTTCATGCGTGAATTCGCCGGATCGGTGAAGCGGAGTCGGTAAAACATGGGCTCATGCATCCGCAAGCGTGCTCCTTATACAGCATGGCACGGCCAAATTTTCTTTTAATCCATTTTTAAATCGATTTCTTTATCCCGGTATAAAGCCGGGAATATTTTTGAATTATTTTTGATTTTCGTCGCCGACTTTTGTACGCGTAATGTGAACCGTGCGGATTGGGCGGCCAAGGACGGCGCGTGCGCCGAGCACCGCATTTCGACGTGGCTTATGCGGCCTGCGTGGCATAGGCGAACGTTCGCGCTTCGTCTTTCATCGGCAACTTGCGGCGCATGCCGTCACCTTCATTGAATGCCTGTGTGTGCGGATAGCAGCGTACGTCTGTGAGGCTCGCGCGCGCTCGCCTATCGGCCTCATCGGTTTTTTAAAGCATCGATCCGTATCGACTGGAGGACATACCTTGCTACGCTGCACGTTCAAACGCCGTCTCGCGATATTCGCGTGCGCTGCCGGGCTGGCCGCTCTATCGGCCGGCTCGATCGCGCGTGCCGAAACGGCGTTGAACGCTAAGACGTCGTGGATCGGCAATACGTTCGGCTTCGGCGACGGCACCTGGACGCAAATCAACATCACGGCAATTGCCGTCGCGCCCGACGGCAAGGTCTACACCAATGCGCCGTGGGACGAAAGCGGTGCCGAGGCGAGCGTCTATCAGAACGGCAAGATGCTCGGCTTCGCAGGCGGCACGCACGGCTGGGGCAACAGCGGCGGCAATGCAATCGCGATCAATCGCAAGTACGCGTTTGTCGCAATTGCAGTCGGCAACGAAAAAGGCCGGCTCGTACAGCCGGGCGTGTGGCCGGAAAAGGGCAAGCAGTGGTTCGGTATCTCGCGCCGGCAGATCGCCGATCCGAAACGCGCCGCACCGTTTCAGCCTGCGGCGAAAAGCGCCGATCCGCATGCGCAGCTCGCAGCCGGCTTCCTGATGATGAACGAAGTGCCGACCGGCACGAGCGCCGAAATCGGCGGACTCGCGGCGAGCGAAACGACGCTCTACGCGGCGAACACCGCGCGTGATCGCATCGAGGTGTACGACGCGGAATCGATGCAACAGAAGACCACGTGGAGCGTGCACGAACCGGGCCGCCTCGCGCTTGCGCCGGACGGCACGCTATGGGTGCTGAGCGGCACGCGCAACGATCGCGCGCCGCATGTCGAGCACTACACGTCGAGCGGAAAACGCATCGACGAGAACTTAGAACTGCCCGCCGATACGCTCGCGGTCGACGTCGCCGTCGATGCAACAGGCCGTGTGCTGATCGCCGATAACGGCCCACGTCAGCAGGTGCTGTTCTTCAGCAAGAAGGAAGGGCGCTACGAAGAGAGCGGTTCGCTCGGCGAGCGCGGCGGCATTTTTAGCGGCGTCGCCGGAAGGCCGGGACCGCGGCGTTTTAACGGACTCACCGGTGTGGGCGTGGATGCGCGCGGCAATGTGTACGTGTCGACCAACGGCATCGGTCCGCGCTATGAGCCGATCGGCGCGGGCCTCGGCGCGACGCTCGAAAGCTACGCGTCCGACGGCAAACAGAACTGGCTCGTTCAGGGACTGCTTTTCGTCGACGGCGCGTGGATAGATCCGTCGCGACCGGACAGCGTTTATACCGGCAACAAACGCTTCGAACTCGACCTCTCGAAACCCGCGGGGCAGGACTGGAAATATGTCGGATTCCTGTCCAACCGATTCAAGTATCCCGATGATCCGGTCTTTCACACCGACCAGTATCCGGGCCTGCCGATTGCCCGCAAGCTGAAGGGCCGCACGTTTCTGTATCTGACGGACATGTATGCGGATCATCTGAAGATCTATCGCTTCGATCCGCAACACGATGGCGAGACGGCGATTCCGTCGGGCTTTATCGCGGGCCGCGAGCGTGCGGTCGCGAAGGTGCCGAACGCGCCGCCGGGCGGCGACTGGATCTGGCGCGACGCAAACGGCGACGGCAAATTCAATTCCGACGAGTTCGCGCTCAACACGACCGGCACCAAGCTCGCGGGTGGCTGGGGCTGGTGGGTCGACAGCGCCGGCGACATCTGGCGCACACGCGATACGAAGGGCATTTATCGCTTCCGCTTCGGTGGCATCGATGCGAAAGGCAACCCCGTCTATTCGTATATTCCGACCTCACGCAATACCCGGTGCCGCAACCGTTCGCCGAGCTGCATCGCGCGATTTACGAACCCGACACCGACACGCTGTACGTAACAGGTTATACGCCGGACACGCCGGCCGACCGCGGCTTCTGGAAGGAAGTGGGCCGCGTGCTCGTGCGCTACGACAAGTGGTCGAGCGGCAAGCCGGTGCAGCGCTATTCGATCACGCTCCCCTGGCAGACGCAGAGCAAACCCATCGCGACGATCATCGGGCTCACGGTCGAAGGGCAGTACATCTTCGGCGTCGAACCCGTGGGCGCCGTGCACGTGTGGGACAAGGACAACGGCCGCGAGGTCGGCGTGATTCGGCCGGGCCCCGAAGTAGGCCGCGCGTCGGGCTGGGTCGACGTGCCCAACGGCATCAGCGCGGCGAAGCGAAGCAACGGCGAGTACCTCGTGTTCGTCGAAGAAGACGCGCGCGGCAAGGTGCTCATGTACCGCTGGAAACCGTGACGAATTACCAATCGCAGTCGAACCCAGGGCATCCGATGGACAAAGGCATTCTCAAGAACGTAGCGATCAATTTCTTCGGCCTCGTGCTGCCGACTTTCGTCTCGCTCGTGACCGTGCCGTCGTATATCAAACTGCTGGGCGTCGAGCGCTATGGCGTGATCAGTCTCGTGTGGACGCTGATCGGCTACTTCGGCATTCTCGATCTCGGCATGAGCATGGCCGCGCAGAATCACATTTCGAAAGCGCGCGCATCGGGCGACAAGGACGAAAGCGCGCGCGTGTTCTGGAGCGCGACGTGGCTCAATCTCGCGACCGGTGTAATCGGCGGACTGATTATTTATTTCGGCGCGTTTCTGTACACGGCGTATTTCACGAAGGTATCGCCGGAACTGCAGCACGAGGTCTACATGGCGTTGCCGTGGCTCGCGGTGGCGATTCCGCTGGCCAATGTCTCGTGGGTATTCGCAGGCGCGATCAACGGCGCGGAACGCTTCGGCGTCTACAACACGAATCAGACGATCGGCACTTTCCTGTTCCAGCTCCTGCCGCTCGGCGCGGCGCTGTGGCTCGGCGCGAATTTGCAGAACGTGCTCGCGGCCGCGGTATTCGCACGCATACTTGCCGCGATCCTGCTCGGCCGTTCGGCGCTAAAAGTGCTTGAAATACGCAGTATTCTGCCGCCGCAGCTCGGCGTGGCGAAGGGGCTTTTCAACTTCGGCGGCTGGATGCTGATTGCGAGCGTCACCAACATGATCGCCGAATCGCTCGACCGCGTGATGCTCGGCACTAGTCTCGGCGCGCGCTTCGTCACGTATTACACGGTGCCGCAAAACCTCGTCACGCGTTTGAACATCGTGCCGACCGCGATGGTGCGCACGCTGTTTCCAAGGCTCTCCGCTGTGGGCCGCGCGGACGCCGACACGATCACGCAGCAATCGCTTGAATTTCTCAACGGCGTGTTCACGCCTGTCGCGCTGATCGCGATGCTCGTGCTCGAACCGTTTTTGCATCTATGGGTGGGCAATGAGATTGCGACCGTCGCGGCGCCGGTGGGACGCATCATGATCGTCGCCGTCTGGCTCGTCGGCCAGGCGAACGTGACGCGCATCCTGATCCAGTCGCAGGTCAATCCGGCCACGGCCGCACGCGTCGGTCTCTTCGAATTGCCCTTGTTTGCAGGGGCTTTGTGGTTCGGCATCGCGCATTTCGGACTGACCGGCGCGGCGATCGCGGTGGCCGGCCGCGCACTCTTTGACTACGTCGTGCTGCTGCGGCTCTCCGCAATCCGCGCGCGGCAGATCGCGCTCGACATGCTCGCTCACCTCGTTTTCCTGCTGGCGAGCCTCTGGCTCTCCGGCTTCCTGCCCGGCCTCGCGATGGCGATTGTCGCCGGCGCGCTGATGGTCGGCGCGAACATCGCGTGGTCCATCACGATGACTCCCGCATTGCGCGATCTAGCGCGTTCACTGCTGTTGCGACTGAATCCGAGGAAAAGCGCATGAACCACGAAGTCCTTGAAGAAGCCGTGCTGCAACCGCCGACGCGCAGCGCATTGGCCGAACTGACCACGGCTCCCGCTATAGGCACGCCTTCGCGCGCCGCATCGCGCGACAATAAAACCGTGCGCGTCGCGATCGTGCACGACTGGCTCGTCACCTATGCAGGCGCGGAGAAGGTGCTGGAACAGATCGTCGCGTGCTTTCCGGAGGCGGACCTGTTCAGCCTCGTCGATTTTCTCGACGACCGCAGCTTCCTGCGCGGCAAGCCCGTGACCACCTCGTTTATCCAGAAGCTGCCGCTCGCACGCACGAAGTACCGCACCTATCTGCCGCTGATGCCGCTCGCCATCGAGCAACTCGATGTGTCCGCGTACGACGTCGTGATCTCTAGCAGCCACGCGGTGGCGAAGGGCATTCTCACCGGGCCCGACCAGGTGCATATCAGCTACGTGCATTCGCCGATTCGTTATGCGTGGGATTTGCAGCATCAGTACTTGCAGCAGTCGAAATTGACGAGCGGCCTGAAGTCCGCGATGGCGCGGCTGATTCTGCATTACATCCGCAACTGGGACATCCGCACGGCGAATTCCGTGGATGGCTTTATCGCGAACTCGGAGTTCATCGCGCGGCGCATCAAGAAGGTTTATCAGCGCGATGCGCAAGTGATCTTTCCGCCCGTCGACGTGGATGCTTTCACGCTGTGCACGGAGAAGGACGACTTCTATCTGACCGCTTCGCGCATGGTGCCGTACAAGAAGATCGATCTGATCGTCGAGGCATTCGCGCGTATGCCCGAGCGCAAGCTCGTCGTGATCGGCGACGGTCCCGAGATGCAGAAGATCCGCGCGAAGGCCGGCGCGAATGTCGAGATCATGGGCTATCAGCCGTTCGAGGTGCTCAAGGACCGGATGAGCCGCGCGAAGGCGTTCGTGTTCGCCGCAGAAGAAGACTTCGGCATTTCGGTGGTGGAGGCGCAGGCGTGCGGGACGCCGGTGATCGCATACGGCAAGGGCGGGGCGCTCGAAACCGTGCGCGACGTGGCCGAGCCGCGCGCGACCGGCATGTTCTTCGACGAGCAAAGCGCGGACGCGATCATTGCCGCTGTCGAGCGTTTCGACGCACACGTCAAGCGTTTTTCGCCGCTGGATTGCCGCGCGAACGCCGAGCGTTTCTCCGCGGCCAATTTCCGCGAGCGCCTCTTCGCCCATGTGCGCGCTGCTGTCCCCGCGCTGCGCAACGCGACGCTGCCGCCGTACATGCCGTATGTGCCAGAGCGCGCCGGGCCTACGGCGAACGCGCCGCGCATTCTCGCGGTCGATCAAAGCGGCGTGCTGGGCGGCGCCGAACTGTCGTTGCTCGAAATCGTCAAGGCGCTGCGTTCGCGCATCGAGGTCGTGCTGTTCGACGACGGCCCGTTCCGCACCGCACTCGACAAAGCGGGCGTGAGCGTCGAGGTGCTCGACGCCGGCGCGCTGCGCAACGTGCGTAAGCAGGGCGGCTCGCTCCCGAAGGGCGCGGCGCTGAAGGGTTTGTTGTCGCTCGTTCGGGCGACGGCCAAACGCGCGCGCAATGCGCAGGTGATCTATGCGAACACGCAGCGCGCGATGGTGATCGGCGCGGTCGCGGGCAAGCTCGCGAGGCGGCCGGTGGTTTGGCATCTGCGCGACATCGTGAGTCCCGAGCATTTCGGCGGCAAGCAGCTTGCGATCATCAAGTGGTGCGCGCGCCTCGGCCTTAGCCATGTGATCGCGAATTCGGCGGCATCGGCGCGTGCCTTTGCCGAACTCACGCAGTTCGACGACAAGCGTATCGACGTCGTATTCAACGGCATTTCCGCAGCCCCGTTCGACGCGTTGCGCGACGTGCCGCAAGCGACGCTGCGCGAGCGCCTGAACCTGCCGCAGGATGCGTTTCTGGTCGGCTCGTTCAGCCGGCTCGCGCGCTGGAAAGGCCAGCATGTGCTGCTCGAAGCGATGGTCCTCAATCCGCACATGCACGCGGTGCTGGTCGGGCGCGCCGCTCTTCGGCGAGGATCAGTACGAGATCGAACTGCATGCGTTCGTCGCGGCGAACAAGCTCGGTGGCCGCGTGCATTTCCTCGGCTTTCAGCACGATATTCCGGCGTGCATGTGTGCCGTCGATGCGGTCGTGCATACGTCGATCACGCCCGAGCCGTTCGGCCGCGTGATCGTCGAAGGCATGCTCGCGCAGCGGCCCGTGGTGGCCGCACGCGCGGGCGGCGTGCTGGAGATCGTCGACGACTACGAGAACGGCGTGCTGTGTACGCCAGGCGATGCGCATGCGCTGGCCGACGCGTTGGCCGAACTGCGCTCGAATGCGGAACTGCGCGAGAGGCTCGTTAAAAACGGCTACAGGACGGCGCTGAGCCGTTTCGGCACGGAAGCGTATGTCGAGAGCGTCGAGCGGATTCTGAGGCGTGTGGCGGCGTCGGCGAAGAAGTCTGCGGATGCGTGAAGCTTGAGGAAGGGACGGCGCTCGCGATTTTGAGCGCCGCTTGCGTGAAAGAAAGAAAGCGGAGCACGAGTCAGCGACGAACTCGCCGGCGTTGCTCCGTTTTTTTTAATCAGGAACGTTACAGCGCGCTTTTCGTTTTCGGTTTGAAACTGGCCGACCACTTCATCGCCGGCAATTCGACGAGACGATAGAACACATACGCGGCAGGCACCGCGACGAGCATATAGCCGAACGACGGCCAGATCGACATCTGCAACGACGAGCGGAACAGCAGCGACGAGAGCAGCACGAAGATCGGCAGATGAATCAGATACAGCGAGAAGCTGAAGTCGCCGAAGCGCGACAGCAGCCGCAGGCCCCAACCGGCGCGGCCGCTGCCGTTGCCCTTATTGCGGTCGTTGGGTTCCAACGCCTTGTACAGATAGAACGCGAAGCCGATCGCCCACAACTGGAACGCACCGTACTGACCGAAATGAAACGCCGCGCAGCCGAGCGCGATGCAGGCCGCCGCGAGCGCGTAAAGCCACCGCGACGAACGCGTTTGCAACACGCTGTGCGCCTTCGCGTCGGCGATCCATGCGCCGAGCGTCCACGAAAACCAGTATGACGTGAAGAACTGAATGTCGTGCCGCTCGAGCGCATAAGCCGACACGACATTGACCACGCCGACTATCGCGAGCACCGACGTCATGCCAATGCGCCGGCGCAGTGCGAACAGCAGCGGATAGATCGCATAGAACTGCACTTCGAGCGAGAGGGTCCACAGCGCGCCGTTCGATCCATACGTCTTGCCGGCCACGCCTTGCAGCGAAAACAGATTGACGAGAAATGCCTCGAGGCCGATCTCGCGAATCTTGTGGCTCACAGGTGGCAATTGCAGACTGAACCAGTCGAGTGCGAACGTCAGCAGCAATGCCGCGAGCAGCACCGGATAGATGCGCGCAAAGCGGCGCGCCCAGAAGTTCGCCGCGCCGAGCCGGTAAGCGGGATTGGCGGCGAGCCGCAATGCGGCGCTGCGATGAATGCAGTAGCCGCTGATCACGAAGAAAATCGGCACGCCGGCCGAGCCCCACGCAATCGGAAAGGTCAGATAGGCGGCAATCGTATTCAGGCTGAATGAATGACCGGCGTTCTGGTGAAAGGCCTGCATGCCGACCCATTCGATCTGCCGGCAATGGAAGTACGCGACGAGCAGCGCGGCGAAGCCTCGCATTGCGTCGATCACATGTTCCTTGCCGGCGCTGTCGGCGCGCGCGTCGCTTTGCGCGCGCGGCGCGGCGGGTTTTGCCGCGGGTTTTGACGTAGGAGACAGGGGCAGGGATGAGCCGGCGGCATCCAGTGCTGAGTCGCTCATGCGCGGTCCTTTATTCGAA
The DNA here is from genome assembly GCF_040543975.1 of Paraburkholderia sp. OAS925. Classification (NCBI taxonomy): domain Bacteria; kingdom Pseudomonadati; phylum Pseudomonadota; class Betaproteobacteria; order Burkholderiales; family Burkholderiaceae; genus Paraburkholderia; species Paraburkholderia sp. OAS925. Next base: position 2,468,344 of record NZ_JBEUNO010000001.1, read on the forward strand.
GTGGTGCAATGCGGATTCGCGCGATGCGCGCGCGGTGCATCACATGCTAGTGCACCGCGCGCACCAAAAATGGATAAAAAAATCGGCCATATTCTCCATTAAAAAGGCCATTTTGTGACGAATTGTAATTACACATGACGAGCCGTATCGAATAATTATTTATCCGTTTTGTCATGCTACTTTGAAGCACGGATTCTCCTGATGAGAGGTGAAGTCATGAACCTGCATTTGCTGGCCGGCATCGCCGTGCTGCTGATCCTCGTCGCCGCCTCCGCCTACCGGGAAGCGCTGCGCAATGAGCCGATCCGCCGTTTTCGCATCAATCCGGGCAAGCTGCCGCAACTCGACGAAAACGAAGAAGCCCGTTCGTAAAGCCGGCCGCGGCACGCCTCGTTGCGCACGGACTCGCGCGCGCGGCGCGAGAAAATCCACGAGTAAATTTTTCGCAACTGCTTAAAAATAATTCGATTTTGCAATGTAATTGTTGCCTGTCTTGCGCATTACACGCCGCTCCAATGGATGCAAACCGGTTTTATTAAGCATTGTTTGAGAAATTTCACGCGTGATCTCGCGTGGCTTTTTTGTTAGCCTTTCCGGCGACGTCGAGCGGCCGCCATGCCCGCGACACCAATTTCTAACCGATCTGGGAATGCCTACCATGCTGAAAGTCACCAAAGCCGTGTTTCCCGTAGCGGGCCTCGGGACACGATTCCTGCCGGCTACCAAGGCAAGTCCGAAGGAAATGCTGCCTATTGTCGACAAGCCGCTGATTCAGTACGCTGTCGAAGAAGCGATTGCTGCCGGCATCACCGAAATGATCTTTGTCACGGGCCGCAGCAAGCGCGCTATCGAAGATCATTTCGACAAGTCGTATGAGATCGAGGCCGAGCTCGAAGCGCGCAACAAGCAGAAGCTGCTCGATCTCGTGCGCAGCATCAAGCCCGCTAATGTCGACTGTTTTTACGTTCGCCAGGCCGAAGCGCTCGGTCTCGGTCATGCAGTGCTGTGCGCGGAAAAGCTGGTCGGTCAGAGCCCGTTCGCGGTGATTCTCGCGGACGACCTGCTGCATAGCTCGAAGCCGGTCATGAGCCAGCTTGTCGATACGTTCAATCACTATCACAGCTCGGTGATCGGCGTGGAAACCATCGCGCGTGAAGACAGCCGCTCATACGGTGTGGTCGACGGCCGCGAGTGGGAAGACAACGTGATCAAGCTCTCGGGCATCGTCGAGAAGCCCGCGCCGGACAAGGCGCCGTCGAACCTCGGCGTAGTGGGCCGCTACGTGCTGATGCCGACCATCTTCAAGCATATTCGCGCGCTGAAGCCCGGCGCGGGCGGCGAATTGCAGTTGACCGATGCCGTGCAGTCGCTGCTCACCGAAGAGCAGGTGCTCGCCTATCGCTACTTCGGCACGCGTTTCGATTGCGGCAGCAAGCTCGGCTATCTGAAGGCGACGGTGGAGTTCGCGCTGCGTCATCCGGAAGTGAAAGACGAGTTTGGAGCCTATTTGCAGGCTTATTTGCAGGCGAACGCGCACGGCGTGCCGCCGGAGTACACGGCTGAAGCGGCCTGATTGGGGCGGCGGTCGCAACGCTCGCTACGGTCTGCGATCGCTGCGGTCCACACGTAAATCACGCAGAAAGCGCGCAATACATCGCGCGCATTGAAATCGGGCGCCTCGCAGCAACGAGGCGCCCGTCTTTTTTGCGGCTGCCGCTGCTCGAACTTCAATGCTTTCGAGCAACGGCGAACCTCACGCCCGGTCCTGCTTCACTTCGAGCCGGAACTTGTGCAGCAACGGCTCGGTGTAGCCGCTCGGCTGCTGACGTCCTTCGAACACGAGCGCCTGCGCGGCCTTGAACGCAATCGTGTCGAAGCCCGGCGCCATCGGCGTGTAGAACGGATCGGCGGCATTCTGCTGATCGACCACTTTCGCCATGCGCCTGAAGGTCTCCTCGACCTGCTCGCGCGTGACCACGCCGTGATGCAGCCAGTTGGCGATGTGCTGGCTCGAGATACGCAGCGTCGCGCGATCTTCCATCAGGCCGACGTCGTGAATGTCCGGCACCTTCGAACAACCCACGCCCTGATCGATCCAACGCACCACGTAGCCGAGAATGCCTTGCGCGTTGTTGTCGAGCTCGGCGCGGATTTCATCGGCGCTCCACTTCGCCGTTTCGACGACGGGAATCGTCAGTAGGCCGTCGAGCAATTCGTCGCGCACCTTCGCGTAATCGGTGCGCTCGAGTTCCTGCTGAACCGCCTGCACGTCGATCTGGTGATAGTGCAGCGCATGCAGCGTCGCGGCCGTGGGCGAGGGCACCCACGCGGTGTTCGCGCCGGCCTTCGGATGCCCGATCTTCTGCTCGAGCATCGCGTGCATCAGATCGGGCATCGCCCACATGCCCTTGCCGATCTGCGAGCGGCCGCGCAGCCCGGCATGCAAACCGACCAGCACATTGCTGCGCTCGTACGCTGCAATCCAGGTGCTCGACTTCATATCGCCCTTGCGCATCATCGGGCCGGCTTCCATCGCGCTGTGCATCTCGTCGCCGGTGCGGTCGAGAAAGCCCGTATTGATGAACGCGACGCGCTCCGACGCCTCGCCGATACACGCCAGCAGATTGACGCTGGTGCGGCGCTCCTCGTCCATGATGCCCATCTTGATCGTGTTGCGCGGCAGCTTCAGCAAGTCTTCGACGCGCGCAAAGAGTTCGCTCGCGAACGCCACTTCAGCCGGGCCGTGCATTTTCGGCTTCACGATATAGATCGAGCCGGTGCGCGAATTGAGCCTGTTTTTGCGGTCGTGCAGCGCGCACAGCGTCGTGATGACCGCATCGAGAATGCCCTCGGGAATCTCGGCGCCGTCTTTCGTCAGCACTGCCGGATTGGTCATCAGGTGGCCGACGTTGCGGATAAAAAGCAGCGAGCGGCCATGCAGTTTGACCGGCGTTTTGCCGTCCGCGCCGACGTATTCGCGATCCGCGTTCAGACGGCGCGTGAACGTCTTGCCGTTTTTCGTGACCTCTTCGGTCAGATCGCCGTTCATCAGGCCGAGCCAGTTGCGATAGAGCTGAACCTTGTCGCTCGCATCCACGGCCGCAACGGAATCTTCACAGTCGATGATCGTGCTCACCGCCGCTTCGACCACCACGTCCTTGACATGCGCGGCGTCGGTCTTGCCAATTGAGTCGTTCGCGTCGATCTGGATTTCGAGGTGCAGACCGTTGTGCTTGAGCAGCACCGCCGAGGGCTCGCTCGCGCCGCCCTGATAGCCGATGAATTGCGCGGGCGCAGCAAGCTCGCTCGTGCCGTTTTTCAGCGCGACGACGAGCTTGCCGTTCTGCACGCTATAGCGCGTCGCGTCGGCATGCGAGCCGTTCGCGAGCGGCGCGGCTTCGTCGAGAAACTTACGGGCATAGGCGATGACCGCCGCGCCGCGCACCGGATTGAAGCTCTTCTGACGCTCCGCGCCGTTCGTATCGGGAATCGCGTCGGTGCCGTAGAGCGCGTCGTACAGGCTGCCCCAGCGCGCGTTTGCCGCGTTCAGCGCATAGCGCTGGTTCGACAACGGCACCACCAGTTGCGGGCCGGCCTGTTCGGCGATTTCAGTATCGACGTTCGCGGTCGTCGCCTTCACGCCGGCCGGCGCGGGCGCGATATAGCCGATGCCTTCCAGAAACGCACGATACGCGCGCAAGTCGCGCACCGGGCCCGGATTCGCGCGATGCCAGTTGTCGAGTTCCGTTTGCAGGCGATCGCGCTCGGCGAGCAGCGCGCGGTTTTTGGGCGCCAGCTCGTGCACGAGGGCGTCGAAACCCGACCAGAACGCGGCGCTGTCGATTCCGGTGCCGGGCAGGGCTTCGGTTTCGACGAACTGGTCGAGATTGGCGGCGACCTGCAAGCCGCCACGCGGGTTCATCTGAGTCATCGACTGCTCCATCTGTCTGAGTGGGGCCGATGTGGGGTATCGGCCCGCGTTGGGGCTACTGCTGACAAGCTCTCTGCTGCTGTTGCTGCGTTCGGTTCGCGAATCATGCAATCACGACGGCATTCGTGACGCACGCGCCATGCTCACAACGTTGCCGACATCAGACGCCGAGCGCCTGAATGCCGGCCTTCGCGATCTGCGCATCCTGGTCGGACTTTACGCCCGACACGCCGACCGCGCCGATCACCTGGCCTTCGACGATCACCGGCACGCCGCCTTCCAGCGTACCGGAGAGCGGCGCGCTGAGAAACGCGGTGCGGCCATTGTTGATCATGTCCTCGTAAACCTTGGTTTCGCGACGGCCGATGGCCGCGGTGCGGGCCTTTTCGGTCGCGATATAGGCGCTCGCGGGCGCGCTGCCGTCCAGACGCAGCATGCCGAGCGGATGGCCGCCGTCGTCGGACACGACGATCGCGACGGCCCACCGGTTCTTCTCGGCTTCGGCACGCGCGGCTTCGAGGATGCGGGTCGTTTCGGCGATGGTCAGTACGGGTTTGCTCAGCATAATCAGGTTCCTGTCTCGTTCATGGTAGGGAGGCTTTGTGCCACTTCTTCCGGCTCGTGCGCATGTTCATGCTTGCCGCGGGTATCAAACGGGGCTATCAAACGGGGCAATAAAGCGCGGGCCGCGTCGACAGCCATGCTGCGTGCCAAGCTTTGGGATTTTACTTCCACGAGCGGCGGGAGGAAACGGCCGCCGTCCCAAGCTTGCGGCTCGAAAGGAACAAGCGGCGCGATTTGCCGATTTACAATCGCCCAAGTGCCTCATAAAAACCAGCGAGAACCCCACATCATGCCGACCATCAGCGAGCTATTTGTCTATCCGATCAAATCCTGCGCGGGCATTGCGCTGAATGAAGCGCGTCTGCTGGCCACGGGGCTCGAATACGATCGTTACTGGATGGCCGTCGATTCAAACGGCGAGATGCTCACGCAGCGCGCGTATCCGCGCATGGCGCTCATCAAGGTGGAGATTGCGGATCATGAACTCGTGATCCGCGCGCCCGGCATGAGCGAGTTGCGCACGCCGCTCGACGCCGCGCAACTCGGCGCTGCGAACAAATTAACTACGAAGGTATGGCGCGACGCGGCTTACGGACTCGACACCGGCGACGAATGCGCCGCCTGGTTCACCGCGTTTCTCGGCATGCCGGTGCGGCTGCTGCGCTTCGATCCCGAGCGCGAGCGCATTGTCGATCCCACCTACACGCAGAGCGTGGGCGGCGCCACGACTTATTTCGCCGATGGCTTTCCGTTGCTCGTGATCGGCCAGGCTTCGCTCGACGATCTGAACACGCGTCTGAACGCGAAAGGCGCGCCGTCGATTCCGATCGACCGGTTTCGTCCGAACATCGTGCTGAACGGGCTCGATGCGTATGAGGAAGATTATGTGGAGACGCTCGGCATCGACGGCGCGCAAACCTCGGGGCCGCGCGTCGAGCTGCGCCTTGTGAAGCCATGCTCGCGCTGTCCGATGCCGACCATCGACCAGGCGAAGGGCGAGCGCGATCCCGAATGGCCGAACGAACCGACCGACACGATGAGCGCCTATCGCGCGAATCCGCAGAGGAACGGCGCGGTCACGTTCGGCAACAACGCGGTCGTCGCGAGCGGGGCGGGCACGTGGCTGCGCGTGGGGCAGACGGTCGAAGCGGAGTTGGGCTTCGACGATTAGCTGGGTTTTGCAGCGCGGCCGCGCGCGTGACGTGCGTCACGCAGCCCGAGCACGCGCCGATTCATCGTGCGATGCCGCGTCTTGCACCCACATCGCTTCCACACTTTCGCCGATCGCATCGCCCACCAGGATCACGGCGGGACTGCCGAAGCCCGCGTCGGCAGCATCGGCGGCGAGACGATCGAGGCGCGTCATCAAGCGCCGTTCATTCGCGCTGCCGGCCCACTGCACGACCGCTGCGGGCGTCTCGGCGGGCAGGCTCGCGAGCAACGCGGCGGCGAGGCTCTCGATCCGCCGCATGCCCATATAGATCGCGAGCGTGGTGCGCGTCGCGGCGAGCGCGGCCCAATCGGGTTCGCCGTGATCCTCTTTGTGCGCGGTGACGAAGGTCACGCCATGACAATGACGGCGATGCGTGAGCGAAATGCCGAGGCCCGTCGCGGCAGCGAAGCCCGATGAAATGCCGTTCACGATCTCGACCGGAATGCCGGCCTCGCGCAGGCTCGCGAGTTCTTCTCCCGCGCGGCCGAACAGCAGCGCTTCGCCGCCTTTCACGCGCACCACATGCAAGCCCTTCTGCGCGTAACGCCGCATCAGGCGCTCGATAAAAGCCTGCGGCGTCGAGCGGCAGCCGCCGCGTTTGCCGACGCGAATCACGCGCGCTTGCGGCGCGAGCGACACGATCTCGGGATTCGCCAGGTCGTCGAGCAGCACGACGTCGGCGGCGGCGAGCGCTTTCGCGGCCCGCAGCGTGAGCAGATCGAGTTCGCCTGGGCCGGCGCTCAATAACGTGACCTTGCCGGAGTTCGTGTTCATCGCGATGTCCTTTTGATTCTCTGGTGGCCGGCGGCTTTGGTGTGCCTCGTGTGCCGCCGGCGCAAAAACAAAAACGGCGTCCTCTCGCGATGATCACGAGGGGACGCCGTTGTCCGATGCTGCTGCGTTGCTTGCTGTGTTGCTGACTTGTTCGATGCGTCGCGAGGCACTGCGTTGTGTCTCGCGCGATGGTCGCGTGTTGCGCTCTGGCTGCGTTGCCGGAGTCGAACGTCGAACGCGACGCGCATCGTGTTTATGCAAGGAGCAGGCCAACGGAGCGCTTGCGCGGTAACGGCATGCGTATTCGTTCGACGCAAAGCGCCGATGACTCGCGCGCCGACGCTCGCGCTCCCGCATTCGAGTCGCCGTTGCACGCTTGAAAAAGCCGGGTAGGGAGCGCGCTTCCCGCGCCGCCGATCCACGCACGTTTCGCACGCACACAGTGCTGCGTCGCACCATCGCTGTGCTGACGTGCATCGAAATACGTCGCGCGTCGAGTCCTTCATACGATGCCGCGATTCCTCGCAAAACCACGCGCTGCAAGGCTCACGAGCCTATAAAACCCCATTGGCACAGCCCTTGCATTTAACGGTCCCATCGGATCAACGACGATCCGCCGTGAGCGCACACAAAGCGCTCGCCGCAGCACCCAGGTCAGGACAACGGCGTCCCCCGAATTCAGTCATCGACTGGGTTCGCGGGACGCCGTTTTTATTTCCGGCGCCGCTTTGCCGATGACGGCAGCGCGGCAGCCGATGCCCAGCACATTGAGGAAACCGCGGTCATGAAAATCATCGTTATCGGTCACGGGATGGTCGGTCACAAACTGGTCGAGTGTCTGGCGCAAGACGCCGCGCACGGCCTCGACATCACCGTGCTGTGCGAAGAACCGCGTCCCGCGTACGACCGCGTGCACCTGTCCGAATTCTTCGCGGGCAAGTCCGCAGACGACCTCTCGCTTGTCGAGCCCGGCTTTTTCGAGCGCGAGAACGTGCTGCTCAAACTCAACGCGAAGGCCGTGTCGATCGATCGCGACGCGCACACGGTCGCGCTTTCCAGTGGCGAGACGCTTGCCTACGACAAGCTCGTGATGGCCACCGGTTCGTCGCCGTTCGTGCCGCCCGTGGCAGGCCGCGAGCGCCGCGATTGCTTCGTCTACCGAACTATCGAGGATCTCGAAGCGATGCAGGAATGCGGCGCGCGCTCGAAGACGGGCACCGTCGTCGGCGGCGGGCTGCTCGGTCTCGAATGCGCGAAGGCGCTGCGCGACATGGGCCTGCAAACGCATGTGGTCGAGTTCGCGCCGCGCCTGATGGCCGTGCAGGTCGACGAAGGCGGCGGCCGCGTGCTGCGCGCGAAGATCGAGGAACTCGGCGTGACGGTCCACACGCAGAAGAACACCACGGCAATCGTCGACGGCGAAGCGGGCACGCACCGCATACAGTTCGCCGACGGCTCGCATCTGGACACCGACATGATCGTGTTCTCCGCGGGCATCCGTCCGCGCGACGAACTGGCGCGCGCATGCGGCCTCGAAGTCGGCGCGCGTGGCGGCATTTCCATCGACGCGGCGTGCCGCACGAGCGATCCCGACATCTACGCAATCGGCGAATGTGCCGCATGGAACGGCATGGTGTACGGCCTCGTCGCGCCGGGCTACGACATGGCGCGCGTGGCCGCGAAACATCTGCTCGGCGACGACGCGGCCTTCGCGGGCGCCGACATGAGCACGAAACTGAAGCTGATGGGCGTGGACGTCGCGAGCATCGGCGATGCGCACGGCACGACGCCGGGCAGCCGCGCGTACCAGTTCAGCGACGAGCGCAAGCAGGTCTACAAGAAGCTGGTCGTCTCCGAATGCGGCAAGCAGTTGCTGGGCGCGGTCATGGTCGGCGACGCGAGCGAATACGGCACGCTGCTGCAGATGATGCTCAACGGTATCGAGCTGCCCGAGTCGCCCGAATTCCTGATCCTGCCGCCAAGCGACGGCGCCGCGAAACCGGGCCTCGGCGTCGACGCGTTGCCCGACACGGCGCAGATCTGTTCGTGCAACAACGTGTCGAAGGCCGAACTGTGCGCCGCCGTTTGCGCGGGCGCGACCGACATCGGCGCATTGAAATGCGCGACCACCGCGGGCACGTCGTGCGGCGGTTGCGTGCCGCTCGTCACGCAGGTGATGAAGGCCGAGATGAAGAAGCAGGGCCTCGCCGTGAACAATCATGTGTGCGAGCACTTTGCATATTCGCGCCAGGAGCTCTATCACATCGTGCGAGTGGAAGGCGTGCGCAGCTTCGGCGAACTGCTGTCACGGCACGGCCACGGTCTGGGCTGCGACATCTGCAAGCCGGTGGTGGCGAGCATTCTCGCGTCGTGCTGGAACGAATTCGTGCTGAAGAAAGAGCACGCGTCGTTGCAGGACACCAACGACTACTACCTCGCGAACATTCAGCGCGACGGCACCTATTCGGTGGTGCCGCGCATGCCGGGCGGCGAAGTGACGCCGGACGGGCTGATCGCCGTCGCGCAGGTCGCGAAGAAATACGGCCTCTACACGAAGATCACGGGCGGCCAGCGCGTGGACCTGTTCGGCGCGCGCGTCGAGCAGTTGCCGCTGATCTGGGAAGAGCTGATCGCAGCCGGCTTCGAATCGGGGCATGCGTACGGCAAATCGCTGCGCACGGTGAAGTCGTGCGTCGGCTCGACGTGGTGCCGTTATGGCGTCGGCGATTCGGTCGGGCTCGCGGTCGAACTCGAGAACCGCTACAAGGGCTTGCGCACGCCGCACAAGATCAAGTTCGGCGTGTCGGGCTGCACCCGCGAATGCGCGGAAGCGCAGGGCAAGGACGTCGGCGTGATCGCGACCGAGAAGGGCTGGAATCTCTATGTGTGCGGCAACGGCGGGATGAAGCCGCGGCATGCGGAACTGATCGCGTCGGACCTCGATCGCGAGACGCTCGTGCGCTACATCGACCGTTTCCTGATGTTCTATGTACGCACCGCCGACCGTCTGCAACGCACCAGCGTGTGGCGCGAAAGCCTGGAAGGCGGGCTTCAGTATCTGATCGACGTGGTCGTACACGACAAGCTCGACGTCGCCACGGAACTCGAAGCGGACATGCAGCGCGTGGTCGACACGTACGAATGCGAGTGGAAGAAAGCGGTCACCGATCCGGAGACGCGCAAGCGCTTCCGTCACTTTGTCAACAGCGATCAGGCCGACAGCACTGTGACGTTCGTTCAGGAGCGCGGACAGATTCGCCCGGCCACGCCGGAGGAACGTCAGTCGAAGCTCGCTGCGATTCCTGTCGTAGTCGAAACCGTTTGATTTTTAGCGTCATCGAAAATGAGGAGCTCCGCCATGAGTAACGACCGCTTGCCGCAAACCTGGACCCCTGTTTGCACGCTCGACGACATCGTTCCGAACACGGGCGTCTGCGCGCTCGTCAAAGGCGAACAGGTCGCCGTATTTCACGTGAACACGGACCAAGATCAGGCCGCGGTGTACGCGATCGAAAACTTCGATCCGGGCTCGCGCGCGGCCGTGCTTTCGCGCGGGCTGATCGGCAGTCTCGGCGAGCGCGTCGTGGTGGCTTCGCCGATCTACAAGCATCACTTCGATCTGCGCACCGGCGAGTGCCTCGAAACGCCCGCGCATTCCGTCAGCGCATTTCCCGCGCGCGTCGAAAACGGCCAGGTGTGGGTCGCCGTTTGAGCCGGTACGTTTCACCGCTGCATAAGAACGGCCCGCATGGCACAGACGTTGCATTGACAGCGCGGGGTCCAAACAGAGTGATCATTCCGGTGCGCGGCGAAGCATACGGCCAGCCGGGTGATCGAAAATCAGTTTAATGAGGATGTCTGATGAAAAACGTGATGAGCTCGCTTAAGAGCGGCGATTGGCGCGCGCTGGTGGCGTGTTTCCTTTATTTCGACACGGGCTTTACCGTGTGGGTGCTGTATGGCCCGCTCGCGCCGTTCATCAGCAAAAGCATTTCGATGACGCCGGCGCAGCAGGGCCTGCTCGTCGCGGTGCCCGTGCTCTCCGCGGCGATCCTGCGCGTGACGCTCGGCAACCTCTATCAGTCGGCGCACGGCAAGCGCATTGCGCTGCTCGGCGTGCTGCTCTCGGCGGTGCCGACCATCGTGTTGCCGGTGCTGCCGTTCGTTCCGTCGTACACGCTGCTGCTCGTGCTCGGCGTGTTTCTCGGCGTGGGCGGTGCGAGCTTCGCAGTCGCGTTGCCGATGGCCGGCAGCAACTATCCGCCGAAAGTGCAGGGCCTCGTGCTGGGGCTTGCCGCTGCGGGCAACATCGGCGCCGTGCTCGACGGCTTCCTGTTTCCGCAGCTCGCCACGCACTACGGCTGGCAGGTCGCAACCGGCGGCGCATTGCCGCTGCTCGCGATCGCCGCGATCACGCTGTACTTCTGGGCCAACGATTCCGGCGTGAAGACAGGCAGCGTGCTGCGTGCCTTCGGCGGTTTCGCGGTGACGCTCGTCGGTCTGATCGTGCTCGTGCTGCTCGTCGAAGCGGGCATCTTCGGTTCGGGCAAGACCGGCGTGCTGCTGTTGCCGGTGATCGGCGCGCTGCTCGCGATTGCGGTGCTGCCCAAGCGCTATCGCTCGGTGCTCGCGGAGCGCGATACGTGGGTCATCATGCTCGTGTACAGCATCACGTTCGGCGGTTTCGTCGGCATGTCCTCGTATGTTTCGCTGCTGCTCACCAACCTCTATCAGCTCTCGAAGATCGACGCGGGTCTCTTCATGGCCTTGCTCGCCGCAACCGGCGCGCTGGTGCGTCCGCTCGGCGGCCTGATCGCCGACAAGGTGTCCGGCGTGCGCGCGCTGACGGTGCTGCTCGCGACGATTTCGCTGTGCGACCTTGTGTTCGCGGCAGTCATGCCTTCGCTCGCAGGCGGCATCGCGCTGCTGGTGTGCCTGTACCTGGCGTTCGGACTCGGCAATGGTGCAACTTTCCAGCTCGTGCCGCATCGCTGGGCTGGCCGCACGGGCTTGATGTCGGGCATCGTCGGCGCGGCGGGCGGGATTGGCGGCTTCTATCTGCCGGTCGTGATGGGTATCGCTAAGGAAAGCACCGGTTCGTATCAGATGGGCTTTGCGACCTTCGGCGCGCTGGCCGCCTGCGCGTTCCTCGCGATCGTCGCGCTGCGCCGTCCGTGGATGGCGTGGTCGATGCAATCTGCCGGCATGCACGCGCATGCTACGGAGTGATGCGGCGCTTTGATCTGAACCTTCACAAACAAATAGCGTGAGCACGATAGAACGGATTCAGACAGTGCGGGCCGACGCAGCGCAAACCGACGTGTCCAGCGAAGTGTTGAGCTCGTTGATCAACATCGCTGGGCGTCAACGGATGCTCTCGCAGCGCATCGTCTTCAAGGCGATGCTCGCGCTGCGTCAAAGCGACGGCGCGCTCGCGATCGCGCGAGACACGCTGCGCACCTTCGCGGACAGCCACGCGGCGCTCGTGCAAGGCCGCGACGGTCTGCCGGGGCTCTTTTCACCGGCGTTGCGCGAGGCCTTTCACGGGATGGGCAATGACAAAGACAAGGGCAACGGCAACGGACACGTCGCGAAGAAAATCGCCGACTTCATCGCAGTGGCGTCGGCCGCGCTCGACGCGATAGGACGCGACTCGGCACGCGACTCGGCACGCGCCGAAGACGCCGTGCAGGCGTTGATCGCGTGCGCCGATCCGTTGCTGAACGACCTGCATGGCATCACGGCGGTCTACGAACAGGAGAGCCGGCGCATTGCCCGCTTGCAGAAAAAAGAGCAGCAGCAATTGATCGAACGAATCAAGTCGATCGCGAAGGAAGCGCATATCGTGTCCTTCAACGGTCAGATCGTGGCGAGCCGCACCAATGTGACCGGTCGCGAGTTCGCGGTCGTTGCGGGCGTGATGACTTCGGTCACGAAGGAACTCGAGTCCGTGGTGAGCGCCTTCGTGAAGAAGACAGCGTCCGCCTGATCCGCGCGCCGAGGTCTGCCCACCCGATGCTATCCCGGCTATGCTTGACGTTTTCGCCAACGTCGGGTCAGCCATATGAACAGCGGATCGCAAACGGTGTGGGAAACGGTGTGGCAGACGGCCAAGGGTGAGTTCTCGGACCTCGGCAGCGCGGCCGATCTGACTCAGGTGCTGATGCGTCTCGGCATCGCGCTCGTGCTCGGCGGCGTGATCGGTTTCGAGCGCGAGATCTCGCGGCGCGATGCCGGCATGCGCACGCATATGATGGTCGCCGTGGGCGCGGCGCTATTCGTCGTGGTGCCGCTGCACGCCGGCTTTTCGCAAGACAATATGAGCCGCGTGCTGCAAGGGCTCGTGTCGGGCATCGGCTTTCTCGGCGCGGGCGCCGTCATCAAGCTCAGTGCGCAGCGCGAGGTGCGCGGCCTGACGACGGCCGCAAGCCTGTGGCTGAGCGCGGGTGTGGGCATGGCGGCGGGCCTTGGGCGCGAAGCCACCGCGATTCTGAGCGTGGTCATTGCGCTGCTGATTCTCTCGAGCGCGCGACTCGTGAAAGGCCGCTCGCATCCACGAAAATAAGCGTGCGTCGACGTTAGAACTTATGACGCAGCGCGACTCGCGCGGCGACCTGCGTACCCGTCGACGACGGCGCCTGCACGCCCGGAATAAACGCGTTATCGAGGATCGAATGCGTCGAGTCTCCCGTGACCTTCTGGTACACGCCCTGCACGTAGACGTCCGTGCGTTTGGACAGGTTGTAGTCCGCCATCAGACCGGCCGAATGAATCTTCGGCTTCACGCCGCCTGACGACGCGTCGTAATTCTCCATCGTGTACACGTACTGCGCACCGACGAAAAACGCGGGCGTGAACTGGTATTTGCCGTTCACTTCGAAATTCTGGTACTTCAGCGTGTTCAACGTCACGCCCGCCGCCGCGAGCGGCACGCCGATATAGCCGTTGCCCGTTGGGCTCCTGTAGCTGGAGTTCGTGTAGGCGAAACCGGCGGTGGCCGAGCCGAACGTGTAGTTGATGCCGCCGCCGAAAACCCGCATGCGTCCGGCGATGAAGCTCGCGTCGTTCGCCGTGATTGCGCCGGTCGCGCCCACGCCGGGGTTGTTCGCCTGCAGATAAGCAGCCGCAATCAGAAGCCCGCCGGTCGCGTACTGCGCGCCGAAGCTGTACGCGCGATTGTTCGCGAAGTTCGTGTCGTTGCTGAAGCTGTAGACGCCGCCGATCTGCAGGCCCGCGAAGTTCGGGCTCGCGTATTTCACGCTGTTGCCGAGGCGAAACGAGTTGTCGGTGTTGTCGTTGTCGTACGGATGCGCGAACAGATAGCCGGCCCAGTTGCCGTTCGCCGTGGTCTGCGCGAGGTAATCGACAACCGAGTCGTACTGTCGTCCGAACGTGAGTGTGCCGAACCGGTTGTCGCTCAAACCCACGTACGCCTGGCGGCCGAACATGCGGCCGCCCTGGCCGAGCCGCCCCGAATTGATGTCGAAGCCGTTTTCCAACTGGAACACGGCCTGCATGCCGCCGCCCAGATCTTCCGAGCCCTTCAGGCCCCAGCGACTGCCTTGTGCGTAGCCGCTCGCCATTTCCCATACCGCGCCGCGTCCGGCGTTGTTGGTGTAGTCGAGGCCTTCGTCGAGCACGCCGTACAGCGTCACGCTGCTTTGCGCGAACGCGCAGGGACTGGCCAGCGAGGCGAGGGCGGCGATAGCGCCCGCAATGGCCTTGGCACTAGCCGTGGCGAACAGGTTCTTTCTCATCATCGTGAACTCCAGACGTTGGTAATGAGCGGCCCGATGCCAGGACTCGGCGCGGCCGCTGCTTTTTGGCGAAGCCCGGATTCTGCTATTCGAGATGCGGCTCGCGTATGAGGCACATCCCTGGATAAACGTGATTTTTTCGAATGTTTGTCCCGCGAATTATTCGCTTGTGGCCGGTAATCAGGCCGACAAAAATTCCGTTCATGCACTTTTGCATGAAGCCGGAAACGCAAGGCATGCGTTTTCCGCAGGCAAGAAAACGAAGGAGACGAACATGCGACTCGACCGGAACTACGTGAACGGCCGCTTTCTCGAACCGGCCGCCGATGCCGGTTCACCCACGCATCAGGCGTTGATCGCCGTCCACAACCCAGCGACCGAAGCGCTCATTGCGCACGTCACCGCCGCGACTCGTGCGGAAGCCGTGGCCGCCGTCGATGCCGCCGCGCTCGCGCAAAAGGCCTGGCGCAAACTGCCGTCGGTGGAACGCGGCGCGTGGCTGCACAAGCTCGCCGACGCGCTCACCGAATGCGCGCCGGCCATCGGCGCGGCGCTCGCGCTCGAATCGGGCAAGAGTCTCGCCGATGCCACGAACGAAGCGATCTACGCCGCGCAGATCACGCGTTACCACGCAGAGTGGGCGCGGCGCATCGAAGGCGAAGTGATTCCAAGCGATACGCCCGACGAAAACCTCGTGCTGCATCGCGAGCCGATCGGCGTGGTCGCGTGCCTGATTCCGTTCAACTACCCGGTCTACACGTTCATGCGCAAGGTGGCGCCCGCGCTGATCGCGGGCAACACGGTCGTCGTGCGGCCAAGCAACAACACGCCGACCTCGGCGTTCGAAATCGCCAAGGCCGTCGAGAAGGCCGGTTTGCCCGCAGGCGTCGTCAACATTCTCGCGATGGATCATGCGACTGCCGAGGCGCTCTGCACGCATCCCAAGGTCGGCATGATCACGTTGACGGGCAGCGTCGGCGCGGGCCGCAAGGTGCTCGATTACTGCAAGGCGAATATCGCGAAGCCGTCGCTCGAACTGGGCGGCAAGACGCCGGCCATTATCGAAGCCGACGCCGATCTGGAAAAAGCCGCGCGTGAACTGGTCGCGTCGAAAACCACGCACTGCGGCCAGCTTTGCACGGCGATCGAACGCGTCTATGTGCAGGAAAGCGTGCATGACCGCTTCGTCGCGCTGCTCAAGCGCCACATGAGCGCAGTCGAGTTCGGCGACCGCGGCGAACAGCCGTCGCTGATGGGTCCGCTCGTCAATGAAGCATCGCGTCAGTCGATTCACGCGATGGTCGAGCGCGCGGTTGCAGCAGGCGCGACGCTGGAAACAGGCGGCAAGCTGCCGGCATCGACGGAACGCAAAGGGTTCTTCTATCCGGCCACGTTGTTGTCGAACTGCCGGCAGGACATGGAGATCGTGCAGGAAGAGACCTTCGGCCCCGTGATGCCGGTCGTCAAATACCGCACGCTCGACGAAGCACTCGAGATGGCCAACGATCACCAGTTCGGTTTGTCGTCGGTGCTTTACACCGAGAACTATCGCAGCGCGATGAAGATCGCCAACGGCATCGAAGCGGGCGAGTTGTATGTGAACCGCACGCCGGCCGATCCGTATCAGGGCTTTCATGCGGGCTGGAAACGCTCGGGCCTCGGCGGCGACGACGGCAAGCACGGCATGCTCGAATTCACGCAGACGCGTCTTGTCGTCATGAAGTACTGATGCAAACACGCAGCAAAACGCTGCTCATTCATTACAAAACATCAAAACATATTGGAGACTCACGGGCCGCTCATGCGGCGCGGTGTCTCTCAGGAGGCTCACGTGTCATCTCAACCCGTCCGATCCGCTTCGAACGCCGCTGCACTCGCGTTAAACGAAAACGACCTGCAAGCCGCGCTGCAAAACACCAAAGCGCGCCGTTATACGCAACTGATGTTGCTGGTTCTCGCAGCCGGCGCGATCTATCCGATCCTGTATCTGCGGCAGGTTTATCAGCCGACGATGCTCGAAGTGTTTCATATCACCGATAGCCAACTCGGCTATCTGTATTCGTCGCTCGGCACGATTTTTCTGCTCAGCTATCTGCCGAGCGGCTGGCTCGCGGATCGCATCGCGCCACGCCTGTTGATCTGTTTTTCGCTGATCGCGACCGGCGCACTGGGGCTCTGGTATTCGACCGCGCCTTCGTTTCAGATGCTGATGCTGATCTTCGGCGGCTGGGGCTTGTCGACCGGCCTGACGTTCTGGGCCGCTGTGATCAAACGCGTGACGATGATCGCCGGCGCCGACGAGCAAGGCCGCTTCTTCGGTCTGCTCGACGGCGGGCGCGGGCTCATCGAGGCGATGCTCGCGACCGTCGCGATCACGCTGTTCGCATGGGCGACGCAGACGAAGGGCGAGTCCGTCGCCGCGGGTTTCAGAATGGTCGTCTACATGTACGCGTTCTTGTGCATTGCGCTCGGTGTGGTGCTGGTTCTCGTGAAAGACCCGCAAGGCGAGCAGGGCGCGCGTGACGACGCGGCCAATCGCGCTGCGCGCCGGCGCAACAACGTGCTCGCCGATCTCGCCACGCTCGCAAAGATTCCGGAGTTGTGGCTCGTCGCGGCGATCGTGTTCTGCGGCTATCAGGTGTTCTGGGCGACGTATAGCTTTTCCGCTTATCTGCACGAAGGCGAAATCGGCCTGACCGTCGTCATGGCCGGTACGATCACCACGCTCAAACTGTGGATGCGGCCGATTGGCGGCATCGGCGGCGGCTTTCTCGGCGACCGTTACTCGAAGGTATCGGTGCTGGTCATCGCGCTGTTCCTCGCCGCGCTGTCCCTGCTCGGACTGATGGCCGCACCACGCATTGCGAGCCACGTATTGCTGGTGTTCCTCGTGCTGTTCATCGGCATTCTGACCTACGCGATTCGCGGGCTTTACTGGTCGCTGCTGGACCGCTGCAACATTCCCGTTTCGACGATGGGCCTCGCCATCGGCCTCATCTCCGTACTCGGTTATTCGCCCGATGTATTTTTGCCGCTCATCAACGGTTATCTGACGCAGACGTTCCCCGGCGTATTCGGCTATCAGCTGTATTTCGGCTATGTGGCGGCGATGGCTGCGCTCGGCGGTTTTGCGGGGCTCGCGTTGAGAAACATGCTTAACAGGAAAGAGGTTGCGTAAATGAAAGTTGTCTCGCTCGAAACGCATATCGTTGCCGTACCGCCGCCGCACGTGGGCGGCATGTACTGGATCTTCGTCAAGCTGAAAACCGACTGCGGTATTGAAGGCGTCGGCGAAATCTATTCGGCGACGTTTCATCCGAAAGCAATGACGCATATCGTCGACGATGTGTTTGCGCGCTATCTGCTCGACAAGGACCCGCATCATATTGAGCGCTTGTGGCGCGAAGCCTATTCGAGCGGCTTCACGCAACGTCCCGATCTGACGATGATGGGCGTGGTGAGCGGCCTCGAAATGGCGTGCTGGGACATCATCGGCAAGGCGGCAGGCAAGCCGGTTTACGAATTGCTCGGCGGCATGGTGAATCAGCGTCTGCGCTCATACACGTACCTGTACCCGAAGAACAGCCGCGGCGAATACGACTACGACGATCCCGACCTTGCCGCCGAATGCGCCGCCGGGAATGTGAAGCGCGGCTTTACCGCGGTGAAGTTCGATCCGGCCGGGCCGTACACAGCGTACTCGGGGCATCAACTGTCGATGGAAGTACTCGACCGCTGCGAGACATTCTGCCGCCGCGTGCGTGACGCGGTGGGCAGCAAGGCCGATCTGCTGTTCGGCACGCATGGACAGATGGTGCCTTCATCGGCAATCCGGCTTGCGAAGCGCCTCGAAAAATACGATCCGCTATGGTTCGAGGAACCCGTGCCGCCCGGCCAGGAAGACGCGATGGCGCAAGTCTCGCGGCACACGAGCATTCCGATTGCAGCCGGCGAGCGGCTGACTACGAAGTACGAATTTTTCAGGCTGCTGCAAGCGGGCGCCGCATCGATTCTGCAATTGAACGTGGCGCGCGTGGGCGGTCTGCTCGAAGCGAAGAAAGTGGCCGCGCTCGCCGAGGTGTATTACGCGCAGATCGCGCCGCATCTGTACAACGGTCCGATTGGTGCGGCCGCAAGCATTCAACTGGCGACATGCACGCCGAACTTCCTGATTCAGGAAAGCATCGGCACGTGGGACGGTTTTCATGCGGCGGTTTTGAAGAAGCCGATTCAATGGGAAGACGGCTACATCATTCCGTCGCGCGAACCTGGCCTTGGCGTCGAGCTGAACATGGAAGTCGTCGCACAGCACACGCCGTACACAGGCGAGCGTCTGCATCTGCAAATGGCCGCACAACCTGCCGACGTGAAAGATCTGGCGCCGGCCAAGGGTTAGAGCATGAACTACGATTACATCATCGTCGGCGCGGGTTCGGCGGGCTGCATTCTCGCCAATCGCCTGTCGGCGTCGGGCCAATATTCGGTGCTGCTGCTCGAGGCGGGCGGCAAGGACAGTTCGTTCTGGTTCAGGATTCCAGTGGGTTTTACAAAGACCTACTACAACGAAACCTATAACTGGATGTATTACAGCGAGCCGGAAAAAGCGCTGGATAACCGGCCTATTTACTGTCCGCGCGGCAAGGTGCAGGGCGGCTCGGGCTCCATCAACGCGATGATTTACGTGCGCGGGCAAGCGGGCGATTTCGACGATTGGGCGGCAGCGGGCAACTCCGGCTGGGCGTTTCGCGACGTGCTACCGTATTTCCGCAAGCTCGAATCGCATCCGCTTGGCAATACGAAATATCACGGCGCCGATGGGCCGATCCGCATCTCGCCGATGAAAGACGCCGTGCATCCGATTTGCCACGTCTTTCTGAAGGGCTGCGATCAGGCCGGCTATCAGCGCAGCGACGACTTCAACGGCGCGCAATTCGAAGGCGCCGGTATTTACGATGTCAACACGCGCAATGGTCAGCGCTCGTCGAGCAGCTTCGAGTATCTGCATCCGGCGCTCGCGCGGAAGAATCTCACGATCGAGCATAACGTGCTGGTCGATCGTGTGCTGTTCGACGGCGAGCGGCGCGCGATTGGCGTGAGCGTCACGCAGAACGGCGTCGCGCAGAAAAGCGCCGTGCGGCGTTTCATGGCGAATCGCGAGGTGATCTTGTGCGCGGGCGCGGTCGATTCGCCGAAGCTCTTGCAATTATCCGGCGTCGGCGACAGTGCGCTGCTCACGAAACACGGCATCGCCACCGTCAATGAGTTGCCCGCCGTCGGCCGCAATTTGCAGGACCATTTGTGCGTGAGCTTCTACTACCGCGCGAACGTCAAAACGCTCAACGACGAAATGCGGCCGCTTCTCGGCAAGCTCAAGCTCGGGCTGCAATATCTGCTCACGCGCAAGGGGCCGCTTGCAATGAGCGTGAATCAGTCGGGCGGTTTTTTCAAAGGCAGCGAACGCGAGGCGCAGCCGAACCTGCAGCTTTACTTCAATCCGCTGTCGTACCGGATTCCGAAGAGCAGCAAGGCGAATCTCGAACCGGAGCCGTACTCGGGCTTCCTGCTCGCATTCAACCCTTGCCGGCCGACGAGCCGCGGCTCGATCGAAATCGCGTCGAATCGCGCGGCCGACGCCGCGAAGATTCGGCTGAACGCGCTCAGCACGCAGAAGGACATCGACGAAGTGATTCAGGGTTGCGAACTCGTGCGCAAGATCATGGGCTCGCCGGCACTGAAGGAGATCACAGTCGAGGAAATCTCGCCGGGGCCGCAGGTCGCGTCGCGCGAGGACTTCCTGCAATATTTCCGCGAGCAGTCCGGCTCGATCTATCACCTGTGCGGCTCGTGCGCGATGGGCGACGATCCGCGGACGTCGGTGGTGGATGCGCGTTTGCGCGTGCACGGCATGGCGGGCTTGCGCGTCGTCGATGCGTCGATCTTCCCGAACATCACATCCGGCAACATCAATGCGCCGACGATGATGGTCGCGGAGAAGGGCGCCGACATGATTCTCCAAGACGCCGCCGCGCAGGGTGCGCGCGAGCCTGAGGTGGCGGAGTGGGCTAGCGCCGCTTGAGGGATGTCGGCGTTGTGTTCAAGCTGACGAGGACAGCGCGCCGAGGCAATGCGATCGGCGCGTTTTTTATCGGCACTCTGTGAAAAACAAACGCGGTTGACGCCGCGCGTTTCACTACACGTTAGACGTCGCCGAGCGGCATCGCCTCCGAGCCCTCGAAAGACCGTTCGCCCAGCCACATTTCCTGTTGCAGCCAGTCGCGAAACAGCGCGACGTGCGGCAATTCCTCCTGCCCGGCGCGCGTCACAAGCCAGTACGACTGATGGCCGTCGACGTGCACGTTCAGCACCTGCACCAGTTGCCCGTCGGCGAGTTCACGCGCGACCATGTGACGGTCGGCGATCGTCACACCGAGGCCGTCGATGGCCGCACGAATCGCGTGGTCGAGCAGATCGAATTCATAGCCGCCGCGCGTATCCACATTGTCGATTCCGGCCGCCTTGAGCCAGTGTTGCCACGTGAGGTAGCGCTGATCCGCGCTCGCCAATACGTGCAGCAGCGTGAATTCGTTCAGATCGATCGACGCGCGCCCCGCCTGGCGCGCGAGCAGCGCGGGCGCGCAAACGGCGACGTGCCGTTCGTTCATCAACAGACGATTGTCGAAACCTTCCCACTCGCCGTTGCCGAAGCGGATCGCGCAATCCAGCACGCCGGATTCCGCGAGCTTGTCGTCGATGCGCGTCGACAGGCTCAGTTCGAGATGCGGGTGCGCGTCGCGCAGCCGGCCGAGACGCGGCATCAGCCAGCGGCTCGTGAAGGTGGGCGGTGCGTTGATACGCAGCCGGTTGCGATGCGTTTTCTCCTGCAGGCTGCGCACCGTCAGTTCGATACGGTCGAACGATTGCTGCAGCGCCTGCAACAGCACGCGCCCGGCCGCCGACAGTTCGAGATGGTGATGATGGCGTTGCAGCAGCGTCTCGCCGATTTGCGCCTCGAGTTGACGCACTTGCCGGCTCACGGCGCTTTGCGTGACGTTCAGCAATTCCGCGGCGCGCGTGAAGCTGCCGGTGCGGCCAGCCACTTCGAAGGCTTTGAGCGCGTTCAGCGCCGGCATTTTGCGTTTCAAGATGTTCGACCGGGAGAGGGAAGCGCGACGCGCGATGTGCCCGGTATTTTAGCGGCTGGGGAGAGGGAGGCGAGGTGGTTTGGGCGGGTGTTTTTTGCGGAGGGGACGGGGGAGGGAAGGCGTGTCGCGCAGGTGTTTTCGCGGGTTTGAAGAGATGGCGAGCACGGCGAAGCGCGAGATGCGGACTTGCTGCTGAAACGGCTTCCCGCACCGCCGGGGTTCGGCGCCAGCATTTCCGGGGAACGTTCGTCTTTGAGCTTGCGGGCAGAAACCGCGCGGCCTTTGCCCTCCTACAGCAATCAGTCCGCCGTCCGCCGGTCCGCCAGCGCCTTCTCGCAGTCCGCGAGAACCTGCCGGACGAGCCGCGCTTGCGGATCGAGTTCGTCGGTGTCGAGAATTTCCTCGACGGCGTCGCGGGCCCAGTCAGTGTCGACGAAGCGCGCGTGCCGGCGGGCGATTTCCAGCGCGGTGGCCGACAGCTTGGCGATGGCGAGCCAGTCGGCCTCGCGCGCGCGCCGGTCGAGCCATTTGTGGGCGGCCTGCACGTGGAACGCCGCGTCGGGCCAGTCCTCGTTGAGGTAGTAAGCGCCGAGGCTGCCGCATGTGAGCCAGCACAACAGCTCCAGACGGTCCCGCGGACTCAGATGGTGGCGTACATCACTCATGGCGACGCTCGCTGCGGTAAATTGCTTTCCGGGGGAGGCGGCGTGCGGCCGTCCTCCGCATGGATTAACAATATCACGCAGAATTCATCAGCGGCAATTCCCGGGCGTACCCTGGCGCACGCGGGGCGGCGCTTTGTTCGGGCGCTGGTTTAACGGCGGCCCACTCGCCCCGTTGGCACAAAACCGGACACGAGCGCGAGGCGCGCGGCAAGCAAGCAGCAAGAGCCGGTAACGAGGCGCCCGGCAAGCAACGCGCCCAACCGCGCAGGCACCCGCCGCGCCCCAGCGGAAAATCCGCCAACGCGCTAACGTAACGGTTCCTTCCACCACCGCATCCACGCCCCATGCTGCAGATTCTCGGCAAACCTACCTCCATCAACGTGCGCAAGGTGCTGTGGACCTGCGCGGAACTCGGCCTCGCGTTCGAACGGGAAGATTGGGGCGCGGGGTTCCGTCCAACCAACGTCCCCGAATTTCTCGCGCTGAATCCGAACGCGATGGTTCCCGTCATCAGGGACGGCGACTTCGTTCTATGGGAGTCGAACTCGATCATCCGCTATCTCGCGGGGCGCTATGGCGGCGAGTGGCTTTATCCGGCCGACCCGCGCGAACGCGCGCGCTGCGACCAGTGGATCGACTGGCAGGCAAGCGAATTGAACCGCTCGTGGAGCTACGCGTTTCTCGCGCTCGTGCGGCAATCGCCGGCTCATCGCGATGCGCAGCAGATCGAGGCGTCGCGCGCGAACTGGGCGAAGCACATGGCAATCGTCGAAGGACAATTGCAGCGCACCGGCGCGTTCATCGCGGGCGACGCCTTCTCGCTCGCGGACATTCCGATCGCGCTATCGATCAACCGTTGGCTCGAAACCCCAATTGCACGCGACGATCTGCCCGCGGTCGACACTTATATGACGCGCCTTGCGTCGCGCGATGCGTATCGCGAGTACTGCCGCAACGGCACGCCGTAAGCGCGACAGCATCAGCGAGCGAGGGGGAGAAAAAGCAGAGGAGGAAGCAAACGAGACAAACAATGCGGGGCGCAGCGGCCCCGCATTCTCAAAACGCGGCTAAAACCCGCAAAAACTCAGACCTGAACAAGCCGCGGAATCTGCACGTCGGGATTCACGTCGGCCTCATAGTCGACGCCCGCGATCTCGAAGCCGAACAACCGCAGAAAGTCGGTCTTATAGCCGGCGAAATCCGTGAGTTCGTAGATCGTGTCGTTCGTCACCTGGCCCCACAGCGCTTCCACGCGTTGCTGCACTTCCGGGTCCAGCTCCTTGTAGTCCGCGCGCAAACGGCCTTCTTCGTCGATATGCGGCGCCGCGCCGTACAAGCTGTCCTTGTATAGGCCATAAACCTGCTCGATACAGCCTTCGTGCGTGCCTTTCTCCTTCATCACCTTGAAGAGCAGCGACAGATAGAGCGGCATCATCGGAATCGCGGAACTCGCCTGCGTGACGACCGCCTTCAGCACCGACACGCGCGCGTCGCCGCCTTTGGCCGCGAGCTTCGCGCGGATATCGAGCACCTTCTGGTCGAGGTCCTTCTTGGCCGCGCCGATCGAGCCGTTCCAGTAGATGTCGTGCGTGATCTTCTCGCCGAGGTAGGTGAACGCGGTGGTCTTCGCGCCGTCCGCGAGCACGCCCGCTTCGAGCAGCGCGTCGATCCACATTTGCCAGTCTTCGCCGCCCATCACCGCGACCGTGTGGTCGATTTCGGTTTGCGTGGCCGGTTCGAGCACGGTTTCCTTGATCACTTCCTTGTCGGTATCGATGCCGCGCAGCGTGACTGCCTTGCCGACCGGCTTGAGCGTGGACGTGAACACCTCGCCGGTTTTCGGATGCGTGCGCTTCGGTGCGGCGAGGCTGTAGACCACGAGGTCGACCTGGCCGAGATCGCGCTTGATGACTTCGATGGTGCGCGCCTTCACTTCGTCGGAAAACGCGTCGCCGTTGATGCTCGTCGCGTAGAGGCCCTCGGCGGCGGCGAACTTCTCGAACGCCGCGCTGTTGTACCAGCCTGCCGTGCCGGCCTTCGATTCGCTGCCGCCGCGCTCGAAAAACACGCCGAGCGTGTCCGCGCCGCAGCCGAACGCTGCGCTGATGCGAGCGGCCAGTCCGTAGCCCGTGGATGCGCCGATCACGAGCACCTTCTTCGGGCCGTTCGCAATGGGACCGCGTGCCTTGACGTAGTCGATCTGTTCCTTGACGTTGGCCTCGCAGCCCGTCGGATGGGTGGTTACGCAGATGAAGCCACGCACGCGCGGTTTGATGATCATGAAGCACCTCTTGTCGGAATTGGCGACATTATAGTGGCCCGCGCGGCTGCTGGCGCGGCGCGCGGGATCGGCTGCGGGGAGCGGCAAACAGGCAGCAGACGAGCGGCACACGAGCGGCGAGCGAGCAACAAACGAGCGGCGAGCCGCGGCAAGAACCGGCAAAGCCGCCGAAAAGCATCGGCAAAGCAGCAACAAACGCACAACAAAGCTGCAATAAAGCCACCGCCGTCCCACGGCTGCACGGGCAAAAATCAGCCCAACCCGCACATCTTGGTAGGATTCAGCCTTTTCCCGCAGACGGTAGCCAGCGTGAAGCGCCTTATTCCCCTGATTCTGGAGACACTCGACCGAGGTCTAACCCGCGTGAACCCGCTCGTGGCCGCGGCGCTGTGGCATCTGCGCCATCCGACCCGCCGCGGCGTACTCAAGGCGTGCGCGGCGCTTCCGCTGCTGTTCGTGCTGTATGTGCTGGTCCTGATTCCGTTCACACCGGGCATCGGCGATATTCGCAAGGCGAAGATCGAGCAGCCGGCGCGCATTCTCTCGGCAGACGGCAAACTGCTCGCCGAGTTCAAGCCGTCCAACCGCGAGTGGGTCAAGCTGAAGGACATCTCGCCGAACGTGGTCAATGCGCTGATCGCTACCGAAGACCATCGCTTCTATCAGCATTTCGGGCTCGACTGGCGGCGCACGGCATCGGCCGCGCTGCATACGTTTTCTGGCGACCGGCAGGGCGGCTCGACCATCACGCAGCAACTCGCGCGCAATCTTTATCCCGACGAAATCGGCCGCGCGCCGACGCTCACGCGCAAGCTCAAGGAAGCGATCACGGCCTTCAAGATCGAAGCGCTCTATACGAAGGACGAGATCCTCGAAACCTACCTGAACACCGTGCCGTTTCTGTACAACGCGTACGGCATCGAGATGGCCGCGCGCACGTACTTCGACAAGTCGGCGTCGGAGCTGAACGTGCTCGAAAGCGCGACGCTCGCGGGCATGCTGAAGGGCAACAGCTATTACAACCCGGTGCTCAATCCGGAGCGCGCATTGCAGCGGCGCAATACCGTGCTCGCGCAGATGGTGAAGTTCGGCAAGCTCACGCCCGCCGCGTATCAGACGCTCAGTAAAAAGCCGTTGCGCATCGACTTCGAGCGGCAGACCGAGCCGCCCGGACCCGCGCCGCACTTCGCGCAGCAACTGCGCAAATGGCTTGCGGCATGGGCCGACCGCAACGACTACAACCTGTATTCGGACGGCCTCGTGGTGCGCACCACGATCGATTCGCGTCTGCAGACGATGGCCACGCAGGCGGTCATTTTGCAGGGCAACCAGTTGCAAGGCATCGCGAATGCGGCGTGGGGCAGCCGTGCCGGTTGTTCGAACGGCAAGGACCTGCTCGCGACGTTCCTGCGCGAAACGCCCGACTACCGCGCCGCGAAAGATACGGGCCTCTCCGACGACGACGCGCTCAAGCGCGTGTCGGCGAACCGCGGCCTCGTGCAGTCGGTATGCGAATCGAAAACGCGCGTGCAGGCCGATTTTCTCGCGATGGACCCGCGCAACGGCCAGATCCGCGCGTGGGTCGGCAGCCGCGATTTCAGCCAGGACCCGTTCGATCATGTGCAGCAGGCGCGGCGTCAGCCGGGCTCGACCTTCAAGCCGTTCGTCTACGCGGCGGCCTTCGAGGCGGGCGCGAAACCGTCTGATACCTTGCTCGATCAGCCCGTCGAAATTCAACTCGCGGGCGGCGAAGTCTGGCGTCCGGGCGACGAGGACGAACCGAGCGAGCGGCCCATCACGCTGCGCGACGGCCTCGCGTATTCGCGCAACCGCATCACCGCGCAACTGATGCAGACAGTCGGTCCGAACAAGGTCGCGCGGCTCGCCCGCGCGATGGGCGTGCGCGACAGTCCGCTCGAGGCGGTGCCGTCGCTGGCATTGGGCACGAGCCCGGTCACGCTGAAGGAAATGGTCTCGGCATACGGCACGATCGCCAACCTCGGCGGATACGTCGAGCCGGTGATGGTCACGCGCATCGAGGACCGCAACGGCGAGGTGCTGGCCGACTTCGCGCCGACGCCGCCGCAGCAGGAACTGTCCGCCGATGCGGCGCGCACGCTCGTCGACGTGATGCGCGACGTCGTCAATCGCGGCACCGGATCGGCGATACGCGGACGCTTCGGCGTGCGCGGCGACGTCGCCGGCAAGACCGGCACGACGCAGGGCAACGCGGACGGCTGGTTCATCCTGATCCATCCGCAACTCGTGGCCGGCGCGTGGGTCGGTTTCAACGACAGCCGCGTGACCTTGCGCAGCGATTACTGGGGGCAGGGGGCGCATAGCGCGCTGCCGATCGTCGGCGATTTTTTCCAGCGCGCGCAGCGCTCGAAGCTCGTCGACACGCGCGTCAAATTCGACACCGAGCACCAGCCTGGCTGGTTCGCCGAGCGTTCGGAGCGGTTGCGGGCGTGGTTCCAGCTACTGTTTCCGTCGACGGCGCCGACGGTCAAGCCGGATGCGGCGGTGACTGCGCGGAATACGACGCGGCGCGCGCCGGTTGAGGTTGTTTCGTCGGAGGCGGGGGCGGCTGCGTCGGCTGCTGCTTCGGCAGCCGCGGCGGCGAGCGAAGACACGCGGGCGCTGCCGCCGTTGCTGACGGCGCCTGGCGCGGCTTCAGGTGCGGCGGTTCTGAATGAGCCGGTCCACGGCGAAGCGCGCGGCGCCGGCACAGCGGCGTCGGCACCGACGCCCACGCCCGACGACGTGATGCCGCCGGACGCGGTGAGCGTCGAAGGTCAGCCGAGCGGAGCGGGTGCGTCGGAGTGAATCTCGACGCGAATGTCGACGTGACTGTCGGCGCAAGTCACGTGAGCCTCGCCTAATACTCCGCCACGCCTGGCCGCCCCGGCGCTTCCCGCTGCGCCGCGCCCGCCGACGTCTCCAGCGCCGTATCGTGATGCAGCAGCAGCGCGGCGGCCGCGCCGACGAGTCCCGCGCCTCCGAGGCACAGGAGGCCCGCGCCGAAGCCGCCGGTGCTGTCCTTGATCCAGCCCATCGCGTAAGGTCCGAAGAAGCCCGCGAGGTTGCCGAGCGAATTGATCGCGGCGATGCCGCCCGCCGCTGCCGCGCCCGAGAGGAACGCGGCCGGCAGCGTCCAGATAACGGGCAGGCAGCCGAAAATGCCGAAGCCGGCGATCGACAGCGCGATCATTTTCTGCACCGGATTATCGAGCCCCGCCGACGCCGCGATGCCAACCGCGGCCACCGTCAGCGCGAAAGCGACATGGCGTTTGCGTTCGAGCTTGCGGTCCGAATGACGTCCCCAATAGACCATGCTGATCACGCCGACGATATACGGCAACGACGTCACGAAGCCCGTCTGCAAGTTGGTCAAGCCGAACGACTTCACGATCTGCGGCAGGAAAAAGCTCAAACCATAATTCGTTGCGTTTGCACCGAAGTAGATGAGCGCGATGGCAAGCACCCGCCGATTGAAAAGCGCTTCCTTCACGCTGAATGCATGCGCGGCCTCGCGATGTTCGCGCTCCTGCTTCTGACGCGCGACGAGCCATTCGCGTTCGTCGTCGGCAAGCCAGGTTGCGTCGGCCGGCTTGTCGGTCAGGTAGAACCAGACCGCGAACGCGAGCAGCAGCGCGGGCGCCGCTTCGATCAGATAAACCCATTGCCAGCCGGCGAGCCCGCCGAAGCCATCCATGGAAAGCAGGGCGCCTGAAATGGGACCGCCTATCACCGTGGATAACGGAATCGCCGCCATGAAATAGCCGACCACGCGGCCGCGATAGGCCGCCGGAAACCACAATGTGAGCAGGAAAATGACGCCGGGAAAGAAGCCCGCTTCGGCCACGCCGAGCAGAACGCGCAAGCCGTAAAAAACATGCGCCGCCGAAAACCCCGTGTATTGCGCGATATGTGGGATATACGCCATCGCGCCGGCGAGCAGGCCCCACGTGAACATGATTCTCGCGATCCAGCGACGCGCGCCGAACTTCTCGAGCAGCAGGTTGGACGGCACTTCGAAAAAGAAGTACGCGATAAAGAAAATCCCCGCGCCAAAGCCGAATGCACTCGCGGAAAGGCCGAGCGCCTTGTTCATCTGCAGCGCGGCGAAGCCGACGTTCACGCGGTCCAGATAGGCGATGAAATAGCAGACGATCAGGAACGGCACGAGCCGAACCGTCACACGTTTCATGGTACGTGCTTCGAGTTCCATCGATGTCTCCTCCAGTTCATTGTCCGGATGGTTCAGAAGATGCCGTTACAGACTAGTCGCTCGGCCACGTTTCGGGAAGTGCTTTAAACAGTCCGCGCGCGGCAATGCGTCGAGGCCGCGGTCAGTAAGCGCACGCGGATTGTTCGGGCGAAGGCAACAGTGTTTTCGACCCATGAGGCTGATCTCCAGCGGCAGATTCCGGATAATTCGATTCGCGGAAAAACCATCTAACCGATCCGCGACGACTCCGTCGGCGGATCACGCAACGATCAGCAAACTCAGGTACATCATGTTGAATAAGCTACGCGATTGGGCGCGCGTCGCTCTCGCAGCGCTCGCGATAGGCGGCGCGCTTGCCGGCTGCGCATCGTCGACGCATGTCGTCGCAACCGATAAACCCGGCACGTACACGGTCGCGGCGAGCGCGACGGGCGGGCGCATGGCATGGGCCCGCGCACACGGCGAGGCGCTGAACGAAGCGCGCGATTATTGCGAGCGCCTCGGCATGCAAAGCAGTGTCAAGGAAGAATCGGTGAGCGGGGTGGCGATGCTGACGACGCACGCGTCTTCGCTGAACTTCGAATGTCATCCGAAGTTCTAGAACGAAGCGCGTGCGGCAGGGGTGTTGCGCGGTTGGCGCTGCGGTTGCCGCTTATTTTGCGGCTTATTGGTAGCTTATTTCTTGTGGTCGAACGTGACGAGCTTGTTGTCGTTTGTGTCCGCCACGAAAATGGCGAGGAGGCGGGCCGGCTCGGTATCGCTCGCATTTTCGCTGACGGTGTGATGCGCGCCCGGCTTCTCGATCCAGTGCTCGCCCGCATGGAACACCTGCGCTTCCTTGCCGTCGACGCCGCTGCGAATCGCGCCCGACAACACATACGCGACCACGAAAGCCTTTCCGTGCCGATGCGGCGACGACTTGCCGCCCGGCGCGTAATCGACCACCAGCGCCGTCATTTTCTTGCCGGGCACGTTGGCGATCGCTTCGGCGAAGGCAGGCGTGATAGTCTCGGCAGCGGCAGCGGCGGCGGCTTGGCCGGTTGAGTCGGCGGCAAGCGCGGGTTGTGAAGTGGCGAGCATGCCGAAACCGGCGAGCGTTGCCGCGGCAATCAGGGTGTGTAGTTTCATTGCGTCATCTCCGAGTCTGCGTCTTCATGTTGTGCGGCGTCTGCGTTATTCGCATGCGAAGCCGCGTTTGCCGAATTGGCCCAGCTAGCCGCCACTGCGGATAACTCGCCGCGTGCGCGTTCGAGCGCTTCGGCTCGTGCTTCCTGATTCGCGAACTGCAACGGCTGGGCATCGACGAACGTCGGCGCCGCGACGCCGAGAAATCCGAACGCGGCTTTGAGCGCGGGCGTGAGCGCGTCCATCGACGCGTACGGCGAGCCCGGCCGCAAGTCCGCGCCGCGGCTCGTGATGAACAGCACTTTCTTGCCCGCAAGCTGGCCGACGATGCGGCCGTCGTCGCCATGCTTATAGGTAACGCCGGCGCGCGAAATCGCGTCGACGAACGTCTTGAATGCGGACGGCATCGACCAGTTGTACATGGGCATCGCGAACACGAGCGCATCGGCGGCGAGCACGCGCTGGCAGAGCGCATCCGACGCCGCGAGCCGCGCCTTCATGGCCGGCGTGCGCTCGTGCGGCGCCGCGTAGATTGCGATCGCGAACGCTTCGTCGACGTGCTGCGGCGTATCGACGGAGACATCTAGATAATCGACTTCCAGGTCCGGGTGCCCGGCGCGCAGACGTTCAACAAAAAAACGGCTCAACGCCCGCGAGTTCGAACGCTCGCGTTTCGCGCTGGCATCGACATGCATGAGCTTCATCGTCGGTTCCTTCAGGGTTGAATGGATGATGTGAGATTAGTGTCTGGAGTGGCTTTGGGAAATGACCGGTTTTTGGGAAATTGAGGTGGCCAGTTCGCGGCTGCGGGCGGACATTTCTAAAAAGCTCTGACATGCGATTTGTTGATAATTTATCTTATGTCAAATCAACTATTCGACGGCGCGCACACTTCATCACCTCCGATCCACCAGGCACTGCGGTGCAGCGCTTCTAACCGTCGCGTATGATTGTTAGCCCATTCCGGCGACGTACCCTATCCCATCCGATGTTCGACCTTCAGACCAGCCACGCCACGCTGCGTATTTTCGATGCGGTAAGAGCTCTCGCTTTCATCGGCGATCTGAGCATGGGACAGCCGACCGATCATTCGTTGCGCACCGGTTGGCTGGCAGTACGGCTCGCACAAGCGGCCGGACTCGAGGCCTCGGCCTGCGACGCGGTCCGCGAGGTGTCGCTGCTACGTTGGTCGGGTTGCACGGCAAACGCGGCAGGGTTCGCAACAGTGTTCGGCGACGACATCGCGGTCCGGACCGCGATGCTCGAGAGCAGGCCCGGCATCGCGGAGACGATTGGCGGCGTCGGCGCCGCGATGATGCCTCTCGCGCAAACTCACTGCGAAGTATCCGGCGAGGTCGCGCGAATAATGGGGCTTTCGAGTGGGACCGAAACGGCGCTGCGCCACATTTTCGAAACCTGGGACGGCAGCGGCGTGCCCGCACAACTCGCCCGCGAGGCGGTGCCGATATCCGTACTCGTCGTCGCGCTTGCTGGCGACCTGGAGGTGTTCAGCCGCACATATGGAGTCGAAGCGGCGCTTGCGCTGATCGAACAACGCTCCGGCGCGCGGTATCCGGAGAGCCTCGTCGCAGTCGCGACGCGCCACGCCGGCAGTTGGCTGACGGAACTGGAGCGCCAGGCGCTGGATGATTTTGACGTCGTGCTCGCGACCGCCGATATGCAACGGACCACGTCGGCGGAATTGATCGCCGACATCATCGATCTGAAATTGCCGTGGATGACGGGCTTTTCACGTGCGGTCGCAGTGACGGCCGCCGAATGCTACGCACGATTCGCGTCGGATGACGCAGCAGGCGCGCTTGTCTATCGGGCTGGATTGATTCATGGCATCGGCAGGGCCGCCGTGCCGAATGAAGTGTGGAACCTACCTACTCGCTTGTCGCCGAGCGCCTGGGAAAAGGTGCGGCTCGTGCCCTACTGGACGGAACGCGCCGGCAAGCAAACCGGCTCGCTCGGCGAAGCCACCGTGCTTGCGTCCCATGCGTACGAGCGGCAAGACGGCTCGGGGTATTTTCGCGGCGTGCGCGACCCGGCATTGACGTTGGAGGCTCGTGTGCTGGCTGCGTCGGTGGCATGGGTTGCGTTGCGCTCGACGCGCCCGTGGCGCGCCGCGCTGACCGATGAGGCGGCCGCACACGTGCTGCAAGACGAGGCTGCCAATGGCCGGCTATGCCGCGAGGTGGTGGACGCGCTGGTGGCGGAACGGATCCCCGTCGCAAGGCGCGCGGCAAGAAGTGTGTCACATGGTCCGCGTCTGTCTGCGAGAGAGATCGACGTCCTGCGTGCGATCTCGCGAGGTGCGAGCAACAAGCAAGCCGCGCAGGAATTGACGATGAGTCCGAGCACGGTGCGCACCCACGTCGAGAGCGTGTTTCGCAAGCTCGAGTGTTCGACACGCGCGGCAGCAACACTCAAGGCGTCGACGATGGGCCTGATCTAGCTGCATGGCGTTGCCCTGCCCTCAGCGAGACGATCCGGCCAGCACAATGTCCGGGACGCCGCCCGCCTGGACCGTGAGATAGACGACATCCTCATTTGTCTCGTTCTTGACGTGGTGAACGGTGCCCGGATCAACCGAGTAAAATTCGCGCACCTCGGTGCTCTGAACCTGACCGTCGATATTCAACTCGACGGTCAAGACGCCCCGGATCACGAGAAACCGGTCACTGACATTCGTGTGGTGATGCCATTGCGTTTCACCGCCGGCTTGAACCGTCGTTTGCAGGATCGAGCACCCTTCCTCGCGCAATAGCGTCTTGTACTGCACCTTGCCGTTGGCAAGCGGAATATCGTTGTCATTCATTTCATTCTCCGATGCGAGTCAGTAGCGTGTTGTGTCGCCGCGGCTCCAACGGCATCATGGCAGCCGACTGATCGCTGAGGTATCGGTCGAATGACCGATACGCGCGAGCGTGCCTCTAAAGCACGTTTCCGTTCCAGTCGAAAGAAGCCGGAATAGCGAAATTCTGCGCGCCTGAAAACACCTTGACGCGAAGCGAAGCCGGTTTTCAAGCCCAGCGAGATACTCCGCTGTCCGAATCAATGTTAATCAGGCTTTGCATGTGTGTCGCAGTGACGAACCAGCGCCTCCCATCCCGCCATCGTCATCTCAGCGACGGCCTGGAGTTCTGCTCTTTCGGCGCCGTCCCGCGCCCGGATCGCCATACCGCTTTGTACTGTTTGCAGGAACCTCGCGAGTTTCGCTATATCCACGGACCCCGGCAACTCACCCTCGGCAACGGCCCTTTCCAGGCGCGACACGAGCACATCAAACGCTCCACCTCGCGCGGCCCGCATCAAGTCGCCGAGCTCGGCATGGCCGTCGCTTCCGACGCTCCCCAGTGTGACCATGCAGCCGTGCGGCAGACCGCAATCGGCCCCAGTCATCGCCACGGCTGAGTCCCACAGATAGGCGAACGCCGCTTCGCGTGCTGTGACCGCCTTGCGAAAGCTTCCCAGCACCAGATGCTCGTAGGTCTCCGAGTAAAACCGCATCGCTTCGGCATATAGCTCGTCTTTCGATCCGAAAGCGGCATAGAGGCTGGTCGGGCCGACGCCGAGCGCATTGGTCAGGTCTGCGATTGAGGTCGCCTCATAACCCTTGATCCAAAAAAGCCTCATGGCTTGCGCCAATGCAGCCTCGCGATCGAAAGCGCGTGGCCTGCCGCGGCCACGAAGTGGGCGTCCAACGGTGCTCGGAGATTTCTCTGATTTTTTTTGCATCGATCACTACACAAATATCTTGACTGTCCGTACCGCCGATTTTACCATTTGTGCATCGATCACTACATAAAAGGCGGACAATGAACAACAATCTAGTCGGAAAACGGGCATTGGTTACCGGCGGGTCCCGGGGCATCGGCGCCGCGATCGCACTTGCGCTTGCAGAAGAAGGCGCGGACGTTGCGCTAACGTTTCAGAACTCAGCCGGGCGCGCGCAGGCAGTCGTGGCGTCAATCGAGAAGCTAGGCCGCCGCGGTGTCGCGATCCAAGCCGACATTGCCGATCCGGCCGCCATCAGGCGATCGGTCGATGAGGCCGTTGGCGCGCTGGGTGGGCTCGACATTCTCGTCAACAACGCTGCCATCGCTCGCTACAACACGATCGCCGACTTCGACCTGGCGGACATCGACGCTCTCCTTGCGGTCAACGTCCGCGGTCCCATTCTCGCGACGCAGGCAGCCATCCCTCACCTCAAAGCGGGCGGTCGGATCATCACGATCGGCTCCGCCGGAGCTGATCGCATCGTGGGCGCAGCGGGAACGGTCTACTACATGACCAAGTCCGCACTACAGTCGTTGACACGCGGGCTGGCTCAGGAACTGGGCCCGAAAGACATCACTGCCAACCTCGTTCAACCGGGCTCGACCGATACCGAAATGAACCCGGCTAATGGCGAGAGCGCGGACTTCCAACGCAGCCTCGCGCCGCTCGGGCGCTTCGCCGCGCCGGCTGACATCGCTGCGGCCGTCACGTTTCTTGCGAGCCCGGCGGCAAGGCATGTCACTGGAACAATTCTCACGGTCGACGGGGGCTTGCTGACTTAGGTCGGTAATGCACGATTTTTCGGCGCTCCAAAATTGCCGAGTGCATACATCCCAACAATCCACCGGCGCCCACCAATCCAGAAAACAATTTGACGGCATCACCGGCTCGTATATGCTGGTTAACAGGCGATCGTGATACCGCCGTCGGAAAACACGTTCATCATGTTTTCCGACGCAGCGAATACACGATCATCCGACGCGCAGCTTCTGTCAATGCCCCGTGCGATCAAGGCAGCGTGTTCAATACGTTCAACGTCGCTAATCGAGTGTCATCGTGAGAGTCCGTGGCCCTTTGGTGAGATGGAACCGCAGTCACGCGAGTCGTCCGCGCGCTGACGGCGCCATCGCCAACGGCAGCAGCGGCAGCCTTGCGTTCCGCCGCTTCCTGTCCGTCTTCAAGATCGTCTTTACAATCATCTCCCGCCGTTCAGTTCGGCGTCACAACTCTATCTCCGCGCGCGCCTTCATCGCGGTGCGTACAGACGAAGTCGCGTCGCTGTTGCCCTAGCGCCTCCCTCCTTTTTGCCGTTCGATCCGTCCGTCTGCGTGAACGCGTTCGCCTGAATCGCGCGTTTGCTTGCGTGCGCCGTTGCCTGACGTCCATCCGTCGCGCACGCGTGCGCCCGCTCGCGCATCGCGGCGGGCGGCATCGAACGGCTCATCAGATCGTCACGCGCGGCGCGTTCCGTTGACGGCGACCGCCTGCCCTGCTCCGAAGCCTTGAAGCAGGCCGTGCGGCCGCGAACTCGCGCCCCGCCGTGTTTCGAAGAATGTCGCGCCGCATTTCGTGGCCGGATAAACACATCTATTCGTTATGCGAACTAAACCACTGGTTGCCATCAGCGCCGACAGAACGACGATAGGCATGCATCCATCACACGTGGCCGGCGAAAAATACATCGCAGCGATCGTGGATGGCTCGCGAGCGCTCGCCATGCTGCTGCCCGCGTTCGGCGAGCGTCAATCGGCGCAAGACGTACTGGCCACTGTCGACGGCCTCCTCTTCACCGGCAGCTATTCAAATGTCGAGCCGCAACGCTACGGCGGCGAGCCGCACGAACCGGACACGCTCTACGACGCGGCCCGCGACTCAACGACGCTGCCTTTGCTGCGCGCCGCAATGGAAGCCGGCGTGCCCGTACTCGCCATATGCCGAGGATTCCAGGAAATCAACGTGGCGTTCGGCGGAACGTTGCATCAAAGCGTGCATACGAGTGCGGGCTTTGCCGACCATCGCGAGAACAAAGCAGACAGCCTCGACGTGCAATACGCGCCCTCTCATTCTATTTCTCTCGCGCCAGGCGGCTTATTGCAGCGCCTCGCATGCGGCGCAAATGAAGCGCGCGTGAATTCATTGCACGGCCAGGGCATCGAGCGATTGGGCGCGGGCCTCGCGATTGAAGCCACCGCGCGCCGGACGGGCTGATCGAAGCGGTCAGCGTAAAAAACGCGCGTGCTTTCGCGCTTGGCGTGCAGTGGCACCCCGAGTGGAAGCATGCGAGCGACGCGCTCTCCACCGCGATTTTTCGTGCGTTCGGCGACGCGTGCCGCAACCGGCTACGCATGACGACGAGTTACGGCGCGTCATCCGTCGCCGCGAAGCAAGGCTAACAGTAGCGCTATAAAACCGAGAGAAAAATCATGCATGACATCGACGATTTTCTGAAGAAGCACCATGTGACTGAAATCGAAGCGATCATTCCCGACATGGCCGGCATCGCGCGCGGCAAGATCATTCCGCGCAGCAAGTTCGAATCCGGCGAGTCGATGCGCTTGCCGCAAGCGGTAATGATCCAGACCGTCACCGGCGATTATCCGGACGACGGCACGCTGACCGGCGTCACCGATCCGGACATGGTGTGCGTTCCGGACGCCACGACAATCCGAATGATTCCCTGGGCCGTCGATCCAACCGCTCAGGTGATTCACGACTGCGTGCACTTCGACGGCACGCCCGTTGCCATCTCGCCGCGCCGCGTGTTGCGCCGTGTGCTGGAGTTGTATCGCGCGAAAGGTTGGAAGCCCGTCATCGCGCCCGAACTCGAGTTCTATCTGGTCGACATGAACAAGGACCCGGACCTGCCCTTGCAACCGCCGATCGGCCGAACCGGACGTCCCGAGACCGGACGCCAGTCCTATTCGATAGAAGCGGTCAACGAGTTCGACCCGCTCTTCGAAGACATTTACGAGTACTGCGAGGTGCAGGAACTCGAAGTCGATACGCTGATTCACGAAGTGGGCGCCGCGCAAATGGAGATCAACTTCATGCATGGCGATCCGTTGAAACTCGCGGACAGCGTGTTCCTCTTCAAGCGCACGGTGCGTGAAGCCGCCTTGCGTCACAAGATGTACGCGACGTTCATGGCGAAGCCAATGGAAAGCGAGCCGGGGTCGGCGATGCATATGCACCAGAGCCTCGTCGATGAAGAAACCGGCCGCAATCTTTTCACCGCCGCGGACGGCAAGCCGACCTCGCTTTTCACGAGCTATATCGCCGGTTTGCAGAAATACACGCCGGCATTGATGCCGATTTTCGCGCCGTACATCAACTCGTATCGGCGGCTGTCGCGCTTCATGGCCGCGCCGATCAACGTCGCGTGGGGCTACGACAACCGCACAGTCGGCTTTCGTATTCCGCATTCCGGGCCCGCCGCGCGCCGCATAGAAAACCGCATTCCGGGCGTGGATTGCAACCCGTACCTCGCGATTGCGGCGACGCTCGCGGCCGGCTATCTGGGCATCACGCAAAGACTCGAAGCCACCGAGCCGCTGCTTAGCGACGGCTATGAATTGCCCTATCAATTGCCGCGCAATCTCGAAGAGGGTCTAACGTTGATGAGCGCATGCGAACCCATTGCCGAAGTACTCGGCGAAAAATTCGTGAAGGCCTACCTCGCATTGAAAGAGACCGAATACGAAGCGTTTTTCCGCGTGATCAGTTCGTGGGAACGCCGGCATTTGCTGCTGCACGTCTAACGCACACAAAGCCAACAAGCCAAACACTGGAGGCAACATGAGTTACCGGACAGAAGACATCGCTTACATGCAGCCGGCGCAATTCGCGGCGAACACGCCTGCCGCGCAGCAACGCACTACCGCCGATTTCCGCGCACTCGATGCCGCTCACCACATTCATCCGTTCTCTGATATGGGCGCGCTCAATCGCAGCGGCAGTCGCGTGATCGTGAAAGCGCACGGCGTGTATCTGTGGGATTCGGATGGCAACAAAATTATCGACGGCATGGCGGGTCTTTGGTGCGTCAACGTCGGATACGGGCGCAAGGAACTCGCGGATGCGGCCTATCGGCAGATGCAGGAACTGCCCTACTACAACACGTTCTTCAAGACCACGCACCCGCCGATAATCGAGTTGTCTGCCTTACTCGCCGAACTCGCGCCCGAGCCGTTCAATCACTTTTTCTACTGCAATAGCGGCTCGGAAGGCAACGATACGGTGCTGCGCATCGTTCATCAATACTGGGCCACGCAGCGCCGGCATTCGAAGAAGATCGTGATTGCGCGCAGAAACGGTTATCACGGCTCGACCATCGCAGGCGCGACGCTCGGCGGCATGGGTTATATGCATGAGCAGATGCCGTCGAAAGTCGAGAACATCGTGCATATCGATCAACCGTATTTCTTCGGCGAAGCAGAAAGCGGCCAGACGCCCGAGGAATTCGCGCTGGCTCGCGCGCAGCAACTCGAAGCAAAGATCCTCGAATTTGGCGCTGAAAACGTGGCCGCGTTTATCGGCGAGCCGTTCCAGGGCGCGGGCGGCGTGATCTTTCCCGCGTCGACTTATTGGCCGGAAATTCAGCGTATTTGCCGCAAATACGACGTGCTGCTAGTCGCGGACGAAGTGATCGGCGGATTCGGGCGCACCGGCGAATGGTTCGCTCATCAGCACTTTGGTTTCGAGCCCGATCTCATCACGCTCGCCAAGGGGCTCACGAGCGGCTATGTGCCGATGGGCGCCGTCGGTTTGCACGATCGCATCGCAACCGCGATTATCGACAACGGCGAGTTCAATCACGGCCTCACCTACTCCGGTCATCCCGTGGCCGCAGCCGTTGCGGTAGCGAACCTCAGGTTGCTGCGCGACGAGAACATTGTCGAGCGCGTGAAGACGGACACCGGTCCGTACTTCCAGAAAAAACTGCGTGAGACGTTCGCCAATCATCCGATTGTCGGCGACATTGCCGGCGCCGGACTCGTGGCCGGCTTGCAACTCGCGGAACAACCTGCATCGCGCAAACGCTTTGCGAATGGCGGCGATGTCGGCACGCTCTGCCGCGACTTCTGCTTCAACGGCAATCTGATCATGCGCGCAACCGGCGACCGCATGCTGCTGTCGCCGCCGCTCGTGATCAGCAGGGAGGAAATCGACGAGATCGTTGCGAAGGCGAAAAAGGCCGTCGATGCGACAGCACGGCAACTGGGCCTTTTATAACGGACTGCGGCTTCAGGCATGCGCGCATGCGTCAGGCACGCGCATGCCGCCGACGCTCACGCCGACGCCGACGCTGAAAACCGCGCGGCAACGGCGGTTCGTGACACTTCGCATTTTCCGCACCTTAACTTCGCGATTGACAGGTTTATCCGATACGGATACTGCCGCAGACTGGGCTCATCATCAACACGGACATTGTCCGAGAAAGGACCCGATCATGCGAAGCTATCCGCTTAACAGCAAAGAGGCAGCAGCGCGTATCGTCGCGCTTGCGCTCACTTCGGACGGCCATGTGTGCAGTTCGGAAGAACGCGCACTCGAGAAGCTCGACATAGCCGGCGAACTCGGCCTCGCGCCGGCGCAGTTCGCGCAGATCCTGCAGACGCTGTGCGAGGACCGCTCGATCGCGCAGCTATCGTCCGCGCCACCGATGGGCCGCCTGGACACCGCGCTGCTCGCCACGCTGATCGACGAAATAGACGATCCCGCGCTGCGCCGCAAGGTCATCCGCCTATGCGTCGCGGTGACGGTCGCTGACGACTATCTCGCGGACGGCGAAATCGCGCTGCTCGCCGCGGTGTTCGATGCGTGGGGACACCAACTGAAACCGGTCGCACGTCGCCACGGCTTTCCGTCGCATGTGATGCGCAACTACGAGCGCGCGCTCGCCATCACCTGAGAAGCCAGCGCATGATGCTGCCCGCGGCGCGAGCGGATTGCGTGAATCTCTTCGACCACGCCGTCCGCGCGGCCGAGCGGGCGCAAACCGCGCAGCAGCGACAACTCTTCCGCGCCCAGTTCGGCGAGCGGAAACACGCCGAGGCCGCGCGCGGCGAAGACGGCCATCAGCGCGCTGTCCTCGAACTCGCCGACGACGCGCGGCCGGATGCCGTGCGAATCGAACCAGCGATCGAGCCGCGCTCGCAACGCGGCGTGACGCGTGGGCAGTAGCACGGGCAAATCGGCAAGACAGTGCGGAAAACTCGCGCGCGCGGATTTGCGCACGATTTCCGCAGGACCGTACCAGTCGACGGGCGAGCCGACGAGCCGCTGACTCAGCACACGCAGATCGGAATTGTGCGGCGCCGGCTGGCAAGCGAGCACCAGATCGAGCCGATGCAGCGCGAGCTCGGACAGCAACTGCGCGGGCTCTCCCTCGTGACACAGCAGCCTGAGCGACGGCGTGCCGAGCACGGGCGCGAGAAGCGCATGCGCCGCGAGCTTTGAAATGCCATCGGACAGGCCGACCGCAAGGCGCGCGACGCCTTCGCCGCCCGCCTCTTGCATGTCGTCGAGCAGCGCCTCGCCGAGCTGAAAAATCTGCTCCGCGCGGCTGAACGCGGTCTCACCGGCTTCGGTCATCGCGACGCCGCGGCCGGCCGGTTTCAGCAATTGCCGCCCGATGGATTTTTCGAGTTCGCGCACCTGCGCGCTGATGGTCTGAACCGCCATATCGAGCCGCTCGGCTGCGCGCGCAAAGCCGCCCTCCTTCACGACGATCCAGAAATAGTACAGGTGACGGTAGTTGAGCATGGCACGGCCGATATAAATTAGCTTCGGAAAAACTGATATGTCGATCAGCTTAACACTGGTTTATCCGATCCACGCATTGGGCGATCATGATCGCTATCGCATCGCTATTCCACCGTTATTCAACCCCATTCGCCGACAAACTCATGGACACCCTGCTCACACTCGCTGCCGATCCCGCCGCATGGGTCGCGCTTCTCACGCTCGTCGTGATGGAGATCGTGCTCGGCATCGACAACCTGATCTTCATCTCGATCCTCAGCAACAAGCTGCCCGTGGCGCAGCGTGCGCGCACGCAGCGTCTCGGCATCATGCTCGCGCTCGTGCTGCGGCTCGGCCTGCTCGGCACGGTCGCATGGATCGCGCAACTGACCGCGCCCGCGATCACGCTGTTCGACCACGCGTTTTCATGGCGCGATTTGATTCTGCTTGGCGGCGGCCTGTTCCTCGTGTGGAAAGCGACGCGTGAAATGCACCATCACGTCGTGCACGCGCAGGCGGACCACGAAGACCGCAGCGCGGGCAGCACCGTTCAGTTGACCGTGGCGAGCGCCATCGGCCAGATCCTGCTGCTCGATATCGTGTTTTCAGTCGACAGCATCATCACGGCGGTCGGCATGACCGACCATTTGCCGATCATGTTCCTCGCGGTCATCAGCGCGGTCATGGCGATGCTGTTCGCGGCGCGCCCGCTGTCGCAATTCATCGACCGCAATCCGACCATCGTCACGCTCGCATTGAGCTTCCTGCTCGTGATCGGCATGACGCTGATTGCGGAAGGCTTTGGAACGCATGTGCCGAAGGCCTATATCTACGTGGCGATGGCTTTCTCCGCGTTCGTCGAGGCAGTGAACATGCTCGTGCGCCGCTCGAAGTCGAAGCGCGCTGCGGGCACCGCTCGATGAGCGTTTCCACCTCTCGTAACAAGGAGCGACACCATGAAATGCCCTGCTTGCAAAACGCCTGACCTGCTGATGACCGAGCGCCGCTCGATCGAAATCGACTACTGTCCCCAGTGCCGCGGCGTGTGGCTCGACCGCGGCGAGCTCGACAAGCTGATCGCGCAAGACGCCGCCGAAACAGCCGCGCCAGCCGCGCCAGCCCCGCCTGCCCACGCGCGCCCGAGCCACGACGACTATCGGGATCGCGATCGCGGGCATGTCTACGACGATCAACGCCGTTACGACGATCATCGATCGGGTTATCGGACGCACAAGAAAAAGCGCTCGATTTTCGACGTGTTCGACTTCGATTGAGCGCTTAAACCTGCGTCATACGCCTCGCGTGGCCCTGCTACTTCGCGCGCGCTTGCGGCCCGTCACCGCGCCGCGTCGCAATCGGCTCGGCCACGCTGAAGAGCAGCAGCAGACACAGCAGCGCCGTGCCGACCATATACAGAAACACGCTCGTCCAACTGAACTTGTCGAGCAGAATGCCGACGACAAGCGGAGCGCATGCGCCGCCAATCTGCCCGACACAGTTAACGATGCCGAAGGCCGTCGGATAAGTGGACTTGGTCGCGAGTCCCATCGGGTACGCGGAATAACCGGCGAAGCCGATGCCAAGCATCAGGCCCGCGAGCATCAGCGCGACGCCGAGATACGCGACGCTGTCCGGCGCGTCGATCAGCAGCAGCATCATCAGCATGGTGCCGAGCGCGCCGAGCATCATCATCGGCTTGCGGCGGCCGGCGAGCAGCCGGTCCGATATGACGCCGCCGAGCATGTTGCCGGCCACCGCGCCGATAAACGGCGCCGACGCGAGAAAGCCCATTTTTACCGACGCAAAACCCTTGACCGTGACGAGGTACGTCGGCATCCACGACATGAAAATATTGCCGATGCCGATCATGCAGCCATAGCCGATCGCGACGCCCAGAATATTCCACGATCCGAACACCTGGCGGATCGTCTCGAGTTGCGCGACAGGCCTGGTCCGATTGAACGCGTCGAGATACGGAATACGCGCGACTTCATTGCGGCGCGACGCGGTGGCGCCCCGGCCCTGGCGCGGGGTATCGTCGGCGATATAGCGCTGCTCGGCTTCCGAACAGAAGCGGTTTTCACTGGGCGAATTCGTGACGAGAACCATCCACACGACAGCAAGCACAAGGCCCGGCACCGCGAAAACATAA
The DNA here is from genome assembly GCF_040543975.1 of Paraburkholderia sp. OAS925. Classification (NCBI taxonomy): domain Bacteria; kingdom Pseudomonadati; phylum Pseudomonadota; class Betaproteobacteria; order Burkholderiales; family Burkholderiaceae; genus Paraburkholderia; species Paraburkholderia sp. OAS925. The sequence goes on from NZ_JBEUNO010000001.1 coordinate 2,510,709, forward strand.
AAGATCTCGCGCCATCCCCACAACTGGATCACGACGATGCACACCGACGGCACGATCAGCGGCCCGAGCTTGGACGCGGCGATCCACAGGCCGGTGGCCGTGCCCTTCTCTTTCGCGGGAAACCAGCGGTTGATCACGTTCGTGCAGCCGATCCCCAACGGACCCTCGGATAACCCGAGACCGACGCGGTACGCCTGGAGCAGAAACACCGACGACGTCGTGCCCATCAGCCCGGTAAATACCGACGTGAGAATCATGAAGACCGAAAACAGAAAGCCCGTGGTCTTTTCACTGAGCCGCTTGTAAAGCAGGCCGACGGGTATCTGCACGAAGCCGTACGCAAACGAAAAGAGACTCACGATGAGTCCCGCCTGCGTGTTCGTGATGCCGTATTCCTTTTTCAGGTACGGCAGCGCAAAGCCGAAATTGGCGCGGTCCGCGCAGGCAATCGCCCAGATGCAGAAGATCAGCCCCATCACGATCCAGCGGTGGCCCGTGCGCTTTTGCGCAAGCGGCGCGGCTTTCGCATCCGCGACCACACTCTCCGCATTATTCATGGCGAGTCCCTCGCGAGCTTGCGTCGGGACGGGAATGCAATTGCGAGTGCAACGGCGGGTGCATCGGTAAAAAACCTGATGCAGCGAGAGGCGTCATGCAGCGGCATGTTTTCACGCTTTGTCTCCGATGTATTTAGAACTTATTAGCCGCTTCCCTTGAGGAAGCAGCCGAAGGAATGCTCCTTCCGATGCTTCGATTCTGCGGGCGGTGTCATGGGCCGTCCAATCTTTTCTCGCTATTAATTGATGCCTGGATTGAATCACCGGCGAGCGCGCCGTTACGCTTCGATCCGTGGATCAACTGATAGCGTTTTGGGATTGGACGCGATTCGTGAAAGGGCCCATCATCCGCCGACATCGCGACTGGATGCGTGCGCCGCTCGCCGCGCCGGCCGGATCGTCGACTACAACAAGGAGCGCCGCTTTGAAACCGAACATTCTGCAACTGAACCCCATTCTGATTCCCGCGATCAACGACACGCTCGCATCGCGCTACACGGTGCATCGCCTCTTCGAACAAAATGATAAGGATGCCTATATCAGTGAGCACGGCGCGTCGATCCTAGGCGTTATCACAGGCGGCCACACCGGCATTTCGAACGACCTGATCGAGCGCTTGCCCGCTCTGGAAGTGATCGCGGTCAACGGCGTGGGCACCGATGCAGTGGATCTGGCATTCGCGCGCTCCCGCGGCATTCCGGTGACAGCGACGTTCGGTGCGTTGACGGAAGATGTCGCCGACCTCGCGATTGGTCTGATGCTCGCGGTATGCCGCGAAATCTGCGCGGGCAACGAGTTCGTCAAATCGGGCAACTGGCAGAAGAATCCGCATCCGGGCGCGTTGCCGCTGTCGCGCCGCTTGAGCGGCAAGCGCGTCGGTATCGTCGGAATGGGCAAGGTTGGGCGTGCGATTGCGCAGCGCGCGAGCGCGTTCAACTGCCCGATCTCATACACGGATTTGCGCCGCATGGACGATGTGCCGCATCCGTTCGTCGCCGATCTGCTGTCGCTCGCGCGCGGTTGCGATTTTCTCGTGCTGGCCGCCGCCGCCGACAAGGCGCAAGGCATCGTCAATGCCGCCGTGCTCGATGCGCTCGGCAAGAACGGCTACCTGATCAACGTCGCGCGCGGCAAGCTCGTCGTGGAAAGCGACCTCGTGCAGGCGCTGCAAGGCGGCGTGATCGCGGGCGCGGGACTCGACGTGTTCGTCGACGAACCAAACGTGCCGCCCGCGCTCTTCGACATGGACCGCGTTGTTTTGCAGGCGCATCGCGCGAGCGCCACGGTCGAATCGCGCACCGCGATGGGCGAAATGGTGCTGGCAAGCCTCGAACAGGCGCTCGCCGGGCAGCGTCCCGAGGGCAGTCTCACGACGTGATGCAGCGACCTGACGCAGCGACGTGATGCAGCACCGGCCCGCGGCTCGCCGCGGCGTCCGGATCGGATGGGGAGCGCGCGCACCTATAATGAGCGTCGACTTCCCTTCCATGCCGATACAAGAATGCTCGATCTCGGACAAGTGCGTTGCTTCGTCGCCGCGGCGACAGAACTGAATTTCAGACGCGCTGCCGCGCTGCTGCACATGACCCAGCCGCCATTGAGCAGACAGATTCAACTGCTCGAGGACAACCTCGGCGTGAAGCTGTTCGAACGCATTGGCCGCACCGTCAAGCTGACCACCGAAGGCCGCGTGTTTCTCGCCGACGCGACGCGTCTGCTCAATCTTGCCGAGCAGGCCGAAAGCACCGTACGGCGCGCGAGCAAGGGCAAGACGGGGCGCGTGCGGCTCGGTTTCACTGGCGCGGCCGGTTATGAGCTGATTCCCGAGTTGCTGGTCGCCGCCGCCGACGTGCTGCCCGAGATCGACGTCGTACTGCTCGAACTCGTTTCCGCCGCGCAGATCGAAGCGTTCGCCGCGAATGCAATCGACCTCGGCTTTCTGCGTCCGTTGCAATCGAGGCAAAAGCTGGAGTTTCTTCTCGTCGACGAAGAGCCGTTGATCGTCGCGCTGCCGAGGCGCCACGCGTTGTGCCAGTTCGAGCGGATCGAACTGAAGCAGCTCGACGAGCAGCCGTTCATCATGCATTCGCCCGCGCAAGGCAAATACTTTCATGACCGCATCATGGGCATGCTCGCGGCCGAAGGCGTGAATCTGAACATCGCGCAATACATCGATCAGACGCCCACGATTCTGTCGCTGGTTCGCGCGGGACTCGGCCTCGCGATTCTGCCCGCGTCTGCGCAACGGTTTCATTACGACAATGTCGAGTTCCGGCATATCGCCGGCAACACGATCCACGCGGAAATGAGCATGGCCTGGCGCGCGGATCAGGACAATCCCGCCGTCACCGCATTCCGCCTGATGGCCGCGGAATATTTCGCGAATGTGGCGAATGTGGCGAACGTCACTAACGCGAAGCGAGCCGCGCCGAACCCATAGCAGCTCTCGCACGACCAGGTATAGCGCTTGCGCGACGTTGCATCACTCCTTCCCCTTCCGTTACGGGACGAATGCGATGATCGTGCACCATCTCAACTGCATTTCGACCTGCCCGCTGGGCGGCCGCCTGATGGACGGACGCACGCGTTCGCTCGCCGAGCGCGGGTTGCTCACCTGCCACTGCCTGCTGGTCGAAACTTCCGCGGGGCTCGTGCTGGTCGACACCGGCTTCGGTCTGCGCGACGTCGCCGATCCGCGCTCGCGGATCAGCCGTTTTTTTCTCGGACTCGTGAGCCCGGATTTTCCGCGAGGAAATGACCGCGATCCGCCAGATTCAGCGGCTCGGTTTCGATCCGCGCGACGTCACGCATATCGTGCTGAGCCATCTCGACTTCGATCATGCGGGCGGCCTCGACGACTTTCCGCACGCCACCGTGCACCTGTTGCGCGTCGAGCGCGATTACGCGTTCGAGCAAAGAACGTGGATGGACCGGCAGCGGTTTCGTCCGCAGCAGTGGTCGACGTCCGCGAAATGGCGCGTGTATCAGGCAAGCGAAGGCGAAACGTGGAATGGCTTTTCGCGCGTGCAGCAATTCGACGGACTGCCGCCCGAATTGCTCGTCGTGCCGTTGCGCGGACACACGTTCGGTCATGCGGGCATCGCCGTAAATACGACGGGCGACCGGTGGCTGTTCAACGCGGCCGACGCCTATTTCCATCACGCCGAAATGCATGCAAAACCGCATTGCACGCCGGGGCTGCGCTTTTATCAGTGGATGCTCGAAAAAGATCGCGCGGCGCGCTTCGATAATCAAAGCCGGTTGCGCGACCTCGCATTGACGAGCCAGGCGGTGAGCGTGTTTTGCAGTCACGACGTGACCGAGTTCGAACGGCTCGCGAAGCGTCCCGCGAACATGCCGGCGCGCCGGGCCGTCGACACCACTGCCGCCCCGCACGCGGCCTGGTCGTCCGACAATCGCACGGCCTAGCGCCGTCAACAAAAGAACAGACAACAACGAAGAAGCCGGCGCGCCAGCCACCGCGCCTGCGATGAAATCCAGTATGCTGAGCGCTTCAGCCGCCCGGCTCGAATGGATGTCGTCCTTCGCCCTTCTTCGTCATGAATCTTTCCTTTGAAGTCCTTCAGGTGCTTGACGCCGTCGATCGAACCGGCACCTTCGCGAGCGCCGCGGAAACGCTGCATAAGGTGCCGTCGTCGCTCACGTATCTGGTGCAGAAGCTCGAGCTCGATCTCGGCGTCAAGCTGTTCGATCGCAGTGGCCGGCGCGCCACGCTCACGCATGCGGGGCGCGTGGTCGTCGAGGAAGGCCGCCGTTTGCTGGCCGCAGCAGAAGATCTGGAATGCAAGGCGAAGCGCATCGAGCAAGGCTGGGAGTCCGACCTGTACGTCGCCGTCGACGAGATCATTCCGTTCGCGCTGCTGTGGGATCACGTCGGCGAGTTTTATAAGCTCAAGCTCGACACGCGCCTGAATCTGTCGACGGAAGTGCTGGGCGGGTCGTGGGACGCGCTGCTCACGCGCCGCGCGGATCTGATTGTCGGCGCCGCGGGCGATCCGCCGCCGATTCCGAATCTCGTCGCAAAGCCGATCGGCTCATTGCGGCACGTATTCGTGGTCGCGCCCGATCATCCGCTCGCAAGCATGCCCGGACCGCTGACGCTCGACGTGGTCGCGCGCTATCGCGCGGTGGCGATCGGCGATACGTCGCGCAAACTCGCGCCGCGCACCATCGCGCTTGCCGACAATCAGGAAGTGCTGACCGTGCCGACGCTCGGAACCAAGCTCGCCGCGCAGTTGCGCGGGCTCGCTGCCGGCACGATCCCCGAATGCCTCGCCGTCGAGGCGCTCAGGAACGGCGACCTGGTGCAGAAAGAAGTGCTCGGCATGCGCGAGATCACGCATTTTTATCTGGCATGGCGCGACGACGAGACGGGCAAGGCGCTGCGCTGGTGGGTCGAGCGCCTCGATCATCCCGACCTGGTCGACCAGGCCGTGCAACGGCAAATGCTCGACATGCAGATCAGTCCGCCGTGATGCAGACGCACCCGTGACTCAGGCGTGACTCGGGCATAACCCAGGCCGCTCAAAGCCAATGCCGCGCGCCGGCTAGCATCCTTCGCTCACTCTCGGCTGCCGCGAATGCCTGACAGGCGGCACACGCGCCTCGCCTTCGCTGTGCGCGCATTGCGGCACCATCGCGGCCGAAGCCCTCGCGGTTTCGAGCAGTTGCAGCGCCGCCCGGAAATCGTCGAAATCGAGCCCCTGCGTGAGTTTCGCGCACGCCGATTCGATCAGGCGCACCGCATCGGCAGCACGCCCTTGCGCGCACCACAGGCGGCCGAGACTGGTGGCCGCGCGCAACTGCAACGAAGCGCAGCCTTGCGCGAGCGATTCCTCCATTGCCGCCGTCAGGCACGCGTTCGCATCCATCGCGGCGCTGCCAATTGAAAACACATCGGCATCCTGAAGCAGCAACTCGCCCTGCACGCGCCGCAGTTCGACCACATACCAATGGTCGCCGCTTTCGTCGCATTGGGCCAGCGCGCGCGTCACCGCGGCGAGGGCTTCCTCGCGCCGTCCCGCGCGGCCCAATGCGAGCGCGTACTGCGCGACCAGCATCGCGCGTTGCGCGGCGTATTCGAGCGCGTCGAGTTCGTCGAGCGCCGCGCGAAATGCCTGGAGACGCGCGGGGCTCACGTCGTCGAATGAACGCAGGTACTCGTGGAAACAGCGCGCGCACGCTTGAGAGACACCGAGGCCCGTGCGCGCCGATACATCGCGCAGCAACGCGATGGCGTCTGCGGCCCGCTCGCGTTGACCCGACAGCAACGCGAGTGGAATCTCCGCTTCGACGAGCACGTAGCAGGTGACGATCGCCTGGTCTTCCGCGCACGCGCTCGCGACGCAGGCTTGCGCGAGATCGAGCGCCTCGTCGCGCGCGCCCTGAAACCACAGCAGCCGTGCAAGCGTCGCGCGGCCGACCACGCCCTGATCGATGGATTGACCGAGCGGCAAACCGTGCTGCAGCGTATCCGCTTGCAGCAGAAAGCGTTCGAGCGACGCGCGCGCCTGCTGCTGATTGCCCGCGTAGTGCCACGCTATGCCGAGAAGCCGCGCGGCGAGAATGCCGTTGCTCGTGTCGCCGGTCTGCGCCGCGAGCGACGCAAACCGATGCGCGAACGCCAGCGCATTGCGCGCCGCGCCCGACGACTGGCTCGCGTTCCACATGCCCCACAACGCGCGCGCTTCGAATGCGCGGTCGGCAAGCGCGATGGCGAGCGCCAGCACCTCGGCCCAGACCGCGAGCGTTTCGCGGTTCGGTCCGTTGACGTAGACGAGCGCCGCACCGAGCGCCGCGAGCAGTTGCATGCGCACCCGCAGATGCCGGGTCGACCCCGACGCGCCATGCGTATGCGCGACGCTTTCCAGCGCGCGGCGCGCCCACGCGCAGCATTCGTCCACCAGCGAAAGCTCGTACAACAACGCGACCACCTTGACCGCGAGTTTTTCCGCGAGCGCGTCGTCGCCTTTCGACGAAAGCGCCCAGCCGAGCGCCGCGCGCAGATCGTCGAGCCAGCCGCGCATGCGCGCATGCCAACGGTCGGCGTCGGCATCGGCATCGCCTTCCGACAAGCGCGCTTCCGCCGACATATGACGCTCGAGCAAGCCGGTGAAATAGCGCGCGTGATTGAGCGTGACCGCGCGCCGCTCGCCGTTGTCGTCGAGCTTTTGCAGCGCGTACGCACGCGTGGTTTCGAGCAGCCGATAGCTCGCCTTGCCGCGCTCCACGCGCGCGACCACCAGCGACTTTTCGACGAGCCCCGAGACCGCCGCGATCACCCCGGCTTGCTGCAAGCCAGAGTCCGCGGCGACGGCAATGGCCGCGTCGATTGAAAAACTGTTGACGAAGATGCCGAGCCTGCGCAGCGTCGCGCGTTCGGCGTCGTCGAGCAGGCCGTGGCTCCAGTCGAGCGTGGCCTTCAAGGTCTGATGCCGCGGCAGCGCCGTGCGGTTGCCGCCCGTCAGCATGTCGAAGCGGTCGTCCAGATGATCCGCGAGTGTTTCGATGCCGAGCGTCGCCGCGCGCGCGGCCGCAAGTTCGATCGCAAGCGGTATGCCGTCGAGCCGGCGGCATACGGTGCCGGTCAATTGAATGCTGCGTTCGTCGGACGAAAAACGCGCGTCCATCGCACGGGCGCGCGACAGGAACAACTGCACGGCGCTGCGCTCGAGTACCTGCTGGCTTTGATCGTCGTGCGCGGGAACATCGAGCGAGGCGACCCAGTACAAGTGCTCTTGCGCGAGGCGCAGCGGCTCGCGGCTCGTGGTCAGCACGCGTACGCCCGGACCGGCATTCAGCAGCGCGTCGGCGAGTTCGGCGGCCGGGCCGAGCACATGCTCGCAATTGTCGATCACGCACAGCACGCGCCGCTCGCCCCACTCGCTGCTGACGCGCGTGAGCGTGAGCGGACCGCTCGCCTTGCTGACGCCGACGCTCGCGGCGAACATCGCGAGCACGCTGTTCGCGTCCGACGTCGATGCAAGCGGGATCAGATAGACGCCGTCCGGATACGCGTCGAGCAGGCGGCGCGCGACTTCGACCGCAAGACGCGTCTTGCCGATGCCGCCCGCGCCGAGCAGCGTGACGTGACGCGCCGATGCGAGCGCCTGCGCGACGTCGCGCAGCGCGTCGTCGCGGCCGATCAGCGGCGAGAAGCTCGCGGGCAGATTGTGCGGGATGTGAGCGGCCGCGCTCTGGCGGTCGTTGGCCGCCTGCAGGTCGCGGCCGAAACCGCTCAACGTCACGCCGCTCGCGTGCCGCACCGGCGATTGCCGCGCGACGAGCCGGTAGCCGCGGCCCGAGACGGTCTGTATGAGTCCGCGGCTCTCGCCCAGCACCTTGCGCAGCGCGGACATATGAACCTGCAGATTATTTTCTTCGACGATGGTGTCGGGCCACACTTCCTTCAACATGTCGTTCTTCGACACCAGTTCGCCTTTTGCGGCGATCAGGACGGCGAGCATGTCGAATGCGCGGCTGCCGATGCGCACGGGTTGTCCGTCGAGAAGCAGTTCCCGACTGGCCAGGTCCACCTGAAGCGGGCCGATGCGGATCATGAGGCGGTATCCAGAGCACGAGGGATGAAGATGCTGCCGGGCAATGGCTACCCGGCGATGAGTCCCCGAAGTCTAGACCAACAGTAATCACGCATGCGCGGAAAAAACTGAACCTATCGTTCAAAATTTTTGTACTGAACGAGCGGATGCTGAAGCTCGACCACCGACGCGAGAATCATCGCCGCGGCGTTGACCGGCACCGCGCTGCGCACTCTCGGCTTGTAGATCATGTCGTTCCGGCGGATCGTCGCGCCGCTCAGCGCGCAGCGTCCCTTCAGTCGCGCGCGGCAACTGATCCACACCTGGTCCGCATAACGGCACAGCGTGGCGTCCTGCCAGAGGACCGCAATCGACGTCTCCGACAGGCGCTCGATCACCTCGACCTGCCGATGCCGCGACGGCCCGTTGGCGGCCTCGCGCGTGAGCGGCAGCACGCGATACGGCTCGCCTTCGGCGTCGCCGCGATAGCCTGCGAGAAGCCGTGCGATCACGTGATTCCAGATGGGCGCGCTGGTGCCGTCGCGCGCGTATTCGTGCTCATGTTCAGGTTCGTGCTCGCGCTCGTCGCGCGCTGCACGGCATTCGTCACGATGCACGCCCGCTTCGTGCCTGGCTGCATTCGTGCATTGCTTGGCGGGGGATTCGATGTGCATCGCGATTCTCCTCGAGTGTTGACTATGCGCCGGTGGTCCATGTTGCAGGCGGCTCGCCTCGCAAGGTCGGCTGCATCAGTGGCCGCATCAGTGGCCGCATCAGTGGCCAGGCGCGGCCTCGTAGTTGACCGGCACCCAGTCATACGTGCCGCCGTTTTTTCGAATATGCCCGATGCCTGGAAACGCGATATGCGCGGCGCCGATCAGGTAGCGCCGATTCGCGGCGAGTTCGAGCGCGCTGCGGCGCGAGCGTTGTGCAGCGGCGGCGTCGGTGTCGTATTCGACCGAGGCTGTCGGGTTCTGCAACTGGATCGCGGCCACATGCACGATGTCGCCCCACACGAGCAGATGCTCCGTGCCGCTCTCGATCAGATAACCGGTGTGGCCAGGCGTGTGGCCAGGCAACGCGATGGCGCGGATGCCTGCGTCCAGTTCGATATCGCTATCGACGTCGACATCGAACGGTTTGAAGCGGCCCGCCGCGATATACGGCGCGACGCTTGCGCTCGCGGCGTCGAAGAAGGTGCTCAGAAAAGCCGGCGCTTTCGCTTTGTTGGCCGGATTCAACCAGTAGTCGGCTTCGGCCCGGCTTGCTCGCACGAGCGCGTTCGGAAACGCCATCGTGCCGCTGCTCGCACTGTTGATCACGATCCCGCCGACATGATCCTTGTGCAGATGCGTGAGCAACACTTCGTCGATCTGTTCGGGCCGATACCCGGCCGCGCGCAGATTGGCGAGCAGCTTGCCGCAGCAATCGCCGTACAGCACCCCCGCGCCGGTGTCGATCAGGATCAGCTTCGAGCCCGTGTTGATCAGAAACGCGTTGATCGAGCCTTGCACCGGCGCGCTCAGAAAATCGCGTTCGAGGTCGCGCGCGATCTCGGCCTTCGACACGTCTTCAATCACAGTGTCGATGGGAAACGGATGCGTGCCGTCGAGCAGCGCCGTGACTTCTAACTTGCCGAGCATGAGCCGGTAAAAGCCCGGTCCTTGTGTCTTGACTTGCGGCGCGGCCGCAAGCGCCGCACTGCTTAAAAAGCCCGCGGCCATGCCCAAAATCATCATGCAACGCGCGGCCGCATGCAAAGTCCAGCTACGTTGAAACGACTTCATCTTCTGCTCCGTCAGGAATGAGCCGCGACTTTCGCCGGCTGGCTGAGATACGCATGAATCTGTGCGACGACCGCCGCGCCGTCGCCGACCGCCGCGGCCACGCGTTTCGCCGAATCCGAGCGCACGTCGCCGACCGCGAACATGCCCGGCACGCTCGTTTCGAGCGGATAGCGCAGGCCCGCCGCGGAGCCGCCCGCGTCGCTTCTTGCGATTCCTGTCACGACGAAGCCGCGATTGTCGAGTTCGACGCCGCTCGCCGTGAGCCAATCGGTTTTCGGGTCCGCGCCGATAAAGAGAAACAGATGCCGCGTGGCCACGACTTCTTCGTCGCCGCTCGCTTCGTGACGCACGCGCACTTGAGTGAGGCCCGCTTCGTCGCCTTCGAGCTCGCTCAACGTGCAGCCTGTGCACAACGACACGTTGGGCAGCGAACCGATCCGGTCGATCAGATACTTCGACATGCTCGCGTTGAGATCGCGGCCGCGAATCAGCATGCGGATGCTGCGCGCGAAGTTGGCGAGAAACACCACCGCCTGCCCCGCCGAATTGCCGCCGCCGATCAACACGATGTCCTGCCCCTTGACGAGCTTCGCTTCGATCGTCGATGCCCAGTAGTAGGTGCCGCGTCCCTCGAAACGCTCGAAGCCGGGCACCGTCGGCTTGCGATACGCGGCGCCGCTCGCCACCACGACCGTGCGCGCACTGATGCGCTGGCCGTCGACGAGCGTCAGCGCGAACATGCCGTCATCGCGGCGCACCTCCGTGACCTTGCCGGGAATCGCGAGATGCGCGCCGAACTTGAGCGCCTGCTGGAATGCGCGCGCGGCGAGCGCCTGACCCGAGATGCCGGTGGGAAAGCCGAGATAGTTTTCGATGCGCGAGCTCGCGCCCGCCTGGCCGCCAGGCGCACGCTGATCGAACACGGCGACGGACAGTCCCTCGGTCGCCGCATACACCGACGCGGCGAGTCCGGCCGGACCCGCGCCGACAATCGCGACGTCGTAGCGATGCGACTGCTCGAAGGTCGGCACGAGTCCGAGGCACGACGCGAGTTGCGCTTCATCGGGCGCGCGCAGCACATGTCCGTTCGGGCAGAACACCAGCGGAAAATCGCCGGGGCCGGTCGTCATGCCGCCGAGCAGCGCGACCGCCTCCGGGTCCGAGCGCGCGTCGATCACGGTCGCCGGATACGCATTGCGGCGCAGGAAGCCTTGCAGGCCGACGAGCCGCGCATCGTCGCCATTGCCGACGATGATCGGCCCGAGGCCCTGCTCGATCAGTCCGAGCCGCCGCAAGATCAGCGCACGCATGATGTGCTCGCCGAGTTGCGCATCGGCGACGATCAGCGCGCGCAGGCGCTCGGGTTCGATCACGAGCGTCTCGGCGTCCGTCAGCGCGAGACCGTCGATCAGCGCCGGCTTGCCGGACAGTTGCGCCATCTCCGCCATGAAATGCCCGTCGTCGTGTTCGGTGACGAGCGTCGAGCGGCCGAAGCTGTCGCGCGAAAAAATCCGCACGCGTCCATGCAGCAGCACGAAGAGTCCGAGCGCGACTTCGCCGGTCTTGAAGATGAGTTCGCCCGCCTTGAAGCTCATCGGCCGCGCAAAGCGCCGCACGCTCTGAATCTCCGCCGCCGACAGACGCGGAAACATTTGATGTTGCCGGTATTCGAGCGATGAATAAGGAAACTCGAGCTCCGACGGTTGCGAGGCGTCGAGCGAAAAACCGGAAGTGCTCATTGCGATGACCTTTGTATGCGTGACCCGTTGCCGCTCTCTTCTTCTCTCTTACCTACCAGCCGAACTTCAGCTCCGCGCCGACATAGTCGGCATTGCGCGCGCCGAGTTCGCGCAGCGACGGTCCCACCTGAAAATGCACGGCTTCGAGCGCCGCCGCGAGATTCGCGGTGACGGCCCAGTCGGCGCGCAGTTGCGTATAGAAACCGGTCCATCGGCTGCCGCGTCCCGCCGTGCCCGGCACGACCGCCGAGCCTTGCTGATAGACCGCGTCGGCGGTCGTCTCGCGCCATTGCAGACCGACGCCCGCGAGCAGCGAGAGCTTGCTGGTCGGCTTGACGACGAGCGAGGGCTTCACGTGGATCAGGTTCGCGTAGCCGGTGTAGCCGGCGAGCGCGAAGTAATAACCGTTCGGAAACAGCGGATTGAAGGTGCCGACGCGGCCGTCGCCCGGATGGTTGTCGCCCGATGCCGCATCGACCTGGATGCCGACGCGCGGCGTCCACGGCGCGGACGCGAACGTGTAGCCGGCGAGCGAGCCGACCGCCCATGCGCCGATCGTCTTCGTGCCCACATGCCCCGACTGATACATGCCCTCGACGTCCCAGTCGACGTGACCGAGCTTGCCCGCATAGCGCGCGTCGAACACGTCGCGATGCTCGTCGCCGGTCGCGTCGAGAAAGCGCGCGTTGCTGCGGTTGTAGCGCGAGTAATACGCGGACACGTCGCCGGGACCGACGCCCTGGCGCTCCACGCGCACGCCGCTGAACGTGAGATGCCGGTTCGACACATCGTCGAAATCGCTGTTGTCGCGGTACTGGACCGGCTGCGTCGCGTAGGCGATCCAGCGCCACGGACCGGTCTCGTAGTCGGCCCAGATCGCGTCATACGCCTGGCGCACGTTCGGGCCGTCGCGCACGGAGATGAAGCGCTGCAAGTCGAACGCCATCTCCTGGCGGCCGACGCGGAACTTGATCACGCCAGGCCCGAGCGGCTCCACGATGGCGACAAACGCCTGACGCAAGTCGAGCGGATTCTTGTCCACGGGCGAGACCGTGTTCTTGCCGTAGGGATGCGCGTCCTCGAGTTGCGTGAAGATTTGCACGTGGGGACCGAGGCGCACGTCCGCATGCACTTCGAGGCGTTGCAGCAGATACGTGTCGGCATGCCCCGAGCCGAGACCGAAGAGCGGCGCGTCGTTGGTTTCGAGCCGCTCGCGCAGCACCACGCCGAGCGACACGTACGCGTCGGGATTGCCGAACAGCGGGATGTATTTCAGCGAATCGAACGGACGCTTCGGGACGCACGGATTCGCGAGCGCCGACCAGTTTTCCTGCCAGCGGTTGAACATCACGGCTGGGCGCGCGCATGACGTGCTGGTGGCGGGAGCGCTGACGAGGGCTGTGTCGTCGGCGCTGCCTAGCGCCGTGTTGGTGGCGCTCGCCGTATTCGCGGCGGTGCCCGACGCGCTCTCTGCGGCCAGAGCCGGCGTAGCCGCAGTCAGGCCCGTTGCCAGTCCCGTCGTCACGCTCGTGGCGAAAAGCCACGCACGCAGCGCGGTACGGCGCGCCGTTCGAGCACGCGCCGTCGCCTCCACCTTGCGTGAATTCGCCGCCGCCGACGTTGCGTGCATCGTCTGCGTCATCTGCATCGCGGTCGCTTTAGCGGCCATCGTGTACTTCGGCGATATATCCGCCCGGGAATTCGAGCATCGCGGTCTTGCCCGCCGCGCTGCCATTGGACGCATACGGCGCATACAGCACCTTCGCGCCGGCCGCTTGCGCGCGTTGCAGCGTCTGCGCGACATCGTCGACGGCATAGCCAGTGGTGTCGCGGCCAAACGGGAACGGCAGCTTGCCGTCGGTGACGAACACGACCATGCGGCCAAAGCCCGAAGCGATGCGAATCTCGCGGATCGTTTCGCCCGGACGGCCGATCACGCCGCCATCGGCACGCGGATTGTCGGACAGCACCTTGCCGTGCGAAAAGTGCACCCAGCGGCGCACGAAGTTGTCGGCCTCGTAGCGCGACACGTACACGCGGTTATCCGGCACGCTTTGCAGCGGCGCATAGTTGGGCGCCTTGGTGTGCCAGTAGAGCTGCATCGTCAGACCGCCCGGCCACTGGATGATCGCGTCCTTGCCGATCGGATCGTCGAAGCTGTCGACGAGCACGTCCGCGCCCGCCGCGCGCGCGGCCTTCACGGCCTGATCGATATTGGTAACGAGGTAGCCGGTGCGCTCATTGCCGAACGGATACGGCACCGGCGTTTCGAAGCCGAACACCGAGAGCATGCCCACCGGCGTCTGCACATATTGCGAAGCGGTGCGGCTCGGCGTCGGCGTGACGGTGAAGACCGCGCGCGGCGACGCCTTGCCGCCGAACGTCGCGATGAAGCTGTTGACGAACGCGTCCAGATCCGCCGAAGCGACATACACGTGGGTCGTGTCGTATTGCGGACCGACCGACACATCGGGATGACGCGCGGCAAGCGCGGTCTTCGCGCTCGCGACTTCGGGCGGACCGGCATCGGCGAAAGCGGACGTGAACGGCGTGAGGCCGGTCAGGCCGATGAGCAGCGCGGCGGACACCACCGCGAGAGGACGAAGACGCTGGAGCGAATGGAACATATGCATGACCTGATCGTGTTGGAAAAATGCGTGTGCAATGGAGCGGAGGAATGCGCTGCGATGGCGTGGAATCAACCACCCTCTTTCGCGGCGCCCGGCGCGAGCGGTTTTTGCGCGGCGCCATCCGCTGCGGGCGGCGCGCTTTGGACCGCCGCGCTCGGCGTGAAGAGTTGGCCCTTCACGACAGGGATCGCGTGTTCGCCGAGCACCATGCCGAGCAGGCCGGCGAGCGCGATCAACGGCGGTGCCGGCGACTGCACCTTGAGCAGCCAGTAGAGCAGTCCGACGCCGAAGCCGACGCCCAATGAAATGATGTAGCCCATATCAACCTCCTATCGAGGCCATGCTCAGTTCGGCCATTCCGAACCGAGCACCAGCCCGCAAAAATTCAGACGCCGGTAGTTCGGGTCCCACCGGTCCAGTACGTCGGCGTTCACCGTGCCGAACGTCGTATGCGGACGAAACTCCATGCCGCGCGCGTATTCCTCGAGAATCCGCTTCTTGAAGCCGGCTTCCCGCGGACACGCCTCGACGATTTCGTCGCGCTGCTGCGGGGCGAATTCGTCGTAGCACGCGCCGCGCACGTCCATTTGCACACCCGCGGCAAGCAACGCCGCGAGCGGCGCGAGATGCTCGGGAATGCCCGGCGTCGTATGCAGCGCGACCGCCAGCCAGACTTCGTCGATCGCACTCGCCGCGGCCTTGTGCTCGCGCATGAAGTCGCGCGCCGCGTTCGCGCTATCGACCTCGTAGCGGCACGACGATCCGCGATGCACGATATTCAGGCCCACGTTATGAAACATCGCGCCCACGTACAGCAGTTCGATGTCGAACACCAGGTTCTCGCGATAGCCGGTCAACGCGCCGAATAAAAACGCCCGCTGCGCGTGACGGAACATCAGCGCCGATTCCGTCGCGCGGACCCGCTCGGTTGCCCCGCGGGCCATCGCACTGTCCGGCATCGCGATGCCCGCTATGGTCCTGTTCATCTCATCTCCTCCACGTAGCGCATCGCGCGGGCCTCTTCATCGGGCCGTAGTCCTCGCGCGATTCCTGCGAACACGCGAAAGGCTGCCATCGGCAGGCCATCGACCGAGCCTTGAACAGCGTAACGATTGCCGCCGATAAAAGCCTTGGCGCAAACTTAAAAAGCCTGAAGCGGAAATAAGCGCAAGCGCACGTTCACACGCACACCCGCGCTCACAGCGCGAGTTCGTGAAAACGCCGCACGCCGTCGCGAATCCATTGCAGCAAACCGCCGCTGCCCGCATCGGCATTCGCGGACGGCGCGAGCAGCATCTTTTCGCTTTCGTGATGGACGGAAAGCAGCCGGCACATTTCGCGCGCCACGTCCGGCCGCCGCGCGAGGATCGGTGTCAGCGCGTCCTTGTCGAGCCGGAACACCGTGGCCCGCGTCAGTGCGCGCACGATCACGCCGGTTCTGACACCGGCGAGTATTCCGGACTGGCCGACCGAGTCGCCTGGCGCGAGCCTGCGCAACTCGACCTCGACGCCCTCTTTCGTCACGACCCGCTTTCGCGACGCCGCGCGCGAGAATATGCAGCTCGTGGCCGCCCTCGTCGGCGGCGCTGTAGATGGTGTCGCCGGCGTCGAACTCGTGCGGCGTCAATTGCGCGGCAAGCTCGGCGATTTCACCGTCGTCGAGCGTCTGGAAGATCAGCACGTTGCGCAGCAGTCGCTGCTTTTCGTCGGCGGGCTCGCCTATGGGTTCGGCCACCGACAACGGCCGCAACACCACACCGCGCGATAGCAGATGCCGGTGCGCGAGGTCGTAAAGATCGTTGCGCACGCCGATCTTCTTGGTCCACGCGTCGACATAACAAACGATCTCGTACTCGATCGCGTCGTTGGTCGCGCGCTTCACGCTCACCAGCGGCTTCGGCTCGGCGAGCACTTCCGGCGAACTCGCCGCGGCGTGCATCAGCGCCTGCAATACCGTCGCGGGACGAACCGACGGCTTGACCGGCAGCACCACGCTCACGCCGTGCGTGTGCATCGGCTGATTTGCATTGACGATGTTCGTGCGTGCCGCCACGCTATTCGGAATCACGACGATGTTGCCCTGCGAGTTGAGCAGGCTCGTCGCGCGCCAGTTGCTCTCCACGACCCGGCCTTCCACTTCGCCGATGGTGATCCAGTCGCCGATGCGAAACGGCTGCGTCGCATTGAGCACGATGCCGGAGAACACGTCGTTCAGCGTGCTCTGGATCGCGAGACCCAGCACCACCGCGACCGCTCCCGAAGTGGCGAGCAGCCCGCGCACCGGCAGTTGCAGCACGAACGCAATCGCGCCGACCGCGGCCGCGAGAAACACCAGCGCGCCGAGCACGTCCTGAAAGAGACGCTCCTTGTGCCAGGTGTCGGGCAACACCATCCGGTCGAGCACGACGGTGACAAGCCGCGCGCCTTGCAGCCACCAGACGACCTCGAGAATCTGCGCGAGCAGATGGCGCACCGGTTCCGCGGACCACGGCGCCTCACGCAGCGGATTCATCCCGTGGCTAAACAGCACGTAGCTCGACAGGCCGAACATCAGCGCGCGCAACGCGAGCCGCGCCTGCTCGCTGCGCCGGCCCATGAAGCGCCACGCGAGGAAGTCGAGAACCAGAATGCCGAGCCCATAGAGCACGCCATCGGTCAGAGTCGGCATGAGGGTTCCCGCTTGCGACGATGTATTAAAGAGCCGGGCGCAACATCAAGTGCCTGGTGCGTGTGTCGCGCGTCAGAACGCGAAGCAACTGCAGCCGAGCGCGCCCCAGAAGCCGTTCGAATCGCTGACCGGCACGTTCTTGCGCCACGCCCAGCCGTGCGCATGCGCGTGCACGCCGCACAGATTCACGCAGCCGTCCACACAGGCCACCGCGGTCGGCTTATAACGGCTGTAGCCGCCGAACTCAGCGACCGGCGACCACGACGGGCTCACCGGCAGGTCGGGCGGTGCGAGCGGCGCGAACTCGTCGGCCGCATAGACGACCTTGCCGCCCACGACCGTCATCACTGATTCGAGGTACTTGATGCTGGTTTCGTCCACGCTGAAGTAGTCGTCGCTCAGCACCGCGAAGTCCGCGAAGTGGCCCGGCATCAGCGCGCCCTTGCGGTCGTCTTCGTTCGAGAACCACGCGCTGCCCACCGTGTAGCGGCGCAGTGCTTCCATGCGGTCGAGCTTGTTCGCGCTCGAATACATCGCCGTGCCGCCGACCGTCTTGCCCGACACCATCCAGTAAAGCGACACGAACGGATTGAAACTGGCGACGCGCGTCGCGTCCGTGCCCGCACCGACCGGCAGACCCGCGTCGAGCATCTGGCGGATCGGCGGCGTGTGCTTGACCGCTTCTTCGCCGTACTGCTGGATGAAGTACTCGCCCTGATACGCCATCCGATGCTGAATGGCGATGCCGCCGCCGAGCGCGCGCACCCGCTCGATGTTCTTCTGCGTGATCGTTTCGCAATGATCGAAGAACCAGCGCAGGCCGTTAAACGGAATGTCGGCGTTCACGCGCTCGAACACATTCAGGAAGCGCTCGATCGACTCGTTATACGTGGCATGCAGACGGAACGGCCAGCGGTTCGCGACCAGCAGTCTCACCACCGCCTCGAGTTCGACTTCGAGCGTGTCGGGCAAATCGGGCCGCGGCTCCAGGAAGTCTTCGAAGTCGGCTGCGGAAAACACCAGCATTTCGCCGGCGCCGTTCACGCGCAGGAAGTCGTCGCCTTCGCCGGGCTTCGTCATCTTCACCCACTTCGCAAAGTCCTCGATCTCTTTCTTCGCGTTCTGCGTGAAGAGGTTGTAGGCGATGCGCACGGTCAGTTCATTGCGCCTGGCCATCTCCATGATGACCGCGTAGTCGTCGGGATAGGCCTGATAGCCGCCGCCCGCATCGATCGCGCTCGTCACGCCGAGGCGGTTCAGTTCGCGCATGAAGTGGCGCGTCGAATTGCGCTGGTCTTCCAGCGCGAGCTTCGGACCCTTCGCGAGCGTCGCATACAGCAGCCCGGCGTTGGGCCGTGCGATCAGCATGCCGGTCGGATTGCCGCGCTTGTCGCGTTGAATCTCGCCGCCCGGCGGATTGGGCGTGTCCTTCGTGTAGCCGACCGCGCGCAGCGCCGCCGCATTCAGCAGCGCGCTGTCGTACAGATGCAGGATGAACACGGGCGTATCCGGCGCGATCGCGTTGATTTCCTCGAGCGTCGGGCCGCGCCGCTCGGCGAACTGGAATTCGTTCCAGCCGCCGACCACGCGAACCCACTGCGGGGCCGGCGTGCGCGCGACCTGCTTGCGCAGCATGTCGAGTGCATCGGCGAGCGACGGCACGCCGTCCCAACGCAACTCCATGTTGAAGTTCAGACCGCCGCGAATGATGTGCAGATGCGAATCGTTGAGACCCGGAATGACCGTGCGGCCTTTCAGATCGACATGGCGGGTGGCGTCGTTCACGTGACGCATCACGGCATCGCGCGAACCTGCGGCGATCACACGGCCGTTCGCGACGGCAAGCGAATCCGCGAACGAACGCTTGTCGTCCTGCGTCGCGATTTTGCCGTTGAAGAAAACGACTTCGGCCGGGGTGAATCCGGTTGACGGGTCCTGGGACATGACGGGCTCCAGTGGGAAAGGACAGGCAGACTGGGATGAGTGCGGGGCTCGCACTCATGGCGAGTCGAACTGGGAGGCAGTCTATCGGCGGGGTTTTGCCGAGTCCTTGTGCAAGCCCTTAATAGTTCTTAAAAGAACTGTCCGGCGAGGCGTGGCGAGAGGGTGATGCGCCTCAGAACTTTTCATCTTTTCTGCAGGACTTTTTGCAGGCGGAGTTTTTACACTGGCAGCGCGGTAAACCGAATGCTTCGACACGTTCGACCCACTGCTCACTGGCCTTTAAAAAGGAATCGCCATGAAAGACATCAAAGAGGCCGCAGCGCATCGCGCGGCGCCGCTGAAGACGCCGACCCGCCTCAGCGAAGACGCGACGCGCGACATCGCCGCCGCGTTGACCACGCTGCTCGCCGACGTGTTTCGCGCTCTATCTGAAGACGAAGAACTTCCACTGGCATATGTCCGGCCCGTACTTCCGCGACTATCACCTGCTGCTCGACGAGCAGTCGGACCAGATCTACGCGACCACCGATCCGATCGCGGAGCGCGCGCGCAAGATCGGCGGAAAGACGCTGCGCTCGGCGGGACACATCACGAAGCTGCAGCGCATCGCCGATAACGACGCGGACTTCGTCACGCCCGACGACATGCTCGCCGAGTTGCGCGAGGACAACCTGGCGCTTGCCGGCTATATGCGCGAAACGCATTCGCTGTGCGACGAGTATGGCGATGTCGCGACGGCAAGCCTGCTCGAAAACTGGATCGACGAAGCCGAACAGCGCGTGTGGTTCCTGTTCGAGTCGGGACGGCATGCGTGATGAGGCGCGGCGGGCGACACGGGCTTAACGACACGAGGTTAACAACACGAGGTTAACAACAATTAAGCAATCTGAAGTACGGCGACTATGCGCGCCCGTAGCATTGAAAGCGGCACACAACAACGTCACAGGTACGGAGAATAATTTGGCTAACTCATCCGCAGTTCCATCGGCCAATCGCCGCCAGTTGCTCGCAGCGGGCGCAAGCGCGGCCGTTGCCGCGTTTGCCGCGCCCGGCGCCGCGATGGCCGCGGCATCGGCCGGCGGCGCGAGCCATGCGGGCAACTCATCTCACTCACATCACGGAGAGCGACACAGCATGAACACGGTCACGACGAAAGACGGCACGCGGATTTTTTTCAAGGACTGGGGCACCGGTAAGCCCGTCGTGTTCTCGCACGGCTGGCCGCTCGACGCGGACGCCTGGGACCCGCAGATGCTGTTCCTCGTGCAGAAGGGTTATCGCGTGATCGCTCATGACCGCCGCGGCCACGGCCGTTCGGACCAGCCGTCGCACGGCAACGACATGGACACCTACGCGGACGATCTGGCGGCGGTGATCGACGCGCTCGATCTGAAGGAAGCGACGCTCGTCGGCCATTCGACGGGCGGCGGCGAAATCGCTCACTATATCGGCCGCCACGGCAGCGCGCGCGTCGCGAAGGCCGTGCTGATCGGCGCAGTGCCGCCGATCATGGTCAAGACCGAAGCGCATCCGAACGGCCTGCCGATGTCCGTGTTCGACGGCATTCGCGCGAACGTGGCGGCGAACCGCTCGCAGTTCTACAAGGACCTCGCGGTGCCCTTCTATGGTTTCAACCGGCCGAACGCGAAAGTGTCGCAAGGCCTGATCGACGAGTTCTGGCGCGAAGGCATGCTCGGCTCGATCAAAGGCCAGTATGAATGCATCAAGCAGTTCTCCGAGGTCGACTACACACCGGACCTGAAGAAGATGGACATGCCCACGCTGATCCTTCACGGCGACGACGACCAGATCGTGCCGATCGACGGCGCGGCGCGACTGTCGGCCAAGCTGGTCAAGAACGCGACGCTGAAGGTGTATGCCGGCGCGCCGCATGGCATGTGCTCGACGCACGCGGATAAGGTGAATGCCGATCTGCTGGAGTTCCTGCAGAGCTGATGCTGTTAGCTGTTAATGCCGTTAATGGCTGAGGCGCGGCGCCGCGATTGCAGCGGCGCCGCGCCTTCTTCGTGGCTGCAAAGCGCGCGTTGCCGATTAATAGATGCACTTCAAATACATGACTGTTGTCGGCGCTGAATTTTGACACGCGCTCGATTGCGGCAATACGTCTAAAGAAATCACAAAATCAATTGCCGCCGGGCGTCCGCCATCCCGCTCCTGCGCGCAAAGCCAGTCCCGGCGCGGCTCTCGCCCTTCTTATCGCGTTTCTTATCGCGCTTTTTGCCTATTGTTTGTGCATATGGCGAATGAGCCGCCATCCCCAATTCGCCGGAAAACCCGGCATAATGACAATTCACTTACATTTAATTATTTCCGAGTAAATTAACGGCATGCAGTCGGGCGCTGCGACGAACAGGGGTAACGACCATGCTCAACGATAGGCTTGCATCCGCCGCTTCTTCCACTGGGGCTTCTTCCACCGCTTCTTCCACCGCTTCTTCCACCGTTTCTTCCACAGGGTCTGCCACCGCGGCTCGCGAGGATTCGCTCGGCTGTCTGTCGAGCCGCTTGCAGCATGACCGCGAACTCGATACCGGCGAGTTCAGGTTCTATCGCAAATGCACGCTCGGCAGCGACACGAACCCGGTCGTCATGGACGGCTCGGGCCGCGGCTTTCTGATCGGCGTATCGCTGAGAACGGGACATCGGCGGCGCATCCACTCGCAGCATCGATGGACCACGCATGAGTTCGAGCGCGACTCGGTGTACGTGCGCGATCTCGCCGACGACTATCGCGCCGAACTGCTGGGCGGCTTCGACTTCGTGCTGATCGAACTGTCGCGCGCGTTCGTCAGCGACACCTGCCATGAACGCGGCCGCGGCCTCGCACGCATCGCGACCGTCGCGGGACACAAGGACCCGGTGCTCGGCCATCTCGCCCAGGTGCTCGCGCTCACACTCGACGCACAGAACAACGCGAGCCCGCTTTTCGTCGAACAACTCGGCGTGACCATCGGCACGCATCTGCTCGATCGATATGGCGAGCCCGCGCGTGGAACGGGTCAGGCGAGCCGCCGTCTTTCACCCTTGCAGGAAGCGCGCGCGAAGGAGATGCTGCTCGCCAGATCGCAGGGCAATGTTTCTATTGAAGAGATCGCGGGCGCGTGCAATCTGTCGCGCAGTTATTTTATTCGCGCGTTTCGCGAGACCACGCAGCGCACGCCGCATCAATGGCTGCTCGAGCGGCGCGTCGACCAGGCGCGCGAACTTCTGAAACGATCGGACCGTTCGCTGTCCGACATCGCCATGGCTTGTGGGTTTTCGGATCAGAGCCATTTCACGCGCACATTCTCGCAACTGGTCGGCACGCCCCCTGGACATTGGCGTCGGCAGGCTGGGCGTTAAGGCGCGTCAGGCGCCGCACGCAACGCCCCGCCGGCATGACGGCCGCCTGCGCTCGCCATCGCGAGACTTTCCTACAAAGCATCGCACTAACCGACAAGACGCCGAGGCGCGGACGCGGTAATTTCTGCCCTACCGCCTGCACGTTTTTCCCTCAGCCCGTTGTCCGGAAATTGAAAACGACATGATTGAACTAGGCCGCTTTCAAATCGATCTGGAACTGCGCACCTTATGGTGTGACAGCGAACGTGTGCCGCTCGGCTCGCGCGCCTTCGACATTCTCGCGATGGTCGTCAAGGCCGGCGGCCGCCTCGTCACCAAGGACGAGCTGATGGACGCCGTGTGGCCGAACACCATCGTCGAGGAAAACAATATCCAGGTTCATCTGTCCGCGTTGCGCAAGATACTCGGCGCCGACCGCGACCTGATCCTGACCGTGCCTGGCCGCGGCTATCAGCTCGTGCAGCGGCACCGTGCGGCGAGCATCGCGGCGCTTTCGCCAGAGGCACAATGCGCGCCGGTCGGACGCCCGCTTCCGCCGTTACGCATGCAACTGGTCGGGCGCGAAGCGGACGTCATCCAGATCCGCTCGATGCTGGCCCACACGCGCGTGCTGACGCTCGTCGGCGCGGGCGGCATCGGCAAGACGAGTCTCGCCGTCGAAGCCGCGCGCCAGGCCGCGGCAGATGTCACTGAGCCCTTCACGGAGCCCGTCTGGTTGGTCGAACTCGCGACGCTCGGCACACGCGACGAAGTGCTCGCCGCCATCGCGCAAGCTTGCGGACTGCCGGTCGAACACGCCACGCCGGGCCTCGCGCAAATCGCGTCGGCGCTGGACGGACGCCGTCTGCTCGTGCTTGACAATGCGGAGCACGTGATCGAGCACGTCGCCGAAGCCGTCGAAGTATTGGCCGCCGTCAACGCGGATCTGCGCATGCTCGTAACGAGCCGCGAGCCGCTGCGGATCATGGCGGAAGCGGTGTTTCGCGTCGAGCCGCTCGACGTGCCGCAGCCCGGCAGCGCCGATGCAGACATCCTGCGGCGCTCCGCCGTCAATCTGTTTCTGCTGCGCGCCAACTCGATGCAGCGCGAGGTGGCCACGGACAGCGCCGAACTGCGGCTCGTCGGCGAAATCTGCCGGCGGCTCGACGGCATTCCGCTCGCGCTCGAACTGGCGGCCGCGCGCGTCGTGACGCTCGGCGTGGTCGGCGTGTATCAACGGCTCGACGATCGCCTCGCGATACTCGCGGGCGGCTATCGCACTGCGTTGCCGCGTCACCAGACCTTGCGCGCGACCTTCGACTGGAGCTTCGCGCTGCTCGACGCGAAGTCGCAGGCACTGTTCAGGCGAAGCGCCGTGTTCGGCGGCGTGTTCAGCTTCGAAGCGATGTGCGCGGTCGCATGCGATGCGTCGCTGACGGTCGCCGATGCGATCATCGCGATCAGCGAACTGCTCGCGAAGTCGCTCGTGAATGTGGAGTTCGACGGGCCGGTCGCGCGCTACCGGTTGTCGGAATCGACCCGCGCATACGCGCTCGACAAGCTGCAAGCCGAAGGCGAGCGCCAGGAACTCGCGGTGCGCCACGCGCGCTATCTGTCGCAGTGCTTCATCACGCACACCGCGCAAACCGTGCGCGGCAACGCGGACAGCGCCGCCGCACTCGCCGCCGCACTCAAACACACGCTCGACGACGCGCGCCATGCGTACGACTGGGCGTTCTCGCCCGACGGCGACGTGCAACTCGGCGTCGAGTTGGCATCGACGCTGTCGGCTGCGCTGCTCGACGGCGGCATGATCGCGGAATGCTGCGAACGCGCGACGCGCGCCGTCGACACGCTCGACGCGCTGCCCGCCGCAAGCATCGATGCGCGCGACGAAATGCGCGTGCGCGCGGCGTTGGCCTCGGCGTTGCCGCATGTGCGCGGCTCGGTCTCGAAAGCCGAGCAATTGTGGCGCAAGGTCTATGCGCTCGCAACGGAACGCGCCGACGACGCGTACCACGCACGCGCGCTGTGGGGCCTGTGGACCACGATGATTTCAAGCGGCAACATCCACGCATCGGCGGAATTCGCGGTGCGCTTGCGGCAGCTCGCGCAGCAACGCGAGAACGCCTGGCAGGAAACGTTAGCCGATCAGATCGCCGCCATTTCGCAGCATTGCCTCGGCCGCCATGCGGAGGCCAAGGCCGAACTGCTTCGCACGAGAAACCGCTTCGCCGAGCTCGAATACAGCGGACAGCGCGACAACACGATTGCCGTCGATCCACTCGTCTACTGCAATGGCACGCTCGCGCGCATTGCATGGCTCGAGGGACATTGCGGCGAGGCGATGCGGCTCGTCGACACGCTCGTCGGTCTCGTGCGGCCTGACATCATGGAGCCGTCGCTCACGCACACGCTCGGCGCTTCGGCCGCGCCGCTCTCGCTGATGTGCGGCGACCTCGGCCGCGCCGCCGTGTATCTGGACATCATGCGCTCGCAAGTGGCGCTGCATGGGCTCGACGTGTGGCGCGACTACTGCAACTGTTTGTCCGCGCATCGCGACATTCTCGACGGTCAACTGCAACGAGGCGTCGCATTGCTGGAGCGTTCGCTCGACGCGCTGATCGCGCGCGGCTTTCGCCGGCTCATCACGCTGTTCATCGCGGCCTATGCGGAGGCGCTGGTTGCAGCAGGACGAATCGACGAAGCGGTACGCCGGCTCAACGACACGTTGCAGTTCTGCGAGAACAACGGCGAGATGATGTTCGTCCCTGAACTGTGGCGCGTGCTCGGTATCGCCGCGCGCGCACGACGCCGATCCGCCGACGCCGAAGCGCATTTCACCACGGCCATACAAATGGCCCGCAGGCAAGGCGCGACAATGTGGGAGCTGCGCGCGTCGCTGTCGCTGGCCGCGCTGTGGCGTGAAGAATCTCACGACGCGGAGCGCGATTCGCAAGCGCTGCACATGCTCGAGCGCCTCGCGCTGTGTTTCGATGCGCCGTCGAATGCCGCCGATGTGCGTGCGCTGTTCGACACGCTCAGCACGATGGGTGGAGCGGAACGCACGGTGAGCACTGCGTCGCCGATGCTGACAAGTCCGGCACCGCTGGATGATCGTCGCAAAGCCGCGCGCAAACCGAACGCGAGCCTCGCGCGCGTCGATTAGATTGGCGTCGCGCAAGCCCCGAGCGCGGATTTATTACGCCATCCGAACTATTCTTTTTTTCCATCCGCGTCTTCGCCATCTGCCGTCGCCACGTCCGCATTCTTCGCCGTCAGCACCGCCGGCATCGACGGATTCTCCGGCTGCGTATAACGCTCCTGCACGGCGGCCTTGATGCGCGCGAGGCTCGCGGCTGCATCTAGCGAAGCGTCCTGCTCGATCTGCCGCGCTTGCGCCGCGAGATCCGGATCGCCGATTTCCTTTTCGAACCAGCGCGAATAATCGCCGCGCTCGCGATGATACTGCCAGGTGCCCGCATCGACGCCCTCGGCGATTTCGACGAACAGCACGAGGTTATGCGCGCGCAGGTTCAATGCGTTCTGCGGCCCGCGGAAATAGAAACTGCGCTCGGGAATCAGCAGCCCTTCCGCGTATTTGCGCCGATGCCTGAGGCGATGCTTGCTGCCCGGCTCGAGCCGGATCACGCCTTCGGGCTCGGGCTCATCGAGCCGCCATAACAACGCCTGCCCTGTTTCGAGCTGCGTTTCCTGAAGCTGCGGCACGGGGCGGCCGGTGGCATTCGCGAGTTCCTGCACCGCTTTGCCGGCGCTCGGACCCATTGCGAGTATCAGGTTCACCTGACGCAGGAACGCGCCGTCCAGTTGCTGCGGAGAAACGGTGATCGCGAGCGCGGTCTCGAGCGCCTGCGGAATCGCCTGGTTCGCGCCGGCCCAGCCGGCCGGAAACAGATGATGCGCCTCGTCGAATACGAGCCAGTGCGGCCGTCCGGTTCGCAGACGCAACTGCTGCACTTCGAGCAGCAGCGACGCGCAGAACGCGGGCCGCTCGGGCAACGGCACACGCAGCAGATTGACCGCCACCGCCGGACGCGGAGGCCGCAACAGCAACTGCACGACTTCATCGATGACCGGCGCGGTGTGCGCGTCGCCGATCACGATCGTATCCTCGTCGTTCTGATAGTCGCCTTCCGGATCGATGATGCACAACTGCTGATGCATGCCCGCGAGGCGTTCGAGCAGACCCGCGCACGCGGTCGACTTGCCGCATCCCGATTCGCCGGCGAGCAGCGCGACCGTGCCGTGCGCCGGGCAGTAACGGTCCGCGGGTTCGCGCGTGTCGTGTGCATCGCGTGCATCGCGTGCATGTCCGATCAGCACGCGGCTCTTCGGCGCGGCGCACGCGCGTTCGCGCAGGTCGTCCTTTACGATCGCGTCGACCAGTTCCGCGACGCCCGCGCCAGCCGCCTGGCTCGTGACCATGTCGGCGTGCTGCTTCAACGCCGGCAGCGCATTCGCCACCGCCACCGAGAAACCGCATGCGTCGAGCAGCGCGTGATCGTTTTCCGCGTCGCCGACGCCCGCGACGTTGAAGGCCGACAACGCGAGTTCGTCGAGCGCCTCATGCAAGCCGGTTGCTTTCGATATGCCCGGCGACACGATCATCACCGCGTCGCCGTTGAAGATGATCTGCAAGCCGAGGCCGAGATCGCGAATCGCCGCGAGCGCGATCTGTTCCGCGGGCTTCATCATCGCGACGAGCGTTTCGCTCACGCTGAAATGGCGCAGGCCGCGGCTTCGCAATTCGTCGACGAAAGCCGGCGGCGGCGGTGGAGCGAGCAGGCGCCGCGCGCCCGTCGACGGCGTGTACAGCACGCCGCCGTTTTCCGCGACGACTCGCGAAAACAGATCGAGCCGCGGACAGATCGCGAGCAGATCGTCCATCTCGCGGCCGCTCACGAGGATCGCCTGGCGGCCCGACGCGCGCAGGCGTTCGAGCGCGGCCCACGTCGCGTCGGCAACGCGTCCGTCGGATGCAAGGGTGTTGTCGTAGTCGGTCGCAATGGCAAAAAATCGCATGGAAAGTGCTCCGTGATCGCGTGTTGTTCAGCCTTGTTTCAGCCGGCCTCGAGCGGTTGCGCGTCGCACGCGTCGCGCAGCATCGCTTCGTAAATGCGGACGTACCGATCGACCATTCGCTCGACGGTGAAGCGGCGCTCGAAGGCCGCGCGGCATGCGGCGCGGCTGATGGTGTCGATCTTCGCGAGCGCGTCGACCGCTTCGTCGACGGAGTGAACGAGAAAGCCGGTCACGCCGTGTTCGACGATTTCATGCGCCGCGCCATGATCGAAGGCGATCACCGGCGTGCCGCACGCGAGCGCTTCGATCATCACGAGGCCGAAGGGCTCCGGCCAGTCGATCGGAAACAGCAACGCACGCGCGCGTCCGAGGAAATCGTTCTTGTCGGAATCGCCGACTTCGCCGCAATACTCGACATGCGGCAGCTCGAACAGCTCCGCGATTTCCTGCTCAAAATACGCACGATCGCCGTTGTCGATTTTTGCGGCGATGCGGATCGGCCAGCCCGCGCGCCGCGCAATTTCGATCGCGCGGTCGGGCCGCTTGGTGGGCGCGATGCGGCCGAGAAACGCGACGTAGTCGCCCGGCTCTTCATGAAAGCGCAGCAGGTCGACGGGCAAGCCGTGATGCACGGTGGCGCGCCAGTTGAGCCACGGCAACGGCGCGCGTTGCGCGGCGGAGATCGAGACCACCGGCATGTCGGCGAACTGCCGGTAAAGCGTGCTCAAGCCAGGCACGTCGAGCCGCCAGTGCAAGGTCGTCAGCGACGCGCAGTTCAAACGCCGGGCGAATGGAAAGCTCGCGTAATCGGTATGAAAATGCACGATGTCGAATTCGTCCGCGCGTCGCACCACGTCCTCGAGCATCGCGAAATGGAAGGCCTGCGGGTCGGCGGTATCTTCGATCAGACGAACCGCGCAGTCGCTGCCCGAGACGAGTCGCGCGCGCGTGCGCGAGTCGCCGCTTGCAAAGAGCGTCACGTCGTGGCCTCGCGCGACGAGACCGTCCACGAGCCACGCCACCACTCTTTCGACGCCGCCATAGGCCACGGGCGGCACCCTCTCATACAACGGCGAAACCTGCGCGATACGCATGCCCTGCTCCATTCGACGAACCTATGTTCGGAAGCCGCCGCATGGTGCATGCCCGGCGCCGTCACGCGCGAGCCGCAGTACTTTTCGCCGATGGAAAAATGTACAGGCCGGCGATGAAATTAAGCGGTACGCGCGGCAATGGTCAGTCGCAATGGTCAGTCGCGTGGTCATTCGCATGGTCAGTCGCGTGGTCATTCTGAACCTGAGCGGACTGCATGCGCCGCTAGCTGATCGGGCCGCTATAGCCATCGGCGGACGCCGCGGGCTCCGCTCCGTTTGCCCGTTCGACGTGCTCGTCGATCCAGGCCGTCGCGCGTTCGCGCGCGAATTCGAGCGCCTCGTGTTCATCGACGAAATCGCGGTGAAACTCCATGTCGTGCGTATCGTCGCCCGAACTCACGCTGCCTGGCGTGACCTCGATCCTCGCATGTGCAACGATCGCGCCGCCGTCGACGCCTGCCGTCAGATGAACGATGCACCCTCCGTATTCGAAATCCATGATGTTCTCCCGCGTGTCGTGGTTGTGTCGCTCAGTTGTGTTGCCAGGTGCCCTCACGAACCGTTATCGGCTCGCGGTTCGCTGTCTTCGCCGACGGCTTCGTCCGCGCGTCGCCCCTTGCTCGACTGGTCGACGGCAACCGGCGGCTCGGCGTTGCCCGTATCGCCTTCGGCTTCGATCTGCGCCTGAGCGCGTGTCCAGTAATCGTCGGCGCTTCCTTCCGGCGAGCCGTCGCTCTGCCATAGCTCATACGCGCGCTTGCGGATTCGGTCCTCTACGGTGGGTTCGCCCGGCAGGCCGTCCATGGCAATCTCCAAACGTTTGTCGTCAGTCGAAAACAGCGCACGCGATGCGGGCCGCTGCGCCGGTGAGGTGAGCAAAGCGCGTTCCCATGCGCGCTGTGCGCACGCTGCATGTGAAGTCTCGAAGCAAGCGCTTTTGCGCGACTGCGTTGGCTTTCCGCTCGCCTCACGATGAGCCTGTCGTTATAATCGTTTCAGCAAGCATGATTGAAATCTAACGACATTCACATTCTCTCCACGCGCCAGGACCTCCATGCTCAAACCCGATCGCCTTCGCGCTCTGGCCGACGCGCTGACACGGCAAAGCGTGATGCGCCTGCGCGATGCCGCGGCGCTGCTCGGCGTATCGGAAATGACGGTGCGCCGCGACATTGCCGCGAATTCGGATCGCTTCACGTATCTCGGCGGCTATATCGTCAGCGCGACGGACGTGCCGAATAACGCCGGCTATTCGCTGGAGCAGGAAAAGGATCACTTCGCGCAGGCCAAGGCCGACGCGTCGTCGATCGCGGCGGGATTGATCGGCGACAACGAAACGCTTTTCATCGATTGCGGCACGACGCTCGCTGCACTCGCGCGCCTCGTTCCGCCGGAGCGCCATGTGACCGTGGTCTGCTATTCGCTGAACGTCGCCGAGATTTTGCGGCGCAAGCCGAACGTGCGCATGATTCTGCTCGGCGGCGTCTATGTGCCTTCGTCGGATTCGTTCGCGGGCGAGGAAAGTCTCGAGATGCTGCGCCGCATGGGCATCAACAAGGCGTTTATCTCGGCGGGCGGCGTGGACACCGCGCGCGGCGTGACCTGCTGGAATTTCCACGAAGTCGCAGTGAAGCAGGCCGCGATGGCGAGCGCCGTCGAGCGGCATCTGGTCGTGGACAGAAGCAAGTTCGGCGTCGTGAAAGCCGTGCGCTTTTCACAGATCGAAGACTTCGATTCGATCATCACCGAAGAGGGCCAGGCGCCGCGCAAGCGCGCGTAATATGTTTAGCGTGAAGCGGCAGGCGCGCATCGCGACGCGCCTTCCGCTCACACGAACGCAACCCCGCGCGGCGCGTTTTCAGCGCTTGCGTTGCAGCGCGAACAGCGTGCCGGCGAGCAGAATGAACGCGCCGATAATCACCTTCTGCCAGGTAGTCGGCACGCCGACAAGAATCAGCACGCTCTTGATCAGCGTAACCAGCACCACGCCGAGCAGCGTTCCCACCACCGTGCCCGTGCCGCCCGTAATGCGCGCGCCGCCGAGAATCACCGCGGCGATCACGTCGAGTTCCGAGCCGACCAGATCGAACGGATTCGCGAGGCGGTTGTTCGACACATGCAGAATGCCCGCGATGCCGGCAAGCATGCCCGTATAGCCGAACACGAACAGATGGATCGCGCGCAGGTTGTAGCCGAGCCGCTCGGCAATCGCAAGCGAGCCGCCCATCGCGTAGACGCCGCGGCCCATCATCGTTCGATTGAGCAGCCACCAGGTGACGAACGCGGCGGCGACGAGCGCCAGCACCGAGACCGGCAGCACCGCGCGCAAGCCGTCCGCGGTGTGATAGAAAAACAGCGGAATGCGGCCGAAGCGATCCATGCTGTGCGGAATGTTCATGAAGAACGTCGTGCCGATAAACGTCAGCAGCAAGCCGCGATACAGGTATTGCGTGCCGATCGTGACGATCAGCGACGGCGCTTTCAGCCGATGCACGAGCAAGCCGTTGACGACGCCGAGCACGACGCCGCCCACTGCACCCGCTACGAGAATCAGCGCGAACGGCGCGTCCGGCCAGAACGCGAATACGGCCTTGGTGATGCCGTACATGGTCAGCGCGGCAATCGCGGTGAACGACACGTCGATGCCGCCCGACGCGAGCACGACGAGCGTGCCGAGCGCGAACAGCGACATGGTCGTCGCCGAATGCAGCAGATCGAACAGCGTCGCCAACTGAAAGAAGCGCGGGTTGATGGCGCCGACGATCAGGCACGTGACCACGATCAGCGCGACCGTGAACCACTCGGGGTTGCGCGCGAGCCGCATGCGCAAGCCTCCCGGTTCGACGCTCGGCGCGACTTCGACGACATTCAGAGTGGTCATGGTCTGCTTCATGGGCGATTCGGTGGACGAGTCGGTGGGCAAGTCGATGCGCGGCTGGATGCGCGAGTTCATGGCGGTTGACGTCCTCTAGGCCGCTTCGGAAAGCAGCGCGTGATACAGATCGGCCTCGCTCAATGCGTCGGCCTGATATTCGGCGGCCACGCGTCCCTTCTTCATCATCAGGATGCGGTCGCAGTTCTGTAGAAGCTCGGGCAGGTCGTCGCTGATCAGAATGATGCCGATGCCGCGCTGCGAGAGCCGCTGCATGATCCGGTAGATGATGTCCTTTGAGCCCACGTCGACGCCCACCGTCGGGCCGTGCAGAATCAACACGCGCGGGTCGATGGCCAGCCAGCGGCCGATCAGCACGCGCTGCTGGTTGCCGCCGGAAAGCGATTGCACGGGCTTGTCGACGCCGGGCGTCGCGATCTGCAAATCCTTCACGGTCTGCTCGGCAAGCGCCTGCGCACGCGCGCGGTCGATCTGGCCGAAGCGGTCGCGCAGGCTCGAAATCATCGCGGTGATCACGTTGTCGCGAATCGGCTTGTCGAGAAAGAGCCCTTCGTTCAGCCGGTCTTCCGGCACGTAGCCAATGCGGTGGCGTTTCGCGTCCGACGGCGTGCGCAGCGCAATCGGCTTGCCGTCGAGCCGCGCCTCGCCCGCTTGCGCCGGCGCGACGCCCGCCAACGCGCGCGCGAGTTCGTTGCGCCCCGAATCGAGCAGTCCGGTGACGCCGAGAATCTCGCCGCCGTGCAGCCTGAACGTGACGTCGCTGAACTGACCGGCGCGCGTGAAGCCGCGCACGTCGAGCACGACGTCGTCCGCGTGCGCGCTTTCGCGATACCGCTCGTTCGACAGATGGCGGCCCGTCATCAGTTCGCTGATCTGCGCCTTGGTGAACTGCGCGATCGGTCCTTGCGCCATCTTTTGCCCGTCGCGCAGCACGATCACTTCGCCGCCGATCGCATAGCACTCGTCGAGCTTGTGGCTCACGAACAGCACCGTCACGCCTTGCGCGCGCAGATTCGCGAGCACCGCGATCAGATTGTCGACTTCCTTTTGCGTGAGCGACGTGGTGGGCTCGTCCATGATGACGAACTTCGCCTCGCTCGCAATGGCCCGCGCAATCGCGACGAGCTGCCGCGTGGCGAGCGGCAGTTGCTCGACGAGCGTTGCCTGGAAATCCGCGTTGCCGGGCAGGCCCACCGCTTCGAGCGCGCGCGCGGCCGTGGCGGCGAGCACGCGGCGATCGAAGGTGCGCGCGAGCCGTCCTGCATGCGTCGCGAGTTCCGATGTGAGCGCAACGTTTTCGGCGACGCTCATGTTCGGCAGCAGCGACAAATCCTGATACACGGTTTCGATGCCGGCCGCGAGCGCCTCGAGCGCGGAGAGCCGCGCATGCGGCACGCCCTCGATCACGAGTTGGCCTTCGTCCGGCGGCTGCGCGCCGGAAATGATCTTGATCAGCGTGCTCTTGCCGCAGCCGTTTTCGCCGAGCAGGTGATAGATCTGCCCGCGTTCGAACGCGAGGCTCACGCCGCGCAACGCATGTACGCCGGTAAAGCGTTTATGCACGCCGACCACTTGCAGAAAGGGTTGCGAAGACTGGGCGGAAGAGACGTCTTGTCGATTCATGATGAGCGGTCGCGATGCCGGGGCGCGCCCACCGGACGCGCCCCGAAGTGAACAACGGAATCAGAACGGATACTGCTTGTAGTTCGACTTGTCGACGTTCACCCAGCCCTGGCCGCGCACGATGATGCCCTTGCCCGGCCCTTTCGCGACCGTCACCTTCGTGTAGCCCGGAATGCCGAGGTCCGCGCCGTTCTCGACGGTCTTGCCGTCCACCAGCATCTTCGCGACCTTGTTCATCGCGATGCCCGCGAGTTTCGGGTCCCAGAACGCGATGCCGTTGATCGCGCCGCTCTCGAGGAACTTGCCCGCCTCGGTCGGCAGACCCGTGCCGTATACGCAGATCTTGCCCTGCATGCCGGCTTCCTCGACGGCGCGGCCGATGCCGATCACATCCAGCGACGACGAACCCTGGAAGCCCTTCAGATCCGGATGCTTGCGCAGCACTTCTTTTGCGACTTCGTACGCGCGCTCGCCGTCGTTATTGGTTTCGAGCTTCGGCTCGACGAGATTCATTTTCGCGTACTTGGCCTTGGCGTTCCCAATGCCGCCGTCGGCCCATTGCACCTGCGAACGGCTGCCGAGCGAGCCGACCAGCACCGCCCACTTGCCTTCGTTATGCATGCACGACGCGAGCCGTTCGTTCAGACCCGCACCGTAGGCCGTGTTGTCGAACGCCTCGATGTCGACCATCGTGTTCTTTGCGTTGTCCGCTTCATGCGTGACGACCTTGATGCCGCGATCCATCGCCTTCTTCAGCGCCGGTTCGAGTGTCGGCGGATCGTAGGGCACGACTGCAATCGCGGTGACTTTCTTCGCGATCAGATCTTCGATGATCTTCAGTTGCTGCGCCGCGTCCGCGCGGCCCGGGCCCGTCTGGTACGCGGTGATGCCGGTGTTTTCCTTCGCGAATTCCTTGACGCCGTCGTCCATCCGGTTGAACCAGTTGATGCCCGTCACCTTGACGACCGTGACAATGGTTTCGTTGGTGGCGGCCTGCGCCGCGGCGATCGCGCCCACCGCCACTGCGCCTGCTGCGAGCGCGGCACCCAGTCGAGTCAGTTTCATGCAATGTCTCCTTTATCGTTCGATGTCGCCCGTGCTGGCCGTGTCAGCCGTCGCGAACAGGGAGGGCACCCTGTTCGCCTTCATCCGTTGCGTTGCGTTGCGTTTGCTTTTACCGATACTTCGCTATGCGCTAGCGCTTTGGCGGCGTGCCGCCGTCGGCGCGAGCCGCTGCCGGTTCCGTTGCCGGATGCGCAGCGCCGCCGCCGAAGCCGAAGATTGCGCGCACGCGTTCGCCGCCCGCAAAGGCCAGCGAGAGCAGCAGCAAAAAGCCCCACGCGCAGTCGCCGAAAAACTGCGAGACGCCGAGCAGATTAAAGAGGCTCGACAGAAACTGCAGCACTGTTGCCGCAAAAAACACGCAGACGATGCGCCCATAACCGCCTGCGGGATTCACGCCGCCCATCACCGCAATGAGGATCGCGATCAAGAGATACGAGTTGCCGTAATCCCATTTCGCGCTGGACGTATGCGTCGCGCTGATCAGTCCGGTAAGCGACGCGAGCACGCCGCACATCGCATAGGTCGTGATGAGCATGCGCGCGCGCGGAATGCCCGCGTAAAACGCGGCTTTCGGATTCGTGCCCATCAGATAGAGACGCAGGCCGAACGGACTGCGCCTGAGCAGCCATCCCAGCACGATCACCGCGGCGATGAAGATGCAGAACGCAATCGGCACCTGCAACACGGTGCCGTTGCCGATGTCCGACAGCGGCTCGACATAGTCGACGTGCACCGATGCGCCGTTGCTGATCACGACCGCAAAGCCGGTGAACAGCAACTGCGTGCCGAGCGTGCAGAGAATCGGCGTGAGTCTGAGGCGCGCGATCACGACGCCGTTGAGCAGGCCGCCGAGCAGACCCATGATGAGCACGATCGCGCAAAAGAGCGACGTGTAAAGCATCGGCGAATCGTCGCCATTGACGAAGCGCGGCACCACGATCGCCGCGACCATGCCCGAGAGGTTCGCGAGGCCGACACCGGACAGGTCGATGCCGCCGTTGCCCGACACCATCGACAGCATGATGCCGAGCGCGAGCAGACCGAGTTCGGGCAACTGGCCGCCCATCGACTGAAGATTGTCGATGTCGACGAACTGGCCGCGCGAGAGCCACGTCGCGACCAGCACGACGAGCACGTTGACGATCAGAAGGAAGTTGAGTTGCCGGTCGGCAAACAGTTTTCCCGCAGCAAACGAAGACTTCATGGCGCTCATGATCTCCTGACACTGCACTGCACGTTACTGCACGGATGAGTTACGACACCTGCGCGGTCTGGCCCGACTCGCTGTACTCGCTCAACACCTGGTTCACTTCGGCAAGCGTGGGCATCGAGGGCGCGGTGCCTGCGCGCGTGACCGAGATGCCCGCGAGCGCGCAGCCGAAGCGCATCGCCGCAATTGGGTCTTCGCCGCGCGCAAGCGCAGCCGCGAAGCCGCCCGTGAAGCCGTCGCCCGCGCCCGCCGTTTCCACTACCGTACCGCAGCGGAACGCGGGCAGCCACACCGATTGCGTGGCGTCGTGCAGCAACGCGCCGCCTTCGCCGAGCGTCACGATCGCGGCGCCCACGCCTTTTGCGAGCAGCACGTCGGCCGCGCGCCGCGCATCGTCGACATTCGCGATCGGCACGCCGGTGAGCGCGGCCGCCTCGCTTTCGTTCGGCGTGATGTAGTCGCACAGCGGGAAGATGTCGTCGTCAAGCGGCATGGCCGGTGCGGGATTGAAGACCGTGATGACGCCATGCTTACGCGCCACTTGGAGTCCGCGCCGCGCGGCCGCGAGCGGCTGCTCGAGCTGCGTGACGAACACGCGCGCACCGGCAATGTCGGCTTCTATCGCATCGACGTCGGCTGCGCCGAGCGTGCCCGCCGCGCCGGCCGCGACGATGATCGCGTTCATGCCCGTGGTGTCGTCGACGAAGATGTGCGCCGCGCCCGTCGCCACGCCGGGCACCACCGACGCGCGCGCCGTGATGCCCTCGCGCGCCCAGGTGGCCTGTGCGATGGAGCCGAACGCATCGTCGCCGATGCGCGTGCAGAACACGACCTGCGCGCCCGCGCGCGCCGCCGCCACGGCCTGGTTCGAGCCCTTGCCGCCAGGGCCCATCGCGAACGCGGAGCCCGCAATCGTCTCGCCGATGGAAGGCATGCGCGCCGCACGAAACGTCAGATCGGTCACGTAGATGCCGAGAATGACGACGCGTCCGCTCGCTTGCTGCGCGCTCATGACGGCAGCCCTTCGTGCGCCGCGTGCTTCGTCATGCGGCGCGCCGCGTGCGATGGCGCAGCGTTCGCCAACAGCAGGAAGTCCAGAATGTTCGGCACGTTGTCTCCTTCATTTTGTGATCGACGCGCATGCTCTGCGCTGCTTGCGTTGCGTGTGCTGCTGTGCGGTCAATCTCCGTACGGTATCCAGATGTTCTTCACCTGCACGGCCTGGCGCAGAAACGGCCTGCCCTCGCTCGCACGGTCGAACCAGTTGAACTGGTGGCCGTAGTCGGTGAAGGTGCGCTTCAGATTGCCGACCGATGCGCGCTCGATCAGCGCCGAATCCGCCGCGTTGCCGAAGCACCAGACCGCGTCGACGTCGTCGTGGCTCGCGAGCGCCGGCAGCAGCGCCGCGCGTTTGCCTGTGACGATGTTCACCACGCCGCCGGGCACGTCGGACGTCTCGACGACCTGATAGAAGTCCGTCGCGGCCAGCGAACCAGCCTCGCCCGGCAGCACGACCACGCGATTACCCATTGCGAGCGCCGGCGCGATCAGCGAAACGAAAGCCAGCAACGGCGCTTCGTCCGGACACGCAATGCCGATCACGCCGAGCGGCTCGTGCATCGCAAGCGCGACACCGCGCAACGGCGGCGTGTGCACCGCGCCGTCGAACTTGTCGGCCCACGCCGCGTACGTGAAAAGGCGGGTGACCGACGCCTCCACTTCCGCACGCGCCGCGTCAGCCGTCACGCCATGCCGCAACACCAGCCGATGCGCGAATTCGTCGGCGCGCACCGCGAGATTCTCGGCGAGATAGAACAGCACCTGCGCGCGGTTATGCGTGCTCGCCTGCGACCACTTGTGCGCCGCGCGCGCCGCTTCGACCGCGTTGCGTATGTCCTTGCGATTGCCTTCGCTCACCTCGCCGACCGGCGTTCCGTCCGGCGCGTGAATCGTCAGCGAATAGCCGCTGTCCGGGCGCACCTGCTTGCCGCCGATAAAGAGCTTCGCCGTGCGGTCGATCGATACGATGTTCGCGGTGTTCGCGGTGTCCTGCTCGGCAGCCAGCATCTGTACGCGGCCGCTGTCCTCTTGCGTCGCGCCCAGCGGCCGGCGCTTCGGAAGATTGAGCCACGCGCGCGGTTTCAGATATTCGTAAATGCCCTCACGTCCGCCCTCGCGTCCAAAGCCCGACTCGCGATAGCCGCCGAAGCCGACCGCCGCGTCGAACAGGTTCGTCGCGTTGATCCACACGACGCCCGCCGCGAGCCGCGGCGCGACATCGAGCGCGCGGCCGATGGTCTCGCTCCACACGCTCGCAGCGAGTCCATAGCGCGAATTGTTGGCGAGCGCGACGGCTTCTTCCGGCGTGCGAAAGCTCATCGACACGAGCACCGGGCCGAAGATTTCCTCCTGAGCCAGAGTCGATGCGGGCGCAACGTTCGTGACGAGCGTCGGCGGATAAAAGCAGCCGTTGGCAGGCAGCGTCGTATTGCTCGCCTGCCAGATCGCGCAGCCCTCGCGCCGCCCGCTTTCGACGAGCGAGCGAATCCGCTCGAGCTGCACCGGATCGACGATCGCGCCGACGTCGGCATTCTTGTCGAGCGACGTTCCGACGCGCAGCGACTCCATGCGACGCTTGAGCTTCGCGATGAAGCGCGCTTCGACGCCCTCCTGCACCAGCAGGCGCGAACCCGCGCAACACACCTGGCCCTGGTTGAACCAGATCGCGTCGACCACGCCTTCGACGGCAGCGTCGAGGTCCGCGTCGTCGAATACGATGAAGGGCGACTTGCCGCCCAACTCAAGCGTCAGCGATTTGCCCGAGCCCGCCGTGACCGAGCGGATCAGCTTGCCCACTTCCGTCGAGCCGGTGAACGCGAGCTTGTCCACTTGCGGGTGCTCGACGAGCGCCGCGCCCGTCGCGCCGTCGCCGGTCACGACATTGAGCACGCCCGCGGGCAGGCCGGCGCGATGCGCGAGCTCCGCGAACAGGAGCGCGGTGAGCGGCGTGTATTCGGCCGGCTTCAGCACGACGCAATTGCCCGTTGCGATAGCCGGCGCGATTTTCCACGCGAGCATCAGCAGCGGGAAATTCCACGGCACGATCTGGCCGATCACGCCGAGCGGCGCATGATCGGCGAACTCGCTGTCCTGCAACTGCGCCCAGCCGGCGTGATGCAGAAAATGACGCGCGACGAGCGGCACGTCGATGTCGCGCGTCTCGCGAATCGGCTTGCCGTTGTCGAGCGCTTCGAGCACCGCGAAGAGCCGGCTGTGCCGCTGCACCATGCGCGAGAGCGCATACAGATGCCGCGCGCGTGCCGCGCCGCCCGCCGCGAGCCAGCCGGGTTGCGCGGCGCGCGCGGCGGCTACCGCGGCGTCGACGTCGGCTGCATCGCCTTGGGCGACTTCGGCAAGGCGCTCGCCGCTTGCCGGCGCGTGCGACACAAAATGCGCGCCGCTTGCGGGCGCGTGCCACGCGCCGTTGATGAAATGCCCGAAGCGCGCGTCATGTTGCGCGAGCCAGGCGCGCGCGGGCTGGTCGCCCTCGGACGAGGGGCCGTATTCCATCGAAGAAAAATACTCCGCTACGCTCATGGGTTGGGTCTGCTTCAGGCTACGGGGTGACGGTTGAAAGCGGAATAACGGCCGCTCACGTGATGTTCGAGTTGCCGCTCGATGTCGGCGAGCAGGCTCGATGCGCCGATGCGCAACAGCTCCGGTTCGAGCCACGCGCGGCCCAGTTCTTCCTTCATCAGGATCTGATACGCCAGCACCGACTTCGCGCTCGACACGCCGCCTGCCGGCTTGAAGCCGATGAGCACGCCGGTGCGCTCGTGGTATTCGCGGATCATGCGCGCCATGACGAGCGACACGTCGAGCGTCGCGTTCACGCCTTCCTTGCCCGTCGACGTCTTGATGAAGTCGGCGCCGGCCATCATGCAGACCATCGACGCGCGCGCCACGTTCGACAGCGTGCGGATGTCGCCGGTCGCGAGAATCGCCTTCAGATGCGCGGGGCCGCAGGCCGCGCGAAACTCGCGCACTTCGTCGTAAAGCGCCTGCCAGTTGCCGGTCAGCACGTATTCGCGCGTGACGACGATGTCGATTTCCGCGGCGCCGTCGGCGACCGACGCCTCGATCTCCTTCAGCTTCAGCGGATGCGGAATCAGTCCGGCCGGAAAGCCGGTCGACACCGCCGCGACGGGCACGCCGCTGCCTTCTAGCGCATCCACGGCGGCGGCGACGAAGCGGTGATAGACGCATACCGCGCCAGTCGTGATGCGCTGCGGCGCCATGCCGAGCGCGTCGAGAATATCGGCGCGCACCGGCTGGCGCGCCTTCGCGCACAGGCGCCGCACGCGGCCTTCGGTGTCGTCGCCGCTGAGCGTGGTGAGGTCGATGCAGGTGACCGCTTTGAGCAGCCAGGCGGCCTGCGCGTCTTTCTTGACGCTGCGGCGCGTGACGAGCGTGGCCGAGCGCCGTTCGACCGCCGACTGGTTGACGCGCAAACCGTCGAGCCACGAAGCGTCGAACGGCATGCCCGGATTGCGTACCGGATGAACGAGCGGCCCGCCGCGCAGCGCGACGACCGATGACGACGGAGAAGAATCAGGCATGAGGCGTCCGGGGTTGGAATGCGGCACGACGGCGAGCCGGCGAATGACGGGGCTATGTTACTCCGTTTGATAGGATTGTCACACGCAGTACGGGTAAATCCTCACATTGCGGGCGGCGAACGCTGTTGCTGCGGTGTTTGCATGTGAGGCGAGGCGCTTGAACGTGATGTAGATGTCACAAACGAGGTTGCGAGGTTGTTGGGCTGCCCCCTCCCAAGCCGCCAATCTGGCTGCCTTCTCACGCGAGAACGTGCGGGTTTGCCCGCAGCCGGCGCGTCACAAGGCAAAATACGGGTTTTGCGCGCGCGGATTGCGCCGGTCGCGCCAAGCGAAGCGCACCGCTCGCTGCGTCGCAGGCTTTCCGCGATACGTGCATCGCCACAGGGCGCCGTGGGCCGTTTCGCCCGCCGCGCCCACTCCCGGACACAGGACAGCTCGTCCTCTAACAGAGCCTCTCAGGAGCATTTATGACCGATTCGAACCCATCCTTCCTCGGCAGGATTTCGCTGGCCGTCAGCGCGTTTTTCCGCATTCTCGGCGATGGCGAATTCGCCGCCGCGGTGCTGCGCGTGCGCGACGGCGGCGCGGCTGCGCAAGCGCAAACCCAGGCGCCCTCGCCGGCCCCCAAGGCCGCGCCGACGCTCAAGGAAGCCAGCCCCGACGCCGCGCTGCAACTGCTCGGCCTCTTGCAACGCGACGCGCGCTTCATCGATTTCGTCGAGGAAGACATCAAGCGTTTCAGCGACGCCGACATCGGCGCCGCCGCGCGCCTCGTGCACGAAGGCTGCCGCGCGACGCTGCGCGAGCACTTCACGATCCGCCCGGTGCGCGACGAGGCGGAAGGCAGCCGCGTCACGCTTCAGGAAGGTTTCGACGCGAGCGCGATCCGTCTGACGGGCAACGTGGTCGGCCGCGCGCCGTTTGTCGGCAGCATCAGCCACCGCGGCTGGCGCGTCGACGACGTGCGTCTGCCGAAGCTCGCGGAAAGCCATAACGCGAAGGTCATCGCGCCGGCCGAGGTGGAGCTATGAGCGGCGCGCGTTATTCCATCGGCATCGATCTGGGCACCACGCACTGCGCGCTCTCCTACGTCGACACCAGCGCAAGCGACGGCGAAAAGACCACGCTGGCCGTGCTGCCCATCGCGCAATTGACCGGCCCCGGCGCAATTGCCGATCTCGATCTGCTGCCCTCGTTCCTGTATCTGCCGCATCCCGACGAACTCGGTTCCGGCGACCTGCATCTGCCGTGGACGGGCGAGCGCCAGTTCGCGGTCGGTGAATTCGCGCGCAGCCGCGGCGCGGCGACGCCGATCCGGCTCGTCTCGAGCGCGAAAAGCTGGCTGTGCCATCCGGGCGTCGACCGGCGCGCGGCGATTCTGCCGAGCGATGCGCCGCCCGAAGTCGCGCGCGTGTCGCCACTCGAAAGTTCGGTCCGCTATCTGACGCATTTGCGCGAAGCGTGGGATCACGCGCATCCGGACGCGCCGTTTCACGAGCAGGACATCACGGTGACGATTCCCGCATCGTTCGATCCGGCCGCGCGCGAACTGACCGCCGAAGCCGCGCAAGCCGCAGGCTATGGCCGCATGACGCTGCTCGAGGAACCGCAGGCCGCGCTCTATAGCTGGATTCAGAAGAGCGGCGGCCAGTGGCGCAAGCAGGTCAAGGTCGGCGACATCATTCTCGTGGTCGATGTCGGCGGCGGCACGACCGACCTCTCGCTGATCGCGGTGGTCGAGCGCCAAGGCAATCTGGAACTGCATCGCGTGGCGGTCGGCGAACACATTCTGCTCGGCGGCGACAACATGGACCTCGCGCTCGCGCACGTGGTCGCGCGCAAGCTCGCGGCGCAAGGCACGCAGGCCGACGCGTGGCAGTTGCGCGCCCTCACCTATGCGTGCCGCTCGGCGAAGGAAACGCTGCTAAGCGACCCGACCACCGACACCGTGCCGCTCGTCGTGCCGAGCCGCGGCTCGAAGCTGATCGGCGGATCGATCCGCACGGAACTCA
Source organism: Paraburkholderia sp. OAS925 (assembly GCF_040543975.1). Classification (NCBI taxonomy): domain Bacteria; kingdom Pseudomonadati; phylum Pseudomonadota; class Betaproteobacteria; order Burkholderiales; family Burkholderiaceae; genus Paraburkholderia; species Paraburkholderia sp. OAS925. The sequence goes on from NZ_JBEUNO010000001.1 coordinate 2,552,494, forward strand.
CGCGCGCGGAGTTGACGCAGACGATTCTCGACGGCTTTTTCCCGCAGGTGGAGAGCGCCGCGCGGCCGGTGAGCCGCACGCGCGCCGGCCTCACGCAACTCGGCTTGCCGTATGCGCAGGACGCGGGCATTACGCGGCATCTGGCGGCGTTTCTCGGCCGTCAGGTCGGCGCGCTCGCGGAACTGGAAGGCTTGCGCGAGACGGCTGCCGACGCGTCGGCGCAAGGCGCGAGCTTCCTGCATCCGACGGCGGTGCTGTTCAACGGCGGCGTGTTCAAGTCGACGCTGCTCGTCGAGCGGATCATGAGCACGCTGAACGGCTGGCTCGCCGCGGAAGGCGCAGCGCCCGCGCGCCTGCTGGAAGGCGCCGATCTCGATCTGGCCGTCGCCCGTGGCGCGGCGTATTACGGCTACGTGCGGCGCGGCCAGGGCGTGCGGATTCGTGGCGGCACGGCGCGGGCGTACTACATCGCGATCGAATCGGCGATGCCCGCCGTGCCTGGCCTCGAGCCGCCCATCCAGGCGCTGTGCGTCGCGCCGTTCGGCATGGAAGAAGGCACCGAGGCCGAGTTACCGGCGCAGGAGTTTGGGCTTGTCGTCGGCGAGCCGGTGCATTTCCGTTTCTTCGGGTCGTCGGTGCGTCGTCAGGATCAGGTCGGCACGCTGCTCGACTTCTGGGGCCCCGATGAGTTGCAGGAACTCGAAGAGATTCAGGCGACGCTGCCCGCCTCCGGCCGCACGTCCGGCGAGGTCGTGCCCGTGAAGCTGCACGCGCGCGTGACCGAAGCGGGCACGCTTGAACTCGAAGCCGTGCCGCGCGGAGCGGACGAGCGCTGGAAAGTCGAATTCGACGTGCGCGGCAACGCGAATGCATGACTGAGATGAAGCGGTACAGCGTCGGCATCGACCTCGGCACGAGCAACACGGTGCTTGCGTATGCGCAGGCCGGGTCGCAGGAGATTCGCGTCTTCGAGATCGAACAGCTTGTTAGTCCGGGCGAGGTTGCGGCGCGGCCGCTACTGCCTTCGGTGCGGTATCACGCCGCGCCGGGCGAGCTGGATGCGGGGGATTTGCAGTTGCCGTGGACCTCGGGACGCGGGGTGCAGGCGGTCGGGGCAAGCGTCTCGGTCTCGGGCGAAAGCGCGGCGCGAGCCGCGGCGCCTTCCACCGACGATCAGGACGCGCCGCCTGTCGTCATCGGCCGGCTTGCGCGCGTGCTCGGCGCGCAGGTTCCCGGACGCCTCGTCGCCAGCGCGAAAAGCTGGCTCTCGCATGCCGCCGTCGATCGCGTCGCGCCGATCCTGCCGTGGGGCGCCGCCGACGATGTCCACAAGGTCTCGCCCGTCGAAGCCAGCGCGAGCTATCTCGCGCACGCGCGCGCGGCGTGGAATCAGCGCTTTCCCGACGCGCCGCTCGAACAGCAGGACGTGGTGCTCACGGTCCCCGCCTCGTTCGACGAAGGCGCGCGGGCGCTGACCGTCGAAGCGGCGCGCATGGCCGGGCTGCCGTCGTTGCGGCTGCTGGAGGAACCGCAGGCGGCGTTCTACGACTGGCTGTTCCATCATCGCGAGCGGCTTGCCAACGAACTGGCGCACACGCGTCTCGTGCTGATCTGCGACGTCGGCGGCGGCACCACCGACCTGACGCTGATCGAAGTAAGCATGGCCGACGGCGAGCCGCAACTCACGCGTATCGGCGTCGGCAATCATCTGATGCTCGGCGGCGACAACATGGACCTCGCGCTCGCGCATCTCGTCGAAGCGCGGCTGCCTGGCGGCGGCGAGCGCGCGCGTTTGTCGGCGGCGAGCCTGTCGCAACTGGTCGAGCGCTGCCGCGGTGCGAAGGAGTTGCTGCTCGGGCCGCAAGCGCCCGACTCCGCGTCGATCACGCTGCTCGGCGCGGGCGCGAAGCTCGTCGGCGGCGCGCGCACCGCGCAGGTCACGCGCGACGAGGTGGAGCGTGTGATCGTCGATGGATTCTTTCCGGCGGTGGCTGCACACGAACGGCCGGGCCCGGCCGCGCGGCGCGATCGTCGAGTTCGGTCTGCCGTATGCAACCGATGCCGCCGTCACACGCCATATCGCCGCTTTTCTGGGCCGCTTCGAGGCGCAGTCGCGCAAGGCGTTGGGGCGGGACAAAGATGAATCCGCCCCACTCCCCGTCCCCGATACGCTGCTGCTCAACGGCGGCGTGTTCCGCGCGCAGGCGTTGACGCAGCGCCTCGCCGACACATTGGGCGCGTGGCGCGGCGAACCGCTGCATGTGCTGGAGAACGACAATCCGGACGTCGCCGTGGCGCGCGGCGCTGTTGCCTACAGCCTCGCACGCGCGGGCGGCGCGCCGAAAATCGGCGGCGGTTCGCCACGCAGCTATTTTCTCGTATTGGACGAACCCGCCGACGCGCGCGAGGAACGGCAGCGTTCGCAACCCGCACAGCCCGAGCAAACCACCCAACGCGGCATCTGCCTCCTGCCGCGCGGCACCGAGGAAGGCCACGAAATCCTCATCGCCGATCGCACGTTCGCGCTGCGGCTCGGGCATCCGGTGCGCTTTCACCTGGTGTCGTCGAGCGCGGACACCGTGTATGCACCAGGCGAACTGGCGGACCTCGCGGGCGGCGACTTCGTGCGCCTGCCGCCCATCGCCACCATCGTCCCGCCGCAGGGCGCGGGCAGCGCCCGCGAGCGAGCCGTGCGCATCGCGACTTCGCTGACCGAAGTCGGCACGCTCGAAGTCCACTGCATCGACCGCGACAATCCCGCCGAGCGTTGGTTGCTCGAGTTCCAGTTGCGTCGTGAGCATGCGCAGGTCAACCTCGCGGACGATGCCGCCGCGGCGCGGCATCCGCGGCTCGACGAAGCCATCACGCAGATCGACCGCTCGTTCGGTTCGCGCTCGCAAGACGTCGATAAAAAGGAAGTCAAACGTCTGCGCGCGCAGCTCGAACAACTGCTCGGCCCGCGCGAGAGCTGGAACAGCGCGCTGCTACGCGAACTGTTCGGCGCGCTGTGGGGAACGCGCGCGCAGGCGGCGCCGCTCGGCGGATCATGAGCGGCTCTGGCTGAACCTCGCCGGCTATTGCGTGCGGCCAGGCTTTGGTTATCCGCTCGACGAATGGCGCGTCGAACAACTGTGGTCGCTCTTCGACGACGGTATTCAGTACGTCCAGGAAAGCCAGGTCTGGTCCGAATGGTGGACGCTGTGGCGGCGCGCCGCGGGCGGCCTCGACGAAACCGCGCAACTGCGCGTGCTCGATGCAATGACCTATCTGCAAACGGCCGCGCAGTCGCGTCACAAGCTGCCGTTCGACGTCGCGAAAACGGGTATCGCCGATATGGTTCGGCTGAGCGCGTCGCTGGAACGCATTCCGGTGGAGCGCAAGATCGAACTCGGCGAGTCGGTGCTCGCGCGCTTGCGCAAGCCTTCGGAGAATCATCAGAGCTGGTGGGCCGTCGGGCGGATCGGCGCGCGCCGGCCGTTCTATGGCAGCGCGCACAACGTCGTGCCGGCCGATGTCGCGAGTGGATGGCTCGACGCGATTCTCGCGCTCGACTGGAAGAAGATCGACCCGGCCGCGTTCGCCGCCGTGCAGATCGCGCGCATGACCGGCGACCGCTCGCGCGATCTGCCGCACGAGTTGCGCGACGCCGTGATTCGCAGGTTGGAGGCGGCCAGCGCGCCGCGCGCGTGGATCGCGATGGTCGGCGAGGTCGTCGAACTGGATAACGCGGACGAAGGCCGCGTGTTCGGCGAGTCCTTGCCCGCGGGGTTGAAGCTGATTTCCGACTAAGTTGGGACCGGCGCCCAACACGCCCCTCAAGGCCGCTCGCCCCGCGCGAGCCGCGCGTCGATATCGCGGACCACCGGCATCAGATCCGCGACGCTGTCGATCACATAATGCGCGCCCGCGGCCCGCAATCTGTCGATGGCGGCCGCGCGGCGCCGCGCGAAGTCGTCGGGCGCGAGCGCCTTGACGTCGTCCTCCGCCATACCGAACGCATTGCCGCTGACGGCGACACCCACCGCCCACGTGCCGCCGTTAATGCCTTCCTCGATGCCGACTTCCGTATCGTCGACCTTGATCGCGTCTTTCGCGCGCCACACGCCCAGTTCCGGCAGCGTCTTGTAGATCATGTACGGCGACGGCCGCCCTTCGGGCGTATCGCCCGTGCACACGATGCTGTCCGGCGAGAAACCCTGGGCCGCCGCGCCCGGCACGATCTCGGCCATGATCTCGCGCGTGTAGCCCGTCGTCGTGCCGATGCGGATGTCGTCGCCGCGCAGCGCGCTCGTCACTTCGGCGACGCCCGGAATCACCGAACTGTAGCTCGCGGCCACCGCGATATTCTTCGGCACGAACACGTCGTACACGGCGTCGATGTCGGCGTCGCCCGGCGCGTGGCCATACCTGTCGGCCCATGCGCGCGCGACGCGCGGCAGCGCCATCAGCGCCGCGATATGCGGGCGCTTGGCCATGCCCATCGGTCCGCGCGCTTCGTCGATCGTGATCGGCACGCCGAACTGCTCGAAGGTTTCGACAAACGCGCCCATCGGCGCAAGAGAACCATAATCGACCACCGTGCCGGCCCAGTCGAAAATCACCGCCTTGACGTGCTTCATCGTGTTTCGTTCGCTTCCATTCGATGTTGTCTGCTATCGCTCATGCAAGCTCCGCCAGCAGCTTGCGTTCTTCGATGGCCGCGGCCGGCGGCGCGGCGTGATCGACGCCCATCGTCCGCAGCGCGCTCGCGCACGCTTGCACGACGCGGCGCATCACCTGCGCGTCCACCTGGCCGATGCAGCCGATGCGGAAACTCTCCACCACCGTCAGCTTGCCCGGATAAATGATGAAACCCTGTTGCTTCATTAGTTCGTAAAACTGCTCAAAGCTGAACGCCGGATGCGCCGGCGAGAAAAACGTCACGATGATCGGCGAACGCCAGCGCGCATTCAGGAGCGGCTCGAAGCCGAGTTCCTGCATGCCCGCGACCAGCACGTCGCGATTGTTCGCGTAACGCGCGAGGCGAGCGGGCTGCCCGCCTTCGAGCTTGTGAAGCCGCAGCGCCTCGATAAACGCGGCGACCGTGTGCGTTGGCGGCGTAAAGCGCCACTGGCCGGTGCGGTTCATCACGTCCCATTGATCGTGCACGTCGAGCGCGAGCGAATGGCTGCGCCCGCGCGCGTCGTGCAGCGCGCTCTTCTTCGCAATCACGAAGCCGAAGCCGGGCACGCCCTCAATACACTTGTTCGCCGACGAGACGAACGCTTCGCACGCGATCTTGCGCACGTCGAGCGGCACCGCGCCGAATGCGCTCATCGAGTCGATCAGCAGCTTGCGGCCTTTCGCCGCCGTGACCGCCGCAATCTCTTCGATCGGATTGAGAATGCCCGAGCTCGTTTCGCAATGCACGGCGACGACATGCGTGATGGCCGGCTCGGCATCGAGCATGCGTTCGACTTCCGTCGCGCGCGGCGGCAAGTAATCGCCCTTGTCGAGCACGGTATGCGCGCGGCCGAGATAGCGCAGCGTCGTCGCGATGCGTTTGCCGTAGGCGCCGTTCGCAAGCACGAGCGCATTGCCGTCGCGCGGAATCAGACTGCCCAGCATCGCTTCGACGCAATAGCTGCCGCTGCCTTGCAACGGCACGCAATCGTATTCGCCGGCATCGTCGCTTGCGTCACCTGCGATGTCGAGCAGGCTGCGGCGCAGTTGCGCCGTCATCGCGCGAAAATCGCCGTCCCACGAACCCCAGTCGCGCAGCATCGCCTGCTTGGTCGAGAAGGCGGTGGTCAGCGGGCCCGGCGTCAACAGATAAGGCTCGCCTTGAGCCGGCGGGGCGCAGCTTGCGCTTTCTTGCGCTGTCGCCGGGGAATTGCCAGTCGCGTTTTGCATGCCCAATCTCCGGTCTGGCTGGTTGAGATAGCGCCTACAGTACCGAAACGTGGTGCATCGGTAAAATCGATATAATCGATGCGCTCATCGTAAATACTTATAGCTGGCGAGTTTCGCTGCGACGGAGGCTCAGGTGCAATACGCGCAATTGCGGGCGTTTCATGCGGTCGCGGAACATGGCGGCTTTTCGCGGGCCGCCGAGGCGTTGTCGCTCTCGCAACCGGCGGTGTCGGATCACGTGCGGCGGCTCGAGCAGGATTACGGCGTGAAGCTGTTCGAGCGCGGGCCGCGCGGCGTCGAGACCACCGAACTCGGGCTACGGCTTTTCAGCGTGACGCGGCAGATGCTCGGTTGCGAGCGCGACGCGCGGCAGTTGCTCGAATCGGCGGGCGGCCTGGAGTCGGGGTCGCTGTCGCTCGCGGCGGACGCGCCCGATCTCGCGGTCGCGCTGATCCGCGCGTTTCGCAAGCTGCATCCGGGGATCGTGGTGACGCTGTCCATCGCCAATGCGGCGGACTGCATGCAGCGCGTGCTGTCGAGCGCCGTCGACGCCGCCATTACCGCCGCGCCGCAGGTTCACAGCCGGCTCGAATCGCGCGTATTGCGGCGCGACCCGCTGGTCGCGATGGTGCCGGTGCGCTATCCCGTCGCGAAGAAACGCAAGCTGAGTTACGGGGAACTCGTGCAGCAGCCGATGATTTTTCGCGAACCGCAATCGGTCACGCAGCAATTGCTGGAGATCGAACTGGTGCGCGAGTCGCTGCAAGTCGAGCCGGTCATGTATGTCGACGGCCGCGAGGCGCTCGAGGAAGCCGTCGCGCAAGGCATGGGCGTCGGCGTGATCGCGCGCGCGGAATTCAACCCGTCGCGGCGTATCAGAATGATTCCGCTCGACGATTGTCAGGTACGGATGACCGAATCGCTCACGCGGCTCGCCGGACGGCCGGGGTCGAATCTGCTCGATGCGCTCTTTGCCGTCCGCTTGCCGGGGAGCGAGGAATAAGCGAGGAATAAGCGAGGCAAAAAGCGACGCGCAAAAAAAGCGGCACCCGAGGGCGCCGCTTTGCCGCTACTTCAATGGATATTCTTAACGCACGCCGCCGCTGACGATCAGGCTTTCGCCGGTGATCCAGCGCGCGTCGTTGGATGCGAGGAAGGTGACGACGTCCGCGATGTCGTCCGGCTGGCCGAGGCGGCCAAGCGGCGTCGTGCTCAGCGCCCACTGCTCCAGGTCCGAACCGATGATGCCCGCGCTATGCGTGCCTTCCGTCACGACCATGCCCGGATTCACCGAGTTCACGCGAATCTTGCGCGGCGCGAGGTCCTTCGCGAGCACGCCCGTGATGCTGTCCACCGCGCCCTTCGTCGCCGAATAGACTGCGCTCGTCGGCGGCGTGATGCGGCTCGCGACCGAGCTCACGTTGACGATGCTCGCGCCCTCGCCCAGATGCTTGACCGCTGCCTGCGTGACCAGCAGCAGACCGAGCACGTTCACATTGAAGTGCTTATGGAAGTGCGCTTCGGTGATGTCCTCGATCGCCGCGAATTCGTACACGCCCGAGTTGTTGACGAGAATATCCAGGCGGCCGTAGGTTTCGACGGCGCTGTCGATAATGCCTTTCGCATCGGCGGCTTTCGATACGTCGCCGCCGACGGCGATGGCCTTGCCGCCCGCGGCGGTGATCGCGGCCACCACTTCGTCCGCGCCGGCCTTGCTCGACGCGTAGTTCACGACTACCGACGCGCCTTGCGCGGCCAATCCCTTTGCGATTGCCGCGCCGATACCTTTCGATGCACCCGTTACGACTGCGACCTTGCCTGTGAGCTTACTCATGATCTGGTTCGTCCTTTGACTGGATTTGCGCCGGCGTGCTGCCGCGGAAAATCGCGGCATTCACGCTGCTTCAGCAGGACGCTGCGGCGCTGACACTGGTGACAATGTAAGCACCACGGCCACGCGGATAAAGCGGCTCAAGGCGAATAGATACGTCAAGGCAGCCGAACAATGGGAAAGATGCGGTCGGCCGGCGATGTGTCGCGCTCACCGCTTGCGTCCGAAGACGAGAATATGCAGAGCGATGCTCAGCAGCACCGCCAATGCACCTAAAGTATCCAATGCAGCAGACAACACGATCGTCTCCTTGGCAGCTCGGGCTGCTCATTGCTTGAGAACGATTGCATGGCCCTTCGATTAAAGGACTTTTGCAACGCGCGCCGCGAATCAGGCAAACAACAGGGCAACCAACAATAGAGCAAACTTCCGACGACAAGTCCGCCCGCCGCAGTAGACAATGCCCTGATCCCGGCTACCGCACGCCATGCCTATGAAAGCGCAACGTCCGCGTCGTCCTCCGCCGCTTCCTCGCGAATCGCTTCATGCCGAGTGGCGCGATCACACGCTGCCCTATATCGTCGTCGCCGCGGCGGTCGCGCTTGTCGTCACGCTGATCGTGTGGCTCGTCGATCCGGCGCCGCCGAAAACGATCACGCTCAGCGCCGGTCCGCAAGATAGCTCGTTTGTCGCCGCCGCCGATCAGTACAAGAAAATTCTCGCGCAAAACGGCATCAAACTGAACGTACTCGAATCGGACGGCTCGGTGCAGAACCTTCAGCGTCTGCTCGATCCGAAGCAGCACGTCGACCTCGCGCTCGTGCAAGGCGGCGTGGCGGACGGGCTGGATACGTCGTCGCTGATGTCGCTCGGCAGCGTCTTTTATGTGCCGATCGTGGTGTTTTATCGCGGCACCGGCGTAACGGAGCTGGCGCAGCTCGAAGGCAAGCGGATCGCCGTGGGCCGCGAAGGCAGCGGCACGCGCCTGCTCGCGCTGAAGCTGCTGGACGCGAACGGCATTGGGTCCGGCGACGATACGACGCTCGTGCCGAGCGACGGTCTGCAAGCGGCCACGCAGCTCGTCGCGGGCGAGGTCGATGCGGCGATTCTCAGCGGCGATTCCGCGACCCGCGGGCTGATGCTGCGCCTGCTTCGCGTGCCCGGCATTTCGGTGATGAATTTCGACGAAGCCAGCGCCTATACGCGGCTTTTTCCGTATCTGGATCAGATCGATCTGCCGCCTGGCGTGCTGGATCTGCGGCACAAGATTCCGCCCGAGACCGTGCATCTGATCAGCCCGACCGTCGAGCTTGTCGCGCGTACCGATCTGCATCCGGCCATTTCCGATCTGCTGATCGAGGCGGCGCAGGAAGTGCACGGCAGGCCGGGCCTGCTGCAGCGCGCGGGACAATTCCCGAGCCCGATCGCGCACGAGTATCAGATCAGCGAGGACGCGCAGCGCTACTACCGCACCGGCAAGAGCTTCCTATACCGGACGCTGCCGTTCTGGCTCGCGAGCATCGGCGACCGCACGCTCGTGCTGCTGTTGCCGATCGCAGTGCTGCTTTTTCCGGCGATGCGGCTGGTTCCGGCGCTGTATCGCTGGCGTGTACGTTCGCGCATCTATCGCTATTACGGTTCGCTGATCGCCATCGAGCGCGGCGCGCTCGCGCAAACCACCGACGAAGAGCGCAAGCGGCTCTTCGCGGAACTGGATCAGATCGAGGAATCGTTGAATCGGCTGCGCATGCCGCTCGCTTACGCCGACGCGTTCTATGTGCTGCGCGAACACGTCGGCTTCGTGCGCGGCCGGCTGGGGGCGGCGGTGCGTTGAGCGGCCACCGGGTGATTGGTGGCCGATGCTCAGGCTTCGCGAGTGGCGGGAGCCGTCTCGGAGAGGTTGGCGGATTGCGCAGCGAGTTTGTCGTCAGACGGCGCATCGGCGGCGGTGGACTGCGGCTCGTTGGGCTCGGCTTGTTGCGGGGTGGCTTGCGACGCTTCTTGCGAACCCTGCTGTGACGCTTGCGCATCCACAGGCGCTTGGTTCTGCGCACCCACAGCATCGGCGGAAGCAGCAGATGCAGCCGGCGCAGCCGCTGCCGCCGCACTCTTCGCGCTCTTCGCCGCGCGATGCGCCTGCAGGCGCTGCGCGCCCGCCGCTTCCTGAGCCGTGACCTTGCCCGCCTCGGCGCCCGTCAGGTCGACGCGCGCGGCGCCTTCCACGAGACACTTCCAGTAGCGGCTGCCGCGGCACCACGTCTTGATCGCGTCGCGCAACTCGGCTTCGCTCAGCGACAGTTCCTTGGCATGCACCACGAGGTCTTCGAAGATGCCGACCTTCAGCGGCAGCTTCGGCGCCGGGTTCTTCGGGAACGCGTTCGGGAAGCGCTTTTGCAGACGGCCGATGGACTTCACCACCGGATCGACCGGCTTGGCGTCCGCGGCCGGCGCGCCAGCATTGGGACCCCCGCCGGGACCGCGCCGCGATTGTGACGGCTGCGACGGCTTGCCGGCAGGCCGCGCGCCCTGTCGGGCGCCCGCACCGGGGCCCGCGCCCGGCTTCGCGGATTTCGCAGCCGGCCTGCCATCGCTCCTGACATCGCGCCTTGAATCCGGCTTGCCCTCGGGCCTCGCGCCGGATTTGCCGTCAGCCTTCGCGGCCGGCGCAGCCTGGGCCCGTGCCGCGGCCAGTTGCTTCTTCAGTTCAGCGAGTTGTTCGAAACCCATAGCGCACAACCAATCAAGAAAGGGGAGATTGTAGCAGCGCTCCGTAAGAGATTAGTGACGGCATTGCAACGCCGGGCGGGCTGCCAGCATGCGCGGGCGCCTCTTTGCGATGCCGTTGGGCACTAACGCAGCGGATTATGCAAGGTGCAATAACCGTTCGGACGCTCGCTCCCCGCCCGGCGAGCGAACCGGGTGTCCGCGCGGGCATTGCGTCGGCTTCGCCCGCACGAGGGTTGCAGAAGGTTTCGGGATGCTGATTAACTTGCCGGCAAGTTTCCACTCAGCGGGCCGCTCAGCGCGGCCACTAAGCGCGCCCACTAAGCGCGCCCACTAAGCGCGGCCAAGATAACCGCATCGGCGCACGACGGGCCGCGCTCACCGAAGCCGGCGACGCTCGAGCGCGGCGTTCACAGCCACGCCAGACGCTGCGGCGATCTCGGCGATCGCAGCAAGCGCGGCGCTCGCCGTCATCATGCAAAGCGCCGCGCAACGATCGCGAACGTGTGCGCGGCGCTAGCCGCATCGCCGGCTAGATAGGCTTGATGTCCGCGGCCTGCTTTCCTTTCGGCCCCTGCTTCACTTCGAAGCTGACCTTCTGATTTTCCTGCAGCGATTTGAAACCCTCGGAGCGAATCTCCGAGAAATGGGCGAACAGGTCTTCACCTCCGTCGTCGGGTGTGATGAAGCCGAAGCCTTTTGCGTCGTTGAACCACTTTACTGTACCGGTAGGCATGTCGATTCCTCATGTGCATCTGGTTGACTGGGACTGCCGCTCGACTGTACGCCACTTGACGCGCCGGCGCTCTCCCCGGGCTTTCCATGACTAGCGCCTGGCGTCGACGCACAGGCCGCGGCGGCCGTCCGGAAACTGGGGTCGCAAGATGCGTGCCGCGCCCGCCGCGAGCGGAGCGGCCGCCGGTACGTTTGAGCGCAATCAGATAAGATGTTTCCTTATCGGCAGTCCATTCTCGGCCACGCGCGTTCGGCTCTGTACGCGAGCGCAGCGCAGCCTGTCGTTTTCCCATTTACAGGAACCAGCATGGCAATTTCGAGCTATACCGATACCCGACTTCTGATCAACGGCGAGTGGTGCGATGCCGCGAGCGGCAAGACTCTCGACGTATTGAACCCCGCTACCGGCCAGGTCATCGGCAAGGTGGCGCACGCCGGCATCGCCGATCTCGACCGTGCGCTCGAAGCGGCTCAGCGCGGCTTCGAAGCCTGGCGCAAGGTGCCCGCGCACGAGCGCGCCGCGGTGATGCGCAAGGCAGCCGCGCTGGTGCGCGAGCGCGCGTCCGACATCGGCCGCCTCATGACGCAGGAACAGGGCAAGCCGTTCGCCGAAGCGAAGGTCGAAGTGCTGGCCGCGGCGGACATCATCGAATGGTTCGCCGACGAAGGCCGCCGCCTCTATGGCCGCGTGGTGCCGTCGCGCAATCTCGCCGCGCAGCAACTCGTGCTGAAGGAACCGATCGGCCCGGTCGCCGCCTTCACGCCGTGGAATTTCCCGGTCAACCAGATCGTGCGCAAGCTGAGCGCGGCGCTCGCGAGCGGCTGCTCGTTCCTCGTGAAGGCGCCGGAAGAAACCCCGGCGTCGCCGGCGGGTCTGTTGCAGGCGTTCGTCGAAGCGGGCGTGCCGGCGGGCACCGTTGGCCTCGTGTTCGGCGATCCGGCCGAAATCTCGAACTACCTGATCCCGCATCCGGTGATCCGCAAGGTCACGTTCACGGGCTCCACGCCGGTCGGCAAGCAACTGGCCTCGCTGGCCGGCGCGCACATGAAGCGCGCGACGATGGAGCTCGGCGGCCACGCGCCGGTCATCGTCGCTGAAGACGCCGACGTCGCGCTCGCGGTCAAGGCAGCCGGCGGCGCGAAGTTCCGCAACGCGGGCCAGGTGTGCATTTCGCCGACACGCTTTCTGGTGCACAACAGCATCCGCGAAGAGTTCGCCGCGGCGCTCGTCAAGCACGCCGAGGGCCTGAAACTCGGCGACGGTCTCGCGGACGGCACGACCCTCGGGCCGCTCGCCAACGCGCGACGCCTGACGGCGATGAGCAAGGTGCTCGACGACGCGCGCAAGACCGGCGCGAAGATCGAAACGGGCGGCGAGCGCGTCGGCACCGAAGGCAACTTCTTCGCGCCGACGGTGCTCACCAACGTGTCGCTCGAAGCCGACGTGTTCAACAACGAGCCGTTCGGCCCGATCGCGGCGATCCGCGGTTTCGACAAGCTCGAGGAAGCGATCGCCGAAGCGAACCGCCTGCCGTTCGGTCTCGCGGGTTACGCGTTCACGAAGTCGTTCGCGAATGTGCATCTGCTGTCGCAGCAACTGGAAGTCGGCATGCTGTGGATCAACCAGCCCGCCACGCCGACGCCGGAAATGCCGTTCGGCGGCGTGAAGGATTCGGGCTACGGCTCGGAAGGCGGACCGGAAGCGATGGAAGCGTATCTGGTCACGAAGGCCGTGACGGTGATGTCGTCGTAACGCATGCAGTAACGCGGGCAACGGCTGATCGTTGCTGGCTGTAGAGAGTCCGCGAGTTGATGCTCGCGGACTTTTTTATTTCATCGACAAACGTTTTGTGTGAACTCATGCAACCCACGCTGACGGGCAACACGGTCGAACTGCGGCCACTGCAACGCGATCACGCGCAAGCGTTGCTCGAAGCCGCCGCCGATGGGCAATTGTGGAATCTGACGCTGACTGTCGTGCCAGGGCCCGGCACGATCGACGGTTATATCGACGCGGCGCTCGCCGGACGTGACGCGGGAACAGTCATGCCGTTCGTGATCGTGCGCCGCGATACGGGTGCGGTGGTCGGCAGCACGCGGTTCTGGAAAATCGACTACGCGAATCGCAAGCTCGAAATCGGGCACACGTGGTTCGGCGAATCGGCGCAGCGTTCGGCCGTCAATACCGAGGCGAAATATCTGCTGCTGCGTCATGCATTCGAAGCAATGCAATGCGTGCGCGTGCAGTTCACCACCGACGAGCTCAACGACAAGTCGCGCGCGGCGATTCTGCGAATCGGCGCAAAGCAGGAAGGCGTGGTTCGCCACGAGCGCATCATGCCGGACGGCCGCAAGCGCAACTCGGTGCGCTTTAGCATCATCGACGACGAATGAGCGCACGTTAAGGCCATGCTCGAAACGAAACTGGGGCCGCGTTAAAGCGGCCCCGGCGTTTCTACGCTCGGTCAGCGAGCATCAGCGCGCATGCTCACACCCGCTCACACATGCACGTCGCTCTCCTTCAGCGGCGTCGCCGCGGGCGTCAGCAATTCCTCGCGCAACGTATCGCGCGCGTGATGACGGCGCACCCACAGCGCGGTCAGCATCGGCACCAGAATCGCGGTCACGAGGCAGGCGGTCGCGACCATCGCCGTCGCGGCCGGCACGAGCGGCTTGAAGCTCGGAATCATCTCGCCGATGATCGCCGGGTTGGCCACCGCCGCGCCCGCCGTCGACGAAGCCGCGAGTCCCGCCGCGCCGTTGCCGCCCGCGATCCAGCGGTCCGCGAGAATCAGCGGAATGCCGGTCACGACGATCACCGCAAGGCCGAGCAGCACGCCCGCCATGCCGCTCTTCGCGATCACGTTCAGGTCGATGCCGTTGCCGAGCGCGAAGCCGAAAAACGGAATCAGCGGATGCACGCAGCGGCCGAAGAACTCGCGCAGATCGCTGTCGATATTGCCGAGCGCGAAACCGATCAGAAACGGCAGCACCGCGCCCACGAAAAGCCGCGGCTCGAAGAACGCGACGCCCGTCGCGCCGAGAATGATCATGCTGACGAGCGGCCCCGATTCGACCGACATCAGCACGAATGCGCCGGCCTCCTCTTTCGTGCCGTACTGCTGCATCACCGCGGCGTAGAGACCGCCGTTGGTCATGTCCATCGACGTCGTGATCGCGAGCACCGAGAGCCCGGCGAAGAGCCCGGCCTTGATGCCGTCGATGGGAATGAAATGCGATGCCACGAGGGTCGCGATCCACGCGACGACCATCTTCGTGACGAGCAGCGTGCCGGACTTGCGCAGCACAGTGCCGGTGGCGCGCAGGTCGATCGTCGCGCCCATGCAGAAAAACCAGACCGCGAGAATCGGCACGGTGCCGGCGATCAGGCCGTTGGTGAACGAGCCGAAATACTTGCCCGCGCCGGGCGCGAACGTATGAACGCAGGCGCCGAGCAGCAGCGGCACGAGCATCAGGCCGCCAGGAATGCGGTCGATGGCCTTCTTGAGCTTCATTGTCTCCTCCGTGGACTTGACGTCCAGTTGTCCGGTAACTCCACCTTGGGTAAGCACCGGTCTGACGCCGGCTGCTCCCTTTCGGCGCAATATAGCATCGAGTCAGGAACGTCGTTCCGGTTTTTTGCGCGACGAGGATAATCGTTTACCCGGCCTATGCTGGCGGGCCTCCGCTGGCTCACCCATGCCTCGCAATTTTTTATGGACCACTGTTCCGAAAAGGCGAATAACGCGCTACAGTCGAGCCCATGCGTGCGCCGCCGCTAAGCTGGGTAACTGCGGGAAGGCGCCCACCCACCGGAGACACAATCATGGAAGCAACGCTGCACGTGAGGCAGGCCGTCAACAGCGAGTATGCGAAGACGCTGGACACCGCCGGATTGCGCAAGGAGTTCCTCGTCGACGAGGTGTTCGAGCGCGACGCGCTGCGGCTCACGTATAGCCACATCGACCGCATCATTGTGGGCGGCGCGTGGCCCGCCGCGCGCGCCGTCGAAGTGCCCGGCTCGCTCGGCAAGGCGATCGGCGTCAGCTATCTGCTCGAGCGGCGCGAACTGGGCGCGATCAACATCGGCGGCGACGGTTGGGTCGACGTCGACGGCACGCGCTACACGGTGCGTAACGAGGAGGCGATCTACATCGGCCGCGGCGCGCAATCGGTAGCCTTCGGCAGCGACGACGCCGCGCAGCCGGCCAAGTTCTACCTGAACTGCGCACCCGCACACGAGTCGCATCCGACTCGCACGATCTCGCTCGCGCAGGCGTCGCCGCAAACGCTCGGCGATGCCGCGACGAGCAACCGCCGCACCATCTACAAGTTCATCGTGCCCGAGGTGCTGCCGACCTGCCAGTTGTCGATGGGCATGACCAAGCTCGAACCCGGCAGCCTGTGGAACACGATGCCCTGCCATACGCACGAGCGGCGCATGGAGGTGTATTTCTATTTCAATGTCGCCGACGATGCCGCCGTCTTTCACATGATGGGCGAGCCGAGCGAGACGCGGCACATCGTCGTGCATAACGAACAGGCGGTGATCTCGCCGAGCTGGTCGATCCACTCGGGCGTCGGCACGCGGGCCTATACGTTCATCTGGGGGATGGTCGGCGAAAACCAGGTGTTCAGCGACATGGACCATATCGCGGTGCGGGACCTGCGCTGAGCGCATCGCATCGCATCGCATCGGCCGCTCGCCATACGAAACTCACGACATGGGCTTTGACATTGTGAATATCTCCGCCACCAACCGCCCCGTGACCCATCCGTTCGATCTGACTGGCAAGGTCGCCATCGTCACCGGCAGCAACGCGGGCCTCGGCGCGGGCATGGCGCTCGCGCTCGCCGAGGCGGGCTGCGACATCGTCGGCGTGTCGCGTGCCGATGCGGGCGATACGCCCGAGCGCGTCGCCGCCGCGGGGCGCAGATTCGCAGACGTGCGCGCGGACCTCGCGTCGATTGCGCCAGTGGACGACATCGTGCGCGCCGCAGTGGAAGCGTTCGGACGTGTCGACGTGCTGGTGAACAACGCGGGCATCATCCGTCGCGAGAACGCGCTCGACTTCACCGAGGACGACTGGGACGCCGTGATGGACCTCAATCTGAAAAGCCTCTTCTTTCTCGCGCAGGCCACGGCAAGACAATTCGTCGCGCAGCAAAGCGGCGGCAAGATCATCAACATCGCGTCGATGCTGTCGTTCCAGGGCGGCATACGCGTCGCGTCGTACACGGCGTCGAAAAGCGGCGTGCTCGGGCTCACGCGGCTTCTTGCCAACGAATGGGCCGCGCAGCGCATCAACGTGAACGCGATTGCGCCCGGCTACATGGCCACCGCGAACACCGCGGCGTTGCGTGAGGACGCGCAGCGCAACGACGAAATCCTGAGCCGCATTCCGGCCGGCCGCTGGGGCGCGCCGGACGATCTCGCGGGACCGGTGGTTTTTCTGGCGTCGTCCGCGTCGGACTACGTGCACGGGCATACACTCGCAGTAGACGGCGGATGGCTCGCGCGCTGAGTCTTCAACATACGCGACGAGACGCGGTATGCTCGCGGCGTCCGCCGCAACGCGGCACGCAATAGCGTTCGAATACGGTTCGAATAGAAGTTCGATCAGGGAATCACGGAAATGGCAGCAACCGGCAAACAGCAGCGTAAGGACGTTCCCGCGACCCTTGCGCACGACGCGGACAGCGTCGAGTGCGGCAGCGACAAAGGCGAATCGGCTTCGTCGATTGGCCGCGTGTTCGCGATTCTCGGCGCGATCGGCGACAGCGGGCAGATCGGCATCAGCGAACTGTCGCAACGGCTCGGCATGTCGAAGACGACCGTGCATCGCGTCGTGCAGACGCTGAAGGCGCTCGGCTACGTGACGCAGGAAGTCGAGACCGAGCGCTACCGTCTGACCATCCGTCTGTTCGAACTCGGCGCGAAGGCGCTGGAGAGTGTCGATCTCGTGCGCGAAGCCGACGTCGAAATGCGCCGCATCGGCCAGCTCACACGCGAGGCGGTGCACCTCGGCGCATTCGACGAAGACGCGATCATCTATATCCACAAGATCGACGCCGATTACGGGCTGCGCATGCAGTCGCGGATTGGCCGGCGCAATCCGCTTCACAGCACGGCAATCGGCAAGGTGCTGCTCGCGTGGATGGAGCCGGCCGACGCGCGCGAGGTGCTGTCTCACGTCGAATTCCGCAAGTCGACGCAAAAGACGTTGTCGTCGGCCGAGGCAGTGTTGAGCATTCTGCCGCGCGTTCGCGAGCAAGGTTACGGCGAAGACAACGAGGAGCAGGAAGAAGGCTTGCAGTGTATCGCGGTGCCGGTGTTCGACCGCTTTGGCCGCGTGATCGCCGGCCTGTCCATTTCATTTCCGACCATGCGCTGCGGCGCCGATACGAAGTCGCACTACGTCGCGCTGCTGCGCGAGTCGGGCCTTGCGATCTCGACGCGGCTCGGCTATCGCGAAGCAGCCGCGCCGCAGCATGCGGCCGCCGAACCGGGTTGATCGAGCGCTGATGCAGCGTTCAGGTTGCGTTCAGGTTGCGTTCAGGCAATCGCACCCGCTCAAGGCAGCATCCGCTGCAAGACATCGTCCTTCAGCACGAAGCGATGAAAGAGCGCGCCCGCCACATGCAAGCCGATCAGCACGAGCAAGACCCACGCAAGATACCCGTGGATGTCGCCCATCTCATGCCCGACGCTGGAGCCGGTCGGCGAAATCGACGGATACGGCAGCACGCCGAAAAGCTTGATCGTCCAGCCGCGCGATGACGCGTTCGCCCATCCGAGCACCGGCACGACGACAAGCGCGAGATACAGCAGTCCGTGCGTGATATGCGAAACGACGCGAAAAAACGGCGACACCGATGCCGGCGACGGACGATGCGTGGCACGCCAGACGATTCGCAGCACGACGGCCGCGATTAAGGTTGCGCCCACACCGAGATGCCACGCAATCAGCCCTTCGGGCAGCGTGCCCTTGTGAATGTCCGGCATGGTCCAGCCGATCACGAACTGCGCCGCAATCAGCAAGACGATCAGCCAGTGAAGCAAGCGGGCGACGCCGTCATAGCCGGTCGCATAACGGCGCGCATTCGTATCGAAGGATTGCATCTTCATAGGACGTCTCGTTTCTCGTTGGGCATCGTGGGTTGGGCACGGGGCGGGCGCCGGCGTGCGAGCCAGTATGCTACCGGTCAAATATTAATAAAAGCTGAACTGCGGTCCGGCCGATTGACCAATCTCAGGCCTCGCGTCGCAAACGATCAACGTAAAACGCCAGTCTGCAACCGAATGTATCCGCGCGGCATATAGGCCGCGTCTCGCCCTGCCTTCCGCTTTTCAGCGCTGCTTGCACCACGCCTTTGTTGCGCCACGCCTCATCCAAGACCTGCGTACGCGGCCTTTTCATAGCGTGCTCAATGGCTTGCCCCTCGTTTGCACTTCGTAGCCGCGGTCATCACGCGGCACGTGCGCCCTCGCCTGCCCGCGCCCTGCACAAACAGTCCACGCGATGCACGCGACACGTCCTGTTACACACGAACACAACGGTAATACCGCCTCTCAGTAGAGTTCGGATCAACAGCAACGAGGAGCAATCTCATGAAACGAATTTTTGCGCTGGTCATTCTGGCGGCGACGCTCGGCACCGCGTTGAGCGGTTGCATCGTGGTGCCCGATGGCGGCTATCACAACCATTACCGTTACCACGACCGTTACTGATCGCGGCGCGCGCCGAGCCCTACACACTCAATCATAAGAACACGGGAACCCACCCCATGAATCAATCACGAAGCCGCTTGCTCTCTATTGCGATCGTCGCCGGTGTCGGCATCGGGGCGTCGTCGGCGGCGCTCGCTCACGTCGACGTCGGCGTGAACATCGGCGTTCCGGGCGTCGTGTATGCGCCCGAGCCGGTCTATGCGCCGCCTCCGCCGCCGGTGTATGCGCCGCCGCCACCGGTGGTCGTCGTTAGTCCCGGCTGGTATGGCGAGCGTTACTACGACGGTCATCGCTATTGGGAACGTCGCGAATGGGAAGAGCGTCATCGCGAACGCGAATGGCGCGACGCGCGCGGTCCGCACGGAGACTGGCGCGGCCACGGCGAAGGACATGGCCGCGGCGAGTGGCACGGCCACGGCGGCGATCATTGATCGCGCGTAGTGCGGCGCTACACGTTATGACGATCGCGCCGCGCTGCATTGGGCTTTGCCTTTGCATTGAGGTCTGCGTTTGCGTTTGCATCGGCAGCTTGCAGGAGCGACAACTTGGTACGCACTGATCCACGACGAGTCAGCGCGCAGATCGACGGCATGCTCGTCTGCGCGGAGTACAGCGAACAGACCGGCCAGTTGTGTTTGCGGCAGAACGGCGCGCTCGTTCGCGAATGGTTTCCACCGCATTCGTGGATGGCGATTGCGTCCGTCGCGGGCGCGCGGCATTGGGGCACGCGACCAACCGACGACGACCTCATCGCACTGCTGCGCAACGAGATGACGTTGTTGCGCTCGCCGCAATCCGGCACGATGCAGAAATAGAAAACCGCGCGGCGCCTAGGGCGTCATGCGGTTTTTTCGTTTGCGGTTTGAACGCGAAAACTCCGCGCCCTGCTCTTTCGACAAACTTTATCGTGCGTTATAAACCGGCGGCGAATACGAACTGAACGTGACGTCGCCGCCGCGGCCCGCTTGCCACGAACCGTGGCTGCCCGAACCATAGCCGCTGTTCTCGACTCGCGCGGCGCCCTGCTGGCCCGCGGCCTGACTTTGAATAACCTCGACGCCTTGCTGCGCGGCTTGCCCCGACGTCTGCGCCATCGAAACGATCGGCGCGCCCAGCGCGACGGCAACTGCAACAGCCTGAATGAGCGATTTCATTTGACCACCTCCAGTCATGCTTCTTATGTGTGCTGCGAACGGAATTCGTTGCAGCGGTGAAGGCAGTGTAGGTGCGCCGTCGTAGACGATAAATCCGCTAATCCTGAATTCACTGTTGCTGTTGCACCGACAATCGCAGCCGCCGGCGTTGCGCTCAGTCTTGCGGCACGGCCACGCCGACGTAGTTCTCCGCCATCACCGTGGCCGCGCTGCGCGACGTCGTCACGTATTCCAGTTCGGCCACCTGAAGCTGCTGCTCGAACGGCGACGCGCCCTCGATCCGATGCATCATGCTCGTCATCCAGTACGAGAAATGCTCCGCGCGCCAGATGCGCTTGAGCGCCGTTTCGCTATAGCGTTCGAGCAGATCGCTGCGGTTCTCGACGTAGAACGCGTTCAATGCCTTCGTGAGCAACCGCACGTCGGCGACCGCAAGGTTCATCCCTTTTGCGCCGGTCGGCGGCACGATATGCGCGGCGTCGCCGGCCAGGAAGAGCCGGCCATGCTGCATCGTCGCCGAAACGAAACTGCGCATGCCGACAATGTTCTTCTGAAATATCTTGCCGTCCTTCACGTGCTGACCATCGTGCGAATCGACGCGTGCATGCAGTTCGGCCCAGATGCGGTCGTCGGACCAGTTATCGACGGAATCTTTCGGATCGCATTGAAAGTACATGCGCTGCACGTTGGCCGAGCGCGTGCTGATCAGCGCAAAGCCGCGGTCGTGGCGCGCATAAATGAGTTCATCGGAAGACGGCGGCCCTTCGCATAGGATCCCGAACCATCCGAACGGGTACACGCGTTCGAAGTCGCGGCGCAACGCCTGCGGAATCGATGCGCGCGAAACGCCCTGCGAGCCGTCGCAGCCGATTACGAAGTCGCACTGCAACTCGCAGAGTTCGCCTTCGTGGCGGTAGCGGATCGACGGCTTGTCGGTGTCGATGCCATGCAGCGACGTCTCCGATACGCCGAAGCGCAATTCCCCGCCCGCTGCCACGCGCGCCGCGACCAGATCCTTGATGACCTCGTGCTGTGCATACACGGTGATCGAGTGGCCCGTCAGTCCGGTCAGATCGATGCGGCGGCGCTTGCCTTCGAACGCAAGCTCGAAGCCGTGATGCAGCGCGCCCTCCGCCTTCATGCGCTCGCCGACGCCGGCTTGCGTCAGCAGATCCATCGTGCCCTGCTCGAGCACGCCGGCGCGTATCGTCGATTCGATCTGCTCGCGCGTGCGCGTTTCGAGCACGACCGACTCGATACCGCGCAGATGAAGAAGATGAGAAAGAAGCAGGCCCGCGGGCCCCGCGCCGATGATGCCAACCTGAGTGCGCATGATGTGTCTCCTGAGTGCAAGTGTGATTTGCGCCCAGTTTGACGATTGGCCCGGCTATCGCGCAACGCGATACGGCGGATACGCTGTATCGTCTTTTGAGATAGCAGGACAGCGCTGCAAGCGTCACGCAAAGCCGCCGATACGGCGCGACGCCCTGCTGACGGCGCTTGCAGCGCAGTGCCTGTTTATGCGGTGCGATTGCTCGTACGTGAGGCGCTCAAGGTAAACCCCGAGTGCGCCGATAACGTTCAGCCGAGGAACAGCCGGTAAACCGGATTCTGCGTCTCTTCCCAGTACGGATAGCCGAGCGTCGCGAGGAAGCGGTCGAACTCGGCGTTATCCGTTTCCGGCACTTGGATGCCGACGAGAATCGAGCTGTAGTCCGCGCCCTGGTTCCGATAGTGGAAGAGGCTGATGTTCCAGTCCGGCGCCATCGACGAAAGGAATTTCATCAGCGCACCTGGCCGCTCGGGAAATTCGAAGCGGAACAGACGTTCGTCGTGTGCGAGCGGCGAGCGGCCGCCGACCATATAGCGAATGTGTTGCTTCGAGAGTTCGTCGAAAGTCAGATCGACGGTGGCGAAGTTGTGCGCCTCGAAGGCGCTTGCGATCTGCGCCGATTCGCTGCGGTTCCTGATCTGCACGCCCACGAAGATATGCGCGGATTCGGCTTGCGCAATCCGGTAATTGAATTCGGTCACGCTGCGTGTGCCGACCAGTTCGCAGAATCGTTTGAAGCTGCCGCGCTCTTCCGGGATCGTCACCGCGAATACCGCTTCGCGCGCCTCGCCGACTTCGGCGCGTTCGGCGACGAAGCGCATCCGGTCGAAGTTCATGTTCGCGCCCGACGTGATCGCGATCAGCGTCTGGTTCTCGATGCCTTCGCGCTCCGCATATTGCTTCGCGCCCGCGACTGCGAGCGAGCCCGCCGGTTCGAGCACGCTGCGCGTATCCTGGAAGACATCCTTGATCGCGGCGCAGAGTGCGTCGGTGTTGACCAGCAGCACGTCGTCGAGATATTCGCTGCACAGGCGGAAGGTTTCTTCGCCGACGAGTTTGACGGCGGTGCCATCGGAAAACAGACCGACTTCATTCAGCGTCACGCGCTCGCCCGCTTTCAACGACGCGGCCATCGCGCACGAATCGTCGGTCTGCACGCCGATCACCTTGATCTCCGGGCGCACCGATTTCACATACGCCGCGACACCCGCCGCGAGTCCGCCGCCGCCAATCGGCACGAAGATCGCGTGAATCGGGCCTTGATGCTGGCTCAGAATTTCCATCGCGACGGTGCCCTGGCCGGCGATCACATACGGATCGTCGAACGGATGCACGAAGGTCAGGTCGCGCTCTTTCTGCAACTGAACCGCGTGGCCGTACGCATCGCTAAACGATTCCCCAAACTGCACGACTTCGACCGTCGGCCCGCCATGCGCGCGCACGGCATCGACCTTGACCTGTGGCGTCGTGACCGGCACCACGATGATCGCCTTAACGCCCATGCGTGCCGCCGACAACGCCACGCCCTGCGCATGATTGCCCGCCGACGCGGTGATTACGCCGCGCGCGAGCGCGTCGGCGGACATGTGCGCCATCTTGTTGTACGCGCCGCGCAGCTTGAACGAGAACACCGGCTGGTTATCCTCGCGCTTTAGATACACGGGATTACGCAGACGCGCCGACAGATGCCGCGCGCGTTCGAGCTCGGTCTCGCGGGCCACGTCGTAGACGCGCGCGGTGAGGGTTTTTTTCAGGTAGTCGTGACGAAGCGCGACATGGTCGACGGCTTCATCGAGCGGTTGTGATTCGCGTGAGGGCAAGGCAAGCTCCTGTGCGGCAAGGACGTGTCATCGAAAGTCGACCAGGAGGCGGAGCAAGCGGACATAAAAAACCCGCCTCGTGGGGCGGGTTATGTGTGACTGCTATCAGACGCGCGCTAACCCACCATTCGATGAATGATGCTAATAATCAGCGCAATACGGATGTCGAGGCAGTTCATGCGGACGATCATCGTTGACTGGTCAGGATTTGTCAATGCAAGTGTGCCGCGAGTCCACCGTGCGAAACGAGCGCGCGATCAGCGCACTCAATCCCGCACGCCGCTCTGCTTCTTGAACGAACTCAGAATGCGCCGCTCGAGCGCGTTGTAATCGCCGCCGAAATGATGGTCGCCCGACGTGCGAATCACTTCGATGCCGGTCTTCGTCAGCGTCGGACACAGCGTGTCCTCCTCGTTCTGGCCGTAGATGCATTGCACGATCGCGGGCGGCACACGCGCCAGTTCAGGGCGCACTTTCAGCGCCTTGTCGCTCGCGGGCATGCCGAGCCAGCCGCCGACGCGAATCTGGAAATCCGCGTCAGGCGCAAAGCCGAGCAGCGAGATCAGCGACACCTTCGCGCGCAACGCCTCGGGCAAGCGGTTATACGCGAACGGCATCACGTCCGCGCCGAACGAATAGCCGATCAGTGCAATGTGCTCGGCATGCCAGCGCGCGCCGTAGGTTTGCATCACGCGCGCGAGGTCGCGGCTCGTTTGCGCGGGCGGCTTCTCGCTCCAGAAGTAGCGCAGACTGTCGATGCCGATCACCGACACGCCGTCTTTCTGCAACGCCTGGGCGATGGTCTTGTCGAGATCGCGCCAGCCGCCGTCGCCGGAAATCACGACGGCCATCAGGCCGTTCGGATGCGCGGCGGGCAGTTCGATGAGCGGCAGATCGGAGACGTCCTCGTCATGCGTCGACACGGTTTGCAGATGCGGCGCGATCAGCGCGACAAGACGCGCGCGGTCGGCGTTGCCTGCGTTGCCTGCGTTGCCTGCGTTGCCCGTCGATGCCTTTTCGACGAAGCCCGGAATCTTGTCGCGAATGATCGTCGAATCGGGCGGGCACGGCTTGAAGCGCGGATCGAGCGTGTGCTCCGCATCCACGACGACAGCCCCGGCGATCGTGTTCGACGGCGCCTGCTCCAGCACCTGCATCGCGAGCGTCGCGCCCTGGCCCGTGCCCGCGACGATCGGCGCGAAGTAATGGTTCGACAGCGACTGCCGCTCGAGTTGATGGCTCAACGCTTCGGCATCGCCGACGAGCTGATGGCAGGCTTCTTTCTTCTGCGCAGGATCGGTCGCGAGCTTCGCGGCATAGCGCGCGGTATCCACGCCGACGGTCAATGCGCCCTGCTTCGCCAGCGCGTCGGCGCTTTGCTGATCGGCCGCGCTCCAGCCGCTCGCCTGCGAGTAAAGCACCACGAAGCCGCGCAGGGGACCGACCGGCTGCGTGACGGTGACGTTGCCGTAGCGGCCGCCGGAAATGGTGGTCGTCGCCGCGTTCGCGAGCGTGCTGCCCGCCACGAGGCCCGCCACGACGGCGAGCCTGAAAAACGATTGCAAAGTCATGAACGCCGGCCTCCCGCCAGCAATGACAGGTCCGCGAGCGTGAAGACCACGCCCACCGAACCCGACGCCGCGAGATAGCGCGGCTCCCAATGCGGCTGGAACTTGCTCTTGAAAGCGCGCAGTCCGCGGAAGTTATAGAAGCGGCCGCCGAAGCGCCACACGATGCCGGCAAGCCGGTGCCAGCGCGACGCAAGCGGCGTCGGCTGCATGCCCGAGAGCGGCGCGATGCCGAGACTCAGCGAGCGGAAACCGGCCTGCTTCAGATGCAAGGCCAGTTGCGTGAACAGATATTCCATCGCGTACGGCGACGCGCTTTCCACGTGACGCATCACGCCGACGGTCGCCTCGGTGTTCAGGTCGGTCGTCATGAAGGTGACGAACGCGACCGGCTCGCCGTTCTGGCGGACCAGCATCACCGATTGCGCGGCGAGGTATTCGTCGGTGAAAGCGGCGACCGAAAAGCTCTTCTCGCGCGCATCGCGGCTATTGAGCCAGCCGTTGGAAATGCCGCGCAACGTTTCGAGCGACGCCGGCACGTTCGCCTGGTCGATCACTTCGACCGTGAAGCCGTCGCGCTCGCCGCGCTTGAGCGCGTAGCGCAGATGCGCGCGGTGCGAGCCCTTGAGATCGAAATCATCGAGCACGACGTGCGCTTCCTCGCCGAGCTTCATCAGCGAGAGGCCCGCGTCGAGATAGAGCGGTAACGCGTTCGCGCGCACCTGGTAGAAGGCCGCGCGTCCGCCGTGCGCATGCGCGAGCGCGACGAACTTGCTGATGAGACCGGCCCACTCCGCGCGCGGACCCACGGGATCGTGCAGCGCGGCCCACGTGCGGCCGTATTTCGCGTACATCAGGAACGCTTGCCGCGACTCCGAGAACAGGAAGCTCTTGTCGCCCATCAGTGCGAGGCCGGCGTCGCTGCGCTCCTGCGCGCGCACGATGCGCGCCGCGTCCTGCAAATCTTCCGGCGCGGGCTTCACGAAGTGGCCCGGCGCGGGACGCAGCAACTGCCAGAACGAGAACGTCGCGGCGAACAGGCTCGCAGCGAGCGTTGCGCGCAGCGCACGCGGCGCGCGTTCGTCGAAGGCGAATTGCCACCACAGGTCACGCGTATAAGGAACGTCGCGGAACGCGAACAGCATGACCCACGTCGCGAGCATCAGCACCATCGCGACCGAGACGAGCCAGCCGGCCGTGAAGCGCTCGGCGAACAGCGACGAATGACGATTGAAGCGCCGGCGCGTCGCGAGCAGCAGCACGATCAGCGTGCACAACACACCGGCTTCGACGAATGCCAGCCCCTTGGTCAGCGACAACGCGAGGCTCAGCACCGCGAGCAGCAAGGTCATCCACCAGGCGGCATCGAGACGCCGCAGCAGCCCGCGCGCGACGAACAGCAGCAGCACGCCGAGCACGCTGCACAGCATCTGCGAGCTTTCGAGCACCCACAGCGGCAGCACGTCGCGAAGAATATGAAGGCGCTGCCAGAACGCGGGCGTCGCACTCGAGATCACCAGCATGCCGCCGACCACGAACGTGACGAGGCTCAGAAACAGCGGCGCGAGTTTCGACGCGGCCGCCGCATGGCGCAGCGGCAGACGGCCTTTCAGCGCGCGGCCCTCGAAACCCGCGAGCAGCGCAGCCGATACGACGAGCGGCGCGCCGAAGTAGATCGCTCGATAAGCGAGCAGCGCGGCGACCATTTGCTGGGTCGCGACGCTGCCGTTCAGCGTGAACACCATCGCCGCTTCGAACACGCCGACGCCGCCGGGCGTATGGCCGATCAGGCCGAGCAGCATGGCCGCGGCATAGACGGTAATGAAGGTGACGAAGCTCACGTGTGCATGCGGCAGCAGCGCCCACAACGCGAGGCCGGCGGCGATCACGTCGACGACCGCAAGGCCGACTTGCTCGAGCAGATCGCGGCGCGCGGGGATGTCGAACGAAAGCCATTGCCAGCGCGTGCGGATCGCGCGCGTCTCGGCGCGGCATGCGGCGGTCAGCAGAATCAGCGCGGCGAGCAGCAACGCACCGACCCAGCGGACGGTGCCGGGCGAAAGATGCAGCATCGGTGCAAGCGGGCTGGCGAGGCAGACCATGCCGAACGCCGTCATCAGGACCAGTGCAAGCGCGAGCGAGACGCTCGTGAAGACCGTCATGCGGCCGATCTGCGCGGGCGTGATGCTCGAGGCGCCATACACGCGGGCGCGCACCGCGCCGCCCGTCAACGCGCCGAAGCCGGTGGCGTTGCCGAGCGCCGAGCCGGCCGTCGCGCCGATCCATAGCGCCGGGCGCGGCACACTCGCACCCAGGTAGCGCAAGCCGACTGCATCGCGGCCGACGAGCGCCACGTAGCTGAGCGCCGTGGCGGCCAGCGCGGCGGTCCACTCGGAGGCGGACAAGCGGCGCAGCTCGTGCATCACCGAGCGGTAGTCGACGGCCTGCGACAAATGCTGGAGCACGCCGAGCAGCAGCGCGCAGATCGCCAGCGCGAGCACGGGCGAGAGCAATCCCCTGATGCCTCGCGCTTTGGATGCGCGGACGAACATCGCGCCCAGCCGGTCGAATTTATTCTTATATCGATGGAACATGGTCAATGCGGGCCTTGCGTGGAGCTGTCAGCTGTCGCGGCGACGGGCCGTCTGCCGCCAGGTCGCCTTGCGGCGATTACAACTGGATAACGGCAAGCAGATCAAAAGGTTGACACTGCGGGCCTTTGCGCCGGGGTTTAACCTGGGCGGAACCCGCGCCGCGCCGGCCGGCCCGGAAGTCAGGGGGCTGAAGTTTAAACGCTAATCGTGGACGGTCAACGAAGATTCGTCGCGGGTTGACGTGAGCTGTGAGCCACGGCTGGCTAAGCTTTTTGCCGCAAGTGCCGTAATCGCAAGCAATAGCCTCGCGAGATGCGATCCGTTGGTCGCACAAACGGGGCACTTGACGGGAGAAACGATGATGGCCGAACAGGATTGGATGATGGCGGGCTTGTATCTGGCGGCCCTCGCGTCGACCGTGCTGGCGATGAGCGCCTGGTCCGCGCGAGCGGCGAAAATGCGGCGAACGGTTACGCTTATCCGTTTGCCGCGTCGTTCGGGCGAGTAAGCCGCGAGTAAGCCGCGAGTCAGCCGCGAATAAGCCACGGGAAGCGCGCGGCGTTCACAAAGCAAAAGCGGCGCGAAATGCGCCGCTTGTTGCTTGCTGACCCGCGTTCGTTTGACGCGCGACCGTCTTTAACGCGCGACCGTCGACAGCGCCTTTCAGCGTGCCCGGCCGCGTTTGCCGCTTACTGCGGGCGGCGATGCGCCTCAGCGATCACGGCGCAGTTTTGCAGATGCAGATTCAGTGCGTGCAGCGCGAGAGCGCGCAGTTTCGCGAGCCAGTTGCCCTTGGCGGCGACGGTGTTACGGGCGGATGCAGCGTTCGTGGCGGTGTTCATATCGAGGCTCCTGTATAGGGTTTCTACCTAGGGAATAACCCGATTATAGTCCTCTCGTTGCGCAGTGCAACAAAAAATAAAGCTGTTGCGCAAGAATCACAGCGGCGTCGGCAGCGCGCTCCGAGGTCGATGACCGCAAAAAGGGCGGCATGCAGGCCCGCAGTATTAACAAACCGCACCGTACAGGTGCAATAATGACCCCTTTGCCTGCGACCGCCCGCCGCAGCTTTGTCCATGACCGCCGCCCGCACCGCCCTGATAGCGCCTCTGATCGTCGCGTGCGCGATGTTCATGGAAAGCGTCGACGCCAACGTGATCGTCACCGCCCTGCCCGCGATGGCGCGCGACTTCGGGCGCGACCCGGTGGCGCTGAAAATCGCGGTCACGAGCTACGTGCTCGGGCTCGGCGTGTTCATCCCCGTTTGCGGGTGGCTCGCCGACCGCTTCGGCGCTCGCACCGTGTTTCGCACGGCAATCGGCATCTTCGTGGCCGGCTCGCTGCTGTGCGCGGCGTCGAATTCGCTGGCCACCTTCACGCTCGCGCGCTTCGTCCAGGGCGTCGGCGGCGCGATGATGGTGCCGGTCGGCCGCATCATCATCTTCCGGGTCGTGCACAAGGCCGACTTCATCCGCGCGATGAATTATCTGAGCGTGCCCGCGATGCTCGGCCCCGCAGCCGGGCCGCTGCTCGGCGGCTTCATCACGACTTATCTGCACTGGCGCCTGATTTTCTTTATCAACGTGCCGATCGGCATCCTCGGCATCTATCTGACGAACAAGCACATCGCCAACACGCGCGAGCCGCATCCCGGCCCGCTCGACTGGATCGGCTTTTTTCTGTCGGCGGCGGGCGCGGTGCTGCTTCTGCTCGGGTTGTCGCTGATCGGCGGCGAGCTGATCGCCAATCGCGACGCGTTCGGCATGTGCGGGGTCGGCGCGGTGCTGCTGGTGCTTTACGTCGTGTATGCGCAGCGCGCGCGGCTGCCGCTGCTCGATTTGCGCTTTTTCAAGGTGCCGACGTTTCAGGCGAGCGTGCTCGGCGGATCGCTGTTTCGCATCGGTCTCGGCGCGCTGCCGTTCCTGCTGCCGCTGATGCTTCAGGAAGGACACGGCATGAGCGCGTTTCAGTCCGGCCTGATTACCTGCGCGTCGGCATTCGGCGGCATGTTCATGCGCACGGTCGCGTCGCGCGTGCTGCATCGCTATGGTTTTCGCTCGGTGCTGGTGGTCAACGCGGCGCTGTCGGGCGTTTCGATCGCGGCGTGCGGGCTGTTTTTTCCCGGCACGCCGACGTGGATCATCTGGGTCGTGGTGCTGCTCGGCGGCTTCTTTCCCGCGCTGCAATTCACGAGTCTCAATTCGTTGACCTACGCGGAAATCGCGAGCCGCGACGTCGGGCGGGCGACGAGCCTCGGCAGTGTCGTGCAACAGATGTCGCTCGGTCTCGGCGTGACGGTCGGCGGCATCGTGCTGCAGATTTCACGCATGCTGAACGGCCACGACGCGATCATGTGGTCGGATTTCTGGCCCGCGTTTCTCGTGGTGGGATTGTGCTCGTTCGCGTCGATTCCGGTGACGTTGCGGCTGCCGCGTGGCGCCGGGGAAGAAATCTCGCGCGGTGGGCGCGGCTGACGACGAGCCGATAGCGCGGGCTGCGGGGGCTGGTGGCTTGGCGAGCTGGTGACTTACCTGTCGCGCTGCTGGTCTGTCGCGCTGCTCGTCTGCCACGCTGCTCGTCTGTCGCGCTGCTCGTCTGCCACGCTGCTCGTCTGTCGCGCTGCTCGTCTGCCACGCTGCTCGTCTGTCGCGCTGCAGGTCTCCCGCGCTGCTCGTCTGCCCCGCTGCCCGCCGCGCCGAATTCACTGCTCCTTGCGGATCACGCTCACTTCGCCGTTGCGCTCGAGAATCGCCGCGGCGACCTTGTCGAGCGAGCGGGAGCCGATCTTCTGCCGCACGCTTTCCCGCACATCGTTCGAGGTCATCAGCGCGGCCTGCAGTTGATCGTCGTTGAATGCGCCGTTGCTGAACAGCTCGCGCTCGACGCCGCCGACGAGCCGCTCGATCGCATGCGAGCGCATGCAGATCCACGCAAGCAGGCGATGGCAAACGACGATCACGAGCGACGCCAGCACAGTCGCGACGAACGGCGAGGCGCCCACGATCGCGCGGCTCAACGTGGCGCCCAGCAGAATGACCACCACCGAATCGAACGGCGAGCGCTGTCCCAACGAACGCCGTCCGGAGATCCTGATCAGCACGAGTGCGATCAGAAACACGACGACCGCGCGCAGGCTCATCTGCAGCGGGTCGAGATCGCGCCCTTGCCCGAACAGCAGATAAATCGCGTCCATCATTGTTTTGTCCTCCGGGTCCGGCCCGCCTCCGTTCGATGAAGGCAAGGCCATGCGCAGTACCGGCAGCAGATGCCAAGGAGAAGCAAACCATGTGCCGATCGCCGGACGCGGCGACGCTATTCCGAGGCGCTATTCCAGGCGCTATTCCAGGCGCTGTTTGAGGCGCTACTTCCCCAGCTTCGCCCGCACACGCGACACATCGCGCGACGTCACCGGCGCAGCCGCGTTGCCCCACGTATTGCGGATAAACGTCAGCACGCGCGCCATTTCGTTATCGGTCAGTTTGTCCGTGAAGGACGGCATCTTGCGCGGCTCCGGACCGCTGAGTGTGTGCGGACTCTCGCCGCCTTCGACCAGCAAGCGCACGAGCGATGTACTCGATGCCCCGAGCACGGCGGGATTGCCCGCCAGCCGCGGATACTTTTGCGGCACGCCGGCGCCGTCCATCTGATGACATCGCGCGCAATACGTTGCGTAGATGCCGGCGCCGGGCCGCTCGACGTCGCCGGTTCTGAGCGCCCGCACGGTCTGCTGCGCGGCGCGCGAGTTTGCGTTGAAGCGGCCGTTCGGCGCGCGCGGCGGCAGGCTCTTCAGATATGCGGCGATGGCGGCGCGGTCGGCATCGCTCAGGTACTGGGTGCTGTCTTCGACCACTTGCACCATGCTGCCGAAAGTCACGAGTCCGCCGCCGTGGCCGGCTTTGAGGAAGGCGGCGATGTCGTCGGCGGAAAATCGGCCGAGGCCCGACCCGGGATCGGCGGTGAGGTTCGAGGCGAACCAGTTGTCGTTGGTGCCGCCCGTCAGATACGTCGAACTCGAATGGCTGTAGCCGCGCTCGTTGAACGCGGGGCCGCGCGGCGTGTGGCACGCGCCGCAATGTCCGAGCGATTGCACGAGGTAGGCGCCGCGGTTCCATTGCGCGTCATGCGCGGGGTCCGGCTGGTACTGCCTGGTCGGCGCAAAAACCCAGTCCCAGAACAGCAGCGCCCAACGCTGGTTGAACGGGAACGGCAGACGCGTCGTCGGCGCGGGTGTCGGCACAGGCTGCACGCCGTGCATAAAGTACGCGTAGAGGGCGTGCATGTCGTCGTCGGTGATCTTCGAAAACGATGGGTATGGCATCGCCGGATAAAGCCGCTTGCCGCCTCGCGCGACGCCCTCGCGCAACGCGCGCGCAAAGTCTTCGTAGCTGTAGCGGCCGATGCCCGCTTGCGGATCGGGTGTGATGTTCGACGAATAGATGGTGCCGAACGGCGAGCCCATGCCGAGGCCGCCCGCGAACGGCGGCGTCGCTACCGGCTTCGCGCCAGGCTGGGGGATGCGCGGCGGGGCTGTGTGGCAGCCGGCGCAATCGGCGGCTTTCGCGAGGTAGGCGCCGCGGGCGATTTCGGTGGGGTTGGTGTTGGTAGCGTTGGTGTTGGCGTTGGCCTCGCCCGTGGCCGTGCTGTTCGTTGCGGTGCTGGTTATGCCCTTGCCCGCCCCGCTCGCCGCGGCTTCTCGCGCATGGCTCGCGGCATCGTGCAACAACATGCCCATCACCGCGAGCGCGACCGCGGCCACACTGCCCGCGCGCCAACCTCGCGGCACCAGGCGGCCGCCGCGCATCACGATAAAATCACGAAGGCCGCGCATCGTCACCACCATTTGCACGGCGAGACGATCGCGATGGCGGCGTCGACCGCAATCAAAGCGACCAGAAACAGCGTGCTGCACAACGCCGCGACCCTCAGCAGAAAGCGCTGCAACTCTACCCGCTTGCGGCGCGCGGCATCGAGCGCGGCCCACTCGACCGGCGCAAGCTGCCGCATTTCGCGCCACGCGACCCAGGTGCCGAATGAGCCCGCCGCGAGGCACAATGCGCCGAGCACGATGAGCGCGGTTTTCATCCACGGCAGAATTGGTTCGGATAACGGATGATCGAACGGATAACAGCTTTGCGCAGCGAGCATTTCGGCGACGGTCATCTGCAAGAGCCAGGCGAGCGGCGCGACCAGCAGACCGATCAGCACATGGCGCAGCGGGTGCGGCGCGCCGGGCAATGGGCTCGTCGAAGGCGTGTTCATGTCCTGGGCCATGACCACTCCTGAAAGAGGTAAGGCGTCAGATACAGCGTGCTGAAGATGAACAGCCAGACGATATCGACGAAATGCCAATACAGTCCGCCGATCTTCAACGCCGCGCAACGCCGCTCGTCGAAATAGCCGAGCGCGGTCCATATGAGCAGCAACAGCAACACGACGATGCCGACGGCGACGTGCGCCATATGAAAGCCGGTGATCGTGAAGTAGAGCGAGCCATACAGATGCGTCGTAAGCCCGTAAGGATGGTCGTGCCACTCCGCAAGCTGAATGCCCATGAAGACGATGCCGAGCACGACACCCGTGGCCATCGACGCGACTGCCCAGCGCACGCGTCGGCGGCGCACGCAACGCTCGCATAGCCAGACGAACACGCTGCTAGTCAGCAGAATGACTGTGTTGACGACGCCGAGCGTGAGTTTGGGCAAACCTTCCGGCGGCCAGTGCTGCGGATTTTGCGAAGCGAGATACAGATACGTGAAGATCAGGTATCCGAACAATGCACCTTCGGTCAGCACAAGCGTGAGGCAACCCCACCAGCCGCCCGAACGCTCGCCCGCGCTGCCTATCGGCAACAGACCCGCCGGTTCGTCCGGCTCGCGAGGCTCACGCGATGAGCGCTGCAGGTTGACGGCGTCGCTCATGTCAGCCTCCGGCGTCGTGGACGGCAACCGGTTCGCGCTGAATCAGTTCGCGCTCCGGCCACAGCCATACGATGATCGACACCGCGCAGCCCGCCAGCATCGCGCCCGCGAAAAGCCACGCCGCGAGCGCGAGCGCCGCGAAGAAAAGCGCGGCGAACAACGCAAGGAAGAACGGCGCGTACGAGTCGCCAGGCATCTTCAGAATCACGTCGGGATTCGCTTCGAGCGCGGTCGTACCGAGCGCCTCGCGCCCTTCCGCCAGCAGATAACCTTCGTCGATTTGCGAGCGCACGTTGCCCGCGTTGCCGGGTTCCTCGATACGGCCTTCCCACAGCGGATGGCGGCTCGCGAGCGTCGGCACCACCGCGAAGTTGTACGGCGGCGGCGGCGAACTCACGGCCCATTCGAGCGATGGTGCGTCCCACGGATTATTGCCTGCCGGCTTGCCGCGCTTCAGACTCACCGCGAGATCGGCGAGAAAGATCAGGATACCGAACGCAAACAGAAAGGAGCCGAGCGACGTAACGAGGTTCACCGTATTCCAGCCCATATCGGCGGGATACGTGTAGATGCGGCGCGGCATGCCGAGCAGCCCCGCGATATGCATCGGGAAAAAGCCGATGTTGAAGCCCGCGAACATCACCCAGAAACCAAGCTTGCCAAGACGCTCGCTCATCATCTTGCCGGTGAACTTAGGAAACCAGAAGTAGATGCCGCCGATCACCGGGAACACGTTGATGCCGAGCAGCACGTAATGCAGATGCGCGACGACGAAGTAGGTGTCGGTGAGTTGCCAGTCGAACGGCACGGCCGCGGTCAGCACGCCCGAAACGCCGCCCACCACGAACAGAAAAACGAAGCCCGCGAAAAACAGGAACGGCACGCGAAACACCGGCCGCCCCGTCCAGATGGTCGCGATCCACGCAAACGTGGCCACTGCGCTCGGGATCGCGATCACCATGCTCGCCGCGCCGAAAAACGACAGCGCGAGCGCCGGAATTCCGGTCGCGAACATGTGGTGAATCCACACGACGAAACCAATCGCCATCGTCGCGACGGTGGCGAGCGCGACAGGACCGTAGCCGACCAGCGGGCGCCGGCAGAACACCGGCAACGCATCGGACACGATGCCCATCGCCGGCAACACGACCGCATAGACCCACGGATGCGCGAAGATCCAGAACAGATGCTGCCAGAGCAGCGGCCGTCCGCCGTTCAGTACGTCGAAGAAATGCGTGCCGATGCGGCGGTCCATCCACAGCAGGAAAAATGCGAGGCTCACTGACGGCACCGCGAGCAGATTGCCGGCCGATGCAGTGAGCGTGCCCCATACGAGCACCGGCACGCGATCGAGCGACATGCCCGGTGCGCGCATGCGCAGCAACGTCACGACGAAGTTCATCGAGCCGACTGTCGTTGAAATACCGAGCAGCACCATGCCGAGCGCGTAGACGTCGATGTTGGGTCCGGTGCTGTATTCGAGGCCCGAGAGCGGCGCGTAGTTGAACCATCCCGCGTCGGGCGCCTGGCCGGTCGGAAAGCTCGCGTACAGGAAGATGCCCGCGAATAGAAAGATCCAGTACGACAGCGCATTGAGCCGCGGAAAAGCCATGTCGCGCGAACCCAGCACAAGCGGCCACAGGTAGTTCGAGAAGCCGGACAGCACAGGCAGCGCATACAGAAAGATCATCGTCACGCCGTGCATCGTGAAGAGCTGGTTGTACTGCTCAGGCGTGAGCACCGTCGCATTCGGCCGCGCGAGCTGGACGCGCATGATGAGCGCTTCGACGCCGCCCATCAGCAGAAACAAGAACGCGGTCACCAGATAGCGCAAGCCGATCGTCTTGTGATCCACCGACGAAAGCCAGCCGCGCCAGCCCGGCGGCGTTTCCCAGATCTCGCGCATGCGTTTTTCGTCGGCGCTGCCAGGCGGCACGCGGCCGCGCCGCGGCCGGCGCGCGAGGCGCGGCGCATGTGCAGCCGCTAACGAAGACGATGCGCCCGAGCTCGGCGCGTCGGCATGATCGGACATCGAAATGCGCTCCTTACGTTAGGCGGTCGCGCAAACTCGCGACCGGCTCGGGTTCAATGCAGCGTCGCGAGATAAGCGGACAGCGCGGCGGCATCGCTCGTGGTCAATGCGATGCTCGGCATCAATGCTTCCGGTTTGATTCGCTGCGCGTGCTGTACCCAGTCGAGCAGATGCTCGGGCGTGTTCGTCAGCGCACCGGCCGCGATCAGACGTCGCGAGCCGAGATGCGTGAGGTCAGGGGCCTGCGAGCCGTGCGCGTCGGTGCCGCGTATCGTGTGGCAGCCGGCACAGCGCTCGTCGAACAGTTTCTTGCCCGCGCTGAATTGCGCGTCGTGCGCGTCGTGCGCCGATGCCTGCGTCGGCATCGCGTTGCGCCCTTGCGCGTCTCGCCACGCATCGAAATCGGCGGCGCTTTGTGCGACGACTTCGAAGGCCATATGCGCATGCTGCGCGCCGCAGAACTGCGAACACTGTCCGCGATAAATGCCGGGACGATCGGCCTGAATCCATTGCTCGTTCGTTTGACCGGGAATGGTCTGCGTCTTGCCGGCAAGCTGCGGCACCCAGAACGCGTGGACGACATCGGCGCTTTTTAACCGCACCTTCACGGGCTCGCCGACAGGAACATGAATTTCGTTGGCGGTACTGAAGTTTCGCGCGGCGTCGGGGTCGTCGGCGTAATCGACTTTCCACCACCAGTCGTAGGCGGTCACGGTGATGACAAGCCGCGCATGCGATGCGGGCGAAGCGACGGATTCGAGCGTCGTCATCGTGTAGACGAGCATGCCGAGCAACGCCACACACGAGGCACCGGTCCCCACATAAATCCAGCGCAATCCGCCCGCTTCGGGACCAATCGTGTCCGCCGGTTCAGCAGGCCGCTTGCGAGCGAGCGCCACGACAAGCAAGCCGCTCACGATCAGCACCACCAGCACGACGATTGCAGTCAGCACCCAGCCGAGGCGCATCGTCGGCGCAGCAGCGGGCCCTGCGGTATGGAGAAAATAAGCGAGGGGCGCGGAGTCGGCAGAAGCTGTGGATGGAAGAACAGCGCTCGCGGACAACAGGCTCAGCACGAACCACGCGCTCGGGCGCGCGAAAAAGTTTGCCCTGTCCGATGTGATTCGCGCGGTCCTCGTGCGTGGCATGCCGCTCGGCTCCGATTGCGTTTCGACCTGGGACTCACGCTGCGCGGCGCGGCGCCCGACCCTCGTGCGAAGTGCCCGGCGCTTCGTCGAGCAGCGCTCATCGCGCAGCAAGAAACGAACCTTTCAGACCGCTAAACACGGGTCAGGTCTCGCACTTGCTTTATCGACACACGATCAATTCAACATCAGGAGCTTGCCTTGAAACATGCCTCTCTCGCCACGGCTCTCGTGGTTTCATTCGCGTTCGTTCACGCCGCGGCGCATGCCGAAGGTTGCACCAAAGGCGCGGTGGTCGGCGGCGTCGGCGGACATATTGCGGGTGGCCACGGCGTGGCCGGCGCAGCAGCAGGCTGCGCGATCGGCCATCATGAAGCAAAGAAGAAAGACAAGGCGGCCAGCGCGGCGGCGGCCGCGAGTCAGCCTGCGGGAAAATAGCAGCTTGTGATGTAAAAAAGACCCGCTGCGATCGGACCATCTTGCAATCGTGCGGTCTCCAGCGGGTCTCTTTCAATCGTCTTGCAGGCTCAGCCTCGCCGCGCTGACTTTTTCCGCGAGCTTCGCGTCGTAACTCGAATGGACGTGCACGCGTTTGCGCTCGGGATACGCATACGAATACGCTTTGCGCAGCGCGAGCGACGCCTCGTGAAAGCCCGACAGAATCAGCTTCTGCTTGTTCGGATAGTTGGCGATGTCGCCGACCGCGAAGATGCCTGGCCGCGAGCTCTCGTAGTTGGACGTATCCACATCGACGCGGCCGCCGTGCAGGCTCAAGCCCCACTGCCCTATCGGACCGAGGTCCGCGACCAGTCCGTATAGCACGACAAGCTGTTCCGCCGGCAACTCGGTCTCGCCTTCGATATGTCGCAATGTGATGGATTTGAGCGCGCCGCTTTCGGCGTTCTCTTGCGCGTCGCTTTGCACCTTCAACCCTGAAATGGCGCCGACGATAAAGTCCATCTCGCCCGCTTCGACCGCGCGCCGCATTAACTCGACGCTTGAATCGGCGGCGCTGAATCCGTTGCGCCGATGCACGAGCGTCACGCGCCGCGCGACCTTGCGCAACGCGAGCGCCCAGTCGAGCGCGGAATCGCCGCCGCCTGCCACGACCACGGTCTTGTCGGCGAAATCGGCGAGACGCTGCACGCTGTAGTGCACATGGCGCGATTCGAGCGGCACGGCTTCGGCAAGCGGCAGCTTTTGCGGCACGAATGCACCGTTGCCCGCGGCCAGCATGATTGCCGCGACGTCGAACACAAGACCGCGATCGGTGCGCACGGTCCACCGGCCGTCGCTGCGCTGCTCGACGGATTCCACACGCTGCTCGAGATGAATCGGCACGTCGAACGGCTTGCATTGCGCGAGCAGGCGGTCCACGAGTTCACGCGCCGTGCACGATGGAATCGCGGGAATGTCGTAGATCGGCTTGTCGGGATAGAGCTCGGTGCATTGACCGCCGATCTTGCCGAGTGCATCGACGATCTGGCAGGACAAGCCGATCACGCCGGCCTCGAAAGCGGCGAAGAGCCCAACGGGACCCGCGCCGACGATCAGCACGTCGGTGCGGATAGGCGGTGAACCAGGTTGCACAACAGGCTCGGCGGCGGACGTCATTCGCTATCTCTTCATAAGGTGATGACCCACCATACCGAATCGCCGTGAGCGCGGCAACGATGCCATTACAGCCAGCAAGGGCGCTTAAGCGGGGATTCGCAGCCGGTTGCGGACGTTCAAGTGGCCACCTATAAATCGTCGAAAATGGCCATTTTGCAAAGCCAATGCCGGGACTAGTATTCACTCATCGCATCACCGGATGCGTCCCACCAAAGCCAAGGAGTGAATCATGAAACAACGTCTGAACTACTACAAAGCCAGTCCCGCCGCGATCAAGGCAATGCTGGGCCTCGAAGAACGCATCGGCAAATCGTCGATTGAAAAGTCGCTCGCGGAACTGGTTCGCCTGCGTGCGTCGCAGATCAACGGCTGCGCGTTCTGCGTGGACATGCATACCACCGACGCCCGTAAAGGCGGCGAAACCGACCGCCGTCTTGCAACGGTCGTGACGTGGCGCGAAACACCGTTCTTCACGGATCGCGAACGCGCCGCGCTCGAATGGACGGAAGCGTTGACGCTCATCTCGCACGATCACGTGCCCGACGCCGTGTGGGAAGCGGTCCGCCCTCACTTCAGCGACGAAGAACTGGTCGACCTCACGCTGCTCGTTTCCACGATCAACGCATGGAACCGCTTCGCGATTTCGTTCCGCTCGATGCCTGAATAAGCGCGTCACTGTACATAGCAGCACCGCTGGCGCAGCGCCTCTTTCAACTCGGCTGGATCACGCGATTCAAAGAGGCGGCTCGCGCTGCGCACTCGTACCGCACACCTCCACCGCTCGCACGCCCTCCCCATTCCCGCCTTGCAACACCGCTCAATGCCGTATCATTGAAGCGTTTGCTGACAAAAAACTCCGCTTAACCGGCGCCCGCGCGCCGCCGCTTGCCATCACATGACCAGGGATTCGTCGCATACCGCGCTGCTGTGGATCGTCGCCGCGGGCTTCTTCATGCAGTCGCTCGACACGACGATCGTGAACACGGCGCTGCCGTCCATCGCGCACAGCCTGCATGTCGCGCCGCTTGCGATGCAGCCGATCGTGGTCGCCTACACGTTGACGATGGCGATGCTCACGCCCGCCTCCGGCTGGCTCGCCGACCGCTTCGGCACGCGGCGCGTCTACTTCGCCGCGATCCTCGTCTTCGTGATCGGCTCGATTTGCTGCGCGAGCGCGCACACGCTCGGCGAACTCGTGCTCGCGCGCGTGCTACAAGGCGTGGGCGGCTCGATGCTGCTGCCGATCGGACGCCTCGCCGTGCTGCGCAGCGTGTCCAGTGAGCAATACGTCGCGGCGCTCGCGTTTATTTCAGTCGCCGGTCAGCTCGGCCCGATTGTCGGACCAACGCTCGGAGGCTGGTTCGTCCAGGCGATCACATGGCACTGGATCTTTCTGATCAACGTGCCGATCGGCGCCGCCGGTCTCTACGCGGTGCAGCGTTTTTTGCCGCCGCATGGCGAGACCCAGGCGCCGCCGTTCGACTTCATCGGCTGCGGGTTGTTGTCGCTTTGCATGATCGCGTTTTCGCTGGCCGTCGATGCCCCCGTGCCGACGCATCAGGCGGCGTGGTCCGCGGCGCTGTTCGCGCTCGCGGCGGTGAGCGCGCTCGCCTACATTCCGCACGCGAGGCGGCGGCGTAACCCGCTCTTCAAACTGTCGCTGTTCAGCGAGCCGAATTTCAGCGTGGGGCTGATCGGCAACCTCGTGTGCCGCATCGGCTCGAGCGCCGTGCCGTTTCTGGTGCCGCTGCTGTTGCAGCTTCAGCTTGGCTACACGCCGCTGCATTCGGGGCTGATGATGCTGCCCGCGGCGCTCGCCGGCACGGTCGCCAAACGCTGGATCGCGCCGCTCGTGCGGCGCTACGGCTACGACCTCTTCCTGCTGGTGAATACGCTCATCGTCGGTTCGTCGATCGTGGCGTTTGCGTCGATCTCGCGCGGCACGCCGCTCATCGTCGAAATCGTGATTCTCGCGATATTCGGCGCAGCCAACTCCATGCAGTTCGCGGCGATGAACAGCGTCACGCTCAAGGGCCTCTCGCACGAAGACGCCGGCAGCGGCAACAGCCTCTTTTCGATGGTGCAGATGCTGGCGATCGGCCTGGGCGTATCCATCGGCGGCGGGCTCGTGAAGCTCTTTGCCGCGCAATGGGGCTCGGCGGCCCTCGGCTTCCGGCTGAGCTTCGTCTGCGTCGGCGCGATCACGCTGCTGTCCGCGTGGGTGTTCCGCCATCTCGACGCGGCGCCCGCCGTGCGCGCGCCGGCTAGCCAGGGCGCGGGGCGCTGATTCGCGCTCGGGTTCGGGTTCGGGTTCGGGTTCGGGTTCGGGTTCGGGTTCGGGTTCGGGTTCGGGTTCGGTAACGTTGCAACTGAGTCCGCGCCGCCGCGTTGCTTTCACACGCTGTCGCTTCTCATATGCGCCGCGCATGACGGACCCGCGATCCTTCGTGGACGGGCTCCCCGCCGCACGTTTCGCGTTAGCATGTACCGCGTCAACGAACAAGAAAAGGATTCTCCGATGCCATTTGACGAGCGCGTGCTGAACGGCATGGGCGTGCTGACAGCGATCGTCGATTGCGGCAGCTTCGCGGCAGCAGGCGTCGCGCTCGACATGTCTCAATCGGGCGTAAGCCGTTCGGTGGCGCGGCTCGAGGCGCGGCTCGGCATCCGGCTATTCGATCGCACCACGCGCTCGGTCACGCTCACCGACGAGGGCCGGCGCTTCTACGAACAGATCGTGCCGCTGCTAAGCGGCCTCGAGGACGCGGCGGCCAGCGCCGCCCGAGGCGCGACGGCCGTGCGCGGACGCCTGCGCGTGAACATGGACCCGTTCTTTTCGCGCCTCGTGCTCGGACCGAGACTCGGCGGTTTCGTCGACAAACATCCCGATTTGCAGCTCGAACTGATCACGCGCGACCAGTTGGGCGATATGGTCGGCGACGGTTTCGACGTCGCGATCCGCTTCGGCGAGCCGCCGGTGTCGTCGCTGATCGCGCGCAAGCTGCTCGACACGCGCATTCTGACGGTGGCCGCGCCGTCGTATCTGAAGAAGCATGGGCATCCGGCGAATCCTGCGGAACTCGAAAGCGGCCAGCATGCGTGCATCAAGTTTCGCGATCCGCTGACCGGTTATCCGTTCAGTTGGGAGTTTCATCGCGGCCGCAAGAAAATCGTCGTCACGCCGCAAGGCCGCCTGACCGTCAACGATGTGGGCACCTTGCACAGCGTGTGCGCCGCGGGCCAGGGCATCGCGCAAATCCTCGCGCTCGGCGCGGAATCCTTGCTCGCGAGCGGCAAGCTGGTCGAGCTTTTTCCCGAATGGGGCGACGAGCTTTATCCGCTCTACGCGCTCTATCCGTCGCGGCATCATCCGCCCGCCAAGGTGCGCGCCTTCATCGATTTCATCATTTCGCTGACGGGCGCCGCTCACGCCGAGTGAAGTGCGGGCCCAGGCTTTGCTTCCTGAGTAAGTCTTCAAGATCAGGAGAACGCCATGGCCGACCCCAAGCAAGGCAACGACAAGCCCGACGACATCGCCCATCCGCACCCCGCGGTACATAGCGACAACGAAAAGAGCAAGCTGCCGGAGCGCGGCGACGCCGACCGCGATCAGTCGCCGGCGGACCGTCCGGGTCAGAAGCCGGGTGAAGGCGAGCCGTCAGTCGGCTGAAATTAAGCGCAGGTCTGGAAGCGGCTTTGCTGCGTTGGAGCGCGCAAAGCCGCATAAATTTTTCCCTTTCCGCAGCTTTCATACAGCAGACATTTTTTCCGCTTTTTTACCGAATATTTTTTCGGCGCGATGCACTACTTTTCTGCTTGCAGCGATGTATGCGAACAAGCAGCCGGCTGCCGCCCCTTCAACAGATAACAAAGGCGACGCCCATGTCCATTCCCGTGCCCTCCGCCGAGCCAGCCAAAGTGTCGATCTGCGTGCCGACCTGCAACCGGCCGGAGCTGATCGTCGAGTGCATCGACTCGTGTCTTGCGCAGACCTACGGCAATCTGGAAATCGTGATCGGCGACGATTCAAACGATGCGCGCACCGCGCAACTGCTCGCGTCGCGTTATCCGCACGAGTTGAGCGAAGAGCGCATCCGTTATGCGAGGAACGAGCCGCCGCTTGGCCAGGCGCGCAACGTCGCGAGCCTGTTCGAGCGCGCGCTCGGCGACAAGATTCTGCTGCTTCACGACGACGACCTGCTCACCACCGACGGCGTCGAAAAACTCGTGTCGCTGTGGAAGCTGCATCCGCAACTCGATGCGGCGTTCGGCGCACAGTACGAAGCCAACCATGACGGCGCGATCGACGTCGAGGCCAGCGCGCGGCTCAACGCGGCGTTCAGGCGCACGAAGGACGCCGAAGGCTTGCAGCCGCTGCCGGGCAGAACCGGGCTCGTTCAGATGTTCCCGAACAACGGCTGGATGGCGGACGCGCGGCTCGTTAGGCACGTCGGCTATAAGGAGCAATACGGCGCGTGCTGCGACTTCGTGTTCGGCACCGAGCTGTGCCTCGCGGCGCGCGAGGTCTTTTATCTGCACGATTACGTGTCGGTGTATCGCAAGACCGCGACTTCGATTTCGCACAGCACGCGCGGGACCGCGGCGGCAGCCACGCTGAGCGCCTACGCGTTCGTCAGGAAGCTGAAGTTGCCGCCGCAGCTCGAGCCTTCGCGCAAGCTCGCGCTGCGGCGGCTCGCGCCAATCGTCGTGTCCGTGCATGCGAGGAATCGTCAGGCGCGGCTCGGGTTGAAGATCGCGCTGGGTCATCTGTTCGCGTATCGCTATGGATTCAGCGCGCGGCTTTACTACCACCTGCTGATGCTTTCGCGAGCGGCGGTGAATGCGCGCGGGCGGGCGGGGATTGCTGCGGGGGATGTGGTGATGGCGGAGACGGAGAGCGTGGTGAGGGCGAGCGCCGCAGCCACGGTTACGGCGGTGGCCGCAGCGGGCGCAGCCGGCGCCGTGGCAACGGCGGCTCCTGTAGCAGCCTTGACCGGTGAACCCGGCACAACCATCAAAGAGCTTGTCGCGGAACTCACCGCCGATACGACCGAATCGCGCTGATCGCGGCGACGTCGTCGGCGGTCGCCGACATGCGCCGTCAGCGCGTTTTCTGCTAAGCATCCTCTGCTTAGCAAAGGCGTATTTGTTGCTTGGACTCGCGCGCGCCGCTGATTACGATGAGCCGGACACGTCATCAAGTCCGAGGTGATTCGCCATGTCCGACAGTGCCTGTTTCAAGCCGCGTGTGATCGAGCCGGTCGCCGCCAATCAGCCCGAGGGATTGGGACTGGCGGTGGAATTGTGGCTCGCTCAACCCATCGACGGAATTGCCGGGCGAGCCGTGCAGATCCACCTGCGCAGCGACGCGAAGATGGCGCAGGCCGAAGCGCTGCGCGACCTTCTGCACGTACTGGGCACCGAAATCGTGGTGGCGTGAACACGCACTGAGCACGCACCTAAGCACGCACCCGAGCCCGCGCCTCGGCTCACGGTTCGTGACGCAAATACCCTTCTTTCGACGGATCGCGCATGCGCAGCGCGACGATGCCGGCGATCGCGCACATCAAGGTCACGTACCAG
The DNA here is from genome assembly GCF_040543975.1 of Paraburkholderia sp. OAS925. Classification (NCBI taxonomy): domain Bacteria; kingdom Pseudomonadati; phylum Pseudomonadota; class Betaproteobacteria; order Burkholderiales; family Burkholderiaceae; genus Paraburkholderia; species Paraburkholderia sp. OAS925. The sequence goes on from NZ_JBEUNO010000001.1 coordinate 2,596,169, forward strand.
TAGAACATCGGTTCGCTGCCGGTCGACTTGAGCCACAGCGCCACGTATTCGGCCGAGCCGCCGAAGATCGCATTCGCCACCGCATACGAGAGGCCCACGCCGAGCGCGCGCACTTCGGGCGGGAACATTTCCGCCTTGATGAGGCCGCTGATCGACGTATAAAAGCTGACGATGGCAAGCGCCAGCACCACGAGACCGAACGCCGCATACGGGCTCGTCACGTCCTTCAGCGCATGCAGAAGCGGCACCGTGCCGATGGTCGCGAAGAGGCCGAAGCACAGCATCGAACGACGCCGGCCGATGCGGTCCGACAGCGCGCCGAACAGCGGCTGAAGCAGCATGTAGACGAAGAGCGCCGCGGTCATCACGTTGCTGGCGGTCTTCGCATTCATGCCCGCCGTGTTCACCAGATACTTCTGCATATACGTGGTGAACGTATAGAAAATCAGCGAGCCGCCCGCCGTGAAGCCGAGCACCGTCATGAACGCGACGCGGTGCTGCCACAAGCCGCGCAGCGTGCCCGCTTCCTTGCGCTGACGCGTCGCGGCGGTAGTGGTTTCATCGAGCGATTTACGCAGATAGAGCGCGACCAGCGCCGCGATCGCGCCGATCACGAACGGCACGCGCCAGCCCCAGGCTTTGAGTTCCGCGGTCGAGAGCGTCTGTTGCAGGATCACCAGCACGAGGAGCGCGCACAACTGGCCGCCGATCAGCGTCACGTACTGGAACGACGCGAAGAAGCCGCGCCGCCCTTTCAGCGCGACCTCGCTCATATACGTTGCACTGGTGCCGTATTCGCCGCCCACGGAGAGTCCCTGGAACAGCCGCGCGACGAGCAGCAGCGCCGGCGCGAGCGCGCCGATCTGCGCGTACGTGGGCAGCACGGCGATCACCAGCGAGCCGCCGCACATCATGAAGACCGAGATCATCATCGCGGTACGCCGGCCGTGCTTGTCGGCGAGACGGCCAAAGAACCAGCCGCCGATCGGCCTCATCAGAAAGCCTGCCGCGAACACGCCGGCCGTGTTCAGCAATTGCGTGGTGGTGTTGCCGCTTGGGAAGAACGCGGGCGCGAAGTACAGCGCGCAGAACGAGTAGACGTAAAAGTCGAACCACTCGACGAGATTGCCCGATGAAGCGCCGACGATCGCGAAAATGCGGCGCCGCGTGTCGTGGGCGGAGGCCACGCTGTGGTCTGTGAGGTCGGTCATGTTGTCTTCCTTGTCTCTTGAACGGAGGCGACGGTCGTGGCGCCGCCTTCAGCACGCGATTTTTAGCGTGGGCGAATTTTACAGAATCGCAAGTAAAAGTTGGGGGTTTGTTGGCAAGCGCTACGGCGAGCGCCGTCGCCAGTCCGGTCCCGGCACAGTTCGGAGCTCATTCCTAGTTTATCCCTCGGGTTTAATCGTGAGGTATAAATTTGACTGTTGTGAATTTATACCTTAATGCTCAATCACAGGGTATGAGGAGACGCCAGCAATGGCCAGCTTCCACAACGACGCATTGCAAACGCTGTATTCGTCCGTCACCGAGCGCGCCGGCGCACAAGGTCATATTCCCCTGCACTCTCCGGGCTCGGCGGCCCAGAAGACCGTCGACGGGAAAACGTACACCTATTGGCGCGTCTATCTGGCATCGGGAAAGCATAAGGAAACGTCGCTTGGCCGCGCAGGCGAGCCCGCTACCGAGGCTGCGCTCGAGGCGAAACTACTCGAGAGCGCGGAGATGCGCGCGCTTGCCGCCGAGGTCCAGATACTGCGCAAGGCGAACTTTGCCGCCGCGGACAACTCTTCGGCGCTCACGCTGGCAACGCTCTTCAACGCGGGCATCTTCAGCCACGGCGGAGTGCTGGCCGGCTCCCACGCCTTCGGCGCGCTTCTGAACAGCCTGGGCGTGCGGCTGCCTGCGAACTACCGGACGGAAGATATCGACATTGGCAGCGCCGGGAGCATTTCGGTGGCTATCCCCGAAGAGCGCAGCTTTCTCGACATCCTTCGTGATAGCGGCATTCCGTTTCTCGAGATGCCGGAACTGCACTCGCGAAAGCCGTCCACGTCGTTCAAGGCGCGTGGACAGCACCTCAAGGTGGACTTGCTCGTGCCGGGTACGGAAGCGTACGAGACGAAGGCCTTGCCGCACTTGCGCGCCCACGCAACCGGACTTCCCTACTTCAGGTATCTGGTAACGAACCCTACGCAAGGCTTTATCCTCGGCAAGGAACACGTGGTGCCGGTCATGCTGCCCGACCCCGCCAGATTCGCGCTTCACAAGCTTGTCGTCAGCACGCTTCGCGACCCGTCGCGGGCGCTCAAGGCGGACAAGGACCGGCGGCAGGCCGCCGTGTTGATCGACGCGCTCGCGGAGAAGTTTCCAGACTGGTTGACGACAGCCGCCGACGAACTCGAGGAAAACGCGCGCAGCCGGGTCGGCACGGCGGCCACCCAGGCGCTAAACCTCGCGCCGGGCTTGTCGGAACGCGCCCGCGATTTTCTGGCTGATCTGGGTGCCCACGCGTAACTCGTGACAGGCCGCGCGCGAATCGCCTGCCAGGCTTCGACACCATAAAGACTGGCGCGCCGGCCACGACAGTGGCGGGCGCGCCCAAAAGACCCTCACGCCGTGAGACGTCCTCACGCCCTCACGGCCGGCGGCACGTAGCGGCACTCGTAACGCTTCCTGACCGTGCCGTTTTCGTCGACGCTTTCCAGATACACGTCGAACTGCCACAAGCGCGCCATGTGCTTGAGCACCTCGTCGCTATCGGACGAAAGATGCCGGTTGTCGCTCATGAAATGCCGCAGCGTCAGACTGCGGTCGCCGCGCGTATTCACCGACCACACCTGAATGTTCGGCTCGCGATGATGCATGTCGTACTGCCGCGACAACGCCTGGCGCACGTACTGATAGCCGCTGTCATCGTGGATCGCCGAGACTTCCAGCGCGTCGCGCATGTCGTCGTCGAGTACTGAGAACAGCCGCATTTCGCGGATCAGATGCGGCGACAGATATTGCGCGACGAAGCTCTCGTCCTTGAAGTTGCGCATCGCGTAGTGCATGGCGGGCAACCACGGACTGCCGGCCAGCTCCGGGAACCACTTGCGGTCTTCCTCGGTCGGGTTTTCGCAGATGCGGCGAATGTCGCTCATCATCGAAAAACCCAGCGCGTACGGATTGATGCCGCTGTAGTACGGCTTGGTGACGGGCGGCTGATAGACCACATTGCTGTGCGAATGGAGGAACTCCATCATGAAGCCGTCTTCCAGCTTGCCCTGGTTGTACATTGTGTTAAGCAGCGTGTAGTGCCAGAACGTGGCCCAACCTTCGTTCATCACCTGCGTCTGCCGCTGCGGATAAAAATACTGCCCCACTTTTCGCACGATGCGGATCACCTCGCGCTCCCACGGCTCGAGCAGCGGCGCGTTTTTCTCCGCGAAATACAGCAGGTTTTCCTGCGGCTCAGGCGGATAACGCTCCTCGATTTCCTCGGGCAGCGGCGTATGTCGCGTGGGCAGCGTGCGCCATAACTCGTTCACCTGCGATTGCAGATACGCCTCGCGTTCGCGACGCGCGGCGAATTCTTTTTCCAGCGACAGCTTCTGCGGACGCTTGTAGCGGTCCACGCCGTAGTTCATCAGCGCGTGGCACGAATCGAGCAGTTCTTCCACGCGGTCGAGCCCGAAGCGCTCCTCGCATTCCGCAATGTAATTCTTCGCGTAGACGAGGTAGTCGATGATGGCATGCGCATCCGTCCACAGCCGGAACAGATAGTTGCCCTTGAAGAACGAGTTGTGCCCATACGCCGCATGCGCGATGACGAGCGCCTGCATCGTCATCGTGTTCTCTTCCATCAGATACGCGATGCAGGGGTTCGAGTTGATCACGATCTCGTACGCGAGCCCCATCTGCCCTCGACGGTAGCTTTTTTCGGTAGAGAGAAAGTGTTTGCCGAACGACCAGTGCCGGTAATTCACCGGCATGCCGACGGACGCATACGCGTCCATCATCTGTTCAGCGCTGATGAGTTCGAGCTGGATCGGATACACGTCGAGTTCATATTGCTCTGCAACACGGGCAATATGGGAGTCGTACTCCTCGATCAACTCGAAGGTCCAGTCGGACGGGCACGGCAAAGGCCGTCTATCGGCTACGTTCATACGGACTTCCCTTTGCCCCTCGATGGGCGTTCCGGTGTGTCCCCGTGCGTCAGCGTTGTCGACTGCTCCGGCTGCGGCGGCCCGCTCTTCGTCCGCCCCTGCCTCGGCATGCCCCGACTCACGCTGCGGCACGCCTGTCCCACGCTCCGGCTGATAGCCGCGCGCTTCGTTATGCAAATGTTTGGTCGTCATGACGACGCCACCTGCTTTTCAAACAACTCGCGAAACACCGGATAGATGTCAGCCGCGGTTTCGACCTTCTTCATCGCCATATGCGGCTGGCTCAAGGCCAGTTGTGCATATTCGAGCCACAGGTTCTGCTCTTCGGGCGTCACCTGAATATACGCAAAATAGCGCACCTTCTCGAGGATGTCATCCGAGAGTATCTTGCGGCACTTCGGCGAGTCGTCGGTCCAGTTGTCACCGTCGGACGCCTGGGCGCCGTAAATGTTCCATTCAGTCGGCGAATAGCGCTCGTCCATCACCTTCTGCATCAGCTCGAGCGCGCTCGATACCACCGTGCCGCCGCTTTCGGTCGAGTGGAAGAACGTGTCTTCGTCGACCTCCTCGGCGCGCGTGTGGTGGCGGATGAACACCACCTCGATCTTTTCGTAATTGCGCTTGAGAAACAGATAAAGAAGGATGAAGAAGCGCTTGGCGAGATCCTTGCGTTGCTCGTCCATCGAACCGGACACATCCATCAGACAGAACATCACGGCCTGGCTCGACGGCGTGGGCTGCTTCACGCGGTTCACGTAACGCAGGTCGAACGGGTCGATAAACGGAATGCGCCAGATGCGCCCGCGCAGATGGTGGATCTCGTCTTCGAGCAGCTTGATTTCTTCGCGGCGATCGTCGGGGTCGGCCTTCAGCACCTCGAGTTGCCGCTCCATTTCGTGCAACTGGTTGACGAGCGGCGCACCGAGCGCGATGCGGCGGCCAAGCGCGCTGCGCAGCGAACGGACCACGTCGATGTTGTTCGGCGTGCCTTCGGCCGCCCAGCCCGCGCGGATGCTCTTCCATGTGGGCACGGCCATCAGATGGGTTTTGACGAGCCGCGGCAGTTCGAGATCGTCGAAGAAATACTGCATGAATTCTTCGCGGCTCAGCTCGAACACGAAGTCGTCCTGACCTTCGCCTTCGTTGCTCGCCTGACTGCCGCCGCCTCCGCCGCCACCGCCTTGCGGCCGCTGAATCTTGTCGCCGCGGATGTAGTCGGAGTTGCCTGGATGCACCATTTCGCGCCGGCCGCCCGGTCCGTGCCGGAACGACGGCTCCGCGATGTCCTTACGCGGAATGGTGATGCTCTGGGTGTTCTGAATGTCTTTAATGCTGCGGTCGCGCACCGCTTCCGAAACGGCGCGACGAATGTAGTTCTTGACGCGGCGCAAAAAACGCTCGCGATTTGCAATGCTTTTGTTCTTGCCTGCCAACCTGCGGTCGATGATTTGATGAAGCACGCCCGGTCTCCCATACTGCCCAAATTCGGGTGCGCGAGACGCACGCTGGATGGCCCGATGCTATGTCCATGCAGCTTGCGGCTCGCAGGGTGCTCGCGCGGTCGGACCGCGCGAGCGGCACGCAGTGCGTATCATGACGACTTGCGCACGCGCAGATACCAGTCACACAGCAAGCGCACCTGCTTCGGCGTGTAGCCCTTCGCCACCATCCGGTTGACGAAGTCTTCGTGCTTGCGCTGTTCTTCCGCCGAACCTTTGGCGTTGAACGAAATGACCGGCAACAGTTCCTCCGTATTCGAGAACATTTTCTTTTCGATCACGACGCGCAGCTTTTCGTAGCTGATCCACGCAGGATTTTTCCCTGCATTCGCAGCACGCGCGCGCAGCACGAAGTTCACGATCTCGTTGCGGAAGTCCTTCGGGTTGCTGATGCCCGCGGGCTTCTCGATCTTCTCCAGCTCGGCATTGAGCGCCGCGCGGTCGAAGCTCTCGCCGGTGTCGTGATCGCGGAACTCCTGATCCTGAATCCAGAAGTCCGCATACGTCACATAGCGATCGAAAATGTTCTGCCCATATTCGGAGTACGACTCGAGATACGCCGTCTGGATCTCCTTGCCGATGAATTCCGCGTAACGCGACGCGAGCACGTCTTTAATGAACGACAGGTACTTCTGCTCGGTTTCCGGTGGGAACTGCTCGCGCTCGATCTGCTGTTCGAGCACGTACATCAGATGCACCGGATTGGCCGCGACTTCGGTCGAATCGAAGTTGAACACGCGCGACAGAATCTTGAACGCGAAGCGGGTCGACACGCCAGTCATGCCTTCGTCGACGCCCGCGAAGTCGCGGTATTCCTGGTACGACTTCGCCTTCGGATCGGTGTCCTTCAGATTCTCGCCGTCGTAGACCTGCATCTTCGAGAAGAGGCTCGAATTCTCGGGCTCCTGCAAGCGCGTGAGCACCGACATTTGCGCCATCATCTTCAGCGTGCCGGGCGCGCAGACAGCATTAGCCAGCGACGAATTGCGCAACAGCTTCTCGTAGATCTTGATCTCTTCCGAATAGCGCAGGCAGTACGGCACCTTCACGACGAAAATCCGGTCGAGCAAGGCTTCGTTGTTGCGGTTATTGCGGAAGGCTTTCCACTCCGACTCGTTCGAGTGCGCGAGGATCACGCCGTCGAAAGGAATCGCGCCGAAGCCTTCCGTGCCCTTGAAGTTGCCTTCCTGGGTCGCGGTGAGCAGCGGGTGCAACACCTTGATCGGCGCCTTGAACATTTCGACGAATTCGAGCAGGCCCTGATTCGCGAGACACAGGCCGCCGGAGTAGCTGTAGGCGTCCGCATCGTCTTGCGCGTATTGCTCGAGCTTGCGAATGTCGACCTTGCCGACGAGCGAGGAGATGTCCTGATTGTTCTCGTCGCCCGGCTCCGTTTTGGCGATGCCGATTTGCCGCAGGATGGACGGATAGCGCCGCACCACGCGGAACTTGCGGATGTCGCCGTTGTACTCGTGCAGGCGCTTGACCGCCCACGGGCTCAGAATGCTTTTCAGGTAGCGGCGTGGTATGCCGTATTGCTCTTCGAGGATCGGACCGTCCTCGTCGTAATCGAACAAACCGAGCGGCGATTCGTTCACAGGCGAGCCCTTGATCGCGTAGAACGGCACGCGCTCCATGAGCTGCTTCAGACGTTCGGCGATGGACGATTTACCGCCGCCGACCGGGGGGCCCAACAGATACAGAATCTGCTTCTTTTCTTCGAGCCCCTGGGCCGAGTGCCGGAAGTAGGCGACCACCTGCTCGATCACCTCCTCCATTCCGTAGAACTCACGGAATGCGGGGTATACCTTGATGACCTTGTTCGCGAAGATGCGCGACAGGCGCGGATCGTTGCGAGTGTCGATCTGTTCGGGTTCTCCGATTGCCGTCAACATGCGTTCGCCAGCCGTGGCGTACGCGGCGGGATTGTCTTTGCAGAGCGCGAGGTACTCCTCGAGCGAGAGTTCGTCCTCTCGCGTTTTCTCGAAGCGGGTCGCGAAACTGCTGTAGATATCCATGCTACCTCCTCGCCGAAGTCTAGACCGATGTCGTGCGCGGCGCGCTATTCGGAAACGACATCGCTCGAATTCATCCTAAACCCTTTTAAATTTTTTTTCACGAACTACGTTGCGAAAATCGCGCCGTGCGGGCCTCCCGACATTCATCACTTGGAAACACCGTTTCGACCACCTACAATCTTGCGCGTCGAACAGTGCCGCGAACGTTGCTTGACGACCTCGCTTCACAGTGTCGCTTCACTACTTCTTTGACGGCACTCATCAGCAGTTACATTCACGCGTTGCCTGCACACGCACGTCGCGTACCTTGAAGCCTCGCATCAGCCGCACATCGCGCATTTTCGCGCTACGTCCCCACTCTTTTCTGCTTTCGCCTCTTGCTTCCTTAACGCTTTGACACGCATTTGGTCTACCTGTGTGCGCATCTGTTACACGTCGATCGACCAAAGTTGCAAGCGGCGTTCGGCGTCGCACGTTCATGCAGTTCGTCCATGCACGCGAGCTTTTGTTCCATCACATCGCTGCGCATGCTTTGCTATCAATGCGATGCTTCACATGCTTTGCATAACCGCGTCGACGGCATGGTCGGCTTTGCTCCGCTTTACGTTGTCGATGCCTCGTTGAACTGTCGTTCAACTTTGTTAACTGGATAACGGCGCGGCGCGCAACCGCTTCAATAGGGTATACGGCTAAGGAGTCCTCGGCGACGCGTCAAATGTAAAACGGCCGCCCGTGGGCAGCCGCTTGATGATGAGTTTGTAATGCGCCGTTACAAGGACGGCGTCGAAAGAAATGCAGCGCTGTGTCACATGACACAGTGTCGCGCAATCAGGTCAGTTCGATCTCGACCTCTCCGAGTCCGTCGATGTGGCCGCGCACGATGCCCGGCTTTCCCACTTTATGCGCACCGACGTAAGAGCCGGTGGTCAGCGTCCATTCCGGTTCGATCGTGATGCCCATGGCGGCGCAATGGTTGACGAACCACACCAGCAATTCGCGTGGATCGCCGGCCGGATTGCCGGTGGCGTCGGGCACGAGCGACTCGCCGTCGAAGCTCAGTTCCAGTTCCGGCGACACGAAGTCGAAGCCGCGCGCGAGCCCCGCATACGGGACCGGATGACCGGTGACGAGCGCCCCGTTGTTTTGCGCGTCGGCGAGTTGAGCGAGCGGCGCGATGTTCGGCCATTCGGCGAAGCGGCTATCGACGATTTCAATGGCCGGCAGCACCACGCCGACGAGCGCGAGCACCTCGTCGCGCGTATAGGCGCGGCTGCGCGGCTCGATGACCTCGGTGAAACGGAACGCGATCTCCAGCTCGACGAGTACGCGAAAGAAGCCCGCATGCTCGACGCGCGCCGGCGAAGCCCGCACCAGCGAAGCCGGGATCGGCGCGCCCGAGGTCGATCCGCCGGGCGCCTTCGCGCCGATCTTCCACGCGCCGGTGGAGTCGCCGAGGCCTGCTATGACCGCCTGCTGGATCGCATACGCGGTCGCGGCGTCGGGCGGGAACTGTTCGGAGGGCAGCCCGTCGATCGGGCGATGCTGCCGGCGTGCTTCGACGAGGCGATGCGCGAGGTCGTGTGGCGTCATGTCGGTCCTTTGTGGCTGGCGCATTGAACGTGCGTTTGAAGCATGAGAAGCGTGAGAAGCGTGAGGGCGAGCGGCTGGCCGGCTGACCGGCTGACCGGCAAGCGTGACGTGACGTGGAGCGCGATGCACTGGTCGGGCGCGGCGCCGACTTGCACACTGCCGCTTTGCCAACCCGTGCTTCGCCGGCGATCCGGTTACGAATTACCGTCACCCGCCCGTCAATGTACCGGATCGCGAGGCTCGCCAGGGCGCCCGCCGCTTCGCAAATGCGACTTAATGCGCACGCCATAAAAAAAGACCGCGGCTGCGTCAGCAGGCGCGGTCTTTTCGTTGCTGTCTTCAATATAGGCGGCTCGGGCGTCGTGACGTCGATTCAGACGCCGTCGCGCCGGGAACGCCGGTTGCACGGCGCCTGTCCGGCGCTCGCGCAGCCGTGCGGCAAACGCCGCGGATGCCGTCAGAACGTTTCCCAGTCCTGATCGCTGCCGGCGCTGACGACGGCGGCGGACTTCGCCGGCGCGCGCGGAGCCGGCGCGGCTTTCGGTGCCGCAGGCGCCGAGGCGGCGGCCGGAGCGTGCGCAGCCGTCACGGGCTGCGCAGGGGCTGCTGCGGCCGCACGCGGCGCGGCGGCTGAGCGTGCGTGGGCGACGGTCCGGGAAACTGCCCGCGGCGCAGCAGAGACGGCACGCGCAGGCGTCGGCGTGTGCTTCGCCAACGAACCGCCCGACGCCTTGCCTTCGTCGCTGAGCTGGAACACGGCGACCGCGCCGCGCAGCTTGTCCGCCTGATCTTCGAGCGACGACGCTGCCGCCGCCGCTTCCTCGACGAGTGCGGCGTTTTGCTGCGTGACTTCGTCCATCTGCGTGACGGCGCGCGCAACCTGGTCGATGCCGCTGCTCTGCTCTTCCGACGCCGCGGCGATTTCCCCCATGATGTCGGTCACGCGCTGCACCGCGCCGATGATTTCGTTCATCGTGCGGCCGGCCTGATCGACGAGCGCCGAGCCCGATTGCACGCGGTCGACCGAGGTGTCGATCAATTCCTTGATTTCCTTCGCCGCCGCCGACGATCGCTGCGCGAGGCTGCGCACTTCGCCCGCCACGACCGCGAAGCCGCGCCCTTCCTCGCCGGCCCGCGCCGCTTCCACGGCCGCGTTGAGCGCGAGGATGTTGGTCTGGAACGCGATGCCTTCAATGATCGAAATGATGTCGGCGATCTTCGCCGAGCTCTGGTTGATCTCGCCCATCGTACCGACGACCTGGCCGACCACCGCGCTGCCCTTGTTGGCGATTTCCGACGCATTGGCCGCGAGCGCGCTCGCCTGACGCGCGTTGTCCGCGTTCTGCTTCACGGTGCCGGTCAGTTCTTCCATGCTCGACGCGGTTTCCTGCAACGCCGACGCCTGCTCTTCGGTGCGCGAGGACAGGTCGATGTTGCCGGCGGCGATCTCGCGCGTGGCAGTCGCAATCGATTCGCTGCCGCCGCGCACCGCGCGTACCGTTTCGATGAGACTGCGCTGCATCTTCGAGATGCCTTCCAGTATCTGGCCCATCTCGTCGCGTGAGCTGACGACGACCTGGCGGCGCAGATCCCCTGCGGCGATCGCGTCGAAATGGTCGAGCGCCTCGGCGAGAGGCCGTGCGATCGCGCGGCTGAGCGCCACGTACGAGAGCAACGCGGCGAGGATACCGGCAATCAGCGCGCCGATGCTGACCATGCGGAACATATGGAAGTTCGATTGCGCGTCATCGTAGCCGGCTTGCGCCAGCTCGAACTGATATTTGCGCAGTGCGTCGTCGGAGGTCGCCAGTTCGTTGTAGGCGCTTTGCAGAAGCTTGGCACCGTCGATCAGCTTGCTCTGGTCGCTCGCCGCGACCACCGCGGCGAACGCGTCGGCCCGCTGGTGCAGCGCGTCGCGCTTGCTGACCACGTCGCGCGCGAGACGGTCCTCGTCGGCGTCGCGCGGCAGATCCATATACTTTTTCCACCACATGTCGGAGGTCGTGCGCATCGAGCGCGCGCGTTCCAGCGTCGGCGCGCTTTCCGGCGTGCCGATCATGAAGGCCGCGCGATCGAGCGCGAGACGCTCGCGCGCCGCATAGAGTTCGGCGTTGCCGATGTTCACGGCGCTCGGCATCGAATTCGTGAAGGTTTCCTGGTAGGCGTCGTTGGAACGGCTCATGCCGAACAGCCCGAACGCGCCGATGCCCAGCAGCAAGGCGGCGAGAAAAGCCATCGTGAGGCCAATGCGGGCCTTGATCGAAATGCCCTTGTTCAACATAAAGTGTCCTGTGCTTGAGAGGCTGCTTTGCAGCAATAAAAGTCCGATGACGGCCTGCGCGCGGTTGGTTGTTATTGGTTTCGTCGGCGCTCTGATAGCCGCATTAACGGCAGTTGCGATGCGGACTTGAAGTTTTTATACGTCTGAGGAAAGGCGGGAGATGAGGCGGAAAGAGTTACAAGGTGGGTGGGAGGATGGCTGAGCGGGGGGGGCGGTAGTTGCAAGGCTGCGCAGGGACAAGCTGGGAGCGACGGACGAATGCAGCTTGCCGCGAGGCGTCTGCGGCTCGAGCGGCAATGTGAGGGCTTTGAGTTGCGGGAAAGGAGACCTGCGGCTTGGGCCGCGCGTCTACGGCTCGGGCGGCAATGGCGAGTTTAAGCGGGCAAGCTGGCCCGCGCGCGCTTGGGCGCACCGCGTCTGCGCTGCGCAGCCGAACACAAGCCTTTGAACTACGACGAAGAAACCAGGCGAGCGCAGTTCAGCGTCGCCCCCAACAACCTACCCGCCCAACTCCGCCCGCGTCGGAATCGAAGGCTGAGCGCCGGCGCGCGTCACCGACAGCGCCGCGGCGCGCTGCGCGAAGCGGATCGCCGCATCCACGTCCGCGCCTTCCGCAAGCTGCGCGGCGAACCCGCCGATGAACGTATCGCCCGCCGCCGTCGTATCGACGGCTTCGACTTTCGGCGCGTCGTACAGCACAGGCGCCGCGCCTTCGAGCGCCGCCTGCACGCCGCGCGGGCCGAGCGTCACCAGGACATTGCGCGCGCCCGCCGCGCGCAGCACGGCAGCGGCCGTCGCCGCCTCTTCGGGCGAGCCGACCGGCAAACCAGTGAGCGTCGCGGCTTCCAGCTCGTTCGGAATCAGATAGTCGATCAGCGGCAGCCACTCGGCGGGCAGCGGCCCGGTGGCCGGCGCCGGGTTCAGAATGACCGTCTTGCCGAGGCGCCGCGCCGCGGCAAGCGCCGCGTGCACCGTGGCGAGCGGCGTTTCGAGCTGGCAGATCACCACGTCGGCGGCAGCCAGCACCGCTTCGTGGCGCGCGATCGTCTCAGGCGTCACCTCGCCGTTGCTGCCGGCGACGATCACAATCGCGTTCTGACTCGCGTCATCGACGACGATCAGCGCCACGCCCGTCGCCTCGCGCCCGGTTTCGAGCGCCGCGCAGTCGATGCCTTCCGCCTCCAGCCCCGCGCGCAATTGCGCGCCGTTCGCATCGGCGCCGACGCAGCCGAGCATCGACACCTGCGCGCCGAGCCTCGCCGCGGCCACCGCCTGGTTGCCGCCCTTGCCGCCCGCGACCTGCGCGAAGGTGCGGCCGGCCAGCGTTTCGCCGGGATGCGGCAGACGCGGCGCGCGCGCCACCAGATCCATGTTCAGACTGCCGACCACTGCCACGCGTGAGCGCGTTTCCTTACTGGCCACTCATTTCTCCCGTTGTCCTGCTTCTAAGCTGCCGATACGCCGCGCTGCACTGCAGCCCGATCACGCGGCCAGATGACGCTTTCCCGCGCCCGCCCACGTCGCCGTCGATTCGCGCACGATCAGCCGCGGCGACACGACGCGCCTGCGCCCGCCCGGCCGCGCGTTCGCCGACGACTTGCCGGCAATCCGTTCGATCAGCGTCTGCGCGGCCATGTCGCCGAGCGCGCGCACCGACTGCCCGACCGTCGACAGCGCCGGATAGGTGAAGCGCCCGAGCTCGATGTCGTCGAAACCGATGATCGAGCAGTCGCGCGGCACGCTGATATTGCGCTCCGCCGCCGCGCGCAGCGCGCCGATGCCCATCATGTCGTTGCAGGCGAAGATCGCCGACGGCTTCACGGTGTCGAACAGTTGCGCCGCCGCGCGATGGCCGCCGGTACCCGAAAAATCGCTTTCGACGATCGCGTCCGGCGGAATCTCGATGCCGCGCTCGCTCATCGCGCGAATGAAGCCGTGCACGCGCATCGCGCTCACCGCCGTGTCGACCGGCCCGCTAATGCAGCCGATCCGCACGTGCCCCAGTTCCAGCAGATGACGCGTGGCGAGATACGCGCCCTTCTCGTGATCGATCTGCACGAGGTCCGCGTTCACGCCTTCAATATTGCGGTCGACGATCACAAGCGGCTCGCGAGCGTCGGCAAGCGTCTGCGCGAGCACCGCGTCGTCGCCGGCGGACGCGACGATCAGCCCGTCGATACGCTTTTCCTGCAGCACACGCAGATAGTTGCGCTGCTTCGCGGGGTCGTCGTCGGAATTGCAGAAAAACACGCAGTAGCCGTTGCGGGAGCAACCGTCCTCGATGCCGCGCGCCAGTTCCGCGAAATACGGGTTGGTGCTGTTCGGCACCACGAGTCCGATGGTCGCGGTGGCGCGCGCCTTCAGCGAACGGGCCACCGCCGAGGGCACATAGTGAAGCTGGCGGATGGCGAGCTCGACCTTCGCGCGCACGTCGGCCGACACCGGCCGCGAGTTGTTCACGACGTGCGATACCGTCGTGAAGGACACGCCCGCCACGGCTGCTACATCCTTGATCGTCGCCATAACCTGTTGCTCTCCCGCCTGTTTTTCCCGCCAGTCAGACTTTGCGCCGACCCCGGGACGTCCTCATCGAACACGCCGTACTCATGAATTCTTACGCTTTACCGCAAATCGCCCTTCTGGCACCCGCCACACGTTACGCTGAACATGTCAGGCGCGTTTGCGGCGGCTGCGATACGTATCCAGCACCACCGCGACCACGATCACCGCGCCGGTAATCATCCGCTTGGTCGGCTCGTTCGCGCCGATCTGCGCGAGGCCGGCCGCCAGCACCGAAATGATCAACACGCCAAAAAACGTACTGATGACCGAACCGCGCCCGCCCATCAGACTCGTGCCGCCGATCACCACGGCCGCGATCACCTGCAGTTCCATGCCGACGCCCGCGTTCGGGTCAGCCGCTTCCAGCCGCGAAATCTGGAACAGCGACGCAAGGCCCGCGAGCGCGCCCATCAACGCGAACACGATCACCTTGTACGGCCGCGGATTGACGCCCGCGAGCCGCACGGCTTCCTCGTTCGTGCCGATGCCGACCAGGTAGCGGCCGAACACCGTGCGCGTGAGCACGAGCTGCGCGATGATCATCACCGCCACCGCGATCAGGAAGGCCGGCGAGATGCCGACCGCGATCGGGTTCGACAGAAAATCGAACGCATCGCCGATATAGGCGGTGCGCGAATTCGTCATCTGATACGCGAGGCCGCGCGCCGCTTCGAGCACGCCGAGCGACACGATGAACGACGGGATCCGCCAGCCGACCGTGACCGCGCCGGTGACCGTGCCGGTCAGCGCGGCGGCTGCGACGCCGAGCAGTGCGGACGGCAGCGGGCCCCAGCCCCACTTCAACGCGGCCACGCTCACCACCGACGCGCCAAGCGCAAGCACCGACCCGACCGACAGATCGATGCCGGCGATGATCAGCACGAACGTCATGCCGACCGACATCACCACCAGATCCGGAATCTGGTTGGCGATCGTGCTGAACGTGTCGTACGTCAGAAAGTGCGAACTCAGCAGCGAGAACAGCACGATCATGGCGAGCAGCGCACCGGCGAGGCCGAGGTAGTTCGAAAAGCCGAGCCGGGTGCCCGCGGGTTTGCCGCTCGCGAGCGGCGCCGACGGATCGGCCGGCGGCGCGGCGTTTGCATTCGCATTCGCGGCGGCCTTGCTCCCATCCGCGCCATGTTTCGCGCCCGGCGCGTCGCGCAACGATTGATCGGTCATGACAAACTCCCTGCTTCATTGGCGTCGAGGTCGTGCAGCAGCGCTTCGCGGCCGCGATAGCCGGCGAAAGCGGCGGCGAGCAACGCGTCTTGCGACCACGTGCCGCGCTCGAACACACCGGTCAGGCTTCCCGCCGACATCACGCCGATCCGGTCGCAGATCAGCATCAGTTCGCGCAGATCGCTCGACACCACGACGAGCGCGCGCCCTTCACGAGCCAGCGCGCCCATCAAGCCATAAATATCGAACTTCGCGCCGACGTCGATGCCGCGCGTGGGTTCGTCGAATAACAGCACGCGGCAATCGCGCGCGAGCCAGCGGCCGATCACGACCTTCTGCTGATTGCCGCCCGACAGCTCGCCGACAATCTGCGCCGGGCCGGAGCTGCGAATCCGCATCGCGTCCATCTGCTTTTTCGCCAGCGCGTTCTCGCGCTTCGCATCGACGATGCCGTGCCGCGCCACGCTGCCGATGTTGCCGAGCGACACGTTCGCCGCGATCGGCTGCGGCAGCAGCAGACCCTCGCCTTTGCGGTCTTCGGTGATGAGCGCGATGCCCGCGCGCACCGCGTCCGACGGCGAATCGATCCTGACCGGCGCAGGCGGTGCGCCGGGCGTCGGAGCCAGCGCCACCGTGCCGCCGTCTTTCGGGTCGGCGCCGTAAATCAGCCGCATCAACTCCGTGCGGCCCGCGCCGATCAGCCCGCTGATGCCGAAGATTTCGCCCGCGCGGACTTCGAACGACACGTCGCGGACCACCTTGCCGCGCGAAAGCCGCTCGACCCGCAAGAGCGGCGCGCCGATCTTGCGCACGCCGAGATCGATCTGCTCGCCAAGCTCGCGGCCGACCATCCACGTGACGATTTCGTCGCTGGTCAGATTGGCCATTGCGTCGACGTGCACGAGGCGGCCGTCGCGCAGCACCGCGATCTGCCCGGCGACTCGCGCCAGTTCTTCGAGCCGGTGCGAGATATAGACGAGCGCGACGCCGCGCGCCTTCAGGCGCTCGATCTGCTCAAACAGCAGATCGACTTCGCGCGCGGTCAGCATCGCGGTCGGCTCGTCGAGAATCAGCACGCGGCAGTCGTCGATCAGATTGCGCGCGATCTCCACCATCTGCTGATGACCGATGCCAAGCTCGCCGACGAGCGTATCGGGGTCGATCGCGTCGAGCCCGACTTGCGCCATCGCGTGACGCGCGTCCTCGCGCAGCTTGCGGCGATCGATCCAGCCGAAGCTGAACGCGCCCGCGCGCGGCAAGCGGTTCAGGAACAGATTCTCGGCCACCGACAACGTCGGCAGCAGATTCAGCTCCTGCATCACCATGCGCACGCCGAGCGCCTCGGCTTCGGTGCGGCTCGCCGGCGCATACGGTTTGCCGGCAAGCTGCATGGTGCCGGCGGTCGGCTCGACGAGTCCGCCGATGATCTTGGACAGCGTGCTCTTGCCGGCGCCGTTCTCGCCGGTGAGCGCCAATACCTCGCCGGCGCGCAGCGACAAAGACACGTCGGCGAGCACCGGTTCGGCGTAGGTCTTGCCGATGCCGCTGACGGACAGCACGGCAGGCAAGGCGTCGTGGTCGGTTGAATCCATCGCGATCCTGTTTCGCGGCGCGAGGCGCGTCTCACACGATCTGCTCGGGCGAGACGGCGCCGGGCGCCGCGCGGTCAATGCCGGCCCAATGCGCGGAATGCGCAGGCGCTCTGGCCGCGCTCCCTCTCGCCGCACGGCCGCCGTCATGACGCTTACCTCTGAATTAACGGCGGCCCGGCGGGTTTCTTGAGCGGCTATTGAGCGTTCATTGAATAGTAGGCGCGGATTCGCGTGCTGATGCGGCGCGAATCCGCGCGCCCTGCTAGTCGGTCATGCGCTGGCGGCGCTTATTTCGTCACCAGGTCGCACGGCGTTTCCACCACGCCCGACAACTGCGACTGCTTCTTGTGCTCGCTCAACGCTTTCAGCGCGGTGTCGATGCCGAACACGGCCTGCTTGGCGGCGTACTGGTCGGCGGTGGCGAGCACGCGGCCGTCCTTCAGCATCGGCTTGATCGCATTGATGTTGTCGTAGCCGACCACCATCACCTTGCCTTGCTTGCCTGCCGCGCGGATCGCGGAAACCGCGCCGATCGCCATGTTGTCGTTGCCCGCGAGCAGCGCCTTCAGGTTCGGGTACTCGTTGAGCATCGCGGAAGCGACCGCGTTGCCCTTGTCGATTTCCCATTCGCCCGACTGCACGGACACCACCTTGGCGCCGACCGCCTGCATCGCGTCCTTGAAGCCGGCCGTGCGCTGCTGCGCATTGGTCGTGGTCGACACGCCTTCGAGGATGCCGACCTCGTCGCCCGCCTTCAGCTTCTTCGCGAGATAGTCGCCGACCTTCTGCGCGCCCTTGCGGTTATCCGGTCCGACGAACGGCACGTTCAGGTCTTTCGACTTGAGCACGTCCGGGTCGAGCCGGTTGTCGATATTCACAACGATGATGCCCGCGTCCACCGCTTTCTTCACGACCGGCACGAGCGCCTTCGAGTCGGCCGGCGCCAGCACGATCGCGTCGACCTTGGAGACGATCATCTGTTCGACGATGCGGATCTGGTTCGCCGTATCGGTCTCGTCCTTGATGCCGTTCGTGATCAGGTCGAACTGCGACGGGTTGTGCTTCTGATAGTCCTTCGCGCCGTTTTCCATCGTGAGGAAGAACTCGTTGGCGAGCGACTTCATGACGAGCGCGACTTTCGGCTTATGAGCGGGCGCCGTCTGGGCATAGGCGGCGGAAAACGGCAAGGCGGTGCTGGCGGTGGCGAGGATTGCGGCCGCCACGATGCGGCGGCGAATGCGATTGCTCATGCATATCTCCTGGGTTTGTCAGGCTCTGTCGAGCCGTATTTTTAGTTACGCGCAAACGTTTGCGGGACTCATTCTCAGCGCATCGCGGCCAAACTGTCAACGATCCAAAGTGTTGCAGTGCATCGGCGCGCAAAAAGTGCGGCGCGTCGGGGCGGCTCGCACGAGCGCCCGACGGCCGGGCTCCGAAACGCCTCGCAGACGGTCCGGCAGACGATGGTTGGCAATGGGTCCTCGCTTGTGTCCGCGTGTGACGGTGTTGCCGTCGGCTGCAATCTCCGCCGCCGACGGGCCGCCTATGCTGGACTTTTATTGCGCCGCGTGCAAGCAGGACCGGCGCGCAAGCGCGGCTTTGCGCTCAGAGCCAGCCGGCCTTGCGAAAACGCCAGTAGAGGATGAGGTCGACGGTGAGCATGATCCCCAGGCAAAGCGGATAGCCGTAGCGGAAATGCAGCTCGGGGATGTTCTGAAAATTCATGCCGTAGATGCCGGCGATCATCGTCGGCACCGCGAACAGCGCGGCGAACGAACCGAGCCGCTTGGTCACTTCGTTCTCCGCAAGCGAAATCATGCCGAGATTCACCTGCACGGCGGTTACGACCATTTCGCGCCGTCCGTCGATGATCCGCACGATCCGCTCAAGGTGGTCGTACACGTCGCGAAAGTAAGCCTGCATGCCTTCGCAGACGCTCGGAATGCGCCCGCCCGTGAGCTTGCTGATCGCTTCCTGCAGCGGCGCGATGTGATGCTGAAGAATCACGAGGCGCCGCTTCAGCGAATACAGATCCTGAATGATCGCGCGCGATGCCGCCGAATTGTTGCGCTCGAAAATGCGGTCTTCGATGGCTTCGATCTCGGTGTTCACCGCGTCGATGATCGGGAAATAACGGTCGACGATGTCATCCGCAAGCGCATACAGCACGAACGCGGAGCCCGCCTTCAGCAACTGCGGCTCGCGCTCGCAGCGCGCCCGCACGTTCTGAAAACCCGCGCGCGTGCCGCGCCGCACCGACAGCACATAGTTCGCTCCGACGAATACGTCGACCTCGCCGAGCAGCAGTTCGCCGTCCTCGTCCATCTCGACAGTGTGCATGACCGCGAACAGCGACTCGCCGTACTCCTCGATCTTCGGCCGTTGATGACCGTTTTGCGCGTCTTCGATTGCGAGGTCGTGCAGACCGAACTCGTGCTTCATCACCGCGAGCTCGCCCGGGCCCGGATCTTTCAACGCGACCCACACGAAACACTCGGGCCGCGCGACGTAGTCGCTGATGCTATCGATGTCGATGTCTGCCAGCTTCCGGCCGTCCTGATAGGCGGCGCAATTGATCAGCATGTTGGTTACCCTGAAAGCGGAACAGAGCGGGCTGCATCGCGGCACACGCGTGCAAGCCCCTCTGCATGAATGGAACAAGTAACCGTCATGTTAAGGGCTGCGGGCTGCGCTCATGTATCGATTTGTTAAAGGCCCCGGCGCTTGCGCGCCTCTGCGTTCTTCTTCATGATCGATGCAAAGGAAGACAGTAAGGAGACTGCAATGTGGTATTTGAATTCGATGCCCGCTATTGCCGCGGCGGTTCGGATGGAGGACAGCTTGTCGTGAGCCGCCTCGTTTTTATTTGCGGTCACGCGGGCACCGGCAAGACGACGCTCGCAAAAATGCTGATCGGCAGGTTGATGAAAGCAACCGGGTCGCCGTTCTGTCTGCTCGACAAGGACACGCTGTACGGCGGCTATAGCGCGGCCGCGATGGGCATGCTGACAGGCGACCCGAACGATCGCGACAGCCCGCTTTTCCTCGAGCATTTGCGCGAGCCGGAGTATCGCGGGCTGATCGACACCGCGCGCGATAATCTCGAACTCGGCGTGAGCGCACTGGTGGTCGGGCCGCTGTCACGCGAAGTCCGCGAGCGGCGGCTTTTCGATCGCGCGTGGCTCGGCGTCGGCGACGATGTCAGCGTGCGCGTGGCGTGGGTGCATGTGTCGGAAGAGACGGCGCAGCAGCGAATCGTGGCGCGCGCCAATCCGAACGACGCGTACAAACTCGCTCACTGGGACGAATACCGTCAGCGGCGCTTCGTGCCGGCCGGCGACATGTGCAACGATCTGCTGATGTTCGATAACACGGCGCCGAGCGCGGCCGATTACGACGCGCTGCTCGCGCGTATTCTCGGCGAGCCGCAGTAAACGAAAAAACGCGCAAAAACGCCCCACGTATGGGGCGTTTGCGCTTTCAGCTTCTATCGAAGATGGTTCGTCAAACCGTCGCGAGTGTTTGCAGCGAGTCCAGAGTTTGCCCTTCATAAAGCTGGCCGAAGCGGTTGCCGAGGAAGTCGCGCAGCGACACCTGCTCCTGACGCACGAAGCCGCGTTGCGGCAGCTTCTTTTCGCGGAACAGATCGAGCACCGCGCACATCGCGCCGGCCGTCGTGATCTGGATCGCGCTCATCGGCACGCCGCAAACTGTCTTCGCGAAGATCTTGCGGGTAAACACTTCCTGCACGAGTTGCCCGTCGCGCATGCCGCTCACGGTGATGAACACGAGCACCACGTCTTGCGCGGTCGACGGCACCGAGCGGCGCATGATGCTCTTGAGCGTATCGCGGTCGCTGGAAAGACGCAGGTCTTCGAGCAGGAACTGCATCAGATTGCGGTGGCCCGGATAGCGCACCGACTTGTAATCGAGCGATTCGACGCGGCCCGACAGCGTTTCGCAGAGCGTACCCAAACCGCCCGATGTATTGAACGCTTCGTACTCGGTGCCGTCGAGCGAAAAATGTTCGAGGCCTTCGAGCGGCTGCACCCACTGCGTGCGGCTATCGCGAATCGCTTCGCACGGCTGGCAATATTCGTTGATGAGGCCGTCCACGCTCCACGTCAGGTTGTACTTCAGCGCATTGGTCGGGAATTGCGGCAGCGCGCCGACCCGCATCTTCACGTCGCGAATCTCCGTGAAGCGGTTCGCGAGTTCGTGCGCGGCAATGCCGATGAAGCCCGGCGCGAGACCGCATTGCGGCATGAATGCGTGTTCGGCGTCGTCGGCGATCGCGCGGATTGCGTGGGTCGCGCGCACGTCTTCGGTTAAGTCGAAATAATGCACGCCCGCGCCCTTGGCGGCAGCCGCCACGTTCACCGCGAGATAATACGGCAGGGCATTGACGAGCGCATCGAAGCCATGAATCGCGGCGCGCAGTGCGGCGGCATCGGCGGAATCCACGCGGCGGGTCGCAATGCCTTGCGCGGCGAGTTTGTCGAGCGCGGGCTGATCGCGGTCGAATGCGACGACGTCATAGTCGCCGGTTTCGCGCAGCATATGCGCAATGGTGTGACCGATCAGACCTGCACCAACGATGGCAACTTTCATGTTCTTCTCCTTTGTCGATCGGAGCGGCGCGTGAGCACCTCGTCCGGTTCATTTCGTGCGCTGTCTCCAGCTTCAGGTGCGCCGCGATCGAGCGCGGCGCGCGGCGGGCTGAACCCTCGAACGACAGTGTAGGGAGAAGCAAAACCAGTTCATACGCGCAAAATGCTGCGTAATGACCATCAACTTCGACGTTTTGACGAGCCACGCCGACGAAACGTCAGGAACGCGTCAAAAGCGCCATAAAAGATCATCTAAAAAACGTCGGCAACGTGCGCTTCACACCATGCCGCGATCGATCTTGCGCGCGAGAATGATCGAGGTCGTGGTCCGCTCCACGCCCTCGAGTCCGCCGATCTGATCGAGCAGATCGTTCAGACGATCGGGCGAATCCGCACGCAGCCAGGCGACGTAGTCGAATTCGCCGCTCACCGCGCATAGCAGTTGCACCTCGGGCATCTTGCCGAGGCGCTTTTGCACAGCGGGCCCATGCTTCGGCGCGATGATGATCCCCACATACGCATAGATGCTCGAATCGAGCACGTCCTGGCCGAGCCGCACGCTGTAGCCCGCGATCACGTTGCTGCGCTCGAGCCGCGCGATTCTGGCGATCACGGTGGTACGCGCAACGCCGAGCTGGCGCGCGAGATTGGCGACGCTTTCTCGCGCGTTTGCCTGAAGCAGCGCCACGAGGTTGCGGTCGAGATCGTCGAGTTGGTCGAGGCGCGGAGGTCTCATCGGAGAAGGAAGAAGAAGTGGTCGGAGTGGTGCGGATTATCGCGCGTCTTCAGTGCCATGCGGCGCGTCTTCAAACGCCGAAGCGCTCGATCACGAAGTCGATGAAGCTGGTCAGCTTGGGCGTGGCGCGCCGATCGCGCGGATAGACGAGATGCACGGGCGCGCCTTGCGGCAGATGCTCTTCCAGCACCGACACCAGTTCTCCGCTCTCGATCTCGCGTGCGAGCAGCGCCTCCGGTTGCAGCACGAGGCCGAAGCCGCGCAATGCGGCGACCTTGAGCGCCTGACCGTTATTCGCGCGAAAACGTCCTGCGCGGAGCGGGTTTTCCGTTGCGCTTTCGCCGCCGAGCCTCCATGTCCCCTCGCGGCCCCAATGCAGGAAACCGAGACATTCGTGATGCGCGAGATCGGCCGGCGTGCGCGGAATGCCCGCGCGCGCAAGGTACGCCGGCGACGCGCACGCGCGCATGCGATACGGCTTCAATGGCCGCGCGACAAAACTCGAATCCGGCAGATGGCCGATGCGCACCGCTGCGTCGAAACCTTCTTCGACGAGGTCCCTCATGCGGTTCGACAGGTCGAGTTCGAGCGTGACGTCGGGCCATGCGCTCAGATAATCGGTCATCGCCGAAGAGAAGACTTCGACGCCGTAGGTGAGCGGCACCGTCACCTTCAGCACGCCGCGCGGCGCGGCGGCCATCGCTTCGGCGAGCGACTCGGCGTCCTTCACGTCCGCGAGAATGCGCCGGCACTGCTCGTAGTATTGCCGGCCGATCTCGGTCAGGCTTTGACGGCGCGTGGTGCGCGTGAGCAGCCGCGTGCCGAGCCGCGTCTCGAGCGAACGGATGTGTTTGCCGACCATCGCCGACGAAATGTCGAAGCGCTCCGCTGCCGCCGTGAGGCTGCCCGCCTCCACCACGGCCACGAAAATCTCCATGCTGACGAATTTATCCACCCGCTATTTCCTGTTCGTTTCGGTTGTAAGCGTTTGTCGCACAAGAGCCGCATTGTAGGGATATCGTGATACTAATAGCGGCGACCGTAAGGATCGAGCGATCCGCATCATGACGCCTGGCGAGTTATCCGGCGTTATGTCACGTTATGCCGCGTCATGACGCGGAACGCTCGCCGCACGCACTGGTCCAATCGTCCCAATTCGAATAGACATCAGGAGTTTCGATGAAAAAAGCACTGGTCTTGCTGGCCTCCGCAGTCGCGATGAGCGGCGCATTCGCACAACAAGCCTCGGCGCCGGCAGCGGCGCCCTCGGGCACGGCCGCGTCCGCGCCCGCCGCGAAAGCTGGGCATGAGCGCAATGTCGAAGACCGCATCGCCTATCTGCATTCGCAACTGAAGATCACGCCCGAGCAGGAGCCGCAATGGAAAGCATTCGCCGACGTAATGCGCGGCAACGGCCAGACGATGGGCGAACTGTTCAAGGAACGCCGCGCCGCGACAAACCTGTCCGCGCTCGACGACATGAAGCAGTATGCGACCATCGCGCAGGCCCATGCGGACGGCGTGAAGAAACTGGTGGACGCATTCGATCCGCTCTACAACAGCTTCTCGCCGGAACAGAAGAAGCTCGCCGATACGACGTTCCATCGCGAAGGCGGTGCTGAGGGCGGGCGTCGTCATCACGGCAAGGGCAAGAGCGGCAAAGCGGCGCCGGCTCCGGCGAGCGATGCGACGGTGAAGCCTTAACGGATTGCAGGCGCGGTGCGTGATGCAAGCGGCGCGGTTCGAAGCTAGACGCCGTTTGTTCTGAGTGCCGCGCCCGCTTCGCGATGTGCGCCGGATTGCATCACGTCGAATCGGATCGCATCGCGTCCCGCACGTCGCACCGCAAAAGAAGCGCTCCGTAAGATGCGTCTGGCATGATGCGAGTCCGCGCTCGATCACATCGAGATCGCGGCGCCGCCGTCAACACACCTTCTGCCCCGCTTCATGAACCACCTGAAAAATCTCGACCTGAGCCAGGACCCCGCCGCCCGGCGTGTCGTCAAGGACGAAACGGTCAACGTCGAATTCGCCGCCACGCAAGGCGAACTGATGAGCCTCGAAGGCCCGAACCGCTATCTGCCAGGCGACGCGCTGATCACCGGCTCGACCGGCGACCGCTGGGTCGTGTCGCGTGAACGCTTCGACGCGAAGTATGTTCCCGCCGATGCCGCGCTCACGCACGGCGAGCCCGGCGCCTATCGCAACCGCCCGGCCGTCGTGCTCGCGAAAGAGATGCACGAAGCGTTTTCGCTGGCCCGCTCGGCGAACGGCGGCGACGTGCTGCGCGGCGTGGCCGGCGACTGGATCATGCAGTACGCGCCCGGCGATTACGGCGTCGTGCAGGCCGCGCGCTTCGCAAAGGTCTACCGTCTCGCGGACTAAAGCACGTCACGCGCGCGTTACGCAAATTCGTCGCCGAGATCCACGGTGACTTCGCGCGGCACCGCTTCGCCATTCGCATACTGTTCCTCGAGCGAGCCGATGCTCGCCTCGACATACGCGCGCAACACCGCGAAGCTGCGGCCGCGCAAGCGTGCAGGCAGCGCGCGGTAACGCGCGAGCGCCGCCGGCGCGATCTGCACCGTCATCACGATGCGTCGCGCGGTCGCGCCGAAGCGCATCGCGACCCAGTGAATCGCCAGCGTGGGCGTGCCGTCTTCGGCGGCACGCTGGATGAACTGCGTCTGCTCGGGAAAGAGATCGCTGATGACGCGCGCCAATTCCTCGAACTCGGGATTCGCGCAGTCGTATTGGTAAGCTTCCATGGATGTGCCGAAGGTCATAGGCATGCGGTGGATGGCCGTCGATTGTAAAGCAGCGGCTATCGAGGCCGCTGCGGCGCAGCGGCCGCAGCGACGCCATCATCCTAGCGAGGCAGTTCCGTCACAGCGTCCGCGACGGGACGCCGCAACGTCTTGAACAGCAATCCCACGACGACGACCGCTGCGAGCGCATAGACCGCATCGACCGCGGCAAGCGGCACGAGCTGCGCCTGGAACAGCGCGGCGGGCACGTCGACGAGCGCATGCAGCGCGATTGCGAGCGGCAGGATGCCGCGCCAGCCGGCGCGCAGCCCGCGCCACATCAGCACCGACAAACCGATCTGGAAGACGAGCGCCGCGATCCGTTCGAGCGCGAAAATGCCGGCTGTTTGCGGCGTCAGACTCGCGAGTATCAGGTGGATGCGCATCAATGATTCGGTCGGCAGATTGCTCAGATAGCTGTCGAGCTGGCCGCGGTTTTCGAACACGGCGAACAGAATCCATTGAACCTGCACCATTACGCCGACGAGCCACGCTTCCGCGCCGCCATGACCGAGTCCGTACGCGAGCGCGGTGCCGTCGTCGGTGCGCGGGGTTTGTTGCGCGGACGCGGGCGTTGCAGCCGCCCTTGCAGACGCACGCTTAATCAGCAGGCGCATGCCGATGAACCGCCCCACTTCCTCGCAGATTCCCGCGGCCAGCGCGCCATACACGACGAAGGCCAGCGGATGCGACAGGAACGTCGCGGTCGCCTCGTTCCGATGCAGCACATAATCGTTCAGCGCGCGCTCGATGACCATCGCGAACAGCGCGAATACGGCGATGCCGGCGATCGCCGGGCGCGGCTTCAGCGCAAGCGGCCGGCGCAGGCGGCGGTAAATGACAAACGGCAAAGCGGCGACGACGAGCGTCGCGAGCGCGAGGCTCGACAGAGTGAGCGGTGCAACGACCATGAGTTTCCTTGCGATGACTGGCGCGCACCCGCTGCGCGCCGCAGCCCGAATGATCGCAGATCGGCGGGAAACGGGCGGCGAAGTTCGCGAGGATGGGGGTGCGGCGAGTGGCGGGGGCGAATGACGTCGCGCGGTGTCGCGCAGTGCCGCGCAGTGCGCTCGCAGCGCGTGAGCCTGTCAGCTCGCCGTCGATGCCCGCACGATCAACTCCCCCGGCAGCAGACAATCGCGCGCCGTGGTCTGCACGCCCTCGATCCGCTCATGCAGAAACTCGACCGCGCGATAGCCGATGTCATAGGTCGGCTGGCGAATCGTCGTGATGCCGGTCAGTTCGGCCCACTCGGGGTCGTCGATGGAAAGCAGTGCGACGCGTGTCTGCCAGGCGTCGCCGTAACGCGCCTTCAGATGCAGCGCGAGCCGCAGCGCGACCGGCGCATTCGCCGCGAACACGGCGATGCGGGCATCAACGCCGATTCTGCCTGCGCGTTGATGCGCGGTGTCGATGGCGCGGTCCAGTTCGGCGAGGCTGTGATCTGTTTGCGCGACGTCGGCGAGATTGAGCACGAGCGTATGACCTTGCGCAGCGCTTGCATCAGCATCGGCATGGGCACCCGCATCCGCATGTGCCCGCATCGCGTCCCGAAACGCCGCCTCGCGCAGCCGCCGCGAGCTGACCTGCTCGAACGGCTGCACGACGAACCATATTTCCCGAAAGCCTCTGTCCAGCAGATGCCGCGTGCCCAGTTCCGCCGCCGCGCGATTGTCGAGTCCGACGATGTCGGCGGCGAGGCCTTCGACGGAACGATCGACGAGCACCGCCGGAATCCCGCCGCCGCCCACCGGCCGCAGCGTTTCCTCGCGCACGCCGAGCGCATTGACGATCACGCCTTCGACGCGATACGTGGTGAGCAGTTGCAGATAGCGCCGCTCCATCTCCACTTCGTTCGCCGCGTGGCAGATGAGCGGCATCAGGCCGAGCGCGTGGCATGCGGCCTCGACGCCTTGCAGCACTTCGACGGTATAAGGATTCGTGAGGTCGGCGAGCAGCATGCCGATCAGCCGGTTGCGGCCGCGCTTCAGGCCGCGCGCCATCTGATTCGGCTGATAGTCGAGCCGCTCGATCGCCGCCTCGATGCGCGCGCGCAGTTCCGGCGACAACACGCTCATCTCGCCGTTCAGGTAGCGCGAAATGCTGGTCTTGCCGGTGCCGGCTTCGCGCGCGACGTCGGTGATCGTCGCGCGGCGCGGCGCGCCTTGAGATGTGGGCGTCGCGCTCATCGCGTGCTCACGCTCGATGCCATACGACGCCCCATGCAACTCAAGGTGCAACGCAAGATGCGTCGCTTAACGAACGACCCGGCCGCCGAACGCTTCATCGCGACTGCCGTCACCGTTGCAATACTTCGCGATTGACGATGTTCGTCGTCAGCGTACCGGCGAGCGCGGCGACGAGGTTTTCGGCGGCATTGCGCGCCATCGCATGACGCGTCTCGTGCGTCGCCGAGCCGATGTGCGGCAGCGCGACCACGTTCGCCATCTGCAATAGCGGCGAGTCGGCGGGCAACGGTTCCTTCTCGAACACGTCGAGACCCGCGCCGTGAATCGTGCCGTTTCGCAGCGCGTCGATCAGCGCGCTTTCGTCGACGATCGCGCCGCGCGACGCGTTGATGAGGATCGCGCTTTTCTTCATCGACGCGAGTTCTTTTGCGCCGATCATGTGCCGCGTTTCTTCCGTGAGCGGCACTTGCAGACAGACGAAATCGGCAGTGGCGAGCAGTTCGGCCAACTCGACGCGGCGCGCGCCGTAAGCCGCTTCGGCCTCGGGGTTCGCGCTGCGGTTCGTATAGAGCACCTGCATGTTGAAACCGAGCGCCGCACGCCGCGCGACCGCGCCGCCAATGCGTCCCAGGCCGACGATGCCAAGCGTCTTGCCCTGCACGTCGACGCCGAATAGCGCGGGCCCGATGCTGTGCTGCCATTGCCCCGCCTTCACCCACGCGGCAAGCTCGACCACCCGGCGCGCGGACGCGAGGATCAGCGAGAACACCGTGTCCGCGGTGGATTCGGTCAGCACGTCCGGCGTGTGCGCGAGCACGATGCCGCGCCGCGTGAGATCGGCGACGTCGAACTGATCGAAGCCGACGGAGATCGTCGAGAGCGCTTTCAATCGCGTCGCGCCCTCGAGCATGGCCGGCGTGATCTTCACGCTCGCGCCGATGCCGCCGTCGGCCTCGCGCAACGCGGCGACGAACGCATCATGGCGGGCCGGGTCGACCTGCACCACTTCGACATGTTGTTGCAGATACGCAAGCACGTCTTCAGGCAACGACTTCCACGCGACGATCTTCTTCATCAGCTTATTTTCCTTGCAACGGTGTAGCGAGCTTGTGCCGCGGCGCTGCCGCCTGCTGTTGCGGCTTCACGATCAGCGTGAGGATAACGGCGGCGATCAGCGCGACGCTCATGAACGCGTACGATGCCGCGGGCGATCCCGTCGCGCCGTTCAGATAGCCGACCACATACGAGCCGACGAACGAACCGAGCGCGCCCATGCTGTTGATCAGCGCCATCGCGCCGCCCGCGACGTTCTTCGGCAGCAGTTCCGGCACGATCGCGAAGAACGGACCGTACGGCGCGTACATCGCGGCGCCGGCAATCACGAGCGCGGCATACGAGAGCCAGAAATGCGTGGAGCCGAGCGCATACGATGCCGCGAACGCGACCGCGCCGATCAGCAGGAACGGCCACACGAACACTTTACGGCGGTTGAGTTTATCCGATGCCCACGACGCCGCCAGCATCGCGATGGTCGCGGCGAGATACGGCAGCGCCGACAGCCAGCCGGTTTCGACCATGCCGAGCGTCGAGCCGTTCTTCAAAATGGACGGCAGCCACAGCACGAAACCATACACGCCGATGCTCCAGCAGAAGTACTGCGCACACAGCTTGATCACCGCCGACGAGCGGAACGCCTCGGCGTAATTGCGCACCGGCTTGATCGCGGCCTGCTCGGCGCGCAGCGTTTCGGCGAGCGTGTCCTTCTCCTGCTGCGTGAGCCACGACACCTGCTGCGGCTTGTCCTGCACGATGAACCACCAGCACACGGCCCACAGAATCGCGGGCACGCCCTCGGCGATGAACATATGGCGCCAGCCGAACGAGTGCACCAGATAACCGGACACGACCGACATCCACAACACCGTCACCGGATTGCCGAGAATCAGGAACGTGTTGGCGCGCGAGCGCTCGTTCTTCGTGAACCAGTTGCTGATGAAGATCAGCATCGCCGGCATCACCGCGGCCTCGACGACGCCGAGCACGAAGCGGATCACCATCAGCGACGGAATATTGCTGACCATGCCGGTCAACGCCGCGCAGCCGCCCCAGAGAACCAGGCTCCAGAACACGAGTTTCTTGACGCTGCGGCGCTCGGCGTAAATCGCGCCGGGAATCTGGAAGAAGAAATAACCGAGGAAGAACAGCGCGCCGATCAGCGACGACAATCCCTTGCTGATGCCCAGGTCCTGGTTGATGCCGGCGGCCGCCGCGAAACCGTAGTTCGCGCGGTCGAGATAAGCGAGGCTGTAGGTGATGAATACGATCGGCATGATCGTCCACCAGCGGCGGATCGCGAGAGATGAAGTCATGGGGTGTCTCCTTTTACGGCTTCCCGAAACAATGATGGACGGAGCTGGTGCGGCGCTTGTCGAGCGCTCTTGCTGTTATCGGTGCGCGGCTCGCGCCGTGCTTTGCTGGATCTGTCTTCGTTGCGCGCGGCGCTTCGATGCGTGTGCTTGCCGTTTCGATGCATGCGTGTGCCGCTGGCTGCCGGTGCGTGCGCGCGCTCGCCAGTGCGCGCCGCCTCTGCCGCCGAGGCGCCTGCGCCACGTTCGCCGCGCCTGCGCGTCATGCCGCATGCGCGACGCTCGCCGCATCATCGCGTTCGAGCGCATCGAGTTCGGCGCGGCTCGGCAAGCCTTCCGAATCGCCGATCACCTGAATCGCCAGCGCGCCGATACGGTTGCCGCGCGCGACCGCCTGGGGCAGCGTCTTGCCTTCCAGCAGCGCACTGATCACGCCGACGGCGAAGCCGTCGCCCGCGCCGACCGTATCCACGACGTTCGCGACCGGCTGGCCGGCGATCATCGCGGCATCGTCGGCGGTGCGGAAGTACGCGCCCTCGGCGCCGAGCTTGACGATCACGCCGCGCGCGCCCCGCTCCAGATAAAAGCTGGCGATGTCCTCGGGCTGCGTGTAGCCGGTCAGAATCTCGCCCTCGCCGATGCCGGGCAGCACCCAGTCAGCGAGCGCGGCCAACGAGTTCAAGCCTTCGACCATCGCGGCGCGCGACGGCCACAGCGTCGGGCGCAGGTTGGGATCGAACGAAATGGTCTTTCCGCGCTGCGCGCATCTCACGTGCCAGATGAAACGCGAGTTCGCGCGAGCTCTCCGAGATTGCCGGCGCGACGCCGGTCAGATGCAGATGACGCGCGGGCAACACGTAGTCCGCCACGTAATCCGCGACCGACAGGTGACTCGCCGCCGAGCCGCGGCGGAAATATTCGACGGCGGGATCGCTGCCGTCGTCGTTCTTCGACTTGAGCTGGAAGCCGGTCGGATAGCGCTCGTCCGTGGTGACGCAACGCTGGTCGATGCCTTCTCTCGTCAACGTGTCGCGCACGTACTGGCCGAATGAATCGTTGCCGACGCGGCTCATCCAGCCGACCTTGAAGCCGAGCCGCGCAAGGCCGATCGCCACGTTCAGGTCGGCGCCCGCGATGCGTTTCGTGAACTGGCCGACGCGCGCGAGCGGGCCGGTTTCGGCGGCCACGAACATGGCCATGGCTTCGCCGTAGGTGATGATGTCCAGTGCTGCGGGCGGGTTGGTCATGCGTTGCTCCTGCTTGTGCGTCGGGCTTGTGGTGCGGTGGTGCGGTTGCTGCGGTTGGTGCCTTGGTGCCTTGGTGCCTTGGTGCCTTGGTGCCTTGGTGCCTTGGTGCCTTGGTGCTGTTGCTGCTGTTGCTTCTGTTGTTATGTCTTGTTTGCTGCTCGTTCTCTCAGGTTCTGGCTCTCGGCTTTCGGCTGTCGGCTTTTCGCTTTCGGCTCTTGGCTGCTCGCTCTCGGCCGCTGACTCTAGGCTGCTGACTCTCGGGCCTCAGTCCTCGCCACCGCCTACGCTGCGGCCAACCAGGCGACGCGCCGCGTGGCGTCGTCGTCGATGCAGGCGGGATCGAGCGGAAACTCGATCCCGCGCGGCACGCGGCGCGGCAGCCGGTCCAGCACGGCGGCGAAGCGCGCATCGTCGGCAGCCGGCGCGGCCGCAAAACGCCGCGCGCCCTCGCCCGCCGCGATCTTGCAATGCACGTACTCGACGTAAGGCGCGAGCGCCACAGCGGCGTCGAGCGCGGGCACGCCGCACCACGCCCAGTTGCCGACGTCGAACGTCATGCCGAGCAGATCCGCGTGACCTTCGCGCTGCAGTCCGTCGAACAGGCCGACGAACTGATGCAGCGAACCACCCTGCGTCAGTTGCCCGTTTTCGACGACGAGCCGAACGTTCGCGCCGTGCAATTGCGCGGCGATCGCGTCGCCGTGCGCGCGGTCCGCGAAGCCGCCGAGTTGCAGTTTGACGAAGCGCGCGCCGAGGGCCGTCGCTTCATCCACTGCGCGCCGCAGCGCGGCCGCGTCGAGCTGACCGTCTCCGGCGTACAGCGACGCCGGTGTCGAGTACACCGACCACAGGCCCAGCTCCGCAATCTGCTTGCCCAGTACCGCGAGGCACGCCGGCTCCGCGTCGGCTTCGTCGCCGAACAGCTCGCGACGCACTTCGAAACCGGTCGCCCGGGCGCGCCGGCTCGCCTCCGCCCACTTGCGATGACCCGCCGTGCGCACCGCGTCGGCGCCGAAAGCGCTGGCAACAATCGCTACTTCCACTGCATCCGTCATGTCGTCACTACCGTGTGTTTCGTCCCGCTTCCATCTATGGAACCGGTTCCAAAGGCGGATTTCAAAAAAGCGCCGAAGCGCTTGCGATAGGCGAATAGTGCGCTTGGGTTCGTGTCGGAGACCATAGTGGAAATCCCCAGGCGGGGCTGTGGGCTGTGTTGGCACGGCGCGCCGCAGCGCTCGGTGTCTACGCCCCATCCTCCAGACACAACGCCAAAAACCGCTTGACCGCACGCGACGGCGCGCTCGCGTGCGGCACGACAATCGACAGCCGCCGCGTCAGCGGCTCGGGGCTCAGCGAGAACACGCGCAGCGCGCCGTTTTCGTGCCGCATCGACATTGCCGAGACGAAGCCGATGCCCATGCCCGCCCGCACCGCTTCCTTGACGCCTTCGACGCCGGCAATTTCCAGCGCCACGCGCATCGGCACGCCCGCGCGGGCAAACGCACGCTCGACGACTTGCCGCACGCCCGAGCCCGCCTCGCGCACGATCAGCGGCTCCGCGCCGAGCGCGGCAAGGTCAAGCCCGGCATTTGCCGCATTTGCCGCGTCTGCTCCCATCCCCTCCGCGAGCCGATGCGTGCGCGGCATGATCGCCACGATCTCGTCCTCGCGCCACGCGTGCACGGCCGTATCCGGCGGCAGGTCGGTGCCGACCGGCCCCTCGATCAGTGCGATGTCGACCGAGCCGAGCGCGCCGACGATGTCGGTCGTATTGCCGTCGGCGGTATGCAGCGTCACGTCCGGATACTGCCGATGAAAATCCGCGATCAGGTAAGGCAGCAGATAACTGGCGGGCGTGGTGGTCGCGCCGATCCGCAGCGTGCCGTGTTCGAGGCCGCGCAGCGCGTCGCGGTACGCATGCGCCTGGCGCCAGGTGTCGCGCAGCCGCGCGGCGTACTGCGCGAGTTGCTCGCCCGCGGGCGTCAGACGCACGCCGCGCCCGTCGCGCTGATAAAGCGGCTCGCCGAATTCATCCTGAAGCTGGCGCAGTTGCCCCGACACCGCCGGCTGCGACAAATGCAGAGCCAGCGCGGCGCGGCTGATGTTCAGATGCTCGGCGACGGCGGCAAACGTTATAAGCTGATCAGGGGTCATCGCAACGAACTATCGGCAGCGCGGATAGTTTCCATTCTAAATCACGATTTTTCATATTCATATATCTAACTTAGGATTAGACCCATCGACTCAGTCAGTCCAAAGGCTGCACCCATGACCACCGCCCGCCTCACCGCCGCCACCGCCGAAGCGTCATCCGCCCGCGGCCAGCTCAACGGCATTCTGTTCGTCGCCCTGTTCGCCGCCGCCGTCACGCGCATCGCCCAGATCCCTGCGATTGCGGGGCTGGGGCTGAGCCCGCTGATCGTCGGTATCGTCGCCGGCGCGATTTACGGCAACGCGCTGCGCGACGGCATGCCGGCAAGCTGGGCGGCCGGCGTCAATTTTTCCGCGCGCAAGCTGCTGCGCATCGCCGTCGCGTTCTTCGGCCTGCGCGTGAGCCTTCAGGAAATCGCCCAGGTCGGTTTGCCGGGCCTCGCCGAATCGGTGTTGATCGTCGTGAGCACGCTCGTAATCGGCACGTGGGCCGGCATGAAAATCATGAAGCTCGACCGCGACACCGCGCTGCTCACCGCTGCGGGCAGCGCGATCTGCGGTGCCGCGGCCGTGCTCGCCTTCGAGTCGACGCTGCAATCCAAGCCGCACAAAAGCGCGATGGCGGTGGGCAGCGTCGTGCTGTTCGGCACGCTCTCCATGTTCCTCTACCCGGTTCTCTTCAAGGCGGGCTGGCTGCATCTCGACACGACGGGCGCCGGACTCTTTTTTGGCGGCACGATTCACGAGGTCGCGCAGGTGGTCGGCGCGGCGAGCAACGTAAGCCCGGAAGCGACGCATATCGCCACCATCGTCAAGATGACTCGCGTGATGCTGCTCGTGCCGGTGCTGCTCGTGGTCGGCTTGTGGGTCAACCGTGCGGCGCGCCGCGACGTTGACGCATCGTCTGCCAGCTCGCAACAAGGCGCTTCGGTTCAACAGCGTCGTCCGGGCAAGCTCGCGATTCCCTGGTTCGCGCTCGGCTTCCTCGCCTTCGTCGTGATCAACTCGCTGCACGTGCTGCCGCAAGCCGCCACCAGCACGCTCAACACGCTCGACACCTTCGCGTTGACCATGGCCATGACCGCGCTCGGCATCGAAACGCGCATTTCGCAAATCCGCGAGGCAGGTCCGCGTGCGCTGACCACGGGCTTCATCCTGTACGTGTGGCTGATTGCGGGCGGACTGGGTATCACATGGGCTGTCCAGCACTTCTTCGGCTAAGCCGCACTTCGCCCGAACACACCCCGCCGCGTGCGGGGTTTCGTGCGTCTGGGAAAGCATCCGGCCGCGCCGCGCGGCATACTGGCTGGCGTGCGAGAAACGCGAACAACGCAAACGACGCGAACGACGCAAAACAGCATCGCCAGCGCCCGCAGCAGCAAGCGCGACGCGTTCCGCACACCCTTCCCGCAACCCGAATGAGGACAGATCGATGAGCCTGGAACTCTACTATTGGGACGGCCTGCAAGGCCGTGGCGAATTTGTGAGGCTCGCGCTGGAAGAAGCCGGCGCGGACTATGTCGAAGTGGCGCGCGGCGAGCCGTCCGAAGGTCTCGGCACCGGCGCGATGATGGCGGTCATGAAAAGCAGGGACGAGCCCTATCCGCCGTTCGCTCCGCCGTTTCTGAAAGACGGCGACCTGGTGATCGCGCAGACCGCGAACATCCTCTTTTATCTCGGACCGCGCCTGAATCTCGCGCCGTCCGTGGAAAGCTTGCGCTACGTCGCAAACGGCCTGCAATTGACTATCGCCGACGTGGTGACCGAAGCCCACGACACGCATCACCCGCTTGCGGCCAGCCTCTACTACGAAGACCAGAAAGACGCCGCGAAAACGCGCGCGCATGATTTCATCGACAACCGGATTCCGAAGTTCATGAAGTATTTCGAGCGCGTGCTGAAACAGAATCCGGCCGGCGACACCTTCATGGTCGGCGACTCGCTCACCTACGTCGATCTCTCGATGTTCCAGTTGATCGACGGACTGCTTTACGCCTTCCCGCGCGCGCTGAAGCGCTTCGGCGAGCAGTATCCGCGGCTCGCCGCCTTGCATGCCGCGGTGATGGAGCGGCCGAATATCGCCGCCTATCTGCAGTCCGAGCGCCGCATTGAACATAACGAGGCGTGCATCTTCAGGCACTATCCCGAACTCGACAAGGCGGCGGCTTGAGCCGCGCCGCCCTTCCCCGTTCACGTCCGGCAGCGCGCCCGCTTCGTCCAGCGGGCGCGCTGCTGTTACCGTGCGCGCTTTTCAACGCTTCTTCCCGCTCCGTACCGCCGACGTGCTTTCATTCCTGCTGAAGCTGCGCACCCGCGCGCAAGATCTTTTCCGTCTCTCCGACGCCCATACGATGCTGGTCTGGTCGGTGGTGGTCGGCGTCGCGGGCGCCTTTGCGACGATCGCCTTTCGCCGCGGCATCGAGATCCTGCAACTGCTGGTGGCCGGCAAGGCCGGCAGCTTTGTCGAAATGGCGCGCAGCCTGCCGTGGACGGTGCGCATCTGGCTGCCGGCGGCGGGCGGCCTGATCGCCGGTTCGCTGCTGCTGATCGCCCGTCGTCACGCCGACAAATGCAATCACATCGACTACATGGAGGCGGTGGCGATCGGCGACGGCGTGGTGCCGGTCAAGCTGAGTCTGTGGCGCAGCGTCTCGTCGCTGTTCACGATTGCAAGCGGCGGCTCGATCGGCCGTGAAGGTCCGATGGTGCAGCTTGCCGCGCTCGCGGCCTCGCTGATCGGGCGCTGGGTGCACTTCGATCCGCCGCGGCTGCGCCTGCTGGTGGCCTGCGGCGCGGCGGCCGGCATCACCTCGGCGTATAACGCACCGATCGCGGGTGCGTTCTTCGTCACCGAGATCGTGCTCGGCTCGATCGCGATGGAAAGCTTCGGGCCCGTGGTCGTCGCGGCAGTCGTCGCCAACATCACGATGCGCGAATTCGCCGGCTACAAGCCGCCGTATGAAATGCCGGTGTTTCCGCCGGTGGCGGGCGTCGAGGTGTTGCTGTTCGTCGCGCTCGGTCTGCTGTGCGGCGCAGCCGCGCCGCAGTTTCTGCGGCTGCTCGACGGCTCCAAGGCGCTGTTCGGCAAGCTGCCGTTGCCGCTGCCCGCGCGGCTTGCGCTCGGCGGGCTCGTGGTCGGCATTCTGTCCGTATGGACGCCCGAGGTGTGGGGCAACGGCTACAGCGTCGTCAACTCCATCCTGCATTCGCCGTGGACGTGGACCGCGCTCGTCGTCGTGCTGGTGTTCAAGCTGGTGGCGACCGCGGCCACTGCCGGTTCGGGCGCCGTGGGTGGCGTGTTCACGCCGACGCTGTTCGTCGGCGCGGTGGTCGGCTCGCTGTTCGGGCAGAGCATGCACGCGTTGTGGCCGCACGGCACCTCGGCGCCGTTCGCGTATGCGATGGTCGGCATGGGCGCCTTCCTCGCGGGCGCGACGCAGGCGCCGCTGATGGCGATCCTGATGATCTTCGAGATGACGCTCAGCTACCAGGTGGTGTTGCCGCTCATGCTTTCGTGCGTCGTCGCGTACTTTGTCTCGCGGGCGATCGGCAAGACGTCGATGTACGAAATCACGCTGCGCCGCAATCAGGAAGAGCAGGAACGCACGCGCCTGCGCGCGACGCAGATGCGCGAGCTGATCCGCCCTGCGCAGACCGTCGTGCCGCCCAATGCGACCGTGCACGACATGACGCGCGTGTTCCTCGAATATCCGGTCAAGTATCTGTATGTGGCGAACGAATCGGGCGCGTTTCTCGGCGTCGTCGCGCTGAAGGACATCACGTCCGATCTGCTCGACAAGCGCGATACCTCGACGCGAACCGCCGCCGACTATCTTCAGCCGCACTTCGACGTGCTCACGCCCGACATGCCGCTCGGCGTCGCGTTGCAGCACTTCATGGCGTTCCAGGGCGAGCGCCTGCCGGTTGTCGAAAGCGCCGCGCATCCGCGGCTTGCGGGCGTGGTTTATAAAACGTCGCTGCTGGACGCGTACTTCCGCATGAATCCGACGCGCTGAGCACGGCTCCGCACGCGGGCGGCGCGCCCGTGCAAAGCATCGCAGAATCTCTACAATGAAAAGACGCTGTGGCGGCATCGGCAGCGCGAGCTTACGCCAGGCCGGGCGAGCGCGACGCCCGCCATCCGATCGGAGGGAAGATGAGCGAACCGTCCCTTGACGCCGCGCGCCGCGACCAGGCGGGCTGGATTTTCCTGCATATCGAAGGTGAGCCGTACGATCGCGGCGAACAGCACGGCCAACTGCTCGCAGCCGAAATCCGCAACGCAATCCGCACCGCCCGCTACCTTGCGAAATGGGACACCGGCGAAGAGTTCGACACCTTCGTCGAGGCCGCCGTCTCGCAGTTCGCCAACAAGCTCGACACCGAATTCGCCGACGAAATTCAGGGCATCGCGGACGGCGCGAAACTGCCGTTCGCCGAAGTGCTCGCGTGGAACGGCTACATGGACCTGCTGCAAAGCTGGTGGCCCGCGCACGCGGCCCAGCAAAAGCCCGGCCTCGGACTCAAGCCCTGGCGCGGCCGGCGCGGCCATCATTGCAGCGCGTTCATCGCAACGGGCAACGCCACGCGCGACGGCCGCATCGTGATGGCGCACAACTCGTGGGACCGCTACGCCGCGGGCGACGCGTTTAACGTCATCTTCGACATCGTGCCCGACGAGGGCAACCGCATTCTGATGCAGGGCCTGCCGGGCTGCATTTCGAGCCTCACCGATTTCTGGGTCACGGCCGCGGGACTGATGGTGACGGAGACGACCATCTCGAACTTCGTCGGCTACAACGCGGCGGGCGCGCCCGAGTTCTACCGTTCTCGACGCGCGTCGCAATACGCGAACAGCATCGGCGAATGGTGCGAAATGTTTGCCGTGGCGAACAACGGCGGCTACGCGAATAGCTGGCTGCTCGGCGACATCAAGACCGGCGAGATCGCGCGCTATGAACTGGGGCTGCACTACTCCGGCTTCGAGAGCACGAAGGACGGCTTCTACAGCGGCTACAACACGGCGACCGATCTGAAGATCCGCAACCAGGAATGCATCGGCGAAGGCGAGGACTATACCGACGTGCGCAAGAACGGCGCGCGGCGTCTGCGCTTCATGCAGCTCGAGGAGATGCACCGCGGCAAGATCGACGTCGAGCTCGCGAAGGCGATGATCGCCGATCATCACGACGTCTATCTCGATCGCAACGACAACCCGTGTTCGCGCACGATCTGCGGACATCTGGAACTGGACGACGCGCGTTTCGGCGGCTCGGATCACGGGCCGTTCAATCCGTGGGGCGCGAACGACGGCAAGGTGGTCGACAGCGAGATGGCGCGCGACATGGCGTTCTCGGCGCGCTGGGGACATCCGTGCGGCCGGCCGTTCGACGCCCAGGCGTTCATGAAGCGGCATCCGCAGTGGAACTGGCTGAACGGCTATATGCGCGACCGGCCGTCGTGGCCGTGGACGCGCTTCGATGTGCTGAGGTAGCGGCGGCGTGCAAGGATGGAGCGACGCGAGCTTCGCGACGCGCGAACAGCCGCTCGCGCGATCAGCCGTGCCGCGCCGCCGCGCCTGCAAACTGCTGAACACCACTGCCTTTTGACTGCCATTCCCGCGCCATCATCGGCGATTTACAATGGGTGGTCACGAGGCGCGCGGCAAGCTTGCTTTGCAGGCCGCTGGGCAAGCATTACGCGCCCCGCCCGACCAAAGCGCGCGGCCTTTGCAGCCCGGCCTCGCGCGGCTTGCGCTTTCCTTTCGACGCGGGGACGGCACAGCCCTTGCTGAATGCTTAGCGCCGCATGAGCTTAGGAGGTCGGGCATGAAAACCTCGACACTGTTGACCATGGTGACGCTGTCCGCTTCGTGCTTTGCCGCGCCGGTTCACACCGCGCAGGACGGCACGCCGGCGAGCACCCTCGCCGAACGCGCGAACGCCGCGCCAGTCGCCCCCGCAGCGCCTGACGTGGCCGTCACGGACGACAATCGTCCGCAGCAATGGCAGCATATCGTCCTGCCGAAGTCGCGACATCCGGAGCGTGGGTTTGCGGCGCGCAATGAGCGCTTGCAGACCTGACAGCAGCGCCCGTTGCGTGGCTTTGCTCGGTCCGCTTCGACCGAGGGGTCGAGTGCGGCGAACCGGCCGGCAATACGGAGTTCCGGCTCGCGGCGGTCCGCGTGCGGCTTGAGCGGCGCCGGCGGCTTGTGCGGCTCGGGCGGCGCCGCGATTCATTCCAACTTTATCTGCAGGAGCGCTTGCATGACGGCATCGTCCATCCCCGGGGAATCCATCGACTTGCAGATCTCCGACGTACTCAGCGAAATCCATTTCCCCGCCAACAAGGACGCACTCGTCGACGCGGCGCGCGAGGCAGGTGCGAGCAACGAAGTCCTGTCGATGCTC
This sequence comes from Paraburkholderia sp. OAS925, assembly GCF_040543975.1. NCBI lineage: Bacteria > Pseudomonadati > Pseudomonadota > Betaproteobacteria > Burkholderiales > Burkholderiaceae > Paraburkholderia > Paraburkholderia sp. OAS925. Next base: position 2,635,563 of record NZ_JBEUNO010000001.1, read on the forward strand.
GACGGCCTGCCTGAGCAGGACTACGCGGACGTCGATTCGGTCACGCGGCTGATCGGCGGCAATTTCGGGCCGGGACTCAGTGTGTGAGTTTGTCCGCAGGTGAGTGCGGGCGCAGGTGAGCGCGGTCAAAAGCCCGACCTAAAGGCGACCTAAGCGCGACCTAAGCGCCGCCGCTCGCGCCCCGCTCCCGCGCACAAACGTTCCAGACGCGCCTCGTCCGCGCGCGCTATGCTCTTTCCCGAGACAGCAACCCTCTTTGGAAGGAGCACCACATGTCCGACGTCCAGCCAGAACAACAAACCTACCGCGCGATCAATTTCGCTGAAAAACTCGCGCTGTTCCAGGACCAATGGCAAGCGCGCGTCGTTGCCGAAATGAACGACTATCAGTTCAAGGTCGTGCGCATCGAAGGCGATTTCGTGTGGCACGAGCATGCCGACACCGACGAGACTTTCATCGTGCTGGACGGCCAGTTGCGCATCGACATGCGCGACGGTTTCGTGACGCTGTCGGCGGGAGAAATGTTCGTCGTGCCGAAAGGCACCGAACACAAGCCGTTCGCGGAGCGCGAAGTGAAGCTGCTGCTGATCGAGCCGCGCGGCGTCAAGAACACTGGCGAAGCAACCAACGAACGCACGGCCGTCAACGATCTCTGGATCTAGCCCGGCGCCGTTGCGAGACCGGCGGCGGCGCCCGCTCGTGGCCGCACATGCCGGACTCCGCAACCCGCGAGCGCACCTGCACGCTTCGCATGTCGCGAATCGCGCGCCGGCGCCGTGAAGTCCGACTCGAAATGCTCGACGAGGTGATCGACGAAAGTCCGCACCTTCGCCGGCAAGTGAAGGCGGCTCGGATAGACAATCGTGATCTCGATCTCGGGCAGGCGGTAATCGCCGAGCAGTTCGACAAGCCGGCCCGACGCCAGGTCGCGGCCAATCAGATAGCTCGGGCAGAATCGCGACGCCCATGCCGAGCAGCGCGAACTGCCGCAGCATTTCGCTATTGTTCGCGGCAATCGCGTTGGTGGTCCTCACGCGCACGAGCCCTTCCGGTCCGCTGAACACACGCTCCTCGCCGCCCTGCTCGGGCGCCCGGCTCAGACACGGATGACGCAACAGATCGTCGGGGCGCGTCGGCGTGCCGTGCTGCGCGAGATAGGCCGGCGTCGCACAAACGGTTAGCTGACAGGTGGTGAGTCGCCGCGTGACGATGCTCGCACTGCGCGCCGGACGCCCGACCATGATGCCCACGTCGAAACCTTCTTCGACGAGATCCGCCTGGCGGTCGGCGAGCGTCACATCGGGCACGACGTCCGGATAGCGCGCCGCGTACGACTGCACGGCCGGCGCGAGGCTTTGCAGCCCGAACACCACCGGCGCGACGATCCGTAGGGTGCCGACCGGCTCGTGATGGCGCGCGGCCAGCATCTGCTCGACGCCTTCGAGATCGTCGAGCAGATGACGCACGCGCTCCAGATAGGTCGCGCCCGACTCCGTCAGCGACAGACGGCGCGTGGTGCGATTGAGCAAACGGGCGCCGAGGCGCGCTTCCAGATCGGCCACATGGCGCGTGACGACAGCGGTGGAAAGATCCAGCGCGTTTGCCGCGCGGACGAAACTGCCGAGGTCCGCCACTTTGACGAACACGCGCATGGACTGCAATTGATTCATGGGGCGACTCCTGCGTCGAGATGCCGGGCCGGGCGCGCGCTGCCGCCTCCATCACCCCGCGCGGCAAAGCTCGCGCGGATTTGCCCAACGAATCGATTGTATCGACCTGACCTGTCCCAACCCTGACCTCTACATGACAATCCCGCCAGCTTGGCCGATGCGTGCGCGCGACGTTTCACCCGTGATTGCGGAGTCAGACTAGGTATAAACCCTTAGATGCTGGTAAGATGGCGCCTGAACAATTTCACCGCTAGCTATTTCGTCAGCCTCTAGCCATGCCACACCGTTTCCAGCTTCTCGAAAAAATCGCGTTTTCTCTGGTCTGCTGGTCCGCCGCAGCCTGCTCGGCGTTTATCGCTTACGAGCGCTGCCCGGACATCAAGGTCGTTCTTCATGCGGGTAAAGAAGTCCTGCGCTACAGCGGCGAATATTCGTTCGTGTGCGCGAGCCCCGTCGTCGATACCTGCACGCAGTTCACGACAAACTGATTCCCGCAGCGGGACTTATGCGCAAAGGCGTGGGGCATCTTCAGCCCCACGCATGCTCGCGCTTCACGCGCCCTCGCGCGCTTTAAGCACCTCGCGCCCTCAGGCGCTGCGCCCGTACACCACGCGCGCGAAAAATCCAGCCAGCACCGCTTCTGCCGTTTCACTCGGCACATTCTGCGGATCGACCGTGTAGAAGAACTGCACGCCGTCGCACAAACCCATCAAGCCCAGCGCCAGCGTCGCGGCCGGCAGCGGCAGCGGTGTGCCGACCCGCTCCGAGAACTCGCTCACATACGCGGCGAGCTGCTCGAGCTTCTCGTGCATGAACGCGTTGAACCGCAGCCGGAAGCGGCCGTCGCGCACCGCCAGCAGCTTCGCCTCGACCCACAGCAAAAAACATTTGTTCTCGCGATGCAGGTTGCTGTAGTAGCGCATCACGCGCTCTTCCATTTGCTCGCGCGTGACCGCCTCTTCGAAAATCGCGCGCAAGCCCGCCTGCATGGCCTCGTGGTCGCGCCGCAGCAGTTCCAGGAACAGTTCGTTCTTGCTGCGGAAGTTCGAATAGAACGCGCCGCGCGTGTAGCCCGCCGCCGCGGCGATGTCCTCGACACTCGCCGCGACAAAGCCCTTCTTCATAAAAGTTGCCTGCGCAGCGTCGAGCAGACGCTGCCGCGTCTGGTCTTTGCTTTGCTCGCGTGTGAGTCTTTGCCGTTTCATGGGCGCAAGTCTAGCACCGAAAAGAATTCTAATTCACATCGACATTCAGATACAGGTGTGTATTAGAATGCGAGGCATCATTGAAAATCAGATGCGTATGCCAATTGCATGACCGGGCGTGCGCTCTTCGCTGGTATGCCGCTGCGGCCTGCCATGTTCTTCGCTGTTTCCGGTTGGGGTCATTGTGAAGCGTCCCGGTTTCCGCGCATCTGAAGCGATGCGCCAGCAGTCTCCTCGCCTCGCGGGGCAACGGCGTGCGCGCCGCCTCGCCGTTGCGCTCGCGCTTGCGGGCGTCGTCGCGTTGAGCGCGTGTTCGAAAAAGGAAGCCGCGGCGCCCGAGCCGCGGCCCGTCGTGGCCGTCGCCGTTCATGCGGACGGCAACGCCGCGCCCGTCGCGTCGCTGCCCGGCGAGGTGCAGGCGCGTTATTCGACGCCGCTGTCGTTTCGCGTCGGCGGAAAAATCGTCGAGCGGCGCGTGCGTCTTGGCGACGTGGTGAAGAGCGGCCAGATCGTCGCCCGCCTCGATCCCGCGGATGCGCAAAAGAACGCTGCGAGCGCGCAGGCGCAGCTCGCCGCCGCCGAGCACAGCTATCAATACGCGAAGCAGCAGCTCGACCGCGACCGGGCGCAAGCCAAGGAAAATCTGATCGCCCCCGCGCAACTTGAGCAGACCACCAACGCATATGCGTCGGCCGCTGCGCAGCGCGATCAGGCGGCGCAGCAGGCGGCGTTGTCGAAAGATCAGTTGCAATACACGACGCTCGCCGCCGATCACGCCGGCGTGATCACCGCCGAGCAGGCTGACACAGGTCAGAACGTGTCGGCGGGCCAGGCCGTCTACAACCTCGCGTGGAGCGGCGAACTCGACGTGGTCTGCGACGTGCCGGAAAGCGCGCTCGCCGGCCTCTCCGTCGGGCAAACGGCGAACGTCACGCTCGGCGCACTGCCTGGCCGCAAGTTCACGGCGCGCGTGCGCGAACTGTCGCCCGCCGCCGATCCACAGAGCCGCACCTATCGCGCGAAACTCACGCTCGAGAATCCTGGGCCCGACGTGCGCCTCGGCATGACCGCGGACATCGCGCTGTCGGCGCGTTCGTCTTCGGCGGCGAGCAACGCCGAAGGCGAGCACGGCTTTTTCGTGCTGCCGTCCACCGCGCTCTTTCACGACGGCACGCAGCCGGCCGTGTGGGTCGTGCGAGCGGCGGACAGCGCGCTGGAGCTGCGCCGCGTCACGGTCGCGCGCTATAACGAGCGCACGATCGTCGTGAGCCAGGGCCTGAAGAACGGCGAACACGTCGTGCTGCAAGGCGTGCATACGGTCAGCGCCGGTGAGAAAGTCCGCGCGATTGCGCCACTGCATCCCGAGGACTTCGCTTCATGAGCGCGACGCACGAAGAAGGACGCTTCAATCTGTCCGCGTGGGCGCTGCGCCATCAGGCGCTGGTCGTCTTCCTGATCGCACTGGCCACCGCGTTCGGCGCCCTCGCCTACACGCGCCTCGCGCAATCCGAAGACCCGCCGTTCACGTTTCGCGTGATGGTGATCCGCACCTTCTGGCCCGGCGCGACCGCGCGCCAGGTCCAGGAACAGGTGACGGACCGCATCGGCCGCAAGCTGCAGGAAACGCCCGCCATCGACTTCGTGCGCAGCTACTCGCGCCCCGGCGAGTCGCTGATGTTCTTCACGATGAAAGACTCCGCGCCCGTGAAGGACGTGCCCGAAACCTGGTATCAGGTGCGCAAGAAAGTCGGCGACATCGCCGCGACCTTGCCGCAAGGCGTTCAGGGTCCGTTCTTCAACGACGAATTCGGCGACGTCTACACCAACATCTTCACGCTCGAAGGCGACGGCTTCTCGCCCGCGCAACTGCACGATTACGCGGACCAGTTGCGCACTGTGCTGCTGCGCGTGCCCGGCGTCGCCAAGGTGGATTACTTCGGCGATCCCGATCAGCACATCTACGTCGAGATCACGAACACGCAGCTCACGCGGCTCGGCATTTCGCCGCAACAACTCGGGCAGGCGATCAACTCGCAGAACGCGGTGTCGCAGGCGGGCACGCTGACCACGACCGACGACCGCGTGTTCGTGCGTCCCACCGGCCAGTTCAAGGACGTGAACGCGCTTGCCGACACGCTGATCCGCATCAACGGCCGCTCGTTCCGTCTCGGCGACATCGCGACGATCAAGCGCGGTTACGACGATCCGGTCGTCACGCAGATGCGCGCGGGCGGCAAGGCGGTGCTCGGCATCGGCGTGACGATGCAGCCGGGCGGCGACGTGATCCGTCTCGGCAAGGCGCTCGACGCGCAAATGGTCGGCCTGCGCAAGGCGCTGCCCGCCGGTTTGCAATTGACCGAAGTGTCGAGCATGCCGCACGCCGTCGCTCATTCCGTCGACGACTTCCTGGAAGCCGTGGCCGAAGCCATCGCGATCGTGCTGGTGGTGAGCCTGGTGTCGCTCGGCGTGCGCACCGGCATGGTGGTGGTCATCTCCATTCCGGTCGTGCTCGCCGTCACCGCGCTGTGCATGTACATGTTCGACATCGGACTGCACAAGGTATCGCTCGGCACGCTCGTGCTTGCGCTCGGCCTGCTGGTCGACGACGCGATCATCGCCGTCGAAATGATGGCCGTGAAGCTCGAGCAGGGCTGGAACCGCACGCGCGCCGCGGCGTTCGCCTACACCAGCACGGCATTTCCGATGCTGACCGGCACGCTCGTCACCGTCGCGGGCTTTCTGCCGATTGCCTTGGCCAAGTCGAGCACCGGCGAATACACGCGCTCCATTTTCGAAGTCTCGGCGATCGCGTTGATCGCGTCGTGGCTCGCGGCGGTCGTGCTGATTCCGCTGCTCGGTTTTCACCTGCTGCCCGAGCGCAAGCGCGAGGCGCACCACGCTCCTGATCACGAACACGACATCTACGACACGGGCTTCTATAAGCGTCTGCGCGGCTGGATCGGCTGGTGTATCGAGCGGCGCTTCATCGTGCTCGCCATCACCATCGTGCTGTTCGTCGTGGCGATGGCCAGCTTCGCGCTGGTGCCGCAGCAGTTCTTCCCGAGTTCGGACCGGCCCGAACTGCTGGTGGACGTGCGGCTGCCCGAAGGCGCATCGTTCGACGCGACCTTGCGCGAAGCGAAACGGCTCGAAAAGGTACTTGTGGGACGCCCTGAAATCGATCACTCGGTGGACTTCGTCGGCACCGGTGCGCCGCGTTTTTATCTGCCGCTGGACCAGCAACTGACGCAGCCGAATTTCGCGCAGTTCGTGATCACCGCAAAGTCCGTGGAAGAGCGCGAGAAGCTCGCGCAATGGCTCGAGCCCGAACTGCGCAATAACTTTCCCGCGATTCGCACGCGCCTGTCGCGCCTCGAAAACGGGCCGCCGGTCGGCTATCCCGTGCAGTTTCGCGTGAGCGGCGACGACATCGCGACGGTGCGCTCGATCGCCGAGCGAGTCGCCGCGACGCTGCGCGCCGACCGCGATACGCGCAACGTGCAGTTCGATTGGGACGAGCCGGCCGAACGCTCGGTGCGCTTCGAAGTCGACCAGACAAAAGCGCGCGAACTGGGCGTGAGTTCAGACGACATTTCGAGCTTCCTCGCGATGACGCTGTCCGGCTATACCGTCACGCAGTATCGCGAGCGCGACAAGCTGATCAGCGTCGATCTGCGCGCGCCGAAAGCCGAGCGCGTGGACCCGGCGAAGCTCGTCACGCTCGCCATGCCCACGCCGAACGGCGCGGTGCCGCTCGGCACGCTCGGGCATCTGCGCAACGATCTTGAGTACGGCGTGATCTGGGAACGCGACCGTCAGCCGACCATCACCGTGCAGTCCGACGTCGCGCCGGGCGCGCAAGGCATCGACGTGACGCATGCCGTCGACAAGGCGCTCGCGCCGATTCGCGCGAGCTTGCCTGTCGGCTACCGGATCGAGATAGGCGGTTCCGTCGAAGAAAGCGGCAAAGGCCAGGCGTCGATCAATGCGCAAATGCCGATCATGATCGTCGTCGTGCTCACATTGCTGATGATCCAGTTGCAGAGCTTCGCGCGCGTGCTGATGGTGGTGCTGACGGCGCCGCTCGGATTGATCGGCGTGGTCTTCACCCTGCTGCTGTTCGGCAAGCCGTTCGGCTTTGTCGCGATGCTCGGCGTGATTGCGATGTTCGGCATCATCATGCGCAATTCGGTGATTCTGGTCGACCAGATCGAGCAGGACATCGCCTCGGGGCAAAAGCGCTTCGACGCGATTGTCGGCGCGACCGTGCGGCGCTTCCGGCCGATCACGCTGACCGCTGCCGCCGCCGTGCTCGCGCTGATTCCGCTGTTGCGCTCGAACTTTTTCGGGCCGATGGCCACCGCGCTGATGGGCGGCATCACGAGCGCGACCGTCCTCACCTTGTTCTATCTGCCGGCTCTCTACGCGCTGTCGTTCCGCGTACGCAACGACGAGCGCGAGCCGCAAACGCCGCCCGAATCCGGCGCGGCGCACACGGGAAATTGAACATGAACCAGTTCGCACATTCCCGCCTCTTGCGCAGGTTGGCGGTTTTCTCGCCGGCACGCGTCTCGCGCAGCACGGCGCTTGCGGGCTTCACCTTCGCGCTCGCCGCTTCGCTTGCCGGCTGTTCGTTCGGACCGAACGGCGAGCCGCCGGCGATGCCGCAGCCGCTCCACTACGGCAGCGAGGCGCAACCGGCGCAAACCGTCGCCGCGCAAGGCGTCGCGCAGCAGTTCATGGTCGGCGGCAAACCGGTGCCCGAGTGGTGGACGCTGTATCGGTCGGATGCGTTGAACGCGCTCGTCGACGAAGGCTTGCGCAATAGCCCGACGCTCGCCGCCACCGAACAGACGCTTGCCGCCGCGCGCGAGCAACTGCGCGCGCAGATCGGCAGTTCGATGCTGCCCACCATCGACGCGGGCGGTCAGGCAACCCGCAATCGCGCGCTGGCGATTCCGGAGATCGGCCCGAACACGTTTCTGTACAACATCTTCGTCGGCCAATTGCAGGCGCACTATACGATCGACCTGTTCGGCGCCGCGCGTCTCGCCGATGCCGCGCTCGCCGCGCGCGTGAACGTGCAGGCCTATCAACTCGACGCCGCGCGGCGCGCGCTCGCTGCGAACATCGTGAGCGCCGCGATCACGAGCGCGGCATTGCGCGCGCAAATCGACACAACCGAGCGGCTCGTCACGCTCGCGAACGATCAGGCTCACGACACCGCGCGGCGCTATGCGCTTGGCGCCGTCTCGCATGCCGATCAGTTGAGCGCGCAACAAAGTGCGGCGAGTTTGTCGGCGAGTCTGCCGGGGCTCAGGCAGCAATGGCAAACGACGCGTCACGCGCTCGCCGTGCTGCTGGGCCGCACGCCGGACGCCGCACCGGACGATCTCCAACTCGCGAGCTTGCATCTGCCCGAGCAGGTGCCGGTCGTGGTGCCGAGCGAACTCTTGCGTGCGCGGCCCGACATTCAGGCCGCCGACGCCGCGTTGAAAGCCGCCGCCGCCGATGTGGGCGTGGCGACCGCGCAGATGTATCCGAGCCTGTCGCTGAGCGCGTCGATGGGACAAGGGCGGCTTCAGTTGGCCGGTCGCGCTTTCGGGCGCGGGCGCGATCTGGAGCATCGGCGCGTCACTGTCGCAGCCGCTCTTTCACGGCGGCGCGCTGATGGCGCAGCGCCGCGCGGCCATGAACACCTACGAGGCCACGGTGTCGCAATACAAGCAAACGGTGCTCGCCGCGTTCCAGAACGTCGCCGATACGCTCGCCGCGCTCGAGCATGACGCGCAGGCGCTGGATGCCGCGAGTACGGCGGCGCGTTCGGCGCAGGGTGTTTTCGATGAAACGTCGGGGCGCTATCGGCTCGGCGCCGTGCCGGTGTCGTCGACGCGGACCAGCGAGCAGCAGTTTCGTAATGCGCAGCTCGATGAGATTCGCTACACGAGCGCACGGCTCGCGGATACGGCGGCGCTGTTTCAGGCGATGGGGAATCCGCCTGTGGGGGGTGACGGTGGGCAGGCGAGTTTGGGCGAGGTTTCGCGGGGAGTAGAGGCGAAACCTGGTGGTACGAATTAGTCGGCCGGAGTTATCCCCAGTTGATGTTCATGAGCCTGTTGAAAACTTTCTGATAAGCAGGCTAACTCGTTGAGCGGGCTGGGGTTATCGGCAGCGGTGCGGAATGAAGCATAAGCGGCGGGGATTGCCTTAAAGACGTAGACCTCGCGCGACCATTAATCGAGATAGCCTTCTGCGACCTACCGATATATATAATTCGCCGCTCCATGGATACCTCGGGAATTCTTCATGCGAGTCGCCGTTATTAGCCCGTACTATAAAGAGCCGCTTGACGTTCTACGAAGGTGCCACGAGAGCGTCCTTGGACAGCAAGGGGACGTCACTCACTTCATGGTCGCCGATGGGTTCCCTGCTGCCGATGTCGATAGCTGGGAAAACGTCGTCCACATCAAGATTCCGAATCACGGTGACTATGGAGACACTCCTCGTGGAGTAGGTGCCGCGTGCGCGGCTGCCAATGGTTTCGATGCGATCTGCTTTCTCGATGCCGACAACTGGTACGAGCCAAACCACATCGAAACGATGCGCTCAATAGTACAGATGACGGGTGCGCAGGTGGTCACGGCTACTCGCACAATAATTGCGGCAGACGGCCGCGTGCTTGGCATCTGCAAGGAATCCAACGGGATCGATTTCAACGACACGAATTGCTATTTCCTGACGCGAGCTGCGTTTCCCGCATGCGCAGTCTGGCTCTTCAAGGACTCGTCTGAGAGCATCGTCGGCGACAGGGTTTTCTGGCGTGCCGTGAAGACCGGTGGCTACACGCGAGCCCACTCAATCGTGCCAACTGTCAACTATGTGACCACGCTTGCATTTCACTACCAGATGTTTGGAGAAACGCCACCCGACGACTCAAAGCTCATCGCCCAATTTAACGACGATCAGCATTTTCAGATAATCAGTTACGCACAACTGAAAGAGATACGCCGAGAGGCAGGCTACTGAAAGAGAACCTGCACCGGGCCATGTTCGGCGGCATTGCACGCCGCGGCCCTCCGCTTAGTCTCAGCGACACGGCAGACCCGCGCATAAGTCCGCATTGCCTTGCGGTCTGCACAGAACACAGCGCGTGCGAGCACCGCTCGCACGCGCTTCCCATCTTCAAGGCTTATTCGACTCAAACAGATCCATGATCTGCTTCTTCTCGTTCGACGACACGCTCGGCGGCGGCACCGCCGGCGGCGTCATACCCGCAGGGCCCACGCCGCCGACCGCATCGCTCACACCGGCCGTCGGATTCGCGGAATCGAGCCCGATACTCGCCACGAAACCATTCCCCGGCGTCATATCCGAATAGAACAGCTCGCCGTCGACTGAAGTCACGCCGTCCGGTTGCGCCGGCTCGCTTTGCGGCACGCCGCGCAACGCGCGCTGCATGTACTCGACCCAGATCGGCAACGCGAGTTGCGCGCCGAACTCGCGGCTGCCGAGCGTCTTCGGCTGGTCGTAACCCATCCACGCAACGGCGACGAGCGATTGCTGATAACCGGCGAACCAGCCGTCCTTTGCGTCGTTGGTCGTACCCGTCTTGCCCTGCAAGTCCGAACGATGCAGCGCGTTGGTGCCCGCGCCCGTGCCCGCCGTCGCGACCGAATGCAACAGGCTGTTCATGATGTACGCGTTGCGCGGCTCGAGTGTGCGCGGCGCGTCGCGGCCGGCCGTGAGCGGCTGGGCTTTCGAAAGCGGCTCGCCGCGCGCGTCCGTGACTTCGCTGATCAGATACGGGTTGATCCGATAGCCGCCGTTGGCGAACACCGAATACGCGCCCGCCGATTGCAACGGCGTGACGAGCCCCGCGCCGAGCGCCATCGGCAGATACGGCGGGGTCTTGTCGGCATCGAAACCGAAACGCTGCGTGACGAAGTCTTGCGCGTACTTCGTGCCGATATACGACAGGATGCGGATCGACACCAGGTTCTTCGACTTCTGCAACGCGAGACGCAGCGGCATCGGACCATCCGGCTGATCGTCGTCCTTCGGCTCCCATGCGTCGCCGCCTGGCGTGCTCGACGGGAAGTACAGCGGCGCGTCGTTGATGATCGTCGCCGGTCCGAGGCCCTTGTCGAGTGCGGCCGAATAGATGAACGGCTTGAAGCTCGAACCCGGCTGACGCCATGCCTGCGTCACGTGGTTGAACTTGTTCTTGTTGAAATCGAAGCCGCCGACGAGCGCGCGAATCGCGCCGTCCTGCGGCGTCAGCGACACAAGCGCGCCTTCCACTTGCGGAAGCTGCGTGATCTGCCAGTTGCCCTTGTCGTCGCTCATCACGCGCACGATCGAGCCGGGCTTGATCTTCGTCGCCGACGCGGCGCGCGCGCTCAGCGCATTCGCCACAAAACGCAAGCCCTCGCCGCTCATCGTGACTTGCGTGCCGTCGACGAGTTGCGCCTTCACCTGCTTCGGACTCGCGTCCGTCACGACGGCGGCGACGAGTTCGCCGTTATCCGGATGATCGGTGAGCGCGTCGTCGATAGTCTGATCGCGGTCGTCGCCCGCAGCCGGCAATTGCACGAAACCTTCCGGCCCGCGATAACCGTGGCGCCGCTCGTAATCCATCACGCCCTTGCGCACCGCGCGATACGCGGCGTCCTGGTCGGCGGAATCGATCGTGGTCGTCACGTTCAGGCCGCGCGTATAGGTTTCGTCCTTGTACTGCGCATACATCATCTGCCGAACCATTTCGGCGATGTACTCGGCGTGCACGCTGTATTCGTTGCCCGGATTGCGCGTGTGAATCTCTTCCTTCACCGCCTGGTCGTACTGCTCCTGGCTGATATAGCGAAGCTCGAACATGCGCCTCAGAATGTATTCCTGACGGATCTTCGCGCGCTTGGGGTTCACCACGGGGTTATACGCGGACGGCGCTTTCGGCAGACCCGCGAGCATCGCGGCCTGCGCGAGCGTGATGTCTTTCAGATCCTTGCCGAAGTACACGCGGGCCGCCGCGGCAAAACCATACGCGCGCTCACCCAGATAAATCTGGTTCATGTACAGCTCGAGAATCTGGTCCTTCGTCAACGCGCGCTCGATCTTGTACGCGAGCAGCATTTCATAAACCTTGCGCGTGTAGGTCTTTTCGCTCGACAGGAAGAAGTTGCGCGCGACCTGCATCGTGATCGTGCTCGCGCCCTGCGACGCGCCGCCGTGCGCGAGGTCCGCGAAACCCGCGCGCAAGATGCCGAGAAAGTCGACGCCGCCGTGCTCGTAGAAGCGATAGTCCTCGATCGCGAGCACGGCTTTTTTCATCTGGTCGGGGATGTCCTGGAAGCGCACGAGGGAGCGCCGCTCCTCGCCGAATTCGCCGATCAGCACATGGTCCGCCGTGTAGACGCGCAGCGGCACTTTCGGACGATAGTCGGTGAGCGCGTCGAGCGAGGGCAAGTTCGGCCCCATCACGACGAGCGCATAGCCGACGATCAGCGCGCCCACCACGGCGACAATCGCCGCGAAGCTCGCGAACCAGATCGCGATGGTCGCGCCGATCGGGCGGCCGCGTTCTTCGCGATCTCGCGAAGCGGCGTTGCGTCCCTCGGTGCGGCGGTAGGAGTCCCGGTCTTGACCGGCGGGAGAATGCGAAGAATGCGGTCGTTTGATGATTGGCATGACTGGAATAGTGGGCGCGTGAATCAATGGCGTGACTCAGTCTCATGACTCAGTGGATGACTGAATGCCATGACCGGATGCCATGATTCAACGCCTTGTTCTCGCGCTTGAAGCGCGCATGAATCCTGAGCGGGCGTTGTCCGGGACGCAAACCGCCGCGCGACCCTTTGCCCCCGCGAGTCGCCACGGCGCGCCCGAACACTGTCCGGCGCAACGTAACAGCGCATTTTAAAGAAATCAAGCCGCGCTCAACGCAGTTTTTTTGTAAGAATTCCCTTCGCGGCGGCCCCGGCGGCGCGGGCTTGAGTAGATTCGGCAAGCTTTCGATGCGCTTGCGCACACAGCGCGAGTTATCAACAGAAAACGTTCACAAGCCTGTGGACAAGCCCACCAAAAACGCCACAAGCCGTTGATGTCACGGCATTTTCACGACGCGCCCGTTTGCGATCGGCGCAACTCGTCATATGATGGATTCGGCGCACGCCGATGCGCGCCGCGAAGCGCCACACCAACAAAAGTATGCGAGCCGATCATGACAAAGCCCAGCGAACGCATCGTCGTATTCGTTACGCCCGCGCAGAAACGCGCGATCGCCGCCACCGCCGACGAGCTCGGCATCAGCGTCAGCGAGCTCATGCGGCGCGCGGTGCTGAGTTTCGACGCGACGAGCGAGCAGGTGAAAGCGGCGAGCATCGTCGACAGGCTCAATGCGCCGCGCGCACCGGATGCGCTCGACGCCGCGCTGCGGCGCGTCGCGCAGGACACGGAGCATGCGCGCGCGGCGCTGCCGCCAGGCTTGCGCACGCGCGCGAGCAGCGAGGCGAGCGGACTCGCGAACGCCGACGCAAACCACGCACTGCCCGATGCGGCGAACCGCGCGGCGCATGAGCCGATGACGTCGTCAGGCAAAGCGCTTGCGGGTAGCGCGCCGCACGCATCTCAACCCGCTCCTTCCGAACCCGCCCCGCTGCTGCCCGCCGATGTGCTGGCCGCGCTCACTGCCGATGTCGATGAAGACGCCGTCGCTACGGCCGAAGCCGTCGCGCGAGTCGCCGCGGCCCGAGCGGCTGCCGATCAGAAGCCGGCGCCCGCTGCCGTCACCACGCAGACGCAAGTACAGACGCACATAAAGAGCGTATTGAAGCGCCCTCGCCTCGACATCGCGCGCGATGACGACGATCCGCAAGGCGATCTGGGCCCCGAAGGCGGACGCTTCGCCTAGCGCCGGCGAAACGCAATGGAGGTGTAAGGCGAATGTACGATGCAAGCTCATCGTCTCCGCGCGCTTACGCTTTCGCAACCATCGCTCAATTCACGCCGACGACACTCGCCGCTCGCACACTGAGCGGCTCGCGCATCGTGCCCTTTAAGCGCATTTTAAGAGAGCCCGTGGTGTAATATCCGCGAGCCGCTGGAGGGACGCGCTCGCGTGTTTATCATCGAAGCTTGCCGCTTCATCACGCGACGCATGCGCGAACCGGCCGGACAATTTGCGCTCGTGCTATTGCATTCCGCACGCGCGCCCCGACCTCCGGTCCGAACGCTGCGCTGCTTGTCGCGCGGCGGCGTAAAGTAGCAGTGGCAAGCAATCGAACGCGCGTGAACTATTCAGCGCCGACACCATTCTTTGGAGGTTTTCATGTCGCTTTTTGACAGCATTTCGCGCACGCTAAAAGGTCTCCTGAACGACGCGGCCGACTCCGTGCAGGACCCGTCGCGCGACTCGCGCCAGATCGTGCGCGAACTGGACGAGAGCATCGGCAAGGCCGAAAATTCGCTGATCGAGATTCAGGCGCAGGTGGCCACGCAGCAAAGCAAGCGCGATGTTGCCGCCGACAAGGCGAAGAAGTATGAAGACGGCGCGAAGCGTGCGCTGCAATCCGGCGACGAAGCGCTCGCGCGTGAAGCGCTGAGCGCGCAAGCCACCGCCGAGGCGGAACGCGATGCACTGACGAAGGAACTCGCCACGCTCGAGCCGTCGGTCGCGCAATTGAAGAGCCAGATCGAAGACATGCGCGCGCGCCGCAACGATCTGAACGCGCGGTCCAACATTCTCCAGGCCAAGCAGCAAATCGCCGAGGCGAAAGACGTCGCTGCGACGGCGCTCGGCGGCATCGGCGGAAAAAACCTTTCCGAAGATTTTCAGAAGCTCGAGGACAAGGTCGCACTGTCGAATGCACGGTCGGACGCACGCCTGAATTCCGCCGACGTCAAAAGCGGCAAGGCGCTCGACGACAAGCTCGCGGATCTGAACCGCGGCCCGTCGGTGGAAGACCGTCTCGAAGCGCTGAAGAAGCAGCTCAATACGCCGGCCCAGTAATTGCGTGAGTAGTGTCTGACGGCAGGCCGGTGAGCGTGGATGTTTAACCGGCCGCCGGCCGCCGCCGGATCGCCGGCCCGGCGCAATCGACTGAAGGAGACGGGCGTATGACGCCCGGTCCGCAAATGAAAAAACTTATCGCAAGCGCATTCGTCTCGCTCATGCTCGTTTCGGCCGCGGCGTTTGCCGTGCCGACCGTGCAGCAGATCGAATCCGCGATGTCGCAAGGCAACTGGCAGCAGGCCGACGCCGGCTTGTCCGAAGTGCTGCAGGCGCATCCGAACAATGCGCGCGCGCATTACCTGTACAGCCAGGTGCTCGACCGTGAAGGCCGCTATGGCGACGCGCTCGCGCAGCTTCAACAGGCAAAGACGCTCGACCCGCAAATCCGTTTCACCGACCCCACGCGCTTCGCACAAGTCGAGGCGCGCATTCGTCGGGACGCCGAACGGGTGGGCAACGCCAACGCCAAATCGACGAGCCGCGCGGACAACCCGTTCGCCCAGCAAAACGCGAATGCACCGGCCGTGCAGCAACAGGCCGGACTCGCGCCGCAAGTGCCGCAAGCGCCTGAGCGCCACGGCCCGGGCATCGGTATGTGGGTCGGCATTCTGCTTATCGTGGGCGTGATTGCGCTCGTGTTGCGCTGGACCTTGCGCCGCGCCCGCACGCAAGACGACACGCGCGCGAACGACGATCGTCGCGTGCAACTCAAGCGTGCAACCGACCTGCTCAACACCGTGCGTTCGCTGAAACTCGACGTGAAGCTCTCCACTGCGCCCGGTCACGAAGCGCTCGAAAAGGAAGTCGAAGCAACCGAAGACCAGTTGCGCACGCTCGTCGAAGCGTTGTCGAACAGCAAGAATCCGGTGCCGCCGTATCAGCTCGATGAACTGGAGCAGCGTATCGGCAGCCTGCGCGCACGCGCCGAAGGCCGGCCCGATCCGAACGCAGCAGCCGCGGCAGGCAACGAGCAGTCGCCGTATGCGCGCGAAGCCGAGCGCTTCGGCAATCCGCCGCAAGCGCCCTATCCGCAGCAAGGTCCGTATCAGCAGCAACCGCCTGTTGTCGTGCAGCAAGGCGGCGGTTTCGGCGGCGGCATGGGCGGGCTGCTGACCGGCGTGCTGCTCGGCGAGGCGCTGAACTCGGGGCGTGAACGCGTCGTGGAGCGCGACGTCATCGTCGACGATGAAGGGCGCAGGCGCGGCAACTCAGGCGACAATGGCGGCGGGCTCGATTTCGGCCAGGGCTCGAACGACTGGAACGACAACAGCGGTGGCGGCATCGACATGGGCAGCAACGACGATTCCGGCGGCTGGAGCGACGACAATACCTGAGTCCTCGCGCTCTTTCAGTCGCGGCACTCTCCGCGTGTGCATTGAAGACAGGCTCCTACACGGAGCCTGTTTTTTTTGCCTGCACGTTCAGCGAAAATCACGCGCGCCGCGAGACAGGCGCCCGCACCCCCTCCTGCTGCGCGAGCAGCACCGAGCCCGCAAAAAGCCTCACGATAAAACGCTCCGCATAGCCGACGAGCGCATCGCGGCGCGCGGCGTCGGCATCGAGATACTCGGCGGAGAGATGAAACAGTTGCAGCACGATCTGCGTGCAGACTTCATCGACGACATCGTGCGAAAGTGTGGGCATTAGCTGCAACTGAACGACGTCGTCGGCCATTTCCGCTGACACCGCATGAAGCGTCGCGCGCACCGCTTCGCGCAGTGCCGGCGACGTGCCGTGATATTCAGCTAACGCACTGAGAAACGCATCGCGGTTTTCGAGCGCAAACATGAAGAACGCGACGCACGCGCGCCGCGGCACGCTATGCGGTTCGTCGTGCGCGGCGAGCCAGCGCTCGCGTCGCAGCATCGGCCGCAAGCGGCGGCTGACCGAATCGACGGCCTCGCGCGCGAGCTCGTCGAGCGTGCCGAAATGCCGATAAAACGTGTTCGGATTGAGTCCCGCCTCGCGTGCGAGTTCGCGCAGACCCAGACTCGCGAAGCCGCGCCCGCCCGCGGTCAAGCGCAACGCGGCTTCGATCAGTTTGCGTTTGCCGGGCGGCAGTTCCTGTTCTGCCGCAGCGTCGCGCGCGGGCTGCCGCGCCGTTTCCGATACGGATTTCATCGCGTTCATGGTGACTTTCAATCGCCGCGCGGGACGCGCGTTTGATAGACGTACTCTAAACGATCTTGACGCGAGGTGTACAGTTGTCTACCCTGCGCGTTACGTTTGGGCGGCTACGCGGCTTGCCGTGTGCGCAGGCAGCGCCCGACTTCCACTTGCAGGAGATCGACGTGACGTCCGCTGCATCCGCTGCATCCGCTGCATCACCACAAGCTGTCGCGCCGCGCATCGCCATTGTGGGGAGCGGCTTCTCCGGCATCGGCATGGCGGTGCGGCTGCAAAAAATGGGCATCACGTCGTTCACCCTCTATGAAGCCGCCGCGGACATCGGCGGGACATGGCGCGACAATACCTATCCGGGCGCCGAGTGCGACGTGCCCTCGCATCTGTATTCGTTTTCGTTCGAGCCGAACCCGGCGTGGTCGCGCGCCTTCAGCGGCCAGAACGAAATTCTCGCTTATCTGAAGCATTGCGCGCGCAAGTATGGCGTGGACCGTTACGTGCGTTGCAATGCGCGCGTGGTGGCGGCACGCTTCGACGAAGCACGTCATGTGTGGCAGATCGAACTCGATGCCGGCGGCATGCGCGAGAACATCGAGGCCGACGTATTGATCGCGGCGAGCGGTCCGCTGTCGCGGCCGGCGATGCCGCGCATCGCGGGACTGGAGAACTTCGAAGGCAAGCTGTTCCATTCCGCGCGCTGGGATCACGCGTATCCGCTCGAGGGCAAGCACGTCGCCGTGATCGGCACGGGTGCGAGCGCGATTCAGTTCGTGCCGCAAATCCAGCCGCGCGTCGCCCGGCTCGATCTGTTCCAGCGCACCGCGCCGTGGATCATGCCGAAGCCGGACAAGTGCATCGGCGAACGCGCGCGCTGGCTTTTCGAACATCTACCGTTCACGCAGCGATTCGTGCGCAGCGCGATCTACTGGAAGCTCGAATCGCAGGCGGTCGCTTTCGTTAGTCATCCAAAGCTAATGAAGCGCCCGATGAAGCTGTGCCTCAGCTATCTCGAGCGGCGCGTGAAAGACCCTGAGTTGCGCGCGACGCTCACGCCGAACTACCGCCTCGGCTGCAAGCGCGTGCTGCTGTCGAGCAACTACTATCGCGCGCTAGTCGAGCCGAATGTGAACGTGATCACGACGGGCATCCGCGAAATCGTCGCGGACGGCATCGTGACAGAGGACGGCGCGCATCATCGTGCGGATGCAATCATTTGCGGCACCGGCTTTCAGGTCAACGACGTCGGCGCGCCGTTCGACGTGACCGGCGTCGGCGGTGCGGACCTCGGCGCGCTGTGGCTGCGCGACGGCCCCGAAGCCTATCTCGGCGTGAGCGTCGCCGACTTTCCGAACTTCTTCATGATCGTCGGCCCGAACACAGGACTCGGCCACAACTCGCTGATCTACATGATCGAGTCGCAAGTGCAGTACATCGCCGATTGCCTGCGGACGCTGCGCCGGCGCAACGCCCGCACGATGAACCTGCGGCCCGACGTGCAGCGCGACTACAACGCGCGCCTGCAGCACGATATGCGGCGCTCGGTGTGGTCGAGCGGTTGCCATAGCTGGTATCAGACGCGAAGCGGCAAAGTGACCGCGCTGTGGCCGGGATTCACGTTCAGCTTTCGCAAAAGGACGCGCCGCGTGCGGCCAGGCGATTACCGCTTTCTGCCTTGAGGAATGACGCTCACGCGGTGCGATTGCAAGTCACGTCGCCCGATCCGATGGCGATTATTTAGTATCCCGATTCAAATAAAAAAGGGAGACGGAAAACATGGCAAGCATCGATCCTCGTTCGTCGAATTCGTCGAACTCGTTGACGCACAGTTCAGTCGCGGCGCTGCCGCCCCGCTCGCTCGCCGCGCGCCTCGGCATCACCAGCGTGCCGCGCGACGAACTGCGGCGGCGCTACACGCAAAGCGGCTCGAAGTTCATCCGCATCATGGGCGCGGACGTGCATTATGTCGACGAAGGCCGCGGCGACATCATCGTGATGATTCATGGCTTCGCGTCGTCGCTGCACACATGGAATCGTGTCGCGGATGAACTGAAGCACGCTTACCGCATCATTCGTCTCGATCTGCCGCCGTTCGGCGTGACTGGGCCGCTGCGCTCCAGCACAGGCGCGATCGAAACGATGGACCTCCCGACCTACCGGCGTTTCATCGACACTTTTTTGCAGGCACTCGGCATTAGGCGCGCGACTTTCATCGGCAATTCGCTTGGCGGGCTCATTTCGTGGGACTACGCGGTGCGGCATCGCGAGGCCGTCGAGCGGCTCGTGCTGATCGACTCCGCGGGCTTTCCGATGCGGCTGCCCATCTATATTGGCCTCTTCAACAGCGCGCTGGTGCGCGCGAGTTCGCCGCGCTGGCTGCCGGAAGCGATCATCAAAAGCGCGGTGCGCAACGTGTATGGCGATCCGCGCAAAATCGATGCCGTCACGCTGCGGCGCTACGTCGAGTTTTTTCACGGCGAAGGCACGCGCGCCGCGATCGGCAAGATGGTGCCGACGCTCGATTTCGCCGAACTGGATACGAATGTGCTGACAACACTCGCGCTGCCGACGCTCGTATTGTGGGGCGCGAAGGACCGCTGGATTCCGACCGCGCACGCGGCTGAATTCGCGCAGCGCATTCCGGGCGCGAAATCGGTCATGTATCCGGGCCTTGGACACATTCCGATGGAGGAAGCGCCCGAGCGCGTGCTGACCGACCTGCGGGCGTTTCTCGGCACGCATGCCGCTCCGAAAGCAGGCACCGTCGCGCGCGTCTAGCCCCTTCCTCCGAGCAAGCGCAGCAAGTCCCAGAGAAATTTAAAGAGCATGACGATCAGCTCCCACAGATGGTAAAGCTGTTGCCAGCCCGAAGCGCGCGCGAAGGAATCGAACATCGTTAAAGTTGGTCAGGAATGGCGGCGCTTGCCGCGGCGCCAAACCGGACATCATAACGACTGCGGCGTAGCGACTGCGGGATACCCCGTATCAAGTCCGCCGAAAGCCAGCCGTAAACGCGTCGAGAAGAGGCTGTGTTCGTGCTCGACGAGCGCGTGACCGGCAGCGTTGCTAGCGTCATCAAGGAGACGTTCATGTCGCGTTTCAGCTTTCGCCGGACGGGCCGACCGCAAGGGGTCGTCGGCGATATTGCCGCGCAGGCGGGCAAACTGGGTATCGAAATCTGCGATGTATCGGGCCACGTCGATGAAGTCGCCGCGCGCGTGCAGCATCAGGCACAGGTGTGCCGGGCGTTGCGCGAATCCGCCGCGCAGACGCTCGCCGGCAATCATCGGATCGCGACCGCCGCGCGGGGTATGCGCGACGTGTCGGCGCAAGCGGCGACCGGCGTGCAGGAGTCGCACGAGACGCTGGAGGCGTCGCTTGCCGACATCCACGGACTGGTGGAAGGCGTGACCGTGATCGAGAGCCAGATCGGCGCGCTGCGCAGCGCGCTCGCGCATGTGAGCCGCGTCTCCGAGGAAATCTCGCTGATCGCGCGGCAAACGCATCTGCTCGCGCTGAACGCGGCGATCGAAGCCGCGCGCGCCGGCGAATCCGGCCGAAGCTTCGCGGTGGTGGCGGCCGAGGTGAAGAATCTGTCGGCGAAGACCGCGCAGGCGACCGGCCAGATCGAGACCACGCTCGCGCAACTCACGCAGCAGACCGAGCAGTTGATCAACGAAGGCTCGGTGAATACGGAGCGGGCGCATCGGGTGCGCGAGGGCACGCGCAAGATCGGCGACGTCGTGCATTCGACGGGCGACGCCATCGCGCATCTGAACAACGAGGCCGAGCAGATCGCCGCGTTGACCGGCGAGATCGAGACGCAGTGCGGCGGGCTTGAGGCGCAGGTGCTGGAAATGGCGAGCGGCGTCGAGGATTCGAGCGAAAACTTCGTGCAGGCGAAGGATCGGCTCGGCAATCTGCTCGGCGTCTCAGAGACCTTGATCGAACTGACGGCGGCGGCGGGCGTGGAGACGCCGGACACGCGTTTCATCGAAGCCGTGCAGGACGCGGCGGCGGCGGTGAGCAAGCTGTTCGAGGCGGCGGTCGCGCGCGGCGAGATTTCGCTCGACGATCTGTTCGATCAGCATTACGTGCCCGTGCCGGGCAGCAATCCACAGCAGTTCATGACGCGGTTCACGGCTTTTACCGATCGCGTTTTGCCGGCGATTCAGGAGCCGCTACTCGATCTCGATCCGCGGGTCGCGTTCTCTGCCGCAATCGACGTGCGCGGTTATCTGCCGACGCACAACCTGAAGTTCTCTTTGCCGCAGCGTGACGATGTCGTGTGGAATATGGCCAATTGCCGGAACCGGCGCATTTTTAACGACCGCACTGGACTGGCTGCCGGGTCGCATACGAAGAAGTTTTTACTGCAGACGTATCGGCGCGATATGGGCGGTGGACAGTTTGTTTTGATGAAGGATGCGTCCGCGCCGGTTTTTGTGCAGGGGCGGCATTGGGGCGGGGTTCGGATTGGGTATAGGGTTTAAGCTGCAATTCGTGAAACAGGGCAAGCGCACTTGCCCCGTCACCTACCCCCTCACCTGCACCCTTCTCCTCTCCGCCCGCTGCATAAAATAATTCACCGCCACCACGCCAACCGTCACCACCGCGATAAACAACGTCGCCAACGCATTCATCTCGGGATTCAAACCCAGCCTGACGCGCGAGAAAACCACCAGCGGCAATGTCGTTGACCCAGGCCCCGACAGAAACGCGGATAAAACCAGATCGTCGATCGACAACGTAAAAGACAATAACCAGCCCGACACCAGCGCCTGTGAAATCAGCGGCAACGTGATCGAGAAAAACACCCGCAGCGGCGTCGCGCCGAGGTCGAGCGCCGCTTCCTCGAGCGAAGGATGCAACTCCTTGACACGCGACTGCACGATAATCGCCACGTACGAAATACACAGCATCACGTGCCCGATCCAGATCGTGAAAATGCCGCGCCCCGCCGGCCAGCCGAGCCACTTCGCCATTTCGATAAAGAGCAGCAGCAGCGATATGCCCTGAATCACTTCGGGGATCACGAGCGGCGCGTTGATCATGCCGGTATAAAGCGTAAAGCCGCGAAAACGCCCCATGCGCGCGAGCACAAAACCCGCCCATGTGCCGATAATCACCGACGCAAACGCCGTCAGCACCGCTACTCTCAACGACAGCCACGCCGCCGCAATCAGTTCGTCGTCGTGCAATAACGCCGCATACCAGCGCGTCGAAAAACGCGTCCATACGGTGACGAGTTGCGATTCGTTGAACGAATAGACGACCAGACTGATAATCGGCACATACAGGAACAGAAAGCCCAGCGCCAACGCGGTGAACTGCAAAATCCGGTTCGGCTTCATCAGCGTTTTTCCTCCATCGCCTTGGCCTGCGCGTACTGGAAAAACGCCATCGGCACCAACAGCAGCACTACCATCGCACACGTCACGGCAGAAGCCATCGGCCAATCGGCATTGTCGAAAAACTCATTCCACATCACGCGGCCGATCATCAGCGTATTCGCGCCGCCGAGCAATTCCGGAATCACGTACTCGCCCACCGCCGGGATAAACACCAGCAGGCAACCGGCGATAATGCCATTCTTCGAAAGCGGCAATGTGATCTGCCAGAACGCTTTCCAGGGTCTTGCGCCCAGGTCGTAGGCGGCTTCGAGCAAGGTCATGTCCATTTTCACGAGATGCGCGTACAACGGCATTACGAGAAACGGCAGATACGAATAGACCATGCCGATATAAACCGCCGTATTCGTGTGATACAGCTCGATCGGCGAATGAATCAGACCGATCGACATCAGGAAGTTATTCAGCAGCCCGTTGTTTTTCAGAATCCCGATCCACGCATACACGCGAATCAGGAACGACGTCCAGAACGGCAGCATCACGGCCATCATCAGCAGATTACGGCGCGCCGGATCCGAACGTGCGATGTAATACGCCATCGGATAACCGATCAGCAGGCACAGCAGCGTCGAAATTGCGGCCACGACAACCGAATTCACATACGTCGCGAAATACAGGCTGTCGGTGACGAGAAACGCGTAATGCGACAGATCGAGCTTGAGATTGATCGCGCCGTCCGCGAAACTCGTGAGCTCGGTATACGGCGGAATGCCGAGCTGCAAATCGGCAAAGCTGATCTTCACGACCAGCAGAAACGGCACCAGAAAAAACAGCAGCAGCCAGACGAACGGACCGGCCACCACGGCGGTACGGCCCGTCAGGTTAAAGCGCCGCACCGGCCAATTGAGAACCGAATGGAACTGGCGCTTCATGACGTCAGCACCACACCGGCCGATGCGCTCCAGCGCACGTACACTTCGTCGCCCCAAGTGGGCGGATCGATCTCCGTCAGCGCGAGGCTCGTCACGTTCGCGATCACGGTTTTGCCGCCGTCGAGCTTCACGTGATACAGCGAATAGCCGCCCATGTACGCGATATTCGACACGACGCCCTTGCCCCAGTTGAACGCGCCCTCGGGCGGCTTGCTCGTGAGCGCGATCCGCTCGGGCCGCACCGAGATCGTCACCGGCATGCCGAGCGGACCGGTAATGCCGTGGCTCACATACAAACGGCAAGTCAGATCGGGCGTTTCGATAAAGACGTGATCGGGCTCGTCCTCGACCGTATGGCCTTCGAACAGATTCGTCGAGCCGATGAACTCCGCCGAGAAGCGGCTGTTCGGATACTCGTACACCTCGTGCGGCGTGCCGAGCTGCACGATCTCGCCTTCGCTCATTACCGCGAGGCGCCCCGCCATCGTCATCGCTTCTTCCTGATCGTGCGTGACCATGATGCAGGTCACGCCGACCTTGTCGAGAATGTTGACGAGCTCGATCTGCGTGCGCTGGCGAATCTGCTTGTCGAGCGCGGACATCGGTTCGTCGAGCAGCAACAGCTTCGGCCGCTTCACCAGCGAACGCGCCAGCGCGACCCGCTGCTGCTGGCCGCCGGAAAGCTGATGCGGCTTGCGCTTCGCAAAGCGGCCCATCTGCACGAGTTCGAGCGCGGTCTGCACGCGGTCCTTCAGCTCGGCCTTGGCCACGCCTTCCTGCTTCAGACCGAACGCGACGTTCGACTCGACCGTCATATGCGGAAAAAGCGCATACGACTGGAACATCATGTTGACCGGCCGGCGATACGGCGGCAGTTGCGCAAGGTCTTCGCCGTCGATCAGGATCTTGCCCGAGGTCACGGTCTCGAGGCCGGCGAGCATCCGCAGCAAGGTCGACTTGCCGCAGCCGGAACTGCCGAGCAGCGCGAACAGCTCGCCCTTTTTCACCGACAGATTGACCTGCTTGACCGCCACGGTCTCGCCGAATTTCTTCACGACGTCGACGACCTGCACGAAATTATCGGCGGCGTCGTCGATCGCGGCGTTGCCGCCGGCGGGCGGCACGGCCGTCCGGTCCAGCGCGCCCGGCTGCTCACTACTCATCACAATGCTTCACTCCGGCGTTTGACGAACAAAGCCCCCGGTGAACACCGAGGGCTTCTTGATGATGCTGTTACCCGTTCACTCCGGCCGCGCTTCAGCGGCCGGACTTGAACTCGGTCCAGAGCCGCGTCTGCAGCCGCTGCACTTCGGGCGGCAACGGCTTCAACAGGAACAGCGTCTTGATGACTTCGGGCGGCGGGTACACGGCGGGATCGTTCGCGACGTCCTTATCGACGTATTTACGCGCTTCGAGATTCGCGCTCGGGTAGTAGACGGCGTTGGTGATCGCGGCATGCACTTGCGGCGTTTCGATGTAGTTGATCCACTCGAGCGCGGCTTCCTTGTTCTTCGCGTCCTTCGGAATCGCCATCACGTCGAACCATACGGGCGCGCCGCCCTTCGGAATGTAATACTCGATCTTGTACGGCTTCTTCGCCTCGATCGCGCGATGCTTGGCGATCACGACGTCGCCCGACCAGCCGTAGGCGAAGCACACGTCGCCCGCCCACCAGATCGTTGATATAGCCCGACGAGTTGAACTGCGTGATGTACGGGCGAATCTTCTTGAGCATCGCGAGCGCCTCGCGATAGTCGGCCGGATTCGTGCTCATCGGGTCTTTGCCGATGTAATGCAGCGCGGCGGCGAACATCTGATCCGGCGCATCCAGCACGGACACGCCGCACGCCTTCAGCTTCGAGATGTTTTCCGGCTTGAAGAGCACGTCCCAGTTATCGAGCGGCACGTTCTTGCCGAGAATCTGCTGGGCCTTCGTCACGTTGTAGCCGAGGCCGGTCGTGCCGTATGCCCAGGGCACCGTGAACTTGTTGCCGGGATCGGCGCCGGCCACGAGCGCCATCAGCGACGGGTCGAGGTATTTGAGGTTCGGCAGCTTCGATTTGTCGAGCGGCGCGAAGATGCCCGCGGCGATCTGCTTGCCGGCGTAATTGCTGGTCGGCACGACGATGTCGTAACCGGAATTGCCGGTCAGCAGCTTGGCTTGCAGCGTGTCGTCGCTATCGTAGTTGTCGTATTTGACCTGGACGCCGGACTGCTTCGTGAAGTTCGGAATGGTGTCCTTGGCGATGTAATCGGACCAGTTGTACACGTTGAGCTGCGTATCCTTCGCTGCCGCCGTCAACCACGGCGCCGCGCACAAGACCAGCGCAGCCACTTGCCCCACTACCCGTCTTTTCATCCCGTTCTCCGATCGTGCCGGTCCGAGCCGGCCGTCCTCACGCACGCCGCGAGCAGCGCCATGCTGCGCTAGCGGCTCCCCTGAAAAACCCGAAAACTACCATCAATTATTGCGCGGTCCAAAAAAAATGCCGCACTGTCGCGCAAACGGTACAGCGTAAGCCGCGCCGCCGGAAAATGGGCGCAATTTTAGCGGGTTATGGGCGCGTGTCTACCCGAAAAAAACGCCGCCACGCTTAGGCGCTCTGGCGGCGGCCTCACGCAGGCTCCCCACGCGCATGACAAGCCAAACGCGAAGCCGGGCGACGGAGCACAATAGCTGACAACGGACAAGGGGCAACAGCGGCGAGGCGCGGGCTCGATCGGCAGCAACGCGCGCGGCGGGCACAAGCCTTGCGAAACCAGGCAGTCTTTGACCTCAGGCATCCATGAACACCAATCCGTTCGCGCTGCGCCCAAACCGCCGTCGACGTCTGCCCGAAGGAGGACCCGCGCACTGGTTCTCGTTCGTCGGCGCGGGTGCGCTGATTGCCGTCGGCTATATCGATCCCGGCAATTGGGCGACGGCGCTCGGCGCGGGCGCCGGCTACGGCTACCAGTTGCTCGGCATGGTGGTGCTCTCGAGCCTGATGGCGATGCTGCTGCAATGGCTGTCGTCGCGGCTCGGCGTCGTGACCGGACGCGATCTCGCGCAGGTTTGCCGCGAGCGTTCGGGGCCGCGCCGCACGATCTTCCTGTGGCTGACCAGCGAAGTGGCGATCATCGCCTGCGATGTCGCCGAAGTGGTCGGCAGCGCCGTCGCGTTGCAATTGCTGCTGGGCGTCTCGCTGACCGTGGGTGTGCTGATGTCGGCGGTATGCACGTTCGCGCTGCTGGCGCTTCAGCAGATAGGCGGCCGCAAGCTGGAAGCGGTGATCGCGTTGCTGATCGGCTTCGTCGGCTTGTGCTTCGTGATCGAACTGGCGCTCGCGCGGCCCGACTGGCATGCGGCGCTGGCGGGCACCGCGCCGAGCCCCGAGCTTCTGCGCAACGCGGGCATGCTGTGGCTCGCGGCGGGCATCGTCGGCGCGACGGTGATGCCGCACAACCTCTATCTGCACTCGTCGCTCGTCAAGCATCACGCGCCCGACAGCAGCGACGCGCAGATCAAGGCCGCGCTGCATGTCGTCAATATCGACACCATCGGCTCGCTGCTCTTTGCTTTCGTGATCAATGCCGCGCTGCTGATCGTCGCCGCCGCCGTGTTCCATGCGAGCGGCCACCGCGACGTCACCGATCTCGCGGACGCTCATCGTCTGATCGCGCCGCTGCTCGGCACGCGCTGGGCCGGCATCCTGTTTGCCGCGGCGCTGCTGGCCTGCGGACTGAGCGCGACCGTCACCGGCACGCTGGCCGGCCAGGCGGTGATGGAAGGCTTCCTGCAACTGCGTCTGCCGCGCTGGAAGCGTGCGCTGCTCACGCGCGCACTGGCAATCGGACCGGCGCTGGTGGCCGTGACGATGTTCGGCCAGGAAGGCTCGAATCAGTTGCTGGTGGCAAGCCAGGTGGTGCTGAGCCTGCAATTGCCGCTCGCGGTCGTGCCGCTGATCCGCTATGCGTCGGATGCCAGCCTGATGCGCGACTGGCGCGTGCACGGCGTGCCGCTGGTGCTGGCGTGGATGTCGGCGGGTTTCATCATCCTGCTTAACGGCGCGCTGTTGTGGCAGGTTGCGTTGGGTGAGTGAGCCGCTTCGCGAGCCGCGAGGCCATTCGCCAATCGTTGCAACGCAGTTGTAAATATTCTTTTAGTATTTCGAGTTGAACGGCGCCGCCGCTGGCCGTGGCGCCGCCTTCGCCGTAGTCCCGATGGCTGCCTGCGCTATTGCGGCGGCCATTCGCTTGTTTGTCTTGCCACCGCGTTGTGCCGTCTGCGTGCCGTATCCGCCAGGCGGCGGCGATGACGCCATGCCCCGAGCATGACTTCAGTCGACACGCGGCGCGCCGTTTTGCTCACCGCCCTTGCTCCTGGACGACAGCCCATGCCGCTTCCTGCTTTGCCTCCGGCTTTCCTCATTGCTCCATTCGATCGCCTTACCCATCGCGCCTCCAACCGACCGTTGCGCGTGCCCGGCCACCGCTTCGGCCGCGGCAGGTTCGTCTGCGTCCTCGCTGCGCTGTTGTTGTCGAGCGCCTTTTCCGGCGAGGTTGCGGCCACGGTCGCGATGCTGCAGCCGGCGCGCATCGCCGCTGCGAACGAGCCGCTGCAGATCACGTTGCTCTATTCCGCCGACGACGCCGCGCCGCTCACCGTCGCCGTGCCGCAAACACTGCGCGTCAACCTGAGCGGCGGCGAGCAGTCTCCGCAGCCGCTCGAACTCGCGCGCGAAGCGGGCGTGCCCGACACGCTGCGTCTGCGGCCGGGCCAGTTCCGCAAGGTGCGCTTTTCCGCGCCTTGGCCGGACTCGGCTCGCGGAGAAGTGCGTGTCGATCCGATCGGTTTCGATGCTTCGCCCGCGGTCGTCGTGATCAATCGCGGTCCCAACCAGAACGCCATAGCGCAGGCCGAGCGCAGCGAAAGCCAGGCCCGCACGCCGGCCCAGGCCGCGGCGACGGCTGCCGCGCTCGACGGCCCCTCGGGCGACGCGATCTCGCCGCCAGGCGACTCGCTATCGACGACCGGACGCGGCGTGCTTGCGCACGTTTCCTACTACGACCCGATGTATATCGGCGTCGGCCACAACGGCGACACCAATGCGCGGCTGCAACTGAGCTTCAAGTATCGCTTGCGCATTCCCGACGACCTGCGCTCCAAAGCCTTCACCGACAACCTCTACTTCGCCTACACGCAGACGTCGATCTGGGATCTCTCCGCCGACTCGCGTCCGTTTCGCGACACGACGTACTCGCCGCAGCTTTTCTACTACGTGCCGGACACGGGCTGGCGCAGTCCGTTCTTCACGCGCATGGGTTTTGCGGCGGGCGTCGCGCATGAATCGAACGGCAAAGGCGGAAGCGATTCGCGCAGCATCAACATGCCGTTCATCCGCCCGACGTGGGAATTCGGCGATCTGACGGCCAACCATCTGACGGTGTCGCCGAAAATTTATTACTACGTCGGCACGTCCAGTAATCCGGACATTGCGGACTATCGCGGCTATGTCGATCTGCTCGTCAAATACGGCAGCCCCGATGGCTGGCAACTGGCGACCACGCTGCGCAAAGGCACGAAGCACTGGTACGGCAGCGTCGACACGCAATTCACCTATCCGCTCGCGAAGCTGCTCGGCAGCGCGTGGGGCGGCTATCTGTGGATCGGTTATTTCAACGGCTACGGCGAGGATCTGCTCGACTACAACAACCGTCAGCACTGGATGGCGCGAATCGGTTACAGCATCGCGCGGTGAGGCCGACGCGGGCCGCGCTCGGCGGCGGCGCAGTATCGGCCTCGCGGACGGGCTCGGGCGGCTTCACGTCCCGTATCGGTTAACATAGCGGACCTCCGCTTTTCTGCTGCAAGGTTTCCGATGGCTTCCAATCTCCACGCTCTACCCGACAGCCCGTGCATCGGCGTGTGTTCGACACTTTTCGACGAAGTCTGCAAAGGCTGCGGCCGCACGGCCGGCGAGGTATCGAACTGGGTATTCATGAGCGATGAAGAAAAGCGGGCCGTGTGGACCCGCATCGAACGCGAAGGCACGGCCATGCGTTTTCAGAACGACAAGCTCTGAGCTTTTCGCTCAGAAGCGCATGCCGACGCCGAGCCCCACCACCACCGGATCGATGCTCACGCGGCCGAGCGGCTGCCCGCCGAGCGAGGCATCCGTGTGCATCCAGATCTTCTTGATGTCCGCGTTGACGAAGAGCGTCTTCGTCACCTGCACGTCGACGCCTGCCTGCAATGCCGGACCGAAGCTGTGATTGCGGATCGACACCGGCTGCCCGCCGGCGTGCAAGCCATTGTTATAGAACAACGTGTAGTTCAGACCCGCGCCGACATACGGACGCACGCGCCCCGCGTGATTGAAGTGATATTGCAGCAGCAACGTGGGCGGCAGCACGTTCACTCCGCCAAGCGGGCCGATGCTCGAAGTCAACTGATGACGCGACGTGCCGAGAATCAGTTCGACGCCGAGATAATCGCGGATCATGTAGGTCAGATCCAGTTCCGGCACGATCGCGTTGTTGACGTCGGTGTTCAGCGTGGAGAGCGTGCCTGTCGTCGATACGCTCGGCATGATGCTGATCGCGCGCAATCGAACGATCACGTCGCCGGCGTGAATGCCGCTCATCGAATCGTCGCCGGCGGCATGCGCCTGCGGAATGAGCGCGGCGGCGCAGAGCAGCCCCGATGCCAACGCAGCCGTCCTGATGGTGTTGCTGAGCGAGAGCTTCATTTTTCTTCCCCTTTTTGTTGATCTACGGGGATTGTCGAAGCTCCCGCCGCGCGTCAGTTTGACTCCCATCAACCGAGCGAGAAAGCCAGCCGCCCTGCGACAGCCGGTCGCGTCGCGCCAGTCAGCAGCAGTTCGATCAGGTCGTGCACGCTGCGAATCGCCGAGCCGAACGGCAGCGCTTCCTTGCCGCGGAAAAAGAGGCCGTTGGCCACATCGCCGCGCAAGGCCGCGGCAAGCCGCGTGTCGATGCAGAAGTGCCCGAACTTTTCGACGCCGTCGCGCCACCCGCACACGCTCAGACACTGGAGCGCCGTCGGGCACGCCTGCCTGAGCGCGCCGACCTTCTCGCGAATCCTCGCTTCATGCCGCAAATAGCGCGTGAGCCACGGCGTTTTCACGGCACGCGCGGGCAAACCCGTCACGCTGACGAATTCGACGATGTCATCCGGCGCCGCCTCGGCCAGCACGCGCTTGAAGTTCGGATGCGCGTCGCCTTCCTCGGTCACGGCGAACGGCGTGCCGAGCTGCACGCCGTTCGCGCCCGCGTTCAGCAGCGCGCGCACGGCCTCATGACTATTGATGCCGCCCGCGAGAATCAACGGCACCTGCTTGCGATCGATCCCGAGCGACGTGAACACGGTCTCGAGTTCATCGAGAATGCGCCTGAAGTCGAAGCGCTGATCGTTCATATCGGCGATGTTCGTGACGCCGAGATGGCCGCCCGCATGCGCCGGATGTTCGATCACGACGGCGTCGGGCAAGCGGCCCTTCTTCATCCACTTCTTCAGCACCAGCGCGACGCCGCGGCTGTCCGACAGAATCGGAATCAGCGCGATGTCGTGGCCTTGCGTCATCTCCGGCAAATCGAGCGGCAGGCCCGCGCCCATCACGATCGCGTCGGCGCCGTTTTCGCAGGCGGCGCGCACGTAATCGGCTTGCGCGCTGACCGCCTTCATCACGTTGACGGCGATCATGCCGCGGCCTTCGCTCAGCTTCTTCGCCGCATGAATTTCACGCGCGAGCGCGGTGAGATTCGCCTCTTCGAGCGTGGCACGGTCGGGCGACTGCCGGCAACGTTCGACGAGATCGGGATGATGATGGCGTAAATCAATACTGGCGATGGTGCCGAGCGCGCCCTCGCGCGCGACGCTGCCTGCGAGCCGGTGCGCCGAAATGCCGACGCCCATGCCGCCTTGCACGATCGGCAAGAGCGAGCGGCCGCGAATGACCAGCGGAGAAAACGAATGAGAGTTGAGCATGGCTGACCCGACGGACGATTATCAAAGCGTGGATAATCGTCGGTCGGGCGCGGCCGGGGTTGCGTCAGATCAAGCGGCGCGCGCATGCCGTTGCGGCGCGCGCGGGTTCGTTGATGCCGGTCATCCGCGTCAGACTTTGAATTGCATCGACTTGAGTTCGAGATATTCCTCGAGTCCAAAGACGCCGTTCTCGCGTCCGAAGCCCGACTGCTTGAAGCCGCCGAACGGCGCCGCCATATTCCACGCGCCGCCGTTGATGTCGATCTGCCCCGTGCGGATGCGGCGCGCGACGCGTTGCGCGCGCTCGTCGCTGCCGGCCCACACTGCGCCGCCGAGTCCGTATGGCGAATCGTTGGCAATCCGAATCGCTTCGTCTTCGTCCTTGTAAGTCAGAATGGACAGCACCGGGCCGAAGATTTCTTCTTGCGCGATCGTCGCTTTCGGATGCACGCGGCCGAACACCGTCGGCTTGACGAAAAAGCCTTTCGACACGCCGTCGGGCAGCCCCGCGCCGCCCGTCACGAGTTCGGCGCCCTCCTCGATGCCCTTCGCGATGTACTGCTGCACGCGCGCCTGTTGCGCGGCGGAGGCCAGCGGGCCAAGGCGCGTTTTCTCGTCGCGCGGATCGCCGGCCGCGTAGCTTTCGGCCGCCTGTTTCGCGAGCGCGCACGCTTCGTCGTAGCGTGCTTCGGGCACCAGCATGCGCGTGTGCGCCGAACAGGTCTGCCCCGAGTTGAGGAAGCACGCGCCGACCGTGCCTTTGACCGCGGCGGCGAAATCGGCGTCGTCGAGAATGACCGATGCCGATTTGCCGCCCAGTTCGAGCGCGACCCGCTTGATCGTCGCCGATGCCAGTTCCGACACGCGCTTGCCGGCGCGCGTCGAGCCGGTGAACGACACCATATCGACCGATGGATGGCTCGCCAGCATTTCGCCGACCACCGGCCCATAACCGCTGACGAGGTTGAACACGCCGGCGGGCAGCCCCGCTTCGTGGATCGCTTCGGCCAGCACGAACGCATTCAAAGGCGCGATCTCCGACGGTTTCAGCACCACCGTGCAACCGGCCGCGAGCGCGGCCGCGACCTTCAGCGTGATCTGATTGAGCGGATAGTTCCACGGCGTGATCGCCGCAACCACGCCGACCGGTTCGCGCACGACGAGCGAATTGCCGACGCGTTCTTCGAACTGGAAGCTGCCCGCGAGCTTCGCATAGGCGTTCCAGTTGTAGACGGGACTGCCGACCTGGATCGCGCGCGCGAGCTTCAGCGGCATGCCGACTTCGCCTGCGATCAGCGCGGCGAGTTCGTCGGTGCGCGCCTTGAGGTTCTCGGCGATCCGCTCGAGGTATCGGCCGCGCTCGGCGGCGGGCGTGGCGGCCCAGCCGTCGAAGGCCACACGCGCGGCCGCGATCGCGCTTTCCGCATCGGCGTCGACGCCCTCGGGGATGCGGCCCATGACTTCCTCGGTGCCGGAGTCGATCACGTCGATCGTGCCGGTGCCGCACGGCGCGATCCATTTGCCGTCGATGTAGAGTTTGTCGTAGATCTTCATGATGTCGGCCCTGGCTTCCGATGGTGGTTGTTCTATTTTAGCCAGCGTCGGGGGAAGGGTTCGGTGGGCGAGATGGGCGGTGAGTTGCCGGCATGCGGCGAAGTACCCGCGGATAAGGGCACTATTTTGTAGTTTGATCGCCGCCTAGCTCCCGTCTTACCTCTGCTACGATGCCGTCGACAAACATAAAAGGGACCAAATGAAAGCCGTTCTGTCCGTAGCTCTATCCGCTCTCGCGCTTACCGCTTGTGTCTACGTCCCGACCGAATACAAAGCCGGGCCGGTCCAAGGTGATCCGAAGAAAATCGTGGAACGCGTTATGTACGAGCAGCCCGGGAGCAAACGGCCGGAATACGTCGATGTTACTGATGACTATGTGGAATTCGGAGCCGGCAGTAAAGGCTCGTCTCGCGAGACGCTGACCGGGTTCAACCATTCGTCCAAGAAGGACGTAACGAGGCTCTACTATCGAACGATGGCCGACGTAAAGCTGTTAGATCGTGCTTCGTTGAAGGGTCACTGGTACATAGTCGAGCCGCGCACAGGGCAAGGACGAAAGCTTGCTGACGTGTACGTGGAGAATCAGAAAGATGCAGAGAGCTTTGTTGACGCACTGATCGCGCTGAAGGCGGCGCTGCCCCCAACGGAGTAGCGATTCCACGCGGCGGCTTCCCGGCGGATATGTCGGCCGCCATTGTCCCAACGGGACAATCCCGCAGGACAACGGCGTCACATGAATAGGCGTTCCGGGACCCTTACTGCACGCCTTGGCTCGCCAAAAAGTCCTCGTAATTCCCGCCAAAGTCGTTCAGCGTGCCGTCCGTCTTCACTTCGATAATCCGGTTCGCCAGCCCGCTCACGAACTCGCGGTCGTGCGAGACGAAAATCAGCGTGCCTTCGAACTTGTCGAGCGCGATTTGCAGCGACTCGATCGATTCCATGTCCATGTGATTGG
Organism: Paraburkholderia sp. OAS925; assembly: GCF_040543975.1. Taxonomy (NCBI): domain Bacteria; kingdom Pseudomonadati; phylum Pseudomonadota; class Betaproteobacteria; order Burkholderiales; family Burkholderiaceae; genus Paraburkholderia; species Paraburkholderia sp. OAS925. The sequence continues at coordinate 2,669,348 of NZ_JBEUNO010000001.1, forward strand.
TCGGCTCGTCCATCATCAGCACGTTGTGGCGGCCGAGCATCAGCTTGCCCCAGATCATGCGGCCCTTCTCGCCGCCCGACAGCACCTTCACCGATTTGCGAATGTCGTCGGCATTAAAGAGCAGCCGCCCGAGCGTGCCGCGCACCATCTGCTCGTCGTCGCCTTCCTTGCGATAGGCGTCGATCCAGTCCATCAGCGTGACGTCTTGCGGAAACTCTTCGTACGTGTCCTGCGGCATATAACCGACGTTCGCGTTTTCCGCCCACTTCACCGTGCCGTGATCGAGCGGCAGATTGCCGAGCAGCGAGCGCAGCAACGTGGTCTTGCCCGCGCCGTTCTCGCCGATGATCGCAATGCGCTCGCCCGGCTGCACGCTGATGCTGAAGTTATTGAAGATGGTCCGCTCGTACTTCTTCGAAATGTTTTCGGCGACCACTGCGATGTTGTGCAGCTTCTTCTCGAACTCGAAACGGATAAACGGATTCTGCCGCGACGACGGCTTGAATTCCTCGATCTTGATCTTGTCGATCATCTTGAGACGGCTGGTTGCCTGACGCGCCTTCGACTTGTTCGCCGAGAAGCGGCGCACGAAGTCCTGCAGGTCGGCGACACGCTCCTTCGCCTTCGCATTCGCGTTCTGCTGACGCTCGCGCGCCTGCGTGCTCGCGAGCATGTAGTCGTCGTAGTTGCCCGGATAGACCTTCAGCGTGCCGAAGTCCATGTCGGCCATGTGCGTGCACACCTGGTTCAGGAAGTGTCGATCGTGCGAGATGATGATCATCGTCGAGTTGTACTGGTTGAGCACGTCTTCCAGCCAACGGATCGAGTTGATGTCCAGGTTGTTGGTCGGCTCGTCGAGCAGCAGCACGTCCGGCTTCGAGAACAGCGCCTGCGCGAGCAGCACGCGCAGCTTCCAGCCCGGAGCCACGTTGCTCATCGGACCGTTGTGATCTTCAATGGCGATGCCGATGCCGAGCAGCAGTTCGCCCGCGCGCGCTTCGGCGGTGTAGCCGTCGTATTCGGCGAACTTCGCTTCGAGCTCGGCGGCGTGCATGTAGTCGTCGTCGGTCGCGTCGGGGTTCGCGTAGATCGCGTCGCGCTCGGTCATCGCGGCCCACATTTCTGCGTGGCCCATCATCACGACGTCGAGCACGCGCACGTCTTCATACGCGAACTGGTCCTGGCGCAATTTACCGAGGCGCACGTTCGGCTCCAGCATGACGTTGCCGGAACTCGGCTCCAGGTCGCCACCGAGGATTTTCATGAAGGTGGACTTGCCGCAGCCGTTAGCACCGATCAGGCCATAGCGGTTCCCTCCCCCGAATTTGACCGAGATGTTCTCGAACAGGGGCTTTGGCCCGAATTGCATGGTGATGTTGGCAGTAGACAGCACGGCGCGTCCCTTTGAATGTGATATCGGCGAAAAACCCAATATTTTAGCAGGTTACCGGGATTTCAACCGGACGGGAATTCGGCGCGCGCCGCGCCCTGCTGGCTGGGGGCGTCCGGCGTATCGGGCATGCGACGTGCGATAGAACGCGTTCACACGGCGGCCGTGCGCAACCGTCCGCGTTACCTATACTTTTTGAACGCCAACGAAGATTAAAGGAGAGATTTCATGTCAGACCACGTCTACAAGCAGATCGAACTGACCGGCTCATCGACGAAATCGATCGACGACGCGATCAGCACCGCCATCGCCAAGGCGTCGAAAACGCTGCGCAATCTGCACTGGTTTGAAGTGACGGAAACGCGGGGCCAGATCGAAAACGACCGCGTCGCTTACTGGCAGGTGACGATCAAGGTCGGGCTGCGCATCGACGATTGAGGCAGAGCACGTCGCGCATGTGGCGCGCTGACGCCCAGCCCCACAAGCACAAAACCGTAAACCGAAAGAGCTGCCATCCGCCAACAACGGATGCAGCTCTTTCTCAACAAGTAATCAACCAGGCGAGCAGCACAACCCGCCCGGCATCACCCGCTTACTTCGGCAACGACCCGTCGACACCTTCGACATACCAGTTCAGCCGCTGCAACTCCGGGTCCGTCAGCGTCTTGCCGGCCGGCACCTTGACCGTGCCCGACTGATCCTTGATCGGACCGGCGAACACATCCCACTTGCCGCTCGCCAGTTCTTCGCGCTTGCCCGCAACCTTCTTCTGCGCGTCAGCCGGAATCGCCGACGTGTTCAGGTCCTCGAGATCGACCGCCTTCTGCGGAATGCCCCACCACACCGGATCGTTCTTCCACTTGCCGTCGAGCACCTGCTGGATCGCCGAGTTGTAGTACACGCCCCAGTGCGCGACCACCGAACCCAGATGCGCGCTCGGGCCGAACTTCTTCATGTCGGAATCCCAGCCGAAAGCATGCACGTGCTTCTCGGACGCGGTCGCGAGCGTCGCGCTCGAATCCGTGTTCTGCAACAGCACGTCGGCGCCCTGGCCGATCAGCGTTTCAGCGGCCTGCTTTTCCTTGCCGGGATCGAACCAGCTATTGATCCAGATGACCTTCGTATGCACCTTCGGATTCACCGAGCGCGCGCCGAGCGTGTACGCGTTGATGTTGCGGACCACTTCGGGAATCGGCACCGACGCGACGAAGCCGAGCGTGTTGGTCTTCGTCACATAGCCCGCGGCGACGCCGGCCAGATACGCGCCCTGGTACATGCGCACGTCGTAGGTGCCGAAGTTCGGCGCCTTCTTGTAGCCGGTTGCATGCAGGAACACCGTGTCCGGGAAGTCCTTCGCGACCTTCAGTTCGAAGTCCTGATAGCCGAAGCTCGAACCGATGATGACCTTGTTCCCCTTGTTCGCCAGATCGCGGAACACACGCTCCGAGTCCGCCGATTCCGGCACGTTCTCGATACGCGTGATCTTGATCTTGTTGCCGAACTTCGCTTCCGCTTCCTTCGATCCCTGGTCGTGCGCGAAGGTCCAGCCGGCATCGCCCGGATTGCCGAGATAGACGAACGCGACGCCCGGTGCATCCGCCGCCTGCGCGGATTGCGCGAATGGCGCCGTCACGGCTGCACCGAGCGCGAGCGAGGCGGCGCCCCATGCGAAAGCCGTCAGCAGATTCCTTTTCTTCATGTTTTCTCCAGTCGTGTGATTAGTCATTGAAACGTATGGCGATGTCTGGTTATGAAAGCGGCGCGTCAGCCCGCCGAGAAAAACGGCTTGCCGAGCGACGCCGGCGCATTCAGGCGAATCGTGTTCGGGTTGCGCGAAATCAGCACCAGCACGACGACCGTCGCGACATACGGCAGCATCGCGAGGAATTGCGTCGGCACGGGCACGCCGATCGCCTGCGCGTAGAACTGCAGGCCCGTGACCGCACCGAACAGCAGCGCGCCGATCAGCAAGCGCCCCGGCCGCCACGTCGCGAACACGACGAGCGCAAGCGCGATCCAGCCGCGGCCGGACGTCAGTTGCTCCTGCCACAAGTGCAGATTGACGATCGAGTAGTAGCCGCCCGCGAGTCCCGCCATGCCGCCGCCGAACGCGACCGCGCCATAGCGCACGCCGACCACCGGAAAGCCGACCGAATGCGCGACCTGCGGCGACTCGCCGACCGAGCGCAACACGAGCCCCGCGCGCGTGCGATACAGAAACCAGCCGATCGCCGCGAACATCGCAAACGCGAGGTAATCGAGCGGCGTCAGACTGAAAAGCGCGGGCCCGAGCACCGGAATCTTCGAGAGGCCCGGAATGGTCCACGTGTCGATGGTGGCGCGCACCGCCGCCGACGTGTACGGCTTGCCGACATACGCGGAGAGGCCAATGCCGAAGATCGTCAGCGAGAGGCCCGTGGCGACCTGGTTGGCGAGCATGGTCAGCGTGAGAAACGCGAACAGCAGCGACATCGCGAGACCCGCGCCAATCGCGGCAAGCACGCCGAGCCACGGGTTGCCGGTGATCGCGGTGACCGCGTAGCCGGTGACGGCGCCCATCAGCATCATGCCTTCGACGCCGAGGTTGAGAACGCCCGACTTTTCGGCGACGAGTTCGCCCGCGCCCGCGAACATCAGCGGGATCGCGGCGGTGACGGCGCTCGACGTGAGCGCGCTGGCTTGTTGAATATCCATGAATGGCGTGAGCGAAGCGGTGAGCGGGTCAGTGGGCTTGCGCGGCAACGGAGCGCCGGCGCACACGGTAATTCACGAACAGATCGGCGCCGAGCAGGCAGAACAGCAGCAGCCCCTGGAACACGCCGGAGAGCGCCTGCGGCAATTGCATCGAGGTCTGCACCGCTTCGCCGCCGAGATACAGCAGCGCCATCAGCAGACTGGCGAGCACGATGCCGAGCGGATGCAGCCGTCCGACGAACACCACGATGATCGCGGTAAAGCCGTAACCCGGCGACCACGTCGCCTGCAACTGACCGATCGGCCCGGCGATCTCGCCCATGCCGGCAAGACCCGCAAGGCCGCCGCTGATGAGGAGCGACATCCAGATGGTTTTTTTGTCGGAAAAACCGGCGTAGCGCGCGGCCAGCGGCGCGAGACCGCCGACGTTCATCCGGTAGCCGGCGAAGCTCTTGCGCATGAAGATCCACACCAGCGGAATCGCGATCAGCGTGACGAACACGGACGCGTTCAGCCGCGTGCCGCGCAGCCATTTCCAGTGCCAGTCGCCGTAAAACGTCGGATAAAGCGCGTCGCCGCTGAACATCTCCGAGAGGGGAAAATTCATGCCCTGCGGATCGCGCCACGGGCCGCTCACCAGATAGATCAGCAACTGCGTCGCGACGTACGTGAGCATCAGGCTTACGAGAATTTCGTTGGTGTTGAAACGGCTCTTGAGCAGCGCGGGAATCGCCGCCCACAGCATGCCGCCGATCACGCCGGCCAGCATCATCAACGGCAGAATCCACCAGCCGCTCGCCTGATCGAAATAAATCGCGACGCCGCTCGCGGCAATGCCGCCGAGCAGCATCTGCCCTTCGGCGCCGATATTCCACACGTTCGCGCGATAACCGATCGCGAGGCCGAGGCCGATCAGGCACAACGGCGACGCCTTCAGCAGAAGCTCGGACCAGCCGTTCACGCTCGACAGCGGTTCGATGAAAAACGCGTGCATGGCTTGAAGCGGATCGCGGCCGACCAGCCCAAAGATCACGAAGCCGATGGCGAGCGTGAGCAACGCGGCGATCAGCGGCACGGCGATCTGCATGGTGCGCGAGGGCGTCGTGCGCGCTTCGAGTCGATACGGAAGAATCATGAGTAGCGTGTCGTGTTGTCGGGTTCTGTTATTGGACGCAAGGCGCGCATAAACGCACGGATAAACGCGTGGACAGGCGCGGTTCAGGCATGCGCCGGCTGTTCCGCCGACGGCGCCGCGCCTTCGCGGCCGCCGAAAAGCCCCGCCATCCAGCGGCCGATTTCCTCGGCGTTGGTCGCGCCTGTCGCGCGCACCGGCGAGAGTCTGCCGCCCGCGAGCACTGCGATCCGGTCGCAGATGTCGAACAGTTCCTCCAGCTCTTCGGAAATGACGAGGATCGCCACGCCGCGCGCCGACAGATCGAGCAACTGCTGACGAATGAACGCGGCCGCGCCGACGTCGACGCCCCACGTCGGCTGCGCGACCACCAGCACCTTCGGCGCCTGCAAGATCTCGCGGCCCACGATGTACTTCTGCAGATTGCCGCCCGACAGACTCTGCGCGAGCGCTTCGGAACCGCCGCAACGCACGTCGAACGCTTCGATACAGCGCTTCGCAAACGCACGCATCGCGCCCGCGTTGATCCAGCCCGAGCGCACCATCTTCTGCCGATGCCCGGTCAGCAGCGCGTTTTCAGCGAGCGTCATCGCGGGCACTGCGCCGCGGCCAAGCCGCTCTTCCGGAACGAAGCCGAAACCGAGCGCGCGCCGCGCGCCCGCGCCGAGACGGCCCGCGGGCTTGCCGCAGATCGTCACCGCATCGGCGCGCACGCCCCGCTTCTCACCCGACAACGCCGACAGCAACTCCGCCTGACCATTGCCCGACACGCCCGCAATGCCGAAGATTTCGCCCGCGTGCACGGCGAACGACACGTTATCGAGCGACGTGCCGAACGGGTCGTCGCTTGCCACCGAAAGCGCCTTCACTTCGAGCAGCACGTCGCCGGGCTTGTGCTCGCGGCGCGTGTAATCGGGCAGCGAGTGGCCCACCATCAGTTGCGCGAGCGATGCATGCGTTTCCTGTTTAGGCTTCACATGGCCCGTCACGCGACCGCCGCGCATCACCGTGGCCGTGTCGCACAGTTCCTGGATTTCGTCGAGCTTGTGGCTGATGTAGAGAATGCTGCAGCCTTCGGCCGCGAGCCGCCGCAGCGTCGCGAACAGCTTGCGCACCGCTTGCGGCGTGAGCACGGACGTCGGTTCGTCCATGATGAGCAGCCGCGGGTTCTGCAGCAGGCAGCGCACGATCTCCACGCGCTGCCGCTCGCCGACCGTCAGGCTATGCACGTGACGCTGCGGGTCGATGTCGAGGCCGTAGTCGGCGGACACTTCGCGAATGCGCTTGGACAGCGCTTTCAGATCGAACGGTTCGTCGAGTGCGAGCGCAATGTTTTCGCCGACCGTGAGCGTCTCGAACAGCGAAAAGTGCTGAAACACCATGCCGATGCCGAGCTTGCGCGCGGCCGCGGGACTCGCGATGTCGAGCGCCTCGCCTTCCCAGTGAATCTCGCCTGCGTCGGGCCGCACGGCGCCGTAGATGATCTTCATCAGCGTGCTCTTGCCCGCGCCGTTTTCGCCGAGCACCGCATGGATCTCGCCCGGCGCGACGATCAGCGTGACGTCGTCGTTGGCTCGCACGGCCGGATACTGTTTGGTGATGCCCTTGAGCATCAACCGGGGCGCCGCCTGTTCCGGCCTGGGTTCCGATCCGGCTGCCGGCTGCGCGGCGGCGCCGTCGCTATAAGAAGAGTCGCTCATGTGATTCCGTAGTGCGTCAGTGACTGCGGTCGCCGTGCGTTCGCCCACCTTCCCGGCGGCCGATCCGTCACCACAACCGGATGACAATACCTAATTCGCCCCGCTCAGTCGAGCCGACAAAATTCGCTGAAACCCGCGCCACAGCAAGCTCTGCGGGTATGCCTCCCTTGACGCCGTTTTTCGTTCATATTAAAACGCATATACCCCTGCACCCCATCGATCAGCCAGAACATATATTTCGGAGAAGTCATGAGTCAGCAACGCGAGGCGATCGATACCTATCTTTTACGCGTCTTGCACACCCTGTTGATGGAACGCAGCGTCACGCGCGCGGCCGTCAAACTGAATCAATCGCAACCGGCCATTAGCGCCGCGCTGCGCCGCCTGCGCGACATCACCGGCGACCCGCTGCTGGTGCGCGGCAAATCCGGCATGGTGCCCACCGAGTACGGCCTGCGCCTGCTCGAACCGGTGCAGAACGCACTGCGCGAAATCGAGCGCATCAAGTTCCAGCAACACAACTTCGATCCGGCGACGTCGATCCGCTGCTACCGGATCGGCTGCCCGGACTACCTCAACGTGCTGTTCGTGCCGACGGTGGTCGAACGCTTTCGCCAGGCCGCGCCGAACGCGACGCTCGAATTTCATTCGCTCGGCCCCGCGTTCGACTACGAACTCGCGCTCGAAGACGGCAAGCTCGACATCGTCGTCGGCAACTGGCCGGAGCCGCCCGAGCAGCTGCATCTGTCGAACCTGTTCGTCGACCAGATCGTCTGCCTGATGAGCAACACGCATCCGTTCGCGAAGCGCGGCGGGCTCACGCTCGATCAGTATCTGAACGCGCCGCATCTCGCGCCAACGCCGTATTCGGTCGGCCAGCGCGGCGCCATCGACGTGCATCTCGCGCGCGAGCGTTTGAAGCGCCATGTGGTCGTCACGCTGCCGTACTTCAATCTCGCGCCGTACGTGCTGATCAAATCGGATCTGATCTTCACGACGACGCGTCTCTTCGCCGATTACTACGCCAAGTTTTTGCCGCTGACCGTGGTGCCCGCACCGCTCGATTTTCCGCCGATGCAGTACTACCAGCTCTGGCATGAGCGCGTTCACTACTCCGACGAAGTGCGCTGGCTGCGCAGCCTCGTCGCGGAAGCGACCAGGACGTTGATCGACAAGCCTTGAAGCTTTTGTGGCCGCGCGAGCGGTCGACGGCGATTTCGTGCATCTGCATCCCCGCACGCGGCCGCCTTTTGCCTTCGCCTCACACCGCGGCTTCGTAAAGCGCCTTCGCCAACCGGTTGTGCCGCTCGATGACCGGTCCGAGTTCCAGCGTCGTCAACTGTCCGTCCTTCACCACGACCTTGCCGCCGATCACGCTATGGCTCACCTGCGGCGGCGCGCAGAACACCAGCGCCGCCACCGGATCGTGCAACGCGCCGGCGAAGAGCGGTTGACGCAAATCGAACGCGACAAAGTCGGCCGCCATGCCCGGCGCGAGCGCGCCGATGTCGTCGCGATTCAGAACCTTCGCGCCGCCGAGCGTGGCGATCTCCAATGCTTCGCGCGCGGTCATCGCATCCGGCCCAAAGCCGACGCGCTGCAACAGCAGCGCCTGGCGCACTTCGGCGACCATCTGCGCGCCGTCGTTCGACGCCGAGCCATCCACGCCGAGACCCACCGGCACACCCGCGAGCCGCATCCGCTTGATCGGCGCGATGCCGGACGCGAGCCGCATGTTCGAGCACGGACAATGCGCGACGCCCGTGCCGGTTCGCGCGAACAGTTCGATGCCGGCGTCGTCGAGTTGCACGCAGTGCGCGTGCCATACGTCGCGCCCGACCCAGCCCAGGTCTTCCGCATATTGCGCGGGCGTCATGCCGAATTTCTCGTGGCTATAGGCAACGTCGTTCGTGTTCTCGGCGAGGTGCGTGTGCAGCGATACGCCGTAGTGCCGCGCCATCACCGCCGATTCGCGCATCAGATCGCGGCTCACCGAAAACGGCGAGCATGGTGCAACGACGACGCGCAGCATCGCGTAACGCTCCTCGTCGTGGTAACTCTCGATGAGCCGCTGCGTGTCCTTCAGAATGTCCGCCTCGCGCTCCACGACCGAATCCGGCGGCAGGCCGCCGTCCTTGCGCCCCACGCTCATGCTGCCGCGCGCCGCATGAAAACGCATGCCGATGCGGCGCGCCGCGACGATGCTGTCGTCGAGCCGGCTGCCGTTCGGATAGATATACAAGTGATCGCTCGACGTCGTGCATCCCGAGAGCAACAGCTCGGCCATTGCGGTCAACGTCGAAATTTCGATCATCTCCGGCGTGAGGTTCGCCCACACCTTGTAGAGGCTCGTGAGCCAGCCGAACAGCTCGGCGTTCTGCGCGGCGGGCAGCGCGCGCGTGAGGCTCTGGTACATGTGATGATGCGTGTTCACGAGGCCGGGAATCACCAGATGTCCGCGCATGTCGAGCACTTCGTCGGCGGTGGGCGGCAGTTCCGCCGTCGGCCCGACCGCGACGATGCGGTTGTCCTCGATATACAAGCCGCCGTCGCGCAGTTCGCGCCGTGCGCCGTCCATCGTGACGAGCACGTCGGCGTGCTTGACCAGCATCGTTCTGTTCGGTTTGTTCGTATTGTTGGTTTCTTGTGCTGCCTGTTCCATCGTCATCCGCTTTCTCCGCCTGATTGCTTCCGTGCAAAGTCGTTCGAACGCGATGTGACCGCGCGTGAGCCGTGTCGCCGCGCCGCCGCGTCCCGTCGAACGCCGTTGGCCCGGTTACCCGGCGTGCTCCGCCGTCTTCGGGACGTGTGCCGCGCATAAGCCTTGAGTTGCTCGGGCCTTATTGCTGCGGCGCACAGACGTAACCTTCGACGGCCAAAATAACGCTGGCAACTCGCGCCGTTGCGATAACCATCCTCAGGCCGGCGATATAGTCGGTCATTTTTGACGACGGTACGATCCAACGGGGATCGTCTACACGGCAAGGCCGCGCGAACGCATCCGCCGAGGATTTCAGCAGACTGTCGTTCATGCGCCAGCTATTATCTTTCTTATCGCGCGCGCGCTCGACAGAACAAGTTTTTACAATGGCTGCCACGGCGCTCGCTTCAATTCGCCGACGGGTATGTAGCCACTGACGTGGAGCCTCGATCCGCCGCAACGTATCTGGATCGGGCTGCCGCCGAAACCTCGCAAACACACAAGGAAAACTGCGAATGGGAAAGCTCACTACCCATGTGCTCGACACCGCGAACGGCCGTCCCGGCGCGGGCATCAAGGTCGAACTCTTCGCGCTTTCGGGCGACACGCGCCGCGCGCTGAAAACCACTCTCACCAATGACGACGGCCGCTGCGACGAACCGCTGCTGCAAGGCGACGCGCTGGTTCCGGGCGAGTACGAACTCGTGTTCGCCGCGGGCGATTACTTCGCGTCGATCGGCACCAAGGTGCCCGAGCCGCGTTTTGTGGATCGCGTCGTGTTGCGCTTCGGTATCGCCGATGCCAACGCGCACTATCACGTGCCGCTGCTCGTATCGCCGTGGTCGTACAGCACTTATCGCGGCAGCTGATCGATCGGGAACCGCAAAAGCGTGCGGTCGATTGCAGAAGCGCAATAACAAACCTTAGAGACGAGTGAACGACGACGCCGTGCGAACTGAGCGCACCGCGTCTTTCACCCCGCAGTCCGCGGGGCGGCGTGACGCACACCACGCCGCCGCGCGAGCAACGAATCAGAAGTGGAGGAGTTTCATGGAAGGCTTTATCACCGACTGGTTGAATCTCGCGATTCGCTGGTTTCACGTCGTCGCCGCAATCGCATGGATCGGCGAGTCGTTCTATTTCGTCGCCCTCGACAACAGCCTGAAACCGCCGCAGGACCCGAACCAGCGCAAGCGCGGCGTGTTCGGCGAACTGTGGCATGTGCACGGCGGCGGCTTCTACAACATGCAGAAGTACACTGTCGCGCCGCCGGAAATGCCGGACGACCTGCACTGGTCGAAGTGGCCGTCGTACACGACGTGGCTGTCGGGCTTCGGGCTTTTCACGGTGCTGTATCTGTTCTCGCCGTCCACGTATCTGATCGACAAAAACGTGCTCGACATGGGCCCCGTGGTCGCGGTCGCGTCGGCGCTCGGTTTTCTCGCCGCCGGCTGGATCGTCTACGACTCGCTGTGCCGCCTTCTCGGCAACAAGGACAAGGTGCTCGGCATCTGCGTCGGCGTGTATGTGCTGATCGCGGCGTGGCTCGCGTGCCATATCTTCGCGGGTCGCGCGGCGTATCTGATCATGGGCGCGATGCTCGCGACCATCATGTCGGCCAACGTGTTCTTCGTGATCATTCCGGGCCAGCGCAAGATGGTCGACGCGATGCTCAAGGGCGACACGCCGAACCCGATCTACGGCAAGCGCGGCAAGCAGCGCTCGGTGCACAACACGTATTTCACGTTGCCCGTCGTCTTCGCGATGCTGTCGAATCACTACGCGATGACGTACACGCATCCGCACAGCTGGGCGGTGCTCGTCGTCATCATGCTGGCCGGCGCACTGATCCGTCAGTTCTTCGTGATGCGTCATCGTGGCCAGGTGCTGTGGTATTTGCCGCTCGCCGGCATCGCGCTGATGTTCGGCGCCCTCTTCTGGACGATGCCCAAGCCGATGGTCCCGCAGGCGCAAGCGGCGAATGCGCCGACGGTGAAAGTGGCCGACATCGCGCCGGTGTTGCAGCAGCGTTGCGTGGCATGCCACTCCGCGCATCCGACGATGATGGGCAGCGCGCCTGCTGGGGTGTTGCTCGATACGCCGGACGAGATCTCGCAGAACGCGCAGCGGATTTATCAGCAAGCGGTGACGCTGAAGGCGATGCCGCTTGGCAATGTCACGCATATGACGGACGACGAACGGATGAAGATCGCTGCGTGGTTCGAGGGGGGTGCGGCGAAGTGATGGCGGGACTGGGCCTTTGCCGGATGTGAGGTCGTTGGGGCCGAGGTCGCTCAGCATCATGGAGCGGGCTTTTCGCGGAAGCGGGAAGCCCGTTTTTTGTTTGCTGCGCGGTGATGGTTGAATTGCTTGCTGGACGCTTCCTCTGTCCCGCAGGCATTCTGTACGGCCTGCTGCCGGTCGACGTTGGTTTCACCAGTCATGGCCGCAGCCGAGGCGCCGGCTAACGCACGTTCTCAGTGATGCCGCCGCTGGCCAAGTCGAAGCCGACTCGCCGATGTTGAGGACCGTCAAAAACCAAAAGAGCCCACGGCATTTCTGCCATGAGCTCCTTACCATCATCCTGCTCGTCAATTGCCAATTACGCCGGAACAGGAACGCTAAACCGCCACCCCACTCAACGCATCCTCAGTCAACCACAGCGGCTCCACAAGATCCTGCTCGTTAAGATTAAGCCCCTCCCCGCCGCGATCGACGACGATAAAGTCGCTCACTTCGCCCAACGCGATCAGCGGATGGTGCCAAACCCCCTTCGCATAATTAACGCCCTGCCAACCGCTCGTCACGAATGCGCGAATCTTCGATTCGTCGAGATCACCCGCGGGCGCGACCACCACCAGATACGGCTTGTCGTTCAGCGGCACGAAAGCCTGACTGCCGAGCGGATGCCGTTCGAGCATCTTCACTTCGAACGGAAGCGTGCGCGGCTGTCCGCGAAACAGGTTGATCAGCGTGCGGCCGTTCTCGTCCGTCACGTCCACCTTTGCGAGGTCGTGATAGCGGATCGTCGTGCCGAGGTTGATCGGGATCTGCTTCGCGCCCTCGAGTTCGATCACGTCGCCGAACGCGGCGAACGCTTCCTTCGTCAATGGTTCGATAGCGAGCGTTTTCATGATGCCAGCGTGCCCCACAAACGCAGACGCGATACGCCGCCGTCCGGAATGATGTTAAAGCGCACGTGCGTCACCGGACCGAGCGCCGCGATCTCGCTTTCGAAGTAATGCTGCTTGTCCATTTGCAGCTTCTGCTCGCCGAGCAGCACGGGCCAGAACATCGCTTGCGTGATCAGCGAACTGTCCGTGCCGCCCGTCACATACGCGGCCTGAATCGAGCAGCGGTCCGGATAGTTGCCCTTGAAGTGCGCGGTGTCGACTTCGATCTTCGAGATCACGCCCGGCTGTGCCAGCGCGACGATCGCCCAGTCGTTGCCCGGTTCGCGACGGCGCCGCGTTTCCCAGCCGTCGCCCATGTTCACGCCGCGGCCCGGCATCAGAATCGTCGACGCCGCGCCGAAGTGCTGATTGTTCGCCGCGACCAGATACGCGCCGTTCTCCATCGCGGCGAGGTCGAATTGCTGCGTGCGGCTGGCGCCCGCCCAGTCGACTTGCGGCTGACCGTACACACGCAGCCGCGCAATGCCGCCATCCGGATAGATGTTCACGCGCAAGTGCGTGTACGCATTCGTGTCGCCGACTTCGAGATAGTGATGGCTGTTGCCTTGCAACGTGATCGACGGCACGATTTCGGTCCATTGCGTCGACTGATTCGGCACGCCGTCCACCACGCGCGCGGCTTCGACGGAAGCGGCCGGCGGAAAGTTACCGGTGAAGTGGCTCGTGTCGAGATCGAGTCCCTTGATCACGCCCGGACGCGCGAGCTTGACGACGCACCAGTCGTAGCCGGTCACGCGCTTGCGGCGCGTTTCCCAGCCGTCCATCCACTTGCCGTGCTCGTCGTACTTGCCTGGAATGAAGACGGCCGGCTCCGGGTTCAGCATGCGGTCCTTCGGCGCGAAGAATTCGTCGCTGGCCTCGAGCGCCTGCGCGCCCAGGCGCGGGTCCGCCAGATTCACGTAACGCCGCGTGAATTCGGGTGCGTTGGGGTCGAGAGTCGGGAGTGCCATCTTTGTCTTCCTTGATGTGTTTGTTAGTGCGAGAAAACGTTCCGTGAAGCCGCGCGTTGATTCAAACGTCCATTCACGCGCTAATCAGGTCTTCGAGCCGGAAACGTGCGATACGGTAGATCTGATCGAGGCTCGCGCGCAGTTCGTCGGCGCGGCTGTTGTTCACGCGCGCCTCGAAGTTCGCGATGATGCCGTGACGGTCATAACCGCGCACCGCGAGAATGAACGGAAAGCCGAACTTCTCGCGATACGCCGCGTTCAGCGCAAGCAGCCTGTCGAACTCTGCCTGCGTGCATTGCGCAAGGCCCGCGCCGCTTTGCTCGCGCGTGGATTCCGCGGTGAGTTCGCCGCGCACCGCCGCCTTGCCCGCGAGCTCCGGGTGCGCATTGATCAACGCGAGCTGCTTGTCTTCGCCCGCCGTCTCGACAATCTTCGACATCTTGCGATGCAGCTCGTCGATGCTCGCAAATGGCCGCTCATTTGCGGCGATTTCCGCGACCCACGGCGAGTGCTCGAAGATGCCCGAGAGCGCCGCGACGAATGCGTCGGTGGAAACGGTGTTGAGTTGGTCCAGTGTGTATTGCATCGCCTTCATGCCGCCGCCTCGCGGTTGTTTTGCTGATACGGATGATGTTCGCGCCAGTGCCGCGCGATGTCGACGCGCCGTGTCACCCAGACGCGATCGTGCTGTTCGATATGGTCGAGAAAACGCTGCAGTCCGCGGAAACGCCCAGGGCGTCCGAGCAGCCGGCAGTGCATGCCGATCGACAGCATCTTCGGCGCTTCGTCGCCTTCTTCGTAGAGCACGTCGAACGCATCGCGCAGGTACGTGAAGAAGTGGTCCGCGGTGTTGAAGCCCTGCGGGCTCGCGAAGCGCATGTCGTTGGTGTCGAGCGTGTACGGGCACGATCAGTTGCGGCACGGTCGAGCCGCCTGTGACCTCGACGTCCATCCAGAACGGCAGGTCGTCGCCGTAGTAATCGGAGTCGTATAGAAAGCCGCCGTATTCGGCGACGAGCCGATGCGTGTTCGGACTGTCGCGGCCGGTGTACCAGCCAAGCGGCCGCTCGCCGGTGACGCGCTCGATCGCCTGCATGCCGAGCCGCATATGCTCGGCTTCTTTTTCCGGCGATACGTCCTGATAGTGAATCCAGCGATAGCCATGACACGCGATCTCATGGCCGAGTTCGACGAATGCACGCGCCACTTCGGGATGCCGTTCGATCGCCATGCCCACGCCGAACACGGTGAGCGGCAAGCCGCGCTTTTCGAATTCGCTCAGAATGCGCCACACGCCCGCGCGCGAGCCGTATTCGTAGATCGACTCCATGCTCATGTGACGCGCCGGATACGCAGCCGCGCCGACGATCTCCGACAAGAACTGCTCGGAGCCGGGGTCGCCGTGCAGCACGCAATTTTCACCGCCCTCCTCGTAGTTGAGGACGAATTGCACGGCGACGCGCGCTCGCCCTGGCCAGTTGGCCTGCACGGGGTGGCGGCCGTAGCCGATCAGATCGCGTGGATAGTTGGGGTCGAGTGGCATGGTTTGACGAATGCGTAGTGACGATACGTGTGGGCTCGCGAAGCGCGCTGCAGGATCTGTTGAAGCCTTGTGCGGCGCCGCCGCGATAACCGTCGCGACGGCCACCGAGATGGCCACCGAGATGGCCACCACAACGGCCACCACAAGGCAGCGCACAGCACGTCGGACGGCCCGCGGCGAGTTGGACCAGTGTAGCGAAAACGCGTTGGTGCGCCCATACACCGGCGCAGATAGTGCGTGTCAGACTGAATGTATGTGCGGCTCTGCTTCGCTGGTGTTTACCCGCAGCGAATCGGCATGGCTCACGCGCGGCGGCGCGGGATTCGGGTCCGCTGCCGACGGACTGAACGATTCCAGCGCGCCGTCATAGCGCTTGGGCAATGGCCGCGCATAGTCGCCGCGCTTGGCGGTCGACAGCCGCAGTGCGACGAGCGCTTCCGTCCACTTGACGGCGGCCGTCACGCCTTCGATCACCGGCGCGCCGAGCGCGTCCTCGATCTCCGCGCACAACTCGGCCATGCCCGCGCAGCCGAGCACGATTGCATCGGAACCGTCTTCGGCCAGCGCCCGCCGGCATTCGTCGAGGATGATGCGGCGCGCCGCCGAGCCAGGCTTGTCGAGGTCGAGCACGGCGACGTCGGTCGCGCGCACGTTGCGGCAAAAACGCCGCATGCCGTAACGCTCGGCGAGATGCCACGCCATGCCGCAAGTGCGCGCAAGCGTCGTGACCACCGAAAAGCCCGGCGCGAGCACGCTCGCCGCGTGCATGGCCGCCTCCGCGATGCCGATCACCGGGCCACGCGCGAGCTCGCGCGCCGCGTAGAGACCAGGGTCGCCGAAACACGCGATCACGTAGCCGTCGCAGCCCTCGCGCTCGCCCGCCATCACTTCGGCGAGCAGGCCCGGCGTCGCGAGCGCTTCGTCGTAATAGCCTTCAATGGACGGCGGCCCCATCGTCGGACTGACCGCGATCACCTCGGTGCCCGGCGCGGCGACTTCGCGCGCGCAGCGGCCCATTGCATCGGTCATGCGTTGGGTCGTGTTCGGGTTGATCAGTTTGATACGCATCTCGTCTCCTCTTTCGACTGCATGGGCAATGCACCGGCACTGCCCTTCACCTACCGAAGCTCAGCGTGCCAGCAGGCGATAGAACAACGCCCCAAGACCCGCGCCGATGAACCACGAGAAGTTCGCCATGCCGTCGAGCGACGGCACCATCACGCACAACACGGCGATCAGCGCGGCCGGCAACAACGCGGCAACGGCCCGATAGTTGACGCCGTTGCGATACCAGTACGAACCCGTCGGCGCGACCGTGTACAGATCGTCGAGCACGATCTTCTGGCGCTTCACGAGGTAGTAATCGACGATCAGGATTCCGTACAAAGGTCCGATGAAGCTGCCGAGCACATCCAGCGTGTAGTGAATCACGGCCGGGTTATTGAACAGATTCCACGGCGTGATGAAGATCGACGCAACCGCCGCGAGCATGCCGCCCGCGCGCCAGCTAATGAGCCGCGGCGCGACGTTCGAGAAGTCGAAGGCCGGCGAAACGAAGTTCGCGACGATGTTGATGCCGATGGTCGCAATCGTGAAAGTCAGCGCGCCGAGAATCACGGCGGTCGGATAGTCGATGCGGCCGACCGTTTCCACCGGGTCCGTAATCAGTTGACCGAACACCGGCAGCGTGGCCGCCGTCGTAATCACCGTGACGAGCGAGAACGCGAGAAAGTTGACCGGCAGTCCCCAGAAGTTGCCGCGCTGCACGCTGCGAAAGCTCTTGCCGTAGCGCGAAAAGTCGCCGAAATTCAGCATCGGCCCGGAGAAGTAGGACACCACCAGCGAGGTCGCCGTGATCATCACCGGCAGCACTTCCATGCCGTGATATTTGACGCCGCCCAGATTGATGCCGATGTTGCGCCAGCCCGCGCGATACACCATGTAACCGGCGAGGATGAACATCACGACATAAACGGCCGGACCCGCGAAGTCGATAAACTTCTTGATCGTCTCCATGCCGTGCCAGAACACCAGCGCCTGTAACACCCAGAGCAGCATGAAGCCGGACCAGCCGAGCGTCGAGAGGCCCATAAAGCCATGACGATGCACGTCCGCGTACGGCAGCAGTTGCGGCACGAACTTCAACACGACGATCACCAGCGCACTCGACGCGAGATACGTCTGGATGCCGTACCACGCGACCGCGATCAGCCCGCGAATCACGGCGGGAACATTGGCCCCGAGCACGCCGAAAGTCGCGCGACATGCGACCGGATACGGCACGCCGTTCGCCTGGCTCGGCTTCGCGATCATGTTGCACAACACGTTGACGATGCCGATGCCGACGAGCAGCGCAATCAGCACCTGCCAGCTCGTCAGACCGAGCGCGAAGAGACTGCCGGCGAACACATAACCGCCCACGCTGTGCACGTCCGACATCCAGAACGCGAAGATGTTGTAGGCGCCCCAGGTCTGGTGACGCAGCGGCGCGAGATCCTCGTTGTATAAGCGCTCGCTGTAGCCGGCCGGCATGGCGGGATTGCCGGATGCGTCGCCGTCTGCATAAGGGGGGATTGCGGAACTGCCGGGCGCTGCACTGAACTGAGCCATGATTCCTCCTTGTGATGGGACCGTCGATTGCGAATCGAAGGGCAATGCATTGGCCATGCCACTTGCGGCTTTGCTGCCGGTCCCGCGCCTGCTGTCGTTGCAAGCGCAACAGACTCGGGCCGCCGCGATGGCCACGCCGCGGATGTCTCCGTACTGAAGTACTTGTGGTTATCGCATTGCCGGCGTTCCGCGGACGTCCGGCAATGGGTCTGCTGCTACTTTCGTCCGGCGCGTTGGCGACGGACGCGCGTGCGCCGGCCGGCAGCGCCCGCGCCGGGCCGCCTTGCAACGCTCGCTCTATCGGTTCAGTTC
Organism: Paraburkholderia sp. OAS925; assembly: GCF_040543975.1. NCBI lineage: Bacteria > Pseudomonadati > Pseudomonadota > Betaproteobacteria > Burkholderiales > Burkholderiaceae > Paraburkholderia > Paraburkholderia sp. OAS925. Next base: position 2,687,574 of record NZ_JBEUNO010000001.1, read on the forward strand.
AGTGCGGCGCGCACCAGCAACGGGCGCACGCCGGCCGCTTGCCTCAGCTTGGCGCGGACTTGCGTTTGGATAACGCTTTGGGTGATTCTTCACGCGATGTTTTCGCGGCGCCGCGTGGTGCGCCGCTCATTGCGCCGCTGCTTGCGCCGCTTATGCCGCTCATGCCGCTCATGCCGCTCATGCCGCTCATGCCGCCGCTCAGCGCGCCGAATACTTCATGCAGGTCGGCTGCGCCGCGTGCGGGCCGCTCCAGCATCTTCAACTCGACGCTTTGCAGATGGCGCGACATGAGTGCCGCCGCCTCTTTGGCATCGCCGGCGTCGAGCGCGGCGAGAATCGCTTCGTGGTCCTCGAACGAACACGGGCTTCGTCCAAGCGACTCGTACAACGCCGAGATCAGCGTGGAGCGCGCGACCAGTCCGTTCAGGCAATCGCACAGCACGGTGTTGCCGGTGAGTTGAGCCAGCTCCGTATGAAACTCGCCGGACAAACGAATCCACGACGAAAAGTCGCGCGTCTCGAACGCCTTGCGTTCGCGGCCGATCATGCCGCCGATGCTCTTTAACCGCCGCATGCCGTGTCCGTTGCAAATCTTTTCGACGACGGCCAGTTCGATGATGCGGCGCATCTCGAACACCTCATGCACTTCCTGAAGCGACGGACTCGCGACGAACGCGCCGCGGTTCGGCTCAAGATCCACGAGACGATCCGTCGCGAGTTGCGCCAACGCTTGCCGGATCGGACCACGCTTCACCGCGAATACTTCGCACAACTGTGCTTCGGTCAACTTCGCTCCGGGCGCCAACCGATGCTCGAGAATCGCGGCACGAATGCGCTCGGCAATTGCTTCGGGCTTCGAACTATTTACGCTGACGGATTCGGTGTCGGTGTCGGTGTCGGTGTCGGACATGATGTGTGTCTCGGTATGTTGGTCATATTAGGATGGACATAAAGATTGTCAACAATTTTTGCGGCGATCATCGACAATTTTTCGTGGTGCGGTGCGGCGTGAATTGGCCTGGGTGATTTGGCGGCTTTGTCAGCAAGGACGCGCCGCTCGGCCGGCGAGCACAGTCGCTGTCTTTGAGCGGCTATTTTGTCGACAAAATCGTTACTTCACCGCTGCCTTCGTTGCCCGAACGGGCGTTCGGATGAGGCCGTTAGTTGCGTTGACGCGCCATGAAAAACGGGCCGCAGCCCGCTTCTTAGGTGCCCGGGCATTCAACCCAGGAATGGATAGTTGGATAACGTCAGCCTGAAGCCGCGGGCGTCGGCGATGAGGTGCGCGTCGGCGCCCACAGGCAGCGTCACCATGTCCGGCACATGGCCGAACTGCAGGCCAGTGACGATCGGAATGCCGATCACCGATCTCATGTGCTCGATCATGGCTTGCAGGTCGTAGCCGTTGTCATAGTCATACAACTTGCCGCCCGAAAAATCGCCGAGCACGAGTGCCTGCTGCTGACCCAGGATGCCCGACAGATGCAATTGATAAAGCATCCGCTCGATACGAAACGGTTGCTCGTTGACGTCTTCGACAAACAGCACGCCGCCTTGCACTGGTGGCATGTACGGCGTGCCGATGAGCGACGTCAGCACCGCCAGATTGCCGCCCCACAAGGTGCCGGAGACGTCGACCGCGTGCGCTTGCGGGACGTTTCGCGCGATCGTCACGCTGGGCTTTGTCAGCGCGGACCAGAAGTGCTGCATCGTGAATTCGCTGACGTGTTCCGCGCCGAAGTCGCTCATCAGCATCGGCCCGCTGAACGTTTTCAGCCCGGCGCGCGCGAGGAGCGCCAACTGAATCGCCGTGAAGTCGCTATGGCCGACGAGCGCGACCGGTTGATCGGTCAGCCGGCGTTGCAGCCCGTCGTAATCGAGGCCGTGCAGGAGACGCATCGCGCCGTATCCGCCGCGCACGGCCAGCACAATATCGGGCAACGCGCGCGATGCATCCGCGAGCCGGTTCAGGTCCGCAGCGCGCTCGCCGTCCGTACCGCCGAAGCGCTGATAGCGACGCCGCGTCGCGTCGACGCCCTCCACCCGATGCCCTTGCCCGCGCAGGCGCTGCAACGCCCGATTCAGCACCTCGGAGTCAGGCGGGTAGCCGGACGGTGCGATCAGATCGAAGGTACGGTGGACAGTCATCGGCGGGACCTTGTTATGGTGTTGGCTGCGGTTGTTGGTTGCGGTTGTCGGCTGCGGTTGTTGGCTGCGGTTGTTGGCTGCGGTTGTTGGCTGCGGTTGTTGGTTGCGGTTGTTGGTTGCGGTTGCTGATCGAGGTTGCTGGTTGGAGTTGTGCGCGCGGTTGCTGTTCAGAGCGGCTCGCCTGGCTTGCTTTGCGCACCGACGCCGGCGCGCGCCGCCGCCCGCGCTTCGCGGCTTGCGCGCCGCCGTTCCGCGAAGAACGACTTCAGTGCGGCGCCGCATTCGCTTTCGAGCACGCCGCCCGTTACCTCGGTGTGGTGATTCAACTGCGGGTTCGCGAACGCATCGACGACGCTCCCGCACGCGCCCGTTTTCGGATCGCGTGCGCCGAACACAACCCGGGCGATGCGCGCATGCATGATCGCGCCGGCGCACATCAAACACGGCTCGAGCGTCACATACAGTTCGCAGCCCGGCAAGCGATAGTTCTGCGCAACTTGCGCCGCGGCACGCAACGCGACCATCTCCGCATGCGCCGACGGATCGTGCGCGCCGATCGGATGGTTGAAGCCCGTCGCGATTACTTCGTCGCCGCGCACCAGCACTGCGCCGACGGGCACTTCGCCGGCCGCGCGCGCCTCTTCGGCGGCGGCCTGGGCGAGCGCCATGAAGCGGCGGTCGCGGTCGGAGATGGGGGTGGGGATGCCGGTGGGCGGTGCAGCCGGATCGCTTGCGGCGGTTGCGGCAGTTGCGGCAGTTGCGGCAGTTGCGGCAGTTGCCGGAGTTGCCGGAGTTGTGGCAGAGGCAGCGGTTTCAGCAGAGGCAGCGGTTTCGGCAGGTGCAGCAGTTTCGGCAGTCGCAGCGGCTGCGGGGATCGCGGCAGTTGCAGCAGGAGCACCAGACCCAGCGGTTTCAGCAGAGGCCGTTGTAGTTGCGGGTGAAGGCTCAGCGACGGCCGACTGCGCGACCAGCGGCCGCCCTGGCGCGGACACGCCAGTGGCGTCGACGCGCGGCGTGCCCCCCGCGCAAGCACCGCTCGCCGTGTCAACGCCCTCGACAACAGCAGGCGATCCATCCGACGCCTTGCTGCCCTCGATCCGATCCGGCTCGGCATGCGCCGCGCCCCGATGGACGACGGGCTCGCTCACCGCGACCTCGCAGCGACGTTCTCCGCGCCGGACACAACCGACGCCGCGCTTTCCAATCGAGACGTTTCGTCATTGGAAGCACGCTCGGACAGCCGTTCGGCGATCCGACGGCAATATTCGCGCGGCAACGCCATAGCGCTCCCGCGCAGCGATTCCAGCGCCATATCGAGCGCCAGCATGCGCGCCTGGAGGCGACAGCGCGTAGCCTTGTCGCTCACGGCATTCAGCTCGGCCTGCAAGTCACGCAACGCGCGCAACTGCTCGACGGCAGGCGGCACGAAACCCGCATTTTTCAGAATCCGGTTCGCGACGCGCACCTCTTCCGGGACGAGTGCATCGTCGTCGAGGCAAAGCGGCGCGCCCGCGCCCGGCAAATCGTCGAACTCGCCGCGCGCCGCGGCGGCGGCAATACGCTGTTCGACTAACGCATCAAGCAATCTCATCTGCAATCCACTACGTTGCGGCCCAAGGCATTCTATCAGGGCGCGCGACGGTTGCCTCCGCCGGGGCGACCGGCGCCGCCGCCCCTTCGCATCTTGCGCGGACATTTCGTGGATGCTGTGTATGCGGCGTTTGTGGACGCAAGCCGGCCATGTGAGCGCGCCGAGCGTGCAATCAATTCGAGCCCAGTTCCGCGGTAGCGCCGGGCCCTCGTACGATCCACAGCAAGCCCGAGAGCCCACGATGCGGACTTCCCTCCCCTATGACTCGGCAGCTTCGAGCGGCCACCGCGCAAGCGCGATATGCCGGGTACGCCCCAACAAGCTATGTATCAACGCAAAACCGCGCACATTCCAGCAGACCGGCTCGACCGGGCGCGGCGCAGCCCACGGCAAACCGTAAGCCAACGTCACATGCGGCGTAAAAGCCACGGCCCCCGAGCCCCGATGACTGTCGAGGCCGCAGCTCTCCAACGCGCTGCGCAATGCATCATGAAGCGCATGCAGGCCGACGACGCCCTCAGTTCCCGTCAGCACCAATGGCCCCGGCCGTGGCTTCGAAGCGAAGCTCTCGACCGTATCGAATTCGACGGTAAACGGCGCCACGCGCACCGACGCGGCCGCCTGCATGGCCGCCGCCACCTGGGCCTGCGGCAGCCCGCCTGCAAAAGTGCCGAGGTGACGCAGCGTGACGTGCAACCGATTGGCGGCGAGCGGCTTGCCGCGGGCGCGCGCCTCCCCGCAAAGCTCCTGCGCGAGCTTTGAAATGCTGGCCGCCGTGCTAGTGTCCGGAAACACAGCGAAGAACAGACCGTCGGTCGGGGTTGGCGGCGCCTCGAGCCCGGGCAACCACAGTTGTTCAGGCATCTTGCTCCTGCGTGGTGAAAGCCGGCATCTACACGGATCCTCCTTCACATTAACTGGCCATTAACTGACTCGGGGGTGCTGCGAGCGCGAAAGCCGCACTGCCGCCCCCCCAAAAAAACGCTTGCCGTACCAAACCGTCTACGTAGAATACTGTACATTCATACAGTACGGGCGGCAACGTGAAATTGCAGAAAAACCAGAAGTTCTGGCAGAGAAAACAACAGGTCTACCTCAATGAAAGACGACGTCGCGCAGGTCCCTTTTTCCACGGCGTTCTGGTACTGGCTGCGGCTCGGCTTCATGAGCTTCGGCGGTCCGGCGGGCCAGATTGCGCTCATGCATGAGGAACTCGTCGAAAGAAAGCGCTGGATCTCGGAAAAGCGCTTCCTGCATGCGCTGAATTTCTGCATGGTGCTGCCGGGCCCGGAGGCGCAGCAACTGGCCACGTACATCGGCTGGCTCATGCATCGCACGTGGGGCGGCGTGATCGCGGGCGGACTGTTCGTGCTGCCGTCGCTCTTCATTCTGATGGGCCTTTCGTGGGTCTATCTCGTGTTCGGCAGCGTCCCGGCCGTGGCCGGCGTGCTTTATGGCATCAAGCCGGCCGTGACGGCGATTGTCGTGTTCGCCGCGTATCGCATCGGCTCGCGAGCGCTCAAGAACGCGTGGCTATGGACGATCGCCGCCGCCGCGTTTCTCGCGATTTTCGTCGGCAATGTGCCCTTCCCGCTGATTGTTCTCGTCGCCGGCATCATCGGGTACTTGGGTGGCAAATATGCGCCGGCCCGCTTCGCGATGGGCGGGAAACACGCCGCCGCCGCACAGCTTCATGGTCCGGTGCTGATCGACGACGACACGCCGACGCCTCGCCATGCGCTCTTCACGTGGAAGCGCTTTTCTATTGTGCTCGCGAGCTTCGTCGCCTTATGGCTCGCGGCGATCGGTACGCTGGCGGCGCTCTACGGATGGAGCGGCGCGCTCACGCAAATGGCCTGGTTTTTCACGAAGGCCGCGCTGCTTACGTTCGGCGGCGCCTACGCTGTTTTGCCGTACGTCTATCAGGGCGCGGTCGAGCATCAGCATTGGCTCACGGGACTTCAGATGATCGACGGCCTCGCACTCGGCGAGACGACGCCCGGCCCGCTGATCATGGTCGTCGCGTTCGTCGGCTTTGTCGGTGGATGGACGAAAGCGATATTCGGTCCGCACGCGCTGCTCTTGTCCGCGGTCGTCGCGTCGACGGTCGTGACGTTCTTCACCTTCCTGCCTTCGTTCATGTTCATTCTGCTTGGCGGCCCGTTTATCGAGACCACGCACGGCAACCTGAAATTCACCGCGCCGCTGACGGCGATCACCGCAGCCGTGGTCGGCGTCATCGTGAATCTCGCGGTCTTCTTTGCGTTGCACGTTTTGTGGCCGCACGGCCTGCATGGAAGTTTCGACTGGCCGTCGCTCGTCATCGGGTTCGCGGCGGCGCTTGCCCTGTTTCGGCTGAAGGCCGGCGTGATACCGGTGGTGCTGACGTGCGGCGCGGCAGGGCTCGCGTTCCGGCTGCTTGCATGAAGCGCGGAACGCTGCTGCGTCGCGGCGTCCGTCAAGAACGGTTCAGGTACTCGCGAGATGAAGCGCGGAAGGCGGGTGCATCGTGGCCTCCGTCGAGAGCGGGCCAAGTACTCTCAGCATGAAGCGCGAAACGCCGCTGCCTCGCGGGCGTCCGTCAAGAGCGGGCCAGGTACTCGCGACACTAAGCGCGGAAGGCCGCTCAGCGGCGTCCGCCAAGAACAGCCTTACATACTCGCGACCAATAGCTCTTCAGCATTGCTCGGCGGACGCAAACCGTCGGTCCTGTCCGCGAAGTAGCGCTGCGTGAGATCTGCCGCCGAAACGTGCCGGGCCTGCGTGAACCCGGCTTCGTACGCAAGAGCCAGCATATCCGCCGGCGTGAAGAAGCTGAGAAAAGGCGTGCCGCTTGCGAGCGCGCCCTTCTCCGCCATTTCCAGTCCGGGGCGTACCTCGGGGTCTGCCATCTGCAGCGGCAGCAGGAAAGTCATGGCGAGCGTCGATCCGCGCGCGAAGGCCGCGACTTCGCGCAGCGTGGCCGCGTTTGCATCGCGTGTCAGATACATGCTCACGCCCGTCGAGACCACGATTGCCGGCTTGCTGCTGTCGAAGCCCTCGGCCATCAGCCGCTCGCGCCACGCTTCGCCGGCCTCGAAATCGACCGGCACGAAACGCAGCCACTGTGGAATGCCGAAGCCGAGCTCAATCAGCCGCCGACGTTTCCACGCCTGCGGCACAGGCTGATCGATCTCGAACACGGTGAGGCGTGAAGCAAGCTCGGGCCTGCGCTGCGCAAAACTGTCGAGGCCCGCGCCAAGTATCACATACTGATCGATTCCGTGCGCGGCCTGCTCGGCCACGAGATCTTCGATGAAGCGAGCGCGAGCCACGATCGATGCGCGAAACGGACGCGTGAATTGCGGGTCCATGTCGCCGCGCTGACGCCAGTCGTCGCCAGGAGACAGCAGCTTCAGCCCAATGGAATCGTCGAAAACATGCGGCGCGGCGTCTGCCTCGGTATGCAACGCACGCCACAGGGCGACGCGGGCCGCGGTGCTGTCGGGTGCCAGCTCTCGCTCTTCGTTCATGATCGCCGATCCTCCTCATTTATGCGATGCGTGTGCTTCGCTTCATCGCCGGCTGGGGGAGCAGCAGCACAGAGCGCAGCACCGCAGTCTCAGTACGCGGCAACCCACGCACGGAAAGCTCCGCGCCATAACCTCTGCTCTGCGCGCCCAGCCCGCAGCAAACAAAAAGCATAGCATCGGCACACAACACCATACAGATCCCCACCGCGCCGAATCGCCACTCAACATCCGATCCCTTCGCATCTCTATGCGATCATCCTATGAACCAGACCAGACCTCAGGGAGATCGCCATGAGCAGCAGATGGTTTTCGAACTTCGCGAGCTATCTTTCGACGATGACCGGCCGGCCGGGCACCTTCGTCATCGCCGTCTCGCTCGTGATCGTGTGGGCCGTTACGGGGCCGTTCTTTCACTACAGCGACACGTGGCAGCTCGTGATCAACACATCCACGACGATCGTCACGTTCCTGATGGTCTTCCTGATCCAGAACACGCAGAACCGCGATACGGCCGCGATGCAGATCAAGCTCGACGAACTGATCCGCGCGATCGAAGGCGCGCATAACGCACTGCTCGATCTCGAAGAACTGGAGGAGAAAGACCTCACGCGCTTTCGCAAACAGTACGAAAATCTCGCGAAAGATGCGCGCGTCGCGCTGCGCAAAGGCGGCAGCGATACCGATTCGCCGTTCGTCGACAATCGCGACATGAGCGACGAAAAGCGGAGCGACGACGACCGCCATCGTGACGACGACAAGCAAGACAAGCGAGACACACCAAACCCACACGAGCGAAAAAACTAGCGCACGTTTCCTAACGCGACGCAACGCAACGCGGCCAGGCGAGGCGAACCACGCACCCATCGATAACAGCAAAGAAGGCCGCTTCGCCTCACCGCACCACCGCGTCTCCCTTCAAACGAAACACGGCCACCGCATCGTTCAACTCGCGGCTCTGCTCCTCAAGCGACACCGGCGAAACGTCGAGCGCTTGCCGCGCACCGACGCTCCTCCGCCGTGCAGGCCCTTGCGAGACGCGCGGGCAATCCCTGTGAATTCCGTTTAAGATCGAACGCTTCGCGCGGCCTCACGCGCGCTCGCGCGTCGGCACCTGATCCGCCTTACGCCAACCACGCTGCAACAGAAAAACCATGAACATCGCTCAAGCCGTTGTCCCCGCTTTCGCGCCTGCAAGTCCGCTTCCCGTACCCCTGGCCTGACCCGCGCATGCTCAGCTATACCGGCGGTCTCGTCCTCGTCGCGGCCCTGCTTCATGCAAGCTGGAACGCGTTGCTGCACGGCAACCGCGACCGTTTCCTGTCGATGACGTGGATGAGCATCGCCATCGCGGCGGTCAGCACGGTCATCGTTCTGTTCACGTCGCTGCCGGCCGCCGCGGCGTGGCCGTATGTGGTCGCATCGGGGCTCGTGCATATCGGCTACAACGCGAGCCTCGTGCACGCGTACCGACGCGGCGATCTGGCGCAGGCGTATCCGGTCGCGCGCGGCTCGTCGCCGCTTCTCGTCACGCTCGGCGCGGCGCTCTTCGCTCACGAGGCGATCGGCCCGCTGCACGCGCTCGGGATCGCGATGATCTCCGGCGGCATCATCGCCATTGCACTGCAAGCGGGGCGCGTGTCGCGCGCGGGCGTGCTGGCCGCCTTGACGACCGGCGCGACCATCGCGCTCTATACGGTGATCGACGGCATCGGCGTGCGGCTGTCCGGCGGCGAGGCGCTTGCCTACACCGCGTGGATGTTCCTGTTCTACTGGCTGATGCCGCTGCTGTTCATCGCGAGGCGCGGGCTGCCCGCGCTGCGGATGCCGATACGCTCGGCGCCGGCGGCGGTCGGCTCGTCGCTCGTGGGCGGGCTTGTGTCGGTGGCGGCGTACGGCATCGTGATCTGGGCGATGCAGTCGGGCGCGATGGGCACCGTCTCGGCGTTGCGCGAGACCAGCGTGGTGTTCGCCGTGCTGATCGGACGCGTGTTCCTCGGCGAAACGGTCAACGGCAAGCGCTGGCTTGCCTGCGTGGTGGTCGCGGCCGGCGCGGTTTGTCTCGGGCTCTGATGCTCAAGCCCTCGCCGCGCCGCCGCGCTTGCCGCACTTGCCGCACTAGCGCCCATTACATCGGCGGCGCGACGCCATCCTTTTCGACGACCACGCGCTGAGCGACATACGCGCCGCCCTGCGATGCGGCGGTTGCCACGACGAACACCTTCTTGCCCGGCGTCAGATCCGAACGGGCAGCCGGCGTGAAGGTCACGACAGGCACGTTCGGCGGCACCGTCACCTCGTTGCTGCCGCCCTTGTACGAGAGCTTCAGGTTGCGGCCGCTCGTGCCCTGGACCACCGTGTCGACGTTCGCATTCGTCATCGTGCTGTTGGGGCCGAGGTCCCAGCCATAGTGACCCTCGCCCGTGCCGCGCGCGGCTTCGGGGAAGACGACGACTTCGGTTGCCGTGAGCTTGCCGTCAGTGCCGGTCGTCGCGGCCGTGCCGACGAACGAGCCCGGCTTGATGTCGGAAAGCTGCATCGACTTGACCGCCGACACGGCGACAGCCGGCTTCAGTTCAATCGATACCGTGTCGCCGCTGCGGCGATGCACCTTCAGCACGTCGCCGTCGAGCGAAACGATATCGCCGCGAATGCGCGACGGTTTGGCGGCGGGCGTCTGTGCGAGCGCGGCGCCGGCAAAGGCGAGCGTCGCGAGCGTGATGCCGATTTTCAGGCGAATAGACATGAATGAATGCTCCGTGAGAAACGATCGAAAACGATCAAAAAAGAACTGCAAAGCGGGGACTGCAAAACGACAATGCAAACCGAAACTGCAACACCCTGAACGGCCCGCTGCAAATCACGAACCGCCGAACCAGTTATAGCCCTGGTTCTCCCAGTAGCCGCCGGGATAGTCGTTCGTCACGCTGATCGCGACGATATGCTTCGGATTCTTGTAGCCGAGCTTGGTCGGCATGCGCAGCTTCATCGGGAAACCATATTTCGGCGGCAGCGTCTCGCCGTCGTAACCGAGCGTGAGTTGCGTCTGCGGATGCAGCGCCGTCGGCATGTCGATGCTGGTCCAGTAGTTGTCCGCGCAATGAAACGACACATATTTCGCGGTCAGATCGGCGCCCGCTTGCTTGAGGAACGATGCAAAGCGCACGCCGTCCCAACGGCCAATCGCACTCCAGCCTTCAATGCAGATATGGCGCGTGATCTGGCTTTCCTGCGGCAACGCGCGCAGTTCGTCGAGTGTCCACACGCGCTTGCCGTTGGCAAGGCCGCTCACTTGCAGCCGATAGCTCGCGGCGTCGACCTCGGGTACGTCGTCGATATCGTAGAACGCGTTGAACGGAAACGGCCGCGTGATCATCGACTCCGGATAGGTCGGCGCGAGCGTAGTCGGACTGAAGAGCAGCGCCTGCACGTCGTCGTTGAAGGACGACATCTTGCGCAACATGCTGTTCACGGACTTGTCGTTCGACAGATCGCAGCCCGACAGCATCGCGATTCCGCCGAGCGTGAGAATGCGCTTGCCGAGCAGGCGGCGTGCGGGATTCTTGAGCTCGTTGCGCGCATCCTTGATGATGCTCTCGGCATGCGACGAAGCAAATTCGCTTAGCCTTCCTGACTTGTTTCGAAGCGTCATGATCAGCGCCCCCGAATCATTATGAGAAGCGAGCGCGGCACCAGCGCGACCATCGCCACATGCACGACGAAGAACGCCACCAGCACGCTCATCCCGACGAAATGCACGACCCGCGCGTTGTCGTATCCGCCCATCAGCGTGCGCAGCAGCGGGAACTGCACGGACTTCCAGATCGCGAGCCCCGACAGGATAACGAGCACAATATCGACGATCACCACGAGGTACGCGAACTTCTGCACCGCGTTGTAATGCGCGAGGTCGTCGTGCCCGAGCTTGCCGCGCAGCGCGGCGGCGAGATCGCTCATCAGCGAGCGCATGCTGAGCGGCAACAGCTTGCGCTGCAAACGGCCCGAAGCAACATTGAGCGCGACGTACACGGCGAAATTCGCGACCAGCATCCACATAATCGCGAAATGCCATTGCAGCGCGCCGCCGAGCCAGCCGCCCAGCGTGATGGCGGCAGGAAACCGCACACCCGCGAAGATCGGCGAAGCGTTATAGATCTGCCAACCGCTCATCACCATCAGCGTGACGGCGAGCGCGTTGACCCAGTGTGAGATCCGAACCCATGCGGGTTGAATCGTGGCATGACGAATTCTGGCGTAATTCAAGGCGGCCTCGTGGTGGATAGCTGCAAAAAATCGGCACTGTCATGGGCGTTAACAGCGCGTGTGGGCAGCTATTCCATCGCACGATAAATTTATTTCGGCTCCACCCTTCATACGCCAAACGGATACAGGTCCGGCGCGCGTTCGGTCGCGCGCGTGGCCAGCGGCTCGACGGCGCGCGTCGTGTCGAACCAGACATAGGCATCGAATTGCTCGGGCAACACGGCTTCCGCATAGTGGCTATGCAGTTCGGTCTCGGGCCGGTAAATCACGCCGATAAAGCGTTCGAGCCGCGCCTCGCTCAAGCGCGCGCGCAGCAGCGCGTCCGCGCCGTTCGACAGGTCCACGACGCAGCGCGGCTCGCCGGACGCATGAAACTGATACTCGTAACTGTCCTCGCGTGAAGGCCGCACCGCCTTGATTTCCATCGGTCCGTCCCAGTCGGACGCGGCGGCGACGTCGCCAGCATGCGTGCCGAATCCGATCAATGCCGCGGCGTCACCGAAACGTTCGCGGCATAGCTGCCCCACGTTCAGCTCGTTGCGCACGCGGCCCATTTCGGTCGCGGCCGCGTTGCCGATGTGCGAGTTATGCGCCCACACCACCGCGCGGCTGTCGGGGCCTTGCGAGTCGAGCAGGCTTTCGAGCGTCTCGAACATGTGCGTGTCGCGCAGGTTCCAGCTTGCGGCGGAGCTGCGGTACATGGTCCGGTAATAACGTTCCGCCGATGCCACGAGCCGCGCATTCTGCGTCGCATCGAACCAGTGCTCGCCGTCGACGTTGGCCTCGTCGAGCCGTTTGCGCAACAGGTCCTGCAACTGCTGGATCACCGCATTCTCGCAAGTCCTGAAGCCCGCCGAAAACGCCGCGCGTCCGTACACTTGCGGGTCCTTCTGCCACGGCGTGAGGCAGCCGTAGCGCTCGCGTGCGATCCTGGCTGCCTCGGGATCGGTGCGATCGAGATAATCGAGCACGGCGGCAATCGACGCCGACAGGCTATACATGTCGAGCCCATAAAAACCACAGCGCCGCCCGTCGCTCTGCTGTTCGTTATGCGCGCGCAACCAGCGGACGAACGCCGCGAACTCTTCGTTGCGCCACATCCATACCGGGAAGCGCTGGAACGGCGGCTCGCCGTTGCGCGGCTCGCGCGCGCGTGCGTAACTGTCGATGACCGCGGCATCGGGCCAGTCCGCTTCCACTGCGACGATCATGAAGCCATGCCGCTCGACGAGCCGCCGCGTAATCGCCGCACGCGCCCGGTAAAACTCCGACGTGCCGTGACTGCATTCGCCGAGCAGCACCACTCGCTTCGTGCGCAGATGATCGAACGCGTCGGCGAAGGTTTCGTCTTCGGGCTCAGGCAGCGGACGCGCGCTCGCTGCGATCAGGCCGGCGAGCGAATGGGGTTGCCGCTGGGTTCGCGCTTGCTTAGGCGTTGGTCTTTGCGTTGGTCTTTGCGTTCGCCCTCGGGTTGGCCCTCGTTCTTGCCCCTGCGGCTCATCCACCGAAACGCCACCACCCGCTTCACTCGACTGCTCAGCACCCGCCGCCGCAACGCCGTCTTCCTCCGGCCAGCCCTGCTCGCCGATCAGCGGCACGAAATGCACGCCGCAGATGTCCTCTTCGTCGAACTCCGTGTCGCTGCGGCGCGTGACCTTGATAAGCCGCTGCGTCTCCGTCGACGCCCCCACGGGCATCACGAGCCTGCCGCCGATCGCCAGTTGCTCGCGCCACGCCTGCGGCACATCGGGGCCGCCGGCAGCCGCGATGATCGCATCGAACGGCGCCGCGGCGGGCCAGCCGCGCGTGCCGTCCGCGTGATGCACGACGACATTGTCGAAAGCGTGCTCGTGCAGCGCTTGCCGCGCGCTGTCGGCGAGCGACGCATGCCGTTCGATGCTGTCCACGTGGGCCACGATCCGCGACGCGACGGCCGCCGCATACCCCGAACCGGTGCCGACATCGAGCACGCGATCGCCAGGCGACAACTGAGCCGCCTCCAGCATGCGCGCGACGATCACCGGCTGCGAGATGGTCTGGCCATCGTCCAGCGGCAACGGCGTGTCGCTGTAGGCAAACTCGGCAAGCTCCGGCGGCACGAACAGATGCCGCGGCACCTCGCGCATCGCGTCGAGCACGCGCGCATCGCGCACGCCGCGCGCGGCGATCTGGCTTTCGACCATCTGCTGCCGCGCTTCGTCGAACGCCTCTTCATTGACTGTCGATTCGTCCATCATGGGCCTTCACGCATCACGATGCCATTGCGCGGCACGCTTTCGCGCACGCGCGGCACGACGCAGCACAATCCTTGCAGTGCTGCGCTTCGTGCTTTTCGCATTCCGCTGCGCAGGCGTCGCAAATGTCGGCACACATGCGGCAGATCGTGGCTGCCTCGCTGCTGCCGCGCGCCATCGCAGCCGATGCGAAGTGGCAAGCCGCCGCGCAATCGATGTCGAGTTCGATGCATCGGGTCATGTCGGCCACGCCCTCTTCCGCGAGGCAAGAGCCGGCGCAGTGGCCGCAGGCGAGCGCGCACGCATCGCAGGCTGAAATACAGGACTGAAACTGTTCGTGCGTCATGGTGACCTCCATCTGACGAGTCGAATTTTCAATCGACGACGCAACGCGCTCTCGCGTCGCGCGTCCTGCATGATGAGCAGCAAAGCGCATTCCGGCTGCGGTTTTTCTGCTTGGGCAGCAGCGTCGCGCCGCAGTGTTTCGGTGCCAATGCGCTCGCGATTCGCAGGCGCGGGTATTAGGCAAACCTCGCGTGCCGATGCGTGTCAGCGCCGCAGATTTCTCACGTCAACTTCGGCCAACGTCAGTTGCACGGTCTTGCCGCTTTCCCACGCGTTCGCGCCCTTCACGACTTGCGGCTCGGCGATGTCGGCGCGCTTGCGTCTCTCTTCGACGGTCGACGTGCGAAACCGCGTGTCGCGCGCGTCGAGCATCGGCGGATTGATCTGCCCGTCGCGTGTGAAGCCCATCATCAGTTGCGGGATGCCGAGCGGCAGGCTCGCGTCGCGGTCGATCTGCCATGTGTGCCAGGTCTTGCCGTAGGTCGTCACGAGGTCCTGCATCAGCGCATGTTCGGCGAGTTCGGGAATGCGCGGCGCGACGAGTTCGCCCGACTTCACCTCGTAATGATGGCTGTGCCAGAGCTTCTTTTCGTCGTCGGGCAGCGATTTGAAAATGCGCTCGCTGACGATGTACTCGATGCCGATCAGCTTCGCGTTGCTCTCGTTGGAATCGAAGATCACGCACTGGTGAAAATCCTCGGTCACATGCGTGCAGAAGTGATGCGCCTCGACCTGGCGGCCCATGTCGTCCGCGTAAAAATGAAAGCCGTTCAGGTAGGCGCTCATCGCGTCGATCGGCTTGCGGTTCTGCAAGACGTCGGCGCCCGCGTCGAGCGCCTTGCTCTTTGCGCTCTTTTGCGACCCCGGCGGCGGCACGCCGAGATTGTGCTGCGCCCGCGCCTCGGGCACGAAGAGGCTCGCGAACGGCAGCAGCAGCACGCTTTTGAGTATCGACGACGTGAAAGCGCGGCGGCAGCCGCACGCGGCAGGTCGGTTCATACGGGTTTCCTCCACGGATGGGCGCGGCCGGCGCGTGGCAGTCCGGCTTCGCGCGGCGGTTCGGTTTCAAGGCGAGGCGGCGCTGACGCGTCCGCACGGCGGGTTGCCTGGCGGCGGCGCCGTCGAAGGCTCAGGCTCAGGCCCAGCCTGATCAAAGCCAGCATCGCCTATGCCCAGCCGCGCGCGATTCGCAGCAAGCCGGCCGTCAGCCGACCGCCCGCCCGAGCCGCAAATCCCGCCAAGCCGGCGCGGTCCAAGCCGCCCAATCCCCCCAACGGCGGGCGATGCGCACGAACACACGGACAAAAACTATTGGATTTCTCTAGAGTTGATGGATCGCCGGCCAATGGCGGCTGGCGAAGCCGCGCTAACACGCAGCGCGGGTCATCCAGAGGAAACCAGGGAAAAACAAATGGGAACGTCTCTTTACAAAGATCGATCGACCGGCCAACACGGGCACGGCACCTCGAGGCTGCATCTATCCGGTGCGCCGCTGACACTCAAGCACACGATCCACCCCGAGCAGATTCGCGACAATCTGCCGGCGGGCCAGGGCGGTGTCGGCTTTCTCTTTCACGCTACAGACTGGGATACGCTTGCTTTCTCCTTTCACAATGTCAAAACCCGAAGCGAGTCATTCGAAGAAGAGCTTTGGCGCACCAAGCCTTTTATCGCGTCGCCGATCTATTCGGGCTCGCAGATGATCGGCGCGAACATTGCCTGCCCGGTGCCGCTCGAGCTTTGGCTCGGCAGTCCACGCGGCATCAAGCGGTTTCGCGAAACGCAATTCTTCCCCGCGCTGGAACTGGCGAGGCAGGCCGGCTTGAACATGGTGGCAATGGGCGCCTCGACGCCTTATGCCTGCAACTATGGGGCGCTGCCGCGGCAGACGAAGCCGCCCCACATCACCACGGGCCATGCAGCGACTGCGGCCATGCTGAAGGACTGGGCGATTCACTGCTGCAACGAACTCGACCTCGAGTTCGGCAAGACCAAGCTCGCGCTCTTCGGCGCGGCCGGACGGCTCGGCACCACGGTGGCGAAATATCTGCTGTACAAGGAAACACCGACGGAACTGGTGCTGATCGACCTGCCCGACAAGGTCAATCTGCTGGCGGACCAGGCGCGCGAACTGATGGCGGCCGACCTGCTCGGGCGCACGAAGGTATCGGTCCACACCTTCAGCCCCGACACGCCGTTGCCGCAGTTCGACGGCGCGATCCTCGCGAGCAGCACCAGCGTGCCGTATCTCACCGCCGCCGATCTGAGGCGCGCGCGCTTCTGGATCGACGACTCGCATCCGCGCGCGGCAAGCGTGGAAGCGGAACTCGCGTCGCGCGGACATACGCTATATATTGAATGCTTCGCGCGCGGCCCCGCCGGTCTCGATTCGAGGTTCCCGTTCCGACTGCCCACCACGCGCGACTGCTATACCTGTTTCGCCGAGGGCTATGCCGCCTGGCAGGAAGGGATTGCTTCGGACTTCATCATCGGCAGTCCGCCTGTGTGGTCCGTCTCCTATACTCATGGCCTGCTGAAAAAGTACGGATTCTCGGTCGGACCTTTTCACGGCAAAGACGGCTCGGCGATCAACCTCGATCTGGGCGTGACTGCAAATATGACTTGACCGGGTCGTCAATGTCTCTGGAGGCCAGATGATCATACCGCGCGAAAGCATGCAGGACGTGCTTGAACGAAGCCGGTTTGCAATTCGATGGGGAGGCGTACTCGGCCTCGTGTGCCACCCCATCTATTACCTGGTCTGGACTTACATCCTGCCGCAGCCGTACGACAACCTGGCGCTGCGTCTGAGCGCCGCGTTGCTCTGCATTCCGTTGATCTTCCAGGCGCGCTGGCCGAAGCGCTTCAACCAGTACCTGCTGATCTACTGGCACATCTGCCTGATCTACGTGCTGCCGTTCGTTTGCACGTTCCTGGCTATCCGGAATTCGTTCTCCACCATGTGGATGATGACGGAGGTCATGATGATCTTCATCATGGCGCTGTGCATCGACAACCCTTTCCTGCTGATGGGCTGCATCGGCATCGGCATGCTGTCGGGCGCATGGGCCGCGGTGGCCAGTTCGCCCGCTCCTATCGTGCTCAGTACGGCGAATCAATCGGATCTCGCGGTGCTGCCGGTCGTCGTGCTGTGCAGCATGGCCTTCGCTCATGCGATCAGCAAGGGACGCATCTTTGTCGAGAAAAATCGCGCGCTGCAGGCGCTCGCCGGGTCGATCGCGCATGAAATGCGCAACCCGCTCAGCCAGTTGAAGCACGTTCTGGATCGCGTCGAAGAAACGCTGCCCGCGCTCACCGAAACCGGCCGCGGGCCCGCTCTGTCCGGTGCAGGCGCGGGCCTGCTGTACCGGCATATCGCGCATGGGCAGTTGTCGATCGAGCGCGGCCTGCGCGTGATTGCGATGACGCTCGACGAAGTCAGCGCGAAACAGATCCGCTCCGACTCGCTCACTTACCTGAGCGCGGCGGCCACCACGCGCAAGGCGCTCGACGAATACGGCTTCGCGGATAAAAAGGAGCGCGGCAAGGTTCGCCTCGTCGTGCTCGAGGATTTCATGTTCAAGGTCGACGAAACCGTCTACCTGTTCACGCTTTTCAATCTGATCAAGAACGCGCTGCATCACATTGCGCCGCTTGCTTCGGCCACGCTCACGCTGACGGTGGACCGGCATACGGTCACGGTGCACGACACCGGCAGCGGCGTCGCGCCGGAAATCCTGCCGCATCTGTTCGAGCCGTTTCGCACCGCCGGCAATTCGGCCGGCACTGGCCTCGGGCTCGCGTACTGCCAGCGCGCGATGCGTGCGTTCGGCGGCAGCATCGCGTGCAAGTCGGAGCCCGGCAAGTTCACGCAATTCACGCTGCAGTTCCCGCCCGTCACCGAAAGCGAGGTCGCCGCGCACGAGCGCGCTGTCGTTGCGCGCGCAACGACGGTGCTCGACGGCAAGCACGTTCTTCTCGTCGACGACGACGCCGCTCAGCGCATGCGCACGCGACGCACGTTATCGAAGGTCGGCATGCAGGTGAGCGAGGCCGACAACGGCCATACCGCGTTGACGATGCTGCGCGAAGCGACGGCTTACGACCTCGTGCTGATGGACGTCAACATGCCGGTGCTCGACGGCTACACCGCCACCGAACAGTTGCGCGCGGACCGCGATCATCCGAACTGGAACGTGCTGGTTGCCGCGTACACGTCGGAGCCGGGCAACATCGCGCGAGTGCTGGCGCGCCGTGCCGGCATGGACGACATGATCAGCAAGTCGTGCAGCGTGATGGAACTGTTCACGTCGCTGCAGGCGCTGTTCGAGAACGGCAACCGGCGCCATCTGAACCAGCGCTTCGACGACTTCTCCGGCAAGTCGATTCTCGTCGCCGACGACGACACCTACAGCCGGCTCGTCGCCAAGGCGTATCTGGAGCGCTTCGGCGCGAGCGTCGTCGAAGCGGAGCATGGACAGGCGGTGCTGGAACGGCTCGATGAGGAGCCCGTCATCGACGCGATCGTGGTGGACATGAACATGCCGGGCATGGGCGGGCTCGAGACGGCCGCGGCCATTCGCGCACGCACCGACGCGCACGCGAGCGTGCCGATCATCGCGCTCACGAGCCAGTCGGATATTGGCTCGGTGCAGGCGTGCATGAGCGTGGGGATGAACGAGGTCATGGTCAAGCCGGTGCAAGGCGGGTCGTTGTACGCGTGTCTGACGAGGCAGTTTGCGCAACAGCGTGGTGGTGGCGGTGGTGGCGGCAAGAGTGGCAAAAGTGGCAACGGTGCCGGCGCTGCGGTCGAGCTGCGGCGCTTGCCGACGCTGCTCGACTCCGGCAACACGCAAAACGCAATCCTCAAGAACGATCTCCTCGACACGAACCATCTGCGCGAGCTGGCCGCGCTCGGCCTCATCGACGAGACGTTTTCAAGCGGTATCGAGCAGATTCGCACGCTGATTTCGCAGCTTCGTGCGCACGCCGCGGACCGCGACCTGGACGCCACGCATGGCGCGCTGCATCTGCTGCTCGGCGCGAGCGGCAACATCGGCGCGAAGGCGTTGCAGCAGTACACGCGGCAAATTTATCCACGCACGCTCGAAGGCGCATGGCCCGCGGAACCCGACTGGCTGGAACGGATCGGCGAACTCGGCGAGCGCTCGACCGAGGCGCTGCGTCGGTATCTCGAGTCGGTGACAGTAAGGCCTGGCCCGCCCGAATCGTCAGGCGATCCCGCGTCGGCAAGCGCGAACGGCATCGCGATGCGCGAGCATTAACTAAGACTAAGGCGTCCGCGTCAAACTATCGAGTCAGATCGCGCCGCTGTCGCGCGCTTCGCCGACGCCACTCTGCACCCGGCCTCTGATGCCCGGAAAGCGCATCGTCACGGTCGTGCCCTCGCCGACCGCCGATTCGATCCGCAGCCCGCCGCCGAACGATTGCATGATGCGGTTGCAAAAGATCATGCCCATGCCGTGACCGCCGCGGCCGGCGTGCGTCGTCACCGGATCGAGCAGCAAGCGCGCCTTGACCTCCGGTTCGATGCCCGGACCATTGTCGTGCAGACGAATTTCCGGCTCCGGTTCGCTTACCACTTCGACACGCAACGAAGGCGCGGGGCAACCGTCGAGCGCGCGCAACGCATTCGAGATCAGCGACGAGAGAACCAGCGCGACGCAATTGGGCATCGCGTGAATGACAAAATCGCCGCGCGCGTCGACGGCGACCCATTCGCGCTGTGCGCCCGCAAACGGATACGAGTCGAGCAAGGTGGCGATGAGGCGCGTCGCCTTCACCTCGCGCGCCGCGCTGCCCGACGCCGGCTGCGGGCCGCCGCTCTTGTGCACCGTCGCCCAGAACGACGAGATCAGCGTCAGGCAATACTGCGCGTTGTTGAGCATGGACGTGGCCGCGAGACCGATCTCGCGCTGACGCTCGGGATCGTAGTCCTGCGCGACGTCGTTCTCCACCGAGCGCGCAAAGAGCGAGATCGCGGCGAGCGGCGTGTTCAGTTCGTGAGCGAGGAACGCAAGCGTCTCGTCCATCGCGAGCAGCCGCTGCTGACGCGTTTCGCGCTCGGCGTACCGCGTCACCGCCTGCCGCAGCACCTCGCGCACGGACTCCACGCGAAGCGGCTTTTCGAGGATGCGGAACAGGTCGCCGGTATTGAAGGTTTGCAGCAGCATGTCCTTGTCGGCATACGCGGTCACGAGGATGCGCACGATCTGCGGATACGTTTCTCCGACTTCGCGCAGCAGATGGCCGCCGTCGCGGCCCGGCATGCGAAAGTCGGTGACGAGCACGGCAATCTCGGGACCCAGATCGTGCAGCAGCGCCATCGCTTCGTCGGCGTCGCGCGCGAGATGCACGCGGTAATCGTCGCGGACGGCGCGGGCGAAGTGGTTGCGCGACATCTCATCGTCGTCGACGAACAGGACGGAGAACGGTGTTTGGAGCGGCGCGGGCGTTGCCGTCTGATTTGTCGTTTGTGTTGAATCGCTCATTGCGTTTTCGGGCACATCCATTCGTGGATGCCGACAGTCGGCGGTCGATTGCATTCTACCGTTGCGGCGCGGGCGCATCGGAAAAGCTTGCGGGGCTACGCAAAACGGCGAAGTCATTGCGACCGGATGAGGCCGCGTTTGCAATTGATCGGGCAATTGATCGGCAATCCATTCCGCAATTCATTCCGCGATTCATTCCATTACATATCGCATGCACTTTCGCAAACAAGCCCGATACAATAATTACATTAAACCGACACTCGGCTTCAATTGCGCATTCAGCACGATAATTGCTCCAGGATTAACACCGATAACGCTGCGCGGATTCCTGCAGACGCTTAAAGGTCGGCGTACACTCGCGCTCGAAGACCATGCCACGGGCGTGTCGGTCATCGGCATCGCGCGCGGCTTACCGAAAACGGAATGGAGACCAGGAGAACAATCCATGAGCTGGACACGCGAGCAGAGAAACGTCACGATCGCCGCCTATCTCGGCTGGACACTCGACGCATTCGATTTCTTTCTGATGGTTTTCGTATTGAAAGATATTGCAGCGGAATTCAATACGAAAATCCCCGATGTCGCGTTCGGCATTATGCTGACGCTGATGATGCGGCCGGTCGGCGCGCTCATTTTCGGCTGGCTCGCCGACCGCTACGGCCGCCGGCCCACGCTGATGGTCAACATCGCGTGCTTCTCGCTGCTCGAATTGCTATCCGGTTTCTCCCCTAACCTCGCCACGCTGCTGGTGCTGCGCGCGCTGTTCGGTATTGCGATGGGCGGCGAATGGGGCGTGGGCGGCGCCTTGACGATGGAGACCGTGCCCCCGAAGTCGCGCGGCATCGTCTCCGGTTTGCTGCAAGCGGGCTATCCGAGCGGCTACCTGCTCGCGTCGGTGGTGTTCGGCCTCTTCTTTCCGTATATCGGCTGGCGCGGCATGTTCTTCGTCGGCGTGTTGCCCGCGCTGCTGGTGCTGTACATTCGCGCGCACGTGCCGGAATCGCCCGCGTTCAAGACACTCGAAAAGCAGGCACGGCCCGGCCTCGTCGCCACGTTGAAAAAGAACGTGAAGCTGTCGCTGTACGCGATCGTGCTGATGACCGCGTTCAACTTCTTCTCTCACGGATCGCAGGACCTGTACCCCACTTTCTTGCGCGTGCAGCATCAGTTCGACGCGCACACGGTGTCGCTCATCACGATCACGCTGAACATCGGCGCGATTTGCGGCGGGCTCTTTTTCGGCATGTTGTCGGAGAAGATCGGACGCAAGCGCGCAATCTTTATCGCCGCGCTGATCGCTCTGCCGGTGCTGCCGCTGTGGGCTTTTTCGAGCACGCCGGTGCTGCTCGCGGTGGGCGCGTTCCTGATGCAGATCTCCGTGCAAGGCGCATGGGGCGTGATACCGGTTCATCTGAACGAGATCTCGCCCGATGAAATCCGCGCGACCTTCCCTGGTCTCGTGTATCAGCTCGGCAATCTGATTGCGTCCGTGAACGGACCGCTGCAGGCGAGCGCCGCCGAAGCCCACGGCAACAACTATGCACTCGTGATGGCCGTCGTGATCGGCGTCGTCGCGCTCGTGATCTGCGCGCTGATTCCGTTTAGCCGCGAGCGCCGCGGCATCGACATGACGCAGTCGGCCGCGCATGTCGGCGAACACGTGCAAGGCCGCCCCGTTGGAGGACAGCTTTAAGCGTTCGAACCAAACAACTGTTTCGCCGCGCGGTTATCGGGCACAATAGACGACAAGGCGGCTCGAACCGCCACGGCACGCAGCCTGTATGCACAGAGCACCACGGCATACATAGCGCGCGTGCCGCTTGAACTAGCGCATAAGCGCAGGCCAAACAGAGTACCGATCAGCACCGATTCATACGAGGCCGTTCCGATTCGTCGGAACGGCCTTTTTATTTTTCGCGCGCGAAGCGTTGCGCCCAACCTTGAGTCTTCTAGAGGAGTTAATCGACACGCAACCCTTGCTCAGCTTCACCATCCTTCATATCCTGAAAAAAACGGCTGTTTCAAATTGACATTTGAATCGCCTGTTTGCGGGCCGGGCGCCCGGCAACTGGGAGACGCAACATGGCAGGTCGCACAACAAGCCGGCACGCCGGCGATACGAAGTCACGCATTCTCGACGCCGCTGAGACGCTCTTCATCGATTGCGGATACGAGGCCATGTCGCTGCGGCAGATCACTTCGCGCGCCGAAGCGAATCTCGCGGCGGTCAACTATCACTTCGGCAGCAAGGAATCGCTGATTCACTCGATGCTGTCGCGCCGGCTCGACCGCCTCAACGAAGAGCGCGTCAAGCTGCTCGATCGCTTCGATCAGATGCTCGGCGAACGGCTCACCTGCGAGCATGTGCTCGGCGCGATGTTCATTCCGGCGCTGCGGCTGTCGCGCGATCCGCGCGTCGGCGGCAAGGCATTTTTGCGCTTGCTCGGCCGCGCTTACACGGACCCGTCCGCCTTCATTCGCGACTTTCTGAATGCGCACTATGCGTCGGTGGCCGTGCGTTTTTTCGACGCGTTCCAGCGCGCGCTGCCGCATCTGCCGCGCGAGGAACTCGGCTGGCGTCTGCACTTTGCGATCGGCGCGTTGTCGGGCGTGCTGGCAGGCGCCGACACCGAGAGCCTGATCGCGGAGTTCTCGCAGGGCAAGTCGATGAACGACCTGCAACTGATCGCCCGTCTTGCATCGCTGATGGTCGCCGCACTGAAGGCGCCGCTGCCCGACGCGTCGCAACTGGCGATGTTCGCGGCGGTGCTCGGCGACGCGACGGATACGGATGCCGAAGCGGATGCGGACAGCGACGCGAGCACCGCCACGGCCGCGCAGAACAGCCAACACGCTACGAACGATGCCGCGAACGAAGCACATCGCGACGCTGACGACTCAGCGAGGTCATCTGCTTCGCGAGGCAACCCAGGCATGTCGGCTGCATCAGCACATGTACATGCACATACACATGCACATACACCGGCACATGCGAGCCTCGACGGCGAGTCTCGCGGCAGTGCGATAGAAGCCTGTCCGTTGCAGCAGGTGTGGCACGGCGCGACATAAAAACGCCGTTCGACAAAAAGCAGGCCAAGCGCCAATCGACGCCAAGCCTGCTCGCACAACATCAAAAAAGCGAACCGTCCACGCGCCGTGGATGCGTTCGCGCGCATCATCGAAACAGGGAGGAAACGTCATGTCGTGGTTCGTTCTACTGCTGGTCGTCGGCGCGCTTGCGCTCGTGTACGTTCAGGCGCGCGCGCTCTGGTGGCTGGTCTTCATGGTCGCGTGGGTCGCCGCCGTGCGCGTGAGCGGAGCGGCGGGCGTGGCCGCGACCACGCTGTTCGCGATCGTGCTGGTCCTGCCCGCCCTCGTGCTCGCCGTGAAGCCGCTGCGCCGCGCGTGGCTCGCGAAGCCGGTGCTCGACACGTTCCGCAAGATCTTGCCGGACATGTCGCCGACCGAGCGTGACGCGATCGAAGCCGGCACCGTCTGGTGGGACGCCGAACTCTTCTCCGGCCGTCCGCATTGGGACACGCTGCTAGGCTACGGCCCAGCAACATTGACGGCCGAAGAGCAGTCCTTTCTCGACAACGAATGCGAACAGCTATGCGACCTCGCGAACGACTGGGAAACCACGATGGTGTGGCAGGACCTGTCGCCGCAAGCGTGGCAGTTCATCAAGGAGCGTGGCTTTCTCGGCATGATCATTCCGAAGCAGTATGGCGGCAAGCAGTTCTCCGCGTACGCGCATTCGCAGGTCATCATGAAGCTCGCCACGCGCTGCTCGGCCGCGGCCGTTTCGGTGATGGTGCCCAATTCGCTCGGCCCCGCCGAACTGCTGATGCACTACGGCACCGACGAGCAGAAGAACCACTATTTGCCGCGTCTCGCGCGCGGCGATGAAATCCCCTGCTTCGCACTGACGAGTCCCTACGCCGGCTCGGACGCCGCCGCGATTCCCGATGTCGGCATCGTGTGTAAAGGCATGCACGAAGGCCGCGAGACGCTCGGCTTTCGCGTCACCTGGGACAAGCGCTACATCACGCTCGGGCCGATTGCCACCGTGCTCGGCCTCGCGTTTCGCGCGCTCGATCCCGACCGTCTGCTCGGCTCGAACGACGAACCCGGCATCACGTGCGCACTGATTCCGACCGATCATCCGGGCGTGAACATCGGGCGCCGTCACTGGCCGCTCAACGCGGTGTTCCAGAATGGCCCGAACTCCGGCAAGGACGTCTTCATTCCGCTCGAGTGGGTGATCGGCGGACGCGCGCAAGTGGGCAACGGCTGGCGCATGCTGATGGAATGTCTCGCGGCGGGCCGGGCGATTTCGCTGCCGTCGTCGAATGTGGGAATGGCGAAGCTCGCCGTGCGCGGCACGGGCGCGTATGCCGCCGTGCGCCGCCAGTTCCGCACGGCCGTCGGCAAGTTCGAGGGCGTGCAGGAAGCGCTCGGCCGCATGGGCGGCAATCTGTACGTGATGGACGCCGCGCGCCGCCTGTCCGCGCATGCGGTAGATCTCGGCGAAAAGCCTTCGGTGATTTCGGCGATCGCGAAGTATCACATCACCGAGCGCGCGCGCATGGTCATCAACGACGCAATGGATGTCACCGCCGGCAAGGGCATTTGCATGGGGCCGTCGAATTTTCTCGCACGCGCCTATCAGCAGGTGCCGATTGCGATCACCGTCGAAGGCGCGAACATTCTCACGCGCTGCCTGATCATCTTCGGTCAGGGCGCGATTCGTTGCCATCCGTACGTGCTGAAGGAAATGAGCGCAACGCGCGAAGCCGACCGCGCCAAAGCGCTGCGCGATTTCGACGACGCCTTCTTCGGCCACGTCGGCTTCACGCTGTCGAACGTCGTGCGTAGTGTCGTGTACGGCATCACGGGCGGCGCCTTCATCGCCACGCCGCGCGCCGCGCATGCGCCGCTGCACGCGTACTATCGCGCGGCCACGCGCATCGCCACGGTTTTCGCGCTGCTCGCGGATGTCTCCATGTTCGTGCTCGGCGGCGATCTGAAACGCCGCGAACGCATTTCGGCGCGTCTTGGCGACGTGCTCTCGCAGCTCTATCTGATCTCCGCAACGCTGAAGCGTTTCGAGGACGAAGGCCGTCAGGAAGACGATCTGCCGCTCGTGCGCTGGGGCGTGGAGGACTCGCTGTATCGCGCGCAACAGGCGCTCGACGGCGTGCTCGCCAATTATCCGAATCGCCTTGCCGCCGGCCTCGTGCGTGTGCTCGCCTTCCCGTTCGGCCTGCCGCATCGCGAGCCGTCCGACCGCCTCGGCAGCGCGATCGCGGAACTGATGCAGACGCCGGGCGCGGGCGCGCAACCGGCTGGTGTCCGACTCGTACGTGCCGCATCCCGACGTCGATGCGCTGGGCTACGGCGAACTCGTGTTCGAGCTGAACCCGCGCTTCACGCAGATCGAGCAGAAGCTTCGCGAAGCGGTGAAAGCGCGCCGCCTCGAGCCGATGCCGCAGAGCGTCGTGCAACTGGGCGCATGGGCCGACGCCGCGCTGCAGCAAGGCCTGATCGACGCCGACGAGCGCCGCGTGCTCGACGAGTACGCGCGCTACGCGGCACACGTCGTGAAGGTCGACGACTTCCCCGCCGACTTCGACCTGCTCGCCAGTCTGCAACGACGCAAGGACGCACTCGAAACGGCGCTCGAAGTCGCGCTGTGACGCGCAGCAGGGCTCGGGCCTCGCCATGAAAAAACCTCGCTGCGAAACACGCCGATGCGCGAAACTCAGTGCACACTGACGGACGTGCGGACGTGTCCAGCGGAGCAACCAACAACATGAACGACTCTTACCTGAACTTCGTCAATTCGCCGTTCGGCGCGCGTCTTGCGCGTTCGCTGGGTCTGCCGAAGCCCGAGGTGCTGCGCCGCTATCGCGCGGATCGCCCCGAGTTCGACGGCCTGATTGCGATCGGCGCGGGACGCGGGCCGCATCTGCTGGATGCGCTCGCGAATCTCGTCGCAAGCATCGGCGTGACGAGCGTCGCGCATGAAAGCGCCGGCTTGTGGATGCCGCTCGCGCATCGTCACGGTCTGATGACGGGGCGTTTTCAGGCGGCGGAGGCAGGCTCGGCCACGCGTCTTGCCGCGTTGATCTTCGATGCGAGCGGTATCGAGGACAGCAGCCAGATGGAGCCGCTGCATGCGTTCTTCCACGACACGCTGCGCTCGCTCGGCAAGTGCGGGCGCATCATTGTGCTCGGGCGGCCGCCGCAAGACTGCGCGAATCCGCGGCAATGGACCGCGCAGCGCGCGCTCGAAGGCCTCACGCGATCGCTCGGCAAGGAAGCGCGGCGCGGCATCACCGCGAACCTGGTCTATGTCGGCGAAGGCGCTGAAGCGCGGATCGAGGCCACGCTGCGCTTTTTTCTGTCGCCGCGCTCGGCGTACGTGTCGGGTCAGGTCGTGCACATTACCGCCGACGGCCCCGACTCGAGCGCCACGCGTTCGCTTACGAAAGACGGCAAAGCCGCGGCCTTCGATTGGCAAGCGCCGCTCGCGAACAAGCGCGCGGTGGTGACGGGCGCGGCGCGCGGCATCGGCGCGGCCATTGCAAGCGTGCTCGCGGCGCAAGGCGCGCATGTGATCGGCATCGACATTCCGTCGGCACGCGACGCGCTCGACGCGACCATGCGCCAGTTGAACGGCACCGCGCTCGCCTTCGACATCGCCGCGCCCGAAGCGCCCGCGCAGATCGCCGCCGCGCTCGACGATCAGGGCATCGACATCATCGTGCACAACGCCGGCATCACGAAGGACAAAACCATCGCGAAGATGACCGCCGCTATGTGGCAGAGCGTGATCGACATCAACCTGTGCGCGCAGGAGCGCATCGACGACGCGTTGCTCGCGGCCGGCATTCTGCGCGACGGCGGCCGCATCGTCGCCGTGTCGTCGATCAGCGGCATTGCGGGCAATCTCGGGCAGACCAACTACGCGACGTCGAAAGCGGGTGTGATCGGCCGCGTGCAAAGCATGGCGCCGCTGTTGCGCGCGCGCGGCATCACGATCAACGCGGTCGCGCCGGGCTTCATCGAAACGCAGATGACCGCGAAGATGCCGTTCACGCTTCGCGAGGCCGGCCGCCGCATGAATTCGCTCGCCCAGGGCGGCCAGCCGGTCGACGTCGCGCAGACCATCGCGTGGCTCGCGCATCCGGGCTCGGGCGGCATCAGCGGCCAGGTGGTGCGCGTGTGCGGACAAAGCCTGATCGGAGCGTGACCATGCAAGAACCCGGTGATCCGTTCGGCGGCCAGCACGCGTCGACTCTCGCGCAACGCGATGCGGTCCGGCCGAAGACCGTCGTTATCGATACCTTGCCCACGCCGGCGCGTCTTTATGCGCGCGCGTTGTCGGGCGTCGTCAAGCGCGGACGTCCAGCGCAGTTGCCGGCGTTGCGTCTGGTGCGCCCCGCCGTCGCGCTCGATGCCGGGCCGGCCTGGCGTTACGCGCGCGTGTGCGGATTCATTCCCGAACACGGCGTGCCGCTCACGTATCCGCATCTGCTCGCGTTTCCGCTGCATCTGCTGATGCTCACCGATCCGGCGTTCCCGTGGCCCGCGGTCGGGCTGCTGCATCTCGCCAATCATGTGCGTCTGCGCCGGCCGCTCGCGTACAAGGACGTTTTGCGTATCGAGGTGGAGTTCGGCGCGCTGCTGCGTCACGACAAGGGCCAGGCGTTCCTGCTGCATACGCGCATTTACCGGCGCGGCGAAGCGGTGTGGGACGGCGACAGCGTTTATCTGAAGCGCGGCGTGGCGGCGAGCGGCGCGCCGCTCGATCCGCTCGTGGTGGATGCCGCCGCGTTGCAGCGCATCGCTCGCTGGCAGCTCGCGCCGCAACTCGGCCGCGATTATGCGAGCGTGTCCGGCGACTACAACCCGATCCATATGAGCGCGCTTTCCGCGAAGGCGTTCGGTTTTCCGCGTGCGATCGCGCATGGCATGTGGACGCTTGCGCGCGCCGCATCGTCATTGCAGCCGCCGAAGCCGCTTGCCGAAGCCACGCTCAGCGCCGAATTCAAGTTGCCGATGCTGCTGCCCGGCGAAGCGACGCTATGGAGCGCGTCGTCCTCGCTGATCGAACGCGATATCGAGGTGCGCGACATCGCTGGAGAAAAGCCGCATTTGCGCGGGCGCATGCAATGGAGACTGCAATGAACGCATGTCCTGCAATCAGACCCGCGCCGGAACAACGATAGCGGCGCTTGCCGCTGTCTACGCGAGCCACATCAATCCAACACGCCACAAGAAGGAGCCGAGCATGCCTCACCCGCTGCCACCCGTGCGCCGCGTCGCGATTATCGGCGGCAACCGGATTCCGTTTGCCCGCTCGAATACGGCCTACGCGACCGCGTCGAATCAGGACATGCTGACCTTCACGCTGCAAGGACTGATCGACCGCTACAACCTGCATGGCGAACGTCTCGGCGAAGTCGCGGCGGGCGCCGTCATCAAGCATTCGCGCGACTTCAATCTCACGCGCGAATCCGTGCTGTCCACCACACTCGCGAAGGAAACACCCGCGTACGATGTGCAACAGGCATGCGGCACGGGGCTCGAAACCGCGATCCTCGTGGCCAATAAAATTGCGTTGGGGCAGATCGACGTGGGCATCGCAGGCGGCGTGGATACGACTTCGGATGCGCCGATCGGCGTGAACGAGAACCTGCGCAAGATTCTGCTCGAGGCGAACCGCGGCCGCAGCCCAGGTCAGCGCGTCGGCGCGCTGGCGAAGCTGCGGCCCGGCATGTTTTTCAAGCCGCTGTTGCCGCGCAACGGCGAGCCGCGCACGGGTCTTTCGATGGGCGAGCATTGCGAACTGATGGCGAAGCGCTGGAACATCTCGCGCGAGGCGCAGGACGTGCTCGCCTACGACAGTCACCGCAAGCTCGCCGAAGCGTACGCGCGCGGCTTCGTCAACGATCTGATGACGCCGTACCGCGGCCTTGCGCGTGACAACAATCTGCGCTCCGACCTCACGCTCGAAAGGCTCGCTTCGCTCAAGCCCGCGTTCGATCGCGACGCCGGTACGCTGACCGCCGGCAATTCGACGCCGCTCACCGACGGCGCATCGGCGGTACTGCTCGCGAGCGAGGACTGGGCCGCGCGCCGCGGGCTGCCGGTGCTGGCGTATCTGAGCTGGTCGGAAGCGGCGGCCGTCGACTACTTCGACAAGAAAGAGGGCCTCTTGATGGCGCCTGCGTATGCGGTGCCGCGCATGCTCGCACGCGCGGGACTGACGTTGCAGGACTTCGATTTCTACGAGATCCACGAAGCGTTCGCGGCGCAAGTGTTGTGCACGCTCGCGGCATGGCAGGATGACGAATATTGCCGCACGCAGTTGGGCCTCGACGGCCCGCTCGGCGCGATCGATCGCGAGAAGCTCAACGTCAACGGCGGCTCGCTCGCGACGGGTCATCCGTTTGCGGCGACGGGCGGGCGCATCGTCGCGGGTCTTGCGAAGATGCTCGCGCAACTCGATAAGCCCGCGGGCACCGCGCGCGGATTGATCTCGATCTGCGCGGCGGGCGGCCAGGGCGTGGTGGCTATTCTGGAGCGCTGACCGGCGTCGCGCGAACCATAAGCAAAGCACTGCACAAACAGCACACAAACACATGAAGCCCCGGCTTCAGGAGACGACCGATGACCGAGCCCACTCAAGCCTCGCCCTCGCCCGCCGCTGCGAATCAGGCAAGCGGGCGTGCCGGGCGCGCGCCCAACACCGACGGTATCTGGTACGCGTCGTACCCGGCCGGCGTGCCGCATGAAATCGACGTCAACAAGTACGAGTCGCTCGTGCAATTCTTCGACGAATGCATCGCGCAGTTTCGCGAGCGCGTTGCGTACGTGAGCGTCGGCGCGAGCATGACGTATGGCGAACTGGGCCGCAAGGCGACGGCCTTCGCCGCGTATTTGCAGAGCATCGGCGTGAAGCCCGGCGAACGCGTCGCGATCATGCTGCCCAATACGTTCCAGTATCCGGTATCGCTGTTCGGCGTGCTCAAGGCGGGCGCCGTGGTGGTCAACGTGAACCCGCTCTACACAGTGCGCGAGCTTGCGCATCAGTTGAAGGACAGCGGCGCGCAAACCATCATCGTGTTCGAGAACTTTGCGAAGACGGTACAGGACGCGCTGCCGGGCACGAAGATACAGAACGTGATCGTGACTGGACTCGGCGACCTGCTCGCCGACGGCCTGAATATCAAGGGACGTCTGCTCAATTTCATGCTGCGTCATGTGAAGAAGATGGTGCCCGAGTATCAGTTGCCGCAAGCGGTGCCGCTTCTGAAGGCGCTCGCCGTCGGCTATGCGCGGCCGCTCACACCGGTTCGCCCGACGCATCACGACATCGCGTTTCTTCAGTACACCGGCGGAACCACGGGCGTCGCGAAGGGCGCGATGCTCACGCATCGCAACATCATCGCCAATCTGCTGCAGGCGAAGGCGTGGTCCGAAGGTCAATTGAGCGGCGAGATAGAAACGGTGCTCACGCCGCTGCCGCTTTATCACATCTATTCGCTGACGGTGAACGCGCTGATCTTCATGGGACTCGGCGGGCGCAACATCCTGATCGCGAATCCGCGCGACATGAAGCGCGTGATGATGATCATCCGTCATGAGAAGTTCACCGGCATGACCGCGGTCAATACGCTGTACAACGCGTTTCTCGAGAACGAGGAATTTCGCAAGCGCGATTTCTCCGACCTCAAGCTCGCGATGGCGGGCGGCATGGCGACGCAAAGGTCGGTGGCCGAGCGCTTCAAGGCGGTGACGGGCAAGCCGATTATCGAAGGCTACGGCTTGACCGAATGCTCGCCGATCGTGTCGATGAATCCCGTCGACGTGTCGAACCTGCGCGACTTCGAAGGCTCGATCGGCTTGCCCGCGCCGTCGACGCAAGTGCGCTTCAGAAAAGACGACGGCAGTTGGGCGGACATCGGCGAGGCAGGCGAATTGTGCGTGATGGGCCCGCAGGTCATGAAGGGCTACTGGAACCGGCCTGAGGAGACCGCCAAGGTGATCGACGACGAAGGCTGGCTCGCGACCGGCGACATCGGCGTGATGGATTCGCGCGGCTTCATTCGTCTCATCGACAGGAAGAAGGACATGATCCTCGTGTCGGGCTTTAACGTTTATCCGAACGAGATCGAGGACGTAATCGCGGCGCATCCCGACGTGCGCGAAGTGGCGGCAATCGGTGTGCCCGACGACGCCCAGGGCGAGCGCGTGAAAGTGTTCGTCGTGAAGCGCAATCCGTCGTTGACCGCCGAACAGGTGATCGCGCATTGCCGCAAGAATCTGACGGGCTACAAGGTGCCGAAGGTCGTGGAGTTCCGCGATGAGTTGCCGCAAACCAATGTCGGCAAGATTCTGCGCCGCGCGCTGCGGGACGAGGAACTCGCGAAGCAAAAGTCTGCCTGACTCCCAAGGCGCTCGCGTGAAGCGTTGCGCCACCTTTCGGGAGAGTTTTGATGACGCCTTGCCTGTTCGCACGCTTGCGGTTGTTTCGCGCGATGCGCTTGAACGCGACAGCCGCTGTTTGCGCGCCGCCGGCTCAGCGCGACAAGCTGCCGTTTCGCAAGCTGCGGTCCGGCGCGCTCGTCGCGTGCGCCGTAGCATGTGCAATCGTAAGCATCGGCGTCTCGCCCGCCTTCGCACAAAACGACGACAAGCCGCCGCCGCTCGAAACCGCAAGCGCGGTCAAGCCACCTTCGACGCCCGCTTCGCAAGTCGGCAAGTTGACGCTCGATCAGCAGGTCAAATGGC
Organism: Paraburkholderia sp. OAS925; assembly: GCF_040543975.1. Classification (NCBI taxonomy): domain Bacteria; kingdom Pseudomonadati; phylum Pseudomonadota; class Betaproteobacteria; order Burkholderiales; family Burkholderiaceae; genus Paraburkholderia; species Paraburkholderia sp. OAS925. Next base: position 2,719,981 of record NZ_JBEUNO010000001.1, read on the forward strand.
TGCGCGCCGCTCAGCAAAGCGGCACGCTCGAAGCACTCGACGACGCGCAACTGGTCGCGCTATTCAAGTCGCTCGATCCGCTCGCGCTGCCTCGCTATATCAAGGAAGGTCCGAACGGCTACGCGTCGTATGAGTTCACGATGTCGCGCTCCGAGCGCGTTCGCGGCCAGTGGCCCGACAAGCCCGATCACATGCTGGTGCGCGTCGCGCACGACCCGCTGCGCATCTACGCAAAGTGGCTGCCCGACGGCGGGCACGCGGGCCAGGAAATCATCTACGACGAATCGAAGCGCAGCGACGAAATGTATGGGCACCTCGGCGGCATCATGAACGTGATGCCGTTATGGACGTCGTTGAACGGCGCGCTCGCCCGCTCGCAATCGAATCACCAGGTGCGCGATCTCGGCACCGAATACATCGCGCAGCAGTACCTCGCCGAGGGCAAGAAATTTATCGAGGCCGGCTTGCCGCGCTCGATGCAGATCGACGTGCAGACCATCGACGGCGTGCGCGTGGTCGCGTTCACGTTCGAGACGCCGACCGGTCAGCCGCAGTTCTACGCGAAGAAGGAGACGCTCGGGCTCGATTTGCGGCATCCGTATTTCCGCACCGTCGAGTCTTATGACAACGACGGCCGCATCTTCGAGAAGATCGTGTTCGAAACCATCACGCCGAAAACTTTCGACGACTCGACTTTCGACCCGCAAAACAAGGCCTATAAATTCTAGTCCTAGCGTCGTCGCGGCTCAACGCGGCGCGAATACGAAGCTGACGTGAGCGGGCTTGGCATCGGCGGACTGCGCGGCCTGTTCGTGACTATGCTCGATGCGATGCGTCGCGCGAGTCGCGAGTTCTCTCAACACGAAGTAATCGGACGCGCGCGTCACGCCGATCAGCCAGCGCGCCGCGTTTGCATTGGCAGCCGATGCGTGCAGCAGCGGTGAAAGCGTGGTGTGCCATAGCAAGCCGATGTCGTCGCCGGTTTCGAAAGTGGGCAGGTTCATCGCGGCGGCGTAGCGGGCAAACGCGGCGCTAGCCGGCAGCGTCGAATCGGCGATCGCGAAGGTGTCGCCGCGTGCCGCCGCGTGGCCGAGCCAGGGCCACACGGAGCCCGCCGTGGTGGAAAGCCATGCGCTCGTCATCATGAAAGTGCGCCGGTCCATGCTCGTGCTCCGGTTGTTCGATGCGGCTCATTTCGCCGCTTGCGCTCACGTTGCGTTCACGTTGCGCTCCACTTTGCGCTCCACGTTGCGCTCCACTTTGCGCTCATGTTGCGCTTACGTATAGCCGCGCCGTCGGCGCCACGCCGCCGGCCAGATACCCTGCTTGCCCGGCGCAAGAATGCCGTTCGGGTCGAGCGCGTCCTTGATCGTTTCCGAGAGCCGCAGCAAGGCGCCTTCGTTGAAGCTGTACTGCGCGGCGGCGAAATCCATATACGCGAGATGCGCGCGGTATTGTCCGTAACCGGCCGCGCGCGCGTCGCTCATCAGCGAGCGCAATAGCGCGCCGGCCTGCTCGACCTGGTTCGCATCGTCGCGATCGAAAATCGCCGCGAAGATGTGATGCAGATGACGCACGCCCGCCGTGAATCCGCCGTAGTAATCGAAGCCGTATTCGGCCGCGCGCGCCTTCACCATGAAGTACTGGCGCAGCGCATCGCGCCCGGTCGCCGGGCACACCGGCGCGAAGTCCACATGCGCGCCCGCGCCGCCGCGCCAGTCGAGCATGCGAAACGCGCTCATCGCCGGGATGCCGGCCAGATTGCGATCGCCGCCCGCGGTGGGCTCGGCGTCGCCCGCATAACGCTTCGCGAAGATTCGCGCCTGCGGCACACGCGCGAACGCGCGCTCGACGATCGCGTAGCGTGCGTCGACCAGCTCGGGCGTGCCGTACAGCGCGAAATGCAGATTCCAGCGGCCGACGTTCAGCTTGTCGAGCATCGCGGTGATGGCGCTTTCCGGCATCGCGCCCGCACCGTCGTACCACTGCGCGCGAGCCGACAGTCCGGCAGCGCGCCGCAAACCGCCTTCGATCACCGCATGATTGCGGATCGTCTCGTCGAGCCGCAACGGCCGCAATATTTCGACGATGGCTTCGAGATCCGTTTCATGGCGAAACTGAATTTCTCCGAGCAGATACGCGGGCGGTGCGGGCATCAGCCACACGCCGATCTTGGTGACGATGCCGTAGTTCGACTGCATGAACATCGCGTCGAACGACGGCCCGTAACCCGGCTGATAAAGCTGCCATGCGGTGCTCGTGTCGATGCCGCCCATGCCGGTGCGCAGCACGTCGCCGTTGGCGAGTATCACTTCCATGCCGCACTGCGTGGCCGCATGGTCGCCATACGACGTGTAGCCGAAGCCGCGCTCCAGCGTATTGCCGACCACACTGCCCCAACCCGCCGCCGGTGGATCGACCCACAGCCGATAGCCTTTCTCGCGCAAGTGCGCGTGCAGATCGAAGTAGCTGACGCCCGGTTCGACGAGCGCATACGCGAGCGATTCGTTGACCTCGACGATGCGCTTCATCCGTTGCAGATCGAGCACGACCGAGCCGGTCAGACGCGGCGCGGCGCCGCCGTACGCGAAGTTGCGTCCGGTGGAAACGGTCCACAACGGAATGCGATATTGATTGGCAATGCGCAGCACCGCACGGATTTCATCGACGGATGCGGGCAGCAGCGCGGCGCTCGCCGCGAACGCCTCGCGCTCGCCGGGCGCGAACGGGTCGAGATAGGTCGACAGCGCGGTCGCCGAATTCACCACATGCTGGTCGCCGACGATCGCGCGCCAGGCAGCCAGCGCAGCGTCGAACTGCGCGGCGGAAACGTTCGGCGGCAGGGTGCGGTTCAAGGGGTCTCCGTTTGTGGCGCGCGCGTCGCTACTGCCACGCTTCCGGCTTGCCGCCGAGCGCGCTGCAGACGTCGACGGCAATTGAGCGCAGCTTGCCCTCCGCGATCGGTCCGGACAACGCGTAGCCCATGCCGTCGCTGATCCAGTAGAAGGTGCGCCGGTTGCCGTCGCGCAGCAGACGGAACGCGTTCTCGTCGCGCGCGGTGCCGGTCACGTACAGCGTGAGGCGCGCGCCGCCGCGGTTCTCGTACATGAACTGCGCGGCCGGTCCCGCCTCGCCGGGCAACAGGCGGCCGCCCACGAGCGAGTAGCCGTATTCCTGCAACGACGGCACCGAAAGCGGCCGGTTCAGACGCTTGGAGAGCCAGGCGATCAGATGCTCTTCCTCGCTCGCCGCCACTTCCACCGGATGTCGCCGCTCGGGCGTATAGACCGCATACGCGATGTCGGCGCGTTCGGCGAAACTGGGCGCGCTTGCACCGAGACCGTTCCACGCGCCGCCCGTCAAACGCGGCGCGAGCGGGCCGAGCGCGAGCGCGAGGCCGGCGCCCGCCGCGAGCCAGCACGCGGCCACGCCGACGCGCCGCCACCACGGCGTGCGCGGACGCAGCACGATGACGGCGGGGTCGTCGGCGGCATGAGGTTCATCGGGGCCGCCAGGCTCGGCATAATCCGCCGATACGCGCTCCGCTTCGCCAGGCGACACGCCGCACAACACGCGCAGCGCGGCCTTTTGCGCGCGCCACGCGGCCACCCGCGCGGCCGCTTGCGGATTTCCGGCGACGAGCGCCGCGATGCGCTCGCGCTCGTGATCCGGCATTTCGCTGTCGACGAACGCCGACAGCGCTCGCAGGTCCACCCCGTCGGGCAAGCTGGAATCGTGGTCGTCGTGGTCGTTATTCATCGCGGATTTCTCACTACTTTCAACGGCGGCGGCTTGCGCGCCGGCCCTTGCGCGGGCCCCTCCAGCAACGCGCGCAGATGCTCGCGCCCGCGCGACAGCCGCGACATCACCGTGCCGACGGGCACACCGAGCGCCTTCGACGTCTCCTGATACGTCAGTTCCTCGACGCACACGAGCAGCAGCACCTCGCGCTGTTCGAGCGGCAGGCGATACAGTGCGCGCTGCAGATCGCGCAGCACGAGACCGTCGACCTCGCGTTGCGGCGCCTCGAGATTGCGCCACGGGGCGCTTTCTTCATCGACGGCGATTTCGCGGCGCCCGCGCAGCTGATCGATATAAAGATGCCGCAGGATGGTCAGGAGCCACGCGCGCAGATTGCTGTTCGGCCGGAACGCCGCCCAGCGCGCGAGCGCGCGCTCGGCCGTGTCCTGCACAAGGTCATCGGCCCACGCGCGGTCCCCCGTCAGCGCGCGCGCATAGCGGCGCAACTGCGGGAGCCACGAAATCACTTCCGCTTCGAAGCTCACCCCGAGCGCAGCGCTCAGTAGCCGCCGCTGCTGCTGCCGCCGCTCGTGCCGCTGCTGGACGCGCCGCTGTCCGTCGACGAGCACGCCGTGGTGGCGAGCGAACCCAATGCGAGTGTGAAAAGCATGACGATCATGCCGAGGATGCGAGTGCGTTTCATGTGAGTCTCCGTTGTCATGCAGGGCGCTTACTTCCGTCCCATGCGAGGCTGTCGATCAAACTCGGTGCTCATCTTTCCTGCACCGTCCCCTCTCTTAACGCTGCAGCCAGGCGATTTATTCCGACGATGCATCCCGCGGGGCCAGCTTTTTCCGCCATCGGCATCGGGAAGCGCCCGCTCTGGCCGAAGAAGCCGGTCAATCATCGGCTGATTTGGTAACTCAACGTTACAGCCCATAGTTACCAGGTGCTTATGTGGGCGCAAGCCGTTATAGTGGACGCAGTTCGCCCGCCGACGCGTTCCGCCCCGCACAGGGTAGAATCGCGGCGAACAACCGTCTTTCTAACCTGAATTGTCCATGGCTTCCGCAGAATCGCATCCGCAAAACGACTTCATGAACGCCGCGCGCAAAGAACGAAAGCGCGTTGAGATTTACCTTGTCAACGGCATCCGCCTGACAGGGTGCATCGAGTCGTTCGACCAATATCTGGTGATGCTGCGCACGCCCGTCGGCCTGCAGGGCATCTACAAGCGCGCCATCTCGACGATCCAGCTCGATACCGGAACCCGTCCGGCTCCGCGCGCGGGCCGCCCGTCGCATGGCGAGCACACCACCCGCGGGCCGCACGGCTCGCGTGAGCCGCGTGAGCCGCGCGAGCATCGGGAACCGCGTGAACCGCGCGAATCGTACGGCGCACCGTCTGACCGGCCCGCATCGGAGCGCGGCAGTTCGTCCGATACGCCGGTGGTCGTCACGCGCCGGCGCCGTCTGTTCGGCACGGGCGGCGACGGCGGCAACCACGGCAATCACGGCAGTGGCGGCAGCAACGGTAATGGCAACGGCAACGGCGGCCACGAGTAAGCAATAAGCGGCGCGCAGCGCCGCTTACTTCTGCAGAGGGCCGAGCCGCTGCAGAATTTTCTCCACCCTCGCCACCTGTTGTTCTGACAGCTCGAACCTGCATTTGACCGCCAACAGACGACGCCGCCAGTAGCCGGCGTCCAGCATCCGTTGCGTCGGCTGTTTCGTTGCCCAATCCAGATGATCCAGTTCTGCTTCCACCACGTGTGAAGCGTTGAAACGCCTTGTGCGCACGTGTTTCGTGTTCATGGTGTTCGCTGCCTTGTTGTTGGTCGTTTGAGTTTGCGCCCCTCCCGAAGCTGGACAGTGTCGTTGCGCCGCATGCGGTGCGATGGGCCGGTCCACGCGACCGTCCGATGATGGTTGTTTTCCGCACTGCATTCCTGCGACACACGGAAAACGAGCCGGCGAACCTACGTTTGAAGTTTTTCTTTACTAGATGGCGCGGTGTTGGCGTTGCGCGTCGCGGTCCTATGCCATCCGGCTAATGTCGCCGGCGCAGTGTTTGCGCTATGCTGGATCGTCGATTACGTCTAAGGGAGCCCGTCATGACGAGCAAGAAGCACACTGCGCCGCCGTCCACCGGAAACCAGCCGGAGCGGGTGCTCGACTCTACGGAAAGCCGCCTCGACGAGGCGCTGGAAGAAAGCTTCCCCGCGAGCGATCCGATTGCCGTCCACGAGAATCACGCGCCTCGTGCGTCGGAGGCGCAACCGCATTCGCCGGGGCAAGCGCAGAAGCCAGGGGAAGAGAAGAAGCGGCGCTAGCGCGCAACGGCAACGCAGTCGCGCGCCACGAACGCATGGCGCGCGCAGGCACAGTGCGCAATTCGCAAGCGCCTTCGGCACGCGCGCCGTGATGACGCCGGCCGACAGATACGCTGATTTATGCCAAGGACAAAGCCGGTCGAGTAACGCCTCGTATGAAAGCAAGCCGAGCGAGCGTATTGAGCATCGCCCACCCGGCTTATCTGGTGCGAGCAGACCGTCAGACGGTCAGCCGCTTCCGCCTCAATGCACCGGCAAGCCGCTTTCAAGCTGCCGCTGCAGTTCGCGCACCTGACGCTGCGCCGCACGCAGTTGCTCCTGCGCGGCAGCCTTTTGCTGCGCGAGCGCCACGGCTTCGGCGCGGGTCTGTTGCTGCTGGTTGGCCACGATCGTCTGCTGCTGGCGCGCAACATCGAGGTCGGCCTGCAGGCGATTCGCACGGTTCTGCGACAGCGCGATCATGCGTTCGGTGAACGCCTTTTGCGCCTCGAGTTGCGTGCGGCGAATTTCCACGTCCGACAGTTGCAGCGTCTGGCGCGCGAAATCGCGGTAGATCATTTCGGCGCGCGCCGCGTCCTGCGTCTTGATGACACGCCAGAAGTTCTTTTGCTGGAAGAGCGCGACGTAGTACGTCATCTCCTTGCCGTGGAACAGCAAGCTCGCGCCGTAGCTGCCGTTGTACGTGGTGCGCAGTTCGCTGAGGTCCGAGCCCTTGATCATCTGCTGCAATTCGGCGACGTTGCCCGCGGCGGATTGCTTCGCTTCGTCCGGCGTGAGCGCGGAAGTCTGAACCTGAGGCTGCGCAGGCTGCGTCGACGGCAGCGCGACTGTCGCACCCGGTTGGGAAACGACGCCGGATGCGCCATTGTTGTCAGACTGAGACTGAGACTGAGGCAAAGACTGAGCCTGTGCGCATGCGCCGTGTGCTACCCCCAACGCCATGATCGCGGCAACGGCGATCTGTCGTAGTTTCGACTTTTGGTCCATGTAATTCCTGCTTCGACAGTTTTTGTTTTAGTTCCCAATCGTCTCATTATTACTCACTTTCGCGGGTTTCGGGCTCTTCGTCGAAAATTTGGTACTTGCGCATTTTCTCCCACAGCACCTTGCGGCTGATGCCCAGATAGAGCGCCGTGTCCTGACGCCGCCAACTGTTGGCGTCGAGTGCGGCGATCACACGGTTGCGCTCCGCCATGTCCCATTTGCTGCGGTCCACCAGCACTTCGGCCGCGCTCTCGGCCGGCACCGGCTGACTGCTGCGGGCAAGCGCGAGCAGACGCTGCAGACGCGCGGCGTCCCATGCGCCGATCTGCCGCACCGTCACACCGATCCGTTCGGCGAGATTGCGCAGTTCGCGCACGTTGCCCGGAAAATACGTATCGGCGACGGCGTCCGCGAGCCAGTACGGCAAATCCGGCAAGCCGGCGAGGCGCTCGGCGCCCACCACATGCGCGATAAACGCCTTGAAGATCGCGATCTTGTCGACGGCGCCCCGCTCTTCCAGCGACGGGATTTTTAGCTCGATCACCGCCAGCCGATAATAGAGGTCCGCGCGAAAAGTGCCGTCCTTCACGAGCTGCGGCAGATGCTTGTTGGTCGCCGCGACGAGCCTGAAGTCGAGCTTGACGGGCGTCGCGGACCCAATGCGCGTGACGGCGCTGTCTTCGAGCACCCGCAACAGCTTGACCTGCTGATAAAGCGGCAAATCGCCGATCTCGTCGAGAAACAGCGTGCCGCCGTCGGCCTGCTCGAAGTAGCCTTTGTGCGCGACCACGGCGCCCGTGAACGAGCCCTTCGAGTGCCCGAAAAACAGCGACTCGAACAGGCCATCCGGAATCGCGCCGCAATTCACCGCGACGAACGGGCCCTTGCCGTAGCGGCTATGTTTTTCGTGCAGCAGTTGCGCGATGCGCTCCTTGCCGACGCCGGTCTCGCCGTGCACCAGCACGCTCGTGTCGCAGTCGGCGAAGGTATCGACTTCGTGCAGCAGCGCCTGCATGCATTCGGAGTTGGCGATGATCGCGTCCGACTCGTGCGTCTTCGCGCTGTGTGCGCGCATTTGCAGCACGAGCTTCGTCACCATGCCGCGCAACTCGGCGCACGTAAAGTCGAGCGGCAGAATGTGCGAATACTCGGCGGGATACATCGACGGATCGTGGTCGCGCGGCGCCGCGCCGACCCACACGACCGGAATGCCGTGAGCGGCCTGCCAGTCGCGCACGATCAGCGCGCCGCTGTCGATCACCGAGACGCTGATGATCGCGAGCGACGGCCGCTGCGCGGTCCGCTCGGGCGAGATCGCGATGTCATCCGCACGGATCACTTCGACGTCGAAGCTCGCCATGCAGCGCGCGACCCGGTCGACGATGTCGGCCTTGCCCTCCCAGACGTAAATATCGAGTTCCTCGATTTTGGTGGTGGTTCTCATGGTCGCCGAATCAATAAACCAGTTGTGCCTGACCGCAGGCAAGTCCGAGGCTGTGAACCGTGCTGACGCCGACCTGCACGCCGAGGAGTTGCAGAAGCGGAACGAGCAGCAGGTCGAGCGAATTCAGTACGGGCGTGAGCGTCCCGGCGAGCGCGCCAACGAGCGGCGCGGCAAGAACGGTGATGTCGAGGCCGAGCGCGCTCGCATGCATCGAGCCCGCGAGCCCGGCCGCGAGCTGGCCCACAAGACCGCTCGTCGCCGAACCGAGCGCGTTGGTGTTGGTGCTCTGAAAGTCGTCGGCATCGCCGGCCACGTTGTTAAAGCGCAGCACGCTCGACTGCGGCTGTATATGAAGGTTGAAGCCGTTCGCCGGCGAACTGCTGCCGACCGTCACGTCGATTACGCCGAGACTCAGCAACGGCACGCTCACTGAAGTCAGCGACGCGGGCGTCGAGCAAGTGGTCGGCACGCTGCTATTGGTCAGGTTGCTGGACGCGTCGCCGCCCACGCACATCGACAGCACGCCTGGCCTGACGTCGATCCCGCTATAGCTCGTCGACTTCTGCGTCGAACACTGCGTGCTTTGCAAGCCGGCGGTGCCGGGCGCGACTTCGAGGTAAATCGGCAGATTGAGAAGGCTCACGTTGACAAGCGAAGGAAATCCCGCCCCGAGCCCGAGCTTGGCGTTGACCAGTTGCACGTTCAGATAAAGCTGCACCGACGCCGAATGCGCGCTCGTCCGATAGCGGCCGTCCGGATAGGTGCCGGCCTCGCCCACCGCGATCACGGGCGGCTTCAGAACCCGCGCTTGCGCCGTGACGTTCGCGACCGGGCTCAGATTGAGCGCGGTGCCCAGGTTCACCGCCGAGCTGCCGTGCGCGATCTCGGCGGCGATCATCAGCGCGTCGAGCGCGTTGATGGTGGCGGACGCGGCCGCCTCCGGGTTCGCCAGACCGATCGCGAGCAAGCCGTTTGCGCTCGTCGTGTCGCCGAGCCGGATCGCCGTCGATCCCGTCGATGCGCTCGCAATCGCGCGCCCAGCGCGCTGGTCGCGCTCGCGCTCGCCACCTTGCTCTGACCGAGCACGGTCGCCATCGCGGTGGCGAGCTGGCTCACCGTCACCTGCGTCTGCAGCAACTGCGACATCGACGCGACGCCCAATGCGGCCGCCAGATCCGCCAGCTTGACCTGCGCGGTGGCGAGCCCCTGATAAGAGCCGACGTCGAGATTCAGGCTGGTGCCGAGCAAGCCGTTCAGCAATCCGTTGAGCAGACCGCCGGAAAGGCTCGCCACCGACGTGCTCAGCGAGAACGAGCTGATGTTGGTCGCCTGCGCGACGGCGCTCGCGCTCAGGTCGCGCGCCTGGCCGATCAGAAACAGAAACGGCACGGGCCGGCTCGCCACCACTTGCACCGCATTGAGCGGCGTGCCCGACGCAACGAAATACGACTGGCCCGCATTGGCCGACGGGTCCCATCGTCCGCAAGTGACCTGGACGGTGCCGTCGGCCGGCAGACCGTTTGCGGTTGCGTTCAGCCGCGCCGTGTTGGCGGCCGCCGCGCAGCCGCCCGCGCTGCCGATCACCTGAGCGCCGGCCGCCGCGGCGAGATCGGCGGTTCGCTGCAAATCGCGGCGCGCGTAATAGAAGTGGCCGATGTCCACGGCGCCGAGCGCGATCACCGCGACGCTCACGAACACCGCCGCCAGCAGCGCGATCGCGCCGCGCTGCCGGCGCGGGGTGAGCGCAAGGGCAGCGCCTGCGCGACGATGCGTGCGCAGCGATCGCAAACGGCGGTGGACGGAATCGGCTGATCGCATATCAGTTCTGCGGCAACTGGCCCGTGAGCCCGCCGCCCTGCCCGCCGCCGCTGCCCTGGTTGAGCGCCGAACCGTACAGATCGGGAATGCGCGATTTGAACGACTGCATGTAGCGCCGATAGGCGAGCCCCGCCTCTTCGCCGAGCATCGGCTGAGGGGCTGCGGCTTGCGCGTTGCTGCGCTGAAGCTCGAGCCATGCTGAAGTCGAATGCCCGACTTCGCTGCTTACGACGGCGGGCTCACCCGCTGCCGCCGACTGAGCGCTCGCGTGCACGGCCGCACCCGCCGCCAGCACGAACACCGACGCGCGCACTGCAAAGCACCACCAGCGCCACCGCATCCCGATTCTTTCGTTATTTTTCACGCTACCCTCCGCGGCCGCGCCGCCTGTTATTGTGCGAACCGTTGCAAGAGACGCGGCGCCGGTTCCATCGTGTTCTGCATGCTCGCGACCGTGCCCGCCGGCGCGTTTCGCGCACTCGACGGAACCGTCATGCCGGTGACGGCAGCGCCCGCATGCGCACCGTCGCGGCTCGCGGCGGCGACTTTCGCCGCATCGCTGCGGATCGCCGCGCGCACGTCGAGCGCGAGCTTCTGCTGGTTCATCAGCGCCTGTGCAGCGGCCGCCTGCCCGTTCGCCAGCAGAAAAAGCGCGACATTGCTGACGACCTTCGGGTTCGTCGAATCGAGTTCCGCCGCCTTCATCAACGGCACGCGCGCGCCAGCGACGTCGCCCGCACGCAGGCGCGCGTAACCGAGGTCGGAGAGCACCGTCGCATCGGTCGGCGCGAGCTGCGCCGCCTGTTGCAACTCGCTCGCCGCGCGGCCGAAGTCGCCCTGTCCGCCCGCGATCAATCCGAGCCCGCGATGCCCGCGCGCCGCCAGCGGCGTCTGTAACAACTGCGCGTAAGCGGCCGCGCTCGCCTCCGGCTGATCGGTCATGCGCAATGCGTCCGCGCGCAACAGGATCGAATCCGGCGTGACGCCGTACTGCTTCTCGAACGCGTCGATATGCGCGAGCGACGCGAAGTAAAGCCCTTGCGACTGCATCCGGTCGATCAGACCCAGGTACATGCCCGGCGTGTCCGGCGCCGGATCGCGATTGGTCCGCTGCAGCATGGCCTGCCGCTCGGCCTGCGGACCGATGCCGTAGCCGGACTGCTGCGACGCGCACGCGCCGAGCAACGCGAGCGCCAACGCGCTGCAAGCGCAGCGCATCGCACGCGCGGAATAGTTCGGTATCTTGATCAATTGCATTGCTGTTTCCTTACCGATGCATCGACTTCAGCGAATGGGACACGGACATCACACCCGGCCCCGCGGTGACGATCATCAGCGCGGGAAGCAGTGTCAGGATCATCACGCCGGTCATCTTCACCGCCATTCGGCCGATCCGTTCGCGCAGCATCGCGCGGCGCGTTTCGCGCAGGCGGTCGCCGAACTGCTTGAGCGGTTCCTGCACTGCGCCGCCGTGGCGGTCCACCTGAATCAGCAGGCGCACCACGGCGCGCAGGTCTTCGTTGTCGAAGCTGGACGCAAGTCGCGACAGCGACTGCTCGCGCGTGCGGCCCGCGGCGAACTGACCTTGCGCGATTTCGAGTTCGCTCGCGAGCACGGGCAAGACGCCGCGAAAATCGTTGACCATCACCTGAAGGCTTTGATCGAGCGAGAGACCGACGCCCTGCAAGAGGCGCAAGAGATCGACGAGCATCGGCAATTCGTCGACGACCGCGCCGCGACGCGCCGCCGCGCGCCGGCGCAACACCAGCTTCGGCGCCATCACGCCGCACATGAACGCGACGATCACGACGAGCACATAACGCGGACCGTCGACATGCGCGTGCGCGATCGGGCCGGCGACGAGCGGCAGCACAATCGCGCCCGCGATCCGCGCCATCAGGAACAGTCCGCGCGCGCGGGCATCGACGAAACCGCACTGTTCGAGAAGCCGCCGGTCCTCCTGCGCGACGACCTGCCGGCCAATCGACGTGTCGAGCCAGCGCGTGCCGGCGTCGGCGCATCGTTCGAGCAGGCCTTTCATGCCGCGTGCGCGCTTGACGTTGGCCGAAGTGCCGCGCGAGGACGATGCGTTGGACGCGTGCGACCCGCTAGCCAGATTAGCCACGCTTGCCACGCTTGCCGCGCTCGATGCGTTCGCAGCACCGCCGCCCTGCGCGGCATTCGCCGCATTGCCCGCCTGCGCCCCACGAGCGCCCGCTGCCGCCGCGCTTTGCAGCGCGCGTCCGTCGAGTGCGTGCGCGAGCGTGCGAGCGCTGCGGCGTGCCGCGGCAAGACGCGCGACCAGCAAGCCGGCAAGCAGCAGCAAGCCCGCGGCGGCGAACGCAAGCGCAAGAGCGAAGAGTTCGTTCGGGCGCATCGTCATGCCTTCAACCGGGCGAGCCGGTAGAGCAGATACGCGCCCGTCAATTGCAGCGCGAACGCGAGATAGAGAATCTGGCGGCCGCCCGGATCGAACCACATGGAGCCGAAATAGCGCGGGTTCGTCAGAATCAGAAAGCCGCCTATGCCGACGGGCAACATGCCAAGCACCCACGACGACAGCCGCGTTTCCGACGACATCGCGACGAGTTCGCGTTCGGCCTGCTCGAGATCGCGCATGAACGACGACATGCGGTCGAGCATGACGTCCGCGCGGCCGCCGTATTTAACGGAGAGCCGCAGCACCGCGCCCACCAGTTCGAGTTCGCGCGCGCCGTACAGCACCGCGACGTGAGACAGCGCGCGGTCGATCTCGACGCCCGATCTGAGCATCCGCGAAACGTGGTCCAGGCATTCGCGCAGCGGCGCCTCGGTGGTTTGCAGCGAGGCCTGGAACGCGGCGGGCACGCTGTTGCCGAGCGTGATCAGACGCACGATGCCGTCGAGAAACGACGGCAGTTGCCGCACGATCGCCTGACGGCGCCGGCTTGCGCGCATCGACGTCACGAAGTAGAGGAACACCGCGCAGCCCAGCAGCGTGATGCCGGCGGCGAGCGGGCCGCCCTGGCTGCCGGCCACGAGACACAAGGTCGCGACGATGGCCGCAACCGCGGCGAGCGACGCGCGCGCGTTGCGCAGTCCGGCGCGGTTGAGCCTCGCGCCGATTGCATAGCGCACGCGTGCGCCCAGATAACGCAGATGCGCGTCCCAGCCCGCGTCGGCGGCCGGCGCTCGCGGCGCGAACGCGACGCCGGGCGCGGCGCGGCGTGCGGAAGCGGACGCAGATCCCGTGGCCGCGCCCGAAGACGAAGACGAAGACGAAGCGCCGCCCGAAGACGATGCGCCACGCGGCGCGCTTGCAGCACCGCTTGCACCCGCTGCGCCCGATGCCATCGCCGCGCCGCTCATCGCGGCAGTCGACGCGACGCTCATCCGGCTGTCGATAAAGCGCTCCGCGCTCGCCTGCTCCTTGCGTTGCGCGCCGCGCTGCAGGACGAGCAGCGCAAGCGCCGCGCACAGCAGCGCGAGCGCGGCAAAGATCAATGCGGCGCTAGACATTGAAGCCGCCGAAACCGCCACCACCGCCGCCATTAAAACCGCCACCGCCGCTACCGCCGAAGCCCACACCCCCGAGCGGCTGACGGAAGCGCGCGAGCTTCGGCGAATGCGGATGAATGCCGAGCGACACCCATTGATCGAGCTCTTCGCCGTCCGCGGACAGCACCGGCTCGTAGCGGTACAACTCCTGCGTCGCGATGATGTTGTCCGACAGGCCCGTCACTTCGGTGATCGACAGAATGCGGCGGCGGCCGTTCGAAAGCCGCCCGATCTGCACGATGAAGTCAATCGCGTTGGCGATCTGACGGCGCAGGCTCGACTCGGTGCCCTGGAAGCCCGCGAAGCCCGCCAGCATTTCGAGCCGGTACAGACACTCGCGCGGCGAGCTTGCGTGAACGGTGCCCATCGAGCCGTCGTGGCCCGTGTTCATCGCCTGGAGCATTTCGAGCACTTCGCCGCCCCGCACTTCGCCGACGATGATGCGGTCCGGGCGCATGCGCAGCGTATTGCGCAGCAGGTCGCGGATCGTCACGACGCCCGCACCGTCGAAGCCGCCCGGACGGCTTTCGAGCCGCACCACATGTGGATGGTTGAGCGACAGTTCGGCCGTGTCCTCGATCGTCACGACACGCTCCGGCTCGGGGATGTGAAAGGCCAGCGCGTTGAGCAGCGACGTCTTGCCCGAACTCGTTCCGCCCGACACCAGCACATTGCAGCGCGCCATGACCGCGGCTTCGAGCAGCGCGCCGATTTCGGGACTGTAAGTGCCGTTGCCGAGCAGATCGTCGGGACGCAGCGGGTCCTTGCGGAATTTGCGGATCGACACGATCGGCCCGTCGATCGACAGCGGCTCGATCACCACGTTGACGCGTCCGCCGTTCGGCAGGCGCGCATCGACCATCGGATTCGATTCGTCCAGACGCCGGCCGATCGGCGCGAGAATGCGCCGCACGATGCGCAGCAAATGCGCGTTGTCGGCGAAACGCACCGGTATCTTCGTGAGGATGCCGTGGCGCGACACGTACACGTCGTTATAGCCGTTGATCAGGATGTCTTCGACGGCCGGATCGTTGAGCAGATCCTCGATCGGTCCGAAGCCCGCGAGCTCCTTGGTCAACGCGTCGGCAATCGCGCGCACCTCGGCCTCGTTGATCGGCACGCGCCGCAGCCGCACGAAGCTGTCCATTTCCAGATCGACGAACTGATTGATCGCGTTGCGCGACCAGCGGCCGAACTCCGAGCCGAGTTCCTCGATACGCGTGAGCAGATGTTCGTGCGCGGCGTTCTTGATGTCCTGGAACTGCTGGCTTTGCGCAAACGACGGCGCGTTGTCGGCGAATTCGATTTCTTTTGCCATCGTCTATGACCGTCTGGAAGAAGTTGGGATGAAGCGTTTGAGCGCGCCCAACGCGAACTTGCCGCGCGCCGGCGCGCTCGTGTGTGCCGGGCCCGCGAGCCGCTCGATCAGCGGCTCGAGCGCGCGCACGTACGGGTCGCGCGCGGCGGCATCGGCGAGCAGCAAGCCCTGGTTCGCCGTCTGCCCGAGCGCCACGCGGCGATCGGGCAAGCTCGCGACGAGCGGAATCTCGAGACGCTCCGCGATCTGCGCGGCGCCGAGGCCGAGATCCGGGTCGAACTTGTTCACGATCAGCCTGACGTTGGTCGTGTCCGTGCCCGCATCGCGCAATGCCTCCAGCACGCCGACCGCCGATACGATCGACGCCACGCCCTGATCGCAGACGAGCCACGCTTCGTCGGAAGCACGCACCACGTGCGCGATGAATTCGATGTTCGAGAAGCCGCCGAGGTCGATGATCTGCTGGTCGAAAAACGCGCGCAGCCGGTTCAGGAGACTGATCGACGACGAATAGGAAATCTCGCGCATGTCGGCGAGATTCGGCGGCAGCGTGGTGAATGCGAGGCCGCTCGTGTGATGCGAAAGCGCCGTGTGCACGAAGGTCTGATCGAAGCGCCGCAGATTGCGCACGGCTTCGACGAAATGAAAGTCGCTGCGGGTGTTGAGCATCAGCAGGCCGTCGCCGGCGGGCAAGCCGAGATCGAGCAAGGCCGCCTGCCTGCCCTGCTGCGCGTCGCGCCGTTGCAGCATGACCGCGAGATTGGTCGCGAGCGTGCTCACGCCCATGCCGACGCGCGCGCCGAGCAGCGCCGTCACGCGGCCATGCCGGCTCACCGGTTCGACCAGGTTGTCGAGCACCTGCTGCGTAATGCGCAGCGCGTCGGCGGCGGGCGCGGTCAGATCGATGAAGTCGCGCACGCCCGCGCGCAACGCAGCCAGCGCGCTCTCCGGCTCGGCGAGCGAACCGATCGCGACGATCTGGAGCCCCGGATACTGCGCGCGCACCGCGTTCGTCGCCGCGCTCGCCGCCGCGCCGCGTCCGCCCGAAAAGTCGACGAATACGAGCGACGGGTTGAGCGTCGCGATACGCTGCGTAAGAATCGACGGATCGAGCGTGACCGCCTCGACCGCGCCCGCGGCAAGCAAGGTCTCCGAGAGCCAGTGCACATGTTCGTCGGCGAGCGACGCAAACATGAAATAGTCGGTGACGGCCCGGTCAGTCAACGAGTGCGTTCTTGCGTTCATCGTGCCCATCCTCTTGCGGCATCGGCGCAACGACGCGTGCCTTTGCCTTTCGTTGCCCGCCGCAGCCTAACTGCGGCAGACGCGCGCCGATCTTGCAGCGGCAAGCCGTGCGCGCCGTGCGCCGCGAACTGCCGCCTGGCCGCGCGCGTTCATTTCGAAAATCCCGGCGCCGCGTCGCGCGCCGCCACGCCGCCGATCAGCGAGCGCCACACCGGCGCGTTGCGCTGCTCCGACTGCTCGCCCGGCGTGGCCGGCAAGGTCGCGCCTTTCGCGAGCGGCGACACCAGATGCGGCGTGACGATGATCACCAGTTCCTTGTCGTTCTGCTGATAGTTGAGCTGCTTGAAGAACGCGCCGATCACGGGCAGGTCGCCAAGCAGCGGCACCTTGGCCACGTTCGAAATCGTTTCGCGATCGATCAGCCCGCCGATCACGAAGCTCTCGCCGTCGCCGAGTTCGACCGTGGTGTCGGTGCGGCGCGTGGTGATCGCGGGCACCGATACGCCGCTGATCGTGACCGCGTTCGCGAAGTCGAGCTGGCTCGCTTCGGGCGCGACCTTGAGCGCGATGCGCTGCGGGCTCAACACAGTCGGCGTGAGCGTGAGACCGACGCCGTACGGCTTGTATTCGATCGACGTCGTGCCGAGACCTTGCGGAATCGGCACCGGAATTTCGCCGCCGGCAAGAAAGCTCGCGCTCTGACCGGACAGCGCGACGAGCGTCGGCTCGGCCAGAATCCGCGCGAGGTTGTTGCTTTCCATCAGGCTCAGGTCGGCGAACAGGCCGTGCGTGGCCGAGTTGAACACGAGATTGAACGCCGACGAAATCGGCGCGACCGAACTGAACGACGGCGTGGAGCCGTAGGTCGCCGAGGTCAGCGCCGACGGCGCGAAGGAGCCGAACGTGAAGCCGTTGTTCTGCTTGAGAATGTTCAGGCCGACCTGCTTGAGGACCGTGCGGCTGAACTCCACCACGCGCACGTCGACCTGGACGACCGAGCGGGTCGCGATTGTCGAGGTGTCGTAGATTTGCGCGCTGTTTGAGGCGCTGTTTGCGGCGCTGTTTGCGCTGCCGTTTGGTCCGCCGTTTGCACCGCTTTTTGCTCCGTTCACAGCGCCGATGCCGCCCGCGCCGCCCAGCGCCGCGCGCTGATGTGCCTCGATCTCGGCGGCGGCTGCTGCGCGGTGATGCGCTTCCATCGTCGGCGCGGCGCCCGTGATCAGTGCGGTGTCGCCGAGCACCTTCACGGACGGCGTGCCGGGCCCGAGCAAACTTTTCGCGGCCGGCGAACTCACGTTCACGACGTACGACAACGGCGCGTCCTTGCCCTGCTCCCACAACATGACGTTCGTCGTGCCCGGCGATTTGCCTATCAGCAGCACGCCGCCCGTTTTGTCGCCCTTGATGATGAGCACGTCCGCGACGCTCGGATCGCCGATCGCAACGCGCCGCAGCGTATGGCCGCCCGCAAGCGACTGCTGCGAGCCGACCGCGATGTCGAGCTGCTCCGCGCCGCCCGCTGCAAAACTCGCGGACGACATCGCCATCGACGAGCCGCACAGCAGCGCCGTTAATCCGTACCCGAAAATGCGTTTGTTCATTTTTTTATGGACGCGCGTGGCCGCGCGGCTCCCTGAAACCGCTATCGGGCGACCGTCTCGGCGCGCCCACCCCGTATCACTTCGATGACGCCGCCCGCGCTTCCCGCATGATTCACGACGCGCGTGACGGGCGGCGCTGCATGCGGTGCGGCCGGCGTGCGTGGCGCGGCATTGCCCGCGCCGCCCGACAGCGCGTCGAGCGAGACGCCGGCGGCCGCGCGCGTTAAATCGCCGGACGGCGCGGCGTCGCCCGCTCGCGTCGCTGTCTTCAACACCGCGGGCAGCGGCGCGAAGGCGGCGGCGTCGATTACTTCGGCATCCTTGGGATTGCGCAGCGCGAACACGAGCCGCCCCGAACTTTCGGCGAGCGTCAGACGGTCGACATCGGCAACCGGCACCGCGAGAACCGCTGTCCTGACCATGCCGTTCGGATCGCCGGACGTGTCGCCGGCAGCCGTCGCGTTGCCGAACGCGAGCACGCGCACCTTCGACATCAACAGACGCGCCTGGGTACGCTCGATCTCGCCGCCGCTGCCCATATTGCCGTCGCGCTTGAGCGTGAAGAACACGTCGACGAAATTGCCGGGCCGCAAGCGGTTGCCGACCGCATTCGATTCCTCGACGCGCACCGCGACCGCGCGCTCGCCCGGCTCGATCCGCTCGGCGAGACCGGACGACAGTTGCTCCTCGAGCACCGGCGAGTCCGCGCCGATGTCGGCGGCGGGCACGCGCCCCGCGACCAGCGAAGGATCGGCGAACGCGCCGTTGGGGTTGATCGGCAACGGCTGAACACGCAGCGCATCGGCGCCGATCGGCTTGCCCGCGGGCAGCACGCGCATCGCCACCACCACCGGAAACACCGTTTGCTTGACGGACGCGACCGGCGCGGGCGCGGGCCGGCGCAGCAACATCACGGCGAATACGCCGAGCAACAGCGCGACGGCAATCAGCGCGCCGGCAACGATGCGGGTCAGCTTCAGCATGGCCGGGCGCGCCATGAATCGCGCGAGGCCATGCGGC
Source organism: Paraburkholderia sp. OAS925 (assembly GCF_040543975.1). NCBI lineage: Bacteria > Pseudomonadati > Pseudomonadota > Betaproteobacteria > Burkholderiales > Burkholderiaceae > Paraburkholderia > Paraburkholderia sp. OAS925. The sequence goes on from NZ_JBEUNO010000001.1 coordinate 2,739,021, forward strand.
CGTCATGCGCGGACGAGCGAGCCGGAGTCGACGGAATCGGAGCGTGTGCGTCAGTCAAAGTATGTTCACCGGATTGAGTTGCACCGTGGCGGTACTGGTCAGGTTGTCGGGCAGCACGAGCCCGAGCAGAGGCAGGTTCGGCACGAGCGGATGCGCCGCGTAGTTGTAGGTCAGGGTCACGGCAATGCAGGTCATGGCCGGCTGGTAGCTGCATGCGGCGGGCACGGTCTGGCATGCGGCGGTGCTGATCATCTGCGCGACCATGTTTGTGGCGGTCGTGCACGCGGCTGCGGCGCGCAGATTGATGGCGGCGGGGACGTCGTTCGCTTTCTGATAGTTCAGCGCGGCGCGCGCGCCCTCCTCGCTTGCCAGCGTGAGACTCTGCTGCGCGACGAAGATCAGACTGAAGGTCACGATCGCATAGAACACGCAGAAGAAGAGCGGGAACACGAGCGCGAATTCGATCGCGGTAGCGCCGCGCTGGGAACGGCGGGGGTGTGTGTTGCGTGCGTGTGCGTTGCGTGCGGGGACGCGCGGCGCGGCGTCGATACCGTTGGCGGGTATCGAGGCCAGTCTCGAGGCGGGTCTCGAATCGGCCTGCCTGCCGCGTTGCGGACGCGCGATCATCGGGCGCCTCCTACAACGAGTTGCGCGGCGAGCCATACCATCAACGGCACGGTGAGGCATGTGGCGAACGGCGTCGAGCGCCGGCCGGCCAGCTCGAAGGTAGGCGCCCGGCGTTGCAGCAGCGCGGCCACGCGCGTGCGCGTCGCGACGAGCACCCACAGCGCATGCAGCCCGGCGGCGACGCTCGCCACCGCCCACAGCCCGAGCAGCGCATGAACGCCGCACCACGCGCCAAGCACCGCGAACACCTTGACGTCCGCGGCGCCCATCACACCGAGCGCGAAAAACGGCAACAGGGCGATGAGGCCGACGGCGGCGCCGGCCGCGGCCTGAGCGGCGGAAATACCGAACGGAGAAATGTTAAATAGAGCGCACAAAACCGCCGTTATTAAACCGACAACGACAAGCGCATTGGAAATATGCCGGCTGCGGTAATCGCAAATGGCGACGCACGCACACCAGAGCATGAATACGAGAAGCGCGAAGGATACTTGCATATTAGAACTCGACAGACGCATCAATTCACCCGGATTGCAATCGCAATCCGGGTGCGCCTATCAGGCAAGATCCCGGCAGGAATAAGAACGTAAAACGTTAAATTAATAATGCCTTACGCCGTGCTTGCCGAGACCCCATTGCTTTATTTGCTAATGAGGCAAAAGCCCGGCGATCGTCTGGAATGCCGTATTGAGCTGCGTGCCCAGACCCTGCACTGTCGAACCGATAACGACGACGATCAGACCTGCGATCAGACCATATTCCAGCGCTGTTACGCCCCGGTTATCTCTCAGGAAGCTTGCGGTGAACTTTTTCATTGTTACCCTCGATTTTCGATTTATTCGTCATTCTGTGTGCCGCGTGTTGCAGCCAGGTCCAGCACGCACTGCACCGTTGGTCTCTCGTTCCGGTGCGCGTTGCTACCGTGCAGCATCTGAGCGTTGCGGCCGCCCCCAATAAAACGGATGTGCATGAGCTGTCTGTTCGATAACCCACCTCCCTCGTGAATCCGTCCGGCTTTTGGGCTTTATAGCTGAACAATCTTTTTTAAGCAATTCTCGTGTGCCCGCACGGATGATTGCCCGTTGGTTCTTCCCGTACACATAGGTTAACGGCTGTTCGTGCGTTGCAGCACATAGTATTAACCATAATTTTGAATCGGTGCACTAATTAACTATTTGAAAGGATGTTTCAAGCGGAACACGCCGCGATATGCGCTCGCGTTACGGCGAATTCCGTAACGGCGTCCCCGGCCCGTTACGTTACGCCGCTATCGCCAATGCGCCGCGGCGCCTTTTTCCCATGCATTTTCTGATTTAGCGCTTGCTCCATCGAATTCGGCAACGCCTTATTCGATAAGGCATTGCGACGCCCATTCGAAAATCTTCGCTATTGGTCAGTCGAAATGGCATGGGTCGTGCAGAGAGAGCCCGCAGCAGGACCACACACAACACATGCGATGCGAGGGCGACATGAACATTCAAACAATCGGCACGAACCACACGACCAACCTCAACGGAACAATCCGGATCACGAAGGCGGCGAACGTCGTCACGTTGCGCACCACGCTGATCGCGGCCGGCGTGGCGGCGCTGCTTTCGCTCGGCGCGTGCGGAGGCTCGGGAAGCCTCAGCTCGGGCACCGGCAGCAACGGCAGCGGTTCGGCAGGCGGTACGCTGTCGACCGGGAGCGGCAGCGGCTCGATGGGCTCGGCCGGTTCGGGTAGCGGCGGTTCGGGCGGCCAATCTAATACAAACACCAGCACGAATACGAATACCGATCCGAACACGCACACCGATCCCGGCACCGACCCGAGCACGACGCCGGTCGCGAATGCGATCGGCACCGTGGTCGGCAACTCGGGCGGCGTGATCGGCGACGTCGGCTCGACGGTCTCGGGCGTCGGCACGGTAATCGGCTCACAGACGCTGCCGGGCGTGAGCCCGCAGACCACCCAGGCCGCAGGCGGCATCGTCAACGAAGTCGGCGCTGCCGTCTCCACGCTCGGCGGCGGCGTCACGCAGGGGCTCGGCCAGCTCGGCACAGGCGGCAACGCGGTCGGGACCACGGTGTCGAGCCTTGGCGGCGTCGTCGGACATGCCGGCGGCGCGGTGACGGAAACCGGCAAGCTCGTGACGAGCCTCGGCAGCGGCCCGCTCGCTCCGTTGTCGGCACTCACGACGCCGCTGGGCGGCGCGGTCGGCACGCTGGGCGGCGCGGTCACGAACGGCGGCAGCGTGCTCGGCACGGCGCTGTCGACCGGTCCGGTGCAGCAGGTCACGCAGACGCTGAGCACGGCGATTACGCCGATCACGTCGATGGTGGCATCGACGACACAGACCGTCGGCAACACGACGGGTCTCGGCGCGCCCGTCAACACACTGCTGTCGACGCTCGGCGGCGGGCTCGGCCACGCCGGCGTACTGCTCGGCGCGAGCGGCGGCAATCCCGTGACGACCGCGCTCGGACGCACGGTGACGGATACGGGCGCGACGGTCGCGTCGGTTGGCGGTCTTTTGACGGGGGGAACGGGCGGCAACCCGCTCGCGCCGCTGACGGGGGCGCTTGGTGGGTTGGGTGGCTTGACGGGGGGAACCGGTAGCGGGCCGCTTGCGCCGCTGACGAGTGCACTTGGTGGGCTTACTGGCGGAACGGCTAGTGGGCCGCTGGCTCCGGTTACCGGCGTGCTTGGCGGGTTGACGGGTGGCACTAGCGGCGGGCCACTTGCGCCGGTTACCGGTGTTCTCGGCGGCTTGACGGGCGGCGCTGGCAGCGGGCCGCTTGCGCCAGTTGCCGGCGTACTCGGCGGCCTGACGGGTGGAACGGGTAGCGGGCCTCTTGCGCCAGTTACCGGTGTGCTCGGCGGCCTGACGGGCGGAACGGGTAGCGGGCCGCTCGCCCCTGTTGCCGGCCTGGTCGGCGGCCTGACGGGCGCGGTCGGCGGCGCATCGGGCGGCACCAACGCGCTTGCGCCCGTGACCGGCATTCTCTCCAGTGTGACGGGCGGACTCAGCGGCGCTGCCGGCGGCGGCGCCACCAGCAGCCCGCTTGCACCCGTCACCGGCTTGCTGTCGACCGTGACCGGCGCCATCGGCAGCGCCACTGCGCCTGCAGCGGCAACGTCGAGCGCGCCGGGCGCCGCGCCCGCGAGCGTGTCGCTCACGGCGACCTCGGGTAATGCGACCACGAACAATCCGCTCGCGCCCGTGACCTCGCTGGTGGGCGGTCTGCTCGGCGGATTGTCGAAGAAGTAAGAAGCGCAACCGCTCGCGCGTCGCCGCGCGCTCAGTGCGGCTGGCGCGGCACGCGCCGGGCGGCGACTAACGCGAGATGAACCTGCAATCGACGCACATCCGCACAAGCTCGCCTGCGGCACGGACAGCGATGTTCAACGGCGGCCTTCGCGCCCGCTTTGAATGCAGTTTCACGGGTTTGGGCACAGCGTCGAACACGGCTTCAGATACGGCTTTGAGCACGCTTCCAACCGGGCTCGACACACGGCTTCGAATGCAGCTTCGAACACGGCTTCGAACCCGGCCTTAAACACCACGCGCCGCCACCCACCACACAAACGGCACGTTCCAGCAGCAAACACGATCGCCAGAAAAGGCATTGAGGAGCACACATGTCCACGCACCGCCTGTTTAACCGCCGCCCCGCCGCGAGCGCCTTTCTGTCGCTGCGCACTCCGTTGATCGCGGTGGCCGTCGCCGGCCTGCTCGCCGCGTGCGGCGGCAGCACCGTCAACTCGCCGCCGACAGCGAGCACCGGCACCGGCGGCGGCTCCGGATCGACGGGCGGCGGAGGCACCACGACGACCACGACCGGGACTTCCGGCGCCGTTACCGGCGCGGCCAAGACGACCAACGACCTGGGCGCGTTGATCGCCGCGCAGACGATTCCCGGCCTCAGCCCGCAAGTCACGCAAGGCCTCGGCAACGCCGTGTCGGGCACGAGCGCCACGCTGAACTCGCTTGCCAATGCGGTGACGAGCGGCGTCGGCCAGATCGGCGCGACGCCGAACCCGGTCGGCGCGACCGTCGCGGGCCTCGGCTCCGTGGTGAGTTCGACGAGCGGTGTCGTGCAAGGACTGAGCACCGCCGTCGACGGCCTGGGCAGCGGTAATCTCGCGCCGCTGTCGCCGGTGACGACGCCGCTGGCCGGCGCGCTCTCGACCACCGCAACGGCGCTCAACGCGGGCGGCGCGACGCTCGGCAATACGCTCGGCTCCGTGCCCGTCCAGCAGGTCACGCAGCCGCTCAGCACCGCGATCACGCCGATCGTCACGACCGCGGGTCTCGTCACCCAGGCGGCCGGCACGCAGACGGGCCTGGGCGCGCCGGTCGGCGGTCTGCTGGCTCAGGTGGGCGGCGCGCTCAGCTCGGCCGGCTCGCAGATCGGCGCGGCGAGCGGCAATCCGGTCGGCGCGGATGCGGGCGCGCTGGTCGCCTCGCTCGGCAACACGGTGACGAACGCCGGCGGCCTCGTCAATCCGAACGGCCCGAACGGCGCACTGCCGATTCCTGGCCTGATTACGAGCCTCGTCGGCAACACGAATCTGAGCGTGGCCAACGGACCGCCGTCGAACAGCAGCCCGTTGAGCCCGCTGCAAAGCGTGCTGGCCAGTCTCGGTCTGGGCGGCAATCCGCTCGGCTCGGTGTCGACGCTGCTCGGAGGCACGCCTCTCGCCGGCCTCGGCTCCGGCCTGAGCGGCGCACCGCTCGGCTCGCTGACATCGACGCTCGGCGGCACGGGCAGCGCAGCGAGCCCGCTGTCGTCGCTGTCCTCGCTGGGCGGCGCGCTGTCCGGCGTTGCAGGCGGTACGGCAAGCGGTTCCGGCGGCGGCGCTCAGGCGCTCGGGCCCGTGACGGCTCTCGTCGGGCAACTTACCGGCACATTGAGCGGCGCGGCGGGCTCGACGGCTTCCGGCGGTTCCGCTGGCGCGTCGGGCAATCCGGCGAGCGGACTGACGACGCTGGTCGGCGGCCTCCTGCCGGTTAATCGTAAGTAGTCCGCATAAGCGGTGCTGAGGCGCGGATGCGGCGCGCGTGGCATCGGCCGGAACACTCCACGGTTCCCGCCGATGCCGCTCGCAAAGACAGTGAGACTCATCGCGCGACGCCTGCTGAAACGAACACGCTTCGATTGTGCGGCTGCGAGGCTCGCCGTCGATGCCCGCGACACTCCGCGCGATGGGCGCTGCATTCAAGCTTCGTGCACTGCATGACGTAATACATGGTGGGACGGCAAAGTTCGTCCGGCCATACATAAGCGGGCGCCGTCAGGCGGCAAGGCCATGCCGCGCATCGACAGGCGCCCGTAAAACAAGATGGCATACGAGGACAATCCGATGAAACTCGGGTACGGCAGCACCTGGACCTTCGTGCTCGCGGCGCTCGCCGCGAGTGCATGGCAAGCACCGGCGCACGCGCAATCGCGCCCGGCACCGACGGCAGGCGGTAGTACGCTGGGCGGCAATCCGCTCGACTCCCTCCCCCAGATCAAGGCGCCCGACAAAGGCCCGAACGTGACCGTGCAGGTCGCGCCCCAGGCGCCTCAACTCCAGGAACTGCTCGCGCGCCATCTCACGCCGACGCGCGTGCAGGTCGAAGGCGTCAAGTCCATTCCGTTCGACGACGTCGCGCAGCGCTTCACGCCGCTCGTCGGCAAGGACACGACCATCGGCGATCTGATCCAGGTGGCCAATGGCGTGACCAAGCTCTACCAGGACCGCGGCTTCGCGCTCTCGTTCGCATTCATCCCCGCGCAGACATTCGACGACGGCGTCGTGCGCGTGACCGTCGTGGAAGGCTACGTGTCCGCCGTCAAGGTGACCGGCAGGGCCGGCGCCGTGGAAGACCGGATTCGCGCGATCGCCGATCACATCACCGCCGACCGGCCGCTGCGGCGCGCGACCTTCGAGCGCTACATCAACGTGCTCGGACTGTTGCCCGGCGTGAAGGTCGCGGCCAACGTGCCACCGCCGCAAAACACCGACGGCGCGACCACGCTCGCGCTCAACGTGGAGCGCAAGCCTTTCGACGTCAGTACGGGCATCGACTTCAATCATCCCGGCGTGCAAGGTCTGCTGACCGCGACCGAGAACGGCCTCACCGCGCTCGGCGAGCAACTGAGCGTGTCGGCGCTGCTGCCGAAAGGCCGCGACAACGTCACCTATCTGGCCGCGCATGCCGCCGTGCCGATCGGCAGCAACGGCCTGATTTCGAAGCTCGACGCGTCGCACTATCGCGGCAATCCGGTCAACAATCCGGGTTTGCCGTCGTATGTGGAGCGCACGGTCATCAACGACAAGATCGGCGGCTCGCTCGCGTATCCGCTTCTGCTGAGCAATACGCAAAGCGTGATCGGCACGGCTTCCGTCTACGCGTCGCGCAACGAGGACCGCTATCACAATCAGGTGAACGGCGCGCAGATCGGTCTGCGCTCGCAAGTGCGCGTAATGCAGTTGCAAGCCGATTACGCGAGCGTCGGAACCGGCCAGGTGCGCCGCGCGAGCATCAACGTGGCGAAGGCGTTCGACATTCTCGGCGCGTCGAAATCGGGCGATTCGAACGTGCCCGGCACCAGCATCAACAATCCAGCTTCGATCAATTTCGTGCGCACAGGTGCGAGCTTTTCGCAAACCAACGAGTGGCCGCTGAAGATCGGCACGGCGATTTCGCTGACGGGGCAGTACAGTGCGGTGTCGCTGCCCACGTCCGAGCAGATCGCCTTCGGCGCGCAGCGTTTTGCGCAGGGCTATCAGCCGGGCGAAGCGTCGGGCGATTCGGGTTGGGGCGCCATGTTCGAGATCAACCGTGCGTTCACGCCGGGCTTCACTTATCTGCGCACGTTCACGCCCTACGTTTCGTTCGACATGGCGCGCGTCTATCTGCACGCGGGCACGCCGTCGCCGTCGCGGCTTGCGTCGATTGCGTTCGGCTTTCGCATCAGCGACGCGAAGTATTACAGCCTCGATCTTTCCGTGGCGAAGGCGGTCGGCGATGCTCCAGTGGAAAGCGCGTCGCGCAGTCCGCGCATCAATGCGACGTTCTCGTATCAGCTCAATTGAGCGGCGAGTGCCCTGCTCCGATTAGAGGTTCCACTATCAAACCGTGCGCGCACTTTCGCGCGCACATCACGTATTCTGCATCGATCGCATCAAGCGGCCGCGCCAGAGCCGCCAGCCGAGCCCCGTGTGCGGCGCGCGTCGGGAGAACCTAAAGGCATCACGCGGCATCACCGGGCATCACGCGGCATCACGCGGCTCGCGCCTCACGCGATGCCAATAACGCTGCGCGACCACGATCGCGCCGTCTTTTATCAAGGAGGAAGACAATGATGCAGTTCACCCAACGTGCCCGCGCGATCGCGCTTCGTACAGCGAAACAGGCCGCGCTGGCCGGCGTGCTGCTCGCGAGCGCCGTCACCGCGATGGCGCAAGCCGACACGCCTGTGGGCACCTGGCAGACCATTGACGATCACACCGGCCAACCGAAGGCGCTCGTGCAGATCGTCGACAGCGGCAACGGCACGCTGAGCGGCAAGGTGATCAAGGGTCTCGGTCCGAACGACCAACCCGATCGCCGTTGTACCGCCTGCACCGATGCGCGCAAGGATCAGCCGATTCTCGGCATGACGATCATCGATGACATGAAAAAAGACGGCGATGCCTGGGATCACGGGCAGATTCTCGACCCGGAAAACGGCAAGCTCTACAAGTGCAAGATGCACCTGGAAGACGGCGGGAACAAGCTGGTGGTGCGCGGGTATATTGGCGTGTCGCTGCTCGGGCGCTCGCAAACGTGGGTTCGTCAGCAGTAGCGAAGACGCGCTAACCCGGCGCGCGAGCGAAAAAAGAAAACGGCCGACGAGATGATCGTTCGGCCGTTTTTTCTACGTGATGTCGCGTGATTTGAATCGTCATGCAGCGTGTTTGAAGGGCGACGTGAAAGCAAACGGAGACGACGGCAACGGATTGACCGGCGGCGGGGTATATACCGCAGGGGCCACCGGAGCCGGCGCTTTCTGCGCTGCAGCGACGTTTTTCTTTTCCGCGCTCAGATGCGTGCGCATGCGTGCTTCCATCATTGCGCACAGTTCTTCGCTGGCGGCGCCGAACAACTGTTCCATGACGCGCTTGAGCACGCCGGACTGATACCACGCCTTGAAGCGGCGATGACAGGTTTGATACGACGGGTACTTGCGCGGCATGGCGGACCAGGTAGCGCCGCTGTACATCACCCACAGCACGCCGTTGAGCACCGACCGGGTGTTGGCCAGCGGGCGGCCGCGCAATTCGGAGCGCGGACGCAGTTCGGGCAGCAACGGCGCGATGCGCTGCCATTCTTCGTCGTTGATGTCGCGATAGGGATTCATGGTTTCTCCTTTGTCAGATACCCGACAAAGATAGCCAGTCACCCGAAGGCAAAACATCGGAGCAATCCGAATCTTGAAAATACGCCGTTAGGCCTAGGCCGCTAGGCGCAGGCGATGTGACCTATCGCAAAAGCACACCCGGCAGCTTGCGAACGCGCTCGCCGCGGCGCCGGCTTCAAGTCAGCGACGTATCGACGATCCGCCGCGGCGCATCGAGATACTCCTTGCTCTGCATCTCGACGATGCGCGACACCGTGCGCGTGAATTCGTTGGCCATCGGGCCATCCACGTAAAGCTGCTCGGGCGGCACCGCGGCCGACATCAGCAGCTTCACCTTGTGGTCGTAGAACACGTCGATGAGCCACGTAAAGCGGCGCGCTTCGGACGCCATGCGCGCCGACATCTGCGGGACCGCGGACAGAATCACCGCGTGAAAACGGCTCGCCAGTTCCAGGTAGTCGTTCTGCGAGCGCGGACCGCCGCACAACGTCGCGAAGTCGAACCAGACGACGCCGTCCGCCTTGCGCAGCGCCTTCAACTCGCGCTTTTCGATGTGCAGGATCGGGCTTTCGTCGGGCACCGCGGCGAGGCGCGCGAACGCGTCGCGCAGCGACTTGTCGGCGGCCGCGCCGAGCGGCGTGTGATACACCTCGACCTGCGCCAGCGTGCGTTGCCGATAGTCGATGCCCGCGTCGACGTTGATCACGTCGAGCTTCTGCTTGATCAACTCAATCGCCGGCAACATGCGGTCGCGATGCAGGCCGTCCGGGTACAGCGTGTCGGGATCGTAGTTGGACGTCATCACGAACTGCACGCCGTTCTCGAACAGCTTGTCGAGCAGGCGATAAAGAATCATCGCGTCGGCAATGTCGGACACATGAAACTCGTCGAAACAGATCAGCCGATAACGCTTCGAAACGCGCCGCGCGAGTTCATCGAGCGGATCGGCCTGCCCTTTCAATTCTTCGAGCTCGCGATGCACCTCGCGCATGAACTCATGAAAATGCAGCCGCGTTTTGCGCTGCACCGGCACGATCATGTAGAAGCTGTCCATCAGAAAGCTCTTGCCGCGCCCTACGCCGCCCCACATGTACACGCCGCGCGGCTGCTCCGGATGATTGATCAGCTTCTTGAACGCATTCGAGCGGCGCGACTTGTACTCGACCCACTCTTCGTAGCACCGCTGCAGACGGTCCACCGCCGCGCGTTGCGCCGGATCGGATTGGTAACCCCGCGTCTGCAGTTCTTTCTCGTAGTATTCGGTGACGTTCATTGTGTTGCTGCAAAAGTGTTGCTGCAAAAAGAAAGGCGGGAGGGATTGAACCCGCCCGCCTTGTGATGCCAGAAATGCCGAAGTTGCGTTCAGTCAGGCGTGCGCGTTTACATGTTCAGCGCGCGCTTGTCCACGGCGAGCGCCGCTTCGCGCATGACTTCCGACAGCGACGGGTGCGGATGGCAAATGCGGCCGATGTCTTCCGACGCCGCCTTGAACTCCATCGCGACCACGGCTTCTGCGATCAGATCCGATGCGTTTGCCGAGATGATGTGCACGCCGAGCAGTTCGTCGGTCTTTGCGTCGGCGATCATCTTGACGAAGCCATCCGCCTTGTTGATGCCGAGCGCGCGGCCGTTCGCCATGAACGGGAACTGGCCGGTCTTGACCTCGCGGCCTTCCGCCTTCAGTTGCTGCTCGGTCTTGCCGACCCACGCGATTTCCGGCTCGGTGTAGATCACCCACGGGATGCAGTTGTAGTCGATATGCGGCTTCTGACCGTCGATGATCTCGGCCACCAGCACGCCTTCGTCCTCAGCCTTGTGCGCGAGCATCGGGCCGCGCACCACGTCGCCGATCGCGTACACGTTCGGCACGGCCGTCGCGCAATGATCGTCCACGTCGATGAAGCCGCGCTCGTTCGCCTTCAGACCGATTGCTTCGAGACCGAGGTTGTCCGTATTCGGCACGCGGCCGATCGACACGATCAGGCGGTCCGCTTCGAGCTTCTGCGCGTTGCCGTCCTTGTCCGTGTAGTTGATCGTGACGCTGTTCTCAGTGGTCGTGACTTCGCCGACCTTCACGCCGACGTGAATGTCGAGGCCCTGCTTCTTGAACTGCTTGGCCGCTTCTTTCGCCAAAGCCTGGTCAGCCGCGCCGAGGAATTCCGGCAGCGCTTCGAGCACGGTCACTTCCGCGCCCAGACGACGCCACACCGAGCCGAGTTCCAGGCCGATCACGCCTGCGCCGATCACGGCGAGCTTCTTCGGAGCCGAGTCGAAAGCGAGCGCGCCTTCGTTGTCGGCGACGATCTTGTTGTCGACCGGAATGTTCGGCAGATGGCGCGCCTTTGAACCCGTCGCAATGATCACGTTCTTCGCCGTGACCACTTCGGTTTCGCCTTCGCCGCTCACTTCGATCTGCACGCCGGCGTCCGTCTTGCCGGTGAACTTGCCGTGGCCCTTGAGCCACGTGATCTTGTTCTTGCGGAACAGGAATTCGATGCCCTTCGTCATCTTGTCGACGATGCCGTCTTTGCGGGCCATCATCTTCGAGATGTCGACCTTCACGTTTTCCACGGAAATGCCGTGGTCCGCGAGGTGATGCGATGCGTTTTCAAATTCTTCCGACGACGCGAGCAGCGCCTTCGATGGAATGCAGCCCACGTTCAGGCAGGTGCCGCCGAGCTTCAGCGCGCCGGCCGGGTTCTTCCATTTTTCGATACATGCGACGGTCTTGCCGAGCTGCGCTGCGCGGATCGCGGCGATATAACCGCCAGGGCCGGCGCCGATCACGACGACGTCAAATTCTTTGGACATGACAATCCTTTTGATGACGGAACGGCGCGGCCACGCTTATTGGCCAAGCTTATTGGCCACACTTGGTGGCGCGGCTCGTTCCAGTACTGCGGAATGCGAAAGACGTATTGCTCATCTGGAGCCGGCTTGCGTGTTTTACAAGCCGGCTCCGGTCGGACCGTTGCTTACAGGTCGAGCAGCAGACGCGCCGGATCTTCGAGCGCGTCCTTCATGGCAACCAGCGACAGCACCGCTTCGCGGCCGTCGATGATCCGGTGGTCGTACGACAGCGCCAGATAGTTCATCGGGCGGATCACGATCTGGCCGTTCTCGACCACGGCGCGTTCCTTCGTGGCGTGCACGCCGAGAATCGCGGACTGCGGCGGGTTGATGATCGGCGTCGACAGCATCGAGCCGAACACGCCGCCGTTCGAGATGGAGAACGTACCGCCCGTCATTTCGTCGATGGACAGCTTGCCGTCTTTCGCCTTCTGACCGAACTCGGCGATCTTCTTCTCGATGTCGGCGAGGCTCAGCTGATCTGCATTGCGCAGGATCGGCACCACCAGACCGCGCGGCGAACCGACAGCGATACCGATGTCGAAGTAGCCGTGATAGACGATGTCGTTACCGTCGATGGACGCATTCACCAGCGGGAACTTCTTCAGCGCGTGAACAGCCGCCTTCACGAAGAACGACATGAAGCCGAGCTTCACGCCATGTTCCTTCTCGAACTTGTCCTTGTACTTGTTGCGCAGATCCATGACCGGCGCCATGTTCACTTCGTTGAACGTGGTCAGGATCGCGTTGGTTTGCTGCGACTCGAGCAGACGCTCGGCGATACGCGCGCGCAGACGCGACATCGGCACGCGTTGTTCCGGGCGGTCCTTCAGCCATTGATCAGCCGATGCCGGCGCCTTCACGTCCGGCAGCGACGGCTTGGCGGCCTTCGGTGCGGCAGCCGGTGCCGGCGCTGCGGCCTTGGCGGCGGGTGCGCCGGCCGTCAGCACGTCGCCCTTGGTGATGCGGCCGTCGCGGCCCGTGCCGGCGACGTCGCCCGACGACAGGCCCTTCTCCGCCATCAGCTTGCCGGCAGCCGGCGAAGCAGCGGTGTTCGCACCCGTTGCGGATGCGGCTTGCGCGGCCGGTGCGGCAGCAGGAGCCGGAGCCGGCGACGCTTCGGGAGCCGGCTTCACTTCGGCTTCGACGGCAGCGGCGCCAGCCTTGCCTTCGGTGTCGATCTTGGCGATGACCTGATCGGCCGTGACGGTGTCGCCGTCGTTCGCGATGACTTGCGCGAGCACGCCGGCCGAGGGTGCCGGCACTTCGAGCACGACCTTGTCGGTCTCGATTTCGATGAGAATTTCGTCTTGCGCCACAGCCTCGCCGGGCTTCTTCTTCCACTGCAGCATGGTGGCTTCCGAGACCGACTCGGACAGCTGGGGAACCTTGACTTCAACAATAGCCATTATGAATATCCTGAATACGTATCGGGTGACGGCGCGGTGAACGACGACCGCCTGCGAACCCTGCGTGCCGCGCTTCAACCTTGATGGGTTGCAGAACGCGGCACGGGAAAGCGCGCTGCGCTTTCCCGGTTCGTCTGTTCTCTTTATTTAGCGATCGACGCGCTCTTGAGGCGGCCGAAAGCGCCTTCGACCAGCGCCTTCTGCTGCTCGTAGTGCTTCGCGTAGTAGCCCACTGCCGGCGAAGCCGAAGCCGGACGGCCGCTGTATGCCAGCTTCTGTCCTTCCTTCATGCCTTCCTTCAGGTGATGCTCGATGTAGAACCACGGGCCCTGATTCTGCGGCTCGTCCTGGACCCACACCACTTCCGTCGCGTTGTCGTACTTCTTCATTTCCGTTTCGAACTGCTTGTGCGCAAACGGATAGAGCTGTTCGATACGGATGATCGCGACGTCGTTTGCCTTCGCTTCGCGGCGATGCGCGACGAGGTCGTAGTACACGCGGCCCGAGCACGCCAGCACGCGCTTGACCTTCTTCGCGTCGATGGTGTCGTCCACTTCGCCGATAACCGGCTGGAACGAACCCTTCGCGAGTTCCGACAGATCCGACACCGCTTCCTTGTGACGCAGCAGCGATTTCGGCGTGGCGACGATCAGCGGCTTGCGGAACAGGCGGATCATCTGACGGCGCAGCAGGTGGAAAATCTGCGCCGGCGTGGTCGGCTGAACGACCTGCATGTTGTGGTCTGCGCACAGTTGCAGGAAACGCTCGATACGCGCCGACGAGTGCTCCGGACCCTGGCCTTCGTAGCCGTGCGGCAGCAGCATGGTGAGACCCGACACGCGGCCCCACTTTACTTCGCCCGACGAGATGAACTGGTCGATCACGACTTGCGCGCCGTTCACGAAGTCGCCGAACTGCGCTTCCCACGCGACGAACGTGTTCGGTTCAGCCGTCGAGTAACCGTATTCGAAGCCGAGCACCGCTTCTTCCGACAGCACCGAGTCGATTACCGTGAACTTCGCCTGACCTTCGGCGATGTTCTGCAGCGGCACGTACGTGCCGTCGTTCCAGCGCTCGCGGTTCTGGTCGTGCAGCACCGCGTGACGGTGCGTGAACGTGCCGCGGCCCGAATCCTGACCCGTCAGACGCACGGCATAACCCGATGCGACCAGCGACGCGAACGCGAGATGCTCGCCCATGCCCCAGTCGAGCTTCGCTTCGCCACGGCCCATCGCGCGACGGTCGTTGATGACGCGCTCGACCAGCGGGTGAACCTTGAAGTTTTCCGGAATCGTGGTGATGCGCTCGGCGAGGCGCTTCAGTTCCGCGAGCGGCACGGCCGTGTCGGCTGCGTCGGTCCACTTGCGGTTCAGGAACGGCACCCAGTCGACCGCGTACTTGCTCTTGTAGTTCGAGAGCACCGGATCGACCGTGTGATGGCCTTCGTCCATCGCCTTGCGATACGCCTTGACGAATTCCTCGCCTTCCTCGGCGGTGATCACGCCTTGCTGCACCAGCTTTTCCGCGTACAGCGCGCGGGTGCCCGGATGCTTGGCGATGGTCTTGTACATCAGCGGCTGCGTGACAGCCGGCGTGTCCTGCTCGTTGTGACCCAGCTTGCGGAAGCACACGATGTCGACCACGACATCCTTGTGGAACTGCATGCGGAAGTCGATAGCCAGTTGCGTGGCCAGAACGACCGCTTCCGGATCGTCGCCGTTCACGTGCAGCACCGGCGCCTCGATCATCTTGACGACGTCCGAGCAGTACAACGTGGAGCGCGAATCGCGCGGGTCCGACGTCGTGAAACCGATCTGGTTGTTGATGACGATGTGCAGCGTGCCGTGCGTGCCGTAACCGCGCGTTTGCGCGAGGTTCAGCGTTTCCATCACGACGCCCTGGCCGGCAAAAGCCGCGTCGCCGTGGATCTGCACCGGCAGCACTTGCAGGCCGCTGTCGTCGCCGCGACGGTCCATACGCGCCTTCGCCGAACCTTCGACCACCGGGTTGACGATTTCGAGGTGCGACGGGTTGAACGCGAGCGACAGGTGAACCGGGCCGCCTTCGGTCGAGACGTCCGACGAGAAACCCTTGTGGTACTTGACGTCGCCGGCCGGCAGGTCGTCGACGTGCTTGCCTTCGAATTCGGCGAACAGGTCAGCCGGCATCTTGCCGAGCGTATTGACCAGCACGTTCAGACGGCCACGGTGAGCCATGCCGATGACGATTTCCTGGACGCCGCGAGCACCGCCGTGACGCACGACTTCGTCCATCGACGCGATGAAGCTCTCGCCGCCTTCCAGCGAAAAGCGCTTCTGGCCGACGTATTTGGTGTGCAGGAAGCGCTCGAGGCCTTCAGCGGCCGTCAGGCGATTCAGGATGTGCTTCTTCTTCTCGTTCGAGAAGTTCGGCGTGGAGCGGATCGACTCCAGCTTTTCCTTCCACCAGCGCTTCTGTTCCGGATCGCTGATGTACATGTACTCGGCGCCGATCGTGCCGCAATACGTGTCGCGCAGTGCCTTGACGATCTCACGCAGCGACGCGCGCTCGAATCCGAAATACAGATTCGTGGCGCTGAACTCCTGGTCCATGTCGGCTTCGGTGAAGTCGTAGAACGCGGGTTCGAGTTCGGGGATTGCGGGACGTTCGCGGCGCTTCAGGGGATCGAGATTGGCCCATTGCGAGCCGAGGAAGCGATATGCGCCGATGAGGGACTGCACATAGACTTGCTTTCGCGCGGTAGCGAGGTCTTCGCCGCCGGGTGCGGTGCGCGGGATGAAGGCATTGGCCTTGGCCCGTTGCGCAAACGATTCGACGATCGGGCCGTGGGCCACGTCGTTGGCATTGCTGCCGTCCGATGCGGGAACATTCTGCAACGCGTCGAAATAGCTGCGCCAGTTCTCGGGCACTGACGCCGGATTGTCGAGATATGCTTCGTACATTTCTTCTACGTACGGAGCATTGCCGCCGAACAGATAAGAGTTCGACTGGAATTGCTTCATCATTTTTACGCTCACCTTTCTTCGAGTTTCTCGAGAAATAGCGGGTTACAGAACCTTCCGCGACACGGCCTGACCGTTTAGCGGATTGCGCGAATCAAGTCTTGCTTGGAAGGACCTAAAACTTGCACCCGGGGAGCATATCACAGAACCGATAGTCCAGATAGCAGACGGATTGCCGCCCGGGCCCGCAACGACGGGCCTTCGCGGCGATTTTCGCGGCGCGCAACAGTCTTCTGCGATTAACGGAGACAAACGCGCATAAACGAAGTGCGAACCGGCGGTAAGTGCTGATAACGCTATCGGCGCGGCAAAAACAAAAAGCCACCCGAAGAAGGCTTCGGGTGGCTTTTGAACAGCAGTCAGAGCAAAGGCGCCGTAACCGGCGCGCGCTGCTCCTAGTCCACCGCGCCCTTACGGCTTGCGCTGCGGCGCTCGTGTTCCTTCAGGTAGCGCTTGCGCAGACGGATGGATTGCGGCGTGACCTCGACCAGTTCGTCGTCGTCGATAAACTCGACCGCGTATTCCAGCGACATCTGGATCGGCGGCACGAGGCGCACGGCTTCGTCCGTACCCGACGAACGCACGTTGGTGAGCTGCTTGCCCTTGATGGGGTTCACGACCAGGTCGTTGTCACGGCTATGAATGCCGATGATCATGCCTTCATACAGCGGCTCGCCCGGCGACACGAACATACGGCCGCGGTCCTGCAGCTTCCACAGCGCGTAAGCGACTGCGGCGCCGTCGTCCTGCGAAATCAGCACGCCGTTGCGGCGCTCGCCGACCGCGCCTTCCTTGACCGGCTGATACGAGTCGAACGTGTGGCTCATCAGGCCCGTACCACGCGTGAGCGTCAGGAATTCCGACTGGAAGCCGATCAGGCCACGCGCCGAAATACGATACTCGAGACGCGTGCGGCCACGGCCGTCCGACGCCATGTCGAGCATTTCGCCCTTGCGGCGGCCCAACTCTTCCATCACGCCGCCCTGGTGCGCGTCTTCCATGTCGACGGTCAGGTTTTCGTACGGCTCGTGCTTCACGCCGTCGATTTCCTGCATCACCACGCGCGGACGCGACACGGCCAGCTCATAGCCTTCGCGACGCATGTTTTCCACGAGAATGGTCAGGTGCAGTTCGCCGCGGCCCGCCACTTCGAACGTGGTTTCGTCGCCGGTTTCTTTCACGCGCAGCGCGACGTTGTGGTTCAGTTCCTTCATCAGGCGGTCGCGAATCTGACGGCTCGTGACGAACTTTCCTTCACGGCCAGCCAGCGGCGACGAATTGACGAGGAAGTTCATGGTCAGCGTCGGTTCGTCGACGGTGATCATGGGCAGCGCTTCCGGCTGTTCCGGCGAGCAGATGGTCACGCCGATGCCGATTTCCTCGATACCGTTGATCAGCACGATGTCGCCCGCTTCCGCCGACTCGACCTGCACGCGCTCGAGACCCTTGAACGACAGCACCTGGTTGATCTTGCGGTTCAGAATCGCGCCGTCCGGACCCGAACGCACGGCGACGGCCATGCCCGGCTTGATGCGGCCACGCGTGATGCGGCCCACGCCGATACGGCCGACATACGACGAGTAGTCGAGCGACGTGATCTGCAATTGCAGCGGGCCTTCCGGGTCGGCTGCGCGCACCGGCACGTGCTTGAGCACGGCTTCGAACAGCGGGCGCATGTCGCCTTCGCGCACGTCCGGCGTGAGGCCGGCATAGCCGTTCAGGCCCGACGCGTAGACGATCGGGAAATCGAGCTGCTCGTCGGTCGCGCCGAGCTTGTCGAACAGGTCGAACGTCTGGTTGATCACCCAGTCGATACGCGCGCCCGGACGGTCAACCTTGTTGATCACGACGATCGGCTTCAGGCCGAGCGCCAGCGCCTTCTTGGTCACGAAGCGCGTTTGCGGCATCGGGCCTTCGACGGCGTCGACGAGCAGCAGCACGGAGTCGACCATCGACAGCACGCGCTCCACTTCACCGCCGAAGTCGGCGTGTCCCGGCGTGTCGACGATGTTGATGTGCGTGCCTTCGTATTCGACGGCGCAGTTCTTGGAAAGAATCGTGATGCCACGTTCTTTTTCGATGTCGTTCGAGTCCATCACGCGTTCGGCAATCTGCTGGTTGTCGCGGAACGTGGCGGTCTGACGGAGGAGCTGGTCGACGAGCGTGGTCTTGCCGTGGTCGACGTGGGCAATGATGGCGATGTTGCGTAGGGCGCGGGTCATAGGAACCTGGAGACAGTTGAGTGCGCCGCTTGCTCATGCCGCTTACCCCTGCCGCTTACCCTTCTATCAGAGCAATACGAGGACAAAATTACGACAAGCCCAAAGCGCACTTTTGGGAACCCAACATTATAGCACGCGATGGTGACGCTTTCTGGTATTCCCCGATAGCGGACGCCGCGGCGTGCCATTTGCAGCCCGCAACACTGACAGCGCACCTCATTTGCGCCTACGCAAAAACGCGCCGATTCCTTCTTGAGTGCGGAAAATTCCTTGCCTAAGCTGTAATAACCCTTGCCGCGTCAATCATCCGGCTCCTATAATCGTGCATAGTCAACCATTGCATTCGCACGAGAATCATGACGGAGCCGTCCTCAACACCCGCGCCGGAGATCAGCGAGTATCAGCTCGGCGAAAGCGTCGGCTACCTGCTCGCGCGAGTGAAGTCGACCATGTCGAACATGGTCACCCAGCGCAGCATGGCCGAACTGGGCATCACCAGTCAGCAGGGCAGCATCCTGTTCATGGTGGCGAGCGGCAAATGCGTGCTGGCGGCCGAACTGGCCCGCGAATACGGCATCGACGCAAGCGCCGTCACGAGGCTGATCGACCGGCTGGAAAAGCGCGGGCTGCTGACGCGGGTGCGCAGCAGCGAAGACCGGCGCGCCGTGCGGCTCGCGCTGACGCCGGAAGGCCACGCAATCGCGGCGAAGATGCCGAAGATTTTCACCAGCGTGCTGGATAGTCTGCTCTCCGGTTTCACCCCGGAAGAAGTGGGCTTCTTAAAGAGCATGCTGCGGCGAGCCCTGATCAATTCCGGCGAATGCACGGCATTTGCTCGCGATGCGGCAAGCAGCTCCGGCAACAAGACTTAAAAATTACTTGCAGCGTCCATCATTACATTCCACTCAAAGAGTCGAGCGATGAAATCCCTTTCCCTGTCCGCGCCCGCGTTTCCGCGCCGGGCCGCTGTCGCCGCCGCGGTGGCAGCGCTCGCCCTCGCGGGGTGCGCGAACTACTTCGGTGTCAAAAGCGACAAGCAGATCTCGTCGCCGGAGCAGTACGAGTCCACGCAGAGTCTGACGGGCCAGGGCGGCCAGTGGCCGTCGCTCGAGTGGGCGAACCAGTTTGGCGATCCCCAGTTGCCGAAGCTGATTGACGAAGCGCTGGAAGGCAATCCATCGATCGCGCAGGCGCAGGCGCGTCTCGCGAAGGCGTCGTCGTATATCGAAAGTTCGCGCTCGGCGCTCTATCCGAAGGTCAACGGCAGCTATTCGTGGACGCGCGAACTCTTCTCCGGCAACGCGCTCTACCCGCCTCCGTACGGTGGCACCTGGTATAGCGAAAACAACGTGCTGGCGAGCGCCTCGTGGGACCTCGACCTGTGGGGCAAGAACCGTCAGCGGCTCGGCCAGGCGGTGTCGCAGGAAAAGGCGGCTCAGGCGGACATGCAGCAGGCGCGCGTGACGCTCGCGGCCTCCGTGGCGAGCACCTATAACCAGCTTGCGCAGCTCTACGCGCTGCGCGACATCGCCGCGCGCGAGATCGAGAATCGCCAGGAAATCGGCCGGATCACGAATGGCCGCGTCGCCGCGGGCCTCGACACCAACGTCGAACGCCAGACCGCGACCGGCAATATCGCGACGAGCCAGTCGAACCTGACCGACCTCGACGGCCAGATCACCGTGGTGCGCTATCAGTTGGGCGCGCTGCTCGGCAAGGGGCCCGACCGCGGCCTGCAGATCGCGCAACCTGTGCTCGGCGCCGGCAACGCGGTGACCCTGCCCGACAATCTGCCGGCCGACCTGGTCGCGCGCCGCGCGGACATCGTGGCCGCACGCTGGCAGGTCGAAGCGGCGATGCACGACGTGAAGGAAGCGAAGGCCGAGTTTTTCCCCGATGTGAATCTCGCCGCCGCTTTCGGCTTCGACGCGTTCGGCTGGGGCCGCTTCCTGAAGGCCGGCAGCCGGCAGATACAGTTCGGCCCGGCGGTTCATCTGCCGATCTTCGACGCCGGCGCGCTGCGCTCGCAGTTGAAGGGCCGTTACGCCGACTTCGACCTGGACGTCGCGAATTACAACCAGACGCTGATCAATGCTTTGTCGGATGTAGCCACGCAAGTCTCGTCGATCCGCTCGATCGACCAGCAATCGGGCGACGCACAGCGCGCGCTCGACGCATCCACGAAGGCGTATCAGCTCGCCGTGATCCGCTACAAGGCCGGGTTGTCGCCGCAATTGCAGGTGCTGACCGCGGACCAGAACCGCCTCGCCGCCGAACAGACCGTGACCACGTTGAAGATGCGCCGCCGCGATCTGCAGATCGGTCTCGTCAAGGCGCTCGGCGGCGGTTTCGACGCGACGCAAACCGGGCTCGTGGTGCCTGGCGACGGACCCCAGCAAGCAGCCGCGCCGGCCGCCGCGGCAAGCGCCAGCGGCACCGCGGCCACCGCCACGACCACGGCTGCGGCTGCGAAGTAACAGCGCGGACCGCAACGGATCGACAGCAACAGACCACACACGAACATCCGAATAAACGACGACGTTAGAGAGAACCCGGAGCACATCAATGAGCACCCCCCAGCAGCCCGCGGCTAACAACCAGCCGGCACAGCCGAACAAGCCGGCGCAATCCGCGAACAACGGCAAACGCAAGCGCATGATGACGCTGCTCGTCATCGTGATCCTGATCGCCGCCATCGCCTACGGCCTGTACTACTTCCTCGTGGCGCGCTTTCACGAAGACACCGACGACGCCTACGTGAACGGCAACGTCGTGCAGATCACGCCGCAGGTCACCGGCACGGTCGTCGCGGTCAACGCCGACGACACCCAAACGGTCAAGGCCGGCGACCCGCTCGTCGTGCTCGATCCGGCCGACGCCCGCGTCGCGCTCGAACAGGCCGAAGCGAATCTCGCGCAGACGGTGCGCCAGGTGCGCGGCCTCTTCGCCGACGACAACCAGTACCAGGCTCAGGTCGCCCAGCGCCAGTCCGACCTGTCGCGTGCTCAGGACGACCTGAAGCGCCGCATGACCGTGGCTCAAACCGGCGCGGTGTCGCAGGAAGAAATTTCCCACGCACGCGACGCCGTGAAGAGCGCCCAGGCCGCCGTCGAGGCCGCCCAGCAACAACTCGCGTCGAACCGCGCGCTGACCGCGAACACGACGATCGCGAATCACCCGAACGTGCAGGCTTCTGCCGCGAAGGTCCGCGACGCGTATCTGAACAATGCGCGCAACACGCTGCCGGCACCGGTCACCGGCTATGTCGCGAAACGCTCGGTGCAGGTCGGACAGCGCGTCTCGCCGGGCACGCCGCTCATGGCGATCGTGCCGCTCGGCGCCGTCTGGGTCGACGCCAACTTCAAGGAAGTGCAGCTCAAGCACATGCGCATCGGCCAGCCGGTCGAACTGACCGCCGACGTGTACGGTTCGTCGGTCGTCTATCACGGCAAGGTGGTCGGCTTCTCGGCGGGCACGGGTTCGGCGTTTTCGCTGCTGCCCGCGCAGAACGCGACGGGCAACTGGATCAAGGTGGTGCAGCGCCTGCCGGTGCGTATCGCGCTCGATCCGCAGGAGCTTGAAAAGCATCCGCTGCGTATCGGCCTGTCGATGCAAGCCGACGTCAGCATCAAGGACGAGAACGGCGGCCAGCTCGGCAACGCGCAGAACACCGTCTATCAGACGAACGTGTTCGCGAAATACGGCGACGAAGCCGACGCCGAAATCGCCCGCATCATCGCGGAAAACGCAGGTCCGAACGCTGGCGCGCAGAAAGCCGTGCAGTCGGGAACCGGCAAGCCCGCGGCTGCGGCCGCAAAACTGATGTAAGCCGCGCGGCGACTCCTACAAGGCTTTTTGAATGGCTCAGGCTCAGGCGCAAGCCCCTCATCCGCCGCTCGAGGGGGCGCAACTGGTGATCGGCACCATCGCGGTGTCGCTCGCCGTTTTCATGAACGTGCTCGACACGTCGATCGCGAACGTCTCCATCCCGTCCATTTCCGGCGACCTCGGCGTGTCGGCCGATCAGGGCACGTGGGTGATCACGTCGTTCGCGGTCGCCAACGCGATCTCCGTGCCGCTGACCGGCTGGCTCACCGACCGCATCGGCCAGGTGCGGCTTTTCATGGCGTCGATCGTGCTGTTCGTGATCTCGTCATGGATGTGCGGCCTCGCGCCGACGCTGCCCTTCCTGCTCGCCTCGCGCGTGCTGCAAGGCGCGGTGGCCGGCCCGATGATTCCGCTGTCGCAAACGCTGCTGCTCGCGAGCTATCCGCGCGCGAAGGCGCCGATGGCGCTGTCGATGTGGGCAATGACCACGTTGATCGCGCCGGTCGCCGGCCCGATTCTCGGCGGCTGGATCTCGGACAACATTTCGTGGCCGTGGATTTTCTACGTCAACATTCCCGTCGGCGCCGTCGCCGCGGCCGCGACGTGGATGATCTTCCGCAACCGCGATTCCGTCGTGAAAAAGGCGCCGATCGACGGTGTCGGCCTGGGCCTGCTGATCTTGTGGGTCGGCTCGTTGCAGGTCATGCTCGACAAGGGCAAGGACCTCGACTGGTTTTCGTCGACCACGATCGTCGTGCTGGCGCTCGTCGCCGTGATCGCGCTCGCGTTTTTTATCGTGTGGGAATTGACGGCCGAGCATCCGGTGGTCGACCTCTCGCTCTTCAGCAAGCGCAATTTCACGGGCGGCACGGTCGCGCTGTCGATCGGCTACGGCCTTTACTTCGGCAATCTCGTGCTATTGCCGCTGTGGCTGCAAACCGACATCGGCTACACGGCGACCGACGCCGGTCTCGTGATGGCGCCCGTCGGACTGTTTGCCGTGCTGCTGTCGCCGATCACGGGCAAGGTCTTGCCACGCACCGATCCGCGCTACATCGCGACCCTGTCGTTCCTCGTGTTCGCGCTGTGCTTCTGGATGCGCTCGCGCTACACGACCGGCGTCGATACGTACTCGCTGCTGTTGCCCACGCTGATTCAGGGCATCGGCATGGCCGGGTTCTTCATTCCGCTCGTGTCGATCACGCTGTCGGGCTTGCCGGGCAACCGGATTCCGGCGGCCTCGGGCTTGTCGAACTTCGTGCGGATCATGTGCGGCGGCATCGGCACGTCGATCTTTCAGACGGCGTGGGACCATCGCTCTATCATGCATCATGCGCAACTGACCGAGCGCGCCAACGCCTACAACCCGGTCTTCGATCAGTCGATCCGGCAAATGGGCGCGGCGGGTTTCAGTCAACCGCAAGCGTATGGGCTCTTCAATTCGATGGCGACGCAACAGGCCGCGCAATTGGGCGTGAACGACCTGTTCTTCGTTTCGGCCGGCATCTTCGTCGCGCTGATTGCGCTGATCTGGATCACGAAGCCGGAAAGAGCCGGTGGCGATGCGGGCGCGGCTGCTGCGGCGGCGCATTGAGACGAGCAGACCAGACTGACAACCTGCTGCACCGGGCTGGCGCCACAGACGGATCAGGGCATGACGGGGGGATGGAAGGTCAACGTCCCCGCAAGAATCCACAGCATGAAGATCACGAGCGGAAGATGCACGATGAACTGGGTAAACGTGAAGCCCACCACGTCGCGAGCCCGCAATCCCAGCACGCCTAGCAACGGCAGCATCCAGAAAGGGTTGATCAAATTCGGCAACGCCTCCGCCGCGTTGTAGACGGTTACCGCCCAGCCCAGATGAACCTGCAGTTCCCTGGCTGCCGCGATCACGTACGGTGCCTCGATGATCCATTTCCCGCCACCTGACGGCACGAAGAATCCAAGGACGGCAGAGTAGATGCCCATCAGCGCCGGAAACGACGCATGCGACGACACTGCAACGAAGAAATGCGAAAGATGATCGGCCAACGGTAGTCCCGACGGCGCGGAGGCTTTCGTCAGCATGTACGCAATGCCTCCGTAGAGAGGAAACTGGATCAACACGCCAGCCACGGACGGCACCGATTTCGCCACGGCGTTCAGGAAGCGGCGGGGGCGCCAGTTCAACAGCATCCCGGCCAACAGGAACACGAAGTTGTAGGTATTGAGATTCGAGATCGCCAGCACCGGATTTTTCGCGGTGAATTCGTGCCATGCCCAAACAGAGCCGAGTGCGACGATCAGGATTGTGATCAACGGGCTGTACTCGAGCCAGTCGCCGGGGCGTGAAGGCGCTGCTACTTCGAGTTCCGCCTCGTTCAGCGAGATGCCCAGATGCTGCGCGGTTTTGGCGCGTTCGGTGCCCGGCGCAGAGAGATACGCGATCAAAAGCGATACGACGGTCAGAGCGGCGACTATCAGCAACGACTGGGGAAGAAAAATCGTTTCGGAGAACGGAATGACACCGGTGATCGCCAGCAGCGCTTTCGGCAAACTGTCCGGATTCGCCTGCAATTGCGATGCCGACGAACTCAATCCCAGCGCCCAGGTCGCGCCCATGCCGAGATAGGCGGCGGCACCCGCCGCTCGATAGTCCATACGGAGCCCGGTGCGACGAGCGAGCGCACGAACCAGCAGGCCGCTGAAGATCAGGCTGATCGCCCAGTTGAAAAGCGACGCCGAAATGCTGACCAGCGCGACGAATGCCACCGCAGACTTGCCGTTCGACGGCAAGCGGGCAAGCCATGCGATCAATTTGGCGGCAGGCGGAGATACCGCGACCACGTAGCCTGAAATGGCCACGATCGCCATCTGCATCGTAAAGGGAATCAGGCTCCAGAATCCGTCTCCGAAGGCAATGCCCACACGTTGTGCAGGCGCGCCCGTCGCCAGCGCGCCGACCGCGACGACGACAACCGCGATCGCCGCGAATATGTATGCGTCGGGAAACCACTTTTCCGACCAACGGGTCACTGCTGCGGCCATACGCTCGAGTCCGACTGCATCGTCGGCTGTCGAGGCTGCCAGGTCTTGCTGACGGTTCAATTCCTTCATCATGGTCTCCGACGCTTCGAGTGATTAAACATGCTGTTCATAAACCTGCACTGCCGCAGCCAGGTCTTCGAGTGCGGTCCCCACCGCTTTGAATACCGTGCGCTCGCTGCCGTCGAATCGCCCACCGACGTCGCCCCGGCACAGGGCCGCGAGCGTACCGTTCAGGTCCGCCGGCGAAATCACGTTGCGCGACAACGGCCCAATCAGGTCGCCGGACTTCTGCGGCGCCTCGTCCGTATCCACAAACACGCGTGCGTGGCGGAAACAATCGTCGTCAGCCTCGCGCATCTGCGGCGTGAAGCTTCCGATAAGATCGAGATGCGTTCCCGCTTTCAACCACGAGCCGCGTACGATCGACTCGGTGGCGAGCGTCGCGCAGCTCACGACATCCGCGCGCGCCACGCTGTCCGGCAGACTGGCGACAACGGCCGCATTGAAACCTTCGCCTCGCAGTTGCTGCACGAGTCGCGCGGCCGATTCCGGATAGATGTCCCAGACCTCGACATGCGTGATTGGGAGCTGGCTTCGATACGCTGACGGCACCAGGCTTGCCACGCGTCCGGCGCCCAACAGCACCATGTGCGAGGAGTCGTCGCGCGCCAGAAAGGTTGCAGCGAGTGCCGAGGCGGCGGCGGTCCGGCGTGAGGTGATTTCATTGCCGTCCATCTGCGCGAGTGGCTCACCCGTGCTGGCGTCGTACAGCACGTAAGTCGAGTGCAAGCCGGGCATTCCGCGGCCCTGGTTACCGGGGAAAATGTTCACGGTCTTGATGCCGAGATATCCGTCCGCCTCCCACGCCGGCATGATCAATACGGTGCCGCTATTGCCGTCGCCGCTATTGATCGTGTGCGAGTGCCGGAGTGGAACCTCACACCCCTTGATGAACGCCTTCTTCAGCGACGGAATCAGCGTGGCGAAGTCCAGCGCTTCGCGTGTCGCTGGCGTGTCGAAAAATTTCATGCTCGATTTGGCTCCTCGTGGGTCATTCACGCTTCAATGGAAATATCAGTGGCCGGGATCGCCTGGCAGGCGAGGCACATATCGGCTTCATCCGGCCCATGCCCCGTCATATGCGACACCTTGCCCGCCAGGACCTTGACGGCACAGCTCTCGCATTGCCCGACCCGGCAGCCGCTCGGCATGCTGATGCCGAGGCTCTCGCCGAAGCTGAGCAGGCTTCCCCGTTCGGGTGCCCATTCCGCCTTGATCCGCGACCGCCGGAATTCGACGGCGAAGCGCTGTGATGGATCGAGGGCCGGCTTTGACGGAGACCGAAAGGCCTCGCTGAAGATATCGAACGGCGGTACGCCGCGCTCGACGAGGCCTGCCGTGATGGCGTTCATCATCGGCTCCGGGCCGCATAAATAGAATCGCGCGCGGTGCTGTATCAATGCGTCGTCCACGACGTCCGCAGTGAGGTAGCCCTGCATCTCGAAGTCGCGTCCGAGTACTTCGTCGCGCGGCTGGTTATAGCAATTCACGACCTTGAGCGTTGGCAACGCACGCTGCAATTGCGCAATTCGTTTCCGGAACGCATGAGTCGAGCTATTGAGATTCGCGTAAAACAGCTGCGATTCAGGCGCTTGTGTGCCCAGTTCCCCGATCGTTTCCAGCCACGAAATGAAGGGCGTTATTCCAATCCCACCCGCGAATATGACGACCGGTCGCTTCGAAGCCGGCGGTACGACGAAGGTGCCGCTGGGGGCTTGAAGCAAGACCCTGTGTCCAACTGCCAACTCGCGATGAATATGCGAGGACATGACGCCCTCGAACTGCTCACCATCGGCACTTCGGCCTCGCTGATGGCGCACGGAGATCGAGTATGTCCGGCGATCGCTTTCAATCGCATGGCCAGTGAGCGAATAGGCACGCGTCGTTCCTCCTTCGCACAACTCCGGAATATGGACCGTCACATGCTGTCCGGGCAGATAGTCGGGGAGCGGTCCACCGTCGGCTGCGCTGAACGTAACCGTGCGAACGCCTTCGGCTTCTCCATGTACGGCCGACACGACAAAGTCCCGGAATCCTTGCCATGCCCGTCGCGCTGGATCGACCGACGCGTCGAGCGTGACGTCGCATGGCACGGCACGAAGCGGCGACGAACCGCTCAGCGGATCGACAATGGCGCCGGACACGATGCTGTTGTAGTTACTGTTTGCGCTTCCCAGTGCCGCCGACGATTCCATGCCGATTTCGTCGCACGCCTGCCACCAGCCATACTCCGCGACTACGACATCCGGCGCGAGTTCGGGGACAACTCGCGCACGAAATCGCGCGGTGCCGTTGGTACTGGCGACGCGTATCCAGTCGCCGTCGACAATGCCCTTCACGGCCGCCAGATCGGCGCTCAGTTCCGCGACGGGATAAGGGGCACGGCGACGAAGGCTTGGCAGGCTACGATGCTGGCTGTGGCAGTAGTAGCCGTTCTTGAAGGAAGTGAGCGTATAGGGAAAGCGTCGACGCTCAGCTGCGCGTGCTACTTCTCCGCGGCTCGGCGGTACATAGTGAGGTACGGCCGGATAACCGTACCGATGCAGCTTCTCCGAATAGAACTCGACGCGCCGCGTTTCGGTCGCAAAGCCTCGCGGGCCATTCGGCGTGGCGCAAGCGTATTGCTTTTCCTGCTGCCTGAGCGGCCGGTAAATGCCTTCGGGATGTGAACGCAGCGTCGCGACGTCCAGGCCCAACGGTTCGAGAACATGGTTCCATCCTTTTTCGACGTCGCCACCGAAGAATTGATCCCCCATCCCGAGCCTGACCGCCAGATCCAGCACGATGTTGTAGTCCGCCCGGCTCTCCCCGCGAGGCGTCACCATCCGCTGCCGCAACTGGACCAATTCGACGGCCCGCTCATTGATCTCGAAGCCGAGACGCAGTCCTTCCCGTTCCCAAGGCGTATTGACCGGAAGGAGAATATCCGCATAGCGGGCGGATGGCGTTTCGAACAGGTCGCAATGGACATGAAAATCCAGTGCGCACAGCGCGTCCCGCGCCAATGCGCTGTCGGCTTGCGACATCACCATGTTGGTGCCGAACGCGACAAGCGCGCGCACCCGATAAGGCCTGGACTCGAGAATCGCACGATAAACGTCGCGCGCGGTCACCCATCCCTGGGACGGCGGACCGAGCGGTCGCTCGTCAAGTCCGAGCGCCTTTGTTCGCTGCTGAGGACTCAGCATGGCGTAATTACTGAGAGGATTTGCTGGCTGCTTCAGCAACTCGCGGTTTGAACCCTGCGTATCGAATGCACCTGTCAGTGCATACAGCGTAGCGATCGCCCGCTCCGTTTGCGTCGCGTTCGTATGTTGTCCCACGCCAGACCACGCGTGATAGGCAATGCGCTGGCGTGGGCTGAGCATCGCCGCCACGATTTCGATCGCCGAGGCGTCGACACCGGTGATTCTGCTCACGTGTTCGGGCGTGTAACCAGACAGCGCATCGCGGTACACCTCGAAAGCGGGCGTACACGTGACTTCTATCACCCGGCCCGTCAGGTCGAATACGCGAATCTGATACGAGGCTGAAATCGAAAGATCGGACGGCGACGTGCTCGCCTCCTCTCCGACGAGTTCGAGTCGATTGAGCGCGCCATTCCAGACCGCATATCGATTGTTCGACGACTCCGGATCGATGTCGCGCTCACGCAGAAAATATCCGCTATCACGACGAACCAGGAACGCGCCATTCGTCCACTCGCGGACAAATGTATCGTCGATATTTCCCGTCGCGATCATTTGCCGGGCAATTCCCATAGCAAGCGCGCCGTCCGTGCCTGGCTGCACGCGCAGCCATACATCCGCATCGCGCGCAAGCGCCGTGGGTCTCGGGTCCACGACAATCAGCTTTGCGCCGTTGCGCCGACCCGCTGCGATACTGTCCGCCTGGGCCAGCCACGTGTTGGCTGGATTCGTACCCCAAAGCACGATGACGTCGGAATTCCGGTAATCGGCCGTTGGCATGCCGCAACCGAACGTAAACACGTGCGCGAAATCCTTATGCCAGTTGCAGATCTCGGTTGCGTAGCAGATATTCGGACTCCCGAAAGACCACACGAATCGCTCCACCCAGTCGATGCTGTCGCTCATCGGCGTACCGCTCGGGGTGGTGACGCCGAACACCACCGATTCAGCGCCGTTTTCCCGCTTGACGTGCGCGAGCGTGGTCGCGATCTCGTCAAGGGCCTCGTCCCAGCTGATCCGTTTCCAGCGCGGATCGGCCGCCCCTTTTGGGGCAGTGCGGCGCATGGGATACAACACCCGGTCGGGGCTGTGTACGAGTTCCGGCGCGGCCTTGCCTTTCATGCACATCGCGTTGCCGGTCGGGTGCGTGTTGTCGGGACGAACCTTCAGCAACACGTCGCCGCGGACCGTATTGATCGTGCCGCATCTTGACCGGCATAACGTGCAGTACCCCTTCTTCTCCTGCGTCTCCATCATCGTTCCACTGTTTCCTTTCATGACGGGATGCTATGCAGCCGAAATTGCCCTGCCTAATTCATATTTCTTGCCTCGCGATATATAATTTTTCAATACCTCAGTTCGGTCGTGGGTTCGCGCCGTCGGTTTGCACGGCGCCACAACCTAGGGGAGTACGTCAACGTGGCCACACACATTACGCTTCGCCAGATCGAATACTTCATCTCGGTGGCTGATACCGGGCAGATCTCCAGATCTGCCAATCTCTGCGCCGTTTCGCAGTCGTCGATGACGATCGCGCTGAAGAATCTCGAAGACACCGTGGGGGTGCCGCTGCTGCAGCGCCACGCAAGGGGCGTCCGCCTGACCCGAGCAGGCGAGCGATTTCTTCGGCATGTGCAGAACGCGAATGTGTCCGTCGGGCGCGCCGTGGTCGCGGCCCAGGAGGAACCTGAACAGATTTCGGGGCACGTTCGGGTGGGCGTCACGGAAACCGTCTCGGCTTACCTGATGCCGTCAATGCTTGCTACCGTCTCGCAGCGCTTCGAGCACCTGACTGTCGAGGTCATCGAAGACGCGCGCGAGGATATCGAGCAACGTCTCGTCGACAATCAGCTTGATATCGGTCTGATGCTTGTGTCCAATACGGCCAACGTGGACGAGCTGAAATACGAAACGATTCTGCGCTCCATGCGCCGGCTT
Organism: Paraburkholderia sp. OAS925; assembly: GCF_040543975.1. NCBI lineage: Bacteria > Pseudomonadati > Pseudomonadota > Betaproteobacteria > Burkholderiales > Burkholderiaceae > Paraburkholderia > Paraburkholderia sp. OAS925. Next base: position 2,769,551 of record NZ_JBEUNO010000001.1, read on the forward strand.
TGGACCCATCCGGATCACCCGTTGCAAGATGCACAACAGGTCACGCTGCAGGACATTGCGCAGGAGGACTACCTTTTACTCGACATGGACGAGCATGTCCGAACTGTTCGCAAGTATTGGGGAAAATATGGCCTCGCACCGCACGTGCGTATCCAGAGCAAGTCGATAGAAGCCGTGCGAAGCATGGTCGCACTCGGGTTGGGCGTCACGATTCTTTCGGACCTCGTCTATCGTCCGTGGTCGCTCGAAGGGAGCCGGATTATGAGGCGTGACCTGAGCATTCCGATCCCGACCATGGACGTCGGCGCCGTCTGGCACCGAAAGAGCATCCTGCCGACGCCCGCGAAAGTGCTGCTAGATCTCTTCCGGTCCTGGAAGAAGACAATCCAATAGTTGATCGTTCCTGACGGACATAGCGGACGTTCGGTATGCGAGCGACCGGGAATTGATGCGAAGCCGACACACGAACGTCACACCTACGAGCCAGGTGAAGGCGAACGGCAGATTCTTGGGCCGACAGGCAAAAGGCGCTACTTGCCGAGCCGGCAAAACTAAACGCTTTCGCCAGAACGTCAATATCAGGCATCCTGCCCCGCAGCCCTGACATATCTCCCCGGCGTCTCGCCAAAAGCCTTGCGGAACATCGCGATGAAACTGCTTGGGCTGGCATAGCCCAAGACGTCTGCGACCGCCGAGACGCACTCGCCCTACGCGAGCAGATACACGGCACGCAGCAGCAACGCCTGCTGTCGCCACTCGGCCAACGATATGCCGAGCGATACGGAAAACAGGCGCCGAGCGGTTCTAGCCGACAGGCCGGCCATTGACGACAGTGCTTCCAGAGAGTGTTCCCGGCTCAAATCCTTCAGCACGATGCTGACCATCTTCAGCAGGCGCTTGTCGTCCGGTATGGGAAGGTGCAGTGGTTCATGCTCTGCCGCGCGCATTTCGTCTATCAGCACTGAGACGACCCGCGCCTCTTCAGGCGTCCGCTCGACGGGATGGTTCCACGGTGCGACGCGCTGTATCAGCGCTCCGAGCAAAGGTCCGACCGCCAGGACCTGCGGTAGCAGTCTTCCTGCTGGGACGACATGGCCCGCGAAGTCGGGACTGACGCTCGTAGGCGATGCCGCCCACGTAATGCCGCCAATGGGCGCAGGCGTCAATCTGGCCATGCTTGACGCTGCCGAACTCGCTGAAGCAATCGTCGCGGCGGCAAACTGGCGAGACGCGGTTTGCGCACAGGAGCAAGTCATGCTTGATCGGGCGGCGCCTATCGTTGAAGAATGTTTGCGCGGTTTCGGCGAATGGTTCGACGCGTAGTGGCGCTCGCACACACTGCTTTACGGGAGCACAAGCGGCATCAGGCGGCAGAGTTCGTGCGCACCGGGCACGCTTCTTCGCAGAGCAGTCTCCTCGAGACGGCTCTCCCGCCGAAATGTCTATCGGACCGGGAGGGATGGCGCGCGCTGGCGCTGGGTCCATCCAAGCCTCGCCTCTGCGAGACTCAATGACATACCGAGAGTCAGTTCCTCGGCATCACGCGTTCCGCAGGCAGGGAGCCGCGGATCGTAGCGACCTATGACCAACGTCTCGCGACGCCCATTCAGGCGATAGTCGAACGGGAAACTAACTACCTCAGACGACGTAACGGCCACATACAGGCCACGTTGGTCGGCCACTTTGGTGGCCACCTTGTAGATACTGCCGGTCGGGTTGAGCGCCCGCAATCCGGGGTCCGTAAGCGTCGGGGAAATCCAGGCGCTTATGGACCTCTGCAGACCTCTGCAGAGGATCCTAAATCACTCCCACTCGATTGTCAATCATTGGGCTGGAGCCTTGCGTAGACGGCACTTCCGCAGTTTGACACGACAGCGATACCGACAACGATGCCGACAAATCCCACCAGCACTTCTCGGCTTCCGGTCGATTGCAATGGAGGACAGCGCCCCTTTCCGTCACAACTCCCGCGGAGAAAGAGTACCGAAAGACATTGCACAAAGGTAATACCGTCACAAATACCGCCAGGCTCCTTCCGACGCAGCCGCTTAAAGCCAACAGATGCCGCGATGTTCAAGATCACGTGCTCCCTTCGCACACCTCCAAAGCGCGAAGCTCGTGCGATATGTCCAAAGGCGACCGAAACGCTGACGAAGGACCGGGAGAGCCTGTTGGCCTTTTACGACTTTCCGGCCGAACACTGGCAGCATTTGCGCATGGCGAATGCGGTTGAGTCGACGTTCGCAATCGTGCGACACCGGACGACTCGTACGCGCACCTGCCTGTCCCGACCTACGTTCCTCGGCTTGGCATTCAAGCTAGTCATGGAAGCTGAGAAAACCTAGCGCCGCATCAACGACCCCGAACGGATCAAGCTGTTACTAGAGCGCATCGCCTTTAGGGACGGCGAACCGGTGGAAGGCGACCAGCCGGTTCTGCAGAAACTCGCCGCTTGAGTCGGACGCTATTAAGCCGCCCATACACCACTCTTGACGTTAGCTTCGATCGAGTTCGGCAGCTAGCTTGCAGGTAGATCAAGACGCCGTTCGAGTTCCCGCTGCCAGCCTTTAGGAGCATTCTTGGTTGAGTAACCAAGCTATCGGATGGCCGCCGCTACTAGCTGCCCCAGTTTGATGTACGGCTTGACCGCGCGGATGAGGTCTTCGTATGAATACATGAGCTACCCCCAAGAAGTCCAAGATCCAGTCCGCATCCCTACCACGAACATTCGCGATTACCCCGGCCGGTGACGGCCCGGCGTCCCACGGCGATTCGCGCATTTGCGCGGCATCGCCACCGCCGCGCACCGGGGCACAACCGACGCGGCCACCGATTAAATTCAGAGCGCGATGCATACTTCGAAGCAAATGCACTCCAACGAGGACGCGTGCAGGGAAGTAGCAAGGATGCTTTTCTGTTTGTGGCAGCAACTCATCGCAATTTGAGTTTTGCATCGCCTTCTCCAACCAAGACTTTGGTCACGCAGCGCATCCAATCCGTCCAGACTGCGGGATCAGCTGTTTCGCCATCGGCTAGATAACTCATGCTGCCCAACAACGAACCTAACTCGTCCGACTTCGTTCGCTGGTACAGCTCCGCTAGGAACTCATACATCGCTAGATACGCGAGTTCAGGTGTCAAATTTTCAGCGTTCATTGCTATTTCCCTTTCGACAATCCGGTAGCTGGGCTGAAGCTCCGGGGCGTCGTATTCAATCCGCCATTTTGATAACCCCGTTTCGGACACTTCCCCAAAGCTGAGTTCCGTTTGGCTGCGTATGAGCAAACCATTGATTACCAAACTGGTCGGTACCGAAGCTATTGCCGGCATTGTTGACCAGATTAACCAACGCTTGCCGATTTTCAGGAGCATCGGTCTGATCCCGGCGTCGTCACGGAAGATGTGAGACAGCTAGGATGCATTGTTAGGCAGGCTATTGTTTGTGACAACAAATCACCTGCGCCGACGTTGGTTAGGATGCTCTTCGTCCAGTTCACCAGCCTGTCATCTGCGGGGCCGTTACAACAAAGACATCGTGAACTTGGCTCTCTGAGCGAATGAACTCGGCCGCGGCTAGATTGTTTTGTTCCGCGACACCATCATCAACGGGCGGATCGACGCCATCCCAAATGCAATCAAGCCTCGCTTCGAAACCGGGGAAATGCCAAATTCCTCCCTCGATCCTAGCGATAATCAAACCGTGTTGCCCCGCCCGCTCACAAACCGCAATTGCCGCATCGGCGGACAACTTCATCACAATGCTCCCACCTATTGAGAAGAAGTCGTCCGAAGAATCGTAGCGTCGTTGAAGATCAATTTTCATCTCGACTCACTTCCATTTAATTCGACTGTCGGGAATCCAGCCGGGATCGTTCTTGCCGCTCACCTGAACAACTTCGCCGGTCCGGTCGTTGACCACCACGTAACCGCTCTTCGAGCCATACACGGATGCGGAATCATTTCTCGGCAACCCGTCTGGAGTCTTCCCCGCGGATCGATTATCCATCGTCGTTCCGACAGGTCCCTCATCGACGACCGCTTGAACTTCTTGCTGCGTCCATCCGCGAGCTCCAAGTTGGCCGCCAATCTTTCCGTCGATAATAATCCCGCCTTTGTTTGTGGCGCTATTCACGCCTCCTTTCGTGGTGTCATTGTTCGCACTTTTGGTTGAATCGCCGCTGTTCCCACTATCGCTTCCATTACCGGTAGAAAAGATGGCGCCAATGCTGGGCAAGGAAAACGGCGTGGGTACCGGCACGATTACAAACGTACAGCCACCGTATGGTACGCAGACCGGAATAGGCGTTCCGGCCAGGGTAAAGCCGCTGGCGTGTTGTCCCTGCGAGCCACCGCTTAGGTCGTCATCGTTGTTGCCTGGGTGATCTGGCAACTGCGGCAGGTTGTTCCCGGAATCGTCCTTTGAACTGCCCATTGCACTCGCGACATAACCGATTGCAGCGATCTTCGCCGGCGCGGGCAACATTGCGCTACAAAAAGAACTCTGCAGACAAGCCTTGAGGATGTCAGCGGTATGTTTCTCGGAGTTGTTAGTCGCTTCGTTTTCGGCCCAAGTTGCTCCGGCTTGCGCATCGCCGCCTGCAAGGCCTGCGGCGACGCCACCCGTCAAGACGGACAGAGCCGTCACGACTGCGGCCTGGCCCTCAGTAAGCGGTGCCCCGGTCGGATCCATCGCGATGATTGCAAGCGGCGACAACATCGCACTTGTGGCCGCTCCAATAGCTCCGCCCGTGCATCCGGTGCCACTTAGCGAGCTGGCAGCGCACCCCAGCACCGCATGTCCCAGTATGTTTTCGATCGAAAGAGGGGCTGTGCCATCGCCGATGGCATACGCGCCAGATGCCGCCGTTTCCTGAATCAGCGCGTTCTGGAATGCGCCAAGCAGGCTGCCTCCCTCAATCGCTGTACCTACGCCAGCCGAAATCCCGGCCTCGGCCAGCATTGCCAGAGCTCGGGTTTCCAAGGTAGAGGCGGTTGATGCAGTCGCCTGATTCACAGTGGTGCCAATCGACGGATTAACACCGGCGAGGCTGGCAAGGGAGCTAGTCGGACCTCCGACAGTTAAGGGTGCCGTCGTGAAATCGAATCCGGTGTCCGAATTGTAAGTAATGCCATTCGTCAGCCCCGCCGTGATACCTGCAACGCCAGCCGCTTCGAATGCGCTGCCCCAATCCAGACTTCCGGTCATCGTCAGTTGCGAGGCGATGCTCGACGTGAACCCGGCAAAAGCCGCCGACAGCGCCATGTTGCCCAGCCCTGCTGTCGTCGCTACTGTAGCCGCCGAGGTCGCCGTTGCAGTGGTTGCCGCCGTGCCTGCTGCAAACGTGCTACCGGCCGTCGTGCCAAGGGTCGCCCCGATGGCCGCACTCGCAGCGCCGGCCGTCATGATCGACACGACGACAGCGAAGGCCATTCCGACGATATCCGCCGCTCCAAACCCGCCAATTGCGGTAAAGCTCGTATCGAGGTGGTCGGTAACCGTCGTCTGCGTAAAGTTGGTCCCGAGCTGTTGCTGCAGACTGGCTAGCAACTGCTCAGTACCGGCCTGATCGACCGTTGTGTCGCTACCCAGCAGTTGCAATGCTCCACCAATCTGGTTGAGCGTCTGCACGTTCAGATTCATGTCAGCCGCGCTCATGAACCCGCCAGGCTGGACCTCAGTACCGCTCGTCTTCAGGTAGCCGGTGGCTGCGATGTACTGCCAGACATCCCCTACGTTTACCTGATTCGCCTGGTTGGTCAGCGTGCCGGTATTGACCGTCAGCGTATTCGACGCAGCAATGTTGCCTGTGTTGAGAATGCTTCCCTGCCCACCCTGATTGAAATCAAGTGAGACGTTCTGGCCGGTGATGTTGCCGCCGGCAGACATCGCACTCCAGTTCGGGGGCAGGTAGACCTGGGGCATGAGCGCGCTAACAGTCGGGCAAGCGACCACGCCGGTCGAGAGGCAACTTGGATCGGGCACAGACTGCTGGACATACCACAACATCGGTTCGGAAAGCGCATTGATCTGCGCTTGCGACAACGCATTGCCGAGCTGAAGATTGTTCTGCTTCGCGTAGTCGATGGCGTTCTGATACAGGATCGCCTTTTCCTGGTCAGTCACCGACAGGTTACGTGTGCTGTCGTAAGAGAGCCCGTTGACAAAGCTGGCCTGCCCCGTCTGCTGCAGCGCCGCCTGCTGCAGCATGAGGTCTTCCGCCTGCGGGTCGTAGTAGAACAACGTGGAGGAAGGCTGCAGGCTCGATGGCAGATTTTTCAGCAGCGCTTGCGGACTCACCGCCCCGAGCGCCGAGCCATCCAGCGTACCGGTAACGTACGACGCCTTGCCTGCAACGGGCGTGGGCAGGGCCCCACCGACCGACCGCGGCGTCGACAGATGCAGCCCGGGCAGGTTCACAAGGCTCAACGATATGACTTGCGACGGCGCATTGACCCGCGGCGTATAAGTGTTCGCCGTAGTGATGCCGTTAATGAGCTTCTGCCCTGTCAAAGAGACATACGTACCGATCACATTGCCAACGTTCCGAATTTCTCCAGTCGACGTGATCGATAGATTCGGCGCCTGGATCGTCGCGGCGATGTTGTCCACCGGGGTCGGCGGATCGATCGTGCCGCCAGCGCTCGTATAGGCACTCCCGTAAAGCGCCGTACATTGGGCCACTGAACCGCACGCCCACACGTCGTGACGCTTATCGGGGCTGAAATCACCTGTCTCCTGGACCCAGTGCGAATGCCAGTATGCATTTAGCGTCTGAGCCTCATTCACGACTGGGCCGGCAACATTGATGGTAGCGCTGGTACCTGCTGCGATCAGGCTGCCGATATTAGTCAAACTACCCGCGTTGATCTGCAGGTTGTTGCCCGCACTGATCACCGACGAGTTGCCCGATTGCTGGTCGACATAAGCTTCGCAGTAGCTTTCCTTGTATCCACCGGCTGTCATGCAGCCGTTGTACTGCTCTGTCGCGCCGTAGTTCTGATGAAGAGTCACAGGCGGCGGTAGCGTATTGGAGATGGCGCCCGCTACGTTCAGTGCGATGTTATTGCCCGCGACAATGTTGCCCGACGTGTTATTCAGGCTTTGCGCCGGCGTCGTCGATGTCGCTGTGGTTCCCACGCCGCCAATGACGATGTTGTGGCCCGCCAGCAGGCTGCCATACGTATTGCTGATTTGCCCCGCGGCGATAACCAGGTCGTTGCCCGCAAACACTGTGGCGCTTTGCTGCGCATACGAGAATGTCGTCGAGCTCGGGTTGCCCCCGCGCATGGAACTGCCAGGCTGCGTCGTGGTGACCGAATTATATTGTCCCTGATTGGAAAAGGACTGCGCAGCGCTGGCGTTGAAATTATTGCCGGCATAGAGCAAGCCGCCGTTGACCAGATTCCCACCCGACAAAGTCATGTTTCGACCAGCGACAATCTGGCCTTGCGAGCCAAACGCCGTGTTCGTACTGACCGAACTCGGAGGCACGCTCGCTGAGGAATCGAACGTCACGGTGGACTCAGGAACCACCGTGCCGGATATGGCGACATGAACCGTGCCGTAAATGCCGACGAGTCCGATCGCATACATTTGCGCCATGAAGGCATCAAGCTGCGCCTTATTGACGGTATCGACGATCGTCGCCGTTGCATTGCCGACAGGCGCATTGTTGAGCGATTGCAGGTTGAGGTTAACATCAAGCCCTGCCGAAATCGTGCTGCCCGCATTCGACAGCGTGCCCGCGGAAATATTGACACTTCCACCCGCCGCTATCACACCGGGAGATACTGCCCCCGGGGCAGTGACAGTCCTATCGATACCGGGCAAGGAAACATACTGATGGTCTCCTGCGAGGCTGTTCCCGACCTCTACGTATTGACACGCGCTGTCATCCCCATAGCACGTGCTGCCGCCGCTGCGCACGTCGACATATCCATTCGTGAGATCTGGCTTGAGCGTAGCGATTGTGGCCGACGCCGTATGCGAACCCAGATAGCAGTCGCCTTGACTGAGCGTGCAGCCCCAACCCGTTACCGTACCCACTACGATGCCGTTTAGAAGATCAGGGTCCGCAGAAGCGCTGACCTGCTGCGTATACGTTTGAGTCGGTCCCTGGAGAGCATCGTTGATCACGGCGCCGGCGGTAATGCCGATATTGCCGCCCGCTGTAATCGTCCCGACCGTGTTGTACACCGTTCCGCCGGTGTTCAGTGTGATGTTGCCGTTAGCCTGGGTCAATCCGTACTGATTGTCGTAGTTGCCACCCCCGTTGAACGCCAGGTTTCCTGCACTTTCAATTGTCCCCCGGTTGGTCACGTTGCCGTTGAGCGTCAGCGAATCTGCCGCATGCATCACCGCCCCAGCAACATTACTCAACGTCCCATTGAACGTAACGTTGCCACCGCTCACCTGCCCAAAATTCGTAAACGTGCCATTGGTAGAAAGCGTCAGCGGCGCGGTCCCCGTCATCGTCCCGTAGTTATTGATGCCGTACACGCCGGTCAGCGTCACACCCTGGCCACCGTAATTCCACGTACCGCTATTACTGATCGACGCCGCGGTAATCGACAGCTGCCCGCCCTGGCTGATGGTCCCCTGCGACGGATCGAACGCCATGTTCACCGCGCTCACGCCCATATTGCGCTGCGCGAGCAACTGGCCGCCGCCGTTATTGAACGAACCGTCGCCGCCATTAATCGTCAGCGACACGTCGCCGGTCGTCGGTCCATTCGGCGTGTTCGGATTGCCCGCAAAAATGATCCCGTTCTGGTTGTTGAACGTCCCCGTGTTGATGTTGAGGCTATTGACCGCCATCAACGAGCCGCCGCTGTTGTTCAGCCCGCCCGCCACCGTCACATTGGTGGTCGAGCCGTTCACGAGCCCCGCGTTGGTGAAGTTCGTCGCGTTGATCGTCGTGGTGCTCGTCGACGCGAGCGACGCATTCGCCGCATTCGTCACATTGGGCGCCGACACGTACAGCGCCCCGCCCGAGAGCACCTGGCTCGCGTTATAGAAGCCGTTGCCCGCCGTCAGCGTCGCTGCGCCGACCGCATCCACAGCAGCTCCCACGAGCGACAACTGGTTCGACGCTGTGGCCGTCAGCGCGCCGCCGACAATCGCCGTACCCAACGTTACGTTCGTGCCGCTGAACTGCATGTTCTGCGTCGAGACCATCGACGCGCCGCTCGCATCGAGCGCCCCTTGCGCAGTCACGCTCACGTTCTTCGAACCGCCCTGTGAGCCGCTTAGCGTGACGTTGCCCCCGCTCAGCGTGAACTGCCCTGCCACGGTGCTGGTGCCGCTCAGCGTAAGCGTCTGACCTGCGCTCATCGTCGTGTCACCGTTCGACGACACGCCCGCCACACTCACATTGCCCTGCGTGCCGGTGACGTTCACAGTGCCCATCGACGACACAGCGCCCACCACCGTCGCACTCTTCGAAGCCAGGATCGTTACATTGCCGCCTGACTGCAGATCGCCGCCAACGCTCACGCTGCCGCCCGTCGACTTCGCACTCACATTGCCCACGGCCGTCGTCGCACCGAGCGACATATCGCCGACCGAGGTCGCCGTGAACTGGCCCGCGCCCTGAATCGCGCCGAGCGTCATGCCACTGCCCGCGCCTACCGTGATGTCCTTGCCGAACGTCAGCGAGCCGCCGCCGTTCACCGAGCCGCCCGCGTTGATCGTCGCGAGACCGAGGCCGAGGAACGCGCCGCTCAGCGTCGCGGTGCCGCCCGCGGTCAACGTCGTATTACCGTTGACGAGTTCGCCGTTCAACGCAAGCGCACCGCCGGAAGTCGCGTTGAAGTTGCCTTGACTCGTGACCGCACCGCCGACCGCCAGGTTGCCGCCCGTCGCCGTCAACGTCACATCGCCGTTTGCACCGGCGGTTCCGCTCGCGGTGACATTGCGCCCCGCGCTCACGGCGAGCGCGCCGCTACTGCTTGCATTGCCGCCGATCGTTGCATCGCGCACGGCATTGACCGCCATGGCGCCACCGGACGCCAGTGCGCCGTTCACCTTCACGTCGCCGGCACCGTTATGGCCTTGCGCCTGCAATGCAAGCGCGCCGCCCGCCTGCGCGGAACCCATCGACAGATCGTTGCCCGCGGTCGCGCTCAACGCGCCATTGGTCGCCACAGCGCCAGTCACACCGATGCTGCCGCCCGCATTCAACGTGGCCTGCTGACCGAATGCGACCGACGCCGCGCTGATCGAGCCGCCTGCTGTCAACGTGCCCGCGTTCTGCGCACCGATGCCGCCCGTCAGCGTCATGTCGCCACCCGACGCGAGTTGCGCATTGCCGCCCACGGTCGTCGCGCCCGAGATACTCAGCGCCTGCCCGGAGCGTCCGGTCAGGTTGCCTTGCGTGGTGAGGTTCGCCGCGCTCGCGTTGCCGTTCGTCGCGGTGAGCGCAAGGTTGCCAGCCGAATTCACATCGGCAAGCGCGATGTTGTGAGTTGCGTCGATTGTCGTCGTGCCGCCGGTGTTGATCGCGCCGCTCACGCTGACATCGCGCGCCGCCTGCACAGCCAGCGCGCCGAGCGCGGTCACTGCACCGCCGATCGTCACATCGCCACCACCTGCATTGCCGTTGGCCGTCACGTCCACATTGCCGGTCACTGCCTGCACGCTTCCGAGTCCGGCATTGTTGCCGCCCGTCACCGTGACGTTTGCGCCCTGCAATGCGCCAGTCAATGCGAGGTCATGCGAAGCGTTGAGCGTCGCAGCCTGAGCGAACGCCGCAGTGCCCGCGCCGGCAATATCGTTCGATGCGTTCAGCGTGCCGCCAAGCTGACCGGCAAGCGAGCCGCTCAACGTAATGTCGCGGCCCGCCTGCACAGTGACATCCTTCGCCGCGTTGATCTGGCCACCCAGTTGGGTGTTGAGCGTCGAACTCAGATTCAACGCGCCCGATGTGGTCGTGGTGCCCGTCAGCGCGATGCTGCCGGTAGCCGCAGTCGCACTCAGGTCGCCGGCTGTAGTCTGCAGCGTGCCACTCGCCGATACGTCACGAAGCGCTGCCAGCGTCAGCGAGTCTCCAGTAGTCAGCGATCCGCTCACAAGTACGTCGCGCGCGCCGCTCAACGTAACGGTGCCCGGCGCCGTGGCCGTTCCCGTGATCGCCGCATCGCCACCGCCGGCGTTGCCGTTGGCGCTCAGCGTCAGCGTGCTCGCCGAATGGGCGTCGTGCAGCGCGGCGTTATTGCCGCCCGTCGCGTTGATGACATTGGCCTGCACGCCACCTGTCAACGCAATATCGCGCTGCGCCGTGTAAGTCGCAGCTTGCGTGAAGGCCTGTGTGCCCGCGCCACCTATATCGCGGCCCGCCGTCACAGAGCCGTTCGCCTCGCCTATCAGCAGGCCATTTAGCAGCGCGTCGCGGCCTGCGTTCAACGTCGCATCGCCAACCGCACTCGTGCTCGCTCCAAGCGAAAGATCGAGCCCCGTGGCGATATTCAGCTTGCCCCCGCTGTTGATACCGCCCGTTGCATTCAGACTGCCTTGGGCCGCGAGCGCCGTATCGCCGACCGACTCGACGGCGCCTGCAATGTCAATGTCGTGCTGGGCATTGACGTTGACTGTCGTGCCGCTTGCGATTTTCCCGGTCGATACAACCGAAACGTCGTTGCGCGCCGTTGCCGTCACGGCACCCGCCGCCGCGACCGAACCATTCACGGTGACATTGCCGGGACCGTTAACCGTGTTCGTGCCATTCGCGGTGAGCACGACCGTGCTCGCCGACTCGACGTTGTTCACGCCGATGTTGCCTGCGGCCGTTACCTGCACGGACTGGCCCTGGATCAGACCGCCTTGCGCGACGTCACGGCCCGCATCAAGCGTGGCCGCCTGCGCGAACGTCATGGTGCCTGCACCACCGATGTCACGCCCCGCTGTCACGCCGCCCTGCCCTTGCCCGGCGAGCATGCCGGTCACGTTGATGTCGCGCGTTGCGCTGAGCGTGGTGTCGAGCGCGGCGGACGTCGTGCCGCCAAGGTTGATGTCGGAGCCGGCCTGCGCACTCAATGCACCATTACTGGCGATGGTGCCTGTCGAACTGAGGCTGCCGCTCCGGGCGCTGAGCGTCGTGTCGTTAGCGGACTGGATCGAGCCGCTGATGACGATGTTCTGCCCCGCGTTGAGCGCCACTGCCGCGCCGCCTGTCACAGCGCCGGTGATAGTCAGGTCATTGCTGGATGCGAGTGCAAGGCCCGATGCGGCCTGCACGTCATGCAGCGACGCAGAGCCGCCGGCCGTCGTCTGCACAGAACCGCCGCGCAGCGAACCGGTGAGATCCGTATCGCCGCCGGAACTGACGTTCGCCGCGAGACCGAACGCGGCTGTCGCCGCACCGGCGATCGTACCGCCGGCAGTCAGCGTGCCGTTGCCTTGCGCAACCACCGAGCCGTTCGTCGTTAGGTTCTGGCCGGCGTTGACAGTCAGATCGCCGAGCGCGGAAGTACCCTGCCTGCCAAGGTCGACAGATTGCGCCGCATTGATCAGCAGGTTGTCGCCGGACTGAATGTTCCCGGTGCTCGTCAGCGAGCCCGCCGCATTCGCCAGCGTGACGTTGCCGTTCGACGCGACGCTGCCGGCGATCGACGTGTTACCGCCGCTCGTCACGCTTAATGCATTCGCACTCTGCAATGCGCCGTTAATCGACGTGTCGCCGCCGGAACTCAACGACGCCGTCGAAAGCGAAGCAACGAGCCCGTTCACCGCTAGCGTGCCGCCCGTTGCCGTCACCTGCAGCGCATTATTGGCCTGCACGTTGTTCAGCGCGACTGATCGCCCCGCTGTCAGCGAAACGGCCGCCCCTTGCAGCGCACCGGTCACCGCAAGATCGTTCGCCGCGGTCACACTCGCGTCTTTCACGAAGCCGCTGCTGCCGCCCGCGATGACGTCATGGCCAGCATTGAGCGTCGCCGCGCCCTGTCCCGCGAGCGTGCCGCCAATCACAACGTCATGCCCTGCGGTGAGCGTCGTATCGCCGGTCACGCTCGTCGCGCCGGTCAACGCGACATCCTGGACGCCGCTAACCGATAGGTTTGCGGCACCGTTCACGGTACCGCTCGAACTGACGCTGCCACTCACCGCCGCAACAGCCAGATCGCCGACGGCCTGCACCGTACCGCTGGTTGCCACCGTCACGTTGCGCTGCGCCGTCAGGGCGACCTGCGAGCCGCCTGCGAGCGTTCCGTTCACGATGACATCGCGCGCGGCCTGCACGGTCGTCGCACCAACCGCCGCCGCATTGCCATTGAAGCTGACGTCGCCGCCGCCGGCTGGATTACTGGTCGACCCGTTCGCGGCGATGCTGAATGCACCGCCTGCCTGCACATCGGCGACACTCGCGTTATTGCCCGCCGTCACCTGGAGACCATTGGCCAGCAGCTTGCCGGCGAATGCCACGTCCTGCCCCGTGGCCAGCGTGCCGTTTTGCCCGAATGCGACAGAACCGCCGCCGGTCATATTGTTCTGCGCGTTGATCACACCGTCCTGCTGCACGATGACGACACCGGGCACATCGACATTGCGCCCTGCATTCACCTGCGCATTAGTCCCGACGAGGAGCGACCCCGGCACCGACACATCGCGCGCGACATTCGCGGCGAGCGTCGTGCCGCTGGCGAGCGATCCGCTCACGCTCAGGTCCTCGCCTGCCGCGACGGTGACTGCGTTCTGGGCAGTGGCTTGTCCGGTAACGATGGTGTTCTGGCCAGATGTGAGCGCAAGGTTGTTGCCGCTTTTCACCGTGGCGCCTGCGTTCAGGTTGCCTTGCGTGGCGCTCAGGGCAAGATCGCCTGACGTCTGCAAAGCCGCGTTCACATTGACGTTGCGTTGCGCAGTCGCCTGCAACGTTCCGCCGTTGGCCTGTCCATTGACGTTGATATCGCGCGCGGCCTGAAGGTTCGTCGCGCCGCTCACCACCGACGTGCCATTCAGGTTGATGTCGCCCGCACCGTCGTTGCCCTGCGCGCTAACCGAAAGTGCGCCGCCCGTCTGCACGTCGCCGAGCGTGACATTGGCACCACCCTTGATCGCGGCGTCGCCGCTCGATTGGGTGTTCGCCACGTTCACGTTGCCGCCCGCACTCACCGCGAGCTTGCCGCCGCTCTGGATCGTCCCGCTCGAGGTCACATCGCCATTCGCATTGATGGTGTAGCCGGTGACGCCGACGTGAGCGCCGGTCATCGACACATTGCCACTTGCCTGCAAGGTTGCCTGCTGTTGCGCGGCGGAGCCGTTTACCGTGAGATCGCCGTTCGACGAAAGCAAGAGGTCGCCGGTGTTCGCGGCCATCTGTGCATCGGTGCGCACGCCCATGCCCGCCGCTGTGCCGATCACCTGGATCTGGCCCGCGGTCATCGCGCCGAACGCGGTGGCGTCGATTGCGAGACCGTTGTTGGCGCGGCCGTTTGCGTTGTTGATGGCGTTCGCCGTGTTGTCGGCGCCGTTTGACGACGTGGCATACGTGGTGCCGCTAGCCGTCACGGCCGAGGGCAGCACGAACTGGCGCCCCGCGATCGCATTGATGCGCTGGCCGGCATACAGCGGCGCGTTGATGCCAATGGTCTCGCCGATCAGGTCGATCGTGCCGACCGTGCCTTCGATACCTGCGCCCGGACCGTTCACACCCGCGTTGCCCTCAATCTGGATGTGACCACCGGTCACGCTATAGCCGATTGCCTGTGCGTTGTTGAAGTCGGTGACACTGCCTTTGAGGTCGCTCAGAAATTGCGGCGTACCCGTCGATAACGTGACGCCAATCGTGTTCGTGAAGCCGGTGCCGTGAGTCGTGATGCCGTTCGGATTCGCGATGATGACCGTGGCCGGCGCGCCGAACACTTCGAGCGGACCATTGAGCAGGCTCGCGAAGGCGGCGCCCGTAGACGTCACCTGGTTGACGATCACACTTGCCGTACGGCCGGAAAGATTCGGATTGGCCTGCACATCGCCGCCGGTGAGCGACGTGCCGAACATCAGGCTGTTGTTGAGGATCAGCCCGACAGGATCGATGTTAAAGCTCTGATACTGGTTCAGCGAAATGCCGGCCGCGTTGGGCGCGGTGATGTTGACCACGGGCACACCGCCGTTCGCGCCGGTGCTCTGCGTGATCTTCGGCTGGAAGGAAATTGGCGCGGTCGGGTCAACGATAGGCGCGGCCTGCGCCTCCTGCATCGTGAAGTGAACGCGCAAGCCGGCAAGATCCTGAATCTGCTGCCACGCTTCGTCGTCCAGGCGCGTGCTTCCGGCGGCAAGCACGCCCGCGGCGTCGCGGCTCTGCTCGAACGTGATGGACAGCGGTCCGGCGAAAAGTGTGAGCGCCACGAGCGCCGAGACGGCGCGCTGCCAGAGTCCGTACACGCGATACACACGCGCAGGCGTCAGCACAGACCAACGCTGATGCGCGGACTGCACGCTGCGTTCGTGCCGCTCGTCGTGGACGTGACGGTTCTGTTCGAGTAGTCGTAAAGCGTTGCGCGTCCAAACTCTCATGGTCTTCTCGTTCTTCGTCTTTTCTTTTCAGGCACGTTGCAGGATGGCCAGTCTGCATCGCGCTGCGGCAGCGTTTCCCCGTCTGCCGCATCCCCGGTATCGGGTGAGTTGCATGCGCTTGACTTGCGCTGTCAGACGCCTGATACGGTGCTGCTCTTCGGCGCGCTCGGCAGTAAATCCTCCGCCCGTACCTTGGGGTGGCCCGCCTCGAACACCCAGGCCTTCGGAACATCCGCTGCGGTCCGGCCCGCACTGTGAACAAAGGGCTCCAGTTGATGGACCACTTCAGCCGCGTCCCAGCCGGCAACCTTCGTCGTGATCACTGCGTCGTCGTTGAACATGCGGATATCCGCAGCATCGGCGGAGTACCTGACGCCGGTGTTTCCGCCGCTATAGATGATGATCGGAACGTAGCCATGGACCTTGCGCATCTGCGTGCGATCGAAGCCCCCTGCTTCGAACGAGATTGCTCGTCGGAGGGATCGCTCCCGACAGGGCGGTCGGGACGACCATGAAGTATCTGAATCCATGCTGCTGGGTCAGCTCCGCGCAGCGGTACATGAAGTACTTGTGCACCGTGTCCCGGGATGTGTAGCCGTTGCCACGAAACTCGACGTGCAACGTCTGATCGTCGATCTGTCTGTCCTTGTAGCCGCCCGTCGTGCCGAGAGGCTGGTATGACGTCACGCAACCCGTCAACGTAGCCATAGCCGCCGCCACTACATAGGCAAGAAGTGTCCGCTTGATATTGACGTTCATTTTCCCCGAGCCTTTTTTGAGTTTTCTGTACTGTCTTTGATCAGCGTGTGTATCGCCGTCGCACCTTTACTGCTGCTGAATCTTTGCGTTCTTCATCAGATCTACGACGACCTGCGCGGTCGCTTTCTGCAGCGCAACCTGCTCAAGCTGCTTGCGCAGTGCGTCCTTGATCTGGTCGTACTGCGGAACCTGCGTCGCGCGTTTTTCGTCGACACGCAAAATCCAGAATGCGTCGCCAACCTGCACCGGCGTGCTCGACACCCCGCCCTGCGGCAGCTTCAACAGTGCTTCGGCGAGCGGCTGCGGCCAGTTCTGTGTGTTGCCCGGCTGGATCGGCGTCTTGAATGAAATCCAGTTCAGCGCGCCACCCTGAGCGGCGCCTGGCGCCTGGCTGTACTGCTTCGCGAGTTGCGCGAAATCAGTACCCTTCTTCAGTTGCGTGAGTACCGTTTGCGCCGTATCCGCGTCCTTCACGGCAATGGCGCTGGGCTTGTACTCGAACTCGCCGAGCGTGGCGACGATCGCGTCGTACTTCGCTTTCACGTCCGCGTCGGTCACCGGCTCGGGCTTCACCTGGTCGCGCAGATAGGCCGCTGTCATCGCTACGGTCTTCGCCTGTTCGACCGCCGCCACCACCTGTGGGCGCGATTCGTAATGCTGTTTTTCCGCAGCCTGGCGGAACAGTTCGCGTGCAATCAACTGGTTTTTTATCGACGCACGCAATTGAGGCGTGTCCGGTGCATTCGAGGCGCGCACCGCATCGTCGAGCTGCGTCTGGGTGATGGTCACGTTGTTTACGCGCGCGACTGCATTCGCGGGCAGCGGGCCCGACACGGCCTCGACCGTCTTTTCCGGCGATGGCTTCGACGACGGTTTGTTGGACGCGTGCGCGAACGGCATGCTGACAACGAGACCCGCCGCGGCAAGCATCGCGAGCAGGGCGGCATTGCGGATCGTGACTGCGATCGGGCGATGTTTCATGAGAACCTCTTCAAAGTGACCAGTTGAGTGTGGCGAGCAGCACGGTGGCTTTCTTTCCGAGTGCAGCCGGTTGGAGCAAGGCCTGCCCGAGCAGCACCTCGCTGGTGACGGTTTGCGCTTTGTAGCGCCATTGCGCGCGTGCGCCGATGCCTGTGCCGATCAACGTCGGCCAGCCGCCTTGCGCGACCAGATGAGATTTGCCGCCGTCGAGGAACACATATGGTTCGAGCCGCGCGTCGTGCCAGGGAGGTACGTTCTGCCAGGCCGCCTCGTTACGCAGATAAAAACCGCTGTCACCCGCAATGCCGCCTTCGGTGAAGCCGCGCACCGAGTCCATGCCTCCGAGGAAAATCTGTTCGTTGCCGAATAGCGCGACGCGGCTGTACTGTCCGCGCAGGGTGCCGCGATAGGTCCATTGCGTGCCCGCCAGTGTGCCGAGCGCGATCTGCAGCGTGGCCGTCGCGTCGAGCCGTGTGAACTGGCTGTGCGCCTCGACCTCATCGATGCCAGGGCTGTCGTGGCTAGCCGAAAGCCAGGGCAAACCTTGTGACACGCCGACGTCCCAGGTGGCAGCAGCGCCCTGCTCGTTCGCCACGAAACGGCGCAAGCCATTCAGTCCGATGCGCAATACCGTGAGGTCCTGCGGCGACAGTTCGATACCGTTCAGACTGCGCTCGGTGCGCATTTTCGTGAGCGTGACGTCAACGCTCGTACGGCCCGCGCGTGAACGGCTCAGCACATCGTTCCAGCCGAGGATCTGGCTGAACGTGCGGCCCTGAAGCAGAGCAACGTCGCCAATGGCCTGCTGATATTCCGAGAGTGATGTCGTATAGCTGAAAGTCTGATAACCGTAGGGCGCCGCAGCAGAAAACACCACTGCGTTGCTGTCCTGCGTGCCCACGAAGTTGAACGACAGCGACTCCTGCAGACCGATCAGGTTGTTCGCCTGCACGCCGGCGCGATAGCGCAGCGTGCCGGTCTGCGAGCTGCCATAGTTGTCGATGCCAAGATCGTAGAAAACGCGGTCGCCATAGTGGTTCGTGATGGCCACGACCGAATCGCCCGGCGTCTCGCCCGGCAGGATCTGGATTTCAGCCTGGTTGCGGCGCAGCCGGTTGATCTGGTCCACGCCCTGTTCGAGATCGGGCAGGCGCAGCACGTCCCCTACGCTGTCGCCGAACGCCCACGCGGTACCTGCGTCGGTCAGCAGGCCCCCGCCGTGTGTCCTGTACCAGGGCTCGTCGCGCTCGCGCGGACGCAACGGATGGCCATTCAGCGTAAAAGCCGAAACCTTGCCGTCAACGATGTTGATCCTGAGCGTCCCCGACGCGAGGTTCTGCGCGCCGAGGTAGGCCCGCGTCGTGATATAGCCCCGCGCGATGAATGCTTCGGTCACGCGGCGCAGCAGCAGGTTGATGCGGTTGCGGCCGAGCTCCTTGCCGATGAAGGGCGCGGCGATCGTATCGAGCTCGCGTCGGCCGAGCACCGTATCGCCAACAAATTCGACGTGGTCGATTCTGAACAACGGCGCCACGTCCGGCAGTGTTTCAACATCCGCGCCTTCGGGCAGATTGACCACGGTGGGCTGCTGCACTTCGATCCGCGCAGGCGCCTGCTGGATTTCCTCGCGACGCTGGCGGTCGCGCTGCTCCTGAAGCAGCCTTTGCGCAGGGTCCTGTTCCGCGCGCATCGGCACGCCTAACGGAACGCCGCCGAGTGCCGGGAGATTCGGCAAGCCTGGCGGCACCGTTTGCGTCCAGGCTCTGGCCGACGCCGTACCGGCGAGCACGGCCAGCGCGCAGCGCGCGAGGCAGTGCACGTGGCGCTTTGCCCCCTGCCCTGTCGGTCGCTCCATGAGCCGCCTGATGGTGCGCTTCATGGTGCGATCTAGAGCCCGAACCATGATACGAGCCCGATGTGATTGTGATTGCCGACCGTCACCGGTGCGCGGTATGGCGCGCGGATGGTGTTCACACCGCCTGCGGCCTTGATGCCGCCAGGCGCGTTAAAGGCGCCGCCCTCTATATCGGCCTCTCCAGTCAGTTCAACCTGCCCAGTGCCGCCGGTGAAGACGCCCCCTGTGTCTGCCGCGAAAATTGCCGACCAGGAATTGCCGAACCAGGCCTTCAGATCGTGGTTGCGGTTGATCGCGCTGTAGCCGAGCACAGCCTGAGCGAGCGTCTTTGGTGCGTCCAGTTTCAGCACGTTGAGCGCGAGGACAGTACCGCCCGTGTTCGTGATCTGCGTGCCTGCCTTGAGCGTGATGTCCTGTGATGCTTCGATGACGCCGCCGAACGTCTGAACGCTGCTTGACGACGATGAACTGCAGAAGAAAAAGCACGTCTGCCGATACGAGGCCTGGCCAGTAAAGACGCCTTGCGTCAACAACTGATTGCGCGCGGTGATCGCGATGGAACCGCCATTCGCGAGAATCGAGCCGCCGATATTTGCCACGTTCGTGCCTGAGATCGTCAGCTTGCCGTCGTCCGCAGTGATGTAGGAGAGCTTCGAGGGATCGGCGATTGCGCCATAATCCACATCGAAGCCGTTCTCGCGATGCTCGATAAAAATGAGCCGCCAGCTGCGATCTGAATAGCCGACCGGCGCGCCGCCGTTCGTTCCCGCGGAATGATCTACGATGTTGTTGACGTCGCCGCCAGCGGTGATCGTCAGTGCCTTATTGGACAGGATGCGGGCGTTCTGGTTGGTCACGGAGCCGCCGGCCGTGACCGACACGTCACCGGCCACGCCGAATAGAACCGCGAGCTTGCTTTCCGCAGTCGAGTGGTTCCAGACATTCCCCGTCGCTTTCAGTGTCACGGCGCCAAGCGATGCGCTGTCGAGCGCGTTGGTCTGCTGGCCTTGGATAAGCGAGCCGAAGTTCGTGATGTCTCCGGTGCTCGTCAGCACTACACCGCTGTTGGTCGAGGCCACCACGGACTGCGCCGTGGCGTCCTGCGTCAGGGCGATCCCCGCACCGCTGATATTGATGCCCGTCGCGGCAAGCAGACTGCTGCCCGTCAGCGACACGGCGCCGCTCGCAGCGAGTGTGGCCGAACCGTTGTTCGTTTTGAGCTTCGTGTCGGTCAGCGCAATGCCGTCCTGAACCTGCAGATCGAGATTGTTCTGCGCGGTAAGCGTGGTGTTCGAAAACTGTACCGAACCGTTAGAAGACAGCGTGAAGTCGCCGAGCGTCGCATTCATCGGTCCAGCGCTGCGTACGCCCGGGCCTTTGTCGGTAACGATCAGTTGGACGCGGCCGCTCGTCAGGCTGCCGGCTGCCGTGATGTCGATAGCAAAGGAGTTTGCGGTGGCGGGCGTCGCTGAGGAATTGAGCGTGAGCCAGTCGTTGCCGTTGTCGGTGGGCGAGACAGCGGTGTTTAACGTAACGTTGCTCGTGCCCGCTACCGCGCGTATCGCAGCGGTTTGTGACGTGAAAGTATTGGCGAGCGGCCCGTTGATCTGCAGGTTCTTCGCGATCAGGTCAAGACCGATCAGTGCGCCCGTCAATCCCTGTGGGCCAACCACGATCGTCCCCGTGCTTGTGTCCAGCACAATGTCGCGCTCGGGGAGTCCGGCCACCGGCACGGTGTCCTTGAAACTGACGTGACCGGTGGTTAGCGCCACCCGGCCGGTGTTCACGAACGAGCCGCCGTTCACCGTGATGCCGTTGGGATTGGCCAGTATCACATTGGCCCGCGACCCGAGTACATCGATACGGCCACTGATAATGCTTGGATTAGTACTCGTGACCTGATTGACGATGGTCCGGGCATTAATGCCAACGTTATTCAGCGAAGCGCCGGCAGCATCGACACTGAAATTCGTATAAGTGTTGTTTGATACGCCGGCAAATGCTGGGGCAATATTAACGGTTTGGTGGCCATTTGTGGCAGTGGAAACCGTGGTTGCAGTTGCACCATCGACGACGATGCCTGCCGCACTGGCCGTAGCCGGCACAGCAGCAGACACTGAGATAAGAAAATGCGCAGCGCGCGCAATCGCGCGTCGACTCCCGAATAGCGGGTGTCGTAGACAATACCGGCCTTTCATGCAACCCCGTCCGACGGACTCTCTCGTTTGGTTTTTGTAGGGCGGGTTCTGTGGACCCATGCACCCGCATTACGAATGTCGGCCTTATCTGAGAAAACTTTAGTAAGTTACGGAATTTTTTTGATTACTTTTTCATTACAGCTTCGATATAGAAGCAAAGCAATGATCTACCCCTAATCGATTATCCATTTTGCATACTCTGATCTTTCGTTCGGATTGCGCGCACTCAGCACGTCGACGACTGCCCGCAACCCCTGAAGTACGACGAAGCGAGTCATCACTGGACGCAAGGCATGTCCTAACTGAAGTCTCAGTCGACGCGTCGATGCTTCAACGGGCGCTCGCACTGGAGAACGTCTCGACAGTCCTCATGAGGCCGCTGCGCAGGTATGCAACGCCACCATGATGTCGATCGACTGGCGGGACAAATATACGTTGTGGGCTCGGCGCGCTTTCGTCCGGAACTTCGGTATGGTCCACACCGCGGCTTCGAAATCGACCTCATCAGCGCTGAACATTGCAAGGTCTTGGCATTGGCGTCCATGGGAGGATTGCTTGAGTACTACGAGTTCACTGTCTTCATCTTTCTCAGCCCTTTCACCAGTCAATTGTTTTTCCCGGCAGCAAGTCCTGCGTGGCTTCGCGAGCTCGAAACGTTGACGATATTCGCGGCGGGATACCTTACACGCCCGCTGGGAGGAATATGGCTAGCAAGTTTGGGCGACAAGCTCGGGCGGAAAAGGATGTTCGCAGTGAGCATACTATTGATGGCCGCTCCCACTCTTGCCATCGGTGTGTTGCCTGTGTACGGCCAGATGGGAGTCTGCGCACCAGTTGCTTTGCTTGCATGTCGCCTGTTGCAAGGTGCCGCGTTGGGCGGGGAACTGCCAACGGCTATGGTGTTCGTGTCAGAGCATGTCCCTGAACGCCGCTTGGGGCTTGCTTTTGGCATCCTTGGAACCGGCGTCGTGCTTGGGTTTGTTGTTGCGTCGGGCGTCATAACGCTGTTGCTGCATCACTTGAGCACGGAAGCGTTTCTGGTGAGCGGTTGGCGCGTGCCGTTCATCCTCGGCGGTGCCTTCGGACTGCTTTCTGCATTCCTGCGACGCTAAACGCAGCGTAGGAAGCGTGGGCGTGCGCTCCAAGGCCTTGAAAAACACGTGGATCTCCCCGGGTGTTAGTGCGCGATCCCGCGGTTTGAAGGTAGCAATAGCGGAGGGCCGGATGTCTTCCGCTGGATTGGCTACCTTCAGCCCTCTTGCCTGCACAAAACGATAGACCTGGAGGACGATGTCGCGTGCCTGAACGGCAGGTGCAGCCGCACCCCGCGCCTTGATCTTTTCACACCTCATCAGGAGTCTTGAAGGTGTGATCTCTTCGAGCTTCAGCCGCCCGAACTCCGCTGCAAGATTCCGGTCGTAGACGGACTTCCTCATCGCGCGGGTCGACTCCGCGAGCTTGGCTTCCACGAAGTATTTTTCGGCCCATTTCCCGAACGTCATCGCGTCGGCCGCTTCTACGCGCTTTTCAACCTTGCTTCTGGAGGGACTGACGCCCTGCTCTACTTCCCGCCGAGCATGCTCAAGTAGCAGCCTTGCTTCTGCAAGACGCATCGACATGCCAAAGGAAAGTTCGTCGGCAGCGCGCGCGCCGCGCGCAGGTAGCCCGGGATCGTAGCGGCCAATGACCAAGGTCTCCCGGCGACCATTCAGACGATAGTCGAAGCGAAAACTCACCGCTCCGGCCGAGGTAACCGCCACGTACAGGCCACGCTGGTCAGCGACCTTGTATATCCTGCCGGTCGGTCTGAGCGCCCGCAATTCGAGGTCCGTCAGCATGTAATCCTCCAAGAACTGATACCGTGTTTGATACCGTTATGCGCCGTGACGGTATCAAAATGGATCGTCTGCAGAGAAAGATGCTATACCGTCGCTCATGCCGTCGGCGACGCAGCGCTGCCGACGGACGGCAGCGGATCAAAATAGTCGATAAACCCTTGTTTTTGTGTGGGAAATCAGGGAATCAACGGACCTCTGCAGACCACTGCAGAGGATCCTAAATTACTCCCACTCAATCGTCGCCGGCGGCTTCCCCGAAATGTCGTACACCACCCGGTTAATCCCGCGCACTTCATTAATAATGCGGTTCGACACATGCCCCAGCAACTCGTGCGGCAGATGCGCCCAATGCGCGGTCATGAAGTCGAGCGTCTGCACCGCGCGCAGCGCGACCACATACTCGTAAGTCCGGCCGTCGCCCATCACGCCGACGCTCTTCACCGGCAGAAACACCGCGAACGCCTGGCTCGTCAAATCGTACCAGGACTTGCCGGTTTCCTTGTCGATGAACGTGCGCAGCGTCTCGATGAAAATCGCGTCCGCGCGACGCAGCAGGTCCGCAAACTCGCGCTTCACTTCGCCGAGAATCCGCACGCCAAGACCGGGACCGGGGAACGGATGGCGGTACACCATCGCCGGCGGCAGACCGAGCTTCACGCCGAGTTCGCGCACTTCGTCCTTGAACAGTTCGCGCAGCGGCTCGAGCAGCTTCAGGTTCAGCGTCTCCGGCAGGCCGCCCACGTTGTGGTGGCTCTTGATGGTCTGCGTCGCCTTCTTGCCCTTGCCCGCCGATTCGATCACGTCCGGATAGATCGTGCCTTGCGCGAGCCACTTTGCGTCGGTCAGCTTGCCGGCTTCCGTCTGGAACACTTCGACGAATTCCGCGCCGATGATCTTGCGCTTCGCTTCCGGATCGGTCACGCCTTCGAGCTTGCGCAGGAACACATCGCTCGCGTCGACGTGAATCACCTTCACGCCCAGGTGATCCGCGAACGTGGCCATGACCTGCTCGGCTTCGTTCAGGCGCAACAGGCCATGATCGACGAACACGCACGTCAGTTGATCGCCGATCGCGCGATGCAACAGCGCCGCCGCGACCGACGAATCCACGCCGCCCGACAGACCCAGAATCACGTGCTCGTTACCGACCTGCTCGCGAATTTTCGCGACCGCCTCGTCGATGTAATGGCCCATCTCCCAGTCGGGACGCGCGCCGCAAATCTGCAGCACGAAGCGCTCGAGCATCGCGCGGCCTTGCACGGTGTGCGTGACTTCCGGGTGCCATTGCAGACCATAGAAATGACGCTGCTCATCGGCCATCGCGGCGATCGGGCACGATTCCGTCGATGCCATCAGCGCGAACCCCGGCGGCATCTCCAGCACCTTGTCGCCGTGGCTCATCCACACCTTCAGCATGCCGTGGCCTTCGGGCGTCGTGAAGTCGCTGATGCCTTCGAGCAGGCTCGTGTGATTGCGCGCGCGCACTTCGGCATAACCGAACTCACGCAGATGGCCGATGTCGACCCGGCCGCCCAGTTGCTCGGCCATGGCCTGCATGCCGTAGCAGATGCCGAGCACGGGCATGCCGAGTTCGAACACCACTTGCGGCACGCGCGGCGTGTCGGTTTCAGTGACCGAGCTCGGTCCGCCCGACAGGATCACGCCCTTCGGCGCAAAGTCGCGGATGAACGAAGCATCGACGTCATACGGATGGATTTCCGAATACACGTTGGCTTCGCGAACGCGACGTGCAATCAGTTGGGTGACTTGCGAACCGAAGTCGAGGATCAGGATCTTGTCATGCATGGCAGCGGACGATGTCAAAAGTGAGCGGATACGGAATGCCGCGCGTACGGCGCGGCGTTGAATTCAAAGCGGTCCACGAGGGAACAAACGGCCGGGGCTTGCGACGGTGAAGCGCAACGGCGGGAAAGCGGAACGCAATGCTGATGCCCGCGTGACGTTCGCTCGTTGCGCCCGAAGCCACAACATGGGTCACCAGGCTGCGGTGCGGCGCGCGTGCGGATTCCGGTTGCTTCGGCAAACGAGTCGCGCGCGGCCAGTCAACCATGGAACGGAGGCCGTGGCGCATTCGCGGCGTCGTCGGCGGCATTGCGGGCATCGTCGCGTGCGGCAGCAGCAGCTTCAGCGCGTGCCGCTCGCTCCGACGGGCTCAGCACTTCGCCCGTCGTGGCATGCAAATGGGCGGAGGTCGTCGGGTTGACCGGCGACGCTTCGGACGCCGCGGGCACCACAGGCGCCACGCCAGGCCTTGCAACCGGATCAACTCCACGCCCGATAACAGGCTCAACCACCGGCTCCGCGTGATACACCGGAAACCCCGCCGTAGCCGGCACAACCGGTTCACGGCGATTTGCCTCGAGGTTCGCCGCGTTTTTCGCGGCGTCTTTTGCGGCCTGCTTTTCGGCGCGCTCAGCGGCAACAGCCTCAGCGACGCGCAACTTCTCGCGCCGCCGCACCGCGCCCGACAAACGCACGCCGCCAAGACCGAGCACCAGCAGCACGACACCGGTCAGCACCGCGACGATCTGCCCGAACGCGCTCAGCGACGGCGTATGCAGCCCGAGCAGCCACACCAGCATGAGCACGCCGGTCAGCCAGTTCACATGGCCGACCACGCGTGCCACCGACGAAGTCAGCGCCCCGTCGATCGACGCATGCAACGCCAGCCAGGCGAGCCCGATGAGCGCCAGGCCAAACGCCTGGCCGGCCAGAGCCGGCTGCGTCTGCACCAACAGCAGCGCGTTGTACAACGACGTCCAGGGCGTCAGCAGGAACAGCAAGCCGAACGCGAGCAGCAACAGCGCATCGACAATCAGTACAGCGCGCAGCAATGGCTTCATTGGCGTTTAGTCCACGTGGTAGTTGGGCGCTTCCTTGGTGATCTGAACATCGTGCACGTGCGACTCGCGCAAACCCGCGCCCGTGATCTGCACGAACTCGGCCTTCTCGTTCATCTCGGCAATCGTGCGGCAGCCGCAGTAGCCCATGCTCGCGCGCACGCCGCCGATCAGCTGGAACAGGATCGCGTTCACGGAACCCTTATAAGCGACGCGGCCTTCGATGCCTTCCGGCACCAGCTTGTCGATATTCGCCGAGTTGTCCTGGAAGTAGCGGTCCGCCGCGCCGTCCTTCATTGCGCCGACCGAGCCCATGCCGCGGTACGACTTGTACTGACGGCCTTGATAGAGGAACACGTCGCCCGGCGCTTCTTCGGTGCCGGCGAACATGCTGCCCATCATCACGGCGTTCGCGCCCGCTGCCAGCGCCTTGCTGACGTCGCCCGAGAAACGCACGCCGCCGTCTGCGATGACCGGCACGCCCGTGCCCTTGAGCGCTTCCGACACGTTCGCGATTGCCGTGACCTGCGGCACGCCGACACCGGCGACGATTCGCGTCGTGCAAATCGAGCCCGGGCCGATGCCGACCTTCACGCCGTCCGCGCCGTATTCGACGAGCGCTTTGGCTGCCGCCGCGGTGGCGATGTTGCCGCCGATCACCTCGACGTGCGGGAAGTTCTGCTTGACCCAGCGCACGCGCTCGAGCACGCCCTTGCTGTGGCCATGCGCGGTGTCGACGACGATCACGTCCACGCCCGCCTGCACCAGCAGTTCGACACGCTCTTCGTTGTCCGCGCCGACGCCGACGGCCGCGCCCGCGCGCAGCTTGCCGTGCTCGTCCTTACAGGCGTCCGGGTGTTCGGTCTGCTTGGTGATGTCTTTCACCGTCATCAGGCCGCGCAGCTCGAATGCGTCGTTGATGACCAGCACGCGCTCAAGGCGGTGGCTGTGCATCAGCGCCTTGGCCTCGGCGAGCGACGTGCCTTCCTTGACGGTCACGAGGCGCTCGCGCGGCGTCATGATGCTGCGCACCGGCTCGTCCAGACGCTCCTCGAAACGCAGGTCGCGGTTGGTCACGATACCGATCAGCTGCGAGCCTTCCACCACCGGAAAGCCGGAAATGCCATGCTGCTGCGACAGCGCGATGACGTCGCGCACCTTCATTTGCGGCGGCACCGTGATCGGATCGCGCACCACGCCTGACTCGAACCGCTTGACCTTGGCCACTTCACGCGCCTGTTCGGCAGCCGTGAGGTTCTTGTGGATGATGCCGACGCCGCCCATTTGCGCCATCGCAATGGCGAGACGGGCTTCGGTGACGGTGTCCATGGCGGCGGACACGAGCGGCATATTCAGGGAGATGTTGCGGGTCAGCCGGGTCTTGAGGCTGGTGTCGCGCGGCAGAACATCGGAGAAGGCCGGGACGAGGAGCACGTCATCGAACGTGAGTGCTGTTTGGATCAGACGCATGGCAAATCCTATAGGCGCAAAAGCGAATTATACGCGATACCTCCCCGCTTTTCACTGCGCGAACAGCAGCTTAGCGAATTTCGGGCGCATTTTTTCGTGGCTTTTACACCCTTGATTTCGCTTCGCCGTTCGCCTCGGGTTCGATCGCGTTTCGTTTGCTCGGGCCCGAATGCAGAATCAAACAAGACGCCCCTCGCGCCGGCCGGCTACGCTTGCGACCATTCCAGTTTTTTCGCAGGAGCAGTCGATGCAGCGCGGTGTCGCCTATGGAGTCATGGCCGGAGCCCTATGGGGCATGGTGTTTCTGGTCCCGCGCGTGCTGCCGGATTTTTCGCCGCTGTTGCTGTCGGCCGGCCGCTACACGATGTACGGCGTCGTCGCGCTCGCAGCGGCGTTGCCCACGGCGCGTTCGCTGCTCAAGCGCCTGACTCGCGAGGACCTCGTCGCGCTCGTCAAGCTCGCGCTGGGCGGCAATCTCCTGTACTACCTGCTGCTGACGGCGGCGGTGCACCTCGTCGGCATCGCGCCGGCGTCGCTGATCGTCGGCGTATTGCCGGTGACGGTCACGCTGATGGGCCGCGGCGACCGCGGCGCGGTGCCGCTCGCGCGCCTCGCGTGGCCGCTTGCGGCCGTGATGGCGGGCATCGTCTGCATCAATATCGACGTCTTTACGGCCGCCGACGGCACGCCCGCCGGCGTCCTGACGAAGCTGCTGGGCCTTGCCTGCGCAGTCGGCGCGCTCGGCTGCTGGACGTGGTTCGCGGTCGAGAACACCCGCTACCTGCAACGGCACACGCATTTCAGCGGCAACGAGTGGTCCGTGCTGTGGGGCGTCGTGACAGGCGCGCTCGGCGCCGCGCTGTGGCTCGCGATCGCCGCGCTGCCGCCGGGCGGCCCGCAGGGCGAACTCGCGCAAAGCCGCTGGCACAGCTTCTGGGCGCTCAATCTGGTTCTCGCGATCGGCGCGTCGTGGCTTGGCAACGGGCTGTGGAATGCGGCGTCGAAGCGGCTGCCGTTGACGCTTTCCGGTCAGATGATCGTGTTTGAAACGCTGTTCGCGCTGCTCTACGCGTTCATTTACGACGAGCGCCTGCCGCGGCCGCTCGAACTCGCCGCGATTCTGTTGCTGGTGGCGGGCGTGTGCTGGTCGGTGCGTCAGCATGCGGACGACGATTCCGGCGGCACTGCGCCGGTCGAAGAAAAGGCTCAGGGTTCGGCGCCCTAGCACGCATGGTCCACGGGCCGCCCCGCATTGCAGGGCGCGCACCGCGCAACGTACGCGTTTAACGCGAATCCTTGTTCTGCCAGCGACGCCCTTCGATCGAGCCGGCCTTGCGGGTCTTCTCGACGCGACGCTGGCGTGACACCTTCGGGTCCACGAGCAGCGGCCGGTAGATCTCGACGCGGTCGTGATCGGCGAGCACGGTGTCGAGCGGCTTGAGCTTGCCGAATACGCCGACCTTTTGCGTCGCTAGATCGATCTGAGGAAAACGCTGAAGAATGCCGCTTGCCTCGATAGCCTGTGCGAGCGTGGCGCCCGCCGGCAATTGCACGTCGACGAGCGCCTGTTCGTTCGCGAGCGCATAACAGACCTGGACGGACAGACGCCCGCTCATGCCTTGCCGTAGCGCTGGTCCGCGCGCTTCACGAAAGATTCGACGAATGTATTGGCGATGTGATTGAACACCGGCCCGATGATCTTTTCGAGGATGATGTTGGTGAACTCGTAGTGCAGCGCGAACTCGATCTTGCAGGCGTCCGCGCGCAGCGGCGTGAAGCGCCAGAAGCCGGTGAACTTGCGAAACGGCCCGTCGGCGAATTCCATGTCGATGCGGGTGGGCCGCTCCATGCTGTTGCGCGTCGCAAAGTGCTGCTTGATGCCCTTGAAATTGATGTCGATCTTCGCCTCCATGCTGGTATCGTCCCGATGACGGACCTCGACGCCTCCGCACCAGGGCAGGAAGTTCGGGTAATCGGCGACGTCGGTGACGAGGTCGAACATCTGTTCCGCCGAATGGCGGATCAACACGGTTTTCTGGACATCTGCCATAAATTGAACAGCACGTGGCAAGGGTGGACGGGCGCGGCGGGCTTTCCTTGCCCCGCTTTGCTAAAATCGTGATTTTAAACGAGTTGGGCACTTTCCATTCATGAGCATTATCGACAACAGAAAAGCGTTCTACGACTACTCGGTCGAAGAACGTTACGAAGCAGGGCTCGTGCTCGAAGGATGGGAGGTCAAGGCGCTGCGCGCCGGGCGCGGCCAGATCAAGGAAGGTTACGTCGTGATCAAGAACGGCGAGCTGTTCCTGATCGGCACGCACATCAGCCCGCTGCCCGAAGCCTCGACCCACATCAACCCCGACCCTGTTCGCACGCGCAAGCTCCTTTTGCACAGCGAAGAAATCAGCAAGCTGATCGGCAAGGTGGAACAGCGCGGCTACACGCTCGTGCCGCTGAATTTTCACTACAAGGGCGGCCGCGTCAAATGCGAGATCGGCCTCGCCAAGGGCAAGAAGATGCACGACAAGCGCGAAACCGAGAAAAAGCGCGATTGGGAGCGCGAAAAGGCGCGTTTGATGCGCTCGCCGACCTGAGTCGTGGGCGGGCGTTTGCCGCGACGCTGCCAGAGCAGCGTTTACCGAGCACGATAAAAATGGCCCGCTTGCTGCGGGCCATTTTTTTACAGCAATGGCGCAACGGCGCCCAACGCAAAAACCAACGCGCGCTCAGCGCGCCTCCGCCACCCCGCTCTTGCCCTTGTTCACGATGGTCAGCGCCGATGCGATCATCGAACTCATATCCGCGAGATTGCCGGGCACGATCAGCGTGGTGCCCTGCTTCGCCAGATTGCCGAACGCGTTCACGTATTGCTCGGCGACCTTCAGGTTCACCGCCTCCATGCCGCCATGCGACTGAATCGCAGCAGCAATCTTCTGGATGGCTTGCGAATTGGCCTCGGCAACCGCAAGAATCGCCGCGGCCTGCCCTTGCGCCTGGTTGATCGCCGCCTGGCGCTCGCCTTCCGATTTCTGGATTGCCGCCTCGCGCCCGCCGGACGCGATGTTGATCTGCTCCTGCTTGCGCCCTTCCGAAGCCGCAATCAACGCGCGCTTTTCGCGCTCGGCCGTAATTTGCGCCTGCATCGCGTGAAGGATTTCCTTCGGCGGCGTCAGATCCTTGATCTCGTAGCGTAGGACTTTGACGCCCCAGTTCGCCGCTGCTTCATCGAGTGACGAGACGATGCTGTGATTGATGAAGTCGCGCTCCTCGAAAGTCTTGTCGAGTTCGAGCTTGCCGATCACCGAGCGCAGCGTGGTCTGCGACAACTGCGTGATCGCGAACACAAAGTTGCTCGATCCATACGACGCCTTCATCGGATCGGTCACCTGGAAATACAGCACGCCGTCCACCTGCAACTGCGTGTTGTCGCGCGTGATGCAGACCTGGCTCGGCACTTCGAGCGGAATTTCCTTGAGAATGTGCTTGTACGCGATCCGGTCGACGAAAGGAAACGCGAAGCTCAGGCCCGGCGTGAGCGTGCGGTGATAGCGGCCGAGCCGCTCCAGCACCCACGCGTGCTGCTGCGGCACGATCTTGATGGTCTGCGCCGCCAGCACGATCACAATGACGAGCAGCACTGCCCCGATAATGGTGGAATCCATTTACGCCCTCCAATCTTTAGTTGGTTTGATTAGTTAGTTCGGTTAACTAGTTCGGTTGACTGGTTTGGGTCAAACAAGTCAGCGAATGTCCGACGCTTACCGCGTATTAGCGTGATGCGTCGCGGGCCGCTTCGCCGCGACCACAAGACAACTGCCGTGCAGTTCGATGATTTCGTAGGTTTGAGCATCTTCGGGCTCGCCGGGCGCCAGTTCGGCGTCCCATTGCGCGCCGCGATAGCTGACCCGCGCGCGACGCTCGTGCCACGCGGGCACGCTGAGCGTCTGCCCAATGTCGAGATTGACGTCCGGATTCGCGGACGCTTCCTTGCGCGTCCTGCGGCCAAAGCGCGAACGCTTGAGCACAAACACGGCCGCCAGCGCGACGACCGCGGCAACGGCGAACTGCACGTCGGCGGCGGCGCCCGCAATATGCGCGATAGCCGCCGCGACGCAACCGAGCGCGATCATCAGCAGATAGAACGTGCCGCTGAGCAATTCCAGCACGACCAGCACGCCCGCCCCGACCCACCAGAACAATCCCCCTGGCGCCACGTCGACCTCCACAAAGCAAAACACCCCGGATCTACCGGGGTGTTTATAGCACGAAGCGCGGACAAATTACCGGCATTCAGGACGCGCTTCACTGCGCCGCTGACGCGCGTTTGACGCGCCGTTGATATGCCGCACTTTTCGTTATGCGTGCCGCTTAGGACGCGGCACGCCGCACGCTTACTTCGTCGACGATTTCGCCAGTTGCTGCCACGTCTCGATGATCGTGTCAGGGTTCAGCGAGATCGACTTGATGCCTTCATCCGTCAGCCATTGCGCGAAGTCCGGATGATCCGACGGACCCTGACCGCAGATGCCGACGTACTTGTCCAGACGCAGACACGTTTCAATTGCGCGCTTCAACATGAACTTGACCGCCGGATCGCGTTCGTCGAAATCGACCGCCAGCAGTTCCATGCCGGAGTCGCGGTCGAGGCCGAGCGTGAGCTGCGTCAGGTCGTTCGAACCGATCGAGAAGCCGTCGAAGAATTGCAGGAACTCTTCGGCGAGAATCGCGTTCGACGGCACTTCGCACATCATGATGAGACGCAGGCCTTTCTCGCCGCGCTTCAGGCCAAACTTCTCCAGCAAGCCGACCACGCGCTCAGCCTGCTTCAGCGTACGCACGAACGGCACCATGATCTCGACGTTGTCGAGGCCCATCTCTTCGCGCACCTTCTTCAGCGCGACGCATTCCATCTGGAACGCTTCGGCGAAGTCTTCGGCGATGTAGCGCGACGCGCCGCGGAAGCCCAGCATCGGATTCTCTTCGTCCGGCTCGTAGCGCGAACCGCCGATCAGCTTCTTGTACTCGTTCGACTTGAAGTCCGACAGACGCACGATCACAGGCTTCGGATAGAAGGCCGCGGCGATCGTCGCGATACCTTCAGTCAGCTTGTCGACGTAGAACGCGCGCGGCGATGCGTGACCGCGAGCGACGCTTTCCACGGCCTTCTTCAGGTCCTGGTCGATGTTCGGGTACTCGAGAATCGCCTTCGGATGAACGCCGATGTTGTTGTTGATGATGAACTCGAGACGCGCGAGACCGACGCCCGCGTTCGGCAGTTGCGAGAAGTCGAAAGCCAGTTGCGGGTTGCCGACGTTCATCATGATCTTCACCGGAATGGGCGGCAGTTCGCCGCGCTGCACTTCGGTGATTTCCGTTTCGAGCAGGCCGTCGTAGATCTTGCCTTCGTCGCCTTCCGCGCACGAAACCGTGACGAGCGCGCCATCCTTCAGCACGTCGGTCGCGTCGCCGCAGCCGACCACGGCCGGCACGCCCAGCTCACGCGCGATGATTGCCGCGTGGCACGTGCGGCCGCCACGATTGGTGACGATTGCGGACGCGCGCTTCATGACCGGCTCCCAGTTCGGGTCGGTCATGTCGGCGACCAGCACGTCGCCCGGCTGCACACGGTCCATTTCCGACGGATCGTGAATCACGCGCACCGGGCCCGCGCCGATCTTCTGGCCGATCGCGCGGCCGGTAGCCAGCACGTTCGATTGACCCTTCAGCTTGAAGCGCTGCTCGGCCTTGCCCGTCGCCTGGCTCTTCACCGTTTCCGGACGCGCCTGCAAGATAAAGATCTTGCCGTCGCGGCCGTCCTTGCCCCACTCGATGTCCATCGGACGCTGGTAGTGCTTTTCGATGATGACCGCGTATTTCGCGAGTTCGATCACGTCTTCGTCGGTGATCGAGAAGCGGTTGCGCTGCTCGTGCGTCACGTCGACGGTCTTCACGCGGCCTTCTTCACCGGCCTTCGTGAACTCCATCTTGATGAGCTTCGAGCCAATCGAGCGGCGGATGATCGGATACTTGCCTTGCGCGAGCGTGGTCTTGTAGACGTAGAACTCGTCCGGATTCACCGCGCCTTGCACGACCGTTTCGCCGAGACCGTAGCTCGACGTGATGAACACCGCGTCCTTGAAGCCCGATTCCGTGTCGAGCGTGAACATCACGCCGGCCGCGCCGACGTCCGAGCGCACCATGCGCTGCACGCCCGCCGACAACGCGACTTCAGCATGCGTGAAGCCCTTGTGAACGCGATAGGAAATAGCGCGGTCGTTGTAGAGCGACGCGAACACGTGCTTCATGCGATCGAGCACGTCTTCGATACCGACCACGTTGAGGTAGCTTTCCTGCTGACCCGCGAACGATGCGTCCGGCAAGTCTTCCGCCGTTGCCGACGAACGCACGGCAAACGACAGCTCTTCAGGCGAGCTGTTTTGAAGCGTGTCGAAGCCCGCGCGAATGTCGGCTTCGAGTTGCGGCTGCATGGGAGCGTCGACGATCCATTGACGGATCTCCTTGCCCGCTTCGGCAAGCGCCTTCACGTCGTCGACGTCGAGCGTCTCGAGACGTTGGGCGATGCGTTCCGTCAGGTTGTTGTGATGCAGGAAGTCACGGAAAGCCAGTGCCGTCGTGGCGAAACCGGTCGGCACGCGCACGCCGGCTTCGGCAAGCTGACTGATCATCTCGCCTAGCGACGCGTTCTTGCCGCCGACAATCTCCACATCGGTCATCCGCAACTGCTCGAACGGAACTACATACGCCTTATCCTTTGCGACGGTAACTGCGTTAGTCATACAAGCCCCTAAGTGTGAAAGAAATTCACGGCTGTGCAAGTGGGCTCGAACGCGAGACGCTCATTGGAAGCGTGAGCTCGCGTCTTGCACAACCTGTTGGAGAAGCAATCGCTTGTGGCGCCGCGCGGGTTCGGGCTTGCGCTCCCGTTCCACACGAAGAAGGCGAATCGACGCATTTAGCGCCCGATCAATCGCGATCCGCCCGCTTTAGCACCAGATAACATCGCGTTGAACGACCGTTCGCAGCGAGTTAGACGCCAATCGCCTGCAATTGCTTATCCAACAGGTTGCCGCTATTCTACCGTGCCGACTCTCGAAATGTGACTGTCGGACGAGAATTGCGCCTCGAATCGCGCCAGGCTGCCCGCAGGGCTCTTCCAATGCATGAAGAGAGCCTCCAGGCCAGTCCTGGCGTAGTAGCGGTGCCCACGGCGCGCTGTTTCGACGCCGCTGCATGAGTGGTCAGCCACCGCGCAGCGAAGTCGCTCCAGCAATGTTCCATTCGAGCGCTTTTTGCCGCTCACGTTCCCTGCCCCACTGATGCCGCCCACCGTATTCATCGTCTCCGACGGTACCGGGATCACTGCCGAAACCTTCGCGCATTCGATCCTCTCCCAGTTCGACCAGAAATTTCGCCTGGTCCGCGTGCCTTTTGTCGACTCGACAGAAAAGGCCTACGCCACGCTCGAAAAAATCAATGAAGCGGTCCAGCAGGACGGTCGCCGTCCGATCGTCTTCACCACGCTCGTGGACAGCGCATCGAATCAGATCGTCAAAGGCTCGAACGCGCTCGTGCTCGACATGTTCCAGACCTTCGTCGAGCCGCTCGAACAGGAACTGGAGCTGAAGTCGAGCCACGCGATGGGGCGCGGCCACCAGAACGCGGACACCGAGGAGTACAAGAACCGCATCGAGGCGATCAACTTCTCGCTCGCGCACGACGACGGCCAGTCGAACCGCAATCTCGCCGACGCAGACGTGATCCTCGTCGGCGTATCGCGCAGCGGCAAGACGCCGACGAGCCTCTACCTCGCGATGCAGTACGGCGTGAAAGCAGCGAACTATCCGCTGATTCCGGAAGATTTCGAGCGCGGCAAGCTGCCTACGCCGCTATTGGCGCATCGGCAGAAGATGTTTGGCTTGTCGATCGATCCGCAACGGCTTTCGGAGATTCGCAACGAGCGCCGGCCTGGCAGCAAATACGCTGCGCCGGAAAATTGCCGTTACGAGATCAACGAAGCCGAGGCGATGATGCGTCGCGAAGGGATCAAGTGGCTGTCGTCGACGCACAAGTCGATCGAA
This sequence comes from Paraburkholderia sp. OAS925, assembly GCF_040543975.1. Taxonomy (NCBI): domain Bacteria; kingdom Pseudomonadati; phylum Pseudomonadota; class Betaproteobacteria; order Burkholderiales; family Burkholderiaceae; genus Paraburkholderia; species Paraburkholderia sp. OAS925. The sequence goes on from NZ_JBEUNO010000001.1 coordinate 2,805,123, forward strand.
GAGATCGCGACCACGATCCTGCAGGAAATCAAGCTGGATCGGCCGTCGTATTGAGCGAGCCTTCGCTCGTTTATGCGCGGCTCGCGCGCTGCTGTCTGCATTGCTCGAACACGCAGACAGCCGCGGCCGCCGCGACGTTCAGCGATTCCATGCCGCCCGGCTGCGGAATCGTCACGCGCAACGTGACCGCGTCGCGCCATGCTTGCGACACGCCGGCGCCTTCATTGCCGAATACCCACGCCAGTTCCGCGCTCAGATCGCAATCGTAGATCGCTTCGGCGCCGTGCGAATCCGTGATGACAACCGGCACCGCGAGGCGCTCGATCAACGTCTGCGCTTCGACGTCTTCGTGAATCTGCAGCAGGAAGTGCGCGCCCATGCCCGAGCGCAATACTTTCGACGACCAAGCGTATGCCGTGCCCGGCGCGCAGAACACCTGCTGAATGCCGGCCGCGGCCGCACTGCGCAAGATGGAGCCGACGTTGCCTGCGTCCTGCACGCCGTCGAGCACGATGCAGGTTTGCGCGACCGTGTCGGGCAGCGGCGTATCGAGCTTTTCCACGAGCAGCAGCATGCCGACGCCGTGCACGACATTCGACAGTTGTCCGAACAGCGCGTCTGGCAGCGTGACGATGCGTTGCTCGTCGATACGCGAAACGATCGCCTGAGCTTCGTCGTGACGAAGCGCGCCCTCGGTGACGATGCACATTTCCGGCTGCCCCGCGACGTCGAGATACGCGCTCGCGAGATGAAAACCTTCCAGCAGCGCATGACCGCTGCGACGCTGTTGATGCGTCGATCCGGCAAGCGCCTTCAGGCGTTTATAGAGCGGATTCTCCCGCGAGGTGATGGCTTTCACAGGCAGCGAAGACGATGAGAAATGAGGAGAAGGATGAGCGCGTTGCTGATCGCAGGCGGTGCGGCTAGGTGCTGGTTACGGCGACGGCAGCATTGACGGGCGATTGTGCCACGTTAGCTGTGGCGTCTTATGCTCACGCGCCGCTGCGTTCGCCGAACGCGTCGCTGTCGAGCAGCGCATCGTCCAGCACGCCGTCCGCGAGCATTTCCGGCACGGCGATAATCTCGCCCGCCGGCAGCGGCACGCCGGTGCCAAATCGCAGATGCGCTTCGCGCACGGGTGCGAACGAGCGCCGGTGATGCTCGCACGGCCCATGTTCACGCAAGGCCGCCAGATGCTGCGGCGTGCCGTAGCCGGCATGCGCGTTAAAGCCGTACACGGGATAAGTCTGGTGCAATTCGAGCAGCATCCGGTCGCGCGTCACCTTCGCAAGAATCGACGCCGCGGAAATGCTTTTGACCAGTGCGTCGCCGCCGATCACCGCTTCGCTGCGAACGCTCAGCGTGGGGCAGCGGTTGCCGTCCACCTTCACGAGCGTCGGCGTGACGGACAGCCCTTCTACCGCGCGCTTCATGGCCAGCATGGTGGCGTGCAGAATGTTCAGCGTATCGATTTCCTCGACCGTTGCCGAGGCGATGCAGTAAGCGAGCGCACGGTCGACGATCTTCTCGTACAGTTCGTCGCGCTTTTTCGCGGTAAGCACCTTCGAATCGTCGAGGCCGCGAATCATCGGCTTCGACGGATCGAAAATCACAGCAGCAGCGACGACCGGCCCGGCCAGCGGCCCGCGCCCGGCTTCGTCGACGCCGCAGACGATGTCCTCCGCCGTCTCGAAGTTCAGGCCGACCTGCCGAGTCGCCGCGCTGGCGACGGCCGCGGTCTTGCGGCGTGGCGAGCGGGCAGCGGCGTGCGCAGCGGCGTGCTCGTTAGTGCGCTTGGTGCGTTCGTCGCTCACGGCCGCGCCCTGCGCTTCTCAACGACACTCGCGACCACTTCCGCCGCACGCTGCGCGGTGTTCTGCTTCAGCACGTGATGCATCTCCGTGAAGATTTCCGTCAGCGTGCGCCGGTTGGCTTCATCGCGCAACTGTTTCAGCGTGGCTTCGGCGAGCGCCTGCGGCGTCGCGAAGTGCTGCAGGATTTCCGGCACCACGAAGCGGCCCGCCAGAATGTTCGGCAAGCCGACGTACGGCAGATAACCCTGCCGGCGCATGATCTGGCCCGTCAGCCAGGGCACCTTGTACGAGATGACCATCGGCTTTTTCAGAAGCGCGGCCTCGAGCGTGACCGTGCCGCTTTTCACGAGGATCGCGTCGGCGGCGGTCATCGCGAGTTGCGACTGGCCGTCCGTAATGGTCAGCGCGAGGCCGGGGTGCGAATCGACCAGCGGGCGCAGCATCTCGCGCAACGCCGGCGTCGCCGCGGGCATCACGAAGCGCAGACCGGGCTCCTGGTGCTGCATCATTTCCATCGCGGCGAAAAACGTCGGCCCGATCAGATCGATCTCCGAGCGGCGGCTGCCCGGCAGCACCCGCGATGACCGGACCGCTTTCCGCCAGACCGAGCGTGCGGCGCGCGCCGAGCGTGTCCGGCTCAAGCGGAATTTCGTCGGCGAGAGGATGACCCACGTACGATGCCGCGACGCCCGCCTTTTCGAGCAGCGCCGTTTCGAACGGGAACACGCACAGCATATGGTCGACCGCCTTGGCGATCTTCTTGATGCGCCCGCCGCGCCACGCCCAGATGGACGGGCACACGAAGTGAACGGTCGGGATGCCGGCCTCGCGCAGCGGATGCTCGAGCCCGAAGTTGAAATCGGGTGCATCGACGCCGACGAACACCGAGGGCGGCTCGGCCAGCAGTTGGCGCTTCAGGTCGGTGCGGATGCGCAGAATCTCGGGGATATGCCGCAACGCTTCGACATAGCCGCGCACGGACAGCTTCTCCATCGGCCAATGGGCGTCGAAACCGGTGGCGACCATGCGCGGACCGCCGATCCCGTAATAATGCGTGGCGGCAGGCAGGCGGCTCGCAAGGCCGTCCAGCAGCGACGACGCCAGCAGGTCGCCGGACGGCTCGCCGGCCACCATCGCGATGCGCAGCGGACTGGGTTGCAATGCCATCGCTTAGCGGATGATGCCGCGCTGCGACGCTTCGACGAATGCGAGCAGCGTCCCAACCGGGCCGTCGCCGTCGCCGCCGGCGGATGCAAGCTCACGCAGTTGCGCCTTGGCTTCCTCGAGCGACAGGCTGTTCTTGTACAACAGACGGTACGCCGAGCGCAGCGCCGAAATGGCGTCCGGCGAGAACCCGCGGCGGCGCAGACCTTCGACGTTGATGCCGTGCGGCTCCGCCTTGTTGCCGGCCGCGATCACGAACGGCGGAATGTCCTGCACGAGCGCCGATGCGCCGCCCAGCATGGAATGCGCGCCGATGCGCACGAACTGATGCACGCCCGACATGCCGCCGACAATCGCGTGGTCGCCGATCGTCACATGGCCGGCCATCTGCGCGTTGCTCGACAGAATGACGTTGTTGCCGACATGGCAGTCATGGCCGATGTGCACGTACGCCATGATCCAGTTGTCGTCGCCGAGCGTGGTCACGCCTGCGTCCTGCACCGTGCCGGTGTGGATCGTGGTGAACTCGCGGATCGTGTTGCGGTTGCCGATCTCGAGCCGCGTCGGCTCGTCTTTGTACTTCATGTCCTGCGGACGGCCGCCGACCGATGCGTAGTGGCCGATGCGGTTGTCTTCGCCGATCGTGGTGTGACCTTCGATCACACTGTGCGAGCCGACCGTGGTCCGCGCGCCGATCGTGACATGCGCGCCGATCACGGCATACGGTCCGACTTCAACGGATTCGTCGAGTTGTGCGCCCGGTTCGACGATCGCAGTGGGATGAATCCTGCTCATGCGTCCTCGCTTCTGATTCTGTTGCGTTGTCTGGATGGGCTGCGGCGAGCCGGCTGCGCTGCATGAGGCGCCGGCTGGCCGAAGCTCGAGTCAGGTGCCCTTGATTCAGGCGTCCTTGTCCGTGTGACGCACCGCGCACATCAGGTCGGCTTCAGCCGCCACCACGCCGTCCACCTCGGCTCGCGCCTTGAACTTCCAGATGCCGCGCATATGCCGTTCGAACGTGCAGTTGAGGATGAGCTGATCGCCCGGCTCGACGACACGCTTGAAGCGCGCGTTGTCGATACCGACAAACAGATACAGCGTGTTCGACGGATCGCTCGGCTCTTCCGAGAACGTCAGCAGCGCCGCCGTTTGCGCAAGCGCTTCGAGGATCAGTACGCCAGGCATGACCGGACGCGTCGGGAAATGCCCCTGGAAATACGGCTCGTTGATCGACACGTTCTTCAACGCTTTGATGCTCTTGTGCGGCTCGAGTTCGAGCACCCGGTCGACCAGCAGGATCGGGTAACGATGGGGCAGCAGCGTGAGAATCTTATGGATGTCGAGATTGATTTTTTCGGTGCTCATGGTGTTTCTGCTCACGCATTGACTGCGCGATGATGACTGCGGATGCTGGTGCAGGTGGGTTGTCAACGCGTTGTTAGCGCGTGATGAGCGCATGCTGCCGGCGCTCGCCGTGAACCGGTTGCCATGCCACCGCGGGTCACGGCAACCCTCTTCGCTTCCTGATATTCGCCCGCCATTTTACGCGGAGTCGGCGGGCCGTCCGGAAAACTAGCTTTTCTCACTCCGTGCATGACCTGCCGCGCCGGATGCCGCGCTCGCCGGCTTGCTGTCCTGCTGATCCGCTGCGGCGTTTTCCAGTGCCTTGATGCGGTCGCGAAGCTTGTCGATATTGCGCAGCAAGGCCGCGCTCTTGTTCCAGTCGGCGTGATTCACGGCCGGGAACGCGCTGGTGTACATGCCGGGCTTGAGCAGCGACTTGGACACGCCGGACTTCGCGGTCACGATCACGTGATCGGCCAGCGTCACATGCCCGGCAATGCCGACCGCGCCGCCGATCATGCAGTGACGGCCGATGGTCGTGCTGCCCGCAATGCCCGCGCAACCGGCAATGACCGTGTATGCGCCGACTTTGCAGTTGTGCCCGATCTGCACGAGGTTGTCGATTTTCACGCATTCCTCGATGATCGTATCGGCCATCGCGCCGCGGTCGATCGTGGTGTTCGCACCGATTTCGACGTCCGCCGCGATCGACACGCCGCCCACTTGCGGAATCTTCACCCAGCTACCGGTGCGCGCGTCGCCTTCGCCGACGAAATCCGGCGCGAAGCCGAAGCCGTCCGAACCGATGACCGCGCCCGCGTGCACGATCACGCGCTCCGCAAGCTTGCAGCCGTGATACACGGTGACATTCGGATAGAGATGCGAGCCAGCGCCGATGCGCGTGCCGCGGCCGATGGCCACGTTCGCGTCGAGCCGCACATTCTCGCCGATGACCGCGCCCGCTTCCACCGTGACATGCGGTCCGATCACCGCGCTTGCGGCGATCTGCGCGGACGGATCGATCGTCGCGCTCGGATGAATGCCGGGCGCGACCTTCGGCGTGGCGAGGTCGATGAAGGTTTGCGCGACGCGCGCGAAGTAAGCGTACGGGTTCGGTGTGACGATGAAATTACGCCCGCTGCCCGATGCGAGCTTCGCGAGGTCGTCCGCATTGATCAGCACCGCGCCCGCGCGGGTTGTTTCGACTTGCGACAGGTACTTCGGGTTGGCGAGGAACGCCAGCTGGTCCGGGCCTGCCTGGTCGAGCGGCGCCAGACTGCCGACGCGCTGCGAACCGTCTCCCACTACTTCACCGCCGAACCGCTGGACGATGTCCTCGAGCGTAAAAGCCATGCCTATCGTGTCTCCTGCTGATCAGTACAACTTGTCGGTGCGCGCTGTCAGTGCGCGCTGTCGGCGCTCTACTACCGCCTTCAGTTGCCTGAAGCCGCGAGAGCCTTGAGCACCTGATCCGTAATGTCGATGCGCGGGCTCACATACACCGCTTCCTGCACGATCAGGTCATAGTGCTGCGCCTCGGCGATCTGCTTGATCACCTTGTTCGCGCGATCCAGCACCGCTGCCAGTTCTTCATTGCGGCGCTGATTCAGGTCTTCGCGAAACTCGCGTTGCTTGCGCTGGAAGTCGGTGTCGAGTTGCGACAGATCGCGCTGCTTTTGCGCACGGTCCGTGGACGACATCGACGCGCCGTTCTTGTCGAGCGAATCGGACATCGACTTGAGCTTCTGCGCCATGTCCGCGAGGTCCTTGTCGCGCTTGGCGAACTCGGCCTCGAGCTTGACCTGGGCCGCCTTCGCCGCCGCCGATTCCCGCAGAATCCGGTCCGAATTCACCGCGGCGATCCTGGCTTCCTGAGCGTGCGCCACTCCGACGCCCAGCGTCATTGCCAGCGCCAGCGCGCAAGCCACACGTTTCGAAAACATACCGGTTAGCAAAGTGATCCTCTCGATACTGTTGTTTGGCGAGCCGTCCGCAACGCGGATCAGAACGCCGTCCCGATCTGGAACTGGAACTTCTGATACTGGTCGCCCGTGTGCTTCGTGAGCGGGAAGCCCAGGCTCAGCTTGAGCGGCCCGATCGGCGAAATCCATGCGAGACCGACACCGTAGCCGTAACGCAGACCGTTCGCGCCGTTCGAATTGGCCGCAGCGCTCGCGTCCGCCCAGACGTTACCGGCGTCGAGGAACGTGAACACGCGCAAGGTGCGATCATAGCCGGTGCCCGGCAGCGGGAATGTCAATTCGATGTTGCCGACGAGCAGCTTCGAGCCGCCGATCGGATCGCCCGTCGTCTTGTCGCGCGGACCGAGCGAGCTCGGCTCGTAGCCACGGACCGAACCGATACCGCCCGCGTAGTAGTTCTTGAAAATCGGGTATGGCTTGCCGCCCGTGCCCTTGCCGTAGCCGCCCTGGAAGTTGAAGCCCAGCACGAAGCCGCGCGCAAACGAGTAATAGTACTGTGCGTTGATGTCGGCCTTGTAATACTGCGTGCTGCCGATCGGCGTGCCGTATTCGGCGTTCGCCTGCGCGAAGTAGCCGCGGCTCGGCACGAGCGCGCTGTCACGCGCGTCGCGCGACCAGCCCACCGTGACCGGCACGTTGTTCGACACGCGGCCGAAGTCGTCGACGTATTGCTTGTACGATGCCGGCGTGTTCGCGTCGACGTCGAGCTTGTTCTGCTCCAGACCCGCGCCGAAGTACACCGTATCGACTTCCGAGAACGGAATGCCGAACTTCAGGTCGCCGCCCATCGTGACGATCTTGAAGCTCGAATCGGTCGAGTAATACAGCGGCTGATACGTGCGGTAGTAGACGTCGGTAATACGCTTGATGCCGTCCACCGTGAAGTACGGGTCGACCTGCGTGACGGTCAACGTGCGATACGTCTTCGCGGTGTTGACGTTCACCGCGAGGCTCGTGCCCGAACCGAACACGTTGTCTTGCGAGACGCCTGCGGACAGCACCACCTTGTCCGTCGACGAGAAGCCCGCGCCCAGCGTAATCGCGCCGGTCGGTTTTTCGGCGACCTTCACGTCCACGTCCACCTGGTCGGGCGTGCCTTCCACGGGGATCGTGGTCACGTCGACGTCGGTAAAGTAGCCAAGACGGTTGATACGGTCTTTCGACAACGCGAGGCGGTTCGAGTCGAACCACGAGCTTTCGAGCTGGCGCATTTCGCGGCGCACCACTTCGTCGCGCGTACGGGTGTTGCCCACCACGTTGATGCGGCGCACGTAGACGCGGCGGCTCGGGTCCACTTGCAGCGTCAGGTCCACCTTGTGATTCGACTGGTCGATCTGCGGCTGCGCGTTGACGGTCGCGAACGCGTAACCGTATTCGCCCAGCTTGTCGACGATTGCCTTGGTCGTGGATTGCAGCTTTTCGGCCGAGAAGCGGTCGCCCGGTTTGATCTTGATGAGCTTGGCAAGCTCCGGCTCGCGGTCGAGCAGATTGCCGGCCAGCTTGATGCTCGAGATCGTGTACGGCTCGCCTTCATGCAGCGTGACCGTCAGATACATGTCCTTCTTGTCCGGCGTGATCGACACCTGGGTCGACTCGATGTTGAACTCGAGATAGCCGCGGTTCAGGTAGTACGAGCGGATATTTTCGAGGTCGCCGGTGAGCTTGTCTTTCGCGTACAGGTCATTCTTCGTGTACCACGAGAACCAGTTCGGCGTGGACAACTGCATTTCGTCGCGCAGCGTGCCGGTGCTGAACGCCTTGTTGCCGATAAAGTTGATCTGGCGAATCTTGGCGCTCGGCCCTTCGGCCACCGAGAACAGCACCGAGACGCGATTGCGGTCGATCGGCGTGATGGTGGTCGTGACTTCGGCTGCATAGTAGCCGCGCGTCAGGTACTGGCGCTTCAGTTCCTGTTCCGCCTTATCGACGAGCGCCTTGTCGTAGTAACGGCCTTGCGACAAACCGACCGCGCGCAGCGCCTTGGTCAGGTTTTCCTTGTCGAATTCGTGAATGCCCGCGAAGTCGATCGTGCCGATGGCCGGACGCTCCAGCACCTGCACGATCACTACATTGCCTTCGGTCGCGATCTTGACGTCGTTGAAGAAACCCGTTGCGTACAGCGCGCGAATCGCTTCGGATGCCTTGTCGTCGTTGAACGTGTCGCCCTGCTTGATGGGCAGGTAGGCGAACACCGTACCGGGTTCGACGCGTTGCAATCCCTCGATCCGGATGTCTTGCACCACGAAGGGCGTGGTTGCGTGAGCAACCAGCCCATGCGCGGCGAATGCCGCGGTTATAACCGTCTTCGGAACAAAGCGATGAGGTTTAAACAACGTGCTTCCCCAGTGTGTATAGCTGCATCAGGTCGGACGGTCGCTATTGTGAGCGCCGCCGGACACTTTAAAAGTGGATTAAACGAGCGAGATCGTTGAACAGTGCAATCGCCGACAAAGCGACGATGCAGGCGAGACCCGCCCTCTGAAAAACGAGTTGCCAGCGATCGGAGACAACTTTACCGGTCACAGCTTCAACCAAATAATATAACAGATGACCCCCGTCCAATACCGGAATTGGTAGCAGGTTCAGTACACCGAGGCTAATACTGACGAGGGCGAGGAACGACAGGAATGCAGAAGGACCCAGACGTGCGCTCTTTCCTGCGTAATCGGCGATGGTCACCGGACCCGACAGATTCTTCAGCGATGCATCGCCAACGATCATGCGGCCGAACATCCGCACCGAGTAAACCGCGAGATCCCACGTGCGGCGCGCGCCGAGCTGAAGACTTTCGACCGGTCCATAACGCACGTTGATGGACGGCACCTGGGTCGCAAGCTCAGCGCCGATGCGACCGACCTGCTGCCCCGTTGCCGCGTCGCGCTGCGCTTGCGGAACGATCCTGATGTCTTCGAGCTTGCCCGAGCCCTGCGCTTCCGTTTGACCCGCGGCTGCGCGCTCTACTTGCAGCGTCAGCGGTTGGCCGGCGTGCGATTTTACATACGCGATGAAGGCTGTGGCGTTATCAGTCGCGACTCCGTTGATCGCGCGCAAGCGATCGCCCGGAAGAAGGCCCGCCTTTTGCGCGGCACTGCCCGGCTGCACGCCGGCAACCGTCAGCTTGCCCCCGCCGGGTTCGAAGCCGAGCCGCGACATGAAGTCGTCGTCGACGTCCTTTTCGGTGACACCGCGCAGATCGAGCTGGAAGTCGGACGGGCCGTTCGCGCCTTTCGCGATCAGCACGACGCGCTTGTGATCGAACGCCGCGCCGAGCAGCTTCCAGCGCAAATCCGACCACGAGCGCACCGGCTCGGAGTCGGCCGCGTTCTCCGCGCGCACCGCCACCACTGTTTCGCCGCCTTCGAAACCGGCGGCCGCAGCGGTCGTGTTGGGCGCGGGCGTGGCAAGGATCGCCGCCGGTTCGGTGACGCCGGTCGCGAACACGAGGCCGAACAGGACGATGGCAAGCAGGAAATTCGCGACCGGCCCGGCCGCGACGATTGCGATGCGGCGCCACACCGACTGCCGGTTGAACGCATGCGGCAACGCTTCGGCGGGAATCGGCGCGCCGCCCGTCTCGCGCTCGTCGAGCATCTTCACGTAGCCGCCGAGCGGCAGCGCGGCGACCGTCCATTCGGTGCCGCTCTTGGGACTAACCCATTGGAACAGCGGCTTGCCGAAGCCAATCGAAAAGCGCAGCACCTTGACGCCGCACAGCCGCGCCACGCTGTAATGCCCATATTCGTGGACGACCACCAGCACGCCAATCGCGACCGCGAAGGCGAGCACTTCGATCAGCAGATTCATAGGCGCCTCACTGGACGGCGCGTTCCGTGCGGCGGGCGGCGTCGGGCAGACGCGCGATGAATTCGGCTGCGGCGCGACGCGCGGCGGCGTCCGCTTCGATCACGTCTTCGAGCGCATGCGCGCTGCGATTGGGCAACGCGTTGAGCACCGAGTCGACCACCTGCGCGATCGCCATGAAGCCGATCTGGCGCGACAGGAACGCTTCAACAGCAATTTCGTTAGCGGCATTGAGCGCCGCGCTGGCGACGCCGCCTTCGGCGAGCGCCTTCATGGCCAATGCCAGGCAAGGGAAACGCGTGTAGTCCGGCTTTTCAAACGACAGCGACGCGATTTCCACGAGATCCAGTTGCGCGACGCCCGAATCCACGCGATCCGGGAACGCGAGCGCGTGCGCGATCGGCGTGCGCATATCGGGGTTGCCGAGTTGCGCGAGCACCGAACCGTCGGCGTACGACACCAGCGAATGAATCACGCTTTGCGGATGAATCAGCACGTCGATGCGTTCGCCCGGCAAACCGAACAGCCAATGCGCCTCGATGACCTCGAGGCCCTTGTTCATCATGGTCGCGGAGTCGACGGAGATCTTGCGGCCCATCACCCAGTTCGGATGCTTGCAGGCTTCATCGGGCGTGACGTCGGCGAGCGTGGCCGGTTCGCGCGTGCGGAACGGGCCGCCCGACGCGGTCAGGATGATCTTGGAGACGCCACCATGCAGCGCGGCTTCGCGCGGCAGGCACTGGAAAATGGCGTTGTGTTCGCTGTCGACCGGCAAGAGCACGGCGCCGTTGTCATGCACGGCATCCATGAAGATCGCGCCCGACATCACGAGCGCTTCCTTGTTCGCGAGCAGAATGCGCTTGCCGGCGCGCGCGGCCGCGAGGCTCGGCGCGAGGCCGGCCGCACCGACGATGGCCGCGACCACGGTGTCGCAGCCGTCGCTCTTCGACACCTCGACGAGCGCCTCGGCGCCGTGCGTCACCTCCGTCTTGCAGCCCGCGTCGCGCAGCTTGGCCGCGACGCGCGCCGCCGTGTCGGCGTCGCCGACCACGGCGACTTCTGGCCGGAAGCGCAGGCATTGCTCGACGAGCTTGTCGCCGTTGCGGTGCGCAGTGAGCGCATAAACCGAAAAGCGCTCGGGATGACGCGCGACGACGTCGAGCGTGCTGTCTCCAATCGAGCCCGTGGAACCGAGCAATGTCAGACGTTTTTGCATATCTCTTTCTCTAGCCGAGCAGCAGCATGGCAAGCGGCAGCACCGGCAACAATGCGTCGATGCGGTCGAGCACGCCTCCGTGCCCCGGCAACAGGCCGCTCGAATCTTTCACGCCGGCCTGGCGTTTCATCATGGATTCAAAAAGGTCGCCCACCACGCTGAACGCCACCAGCAGCGTCAGGGCAAGCAGCGCGCGCGGGGCGCCCCAATGCGCCCACAGCTCAGAATACAGGGTCGGCTCGAACGCATGCGAAAGGACCGCCGCCACCGCGACGATCATCACCGCGAGCCAGCCGCCGATCGCGCCCTCCCACGTCTTGCCGGGACTGATGGCGGGCGCGAGCTTGTGCTTGCCGAACGCCTTACCCGAGAAGTATGCGCCGATATCCGCGAGCCATACCAATAGCAGCAGCGACAGCACGAACGGCACGCCTTGCATGCGCGCGGCGACGAGAGCATGCCAGCAGGCGACGAATATCACAATCCCGACAAGCAGCAGAAAGCTGCGCCAGGCGCCTTGCGCGAGCGTCGGCTTGCGCAGCAGCACGAACGGGCCGGCGATCACCCAGAAAATGGCGGCCGCCTTGTAAAACGGCTGCGCGCTGTCCACGCCGATGCCAAGCCGCGTGCTGGCCACGAGCGCGACCGCCGCGACGAGCGCGTAGATAACCGGGCCGGCGCCGCCCAGCTTCAGCAGGCGGGCCCATTCCCATGCGGCGAACACGACGACGAAAGCGATCAGCGCGCCGAACGCGCCGACCGGCGCGAACAACGTGACGGGCAGGAACACCGCCAGAAGCACAATCGCCGTGATGACACGGGTTTTTAGCATGGAAGCGAATCGACGTTTTGCGATTGCGGCTCGAGCTGAGCGCTGGTGCGGCCGAAACGGCGCTCGCGCTCGCCGTATGAGGCAATCGCGCGGCCGAGCGCGTCGGCGTCGAAATCCGGCCAGAAGGTGTCGGTGAAATAGAACTCGGTGTAGGCGAGTTGCCACAGCAGGAAATTGCTGACGCGCCGCTCGCCGCCCGTGCGGATGAAGAGGTCGGGCTCAGGCGCATAGGCCATGGACAGATGCTCGGCGAACGAATCCTCGTTCACCTCGACCGGCTTGCCGGCGAGCGCGGCCTGTTCCACGAGCTTGCGGGTCGCCTGCATGATGTCCCAGCGGCCGCCGTAATTGGCGGCGATGGTCAGCGTGAGGCGGGAATTGCGCGCCGTCTTGGTTTCCGCCCGTTTGATCAGGTCGCGGATGCGCGCATCGAAACGTTCGAGATCGCCGACCACGCGCAAACGGATGCCGTTTGCGTGCAGCTTGCCGATTTCGCGCTCCAGCGCCGTGACGAAAAGGCGCATCAGGAACGACACTTCGTCGTTCGGACGGCGCCAGTTTTCGGAGCTGAAAGCGAACAGCGTCAGATATTCGACGCCCTGGCGGGCACACGCCTCGACGGCCGCGCGCACCGCGTCGACGCCGCGCGTATGACCGGCCACGCGCGGCAAGCGGCGCTGGGTGGCCCAACGGCCGTTGCCGTCCATGATGATCGCGATGTGTCGCGGCACCGCGGCGACATCAGGCACGCGCACGGTTGAACTGGTGTAGGTCATGGCCGTCGGGACAATAACTGCAAATGAAGAAGTAAAAATCCTGAAAGTGTGAGTGCTCCCAGACCTGGCGCTTCACGACTCGGACTTCGCGCGAGCTCCGCACAGACAGTAACGCCGAAGCGAGCCGGCGTTCTGTTCGGAGCCTCGCAGCCTCATACCGTCATGATCTCTGCTTCTTTGGTCACAACAAGCTTGTCGATTTCAGCGACGAATTTGTCCGTCAGCTTCTGAACGTCGTCGCCGGCGCGGCGTTCGTCGTCTTCCGAAATTTCCTTGTCCTTAACGAGCTTCTTCAGTTGCTCGTTCGCGTCGCGGCGCAGATTGCGCACGGCGACTTTGGCCGTTTCGGCTTCGCTCTTGACGACTTTCGTCAGTTCGCGGCGGCGTTCTTCGGTCAGCGCGGGCATCGGCACGCGGATCACGTCGCCCTGGGTAGCCGGGTTCAGGCCGAGATCCGACTCGCGGATCGCCTTTTCGACGACCGGGACCATCTTCTTTTCCCACGGCTGCACGCCGATCGTGCGTGCGTCGATCAGCGTCAGGTTCGCGACCTGCGAGATAGGCACCGGCGAGCCGTAGTAATCGCACTGGATGTGATCAAGCAGGCCCGTGTGCGCACGGCCCGTACGGATTTTCGACAGATCGTTCTTGAACGCGTCGATGGAACGCTGCATCTTTTGTTCAGCGCCCTTCCTGATATCAGCCACAGACATTTTAAAACCTCCGAACCTTCAAAACGGTGCGAGCCGGCCAGCACGCGCGATATGCGGCGGCCCGGGCTCGCGTCAAAGCCCACGTTATGTGAACGAGAGTTTACACGTGGACGAGGGTGCCCTCGTCCTCGCCGAGCACGATGCGCTTCAATGCGCCCGGCTTGACGATCGAAAAAACGCGGATCGGCAGCTTCTGGTCGCGGCACAGCGCGAACGCCGTGGCGTCCATGACCTGCAGGTTGCGGCCGATTGCCTCGTCGAAGCTGATCGTGGTGTAGCGCGTCGCGCTCGGATCTTTCTTCGGGTCGGCTGAGTAGACGCCGTCCACCTTGGTGGCTTTCAACACGACTTCGGCGCCGATTTCCGAGCCGCGCAGCGCGGCGGCCGTGTCGGTCGTGAAGAACGGGTTGCCGGTGCCGGCCGCGAAAATCACGACTTTGCCTTCTTCGAGCTGGCGAATCGCGCGCGGACGGATGTACGGCTCGACGACCTGGTCCATGCGCAGCGCGGATTGCACACGCGCCTCGATGCCGGCGTGACGCATGGCGTCTTGCAGCGCCAGCGCGTTCATCATGGTGGCCAGCATGCCCATGTAGTCGGCCGTGGCGCGATCCATGCCGGCCGCGCCGCCCGCGACGCCACGGAAGATGTTGCCGCCGCCGATCACTACCGCCAACTGCGTTCCAAGACGGACCACTTCGGCCACGTCCGCCACCATTCGTTCGATGGTCGCGCGATTGATGCCGAAGGCATCGTCGCCCATCAGAGCTTCACCGGAGAGTTTGAGCAGGACGCGTTTGTAGGCAGTGGGCATAGGGGTATCCAGATCGCGCAGAACAGGGCAACAACAAGGGACTAATGTAGGGGTGAAACGCCGATTCGGGCAAGCGCCGCCAAATTGATGAACCCGGAAGGTCCACCGGCGGCGGCCGCGCGGCGAGGATCAACCCGCGCGCAGCCTTGCGGCGCTGCCGACCGCGGCACAGTCTTGCTGCGCCGCGGGTACAACGGTACTAGCTAAGACTCGCGATGCTTATTGTTGCTTCGCAGCAGCCACTTGAGCGGCAACTTCAGCGGCGAAGTCGTCCTGCTTCTTCTCGATGCCTTCGCCGACCACGAAGAGCGCAAACTTCTGGACGCTCGCGTTGCCCGCCTTCAGCATCTGTTCGATCGTCTGCTTGTCGTTCTTAACGAACGTCTGGTTCAGCAGCGACACTTCCTTCAGGTACTTCTGCACGCTGCCTTCACACCATCTTCGCGACGATTTCAGCCGGCTTGCCCGATTCGGCGGCCTTCTGCTCGGCGATGCTGCGTTCCTTGGCGATCAGGTCCGCCGGCACGTCGTCCGACGACAGCGAGACCGGCTTCATCGCGGCGATGTGCATGGCCACGTCCTTGCCGACCTGCTCGTCGGCGCCGGTGTACTCGACCAGCACGCCGATGCGCGTGCCGTGCAGGTACGCTGCCAGCTTGTTCGACGTCTCGAAGCGCACGAAACGGCGGATCGACAGGTTTTCACCGATCTTGCCGACCAGCGCGAGGCGCACTGCGTCGACGGTCTGGCCGTCGAGCGGCAGAGCGGACAGCGCGGCGACGTCGGCCGGGTTTTGCGTGGCGACCAGTTCGGCGATCTTCTTCGAGAAAGCCAGGAAGTCGTCGTTCTTCGAAACGAAGTCGGTTTCGCAGTTCAGCTCGACCAGCGAACCTGCATTGCCGCCGATGAACGATGCGACCACGCCTTCAGCCGTTGACGCGCGATGCCGCCTTGCTGGCCTTGTTGCCCAGCTTCACGCGCAGCAGCTCTTCGGCGCGCGCCATGTCGCCGTCGGCTTCCGTCAGCGCCTTCTTGCATTCCATCATCGGCGCGTCGGTCTTTGCGCGCAGTTCTGCAACCATGCTTGCGGTAATTGCCGCCATCATTTGCTCCTTGAGTTCCGTCTGTGTTCCGTGTCACACGCCGCCCGCACTTCGATACCGGCGGCAAGAATTCGTTTCAGCGTTATGCGAATTTTTTACGGATAACGCCTTGCTACAGCGTCGCGGCTTAAAAAAAGGGGGCCTGTAGAAAGCCCCCTTTTTTGCCGGACACGGGGCAGCTTTACGCTTCCGCGTTGACCTCGACGAACTCGTCGCCGTCGTCGCCGCGTGCAGCCTGCACCACTTCGTTGACCGCGTTGGCACGGCCTTCGAGGATCGCGTCAGCCACGCCGGCCGCGTACAGAGCGACGGCCTTGCTGGCGTCGTCGTTACCCGGGATCACGTAGTCGATGCCTTCCGGCGAGTGGTTCGTATCGACCACTGCGATGACCGGCACGCCGAGCTTGTTCGCTTCGGTGACGGCAATCTTGTGGTAGCCGACGTCGACCACGAAAATCGCGTCCGGAATGCCGCCCATGTCCTTCACGCCGCCGATCGACTTCTGCAGCTTGGCCATTTCGCGTTCGAACAGCAGAGCTTCCTTCTTGCTCATGCGTTCCGTTTCGCCTGCTTCCAGCGCCGCTTCCATGTCCTTCAGGCGCTTGATCGAAACCTTCAGCGTCTTGAAGTTGGTCAGCATGCCGCCGAGCCAGCGTGCGTTGACATAAGGCATGCCGGCGCGCTGCGCTTCCTGGGCGATCGTGTCACGCGACTGACGCTTCGTGCCGACGAACAGGATGGTGCCGCGATTGGCTGCCAGTTGACGCGCGTACTTCAGCGCGTCGTTGTACATCGGCAGCGTCTTTTCGAGGTTGATGATGTGAATCTTGTTGCGATGGCCGAAAATGAAGGGGGCCATCTTCGGGTTCCAGAAGCGCGTTTGGTGACCGAAGTGGACACCGGCTTCCAGCATTTGACGCATGGTAACTGCCATGAAAATCTCCGCGAGGGTTGGGTCTTAAGCCGGCTGCCGTATCCGCCGCGCCGCCATGTCTTGTCTGGCTGAGCGCCGCGAACACCCTGGGTGCGCCGGCTTGCGAGTCTGCCGCCTTGATACTGCTCTCACCCGTGGCTCGGGCGACAAGCGCCACGGGAAGCTTCACCTCTATCTGCCGTTGGTTGATTGGTTGCTGGCCCGCTGCCACCATAATCAGCCTAGAGTCGGTCTGAACGATGACAAGAAGCCACCAGGACAGGAAAAGGATCGACTTAGCCAAACATTATAGCATGCGACTATCGGCCGACTCAACCTGCCGGGTGGCTCCTTCGCGCGGGCTCCGGTTGCACCCGGCGCCTGGCTGGCCGCCTCGCGCGTCGTCTTCCAGCCGTGAACCGCAAAGCCCTCCGCTCTATCGTTACAGCCGCCGAAACGCCGCCAAAAGACTGCGGCACGGGGAATATGGTGCGATAATCCCGGAATAAATCGCATTTCAGGCCCGACTCATGGCTATCACGCTCAAAAACGAACACGACATCGCGCAAATGCGCGTCGCCTGCAAACTTGCGAGCGAAGTGCTCGACTACATCACGCCGTTCGTCACGGCCGGCGTCACGACCGGCGAACTCGACCGCCTGTGTCACGAATATATGCTCAAGGAACAGGGCACCGTGCCCGCGCCGCTGAATTATCAGCCGCCCGGCTATCCGCCCTACCCCAAGGCCACCTGCATCTCGGTGAACGACGTGATCTGCCACGGCATTCCCGGCGACAAGACGCTGAAGAACGGCGACGCGCTGAACATCGACATTACGGTGATCAAGGAAGGTTACTTCGGCGACACGAGCCGCATGTTCATCGTCGGCGAGGGCTCGATTCTCGCGAAGCGGCTGGTTCAGACCACCTTCGAGTGCATGTGGCTCGGCATTGACCAGGTCCGCCCCGGCGCGCATCTGGGCGACATCGGCTATGCGATCCAGAAGCACGCCGAGGCGCAAGGCTACAGCGTGGTGCGCGAATATTGCGGCCACGGCATCGGCACCGTGTTTCACGAAGACCCGCAGATTCTGCACTACGGCCGCCCCGGCACCGGGCTGGAACTGCAAGCCGGCATGATCTTCACGATCGAGCCGATGATCAACGCCGGCCGCCGCGACATCCGCACCATGCCCGACCAGTGGACCGTCAAGACGAAAGACCGCAGTCTGTCGGCGCAATGGGAACACACGGTGCTCGTGACGGAAACCGGCTACGACGTGCTGACCGTGTCCGCCGGCACGCCCGCGCGCCCGCCGGTGATCGCCGCCACGGCCTGATCGATCCCGCCTTTTCACCGCCAGCCGCCCATGAGTAGTGTTCCAGCCGTCGCCCGATCCCACGCCACGTCGCTCAAGGCGGACTACAAAGTGGCCAAAGCCCAGTTGCTGGAACGCTTCAGGACCGCCACCAACGTAGAAGGATTGATGGCGGCGCTCTCGCGTACCACCGACGACTCCCTGCGCGCCGCCTGGAACACCTGCGAACTGCCGGCCGAGCTGGCGCTCGTCGCCGTCGGCGGATTCGGTCGCGGCGAACTGGCTCCGCATTCCGACATCGACATTCTGGTGCTGCTGCCGGACGCGCCGCTCGAGCATCTGGAAGCGCGCATCGAGCGTTTCATCAGCCTCGCGTGGGATCTCGGGCTCGAGCTGGGCAGCAGCGTACGCAGCGTCTCGCAGTGTCTGGAAGAAGCCGCTAACGACGTCACCGTGCGCACGTCGCTGCTCGAAGCGCGGCGCATTACCGGCAGCGCGGCCCTGTTCGACGACTTCGCGAAGCGCTATCGCGAGGCGCTCGATCCGAAAGCGTTTTTCCAGGCGAAAGTGCTGGAAATGCGTCAGCGTCACGCCAAGTTCCAGGACACGCCTTACGCGCTCGAGCCGAATATCAAGGAAAGCCCCGGCGGTCTGCGGGATCTTCAGCTAATTCTGTGGGTGACCCAGGCGGCCGGCTTCGGCAGTAGCTGGCGCGAACTCGAGGCGCGCGGACTCATCACCGAGCGCGAAGCGCAGGAACTGCGGCGCAACGAGGGCTTCCTCAAGTCGCTGCGGGCGCGGGTCCACGTCACTGCCGGCCGTCGCCAGGACATTCTGGTGTTCGATCTGCAAACGCCGGTAGCCGAGAGTTTCGGCTACAAGCCGACCGCCACCAAGCGCGCGAGCGAACAGCTGATGCGCCGCTATTACTGGGCGGCGAAGGCGGTCACGCAGCTCGCGACAATTCTGATCCAGAACATCGAGGCTCAGCTTTTTCCCAGCACGAGCGGCATTACGCGGGTGCTGTCGGACCGTTTCGTCGAAAAACAGGGCATGCTGGAAATCGCCAGCGACGACCTGTTCCAGCGCGAACCGAACGCCATTCTCGAAGCCTTCCTGCTGTACGAGCAGACGCCGGGCGTGAAAGGGCTTTCGGCGCGTACGCTGCGCGCCATCTACAACGCGCGCGAGGTGATGGACCAGCACTGGCGCCGCGATCCGGAAAACCGGCGTCTTTTCATGGACATCCTGAAGCAGCCGGCCGGCATCACGCACGCGTTGCGCCTGATGAACCAGACCAGCGTGCTAGGGCGATATTTGCTGAATTTCCGGCGCATCGTCGGACAGATGCAGCACGACCTGTATCACGTCTACACGGTCGATCAGCACATTCTGATGGTGCTGCGCAATCTGCGGCGCTTCGCCGTGGCCGAACACGCGCATGAATATCCGTTCTGCAGCCAGTTGATCGTCAGCTTCGACCGGCCGTGGGTACTGTACGTCGCGGCGCTCTTTCACGACATTGCGAAAGGCCGCGGCGGCGACCATTCCACGCTCGGCATGGCCGACGCGCGGCGCTTCTGCCGCAATCACGGCATCGAGGGCGACGACGGCGAACTGGTCGTCTGGCTCGTCCAGCAGCATCTGACCATGAGCCAGGTCGCGCAAAAGCAGGACACGAGCGATCCCGAGGTCATCAAGCGATTCGCGGAACTGGTCGGCACCGAGCGCCGCCTGACCGCGCTGTACCTGCTGACGGTGGCCGACATCCGCGGAACCAGCCCGAAGGTCTGGAATACGTGGAAGGGCAAGCTGCTCGAGGACCTGTATCGCGCGACGCTCGCCGTGCTCGGCGGCGCGCGGCCGGACGCGCATTCGGAACTGGAGTCGCGTCAGGAAGAGGCGCTTGCGCTCTTGCGTCTCGAAACAGTGCCGGAAGGCGCGCAGAAGGCGCTGTGGGACAAGCTCGACGTCGGCTATTTCCTGCGTCACGACGCGGCCGACATCGCTTGGCAAACGCGTGTGCTCTACCGTTACGTCGAGACGCCGACGCCGATCGTCCGGGCTCGCCCGTCGCCGATCGGCGAAGCGCTTCAGGTGCTCGTGTACGTGAAGGACCAGCCGGATCTGTTCGCCGGCATTTGCGCGTATTTCGACCGCAATGGCTTGTCGGTGCTGGATGCGCGCGTCAGCACGACGCGTCACGGCTACGCGCTCGATAATTTCCTCGTCGCGCATACCGAAGAAGACGTGCATTATCGCGACATTGCCAATCTCGTCGAACAGGAACTGACCGCGCGCCTCACCGGCGACGGCACCTGGCTTCCGGGCCCGTCGAAGGGCCGCTTGTCGCGGCTGTCGCGGACCTTCCCTGTTACGCCGCGCGTCGATCTTCGGGCCGACGATCGCGGCCAATACTACATCCTGTCCGTGTCGGCGAACGACCGGCCAGGCCTTCTTTATTCGATCGCGCGCGTGCTCGCCGAACATCGTGTCGGCGTCGCGTCGGCACGGATTAATACGCTCGGCGAACGCGTCGAGGACGTGTTCCTGCTGGACGGGCACGGTCTGTCGGACAACCGCCTGCAAATTCAGGTCGAGACGGAACTGCTGCGCGCGATCGCAGTGTGAGATTTCATGCGAGTCAAATTAACAGCCAAGCACCCGCGGCCGGCTTCGTCCGAACGCGCCCCTGTCCGTAGCGGCAGCACGTCGGCGCGCAAGCCGACACGGCCGGCGGGACCCAAACCGTCGACGTCCGGCCCGGGCGAGGCGCGCGGCGAAGGCGCGGGGGCGTCGGCGGGCGAGAAACGTTCGGCTGGCGCACGCGCGCCGCGTGCTCCTCGCGAGGAAGGTGGGTTCGCGCGTGAGCGTGGCGCTGGCGGGGCTGGCGGCGCGGCTGGCGCGCGGCGGAGCGGGTCCGATCGGCCGCCGCGTCGCGAAGGTACGAGCGGTGCGCCTGCACGGCGTTTTGAAGGAAGCAGTGAGCGCGGTGGCGAGCGAGCGCCGCGACGGTTTGAGGATCGGGCCGGTGGTCGCGAGCGCGCACCGCGTGCCCCAGCCGGCGACCGCGCTGAGCGTGGGCCGCGGCGCTTTGAAGATCGCGCCGGTAGCAGCGAGCGCGCACCGCGACGGTTCGAGGATCGCGCAGGTGGTGGTGAGCGAGGGCCTCGTGCCCCGGCCGGCGAGCGCGCCGAACGTGGGCCGCGACGCTTTGAAGATCGCTCAGGTGGCGGCGAGCGAGCACCGCGACGGTTCGAGGATCGCGCAGGTGGCAGCGACCGCGGGCCTCGTGCCCCGGCCGGCGACCGCATCGAGCGCGCACCGCGACGCTTTGAAGATCGTGCCGGTAGCAGCGACCGCCCACCGCGGCGCTTCGACGATCGCGCAGGTGGTGGTGAGCGCGGACCTCGTGCCCCGGCCGGCGAGCGCGCCGAACGGGCACCGCGACGTTTTGAAGATCGGGCGGGCGGCAGTGACCGCGCACCCCGACGCTTTGACGATCGCGCAGGTGGCAGCGAGCGCGGACCTCGCGCACCGGTCGGCGACCGCGCCGGCAGCGCCGACCGCACACCCCGACGCTTTGAAGACCGCGCCGGCAGCAGCGACCGCACACCGCGACGCTTCGAAGACCGCACCGGCAGCACCGACCGAGCCCCTCGCGGCGCAGGCGCGGAACGCGCCCCCCGTCGTTTCGGAGACAGCACCGAGCGCCCGCCCCGCCGCTTCGACGGCAACGCCGACGGCGGCGCCGCGCGCAAATTCGGTGGAGACCGTGCGCCGCGCGGCGACAGCGGCGAGCGCCGGCCATTTGCTGGACCACGCACCGGAGCAGGCCGTCCTGCGGAAGCCGGTGCGCGCGGCGAACGTCCGACGGGCCGCGAGCGCGACGCATCCGATCGCCCGCGTTTCGGCAGCGAGCGCGGACCGCGTAGCGACAGCGCCCCGCGTCGCTTCGAAGGCGAACGCGGAGAGCGTGGAGAACGAAGCTTTGCGAAGCCCGTGAAGAGCGGCTACGGCGACCGCCCGGACCGTGAAGCACGCGCGCCCCGTGACGAACGCGGCGAACGCACACCCGCCCGACGCGATTTCAGCAACGCCTCCGCCCCGCGCACAGAGCGCACGGACCGCGCCCCCCGCAGCTTCGATAAGCCATCCGCCACACGCCGCGGCCCCGACGACCGCCCCGCGCGCGCCGGCAAGCCGCGCGGCGCCGCATCGGCCGACCGTCACGCGCAAGCCGAGCAGGCCCCGCGCACACCGCGTCGCGACATCGAAGACGCGCCAGGCACGCTGCGTCTGTCCAAGCTCATGTCGGAGCTTGGCCTCTGTTCGCGCCGCGAGGCCGACGAATGGATCGAGAAAGGCTGGGTGCTCGTCGACGGCGAACGGATCGACACGCTGGGCACTAAAGTGCGTCCCGATCAGCGGATCGAGATCGACCCCGCCGCCGAAGCCGTGCAAGCGAGCCAGGTCACGGTGCTGATCCATAAGACAGTCGGCTACGTGTCGGGCCAGGCGGAGGACGGCTATCAGCCGGCCATCACGCTCGTGACGCCGGAAAACCGCTGGGAAGGCGACCATTCGGACATCCGTTTTTCCGTCGCGCATTTGCGTCAACTGGCGCCGGCCGGGCGTCTCGACATCGATTCAACGGGCTTGCTGGTGCTGACGCAGGACGGCCGCATCGCCAAGCAACTGATCGGCGGGCATTCGGAGATCGACAAGGAATATCTGGTGCGCGTCGCCTACGGCGAGCATACCGTCGACGTCGAAAGTCACTTTCCGGCGGAAAGCCTCGAATTGCTGCGCCACGGCCTCTCGCTCGACGACGTCCCGCTCAAGCCCGCGCAGGTCAGCTGGCAAAACGGCGAGCAGTTGCGCTTCGTGCTGCGCGAGGGCAAGAAGCGCCAGATTCGCCGGATGTGCGAACTGGTCGGCCTCGAAGTGATCGGCTTGAAGCGCGTGCGGATGGGTCGCGTGGTGCTCGGCGCGCTGCCGCCCGGACAGTGGCGCTACCTGGCCGCCGACGAGTCGTTCTGACAGACGTCCGAAAAAACAGCCCGATCAGCGTAAGCCGATCGGGCTGTCCCAGTCATCCAGCAATCTCATCGAACCCACTCATTTGCGTGAGTTTTTTCTTTCGCCTCGAACTTCCGCCTCAATCGTCGCTATTCGGGTCCAGGTCCGGAAACAGCACTTCCGTAAAGCCGAACTTCGCGAAATCGTTGATTCGCATCGGATACAGCTTGCCGATCAGGTGATCGCATTCGTGCTGCACGACGCGCGCATGGAACCCTTCGGCAACGCGGTCGATCGGTTTGCCGTACTGATCGAAGCCGTGATACTTGATCATCGAAAAGCGGCTGACCGCGCCGCGCAAGCCCGGCACC
The DNA here is from genome assembly GCF_040543975.1 of Paraburkholderia sp. OAS925. NCBI lineage: Bacteria > Pseudomonadati > Pseudomonadota > Betaproteobacteria > Burkholderiales > Burkholderiaceae > Paraburkholderia > Paraburkholderia sp. OAS925. The sequence continues at coordinate 2,828,307 of NZ_JBEUNO010000001.1, forward strand.
GACAGGCAGCCCTCCCAGCCCTCTTCCATATCGAGCGAGACCGGCGTGATGGTCGGATTGATCAGCACGGTTTCCGGCACGGGCGGCGCGTCCGGATAACGCTCATTGCTGCCGAAGCCGAAGATCACCACCTGCAGATTGACGCCGATTTGCGGCGCGGCAAGCCCTGCCCCGTTCGCGTCGTGCATGGTCTCGAACATGTCTTTAATGAGCTCATGCAATTCCGGCGTGTCGAAGTGATCGACCGGATCGGCAATACGCAACAGGCGCGGATCGCCCATCTTGAGAATTTCGCGGATCATGACTGCCCCTCCAGGAGCTTACGCATACCATCTTCGTCGAGTACGGGAATGCCGAGTTCCTCGGCCTTCACCAACTTGCTGCCAGCTTCGGCCCCTGCCACCACATAGTCTGTTTTCTTCGACACCGAGCCGGCCACTTTCGCGCCGGCCGCTTCCAGCATTTCCTTCGCTTCTTCGCGGGCAAGGCTCGGCAACGTGCCGGTCAGCACAATGGTCTTGCCGGCCAGCACGCCTTGCGGCGCCTTCGGCGCGGGCGGGCCCTCGGGCCATGTGACCTTGCCGTGCGCGCGCAGTTGCTCGATCACCGTGCGGTTGTGCTCTTCGGCGAAAAACTGGTGAATGGATTCGGCGACAACCGGCCCGACGTCGTTGACTTCGAGCAGCGCCTCCACCGAAGCCTCCATGATCGGGTCCAGCGAGCCGAAGTGCTTCGCCAGATCCTTTGCCGTGGATTCGCCGACATGCCGAATCCCCAGTGCGTAGATGAAACGCGAGAGCGTGGTGTGCCTCGCCTTCTCGAGCGAGTCGAGCAGGTTCTGCGCGGACTTGTCGGCGAAACGGTCGAGTTGCGCGAGCGTCGAGAAGCCGAGGTTGAACAGATCGGCGGGCGTGCGCACCAGGTTCTGTTCGACGAGTTGATCGATAATTTTTTCGCCCAATCCGTCGATGTCCAACGCGCGCCGCTGCGCGAAATGCCACAGCGCCTGCTTGCGCTGCGCCGGACAAAAAAGGCCGCCCGTGCAGCGCGCAATCGCCTCGTCCGGCAGCCGTTCGATGTTGGAGCCGCACACCGGGCAATGCGTCGGCATCACGAATTCGCGAGCGTCATCCGGACGACGGTCGATGAGCGCGCTCACCACTTCGGGAATCACGTCGCCGGCACGCCGCACGATCACCGTGTCGCCGATGCGGATGTCCTTGCGGCGCACTTCGTCTTCGTTATGCAGTGTCGCATTGGTCACCGTGGCTCCGCCGACGAACACCGGCTCGAGCCGCGCAACGGGCGTGATTGCGCCGGTGCGCCCGACCTGCACGTCGATCGCGACGAGCTTCGTAAGCGCCTCCTGTGCTGGGAATTTATGCGCGAGCGCAAAACGCGGCGCACGCGATACAAAGCCCAGCGCTTCCTGCTCGTCGCGCCGGTTGACCTTGTAGACCACGCCGTCGATGTCGTACGGCAGCTTGTCGCGCTTCTCGCCCACCGCGTGAAAAAACGCGAGCAAACCTTCGGCGCCCTTCACGACCGCGCGCTCCGAATTGACCGGCAGGCCAAGCTCCTTGTACCAGTCGAGCAGTTCGCTGTGCGTGGCCGGCATCTCGATGCCGTCGAGCACGCCGATGCCATAGGCAAAGAACGACAGCGGCCGCTGCGCGGTGATCTTCGGATCGAGCTGACGCAAGCTGCCTGCGGCTGCATTGCGCGGATTGGCGAACTCCTTGTGTCCCGCCGCGCGCTGACGCTCGTTCAGACGTTCGAAGTCACGCTTGAACATCAGCACTTCGCCGCGCACGTCGAGTATGTGCGGCACGCGCTTGCCTTTGAGCCTGAGCGGAATCGAACGGACCGTGCGGATGTTTTCGGTGACGTTCTCGCCCGTCGCACCGTCGCCGCGAGTCGCGGCCTGCACGAACACGCCGTCGACGTAACGTAGCGAGATGGCCAGGCCGTCGAACTTGAGCTCCGTTGCGTAGTCGACGGGCACCGGCGGCTCTTTCGCATTGTTGCCGAGCGCGTCGCCGACGCGCTTGTCGAACGCGATGATGTCTTCGTCGGCGAAACCGTTGTTCAGCGACAGCATGGGCTGGTCGTGAACGACCGGCTCGAAGCCGCTCGCCGCTTCGCCGCCCACGCGCTGGGTGGGCGAATCCGGCACGATCAGATCCGGGTGCTCCGCCTCGATGCTTTCGAGCTCCTTGAACAGCTTGTCGTATTCGGCGTCGGGCAGATCAGGCTGGTCGAGCACGTAGTACGCGTAGTTGGCGCGTTCGAGTTCCGCGCGCAGCCACTCGGCGCGTGCAGCCGGATCGCGCTCGGCCGGAGCGCTCGTGGCTGAATGTGAGGCGGGAGTTCGAGCCATGCTGTGGGACGCTTCTTCAGTGAAATCGGACACTGGATTATCGCAGGAAAGCGTGCCCCTTTACATCGTCCGAATGGCCAGGTTTCGGGCCTCGTGCAATGGCGTTAAAGTGAGCGCAACGTCATTTGCAAACGACAACGGCCGCGCATCGCGCGGCCGTCGGCAACACTGGAAACCTTCGGTGAGTTACTGGCTGAAGAGGCGCCGCGTGGCCGGCGAGCCCGCCGGAATGCCGGCCTGCTCGAGCTTCGCGTAAAGCGTCATGAGCTGCTTTTCGATCGCGAGCAGCGCGGTCTCGGGCAACGGGCGCCGACCATCGTCGACCACTCGCCCGCCGATGCGCTCGGCCAGCGACTTCGCGTAGTCGCACATCAGACGGAACGGCAGGATGTCTTCGTCGGCGACCGGCACGTCGAGCACCAGCGTGATCATCTGCCCGCCCTTGTACGTGAGGTCGTCGCGCAGGAAATTGGTGTCGCCGAACTGCAGCATGAACACCGGGCTCTGGCGCGCGTCGAGCTTGACGAAGCGCGTGCCGTCGCGCGACAGCAGCAAGCCGTCTTGCGAAGCGACCGCCTGCACATAGTTGGCCGACCACGGCGCGCCGTCCGACAGCACGTTGATCGACAACTGCGCGTCGCACTGCGCGGCGAAAGCGTCGAGCTCTCGCGCCATCGCAACCGTTTCGAGCATGTCGGGAAATTCCGGCGATGCGTCGAGCGCGTCGGCGAACTGCTGCACGCCTGTCACGAACTCGGAGAACTCGAGTTCGTTGAGCGCGCCGCTGCGGTTGGCCAACTGCGCGGCCGCGCGCAACTCTTCGTAACGCGCGCCGTTTTGCAGCAGTTCCCACGCGCCGCCTTCGAGCTTGCCTTCGATATGCACGGGCTTGCTGCCCGCGCGGCGCAAACGCTGCGCAAGCGGGATGACCTTGTCGCCCGCAACCGGTCCGTTCAGACGAATCGGCACGATGCAGTCGATGCGGCGATCGACGATAGCCGGCGGCGCCGACGAGATAGTAGTGGCCGCAGGCAGGATCGGTTCGATGTGCTCGTCGGGCTCGCGCGAAGCGTCGGCGGATTGTGCTGCCGCTGCGTCTTTGTCAGCACCGGCGCTCGCACCGCGCTCGGCATCGTCGTCATTGCCCGCTGGTGTAAAACCGTTCGGCGTAGTCGTCTCGGCCTGAATATCAGCCGGCGTATCGAGCGGCGCAGCGCCCACCGGCGCGCCGAAAGTCGGCTCTACACGTGCCGACGCCGTATCGGCAGACGTATCCGCGCCGACCACCGGCTCGCGGCGCGTGGTCGGCCGGGCCGGTTCGATGAACGGGCTCTGCTCCTCGTGGTCGTCGCGCGCGAAACTCTCCGCGGCGTCCGCCGGCATCGGCCGCGGCATCTTGCGACGCACCTTGGCGCTCTGCCACGCGTTGTACACGACCACGCCCCCGACCACCACGGCGCCCGCGCCGATCAAACCGAGTGTCAACTCGTCCATGCATGCTCCATCAGCAATTCTTTATATGCGCGGCCCGATGCCCGCTCCACGTGTCGCGCAGCCGCGGCCGCAGCGCTGAACGCGGGCGGCCGCGCTTCCATGATTCAAACGAAATTCGAACCGAATTCGAACCTAAGCTCAAACGATATTCTGGGCGAAACCCGCAGCCGTTTCCATGTCGACGGCAACGATGCGCGACACGCCCTGCTCCTGCATCGTCACGCCGATCAGTTGCTGCGCCATTTCCATCGCGATCTTGTTGTGCGAGATGAAAAGGAACTGGGTCTTGTCGGACATCGCGCGCACGAGGTTCGCGAAACGTTCGGTGTTGGCGTCGTCGAGCGGCGCGTCCACTTCGTCCAGCAGACAGAACGGCGCGGGATTCAACTGGAACATCGCGAACACCAGCGCGGTCGCGGTCAGCGCTTTTTCTCCGCCGGACAGCAGATGAATGGTCGAGTTCTTCTTGCCCGGCGGTTGCGCCATGACCTGCACGCCGGCGTCGAGAATTTCGTCGCCGGTCATGATCAGCTTCGCCTGGCCGCCGCCGAAAAGACGCGGGAACAGTTCGCCGAAATGACGGTTCACTTCGTCGAACGTGCCTTGTAGCAGCGTGCGCGTTTCCGCGTCGATCTTGCGGATCGCGTCTTCGAGCGTTTCGATCGCGCTCGTCAAATCGGCCGATTGCGCGTCGAGGAACGTCTTGCGCTCGGTCGCCGCCTTCAGTTCGTCGAGCGCGGCCATGTTGACCGGACCGAGCGCGGTGATCGCGTTGTTGATGCGCGTGACTTCGCCCTGCAGGTACGACGGCTTCATGTCCGGCGTGAGCTTGGCCTGCAGTTCCGCCTCGTCCACGCCGGCTGCCGCCAGTTGCTCGACGAACTGCTCGCCGTTCAGCCGCGCGGCCTGTTCCTTCAACTGCAATTCGTTGATGCGGTCGCGCAGCGGTTGCAGCGCGCGCTCGGCGGTCAGACGCGTTTCGTCGGCGGCGCGCAGCTTGGCGGTCAGGTCGTCCAGTTCGAGGCGAGCGGCGTGCAACGCCTCTTCCTTGACCGCGCGAATGTCGAGCGCGTCCTGCAAGCCGGTGTGCGCGGTCTGCTCGTTGATCGTTTCGAGTTCGGCGCGCGCGTCTTCCAGCGACGCCGCCACGCGCTCGCTCTGCTCATGCGCGACCTGAATGCTGCGCTTCAATTCGTCGATGCGAGCGGCCATGTTGCGCGCGGCGAAGCGCGCGTCGGTGGCGGCGCGGTCGAGATCGCGCGCCTGTCCGCGGGCCGTGGTCAGCTCTTCGTCGAGCGCCTCGAAAGCCAGTTGATGATCTTCGAAACGCGCCTGCAATTCCGCGAGTTCGCCGTCGTAGCGCTCGAAGTTCGCTTCCGACTCGGCACGCAGCGCGCGCTGTTCGTCGATCTGCGCATTGATCTCTTCGAGTTCCTCGCGAATCTGCGTGCTGCGCTGCGTATAGCGCTCGTGCGCCTGCGTGAGCTTGAGCACGTCGAGCTGCAACGCATGCACACGCTGCGTCGCGCGCTCGGCTTGCTGGCGCACGTCGGTCAGCGCCTGCGCGGCTTGCGTGTGCGCGGCTTCGGCGCGGATCGCGGCGGCCTTCGCTTCGTCGGCGAGCAAAGCCTGAGCGCGCACCTGGCGCGCGAGATTTTCGATTTCCTGCTGACGGGCCAGCATGCCGGCCTGCTCGGAATCGGCGGCATAAAGCTGCACGCCGACGCGCGTCACCACGTGCCCCGCCTTCACGACGAACGAGCCGCCTTCGGGCAACTGCGCGCGCATGCTGAGCGCCTGCTGCAGATCGTCGGCGACGAAAGCGAGGCCGAGCCAGTCGTTGAGCACGGCGCGGATGCCCGCGTCGTCGATCCGCACCAGCGACAGCAACGGCCGCAGCCCAGCGGGCGCCGCAACCGGCTGACCGGCGACGGGTGGTGCGTAGAACGCGAGCTTCGCGGGCGGCGCGTCGGTGGCGAACGCCTTGACCCAGTCGAGATTCGACACTTCGAGCGCGGCAAGCCGCTCGCGCAGCATCGATTCGAGCGCGGCTTCCCAGCCGGCTTCGACATGCAGCTTCTTCCACAGACGCGGCAACGCACCCAGTTCGTGCTTTTCGAGCCACGGCTGGATCTTGCCTTCGGTCTGCACGTTTTCCTGCAATTGCTTGAGCGCGGCGAGGCGCGCATCGAGCTGATGAATCTGCGCGCTTTCGGCCTGCACGCGCTCTTGCGCGGCGCGCCGTTCGGCGTCCAGACGCGGCAGCGTTTCCTGCGCATCCGCGAGACGCGCTTGCGCGTCGTGCAAAATTTCTTCGTGCTCGGCGAGCTGCATGCGCAGTTCTTCGAGTTGCGCTTCGTCGGGCGCATCGAGACCGCCGGCTTCCGCTTTCAGCCGCTCGTGACGCTGCTGCAACTGCTGCAATTGCTGGTCGGCGTTGCGCTGGTGCGCGGCTTCGAGCTTGAGCGCCTGTTCGGTCTGCGCAATGCCGCCGCGCTCCGCGTTCAGCTCCGCTTGCGCGTCGCGCCAGCGCGCTTCGAGCGCGGGCATGGCGTCGTGTTTCGCCGCGGCTTCTTCCTCGGCGACTACCGCTTTTTCTTCGGCGACGGCAAGCTGCTCTTCGGCGTCTTCCAGATCGCCTTGCGCCTTTTCGGCTTGCGCGAGCCATTGCTCGCGCTGCGCGGTGAGCGCGGCAATCTGCGCCTGCACGCGGTTGCGCGATTCGACAATGAACTTGATCTCGGCTTCGAGCTTGCTGACGTCGGCGTTCGCCTCGTAGAGCGCGCCTTGCGCGCCCTGCATCGCGTCGCTCGCCGAGTAGTGCGCGACGCGCAGCGTCTCGAGTTGCGCTTCCACTTCACGCAGTTTGGCGGTTTGCGCCTCGAGGTCGATCTGCGCCTGTTCGATCGCGCGCTGCTGACGTTCCTGCTCGCTGCCCGCCTCGTTCTTGCGCAACAGCCACAACAGACGCTGCTTTTCCTCGCCGTCGGTCTGCAGTTCCTTGTAGCGCGTGGCGACGACCGCCTGCGCTTCGAGCTTCTCCAGATTCGTGCTCAGTTCGCGGACGATGTCCTCGACCCGCGTCAGGTTTTCCCGCGTGTCATGCAGACGATTCTCGGTCTCGCGGCGGCGTTCCTTGTACTTGGAGACGCCCGCGGCTTCTTCGAGAAACACGCGCAACTCTTCAGGCTTCGCTTCGATCAGGCGCGCGATCATGCCCTGCCCGATGATCGCGTACGCGCGCGGCCCGAGGCCCGTGCCGAGGAAAATATCCTGGATGTCGCGGCGGCGCGCCGGCAGGTTGTTGATGTAATAGCTCGAGGTGCCGTCGCGCGTCAGCACGCGCTTGACGGCAATCTCCGCATATTGGCCCCACTGGCCGGCGGCGCGGCCGTCCGCGTTGTCGAACACGAGTTCGACGCTCGCGCGGCTGCCCGGCTTGCGCGCAGTCGAACCGTTGAAGATCACGTCCTGCATCGACTCGCCGCGCAGCTCGGAGGCGCGCGATTCGCCGAGCACCCAGCGCACGGCGTCGATGATGTTGGACTTGCCGCATCCATTCGGTCCGACCACGCCGACTAGCTGGCCCGGAACCTGGAAATGCGTGGGATCGACGAATGACTTGAATCCAGCGAGTTTGATCGAGGTCAGACGCACGGCGATTTCGCTGTTTGAGAAGGAAAAATAATAGGTGGCTCACGAAGACCGCACGAGCCGTTCGCGGCTGCGGCGAGACGGCCTACGGTCCTTGCCAGCCCTCGGGAATTGGGGCGCCGGTTGCACGCGGGTCGCGCATGCGCCGGCTAATGAGGGGCAATCATACCATCGCGCGTCGGCGGTTCTTGCGGTCGTTAGACTGTTCGCCCGCGCTGTCGTGCTTGTTGTCGTCCTTGTCGTCGCGGTCGGCCGCGGCGGCGTCGCCAGTGTCCTGATTGGCGGGATCGGGCGGCATGGCCTTCGGGCGATGCATCCAGCTCGACAGCGCCGACGCCAGCACGATGCACGCGCCGCCCGCCCATTCGCGCGGGCCGGGCGTTTCGCCGGCGAAGAGCCATGCGGAGAGCGCCGTCACTACCAGTTCGAACAGCATGATGATCGACGCCCGGTTGGCCGGCACGCGCGAGAGCCCGTACTGCACCAGCATGTTGTTCGACGCCAGCAGGAAACCGAGCCCCAGCACGAGCCACGCCGCGGTGCCGAGATGCGCGCCCGTCGGCGGCGAGGGCATCGCTTCGAACAGCGACGCGCACGCGCCGAAAATCGCCGCGCCGCCGAAGATGGTCGCGGTGCGCATCTCCGGTTTCATCTGCGGCAACACGCGGCTTGTCTTGAGGATCAGGACGTTGCTCATCGCGAAGCCCATGCCGCCCGCGAGGCCCGCCCATTCGGCGAGGTTGCCCGGCAGCGGAATGCCGAGCTGCGGCGACCATAGCATCGTCATCGCGCCGACGAGCGACAGCGCGGCGAGACCCGCGCCCGGCCAGGTCAGGCGCTCATGCAGGATGAAATGCGCGAACAGCGCGGTCCACGCGGGCGTCAGATAGAAGAGCAGCAGCACGCGCATCACCTGGCCGTGGATCGAGCCCCACACGAAGCCGAGATTCGTGATGCCCGCGGCGAGCGCAAGCGCCGGCAGCAGCCAGTGCCAGCGCACGGTCCGGATGGCCCGATGACGCACGAGCAGCACGAACAGGCAACCCGCGCCGCTCGTCAGCGCGCTCGCCGCCGTGCCCGTAACGCCGAGCGACGCCAGCATCCGCAACGGATACCAGATCACGCCCCACACCGACGCGCCCAGCATGATCGCGAGCGTCGGCCAGCCTGTGCGCAGCCAGTTCGTCATGGCGACGGGCTCCGCGAGAGCGTGGCGGCGATTCGCTCGACGGCGTTGCTGGTGTTGCTGGTTTTGCTCGCGTTACTGCTGTTGCTGGTGTGGTAAGCAGCGGTGTTTTCACGGCTGCATTGCCTGGATGTCTGCCCGGCTCCTGCGTACATTGCTGCTCCTGCGGTGTTGCTGTTCGTGTTGCTGCGTGTCTTGTTGCTTGTGTTGCTGCTTGTATTGCTGCTCGTCGTTGTTTGCGTTGCTGCTCGCGTTACGGCCCGCGCCGTCCGCGCCGCGCCAGGCCCAAGCCCGCCCCACGCCACGCTATAATTCCCTGCTCGCCGCCGCCGTCCCGCCGCCACTTAGCGCGGCTCGACAGGACACCAGCGGAGGCGCATGCGCCGTCGCACCTCTTTCCGCGCTTTCTTCGATCAGGCCCGATCCGCCCAGTGAATCCGCTACTCGACTCCCTTCAGCCCTATCCGTTCGAAAAGCTGCGCGCGCTTTTTCAAGGACGTCACGCCGGCCGCCGGCCTCGCGCATATCAGCTTCGGCATTGGCGAGCCCAAGCATCCGACGCCCGCGCTGATACGCGACGCGGTGATCGCATCGCTCGGCGGTCTGTCCGCGTATCCGGCGACGCTCGGCTCGGCGCCGTTGCGCGAGTCGATCGCGACCTGGGTCACGCAGCGCTACAGTCTGCCGCCCGTCGATCCCGCGACTGAGGTGCTGCCGGTGTCGGGCTCGCGCGAGGCGCTGTTCGCGCTCGCGCAAACGGTCATCGACCCGAAGCGTAATGCAGAAGGCGAGCCTGCGATCGTACTCTGTCCCAACCCGTTCTACCAAATCTACGAAGGCGCCGCGATCCTCGCGGGCGCCGAGCCGTACTTCGTGAACAGCGACCCGGCGCGCAACTTCGCGTGCGATTACTCGGCGGTGCCCGAAGCGATCTGGGCCCGCACGCAGTTGCTGTACGTGTGCTCACCCGGCAATCCGACGGGCGCTGTGCTGACGCTCGAAGACTGGCGTGAACTCTTCGCGCTGTCGGACCGTCACGGCTTCGTGATCGCCTCCGACGAGTGCTACTCCGAAATCTACTTCGACGAAGCCAACCCACCGCTCGGCGGCCTCGAAGCCGCGCACAAACTGGGCCGCGGCTACGATCGGCTCGTGATGCTGTCGAGCCTCTCGAAGCGCTCGAACGTGCCGGGCATGCGCTCGGGTTTCGTCGCGGGCGACGCCGCCATCCTCAAGGACTTCCTGCTGTACCGCACGTACCACGGCGCGGCGTTGTCGACCGTGTATCAGAGCGCCAGCATCGCGGCCTGGAACGACGAGGCGCATGTGCGCGAGAACCGCGCGAAATACGTGCAGAAATTTTCGACGGTCACGCCGATGCTCGCCGAGGTGCTCGACGTGCGTCTGCCGGACGCCGCGTTCTATCTGTGGGCCGACGTCTCGCGCACCGGCCTCTCCGATACCGAGTTCGCCCAGCGTCTTTACGCCGACTATAATGTGACCGTTCTGCCGGGTTCGTTCCTCGCGCGCACCGCGCACGGCGTGAACCCAGGCCGCAATTTCGTGCGCATGGCGCTCGTCGCCGACGTCGACGAATGCACGCAGGGTGCGCAACGAATCGTCGATTTTTGCCGCGGGCTCGCGGGCTGACTGTCGTGCTGCCGCGTTTGCGCTTGCCGGCTTTGCGCTGCCGGCTTTGCGCGAACACTGCACACCGCCTCCCTTCTTCAGACTTCAACTCTTCATAAAGCACGCATATGTCGCAACAACTTCAGCAGATCATCGACACCGCCTGGGACAACCGCGCCGAGCTGTCGCCCAAGGCCGCTCCGGCCGACGTGCGCGAAGCCGTCGCCCACGCCATCGAGCAACTCGATAAGGGCGCGCTGCGCGTCGCCGAGAAGAAAGACGGCGACTGGGTCGTCAATCAATGGCTGAAGAAAGCCGTGCTGCTGTCGTTCCGCCTGGAAGACAATGCGCCGATGCCGGCCGGCGGCTACAGCCAGTTCTACGACAAGGTGCCGTCGAAGTTCGCGAACTACACCGCTGAAGACTTCGCGGCCGGCGGCTTTCGTGTCGTGCCGCCCGCCATCGCGCGCCGCGGCTCGTTCATCGCGAAAAACGTCGTGCTGATGCCGTCGTACACCAACATCGGCGCTTACGTCGACGAAGGCTCGATGGTCGATACGTGGGCCACCGTCGGTTCGTGCGCGCAGATCGGCAAGAACGTGCACCTGTCGGGCGGCGTGGGCATCGGCGGCGTGCTGGAGCCGCTGCAGGCGAACCCGGTCATCATCGAGGACAACTGCTTTATCGGCGCGCGCTCGGAAGTGGTGGAAGGCGTGATCGTCGAGGAAAACTCGGTCATTTCGATGGGCGTGTACCTCGGCCAGAGCACCAAGATTTACGACCGCGAAACCGGCGAAGTGTCGTATGGCCGCATTCCGGCGGGTTCGGTCGTGGTGGCGGGCAATCTGCCGTCGAAGGACGGTTCGCATAGCCTCTACTGCGCCGTGATCGTCAAGAAGGTCGACGCGAAGACACGCGCGAAGGTCGGCCTGAACGAGCTTCTGCGAGGCGACTGATGGCGCGCGGCACAAAAACTGTCGTCTACGGTATTCCGAATTGCGACACGGTGAAGAAAGCGCGCGTGTGGCTCGAGGAGCACGGCGTCGAGTTCGAGTTTCACGACTTCAAGAAGGCCGGCGTGACCGAGCCGCTCGTGCAGGACTGGCTGAAAGACGTGAAGCTCGACGCGCTGCTGAACCGTCGCGGCACCACATGGCGCGGCCTGTCCGACGACATGAAGGCCGCTGCCGACACGCAGCCGGGCGCGATCGCGTTGATGATCCACAAGCCGTCGGTGATCAAGCGGCCGGTGCTGGTGGTCAACGGCCGCGTCAAGTCGCTCGGTTTTTCCGCCGACGAATACGCGGCGTTGTTTGCGTAAGCGTAGCGTTGTTTATCTAAAAACGCGGTCCGCCGCGTTGCGTCAAAGCTGTTGCCGGCTGCGGTGCTTCACCGCCAGCCGGCATTTTTTCATTTCCAAGTGGCTTGTACTGAATCCATGTCCGGCACCCTCGCCCTTACCGAACAACTGATCGCGCGCGCCTCCGTCACGCCCGACGACCAGCATTGCCAGCGCCTTCTGATCGAGCGCCTGTCCGCGCTCGGCTTCGAGCACGAAACCATCGAATCGAACGGCGTGACGAATCTGTGGGCCGTGAAACGCGGCGTCGACGGCCGGGCGGGCAAGCTGCTCGCGTTTGCCGGTCATACGGACGTGGTGCCCACCGGCCCGCTCGATCAATGGCAATCGGCGCCGTTCCAACCGACGCATCGCGACGGCAAGCTGTACGGCCGGGGCGCAGCCGACATGAAAACGTCGATCGCCGGCTTCGTGGTGGCGAGCGAGGAATTCGTCGCGGCGCATCCTCAGCATCGCGGCTCGATCGCGTTCCTGATCACGAGCGACGAAGAAGGCCCCGCCACCGACGGCACCGTCAAAGTGGTCGAAGCGCTGCAGGCGCGCGGCGAACGCATGGACTACTGCATCGTCGGCGAACCGACTTCGAGCGCGCAGTTCGGCGACACGGTAAAGAACGGCCGGCGCGGCTCGATGTCGGGCAAACTCGTCGTCAAGGGCGTGCAAGGCCATATCGCGTATCCGCACCTGGCGAAAAACCCGGTCCATCTGCTCGCGCCCGCGCTGGCCGATCTCGTCGCCGAACGCTGGGACGACGGCAACCAGTACTTCCCGCCCACCACCTGGCAAGTGTCGAACATTCATAGCGGCACGGGCGCCACCAACGTGATTCCCGGCCACGCCGACATCATGTTCAACTTCCGCTTCTCGACGGCCAGCACGGTCGAAGGATTGCAGCAGCGTGTCCACGCGATCCTCGACCGGCACGGCCTCGAATACGATCTGCAATGGACGGTCAGCGGCCTGCCGTTTCTCACGCCGCACGGCGAACTGTCGAGCGCGCTGGCGAAAGCGATCAAGGACGAAACCGGCGTGAGCACCGAACTGTCGACCACGGGCGGCACGTCGGACGGCCGCTTCATCGCGCGCATCTGCCAACAGGTGGTCGAGTTCGGCCCGCTGAACGCCAGCATCCACAAGATCGACGAACATATCGAAGTTGCCCACATCGAGCCGCTCAAGAACGTGTATCGCCGCGTGCTCGAACAACTGATCGCTTAACCCTCGGCACATACGAGGGACATTCAAGGACTATTGCGATGACGCTGCCCTTTTCCACCGTCCGCGACCTGCTGCGTTTCGCGGTGTCGCGCTTCAACCAGGCCGGGCTGTCGTTCGGCCACGGCTCGGCCAACGCCTACGACGAAGCCGCCTACCTGGTGCTGCACACGCTGCATCTGCCGCTCGACCTGCTCGAGCCGTTCATGGACGCGCGTCTCTCGGCAGCCGAAATCGACGCCGTGCTCAACGTGATCGAGCGCCGCGCCAGCGAGCGCGTGCCGGCCGCGTACATCACGCAGGAAGCGTGGATGCACGGCTTTCGCTTTTACGTCGACGAGCGCGTGATCGTGCCGCGTTCGTTTATCGGCGAGCTGCTGCAGGACGGCCTGCAACCGTATGTGGAAGATCCCGAGCAGGTGAGCGCCGTGCTCGAACTGTGCACGGGTTCCGGGTGTCTCGCGATTCTCGCGGCGCACGCGTTTCCGAATGCCGACATCGACGCGGTGGACCTGTCCGCGCCGGCCCTCGAAGTCGCCGCGCGCAACGTGGCCGACTACAAGCTCGACGACCGCATCGCGCTCTTCGAAGGCGATCTTTATGCGCCGCTCGCGCAGCGCCGCTACGACGTGATCATCAGCAATCCGCCGTATGTGAACGCGGCGTCGATGCAGGAACTGCCCGCCGAGTACAAGCACGAGCCGGAAATGGCGCTTGCGGGCGGCGCGGACGGTATGGACATCGTGCGGCGAATCATTGCGGACGCACGCAACTGGCTGACCGAAGACGGCGTGCTCGTGATCGAGATCGGCAACGAGCGTCAGCATGTGGAAGCGGCGTTCGGCGGCCTGAACCTCGTCTGGCTGTCGACGAGCGCCGGCGACGACAACGTGTTCCTGATTCAGGCCGCGGATCTGCCTCTCTGATGTTGTGACGATGTTTTAGCGCCGAGCGGTGTGTGGGCGAGAGGCGCCTGCGCGCCGGTCGACGTTGGCTTGCCGCTTTTGCTGGGCTGCCCGCCGAAGCCAGCCAGCACGCGCGCCGCCGCGCGCACGCGCCGTCCACGGAAGCTCTAAGCCCGCCCCCGCCGTCGCCCCACACAAACCCCGCCCTCACCCCAACCGCCTCGCGTTCGGTAAGATGAGCGCCGTTGCCCGCGTTCCTCCGACGCCCCGGCACGGCATTTCGCTCAACCCTTCGCTCGCCTATGCAATTCGACCTGCTTCACGTCGGCACGCTGGTGGCCCTCGCGCACATACTCGGCGCGGTCGCGGCGTGTCACGCGATTCTCAATACCCGCACGTCGCAAGGCGCGATCGCGTGGGCCGTGTCGCTGGTCGCGATGCCGTATCTGACACTCGTCCCTTACCTGTTCCTCGGGCGCAGCAAGTTCGCCGGCTATGCCGACGCCCGCCGCGTCGAGAACGAACTGTTGCGCACGCACGCGCATCCTCCGCAGTGGGACAAGCTGGCTTCGTCGGTCGAACTGCCCGCGCATGCGCTGGGAGGCAGGCTCGTGCACTCGCTGACGCGCCTGGGCGGCATGCCGTTTCTGCCGGGCAATGCCGTGCGTACGCTGGTGAACGGCACGGCGACTTTCGAGGCCATTTTCGATGCCATCGAGCACGCGCGTCACTACATCATCGTGCAGTTCTTCATCGTCCGTGAAGACGCGCTCGGCGAGATGTTCAAGGAAGCATTGATCGCGAAAGCGCGCCAGGGCGTGCGCGTCTATTTCCTCTACGACAGCATCGGCAGCTTCGATCTGCCTCATCGTTACGTCGCGTCGTTGCGCGCGGGCGGCGTGGACACGCATCCGTTCGCGACCAATCGCCTGTTCGTCAACCGGCTGCAACTGAACTTCCGCAATCACCGCAAAATCGTTTCCGTCGACGGCGAGCGCGCGTTTGTCGGCGGACACAATGTCGGCGTCGAGTATCTGGGCGCGAAGCCGCCGCTTTCGCCGTGGCGCGACACGCATATCGAAGTGCGCGGGCCGGCGGTCGCGAGCATCCAGTTCGTGTTCACCGAGGACTGGTACTGGGCCACGCAGCAATTGCCGCAACTCGATGTGCCGCCGATGCCGGTGGACTCCACGAACGCGTCGCTCCCCGCAAGCTCAACGCCCGCCGCCAACCACGACATGCACTGCCTGGTTGTGCCGAGCGGCCCCGCCGACAAGCAGGAAACCTGCTCGCTGTTTTTCGTCGAAGCGATCAACGCGGCGCGCGAGCGCATCTGGATCACGACGCCCTACCTCATTCCCGACGAAGCCGTGTTCTCCGCATTGCGGCTCGCCGCGCTGCGCGGCGTCGACGTGCGCATCATGATTCCGAGCCGGCGCGATCACGTCGTGGTGTTCGAAGCGTCGAAGCTGTACGCGTACGATTCGCTGCGCGCGGGCATCCGCATCTTTCGTTATCAACCCGGCTTTCTGCACCAGAAGGTCGTGCTGATCGACACCGTGGCCGCCGCGGTGGGCAGCGCCAACCTCGACAACCGTTCGTTCCGGCTCAACTTCGAGATCATGGTCGTGACCGTCGATCAGTCATTCGCGAAAGAAGTCGAAGCCATGCTGCTCGACGACTTCGCGCAATCGCGCGAGATCGACCGCAACGAGTATCGTCAGGCAAGCGCGGTGCGGCGCGTACTCATGCACGTGGCCCGGCTGTTCTCGCCGATCCTGTAAAGCCCCGCCACGTGCCGCCGGTTTCACAGCAGCTTTTCGATGTCCTCGGTAATCGTCTCCGGCTTGGTCAGCGGCGCATAGCGCTTGACCACGTTGCCGTCGCGGCCGATCAGAAACTTCGTGAAATTCCACTTGATGCCTTCCAGGCCGAGCAGCCCCGGCGCTTCGCCCGTCAGATAACGGAACAGCGGATGCGCATTCGCGCCGTTCACGTCGATCTTGTCGAACATCGGGAACGTCACGCCGTAGTTCTTCTCGCAGAAGCTGCCGATCTGCGCGGCGTCGCCCGGCTCCTGCTTGCCGAACTGATTGCATGGAAAGCCCAGCACCGTGAGCCCGCGCGCCGCGTAGCCGTCATAGAGCTTCTGCAAGCCCGCGTATTGCGGCGTGAACCCGCATTCGCTCGCCGTATTGACGATCAGCAGCACTTTGCCTTCGTACTGCGCGAGGCTCACTTCCTCGCCGCCTAGCGTGCGGGCCGTAAAAGAATAAATCGATGTCATATGCTCTCCCCACGAAAGCCGTCAGTCTATGTCAAAAGCGCGGCCGATACAGTCGGCCGAATGGCCGATGCCGGCTAAGGTCCCGGTGTCATCCCCGGCAGTCTAAAATAGCGTTTTTCTTCAGCCGGCCTTTTCGTGATCCGCTTTAACCAGTTCAGCCTCGCGCGCGGCACCAAGCCGCTCTTCGACAACACCACGTTCACGCTCAATCCCGGCGAAAAGGCCGGCCTCGTGGGCGCAAACGGCGCGGGCAAGTCGACGCTGTTTGCCGTGCTGCTCGGCGAACTGCACGCGGACGGCGGCGATTTTTCGATCCCGCCCACGTGGCAGATCGCGCACGTCGCGCAGGAAACGCCCGCTGCCGACAAGACCGCGCTCGCCTATACGCTCGACGGCGACGCCGCGTTGCGCGCGATCGAAGCACGCATTGCCGCCGCCTCCGCCGCGCACGACGGCGCGGCCGAAGCCGAAGCCCACGCCGCCTTTGCGGACGCCGACGGCTACACGGCGCCCGCGCGCGCCGAAGCCTTGCTGCTCGGTCTCGGCTTCACGCTCGAGCAGACCCGCGAGCCGGTCAGCAGCTTCTCGGGCGGCTGGCGCATGCGCCTGAATCTCGCGCAGGCGCTGATGTGCCGCTCGGACTTGCTGCTGCTCGACGAACCGACCAACCACCTGGACCTCGACGCAATCGTCTGGCTCGAGGAGTGGCTGCATCGCTATCCGGGCACGCTGATCGTGATCTCGCACGACCGCGAATTTCTCGACTCCGTCTGCAACGTCACGCTGCATCTCGAACAGCAGCAGATCAAGCGTTACGGCGGCAACTACTCGCAATTCGAAGTGCTGCGCGCGCAGCAGATCGCGCTGCAACAGAATGCGTACGAGAAGCAGCAGCGCACGGTCGCGCATCTGCAGAGCTACATCAACCGTTTCAAGGCGCAGGCCACCAAGGCGCGCCAGGCGCAAAGCCGCGTGAAGGCGCTGGAAAAGATGGAACTGATCGCGCCGGCGCACGCCACGTCGCCGTTCACGTTCGAATTCCGCACGCCCGATTCCGCGCCGAATCCGATGATGGTGATGGAAGACGTGCGCTGCGGCTACCACAGCGAGGACGGCGCGGAGATTCCGGTCGTCGAGCGTGTGATGCTGTCTATCCAGAACGGTCAGCGCATCGGCCTGCTCGGCGCGAACGGCCAGGGCAAGTCCACGCTGATCAAGACGCTGGCCGGCACGCTTGCGCCGCTCGGCGGGCATGTGCGCGAAGGCAAGGGTTTGCGCATCGGCTATTTCGCGCAGCATCAGCTCGAAACGCTGCGTGCCGACGACACGCCGTTGCAGCACCTCGCGCGTCTCGCGCCCGACACACGCGAACAGGAATTGCGCGACTTCCTCGGCAGCTTCAATTTTTCCGGCGAAATGGCGACGTCGAAAATCGCGCCCTTCTCCGGTGGCGAAAAGGCGCGGCTCGCGCTTGCGCTGATCATCTGGCAAAAGCCGAACCTGCTCCTGCTCGACGAGCCGACCAATCACCTGGATCTGGAGACGCGGCATGCGTTGACGATGGCGCTCGCGCAGTTCGAAGGCACGCTCATTCTCGTCTCGCACGACCGGCATTTGCTGCGCGCCACGACCGATCAGTTCATGCTGGTCGCGAAGCACCGTCTGCAGGAATTCGACGGCGATCTCGACGATTACCGCGACTGGCTCTTGCAGCACGCAGCGGAGCAGCGCGCGGCGTTGAAGGCGGGGAATGCGGCGAACGGCGCGTCCAATGGTGGCTCGAACGGCACCGACAACGGCGCTGACGGCGGCGTGAATCGCAAGGAGCAACGCAGGCTCGAAGCAGAAACGCGTCAGAAGCTCGCGCATCTGAAAAAGCCGCTGCAAAGCCGCATCACGAAGATCGAGAAGGAAATGGACGCGCTCAACGCGGAGAAGGCGACGCTCGACGCGTTCGTCGCCGATCCGGCCAGTTACGAGCCCGCTCAGAAGAGCAAGCTGACGGACGCGATCCGCCGTCAGGCAGATGTGAACGCACGCCTCGAGGCGCTCGAAGCCGAGTGGCTCGAGACACACGAGGAACTCGAACAAATCGGTTAGCGGAACGCTCGCTGCGATCCGCGCCGGCATCGACGAGAGGTTGGCTTTGTCATCTGCGACGTCTTCCGCTGCATCTGCTGCATCTGCTTCGTCTTTCGGCGAGTCCGCGCCGGCCGACGCCGCGCCACCGCCTCTAAAGGGCCTGCGCGTGCTCGACCTCACGCGCCTGCTCCCCGGCCCCGTTGCCGCTTTGCGGCTTGCGGAACTCGGCGCCGACGTCCTGAAGATCGAAGCGCCCGGCGCCGGCGACCCTACCCGCACGATGATGCAGTCGTCGAGCGACCGCGTAGCCGGGCGGCCCGGCGCGTTCTACCGGCTCGTCAATCGCGGCAAGCGCGAGACGCGTCTCGACCTCAAATCCGAAGCGGGACGCAATGTGCTGCGCGCGCTCGCGTCCGAGGCGGACGTGCTGATCGAAAGCTTCCGGCCGGGGGTGATGGACCGGCTCGGCGTCGGCTACGCGACGCTGCGCGCGGCCAATCCACGGTTGGTGTACTGCGCGATTAGCGGCTACGGCGCACGCGGACCATTCGCCGATCGCGCCGGGCACGACCTGAACTACATCGGCTACGCGGGTGTGCTGGATCAACTCCAGAGTCGCGACGGCACGCCTATCGTGCCCAACTTTCAGATCGCCGATCTGCTTGGCGGCGCGCTTAGCGCGGTCACGCAGATTCTCGCCGCGTTGTGGCAGGTGTCGCGCGGCGGCGAGGGCCGCTTTGTCGACGTTTCCATGACACACGCCACGCATGCGCATAACGTGGTCGCGCAAGTTGCGCTTGCCAATGAGAATGCCGCGGCAAACATAGCGGCAAGCGCAGCGGGAAACATGGCGGCAAGCGCAGCGCGACAGGCGCCGGAAGAAACACGCGCGGGTTCGGGTCTGCTGAACGGCGGCGTGCCCTGCTACAACCTCTACCGCACGCTGGACGGCCGCTGGCTCGCGGTCGGCGCGCTCGAACTGAAGTTCTGGGAGAGCTTGTGCATGGCGCTCGATCGCCCCGAGTGGGCCACGCGTCACTGGAGCCTGGGTCAGGCGATTGGCGGACCGGACGCCGCCGCGCTCACGCAGGAGCTTGCCGACGTGTTCGGCTCGCGCGCACTCGATGAATGGGTCGCGCTGCTCGAGCCGCTGGATTGCTGCGTCTCGCCTGTACTGACGGCGGCGGAAGCGGCGCGGCATGTGCTGTTTGATCCGCGGGCGTATGAAACGCAGGAAGCGGATCAAGCGCATGAGCCGAACCACGAGCTCGACGCGTTCGGTCAGCGCAACAAGGAAAGCGAAGGCTAAAGCGCCCTTCGCTCCTCATCCCAACCCGAGGACGCCGCCGACAACTACCGCCGCGCCACCGTCTGCCGCGGCAACGTCTGACGCGGCGTCTTTTCATCGTCGTAAAGCAGATGCTTGCGGCCTTCCACGTGGCGATTGATGGTGGCGCGCACGTCGGCGGCGGTGGCGTCGCCCGCTACCACGCGGCGTGAAATCTGTCCGGTCCGGTCGATCCACTCGACAATCCGGCAAGCGCCGCCCCACGGTTGCTGAATGGGCGCGGAGACCCGGCAACCGCGCACCTGTATCGGCCGCTCGGCTACGGTTTCATGTGACTGTTTCAAGGCGCGATCCTTTTTCCGGCATCGAAGGGATGCAATACCCTGGCAGCTTAAGGAAAAAGGAAGGGCTTGTTGGTTACAGCCAACCTGGAGATATTTACCGCGCATTACGGCAAGCGCCGCGCGCGCCCCGGTCGCGGCAGCGGCGAAAGGCCCGTCTACTCGAGCGTACGAACCCGGTCGATTGCCTGTTCGATACGCTCGACCGCAACGACCTGTAAGCCTTCTATCGGCTGCTTGGGCGCATTGGCCTTCGGAATCACGGCCACCGAAAAGCCGAGCTTGGCCGCTTCCTTCAGACGTTCCTGACCACGCGGCGACGGCCGGATTTCGCCGGCGAGGCCGACTTCGCCGAACACCACGAGGCCTTTGGGCAACGGCTTGTTACGCATCGACGAATGAATCGCGAGCAGCACCGCGAGGTCAGCGGCGGGCTCCGTGATCTTCACGCCGCCCACCGCGTTCAGGAACACGTCCTGATCGAAACAGGCAATGCCCGCATGCCGATGCAGCACCGCGAGCAGCATCGCGAGACGATTCTGTTCGAGGCCGACGGCGAGACGCCGCGGATTCGGCGCATTGGCGGAATCGACCAGCGCCTGCACTTCCACCAGCAGCGGCCGCGTGCCTTCCTGCGTCACCAGCACGCACGAGCCCGGCACCGACTGTTCATGCTGGGACAGAAAAAGCGCCGACGGATTGGCGACGCCGCGCAAACCGCGCTCGGTCATCGCGAACACGCCAAGCTCGTTGACCGCGCCGAAGCGGTTCTTGATCGCGCGCACGAGGCGAAACGACGAATGCGTGTCGCCCTCGAAGTACAGCACCGTATCGACGATATGTTCCAGCACGCGCGGCCCCGCGAGCGCGCCCTCTTTCGTGACGTGGCCGACCATGATGATCGTGGTGCCCGACTGCTTCGCGATGCGCGTCAATTGCGCCGCGCACTCGCGCACCTGGGCGACCGAACCGGGCGCGGACGTGAGCGCGTCCGAGTACACGGTCTGGATCGAATCGATGACGGCGACATCCGGCCGCTGGTCGGCAATCGTCGCCTGAATTTTTTCCAGCTGGATTTCGGCGAGCAATTGCAACTCGCTCGCCTTCGAACCCGGTTCGAGCAGCGACAATCGTTGCGCGCGCAACGCAATTTGCGCAGCCGATTCCTCGCCGCTGATGTAGAGCGCGCGCTTGTCGGCGGCAATTTCAGCGAGCGACTGCAGCAACAGCGTCGATTTGCCGATGCCCGGATCGCCGCCGATCAACACCACGCCGCCCGGCACCAGACCGCCGCCGAGCACGCGGTCGAATTCGCCGACGCCGGTGGTGAAGCGCGGCACGTCGGACGCTTCGATGTCCGCGAGGCGCCGCACCGGCGCGCTCTTCGCGAGCGACTGGAAGCGATGCGTGGAAGGTGCTTCCGCAACCGATTCGACCAGTGTGTTCCAGGCCTGGCATGACGGGCATTGTCCTGCCCATTTCGGCGATTGACCGCCGCATTCACTGCATACGTACAACGTTTTTGCTTTTGCCACGCGTTCCTGCCCGAGTTGCGGTTGTTCTAATGTTGCTTGGTTGTTGTTTGCCGTTGCCTACGTCATTCCGCGCGCACCGGAACGCGTGGCGCGACCGCGCACATCAGCTCATAACCAATCGTGCCGCACGCGCGCGCCACATCGTCGATGGGCAAGGACGCGCCCCACAATTCGACGCGCGAGCCGACGTTCGCCGTGGGAACCGGCGTGAGGTCGACGGTCAGCATGTCCATCGAAACGCGTCCGACGATCCGCGTGCGCACGCCGTCCACGATCACCGGCGTGCCTTCGGGCGCGACCCGCGGATAGCCGTCCGCATAGCCGCACGCGACCACGCCGATGCGCATTGGCCCGCGCGCCTTGAAGAGCGAGCCGTAGCCGACGGTCTGACCTTCCGCGATGTTTTGCACGGCGATCAGTTCCGACGCGAGCGTCATGGCCGGCTGCAAGCCCGTGCCCTGGATCGCCGCGGACACGCCCGAAGGCGACGCGCCGTACAGAATGATGCCCGGCCGCACCCAGTCGAAATGCGATTGCGGATGCCACAGCGTCGCAGCGGAATTAGCGAGGCTGCGCGCGCCGGCGATGCCTTGCGCGCCGCGCTCGAACGCTTCCATCTGGTGAGCCACGCCGCGCTCGCTGTCGGCGTCGGAGAAATGGGTCATTAGCGTGATCTGGCCGACGCCCTGGCAGGCGCGCGCCCGCTCCCACGCCGCGCGGAATTTTTCCGGCGTGTAGCCGAGCCGGTTCATGCCGCTGTTCATCTTCAACTGGATGTTGACGGGCTTGGAGAGCCGCGCCATTTCCAGCATGCGCAACTGCTCGTCCGAATGCAGCGCCGTCGTGAGGCTATAGCGGTCGATGACGTCGATGTCCGTCGGACGAAAAAAGCCTTCGAGCAAAAGAATCGGGCCGGCCCAGCCCAATTCACGCAACTTCACGGCTTCTTCGAGGTCCAGCAACCCAAAGCCGTCGGTTGCCCGCAAACCTGGAAAAGCGCGCGCGAGGCCGTGCCCGTAGGCGTTGGCCTTGACGACCGCCCAGATCTTCGATTTAGGCGCATAGCGGCGCGCGACGGCAAGGTTATTGGCAAGGGCGGACGTGTGAATCGTGGCTGAGAGGGGGCGCGGCATGGAATATTTTCGTAAAGACGCTTGCGAATCAGCGGCTTACAGGGCGTTTTCAACGCGCGGCAGCCCGCTGGGCGGTGCGATCAAGGATTCTGCTAGTCTGAATGCAGCTATTTTCATGATATAAAGCCGTGCGCACAACCCATTTCGAACGGCATAAGCCCGGACGCATAACAAACGGCCGGGGCGGACAGACCGCAGCGAGGACAGCATCGCATCAGATGAAAAAAGGTTTTTACACCATCATGGCCGCGCAGTTTTTTTCGTCGCTGGCCGACAATGCGCTTCTGATCGCCGCTATCGCACTGCTGAAAGATCTTCACGCTCCGAACTGGATGACGCCGCTGCTCAAGCTGTTCTTTGTGCTGTCGTACGTCGTTCTTGCCGCCTTCGTGGGCGCCTTCGCCGATTCCCGTCCGAAAGGACGCGTGATGTTCATCACGAACACGATCAAGGTGCTCGGCTGCATCACGATGCTGGTCGGCGCGCATCCGCTTATTGCCTACGGTATTGTCGGTTTCGGCGCGGCGGCGTATTCGCCGGCCAAATACGGCATTCTCACGGAACTGCTGCCGCCTGACCGCCTGGTTGCCGCCAATGGCTGGATTGAAGGCACCACGGTCGGCTCGATCATTCTCGGCACCGTGCTCGGCGGCGCGCTGATCAGTCCGCATATCGCGGCGCCCATTCTGCGGCACCACATTCCCACAGTGAACACGCCCGCCGAAGCGGCGATGCTCGTGATCATGGTGATCTATGTGATCGCGGCGCTCTTCAATCTGCGCATTCCCGATACCGGCGCGCGCTATCCGAAGCAGCAGCACGGTCCGATCAAGCTCGTGACCGATTTCGCCGACTGCTTCGTCGTGCTGTGGCGCGACAAGCTCGGGCAAATCTCGCTGGCCGTCACCACGCTCTTCTGGGGCGCAGGCGCGACGCTGCAATTCATCGTGCTGAAGTGGGCGGAAGTGTCGCTCGGCATGTCGCTCTCCGAAGCCGCGATTTTGCAGGCCGTGGTGGCCGTCGGCGTCGCGGCCGGCGCGATCTTCGCGGCTTCGCGCGTGCCGCTCAAAAAGTCGCTGTCGGTGCTGCCGGTCGGCATCATGATGGGCATTGCCGTGATGCTGATGGCGTTCTACACGCGGCATCTGTTCCCCGCTCACTGGGGGCTGTACTTCGGCCGCATGCATGTGCCCGGCTATCTGATCTTCGCGTACAATTTTCCTGATGATCGTGGGCGGCCTGTCGGGCTTCTTTGTCGTGCCGATGAATGCGCTGCTCCAGCATCGCGGCCACGTGCTGCTGTCGGCCGGCCATTCCATCGCCGTGCAGAACTTCAACGAAAATCTCTCCGTGCTCGTCATGCTGTGCCTGTACGCGGTGCTCGTCTGGCTCGACGTGCCCGTCGCGGCGGTGATCGTGCTGTTCGGCACCTTCGTCTGCGTGATGATGTGGCTCGTCATGCGACGTCACCAGGCGAATCAGCGCGCGTTCGACTCGGTCGCGCTGATCGGCGAAGTCAAGCACTGAACCACGCGCGCGGCCCGGTTGTCGGGCCGCCCACCGTCAACCGTCTCCGCGGCTTTACGCTGCTGTGCCAGTCCGCTTTGCCATGACCCAATCGATTCCCAATGTGCTGACGATCGCCGGTTCCGACTCGGGCGGCGGCGCCGGCATTCAGGCCGATCTGAAGGCCTTCTCCGCGCTCGGCGCTTACGGCGCGAGCGTGATTACCGCGCTGACCGCGCAGAACACGCGCGGCGTCACCGCGATTCACGCGCCGGACGCGGGCTTCGTCGGCGCGCAACTCGACGCGGTGTTCGACGACATCCGTATCGACGCGGTGAAGATCGGCATGCTGGCCAATGCGTCGATCGTGCGCGCCGTCGCCGACGCGTTGCGCCGGCACAAGCCCGCGCACATCGTGCTCGATACCGTGATGATCTCGAAGAGCAACCATGCGCTGCTGCTGCCCGACGCGGTCGCGGCCTTGCGCGACGAACTGCTGCCGCTTGCCGATCTGCTGACGCCCAATCTGCCCGAAGCCGCCGCGCTGCTCGGCGGCGCGCAAGCCGCTGCCGACGAAGCCGCGATGCTCGAACAAGGCGAAGCGCTGCGCGCGCTCGGCGCCCGCGCGGTGCTGATGAAGGGCGGCCATTTGAACGCCGCCGACAGTCCCGACTGGCTGGTGCAGGAGAGCGGCACGCTGCGTCTGGGAGGTCCGCGCGTGCCGGTGAAGAACACGCACGGCACGGGCTGCACGTTGTCGTCGGCGATTGCAGCGCTGATCCCGCAACGCGGCGATCTGGCGAGCGCGGTCGCGGATGCGAAGGAATATCTGACCGGCGCATTGCAGGCGAGCGATCGCCTCGACGTCGGCAGCGGCGTCGGCCCGGTGCATCATTTCTATCGATGGTGGTAACGCAGCGCGCCCACTGCTACTGCTGCCGTGCGTAGTCCCTTGCCCGCTGCGGCCAATCGTCGGGCACGATGAAACCGCGACTGCGTTCGAGCAGATTGCCCGTCGTGTCTTCGTCGAATGCGGCGACCATCGTCGGAACGTGTTGCTGCGAGGTTTGAGCCGCGAGCGTTTGTGCATCGACGAACGGCGTGCTGGCCGCGTGTTGTTCGCCAACGCGATAGCGACGCGGCGCCAGCCATTCGAGACGCGGCAACGTGCGCCAATGCTGGCCATGCGCCGACGCGAACCGCAGCCACTCGCCATGCGTCACCCACCAGCCGCGGCCATGCGCGGGATCGAGTTCGACGGGATCGGCCGGCGTCTCGCCGTGTCCGTGCCGATAGAACAGCCAGCCTTTGATGAACATTTGCGGCGTCCACAAGCCCGGATAACCGGCCGACGCAAAGTCTTCACGCGCGCTCAACAGCAATTGATGGCCGAGCAAATGGGCGAGCTTCAGATCGAAGCGGTCTTTCAGATTTGGGCCGACATAGTCCGATAGCTCTGACGCGTGGTGCGTGCCGGAATGGCCCGCATGCAGATAGCACTTCACCGCGAGTTCCCAGTGAAGCCGCGCGCCTTCTTGCGTTTCGAGCAGAAAATCGCATTCGCCAAGCGTGACGCCCGCGCGCCGCAACGGCACACTGGCCGCGACGAGCCGCGCCGCCGGTCCGTGCTGCAGAAACCAGCCCAGCAGACGTTCAGCGTACCGGCCAAGCCGCGTCATGCGCGTCGCCGCGAGATCGCGGTGCAAGGGCTCGGGCGCGGCGTCGAGCGAGCGCAGAAAGTCCAGCGTTTCGGCGAGTTCCTGCGGCGTATGAAAAAGCGTGGCCAACTCGCCTGCCGGCGGTTGCGGACGCAACAAATCGACGCTCAGAAGCAGCCACGCGAGATCGCGCACCGCGGGGTCATGCAACGCGTCGAGCAAGGCGCGAAGCATCGCCGCGTCGGCGCGCGGCGCGTCAGGTCGGGCCGCGTCAGGCCGGGCCGCGTCAGGCCGGGGCGCCGACGGTGGGTCGACCGTCACTGGCTCGCCGCATTCGACGACTCGCCGCCCGCCTCGCGCCACGTATCGCGCGCGAGGCACAGATCGGCCCACGCCTTGGCTTTGTCGGGCAGGCTGCGCAGCAGATAGGCCGGGTGATACGCGACGATCACCGGCACGCCCTCGTATTCGTGGACGCGGCCGCGCAGCGACGAAATGCTCGCATCCGTCTTGAGCAGGCTTTGCGCGGCGAAGCGGCCGAGCGCGACGATCAGCTTCGGCTTGACGAGCGCGACCTGCCGTTGCAGATACGGCTCGCAGCGCGCGACTTCGTCGGGCTCGGGATTGCGGTTGCCAGGCGGCCGACACTTGATGACGTTCGCGATATAGACGTTGCTGTCGCGCGCGAGCGTCAGCGAACGCAGCATGTTGTCGAGCAGCTTGCCGGCCTGGCCGACGAACGGTTCGCCCACGCGGTCCTCGTTTTCGCCTGGCGCTTCGCCGATCAGCATCCAGTCCGCGTTCCGATCGCCGACGCCGAATACGGTCTTCGTGCGTTTCTCGCACAGCCGACAGCGCTCGCAGGTCGAGACGCGCTCGCTCAGTGCGTCCCAGTCGAGCGTGTCGATTGCGGGCAGCGCCGGCATGGCGGCGTCGGCGTCGCCCTCGCCCGGCGGATGCAGCGGCAGATCGTCGAACCACGCGAAACCGTCGTCGGGCGGAGCGTCGAAAGAAGACGGCTCCGATGTGCGCGGCGGCTGCGCCACGGCCGGCTCATCGCTTGCGGCGATGGAAGGCTCGCGCTCCGGCTCAGGCGTGCGCGACGGTTGCGCCGTTCGCGGATCGCTGCCGTCGGCTGCGGGTTGCACGCGCTGCTGCTGCCGCGCTTGCGACGCAGGCGGCGCAGCGCGGTCGTGCTTCTCCGCGCCCTGCTGCGCGCTCTCGACGAAGCGCGTGGACTCGGCGGCGCGCCCGGCCGGCTCCGCGCTCTGCGACCGCTCACGCGGCAGCGCTGGCGCTCGTGGCGTCTGAACCCCGTCAGCACGCGGTCCGGTTTCAACCGACGTTCGCGCGTGGACCGCATCGTCGGCCCGTGTGCCCTGCGGCTCGTCGCTCAGCCCGGCAGCCGCTTCCTGCACCGCGCCCATGCCGCGACGCACCCAGCGCGGCGCGAGTCCGAATTCTTCCAATACCGATTCATGCAGCGCCATCCGCGCCCTCCCTGACAAACGATAAACGCATCACGATGGCGTCCTCCCGGCTGCGATGCCGCGCCGGATAATAGTTTTTGCGCCGGCCAATCGACGTAAAGCCGAAGCGCTCATAAAGCCGGATCGCGCGATGGTTCGACGGCCGCACTTCGAGCAGCAGTCCGTCGAGCTTTTCGGCGCGCGTGATGCGCACCGCTTCGCGCAGCAGCGTGAGCCCGGCGCCCGCGCCTTGCGCATCGGGCGCGACGCACAGATTGAGCAAATGCATTTCGTCGACGACGGGCATCAGCACGCAATAGCCAATCAACGTGCCGGTGACGTGCCGCAGACAGATGCCGAAATAGCCGTTGCGCAGCGAGTCGCCGAAGTTACCGCGGCTCCACGGAAATTCATAGGCGAGCTTTTCGATGGCGGCCACTTCGTCCAGATCGCCTTCGGTCATCGGCGACATGTAGCGATCCGCCAGCAGCACGCCGCTCATGGCCGGCCCTCGCGCAACGGGGTGTCCTCCGCACCGTTCGGGCGCTCCGCGAGCGCCGCCGCCTGCTCCGCTTTCGCGGCTTTTTCGGCGATGCGCTCCGCCGTGGTCTGCGCGACCTTGTTGCGCACGTACTCGGGCGCGGCCTGGTCGGCGGGCACCGTGCGTCCCGCGTGGAACGCCCGCAGCGCGGCGTAGGCGAGCGGCAACGCATGCGGCAGCGCGTCGTGATCGACGGTTCGGGCGGCGGACGCGGCCGGCAGACGCGCGCCGAAAGCCGCGGCGGCGTTGCCCGCGAGCGTGAACGGCTCGGCGGGCACGACAAGCTGCTGAGGCGTGTCGAGCGACGCTTGCTGCAAGACGCGCCACTCGCCTTGTGCTTCGTCCCACGCGTAATCGGCCCAGTAAATCTCGTCCATGCGGGCGTCGAGCGCGGCCAGCACGCGCGTCGCGGCCGGATCGCGGCGCCGGGCGCTTTCCGCGCAAACGAGCAAGGTGCTGATCGGCACGACCGGCAGATCGAGGCCGAACGCGAGTCCCTGTGCGACGCCGGTCGCGGTGCGAAGTCCGGTGAAAGAGCCGGGGCCGGAGCCGAATGCGATCGCGTTGCAATCGGCGAGCGTCAGGCCGGCTTCGTCGAAAAGTTCGCGGATTGCGGGCAGAAGCCGCGTGCTGGACACGGCGCCGGTCTGCTCGTGGCGGACCCACGCGCGCGGCCCGGTTTGCACGTGGCCGGCGGCGTCGACGGCGACGGACAACAGCGCGACCGAGCAGAATTCGGTGGAGGTATCGAGGGCAAGAAGCACGGTCTGAGTCATGGACGGTATTGTAATCGGCACGGCGCGCGCGGATGCGGTTTGGGCCCGCATCCGGTTGCCCGTTTGCCGATCAGCGATCGCCGGCGTTTGGAATAAGCCCTCGGCCACGCCGCGGCATGCAATTGTTATGATCGTCGGCCACCCGATCACCGCGCCGGAGCGCATCAAGATGACGAACCTCGACACGCAGTTCACCCAGGCCCAGGAAGACGTCAAGCAACTGCCCGAACGCCCGGGCAACCTCACGCTGCTGCGCCTCTATGCGCTCTTCAAGCAGGCCAGCGAAGGCGACGTGCAGGGCGACAAGCCGGGCTTTACCGACATCGTCGGCAAATACAAGTACGACGCGTGGGCCGCGCTCAAGGGCACAGCGCAGGACGCAGCCAAGCAGCAATACGTGGAACTCGTGGAATCGCTGAAGAGCGGCGCCTCGGCCTGACACGCGTGCGGGCGGGAATCCGGCTGGAAATTCGGCCATAAGCGCAGCCATAAAGCGGCCGAAACACGCGCCCCAACGCACCGCAGCGCCGGGCGGCGCCGCAACTTTCGCGCTAGGAAATATCCTAACAGTGGCGCAGTGCAACAAATACCTATACAATGCTGCCTGCGCTTCACTGCTTTGCCCGGCTTTCTCAAGCGGCCTTTGCGGCGCAGCGCCTCGTAGCGTTTAGCTCCAATCCAGTTTAGAACCTGTCCCCTCCTGCCTAGCCCCCTACGGGCGATCATGTCCCAGGCTGGCGGCAAGCCAATGTTGGCGTGTCGCATCCGATACAGCTTCTAACGAAAAACTCGCCCTCCATTGGTGCGAGTTGCCCCCGTTTTTCGATTTGCTCGCTGCTTCTTTGCTCGCTGAATCCGACGACTTGGGTATGCCGATTGGCGCCGACGTTTTAATTCCCTGTGTTTTAAGGATTCTCATGACTTCGAGCAATACCCCCAGCAGCCCGTTGAACGCCATCGCCGACCAGGCCCTCGGTTTCGCCGACGCACCCGCGCAAGCCGCAGCACCCGCTGTTGCCGCTGCCGCGCCTGCCGTCGCCGCTGAAGCCGCCGCCCCCGCCGGCCCGTCGTTCGCGTCGCTCGGCCTGTCCGCGGATGTCGTCTCCGCGCTGACCGCCGCTGGCTATCAGAACCCGACGCCGGTTCAGCAACGCGCAGTGCCCGCCGCCATCGCCGGCCGCGACCTGATGGTCTCGAGCCCGACCGGTTCGGGCAAGACCGCCGCGTTCATGCTGCCCGCCATCGAGCGTTTCTCGCAATTGCAAAAGGCGCAAGCCAGCCAGCCGCGCGAACCGCGTCCGGCCGACGGCGCCCGCAACACGCGCCGTCCGCAACCGGTTGCACGTCCGACCATGCTGGTTCTGACGCCGACCCGCGAACTCGCGATGCAGGTCACCACCGCCGCCGCCACGTACGGGAAGCACCTGAAGCGCCTGCGCACCGTCAGCATTCTCGGCGGCGTCGCTTATGGTCAGCAATTGATGCTGCTGGCAAAGAACCCGGAAATCCTGGTTGCCACGCCGGGTCGTCTGATCGACCACCTGGAACGCGGCCGTATCGACCTGTCGCAACTGCAGATTCTCGTGCTCGACGAAGCTGACCGCATGCTTGACATGGGCTTCATCGAAGACATCGAAACGATCGTCGCCGCTACGCCGGCTACGCGTCAGACGATGCTGTTCTCGGCCACGCTCGACGGCAAGATCGGTTCGCTGACGGGCCGTCTGCTGAAAGATCCGGAGCGTATCGAGATCGTTCAGCGCCTGGAACAACGCACGAACATCGCGCAAACCGTCCATTACGTGGACGACCGCGATCACAAGGACCGTCTGCTCGACCATCTGCTGCGTGACGAAGGCCTCGACCAGGCTATCGTCTTCACGGCAACCAAGATGGACGCCGATCAACTGGCCGGACGTCTCGCCGACGCCGGTTTCGAATCGGCCGCACTGCACGGCGACCTGCCGCAAGGCGCGCGTAACCGCACGATCAAGGCATTGCGCGAGCGTCGCGTGCGCGTGCTGGTGGCAACGGACGTCGCCGCTCGCGGTATCGACATTCCGGGCATCACGCACGTGTTCAACTACGACTTGCCGAAGTTCGCCGAAGACTACGTGCACCGTATCGGCCGTACTGGCCGCGCCGGTCGCTCGGGCATCGCGGTGAGCCTCGTGCATCACGCCGAACAGGGCGCGCTCAAGCGCATCGAGCGCTTCGTGCGCACGCCGCTGCCGGTGAACGTTGTCGTAGGCTTCGAGCCGCGCAAGTCGGCTCCGTCGGGTAACGGCCGTCCTGGCTTTGGCGGCCGCGGCCGTCCGGGCGGCGGCAATAGCGGCGGCCGTCGCTTCGGCAGCGGCTCGGGCAAGCCGGCCGGCAGCGCAGGCAGCTCGCGCAGCGGCAGCGGCAATGGCAGCGGTTGGGCCGGTAAGCCGGCAGGCAGCGGTTCGCGCGAAGGCTACGGCGGCTCGCGTGACGGCGGCTACGGCGCACGCCGCAGCGACGGTCCGCGTACCGCGCGTCGCGGCAGCTAACGTACGCAGCGCTACGCTCTGCGTAGCAATGAGTTGAATGACCCCGACAGCGCTTCATCGTCGGCTGGTCGACAGAAAAACCGGTGCCCAGGCACCGGTTTTTTTTTCGCCTGCGACGCATCGCCGCCCAAATTTCACGATGTGGAAAAAATTTTTGCGTCGTAAAAAATCGTGCTGCACGGCACAACGACGGGCATTGCAGCAGGGAAAATAACGTTTCTTAATGCGGAACGTCGAAGATAAGCCACTGATTATCCGAACAAAGATTTATTGGAAAATCGCGCCCGCCCCGCTATTGCGCGTCTGTCGATTTGCCTAGACTCTTATATAAGACTTCACGAAACGGAACGCTTAGGCGCTGAGCGCCGGCCGGCCCGCTTCGACGAAGACAGAGTCCACCATCTGTTCATTAGGCAACCAAGGAGAAAATCATGACGACGCGCGAAGAACAAGCCCGCCAACTTCAACAGCAATGGGAAACCGATCCGCGCTGGAAAGGCGTCAAGCGCAGCTATACCGCCGAAGACGTGATCCGCCTGCGCGGCTCCGTGCAGGTCGAGCACACGCTCGCGAAGCGCGGCGCCGAAAAGCTCTGGCATAGCGTGAACACCGAGCCGTTCGTCAACTCGCTCGGCGCGTTGACCGGCAATCAGGCGATGCAGCAGGTCAAGGCAGGTCTGAAGGCGATCTATCTGTCGGGCTGGCAGGTCGCGGGCGACGCGAACGTGGCCGGCGAAATGTACCCGGACCAGTCGCTCTACCCGGCGAATTCGGTGCCGCTCGTCGTCAAGCGCATCAATAACACGCTGACGCGCGCCGACCAGATCCAGTGGTCGGAAGGCAAGAATCCGGGCGACGAAGGCTATATCGACTACTTCGCGCCGATCGTCGCGGACGCAGAGGCCGGTTTTGGCGGCGTGCTGAACGCGTTCGAACTGATGAAGGCGATGATCGAAGCCGGCGCCGCGGGCGTGCACTTCGAAGACCAGCTCGCCTCGGTGAAGAAATGCGGCCACATGGGCGGCAAGGTGCTCGTGCCGACGCGCGAAAACATCGCCAAGCTGACCGCCGCGCGTCTCGCCGCCGACGTCTCCGGCGTGCCGACCGTGCTGCTCGCCCGCACCGATGCGGAAGCCGCCGACCTGATCACATCGGACGTCGACGAAAACGACAAGCCGTTCCTGACCGGCGAGCGCACCGTCGAAGGTTTCTATCGCACGAAGCCGGGTCTCGAACAGGCGATCTCGCGCGGCCTCGCCTACGCGCCCTACGCCGACATGATCTGGTGCGAAACGGGCAAGCCGGACCTCGAGTTCGCGAAGAAATTCGCCGACGCGATCCACAAGGAGTATCCGGACCAACTGCTGTCGTACAACTGCTCGCCGTCGTTCAACTGGAAGAAGAACCTGGACGACGCGACCATCGCCAAATTCCAGCGCGAACTGGGCGCCATGGGCTACAAGTTCCAGTTCATCACGCTGGCCGGGTTCCATGCGCTGAACTACTCGATGTTCAACCTCGCGCACGGCTACGCGCGCAATCAGATGACGGCGTTCGTCGAGATGCAGCAGGCCGAATTCGCGGCAGCGGAAAAGGGCTTCACCGCCGTCAAGCATCAGCGCGAAGTGGGCACCGGCTATTTCGACGCGGTCACGCAGACGGTCGAGCGCGAAGCATCCACGACGGCGCTGCACGGCTCGACGGAAGACGAGCAGTTCTTCGACAAGAAAGTCGCGTAACGGTCTCGCGACCTGATCGCAAAAATGAAAGGCAGATAGACAGCGGACGGGCGGCGCAGCGGTTGCGCCGGCTGGCCGCCGTCGGCAGGGAGGAGCTTCGGCGGCGCATCGGCGGTTCTTGTGCGCAGCGCCGGAGGGAGTTGACGGTAAGGCGGGGGCTGCATAAAGCCAGCACAGCCAGGCATCACCGGATTGTGCGGCGAATGGACGACGCGCCGGCCCAGGCGCCGGCGCGTTCTCCACTATCAGCGATCACGACGGCCGTAACGACGGCCGTAACGACGGCGGTAACGACGGCGATAACGACGACGATAAGCGCCGGTATCCGCGATTTCAGCGATACACCAGCACGGGAATTTTCGTGTGCGTGAGCACGCGCTGCGTTTCGCTGCCGATCAGCAGACTGCCGAGACCGCGCCGTCCGTGCGACGCCATGAAGATCACATCGCAGCCACCGCGCTCCGCGGCTTCGATGATCCCGAGATACGGCGCGGGATGCACGCTCGTGCGTCGATCGACGACCACGCCGACGCGGCTCGCCGCAAATTCGACTTCGCGCAGATGCTCTTGCGCTTCGCGCTCGCTGCGGTTGAGAAACTCCGACGGCGGTTCGACGGCGATCTCGGAGAACGGCGCGTACGGATATTGCGGCAGGCACGCGTACGCGGTAATTCGCGCGCCGACCGCCTGCGCGAGATCGATGGCGCCCGCGATCGCTTTGCGCGAGAGGTCCGAACCGTCGGTCGGGACGAGAATGTGCCTGAACATGTGCCCTCCGTTTGCGTGCCCGGTTGGGTTGCTGCTGCGGTTGCGGGTCGGATTTGAGCAATCCCCGCGACGCTTTTCATCCACGCCTTAAAACCGATTGTAGGCCGCAGAAACCGGCGCCCAGGTCTTATTGCGGGTCTGTCCGAATATCGAAAACCCGTTGCGCGGCGTCATCCCCAGTAATCTGGAAGGCCATACGTATGCTTGAGAAAATCCAGGAACAGCCGCACGCGCAGCGGCAAATGGCGGCGCTGCGGAAACACCGCATGAATGCCGATGGGCGGCGCGGCGAACTCGTCGAGCACGCTGACGAGCCGGCCCGCCGCGATGTCCGCGCCGACTTCCCACCACGAGCGCCACGCGAGGCCGTGGCCTTCGAGGCACCACTCGTGCAGCACCGCGCCGTCCGAGCATTCCATCGTGCCCGATACCTTGATCGATACCACTTTGCCGTCCTGCTGGAACATCCAGCCGCGCTGCTGATTGGCGCTCGCGCCGAGCGCGAGACAGTTGTGCTGCGCGAGATCCGCGAGGCTGTGCGGCGCGCCGCGCCGGCTCAGATACGCCGGCGACGCCACGCACACGCGCCGGTTTTCGCCCAACTTGAGCGACACGAGCGACGAATCAGGCAATTCGCCGAGCCGCACCGCGCAATCGAAACCTTCGTTGACCAGATCGACGAGCCGGTCCGACAGATCGAGCGTGATCGACACATCGGGATGCGCGACGGTGAACGCCGGCACCAGCGGCGCGACGTGCCGGCGTCCGAAGCCGGCCGGCGCGGAAACGCGCAAATGCCCGCTCGCCTTCACGCCGCCCGCCGACACGCTCGCCTCGGCGTTCTGCATGTCGTGAATGATGCGCTGACAGTCCTCGAGAAACGCCGAGCCTTCGAAGGTCAGTGTGATCTTGCGGGTCGTGCGCACCAGCAGCTTGACGCCGAGGCGCTCTTCGAGCGCGTCGATACGGCGGCCGATGATCGCCGGCGCCACGCCTTCGGCAAGCGCCGCGGCGGACAGGCTGCCTTTGGCCGCGACTGTGACGAAAGTCTCGATCTGCTTGAAACGGTCCATGGAAGAAGCGCCGCTCGCGCGGCAAAGTTGGCCGGTGCGCGCCAGATTAGGTGGATGAAAGTAAAAGATCAAGTGATCTTTAGCCTCTTTTTTAGCGCGCAGTACCGCTAATACAATCTGTCCCGACCTCTGACAGGAGCGCACGGCAATGTCGGCCACAACGACACTCTCCCCAAAAGCCATCATTTTCGACGCCTACGGCACGCTGTTCGACGTGCACTCGGTGGTCGCCGCGGCGGAGCAGATCTTCCCCGGGCGCGGCGACGCGCTCTCCCAGTTGTGGCGCCAGAAACAGATCGAATACACGCAGTTGCGCACGCTTGCCGATGCCGGCGAAGGCGCCGCGCACTATCGGCCGTTCTGGGACATCACGCTCGACGCTCTGCGCTTTTCCGCGAAAAAACTTCAGCTCACGCTCGGCCGTACCGCGGAAAAACGTCTGATGGACGAATACGCGTGTCTGTCGGCGTTTCCCGATGCGGTGCCGGCGCTGCGTCTGTTGCGCGATGGGGTTTCGTCGTCAGCGGCGACTAGCGCGCGCCCCGGCCTCGCGATTCTCTCCAACGGCAATCCGCAAATGCTCGACGTCGCCGTGAAAAGCGCGGGCATGAGTGGCCTCTTCGACCAGGTGCTTTCCGTCGACGCCGTGCGCGCCTACAAACCCGCGCCCGTCGCGTACGCGCTCGGCACCCAGGCTTTCGGTGTGGAGCCGCGCGAGATCGTCTTCGTTTCGTCGAACGGCTGGGACGTGGCGGGCGCGACGTGGTTCGGCTTCACGACGTTCTGGCTCAACCGCCAGAACGCGCCGCTCGAGGAACTGGGCGTGACGCCGCACGGCACGGGCGCGGGCATGAACGATCTGCTGGCTTTCGTGAACACGCTCGCATCTGCCGGCGATGCGCCGCGCCCAAGCCGCGCTACCGCCGCGAGCCGCACGCGCCGTCCGCGCAGCAGCGGGGGCGCATAGCCACGCTCCGTAGCCGACTCATCAAGCCCACTCAAACGATTACAACCGCACCTCAACTTTGCATCTTCGCAATCTGACCGACCAAGGAGAAAACATGGCGAATTCGCTGCCATCGCTGTCATCGTTAGACCTGCCGCAAGGCATGGAAATCACCGGCGAAATCAAGCCCGGTTATGAAGCGATTCTCACGCGCGAGGCGCTCGAGCTCGTCGCCGCGCTGCATCGCACGTTCGAGCCGCGCCGTCAGCAGTTGCTGCAGGCACGCGCCGAACGGACCAAGCGCCTCGACGCTGGCGAGCGCCCCGACTTCCTCGCCGAGACGAAGAGCGTGCGCGAAGGCGACTGGACCATCGCGCCGCTGCCGCGCGACCTGCAATGCCGCCGCGTGGAAATCACCGGGCCGGTCGAGCGCAAGATGATCATCAACGCGCTGAACTCGGGCGCGGATTCGTACATGACCGACTTCGAGGATTCGAATGCGCCGAGCTGGGAGAACCAGATCATCGGCCATATCAACCTGAAGGACGCGGTGCGCCGCACGATTTCGCTCGAGCAGAACGGCAAGAGCTACAGGCTGAACGACAAGGTCGCCACGCTGATCGTGCGTCCGCGCGGCTGGCATCTCGACGAAAAGCACGTGAAGGTGGACGGCAAGCGCGTGTCGGGCGGCATCTTCGATTTCGCGCTCTTCATGGTGCACAACGCGAAGGAACTGGTCGCGCGCGGCTCGGGCCCCTACTTCTATCTGCCGAAGATGGAGAGCCATCTCGAAGCGCGTCTGTGGAACGACATCTTCGTCGCCGCGCAGGAAGCGGTCGGCGTGCCGCGCGGCACGATTCGCGCGACCGTGCTGATCGAAACCATTCTCGCCGCGTTCGAAATGGACGAGATCTTGTACGAGCTGCGCGAACATAGCTCGGGCCTGAACGCCGGCCGCTGGGACTACATCTTTTCCGCGATCAAGAAGTTCAAGTCCGACCGCGACTTCTGCCTTGCGGACCGCTCGCAGATCACGATGACGTCGCCCTTCATGCGCGCCTATGCGCTGTTGCTGCTGAAGACTTGCCATCGCCGCAATGCGCCGGCTATCGGCGGAATGAGCGCGCTGATTCCGATCAAGAACGATCCGGCCGCGAACGACAAGGCCATGGCCGGCGTGCGCTCGGACAAGGCGCGCGATGCCGGCGACGGCTATGACGGCGGCTGGGTCGCGCATCCGGGCCTCGTGCCGATCGCGATGGAAGAGTTCGTGAAGGTGCTCGGCGACAAGCCGAACCAGATCGGCAAGCAACGCGACGACGTGCTCGTGACCGCGACGGATCTCACGGACTTCCGCCCGGAAGCGCCGATCACCGAAGCGGGTCTGCGCAACAACATCAACGTCGGGATTCACTACCTGGGCTCATGGCTCGCGGGCAACGGCTGCGTGCCGATCCATAACCTGATGGAAGATGCCGCGACCGCCGAGATTTCGCGCTCGCAAGTGTGGCAGTGGATTCGCTCGCCGAAGGGCACACTCGACGACGGCCGCAAGGTCACGGCGGAACTGGTGCGCGAACTCGCCGTGCAGGAACTCGACAAGGTGAAGCAGGCTGTCGGCGGCGATACGAAGCCGTACGAGCGCGCGGCGCAGATCTTCGAGCAGATGTCGACGTCGGAGCAGTTCACGGACTTCCTGACGCTGCCGCTCTACGAGGAAATCTGAGCAAGGGCGCCCGCGTCGCAATGCAGTGGCGAGCGGGCGCACGGCGGGCGCAAAGAATGACCGGCCTTACGGCCCGCGAGGCTTGCTGTCTCGCGGGCTGTTTTTTTTGCGGCGTGCCGGCGCTTGTGCGGGCTATCTATCAGCGCGTCGCGCGATACTTGACCCAATCGCCGGATTTGATTTCCGGCAGTCCCTTCACCGTGTTCGGCGCGACCGGATAGAAGCGGCAGTTCACCACATTGCCGTCCACTTTCACCATCACGTCGCGAGCCAGAAAACGATCTTCGACGCCGGGATACACGGCCTCGATTTCGTCGAGTACGGCGACGAGTTCATCGTCGATTTCGTACACATCGCCGATCACGTCCACACCCTGATCGTCGACCACCAGGCCCGGATACGAGCCGAAGTCGAACAGATGGCCGCGAACCGTGGCCGTGCCGAGCAGCGTCGGCTCGGCGATCTCGTTGCGCGCCGCAGCTTCGCGGATGTCGTTTACTTCGCCCGCTCGCAGCGTGCCGTAGACAAAGACGGTTTGCATCGTCGTTCGTGCTCCTCGAGTATGTGGTCGGTCAGACTGGCCATTATGCAACGTCGCAAAGCGCGCACGCTCTACAATAGGAAACCGCCCGCCCGCGATCGCGCTTCGTTCAGTGGCGTTTCGTTTTATGGATCGACCTTTGCCCATGACTCCGTACGCCGGCTCGGACCGCTCGAGCTTCGTCAGCCTGACCGACACGCCGCCAGAATTTCAGCCGAACGAAGCGCACCCGATTCGCGTGCGCTCGCGTCCTATGCCGATGGGTTCGCACTTCGCGCGTCACCAGCATGCGTGGGCGCAGGTCGCGTATGCGTCGCGCGGCGTGTTGCGCGTCGCCACAACCGGCACGACGTGGATGGTGCCGCCCTCGCGCGCCATCTGGGTGCCGCCGCATGTGACGCACGAAGTCGTGGCCGTCGAAGACGCGTTTCTACGCACGTTGTACATCACCGAAAGCACGGTGCCCGCGGGGCTCGACGCGCCCCGTGTCGTCGAAGTGTCGAATCTGCTGCGCGAAGTCATTGCCGCGCTGGATACGCCCGGCCTCTCGCCCGCGCGCGAGCGCCTGCTTGGCGCACTCGCGCTCGACGAGCTGACGCGTTCCCAGCCGCTGCCCCTTTCGGTGCCGATGCCCAACGAAAAGCGCCTGCGCGCGCTCTGCGAAGCGGTGATCGCCGACCCGACGCCCGGTGAATCGCTAGAGCAATGGGCGGCGAGCGTGGGCGCGAGCACGCGCACCATCGCGCGGCTTTTTCGGCAGGAACTCGGCGTGAGCTTTTCGCAATGGCGCCAGCAGGCGATTCTGGCGCGCGCGATTCCGCTGCTGAGCCAGGGACGGCCGCTGTCGCACGTCGCGCAAGAGTTGGGCTATCAAAGCCAGAGCGCTTTTTCTGCGATGTTTCGCCGTGCCTTTGGCGAAAGCCCGCGCGCGTTTATCGAGCGCGGCTCGGAACATCGGCTGGAAAATGGCGAAAGCGCTGACGACGCCGATCAAGACGAAATTTCTCTTGAACAGACTTTGCCGACGAGCGCCGATCCGATCGCGCCGGGCGCGGACCGCCGCTAAGCGCCGCTCGGCGAACTCAAACCCGCCGCGCCAGATGACGAATCGCGCCGAGTTGCGCGAGGCGCGGCCCCGCGAGCTTGTAGCCCTTGCGCTGATAGAGACGTGCCGCG
This sequence comes from Paraburkholderia sp. OAS925, assembly GCF_040543975.1. Lineage (NCBI taxonomy): Bacteria > Pseudomonadati > Pseudomonadota > Betaproteobacteria > Burkholderiales > Burkholderiaceae > Paraburkholderia > Paraburkholderia sp. OAS925. Next base: position 2,867,246 of record NZ_JBEUNO010000001.1, read on the forward strand.
GGATTGTCGACGAACACGCGCAGTTGCAGCTCGCGTAGTCCACGTTCGCGCGCCCATTGGTGCGACATGTCGAGCAGGTAGGTGCCGGCGCCGAGCCGCCGGTAGCCCTCGGCGATTTGCACGTCGCGAATATGCAGCGAATCGCCCTCCTGCGTGATGCGCAGAACGCCGATCGGCTTGCCGTCCATTTCGAGGATGAAGTTTTCGGACTCGCGCCAACTGCCGAGAAAAAGATCGCCGCGCCAGACGAGATGATGCCGCTGATAGTAGCCGCCCATGTTGCCGTGAGTCAGCGCCTCGGCGAACTCGAAGTCGTCCATGCTGGCTTTGCGCAGATGGAACGGTGACGGAGCTTCGGTTGGATCGAACATGGCGGCACGACGAAGAGAAGTCGGATAAACGGTAAAACAGGCCGCGCGCGCTGGCAATGGCTGTTTGTCCCGAGCATAGCCAGGCGGAAAGGCAGCGCAAATAAAAAAAGCCCACTTCTTTCGAAGTGGGCTTTCCAAAATCTGGCGGAGCGGACGGGACTCGAACCCGCGACCCCCGGCGTGACAGGCCGGTATTCTAACCAACTGAACTACCGCTCCAGATTTTTACAACTGACCGGCAAGTGAGAAGCAAGGCTTTGCTCGCTCGCCAACCGCACCGTTCAACTTCTTACCGAACGACGCCGATGTTCTGGCGTCCCCTAGGGGATTCGAACCCCTGTACTCACCGTGAAAGGGTGATGTCCTAGGCCTCTAGACGAAGGGGACAACGTACTGCTTACACCTTTAATGAAAAAGCCCGTTCAAGTTTGCATGAACGGGCTTTGTCTGGCGGAGTGGACGGGACTCGAACCCGCGACCCCCGGCGTGACAGGCCGGTATTCTAACCGACTGAACTACCACTCCAGTCTTTACACCCTGGCTTGCGAGCGTCGGTTATGTCTCTGCAAGCTGCGCTGCTTTACTGCTAAAGCGACGCTGATGTTTGGCGTCCCCTAGGGGATTCGAACCCCTGTACTCACCGTGAAAGGGTGATGTCCTAGGCCTCTAGACGAAGGGGACATAATCTTTTCAGACTCTGTCTTTAACTCGCTGCTGACTCGAATCAACTGAGATACTAACCGCACTTACTGGTCAGATATTCGTTTCGTCAACTGCGAAGACCGCTATTTTAACTACGATACAGCGGCTTGTGAAGTCTTTTTTGCTACAAGCTCCAGACTTCGGAACGACTTCACTCTGCTCTGATGGTGGAGGTAAGCGGGATCGAACCGCTGACCTCTTGCATGCCATGCAAGCGCTCTCCCAGCTGAGCTATACCCCCCTTGCAGAACAGAAACGAGATTCTAGAGGCCGTTTTGCGCTTTGTAAATACCCTTTGAGCAACTGCCTGCGACTTTTTTCCGAACTCGCACGCAAACCATCTCAATGCACGGGCGAATGCGCTTGCGCCCTTCCGCGTCTTAAGCCAGCGCCTTCTCGATACGGCTCACGACAACCTCACGCCCGAACAGCATCAGCACCGTATCGATCGACGGCGTATGCGTCGTGCCCGCCACCAGCAAACGAACCGGCATCGCCAGTTGCGGCATCTTCAGCTTGTGCGCGGAAAGCGTTGCCTTGAGCGCGGCGGCGATGGCTTCCTTGGTCCACTCGACCGTTTTCAGCGCGGCGGCCAGTTCGCCGAGCGCCGGGCGCACCGCATCGGTCACGTGCTGCGCGAGGGCTTCGGCATCCGGCGCCGGCGTGCGATAGAACATCGCCGCGTTCTGGGCGATCTCCTTGACCGTGGACGCGCGATCTTTCAGCAAGCCCACCACCGCGGTCAGATCGGCGCCTTGCGCAATCGTCGCTTCGTCGATACCCAGGTCGGCGAGGAATGGACGCGCGAGGCCGGCGAGGCGCGCGTTATCCGCTTCCTTGATGTAGTGCGCGTTGAGCCAGTTGAGTTTGTCGTGGTCGTACTGCGCCGGCGACTTGCCCAGATGCTCGAGATCGAACCATTCGACGAACTGCTCGCGCGAGAAAATCTCGGCGTCGCCATGCGACCAGCCAAGGCGCGCGAGATAGTTCACCACCGCTTCCGGCAGATAGCCGGCGTCGCGATAACCCATCACGCTCATTGCGCCGTGACGCTTGCTCATCTTTTCGCCCTGCTCGTTGAGCACGGTCGGCAGATGCGCGTAGACGGGCGGCTCGGCGCCGAGCGCGCGCAGAATGTTGATCTGCCGCGGCGTGTTGTTCACGTGGTCGTCGCCGCGAATGACGTGCGTGATGCGCATGTCCAGGTCGTCCACCACCACGCAGAAGTTGTAGGTCGGCGTGCCGTCCGGCCGCGCGATCACGAGGTCGTCGAGTTCCTCGTTCGAAATCTCGATGCGCCCTTTCACCGCATCGTCCCAGGCGACCACGCCGGTCAGCGGATTACGGAAGCGCAGCACGGGCTGCACGCCCGCCGGCGGCTCGGGCAGCACTTTGCCCGGCTCGGGACGCCATGTGCCGTCATAACGCGGCTTTTCGCCGGCTTCGCGTTGACGCTCGCGCAGCGCGTCGAGTTCTTCCGTCGACATGTAGCACGGGTACACGAGCCCGGCGCTCTGCATCTGCGCGAGCACTTCGCGATAACGGTCCATGCGCTGCATCTGGTAGAACGGGCCTTCGTCGAAATCGAGGCCGAGCCATTCCATGCCTTCCAGAATGGCGTCGACGGATTCAGTCGTGGACCGCTCGACGTCGGTGTCCTCGATCCGCAGCACGAAGGTCCCTTTCATCTTGCGCGCGAACGCCCACGGATAGAGCGCGGAGCGGATGTTGCCGAGGTGAATGAAGCCGGTGGGACTCGGTGCGAAGCGGGTGCGAACGGAGGTGGTCATTAGCGGTTACTCGAAGACGGGCGCCGGCGTCGGACAGACATCGCCCGTCAGGCGCGGCAGCGAAGCGCGCCCGGACGGCACAAAGGCTGCCGCGCGCGGACACGAAGGAATCAAAGCAAGAGCCGAATTATACCTTTCACGGACGGCCCGCCCGCCCTCGTCCGAATGGCCTGGCGAGGCCCCAGGGAAGCGTCCGTGCAACGTTTCATTACGCGCCGCCGCGAGCGCGCCGCTTTGCTTTATGATGTGCGCGCGCTGGGGCGCGGACGCGTCAGCGCGCTGGAGCCGCTTTGTTTGCGGCCGCGTGGACTTTGTCCCTGGCGCTGTCCCTGGCTTGTCCCTGACCCTTGCCTGATCGCGGCAGTTGGCGGCGCCCATTTCGCCGCTTACGCCGTTGCTGGAGAACTCGTTGAAACCTTCGTCGCCTCGTTACGGCCGCCGCCATTTTTCGCTCGCGGCCGCCTCAGCGGTGCTCGCCGCCTGCACCACGGCCGGCAGCAAAATCGACGGCGTGTCGTCGAACGCCGCCACGCCCACCACGAACGCGCCGCCGCTCGACAAGCCGCAGCGGCCGCTGCGCGTCGCGCTCGCGCTGGGCGGCGGCGCGGCGCGCGGCTTCGCGCACATCGGCGTGATCAAGGCGCTCGAGGCGCGCAACATTCAGGTGGATCTGGTGGCCGGCACGAGCGCCGGGGCGGTGGTCGGCGCGCTCTACGCGTCGGGCATGAACGGCTTTGCGCTAAACAAGCTCGCGCTCACCATGGACGAAGCGTCGATCAGCGACTGGGCCATGCCGTTTCGCACGCGTGGCTTTCTGCAAGGCATCGCGCTGCAGAATTATCTGAACACCACGCTCAACAATCGGCCGATCGAGAAGATGGTCAAGCCGCTTGGCGTCGTCGCCACCGACCTGAAAACCGGCCAGCCGATTCTTTTTCAGCGCGGCAATACCGGCGTTGCGGTGCGCGCGTCGTGCAGCGTGCCGTCGATCTTCGAGCCGGTGAAAATCGGCGGACATGAATATGTGGACGGCGGCCTCGTGAGTCCGGTGCCGGCGTCGTTCGCGCGCAAGATGGGCGCGGACTTCGTGATCGCGGTCGACATCTCGCAGCGCCCGGAAAGCGGCCTCACGGCCAGTTCCTTCGACGTGCTGATGCAAACCTTCACGATCATGGGCCAGACGATCAAGGCGTACGAACTCGACAAATACGCCGACATCGTGATCCGGCCGAATCTGGCGGCCATGAGCGGCAGCGACTTCTCGCAACGCAACGCCGCGATTCTCGCCGGCGAGGAAGCCGTCGCGAAGATCATGCCGGAGTTGCAGCGCAAGCTGGCCGCGAGCCGGGTGGCGGCTTAAGGGCTTAAGGGCTTAGTGGCGAAGGACCTAAGGGCTTAGCGGCAACACGCAAAAAAGCCTGCTTCTTTAAGAAGCAGGCTTTTTTCGCTGGATCAGCACAACAACCGCCGGCGAACCGGAATCAGTTATTTCCGCCGATCGTCGCATTCACGCGCTTGCGCAGATCTTCGCCTTCCTGATACGACGTCTCGATCCGGCGTGCGCCCGTGAAGCGCTTTTCCCAGTAGCCGCTATCCATGTCGTCGACGCGGATCGTGCTGCCCGTGGAAGGCGAATGCACGAACTTGTTGTCGCCGATATAGATGCCGACGTGCGAGAACGTGCGGCGCATCGTGTTGAAGAACACCAGGTCGCCCGGCTTCAGGTCGCTCACGCGAACCTTTTCGCCGACGCGGCTCATTTCCTCGGCGCGGCGCGGCAGTGCCATGCCCAGCGTGTCCTGGAACACGTAGCGCACGAATCCGCTGCAATCGAGCCCGGAGTCCGGCGTGTTGCCGCCCCAGCGGTAGCGCACGCCGATCATGTTCAGCGCGCCGACGACCACGTCGCCCGCCTTGCCGGCCATGCCGGAAAGAAACGATTTGGCGCCGCTGTCGGTGTTGCCGGCGAGCGATTGCGAACTGGAGGAAGACGAGGAATTCGCCGGGTTAGTCGGCGAAAAGGAGGCATTCTGATTGAAACTGCTTACTTCGTCGGCGAAAGCGCCGGGAGCTGCTGCGATCAAGACGCCAATGAACATCCCGGCGACGGCGCGCGTGCAAGCCTGGGTCAGATTTCTGTGCTGCATTGGTCGGTATTTTTTGCTAAAGAATCAGGGGTCTACGGAAAAAAGTTTGGTCGATACTAGCCAGTAAGTATTCACGTGTCAAAACAAATAGAAAAATACAATCGAGACACGCACCCAATTGGTGAAAGGGTGAAAAATCAGCGGTCTGATGCGGCTTTCAGGAGTTTTCGAGTGTACGGGTGCGAAGGCGTCGCAAAGATCTTCTCAACGTCTCCACTTTCGACGATAGAACCGTTTTGCATGACCGCCACGCGGTGTGCCATCGCCCCGATCACGGCCAGGTCGTGGCTGATGAAAACGAAGCCGAGGTTGTACTTCTGCTGCAGTCCGGCGAGGAGTTTCAGCACCTGCTGCTGGATCGAAACATCCAGCGCGCTGGTCGGTTCGTCGAGGATCAGAATGCGCGGCTCGACCACGAGCGCCCGCGCAATCGCGATGCGCTGGCGCTGCCCGCCGGAAAACTCGTGCGGATACCGGAAAAGCGCGGTCCGGTCGATCGCGACCTCGCGCAGCACGGCAAGCACCTTGTCGCGCCGCGCTTGCGGCGACATCTGCGGCCGGTGCAGCGCGAGCCCTTCCCCAACAATGCGTTCGATCGTCTGACGCGGCGAAAGCGAGCTGAACGGGTCCTGAAACACGACCTGCATGTTCGAGCGCAACGTCGTCTGCTCCGTGCCGCGGTAGCTGCCGAGCGCCCTGCCCTGAAATTCGATGTCGCCATGCGCGGTGCGCTGCAGGCCGAGCAGCGCCATCGCGAGCGTCGACTTGCCCGAGCCCGATTCGCCGACAATCCCGAGCGTCTCGCCTTGCCGCACGGCAATCGTCGCGTCGGCGACCGCACGAAAGCGCCCCGAGCGGAACCAGCCGGCCACGCCCGGCAACTTCGTTTTGAAATCGACGGATACGCCCCGCGCTTCCAGCAGCACGGGCGAAATGGGCAGCACCGGCACGACCGTGCGCTGCGGCCGGCTCGCGAGCAGCCGCTGCGTGTACGGATGCTGCGGCGACTCGAACACCTGCTCCACCGATCCGCTTTCGACGAGCACGCCGTTTTCCATCACCGCGATGCGCTGCGCGAAGTGGCGCACGAGGTTCAGGTCGTGCGTGATCAGCAGCACGGCCATGCCGCGCTTTTCGGCTTCGTCGCGCTGCAGTTCGAGCAGCAAGTCGACGATTTGCGCGCGAATCGTCACGTCGAGCGCGGTGGTCGGCTCATCCGCGAGCAAGAGACGCGGACGGCACGCGAGCGCCATCGCGATCATCGCGCGCTGTCGTTGTCCGCCGGAAAGCTCGTGCGGGTAGCTGTTCACGCGCTTGCCCGGCTCGGGAATGCCCGTGCGTCCAAGCAGCGCGACCGCGCGCTTGCGGGCTTCCGCTGCCGGCACGCCGTCGTGCACGACGATCGTCTCCGCAATCTGCTCGCCGATCGTGTAGAGCGGGTTGAGCGCCGTCATCGGCTCCTGAAAGATCATCGCGATGTCCGAGCCGCGCAGGCCGCGCATCTCGCGCTCGCTCTTGGCAAGCAGATCCTCGCCGTCGAAACGGATCGCGCCGCTCACCTGCGCGTCGCTCAACAGACGCAGGATCGACAGCGCCGTCACGCTCTTGCCCGAACCCGATTCGCCGACCAGCGCGATGCGCTCACCGCGGCGAATGGTCAGCGTGACGTCGTCGACGGCGACCGTTTCGCCGAAGCTCACATGAAGGTGATCCAGTTCCAGTAGCGGCGCGTGGCTCCCCGCTTCGCCGCCGTCGTGCTGCTGTCCGTTCGTTTGCCGTTGCATGCTCACTGGTTTCCTCCGGCGCGCATCGCATCGGAGATGCGGGTGTCGAGCGCGTTGCGCAGCGCGTCGCCCATGAAAGTCAGCAGCAACAGCATCGCGACCAGCACCCCGAAGGTCGACAACGAAATCCACCACGCGTCGAGATTCGCCTTGCCCTGCGCGAGCAGCTCGCCAAGGCTCGGCGTCGGCGAAGGCACGCCAAGGCCAAGGAAATCGAGACTGGTCAGCGCGAGAATCGAACCGCTCATGCGAAACGGCAGGAACGTAATCACCGGCGTCAGACTGTTGGGCAGCACGTGACGCCACATGATCTGCCAGTTGGACAGGCCCATCGCTTTCGCCGCACGCACGTAGTCCTGCTGACGGTTGCGCAAAAACTCCGCGCGCACATAGTCGGACAGACCGATCCAGCCGAACAACGAGAGCAGCACGATCAGCAGAATAAATCCGGGCTCGAAGATCGACGAGAAAATGATCAGCAGATAAAGCTCCGGCATCGCGCTCCATATTTCGATCAGGCGCTGCCCGACAATATCAGTACGTCCTCCGAAATAACCTTGCACGGCGCCCGCCGCGATGCCGAGTATCGTGCCGATGAAAGTCAGCACGAGGCCGAATTCCACCGAGACGCGAAAGCCGTACAGCAGACGGGCGAACAGATCGCGGCCGCGATCGTCGGTGCCGAGCCAGTTTTCACGCGAAGGCGGCGCCGGGTTCGGCGCTTTCGAAAAATAGTTCAGCGTGTCGTAGTAATAATGGTTCGGCGGATACACGGCGAAATTGCCCGGCGCGTCGAAACGCTGCTTGATATAAGGATCGAGATAATCCGCGGGCGCGGGGAAATCGCCGCCGAAGGTCGTTTCCGCGTAGGTGTTGAAAAGCGGGAAATACAGATGGCCGTCGTAGCGCACCACGAGCGGTTTGTCGTTCGACCAAAGCGGCCCCGCGAGGCTCGCAGCGAACGCCACGACAAATACGATCAGACTCCAGTAACCAAGACGCTGTTGGCGAAAGCGCTGCCATATGCGGCGCGCGGGCGAAGGCGAGACGAACGCGCGCGCGGGTTCGACGCGCGCTGCTGCATCGGCTGAGAGGCGGGCTCGATTCATCAGCGTTCCAGTTGTTCGAATTGGATGCGGGGATCGACCCACACATAGCAAAGATCGGAAACGAGCTTCGTCGCGAGGCCGATCAGCGTGAAGAGATAGAGCGTGCCGAGCACGACCGGATAGTCGCGCCGCACGACCGACTCATACGACAGCAAGCCGAGACCGTCGAGCGAAAAGAGCGTCTCGATCAGCAAACTGCCCGTGAAAAAGGCGCCGATAAACGCTGCGGGAAAACCGACGATCAGCGGCAGCATCGCGTTGCGAAACACATGCTTCCACAGCACGCGTTTCTCCGAGAGACCTTTGGCGCGCGCGGTCAGCACGTATTGCTTGCGAATCTCGTCGAGAAAGGCATTCTTCGTGAGCATCGTGACGACCGCAAAACTGCCCACCACCGAAGCCGTGATCGGCAACGCGATATGCCACAGGTAATCGAGCACCTTGCCTACGACGCTCAATTGCGCCCAGTTATCCGACGTGAGATTGCGCAACGGGAAAAGCTGCAGGAACGTGCCGCCGCCGAACAGCACGAGCAGCAGCACGCCGAGCACGAAGCCCGGGATCGCATAACCGATCAGCACGACGAGACTCGTCGCGATGTCGAAGCGCGAGCCGTTGCGCACCGCTTTCGAAATGCCGAGCGGCACCGAAATCAGATACGTGAGAAAAAACGTCCATAAACCGATGCTGATCGACACCGGCAACTTGGACACGATCAGCGACCACACGCTCTGATGGCGGAAATAGCTCTGTCCGAGATCGAACGTCGAGAAGCGCTTGAGCATCAGCACATAGCGCTCGAGCGGCGGTTTGTCGAAACCGTAGAGCGCCTTGAGTTGCGCGATCTGCTGCGCGTCCACGCCGCTGTGCGCGCGCAGGCCGAACGGCGCCGCGCCCTCGGCGCCCTTGCGCAGTTCATGCTGCATCTGTTCGACGGGACCGCCCGGCACGAACTGGATCACGACGAAGGTCAGCGTCAGCACGCCGAGCAAAGTCGGAATCATCAGCAGCAGGCGTTTGAGAATGTAGCTCCACATGGCGGCGTTCCGTTGCGAGGGCGGTGTGTGAATGACGATAGCGTGCGGGTTCAATGCGGTCGATTACTGCGGCTTCGCCTGACTCGCCGCTTGCGGCTCTGCGAACCACCACGTCGACGTGATCCAGCCTTCCGCGCCATAGTACAGGGGCAGCGTCGACGGCCAGGCCAGCCCGCGCTTGAACGCCACCCGATGCGTCGCGCTGTACCAGTGCGGCACCACATAATAGCCATGCATCAGCACGCGATCGAGCGCATGCGTCGCATCCAGCAGTTGCTCGCGCGTTTGCGCCTGCACGAGCGCGCGCAGGATTGCATCGACGGCCGGCGACTTCAAGCCGATTACGTTGTCCGAGCCGTGGGTATCCGCTGCCTTGCTGCCGAAGCGCTCGATCTGCTCGGAACCTGGCACCTGCACGTCGGGCATGCGAATCGTCGTGGTATCGAAGTCGAACGCGTCGAGGCGCTTCTGATACACCGCGAAGTCCGCCACGCGAAACGTTGCCGTAATGCCGAGCTTTTTCAGGTTCCGAATGAAGGTCGCGACGATCGGCTCCATTTGCCCAGCCGATCCTGAGTCGTCGAGTATCTCGAACTCGAACGGCTCGCCTTTCGCGTTGCGCAGCGCGCCGTCGCGATAGGTCCATCCGGCCTCTTGCAACAACGCGCGGGCTTGCAGCAGATTCGCGCGCAAAGAGCCCGGCGGATCGGTGTCGGGCTGCTTCGGCGGCGGCCCGAAAACCGCAGGGTCGAGCTTCGCGCGCCACGGCTCGAGCAGCGCCAGTTCACCGGGCGAAGGCAGTCCCTTTGCCTGCAGATCGGTGTTGGCAAAGAAACTGTCGATACGGCTGTACTGATTGAAGAACAACTGCCGGTTCAGCCACTGGAAATCGAGCGCGAGATCGAGTGCCTTGCGCACGCGCACGTCCTGGAACAACGGCCGTCGCGTGTTCAGCATGAAGCCCTGCATGCCGGTGCCGTTGTGCTGCGGGAACACCTTCTTGATCAGTTCGCCGCTATCGAACCGCTTCCCAACATCGCGCCGCACCCAGTTACGCGCGACATACTCGACGAGTGCATCGTATTCGCCCGCCTTGAACGCTTCGAGCCGCGCGACGCTATCGGAATACAGCTTGTAGACGATGCGATCGAAGTTGTACATGCCCACGCGCACCGGCAGCGCCGCGCCCCAGTAATCGGGGTTGCGTCGATAGGCGATGGTGCGCCCGTTGTCGTAGCGTTCGATCAGATACGGACCGCTGCCAATGGGCTTTTCGAACGCTAGCTGATCGAACGGAATATGGCTGCCGTCGGCTTTCATCCCCCACTTGCGCGAGAACACGGGCATGCCGCCCGCGAGCAGCGGCAACTCGCGATTGCGCTGGTGAAATTCGAAGCGCACCGTCTGCGGATCGACGACGACCGCGCGCACGATCTGACCGAAGATCGACATGAACTGCGGCGCGGCTTGCGGACTCTTGAGCGTGTCGAGCGAATACTTGACGTCGTCCGCGGTAACGGGATCGCCGTTCGAAAAGCGCGCGCGCGGGTTGATATGGAAGGTGGCCGACAGACCGTCCGGTGCAACCTTGATGTCGTCGGCGAGCAAGCCGTAGGCGGACGCCACTTCGTCGCTGCTACCGGTCGTCAGGCTTTCGAACAGCAGGTCGACGCCGGGCGCGGTATTGCCGCGCAGCGTGAACGGATTGAATTTATCGAAGCTGGTCAGGCGGCTCGGATTGGCCAGCACGAGCGTGCCGCCCTTCGGCGCATTCGGGTTGACGTAGCCAAAATGCTTGAAGCCGGCCGGATACTTGGGCTCGCCGTACTGCGCGATTGCATAGACCGCGCGAGCCTGCGGCGCCGCGAAGAGACCTACCGCAGCGACCACGCCACACCCTATCGCGACGCAGGCTTTGCGCGATGACCGCGATGCAACGGCCGGACCGACACGCGAGCGCCTCGAAGTAACGCGTCGAATAACGTATTGGATAACACATTGAAGCGCACGAGGCGATGGAACCCGTCGCGAGCCAGTTGTCATAAGCGCCTTTGGTCAGTGGGCAATTGCGTGGTGAGGGAATTCTACCGAATAAACTCACGCCAACTGTAGGTTCGCTGGCCACATCGCCGACGCGCGAAGGCATAAAAAAACCGCCCGTTGGGGCGGTTCGGTTTGTCTCGTCGCTGAAGCTAAAGGCGCCAAAGACGCTAAAGATTCGCGGCTGCCGTTCAATGCCAGCCGCGGCCGTGATCGTAGTGATCGCGGCGATAGTCATAGCGGCCCGGCGGATGATGGCGATACCAGTCGTCGCGCGCCCAGTAGCGGCGGCCGTCCCAGTAGCGGTCGCCATGCCAGCCGATCACGACGGCCGGCGCGCCGTAATACACCGGCGCCGGCTGATACACGACAGGCGGCGGGGGCGGCGGAGGCGGCGCATAAACGGGAGCCGGCGCCACGTAGACCGGCGCGGGAATGCCGATATTGACACCGATATTGACGCCGCCGGCCATGGCTGCACCCGACGCGCCCAACGCGATAACCCCGAGAAGAAGCGGAACAAAACGAGCGGACTTCATCGATCACCCTTTGGAAGAATGTGTTGTTGGCGGAAATATAGCCCAACCCCGCAAGCCGCGTATTTCAACTTTGTAATAACTGATGCATAAGATCGCAGCATCGGTCTGACGTTACTTCCGGTTACATCCTGGGCGGTTCCGAGTAGGTGAACGCAGCGAGTGGAAAGCCAGGGCAAAGGCGCGCATGCCTGCTTTTGCGGTCTCTGCAGTCGTCGAAATACATAGGATGGCGAATTATTATGCCGTTTAAGCCGCCTGCGGCCCGGCGGCGGTCCCCTGCCCGCTTGCTGACGCACGCGGGCATGAGCGGGCGCTGCACGGCGGCGACCACGCCGATCGTCAATGAACATTACATGTTCGAAAGAACATTTTAATCGCCCTATGATAAGAAAGCAGTCGTCGGACTTCGTTACGGTCGCACGACCGCGTCTCCCATATACTCACGTTAAATCCGGCCATACAGCGCTACAAACAATGGTTTTCCCTAGTATGAAACAGCTTTCTCAGTGATACGATGACTGACACTAAACGCCGATAAATGTTCGAATTCGCGCATTGCCGCGTCAGCGGCTGGCCACCGGACATGCGGGCACGGAGACAGACTTTGAAGACAATCATTGGTTTGCGCTGGTGGATCATCGCTCTCGTATGTCTTGGGACGATCGTCAATTACCTGTCGCGCAACGCGCTCGGCGTGATGGCCCCCGAGTTGATGAAGCTCATGCACATGAGCACGCAGCAGTACTCGTATGTGGTCGGCGCGTTCCAGGTGGGCTACACGGTCATGCAACCGGTGTGCGGTCTCATCATCGATCTGATCGGTCTGCGCCTCGGCTTCGCCCTCTTTGCGTGCCTCTGGTCGCTCACGGGCGTGCTGCACGGCTTCGCGAGCGGCTGGTTCTCGCTCGCCGCGCTGCGCGGTCTGATGGGCCTCACTGAAGCCGTCGCGATTCCGGCCGGCATGAAAGTGGTCGCCGAATGGTTTCCGAATCGCGAGAAATCGGTTGCGGTCGGCTACTTCAATGCAGGCACGTCGCTCGGCTCCTTGCTTGCGCCTCCGCTCGTCGTGTTCCTCTCGCTTCGTTACGGATGGCAAAGCGCGTTCGCCGTGACGGGCGCGCTCGGCTTCATCTGGGCCGCGGCGTGGTACACGTTGTACCGTTCGCCGGCCGAGCATGCGCACATCGGCGAAGCCGAACGCCAAACCATCATCAGCGGACAGACGCCGCCGGCCGCGCGGCGCAGCAGCATTCGCGAAGTGCTGCGCACGCGCCGCTTCTGGGCAATCGCGCAAGCGCGCTTTTTCGCCGAGCCCGCATGGCAGACCTTCAGCTTCTGGATTCCGCTTTACCTCGCCACGCAGCGCCATATGGATCTGAAACAGATCGCGCTGTTCGCGTGGCTGCCGTTCCTCGCGGCTGACCTGGGCGGTCTGTTCGGCGGCTATCTGTCGCCGTTCCTGATGAAGCATCTGCGCGTGCCGCTGATCTGGTCGCGCATTGCAGGCGTCGCGCTCGGCGCATTGATGATGCTCGGGCCCGCCTGCATCGGTCTCGTTGCTTCGCCGTACGAAGCAATCGCACTTTTCTGCGTCGGCGGCTTTGCGCATCAGATGATCTCCGCGCTCGTCAACACGCTCGCCGCCGATGTCTTCGATCCGGGCGAAGTCGGCACTGTCGCGGGTTTCGCGGGCATGTCCGCGTGGATCGGCGGCCTCGGCTTTTCGCTGCTGGTGGGCGCGCTCGCGGACACCATCGGCTATACACCGCTCTTTGGCGCGCTCGGCGCTTTCGACATCATCGGCGCGACGCTGCTGATCATCCTGATGCGCGGCGTTTCGCGCGACGCACGTCCGCGCGAAGCCGATGCGGCCTCGAATGCAGCGGCGTGATTTCATCGAGAACTCATCATGCGCTCAATCACGAATCTGAAGCATCCGCCGCGCTTCGCGCTAGCGTCTCACGAAGGCAATCGCATCGTTCTCGCTTCGCCCGCGAATTGCCGGATCGAACTCTACGTTCTCGCCGAAGACATCATCCGCGTGCTGGTGTTGCCGGACGGCGAACTGCATGGCCCGCGCACCTGGGCCATCGCGCCCGGCGCGGAAGACGTTGCGCTCGAAGGCCGCGAACGGCGCGACATGAGCGGCTTCACGCCGCCGCCCATTCACGTATCGAACGACGGCGCGCAACTCGTCGTGCAAACGGCGTGCATCCGTCTACGCGTGACGCTTAACGGCGGCTTCTGCGCGTGGGACATTCTGCGCGGCGCCAAATGGCATTGCGTGATGAACGACCGCAAGACGCAGGCGTACAACTTCGGCTGGTGGGACGAGCGCGTTTATCACTACGTCGAGCGGCGCAAGGACGAGATCTACGTCGGTCTCGGCGAGAGAGCCGGCTCGCTCGATCGCGCGGAGCAGTCGTACGAGATGCGCAATATCGACGCGATGGGCTACAACGCGCGCACGACCGATCCGCTCTACAAGCACATTCCGTTTTACGTGACGTGGCAGCCGCAAACGTCGACGGGCTTCGGGCTCTTTTACGACACGCTCGCCGATTGCCGCTTCGACATGGGCCGCGAGCTCGACAACTATCACGGCCACTATCGCCATTTCGTGGCGGAGCATGGCGACCTCGACTATTACTTCATCGCGTCGGCGGATACGCCGTTGCATGCGGTGCGCCGCTTTACGTGGCTCACCGGACGTCCCGCGTGGATGCCCAAATGGGGACTCGGCTATTCGGGCTCGACGATGAGCTACACCGACGCGCCGGACGCGCAGCAACGCATGGGCGAATTCATCGAACGATGCAGCGAACACGACGTGTTGTGCGATTCGTTCCACCTGTCGTCGGGCTATACGTCGATCGGCCCGAAGCGCTACGTCTTCAACTGGAATCACGAGAAGTTTCCGGACATCGACGGCTTCGTCAACGGCTATCTCGAACACGGCGTGCGTCTGTGCGCGAACATCAAGCCGTGCCTGCTGCAGGATCACCCTGCATTCGAAGAAGCCGCGAAGGCCGGCCTGCTGATCGAGTCGCGCGACGGCGAACCCGCGTGGGTGCAGTTCTGGGACGAAGTCGGCGCGTACCTCGACTTCACCAATCCCGACACGATCGACTGGTGGAAGTCGCGGGTGAAAGAAAGCCTGCTGAAACACGGCATCGCTGCAACCTGGAACGACAACAACGAGTTCGAAATCTGGACACGCGACGCCATCGCGCGCGGCTTCGGCAACGCCTATCCGGCGCACCAGGCGAAGGTGCTGCAAACGCAGTTGATGATGCGAGCCTCGCGCGACGCGCAACGCGAATTCGCCCCTGAACGCAGGCCTTTTCTCGTTTCGCGTTCGGGCGGCGTGGGCATGCATCGGTATGTTCAGACGTGGTCGGGCGATAACTACACGTCGTGGGAAACGCTGCGTTTCAATCTGAAGATGGGTCTCGGGCTCGCGATGTCCGGCGTGTCGAACAGCGGCCATGACATCGGCGGATTCTCGGGCCCCGCTCCCGGTCCCGAACTGTTCGCGCGCTGGGTCGCGTTCGGCATCTTCCTGCCGCGCTTTAGCATTCATTCGTGGAATGACGACGGCACCGTCAACGAGCCGTGGATGTACCCTGAAGTGACTCCGCAGATCGCCGCGCTCATCAAGCTGCGCTATCGGCTGATTCCGTATCTGTACGAGTTGCTCTGGCAATCGCACAGTGCCTACGAGCCGGTTTTGCGGCCCATGTTCGCCGAGTTTCCGCATGACCCGCGTTGTCTCGTCGATGGCGACGACATGATGCTCGGCTCCTCGATGCTGATCGCGCCGGTGGTGGATGCCGGTCAAGCGACGCGCGACGCCTATCTGCCCACGGGAACGCGCTGGGTGTCGTACTGGAGCGGCGAATCGTTCGACGGCGGCCAGAGCGTGACGCTGCCCGCACCGTTCGAGCAACCGGTCATGTTGTTGCGCGAAGGCAGTGTGATCGCATTGAACACTGCCGAGCAGCACTTCGGCCAATCCGCCGACGAACGCGCGTTCATCGCCGTGCCTTACCTGGGCGCAGGCACAGCAAATGGCGGCTCGATCGAAGACGACGGCGAAAGCGAAGCCTGGCGTTCGGGCGCGCAAGGCCGCTGGAACGTGACGATTGCGAGCGACGCCGCGACGCTGCGCGTTGCCATAGAACGCGAAGGCGCGATGCCGCACACGCAGAACGAAGTCCGTCTGTTCGTGCCTGCACACGAAACGCGACCGGTCACGTGCACACGCGGCACGCTGCTTAACGACGAATCCGCCGACGGCTGGCGATGCCTGACCATTTCCCTCGCGCCCTGAAACGCGCGCTATTCCGTTGCATCACACAACACCGAAAACACCGAAAGACTGGACCGGAGACTTCTCACCATGAATTCATCGAAGCGCGCACGGACCCGCGCGGTCATGTCGTGCCTGCCGCTCGCGGGCGCATTGCTGTCGAGCGGCGTATCGGCACAAAGCAGCGTCACGCTATACGGCGTGGTGGACAACGCGTTCACCTATGTCAGCAATCAGCGCGGCCATGCGAACTTCTACATGAGCCAGGGCAATCTGCAAGCAAGCAAATTCGGCCTGCTCGGCGCGGAAGATCTCGGCGGCGGCACCAAGGCGATTTTTCGGCTTGAAAGCGGCTTCAATTCGCTGACGGGCGCGCAGAGCAGTTCGGGTTTCATCTTCAACCGTCAGGCGTACGTGGGACTCAGCAATGACCGCTATGGCACCGTGACGCTCGGCCGCCAGTACACGCCCTACTTCCAGATGGTCGGCGCACTAGGACCGACCGGCGTGCTGACCGGCGCAACGGGCGCGCATCCCGGCGACATCGACGCACTCGACACCACGCTGCGCCTGAATAATTCGGTTACCTATCTATCGCCGACACTCGCAGGTCTGCAATTCAGCGCGCAATACGGGCTCGGCGGCGTGCCGGGCAGTGTTGCGAACGGTAGCCACTTCAGCGCGGCGTTCCGCTACGACTACAAACCGTTCGCCATCGCGGCGGGCTATGTCAAGCTCAAGGACATTGCGACGAGCGCCGCGCTCGGCACTTACGCGATCAATTCGCCGGTGAATAGCGGCTACGCGACGGCGCGCAGTGCGCAGTTGTTCGCGGCCGCGGCACGCTACACGGCGCAGGATCTGATGGTCGGCATCAACTATTCGAATGTGCAATACGCGCCGGGCCACGGCTCGCTGTTCGCAAGCGAAGGCGTGTTCAATACCTACGGCGTGATTTCCACGTACCGGATCACGCCGGCCGTAATTGTCGGCGCCGGCTACAGCTACACGCGGGCGAGCAAGGCGAACGGCGTCAGCGATCCCGCGCGCTATCACCAGATTTCGCTCGAACAGACGTACAGCCTTTCCACTCGCACCACGCTCTACGCGCTCGAGGCGTATCAGCTCGCGCGAGGCAAGACGCTCGCCGCGGCGGGCAGCAGCGCGACGAGCATCATCGACGCAGTGGCCGTGGTCGGCGACTCGCAGAACACGACGCCGTCGTCGGGACCTTCGCAGTTCGTCGGCATGGTCGGCTTGAGGCACGCGTTCTAACTTTGCATCCGGGCACGATGCGCTGCCGGCGTTGCAGCGCATCTTCCGCGCTTTCATTCTTCTAACTCCGCGGCGAGAAATACAAAGCAGAAAAACTTGGTTTGATCGCAGACGACGTCTTACTAGACTCACATCGTCTTGTCATAACAAGTTTGAGCGATGTCGAAAACGACTCTCGTACCGCTGGGCGCCGACACTGCTCCCGCCTCGGTCTCCCCGCTTCCGCTGTACGCGCAGATCAAGGACGCGCTGCGCGAGCGCATTCTCGACGGCACGTATGCGCCGCATTCGCAGATGCCGTCCGAACACGAACTGTGCCGCAGATTCGCTGTGAGCCGCATCACCGTGCGCCAGGCGCTCGGCGATTTGCAGAAGGAAGGTCTGCTGTTCAAACTGCATGGCAAGGGCACCTTCGTCGCGAAGCCCAAGGCATTTCAGAACGTCACGTCGCTGCAGGGCTTTGCCGAAGCGATGTCGTCGATGGGCTATGAAATCGTCAACCAGTTGCGCAGTTTCAGAACGGTCGAAGCCAGCCGCCACGTCGCGATGCGCCTGAACATTGCCGAGGGCGCGCCTGTCACGGAGATTCATCGCGTGCGGCTGCTCAATCGCGAGCCCGTCTCGCTCGAACTGACGTGGGTGCCCGAAGCGCTGGGCAAGCGCCTCGCGAACGCGGACCTCGCGACGCGCGACATCTTCCTGATTCTCGAGAACGACTGCGGTGTGCCGCTCGGTCACGCCGATGTGTCCATCGACGCGATTCTCGCCGACGCCGATATCGTCGATGCGTTGCGCGTCGAAGAAGGCAGCCCGGTATTGCGTATCGAGCGTCTCACGCACGACGCGTCGGGACAGCCTGTCGACTTCGAATATCTGTACTTTCGCGGCGACGCCTTCCAATACCGGCTGCGCGTGGACCGCGAGAAAGAACAGCAAAAACAACAGCAAAAACCCCTGCAAAAAAGCCCCAAAAACGCAACGGAGGCACGATGAATACCCATGTACTCGACTACGACGTCGTCGTGGTCGGCGGCGGCACGGCCGGCCCAATGGCCGCCGTCAAGGCGAAAGAACGCGATCCGTCTCTGAAGGTATTGCTGCTGGAAAAGGCCAACGTGAAGCGCAGCGGCGCGATCTCGATGGGCATGGACGGCCTGAACAACGCGGTGATTCCCGGCCACGCGACGCCCGAGCAGTACACACGCGAGATCACGATCGCGAACGACGGCATCGTGGATCAGGAGGCCGTGTACGCGTATGCACGCCATAGCTTCACGACGATCGAGGAACTCGACCGCTGGGGCGTAAAGTTCGAAAAGGACGGCAACGGCGACTACGCGGTCAAGAAAGTGCATCACATGGGTTCGTATGTGCTGCCGATGCCCGAAGGCCACGACATCAAGAAAGTGCTGTACAGGCAGCTCAAACGCGCGCGCGTCGCGATCACGAACCGCATCGTGGCGACGCGCCTGTTGACCGATTCGCAAGGCCGCGTGTGCGGCGTGCTCGGCTTCGATTGCCGCACCGCCGACTTTTACGTGGTGCGCGCGAAGGCCGTCGTGCTGAGTTGCGGCGCGGCCGGAAGACTCGGGTTGCCGGCGTCCGGCTATCTGATGGGCACCTACGAGAACCCGACGAATGCCGGCGACGGCTACGCGATGGCCTATCACGCCGGCGCCGCGCTCGCGAATCTGGAGTGCTTCCAGATCAATCCGCTCATCAAGGACTACAACGGCCCCGCGTGCGCGTATGTCACCGGTCCGCTCGGCGGCTTTACCGCGAATGGCAAGGGCGAGCGCTTTATCGAATGCGATTACTGGAGCGGCCAGATGATGTGGGAGTTTTATCAGGAACTGCAAAGCGGCAACGGCCCTGTGTTCCTGAAGCTCGACCATCTCGCGGAAGAAACCATTCAGACGATCGAACAGATTCTGCATACGAACGAGCGCCCGAGCCGCGGCCGCTTTCATGAGGGACGCGGCACCGATTACCGCAGCCAGATGATCGAGATGCACATTTCGGAGATCGGGTTTTGCAGCGGACACAGCGCGTCGGGCGTGTATGTGAACGCGCGCGCGGAAACCACCGTGCCGGGACTGTATGCTGCCGGCGACATGGCGGCCGTGCCGCACAACTACATGCTCGGCGCGTTCACGTATGGATGGTTCGCGGGGCACAACGCGGCGGACTACGTGGCGGGCCGCGAACATGCGGCCGTCGACGAAGAGCAGATCGACGCCGAGCGCGCGCGCATTTATGCACCGCTAGAGCGCAGCAACGGTCTCGCGCCCGCGCAGGTCGAATACAAGCTGCGCCGGATGGTGAACGACTACCTGCAGCCGCCGAAGGTCACACGCAAAATGGAAATCGGTCTACAGCGCTTTGCTGAAATCAGTTCGGATATCGAATCGATGTCGGCCACCAATCCGCACGAGTTGATGCGCGCTGCCGAAGTGCGCGCGATACGCGATTGCGCGGAAATGGCCGCACGTGCATCGCTTTTTCGCACCGAGAGCCGCTGGGGGCTTTACCACCATCGCGTGGATTACCCGCAGCGCGACGACGTGCAATGGTTCTGCCATACGCATTTGCGCAAGGACGCGAATGGCCGCATGACGAGCGAAAAGCGTGCGGTCGAGCCGTACATCGTCGCGCTCAACGAGAACGAACGCGACGCCTATCGCAACCTGCGGATCGGCGAGCCCGCGCTCGACGCCGCCACAGCCTGACGGAGCATGACGATGTCCTCGACGCCGCTTACATCACCGCCTACCGCCTTTACGCCACACGATATTTTCCAGCGCAGTTCAGCGCCCGTCACGATCGACGAAAGCAAGTGCATCGCCGAAAAAGGCTGCACGGTATGCGTCGACGTGTGCCCGCTGGATCTGCTCGCAATCGACATGACGAAGGGCAAGGCGTATATGCAATTCGACGAATGCTGGTACTGCATGCCTTGCGAGCAGGATTGCCCGACGGGCGCCGTCAAGGTGTCCATTCCGTATCTTCTGCGTTAAGCGATGCGCGGAATGTCTACTCTTCCATCACGTCCATTCATGACCGATTCGACCGATCCGAATGCTTCGCTCGATGCCGTTCCCGCGGAAGCCATCGCGCTGCTGTCTCGTCTCGCGTCCGAAGACGCCGTCGTGCGCCGGGTCGCGTTAATCGATCTCGCCGATCTCGAGGATGCCTGCGTGATCGAACCCATTGTCGATGCGCTACGGCGCGACGCGTCGCCTGAAGTGCGTAGCGAGGCGGCGCTCGTGCTGGCTTCGTGGGAGCGCGACGATGTGGTCGAGGCGCTGTGCGGCGCGTTACTCGACGGCGACGCGTCCGTGCGTGCGAATGCGGCGCAGAGCCTCTCCGAACTGAAGCACGCGTCCTCGGGCGCGATCCTGCTCGAGTGGCTCAAGCGTCCCGATTCGTTCATGCGCGCCGCGCTGTTGCGCGCGTTGCGCGAACTTCGCGTGGCCGATGCGTTCGCGCCTGCATTGCAGGCGCTCGCCGATGCGGACGCGAACGTGCGCGAGCAAGCCGTCGGCGTGTTGGGATGGTTGAAGAATCCGCTCGCGCTTGAACCGTTGGCGTCGCTCGCAACCAGCGACGCGGATGCTTCGATCCGGCGTGCCGCGGCAGCGGCGCTTGGCTTTGCGCCGCCCGCACATCGCGAGACGATGGCGGCGTTGCTCAGTGCATTGCGCGACGACGCCTGGCAGGTACGCGAAGAAGCCACGACGACGCTCGGCAAACTGCGCGCCGCCGAATCGCGCGAGGCTTTGGAGAAAGCACTCGACGACGCCTACTGGCAAGTGCGCTTGCGTGCGCTGCGCGCGCTCGGACAGATCGGCGACAGCGCGAGCGCGGCGCGCGTCGCTGCCCTGCTCTCGCATTCGATCAGTAACGTGCGCAAGGAAGCCGCGCTCGCGCTAGGCGAGATCGGCAGCAGCGACGATGCGCCCACATTGTCCGCGCTCGAAGCAGCCGAGGCCGACGGCGATCCCGAAGTGCGCAAGGCGGCGCGAATCGCGCTGCGTCAAATCGCCGGGCGTCGGCCGTGAACATTCCAGACCATGTGGCGATCGACGCAAGCAGCGCGAGCCTGTCGATACGCTGGCCCGACGGCTCGGCCGCGCAGTTGCCGTTCGCCGCATTGCGCGCGGCGTGTATGTGCGCGCAGTGCCGCAAGCGCAAGTACGACGGGGAAGCTCCGTTGTCACGACCCGATGTGAAGCTGCTCGATGCGCGGCCGTCGGGCTATGGCTTGCAGTTCATATTCGACGACGGGCATGAGCGCGGGATTTTTCCGTGGGTCTATCTTGAGCGGCTCGCGAAGGCTCAGCGAAACGATGAGGTGTAAGTTGGGCACCATGAGACATATCGAAACGGCCACGGACGACCGGGCGTTACTCCGGCTGCTATGTGGGCGCCACTGTGTCGGGCGATTTCTCCGACCATACGCTGGCGAGTGACGCCCACCTTCACACCTGCAACGCAGGCGCCCGTGGGTTATTTATTGTGCACCATTCACGCTGACGATTCAAAGCGCGGGACGATCCAACTCTAGCCAGCGCTGCACCGAGGGTCGCTCCCATTGACGCGCGGCGTAATCGATCAGCTTTGCAGGCACCGGATCGCCATTCAGGATCAAACGATTGAGCATCAACGCGAGATCCGTATCTGCAATGCACCACTGCCCGAAGAGGTTCGCGTTGTTTTGCGCGAGCAAAGTCTCGGCTGCGGCGTAGAGTTTGTGTGCCGCGGCCTCGGCTGCCGGGCTCAGCGGCGCGCCTCGTCGTCCGTAGAACACGACTTCGGTCGAGCGCTCCTGCCGGATCGGCATCAGATCGCTTCGCAGCCAGGCTTGCACTTGCCGAGCCCTCGCCCGAAGCTGTGTGTCTTGAGGATAGACCGGCGTATCGGGAAAGGCGTCGTCGAGATATTCGGTGATGGCCGACGACTCCGATAAAGCGAAGTCTTCGTTTACGAGCGTGGGCACGCGTTGTGTCAACGACTTCGCCGCATAGCTTGCTTGATGGTTTGCACCGATACCGAGATCGACCGTTGTAAGGGTGAACGGTAAGCGCTTTTCTTCGAGCGCGACAAATACCGACATGGCATAGGGGCTTGCGAACTGGGCGTCGGTGTAGAGGTGAAGGTGGGGTTGGGGCATGGGGTCGTTGTGGTTGTCAGTGCTCGGTGCTCGGTGCACGCTCAGTGCAATCCAGGAGCCGGGTTTTCTACGGAGTCATTTCTCTCACTATAGCTCGTCAAGTCCCCACCCCCGCACAAAACGAAAATGACTTTTGCCTCACCTGATCTCGCCGACATTCCCAACTAGACTCCCCTACAGGCGAATCAAAATCAGCGGCGTCGAGGCCGGTTGAAAAACCAGGAGCACCTTTGCTCAACACCATTCTCAACGGACTTCTGCCGGTCGCGTTCGTGATCGTGCTGGGCTGGCTATCGGCGCGCATAGGCTTGCTGAAACATGGCGATGCAGACGTGTTCGCGACGCTCGTCATCCGTTTCGCACTACCCTTCGCGCTCTTCGAAGGCGCGGTCAGGACTTCGCCGGACAAGCTGCACAACGTGGGGTTCGCGTTATGCCTGACACTCGGACTGATGGGCACGTACGTGATTGCATTGGGGATCGGCCCGATTCGTCTTCAGACATGATCTGCGCACCGCCACCATGCAGGCGCTGGTGTGTGCATTTCCCGACATGGCCTATTTCGGCGCGCCGATTCTCGCCGCGGTGTTCGGGCCGGAAGGATTTCTGGCGGTGCTGGTCGGCAATCTCATCACGAGCCTGTTCATGCTGCCGCTGACGATAGTCCTGACCGGGCTCGGCAACAACGGAAAGGCCGGCGAGCGATCGGACGTGTTGCGGGTGTTCCGGCAAAGCATTGCCCGCGCCGTCATCCATCCGATTGTGTGGCTGCCGGTCTCAGGCATGGTGCTGAGCTTTTGCCACATCACGCTGCCCGAACCGGTGCTAACTTCTGTCGGCCTCATTGCAAAGGCCGCCGGCGGCACGTCGCTGTTCGCACTCGGATTGATGCTTTACGGCGAGCGCTTCGTGATCAACGCCAACATCCTCGTGAATCTCGGCATGAAGAACTTCGTCCAGCCCGCGTTGATGGCGCTCGGCGCCGTACTGTTCGGCGTAGTCGGCGCCCCCGCACATCAGGCCATCATTACGGGGGCCGTGCCGACCGCGACCGCCGCCGCCATGTTCGCGATCAAGAGCAACACCTACACACGCGACGCCACCGCAACGATTCTCGTCAGTACGATTCTCGGCGTGTTCACTGAGGGATTGCTGATCGCCTGCTTCTTTTGACGAGGCCAGCCAGCAATCCCACACGCGAATGAACAGCCTCGCGCAAGATCGGCCCGCTGCCTAACGCAAGTTGGTGCGCGCCAGTTCGACGATCTCGTCACCGCGTCCATTGAGGATCGCGCGCATCATGTAAAGGCTGAATCCCTTCGCTTGCGCCAACTCGATTTTGGGCGGCATCGCCAGTTCATGTTTGGCCGTGACGACGTCCACGAGCGCGGGCCCCGGATGATCGAATGCCTGCTTTAACGCAGCCGCCACATCTTCCGATTGCTCGACGCGCACACCGAAGATACCGGCACCCTTTGCGATCGCCGCGAAATCGGTTCTGGCCAGATCGACATTGGTATCGAGGTAGCCGGCCGCCTTCAGTTCCATCGAAACGAAGCCGAGCAGGCTGTTATTGAAGACCACGACCTTGATCGGCAAGTCTAGCTGCCGCGCGGTGAGCAGATCGCCGAGCAGCATCGACAGGCCGCCGTCGCCGGACAGGGACACGACTTGCCGCCGCGGATGCGCCCCTTGCGCGCCGAGCGCCTGCGGCATCGCGTTGGCCATCGAGCCGTGATTGAAAGAGCCGTGCAACTGGCGCTTGCCGTTCATCGTCAGATAGCGCGCGGCCCAGACCGTGGGCGTGCCGACGTCGGCGGTGAAGATCGCGTCGTCGCTGGCGGCTTCGTCGATCATCTTCGCCAGATACTGCGGATGGATCGGCCGCCCTGGCCCCGCCGGCGTCGCCAGATCGTCCAGATCCTTGCGGGCCGACGCGTAATGCCTGCGCGCGTTGTCGATGAAACCGCGATCCGTTTTGCGTTGCAGCCTTGGCAGCGTCGCGGCGACGGTCTCTTTCACCGTGCCCACGAGTCCGAGCGCGAGCGGCGCACGGCGGCCGAGCCGTGAGCCTTTCCAGTCCACCTGAATGATTTTCGCGTGAGCGGGATAGAACGGACGGTAGGGAAAGTCGCAGCCGAGCAGCAACAAGGTGTCGCACGACATCATCGCGTGATAGCCCGAGCTGAAGCCGATCAGCCCGGTCATGCCGACGTCGTAAGGGTTGTCGTATTCGATGAACTGCTTGCCGCGCAACGCGTGAACGATCGGCGCACCGAGCGTATCGGCAAGCGCCACGACCTCGTCGTGCGCGCCTTGCGTGCCGCTGCCGCACATGATCGTCACGGCGTCGGACGCATTCAGGAGCGCCGCGAGACGATCCAGGTCTTCTTCCGCGGGCAGGATTCGCGGCGCGGCGCTTTCCGTCCACGACACTGGCTCGGCCGGGCCTTCGCTCAGCGCGACGTCGCCGGGCAGCACGATCACCGCGACGCCGCGCTCCTCGATCGCCGTGCGCATCGCGCGGGCGAGCACGCGCGGAAACTGCGCCGCCGACGACACCACTTCCACATAGTGACTGCACTCCTTGAACAACTCCTGCGGGTGCGTTTCCTGAAAGTAACCGAGGCCGATTTCACTCGAAGGAATATGCGCCGCAATGGCCAGCACGGGCTGATGGTTGCGGTGGCAATCGAACAGACCGTTGATCAGATGCAGATTGCCGGGACCGCAACTGCCCGCGCACACCGCGAGGCGCCCGCTCGAAGCCGCGTCGGCGCCCGCCGCGAAAGCGGCGGCTTCCTCGTGACGCGTATGCATCCAGCGTATCGAGCCGACTTCATCGAGGCTGTAGGCGAGCCCGTTCAGACTGTCGCCGGTCACACCCCAGATTCGCTCGACGCCCGCTGCGGCAAGCGTTCTCGCGAGGTATCCGGCAATCGTGTTACTGGCCATGCTTGACTCCTTTTCAGTGAATGAAGACTGGCGGCAAGCAATGACGGGACCGCAGCATTGCCATGCCGAATTGATAACCTACGAGACCGTCGTAAACAAGTCCTGAATTACGCCTGAAAACAACTGAAGCCGGTGTATGAATCGTCACGGCGCGGTGGTCGGTTGCAGCGGCGCCATCAACTCTAGCGCCGATTCGAGAATCATGGCGTGCGCGTTGACGGGTTCCGGGTTCGACCGCCAGGGATGATAAATACGATCGCCGCGACGAATCCGTTGTCCGGTCAGGACACACACGCCTGAAACCTTGGCGCCGGCCACTCGCCATATCTGCGCGCCGTAGAAGCAGCTCGTGGAATCGCGCCACTGAATCGTGACGGCGGACGGCGAGGTTCGCTCGATCAGACTCACGACAGGTCGGGCAGCGCAGTTCACGTTCGAGTACGCGTCTGAACGGCACGGCGTCATACGCTCGTGCGCGGAAGTTCTTCGCCCAGCGCATTCCTCGCATCGCGATCCGGATAAAAGCAGATGTATCGTCTGCGCCCACGGGTCCACTCGCTTGGTCATGATCAAGTGCGCTCTCCAGTAGAAGACACGTCGGGTGAAGGGAACTTTGCACGCAGACCATGCCCCGACGTCTATTTCGCCTTCCATGAAAATAGCGCTTTTGCTCACCTGGAAAACCGATGCAGCACGAACAACACTTGATCCCCGGTATCAACAATGGCCTTAAGGCGCAGCCCCCGCGGACGGCAGCGTGAAGTGAAAACGCGCCCCGCCGTGCACGGACAGATTGTCGGCCTCGATGCGTCCGTCATGCGCGTCGATGATCGAGCGGCATATCGGCAAGCCCATTCCCATCCCGCCTTCCTTCGTCGTGAAGAAACTTTGGAACACGCGATCCATATGCTCGGGCGCGATGCCGGGACCACTGTCCTCGATAGCGCAATGCAGCGTGCCCGCGTCCGGCGCATTGGTGCGAATGGTGATCCGCCGTTCCGGGCTGCCGGTCTGCTCCATCTGCTGCATCGCATTGACCACGAGGTTGACGATCACCTGCTGCAACTGCACGCGATCGGCGCGCACTCGCCTCACGCCCGGCGCAAGTTCGAGCGAAACCTGGACGTCGCGCGTCTGGATCTCACGGCGCAAGAAAACCAGCGCCTCGTCGATGAGCAGCGCAAGCGGTTCGAGCGTGTATTTAGGCCCACGCCGCAGCGCCATCCCGCGAATCCGGCCGATGATGTCGACGGCCCGCTGCGCATCGGCGGCGATGCGCTGGTTCGTGTCCCGCACCTCGTCCAGTTCGGGCACCGGCCGGTTCAACCAGCGCTCGCTGACCTGGCAATTTATCGCGATCGCAGCGAGCGGCTGGTTGAGTTCATGCGCGATCGACGCCGTCAATTCACCCAGCATCGAAATGCGCGCCGCATGCGCGAAATCCGCCTGCAGCCGCTGCAGCATGTCCTGGGCGCGAACGCGCTCGGTCAGGTCGACGAGGCTAATCAGCGCGATCCCCAGGTCGTCGACCGTGCGCGGGCGCGCGACAGTCAGCAGAACGTCGATCACGCGCCCGTCGAGCGTCGGCAGCCGGGTCGTTTCCTGGAACAGCATGTCCCCGCGATAACGGCTCTCGAGCGCGCGCCGCAGCGTATCGGGACTCTCCTTCCAGACCCACGGCAGCGGACCAAGCAGCGCGCGCCGTTCGGTCGCGCCGAACATCTGAAGCGCATGGTCGTTTGTCTCTTCGACGACAAGCGTGTTCTTCGCGCGCTCGAGCCAGTCTGCGTGGTCGCTGATATATGCCGACAGATCGTCGACACCTTGCCCGCGCAGTTCGGTCAGCATCGCGGTCAACGGCTGCGCCTCGATCTGCCACAGCCCGACCGGTATATCGCGAAAGAGGCTGCGATAGCGTTGCTCGCTGCGCGCAAGCGCGGCGTGCGCCTGCTTGCGTGTCGTGATGTCCATCAGCGCGCCGACCAGCCGCCTTTGACCGGGCCCATCGGCCACCACGTGCGCCACGACCTGCAAGTGACCATGCGAGCCGTCCGGCATCGACAGCCGATGCTCGATGTCGAACGCCTGGCCGTCGCGCGCGGCGCGATCGAACGCCGAGCGCACGAAGGCAAGATCGTCGGGATGGACGCGATCGAGCATCAACTGCAACGTCGGCGTGATGCTTGCGTCGTAGCCAAAGATACGGAAACTCTCTTTCGACCAGAACATCGCATCGCCCGTCACATCCCAATCGAAACTCCCCGTGTGACTCAACTCCTGTGCGGCCGTCAACAGCGCTTCCGCATGTTGAAGATCCGCGTATAGCCGCAACGTTTCGAGCGACAGCGCCGCCTGCGATGCCAATAGCCGCAACACGGCCGTTTGGGCCGGCGAGAATACGTCCACCGTCAGCGTGTTTTCGAGGTACAGCACGCCGATCAGCCTGGTCAGTTTGACGAGCGGAAGACACAGGATTGAGCGGCAGTCATGCGCGCGAATGTACTCGTCCTGTGAATAGGGGTTGGGCGCAGTCACGTCGTCGAGCATGAGTATGTCCCGGGTCCGCGCGACATAGCGAAGGATGGACATAGGCAGATCGGCGGCGCTCGGGCGCGATTTCGGCAAACGCACTGCCACCGTATTACCGACTGTCTCGGCTTCCGCTTCGATGCGCAGTTCGTCGCCGCGCGCGAGAATCAGCAGCCCGCGGTTGGCACCGGCGTGTTCGAGCGCGAGCAGCATCAGCTTGCGAATCAGCTCGTTCAGATCCATGCCGCTAAAAATGGACTCCGATACCTTGACGACAGTCGCGAGGTCCAGTTGTTCTACCGATGTCGCAACCGACCCTTCTTCGTCGACCAGTTCGGCTCTTAACTGCGGGTAGATACTTTCCAGTTGACGCACCTTGCCTTGTGCGCCCCAGCGTTCGTAGCAGGAGCGCGCATCGGCCAGATAATGATCGGCAAGCGTCGCGCGAGCTCGCGAGGCGTGAAATCGCGCGGCCAACTCATTGGCCATCGCCTGGTTCTGAATGAAGCCGTGCACGCGGGCGAGCCGCAGCGCGTCTTCGTAATGGTGCATCGCGTCGACGTCGCGACCGTCGATGCGCGCCAGTTCCGCCAGCACCAGCGAGTAACGGTTTCCGTAATTCGCGGGGCAATGTCGCGCCCACATTTCAAATTTCGGAAGCTTCTCTGTGATGACCTGCCGATACGCCTGCTGCTGGCCGGCAGACGCGTCGGCATAAAGCGCGCTCAGTGTGAGCACATGAAAAAAGTGAAACGTGGGCTCGATCGCCAGTGCCATCACCGAACTGAGGACCGCGTCGGCCATCGCTGCGGCGTTCAGTGCGTCGGCATAGCGGCCATCGAGATACGCGAGCATCAGCTTGATGATGTGATAAACGCCGATGCCGCAGCCGAAATTGGATTTGACGATGGCCTCGCAACAGGCGGCTTCGTCGAAGTGGTCGTCGTTGAGCGTGAGCATTCCGCTCGACAGACCTCGCAAGCTCGCGACGAACTGCTGCTCGATACGAATCGTTTCATGAACCGCGTCGTTATGACTCTCGAGCATGAGCGTTGCGTATCGTGCCGAATGCGCGTGCACGTCCTTGAGCGCGTCGCCTTTTTCGATCGACTGCCATACGGCATTGAACGCGAGATTGCCGGCGAACACGAGGTCGCCCACTTCCATGCAGGCAACGGCCGCCTGTTCAAACACCGGGAGGTTCTCGTCGATGTTACATCGCCAGAAATTCACATGACTGCAATACAGATGAAGCAGCTTTCCGTACAGGCGGCGATTGCCGAACTTTTCGTTCAGACGCAACGACATTTCGGAGAACTGCACGGCAGCCGGGATATCGCCGATACGGGAAACCAGCATCAACGCAAAATTGCCGTACGCGAAACTCGAGTTGTCGGTATTGCCGTGACGCAGCGAGAGATTGACCGCCTTCAGCGTGAATAGCGGATAAAAGACCGGACGCGCGGCGAACGCGCACGGCATGGCTTCGACAAGCAGATTGATGACCGCGCGGCTCGCCGGGTCTTCGGCCACGGGTGCATCGACCAGTGCTTCAGTCGGACGACCCGCCTGGTTGATGGGCACCTCCAGCAACGCGTCGTCGACGGCCGCGCGGAGTTCGTCGTCAGCCTCCGGAAAAACGATACCGAAGTCACGCAGCGCCGCGAGCGCGGCGGCGAAGCTCTCGTTGTACTTTCCGGCGAGCTGATATAACTCCATCCGCAGACTGAATACTTTGGCCCGATCGAGATTGTCATGCGCCCTTTCGAGTACTAGATCGGCTACGGCGTCCGCCCTGGCGAAATCGCCAACCAGGTACTCGCATTCCAGATACGCGAGATAGAGTTCCAGCGTGCTGTCGTAACGCTCGTCCCACGCGGCGTCCGAGAGCAGCGCGACGCCCTGGGCGAGATAGCTTCGGGCCGACGAGTACGCCGTCGAACTCATCGCGCGCTTGCCTGCAATCAGGTTGAGTGCCGCGGCTTGCTCGCGCTCCGTCTTGCTCTGTATTAAAGCCGCACCGCGATTGAGGTGATTGACGATGTCGAAAATCGCCTCGTGAAGCGCCTCGGGCGGAGTATGCGAGGCGAGCGCTCGGCCGATTCGCAAATGCGCCGCGGGCCGCTCGCCGGCGGGAATCAACTCATACGCGGCTTCCTGCACGCGGTCGTGAGCGAACACATAGTTCGAGCCCACGCGAAACACCAGTCCGCTGCGTATGGCTTCCCACATGCGGGCGTTGGTGACCTCCTCCGCTTTGTCTTCCGCTTTGTCCTGCACCCATGTCAGCGCGGTGACATCGGCCACATTGCCGAGGCACGCGAGTTGTCCCAGCACGTCACGTGTTTCGGCGGACAAGCGGCCGAGCTTCGCAGCCATCAGGTCGGCGACGTTGTCGGTATAGCCCTTTGCGCGGATGCCCGGCAAATCCCACGTCCATACCGCGGCGCGATGATCGAAGCGGATCAAGCCTTCATCGTGCAGCGCGGTCAGAAACTGGATCGTGAAAAACGGATTGCCGCCTGTCTTCTCATGCACCAGTTGCGCAAGCGCCTCGACCGGTGCGCCGTCGCAGTGCAACGCATCGGAAGCAAGCTGCGCGATGCTTCGCGCGTTCAGCGGCTCGAGCACGATCTGCTGCACGTTGCCGGCCGCGCTACGAATCGAATCGAGCGTGCGCGCAAGCGGGTGCGACGCATCGACTTCGTTGTCGCGGTATGCGCCGATCAGTAAAACATGGCGCACTTCGGGATGCGTGACGAGATGCTCCAGCAGTTCGAGTGTTGCGGTATCGAGCCATTGCAGATCGTCAATGAAGAGCGCGAGCGGATGCTCGGCCCGCGCGAACACACCCAGGAAGCGACGGAACACCCAATGAAACAGGTTTTGCGCATCTTGCGGCGGCAGATTCGGAACGGGCGGCTGCTCGCCGATGATGAGCGCGAGCTCGGGAATCAGGTTCACCATCACCTGGCCATTCGGCGCGAGCGCCTCCATCAACTGTTCGCGCCAGGGCTCGATCTCCGTGTCGCTTTTGCTGAGCAGATCGCGCAAGAGCCACTGGAATGCCTGCGCAAAGGTGGCGTACGGAACGTCTCGCTTGTACTGATCGAACTTGCCGGCAGCAAACAGCCCGCGCGGCGGCACCAGCACTTTGTGCAACTCGTTGACGACCGACGATTTGCCGATGCCGGCATAGCCCGCAATCAACACGAGTTCGGTCGCGCCGCCCGCGACGATTCTCTCGAACGCGTCGACGAGGTGCCCGATCTGCGCCTCGCGCCCATAAAGTTTTTCGGGAATCAGCAGACGGTCCGATGCATCGTGCAAGCCGAGCGCAAACGGCGCAATCGAATGATTCGTGCCCCACGACGCAACGCACGCACGAAGATCCGCTTCGACGCCCGCCGCGGTTTGATAGCGGTCTTCCGCGGCCTTGGCCAGCAGTTTCAGCACGATGCGCTCGACAGGCTCGGGAATGCCCCTCGCCCGCTCGCCTGGCGGCGGCGGCCTGCGCGCGATATGACAATGGATCCATTCCATCGGGTCGGATGCCGTGAACGGCAGCGAACCCGTAAGCATTTCGTACAAAACGACGCCGAGCGAATAGAGATCGCTGCGGGTGTCGATCGAGCGATTCATTCGCCCCGTCTGCTCAGGCGCCATGTATGCAAAGGTGCCCGCCACGACTTCCGGCGGTATGGGCGGCTGATGCTCCTGCGGCAATTGCGAAGCGATGCCAAAGCCGGTAAGACGCACGCGATCGTTGCTATCGACCAGCACATGCGCCGGCTTGATGTCTTTATGTATGAGACCGCATTGATGAACGCGGCCGATGACCTTTGCGAGGTTGACGGCGATACGCAACACACGCGCCAGTTCGAGAGGACGGCGCAAGATGCGCCGCAAAGGCTCGCCGCCGTCGTCGTCGAGAACCAGCATGGGCGGCTCGCGGCGCGGGTCGAGCGCGAGCGGATGCGCCGCCCAGCTTGCATCGAGGAACGGCGCCAGACGGTACTCATGCACGAGGCGCGCGACACTGCGCGAAGTCGGCCGCGCGGCGACCAGCGCAAGCATCGTCACGGCATGACTGGCTTTCCTCGCCCGATACAGCGAGAAATCGCCGTCGTCGTGTAATGGCTCGAGTTCGTACCCGGTGAGGATCACGCCGCCTCCTGTCGTCGAGTGCGCCGAACGGACAGGAACGGAGCCAGCGCGGGACCTTGCGCGCCCGATCAGCCAACAACATCACGCTCGCGATCATTGAGCGACCATTCTTGTACGAATAGACAACAAACGCAAAGCAAAACTTACGGTTGCACGCGCAACGGCGACGCCCCACCAACCGCGCTCCGCGTCGCCGCATTCGAATCTTTCAGCCTGTAATGCACCGATTCAACGCAGTTTCCCGACGGTGCCTTCGTCATAGCACGATGGTGTGGCAAGCCATACCATCGTGTGATGGACTGGCCTTCCGACTCGCGGTTTCATCTACTCATCGCAGCGGTCTGAGCGGGTACGACGACAAACCTGGCAGAACTGCTAACGATCGATGCAGCCCGCGTTGCTGCACACAAAATGCTCGCTCATATCGATTCATAACGATTACTTCGATCTCGTCGGCGTCGCCTCCAGGAGTCGCATCATGGACCATCTTGAAACCATCCGTATCTTCGTGAAAGTTGCCGATACATCGAGCTTCAGCCGCACCGCGGAGCACTTCGCCGTGACCACAGCCGTCGTGACGCGACGCGTCGTCGCGTTGGAGAAACGTCTCGACGCCCGGCTATTTAGACGCACGACTCGGCACGTCGCATTGACCGATGCCGGCGCGACGTTTCTGGAAAGCGCGCGCCGTATTCTCGACGACATCGACGAGGCCGAAATGGCCGTTGCCGGTCAGGAGCGCCGCGCGTGCGGCGTGCTCAGGATCGCGTCTCCCGTTGCGTTCGGGCTGCGGCACCTGAGTCCGATCCTGAAGTCGTTCCGCGACGCCTATCCGCTCGTCATGCCGCATGTGGCGCTGTGCGACGACACGATCAACCTGGTCGAAAGGCGGGTCGATGTCGTGATCGTTCCCGAAGTGGAAGCCAGCGGCAATTCGCTCGTCACCAGACGGTTCGCGTCCAGTCCGATGCAGCTCGTTGCATCGCCGATGTATCTGCAGCGGCACGGCGTACCGGCCACGGTGGCCGCGCTGAACGATCATGTGGTCTTGCAGCATTCAGGCAAGCAGTTCTCCGAATGCCTGCGCCGGCTCGAGCGGCTGGGCGATGGCCGCTGTCATCCGGACAGCCTGATCATGTCGAACAGTCTTGCGATGCTGCACAAGATGTCCGTGGACGGTCACGGCATCGCCGTGCTGCCGGCTTATCTGGCGGAGCCGGATATCGACAGCGGTCTGCTCGTCAATGTGCTGCCAGACATCGACATGCCGCGTCTCGACCTGTCGGTCGCGTTCGAAACGCGCCATAACATGCCCGCGAGAATTCGCGCGTTCATCGACTTCATCGTGAATCACTTCAACATCGACGACATCGCGACAGCGCCGCACGTCGCTCCCGTCACGGTGCGAAAAGCCGCCACGCCGCCTTGCATGGCGCGCGCCATCCATCATTCGTTCGACGCGGTCGGCTCGCCGGTTTACGACTGAGTACGACTGAGCGCGTCTATTCACCCGCCAGCCGCGAGAAACCGGTGTATCTGCCCCACGACAGCCGCGCCCTCGCCCACCGCCGAGGCGACGCGCTTGGTCGAACCCGAGCGAACGTCGCCGATCGCGAACACGCCTTCGATGTTCGTCTGCAACGGCATCGTCGACGCGCCGGCTTCTTCCAGGTCGGCGCCGGTCAATATGAAGCCGCTGCTGTCGAGCGACACCGCACATTGATCCAGCCAGCCCGTATTGGGTTCAGCGCCGATGAAAACGAACAGGTGATGCGCCGTCATGCTTCCTTCGATGCCGCCGGCACCACGGTAGTGCACGCGCTCGAGACGCGCATTGCCGTCGAGCGCGGTCAGTTCCATCCGCGTATGAAGCGTGAGGTTCGCGAGCGACGCGACACGATCGGCGAGATAGTGCGACATGCTGCGAGCGAGGGTCGCGCCCCGAATGAACATGTGCACATGTTCCGCGTGCCCGGCGAGGAAAACGGCAGCCTGTCCCGCGGAATTGCCGCCGCCCATCAGCACGACGGACTCCTTGCGGCAGAGCCTCGCCTCGATCGGCGTCGCCCAGTAATAGACGCCGGAGCGTTCGAAGCGCGAGAGGTTCTCGACGGAAGGCCGGCGATATTCAGCGCCGCTCGCGATCACCACCGTGCGCGTGGTAATGCGGCGGCCGCCGATCAGTTCGACGACAAGCGGTTGCCTGTCGCAGTGCAGTGCGCTGACCTCGCACGGGATTCCGATATGCGCGCCGAACTTCTGCGCCTGGACCAACGCGCGGCCCGCGAGTGCCTGCCCGGAGATGCCTGTCGGAAAGCCCAGATAGTTCTCGATGCGCGCGCTTGTGCCGGCCTGCCCACCGGGCGCGCGGCAGTCGAGCGCCGCCACCGACAATCCTTCGGACGCCGCATAGACTGCTGCTGCCAGGCCCGCCGGACCCGCGCCGACGATCGTCACATCGTAGACATGCGTCGGATCGAATTCCGGAATGAGGCCGAGGCACGATGCCAGTTGCCCTTCATCGGGGTTTCGCAGCACCGTGCCGTCCGGACAAAAGATCAGCGGGAAGTCGTCGGGCTGCGGCGTCAGTCGCTCTAGCAACGCGATGGCTTCGGCGTCCTGCTCGCTATCGAGCGTCATGTTGGGAAACGCGTTGCGCCGCAAGAAATTCTGCAAGGCGGCCAACTGCGGATGGCGCGACGAGCCGACGAGAACGACCCCCTGTCCGCGTTCGATGACGAGCACCCGCCGCAAGATCAGCGCGCGCATGATCTTTTCGCCGAGGTCGGCTTCGCTCACCATCATCGCGCTAAGCTCGGCGGGCCGCACGAGCACGGCTTCGACATCTTCGAGGACATGCGCGTCGACCACGGCCAGCTTGCTAGATAGCTGGGTGACGTCAGAGGTAAATTCGCCGCGCTTCGTGTAGGTGTGAATCACGCGTTCGTGGCCGAGGCCGTCGCGGCCGACTATCCGGACCTTGCCTGACAGCACGACGAACATTCCTGGGCAACGGCTTCCGGCACGGTAAAGCAAGTCGCCCTTGACGTAGCGCGACACGCTGCCAAACCGCCGTATGCTGTCGATCTCCGCAGCGGAGAGGACCGGAAACATCTGGTTGTAGCGAGGATGGTCGCGCACCGCAGGGTCGTCGGCGAGCGCCTCGTCATCAACGCGGCTCGTGTTCTCCGTCACTTCGCGGGCGGGCGCCTTGCCTGGCGACTCTGGCTCGTTGCTCATTGCCGAACCTCCTTGACCGGCCGGCTGGCGCCCGCGTGGCGAGGCTGCGCGCCGTCGCGGCAGGCAGGCGGCAGCGCCGGCAAATCACGCCCTGCACTCGCTAGGCCCGCAGGAGCTTGATCAGTTCTCTGGCAGCCGGGCCAGACGAAGCCGGATTCTGGCCTGTGATCAGCCGCCCGTCTACGATCGTATATACCGACCAGTCCGGGCCTTTTTCAAACAGGCCGCCCAGACGCTTCAGCTCGTCCTCGACCAGGAACGGTACGACCGCGGTAAGCTGCACAGCCTCTTCTTCGCTATTGGTAAAGCCCGTGACACGCTTTCCCTTGACGATGGGCTGCCCCTGATACGTGACGTTGTTCAATACGGCCGGCGCGTGACAGACGGCGGCGACCGGCTTGCCGGCGTTATAGAACGCCTCGATCAAGGCGATCGAGTTTCTGTCTTCCACGAGGTCCCACAGCGGGCCGTGCCCGCCCGGATAGAAGACCGAATCGTAGCCGTCGGAGCTTACTTCGGACAGCTTGACGGTGTTGGCGAGAATTGCCTGGGTGGCAGCGTCTTTCTTGAAGCGCTCCATGGAATCTGTCTGGTTGCCGGGCTCGTCGCTTTTGGGGTCGATCGGCGGCTGGCCGCCTTTGACGGAAGCCACGGTGACCTCCACGTCGGCATCGACGAACGCATAGTACGGAGCCGTGAACTCTTCGAGCCAGAAACCGGTCGGCTTGCCGGTGTTTCCAAGCACGTTGTGCGAAGTCAAAACCATCAAAACCTTCATTGTCAGTCTCCGGTTGATTGCGAGGACATGCCTGTGCGACGGCTGGGCGGACACCGGTAACGCTACGCCCAATCGCGGCGGCACACCATACGTACAACGCATGTCGGGCGACCGCCGTTCGATTGTTCAATCAATACCTACGTATGGCGTTGCCGGCCTGTGCGGTTGCGCAGAACGAGTACTTCGTCTTCAGCGCCCGGCTCGAGTGGCAAGATGCAAAACCCTCTACAAAAACCTGGCGATAAGCGGGACGGTTGCTTACTATACGAACGTATCCGCGTCGGCTTAATGCAACCAGTTCTGGATGAGCAAGCGATGAAACATGACAATGCGATGGGCGCAAGGGAATCATTGTCGGACTCGCTTGTTTATGTGGTCGACGACGATGAATCCATTCGGGGCGCACTGACTTCTCTGCTCACTTCCGTCGGCATCAAGGTACTGGCGTTCGAATCGGCGGACGACTTTCTGGCCGCGGAAATGCCCGACGTGCCCAGTTGCCTCATTCTCGACGTTCGGCTGCGAGGCACGAGCGGCCTCACGCTGCAACAGCATCCATTCCGGGAGAGCGTCCCGTTTCCGGTTATTTTTCTGACCGGGCACGGCGACATCGAAATGTCCGTGAAGGCGATGAAGGCAGGGGCTTTTGACTTCATGACAAAGCCGTTCAAGGATCAGGACCTGATCGATACGATCGCCGCCGCGCTGAAGCGGGATGGAGAATTGAAGCGTCAGGCGAAGATCGTGGCGGGCATCCGTCAAACGTACGAATCCCTGACGGCGCGCGAGCGGCAAGTCATCAAACTGGTCGCCGATGGACTGCTGAACAAGCAGATCGCGGGCCAGCTTTCTCTGAGCGAAGTGACAGTCAAGATCCATCGCGCGCAAGCGATGCACAAGTTGAATGCACGCTCAGTGCCTGACGTCGTGAGGAAGCTACAGCAAGTGGCGCCTCTGCACTAGGAGCGGCTCGACAAACCGGCCGGGCCTATCGCACTGCCCTTACCTCTTCCTCAATCACGACGAATGCGCTCAGGCTAATACACACTGTCATCCGGATCATTCGAACGTCTTATTGCTGCTTCGCCCATTGGCCTGTAAGTTGCAAGAAGAATCAGCTTGTTCGAATCCGTGTCCGTGCTCTGTGGATTCCTGATGAAATCAAAGCGCTCTCCTGCAACTATTGCAGTGGTGGACGACGACGAATCCATCCGGATGGCGATATCCAATCTGCTTCGTTCGGCGAACTGGCACGCTATTGTTTACGAGTCCGCCAACCATCTTCTGGTCGATGCGTCGCGATCGCAACCGAATCTGGTTATCGCCGATATTCACATGCCCGGCATGGACGGCTTTGCGCTTCTTGAGTCGATCAAACTATGGCAACGTCCAAGCCCCGTCATTTTTATTACGGCTTACGCGACGCAACAGCTATTCGAAAAAGCGCAAGCGAGCCGAGCCGCCGGTTTCTTCTCGAAGCCAGTGGACGGCGTGCGGCTACTCGCGCTGATTGGTGAAATACTACAGACGTAACCTTGCTTTTATCGCCGCCATCATCACGTCAGCCCTTTGTCCCGTGTTTCGATCAGTACGGGACAAGGCGACCGGTCGATCACTTCTCCGCTGATCGACGGATTAGCCCAGCGGCGCAGCCGTGACAGATGGTGGTGCCCCATCACGATGACCTCGGCGGCCAGCAGCCCGGCTTGTTCGATGATCACATCGGCCGGCGGATTTCCCGCGCGAAGGTGCTGCTCCACGATCAGATTGTGGCCGGCAAGCTGCCCGGCTGCTGTGGCGAGGACGGATCGCGCAAAACGATGTCTGCGCGCTTGCGGGCGGATAGGTCAGCCCGTCGGGCGCGATACCGCTTTCGCTACCGGGAGGCAGTGCATAAGAAGGATCGATAACGCAGAGAAGATGTACGGTCGCGCGACCCGGCGACGCGACGCGCCGCACCAGGTCGATGACATTCGCACTTTGAAGCGTGCCGTCCAGCGGCACCAGAAGGATATTGAACATGGTGAGCCTACCCATCGAAGATCAGATTCACACGCGGGCTCCGTCGCCACACGAAGTCAATTTCCGGGCTCGTAGACCGTGAGCCGGCTGTCCACGCGATGAACGCCTCCTACGTTTTCCGCTGCTGTTCCGGCCGACTGGATTTGCGCCTCATCGGGCGCAGTTCCCGCAAGCGTGATGACGCCGCCGTGCGCCAGCACGTTAATGTGCGAGGAGTCCAGCCCTTTCACTTTCGTGAGCGACTTGCGCACGGCATGACTCAAAGCGCGATTGTCGGCTCGAAGCTGCTTCTTGCTCGGAGCGTCCGTGCTGACGGACGACGAATCCGCAGCCGAAGTACTCGGTATGCCGCCAGGCAAAGCCATCGTAAAAGCGGCCACGGCCGTCATGGTGAAGATCAGTACTCGGGTTTGCATGTCAGGCTCCTGCCGGTAAGCAAATCATGGACGATCGATAGTCAGTCGCGGGCAATCCTGATTACATGACGTCACCCGCATTGCGCTTCTACCCGCCGTATCTGTGCGGTCAACGCAGAGACCGAAAGCTCACGCGCAGCTCTTCCGAGAAAACTTGCGGTTGTTCCCACGCCGCAAAGTGGCCGCCTTTCGGAAGGCGGTTGTAGTGGATCAACTGTGGATATGCTTTCGCTGTCCAGCTTTGCGGCGCAGCGTAGATCTCATCGGGAAAGACGCTCACGGCAACCGGAATAGCAACGTGCTTCGGCGCAAAGAAGTTCAGCTTGTTTTCCTCATACAGGCGCGCCGATGAAATTGCCGTGCCCGTGAACCAATAGAGCGTCACGTTATCGAGCACGTCGTTGCGTGTGATCCCTTCGGACTGACCGTCAAATACTCGCGCGATCAGTGCCTGGCTGGCGGCGTCGTGGTCGATCATCCACGCGGCGAGGCCGAGCGGCGAATCTTCGATGCCATACAGCGTCTGCGGACGGTTCGCCATTTCCAATGCGTAGCCGAGGCCGTGCTTGTAGAAATAGTCGAGCTGATCGAACGCGTGCTTCTCGTCGGCTGACAGAGACGCGGGCGCCGGTTCTCCGAACTTGAGTGCCTGCGCGATGTCGTCGGGCACCGTCGCCGGCATGTTGGTGTGAATGCCGAGCAGTTCCGGCGGTGTCAGCAAAGCCATTTGCTCCGTCACCGCATTGCCCCAATCGCCGCCTTGCGCGACGTACCGCGTGTAGCCGAGCCGCTGCATCAGTACGACCCATGCGCGTGCGATGCGAACGGGGTCCCAGCCCTCCTCGGTCGGCTTCCC
Source organism: Paraburkholderia sp. OAS925 (assembly GCF_040543975.1). Taxonomy (NCBI): domain Bacteria; kingdom Pseudomonadati; phylum Pseudomonadota; class Betaproteobacteria; order Burkholderiales; family Burkholderiaceae; genus Paraburkholderia; species Paraburkholderia sp. OAS925. The sequence continues at coordinate 2,906,488 of NZ_JBEUNO010000001.1, forward strand.
CGAGAAGCCGTAGCCAGGGAGCGACGGAATCACGACATCGAATGCATCGGACGCAGTGCCGCCGTACGCCGTTGGGTTCGTCAGCGGGCCAATAATCTTCAATTGCTCGATGATCGAGCCAGGCCACCCGTGCGTGATGATGACCGGTAACGCATTGGCGTCCTTCGAGCGAACGTGGATGAAGTGAATGTCGACGCCGTCAATCTCGGTGACGAATTGCGGCAGCGAGTTCAGTCTCGCCTCGACGTCGCGCCAGTTGTAGTCCGTCACCCAGCAACGGGCGAGCTTTTGCATGGTTGCGAGTTGCACGCCTTGAGACGCATCCTTCGCGGTTTCGCGCTCAGGCCAGCGGGTCGCCTTTATCCGCCTCTTTAGATCGATAACTTTTGATTCCGGCGCGTGCACACGGAGTGGCCGAATAGCCGATTTGTCGGCACTGCCCGATGGCGATGCGTCAATGATCGATCGATTCGGTTCTGCGAACGCCAGTCGGCTTAGTGAACCAGCAACAGCGGCCGACGCCGCCACGCCGATAAAGCGACGGCGCGATGCGGTCTCGGGAAAGATATCGTCGGCCATACAGACTCCTGTTGGCAATAAGTGCGACGCCGCACGTCGCAGTGGTGGTAGCGATTGTGGGTAAACAAACCTTGCGGGTAAACGGCCGGGTTAGAACAACAGTTGTGTCGGCCGCGAATAGATCTTTTCCGCTGCAATCAGCGTGGCCGCAGCGATACATACGATGCGCGTAAAGCACCGTGTGAGATGTCATGCGACGGCAACGCAGCCGGATACGCCAGCCGTTTTTTCGCGTCGCTCAATACGGTATCAAGACTATTGATCGAGCGATGGCGTCACGCTCATTGGTCTTGCACAAGGCCGCGACTAGACTACCTGGGTGGACCGGATGCGCCGCACGCTTTTTGTCCCGCGAATCTTCTCAGGACCAAAAGGAAGCAAACATGAACCCGACTCAATTTGTGGTGGCATTGATCGCAAGCCCACTGTTTTTCAATAGCAGCGCGATCGCACAAGAGAATCAAAGCGGCGCTGCCGCGAAGCAGGCGGTGCAACTGGAAGCGGGCGCAAAGCCGGAGTTCGGCATCAAACGCGTAACGCCGCAATACTGGCGTGTCACGATCGATCATCCGCCGTTCAATATCTTCGGCCCCGAATCCATACCTCAGTTGAACAGCGTCATCACGCAGATAGAAAACGATCCCGAACTAAAGGTCGTGGTGTTCGACAGCGCCGTACCTGGTTTTTTCCTGACTCACTATGATTTCGTGCCCCCGCTCGAAGCGACTACGAGCATGCCGCCCGGACCCACCGGTATGCCGCCATTGCCCGATATGTTGAGTCGCCTGAGCCGCTCTTCTGTCGTGTCGATCGTATCGATCCGGGGCCGGGCTACCGGCGTTGGCAGTGAGTTGTCGCTTGCATCCGACATGCGCTTTGCCAGCCGCGAAAAAGCCGTGCTTTCGCAATTCGAGGTGGGCGCCGGGTTCGATCCGGGTGGCGGACCGATGTCGCGTCTTCCCCGCCTGATGGGACGGGGCCGTGCGCTTGAAATCCTGCTGAGCGGCAGCGACATCAACGGCGAACTTGCGGAGCGATATGGCTATGTCAACCGCTCGCTGCCAGATGCCGAGCTGGATAAGTTTGTCGACACACTGGCCCGGCGCATCGCCTCGTTCGACAAGCAAACCATTGGGGAAATCAAGCATTTCGTCAACATTGCCACTCTCCCGCCCGATAGCGAACTCGGCCCACAATGGGACGCCTTCATTACTTCTGTGCAGCGTCCGCAGGCACAGCACGATATCGGGAAGCTGATGGAACTCGGGCTGCAGAAAAAGCCCGACGTGGAGATTCATCTGGATCGATATACGGGCGAAGTAAGTCGGGGTGGCAAGTAGGCATAATGGCGCAATGCGACCGGTTCATTAATAACGGAGAAGTCACAGTGGAAGGCAAACCCCTAACCCGCGGAATAGACCATATCGGTCTGACGGTTCGAGACCTCAAGCTCACGGTGGAGTTCTTCACCGAATGCCTCGGCTGGACTCTCGTTGGCGAGCGCCCGAGCTACCCTGCGGCGTTCGTGTCCGATGGACACGTCACGCTGACGCTTTGGCAAGTACTCGACGCGGACCGGCGCGTCGAGTTCGACCGCAAGACCAACGTCGGCCTGCACCATCTCGCATTGAAGGTGGGTAGTGAAGAAGCATTAAACGAGATATTTGCGCGCGTTTCGGAATGGGCAGGCGTGGTGGCCGAATTCGCGCCTGAAGACCTCGGTCAAGGACCAAAGCGGCATGCGATGGTTTATGAACCCGGCGGCATCAGGCTCGAATTCGATTTCGACCCGCGCGTTTAAGAAACGAATTGCGACGAGCTCGCGCTCGAGGGCGGTAGCCGCGAACACCGCGCGGTGCCATCGTCCGATACGGTGTGGCGCATCGTGCGCTCGTGTGTTCATGTAATACGTTCGGATGGACTCGTATCCGGGGAAAGCGGAACCCATGACCCCGGCCAACGCATCAAAGCTGCGATCGCGGAATAAACCCAGGATTGCCGGTCTTCACGACTTCATTGAAGCGCTGCCTTGTCTGAATGTCATTGATCGCGTCGAAAGCGTCATCGGGCAGCGGCGCAATGTCGAAGTTTTCACGCGCACGCGCGTCAGTCTTGGGTGTCGTCAATACAGCGGTGCCGCGCTGCACTGCCCATGCGATCAGCACTTGCGCAGGCGTCTTTCCAACTCGCTCGGCAATCCGCAAGACAACCGGATCTTCGAGTGGTCCGGGCCTTATGCCATGCCCCAATGGCGCAAACGCCAGAAAGACGATGTCGTTCTTTTGGCAGAACTCCAGAAGTTCTCTTTCCGGAAGATAAGGATGAGCCTCGACCTGAACGACCGCCGGCTTGATTCGCGCAGCTTCATACAGCGGCTCGAGCTCATTCAGACCAATGTCGGAAAGGCCGATCGCGCGGCATCTTTTACGGTCGACGAGATCTTCCAAGGCCCGCCACGTGTCGAGTAAAGTCACACGGCGATCATAGAGAATGGCTCCATGCTCGTCTCGCGGGTCCTGCTCGTCGCCAGGTTGAAACGCGAACGGCGTATGAATCAGGTAAAGGTCCAGATAATCGAGCCCGAGTCTGTCCAGACTCGCATTGAACGCAGGTTCGACGCGCTCGGGCCGGTGATTGGAATTCCACAGTTTCGTCGTGACGAAGATGTCTTCTCGCGAAAGCTCTCGTGCCGACAGCGCGGCCTGTAAAGCCGTGCCCACCTCGCGCTCATTGCGGTATCGCTCGGCACAATCAAGGTGCCGATATCCAACTTTTAGCGCAGCGGTCGTGGCGCTTGTCGTGACGGCTGCATCGGCAATCAACGTGCCAAATCCGACTGCGGGCATATGGCCGCCGCCGTGACTGAGCGCTATTCTTTTGAGCTGGAAATCGGAAGGCTCATTCATGACGACACCTCCAGGAGTTTGTGCAAATGTCTTCCGGCGGCTGCCGGACTTTCAGCATAGGATGATTTGCGCGGCATGCCCGACTATTTCGACGAAGCTCTACGCGGGCGCGATGCTGACAAGTTGTCACTCACCTGCGTGGCAAACGCGAGGATCACTTCTTCATTGCGCGACAGGAAAGTCCACTGCCCTGCCCGCGTCGCAACAAGAAGCCGGGCCGCGACGAGTGTTGCGATGTGGGCCGAGACGGTCGACTGCGATAGACCGCTTTGCGCATGAATCAGATTCGGCGGTACGCCATGACTGAAATCGAAATGGCCCTGCTCGAATACTTTGGCAGGCGTCTTCAACCATTCGAGAATGTCCCGCCGAAAGGGATTCGCAAGGGCTTTATAAATCCGGTCGATATCGATCATGGCGATAGAAGAAGGCATGGTCAGAACATGTCCGCAGCGTTCAAACGCACTGCGCCCTGATCTCCAGCTTCTGGCGTGCGACGCGAAGGGATGAAAGGCCCCGTGATCATCTCCGAGTAGCTTTGGCCTGGCCCCACCATCGGGAACACGTCGGCGTTCTCATCGATCATCACTTCGAGAAAGGCGGGTCCTTCGAACTTCACGAATGACTTCAGTTTGTCCTCGAGTTCGCTTATCGCTTCGACGCGGCAGGCAAATTTGAATCCGTCGGCGCGCGCCGCCATCACAAAGTCCTTCTGATGAAGCGACTTGTCGCTGACAAACGTCCGGCCCTCGTAAAAGAGACGCTGCCACTGCCTGATCATCCCGTCACCGCGATTGTTGAGCAGCAGCACCTTGACGGGGACGCCATACGTGCTCGCTGTTTCCAGTTCGCCCGCATTCATCCGGATACTGCCGTCACCGTCGATGTCGATTACCAGCGCATCCGGCCGCGCCAGTTGTGCGCCAATAGCCGCGGGCAATCCGAAGCCCATGGTTCCCATGCTGCCTGACGTCAGAAAGCTGCGAGGCTCGATGAACTCGAAGAATTGCGCCGTCCACATTTGATGCTGGCCGACGCCCGTACTGATAATGGCTCTCCCCTGAGTAATTTCGCTGAGTTTCTCGACGACGAATTGCGGCTGAATCAGCGGACTGCGCCTGTCGTAGTTCATGCCGTGGCGCTGCTTGAGTTCCACCACTCGTTCGAGCCATCCGGCAGGCGATTGCACACCTGCACCGTGCTCCATCAACGAACGCAACGCGTGCTTCGCATCGCCCACGTGGCTCCAGTGCGTACGCTTCACTTTGTTGATCTCAGCCTCGTCGATGTCGATATGCGCGACGTAACGTGCGCCGGCGGCAAATGCATCCGGGCGGCCACCGGCGACGCGATCGTCGAATCGGGAACCCACGGCAATCAGAAAGTCGCAATCTTCGACTGCATAATTCGCGCACGCGGCGCCGTGCATGCCGAGCATGCCAAGCGACAATTCGTGTTTTGCCGGTATGGCGCCGAGACCCATTAGCGTCGTCACTACCGGGATCCTGTAACGCTCCGAGAACGCGCGCAGCTCGGCTGCTGCGCCCGCTGCGATGACACCGCCGCCGACGTATAACAGCGGACGTTCGCTCTGCCGCAGAAGATCGAAGAAACGCGCGCGTTTGTCCTCGCCGAGATCGCTGCCTTTCGCGACCATGCGCAGGCGATCGGAATAGCCGCGAAACTGCAACGTGCCTTTGCCCTGATAAACGCCCATCCAGTTCTGAATGTCCTTTGGCACGTCGACGACAACGGGACCGGGACGTCCGGTGCGTGCAATCTCGAATGCGCTTCGCAGGGTCTGCTCGAGTTTCGTTGCGTCGGTCACCAGGAACACCTGTTTGGAGCAGGCCGACATGATGTTGAAGACCGGCGCTTCCTGAAAAGCATCGCTGCCGATCGCGGCGCGCGGCACTTGCCCGCATATCAGTACAACAGGAATCGAATCGCCATTGCAGTCCGCAATGGGTGTCACGGCGTTCGTCGCGCCAGGTCCGGACGTGACCATGAATACGCCCACTTTTCCGCTCGCTCGCGCGCGTAGCCGGCGGCCATGAAGCCGGCCGCCTGTTCATTGGCCGGCACGATGAATCTGATTTGGCGCTCGGGATGCGACGCGCACGCTTCATTGAATCGAAACACCGCGTCGTAAGTCGGCAGGATCGCGCCGCCGCTATAGCCGAATAGTGTGTCGACGCCCTGTTCCGCGAGTACACGCAGAATGATGTCGGCGCCCGACATCAGTTCGCCTTCATGTGTCGGGTCTGGACAAACTTGCGAAGCTATTTGTGGATTCTGGGTCACGGCTGACTCGTATGGAAACCGGCGCTGAGGGCATCAGCGGCCGCGATTGGGGAATATCCCGTTCAATTCGAGAACAGCGTATGTTCGGCGCCAGTTCATGGACCATTACTGCGGCGGGATCTCCATACCGGTGCAGTCCATTTAGCACTTCCTTGGTGTGCATCTGGAAGAATTGCGAGGATGAATTGATTCTGCCAACTATCGGGACCTGCTGCGCGGGGATGCATTTGCGTCACAGGCCAAAAGAGTTCGCTTTCGGGCCACGCGGTCTTTGACGCGGTCTTCGTCGAACGTGTGAGCCAGCAATGTCTCCGCAATGTAATGCGCCACATCCACGCCCAGATCTTCTTCGACCAGAGCCAGCGCGAGGCCAACACCGGCGCTCACGCCGTCAGAAGAATAGAGATTGCCGTCTTTCAGCCAACCCGCATCTGGCACGACGTGCACCAATGGAAAGTCCCTCGCGAGACGATGTGCGTCGCACTCGCGAATAGTCAATGAGCGATGATCGGCGAGACCGGCACGCGCCAGCAGAAACGCACCGTTGGATATGCACGCGATCTTTGTCGCAGTACGATCCACGCCGCCGAGCCAGTTCACCAGTTCCCGATGCTCACGCGCCGAGCCAACCGCCGGAGAGCCGGGCACGATGACGATATCAAACGATGTCCGTGAATCGCGCAGCGATTCGGTCGTCCGTACCGCGGTCCCGTTCGAGCACATGACCGGCCCGAGTGTCGGGCCAATGACATGCTGTACATAGAACCGTTCACCGCATACGCGGTTTGCTTCCTCGAATACATCCATCGGCCCGCTCACCTCGAGCAGTTGAAAGCCTGCATACAGCATCATTGCGACACGCATGCGCCATTTCTCCGCCAGTGCACCCAACCCAGAACGAACGATTCTTCAAACGAAGTCTAATCAATGCGGCCCATGTGCGACTGCGTAGATCGCGCGATGTCAGGCCATTCGATGCGGGATTTGCGCCACCTTGCAAAAAGAGGCGTTCCCACGCGCAGGCGAGGCGCTTCTCTCTTTACGCCAGCGAAAAAGTCATTTACCACTTGTGACGGGCGGGCCGCGCCATCATTGGGGTAAGCTAGGCGCTCGCTCGTTGCCGCGGCTTATCGCAATGCATGGAATTCCCACGAAAACACGGTCTGCACCGTCAAGGCGAGCGTGCTCTTACTCGATGAAGGTCACGGCATGAAAGTCGCCATTGTCATATTCGAAGGTGCGCAAGCACTGGATGTAGCAGGCCCACTCGATGTATTCGCTGAAGCGAATGCAAACCTTCCCGAGCATCAGCGATATGAAGTGTCGCTCGTCGGTAGCAAAGCCGGCACGGTCACGTGTTCAAACGGCATGCAGCTTGCCGTTCCTTATGGCTATGCGGACTCCGTCACTCAGTTCGACCTCGTACTGGTGGCAGGCGGGCCCCGGTTGCCTGACTGCAATCCACCGAACGAATTGCTGACCTGGCTGCAAAACCAGGCACGCGGAGCGGCGCGCTTCGGCTCCGTTTGCAACGGTGCATTCGTGCTTGGACATGCTGGCTTGATCGACGGCAAGCAGGTAACGACCCATTGGGCCGATGCAAGGCGCCTCGCGGACAACTTCCCTCTTGCTCGAGTACAGCCCGACAGGATCTTCATTCGTGACGGTCGTCTTTTCACCTCTGCCGGTGTGACGGCGGGCATCGACCTGTGTTTGTCGTTAGTGGCGGAAGACTGGGGACACGAGATGGCGGTACGCGTTGCCAAACGTCTGGTTGTCTATATCCAGCGAGAAGGCGGCCAGTCGCAGTACAGCCCCTACATTGGTGCAGGCAAGGAGGAAAACCCGATCATCGGCAAGGTGCACCGCTATGTCACCGAACATATCACCGACGCATTGTCGATCGAACAACTGGCAGGCGCTGTTTCGGTAAGCCGGCGCACCTTCTCGCGGCTCTTCGCCAAGTATGCAAAGGTCACACCGTCGGCGTTCGTCGAGCAGGTTCGCGTGGACACTGCGAGGAAACTGCTTGAAGACTCGGACGCTCCGTTGAAAACCGTCGCGTTTCAATGCGGCTTTCACAGCGCCACGCAAATGCGGACCACGTTCACCCGAAGACTGAACGTTACGCCGAAACAATACCGCCAAAGATTTCGCGGCACAGTAAGCGCACCGCCGCGGACCTATAGCGGCGCCGATCAGCACGCCGCATCTCAGCTTTCGCCGCAGTTGTGATTCCTGAAGAGTTGGCCCCTTCTCTTCCGGATGTTCTCGAGCCGGGTTTGTCGCTGGTCTTTTGCGGTATCAATCCTGGCGTGCGTGCGGCAACGACCGGCCATCATTTCGAGGGCAGAAACAACCGGTTCTGGCGTGCCGTTCATCTCGCGGGTTTTTCTCCGCAACAGATTCGGCCTGAAGACGACCGCAGCTTCCTTCAGTATGGATGCGGTCTCACTACAGCAGTATCGCGCCCAACCGCACGCGCCGACCAGCTATCGCGAGCGGAAATCGAAGCAGGCGCGGCTGCGTTCGAGCAAAAGATCAAACGCTATGCGCCACGCTACATTGCCTTTCTCGGGAAGATGGCGCTATCCGCTATGTCCGGCAAACGCGAGCTTCAATGGGGACTTCAGCAAGAACCTTTCGGTGGTGCGCGTGCGTGGGTGCTGCCAAATCCGAGTGGCCTGAATCGTGCCTATAGCCTCGAATTACTCGTGCGTGCTTACCGCGAACTTTACGTCGCCGTTGCGTCTTCGGATTGAAGATGCGGATTGCTGCGCAGGCTCTCCGTCACGAAGTCGACAAAAGCGCGGACCTTCCCGCTCGCGCCTCGCCGTTCGATATGCAAGAGACTCACTGGTGTGGGCTCCGGCTCGAATGCCGTCAGAATAGGCTTGAGTTTGCCGTCCTGTACCTCTTGAGCTGCCTGATAGGACAACAATTGCGTCAATCCCACGCAATCGAGTGCCGCCAGAACGGCAGCCGCAGTCAGGTCGACGATCATTCGCGGCTGGATTCGAACCGGCATTCTCGTACCGTTGCCATCGAACACCCACTCGAGCGGATGAGAGACGCCCGTGAACGACACACATTGATGATCGGCGAGATCTTTTGGATGACGCGGCTCGCCATGCGCCGCGAGATACGCAGGCGCGGCGTAGGTCCGACGCCGCACAAACCCCAACGGAATAGCGAATATCGACGAATCTCCAAGATGGCCGATGCGAACGGCGATATCCACGCCTTCTTCCAGTAGCCGCGTGGTGCGGTCGACATAGATGGCGTTGACGGTGACTTCCGGATAGCGCAGCGCAAACGCATTGATGAGCGGCGCGATAAAGCGCTGACCAAACATCACCGGCGCGGAAACAGTCAGTGTGCCAACGGGATTCAGATGATCGGCGGCGACATTGGCGTCGGCCTCGGTGATCGCGTCCAGCACTTTGCGGCAAGCGTCGAGATAGCCGAGACCTGCGTCGGTCGGCCGTATTGTCCGCGTGGTTCGCGCGAGCAGTTGCGTGCCGAGACGGGCTTCGAGTGAATTGAGCGCGCGAGAAACCGCGGGCGTCGACATGCCGAGTTTCTCCGACGCGCTCGTGAAGCTCCCACGATCCACGATGGCAACAAAGACTTCCATCTCGCGCAATTTGTCCATTCCGACTTCCCATGCGGTAACGCTCACGTCTACACCGCGATTGTAGGCGCCGTAATAGCCCGAATCCCGCATTGGCCTGAATTCGACTCAAATTGGCCCGCTTCTTACTCTTCCGGGTGACTGCAAAGCGAGTTTTCATGATGCTCGTCGCGAATCAAAGGCACTCTGTTGCGCGGCAGGAAAAACACTTGTTCGCCGCATGAAAACGGTGATGAAGCTTTTCGCGGCGCTGGCAAATTTCTCCACGTTATTGGCCCGATACGCGAGCCATTCCGGCTTCTGCAATTCCCACGCGTCGCGGACAATCAACTCGCCACTTATCGTATCGCCAAGCAAAGGAAGAGTCCGTTATGTTTTCTGCAATGCTCGAAGTCAATCCGCTACCTGAACAGTTCGACCTTTACCTCGGCATGGCAAAGATGCTGCGCCCGGAACTCGAGAAGATCGTCGGCTTTATCGACAACGCCCGCTACGCCAGCCTGACGCGCGAGGGATGGCTTCTTTCCCTATCGAGCTGGCGCGACGAGAAGTCGCTGGTTCGCTGGCGCACCACGACGAAGCATCATCAGATACAACAGGCGGCGCGCGATCGTGTGTTTGCCGACTATCGGCTGCGCATCGGCCAGACTGTGGCCGATACACGCGTGCCCGAAGGAGAAGTTCTGCTCGAGCAACGGCTCGATGTCACCGAGGCGGGCGCGGGTACTGCGGTGACACTGCTCGATGCGCAGCGCGCGCCCGAGTGGGCCAAAGAGGCCGGCGCAGAAGCCGTGGCAAGGTCGCTCGGATTTGATGCAACAACAGCGACAGCGGCAGCGGGCCTCGTGGCGTGGGACATATTCGACGCGCTAATGGCGCCCGGCGATGTGATCACTGTGCTGACCTGGCGCGATCACGCCGCCGCCGAATCTTTCGAACGCAAGGCTGCATTGCCGGAAGACGTGCGTCTGCGGCATATCCGCGTGGTGCGCGAGTACGGCATGTTCGATCGTCGCGAAGCGCCTCAGTACTTTGCGGACGTGCAACCTTCCGCATAGACAGTAAAGCAGCGTCCGGGAAACAAAAGACTATTGCGATGGACGCACATTGTCATTGTGCCAGGCCGAGCCGTGGCCTGATTTGCGAACGAAATGGCCAACTGCGCCAGCTCTGTTGTCTTCGAAGAGCAAGGCGATCTCCTAGAATGAATCAACGTCCGATTCATAGCCTTATTCAACCTTACTCGATTCGCGCACTCATATGACCATCGCTACGCCATGGAACGCGGGAACGGCAACATCGGACGTAGCAGATGCGTCGTCACCGAGTGTCGTCCGCGAGACAGAGAGCCCGCTTCCTCCTAAGTCCGCGGCAGCGGAGTTGTCGCCTCGTCTTGCGACGGGTCTCGTCGGGATGCTTCTCGCGTCTTTGTTGGCAATACTTAACGAGCAGGTCACCGCAGTGGCGATGACCGACATTCGCGGTGCGCTTTCAATCGGACACGATGACGGAAGCTGGCTGACCGCCCTCTTCGAGGCCGCGAATGTCGCCACGATGGTCTTCGCGCCCTGGTTCGCGATAACGCTCACGCTGAAGCGGTTTCACGCTGGGCGCCGTAATAGCCGCGATGCTTATCGGTGTTCTTTGCCCGTTTGCACCGAACCTCCCGGCGCTTTATGCGCTGCGTGTGCTGCAGGGAATAGCCGGCGGCTGCCTGCCTCCCATGTTGATCATCGCGGCGCTGCGCTACCTTCCGCCGAAGATCAAGTTATACGGCCTTGCCGGCTACGCGCTGACCGCAACCTTTGGACCATCGCTGGCAACGCCGCTCGCGGCTCTGTGGACCGAGTACGTCGACTGGCGAATGGCATTCTGGCAAATCGTACCGCTCGGCCTGATTAGCTGCGTAGCGATACAGCAAGGACTGCCCGACGAATCCTCGAAGACAGAACGCTTCAAGTCGTTCAACTGGACCGGCTTCGTCACCGGCTTTCCCGCTATCGCCATGCTCGTGATTGGTTTATTGCAAGGCGACCGCCTCGACTGGCTGAATTCCGGCTTCATTCGCGTCATGCTCGGTGGAGGAACGCTGTTGCTGGCCGCGTTTCTCATCAACGAGTGGTTTCATCCCTCGCCGTTCTTCGGCCTTCAACTACTACGCCGCAGAAACTTCACACACGGCCTGATTACACTCGCGGGCGCGGTGATCCTGCTGACCGGCGTAGCCGTCATTCCCGCGCAATACCTTGCGAAAGTACACGGATACAGGCCGCTGCAAACCGCACCGCTCGCGCTGCTGGTCGCGATTCCGCTATTGATTGCGCTGCCTCTGACTGCCGCGCTGCTGAACATGCAGCGCGTGGATCGCAGATGGGTCATCGCGATCGGACTTTCACTCATGGCTACCACATGCTTCCTGGGAAGCTACATGACTTCCGAGTGGATTCGCGACAACTTTTATTGGCTGCAGTCGTTGCAGATTGCCGCGCAACCAATGGTGATCCTCTCGATCCTGATGGGCGTAACCGGAGGCTTGCCGCCAACAGAAGGCCCGCTTGCTTCCGCGATGTTCAACACGCTAAAAGTTTTCGCCGGCGTGGCGGCCACCGGTCTCATTGAAGGGCTCGGTACTGCGCGCCAGCACTTTCACTCGAGCATGCTCGTGGACCGGCTTGGCAATAACGCGTTGATCACGACTCAAAGCGTCGATGCAAATCACGGTTTCGGCGCACTCGCGCAGCGCATTCACGAGCAGGCAATCGTGCTGACATCCGCTGATCTGTATCGCGTGATGGCGTGCATTGCCGTCGCCCTGCTTTTTCTTGTTCCGGTGTTACCCACGCGCATTTATCCGCCCTGGAGCACCACGCCGCCATCTTCACGCTAAACGACAATAGATATGTCCGTTCTCACCCGCCCTTCCAACAAAACGCTTCGCCTCATAGCGTATGTGTCAGTAGCTTGCGCCATTGGTGTCGCCTGCCTATGGCTGCTCGCGACGCCCAATAGCGAGTCGACCAACGACGCCTATGTCACGGCCGATTTCACGCTACTCGCAGCGCGTATCCCCGGCCAGCTTTCCGAAGTACCTGTCGCGGACAATCAGCAGGTGAAGACGGGGCAACTGATCGCACGCATCGACGACCGCGATTTTCGCGCCGCGCTGATGAGCGCCGAAGCGGACGTCGCTGCGGCGAAAGCATCGGTCGTTAACTATGACGCCGAAATCGCGCGTCACCCCGCGCTCGTCGCGCAGGCGCGAGCCACGCTTCGCTCCGACGAAGCGGAGATCCAGTTTGCGCGAGCAAACGCCGCGCGTTACAGCAATCTTTCGGAAGCCGGCGCCGGAACGACGCAAGAGCAGCAGCGTTCTTCCAGCGCATTAGCCGAGCAACTGGCGCAGCAATCGCGCAATCAGGCAGTGCTTGTCGCGACCGAGCAGAACCTCGACGTTTTGCGTGCACAGCGCGACAAGGCGGCCGGCGCGTTAGCGCATAGCGAAGCCACGCTCCAGCAGGCAAAGCTCAACCTGTCGTATACGGAGATTCGCGCACCGGTCGACGGCAAGATCGGCAGACGTTCCGCGCGTGTGGGCGCATTTGTTACGCCGGGCGCCCCGCTTGTCGCCATCGTTCCGCTATCGGACGCATACGTCGTGGCTAACTTCCAGGAAAACCAGCTCGCGAGAATGCGGCCCGGCGCACGCGTGCGTATTAAGGTGGACAGCTTTCCAGGCGTCGTGATCCGAGGCCACGTCGACAGTCTTGCGCCTGCTACCGGCGTGAGCTTCGCGCCCATTGCGCCGGAGAATGCTACGGGTAACTTCACGAAGGTCGTTCAGCGTGTGCCTGTCAAGATCAGCATCGACCCGGGGCAACAGGCTGCATCTGCATTGAGCGTGGGCCTCTCTGTCGAAACGGAAGTCGATGTCGGCAAGCCCGCCGAAGTGTCGATCAGCGGAGCGGACCCAAAATGAACGCGAATCTGTGTTCAATCCGTACACCGGTGCTCGCGACGCTGCTTGGCATGTTGCTCAGTGCATGTATGGTGGGCCCCAATTTCGAACGCCCGCAGACCGCTGTGCCCGATGTATTCAGTCGCACGCAATCCGCACAGGCACCAAGCCGCGCGATCGAAGCCGGCTTTGATTCGGACTGGTGGAAGCTGCTCAACGATCCCACGCTGGACTCGCTGGAGCAACGCCTCACCGATGCGAATCTCGACGTGGCAGCCGCGTCGGCCCGCTTGCGCCAAAGCCGTGCGCAGCAACGTATTGTCGGCGCCGACGAGTACCCGACCGTGAGCGCCGCCGCATCGTATAACCGCGAGCGAGGCAGCATAAACGGCATTCTGTCTTTGCTCGGCGTGACGCCGACAGGAAGCCAAAGCCAATCGGCCTCGGGCGCGTCGCCTACCGGCGTGGCCCCATTGCCAGGCGACAAAGGCTCGCCCGCTTATGACCTCTATCAGTTCGGCTTCGATGCATCGTGGGAACTCGATTTCTGGGGACGCGTACGACGCGGTGTCGAAGCCGCGACGGCGGTGAGTAACGCATCATATGAGGACCGCAACTTTGTGCTCCTGTCCGCGCGGGCCGAATTGGCTCGCGACTATGTGCAGTTGCGCGACACTCAGGCTCTGCTTGAAATAGCCCAGCAGAACCTTGAAATAGCACGCGATGCCACGAAGCTCACGGAAACGCGCGTGCGTGAAGGCGTCACGACGAATCTGGACGTCGCGAATGCGGCCGCCCAGGCGGCGTCGATTGAAAGCCTGATTCCGACTCTTGAAGCCAACTGCGAGACGACCATCAACTCAATTGGCTTATTGCTCGGAATGCAGCCTGGCGAACTACAGCAAACCTTGAGCGCGCGAGGCGCTGTTCCGAAGCTTCCGAACAATGTGCCTATCGGCTTCGCATCGGAAGTCGTGCAACGGCGGCCCGACATCAGAAGAGCCGAGGCGCAGTTGCACGCCGCCACCGCTGCGATTGGAATGGCGAAAGCCGATTTCTATCCACGCATATCGCTGAACGGCAGCGCGGGATTTCAGAGCCTTCAGCTTTCGAATCTCGCGGACTGGGCATCGGGACAGTTTGTTATCGGACCGTCGATCACGCTTCCCATCTTCGAAGGCGGCCGCCTGAAAGGAACACTTCATTTGCGCGAGGCGCAACAGCAGGAAGCCGCAATCGTCTACAAGCGCACGGTGCTGGCCGCGTGGCGCGAAGTCGACGATGCGCTGGTTCTCTACGACGCCGAACAGCGGCGCAACGAGCGCCTGCAACAGGTCGTACGTCTGAATCAGAGTGCGCTTTCGATTGCGCGGCAACGATATAAAGCGGGAGCGGTCGACTTTCTCGACGTGCTCAATGTGCAGAAGCAGCTGCTCGACGCGCAAAGCAATCTGGAGCGCAGCACGGCGAACGCGGCGACGAATCTCATCACGTTATGCAAGGCACTCGGCGGCGGTTGGGAGTCGACGTATGCGCAGCAGGATGCCAGGCAGTAACTTCCTGCATGCCAATGCTCTCCTTCTAACAATCGACACGCAATAGCGAATTGCGGCACTGATGTGGCACTAACGGGGAACCAATGGGGCACTTGAAATCAGCAGTTCAATCTGCGCGATTCTATTGGTCATCGTGATCGACTAATCAGAACCGTTCTTTTAATCGAGGTGGAAAATGAAAGTCTCTCTTGCTTCAGTACTCGTCGCAACGGCGCTCTTTGCCGGATCGGGCGTTGCATTTTCGCAGCCGGCCGGCAATACCAGTCAGGGGGCGAACTCAACGCTGTCTCAGCCGCCGATGGCGCAGTCTTCCGGCTCCATGAGCGGCAACGACTCCCGCGGACCGCAGTACAGCGGATCGACCGCAAGCGGACGCGCGAGGAATGGCGGCGCTTGTGTCGTGGGCTTGTCTTGCGACATCTATCAGGGCAGTTAGCCGGGCCGGGCCGGGCTGGGACGCGTGCCGCCGATGAACGACAGGCAGTTCCTCGGCTCAGCAACGGATCGAAGTCTGTATGAGGGCCGCCCGGCTGTCATAGCGGGCCCCGGCAAGCTTCTGCACTGGCGCCCCTCATCAAGACAAAGAAAATAGCGTTACCTTCATTCCGCCACAGGAATCCAGGCAGCACTCGCCGCATCGCTAGACCTGAACGCCGGAAACCTGGCCCCCAGCTCCGTGACAGTCTTGATGTCGTTCTTCACGAGATCGTCACGCGTAATAAGCGTAGGCTTGACCACGATATGATGCGCAAGCCCCTCACCCGCCACTGCCAAAGCCGCGGCCCGCACAGAAACAGCGCCAACCACCGCGGGATTAGTCGCAGCGGTCGCTACCCACGCACTATTAGGCGCGCGAATCGCCTCTATATCCGCAGTCGAGATATCGGCACTGTAAATGCGAACCTTTGATCCTAGTTTCGCTTCATCCGCTGCCAGCTTCGCGCCGCGTGCAAATTCATCGTAAGGCGCAAAGACCACACGAATGTCAGGATGCGCACGGTACGCCGCCGCGGCCTGGTTCGCGACCGATTGCGCAATCGGATTGTTCACCGTCCCAAAGCGCGCCTTCTCCTGCACCTGTGGATGCGCACTCTTGAACTCGCGCCACACGGCATCGCGCCGGTCCAGCGGCGCAAAGCCCGCCACATAGACATAGCCGGCGGAGAACGCGTCGCCGTTATCCTTGACCGCCTGATTCAACAGCAGCGTCGCAAGGTCATGATCGCTCTGCTCGATCTGCGGCACCTTCGGGTTGTTCAGGTCGACGTCAAATGCAACCACCTTGATGCCTTTATCCAACGCTCGCTGCACCACGTCCTTAAGCGATTCCGGCAAGCCATGATTCACGATGATCGCCGACACGCCAAGGCTGATCGCCTGCTGAATCTGCTCGCGTTGTTCGGCAGCATCCTGCCGCCCCTCGTAAATGCGCAGGTCGATCCCAAGCGCCTTGGCCTGCTTCTGCGCGCCGGCCTCATAGGCCTGGAAGAAATCGCCCTCCGAAAGATAGTTGACCAACGCAATCTTCACGCCGCCCTTGTCGAACGGTGCAGGTGCGCCCTTGAGCGGCGCGGCGTGCGTCGGCTGACCAACGCCCAGCATCGCCGCCGCGGAGAACAACGTCAATGCAACAGCCATGCGTCGCGCGCGCAACGTGTGACTAAAAATCGATTTCATCGGAGGTCTCCTGCAAACCGGTTAACGTAGTGATGGGTGAATGCAAACTCATTCGGCGTGCGCCGTATGTCGAGCCCGATAGCGCGCGCCAGGATGCGGTTCCGCAAGACGCGCCCCCTTGCCATGCAATTTTTCGCGGAGCGAACCGTTCGAATACTCGGTCTTGTACACGCCGCGGCGCTGCAATTCCGGCACGACGAGATCGACGAAATCGCTAAACGTTTCGTGCGTCAGTGCATAGGCGAGATTGAAACCGTCGACGTCGGTCTCTTCGACCCACGACTGCAACTCGTCGGCAATCTCCTGCGGATCACCCACCGACAACGGTCCAAGTCCGCCAATGCCGCCCCACTTCGCAATCTCGCGCACGGTCCATACGCGCGTGGGATCGGCGCTCGATAGAGCCTCCACCGCGGATTGCACCGCGTTGCTCTCGACGTGACGCAGCGGCTCGTCCAGTTCGTACTTCGACAGGTCGATGCCTGTCCAGCCCGACATCAACGCGAGCGCTCCCTCGTCGCTTGCATAGCGCCGATAATCCGCATGTTTTGCATGGGCCTCGGCGGAGGTCTTTCCGGTAATCACCGTATGCAGATTGAAAATCAGCACGTCATGCGGATCGCGGCCGAATGACTTCACGCGAGCGCGAATATCCGCGACGAACTGCTTGAGAATGGTGCGCGACGGCGCCGCGATGAAAATGCACTCGGCGTGCTGCGCGGCGAAGTCCTTCCCTCGCTTCGATGCGCCCGCCTGGTACAGCACCGGCGTACGCTGCACAGAAGGCTCGCAAAGGTGGATGCCCGGCACGTCGAAGTACTTGCCGTGATGCTCGATGGGATGCACCTTCGACGGCTCGGTAAAGACCTGTCGTTCGCCATCGCGCACAACGGCGTCGTCTTCCCATGACGACTCCCATAACTTGTAGCAAACGTCCAGATATTCTTCGGCGAGCGCATAGCGTTCGTCGTGGTTCGCCTGGCTCGGCAAACCGACATTGCGCGCCGCGCTATCCAGATACGACGTCACGATGTTCCAGCCCACGCGCCCGTTGGTCAGATGATCGAGCGTCGACATGCGCCGCGCAAACGGATACGGGTGCTCGTACGAAAGCGAGCACGTCACGCCAAAGCCGAGATGCTGGGTGACATTCGCCATCGCCGAAACGAGCAGGACCGGATCGTTGACGGGCACCTGCGCCGCCTGGCGGATCGCCGCTTCGCCGTTGCCCTTGAAGACATCGTAAATGCCGAGCACATCCGCGATGAACAGGCCATCGAACTTGCCGCGCTCGAGCAGCTTCGCAAGATCGGTCCAGTAATCGAGGTGCTTGTATCGCCACGATGTGTCACGCGGATGCGCCCACAAGCCCGGCGACTGATGCCCAACGCAATTCATGTCGAACGCGTTTAGACGGATCTGTCTGGCCATAATCGGATCCAGTTAGGTTGATGCAAAAAGGAAGCGGCGAGCGCCCTAAATGGCGCCGTGACGCGGTGGCAGCACGTCGTTCAGAAAGTAGTTGCCGACGGCGATGTATTTCCAGCGCACCGGATCATGCAGCGTATGCGTGCGGGCATTGCGCCAGTGGCGGTCGAGGTTGTGCTCGCTCAACGTGGACTGCGTGCCCGCCAGTTCGATTAGACGCGTCGAGGCCTGCAACGCTATTTCCGTTGTGGCAGCACGCGCCTGCGCCACCGCAATCGATGCGGCAGCAACGGTCTGCTCATTCGACTCCTGAGCCGCGAGGTCCACCTTGCGTCCTGCGCGCTCAACCAGCGCGTCCGCGGCATTGAGTTGCAACGCGAGCTTGCCGAACAATTCGATCGTCAGCGGATCGTCGCTTGCGCGTTCCACGCCGCTGTCGATCCACGGACGCGACCGCTCGCGAACGAAGCGCCGTGCATCGGCGAACGCGGCACGCGCAATGCCAAGATCCACTGCGGCGTGAATCAATTGACCGACCGGGCCCACCGTCGTGGGCTTCGCATTGAACGCCGCGCTATACGGCACGACCGCGGCGGCTTCCACATAAACGTTATCGAGCGTGGTCGTGCCGCTACCCGTGGTCCGCTGGCCAAAGCCCGACCAGTCATCCACCACGGACAAGCCTGGCGTCTGCGCGCTCGCAAATGCCACATGCAGCGTATTGTCGGAAGCCTTCGCGACAATGGGAATCCACTGCGCAAACAGCGCACCCGTCGAATAGAACTTCGTCCCGTTGATGCGAAAGCCGTTGCCGTCCGGTGTCAACGTGGTGCGGTAATCAGCGACGGTTCGGGTGCCGCGCTCAGACAGCGCATTGCCAAATCGTTCGCCCGCAAGCGCCCGTTCGAAATAAAACGCCTGCTGTTCGCGCGTGCCGTTAACCCGCAACACGTCCAGCATATAGAAGTGATTTTGCGGAATCTGGCCTATTGCAGGATCGGCTTCGGAGATGATTGCGGTTACCTCGGCCAGCGTCGCAAACGACACCTGGGGTCCACCAAATTCGCGTGGCACAGCAATGCCCCAAAGACCGCTCGACGAGTAGGCTTCGATTTCCGCATGCGGCAAGCGGCGCTCACGGTCACGCTGCGACGCTTCGCGGGCGAAGTCCCGCGCTAACTGGCGCGCGACGTGCAGCGCTTCTTCGTCGTTGGCAATCCGCCTTGCTTCGCTACGCGCCGCCGGTTCTGTCAAGGCATTCATAGCATCAGTTCCACGCATGCCGGGCCGGTTTGACGCCGTTCAGATAGTAGTTGCCGACAAGGTGATATTTCCAGCGCACCGGATCATGCAAGGTATGCGTGCGCGCATTGCGCCAGTGGCGATCCAGATTGTGTTCGCTCAAGGTGGACTGCGTGCCTGCGAGCTCGAACAGCTTTTCGCTCGCCAGTAGTGCGATTTCCGTGGTCAGGACTTTGGCCTCGCCGACTGCGACGGAAGCTAGCGCCACATCGTCCTCGCTGGTGTCGCCCTTGGCGGCGATCGCGTCGAGTGTCCGTGCGGCGCGTTCCAGCAGCGCCTCGGCGGCGTGCAACTGAATATGCAGGTGGCCGATTTCGCGCACGGTCAGCGGATCGTCGCCGGCGCGCTCGACATTGCTATCGATCCACGGCCGCGAGCGCGTGCGCACGAACGTCAGCGTGTCGTTCACCGCGGCCTGTGCGATACCTGCGTCGATCGCCGCCTGAATGATCTGCGAAACGGGTCCGTTCAAGGTGGGGAAATCGGACACGCGATGCGCAGGGAACACATGCGACGCAGGCACGCGCACGCCCTCGAGCACGACCGTACCGCTCGCCGTCGTGCGTTGCCCAAAGCCCGACCAGTCGTCGATCACATTCAGACCCGGCGTGCCCTTCGGTATATACGCGAGCCAGCCTTTACGCTCGTCATCGAGGCCCAGCACCGGCACGAAGTGCGCAAACAACGCCCCCGTCGAGTAGAACTTGGTGCCGTCGACCACGTACTCGTCACCGTCACGCCGCACGCGCGTCTTCAGATCCAGTACGTGTTTTGTGCCCTTTTCCGAAAAGCCGTTACCGAAGCGCTTGCCGCTCACTATCTGCGCAAAGAAATAGCGCTTCTGTTCTTCGGTCCCTGTCAGCGAAATCACATCTACCAGACCGAAGTGGTTTTGCGGCAACTGTCCGAGCGACGGATCTGCTGCTGCAACGATCTTGATCACTTCCGTCAGCGTCACGAAGGACACGCCCGCGCCGCCATACGCCTTCGGCACGGTGATCGCCCACAGGCCCGATTGCGAAAACCATTCAATTTCCTCGTGCGGCAAGCGGCGTTCGCGATCACGCTGAGCGGCGTCCCTGGCGAGACGCACAGCCAGTTCATGGGCGACGGCAATCGCCTCGGCGTCATCCGCAATGACACGCGCGGCATGTTGATGCACACCGCTTACCTGCGACGCGTTCGCTTCGTTCGCTTCATGTACCTCGGCCATACGAATCTCCGCTTGAGTGACTGATTACACAATCTATCAGCGGGTACGACGCGCGCAAACTGAACGTTTATGAAATGAATATTCCTTCGGATGGCAAACGAATTTTTCCGCAACCGCAGATAAGCACTTCGCAGCCGACCTGATAAAGATAGTCCGATTCGATAGTTTCATGCGCGATGCGTTGTTGATTAGAGTCATCGCAGGATGGACCTTCTTGCCTCTTCAAACCGGACACCATGAAACGCCCTCTGCCCACTCTGCCCACTCTGTTCTCGCTGCTCGCCGCAACCGCTTTCACACTCGCCGGAGGCCTCTTCTCTCCAGCGCACGCGCAAGGCGAAACGCCCGTGGCGGCGTCCACGGGCGATAACGTCGCGCCGGTGCCCTCGCTCAAGGGCAAACGCATCGGCATTACTGTGGCAGGCACGGATCATTACTGGGATCTGAAAGCCTACCAGGGCGCCGTGGATGAAGTAAAACGCCTCGGCGGCACACCGATCGCGCTCGACGCGGGCCGCAACGACAACCGCCAGATTGCGCAGATCCAGACGCTGATCGCGCAGAAGCCCGATGCGATCATCGAACAATTGGGCACTGCAACAGTACTGGAGCCGTGGTTGCAGAAAATACGCCAGGCCAACATCCCGCTGTTCACAATCGACACAGCATCTCCGTCGAGTATCAACGACACGACTTCGGATAACTTCTTCATCGGCGAACAGCTTGCGCTGAAGCTCGTCAACGACATTCACGGCGAGGGCAACATCCTCGTATTCAATGGTTTTTACGGCGTGCCGGTTTGCGCAATCCGCTACGACCAGTTGAAAGCCGTGCTGAAGTACTACCCGAAAGTGCACATCATCCAGCCCGAGTTGCGCGATGTAATCCCGAACACGGTGCAAAGCGCGTATGCGCAAGTGAGCCAGTTGCTCGCGAAGTATCCGAAGGGGCAGATTGCCGCGATCTGGTCGGCATGGGACGTGCCGCAGGTCGGCGCCACGCAGGCCGTGGATGCCGCGCATCGAAATGAAATCAGAACCTACGCCGTGGATGGCAGCCCGGACGTCGTGGCGCTCGTCAAGGACCCGAAGTCGAGCGCAGGCGCCGTGGTCGCACAGCAACCGGCGTTGATCGGCAAGACGGCCGTGGACAACGTCGCGCGCTACCTCGCGGGCGACCGCACCTTGCCGCCCTACACTTACGTGCCGTCGATTCTCGTCACCAAGGACAACGCCGGCAACGTCCAGCAAACCCTGGGACAACTCGGCTCGAAATGAATCCAAAGGCGCATCCTTCCGCGCTTGTGCTGCGCGACGTCGTCAAACATTTCGACGGCGTGCCCGCGCTGCGCGGCGCGTCGCTCAACGTGGCGCGCGGCAGCGTACACGGTCTGATCGGCCAGAACGGCGCGGGCAAATCGACGCTGATCAAGATTCTCGCCGGTATTCACGCAGCGGATTCGGGCACGATCAGCGTCGACGGCATCGAACAACCGCTCGATGCGTCCGCTCACACGCATGGGTCCGGCATTGGCTTCATCCATCAGGAACGCATGCTGCCGCCCACCTTCACGGTCGCGGAAGCGCTCTGGCTGGGCGACGAACGCAGCTTCGGTCCACGCGCGGCGGGCCCGTTTCGTCTACTGGACGTGCGCCGCATGCAGCGCGATGCGCGTGACGCGTTGCAGAAACACTTCGGTGTCGACTTGCCGCCCAACCGGCTGATAGCCGATCTCAGCGTCGCTGAACAGCAGATCGTGCAGATCACGCGCGAACTGATTCGCGAGCCGCGCATCCTCGTCTTCGACGAACCGACCGCGGCGCTGGTGAGCCGCGAAGTGGACCGCTTGCTGCAGACCATCGATCGTCTGCGGCAACGCGGCCTGACCATCCTTTACGTGTCGCATTACCTCAATGAAATCGCCGCTGTCTGCGATCGCGTGACCGTGCTGCGCGACGGCGCGGACGTCGCTCATGTCGATGCACGCACCACCTCTACGGAGTCGCTCGTCACGGCAATGATCGGCGCGCAGCCGCAAACGCGTATGCCCCAGTCGGCGCGCACACCTGGCGAAACCGTGTTGAGCGTACGCAATCTGAGCGCGCAAAACCGCTTCGAAGACGTCTCGTTCGATGTGCGGCGCGGCGAGATTATCGGCGTGACCGGTTTGCTCGGCTCCGGCGGCAAGCAGGTGATCCGCAGTCTGTTCGGGCTTGAACGCGGCGTCGAGGGCGTGATCGAAATCGACGGCAAGCCGGTGCGTTTGCGACGTCCGCAGGACGCCGTGCGCCGACGCATTGCCTTCGTTCCGGAAGACCGGCGCGCGCACGGCGTTGCGCCCGCGCTTTCCGTGCGCGAGAACACGACGCTTGCCAGTCTCGCGCGCTTCAGTCGCTTCGGGCTGCTGAAGCAACGCAGCGAGACCCTCGCCGTGCAAGGTCTGATCGAGGATCTGGCCGTGCGCACGCCGGGCACGGAAGCGCCGGTGCGGCATCTGTCCGGAGGCAACCAGCAGAAAGTCGCGCTCGCGAAGTGGCTGAGCCGCGCGTCGTCGGTGTATCTGCTCGATGAGCCTACAGTCGGCGTCGACATCGGCGCAAAAACGGAGATCTATCGTCTGCTGGACCGGCTTGCGCGGGACGGTGCCGCCGTACTGCTGTTCTCCAGCGATCTGATCGAACTGCTCGGCATGACCGACCGCGTGCTGGTGATGGCGCGAGGCCGGATCGTACGCGAACTCGTCTCACGCGAAGCCGATAGCCAGGACGTGCTCGCATGGGCAACCGGTGCACGCGGCGCGTCGTCGCAACAGGAGGTTGCCGCATGAGCAAGGTTCTCGAAAACGCGCCACGTAGCGGCAAATTCGAATTGCCCGAACGCTTCTTCGGCGCGCAATGGTGGCTGCGCAGCGGTGCGGCGCTCGCCTTTGCCGCAGTGTTCGTCGGCTTTGCCATCAGTTCGCCGCTCTTTTTCAGCCTCGCCAATCTGGCCAACGTCGTGCAGCAATCCGCAGTCGTTGGAATACTCGGCTTTGGGTTGACGATTGTGCTGATAGGCGGCGGTGCCGATCCGATCAGAGGCGGCCTTGATCTGTCCGTCGCGGCCAATCTCGGGCTGAGTGCGGCGGTGTACGCGGTGACGCTGCGCGAGGGCTTTTCGCCTTTGAGCGCTTTCGCGCTGACGCTAGCAGCGGGCGCCGCAGTCGGTGCGCTCAACGCGTTCGCCGTGATCGTACTGCGCATCTTCCCGTTGCTTGCCACCCTGACGACGATGAATCTCTGCGCCGGATTCGAACTGGTGCTCACGCAGAATACGTCGGTGCCTGCAAGCGGAGCATTGCCTGGCTTCCTGCTTGACAATGGCGCGCTTGGCGTGCCCCATCTTGCGTATACGTTGCTGCTCGTTGCCGCGCTCTTCACCTTGCTGATTCACTACACACCGTTCGGATTGCGCTTGCGCGCGGTCGGCGCTCATCGCGACGCCGCGCAGGCAGCGGGCGTTCGAACTCATCGCTACATTGCGGCCAGTTACGTGTTGAGCGGCGTGGCGGCTGCGTTGGCGGCACTGGCTTCCACCGCGCTACTCAGCGGCAGTTCACCGGGCGCGGGAGAAAATCTGCTGGCGACCGTCGCGGCGGCATTGCTCGGCGTCGTGTTTTCGCGGCGCCTCGTGCCGACCATTCCGGGCACGCTGCTCGCCGTGCTTTTTATCGGCGTGATCAGCAACGGCTTTCAACTCGACAATGTATCGAGCTATTGGGTCAACGGAGTGGAAGGCGTGTTGATTCTGTTTGTGGTCGCCACCACTGCTCTGGTCCGCCGCCGTCATGCGGGGAGTCACGCCCATGATTGAAACCATCGGACGCTTTCAGCGCTTCGCGCTAGTCGGCGCATTGATCGCCGTGATCGTTTTCTTTGCGGTTTTTGCGCCCGGTTTTGCGCGGGCCGGCAATCTCGCCGACGTTCTGCTCAACAACTTCGCATTGCTCGCTATCGCCTCGCTTGGCATGACGCTCGCATTGTCCCTGGGTGCGATCGATCTGTCGCTCGGCACGTCTATCGACGTCGCCAGTCTCGCGTTCGTGCTGTTGAGCGCACATCATGTGGGCGTGTTGCCGGCGGCATTGGGCGGTCTCGCCGCCGCATTCGTAATTGGCGCGTTCAACGGCGTGCTGATCGGCAGACTCGGCATCGCGCCGTTTCTCGCGACGCTCGGCACGTTGTTCATCGGACAAACCGTGCAACAACTCGCGACCGATGGCGGACAGCCCGTGTATCTGTTGAATATGGCGTTGCCGCCGCTATTCAGTGCGCTCGCGCATGGCGCCGTAGCCGGCCTCCCGGTGCCGTTATGGATCGTCGCTGCATTGGCGCTTATCGTACACGTCACGCTTTCGCGCTCCGCGTTCGGCAGGGCGATTACGGCGCTTGGCGCGCAACCTGGCGTTGCACGCTATTCGGGGCTGCCGGTGGCGACGATCACGGCAGTGACTTTTATCGCCAGCGCGTTGATTTATGGCGTCGTGGGACTGCTGCTTTCGTCCACCGTCAAAGCGTACGTTCCGCAGGCCGGCAACGGTTATCTGCTCAATGCGATCGGTGCGACGTTTATCGGCACCACGTTGTCGCCGACGCGCCGTCCTGGCGTCGTCGGCACCTTGCTTGGCGTGCTGCTGCTCAGTCTGGTCGCAAACGGACTCTTGCTGATCGGCTGGAATTTCTACTGGCAACAAGTGGCGACCGGCGCATTGATCTTCGCCGTGCTGGCCGTCAGCTTCGCTCAGCGCCGCGCCCGTTATGCGTGAGATTCCGCGCCACGTCCCACGCTAAACGTAAATGCCAACGCGCCGACCAGCAGCACACCCTTGATGAAATCCTGCATGTAGTACGGCGCGTTGAGCATCGTCAAGCCGTTCAACAACACACCGACGAACACTGCGCCGACGACCGTGCCGAACACGTTTGGCCGCTTGGCGCCCCACACCGCGTATCCGACCAGCGATGCCGCGACGGCATCGAGCAGCATCGAATGGCCCGCGCTGACATCGCCACGGCCGACGCGCGCGGCAATCAGCACGCCGCCCAGCGAAGCAATCGCGCCCGACACGACATACGCGGCGATCCGGTAGCGCGCAGTCGGTGCGCCAGCGAGACGCGCCGCCGTCTCGTTACCGCCGATTGCGTAAATGACGCGGCCCCAGCGCGTGCTTTCCATCAGCACGCAAGCCACCACCGTCAACACGGCAAGCACGATCACCGGCAGCGGCACGATGTCGAATAGACGCAGACGTCCGAGCGCCAGGAACGCATCGGGGAATACGCCGGTCGTTTCCGTGCCGTCGGGCAGGATCGTACCCGTGGCGAGCGAACGGCCACCTGTGGGTATCAATTGCAAGCCGGCCAGCAGAAACAGCGTGCCGAGCGTGGCAAGCTGATCCGGCACGCGCAGGCGCGTAATCAGCAGGCCGTTGAAGAGACCCGCCAGCACGCCGAGGACGAAGCATGCGGCGACCGCCGCGAGCGTATTGCCGTGCCAGACGATCAACACATAGCTCGCCGCCATCTGCGCCGATGCGGCCACGCTGCCCACCGACAGATCGAAACCGCCCGCCGCAAGCGTCACGGTCACGCCGATTCCGAGCAGCGCCACAATCGACACCGACTGCAAAATGCTGAACAGGTTGTCGATATTCAGAAACGCCGGCTGGTTGAGCGCAAAGACGACGATCAGTAGCGCGAGCACGAGGAGCATGCCGGTTCGTTCGAGGTGGCCTCGCAGGCTGCGCAATGCGCCGCCTTTGCGTGCGACCGGGGTTCGTGCGGCGTGCGCGTTTTGATCGACGGCCTCGGATGCAATCGAAGAGCTGGTTTTCATGAGTGAGTGTGGAGATTGAGGTCGGAATGGGCGGCAGGCTCGAGCGTGGCCCGATCGAAACGGACAACGCGATCGGCGATCTCGAGCGCCTCTTCGAGATCGCTGACGAAAACGAGCGTGGCGCGTTGGCCGGCGTGACGCCGCAACGTATCGACGATATCGGCGCGTGCGCCCGCATCGACGCCCTGAAACGGTTCGTCGAGCAGCAGCAAACGCGCGGGCTGCGCATGCCAGCGCGCGAGCACGACTTTCTGCTGATTGCCGCCTGATAGACGCGTGAGCCGGTCATCCGGACCCGTGCAGCGAATCCCGAAGTTGTCGATTGCGTCGGCCGCCGCGCGCTGTTCGCGGCCGCGATTGACCACGCCCCGCCTGAACCAGCGCGTGAGAAACGGAAAGCTGAGTGTGCCCGCGATCGACGCGAACGGTACGCTGTCCGGAAACAGCGATGTACGCCAACGGTCTTCGCCCGCGAGGAAGACACCGGCGCGGATTGCGTCGGCAGGTGAGCGCGGACGCCACGGCTTGCCGTCGAGCGTCATCGTGCCGGACGCTGTGCGGATCGCGCCGAAAATGGCCCGTGCAAAACGCGACTTGCCCCCGCCGACCGGCCCGGCGATCGCGACGATTTCGCCTTGCTGCACGTCGAGATCGAAAGAGACGCTGCCGGGCGTCAATTGCAGATCGCGTACGCTGAAGCAGGGCTTCTGAGCGCAGAGAGCAGCATGAGTGGAGACGGCCGCGTTGCGATCGCTGCGCAGTTTGCGGCCGATCATCGTTTCCACTGCGGCGTTGAAATCGATCGGCGCGCGCAAGTCGGAGACGATGCGGCCGTCGCGCACAATCGTCACGCGCTGCGCAATACGACGCAGGTCGCCGAGCCGATGCGATACCAGCAGAATCGCAACACCTTCATCGCGCAAGCGCTCGAGCAACGCAAAGAGACGCTCGGCCTCCGGCTCGGACAGACTGGCCGTGGGTTCATCGAGAATCAGCAGCGCCGGTCGCGTAGCCAAAGCACGCGCCAGCGTCACGAGCTGCTGCGCGGCGAGCGACAGCGACGCCAAGGGCGCAGCCAGATCGGCGTCCAGCCCTACCCGCGCGGCCAACGGCGCTGCGTCACGAATGCGCGCTGCCGGCGGCGCGCGCCACGGCGAGGCCGGATCGCACAGGCGGTCGAGCAACAGGTTGTCCGCTATGGAAAGCGTCGGCACCACCGCATCAGCAATGGACTGGTGGACGGTGGCAATGCCGAGCTGTTTCGCGTGATGCGGCGACGCGGGCTGGAACGGCTCGCCACGCAAGCTCAGATTGCCGCCGTCGGGGCGATAAACCCCACTCAAGATTTTGACCAGTGTGGATTTGCCCGCGCCGTTGGCGCCCATCAGCGCGACGACTTCACCGGCGCTGATCGAGAAGTCGACGGAATCGAGCGCCAGCGTGGGGCCGAAGCGTTTCGAAACGGCGGCGACGGTCAGAATGGGAACGGCCATCGAAGAGCGCGCAGCGTGACTGCGCTCGTAGCGAATGACCGACCATCGTAGCTAGCGGATATCAGCCGGCCAACGAAGCGTTGCTCATATCGATAGTGTGGCCGCTTTCTCTTCCCTGGCCCGATATCGGCCCGGAGACCGAACGGCAAGCAACGGGCGACTAGCCTCCACCCAAATGCCAAACGCGCATAACCTTCGATGAATCGCTTATTGGAGCAACGCGCGCTCTTCTTTCTATACTCGATTCCGGTCAGCACTCACCAACGACGAGTGCCAAAACTCACACGCGGATATCGAACCATGAGCCTACGTCCTTTGCATGACCGCCTGATCGTCAAGCGTCTCGACCAGGAAACCAAAACCGCTTCGGGCATCGTGATTCCTGAAAGCGCTGCCGAAAAACCCGATCAGGGCGAAGTTATCGCCATTGGTCCGGGCAAGCGCGATAGCGACGGCAAGCGCGTCGAACCTGACCTCAAGGTCGGCGAGCGCGTGCTGTTCGGCAAATATGCGGGACAGTCGGTCAAAGTCGACGGCAACGAACTGCTCGTGCTGCGCGAAGAAGATGTCGTGGCAGTGGTCACTCAATAACGAACGGAGCGTCAAATCATGGCAGCAAAAGAAATCATTTTCAGCGACGTCGCCCGCTCGAAACTCGTGGAAGGTGTCAACATTCTGGCCAACGCGGTCAAGGTCACGCTCGGTCCGAAGGGCCGCAATGTTGTGCTCGAACGCAGCTTCGGTTCGCCCATCGTGACCAAGGACGGCGTCTCGGTCGCCAAGGAAATTGAATTGCCGGACCGCGTGCAGAACATCGGCGCGCAGCTCGTGAAGGAAGTCGCCTCGCGCACCAGCGACGCCGCCGGCGACGGCACCACCACCGCGACCGTGCTCGCGCAAGCCATCGTCCGTGAAGGACAGAAGTATGTGGCGGCGGGCCTCAATCCGCTGGACCTGAAGCGCGGCATCGACAAGGCCGTGATCGCCGCGATCGACGAGCTCAAGAAGATCAGCAGGCCGACCACGACCAGCAAGGAAATCGCTCAGGTCGCGACGATCTCGGCCAACGGCGAAGAGTCGATCGGCCAGCGGATTGCCGAAGCGATCGACCGTGTCGGCAAGGAAGGCGTGATCACCGTGGAAGACGGCAAGTCGCTCGACGATGAACTCGACGTGGTGGAAGGTCTGCAATTCGATCGTGGCTACCTGTCGCCGTATTTCATCAACGATCAGGACAAACAGGTGGCCGTGCTCGATAACCCGTTCGTGCTGCTGCACGACAAGAAGGTATCGAACATTCGCGATCTGCTGCCGGTTCTCGAACAGGTCGCGAAAGCCGGCCGCCCGCTTCTGATCATCGCGGAAGATGTCGAAGGCGAAGCGCTGGCTACGCTCGTGGTCAACAACATTCGCGGCATTCTGAAGACGGTTGCTGTGAAGGCTCCGGGCTTCGGCGATCGCCGCAAGGCGCTGCTCGAAGACATCGCGATTCTGACCGGCGGCCAGGTGATCGCCGAAGAAACGGGACTGTCGCTCGAAAAAGCGACGCTCGCGGAACTCGGTCAGGCCAAGCGGATCGAGGTCGGCAAGGAAAACACCACCGTCATCGACGGCGCGGGCGACAGCAAGAACATCGAAGCACGCGTGAAGCAGATTCGCACGCAGATCGAGGAAGCCAGTTCGGACTACGACCGCGAGAAACTGCAGGAACGGGTCGCGAAACTGGCGGGCGGCGTGGCGGTCATCAAGGTCGGCGGCGCGACCGAGATCGAGGTCAAGGAAAAGAAAGACCGTGTCGACGACGCGCTGCATGCAACGCGTGCCGCTGTCGAGGAAGGCATCGTGCCGGGCGGCGGCGTCGCGCTGATTCGCGTGAAGCAGGCTATCAGTGCGCTCAAGGGCGTGAATGCCGATCAGGATGCGGGCATCAAGATCGTGCTGCGCGCGCTAGAAGAACCGCTGCGGCAGATCGTGACGAATGCCGGCGAAGAGGCCAGCGTGGTCGTCGCGAAAGTGGCGGAAGGCACGGGCAATTTCGGCTACAACGCACAGACCGGCGAGTATGGCGACCTGGTGGAATCGGGCGTGCTCGATCCGACCAAGGTGACGCGCACGGCGCTGCAAAACGCGGCATCGGTCGCGGGTCTGCTGCTCACCACCGACGCCACCGTCCATGAAGCGCCGAAGGATGCGCCGGCAGCGGGACAGCCGGGCGGTCCCGGCGCGGGCGGGCCGGGACTCGATTTCTAAGTACCCGTACCGTCTGCCGCAAGGCATCGCGCACTTGCACTGCGCGCGGTTAAACGCAAGGGACACGGGCCGGTATTCGCTTTATCGCGAGCCGGCTTGTGTCTGTTCTGCTCTCGCCTGCTCTCCGCTCACGGCCCGCAGCCGATGCGCAAACTCATCGCATCAACGCACCGCCACGCCGTGTTGTTCATCGCGCACCGTACTGGCCTCGGTTTCCATTTCCGTTGCCGCATCGATGCGCGTCACGTGAACCGCCCGTTCCCGCAACAACACCCGAGACGCGATCCATTGCAGCGCGGAGCACAAAACCAGATACACGATCCCGACGAATACGAAAATCTGCGCGGGATAAATCATCAGACGGCTGTTGACCTGATTGGCGAGAAACGTGAATTCCGGCACGCCGACGATATACGCGAGCGACGTGTCCTTCACCAGCGACACCCACTGATTCACGAATGACGGCAGCATGATGCGCACGGCCTGCGGCAGCACCACATGACGCAATGCCTGCCAGCGCGTGAGCCCGAGCGACAGCGCCGCCTGCTGCTGGCCCGCGCCGACCGACACGATCCCCGCATGCACCGCATGCGACAGATACGCGCCGCCGATCAGCGACAGCGCGCAGACCACCGCGACGAGGCCCGGCACGTCGATATGCAGCAGCGTCGGCATCAGGAAGAAGGTCCAGAAGATCAGCATCAGCACCGGAATTGCGCGGAAAAACGCGACGATTCCGAGCAGCACCACGTATGCGCCGCCGCGTGTCAGCGCGAGCGCCACGCCGCCCGCCAATCCCACGACGGCGGACAGCAACGCCGACACCACCGAGAGCACGACCGTCAGCGCCGCGCCGCCCAGCGGCCCGTTGGGAAACGCACCGAGCAGCAGATAGCGCAGCGTCGGCAGCCACTCGAGGGCGGTCATGCTCGCCCCCGTTGCAGCGCGCGTACGCCCGTGTGCTGCCAGATCACGAGAGCCGTTTCGATTAGCGCGACGGTGCCGACATACAGCACGGTTGCCGTGCCGAACGCCTGAAAAGTCCGGAAGCTTTCCGTGTCGACCTGGCGCGACGCATACGACAACTCGGCGACGCCGATCGCCATCGTCAGCGACGAGTTCTTCACGATATTCATGTATTGCCCCGCGAGCGGCGGCGTGGCGATCCGCACCGCTTGCGGCAGCACCACGTGCCGCAAGGTCGCGTAACGCGTCATGCCCAATGCCGCGCTCGCCTGATATTGCGCGATGCCCACGCCGCGGATTCCGGCGCGAAACTCCTCGGCGATAAAGGCCGTGCTGTAGCACGTCAGCCCGAGCCAGCCGGCGAACAGTTCGAAGCTCGGCCAGTGCAGCGCAAACGGCCCGGCGCTCAGGACATGCGGCGTGTTCAGCCACGTCATCCACGCGGAAGGCAGCAGCATTGCCGCGCCGAAGTACCAGAACAGCAATTGGACCAGCAACGGAGAATTGCGAAACACGAGTACGTAGAGCTTCGCCGCCGTGGCGACCGCGCGATGTTGCGCGATGCGGGCCATTGCCAGCCCGAATCCAAGCAACGTCGCGCACACGCTCACGCACGCCGACAGGATCAGCGTGATCAGGAAGCCGTGCGCGAGCCAGCCGAGATAGCGCGGGCCCAGCCAGAAGTTCATCAAATGCATTTGGAGAAAACGCGGTCCTGTATCAGCAAGAAGGCCCGGTCACGCGTTTCGTGACCGGGCCATGTCGAGGCGGCTGTCAAGCGACGGGCGTTCAGCTCTTCTGCGGATCGCCGATCCTGAACAGACGCGGCAGCGGCGCGGCGCTCTTCGGGCCGAACCAGGTATCGTAGATCGTGCCGGCCGTGCCCTTGGCTTCGAGATCCTTCAGCGTGTCGTTGACGACATTCAGCAGGCGCGTCTCGCCCTTCGGCACGCCCACGCCTTCGTAGTCGTTGGAGATCGTGAACGGCGGGATCTCGTAGTTCGCCTTGTCCGGCACCTTCGCCAGCAACGCGACGAGCTTCGGTCCGTCCTGCGTGATCGCCTGCACGTTGCCCGTGCGAAGCGCGGCGAAGGCGAACGGCGTGTCGTCGTAAGCGATGATCGTCGCGCTCGGGAATTGCGCGCGCACCTGCTGCTCATTGGTCGTGCCTTTGTCGGCGCCGATCCGCAAACCGTTCAACTGTTGCGGCGAAGTAAGCGTGCCCTTCTTCGCGATGAATTGCGTGCCCGACGCAAAATACGGCGTGCTGAAATCCACTTCCTTCTTGCGGTCGTCGGTAATCGTGAAGTTGGCGAACACGAGATCCACCTTGCCCGACTTCAGGAACGCGATGCGGTTCGCCGGATTGGTCGGCTGGATCTCGAGCTTGACGCCGAGGCGCGTGGCGAGCGCTCGCGCATAATCGACGTCGAGCCCGACGATCTGATTGCTCTTCGGATCGACGAAGCCGAACGGCGGATTGCTGTCGAACGCGGCCACGCGCAATACGCCCGCCTTCCTGATGTCGTCGAGGCGATCCGCGTGCGCGGCGGCGGACATGACAAGCAGACTTCCGGCGATCGCTGCGCCAAGCACTCTGAGATTCATAGCGGTGGTTTCCTGTTGTTTTGATGGGCCGCGCGCGAGGTCGAATAGCGCGTGCCTTAGCGTGAGAAGTGGACTCTAGCAACGCTCGCGCACGGCACAAACCAAGCAATTTTCAGGTGCTAAGCAGCGTTTCTGATAATGGGTGGGGCGCGGCGGCGGGGTTGGGTATTCCCGTGTTCGCGTTTTCAGTGCGGGTGTCCGCGCGGAACCTGTCGTCTATCCACGCAACGCACCAGGGCAATCCACAATCCGTCGCGCTCACGACCCCGTTTCCGCCGCAAGCGATCCGCCGAGATAAGCATCGCGAATCCGTTGATCGCCGAGCAGTTCGCTTGCGGTGCCCGACAACACCACGCGGCCGGTCTGCAGCACATAGCCGCGATGCGCGCATCGCGGCCAGGTCATCCGGTTGTCCCATTGCCGACAACCGCGCAAAACCGCGCTTCTGGCATCCAATGAGTTGCTACGCGACCGACGTCACATATCCGCCATCGGGCGCGTCGTGCGGAAGGGACCAGCCGAAATAGACCTCTGCCTCGACGATCTTGCCGCCGCGGACGGTCAGCCGCTCCGTATTGCGGAATCGTCGACTGCCAAGAGTCGTTGCTTCGTAAACGACGAACACCTGTTCGCCATGAACAACGACATCGACGAACTGAAAGTCGGTAATCGTCTCGCTGTTCGGCCAACAACGCGTGAAGTAAGTGCTGCGATCCAGGCGGTTATCCAGAGGGCTAGTGAAATGGAAGTCAGCGCCGATCAGCGCCTCGATGGCGGCGCGGTCCTTATGTACATAGGCGAGATAACTCGCACGGGCGATGTCGGCAGGATCTTGCTGCATATACGTCGTCTCCATTGAATGTTTCAGGAAAGCGCCTCAACGGCCTGTTCCCGCAGGCTGACCTGCGGAAAACTCAGGTGCATCGCAGGCTCCTGGCCATTGTCGACCCGACCGGCGCCGCCTTCTTTGCCCCTCATGCGTCCACGATCACTTCAAACCCGCCGTAGATCAGCCGCTTGCCGTCGAAAGGCATCGGATTCGTGTCGGGCTGCAGCCGTGGGTCGGCCATCACCGCTTTCATGCCGTCGTCTCGTGCCTGACGCGAAGGCCAGACAACCCAGGAGAACACCACCGCCTCGTCATGCTGCCGTTTGACCGCCATCGGAAAAGACGTCAGCTTCCCTTCCGGGACGTCGTCTCCCCAGCACTCGACCACCTTCAATGCGCCGTGCTCCTTGAAGACGGCCGCTGCCGATTCGGCATGCTTCCTGTACGTTTCGCGATTGGCCGTGGGCACCGCGGCGACAAACCCATCTATGTAAGTCATGAACGATCTCCGGTTTGCGTGAGTCATGAATAAGGGCGCAAAAGCGACATCGGGACCGCATTGCCGCAATCTTGCCGCCCTATACACACGACGAACCACGCTTGAGGAAATCGACAAAGCTCACGATAAATTTCGTCCGCGTGCGCGCGCACTGGAAGATCAGGACTGACTCGAGCCGCCGGCGACAGGCACCTGAATCCTCACAACGGAAGCCCGCGAAATAATCAGACTAACAGCGGAAAGTGCGAGGAAGCCCAACGAGGTGCAGATGACACCCGCAAAACCGAACACCGGATAGACATGCCCCGCCACTGCCGAACCAAAGCCGATTCCGCAAAATACGAACGACGCAGTCAACGCTAATGCAGTCCCGCGCCGGTCCGGCACCATCTCGACGATCCGGCGCTGCTGGGAAGGCCACAGCAGATCCGTGGCGAATGCCCAGGCAGCAAGCGCAACGAAGAACCATTGCAGATGGGGTGGCGTCATCCAAAGCAACGCGAGGTCGAGGGCGAGCAGCGCGAGCCCAGCGGTCAACATCGCTTCCGCGCTATAGCGCCTCGCGGCACGCGTCACGAAAAGGTTGCCTGCGACGCCGGCAACGCCCAGCACGACAAGCGCGGCCGATACAGCGCTGGAACCGGCATGGAACGTGTCGCGAACAATCGGCGCAATAAACGAGTACGTCGAATAGACGCCTGCCGCGATGAAAAACACGACGAGAAACGCGCTGAGTGTCTCGGTACGGCTTAGCAGCGATGTAACGGTTCTGAGCTCGACATGCTCGCCCTCGCTGGAATCGGGCACGACCGCCACGATAAGCGCCGCTGTTGCCGCGCCCGCGCACGCAATCGCAACGAATAACGCCCGCGCCCCCCACACGTGAGCGACCCATGCCGAAAGCGGCATCCCGACGAGACCCGCGATACTCAGTCCGAGCAGAACGATGGCGATCGCGCTGCCCTGATGCCTGGGTTCAACGAGGCTCGATCCCAATGCGCCAAGCACAGGACCAATAAATCCCGCGCCCAATCCCATCAGCACGCGCGACAGAACGAGGACGGAGTAGTTTGGTGCGGCCGCGAACAGCAATGCGGCGGCGCTGAAGAGCGAGAGCCCGATGAGCACCTGGCGACGCCGTCGCAAATGTCCGAAGCCGACTTGCAGAAAAGGCGCGGCAAACGCGAAGGTCACGCCAAAAAAAGATATCAGGTAGACGCTTTGCGCGTCGGCAAGACCCCATTCACGCGAAATCGCATTGAGACTGCCGACGACCGACAACGCGCCTGTCGCTTGCACGAAGTACGCAAAACTGAGCGCCCGAAGCGCACGCGTGGTTTTCGCAGGGATAGCTGGGGTCATGAGCGAGTACTGGAGTTGAGCGATTCCGGCGCCGGACGGCGGACGGCGGACAAGCGGCCGGACCGCGCAAGCGGCGCCGAGCGCCGCTTTGTCGCGATCGCCGTTCGGGTACGTCAGGCTACTGGAATGGGGTTGTCTTTCAACGAGAGGTTGAACTGGTCGACGAACGCATACTCGTTAGGTCCGACGTTGTCGCGCAGCGGCTGGGCAGCGCTGACCACCACTTCCTGCGTCGCGGTAGCGAGCTTGTCCAAGGTCTCGGCGATGAACGCATCGAGCGGCATTGCACGCGGATCGCCACTCCTGTGGACGAGATCCGTGTCGACCCACGGCGGCGCGATTTCGAGCACGCGCACGCTGGTGTCGCGCAGCATGAATCGCTGCGACATGGTGTACGAGTGGACTGCTGCCTTGGTTGCGGAATACAGCGCAGTAGCAGCCAGCGGTACATAGGCGAGCACGGAACTGTTGTTGATGATCGTCGACTCCGGCTGCTGCTTGAGATGTTCGACAAGCGCCGCACTCATCCGCACCGGACCGAGCAGGTTTGTATTGATCAGATGCACCGCCTGCTCATCGTCGAGCGCACTGCCCGCGTTGTCGAACGGCATGATGCCCGCGTTGTTGATCAAGACGTTCAGCGTGGGATAGCGCCCGATCAATTGCCTTGCCACCTGTTGAATCTGCGCGCCGTCTGCAATGTCGAGTTCCATGACACCGATGCCCGGGTTCGCCTTTGCGACCTCGTCGAGTAACGCTTTGCGCCGCCCGGCAATGATCACCTTGTTGCCGCGTTGATGGAACGCTTCGGCGAGCGCGCGTCCAATACCCGACGTGCCGCCCGTAATGAATATCGTGTTGCCTGAAAGTTTCATGATCACCGCTTCCTTAATGTAGATGTGTATCGGCAACCAATGTCAGTGAGTGGTCGTGTAGCGCGGTGCCGGAACGTTGGTCGACAATAGCGGCGACATTGCACGCCTCGCGCTTTCGTATTCTTCCCATTTGGCGACGTCGTGCAGCGAAGGAATCGTCACGAGCTCGCCCCGCTCGAACCCGACCAGCGCCGCATCGACCATGTTTTCCGCGGACATCACGATCGACTTGTCCAGGTTTTCGAGGGGTAGCCCTCCCGTTTGCCAGAAATCGGTAGCCGTTGCGCCCGGCAAGACGGCCTGGATCCGAATTCCTTTGCCGGCAAGCTCGTGGTGCAGGGACTGGCTGAATGCGAGCACGAAGGCCTTGCTTCCACCGTAGACACCATTGAGCGCTTCCGGCGCAATCGCGACGATCGACGAAATATTGATGACAGCGCCTTTGCCGCGCGACACAAAGCCGGGCACGGCGGCGTAGGTAAGACGCATCACGCTCGTCACGTTGAGATCGATCATGCGCGACATCGCATCGACGTCGCTGTCCTCGAGAGGCGTGTGCGTACCGACGCCCGCGTTATTGACCAGCAGGGTGATCGTCGCGTCCTGTTTCAGCTTTGTTTCGACGATCGAAAGGCCGGCCCGAGTCCCGAGGTCGGCGTCGAGAATCTCGACACTGCGTTGGGTTTGCGTCGTGATACGGCTGGCTAGCGCGGGCGAGGCGCTCACGGTTGCGGGCAACGAGTATGAGTTCGTAACCGCGTCGCGCGAGGCGTTCGGCATACACCGCACCCATACCGGACGATGCGCCCGTAATCAGTGCTGTGCCCAAATGTGCTTGCGTCATCATGTCACTCCGGTTGAAGACAGTTGTGCCGGAGTGAATTGTGGTGCCGAAGGCCACCAACTCAAATGACGTTAAAGGTCATGTTTTAGGACATTCCAGATAGAAGGGATGACCGACTGGCAGCCCGTCGAATTTCTCGCGGCACTAAAGCCGTCTCTTTCTATTCGTCGATCGGGTGATCGTCGCCGGTCACATTCCGCGACTCTCTCCTCAACGACTGAGGAGTGATTTGATAGGCCCGCGTGAACACTTCCCGGAGATGACGCCTGTCACGAAATCCTGTTTCGCGCGCAATTGTTTCAAGTGAATGACGGCCACGTTCAATCAGATTTCTCGCCTCTTCCAGACGCAGACGTTCGATTGCCTTCGCGGGAGATATGCCGGTCTCGGAAAGAAAAATGCGCGCGAATTGCCGGCTGCTCAGATGCGCTGCCTTCGCTAGATCGTCCACGCGCAAGGGTTTGGATAAATTGAGGCGTGCATGTTCGAGCGCCTTCTGGACCCGGTCCGACTTTGGCGCGAGCGCCAGCATTTCAGAGTGCTGCGACTGCCCGCCCGAGCGCCGATGCGTCATGACCATCGCACGCGCCACCCTGGTCGCGAAGTCCGCACCCATGTCCTTCTCCACCAGGCCAAGCGCCAGGTCCATCGCCGCCGTCAAACCCGCTGACGTCCATATCGGGCCATCGACGATAAAGATGCGGTCGGCTTCGACCTGAACGAGCGGCCAGCGCGCCTGCAAAGCGTCTGCGAACGCCCAATGCGTGGTCGCGCGTTTACCGTTTAGAAGCCCGGCTTCAGCGAGAACGAACGCACCCGTACAGAGGCCCGCGGTGCGCCGTGAGCGCGCGGCCGCCTCGCTGATGAATCTGAGTTCTTCGGCGGTTGTGGTGCGGCCGGTTGGATTGGCCACGCCGCTGATCATCCAGGTGTCTGCCGTCGCATTCGAATCGGCCGGCCTGGTCATGACGGAGACGCCGAGCGACGAGCGGATTTCTCCGCCCTGCAGCGAGTAATTCGTCACATGATAAATAGGCTCGCGCGCAACGACGTTGGCGATTTCAAATACGGTCTGGGTCCCAATGGCCATGACCTGGAAGTCGTCCGTCAAGAAGTAGCCAATCCGATGCATTAATACGCCAGCCGTGGTGTCCGAAAACGTGAGTATAAATGTCGTTGTAAAAGCCTGCCTGCGGCATGGATGATAAGCATCCTATCCGCCAATACCGTGCCGCTAGTCCGGCATAACAGCGCGCTGTGTCGATGTCTGTGTCGACGTCTGTGTCGATGTAATAGCCGGCTCAATCAGGCGCGTGGAACTTCCCATCGCGCACGCAACCGCAGGAACGCAAATGAGCAGCTCCACATGGTTAGCGCCAGCTACCGACCGTCATGAACAGAAGTATCCGCAACTGACCGAGGCCGAATTAGCACGACTGCGTCA
This sequence comes from Paraburkholderia sp. OAS925, assembly GCF_040543975.1. Lineage (NCBI taxonomy): Bacteria > Pseudomonadati > Pseudomonadota > Betaproteobacteria > Burkholderiales > Burkholderiaceae > Paraburkholderia > Paraburkholderia sp. OAS925. Next base: position 2,945,086 of record NZ_JBEUNO010000001.1, read on the forward strand.
ATACGGCGTTGTTCGTTCGTGGACATCGGAACGGATTTTCGAAGTCGGCGCGCCAGGGTTCGGGATGTGCGTGGTATTGCACGGGATGATTCGCGTGAGTAGCCGCGACGCGTTCGGGCGTCATGCCGTCGTTAGCGAAAACGGTCCGGGACACTTCGTTGCGGAAGTCGGACAGCTATCCGGCGGTCGATGCATAGTGGACGGCGATGCGGTCGGCGATGTATCGGCCATTCACATCCTCCCCGACAGACTGCGGGCGCTCCTGATCGCCGAAGCGGAGCTGGGTGAGCGCATTATGCGGGCGCTTATTCTCAGGCGGGTTGCGCTTATTGAGCGAGGCAATGGGATCGTTATAGTCAGCCAACCGCATAACGCCCGCCTCCACGCATTGCAAAGTTTCCTGCGACGTAACAATGTTCCTCATGCGGTCATCGGCGCGTCGTCAGAAGACGACGACACAGCCCGTTACGTAGCGAAGTGGGTACGCGATGACGCCGACTACCCGCTCGTGCTGCATCCAGACGGGACCATCTTGCGAGCACCCGATGAAGCGGAGCTTGCCAACGCGCTGGGCTGGCTCCCTGATTTCGATCCGGAGCATGTCTACGACGTCGCAATCGTCGGAGCGGGTCCGGCGGGTTTGGCGACAGCCGTCTATGCCGCGTCCGAGGGGCTGAGAGTCATCGTACTCGATCATAGTGCGCCAGGCGGACAGGCCGGTGCCAGCGCCCGCATTGAAAACTTCTTCGGATTCCCAACAGGCATCTCCGGCCATGCGCTCACCGCCCGCGCGTACGTACAGGCACAGAAATTCGGAGCCGACGTAGCCATTCCCGCTCAGGCGGAAAGCCTCGATTGCGGCATAACGCCGTTCGCGCTGCGCTTGTCCTCCGCCGTGACCATCCGGTCCCGAACGATCGTTATCGCTTCGGGCGCGGCTTATCGCAGACCCGACATTCAGGGCTTGGAACGCTTCGAGGGACGAGGAACATACTATTGGGCTTCGCCGGTCGAGGCGAAGCTTTGCGCGGGACAAGACGTATTGCTGGTCGGCGGCGGAAACTCCGCGGGACAGGCCGCCGTGTACCTCGCGTCGCGCGCGCGGCGAGTTCGCATGCTGGTACGTGGACAAAGCCTGAAGGCCAGTATGTCGCAATATCTCATCGACCGTATCGCTGCTCTGGACAATGTCGATGTGACGTACGGCACTCAGATCACCGCGCTGAGAGGCGCCAGGACGCTCGAGGAAGTAGAGCTTTTGAGCGGGACGCAACGGTCGGTTGTATCCGCGGAACACGTGTTCCTGTTTACCGGTGCATCTCCCAACACGTCGTGGCTTGACGGATGCGGCGTCGCCGTCGACAAAAACGGCTTCGTGCTTACGGGCGAAGGCGCCGGACCTGGGTCGCAAGAGCATGAAACAAGCGTGCGCGGCGTGTTCTGTGCGGGGGACGTCCGCTCGACTTCGACCAAACGTGTTGCCGCGGCGGTGGGAGACGGTGCTGCCGTCGTCGCGCAGATTCATCGTCAACTGGAGCGGACGGTCGCTCAGGCATAAGCGCCGTCGTGATGGATTGGCGTGCAGCACACAGCACGATGCTAGTGCTGATTTTCAAGGTACCGCCGATGTCGGGCGATGATAGTTGACGGGCAAAAAGGAACTCCGCGATGACAACGATCGAGCACTTCGAATATGTATTTCTTGGCGGCGGCAAAGGTGGCAAGACACTGGCGATGGAACTCGCGCAGGCGGGCCGCAAGGTTGCCGTGATCGAACGAGGCATGATCGGCGGATCGTGCATCAACGTGGCATGCATACCGACCAAGACGCTGATCCAGACCGCGCGCACCGAATACATACTGCATCGACAGGATGGCAGGGCCGCGGACATGGCCAAAGTGTCGCAGCGCGTGAAAGCCGTGGTCGACGGTATGGTGGAAATCAATCGCAACGCGTTGCGTGACTCCGGCCTCGAACTCGTGCTGGGCACGGGCCGCTTTGTCGGACCGCGCCGGCTCGAAGTGAAAACCAATGACGGCGGTCTGCGAATGATCGAAGGCGAACATGCTTTTATCAACACGGGCACGACGGCGGCGATTCCCGATGTGCCGGGATTGAAGGCCGCCGAGCCGCTGACGCACGTCGAAGCGCTGGTGCTGACGACGTTACCCGAAAGCCTGATCGTTCTCGGCGGTGGATATATCGGGCTCGAAATGGCGCAGGCATTCCGTAGACTGGGCAGCAAGGTCACGCTGATACAGGACGCGCCGCGCGTGGCGATGCGTGAAGACGAGGACGTCACCGAGGCGATCGAGGCGGCGCTGAAAGAGGAAGGCATCGATATCAGAACCGGCGCGAGACCCGCCAGCGTGACGGGCAAGTCGGGAGAGTTGGTGACAGTGGTACTGCAGAATGGCAGCACGGTGAGCGGGAGTCATCTTCTGGTCGCGGCGGGCCGCACCCCTGGCACGTCCGGTATCGGCCTCGACGCCGCCGGGGTCGAAGTCGACGCGCGCGGCTTCATCAGAACGGACGAACGTCTCGCGACGACAGCAGAGCGCACATGGGCCATCGGCGAGGTCGCAGGCACACCGATGTTCACGCACGCATCGTTCGACGATTACCGCGTGTTGCGCTCGCAACTCGCTGGGGAAAATGCGAAAACCACGCGCGACAGAATCATTCCGTATGCGCTCTTTATCGAGCCGGAACTCGGTCGTATCGGTCTCAGCGAAGCCGACGCGAAGGCGCGCGGCATCGCGGTACGTGTTGCAAAGCTGCCGATGGCGGCGGTGCCGCGGGCGCGGACGAACGGCGCGACGAAGGGCTTCATGAAAATGCTGATCGACGCGGACTCAGACGCCATCCTTGGCTTTGCGATGCTGGGCACCAATGCCGGCGAGGTAGTGACCGCGGTGCAGATGGCGATGCTCGGCGGATTACCTTATACGGCCGTGCGCGATGCAATCATTGCGCATCCGCTGATCTCCGAGGGCCTCAATATCCTGCTTGCGAAGGTGCCGCAGCGTGCGCCCTAATGAGGAGCCGCGATAGAGACTTGCAGCGATGAACCTCCTTGCTTGTCTGCGATTACCCAGGCCGGTCCAACCGGCGGCATGCAGCCCGCGCACGGCGTGCGCGAAACCATGTCGAACGACACTGCTTTTGTCCGGGGAGTTTGCAAGAATCGCGTGACGTTGGCGGCCCGCTCTCTCACCCAGCGAAACGCGGCTCCGGCAAACCGCGCACTCCCAGCCCCGTCACCGCGAACAACCCGCCCTTCTCGCGTTCTTTCTGCGGAATGCCCCACATCGGGCGGCCCATCGTCGTCACGTAGAGCGTGTCGAGATTCGGGCCGCCGAACATCACGCTCGTCAGATTGCGCACCGGGAATTCGACGACGCGGTCGAGCTTGCCGTCCGGCGCGCGAAGCGCAAGATGCGCCCGCCGAACACCAGCGCGGACCAGACGTAGCCTTCCTCATCGACGGTTGCGCCGTCGAAAGTGCCGGCCATGTCGCGCGCCGATGCGAACAGGCGGCGGTTGCCGGCGGCGCCGGTTTCGATGTCGTAGTCGTACGCGTACATCTCCCTGCTATACGTGTCCGTGAAGTACAGCGTGCGATTGTCGGGGCTCCAGCAGGGTCCGTTCGAACAGCTGATGCCCGAGTCCAGCCGCGCCAGCGTGCCGTCGATATCCAGGCGGTACAGACCGCCGCTGCGCGTTGAGCGCTGGCCGCGATCCGCGTCGTAGCGGTCGAAATCGTAGGACATCGTGCCCGCGATGAAGCGGCCGCGCCGGTCCACCTTGCCGTCGTTGAAGCGGGTCTCGGGATCGTCGCTTTCCGGATCGGCGATGAACTGCACCGTCTGCGCATCGAAGTCGTAAAAATGCAGGCCGTTGGCAAGCGCCACGACCGCGCCGCCCTGCTCGCGCAGCGCCATCGAACCGATATGACGCGGCACGAAAAAGCGCTTTACCTCGCTGCCGTCCGCGCGGCAGCTATAGATTTCCGCGGCGGTACTGTCGATCCAGTACAGCCGTTCCTCCTTGACATCCCATAGCGGGCCTTCACCAAGATGATTGTTCGCATCCACGAGCAAGCGTACTTCAGGCATCGTCGTCTCCTTGTTGGCACGATGTTGGCGCTTCGGTTCACTCGTTGTCCTTGAGCGCGCGCCGATGAGCGAGCAGCGCCATCAGACGCCGATCCCGCCAGCGGCTGCGCTCCTCGATACGCTCGCGCGGCAGCGCGGCACGCCGCTCGGCATCGAGGCGGTCCAGCGTGGCGGCGGCCCAGTCAAAAGGCACGCGCGTTTCGGCGATGCTGCGGTATGTGCCGCCATAGCGCTGTGCATAGTCGGCCACGCCGCCCGGCGCGTTCAGATCGATCGTCTCGAACGGGCCCATGAAGGACCAGCGCATCGCGAGACCGTCGCGCATCACGGTGTCCAGATCGGCGGCGCTCGCATAGCCCTGCTCGTAGAGGCTCAACGCCTCATCGAGCACCGCGCCTTGCAGGCGGTTAAGCAGAAAACCCGAGATTTCGCGATTCACGGTGACCGGCTTCTGTCCAGCTTGCTCATAGAAAACGCGAGCACGTTCGAGCGTGTCCTGCGATGTCCAGGGCGCCCCGCACAACTCGACGAGCGGCACGAGCGACGGCGGGTTCACCGGATGCGCGACGAGACAGCGCGCGCGGCCTTGCAACGCTTCGGTGAACGTGGATGCCGGCAGACCCGAGGTCGAACTGGCAAGCAGCGCGTCGGGCTTCGTCAGGCGGTCTAGCTGCGCAAAGAGCGTGCGCTTCACGTCGACGATTTCGGCAATGTTCTCCTGCACGAGATCCGCCTCTGCGACCGCTTCGGCAAGGGTCTCGCATGTTGTGATGCGCGCGACGATCGCCTCTGCCGGCTCGTCGATCAGATCGAACGACGCGAGGTCCTCCACGCTTTCGCGAATGGCCGGGACAGCGTCCCTCAGCATGTCTTGCGAGGCGTCGTGCAACTTCACGTCGAAGCCGCTGCGCGCGAACACAATCGCCCACGCGCGCCCGATGCGCCCCGAACCGATTACCGCTGTCGTCTTCGTCTGCATGAATGTGTCCCGATGTTATGCGCGCCGGTCGCGCAGCGTGATGACGGCCGCCAGCACGACGAGCCCATTGATGATGTCGCGCACGGCGGGCGGCACGGTCGTGCCCGCGAGCAGCGTGCCGAGAGCGGTCAGCAGCAGCGCGCCGCCGAACACGCCGAGATAATGCCCGCGCCCGCCGGTGATCAGAGCGCCGCCCACGACGACCACCGCGATGGACGGCAGCAGATACGGATCGCCCATACCGAGGAACGCCTGCGAGCTGAACCCCGCGAGCAGCAAACCGACGAGCGCCGAGCACAATCCTGAGAGGCAGTACACGGCGATCAGCGTGGTGCCGACACGCACACCTGAGAGCTTCGCCGCGACCTGCGAATTGCCGACCGCGTACACGCGCCGCCCGAACGGCGTGCGATGCAGCAGCAACAGCGCAAGCGCGAGAAACACCGGCACGCTCCATGCGGCGAACGACAAGGGCCCGAGTTTGCCGTTGGTGAATTCGCTGATCGCGGACGGCGACCAGCCTTGCGGCGAGCCATTGCAGTAGATCAGCGTGAGACCTTGCAGCAGGCCGTTGGCGGCAAGCGTCACGACGATTGGCGGAAGGCCCAGCATCACGACGCCCACGCCGTTGAATGCGCCGACGAGCAGGCCGACGCCGAGCACGGCCGGGACCGCCCACGCCGCCGCGGCGTTCGCGCCGTGCGTGAGGCCCGTGAGAAGAACGCCGGCCAGCGTGATGAGCCAGGGCATCGAGAGATCAAGTCCGCCGGTCAGGATCACCGCGCCCTGTCCGAGGCCGAGAATCGCGAGGAACAATGTCAGCGTCAGCAGGCTGCTGTAGAAGTTCGCGCTGGTCAGCACCGCTGGGCCATACACGAAGCCGGTGATCGCCACTACCGCGAAAAACAGCAGATACGCCGGCACGACATACTTCACCCACTCGCGGTTGCGCTCGATCCAGTCCGCAATCGCGCGGCCCTTCAGCTCCGTGTTGGCGATCGGCTGAAAACCGCTCACTTCGAAGGACACGCGCCGCGCGTGAGCGTCGTTCTTCACTCGCGTGCCGGTTCGCATCGCCCTCAGCCATTGTGCCGCGTGACGCGCGCATTCATGCGCGGCCGACTGTTTGCCGATCGACGAACCGAGTACCGCGAGAATCAGGATCACCGCTTCCGCGATCGTCGTGAAGAACGCCGACACGTTCAGCACCAGCAGGATATTCACGGTGACCATCAGCGTCATGGCGGCGAACACCGTGCCGACGCAGCCGCCCCGCCCGCCGCCGAGCAACGTTCCGCCGAGCACCACGGCGGTAAACATCGACAGCAGCAGCGGACGGCCGACGAGGGGATCGGCAGAGCCCGTCTGCGCCGACACGTACAGGCCCGCCGCCGCGTAGAACATGCCTGCGAGCGCGTAGGTCATGATGCGATAGCGCGTGACGGGCATGCCGTTGGCGTACGCGCTGTCCGCGTCGCTGCCGAGCGCGTACAGACCGACGCCGAAACGCGTGCGCCGGATAAACGCCCATATCAGCAGCGCGGCGATCAGCACGCCGGCCGACATCGGCAGTTTCCCGTCAATCAGATCGGATGTGATGAACGCGCCGAACTCGTCGCCGACGCTGCCGCCGGGCTTGTTCTGGATCAGCAGCGTCACGCCCTGAACCATGAACATGGTCGCGAGCGTGACCACGATGGATTGCAGGCGGAACCACGCGATCAGCGCGCCATTGATCAAACCGATGCCGCCGCCTGTCGCGAGAATCAGCGCCGCACCCGCCCATTGTTGAAGCGGCGTGCCATGCACGAAGCGCACCGCGAGCACGTTGGCGAGCGACACGACTGCCGACGCGGACAGATCGAAGCCGCCCGACAGCACGACGATGGTCTGTCCGAGCGCGGCGAGCGCGAGCGTCGTCGCGCTCGAAATGACGGAGCCGATGTCGTACGCGCCCACCGGCGTGGCCGACAGCGCGCCCCACGCAACGAGCATTGCGACGAGCGCGCCGATCGCGATGATCAGTCCGCGATGATGATCGACTCGCGCGGCCCAGGCAGCGCCCGCGCCTCGACGCACGATCCCGCTGTCGGGCGACGCAATAGCTATTTTCATGGCCAACCTCTCAGCTGGAAAGCATGTTGCGCATCACGGCTTCTTCCGTGAGCGCATCGCCGGACAATTCTCCGACGTTGCGGCCGCGATACATCACCGACACGCGGTCGCACACATTGACGAGTTCGGGAACATCGGTCGAATAAAACAGCACGGCGCCGCCTGCCGCGGCGAACGCGCGCATCAGCACGAAAATCTGATGCTTGGTGCCCACGTCGATGCCGCGCGTCGGATCGAACATGAGCCAGACGCGGCTTTGCGTGAGCATCCACTTGGCCATTGCGATCTTTTGCTGGTTGCCGCCCGAGAACGACAGGCACGGCTTGTAGAGCGCGCGCGGATTCACTTCCATCTGCGCAAGCGACCTGGCGATCGCGGCCTGCTCGCGCTTGCGGTCGATCAGTCCAAAGCGCGCATAACGTCCGATCACCGGCAGCGACACGTTCTCTCCGCCGGGCAGACGCAGAAACAGACCTTCGGTCTTGCGGTCTTCAGGCAGAAAACTGGTCGACACACCGGCCTTCAGCGAATCGGCGGTCGAGGTCAGCGTGACCGGCTTGCCGTCGATACGGATTTCGCCGTCGTCGATATAGGTGGCGCCGAACAGCGCCTCGAACAGTTCGCGCTGGCCCATACCCTGCAACGCCGCGATGCCGTGCACTTCGCCGGCGACAAGCGTCAGGTCGAAGTCGCTCACCACGCCGTCCACGCGGATGCGGCGCGCCTGCATGGCGGGCGGCCGGGTTTGGCCCTGCGCCAGCGCCGGCGGCGCGACCTTCGGCGGATATTTCGCTTCCATGGAGCGGCCGATGACGAGGCGGATTACCTCGTCGTCCGAAATGTCGGGCGTGTCGAATGAGCCGACATCGCGGCCATTGCGATACACGGTGAGGCTGTCGCAGAACTCGCGCACTTCCTGCATGCGGTGCGAGATGAACACGAACGTGACGCCCTTTGCCTTTAACGCATCGATCCGGCGCGAAAGCCACGCCACGTCCGCGCCCGACAGCGACGAAGTCGGCTCGTCGAGCAGCAGTACTTGCGGGCCACGCAGGATCGCCTTCGCAATCTCGATCTTTTGCCGCACCGGCAAGGACAGATCGCGAACATACGCACCGGGGCGCACGTCCGGCAGATCGAGTTCTTCGAGCCACTGCGCCGCCATGCGCTGCGCCTCGCGCGTTCTGATGCGGCCGAAGAGCCCGGTCGGCTCGTACGACAGAAGCAGGTTCTGCGCGACCGTGAGATCGCGCACCAGCGTCATCTCCTGAAACGCCGTCTGCACGCCGGCGCGATGCGCGTCCTGCGGGCCGCGCATCGTCAGGTCGCGGCCCATCACGCGGATGGTGCCCGCGTCGGGCTGCATCAACCCGGACAGCAGCTTGACGGTGGTGGACTTGCCTGCGCCGTTCTCGCCGAGCAACGCGTGCACGGCACCGCGCTTGACGCGAAACGACGCGCCGTCGAGCGCGACGGTGGCGCCGAAGCGCTTGGTCACGTTCGACAGGTCGATGGCGAGAGATGCGTCGCTCATGACAAGGTCCTCAGTCCTGGTTGCCCGTGAGCGCCGCGTTGAAGCCGACCTCTCTGGTTTCCTCGGAATAGATGTCCGCGAACCAGCCCGGCGGCACCTTGTCCGGCATGAAGGCCGTGCACCCCGCCTTCAGTTCGTCGATGCTGCCGGTCTTGCACAGCCTGGACTGCGGCGTTTCGACGAGCGGCAGCTTGAGCGTGATGCGCTGCGGGAAGTCCTTGCCGTCCAGCTTCTGCACGGCCATCTTGAGCGCCATTGCACCCGAATACGGCGGCGCGCCATACGAAATCGAACGGTAGCCGATCGAGCGATAGGCGCCCTGCCCTTTCACCTCGCCAGGCGGCAGCATCTGCACGCGATGACCGTTCGACGACTCACCCGCGCAGGGCTTGATCTTGTCGTCGGCGATGCCGGCATCGAGCTGCATCGACGCGGCGGTGAAGCAGCCGACCTGCATCCACAGCCCGTCGATCTTGTCCCAGCTATTGGTCGCGAGAATCTTCGACAGCTCGGTCTTGGCCGTGGCCTGACTCCACATGCCCGTGCCTTCCGCCACGACCTTGATGCCGGGGTACTTCGAGAACACGGCCTTGGCGGCTTCGGTGCGGGCGCGATCCACCGACGTGCCCGGAACGCCGTTGATCAGCACGATGTTGCCCTTGCCGTTCAGCGTCTTCGCAAGCCATTCCGCCGTGACGGTGCCGGCCTGGTGCTGGTCGATCGTCACGTTGTGGGCGCACGGTTCGGTCACTTCGCCGTCGTAGGCCGCGACGACCACGCCCTTCGAGCAGGCGTTCTTGATTGCGCGGTTCAGCGCCGTGGGCGAGATCGGATAGATGATGATCGCCTTCGCGCCCGCCTGCACCATCGAGTTGATCTGCTGGATCTGCTTCTGCGCGTCGGTGCCCGCGACCTGCACCTCGAGATCGACCTTGTCCTTCAGCGCGGGCGTGTTCGCCATCGCCTTGACCATGTTCGCGGCCTCGGTCTGCCAGTCGTTGCCGACATAGCTCATCGACAGGAACACCTTGTACTTGCCCGCCGCATGCGCCTCGCCGGAGACAGCGAGCGCCGCAGCGAAGCCGATACCCATACCGATACCGAGCGCCGTCAGTCCCGCACGACGAATAGATTGCGTCCATGCTTTCATGTCATCCTCCAATGTTCGTTTTTTGTGTCGAACTACGCTTCAGCCAGAAACCGGTACATGCGGCAAGTGCGCACTGGCCGGCAATGCGATACCCGCGCTGCCCGGCACGACGTTGGGATCGTGGCCGGGGATCACGTAATCGGCGATCTGGCGAATGCGCGTGAGCGAGCCCATTTCCGCAAGCGTCTCGTGCACGATGCCCACCGGCACCAGATCGACGATGTTTTCCATGCAGTTCGCGCAATCCCCCGCGATCAGCACCACGCCGTCTTCCGTATCCACCGCAACGGATTGATGGCCGGGCGTATGTCCTGGCGTCGGCACGACGCGCACGCCCGGCACGATATCGGCGACGCCATGCACGAACTGCCAGCGGAAATACGCGAGCGGCTCGCGGCCGATCAGAAACTCCTGGTAGTACGTGGCCTGCGTCGGCAGAGGCTGGCCCGCGTATTCCCACTCTTTCGCCTGCACGATAAAGCGCGCGTTTTTGAACAGCGTATTGCCGCCCGAATGGTCGTAATGCAGATGCGTGTTGATGACAATGTCGACCTCGTCCGCGCTCCAGCCGACGTATTGTTTGAGTGCGCGCTCGAGCTTCTCTTCCGGCGCCTGGTCGCAAGGACACACGAAGTCCGACACCCAGCCCGGATCGTGGATACCTGTATCCACCACGATCTTTTTCTGCGCGCCGACAATCGCCGTGGACCACACCGGCACCTTGATCGACTGCCCGAAATAGCGGCCGTACACCTGTGACGAGCGATCGACGGTGAGCCAGCCCGTCGGCATCGCGACTACTTTCAATCTGGCGTTCACGCTGCGCTCTCCGCTATCAGAAGTTGGTGTTGGCCGCGCCCTTGAGTTGAAGCATCTCGCGCGCTTCGGCGGGCGTCGCGATATCGAGCGACAGGCCTTCGATCACCTGGCGTATCTTGCGGACCTGCGCCGCGCTCGATTCCGCGAGCTTGCCCGGCTCGATCCACAACGAATCTTCAAGGCCGACGCGTGCGTTCGAGCCTTGCGCCACGCCGATCGAAGCGAGCGGAATCTGATTGCGTCCCGCGCCGAGAATCGACCACACGTAGTCCTTGCCGAACAGGCGATCCGCCGTGCGGCGCATATGCGCGAGGTCTTCCGGATGCGCGCCGATGCCGCCGAGCAGACCGAATACGCTTTGCACGAAGAACGGCGGCTTCGCGAGCCCACGGTCGACAAAATGCGCGAGGTTGTACAGATGCGAGATGTCGTAGCACTCGAACTCGAAACGCGTGCCGTTCGCCCCGCAAGACGTCAGGATGTATTCGATATCCGCGAACGTGTTCTTGAACACCAGATCGCGGCTGTTCTCCAGATGCTTGCGTTCCCAGTCGTACTTGAGTTCCTTGAAGCGCTCGAGCATCGGATACAGGCCGAAGTTCATCGAGCCCATGTTGAGCGACGCCACTTCCGGCTGAAAATGATGCGCGGGCTTCAGGCGTTCCGCGACCGTCATATGCGGGCTGCCGCCCGTGGTGAGGTTGATGACTGCATCGCATTCGGCCTTGATGCGCGGCAAGAACTCCTGGAACACGGCGGGGTCCTGGGTCGGATGACCGTCGTCCGGATCGCGCGCATGCAGATGAATGATCGCCGCGCCTTCTTTCGCCGCGGCAAGCGCGGCATCGCCGATCTGTTGAGGAGTAACCGGCAGATACGGCGACATCGACGGTGTATGGATTGCGCCCGTCGGCGCGCACGTGATGATGACCTTGCGTTTCGTTGCCATGTGAGCCTCGTGCGGTTAGAGGAATTCGACGTTGCCGCAGACGGATATCGCTTGTCCCGAGATGCCGCTGCCGGCGGGCGAACACAGAAAGAGCGCGGTGGCGGCCACTTCTTCCGGCGTGGTCATACGGCGCAGCGAGATTTTGGCGAGATACTGCTTCTCCATCTCTTCGTAGGAAAGCTTGAGCTGCTTCGCGCGCGCCGCGATCACGCGCTCGATGCGCGGGCCTTTCACAATGCCGGGCTGTATCGCGTTGACACGGATATTCGAAGGCCCGAGTTCGATGGCAAGGCTCTTGGTCATGCCGACCACCGCCCATTTGGTCGCGGCGTAAGGCGTGCGGAACGCATAACCAAGACGCCCGGCCACCGACGACAGCGCGATGATGGTGCCGCCATCGCGCGCCTGCCTGAGAAGCGGCACCGCGCGGCGCGCGAAATAAAACTGCGCGTTGAGATTCACGTCGACCGTGTTGTTCCATTCCTGCTCGTCGAGCTCGTCGACGCCGCCGGTCGGCCCGGCAATGCCTGCGTTATTGACCAGCACGTCGAGACCGCCAAGCTCCGCCTGCACATCGACGAAAACGCGCTCCACGGCCGCGCGATCCGCCACGTCGGCGAGCGTCGCCGTGATGCGGTTCAGTTCCACACTTTCCTGGGCTTTTTGAAGCGCGTCGATCGCCTGCTGGCTCGCATCGCAAACATGCACGCGAGCACCTGCTTCGATGAACGCCTGGGCCATCACGAGGCCGATGCCCGATGCGCCGCCCGTGATAAGCACGCGCAAGCCCGCGTGCGGCTTCAGCATCTGAAGAACCGTCATTGTCTGTCTCCGTTGTCCGTGTTTTTACAACTCAGGCGCGTGCCTGTTCGCCGGGGTCTTCGCCGTCCTGTATCGCGCTTTGCAAGCGCTCCTTCAGATCGGCGGCGGCTTCGCCGATGTCCTGCTCGATGCCCGCGCGCGCGCCCTCGCCGTCGCTGCGCCACAGGGCCTCGACGATATGGCGGTGTGCATCCATCGACCTGCGCATGTGCGGAATGTCGGGGGCCACGAGATTCAGAAACGGGCCGATGCGCATCCACAGGTTTTGAATCGTGGACAGCGTGATATCGCTCGCGCCGTGCGCATAGATCGCGATGTGAAATTCGAAGTTGCTGCGCAGATAGGCCGGCACATCGCCCGCTTCGACGTGCGCGTTCATGGTGTCGAATACCTGTTGCAACACAGCGAGATCTTCGCGGCTCATGCGAGTCGCAGCCCGCTTTGCAACGGCGCCTTCGAGCGCGATACGCACGTCGCGCAACTCTTCGAGGAGTTCGACTGTCATGGGCGGGACGATGAGCGCGCGGCCCGGTCCGTCGATCAGCGCGCCCTCGGCTTGCAGGCGTGTGAGCGCCGCACGCACCGGCATGGTGGACGAGCCGACCGCGTCCGCCACGCTGCGCAGGCTCAGCAATTGTCCTGGCGCGAAGCGTCCGGTCATGATCGCTTCCTTGAGTTGCGCATAGACGCGACCGGCCATCGTTTCACGCGCCACGAGCTGAAGCTCGGGCAGGTCTGAACTCGTGCGTGGCGCCACTAATGCCTCCGTGGATTCGCTGCGATGTGAGATTCCGGCGCAAGTGTGACCTGTGATCACACTTGCGTTGAAAGAAGTTTGGCCTTTGCTCGAGCCCGAGTCAACCGTGGATTGCTAGGGGAAAACGCGGAAGGCTTTCCATCGCGTTGGGCCCCAAACAGGCTTCAACCGATGCGGCGGCCGCAGTACAAAAACGCTCGGCTTAAATGAAACAGCCTGAACGCTCATGATCTCGAGTCGAGACGTCGCTGGTGCCGCGCTTACGTTTTGCCGATGCCGTCGAAGAAGAGATCGATCAGGTGGGTGACGCGGGATCTGGTTGTGCCGCCTTGCTCGACGGCGAGAGCGATCGCCGTCACGACACACACGAGATCGCCGATGGAGACGTCCTTTCGAACCGCCCCCGCCTTTTGGGCCCGCTCGAGCAGCCGGCGTCCTTCTTCACTGCCGGCGCGGCAGCCAGGCGTCCCTTCCTGTAATACCGTTCCGAGCAACGCAGCGAGCCCGCGATAGTGGTTCGCGTGGTTCACGAGCTCCTTGACGAAGGCGCGCAGGGACGCGATCGGTTCGAGCTTGTCATCGCGTGCGCGGCTTGCTTTGGCAAGCGACAGCAGGCGCTCATCACTCGCCGCGGCAAGCAGCGCGTCGCGCGTCGGGAAACGGCGGTAGAGCGTGCCGATACCAACGTTGGCGCGCCTCGCGATATCGTCAAGCGAAACCTCAGCGCCGCGTTCGAGAAACAGCGCTTCCGCCGCTTCGAGAATGCGTTCCCGGTTCCGGGCTGCATCGGCGCGCAGCGGTGCTTCGTCGGTCGTCGAACACTTTCTGTTCATCGTTGCCTTGATTTCTGTTGATAAGTGGATGATGCCTCCATATACTAAGTGGAGCAATACTCCACTTAACGAGGAACGCATATGGCAAAGCGATTCGGGAACAAGGTTGTAGCAATCACCGGCGGCAGCGAGGGCATCGGCCTTGCGAGCGCCAGGCTTTTCGCGGACGAAGGCGCGCGGGTCTACATCATGGGGCGCAGGCAAGCTCGACTGGACGAGGCGATACAGGAAATCGGCAACGGTGCGGTGGGCGTTCGGGGGGACGCGAGCAACCTCGCCGACCTTGATCGACTGTATGAGCGCATCCAGCGCGACCACGGCAGGCTCGACGTGGTTTTCGCAAATGCAGGCGTTGCCGAGGTGGAGCCGCGTCCGCTGGGCACCATCGACGAGGAGGGTTTCGACAGGCTTTTCGGCCTCAACGTGCGCGGCATGCTCTTCACTGTGCAGAAGGCCTTGCCACTACTTTCGTCGGGTGGCGTTGTCGTCCTCAATGGCTCGGTGGCTGGCAGCAAAGGCTTTCCTGGCCAGTCGCTCTACAACGCAAGCAAGGCGGCTGTGCGGTCGTTTGCGCGAAGCTGGACGACCGACCTGAAAGAGCGAGGCATTCGCGTGAACGTGGTCTCGCCGGGCGGGACCGAGACAAGCCCGATGCGAAGCTACCTCGATGCGCGGCCCGGAGTCGAAGATATGCTGAACCAGCTCGTGCCGCTGGGGCGTCTGGGCCAGCCGGATGAAGTCGCGCGCGCCGTGCTCTTTCTGGCGTCGAGCGAGAGCAGCTATATCGCGGGCGTTGAACTGTTCGTGGACGGCGGGTCCATTGCCGTTTGAGCCCTCGATGTCGCTGTCGCGCCGCTCTCGCCGGGCGGGCGCGGATTTCCGCGGCGAGTGAGCGAGGTTATGCCGGACGTACGAATGCGCGCGCCTGGCTCACTCGTCAGTCTGTGAGCGAAGAGAACCCACCGCATCGACAAGAATGCACCCTGCGTCATCGATATGTTTTTCCATCAACGCACAGGCACTCCGATCGTCTTTCGCTTTTATCGCTTCCAAAATCTCCAGATGCTCGTTTTCTGATTTGACGTCCCACTCAATCAGCGTCGATGTCGCATACATGTAGCGAAGTCGCGCCTCATGCAGGGCGTCAATATGTGAAAGCAGCCGAGGCATTTGGCAGGGTCGATAAATACTTGCATGGAATTCCCGGTTGGCGGCCTCCCACGTGCTGATGTCACGGGCCGTGTTCCCTTTGTGCATCGCGTTTTCTGCACACGTGATGTCATCTTGAGTCAGGTTGGGTATCGCGTACCGGAGCGCCAGAACCTCAAGTGCGGTACGCATCCGGGTAATCTCAATGATGGATGCCTGATCGAGCAGTGGGACATACACGCCTTTACGCTCGCGCGAAACCAGCAGGCCGCGAGCTTCCAGACGCCTGAATGCTTCCCGGACCGGAACGTGACTGGCATTGAACTCATCTGCGATTGCGTCCTGCCGAACTCGCGCTCCCGGCCTAAGATCGCCCCGGATAAATCTGTTCGGCCAGCGCCGCCGCAATGCGTGCAGGAAGTGAATCCGAGCTGTCTACATCCACGTTTGCTTTCCCTATGCCGAAGGTGCCCAGATATCGCCGCAGGCAACCGAAACCGCTTCATTCAGCGTGCCGTTTTGTACCAGGCATTTTACCGCTTCGACATCGTCATGCACCCACCGATCGTTACCCATCATCGCAGGAACGACCGATCTGACTTTCTCCAGCGCCGTGGATGCGCCAAGGCCGAGCGGCAGGTGTGAGAGCGCTTGGCGACTAATATCGAGCGCCTGAGATGCAATCAGAATTTCGGCGCAGACAACCGCCTGCGCATTTTCGACAACCGTCCGCGTGCGCCGCGCAGCGAAACAGGAATTACTGATGTGGTCTTCCTGGTTACCTTTGGCAGGCAGACTCGTCACACTGGCTGGACTACATAGCCCTATGTTCTCGAGCACGAGTCCGGTACCCATACTCTGGATAACGGCGAAACCCGTGTTGATGCCCGGCTCGGTAGCGATCATGTTTCTCGGCAATCCGTAGTTGCAGGCCGGATCGATCAGCTGATTATTACGGCGATCACAGATTGCGCTCAGGTCGGTCGTCACCAACGCGAGAAGGTCCATCGCTTGCGCGACGTATTGTCCGTGAAAATGCCCGCACGAGACGATGTCGTAGCCTGCATCGGAAGCGAATATCAACGGATTGTCCGTTGCGCTATTCATCTCGGTGACGAGTATGCCGTCAATGTAATCGAGTGCATCAAGAACGGGCCCGTAGACCTGTGGCGCGCAGCGGAACGAATAGACGTCCTGTATCCGCGGTTGGACCGTGTCGCCCGGCGCGGCAAGAGCATCGATCGGAATGGCACGTGCCTCGGTGCTGCATCGCATGGAACCATTGAGCAGCGTGCGAACGGCCGCAGCGACGCGGCGCTGCCCCGGATGTGGACGCGCTAGCATCACACGGTCTTCAAAGCAGGCCCGCTCCGCCCGCATTGCCTCCAACGACAACACCAGTGAGATCGTTGCGCTAGTCAGCAGGCGACGCGCGTCGAAAGCGGCGATGACCGCGTACGCCAACGACGCCGTCGAGCCATTGATCAATGCTGTCGCATCCTTTGCTTCCACATCGAAGGTCACTGAAAGGCCCGATCGCTCAAATGCGGAGCGCGCGCTTGTTACGGCGCCCTGGAACGTCACTTTCGATTGTTCCAACCCAAGCAATGCACCGCTCATGATGGCCAACGGTGCAAGGTCCCCGCTGGCACCGACGCTTCCTTTTGCCGGGATGACGGGCGTAATGCCCTCGTTGAGCATCGCGACAAGCCGCTCGACCACTGCGACGCGTATGCCGGAGTGATTGCGAGCAAAGGTGTTCACCCGGATCGCCATCATCGCGCGCACGACCTCAAGCGGCATGTTTTCGCCGGTGCTCGCGGAGTGCGAGTGAATAAGATTGCGCTGAAACCGCGCGATGTCCGAAGCGCTGATACGTTGATTCTTCAAGGCTCCTACCCCGGTGTTGAACGCATACATCAGGGGAGCGTCGTCGACCAGCCAGTTTTCCTCAATGAATCGTCGAGTCGACAACAGATTCGCCCGAGCCGCGTCAGACAGACGAACGCGAGCGCCGTGACGCGCGATCGCGATGATCTGGTCGATCGTCAGATCGGAACCTGTGAGTGCGATTTCGTTTTTTGCCATGAGGGCCTCGAGTGGTTTTTATCTATATCTATAGAATGTGCTCGACTAGCAATCTTTTCGACGATCGCAACTCAATCGCAC
Source organism: Paraburkholderia sp. OAS925 (assembly GCF_040543975.1). Lineage (NCBI taxonomy): Bacteria > Pseudomonadati > Pseudomonadota > Betaproteobacteria > Burkholderiales > Burkholderiaceae > Paraburkholderia > Paraburkholderia sp. OAS925. The sequence continues at coordinate 2,962,481 of NZ_JBEUNO010000001.1, forward strand.
TAATAGTCAGTCGTCGGGCACACCACTGTTTAGGCCGATAAGCCTGTCGACGAGAGTCGCAATGAGTGTGGGGCTTCCGGGCGTGGGCCTGCGCTTGTGCTAGCGCTTCCCGGTTTCTTCCTGGAAAGTGCGGTCGTAGAAGTCCCGGATCGCCTGATACGCGAGCAAGCGATTTTTCTCGAGCAAAACGAGGTGCGTGGCTTCGCCTATTTCAGCCCATTGACGGTAAGGCGCGTTCCTGAGTTCAAGGAAAAGCGACTGCGCGAGGTCAATAGGCACATCGATATCCCACTCGCCATGGACAAGCAACACGGGCACACGAATCTCGGCCGGCTCGTAGTATTTTCGTCCCGCACGCCAGTAGTCACGGATATCCTGGATCGGGCCGTTACTGGCCCGCAACTGGTGCGGCGCGCGCTCCCGGCTCCAGGGATCCTCGGCCAGCGTGAAATCGGCCCACTGCTCGAACCAACCTTCCGGGACCAGGCTCGCGCGTCCGTGTTCCGGTGCGGTGCTGAGCCAGCGGGCCTTGCTTTCGCGCACCGGAACCAGGCGCCACGCGTCGAGCCTCCCGCCAGTGTCGATAGGAATCGGCCGATCGCTCAGCCACTGCGGCGCCAATAGGACCAGTTTATGGACCTTGTCGTTATTGCGGCTGGTATAGGCACCCGCCACTGTGCCGCCCCATGACATGCCAAATACCGATACTTTGTCCAGCTGGCGACGCTTGAGGACGTAATCGACCACGGTGCCAAGATCGGCCAACCCGATGTCGGTGCCGACGACCGGAGGACTCAGATCCGCTGCCTGCTCCATCTCCGCCGGGCGTGTTGAGTGGCCGTAACCACGCACGTCGAGCGCATAGACGTCATATCCCGCCGCGGCAAGAAAGTCGATGAACGACATTCCGTTGAACGGAACGTCATACAGGCTTCCCGACGAAAAGGTGGCACCGTGAACCATGACGATGGTGCGTTCCGCCGTGAAGGTCTCGAGCGCGGCGGGGCGCTTGTTGCGAACGTAGAGGTCAATGCCGGGGGTACCGGTCGCTACGCGCAATTCCTCGAAGACAAGTTGCTTTCCTTTAACCACGATGTTCTGCCTCATGATGGGTAGCTCCTGGGTCTGGCTCATTATTCATAGCGCCAGGAGAAACGGTCGCCCTGGCTGGTGACGTAACCGGCCGATGTCTCGGCGAAGTGCGGGGTGAACAGCAGCAGATTGCGTTCGGCGCCCTGCTCCAGCACCCAGCGGCGCGACGCGCGGGCCTCGTCCTGCCATTCGCAGAACACCGAATTCCAGTCGGGGCGCACCACCTGCAACGGGTGATGCATGACGTCTCCGGTAAAGAGCGCCGCCTGCCCCTTCGAATGCAGTTCAATCGACATGTGGCCAATACTGTGTCCCTTGGTCGGGCGGAACACGAAGTTATCGAGGTACTCGCCCCCGTCGTTGCTGATGCGTTCGGCCTGCCCGGAGGCAATGATCGGCGCGACGCTGTCCTCGAATACGCCAAGGCTGGGCACGTTCACTTCGTTGTGGCTGTCGGGGCCGCCGTAATAGTCCTCCTCCGCCCTCGCGAACACGTGCCGCGCATTCGGGAAGGTCGGCACCCAACGGCCATCGACGAGCCGTGTATTCCAGCCGACATGGTCGACGTGAAGGTGCGTATGCAACACATAGTCGACTTCCTCAGGGCGCACGCCAACCGCGGCGAGCCGCTGCAGATACGGCGTGTTCAGATGATGGAAGATCTGATTCTGCGGCCGTTCCTTGTCGTTGCCGGAGCCGGTATCGATCAGGATGGTGTGATGCGGCGCGCGCACCAGCCACGTGTGAATGCTCTGGATCAGGTTTCCGGTCGTCGCGTCCATGTTGCTGGGCGTAAGCCAGTGAAGATTGGGCTCGAGTTGTTCAGGTTCCCACGCCGGGTAAAGAAAGGACGGCGGCGCGACGTTCAGGCGCATTTCTTCGATCTTGGTGACGGTCACATCACCGATCCGGTAGGTTTTGTTCGGATGAACCATGCTGGGTCTCGCTTGGCTGAAAGGACGTCCGTAGTCTATGATTCGAGCAACGAACGAACAAATCGATTCAAATCATGAGCTCCATCGATCACTTCAATTTATGGTCTTTCGACCTGAATCTGCTGGTCGCCTTCGATGCGCTGATGCGCGAGCGCAGCGTCACCAAGGCAGCTACGCGGTTGAAGATCCAGCAGTCGGCCATGAGCCACAACCTTGGTACGCTGCGTATGCTGTTCGATGACCAACTCTTCGTTCGTGTGGGGCACACAATGAAGCCGACGCCCCGATCTGAAGCGCTCGCGGCGGCAATCGGCACGGTTCTCGAGCAGGCTCAGGATGCGATCACTGCCCGCGAAAGGTTTCGTCCCGAAACCGAGGAGCGGACTTTTTCGATCGGCTTTTCGAGCGAGCTCGAGGTGCTCCTGATGCCGTGCTTGACCGCCCACGTACAAAGGTGTGCTCCAGGAATCCGGCTACTCGGTCGCCCGGCGCAACCGGGCGACGTGCACAGGATGCTGGATGACGGCGTGATCAATCTGGCGATTGGATGTTTTGGCGACGGCGCTGAACGGCATCGAAGGAAACTGCTGTTCGAACAGTCCTTGATGTGCTGCTTCAACCCCCGCCTGCTCAATCTGTCGATGCCCGTCAGCCGAAGTGCGTACCTGGCTCAGAAACACGCCCTTGTCTCGCAAAACGCGAGTATTCGCGGATGCCTGGACGACGCCCTGCGCGCCGCCGGCGTTGAACTTGACGTGGCCATGGCTGCGCCCGAATTCCTGACCATTCTCGGCGCGGTCATGCAAACGCCTGTCATCGCTACGTTGCCGTCGAGGATCATCAAACGGTACGCCGCGCTGTTGGGGCTGGTGGCAAGCCCCGTCCCGTTCGACTTTAGAGTCACACCAATTTCGATGGTCTGGGCTGCCTATTCAGATCGAGACCCGGCTTCTGAGTGGCTACGGCAGCAGGTTGAACCAATCCTGGCGCAGATCGAGGAAGCCAGCCCGTCATTCGAAATCGCCACCGACAAGATTAGTTAAACCAAGGGGTCCTCCGGCGCGGTCCGGCCCGTTGTTCATACGGGCTCGTCAATGCGCGCGCTGAAGGGGGCGCCGAGCGGAGCGATGCGCAAACCGGGTCGCAAGTCCTTCCAGGGAAGATCGCGCGGATCGGCGCGCATGGCTCCCGGCGCTTTTGCGACGAGTGTCGCGCAAGCAATGGCGTCGAAGTCGGCACGAAAGTGCACCGAACTTTTGTTGACAAGAATGCGCATGTTCTCGGGTTCGATACCCGCCACCCGATAGAGATTGCGATCCATCATCTGAGGTGGACGTTCGCTGCTGACAATGACGAAAATCTCGTGGATTTTCAGCAATGCAGTCAGCCCCAACTGAACCTGCATGCCATTCAGCATTGGGCCATCGAACACACATTTCCCGTCCGACAGTTCGACGACTTCGAAAACACCACGAAAGCGCGCACCATTAGGCAAGCCGGATTCACCACCCAGTTCAATTTCCAGCGAGCGGCCGATGCCGGTCTGCTGTGCTGCGATAGCGGCCTCGGCATCATGAACAACGCCGAATGCAGCACTACTGGCGCCCTGGGCGATGAGTGCCCGAAGCATTCCGGTGGTGTTGGATTCGCCCCCGGCGCCCGGATTGTCCTGCGTGTCGGCAATCACGACCGGTCTGTTCTTGCCGTCGGACAGCTGCATGGCTTGCGTCACGGCGTCCTCCGGCGTGAGGAAATCGACGGCCCAGTCCGCCTCTGAAAGCGCTATCCCGTCGAAAATTTGGCCGACGGCGGCTTCCACAGGATTCCTATGTGTCCCGTACGCCCACACCATCGGCCCGCATTCGGGGAAGTCGGCGGCAGGAAAGCCGAGTGTGAACGACATTGAGGCAAGACCGGCCTTCTCACGTTGCTCGACCTTCTCAAAGGCCGACTTTGCCGGGTCGACGAGGGTGCACATTGCGTTCAGGGGAATAAGAAAGGGCAAACCGGCGCCAGGCGCAGTGCCAACGCTCTCCACCCAGAAGCGCCCGCAAAAGGCGAGCAGCTCGCGCGCCCGTTGCAGCCATGTCGACGTGGGGATAGGTTCGGTACGCGACAAGCGCGTCGGCGCAAGCAAGCATGCGCTCGGTGACATTCGCGTGCAAATCGAGCGACGCGACGATAGGAACGCGAGGTCCGATCACGCTTCGCAAGCGGGCCAGCAGTTCGCCTTCGCCATCGTTGGTCTGTTCGGCGACCATGGCGCCGTGCAGATCGAGGTAAACAGCATCCGGCACATGCATTCCAGCCGCCTCGACGATTTCGCCGGCAATCTTCTCATACGTGTCATGCATAACGTGTGCCGAGGGACCTGCGCCTGCCCAAAGTACCGGGACAAGCGTATGACCGTCCGGTTCGATCTCGCTAATGAAGCCCCCGATCGGAAGGTTGACGTTTCGGAAACCAAGCACTTGCTGGCCGCGCCTCAACGCGGGGAACGTTTCACCATTCACGAAGTTCTGGTAGAGCGCCTTTCGCTCGACGAATGTATTGGTTTCGTGCTGGAAACCCGCGATCAATATTTTCATTCCGCTTTGTCTGGTAGGTTTGACGGGTAATTGCCATGCCGCGAGGCATAGACCGATGCAATAGCGCAGGCTTCAATGCTCGATCCAGACCCGAGCGCGCGGCAACAGCAAAATGCGGCCTTCGACGCTGCCTGACGGGCAGCACGCTGACACAGACCGGTACCTCGCCCCCGGATGCACGCTCTGACATACTGCTAACATTTCAACAGCCCGGAAGGTCGCACGGCTGTCGGGTTCATCGCGACTCGCCTCAGACGAGATCATTCCGACAGATCAGGAGAACCGAATGGCCATTGGTGAAATCAACCAGCGCCGTCTGCGCTACTTCCACGAAATTCTGGCGCGCGGCTCGATCCGCGCGGCGGCGGATGCGCTCAACACCGCGTCCTCAGTGCTGACACGACAGATGAAGCTGCTCGAGGACGAAATCGGCACGCCGTTGTTCGAACGCGGCAATCGCGGCGTCGCGCCGACCGAGGCAGCGCACGCGCTGCTCGCGTACTGGCGCGGCTGCCAGTCCGAACGCGCGGTGTTTGAAAATACGCTGCAAAATTTGAACGGCCTTCGGATCGGCAGCGTGCGCCTGGCCATCAGCGAAGGCTTCGTCGACCCGCTCATGGATCATGTGCTGACACCGTTTATCAACGCGCATCCGCAATTGAACATTAGTGCGAAAACGCTTGCGGTCAACGACGTCATCAGCGAAGTTGCGAACGATGAGGTGGACATCGGCCTCGCGTACAACCCGCAGCCCGCGGCGCGTGTGACGCAGCATGCGATCGCCGCGAACCCGGTCTGCGTGCTGATGTCGGGCGCGCACACGCTCGCGTCGCGGAACACACCGCTGACAATCGCCGAACTCGCGCCGTTTCCACTCGCGCTGATGTCGTCGGCTTTCGGGCTGGGCCAGATCGTGCGCACGGTCGCCGACCTTGAGCGCGTGCGGCTGACGCCGGCGCTCGTGTCGAACTCGGTCGCGATGCTTAAGCGATTCGTGCGCAGCGGCAACGGCGTTACCTTCCTGACGTACGCGGCGACGCTCATTGATAGCGCGGATCCGGCCTTCTGCGTCGCGCCGCTCGCGCATCCCCTGTTCGGTGCGGCACAGTCGTGCGTGCTGGTCCGCGAGGGCCGTCGATTGCCGAATGCCGCGCAACGCGTGCTCGATCTGATCGTCGAGCAAATGCCGCTATTCGGCTCCGAAGTGCATGTGAGCAGTGCGCTTGTGCGATGCTGACCGAGCGATGCCGAAAAGGCAGCGCAACGGCGATGCGATTGCTGTTGTGCCCCACGTTTTGACCGGGAAACATTGTCCACACCTCCCATCCCCCGACGGTGTATGACAACATGCAAAGCGACGCCACGTGGTCGTTGACGACCTCCACGAATAACCTGTTTGCGCGGATCAACTGGCGGCTCCTGCCTTTCTTGACGCTGTGCTATGTGTTTGCGTATCTCGACCGGATCAATATCGGTTTCGCTAAGTTGCAGATGCAGGCCGACGTCGGCCTGAGCGACGCCGCGTACGGTCTCGGCGCCGGCGTCTTCTTTCTCAGCTACATGCTTTTCGAGATTCCGAGCAACATCCTGCTCCCGAAAATCGGCGCGCGGCGCACGCTGAGCCGCATCATGATCCTCTGGGGACTGACCTCGGCGAGCATGATGTTCGTCACGAGCGCGAACGCGTTCTACGTGATCCGCTTCCTGCTCGGCGTGTTCGAAGCTGGCTTCGCGCCCGGGCTGATTTTCTACCTGACCTACTGGTACCCCCAGAACCGGATGGCACGCGCGATCACCGTGATCATGCTGTGCGGGCCGATCGGCGGGATCTTCGGCGCGCCGCTGTCGACCGGCACGATGATGCTGCTGGACACGGTCGGCGGCCTCCACGGCTGGCAATGGATGTTCATTGCCGAGGGACTGCCGAGCGTCTTGCTCGGCGTGTTCGGCCTATTCTGGATCACCGATCGCCCGGCCGAAGCGAAATGGCTCAGCGACACCGACAAGCGTCTGCTCGCCGCCGAGCTGAAGCACGACACAGCAGGCAACGAACCTCGTCACCATTCGTTCCGCCAAGTGGTCTCCGATCCACGCGTGCTGCTTCTCGGCGTCTCGTACTTCTGCATCATCTGCGGGCATTACACCGTGAGCTTCTGGCTGCCGACCATCCTTAAGAGCGCTGGCGTCACCAGCACAATGACGATCGGCATCCTCGCGGCGATTCCCTACATCGCGGCGATCTTTGCGATGGTCTGGTGGGGACGCCGCTCGGACCGTCTTGGCGAGCGCCGCTGGCACACGGTGTCGATGCTCACGCTAGCCGCCGTCGCGTTGCTGATCGCCGCGCTGAACGATACCAGCCTGCTGATCACCATCATCAGCCTCACGGTGGCGACCGCCGGGCTGTGGGCCGCGTACACGGTATTCTGGGCGATGCCGTCCGACTATATGAAGGGCGACACGGCAGCCGGCGGCGTCGCGCTTGTCAACACGATCGGACTGTTCGGAGGCTTCGTGAGTCCGACCTTAATCGGCTATTTCAAGACACTGACGGGTACGATGCAGGCCGGCCTGCTCGGCATGGTCGGAATTCTCGTGATCGGTAGTCTGCTGCTGTCGTTCAACCGCCTGCCTTCGCCGGCAGGCACACAGGATCTCGCCGCCGCGGAGTTCGAGTCGTCATGAATGCAGCGGTTCTCCTACGTGCCCGACTGAGACAGCGGATGAGCAGACCGCGCACGCTTGCTGCTCCCGGCACCTTCGATCCGCTATCGGCGTTGCAGGTTCAACGCGCAGGCTTCGAGGTCGCCTACGTCGGTAGCTATGCGCTATCGACCAGCGTCGGGCAACCAGACGTCGGCTGGCTCGATCTGACGACGCTGTGCGCGAGGCTCGCCGAGTTCTGCGACGTACTGAGCATTCCCCTGATCGCGGATGCCGAAGGCGGCTTCTTCAACGCGACAGGTATCGGCAAGACGATCCGCGCTCTCGAGCGAACCGGCGTTAGTGCGATCCATATCGAGGATCACGTCAGCGGCAAACACACCAATATGCCAAAAGCAGTGCTCTCGACGAGGGAAATGGTACAGAAGATCCGCGCGGCGCTCGATGCGCGCGAAGATCCGAACTTCCAGATCATCGCGCGCACTGATATCGCCGACGTCACCGGCAGTCCACTGGATGCGCTAGAACGAATGCTCGCGTATCTTGACGCTGGGGCCGACGCGGTCATGCCGGGCGCGCTTGATGTCGCCCAACTGGCGACAATCCGCGCGCGGATTCCGGGCAAGGTCGTGCTGGTCAACACGGCCGGCGCGAGCGTCGCCGACGAGCAGGCGGCCGGAGTCGACGTCGCGATCTATCACGGCCTATGCCTGCAAGCGGCACAACATGCCATTGAGCAAACCCTGCGGACGTTCACGGAACAACGCGATATTCGTGCACTTGATGGATCGCTCGCGTCCAGCGCCGCGCTCGACGCACTTACCGGTTACGAAGACTTCAATCGGCGCGCCGCTGAATATTGCTTGATCGATCCATGAACCAACATCCGGGCGCTCGTCTCTCGAAGTGTCCTGACACCGAAACTGCGACGCCTCTTCAGCGGAACGTGTCGAACGCGGAGCGCGTAAGCCGATCGAGGAAGACCATCAGTTCATCGCCCGCGACCGTCGCTTCGTCGGCCGCACCCTTCGCGATCGCGCGCAGCACGGCCGCGTGGCGAGCGGCGCCCTCCGCAAAAGCCTCGCTCTGCTGTACGTGCACGAACCAGAAGCGCCGTGATTGAGCATGGATGACCTGCATGGTCGTCGTGAGCATCGAGTTGTGCGTTGCGGTGACTTCCAGTTCGTGGATCGCGCGATTCACCCGGAAATATTCATTCACATTGCGCTGCCTGGCCGCCCGGACGATGTGGTCGGCGAGCGATTTCATCTCCGTGCGCTGCTCGCTTGTGGCGCGCGCGCATGCTGCTGCCACGACAAGAGGCTCCAAGGCGCGACGCACTTCCAGCAGTTCCAGTTGCTTGCGAACATCGACGGTCGACACGAATGTGCCGCGCCGCGGATGTGTTTCCACGAACCCGAACTGCTTCAGGCGCGCCAGTGCCTCGCGCACTGGCGTGCGGCCCACATTGATCTCGTTTGCGAGCTGCACCTCGGACACGAGCGCGCCCGGTGGCAGTGCCCGCGTCACGATCATCTCTTCTAGACGCCGATAGGCGTAATCCACCTTGGGCTCGTTTGCATCGGGGTCGGCGGGCGTGGCACGCGTGCTGGATTTCGTCATGAAAGCCGGTTAGAGAGTTCGATTGGACCAAAGTGAGTATTACATATCGGCCGCGTGAGGCGGCTTGCGCCGGCCCCGATCCTGCCGCACCGTGCGCTTCGCGATGCGCCCTCGGGGTTAACCTGCAATCGACAGCGGTTGACGCGGCCTCACTCCAATCGCTATCCTGATGTTGTGTTGACATGTCAGGAGTATATTATGAGTTTATCAGTGGTGGAACATCGCCTGGTCGATGCACTTTCCACCGACGTTCTCGTCGTTGGCGGCGGCGCGGCGGGCGTGGCGGCTGCCGTCACGGCGCGAAGGCAAGGCTTGCGCGTCACTGTGCTCGAACGCTATGGCTTTTGCGGAGGCGGCGCGGTCGCGGGCCTCTCTGGCACTGTCTGCGGTCTGTATCTCGCGACGGAGCGCGCCGGCGCCAAACCCGAGCAGGTCGTCTTCGGTTTCGCGGACGAATTCGTGCGCGCGCTGGAAACGCGCGGAGGACTGGCGGACCCCGTCCGGTACGGGCGCACCTGGACGCGCGTGCACGATCCGTTGATCTGGCGCGATACCGCCGACGCGCTGCTCGCCGGTGCCGGCGTGCAGGTGATCTATCACTCGATCGCGACCGGCGCGCTGATGGATGGGGCGCGCGTGGAGGGCGTACGGGCATGGACCAAGCAAGGTCCGCTCGATATCCGCGCGAAGCTGACCATCGACGCAAGCGGTGACGCGGACGTCGTCGCGATGGCGGGCCTGTCGAGCTTCATCGGTCATGACGGACGTGTGCAGAACCCGACGATGATCTTCCGCCTGCTGGGCGTCGATATCGGACGCTTTCTCGCTGCCTACGGCGACGACACCATCATGGGCGAAGAAGTCTCGCTGAAACTGCGCGCCGCCGCAGACGCGGGCGCGAATCTGCCGCGCGCCAAGATCTGGCTCTTCACGACGACGCGGCCCGGGGAATTGCTCTGCAACTGCACGCGCGTGACCGGTGCGGACGGCCGCGAGTTGAACTCGCTGCTGCGCGATGACTTCACCGAAGCGGAAATCGAAGGGCGCAAGCAGGTGCATGCGTACGCACAGTTCTTCCGGAAGAACCTCGCGGGATGCGAAAACGCCTTCGTCAACGACACGGGCATGCAGGTGGGCATACGCCAGAGCCGGCAGGTCAGCGGAGTCACGCGCCTGTTGAACGACGACGTGCTCGCGGCTCGCAAGTTCGACGACGGCATCGCCGTATCGCCGTGGCCAATCGAACTGCATGCGGGTGCAAAGCCGAAGGTCGAGTGGATTCTCGACGACTTTTACACGGTGCCGTATGGCTGCTTCGTGCCGCAGTCGGGAGATGGCCTGCTCGTGGCCGGCCGCTGCCTGTCGGCGGAACACGAGGCGGTCGCATCGGCGCGCGTCACCGCGCAGTGCTTCTCGTACGGGCACGCGATCGGACATGCGGCGGCCATCGCCATCAACGAAAGATTGGAGCCCCGTCAGGTGGAGCCGTCGGCGATCCGCCGCGCGCTCGACCGCGACGGCGCACAACTGAGCTAAGGAGAATACAAATGCAAATCGAAGACATCGGCGGCGTGCGGCAACTCGTGCTCGACCGTCCGCAGCGGCGCAACGCGCTCAGTCAGGCGCTGATGGAGCAACTCGAACAGGAATTGCGGAGGGCGGAAAGCGACGCTTCGGTCGCCGCGATCGTGCTGTCGGGCGCCCCACCGGCCTTTTGCGCGGGCAGCGACCTGAAGGAGCTCGGCGGCCTCTCGATCGATCACATGTGCGAACACGAACTCGAAACGGCGCGGATCGCGCGCGGCATAGCGGGACTATCGAAGCCGGTGATTGCCGCGGTGGAGGGCTTCGCGCTCGGCGGCGGCTTCATTCTCGCGGTGTCGTGCGATCTCGTCGTGAGCGCTGTCAACGCACGCTGGCATCTTCCCGAGGTGCCGAACGGCTGGCTGCCGCCGTGGGGCCTGCAGGCGCTCATCGCGCGGGTCGGCGCGGTCCGGGCGCGCATGCTCGTGTGGGGCGACGAACCCATCGACGGCGTGGAAGCACACCGGTTGGGCGTCGCTGATCATTTGGCCGAAGCAGGTCATGTCGACGCGCGGGCAATCGCGCTCGCGCAACGCCTCGCCAGACTCCCACGCGGTGCTGTCGCGTCGGCCAAGCGCTTTTTCGAGCCGTTCATCGCGCTCGATGGCGAGCGTCTGGACCGAGAAGCAGCCCGCATTTTTGCCGACGACTGCAAGTCCGATGCGGCCCAACAAATCTTCGCAAAATTCGCGGTGAAATCATGAATATGAGCAAGGTCGTGACGGCCAGGCAGGCCGTGGAATCAATCAGGGACGGCCAGACCGTCGCATCCGTCGGCGTCATCGGCTGGGTCGTGCCGGACGCCACGCTCGCGGCACTCGGCAAGCGCTTCGAGGACACCGGTACGCCGCGCAACCTGACGTTCTATTTCCCGTGCGGAACGGGCGACGCCGTCGGCATCAAGGGTATGGACCATGTCGCGCGTGAGGGCCTGATGAAGCGCATCGTCGCAGGTTCCTATATCAATCCCATCGATCCGCGCACGGGCAAGCGGCCCGCGCTGATGCAACTCATCCAGGAGAACCGCATCGAGGCGTATTCGTGGCCGATCGGTGCGTCGATGCACTGGCTGCGCGAAGTCGCACGAAAGAGCCCCGGCTATGTGACGCGCATCGGCGTGGGCACGTATGCGGACCCCGCTCAGGGCGGCGGCAAATTCACCGCGCGCTGCACGGACGATCTTATCCAGAAGATCACGCTAAACGGTGAGGAATGCCTCTTCTATCCAACCTGGCCGATCGATGTTGCAATCATCCGCGCAAGCAGCGCCGACGAATTCGGCAACCTGTCCTTCGAAGACGAGCCGCTTGTCTCGTCCGGTCTCGCACTTGCGCTCGCGGCGAAGGCCAGCGGCGGACGCGTAATCGCGCAGGTGCGACGCATCGTCGGACGAGGCGAGCGGCCCGCGACACAAGTGCGCCTGCCGGGCATCTTCGTCGATTCGATCGTCGTCGATGCGGAAATGATGATGACGACCGGCACGCCCTACGATCGCAACTACCTTGTCTCGGCGGGCGATCGCCACGTGTTTCCTTCGATTCCGTTCGGGCCGGACAAGGTCATCGCGCGGCGCGCGGCGCTCGAGGTCAGGAAGCGCGAGCTCGGCATCTTCGGCTTCGGCGCAGCGGCCGACATTCCGCTCATTCTTGCGGAGCAAGGTCTGATCGATCCGCAGACCGGTTCCGAGGATTACTGGTTCACCACCGAGCACGGCTCTTACGGTGGCATCGTGATGAACGGCTGGCAGTTCTCCGCGAACCTGCATCCGAGCGCGCTGCTCGACGGCCTTCAGCAGTTCGACGTCATCGACGGCGGCTTGTGCGAATTCGCCGCGCTCGCATTCGCCGAATACGACTCGCATGGAAGCGTGAACGTCAGCAAGTTCGGACGCGCGAATCCCGGCGCGGGCGGCTTCACCGATATCGCGGCCAACGCGAAGCGGCTCGTGTTCACCGGCACGTTCACAACCGGCGGGCTCGACGTCGACTATGCAAACGGCCGGATGAACATTCGCCGCGAGGGGAAGGTCAGCAAATTCGTGCGCGACGCCCAGAGCATCACGTATTCCGTTCGCAACGGCGTCGCGCGCGGCCAGAGCGCGCTGATCGTCACAGAGCGCGCAGTCTTCGAAGCCACGAACGACGGGCTCGTGCTGCGCGAGATCGCACCGGGTATCGACGTGCGGCGCGATGTGCTCGACCACATGGCGTTCGCACCCGCGCTCATCCTCGATCCGCTGCCGCTCATGGATGCGGCGCTCCTCCAACCCGGCGTGCAGGCAGGCGCCGATCTCGACGAAACCGCGCTCGGCGAACACGAAGTTTCGTAAGCGCCACCCGGGCGCTCCGAATCCAATAGACACGCGTCAGGAGAAGCGCCCGCAAGGCACTTCTTCCGGCGACGCGCGTCCATCGGTTGCGCGGCGGCGACCCAATCCCTATCGCATGCAGGAGACACTCATGCAGCTCCGCTCACTACGCTGGTTCATCGTACTCATGCTGTTTCTCGCCGGCGCGATCAGCTACCTCGACCGCGCTGCGCTGTCGGTTGCTGCGCCGCTTATCGCGAAAGATCTCCAACTTACGCCCGCGGAACTGGGCATCGTGTTCAGCGTGTTCTTCGTCGGGTATTCGCTGTTCTGCTTCGTCGGTGGCTATGCGGCCGACAGGTTCGGCGCGAAGCGCGTGCTCGTTGCGAGCATGTCGCTGTGGTCCGTGTTCTGCGGACTCACGGCGGGCGTCGTAGGCATGGGTTCGCTGATCGTCGTGCGTGTGATCTTCGGTGCAGGCGAAGGACCGTATGCGACGTGCACGAACAAGATGATTAGCGGCTGGTTCGAGCGCAACAAACAGGCAAGCGCCGTCGGCTATGCGAACGCGGGACAGCAATTCGGCGGCGCGATCGCCGGGCCGATCGTCGGCATGCTGGCGCTTTCCGTCGGCTGGCGCGTGTCGTTTGTCGTGATAGCGGCGCTCGGGCTCGTCTGGGTCGCGCTGTGGGCACTGCTGGTCACCGACCGTCCGCAAGAGAACCGCTGGCTTGACGCAAAGCCCGCGCATCATCGCGACGACACGCCCGTTGAATCCGCATCGGTCACCGAAGACGACGGCCGGCCGCTCGGCGCGTGGCTGCGCAGTCCATCGATTCTTGCGACGGCCTTCGCCTTCTTCGGCTACGCCTACATCCTGTACTTCTTTCTCTCGTGGTTCCCGAGCTATCTGACGATGGAACGCCATCTCAGCCTGCAGTCAATGAGCTTCGTGAACGTCATTCCATGGGCGTGCGGGGCCGTCGGTATTGCACTCGGCGGTGTGATATCAGACCTCATCTACCGCGCTACGGGGAGAGCCGTGCTCTCCCGCAAGATCGTCATCGTGACGAGCCTGGTCGTGTCCGCCGTGTGCGTTGCACTGGCGGGCCGCGTCGCGACCCTTCCGCTCGCCGTCGCGCTGATGGCCGTCACCGTGTTCTTCATGAACCTCACGCTCGGCGCGTATTGGGGAATCATTCTCGACACCGTCCCGCACACGCGCATGGGCAGCGTCGGCGGCTTCATGCATCTGATCGCGAACACGGCGGGCATTCTCGCGCCCGCAGCGACAGGCTTTCTGGTGCAGGCGACCTCTGTGTTCGCAAGCGCATTCATGCTGAGTGGCGCCATCGCCCTGCTCGGTGCACTGGCAGTCGCGGTCTTTGTACGCGCGCCACGCGCACCGGCCGACCAGAGCCTCACACCCGAAATCGCGACGTCGACGCGATAAACACATACGACTAGCCAAGGAGACAAAAATGCGGCCTCGCGTAGCTTACCGATGGATCATCGCGTTCGTGCTGTTCATCGCGTACAGCATCCAGTATCTCGATCGCGTGAAGAGCAGCGTGCTCAATCCAGCGATCGCTCACGACATCGGATTGACGACCGCGGATATCGGCACCGGCGCCTTCCTGATGCTGCTCTTCTACGGGCCCGCGCAATACGTATCGGGCTTGCTGACGGACCGTTTCGGCGCCAGGAAAATGCTGATCTTCTCGGTCATCGTCTGGTCCGCAATGACGATGTATATGGGGCTCATCCAGACGCGCGAAGAATACCTCTGGCGGATGGCGATCTTCGGTATGCTGGTGGGCACCGAATACGTTCCTTCGGCGCGCGTGCTCATGCGCTGGTTCAACAAGGAAGGCCGCGCGCGTGCGCAAACCGTTCTGGCGTGGGCGTGGATTATCACGCCCGCATGGGCGAGCGTCCTTGCTACGCAATTCGCGGCGCACGCGGACAGCTGGCGCATCGTGTTTTTTGTCACGGGCGCGCTCGGGGTCGTGCCGCTCGCCCTGATCGCGGTGTTCGTGTTCGACCGGCCGGAGCACTATCGCCATGCGACCGAAGCCGATCTCGAATACGCGTACCGCGACGAGCTCGAAGCAGGCACGATCACACGCGGACAATATGCATCGGCGCAAAAGACCATTCTCAAGGGCGCCGGCGTGCGCTTTCTCGATCTGTTCAAGAATCGCACGTATGTCGCAGTCGTTTTCGTCGATATCGTGATGCAGATTACGCTCTACGGCGCGCTCACGTGGATTCCGCTATACCTGTCCGACACCTTCGGCTTCAAAATGCAGACGATGGGCTGGTGGAGCGGCCTCTACTTCGCGGCAGGCGCAATCGGCAGCTTCATCTCATCGTACATGTCGGACAAAGTCTTCAAGGGTAACCGCAAGATCATGATCCTCGTGTGCTTCATCGGGCTCGCGCCGTTCGTGGTTCTGCTCGGCACGTTGCAACAGGCGAATCAGGTTCTGCTCGCGGTCGCGCTCTGCGGCATGGGATTCTTCGGGAACATGGCATGGGGCCCGTTCCTCGCGCTGCCTGCCGAAATCTTTTCCCCCGAGGTTTATGGCAAGGCGATGGGCTTTGTCAATGGCGCGGGCTACTTCGTCGCGGCTTTCTCCGCGAAGATCTTTGCAGCGCTCGTGGTCGTCGACGCATCGGGCCACAAGACCTATACCAACGGCTGGTTTTTCATCGCGTTCTGTGTGGTGGCGGGAATTGTCGCGGCGAGTTTCATCCGGACCACGGGTCGAGCCCCAACGATTGCGATACGTTCTGCGACGTCTTCATGACGCAGCCGATTCGGCTGAGCACCCAGGACTTCCATCGCGGTCTCGGTACTGGAGTGGCCTGAAAGCCTTCGACCACCTGCACCCTATGCAGACTAGCTGCCCGCCTGAATTGCGAGCACTAGTGGTCGAGTTCCTGCATATCTGCCGCACATCAACGCTGCTTTGTCGCAGACAGGCGCCGAAATGTGATGTATCCACGATCGCGGTGACTGCACTTCGTGCAATTCGCTCACGCCGTGCCTCGATCGGATGAACACTTTCGAACAGCGTCGTGCGGCAGCGCGCTGCGAGCTCGCGTGCATCGGCTAGCGAGACGACATGCAGTGGCCCCAGCATATCGGCTCACGACGCAGCGCGCACTGCTTCGTTCGCAGGATTCGGCATTCTCATTGGCCGGCTCGCCTCCGGCATACTCGCGGATCGCGTGCACGCACCGATCGTGGCCTGCCTTTTCTTAACGGCCGGCGCTGCCGGGTTTGTCCTGCTAGCGCAACTCGACAGCTACCCCAGCGCGCTATTCGCCTCGGCGCTCGTCGGGCTTGCAATTGGCGAAGGCGACCTTCTATCGCATCTCCTCGTCCGCTCGTATATCGGCTTGAAGCGCTTCGGCCTGTTCTATGGGATCGCGTTTTCGGGCTACGCCTTTGGCGCAGTGTCTGGACCGGTCGCGGTCGGGAGGTATTTCGACTTGCGGCACAACTATGGACTACCGCTGCAAGTCGCCCCGCTTCTGCCGCTTGCGGCCGGCGTTCTGCTGCTGTCGCTTGGCAGTTGTGTGAATGCGGGAGCCCTGCATACCGCAGGGCGTTGATACTTGCCGCTACACCTGACTGCTCGGACCGGGCGCAATGCCGTCGGAAAATGACCGTCGGCAGTTAGCTGCGCTCAGTTGACGCTATTCGAAATCGAAATGCACGCGCCATTCGAATAGCGTTCAACAGGGCCGCCCGCGTCAGGCAATCCATCCGCCGTCGACTGTCAGGCTTTCGCCGGTCGTGTAGCCTGCTTCGGGGCTGGCGAGATATGCGACGGCCGCCGCGATTTCTGCGGGTTTGCCGAAACGGCCGACGCTCGCGAGCTTTACCATCGTCGCGTGATCTTCCGTGCCGGGCTGCGGAGCAAGTTCTGTATCGATCGGGCCGGGCTGAACAGCATTCACGGTCACGCCGTATTTGCCGAGTTCACGCGACAGCCCGCGCGTGAAGCCTCTGAGAGCGAACTTCGACGCGATGTAGAGCGTCACGCCAGGCAGTGGCGCGGCTTCGCCAAAGGCCGAACCTACGTTGATGATGCGCCCCCAGCCAGCCGCGACCATGCGCGCCGCCGCGTCTTTTGCCAGTTCGATCGGCGCACGAACATTCAAGTTGAAGTGCGTGTCGTACGAGCTCTCCGAAGAATCGAGAAATGGTCCGTACTCGACTGTGCCCGCGTTGTTGACAAGGATGTCGAGCCGCCCCTCGAAACGGCCGCCGAACGCGCCGTTCAGCGAGTCGACGAGGCTTCTGACGCCTTCCGGTTTCGACAGGTCGGCGCCCACAGCTTCAGCCTCGCCGCCGGCATCGCGAATCTCGTTGACGACTGCTTGGGCGCGCTCCGCACTCGACGCATAGTGAACGATGACGGATGCACCATCGCGCGCAAGACGTGCCGCAATGGCTGCACCGATTCCGCGCGAAGCGCCGGTAACGAGGGCGAGTTTGCCTTTCAGAGCTTGAGTCATGGTTTTCCTCAACGGGTAGGTTTTGAATCGGTTCTCCCGCAGGAACTGCAGGAGAGACCGCTGCATCAGAGCCAATCTGTGATGCATTGGTTGATGCGTATCCTCCGCTCAGGCGGCGTCGTACGGTAGTCGTGGCCGAGGAATAGCTCCTATTCCTGCGGCAAGGGAACAGGTCGGGGCGAATCGAACCGGGCTGCACTGCGGCTAGGCAATCGGGTCGTCGCTGGATTTGTGCTCATTGAGAATGTGCTCGACGAACGCGACGAACGCGCGCGCTTTCGCTGTCGTCATACGCCCGGCGGGAAAAACTGCCCACAGGTCGATGGTGGGCAAGGTCCAGTCAGTCAGGACGGCCTGCACCGTGCCGTCCGCGAGTTCAGGCGCGAACATCCATTCCGATGCGACAGCAAGGCCCATGTGAGCGAGCACTGCCGTGCGCATGCCTTCAGCCGCGTTCACGCTGATTCGGCCGGACAGGGTCACGGTTGAATCAGATCCATCATCGCGGCTGAACAACCATGATTCACCGCCGCCTCGCACGGAATAGACGACCGCCTGATGCCGGCCGAGCTCGACAGGTGTTTGCGGAACTCCGGCTTCCGCGAAATATGACGGCGTGCCGACTACGACTCTCCGCCCGCTCGCGATGCGACGCGCAGTCATGGACGAGTCGTCCAGCGTGCCCATACGCAAAGCGACATCGACGCCCTCTTCCAGTAAATCGACGGACCGGTCGTCAAGCACGATGTCGATGCTCAGATTGGGGTGTTGATGGAGGAAAGACCTTAGCGCCGGCAAAACGTGCAGCCGGGCGAAGGTGACGGCCGCGCCTATGCGCAGTTGCCCCGACAGACCATCGGAAGACTCGCGCACGGCCTGTTCGGCTTGATCTGCCTCATGGATGGCCCTGAGCGCGTGCTCATAGAACCGCTGCCCGGCCGCCGTCGGCGCCAAGCCACGAGTCGATCGTAATAGCAAACGGGCGCCCAGACGTTCCTCCAGTTGGGCGACCGCCTTTGAGACAGCTGGCTGACCTAGCTTCAACCGACGGGCGGCGGCAGAGAATGAACCCGCATCGACAACCGTCACAAAGGTTTCCATCGTCACCATGCGGTCCATGCGCATCCTCCTGGCAAGCTTGTCGGCGAAAATGCGCAGTGTAGCGAAACGGCGAGCAGCTCAGGAGGACATGTCAGTACCGTTTCCGATACCGACAGTTCCATCAGGTAATCAGGTATAGCCCAGACCGTGCAGCCCCATGCCGGACAATGGTGTCAGGGCGCAATTTCGCAGGCGCCCCCGACGCGCTGCCGCCTATCGCGCCGTCACGAGATCAAAGGCACGTAATGGAGCGGTCCGATCGTCGAGGCGAACTTTTCGGGGACATCAGTTCGGCCATTGCCGGAACTCAGGTGACGATGTCCGTGAGGCAGTTGTAGATCGGGCCCCTGCCGTTCGTGTATCAATTGGCCCAATGCAGGGTCCGGATGTCAGCGAACGCGTGCTTTCGGACCCGAAGCGGTCGTCGGGCCCGTCCTTACCCGAAGGGCGCTTTCAAGCTATAACGGCCATTCTGACGGTCATTTTGGTCGGCGGGTCATCGGGGTCGTTGCAGCCGTTCGAGTGTCGGCCACTGTTAGCGGCCTCGACTCTTATGTCAGCCTTTCCCCGTTGTCGCCGCGGCGCTCACACGCACCCGCAGCGAGAGGCCGCCGTGGCGATCGATATCAATGGTTCGGCGATGCAAGAAGACCGATCCGCCCGACCTGGTCGAAGGGGATGTCTGCGCATGCCGCCTCGGTTCTCCTTTTCGCTACGCACCGGACGGTCCAAGGGTGATCGGAATCACTGAGCCTGGAAATCCACAAGCCGACGCCAATACTCATCCTGTCGCCCCTCGGGACTTCCTTCCTGCTGCCACAGAACGTAGGCGCGCTCCCGAAGATGCTGGTCGAGAGCGCGATGCCAGTATTCTTCCGCACGTCCTTCAGGGCGCCCGTCTTTCTCCCAGAGCAGATAGGCGCGTTCCCGAACAGCCTGCTCCAGGCCCGATTTCGTTTCCGAGTCCCTCAAGAAGTCATCGCCGTAGGGAGCCATCTGACCGCCCCGGCTCGTGTGCATCCTGGCCGTCAGGGTACCGAGTTCAGCGTCCGGCACAAGCCGGCTGTGCGCTGCTGCTTCCAGCGCCTTGGCCAGGTATTCGGAGTCGTCGGCGTTGCCCGACTCGCCCAGCGTAATCGGGTATGTGTGCAGCACAGTGCCGCTGCGGTCTATTACGTCAACCAGTCGCTCGATCATGATCGTCTTCCAGGTGTTTTCGTTGGGATGGAGGGGCCAGCCCATTGTCGGCCCCGGACCTGCACCGCTTGGGACGCCAATAGCGGCCCGCACAACTTGAACGCGTATCATGCCTGGCGGTAGGCCCGCACAAGGCCATTGGGAAGAACCTCCGTCAGCGCGCTGCATTCAAACGCTATGACAAATTGCACACGGACCGGGGAAGTTTCCGAAAGAGCAGGCTTTTCAGCTTCTCGTCGCAGGTGACAGGAAGTGCGCAATTTTCATGCTGGACCCGGACGGTTTCATCAGAACGTGGAATGCCGGCGCCAACGCTTCACGGGCGATGCTGCCAGTGAAATCATCGGCCTGCACTTTTCGTTTTTTTGAGGGAGCATGACCGCGCTACCAACCGCTGAGCAGCAGGTCAATACGAATGGTATCGACTGGCGCTCTCAGTCCGAGCGAATTTTTCTATGCGGACCTGCATAACGTTTCGGAAAACTGAACGCCAGGGATGCAGGTAAATAAAGACGTCGATGCCAGCCAAAGGGTATACAGTGGGTAGACCGGTCGTCCATGAGCGACCTCCAGCTTAGGAGCCCCATCATGCGATCGCAATTCAAGCCCGCTTCTGCTGCAATTGGCAGGGAGAACGAGTACGCCGCCGAATGCAGGACGCGTGCTCATATACTCGACGCAGCGGATGCTCTGAGAGCAGAGAAAAGACGCGCCAGTTACGCCACGATCGACTCCAACGCCACTAAGTGGCGCTACTCGGCCGTGTACGAGAAAGACTGATCGCGGTGCTTAAATTTCCCAACCCCAGCCGTAGCTACGATGCCGCCCGACATTGCGTGTGTTTCTGGGGGTACGACGATTCGCGCGAGATCACCTTCATGATCGACGACGCAATGCTCAGAAATCTGCAACCTGGCGTTGGGTCCGACGAGCGTTCGCTGCTTGGTGCCTTTGACGAGTTTCGTGAAAAGGTTCTCGAAATCGCAAACAGGCAGTATGTCGGCGGCCCGCAGAACCGGTATTCGATTTCATGATCTACAGCCCTGTCGCGAGAATGTTTCCTCATCTGTGAACACCGGCTTCGTGCAGGAAGCGCGCATGGTTTCGACGCCATAGTTCGCCAACCTCCCGCCTGGAATAAGACCCGTACCAAGATATGCGCTGGCCGGAACTGCAGCGCCCGGGCATGTGCCGGCTCGCCCCCTCTCCGATTTATTTCTGACGCATCGCGGTTCATCCCGGCGACCGTCGGGCGGTGGCCTTGCCTGATATCAATGCGCGCTCGACTTCATTGAATACGTTAAGCAGTCGGGTTACGCGCCTGGTGCCGTCAGGAAGCAGACTCTGCTGCAGCGATAGCGACGAGACTCGACGCTGCCAGTACGCTAGCGCCAGGGGATTTCCGTGCACAAGTAACGGAATGATCCGTTCGAGATGCGCCAGATCTCCTTCGAATTGGTAGCGCGACATCAGGATCCTTGCAAAGGTGATTCGGTGTCGCGGATCAGCTCTTTATGGGCCGCGCGCTCTGCGCGCTCCCGTACCAGCGTGTGAGGCGTCCCGAACGTCTCACACGAGCCATTGATGGCTTTACGCGCATGGCTTCAAGTCGAAATCAAGGTCGCATAAAGCCGCCTCCAGCACCCAGCAATTTCCTTGCGTGCCGGATCCACTGCTTCGGCCCTCTGTATTGAGTGCCGTCGACAACCCGCTTTTCATCTTCGGGGCCCACGGGCATACCATCATCCGTCGCATTCGCCGCGGCCTCTCTCTGTTTCCTGCTTTCTGCCAGTTCTTCGGCATTTACCTGGTCATCGATCATGATGCACTCCTGCTATGGAAAAAACTGGTTCGCCATCAGGTGGTCGGCGTCGCCCCGATAGCGGGACGACGCGACCCATCGCAAGGTCGGGTTTTGAATGCTGACGCGGTCGTGGCGCGCGATGGAAGCCGTCCGCGAACACCCACCGTAAAACCGGCATCTAGGACAATTGCCCTTCGTCCCGGTTTCCAAGTTCGTGCACGGCAGCCAGCGTAAAGAACATGGAGCGCGTCGAGTGTCGCCCTTTTGCTGCAGCATCCACTCGCTGCAGCAGACTCTCGGGCAGACTGAATTGAACGCTCACAGCTTTCGAGGTAACCCGCGTCAGGTTGATCTCGACGAACATCCAGATCCCTTGCCCATCGTCCATGTCGAGCGATTGCAATTCGGATGTACTGCAGGTTGGAGCGGGTATGAGTTGCTCGCTGCGGTCATACATCAGTTCGACAACCTCTTGCGCGTTGCGTCTCAGCTTATCGAACGAATGGCCGCTCGCAACTGCTCGGGGAAGATCGGGAAAACTGGCGCGAAAGCCGGCAGTTCCGTCACGGTGCACATAAAGCGGATATTGCATGACCTGCTCCACTCAGCTGCGTGCTGACTCGCATGCGGTACGTCATAGCGTACGAACGACGGGAACTGCCTGGGTCCTTTGGCATACGGATCACGATGCAGAAGGAATGCGTGGTGAGAGTACGTACATAGCTCGTACTCTCTGTATTCGATAGTGGAGATGGTCATGATCGCGCGCTCCTTAAGCGATACTGACCGTCATGAACCGATACCTGTCCGGATGCGAAAAAGGGCCGTCAGGTACATCTGGATCTTCACCATGCGCTCATGGCCGTCGAAAAGCAAACTAAATCGTGACAGTGTGAAAGGAAAGCGTGCGTCGCGCCTGCATCGCCGGGACGGCCTGCTCATGCAGGTCCAGAAAGCCCGATTATCAATGACGGACAATCGGCTAGCATGCTTCGAAGCGCTGCCATTTGAATGATTCGCTCAACACGTGCACTACCATGCCATCAACCGGCATTGAGTCAACCGAGCCGCACCACGCGGCAGGATACGCCTGCTGCAATTTCCCAACGGCATACAAGGCCGCCCAGACTTCGTGGGTCATCTGTGCTTTTCGCCGCAGCACTTCGCCGGCGTACAGGCGTTTAACATCGCATCCATACCGCACGAGCCCGCCGCTCGCCACGTAAGTCTCACGCATCGTCAGACGGCGCACCGATTGCCCAGTCTCATGGCACTCGTCGCCGGCGGTTTGCTCCCAATGCTGATTACGCGAAAACCACAGTACAGGCGTCCCGGTGGGCTCGGCCCCGATGCCGCCGGGGATGAGCATCCCGCTTGCGCTGATCTGCCGGAACTTTTGTCCCGTGGTGTAGTGCCATGCCAACATCGTTTGCTCCGGTCGGATTTGCCTGTCATTACCACTATTCGTCTCCTGTTTTCCTTTCGGAGCACGATGCGTGCTTCGTCACGCGACGTACGCGCCCGAGTTCACGTCTTCCCTTACGCGGAGACAAAGCGAAATCAGGAGCTTGTGCGAGCCGGCATCGAGCGGTACGCGCACCCGTCCATCACCACATTCGAGACTCGCGCCGTCGAGCACCGCGCGCGTCACATCGAGCTCGTCAGCGGCTTCGACGTGAATCTCATACCGCGTCGAATCCATCGTCACCGTTGCTTCAAACCCCGGCCACGTGTCCGGAATACACGGATCGATCACAAGAAAACCGCCCTCGCGACAAATCCCGAGAATGCCCTCGACACCCGCCCGGTACATCCATCCAGCGGACCCCGTGTACCAGGTCCAGCCACCGCGCCCGGCGTGCGGCGGCACGGAATACACATCGGCGGCGACGACATAGGGCTCGACCTTGTAGCGGTCGACTTCTGTCGGCGTACGCGCATGATTGACGGGGTTAAGCAGTGAAAACAGCGCGGCGGCCTTGTTGCCCTCGCGCATTTTGGTGAACGCGAGGATCGCCCACATCGCTGCGTGGCTATACTGCCCGCCGTTTTCACGCAGCCCCGGCGGATAGCCCTTGATATAGCCTGGATCGTGCGACGTTTTATCGAATGGCGGCGTGAACAGCAAAGCAAGCCCGTCTTCCGGACGGATCAGGTGCTTTTCCAGCGAGGTCATCGCCAGCGCCGCGCGGGCGGGATCTGCCGCGCCGGACAGCACCGCCCACGACTGCGCGATCGAATCGATCTGGCACTCGTCACTGTCTTTTGAGCCAAGCCACGTGCCGTCGTCGAACGTCGCCCGGCGATACCATTCGCCGTCCCATGCTTCATGCTCCAGCGCCTCGCGCACCGAGCCCGCATGCGCACGCCAGCGTGCAGCATGCGCAACGGAAACCGCATCGCGCGATTCAGCCAGCGGGGCAAACAATTCGATCGTCCGCAACAAGAGCCAGCCAAGCCAAACGCTTTCTCCCTTGCCGTGCGCACCGACGCGGTTCATGCCGTCGTTCCAGTCACCCGTGCCGATCAGAGGCAAACCGTGCTCGCCGGTCAGTTCCATACATTGATCCAGGCCCCGCGCACAATGCTCGAACAGCGACGCTGATTCATCCGCGACCATCGGCTGGAAGAACGCATCGTGCTCGCCAGGTCGCAGTGGCGGTCCATCGAGAAACGGCACGATCTCGTCGAGAATCGCGACGTCACCCGCGCAGCCAATGTAAGTCGCCGTCGCGAACGCGAGCCACACGCGGTCATCGGAAATCCGCGTGCGCACGCCTTGCCCCGACTGAGGCAACCACCAGTGCTGGAAATCGCCTTCGATGAACTGCCGCGCCGCAGTGCGCAACAAATGTCGCCGGGCCTCGTCCGGCTGCGCCAGCGTCAACGCCATGCCGTCCTGCAACTGATCGCGGAAGCCATACGCGCCGCTCGCCTGATAGAACGCCGAGCGTGCCCAGACGCGACATGCGAGCGTCTGATACAGCAGCCAGCCGTTTAGCATCAGATCCATCGCGCGGTCGGGGGTCTTGACCTGGACGGTGCCGAGCACGTTCTGCCACTGGGTCGTCACCTCGGCGAGGACGGCGTCGAGGTCGGCCTTGCGATAACGCTCGATCAATGCGCGTGCGTCTTCGACGCACGCGCACTGCCCCATGAACGACACGACTTCGACGGTCTCACCCACGCCCAGCTCAATCACGCGCTGCAACGCCGCGCATGGATCGAGGCCCGCGCCGGTTGCGCCAGACAGCGGCGCGTTGCCGGTTAGCGCGGCGGGTGCCGCAGTCCGCCCGTTGCGGCCGAGAAATTCGGTGCGGTCGGCCGTCCACGAGGTCTGCCGGCCGCCCAGGTCGGCGAACGCGACTCGCCCCGCGAACCCCATGCTCCACGGATTGCGCGCCAGCATCGCGCCGGTAGTGGAGTCGATTTCCGTCACGATGAAGGGTCCGGATGCGCCGCGCGATTTGCCAAGCACCCATTCCATCCACGCCGTCACGGACAGACGGCGCGGCATGCCGGACAGATTGCGCAACGTCAGCCTCGAAATCTTCAGTGGGTCGGCGAGCGGCACGTATTGCAGCAAGTCGAGCGCGATGCCATTCGCCTCGTGTTCAAAGCGGCTATAGCCATGCCCGTGACGCGCCACATACGTCCCGCCGTCGCGGATTGGCAACGCGGTGGCGCCCCATACATCGCCAGTGACTTCGTCGCGCACATAGATGGCTTCGCCGGCCGGGTCTTCGACGGGGTCGTTCGACCACGGCGTGAGTTGGTTCTCGCGGCTGTTTTCGGCCCAGGTGTAGCCGCTGCCTTCCGCCGCGACCTGAAAGCCGAAGCCGGAGTTGGCGATCACGTTGATCCACGGCGCGGGCGTGGTCGCGCCCCCCACGAGGACGCTCACGTATTCCCGGCCGTCTTTATCGAAGCCGCCCAGACCGTTGAAGAACTCGAGCCTCGACGCAACCGGCGAAAGCGCGCGAGGCGGATGAGGCGCCGCGGGCCATGGCGACGACATCGGCGGCTTCTGCCGGCGTAGCGCCAATGGCTGTCCCGGCGACTGCGGCAAGCGCGCGAGCTGGTCGGCGATCGAACCGCGGCGCGCAATCAACGCGACACGCGCGACCGATTGCAGCAGCGCCCGCGCCTCCACGCTCATCAAATCGGCGCGCAGCGTAAAGACCGCTCCTTGCGCGAGCTCTTCGCCGATACGCGGCCGCAATTGGCTGCTGCGCACGGCTGTCTCGATCGCACCCTGCAACTCCTGGATATAAGACGAAGCCCGTTCGTTGACGATGACGAGATCGACGTCCAGCCGCTTCATCCGCCAGTACTCGTGCGCCCTCAATAATTGCCGGACTTGCGCGATGTCCTCGACGTCATCGATACGCAGCAGCACGATCGGCAGGTCGCCCGAGATCGCGTGCGGCCAGACTCCGGACTGAGGACCTGCTCCTCGAACGATCGTGTCCGACGGCGCCCTGAAACGCGCATCGGCGTAAATAACCGGCGCGGCGAGGCGTTGAAAATCCGCAGCCTCGTCGGCTTCGACATCGAGATGACGCAACTGCACCTGAGCCTGCGTCCAGGCTAGCGTTTTGGCGCGGTCGAACGCGTTGCGGTCATGGTGTTTGTCGACCAGATCGAGCAACAGCGCTCGCGACTCGGCCACTACTGTCCAGAACGTCACGCGCGCGACCTTGCCCGGCGGCACCAGCACGCGATATCTGAGCGCAAGGACCGGATCGAGTACGGTCCCGGCAGTATTGCTCAGCGGCTGATCGTCGAAGATCGCTGCCGCCGTGCCGGCGTTGCGCCCGCGTCCCAGAAAGCGCGCGCGATCCGATTCGTATTGCGGCTCGGCAACGATCTCGCCGTCGACAACCGCGAAATGCGCAGCCCACAGTTGTCTTTCGTCGTGCGAACGCAGACGGCGCGTGGCCACCAGCGCGCCGAACTCCGCAAGGTGCTCGGTCTGGACAAACATCCGTGAGAAGGCGGGATGCGCGTTGTCGGCAGCCGGCGTCGCGAGCACGATTTCCGCATAGGATGTCAGTTCGATCTCGCGCGCGCGGCGTCCACTGTTGGCCAACGAGACGCGGCGCACTTCACCGTCTGCTTCACCGGAAACCAGTACGTCCATCGTCGTTGTCAACGAGCCGTCGCGGCGGATGAATTCAGCATGGTCCTCGCCGAACACAACCTCTTCGTAATCGGCAGCGCTATCAGCCGGCTTTGCGCCCGCCGACCACACGTGGCCGCTCTGCGTGTCGCGCAGGAAGATGAAAGAACCCCAATCGTCGCGGGTTGCGTCTTCGCGCCAGCGCGTCACGGCGAGATCGCGCCAACGGCTGTAGCCGGCGCCGGTCGCAGTCAGCATGACGGCGTAGCGTCCATTCGACAGCAGGTGTGTCACGGGCGCCGCGCCGGCAACGGCCGACGCTGTGAGGCGCCGTACGGTCGGCGGCACGACGCCGGCGACCGTTGCTGACGTTTTCACTTCTTCGGCACGGGGATGCGCGACGGCGACATTGCGCGGCATACGCTCCTGCAGCAACAGTTCGCTGGCCTGGATCATGGGTTCGCGATGAAAACGTGCCCGCATCTGCGCGTCGAGCAACGTGTTCGCGATCGACACGATCGTCATGCCCTGATGATGGGCCATGAAATTGCGCACGATCGCAACATCCTCGTTCTCAGGTAGCCGCGAGCGGGTGAAATCGAGTGCTTCGTAGAAACCATAGCGCCCCAGCGCGCCGAGCGCGGCGAGTCGTGCGTAGTTCTCTCGCGCGGCTAGTGGGTCGACCATCGCGGCTAGCCCCGTTGCATACGGTGCGATCACCCGGTTCTCCGAAAGCCCTCGCTTGAGGCCAAGGCCGGGCACGCCGAAATTCGAATACTGGTAGGTAAATTCGATGTCGCGTGCGTTGTACGCCGATTCCGAAATGCCCCACGGGATGCCAAGCGAACGCCCATACGCGGCTTGCCGTTCCACCACCAGGCGGCTTGTCTGCTCAAGCAGGCTGCCGACCGGTGCACGCATCACCAGCGAGGGCATCAGGTATTCGAACATCGACCCCGACCACGAGATCAGCGCCGAGCCGTCACCGACCGGCGTTGCAGCGCGACCGAGGCGGAACCAGTGGCGCGTCGTCACGTCGCCTTTCGCGATGGCGAACAGGCTTGCGAGACGCGCTTCGGACGCCAGCAGGTCATAGCAGTTCACGTCCAGGCTGTTGTCGGATTGGGAATAGCCGATCGACAGCAGCTTGCGTTCCGGATCGAGCAGGAATGCGAAGTTCATGTCGAGCGCCATCGCCCGCGACGTATCGGCGAGCGACTTCAGGCGTGCCTGCAGAAACTCTGGTGCCGCGATGAGTTGTTGCCGGTCGCGGGCATGTTCGACCAGGCTTTTACTCAACGCATCGATCCAGAACATCAGGTCGGCAGAACTATCGCCGCCGCCGGCGGGCACGAGTTCACGCGCTGCCTTCGCGGCCTTTTCGGTCAGCCGCGTGAGCGATGGCGACAGCGCTTCGAACGCCTGCGGACCGTGCAACTGCTTGCTGATCTCTTCGAGGATCGCAACCAGTTGCCTGCCATGTTCACCGCCTGCGGCGGGCAGCGTGTCGATGGCTTCACGCGCGAGTCGCAGGTTATCCATCAATCCGGACCGCGCGGCCGGCGCGAGCAATTCATGCGGCCACTCTTCGCACGCGTTGGCGAGAACGATCAGATGACCGGCCAGATTGCCGCTATCGACCGACGAAACATACGCCGGTGCCAACACCTGGAGATCGAGCGTCCCGTACCAGTTATAGAAATGCCCCTTGAAACGCGTGAGCTTGTGCATCGAAGCGAACGCCGCTTCGAGCCGTTCGACGGTCTCCGTCGTCCCCGCCCAGCCAAAATCCCGCGCAGCAACCGCCGACAGCAGATAGAGCCCGAGGTTGGTCGGCGAGGTGCGGTGCGCGACGACCGGCTTCGGATCTTCCTGGAAATTATCGGGCGGCAGCATGTTCTCTGCCGGCGTAACGAAGGTCTCGAAGAAACGCCACGTGTGTCGCGCGATCAGGCGAAGGCCGCGTGCGTCCGCGTCCGCCATCGCGAAACGCCGCGCGACGGTCGGCGACCGGCTCGACCACAGCGCGAGCGCCGGCGCGGCGAGCCATAACAGCGCAAACGGCAGCACTAGCGGCCAGTGCGAGGGTGCGAACGCGATCGCACCAGCCGGCAGCACAAGGCCGAGCGCGACACCGCCTTTCATCTGCCGATAAAAGCCGCGCAAGTCGAGGCGGGGGCTGCCCTTCGACTGGGCGGCGGTGGTCCATTCGAGCAGCCGGCGATGCGTCACGAACAGCCGTATCAGCGTGCGGAGAATCGCATCGCCCATGCGCCACGCCTGGTCAGCGAGGAACGCGGTCGACAGAACTGTTTGCAAGGTTGCGAGCCGCACATCGGCGGCCAGCACGTCCAGATGATTGCGCAGATGGATGCCGCTGCGGCGCGGCAGGATCGCGAACAGCGTCGGCAGGAATGCGGGAATCGCGAGCGCGCTTAGCACCAGCAGCGAGCTTGCCATTCCGGCGTGGATCGGCATCAGCCAGCATAGGCCGAGCGCGGCGACCATGAAGGGAGCGAGCAGCGAGCGGCGCAAATTGTCGAGCATCTTGAAGCGGCCGATCGACGGCATCGCGTGTCGGTCCCGGCCGCGATAGCCGACGATCCACGGCAGCAATTGCCAGTCGCCACGCGTCCAGCGATGCTGGCGCTTGCCGATCACGTCGTAACGCGACGGCACTTCCTCGACCACCTCGACATCCGACGCGAGTCCGGCGCGCGCAAAAATCCCTTCGAACAGATCGTGACTGAGCAGCGCGTTTTCGGGCACGCGTCCACGCAAAGCCGCCTCAAACGCATCGACGTCGTAAATGCCCTTGCCGGTATACGACCCTTCGCCGAACAGGTCCTGATAGACATCGGACACCGCCGCCGCGTACGGGTCCATCCCGCCGGGGCCGGAGAAGACGCGCTGATGCAGTGACCCTTCCTGCCCGACGGGCAGCGATGGCGTGACACGCGGTTGCAGGATCGCGTATCCGTTGACCACGCGTTGATCGGCGTCGCTAAACGTCGGCCGGTTCAGCGGATGCGCCATCTTGCCGATCAGCCGCAGCGCGGCGTCGCGTGGCAGACGCGTATCGGCGTCGAGTGTGATGACGTAGCGCGCCTCGGGCGGCACCTGCGGTGCACGGCCGGCGATCGACACAAAGGTCGTATCCGTCGCACCGCGCAGCAGGCGGTTGAGTTCGTGCAGCTTGCCGCGCTTGCGTTCCCAGCCCATCCATTTGTTCTCGCTCGCATTGAACACGCGGCGGCGATGTAGCAGCAGGAAACGGCTTCCGCCGGGGCCTGGCTCGTAACGGCGGTTCAGCTCGTCGATCGCGCCGGCGGCCACGGCGAGCAGGTGTGCGTCGTCCGGCAGCACTTCCTGATCCGCATCGAGCCCGTCCGCGAGCAACGCGAAGGACAGGTCGCCACCGGCTCCCGCGAGGTGATGCACTTCGAGGCGTTCGACCTGCTCGCGCAGATCGGCTTCGCTCGTCAGAAGCGTCGGCACGGCAACCAGTGTGCGCAATGACGACGGCACGCCGGCAGTCAGTTCGAGAGCGGGCAACGTGATTGCGCCGAAACTCCATGTCACCGCGCGATTGATTAGCGCGGTCGTGACCTCGGTGACAGGCAGGAATGCGCATACGGCAAACAGCGCGAGTACCCAGGCTTCGGTACCGGGCGGCGCTAGTGTGGATAGTGCCCACAACGCGAGCGCGAGTAACGCCAGGGCGAGCGTCAGGATTGTGGCGACATAGCCGTGGATGCCGAGGCGGACGTTGAGGCGCGTGATCCGCAGACGCGCAGGCGCCCGGAATCCGATCGCCCGCTCCAGTGCTCGCCGGCCCTCGGCGATCAGGTGATAGCCGGGGTCGCCGGCGCGTTGCGCATGTGCGCCATCGCCTGCTTCCAGCGCCGCCACCCGGGCCGATTCCAGCGCTAGTCCGGCGACTTCGAGTTCGGTGAAAGAAGAGCCGCGCGCCAGTTGCTCGATCGCGCTGCGATACAAGTTGCGCGTCGGGAAATCCATCGTCGGAAAGCCGCTGTCCGCGCGCAACCGCGCGTCGACAAGACTCACGCTCTCGAACAGTTCGGTCCAGTCGATGTCGGAAATCAGCCGCATGCTGGTGATCACATTGCGCACGGTGACGTTCGACGCGCCCTGCCGCTGCTGTGCGTGTTGCACGACTTCATCGACAGAGACGCCCTGAAGCTTGAGCCGCTCTTCCAGCCAGCCAAGTGCCGGCGTGATGCGCGGATCCTGGTCACGCAGCCGTTTTGCGAGCTGTGCGGCGAACAGCTCCGACAACAGGCCTGAGGAGCGCGTGGAAATGTCCGCTTCGAGCGCCGAACGGGCACTCCCCGATTCGAGCAGACGGTCGGTGAGTGCATCGGCGTCAGCGCGTGCGCTGCGGCCAGCAGTAATCTGGTCAGTCAGGCGTCGCAGGTTCTCGATCAGCACGATGCGCAACGTGATCGCCACGGCCCACAATTCGCCGATTGTCAGCGGCTGAATCCGTTGATACGCGCTGATGAAACGCCGCAGGATCTGCGGGTCGACGTGGCTGTCGGTATGCGCAACGAACGCCCACGCAATACCGAACACGCGCGGATACCCGGCGAACGGACCTGCGGCAAGCTTGGGCAACTGACGGTAGTAGCCGGGCGGCAAGTCGTCACGAATCTCGCGGATCTGCTCCTCGACGAGGTGATAGTTGTCGAGCAGCCATTCCGCGGCGGGCACCACGCCCCGGCCGCGCTCCAGTTCTTCGGCGCTCGCGCGGTAGGCCGCGAGCAGGACCGCGGCATTATCGTTCAGTCTCGTGTGCAGCGATAAAACGGCAGGCGGTGTCTTCGTGACCGGTTGCGCGGCAGCGAGGCTTTCCGCATGTTGCTCGAGCCGTTCGACGCCGAACAGCTCTTCGCGCACCGGCGCGGTGTCGGTCCACGGCGCCGACGGCGAACGATGTCTCGCGACATACCGGAGGATCGTTTTCACAGGCGCACTTCCTGCGGCGCCGATGAGTTCGGCCGGGTGGACCGGTCGCGGTGGCGTGTCATGTTAGCGGCGCGCACAGCGCTTGCCGTCGGGTTTGCCATCGTAATAGCGACCGACGGCTCATCGAGTTGGAACATGATCGGATCTTCCTTCGGCGAGGCCACACCCCACCTTCGCCTGCATGCACGCCTGCGGGATGTGGCTTGATTCACGGTGTGGGCGGACACGCGAGGAACCGTCAGGACAACCAAGCAGCTATGCGGCTTCTGCGGAAGCGGTCGGCAATGACTCGCCCCCGCGCAAAACGGTAGCTGCCGTCGAGGGGCACACTAAATTTGGCAGATAAGCTTCGATGTGACCGGTGCCGCAATCGGCGACGGGCGGGAGCACGTATGCACAGCCCCGTCGACGCAGCTTGCGGCTGAACATACGGAAACGATGGAGCAGAAAGGACACGGATCCGTGTCCCAGGCGCCTGCTATTTCTTCCTGGCCGGTGCGCTGCCTGCGGTGGTCTTCGAGGCAAGCGCTGGGGACACGCCTACCGCAGGAGACACTACCTTTTTGGGTTGTTTGGGCTTTTTAACTTCGCGATTACCGCGCATCGTGCTCTTCGCCAATATGGTTCCCCGGTTTTGCCCGTCGCGAAAGCAACGGCCATGTCGCCCAGTGTGAACGCATCTGGTGACGCTGTCGCGATTTATATTTTTTCGAGTACCGTGTAGATGCGTTCCCGACGAGTCGGCCAACTCGACGATCGCCGGATCGTCTGGATTTACCGGCGCATGCCATGCATGCACGATGCCATCGGAGCAAACGCCCTGTCCGAACGTAGCGATAGGGTGGACCGACTAAGGGGACTCGCGACGATATCGCCGCGCTCTGTCTCGTTGCCCGTCGGTAGCTACTTTGCACCGCTACTCAGTTTTGTGTGTTTTCCTCGCAATCTTCCCAGTACCTCAGCGGGTCGTGGTGTTGTGGATAGCGTGAGCTGAGCCACGCCGACAGCCTGGTCCAATCTGGATGGTTGGTACCGGTTCGAGCCGACCATGTTGACGACCTCTCGAGAATTTGACCGGTCCCGCGATCACGGACAAGCAAGCTGCCCAGTCCGCTCGATCTGTTCGCCTGCGACTCAACAACGTACCGTGGAAGAATCCTGAGTTCCGCATCCGTGGCCCACCCGTATAAGGCACGGACCACGCCGGACGGATCTCGCAACTCTATGGGGCCGGTCTCGGGGCGAACGGCGGTCCACCCTTCCGGAAACTCCGCGACAACCTCGTTTTTGCCCTCCCTCACCCACTTCACGCGCCAGGCCCGCGCCATCGCCTCGCGCAGGCGCGAGACCGACTCGTAGCCGGTCGGCAACTCGATCGACATCGGAAGAGTAATGAGGCTGTCTTTCCAGAGTTTGGTTTCGTCGTCGACGCGCTCGACCACGTCGAACACCCCTGCTTCGAATGGGTTCTCCGGCCGGTTCGATCCTGT
The DNA here is from genome assembly GCF_040543975.1 of Paraburkholderia sp. OAS925. Classification (NCBI taxonomy): domain Bacteria; kingdom Pseudomonadati; phylum Pseudomonadota; class Betaproteobacteria; order Burkholderiales; family Burkholderiaceae; genus Paraburkholderia; species Paraburkholderia sp. OAS925. Next base: position 2,995,511 of record NZ_JBEUNO010000001.1, read on the forward strand.
CGTCTTACTGACGGGCAGCCCCTCGAAAAGGCGCTCAGCATCATGGCGGGTGAGTTTTGTCTTTCCTTTCTTCATTGATTCCTCTACAGCAAAGTTGCCTCGGTAACGGAAAGCCCTGATGACCGAAGTCTGGCACCGCTTCCTCTCACGCGCGTTTGAAGGTGCTCACCATCCAATTCTGCCCCATTACACTTTTTCCCGCTTGCGCGGCGGCGCTCGCACGGCTTGTGCCGCCGTCCCTTTCGCCGGAGTCGGATGCATCGTAGCTATGGGGATTGATGATCCGGCATCCTCAGCATTGCAAGAGATTTTCGAATGCTTCTTACCCCGCCGGACGCGAGGAGGACAGAGGCGTACCGGATCGGATTGTTCATCATCGCGGCAAATCTCGCATCGTTCTGGCGGTGAATCTGGAATGGCTGGTGGCCAAGGCGCGGCGCACTGACTCAATCATTGAATTCGTACCGCAAGTGGGTGATTTCGTCGCGGTGGACGAACCCCTGTTCTATCTGTACGGAATTGTGGCGCAATCGATGAAAGGAGGCTCCGCACCCTGGTCGCTTTCGGGACGGAACGCAGCATCGAGCAGGACCCTATGTTCGCGTTTCGCATCCTGGTCGATATTGCGCTGAAAGCGCTGTCGGCGGCGATCAACGATCCGACGACGGCCGTGCTTGCCATCGACCAGTTTGCACCGACTATTGCGCGTGGTGGGCAAACGGTCTCCGCACATCGAAGAGATGGTGGATAAGTCGGGGCAGGTGCGCATGATCTTGCGGACGCCCAATTGGGAAGACTTCGTGCATATCAGTTTTCGCGAGATACGACAGTACGGCGCGGGCAGCGTTTAGATCGCGCGACGTCTGCCCGCGGCCATTGAGAATCTCGTTCAGAGCCTTCCGGAACATCGTCATGACGCGTTGCGCGTCGAATTGGCACTGCTCGATCGCGCGACCGTCAGCCTTGCACCAGGGACCGGCCGAGAACCAGTAGCTCGTTGAACTGGGTCACCAGTTCAAAACACAAAGCAAACATCACGGCATAGAAAGGCCCGGGGAATCTTTGCATCCATCCGAGGATCGGAGCTGAAAAGCGGGTCCTAATGGGGTCCCGAGTCATGCACCAGGTGATGATCACCCCAATCGCCGCCCCCGCGAGTATGTCGGTCGGATAGTGCCAGCCGAGATAAACGCGCGGCAGTAATATGACGATCGCGGTGTATAAAAGTGCGAGCACGCCGACGCCGCGTCGAACCAGGAAAATTCCCATCGCAACCGAAATCCACAACATCGCGTGGTCACTCGGAAACGAACTCCACGCGGGAAGTACGGCCGGATCGAGGCCACCTGACGGAAAATTGAAGTGCAGGTCGGGATTGAACATGGGCCGCATCCGGAATGGCAAATATCGGGCGATAAGCCTGAACACCGCGAGTGCGAGAAGACCGCTCGCGATCGTCGCGACAACCATTTCACGCTCCCATTCGCCCCGCTGGCTGGGTTTGAACCATATCCACCACAATACGGGTACGAGCACCAGGCCTTTGAATGTGTAGAGGTCCGCGATGACTCTTATCGGGTGGTTCAATACACCGCAAGTCATCGCAGTGTGCGTCAGAAAAGCCTGGATTGCCGTATCGAAAGGGTTCATCTTTGCATCTTCTCCCGATCTTCTAGTTATGGAACTGCGCAGCCAAACGTTGGATCGGAGCGATGACGAGTTCATCGATATCCGACCTCTCGAGCGTGTCGTCGCAGCACATGCTTCACACTCACAAACGTTAGCCGTCAACGCCGCAAGCCTCCTTGAGAAAGCGCGTGGCGGTCGCCGGGAGTTGCGGCAGCGCCTTACCGTTTGAGCATGGGTATATGCTCTCGACACCACGTCCGTCTGGATCCGGTGAACCTCGCATGGGGTCGTTCGCCTTTGGCTTCCAGGTCGCGCAGCCGGGCGACCACAGATGTATGGCCGATAGCGTCCTTTAGGCGATTTTTCGGCCGGCAACGTTGTTGAAGACATCCGTCGCTCTATTCTCCTCCGCGACATTTGCCGGATCGGTGTGGCATCGAACCTTCTCCGGCCGTTGGCGCTTGTTTGCCGCGCGGTAGACCAGATCATAGGAGTCGGGCGAAAAGCGTGGTTGGCGGGGCGTTGCGTCTCGCCGGGCTTCACCATGGAACATGCGGTGGTTTGGTAAAGGTACTGTCGGCCACTTCACCGGCTGCTCTCCCATCTTGGCCCGGACAAAGTCCGACGAGCGACGGCTCAGTTCGGAATCAGCAGCCATTTTCTGCGCTCCCGCGTGTCCGGCTCACGGGTTACATCTGCGCGTGCACCCCGGCGCGACACTCTCTGACGCCGGGGGAAATGGAAGATCGGTTCACATTCGAATGCCTCGCGCCGGAATGCACGATAACGATGCCGACGGCCCGAACCGCGTCAATTGCCGTCGGGCACAGGGCGGCTTCGCCGTGAGATTGAGACGATTGAGCGTCCGCACATCCAACGGCGCGAAAGACTCTTCATGGCCGATCTCTGCATGATGCCGCCGTGTGCCTGAACCCACGACCCGCGCGTCGCGCAGACGACCGTAGCCCAGCCACTTCTGCCGCTCACACCAATGCCGTATGAACGCCAGCTTCGGGACCTGGAACGGTCATCGGCGCAGTATAGCGAGGCGGTTCAAAGCATCGCGCAGTCGATGACACTCCAGGCGTCGAACCATGCGAGGCACCGGGTTTCCACTCATCCTGCAGGCATGGGGCAGGCGCTCCCCGTAGCGACGATCCGGTCAGCACCGGCGCGCAGGAACGCGAGAAGATCGGCGGCACGCAACGGCCGGTTCAACAGGAAGCCCTGCATTTGATCGCAGGCAAGTTTGCGATTCGCCGCGAACTTGCCGTTTCGGACGTCTACTTAATCAATGCCGGCATCGCGATCGGCCGGGCAGGCGTCAAAGCGTCGGATAGCGCAGTCAGCAGAGACGGCTCCTGTTTCGATAGCTCGATGACCGCGGTGGTACTCATCAGGCGTCTTCACGTCGCTCGTTAGCGAACGCCCTGTGGCTGCGCATGCACCCGCTTTGCTGAGTCTCAGCCGCCGTCCGCCTCGGCGACGGTCCGCGTGGTTCGTTGCTCCCAGAACACCACGCGGCGTTGCACAACGCGCACGGTCTGCGCGCCGCTCACGCCGATCACCGCAAGCAGCACGACGCCCGCGAACATCGTCGAGACACTCATGTTCACCGACGACGAACTGATCAGATAACCGAGCCCACGCTGCGACGACAAAAACTCGCCGACCACCGCACCGATAAGCGCGAGCGAAATGCCGATCTGCAAGCCGCTGAAAATCTCGGAGGCGGCCGAGGGCAGCTTCACATGCAGGAACAGAAACGCCCGCGACGCGGAAAATGCGCGGCACGCGTCGAGCAGATCCGGGTCGGCGCGCCGCAGTCCGTTGACCGTATTGATGAACAGCGGGAAAAAACATACCAGCACCACGAGCACGATTTTCGACGCGCTGCCGTAACCGCACCACACGAGGATGATCGGCCCGAGCGCGACTTTCGGCATCGCCTGCAGGCCGGCGAGAAGCGGAAACACGAAGCGCTCGAACATCCGCGACTCGGCCAGCAACGCGCCCAGCAGCACCGCGAGCGCGGAGCCGATCGCATAGCCGGCCAGCGTTTCGACCAGGGTCGCGCCGATGTGCGGCCACAGTGTGCCGTCCGCGAAACCGCTCGCCAGCGCGTCGAATACCTGCTGCGGTGCCGGCAGGATGTAATCGGGAATCGCGAACAGCCGCACCGCGGCCTGCCAGACGGCAATCACCACGAGCAGACTGACGAGCGGATAAACGAAGGCCGGCACCGCGGGTAACACGCGTCGGGCGGTCATTGGAAATGTCCTCTCAGATAACGGCAGGCATCGACGAACGCGGCGCTCGCCATCGTGTCGGCAGTGCGCGGACGCTCGAGCGGCACCGCGAAATCGTCGACGATACGACCCGGCCGCGCCGACATCACCACCACGCGGTCGGCCAGAAACACCGCTTCCGGAATGCTGTGCGTGATGAACAGCACCGACTTGCGCTGAGCCATCCAGATGCGTTGCAGTTCGAGCGTCAGCGCCTCGCGGGTCATCGCATCGAGCGCGGCGAACGGTTCGTCCATCAGCAGCAACCCGGGATCGTGCAGCAGCATCCGCGCGAGCCCGACGCGTTGCTGCATGCCGCCGGAAAGTTCTGCCGGATAGTTGTTCGCGAATGCGGCAAGGCCGACCAGTTCCAGCAAGTCCCGCGCGCGCTGCGTCGCCGGGCCTAAGGCAAGCCGTAGCGTGCGCGCCGGCAAAAGCACGTTGTCGAGCACGGTTTTCCACGGCAGCAGGTTCGGCTTCTGGAACGCGACACCGACGTCGCGGCCAGGCCGGTCGAGCCGCTTGCCGCCAATCGTCGCGCTGCCGCCCGTCGGCGCGATCAGGCCGGCCGCGACTTTCAGCAGCGTCGATTTTCCGCAGCCGGACGGTCCGAGCACGGCCACGAACTCGCCGTCCGCGATGCGCAGGTCGATGTCGCGCAGCGCGTCGATCGCGCCGCTGCGGGTTTGATAGCGCACCGAGATCCGTTCGGCGGCAAACGCAGCGATCGAACTCATGCCGCGCCGCTCGCCGCTTTGACGAATTCGAGCACGCGCGGCCACGACGCTTCGTTTGCGTGCGCATTGGCCGCCGCCATGCCGCCCGCTGTGATCCGCACGCCGGCCACCGGATGCGGGCGCGCGACCAACGTGGTCGGCACGTGCGGGAACAGGATCGAGTGGCCGGCGCCCTCATAGCGCAAATGCTCGACCGGATGCGCGAAGCCGCGCCGTGTCAGGTCGTCGACGATCATGTCGGCGTAACGGGTCGACGGCCAGAAGCCGTCGTCGGTGCCCGAGATCAGCAGGATCGGCGCGGCAATGCGCTCGACCGCGATCCGCGAGCGGGCCACCGCGTCGGCGTCGTCGAGTGCGGACACGAACGCCGGCGCCTGGCGGATCGGCTCGCCGGGCGCCGGTGGATGCCGGAACGCGCTCCAGTCCGCACGACGGTTGTCGTCCCACACGTGCGGCAGCGCGTTGCCGCCGAGTGTCCAGGCGACCGCGTCCGGCGCCTCGCCGACGGCGCCCGCGCGCAGCGTGCCGTGCAGCACCGCGCTCGGTACGTAGCCGATCACCGCCGATACCCGCTCCGGATACGTCGCGCCGAGCAGCAGCGCGAGTTCGCCGCCGCGCGACTGGCCGGCGACCGCCACGAAGCCGTTGCGCGGCCGAACGGTCTGCCGCAACCAGTCGAGCGCCTGCGCGAAGTATTCGAGCGGCGTGCGGGAAATGGCCGGCGGCAGTCCCGGCGCCTTGAAATAGCCAAGCGCCAGCGCCGTGATCCCGTGCGCCGCATACAACGCGGCGCGCGGCTCGTTGATCCCGCCACCGGACCCGTTGAGCACGACGACGGCCGGATGCGGACCGGGCGTCGCGGGCACGAACAGCGTGCCCACCACGCCGTGTTCGCGGATCTCGCGACGCGTCACGCCCTCTGCCACGATCTGCTGCATGAACGACGCCCGCGCGATCGCATCGGGCCCGTCGCGCACCTCGCGTGCTTCGCCGCGTGCTTCGATATCGACGTGCAACGGCGCGATGCCGTCGACGCCGGGCGCCTCCTTCACGCAGCGCATCGACCAGACGATGCCCAGCGCTTGCGCGCCGCTTCCCGCGTAGTCGCCGGACACCGGCGCGGCGGTCCGCAGATCGACGGAGCCGCGCTCGTCCGCGACGAAACGGTTGACGCTCTCCCATTCGCTGCCGTCGTGCTGCCGCTGCCGCGCGGTCACGTCGACTTCGGCGCGCGGCGCAAAACCGGACAGCACGATCGCGCGCGCCACATCGATCAGCGCGACGCGCGGCGTCACCTCGATGCGCGCGCTCATTGCTGCCTCGCACGTTCGCGCAGCGCGGCCGCGTCGAAGCGGCTGAAGTCGGCGACGAACTGGTTCGAGAAAATCTGCTCGACGGGCACGTCGCCCTTCGGGAATTCGCCGACCTTCTGCATTTCCGCCAGATTCGCCCGCACGGCCGGCAGGTTGTAGGCGCCGGGCTGGCGCGGTTTGCCGTCGGCGCCCAGCAGCACGCGGTCGAGCCGGCGCTTGAGCAGTTCGACCGCTTGCTGCAGGTTCTTTGCGTCGTCGCCTTGTGGTTTCGATTCCGGATGTTCGGCCCAGAACGCCTTCACGCAGAACGCCGGATTCGCCTGGCAGACGACCTGCGCCTTGGTGTAAGCGCGGCCGAAGCGTGCGATCAGATCCGGATGCTCGGTGAAGGTATCGCGATGCGCGATAAAACCGTTGCCCGCGGTTTCGTCGAACACGGCCGGGTAGCGGATGCGCCGGATCGGCGTACCCGACAGTTCGAGCATGTCGTCCCAACTGCTGTTGAAATTGAGCGCATCGACAGCACCGGTTTTCAGCGCATGAAAACCCGCGCCCAGCGCGCCGACCGCTACGTAGTCGACGTTGTCGCCGGGTTTGAGGCCGGCTTCGCGCAACGCCGCGCGGCCACCCGGAATCGTGCCCCAGCTCAGCGCGCCCACGCCGATCTTCTTACCCTTCAGATCACCGATCGTTTTCACCGGCGACGACGCGAGCACCGCGAACTCCATCGTGTTGGCCGGCACGCCGTTGTAGAAATAGCGCACGGGTAGCGGCGTGCCGCCGTTCAGATAGCTCGACAGCACCGGCTCCGCGGTCGGATAGCCGAATGTGATGCGCTTGCTCGCCACTTGCGGAATCAGCGCGCCCGCGCCCTGGAACACGATCAGCTTCACGTCGAGCCCTTCTTCCCTAAAGAGCCCGAGTTTGCCGGCGGCAGCGTACGGCGCGCCGTCGTGCACGGCCGGCGGAATCGCGAGACCGACCGTGACCTCGTCGAGCGCGTGCGCGCTGACGGCGTCGAGAAGAAGGAACGAACTGCAAACGAGCTTAAGCAGCGTAGCGTGAAGTGTTCTCATGCGTGGTTTCATTTTTTTATGGACTCCTGCTGACGGATGGATCGGCGGCAACACGTTGCGCCGCGACGCGTTTGAGCGTGGTCCGATCGACCTTGTTGGTCGACGCGAGCGGAATCGTGTCGACCAGCCACACGTGACGCGGATGTTGATACGCAGGCGCGTGCTCGAGCGCAAAGCGCTTGACGTCTTCAGCGGCAAGCGACGCACCCGGTTTCAGCACGACGAACGCGACGGGTTTGGTCCCTTTGATGTCGTCGGCGACAGGCACGACGCAAGCTTGCTGGATCGACGGATGACGTTCGAGCACGGCCTCGACTTCGCCGGGAAAAATGTTCTCGCCGCCCGACACGAACATATCGTCGCGCCGGCCGACGAAAGTGTAGAAGCCGTCGGCGTCGCGTTGAAACACGTCACCGGTTCGGTAGAAGCCGTCCGGCGTGAACGGCCGCGCGAGTTCCGGGCGGTTGTGATAGCCGTTCATCAGGCCGGGGCTGCGGATCTGCAACTCGCCCTCCTCGCCGACCGGCACACCCTGTTCGTCGGCGAGCCGCAGATCGACCAGCGGATGCGCAAAGCCCACCGCGCGCGGCGGCGTCGGCAAACCGCCCGGATGCGGGCCGAACACCACCGGACCGCCTTCGGTCGTCCCATAGGCATTGATGACGCTCGCGTTGGGCAGCAACGCATGGATCTGTTCCAGCAACGCGTCGCTGACCGGCGCCGAGCCCATCCGCACATAGCGCACCGACGACAGATCGGTCTGCGCGAGCAACCCGCGCTCCTGCAGCATCATCGCGATCATCGGCGGTACGGACGTGAGCCACGTGCAGCGCCACGCATCGATCGCCTGGATGTATCGACGCGCGTTGAACTGCGGCAACAACACGGTGCTCGCGCGCGCGGCCAGCGCCAGAAACGCGAGCGCCAGCGCATTCATGTGGAACAGCGGCGCGGCGATCAGCAGGCGCTCGTCGTGCAGCGATTGCGCGGCGAGCCGCGTCTGCACGACCCACAGCTGGCTTCGATGCGACAACACCACGCCCTTCGGACGACCGGTCGAACCCGACGTATACAGAATCAGTGCGGCTTCGTCCGTTGCTGGGACGTGGGCGTCGAACGGCGTATGTGGCTCTGTGTTGCGGTAGCCGGTGAATGCGGAGAACGTGACGGCGTCGTCGGGCAACGGTGTCTGCTGCGGGTAGTCGAATACCACGCGTGGCAGTCCGGGCGGCACGTCCGCCGCGCGCGGCGGATCGCAGAACACGACGCGCGCGCCGCTATCGGCGATCACGTCCGCGATCAGGGCGCGGGGAAACTTGAAATTCACCGGTACGGCGACCAGCCCCGCCCGCATGACGCCGAGCACGGTCGCGATGTATTGCGCGGAATTCGCGGCCAGCACCGCAATGCGCTCGCCGCGCGAAACCGTCGCACTGAGACCGCGCGCGACGGCGTCGGCCATCGCATCGAGTTCGCCGAAGCTGTAGCGAAGCGCCGGCTGCCCTTCCTCCAGGTCGATCAGCGCGAGCGCGTGCGGGTCCTGATCGCGATCGATCAACGCGCCGAGATTGAGCGGAAAAGTCATCGAACGAATTCCAGCAGCGTATCGAAGCGCGGCAGCGCCACCAGCGTGCGGTCTGGTTGCGTCACCGTCGGCAAGCCGGCCGCGGTTGCCCGCTCGCCGATCTCGCGCCATTGCGGCGTGCGAACCGTGATCGCCGCATAGCGCGGCGTGCGCTCGACCACATGCTCCGCGAGCGGAGCGAAGTGCGCGTCGAATTCGCCACGGGTGTGGAACGCCAATTCGAAGCCCGGTGCGAGCGCGCCCAACCGCGCATACGCGTCCGCCGGCGCACCGATCAGATGCAGGCGCTCGAGCGCATACGCGCCGTTCGGATGCGCGCGCCATTCGTCGCGAAACACCAGCTCGGGTGTCAGATGCTGGCAGAAGTACACGCGGCCGCCGGGCAACTGATCCGGCGCGAGCCGAACCGTCGTGAAGCGCGCGTCGCCGAGCGGCGGCACCGGGCGCGAGAAAGTCTGCGGCGGCGTGGCTTCGAGACCGGCATCGCGCAACGCGGCGAAGGTCGCGTCGGGGTCGTCGATACGAAACACCAGACCGTCCGCGCCCAGTGCGCTCGACGCGATTTCCTCGCGAATCGTCTTGCCGTCCGCCGGCAGGCCGATCAGTTCCAGGTAGTGGTCGTCGGGGTCGCCGAACACGATCGCGTGATTCAGCGAGCCGAGCGTGTGATAGCCGCGCGGCGCCAGCGTGAAACCGAGCTGCTCGAACAAACCCTGAGCCGCGTCGGTATCGAAGCGCGTGTTGATGACGAGATGATCGAGCTTCAGCATCAGCTTTTCGCGGACTGCGGCGTCGCGCTCGCCGTGCTTGCCGCGGTTGCCGCGGTTGCCGCGGTTGAATACACGCCGCGGCCGCTCGCGACGAGCTTGCCGTCGAGGTCGTACACATGGGCCTCGGCCGTCGACACCTGCGAGCCGAATTTGATGACCTTGCCCTTCACGCGCAAGTCGCCTGGCAGCGCCGCGCGGTGATAGTCGACGCGCAGATCGATCGTCGGCACGCCGCGGCCGGTCGTCGACACCAGCGCCCAGTCCGCCGCGAGGTCGACGAGCGCAGCAAGAATACCGCCGTGCGTGTAGCGCTTGTCCGGATTCACGACCCACTCTTCGCGCCAGGTCGCGCTCAGTTCAATCTCGCCATCGGCTACCGCGATCACCTTCAGGCCCAGCCATTCATGAAAAGGCGCGCGACGCAGTCGCGCCTCGATCTCGTGCGGCGCCGGCAATGTCGTTTCGTTCATGTTGCTTCCTTCTGATTCGGACAGTGTTCAGGGATTGACTACGACCTTGCCCAGCACTTCGCGGTCGCGAATCAGGCGCAGGCCTTCGGCGGCTTCTTCGAGCGGCAGCACGCGATCGATCCGCGGCTTGAGTTCGCCCCTGGCGATCTGGCCGAGCAACGCGCGCAGGTTGTCGTCGTAGAAGCTGTTCGAGCCGAGCACCTTCAGCTCGAAGCTCCAGATGTAGCGCAAATCCTCGGCGGGCGCGTGGCCCGCGGTTGCTCCGCACACCAGCAGCGTGCCGCCGCGTTTCAGGCATTTCAGCGACGGCACCCACGTGTCGCCGCCGGTGAAATTCACCACCACGTCGACACCGCCTTCATTGCTGCGGCGCTGCGGCTTGCCGTACTGGCCGATCGCCCACTTCGAGAAATCGGTAGTCTTGTAGTTGACGACATGGTCCGCACCCAGCGCCTTGAGTTGCGCGGTTTTCTCGTCGCTGCCGGCGCACGCGATCACTTCCGCGCCGAGTTGCTTCGCGAGCAGCAGCGATGCCGTGCCCACGCCGCCGCTCGCGCCGAGAATCAGCACACGGTCGCCGGCCTTGACCGTGTTGTGCGTGATCAGCATCCGGTGCGCGGTGCCGTAAGCGACCGGCAACGCGCATGCGTCGTCGAAGCTGACTGCGTCGGGCAACGCGATCAGTTGTTCGGCCGACACCGCGCAGTACTGCGCCATCCCGCCGTCGAGCATTTCGCCCATCAGTCCTTTTTCGCGGTTCAGCGGATTCACGAGCACGCGATCGCCGGCCTTCCAGCCGTCCACGCCCGCGCCCACCTGGACGATCTCGCCGGCCATATCGAGGCCGATCACGACCGGCAGCGGCACCTTGATGCCCGGCATGCCCTTGACGGTGAACACGTCGTGATAGTTGAACGAGGAGGCCCGCACGCGAATCACGACGCCGCCGGCCGCCGCGCCCGGCACGGCCTTATCGGTGACGACGCGCAGTTGGTCGAGATCGCCGTGCTCGTTCAGCACGAGCGCTTTCATCGTCGAAGGGATGGGTGATGCCATGATCTGCTCCAATGGGTTCTACTGAATAGTTATTGAATCGATTTCGATGCGATGTACGGGCCGGTGACGAACAGATCGTCGGGCAACTCGCCCTTGATCACACCGCCGTCGACGAAAATCCGATGCTCGCGTTTCAGCGTGTCGAGATCGATCGGCTCGAAGGTCACGCGATTGATGTCCGACCAGCGCGCGGCGTAGGCTTGCGCGTCGTTGGCCGGCAGATTGGCGCTCTTTTGCAGGATCGCCGCCACTTCGCTCTTGTGCGTAGCGCCCCACTGCAAGGCGCTGCGCAAGCCCGCGATCAGTTTCGCAACGTCTTGCGGATGCTTGTCCAGATAGTCGGCGCGGATCGCGCTCACGCCGATATACGGCGTCGCGTCGGACTTCGTCAGCTTCTTCCACTGATCGCCGAAGCTGCCGAGCCGGCGCACTTTCAGCTCCTGCAGTTGCGCGATCGTTACCGAGCGCAGCGCGGCCGCGTCCACCTGCTTCTGCACGAGGAATTGCGCGAGGCGGCTTTCGTTGCCCGGCACGAGCGAGAAGTCGCCGCTTCTGATGCCGTCGTTGCCTTGCAGCACCGCGGTCGCGATGGCCGCGACCGAACTGCCCGCTGGCGACATCCCGACCTTCTTGCCGCGTAGCTCCGCGAGCGTCCTGATCGGCGAATCGTCCGGCACGACGAAATCGACGTCGGCGGGTTGCGTGGCCAGCACGATCTTCAGCGGCACGCCTTCGGCCGCCGTGCTGAAGACCGCCGCGGCCGGCGCGGCGAACGCGAAGTCGATCGCATTCGCGGCGAGCGCGCGGTTCGGCGCGTTCACGTCGGCAAAGCGCACGAACTGGACGTCGAGGCCGCGTTGCTGGAGGAATTTCTGCGCTTCGAGCACCGCGCCGAAGCCGAGGCTCACGCCGCTCGTCCAGTAGCCGACGCGGATTGGCTCCGCCTGCGCGGTCTGTGCAGTCTGCGCGAGCCCGAGTACGGCGCCCACTGCGAGCGCCGCGGACAATACCGCGTGTTTCAGCAAAGGAATACGCTTCATGGTCTATGCCCCGTTATGGTTAAGCTGTTTTTTTCCAGCGGAAGAGCCGCCGTTCGAGCGGTTTGAGCACCCCGGATTCGAGTGCGAGCATCAGCGCGACGAGCGTCACGGTCCACGCGAACACCTGGTCGGTCTGCACGAGGTCCGCCGCCTGACGCAAGCGGTAGCCGATGCCGTTCGACGAGCCGATCGTCTCCGCGACCAGCGACACGCGCCAGCCGAAGCCGAACGCGAGCCGCGCGCCGGCGAAGAAATGCGGCAGGATCGTCGGCAGAAAAATCTTGCGCATGATCTGCGAGGAGGTCATCCGGAAACTGCGCGCCAGTTCGACATGCTGACGATCCACCGTCAGCGCGCCTTGCCAGACGTTGGTCAGGATCAGCGGCATCGCGGTCATGAACACGACGAAGATCGTCGTCGCGTTGGAGATGCCGAACCAGATAATCGCAAACACCGCCCAGATCGCCGACGAAACCGTATTCACGATCGACAGCAACGGCTCGAAAAAACGCGCCGCGCGCGGACTCGAACCCAGCACGATGCCAAGCGGCGCACCGACGATCGCGGCCAGCACAAACCCCGCGAGCACCCGGTACAGCGTGATGCCGAGATCGTCGAAGAAGGTCTCGCTATGTACCAGCGCGATGAACGCGGCCCCGACTTTCGCGGGGCCAGGCAGCACGAATTGCGGCATACGCACCGATGCCAGCCACCAGGCGGCGACGAGCAGCGCAACCAGCACGGCGCGCTGGGCAACGAGTCCGGCAAATGAACGGGACGACAAACCAGACGGCGCAGTGGACATGGCTCAGATCAGCAGACGGAGTTGGCGGATCGCCTCGGCGACGGCGGGATCGGTGACGACGCGCGGCCGCGGCAGATCCACGCCGACGATGTCGCGCACACGGCCCGGCCGCGGCGCGAGTACGACCACGCGGTCCGCCAGCACGACCGCCTCTTCCACGTCATGCGTGACGAACAGCACGGTCATCCGGTGCAGTTCGCGGATACGCAGCAATTCGTGGTGCATCTGCTCGCGCGTCTGCGGATCGAGTTTCGAAAAGGGTTCGTCCATCAGCAGGATGCGCGGCTCGGTGACCAGACTGCGGGCCAGCGCGACGCGGCTGCGCATGCCGCCGGACAGTTGATGCGGATGCGCGTCGCCGAACGCGCCGAGGCCCACCAGTTCGAGTGCGGCAGCGGCGCGCGCGTGGCGTTCGCGCGTCGGCACCGGCGGCTGTTGCGCCTCGATACCGAACGCCGCGTTCGCATGCGCCGTGCGCCACGGCAGCAGCCGGTCCTCCTGAAACATGTAAGCGAGCGCGTGGCGCTCCCGCGTACCTTCCGCTAGCCGGCCTTCAATCCACAGTTCACCCGCGTCCGGCTCGACGAGACCGGCGACGATGTTCAGCAGCGTGCTCTTGCCGCAACCGGAGGTGCCGAGCAAGGCAACGGTCTCGCCTTGCGCGACGTCGAACGCGATCTGCTGCAACACCGGCAGCGCGCCGTAATGCTTGCTCACGCCGCGCAACGAAATGGCCTGCGAACTCATCGGCGCAACTCCGCCACGCTTAAGACCGGCAGGGAGGCGCCCGCGCTCGAGAGGCTCGCGTAGACTTTCTCCATCGTCATCGCCTGGAAGGTCTCGATATGCCGGCGCGCAATCGTTTCGGCGCGACGGCCGTCGCCGGCCTCGAACGCGTCGATCATCGCGTTATGGTCGTGCTTGATCTCGGGCTTGGTGCCCTGCACGCCGAAGCCGAGCGCGACGAGCCGGGACATTTCGTCCATCAGACCCGCTAGCGCGCGGTGCAGCCGCTCGTTGCCGCTCGCGGCCGCGATGGCGAGGTGGAAGTCGCGATTGGCGTCGAGGAATACATCGATCTGGTCGGAGAGCGCGCGCTCCGGGTACGGCACCCGGCAGGCGGCTTCAAGACGGCGCAGCAGCGCGATGTCGACATGCCCGCATGCGAGCCGCGCCGCCAGCGGTTCAAGTTGCACCCGCAGCGCGAACACCTCTTCGACGTCGCGCAGCGTGACCGGCGCGAGCCGATAGCCCTGACGCGGAATCGAGCGGACGAACCCCTCCTGCACCAGACGCACCAGCGCAATGCGGCAACTGTTCTTGCCGATCGCATAGGTTTCCATCAACTGGCTCTCGCTGACGGTCGAGCCCGGCATGAAGCGGCACGACAGGATATCGCGGCGGATTCGCGCGTAAGCATCGTCGCCGCGCGAGACTGCCGCACGGCTGTCGGCTTCGGTGGGATCTGCTTGTGGGTCTTCGTGGATTATCGACGACGGCATTGGTGAGCTGCTCACGACAGTTGCTTGAAACACTCAAGCGGGTATCGTAGGCGGTCTTTGCCGAATCGCTAACGAACAAAATGCGCTATCGATCTCATGCATTTTGCTAGCGTGGGCCGCCCAGCAGCGAACTCGTGCCTTCGGACGATCAGGTCGCCAGGCGGTCGAATGTGAGCCGCACGCCGATGCGCGACGCGTTGGGAGAGTTCGAGCGTGAGGCGGTAACGTGGTGCCGCGCGTCGAGTGGATGCGGGATGAGCAAATCGCCCTGAGCGTGCACCGTCCCCCTGCACAACGACCGTACACGATGCGCGGGAGATCCGCTGTAACGTCTAACGGGCGACCCGCAATACCTTCGCGATGGCCACCGGATCGTGTTACTGACGCTTTGGGCTTGCCATTGCACATCAAGGTCGTCTGCCTCGCGCCAGCCGCGAGGTTTATTCGACCCTCCGGTAACCCATCATGACCATCTCGTCGCGCCTACGCCGATTCATTCCAGGCCTCGCCCTGCTCACTTTCTCTACGATCGCCGCGGCAGGCGAACAACCAGTGCCGCGTAGCTGGATTGATCCCGATACCGGCCACCGCGTCATTCGACTGACCGACGAGCCCGGATCGGCCAGCCTCTACTTCAACATCAACGCTTTTACGCCGGATGGCAAGCAGATGGTCTATACCACTGCCGATCACGGTATCGGCGTAATCGACCTCGCGACCTTCGCGTCCCGGCCCCTCGTCAAGGGGCCGGTGGGCGGCGGCCCCGGCGCGGTGGTCGTTGGACGCAAGACACCTACGGTCTATTACTTCAAGGGCTCGTCCGACGACCCCCGATATGCGTCGCTCTGGGCGGCTGATATCGACACCGGCAAGCAGCGCAAGATCGCTGAGTTGCCATCCCGCGCCGGCATCTTCTCGATCAATGCCGACGAAAGCCTGGGTGTGGGCAGTTACATCGTCGGAGATGGCGAAGATTTCAATGGCCGTCAGGCCGGCCAGGCCACGCCTGCGAACTGGATCGCCGAGCCATTGAACAAGGAGCAGAAAATGGCCCGGCGTCTGGCCGCACGGCTGCCGATGATCGTGTTCACCGTTGATCTGAAAACCGGCCGCATCAAGCCCATCTTCGCGAGCACGGACTGGATCGATCATCTGCAGTTCTCGCCGACCGATCCAACGCTGCTGATGTATGCCCATCAGGGTGCATGGCAACAGGTCGAA
This sequence comes from Paraburkholderia sp. OAS925, assembly GCF_040543975.1. Taxonomy (NCBI): domain Bacteria; kingdom Pseudomonadati; phylum Pseudomonadota; class Betaproteobacteria; order Burkholderiales; family Burkholderiaceae; genus Paraburkholderia; species Paraburkholderia sp. OAS925. Next base: position 3,011,003 of record NZ_JBEUNO010000001.1, read on the forward strand.
AAGCTGTGGACGATTCGCACCGATGGGTCCGGCAACCGGCACATCGATCCACGCATCATGCAGATGGAGGGCAGCGGCCACCAGTGGTGGGACAACAACGGGAACATCTGGTACGACCTGCACTTTCCCGAGAACGTGGATGCCTTCGTGGCCAGCTACAACGTCGGGAACGGCAAGCGGATCTGGTATCACTACGACCAGCAGCAGTCGTCGATCCATTTCACCCGGTCTGCCGACGGCGCACTGTTTGCGGGTGACGGCAGCACGGCGCCGGGCGCACAATGGATTTATCTGTTCCGCCCGGAACTGATCAAGGACGACCACAGCCTCGGGGAAAACCTGATCCAGCCGGGACGTCTGAGAGCTGAGCGGCTGCTCAACATGTCCAGGCATAACTACCGGCTGGAACCGAACGTGCGCTTCACCCCCGACGGCAAGTATCTGATCTTCCGCTCGAACATGCTCGGACCCGTCTACGTCTTCGCTGTGGAGGTCGCCCGCGCAGTCTCCTCGTCTGGGGCCGAGTAAGTCTCACAGACTCAGCTTTTGCAATGCGGCCCGGGCACCCTCGCGGCATCGGAGTGGCGGCCCGGCTGCCAGGCTCGAGCCACCATGATGGTCAACGGCTCGCTGCGTGACCCACCCGCATGAGTCGGTCATACCGGCGCAGTGTGGCCTCAGAACTGGTACGTGAGCGTGCCGCCGATCGTACGCGGTTCGCCGATCCAGCCGATCACAGAACCATAATCGCTCTCGACCAGACGACGGTAATAGGTCTTGTTGAACAGGTTATTCACCCATACCGAGGCGGTCCAACTGCCGCGATTGAACTTGCCTCCGGTGCCCGCCGAGAGCGCTACGAGCCCGTAGCCCGGAATGCGTGTGAACGCCGAATCGTCGACGGTGCCGAACGCCCACGTGCGATATGAATAGCGGGCGCTGACGAATGACGTCAAGCCACTGAGCGTATGCCACGTATAGCGCGCCGTCGCATTGAAAGTCAGCTTGGGTGCGTTGAACACCTGATGCCCGGTCAGGTCACAGACAGCCGAGGAGCCCCCTGGTCCAAGCGTGACTTCCGGCGGGCAGATCGCCGGGTGATAGTTGAGATAGCGCGCGTCGTTATAAACGGCCGACGTTTGCAGCAGCAAGTGATCATCGGGCGTGTATTGCAGCGAGAACTCAGCGCCTCGCGAGCGGAACGTACCCGCGTTCGTCAGATATGTCGATTGCGTCGACGGGTCATACCCTTGCGTCTGGAAGTCGTTCACGTACGTGAGAAACACGTCAGCCTTCGCGTTCAATGTGCCATCGAACAGCGTGCCCTTGATGCCCAGCTCCGCGCTTTTCGTGCGCTCTGGCCGGATCACGAGTGAGTCCAGGCCTTCCTTCGCGGCCGCGCCCGATGAAACGTTGAGACCGCCCGCCTTCTCGCCGTACGACAGTGCAAGATAGCTGGAGACGTCGCGTGAGATGAGGTACTTGAAGTTCAGCGTCGCCGACGGCAGCGTATTGTATTGAGTCATGTAGCCCGAATCGAACGCGTTTTTGTTGTACCGCACGAACTGGCCGCCCTTCTTGTCATACGTGAGACGCACGCCCGAGGTGATATCGAGGCGAGGCGTCGCGTGAAACGTACCTTGCACGAAACCCGACCACATTTCGTCGTGCAACGTGCCATCGCGAATGACGGTGAGACCTTTATAGATAGTGGAATCGTAGTAGATGTTGGGCAGCGCGCTGTGACCGTAGCGCGTAAAGGCCTGGGTCGACTGGTTCTCACCCATATAGGTCGCGCCGAGCGCGAAATCGAAATACTTGCCGCGCGGCGAATCGAGGCGGAAATCCTGTAACCAGGAGCGGTCGAGAAACTGCGTGCCGCTGTCTGCGTAGATCGGGACGCTCAGGCTGTCGGCGGTGGAAGGAACGTAGCTGAAGTAGCGGTACGAACTTACCGAGCGCAGGTTGTAGCCGTTGTCAAAGCGGTAGTTCGCTTCGGCGGAGGCGCCGCCCTGCACGAGATGGAAGCTGTTTTCGTCGTCCAGTGCGACGGTGTGACCGCTGCCGCCGTACACCACCTCGTTGCCAACCCGCTGCGAATGGGTCAGAAAACTGTTGACGCCGTTGACGGAGTTCGACGAGTACGTCACTGGCGTCGGCGTTCCGTTTTCGTTGTCGTAGTCGGCGCTCAGGCGCACGCTGAACCGGCTGTTGGGCTTGATCAACAACTGGCCCCGCAGCGCGTTGCTCGAGTTTCCGTTGAGCGTGTGCCCGTTGATCACATTTGTGACGTCACCATCCGTGCTGGCGTGCGCGTAGTCAATGCGGCCCGCCACCGTATCCGAAATCGGGCCGGATAACATCGTGTGATTCATTACGGTGCCGCGCTCGGCGATCGACAGACTCTCCGAGCCGGTCAGTTTGAAGCTGGGCAGCGGCGTGTGGACGTCGACCACGCCGCCGGTGGAGTTCGCGCCGAACAACGTACCTTGAGCGCCGCTCAGCACGTCGACGTAATCGACATCTGCGAGCGCGCCGGCAAGCATGCCGGGCCGCGGCAGATAGACATTGTCGAGATAAACCGCCACGCTGCTCGGCATGCCGATGTTTTGCTCGCCGCTCATCTGCCCTCCGCCGTCGCCGATTCCTCGAATGGTGATTTGCGTATCGGACGGATCGGTGGTCTGCACGTTCAGTCCCGGCACGATCTGTTGCAGGTCCGCCAGCGACGTGATGCGCTGCTGCTGCAGCTCCGTGCCCGTCACCCGGTAACTGGAAGTAGGCGCGCGCTGCGGGTCCTCCTTTCTCGCTTGGCGAGTTGCACTCACCGTCACGGTGCCGAGCTCCGTCGTCTTCCCGGCGGTGCCTGCTGACTGGGTCACCGGCCGTTTTGGCCGGTCAGCTTTTGGGCCGCTTCCCTCCGTTGTCGACACGGCAGCCTGCACGCGGCGCACAGTCAGCGCGCGGTTGTCGATTGCCGCGACTTCGAGTCCCGTTCCCTTAAGCGCCTGAGCGATCGCGCCCTGCGCGCTCAGCTGGCCGTCCACCGGCGCAGCAACCAGATTCTCGACGATATGCGGATCGTAGCTGAGCGGCACACCGCTCTGCGCGGCGATGGACAGCAACGTACGGTTGAGCGGCTGCGCCGAAAGATGGAAGGAGTGCGTCGCAGTGCTCTGTGCGAGTGCAACGCCACTGGAGAAAACGAGCGCGGTTGCAAGAGTGCACAACGTTGTGCCGCTTCTGATGGTCGCTCGCGGTGACGCGCCGCATCGCGCGTTTTTGCCTGGTCGTTTCACGGTATCCCTGTCGTTGTACAGTTGCTTTTCAAGTTGATCGACTCGTGGAGCCGCGGCGCCTATGGCCAGTGGCCGGCGCGCGTCTGTCACATGGCGACGGTGGACATGTGCAGCCAGGGTGCGAAAGCGTCAGCGAGCGACGCGTGGACTTGCTGCATTTCACGCGTTTCAGAGCAATCGATTCGTGGAATACGCAGCACAACGAACCTGATAACGATTCGAGAAACGGTGCTTTGGGCGACGCGACGCGCAACTTAGAATTGCCGCTCCCGCATTTGCTCACCTTGCTCAAGACGCGTTGTGCGCAGCGCGTCAAGCCTGAACGTTATGGCGATCCCATCTCAAAGCTTGCGCGCCGATCGCACCGGCAACGCTGATACGCTGATCAGTCCGGCGCTCATGCGCGAACGTTTTCTCAGCGACGAATTCCGCCGCAGCTATGGCTGGCTCACCAGTTGCATGCATCGACTGGTCGGCTCCAGCAGCGACGCCGAAGACCTCGCCGCAAGTGCTTTCACCGAACTTGCAGGGTATCCGGACGTCAGTGCGATTCGTCAGCCTCGCGCGCTGCTGACAACGATCGCGCGACGCCTGACGTTCGAGCACTGGCGGCGCCGCGACATTGAACGCGCTTACCTTGCGCGGCTCGCTCTCGCACCGGAGCCAGTGGCACCGGCACCCGAAGTCGCGCTTGAAGCGGTGCAGGACATCCTGCTGATCGACGCCGCCCTGCAACGCCTGTCCGCTCGCGCTCGCGAGGCGTTCATCCTCAGCCAGTACGAGGACATGAAATATGCGGACATCGCGGCGAGACTCGGTGTCTCGGTCAGCATGGTGCGCAAGTACGTTGCACAGGCACTGGCGCTGTGTTGCGAGGTGTCATGAGCGCGCTTGCCGGGGCCAAGGTGCAAACGGCCGAGCGCACCGCAATCGAATGGGAGGTCCGGCTGCGCGAAGCAGAGCTGAGTCCGCACGAACAGGCCGCCTTCGACACATGGCGCAGCGACGAAGCCAACGCCCGCGCGTGGCAAGCGTTGCAGGCGCGCCTCGCGCGGATGCGCCCTGCGGTGCCGGCTGAACGCGCAGCTGTCGCCGACGCGTTGCGCGTGCCATCCGGGAAACGTCGCAGGCTGCTGCGTGCCGGGTTCGGCGGCATGGTCGCCGTACTCGGCTTCGCCACGGTGCGCGACGGTGTGCACCGGCTCGGGCTCGATGCCGACTGGCGCAGCCCGATCGGTCAGCGTCGCACCGTGCGTCTCACCGACGGCTCGCGCATGACGATGGATGCGGGCAGCCGCGTGTACCGCATAGCCGCGCCGAGCGACCGCGCGCTGCGCGTGTCCGCAGGCCAGGTGCTGGTTGAAATGCCCTCGTCGCGGGCCGGTGCGCCCGGGCGCTTCGAGACCGTACACGGCGTGGTCGAAGCAGACGGCGGTGCGCTTAACGTCGGGCGCATACATCGGCATAGTGTCGTGTCCGTTGGCCGGGGCGAAGCGCGCATTTCCCAGCCTGGCCGCGCGCCCGTCTACGTCGCGGCGGGCGAAAGCGTCGCGTTCACCGAAGCAGGATTAACGAGGTTTGCGCAGCCTTTCGATCTCGTGAGCGCGTGGACACGTGGCATCTTTGTCGCCGACAACCTGCCGTTGCCCGCGCTTGTCGATGTCTTCAATCGCTATGACTCCGGTGTGATCCGTGTGACTGGAGGGGCAAACCAGTTGCGCGTGAGCGGCGTCTTTCTTCTTGGCGATATTCCGCGAGCGCTCACTCAGGTCGCGGACAGCGCCCCCGTCGAGCTGACGCGAATCGGCGACTATGTCAGCGTTTTCAGCTAATTTTTGTTACGGGCACTGACGCTTCTTGAGTCCCGTTGCACATGTCCAATATGAGCCGCGAATGCGGCTTCGTCTGAACAACTTCCCTGCAACGTGACGGATTCCAGGACGTGCGCAACATTCCCATCGCGGCGCTCGCGCTGCTGGCCTGCGCGCCGCTTCAGGCAGCGCAGCATACGATCGTCAAGGACGACTTCTCCTCGTTCGACGCCCGGCGCTGGGTCGTCGAAGCTGAGCCCGCCTCCGCGAACGGTCCTACTGTTTCGGCTGCGCCTCGTGCGTCCGCACCGAGCAGCAAGCCGCCCGTTTATACACAAGCGCATGCGCTGGTGCTCAACGGCACACGCGGTCTGACCGTGTGGCTTCGCCAGCGTCTGAACGGACATTATGAAATCAGCTACACGCGCACAGTGCTCGACCACGGCGACCCCAACGACCGCGTGTCCGACATGAATCAGTTCTGGCTCGCGAGCGCGTCGCACGCGGGACACAGGAAGGATGATCATGCGCCACCGTTCGGCGGTTCGGGCCGCTTTACCGACTACGACTCACTGACGCTGTACTACGTCGGCGTGGGGGGCAACGACAACACGACCACACGTTTTCGTCACTACGACGGCACGCCGTCGCGGCCCCTGCTTGCCGAATACACCGCTCCGCCCTGGCTGCTGCGTGCCAATCACGCATACCGCGTGCGGATCGTCGTCGATGGCAGGGGCACACGTTTCTATCTCGACGGCAAGCCGTGCTTCGCGGCGGCTGGGCCGCTGCCGGACGCAGGCTGGTTTGGCTTCCGCTCGACCGCTTCGCGCCAGACCATTCGCGACTTTGCGATTCGCGCCCTGCCTTAAGCGAAGCGTGCGTCAAGCAACGAGACGATACCTATCAATGTCAATTAATACCTTTACGCCCGCGGGAGCCGCACGATGAGTGCAGCGCTCAGTCATCGTTATGCCGCTGTACGCCGGGCCGCGCAGACACAGAGATCAGCGCAGGCAGTCGCTCATCGTGACGATGAGCAAGCCGCCCAGGCACGCGCCGCCGCTGCGAGCGTTGAGCGTCCGGCTGGCGGCTCAGCCGCGCACCAGGCAGGACGCCAACCGGGCGTATCGCCGCCCGCGCGTCTGGCGACATCTCGAGCGCATCGTACGTTCGCACTGACGGCGATCGCGGTCGTCACGGTGCACGGAGCGCTCTGGTGGCTCGTCCACTCGTGGCAAACGCACGCGCCCGCTCGTCCACCGCAACCGTTGCCGATGACCGTGACGCTTGGCGCCGCTCCGCGTGCGCTGCCACAAGCCGCTCATGTCGAAGCTGCTGCGCAACGACCGTCCGTGGAGCCGCCGCGCGAGGCGAAGCGGCCCGCTCCTGTGCCGGCGCGGCCAGTCGAACACCGGGTGTCCGATCCCAGGCCGACATCGAAGCCTGCGATAACCCAGAGCGAGGCGCCGCCGCAAACTGCGCAGCAGACATCGCCGCCCGCGGGAGAGGCGGCCACTCAGCCGGCCACGCAATCAGCAACGTCAGCGGCATCGCCCGCGCAGCACGCCGACACGCCGCCCACCACTGCGCCGATCGGCGACGCCGCGTACCTCCGCAACCCTGCGCCGGACTATCCACAGATTGCGCAGGATCAGGGATGGCAGGGCCGCGTGCTGCTGCGCGTGCACGTGCTCGCCGACGGATCGCCCGAATCCGTAACGGTGCAGACCGGCTCCGGCCGCCGTGTCCTCGACGAGGCCGCGCGCGATGCCGTGCGCAACTGGCGCTTCGTGCCAGCCAGGCGCGGCGAGCAGGCGGTCGACGGCTGGGTGACGGTGCCGATCGACTTCCGGCTTGCACAGTAAGGCGCCATCTTCCTCCCGCATCGACCACGCTTACGATCCATAAAGGAACACAACATGACCGGTTCATCGACTCAATTCATCGTACAGGGCGCCCTATGGCTGCTCGGAATCTTCTCTGTGATTACGTGGACGCTCATCGTCGTCAAGGCTTTTCAGGCGACGCGCGCGGCAGCCGGCAGCCGACGCTACGGCAGCAGCTTCTGGGCAGCTCCCAGCTTTGCGGCAGCTGCTGCGCTCGACCGTCCGGACAGCCCGCTTGGCAGACTGGCATCGGCGGGCTTCGACGCGCTGGCCGGCGCGGACGATAGCGGCGCGGGAGACCTTGAACACAGCTGGAGCCGTCATGATCTGCTCGAGCGCCATCTGCGCCAGCAGATCCAGACGGAGCGCCGCCGCGCCGAAGCGGGTCTCGCCGTGCTGGCATCGATCGGCAGCACGGCCCCATTCGTCGGTCTGTTTGGGACCGTGTTCGGCATCATCCACGCGCTGGCGGCGATCTCGCATGCGGAGTCGGCAAGCATTGCGGTGGTTGCCGGTCCAATCGGAGAGGCGCTGGTTGCAACTGGCGTTGGCATTGCCGTAGCCGTGCCGGCTGTGCTGGGCTACAACTTTTTCGTGCGCCGCGTGAAAGGCGGCGCCGCAGACCTCGACGCCTTCGCAATCGACTTTGTCACGCTCGCGCAAAAGGCCGGGTTTCGTGTGCCGCGCGCGCAGGCCGCCCTCGCCCACCCGCTCAAGGAGGTACTCGCATAATGGCGTTCTCGTCTTCATCCGACGACGATGACGTGTTGAGTGAAATCAACATCACTCCGCTCGTCGACGTAATGCTCGTTCTGCTGGTCGCGTTCATCGTGACGGCGCCGTTGCTGAATAATGCGTTGCACGTGAAGCTGCCGAAAACGGAATCCACCGCTCCTGCGCCGGCCACCAAAACGGTGATGGTAAGCATTGATGCCCACGGGCAGATCTACGTGGATCGCGAGACTCGCACGCTGGAGCAGCTCGATGCGGCAATGCGCGCGCTCGCCGCGCGAGACCCGAACTCGGGCGTCTCGCTGCAAGCCGACGCGAGCGTGCCTTACGGTACGGTCGCGAAGGCGATGGCAGCGATCGAGCATGCGGGCGTGACAAAGCTTGCCGTTCTTACGGAGAGCGCGGGTGCCTGACAAATCGCTCGACGTCTGCCAACGTGCAATGGGTTGCAGAAAAGCTTCGTTGTTCAGCGATTGACGGCAGCCTGGATTGCAGCGAGCGGCATTGCGAACCACGGCGCGCTGCATTCGGTGCTCGCCGCGCAGCGCGTGCAGGATTCGCGTCGGCCCTGATGTTGCCTGCATCAATCGCGAATCCTTCACCCCTACGAGTCCTTCGGACATACAGCGACCCAGCACTGTCTCGAACACATGCCGCAGTACATCACTATCGCGAAAGCGTCCGTGACCGTCCTTTGAGAACGCCGGGTGTTCTGGAACATCACGGAGCGTTGAGCACGGTGCAAATCAGCTTCTGTGCATGCTCGCCGCGTTGCGCCGACGGGACCGCCGCCCCATACGTTTTTCAGTTTCCCGGAACGGGAAACTATCATCAGGCGGCGCGCCTGGGAGTGTTAGCGCTAACGGCGCTTCTCGTAGTGGTTGCCGTGCGAGCGTTTTTGTAGTGACCGCCCTTATGAAGGCATTGGTTTCGCGATTGCCCGCGCGCTTAACAACGCCGGAGCCAACGTTGTCCTAAACGGTCGCGCCAAACAGAAAGTCGATGCGGGCATTGCGCGCCTTGGGCGCGCGCGGGGCCATGCCTTCGATCTCGCACCGCGGACGGTTGTCATGGCCTGATCGAAGCCGAGGTCGGGCCAGACATCGTCGTAAGCAACCTGGGGATTTTTCAACCGAAAGATTTTTTTGATACCGATGACGATAGCTGGGATCGTCACTGGCAGGCACACGTCATGGCGGGTATGCGACTCGCCCGTGCTTATTTGCCCAGGATGGCAGGAAAGGCGTGGGGTCGTTTCGTCTTCCTTTGACATCGCCCTTCGATCAGCCGGACGCTAGCGCTCGCTACCCTCATTGACCGGAATGGGCCGGCCTGACCGCTGCTCAATTCAATGCGCTTGCTCATCGTGCTTCGACATCGGGCCGATAGATACCGTGTCTGCTATCCATCAGCGATTCCCCGATAGCCGCTACCTCGCCGTCTGACTTGCAGCCGAATGACCCGCTGCATTTCGCAACCAGCCTTCAGGGTGGGCGGCAGCGAACTGTTCGTTCTACCGCTCCCCGTTGTCAAAGTCATTGACGAACTTCTCCGCAATGAAATCCATCACGAGACGCACGGCCGCCTGCCGTCGCATGTCAACGTGGGCGATCAGATAAATATCACGCGACAGTTTTTCTGCGTCCACAGGCAGCGCGATTACGCGTTCATCGTCTGCCGCAAAAAAGTGGGGAAACGCAGCAATGCCCAGACCTTCGCGCGCCGCGGCAAGCTGGCTCACCAGATCGTTGCTCCTGAACCCGATGCGGCGGCCACCCGCGAAGTCAAGCAGCCATACCTGCTCCGGTACGTGATCGAGTGCCGCATGGTACGCAATGAACTGCCACTCGCCGGATGGCCGGCTGATGTAGCCCTGCGCCGCATACAGCCCGTAACTCACGCTTCCGATCCTGCGAGAAACATAGCTTGGTTCGGTAGGTTGGGTCAGGCGAACGGCAATATCCGCCTCCTGACGACTGAGCGAGATCATCGGCTGAGTGCCCAGGAGCGTCAGTTCGATTTCGGGATGCCGTGAAGCAAGTTCGGCAAAACGAGGCGCGAGGAAGACGCTCGCGAAAGCAGGCGGAGCACTGACAACGACTCTCGCCCGCGCTCCCGTGTTACGGCTTCGCACCGCCATTTCCAATGCATGAGCCTGCGTCTGCATGCCCTCGGCGACGCGCGCAACGTCGAGGCCCGCATCGGTTAACCGCCAACGTCTCGCAAGGCGGTCCACCAACGTTTCTCCCAACGCGTGCTCGAGCGCTGCAATACGCCGCGCAACTGTGGCGTGATCCACCTGCAGCTTGCGCGCCGCACCCGACAGAGTGCCCGCCTCCGCCAGGGCGATGAAATGTCTCATGTCATTCCAGTCGAACATTGGTGCAAATTCTCACAAGCGATGTGAATGCTTTCCGGGTTTCCGACTTCCGGTACCAGTGCTATTTTGCATGATGCTTGACATCTTATCGTGATGCCGGCGCCGAGTGCATGCGTCGCATCGCGTGGCATCTATTGATGGCGATGGAAATTAACGATTCCCGAGGAGCCAGGTTGATCAGGATTCTTCCCTTATGCCTCGGCACGTTTGCGCTTGGCATCGACGCGTACATCATGGCGGGCTTGCTGCCCGGCATCGCCAACACCTTCGCGGTCTCCGCCTCCGTGGCAGGTCAAACGGTCACAATGTTCACCGCGTGTTATGCCGTTGCAGCGCCGGTGTTTGGCGCACTGACGGCAGGCAAGCCCGTGCGGCGCGTGCTAGGCGCAGCGCTGATCCTTTTCACGCTCGCGAACACGCTTAGCGCACTCGCAACGAGCTTCACCGTCCTGCTCCTGTCGCGCGCAGCAGCCGGAGTCGGCGCAGGCCTATATGGTCCCAGCGCATTCAGTGCTGCTGCAAGCCTGGTTTCTCAGGAACGACGAGGCCGCGCACTCGGTCTCGTCGTGGGCGGCCTCGCACTGGGCACCGCCGTCGGCGTACCGTGCGGTCTCATCGTCGCTCACGGTTTCGGCTGGAGAAGCGCGATGTGGCTGATAGTGGCGCTAGGTGGAATCGCATTCACGGGCGTCGTTTCGCGCATGCCCGAAATCGCCGCCTCGAGACCACCTTCGCTTCGCCAACGCGTTGCAGTACTGGTCGACCCTCGTGTCGCTGCAACCATTGCTGTTTCATTCGTCACATCTGCCGCATCAATCGGGCTCTACACCTTCGTGGCACCGCTGCTGCGCGCGAGCGGCGGCATCACTGATCCGTTGCCTTATCTGTGGGCCTGGAGTGTAGGCGGGGTTCTCGGCATCTACTTCTGCGGCGCGCTGATCGACGCCACAGGCCACCCGGAATGGGCGATGTCGGTCGTGCAGATTCTGATGGTCACAGTTTTCGGAACCCTGGGACCAGCGCTGCCCTATCCCGCAGCGGCTCTCGCCCTGTTTGGTGTGTGGGGCGCCGCGGCGTGGTCCTCGCAGGCGCCACAACAACACAGATTGCTGACTTTGCATCCGGACAAAGCAGGCGTCGTCGTCGCATTACAGAGCTCCGCGCACTATCTCGGCAGTGCTGCCGGCGCTGCGCTGGGCGGGCTCGCCCTTGCCGCGGGCATCCGCCTTACGCAGTTGCCGATGTTATCTACGGCACTGGTCGTCATCGCCCTGTCAGGGCAACTCGGCATTGCCCTCTGGGCAAAGTCGGACTCGATCCGCTCTCGCCCAGGCGAGGCATGATCCCATCAAACAGGAAGTCCTCAATGAAAGCCATTCAGTATCGAAAATTCGGAGGCCCCGAAGTCCTCGAGTACGTCGGATTGCCCGACCCCGAGCCGCGAGCGGGCGAAGTGTTGATCGAAACCACTGCTATCGGTGTCAACTTTCCGGATGTTCGGGAGCGCATGGGTGTCTACAACCGGGCAGAGACGCAGGTCGGCGGCGTGACGCTACCTCAGGTCGGCGGGCTGCAAGTGGTCGGCCGTGTGCTGAATGCCGGCACCGAGGCGCACGACCACCTGGTTGGGCGCAAGGTGATGGCCCTGATGTCGAAGGGCGCTTACGCGCAACGCGCAGTGGCTCGCACTGACATGCTCGTTGAACTCGAAGACGATACCGATGACGTCGTCATGGCGAGCGTGCCGTGTCAGGGCGTGACTGCATTTCTCGCTCTTCAGGTTTGCACAGTGCTGCGCCCGGGCGAAAGCGTGCTGGTTCATGGCGCAGCCGGCGGCGTCGGCAACCTCGCGGTCCAGATTGCGAAAGTACTCGGTGCGGCCACGGTAATCGGGACCGCGAGTTCAGACACCCGCCGAGCCTTCGTATTGAGCCGTGGCGCCGACCATGCGATTGCTTATGACTCGCCGCACTGGCCGGAATCGGTCCTGAGCCTCACTGACGGCAAAGGCGTTGACGTGATCCTCGAAACAGTCGGCGGCGACGTCTTCGACGAGAACTTCGCCTGCCTTGGCATGCTTGGCCGATGTGTTGTCATCGGTTCGACGCGCGGCCCCGGCAAACCTCTCGCGCCGCGTCGGTTGATGGCAAAAGCGCAAACGCTGACCGGAGTCTATCTGCCCTCGTTTTTTCAGCGCCCGGATCTTATCCTGCGTGGTCTGCGCTTCCTGAAAGACGGCATTGCACAAGGACTGATTCGACCGAGGGTTGCGGCTACGCTCCCGCTGAGCCGCGCGGCCGATGCGCACGCCATGCTCGAACGCCGGGAAGCCCAGGGCGTCATCGTCCTCGATCCGAGGTACTGATCAATGGCCCTGCTCCAACGCGTTCGCGCAGATCAGTCATGGTCCCGCTCGCTGAACGCTCTCCGCGAGGATCGCAATCCCCAGGATTATTTATGAAAAAAAATTACCTCGCCGTGGCCGCGCTCGCCGGTGCGTTGATGTCTGCAGGTGCAACGTACGGCGCACAAACGGATGTGGCTCCTGTGAATCTTGACTCCGCGCACCCTTTGCCCGATGGATCGCTTGAAGATGTGAAGAACCGCTTCCGGCAATTGACATTGGCGGCAAACCGTCACGACGCTGCAGCCATAGAGAAGATGTTCTGGGACTCACCGTCAGCGCTGCTGGTCGCAAAAAGCGTCGATCCCGCAGAGGGAAGTTGGGCCGGCTTTTGGGGATCTGAATCAGTGGCGCACAAGCTTCAGGATATCTACGCTGCCGGCACACTCACACTGTTTCCCGACTGGGCAAAACTAAAGGTGGTGGGTATTTCTTCAACAGTCGCACAGACGTATGCGCCGATGAAAATCGCCGTCAGCTACGGCGGCCAGGATCCATCTCCGCGTCCGTTTATCATGATCATTCAATGGCTGAATCTGGATGGTCAATGGAAAATCGCGTCGGAAATCATCTTGCCAGTGCCGTCGCCCTGACCCGCCGCGATTTAGTCCGAACTCGCGAAATAGCACAACTCACCGCTGATCCAGGTCCTCATTGCCGATCAAGTTGGCCGCCGCCTGTCATAAACATCGCTGCTGCCACGAAGGTCATGGCAGCAGCGCTTTCTTGGCCTCCCGGAGGATGGACGACGACAGTTGCTCGTCGTTCACCATACGCGCCATCGTAAGTGCGCCCATCATGGTTGATAGCATGACAAGCGCCTTCTTCCTTGCCGCAGCGGGTGGCAGTTCGGTGAGACGGCTTGCGATGAGGTTGACAAGGTTCACGACGCCCTCGGTGGCCGCGTCGCGCACCTCGTCGCTGGAGCGTGCCAACTCGCCTGCAAGTGCGACGAAGGGACAGCCGCTGCCAGGATCGTCCCGATGCTCCAAAGAAAGATAGTCGTTGATTGCCGCATTCAGACCTCGGACGTCGGTCGAACGCGACAGCGACGCTTCCATCGATTCGCGCAGCGACCCAGCGGCGAGTTGTAGCGACTCCAGTACTACGTGTTCCTTCGATGTGAAATGTTTGTAGAATCCGCCGTGCGTCAGGCCCGCCTGCGACATAAGATCGGCGACGGCAGTCCCGTCTATGCCGTTTTCCCGAAACCGGCTGGACGCCGCCTCGACGATGCGTTGGCGGGTCTCGGCCGCCTCCTGTCTGGATTTTCTCATGACCTCGATGATCTTTCGTTAATTTAGATTTGATATAACATCCAGCTTGCCGGTGCAAGTCGGAGATGCACTCATTGCGTAGGGAGTGACGCGAATCGTCGCGCCTTTCGGGTCCACCACCGGCGGGGCCATCAGTCGATCAAAGGCGCCTCTGCGTCGACGCGATAGCCACTCGAAGACGGATTACCAAGATCGAGGTTACCCAGAAATAAAGGGCTTTTTTCCAATAGCTCCGCCGCCCACTCCACAAAGACGCGTGCCTTAAGGGCGATCTGCCGGCGGTGCGGAAACACGGCTGCAACCGGCATCGGCCCTGGCTGCCACTGAGACAGCACTTCGACGAGTGCGCCCGAGTTCAGGTATGGCGCAAGTATGAACCGGGGAGCCTGAATTAGTCCCATGCCGTTAGCGCTGCATATTGCACAGCTCTCCGCGTCGCTGATTGAAAGCGCAGCCGGCAAGCCGACCTCGACCGCATCACCGTTGATGTCAAACATGAAGTTCGCGACTCTTCCGGTAGCGTGTGAGAGGCAGTGCACTGCAAGATGTTGCGGAATATCCTCCACGCGTTGAGGTTCGCCGTAACGGACAAGGTAGTCGGGGCTGCCAGCGGTCACTATCTCCAGATCACACAGCCGGCGCTGAATGACGCCTGGGTCGTCAGGCTCCCCCATACGGATTGTACAGTCGAGGTTCTCATCGCTCGAGTGAATGGGCTGATCATCCAGACCGATCATCAGCTCGAGATCGGGGAACCGTTTGTGAAAGTCGTCGATGGCTGGCAAGACGACAATTCTTCCAAGCGCCGTCGCGATCTGCACGGAAAGCCGACCTCGCGGTCCGTTCCGAGCGCTAGCAAGCATCTCTTCGGACTCCCTGATCTCGGCCAGGATACGTATGCAATGCCTGTAGTACTCCGCTCCTTCCGAAGTAAGACTAAGGTGTCGGGTCGTCCGCTGCATCAGACGAACCCGCAGATGTGCTTCCAGCTTCCTGACCACAACAGACACCGTCGAACGCGGAAGACGGAGCGCGTCCGCCGCACGGGAAAAGCTGTTCAGCTCGACCACCCTGGCGAACACCTGCATTGACTGAAACCGGTCCATATCGTCTCCAAGTCGACGCCGTATCAGACAACCACCCGGCTCACGAAGGAAACAAGGCAACGGCCCAGGCATCTCACCTGACCGGAACCGCCGGTGGAGAACTATTCGTTGCCACGCGGGCGTCCGGGGAGATGTCCCAGCCGCCGCCCAGCGCACGAAATGCCCCGACCGCGGCGCGCGCCGCGTCCGCGCGTGAGCTGTCCAGATCGTCACGCGCGACGAGGAGTTGACGGTCCGCGTCCAGCACATCTGTGAGGGTTATGGCCCCTGCTCTGTAGGCGCGTTCGGACAAGTCGCGGGCGCGCGTCAGTGATGCCACTTCATCCTGCAACTCCTGCCGTCGAGCCTCTGTCTGGGAAAGCGCTGTGAACGCGTTCTCAACATCCTCAGCGGCCTTGAGCACCGCCTGGCGATACAGTGCAAGCGCCTCTGCGTTCGCGCCTCGCGCCTGCTTAACCTCCGCATCCACCTTCCCGAAGTCAAACAGACGCCACCGAAGCGCCCCCGTACCGACCGGCTGAAACGCTGCCGCGGTAAAGAGGTGATTGGTGCTCACGCTGTCAAAGCCAAGCGCGCCAGACAGGGAGATCTTCGGGTAATAGCCCGAGATTGCCGCGCCGATCCGCTCACTTGAAGCGGCCACTCGCCGCTCCGCCGCGATGATGTCAGGTCTACGCCTCAAGACGTCCAGTGGCTGGTCGTTATCGTCAATCTTCGGGATCGCGGGGATGGTGGAGGAGACGGACAGTTCATGCGCGTACGTTCCCGGCTGCGCACCCATCAGCACATCCAGGCGGTTTAGTTGCGCCTCAAGCGACGTGCGCAGGATAGGTACAGTGGACCTTGCCTGTTTTAGCAGCGCCTCGGCCTGGGCAATCTCCCTCTCGTCCGCCGCGCCAGCGCGACGCCGCACCCGGACAAGCTCAAGAAGGCGTCCGTCGGTGTCAATCTGATCCTGCGCCACCGCAAGCCGCGTCTGGAACCCTCTGACCTGCAGGTATGCATCGGCGGCGTCGGCGGCCACCGTAATCCGCGTGCCGAGTTGCTCAGCCTCGGCCGCCTGCACTTCGTCACGCGCCGCAGCGGCGCTGCGGCGCAGTCCGCCGGCCAGATCGATTTCCCAGCTCGCGGTAGCCCCAACGTTGTATTCGCGCTGGTCGCGACTGTAGCCAGGAAACGTTTTCGCGATGGTGCCGACCGGACTTAACAGGCTCTGATGCTCGGCGGTTCCCGTCGCGTCGAAATCGAGCGTTGGCAGAAGCTGCGCGCCCGCCCCCGCTGCGACCGCCCGCGCCTGCTGAACGCGGGCAAACGCCGCCGCAAGGTCCAGGTTCTGCGCAAGAGCACGCTGAACGACGGTTACGAGCATTGGATCATCAAATCCGGTCCACCAGGTGTCGAGGTGCGGAGACGGTCTGGCCGCTTGCTGGGTGCTTGTCTCAACCCGGTTATGGAACGGCACAAGCTGCGTAGTGGGCGCCGCATAATCTGGCCCCACCGCACAAGCCCCCAGGCCCGTCGCGATTGCTACGCCCACGCATATAACACGGAGCAGGCTCGTTGAAGGCCGGCGCATGACCGTGTGACGTCCGTCTTCAGCCGCCTGCCGCCGGCACGCCGGTTTCGCTCCGCTGATCTCGGGCAGATATGGGGCGCCGTCATGCGGCTCGTGTCGAAGATTGCCAGCTTCACTATGCGAACCTGAAACACACATTAGTCCGCGAGCAACGGCAGTAGTGAAGATCATGTGCGCTCCTTACGGCCAAATTTGCGGATGAAAACATAAAAGGCAGGAGTGAACAGAAGTCCGAAGCAAGTCACACCCAGCATGCCGAACAGCACCGCCGTTCCCAGCGACTGGCGCATTTCAGCGCCTGCTCCTGTGGCGACCGCGAGCGGCGCCACTCCGAGGATGAAGGCAAAAGACGTCATCAGGATAGGACGCAGGCGTGTGCGTGCAGCGTGCACCGCGGCGTCAACCGGTGCGGTCCCCTCGTCCTCCTTCTGACGCGCAAATTCGACTATCAGGATGGCATTCTTCGCAGCCAGTCCGACGAGAACGACGAAGCCGATCTGCGCCAGGATATCGATGGGCATGCCGCGAGCGATCAGGCCAGTGACCGACGCGAGAATACACATCGGTACGATCAGGACGATCGCAAGCGGTAGCTTCCAGCTCTCATACTGCGCGACGAGAACGAGAAACACGAAGAGCGCAGCTGCTCCGAATACCAGGAGCGTCGGCGTGCCGTGTTGCTGCTGCTGGTAAGCCAGGTCCGTCCATTCGAAGCTGATACCCTGCGGCAGCACCTGATGGGCAAGCTCTTCCATGCGATGGAGTGCTGTACCGGTGGCGATGCCGGGCGCTGCGACGCCCTGAACTTCCGCGGCAGGATACAAGTTGTAGCGAGGCACACGATAGGGAATCGTACGGTTCTCCATTTGCGCCACTGTGCCGACCGGCACCATCTCACCGAACTGGTTTCGCGCTTTTAGACGGGTAATGTCCTGAGGCGTATGCCGGAATTGCCCGTCAGCCTGAACAATGACCTGATAAGTTCTGCCAAGGTAGTTGAAGTCGTTCACGTACTGTGAACCCAGATAGACCTGCAGTGCGGAAAACACATCCGTGGGTGTGAGCCCGACCTTTTCGGCCTTTACACGATCAATATTCGCGAAAACCGATGGCGACCCCGCATTGAACAGGGTAAAGACTCCGGCAAAACTGGGATCCCTGTTGGCCGCAGCAACAAGGGCATTCGCCGCATGCACAAGCGCCTCCGACCCAAGTCCCGCGCGGTCCTCCAGCATCATCTTGAACCCGCCCGAATTGCCAAGACCCTGCACAGGAGGCGGCGGAATGGTCAGCACATAAGCGTCCTTGATGACGGAAAGGCGTTTGCGCAGGTCGGCCAGTACCGTGTTCGCGGTCACTCCCGGAATCTCGTGGTTGTACAGCGACGGCAACCCCGAAAAAATCGTTCCCGAGTTCGACGCCACGGTCAACGTTGTTGCGTCAAGCCCAACAAATGGGGCAACGTGTTCAATTCCGCGCGTCGTCAGGATAATGTCAATGGCATTTCGGACCACTTTCTCGGTACGGTCGAGTGCCGCGCCCGGCGGAAGTTGAACCACGGTAATCAGATAACCCTGATCCTGCTCCGGAATAAAGCCGGTTGGCGTACGCGAGAATTCAAGACCCGTAATGCCAATCAGCACGACGTATATTGCGAGAACGACGGTGAGTCCACGAACGATACGACGTGTGAGGTTTCCGTACCCGAACGACAGTCTGTCAAAGCCCCTGTTAAAGCGATCGAAGCCCGCATGTAGCAGACGCTGCGCGAGGCCCCTGTGCGACGCGATATGCGGCTCATGCGACTTGAAGAGCACCGCGCAGAGGGCGGGACTCAGCGTAAGCGACACAAAGCAGGATATGACAGTCGATGCTGCGATCGTCACCGCAAACTGGCGAAAGAACAGCCCCGAAATCCCGCTAAGGAAGGCGGACGGGATGAAGACCGCACATAGCGTCAACGCAATCGACAGCAGTGCCCCGCCCACTTCGTCCATCGTCCGGTGGGCCGCCTCTACCGGCGACATGCCAGAGCGCATGTTGCGCTCGACGTTCTCGACTACGACGATCGCATCATCAACGACAATGCCGACCGCCAGCACGAGGCCAAACAAAGACAGGTTGTTTAGCGATATTCCGAACGTGGCGAGTACGATGAACGACCCAAGCAGGGAGACCGGAATTGCAACGACGGGGATAATCGTGGCCCTCCAGTTCTGCAGGAAAAGAAAGACGACGCCAACAACCAGCAGGATTGCGACGAATATGGTGACAATCACCTCGTCGACCGATTTGCCGATAAAGATGGTCGGGTCGTAGATGATCTTGTAGTCCATTCCTGCGGGGAACTCATTCTTTAGCCCGCGCATCGCGGACAAAACCTGCTGCTCGACTGCAAGCGAGTTCGCACCGGGCTCCGCGTAGATGAGCAACGTCGAAGCGTTGTCACGGTCCATGAAAGCGGTTGAGCCGTAGTCTGCGGCGCCGACTTCGACCCGGCCAATATCGCGTATCCGCGTCACGCGACCCTGTGCGTCGGACTTGACGACGACGTCGGAAAATTGCTGTGGCGTGGACAGCCGGCCGAGCGCCTCTACGTTTATCTGGTACGCGTCGCTGCCCGCCGTGGGCGGCTGGTTCAGGACACCAGCCGATACCTGCAGGTTCTGTGCGCGTAGTGCTGTGAGCACTTCACTCGCGTTCAGATTGTTGGCTGCGACCTTGTCGGGGTCGATCCAGATACGCATTGCGTACTCACGGGCACCCTGGAACTGCACGTCGCCGACGCCTTGCAGACGCGCTAGCGTGTCCTTCACGTGCAACGTCGCGTAGTTCGAGAGATAAAGTGTGTCGCGCGTTCTGTCAGGTGAGTACAGGTGAACAGCCAGCAATATGCTAGGTGTGGACTTCCTCACCTGAACGCCAAGGCGCCGGACGTCTTCGGGCAGGCGCGGTAGTGCATCCTGAACCCGATTCTGTGTGAGCATCTGCGCGACGTTCAGGTCGGTGCCGATACGAAACGTAACCGTGACCGTCAACCGGCCGTCTCCCGTGGACTGGCTGCTCATGTAGAGCATGTTCTCGACGCCGTTGATCTGCTGCTCAAGCGGCGTGGCCACTGTTCGCGCAATCGTTTCGGCCGACGCACCCGGATACGATGTCGTCACCTGCACAGTCGGGGGAACGATCTCCGGGTACTGTGCGACGGGAAGCACGAACATCGCGCCCAGGCCAATTAGCGTCAGAAAGGCACTGACCACCGTCGCGAAGCGCGGCCTGTCGATAAAGAAATGGGCAATACGCATGGCTTCACTGTCCGCTAGTTCTGTTTAGGCTCATAGCGGATCGCACCATCGCGCGTCGCCACTTTCGTTCCGGGCGCCGCAAAGGGCAAACCGTCGACGATCACGCGATCGTCCCGAGACAGGCCCGAGCGGATCACACGCAATCCCCCGCGTATCTCACCGACCTCGACATGCTTTGCCACAACCGTTCCGTCGGTGCTAACCGTCATCACGAGGTACTCGGACTGGTCGGGTAAAACGGATGCGTCCGGCACGAGCAGCGTCGGTGCGGGATGCGCCACCGCGAGACGCACGCGCGAGAACTCGCCAGGTGTAAAGCGCAGGTCGGCATTGGACACCGTCGCTCGGGCGTGGATTGTGCCGCTGGAACGGTCCAGCACGTTGTCGATGAAATCAAGCGTGCCTTGCCGTGTGTAGGTCGTCGAATTGCCCGCCGCCAGTTCGACGCGATTTGCAATCGGCCCTTTGGCGTCGCCGCGATACTGCGAAAACGACTGGAAGTCCGCCTCGCTCATATCGAAGTCGAGGTAGACCGGATCGAGCGAGACGAGCGTCGCGAGCAATGTCGTCGGACTCGTTGCACCACGGCTGCCTGCAATAAGGTTACCGGTGGAAACAAGATGCCTGCCAATGCGGCCGGTAAACGGCGCCGTGATGTGGCAGCGATCCAGATCGAAGCGGGCGTCGCGGATCTGCGCCGCAGCATCGTCGAGTGCGGCTTGCGCAGCATTCAGTTCGGACGTGCGCTGCTCGACGTTCTGCGTCGTGCCAGCATCATTGCGCTCAAGCTCCCGTGCACGCGCCAACTCCTGCTTTGCCAGAACGAGGCGCGCCTCAGCGGTCCGCCGCAAGGCAGTCGCCTGCGCGAGCCGAATCTCATACGGCACGGGATCGATGGTGAACAGCAGATCGCCCTTGTGAACGATGTCGCCGTCCCTGAAGTGAACACCTGTGAGCGTACCGCCTACCTGTGCGCGCAGTTCCACCTGATCGACGGCCGAGAACTGGCCAAGAAATCCGAGTCGGGTGTCGAGGTCGCGTACCAGCGGCCGGCTGATCGTTACCTCATGGGGCGGCACGGGTCGGGCATTGGCGACGCTATCACCGCCATCATGCGAGTAGAGAAACCACGCGCCCCCGCTTGCCATGATCACAGCGGCCGCGGCAGCCCAGGTTCTGGCGCGTCGGCCCACCGTGCCATATCGCGCACGACGAACTGTTCTGCCGTCTTCCAGCCTTGTTTTCGTATCCAACTTCGATCACCTCGAAAAGTGTTGTCGTTCGCCTCGTCGCGAAACGGCGTCTCGACCAATCGGCGCACCAACTGATTGCGCGGACCGGACAACGCGGCTATTTAGATTTCGCACAACTTCTAACTGGCGTTAGATTACATGTGAAATCTAATACGTCAAGACTTTTCAAGGCGCTAACCAGTAGCTCTACCGGCCCTCAACCGATGCATCTCAGAACCAGCAACGCTTCGCCCGATTGTTCGCGCCTGGCAGCATGTGTATTCATCATCGACGGATTTATGCGAACAACTGGATCCGCTATGCTGTGCACGCTTTTAACTACTGTGCGCGTGGAATCGCTTTCGCGTGCCATGGCAGGTGATTGCGTTTGTTCTTTTTGCGGCATGAAGGAGCGCTCCTCCATACCGGTCCTTCTTTTGTCGCGGCGCACGTTCCCTGAAGTGCGCTTTTTTTTGAGGCGCAAGACATGATCGGCGACGACGCGATGAGGCGATCCATTTGTGAGCGCGAATCGCGTGCACACAGGCTGTCCCGGCAAGATGTGCTTTCCGACGTTCTGGATCTGATACGGCTACGAGGCGAATCAATCGAGATATACGAGACGGTCGAGGCGCAACGCAAGCCCTTTGATGCTGGACGCGCCCGCTTTCACTTTATTCAGGACGGCGCCTTCCGGCTCGACGCGATCGCTATCGGTACGACCACGTTAGTCGCCGGTGATCTTGTTTTGCTACCTAAGGGATGTGCGCATGTTCTCTCCGCAATCCATGCGCGTGACTCTCTGCCCGGATCACCCTCGCGACCCGATGAATGTCGCGGCTTCGCCGAAAAGCCCTTTCGCGTCCTGACGGGCTCGTTCGTATTCGAATCCGCATCCGCCGGCTCATTGATCGCGGGTCTCCCGGACGTCATTCATCTCCGGGCCGACGCATCGGGTACACCGGAATGGCAACACGCGATCCTGCGGTTCGTGCGGCTGGAAGCGAGCGAGCCGTCGCCAGGCGCTGCGCTCATGATCTCGCGCCTGATCGATCTGCTGGTGATACGGAGCTTGCGCGAGTGGGTGGCGAAGAGTCCCGCTCATAGCGGATGGCTCCGGGGCCTCGGCGACGCACGACTTGGGCGTGCACTGGCGGCCATGCATGAGGATCCCGCGCATGAATGGAAACTGGGTGCGCTTGCGAAGATTGCGACCATGTCCCGGTCGCACTTTGCGGACCGATTCACGGAGATTGTCGGCGAGCCGCCGCTCAGGTATCTCGCACGGTGGCGCCTGAGCCTTGCCGCCGACCGGCTGCGCAACGGTCGTGTGCGAATCAGCGAGGCAGCGTCTGTCGCCGGTTACCAGTCGGACTCCTCGTTCTCGCGGGCCTTCAAGGCACATTTCGGATATTCGCCCGGTGCCATACGTCATGGTGCAGATCCGGATCAGAGCATGCCGTCACGCTGAGCTTCAGTCGAAAGCGATCATGCCCACGCTCTACGCCGGACCTCGCCATCACGGCAGCGAACCATCGCTGAAGTTGCGGATACCGCGCCCAGTCGATCGACGGCGACTGCGCGGCCACTATGCTGACAGCAGCGATGTCTGCGAGCGTGAATGACTGCCCTGCCATAAACGGTGCGTTTTGCAGAAACCTCTCGCTTGCAAGGAGCATCTCAAGGCTGCGCCGTTCCATCAACCCTTGCCCCTCCTTGCACCCTTTGTTCTTCAGAAAGAAGGCCGCGTGGCTGGGCGCAATCACGTCAGTCACGAAAAAGAAGAATCGCTCGAGTGCAAAGGGCGCCGATGCATCCGTTTCGGGCGGTAACAACCTGCCTCCCGCTCGTCGCGCAAGGTAAAGAAGAATCGCATTGGACTGCGCGAGGACGAGCGGAGGCGCCGCCGACGAGCGAACTCGCAGCACCGGCACTTTTCCACTCGGGTTCAGTGAAAGGAAGTCTGGTGTGCGCTGCTCCCCCGCCCGAAGATCGAGCTTCACGACCTGGTGAGCGATCGCGAGTTCCTCCAGCGCAATCGCCACACGAAGACAGTTACCCGTCTTCGCGCCATACAGGGTAACGTCGGCGGACATTGTCAGGGAGCCGGCGTTTCGGGCATGACGATGCGCTCGTACTGGCCTCCGGCCGCAGCTTGCCGGTACGCAGGCGCGTCAATCATTGACTGCGGAAAGATCGGAGCCAATGCACTGGCATCATCCAGCCGCTCGACGTGATGCTGTGCAAGCGTGAGCTTTGCAGCGCCAAGGTATGCCGATAGCTGTTCGCTCGTCCGAGGTCCAATGATCGGCAGCGAACCCTTTAGCAAGACCCACGCTACTGCCACCTCGGATGGCGTGACCCCAAGCTCGGTCGCAACCGCGAGGGTGGCATCGACGATCGCCGTACGCTGGCCGGAATTTTCCTGCTGGAATACGGCACCGCCCAGTGCTTCAAGGCGCCCTTTCTCGCCCCGACGGTACTTGCCCGAAAGCAGTCCACCACCGAGCGGCGACCACGCCACCATCCCAAGTCCAAGTGCCTGGCCTGCCGGCATCAGTTCGTGCTCGGCTGTGCGCTCGACCAGGCTGTGCTCGAACTGCAAGCCGGCAACTCGCGCCCAGCCACGCAACTCGGCGATCGTTGCCGCCCGCGCAACGCGCCACGCAGGGAAGTCGGACAGTCCGATATAGAGCACCTTGCCGCTGCACACCAGGTCGTCCAGGCCTCGCACGATCTCGTCCGTTGGTGTGATGCCATCGGAAAAGTGCACCCAGTAGAGGTCAATGCGATCGGTCTTGAGACGCTTGAGGCTCGCCTCAACAGACAGGCGCATCGCGAGCCGGCTATTGCCCGTCGCCAAAGCGCCCGCGTTGGGCGCCGCTGCCTGAGTGTACTTGGTCGCAACCACGAAGTTATCGCGACGGCCCGAGAGGAGCTTACCGAGAAACTCCTCGGATTCTCCGAACTGATACACGTCGGCGCAATCCAGAAAGTTACCACCCGCGTCCGCATATCGGTCGACGATCTCGCGTGCGGCATCAAGATCTGATCCGTACCCCCACCGGCCGCCGAAGTTGGCTGTACCAAGAACCAGCTCAGACACGCGCAGGCCCGTATGTTTACCGAAGACACGATATCGCACGATTACACCCCTTGAAGCTTCGGGAGATACGGCGCCACGGCAGCTGCCGATGTGTCGGCAGGCGTGAGGACACGACTGGTGGTCGAACCGCCGATATAGCGCTCATAGATCCTCCACCCCGCCGCCGTCTTGCGCAGCCGGTCACGCATCGGCGAATACAGCCAGATCGCGGGCAGCCCGGTATCGTTGTGCATCACCTGGCCCGCACCGAGTTTCGACGCATCCTCGGGCGAGGCATAGCGGACCAGCAGGTTTTGATATCGCACGACCACGCCGTCTTCGTCCTCATCGACGATATGGTTTGTGGCATGACGCCCCACGCCAGGTATCAGATACGGATAGTCATGCTCGAAGAAGCGCCGGATTTCGGTGTGTCCATTAATCGTTCCGTGAAAGTGGTACGCCACGGCGTCGGGCAGGAATGCCTCGATCATGGCTTCGACGTCCCATGTCTCGAAGAACCAGTTGACGCGATTGACGAAGTCGACGGCGCTCGCCCGGTCTTCGGCGCTGACTGTGCTCACATGCGGAACGGAAGGAAAGGCTGTCATGCAAAGTCCTTGAAAGAAGACGTTGATCGGAATGAGACAGATAATATGTGCAATTACACATATGAACGAAAAATTTTCAGCCTGCAAAGACGACGGTCAACAGACCTGCCCGCAGTGCAGCCGCCTGTTTGCGACTGACGCCAGCTTCGAACTCCGCCTGCGCTGCTCGCCAGCAGGGCTCAGCCTCCGACAGCTTCGCCTTGCCCGCAGCGGACAGCGTGAACGTCAGTGCCGCTTTCGGACCTTCCGCATCGCTCGTCAACCAGTTTGCGTCCCTCAGGGGTCTGAGTGCACGTACCAACGTGGTCCGCTCCATCACCATCAGGTCCGCCAGATCGGCAACCGCGATTCCTGGATGCTCTTCAACGAGCGCAAGTATCGAAAATTGCGAGATCGAAATGCCCACGCCTGACAGATGGCTATCGTAAATACGCGACACGTACCTGGCAGCGCGACGTGCAGCCAGACAGTGACAAAGATCGGGACCAGTGAGCGGTTTCATGTTTCTTATTCTCATGTGCTATTACACATTTGTCAATGCTTCGGGATAGCGGCTCACGACTCAGCCAAAGAGGTGCTTTTGTGAGGGGCCGCCTCAGAGATCGGCCGACTTTTCCGTCGCCCACGCTTCGCCGGCCGACATTGCAACGGGCTGGCGGATACGGTCGTATCGACCATCGAAAAATCTTCTCTCTTATCTTTCGGACGCAATGTCATTGAAACCGGACGACGTGCAATAGGCGGCGCCCCTGAGCCCGGTTACCGTTCGTGTTGGCGTCGCGCTCGTCCTGATACTTCCTGTCGCTAGACGGGCGCGATATTGAAATCTCATTTGGCGTCTTAACGTTCCTAACATGAAGTCTTACATTCTGCGGCTCTTTGCTGCTCTTGTCGTATCGCTCGGTCTCGTCACCCTCGCATCCGTTGCGGCATGCGGCAGCTCTTCCGCAAGCACCACGGGCACGGTCGTACTCGTACACGGGGCGTGGGCCGACGGGTCTAGCTGGTCATCAGTCACGCGCGTACTGCAGGCGCGTGGCCTGAAAGTAGTGACTGTTCAGCTTCCCCGCACGTCGCTAGCCGACGATGCCGCAACCGTCACCCGTGCCATCGATGCCCAGCAGGGCCCCGTCCTCCTGGTCGGACACTCCTACGGCGGCGCCGTCATTACGCAAGCCGGCAGCATTAACAAGGTTGCAGGTCTCGTTTATGTGTCAGCATTCGCGCCCGCAGACAATCAGTCGATCTCGGATCTGACGAGTCCCTTTCCGAAGCCGGCCTGGCAGGCGGGTCTGGTATCCGACGAAACTGGATTCCTTACGCTCAACACTGACACCTACCTGAGCAGTTTCGCACCGGACCTTCCGAAAGACACATCCAGTGTGCTCGCCACGGCTCAGGGGCCGCTCAATGCGCGCTGTCTTACCGATAAGGTGTCTGTGGCCGCCTGGAAGTCCAAACCGTCGTGGTGGGTCTATGGCGACCAGGACCAGATCATTCCCGCGGCGCTCCAGCAGGCCGAGGCTAAACAGATCGGCGCGAAGATTACGTCGATTGCTGGCGCGAGCCATGTAGCACTGATGTCTCAACCTGCCGCAGTGGCCGCGGTAGTTCTCGACGCGGCACGAGCCACCGGCGTGCTCTGACTGGTCTCGAAAGCATCAGCGCGGCGGGGCTAACGCCCGCCGCGCCCGCCCTCTTGCGCAATAGCTCACGCAGTGACAGAGATATCATTTTCCTGACGACCTTAAAATGATCACACGCAAAATATTCGTGGTAGCTGCGACGCTTCTGTCGTCATTGCTATTTTCCGCTTGCATGGCAACCACATCCGGCCAATCAGCTACGCAACGGATCTCACCCGTCAGCGCTTCGCCTAATGAAACTGGCGTGAGCAGGAGCGACGTAGATGGCCAGCAGGATCAACATGCCGGCGACGCGGAAAAGCATAACCTCGAGATTCTTCGCTTTGTCCGCGGTTTCTAGCCGACAAGGAATGACGGTCACAGCGAGCGTAATGCGTTGCGATCTGGTGACGGGGTGATGTACCCCCAAGCAGAGATTTTAGGAAGGGGCAGCGACGTCTTCGTCCTGCCAATCTCCACGGCGTGCAGCATAGCGAGACCGTATTCAGCGATGGACCGCGTGTTGCGCCTTTCGCCGCTGCGTCGCATCGCGCCATGAAATACCGCAGTGGGTTATGACGTACGTCTCACTACGACTGGCTCCTTCCAAAGGGTGCGGCCAAAAAACGTCAGTGTGCGGTCCCACGCGAGTTGCGCCCAAACCGGATCGTATTGCGTGCCTGATATGCGCCCATCGCCCACGGCGGTTTCATTGGCGAACGCATGATGTGCAAGATAGCGATGGAATTCCGCCGAGACCTCACTGCGGGCGAACCTCTCCTCAAGCACATCCACACCCGCGGCAGGAAAGAATGCATCCTGTGTGGCCCAGTGCGCCTGGATGGGCGCTTTGATGCCAGAAGCGTCCAGGCGATCCAGCGGCGGGAATCCATACCATATAACGCCAGCCGCAAATTCAGGGACAGCGCTGAGGGCAAGAAGCGTCAATGCGCCGCCCATGCAAAACCCGGTCACACCGATATTTCTCGTGTACGTACTCAGGTATTGAACCGCGCCGCGAACGTCCTGAGAGATTGCGTCAGCAAAGTCCAGACTATCCATGTAGTGGTGAGCCTCTTCTTCCTCGACTGTAGACTTTCCTCTGTAGAGGTCGGGCACCAGCGCGATGTAGCCCGCGTGAGACAGACGGTCCGCCACGCCCCGGATCTGAGCGTTAAGCCCCCACCACTCCTGGATCACAACGATTGCCGGCGCGCCTTCCAGCTTCGCCGGATTAGCAAGATAGCCCTCAACGGCTTGACCGTCCGGACGGCAAAAGCTGACCATGGTCCCACGTTGCGCATCGGATTTCCTCCCATAATTTATCGACAGTTCAAGTTAAGCGCGGCTGCCTGCTTATTGCGTGGTCAACCGGCTTTCAGAGTCGCAAAGGGCATCCGTGTACCGCCTATGACCACGGAACCCCGCGCCTGAGAGTTGAAAAACTCGTCTCTTGTCGCTGCGAGGTTTCTCCGTGGCTAGCAGCTATGAGACGATGAACATAAGCGAGCACCGGCTGCTGCATGAAGGTTCTAGTCTTCGCGATCGAGAAAGGCCGTGACATCGGCCACGAAGCGCTTGGGATACTGATACTGCGCCCCATGACTCGAGTCAGGGTACAGAATCAGCTGAGCGTTCGGCAGCTTCTCCTCCAGGGTGAACGAATTCACCGGATAATGAACGATGTCGTGATTGCCGCCCACGATGAGCACAGGCTGCTTGATGTTTTTCAGGTATGCATCCGCATCAGCGTGAGGCGCGCCCCATGCCGCGAACGCCGCTACCTGCGCCGGTGCGACCTTATCATTCACGTCCGGGTCACGATCGCGCGAACGAGCATGAAGGCGATTGAGGAATTCACGTCCCGCAGCGCGACTCGCGTCTGATTGCGTGAAGAACACATCAAGCAGCAGTTGATCGTTGTTTCCGCTGTCCTTCTTGATCATTTCCTGGAACTCTGGCGTAAGCGTGGCCATTCCAGCCCCGCCGCGAGGTCCGCTCCCCACCAACACCAGATGTCGAACAACTTCAGGGCGCTCAACGGCAACTTCCTGTGCTACGAGACTTCCCAGAGAAAATCCGAGAAGATCAGCCCTTTTGACGTTGAGTGCGTGAAGCAGGTCGATAGCATGCCGTGCCATCCCCTCGACGGTGCTGGGAACTTCTCCTTCTGAACTGGCGACGCCGGCGTTGTCGAACAGAATTACCTCTCGATTTTTAGCAAAACCGTCAATGACCGCAGGGTCCCAGTTGTCCATGTTGCCCACAAAGTGCTGGAAAAAGACCAGCGGCACATTGCCGGGTTTTCCGAAACGGCGATAGGCGAGCTTCGTACCGTTTACATCGATAAACCTCGTCGGCGCTGTCTGATGCGTGTAGACGGCGCGCAGATTCTGCCCTTCCCCTGCCGCATTGGATGGCGTAGTTGCGAAAGCGGCAGCTGTAGCAAGTACTAGCACCCCCGCCTTGACCGTCGCGATTTTTATCGGTTTTCTCACTTCAGTACTCCTGAATTCAACACATTAAAAAATATTCTTACTGCGCTCCGAGAACTGGCGTGGTGTTGGGGACGAACGCTGCTTACGCCGGATTCTTGACGGAAGAGCGCTCGTCAACCGTCTGCCGCCAATTGAGCAGCGCGGTGCATTCCTCGGGGACCCGAATGTTTGCAAAACCAGCGAACACGAGTCCCGCCCAAACTGTGATATCCGCCATTGAGAAGGATTCGCCCGCAACGTACGGTTGCGCCGTGAGCACCTTGTCAAAGTAGCGCATCCCGGCAACAGCCTTGTCGCGTGAGCGTTCACCCCATTCTCGGCGGCCCTCCCAATCGGGGCTCTTGTACGCCTGAAGCGCCGGTCCAAGACCCGGCGTCGCATGGTGAAAGTAGATCCCTACCGCATCGATCAGTTCTGACTCAGCCCGCTTCTGCATCATATGAACCAGCGCTTTCTCTTTTGGCGACTTGCCCGTCAGCACCGGATTGCCGTCAAGATTGTCAAGATACTCAGTGATGGCCGTGCACTCCGAGATGTACGTTCCGTCATCCAACTGCAGAACGGGCACAGTCCCGGTGGGGTTGATGGCGAGGAAGGCGGCTTGCTTGTGTTCCGCAGCGGGAAGATCAACTTTGATGAACTCAACCTTGGAAGCAAGATTTTTCTCCGCCAGCACGATCCGGATGCGAAGCGGGTTGGGAAAACCTGGAATGTCGAAAATTTTCATGGTCGGTCTCAAAAGGGTCGTTACCTATCGATAGGTAAGTGAAGCGCACTTTAGCGAGGCGTCCTCCCCGTGTCAACACTTACTTATCGATAGGTATCGTGTTAGAGTCTCCCACATGACAACTGACACCAAACAGCGCATTCTCGGCTCTGCCCGACGCATGGTTCAGGCGCGTGGATACAACGCGCTGAGTTTCCGCGAAATCGCCAAAGAGGTCGGCATCAAGAGCGCAGGCGTGCACCACCACTTTCCGACAAAGGGTGATCTAGGCGCGGCGTTGGCGCGCCAGTACACGGAGGAAGCGGTCACTTTGCTGCATGACCTTCTCGAACGGTTCGATAACGAGCAGCTGACGCTGGAGCGCTATGCGAGCATCTTTCGTTCGGCACTCGTGCAAGACAATCGAATGTGTCTTTGCGGCATCATGGCGGCAGAGCATCATGACCTTCCCGCCGAAGTCCGGGTAGAAGTCGATCACTTCACCGAGGTAAACGTCGACTGGCTTTTTAAGGTTCTGTCTCTCAGAGAGGACGGAAGAGATGCCGAGTCTATTAAGCGCCACGCGCTAGCAATTTTCGCGGCTATTGAAGGCGCGCAACTGGTCGCTCGTGGACGCGGCGACGTGTCGGTCTTCGACGCTACGGTCCAGGCATATCGAAGTACCGGCCTTTTTGCGTAAACAGCGCAGGCGCTGTGACTTTGCGATGCCGATCGGGTGCGGGAAAGTGAACATACCCTGTTCGTAGATTGCCCTCATCATGGCGGACGGCGCCAGCGGGCTTTTGACTACGTATCCGAGGTTCTGACCGTATTGTCGGTGGCGTTCGTTCCGGGCGAGGACCGCTGCGAATCGTGAGTTTCCGCCGGCCAAACGAGATGAACAGTGCGCCTATCGGGAGTGGCTCGAAAATCACTTCGATGACTAGCGCGGAAATGCACGATGTTCGCTCGCGCGGCGAAAGCTGCACTGACTGGGAACGTGTGCGCCGAAAAGCGGATCAGGATACGGAAGCGGCCATGGAAAACCACGCCATCGGCGAAGCCATTGGGCGCAAGCGTGACTGGCCGGTGGGCCGGTGAGCCGAAGGCCGCCATATCGGGCAATCTGCCGGGCTCCGTGGCGGGACAGTATGGACTGCTACCGGAAGTACTTCTGCCGAGGGCGGAGGACGAATTAAAAAGGAAAACGAAGCATTCATTCCAGCGGTACGACCGAGCAACTCAAGGTCCCGCAAGTCCGTGTTCTGTCGCGCTCCGATGGCTTCTGATGTCACGCAAACCGCCGCGACAGAATGGAACCAAGCTAGGTTGCTCCGCGCCCACTGGCCTCAACGCGGTCGACAATCCATGCATCAACGTCGGTCTCTAGCCATGCAACCCTACCACCACCGATTTGCACTGGCCGTGGAAACTTACCTCCGGCCAGATACCGATAGACAGTACTTGTGCCCAGGCCAACACGCAGACGCACCTCGCGAAGGCGAATCAAACTTTGCTTTGCCGGATTCTCCTTCGGGGGCGTAATAGACACGACGCTCGCAGACATCCCCGCGCAGTACTGCGACCAGTGGTCCATCATCTTCGGCGCCTCTCGAGCATGTCACCTCGCTGATACGCACGGCGGGCCTTGTTGCTCGTCTTGTGGGCAATCGCCTTGTCGGCTAGCACTTCGGGATACTCACCATACTCCTCCGCCCAGTCCTGAAATGTCGAACGGAACCCGTGCACCGTGATGTCTGTATATCCCATGCCATCGAGCAGTTCTAACATTGCCATATTCGAAAGCGGAGCGCCCTTTTTGTCGCCCGGAAAGAGGTAGCCATACCTGGCCGTCCGCATAGCTCTCTTCACGAGATCGCAGGCCGTATCACACAAGGGCACGCGGTGAGGAAGGCCCATCTTCATCCGCTCGCTGGGGATCGTCGAAATCTTGTGGCGTAAGTCAAACTCTTCGGGCCGCGCTCGCCGGATCTCATTCGTTCTACAGACGGTCAGGATCACCAGGTGCAACATCGCGGCCGAGCGTGAACCTTGGTCTTCCTTCACCTTAAGCTTTGGTATGAATTCAGGGATGTCGGCCCACGGCAACGTCGGAAAATGCTTCAGGGCGCGCCTGCGCTTTGCCAGCATCTTATCCAGGTGACCACGCCAGCGTGCAGGGTTGTCGCCGTCACGGTGCGCCGCGCCTCTTTACGCGCCTCGATCGGGTCAATCTTGTCCTTCACGAGTGCCCTGCATCGAGCCGCCTCGGTACGCGCTTCTGCAAACGAGACAGTCGTCATCGGCCCAAGCCCCATCTCGCGCGAACGCCCGAATAGTTGAACTGATAGATCCAGGAGCGCGAACCCGAGCCAGAAATCTGGAAATAAAGGCCGCCACCATCGGCGTAGTAACCGCGATCAACCAGCTTCGCTATGCGAAGCTGGCGAGAGCCAATGAGGTTGCCTGGATTGAGATTCCGCCATTTCCCACCCCTACTTTCACCCCAACTTGATGGGTCGATTCTGTCGGTACGAGCCGGAAGCAGCAAAGAAAAAACCCCGGAAGGCGCTTGTGGCGGCCTTCCGGGGTTTAGTCCGGGACATCGTGAAATGTCCCGGAAGGTGCTCCTGGCGGAGACGGAGGGATTCGAACCCTCGATCCAGGTTTTGGCCCAGATGCTCCCTTAGCAGGGGAGTGCCTTCGACCTCTCGGCCACGTCTCCCAAACTTTCGCTCGCGCAGGGAGTCAGCGCGACGAAGCCAAGATAATAGCGGGCCGGACCGCCAAGGTCAATGTCCGACGAACACTTTTTGTGCCAATGTCGTCATTGACGAAGGATTTTTTTCGCCAGGCCACGCATATGTACAACAACGAACGAGGCGCTCCTGCACGCCCCGCCGCTTCTACCAAATCACACCCAGTTACGCCTGATCCAGTTCGAACGCCTTATGCAGCGCGCGCACTGCGAGAGCTCCATATACTTCTCGTCGATCAGCACCGAAATCTTGATTTCGGACGTCGAGATCATCTGGATGTTGATGCCCTCTTCCGACAGCGTGCGGAACATCGTGCTCGCGATGCCCACATGCGAACGCATGCCCACGCCGACCACCGAAACCTTCGACACCTTCGGATCGCCCAGCACCTGCTCGGCCTGCACGTGACCCTTCACCTGGTTCGTGAGAATGTCCATCGCGCGCTGATAATCGCCGCGGCCCACCGTGAACGTGAACGCCGTTTTGCCTTCGACGCTCTGGTTCTGGATGATCATGTCGACGTCGATATTCGCGTCCGCCACCGGGCCGAGAATCTGATACGCGATGCCCGGCTTGTCGGGCACACCCATCACCGCGATGCGAGCTTCGTCGCGCTGGAACGCGATGCCCGAGATGACTGCTTTTTCCATGGTCTCGTCTTCTTCAAAAGTAATCAGGGTGCCCGACTTCATTTCAGCGTCGAGCGGGATGAGCGGATCGGTCAGGCTCGACAGCACGCGCGTCTTCACCTGATATTTGCCGGCGAATTCCACCGAACGGATCTGCAGCACCTTCGAACCCAGGCTTGCCATTTCCAGCATTTCTTCGAACGTCACGCGATCGAGCCGGCGAGCCTCTTCGACCACGCGCGGGTCGGTGGTATAGACACCGTCGACGTCCGTGTAAATCAGGCACTCGTCGGCCTTCAACGCAGCCGCGACCGCGACCGCCGACGTGTCCGAACCGCCGCGGCCAAGCGTCGTGATGTTGCCGTCCGGGTCGATGCCCTGGAAGCCCGTGATCACGACCACCTTGCCCGCGTCGAGATCGCGCAGCACGCGCTCGCCGTCGATGTCGCTAATGCGCGCTTTCGTGAACGCGCTATCCGTTTTGACCGGCACTTGCCAGCCCGCGTAGCTCACCGCGTCGACGCCGGCTTCCTGCAGCGCGATGGCGAGCAGCCCTGAGCTGACCTGCTCGCCGGTCGCGGCGATCATGTCGAGTTCGCGCGGGCTCGGCTGGCTCGTGATCTCTTTCGCGAGGCCGAGCAAGCGGTTGGTTTCGCCGGACATTGCCGACGGCACGACGACCATCTTGTGGCCGGCCTTTTGCCATTTCGCGACGCGCTTGGCGACGTTCTTGATGCGCTCGACCGAGCCCATCGAAGTGCCGCCGTATTTATGTACGATGAGTGCCATTGTCGTTCTGAACTGAAGGAGAAACCGCGCTGGCGCGCTCGCGACGACCGCACAAAAGCACACGGGCGCAACGTCTTGTGAACGGCGGCGGAGTGTATGGCGGCGTAGATGCAGCGCGCGTGCAGCACGCGCGGATTTGCCCGTGATTGATCGCTAATGGCTTACCGGAAAACTCGGATCACGATCGGAAAACCGACAAAAGCGAGGGCAAAAGCGGGTCGGGCAAACAAGTTAACGTACCCGATCAGAGGCAAAAAGACAAGCCGCGAAGGCCGTGGCGACGCGTGCCGCGGCGCTTGCGCGGCGTTCCGTAATGCATATTCGCGCTTTAGCTCGCGCTCAGAATCGCGCCCTATTTGGACGACAACCCGTTCGATGAAGCCAGTGCCCGACCGGCCGGTCAGGCGATCAGCAAGTCCTCGCGCCAGACGATTCGCACGCGCGCTTCGTCGGGCGCTACGTCAGCGTGCAACGCCGCGTGGTTCACGCCGAGCAACGGGACGAACAGCAGTTCGTCGCCGAGAAAAAGCAGCGGCACTTCGCGCTTCCACGCGGGAATGCCGCGCTCCTGGAACAGGTTCTTCAGCGTTCGACTACGCGCGCCCGGCGCGTCGCTCGCGCGCATGCGTTCGCCGCCGCTGCGCGAACGCGCGCGCAGTGGTGCGTGTTGCAGCAGGCTCATCGGAATGGTGTCGTTGAGCGCGGCGTTAATGGCATTGCTGGCATCCGCCGCGTTCACCGCTAAAGCGTCAACCGCTTCAAACACAAACGTCCCGCGCCATTGCGGCAAGCGCCACGTCGCTTGTCCCTGCCACACCAACTCGCTGACCTCGCGCGCCGCAAGCGAAGTTTCGTCGGCAGGATCGCTGCTGTCGCCCGCTTCCCAATACACCAGCCCGCGATAGCTGCGCAGCGCATGACCCGCATGATCGACGCGCAGACGATGCCCGTCACCGCCCTCGCCCACTTCGCGTAGTTGCCGCAGCGCATCGCCAAGACGCGCGCTCGACGCCGCGATGAAGCCCTGCGAGCGCATCCAGTAACGCATCAGATTGAGCGCGCGGTCGTCATCGAGTGCGATGAGCGCGTCATGCGAGAGCGCGTGCCCGTCGTCGCGCGAGACGGCGTCGAGGTCGATGCGCGCAAGCTCATCGAGCAAGCGCTGCGCCGACGCCGCATGCGACGCCGTGCGCGCGAGCGCGTCGCGGAAACCGGGGAAGTGAACGGCCAACGCGGGCGTGACCTGGTGGCGCAGCGCGTTGCGCGCATAGCGCGTGTCCGCATTCGATTCGTCGTCGATCCAGCGCAGTTCGTGCGCACTCGCATAGCGTTCGATCTGTGCGCGCAGCAGATGAAGCAACGGCCGCACGCGCGCCGCCGCGGCGCCCGCAGGCGAAAACTCCGGCGCCATCGCCGCGAGGCCCGCGAGGCCCGCGCCGCGCAACAGTTGTAGCAGCACGGTCTCCGCCTGATCGTCCGCGTGTTGCGCGAGCCATAACCAGCCAATGCCGTGTGCCGCGCACAGTGCGTCCAGCGCGCGATAACGCGCATCGCGCGCCGCGGCCTCCACGCTCACGCCGGCATCGCGCGAAACGTCGACGTAACGCACGACGAACTCGACCTCGCGTTCGCGCGCGAACGCCTCGCAATGCGCGAGCCACGCATCGGCGTTCGGACTCAGGCCGTGATGCACATGAAACGCGATGCAACGCGACGAGCCGGCGACACGCACGGCCGCGTCCAGCAGCACGCTCGAATCGACGCCGCCGCTAAACGCAACGGCAACGCGCGCGCTCGCGGGCAGCGCGGCAAACGCAACGCGGACCGCCTCGAGAACGAGGCGGTCCGCAGGCGATTCGGCAGTGGGAGTCATGTCGCTAGCGCGGTTGCATTAGTCATGCGTCGCGCCGATGGACGAAAGAAAACGCGCGGGCTCAAACGCCCGGCGTCGTTTCCTTGAACTTGCCGTACGACATCAAACGTTCGAAACGGCGTTCGCGCAAGTCGTTGATGCTCATGCCCTGGAACTGACGCAGCGAATCGGCGAGCGCACGGCGCAGCATCGCCGCCATGCCCTTCGGATCGCGATGCGCGCCGCCGAGCGGCTCGTTGACGATCTTGTCGATCAGACCCAGCGCCTTCAGACGATGCGCGGTGAGACCGAGCGCTTCGGCGGCTTCCGGCGCCTTGGCCGCGCTTTTCCACAGAATCGACGCGCAGCCTTCCGGTGAAATCACCGAATAGGTCGAGAATTGCAGCATCAACACGCTGTCGCCGACCGCGATAGCCAACGCGCCGCCCGAACCGCCCTCGCCGATGATCGTCGCGATCAGCGGCGTCTTCAGTTCGGCCATCACGTACAGATTGCGGCCGATTGCTTCCGACTGCCCGCGTTCTTCCGCGCCGATGCCAGGATAGGCGCCGGGCGTGTCGATGAACGTGAAGATCGGCAGGCTGAATTTTTCGGCGAGACGCATCAGACGCTCGGCCTTGCGATAGCCTTCCGGACGCGGCATGCCGAAGTTGCGCAGCGCGCGCTCTTTCGTGTCGCGGCCCTTCTGATGGCCGATCACCATGCAGGCCTGGCCATTGAAACGCGCGAGGCCGCCGACGATCGACAGGTCGTCCGCATAGTGGCGGTCGCCGTGCAACTCGTGGAAATCGGTGAAGAGTTCGTTCACGTAGTCAAACGTGTACGGGCGCTGCGGATGACGGGCGATTTGCGAAACCTGCCACGGCGTGAGGTTCGCGTACAGATCTTTCGTGAGCTGCTGGCTTTTCTTGGACAGCCGCTCGATCTCTTCCGAAATATCGACGGCCGAATCGTCCTGCACGAAGCGCAATTCTTCGATCTTCGCTTCGAGTTCAGCGATCGGCTGTTCGAAATCCAGAAAGGTGGTCTTCATTGGTTTTAATCCTTGGACTTACCGGCAGCGCGTATTCTAACCGCGCTCGCCGATGTCAAAACCACTTCGCAACTATCAAAATCTAACAATTGATAGTTTCGCCAAGCGGCATTGCTTCTTCTGCTTTCAGTAGTCGACCGGCAACGGGTCCAGACTACGCCACATATACCAGGTGGCGACGGTGCGCCACGGCTCCCAGTTCGCCGCGACCTCGCGCGCTTCGCTGCGCGTGACCGGTTCGCCGCTAAAGTAATTCACGCTGATGGCGCGGATCAGACCGAGATCGTCGAGCGGCAGCACATCGGGACGCGACAGGTTGAAGATCAGGAACATCTCCGCGGTCCAGCGGCCGATGCCGCGAATCTGCGTGAGTTCGGCGATCACCGCCTCGTCTTCCATGGACCGCCACTTGCCGACGTGCAATGCACCCGACACGAAATGCTGCGCGAGGTCGAGCACATACTCCGCCTTGCGCCTCGACAAGCCGCATGCCGTGAGCTTTTCCTGACCCAGCTTGATGAACTGCTGCGGCACGAGCTTCGGACAAGCCGCCGCGACCTTGGCCCAGACGGCCTGCGCGGACGCCACCGAAATCTGCTGACCGACCACCGAGCGCGCGAGCGTGACGAACGGATCGCCGCGGCTTAATAGATGCACCGGACCGAACTTCGGAATCAGCTTCTTCAGAATGCGGTCGCGTTTGACGAGGTCGGCGCACGCCTTGTCCCAGTAGTCCGGACGCGTGACTTCGGGCGCAAGCCCGGCGATCTGCACCGGCACCGCGACCTCGCTTGCGCTCGCCGCTTCGCCGCCCGCCGAAGACGACGCGCGCGTCTTGCGCACGATCTCGCCTTCCTGGTTCTCTCGCGTTTTCGCGACGCGCGCGAGCTCCTGCACGTCGCCCGCAAGTTCGGCCGGCAACGCGCCGTTCGCGCTACTCGGCTTCGCACGCGATGCCTTCGCGGACGACGCCTTCGTGCGCCGCGTGGCGGACGAAAGCGACGACGCCGCGGACGAACCCACATGCGCAGGCGCGGACGCGCCGTTCAACGCGCGCTTGACCGCCGTCTTCTTCGAGGCGCCCGCGGCGGTTTTTGCCGCCGCTCCCGCGCCTTTCGACGTTGCTGCCTTCACCGCGCCGCTTGCCGTGCGCGCCGACGTTCGAGTCGACTTGGGCGCGGCTGCCGCGTTTGTTTGAGACGTGGCTCGTTTAGCCGGCGTCTTCGTGGCCGTTGCCATCCTGCCTCCTGCCTGGCGAGTCGTTCAGAGGGAAGTACGAGGTGCGCTCACACGCGCCGCCACTCGGTTAGCCCGCCGGGTTTGTCTTCAAGTGCAACGCCGGCCTCGAGCAATTCCGCCCGGATCCGGTCTGCTGCTGCATAGTCCTTCGCCTGCTTGGCGGCCACGCGCTCGGCGATCTTCGCTTCGATCGCGGCGGGTTCCAGCGCGCCTTCTACCGCGGCGCCCGCTGCCTGCTGCAGGTATGCACGCGGCTCGCGCCCGAGCAGCCCGAGCACCGCGCCGAGCGAGCGCAGTTGACGGGCCAGCGCGGGGTCGCGCGTGCGGTTCACTTCAGTTGCCAGCTCGAACAACACCGACACCGCAACCGGCGTGTTGAAGTCGTCGTTCATGGCTGCCTGGAAACGCTGCGCATGCGCTTCGTTCCAGTCGAGCGCGGCGCCGTCCGGCGTCACGTCTTTCAGCGCCGTGTAAAGGCGGCCGAGGGCGTTGCGGGCGTCGTCGATATGCACGTCGCTGTAGTTCAGCGGCGAACGATAGTGCGCGCGTGCGATGAAAAAACGCACGACCTCGGCATCGTACTGCGCCAATACCTCGCGAATCGTAAAGAAATTATTCAACGACTTCGACATCTTCTCATTGTCGATCTGTACGTAGCCGTTGTGCATCCAGTAATTCACGAACGTTTGACCGGTCGCAGCTTCGCTTTGCGCGATTTCGTTTTCGTGGTGCGGAAACTGCAGGTCCTGTCCGCCGCCATGAATGTCGAAACGTTCGCCGAGCAGCGCGCACCCCATAGCCGAGCATTCGATATGCCAACCAGGACGGCCGCGGCCATACTTCGAGTCCCAGCCCGTGTCGGCGGGTTCGCCCTCTTTTGACTGCTTCCACAACACGAAGTCGAGCGGATCTTCTTTCGCGTCGTTCGCGGCGACGCGCTCGCCCGCACGCAGATCCTCGAGCGACTTGCCGGAGAGCTTGCCGTAGCCCGCGAACTTGCGCACCGCGTAGTTCACGTCGCCGTCGCTCGCCTGATACGCGTAGCCGTTCGTCTCGAGCGTCTCGATCATGCCGAGCATCTGCGGAATGAAGTCGGTGGCGCGCGGCTCGATGTCGGGACGCGCGATGCCGAGCGCGTCCGCATCTTCATGCAACGCATTGATGAAGCGATCGGTCAGCGACTTGATCGTCTCGCCGTTTTCGACGGCGCGGCGAATGATCTTGTCGTCGATGTCCGTGATGTTGCGCACGTACGTGACCTGGTAGCCGAGCGTGCGCAGCCACCGCTGCACGATGTCGAACACGACCATGACACGCGCATGACCGACGTGACAATAGTCGTACACGGTCATCCCGCAGACGTACATCCGCACGACGCCTGCTTGCAGGGGCACGAAAGTTTGCTTGTCACGCGCGAGCGTGTTGTAGATGCGCAGTGATTCCATAGAGAACGGTGCGTGGGCCGAAAGAAATCCGCAATGTGTTTCGTGCGTGCCGCCCCCGAACACGACGGCGGGGACGAATTGTTGCCGACTGTTGCCTATTGCCTGTTACCTGTTCGGACGGGCTCTGATCAGACTTCTTGATGACCAGACTATTGCCCGACGTGAAACACGCACAGCGGCGACTGTTGAAACACGCACAGCAGCAAACCGGTGCACCTGGTGCGGCGGTCAGACTGCTATCAAGGCGGAGACGACCACGAGTGGCGAAAAGACAGCCGGCGGTTCGACGGAACGCGCAGACCTTTTGTTAGAATGGCTCGGAGTATAACACCCAGACCCGAGCCTATGAAACCTTCCAGCGGCCGCGCGCGCAGCGCTGCGACCCTCGCCGCGACGGCGTTTGGCGGCCTTGCCGGCACCCTTGTTCGCGCCTCTATTCGCGGCCCTGTTCGCGCCCCGCTCCGCGCCTCTGTTGGCGCTTCGGTGCGTGGCTCAGTGCACGGCGCTGGCGGCAAGTTCGCGCGCGCCGTCACGCTGCGTGTCGCCGTGGCCGTCGCGCTCGGCATGCTGCCGGGCGCCGCCGCCTTCGCGCAGAAAACGCCTACCATGCCGCAAGGGCCCGCCGTGCGCGACAACACGCCGGAGATCGACGCGTCCATCGCGCAAAAGGACTGGCAAGCCTCGCTGACGCAACTCGATGCTCGCATCGCGTCGAATCCGCGTGACGCGCAGGCGAAGTTCAAGCGCGCCACCGTGCTCGCGCATCTGAACCGCGACGACGAAGCGATCACCGCGTTCACCGAACTCACGCAGTTGTATCCGGAGTTGCCCGAGCCGTACAACAACCTCGCCGCGCTCTACGCCAAGCACGGCCGCTACGCGGAAGCACGCGCGGCGCTCGAAACCGCGACCAAGGTCAACCCCGGTTACGGTCTCGCTTACGAGAACCTGGGCGACCTCTATCTGCGCATGGCCAACGAAGCGTATCGCCGCGCGCAAAGCCTCGGCAAGGCGAACGCCACGACCACGCAGCGCATCGCCGACATCCAGAAGATCGTATCGCCGCCGAAGACCGCGAAAGCGCCGAAACGGGCCGCGGCCGCGCCGCAGGAATACGCGCCCGGCTCCACCGCGAACATGACGCAAACGCCGAGCTTCCAGTACGGCGGACCCAACGGCTCGCTCGCCATGCCGCCTTACATGGCACCCTCGCAATAAGGCCGCCGCCGCGGTCATACGTTTTTTCCAACCCTGAGGATTTTCATGAAATGGTTGATGTTGGCGCTCGGCAGCGCCGCCCTGATCGCGAACGCACCCGCGTTCGCCCAGTCCGGTTCGCAAGCCGCGCATCCGTCCGTCCTCCTCAAGACGTCGGAAGGCGATATTCGCGTCGAGTTGTATCCTGAGAAAGCGCCCAAAACGGTCGCCAACTTTCTCGACTATGTGAAGTCCGGCCAGTACAGCGGCACGATTTTTCATCGCGTGATTCGCGGCTTCATGATCCAGGGCGGCGGCTACACGCAGAGCTTCGCGGAGAAGCCCACGCGCGCGCCGATTCCGCTCGAAAGCCGTAACGGTCTGAAGAACACGATGGGCACGCTCGCGATGGCGCGCACCAGCGACCCGAACTCCGCGACCGCGCAATTCTTCATCAACACGGTGGACAACGCGGGCCTCGACTATCCGAATCCGGACGGCAACGGCTATGCGGTGTTCGGCAAGGTCACGAGCGGCATGGACGTCGTCAAAAAGATCGAAGCCGCGCCGACCACCACGCGCGGTCCGATGGGCGACGTGCCGCAAAAGCCGATCGTGATCGAATCGGCTACCGTGGTCGGCGGCAAGTAACGGAACAACCCAGAGCAACACGGAACAACACTGAACATCACGCACGCGTAGAAGCGTCGAACTCACGCCCCGCGCGGCCCGCCGTCAAACGCATCGACGCGCACAGATTGCACAGCGCACGACGGCTCGCCGCGTCTTTTCCACCCACCCCGTTCATCAAAGGATTCCATCATGGTTGAACTGCATACGAACCACGGCGTCATCAAACTGGAACTGGACGCCGAGAAAGCGCCGAAGTCGGTTGAGAACTTCCTCAACTACGTGAAGGCCGGCCACTACGACAACACGGTGTTTCACCGCGTGATCGACGGCTTCATGATTCAGGGCGGCGGCTTCGAACCCGGCATGAAGCAGAAGCCGACGGCCGAGCCGATCAACAACGAAGCGAACAACGGTCTGAAGAACGTGAACGGCTCGATCGCGATGGCTCGCACGAACGACCCGCATTCGGCGACCGCGCAATTCTTCATCAACGTGAACGACAACGA
The DNA here is from genome assembly GCF_040543975.1 of Paraburkholderia sp. OAS925. NCBI lineage: Bacteria > Pseudomonadati > Pseudomonadota > Betaproteobacteria > Burkholderiales > Burkholderiaceae > Paraburkholderia > Paraburkholderia sp. OAS925. Next base: position 3,052,642 of record NZ_JBEUNO010000001.1, read on the forward strand.
CTTCCTGAACCACTCGTCGCCGACGCCGCAAGGCTGGGGCTATGCGGTGTTCGGCAAGGTGGTCGAAGGCATGGACATCGTCGAGAAGATCAAGAAGGTCAAGACGGGCTCGAAGGGCTTTCATCAGGACGTGCCGGTCGACGACGTCGTGATCGAAAAAGCCGTGGTCGTCGACTGATTGCGGACGCGCCTTAACTAGAAAAACTGCGATACAGGCACCTTCAATGCTGCAAGAAAAGCCGCTGCGAAGCGTCGCCGCGGGCGTGCCTGGCGAGGGCAAACGCCCGCACGCCGCACGCCCGTTTTTGTTCCTCTCCGACATTCATTTGAGCGAGGCGATCCCGCGCACGGTCGCCGCGTTCGAACACTTCATTCGCGTCAACGCCGACCAGGCCGACTCGGTCTTTATTCTCGGCGATCTGTTCGAGTACTGGATCGGCGACGACATGCTCGCCGAGCCGTTCGTCGCGCGGATGGCCGCGCTGTTGCACACGCTGACCGAGCGCGGCATTGCGCTCTACATCATGCACGGCAATCGCGACTTTCTGCTCGGCAAGCGTTTCATGAAAGCGGCCGGCGCGATCTGGCTGCCCGACCCGTTCGTGATCACCGCATTCGGCACGCGCATTGCGGTCGCGCATGGCGACCGTCTGTGCACCGCGGACCGCGGTTATCAACTGTTTCGCGGATTCGCGCGCAACCGCCTTGCGCAGATGCTGTTTCTCGCGTCGCCCTTTTCGTGGCGTCAGGCGCTCGCGGAAAACATGCGGGCGAAGAGCGAGGGCGGCCGCATGCGTCCCGTTTCACTCAAATACGACGTGACGCCCAAAGGCGTCGCCGCATTGTTCAAGTGGTCGAAAGCGGCGACGATGATTCACGGGCACACGCACCGCCCCGCGCGTCATCGCGAGCCGGGCGGCATACGCTGGGTGCTGCCCGACTGGGATCTCGATCATGGCGAGCGACGCGGCGGTTATTTGCGCGTCGATTCGGAAGGGATTCGGGCGTTACCGCTCGATTGAGAGTGGTGGTGAGAGGTGGTGCGTTGCGCGGCGTGATGAGGTGGCGTTTCACCCGCGGCGTGACGAGGCGATGCGCCGCCACGGCGGCATGAAAAGGTCGTGTCTTATGCGTAGCAGCGAGACCACGCTGCGCCCCGCCTCCGGCCGCATGATGATGTGCTGTGCCGCCGACGGTGGCATGAAGAGGCGGTGCCGCGCTCACGGCCCCGCGCATCTTCAAGCCTTCAACGCGCGGCCACCGTCCCCTCCACCTTGCCCGCGATCGCCGCGGACAAACGGCGTAAATCGAGCAGCGCGGCATCGGCGCCTTGCAGGCCTTCCAGGCTCGTGCCCAGATGCTCGAGCGCCACGACGATTTCATCGATGCGCTTCGCTTGCGTCGCGGCATGATCGATCAGCCCGTGAATGGCGAGCGATACGGGATCGTCTGCATTCGGCGTGATGCCGTACGCGCAGAAATCGCTGCGCCTGGCGGCTAGCTTGCCGCGTTCATCCTCACGCGTTACGCCATTCGACGCAGCAGCGCCGTTCGCCGTGGCATCCGACGCTGCGCTCGCGCGGCCATTGACCGGCATGCCAACAGCGGCAGCCTTCGCCACGACAGATGCAGCGGCAGCCGCCGCCGGCACGATGATTCGCGCCGGATTGCCGACCGCCGTCCCGCCGGCGGGCACAGGCTTCGTCACCACCGCATTCGAGCCGATCTTCGCGTCCGCGCCGATCGTGAACCCTCCGAGCACCTTTGCGCCCGCGCCCACGATCACGCCGCGCTCCAGCGTCGGATGCCGTTTCGCGCCGCGTGTGAGCGACGTGCCGCCGAGCGTGACGCCCTGATAGATCGTGCAATCGTCGCCGATCTGCGCGGTCTCGCCGATCACCACGCCCATGCCGTGATCGATGAAGACTCGCCGTCCAACCGTCGCACCCGGATGGATCTCGATGCCCGTCATGAAGCGCGCCATCTGCGAAACGAAACGCGCGAGCCAACGGCGCCGCGCACGCCAGCACGCATGCGCGAACCGGTGCAGCACCAGCGCGTGCAAGCCTGGATAACACGTGAGCACTTCCCAGGCACTGCGGGCGGCGGGATCGCGCTCGCGGATAGTGGCAATGTCTTCGCGAAGTCTCGTGAACATGGCAGGGACTATGTTATGTGGGGGAAGCCGCGCGCGAAACGTCATGCGCGCGTGCACGGCTGCCGCATAGCAGATCGGCAGCTTTGCTTAGAAGGTTTCGAGGATTGTAGGACGGTTCGCGCAAACCTGCCGCAAGTCCATGTAGCGCAAAAGGTCGTCGTGCTAGTCGGTGGCCGCCAGCACGGCCGCTGATTGCTTGCTCATTGGCCGCTCATTGCTCGCTTATTGCTCGCTCATTGCTCGCTCATTGGCCCTTCATTCCCCGCGCCGCGCGCTAGCGTGCGCTGTCGTCCTTGCGGCCGGTTTTCAGCAGGATGTGCTTCGCAATCCCGCGCACGATGTTCACCTCCTCGCGCTCGAGACCGGAACGCGCGAAGAGCCGCCGCAAGCGCGACATCAGCTTCTTCGGATTCGCGGGATCGAGAAACTCGAGTGCGACGAGCGCGCTTTCGAGATGCGCAAACATGCTTTCGATTTCATCGCTCGCGGCACGCGGACCTGCAGGCTCGGCCGATGCAGCGGCGCCGGTCGATGGAGCCGATGCAGCCGACCCAGTCGACGCTTGCGGCGCGCGGCTCGCCGATGCGTTGACCTCCGCACCGCTCGTCAGATAGATCATGCGCAACTCATACGCGAGGACCTGCACGGCCTGAGCGAGATTCAGGGAACTGTAGGCGGGATTCGCGGGAATATGCGCGAGCGCGCTGCATCGCTCGACGTCTTCATTCGACAAGCCCGTGCGCTCGTTGCCGAACACGAGCGCGATCTCGCCGTGCAACGCTTCGTCGCGTGCGAGGCTTGCGGCTGCGCGAGGCGTCCATTGCGGCGGGCCGTACTCGCGCTGCCGCGCGGTCAACGCGATCGACCAGTGCACGCCGGAGAGCGCATCGGCAAGCGTCGGCACGACGTGCGCGGAGGCGAGCACGTCATCGGCGCCGCTTGCCATCGCTATCGCCTCCGGATCGCTCTGCACATGAGGCACGCGCGGCGACACGAGCACGAGCCGCGAGAAACCCATGGTTTTCAGCGCGCGCGCCGCGGCTCCGACGTTGCCCGGATGGCTCGGCTCGACGAGCACGAAGCGCGTCGACGTGAAGCCGCCGCGCAAGTCTGCCACGGCGGGATCGGAAGAATGGTGGGTGTGGTCCACGATGAAAGCCTGCGAGTCGGAGAACGCGTATGGTAGCGCCAACGCGCGAAGCCGCCGAACGGCGTGTGTGTGGGCGGGCGGGATCGAGGCTGCAAATGCGTCGTCAAGCGCGGCTGGAAGGCTGCGCGCCGGCGCGTGGGCAAGCGCGGTTGCAAGCAGTTCGAACGCGTCTCCAAGTGCGTGTGCAAGCGCGGCTGCGCGCCCGTGAGCGAGCGCCGCCGCAAGCAGTTGGAGCGCGTCTCCGAGCACGTGCACGAGCACGGCTGGGAGCGCATGTGCAAGCGCGGTTGCAAGCCGCTCAAGCGCGTCTCCAAGCGCGGGTTCGAGCGCGGCTGGAAGACCGTGCGCGAGCAGCTCACGCGCGCGCGAAACCGCGGCTCAAGCCCGTGCGCAAGCGGGTTGCAAGAGGCTCGAGCGCGTCTCCGACCGCCTCTTCAACATCACATTCAAATCCGCATGCAAGCGCCCACGCACGCCCACCAGCGCCCTCCCCAACCCGAACCCTGCCGCGCCTGGCAGACTCGGGTAAAATACCGGAATTCGCGTCCGGCCTGCGCCACGCCGATCTGCATACCGCACCAGTTCAAAGCAGTGCACGCAGTCAGGCAGAGCTATCAGCCAGAACCCGGCGCCTCGTTCTTATTCAATTCGTCTCCGTTGGCGGAATGCACGCCGGTCCTGTACCGGGTGAGCGTTCCGTGCTGTTTCCGCGCCTCATCGAGGGCGCCCATTAGCGCGCGCGTCGCGCTTATTTACCGGCAAGCAGCCGTGCTGCCCCGGCACAAGGATCCGTCCATGCATCCCATGCTCAACATCGCTGTGAAGGCCGCGCGCCGCGCAGCCCAGATCATCAACCGCGCGTCGCTCGATCTCGATCTGATCCAGGTCAGCAAGAAACAGCACAATGATTTCGTCACGGAGATCGACAAAGCGTCCGAAGCCGCGATCATCGACACGCTGAAGACCGCTTATCCCGATCACGCTATCCTCGCCGAAGAATCCGGCAAGTCGGACAACGAGTCCGAGTACCAGTGGATCATCGATCCGCTCGACGGCACCACCAATTTCATTCACGGCTTTCCGTACTACTGCGTGTCGATTGCGCTGGCCCACAAGGGCATCGTGACGCAGGCCGTCGTGTACGACCCGACCCGCAATGACCTCTTCACCGCCTCGCGCGGCCGCGGCGCGTTCCTGAACGACCGCCGCATTCGCGTCGGAAGGCGCGATCGTCTCGCGGACGGCCTGATCGGCACCGGCTTCCCGTTCCGCGAAACCGATGGTCTCGAAGCATATGGCCGCCAGTTCGCCGAAATGACGCAAGCCTGCGCGGGCCTGCGCCGTCCCGGCGCGGCCGCGCTCGATCTGGCAAACGTGGCCGCGGGCCGCATGGACGGCTTCTTCGAGCAAGGCCTGAACCCGTGGGACGTCGCCGCGGGCAGCCTGCTGATTACCGAAGCGGGCGGTCTGGTGGGCAACTACACCGGCGACTCGGACTTCCTGCACGTCGGCGAAGTCGTCGCCGGCAATCCGAAGATTTACGCGCAGATGGTGCCGATCCTCTCGCGTTACAGCCGCACGCGTCAGCAAGCGGCTTGAGTTGCGCGGCGGGCTGGCGGGTCGATCCGCAGCCCGAGTGTAGCGGGCGCATGCGCGAGCCGTTACCGAGCGAGAAGCGCGTGAGTTGCGCGGCACGCGCTTCCGCGTCGTAGCGCCCGAAGCTCCAGGCGAGCACAACGCGACGCCACGGGTAAGCCGCGCACTGCGCGCCGGCAATCACGACGAGCACTCGACACACAGACCCACTCAACAAGCGGCTTCGGCCGCTTTTTCATTAGCGCGCCTGCATCGTGCGAGCGTTCGTGCTACAAAGCGGGAAGCCGCGCCGGCCTACGCTTTTCGCCGGCTGCATTCCGCGTCCCACGCTGCGCCCGCCTGCGCGTTGTGTGCGCAGCGATCCGCGCTCGCATCCGTGCGTCGTTCCTGCGTCCTTCGCGCCTCGCCTCGCGCGCCGCTTCCCATCCGCTTCATGAAAAAAGGCTTCTACACGATCATCGCGGCGCAGTTCATTTCGTCGCTTGCCGACAATGCCCTGCTGATCGCCGCCATCGCATTGTTATCGGTGATCCGCTCGGCTGCGTGGGTCACGCCCTTGCTGCAGATCTTCTTCACTGTCTCGTACGTGCTGCTCGCGCCATTCGTGGGCGCGTTCGCGGACGCCATGCAAAAGCGCCACGTGATGTTCATCTCCAATGCTCTCAAGGCGAGCGGCTGCATGATGATGATTGCAGGCGTGCATCCGATGATCGCCTACGGCGTGGTCGGCTTTGGCGCGGCCGCGTATTCGCCGGCGAAATACGGCATTCTCACCGAGTTGCTGCCCGCCGAAAAACTCGTCAAGGCCAACGCATGGCTCGAATCGGCGACAGTGCTCTCGACGATCGTCGGCACCATGGTGGGCGGCGCGCTCATCAGCACATTCGCCGATAAATTCGTCGCGCGCGCGCATCTGCCGCTGATCGGCTCGTCGGCGGATCTGGCGATGTTCGCGGTCATGCTCACGTACGCGATCGCCGCCGCCATCAACATCTTCATTCCCGACACCGGCGCGCGCTATCCGAATCGCCTGACCGAGCCGACGAAGCTCGTCGGCGACTTCTATCATTGCTTTAACGTGCTGTGGGCCGACAAGCTCGCGCAGATCGCGCTGTGGGTCACGACGCTGATGTGGGGCGGCGCCGTCACGCTGCAATTGCTGGTGCTGAAATGGGCCAACGTGAACCTCGGCCTGTCGCTCTCGAAGGCCGCGGTCATGCAAGGCGTGACCGGGCTCGGCATCGCTGTCGGCGCCGCGGCGGCGGCCGCGCTGATTCCGCTGCGCCGCTCGCTGACCGTGCTGCCGGTCGGCATCGTCACCGGCGCGGTCGCCATTGCGATGGCCTTCTACAACAAGAACCTTTTCCCCGCGGGCGCGGGCATCCACATCGGCTCATATGTCGTGCCGGTCTACATCCTGCTCGCGTATCCGCTGATGATCCTGCTCGGCGCGTTGTCCGGCTTTTTCATCGTGCCGATGAACGCGATTCTTCAGCATCGCGGCGCGACCCTGCTGTCGGCCGGACACTCGATCGCGGTGCAGAACTTCAACCAGAATCTCGCAGTGCTGCTGATGCTCGGCGCGTACGCGCTGCTGCTCACGGCGAAGATGCCGGCGCAATGGATCATCGTCGTGTTCGGCGTTTTTATTACGTTCATGATGTGGCTCGCAAAGCGGCGGAGTGCGGCGAACGAACGGTCTGCGAATATGCATGCGCTGCTGGAGGAATGAGGGTGGCGTGACGTCGAATACCCGCATATCGAGATAGCCTCTGCTCTTGCCGTGGGAAACTGGGGTCAGCAAATCCCCAAGACCCGACAGCGAGAAAGAGCTCGATGGCGAAGTGCGAAAACCACCGTTGTCCGGTCTGTTACCCGAACTGGAGAGACGAGGAAGCGGCCGCAAAAAAGCAGTCGGAAGATGACCAGCAAGACTGCATCAACTGTTGGCGCTTCTACCAGAAAAAAGCGGAGGCCCTCGTTGCCATCGACGATCCCATCGCCCGCAATCGACGCATCAACGCCGCGTATGCGCAGTTGTGGCTAGACGATCACCGGTTCCAGTGGGCGGGGCTCGCGGCGTTTGCATCCAAACAGGTCGGGTGCGGCTTGCTCAACGCTGCGGAACTGATCGGCAAGTCAAATCGGGAGCGTAACGCTTACCAACAATGGGAAAGACAAAGCTCTCCGCTCGAACGGATCGCACCGTACGGATCGCCGCGCATGCCGATCCCGGATCAGGTGAACGGTACGGGCGCAGAAAAGGTATATCAGATGCTCGCAAAGGGAAACACGGCGCTATTTCTCGACGTCTGGCCTCTGCACATGTTTTACAGGAAGTTCGGGCTGCAGCGATTTCAGAAATGCCTGACCGAGCGCTCGGGTCTCCGCGGGTCGGTTATCTGGCCGATCGCAGACCGTGTTCTCTTCGCGGAAAGCAAACCCGAGGTGTTACTCGCGTTCCGGGCAATCGATGCAGGCAACCTCGCGGAGGGCGTCAGGCTGCTTGCCCGTCACGAACAGATCAATATCCTGCAACCGGCCATGTACACCGATCCGGCGTTCGCGGTGCTGATGCGCGCCAACCAGTTCGCGTGGGCGTGGCACATTCCGACCGGTTCCGCGCGCGAGATCCAGTTGGCATTTGCGAACCAATGCACACTGGCAGCAACCAGCGCGAAGAACGAACGTTTCAGCAACCAGGCTCTCGCCAACATCGCAGATCCCGATCAGCGCATGGCGTTCGTTATCCGCGCAGCCCAGCGGTTCGACGAGTTGTTACGCGACCCGATCGAAAAGCACTCGGTCGAAAACTCGCTGTATCTCATTGCGCACCCGAGGTGATCATGGTGCGCGGAACAATCAGGTGGTTCGGGTACGCGGCGTGCGCGCTGTTCGGCTCCGCTGTCGTTTGGGGCATATACGCGATGACAAGACCCGTCGACGAAGTCGTGCTGACGCTTGGTGAGTCTTATGAACACGTGCGGCAGCACTCGCGATCGACGCTGCCGGCTGCAACCGACGAGAAGTCCATCAACCTTTACGTAACGCGCCCCGCAATCTTCCGCTTCAGCGATTCGCAGTTCGGCTTCGTTACGCCGCCTGCCAGGTTCCTGAGTCTTTATGCGGATCAGCTTGGCAATGTGTCGCTTGTTACCCTATCGCCACAAATCGAAACACTGCCGCTTGACGCGTCGATCGCTATTCTCACGGACCTGCAAAAGCAGTTCCAGCGGGGGGGCTGGAAACCGTTCCAGTCTCGCGACAACCGCCCTATCGAAGACACTCAGGCAGCCCGAAATGCGATCCGGGCATGCACCGCCCCCACAACGCGCTGGCAAGCCGGTAACAAATATCAGGTTTCAGTCAATATCCGGTGCTTCGGCAGCAGAGGCCATCCAAACGACGAGCGCTATGTGATCACCTTGGACTTGAGTCCACCAGTGTTTGAAGATTCGCCTGCTCGTTGAACGAACGCTCTGCCAACAGCCACGCCATTCCCTAGCCGCACCCCTCGCAACCCGCATCGGCCATTCGGCCAGGGTCCGCTCGCGGCGTCGGCGGGTTAAACTCACGCCCTGAACAGCTAAAGCAGAAAGATACCGAGGATGGGCACTCAAACCGCAGCGGCCAGCGACGTCGCACAACATACCCCGATGATGCAGCAATACCTGCGCATCAAGGCGGAGCATCCGGGCACGCTCGTGTTCTACCGGATGGGCGACTTCTACGAACTCTTTTTCGACGACGCCGAAAAAGCCGCGCGTCTGCTCGACCTCACGCTCACGCAACGCGGCGCGTCGGCGGGCAATCCGATCAAGATGGCGGGCGTCCCGCATCACGCGGTCGAACAGTATCTGGCGAAGCTCGTGAAGCTCGGCGAATCGGTGGCGATTTGCGAGCAGATCGGCGACCCGGCCACGTCCAAAGGTCCTGTCGAACGCAAGGTCGTGCGCGTCGTCACGCCGGGCACGCTCACGGACGCCGCGCTGCTGTCCGACAAGAGCGACGTGTTCCTGCTGGCCATGTGCGTCGCGCACAATCGCCGCGGCGTCGCGACGAGCGTCGGCCTCGCGTGGCTGAATCTCGCGAGCGGCGCGTTGCGGCTCGCCGAAGTCGCGCCCGACCAGGTGGCCGCCGCGCTGGAACGCATCGACCCGGCGGAGATCCTGGTCGCCGACACGACGGCCGATTCCACGAGCTGGACGCCGCCTACGGGCGCTCGCGCGCTCACGCGCGTGCCCGGATGGCACTTCGACGTCGCCTCGGGCACGCAGCGCTTGTGCGATCAACTGGAAGTCGCGGGCCTCGACGGCTTCGGCGCGCATTCGCTCACCTGCGCGTGCGGCGCGGCCGGCGCGTTGCTGTTGTACGCGGCGGCCACGCAAGGCCAGCAACTGCGGCACGTGCGCAGTCTGAAGGTCGAGTACGAATCGGAATATATCGGCCTCGACCCCGCGACGCGGCGCAACCTGGAAATCACGCAGACTTTGCGCGGCACCGAATCGCCCACGCTGTGTTCGCTGCTCGACACCTGCTGCACGACGATGGGCAGCCGTTTGCTGCGTCACTGGCTGCATCATCCGCCGCGTGAATCGGCGGTTGCACGCGCGCGTCAGCAGGCTATCGGCGCGTTGCTCGACGCGCCCGCGGGCGCGGGCACGGACGTCGACTCGCTGCGCGGCGTACTGCGGCACATCTCGGACATCGAGCGGATCACCGGCCGTCTCGCGCTGCTGTCGGCACGCCCGCGCGATCTGTCGAGCTTGCGCGACACCTTCATCGCGCTGCCTGAACTGCGCGCGAGGCTCGCCGCCGTTTCGTCGAACGCGGAATCGCTTGCGCGCATCGACGCGTCGCTCGAGCCGCCGCAAGCGTGCGTCGAGTTGCTCACGCGCGCCATCGCACAAGAGCCGGCCGCGATGGTCCGCGACGGCGGCGTGATCGCGCGCGGCTACGACGCCGAACTCGACGAACTCAGAGATATTTCGGAGAACTGCGGACAGTTCCTAATCGATCTGGAAACGCGCGAACGCACGCGCACGGGCATCGGCAATCTGCGCGTGGAATACAACAAGGTGCACGGCTTCTATATCGAGGTCACGCGCGGCCAGACCGACAAGGTGCCGGACGATTATCGCCGCCGTCAGACGTTGAAGAACGCCGAGCGCTACATCACGCCGGAACTGAAGACGTTCGAGGACAAGGCGCTGTCCGCGCAGGAACGCGCGCTTGCCCGCGAGCGTTCGCTCTACGACTCGCTGCTGCAGGCGCTGTTGCCGTTTATTCCGGACTGCCAGCGCGTCGCGTCGGCGCTCGCCGAGCTCGATTTGCTCGCCGCTTTTGCCGAACGCGCTCGCGCGCTCGACTGGGTCGCGCCGAGTTTCTCGCCGGATGCGGGCATCGAGATCGAACAGGGACGGCATCCGGTTGTCGAGGCGCAGGTCGAGCAATTCATCGCCAACGACTGCACGCTCACGCCGGAGCGCAAGCTGCTGCTGATCACCGGCCCGAACATGGGCGGTAAATCGACCTTCATGCGCCAGACGGCGCTGATCGCGCTGCTCGCGTACGTCGGCAGCTACGTGCCTGCACGGCGTGCGGCATTCGGGCCGATCGACCGGATTTTCACGCGCATCGGCGCGGCGGACGATCTCGCCGGCGGCCGTTCGACCTTCATGGTCGAGATGACCGAAGCGGCCGCGATTCTTAACGACGCGACGCCGCAAAGCCTTGTGCTGATGGATGAAATCGGCCGCGGCACATCGACCTTCGACGGCCTCGCGCTCGCGTGGGCCATCGCGCGGCATCTGCTTGCGCATAACGGTTGCCATACGCTGTTCGCGACGCATTACTTCGAACTCACGCAGTTGCCGGCGGAATTCCCACAAGCGGCGAACGTGCATCTGTCGGCGGTGGAACACGGACATGGCATCGTGTTCCTGCACGCCGTCAACGAAGGTCCGGCGAACCAGAGCTACGGTTTGCAGGTCGCGCAACTGGCCGGCGTGCCGAACGCGGTGATTCGCGCGGCGCGCAAGCATCTTGCGTATCTCGAGCAGCAGTCCGCGGGGCAACCGGCGCCGCAGCTCGATCTGTTCGCGGCGCCGTCGCCGATGCTGCTTGAAGATGCGGACGACGAGCCGCAACCTGCTAACGCGTCGCCGGCTATGCAGGCGCTTGTCGAGCGTCTGCGCGGCATCGATCCGAACGATCTGCGGCCACGCGAGGCGCTCGATCTGCTGTATGAACTACACGAGTTGGCCGCTGCGCCGGATGCGGATCATTGAGGCACGCGGTCTTGCCGAGCGTCCGCGCGAATTCCGCGCGGGGTCGGCTATAGCTATGGCGCCGAGGGTAGCGAGCAGAGTTGGGCTGCGCGTTGCAGGTCTCGTATCCACACTCGCCTTCGCACTTCTGCTTCCCACACCGCGGGCTCATGCAGCCGCGCCGAATTACAGCTTCGCGGTCATCGCGAACACGATGCAAAGTCCCGCCGACGAGGCCCCGACCCAACGGCTCATCGACGCAATCGGCCGCGAACGCGACGTCTCTTTTATCGTCTACGACGGCAATCTGAAAGGCCCGAAAGAAGCCTGCCGCGATGCGCTGTATGAACGGCGCCACGCGGTGCTGGAAACGTCGCGGCCCGCGCTGTTTTTTATTCCAGGCCAGCACGATTGGGTCGATTGCGCGAGCGCCGAGGCAGGCGGCTTCGACCCGGTCGAACGGCTCGACCAGTTGCGCCAGACGCTTCTCGGCGATGCCAACTCGATGGGCCAGAACCCGCTTTCACTGACGCGAGAGAGCGAGGTATCGCGCTTTCGCCCGTATCGCGAGAATGTGCGTTGGCAGGTGGGCGACACGGTGTTCGTCGGGCTCAATGCGCCGAGCCCCAACAATCACTATCTGACCGCCGGCGGGCGCAACGGAGAATTCGAAGACCGCGTGATCGCCAACGCATTCTGGCTCGAACATGCCGGCGAATTTGCGAAGCGCCGTGACGCACGCGCGATCGTCGTGTTCATTCAGGGCGACCCCGACGCCGAGCGCTATGAACGGCCAGAGCGTTTCGCATGGCTGCGCTTCGGACGCAATCCGCGCCGCGACGGCTTCCTCGAGTTCAAGCGCAGCCTCGTAAAGCTCGCGCAGATCTTCCACGGGCCGGTGCTCGTCGTCCATTTCGACGACGAACACGCGAGCGCCGGCTTCGCGATCGACCAGCCGTTACGCAATGACAAAGGGAATCTGGTGACGAACCTCACGCGTATCGCGCTCGCGCCGCATGATCGTCTTAACCAGTGGATTCAGATTGATGCGGACTTCGGCAGAAAACCGCCGTTCCGCGTGACGGTGCGCGAGGTGCCGCGGCATATGCCGATGCCCACGACGCAGCCTGTGTTGCCGAGGGACGAGCCCGCCGCTTCGATGCCGGCGGTGCCGTCGCTCGGGCCGGCGTCCGACTTGCCGCCGCTTCTTCCTACGCCCGGCCAGTCACAACCGGACTCGCAGCAACTCGATCAGTTGCCGCGCATTCCGGCCGATCAGGGCGGCGGCGGATACGGACCCGCGACATCGACTCCGCCAGGGCAGCGGAGTGCGCCGGGAGCCTCCAGCGCTTCAGGCGCTTCAGGCACTTCAAGCGCTTCAGGTGCGGCCGGCTCAGGCGCTACCGGCTCGCAGCCGCACTCAGTGCAGCGTGGGCCCTGACTTGCCGCTCTCGTCGTCCGCGTCGTCGTCTTCGTCGAGCACTTCCAGGCCATCCGCGCCATGCGCATGCTCGTGCTGGATTTCGTCTTCGGTCGCGGGACGCACGTCTTTCACGGTCAACGCGAAACGCAGCGCCATGCCGGCGAGCGGATGGTTGCCGTCGAGCACGACCTTGTCTTCAGCGACGTCGGTCACCACGTAGACGAGCGAATCGAGGTCGTCATCGCCTTCTTCCGGCGTGCCTTCGAACTGCATGCCGACTTCGAGCGGTTCCGGAAAGCGATTGCGCGGTTCGATCTTCACGAGTTCCGGGTCGTACTCGCCGAATGCGTCTTGCGGCTCCAGCTGGATCTGGGTCTCGAAGCCGGCCTCGTGGCCGTCGAGCTCTTCCTCGATCTTGGGGAACGTGCCATCATAGCCGCCGTGCAGATAGACCATCGGCTCGTCGCTTTCTTCAATCAGATTGCCCTGCGCATCCGACAGCTTGTAAGCGACCGACACGACGGTGTTCTTTGCGATTTTCATTCGATTCTCCAGAATACAACTCACATTATACGATGCCCAAGCGGCCCACTGACCACCCGGCCGAAGCAGCTTCGGCACGCAATTCTTCACCGGCTGCAAAGCCGGCTTCCGCGATTTTCCCGCCCTCGCCCGACACGCCCACGCCGCTGCTCGGCAACCTCACGCCGTCGCAATTCATGCGCCGCTACTGGCAGAAAAAACCGTTATTGATCCGCCAGGCAATTCCCCACGTCGAAGCGCCGCTTTCGCGCGACGAGTTGTTCGAACTCGCGGACGAAGACGACGTCGAGGCGCGCCTCATCACGCACTTTCGCAATAAATGGCAACTCGAGCATGGCCCGTTCGCGCCTGACGAACTGCCGTCGCTGAAGCGGCGCGCGTGGACGCTGCTCGTGCAAGGCGTCGATCTGCACGACGACCGCGCGCGCGCCCTGCTCGACCGCTTCCGCTTCGTGCCAGACGCGCGCCTGGACGATCTTATGATCTCGTATGCGACCGACGGCGGCGGCGTGGGCCCGCACTTCGATTCCTACGATGTGTTTCTTTTGCAAGTAAAAGGCAAGCGGCGCTGGCGCATCAGCGCGCAGAAAGATCTGACGCTGCAGCCGGACTTGCCGTTGAAAGTTTTACAGAACTTTGAGGCAGAACAAGAGTGGGTGCTGGAGCCCGGCGACATGCTGTATCTGCCGCCGCATATCGCACACGACGGCGTCGCCGAGGGCGAATGCATGACCTGCTCGATCGGGTTTCGCGCGCCGTCGGCGGGCGAGCTGACGGCGCAGTTCCTTTACCATCTGGCCGAGCGCGGCGAAGAGAACGGCCGGACCGGCGCGCTTTACCGCGATCCCCAGCAGCCCGCCGTGGACCGGCCGGCGGAACTGCCGGCGGCGCTCGTCGAACGCGTTGGCGCAATCCTTGCTGAGGTCAGATGGAATGAGCAGGACATTGCGTCGTTCCTTGGCACGTATCTCAGCGAACCCAAGCCGAGTGTCGTCTTTGATCCGCCGCAAAGGCCGCTCAACGAAGCGCGTTTTATCAGTGAAGCATTGAAGTCCGGAGTGCGACTGGACCGCAAGACGAGTTTGTTGTACAACCGCCGCTTTTTCTTCATAAACGGAGAGAAATTTCCGTTTGACGGCTCGAAAAAGTGGCTCTTTGATCTCGCAGATCACCGATGTCTGAGTGCGAAACGCTTTGTAACACTCTCACACGATTCGTCGGTGACAGCACGGCTACACGAGTGGTATCGTGCGGGCTGGATACGGATGGGCGAGCTTGCCTAGCCTCGCGTGTCTGTTATACACAGTACAGTGAAATTTTGTATGAGAAAGACAACGTATTGACCCCGGATTTATGGATTGTCAGTACGAAAGTGCATATAATTTCCGCCCAAGCCGTAGGGAAGATTCCTGCTCGTCAAAAGAGCGTCTCCACCAGCGGCCGAAGTCGGTGTTGGAGCACATTACCGGTATTATTTTGCGCTGTTGCTTACCTTTAACCATAAAAGGACGTGATCATGAAGAAATCCCTCCTCGTAGCATCCCTGTTGGCAGCTGTGGCACTGGCTGCATGCAACAAGAGCAACGATCAGGCCGCTGCACCGGCTAGCGACGCAGCTGCCGCTTCGGCACCGGCTGCCGCTGCTTCGGATTCGGCTGCTGCTGCATCGGGTGCGGCTGCTGCTGCGAGCGACGCTGCTGCTTCGGCTTCGACCGCTGCTTCGGACGCAAGGCGCTGCTGCTTCGGCTGCTGCTCCGGCTTCGGGCGCAAGCCAGTAAGCTGTCGCGTAGGGTTCGCCTTCGGGCGAAAACCGCATCGGGAAATCATCGCGATTTCCCGAGCGGTAAAGCGAAACGCCACGGACTCACATCCGTGGCGTTTTGTTATTTCAGCGCCGTTATTCCAGCGTCGTTTTCGCGGCGTGGAAATACGGCTATGCCATTTCGCCTATTGCGCGGCTTTGTCGTTCTCTTCAAAGAATTCGCGGACGACCTCGATTTCACGCGTGCGCTTAAACGGCGGCAGGCTTTGCCAGATCCGGCGCCCATAAGGTTTATCGACGAGACGCGTATCGCAGATCATCAGCACGCCGCGATCGGTTTCCGCGCGAATCAGCCGCCCTGCGCCCTGCTTGAGCGTAATGACAGCCTGCGGCAACTGATGAACCGCGAACGGGCTCAGACCTTTCTTCGTGAGCGCATCGAGCCGCGCTGACAGAACCGGATCGTCGGGCGGCGCAAACGGCAGCTTGTCGATCACGACGAGCGATAGCGCGTCGCCCCGCACGTCGACGCCTTCCCAGAAGCTCTGACTGCCGACAAGAATCGCGTTGCCGTACGCGCGAAAACGATCGAGCAATTCCGTGCGGCTCGCATCGCCCTGAACCAGCAGCGGATAGTTCCAGCCGCGCGCCTCGATCACATCGCGCAATTTCGCGGAGATGCGGTCCACGGCGCGCAACGTCGTGCACAACATGAAGACGCCGCCGCCCGAGGCTTCGATCGCCGGCAAGGCCGCGTCGAACACCGCGTCTGTGAACGTCGGCGACGACGGCTGCGGCAGATTGCGCGGCACATACAACAGCCCTTGCGACGGATAGTCGAACGGGCTCGGCAAGGTCATCGAACGTTTGGCGTTCAGGCCCATTTGCGCGGCGTAGTGCGTGAAGTCGCCGCGCACCGACAACGTAGCCGACGTAAAGATCCACGCGCGCGGCACGCCGGCGCGCTGCTTCGCGAAAATCGGCGCGACCGAGAGCGGCGTCTCATGCAACTGCACCGTGTGCGCGAAGACTTCGATCCAGCGCACTTTTTCGTTCGGATCGGCGCGCTCGTTTTTGGCTTCGGCGGAAGCGCTTCGATCCGTATCCGCAGTCTGACGTTCGAGTTCGGTAGGCGGAGTCGTCCAGCCGGCGAGCACGCCCTGCAACTCGCGCGCGCGGCGCAAACAGGCGCCGATCGACTCCGCGCGCTCGGCCTGTCCGGCGAGCGCGGACTCGAGTGCGTCGAGTTCCGCTTCGAGCGCTTCGAGCGCGGCGAACAGCGGGTGATCGTCGGGCAACTGACCGATCGACAAGCGCACCGAATCTTCCTTGAACGCAAGCCGCACGTCGCGCGCGGCACGCTCCAACGTCGAACCGAGCTTGACCCAGTCGACGGCGTCGCGGGCATGCCCCAAGCCCTCGGCCACCGAATCGCGCGCGAGTTCGAGAAACTGCGCGGTGGAAAGCGTCTCGCCGAAAAACAGCGTGGCCGTTTCGGGAAGCTGATGCGCCTCGTCGAAGATGACCGTATTGGCCGTGGGCAGCAGCTCGGCCATGCCGGTGTCGCGCAGCATGATGTCGGCGAAAAAGAGGTGGTGATTCACCACCACGATGTCGGCCTGCTGCGCCTCGCGGCGCGCCTGCATCACGAAGCAGTCCTTGTAATGCGGACACTCCTGGCCGAGACAGTTGTCCCGCGTCGACGTCACCATCGACCACACCGCCGCCGTTTCCGGCACGCTCGCGAGTTCGGCTTTGTCGCCGGTTCGCGTGATCTTCGCGAAGCGGACGATGTCCTGCAGATACGAGGTTTCCTGGCGCGACGGCAAGCGGCCGTTATCGGCCGTGCGCTGCAGATAGTAGTGACACAGATAGTTCGCGCGGCCCTTGAGCATGGCCACCGACACGGGCACCGCCAGTGCGTCGCGCACGGTCGGAATGTCGCGCTGAAAGAGCTGGTCCTGCAGGTGCTTGGTGCCCGTGGAGACGATCACCTTGCCGCCCCACAGCATGGCCGGCACCAAATACGCATAGGTCTTGCCCGTGCCCGTGCCGGCCTCGACGATCAGCGTGTTCTCGGCGCCGTCGAGCGCCTTCGCTCCGTCGGCTTCGACGGTCTCGCTTGCGGCATCCGCGCCGGCAG
Source organism: Paraburkholderia sp. OAS925 (assembly GCF_040543975.1). Taxonomy (NCBI): domain Bacteria; kingdom Pseudomonadati; phylum Pseudomonadota; class Betaproteobacteria; order Burkholderiales; family Burkholderiaceae; genus Paraburkholderia; species Paraburkholderia sp. OAS925. Next base: position 3,069,686 of record NZ_JBEUNO010000001.1, read on the forward strand.
TTTGCAGACGCCGCGCCGGACGTTTTTGCGCCTCGAACATCGCGGGCTCGGGCATCGCGCGGCCCGATGCTTCCATGGCGGCAGCGACGGCGCGCGACATTTCGATTTGCGACGCCCGTGAGCGATAGCCGTCGATCTGCCGCGCCAGCAAACCGTTGTCGGCGAAGATGTCGTTCAGTTCCGCGGCGCGGCGAGGATCGAGCGATGCGCTCAGCGCCGGCGCGGCGGGACGCGGCGCAGGTGTGCCGGTGTCAGAGGCGCTGTCGGCGGCACTCGCGCGTGATGAAGTTTCAAGCGAAGTTTCAAGCGGTGAATTCAAGGCAAGCGTTTCCTGCAAAGTCCGGCTCGCGCGGCGCGCGCCCGGCGCCTGCCAGGCCGCGAACTCAGGCGCGTGCGTCCGGTTCGAGCTGCAATTGCAGCAAGATGATGGTGTCCTTGACTTTGAGTTTGCGCTTTTTCAGGCGCTGCAACTCGAAGTCGTCGATGCCGGGCTCATCCGATATTCGGTCGATCAAACGGTCGAGCCCACTATGCTCCGATTGCAGTTGCAGAATCCGGTCGCGAAGTGTGTCCGCGTTGATGACGTGATGTTGATCGCGCATGCTCGCCTCCGCTCGACTGTGACACGGGCTGCATGTTCGCGATGTTCAGCCCGTTGCCTGAGGTTGCTGTCCGGCTCAAAACGCGTTACGGCGACTGTCTGCACTACGGCGCGCGCTGGCTACTGCGTGCACTACTGCGATATTACAACCGCATGGCACCCACCGTGCGGATGGGTGCGATCCAGCACCATGCAAGCGCCATTCAACGCCATACGCATGTCACACGCACTGCGCACGGCGCGGCTCGCTACTGTTGCTGCTGTTGCTGTTTCTGCTGCTCTTCGAGTTGCTTCTGCTGCCTCAACTGTTCCTGGCGTTTCTGCTCGGCTTTTTCGGCGGCCTGCTTCTGGCGCGCTTCGACATCGGCCCGGTGCTGCGCGGCCTCGGCCTGTTTCTTTTCGAAGCTCTGCTGCTTCTCGACGCGCTCCTGCGCTTTCTGCGCGCCCTGCTTGCGAGCCTCGTCCAGCTTGCGCTGGAAGTCGCCCTGCTTCTGGTCGTAAGCCCGCTGATTGGCAGCCGCCTGCGACGGGCTGATGCCGCGCTTCGCCTGGTCGATTGCGTGCTGACGCTGCTTTTCCTCGTAGGCCTCGGCGTTGGCGCTGCGCTGCGGCGCCTCGGCACTGCGCTGCGCCTGGTCGAGCGCGTGCTGGCGCTGCTTGTCTTCGTAAGCCTGGGCGTTGCGCGCGTCTTCGGCGGCACGCTGCGGCGCGCTCGCCTCGTCTTGTGCGCGCTTGATCGCCGCCTGCTCGTCGCGCTTGCGCGCGCGCTCGGCGCGCTGCTCGCCGTCGAGTGCCAACTGCTCCTTGCGGATCTGCGCCTGAACCGTGCGCATCTGATCGCGCGCCTTGTTCAGACAGTGATTGACAAAGAACGTGCTGTAGCAGTCATGCTCGGCGACGCCATAGCGATAGTTGTTTTCCTCGGTGCGTTGATCCAGCGTTCTCTGCCGCGCGTCGAATTCGCTGTCCAGCGCTGCGGTGCTGCTTGCACCGTCGGCAGCGGCATTCGTGTCACCGCCGGCACTGCTACCCTGCACAGCCGATGCGGCCGCGGGCGTCACCGATTGCGCCGCAGCAGGCTCTGACATGGCCAGCGCCGCAGCCATCATGCACGCCGACACCGCGCAAGACGCCATCAACGTTCTGCTGGAAACCCACGCGAAAAGGTCGACACGACGCGACCCGGCTACACGCGAAGCAAACGGCCAGCGCGCGGCGAACAGCGGCAAATGTGGCAAGCGGGAAACCGGGCGCGAGCCCTGGCGGTTGAACAAAAAGGAGATTGGCAACGTGATTGGCAACGTCAGAGAGGGTCAACGGAACATGCCCGAAATTCTATCACCCCCGCGCGGTTGAGCCCTTTGGCATTTGTGGCAAAATGCCCCGCTCTAGCAAACTGGTCGCAGCGCGCACGCACTGCGTGCCCGGCGCCTCGTGTGTGTGCGAGGCGCCGCCGGCGCACGGCCCCTGACCGAGTCCGCAGGAAACCCAAGAGCTTATGACGGAAACCGTAGCACTCAAGATCGTACAGCGCATCGCCGCCGAACTGTCCGTCCAGCCGCGCCAGGTCGCGGCCGCGGTGCAACTTCTGGACGAAGGAGCGACCGTTCCGTTTATCGCGCGCTACCGCAAGGAAGTGACCGACAATCTCGACGACACGCAGTTGCGTAACCTCGAGGAACGCTTGCTGTATCTGCGCGAACTGGAAGACCGGCGTGCGGCGATCATCGCGAGCATCGACGAACAGGGCAAGCTCACCGACGAGCTGCGCACCGCGATCGAAGGCGCCGACAGCAAGCAGGTGCTCGAAGACCTTTATCTCCCGTATAAGCCGAAGCGCCGCACGCGCGCGCAGATCGCTCGCGAAGCCGGCCTGCAGCCGCTCGCCGATGCGCTGCTCGGCAATCCGCTGCTCGACCCGCAAACCGAAGCCGCCGCGTATGTCGACGCCGAGAAAGGCGTCGCCGACGTGAAGGCCGCGCTCGACGGCGCACGCGACATCCTCTCCGAACAATTCGGCGAAACGGCTGACCTGCTCGGCAAGCTGCGCGATTACATGTTCAATCAGGGCGTGGTGTCGTCGAAGGTGGTCGAAGGCAAAGAGAGCGCTGAAGAAGAAAAATTCCGCGATTACTACGACTACGCGGAAACCATCCGCACGGTGCCGTCGCATCGCGCGCTCGCGCTGTTCCGCGGCCGCAATGCCGGCGTGCTGATGATCAAGCTCGGCCTCGGCGAAGAACTGGACGCGCAGGTGCCGCATCCGGGCGAGACGCTGATCGCGCGTCATTTCGGCATTGCCAATCAAAACCGTCCGGCCGATAAATGGCTGTCGGACGTGTGCCGCTGGTGCTGGCGCGTGAAGGTGCAGCCGCACATCGAAAACGAACTGCTGACCAATCTGCGCGAGGAAGCCGAACACGAAGCGATCCGCGTGTTCGCGCGCAATCTGAAGGACCTGCTGCTGGCCGCGCCGGCGGGCCCGAAGGCCGTGATCGGTCTCGATCCTGGTATGCGCACCGGCGTGAAAGTCGCGGTGGTCGATCGGACGGGCAAGGTGCTCGCCACCGACGTGATCTACCCGCACGAGCCGCGCCGCGACTGGGACGGCTCCATCGCGAAACTGGCGCGCATCTGCGCGCAGACGCAGGCCGAGCTGATCAGTATCGGCAACGGCACGGCGTCGCGTGAAACGGACAAGCTCGCGAGCGAACTGATCGCGCGTCATCCCGAACTCAAGCTGCAAAAGATCGTCGTGTCGGAAGCGGGCGCGTCGGTCTACTCGGCGTCCGAACTCGCGGCAAAGGAATTCCCGGACATGGACGTGTCGCTGCGCGGCGCGGTGTCCATCGCGCGGCGTCTGCAAGACCCGCTCGCCGAACTCGTGAAGATCGAGCCGAAGGCAATCGGCGTCGGCCAATATCAGCACGACGTGAACCAGCGCGAACTCGCGCGCTCGCTCGACGCCGTGGTCGAAGACTGCGTGAACGCGGTCGGCGTGGATGCGAATACGGCGTCGGTCGCGTTGCTCGCGCGCGTGTCGGGGCTCAACGCCACGCTGGCTCGCAACATCGTCGACTATCGCGACGCGAACGGTCCGTTCCCTTCGCGCGAGCACTTGCGCAAGGTGCCGCGTCTCGGCGACAAAACCTTCGAACAGGCGGCCGGTTTTCTGCGCATCAACAACGGCGAAAATCCGCTCGACCGCTCGTCGGTGCACCCGGAAGCGTATCCGGTCGTCGAACGGATTCTCGCGAAGATCAACAAGCATGCCGGCGAAGTGCTCGGCAATCGCGACGCGCTGCGCGGCCTGTCGCCCGCCGAATTCGTCGACGATCGTTTCGGTCTGCCGACCGTGCGCGACATTCTGCTCGAACTCGAAAAGCCGGGCCGCGATCCGCGGCCTGAGTTCAAGACGGCGACGTTCCGCGAAGGCGTCGAGAAAGTCAGCGACCTGACGCCTGGCATGGTGCTCGAAGGCGTGGTGACGAACGTCGCGGCGTTTGGCGCGTTCATCGACGTCGGCGTGCACCAGGACGGTCTCGTGCACGTGTCCGCCATGTCGACGAAGTTCATCAAGGACCCGCACGAAGTCGTCAAGGCCGGCCAGATCGTCAAGGTCAAGGTGCTCGAAGTCGATGTGAAGCGCCAGCGTATCGCGCTGACCATGCGTCTGGACGACGAGTTCGGCGCGGCCGCAACGCGCAGTGGCGGCGGTGCGCAGCAGGATCGCGGCGGCTCCGGCCGTGCGGGCGGCGGCAATGGACGCGGCGCGCCGCAGCAGCGCTCGCGTGAACCGGAACCGGGTGGCGCAATGGCCGCGGCATTCGCGAAGCTCAAGCAGAAGTAAGGCGCCTGTGCGTTCGGTGTGCGAAGTGCTTATGCTGCGCCGCTGAATGCACGCCGTCTCTCACGGGGCTGCCAACAAAAAACCCACGCATTGCGTGGGTTTTTTTCGTTAGAGCTAATGCCGGCTACTGCGGGCTACTGCGCCGTCCGTCAAATCTCGATCTTCGTTCCCAGCTCCACCACGCGATTCGCGGGAATACTAAAGAAGTCCGTCGGCTTCGCGGCGTTCTGATGCATCCACGCGAACACACGTTCGCGCCACACCGACATGCCGGGCAATTGCGTGGGCACGACCGTTTCGCGAGCGAGGAAGAACGACGTGTCCATCAACTCGAACGTCATGTCGTGCGTGCGGCCGATTTCCATGAGCACGGCCTTCACGTCCGGCGTTTCATTAAAGCCGTACGCGGCCTTGACGAGATACAAACCGCCGTCGATGTTCCTCACCGTCACACGCTCCGCGTCGTTCACATACGGAATGTCGCGCGTGATGAAGGTCAGGAAGATGGTGCGCTCATGCAGCACCTTGTTGTGCTTCAGATTGTGCAGCAGGCTGACGGGCACGAGCGTATCGCTGCCGGTCAGGTAGATCGCCGTACCCGACACGCGGTGCGGCGGATGCGCGAGCAGCCCTTGCAGGAACGGCATCAGCGGAATACCGTCGGCGGCCGTGCGTTCCTTGACGATCATTCGGCCCTTGAACCACGTCATCAGCAGGAAGAACAGCAAGGCGCCAATGCCGAGCGGCAGCCAGCCGCCCTCTTCCACCTTCAGCAGATTCGCGCCGAAAAATCCTAGGTCGATCGTGATGAAGACGGCGATGATCAGTCCAACCAGGAACTTGTTCCAGTTCCACACCTTCACCATCACGACGCATGCGAGGATCGTGGTGATGACCATTGTCGCCGTCACCGCGATGCCGTACGCGGCCGCGAGGTTATCGGAACTCTTGAACGCGATCACGATGCACAGAATGATGAAGAGCAGCATCCAGTTCACGACCGGCACATAAATCTGGCCGATAGCAAGCTCGGACGTATGCAGGATCTTCATGCGCGGCACGTAGCCGAGCTGAATCGCCTGGCTCGTCAACGAATACGCGCCCGAGATCACCGCCTGCGACGCGATCACCGTCGCCACCGTCGACAGCACGACGAGCGGCAGCAACGCCCACTGCGGCGCGAGCAGGAAGAACGGATTCTCGATCGCCTTCGCGTCGTGCATCAGCAGCGCGCCCTGGCCGAAATAGTTCAGCACCAGCGAAGGCATCACCAGCACGTACCAGCCCATGCGGATCGGCTTCGCGCCGAAGTGGCCCATATCCGCGTAGAGCGCCTCGGCGCCCGTCAGCACGAGCACGACCGAACCGAGCACGACATACGCTTGCAACACGTGCGCGGCCATGAAGGAGTACGCGTAATACGGGTTCAGCGCGCGGATCACAGTCGGCGATTGCACGATATGCCAGAGCCCGAGCACGGCGAGCACGACGAACCACACGACCATGATCGGACCGAACAGACGGCCGACGGTGGCGGTGCCGTGCCGCTGAATCCAGAACAGCAGGATCAGAATCACGATGGTGAGCGGCAACACCAGATGAGACAGATGAGGCGCCGCGATCTCGAGACCTTCGACGGCGGAAATCACCGAAATGGCGGGCGTAATCACCGCGTCGCCGTAAAACATGCAGGCGCCGAAAATGCCGAGCATCATCAGCAGGCCGGCCATTTTCGATTTCTCATCCAGCGAACGCAGCGCCAGCGCCATGAGCGCGAGCACGCCGCCCTCGCCGTTGTTGTCCGCGCGCATCACGAACAGCACGTACTTGATGCCGACGACGATCACGATGGCCCAGAACAGCAGCGAGATCACGCCCAGGATGGATTGATCGGTCAGCGGAATGCCATGCGACGGGCTGAACGCCTCTTTGAGCGCGTACAGCGGGCTCGTGCCGATATCGCCGAACACCACGCCGATCGCGGCGAGCGCGAGCGAAGGTAGTGGCTGTTTGTGCACGTGATTGTTATCTGTCATAAACGCGAGGAAATCCGTTTCCTGGGCGGAAAAAAGCGACCGCTATTCTAAACCGCCTGCCTGAGACCGCCCAGCTTATTGTGGACACACCACGTGGATGGTCCGCGCAGTGTAGCACTGCGATATGTGCGCGTCTGCTGCGTAACGTCTCGTGCGGCGAATGTCACTGCGCGCGGGCGAAGCGCCGCGCGTTGTTGCCAGCGCATAAAAAAACGGAGCCCTATGGGGCTCCGCTACGATGCGCTTTTGAGGCATCAATTTTCCGAGGACTCCTGCGCTTGCGCCATGCCGCGCTTGATCCACGCGCCGAGGTTGTGCGGGCGAACCGTATCCCACTCCTCGAACGGTTGATGAATCCACGGATTGGTCGGCAAGTACTGCACATGATAGTCGGGCTTCACTTTCGAGCAGCCCTTGTACCAGAGCACCGCCGAACGCACCGCCGTGATGGCCGGATAGCGTTCCTTCAGATGCTGCTGAACGCGTGCGAGCGTCACGCCGGAATCGACGAGGTCGTCGACGAGCAGCACGTTGCCGTGCAGTTCACCGCGCGTCATCGTGATGTATTGCGCGATGTCGAGTTCGCCCTGCTCCGTGCCGGCCGCTTCGCGATATGAACTGGTTGCGAGAATAGCCAGCGGCAAATCGTAGATGCGCGAAAGCTGGTCGCCCACGCGCAAACCGCCGCGCGCGAGGCACAGAATCTTGTCGAACTTCCAGCCCGATTCATGCACGGCGAGCGCCAGCAATTCGATCAGCCGGTGATACTCGTCCCAGCCGACCCACAGGTTTTTATCGTCGTTGCGCGGATCTTTCATCGCAATCATGGGGACACCTTGCACCATCGCTTAAGCCTTGAACGGATGACGAAGCAGAATGGTCTCGTCGCGATCCGGACCGGTCGACACCATGTCGATCGGAATGCCCGCCACTTCCTGCACGCGCGACAGATACGCACGCGCGTTCGCCGGCAGCTTGTCCCATTCCTTGATGCCGACGGTGCTTTCCTTCCAGCCCGCGAAGGTTTCGTACACCGGCACGCAACGCGCGACTTCCGACGAGCCACGCGGCAGCAGATCGACGTTCTTGCCGTCGACCGTATAGCCGACGCACAGCTTCACTTCGTCGAGGCCGTCGAGCACGTCGAGCTTCGTCATGCACAAGCCCGACACGCCGTTGATCTGGATCGAGCGGCGCAGCGCGGCGACGTCGAGCCAGCCGGTGCGGCGCGGACGGCCGGTGACCGAGCCGAATTCCTTGCCGACGGTGGCGAGTTCCAGGCCGATCGCTTCCTGGCGCGCGGCGTTGTCCGCGTCGTACAGTTCGCTCGGGAACGGGCCCGAGCCGACGCGCGTGCAGTACGCCTTGGTGATGCCGAGAATGTAGTTCAGCTTTTGCGGACCGACGCCCGCGCCCGCCGTTGCCGCGCCCGCGACGCAGTTGCTCGACGTGACGAACGGATAGGTGCCGTGGTCGATGTCGAGCAGCGTGCCTTGCGCGCCTTCGAACAGCAGATTGCTGCCGGCGGCGTTCGCGTCGTACAGACGGCGCGACACGTCCGTCACCATCGGCTTCAGACGGTCGGCGTAGCTCAGCATCGTGTCGAGCGTTTGCTGGAAGTCGACAGCGGCGACGCCCAGGTACTGCGTCAGCACGAAGTTGTGATAGTCGAGGTTTTCACGCAGACGTTCGGCGAAAGTCTCCGGCTCGAACAGGTCCTGCACGCGCAAGCCGCGGCGCGCCACCTTGTCTTCGTAAGCCGGGCCGATGCCGCGGCCGGTGGTGCCGATCTTGCTCGCGCCACGGCGCGCTTCGCGGCCCTGGTCGATGGCAATGTGATACGGCAGGATGAGCGTGGTGGCTTCGGAAATGAACAGGCGGTTCTGCACGTCGACGCCTGCGGCCTCGAGTTCGCCGATTTCCTTGAACAGCGCTTCCGGCGACAACACGACGCCATTGCCGATGTAGCACGCGACGCCGGCATGCATGATGCCCGACGGGATCAGGCGCAAGATGGTTTTCTTGCCGCCGATGATAAGCGTGTGGCCGGCATTGTGACCGCCCTGGAAGCGAACGACGCCTTGAGCGTGGTCCGTCAGCCAGTCGACGATTTTGCCCTTGCCTTCATCACCCCACTGGGTTCCCACGACGACGACGTTACGCCCGGGGTTCACATTCACTGCGCTGGCAGACATGTTGTTTCGTAAGCTGGTTAAAAACGTATTTTACCTATGTTCGCGGACGCTTCCGGAATTTTTCCGTTTCCGCTCAACGGCATGCACGTTATGGTGGGTATCGTGAAAGGAGCGCGGCCGGTGGTGGCCGACGTTGGCCAAGGGTAGCCAATAGCCGCGCGATGTCCGGCGACGCATGCGGAACAACTGCTGCGCGCCTCGATGTGTCCGCGAAAAAACCGTGAGCGACGCTATTAAAACGCGCTCACGAGCGCGGTTCGACGGTCCATGCGCCGTTGCGCTCGACCAACACGCGGTCGAACGCGAATTCGTCGAGATCGTGTTCGTGACCGGGCAGCGCCTGGATCACGACTTCACCGGCGTCGCGCAACGCGGCCACGCTCACGCGCAGCGCGTCGTCGTGTTGCCAGGGCGCGAGAATCGCGCTGCTGCGCGCTTCGACGGGCGAAATGCGCGCGACTTCGCGAAGATCGAGCGAGAAGCCTGTCGCCGCGCGCGCCCGGCCATACGCCTGGCCGACGTGGTCGTAACGGCCGCCGCGCGCAACCGCATTCGGCACGCCGTCGACATACGCCGAGAACATCACGCCGCTGTGATACGCGTAGCCGCGCAAATCCGCGAGGTCGATCATCACTTCGGCGCCTTCGACCTGGCTTGCGAGGAATGCGAGGTCGTCGAGCGCGCGTGCGATGGCCGGCGCATTCGGCAAACGCGCGCGCGCTTCTTCGAGCACCGACGCGTCGCCGTAAAGCGCAGGCAGCGCGCGCAATGCATCGCGCGTGACGGCCGAAAGATTCGCGGTCAATTCGACGAGCCTGGGCACGTCCTTGCCCGCCAGCGCGTCGTAAAGCGATTGGCCGAGTTCGGCGGCGGCCGGCTCCGCTTCGATCAACGCCGCGAGCACGCCCGCGTGACACAGGTCGAGGCGCACTTTGCCCAGGCCCGCGAGATGCAGCGCATCGAGCATCAGTTGCTGGATTTCAAGGTCGGCCTCGAGGCCCGCATGACCGTAAATTTCAGCGCCGATCTGAATCTGCTCGCGCGTCGCGTGCAGACCGCGCGGCCGCGTATGCGCGACATTCCCGGCGTAGCAAAGACGCGTGACGCCCTGACGGTTCAGCAGATGCGCGTCGATACGCGCGACCTGCGGCGTGATGTCGGCGCGCAGGCCGAGCGTGCGTCCGGACAACTGATCGACCAGCTTGAATGTGCGCAGGTTCAGATCGTGCCCGCCGCCCGTCAATAGCGACTCGATGTATTCGAGCAGCGGCGGCATGACCATCTCGTAGCCGTACGAGCGAAAACGGTCCAGCAGACGACGCCGCAATTCTTCGATCTTGCGGGCCTCCGACGGCAGCACGTCGGCAATGTTCTCGGGAAGTAACCAGGTCGACATCGATACAGTCCTACGACGTTGAACACGGCGGCACAGTGCGCCGGTAGTAAGTGTGAATGGCGGGCTCGGACTCGGGCTCGATTGCGGCGGCTTCGGCAGACGGCGGCGGAAGCGTACGGCTCATGCAGTCGCTACGCAGGAAGAGCGCCTGTCGAAACACGCGGCGGTCGATGCGGAAACATCGCGGGCTTGTTCACGCTGAGGCGTCGCGTGTCGCGCATCGCGCGTCGCCCCACGCTCCGCGTCAAGTCACGAAAAACAGCAGAATCAGCCCCAGCAGCATGACGATCAGGCCGCCGATACGAATCTGATGCGTGGGCCGTTCCGCTATTCTACGGAACGTGTCGCGCCACGCGCTCGGAAAAACGAATGGGAACATCCCCTCGATAACCAGCATCAACGCGATCGCGAGCAGTAACGAGCCGACTATATCCATGCGAAAGAAGGGGCCGCGATGCGAATGCCGCGGCGTTCCGGGTTATTAGTGTTTGCGCGAGGCCGCGGAAGCGTCCGGGGCTGCGCCGCCGGTCGGACTACGCATGAAGCGGAAAAACTCGCTGCTCGGGTCGACCACGATCACGTCGCCAGGCTTGAAGGTGTTCCGGTACGCCTGCATGCTTTGATAGAACTGATAGAACTCCGGGTCGCTGCCGTACGCCTGCGCGGCGATCTCGGCGGTTTTCGCATCGCCCTCGCCCTTGATGGTCTGCGCCTGGCCATAGCCGTTAGCCAGAATGGCCTGCTGCTGCGCGACGGCGTCGGCCTTGATCTTGTCGGCTTCGGCGGCGCCTTTCGCGCGTTCGTCGGCCGCGATCTGCTGGCGCTCGGCGATCATCCGCTTGTAGACCGAGTCGGCCATGGCGGCCGGAAAATCGACCCGCGTCAACTGCACGTCCACCACCGACACACCGAGCGACGCCGCCGTCTTGTCCATCGCGCCGCGCGCTTCGTCGGCGAGTGTCTGCTGTTTGGCGAGCGCATCGGCCAGTGTGTACTTGCCGAATGCGTCGCCGAGTGCGCCGCGCGCGACGAGCGCGAGGCGCTCCGGCAGGCTTTGCACGTCGCCCTTCGTTTCGGCGAGCAGCTTCAGCGGATCGGTCACGCGATATTTGACGACCGGGTTCGCGAGCAAATCGTTCTTGTCGGCGGTTACGTAGCGGTCTTCGTCCGGCGCGTCGAGCGACTGGATGCGGCTATCGACGAGCGTCACCGTTTGCAACGGCGGCGGCAGCTTCACGTGCAGTCCGGGCCCGAGCAACGCCGGCGCCGCGTCGCCGCGCGACGACAACACCGCCATATGACGCTGGTCGACGACGACCACCATCGACGAAGCGGCGAACAGCACGATGACAACCGCGATGACGAGCGCAATGATCTTGTTCATGTTCTGCGCTCCTTATTGAACGTCGTCTTCGCGCATACGGCTGCGGAAGGACTCGCGCGAACGTAGCGCGTCGCTGCTCGCCGCCGCGCGGCTTGCAGGCGTGGCGGCTGCTGCGGATGCGGACCCGGAAGCAGCCGTCGATGCGGCGGCAGCCGATGCGGCATTCGCCTGCGCCGCCACAGCACCCGGCGAATTCGCCGGCTGCGACGCACCCGCCGCTGCGGCGCCCGATGCAGCCGCGGCTGCCGCGGCATCTGCCACACGCTGACGGTTCTGCTCGACGAGCTTGTCGAGCGGCAGATACAGCACGTTGTTGCCGCTCTTGTTGTCCACAAAGACCTTGGTCGTATTCGAATAGATCTGCTGCATGGTTTCCAGATACATGCGCTGACGAATCACAGCGGGCGCCTTCGAGTACTGCGCATAGACTTCCTTGAAGCGGTCCGCGTCGCCTTGCGCTTGCGCCACCGTCTTGTCGCTGTACTTCTTCGCGTCGTCGATCTGGCGCGCCACGTCCGCTTGTGCACGCGGAAGAAGCTCGGCTGCATAGGCTTGCGCGTCGCGCTTCGCACGCTCGTTTTCCTGACGCACGCGCGCAGCGTCGTCGAACGCGGCCTGTACCTGGTCAGGCGCCTGCACCGCCTGGATTGTCACGCCGGTAACAGCGAGACCGGATTGGTATTGATCGAGCGATTTCTGGATTGCCGCGATCAATTGCTGGCGAATTGCTTCGCGATCCTGACCAAGAATGTCTTGTGTGCTGCGCGCGCCGACGATGCCGCGCACCGCGGCCTGCGCGGCCTGCATCACGCTCTGGTCGGGATCGACGCTGCGGAAAAGGTAATCGGTCGGCTTGCGGATCTGGTACTGCACGGCGAAGCGAATGTCGACGATGTCCGCGTCGTGCGTCAGCATGGACGCGTCTTTCACGTTCGCAAGACGCACGACGTTGTTGCGGCCGATCTCCACCTGGCGAACCTGGCCGATATTGACGAGCTCGTGCGTTTCGAACGGATACGGCAAACGCCAGTGCACACCGTGCGCGGCCGTGTAGCGATATTTGCCGAACTGCATCACGACGCCGGCCTGGCCGTCCTGCACCACGAACACGCCGCTGCCGAGATAAATGGCGATCAGTACGCCGATCACGATGCCGACGCCAATGCGCGCGCCACGTCCGTTGTCCGGACGGCCGCCGCCGGCACCGCCGCCCTTGCGGCCGAACATCCGGCTCAAACGACGGTTGAAATCCCGCCACATCTCGTCGAGATCGGGCGGGCCTTCACCTTCCTTGGCCTGCGGCCGCTTGGGCTCGACGGGCCGCTGGCGCTCGCCATTGCCATCGCCACGGCCCCAGCGCGGATCGTTCAGTGAAAGCATGGCGCGCATGCGCAGCCAGATACTCCGCTCGTTGTAATCGTTCACCTGTGTTCGTTCACCAGAGTAGACAGCGGGTCAGTGCAATTGGAACGGGTCAGTGCCCGAGTTCTGGAACCTTGCGGTGCTCGCGTGGTGCTGCCGACCGGTCTTCTTCCGACGAGTCCAGCAGCGTGTCGGGAAGAGGTTCGGCAGTAGCGATCTCAGCGATGGCAGCGCGCAATGTGTCCAGCCCTTGCCCCGTGCGCGCGCTCAAAAAGACGCGCGAAATATTACCATACTCGTCTCGCTCGACCGCCTCGCCGCGGGCCGCCAATTCGGGCACCGCGTCGATCTTGTTGAACACGAGCACCTGCCGGACGGTGTCCGCACCGATTGCGTGCAACACCTCGTTCACCTGATCGATCTGATCGAGACGCACGGCGCTGGAAGCATCCACGACATGCAGCAGCAGATCCGCGTGGATCGTTTCTTCGAGCGTGGCGCGAAACGCCGCGACGAGTTGGTGAGGCAGTTCGCGGATGAAGCCGACCGTGTCGGACACCACCACCTGCCCCGCTTCGTCGCCGAGATAAACACGGCGCGAAGTCGTGTCGAGCGTGGCGAAAAGCTGATCGGCCGCGTACGCCTGCGCCTTCGTCAGCGCATTGAAGAGCGTGGACTTGCCCGCGTTCGTATAGCCGACGAGCGACACCGACATGGTCTGATTGCGCGAGCGCTGGCGGCGCTGCGTGCCATGCTGGCGGCGCAATTTTTCGAGCCGCGACTTGAGCGCCTTGATGCGCTCGCCGATCAGCCGGCGGTCGGTTTCGAGCTGCGTCTCACCAGGCCCGCGCAAGCCGATACCGCCTTTTTGCCGCTCGAGGTGAGTCCATGCACGGATCAGCCGCGTGGACAGATACTGCAATTGCGCGAGCTCCACCTGCAGCTTGCCTTCGTGGCTGCGGGCGCGCTGCGCAAAAATATCGAGGATGAGACTCGTGCGGTCGATCACGCGCCGATTAAGCGCTTGCTCCAGATTGCGCTGCTGGGCAGGCGCAAGAGCGTGATTGAAGATGACGAGTTCGATGTCGTTGGCCTCACACGCAAGGCGCAGTTCTTCGGCCTTGCCGCTGCCGACGAACATCTTCGCGTCGGGACTCGCCCGGCGCCCGGTGAGGGTGACTAGAGGATTCGCGCCCGCGCTTTGCGCGAGCAGGCTGAGTTCTTCGAGACTGGCTTCGAAATCGATCTTACCGAAGTCGATGCCGACAAGCGCTGCATTGATCAAATTGGACGGTATCAAAATGAGGCGGCCGGAAGTAATCGCCAACGGGCGACGCTATGCCGGCCGCGACGGGGGTTAGGACTGTTCGGAATCCGGGTGGAAATTCACCGGACGGGCTGGCACGACAGTCGAGATTGCGTGCTTGTAGACCATCTGGGTGACCGTATTCCTGAGCAACACGACGTACTGGTCGAACGATTCGATGTTCCCTTGAAGCTTGATGCCGTTGACCAGGTAGATCGACACCGGCACATGCTCTTTACGCAGTGCGTTCAAAAACGGGTCTTGTAACAATTGCCCTTTGTTGCTCATAGCAAACTCCGTATTTTTTTGCAGGTTGACTGAATTGACGACAGAAGAAAAGGTATCTGCCGTCAACCGCTACACTATAGCCGATTTTCGTTTTCGCGCGGGGCCCCTGCCGAAGCGGCCAAACCCAACGCACACGCGGGTTTCAGCCTTTGTCCGCGTAAGGGTTCGTCGACGATCTGAACTCTATTCGCAATGGAGTCCCGGTCAGCTTGAAAGTTTCCCGGAAGCGGTTTTCAAGGTAGCGTTTGTACGTTTCGGTGATCGCGTCGAGCGCGTTGCCGTGAATCACGATGATCGGCGGATTCTGTCCACCCTGGTGCGCGTAACGCAATTTCGGCCGCACCGGACCGCGTCGGCGCGGCTGCTGGAACTCGACCGCCTCGATCAGCGCGCGCGTCAGCTTCGGTGTGGGCAGCTTCGACATTGCCGCGGCGTAGGCGTCGTCAACCGAGCGCATGAGCGGACCGATTCCCGTTTTTTCCGCAGCCGAAATGAAATGGAATTTGGCGAAGTCGAGGAATTTTAGTTTGCGTTCCAGATCGGCTTTCGTGCGTTCGCGCACATGCGAATCGAGCCCGTCCCATTTGTTCACGCCGACCACCAGCGCGCGGCCCTGCTCGACCACGAAGCCGGCAATGTGCGCGTCCTGTTCCGAAATATCCTGGCGCGCGTCGAGCAGCAGAATGACGACGTTGGCGTCCGAAATCGACTGCAGCGTTTTGACCACCGAAAACTTTTCGATCGCTTCGAACACCTTGCCGCGGCGGCGCAAACCTGCCGTGTCGATCAGCGTGTACGGCTTGCCCTGACGCTCGAAGTCGACGTAGATCGAATCGCGCGTGGTGCCGGGCATGTCGAATGCGATCACGCGCTCTTCGCCCACCAGCGCATTGATCAGCGTCGACTTGCCCACGTTCGGACGGCCGACGATCGCGATCTTCACGCCGCGCGCTTCCTTGTCCTCGTCGGTCTCTTCGGGCTGGCCCGCGTACGCGACGCCGAGCGCCTCGTTGATCATTTCCGTCACGCCGTCGCCGTGCGCGGCCGAAATCGCGCGCGGATCGCCGAGACCGAGTTCGTAGAAGTCGGCGGCAACGGTGCTGTACTTCATCCCCTCGGCCTTGTTGACGACGAGGAAGATCGGCCGGCCCGTCTTGCGCAGATAGTCGGCGATCGACTTGTCTTGCGGCGCGAGACCATTGCGTCCGTCGACGATAAACACGACGATGTCCGACTCCTCCACCGCCTGGCGCGTCTGGCGCGCCATCTCGTGCAGGATGCCGTCTTTCGCGACCGGCTCGAAACCGCCCGTGTCGACGACGAGATACGGCCGCTCACCAGTGCGCCCTTCGCCGTAGTGGCGATCGCGGGTGAGGCCGGGCAAGTCGGCGACGAGCGCGTCACGCGAACGCGTGAGGCGGTTGAACAGCGTGGATTTCCCCACATTGGGGCGCCCGACGAGGGCAATAACGGGTTTCATCAGATGTTGTTCACGGTGAAACGCGGATCGGAATCGACCGTCCGCATAGCGACGCCATTGCGCCGCTACACGGCAGCGTTTGACGAAAATTATCACGAATTCGGCCAGCCCCGGATGCGCTGTCCAGATGCGCGCCGAGGCGGACGGGGGTTTGGCTGATGCGCAGCGTGATCGGCTGCGAGGTCATGTCCTGCTGCAGGCGGTTCGTTCGCCGGCTACGCTGCGTGTCTTGTGATGCGGCTGACTGCGCCGCTGACTATGCTGCTGACTGCGGCACTGACTGCGGCACCACCAGCAACAAGCGGCGTCACGCGTGCTGCTTTTGTTGATCGCTTGCGTGCATCGCTCGACTGCATCGCGTTCATGCGCTGCTGTGTTCGCCGTTCGCGGCCGATCGCTGTTATTCGCAGCGATTGTGCCGCTCGCTTTTGCAGCGTTTTTCGTTCTCACCGGCTCAGCCAGTCCGGTGGAATCGCTTACTTACCTCGCGATGTGGCACGCGCGATGTGCGTTGCCTGCACCGCCTGCCGGCGTCGGCGCACGCAAAGGTGCTACCACTACTACGCGCCTCAAAAAACGCGCGGCCGGCAAAGCCGGCCTGCGCGCTCGACAGCGCCCCCGCCAATCAGCGCGGACGGTAACCGTACAGGTCGCCGTCGCGCGTTTGCACGACGAGCGTCTCGCCGGCCAGCACGGGTGCCGCGCTAATCGCGCTACCGTCGGTCTTCATGCGTGCGACGAGCGTTCCGTCCTCGCGCGACAGGAAGTGCACGTAGCCCTGATAGTCGCCCAGCACCGCAGCGCGGCCAAGGATAAACGGCACGCCGAGTTCGCGGTTCTTCAGCTTGTCGTTCTTCCACAGCGGCGCGCCGGTGGTAACGTCGAACGCGGACACGACGGACCAGTCGTCCGGTGCGACGACCGCGCGATCGTCCTGCGCAAGACCGCTCGCGCTCGAGAACGCCTTTTCCCACAGCGCACGGCCCGAGTTCGCATCGAAACAGCCAATCTGACCTTGGAACGTCACCGCGCAGGTTTCCGAACCGACCAGCGTGGGCGGGCCGGTCACGTCGTTGATGCGCTCCACTTCCGTCACGCCCTTCGGATAGGACACCGGCGTTTGCCAGTACGTCTCACCCGTTTGCAGATTGATCGCCGAGAACGATCCGCCAGGGAAACCGGCCAGCACGGCCGCGTCGCCCGCGAACGTCATGCCCGACGACACGCGCAGGTTCAGCGGCACAGCGCGATTGCGGTAGTTCCACTTCTGCTCGCCGGTTTGCGCATTGAACGCGACGATCTGGCCGTCGACTGTACGCACGACCACGAGACCATTGCCGACGAGCGGCGGCGAGATGATTTCGCCGGGCGCCTTGGCCGTCCACAATTGCTTGCCGTCTGTGCCGAGCACATAGACGTCGCCCTTCAGACCGCCGACGGCCGTCAGCGTGCCGTCGCTGCCGACACCCGCGGAGATGTCGTCGTGCAGCTTGACTCGCCAGATGTCCTTGCCGGTTTGCGCGTCGATCTTCGCAACGGAGCCGTTCGCGCCGGCCGCGTACACCGCGTCGCCGATCGCAACCGGCGAGAACAGATAACGGCCTGCCTTGCCGACGCTCGTCTTCCAGGCTTGCTGTACGTCGAGCACGGGTTTGAACTCGGTGAGCGGCGTCGGCACGCGGCGCTCGTCTTTCGTGGATGAGCATGCCGCGAGAGCGAGGACGGTCATCGCACAGACAACGGGCACAGCGTAACGTTTCAGCAGATTCATCGGTGGACGAAGCATTCAGGAAATAGGTTAAAGAAAGGCCGGTTGATCTTGGCGGGCGACGTTGCGCGCGCTGCTTAGCCGCCCAGCGCGTCCAGCTTGAACTGGATCAATTGGCGCTCCGAACTGTCGTTCTTCGGCAGCGATTCGAGCGCGAGCTTGTAGGCCGCGCGCGCGTCGTCACGCTTGCCCTGAGCGGCGAGCAGATCGCCGCGGCCGTTGGCCACGATGCCCTTGAACGCGTCGGATTGCGGTTCGGCGAGCAGTGCGAGGCCCTGGTCGTAAGCCTTCTCGTCGAGCAGCAGCGAAGCGAGGCGCAGCCTGGCGATCTGCTTGAACTCGTCGTCCTTCGCGTGATCGATGGTCCATTGCAACTGCGTTTTCGCGCCGGCTTCGTCGCCGGCTGCGTACAGCGCCTTCGCGGCGCCAAGCGCCGTCATTTGCGCGTACGCGGTGCGGCTGAACTTGTCTTCCATGTCGGCGGCGACGCGGCTGATCTTCGCCTTATCGCCCGATGCCACCGCCTGCTGCACCTGGTCGTACAGCACGGCGGCTTCCGCGGCCTGACGCCGCTGCCAGAAATTCCAGCCGTTCCAGCCGGCTGCGGCGACCAGCGCCACCAGCACGATCCACGTGGTTGCATTGCCCCACTGCGCCCACCATGCCTTCAGACCTTCAATCGATTCTTGTTCGTCGTGGTAACTCATTGCCCGGCGATTTCCTCTTTCTTGCTACGTGTGCGTGTCGAGTCTGATCGGTCACAAAACCGGCTCGACGACATCGCGATCAGTCGTCGCCGTCTTCGGCGGTTGCAACCATCGCATTGATTAGAAATTCGGTCAAGTCTTCGGCGGGCACGTTATGTTGCTCGTTTTTACCGCCGTTAGCATTTGTATCTCGCAGCGGTTTGACCCCGACCGTACCGTTCGCGATCTCGTCTTCGCCGAGCACCACGGCGAACGCGGCGCCGCTTGCGTCGGCGCGTTTCATCTGCGATTTGAAGCTCGCTGATTGACCGTCGGCGCTGCAATGCAGGATCACGTCGAGACCGGTGTCGCGCAGCCGCTCGGCAATGATGAAGGCCTGCTCGCGCGCCGCATCGCCCTGGTGGACCACGTACACGTCGCAACCTTCGTCTTCGGGCACGAGCTGTTCTTCTTTCAGCAGCTCGAGAATCCGCTCGATGCCCATCGCCCAGCCGCATGCAGCCGTAGCCTTACCGCCGAGTTGCTCGATCAGCGGATCGTAACGGCCGCCCGCGGCGACCGTGCCTTGCGCGCCGAGCTTGTCCGTCACCCATTCGAACACGGTCAGATTGTAGTAATCGAGACCGCGCACGAGACGCGGATTGATCGTGAACGGAATGTTGTTCGCTTTGAGAATGCGCTGCAAACCTTCGAAGTGCGCGCGCGATTCCTCGCCGAGAAAGTCGATCAGCTTCGGCGCGTTCTGAGCGACTTCCTGGAGCGCCGGGTTCTTCGTATCGAGCACGCGCAGCGGGTTCGTGTAGAGACGCCGCTTTGCATCTTCGTCCAGCACGTCCATATGCTTTTCGAGGTACGCAATGAGTTCGACGCGATGCGCCGCGCGCTCTTCCGCGAGACCCAGCGAATTGATCTCGAGCTTGATGCCCATGAGGCCGAGGTCGTCCCACAGCCGCTGGCACATCATGATGATTTCAGCGTCGGCGTCGGGGCCGGCAAAGCCGAGCGCTTCCACGCCGACCTGATGAAACTGCCGATAACGGCCGCGCTGCGGACGCTCGTGACGGAACATCGGGCCGATGTACCACAGACGCTTCGGCCCGTCGTACAGCATGTTGTGCTCGATCGCCGCACGCACCACCGCCGCCGTATTTTCCGGGCGCATCGTCAGATTTTCACCGTTCAACGCGTCGGTGAAGCTGTACATTTCCTTCTCGACGATGTCCGTCACTTCGCCGATACCGCGCGTAAACAGCTGCGTATGTTCGACGATAGGCGTACGAATATTCTGGTATCCGTACGAACGCAGCATCGACTTGACGGTCGTTTCGAAAAATTCCCACAGCCCGGCTTCCTGCGGAAGGATGTCGTTCATGCCCTTCACGCCGGACAGCTTCTCGAGCTTTTTCTTCTGTTCAGTCATCTGTATGCGATAGCCGATGTTTAGTTGAGCGCCTCGGCGCGGCCATAGCGGCGCTCGACGTAGTCACTCACGATTTGCTGGAATTCTTGCGCGATGTTCTCGCCGCGCAGCGTCTTGACCTTCTCGCCGTCGATAAACACGGGCGCAGCCGGATTCTCGCCCGATCCCGGCAGGCTGATGCCGATGTTCGCCTGCTTCGACTCGCCCGGACCGTTGACGATGCAGCCCATCACCGCGACGTGCATTTTTTCGACGCCAGGATACTGGTCGCGCCAGACCGGCATTTGCGTACGCAGATAGGTCTG
Organism: Paraburkholderia sp. OAS925; assembly: GCF_040543975.1. NCBI lineage: Bacteria > Pseudomonadati > Pseudomonadota > Betaproteobacteria > Burkholderiales > Burkholderiaceae > Paraburkholderia > Paraburkholderia sp. OAS925. The sequence goes on from NZ_JBEUNO010000001.1 coordinate 3,089,784, forward strand.
GATTTGCGACGCCAGTTCCTGGAACAGCGTGCTGGTCGTGCGACCGCAGCCGGGGCAGGCAATGACCATCGGCGTGAACGAGCGCAGACCCATGGTCTGCAAAATTTCCTGGCCGACGATCACTTCGCCGGTACGCGGCGCGCCCGGTTCAGGCGTGAGCGAAATGCGGATCGTGTCGCCGATGCCCTGCTGCAGCAGCACCGACAACGCCGCCGTCGACGCGACGATGCCCTTCGAGCCCATGCCCGCTTCCGTCAGACCGAGATGCAGTGCGAAATCGCAACGGCGCGCGAGCTCGCGGTACACCGCGATCAGGTCCTGCACGCCGCTCACCTTGCACGACAGAATGATCTGGTTGCGCGAGAGACCGAGTTCGACCGCCCGCTCCGCCGAGCCGATCGCCGACTGGATCAGCGCTTCGTACATCACGCTTTGCGCTTCCCACGGCGTGGAACGCGCGGCGTTTTCGTCCATCATCTTCGCGAGCAGGTCCTGGTCGAGACTGCCCCAGTTCACGCCGATACGAACCGGCTTGTCGTACTTCACCGCCGCTTCGATCATCTGCGCGAATTGCGTGTCGCGCTTCGCGCCGTGGCCGACATTGCCGGGGTTGATGCGGTACTTCGACAACGCCTCCGCGCACGCCGGGTAGTCGCGCAGCAGCAGGTGGCCGTTGTAATGAAAATCGCCGACGAGCGGCACCGATACGCCCATGCGGTCGAGCTGCTCGCGCACCGCCGGCACGGCCGCGGCCGCCTCCGGCGTGTTGACCGTGATGCGCACCAGTTCCGAACCGGCTTGCGCGAGTTCCTTGATCTGGATAGCGGTGCCGATGGCGTCGGCGGTGTCCGTGTTTGTCATCGACTGGACGCGCACCGGCGCGTCGCCGCCGATGGTGACGAGCTGGCCGCCCCAACGGACGTCGACCGCATGCGACTTGCGCCGCGGCGCCTGTCCGCCGAACACCGGCTCGTTTGACACGATCTTGCTACTGGATTGGGATTGAGCTTCGGATTGCATCGAAAAACCCATTTACGCCGCAGTCGCCGCAAAAATGCAGCGCCTGAATTGAAAAAGCGCCGCGGTCCGGTTGGCCGCGGCGCACACCGTCTGTATCAAGGCAGCGCGAAGCGCGCCACGTTGCCTTTCGCCGCCGCATATTTCGACGGATCGACCGGCTGGCCGTCGAGCGTGATCGACTCGAGACCCGCCTTGTTGCCGACCGTAACCTTCAAGGGCGCTTCGCCCGTCACTTCTTTTGTGTCGCCTGCACGCACGAGGCCGGAGAACACTTCCTTGCCGTCCTTGCCGCGCACGCTGAACCAGCTATCCTGCGTGACGCGCAGCGCAACGATGGCCGAACCTGCCCGCGGCGCTGCAACTGCCGCCGATGCGCCCGCGACCACCGCCGGCGCGCTCGCCACAGGAGCAGAGGGCGCAGCAGGCGTAGCCGTGACGGGCGGCGCCGAAGCCGGCGCCGTGCCGGCAGCGAGCGGAGCGGGCATCGGTGTAGCCGACGACGCGCCTTGCGCCGCAGCGTCCGTCTCGGGCGCCGCCTCCTGAGCGGCTGCCTCCGAGCCGGCCGCCGGGCCTTGCGCGACAGCACCGGACGCACCAGTGGCGCCACCCGCGCCGCCGTTCGCGCTTGCTTTCAGGCGCGCGAGCCAAGCCGTGGAATCGCCGCCATTGGTATGCCACATGGCGAGCGCGATAACCGCGACGATCACCGCCGCGACGCCCCACAACCACGAGCGGCTTCTTTGCGCGCCCCCGCCGAGCGACAGCGACACGCGGCCGCGCGGCAAATCCTTGCCCGATGAAGCCGGCATCGACAGATCCGGCGCAGGCACGCCCTTCTCGCGACGCAAAGCCTGCGTAAACGGCGTGGGATCGGCGCCGAGCATCTTCGCATAGCTGCGCACGACGCCGAGCGCAAACGTGGTGTCCGGCAAGTGGCTGATGTCGCCCGCTTCGAGCGCGCGCAATTTGGCGGGCGCCACCTTGAGGCGGGCAGAAACGTCTTCGATCGACCAGTTCTTCGATTCGCGCAGTTGCGTCAAGCGCGCGCCAACCGCCGCCAGCGAGTCCAGGCCCGGCTGCCCCACAGGCTGCACCACCGCCCGTGCGACAGATGCCGGGCGGCCTTCGTTCGTGTCTGTGTCCTGCGGCTGCGGGTGCTGCGGCTCACTCATCCCAAATCCTTTCGCGTCGATTCTTTTTTCACTGTGCGACCGGACCGGTCCAAACCTCATGTCCGAATCGCAGACCGTTTATAACAAAATGCGCGGCCTCTTGTGCCGCTTCCGATCGATTCTGCAAACTTTCTTTTCAATTGCCGGGGCGTGAAGCGTTTTTGCGCATTCTCCGGCGCTTGCGCCGAATCTTCGCAGCCCCCCGCCCCTTCCTGCTAGACGGCGCGAACCTCGATGATCTTCGCTGCCTTCCCGGTGCGCTCAGCGAGACGCGTGCGGTCTTTCACCGCACCCGCCAACTGACCGCAGGCAGCGTCGATATCATCGCCGCGTGTTTTGCGCACGGTGGTGACGACGCCCGCGTCCATCAACACCTGTGCAAACCGCTTGATCTGTTCCGACTTCGAGCGCACCAGGCCCGATTCGGGGAACGGATTGAACGGAATCAGATTGAACTTGCACGGGACGTCGCGTGTGAGCGCGAGCAGCTCGCGCGCTTGCGCTTCGCTGTCGTTCACGCCGTCCAGCATGCAATATTCGAAGGTAATGAAATCGCGCGGCGCGACTTTCAGATAGCGCTGGCAAGCCGCCATCAATTCGCGCAGCGGGTATTTTTTGTTGAGCGGCACCAGCATGTCGCGCAGCGGATCGCTCGGCGCATGCAGCGATACCGCCAGCGCAACAGGCAGATCGGCGCCCAGCCGGTCCATCATGGGTACGACGCCCGAGGTCGACAGCGTGACGCGCCGGCGCGACAGGCCGTAGGCGTTGTCGTCGAGCATCAGGCGCATGGCGGGTACAACTGCGTCGTAGTTCAGAAGCGGCTCGCCCATGCCCATCATCACGACGTTCGTGACGACGCGCTCGCCCTTGCCTTCGCCGCCCACGGCGCGGCCGCCGGCCGCGCCGAGCGACGCGCGCAGCGCGAACTCGGCCATGCGCAACTGGCCGATGATTTCACCGGTGGTCAGATTGCGCGAGAAACCTTGCTTGCCGGTCGAGCAGAAACGGCAGTTCACCGCGCACCCCGCCTGCGACGACACGCAGAGCGTGCCGCGCGTTTCTTCCGGGATGAAAACGGTTTCGACCGCGTTGCTGTTGCCGACGTCGATCAGCCACTTGCGTGTGCCGTCGGTAGAAATATGGTCGCTGACGATGCCCGGCATCGAGATCGTGGCGCGCCCCTTGAGCTTTTCGCGCAAGGACTTCGCCAGATCGGTCATGCCGTCGAAGTCCGCAGCGTTGTACTGGTGGATCCAGCGCTGCAATTGTTTGGCGCGAAACGGCTTCTCGCCCAGGCTGTCGCAGTAAGCGACGAGCCCTTGGGCGTCGAGGTCGAGAAGGTTGACGGTGGAACTGCTCGTCATATCGATTCCTGCCATTTCAGTGCGAGACTGGTTCATGCAACAAGCTGCATGAACGCAAAACCGTTCGCGCCCATCCTGCTGCTTTTACCTTACTACTTTGCCCGGCGATTGGTGTGAATAAACGCATTGACTGCACCGGCCGCCGGGGCAATTCAGCATTAGCGCGAGTACACGTTCACTTGCGGGAAGAAGAACGCGATTTCAACTGCAGCCGTTTCAGCGGCGTCCGAACCGTGCACTGCGTTCGCGTCGATGCTGTCGGCGAAGTCGGCGCGGATCGTGCCCTTTTCGGCCTTCTTCGGGTCCGTTGCACCCATCAGATCGCGATGCTTCAGGACGGCGTTTTCGCCTTCCAGCACTTGGACGACCACCGGGCCGGAGATCATGAATTCAACCAGGTCCTTGAAGAACGGGCGTGCGGCGTGCACAGCGTAGAACTTCTCAGCGTCGGCGCGCGACAGATGGACCATGCGCGAAGCCACGATCTTCAGGCCGGCGTTTTCGAAACGGCTGTAGATCTGGCCGATCACGTTCTTGGCCACTGCGTCCGGCTTGATAATGGACAGGGTGCGTTCGATCGCCATAAAAACTCCAAAAAATTAAGAGGTTACAGATTCAAATGAATCCGCTATTGTAGCATGTTCCCATGTATGATTGCGATTGAACCCTTACAGCATTGAAAGACTCCAAGCAGGAGTTTGTGAATGCTGGTAGCGTAGGCCGTGTGGGACTTTCAACGCACTTTTCGCAGCATGAACGCATTGAAACTCCGGGCCATCGCACCGATCTTATGATCGGGTAGTTTGCGGCGGGCGGCGAACAGCGTCCGGCGCGGCGGCATATGGCAACAACGGGCACCACCGGGCAAGAACGCTGGACAATCCGCTGACAACATCACGCAACACGCTTCTGACGTAAGGAGAGACCATGAACGATCATCCGTATAGCTTTGGCCGCACTGGCGCGGTCAGCACGGTCGAAACGCGTAACCGGGTGCTACGAAACACCTACTGGCTGCTGGCGCTGTCCATGATTCCGACAGTGCTCGGCGCGTGGGTGGGTCTCGCCACCGGTTTTTCGCTGTTCGCCGCCACCAGTCCCGCCATGAGCCTGCTGGCGTTCTTCGCGATCGCCTTCGGCTTCATGTTCGCGATCGAGAAAACAAAAAATAGCTCCGCGGGCGTGTTCGTGCTGCTGGGCTTCACGTTCTTCATGGGCCTAATGCTGTCGCGCATTCTGGGCTTCGTGCTGGGCTTCTCCAACGGCCCGTCGCTGATCATGCTCGCCTTTGGTGGCACTGGTGTGATCTTCGCGTCCATGGCGACCATCGCGACCGTGAGCAAGCGCGACTTCTCCGGTCTCGGCAAGTGGCTCTTCATGGGCGTGATCGTGCTGCTGCTGGCGTCGGTCGCGAACGTGTTCCTGCACCTGCCGGCGCTGATGCTCACGGTGTCCGTCATGGCGATCGTGATTTTCTCGGCGTACATGCTGTTCGACGTGCAGCGCGTCGTGAACGGCGGCGAGACGAACTACATCACCGCGGCGCTCGCGATCTATCTCGACCTGTACAACGTGTTCGTGAACCTGCTGGCGCTGCTCGGCATTTTCGGCGGCAACCGCAACTAAGGTTTCACACCTCGCACCTCGGCGGCGCTCAACGCGCCGGCCTGGTGGAAATCGTGAAAAGCCCATAACGATCGCTCGTTATGGGCTTTTTTTACGCGTGCGATGACGATGCGCCCCGGCGACAAACCGCCGCGGCCCCGGACCTACTCGCGCATCACAAGCTGAGCCACTCGAATCCATCCGTCTGCGACGCGACCACCACCTCGGTCGCCGCGGCGCCGAGCACGCTCGCCATCGCGGCCTGCGCGAGTTCCGGCAGATTGTTCTGCTGACTCAAATGCGCGGCGACCAGATGGCGCAGACGCGAGCGATCGAGCGAAGCCAGAATTTCGCCCGCCGCGTCGTTGTTCAAATGCCCGTGATTGCCGCCGATCCGCGCCTTCAGCGATTGCGGATAGCGGCTGCCGGCCAGCATGCGTACGTCGTGATTGCATTCGAGCACCAGCGCGTCGCAGCCGCTCAACACAGTGCTGATATGAGGCGTGGACGTGCCGACGTCAGTCAGCACGCCAAGACGGCTCGCGCCATTCGAGAACACGTATTGCAACGGCTCGCGGGCGTCGTGAGGAACGGTGTAGGGAAGAACGCTCAGGTCGCCGATCGCCACGGCCTCGTCGCCCCACAGCACTTGCAGATCGACGTCGGCTTCGTCGGCACCGACCGCGCGGGCCGTGCCCCAGCTCATGTAGAGCGGAATCGACCACTTGCGCGCGAGCGTCAACGCGCTGCCAATGTGGTCGCTGTGTTCGTGTGTGATCAGAACGGCGTCGAGCGCTTCGGCGCTCGAACCGAGCCGGTTCAGGCGCCGCTCGACTTCTTTCGCCGAGAAGCCGCAATCGAGCAGCACGCGCGTGGTGGTTACGCCGCTTTGCGCCTCCACCAGCAACGCGTTGCCTTCACTGCCGCTGCCAAGACTTGCGAACCGCACGGCCTGTTCAGTTCAGCTGTGCGTGCAGGAGCGTCACGAGGCGCTGCGCGTCGGACGAATTGTCGATCTGGCCGTTCGTGTCCAGCACCGCGACCTGCGTCACGGCGTCACCCTTCGGGCGCACGTTGACGAGGAACTGCTGACCAGGCTTCTTCGTCGAAGTGCCGCTGTAAAACAGCTTGCCGAGCAGCCCTTCCTTCTTCAGTTCCTGCATCGAATCGGCGTAGCGCACGTAGTAGATGCCCTTCTCGCGATCGCGGTTGTCGACCGTGAAGTTGGTGCGGTCGAGCGCCAGGCCCACGCGCAGCCACGCACGGTCGAACGATTCCTGCAGGTCGAGCGTCGACGCGCCCGCGCTCTTGTCAAGCGTGGCGGGAGCCGTGGCCGGACGCGCTTCCGTCAGCAATTGCTTCGACTGCTTTTCGGTGAGACCGAATTTCTGCATCAGCTTGGTCAGGAACAGCGCTTCGAGCGCCGGGTCGCGCGGACGCTCTTCCCAACGCGACGACGTCTTGTCCTGCCCCGTCAGCACTTCTTCCATCGCGCTATGCGTGACGGAAATGTCCGTGGTATCGGAAGGACCGCGCGACACGAGCGTACGGAAACTGTCCCGCGTGCCCGACGAATAGGCGAAGTCGATCACTTTGCCCACCGTGCGGCGGAACCAGTCGTCCGGAATGTTGGCGCGGTTTTCCGCCCAGTCGGTCACCATGATGCCGGTGGCCGGCGCGTCGGTCTTCAGTGCGAAGCCGTTTTCCTGCCAGAACTCCTGCAGCTGCGGCCACAGTTGTTCCGGCGAGCGGCCGTTCACCACCAGCCAGCGACGGTCGCCGTCGCGCTCGATGTGCATGCCGTACGGGTCTTGCGCGGTCGGCTGGCCTTCGGTCGAATTGCCGGCCGCCGTGACCGCGCGCTTGCTCGCGCCGCCCAACGCCAGATTGGCCGGCGGTGCAACGTAACGCTGATCAGTGCCGGTGGTGGTCAGGTCGCCGGGAATGGCGAGCGGCGGCGCGCTGCCCGCAGCCTTGTAATTCACACGATCGGAAGCGAACCAGTCGTTCAGGGTGTCACAGCCGGCGAGCGTCACCAGGGCAAGCGTCAGCGCCGCCATGCGGGTTGCGTGGAGGGAAAGTGCGGAACGTTTCATGAGGTCCTTCGTGATGCTGGAACGCGGTGCCTGGTTCTGGGTGCCGGGAACGTGGGCTGGATCGACGTCGGTTAAGGAAATGCCGGTGGCTGGGCGAGCGCTGACGGGTATGACAGGCCGCCCGGTTAGCCGAGCAGGCCCGCTTCGCGCAACGCGCCGCGCACCACTTCGTGGTATTGCGCGTCGAGCGGCGTGAGCGGCAGGCGGATGCCGCCCTGCACACGACCCAATTGCTGCAGTGCCCATTTCGCCGGAATCGGATTCGATTCGATGAACAGGTTCTTATGCAGCGACAAGAGCTTCAGATGAATTTCGCGCGCGGTCTTCGCGTCCGCCGCAAGTGCGGCCTTGCAAAGCTCGCTCATGGCGCGCGGCGCGACGTTGGCCGTCACTGAGATATTGCCGTGGCCGCCGAGCAGCATCAACGCGATGGCGGTCGGGTCGTCACCGCTGTAAATACCGAAGTGCGCCGGCGCCGACTTGATCAGATGCGCGGCGCGATCGATATTGCCGGTCGCTTCCTTCACACCGATGATGCCCGGCACCTGCGCGCAACGCAGAATGGTCTCGTTGCTCATGTCCGCGACCGTGCGGCCCGGCACGTTGTACAGGATCACCGGCAGATCGACCGTTTCGGCGATCTTCACGAAATGACGGTAGATGCCTTCCTGCGTCGGCTTGTTGTAGTACGGCACGACCTGCAGCGTCGCGTTTGCGCCGACTTCTTTTGCCTCGCGCGTGAGCTCGATGGCTTCGGTCGTGGAATTGCCGCCCGAGCCCGCAATCACCGGAATCCGGCCCGCCGTGTGCTCGACCGCGGTCTTGACCATCAGCACATGTTCCTCGACGGAAAGCGTGGCCGATTCGCCGCTCGTACCGACCACCACGAGCGCATTCGTGCCCTCGGCGATATGCCAGTCGATCAGTTTGCGAAACGCCGGCAGGTCGAGGCTGCCGTCTTCGAGCATCGGGGTGATGATGGCAGGAATGCTGCCGCGAATCTGAACGCCGTCGTTGCCGGCGGTGTTGCCCGAGTGTGTGCCGTTAGTCATGAAACGCCATGAATTTGATCAGGTAAACCGCGATTGTAGCGGATTAGCCAGCCAACTCGTAACAAGGCGGGGGCGCCGCCTGCGCGGGGTTGTCTGAGCGGTCCGCCTCGAGAATGGCGCAGATGCGCTGGACGTAAGCCGGGCGTGGCTGCGCGAGAAAACCGTCCTGAAACGCGACCACCCGCAAGTGCCCGCGCACGACCTCGAGCAGCTCGCCAGGCGCGAGCAGGAACGCGGGGTTAGAGGGCTTGCCGACCGTTTCGTTTCCTTGCGCGAAGGTCTCGTAAACCAGTACGCCGCCGGGCGCGAGCGACGAAACCAGTTGGCCGAAAAGCGGCCGATGCAGATAGTTGGTGACGACGACCGCCGCGAACTTCTCGTCCGTGCGCAACGGCCACGGAGCGCCTTCGATGTCGGCCAGGATACGTGTGACGAGCGGTTCGTCGGCGAGCGCATCGAGCGCGGCCGCGTCGCGGTCGATCGCGGTGACGGGATGCCCCAGCGACGCAAAAAAGCGCGCATGCCGCCCCGCACCCGAAGCGACGTCGAGCACCGCGCCGCCCGCCGCGACCAGATGCGCCCAATGACGCACCCAGCGCGACGGCTCGCCCAATCCATGCATGGCTGCGGCCGGCGTGCTCATGACGTGCGCGCCGCTCGTCAGTTGTACGACAGACCCATCGCCTCGCGCACGTCGCGCATCGTTTCCGTGGCGAAGCGGCGCGCCTTGTCGCAGCCGTCGGCGACGATCGCGCGCAACAGCGACGGGTCGTCCATGTACTTCTGCGCGCGCTCGAGCATCGGCTGCTGCTCGCGCAAGATGCCTTCGATCACCGGCTGCTTGCATTCGAGACAGCCAATACCCGCCGACCGGCAGCCCTTCTGGACCCACTGGTGGGTGGTTTCGTCCGTGTAGACCTGGTGCAACTGCCACACCGGGCACTTGTCCGGATCGCCCGGATCGGTGCGGCGCACGCGCGCCGGATCGGTCGGCATGGTGCGCACTTTCTTCGTGATGGTCTCGGCATCTTCGCGCAGACCGATCGTGTTGCCGTACGACTTCGACATCTTCTGGCCGTCGAGACCCGGCATGCGCGACGCTTCGGTCAGCATGGCCTGCGGCTCGACCAGAATGATCTTGCGCGAGCCTTCGAGATAGCCGAACAGGCGCTCGCGGTCGCTCATCGACAGACTTTGCGATTCCTGCAACATCGCGCGCGCCTGCTCGAGCGCCTCGTCGTCGCCTTCCTGCTGATAGGCGTTGCGCAGTTCGTGATACAGCTTCGCGCGCTTGCCGCCGAGCTTCTTCGCGGCTTCGTTCGCCTTGTCCTCGAAATCCGCCTCGCGGCCGTACAGATAGTTAAAACGCCGCGCGATTTCACGCGTCATTTCGACGTGCGGCACCTGGTCTTCGCCGACCGGCACGAGCGACGCGCGATACAGCAGAATGTCCGCCGCCATCAGCACCGGATAGCCGAGAAAGCCGTACGTGGACAGATCCTTGTCCTTCAGCTTTTCCTGCTGCTCCTTGTAGGTCGGCACGCGTTCGAGCCAGCCCAGCGGCGTACTCATGCCGAGCAGCAGCGATAGCTCCGCATGCTCGGGCACGCGGCTCTGGATGAACAGCGTGGCCTGCGCCGGGTCGATACCGGAGGCGAGCCAGTCGATCAGCACCTCCCAGACGTTTTTCTCGATGACCTCGGGCGTTTCGTAGTGGGTCGTCAGCGCGTGCCAGTCGACGACAGCGAAGAAGCACGGGTATTCGGACTGCAGCCGCACCCAGTTTTTCAGCACGCCGTGATAGTGGCCGAGGTGCAGCGACCCGGTGGGCCGCATGCCGGAGAAGATACGGTCTGGGAACATGATTATTTAGAAAAGCGAAACAAGTGGAGTCAGGATTGCGGTGATGCCGCTGTAGCCGAGCGCGACGAGCGGGCTCAACCAGTAGCGCGTCAGCGTGCCCGTCATGACCAGCGCCATGACGATAAAAAAGCCATACGGTTCGAGGCGCGACAGCGCGATGGCCTGGCGCGGCGGCAACAGCGCCATCAGCACGCGGCCGCCGTCGAGCGGCGGCAGCGGGAACAGATTCAGCACGCCGAGCACCAGATTCACGCCGACGCCCGCGCCCGCCATGCGCGTGAAGAACGGTTCGTCGACGGCCATCACGGCGAGCGCCACGCCGAACAGGCCCCAGATCAGCGCCTGGACGAAGTTGCATCCCGGCCCGGCGGCCGCGACCCACAGGCTGCCCCAGCGCGGATTGCGCAGATTGCCGAACGCGACCGGCACCGGCTTCGCATAGCCGAACATGAACGCGCCGCTCGTGGCGAAGTACAGCAGCAACGGAATGGCGATCGTGCCGAGCGGGTCGATGTGCCGCATCGGATTGATCGAAACGCGGCCGAGCACGTAGGCCGTATTGTCGCCGAGCCAGCGCGCGACGTAACCATGCGCGGCCTCGTGCAGCGTGATGGCGAAGATCACCGGCAACGCGTAGACCGCGATGGTTTGTATCAGGGAAGAATCCATAACTCGCTATTGTAACAATGCGATTGCGTGCGTCTGTCCGCTTTCGCTCATGCCGTCTCTTCGAGACCGAATGGCGCGAGAGAACCGCGCCCTGCCCGCACCAGCACCGGCTCGTCGCCGGTCAGATCGATCACCGTGGACGGCTCGCACACGCAAGCCCCGCCGTCGATCACGAGATCCAGTTGTTTTTCAAGCCGCGCGCGGATTTCCTCGGGCTCGTTGAGCGGCGCCGTTTCGCCCGGCAGAATCAGCGTCGAGCCGAGCAGCGGCTGGCCAAGTTCGCCGAGAATCGCGAGCGTGATCGCATGGTCCGGCACGCGCAGGCCGATCGTCTTGCGCGACGGATGCGAGAGCCGCCGCGGCACTTCTTTCGTGGCCTGAAGCACGAACACATAAGGCCCCGGCGTCACCGATTTGATCAGCCGGTACTGACGGTTGTCCACCATCGCGAAGTTCGCGAGTTCCGACAGATCGCGCACCAGCAGCGACAGCAACTGCTTCTCGTCGAGGCCGCGAATCCGGCGCAGGCGCTCCACGGCGTCCTTGTCGTCGAGATGGCACGCGAGCGCGTAGCTCGAGTCGGTCGGCAATGCGACCACGCCGCCGTCGTTGATGATCTGCACGGCCTGCTTCACGAGGCGCGGCTGCGGGTTATCGGGATGAAGCCGGAAGTATTGGGACATGGCGGCTAACGATGGCGACGGAGAAACAACGGTTTATAGCGCGGCTCAAGGCAAAACGACCGTGGACCGTGCGAAGCAAACGCGGACTTGACGAGCGGGAACGCGAGCGCGCCAGACCCCTGGCTCGCACACGACGTGCCGCGTCGGCACGGCGCGCGTTCACAGCCAGCGTTCCCAGACGGGCTTGAGATCGGAAGGAAGCGGCGGCAGCGTGCCCAGTTCGACACGCCCCTCGCCCGGCGCATGAAAATCCGACCCGCGCGACGCCTCGAACCCGAAGCGGCGCGCGACGTCGGCGTATTCGCGGTATTGATCGGGCGTGTGGCTGCCCGTGACGACTTCAATTGCCTTGCCGCCGAGGTCGATGAATTCGGCGAAAAACGCGTCGAATTCGGTCGGCGAGTACGCGTAACGGCCCGGATGGGCAACGATTGCCTCGCCGCCGGCCGCCTTGATCCAGCCGACCGCGTCGGCCAGTTTCGACCAGCGGTGCGCCACATAGCCGGGTTTGCCGTCGCCGAGATAGCGGTTGAATACGTCTTGCGTGGACGCGGCGTAGCCGCTTTCGACGAGGAAGCGCGCGAAATGCGTACGCGAGATCATGTCCGGGTTCGACACGTACTTGAGCGCGCCTTGATACGCGTCGGGAATGCCGAGCGTGGCCAGTTGCTCGCCGATTGCCTCGGCGCGCGCCGCGCGGCCGTTGCGCGTGCGCGCGAGGCCGTCGATCAGCACCGAGCTGGTCGGGTCGATGCCGAGCCCGACAATGTGAACGGTACGCGCCGCCCACGTCACCGAAATTTCCACGCCGCTCAGATAGCTCATGCCCAGTTCCGCGGCGGCTTCACGCGCTTCCTGCTGGCCGCCGAGTTCGTCGTGATCGGTCAGCGCCCACAAGGTCACGCCCCCCGCATGCGCACGGCGCGCGACATCGGCCGGCGCGAACTGGCCGTCGGAAACGGTGGAGTGACAGTGGAGGTCGGCGTTCATCATCGTCTGGAGAAGGTTTGCAGCCATTTTACTGCAACGCAGTAAGTGGACGCAGAGCAAATCTCGTAGGCGATTGCTCCGGCGGCTTCGCTGCGACGCTCGCGCCGGCGCTGTGCCCCCTTCCCCGCGCTACGCGCAGAATCCCTCGATCAGCGCCGCCACCTGTTCGGGCTGGTCGTGGTGCACCATGTGCCCCGCTTCGTCGATGAACTTCTCGCGCCAGTCGGCAAATGCCTGGAAACGCGCCTTGAATTCGTCGAGCGGAATCTCGCCGGCCAGTGTCGCGAGCGTCGGCGAATTGGCGGCTTCGACATGCAGCACTTTCGCGCTCACCTTGCGCCAGACGGCCATGACCTCGTCGAGCCGGTACAGCGTCGGGCCGCGCAGTTTGTGCGCCGGGTCGGCGAGCAGCATGAAACGCCCTTCGCCGTCGGGCTTCGACCAGTGCTTCGCGAGGAACTCCGCGCGGGCCGGGGCGAGCCGCGGATTCGTCTTGATGAGGCGCCCGGCGACCTCGTCAAGCGACGCGTAGCGCTTGAGTTGCGGCGGATCGCGCGACTCGTCGAGCCAGTTCTGCAGACGCTTCGGGGCTTGCGCCGGGTGCGCGGGCGCGAGTCCGAAGCCTTCCAGATCGACCACCCGCCGCACGCGCTCGGGGCGCGCGCCCGCATACAGGCAGACGACGTTCGCGCCGAGGCTATGCCCGACGAGATTTACCTGGCCGGTCGGCGCGTAGTGGTCGAGCAGCGCGTCGAGATCGGCGAGGTAATCGTGGAACCAGTAGTGGCCGCCGCCGCTTTGCGCCACCGGCCAGTCGGACAGGCCAAAGCCGCGCATGTCCGGCGCGATGACCTGCCAGTCGCCGCCGAGCGCATCCACGACGAACTGGAACGACGCGGCGACGTCCATCCAGCCGTGCAGCATGAACAGCATCGGCGCGTCGGGATGGCCCCAGCGCCGCACATGCAGACGGATGCCTCGGACGGCGACGAACTCGGAGCGGGAAGTATTCATGGTCGGATGCCCGCCAAAAAAGAATGATCGTTCGATTATAACGAGATAGGCCGACGATGGGCGGCGCCCGAGTGCGGACTAACTCAGTCGCGTGGAGACGCCCTACTTTTGCGGATCGTCCACGTCGAGGCCCGCCAGCGCCGCCAGTTCGGCGAGTTCCGCGTCGTCGAAACCTGCATCGCGGCGCGCCTCGAAATTGAACGGACCACGCAATTTCGGCGCGTGATACTGGTCGGCGAGGCGCGTGTAGGTCGTGTGCGGGTCCAGCCCGCCTTCGTCGCACAAATGACGAAACCAGCGATTGCCGATCAGCACGTGGCCGATTTCGTCGCGCAGAATCACGTCGAGAATCGACGCCGAAGCGTCGTCGCCCGCCTGCTGCAGACGCGCGCGGATCGGCGGCGACGCATCGAGGCCGCGTGCTTCGAGCGTGCGCGGCACGAGCGCCATGCGCGCGAGCACGTCGCCACGGGTGCGCTCGCACATGTCCCACAGGCCGTCGTGCGCGGGAAAGTCGCCGTACGCATGGCCGTAGTCCGCGAGCCGCGCGGACAGTAGCGAGAAGTGGTACGCCTCTTCGGCGGCGACTTTCAGCCAGTCGGTGTAGAAAGCGGCGGGCATGCCGGCGAAGCGCCACACGGCGTCGAGCGCCAGGTTGATCGCGTTGAATTCGATGTGGGCGAGCGCGTGCAGCAATACCGAGCGACCTTGAGGCGATTGCATGCTGCGCCGCCCGAGCTTGCGCGGCTCGACGAGTTCCGGACGCGCGGGCCGGCCGGGCAATTCCGGCGGTTCGTCGAGTGTGATATTGGCGATACACGGCAGGCTGCCGTCGAGCACCGCTGCGTAGAGCGCGCGCGCGGCGTTTGCCTTGGTCGCCGGATCGGGTTCGCGCAGCGCGGCAAGCGCCGCTGTGCGCGCGCAAAGCGCGTCGTCGCCCATGTCAGACGCGGACTGAACGGACGAAGCGGACGAAGCGGACGAAGCGGACGAAGCGGCGGACATCATGGCAGCGTGATCGGTAGAGGGAAGTGAGAGCGACGGAGGTCGACGGACGTTTAAGGGCAGCGCGCGCCTGTCGCGGGCAAACAGCGAACGGAGCTGGCGTCGGTCGGGTCACAAGCGCAGTGGCTACCGCCGCTTGCAGGTCTGACGGCATGGCCGCACTGGCCGCTTGTGTCCGCACGCTGCAACACCATGCAACAGCAACCCGCCAGACCCACCAAACCGCGCCCACCACCCCGCATATCGCACGAAGCGGCCGAACCACACAACCGTTTACAATACTCGATTCGACGCTCGCGAGAGCCCAAAGCGCCTCGCAGCAGCCAACGAAAAGCCGTCAAACCCGACACGCCGCGAGCCGTCCGCACGCCCGGCGACCGATCCGACCGATCCACGAGGAGACAACGTGACCATTTACAAGCTTGGCGACGCCGCACCGAACATCCACGAAAGCGTGTTCGTCGCGGATTCCGCGACCATCATCGGGAACGTGACGCTGGAGGAAAATTCGAGCGTCTGGTTCGGCGCGACGCTGCGCGGCGACAACGAGCCGATCACGCTCGGCGCGGGCAGCAACATCCAGGAAAACGCGGTGCTGCACACGGATCCGGGCTTTCCGCTGACCATCGAGGCCAACGTGACAATCGGGCATCAGGTCATGCTGCATGGCTGCACGATCAAGGAAGGCGCGCTGATCGGAATTCAGGCGGTGGTCTTGAATGGCGCGGTAATCGGCCGCAACTGTCTGGTCGGAGCGGGCGCCATCGTGACTGAAGGCAAAGTGTTTCCCGACAATTCGCTGATTCTCGGCGCGCCCGCGAAAGTGGTGCGCGAACTGACCGACGCGGACATCGCCAACATGCAGCGCGGCACGGCGAGTTACGCCGAGCGCCGCGAGTATTTCAAGGCGCAGCTCGTGCGTATCGGCTAACCGGCCGGGCGCGCGGCGCGCACGGCGTGTGCAGGGCATCTCGCCGTGCCGCGCCATTCGACAGAGGAAAAGTTGTGAGCGACCAGTTGCAAAAATTCATGTTCAGCGCGGCGCCGGTGCGCGGCGAAATCGTTTCGCTGCGTAATACATGGCAGGAAGTGCTGACGCGCCGCCAGTATCCGGCGCCCGTGCGGACGATTCTCGGCGAAATGATGGCCGCGTGCGCGCTGCTGTCCGCGAATCTGAAGTTCGACGGCACGCTGATCATGCAGATTTTCGGCGACGGCCCGGTCAAGATGCTGGTGGTTCAATGCAGCTCCGACCTGTCGATGCGCGCCACCGCCAAACTTTCCGGCGACGAAGACAGCGTGATCGGCGAGACGACGTCGATGATCGAATTGCTCAACGCAAGCGGTCACGGCCGCTGCGTGATCACGCTCGATCCGCGCGACAAGAAGCCGGGGCAGCAGCCGTATCAGAGCATCGTGCCGCTGTCGGGCGAAAACGGGCCGCTCGAGTCGATGGCCGAAGTGCTCGAACACTACATGCATCACTCCGAGCAGCTCGACACGCGCCTGTGGCTCGCGGCCAATTCGGAGCGCGCGGTCGGCATGCTGCTGCAAAAGCTTCCCGGTGACGGCGGCATCGTCCCGCATCCCGGCGAACTGGACGCGGATACATGGGAGCGCGTCTGCACGCTTGGCGGCACGCTGTCGCAAGACGAACTGCTGAAGGAAGAACCCGAGACGGTGTTCCGGCGCCTCTTCTGGCAGGAGAACGTCCAGCATTTCGAGCCGGCCAGCGCGCGTTTCGAATGCACCTGCTCGCGCGAAAAAGTCGGTTCGATGCTGAAGATGCTGGGTCGCGACGAAGTTGACGGCGTGATCGCCGAGCGCGGCCACGTCGAGATTCATTGCGAGTTCTGCAATCAGCGGTACGAGTTCGACCCCGTCGACGTGGCGCAACTTTTTTTCGCCAACGCACTCTCACAAGGTGTGACGCCGGCCGCTGAACAACGGCATTGAAGCGGTCGGCGGGTGGGCGCTTTGCGGGTTCGTTTAGTGTCCGCAGAGCGTCCGCTTTGTGTCTGCTCAATGTCCGCTTAGGCTGCGCTGACGTATCGACCGATCGAGATTCAACATGAGCATTCCCACTTCATTGCCGCGTCCCGCGCGCACGCTCGCCGTGTTGACGGCGCTCGCCGGCCTCACCGCATTGACCGGTTGCATGATGGACCCGCCGGGTCCCTCGCCCATTTTATAGCCGGCTGCCCGCCGACCAGTCGGGCATGGCCAGCACCGCACAACCGCTGACGCCGGCCGAGCGCGAGCGTTACGACGCAATCGACCGGCAGGTCATGGCCGAGCAGAACCAGGCCATCGCCGCCGAAAACGCCGCGCAAGCGTGGTCGCGTTATTACAGCCCGCGTGTGCCCGTCAGCGTGTACGGCAGCTACTACGGCGGTGGATGGGGACACGGCTGGGGCACCGGCGTCGGCATCGGCTATGGGTCGTACTGGGGCTGGTGATCCAGTGGCAGGTGCGATGCCGCAGAGCCGTCGTTCCGGTCGCCGAATGTGCGGCCCAAAATGCAAAAAGGCGCGGTTCACAGACCGCGCCTTTTTTGTCTCCCTCTCGACGCCCTAGTCAGTGCGCGGGCTTCTTCTCTTTCGCCGCCTTGCTGCCGTGCTTACGCTCGGGCTTCGCGCGCGACTCCGGATTCGGCACCACATGCAGCGGCGCGGCCGACACCTCGCCGCGTGTCGACGCACTAGTCGACGGCGCGTTCGCCGTCGGCAACGGCGCATTCGGCGACACGAACTGCACGAACACTTCGCCGTCCTTGACCATGCCCATCTCGTAGCGGGCGCGCTCTTCGACGGCAGCCGTGCCGTTCTGCAGATCCTGCACCTCGCCTTGAATACGCTCGTTGCGCAGCTTCGCGTCGGCGTTCTTTTGTATCTGCTGCGCGAGCTGTTGCTGCAGTTCGTGGACGCGCAACCACCCGCCGTGGCCCCACCACAGCGGGTACTGGATCAACGCCAGCAGAACGATCAGTACAGCAGTGACGAGCCGCATGAAGTAAGCACAATAAATACGCGCCGCCCTGCGCTTTACGCAGGGCGGCGAGGTCAATCAGACACGAGGAAGAACCGGCTCATCGGTCAGCGCTAAAAAGTCCACTCACAACCATTAGCGCAGATTGTAGAACGCCGACTTGCCCGGATAGCTGGCGATATCACCGAGGTCTTCTTCGATACGCAGCAACTGGTTGTACTTCGAGATGCGGTCCGAACGCGACAGCGAACCCGTCTTGATCTGGCCGGCGTTCAGGCCGACGGCGATGTCCGCGATCGTCGAGTCTTCCGTCTCACCCGAGCGATGCGAGATGACAGCCGTATAGCCCGCGCGCTTCGCCATCTCGATTGCGGCGAACGTTTCGGTCAGCGTGCCGATCTGGTTGATCTTGATGAGGATCGAGTTCGCGATGCCCTTCTCGATGCCTTCCTTCAGGATGCGCGTGTTGGTGACGAACAGATCGTCGCCGACGAGCTGAATCTTCTTGCCGAGCTTTTCGGTCAGCAGCTTCCAGCCTTCCCAATCGCCTTCGTGCATGCCGTCTTCAATCGACACGATCGGGAACTTGTCGGCCAGCGTCGCGAGATAGTCGGCAAATTCCGCCGACGACAGTTGCAGGCCTTCGCCGGCCAACTGGTATTTGCCGTCGTGGTAGAACTCGCTCGCTGCGCAGTCGAGCGCGAGCAGCACGTCTTCACCGGCGCGGTAGCCGGCTTTCTCGATAGCTTGCAGGATGGTCGACAGGCATTCGTCGTTGCTGCCGAAGTTCGGCGCGAAGCCGCCTTCGTCGCCCACTGCCGTGCTCATGCCGCGGTCCGACAGAATCTTCTTCAGCGCGTGGAACACTTCGGCGCCGCAGCGCAGTGCTTCGCGGAAGGTCGGCTGGCTGACCGGCACGATCATGAATTCCTGGATGTCCAGGCTGTTGTTCGCGTGCGCGCCGCCGTTGACGATGTTCATCATCGGCACCGGCAGTTGCATCGCGCCCGAGCCGCCGAAGTAGCGGTAGAGCGGCAGGCCGGCTTCTTCAGCGGCGGCCTTCGCGACGGCCATCGAAACAGCCAGCATCGCGTTCGCGCCGAGGCGCGACTTGTTGTCCGTGCCGTCGAGTTCCAGCAGCGTCTTGTCGAGGAAAGCCTGCTCGGAAGCGTCGAGGCCCATGATCGCTTCGGAGATTTCGGTGTTGATGTGCTCGACAGCCTTCAGCACACCCTTGCCGCCGTAGCGGCCGGTTTCGCCGTCGCGCAACTCGATTGCTTCGCGCGAACCGGTGGACGCGCCCGACGGCACCGCGGCGCGGCCCATCGTGCCCGACTCGAGCAGTACGTCGCATTCGACGGTGGGGTTGCCTCGCGAATCGAGAATCTCTCGACCGATGATATCTACGATAGCACTCATGGTTTCCTCAAGAAATGACGATGAATTCTTTACAGCGACACGGTGTCGATATGCAAGCCGGCACGCGGCGAACGCGTGAATCAGTTGAAATCGCTTTCGAGGAACGGCGTGCGCTTGACGGCCTGATCGAGCGTGACGAGCGTCTCGAGCAGATCGGCCATGCGATGGAGCGGCACCGCGTTCGGACCATCCGACTTCGCTTCTGCCGGATTCGGGTGCGTTTCCATGAAGAGACCGGCGACGCCGACCGCCACGGCCGCACGCGCGAGCACCGGCACGAATTCGCGCTGACCGCCCGAGCTCGTGCCCTGCCCGCCCGGCAACTGCACCGAATGCGTGGCGTCGAACACGATCGGCGCGTTGGTTTCGCGCATGATCGCGAGCGACCGCATGTCCGACACGAGGTTGTTATAACCGAACGACACGCCGCGCTCGCATGCCATGAAACGGTCTTCGGAAAGACCCGCCTCACGCGCCGCGTCGCGCGCCTTGTCGATCACGTTCTTCATGTCGTGCGGCGCGAGAAACTGGCCTTTCTTGATGTTGACCGGTTTGCCCGAACGCGCGCACGCGTGAATGAAGTCGGTTTGACGGCACAGGAAAGCCGGCGTTTGCAGCACGTCTACCACTGATGCGACCTGCTCGATTTCGTGCTCCGCGTGAACGTCGGTCAGCACCGGCAAGCCGAGTTGACGCTTCACTTCCGACAGGATGCGCAAACCTTCGTCCATGCCGAGACCGCGAAACGACTTGCCGCTGCTGCGATTGGCCTTGTCGTACGACGATTTGTAGATGAACGGAATGTTCAGCTTCGCGCAGATTTCCTTCAGGCGGCCCGCGGTGTCGATCGTCATTTGCTCCGATTCGACGACACACGTGCCCGCGATCAGGAAAAACGGCTTGTCGAGCCCGATTTCGAAATCGCCCAGTTTCATGCTTTCTCCCCGACTTCGCTCGCGACGCGCGACTGCTGATGCGCGAGCGCGGCTTCGACGAACGACTTGAACAGCGGATGGCCGTCGCGCGGCGTGGACGTGAATTCCGGGTGGAACTGCACGCCGACGAACCACGGGTGCATGCTGCGCGGCAGTTCCATCATTTCCGGCAGATCTTCACTCGGGGTACGGGCGCTGATGATAAGACCACCGGCTTCGAGCTGGGGCACGAAGCGGTTATTGACTTCATAACGGTGACGATGACGCTCGTTCACGTCCTTGCCGTAGATCTCTTCGGCCATCGTGCCGGGCTTGATCGGGCAGCGTTGCGAACCGAGGCGCATCGTGCCGCCGAGGTCGGATTCTTCCGTGCGCTTTTCGACGCGGCCTTCGCGGTCGTACCACTCGGTGATCAGCGCGACCACGCGGTTCGGCGTTTCCTGATCGAACTCGGTGCTGTTCGCGTCTTTCAGCGCGACCACGTCGCGTGCGAATTCGATCACGGCCAGTTGCATGCCGAGACAGATGCCGAGATACGGCACCTTCGCTTCACGCGCATAGCGGATCGCGGCGATCTTGCCTTCGGTGCCGCGACGGCCGAAGCCGCCAGGCACGAGCACGGCGTCCAGATGCTTGAGACTTTCGACGCCCTGCGTCTCGATCTCTTCCGAATCGATGTACTCGATGTTCACGCGCGTGGACGTATGCATGGATGCATGACGCAGCGCTTCGATCAGCGACTTGTACGACTCCGTCAGATCGACATACTTGCCGACCATGCCGATCGTGACTTCGTGCTTCGGATTCTGCAGCTTCTCGACGAGTTCGGCCCACATCGACAGATCGGCGGGCTTCGGCGTGAGCTTCAATTCTTCGCAGATGATCGCGTCGAGACCCTGGTCGTGCAGCATCTGCGGAATCTTGTAGATGCTGTCTGCGTCCCACACCGAAATAACGGCGTCTTCCGGCACGTTCGAGAACATGGAGATTTTCGCGCGCTCGTCGTCCGGAATGCGGCGGTCGGCGCGGCACAGCAGCACGTGCGGCGAGATACCAATTTCGCGCAGCTTCTGCACGCTGTGTTGCGTGGGCTTGGTCTTCAGTTCGCCGGCGGTGGCGACCCAGGGCACCAGCGTGAGGTGCACGAAGCACGCGCTGTTACGGCCCATGCGCAGGCTCATCTGACGCGCGGCTTCGAGGAACGGCAGCGATTCGATGTCGCCGACCGTGCCGCCGACTTCGACGATCGCGACGTCCGGTTCGCCGCAGGTAGCGGAAGCTGCCCCACGCTCGATGAACGCCTGGATTTCATTCGTGATGTGCGGAATGACCTGCACCGTCTTGCCGAGATAATCGCCGCGGCGTTCCTTGCGGATCACCGATTCGTAAATCTGGCCCGTGGTGAAGTTATTGGCCTTGCGCATCTTCGTGCTGATGAAGCGCTCATAGTGGCCGAGGTCGAGGTCGGTTTCCGCTCCGTCTTCCGTCACGAACACTTCGCCGTGTTGAAACGGGCTCATCGTGCCGGGGTCGACGTTGATGTAGGGATCGAGCTTGAGAAGAGTGACTTTGAGACCGCGCGATTCGAGGATCGCGGCGAGGGAAGCGGCGGCAATACCCTTGCCGAGGGAAGATACTACGCCGCCGGTGACGAAAACATATTTGGTCATCGCTGGATGCTCGCGGGAAAAACGGATTATACCGTAAAGCAGGGTCTCAACCCCAGCAAAATGCGAGCGCCCGCGGCAGGCCGATGCGCCGCGCGAGCCACGGCGATCGACGCGCGCCGCCTCAGCCGCGCTCGCTCAGTTCGCGCAACATCCGCTGCACGGCACGCGCGGTTTCGATCGGCTTTTCCATCGGAAACAGATGGCTGCCCTCGATCCATTCGATGTGCCCGCCCGTCGCCCGGCGCGTCGCGCTCAAGCCGACCTGACGGACTTCCTTCGAGCGCGTGCCGCCGATGAAACCCACCGGCACCGGCGCGCCGCGCGCGAGCCGCGCACCGAGCGTGTGCGGCAAGGTCCGGTAGATCTGATATTCGATGCGCCGATCGAACGCGAGACTGCGCGAGCCGTCGTGCGAGACCTGCGGAATGCCGAACTCGATGTAGTCGGACAGCATGCGCTCGTCCCAACGCGCGAACGCGGGCTTCGAATGGAAATGCCGCCATGCCTCGTCGCGGCTCGCCCAGTGCGTGCGGCGCGTGCGGGTCGCGGCCGCGGGCGACAGCCGCTCGTCGAGCCCGGTGAATTGCGACACGCGCAGGATGCTGCTGCGCCAGCCGGCGACCACCGGCGAATCGAGCATCACGACGCCTCTCACCCACTGCGGCTTTTTCAGCGCGGCCATGAGCGACAGATAACCGCCAAGCGAATGGCCGACGAGCCACACAGGCTGCTCATACGTGCGGCCGATGTCGTCGATCAATTGCTCGACGAGATGCGGCCAATCCTGCGTCACCGGAAAGCGCGGATCGTGTGCGATGCGTTCGATGTAGCGCACGTCGTAGTCGTCGGAGAGTTCGGCGAAAATCGTCCGGTAAGTCGAGGCCGGAAAGCCGTTCGCGTGCGAAAAATGAATGATGTTTTTCAACTGCGGTTATCTCCGTTCTGTTTTCGTTTTCGCGCGGCGGGTGAAGCGGTGCGGCATCTCGAAGGTATGCCGCAGTGTTCGCGGGTGCGCTCGTGGCGGCGCTTGTTGTCTGGCTGTGTGACTGTCTGGCTGTGTGGCGGAACTGCCTATTTTCAGCCTCTCCTTTTGCGATGCGCCGATGTCCGCTGTCACGATCTGCGAACGTCGAGCGAACGTTGAGCGAGCATTCATCGATCCATCCAGTAGCGCCGCTGCGTGTCGCGATAACGCTCGACCGTGAGCGCGGCGTCTGGCGCATGCGGGGCCTCGCGCGCGGCGAAATACGGATCGACAAGCACGCGCACCGCGCCGTCCGAATCGCTCCTGCCCAACTCGATGTGCCGCGCCGAATAGCGCGCCAGCACGCCCGCACTGGGATGATGAAACCGGTTGCGATAGCCTACCTGAAATAGCGCGATGAGCGGGTCGATAGAATCGAGGAACGGTTCAGTGGATGAGGTCTTGCTGCCATGATGTGGGACCACGAGCACCTCAGCGCGAAGCATCTCGCGATCGCGCGAAAGCAGCACGCGTTCGGACGGGGCCTCGATGTCTGCGGTTAGGAGCGCGGCGAGGGGCGTGGCTTGGGGTTGGGGGGTTGGTCCCGCGGTCGGTGCGCTGTTCGATGCGTTGGTCGATGCGCCGGTCGGTGCGTTGGTCGATGCGCCGGTCGGTGCTGTGTTTGATGCGCTGGTCGGTGCGCTGCGCACCGAGCTATCCGTATCACCCGTGCCATCCACGCCCGCACTCTCCGCAGCGCTGCGCACGGCACCACCCAATTCAGACGCAACCGCCAGTGGCAACGTGCTCACGCGCAGCACGCAGCAGTGCGCGTTCGGTTTGCCTTGCAGCGGCCCAGGGTCGGGCCAGAGCATCGCGAACTCGACGCCATCCCACTGCCAGCGCTGACCCGCCGCGCACGGCCATGTGTCTGCGCCGCGTTGCCGCGCGTTCGTCCATAGCGCGTTGGCAGGCGCGAGCGCGGCGACCATCTGACGAACCTCGATGGCATCCAGCACGGCCGGCGCGCCGCCCGAATGATCGGAATCGGCATGGCTGATGATCAATGTATCGAGCGCATTCACGCCATGCGCTCGCAAATACGGCACCACTACCCGCTCGCCGGCATGCGTCGATTCGGGCCCTGGTCCGGCATCGAACAGCAGCGCGTGATGCGCGGTCTCGACGAGCACCGACGTGCCCTGCCCCACATCGAGCGCGGTCAGCCGGAAGCTGCCGTGCGGCGGCCCGGACGGCGCGGGCACGACAAGCGGCAGCCAAGTCAGCGGCGCGGCCCAGCGCAACGGCCAGCCGCGCGGCGCAAGACACCAGAGCACGCCGGCCGCGGCGGCGGCGAGCGTCCATGCATTCGGCTGCGGCAGCCACCAGAGCACCCAACGCGGCCCGGACAGCCGTTGCAATCCCGCGATCATCACATCGAGCAACGCATGCGCGATGCGCCACGCGTAGGCATCGAGCGGCGCGGGCAACACGACGCCGGCCAGCACCGACGGCGTGACCAACACGCTCACCCACGGAATCGCGAACGCATTCGCGAGCGGCCCGATCAGCGGAATCTGCGCGAACCAGTAGACGGTCAACGGCGCGAGCGCGAGTGTGACAGCGAACTGGACATGGGCGGCGCCATGGAGCCGCTCGCCGAACGCGCGAATGCGCCGTGCAGCGGCAGTGCGAAAGCGGGGAAAGCGCAACGACCGCCACAAACCCGATGCCCGCGACGACGCCGCCAACACCCCGCCCGCCGCAACGCCATCGTCGTCGATCTCATCAAAATGCTGCTCACGGTCCCACACCCGCGGCCGCCCTGACGTCGCAAAAAGAATCGCCGCCACCGCGCAAAAGGACAGCCAGAATCCCGCCGACACCACTGCCCACGGATCGATCAGCACCACGAGCCCGAGGGCCCACGCGAGCACGGCCGAGCGCGGCACGTTGCGCCCGCTTACGTAGGCGAGCGCGACGACGCTTGCCATCCACAACGCGCGTTGCACGGGCACGTTGAAACCGGCCAGCGCCGCGTGCAGCGCGGCAAACAGCGCGCCGCCCGTCACCGCGACGATTTGCGCGGGAAGCCACAACGGCCAGTTGCGGCCGATCCATCCCGAGCGCCGCCAGAAAGCGCCCGCGAGCCAGGCGGCGATCCCCGCGGCAAAGCCGATATGCAAGCCCGAAATCGCCACGAGATGACTGGTGCCGGTGGCGCGCATCAGTTGCCAATCGGCGTCGCTGATCTCGTCCTGTGCGCCGATCGCCAACGCGACGACGATGCCGCGATGCGGCGCGCTGCCAAGCACCGCGTCGATTCGTGCCCGCAGCGCCGCGCGCCAGCGGTCCACGGTCACGCCGACACCGCGCGCGTCTGGCCGCAACCGCACCGCCTGCGCCGCCGCGCTGACGTAGCCGGTGGCGCGCACATTGCGCGCGAGCAGCGCAGCTTCCGCGTCGCGCAGACCGAAGTTCGCATTGCCGTGCGGCCGTTTCAGACGCACGCGCAAACGCCAGCGCGCGCCGGGCTGAAGCGGCGGCGGCGCTTCGTCCGCGATCCATGCAAGTTGAATGACGCGAGGAAAGATGACCGGCGTCGGCGGCAGCGGTCCCGCTTCGTGTGAGTCCACCGACTCGACATCGAACAGAAAACGCGCGCCGTTATCGTCGCGCGCAGGCAAGCCTTTGATGCTGCCGGTCACGTCGATGTCGCGGCCTTCCCACGCGGGCGGCAAGCTTGCCGCGAGCCGCACGTCGGCACGCCACGCGGCATAGCCGAAGCCCGCGCCCCAGGCCACACAACAGACCGCGCACCAACCCGCGAAAGAACGCCAGCGCCGCAAGGTCCAGTGTGCGACCGCGCTGTGCCCGTCCGACTGAATCTCCGCCCGCCGACGCAACCCCCAAATCGCAACAGCCGACGCCGCACAGGCCAACGACACCAGCAAGCACCCGCCTCTCCAACCCGGCAACTCAGCCTGCTGCTGCAGCCAGATCACACCCAACGCAAACCCACACCACCATGCACGCATCCGCCCTCCGCCCGCCATCCACCGGACGAAACAACGAACACCCGCTCACCGCGCGGCGCAACGCACAGGCATGCCGGGACGTGTGTCTCGCCCGGCGCGAACCACTCACGAACCACTCGAATCAATCGCTTCGATTATGCAGAGGAAAGTGCGAGCCGCGGCAGCGCGGCGAGCGCGTTAGCCGTTGTGCCTAGGGCGGTCTCGTCGACGGCCATGCCGCGCAATTGCGCGAGCCCCGCGCCGATGCCTGGAATCTGCTCGGGCGAGTTGCGCTGTTTGTAGATCCAGGAGGGTGGAATGTCGGGCGCGTCGGTCTCGACCACGAGCGCGTCGAACGGCAACTGTTCGGCGAGGCGCCGAATCTGCCGCGCGCGCTCGAACGTCAGATTGCCGCCGAAGCCGAGATGCATCCCCTGATCGATGTAGGCCTGCGCCTGCTGGAAGCTGCCGTTGAACGCATGCGCGATGCCGCGATGAATCTGGTGCCGGCGCAGTCCCTTGATCACCTGGTCCTGCGATTTGCGCACATGGCAGATCACCGGCAGATCGAATTCCCGCGCGATCTCAAGCTGGCCGTTGTAGAAGAATTGCTGCCGGGCGTCGTCGAGGCCGTCGACGAAATAGTCCAGACCGATCTCGCCGATGCCGACAAAGCGCGGATCGTCGAGACTCGCCTCGATTTCCGCGCGCAGCAGTTCGAGGTCGCCGTCCTGCGCGGAGGGCGTGAAGAGCGGATGAATCCCGAGCGCGTATGCGCCGCCTTCGAAGCGATGCGCCAGTTCGCGCACGGTCGCGAAGTTCTGCCGGCCGATGGCGGGAATCACGATACGCCCGACGCCCGCGCCTCGCGCCGCCGTCGCGACGTGCTCGCGATCGGCGTCGAATTCGGAAGCGTCGAGATGGCAGTGCGTATCGATCCACATGACTTGCCTCGCTAGCTGAGCAACTGAGTGAGCAAATGAGCCGCAGAGCAACAGAACGCTTTAAACGGAACGCGGCGCTGACTGGAACTAAGCGAACCTGGCAAACCCGTCCGCCACAACCCAACTCCGCACCGCACCGCCCCGCCCCGCCTCGCCGTCACACCGGCACGGGCGGCTCTTCGTATAGAACGCCGTCGCGCAGCCGCATGATGCGGTCGCACCGGCCCGCGAGTTCCGGATCGTGCGTGACGATCACGAAGCTCGTTTCGAGCGTTCGCGACAGTTCCAGCATCAGGTTGAAGACGGTATCCGCGGTGCCGCCGTCGAGGTTGCCCGTCGGTTCATCGGCGAGAACGCACGCCGGTTTCGTGACCAGCGCCCGCGCGATCGCCACACGCTGACGCTCGCCGCCCGACAGTTCGCCCGGCCGATGTTTCGCGCGATGCGCCATGCCGACGCGCTCCAGCACCGCGAGCGCCTCACGCCGCGACGCTTCGGTTGTCATGCGGCGAATTCGCAGCGGCATCGCGACGTTGTCGAGCGCGGAAAATTCCGGCAGCAAATGATGAAACTGATACACGAAGCCGAGCGCGCGATTGCGCAGGTCGTTGCGCTCGCGCTCGGAGAGTTTCGTGAACGGCTTGCCCATCACCGAGACGTGGCCCGCGCTCGGATCGTCGAGACCGCCGAGCACATGCAGCAGCGTGCTTTTGCCTGAACCGGACGCGCCGACAATCGCGAGTTTCTCGCCGCGCCGCACGCTCAACTGCGTGTTGTTCAGCACCTGGACATTCAGACCGCCCTGCACGAACGACTTCGAAATGCCGGTCGCTTCCAGCACGTAGGGATGCGGCGTCGTTTCCTGAGCGGTCATGGGTAAAGTTGCGGAACGGTCATTCATAGCGCAGCGCCTCCGCGGGACGGACTTTGGCGCCGCGCCAGCTCGGGTAAAGCGTGGCCACGGCCGACATCAGGAATGCAATGATGCCGATGCGCGCGACGTCGGCGGGAATCAGCTCGGACGGCAACTCGCTGATGAAATACACCGACGGCGGCAGGAACTGCACGCCGAACGCATGCTCGATCATCGGCACGAGCCACGGAATGCTCCACGCGATCAGGCAACCGAGCGCAACGCCGGTCGCCGTGCCGATAAAGCCGATCGTGACGCCCTGCACGACGAAAATCTTCATGATCGAACGCGGCTGCGCGCCGAGCGTGCGCAAGATTGCGATGTCGGCCTGCTTGTTGGTCACCGTCATCACCAGCGACGACACCAGATTGAACGCCGCCACCGCAATGATCAGCGTGAGGATGATGAACATCATGCGTTTTTCGATCTGCACCGCCGAGAACCAGGTCTTGTTCTGCTGGGTCCAGTCGCGGATATACAGGTCGCCGGAGAGGCTCCGCGCGAGCTGATGCGCGACTTCGGGCGCCCGCTGCATGTCGGCGAGGCGCAGCCGCACGCCGGTCGGCGCGGGCAGCCGGAACAGCGCCTGCGCGTCCTTGATGTTGATGAGCGCCAGCGTGCTGTCGTACTCGTAATGCCCGGACTCGAAGATGCCCACCACGGTGAACTGCTTCAGGCGCGGCAGCATGCCGGCAGGCGTGATGGTGCCTTCGGGCGCGACGAGGGTGATCTTGTCGTTGACGGCGACGCCCAGGTTGGTCGCGAGATCCGCGCCCAGCACGATGCCGAATTCGCCCGGCACGAGGTCCGTCAGCTTGCCGCCTTTCATTTCCTTGCCGATGTCCGAGACCTGCGGCTCGAGCGCCGGTTCGATGCCGCGCAGCGCGACGCCGCTCACGGCGTCCTGGCGTGTGAGCAGCGCCTGCGCTTCGACATAGGGCGCGGCGCCGATCACTTCCTTGTTCTGGCGCGCTTCCTGAGCGGTCAGTTGCCAGTTGGGCATCGACCCGGTCGGCGAGAAAATTTCGACGTGCGCGAGCACCGACAGCATCCGGTCGCGCACTTCTTTCTGGAAGCCGTTCATCACGGACAGCACGACGATCAGCGCGGCCACGCCGAGCGCGATGCCCGACATCGACACGAGCGCGATAAAGGAGATAAAACCGTTGCCGGTCGTGCGTTTGCCGGCGCGCGTGTAGCGCCAGCCGATCTGCCATTCATAGGGAAATTTCAAGCGAGTCCTTTTCTGCGTTCTTCGGCCACCGTTCTTCGGCCACTCTTGCCGCCGGGGCAGCCGCTGCCGTGCGGCTGCGGTTGCTTGCGATTGCCCGCGGTTGCGCATGGTTGCGTGGCCCGAGTGTCCTGATCATTGGTGTCGCGGCAATGCGGATGGTTCCAGTCTGGTCTGGCGGCGCAACTCCGCGCCAGACTCCACCCCATATCGCCGATGCCGCCACCGTCAATCAAGCGCGAAGTTTGCCATACAATGCCGCGCCGCCGCGTAAAGGGACGGGTGACGAGCGGCGGGTCGGTGAGGTCCGCGCGGTTGACCGGTTGCCGCAGTTGACGTGTCGCTGCGTGGACGCGTTGCCGGAGTTGACGCGTTCCCGCGGTGCGCCGTCTTGCGCGTTCACCGCCTTCGCCGCAAAGCGCCCTGCGGCGATCCCTCACGAGCCCGCCGCGGCGCAAATGCTCCCGCTGTCCGCCAGCCGCTCTACGCCCGCCCCAGCGCAAATGCTCCCGCCGTCCGCCAGCCGCTTCACGCCCTCCGCGACGCCAACGCCCACGCCCGCCATCCGCCGCGCCAATCGAAATCGCCGCACGCTTTGCCCTACAATGCGCAGCATCATGCACGCCAACCGCCTCCATCTTCTGCTTCCTTTCGCGCTGCCTGCCGCAGCCGATGCCGCCACTGCCCTCCACGACATCCGCAGCCCCGCCCTCGACCGGCTGATCGCGCGCGCGACGCTCGTGGAACGCGTGATCGGCGAGGATTTCCAGCGCACGCTGCCGCATGAACGGTGGATCGCTCGCCAGTTCGGCGCTTTATCGACCGGCGCGACGGGCGCGACGGGCGCGACTGGCGCCGCCGACGCCACCAATGCAAGCCCAGCCGCCGACGAAGCCCCGCTCGCCCCGTACATGCTGCGCGCCGACGGCGGCGATCCCGGCGACGCCACCTGGGCCTGCGTGCAGCCGGTGCACGTGCGCATCGCGCATGACCATCTGGTGCTGATCGATCCGGCGTCGCTCGAACTCTCGGACGAAGAAGCCAGCGCGCTGCTCGCGGTGGCGCGGCCGCTCATCGAAGAACTCGGCGTGCGAATCGAGGCGCCGAATCCCACGCGCTGGTATCTGTCCGGCGACGGCTTCGGCACGCTCGCCGGCGCGTCGCCGCTGCGCGCGAGCGGCCGCAACATCGAAATCTGGTTGCCGCACGAAGCGCATTCCGGCGAGCGCTCGCGCGCGTGGATGAAGCTGCAGAACGAAGTGCAGATGGCCTGGTTCGAGCATCCCGTCAACGAGGCGCGTGAAGCGCGCGGCCTGCCCGCCGTCAACTCCATCTGGTTTCATGCGCAAGGCGCGGCGCGTCCTGTGCAAAGCCCGTTCACGCAAGTTTTCTCCGACGCCGCCGCCACGCGCGGCCTCGCGATGACGGCCGGCGCGCCGGTCGCGGCACCGCCGGCGTCGTTCGCGGCGCTGGCGTCGTCGTCGTCGTCGCCGTTGGCTAAAGACGCCGGCAGCGACAACAACGCGACGCTCGTCGAGCTCGATCCGTTCTCGGCGCCTTACATCGAACAGGACTGGGCCCGCTGGAACGCGGCCTTCGCGGCGTTGCAGGACGACTGGATCGAACCGGCGCTCGCAGCGCTCGAATCGGGCGCGCTCGCTCAACTCGGCCTGACGCTATGCGGCGACACTGGCTCGGTGACGCTCAGCATCACACGTGGCGATCTGCGCAAGTTCTGGCGGCGGCGCGTGCTCGCATCGCTGTTCATCGAATGATCGACCGCACGATCTAACGTACCCACGCCCCTATCGACGCACCAACCGACGCCCCTTCACAATGACCCGAATCGTTACGCGCGCCTGTTCTCCCGTCGACGCCGAAATCCTCGTGCGCCACGGCCTGCATCCGGTGCTCGCGCGCCTCTATGCGGCGCGCGGCGTGTGCCTGCCCGACGAGCTCGAAACCGGCCTCGCGCGCCTCGTGCCGCCCGCCGCGCTCAAGGGTTGCGACGAGGCCGCCGCGCTGCTCGCCGACGCGATCCAGCAGAAGCGCCGCATGCTGGTCGTCGCCGATTACGATTGCGACGGCGCCACCGCCTGCGCAGTCGCGGTGCGCGGGCTGCGCATGTTCGGCGGCAAGATCGATTACCTCGTGCCGAACCGCTTCGAATACGGCTATGGGCTCACGCCCGAGATCGTCGCGCTGGCCGCGCAAAGCGCGTCGGGCAAGCCGGAACTGCTGATCACCGTCGATAACGGCATCGCGAGCGTGGACGGCGTGGAAGCGGCGAACGCGCTCGGCATCGACGTGCTCGTCACCGATCACCATCTGCCCGGCGACCAGTTGCCGGCCGCGCGCGCCATCGTCAATCCGAATCAGCCGGGCTGCGAGTTCCCGAGCAAGTGCATCGCGGGCGTCGGCGTGATGTTTTACGTGCTGCTCGCGTTGCGCGCGGAATTGCGCCGGCGCGGCGCGTTCGGCGACGGCTTTCCCGAGCCGCGCCTGGACGGCCTGCTCGATCTGGTCGCGCTCGGCACCGTCGCCGATGTCGTGAAGCTCGACGGCAATAACCGCGTGCTCGTCGCGCAAGGTTTGCAGCGCATCCGCAAAGGCAAGATGCAGCCGGGCATCGCCGCCCTCTTTCGCGCGGCCGCTCGCGACGCGCGCAACGCGTCGGGCTTCGACCTCGGCTTCGCGCTCGGCCCGCGGCTGAACGCGGCCGGACGGCTGTCGGACATGTCGCTCGGGATCGAATGCCTGACAACCGACGACATCGGCCGCGCATGGGAACTCGCGCAGCAGCTCGACACGATGAACCGCGAGCGGCGCGAGATCGAAGCCGGCATGCAGCAGCAGGCGCTCGACGACCTCTCGTCGATCGACCCCGACGGCGCGACCACCATCACGCTGTTCAATCCGGCGTGGCATCAGGGCGTGATCGGCATCGTCGCGGGACGGCTGAAGGAGAAGTTTCACCGGCCCGCGTTCACGTTCGCGCTTGCCGACGACAGCGGCCAGCTCGTCAAAGGCTCGGGGCGTTCTATCGCGGGCTTTCATCTGCGCGATGCACTCGATCTGATCTCGAAGCGCGAGCCCGGCATGATCGTCAAGTTCGGCGGCCACGCGATGGCCGCGGGCCTCACGCTCGCGACCGCCGACGTGCCGCGTTTCACGGCCGCGTTCGAAGCGGTCGGCCGCGAATGGCTGAGCGACGACGCGCTGTCGCGCACCGTCGAAACCGACGGCGAACTCGAGGACGCGTATTTCACGCCGCAATTCGTCGACATGCTCGACGCAGCCGTGTGGGGGCAGGGCTTTCCGGCGCCGGTGTTCTCGGGCGAATTCGACGTTGCCTCACAGGCGCTCGTGAAGGACAAGCACCTCAAGCTGCAACTGATGCGCGGCCGCCAGCGCTTCAACGCGATCTGGTTCAACCACACGGACACGCTGCCCGCGCGTACCACGGTCGCGTACCGGCTCGCGAGCGATACGTGGAACGGCGTGTCGCGCGTGCAGTTGATCGTCGAGCATGCGGTGAGCTAGCACGCTCGTCAACGAACTGCCGCGGCAGTGCACGCCCAACTCGCGCCCAACTCGCACACAGCACGCACCGCCCCGAAAATCTCCGCAAAATCAACCGCAAACACGCGCCGGATCGCCACGAGGCCTCCGGCGCGGCACGCCGATCGGCTATAATTTCCCCTTTTTACGAAGCCACAAAGATCGACATGGAAGCGGAACGTCTCAACGCGATCGAAGCCTCTCTGGCGGACCTGCGCACGCGCGCGGCCGACCTACGGGGGTATCTTTGACTACGACGACAAATCTCGTCGTCTGATCGAAGTCAACCGGGAACTCGAAGACCCGGACGTCTGGAACGACTCGAAACACGCCCAGGCGCTCGGCCGGGAAAAGAAGCTGCTCGACGACACGGTCGGCAAACTCACCTCGCTGCACAACGACTTGCGCGACGCGCAAGACCTGTTCGAGATGGCGCGTGAAGAAGGCGACGACGAAACGCTCGTCGCCTGCGAAGCGGACGCGCAAGCGCTCGAGCAGCGCGTGGCCGACATGGAATTTCGCCGCATGTTCGCGAACCCCGCCGACCCGAACAACGCGTTCCTGGACATCCAGGCCGGCGCGGGCGGCACCGAGGCGTGCGACTGGGCCGCCATGCTGCTGCGCCAGTACCTGCGCTATTGCGAACGCAAGGGCTTCAAGACGGAAGTGCTCGAGCAGACCGACGGCGACGTCGCGGGCATCAAGAACGCCACCATCAAGATCGAAGGCGAATACGCGTACGGCTTTTTGCGCACCGAAACCGGCGTGCACCGCCTCGTGCGTAAATCGCCGTTCGATTCTTCGGGCGGGCGTCATACGTCGTTCTCGTCGGTGTTCGTGTATCCGGAAGTCGACGATTCGATCGAAGTGGACATCAACCCGGCCGATCTGCGGATCGACACGTACCGCGCGTCCGGCGCGGGCGGTCAGCACATCAACAAGACCGATTCCGCGGTGCGTATCACGCACATGCCGTCGGGCATCGTCGTGCAATGCCAGAACGACCGCTCGCAGCACCGCAACCGCGCGGAAGCCATGGCCATGCTGAAATCGCGCCTGTACGAAGCGGAAATCCGCAAGCGTCAGGCCGAGCAGGACAAGCTCGAAGCCGGCAAGACCGATGTGGGCTGGGGTCATCAGATCCGCTCGTATGTGCTGGACAACAGCCGCATCAAGGATCTGCGCACCAACGTCGAAATCAGCAATACGAAGAGCGTGCTCGACGGCGATCTCGATCCGTTTATCAGCGCAAGCCTGAAGCAAGGCGTCTAAGCGACAACCGGCGCGGCACGCACAGCCGCGCCGCCTCTTTTTATTGCCTGAGGTTTTTCACCGACTGGCTGTTCGCAAGCGGCTCGACCCACGCGGACCACGAACACCAAGACCATCATGAACGAACCGATCCAACCGAACCTCGTGCCCGAGGTGGACGCCAACAAGATCATCGCGGAGCGCCGCGAAAAGCTGCGCGAATTGCGCGAGCAAGGCGTCGCCTATCCGAACGATTTCCGTCCCACGCATCACGCCGAAGATCTGCAGGCGCAGTTCGAGCACACCGACAAGGAAGCGCTCGAAGCGAATCCGCTCGAAGTCGCGATCGCCGGCCGCATGATGCTCAAGCGCGTGATGGGCAAGGCGAGCTTTGCGACCGTGCGCGACGGCTCGGGTCAGATCCAGTTCTTCATCACGCCGGCCGATGTCGGCCAGGAAACGTACGACGCCTTCAAGAAGTGGGACATGGGCGACATCGTCGCGGCGCGCGGCGTGCTGTTCCGCACGAACAAGGGCGAGCTGTCGGTGCGCTGTACCGAACTGCGTTTGCTGTCGAAGTCGCTGCGTCCGCTGCCCGACAAGTTCCATGGCCTGTCGGACCAGGAAATGAAGTATCGGCAGCGCTACGTCGATCTGATCGTCACGCCGGAAACGCGCAAGACGTTCGTCGCGCGAACCAGGGCGATTTCGTCGATCCGTAAATTCATGGCGGATGCCGGCTTCATGGAAGTCGAAACGCCGATGCTCCACCCTATTCCCGGCGGCGCGGCGGCCAAGCCGTTCACCACGCATCACAACGCGCTCGACATGCAGATGTTCCTGCGCATCGCACCCGAGCTGTATCTGAAGCGTCTCGTGGTCGGCGGCTTCGAGCGCGTGTTCGAGGTCAACCGGAATTTCCGTAACGAGGGCGTGTCCGTGCGCCACAATCCGGAATTCACGATGATCGAGTTCTACGCGGCCTACACCGACTACAAGTGGGTGATGGATTTCACCGAGCAGTTGATCCGCCAGGCCGCCATCGACGCACTGGGTACGGCCACCATCACGTACCAGGGGCGCGAGCTGGATCTGGCCAAGCCGTTCCACCGTTTGACAATCACGCAGGCCATCCAGAAATACGCGCCGCAATACACGAACGAGCAGCTCGCCGACAGCGCGTTTTTGCGCACCGAGTTGAAGAAGTTCGGCGTGGATGCGTCGCAGCCGCAGTTCCTGAACGCGGGCGTGGGTTCGCTGCAACTCGCGCTCTTCGAGGAAACCGCCGAGTCGCAGTTGTGGGAGCCGACGTACATCATCGACTATCCGCTCGAAGTGTCGCCGCTCGCGCGCGCGTCGGACAAGGTCGAGGGCATTACGGAGCGCTTCGAGCTCTTCATTACCGGCCGCGAGATCGCCAATGGCTTCTCGGAGCTGAACGATCCGGAAGACCAGGCCGTGCGCTTCAGGAAGCAGGTCGACCAGAAAGACGCCGGCGACGAAGAAGCGATGTTCTACGACGCGGACTATATCCGCGCGCTCGAATACGGCATGCCGCCGGCGGGCGGCTGCGGCATCGGCATCGACCGTCTGGTGATGATGCTGACCGACAGCCCGAGCATCCGCGATGTCATTCTGTTCCCGCATCTGCGTCGCGAGGACTGAGGACCGCGGTTTTTGCTTGCGGTTGATTTGTGGAAACGCCCGGCTGGATGTCGGGCGTTTTCTTTTGCGCACGCTGCATGAGACGCCGTTTGTAACGATAGGTAAAAGCCCCGCTGCCCACAGCCGTCGCACGACGGCTTTCCGGCAAATCGTTACAATTCGAAACGCCTCGGGGATCGAATTCCGCGAGACTGGGTCTCACTAGAAGTCACTCTGCCGAAGACGGAGGTCAAGATGGACAAGCCCAACACGCAACCCGCCACACAAGCTGCCCCGCCGGCGCCGCCGACTCAGCGGCGGCTTCATCCGCTCGTCGCGACTGCCGCGGGCGCGGTGATCATCGCGAGCCTCGTCGCCACGGCGGCCGTCACCGGCATGTTCCCGAAGGCGTCGAGCAACGGCGAGCCGACGAATCAGACGCAAGCGGCGCAGGTTGTGCCGCAAAGCGCGCAGCAACAGCAACCTGTGGTCGATTCGGCGGCGCCGGCGAATCCGGCTGCGCAGCAGCCAGCGCAGACCGCCGCCGCACAGCCCGCCGAGCCGCAACGCGCACCCGCACCCGCGCAGCAGCAATACGCCCAACAGCAACCCGCGCCGCAACCACAGGCCGAGCCCGCGCCTCAATACGCTCAGCCACAGCAGCCTGTACAGCAGGCGCATTGCTCGACGTGCGGCACGGTGGTCGCGATCTCCGCGGCGCGTCAGGAAGGACACGGCACCGGCATCGGCGCAGTCGGCGGTGCAGTGGCCGGCGGCGTGGTCGGCAACCAGTTCGGCAGCGGCAACGGCCGCACCGCGATGACGCTGCTCGGCGCGCTCGGCGGCGGGCTCGCCGGCAACTCGGTCGAAAAACATATCCGCAGCACGACGTCGTATTCCGTGCGGGTACGGATGGAAAACGGCAAGACGCGCTACTTCACGTATCACGAAGCGCCGCCCTTCCAGCAAGGTCAGCGCGTTCGCGTGCAAAACGGCACGCTCGTCGCGGACTAAACGCGGACTAAACTCCGCGGCGCTTAAACCTCACACGCACACGAAGTCAGCGCGCATAAAAAAGGCGATTCCAATGATGGAATCGCCTTTTTCCTTCCTGCCTCGGCATCGGCCGAAACCGCTTCGCAACCTCAGTAATCCGCGTCTTCAATCCATGCAGCCTGAATCGCCTCGAGAATTTTTTCGTTCGACCGGTTCGGGTCGTCGTCGAATCCTTCCAGCTCCGTGACCCAGCGATGCAGGTCGGTGAAGCGCACCTGCTGCGGATCGACGTTCTGATGCTTGTCGGTCAGGGCCATCGCGATGTCTTGCGTATCGGTCCACTTCATGGCTGCGTCCTCCTGTTAGTGGTTTTCCTTCGCGTGATTGATCGAGTAACGCGGGATTTCAACGACCAGGTCCTGCTCGGCCGGCACGATCGCCTGGCACGACAGACGCGAAGCCGGCTCGAGCCCCCACGCCTTGTCCAACAGATCGTCCTCGTCTTCCTCGGACGGCGTCAAGGCGGCGAAACCCTCACGCACGATCACGTGACAGGTCGTGCACGCGCACGACTTCTCGCAGGCATGCTCGATTTCGATGCCGTTATCGAGCAGGTTGTCGCAAATGCTCTTGCCGGGCACGGCTTCGATCACCGCGCCTTCCGGGCACAGTTCGACGTGAGGCAGCACAACGATTTGAGGCATACATTTTCCGTTTGGGTCTGAGGCGCGGCCTCAAACAGGCTT
This sequence comes from Paraburkholderia sp. OAS925, assembly GCF_040543975.1. Taxonomy (NCBI): domain Bacteria; kingdom Pseudomonadati; phylum Pseudomonadota; class Betaproteobacteria; order Burkholderiales; family Burkholderiaceae; genus Paraburkholderia; species Paraburkholderia sp. OAS925. The sequence goes on from NZ_JBEUNO010000001.1 coordinate 3,126,599, forward strand.
CGCACCATTTTACTGGCGACGCGCGGAGTTTTTAAGTCCGCGTGTCTTTAAGTCCATCGCGCTCATGGGTTTGCAGCGGCGAACCGCGGCTGGCCACGTGAGCGCAGCAAGCGTCAGATCTCGTCGAGCTTGCGGCCGGCGAGCGCGCGGCGAATGCCTTTGTTCATGCGGCGGGCGGCGAATTCGTCGGTGCCTTCGGCGAGCTTTTTCGTCGCCGCTTCGATTGCGTCGACGTCGTCGCTCTGCGCCACGTCGCGCAAGCCGTTCAGGAGCGCGTCGAGTTCCGCGCGTTCGCTGTCGTCGAGCAGTTCGGCGTCGGCGGCGAGCGCCGCGCCGGTTGCTTCGATCAAACGCCGCGCCTCGACTTGCGCCTCGCGCAGCGCGCGGGCGCGCATGTCGACTTCGGCGGTCGAGAAGCTGTCCTCCAGCATGCGCGCGATGTCGTCGTCGGCGAGACCGTACGACGGCTTCACGACCACCGACGCCTCCACGCCCGAGCCCAGCTCGCGCGCGAACACGGACAAGAGGCCGTCCGCATCCACCTGATACGTCACGCGGATGCGCGCGGCGCCCGCCGCCATCGGCGGAATGCCGCGCAGCTCGAAGCGCGCGAGCGAGCGGCAGTCGCTGACGAGCTCGCGCTCGCCTTGCACGACGTGGATCGCCATCGCGGTCTGGCCGTCCTTGAAGGTCGTGAAATCCTGCGCGCGCGCGACCGGAATCGTCGAATTGCGCGGGATGATTTTCTCGGTCAGCCCGCCCATCGTCTCGACGCCGAGCGACAGCGGAATCACGTCGAGCAGCAGCCAGTCGTCGCCGTCCGCGCCCCGGTTGCCCGCGAGCAGATCGGCCTGGATCGCCGCGCCGAGCGCGACGACCTGGTCCGGGTTGAGATTGGTCAGCGGCGGCTGGCCGAAGAACGCTTCGACCGCGCGGCGAATCACCGGCATGCGGGTCGCGCCGCCCACCAGCACGACGCCCTTGATGTCCTTCGTCGCGACTTTTGCGTCACGCAGCGCTTTCTTGGTCGGGCCGAGCGTGCGTTGCACGAGCGACTGTGTGATGGCCTCGAAAGTAGCCTCGCCGATCGTCAGATCGATCCTGGTGCCGTTCGAAAGCGTCGCGGCGAGGGTTGCCTCAGGCGCGTCCGACAACGCCTCCTTGGTCGTGCGCACGCTGTCGAGCAGCAGCCGCACATCTTCCGGCGCGAGCGATTGCGGCGCGATGCCGGCCTGCTGCAGCACATGGCGATAGAGCGCGTGGTCGAAATCGTCGCCACCGAGCGCGGAGTCGCCGCCCGCCGCCAGCACTTCGAACACGCCTTTCGTGAGCTTCAGAATCGACAGGTCGAAGGTGCCGCCGCCGAGGTCGTAGACCGCGTACAGGCCTTCGGAGCCGTTGTCGAGGCCGTAGGCGATTGCGGCCGCCGTCGGTTCGTTCAGCAGGCGCAGCACGTTCAGGCCGGCGAGGCGCGCGGCGTCTTTCGTGGCCTGGCGCTGCGCCTCGTCGAAATAGGCCGGCACCGTGATGACCGCGCCGACGAGTTCGTCGCCGAGCGTGTCTTCCGCACGCTGGCGCAGCGTCGCGAGAATTTCCGCCGACACTTCGACGGGGCTCTTCACGCCGTCGACGGTGCGAATCTGCACCATGCCGGGCGCGTCGATGAAATCGTACGGCGCGTTTTCGGCGCCCTCGACTTCCGCCTTGCCGCGGCCCATGAAGCGCTTGACGGAGACGATCGTGTTGCGCGGATCGGTCGCCGCCTCGGCCTTGGCCGCGCGGCCGATGCGCCGGCCGCCCTTCTCGAGGTAGCGCACGACAGAGGGCAGCAACACGTGGCCATCTTCGTCAGGCAGCACGTCGGGCACGCCGCTGCGCACGGCGGCGACGAGAGAATTGGTCGTGCCGAGATCGATACCGACCGCCAGACGCCGCTGATGGGGCGCCGGCGCCATGCCGGGTTCGGAGATTTGCAGTAAGGCCATCTGGATCTTCTCGGAGCCGCGAAGCCCCGTCCTGAATTTTGCGTTGCTGGATGTAGTGCCAAAGCCGCGTCAGCGCCGATGCGATGCGACGCGCTGAACGAGGCTAGCTCTCGAGCCGCTCGATCTGCGAGCCGGTTTCCGACGCCACCCGTTCGATGAACATCAACTGCCGCACCGCCTCGCCCGCCGCCTGGTCCGCGCCGCTGTCGAGCAATGCGCCGAGCTTGTCGAAACGCACGCGCTCTTCGTCGCGCAATTCGCCGAGCAGCGCATCGAGCGCGTCGACGTTCTTCGCCGCGGCGGCGTCTTCGATCGCTTCGCGCCATTCCATCTGCTGCATCAGAAACGCCGGCTCCATCGCCGTGTTGTCGTGCGCGCCGATGTCGATGCCGCGCAGATGCAACAGATACGTCGCGCGCTTGAGCGGATCGCGCAGCGTCTGATACGCCTCGTTCGCGCGCGTCGCCCATTGCATCGCGATGCGCTTTTGCGCGTCGCCGGCCGCCGCGAAGCGGTCCGGATGCACTTGCGCCTGCACCGTGCGATACGCGTGATCGAGCGCGGCGGGATCGAGCGCAAATTGCGCCGGAAGACCAAAGAGGTCGAAGTGGCTATCGTTCAGCGAGGCCATCGGATAGAAGTTTCCGTTCATTCAAAGGAGCGCATGCAAAGCGCAGTCCCGCGGTGCGATCGTGCGATTGTGCGATCTTGCGAAGCAAACTAAAAAGGCGGCCCGCGCCGCCTTTGGTCCGCTCCACGCGGAAGTTCCGGTTATACGCGGAACGACTCGCCGCAACCGCACTCGTCCTTCACGTTCGGATTGTTGAACTTGAAGCCTTCATTCAGGCCTTCGCGCGCGAAATCGAGCTCGGTTCCGTCGATATAAGCGAGGCTCTTCGGGTCGACAATGATCTTCACGCCGTTGCATTCGAATACCTCGTCTTCGGGCGCGAGTTCGTCCACATACTCCAGCTTGTAGGCCAAGCCGGAGCAGCCGGTGGTGCGCACGCCCAGACGCAGGCCCACGCCTTTACCACGACGGATCAGATACTTCTGCACGTGCTGTGCTGCCTTTTCGGTCAACGTAATTGCCATAGCGTTTCTCATTGCGCGGTGCGTGCCGACGCCCCGCTGCCCTGCCTGCATCAAATATCGCTCATGCGTGACGGCGCCAACCCACCGCGCCGTTCGCTTCAACTCGCCCGATCGCTTTCGAACTCGTGGCTTCAGGCGTGCTGCTGGTCGCCTTCCACTACTGCTGCTTCGCCGTGACGTTGCTTGTAGTCGGCGACCGCTGCCTTGATCGCGTCTTCCGCGAGAATCGAGCAGTGGATTTTCACCGGCGGCAACGCGAGTTCTTCGGCGATCTGCGTGTTCTTGATCGACATAGCCTGATCGAGCGTCTTGCCCTTCACCCACTCGGTGACGAGCGAGCTCGACGCGATCGCCGAACCGCAGCCGTACGTCTTGAACTTCGCGTCTTCGATGATGCCGTCCGCGCCCACGCGGATCTGCAGCTTCATCACGTCGCCGCATGCGGGTGCGCCGACCATGCCGGTGCCGACCGCGTCGTCGTCCTTCGAGAACGAGCCGACGTTGCGCGGGTTTTCGTAGTGGTCCAGAACCTTGTCGCTATAAGCCATGATTACACTCCTTGATTCGTTTCAATCTGCGTGTTCGTAAATTGCGCGGTGAACTGCGCGGTAAGTTGCGCGATCGTTTCGACTAGCCGGCGCGTCAGTGCGCTGCCCACTGAATCGTCGAAATATCAATGCCGTCCTGGTGCATTTCCCACAGCGGCGACAGATCGCGCAGCTTCGCAATTTTCGTCTTCAGCAGATTGATCACGTAGTCCACGTCCTGCTCGGTCGTGAAGCGGCCCACCGTGAAGCGGATCGAGCTGTGCGCGAGTTCGTCGTTACGGCCAAGCGCGCGCAACACGTACGACGGTTCCAGCGAAGCCGACGTGCACGCCGAACCCGACGACACCGCCACGTCTTTCACCGCCATGATCAGCGATTCGCCTTCGACGAAATTAAAGCTGATGTTCAGGTTGTGCGGCACACGCTTTTCCATGTCGCCGTTCACATAGACTTCGTCGATCTCCGACAGCCCGCGCAGCAAACGGTCGCGCAGCATGCGAATGCGCTCGTTTTCCGTTGCCATTTCCTCGCGCGCGATGCGGAACGCCTCGCCCATGCCGACGATCTGATGCGTAGCCAGCGTGCCCGAACGCATGCCGCGCTCGTGACCGCCGCCGTGCATCTGCGCCTCGATACGCACGCGCGGCTTGCGGCGCACGTACAGCGCGCCGATGCCCTTCGGACCATACGTCTTGTGCGCCGAGAAGGACATGAGGTCGACCTTCAGTTTTTGCAAATCGATATCGATCTTGCCGGTGGCTTGCGCGGCGTCCACGTGAAAAATAATGCCTTTTTCACGGGTGATTTCGCCGATTGCCTCGATGTCCTGAATCACGCCGATCTCGTTGTTCACCGACATCACCGACACGAGAATCGTGTCCGGGCGAAGCGCGGCCTTGAACTTCTCGAGGTCGATCAGACCGTCGTCCTGCACATCCAGATACGTGACTTCGAAGCCTTCACGCTCCAGCTCGCGGCAGGTGTCCAGCACGGCCTTGTGCTCGGTCTTCACCGTGATGATGTGCTTGCCCTTGCTCTTGTAGAAGTGCGCGGCGCCCTTGATCGCGAGGTTGTCCGACTCGGTTGCGCCCGAGGTCCAGATGATTTCGCGCGGATCGGCATTGACGAGCGCGGCGACGTTTTCGCGCGCTTCTTCGACCGCGCGCTCAGCCGTCCAGCCATACGAATGGCTACGCGACGCGGGGTTGCCGAACTGCTCGCGCAGATACGGAATCATCTTGTCCACCACGCGCGGATCGACCGGGGTCGTGGCGCTGTAGTCCATGTAAATGGGCAGGTGGGGAATCTCGTTGTTCATGTATCGCTCCGGGGACGTCGTGTGCTCTGGCTTCTGAATTCGTGATCGCGCTGCGGTATGCCGCGCCGCGTCTTACGAACCGGCCATGTTGAAAACGGAATTAGGACCTTTGGGCGCCACGCGAACGGGCTCGACCGCCGGCGCCTCACTGCGCCTGTCGCGCAGAACGGCCGGCGCGCCTTCGCGCGAACGTTGCTGATCGACCAGATCTTTCAGCGAGACCGAATCCAGGTACTCGACCATTTTCTGGTTCAGCGTGGACCACAGCTCATGCGTCATGCAATGGCCGTCGTGCTGCTTGGTGCCCTCGCACGAGCCCTTGCCGCCGCATTGGGTGGCGTCGAGCGGCTCGTCCACCGCGATGATGATGTCGGCCACGGTCACGTCTTCGGCGCGGCGCGCGAGATTGTAGCCGCCGCCCGGCCCGCGCACGGACTCGACGATTTCATGACGACGCAGCTTGCCAAACAGCTGCTCGAGGTACGACAGGGAGATATGCTGGCGCTGGCTGATACCTGCAAGCGTCACCGGGCCCTGCTCCTGGCGTAAAGCCAGGTCGATCATCGCCGTGACGGCGAAACGGCCTTTCGTGGTGAGTCTCATATGTATGGGGAACCGCTATTCTCGACAAGTTTTGTCAAGTATAAATACATGACCGATTTAGTCAAGTATCCCTCCTGGGATGTGGGTCATTACTTAATTGCTCGCGCGCTTTTCCAGCGACGCCGCGAGCTAATCGATCAATTGGGGACGCAATGCGGCGATGAGCCCGCGGCAAGCCGCCTCGCATTGATCCAGCACCTGCTCGAAACCTTCCGCGCCGCCGAAATACGGATCGACGACTTCGCGCGAACCGCTCCAGCGAGCGTCGCTTTCGGGCACGAATTCCATCAGCAGGCGAATCTTGTCCTGCTGGTCCGGCGGACACACCTGGCGCAGCGCGGCGACGTTCTTGTCGTCCATTGCGATCAGCAGGTCGAAGCGGTCGAAGTCGATGTCCGCTATCTGCCGCCCACGCAGTGCCGCGAGGTCGTAGCCGCGGCCGCGCGCGGCGTGCTGCGCGCGCTCGTCCGGCGGCTGGCCGATGTGCCAGTCGCCCGTGCCGGCGGAGTCGAGCAAAATGCGCCCACCGAGTTTCGCCTCGTCGACGAGACGGCGCATCACGGCTTCCGCGGTCGGCGAACGACAGATGTTCCCGAGGCAGACAAAGCAGATGGACACAGTTTTCATCGGAGGCTTCTTTTGCGCTTTTCGGCGCGGTGAGGTGCGAATGGCGGCAAATACGCCGCGACGCGACGCCCGCCGCGCGGTGCCGCGATTATACAAAGGCGCACGAAATTGCGCCGCGGACGCCGCCCGGCATTGCTTCGGCCGCTCGCGGGCTCAGGTTCGAGTTCAGGACGCCTGCGCCAGAGGCAGCGTGGTCACGGTGCGCAACGGCTTGACCGGCGCGGACGACGCGTCGTCGATCATGCCGTAGGACGCCGCCCGCGCCAGTTCGGCGGTCAATTGGTCTGCCGCCAACGGCGCCTGCGAGCCGCGCGCGGACAGATCGCCGCAAATGTGCAGATACGCCACGGCCGCTAACCCGACGACCAGTGCGAGAGGCCAGTACACCGCTATTGTCTTTTTCATGATGTCGTTCTTCCAGAGGAGGGCTAGCTAAGCTCATCGCTTACTATGCCCATGACGAATCCTATAGGAATAGCCAATCGGGAAAAACCGGCTCAGGCGCGATACAGCGTTGTCGGAAATGGAACAGTGATTTGATGCGGACACGATCAGGGGCGATCGGCTCACGCCTGGCACGAAAAATAAGTCCTTACAAAAGCATACAAAGCTACCGCCACGGATGCGCATAATTGCGGTCTCATTACTACGAAACCTACTGTCTCGGGCTTGAAATGAAACGCTTCGCACCCTTTGCCGCTGTCGCCGTCGCCGCCCTGCTCGGCGGCTGCGCCGTCTATCCGGACGGCACGCCGATGTACAGCAACGGCTACAGCACCTATGACGGCTACTACGACGCGTACGGCGCGCCCGTCCCGCAGACGAACGTCTACATGGGCTACAGCAATTATTACGGTCCGGGCTATTACGGCGGTCCGGGGCGCTATTACGGTCCAGGATACGGCGGATACCGAGGGCGGCCGTACTACGACGGAGACCACGGCAATCGGGGCGGAAACGGTGGGCCGCATGGCCAACCCAACGGTGGACCTCGCGGCCAGCCCAACGGCGGACCGCCTCCGCAGGGAGCGGTCGCGGGTCCGCGCGGTCCGAGCGGCTCGAATGCGCCGCGGCCCGGCGTCGCGCCGCCGCCCCCGCCGCCGCCCGCGCCGGCGCCAGCACCGCAGGCGGGCGGTCGCGGCGATGCCGGCGCACCCGTGTTGAGAGGCAATCCGGCTCGGGGCATGACAACGCATTAGAGCAGCGCTTTAGCGGCGGTGAACGGCACGCCGCGGGCACGCCACGGCGTCTCAAGCGACTTGCCACGCGGGCCAGCCTTGGCGTATGGCACCGGCGCCGTCGCAACAGCGGTTGGCTCTCGCGAAAACTTCTACCGGCACGTTGCACAACTCACTAGCAGTAGCAGCAGCACTCGCGCGACGGCAGAGCGCCGCCCCAACCTTCTTCAGCCGATATGACTGCGTTGCGCGGCGTACAACTCCCGGAACGTGCGTCCAACCGGCGCGGGCATATCCCGCGTATTCGTCCAGCCGGCGCCGCCCAAAGGGAGCTTCGCAATCGACCGATTGCGCCCGCCCATGCGCTCCAGCACCCGCACAGCGAGTTTCGTGACGAGCGCGTAAGCGTCCGGATGCATCGCCAGAAAACCCCACACTGCGAGACCCGCGCGCTCCTTCCACGGACGCAGGCGCCGTTCAACCTGCTTCTCGCGCAGTTTGCGCAGCAGATCGGACAACGGAATGCCGACCGGACATACGCTATTGCACTCGCCGCACAGCGTGGCTGCTTGCGGCAGATCGAGCGCCTTATCGAGGCCGACGTAGCTCGGCGTCAGCACAGAACCCATCGGGCCGGGATACACCCAGCCGTAGGCATGGCCGCCGACTTTCTGATACACCGGGCAATGATTCATGCACGCGCCGCAACGAATGCAGCGGAGCATCTCCTGAAAATCGCCGCCGATCAGCCCCGTGCGCCCGCCGTCGACGAGCACCACATACATATGCTCGGGCCCGTCCTGATCGCCCTCGCCTCGCGGCCCGGTCAGCACCGAGAAATAGTTGGACGTGGTCTGGCCCGTCGCCGAGCGCGGCAGCAAGCGCATGGCCGTCGCGAGGTCTTCGAGCGTGGGCAGCACCTTTTCGATGCCGGTGACGGCGACATGCACGCGCGGCATCACCGTACACATGCCTTCGTTGCCCTCATTGGTGACGAGCACCACCGAGCCGGTTTCCGCGATCACGAAGTTGCCGCCGGTCACACCCATGTCCGCGCTCATGAAGTGCGGGCGAAGCACCTGCCGGGCTTCCAGCGTCATATCGGGAATTTCGGTAAGCCGCGGCCGGCCGTGCGTTTTGGCGAACAGGTCGGCGATCTCGTCCTTATCCTTGTGGACGACGGGCGCGATGATGTGGCTAGGCGGCTCGTTGTCGTTGATCTGCAGAATGTATTCGCCGAGATCGGTCTCGATGGATTGCACGCCCATCTGTCCGAGCACCTCGTTCAGGCGCATTTCCTCGGTGACCATCGACTTGGTCTTGATCACCTTCTTCACATCGTGCCGGCGTGCAATTTCGCCGACGAGCCGCGCGGCCTCCTGCGTGGTCTCGGCAAAGAGCACGGTGACGCCGCGCCGGGCCGCCTCGCGTTCGAACGTCTCGAGCCACACGTCCAGATTTTCGAGCGCCCGGTTGCGGCGCTCCTTCAGTGCGTCCCGCGTGGCGGGAAAGTCGATCGCGGTCAGCGCCGCGGCGCGCGCGGAGACGAACTTGGTGGACAGCTTGGTCAGGTTCTGCTGCAGCCGCTGATCCGCGAGCTTCTGACCGGCGCGCGCCTTGAATTGCATCGATTGGATTTGCATGGCGGTCCCCTTACCCCGTTATACGTCGCCGGCCAGGACCTGCGCGATGTGCAGCACGCGCGTCGCGGTATCGCCGGTGCGCCTCAGGCGCCCTTCGATATTGAGCATGCAGCCGAGATCGCCGAGCACCACCGCGCCCGCGCCGCTGTCGCGGATATTCGCGCATTTTTCGTCGACGATCGCCGTGGAGATGTCGCCGTACTTCACCGCAAACGTGCCGCCGAAGCCGCAGCAGTGTTCGCAGCCCTTCATTTCGGTCACCGCGACGCCCACCTGGGCGAGCAGTTCGCGCGGCTGCGCCTTCACGCCGAGTTCGCGCAGACCGGAACACGAATCGTGATACGTCACCTGTCCGGCGAATTCGCCGGGCTGCAACCGCACTTTCGCGACGTTGACGAGGAAGTCGGTCAGCTCGAACACCCTGGCGCGCAGGCGGCCGAAGCGATTCATCAGTTCGGGGTCGTCGGCGAACAGGTCGCCGTAATGCGCGCGGATCATGCCGCCGCACGAGCCTGACGGCACCACCACGTAGTCGAACTGCTCGAATTCGCGCAAGGTTTTCTCGGCGAGGTCGCGGGCGATGCGCCGCTCGCCCGAGTTGTACGCGGGCTGGCCACAGCACGTTTGCGCCGGCGGCACCACCACTTCAAAACCGGCGCCTTCGAGCAGCTTGATCACCGAAAAACCGATTTCGGGCCGCATCAGGTCGATCAGGCAGGTGACGAACAATCCGACTCGCATGAGCCCTCCTCCGGGAAAACGTCCCTGATTATCCGCTGTTTGGCGCACAATACCAACGCCCGGAAGGCATAGGACGAACGCCTCGCCGAATTCGAAGGCCGCTTCCAAGTGCGTTCGCTTTTTTCACGATACGAGATACAATCAGTTTCCGCTGTTTGACGCGTCAACCGATTCTTCTTATGAGCGACACGAACCCGGATCCCAAAACTTCGATCCAGGTGATCGAACGCATGATGCGCCTGCTCGACGCACTCGCCGCGCATAGCGACCCGGTCAGCCTGAAAGAACTCGCCATCCGCACGGAACTGCATCCGTCCACCGCGCACCGCATCCTGAACGACATGGTGATGTGCCGGCTCGTCGACCGGTCCGATCCCGGCACGTACCGGCTCGGCATGCGCTTGCTCGAACTCGGCAATCTCGTGAAGGCGCGGCTGTCCGTGCGCGACGCGGCGCTCACGCCGATGCGCGAGCTGCATCGGCAGACGGGCCAGACCGTGAACCTGTCGGTGCGTCAGGGCGACGAGATCGTGTACATCGAGCGCGCTTATTCCGAGCGTTCGGGCATGCAGGTCGTGCGCGCCATCGGCGGACGCGCGCCGCTGCATCTGACTTCCGTCGGCAAGCTCTTCCTCGCCGCCGACGAATCGACGCGCGTGCGCGCCTACGCAACCCGCACCGGCCTCTCGGGCCACACGCAAAACAGCATCACCGACTTAGCCAAGCTCGAGCGCGAACTGTCGCATGTGCGCCAGCAAGCGTGCGCGCGCGACAATGAGGAACTGGAGCTCGGCGTGCGCTGCATCGCCGCGGGCATCTACGACGACACCGGCAAACTCGTCGCGGGTCTGTCGCTTTCGGCGCCGGCCGACCGCCTGCAGGATTCCTGGCTAGGTCAGCTCAGCCAGACAGCGCTTGTGATTTCCGAAGCGCTTGGGTATCGGCCGCAAGCTTCGCAGGATCATGGGCATCATTCGGGCTCGCATGCATAAGTCCTGAGTCGCGAGTCGATGAATCGACGAATCGACGAATCGACGAATCGCAGCGTGCAACGAAAAAGCCCCGCAAATGCGGGGCTTTTCAATTGTGGCGACCGATTCTTAAACCGACCGCAAACACAGAAACACAGCGCGCTCAGGTGCCCGGCCCGCCGGCGTCCGCGCTCGTGATACGCGCCTGATCGCCGCCGTTGTCGAGCCACGTGCGCAGCCGCGTGGCGTCGGCGAAACGCGAGTACTTGCCCGACGAGTCGAGCAGCACCAGCACCATCGGACGGCCATGAATGTTGGCCTGCATCACGAGGCACTCACCCGCTTCGTTGATGAAGCCGGTCTTTTGCAGACCGATCTCCCACGTCGGGTTACGCACGAGCGCATTCGTGCTGTTGTACGCGAGCGTGCGCTTGCCCGTGTACACCTCGTAGCTGCGGTCCGTCGAGAACCGGCGGATCAGCGGATATTGATACGCGGCATTGACCATCTTCACGAGATCGCGCGCGCTCGACACGTTCTGGCTCGTCAAGCCGGTGGGATTCTCGAAGTGCGTGTCGGTCATGCCGAGTTGCCGCGCCTTCGCGTTCATGGCGGCAAGGAACGCCGGCCGGCCGCCCGGGTAGTAGCGCGACAGCGCCGCGGCGGCGCGGTTTTCCGACGCCATCAGCGCGATATGCAGCATGTCTTCGCGCGACAGCACCGAGCCGACGGACAGGCGCGAGCCGGTGTTCTTTTCGTAGTCGCGGTCTTCGTCCGTGACTTCGAGCTGATCGGTCATCGGCTCTTTCGAATCCAGCACGACCATCGCGGTCATCAGCTTCGTGATGGACGCGATCGGCACCACGGCGCGCGAGTTTTTATCGAAGAGCGACTCGCCGGTGTTCTGGTCGACCACGTACGCGACGCTCGAGCGCAGCATCAGCGCGTCCGGCGTCTCGTGCAGGCCGAATGCCTGGCCGACGGTCGGCTGGCGCGGCTCATAGGCAACGCGCCGCACCACCGAGTGGTGACGGCCGTTCGACGTATAGGTCACGCGCTTGCGCTTGACGCTCGCGCGCGGCGCGTCGTCATCAGCGGCGGCGGCCTTTGCGACCGCGCCTTTGCTGCCGGCTTTCACAGCTTTGCTCGAGACCTTGGTTGCGGCGGCGGGCTTCTTGGCGGCCTTCGCGTGCTTCGAGGTTTTTGCGGATGCAGCGGGCGTCGCGGCAAAAGTGCTCACGGGCGTGCCAAGCGCCGCCGCGAGGACCATGGAGGCGGCCACCGACAAAGCGGTGCTGCGCGCCGCGCCGTGGATCACTTTTAGCGACGAAAACATGTCGGTTTTCATGGGTGTTCTGTAGGGAGCGGCGAGAGGGTTCCGCAAGTGTAGTAAAACAACGAAAAATTAGCAATTTGAAGCACTTATCTGCGCTCCTTAAACCAGCTTATAAGCTCCGATCGCAAAAACGCAAATAAGTGCCGCGCTTCGATCGATAAAAACGATCGGAGCGCCGCGCCTCGCCACCACCGTCACCCTGAAAAAGGGTGTGGTCCTTTCAGCATAACGGCAATTTCGAGACAACCTTGATGAGGGGAAACACGGCTGTCGCGGCCAACGAGGTCTCCCGCCGCGGACGCCAGCGAGACAACACGCGCAGCGGACGTTGTCTTAAATGCCCGCTGCAAATCGCAGACGCGCGTTCGACCGGCATCAACGATTAACGTTCCGTGACAGTTTATGGTTTACATCAATTCGCATCCGCGCCCAGCTTTTGTTAAATAGACCCCTCACGGTTTTTTCCGCGGCGCACGCAAAAGCGCCTCGGAGAGGCTGTTGGAGCCGGAACAAAATACCGTTTTCGGACTTTCCACTGGCAAGAACGGTCAATCGTTCCGCGTCATGCGGCTGTCATTCAGAGCGCATAAGCTATTGTTTCCTAAGTGGTTTCTTAAGATTGTGCAATGCACAAAAACCACTTGACATTCCTTGGCGCCATCTTAAAATAGAACTCATTGCTGCGATGCACAATACATCGCGGTCCGGGCAGACGAATTTGTGCGTCTCGCCACCACCCAATGCGGTCGCAGAGTTCGGCCGCGATCCAGGAGCGTAAACCATGACTTTGCTGACCCCCGAGCAATTCGCTGCAGCCCAGAAAGCCAACTTCGAAACGCTGTTCGGCCTGACCACCAAGGCATTCGAAGGCGTCGAAAAGCTGGTCGAACTGAACCTGCAAGTCGTGAAATCGACGCTCGCGGAAAGCCAGGAAAATGCCCAGCGCGCGCTGTCGGTGAAAGACGCGCAGGAACTGCTGGCACTGCAAGCGAGCCTCGCGCAGCCGGTCGCTGAAAAGGCGCTGTCGTATGGCCGTCACGTGTACGAAATCGTTTCGGCAACGCAAGGCGAGTTCGCCCGCGTAGCGGAAGCGCAATTCGAAGAGCAGAACCGCAAGGTTCAGTCGCTCGTCGAAAACGTCGCGAAGAATGCACCGGCCGGTTCGGAAACCGCTGTCGCCGTGATCAAGTCGGCCATCACTGCCGCCAACACCACGTACGAAACGGTCCACAAGGCCACGAAGCAAGCTGTCGAAATCGCGGAAAGCAACTTCAACGCAGCCGCCACGGCCGCTTCGAAGGCTGCATCGCAAGCCGCTGCGCAAGCTTCGCGCTCGGCCAAGAAGCCGGTCTAAGTTTCCGGTCTGCTTCCAGGCTCGCTGTCGGAGCCTGGGTCGACTGACCCGAGGCCTTGCTTCGGGCATCGTTTGCGCCGGCCCAGCTTCATCGCTGCGCCGGCGTTGCTGTAAGCAACAGCGTCGTGCCGTTGCCGCTCACACGGTTTCAATTGGCCGAACGCTCCGATACGTTGAATGACGTATCGTTTGCCCGGCGAAGCGCCGGGATTTTTTTGCGCGGCGTTCGCGGCGTTGCTTCGTTTCGGGCCGCGGCTCGAATGCGATTGAGCTTCAGATGAGAAACGGCGCGCCCCGCAAAGGGCGCGCCGTTTGTTTTCGAGCGCCATCCGCACGCATGCGGACGAGCCAAACGCATTACTTCTTTTTCTGCGGCGGCAAATCGGTACAGACGCCTTCGTACAGTTCGGCGGCCATGCCGATCGATTCGCCGAGCGTCGGGTGCGGATGAATCGTCTTGCCGATGTCTTCCGCGTCCGCGCCCATTTCGATCGCGAGGCACACTTCGCTGATCAGGTCACCCGCATTCAGACCGACGATACCGCCGCCGATCACGCGATGCGTTTCCTCGTCGAACAGCAGCTTCGTGAAGCCCTCGTCGCGGCCGTTGGCGATCGCGCGGCCCGATGCGGCCCACGGGAACACCGCCTTGCCGTACTTGACGCCTTCGGCCTTCAACTGGTCTTCGGTCTTGCCGGCCCACGCCACTTCGGGATCGGTGTAAGCCACTGACGGAATCTGCAGCGCGTCGAAGTACGCCTTCTCGCCGTGAGCGGCTTCGGCGGCAACGTGTCCTTCGTGCACGGCCTTATGCGCGAGCATCGGCTGACCGACGATATCGCCGATCGCGAAGATGTGCGGCACGTTGGTGCGCATCTGTTTGTCGACGTCGATAAAGCCGCGATCCGTGACCGCCACGCCGGCCTTGTCCGCGCCGATCTTCTTGCCGTTCGGCGAGCGTCCGACCGCGACCAGCACGAGGTCATAACGCTGCGCTTCCGCCGGAGCCTTCTCCCCTTCGAACGACACGTAGATGCCGTCCTCTTTCGCTTCGGCCGCGGTGGTTTTGGTCTTCAGCATGACGTTGGCGAAACGCTTGCTGTTGTACTTTTCCCAGACCTTGACCAGATCGCGGTCCGCGCCGGCCATCAGACCGTCGAGCATTTCGACGACGTCGATCTTCGCGCCGAGCGTGGCGTAGACCGTCGCCATTTCGAGCCCGATGATGCCGCCGCCGATCACCAGCATGCGCTGCGGAATCTGACGCAGTTCGAGCGCGCCGGTCGAATCGACCACACGCGGATCTTCCGGAATGAACGGCAGCTTCACCGCTTCAGAGCCCGCGGCGATGATCGCCTGCTTGAACCGGACGACCTTTTTGCCGCCCTCGGTTTGTACTTCCATGTGGTTCGGATCGACGAACGCGCCGGTGCCCGTGACCACTTCGACCTTGCGCATCTTCGCCATGCCGGCGAGACCGCCGGTCAGCTTCTTGACGACGCCCGACTTGAAGTCGCGCAGCTTGTCCAGATCGATCTGCGGTTTGGAAAACGTGATGCCGTGCGCGCCGAGCGCTTCGGCTTCGTCAATGACGAGCGCCGTGTGCAGCAGCGCCTTCGACGGAATGCAGCCCACGTTCAGACACACGCCGCCAAGCGTCGAATAACGCTCGACGAGCACCGTCTTCATGCCGAGATCGGCGGACCGGAATGCAGCCGAATAGCCGCCAGGGCCCGACCCGAGCACGAGCATGTCGCACTCGATGTCCGCGCTGCCCGAGAAGCTGCCCGCTTGCGGCGCGGGCGCAGCGGCGCCCGGCGCAGCGGCGGGAGCTGGCGCGGGTGCAGGCGCTTTTTCCGCGGCCTTCGGAGTTTCTTTAGCGGGCGCTGCTTCGCCGGACGTTTCGACGAGCGCGATGACGGTGCCTTGCGAGACTTTATCGCCGGCTTTGATACGGATTTCCTTGACGATGCCGGCGGTATCGCTCGGCACTTCCATGGATGCCTTATCGGACTCGAGCGTCAGCAGCGACTGTTCTTTTTCGATCGCATCGCCCGGTTTGATATTGACTTCGATGACATCGACGTCCTTGAAGTCACCGATATCCGGCACTTTTACTTCGACGAGACTCATAGTGTCCCCTAGTCTTGTTGATGGTGATGAGAAGAACCAGCCCAGGGCCCAAAAACTGGCAGCGCGCCAAACAGAATCATCCTTTGCAGTCCGCCGAAGGACGCGCCTTTCTTTTGCCTACTTTTCTTTGGAAGACAAAGAAAAGTAGGTGCCGCCCCGCACAGGGGCAGCGCCAATAGACCACTAAGAAAACAGGTTCTACAGAGAGACACTGATCACAGAAAAAAACCAGCGCCCCGCGCAACACCACATCAAAGAATCACACGCCGAAAATCGGCAAGAATCGCCCCAAGATACGCATTGAAGCGCGCAGCCTCAGCCCCGTCGATCACCCGATGGTCGTAAGACAACGACAGCGGCAGCATGAGACGCGGCACGAACTGCTTGCCGTCCCACACCGGCTTCATCGCGCCACGCGACAGCCCAAGAATAGCGACTTCAGGCGCATTGATAATCGGCGTGAAGTTAGTGCCGCCGATCCCGCCCAGCGACGAAATCGAGAAGCAACCGCCTTGCATCTGATCCGGCTTGAGCTTGCCTTCACGCGCGGCCTTGGAAAGATCGGTCATTTCCTTCGCGATCTCGACGAGACCCTTCTTGTCCGCATCGCGAATCACCGGAACGACGAGACCGTTCGGCGTATCGGCGGCAAAACCCACGTGGTAGTACTGCTTGAACACGAGGTTGTCGCCGTCGAGGCTCGCGTTGAACGTCGGGAATTTCTTCAACGCCGACACAACGGCCTTGATGACGAACGCCAGCATCGTGATCTTCACGCCGGCCTTTTCGTTTTCCTTGTTCAACTGCACGCGCAGCGCTTCGAGTTCGGTGATGTCCGCTTCGTCGTTGTTCGTGACGTGCGGAATCATGACCCAGTTGCGATGCAGGTTCGCGCCCGAAATCTTCTTGATGCGCGACAGCGGCTTCGCTTCGAACGGGCCGAACTTCGAGAAGTCGACCTTCGGCCACGGCAGCAGATTCAGCTCGCCGCCGCCGGCTGCGGGCACGGCTGCGCCGGCCGGAGCGGCACGCTGGCCCGTCATCACGCCCTTGATGAACGCGGTGACGTCGGCTTGCGTAATGCGGCCCTTCGGACCTGTGCCCTGAACCTGCGTCACGTCGACGCCGAGTTCGCGCGCGAACTTGCGCACCGACGGCGAAGCGTGGCTCGCGCGGCGCGAACCGCCCTCGCCGGCCGGGATCGAAGGCGCTTGTGCGAGCGCGGACGGAGCGGCCGGTGCGGGCGACGGCGCGGCGGGCGCATCCGACGGCTTCTCGGCTTGCGGCTTGGCCGCGGGAGCCGGCGCGGGCGCCGCAGCGCCGCCTTCGGCTTCCACGACGACGATCACCGAGCCTTCCGACACGGTATCGCCGACCTTGACCTTCACTTCCTTGACGACGCCGGCCGCGGAACTCGGCACGTCCATCGTCGCCTTGTCGGATTCCAGCGTGACAAGCGACTGCTCTTTCTCGACGCGATCGCCGACCTTCACCGCGACTTCGATCACGGGAATGTCTTTGTAGTCGCCGATATCCGGCACTTTGACTTCCTGCAGACCGCCGCCGCTTGCAGCCGGTGCAGCGGCCGGAGCCGCAGCCGGTGCAGGCGCGGGAGTAGCCGCAGGTGCGGGTGCAGGCGCAGCCGCCGGAGCAGCCGCGGCCGCTCCACCCTCGGCACCATCCAGCACCACGATCAGCGAACCTTCCGACACGTTGTCGCCGACCTTGACCTTCACTTCCTTGACGACGCCGGCCGCCGAACTCGGCACATCCATCGTCGCCTTGTCGGACTCCAGCGTAACGAGCGATTGCTCTTTCTCGACGGTATCACCCGCCTTGACCAGCACCTCGATCACAGGAATGTCCTTGTAATCGCCGATGTCCGGCACCTTGACTTCGATCGCTTGACTCATTGTTAGTGTCTCCTGGGCCGCGCACGCGACTGCCGCTGCCGGTCGGAACCGGTCAGTGGCGGGCGCGCACGCCGTGGCACACGGGGAATGATGCCTTAGACGGTCATCGGGTTGGGTTTGGCGGGATCAAGGTTGTACTTCTTGAGCGCCTCGGCGACGACCTTGCGTTCGATCGTGCCCTCGTCTGCCAGTGCATTCAACGCGGCAACCGTGACCCAGTAGCGGTCGACTTCGAAGAAGTGGCGCAGCTTCTCGCGCGTGTCCGAACGGCCATAGCCGTCCGTGCCCAGCACGACGAACTTCTGCGGCACGAACGCGCGAATCTGCTCGGTCAGCGCGCGAACGTAATCGGTCGAGGCAATCACCGGACCAGGCGCGTCCTTCAGCAGCTTCTCGACGTGCGAGAGCTTCTTTTCTTCCGTCGGATGCAGCATGTTCCAGCGCTGCACTTCGTGACCTTCGCGAGCGAGTTCGGTGAAGCTCGGCACGCTCCACAGATCGGCGGCGACGCCCCAGTCGTTCTTCAGCAGGTCGGCGGCGGCGATCACTTCGTTGAAGATCGTGCCCGCGCCCATCAGTTGAACACGCGGCGCTTTCTTGTCAGCGTCGGCTTTGCGGAACGCGTACATGCCCTTGATGATGTCGGCCGCTACATGCTCGCCCTGCGGAATCGCCGGGTGCTCGTAGTTCTCGTTCATCACCGTGATGTAGTAGTACACGTCTTCCTGCTCCGCGACCATGCGGCGCAGGCCGTCCTGCATGATGACCGCGAGTTCGTAACCGAACGTCGGGTCATAGCTGATGCAGTTCGGCACCGACGCGGCCCACAGCAGCGAGTGGCCGTCTTCGTGTTGCAGACCTTCGCCGTTCAGCGTCGTGCGGCCTGCCGTGCCGCCCAGCAGGAAACCGCGCGAGCGCATGTCGCCCGCGGCCCATGCCAGATCGCCGATGCGCTGGAAGCCGAACATCGAGTAGAAGATGTAGAACGGGATCATGATCTCGCCGTGCGTCGAGTACGACGTCGCGGCTGCGATCCAGTCGGACATGCCGCCGGCTTCGTTGATGCCTTCCTGCAGAATCTGACCGGTTTCCGACTCGCGGTAGAACATGAGCTGGTCGGAATCTTCCGGAATGTACTTCTGGCCGTCCTGATTCCAGATGCCGATCTGACGGAACAGACCTTCCATGCCGAACGTACGCGACTCGTCCGGGACGATCGGCACGATGCGTTTGCCGAGCGCCTTGTCCTTCAGCAAGATGTTGAGAATCCGCACGAACGCCATCGTCGTGGAAATCTCGCGGCCTTCGCCCGTGCCCTTCAGGAGCGGCTCGAATGCCGCAAGATCCGGCACCGGCAGCGACTCCGCCTTCTGACGGCGCGCCGGCAGATAGCCGCCGAGTTCCTGGCGGCGAGCGCGCATGTACTCGAGTTCCTTCGAACCTTCTTCGAACTTGAGGTACGGCACGTTGACGAGGTCTTCGTCGGAGATCGGCAGACGGAACTGGTCGCGGAATTTCTTCAGCTGCTCCACCTGCATCTTCTTCTGCTGGTGGGTGATGTTCATCGCCTGGCCGGCTTCGCCCATGCCGTAGCCCTTGATCGTCTTCGCGAGGATGACGGTCGGCTGGCCCTTGGTCTGCGTGGCTTCGTGGAACGCGGCGTAAATCTTGTGCGGATCGTGGCCGCCGCGGTTCAGGTTCCACACGTCTTCATCCGACCAGTCGGCGACCAGCGCCTTCAGTTCCGGCGTATTGAAGAAGTGCTCGCGAACGAACGCGCCCGACTCCGACTTGTACGTCTGATATTCGCCGTCGACGACTTCCATCATGCGGCGCATCAGCGCGCCCGACTTGTCGCGCTGGAACAGCGCGTCCCAGCGGCTGCCCCACACGACCTTGATGACGTTCCAGCCCGCGCCGCGGAATTCGCTTTCCAGTTCCTGGATGATCTTGCCGTTGCCGCGCACCGGACCGTCGAGGCGCTGCAGGTTGCAGTTGATCACGAACACGAGGTTGTCGAGC
Organism: Paraburkholderia sp. OAS925; assembly: GCF_040543975.1. Classification (NCBI taxonomy): domain Bacteria; kingdom Pseudomonadati; phylum Pseudomonadota; class Betaproteobacteria; order Burkholderiales; family Burkholderiaceae; genus Paraburkholderia; species Paraburkholderia sp. OAS925. Next base: position 3,146,066 of record NZ_JBEUNO010000001.1, read on the forward strand.
CGCTCGCGGCCGGCCATGCCGATCGCGCCGAGCGATTCCGGCTCGTCCGTTTCGCCGTCGCCGAGGAAAGCCCAGACCTTGCGGCCGTCGGTCTTCGCGATGCCGCGCGCCTGCATGTACTTCATGAAGCGCGCCTGGTAGATCGCCATGATCGGGCCGAGGCCCATCGAGACGGTCGGGAATTGCCAGAAATCCGGCATCAGCCACGGATGCGGATACGACGAGATGCCCTCGCCGCCCACTTCCTGGCGGAAGTTGTCGAGCTGCTGCTCGGTCAGGCGGCCAAGCAGGAACGCGCGCGAGTAAACACCCGGCGACGAGTGACCCTGCACGAACACGAGGTCGCCGCCATGTTCGGGCGACGGCGCGTGCCAGAAGTGATTGAAGCCGACGTCATACAGCGTGGCTGCCGACGCGAACGACGCGATATGGCCGCCGACGTTGGTGTCCTTGCCCGCGCGCAGCACCATCGCGATGGCGTTCCAGCGCGTGTACGAGCGGATGCGGTGTTCGATGTCCTGGTCGCCGGGAATCTTCGCCTGGCGCGCGACGGGAATCGTGTTGATGTACGGGGTGTTAGCGGAGAACGGCAGATGTTCGCCATGCACGCGGGCGAATTCGATCTGTTTCTCGATCAGGTAGTGGGCACGGTCGGGGCCAATAGCAGAAATCACGCCATCCAGCGCTTCCAGCCATTCGCCGGTTTCCTGGGGATCGTCGTCTTTTTCAGCGGCGACATATTTCATGACTTCGTCGGGTACAGCGGACATGCTCGTCTCCTGGATATAGAGGAACGCTCTTTGAACAGACGACGCGGACGAAGCACGGCCGCGGCAGCTTCGGCCGATTGTAATAAGGGTCCCGACGTCCACGCAACAAAATTTTCGAATTACGAGATCGGTTCTCATAATGCGGAAAATTGTTGCAGCGCAACCTGATTTGACTGCCTTTCCCCGGATACGTCGGCTAGTGTGCGCCGAATAACGGCACTTTCAGTGATTTTTTGCGTGATTTGCTAGCTACGCGCTGCGCTACAATGCCACGCATGTTGACCGAACGGCTTTTCGCTCGATCGGCGCGCAACGCTGGTTCGCCGGCGGATTCGTCGCCGTCCTCCCGCTGGCACCATGGGCCCTGGTGGTCCAATTCCTATTTGCTGACGCCGCTCCTGTCGATCCTGGTGTTCCTGGTCGTCATGAGCCTGATTCTGTGGAGCCTGAACCGGCGCGAGCAGCAGCAGCAGGAAGACACGCTTTACCGCAACGTCGCGTGGGCCCAGCAGCAGATTCGCCTGTCCATGACCGGCGCGCAGGAACAGATCCAGGCGCTCGCGCGCGACCTCGCCGCGGGCCACGCCGATCCGCAGTCGTTCCAGGTGTCTACCACGGACATCATGCAGGGGCATCCCGAAATCCTCTACATGAACTGGTACACGAGCCAGCAGCAGCCGCGCTGGCCCAATACCGCGCTGCCCGTGTTCGGCCAGCGTCTCGCCAAGCCGAACGACACGCAAATGGACGAGGCCGTCAAAGCCGCGTTCGCCGAGGCGCGCAGCACGCGCCGCCAGGTGTATTCGCCGCTCATCTACGACGACCTCGGCAACGGCTACATCACACTGCAAACGCCGGTCTTTCGCGACCGCGAATTTCTCGGCTCGATCGCCGCGGTGTTTTCGGTCGAAGGCATTCTCAAGCACGATATTCCGCCCGAGCTGTCGGCGAAGTACAAGATTTCGATCGTCGACGCGAACAACCGCGAGCTGACCACCACGTCCACGCGTCCGCGCCTGCCGCGCGACATGTTCTACGACCTGCCGCTCGATCCGCCGGGCCAGGGCGTCTCGGTGCGCGTGTACGCGTTCCCGCAGATGACGAACTTCACCAACAACACGCTCGTGTGGCTGGTGGCCGGTTTGTCGTGCTTCGTGTTGTGGAGTTTGTGGAGCTTGTGGAAGCACACGCGGCAGCGCTTCGAGGCGCAGCAGGCGCTCTACGCCGAAGCGTTCTTCCGCCGCGCGATGGAAAACTCCGTGCTCATCGGCATGCGCGTGCTCGACATGCACGGCCGCATCACGCACGTTAATCCCGCGTTTTGCCGCATGACCGGCTGGGACGAAAGCGACCTCGTCGGCAAGACGGCGCCGTTCGCCTACTGGCCGCGCGACGCCTATCCGGAAATGCAGCGCCAGCTCGACATGACGCTGCGCGGCAAGGCGCCGTCGTCGGGATTCGAATTGCGGGTGCGCCGCAAGGACGGCTCCACGTTCCACGCGCGTCTGTATGTATCACCGCTGATCGACAGCTCGGGCCGCCAGACCGGCTGGATGTCGTCGATGACCGACATCACCGAGCCGAAGCGCGCGCGCGAGGAACTCGCCGCCGCGCATGAGCGCTTCACCACCGTGCTCGAAAGTCTCGACGCGGCCGTGTCCGTGCTCGCCGCCGACGAAGCCGAACTGCTGTTCGCCAACCGCTACTACCGGCATCTGTTCGGCATCCGCCCGGACGGTCATCTGGAATTGGCGGGCGGCGGGTTCGATAGCGCACAGGCGTCGTCGGATTCGATCGATATGGTGGACACATACGCGGGACTGCCCGCCGCGGCGTTGACCGAAAGCACGGCCGACGCGCAGGAAATCTACGTGCAAAGCATCCAGAAATGGTTCGAAGTGCGCCGTCAGTACATCCAGTGGGTGGACGGCCACCTCGCGCAGATGCAGATCGCAACCGACATCACCACGCGCAAGCAGGCGCAGGAACTGTCGCGCCAGCAGGACGAAAAGCTGCAGTTCACGAGCCGTCTGATGACGATGGGCGAAATGGCGTCGTCGCTCGCACACGAACTGAATCAGCCGCTCGCCGCCATCAATAACTATTGCTCCGGAACCGTTGCGCTGGTTAAATCCGGTCGGACGACGCCTGACAATCTGCTGCCCGTGCTCGAAAAAACCGCACAGCAGGCGGTGCGCGCCGGCATGATCATCAAGCGCATTCGCGAGTTCGTGAAACGCAGCGAGCCGAAGCGCCAGGCGACGCGCGTCGCGGACATCGTCGCGGACGCCGTGGGCCTCGCCGAAATCGAAGTGCGCAAGCGGCGCATCCGCATCGTCACCGACATGCGCTCGCGGCTGCCCGTCATTTACGTCGACCCGGTGCTGATCGAGCAGGTGCTGGTCAACCTGCTGAAGAACGGCGCCGAGGCGATGGCGGAAGCGCGGCCGAATGCGGTCGATCCGGTGATCCGCGTCGTCGTGCGGCTGGAGGGCGGCTTTGTCAACATCAGCGTCGTGGATCAGGGCCCGGGCGTCGACGAAGCAACCGCCGAGCGGCTGTTCGAACCGTTTTACAGCACCAAGTCCGACGGCATGGGCATGGGGCTGAACATTTGCCGTTCGATTATCGAATCGCACCGCGGTCGTCTGTGGGTGGTCAACAACGTCGGAGTCAGACGGCCACATCACAGGCGCCACGTTCCATTGCAGTCTGCCTATTGGAGAGCCTGACGGCCCGAGCAACGGCGGGTCAGAGGCGCCGACACCACAAACCGTTACGGGAGAGCTATGAACAGCCCAGTCACCACACAGGAAACTGTCTTTGTCGTCGACGACGACGAGGCCGTGCGAGATTCGCTGCGCTGGCTGCTGGAGGCGAACGGCTACCGCGTGCAGTGCTTCTCCAGCGCCGAGCAGTTTATCGACGCATGGCAGCCGCATCAGCATCCGGGCCAGATTGCCTGCCTGATTCTCGATGTGCGGATGTCCGGCATGAGCGGACTGGAACTGCAGGAACGCCTGATCGCCGACAACGCGTCGCTGCCGATCATCTTCGTGACGGGTCATGGCGATGTGCCGATGGCCGTGTCCACGATGAAAAAAGGCGCGATGGACTTCATCGAAAAGCCGTTCGACGAAGCCGAACTGCGCAAGCTGGTCGAGCGCATGCTCGACAAGGCGCGCAGCGAAAGCACCAGCGTGCAGCAGCAGCGCGCCGCCGCCGAGCGCCTGGGCAAGCTGACCGCGCGCGAGCATCAGGTGCTGGAGCGCATCATCGCGGGCCGCCTCAACAAGCAGATCGCCGACGACCTCGGCATCAGCATCAAGACGGTCGAGGCGCATCGCGCGAACATCATGGAAAAGCTCAATGTGAACACGGTCGCCGATCTGCTGCGACTCGCGCTGTCGAACAAACCGCAACCGGCGCAATAAATACTGGCAAGCGTCGGCGGCGCGTCCGGCAGTTGCCGCGGCGCGCCGTGTGGCATTCGTCATCGGCCGGACTGCCCAGTCCGGCTCTTCTCCGCTATCTCTTCTGTCTGCTCGCCTCGGCGCGAGCCGTCCGCTAACGCGGACGTCGTCGGCTTGCCCGCGCGCACGCCGGTATAATGACGGACTTTGCAGCGACGCCTATCTCCGATTAGCGTCGCGCGCTTTTCATGTGCCGACCCGTTGCTGCTGAAAAACGCCATCGCGCGCGGCACGCGCTGCTCCGCTTTCCATACTGCCCCTCTCGACCGACCATGACTGCCAAACTGATCGACGGCCTCGCCCTCTCCAAGACACTGCGCGCCGACGTCGCCGCACGCGCCGCCGCGCTGACCGCCCGCGGCCATCAGCCGGGGCTCGCTGTCGTGCTCGTCGGCGACAATCCGGCCAGCGAAGTCTACGTGCGCAACAAGGTCAAGGCGTGCCACGACAATGGTCTGGGCTCGTCGCTCGACCGTTATCCGGCGGATCTGTCGGAAGCCGAACTGCTCGAGCGTATCGACGAACTCAATCGCGACCCGCTGATCCACGGCATTCTCGTGCAACTGCCGCTGCCGCCGCATATCGACAGCCACAAGGTGATCGAGGCGATCGCGCCGGAGAAGGACGTGGACGGCTTTCACGTCGCCAATGCGGGCGCGTTGCTGACCGGCAAGCCGTTGTTCCGTCCGTGCACGCCGTACGGCGTGATGAAGATGCTCGCCGCCTATGAGATTCCGCTGCAAGGCGCGAACGCGGTGGTGATCGGCCGCTCGAACATCGTCGGCAAGCCGATGGCGCTGCTGCTGCTCGAAGCGGGCGCGACGGTCACGATCTGCCACAGCAAGACGCGCGATCTCGCCGCGCACACGCGCAATGCCGACATCGTGGTCGCGGCCACCGGCCTGCGCAACCTCGTCACCGCCGACATGGTGAAGCCGGGCGCGGCCGTGATCGACGTCGGCATGAATCGCGACGAGGCCGGCAAGCTGTGCGGCGACGTCGATTTCGCGGGCGTCAAGGAAGTGGCCGGCTACATCACGCCGGTGCCGGGCGGCGTCGGTCCGATGACCATCACGATGCTGCTCGTGAATACGATTGAAGCCGCGGAGCGCGAGGCAGCGAAGAAGGCCTGAAGGTAAAAAGGAAAGCGCTGGGCAACTGCCAGCCCCGCGCTTTCAACTCGCTACGCAACCCCGGTTTGACTGCTGCTTTCATATCGGCGTGAATCGAGGTTTTGTCCGGCTCGTTATGACTCACGCTCATCTGCGTCCCCGCCCTGCTTCTCCTCGCACCTCAGTCTCACTCCATCACTCTTCGAATCCAACGCTTGCTGCGTGACCGTCAGCGCACGGTTTCGCGCGCGCCCCGCTCGCTCGCCGGCCTCGCGTCGGCACGCACCGCACGCGGGCGCGCGAGGCGAGCGCGGCACCACATCAGCACCGGCCGTTCGACGCAGTGCCACGACAGCGCGGCGCACAGCACGATAAACGGCGCGGCGATCAGCACCGCCGTCACATGACTCAATTGCGGCGCGATATTCGCCACGCATTGCTGCACCATGAAGCCATACAGATAGATGCCGTACGAGTAGTCATGGCGCGGCACGAAGCGCCGCAACAGCGGCGTCGTGCCGACCCACAGCACGCCATACACAAAAGCCAGATAGAACAACGGCTGCGCGCCCGCCGTATCGCGAAACACCAGAAAAACCATCGTCAACGCGAGCGTCATCAGACCGTGAATGTCGATCCGCTCGCGCAAGCCATACAGCAGCACGCCGAGCATGAAGAACGGCTCCGGCCAGAACGAATAGCCGCCGGGCGTCTCGCTGAAGTCGCGCAAGCCGATCTGCACGAGCGGAAGCGAATGCGGCGTCAGATGCGGCGGCAAATGCACGCGCAGCACGAAGGCGGCAATGCCGAGCGCCGCGGCGAGCAATGCGCCGCGCGGGCTCGACAGCAGACCGAGCATGCCCGCCGCGAGCACGATCAGATAGCAGCGCACTTGCAGCGGAAGCGTCCATAGCGGACTGCTGACGTCGACGGGAAAGCGGTTGTGTTCGAACACGCCGGGCAGCGCCCAGCCGGTGTTCATCACGATGGTGGAAAAGTTGTCGAGGTTCGCCCACGTCATGCCGGAGCTGAAATACTCGCGCAGCGGCAGCGTCGTGAACAACGGCCCGACGATGAACACCGTCACGAGCGAGCCGAGCGCCACTGCCGGCCACAGCCGCGCGATGCGCAGCACCGCAAAGCGCGGCGCCGAGCGTTGACGGTCGAAGCTCGCGGTCACGAGCATGCCGCTCAACAGGAAGAACGCGTAGACGCCGAGCGCGCCGAAGCCGTCGAAACCGAGCGCGTTGTGGACCCAGTCGCTCGAGCCGTCCGGCGCCTGCAGCAGATACGAATGGCCATACACGACGGCCACGGCGGCGACAAGCCGCACCAGGTCGAAATTGTTGCCGTTGCGCGATAGAGCGTGCGAAAGCGGGTGCATCGATACCTCTTGGGGAAAGCGTCGGAAAGCGTCAACTGAAGTGCTGAGCCGCCACTCGGCAGTCAAGCGACGGACGCATCAGCATGCGGCGCGGCGCCGTTTGACACAGTTCGCTTTCGCACAGAAGCGCCGCGCGCCGCGACATCTGGTAATTTGTATGCCTGCCCCAATACTATGGATGTCAGGTGCGATGGGGCGCCGCCGCGCGCACGCCGCCCAGCACCGGTTAAAGTAACCGTTAGTCATCAACCGTTCACCCGCGTCAGACAGGAAGCCTCATGTCCACTACCGTCTCGAATCACGACAACCCGCTCCTCGATTTCTCCGACCTGCCGCGCTTTGGCGAAATCCGCCCCGAACACGTCACGCCCGCGCTCGATGTGCTGCTCGCCGATGCAGCGGCCGCAGTCGAGCGCGCCGCTTTGCCGGTTACACCCGCTTCGTGGGCCGATGTCGTCGAGCCCGTCGAGCGCGCGACCGAACCGCTGTCGCGCGCATGGAGCGTCGTCGGTCATCTGAACGCCGTTGCCGATACGCCGGAACTGCGCGCCGTGTATGGCGAAAACCTGCCGCGCGTGACCGAGTTCTGGTCGAGCGTCGGGCAGAATCTTGCGCTGTACGAGAAGTACAAGACGCTGAACGCAAGCGACGAATTCGCCGCGCTCAGCAGTGAGCGCCAGAAGATTCTCAGCAACGCGCTGCGCGATTTCCGTCTGTCCGGCGCCGAATTGCCCGAGGACCAGAAGCCGCATTTCGCCGAATTGCAGGAGAAGCAGGCGGCGCTCTCGAAGGCGTTTTCCGATCATGTGCTCGATGCCACGAACGCTTATGCGTATGTCGTCGAAGCCGGCAACGAAGCGGCACTCGCCGGCCTGCCCGAAGACGTGATCGAAGCCGCGAAAGAAGCGGCTGAGCGCGACGGCAAGACCGGATACAAATTCACGCTGCATTTCCCGTCGTACTTCCCGGTCATGCAGTATTCGGAAAACCGTCCGATGCGCGAGGCGATGTACCGCGCGTATGTGACGCGCGCGTCCGAACTCGGTCCGCAATACGGCAACGGCAAGCCCGAGTGGGACAACACGGCGGTGCTCGCCGAGCAGTTGAAACTGCGCGCGGAAGAAGCGCACATGCTCGGCTACAACAATTTCGCCGAAGTCTCGCTCGCGCCGAAAATGGCGGAATCGCCGGAACAGGTCATGACTTTCCTCGAGGACCTGGCCACGCGCGCGCGTCCGCATGCGGAGCAGGACTGGAAGGAACTGCGCGAATTCGCGGCGAATGAACTCAGCCTGAGCGACCTGCAACCGTGGGACATGACGTTTGCCGCCGAGCGCCTGCGTCAGAAGCGCTATTCGTTTTCTGAGAACGAAGTGAAGCAGTATTTCCCGGAAGACGCTGTTTTCAAGGGCCTTTTTAAAGTCACCGAGACTTTGTTCGGCGTGCGTATCCGCCGCGACGAAGCCGCTGTGTGGCATCCGGACGTGCGTTTTTTCCGCGTCGAGAACCAGGACGGCGGCCTCGTCGCGCAGTTCTACCTCGACCTGTACGCACGCGAAGGCAAACGCGGCGGCGCCTGGATGGACGACGCGCGCGGCCGTCACAAGCATACGCACGGCGGCGTGCAAACGCCGGTTGCGTATCTGACCTGCAACTTTTCGGCGCCGGTCGGCGGCAAGCCTGCATGCTTCACGCACGACGAAGTCATCACGCTCTTCCACGAGTTTGGGCACGGGCTGCATCACATGCTGACGCGCGTCGATGAACTCGGCGTGTCCGGCATCAACGGCGTCGAGTGGGACGCGGTCGAACTGCCGTCGCAGTTCATGGAGAACTTCTGCTGGGAGTGGGACGTGCTCTCCGACATGACCTCGCACGTCGAAACGGCGCAGCCGCTGCCGCGCGAACTGTTCGACAAGATGCTTGCCGCGAAGAATTTCCAGAGCGGGCTCGGCACGTTGCGGCAGATCGTGTTCTCGATGTTCGACATGCAGTTGCATACCGGCTTCGACGCAACCGGGACGAAGAACGCAACGCAACTCGCGAGCGAGATCAACGAGCGTTTTCATGTCGTGCCGCAAGCGCCCTTCTCGCGTTGGCCGAACACGTTCAGCCACGTTTTCGCGGGCGGTTATGCGGCGGGCTACTACAGCTACAAGTGGGCCGAGGTGCTGTCCGCCGACGCGTATGCGGCATTCGAGGAAGCCGCGCAATCGGCGAGCGGCAGTGTGCTCGATCAGGCAACCGGCATGCGCTATCGCAAGGAGATTCTCGAAGTGGGCGGCAGCCGCCCCGCGATGGAATCGTTCAAGGCGTTCCGCGGACGCGAGCCGAACATCGACGCGCTGCTGCGGCATAACGGCATGACGCCTGCCGCCGCGCACTGAATGAATGGTGTTGTGATGCGATGAAAAGCCGGTGTTCCGCACAATGCGGACACCGGCTTTTTTGCTGGCTGCGTACGGCGGTCAGGTCAGTCGCGATGCAGCTTGAAGTCCACTTCCGAAGGACGTCCGTCGAGCGACAACGCCGCGCGCGCCGCCGGTGCGCGGCTCACCACCTTGCCGCGGCTGATCACCGCCAGTCGCGCCGCGCGCAGGCGGATCGCTTCCACCGGATCGCGCGCGTCGAGCAGCACGAGGTTGGCGGCGCAGCCCGGCGCGACACCGTAGTCTTCCAGACCGAGAATGCGCGCGCCGTTCACCGTGACCGCGTCGAAGCACGCGTGCATGCCTTCGACGCCCGTCATCTGCGCGACGTGCAAGCCCATGTGCGCGACTTCGAGCATGTCGCCCGAGCCGAGGCTATACCACGGGTCCATCACGCAATCGTGGCCGAACGCGACGTTGATGCCCGCCGCCATCATCTCCGGCACGCGCGTCATGCCGCGCCGCTTCGGATACGTGTCGCTGCGTCCCTGCAACGTGATGTTGATGAGCGGATTCGCAATCGCCGATACACCCGACTCGCGCATCAGCGGCAACAGCTTGCTCACGTAGTAGTTGTCCATCGAATGCATCGACGTGAGATGCGAACCGGTGACGCGCCCATGCAAGCCGAGGCGCTGCGTTTCGGCGGCGAGCGTTTCGATGTGGCGCGACATCGGATCGTCCGATTCGTCGCAGTGCATGTCCACTCGCAAGCCCTGCTCGGCCGCGTACTCGCACAACATGCGCACGGATTGCGCGCCGTCGGCCATCGTGCGTTCGAAATGCGGAATGCCGCCGACCACGTCGACGCCCATTGCAATCGACCGCTTCAGGTTTTCGAAAGCGCCGGCACTGCGCAGTACGCCGTCTTGCGGAAACGCGACGAGTTGCAGGTCCAGATACGGCGCGACACGGCGCTTCACTTCGACGAGCGCCTCGACGGCGAGCAGACGCGGATCGCACACATCGACGTGACTGCGGATCGCCAGCAGCCCGCGCGCAACCGCCCAGTCGCAGTACTGCATCGCGCGTTCGATCAGCGCCTCCTGCGTGAGATGCGGCTTCAGTTCGCCCCACAGCGCGATACCTTCGAGCAGCGTGCCCGACGCGTTCACGCGCGGCAAACCGTAGGACAGCGTTGCGTCCATATGGAAATGCGGATCGACGAAAGGCGGCGTGACGAGCGAGCCGGCCGCGTCGATTTCGTCGCGCGCGACGGCGGCCAGATTCGCTTCGACCGCGACGATGCGCCCCGCTTCGATGCCGATGTCGACCGCGTGCTTGAGTTGCGGCGCGACGCGTGGCGGCAGCATCGCGCGGCGGATGATCAGGTCCATATCTCGCTCCTTTTTTGTGTCGGCGTTCGCGTCGTGATTCATGACGATTCTATCGGCGTCAGAAAGGCCGCGCCGGTTTTGTAGGCGCTTAAATTGGGATCCCCGTACCGGCCGACGGCGAGCAATCCGTACCGGCAACCCGCGGCACGGCGCACCTATACTCGGTTCACGTTGTGGCGTTGTTCATTGAGGAGCGTGCGGATGAAGACGATAGGTGTGATCGGCGGCATGAGTTGGGAATCTTCCGCCGAGTATTACAGGCTGCTCAACCGTCACGCGAAGGCGCGCCTCGGCGGTCATCACAACGCGCGCAGCCTGATGCTGACAGTGGACTTCGCGCCCATCGAAGCGAATCAGCGCGCGGGCGACTGGCACGCGCTCGGCGAACAGATGGCCGATGCGGCGCGTCAACTCGAACGCGGCGGCGCCGGGCTCGTGATGCTTGCGACCAACACGATGCATCGCGTGTATGAGTCGATCGAGCGCGCCATTCATGTGCCGTTCCTGCATATCGCCGATCCGACCGGCAACGCACTGCGTGCGGCGGGCGTCGAACGAGTCGGTTTACTCGGCACGCGCTATACGATGGAGCAGACCTTTTACACGGGACGGCTGCGCGAGCGCTACGGCCTGGAAACGCTGGTGCCGGAAGAAGCGCAACGCGCGGACGTGCACCGCGTCATCTACGATGAGCTGTGTCACGGCAACGTGAAGAGCGAGTCGCGCGCGATATATCAAGGTGTGATCGAATCGCTGGCCGCGCGCGGCGCGCAGGCGGTAATTCTCGGCTGCACCGAGATCACGTTGCTGATCAAGGCGGAAGATTCCGTGCTGCCCGTGTTCGATACGACGGCGTTGCATGCGCAAGCGGCGGTGGAGTGGGCGATTGGGGGTGATGAGGCGATTGCGGATGACTGACAGCAAATGAAAAAGCCCGCGTGGCTTGCGCCAGCGGGCTTTCAATAATGCCTGGTTGCGGGGGTAGGATTTGAACCTACGACCTTCGGGTTATGAGCCCGACGAGCTGCCAGACTGCTCCACCCCGCGTCAGAGAAAAAGAGTATATAGGGGCGTCGGCAAAACGTCAAACTATTGCTTCGACTAACGGTGTCGGCATGCCATTCGACGCGCAAAAACCCGCACCGCGAATCACAGGTCCTGAACCGTCGCGCCCTCGATCTTGCCGTCGATAATATCCGCGCCGTACTGACTCGCGCTGCGTTTTGCAACGCCGAAGTCGGAGAACGTGGCGGGCAGCACGAGACGAAACACACGGCTCGCCTTCGAACCGCTAATGGCACCCGGACGGCAGACGCGCACCGCGACGTCGTAGCCTTCCGCATGCCGCTTGTGACCGTCGAATTTGTCGAACGCCCGCGAGAAAACCAGCGGATGCACTTCGAAGTCCTTATAAAGATCTGGATAAGCCTGAGCCATGATGCCCTCCGGTGCACGCCGGTGCCTGAGTGAGTCGAACTGTGAATATCACCCCACTATACGCTGCGCGCGGCGCGCATCGGCTTTTTATTTTCGACGCGCGCCACGCGGTGTGGGCGTGAGTGCAGGTGCGAGCGCCGCGAAAATCGTCGCCTTCGCGCGGGCGCTGGTAAGCTACGGCTCCTGCGCCATTCAGCTTGAGAATCTCCCGTGAAAATCGCCACCTGGAACGTCAACTCACTCAAAGTCCGCCAGCAACACGTGATCGACTGGCTCGAAACCAGCGGCACCGACGTACTGTGCCTTCAGGAACTGAAGCTGCCCGACGAAAAGTTTCCGCGCGCGGAACTCGAAGAGAAAGGCTACCGGAGCTGGTTCGCGGGCCAGAAGACGTACAACGGCGTCGGCATTCTGGTGCGCGCGGGGCTCAACGTCGACGAAGCGAGCGTCGTGCGAAACATTCCGGGCTTTGATGACTTGCAGCAGCGCGTGGTCGCGGCGACCGTCGAGGGCGTGCGCATTATTTCCGCCTATTTTCCGAACGGCCAGGCACCCGGCACCGACAAGTTCGCGTACAAGCTGCGCTGGCTTGCCGCGCTGCACGACTGGGTCAAAAGCGAGATGGCGCTGTATCCGAAGCTCGCGCTGCTCGGCGATTACAACATCGCACCCGACGACCGCGACGTACACGATCCGAAGGCTTGGGAAGGTCAAAACCTGGTGTCGCCGGAAGAACGCGCGGAGTTCGTGCGGCTGATCGAACTCGGTCTCGTCGATGCATTCCGTCGGTTCGAGCAGCCGGAAAAAATCTATTCGTGGTGGGACTACCGGATGATGGCTTTCCGCCGCAACGCGGGTCTGCGCATCGACCATATTCTGCTGTCGAAGGCGCTGGCCGAAACGTGCGCTTCGTGCGAGATCGACAAGGTGCCGCGCAAGTGGGACCAGCCGTCGGACCACGCGCCGGTCGTCGCGCAACTAGGTTGATAGAGGCGCCCCGACGCATTCGCATTCGCACACACGCTCAAGCCGAAACCGCCAGCGTTCCCCACAAAAACTCGAACACCATCGCGTCGTGCTCGGCCTGCTCCAGTTCGTCGGAGCCGCCGTGACCGCCTTCCGTATTCTCGCGATACCACACGTTATCCACGCCAAGCGCCTGCATGCGCGCCGCCATCTTGCGGGCATGGCCAGGATGCACGCGGTCGTCGGCGGTCGACGTCGTGAACATCACCGGCGGATACTTCACGCCCGCCGTCACGCGGTGATACGGCGAGTAGGCGGCGAGCACGCGCGCATCGGCGGGATCGTCGGGATCGCCGTATTCGTCGATCCACGACGCGCCGGCATGCAGCAGGTGATAGCGGCTCATGTCGAGCAGCGGCACTTCGCAGACCACCGCGCCGAACAGTTCCGGGCGCTGCACCATGCACGCCGCCACCAAAAGGCCGCCGTTGCTGCCGCCCTGGATGCCGAGTTGCGCGGCGCTCGTCACGCCGCTTGCGACGAGCGCTTCGGCCACCGCGATGAAATCGTCGAAAGCGCGTTGCCGATGCTCGGTCTGCGCCGCCGTGTGCCAGGGCGTGCCGAACTCGCCGCCGCCGCGAATGTGCGCGACCACGTACACGCCGCCGCGCTCGAGCCAACCGATGCCCTGCCCCGCGAGATAGCTCGGCAATAACGGAATCGCGAAGCCGCCATAGCCGGTCAGCAGACACGGCCGCGTGACAGGCTGTTCGGCGCGATCCGCATGATCCATGCGCTCGGCGGCAGCTTGCGCGTCGCGTGGTCCGATCACCGTGTACGGCACGCGCGTGCCGTCCGCGGAAACGGCGTCACCGCGCGTCACCACATAGCGCGTCGCGTCGAACTGCGTCGGCCAGCGGTGGACCAACTCCCACGCGGTGAGATCGTCGCGGGCAAGATCGGCAAGCCAGTACGCGGGCGGCTGCAGATAGTCGTCGGTATCGACGAACACTTCGTCGTTCAACGTCGATTCCACCGGCGAGACGTCGGCCTGCCCCTCGCCGTGCGACGGGAAGACACGCTGTTGCCACTGCCATGTGTGATCGGCGGATTGCATCGGCGTGAACAGCAAGGTCTTGTTCTGCACGTCTTCCAGATACGACACGATGAGCTGGTTGCGCGTGTGCGTCCATTCGCAGGCGGACGTCTGCGAAGTCGGGATGAACAACGGCGTGACCTCGCGCTCGCCGCGCAGGAACGCGTCTTCACGGATCGCCAGCAGCGCGCCGCCCGGATACGTCACTTCATCGTAATGCCAGTCGAGGCGCGGCTCGAGCAGCAGCCAGCCGTTCCAGCCGCCCACCGCGACATGCGAGGGCACGTCGTAACGACGCCACGCATCGGCGGCAAGCGGGACGCCGTTCGCCGCGTCGAGGTAGTACCTGTGCGAGTCGAAGAAATCGACGCTGCTCACTACCGTGTGACGCTTTTCCACCGGATCGTAGTGCGCTTGCACGCCGATGTCGTCATACGCGCCCTCGAACACCACGGGCGCGTCGGCGAGCGCCGTGCCACGCGTCCAGCGCCGCGCTTCGCGCGGATAGCCGGAGCGCGTCAGGCTCTCGCTCCCATTGTCCCAGCCGACGTAAAGCGTATCGCGGTCGATCCACGACGCCGCATGCTTGCCCGCCTTCGCGATCACAAAACCGTCGTCGACGAGGCGTCGCGCGTCGATGTCGAACTCGCGCACGACGACCGCGTCGGAGCCGCCTGGCGACATGGTGATCAACGCGCGATCGCCATCCGGGTAAAGAATGTCGAACTCGACGCAGACCCACGGCGTGCCTTCGGCTTCCCCTAGCGCGTCGAAGTCGATCAGGTCCTGCCACTCAGGCTTACCGCCGCGCCACGCCGCCCACGTGGTGCGCCGCCACAGCCCTTTGGGATTGCGGTCGTCCTGCCACAGGTCGTACGCCCACTCTTTCCATCGAGTGGGAATGACGGGGCGTTCGCGCGGCAGATACGCATCGGCGAGCCATTGTGTGAGCGTGTCGAGTCGCTCACCGCTGCACCACGCGGCGCGGGTGCGGGCGTTCTGCTCGTCGACCCACGCGAGTGCTTCGGGGTCGTCGAGCGCTTCAAGCCACAGGAACGGATCGGTGGAAAACGGCCAGGGAGAAGTAGCGGAAGAGGCAGGAGGCATCGTGAGCTGTCGGATAAAAACAGCGTTGATTATGCCTTGCCGCGCGAGAAGCGGCGGTGTTTGCGCGGCGGTTCAATGTCTGGATGTTCGGATAAAGGCGCAAGCGGCGGCCGGACGCGATATCCATGCCGCCGCCCGCCGCCTTCACACATGCCGTGCGGTCATCGAATCAAGGCTCGAGATTGAGCTCCTGAATCTTGCGCGTAATCGTATTGCGTCCGATACCGAGACGCTCCGCCGCCTCGACCTTGCGACCGCGCGTGAAGTCGAGCGCCTCGCGAATCACCGCCGCTTCGAAACGGCGTGCGAGTTCGTCCATCACGTCCGCGGAATTCTCGCGCAGCAAGCGCGCGACTTCCGTGCGCAAGCCGCCTTCCCATGCGCTGACCGTGGCAACCGGCAGGCCGCCCGGCATGCCCGCATGCGTCGCCACGCTTCCGCCATTGATCGGCGCCGTGGCCGCGAGGCTCGCGTCCGCGCTACCGATCGGACTGCCGCCCCCGCCCGTCGTAAGATCCGTCGCGCCGGCCTGCGCGGGACCGAGATCCGGCGGCAAGTCCTTGATCTCGATGGTCTGCGCGGGCGCCATCACCGTGAGCCAGTTAGCGAGATTCTCCAACTGCCGCACATTGCCCGGAAACGGCAGCGAAGCCAGATAAGCGAGCGCCTCTTCCGATACGCGCTTCGGCTCGACGCCCAGATCGCGCGCGCTCTTCTGCAGAAAATGCCGGGTGAGCAGCGGAATGTCTTCGCTGCGCTCGCGCAACGCGGGCAAACGCAGGCGAATCACGTTGAGCCGGTGATACAAGTCCTCGCGGAAAAGCCCCTGACGTACGCGCGATTCCAGATTCTGGTGCGTCGCCGCGATCACGCGCACGTTGGCGCGCAGCGGATTGTGGCCGCCGACCCGATAGAACTGGCCATCGGAGAGCACACGCAACAGGCGCGTCTGCAGATCGAACGGCATATCGCCGATTTCATCGAGAAACAGCGTGCCGTTTTCGGCCTGCTCGAAGCGGCCCTGGCGCATTGCCTGCGCGCCAGTGAAGGCGCCGCGCTCATGGCCGAATAGTTCGGATTCCAATAGATCTTTTGGAATCGCCGCGGTGTTCAGCGCAATGAAGGGACCGTTCGCGCGTGGGCTATGCCGGTGCAACGCACGCGCGACCAGTTCCTTTCCGGTGCCCGATTCGCCGGTAATGAGCACGGTTGCCGCCGAATGGGACAAACGTCCGATCGCGCGAAACATGTCCTGCATCGCGGGCGCCTGGCCGAGCATTTCGGGTGCATCGGCAACGCGGTCGTCCCACGTCTGTTCGCCGCGCATGCTCTCGTCCACCGCGCGGCGGATCAGCTCGACCGCTTTGTCGATGTCGAACGGCTTCGCGAGATATTCGAACGCGCCGCCCTGGAACGCGGCGACCGCGCTGTCCAGATCGGAGAACGCCGTCATGATGATGACCGGCAAGCCCGGCACCTTGTCACGCACGGTTTGCAGCAATTCGAGGCCCGAGCCGCCCGGCATCCGGATGTCGGACACCAGCACCTGCGGGCTTTCGTGATCGAGCGCCGCCGACGCCTCGCGCACGTTCGCGAAGCTGCGCGTCGCGAAGTTTTCGCGAGCGAGCGCTTTTTCAAGCACCCAGCGAATCGATTGATCGTCGTCTACTATCCAGATCGGCTTCATATAGGTCTGTCAGAAGTCTTGAGATGCCTGCGGTGTGCGAAGGCGTGTCAGTAGTCGAGCGGCAGCAGAATCTGAAACTCGGTGTGGCCGGGCCGGCTTTCCACTTCGATCAGACCGTCGTGTTGTTGCACGAACGTCTGCGCGAGCGTCAGACCGAGACCGCTGCCGTCCTCGCGCCCCGATACGAGCGGATAGAAGATGCGGTCACGAATGTCCTCGGGAATGCCGGGGCCGTTGTCGATGATATGCAAGTCCAGTGCCAGCTTACATAAGCGTTTCGACACCGTGATCTTGCGTGCAATGCGCGTGCGCAATTCGATGCGCGCGTCGCCTTGCGAGATGCGTTCGCGCAATGCCTCTGCCGCATTGCGCACGATGTTCAGAAGCGCCTGGATCAGTTGCTCCTTGTCGCCGCGCAGGTCCGGCACGCTGACGTCGTAATCGCGCTCGATCGTGAGGCCGCGCGGAAACTCCGCGAGAATCACCTGACGCACGCGCTCGCACACTTCGTGAATATTCACGTCGCCGACAATATGCGGATGCCGGTGCGGCTCGAGCAAGCGGTCGACCAGCGTTTGCAGCCGGTCCGATTCCTTGATGATGACCTGCGTGTACTCGCGCAACTCGTCGCGCTGACGCTCGCCCAGTTCGAATTCGAGCAGTTGCGCCGCGCCGCGAATCCCGCCGAGCGGATTCTTGATTTCGTGCGCGAGATTGCGGATCAACTGTTTGTTGACGGCCGTGAGGTCGTTGATGCGCTCCTCGCGGTCGCTGCGCAAATGCCGCTCGTTCTCGAACAGTTCGAGCAGCACGTAGTCTTGCGCGCTTTCCAGAAAGCCGACGATCGCATGCACATGCAGCGGCTCGTGAGCGGGCCGCTCGAGCACGGCATCGAGATGCGTCGCGTGAAAACGGTGAGCGGCGATCGACGTGATGGTGGCGACCAGTTCGTCGGCATTCGAGAAGATGTCCGGCCACGCCATCTGCGTGAGTTGCCGGCGCGAAAGCTCGAGCATCGACTCCGCCGACGGGTTCGCAAACGCGACGCGCAGCGTGCGCTTCTCGAGTATCAGCACGACGGTGGGCAACGCCTCGAAGCCCGGCAACAGTCCGGACGCGACGAGCTGTGCGTCGTCGGACAGCGTGTCGACGTGCCCTTTTCTCGCCTTGATCAGATTCTTTAGAACCATCTTGCAGTCTGGCCGATAGGAGATGGTGGCAAACCGCTGCGTCCGGTCGAATGAAAAAGGGACGGCGCCGCCGTCCCTTCGTGACCGATCGCGAGCGTCGGACAAAGCGCTTCGCCATTCGACGGGCGAAGCGCCATTGCCGCTTACAGCGAGTAGTACATTTCGAATTCGATCGGGTGCACCGACTGACGATAACGCTGCAGCTCGTTCGTCTTCAGTTCGATGTACGCGTCGAGCATCGAATCCGTGAACACCCCACCGCGCGTCAGGAACTCGCGGTCGCCGTCGAGCGCGTCCAGAGCCTGGTCGAGGCCGGCACACACGGTCGGGATCTTTGCATCCTCTTCCGGCGGCAGGTCGTACAGGTTCTTGTCGGCAGCTTCGCCCGGATGAATCTTGTTCTGCACGCCGTCCAGACCTGCCATCATCAGCGCGGAGAAGCACAGGTACGGATTCGCCATCGGGTCCGGGAAACGCGTTTCGATACGGCGGCCCTTCGGGTTCGACACGTGCGGAATGCGGATCGATGCCGAACGGTTGCGTGCCGAGTAAGCCAGCTTGACCGGTGCTTCGAAGTGCGGCACGAGACGCTTGTACGAGTTCGTCGACGGGTTCGTGATCGCGTTCAGCGCGCGAGCATGCTTGATGATGCCGCCGATGTAGAACAGCGCGAATTCCGACAGACCTGCGTAGCCGTTGCCCGCGAACAAGTTCTGGCCGTCTTTCCAGATCGACTGGTGAACGTGCATGCCCGAACCGTTATCGCCGACGATCGGCTTCGGCATGAACGTAGCCGTCTTGCCGTACGTGTGCGCGACGTTCTGGATGATGTACTTCATCTGCTGCAGCCAGTCGGCGCGTTGCACGAGCGTCGAGAACTTGGTGCCGATTTCATTCTGGCCCTGGCCCGCGACTTCGTGGTGGTGCACTTCGACCGGAATGCCGATCTGTTCGAGCAGCAGACACATTTCCGAGCGGATGTCCTGGAACGTGTCGACCGGAGCGACCGGGAAATAGCCGCCCTTCGTGCCCGGACGGTGGCCGGTGTTGCCGCCTTCGAATTCCTTCGACGACGACCACGGTGCTTCTTCCGAACCGATCTTGACGAAGCAGCCCGACTGGTCCGTGTTCCACCGGACCGAGTCGAAAATGAAGAATTCCGGTTCCGGACCGAAGAATGCCGTGTCGCCGAGACCCGAGCTCTTCAGATAGGCTTCGGCGCGCTTTGCCAGCGAACGCGGGTCGCGTTCGTAGCCCTTGCCGTCAGCCGGTTCGACGACGTCGCAGGTCAGAACGAGCGTGGACTCTTCATAGAACGGGTCGATGAAGGCGGTGTTTGCGTCCGGGACCAGCAACATGTCCGATGCTTCGATGCCCTTCCAACCGGCAATCGACGAACCGTCAAACGCATGGCCGCTTTCGAACTTGTCTTCATCGAATGCCGACACCGGCACCGAAACGTGTTGCTCTTTGCCGCGCGTGTCGGTGAAACGGAAGTCGACAAACTTGACGTCTTCGTCTTTGACGAGTTGAACGACGTCGGCCACGGATTTACTCATAACCTATCTCCTGATTAACGAATTCGGCGGATTTCAGCCGCCGCCCAATCTAGCTGACCCGTCCCGGCGCGTCCACCCTCAATTGTGAAGAGCGAATGTGAAAATTAGCCGTTGCTGATCGATCGGCCTGACTAAAGCAGCAACTGTGCCATGTATGCGCCAAGACGGCGCGCGTGCTGACAGTGCGCGCGTCGGCGGGGAATTCGCGCACCGGCGGATATGCAGCCCTAAAATTCGATGGTTTCTCGAAGCACCAAAATGAGGCGCGGGTGGGAGGTGGCCGCTGTCGCGGAACGACTTTGGTGCATATGCGGCATTTTGCACCATTAAAGGGCGAGCGGTTGCAGCGTGCGCGTCGCCTCGGATTGCAGGTCGTCCGGTGGCCGCGCGGGCCCAAAGCGCCGCGCTAGAATGGTCACTTGATCAAGGAGACCAACGCATGACTACCCTCGAACAGTTGTATGCGCAGGCGGACAAACGCCGCACCGAAAGCCAGTTGCCTTACGCCGGCGCGCTGTCGCCGGCCGAGGCGTTCGAACTGCTGCAGCTCGACACGGGCGCGCGTCTCGTCGATGTGCGCACGCGCGCCGAACTCGACTGGGTCGGCCGGCCCGTGATCGGCGACGGACAGTATGCGCACGTCGAATGGACGCGCTATCCGGGCGCCGTGCCGAATCAGGAATTCCTGCATCAATTGAGCGACGTGGCGTCGCCCGATACGCCGGTGCTGTTTTTGTGCCGCAGCGCCGCGCGCTCCAAGCTCGCGGCGATCGCCGCAGCGCAGGCGGGCTTCACGAAGGCTTATGACCTGCTGGAAGGCTTCGAAGGCGACAAGGACGGCCAGGGACATCGCAAGACGGTGTCGGGCTGGTGCTTCCGCGGCTTGCCGTGGATTGGCGCGTAAGGGGTGCGTGAGGGCGCTGGAGCGGCGTATTGAAGCGGGGAGTAAAGCGTCCGGTACAGAGCTGCGGGCCTGTGAACCGCCGGTCGGAAGCCAGCCGGTCGCGAACCGACCGCTAGCCCGCCATTACCGCCGCTATTAGCCGGCCACTCGCGCGCGGCTCACCGTTGAATCGCGCGTCAACAACGCAGACATCACGCGCGAGGCTTTCCCGCCGCCTCGTGCTCGACAATATCGCCGCCGAGCAGATGCACGCCCTCGCGTAGCTTGACGAACGCCGCCGCCACCGCTTCCGGCTCGCCCTTCACGCCGAGATCGATGTGATGCCGCGCATAGACGCCGCCACGCTCGGCGTCGCCCACGCTCGGCAGACTGAACACGCGCACGCCGGGGAAGTCGTGCTCGATCTTCTCCATCAGCGGCGTTAAACGCGACTCGGGCAACTCGAACACGAGCAGCGATTTTTCCGCGTGCGGCATCGCGTGATGCAGATGCGCGTAGTGCGTGTCCAACACCCATTCGATCATCGGCCAGGCCATGACCGGGAAGCCCGGCACGAAATAGTGCTCGCGGATCGAGAAGCCCGGAATCTTGTTGTAGCCGTTCGGAATGATCGCCGCGCCTTGCGGATACGTGCCCATATTCAGCCGATGCAGATTCTCCGGCGAGTTCAGATCGAGCGGCGTCGCGGCCGTTGCCGGGTACATGTCGCGGATGCGCTCCTGAATCAGCTTCTGCGCTTCCGGATGCAGTTGCAGCGGCACGCCGAGCGCGGCCGCCGCGCATTGACGCGTGTGATCGTCCGGCGTCGCGCCGATGCCGCCCGTCGAAAACACGATGTCGCCCGAGTCGAAAGTACGCCGCAGCGTGGCCGTGATGCGCTGCGGGTCGTCGCCGATGTACTCCGCCCAGCCAAGCGACAAGCCGCGCGCGCCGAGCAGTTCGATGACTTTCGGCAAATGCTTGTCGACGCGCCTGCCCGACAGGATTTCATCGCCGATGATGATGACGCCAAATGCCATTGCCGCCTCTTTGGTTATCTCGTTCGTTGATCAATAAGGAACCGGGGCCGCGTGCCGCACGCCGCCGGCCTCGTCCGCGCGCATGCGCTGCAGCGCCCGCAGACAGTAGTAGCCGAACCACAGCGCCGAAAACACGAGGATGAACGCGTAAATCCAGATCGTCACCGCGGTGATGACCGGAAACAGCACCAGCAGCCACACGGACGACGCCCACAGCAGCGTCGGAAGCGAACCCATCAGACCGCTCGCAACGCCGATCAAAAGCAGCGGCAACCGGAAGCGCCGCACGAGCGCGCGCCGCTCATCGCGCGTGGCGTGCAGCGCGAGCGCGTCGTACGTCATCACGCGGTAGGTCAGCCAGCCCCACAGCAACGGCGGAATCAGCGCGAAAAACGGCGGCACGAGCCACAGCGGCAGCGTCACGATCAGCAGCACGAGACATACCAGCGTCGTCCAGAGCGCCTGGCCGAGGCTGCCGTACCACGTTCCGCCGCGGCGCATTTCGAGGCCGGGGAACTGGCGCGTCGACAGGAAGCGGATGACGGCCGGCATCGACAGCGTGGCGATCAGCAGCAGTACGGTGACGACGATCAGCGGGATCGTCATCGCGACGACCAGGAACGGCGCAATCGCCGCGTGCAGCCCGGAAAAACCGAGCGAGTCGAACAGATGGTAAAGCGTGACGGTGAACGACCAGCCTTCGAGCCAGCCGCGGGTCGTGCCGATCAGCGTCTGCCAGCTAAACCACAGGATCACGCCCCAGCCGACCGTCGCCGCGACGAACGGCATGAAGGTCAGCCAGAGCATGCGCGGGTGGAGCGCGCTTGCGAGCGCGCGCCCGAACGAGCGCAAAAGGTCATTCATGCGAGCCAGTGCCGGTGAGTGCAACGGTGAAATGATGGAGCGGCGCGGCGGTCACTGAACGTAGACCGTGCGCGCAAACGTGGACAGCATAAACCACGCGACGGGCCGCCGGGGAGACCGGCGGTGGATGGACAACGAATGAGGAACGATTGAAGAACGAATGAAGAATGAAGTCAGTCAGGCTCAGACCGCGGTGGCGCCGCCCTCGTCCCGATTGCCGCGCCGTGCGCTCAGACGCCGGCCGATGCGCACGAAAGCGAGCCAGTGCTGCGCCCAGAAGCCTTCGCCGTACGCGCGACCCTGCAACTGGTCGCTGATGCCGGTCGGCTCCATCTCGCGGCTCCACGACACGCTGCGAAACAGCATGTCCCACCACGGAAACAGCACGCCGAAGTTGCAGCCGTACTTCAGGCCCTCGTGACCGTAACCGATCGCATGATGGCGCCGATGAAACGTCGGGCTCACCAGCAGCCGCTCGCCCAGCCAGCCGAAATGCAGGCGGATATTCGCGTGCTGCACGCTCTGCGCGAGATTGGTAATCGCGACCAGCACGACGAACTGCGACGGCGGCACGCCGATCACGAGCGCGATGACCGCGAAGAACGACGCCTGCAGCAAATCGTCGAGCAGATGGTTGCGGTCGTCGGCCCACAGCGACATTTGCTGCTGGCTGTGGTGCACCGCGTGCAGCTCCCACCACACGCCGATGCGATGCTGCCAGCGGTGATACCAGTAACCGGCGAAATCGAGCGCGAGCAGGTACATCACGAACGTGACGAGCGGCTGCGTCGTCACGCCCGGCCACAGGTTGTCGAACTCGATATTGGAGATGTTATGCAGGCGCAGCCATGCCTGCACATTGTCGAAAAACGGCTGCAGCGCGAAGAAGAAAAACAGGTTCAGGATGCCGAGCTTCGCGATCCACGTGTAGATCACGTCGACGCGCACTGCCTTGCGGTTGTCCCACTGCTCGACCGGACGCAGCGCCTCGAGCGGCCGCAGGATCGCATACATGGCCAGCACCTCGACGACGCCCACGATCACCCAGTAAAGGCTGTCGTAGGTGTCTTCGTCGTAGTCCATCAGATCGAAGTGGAACAGCAGCGGCCTGCACCACGTTGACGTACAGCAACGTCTGCGCGGCGGAGACGAAGTTGTCGAGCGAAGAGAAGATCAAATGGAACATGGTGCTGGTCGGTTACTTCTGTGTTTGCCGCTCGCTATCGTGGGTATTGCGCTGCGTACTGGGCGTATCGTGCCTCGCGTGCGGCGTGGCGCGGCATGGCTCGCTCCATTATCACGCGCCGTTGGGCGCTGTGACCGGCGCGCGATTAAAGAAATAGATGCCGTGCGGCGAGCGGCCGACGGCGATCGTCTGGATCAGCTTGCGCGTGCTCAGATCGATGATGCCGACGTGCTTCGCGAAGCGGAACGTTACCCAGAGATAGCGCTTGTCGGCGGAAAGTTCCATGTCGTCGGGCCCGGGCATCAGACCGGTGATGTCGCCGACGTTGGTGAGCGAGTCTTCGTCGATGATGCTGATCGTGCTCGCGACGCGGTTCGACACCGCGACATGCTTGCCGTCCGCCAGCGAGCGGAAGTTGTGCGCGCCGTTGCCCGTGTGGATCGTCTTGACGATCTTCTGCGTGTGCCAGTCGACCACGGCCACGTAATCCGCGCCGGTCATGCCGACCAGCAGATACTTTTCGCCCGGCGTCATCCACAGGCCCGCCGGCACCTTGCCGACTTTCATCTTCCACTTGACCGTTTGCGTGGCCAGGTCGATGGCGGCGAGTTCGCCCGAAACCTGCAGCGTGACGAAGACCGTCTTGCTGTCGTTCGTGAACGCCATGTGGCTCGGCATGACCGCGAGCGGCAGACGCGACGCGAGCGCCATCTGGTTCTTCTGACCGTCGTAGTGATAGATGTCGAGACGGTCGAGACGCAGCCCCGTCGTGACGAGCCATTTGCGGTCAGGCGAGAAGCCGATCTGATACGGATCTTCGATATTTTCGACCCAGCGCTGGACCTGCCCTGTCTTCGGGTCGACGAACATCAGATTGTTCGACACCGAATTGGCGACGATCAGCGAGGAATTATCCGGCGTCACCATCAGATGATGCGGTTCCTTGCCCGTGGGCACGGTGCCGATTACCTGGCGGGTGGTCTCGTCGATGAGGCTCAGCGTGGCTTCGGCGGAATTCAGCACGATCACGTTGTTGGCGCGGGCTGCGGGAGAAAAAAAGCCTGCCGCGGCGGCGAGAGCGAAGCCTGCGGCGAACGTGGCTGTCACGCCAGGAAGAAAAAATTTACGCATGAAAACTCACTTCGGAGAACGACCGTCATTGTAGAACGTTTGCCGTGGCCTGCGGTTGACGCAGATCGGGGTTGCAGAGCGGGGAAAATCGAGGGCCGGATGAGCGCACCCGAAGCGCATCGCCGATAAACATGATCTGCAAGATCGAAAGGTGTCGTCCTAACTAGAAAATGTTGTCGTGAGAATACGCTCAATAATCAGGAAACAATTTAATACCGATAGAGAAATATCTCGTTGTCGATTAAATATCCAGCGAGATAAAGACGCAAACTAAGAGCGTGAAAATTAATTCCCGCGTAATTCGGATTTTGCTTATTTGCGCCGATCACGCACAGCCGGAGAATCCCGCAGGCTCATCGTCCAAGCCATTCCAAAGGACGCAAGAGTGAGCGCAGATGATCGGTCGTGATAATCAACTGAAAATAGCGACCTTGATGAACGGCAACCAATATAAATCCTGCTATCCATAGCCGGCTTTTGTACGCCTCATAATGGGCGATGAGACCCATTTCCGATTATCGCGCCCACTCCGTCCACGAAACAACAGCGCGGAGTTTTTCCAAGTGAATAAAAGCTATCAATCAATCTGGTGTGAAACGACGGCAACGTGGGTAGCGGCGCCCGAGACGTCGAAGGCGAAGACGAAGCGCGGTTCGTCGCGCAGGAAAGTCGTCGTGCAGGCAGTGCTGGCCGCGGCTGCGGTGTTGGGTGCGGCGAATGTAATGGCGGCGACGGGCGTCAATGCGATTGAGGCGGGAGTTGGCGCTAATGCAGCGGGAGACGGCTCGGTCGCAGTTGGTGTAAATGCGAAAGCCTTGCAGGTCAATGCTATTGCCGTGGGTGCAAATGCAATCGCTTCTGGCGGGAACTCCATGGCTCTCGGCATGGGCGCTATGGCAAGCGGCGACCTCTCGACCGCGATGGGCCTTGTCGCCACGGCATCCGGCGACGGCTCCACGGCCGTAGGAACGGCTTCAGTGGCTGCAGGTGTGCGCTCGGTGGCGACCGGGTTTTATTCGCAAGCCAACGGCAGGGACTCGGTTGCAGCCGGTACTGGAGCCGTCGCGGACAAAGATGGCAGTACCGCTCTAGGCAGCGCTGCGCAGGCAAATGCGACAGTGTCGACCGCGGTTGGCTACGGCGCAACCGCTGGGATGGCCGGCGCTGTCGCGCTGGGCGTGGCTGCCAGGGCGTCTGGGAACAATGCGTTCGCCGGCGGTCCGTTAGCAACGGCTGGGGGCGATAGCTCCACGGCCCTCGGCTACGCGGCAAGCACCAGCGCGCTCAATTCGGTTGCGCTCGGTTATGCAGCCGCGGCGTCGAAAAACAACGCGTTTGCAGGCGGTGCGTCAGCAATCGCAGCGGGAGATAACTCAACGGCGCTTGGCTATGCGGCAAGCAGCAGCGCATTGAATTCGGTTGCGCTCGGTTATGCAGCGACTGCGTCGAAAAACAACACGTTTGCAGGCGGTGCCTCAGCAATCGCAGCGGGAGATAACTCCACGGCACTCGGCTATGCGGCAAGCACCAGCGCATCGAATTCCGTTGCGCTCGGTTATGCAGCAAGCACGAGCGCTTCGAATTCGGTTGCGCTTGGGTATGCAGCGACCGCGTCCAGTAACAACGCGTTTGCCGGCGGACCGGCAGCAAACGCAGCGGGGGATAACTCCACGGCCTTGGGCTATGCCGCAAGCACCAGCGCCTTGAATTCTGTTGCACTTGGCTATGCAGCGACTGCGTCAAGCAACAACGCGTTTGCTGCCGGCGCCTCGGCAATGGCTACCGGCGATAACTCGACGGCCCTCGGCTATGCGGCAAGCACGAGCGCCTCGAATTCCGTTGCGCTCGGCTATGCAGCCACGGCGACCAGTAACAACGCGTTTGCCGGCGGTCCGTCAGCAATCGCAGCGGGCGACAACTCCACGGCCTTGGGCTATGCCGCAAGCACCAGCGCCTTGAATTCTGTTGCACTTGGCTATGCAGCGACTGCGTCAAGCAACAACACGTTTGCTGGCGGTGCTTCGGCAGCGGCAGCGGGCGATAACTCGACGGCCCTCGGCTATGCGGCAAGCACGAGCGCCTCGAATTCCGTTGCGCTCGGCTATGCAGCGACGGCGACCAGTAACAACGCGTTTGCCGGTGGTCCGTCAGCAATCGCAGCGGCCGACAACTCCACGGCCTTGGGCTATGCGGCAAGCACCAGCGCTCTGAATTCGGTTGCGCTCGGCTACGCAGCGACCGCGTCAAGCAACAACGCGTTTGCCGGCGGTCCGTCAGCAATCGCAGCAGGCGATAACTCGACAGCCCTCGGCTATGCGGCCTCGACAACGGGCTTGAATTCGGTTGCGATTGGCTATGGCGCTACTGCTTCGACCGACAACAGCGTTGCGCTGGGAGCTCAGTCAACGACGGGCGCGGATCTCACGAAGCTCGGCTATGTCCCCACAGGCGCCGATCCGGCAACGATCGCCGGTATGAGTGCAAAAGGCGAGGTATCGGTTGGCTCTCAAGATAACGAGCGCCGCCTGACGCACGTCGCGGCTGGTGCGGACGCTACCGATGCAGTCAACGTCAGCCAGTTGCAGGCAGCCACTGCAAGCGCCTCACGCTACTTCAAGGCCAACGGCAACGGCCTTAACGATGGCTTAGACGACGCCTCGGCTACCGGCGCGAACGCTGTCGCGATCGGCAGCTCCGCGCTGGCAACCGGCGAAGCAAGCTTCGCCGCCGGCACGAGCGCCCAGGCTCAAGGCAAATTCAGTACCGCCGTCGGCGGGTTCGCCAGCGCGACCAACGACGGCTCCACTGCCCTCGGCTACCAGGCGAACGCGGCAAGCGACAACGCCACGGCCGTCGGTTATCAGGCAAGCGCACTCGCGACGAACTCGGTGGCACTCGGCCAAGGCTCGCTCGCCGATCGCGCCAACACCGTGTCCGTTGGGTCTGCCGGCAACGAACGCCAGGTCACCAACGTCGCCGCCGGAACCGAGGCAACCGACGCCGTCAACGTGAGCCAGTTGCAAGCCGTCAGTACGAACGCCTCGCGCTACTTCAAGGCGAACGGCGCCAACGACGGCACAGACGACGCCTCGGCTACCGGCGCGAACGCTGTCGCGATCGGCAGCTCCGCGCTGGCAACCGGCGAAGCAAGCTTCGCCGCCGGCACGAGCGCCCAGGCTCAAGGTAAATTCAGTACCGCCGTGGGCGGCTTCGCCAGCGCGACCAACGACGGCTCCACTGCCCTCGGCTACCAGGCAAACGCGGCAAGCGACAACGCCACGGCCATCGGTTATCAGGCACGCGCGCTCGCACCGAACTCGGTCGCATTGGGCCAGGGCTCGCTCGCCGATCGCGCCAACACCGTCTCCGTTGGCTCTGCGGGCAACGAACGTCAGATCGCCAACGTCGCGGCCGGCAGCGCCGACACCGACGCCGTCAACGTCGCGCAGTTGAAAGCCGTAAGCGACCAGGGTGCCGCGACCGCCGCGAAGCTGGACGGCGCCGTGACGTACGACCGCAACGCCGACGGCAGCGTGAACAAAAGCAGCGTCACGCTCGGCGGCGAGTCCGCGAGCGGCGGCACGACCATCCACAACGTGGCCGATGGCATCGCCGCTTCCGACGCCGTGAATGTCGGGCAACTCGATGCAGCGATCAGCGGTGCCGTCAACAACGCCGTCGTCAATGCGGCGAACCCGTTCTTCAGCGGCGAAGGCAATCGCGACACCGAGGGCGCCATTTCATCGGGCGTGCACTCGGTCGCAGGCGGCGCCAACGCACAGGCCACTGGCACGAACGCGAGCGCAATCGGCGCGAATTCGGTGGCAAGCGGCAACAACGCGAGTGCAATCGGCGCGAACTCGGTCGCGAGCGGCAACAACTCGACGGCACTCGGTGCGGCCGCCGCAGCAAAGGCGGACAACTCGGTCGCGCTGGGCCAAGGCTCAGTCGCCAATCGGGCGAATACGGTATCGGTCGGCGCGGGCGGTCAGGAGCGGCAGATCACCAATGTCGCAGCCGGCGTGCAAGGTACGGACGCGGTCAACGTCAACCAGTTGCAGCAAAGCGTGAGCGGCGCGGTCGGCGAGGCGCACAACTACACCGACGACCAGATCCGCTCGGCCCGACGCGATTCGTATGGCGGCACGGCATCGGCGCTGGCAATGGCCGGTTTGCCCCAGGCTGTGCTGCCTGGCCACGGCATGGTCGCGATGGCCGGTGGCACGTATGGCGGCCAGTCGGCGCTGGCCATCGGCGTGTCGCAGTTGTCCGAGACCGGCAAGTGGGTCTACAAGCTGCAAGGCAGTACGGACTCGCGCGGGCAGTTCGGCGCGTCGCTGGGTGCAGGCATGCACTGGTGAAAAACGGGCGTCGTGGAACCGGAGCACGGCCGTCCGACACCCACGACGCCGGGTAAAGCAAACGTAGTGTGCAGGTAGCCCCAAGCCCAGCTCCGGCTTGGGCACGTTTGCGCGTGATGCGCTCCTACAAGGAAAGCATCACGCGCCTTTTTCAGCATCGAAGAAGACGTGAAAGCGAGAGAGTTCGCGTTGCAGCGGCCCCCGCCCCGCACATAAGAACGAGGCAAAAACGCAGTGGCGAGCCAAACTATCGCACTATCGCACTATCGCACTACAAGAAGACGCCTGCTCACAGCCACTCACGGCTCATGCGAACGACGGCACAAACCTCGCGCCCCGGAAAATCATCGCGCTCCGGAAACTCAAGAACCGCCGCCCTACCTCACCGCTGCATCGAATCCCAAACCTTATAAAGCCGCTTGACCGACACAGGCATCGGCGTGCGCAACTCCTGCGCGAACAGCGAAACGCGCAATTCCTCCAGCAGCCAGCGGAATTCGGCAAGACGCGCATCCAGCACGCCGCCGCGCTGCGCGACCGCGCGCTGATAGTTCTGCAACAACGGTTGGAATTCGGCGAACTGCCGTGCATCGCGCGCGGGGTCCGCTTTCAGCTTGTCGATCCGCAGCGCAATACCCTTCAGATAGCGCGGGAAATGCGTCAGTTGCGAATACGGCGTATCCACCACGAACCGCTTGCCGATTAGCGCGTCCAGTTGATGCTGGATATCGGCGTACGCCGCCGTGAACGACTTCGCCTGCACGAGCTTTTTCAGCACGCTCGCGTATTCGCCGAGAATCTGCCCGACCAGCCGCGCAATCTCCTGAGCCAGCAACGTGAGCCGGCTGCGCCCTTCATCGCGGCGCGTATGGAAGCTGACGTCGTCGTCCGGCAACGGATCTTGCAGGCACGCACGATCGAGCGCGGTGTCGATCAACTGATCGCGCAACTCTTCCTGCGTGCCGCGCGTCATGAACTGCATCGCCATTTCGCGCAAGCCCGGCAGATTTTTCTCGAGATACTTGATCGGTTCCTTCAACTGCAAAGCGAATAGCCGACGCAGACCCGCGCGATGAATCCGCGCCGCCTCATCGGGGGAATCGAACACTTCGACATCACAATGCGTGCCGCGATCCACTAAAGCCGGATAACCGAAAAGCGTCTGTCCGCCGCGGCGAATTTCGAGCAACTCGGGCAGCTTGCCGAAATTCCACGTCGTCAGGTTTTCGTACAACGCGGTGCCGCCGGCGCCTTGCGTCGCAGTCTGCGGCCCCGGCGGCGCTGCGCCCTTGCTGCGCGACGCCGCACCGGCCGGTGCAGGTGCCGCCGCCTGGCCGCGCGTGCCCGCAGCGTCTGCGAGCGCTGCGCCCGCCGCACTCGACGCAATCTTCTGGAAATGCTGCTGCGCCTGCCCGCCGAGTTCCGCGCGCAACTGCGACAGGTTGCGGCCCATCGCGAGTTGCCGCCCGTGTTCGTCGATAACCTTGAAGTTCATGAACAGATGCGGCGGCAAGGTTTCGAGCTTGAAATCCGCCTGCTTCAGCGCGACCTGCTTTTGCTCGCGTACATCGGCGATCAGCGCTTCGAGCAAGCCGCCTGCGGCAAAACGCGGCGCGGCATGCCGGTCGACGAAACCGGCCGCGTATTCCGGCAGCGGCACGCAGTGGCGCCGCAACTTCTGCGGCAATGACTTCAGCAGAAGATGCGTCTTCTCCTTCAGCATGCCGGGCACGAGCCACTCGCAGCGCCGCGCGTCGACCTGATTCAGCGCGAAAAGCGGCACGGCGAGCGTGACGCCGTCGCGCGGCGAACCCGGCTCGAAGTGATAGCTGAGCGCCATGTCGACGCCCGACATCGTCATCCGTTTCGGGAACAGATCGGTCGTCACGCCCGCGGCTTCGTGGCGCATCAGATCGTCGCGCGACAGATACAGCAGGCGCAGTTTGTCCTCCGCCTGGCCGCTCTTTTTCACCTCGTCGCGATACCAGCGCTCGAACGCCGCGCCGGTGTAAATGCCCTTCGGCAGCGCCTGATCGTAGAACGCGAAAATCAGCTCATCGTCGACGAGCACGTCCTGGCGACGCGACTTGTGTTCCAGTTGTTCGATGTCGGCGAGCAGCTTACGGTTGTGCGCGAAAAATCCGAGCTTCGTGTCGAATTCGCCTTCGACAAGCGCGCCGCGGATAAACAGCTCGCGCGCCCGCGCCGGGTCCTGCTTGCCGAAGCTCACGCGGCGCCGGTGATAGATCGGCAGCCCATACAAAACCGCGCGCTCGAACGCCGACACCTGCGCCGCGCGCTTCTCCCAATGCGGCTCGGACAGCGATTTCTTCAGCAGATGCGCGCCGATTTTCTCGATCCACTCAGGCTCGATCCTCGCGATGCAGCGCGCGTACAGACGGCTCGTCTCGACCAGTTCCGCGGCCATCACCCACTTGCCCGCCTTCTTCACGAGCGCCGAGCCCGGCCACAGATAAAACTTGATGCCGCGCGCGCCGAGGTAATACGGCTCGTCGTCGGCTTTCAGACCGATGTTGCCGAGCAGACCCGTCAACAGCGCAAGATGGATCTGCTCGAACGTCGCCTCGGCTTCGTTCAGACGCCAGCCGTGTTCGCGCACGACCGTCAGCAATTGCGAATGCACGTCGCGCCATTCCCGCAGACGCAATTGCGACAGAAAGTTCTTCCGGCATTCCTCGTGCAACTGCTTGTTCGACTTCTTGTGCGCGATGGCTTCGTCGAACCAGTTCCAGATTTTCAGCCACTGCAGGAATTCCGAGCGCTCGTCGGCAAAACGGCGATGCGCCTGGTCGGCCTGCTCCTGCGCCTCGATCGGACGGTCGCGCGGGTCCTGCACCGACAACGCGCTCGCAATGATCAGCACTTCCTTGAGCGACTGCTGATCGCGCGCGGCGAGAATCATCCGGCCGACGCGCGGGTCCAGCGGCAGACGCGCGAGTTCGCGGCCGAGCGGCGTGAGCTGATTGTCGTCGTCGACGGCGCCGAGTTCGTTCAGCAGTTGATAGCCGTCGGCGATCGCGCGGCCAGGCGGCGGTTCGATAAACGGAAACGTCTCGATCGCGGTCAGATGCAGCGACTTCATGCGCAGAATCACCGACGCCAGCGACGAGCGCAAAATCTCCGGATCGGTAAAGCGCACGCGGCTCTGATAATCGCTCTCGTCGTAAAGACGAATGCAGATGCCGTCGGCCACCCGCCCGCAACGCCCCGCCCGCTGATTCGCGGCGGCCTGCGAGATCGCCTCGACCTGCAACTGCTCGACCTTGTTCCGATACGAATAACGCTTCACGCGCGCGAGGCCCGTGTCGACCACGTAGCGAATGCCCGGCACCGTCAGCGAGGTTTCCGCGACGTTCGTCGCGAGCACGATGCGGCGCGCGTTCGAGGTGCGGAACACGCGCTCCTGCTCGGCGGCGGAAAGGCGCGCGAACAGCGGCAGGATTTCCGTATGCGGCGGATGGTGCTTGCGCAGCGCCTCGGCGGCGTCGCGAATTTCGCGCTCGCCCGGCAGGAAGACGAGCACGTCGCCGGGGCCTTCGCGGCACAGTTCGTCGACGGCGTCGACGATCGCTTCCATCAGATCGCGGTCGCGCTCCTTGCCGGATTCGCGCGGGCTTTTCGGCCGGTCGCCGCGCGACGCGCCAGACGTACCCGACGAGCCCGACGTGCCCTGCGCCGCCTTGATCGCCGGGCTTTCTTCCGCGACCGGACGGTAGCGCACTTCGACCGGATACAGCCGCCCGCTCACTTCGATCACCGGCGCGGGTTTCTCTTCGCTGCCGAAGTGGCGCGCAAAGCGGTCGGCGTCGATCGTCGCCGACGTCACGATCAGCTTCAGATCGGCACGCTTCGCCAGGATTTCCTTCAGGTAGCCGAGCAGGAAATCGATGTTCAGGCTGCGCTCATGCGCCTCGTCGATGATCAGCGTGTCGTACGCCTTCAGCAGCGGATCGGTCTGCGTCTCGGCGAGCAGAATGCCGTCCGTCATCAGCTTGACGGATGCACCCGGCGACAGATTGTCGGTGAAGCGCACCTTGTAGCCGACCACTTCGCCGAACGGCGTGCCGAGTTCCTCGGCGATGCGCCGGCCCGTCGCCGAAGCGGCGATGCGGCGCGGCTGCGTGTGGCCGATCAGGCCGGCGCCGCCCGCGCCGAGACCGCGCCCGAGCGCGAGGCAGATTTTCGGCAACTGCGTGGTCTTGCCCGACCCGGTCTCGCCGGACACGATCACCACCTGGTTTTCGGCGATGGCCTTCGCGATTTCATCGCGGCGGGCGGATACCGGCAGCGCTTCGGGGAAGGTGATCGGCGGAATCGGGTTCGGCTGGACAACACGCGGCTCGCGTGGCGGCCGCGGCGGACGGGCTTCCTGCGGCTGACGTGGCGCGCGCTGCTGCTGCGGCTCACGTGGCGGACGCGGCCCACGCGATTCTTGCGGCTGGCGTGGCGCACGCGGTTCACGTGCTTCACGCGGCTCGCCTGCTTCGCCAGACCCTCGCGATCCGCGAGACTCAGCATGCTCCGCTTGCTCGGCGCGACTTTTTTCCTTCGCGGACGCCTCAGCGCCAGACACGGCACTACGCGGCTCGCGCGCCTTGCGGGGCACGTCCGGCTTGCCGCGGTTCGCGTCCTGGTCGGCGCGGCGCTTGGCGTCGCCGGCCTTCGTTTGATCGGCGGCCGGCGCCGCATTCTCGTTCGCCGCGGCGGGACTTTTGGGTACATTCGACATGGGGGCGCATTATAATCCCGGGCATGAATTCCCAAACCGACCTCGTCCCCGCGCCCGCGAGCGTTCCGGCCCCCGACGGAGCAACGGAACAGCTTGCACAGCACGCGCAATTCGTCGACTGGATGCGCTCAGTCGCCCCTTATATCCACGCGTTCCGGAACAAGACGTTCGTCGTCGGTTTCGGCGGCGAAGTGGTGCATCAGGGGCTCCTGAATGCGCTCGTGTCGGACATCGCGCTATTGCAGGCGATGGGCATCCAGATCGTTCTGGTGCACGGCTCGCGTCCGCAAGTCGAGGAGCAGATGAGCCTGCACGGCGTCGAGTCGGAGTTTTCGCACGGCATGCGCATTACCGACGCGCGCGCGCTCGAATCCGCGAAAGAAGCGGCCGGCGAAGTGCGCCTGGACATCGAGGCGGCCATCAGCCAGGGCTTGCCGAATACGCCGATGGCGCATGCGCACATCAGCGTCGTGTCGGGCAACTTCGTGACCGCGCGGCCGGTCGGCATTCTGGACGGCGTGGACTTCGCGCACACCGGCGTGGTGCGCAAGATCGACGCCGATTCGATCCGTCATTCGCTCGCGAGCCGCAAGCTCGTGCTGCTGTCGCCGCTCGGTTTTTCGCCGACCGGCGAGGCCTTCAATCTCGCCATGGAAGACGTCGCCTCCGCGGCGGCCATCGCGTTGCGCGCGGACAAGATCGTGTTCCTCACCGAAACGCCCGGCCTCATGCAGGCAGGCGAAGACGGCACCGAACTGATCCGCGAACTGTCGCTCGACGACGCCTACAAGCTGCACGAAAGCGGCGAAGTCACCGGCGACGCGGGCTTCTATCTGAAGCACTCGATCCGTGCATGCCGCGGCGGCGTGGCGCGGGCGCACATCATCCCTTACGCGCTCGACGGCAGCCTGCTGCTCGAACTGTTCCTGCACGACGGCGTCGGCACAATGATCTCGTACGAGAATCTCGAAAGCCTGCGCGAAGCGACACCGGACGACGTCGGCGGCATTCTTGCGCTGATCGAGCCGCTCGAATCGGACGGCACGCTGGTGCGGCGCGGGCGGCATCAGATCGAACGCGACATCGACCATTTCTCGGTCATCGAGCACGATGGCGTGCTGTTCGGCTGCGCGGCGCTGTATCCGTACACGCACGAACGCATCGGCGAAATGGCGTGTCTGACGGTCGCGCCCGAAGCGCAAGGCACCGGCGACGGCGAGCGCCTGCTCAAGCGTATCGAGCAGCGCGCGCGTGCCCGTGGCCTCACGCGCATCTTCGTGCTCACCACGCGCACCGAACACTGGTTCCTCAAGCGCGGCTTCGTCAAGGTCACGGTCGACGACCTGCCCGAAGACCGTCGCCGGCTGTACAACTGGCAGCGCAAATCGCTCGTGCTGATGAAACAGCTCTGAGCGGTCGCCAGCAGCGACTGCCCGTTCAATCGAATTCACTAACCCCTTTTTCATGGGACCGGAGTAAGGGCTCAAGCACCCGACTCCCGTCGACACAGGAGAAGCACAGCATGACTCGTATGGTTCAATGCGCGAAGCTCGGCAAGGAAGCCGAAGGCCTCGATTTCCCGCCGCTGCCGGGCGAACTCGGCAAGCGGATCTACGAAAGCATTTCGAAGGAGGCGTGGCAAGCCTGGTTGAAGCAGCAAACCATGCTGATCAACGAGAATCGTCTGAATATGGCCGATCCGCGCGCGCGCCAGTATCTGATGAAGCAGACCGAAAAGTTCTTCTTCGGCGAAGGCGCGGATACAGCGCAGGGTTATGTGCCGCCGGCGAGCGAGTGAACGCGGGTTGAGCGCGGGTGAACGCTGAGCGCTGAGTTTCTCTATCAGCATCAGGGTCCTCTCGCAGCGGTAACCGCAGCGACGAAATCCGCGCCATCGTGCGCGGATTTTTTTCGCATTGGAACTCGCGCCGAAACCATCGGCGCGCCACCCCCAAAACTCCCCAAACGGTACATTTTCGAACCGTTTTAAGCCCCTTCTGGAGACCGCTGCGATCGCCGGAATCCCCCACCGGGCAAGGGATTGCGCGCCTGCGCCAAGGCTCCCGGCCAAAACCGGGTTTGCACGATCCTCTGTCATCGTGCTAACATGTGCATCGTTCCAACAGCAATTCACCTTCATTCGCGTTCTCTGACCTTGCGACACCAAGTGCTTGCACTGCGCGTGTCCATCGCGATGGAACAGTTTTTATACAAGAAGGCTTGTCGGTCGTATCGTCGTTTGACATTGCCCTGAAGCTGTCCTGAGGTCATCCCCAGAGGCAAACCAGGCGGCGAATAAAGCACCGGCCTTTTTCGTTTCAAGCCTTCCAGTGGCGTGCGGTCCGGCTTCAGCCACCCGCGTCCTCATGCGCTTGCCCCCTTCACGGCCAGGCAGGCGCAATAGTCAGCACAATCTAGACGAGTGTTTTTTCGCGACCAGGCTCGCGAGGCACGGGCGTTTGCTGCTTTTGCGGCCCTGGCTGCGCGTCGCGTTTCTTTTTACGCGCGCCCGCTCTTTCGCCGTCGCGGCGAAGAGGCCTTGCCCCGTTTGCGAAACTGCACTTTCCAGCAACCGTGGCGGAACGCATCATGAGTTTCGTCGCAGTCATCGGAGTTTTTACCTTGACCGCTTCCAGCAACGGCTTCTGGCGACACCACAAACAAGAACAACGCCTCTCTCTCGACGACATCACCGTCGTCGACAAGTCTCTCCTCAAGCGTGCCGTCGGCGCCATGGCGCTCGGCAACGCAATGGAATGGTTCGATTTCGGCGTCTACAGCTACATCGCTGTGACGCTCGGCAAAGTGTTCTTCCCGTCGTCGAGCCCGTCCGCCCAGTTGATCGCGACCTTCGGCACGTTCGCCGCGGCGTTCCTCGTGCGGCCCGTCGGCGGCATGGTGTTCGGTCCGCTCGGCGACCGCATCGGCCGTCAACGCGTGTTGGCAATGACCATGATCATGATGGCGCTCGGCACCTTCGCGATCGGGCTGATTCCGAGCTACGGGTCGATCGGCATTCTCGCGCCGGCCTTGCTGCTCGTCGCGCGTCTCGTGCAAGGCTTTTCGACGGGCGGCGAATACGGCGGCGCAGCGACCTTCATCGCCGAATTTTCGACGGACAAGCGCCGCGGCTTCATGGGCAGCTTCCTCGAGTTCGGCACGCTGATCGGCTACGTGCTCGGCGCGGGCACGGTCGCCGTTCTGACGGCTACGCTGTCGAACGAGGCGCTGCTGTCGTGGGGCTGGCGTGTGCCGTTCCTGATCGCCGGTCCGCTCGGGCTCGTGGGTCTTTACATCCGCATGAAGCTCGAGGAAACGCCCGCGTTCAAGAAGCAGGCCGAGCAACGCGAAGCCGAAGACAAGGCGCTGCCGAAGCAGTCGCTGGGCAATCTGCTCGTGCAGCAATGGAAGCCGCTGCTGTTGTGCGTCGGCCTCGTGCTGATCTTCAACGTCACCGACTACATGGCGCTCTCGTATCTGCCGAGCTATCTGTCGGCCACGCTGCACTTCAACGAGTCGCACGGTCTCTTCATCGTGCTGCTCGTGATGGTGCTGATGATGCCGGCGACGCTCGCAGCCGGCCGTCTGTCGGATGCGATCGGCCGCAAGCCGGTGATGCTGTTCGGCTGCGTGGGTCTCTTCGCGCTGTCGATTCCGGCGCTGCTGCTGATCCGCATGGGCACGCTGCTGCCGGTGTTCAGCGGGCTGATGATTCTCGGCGTGCTGCTGTCGTGCTTTACGGGCGTGATGCCGTCGGCGCTGCCGGCGCTGTTCCCGACGAAGATCCGTTATGGCGCGCTCGCCATCGGCTTCAATGTTTCGGTGTCGCTGTTCGGCGGTACGACGCCGCTCGTGACCGCATGGCTCGTCGACCGCACCGGCAATCTGATGATGCCCGCGTACTACCTGATGGGCGCGTCGCTGATCGGCATCGTGTCGGTTGTCGCGCTGCGCGAAACGGCACGCAAGCCGCTGCTCGGCTCGGGCCCGTGCGTGGCGACGCGCGCGGAAGCGCACGCCGTGCTGCGCGGCGAACGCGAAGCGGAAGAGATGGACGAAGGCTACGCCGCGACCGCTACGGCGCGTGCGTGATTTAAGGGCGAACTGCGGCGCTTGTTGAGAGCATCGCAAGTAGTGCAAGTAGTACAGGACGGGCCGGCATTTTGCCGGCCCGTTTTCATTTCAGCAGCGGATCGACGCGTGCCTCGGCCCGCGCGCCTTCGATCGTGAGGATGCCGGCCGAAACCGGCAGCCTGAAGCGCCGCGGGCCTGCGCTGCCGGGATTGACGAACAGCACGCCGTCGCGCTCGCTGATCGACGGCTTGTGAGAGTGTCCGGTCACCACCACGCCGATACCTTCTTTACGCGGATCGGCCGGCACGTCGGCGATATCGTGCACGACGAGGATCGTGACCTGCTGCACGGCGAGCGTCGCATGCGTCGGCAGCGATGCGGCCCACTCGCCTACGTCGTTATTGCCGCGCACCACGGTGAGCGGTGCGATTTGCGCGAGCGCGTCAAGCACCGCTTCGTTGCAGATGTCGCCCGCGTGGATGATCGCGTCGCAACCCGCGAGATACGCGAGCGCTTCGGGCCGCACGAGGTTATGCGTGTCGGAGATGAGCCCGATGCGGGCTGGCGGCGGATGGGGTGTGGCTGAAGTCATGACAACAGTATCCGTGAAGCTCGGGCTTGTTCGCAAACCGCAAACGATGCGCGCGCAGACGGCGACTCGCCAGCGCCAGCGCCCGCGCAATCAATCCACTGGCTGCCGCAACGAAGCTTCACGCGACACCTCTTGCGCGGGCCGCCTCGCATCCAGCATGCGCCGCGTCGCGCCGTGCACGACGATGCACACCGCCGACGCACACGCGAAGCTCAACCACACGCCATAGCGCGGCAGCAGCACCGCGGTCACAGCGAAGAATGCGGCGAACGAGCCGCGCCCGACCACCATGCCGCGCATCAGCAACGCGACAAAATCGGGTCCATGCTCGCGCTGCGCCGACACGGCGAGCACCATCCCAAGCAACGGAAACACGGAAAGCAAGCCGCTCCACGTCGCGCCCATCGACGCTGCAAGGCTCGTCACCGCAAGCGTCAACAGCGCGCCCGCGACCATGCGCAGTACGAGCTCGCCGAAGCCGGCGCGCGTGGCCGGCACCTGCCCCGTCGCGCGCGGCAAGCCGCATTGCGAAACCGCGACCGCCACGCAAGCCACGGCGACTGCCCACGCGAGCGACGCGGGCAGTCGCGTCAACAACATCGCCGCCACGAACCACCCGCTCATGCCCGCGACCAACGCAAGCGGCCACGAGAAACGGCGGCAACTCCACGCATACGCAAAGTTGAAGGCTTCCGACGCGGCGATCGCCGCAATCGACGCCACCGACGCCTGCGCCGCGAACGACGGCCCTCGCGCGAGCGCAAGCAGCAGCACGATCGGTCCGGCGACGACCGGCAGGCCCGCGAGCCAGCCCGCCACCGACGGCCCCCACAAGCGCGCCGCCATCGTCAGCGCGGCGAGGAACGCCGGCACGAGCGCAAGCTTGAGCGCCAGCACGCTCAACCTTCCAGCACGTGCTCAATCCGCCGATCCGGCACGAGCCACCACGCAGCAGCGAGCGTATAAAGCGCCGCCGAAATCAACGGCTCAACGAACGCCGTCACGATGCCCGCCAGATAGATCGCGACCGACACCCTGCCCTTGAAGTCGTTGCCGACCGCCTTCGCAAGCGCCGAGTCGAGGCCGTGCTGACGGATGAGCAAGCGCGTCAGAATGAAATAGGCGATCGCCGACATGAACAGCACGACGCCGTATAGCGCGGTCGGCCACGAAGCCAGATGGTTCTCGCCGACCCAATGCGTGACCGCGGGCAGCAGCGACAGCCAGAACAGCAGATGCAGATTGGCCCACAGCACGCCGCCGCTGACCTTCGTCACGGCATGGAACAGATGGTGATGATTGTTCCAGTAGATGCCGACGTAAATGAAGCTCAGCACATAGGCGCAGAACACCGGCAGGAGCGGCCGCAGCGCGGCGAGGTCGAAGCCGTCCGGTACTTTGATTTCCAGCACCATGATCGTGATGATGATGGCGATCACGCCATCGCTGAAGGCTTCGACGCGTCCCTTGCCCATCGGCGGTTCCTCGAGTGAATGCGGGTTAAATGCGGGTTGAATGCGGGTCCAATGCAGGCTGAATGCGGACCGCGCATACATCGCACGCACGGCCCGCGCCGCTCGCGATTATCCGCGATGCCGCAACGCGTTGTCGATCCACGTCTTGCGATCGGCCTCTTGCAATCCGCCTCTTTCGAGCCGAGCTATTTCAAAGGCTTCAGACCGTCGAGCAGCGTAGGGATCAATTCGCTGATGGTCGGATGGATATGCATCGCGTATTGCAAGGTCGGATACGGCGCGCCCGCCGTCATGATGTCGATGAACGTATGGATCGCCTCGTCGCCTTCTATGCCGTGGATCGCCGCGCCGAGAATCTGCTTGCTGCGCGCATCGACGAGCACCTTCATGAAGCCGTCGGTTTCGCCGCGTTCGCGCGCGCGGCCGACGCGCGACATCGGCATCGTCGCGATCAGCGCGTCGCGGCCGCTCTTGCGCACGTCGTCCTCGGAAAGCCCGACGCGCGCAAGCGGCGGATCGACGAATACCGCATACGCCATGATGCGCGTGTCGACCGTGCGCGCGCCGCCGTCGAGTAGATTGGCCGCGACGATCTGGTAGTCGTCGTAGGACGTATGCGTGAACGCGCCGCGTCCGTTGATGTCGCCGATCGCCCACACGCCCGGCACGTTGGTGCGCAGTTGGCCGTCGACGGGAATCGTGCCGTGCCGGTCGGTCTCGATGCCGGCGGCGGCCAAGCCGAGGTCGTCGGTATTCGGTTCGCGGCCGGTCGCGAACAGCAGATGCGACGCCTCGAGCGCCGGCACGTTCTGCTCGAAGCCGATACACACTTCATTCTCGCGATGCGGATGCGGCTCGACGCGCGAAGGCTGCACGCCGAAGCGGAACTCAACGCCTTCGCGAGCCAGCACCTGCTGCACGGACTCGGCAAGATCGGCGTCCTCACGCGTGAGCACCCGCTCGCCGCGCACCAGCACGATCACTTCGCTGCCGAAGCGGCGAAACACCTGCGCGAATTCGAGCGCGATATAACTGCCGCCGACGATCACGAGCCGGCTCGGCAACTCGGTAAGCTCGAGCAGACTGGAGTTGGTGTAATAGCGGATTCGCTCGATGCCTTCGAGCCGCGGCACCACAGCGCGCGTGCCGGTATTGAGGAAAATTTCGTCGGCGCTGATTTCATGCAGCAGCGCGCCGTCCGGTCCGCTGACGGAAACCGTATGCGCGCCCGTGAAGCGCGCATGGCCGTTGAAGACCGTCACATTCTCGGTGCCGCGCAGCCATTGTTCGACGCCGTCGCGCGACTGCCCGATGATCTTGTCCTTGCGCGCCTTCACCGCCGACAGATCGACGTTGACCGAACCGCTCACCAGCACGCCGAGCCGCGCCGCGTGGCGCGCGACGTGGGCCGCGCGTGCGCTCGCCACATAAGCCTTGGTCGGCGTGCAGCCGACGTTCACGCACGTCCCGCCGAACGCCGCGCGTTCGATGACCGCCGTGCGCCGGCCGCTTTCGGCAAGACGCACGGCGAGCGGCGGGCCGCCTTGTCCGGTGC
The DNA here is from genome assembly GCF_040543975.1 of Paraburkholderia sp. OAS925. Taxonomy (NCBI): domain Bacteria; kingdom Pseudomonadati; phylum Pseudomonadota; class Betaproteobacteria; order Burkholderiales; family Burkholderiaceae; genus Paraburkholderia; species Paraburkholderia sp. OAS925. The sequence continues at coordinate 3,187,524 of NZ_JBEUNO010000001.1, forward strand.
CGATCACAACTGCGTCGAAGTGCTGTGCCATGACGACTCTCCTTGCGGCTCGCGTGCGGGTCGTTGCATCTTACGCCCAGTCGCCGCCGCGCTCATGTCACAGCTCATGTCACCGCTCACGTCACCGCTCACGTCACCGCGCTTGTCACCTCTCACGTCGCCGCATACGCATCCGCCAACGCCCGCGCATAAGCGCTCGCGCCGACCGGCCGGCTGTACAGATAGCCCTGCTGCTTGTCGCAATCGATCGAGCGCAGAAACGCCGCCTGCTCGGGCGTTTCCACGCCTTCCGCGGTGACGTTCATGCCGAGCGAATGCGCCATCGCCACCACCGCCTGGGTGATCGCGATCGAATCGCGATGATCCGGCAAGCCCGCGACGAACGACCGGTCGATCTTCAGGTTATGCAGCGGAAAGCGCTTCAGATACGACAGCGACGAATAGCCGGTGCCGAAGTCGTCGACGGAAATACGCACGCCCGTCGCGCTCAGTGTCTGCAACATCGGCAGCACGGTGTCGCTGTCGCTCATCAGAAGCCGCTCGGTGATTTCGAGTTCGAGCGCCGCCGGGTCGAGCCCGGACTGGTCGAGACAGCGCCTGATCCGCTCGACGAGGCCGTCGTTGAACTGGCGCGGCGACAGGTTCACCGCGACGATCAGGTCGGGCGCGAGCGTGCGCCGCCAGCGCGCGGCCTGCTCGCACGCGTGCGCGAGCACCCATTCGCCGATCTCGGCGATCAGGCCCGCGTCTTCCGCGACTGGAATGAACTCGGCAGGCGACACGTTGCCGAGCTCGCTGTTGTACCAGCGCAGGAGCGCCTCGGCGCCGATGGTGCGGCCCGCGTGGCTATCGACGATCGGCTGATACACGAGGCTCAGTTCGCCGCCGGCGAGCGCGCGCCGCAGCGACTGCTCGATCACAAAGCGGCGCTGCAGTTGCTGATTGAGCTCGGCGGTGAAGAACTGGAAATTGTTGCGGCCGCGCTGCTTCGCGTGATACATGGCCGAGTCGGCGTTGCGCATCAGCGTCGGCGCATCCTGGCCGTCTTCGGGAAAGCGGCTGATGCCAATCGACGCGCCCAGGTAGTACTCGTTGTCCGCCACCGCGAACGGCACCGCGATTTCGTCGAGGATATGACGGGCGAGCGCGATCAGCCGGTCGCTGCAATCGCTCGCGCCGACCACGATCACGAACTCGTCGCCGCCCACGCGCGCGAGCGTGTCGTCGGGGCCGACGCAGCCGGCGAGCCGCTGCGCGACGCTCTTCAGCAACGCGTCGCCGGCCTCGTGACCGGCCGTGTCGTTGACCTTCTTGAAACCGTCGAGATCGACGAACAGCACCGCGACGTTCGCGAATTCGCCGCTGCCGTTCGGCGCACCAGGCGCGAACAGGCTGTTCATCCGCTCGGTCAGATACGCGCGGTTGTAGAGGCCGGTGAGCGAATCGCGGGTCGCGAGGAATTTGAGCTGGCGCTGCGCCTCGCGCACGGGGCCAATATCGGTGAAGGAAATCAGCACGGAGTCGGGCTTGCTTTGGCCCGGCTTCAGGATCGGCACCACGTTTTCGGTGATCCAGATGACTTCGCCGCTCACCAGTTCGACGGCGAGCGTGACGCCGAGCATCGGCTTGCCGGTCGCGAGCACCTGGCTGGTGGGCCGCTCATCTTCCTTCACGGGCGAGCCGTCCTCGTGAAAGCCGCGCACCATCACCGTGCGAATGCTGCGCCCGACGATTTGCGGCCCGGTGCGCAGCATGCGCTGCGCGCTCGGATTGCAGGCGAGCACGACGCCTTCGCGCGACTGCACGACGATGCCTTCGATCAGATGATCGACGACGAGCCGATGATGCTCCTCGCTGTTCGCGAGACGTTGCGCCATCGCGTCCTGATGCACGGCGAGCCCGACGCTGCGGCCGATGTCGCGCAGCATCGTCTCTTCCTGAGCGGTCGGCCGGCGCGGCTCGCGATGATAGACGGCGAACGCGCCGAGCACGGCGCCCGCGTCGTTTTCGAACGGCACCGACCAGCACGCGCGCAGGCCGAGCGGCAACGCGAGCGCGCGGAAGTCCGCCCACAGCGGGTCCGTCTCGATGTCCTCGACGACCACGAGCCGCCGCTCGTACATGGCCGTGCCGCACGAGCCCGCGCACGGGCCGATCGCCACACCGTCGATTGCCGCGCTGAAGTGCGCGGGCAGCGACGGCGCGCCGCCCATGCGCACATGCAGGCCGTCTTCGTCGAGCAACAGGATCGAGCATGCCGCGCCCGAACCGAGCAGCGCTTCCGCGCGGTGACACACCTCGTCCAGTAATTCCGGCAACGGCGTATTGCGGGTGATGAGCCGCAATACGCTGCGCTCCGACGCCAGCACCTCTTCGGCCAGATCCGGCCGGTATCGGCAACTATCGGGCGTCGCTCCTGCCTCCATGCGTGATGTCGCTTCGCGGTTCATATATGCGCCCCCCTACCCAACATCGGCAAGATTGTGTAAGCAGCGCACCAGGGTATACCCGTCGAATGCACAGGATTCCCGCAGGCGGCGCTTCGATTTGCCGTGCCTTCCACTATCGCGGCGCCGCACGCGTCGCGCAAGGCAATATCTGGTAATCACTTGCGCTAACCGCTGCTTTTTCCGGCGTCCGCATGACGCGCGATCGGACGATCATCCGTTGCATGAGAAACCCTGCATCGCGTGAACCGTCATGAAAATCGTCCGCCCTCTTCTGATCGCCGCGCTGCTGATCGCGCATCCGTCCGCTCAAGCCGCGAGCTTCGATTGCAGCAAGGGACGCTCGCTCGCCGAAAAGATCATCTGCAACGATCCCGCGCTGTCGCGCCTCGACGATACGTTGGGCCGACTCTACTGGAAAGCGCGGCGCACGGTGAGCGACCGGCGCGGCTTCATCGCCGACAGCGACAGCAAGTGGGCGTGGCGCGAGGCGAATTGCCGCGACGCCGCGTGTTTGGGGACGTGGTACGCGGCGCGTATCGGCGAGTTGGAGCAGGTGATTGCGGGCGTGCGGATGGGTGCTTCGAGCGTCGATCCCACGATGCTTCAATGCACGGCCGCGCATCCCGGCATCGTGATCGGCGAGCAGTGCGCGAGCGTCATCAAGCAGAACGGCAGCCAGTGGAACCACCAGACGCCGCATGGCGGCGACTGGTTCTGCGGCGTCGCGATGTTGGGACGAACGTAGTCACGCGCTGCGCCGTGCGTCGCTTCAGTGAAGGCTCGGCGGCGTGTCTGGATCAGGCGCGGCATCTTCCGCCGCTCCGCTCTCGCCGAACAGCTCCGCGCACAACTCGCGGCCGGTCTCCGTAAGACGCGCAGTGCCGGCGCCCTCCTCATCGAACATCGTCTCCACGAGGCCGCTGTCAACGAGCGCCGTCAACTGCCGCCGCAGCGCGCTCATCGGCACGTTTGCCTGCTTCGACAGCCTCGCGAGCGACCACGAGCCGCCCGGCGTCTGCCGCGCGGGCCGTTCACTTTGCGCGCGCCAAAGCTGCGCGAGCACGGCGAGCAGCACCGGATCGATTCCCTCTTCGTCCATTCATGTCTCCTTGTGTTTTATCCGCCGGCCGCCTTGCTTTTCGTGCGAGCGATGCCGGCGCTTCACGTCATCTGCGTGATCAGTTCGCCGAGTGTCTTTAACGCCGCCTCGCTGTCAGCCGTCCACGGATAGCTGTAGTTGAGCCGGATGAAATGGCGAAAATCGTTGCGCGTCGAAAACATCATGCCGGGCCCGACCGTGATGCCGCGCGCGAGCGCCGCCCGATACAGCTTCATCGAATCGACGCGCTCGGGCAACTCCACCCACAGCACATAGCCGCCCTGCGGCGCGGAGATGCGCGTGCCCGCCGGAAAGAACCGCTGCACCATCGCGCTCATGATGCTCGCCTGCTGCCGATAAACCTTGCGAACGTGACGCAGATGCCGGTCGTAGCCGTCCTGCCGCAAATAATCGGCGACGGCGACCTGCGGCACCGAAGGCGTCGTCAGCGTATTCAGAAACTTGAGCTTCTCGACCTGCGCGCGATAACGGCCCGGCAGCGCCCAGCCTATCCGGTACGACGCCGTCAGGCTTTTAGAGAACGACGCGCAATGCAGCACGAGCCCCTGCGTGTCGAAGCTCTTCAATGTGGACGGCCGCGACTCGCCGAAATACAGCTCCTGATACACATCGTTTTCGATGACCGGAATCTGGTGCGCGGCGAGCAGTTCGACGAGTTGCCGCTTGCGCGCGTCCGGCATCTGAAAACCGAGCGGATTCTGGAAGTTCGGCATCACCATGCAGGCGGCGATCTTCTGTCTCGCGATCACCTGCGCGAGCGCGTCGATGTCGATGCCGTCGACGGGATGCGTCGCCACCTCGATCGCGCGCATGCCCATCCGCTCGATGGCGTGCAGCATCGCGTAGTAAGTCGGCGATTCGACGGCCACCGTGTCGCCCGGTTTGGCGATCGCCTGCAGGCTGAGGTTGATTGCCTCGGTGGCGCCGAGCGTGATGACGATCTCGCCGGGATCGACGGGCATGCCGTTCTCGGCATAACGGCGCGCAATCTGCCGGATCAGTTCGGGGTTGCCGGGCGGCAGATCGTCGATCAGATTCCAGCTCGCCTGACGGCGCGCAATCGCGTTCGCATACTGATTGATGCGCCGCCACGGAAACAGCGACGGGTCGGGATATGGCGAGCCGAACGGCACGGCGTCGTGCGCGCGGATGCTGCGCAGCGTGGAAAGCACGAGACGGCTCACGTCGACTTCGGCGGCAACCGGCGCGACAGGCGGCGCGGCTTTGCTGTCCGCGCGCCGCGTTTCGGGCCGGAACGCATTCAGCGCCGCTTCGCGCACGAAATAACCGGACTGCGGACGCGTTTCGACGATGCCCCGGCTTTCCAGCAACGCATACGCATGCAGCACCGTCTTGATGCTCACGCCATGCTGCTGGCTCGCCTGCCGCACGGACGGAATCCGCTCTCCCGCCGCGAATACGCCGCGGCGCACGGACTGGGTGATTTCGTCGGCGAGCTTTTCGTAGAGTTTCAAGGACGTGGCTCAAGGAAAACGGATATCTCGCGCGCCAGTCTATGACAAAACGCAAGAACTGTATCCCTTCCCTTTTTGTTTTTCTGTATGCTGCACTGCGATTGGAACACAGTAGTCTTGGAACATCGGCCCGAAAAGCCATGACAAGACCACGCGCGGCAACATCATGAAGAACACCGACATCCGCAATAAATCAGGCGCCGACACCAGCGGCGCCCGCATCGAGCCGTACACGCACCCGGCGGCCGGCTGGGGCGCGCTCAAGTACGTCGCCATCAACCTGATCAAGGAAAAGGTCACGGGCGGCAATTACCGCACGCTGCTCAAGCAGAATCAGCCGGACGGCTTCGACTGTCCGGGCTGCGCGTGGCCCGACCGCGAGCATGCGTCCACGTTCGAGTTCTGCGAGAACGGCGTGAAGGCGGTCGCCGCCGAGGCGACCAGCAAGCGCGTGACGCCCGCGTTCTTCGCGGAGCATACGGTCGCCGAACTGATGACGCAGTCCGACTTCGAGCTCGAACAGCACGGCCGCCTGACCGACCCGCTCGTCTACGACGCGATGAGCGACCGTTACGTGCCGATCGGCTGGGACGAAGCGTTCGATCTGATCGCGAGCCATCTGAAGCGCCTCGAGGATCCGGACCAGGCCGCGTTCTACACGTCGGGCCGCGCAAGCAACGAAGCTGCGTTTCTCTACCAGTTGTTCGTGCGCATGTACGGCACCAACAATTTCCCCGACTGCTCGAACATGTGCCACGAAGCGACGAGCCGCGGCTTGCCGCACACGGTCGGCATCGGCAAAGGCACGGTCACGCTCGACGACTTCGAACACGCGGACACGCTGCTGATCTTCGGCCAGAACCCGGCGACCAACCATCCGCGGATGCTCGGCGAACTGCGCGAGTGCGCAAAGCGCGGCGCGACCATCGTGTCGATCAATCCGCTGAAGGAGCGCGGGCTGGAGCGTTTCGCGAGCCCGCAGCATCCGGTGGAAATGCTGACGATGGGCAGCACGAAAATCAGCTCGGTGTTTATCCGCCCGAAGGTCGGCGGCGACTTCGCGCTCATCAAGGGCGTGGCCAAGCGCGTGATCGAACTCGATGACGAAGCGCAGGCGTCCAGTCTGGCTCGCGTGCTCGACGTCGCGTTCCTCGCCGAACACACGGTCGGCTTCGAGGCGTTCGCACAAGACTTGCGCACTGAGCGCTGGGACACCATCGTCGCGGAATCGGGCGTGCCGTACGAAGACGTGCTGAAGCTCGCCGACATCTACGCGAAAGGCCGCGCGGTGATCTCGACGTGGGGCATGGGTCTCACGCAGCACAAGAATTCGGTGGCGACAGTGCAACTGCTGTCGAACCTGATGATGATGCGCGGCAATATCGGCCGGCGCGGCGCGGGGCTGTGCCCGGTGCGCGGCCATTCGAACGTGCAGGGCGACCGCACTGTCGGCATCGAGGAAAAGCCCACGCAGGCGTTTCTCGACCGGCTCGGCGAGGTGTACGGTTTCGAGCCGCCGCGCGAGCATGGGCTCGATGTCGTCAACACGATTCAGGCGATGCTCGATCGCAAGGTGAAAGTGTTTATCGGTCTCGGCGGCAACTTCTCGATTGCGACGCCGGACACGCCGCGCACGTGGGAAGCGATGCGTTCGTGCGATCTCACCGTGCACATCACGACGAAGCTGAACCGCAGCCATCTCGTGCATGGCCGCGATGCGCTGATTCTGCCGACGCTCGGCCGCACCGAGATCGACTTGCAGAACGGCGTCGCGCAAGGCGTGAGCGTCGAGGATTCGATGAGCATGGTGCACATCTCGTACGGCATGAATAAGCCGGCTTCAGAAAATCTGCTCTCCGAAATCGCGATCGTCGCGCGCATGGCGCACGCGACGCTCGGCAGCGACAAGGTCGACTGGCTCGCGCATGCCGCGGACTACGCGCTGATTCGCGACGGCATCGCGAAAGTGATCGACGGCTTTGACGATTACAACGAGCGTCTGAAGCGGCCGGGCGGCTTCCATCTCGGCGTCGCATCGCGTGAACGGATCTGGAAAACGCCGAGCGGCAAGGCGCAGTTCCTCGTGCATGCCATCGCGCTCGACACGCCGATTCATCGCGCGCGCGAGCAGCATGGCGAGCGCCTGATGACGCTGATGACGACGCGTTCGCACGATCAGTACAACACGACGATTTACGGGCTCGACGACCGCTATCGCGGCGTGTACGGACAGCGGCGCGTGCTGTTCGCCAACAAGGACGACATCGCGATGCTGGGTTTCGCGGCCGGACAGCGCGTGGACATCACGAGCGTGTGGGCCGACGGCATCGAGCGTCACGCGGATGGCTTTTTGCTGGTCGAATACGACATTCCACGCGGCTGCCTCGGCGCTTACTATCCGGAGACGAATCCGCTCGTGCCGCTGTCGTCGGTTGCGGACGGCGCGGGCACGCCGACTTCGAAGTCGATTCCCGTGTTGTTGAAGGCGTCGGCGCTCGAGGCCGTCGCGGCCTGACGCATCAGGTCTGCGCCTTCGCCAACGCGCGATGCGTGAGGTGAAGCCGCAGATCGAATTCGAACTGATGGTAGCCCGGCTGCATGAACTCGCAGAGGCGGTAAAACGCCTTGTTGTGATCGCTTTCCTTCAGATGCGCGAGTTCGTGCACCACGATCATCTTCAGAAACTCCGGCGCCGCGTTTTTGAATAACGACGCGATGCGGATTTCCTTCTTCGCCTTCAGCTTGCCGCCCTGCACACGCGAGATGCTCGTGTGCAGACCCAACGCGTGGCGCATCACATCGAGCTTGCTGTCGTACGTGACCTTGTCGATCTGCTCCGCGCTGCGCAAATGCTCGCGCTTCAATTCCGCGCAATACGTGTAGAGCGCACGGTCGGTTTGCACGTCATGCGTATTCGGATAGCGGGCAGCGAGGTATGCGCCGAGTTGATCGTCGGCGATGAGCTTGGTGACTTTGTCGAGCAGCGCGGGCGGATAGCCGCTCAGGTATTTCAAATGATGATGCATGGTCGTGGCCTGGCGTGGGCGGCCTGCGTGTCGAATACTTCGCAAGCAGGTCGCTAAACGGCGAGTTTACACGGCCGTCTCTTCGCTTGCCTCGCGTGCATCAGATGCGCCAGGCGGCGCCGCCAGGAAAATCATGCTGATCGAGCGAGTCCGCGTGAATCTCGATGCTGTAGCCCGGACGCTGCGGCGGCATATAACGGCCGTTGCGGATCACAACAGGATCGACGAAATGCTCGTGCAAATGATCCACGTATTCGAGCACGCGGTTCTCCAGCGACGCCGACACGCAAATATAGTCGAACAGCGAAATATGCTGGACGTACTCGCATAAACCGACGCCGCCCGCGTGCGGACACACCGGCACGCCGAACTTCGCCGCCATCAGCAGCACGACGATTACTTCGTTCAGACCGCCCAGCCGGCAACTGTCGACCTGGCAAAAGTCGATCGCATGCGCCTGCAGCAACTGCTTGAACATCACGCGGTTATGACAGTGCTCGCCGGTCGCTACGCCGATCGGTGCGAGCCGCGCGCGAATCGCCGCGTGACCGAGAATGTCGTCGGGGCTCGTCGGCTCCTCGATCCACCACGGATCGAATTGCGCGAGATGCCGCATGTTGGCGATGGCTTCATCGACGTCCCACACCTGGTTCGCGTCCATCATCAGCTTGCGGCCGGGGCCGATTTCCTCGCGCAAAATGCGGGCGCGGCGCATGTCTTCATCCAGATTGCCGCCGACCTTCTGCTTGAAATGCGTCCAGCCCTGCGCGACGCCTTCGCGCGCGAGGCGGCGAATCTTGTCGTCGTCGTAGCCGAGCCAGCCCGCCGAGGTCGTGTAAGCCGGGTAGCCTTGCGCGAGCATTTCCTTCTCGCGCACGGCCTTGGTTGCCGCGTGACGATGCAGCATCGCGATCGCCTCGTGCGGCGTGATGACGTCGGTCACATAGCGAAAGTCGAGACAGCGCACGAGTTCTTCGGGGCTCATGTCGACGAGCAGCTTCCACACCGGCTTGCCTTCCGCTTTCGCCCACAGGTCCCACACGGCATTGACGACCGCCGCGGTGGCCAGATGGATCGCGCCCTTGTCCGGACCGATCCAGCGCAACTGGCTGTCCGACGTCAGTGCGCGCCAGAACGCGCCCATGTTCGCGGCAATGTCCTCGAGCGTTTTACCGACGACGAGCGGCGCGAGCGCCTCCACCGCCCTCACGCAGATTTCATTGCCGCGCCCGATCGTGAACGTCAGGCCATGACCCACGAGCGCTTGCGGCGCGTCCGTTTCGAGCGTCACGTAAGTGGCCGAATAATCGGGCGCGGCGTTCATTGCGTCGGAGCCGTCGAGCGAGCGCGAGGTCGGAAAGCGAATGTCCCGCACCGACAGCCGGGTGATGGTAGTGATCGTGGTGCTGGTGGTCATGTCACACGCTCCTCGACGGCTGCATTCGGGCGACGATCAATCGTAGAGCACCGCCGCGATCTTTGGATCGTTCATGTTGCTCTTGTCGTACCAGTAAAAGCCGGTGTCGACTTTCTTCGGCAGCTTTTCGCCTTTGAGCGCCTTGACCGCGGAATCCACCACGCATTTGCCGATGCCGATCGGGTTCTGCGTGATCGCGCCCGCCATCAGCCCTGAGTTGATGTCGTCCTTCTGCTCCTTGCCCGAGTCGTAGCCGATCAGCACGAGCTTCTTGCCCGACTCCTTGACGCCGATTGCCGCGCCTTCCGCGGAGCCTTCGTTCGCGCCGAAAATGCCCTTCAGGTTCGGGTTCGCCTGAATCATCGCCTTGGCGATTTCCGCGGACTTCAGGTGGTCGCCGCCGCCGTATTGCACGGACACGATCTTCACATTCGGATGCTTGCTCTTCATCTGGTTCACGAAGCCGTCGCGCCGGTCGATGCCCGTGCGGCTCGTCTGATCGTGCACGATCACGCCGACATCGCCCGCATTGCCGATGGCGTCGGCCATCTTGTCGGCGGCGAGCGCGGCGGCGGCGAGATTGTCGGTCGAGCAGGTCGTGAGCGGGATGTCGCTGTCCACGCCGGAGTCGAATGCGATCACCGGAATCTTCGCCGACTGCGCGCGTCTCAGGAGCGGAATGGCCGCCTTGCTATCGAGCGCGGCAATGCCGATGGCTTGCGGTTTTTTCGCGAGCGCGGCCGACAGCATGTCGATCTGCTTGTCGACCATCGCCTCGGTTTCCGGGCCTTCGAACGTGATTCTGACCTTGTGTTCCTTCGCGCCCTGCTCCGCGCCGGCTTTGACGGCCTGCCAGAACTGATGCTGGAAACCCTTCGAAATGAGCGGGATATAAACGTCGTCGGCATGAGCGAGATTCGCCCCGCCGATGAGCGCGCTCAAGCCGACCACGACGCCGAATGCTTTCCGATTCAACATGGACTCTCTCCTCCTAAGGTGTGGACCTTCTTCTTCTACAGTCGTCGGGGAAGCGTTATCGCGCCTCCCTTGTTGATATTGTCCGGCGCGAGTTCAGCGTTTTCTGCGCCGCAGGATGTCGGCGTAGACCGCGAGAATGATGATGAGGCCCGTCACCACGATCTGCCATTCCTGAGCGACCGACATGATGCGCAAGCCATTGGTCAGCACGCTCATGATGAATGCGCCGATGATGGTGCCGAGTATCGTCCCCGAGCCGCCCGACAGGGACGTGCCGCCGATCACCACCGCCGCGATCGCTTCGAGCTCGTAACCCTGGCCGAGCGCCGGCTGCGCCGAGTTTAGACGCGACGCGATGAGCAGACCCGCGATGCCGCAAATCGCGCCGCCAAGGCCATAAATGGCGATCTTCCAGCGATCGACGTTCACGCCTGACAGCCGCACCGCTTCTTCGTTGCTGCCGAGCGCGAACGTGTAGCGTCCGAGCGCCGTGCGATTGAGCGTGATCGAGCTGGCGATCGCGAGGAAGAACAGGATCAGCACCGCGTTCGGAATCGGCAGGCTCGGCACGAAATAGCCGATCAGCGAGTCCTGCGAAATCATGTAGAAGTTTTCGGTGTCGGTGAAATAGATCGGCTTGTCCGCCGACACCACGAGCGACAGTCCCTTGAGCAGCAGCATCATGCCGAGCGTCGCGATGAACGGCGGGATTTTCATCTTCGCGGTGAGCGTGCCGGAGATCGTCCCGCAGATCGCGCCCGTGCCGATGGCCGCGAGCACGCCGAGCCACATCGGCAGATGCCAATACGTGAGAAAGACGCCGCAAATCACCGCGGTAAAGGTCATCAACGTGCCGACCGACAGATCGATGCCGCCCGTGATAATGACGAAGGTCGACGCAATGGCGAGCACGCCGTTGACCGCCGTCGCCTGCAGAATGCCGAGGATGTTGTCCATCTGCATGAATGCCGGCGACGCGAAGCTGAAAAACACCAGCAGCAGAATGAGGCTCGCGAAGGCGAGCATCTTTTGCAACGCCGTCGGCGAGAAGATGCGGGCCTTCAGGCCGCTCAGGCGCCGCGCGCCGGTGAGCGCGGAGGAATCGGATTGCACTGTCATAGCGTCCTCTCGCGGCTCACGCCGCTTTCAGGGTTTGGCGCTGCGTGGCCAGATGCATGATGCGCTCCTGCGTCGCTTCTTTCGCGCTGAGTTCGCCGGTAATGCGGCCCTCGCACATCACGACGATGCGGTCGCTCATGCGCAGAATCTCCGGCAGCTCCGACGAAATCATCACGATCGCCTTGCCCTCTTCCGCGAGCGAGCGCAGCAGTTTGTAGATCTCGCTTTTTGCGCCGACATCGATGCCGCGCGTGGGTTCGTCGAAGAACAGCACGTCGCAGTCACGCTCCAGCCACTTCGCGATGACGATCTTCTGCTGGTTGCCGCCGGACAGGAGCCGCACTTCCTGACTCGCCGACGGCGTGCGGATTGCCAGCAGATTGATGAAATGACTCGCGCGGCGGCGCATCCGCGCGCGGCGCAAAAAGAAGTTGAGGGACAGGAAATTGCGCAGGTTCGACATGACGATGTTCGACTCGACGTCCATGCCCGTTGCAAGCCCGAAGCGCTTGCGGTCTTCGGAGAGATAGCCGATGCCGTGCGCGACTGCATCGCTTGGATTTTTAATCGACGCTTTCGCGCCTTTCACGAAGATTTCGCCGGACTCGACGGGGTCCGCGCCGAACACCGCGCGCGCGACCTCGGTGCGGCCCGCGCCCATCAAACCGGCAAAGCCGAGTATCTCGCCCTGGCGCAACGTGAAGCTCACATCGCGCACGAGCGGCCCGGCATTCAGATGCCTGACTTCGAGCGCGGTCTCGCCTTGCGCCGCATCGCGCGCGGCGGGCGTTGCGTCGCTCAAGGTGCGTCCGACCATCATGCCGATGATCGCCTCGACGGTGGTGTTCGCGGCGTCGACGGTGGCGACATATTCGCCGTCGCGCAGCACGGTGACGCGGTCGGCGATCTGCTTCAGTTCGTCCATCTTGTGCGAGATGTAGACGATGCCGACGCCCCGCGATTTCAGTTCGCGAATGATGCGAAACAGCTCGGCGATTTCGGCGTCGTTGAGCGCGGACGTGGGCTCGTCCATGATGAGCACGCGCGAGTCGAACGACAACGCCTTGGCGATCTCCACCATCTGCTGGCTCGCGACGGTCAGCTCGCCGACCATCGCGCGCGGATCGAGATTCACATGCATGCGCGACAGAATTTCGCGCGCCGCGATGTTGAGTTTGTCTTCGTCGAGAAAGAGGCCGAGCCGCCCGCGCGGCTCACGGCCGATGAAGATGTTCTGCGCGACCGTGAGGTGATTCATCAGTTGGAGTTCCTGATGAATGATGCCGACGCCCGCGGCTTGCGCGTCGCGCGGGCTCAGGAATTCGGCCGGCTCGCCGCCAACCAGGATTTCGCCGGAATCGCGCGTGTACACGCCGGCGAGGATTTTCATCAGCGTCGATTTGCCGGCGCCGTTCTCGCCCATCAGCGCGTGGACTTCGCCCGCCATCAGTTCGAACTGGACGTCGTGAAGCGCCCGCACGCCGGGAAAGCTCTTGCTGAGCTTTTTGACGGAAATCAGCGGGGTCATGGCGCGACGCCGACGACGGCTGCACGGCAAACGCTCGCCTCAACCCGGCAGGCGGAGCGCGAAAGCGCCGGACGGCGCGCGGTGGTTCGACTGAAATCGCAACGAGAAGCCAGGCACATTGCTGGACCCCCAAACCGATGTGCGACGATTCTACGACGCGCGAAGGCAGCGGCTCAAGTGCAGGCATTCCCGAGTGTCTGGAGTGGTTACGGGGGTCGTTTGTGCAGAGTTTGGGATTTTTCAGACAAGCCTGCCTCCGCAAACACCGCTTCTACAGGTTTCGTTCGGTCGTGATCCCATGCCGATCCGTTCCCTGATTGGTGCCGGGCCGGCAACGCCATGTGTCTCCATGCATGCCTACCGCAGCAGGCAGGGCCCGCCTATGATCGTGGTGTGATTCAACGAGCGTAGCGCGTGCTCAGGGCAGCGAACCGTCCCTGATCTTTCATCAACTGCATTCGAACCCGAATGGGGTGTCGAGTGATCGATAAAGGACAGCAATCATGAAAATCGTCGTGATCGGAGGCACCGGCCTGATCGGCTCGAAGGCTGTCGCCATTCTGCGCGAGAACGGCCACGAGGTCGTCGCTGCATCGCCCAGAAGCGGTATCAACAGCATCACCGGAGAGGGACTCAACGAAGCGGTGGCCGGCGCGCAGGTGGTGATCGACCTCGCCAATTCACCGTCGTTCGAAGACAAGGCCGTGCTGGAGTTCTTCGAGGTTTCCACCCGCAATCTTCTTGCGGCTGAGGCAGCGGCGGGCGTCCAGCATCATGTCGCGCTCTCCATCGTCGGAATCGAGCGGACGCCGGAGAACGGCTATTTCCGCGCCAAGGTCGCGCAGGAAAAGCTGATCGTGAAATCCGGCATCCCCTACACCGTGATCCGCTCGACACAGTTCCTGGAGTTCCTCGGCGGCATCGCCGAGTCGGGTGCGGATGGAAACGTCATCAGGGTCTCGCCCGGCCTGTTTCAGCCCATCGCGGCTGACGACGTTGCCGCGATCGTGGCCGACGTGGCGCTTGCGGCGCCGCGCAACGGCATCGTCGAGATTGCCGGCCCGGAAAAAGCGCCGTTCAACGAAATCATCGCCCGCTATCTGAAGGCCGCCGGCGATCCGCGCGAGGTCGTGAGAGACCCGGAGGCCCGATACTTCGGCGGCCTGGTCGACGACCAGTCGCTGGTGCCGTTGGGCGACGCGCGCTTGGGCCGCATCGGCCTGGACGAATGGCTGCGTCACTCGCAGGCCGGAGCCTGAAACATTACTGGCGTGCGCGTCGAATCCTGCCCGGGCGGCTCACGCCCGGGCGCACGCATTTCAGAGCCGCCTTCATCTAACGCCTACCTGGCGGCCAGTTCCGCGCTACGATTGGTCGCCTCGTCCCGACATACTCATTCACCATCATGCGTACCATCCAGATCCTGCTTCAAACGACCATCCTGCCCAGCAGCAACGACTGGTCGATTGCGCGATTCAGCCGCCTCGCGGAATTGCTGCGGACGTATCGAGATCCCGAAGGGCGCGTGGCCTTCAATGTCGTTGCTCGCGACCGCGAGCGGCTCGGGGAGCCGGACCCGATTCTTTCGCGTCTCGATGAGAGCGAGTTCGACGAGTTGTGGTTGTTTGCCGTCGACGAAGGCGACGGTCTAACCTCGGAAGATTGCGAGGGAATCACGCGATTCCGACGCGCGGGCCGCGGCCTGCTGGTCACGAGGGATCACATGGATGTGGGCAGTTCACTCTGCACGTTAGGCGGAGTGGGCAAGGCGCACCATTTTCACACGCGCAATCGGCACCCCGACCCATCGCGACATGTGGCCGACGACCCGTTCTCGACCCACATCTCGTGGCCCAATTTTCACTCGGGCAGAAACGGAGACTTCCAGGAAATCACGATCGTGGGCCCCACACATCCCGTGTTGGCGGACCCCGATTCTCCCGGCGGCGCAATCCGGTTCCTGCCGGCACATCCGCATGAAGGCGCCGTCGAGGCTCCTGAGGACGAACCCGCCCGAGTGATCGCACGAGGCAAGAGCAAAGCAACGGGCAAGAGTTTCAATCTTGCAGTCGCATTCGAACCTTCGGTCCGCGGAGGTCCGGCAGTCGCGCAAAGTACCTTTCATCATTTTGCGGACTACAACTGGGATGCGCGACTCGGTTGCCCGAGCTTTGTGAGCGAGCCTCCTGGAAACACGATGCAGAGCGAGCCGCAAGCGTTGCGCGACGTTCACCGCTATTCGGTCAACGTCGCGCTGTGGCTGGCTGGTGCGCTGTGAATCTGACGCGGTTTGCGCACAGTCGCACAATTGGACTATCGACGTATGACGAACGCGCTTACTTCTCCGGCACCAGAACAGGCGCGCCCTTGTCCTTCAGAAGAAGCACGATGAACTTCGCGGGTTGCGTCTGGCTTGCGTTGCGCCCGACGGTATGGACATCGTTCGGCCCTTCGTAGAAGGTCTGCCCAGGCGTGAGCGTGACTTCCTTGCCGCCCTTGACCTGCATCACAATCGATCCCTCCAGCACATAGACGAAGGCGTGCGCATGATGCCGATGAACGGGATCGACGGAACCCGGCGGATAGGTCACGGTGATCATCAGCGCTTCCTTGCCGGGATAATCGTCGAGCGCCTTTTCCATCAGCGGCGCCACGACGGCTTCGGGCGCCGCCGCACCGGCCACGCCGACATGCGCAGCCGCGACGACGAGCATGGCGATTGCAGTGTTCTTTGGTGAAAACATGATGTGCCTCTCAAATAGCGCGCCCTGCCCATGCGCGACGAAGTTGGCAAGGAACGGAAGAAGTGGACGCTGTGGTGAACGCTCGCGCCTGGCGGATGCCGTGAGCGGCGATGAGCGCCACGAAGTCATCGTAGGCCGACGTGGTGTGGCGCGGTAGACCCGCGGATGGGATCACGGTGTTGTCCGGCTGGCACCAATCAGGCACAAGCAGGCGCCGGCAACGCGGGAAACGTATCGGCGGTTAGTGCGGTGCTCTGTGCGGTGCTCTGTGCGGTGCTCTGTGCGGTGGTTTGTGCGGAGTTTGTGATTTAGCCGCGCCAAACGAATAGCAGTTGGCACGGCGAATCGCTGTCACAAGAGTCCTATCGACCGTCCTCTGCGTCCTCGCGATGCAAAGACTTCGCCGGTATTAACGTCTGATCTGCGAATCTTCCACAATTCGCGATGAACTTCGACCCCGGCAATCATGCGGTTGCGGGTCATGTCTTCCAGCAGATCGACCATCAGATTCGCCGGAGACGGAACGGGGAACCAGCCATTATCGGATGCCTGAAATGCATCCTGAAACGACCAGTTCCAATCTTCAATGATGTAAAGACCGCCAGGGCGAACCAATGGGAAAAGCGTCTTGAACGACGTTTTCGTCTGCTCGTAAAAGTGCGAAGCGTCGTCTACCACCAGGTCCAGTTCACCGCCGAAATCTTCGTCGACGATTTGATGGAGTTTAGCTACGTCGTCTTGCGATGTACCGTAGTAAAGCCTGGCGCGGCCGGCATTCTTCTCGACGTATTCATCGAGCGCGGGGATGGGAGTAGTCGATAACTCGAGAGCCGAGATCTTTTCGGGCTTTAAAAGCTGATCCAGAAAGACGAAGGAGCCGCCCTGATAAACGCCTAATTCAAGTACTTTTCGGCATTCTTCCGGACGAAGCGATGTGTAGTGCCCGAGGAAGTTTTTTGCCTTCATGAGAAGGAACTCATTTCCCTCGGACTTCAATTTGCTGCCACCGTGCTCATAATTCATGCGCAAGATGTAGCCACCCATCTCGAAGTCCGTGTCGCTCTTCCAATTCAGGTTATGCATGATCGATAAATCTCTCTCGCGGATTCTCAATTAATGAATTAATCGCCTTCGCTGCAGATGAGCATCGCTTCGACCGCAGCGAAAACTCTACCACACAGGAAAGATTGTGTAAGGAGTATGGGCGAATCCGCCGTGAGGAGATGGGTGAAGTGCTGAAGTGGCGGCGGCGTCAATTGAATCGGAGACGCACGCGCCGAAAGCCCTGGTTCTCTGGTGCCGGGAACCGGACTCGAACCGGCAAGCCGTTAGGCGGCGGATTTTAAGTCCGCTATGTTTACCAATTTCATCATCCCGGCGAGGGAGGCAAAACCGCGTGGACGCGCATTCTACCATTGGCCGCCGGGCCAACCAACGGGCTAATCAACCGCGCCAGCCGCCACCTCACAACCCTCCACTCCCCCGCCGCGCCGAAGTCATCCCCCGGTCACAAACGTTCCCGATAATCGGCACCGAAAACGTTTACATCGAACGGACACCACCGAGCGGAAACCATGACCCCGACGATCAAGGATGTCGCTGCGCACGCGGGCTTTTCCATCGCGACGGTCTCGCGCGCGATCAACGCGCCGCACACCGTGAATCCCGTCACGCTCGACAAGGTCCGGCAGTCCATCGACGCGCTGCGCTTCCGGCCCAACCCGCTCGGACGTCAGTTGCGCGGCGAGCGCACGCGCCTGATCGGCGTGATCGTGCCGACGCTCGCGAATCCGGTGTTCGCCGAATGCCTGCAGGGCATCGACGAACTCGCGGCGGCGCACGGCTACCGGCTCATGCTGATGACCACGCAATACGACGCCGACCGCGAACGACGCGCGATCGAAACGCTGCGCGAACATCGCGTGGAAGGGTTGATCCTCACAGTCACCGACGCCGACACGCATCCGCTTCTCGACGAACTCGATCGCGACGGCCTCCTCTATGTGCTGATGCACAACGACACGGTGCGGCGTCCGTCGGTGTCCGTCGACAACCGTCTGGCCGCGTACGAAGGCGTGCGCATGCTGATCGCTCACGGCCATCGCCGCATCCTGATGCTCGCCGGCACGCTCGCCGCGTCGGACCGCGCGCGTCAACGTCACCTCGGCTATGCACAGGCGATGCAGCAAGCCGGCCTCATGCCCGCCCCCGCGCTCGAAGTCGACTTCAACGCGGACGAACTCGCGCCCTCGGTGCTCGCGCATCTGACGCACGGCGCGAATCGCCCGAGCGCGCTTTTCTGCAGCAACGATCTGCTCGCGATGGTCGTGATGCGCGGCCTGGGCCGCGCGCGTCTGCAGATTCCGCGCGATATGTCGATTCTCGGTTTCGACGGCCTCGCGATGGGCGAACTGCTGTCGCCGCCGCTCGCGAGCGTCTGCGCGCCGAACCGTGAGATCGGCTGCGCGGCGTGGCGTCGCTTGCTCGCGCGCGTCACGAGCAGCGACGAAGGCATGAGCGATGCGCCGCTCGCGCTGACGCTGCCGCACAGTCTGCGCGAAGGCGCGACCATCGCCGCGATTTCGAACCGTAACGACACCGCCGCGCCGCAAACGAATACGCGCTTTCATCTAGCGTCCTGAATAACAACTGCCTGAAAACAGGCGATCCAACCACCCGCCATCTTTTTTCGTGAGGATAACTACAGTGATCCGCTCTCCCCTTCGACTTGCATCGCCGCCAAGCTCGCTGATGCGCCGCCTCGCGCAGTCCACCGTATTCGCCGCCGGCGGCGTGCTGGCAAGCGCCGCACTCGCCGCGCTTGCCATCATCGCGCCGCAAACAGCCCGCGCCGACGAAACCGCAATCTGCTACAACTGTCCGCCGGAATGGGCCGACTGGGCCAGCCAGATCAAGGCCATTCAGCAAAAGACCGGCATTCGCGTGCCGTTCGACAACAAGAACTCGGGCCAGTCGATTGCTCAGTTGATGGCCGAGCAGAAAAGCCCCGTCGCGGACGTCGTGTATCTCGGCGTATCGTCGGCATTCCAGGCGAAGGACAAGGGCGTGGTCGAGCCGTACAAGCCCGCGCATTGGGACGACATTCCCGCGAACCTGAAAGACCCGCAAGGCTACTGGTTCACGATTCACTCGGGCACGCTCGGCTTCTTCGTCAACAAGGACGCGCTCGAAGGCAAGCCGGTGCCGCGCTCGTGGGCCGACCTGCTCAAGCCCGAGTACAAAGGCATGATCGGCTACCTCGATCCGTCGAGCGCGTTCGTCGGCTATGCAGGCGCGGTCGCGGTGAATCAGGCGCTCGGCGGCACGCTGGATAACTTCGAGCCGGGCCTCGACTGGTTCCGCAAATTGAAGGCCAACGCGCCGATCGTGCCGAAGCAAACGGCCTACGCGCGCGTCATGTCCGGCGAAATTCCGATTCTGCTCGACTACGATTTCGACGCCTATCGCGCGAAATATAAAGACCATGCAAACGTCGAATTCGTGATTCCGAAAGAAGGCACGATCTCGGTGCCGTATGTGATGAGCCTCGTGAAGGGCGCGCCGCACGAAGCGAACGGCAAGAAGGTGCTGGATTTCGTGCTCTCCGACGAAGGCCAGAAACTGTGGGCCGATGCGTATCTGCGTCCCGTGCGCGCGAATGCGATGAGCGCGCAAACCGCCGCGAAGTTTCTGCCGGCCAGCGACTATGCGCGCGCAAAACCGGTCGACTTCGGCAAGATGGCCGAGAAGCAGGCGAGCTTCGGCGAACGCTATTTGCAGGTGATGCATTGAACGACATCACGTTCCCGCTGCGCTGGCGCATTGCATTGCTCGCGCCGGCGCTCGCGGTTTTCATCGCGTTCTGGCTGTTGCCGATGGGCGCGCTCGCGCAACTGAGCGGCGACGGCCACGCGTTCGCCACCTATCGCGCGATGCTGACGAATCCGCGCTACATGTCGAGCCTCGGCGCAACGGTCATGCTGTCCGCAGCCGTCACGGCGGCAACGCTGGTGCTTTCGGTGATCGCCGGTCTGCTGCTCGCGCGCCGCGAGTTCGCGTTCAAGCGCACGCTGCTCGCATTGCTGACGTTTCCGCTCGCGTTTCCCGGCGTCGTGGTCGGCTTCATGGTCATCATGCTCGCGGGACGGCAAGGGCTGATCGGCGCGCTCTCACTCAAACTCACCGGCGACCGCTGGGTGTTCGCGTACTCGATGAGCGGTCTCTTTCTCGGCTACCTGTACTTCTCGATTCCGCGTGTGATCGTCACGGTGATGGCCTCGGCGACGAAGCTCGATGCGTCGCTCGAGGAAGCCGCGCGTTCGCTCGGCGCATCGCCGTGGCGCATCACGCGCGATGTCGTGTTGCCTGCGCTCTCGCCCGGTTTGATCGCGGCCGGCGCGGTGTGCTTCGCGACCGCGATGGGCGCATTCGGCACCGCCTTCACGCTCGCCACCGACATCGACGTATTGCCGATGACCATCTACACCGAGTTCACGCTCAACGCGAACATGATCACCGCGGCCGGACTTTCGATCGTGCTCGGCATCGTCACGTGGGCCGTGCTCGCATTGGCGCGCAGCGTGAGCGGTTCCGCTGTGGCGGCGAGCGCATGAGCGCCGTCGTCGAACATGACGCCGGCGAAAACGGTAAGCAGGACTTCTCCATGAATTCGATCACTGTTTCTTCACAGGCTGCGGCCGGCAAAAAGCCGCGCTCGCGACTGCGCTTGCCCGATAGCCGAGCATGGCTCGCGGCGGGCCAGTGGCTCGTCACGCTGCTGCTGTGCGCATTTCTGATCGTGCCGGTCGTGATGTCGATTCTCGCGGGTCTCACGGTGAATTACTTCAAGGGCATCTCGAGCGGCTTCACGCTGCGCTGGCTCGGCGAGGTGTGGACCCAGTATCACGGCTCGGTGTTTCTCTCGCTCGAAGTCGCGGCGGCCACGCTCTTTATTACGCTGTTGACCGGCGTGCCTGCAGGCTACGTGCTCGCGCGCAGCAAGACGCGGCTGTCGCGCGTCATCGAAGAGTTTCTTGTGCTGCCGATCGCGCTGCCTGGGCTCGCGTCCGCGCTGGCGCTGCTCGTCGTGTATGGCGGCTTCACGATGTTTCGCATGAGCGTTGCGTTTATCGTCGTCGGGCATGTGGTGTTCACGCTGCCGTTCATGGTGCGCGCGGTCGCGGCGGTGTGTGCGAGCAGCGATCTGCGCACGCTCGAGGAAGGCGCGGCGAGTCTCGGCGCGAGCTTCATGCAGCGCTTCGTGACCATCGTACTGCCTAATGCGAGGCCGGGCATCGTGGCGGGCGCGCTCGCGGTGCTCACGCTTTCCATCGGCGAATTCAATCTGACGTGGATGCTGCACACGCCCGACACGAAGACGCTGCCGGTCGGTCTCGCCGACACCTACGCGTCGTTGCGCATTGAAATCGGCAGCGCCTACACGATTCTCTTTTTCATCATGACGATGCCGCTGCTCGTCGCAATGCAATGGCTCGGCGTCGATGCGACCGGCCAGCGCAGCGCGGCGAAAAAACGCGGCGCCGCTTCCGCTACGAAGTCCATCACGACGCCATGACACTCGCTTCTATTCCTGCTTCTATTCCTATCACGCTGACGCAGTGCGCGAAAACGTTTCGCGGCACACGTGTGCTCGAACCGGTCGATCTGCGCATCGAAGCAGGAGAAACGCTCGTGCTGCTCGGCCCGTCCGGTTGCGGCAAGACCACTACGCTGCGCATGATCGCCGGACTCGAAACGCCCGACGCCGGAGGCCGCATCGCATTTGGCAACGACGACGTGACGGCCCTGCCTATCGAAAAACGCCAGGTGGGCATGGTGTTTCAGAGCTATGCGCTGTTTCCGAATCTGACGGTACGCGGCAACATCGGCTATGGCCTGAAGATCAAACGCGTGCCTGCGGAAAACGCACGGCGACGCATCGACGAATTGCTCGCGATGATGCGTCTGACCGACCACGCCGATAAACCGATCGATCAACTGTCGGGCGGTCAGCGTCAGCGCGTCGCACTTGCTCGCGCGCTGGCCGTCGAGCCGCGCGTGCTGCTGCTCGACGAACCGCTTACCGCGCTCGACGCGCGCCTGCGCGACGCGTTGCGCAGCGACATGAACACGCTGCTGCGCGACCTCGGCATCACGACCGTCTATGTGACGCACGATCAGGCCGAAGCAATGGAACTCGGCGACCGCATCGTCGTAATGAGTGCGGGACGTATCGAGCAGATCGGCTCGCCGCGCGACATCTACTATCGGCCTGCTAATCGTGCGGTCGCGCAATTCGTCGGCACGATCAATCGCGTTGCCGGCGAGCGGCGCGGCGGCATGCTGACGACCATCGGCGGCGCAGTGCCGCTGCCTTCGGCGCATCGGGATCTATCGGCGCAGTCGGACTCGACGCACGAAATTTTCTTCCGTCCCGAAGACGCATTCCTCGCCGATCCCGATCACGCGCAGTTGCGCGGCCTCATCGAAAGCAGTGCGTTTCTCGGTGAGCGCACGCGCTTGACGATTAGCGGCGCCGCGCCCGATGCGCTCTTCGTCGATGTCGCGGGCCGCGTCGAACTGGCGCGCGGCACGCCGGTCGGCATTTCGATCGGGCACGACGCGCTGATTGCGCTATCGTAACGAAGCCGCGCATTAAACCGCGCGCAACACAAAGGACTACCCATGCTGCTGGCTCAAGTTAGCGACCTGCATATCAAGCGGCCCGGCGCGCTCGCCTATCGCCGCGTCGATACGGCCGCGCACTTCGCGCGCTGCGTCGCCGCGCTGAACGCGTTGAACCCTCGGCCGGACGTCGTCATCATGACCGGCGACCTCGTCGATCAGGGCGAACCGCAACAGTACGAGCACCTGAAAACGCTGCTCGCGCCGCTTCAAATCCCCTACTTTCTGCTCGTCGGCAATCACGACGACCGCGCCGCATTGCGCGCCGCGTTTCCCGATCGAGCGGAATTGCACGGCGGCGATGCGTTCGTGCAGTACGCGGCCGACATCGGTCCGCTACGGCTGATCGCACTCGATTCGATGGTGCCGGGTCAAAGCGCCGGTACGCTGTGCGACGCGCGGCTTTCGTGGCTCGCCGCGCAACTCGATGCGGCGAACGGCAAGCCGACCGTGATCGCGCTGCATCATCCGCCGTTTGCGTGCGGCATCGGACATATGGATGCGTTGCGGCTCGATCCGCTCGCCGCCGACAAGCTCGCCGCATTGATCGCGCGTTATCCGAACGTGGAGCGCGTGATCTGCGGACACGTGCATCGCTCGATGTTCGTGCGCTTTGGCGGCACGATCGCGTCCGCGGTGCCGGCGCCCGCGCATCAGGTCGCGCTCGATCTTCGCGACGAGGCACCGTCGGCATTCATGATGGAGCCGCCCGCGTATGCGCTGCATCGCTACGATCCGGCGACGGGCATCGTCACGCATCACGCGTATGTCGATGCCGCCGACGGTCCATATCCGTTTTATGAGCCGGAAGGCGCGTTGATCGACTGAACGCGTACTGTGTGTAAAGCTCAGCGGTTCACGAAGGTCTGACGCACGCGCCGCGACATGCGGAAATAAGGTATTCCCAACGCGGCCGCGACGATCGCCTGCATCAGGCCATCGAACGGAATCGCGATGTCGATACCGATTGCGTGCGTCATGTAATCGCTCAGCAGATATGCGCCAGTTCGCATCGCGAGAATCGCGCCGAGCCACGCCTGCACGTGCCGCGGCAAGCGCGCCGATTTGCGCCACGCGAGCAGCGCGAACCATCCGATGCCCGCGACCATGAACGCGCCGATCGCCACGTCCATGCCGACCATCGCGATCACCGCGCGATACCAGCCATGCGTCGCGGCGCGAACGAACACGGCGAGCAACTCCCATTCGAGCATCATTTCGAGCGGATCGCGCAACGCGATCGCAGTGACGAACGCCCACGCGGCGAGGCACATCAGCGCGACCAGCAGACATCCGCCAATTCGCCGCGGCGCAAGCTCAGCTTGCGCGTGACGTCGGCTCAAACACACAGTGCGTTGTTTCATCGGATCGTGCGAGGTGGGCAGAAATAGCCCGCCGATTCTACGAACCCCACCGCATCAAATCTCGCATTTTTGTCACAAACGAGCCGTGCATCCGAATGGCGGCGGGTCAGCACGATCCGACACGCTCCGGTATGATCGGCACGCTTGAGGACCGCGCATGGGCCGGTCCGCCGACCGCCCTCTCTCATGTCCACGTCCAACGCGTCCGCCCCCGCTTCCGCCGATCCATCGCTGCGCGGCCTGCTGCTTCTGCTCGCCACCATCGCCGGTGTCGCGGTCGCGAACATCTATTACAACCAGCCGCTGCTCGACAACTTCCGGCAGTCGTTTCCGGCAAGCGCGTCGTGGGTCGGCGTGGTGCCGGCCGTCACGCAGCTCGGCTACGCGGCCGGCATGCTGTTGCTCGCGCCGCTCGGTGACCGCTTCGACCGGCGTGCACTGATCCTGCTGCAAACCGCGGGCATGTGCATCGCGCTCGTCGTGGCCGCCGCCGCGCCGGCGCTGCCGGTGCTGGTTGCCGCGAGTCTCGCGATCGGCGTGCTCGCCACCATCGCGCAGCAGGCGGTGCCGTTCGCCGCCGAACTCGCGCCGCCGTCGCAGCGCGGTCATGCGGTGGGCACGGTGATGAGCGGCCTGCTGCTCGGCATTCTGCTTGCGCGAACCGCAGCGGGCTTCGTCGCGGAATACTTCGGCTGGCGCGCGGTATTCGCGGTGTCGGTGCTCGCGTTGCTCGCGCTCGCCGTGGTGATCGTGCTGCGTCTGCCGAAGAGCAAGCCGACTTCCACGCTGTCGTACGGCAAGCTGCTGGTGTCGATGTGGCATCTGGTCGTCGAACATCGCGCGTTGCGTGAAGCGTCGCTGACGGGCGCCGCGCTCTTCGCCGGATTCAGCATCTTCTGGTCGGTGCTCGCGCTGCTATTGGCCGGGCCGCCCTTTCATCTCGGACCGCAGGCCGCTGGCCTGTTCGGCATCGTCGGCGCGGCCGGCGCGCTCGCTGCGCCGCTCGCGGGCAAGTTCGCCGACCGTCGCGGACCGCGCGCGATCATCACGTTGTCCATCGTGCTGGTGGCGATTTCGTTTGTCGTGTTCGGCTTTTCCGCGAAGAGCATCGCGGGGCTCGTGATCGGCGTGATCGTGCTCGACGTGGGCGTGCAGGCCGCGCAGATTTCGAATCAGTCACGCATCTATGCGCTGAAGCCCGACGCGCGCAGCCGCGTGAATACGGTGTACATGGTCGCGTATTTCATCGGCGGAGCCCTCGGTTCCGCTGTGGGCGCCGCTGTATGGCCGGTGTTCGGATGGGTGGGCGTGAGCGTCGCGGGTCTGGTGTTCGCGGGCCTGGCCGCATGGAATCATCTGGCGCTGCAGGCTCGTACCGCAAAAGATTGATTGCGCTTGTTGCTGTGTGGCGAGCGCTCAGCCGTGGCTGCGCGCGAGCGCATATTCGTGCAGCGCGTCGATCACGCGATCGAATTCGAACGACTTGTCGTAGAAGTGGCGCACGCCATACTGCTCGCAGCGCTCGCGATAGGCGGGCAACGCGTGGTTGGTCAGCACCGCCGCGAACACCGAGTCGATCAAGCCTTCGCGCTGCAAATAAGCCAGTACGGGCACGCCTGAACCGCGCTTCAGTTGCAGGTCGACGATCACCGCGTCGAACGCTTCGTCGCCAAGGAGCGCGATGGCTTCGTCGGCGGAATCGGCATACGCGGCCACTTGCAGCGAACCGGACGCGTCGATGGCTTCCACCAGGCTGCGGCGGATCAGCGGCGAATCCTCGATAAGCAGCACGCGCAACGGCGCGTGACTGGCTGATCCGGCAACGGTATTCGATTCGCTGTTCATCGGCATCTCTCGATCGTCCATTATTCGATCAGGCCGTTCTTGATCGCGTAATAAGTGAGATCGGCATTGTTCGCCAGCCGCATCTTCTCGAGCACGCGAGCCCGGTACGTGCTCACCGTTTTCACGGACAAATGCAGTTCTTCGGCAATCTGCGTGGGAATCTGCCCCGCCGCCAGCTTGCAAAAAATCTGGAACTCGCGTTCGGACAGCGCTTCGTGCGGCCGCGCCGCCGCCGGGCTTGTCGAGATTGTCGGCGAGCGTGTCGGCCACCGCCTCCGATAAATAGCGATGACCTCGCGCCACCGCGCGAATCGCCCGCACGATCTCGTCCGGCTCGCAGTCCTTGTTCAGATAACCGTTCGCGCCCGCGCGCAGCAGGTTGATCGCGTACTGGCTCTCCGGATAGCCGGAGAGGATCAGCACGCCCTGCTCGGGGCGCACCTGCTTGATGACGCGCAGCGTGTCGATGCCGTTCTTGTCCGGCATCGCGATGTCGAGCAGCACGACGTCGAATGCCTGCTCGCGCACGAGGCTGATGGTCTCGTCGCCGGTGGCGGCTTCCGCAGCGACGCACATGTCCGGCTCGTCGGCGACGAACTGCCTGAAACCGCCTCGGACGATCGCATGATCGTCGGCTATCAACACTCGAATCATCGGCTTGGTGTCCGTACGATGGAATCGCTCCAAAGCAGACATTGTAATGACGTCGCGCCGGCGTTCGACGTTATCGGCTGTGTTGCGGCCACTACCGCCGGCCGCAAGCTCATACAGCCGCGCCGACTCACTCGCGACCCTCGAGCAGATCGGCCATGTCGTCCGCATGCTCTTCCTCGACGGCGAGAATCTCTTCGAACAGACGCCGCGTCGTGACGTCCTTCTCGCCAAGATAGCGAATGATCTCGCGATAGGTGTCGATGGCAATGCGCTCGGCGACCAGGTTCTCGCGGATCATGTCCGTGAGATTCTCGCCTTCCTTGTACTCGGAATGCGCGCGCGTTTTCAGGCCGTCCGGTGCGAAGTCCGGCTCGCCGCCCAGTTGCACGATGCGCTCGGCGATGCGGTCGGCGTGCTCCTGCTCTTCCGTTGCGTGCTCCGCGAATTCGGCGGCCACCGCCTCGGAGTTGATGCCCTTCGCCATGAAGTGATGCCGCTTGTAACGCAGCGTGCAGACGATCTCCGTCGCGAGCGCGTCGTTGAGCAGCTTCAGCACGGTCTCGCGGTCGGCGCCATAACTTTGCGTGACGGGTCCGTCCGACATGTGCTTGCGGGCGTCGTCGCGAATCTTTTGAATGTCCATCACGAACGGGTCGCTCGACTGGGCGCCAGGTGTGTTCGCCATTGAGTTTCTCCTTTATCCGTATTGAGGGAATGGGCGCATCGCGGACCATGCCCGCGACGCGCCGTTAGAGTCGTGCTCAGATCTACGTTCGGAACACGCCGAGCAGCAGCGTGACCACGAACACGACCAGAAAAATATAGAACAGAATCTTCGCGATTTCGGCCGCGCCCGCCGCGATTCCGGTGAAACCGAACACCGCTGCGATGATCGCGATAACAAAAAAGACGATGGCATAGTGAAGCATGGCGACTCTCCTTCTTGTTGGTATCCGCGTGAATTCTCGTGCGCTGGCGTTGCCTCAAGCGCCGCTAAACATGCAAGCGGCGCTAATCGACAATTTTTTTCGTCACCACAAAGCCGAGCACGAGGAACACCACGCACAGAATCACAAATACGACGAACAGGAACTTCGCAATTGCCGCCGCACCCGCCGCGATGCCGGTAAAGCCAAGAAGGCCGGCGATCAAGGCAATGACGGCGAAGACCAACGCCCACTTCAGCATGATGGCTTCCTCCTGGAACGATGAATGGATCAGGGTTCATGCTATCCATCGGCGGCGGCGGGCGCATTCCGACGCACTCCGGTTTTCGTGTGAGAATCCGCTTACATTGGATTACGGCAGCGTTACGACGAGCCGATTCGCGCACGCGAGCGCTCGCGCGTTGGCGGCGGCGAACGCTACACTGATGGCTGTCCACGGAGCCGAATGTGTCGAACGTGCAGAACGTGCCTGATTTGCCGAACGCAGTCCCGCATGACGCGAAGCAGCAAGCGCAAAGCGAGGCTGGAAGTCGTGCGCAAACCGAAGCGCAATCCGAAACGCAAGCAGAAGCGCAAGCCAGTCCGCAAGCCGCTGCGCAACCGCGCCGCGCCGCCGCGCGTCTAAGCGACTGGATGCGCAGCCGAAGCTGGGCGATCGCGATGACGGTCGCAATCGTGATAACCGTCGGCGGGCTCGTCATTCTGGAGACCGCGCGCGAGCGCATCGCCGCCGAGTATGAGACCGCGCTCGAAGCCCGCGACGTCACCGTGCAACTGAGTGCACTGGCGAGCCAGCTATCGCGTTTGAGCGCGCAGCAAAGCGATTATCTTCTGACGAAGCGCGACGACGCCGCACACGCGTTTTGTGCGACGGCCGCACGCATTCGCGCTAGCGAAGAGCCGCTCGAACGCTTTTACCGCAGTCCCAAAGCGGACAGCGCCGAGCTCGCGAGCTTCACGCAGATTCGTGCGCTGATCGACGCACGCATCGGCGCGGGCGCGGCGGCGTTGCAGCGGGCCGCACCGCATCCATTGGAGCTTGGCGCGTGCGGCAGCACGAGCAGCGAGCAGGCGGTGGACCCGGCGTTCGTCGACAGCACGCTTAGCCTGCTGCGCGATAACGAAGAACGCCGCGCGCAGCATGCGCTCGCCGCGAGCCGCGCCGATCAGCGCATCTCGACGTTGTGCGCGGCGGGACTCTCGGCGCTCAACATCGTGTTGTTCATTCTGCTGTTCCGCAATCTCGGCATTCAGATCGACAGACAGGCGCGCGTGCAGCGTCAATTGATCACCCAGCAAGGCGAACTCGATCAGCTCGTCAATGAACGGACCCGCCAACTCGAGGCGCTCGGCTGGCATTTGCAGGCTGTCAGCGAAAACGAAAAGACGCAGCTTGCGCGCGAGTTGCACGACGAACTGGGCGCGATTCTGACCGCGAGCAAGATGGACGTCGCGTGGGCGAACCGCAAGCTGAAGGACAGCGCTCCCGAGATCGCCGGGAAACTGCAGCGCGCGCTCGCCAATCTGGACCAGGGCATCGCGCTCAAGCGCCGCATCATCGAGGACATGCGGCCCACGGTGCTCGCGAACTTCGGTCTCGTGACCGCGCTGCGCACGCTCGCCGACGAAGCCGCCTCAGCGCAACAACTGGACATTGAACCTGCAGCTTCCCGCAGACGATATCAAGCTCGACGAGCAAACCGAAATCGCGCTCTTTCGCGTCGCGCAGGAATCGCTGACGAACGCGGCGAAATACGCGCGCGCGTCGCAGGTGTCGATCGGTCTGCATATCGGCGAGGGGCAAGTGACGCTCGACATTGCGGACAACGGCGTGGGCATCATGCCTGCGGATTTGAAGCGCACGCACACGCATGGACTGCTCGGCATGCGTCAGCGCGTCGCCGCGCATGGCGGACGATTCGACATACGGCGCGGCGTGCCGAACGGCACCGACATTCATGTCGTGATGCCGAGCGCGAGCACGGCCGCGCAACCGGCCAGCGACGCGGACGCAAACTTAGGCGCGCGGCAGAACGACTAAAAACATCGTTGTAGGAGTGCGCCGACGCGAACACCAGAGCGCACCTACAACAAAATCGCAGCGCAGCCGACAGCGCCGCATGCGCCCTTTTTTTACCATGCAATCAGACCGGATCGACTGGCGCAAGCCACGGTCGGCAGCTAGCAGAGCCGCTAGCGGGACACGTCAACCGATACCTTCTCGACAAGGAGAACTTCCATGAATCGACTGATCGCTTTGCTCCTCATTGCAGGCACGGCCGCGCTCGCCGGCTGCAACACGATGGCAGGTGCCGGCCAGGACATCTCGAAGGGTGGCGACGCCCTCACCAATCAGGCTGAGAAGGCGAAGTAAATCGCTGTTGCTTGAAGCCCTGCGCGTTTGCGGCGCAGGGTGGTTTAGCTGGATGCATCGTCATCATCGAGCCCGCTGCGGGAAACCGCAGTGGGCTTTTTGTTGTGCGTGCTTGTTGAACGTGAGCTGTGCGTTGCCCGTGTTGCCAAAACAAAGCGGCGATCCACTTGCGTGAATCGCCGCCCCGTCCTCCCAGGACTTGCCGCTATGCCGTGCGCTGCGATGCGCGCAGGTTGGCTAGCGAGCTTATGCGCCCGTCAGCGTGTTCGACAACTCGATACTCGGTGTGCTCGTATTGCCGTTCTGCACGATCAGCAGATGAATCTGCCCCACCGCGAGCTGGCTCAGCACACCGCCGATCGGCACCGACGTAATGAGCCAGTCGGCGTTGTTCGACAGCGTGAACGATTGCGACTGGTAGATCGGCGTCTTGCTGCCCGCGGCCGTCGCGATCAGCACATACTGGCCGCCCGATACGTAGATCGAATCCTGGCCGCTCGCCGGCACGGCGTTCTTGAACGCGACGCCCGCCAGGGTCGGCGACACGGTGCTGATGTTGGTGTTGCCCGCCTGCACGAGATACAGGTCGAGATTCGGCGCGTTGCCCGATGCGTTGAAGCCGCGCACGCGCGCGCTGTTCGACAGAAGGCCCTTGTCGAACGGATCGTCGATCAGGCCGATGTCCGCCGCTGCGGTGCCGGGCAACGCGAGCACCGTATATTCGTGGCCCTTCGAGACGTTCGGGAAATTGCCGCTCGCGAGCGCGGTCTTGGTGCCGGTCGCCGCATAAGCAACATTCGTCGAACCCGTGTTGATGTTCGTGAAGTTCGTCACGCCCTTGTACGAGATATTCGTCTGTCCGGACGGCGCGTTGCCGTTGACGAGAAAGTCCACTGCCGGTCCGCTCGGGATCGCATGCACGAAATGGATTTGCGGGTTCGTCAGACCCAGTTCCTTGCCTACGTCGTCGGAGCCTCCGCCGCATGCACTCAGCACGGATGCAACGGCAATCATGGCCGCCATGGTTCTAATCAGTTTCATTCTGTTCACCTATATCGATGTCGGGCTCGTGGCCCATTCATATGCGGGCGCACACTCTGGACGCCGCCATCTGAAACCGTGTTCGGCAATGATTCGAACGGTCTCGTTTTGGCTGTCCTCGGCGAAGCACTCCCTCCTATCCCTGCACGCAACGCCCTGTTTTAAAGGCGCGGCGCGGTCCATGTCGATGGACGCACCCAATGAGCAATGGCTGTGCCGCGATCATCGAATTGGCTTATCGCGGCGCGCGAATGTCTTACGGGGCAACATGCGGCGAGCATTAGAAGCTTTCCTCAGATGGTGAGCCCGAGCGCGCGGTGTATCGTTCGTGCGCACCCCATACTTACAACGGCAGCCTGTATGTCTTACCAACGCTTACTCGCGGAACTCGACCTCGGCTTTACCCGCTTGCGCAATCGCGTCGTGATGGGGTCCATGCATACGGGCATGGAAGACCGCTTCTGGAATTATCCGAAGCTCGCCGAGTACTTCCGCGAGCGCGCGAAGGGCGGCGTCGGCCTCATCATCACCGGCGGCATCTCGCCGAATCGCGAAGGATGGCTGCTGCCCTTCGGCGGTACGCTCAACTCGGTATTCGATCTGCGCAATCATCGGCGGCTTACGCAAGCGGTTCACGAAGAAGGCGGCAAGATCGCGCTGCAGATCCTGCACGCAGGACGTTATGGGTATCAGCCGTTCGTTGTGTCCGCATCGGCATTGAAGTCGCCTATTTCGAAGTTCAAGCCGCGCGCGCTCAGCATCGCCGGCATTCAGAAGACCGTGCGCGATTACGCGCGCTGCGCGCGGCTCGCTCAGCGCGCGGGCTATGACGGCATCGAGATCATGGGCAGCGAAGGCTATCTGCTCAACCAGTTCCTCTGCCCGCGCACCAACCGGCGCACGGACCGTTACGGCGGCAGCATCGAAAACCGCATGCGGCTCGCGTGCGAGATTGTCGAGCGGGTGCGTGAGACGTGCGGCGAGCGCTTCATCGTGGTGTATCGGCTTTCGCTGATCGACCTCGTGGAAGGCGGCAATACATGGGATGAAACCGTGCAGGTCGCACGCGCGCTCGAAGCGGCCGGCGTGACGATATTCAACACAGGAATCGGCTGGCATGAGGCGCGTGTGCCGACCATCGTCACCTCGGTGCCGCGCGCCGCGTTTGCCGCGTTGAGCGCGCGGCTGAAGGCCGCCGTGACAGTGCCGGTGATCGTCTCGAACCGCATCAACACGCCCGACGTCGCCGAAGCCTTGCTCGCCGACGGCGCGGGCGATCTGGTTTCGATGGCAAGACCGCTGCTCGCCGATCCCGAGTTCGTGCTGAAAACCGCCGAGGGACGCACGCACGAAATCAACACCTGTATCGCGTGCAATCAGGCCTGTCTCGATCATACGTTCAGGAATCAGCGCGCGACCTGCCTCGTCAATCCGCGCGCCGGACGCGAAACCGAACTCGTGTACCGGCCGCTCGCGGGTTCGCAGAAAGTGCGCTCTATTGCGGTGGTCGGCGCGGGGCCGGCGGGATTGTCGGCGGCGACGGTGGCGGCGTCGCGCGGGCATCGCGTGACGCTGTTCGATGCGGCCGCAACCATCGGCGGTCAGTTCAATCTCGCGATGCGCGTGCCGGGCAAGGAAGAGTTCAGCGAGACGATCCGCTATTTTCAGAGCCAGCTCGAGCGGCATCGCGTCGACGTGCGGCTCGGCACGCGCGTCGACGCCGCGCTGCTCGCCGCGGGCGCTTACGATGACATCGTGATCGCGACCGGCATCGTGCCGCGGCGGCCGGCGATCGCGGGCATCGACGCGCCCAATGTTCTGTCGTATGTCGACGTGCTGCGCGGTGCGCCGGTGGGCGGCCGCGTCGCGGTGATCGGCGCGGGCGGCATCGGCTTCGACGTCAGCGAGTTTTTGCTGCATCGCGCGGACGAACCGCTGCCGCTGCCGCGCGACGCGTGGCTCGACGAATGGGGCGTCGATCTGTCTGTCAGCGAACCCGGCGGCCTGAAGCCGCCCGCGCCCGCGCGTCCGCCGCGGCAGATCTGGTTACTGCAGCGCAAGGCGGGCAAGCTCGGTGCGGGGCTCGGCAAGACGTCGGGCTGGGTGCATCGCGCGACGCTCGCGAGAAACGGCGTGAAGATGCTGGACGGCGTGTCGTATCTGGAAGCGGGCGCGCGCGGTTTGAAGATCGCGCGCGGCGGCGTCGAGCAATGGCTGGAGGTCGACCATATCGTCGTATGTGCAGGGCAGGAGTCGCTGCGCGATTTGCATCCGCTGGAGTCTGCACGAGAAAAATCGGCGGATGCGGGCGGTCCGCGTTTTCATGTGATCGGTGGAGCCGCGCTCGCGACCGAACTCGATGCGAAGCGCGCGATTCGCGAAGGCGCTGAACTGGCCGCGCGGCTTTAAAGCGCCAACGTGGCCCGCGCTTTTCCATAAGCGCCGTGCTCCCGTTCGTGCGCAGTCTCGCGCATCACGCGAGCGCTTTCTTTCGATAATCGAGCCAGAAAGACAACCCCACGCTGACGAGGATCACGACGGTCGCGATGACCGTCGAATGCGTAACGGGCTCGCCGAGCAGCAACGCGCCGAGCGCGACCGCCACCACCGGATTCACATACATGCAACTGCTCGCGATGATCGGGCTCGTGTGCCGTATCAGGAAACCATAGGCAACGTAGGCCGCCATCGTGCCGATCAGCATCAGGTAGATGAACGCCAGCACCGGCAGAAAATGCACTTCGAGCATGCGTTCGCCCGAGACCCACGCGACCATCGTCGACATCGCGCCGCCCAGGCCGATTTGCAGCGACGTCGATAGAAACAGGTCGGACGGCAACTTGAGACGGCCGGCGAGATGCGCGCCGCCCGCCCAGAAGAGCGCGCCGCACAGAATCGCGAGACTGCCGCCCGCCGAGCCGGGCGTGTCGTCGCCGTGACTCAGGATCGCGATGCCGACGAGCCCGAGCCCCACCGCGAACCACTCGCCTCTGCCGATCTTCCGCCCCGCCACCGCCGCGATCACCGTCGCGAAGAGCGGCACGGTCGCGACCATCACCGCCGCCGTGCCGGTGCCGACCGTGCGCATGCCATACGCGAGCATGCCGCTCGACAGGCCGACGAGCATCGTGCCGACGAGCCCGGCGTTGCGGATTTCGGCGGCGCTCGGCCACACCGGATTGCGGCGCGCCGCAAACGCGAATAGCCCGACGCCCGCGAACAGATTGCGCAGGCCGGACATCAGCAAAGGCGGGAACGAGCCGAGCGCGACGTGCACCGCGAGATAAGTCGAGCCCCATACGAGATAGACGACGCCGAGCGCGAGCGCGATCTGTCCGTTGCGCGATTGCGGCAAACGGATCGGAAAACCACGAGAAAACCAGCCTGGAAGTTCCTGCGACATGTCGTCAACGCACCGGCGCCGTTCGAGCTTCCCGCTGTGGGGACGGCGGACACCGCATCGGCGATGCGGTCAAACGGGCGAGGCTGGCGGACATGGTGGTGGAGCGAAAGACGATGGTTGGCTAACAGAGAGAGCCATACGGGAACCGCGGTGCCGGTCCGGTTGATCCGGTAGTTCCGGCCGATTCGCGGCTCGCGCGCCAAATGCACGGCGCGCATCGCATTATGCAGTAAGCGCCCACCGCGCCAGGCGAAAGAATCGTAACTTTTGGTGCACACGCAACAAAAAGCCGGGGCAGACGGCACCCCGGCTCTCAGTCTAAGAATCGCGCCGCGTATAGCGGCTATGCAGCGGGCATCGGCCCAGACACGCGCGTCGGCGCGTCGGGCCTCTGCCTGCGCTCAGTTGCTCATCGCGCCCGACGCCTCGTGCTTCATGCCCATCGCGTCGCCCTTTTTCATCTTGTCGTGCTTCATCGTGTCCTTTTTCATGTGGTCTTTCGACATCGAATCCTTGGACATCGTGTCATGCGACATCGCATCGTTGGACATGGCGCCGCTCGCCTGGGCGAACGCGGCGCCGCCGCTCATCAAAAGGGCGACGGCTGCTGCTGCGATTGCAATCTTTTTCATGGGATAACTCCGTTTGTAGTTGATGAATCGAACCGGCTGTAGCCGGCGTATTTCCGAAGCTTCTGCCGCCCGAGGTCGCGCACGCGCGCGGCGCATGCGGCGACCCGCGCGCGTCAGGAGCCTCCGAACCAGTTGTAGCCCTGATCGACCCAATAGCCGCCAGGATACGTGTTGGTGACGAACATCTCGACGATGTGCTTCGGATTCTTGTAGCCGAGCTTGGTCGGCATGCGCAGCTTCATCGGGAAGCCGTATTTCGCGGGGAGGCGCTCGCCGTCGTAGGAAAACGTGAGCAGCGTCTGCGGATGCAGCGCGGTCGGCATGTCGATGCTTTCGTAGTAATCGTCCGCGCATTTGAAGCCGACGTACTTCGCGCTCGTATCCGCGCCGATGCGCCGCAGAAACTCGCCGAACGGCGTGCCGCCCCAGCGGCCGATCGCGCTCCACCCTTCCACGCAGATGTGCCGCGTGATCTGCTCGGCGTGCGGCAGCGCGTACAACTCGGGCAAGGTCCACACGCGCTGACCCGTGACGAGTCCGCCGATCTTCAGCGTGTAGCCGGACGCGTCGACCTGCGGCACTTCGTCGATGCCGTAGTACGCGTTGAATGGAAACGGCCGCGTGATTTGCGCTTCGGTATACGTCGGCGCCAACTGCTTCGGATCGAACAGCGCGGCTTGCGCGCGATCGTTCAGACGCGACACGGCCGTCAGGAACTTGTTGACGGAGTCGTCGTCGGTGAGCGAGCAGCCTGTGAGCAGCGACAATCCGCCGAGCGACAACAACTGCTTGCCGAACAGACGCCGCGACGGAATCGACAGCTCGCGTCTCGCATCAATCAGAATCGACTCGCGGTCCAGTTTGCCGGCGGCTTTTGCCGGCAGTTTGTCAGATGGCTTATCCATGATTCGGTATCCGTAACATTTCGAACGTTGGGCTCAGCGGCCGCCCAACATCGCGAGGAGCGAACGCGGCACGAGCGCGACCATCGCGAGATGCACGACGATGAACGCGGCCATCAGCGCCATCGCGCAGAAATGGACGATGCGTGCGTTGTCGTAGCCGCCCATCAGTTCGCGCAGCAGCGGAAACTGCACCGACTTCCAGATCGCGAGGCCCGACAGCACCAGCACGATCAGATCGACAACCACGAACAGGTAGGCCAATCTCTGCACCGCGTTGTAGACCCGCAAGTCGGCGTGCGAGAGCTTGCCCGTCAACGCGGCGATGAAATCGCGCCACACCGCGCGCGGCGAGATCGGGAAAAACTTGCGCACGAAGCGTCCGCTCGCGAGATTCATCGCGAGATAAATCAGGCCGTTGAAGACCAGCAGCCACATCGCGGCGAAGTGCCATTGCAGCGCGCCGCCGAGCCAGCCGCCGAGCGTGATTTCCGTCGGAAAACGAAACCAGGCGAAGACCGGCGACGCGTCGTAAATGCGCCAGCCGGACAGCATCATCACGATCGCGGCGAGTGCGTTGAGCCAATGCGTGACGCGCACCCACAGCGGATGGATTGCGCCGCTCGCGGGCGTGGCAGGCGGCGCGTTGCCGCGAACGACGTGAGGCGTGGCCATGAGACTCTCCTGTGATTTGCGGCGTGCGTCGTGCGTTCAATGGCAGAGCGGTAGATCGGCCACTTGCAGCACGTCGCCCGTTGCAGCGTTTTCGACGAAGGCGACGACGCCGAATTTATCGACTGACGGATTGGCGTTTGCGCTCGCATCCGCACCGTCGAGCCGTATATCGCGGCGAATCTGCAGCTTGCCGCCGACGAGCGGCACCGGCCCGATCCACTGCCGCACCACTCTCTCGTGATGCAAGGTTGCGCCGCGGTTTTCTCCTGCGCCGACCTGCGAGCTCAGCGCGTTTTCATAGACGGCGACGTAGGCGTCGAGCCGTGCTGCGCTATCGGCAGTCCGGCTGTCGAAGCGGGCCGCGAGATCGAACGCGCCGCCTGGCTGCGGCTTGATGTCGAGCGCGATGTTGGCTTGCGCCGGCTCGGCGATCAGCTTGTCGACGCGGCTTTGGAAACTGTCCTGCTGCGACCACGTCCGCAACTCGCGTCCGCCGACGAACACTTCAGGCGTATAGATCGTGTGGCCGCCGGCAAGATCGGTAAGCGTCTGCTGACGCTCGGTGAAACGGTGCTGCGAGAAACGGTCCGTCCAACCGAGACCGTTCCAGTAGTCGACGTGCAACGCCAGCGGCACGACGCTTCGCGTGGCGCCGCTGTTCTTCCATTGACCGAGCCATGCGTCCGCGGGCGGACAGCTATTGCAGCCTTCGCTGCTGTAAAGCTCGACGAGCGCGACGCGATGGGCGGGACTGCGCGCGCTGCACATCGCACTCGCCGCGCTCACGAGGCCGCTCGCGCACAACAACGCGAGCGCGGCAACGAGTGCGACGGCCCGCTTGAACGGCCGATGCGCCCGGCGTTTGATGACTGTTTGCATGACGTGCTCCGATCAGGATCTGCACGTTTGTCGAAGCGCGTCGCCGGTTATGACACCGCGCCGCAAATTTTTTTCGCCCGTTTGTTTTGTGTTGTTTGCGGCGGCGTCCACGCGTGCTTGCGCGATGTCGCCAACTTTCTACACTGCGACTTACAACAACGAAATGTCCGCCAAGGTCGCTGAAAGACGCCGTGCTAACATGCTTGTGTCGATCGCGCCGCTTTGCTGTGGTCTTCTCATGACTCTGTTTTCAAGCGGCGCGCCACCCACTTCATTCGATAACCGCCGGCCACTCATGCGCTTCCCGACTTCCCGTGCCTTCACCCGCTTGCGCCCTCGTGGCGCAACCGGCTGCGCGCGCGTGGAACTCGCGCCGCAAAGGGCCGGCGAACCGTCGCGAACGCTTCTGCCGGCAACGGTTCCGCTTCTCGCCGCCCGGCACCCCGACTGACGCAGCCTGCTCCTTGCCTGAAGCTGCGTCGTCCCTCAAGGGACTGTCGGAGCGCCGGGCCGATCCCATCCGCATGACCTATTCTCGTACAGAGATTGCAGATCGAATTGGAGTAGCCGCCGTGAAGACGACCAGAAGGACCAAGCAGTGTTACCTCACCGAACTCGACGTCGCGCGTCTTGAGAAGCACGCCGCCGCGCCCGGCGCGAACGCCCGTTTTCAGGAGATGCTCGACGACGTACTGGAGCGCGCCGTGATCGTGGACTCCCGCGAAATTCCGGGCGAACGTGGTCACGATGAACTCGCAGGCCACGCTCGTCGACGAAAGCAGCGGCGAGCAGATGACGTGGACGGTCGTCTATCCGCCCGAAGCCGACTTCGCTCATGGCCGCCTGAATGTTTTTTCGCCGGTGGGCCTCGCGCTGCTCGGCGCGAAGCGCGGCGAGCACATTCACTTCATGCCGCCGAGCGGCGCCGAAAAAGTGCTGAAGCTCGAGAAAATCCTGTATCAGCCGGAAGCTGCGGACGACTTCACGCGTTAAGCAACCCGTGCCGGTGCTGCGGCGCGTCATAGCGTGCTGCATTCTGCGTTCTGCGTTCTGCATGCCGCGTCACTACAAGCATAGTGCGCAAATCGCGCATGCGAGAGCGCAGCGATTCTCCGCCCGCAGCCGCCGAAGCAAACCACCGCGCGCTGCCCCGCATTAGCACTCACGCATCGCGCGCGGGTTGCCAAGCAGCGCCCGCCCGGTGTATCGTGTGCGCTGCTAACGCGGGGGTCCTGCGTTGCACGGAAGTCGGAGGTCCGTGCCACGTGGGTGAGAAATACCCTTTGAACCTGATCTGGATAATGCCAGCGCAGGGAAGCGTACGGATTTCGCAGCCAGTCTCTAGCCTCACCTCTCGCGAATTCCGACTACTTCCATCTCGTCTCCTGCTTAGCGGCCCCACATTGAATGGGACCGGAGCAAGGCGTCATTGCGCTTAACTCCGGCCGACACACGGAGAACATGCATGAACGCCAATCCGAAGTTCCTTTCCGCCGACGCCCACGTCGATGAAGCCGCCGTCGCGCCGCTGCCCAACTCACGCAAGGTCTACGTGACGGGCTCGCGTCCCGACATCCGCGTGCCGATGCGCGAGATCAGCCAGGCGGATACGCCCGACAGCTTCGGCGGCGAAAAGAATCCGCCGGTCTATGTCTACGATACGTCGGGCCCCTACTCCGATCCGGACGCGAAGATCGACATTCGCGCCGGCTTGCCCGCACTGCGTCAGCGCTGGATCGAGGAACGCGGCGACACGGAAGCGTTGACGGGTCTGTCGAGCGACTTCAGCCGCGAACGCGCGGCCGACACGGCCACCGCCGACCTGCGCTTCCAGGGCCTGCATCGCACGCCGCGCCGCGCGATCCCCGGCAAGAACGTTTCGCAGATGCACTACGCGCGTAAAGGCATCATCACGCCGGAGATGGAATACATCGCGATCCGCGAAAACCAGCGCCGCGCCGAGTATCTGGAGAGCCTGAAGACGAGCGGCCCGAACGGCGAAAAGCTCGCCGCGATGATGGGCCGCCAGCATCCGGGCCAGGCGTTCGGTGCAAGCGCGTTCGGTCCGAACGGCGTCACCGAAATCACGCCGGAATTCGTGCGCGAAGAAGTGGCGCGCGGCCGCGCGATTATTCCGAACAACATCAATCACCCGGAAAGCGAGCCGATGATCATCGGTCGTAACTTCCTCGTGAAGGTGAATGCGAACATCGGCAACTCGGCGGTGACGTCTTCGATCGGCGAGGAAGTCGACAAGATGACGTGGGCGATCCGCTGGGGCGGCGACACGGTGATGGATCTGTCCACCGGCAAGCACATTCACGAAACGCGCGAGTGGATCATCCGCAATTCGCCGGTGCCGATCGGCACGGTGCCGATCTATCAGGCGCTCGAAAAGGTCAACGGCAAGGCCGAAGACCTGACGTGGGAAATCTTCCGCGACACGCTGATCGAGCAGGCTGAACAGGGCGTCGATTACTTCACGATTCACGCGGGCGTGCGTCTGCAATACGTGCCGCTGACGGCGAAGCGCATGACCGGCATCGTGTCGCGCGGCGGCTCGATCATGGCGAAGTGGTGCCTCGCGCATCACAAGGAAAGCTTCCTGTACGAGCATTTCGAAGACATTTGCGAAATCATGAAGGCGTATGACGTGGCCTTCTCGCTCGGCGACGGCTTGCGCCCCGGTTCCATTTACGACGCGAACGATGAAGCGCAGCTCGGCGAACTGAAGACGCTCGGCGAACTCACGCAGATCGCGTGGAAGCACGACGTGCAGACGATGATCGAAGGCCCCGGCCACGTGCCGATGCAGTTGATCAAGGAGAACATGGACCTGCAACTGGAATGGTGCGACGAAGCGCCGTTCTACACGCTCGGGCCGCTCACCACCGACATCGCGCCGGGTTACGACCACATTACGTCGGGCATCGGCGCGGCGATGATCGGCTGGTTCGGCACGGCCATGCTCTGCTACGTCACGCCGAAGGAACACCTCGGCTTGCCGAACAAGGACGACGTGAAGACCGGCATCATCACGTACAAGCTCGCCGCGCATGCCGCCGATCTGGCGAAGGGTCATCCGGGCGCGCAGGTGCGTGACAATGCGCTCTCGAAGGCGCGCTTCGAATTCCGTTGGGAAGACCAGTTCAACCTCGGCCTCGATCCGGACAAGGCGCGCGAATTCCACGACGAAACGCTGCCGAAAGATTCCGCGAAGGTCGCGCATTTCTGCTCGATGTGCGGCCCGCACTTCTGCTCGATGAAGATCACGCAGGACGTGCGCGAGTTCGCCGCGCAGCAAGGCGTCACCGACGACGAAGCGCTGAAGAAAGGCATGGAAGTGAAGTCGATCGAGTTCATGAAGAAAGGCGCTGAGATTTATCAGCGGCAGTGATGCGTTCGCGCATCGCGTGGGACGCATGCCGTCGCCCACTCGATGCGCGCGCAACCTTCCGCCACGCAAAAGCCCGCGCTTGCGGGCTTTTTTTCGTCCATAGGTCAGGCACACGCGATGCTGCAAACAGGGAAACATTTGATTACGAAACCGTCAGTCTGCTGACAACCGCA
Source organism: Paraburkholderia sp. OAS925 (assembly GCF_040543975.1). NCBI lineage: Bacteria > Pseudomonadati > Pseudomonadota > Betaproteobacteria > Burkholderiales > Burkholderiaceae > Paraburkholderia > Paraburkholderia sp. OAS925. The sequence goes on from NZ_JBEUNO010000001.1 coordinate 3,228,351, forward strand.
TACATCTGGAAACCGGTTCCGGCGATAAGATCAAAGCGAACGAACAATAACGACAGGCGGTTTCGAATTACAACAGGGAGTCAACATCATGAGATCGATTCGTAAGATAGGTTCGCTTGCGATGATCGTGGCGGTTGTCGCAAGCCTTTCCGCGTGCGAGGGGTATGACGACGCGGCAACGGGACACCGCGATCGGTGCGGGCGTCGGCGGCGCGGCGGGTGCCGTGATCGGCGGCAGCGCGCTGTCCACGCTGGGCGGCGCGGCCGTCGGCGGCGTGATCGGCAACCAGGTCGGCAAGTAATCGCCTCGTATGACCGGACAAAGCGGACCGGGCGCCATGCCCCGTCCGCTTTGCTCACAATCTATGCGGATGTGCCGCATCGAAACGGCGCAGGATGAAGAGCCGCAACGCGCGGCTGCAATGAGGCGAAATACGCCGTTACGGTTTTGCAAACCTCCTCGCGCGCCGTCGGCGTAAGCTCGTGCGATAACGTACCGACGACGGCGTCGGCCGCGTTGTTTGCAAACTGGAGCGCGCCATGAAGTCCCGCGTCATCGACACTTTTCATACTATTCGCATGCAGTTCGCGACGGTTGCGCCTCGCCGGCGCATCGGCCGCGGCCGGCTCGCGTTGAGCGGCGCTGCGAGCGCGTTGCTGCTGTCGGGCTGCTATTACCCGTACGGCTACTACCCTGGCTATTACGCGGGTTATCCGTCGTATTACGCGACCGTGCCCGCGAGCGCTACCCAGCGTGAAGTGCCGCTCGGCACGACCGGCGACTCGCAGGGCGCGCAGTCCATGCAGCAGCAGTCGGCGCAGGCGCAATATGGCCAGCAGCCGCAGCCCGGCGCGGCCGCTTCGCCGCCCGCGTATGTGGTCGCGCAGCCGCCGGTGTACGTTGCGCCGGCTTATCCCGCCTACTATCCGCCACCGGTCTATCCGGCCTGGTACGGCTACGGCTATCCGGGCTGGTATGGGCCGGCCGTGTCGATCGGCTTCGGCTGGTCGTGGGGCGGCGGCGGGCACGGTCATCATCACTGAGCTTTCGCTCCTCCCGTAGTTTCCCTTCTTGACGCGCGAGCCTCGGGCTCTATGCTTGGTTAAGCCTCACACAGTAAGCGTTTAAAAGCGAGCCGCCTGGCGCTTTCGTGCCCGGCGGCGCTCATCCGTCCTGCACCAGCGACGCGTCCCGTCATTGGCAATCTCGCGTCGATTTCGAACAACAACGAAGGAGACGTGATGTTTCATCAACTACTCACCCCCATCGGCGATTCGCTGCTCGCGTCGTTTCTCGTCGCGGCGTTGCCGATCATCGTCGTGCTCGTGCTGCTCGGCTGGGCGCGCCGGCCTGCGTGGCAGGCGTCGCTCGCCGGACTCGTCGTCGGCCTGATCGTCGCCATTGCCGGGTGGAAGTTTCCAGTGGGGCTCGCGCTCGACTCCGTCGCGGCGGGCGCCGTGTTCGCGTGCTGGCCGGTCATGTGGATCGTGTTCACCGCGATCCTGCTGTACAACATCGCGCAGCGCTCCGGCCGCTTCGCCGCCTTCCGCATGTGGATGATCGACAATCTGCCGAACGACCGCCGCGTCGTGCTCGTCGTGGTGGGTTTTTCGTTCGGCGCGCTGCTCGAGGGCATTTCGGGCTTCGGCACGCCGGTCGCGATCACCAGTTCGCTGCTGATCCTGCTCGGCTTTCCGACGCTCGAGGCGCTCACCTTCACGCTGATCTTCAACACCGCGCCGGTCGCATTCGGCGCGCTCGGCGTGCCGATTACGGTGCTCGGCGCGGTCACGCATCTGCCGGCCGATTTGCTCGCGAAAATGGTCGGCCGCCAGTTGCCGTTCTTCGCGCTGCTGCTGCCCTTCTATGTGATCGCCGTGTACGCCGGCTTTCGCAACATGCTGCGCATCTGGCCGGTGCTGCTGATCTCCGGCGCGAGCTTCGCGCTGACGCAGTTCGTCTCGTCGAACTATGTGAACTACAGTCTGACGGACGTGTTGTCGTCGATGGTCTCGCTGATCGTCACCATTGCGTTCCTGCGCGTGTGGAAGCCGGCGGTCGACCCGGCGTTCGCGATCGACATCGACCGGGCCGGCGAAGTGCGCAGCAAGATCGGCGGCGGCCAGGGCTGGTATCCGTGGATCATCGTGTCCGTCGTCGTGATCGTCTGGACGGTGGCGAAAATCTTCCTGATCGGCGACGTGAAAATTCCGTGGCCGGGGCTCGACAAGGCCGTGTTCATCACGTTGTACAACACGCCGTACGGCGCGATCTGGGACTTCCAGCCGCTCGCGACCGGCACCGCGATTCTGGTGGCGGCGATCATTACGAGCCTCGTGGTCGGACTCGGCGCGCGCGAATTCGGCGCGGCCATCGCCGATACGTGGGTGCAGACGCGCATCGCGATTCTGACGGTCGCGACCATCGTCGGACTCGCGTATCTGATGAATTACTCGGGTCTCACTTATACGCTCGGACTCGGCGTCGCGTCCGTCGGACCGTTCTTTCCGCTGGTGTCCGCATTCCTCGGCTGGGTTGCCGTGTTTCTGTCAGGCAGCGACACATCGGGCAACGCGCTGTTCGGCAATTTGCAGGTGGTCGCAGCGCATCAGTTGAATCTCAATCCGGTGCTGATGGCGGCGACCAATTCGTCCGGCGGCGTGATGGGCAAAATGATTTCGCCGCAAAACATTTCGACGGGCGTCGCGACCACGGAGTTGAAAGGCAAGGAAGGCGTGGTGTTCGCGAAGACCTTCAAGCACTCGATTCTGCTGACCGTGCTGCTCGGCATTCTGGTCTGGCTGCAGCAGAACGTGCTGCAGGGGATGATTCCGCATTGACGGTTGTTGGGCGGCTCTGGCGGTTGCTCTGCCGTCAGGCATGCAACCGAAAACTTTTCTCGTAGCAGCGAGGCGCCGGTCGCACCGGCGCCTCATCTTCCTCCCTCCCGGTGATCGCAATATTTCTCACATCAGCGTGAGAATTGCTCGCTATGCGCGCCTCGCCGCGACGCTTACGATCACGTGTGTCAGACGTCCTCTCCCGATACTTGCCGTTTCATTCAGACGTGAAACGTTTCGGGTAATCGCGCTGTTACGATGCACAGGCGTCTCGACTCAACCGCGCGCGACGCCACCATAATGAATGCCAAAAACCTCTTCCAGTTGCTGATCCTCGCGGCCTTATGGGGCGCGTCATTCCTGTTTATCCGCGTCGGCGTGACCGACTTCGGCGTTGCTCCGTTGATGGCGCTGCGCGTCGGCATCGGCGCCGCGTTTCTTATCGTCGTGCTGCTCGCGCGGCGTCCGCTGCAACAATCCGCGACGATCCTGCGCACGCGGGCGTTCCCGCTTCTCGTGGTGGGCATTCTGAATTCGGCCGCGCCGTTCTGCCTGTTCGCGTATGCGGAGTTGACGCTGTCCGCCGGCGTGACGTCGGTGATCAACGCGACGACGCCGCTGTGGGGCGGCCTCGTCGCGTTCGTGTGGCTGCGTGACCGGCTGACCGGACTGCGCACGCTCGGGCTCGCGATCGGTTTCCTCGGCGTGCTGATGCTGGTGTGGGATCAGATCGCCACGCCGAGCGGCTCGGCAGCGACGCCGCTGACCACCGCGCTCGCAGCGGGCGCCGCGCTCGGCGCAACGCTTCTGTACGGCATCGCGGCCAATTACACGAAACGCTACCTGACCGGCGTCGACGCGCTGACCGTCGCGGCCGGCACCATGACAGGCGCGACCATCGTGCTGTTGCCGCTCGCCGTGATCTACTGGCCGAGCGCGCCCGTCTCGCTGCACGCGTGGGGCGCGGTGATCGCGCTCGGCGTGGCGTGCACGGGCGTCGCCTACATGCTGTTCTTCCACCTGATCGCGGTCGCGGGACCGGCGCGGGCAATCACCGTCACGTTCGTGATTCCAATCTTCGGCATTTTGTGGGGCGCGTTGTTTCTCGGCGAAGGCGTGTCGGCCGGCATGCTCGAAGGCTGCGGCGTGATCCTGGTGGGCACGGCGTTGGCGACCGGCGTCATCAAGCGCTTGCCGTGGCTGGGAACGCGGCGCGCCGATACCTGAACGCGTTGGGGTCGGTTGCGTGGACCGGCGCAAAAAATAGCCCGCACTCCGCCGGAGTGCGGGCAAAAACCGTCGCCCTACGAGGATAGGCGACGGGGCCACCGAGACCCGCGCGTCGAGCGCGCGGCCGTCATCGGGCTCGGCATCGGCTTGACGGCCGATGCTCGATGGAATGAAAAGCGCTATTGAGAAGAGACTTCGCCTGGGTGAGGCCACGGGAATCCGGCCCCATGTACTTCTAAAGCAGCATGTATGCCAGTTGGGATTAAACGCGAGAGGTTGGCGGTAACTCGTTGAATTTGCGCTGCATTTTTCGTGGCGTGTGATGGCTTCGGCACGCTGCCGCAACGCGTCGGAGAGTTACGTCACCGGGGTAACGTCAGCGGAGTAACGTGACGTCGAATCGCGGGAGAGTGTTGGGATAGGCCACAGCCATAAAAAAACCCGTCCGGGACAAGAATGTCCCGGACGGGTTTTTTTCATACAGCTTGCCGCCGCTGCCGCGCAGCGGCGCGCTTGCCTCAGCGCAACTGATCGGCCATCAGCGTCAGGATCTGCTTTGCCTGCGGGCTTTCGTCGAGACCGCCCTTGTCGTCGACGACGGCCACGCGGGTCTGGTCCGGCGTCAGCGCGCGCACGTTCACGCGATACTGCTTGGCGACCTTCTCCTTCTTGCCGTGGAACACCTGGCTCCAGAAGCCCTGTTCAGCCGACGTCATGTCCTTCGGATCGACATAGCGCACGAAGTACAGGCCGCGCGTCAGATCGCGGTCGTCGACCGTGAAGTTGCTGCGGTCGAGCGCGAGGCCCACGCGCAGCCAGGCGCGATCATACGGTTCGCCAAGCGTCAGTTCGTTCGATGACAACTGCCCCGGCCCGTTCGCCGCATCCGGATCGCGCACGGGCTGCTGCGCCGACAGCATCACGTTCTGCGCCGCCGTGGCCGCAGCCGCCGATTTCGCGCCGTTCGCCGCGGCATTGGGCGCTACCTGCGCGCCAGCCGGCGACAACGCCGCAGTGTCGGCGCCCCCCGACTTCGCGCGCGAATCGGCGAGCGCGAGCGCCGCCATCAGGCGCTTCAGATATTCCTGCTCGAGGCCGGGATCGTTCGCCTTGGGCTGCCACGTGCTCGAATCGTTGTTCGTGCCGGTCAGCGCCTCGCGCATGCCCTTCTGGCTGATGAACACATACGTGCCGCCGTTCGGCGCCGTTTCGAGGCGCGTACGGTACTTGTTGCGCTCGGACGTGACGTAGCTATTGCCCATCGCCTTCGACAGCGTGCTGCGGATCAGCCCGTCGTTGATTTGCGCGTGCGTTTCGTTCCAGTCGGTCTCCATCACGCCCTTGTCGCGCTGATCGACGACCAGCAGGAAGCCCTGCTCCTGCCAGAAGCGGCGGATTTGCGGCCACGCCTCAGCCGGCGTCTTGCTGTCGATCACGAGCCAGCTTTCCGTGCCGTCGCGCTGGATGTGCATGCCGCTCACGGCCGGCACGACGGACACCGTGTTGGCCGCCGGCGCCTGGGCCTGCACCTGACGCAGCGCGGACAACGAGGTTTCGCCGCCTTGCGGAGGCAGCGAACGCTGATCGGCCGTCTCGTCGATCAGGTTCGGCGGGACGGCGAGTGAAGCCTGCTTCGATTTCGAGTCGCTCTTGTAGTCGACTTTGGTCGGCGACGACGTGCCGCAGCCGGCGACCAGCCCGCCTGCCATCAGCATTACTGCAAACCGCTTGGTAAGACGAAGATGAGTCATGTTCGGGGAATCCTTCCGCTACGCCACGGCAAGTTTCCGTGGATCAACCCAACATTTTACCGATCCCGGCGGGCCCTGTGCAAAAACTGGGGTTTGCCCGCTCTGCGCGCTCTGTTGCCGGACCACATTTAACGTTCCACAACTATTCCTAATGGCCTGTCAGACATCTGCAAGTTTGTCGTCAGAACATTGTTTTAAAAGGCACTTTTCGATTCGGCCTCCGCCCAATTTTGGGATGACGTCACGCGATGAAACGCACACCACGCTTAGTTTTGCGACGCGGGTGCTATCTTCAAATTGACGTAGAACAAAACCCAGAAGCAGCGCGCAGGAGACCTCATCATGTACAAAAAACATCGTTCTCATCGTGTCGCCGCCTCTCTGATTGCCGCGACGGCGTTATGCAGCAGCGCGAGCGCTTGCGCGCAGCTCGGCGCTGTGATTGCGGCCAAATCAGGCGAGAGCGCACAACAAAGCCTGCTGAACGGCGCGCTGCGACTGCGCACATCGACCGATGCGGGCAACACGACCATCAACGAGTACGCGACGAACGGCGGCGAAATCGTCGCCTACACCTGGCAAGGGCCGACGATGCCCGATCTGGCCGGCCTGCTCGGCAAGTACGCCGGCTCTTACCGCACGGGGGCCGCGGAGGCGGCAGCGGCGCCGGACGGGAATCTGCACGCGTCGCGCGTCGTGCGGCCAGACGTGGTCGTCGAGTCGGGCGGGCCGATGCGCGGCTACGCGGGCCGCGCCTGGCTGCCGGGCGCGTTGCCGCCGGGCGTGACCGCCGACGATCTTCGCTGACGGGCATCCGCACGCGCCTGGATGCGTCCGCGGGTCGGTGCGGCCGCGTTGAGAAAGCCGGTCTGTCGCAGCGTGGATGGGCCTGGGGACTTCCTCTCCGAGCGGGCGCTCGAGCCGCGAAACGCGCCGCAGCAAGCAGCAACAACCACAACAAACCAACCGCTGACCTTCTGACGCCATGAAACCCACTCCTTCCCTTTGCGCCCTGCTCTCCGTCTGCACCGTCCTCGCGGCTTGCGGAGGTGGAGGCGGAGGCGGCAACACCGCGACCGCCTCCGGCGCGAGCGCGCCAGCCGGCACGGCTAGCGCTCCTGTTGCCTCAGCGCCGCCTGCCGCGTCGAGCCCAAGCAGCACCTCGGTCCCGCAATCAAATACGCCGAACGTTCAGCCGATCGTCGTGCACGCGGCGCCGCGCCTCACGCGCAACATGCTGACGACGAGCGTCACGGTCTGCCAGCCGGGCACCGACAACTGCGCGACCATCGACAACATTCAGGTCGACACCGGCTCGCACGGTCTGCGCATTGTCGCGTCCGCGTTGCCGGCGACCCTGCCGCTGAACGCCGTGCCGTCCGGCAGCGGCGTGTCGGGCGGCATATCGGGCGGCATATCGGGCGAATGCGCGGTGTTCGGCAGCGGCTATGCATGGGGCGCGGTGCGCAGCGCCGACGTGCGCATGGCCGGACAACTGGCCGCGTCGATCCCGATCCATCTGATCGCCGACCCTTCGGTGCCGTCGGTCCCCGCGGATTGCGCCGCCTCGGGCCCGTCGATGCTCACCGTCGACACACTGCGCGCCAACGGCATTCTCGGCGTCGGCGTGTTCGCGGCCGACTGCGGCGGCGCCTGCGCGAACGCCGCGCTGCCCCGCTGGTACTACAACTGCGACGCGAGCGGCGCCTGCCAGGCAAGCGCCCAGCCGCTCGCGCAGCAGGTGGCCAATCCGGTCAGCCGCTTCGCGCTCGATAACAACGGCGTGGTGATCGACCTTCCCGCGATCCCCGACGGCGGCGCGCTGACCGTGTCCGGTTCGATGATCTTCGGCATCGACACGCAGGCGAACAACACGCTCGGCAGCGCGGGCGTGCTCAAGGGAAATTCGCAAACCGGCTACGTCAGCACGACGCATAACGGCCAGACCTTTTCGCAAAGCTATCTGGATACGGGTTCGAACGGACTCTTCTATCGCGACACGCAACTGCCGCAGTGCGGCCTCTGGTATTGCCCGAGTTCGACGCAAGCGGCGAGCGCGAGCATCGCCGGAACGAACGGCGCGTCGAACACGGTGACCTTCGCTATCGGCAATTCGCGCGCTCTCTTTGCGTCGGGCAATAACGCCTTCAACAATATCGCGGGTGCGGCTGCGAGCGGCTTCGACTGGGGCTTACCGTTTTTCTTCGGCCGGCGCGTGTACACGGCGATTGCTTCGCGCGCGACGTCGGCGGGACCGGGTCCGTACTACGCGTTCTGAAGGTAAGGCCGCATTTAAACTGCCGAAAATTCAGAAACTGACGGACAGCGCAAATTCGGTATGGGGTGGCTGCGATAATCGCCGTTCGCGGCTAACGCTTCAGGAATGCATTCAAGAATGCTTCCTGAAGATAGTTAGTCATGCATAACTGCCAATCGCTATCCGATGCAAGACGCCACCCAAGCCAGCCAAGCCGCCGAACCCACTTTCTCGCTCGACGATTTCGAGCAGCTCGTTTTTACGCGGCAGCATATCCGGGCGTCTATCCAGCTTCTGTGCGCGCTCGCGCTGCTTCAGAACAAGCGCGGCGTGCTGGACGAGAGCTTTCTTGCGTCGGGCATGAGCGGCTTGACGCCCGCGGAACAACAGCAGCGCTTCTGCACGCGGCTCGCGAGCGCGGCTTCAACGCTGTTCGCCGATCCGGAATTCCAGCCGCCCGTCGAATGCTTCAGGCTCTTTCTCACGCTGCACGAATGGGTCGGCCTGGTGTTCTCCGCCACGCCGTTCGGCAATGCGGATCATGTCGCCTGCCACCTCAACCCGCGCGGTGCGCAAGACCGGCAGTTTCTGGCTGGCGACAGCTTCGTCGAGAAACTGTGCGTGCTGTATTCGACCGAATCGGAGCTCGAACTCGAGTTTTCCGCGCTGTGGGCTTACGACAAGGTGCTCGCGGCGTGCCTCGCGCTCGTCCTGCTTGCGCCGGTTTTCAAGGGCTCGGCAAGCGCGCACGTCAAGCGTGAGGCGTTGATCGAATGGCTGCCCGGCAAGCTGCAACAGCTAGACGATCTCGACGATCTGCCCACCGCCTTGCTGCATAACGCCTACATGTTCTGCAGCTACGCACACACGCCTCGCCGTCATGAGATCAAGCGGGACATCAATGTGCTGGTGCGCCGCAAGCTCGCGCAACTGGGCCTGACCGACGTGGCGGCGCCGCGCGCAGCAGCCACGGCGAACGCGAACGCGAAGCAGGCGGGCAACGCAAAGCGGCGCAAGAAGCCGTTGATGCTGGTCGTGCTCGAGTGGTTCGGCGGCGCGCATTCCATCTACCGCACGCACTCGCGCACGCTCGAAGCCGCGCGCGAGCATTTCGAGGTGGTGGCCTTCGGCTTCGGCTATGCGACTGACGACATCGGGCGCGCGGTGTTCGACCGTTTCATCGAACTCGAGCAGCCCGAGTACATCGGCGAATGTCTGCGGACCATTCGCGACTTTGCCGAACGCGAGAAACCCGACGTGCTGTATATGCCGAGCGTCGGCATGTTCGTGATGACCATCTTCATGTCGAATCTGCGGGTCGCGCCGCTGCAGATCGCGGGGCTCGGCCATCCGGCTACCACGCACTCCGACAAGATCGACTATGTCAGCGTCGAGGAAGATTACGTCGGCGATCCCGCGTGCTTCAGCGAACGCCTGATGAAGTTGCCGAAAGACGGGCAGCCGTACCGTCACTCGGTGGCGCTGCCGGTCATCGTCCCGATCATTGCGCCGCCGCGCGCCACGGTGCACGTGATCATTACGGCCAGCGCGATGAAGCTCAACCCCGCGTTTCTCGATGCGTGCCGCGAGATCGGCGCGCGTGCCCGCACGCCTGTCGAGTTTCATTTCATGAGCGGCGTGCACGCCGGGCTCGCGCTCGATCATATGCGCGACGTTATCGGCCGCTCACTGCCGGGCGCGGTCGTCCACGGGTTTCATCAATACGCGAGTTACCTGGACTGTGTGAATCGCGCGGACCTTTTTTTGAGCCCGTTCCCGTTCGGCAATACGAATGGCATCGTGGACGCGCTCACGCTCGGTTTGCCGGGCGTGTGCAAACGCGGGCCGGAAGTGTTCGAGTGCATCGACGGCGCGCTGTTCGAGCGTGTGGGCATGCCGCCGTGGACCGCGACGGAGACCATCGAAAGTTATATCGAAGCGGCGGTGCGAATGATCGACGGGCACGACGAACGCACCGCATTGCGGCAGCGTTTGATCGATACGAAGGCGGTCGAGCGCTGCTTTGAAGGCCGGCCCGAGGCGTTTGCAGAAAGCGTGCTTGGCTTGATGAAGAAGAAGCGGAGCCGGCGCAAGGTGGAAGTGGTGGATTGACGGGGTGCGGGTGTAGGGATGCCGGGGTGCTGCGGGTGCTGCGGGTGCTGCGGTACGTGGCACGACGTTAGACGCCTCGCTTGCAACCGTTGTTGGCGTGTGCGCAGAGACGTCCTGGCAAAAGCATAACCATGACCACATGCATCGGCGCGCCCGCCGCTCGGGCCACGCCGACACTCAGTTCACAGCGAGCGCCTTACTCGGCCGCTTCGTCCGAATCCGGCTCGGAGGGCGCCGCGAGTTTCGCCGGAGCGAGCCAGCTAAAGCTGCTGAGACTCGGGCCACTAAACGTGCATTCGGCGGCTGCGGCCTGAATGACCTTCTTCGGCTTGCCTGATTTGACGGCAAGCGCTTGCCCATCCGAAGTCGCCGAACCCGAAGCCGGAGCCGCAGCCGCCCGCGCACCCGATGCAGCGGCGTCGGAACCGCCCATCGCGCCCGCCGCCGCCGTCCCCTTCGACCCGCCCATCGCGCCCGCCGTCGCGCTCCCCTTCGACCCGCCCTTCGCCACCGAAGCAGCCCGCGCCGCCGCGACTTCGGAGGCCGTCACGACATGTTCAATCGACCCTTCCACGACCACGCGCGACCCGTCGATACCGGCGCCCGTGTGGCCGATCTTCAACGTATCGGACGAAGTTTCCGCAAACTTGCTGCGCATCAGTTGCTCGCACGCGTCCGAGTTTTTGTAGACAGCGGTACAGGCCGCGAGCAGCGCCGCAGCGGTCGAGACGCACGCGATTGTGAGAATCCGATTCTTCATTGACGTTCCGTTTTTGAAACCGTCGCGAATTGTAGCCTGGGCGCTGCGCGCGAGCCTGCGCTTGACGCAGTCCCAATAATATGGTCCTATTGCGCACTATGTACCGCGCCCAGACCACCCTATCGCTACTACTAGCCCGCTCTACCGGGCTAGGTCTGCTGCTGCGCGCTTCCATCTGAATCTGAAACACCCGAAGCACCGCGTAATTTCCCAGTAACTGACCCAGCCCCGGTTCCCGACCGGCGGCCCTGCTTTGCGTTTTTGTCGTCCGGTCGACTTCCAGCTTGTCGAATTCAAGGACGATGAAAATGTTGAAGAATCCCGCTACGAAATACCGCTCGTTCAAGCCCATCAATTTGACGGATCGCCAGTGGCCATCGCGCACCATCACGCGCGCGCCGATCTGGATGAGCACCGACTTGCGCGACGGCAACCAGGCACTCTTCGAGCCGATGAACGGCGAGCGCAAGATGCGCATGTTCAAGACGCTGGTGCAGATCGGTTTCAAGGAAATCGAAGTGGCGTTTCCGTCGGCTTCGCAGACCGACTTCAACTTCGTGCGCAAGCTGATCGAAGGCGGCCACATTCCCGACGACGTCACAATCGAAGTGTTGACGCAGGCTCGCGACGACCTCATCGAACGCACCTTCGAATCCTTGCGTGGCGCGCCGCGCGCGATCGTCCATTTGTATAACGCCACGGCGCCGGAATTCCGCAAGATCGTGTTCGGCCTCGATCAGAACGGCGTCAAGGAACTCGCGCAAAAAGCCGCGCGCACGATGAAGCGTCTCGCCGACGCCGCGCCGGAAACGCACTTCACGCTCCAGTACAGCCCCGAAGTATTCAGCGGCACCGAGCTCGAATTTGCGAAGGATGTCTGCGACGCCGTGTTCGACATCTGGCAGCCGACGCCCGATCACAAGGCCATCGTCAACTTGCCGGCCACCGTCGAAATGGCCACGCCGAACGTCTACGCCGATCAGATCGAGTGGATGCACCGCAACCTCGCGCGCCGCGATTCGCTGATCGTCTCCGTGCATCCGCATAACGACCGCGGCACGGCCGTCGCCGCCGCGGAACTGGCGGTGATGGCGGGCGCGGACCGCATCGAAGGGTGTCTCTTCGGCAACGGCGAGCGGACCGGCAACGTCGACCTCGTCACGCTCGCGTTGAACCTGTACACGCAGGGCGTCGACCCTGGCCTCGACTTCTCGAACATCAACGAAGTCGCGCGCACCGCCGAGGAATGCACGCAGTTGCCCGTGCATCCGCGTCACCCGTATGTCGGCGATCTGGTGTTCACCGCATTTTCCGGCTCGCACCAGGACGCGATCAAGAAAGGCCTTGCCGTGCAGAAGCCCGACGCGATGTGGGAAGTGCCGTACATGCCGATCGATCCCAACGACCTCGGCCGCACTTATGACTCGGTGATTCGCGTGAACAGCCAGTCCGGCAAGGGCGGTATCGCTTATCTGCTCGAGCAGAGCTACGGCGTCGTGTTGCCGCGCCGTTTGCAGGTGGACTTCAGCTCGGCTGTGCAGCGCCTCACCGACACGAGCGGCCAGGAAGTCACGCCGTCGCAGATCTGGGAATTGTTCCAGCAGGAATACGTGCGCACCGCCGCGCCGGTTCATTACATCGGCCATAGCCTGTCCGAGCAGGACGGACGCGAGCGTATCAAGCTCACCGTCGAGATCAACGGCACGCGCCGCGTGCTGCACGGCGAAGGCAACGGACCGCTCGACGCCCTGATGCACGCGATGGATGTGCCGGTGCGCATCCAGCATTACGAAGAGCGCGCGTTGACGCAAGGCGCCGATGCGCGCGCGGTGGCCGTCGCCGAGATGGCCGGCGCGGACCTGACGGGCAGCGCGTTCGGCGTGGGCATCGACGCGAATCTGGTTACGGCGTCGATTCGCGCGGTAATCAGCGGCGTGAACCGTGCGTATGCTCGCGCGAGCGACGACGCGAAGCAGCGCTTCTTCGACGCGGCGCTCAACGACGAAGCCGAGCGCGCGGAAGCATAAGGCGAGGCTAGTCAGGCCGCGAAGGCCTGGCTACACAAGAAAGGGGCGCCCTGCTAATTGACGGGGCGCCCCTTCTTTTTTCGCAAAGATAAGCAGCACGTTTAATCAGCCACCCTACCTGATCAATCGCGCTTCACTCCGTCCACGCTTCCGGCAAGCTGTGCGTGAGCGTCGACACAAAACGGGGCGGTCTCTTCCTGCCGAGGCCGCATGAAGACCTCGCGCGACGGCCCCGCCTCCACCACCACACCGTTGTTGAGGAACACGACGTCGCGCGCGATCGTAGCGGCGAGACGCAAATCATGTGTCGCCATCAGCATGGTCATGCCTTCGCTCGCGAGTTGCTTCAGCACTTCGACGACTTCGGCAGCGAGACCAGGATCGAGCGCGGACGTGGGCTCGTCGCACAGCAGGACTTCCGGCGACGGCGCCAGCGCACGCGCGATCGCCACGCGCTGCTGCTGTCCGCCCGACAGCGTGACGGGCCACGCATCGGCCTTGTGCGCGATGCCGACTTTCTCGAGCAATTCATCGGCGCGGGCCCGCGCTTTTTCCTTGTCCCACTTGAGCACGGTGAGCAGCCCCTCCATCACGTTCTGACGTACCGTGAGATGCGGAAACAACTGGAAGTTCTGGAACACCATGCCGGTACGGCGACGAATCGTCAGCACTGTTTCGCGCGACGGCCGCTCGTCCTGACTGAACGTGAGCTTCTGATCGCCGATTTCGAGCGAACCCGACTCGGGAATCTCGAGCAGATTCACGCAGCGCAACAGCGTGCTTTTGCCGCTGCCCGACGGTCCGATCAGCGCGGTCACGTTGCCCTGCGCGAGTTGCAGATCGACGGAATCGAGCACACGGTGCCCGGAAAAATACTTGTCGATTTTTTCCAGTCGGATCATCAGTTGCCCGCCTGAAAGAGTGCATGACGGCCGAATTTGCGCTCGAGCCTGACTTGCGCCGACGACAGCACCGAACTGAACAGCAGATACACGAGTGCGGCTTCGGTATAGAGAATCAACGGTTCGTAGGTCACCGAAGCAATTCTCTGCGCGGCCTGGAACACCTCGGGCACGGTCAGCACCGCCGCGAGCGACGTGTCCTTCACGAGCGCGATGAACGAGTTGGACAACGGCGGCAACGCGACACGCGTCGCTTGCGGCAGAATCGCGCGACGCAGCGCCTGTTCGCGCGTCATGCCCATCGAATACGCGGCCTCCCACTGCCCTTTCGGAATCGACTCGATCACGCCGCGTATCACTTCCGAGTTATACGCGCCCACGTTCAGCGAAAAGCCGATGATCGCCGCCGTCAACGGATCGAGCACGATGCCGACGTTCGGCAAGCCGTAGAAGATCACGAATAGTTGCACGAGCAACGGTGAGCCGCGAAACAGCCACACATAGAAGCGCACCGCCGCCACCGCCCACTTCGGCCCGAAGAGCCGCACGAGCGCCACGATAAACGCGAGAGCGAGCCCGATAGCGAACGACGCCAGCGTAAGCGGCACCGTGAACACGAGCCCCGCATACAGCAGCGGCCACAGCGACTGCGCCATCAGATGCAACCATGCCGGCATGATTCAGACTCGCGAAAGGCGTTTACTGGGAGACGTCTTTGCCGAAGTACTTCTGCGAAATCTTCGCGTACGTACCGTCTTTCTTCATGTCGGCGAGCGCCTTGTTGATTGCCGCGACGAGTTCGGGGCTGCCCTTGCGGATCAGCACAGCGGACTTGTCGCTGCTTTCCGGCGACGTATCCAGCGTAGCGATCTTCACCTTCGCATTCGGCTTGTGCTTTTTGAAGTCGAGGAACGACAGCGAATCGTTGACGGTTGCATCGACGCGGCCCGCGGTCAGCAGGTCGATGGACTCGTTAAAGCCCTGCACCGGAATCACTTCCGCACCGTGCGACGCGGCAATTTTGCCGAAGTTGCTGGTCAGCGTGTTGGCCGATTTCTTGCCTTTCAGATCGTCGAAGTTCTTGATCGTCGTGTTGTCCGAGCGCACGATCAGCGCCGCGTGCGACGTGATGTACGGGTCCGAGAAATCGTATTTCGCCTTGCGCGCATCCGTGACCGCAACTTCGTTGATCACCGCGTCGTAGCGGTTCACGTCGAGCCCCGCGATCAGGCCGTCCCATTTGCCTTCGACGAATTGCGGCTTGACGCCGATGCGCTGTGCGATCTGCGTGCCGATCTCCACATCAAAGCCGGTCAGCTTGCCCGATTCGTCGTGGTACGTGAACGGCGCATAGGTGCCTTCGGTGCCGATCCTGAACACGCCCGAGGACTTGATCTGCGCGAACTCGTCGGCCGCGAAGACGGAACTCACGGCGACCGCCTGCAGCAGCGCAACCAGCAAAATGGAACGAATCGACTTCATGTGTGGCTCCCTAAAGTGGCCAGGCCGTATGCCTGGTCTTCTGTTGGCAGTCGCGCGGGCGCTCACGCCCGGCGGAGTGGGCGGACTGTAGCAAACGGCTTGCCGTTTTACAAAGGATCAGCTTTCCAATCCATATGCGCATGCGTGCTAAGCCGCAGCGGTAACCTCCGCCATCGCATGAACTTCAACTCTACAGCAGATGTGAAGACGCGGCATGCATCGCAACATGGAACGTGGGCGCGGCGCCATCGGGGAAAACGCGAGACGGTCGTGCCGCGGCGAATGCGCGGCAGCGTGGAAAAGGCGGCGCGGGCTTCCATGTCCGCGCCGCCTTTTACGATGGCAGAAGCCCTACCGCTCGACGCGGTGCGGCTCTTTCAGCTTGTTCGACACGCGGATCGCGTCGAAGTAAGCCGGGTTCGGCGGGCGCTTCTGATACTGGCCCGCGCCTCGCACGGCGCGCAGATCGCCGTCGGTCCATGCAAGGGCGCCGCGCGTGAGCGTATGCATCGCCACGCCTTGCACGGTCATCCCTTCGAACACATTGAAGTCGACTTTCTGATGATGCGTCTTCACCGAGATCGTCTTGCTTGCCTGCGGGTCCCACACGACGATGTCCGCATCCGCGCCGACCCGTATTGCGCCTTTTCGCGGGTACAGGTTGAAAATCTGCGCGGCATTCGTCGATGTGATGCGCACGAACTCATTCGGTGTGAGACGCCCCGAGTTGACGCCGTGATGCCATAGCACCGCCATGCGATCTTCCACGCCGCCACAGCCGTTCGGGATCTTCGTGAAGTCCTCGCGGCCCATCGCCTTTTGCGACGCGCAGAACACGCAATGATCGGTCGCCGTGGTATGCAACTGCCCGGCCTGCAAACCGCGCCACAATGCCTCGCGATGTTCGGCCGAGCGAAACGGCGGACTCATCACATGCGCCGCGGCGCGCGTCCAGTCGGGATCGCGATACACGCTTTCGTCGATCACGAGATGGCCGGGCAGCACTTCGCCGAACACGCGCAGCCCTTCACTGCGCGCACGGGAGATGGCGTCGACGGCATCTTTCGCGGACACGTGCACGATATACACCGGCACGCCCAGCACTTGCGCGATGCGTATTGCACGATTCGCGGCCTCACCTTCGACCTCGGGCGGCCGCGACAGCGGATGAGCCTCGGGACCAGTAAATCCTTTGGCCAGCAACTGACGCTGCAACTGGAACACGAGTTCGCCGTTTTCCGCGTGCACCGTGGGCAGCGCGCCGAGTTCGAGCGAGCGCGAGAAGCTGTTCACCAGCACCTCGTCGTCGACCATGATGGCGTTTTTATAGGCCATGAAATGCTTGAAGCTCGACACGCCGTGCTCGTGCACCAGCGTGCCCATGTCGCGATACACCGAATCGTCCCACCAGGTGACGGCCACATGAAAACCATAATCCGCCGATGCCTTCTCCGCCCAGCCGCGCCACTCCTTGAACGCTTCCATCAGGCTCTGCTTCGGGCTCGGAATCACGAAGTCGATGATGCTCGTCGTGCCGCCCGACAATCCCGCTGCGGTGCCCGTATAGAAATCGTCGCTCGCGGTCGTGCCCATGAACGGCAGTTCCATATGCGTGTGCGGATCGATGCCGCCTGGCATCACGTATTGCCCGCCCGCATCGACTATTGCAGCGTCAGCCGGCGCTTCGAGGTCCACGCCGATTTGCAGAATGGTGCCGCCGTCTTGCGGATCGGCACATAAAACATCGGCACGGTAGGTGTTTTCCGCATCGATCACGGTGCCGCCGCGAATCAGGGTCGTCATGTTGCCGCCTCCTTAATTGACTTGCTTATCTCGCTGCCGTCTGGGCCACGCATGCTACGCGCGCCACGCATGCTACGACTTCAAGCGCTTGCCACGCGTGCGCTCGGTCCCTTGCTGAACTTCATCCACGCGCTATACACGATCGACGCCAACGCGAGCCCGACAAACCATGCATACGTGTAGAGCGTATTGAAGATCGACGGCACGTTGGCGAACGAAGCGGGAAACGCGGTGTGCAAAAAGCCCGGCAGATTCGGCAACACGCCGATCACAAGCGCGACCACCGCGCCGATATTCCAGCCGCCCGTATAGCTGTATTCGCCGCGCTCGTCGAACAGTTCGCGCGGATCGAGCCGCGTGCCGCGAATCAGAAAGTAATCGACCATCAGAATGCCCGCGACCGGACCGAGCAGCGCCGAATAGCCGACGAGCCACGTGAAGATATAGCCCTGCGTGGTGGCGAGAATCTTCCACGGCATCATGACGATTGCGATGGTCGCGGTAATCATGCCGCCCGCGCGATACGAAATACCCTTCGGCCACAGGCTCGAAAAATCATACGCGGGACCGACGAGATTCGCGGCCAGGTTGCAGCACATCGTATCGAGCGTGAGGATCACGAGTGCAAGGCCGACGCCGATGCCCGTCATGCGGCTTGTAAGATCGATAGGATCCCAAATCGCTTTGCCGTAGATCACCACCGTCGCCGAAGTCACGACCACCGAGATCACCGACAGCAAGGCCATCGGCACAGGCAAGCCGATCGACTGGCCGATCATCTGATCGCGCTGCGTCCTCGCGAAGCGCGTGAAGTCGGGAATGTTCAGCGCGAGCGTCGCCCAGAAGCCGACCATCGCGGTGAGGCCCGGCCAGAATGTCGCCCAGAACATGCCTTCTTTCTTGCCGCCCGGCACGAACTGCGACGGCGCGGACAGCATCGAGCCGAGGCCGCCCGCCTTCGACGTCGCCCACCACACGAGCGCGATGCACATCACGATCTTGATCGGCGCCGACCAGCTTTCGAGCCAGCGGATCGAATCGGTGCCGTGCACGATGAAGTAGATTTGCAGCGCCCAGAACGCGAGAAAACACGCGAGCTGTCCAACGGAAATGTCGAGCAACGGCAAGGCCGCGCCGTGCAGCGCGTTGCCGGTCAGAATGTTGAGCAGCGTATAGATCGCGCTGCCGCCGAGCCACGTCTGAATGCCGTACCAGCCGCACGCGACGATAGCGCGCAGCATCGCCGGCAACTTGGCGCCCTGCGTGCCGAACGACGAGCGCACCAGCACCGCGTACGGAATGCCGTGCTTCGCGCCGGCGTGGCCGATCAGCAGCATCGGCACCAGCACGATCAGATTGCCGAGCAGCACGGTCACCACGGCCTGCCACGGCGACATGCCCTGCTCGGTCAGGCCCGCGGCGAGCATGTACGACGCGATGTTCATCACCATGCCGACCCACAGCGCGGCGAAGTGATACCAGCGCCATGTGCGCTGCGCGGCGCCGGTCGGCGCGAGGTCGTCGTTATAAAGACTGCTGCCTTGCGCGCCGGCCGCGATTTGCGGATCGACGGAGTTCGCGGTCTGCTTCATCGAATGATCTCCACTTGATCGTCGAAGCCCGCGCGTTTCTGTGAACGCGTCGGGCGTTAAAGGGAAACACGGCTTATGTACAAACACTGCGCAACGACAAAAAACCCTTGTTTCAGGCTGCTTTCGCTGCGTGCGCCGGTTCCGCGCTCGCAGCGGCTTCCTGCGCTTCGCTCTGTGCCGCGTTCACGCGCGCCGGATTGTTCGGATGCGTGGTCCAGTTCGCATACTCGCCGCTGTCCACGCGCTCCATCGTGATGCATTGCTCGACCGGACACACGTGCATGCACAGATTGCAGCCGACACATTCGGAGTCCACCACTTCAAAATGCCGGACGCCATCTTTTTCTTTTGTGATCGCCTGGTGCGCGGTGTCTTCGCACGCGATATGGCACAGGCCGCATTTGATGCACTTGTCCTGATCGATGCGCGCCTTGATGCTGTAGTTGAGATTCAGGTACTTCCAGTCAGTCACGTTGGGCACCGCACGGCCGCGAATATCGTCGAGCGTGGCGTAGCCTTTTTCATCCATCCAGTTCGATAGGCCGTCGGCGAGATCGGTCACGATGCGAAAGCCGTAGTGCATGGCCGCCGTGCACACCTGCACGCTGCCCGCGCCCAGCACCATGAATTCGGCGGCATCGCGCCACGTCGAAATGCCGCCGATGCCCGAGATCGGCAGGTTCGGCGTTTCTGTATCGCGCGCGATTTCGGCGACCATGTTCAGTGCAATCGGCTTCACCGCCGGGCCGCAGTAACCGCCGTGCGTGCCCTTGCCGTCGACCATCGGCAACGGCGACATCGCGTCGAGATCGACGGCGACAATCGAGTTGATCGTGTTGATCAACGACACGCCGTCCGCGCCGCCCTTGTAGGCCGCGCGCGAACCCACGCGAATATCGGTGATGTTCGGCGTGAGCTTCACGAGGCACGGCAGCTTCGTGCCCTCCTTCACCCAGCGCGTGACCATCTCGATGTACTCGGGCACCTGACCGACGGCCGCGCCCATTCCACGTTCGCTCATGCCATGCGGACAGCCGAAATTCAATTCGACCGCATCGGCGCCGGTGTCTTCGACGAGCGGCAGAATCCATTTCCAGTCGCGCTCGTTGCACGGCACCATCAGCGACACGATCATTGCGCGCTCGGGCCAGTCGCGCTTGACCTGCGCGATCTCACGCAGATTGACGTCAAGCGGACGGTCGGTAATCAACTCGATGTTGTTCAAGCCCGCGATGCGCTGGCCGTTCCATTGCACGGCGCCATAGCGCGAACTCACGTTGACCACGTGCGGATCGAGGCCGAGCGTCTTCCACACCACGCCGCCCCAACCTGCTTCGAACGCGCGGTTCACGTTATAGGCTTTGTCGGTCGGCGGCGCGGAAGCGAGCCAGAAAGGATTCGGCGAAGTAATGCCGGCAATCGTACAGCGCAGATCGGCCATGTTCGGCTCCTTGGGGACGGCTGCTATTTATGTGACTCGTTGCTAGCGACAATGCGCGCTAGGCGGCCTTGATGTCGGCGCGCGCGAATTGAGCGTGTATGGCTTCGGCGGCGAGCTTGCCGTCCTGCACGGCTTGCACAGTCAAATCGATGCCGCCCGTGGCCGCGCAATCGCCGCCGGCCCACACGCCCGCGAGCGAGGTCTGGCCGTTTGCATCGACGGCAATGCGGCCGCCGTCGAGCGTCAGCAGTTCGCGTGCTATGCCTGCGGGCACGAGCGTCTGACCAATTGCCTTCAGCACCATGTCGGCCTCGATCACGAAGCGCTCCGCGTCACCGGTGTTGAAGCTTCGTTCGAACTCGACGCCGGTCACCACACCGTTCTCGCCGATCAAGCGCAGCGGCGTTGCATGCGTGAGGAGCGTCACGCCGTTGGTCTGCGCGAAGTCGCGCTCGGCCCACGTCGCGCTCATCGATTCGACGCCGCGCCGATACACCATCGTCACCGAGGCCGCGCCGAGCTTGCGGCTTTGCACTGCCGCATCGACCGCCGTATTGCCCCCGCCGATCACGACGACGCGGCGGCCTACCGGCACCGTGCCGAAGTCGCGCGCGCTGCGAAGCGCTTCGATAAAGTCGACGGCGTTCATCACGCCGCTCAGGTCCTCGCCCGCCATCGCGAGCGCGCGAACGCCGGTGAGACCGATCGCGAGGAACACTGCATCGTATTGATTGCGCAGTGCATCGAGTTGCACGTCGCGGCCGAGCGCAACGCCGTGCCTGATCTCGATGCCGCCCACCGAGCACAGCCACTCGACCTCGCGCTGCGCGAAATCGTCGACGGTCTTATACGCCGCAATGCCGTATTCGTTCAGGCCGCCGGCCTTTTCGTGCGCGTCGTAGATCGTCACGTTGTGGCCGGCGAGCGCGAGGCGATGCGCGCATGCGAGTCCCGCCGGGCCCGCGCCGATCACAGCAACATGCCGGCCGGTCTCCGGTGCGCGCGTGAAGAGTGCTTCGCCGCGCGCCATCGCCCAGTCGGTTGCATGACGTTGCAGCGCGCCGATCGCCACGGGCTTCGCGTCCTGATGGTTGCGCACGCAAGCGCCTTCGCAAAGGATCTCGGTCGGACAGACGCGCGCGCACATGCCGCCTAATGGATTGGCCGACAGAATATCCACGGCTGCGCCCTTCAGATTGCCGTTGCCGATCTTGCGAATGAAGCTGGGAATGTCGATCTGCGTCGGGCACGCGTTCACGCATGGCGCGTCATAGCAGTAGTGACAGCGGCTCGCAGCAGCCGCGGCGGCACTCGCGTCGAGCAACGGCGCAATGTCGGAGAACTCGCAGGAGAGCTGTTCGGGCGACAGGCGCCGCGCGGCGATGTCGCCGGTTTGCTTGATGGCCATACACGTTCCTTCTGTCGATGTGAGGACGCAGCCGCATCTGTCGGCACTCGCATGAGCGAAGCCCGCACGGCGTGTTTTGTCTGGCACTGCGGTAAAGCAGCTAAAGCAAATTCCGACGCGCTACGAAACCGGCTCGCATGCGCGCTCGAGCATCGCGTGCAGCAACACATTCGCGCCCGCCTCGATCCATTCGAAGGTGGCGTCCTCGATTTCGTTGTGGCTGATGCCGTCGACGCACGGCACGAACACCATCGAAGTCGGCGCGACCTGCGCGAGATAACAGGCGTCGTGGCCCGCGCCGGACACCATGTCGCGATGCGAATAACCAATGCGCTCGGCCGCCGCGCGCACGGACTTCACGCAGGCTTCGTCGAAGGCGACCGGCGCGTAATAAAAGATCTGCTCGAGTTCTGTTTCGAGGCCAATGCCGCTCGCAATTCGCGCGACGCCTTCGCGCAACGCGGCATCCATTTTTGCTAGCACCGCATCTTCGGGATGACGGAAGTCGACGGTAAAGAACACGCGGCCTGGAATGACGTTGCGCGAGTTCGGATGCACCTGCATCATGCCGACCGTCGCGCACGCGAGCGGCGCGTTGTCGAGCCCAATGCGATTGACGAGATCGACGACGCGCGACGCGCCCAGCAACGCATCGCGCCGCCGCGGCATCGGCGTCGGACCCGCATGCGCTTCCTGCCCGGTCAGCGTGATTTCATACCAGCGCTGGCCTTGCGCGTCCGTCACGACGCCTATGGTTTTCTGCTCGGCTTCGAGAATGGGCCCCTGCTCGATATGCAGTTCGAACGCCGCATGCAACTGACGGCCGCCGCACGGCACATCGCCGGCATAGCCGATACGCTGCAACTCCTCGCCGATCGTCTTGCCGTCCACGTCCTTGCGCGACAGACCGTACTCGAGCGGAAACACGCCCGCAAACACGCCCGACGCCACCATCGCCGGCGCGAAACGCGAGCCTTCCTCGTTGGTCCAGATCACGACTTCAACAGGATGTTCGGTCTCGATGCCGTGATCGTTCAAGCTACGAATCACTTCGAGACCGCCAAGCACGCCGTAGATGCCGTCGAAGCGTCCGCCCGTCGGCTGCGAATCGGCATGCGAGCCGGTCATGACCGGCAGCGCGTCCGGATTGCGCCCGGCGCGGCGCATGAAGACGTTGCCCATCTGATCGACGCTGACCGAGCAGCCGGCTTGTTTCGCCCAGCTAACTATCAGGTCGCGCCCTTCCTTGTCGAGATCGGTCAGCGCAAGACGGCATACGCCGCCTTTGGGCGTTGCGCCGATTTTCGCCATCGTCATCAGGCTGTCCCATAGACGTTTGCCATCGACCTTTATCGACGTGACCTGTTCCGCGTTCGCGGCGACAGTGGCCTTCGGGGCGCCCTTCAGCGCTTCAGTAACCGCGTTCATTCGTCTCGCTCCTTTCGGTGAACCGACATGAAACTGGTGCATCGGCGGCGGATTTGTTGGCCTTTATGGGGCGTGTCCGCACGGTCGCGGTGCGAAATTCGATACGCCCTTTGGCTCCGGGAACAAGGGCTAACCCTAATGCGCGCCCCGCTCGTTCAATCCTGTCCAGTTGGACAGGTTGTAGACGATTAACATCGCCAAATCAATGCCTTTCGCACGGAGACAAAGAGAGCGAGAAGCGTGCCATTGCGTTGCAGCACGAAGCGGCATCGCGTGACAAATACGCGTGTGAGCGCGGCGTCGAGCGACTAGAATGAAGCGCGGCGCGGCACGCATGCCGCCGAAGGCAAACATGAGAGACGACGACGTGGCTGCGGGTATCACGCAAAACGACGAAACACGCGCGCCTTTGCGGCGGCGCAAGGCGCACATTCGTGAGTCGAATGAAGCGCATCTTCTGGCGTGTGCGGAGGCGGTTTTCGCCGAGCGCGGACTGGACGGCGCGAGCACTGCGATGATCGCCGAGCGCGCAGGCTTACCGAAAGCCAACGTGCATTACTACTTCCCGACCAAGCTCGCGCTCTACCGGCGAGTGCTCGAAGATCTGTTCGAAGACTGGCATCGCGCGGCCGATACATTCGAATGCAGCGACGACCCCGTCGATGCAATCGGCGGATACGTGCGCGCGAAAATGGAACTGTCGCGCCGGCGTCCGCTCGGCTCGAAGGTGTGGGCGAGCGAGATCATCCACGGCGCGGAGCACATGGAAGACATCCTCACTGAGCGAGTCAAGCCGTGGCTCGATACGCGCGTGAAGGTGATCGACGACTGGATTGCGCGAGGACTGCTGGCGCCCGTCGATGCGCGCACACTGATGTACATGATCTGGGCGACCACGCAGCACTACGCCGATTTCGACGCGCAGATTCGCGCGCTCAAAGGCAAGCGCGCGTTGACGAAGAAGTCATTCGAGGCGACGACCGAAGAAGTCGTACAGCTTGTGATTCGCGCGTGCGGCGCGGTGTCGCCCGCACAGCGCGAAGAAGGCGCGGACCCTTCAAGATAGGGCTTTTTCTTTGGCTGGCCTGAATCAATACGTCTCCAGATGCAGGCGCCCTTCTTTTTTGAGCCTCGCCCACAGCGCGTCCCAATCCATCTGATGCTGCTCGCCAATCTCCTTGAGCGCTTGCAGCACGCCGTCTTCCATGCCCTTCAGGCCGCACACATAGACATGCGTGTTGTCGTCCTTCAGCAGATGCGCGACGTCGACCGCACGCTCACGCATGGCGTCCTGCACATAGCGCTTCGGCTGACCCGGCGTGCGCGAAAACGCCAGATTGGTGTCGATAAAGTCCTTCGGCAAATTAGTTAGCGGCCCGAAGTAAGGCAATTCCTCCTTGGTTCGCGCGCCAAAGAACAGCATCAGTTTGCCGGTCGCGCCCTTCAGGCGACGGCGCCGGCGGTACTCGGTCATCGCGCGCATCGGTGCCGAGCCGGTGCCCGTGCAGATCATCAGCAGATGCGAGTTCGGATGGTTCGGCATCAGGAAGGTGCCGCCGAACGGACCGATTACCGTCACCGCGTCGCCCTTTTTCAGGTCGCACAGATAGTTCGAGCAGACGCCGTCGATCGAATCGCCATGCTGTTGCGAGACGCGCTTCACGGTCAGCGAAACGTTGTTGTAGCCGGGCCGCTCGCCGTCGCGCGGACTCGCAATCGAATACTGGCGCGCGTGATGCGGACGGCCGTCGGCGGTCGCGCCCGGCGGCAGCACGCCGATCGACTGGCCTTCGAGCACAGGAAACGGCATCGATCCGAAATCCAGCACAATGTGATGGATGTCGCTTTCCGTCGATGCGTCCGTGAGCCGGTAATTGCCGACCACGGTCGCGGTGGTCGGCGCTTTGTGCGTGTAGAGATTCACGTACGGCTTCGCAGCGGACCACGGCGGCACGACCGAGCCGCGAACGGTATCCACTTCGATGCCGCTTGCGTCTGCCGCGGCATCGTTAGCCGTGCCCGCGGTGGGCGATTCGTCGGCGGCAGGCACCGCCATCGTGTTCTGCTCGGGCAATACGTCCCACGTGAATTGCTCTTCGATCGGATACGCGTCGGCCTTCAGCACGGTGCGCCAGTTGTCGATCGCGCCTGTCGGACACGGCGGCACGCAAGCCATGCAGCCGTTGCAGACATCCGCCTTCACGACGTAGTTGTTGTCGTCGTGCGTGATCGCGTCGATCGGACAGGTCTCTTCGCAGGTGTTGCAGCGAATGCAGATTTCCGGATCGATCAGATGCTGCCTGAGAACCTCGATCGACACTGGGCCGTTCATGACTTCCTCCACCATGTAGTGCTGCACGGGCGCGCCGCGCCTGGTTGATGCCGCGCGTACTTCGCGTTACTTTGCGTCCGTTCAGTTAAAGCGCACGTACTCGAAATCGACCGGCTGACGGTTCACGCCCATCGCAGGCGGCGCAATCCAGTTCGCGAACTTGCCGGGCTCGACCACGCGCCCCATCAGCGAAGCAACGAACGCGCGATCTTCCGGCGTGGCGAGCCACTTTGCTTCGTTCGCAGCCCACTCCGTCTCGCTGACCACGCGGCCGTCGGGCGACACGCGCGTGCCGGGAAAAGGTGCCGATCTGCCGGTTGAACGCCTTGTGCGGCACGGTCATGCGAAAGTCGATGCCGGCCTTTTCAAGCACCTTGTTCCAGCGCGCCACGCCCGCCACGGAATCCTTGATGTAATCGTCGCGCAGCACTTCGTTCATTGCATTGAGCATCGGCACTTCGCGTTCGACCAGCTTGCCGTCCTGCACGTCGAGCAGTTTGTAGCTCTGCCCGCTCAATTGATGATCGTCGTCGCGCTTGCCTTCCTCATAGCGGCCCTTGAGGCCCGAACTGTAGAACGTGGCCGCGTTCGACGAATGATCCGCGCCGAACAGGTCGATCGTCACCGAGTAATGGAAGTTCAGATAGCGCTGAATGGTCGGCAGATCGATCACGCCTGCAGCGCGGATCTTTGCGACGTCGTCGGTGCCGAGTTCGTTCATCACCTGCGCGGTGCGCTGAATCACGCGGGACACGCCCGATTCGCCGACGAACATGTGATGCGCTTCTTCGGTCAGCATGAACTTCGTGGTGCGCGCGAGCGGATCGAAGCCCGATTCCGCGAGCGCGGAAAGCTGGAACTTGCCGTCGCGGTCGGTGAAATACGTGAACATGTAGAACGCGAGCCAGTCCGGCGTTTTTTCGTTGAACGCGCCCAGAATGCGGGGATTGTCCTCGTCGCCCGAACGGCGGCCGAGCAATGCTTCGGCTTCCTCACGACCGTCGCGGCCGAAGTAGCGATGCAGCAGATACACCATCGCCCACAGGTGCCGCCCTTCTTCCACGTTGACCTGAAAGAGGTTGCGCAAGTCGTACATGGAAGGCGCGGTCAGGCCGAGGTGCCGTTGCTGCTCGACGGAAGCGGGCTCCGTGTCGCCTTGCGTCACGATGATGCGCCGAAGATTCGCGCGATGCTCGCCGGGCACGTCCTGCCACGCGGCCTCGCCCTTGTGCTCGCCGAAATGAATCTTGCGGTCCTGGTCGCCCGGCGTGAGGAAGATGCCCCAGCGGTAGTCCGGCATCTTCACGTGATCGAAATGCGCCCAGCCGCCCGCGTCCACGCTCACTGCCGTGCGCAGATACACGTCGTAGCCGTGCGAGCCTTCCGGGCCCATGTCGCCCCACCACGACAGGAAGTTCGGCTGCCACTGTTCGAGCGCGCGTTGCAGCGCGCGGTCGTCGGCGAGGTTGACGTTGTTCGGAATCTTTTCGCTGTAGTTGATCGTTGACATGGTCGGTTCCTTGCGATGCTGAAGGTGAGAGGCCCGCGTCGGGGCGTCAAACGCGCGAGACGTCGAATTGCGCCTTGCTGCCCTTGCCGTACACCTTGAGCGCGCCCTTCTCGCCCACAGCGTTCGGCCGATTGAAGATCCAGTTCTGCCATGCGGTGAGGCGGCCGAAGATACGCGTCTCCATCGTTTCGGGTCCGTTGAAACGCAGATTCGCTTCGAGTCCGGTCAGCGCGTCCGGCGACATCGCCGCGCGTTCCTCCAGCGCAATGCGGATTTCGTCGGCCCAGTCGATGTCGTCCGGCGCCGCGGTGACGAGACCAAGACGCTCCGCCTCGACCGGCTTGACCGGTTGACCGATCAGCGAGCGCACCGCGTCGATTGGTTCGGCTTCCTCATAAAAGCGGCGTGCGAGTCGCGACTGATGCGTGACCATCGGATAGAGACCGAAGTTGACTTCCGACAGCGTGATGGCCGGCTCCTCGTCTTCGTTGCTCGGCAGCGCGGCCATGTACGAACGGTCCGCGGCAAACGCGAGTTCCGCGAACGTGCCGGCGAAGCACGAGCCCGGCTCGATCAACGCGAAGAGCGACCGCGACGACACGTCGATGCGCGCGAGCGTGCGGCGCAACAGGCCAATCGTCTCGCGCACGAACCAGTGATCCTTGTGCTGCAGCAGCACGGCATCCACGGCGAGCAGATTGCGCGCGTCGCCTTCGGTGCGGAACACCCACGTGCCGACTTCGAGTTCGTTGGTGCGCATCGAGAGAATCGCGTCGTCGAGTTCGCGTGCGAATTGCAGCGGCCACCAGTTCGCGCCCGCGGCGACAATCGCGTCAGTCGTTGTCGGCTGCTGTGTTTGCGGCGCTTTCGCGGTGAACGTCGCGATGCGCTTCGCGCGGTCGATCGTCACGTCCAGCGTTTGATAGGTCAGGCCGTCTTCGCGATCCGTGCGCTCGATGCGCGTCAGCTTCACGCCCGGCGCGTCGGAAGGACGATCGCTTTGCGCGGCAAGTTCGAGCGCGCGGGCCTGAATGGCCGCGTCGAACTGATTCGGCTTCACGACCTCATCGACGAGACGCCATGCCTTCGCGCGCTCGCCGCGAATGCCTTCCACCACCGTGCAAAAGATGTCGGCGCGATCGTGGCGCACGCGGCGCTTGTCCGTGACGCGCGTGAGGCCGCCAGTGCCGGGAAGCACGCCGAGCAGCGGCACTTCCGGCAGCGACACCGACGACGAGCGGTCGTCGACCAGATAGATTTCGTCGCAGGCAAGCGCGAGTTCGTAACCGCCGCCCGCGCACGCGCCGTTCACCGCGGCAAGAAACTTGAGCCCCGAATGGCGCGACGAGTCTTCGAGACCGTTACGCGTTTCGTTCGTGAACTTGCAGAAGTTGACCTTCCACGCATGCGACGAAAGACCGAGCATGAAGATGTTCGCACCCGAGCAGAACACGCGATCCTTCAGGCTCGTCAACACGACGGTCTTGACTTCCGGATGCTCGAAACGGATGCGCTGGATGGCGTCGTGCAGTTCGATGTCGACGCCAAGGTCGTACGAATTCAGCTTCAGCTTGTAGCCGTCGCGAATGCCGCCGTCTTCCGCGATGTCGATAGCGAGTGTCGCCACCGGGCCGTTGAAGCTCAGCTTCCAATGCTTGTATTGCGAGGGATCGGTGCGGTAGTCGACCGGCGCGATGGCGGTTTCTGCTGTGGACATGGGCGTCTCCTGACTGGACGATGCGAGTTGTTGATCGAACAATAGTGCATCGTCACACCCATGTAAAGCACTTTAGTGCGTATGTGCGAGTAAACCCCGAAGCCGAATGCAGTCGTCAACCGGCTGGTGCTTCGTCCGGCGCTTCGGCGGCGAGCCTCGCGGCCAGCCGGTCGCGCAGTTGCAGATAGGCGTCGGCCAAGGTCTTCTCGCTCGTGTCGAAGGTCATGTCCGCCCGGCCGTACAGCTCGCTGCGCCCCGTGAGAATCCGCTTCAGGTCGTCCATCGCCTCCTTGTTGCCGGACATGGGCCGCAAATCGCCCTGCGCGACGACCCGGCGCATATGCTCCTCCGGCGTGGCTTGCAGCCACACCGTAAAGCAGTGCGACAAGAGCGCGTTGAACGTGCCGGACTCCGACACGAGTCCGCCCGGCGACGCGATCACCGCACGCTCGTGTTCCTGGATCACCGCCTCCAGCGCGCGGTGTTCGTAGCGCCGGTAAGCGCTCGCTCCGTATAGCGAATGAATCTCCGCGGGCGGGCATCCGGCGAGCTGCTCGATGACCCGCGTCAGCTCCACGAACGGCACCTTGCGCTCCTGCGCGAGCATCCGGCCGAGCGTCGATTTGCCGGCGCCGCGCAGCCCGATCAGCGCGATCCGGTCCTTGCGATGCGGGTCGCGCGGCGCCTGCGCGAACATCTCGGCGAGCGCGATGCGGGCGCGCTGCAACGCGGCCTGGTCGCGCCCGTGCAGCAGTTCGCGAATCAGCAGCCATTCCGCCGATGCCGTGGTTTCATCGCCGATCACTTCGGCGAGCGGACAGTTCAGCGTCGCCGCAATCTGCCGCAGCACCAGCACCGACGCGTTACCGACGCCCGACTCGAGATTGGCGAGATGCCGCTCGGACAAGCCCGTTTCGGCCGCCAGCGTCTTGCGGGTCATGCCGCGCCGCGCGCGTAACAGACGCACGCGTTCGCCCATCGCGGTGAGGAACGGGTCGCGCTCCTCGCGTTCGCCGCCGCGCTCGGCGCGCTCGGGGCGGCCGGCTTCGTCGTCGGCGGCATCGGGTGGACGGGCGCCGGGCGGCAACTCAGTGTAATTCCGGTTCATGTTTTTATACCTCCAAACCACGATACATGTACTATAGTGCTTGACACACACCTCGTGAACGGTTAATTTTCGCCGAACATTGATCCACTTACAAAGATTGCCGCGATTTTTCGCGCGGCGTCACGGAGACCGCGCAGCGCGTCACATGCATTAACGTGCGTGCGCACAGTCCGGAGGCTCGCATGTCCCCATCCGATTTCCAGCGGCTTATCGCGCAGGTCACGGCGCAACTGGCCGGCCGGCCGCTAAACGCCGACCTCGCCGCGTGGCTCAACGTCACGTATCCCGCGGACAGTCAGACGTTTCGCGATCTCGCCGACGCCTGCCGCGCCGGCGTCGCCGAAGGTTGGCTCTGCAACCGCGAAGGCGGCGGCATTCGCTACGGCCGCATCTTTAAGGCGCTGCCCGACACGCACGGCTTTTCCGTCGACGTCGTCGACATGAAAGACATTGCCGGTCCGCATCACGTTCATCCGCACGGCGAGATCGACCTGATCATGCCGCTCACCGAAGGCGCGACTTTCGACGGCCACCCTGCGGGCTGGTGCGTCTACGAACCGGGTTCCGCGCATCGCCCGACGGTGGCGAACGGCGAAGCGCTCGTGCTTTATCTCCTGCCGCAAGGCGCAATCGAATTTACCGCCGCGTGAGTGCTGCCATGACCGAACTATTGAAGAACCATGTCGCGGGCGAATGGGTTGCGGGCGCCGGCGAAGGCGTGACGCTAAGCGACCCGGTGACGGGCGAAGCGCTCGTGCGCGTCTCGAGCGAAGGTCTCGACCTCGCGCACGCATTCCGCTTTGCCCGCGATGAGGCCGGCGCCGCGCTGCGCGCGCTGACCTATGCGCAACGCGCCGCGCGTCTCGCCGAAATCGTCAAGCTGTTGCAGGCGAAGCGCGACGACTACTACGCGATCGCAATCGCAAACTCGGGCACGACGCGCAACGATTCGGCGGTCGATATCGACGGAGGCATTTTCACGCTGTCGTATTACGCGAAGCTCGGCGCGTCGCTCGGCGACGTGCATGCGCTGCGCGACGGCAACACAAGCGCGCTGAGCAAGGATCAGTCGTTCAGCGCTCAGCATGTGCTGACGCCCACACGCGGCGTCGCGCTTTTTATCAACGCGTTCAATTTTCCGTCGTGGGGCTTGTGGGAAAAAGCGGCGCCCGCGCTGCTGTCGGGCGTGCCCGTCATCGTCAAGCCCGCGACCGCGACGGCGTGGCTCACGCAACGCATGGTCGCCGATGTCGTGGACGCAGGCATTCTGCCGCGCGGCGCGCTCTCGGTGATTTGCGGCGGCTCGGCTGGGCTGCTCGATCAGATTCAGGCATTCGATGTCGTGTCGTTCACCGGCTCGGCTGAAACGGCCGCCACGTTGCGCGCGCATCCGGCTTTTGTCGCGCGCGGCGCGCGGCTTAACGTCGAAGCGGACAGTTTGAACAGCGCGATTCTCTGCGCGGATGCAACACCGGACACGCCCGCGTTTCAGCTTTTCATCAACGAAGTCGCGCGTGAAATGACCGTGAAATCCGGGCAAAAATGCACGGCGATCCGGCGCGCGTTCGTGCCGGAGAACATGCTCGAAGCTGTGGTCGATGCGCTAAAGACGAAGCTCGCGAAAGTGGCCGTCGGCAATCCGCGCAACGACGCCGTGCGCATGGGCTCGCTCGTGAGCCGCGCGCAATACGAGAACGTGCTGGCCGGCATCGCCGCTTTGCGCGAGGAAGCCATGCTCGCGTATGACGGTTCGTCCGCGCCGCTTATCGATGCCGATGCAACTATCGCGGCTTGCATCGCGCCGCATCTGTTCGTGGTCAACGATCCGGATAACGCGACGCTGTTGCATGACCTCGAAGTGTTCGGCCCCGTTGCGAGCGTCGCGCCGTATCGCGTTGTGCAGAACGCGGGCGAATCCGGCTTGCCCGAAGCGCATGCAGTGGCACTCGCGCGACGTGGCCAGGGATCGCT
Source organism: Paraburkholderia sp. OAS925 (assembly GCF_040543975.1). NCBI lineage: Bacteria > Pseudomonadati > Pseudomonadota > Betaproteobacteria > Burkholderiales > Burkholderiaceae > Paraburkholderia > Paraburkholderia sp. OAS925. The sequence goes on from NZ_JBEUNO010000001.1 coordinate 3,260,023, forward strand.
CGTCGCGTCGATCTATTCGAACGACGACGCCCACCTCGGCAGGCTCGCTCTCGAACTCGCCGATTCGCATGGGCGCGTGCATGCCGTATCGCCTTCGGTGCAGCAGAGCCAGACCGGCCACGGCAACGTGATGCCGATGTCGCTGCACGGCGGACCTGGCCGCGCGGGCGGCGGCGAAGAACTCGGTGGCCTGCGCGCGCTCGGTTTTTATCATCGGCGCTCGGCTATTCAGGCATCGGCAACGGCACTTGAAGCACTCGCGCAAATTACTCATTTGCCCGCGGCCTGAACATCTTTAAGCATGACACGCAAATGAGCACGACCCAACGCACCAGCTAGCGCACGCAAGCATTCAGCGGATCATGAGCACATAACAGCCGGACCGCCCCCACTCGATGGAGGAGACATATGGAAGCCCTGTTCGAACCGGCTGCGAGCCAGCCCGCCGTGACGGCCGAGCCGCCGCCCGCGCGCTTCAATTTCGCGGCTCATCTGTTCGCGCTGAACGCGTCGCGCGCCGCGAAAACCGCTTATATCGACGACAACGGCAACACGACCTACGCCGAACTCGAAGAACGCGCGCGACGCTTCGCGACCGCGTTGCGCGGTCTCGGCGTGCATCCCGAAGAGCGCGTGCTGCTGGTGATGCTCGACAGCGTTGCACTGCCGATCGCGTTTCTCGGCGCGTTGTACGCCGGCGTCGTGCCGGTCGTCGCGAACACGCTGCTCACGCCCGCCGATTATGTGTACATGCTCACGCACAGTCATGCGCGCGCGGTGATCGCATCGAGCGCGCTCGTGGCAACCGTCACGCAAGCGATGGAGGCCGCCGAGCACGACGGCTGCCAGCTCATCGTTTCGACGCGCGCATCGGCCGCGGCCGACAGCACGCCGCTTGCGGCAGCGCCTGAGTTGGAAGCGCTCATCGACGCGGCCGCGCCCGCTGCGAAGCCCGCGGCAACCGGTTGCGACGACATCGCCTTCTGGCTGTATTCATCGGGCTCGACCGGCAAACCGAAGGGCACCGTGCACACGCACGCGAACCTCTACTGGACCGCGGAACTGTATGCGAAGCCGGTGCTCGGCATCGTCGAAAGCGATGTGGTGTTTTCCGCGGCCAAGCTGTTCTTTGCATACGGACTCGGCAATGCGTTGACCTTTCCGCTTTCGGTGGGCGCGACCGCCATTCTGATGGCCGAGCGCCCTACCGCCGACGCCGTCTTCGCCCGTCTCACGCGCCATCGTCCGACGGTGTTCTATGGCGTGCCGACGCTCTACGCAAGCATGCTCGTGTCGCCGAATCTGCCCGCACGCGACGATGTCGCGATGCGCGTGTGCACATCGGCGGGCGAAGCGTTGCCGCGCGAAATCGGCGAGCGCTTTACGAAGCACTTCGGCTGCGAGATTCTCGACGGCATCGGCTCGACCGAAATGCTGCATATCTTTCTGTCGAACCGCGCCGGTGCGGTCGAATACGGCACGACGGGGCGCCCGGTGCCCGGCTATGAAGTGGAGTTGCGCGACGAGACCGGTCATGCGGTCGGCGACGGCGAAGTGGGCGACCTCTACATCAAAGGACCGAGCGCGGCGCTGATGTACTGGAGCAACCGGGAAAAATCGCGCGCGACGTTTCTCGGCGAGTGGATCCGCAGTGGCGACAAGTACTGTCGTCTGCCGAACGGCTGCTACGTGTATGCGGGCCGCAGCGACGATATGCTGAAAGTGAGCGGTCAATACGTGTCGCCGGTCGAAGTGGAAATGGTGCTCGTGCAGCACGACGCGGTGCTCGAAGCGGCGGTGGTCGGCGTCGATCACGGCGGCCTCGTGAAGACACGCGCGTTCGTCGTATTGAAGCGCGAGTTCGCGGCCTCTGAGATACTGGCGGACGAATTGAAGGCATTCGTGAAAGAGCGGCTCGCGCCGCATAAGTACCCGCGCGACATCGTGTTCGCCGACGACTTGCCGAAAACCGCCACTGGAAAGATTCAACGCTTCAAGCTGCGCGAAATATCATAAGGTGATACATGCAGAATCCCGCTGTCGAGACGCCCGCCAGTCAATTCGCCGACCTGCCCGCTACCGCGTCGCACGGGCCGTTGCGCATCGAATATCGTTGGCTTAACGCTGCGGCGAACGCGGCGCCCATCGCCGTGTTTCTACACGAAGGACTCGGCTCGATTGCAATGTGGCGCGACTGGCCGCAAACATTGTGCGAGCGTCTGGGCATGCGTGGGCTCGTGTATTCGCGTCCCGGTTACGGAAGGTCGACACCGCGAGAGCATCACGTCAAATGGCCGATGCATTTCATGACCGACCAGGCGCGCGATGTTCTGCCCGCGCTTCTCGACGCGCTTCACATCGACACGCGCGAACGCCGGCGCATGTGGGTGATCGGCCATAGCGACGGCGGCTCGATCGCGTTGCTGTACGCGGCGCTTTTTCCCAACGCGCTGGCCGGTGCCGTGGCCATCGCACCGCACCTGTTCGTGGAAGACGTGTCCGTGCAAAGCATTGCGCAGACCAAGGTGCTTTACGAAACCACCGATCTGCGCGACAAGCTCTCGCGTTATCACGCGGACGTCGATTCCGCTTTTTATGGCTGGAACGATGTCTGGCTAAACCCGGCCTTCCGGCAATGGTCGATTGCGGAGCAACTCACGTCGATCGACAAGCCGCTGCTCGCCGTGCAAGGCCATGACGACAACTACGGCACGATGGCGCAGATCGATACGATCCAGGACTACGTGCCGCATGCGCAACTCGCAAGACTCGACGCGTGCGGGCATTCGCCGCATCGCGACGCGCCGGATCGGCTGAACGACGTGATTGCCGCGTTCGTGTCGGAACACCAGTAGCCGCGGTTATGCCGCTGTTATGCCGCGGCTACTGTGCGGTCGTCCCACGGCGAATCCCCAATATTCATCAAATCCTCAAATTTCCAAAACTTCATAAAAGTTACACAGGTAAGCGGCTATTCTCCTTGCATCGCTGAGCTGGGCATACCGATGCCCGCGCGTTCCCCGTGCTGGAGACATCGCCATGTCCTTTCTGTGGAAGCCGTGCATTGCCCTGCATCGCAAACGTTTGGCGATCGCGCTCACGGCGTTGCCGCTTTGCGCGCTGCTCACCGCCTGCGGCAACGACGACACGAACGCGGCCGACATGAGCAAGTCCAGCTCCGCTGCAAACGCGGCCGATAACGGCACCAATCCGGTGCTATCGGCGAATCCGTCTTCCGTATCGCCCGCGCCTGCCGCCGTCACGATTCAAAGCCCAGCACTACCCGCACCAAACGCCGACGTGGCATTGTCCGCCGCCGCGCCGACGCCGCTTGCCACACCCGTGATCCATACTGTTGACTGAGTCCCGCGTTTCACGCGACGCGCGGCTCATGCTTGCGCGCCGCGTGGAGCGCTCCCACTGAAGACACCCAGGCTCATACCATGACTTCAAAAAACCGCCGTGATTTTCTACGTTCGGCCGCGCAGGCCGCAGGCTCGTTCACCGCGTTGAGCATGTTGCCGGCCGGCATTCGCAACGCGCTCGCGATTCCCGCGAACAGCAAGACGGGCACGATCCGCGACGTCGAGCATATCGTCGTGCTGATGCAGGAAAACCGCTCGTTCGACCACTACTTCGGCGCGCTGCGCGGCGTGCGCGGTTTCGGCGACACGCGCGCGGTCAACCTGCCGAACGGCAAGCCGGTGTGGTATCAGCCGCTCGCCGCCGATGCCGGCTACGTGCTGCCGTTCCGCCCGAGCGCGCCGAACCTCGGCCTGCAGTTCCTGCAAGACCTCGCACACGACTGGAACACGACGCACGCCGCATGGAACGGCGGCCGCTACGATCAATGGGTGCCCGCCAAAAGCGCGACGACGATGGCCTACCTCACGCGCGAGGACATTCCGTTCCACTATCAGCTCGCCGACGCGTTCACCATCTGCGACGCGTACCACTGCTCGCTGATGGGCCCGACCGACCCGAACCGCTACTACATGTGGGCGGGCGGCGTGGGCAACGACGGCACGGGCGGCGGACCGGTCATCGACAATTCGGAGCTCGGCTACGGCTGGTCGACATACCCGGAAGTGCTGCAAAACGCCGGCATTAGCTGGAAGATCTATCAGGACGTCGGCACGGGACTCGACGCCAAAGGTTCGTGGGGCTGGACGCAAAACCCGTACATCGGCAATTACGGCGACAACTCGTTGCTCTATTTCAACCAGTACCGCAACGCGCAGCCGGGCAACCCGCTGTACGACAACGCGCGCACGGGCACCAACGCATTGAAGGGCGACGGCTACTTCGACGTTCTGAAGCGCGACGTACAGAACAACGCGCTGCCGCAAGTCTCGTGGATCGTCGCACCGGAAGCCTATTCCGAGCACCCGAACTGGCCCGCCAATTACGGCGCGTGGTACATCGACCAGGTGTTGCAGATTCTCACGTCGAATCCCGATGTGTGGAGCAAGACCGTACTCCTGATCAATTACGACGAGAACGACGGCTTCTTCGACCACATGGTGCCGCCGTGCGCGCCGAGCTCGAACGCGGACGGTCTTTCCACTGTCGATACCGTCAACGAGATTTATCCGGGCGACGCGAAGAACGTTGCCGCGCCCTACGGTCTCGGTCCGCGTGTGCCGATGCTCGTCGTCTCGCCGTGGTCCAAAGGCGGCTACGTGTGCTCGCAGGTGTTCGACCATACGTCGGTGATCCGCTTCATCGAACAGCGCTTTGGCGAGCAGCACAATCTCGCCGAGTTGAACATTTCGCCGTGGCGTCGCGCGGTGTGCGGCGATCTGACATCGGCGTTCAACTTCAGCAACCCGAACGACGCGTTCCCGAGCCTGCCGAGCACGAGCGCTTATGTGCCGGCCGATCAGAACCGCCATCCGGACTATGTGCCGCTGCCGCCGGCGATACAGGCCGTGCCGCGCCAGGAACCCGGCGTGCGCCCTGCCCGTGCGTTGCCGTATGAGATGTTTGTGCGCGTCCACGGCGAAGGTGCGGAAAAAACGCTGACCATGCGCTTCGTGAATACGGGCAGCGCGGCCGCGGTATTTCAGGTGTATCGAGCGAATAGCGCCGACGCGCCGCGCACGTACACCGTGGAAGCCGGCAAGCGCTTGCAGGACGCGTTCGCGCTGAACGTGGACGGTACTTACGACTTCACCGTGCATGGTCCGAACGGTTTCTTGCGCCGCTTTACAGGCCGGCCGATTGCGCGTAGCTGGTGGGACGGCTCGGACATCGCTCGTCCGGAAGTACTCGAAGGCTATGACGTCGCGAACGGCAATCTGCAATTGCGCCTTGAAAACGTGGGCAGCGCGCATTGCAAGTTCACGATCGTCAATGCGTACGACCCGAAGCACGCGATCAAACGCGTGGTGCGCGGCGGCGATACGGACGAGTTGTATCTCGATCTTCGCAATGCGCACGGCTGGTACGATCTGTCGATCACCGTCGATACCGACCCGCTGTTCGCGCGCCGTTTCGCGGGCCATGTGGAGACCGGCAAGAGCAGCATGAGCGATCCTGCACTGGGCGCGTGATCGCGTAGTCAATCGGGCAAGCTCGAACGGCCGCTGCATTAGAAATGCAGTGGCCGTTTTTTATTTCGCCGAGGGTTTTTGCTGCTGCGTCTGCATCGCGAGGTCGGACACTGTGAGCAACGCCGCGAACGTGACGACCATCGTCGCGGAGATCACCCAGGCTGCCGACGAGCAGACGCGCGGCATTCAGGAAGTGAACTGCGCGGGGCTCACGCTTCGAAGTCGAGCCCGCCGATCAGTGACAGGAAGTGAGCTGCGCGGGCTCAAGCCTCGAAGTCGAGCCCGCCAATTAATGACACAGGCTCCGCCTGCGTGTGCGACGAAAAATCGAGTTCGCGCGCGTGGCGCCACGCCTGCAGCTTGCGAGGCAGCGCGGCCAGATAGCGCGCAAAACGCGCCTGCCCTTCGTCTTTCATGAGCCGCTCGATTTCGTCGCTGTCCCACGTCAGATACAGATTCAACGGATGCGCGTAATGCGCGATGTGCTCGAGCGGCGCCGCATGAATACGAAGTCGTGTCGGACGACCGGGACCGCCATACGGCAGCACTTCCGTATGCACGGTCGTGGCGAAGCACGCAGCGATGGCCTCGGCAATGCGAGGCGCGAACTCATTATCGAAACGGTCGGCGGTGTCTGGGCGCATCTCATTCTCCGGCGTGCTGCGCAATGAGCGAAGCATCGTAGCACGCGCAATGCGGCCTCCGGCGAGCGCCTTTTCCCGCACCCTTCTTCGAGCGACGCTTATCCCTGCGTTATCCCGCGGGCTTGCCTTTCTGCGCGCGGCTATTGCGCCTGCGAATCACGAAACCGATCAGCGCCGCGACCGCGGCCGTGGCCGCATAGCCCGCGAGGCGAATGGCTTGCTCGCCCGGTAAGCGCGCGACCAGCAGCGCGGCAACGGCGCATGCAAGAACCGCGAGCACGACGAGCAATGCATTTGACCGCTTCATTCTGGTGTCCCCTGACGTTTTGACGTGCTGCGTGCCGGCGCGTGCGCGCTCTTTTTCTCAGCATACTCGCGGCAAGCGCGCGAATGCGCAATGGTCTTTAACCCGCAAACCGCGCTTCAGGCGACGCGGCCTCTTCCGCTCGCGCGTGCCTGCTCCAGAATGAATTCGATGAAGGTTGCCGCCGCGCGCGTGTGATGGCGGTTCGGCATGTATAGCAAATACATGTTGGTGCCGAAGATGCTCAGGCGCCATTCGTCGAGCGTCGTCACGACATCGCCGCGTTGCAGATCGTCATGCACCACATAGTCGGGCACGATGCCCACGCCCAGTCCCGCGAGCACCGCCTGCCGCAAAAACAGAAAGTTCTCGGAGATGATGGTCGGCTCCAGCAGCACCTCGTGGCGCTCGTCGCGCAGATACGCGGCAACGCGCAATTGCCGGCCGACCACTGCGGCGGTGATCAACGGCGTGGTGCGCAGATCGTCGAGTTGCGTCGGCATGCCATGCGTATCGGCGAAGGCGCGCGACGCGCACGCAACGTAGCGCACCGCTCCCATGTCGCGCGCGACGAGATTTTGCGGCGGCTCGGACATCACTCGCACGGCGATGTCCACTTCGTCGCGCATCAGGTCTTCGACGCGGTTCTCGAACAGCACGTCGAGCACGATGCCAGGATAAAGGCGCTTGAACCCGATCAGCCACTCGGACATCACGAGTTGACCGTAACCGCTCGGCACGCTGAGGCGCACTCGCCCTTGCAGGCTTTGCCCGAGCGTCGTCACCGATTCGCGCGCGGCCAGCAACGCGTTCTGAATCGCGCGGCCATGTTCGTACAACTGCAGACCGATCTCCGTGGCCTCGACCCGGCGCGTGGTGCGCCGCACGAGTTGCAGGCCGACCGAGCGCTCGAGCTGATTGAGGTGATAGCTCACGTTCGCGCGGCTCATCTTCAGGCGCCGCGCGGCCTCGCTCAGGTTGCCCGCGTCGAGTATCTCGACCAGCAGGGTTAGCGAATTGACGTCCACGAGACCGGCCTTTGTCAAAGTTATTTTGACAGTCTGTCAATCGTTGATGTGATTGTCAATGAACCTTGACCGCTCCACAATCGTGAGCATTCGCGAGACGTGGCATGCGGTCGCCCGCCGTCTGCGCGCCGAGACAATCAAAGGAGACGCGCCCATGACCCTCACCTCTTCCTCCGACATTTCAGCCGACGTCGTCACGCGCGAATTGCGCGGCAAGGTGCTGCTCGTCACAATCGACCACGCGCCCGTCAACGCGCTTTCCGCCGACGTGCGGCGTGGCCTGCTCGCCGCGATCGAAGCCGCCGACAGCGACCGTTCGGTCGAAGCGGTGCTGCTCGTCGGCACAGGGCGCAACTTCATTGCCGGTGCGGATATTCGCGAGTTCGGCAAGCCGCCGGTGCCGCCGTCGCTGCCGGACGTGTGCAACCGCATCGAGGCGTGCACGAAGCCGGTCGTCGCCGCGATTCACGGCGCGGCGCTCGGCGGCGGTCTCGAAGTGGCGCTCGCCGCGCACTACCGGATTGCCGTCGAAGGCGCGAAGCTCGGCTTGCCCGAGGTGCAGCTCGGCCTGCTGCCCGGCGCGGGCGGCACGCAGCGCACGCCGCGCCTGATCGGCGCAGAGGCCGCGCTCGATCTGATCCTGAGCGGCCGCCATGCGAGCGCGAAGGAAGCGCTCGCGCTCGGACTCGTCGACCGGTTGGGCGCGAGCGGCGACGTGCTCGCCGAAGGCCTCGCCTATGTGCATGAACTGCTTGCCGGCGATGCAGCGGTGCGCCGCACGCGTGACGCCGGCGCGTTGAGCGATCGCGCCGCCAGCCTCGCAGCGGTCGCCGCGGCGCGCGCCGAAACGGCAAAGAAATCGCGCGGTCTGTTCTCGCCGCTGAAGATCGTCGATGCAATCGAGGCCGCGATCACGCAGCGCTTCGAAGAAGGCTTGCGTGTCGAGCGTCAACTCTTCTTGCAATGTCTCGACAGTCCGCAGCGCGCCGGCTTGATTCACGCATTTTTTGCGGAGCGTGAAGTGTTGAAAGCGCCGGAAACACGCGATGCAAAACCGCGCGCGTTGAATGCAGTCGGCGTGGTGGGCGGCGGCACGATGGGCGCGGGCATCGCGGTCGCGGTGCTCGACGCGGGCCTGCCAGTGACGATGATCGAGCGCGACGAGGCGTCGTTGGCGCGGGGCCGCGCGCACATCGAGAAGGTCTACGACGGCCTCATCGCGAAGGGCCGCCTGAGTGCCGCGAAGAAAGATGAGTTCATGGCGCGCTGGACCGGCAGCACCTCATACGATGCACTGTCGAACGCGGACCTCGTGATCGAGGCCGTCTTCGAAGATCTGGCCGTCAAGCAGGCCGTCTTCGCCGAACTCGACCGCGTCTGCAAAGCGGGCGTCGTGCTCGCGACCAACACCTCGTATCTCGACATCGACGCGATAGCCGCCAGCATTTCGCGGCCCGCCGACGTGATCGGTCTGCACTTCTTCTCGCCGGCCAACATCATGAAGCTGCTCGAAGTCGTCGTGCCGCAAGCCGTGAGCGCCGACGTCGTCGCGACCGCGTTCGAGCTCGCGAAGAAGCTGCGCAAGACGCCGGTGCGTGCGGGCGTATGCGACGGCTTTATCGGCAACCGCATCCTCGCCGTCTATCGTAGCGCGGCGGACGCGATGATGGAAGACGGCGCGTCGCCCTACCAGATCGACGCTGCGATGCGCGCATTCGGCTTTCCGATGGGACCGTTTCAGGTGGTCGATCTCGCGGGCGGCGACATCGGCTGGGCCGCGCGCAAACGGCGCGCCGCGACGCGCGATCCCGCGGCGCGTTATGTCCAGATCGCCGACCGCCTGTGCGAGCGCGGCTGGTTCGGCCAAAAAACCGGCCGTGGATTCTATCTGTATCCCGAAGGATCGCGCAGCGGCCAGCCGGACCCGGAAGTCGAGGCGATTATCGACGCCGAGCGCGAGCGCGCCGGCATCACGCCGCGCAATTTCACCGACGACGAGATCATTCGCCGCTACATGGCCGCGATGATCAACGAAGGCGCGAACGTCGTGCATGAACGGATCGCGCTGCGTCCGCTCGACGTCGACGTGACGCTGCTGTATGGCTACGGTTTCCCGCGCTATCGCGGCGGTCCGATGAAATATGCGGACATGGTTGGCCTGCCGAGCATTCTCGCGGACATTCGCGGGTTCGCGAAAGAAGACCCGTTGTTCTGGCAAGCGTCGCCGCTGCTCGTTGAACTCGTCGAGCGCGGCGCGGATTTTGCGAGCCTCAATCAGACAATCTGACGCCGCTTGCTTGCCGGTGTATCCCGCCGTAAGCGTTGCAATCTACAAAGGAGCTGCGATGAACCTGAACTTCACGCCCGAAGAAGAAGCGTTCCGCGCCGAGGTGCTCGCGTTTCTGCGCGACAAACTCCCGCGGCGTCTCGCCGACAAAGTGCACGGCGGCCGGCGGCTCACGCGCGAGGACATGGCCGAGTGGCACGCGATCCTCAACGAGCGCGGCTGGCTCGCGAATCATTGGCCGGAGGAATACGGCGGGCCCGGCTGGAACGCGGTGCAGAAATTCATCTTCGAGAACGAATGCGCGCTGGCCGGCGCACCGCGCGTCGTGCCCTTCGGCGTGAATATGCTCGGACCTGTGCTGATCAAATACGGCAGCGATGCGCAGAAACATCACTGGTTGCCGCGCATTCTCGACGGTTCCGACTGGTGGTGCCAGGGCTATTCGGAACCGGGCGCGGGCTCCGATCTCGCGTCGGTGAAAACGACGGCTGTGCGCAGCGTCGACGCGAACGGCGAGCATTACATCGTCAATGGACAGAAGACGTGGACCACGCTCGGCCACTACGCGAACATGATCTTCTGCCTCGTGCGCACCGCGACCGACGTCCGCAAGCAGGAAGGCATCAGCTTCCTGTTGATCGACATGACAACGCCGGGCGTCGAAGTAAGGCCAATCATCACGCTCGACGGCGAGCACGAAGTGAACGAAGTGTTTTTCACGGACGTGCGGGTGCCCGCTGCGAACCTCGTCGGCGAAGAAAACAAGGGATGGACCTACGCCAAATATCTGCTGACGTATGAGCGCACCAATATCGCGGGCGTCGGCTTTTCGGTGGCGGCATTCAACCGGCTGCGCAAGATCGCGGCGAAACAGCGGCGCAATGGGCGGCCTCTCGCGGACGACCCGTCGTTCGCGGCGCGCATGGCGCGCGTCGAAATCGATCTCGAGAACATGAAGACGACCAACCTGCGCGTGATCGCCGCGGTGGCGGGCGGCGGCGTGCCGGGCGCCGAAAGTTCGATGCTGAAAATTCGCGGCACGGAGATTCGCCAGGAGATCTCGTCGCTCACGCGCCGCGCGATGGGACCGTATGCGCAGCCCTTTATCGAAGAAGCGTTGCACGACGGTTATCAAGGCGCGCCCGTTGGTCCCGACGAAGCGGCGAGCGCGGCTTCGCAATACTTCAACAATCGCAAGCTGTCGATCTTCGGCGGATCGAATGAGATTCAGAAGAACATCATTTCCAAAATGATCCTCGGACTGTAGAAGGAAACGGACATCATGAACTTCCAGCACACCGAAGATCGCCGGATGCTCGCCGATACGCTGAACCGCTTTATCAGCGAACAGTATGGCTTCGCGACGCGCGACCGGATCGCGCGATCGTCGCATGGCTTTAACAGTGAGTTGTGGAATCGTTTCGGAGAGCTAGGTATTATCGGCGCGTTGTTCGATGAAGCGAGCGGCGGCTTCGGCGGCGGCGGGTTTGATATTGCAGTCGTGTTCGAGAGCCTCGGGCGCGGGCTCGTGGTCGAGCCGTTTCTCGATACGCTCATCGTCGGCCAGGCCATTGCTCGCAGCGGCAATGACGCGCAGCGGGCGTTGCTCGGCGGATTGATCGACGGGTCGCGTATTGTCGCGCTCGCGCATAGCGAGCCGGATAGTCACTACGAACTCGCCCGAGTGACGACGCGCGCCGAGCGCAATGGCGATGGTGATGGCAGCGCGTGGCAATTGAATGGCGCCAAGGCGGTGGTTCAGCACGGCGAGCAGGCTGCCTTCTTCCTCGTGTCGGCGCGCACCGAAGGTGCGGACGATTCCGAAGCCGGCGTGACGCTGTTTCTGGTGCCTCGCGATGCGCCGGGCGTGAGCGTGCGTGGTTATCCGAAGATCGACGGCGGGCGCGCGGCCGAAGTGAGCTTCGAGAACGTCATACTCGGCGACGACGCTTTGCTCGGCGCGGCGGGCAACGGTTTCGCAACGCTCGAATATGCGATTGCATGCGGCGTGCTCGCGCTCTGCTCGGAAGCGGTCGGCGCGATGGACGTCGCGAAGGACTACACGCTCGACTATCTGCGCACGCGCCAGCAGTTCGGCGTGGCGATCGGCAGCTTCCAGGCATTGCAGCACAGAATGGCCGACATGCTGCTCGAGATCGAGCAGGCACGCTCAGCGGTAATCAACGCCGCGGCCGCGTTAGGTGCCGAACGCAAGGTGCGCGAGCGCGCGGTGTCGGCGGCGAAATACAGCATCGGCAGGATCGGTGCGCTCGTCGCGCAGGAGTGCATTCAACTGCATGGCGGGATCGGCATGACGTGGGAACTGCCGCTCGCTCATTACGCAAAGCGGCTTGTGATGATCGATCATCAGCTTGGGGATGAGGATCATCATTTGGAGCGGTTTGTGGAGTTGGGGCGAGAGTGACGATTGTTGAACGCAGTCGTCCGGGGGCTTAGGACTGTCGCTGCTAGAATTGGCTGTTCAAACTATGCAGGCGCAACGCCGGCCGTATGCGAATCGATCCGTACAGCCTCGAGCTGTTCATCTCCGTCGTGCAGGAAGGCTCGATTGCTCGCGCCGCCAGCCGCAATCACATTGCCGCTTCCGCACTGAGCCGGCGTATCGCGGATCTGGAGTCGGCAATGGGCCTCGCGTTGCTGATTCGTTCGCCGTCGGGAGTCGAGTTGACGGAGGCCGGGCGGCATGCGTTTTCTCGTGCGGTGTCGGTTCACGATCAGTTGCAGTCATTCGCCCGCGAGGTGCAGTCGCTCAGCGGCGAGGTCGCCGGCGTCGTGCGTCTGTATGCGAACGCATCGGCGATTGTCGGCTTTTTGCCCGAGCGGCTGAAGGCGTTTCAGGCCCACTACCCGCTCGTGCGAATCGCGCTCACCGAGCAGATCAGCGACGAAGTCATCCGCGCCTGCATGGACGACCGGGCCGACGTCGGCATTTCTGCGAGCGGCAAAGCATCCGGCGGACTGGAATCATGGCACTTCGCCGATGACCCGCTGATGGTCGTGCTCCCTCTCGATCACGAACTCGCCGCGCTCGAGGCGCCGACCTTCAGCGACGTGCTCCGCTTTCCACTCGTTGCGCTACAGGCCGGCGGCTCGCTGGACCTGCTCATCAAGGAGCGCGCCGACGCAGCGCGGACGCCGCTCAAACTGTCCGTCACCGTCAACAGTTTCGATGCGCAGTGCCGGATGGTCGAAGCAGGACTTGGCATCGGTATTGTGCCGACGAGCGCCGCGTCCGCGTTCGCCGGATCGCATGCGTTCGTGCGCCGGCCGCTCGATGAAACCTGGGCGACGAGCCGCACGCTGCGGGTTCATGCGCTGCGCAAATCGTCGCGTCTGAAGGCGGTCCAGGCGTTGATTGAAGCGCTGACAGGTCCTGCCAGTTAAAGAGACGTCGGCGGACCATCACAAGCCCCTTGCAAGCCCTTCGTGAGGCCATCGCCAATCGCGATGCCCCGTTTGCCGATCCAGCACTTCGCTCAGCTCTCGCCGCCATCTAGATTCGGGTAGAAGGAGAAGTGGATGGCAAAACTGGATTTGACTGGCCGCGTACTGTTTCTTTGCGCGGACCCCGAACGAATCGCGCAACAGCTCGACGGTACGGAGCTGAACCCGGCGACGGCAGGCAGCTTGAGAGACGACGTGTCGACGGACGAGATCACGCCGATGAGCGTGCTGACCCGCTTCGACGAACGCCTTGGCCGGGTGCCTTATGTGGGGTTCCGTGCAGGCGATACGAATCCGATCGGTATCGACGCGATTCGCAACGGCGGCTTTCGCGTGACGGTGGCGGGCAACCGGTACGGCAAAGGTTCGTCGCGCGAACATAGTCCGCTCGCGGAATATCGCGCCGGCATCCGGCTCGTGATCGCGCGGAGCTTCGAGCGCATCTATCGTCAGAATGCGGACAACCTCGGGCTCTTTACGTCGACGGACTTCGGCCTGATCGAACGCATCCAGCGAGGCGAGCCGATCGACGTCGAAGAGCTCGTCGCCTCGCGCGATAGCCTCGCCGCTGCGATTCTGACAAGCGGCGGCCTGCTGCGTTACGGCGCGCAAAACATGCGCCAAATCCGCTCGACAACTTCCGCGGCCAATGCCGATGCCGCTGACGCCAACAACGCGCAGCCGCGCACGCTCGCGCAAAAAATCCTCGACCGTCACGCGCTTTCCACCGATGCAACCGGCGACACGCCGACGCCCGGCAGCGGCGCGTTCGTCCGCGCGGATTGGCGCTTCATCCACGAGTACTACACGGGCATGGCCACGCACATGCTGCATGCCACGTTCGGCAAGCCGCTCACGCTGAGCGATCCCGACACGATTCTCGCGTTCGAGGATCACCTGTCGTATTCGCACAAGAGCGAGCTTCATGTGCGCAACGGCCTGCTGCCCGACGTGCGCGAACTGTCGGCGGCGCATCGTCAGTTCGCGCGCGACTACGCGATCACGAATCACGGCTATCTGAGCGAAGTCGACGGCAGCTTCACCGAAGGTTCAGAAGGCATCTCGCACGCGATGATGGCCGAGCGTTACGCGCTGCCCGGGCAACTGATTGTCGGCACCGATTCGCATACGCCGCATAGCGGCGCCTTGGGCTGTCTCGCGTTCGGCGTCGGCACGACCGACATGGCGAATGCGTTTGTCACAGGCGCGGTGCGGATGACCGTGCCCGAATCGCTGCGGGTTAATTTCAACGGCGCGGTGGCGCCGGGCGTCACCGCGAAAGACCTCGTGCTGCACTTGCTGGCCGAACCGCGCATACGTGCGGGTGCGGGCGTCGGAAAGGTGTTCGAGTTCGCCGGCAGCGCTGTCCATCAGTTGACGACCGACGAGCGAACCACGCTCACCAACATGACGGCCGAACTCGGCGGCTTCTCCGGCATTGTCGCGCCCGACGAAGAGACGGTGCGCTTTTTGAAGGAGCGCCGCGGCGTCGACTTCAGCCTCGAACCGTGGATGCAAAGCGATGCGGGCGCGACGTACGCCGACGTCATCGATATAGACTGCTCGCACATTTCGCCGATGCTCGCCGCGCCCGGCGATCCGGGCAACGGCATTGCGCTGCGCGATCTCGCGCAACGCCCGAAGGTGGACATCGCGTATGGCGGCTCGTGCACGGCAGGCAAGCGCGAGGACTTCGATCACTATCACGAGGTGCTCGCATGGGCGCTCGCGCGCGGCTTGCGGGTGCCGTCAGGTGTGAAGCTCTTTCTTCAGTTCGGCACGTCGGAGGTTCGCGATTACTGCGTGAAACGCGGCTATATCGACGCGTTCGAGCAGGCCGGCGCGATTCTGCTTCAACCCTCGTGCGGCGCATGCGCCAATTGCGGACCGGGCTCGTCCACCGACGCGGACCAGATCACGATCAGCGCGATCAACCGCAATTTCTCGGGCCGCTCCGGGCCTGGGCAGGTGTGGCTCGCGAGTCCGCCGACGGTCGTTGCAAGCGCGCTTGCGGGCAAGATCGCTTCGTTTGCGGAATTGCAGGAACAGTACCGCTAACGGCCGCGGCGCAAGTTGTGACATATTCAAAAAGAGATGCAGATACAGGAGACAGGCATGGCCATTCTGGAGGGCGCGTCATCGCTACGCGTCGGTAATGACGCAGCACAAGCCGAAGCGGCCACGGTCGCCGGCATCGGAACAATTTCCGCCCGCCTCGACAGACTTCCCGCGACGCGCGCGGTCTGGAAGCTGATTCTGCTGCTCAGTCTCGGATTCTTTTTCGAGCTGTACGATCTTCTCTTCACGGGCTACGTCGCGCCCGGTCTCGTTAAAAGCGGCATTCTCACGCCCACGACGTCGGGGCTCTTCGGCACGTCCGGCGTCGCGAGCTTCGTTGCGGCGCTCTTCGCCGGGCTGTTCGTCGGCACGATCGCGTGCGGCTTTCTCGCCGACCGTTTTGGCCGACGAGCGATCTTCACCTGGTCGCTGCTGTGGTACATGGCGGCGAACACGGTGATGGCGTTCCAGGACACCGCACACGGCCTCAATTTATGGCGCTTCGTTTCAGGCATGGGCATCGGTGTTGAACTCATCACCATCGGCACCTACCTGTCCGAACTCGCGCCGAAGCACTTGCGCGGCAGGGCTTTTGCAGTCTGTCAGGCGATCGGCTTTTCCGCGGTGCCTGTCGTGGCGTTTCTTTCCTATCTGCTCGTACCGAGAACGCCGTTCGGACTCGACGGCTGGCGCTGGGTCGTGCTGCTCGGCGGCATCAGCGCACTCTTCGTCTGGTACTTCCGGCGAAATCTGCCGGAAAGCCCGCGCTGGCTGGCGAGCAAAGGGCGAATTCGCGAAGCGGACGAAGTGCTCGCGCGGCTGGAAGAAAAAGTCGCGCAGCAATACGGCAAGCCGCTGCCTCAGCCTGGGCCCGCGGCGCCGGTGCCGCGCAAGGCGCGATTCGCCGACATGTGGCAGCCGCCCTACCGCAAGCGCACGCTGATGCTGATCGTCTTTCACATTTTCCAGACGGTCGGCTTCTACGGTTTCGCCAACTGGGTGCCGACCCTGCTGGTCAAGCAAGGCATCACGGTGACCTCGAGCCTGCTCTATACGACGGTGATCGGCCTCGCCGCGCCGCTCGGCCCGTTGCTTGGCTACTGGATCGCGGATCGCTTCGAACGCAAGCATGTGATCGTGTGCATGGCCGCGATCAATATCGTGAGCGGATTGCTGTTCAGCCAGGCCTCGGCGGCGGTGATGATCGTGACGCTTGGCGTGCTGCTGACGCTGGCCGGCAACATCATCTCGTTCACCTATCACACGTATCAGCAGGAGCTTTATCCGACGGCAATCCGCGCGCGGGCGGTGGGCTTCGTGTATTCGTGGAGCCGGTTGTCTGCTGTGTTCAGTTCGTTTGTGATCGCGTTTATGCTGAAGGAGTTCGGCGTGACGGGTGTGTTTGTGTTTATCGCGAGCGCGATGGCGCTTGTGATTGTCGCGATCGGTCTGATGGGGCCGCGGACGTTGGGGGAATCTCTGGAGAGTATTTCGCACTGAATGCGTCGCACTGAATGCGCGATTGGCGGGGCACGCTGTGGCGCAAATGAAAAAGGCCTCACAAGCGATGCTTGTAAGGCCTTGTTTTCTTTGGTCGGGGCGAGAGGATTTGAACCTCCGACCACCTGCACCCCATGCAGGTACGCTACCAGGCTGCGCTACGCCCCGAACAGCAAGAAATTATAACAGACACTTCATTCGATGAGAACCGCCGCCACCAACAAAGCCATTAGCGATTCAACAGGTCGATCACGTGAAGCAGCTCTTTGCGCAACTGTTCGACGTCGACGGCAACCGTGGTCGGCGCCGGCGGTGCGACGCCCTCGACCTGGTCGCCCGCTGCGGCCGGCGCACCGTGCGCGCCGCCGCCATGCGAATCGAGCCGGTTGCGCGCACCGTTGATCGTGAAACCCTGCTCGTACAACAGCTCGCGAATCCGCCGGATCAACAGCACCTCGTGATGCTGATAGTACCGGCGATTACCGCGCCGCTTCACCGGCCGCAACTGCGTAAACTCCTGCTCCCAATAGCGCAGCACATGCGGCTTCACACCGCATAGTTCGCTGACCTCACCAATCGTGAAGTAGCGTTTCGCTGGAATCGGAGGCAAGACGACTTTTTCCATCGTCGCTGTCATCGTCAGTTAGCCGTCGTGGTGGGTTGCGCAGGAACGCGCCAGTCGATCAGCGCGTGAAGCTCGCTTCCGCGCCGTTCTCGACCAGAGCCTTCAGCTTTTGACTTGCATGAAACGTCACAACGCGGCGCGCGGCGATCGGAATCGCCTCGCCGGTTTTCGGGTTTCTGCCGGGACGCTGCGGCTTGTCGCGCAACTGGAAGTTGCCGAAGCCGGACAGCTTGACGCTGTCGCCGCTCTCGAGCGCGTCGCGGATCACCTCGAAAAACGCCTCGACCATGTCTTTCGCTTCCCGCTTGTTGAGCCCGACATTGTCGAACAGCAACTCGGCAAGTTCCGCTTTGGTGAGCGTCGGCGTTTCAGTTGAAACGGCGGCGGGTGATGTCGGAATTTCTCGAATCATGGCGCTGCGTTGCGCCGTAAGAAGGGCTTCGAAATCACTCGAGTTCATTTCATTCATATCTATCAAATGGCGCGCCAGACAGAAAACAAAGGATGCGGAAACAGCCGTGCAATTGTTAAATGCGGGTTATCCGCGCAACCGTGCGCCATATACTCGAGCCAGACGTTCCACCAGAGTCTGAATGGCCAGATCGACCGTTTCGTCTTGAAGGGTCCCGCCAGTATCTTGCAAGGTAACTCGGAACGCAAGGCTTTTCTCGTGAGCCGCCAGACCACCGGAAGTGTTTGATTTTGGACGGAATTCGTCGAAAAGCGCAACCTTCTGAACGGTCTTGCAGGCGGGCTCGGACTGGGCCTTCTGGAGCTCGTCGAGAAGCGCTTGCACCTCGATTTTCTGATCGACAACCACTGCGATATCGCGTCGCACCGGCGGGAATTTAGACACTTCCGACGGCGTGGGCAATACGCGTTGCATTAATGCGTCCGCTTCAAGTTCAAACAGAATCGGCGCATGCGGTAAATCATATTTTTGCATCCAGCGCGGATGCAATTCGCCAATCCAGCCGATCGCGCGGCCATCGAGTTGGATGCGTGCGCTGCGCCCCGGATGCAGCGCCGGATGCTCCGCTTTCACGAAGCGCGCCGCCGCCGGCGCGAGCAACGTCTCGACGTCGGCCTTCACGTCGAAGTAGTCGACCGTGCGCGCGGATGCGCCCCACTGTTCGTCGAGCGCCGGACCGTACGCGAGGCCTCCGATCATCTTCGGCTGCGCGAAGCCTTCGACCGTCAGCTCGCCCGCCTTGATCGACGGATCGTGCAGGAACACGCGGCCCGCTTCGAACACGCGCACGCGGTCGGCGGCGCGCCGGTTCAGGTTCGTGCGCAGCACGTGGATGAGGCTGCCGAACAGCGTCGTGCGCATGACCGACAACTGGCTCGCGATCGGGTTCAGCAGGCGCACCGGCTTGTCGTTGCCGGCGAAGTCCTGTTCCCACTCGGCGTCGACGAAACTGAAGTTCACCGTTTCCGCGTAATCGCGCGCGGCAAGCGCGTGGCGGATAGTGTGGATCGAGCGGCGCGTTTCGTGGGTCGCGCGCATCTCGCTCTTCGCGACGGGCGGGCGCGCCGGAATCTTTTCGAAACCGTAGATGCGCGCGACTTCCTCGATCAGGTCCTCTTCGATTTCAATGTCGAAACGGTACGACGGCGGCATCACCGAGAAGGTGTCGCCGTCACGTTCGAATGTGAGGCCGAGGCGCGTGAAGATCTGCGCGATTTCGTCAGCGCCGATCGCAACGCCAATGATGCGGTTCGCGCGCGACACGCGCATCTTCACCGGCTCGCGCTGCGGCACGTTGACGATCTGGTCGTCCACCGGACCCGCCTCGCCACCGCAAATGTCGAGGATGAGTTGCGTGATGCGCTCGATATGTTCGACGGTGCTCGCGTAATCGACGCCGCGCTCGAAGCGATGGCCGGCGTCCGTCGAAAAGTTGTACTTGCGCGAGCGGCCGCGAATGCTGTCGGGCCACCAGAACGCGGCTTCGAGGTAGATGTTGGTGGTGTCGAGCGTGACGGCCGTGCTGTCGCCGCCCATGATGCCCGCGAGACTTTCGATATGCCGCTCGTCGGCGATCACGCCCACGGTTTCGTCGACTTCGACGGTGTTGCCGTTCAGCAGCTTGAGCGTTTCGCCCTTGCGGCCCCAACGCACGTCCATGCCGCCGTGGATCTTGTCCAGATCGAACACGTGCGACGGACGGCCCAACTCGAGCATCACGTAATTCGAAATATCGACGAGCGCCGAGATGCTGCGCTGACCCGAACGCTCCAAACGTTCGATCATCCATTGCGGCGACTTCGCACGCGCATTCACGCCGCGGATGACGCGGCCCGAGAAACGTCCGCACAGATCGGGCGCCGAAATTCTGACAGGCAGCGTCTCGTTGAGCTTGACCTCGACTGGCTTGATCTCGAGCGAACGCAACGGTGCGCCGGTGATCGCGGACGTTTCGCGCGCCACGCCGAACACCGACAGGCAGTCCGCCTTGTTCGGCGTCAACTTGATTTCGAAAATGGTGTCGTCGAGATTGAGCGTTTCGCGGATGTCCTGGCCGATCGGCGTATCTTCCGGCAGGATCATCAGGCCGCTATGATCTTCGGACAGCTTCAGCTCGCGCGCGGAGCACAGCATGCCCTGGCTTTCCACGCCGCGCAGCTTCGAGAGCTTGATCGCGAACGGCGCACCGCCCTCTTCGGCCGGCGGCAGTTGCGCGCCGACCAGCGCGACCGGCACCTTGATGCCGGGTGCCACGTTCGGCGCACCGCATACGATGTTCAGCGTCGCGCCCGTGCCGGCGTTCACCTGGCAGACGTTGAGCTTGTCCGCGTCCGGATGCTTGACGACTTCCAGCACCTGACCGACCACGATCTTCGAGGTCGGCGGCGCGGCCGGCCGCAGGTCTTCCACTTCGAGACCCGCCATCGTCAATGCGTGCGACAACTCGTCCGTGGTCAGTTGCGGATCGACAAAGGTTCTCAGCCAGGATTCCGGGAATTGCATGGTTCTGTGTACGTTCTGATCGGTTTAGGTCCACGTGACGCAGAGGCCAACTGTCACTGCTTGTCACTGCGGGACGCTTTGGCGGCAGGCACTGCGTTCGTTGCCGCGCTCTATGCTCGTCGTCGCGCCGTGCGCGTTCGCTCGGGCGCGCTCAGTAGGCGCGCTTATAGGCGCGCTCAGGCAAATTGACGCAGGAAACGCAGGTCGTTTTCGAAGAACAGACGCAGGTCCTGCACGCCGTAGCGCAACATGGTGAGCCGCTCGAGGCCGCTGCCGAATGCAAAGCCGATGTAGCGCTCCGGGTCGAGGCCCATGTTGCGGATCACCGTGGGATGAACCTGGCCGGAACCCGAAATCTCGAGCCATTTGCCCGCGTTCTTGCCCGTTTCGAACAACATGTCGATCTCAGCCGACGGTTCGGTGAACGGGAAATAAGACGGGCGGAAACGCACCTGAATATCGTCGCGCTCGAAGAACTTCTTGAGAAAGTCGGTATAGACGCCCTTCAGATCCGCGAAGCTGATGTTCTCTTCGATCCACAGGCCTTCGACCTGGTTGAACATGGGCGAGTGAGTCGCGTCGCTGTCCACGCGATACGTGCGGCCCGGCACGATCACCTTGATAGGCGGCGTGTTGGTGCGCGCGTAGCGGACCTGCATCGGGCTCGTATGCGTGCGCAGCAGCAGTTGACGGCCGTCGGCATCTTTGCCGTCGACGTAGAACGTGTCCTGCATCGAACGCGCCGGATGGTTTTCCGGGCTGTTCAGCGAGGTGAAGTTGTACCAGTCGGTTTCGATCTCGGGGCCGTCGGCCACGTCGAAACCGATGCTGCCGAAAATCTGTTCGACGCGCTCCCACGTGCGCATCACCGGATGCAGGCTGCCGGCATGGGCGCCGCGTCCCGGCAAGGTGACGTCGATCGCTTCGGCGGCGAGGCGCTGGTTCAGCAACGCGTCGGCCAGCGCCTGGCGGCGCGCCGTCAATGCGGCTTCGACCTGTTGCTTGACGAGGTTGATCCGTGCGCCTTCGGTCTTGCGCGTTTCGGGATCGAGTTTGCCAAGGCCCTTCAACAGTTCTGTCAGCGCGCCCGATTTACCGAGAAAGCGCGCTTTCTCGTTCTCGAGCGTGGTGACGTCGGAGGCTTCTGCGAAGGCTTTTTGCGCGTCGGCGACAATCTGGTCCAGATCCATTGATCCCATCATTTCAACGTCAGTGTTCTATCGAAACAAAACTGGTTCTACCAACAAAAACGGGGCTCGGTGAGGAGCCCCGTTTTTGTTGCAGCGTCACCGAGACTACCGGATGTTCGCTGCAACGAACCACGCAGTGTTAATTGCCAGAAGCGCAATCAGGCTGCAACGGCGGCTTTCACCTGCTGAACGATCGCAGCAAAAGCAGCCTTGTCGAACACAGCCATGTCGGCCAGCACCTTGCGGTCCAGTTCGATCGAAGCCTTCTTCAGGCCGTTGATGAACACGCTGTACGTCATGTCGTGCTGACGCACCGCCGCGTTGATACGCGTGATCCACAATGCACGGAACACGCGCTTCTTGTTGCGGCGATCGCGGTAGGCGTACTGGCCTGCGCGCATGACCGCCTGCTTGGCGATGCGATAGACGTTATTGCGACGGCCGCGGTAACCCTTGGCCAGCTTGATGATCTTCTTGTGACGGGCCCGTGCGGTAACCCCACGTTTTACTCGAGGCATGTCTTGCTCCTATGAGTTTCGGTTAAGGGTTAAGCGAACGGCAGCATTGCGCGCACGGAGTTCAGATCGGAATCATGAACTGCCGTCGAACCGCGCAGATGGCGTTTGTTCTTGGTGGTCTTCTTGGTAAGAATGTGGCGCTTGAAGGCTTGACCGCGCTTGACGGTACCGCCCGGACGCACCACGAAGCGCTTTGCAGCACTCTTCTTGGTCTTCATCTTCGGCATGACAACTCCATTATTAGATGGATATGGGTGTGCGGTCGGCCAGTTGGCCATTACCCGCCCTTCGAAACCCACTCCACTTGGTATGCAGACCGCCGATACCGCCGGCGGCCGCTTTCAGGAAACGGCACGTTTGCACGAGCGCCGCTCCGAAACCTGCTGACGTCGCGCCGGACACCCGGCGTGACGCCACTCGAACTTGACAACCAGAACGCGCGCCACATGGCGCGCCGCCGCTCTGACCGCTTACTTCTTTTTCTTCGGAGCGAGCACCATGATCATCTGGCGCCCTTCCATTTTCGGCATTTGCTCGACCTGACCTACTTCGTCGAGGTCGGTGCGCAGGCGTTCCAGCATGCGCATACCGATTTCCTGGTGAGCCATTTCGCGGCCACGGAAACGCAACGTGATTTTCGTCTTGTCGCCGTCTTCGAGAAAGCGAATGAGGTTGCGCAGTTTGACGTTGTAGTCACCGTCGTCAGTGCCCGGGCGGAATTTGACTTCCTTGACCTGAACGATCTTCTGCTTGAGCTTGGCCTCGTGCTGCTTCTTCGCTTCCGAGTACTTGAACTTGCCGTAGTCCATCAAGCGGCAAACCGGCGGAACCGCTTGCGGCGCGATTTCCACCAGATCCACGTCTTGCTGTTCCGACATGCGGAACGCATCAGCGAGTTTCACGATGCCGAGCGGTTCGTTCTCGACTCCGACCAGACGCACCTCGGGTGCCGTAATTTCACCGTTGATGCGGTGCGCAGACTTATCAGTAGCGATGTTACGTTTCCTCTAAAAATTAAAAAAACGAGCCGGGCTGCCAAGTGGCTCAGTTGAACGACTGCACGTCCAGGCGCAGACGCTCAATGAAGGTATCGGCAGGCATCACGCCAAGGTCGACACCACCACGGGCACGCACGGCTACCGTTTGGGCTTCACGCTCCTTGTCGCCGACCACAAGCAGGTACGGCACCTTCTCAAGCGTGTGCTCACGTATTTTATAGCTAATCTTCTCGTTGCGCAAATCGGCCTCTACTCTAACCCCTTGTTTTTGCAACGATTGGGCTAGAGACTGGGCGTATTCGGCCTGACTTTCGGCGATATTCATCACCACCACCTGCATCGGGCGCAAGCCAAGCGGGCATTGCACCGGCATGGTGCTCGATCAGGATGCCGAGAAAACGCTCCATTGATCCGACGATTGCCCGGTGCAGCATGATCGGCCGGCGACGGCTGTTGTCTTCCGCGACGTACTCCGCGCCGAGACGCTCCGGCAGCACCATGTCGAGCTGCAGCGTGCCACATTGCCACGAGCGGCCGAGCGCGTCCTTGATGTGATATTCCACCTTCGGACCATAGAACGCGCCTTCGCCCGGCAGTTCTTCCCACGTCACGCCGCACGCGGTCAGCGCTTCGCGCAGGCCCTGCTCCGCGCGATCCCACGTTTCGTCCGTGCCGGCGCGCGCATCAGGGCGCAGCGACAGCTTGATCTCGACATGATCGAAGCCGAAGTCGCTGTACACGCTCATGGCGAGCGTATTGAAAGCGATCGACTCGCTGATGAACTGGTCTTCTGTACAGAAAATGTGCGCGTCGTCCTGCACGAACCCGCGCACGCGCATCAAGCCATGCAGCGCGCCCGACGATTCGTTGCGGTGGCACGAGCCGAACTCCGCGTAACGCAGCGGCAGATCCCGATATGAGCGCAAGCCGTGGTTGAACACCTGCACGTGACCGGGGCAGTTCATCGGCTTGATCGCGTAGTCGCGCTTTTCCGATTCCGTCGTGAACATATTTTCACGATAGTTCTGCCAGTGGCCCGACGCCTCCCACAGCGACCGGTCCATGATCATGGGCGTCTTGATCTCCAGATAGCCGGCGTCGTTCACGCGGCGGCGCATGTACTGCTCGACCTGCTGCCACAACGTCCAGCCGCGCGGATGCCAGAACACCATGCCCGGTGACTCGTCCTGCATGTGAAACAGGTCAAGCTGCTTGCCGAGTTTGCGGTGGTCGCGCTTTTCCGCTTCCTCGAGCATGTGCAGATACGCTTCCTGGTCTTCTTTCTTCGTCCAGGCCGTACCGTAAATGCGCTGCAACTGCTCGTTCTTCGAATCGCCGCGCCAGTAAGCGCCCGCGACCTTCATCAGCTTGAAGACCTTGAGCTTGCCGGTGGACGGCACGTGCGGACCGCGGCACAGATCGGTAAAGCCGCCGTGCGAGTACAGCTTGATTTCGTCGGTAGCGGGAATCGACTCGATGATCTCCGCCTTGTACTTCTCGCCGATGCTCTTGAAGTAGTCGACCGCTTCGCCGCGCGACACGACGCGGCGCGAAACCGGCTCGTCTTTCTTCGCGAGTTCCTGCATGCGCTTTTCGATCTTTTCGAGATCTTCGGGCGTGAAGGGACGGCTGTAGGCGAAGTCGTAGTAAAAGCCGTTGTCGATCACCGGACCGATGGTGACCTGCGCTTCGGGATACAGGTCTTTCACCGCGTACGCGAGCAAATGCGCCGTGGAGTGCCGAATAATGTCGAGACCGTCTGCGTCTTTTTCGGTGATGATGGCCAGTGACACGTCGCGGTCGATCAACGTGGACGTATCGACGAGCTCACCGTCGATCTTGCCGCCGAGCGCGGCCTTCGCGAGGCCGGGGCCGATGGACGCGGCCACTTCGGCGACGGTCACCGGATGCTCGTACTGTCGAACAGAACCGTCAGGCAGACGTATCGAAACCATTGCGTTCTCCGTGATGCCGACCGGCGGCGGCAGATACAACCATCAAACAAGCCAAAAAAAATGCGGCCCCGCTTTCGAGGGGCCGCATTCACATTTCCTGCAAACTGCACTGGCGAAAGTGGTCCTCGACTAGCGTCGCTCCGAAGTGGTTTCGGTCAACGTTCGCGGTGTCATAACCGTATTCGCCTTTTGCGCCGAGGCGCTTACTGCAGTTTGCGAAATCCCGGCTACGCCGGAATTTCACTTTCGTTGGTAGGCTCGATTGGACTCGAACCAACGACCCCCACCATGTCAAGGTGGTGCTCTAACCAGCTGAGCTACGAGCCTGAAGAAACGAGATTATATGGAGCACCACACTGCTTGGCAAGTACTTTTATGCACCGACTTTAAATCCGCTACTGCCCATCATTTCATGACTCGCGCGATAACCGCATGAGTCCATCAACACACCGTGCTATCACCCTTTACGCGATGCGCGCACGACACCGGTCACTTCGCCGAGCAGCGTGCAGGCGCGCTGGATTTGCGCGGCACTCGACACCTCGACGGTGAATTGCATGAACGCGGCATTGCGGCGCGTCTGCGTCTTCACGCCGATCACATTCATCTTCTCTCTCGCGAACACTTCCGAGATGTCGCGCAGCAGTCCCTGGCGGTCGGTCGCCTCGATCGACAAATCAACCGGATACACCGACTGCCCGCGCCCGCTCATCACGTCCGCGGACCATGCGGTTTGCAGCACCCGCTCCGGCGCGCGCTCGGCCATGCGCATGAACGTCGGGCAATCGCTGCGGTGAATCGACATGCCCTTGCCGCGCGTCACGAAGCCCGAGATGTCGTCGGGCGGCGCAGGCCGGCAGCAGCGCGCGAGCTGCGTGAGCAACGCGTCGACACCGACCACCAGCACGCCCGTCGACGCGCCGCGCGCCACGCTCGCTCCGCTGCTGCGCTTCTCGAATTGCTCCGGCGCCTCGACCACCGGCTCCGGCGGCGGCGCATCGTGCAGCGCCTGCTCGACGAGCCGCAGACTGAACTCTTCCTTGCCCACGACGGAGAAGAGATCGTCGGTGGTCTTGAAGCCGAGCTTGGCGGCAAGCTGATCCAGATTGACCGACGTCTTGCCCTCGCGCTGCAAGGTCTTTTCGACCATCGCGCGGCCGCTTGCGATGTGCTCCTGCAACTCGACCGCATTGAACCAGGCGCGCACCTTCTGACGCGCGCGCGGGCTATGCAGATAGCCGAGCTGCGGATTCAACCAGTCGCGCGACGGACCGCCCTCCTTCACCGCGACGATCTCGACCGTCTGACCGTTTTGCAACTGCGTGTTCAGCGGCACCATCGCGCCGTCGACGCGCGCGCCGCGGCACCGATGCCCCAGCTCGCTATGCAGGTGATAAGCAAAGTCCACCGGCGTCGCGCCATGCGGCAACGCGATCACGCGGGCTTGCGGCGTGAGCACGTAGATATGGTCGTCGTCGAGCGTGGCCTGGCGCAGTTGTTCCCACGGTTGCGCCGCGCGCTTTTCGCCGTGCTCGCCCTCGGACACATCGTCTTTCCATGCGAGCAATTGACGCAGCCACGCGATCTTCTCGTCGTACTTCTCATTGGCCGCGAACTGGCCGCCGTAACCGCGCGTGCCGGCCTCCTTGTAGCGCCAGTGCGCGGCCACGCCGTATTCGGCGAAGCGATGCATTTCGTGCGTGCGGATCTGCACTTCGAACGCGCGGCCGTCGTCGCCGATCACGACTGTATGCAGCGACTTGTAGCCATTCGGCTTGGGCCGCGAAATGTAGTCGTCGAACTCTTTAGGCACCGGTTGCCACAGGTTGTGCACGATACCGAGCACGGTGTAGCAGTCCTTGATGTCCGGCACGATCACGCGAAACGCGCGCACATCGTAGAGTTCCGCGAAGTCCAGTTCCTTGCCGCGCATCTTGCGCCAGATGCTGAAGATATGCTTCGGGCGCCCGCTCACTTCCGCGCGAATGTTGGCGGCGGCGAGTTCCTGCTGCAGGCGTTCAATGGCCTGCGCCACATAAGTTTCGCGCTCGACGCGCTTCTCATCCAGCAGCTTGGCGATGCGCTTGTAAACCACCGGTTCCTCGAAGCGGAACGCGAGGTCCTCGAGTTCCCACTTCAGTTGCCAGATGCCCAGGCGGTTCGCGAGCGGCGCATAAATGTCGAGCGTTTCGCGCGCCACATCCGGCGACGGCGTGAGCTTCGCCGCCGCGTAATAGCGCAGCGACTGCAGCCGCGACGCGAGCCGGATCAACACCACGCGAATGTCCTGCGCGAACGCGAGCAGCATCTTGCGCAATGCCTCGACCTGCGCGCGCCGTGCGGCCTGCGCGTCGCGCCCCGCTTCGGGCATCGTGTTCTGCGCGGCGCGCAAGCTCACGGTGCCAAGGCGCAGCAGCTTGCGCACGTCGCTGACCAGTTGCGCGACTTCTTCGCCGAAGTTGTCGGCGATCACGCGTTCGGGGTCCTGCAAATGCGGCGTCAACGCGAACAGCGCCGCTGCCAGCACGGCCGCCGGATCGACATTGAGCGTGCGCATGATGGACGCGGTGCCCGCCGCGTGATCCGCCAGCAATTCGCCCGATGACAGACGCACCTCGCCCGCATGCAGCCGTACGAATGCCATCGCTTCGTCGAAAGACGGGAGGGGATGCGGCGCGTTCGTAACGGTTTCGGTATTCATGGTGCGCGGCCCAGCGGGCCCTGGCAAATCAACGGAATTTCAACTACGACTGCACGATGCTGCGTTGCTTGGTGCGTCGCTTATCTGCGTCGCCCAACTGCGTTGCTTAGCTACGCTGCGCCGCGACCACGACGATTTCAACGAGGCACTTCGGATTCGCGAGCTTCGCTTCGACTGTCGCGCGCGGCGGCGTCGCGCCTTGTGCGACCCATTCGTCCCACACCGCGTTCATGCCGGCGAAATGCACCATGTCCGAGATGTAGATCTGCACGGACAGCAGATGCGATTTATCGCTGTTGACCTCGGCCAGCAAGCGGTCGATGTGGCCGAGCACTTCGCGCGTCTGCCCCGTGATGTCCTGATCCGCATCTTCGGCGATCTGGCCGGCCAGGTAGACCGTGCCGTTGTGCACGGCGATTTCCGAGAGGCGCTTACCAACATGGTGACGAATGACTGCCATGGAGAATCCTGACGTAGATAGAAGAAGGTTGAATGGAAATGCCGCTTGCATGACCCGAAAGCGTCACGCGGAACTGCATATTATGACGCGTCGTTGCCGGGGCCGATAAAGAACCGCTTCGCAATGTCGATCTGATCCGCCGACAGAAACGCCGGCGCATGCCCGACGCCGCTAATCTCGACGCTCGACACGTCGCGCCCCGTCTCGACCATCTTCGCGACCGTCTCGCGCGACAGCAAATCGGACTGCTCGCCTCTCACCACCAGCACCGGTTTCTGGAACGACGCCAGCGAATGCCATAGCGCGGCCTCGCCGAGTTTCGCGGCTTCTTCGGTGGTCGCGGCGAAGGGCTGCGCGATGCGCGGATCGTAACGAAACAGCCACGTGCCGTTCTCCTCGCGCAAGAGCGGCGTATTGATCTCGCGCCATTCGTCCGGCGTGAGCGGGCCGAAGGTCGTCGCAAGAAACGCCGCGTGATCGATGCCTTGCTGCAGCGACTCGAAACGCGCCGGCTTGCCGAGATAGTCGCCGATACGCTTGACCGCCTCCGGCTCGAGATGCGGACCAACGTCGTTCAACAGCAGTTTGCGGATCGGCGTCTCAGGAAGGCCCGCCAGACCGAGCCCGATCAGGCCGCCCATCGACGTGCCGAACCAGTCGACCGTTTCCACGTCCAGCCGCGCAATCAGCGTGACCATGTCGGCGACATACTGCGGCACGCTATACAGATTGGGGTTGGCAAGCCACGAAGACAAGCCCCGGCCCGCCACATCCGGACACACCACACGGTAGGTGCCGGCGAATTGCGCGGCCAGCCGGTCGAAGTCGCGCCCCGAGCGGGTCAGGCCATGCACGCACAACAGCACGCGCGGATTGTCCGGATCGCCCCACTCCGTGTACGCGATACGATGCAGGCCCGCGGCGCTCGCGCACTGCACATAACGTTGGCGCGGCGTGGGCCGCTCACCGGCGAAGGCGGTCGTTGCAGTCATCTTGGGGTCCTTGCAAAAGCGCTGCGGATTGAGCTTGCGTGCGGGCGCGAATGCTGCGAAAGACCGCCCGCGTCGAATCTTCAAATGATTGCTTCGGACGATTGTAAACCGCTTTGCCGCGTGACAAGGATCGTCCAGACGGCATAGGACGAACGACCCAAAACATCCACCGCATAAGACAAAAGCGGACGAGACTCACGCCTCGCCCGCTTTCTTGCATGCTTCACACAACGCGAATGGTCGACACCGTCAGCCAACGCCTATACGTCAGCCCGACAGCGCCATCAACAACCCAGGATCAGCTAACCGCGCTCACATCCAGCGGCGCGCCCGTCTTCGCCTTGATCTCGTCGACGCTCACGCCCGGCGCCAGTTCGGTGACCTTCAGGCCGTCGTCCGTGACTTCGATCACGCCGAGGTCGGTGATGATCTGATCGACCACGCCCACGCCTGTCAACGGCAGCGTGCATTCTTCGAGGATCTTGTGCTGATCGCCCTTCGCGACGTGCTCCATCAGCACAACCACGCGCTTGACGCCCGCGACCAGATCCATCGCGCCGCCCATGCCCTTGATCATCTTGCCGGGGATCATCCAGTTGGCGAGATCGCCCTTCTTGCTGATCTGCATGGCGCCGAGAATCGCCAGGTTGATGTGGCCGCCGCGGATCATCGCGAATGAATCCGCCGACGAGAAAATCGACGAGCCCGGCAGCGTGGTCACCGTCTGCTTGCCCGCGTTGATGAGGTCGGCGTCGACTTCGTCTTCGGTCGGCGAGGGGCCGATGCCGAGCAGGCCGTTCTCCGACTGCAGCCACACTTCGACGCCCGCCGGAACGTGGTTCGCCACCAGCGTCGGCAGGCCGATGCCGAGGTTCACATAAAAGCCGTCCTGCAATTCCTTCGCCGCGCGCGCGGCCATTTCGTCACGAGTCCATGCCATGATCAGTCTCCTTTCGCGCGGACGACGCGTTGTTCGATGCGTTTTTCCGGATGCGCATTCAGCACGATGCGCTGCACGAAGATGCCCGGCGTGTGAATCGCGTCCGGATCGAGTTCGCCCACTTCGACGATCTCTTCGACTTCCGCGACCGTGATCTTGCCGGCCATCGCGCACATGGGGTTGAAGTTGCGCGCGGTGCGGCGATAGATCAGGTTGCCCGACTTGTCGGCCTTCCATGCCTTGACGACCGCGACATCCGCAGTCAGCGAATGTTCGAGCACGTAGTGGTTCTCGCCGAATTGCCGCGTTTCCTTGCCTTCGGCGATCAGCGTGCCGTAGCCGGTGTTGGTGAAGAACGCCGGAATGCCCGAGCCGCCCGCGCGCAGTTTCTCGGCGAGCGTGCCTTGCGGCGTGAATTCGAGCTCGAGTTCGCCGGCCAGATACTGGCGCTCGAACTCCTTGTTCTCGCCGACATACGACGAAATCATTTTCTTGATCTGGCGCGTCTCGAGCAGCAGACCGAGACCGAAGCCGTCGACGCCCGCGTTGTTGCTGATGCACGTAATGCCCTGCACCTTCGTATCGCGCAACGCGGCGATCAGCGCCTCGGGAATGCCGCACAGGCCAAAGCCGCCGACGGCGAATGTCTGCCCGTCCTTGACGATGTCTTTCAGCGCCTCGGCGGCGCCTGGATAGACCTTGTTCATCAGTATGTCCCTTCCTTTATGGAAACCCGAAACCGGTTTATTGCGGCTGATACGACGCGTACAGGCCGAGGCCCGACACGTCATTCTAGTCATCCGGGAGACGCATCGCGTGGAGAGAGGACAAAGCCTCGCGCACGCGCGCTCACGGACGCTTCACCGCGTTCTCATGTGCCCGAAAGAGTACGCTCGCCGCGCCATGCGGCACAATACGCAAAAATACATAAGTACTTGCCGCCAGCCCATGCCCGCCCTGGACTATCAAACCGCTTTTCATCTCGC
Source organism: Paraburkholderia sp. OAS925 (assembly GCF_040543975.1). NCBI lineage: Bacteria > Pseudomonadati > Pseudomonadota > Betaproteobacteria > Burkholderiales > Burkholderiaceae > Paraburkholderia > Paraburkholderia sp. OAS925. Next base: position 3,291,203 of record NZ_JBEUNO010000001.1, read on the forward strand.
GCCGATCGGGCTCGTGCTGTCGCGTGAACGCATTATCGAAGACTGCAATGACGAACTCGCGTCGATCTTCGGCTGTCCGCGCGCGGCGCTGATCGGCCAGTCGTTTCAGATTCTGTATCCGTCGGCGGACGAATTCGAGCGGATCGGCGCACGCATTCCGCCGATCATGACCGCGCAAGGCAGCTACGCCGACGACCGCATCATGAAGCGCGCCAACGGCGAACTGTTCTGGTGCCACGTGACGGGCCGCGCGCAGCGGCGCACCGACCCGCACGCGGCGGGCGTCTGGACGTTCGAGGATCTGAGCGCGACGCGGCGCGTGGCGGTCGAATTGACGCCTCGCGAACGGGAAATCGCCGCGCAACTGGTGACGGGAAAAACCAGCAAGCAGATTGGCCGCGCGCTCGCCATCAGCCCGCGCACGGTGGATGTGTACCGCGCGCGCCTGATGCGCAAATACGATACGGGGAACGCGACGGAGTTGTTGCAGCGGCTGCTTGGGCACTGAGTCGGAGACAGACCGCGCTCCGAACGTCGCCCCTCGCGAACTTAAGCCGCGCGCTCGGCCGTTTTCACCAGAGCCGCACGCTCGATCGTTGCGCGCAGCAGATCGGGAACCGGCACCGACTTGCCGGCCGCGTAGTCGATCCACACACAGCGCGCGGCGCCGCGCGCATAAACCGTGTTCGGATCGTCCGCGCGCACCAGCTCGAAGCCGGTGTCGAAGCTGCTGCGGCCCGGCGTCGCGACGCTCATGCGGCCGATCACGTCGCCGGGATAATGCAGTTGCTTGAGAAATTCCATCGACGCGTTCACGATCACCGGCCCCTGCCCGTCCGCCTGACTGCCGCTCAGCCCCAACTGCTCGAACCAGGAAATGCGCACCTGCTCCATGTAGCGGAAATAGACCGTGTTGTTCACATGGCCGAATGCGTCCATGTCGCCCCAGCGGATCGGCATCGACATCTCAAAGACTGCGTGAAAATCGCTCATTGTGCTTCTGCTCTTCCTGCTTCTTAAGTGATTGAATCCGGCCTGAAACCAGCGAAAGTCACGCGAGGCCGAAGCCGTCGTCGGCGGCGATCACCGAGCCGTTGATGAACTGCGACTCGTCGGCCGCCAGCAGCAGCAACAGGCCGTCGAGATCCTCGGGCTTGCCGACGCGATGGCGCGGCAACATCGACACGAGCTTTTGCCCCTGCTCGGTCGACCAGTGATGATGATTGATTTCCGTGTCGATATAGCCAGGACAGATCGCGTTCACGTTGATGCCGTGCTTGCCCCATTCGAGCGCCATCGCTTTCGTCATGTGGACGACGGCGGCCTTGCTCATCGAGTAAAGGCCGATTTGCGGCAGCACGCGCAGCCCCGCCATCGACGCGATATTGATGATCCGGTACGACGGTTTTTGCGCATTGTTGCCGCGCATGATCATGCGCTTGGCCACTTCCTGCGCGACGAAAAACGCGCCGCGCGTATTCGTATCGAACACGTACTCGAAGTCCGCGGGCGTGACTTCGGAGAGCTTCTGCGTGGTCGACACGCCCGAGTTGTTCACCAGAATGTCGATGGTGCCGGCTTCGGTCTCCGCGTGCGCGACCGCCGACTTGATGCTCTGATAATCGGTTACGTCCAGCGAGACGACATGCGCCGCGCCGCCCGATGCCTCGATTTCGGCGCGCAGTTCCTTGAGCCGCTCGGTGCGCCGACTCGCCAGCACGACCTTGGCGCCGGCCTGCGACAACACCTGCGCAAAGCGCTTGCCCAACCCGCTCGACGCGCCGGTTATCAACGCGACCTTGCCTTCCAGATTGATCGAACGGCCCATTGTGGTTCCTTGTTCGGTTGTAGTTACGAATGCGGTTGTCAGTCGCGGCCCGCGCTGCACTCGGGTCAATACCGTATCACGAGAATAGAACGCCCGTGCTAATCTCCGTCGATGCGGTTGCAGTGCAAGAATCCATCGCCCACAATACGATCCCGAAAAAAGCATTCTAACGGTAAGAGGAGCATCAATGACCCCCGCAAGTCTCATCGAGCAGTACGGCCCGCGCGAGTCGATGGAATACGACGTCGTGATCGTCGGCGGCGGCCCGGCAGGCTTGTCCGCGGCGATCCGCCTGAAGCAGCTCGCGGCCGGCAAGGGCGTCGAGCTTGGCGTCTGCGTGCTGGAAAAGGGCTCGGAGATCGGGGCGCACATCCTCTCCGGCGCGGTGATGGACCCGCGCGCGCTGAATGAACTGATTCCCGACTGGAAGGAAAAAGGCGCGCCGCTGACGGTCGACGTGACCGAAGACCGCTTCCTGTTCCTCACCGAAACGGGTTCGAAAAGCGTGCCGAACTGGGCGCTGCCGGACAATTTCAAGAACCACGGCAACTACGTGATCAGCCTCGCGAACGTCACGCGCTGGCTGGGGCAGCAGGCGGAAGCGCTGGGCGTCGAGATTTTCCCCGGCTTTCCGGCGGCCGAAGTGCTCTATAACGACGACGGTTCCGTCAAGGGCGTCGCGACCGGCAACCTCGGCATCGGCAAGGACGGCCAGCCGACCGAGAACTTCCAGCTCGGCATGGAGCTGCACGCCAAATACACGCTCTTCTGCGAAGGCGCGCGCGGGCATCTCGGTCGCCAGTTGAACGACAAGTTCAGGCTGCGCGACGGCGTCGATCCGCAGGTCTACGGCATCGGCATCAAGGAACTGTGGGAGATCGATCCGTCGAAGCATAAGCCTGGGCTCGTGATGCACACGGCCGGCTGGCCTTTGCAAACGGACACGTACGGCGGCTCGTTCCTCTATCACATGGACAACAACCAGGTGGTGGTCGGCTTTGTGGTGGGTCTCGGCTACACGAATCCGTATCTGTCGCCGTTCGAGGAATTCCAGCGCTACAAGACGCATCCGGCGATCCGCCAGTTCCTCGAAGGCGGCAAGCGCGTGTCGTATGGCGCGCGCGCGATCACCGCAGGCGGCCTGATGTCGCTGCCGAAGCTGGTGTTTGCGGGCGGCGCGCTGGTCGGCGACGATGCGGGCTTCCTGAACGCATCGCGCATCAAGGGTTCGCATGCGGCGATCAAGACCGGCATGCTCGCCGCCGATGCCGCGTTCGAAGCCGTGCAGGCCGGCCGCCATAACGACGAACTCGCGGCTTATCCGGAGAGCTTCAAGACTTCGTGGCTGCATACCGAGTTGTACCGCGCCCGCAATTTCAAGCAGTGGATGAGCAAGGGCCTGTACCTCGGCACGCTGATGGTCGGCATCGAGCAGAAGCTGTTGGGCGGCAACGTGCCGTGGACGCTGCATCACCAGCATTGGGGACCACGAGATGCTGAAGCCCGCGTCGCAATGCACGCCGATCGAGTATCCGAAGCCCGATGGCAAGCTCACGTTCGACCGCTTGTCTTCGGTGTTCATCTCGAACACGAATCACGAGGAGAACCAGCCCGCGCATCTGACGCTGAAGGACCCGACGGTGCCGGTGAACGTGAACTGGCAGACGTATGCAGGCCCGGAAGCGCGTTATTGCCCGGCCGCCGTCTATGAGTTCGTGAAGAACGACGACGGCGGCGAACGGCTCGTCATCAACGCGCAGAACTGCGTGCACTGCAAGACGTGCGACATCAAGGACCCGACGCAGAACATCGTGTGGGTGACGCCTGAAGGCGGCGGCGGGCCGAACTATCCGAACATGTGATGGGTTGAGCTTTGTACCTTCGCAGCGCAGGCGGCCCACGCCTGCGCTGCGAAAGCAATGGCGTCAGCCGCGCGCCATCCGTTCGATACGTTCGCGCACCTGCGCGACCACCGGCGCCCACGCACCCACCGTGGGTTGCCTGAACAGTTCGATCGAATCGTACCAGGGCGTCACCGCCGAATCGCTGCCCCAGAACCACGCGGATACATGGTCGATCATCAAACAGGTCGGCACGCCGAGCGCGCCGGCCAGATGAGCCGGCCCGCTGTCGATCGTGACCATCAGGTCGAGATTCGCCAGCAACGCAGCGACGTCGTCGAATCCGGACTGGAAATGATGCGTGAGGTCGACGACGTCGAGGCCCTTCGCACGCCACTGCGCGACGGTCTCGCCACGTCCCGGCGACAGCGCGAAATACGTCACGCCCGCGACATCCAGTAACGGTTCCAGTTGTTCCGCCGGCACCGACCGTCGCGCGTCGCGAATATGGTCGGGATTGCCGTTCCACACCAGCCCGACCTTACGATTGCCGCCAGGCTTTCCGGCGATGCACGCTTCTACGCGATCCCGCCACACCTGCACATGCTGCAGGTCGGCGCTCAGATAAGGCGCGCCCCAGCCGCTCGCCTCCACAATGCCGAGGCGCAGCGGCAAGCTCATTAGCCCGCAATGGAAATCAGGCTGCGTTTCAAGGCTCGTTTCGAGCCGCAGATCCGCGGGCAACGTCCGTTCGAAGAGATGCCGCAACGGCCCGTCGTGACCGAAGATCACAGTGCCGCCCTCGCGCCGCGCACGTTCGGCGAGAAGCGGCAAAAAGCGCACTGCCCACAGACAATCGCCGTTGCCCTGCTCGCCGTACACAACGAGCGTCTTGCCCGTCAGCGGCTCGCCTTGCCAGTGCGCGCTGATCGCGGCGAGCGCCTGCTGCGCGTTGTTCAACTCGCCGGCAAACGCGTTGCGCGACTCGTAATGCGCCCAGCCTTCGGCGAAACGTCCATTGCGGATTTCGAGTTCCGAAAGATCGAACCACGCATGCGCGTTTTCCGGCGACGACGCGAGCACCTGACGCAGCAGCGCTTCCGCTTCCGCGAAACGCGACTGCTCCTTCACGCACAACGCGAGCTTGTGACGCGCCACCGGATTGCCGGGCACGACGCGCACCGCTTCGCGCAGCAACTGCTCGGCGGTAGTGAAGTCGTCGCGATACTGAACGGCCGCCGCGCGCCAGACTAATGCGTTGGCATCGGCGGGATTTTGCGCAAGCAGCAGCGCGGTCGCGGATTCGACAAGCGCCCAATCGCGCACGATGAACGCGGTCTGCGCAATCGTGTGAAGCAGCGTTGGCTCGCAGGCCGGCTCGGCCTGATAGGCGCGCACAAGCGCCACAAGCGCTTCGCGTTGCAGCACCTTGTCGCGGCCCGCGTGTTGCAGCAGCGCCTGACCGAACGCGAGATAGTCATGCGCGCTCGCGTGCGGCGCCGAGGCACGCGAGCGCAGCGCCGTCAAAACGTCGCCCGCTGGCTCGATAGGAGGAGGATTCATGCGAGGAAGGCGCCGCGCGCCGCTTGTGCAATGCGATGTGAGAGGCGCTAACGGCGCCCGTTAAGGCGCGCTCGCCGCGATCTTCGGCGTGCTGACCGAGACGTCGCCGCATTGCGCGCGATGACGCAGCGCGTGGTCGATGAGTACCAGCGCGAGCATGGCCTCCGCTATCGGCGTGGCGCGAATGCCGACGCACGGGTCATGCCGGCCGAACGTCTCGACAACTGCCGGCTGCCCCGCTTTGTCGATGGAACGGCGCGGCGTGCGGATGCTCGACGTCGGTTTGATCGCGATCGACACCGTGATGTCCTGCCCCGTCGAAATACCGCCGAGCACGCCGCCCGCGTGGTTGCCCACAAAGCCCTCGGGCGTGAGTTCGTCGCCATGCACCGAGCCGCGCTGCGCGACGCTCGCGAAGCCCGCGCCGATTTCGACGCCTTTCACTGCGTTGATCCCCATCATGGCGTGAGCAATGTCCGCATCGAGCCGGTCGAACAGCGGCTCGCCGAGGCCCACGGGCACCCCCGACGCCACCACGTTGATACGCGCGCCGATCGAGTCGCCGTCCTTGCGCAGTGCGTCCATATACGCTTCGAGCTGCGGCACGATGTCCGCGTTGGGCACGAAGAACGGGTTCTCGCGCACCTGCGCCCAGTCGACGAACGGCACGTCGATTTCGCCGAGCGCCGCCATATAGCCTCGAATTTCAGTACCGAATTTCTCGCGCAGCCACTTCTTCGCCACCGCGCCCGCCGCGACGGTTGGCGCCGTCAGCCGCGCCGACGAACGGCCGCCGCCGCGATAGTCGCGAATGCCGTACTTCTGCCAGTAGGTGTAGTCGGCGTGACCCGGACGGAAGGTGTCCGCGATATTGCCGTAGTCCTTGCTGCGCTGATCGGTATTGCGAATCAGCAGCGCAATCGGCGCGCCGGTGGTTTTGCCCTCGAACACGCCCGACAGAATTTCGACCTTGTCTTCTTCCTGACGCTGCGTGACGTGCCGCGACGTGCCGGGCTTGCGGCGGTCGAGCTCGAGCTGGATGTCGGCTTCGTCGAGCGCCATGCCCGGCGGGCAACCGTCGATCACGCAGCCGATGGCCGGGCCGTGCGATTCGCCGAAGGTCGTGACAGTGAAAAGCGTACCGAGGGTGTTGCCGGACATGAGCGTCGTCCAAAGGATGCGGGGAAGACGCTATTATGCCAGCCCCTTGGGGCACGAGGCCGCCCGCGGCGCCGGCTTATGACTTCCGGACAAGCCGGCCTATTTGCGCGCGCCGCGCAGTTCCGTGACGGTTTTCTGCAGCAGTTCCGGCGTGGCAAGCGCCGGCTCGATCGGCTCGCCGACCGCGAGCGTCAGCCGGCTCATCACGCCCTTTTGCACCGGCCGCGGCCAGCGCGCGTCGTTGGCGCGCGAAAACACGCTGCCCCACAGCCCGCGCAGCGCCATCGGAATCACAGGCGCGGGCGTGCGCCGGATGATCTCGGTCACGCCATGACGAAACGGATTCATCTCGCCCGTGCGAGTGAGCTTGCCCTCGGGGAAGATGCACACCAGTTCACCCTCGGCAAGCGCCTCTGCGCAGCGCTCGTAGGCGCGCGTCAGCAACTGCGCGTCCTCGTGCGCGGGCGCGATCGGAATCGCCTTCGCGTGACGAAACACCCAGCCGGCGAACGGCGTCCTGAAAATGTGATGATCCATCACGAAGCGGATCGGCCGCGGACTCTCGGCCATGATCACGACGGCGTCGACGAAACTCACGTGATTGCAGACGAGCACGGCCGCGCCTTCGTCCGGAATCCGCTCGGCGTGCACGAGGCGAATCCGGTAAAACGTGTGCACCAGCAGCCAGGCGATGAAGCGCAGCAGAAACTCGGGCACGAGCGAATAGATGTAAGTCGCCACCACGATATTGAGCAGCGCCGTCACGAGGAAAATTGCCGGAATGCTGAAGCCCGCCGCCGTCAGGCCGACCGCCATCAGCGCGGAGACGATCATGAAGAGCGAATTCAGAATATTGTTCGCCGCGATGATGCGCGCCCGGTGGCTCGGCTGGCTGCGGCTCTGGATCAGCGCATAGAGCGGCACGCTGTAGAAGCCGCCGAACATCGCGAGCAGGAACAGATCGGCGAGCACGCGCCAATGCGCGGCGCGCCCGAGAAACTCGGCCACGCTCAACAGGTGTCCGGCGGGCGGCAACGCGTGGCTGGCGAAAAAAAGGTCGATGGCGAACACGCTCATGCCGATCGAACCGAGCGGCACGAGGCCGATCTCGATACGCCGCTTCGAGAGCTTTTCGCACATCAGCGAGCCGAGGCCGATGCCGATCGAGAACGTGCCGAGCAGCACCGTCACGACGTCCGGATTGGCGGACAACACGTCTTTCGCAAAGCTGAAAAACGACGACAGAAACGTCGCGCCCACGAACCACAGCCACGATATGCCGAGCAGACTCAGGAACACCGTGCGGTTTTCGCGCGCGAGCTTCAGGTTGCGCCAGGTCTCGCTGACCGGATTCCAGTTGATGCGCAGATCCGGCTGCGGCGCTGCCGTCACCGGGACGAAGCTCGACACCACGCGCCCCGCCAGCGCGATCGCGACGCACGCGCAGGCCAGCAGCAGCGCGCCATGTTCGACGAAACCCGCACTCGCGCCGCCGATGATCGTGCCGACGAGAATCGCGACGAAGGTGCCCATCTCGACCATCCCGTTGCCGCCGACAAGCTCGTGGCTCGACAGATGTTGCGGCAGGTACGAATACTTGACGGGCCCGAAGACGGTCGAATGCACGCCCATCAGAAACGTGCAGAAATACAGCAGCGGCGCGCTATGCAGCAGGAAACCCGCGCCGCCGATCAGCATGACGGCGATCTCGAAGGTCTTGACGAAGCGTGTGAGCAGCGCCTTGTCGTACTTGTCGGCGATCTGCCCGGACGTGGCCGACAGCAGCACAAAAGGCAGGATGAAGATGGCCGAGATCAGAAACGCCGCGGTTTTCGGATCGACGCCCGAAAAGCGCGCCGCCTGAAACGTGACGAGCGACGTGAACCCGATCTTGAAGACGTTGTCGTTCATCGCGCCGAGGAACTGCGTCCAGAAAAACGGCGCGAAACGGCGCTCACCCAGCAGCTTGAACTGCGATTCATGGCCGCCATGCCGGCGCGCGGCGCGCCCGGCGGCGGGTAGCGTGCGCGTTGGCGGCGTAGGAGGCGTGGGGCTCTGACTCATGAAGTTTGACGAACAGATGGGGAAATGCGCGTCTGGAGTGCGCGCCAGTGGGGGCAGTTCCGCAACGCGCGTAACGAGCGAGCGCCGCGCGCACAAAAAAGGCGCGCGCTCTCGCGCACGCCTTCATTCAATATTGGGTCCTGCCGCCTTAACGCGCCGGCTGCTGCCCCTGCTCTTCCGGCCAGTCGCGGATATACGCCTTGAGCATGCGGTTTTCGAAGCCCTGCTCTTCGACCACCGCCTTCGCGACGTCGTAAAACGAAATGACACCCATCAGCGTGCGGCTTTCCATGACCGGCAGATAACGCACGTGATGCTCGAGCATCATGCGGCGCACTTCGTTGACGTCGGTTTCGGGCGTGCAGGTAAGCGGATGATCGTCCATAACCTTACGAATGGTCGACGTGCCCACGCTTCCGCCGTTCTCCTTGAGCGTCAGAATAATCTCGCGGAATGTCAGCATGCCGACCAGGTCGCCGTACTCCATGACGACGAGCGAACCGATGTCGTGTTCGGCCATGGTGTTGACTGCGTCGTGCAGCGTGGCATCCGGCGTGACCGTGAAAAGGGTGTTGCCTTTGACTTTAAGAATGTCGCTGACTCGCATGATCTGTCTCCCGAAATACCCGCTAGGCATGGTAATGCATCAATGACTTTCGATCCTATCGGAAAGGCCCATAAAAGGAAAGCGGCCGCCCCACCAAGGCGGGGCGGCCTTCCGCCGCCAGGCAAAGGCTGCACGCACACCCGCACGCACACACTCGCGCATCGGGAAAACCGCGCTTGAAGCAGCCTGCGCCGGTGATACGATGGCCGCCACCTTGACCTTTCGCGAGACCGCCCGTGGCCTCGCCGACCAGCATGTCCGCCAACCGTTTCGACACGCTTGCGCTGCACGCCGGCGCCGCGCCCGACCCCACCACCGGCGCGCGCGCCACGCCGATCTATCAGACCACTTCGTTCTCGTTTCGCGATGCGGACCACGCCGCCGCGCTCTTCAACATGGAGCGCGCCGGCCATGTCTACTCGCGCATCTCGAATCCGACCGTGGCCGTATTCGAGGAGCGCGTCGCGGCGCTCGAAAACGGCGCGGGCGCGATCGGCACGGCGAGCGGCCAGGCCGCCTTGCACCTCGCGATCGTCACGCTGATGGGCGCGGGCTCGCACATCGTCGCTTCGAGCGCGCTGTACGGCGGCTCGCATAATCTGCTGCACTACACGTTGCGCCGCTTCGGCATTGAAACGACGTTCGTCAAACCCGGCGACATCGACGGATGGCGCGCGGCGCTGCGCCCGAACACGCGCCTGCTGTTCGGCGAGACGCTCGGCAATCCGGGCCTCGACGTGCTCGACATCGCCACCGTCGCGCAGCTCGCCCACGAGCATCGCGTGCCGCTTCTCGTCGATTCCACCTTCACCACGCCGTATCTGCTGAAACCGTTCGAGCACGGCGCGGACTTCGTCTATCACTCGGCGACCAAGTTCCTGGGCGGCCACGGCACGACCATCGGCGGCGTGCTGGTGGACGGCGGCACGTTCGACTTCGACGCCTCCGGGCTCTTTCCCGAATTCACCGAACCCTACGACGGCTTCCACGGCATGGTGTTCAGCGAGGAAAGCACCGTTGCGCCATTCCTGCTGCGCGCTCGCCGCGAGGGCTTGCGCGACTTCGGTGCATGCCTGCATCCGCAAGCCGCCTGGCAGCTTCTGCAAGGCATCGAAACCCTGCCTCTGCGGATGGAACGGCATGTCGCCAACACGCGCCGCGTGGTCGAGTTCCTCGCCGGCCATGCGGCGGTCGAAGCCGTCGCGTATCCCGAACTGCCGACGCATGCCGATTACGCGCTCGCGCAACGCCTGCTGCCACGCGGCCCGGGCGCCGTGTTCAGCTTCAATCTGCGAGGCGACCGCGAGGCCGGCCGCCGTTTCATCGAAGCGCTGTCGCTGTTCTCGCATCTCGCGAACGTCGGCGACGCGCGCTCGCTGGTGATTCACCCTGCTTCCACCACGCACTTCCGGATGGACGCGGCCGCGCTCGCCGCGGCGGGCATCGCGGAAGGCACGATCCGGCTCTCCATTGGTCTCGAAGACCCGGATGACCTCATCGACGATCTGAAGCGCGGCCTGAAAGCCGCGCAGAAATCGACGCAGAAGCCGACGCAGAAGCCGACACAGAAGCCGGCGCAGAAGCCCGCGCAGGACGGCGCGCCGAAGACAGACGGCAACACCGCTTCGCAACCGCGCCCGGAGTCGCCATGATCCTGACCGTTCAAGGCAAGGCCGCCTATGCCTACACCGGCGGCAAACCGTTCGACCGGAGTCTGCCGACTGCCGTTTTCATCCACGGTGCCGAGCACGACCATAGCGTGTGGGCGCTGCAAACGCGCTATTTCGCGCACCACGGCTTTAGCGTGCTGGCCGTCGATCTCCCCGGACACTGCCGCAGCGCCGGCCCCGCGTTGCACACCATCGGCGCGCTGGCCGACTGGCTCGCCGCGTTGCTCGACGCCGCAGGTGTCGCGCGCGCATTCGTCGCCGGCCATAGCATGGGGTCGCTGATCGCGCTCGACTTCGCCGGCCGCTACCCGCAGCGAACCACGCATCTCGCGCTCCTCGCCACCGCGTTGCCGATGGCGGTCTCCGATACCTTGCTCGAAGCCGCCCTACATCGAGAGCCGGACGCAATCGGCATGGTCAACGAATGGTCGCACTCGACGCTCGCGGCCAAACCGTCCTGCCCCGGTCCTGGCTTCTGGCTGCACGGTATGAACCAGCGGCTGATGGAGCGCGTTTCGGCAAAAGGCGAGACGCATCTCTTTCACACCGACTTCACCGCCTGCAATAGCTACGCGGACGGCCTTGCGCGTGCCGCGCAGGTTCGCTGCGCGACGCGCCTAGTGGTCGGCCGCCGCGACGCGATGACGCCGCCGCGCGCCGCCAAGGCACTCGCCGATGCGCTCGCGCAGGCAGGCGCGCCCGTTGACACCGTCACGTTGGAAGCCGGACACGCGCTGATGACCGAACAGCCCGACGCCACGCTCGACGCGCTGTTCAGTTTTGCTTCGAGACCGGTTCACGCGGCGGATTAACGCGCGGTGCTGCGCTTCGTCGCGAGTTGGTCGTTGGTTCGCTTGTCGGTTCGCTCCTCAGCCCGCTCGCCAGCCAATTCACGCACCCACGATAACCGCCCCGAAGCGCCTTCGCCATCGTCCGAATGGCCAGGTTGCGCCAGGCACGCGATAGCCGGACAATGAATCGAGCCTGTCATTTCGCGCGCCGTCGGCGCGTCGAGAAAACGCAGTTCGCAACAACAGGCGATGATTCGCAACGCGTAGCCATCCGGAGGCCGTTATGGCTCATACCGCGCATACCGATCACTTCGCGAACTTCGCGGAGTTTTACCCGTACTACCTGAGCGAGCATCGCAACCTGGTCTCGCGGCGGCTGCATTTCGTGGGCTCGCTCGGCGTGATCGGCTGCCTCGCGATGGCGCTCGCCACCGGCGACTGGCTGTGGCTGCCCGCGGCCGTCGTCTGCGGATACGGCTTTGCCTGGGTCGGCCATTTTTTCTTCGAGAAGAATCGGCCCGCAACGTTTCGCCACCCGCTCTACAGCCTGATGGGCGACTGGGTGATGTTCAAGGACATCTGCGTCGGCAAGATTTCGTTGTAGCGCGAGCGAGCGGGCGGCGCTGGAACCGCCGCCTCGCTGCATTCTGAGCGCTAGGCCGCCTGATGCGGCATCGACGACGTGCCGCGCTCGTTCTCTTCCGCGGCCGCCGCGCGCGCCGCGGCACGCACGGCGAGCAGCGTCGCGAGCGTCACCCGCAGTTTGTCGTTCTCGAGCGCCGCGAGCAGCGTGGCGCCGTCCACACGAGTCGACGCGAGTTGAAGCTGATACTCCAGCTCAGCGCGATCCATGACGAACAGGTCGTATAGCTGCTGCACCGTGATCTGCGCGGGATTGGCCAGCAGCAGGAAGTGCGGGCGCGACGCGTCTTCCTGCAACTGCGCGATCCATTCGATCTGTTCGAGCTTTTGCAGCAGATTGACCGTCGTGTCCATATCGCGGCGAAGCATCCGCGAAAGCTCTGTCACCGTGTAGCCGCGCTTGCCGGCATCGCGCGCTTCGCAAAGCCGCGCGAGCAATTCCAGCGCATCGAACAGATTGCTGCCCTCGAAAGTCGGTCGATGAAACTGGCCGATGCGAATGGCCGGCAACGCCGACGCGATCATCGCGCCCGCCAGCGTGATGAACCAGCAGAGGTACATCCACAGCAGGAAAAGCGGCACCGCCGAGAATGCGCCGTACACCGCGGTATAGGTCGGCATGCGACGCACGTAATAGCCGAAGCCGCGCTTGGCGAGTTCGAACGCAATAGCCGCCGTGACGCCGCCGATCACCGCATCGCGCCACTCCACACGGCAGTTCGGCAGATAGACATAGAGAATCGTGAAGGCGAGCGCCGTCAGCGGCAACGCGGCGCCCGCGAGCGCGAATTCGATCACCGGCGTCATGCGCTGGGCCGCGCTGAACGTCATGGACTGCGTGAACAGATACGACGAGATCGAAAGGCTCACGCCAATCAGAATCGGACCCAGCGTAATGATCGCCCAGTACACGAGGATGCGCTGCGCGATAGGCCGCGCCTTGCGCACGCGCCAGATCACGTTGAACGCGGATTCGATCGTCATCATGGTCATGACGCCCGTGAGAAACAGCAGCACCATGCCGATGGTCGTCAAGCCCTTCGCCTTCGACGCGAACTGATTCAGATACTTGAAGATCTGGCTGTTCAGTTGCGCGGGCATCAGGTGGTCGGCGAGGAAAAACTGCAGCGACTCCTGGAACGAACTGAACAGCGGAAACGCCGTGAAGAGCGCGAACGCGACGGTGGCGAGCGGCACCAGCGCGAGCATCGTGGTGAACGTGAGGCTGCCGGCCACCTGCGCAATGCGGTCTTCGCTGCTGCGCTTCGCGGCGAACTGCGCGAGCCGCTTGAGCGTATCGAGGTCGAAACGCACCCTGGACAACAAACCTGCCTCCTTGCTTTGTCTGACTGTGTTTCAGGACCACCCGGCCGAACCTTCAGCGAACTCTCAAAGCACTCTTAAAGCATTCTGAGAGCACCCTCGACGCGCCTTACTCGAGCCCTGGCCGAATGGCTATGAATGGCTGGGAACGGCCTCTAGAGCGGACCCAAGCCCTATAATACCCGTTCACTGATGAGGCTTATGAAAGACATTCTCGTGCTCTATTACAGCCGTCACGGCGCCACGCGCGAGCTTGCGCTGGCGATCGCGCACGGCGTCGACAGCGTCCCCGGCATGCAGGCGCGCGTGCGCACCGTGCCGGCGGTTTCCACCGTCTGCGAGGCGACGCAGCCCGACATTCCCGCCGAAGGACCGCCGTACGCCGAACTGCGCGACCTCGAGGAATGCGCCGGTCTCGCGCTCGGCTCGCCCACGCGTTTCGGCAACATGGCCGCATCGCTGAAATACTTTCTCGACGGCACCACGCCGCAGTGGCTGTCGGGCGCGCTGTCGGGCAAGCCGGCCTGCGTGTTCACGTCCACCGGCAGTCTGCACGGCGGCCAGGAGTCCACGCTGTTGTCCATGATGCTGCCGCTGCTCCATCACGGCATGCTGATCGTCGGCATCCCGTACACGGAGAGCGCATTGAGCACAACGCAAAGCGGCGGCACGCCCTACGGCGCGTCGCATTTCGCGCGCGCGGGCAGCGCCGCACAAGGCATTTCCGCCGACGAGAAAACGCTCGCCGTCGCGCTCGGCGCACGTGTCGCGCGCACGGCGGCATCCATGAGCGAAAGACCGTGAATCGCACGCTGCCGCCGTCGCCAAACCTGCACGCCGCGCTCGGCGCGACGGCTTCGCTCGTCACGCTGATCGCGTTGTCGATTGCCTGGGAAGCGTGGCTCGCGCCGCTGCGCCCGGGCGGTTCGGCGCTCGTGATGAAGGCCGTGCCTCTGCTGCTCGCGCTGCCGGGCGTGTGGCGGCGGCGTGTCTATACGATGCAATGGGCGTCGATGCTGATCCTGCTTTACTTTACCGAGGGCGTCGTGCGCGGCTGGAGCGAGCGTGGCTTGAGCGCGGGCTTCGGCTGGCTGGAAGCGATGCTTAGCGTGCTCTTTTTCGTCTGTACGCTCGCGTATGTCGCGCCGTTCAAACGCGCGGCAAAAACGGCGGCGAAAGATGCGGCACGAGAGGCGAAAAAAACGGCAGCGGAAAAGGTATCGAACGGCGCCGCGAAGCCGCCCCGCGAACATCCGGAAAACGCGGACGTCTGAACGTAATACGCTCGACTTGCGCCTCAGCATCCGCCGCCCAATCCCGCACCCAACCAACATGACCCAATCCGCTTTCCTCACTGCCTGCCGCGACGCCATCGGCGCCGCCCATGTGCTGACCGATGCGCACGACACCGCGCCCTACCTCACCGACTGGCGCCGCCGCTACACCGGCGCGGCCTGCGCGGTGCTGTCCCCGGCGACGCCCGCCGAAGTCGCGGCGCTCGTGAAGCTCGCCGTCGAACATGGCGTCCCGCTCGTGCCGCAAGGCGGCAACACCGGTCTTGCAGGCGGCGCCACGCCCGATGCGAGCGGCGCGCAGGCGGTCGTCAGCTTGCGGCGCTTGAACCGCGTGCGCGAAATCGACCCGCACAACAACACCATGACCGTCGAAGCCGGCGTGATTCTCGCGGAAGTGCAAGAACGCGCGGAAGAAGCCGGCCGTCTGTTCCCGCTGAGTCTTGCCGCCGAAGGCAGTTGCACGATCGGCGGCAATCTCGCGACCAACGCGGGCGGCACCGGCGTTCTGCGCTACGGCAACACGCGCGAACTCTGTCTCGGCCTCGAAGTCGTCACGCCGCAAGGCGAACTGTGGGACGGTCTGCGCGGGCTGCGCAAGGACAACACCGGCTACGATCTGCGCGATCTGTTCATCGGCGCGGAAGGCACGCTCGGCATCATCACCGCTGCGGTGTTGAAGCTGCATCCGCAGCCGGCCGCGCGCGTCACGGCGCTCGCTGCGCTCGCGTCGCCGCATGCGGCGCTCGACTTTCTGTCGCTCGCGCAACGCATCGCCGGGCCGTTGCTCACGGGCTTCGAACTGATGTCGGACTTCTGCCTGCGGCTAGTCGGCCGGCACTTCGAGCAGATGCGCTATCCGTTTGCCGAACCGCACGCGCAAATCGTGCTGCTCGAATTGTCCGACAGCGAAAGCGAGGAGCACGCGCGCGCACTGTTCGAGCGTCTGATGGAAACGGCGCTCGAAGACGGCGTGGTGCAGGACGCGGTGGTCGCGGAAAGCCTCGCGCAATCGCGCGCGTTCTGGAACCTGCGCGAACATATTCCGCTCGCGCAGGCCGAGGAAGGTCTGAACATCAAGCACGACATTGCGGTGCCGATCTCGCGCATCGGCCATTTCATCGAGGAAACCGATGCCGCGATCGCGCAGGCCGCGCCCGGCGCGCGCATGGTGACGTTCGGCCATCTCGGCGACGGCAATCTGCATTACAACGTGCAGGCGCCGGAGGGTGTCGACGCGAAGGCGTTCCTCGCGCAATTCCAGAGCCCGATCAACGGTATCGTGTACGACAGCGTGCATCGGCATCGCGGCAGCATCAGCGCGGAACATGGGCTCGGGCAGTTGAAAATTGATGAAGCGATGCACTACAAGCAGGACGTCGAGGTCCAGATGATGCGCGCGGTCAAACACGCGCTCGATCCGCTGAACCTGATGAACCCGGGCAAAGTGCTACGCTAAAAGCGTGAAGCAACCGGTTGAAACCGGATGCAACCCAGCCACTCGCAGGAGCCCTCTTCGTGAAAATTCGCGTGCTGTCCGATCTGCATCTCGAGAACGACGAGCCTGAACTGATTCCGCACGCAGAAGCGGATCTGATCGTGCTGGCCGGGGACATTCACAATCACGCGGCGGGCCCGCGCTGGGCCGCGCAGACCTTCGACGGCGCGACGCCGGTGATCTACGTGCCGGGCAATCACGAGTACTACGACGGCGAGTTCGGCGCGCTCGAAACCGCGTTGTACGACGCGGCTGCGCAGGTCGACAACGTGTACGTGCTGAACAACGCCGCACTCGTCGATCCGCAGGGACGCTGGCGCGTGCTCGGCACGACGTTATGGACGGATTTTGCGCTGTTCGGCGCGGACAGCGCGGCGCTGGAAGAATCGATGGAGGCGTCGCGGCGCGCGATGCTCGACTTTCGCGGGCCGATTCAGATCAACTGGCCGCACGGGCTGGAAAACCGCGCCGAGGACGACGCGCGCGACTTCACGCCCGGCGACGCGCTCGCGCTGCATCGCCAGGCGCGCGCCTGGCTCGAGAACGAACTGGCGAAACCGTTTGCCGGGCAGACGGTCGTGGTCACGCATCACGCGCCGCATCGTTTGAGTCTCGCCGAGCGTTACGCGGAAGACCGCGTGTCCGCGGGCTTCGTCAACCATTTGCCGGAACTCGTGCGGGCGCCCGTCACGCTATGGATTCATGGGCACACGCATACGTCGTTCGACTACACGGTGAACGGCACGCGCGTGGTGTGCAATCCGCGGGGCTATTTCGAGCGGCGCAGCAGGCAGTGGGAAAATCCGCAGTTCGCGTGGGATAAGGTCGTCGAGATCTAGCGCGGCGGCGCTGCGGCCTCAAACCGCAGACGCGCCCCGCCGCAAGCCCAAACGACTACCGCCCGCTCCGCTGCTTGCCGGCTTCGGGACGCTCGATCCTGATCGGCGCAAGTTGCGGCTGCTGCTGACGCAGGCGGCGCAGCAGGTCGCGAGATGCGGCAATGCCGATCAGTCCAAACATGACGGCCACGCCGATCATCAGATGCGTATCCATGAAATCCTCGTCCTTCGGTGATTGCGATTGCCGAACGTGGCGGCGACAACAACGCGCCGGTTTGACGCGCCGCGCATTAACCACACGGTAGCAAATCGATTCGCGCGCGGAAGTAAGGAAATGTTGCGGCGCGGCGCCGATGTAACAGCGCGCCGATTCAACCGCCCGTCACCCAACCGGACGAGCCGAAACCGCTCGCCGGCTCAGGTCCGAGCGAACTGCCGCAACTCCGCTTCGTCGACCGCGAGCGTCGCCGGCAGCTCGTCGCGCAGATGCTCGATCCACGTGCGGATCTTCGCGTCCAGATACTGGCGCGACGGATACAACGCGTACAGGTTCATCTCCTGCGAGGTGTAGTCGGGCAGGAGCCGCACCAGGTCGCCTTTGCGCAGGCCGCTGATCGCCGAGTAAATCGGAATCAGGCCGATGCCCATGCCGCTCGTCACCGCGACGGCCATCGCCTCCGCGACGTTCACCTGAAACGTGGCCGGCCCGAGCGCGATGGTTTCCTCGCCGTTGGGGCCGTCGAAGGTCCATTTGTCGGGCGGAAACACCGGCGTGACCATTTGCAGGCAGGCGTGGCTCGCGAGATCGGACGGCGTTTGCGGCACGCCGTGCTTCTCCAGATAAGCCGGCGACGCGCACACGATGCTGAACGCGCTGCCCAGCCGCTGCGACACCAGTCCCGAATCCGGCAGACCCGTGGCGAGCGTCAGCGACACGTCGAAACCTTCGTCGAGCAGATCGGGCATGCGCTGCGCGAGCGTGAGCTCGACATGCACTTCCGGGTAGCGTTGCTGATAGCGGCCCACGGCCGGCACGACGTAGTGCTGGCCGAAGCTCGTCATCGCGTGAACCTTCAGTTTGCCGGACGGACGCGCGTGCGCGTCGCTCGCCTCGGCTTCCGCCTGATCGACATACGCGAGAATCTGCTCGCAGCGCTGCAAATAGCGCTCGCCCGCCTCGGTGAGTGCGATACGGCGCGTGGTGCGGTTCAACAGGCGCGTGCGCAGATGCGCTTCCAGATCCGACACCGCGCGCGACGCGTACGCGGTCGTCGTATTGAGGTGCTGCGCGGCACCCGTGAAACTGCCCGCCTCGACGACGCGGACAAATACGCGCATGTTTTGAAGCGTATCCATACCTGATCCTTATCCAGCATCCAAGCCAACCCGTCGATTGTTACACGCAATGCAAAGGCGATTATCACAATTCCCGTAAAAATCCCTTGCATCTTTACCGGTTATTCCCCAATCGATCGAAAAATATAATTGCGCGGTAGCTTCTATAGTCATTTCTGGAGGAAATCGTGCAGTCTCCGGTCGCCACGAGGATCGCCGCAGCCGCGGCTCTTACGATCCTATTAACAATTGCCGGCTGTGCAAGTACCGGAGGCATCGCCCCGCAGGCGAGCCGTACCGACCCGGCCTCGCTCGACGCGGGCAACGCGATCCGCGCGGCCGACGCCGACGCCCAGTGGCCCGCCGCCGACTGGTGGCGCGTCTATGGCGATCCGCAACTGGACGCGTGGATCGAGGCCGCGCAGGCGAACAATCCGAGCCTCGCCGCGGCGCAGGCGCGCGTGCGCGAAGCGATGTCGATGGCGGGCGTCGCCCGTTCGGCGCTGGCTCCCCAGGTGAACGGCGATCTGTCGATCAAGCGCCAGAAGTGGGCCGACAACCTGTACTACGGTCCGGGTCCGCTCGCCGGCGAGCAATCGTGGAACAACACCGGCACGCTCGCGCTCTCCTATCACCTCGATCTGTGGGGCAAGGACCGCAACGCCGCCGAGCGCGCCCTCGACGCCGCCCACGCGCGCGCCGCCGATGCCCGCGCCGCGCAACTCGAACTGCAAGCCAACGTGGTGCGCACGTACATCGGCATGTCGCTCGATTACGCGCTGCTCGACATCGCCCGCGCCACCTTGCAGCAACAGCAGCAAATCGCCGACCTGGCGAACCGGCGTCTGAAGGGCGGCATCGGCACGCAGCTCGAAGCGAGCCAGGCGCAAACGCCGCTGCCGGAATACGAGCGGCAAATCGATGCGCTCGAGGAAAGGATCGCGCTCGGCCGCAATCAACTGGCGGCGCTCGCAGGCAAAGGCCCCGGCGCGGGCGACTCGATCCAGCGGCCGAAGCTCTCGCTTGCCGCGCCCGCGGGCTTGCCGAGTGCGCTGCCCGCGGAACTGATCGGCCATCGGCCGGACATCGTCGCCGCGCGCTGGACGGTGGCGGCGCAGGCGCGCGGCATCGACGTCGCGAAGGCCGGGTTTTATCCGGACATCGATCTGCTCGCGTCGATCGGCGGCTATGCGGCGATGGGGCCGCTCTTCCAGTTCCTGAAGAATCCGTCGCATAGCTGGAGCGCCGGTCCGGCGCTGTCGCTGCCGATCTTCGACGGCGGCCGGCTGCGCTCGGAACTGGGCGCGGCTTCCGCCGGTTACGACGAGGCGGTGGAGAACTACAACCAGTCGATCGTCGGCGCGCTCAAAGACGTCTCCGATCAGGTGATCCGCATCCGCTCGCTGACGACGCAGGCGCAGGACGCCGAGCGCTCGGTGGCCGCCGCGCGCAAGAACTACGAACTGGCGCGCGAAGGTTATCGGCGCGGTCTCACCGACTATCTGAACGTGCTGACGGCGCAAAACCAGTTGCTGCGCGCGCAGGAAGGCGTCGCAAAAGTCCACGCGGAGCGGCTCGGCGCGCATGCGTCGCTGGTTACCGCGCTGGGCGGCGGCCTCGACGAGCCGGCGAACGGGCCGGCGGCGAACGAAACGCTGGCGGGGCATGGCAAGGGCAAGGGCGGCGCCGAGGGCAGTGTCGGCAACTCCGCTGCCGCCTCGAACGGAACCGCTGCGCCCGAGGCGGCAGGCCCGGGACCGCGCCCAGCAACAAGCCCCGCGCCCCACGCCGCAGCCGACTAAGGAAGCCCGCCATGTCAACCTCCCCCGCTTCCGCCTCGCGCGCGCCGTCACTCGCTGCCTGGTCGCGCGCCGCCGCCGACTGGGCCCGCACCGACGGCCTCACGTGGATCTATCTCTTCAAGGCGCTGGCCGCGTGCTTCCTCGCGCTCGGCATCGCGATGAAGCTCGACCTGCCGCAGCCGCGCACCGCGATGACCACCGTCTTCATCGTGATGCAGCCGCAAAGCGGGATGGTGTTCGCGAAGAGCTTCTACCGGATCTGCGGCACGCTCGTCGGCCTCGTCGTGATGCTCGCGCTGATCGGACTTTTCGCACAGCAGCCGGAGCTCTTTATCGCGACGACCGCGATCTGGGTCGGCATCTGCACCGCCGGCGCCGCGCGCAACCGCAATTTCCGGTCGTACGGATTCGTGCTCGCCGGCTACACGGCCGCGCTGATCGGCATCCCCGCCTCGCAGCATCCGGACGGCGCGTTTCTCGCCGCGCTCACGCGCGTCGCGGAAGTCGTGCTCGGCATCGTCTGCGCGGGCGCGGTCAGCGGCCTCGTGTTCCCGCAATTCGCCGGCTTGCAGATGCGCGGCGCGGTGCGGGCGCGGTTCTCCTCGTTCGTCGACTATGTGTCGGCGTCGCTGGCCGGGCGCATCGACCGCGCGCAGATCGAGGCGACCAATGCGCGCTTCGTCGCGGACATCGTCGGCTTCGAGGCGGCGCGCAGCGTCGCCGTGTTCGAAGGCCCGGATTCGCGGATGCGCGCCGGCCGTCTCGCGCGCCTGAACAGCGAGTTCATGACCGCGTCGACGCGCTTTCACGCGCTGCATCAGTTGATGAACCGGCTGCGCAACGCCGGCACGCATGGCGCCGTGATCGCCATCGACGCGCTGGAGCCGTACTTCAAGGAGATCGCGCCCTTGTTCGCGAAGTCCGGCGAGCCGGTGCGAAGCGCCGCCGACGCCGCGCATGCCGCCGCGCAACTCGAAGCGTACAAGGCCGAGTTGCCGCGCCGCGTGCGCGCGACGCGCGCCGCGCTCGAAACGCATCCCGACGCGCCGCTGCTCGACTTCGACACGGGCGCCGAACTGCTGTACCGCTTCATCGACGACCTGCATGCGTACGCGGCCACGTACGCGTCGCTGGCCGTCGACACCCACGCGCGCGAGCGCTGGGTCGAGCGCTACGAGCCGAAGACGAACGCAATCGCGGCGGGCGTCGCCGGCCTGCGCGCGGCGCTCGTGATGATGGCGCTCGGCGCCTTCTGGATCGCCACCGCATGGCCGAGCGGCTCGACGCTCACGCTCAACGCGGCGGCCGTGTGCGCGCTCGCGTCGTCGTCGCCGGACCCGAAACGCACCGTGTTCCAGATGGCCGGCGGGACGCTCGCGGCCTCGGTGATGGGCATGCTCGCGGTGTACGGCGTGTTTCCGCGCATCGACGGCTTCCCGCTGCTGTGCGCGGCGCTCGCGCCGTTCCTGCTGCTCGGCGTATTCATGACGACGCGGCCCGCGCTCGCCGGCTACGGCGTCGGCTATTGCATCTTCTTCTGCTTTCTCGCCGGCCCGGACAACGTGATGCATTACGACCCGACGAGCTTTATCAACGACGCGATGGCGCTCGTGCTGTCGATGCTGGTGTCGTCGGTGGCGTTCGCCGTGTTGCTGCCGCCGTCCACGCCGTGGCTGCGCAACCGGCTGCTCGCCGATCTGCGCCGCCAGGTCGTGCTCGCGAGCCGCGCGCACCTGAGCCGCGTGCGCTCGCACTTCGAGAGCGGCGCGCGCGACCTGATGTTTCAGATCAACGCGCTCGCGCAGAACGATCCGGCGGCGCGGCGCGACACGTTGCGCTGGCTGTTCTCGGTGCTCGAAATCGGCAACGCGGTGATCGATCTGCGCCGCGAAGTGGCCGCGCTGCCGGCCGATGCGCGCTACGCGAAAGCGACGCCGTGGCGCATTGCACTGCGCGCGATGTGCGACGCGCTGACCGCCCTCTTCGAACGGCCGCGCAGCGATCGCTTCGAACGCGCGCTAAAAGCGACCAGCGAAGCCATCGACGCCATGCAGGCGTTACTTACGGCGTTGGCGTTCGCCCCGCCGCGCGACGAGCGCCATCGGCTGCAACGCATTCTGAGCCAGTTGCATTTCATTCGTACCGCGCTGCTCGATCCGCAGTCGCCGCTCGAACCGTGGACGGGCGCGCGAGCACACGCGCCGGAAGACGCACCCAAAGGAGTCTCACATGCCGCGTGACATTGCCGTTTTCGACGCCTATGTGCCCACGATCGTGCTGCTGTTCGTCGCGGGCGCGGCGCTTACCTGGGTGCTGGATCGCGTGATCGCCTATACGGGCGTTTATCGCGTGGTGTGGCATCCGTCCCTGTTCCGGGCCAGCCTGCTCGTCTGCGTATGCGGCGTGCTCGGCCTTGCCGTTTATCGTTGATCCGAGTCGAAACATGACCATCCGAAATCTTGTTGGCTTCGTCGCGACAGCCATTGTTTTTATCGTCGCGATCCTGCTGGGGCGCGTGCTGTGGGTTCATTACATGGACGAACCGTGGACGCGCGACGGACGCGTGCGCGCCGAGATCGTCAATGTCGCGCCGGACGTGTCGGGCGCCGTCGTCGAGTTGCCGGTCAAGGACAATCAACTGGTGAGGAAAGGCGATTTGCTGATGCAGATCGACCCGTCGCACTACGAGATCGCCGTCGAGCAGGCGCAGGCCGCGGTGGCCGCGCGCAAGGCCGAATTGCAGATGAAGCGCGACGACGCGCGGCGTCGCGCGGATATGGATTCGCTCGTGGTGTCGAAGGAGAGCCAGGAAAATGCGGCGCATACGGCATCGGCCGCCGAGGCCGCCTATCAGCAGGCACTCGCCGCGCTCGACGCCGCGAAGCTCAATCTCGCCCGCACGCGCGTCGTGTCGCCCGTCGACGGCTACGTGACGAACCTGAACGTGTTTCGCGGCGACTACGCGACGGCCGGCGCGGCGAAGCTCGCGATCGTCGACAGCCACTCGTTCTGGGTCTATGGCTACTTCGAGGAAACCAAGCTGCCGCACCTGCATATCGGCGACAAGGCCGAAGTCCGGCTGATGAGCGGCGGCACGCTGCAAGGCCACGTCGAGAGCATCTCGCGCGGCATTTACGACCGCGACAATCCGCAAAGCCGCGAACTGCTCGCCGACGTCAACCCGACCTTCAACTGGGTGCGGCTCGCGCAGCGCGTGCCGGTGCGGGTGAAGATCGACTCGGTGCCCGACGGTGTCGTGCTGGCGGCGGGCATTACCTGCACGGTGGTCGTCAAGCAGAGCTGAGCGGCGCCGCTACAAGCTCTGCAAGCTATACAAGCTCTACAAGCGGAACTTGCCGACCATCTGCTTGAGGCCGTGCGCCTGATCGTCGAGCGAGCGGGCCGCCGCGGTCGCCTGCTCGACCAGCGCCGCGTTCTGCTGCGTGCCCGAGTCCATTTGCGCGACGGCGAGGTTGATTTCCTCAATGCCGGCGCTCTGCTCCGACGAAGCCGCCGAGATCTCGCCCATGATGTCGGTGACGCGCTTCACGGCCTTGACCACTTCGTCCATCGTCTGGCCGGCGTCCTGCGCGAGCGTCGAGCCGTTGCTGACACGCTCGACCGACGTGCTGATCAAGCCTTTGATCTCCTTCGCGGCGGCGGCGCTGCGCTGCGCGAGGTTGCGCACCTCGGCGGCGACCACCGAAAAGCCGCGCCCTTCCTCGCCCGCGCGCGCCGCCTCGACGGCCGCGTTCAGCGCGAGAATATTGGTCTGAAACGCGATGCCCTCGATCACGCCGATGATGTCGCCGATGCTGCGCGCGCTGTCGTTGATCTCGTTCATCGTCGCGACGACGCGGCTCACCACTTCACCGCCCTTCTCCGCGATCTCCGACGCGTTATTGGCGAGCGTGCTCGCCTGCTTCGCGTTGTCGGCGTTCTGGCGAACCGTCGACGTCAACTGCTCCATGCTGCTCGCCGTGCGCTCGAGCGCCATCGCCTGCTGCTCGGTGCGTTGCGACAGATCGAGGTTGCCCATCGAAATTTTCGCCCGAGGCGGTCGCAATCGCGTCCGCGCTCGACGCAATATCCGATACCGTGGTCGCGAGCCCGCTTTGCATGTCGGAGAGCGCGTACAGCACGCTCGACTTGTCCTTACGTCCGAGCTTGATCTGGTTCGACAGATCGCCCGCCGCGATCCGGCTCGCGATCTCTTTCGCGTAGGCCGGTTCGCCGCCCAACTGGCGGGCGAGGCGGCGCACCACCCACTCGCTGACGAACGCGGCGAGCACGATCAGCCCGACCGTCATCACCGCGAGCATCACGAACGACGAGTGATAAATGAAGCCGGACGCGTCGATGGTCGCCTTCGCGGCCGTGCCGCGTTCCGCCACGAGTTGATCGACGAGTTTTTCGAGCTTGCCGGTTTCGACGAGCAGCGACACGTCCTGCGTGCCGACCTGCCAGTTCATCTGCGAAAGGTCGAGCGGCTGCGCTTTCACGAGCGTCACGAAGTCACGCAAATGCGCGCTCCACGTCGCGACGCCG
Organism: Paraburkholderia sp. OAS925; assembly: GCF_040543975.1. Classification (NCBI taxonomy): domain Bacteria; kingdom Pseudomonadati; phylum Pseudomonadota; class Betaproteobacteria; order Burkholderiales; family Burkholderiaceae; genus Paraburkholderia; species Paraburkholderia sp. OAS925. The sequence goes on from NZ_JBEUNO010000001.1 coordinate 3,316,007, forward strand.
GCGGCGAATTTCTTCTGATGCTCGACGGCCTGCGCGTCGGATTTGTCGACGTACTGCTGCAGCGTGGCGAGTTCGGCGGCGAGGCCGTTCAAGCCCTTGTCGATGTCGGCGCCCAGTTCGTCGCGCTCTTTCGCGGTGGTCGCCGTCAGCAGCATTTTTTGCGCGCGGCTTGCACGCAGCATATGGCCGCGCGCTTCCTCGGCGGCGCGGCTCGCGACGTGGCCCTGATCGTAGATGGATTGCGCGGACGCGTTCAGGCGGCTGATCTGCGTGAGCGAAAACACGCCGATTGCCAGCGTGCCGACCAGCAGCACCGCGAACGCGGCGCGCAACATCGCCTTGACCGACAGCCCCTTGAGCCGCACGACTCGCGACCCGCCACCCTTTCCCCGCGACGGCGACCGGCCGGTCGCCTCCGTGTCCGGAACGAACCCCGCGCTCTTCCGGCTGCCCAGCGGAACTGCTGACACTGCTGAACCTGCTTTCATATTCCCCGTCCCCACGTTTAAACCTGCCGCAAAGGTCTGTTCCGGCATTGCTTTTTCTCTCTCCGGGTCTACGGCATCAGCGGCCGCGATCTTTAGCGCGGTTTGCCCGATGCCGACCGTGATTCGCCCGGTCCTCGACGCGCCGCTTCGTGGGCGCGCGCCGCGCCAGTTTTATACACGGCCAAAAATCCGCCCGTTCTGATTTACAGCGATGCGCGAGGCCCGCATGACCGTGTCCGATTCGCGACAAAACTTGTCCTTACATTTCGGTCGAGCCACATTAAACTGCGACAAATAGCTGAGCACGCGCGAATTCGCGTCGTTATGCCGCAACGACGCAGACCAGGAATCGCGACGCGCCGCCAGCCGGATTGCCCCTTCCTTTCCCTTTCTTTGAAGCGTATGGAAACCAGCCTCGATAAACGCGCACTTGCCGTCGCGTCAGCCCAAACCGGCAGCGCCGCCAATGCCTCAGCCTCAGCCGCGTCGGCTGCCGCATCTTCAGCCGCGCAGCCGGCCGCCAAGGTTCAGCGCACGGTCTATTCCGTGCTCGGCGCGATCAGCTTCTCGCATCTGCTCAACGACATGATCCAGTCGTTGATCCTCGCCATCTACCCGATGCTGAAGGACAACTTCTCGCTGTCGTTCGGACAGATCGGCCTGATCACGCTGACTTATCAGATCACCGCGTCGCTGCTTCAGCCGCTCGTCGGCATCTATACGGACAAACATCCGAAGCCGTACTCGCTGCCCGTCGGCATGGGCTTCACGCTCGCCGGCCTGCTGCTGATGTCGATGGCGACGAGTTTCGGCGTGCTGCTGGTGGCCGCGGCGCTGGTCGGCTGCGGGTCGTCGGTGTTTCATCCCGAATCGTCGCGGGTCGCGCGGATGGCCTCGGGCGGCCGTCACGGGCTCGCGCAGTCGCTGTTCCAGGTGGGCGGCAACGCGGGATCGTCGCTCGGGCCGCTGCTGGCCGCGCTGATCGTGATTCCGCACGGACAGCGCAGCATCGCATGGTTTTCGGTGGCGGCGCTCGTCGCAATGGTCGTGCTGACGCAGATCGGCCGCTGGTACAAGCAGCATCCATCCGTGAAAAAGGCGCGCAGCCAGACCGCTCACGCAACGCTCTCGCGCAACCAGGTCATGTTCGCGATGAGCGTGCTGATCCTGCTGGTGTTCTCGAAGTACTTCTACCTCGCGAGCATCAACAGCTATTTCACGTTCTATCTGATCGACCGGTTCCATCTGCCGGTGCAGGCCGCGCAGATTCATCTGTTCGTGTTCCTCGCGGCCGTGGCCGCGGGGACCGTGATCGGCGGTCCGATCGGCGACAGGATCGGCCGCAAATATGTGATCTGGGTGTCGATTCTCGGCGTCGCGCCGTTCACGCTGCTGCTGCCGTATGCGAACCTGTTCTGGACGGGCGTGCTGACGGTGATCATCGGCGTGGTGCTGGCCTCGGCGTTCTCGGCGATCCTCGTCTATGCGCAGGAACTGATTCCGGGCAAGGTGGGCATGGTGGCGGGCCTCTTCTTCGGCTTCGCGTTTGGCCTCGGCGGCATCGGCGCCGCGGTACTCGGCGAACTCGCCGACGCGACGAGCATCACGTATGTGTACAAAGTCTGCTCGTTCCTGCCGTTGCTCGGCGTGCTGACGGTGTTCCTGCCGCATGTGGAAGGCAAGCGCGCGAAGGCGTGAGGGCTTTCGGTCGGACTTGTGACGAAAAGGCGCTGCGGCGCCTTTTCTTTTTTGCCGCGGCGGGCCGGACGAGGCGCTTGCCCGTTGTCGACCGGGAAGCATGCTGGCCGCGCGTCGGCTCCGGCAACGTAAAACCCAACGCGCCAAACGGTGCTCACGAGGCAAAAAAAGCAAGCGAGCGTCGGGGCATATAATGACGAACACCCCGCCGTCCCTCCGAAAAAATGCCCGATCTGCTAGCCAATCTCAACCCCGAACAACACGCCGCCGTCACGCTCCCGAACGAGCCCGCGCTGATTCTCGCCGGCGCAGGCAGCGGCAAAACGCGCGTGCTCATCACGCGCATTGCGTGGCTCATCCAGCACGGCCTCGCGTCGCCGGCGACCATCCTTGCCGTGACGTTCACGAACAAGGCCGCGCGCGAAATGATGTCGCGTCTGTCGGCGCTGTTACCCATCGACACGCGCGGCATGTGGATCGGCACCTTTCACGGCCTGTGCAACCGCATGCTGCGCGCGCATCATCGCGACGCCGCGCTGCCGGCCACGTTCCAGATTCTCGATACCGCGGACCAACTGTCCGCGATCAAGCGCCTGATGAAGGGCCTCAACATCGACGATGAAAAGTACCCGGCGAAGAATCTCCAGTACTTCATCAACAACGCGAAGGAACAAGGGCTGCGCCCGAAAGACGTCGACGCCACCGACAACTTCAACCGCAAATTCGTCGAGCTCTACGAAGCCTACGACCAGCAGTGCCAGCGCGAAGGCGTCGTCGATTTTCCGGAGCTACTGCTGCGCTGCTACGAACTGCTGGCGCACAACGCGCCGCTGCGCGCGCACTATCAGGCGCGCTTCAGACACATTCTCGTCGACGAGTTTCAGGACACCAACAAGCTGCAATACGCGTGGCTGAAGCTGCTCGCGGGCCAGACGAATTCGATCTTCGCGGTCGGCGACGACGACCAGTCGATCTACGCTTTCCGCGGTGCGAACGTCGGCAACATGCGCGACTTCGAACAGGAGTTCAACGTCCGGCATCTGATCAAGCTCGAACAGAATTACCGCTCGCACGGCCATATTCTCGACGCGGCCAACCAGTTGATCGCGAATAATTCGCGGCGCCTCGGCAAGAATCTCCGCACCGACGCCGGTCACGGCGAGCCGGTGCGCGTCTACGAGGCCGCGACCGACACGCAGGAAGCCGGCTGGATCGTCGAGGAAATCAAGGCGCTCATCAACACGGGCACGTCGCGCAGCGAAGTCGCGGTGCTTTATCGCAGCAACGCGCAGTCGCGCACGATCGAGCACACGCTGGTGAATGCGGGCATCGCGTATCGCGTGTATGGCGGTTTGCGCTTTTTCGAGCGCCAGGAAGTCAAGCACGCGCTCGCCTATCTGCGCCTGATCGACAATCCGAATGACGACACCGCGTTCGCGCGCGTCGTCAATTTTCCGACGCGCGGCATCGGCGCGCGCTCGATCGAACAACTAGCGGACGCCGCGCGGCTCTATAACTGCTCGATGGCCGCGGCGATTCCGTATGTCGCCGGCAAGGCGGGCTCGAGCCTCGCGGCGTTCGCGAACCTGATCGGCAAGATGCGCGCGGAAACGCAGCAGATGAGCTTGCCGGACACCGTCGAATACGTGGTGCGCGCAAGCGGCCTCGCCGACTTTTACCAGAACGAGCGCGAAGGCCAGGACCGGCTGGAGAACTTGCAGGAACTGGTCAACGCCGCCGCGGCGTTCGTCAGCGAAGAGGGCTACGGCATGAACACGCCGGCGCGCTCCATTCCGCTGCGCCCAGGCGCGACGGCCGCGCCGGAACTGGCCGTCGCCACCGACGACCCCAACGTCGTCGTGCTCGACGCGCCCGGCATTGCCGACCCCGCGCAAAACCCCGACACGATGACGCCGCTCGCGGGCTTTCTGTCGCATGCGTCGCTCGAAGCCGGCGACAACCAGGCGCAGGCCGGCCAGGAAGCCGTGCAACTAATGACCGTGCACGCGGCGAAGGGTCTGGAATTTACCGCCGTGTTCATCACCGGACTCGAAGAGGGGCTGTTCCCGCATGAGAACAGCGCGATGGAGTCGGACGGTCTCGAAGAAGAGCGCCGCCTGATGTACGTCGCGATCACGCGCGCGAAAGAGCGCCTGTATCTGTCGTTTGCGCAAAGCCGGATGCTGCACGGCCAGACGCGCTACAACATCCGCTCGCGTTTCTTCGACGAATTGCCGCAGGAAACGCTCAAGTGGCTCACGCCGAAGGTCGAGGCGGGCGCGCGCTGGGGCGGCCGCTCCGACAACGCGGGCTATGGGCGCGACTGGTTCGCGCGGCCCGACCGTCAGCAGGGCTATGGCGGCGGCGCATCGACGGCGGCAGCGCCCTTGCCCGCTTTCGCCAATGAACAGCGCGCGGCGGAAGCCGGTTTTCGCGTCGGCCAGCAGGTGTTCCACACGAAGTTCGGCGAAGGCACGATCACCGCGCTCGAAGGCGGCGGCACCGACGCGAAGGCGCAGGTCAAATTCAAGCGCCACGGCGAGAAATGGCTCGCGCTGGCGGTCGCCAAATTGCAGGCGGTTGAGTGAGCGGCGTCGACGGCGGCGAGCGCACGGCGCAGGCTGGCGGTCCGCTGGACGATCCGCAAGGGGCTAATGCACAGGTTACGCACCTTGCGCGGCGCCCGCTCGGCGTGCTCGCGGCCTTGCCGCAGGAACTCGGCGACCTGATCGAGGGGATGCGCGCGGAATCCGGCGTGCGTACCGTGATCCACGGCCGGCGCGATTATCACGTCGGCACCGTGCACGGCGTGCCGTGCGTCGTGACGCTGGCGCGCGTCGGCAAAGTCGCGGCGGCGGCCACGGTCAGCGCGCTGATTCATGCATTCGATGTCGAGGCCGTCGTCTTCACCGGCGTCGCCGGCGGTGTCGGCGAACAGGTGCGGGTCGGCGACATCGTCGTGGCGAATGCGCTGTTGCAGCACGATCTCGATGCGTCGCCGCTCTTTCCGCGCTTCGAGGTGCCGCTCCTCGGCATGTCGCGCTTCGCAGCGGACGCGGCGCTCGCCGCGCAACTCGCGCAAGCCTGTGAGCGTTTCATTGCGGACGAAGGCGCGGCGTCGGCCGCGCGTTTCGGCACGCGCGAGGCGCGCGTGCATCGAGGGCTGATTGTCAGCGGCGATCAGTTCGTCGCCAGCGCGGCGGGCGTACGCGCGTTGCGCGACGCGTTGCCTGACGCGCTCGCCGTCGAGATGGAAGGCGCGGCGATCGCGCAGGTCTGTCACGAGTACGGCGTGCCGTGCGCGGTCGTGCGGACCATCTCCGATACCGCCGACGACCACGCGCCGGCATCGTTCGTCTCGTTTCTCACGGAGATCGCCGGCACGTATTCGAATGCGATCCTGACGCGCTTTCTGAAGGCGCGCGGCGAGGCGTGATTGGGGCAACCCCACCCGCTCGGCCACAAACTCCTAGCCTTTCAACCCCTCACGCACCTGTTGCAGCGCCGCCGGATCTTCGATGGTCGGCAGCTCGCCCGGCTCGCGTCCCTCCGCGAGCGCCGCGATGGCCCGGCGCAGCAGCTTGCCGGAGCGCGTCTTGGGCAGCATCGACACGATCACCACGCGCGACGGCCTTGCGATCGCGCCGAGTTGCCGGTCCACCGTCGTCGTCAGTTCGGCTTCCAGCTTCGTGCGCGTGCCCGCGTCGGCGTAAGCCTGCGCGTCGCGCAACACCACGAAGGCCATCGCCGCCTGCCCCTTCACCGCGTCCGTCACGCCGACCACGGCAACTTCCGCGACGGCCGGATGGCTCGACAGCGCTTCCTCGATTTCGCGCGTACCGAGCCGGTGGCCCGCGACGTTGATCACATCGTCCGTGCGGCCGAGGATCGTCACGTAGCCGTCTTCGTCCTGAATGCCCCAGTCGAAGGTCGAATACACCTGCTGGTTCGGCACGCTCGACCAGTACGTGCTGACAAAGCGCTTGTCGTCGCCCCATACCGTCGACATGCAGCCCGGCGGCAGCGGATAGTCGAGCGTCAACACGCCTTTCTCGCCGGGCGGGCACGGTTCGCCCGTCAGCTCGTTGCGCAAGGTCAGACTGAAGCCGGCCGACGGCACGCCCGGTGAGCCGAGCTTGGTCGGCAGCGCCTCGACGCCGCGCGGAATCGCGAGCATCGGCCAGCCGGTTTCGGTTTGCCAATAGTTGTCGATCACCGGCTTGCCGAGCGCGCCCGCGATCCACGAGGCGGTCGGTTCGTCGAGCGGCTCGCCGGCCAGAAACAGCGTGCGCAGGCTCGACAGATCGGCCTGTTTCAGCAGCGCCGGGTCCTGCTTTTTCAGCACGCGCAGCGCGGTCGGCGCGGTGAACATGAGGTTGATCTTGTGCTGCTCGACGAGGCGCCACCAGATGCCGCCGTCCGGGCGAATCGGCGTGCCTTCGTACATCACGGTCGTCAATCCCGCGAGCAACGGCGCGTAGACGATATAGCTGTGGCCCACCACCCAGCCGACGTCCGACGCGGTGAACATCGTGTCGCCGGCCTTGCCTTCGAAGATGTGTTCCATCGACGCCGCCAGCGCCACCGCGTAGCCGCCCACGTCGCGCTGCACGCCCTTCGGCTTGCCGGTCGTGCCCGAGGTGTACAGCACATAAGACGGCTCGTTCGATTCGAGCCATTCGCAGGGCACGTGCGCGTCGAAGAACTTTTCACGCAGCGGTTCGTAGTCGACCAGATAGTTCGCGTTCAGGCGCTCCGGCGCGAGTTGCCGGTCGATCAGCAGCACGCGCGGCGTCTTGTGGCTCGCCCGGGCGAGCGCCTCGTCGACGAGCGGCGTGTAGTCGATCACCCTGCCGCCGCGCGCGCCAGCGTCGGCGGTCACGATCAGCACCGGCTTTGCGTCGTCGATGCGTGCCGCCAGATTCGGCGCCGCGAAGCCGCCGAACACGACCGAGTGAATCGCGCCGAGCCGCGCGCAGGCGAGCATCGCGAACAGCGCCTCGGGGATCATCGGCAGATAGAGCAGCACCACGTCGCCGCGCTTCACGCCGAGCGAGCGCATGACCGCGGCCATGCGGTTGATTTCCGCGTACAGCTCGGCGTACGTATAGCGGCGCTCGATGCCGGTTTCCGTCGACACATACACGAGCGCGTTTTGCTGCGCGCGCTCCACGAGATGCCGGTCCACCGCGTTATGGCACAGGTTCGTGCGTCCGCCGACAAACCAGCGCGCAAACGGCGGGTTCGAGCGGTCCAGCACGGTGTCGAACGGCGTTTCCCAATGGATGCGCCGCGCCTCGTCGCGCCAGAATGCCTCGGGATTGTCGATCGAACGGCGGTGGAAGTCGCGGTAGCGGGTCATCGGCGGCGATCCTTCGAGTGCGGTGAGAAAACCTAAAGACGCGGGCGCGCCGCGGCGCACGCCAGCGGGGAGCAACGGACAGCGGCGGCGGCAAGCGCGTGAATGAAGCATAAAGTACGCGCCGCCGCGTGGACAACGCGGGTTCACCATGAGCGGCGCGGGCGGAGCGCTGTCTTATGACGGGCGCGGGCTGGCGAGATCCGAAGCGGGCCAACGCAAGCCGACCAACCCAACCCCAAAACCAGGCCCGCGCCTGCTGCGCCGCTTATAATCGAACATTCCCCGCATTCATCAGCCGATCGACACATGAGCGACACCCCGAGCGATACCTCCTCCACCCTGGCCAAGAGCTTCGAGCCGCACACCGTCGAAGCCCACTGGGGCCCCGAATGGGAAAAGCGCGCGTACGCCGCGCCCGCTTTCGACGGCAACCGGAAAGACTTCTCGATCCAGTTGCCGCCGCCGAACGTCACGGGCACCCTGCACATGGGCCACGCGTTCAATCAGACCATCATGGACGGCCTCGCCCGCTATCACCGCATGCTCGGCGAAAACACGCTGTGGGTGCCGGGCACGGACCACGCGGGCATCGCCACGCAAATCGTCGTCGAACGGCAACTGGACGCGAAAGGCGTGTCGCGCCACGATCTGGGCCGCGAGAAATTCGTCGAACGCGTGTGGGAATGGAAGCAGGAATCCGGCTCCACCATCACGAACCAGGTGCGGCGTCTCGGCGCGTCGATCGACTGGTCGCGCGAATACTTCACGATGGACGACAAAATGTCGACCGCCGTGCGCGACGTGTTCGTGCGCCTCTATGAACAGGGCCTCATCTATCGCGGCAAGCGGCTGGTGAACTGGGACCCGGTGCTGCTCACGGCCGTGTCCGATCTCGAAGTGGTCAGCGAGGAAGAAAACGGCCATCTGTGGCACATCCAGTATCCGCTGACGGACGGCTCCGGCCATCTCACGGTCGCCACCACGCGTCCCGAAACCATGCTCGGCGACACCGCCGTGATGGTTCATCCGGAAGACGAGCGCTACGCGCACCTGATCGGCAAGACCGTCACGCTGCCGCTGTCGAACCGCGAAGTGCCGATCATCGCCGACGACTACGTCGACCGGGAATTCGGCACGGGCGTCGTGAAGGTCACGCCCGCGCACGACTTCAACGACTATCAGGTCGGCCTGCGCCACAAGCTGCCGCAAATCGAAATTCTCACGCTCGACGCGAAGATCAACGAAAACGCGCCGGAAAAATACCGCGGCCTCGACCGTTTCGAAGCGCGCAAGCAGGTCGTCGCCGACCTCGAAGCGCTCGGCGCGCTCGAATCCGTCAAGCCGCACAAGCTGATGGTGCCGCGCGGCGACCGCACCGGCGTCGTGATCGAGCCGATGTTGACCGACCAGTGGTTCGTCGCGATGAGCAAGCCGGCGCCCGAGGGCACGTTCACTCCGGGCAAGTCGATCGCCGAAACCGCGCTCGACGTGGTGCGCAACGGCCAGATCAGGTTCGTGCCGGAAAACTGGACCTCCACGTATTACCAGTGGCTGGAAAACATCCAGGACTGGTGCATCTCGCGCCAGCTCTGGTGGGGCCATCAGATTCCGGCCTGGTACGGCGAAAACGGCGAAATCTTCGTCGCGAAGACCGAAGAAGGCGCACGCGAAAAAGCGGCCGAAGCCGGCTATACCGGCCCGCTCAAGCGTGACGAAGACGTGCTCGACACGTGGTTTTCGTCCGCGTTGGTGCCGTTTTCGTCGCTCGGTTGGCCGAACGAGACGCAGGAACTGAAGCACTTCCTGCCGTCGTCGGTGCTGGTCACGGGCTTCGACATCATCTTCTTCTGGGTCGCGCGTATGGTCATGATGACCACGCACTTCACGGGCAAGGTGCCGTTCGACACGGTCTACGTGCACGGCCTCGTGCGCGACGCCGAAGGCCAGAAAATGTCGAAGAGCAAGGGCAATACGCTCGATCCGATCGATATCGTCGACGGCATCGGGCTCGATGCGCTCGTCGCCAAGCGCACCACCGGCCTGATGAATCCGAAGCAGGCGGCGTCGATCGAAAAGAAAACCCGCAAGGAATTCCCCGACGGCATTCCCGCGTTCGGCACCGACGCGCTGCGCTTCACGATGGCGTCGATGGCCACGCTCGGGCGCAACGTCAACTTCGACCTCGCGCGCTGCGAAGGCTACCGCAACTTCTGCAACAAGCTGTGGAACGCCACCCGCTTCGTGCTGATGAACTGCGAAGGCCACGACTGCGGCTTCGGCAAGCCGGCGCAATGCGGCGAATGCGGGCCGGACGGGCATCTGCATTTTTCGTCGGCGGATCGCTGGATCGTGTCGCTCTTGCAGCGCGTGGAAGCGGAAGTCGCCAAGGGTTTTGCCGACTATCGCTTCGACAATGTGGCCAACGCCCTATACAAGTTCGTATGGGACGAATACTGTGACTGGTATCTCGAACTCGCGAAGGTGCAGATCCAGACGGGTCAGCCGAACCAGCAGCGCGCGACGCGGCGCACCCTGCTGCGCGTGCTCGAGACGGTGTTGCGCCTCGCGCATCCGGTGATTCCGTTCATCACCGAGGCGTTGTGGCAAAAAGTTGCGCCGTTGGCCGGGCGTTATCCCGCGGACAAGGCCGAGGGCGAAGCGTCCGTCATGGTGCAGCCGTATCCCGTTGCCGAGATGTCGAAGATCGACGAAGAAGCGGAGCAATGGGCCGCCGACCTGAAGGCAATGATCGATGCGTGCCGGAATCTGCGCGGCGAAATGAATCTGTCGCCGGCGGTGAAGGTGCCGTTGCTCGTCACCGGCAACGCGGAGCGTCTGCGCAGTTTCGCTCCGTACGCCCAGGCATTGGCCCGTCTTTCCGAAGTGCAGATCATCGCCGACGAAGCAACGCTCGACGCGCAGGCAGATGGCGCGCCAATTGCTATCGTAGGAAGTGACAAGCTCGTGCTGAAGGTCGAGATCGATGTGGCCGTCGAGCGCGAGCGCCTGTCGAAAGAGATTGCGCGGTTGAGCACGGAAATCGTCAAGTGCAATGCCAAACTGCAGAACGAAAGTTTTGTCGCCAAGGCGCCGCCCGCAGTCGTCGAGCAGGAGCAGAAAAGGCTGGCGGAATTCGAAGCGACTGTTGGCAAGTTGAAAGCGCAGCTCGCGCGCTTGCCGGCCTGATCGGCGCTCCACGCCCGCCCCGCGCGGCGGGCACGGACTGATTAAACCAGAGGACTCAGGGTAAATCACATGCTAAAAGTTACAAAGGCGGTATTTCCGGTAGCAGGTCTTGGCACCCGGTTCCTCCCTGCCACGAAGGCAAGCCCGAAGGAAATGCTGCCTATCGTCGACAAGCCGCTGATCCAGTACGCGGTGGAAGAAGCCATGGCGGCCGGCATCACGGAGATGATCTTCGTCACGGGCCGCAGCAAGCGTGCGATCGAAGACCATTTCGATAAGTCGTACGAAATCGAAGCGGAGCTAGAGGCGCGCGGCAAGGACAAGCTGCTCGAACTCGTGCGCAGCATCAAGCCGAGCCATGTCGACTGTTTCTACGTGCGTCAGCCGGAAGCGCTCGGCCTCGGCCACGCGGTGCTGTGCGCCGAAAAGCTGGTGGGCGACAACCCGTTCGCCGTGATTCTCGCGGACGACCTGCTGTACGGCACGCCGCCCGTCATGACGCAGATGATCGAGGTGTTCGACCACTATCACAGCTCGGTGATCGGCGTCGAAGAGATCCCGGCGCAGGAAACCAAGTCGTACGGCATCGTCGACGGCAAGGAATGGGAAGACTCGATCATCAAGATGTCGGGCATCGTCGAGAAGCCGGAGCCGAACGTCGCGCCGTCCAATCTCGGCGTTGTCGGCCGTTACGTGCTGAAGCCGCGCATTTTCGACCACATCCGCTCAATCAAGCCGGGTGCCGGCGGCGAACTGCAGTTGACGGACGCGATCCAGTCGCTGCTCGCCGACGAACAGGTGCTCGCGTACAAGTATCACGGCACGCGTTTCGACTGCGGCAGCAAGCTCGGCTATCTGAAGGCGACGGTGGAATTCGCGCTGCGCCATCCGGAAGTGGCCGCGGATTTCGAAGAATATCTGCGGACGCGTTCGCCGGTGCTCGAAGGCTGATTCTTTCGCGCGAATGAAAAAGGCGCTGTGCCCCGCTTTGGCGGGCACAGCGCCTTTTGTTTGCAGCGCGCGTTTTCAGCGGACGCGTTTGAGAGGACGCGTTCGAGCGAACGTGTTTCAGCGCCTGCGTCAGCGGCGCTTCATCAGAAACGTGAAAACCTTGTCGTGCGACGAACTCTCGACGATCTCATTGCCGGTCTGCTTCGCGAACGCGGCGAAATCGCGCTGCGAACCGGGGTCGGTGGCGAGCACCTTGAGAATCTGGCCGCTTTCCATATCGGCGAGCGCCTTTTTGGCGCGCAGGATGGGCAGCGGGCACATCAGCCCGCGCGCATCGACTTCCTTGTGAATCTGAATTTGCATCGACGATGACCTTCGGGACGAGACGCCGTTGTGCGACGCCAGACAGAGGGTCAAATTCTACCGCAGCCTGCGCCGCGCTGCCGGTGGCGGCGTTGAGAGTGCCGCCGCCGCGATCCCGGCGCTAAAGCGTCACCGCCTGCCCACTCTGCAGCGACTGCCGCAACGCATTGCCGATGCGCGTCGCCTCGAGCGCGTCGGCAAGCGTTGCGCCCGCTTGCGCCTCCGAGCCCGCCCCGCCCTGCACCGCCGCGACAAACGCGCGCGCCTCGTGCAAAAACGCGTCTTCGAAACGGTCGAAGAAGCTCGGCGTGCACTCGTTGCGAATCCCGCTCGCGTCATAAATCTCCACGCGATTCGCGCGCGGATTGCGTCCGATCGCGAGCGCGCCCGCCGTGCCGATCACTTCGCTGTGCGTGTCGTTGCCGTGCGCCTGCGTGCGCGACGCGTAGAACATCGCGAGCTTGCCGCCCTCGAATTCGCAGATTGCGACGCCGTTGTCGACGTCGCCGAATTCGCGCAGGCCTTCATGTAACGCGACCGCGCCGGCCGCGAACACGCGCGTCGCGCGCGGCTTGCCGAGCAGCCAGCGCGCGACGTCGATATCGTGCACCGTGCAGTCGAGAAAGATGCCGCCCGAGGTCGCCGCAAAGCGCACGAAAAAACCGTCGATATCGTTCTTGTCCGTGGTCTGCGAGCGCACCAGAAACGGCCGGCCTATCGCGCCCGCCGCGATCTTGTCGAATGCATCCTTGTAGCTCGGATCGAAGCGCCGCATGAAGCCGATCGTCGCCTGAAGATGCGGAAAGCGCGCGGCCTCGGCCAGCACGCGCTCGCATTCGGCGAGATCGAGCGACAACGGCTTCTCGCAGAACACGTGCTTGCCCGCGCGCAATGCGTCGACGATCTGTTGCGCGTGCAACGACGACGGCGTGACGAGCCACACGGCATCCACTTCGCTATCGTCGAGCAGCTTCGCGTAATCGTCGTAAAGACGCGGCGACGGCAACGCGTCGCGCGCCCATGCCCGCTCCTCTTCCAGCGGACTGCAAGCGGCGACCAGTTCCGCGCCCGGCACGCGATACGCGAGATTCTCCGCGTGCCGTTTGCCGAGCCGCCCAAGGCCGACCACGCCCAAACGAACGCGCTTGTCATGCGCTGCCGCGGCATTCATCGCGCGGCCTCGCCGAGTTTGACCGCATGGCCTTCGCGCCACGAAAGCGTTGCGGCCTCGGCGAGTTCGAGCGCCTTCACGCCGTCGGCGACGGTCGTGCGCACCGGCTTGCCTTGCGTCACGGCTTCGAAGAAATGCGCGATTTCCAGCGCGTACGCCGCGCGATAACGTTCGAGAAAAAACGCCTCGGGCACGTCGCTCGATACTTCGGTCTTCGAATAAGCGGTGACTTCAGTGGGCCGCACATTGCCCGCTTGCAGCATGCCGCCGCTGCCGAGCACTTCGAAGCGCTGGTCGTAACCATAGGCGGCGCGGCGCGCGGTGTTGATCTGGCACAGACGGCCGCGCTTCGTGCGGATCGTCACCGCCGTCGAGTCGATGTCGCCCGCGTTTGCAATCGCCGGATCGGTGAGGCAACTGCCGGTCGCATGCAGCGTGTCGGCTTCGTCATCCAGAATCCAGCGGAAGATATCGAAGTCGTGAATCAGCATGTCCTTGAAGATGCCGCCCGAATGCCGGATGTATTCGACCGGCGGCGGCCCCGGATCGCGGCTCGTCACAATGAGCATTTCCGGCGTGCCGATTTCGCCCGCGTCGAGACGCGCCTTCAGCGCGGAAAACGTCGGGTCGAAGCGGCGCTGAAAGCCGATCATGCAGACCACGCCCGCGCGTTCGACCGCGTCCGCGCAGGCCCGTGCGCGTTCGAGCGTGAGGTCGACGGGCTTCTCGCAGAACACGTGCTTTTTCTGCGCGGCCGACTTCATGATGAGATCGGCGTGCGTGTCGGTGCTCGAACAGATCACCGTGGCGCCGACCGAAGCGTCGCCCATCGCGCCGTCGATGTCCGCCACTTGCGCGCCATGCGCGGCAGCGAGCGCCGCGGCCGCTTCGCGATTCACATCGACCACATACTTGAGCCTCACGCCAGGTTGCCGCGCGAGATTGGCCGCGTGAATCTTGCCGATGCGCCCCGCGCCGAACACCGCGACGTCGATCGGTTGTGCTGCGTCAGTCATCGTATCCTCCAGTGTCTTTGGATTCTTCCACGTTCAGTTCGAGCTTGTACGCGAGCGCGATGAAAAGCGCCTGGCACAGGCAGATCGTGCTGGTCAGCGAGCGGAACGCAAACGCGCTGCCCTCTTTCACATACAGTTGAGTGCTCGCGTAACGGGCGAGCGGAGATAGTTGGCTATCCGTAATAACCAGCGTCTTCGCCTGATGATGATGCGCGACGCGCAGGCAATACTGCGTTTCCTTCGCATACGGCGCGAAGCTGATCGCGATCACCACGTCGCCCTTCTTCACGCTGCGAATCTGCTCGCGATACATGCCGCCGAAACCGGACACCAGATGCACGCGCTTGGGCGTGTGCTGCAACGCATAGACGATGTAGCTCGCGACCGGAAACGAGCGCCGCACGCCGATCACATAGATGTTGTCCGCCTGCTGCAGCATTTTCACGGCGGCGTCGAACTGTTTGTCGTCGAGCCCCGCTTCGAGTTCTTCCAGGCCGCCGCGCGACGCCGCGATGAATTCGCGCGCCACCGCGCCGCCCGACAGCGCGCCAGGCTTGTCGTCGATCAGCTTGCGAATGCGCTGCTGATAACTCGGCGACGACGCGCCCTGCCCTGTGTACGCCTGGCGAAACACCGCCTGCAAATCGGAGAAACCTGAGAAGCCGAAGCGCTGCGCAAAACGCACCACCGCCGACGGATGCACGCCGCAGCTTGCGGCAATATCACTCGTGCGATCGACCATCACGCTCGAACGATGCTGCTCGATATACGTTGCGACGTTCTTCAACTGACGCGGCAACGCTTCGTAGTTTTCCGCGATGCGCTGCATCAATTCTTCGACGCTCGGCAATTCCTCGGTGCTCTCTTCCGCCATGAGTCTCTCTTCGGTGCTTTGTCGCAGTGCGGCAGACGCTTTCGACGCGCGCCGCACGACGTGTTTGACGTTGCCGATTATAGGCAGCGCATCGCATAAATGGAACGTATTTTCCATTTTTATTCACGATGAAATTTCTGTTGCACCACCCTCGAAGATGACCTAATCTTGGTCGTGAGCGATGGCGCTTCGGCGCAGCTGCGTCGCTCCCTCAATAACGACAGACCGAGAAAGGTGGAGACATGAGACTTTGCAAGGGCAAGGCTACGCTCAGGATTCTGGTGACGGCATTGACGTTGGCGACGGGATTCGGCGCGGCTTCGGCCGCCCGCGCGGCTGACGCTCATTTCGTGCTGATCAGCCACGCGCCGGACTCCGATTCCTGGTGGAACACGATCAAGAACGCGATCAAGCAGGCCGACGAGGACTTCAACGTCGAGACCGACTATCGCAATCCGCCGAACGGCGACATCGCCGATATGGCGCGCCTCGTCGAGCAGGCCGCCGCGCGCAACTACGACGGCGTGATCGTCACCATCGCCGATTACGATGTGCTCAAGAGCTCCATCAGCAAGGTGACCGCGAAGAAGATTCCACTCGTCACGATCAATTCCGGCACCGAGGAACAGAGCGCGCAACTGGGCGCGATCATGCACGTCGGCCAGCCCGAATACGTCGCCGGCAAGGCGGCGGGCGAGAAGGCGAAAGCGGCCGGCGTGAAGTCGTTCGTGTGCGTGAATCACCTCGCGACCAACACCGTTTCGTTCGACCGTTGCCGTGGTTTCGCGGATGCGATCGGCGTCGACTATAAATCGTCCACCATCGATTCCGGCCAGGACCCGACCGAGATCCAATCGAAGGTCAGCGCCTATTTGCGCAACCATCCGAACACCGGCGCGATTCTCACGCTCGGACCGACGCCCGCGTCGGCCACGCTGAAAGCGGTCCAGCAAATGGGCCTGAACGGCAAGATCTATTTCTGCACGTTCGACTTCTCCGACGACATCGCGAAGGCCATCCAGAACGGCACGATCCAGTTCGCGATCGATCAGCAGCCGTATTTGCAAGGCTATATTCCGGTCGCCGTGCTCGCCATCGTGAAGAAAGAGCACACCACCGACCCCGCGAAAATCCGCCAGATTCTCGAAGCGAATCCGAAGTTCAAGGCGCGGCTCGCGACGTACGGTCTCGCGCCGTCGTATGGACCGAAGAACATTCGTTCGGGCCCGGGTTTCATCACGAAGGAAAACCTCGACAAGGTCATCAAGTACGCAGGGCAGTATCGCTGATTCTTTCTTCTAGCTAGTCACGCGCGCGGCGGGCATCGCTCCCGCCCGGCAGCTTCGCCGCCAGCGCGCATTTCACCGGCTGTCGTTCTCGCAACGCATTCCCGCCTGCCCTAACGCACAGCCGGCTCCAAGGAGACATCATGGGTGTAGCCGGCAAACACTTCCCACCGCACGTCGATCCAAACAGCGCCGCCTCGCATAACGCCGCGCCGCGCCCGGACGCCGAAGCGCGCGACGGACGCGACGAGCGCGTGCGCAAGGAATCGTGGTTCGGTCATCTGCTGAACCGCCCTGAATTTGCCGCGATTTCCGGCGCGGTACTCGTGTTTCTCGTTTTCGCGCTGACGGCCGGCGGCTCCGGCATGTTCAATCTCGACGGCGTGATGAACTGGTCGCAGGTGTCCGCGTATCTCGGCATCCTCGCGGTCGGCGCATGTCTCTTGATGATCGCGGGCGAGTTCGATCTCTCCATCGGCTCGATGATCGGCTTCGCCGGCATGATGGTCGCGATTCCGAGCGTATACTTTCACTGGCCGATTTCGCTCTCGATCCTCTTTGCATTCGCCGGCTCGATGCTGCTCGGCGCGCTCAACGGCTATCTCGTGATGCGTACGCGGCTGCCGTCGTTCATCGTCACGCTGGCCTTCCTGTTCATTCTGCGCGGCCTCACGCTCGCGCTGTCGATCATGTTCGCCGACCGCACCATCGTCTCGGGCGTCGGCGACCTCGCGCAGCAGGACTGGCTCGCCAACACGCTCTTTCACGGTGTCGCGCTCAATGGCCTCTTCACGATGCTCGCGCACCACGGCATCGGCACGCTGCTCGATAACGGTCATGCGCTGGTGCCTGGCATTCCGAAGGTGATTCTGTGGTGGTTCGGCCTCGCCGCAATCTGCGCATTCGTTCTGGCAAAGACGCGCGCCGGCAACTGGATTCTCGCCGTCGGCGGCGATGCGAACGCAGCCAAGAACGTGGGCATTCCGGTGCGCCGCGTGAAGATTCTGCTGTTCGTGCTGACCGCATTCTGCTCGTGCCTGTTCGCGGTATTGCAAGTGTGCGACATCGGCTCGGCTGCGGCGGATCGCGGCTTGCAGAAGGAATTCGAAGCGATCATCGCGGCGGTGATTGGCGGAACGTTGTTGACGGGCGGCTATGGGTCCGTGGTCGGCGCCTGCTTCGGCGCGCTGATCTTCGGCGTCGTGCAGATCGGCATCACCTATACGAACGTGAGTTCCGACTGGTTCCGCGTGTTCCTCGGCGTGATGCTGCTGATCGCGGTGCTGTTCAATCACTACGTGCGCCGTCGCGTGTCGCAATCGTAACGAGGAGACGAACATGTCGGATACGAACCCTGTGACTCACGAAGCGCCGGTGGCAACCGCCGCCGCGCAGCAAGACGACGTGATCCTCGCGCTCGAAAACGTCAACAAGTACTTCGGCAAGGTGATCGCGCTAAGCGGCGTGACCTTGCGCCTGAAGCGCGGCGAAGTGCACTGCCTGCTCGGCGACAACGGCGCGGGCAAGTCCACGCTCATCAAGACGCTGGCCGGCGTGCATCAGCCGTCGTCGGGCCAGTATCTGGTCGACGGCAAGCCGGTTTTGTTCGAGTCGCCGAAAGACGCGCTCGATCTGGGCATCGCCACCGTCTATCAGGATCTCGCGCTCGTGCCGCTGCTTTCCGTCGCGCGCAATTTCTTCATGGGACGCGAGCCGCAAAAGAAACTCTTCGGCTTCCTGAACGTGATGGACCTCGAAACCAGCGCGACCACCGCACGCGACAAGCTCGCGGAAATGGGCATCAACGTGCGCGATCCGCATCAGCCGATCGGCACGATGTCGGGCGGCGAGAAACAGTGTCTGGCGATTGCGCGCGCGATTCACTTCGGCGCACGCGTGCTGATTCTCGACGAGCCCACCGCCGCGCTCGGCGTGAAGCAGAGCTTCAACGTGCTGAAGCTGATTCACAAGGCGCGCGCGAAAGGCATCTCGGTGATCTTCATCACGCACAACGTGCATCACGCATATCCGATCGGCGACTCGTTCACGCTGCTCAATCGCGGCAAATCGCTCGGCACCTTCACGAAGGAAACCATCAGCAAGGACGAAGTGCTCGACATGATGGCGGGCGGCGCCGAGATGCAGAAGATGATCGGCGAACTCGAAGGCGCAACGATCTGATTCATTCGCGCGGCAGGCGCAGCGATGAAACCGCTTGCCGCGCTCCGTCATTCAGGGACATTCATGGCTCATTCCAGTACATTCGGCGGCACACCGGCACAGACCTCGGGCGAAACCGCGGGCATGTCCGGCGCGAACGCCGGCAGCCGCTTCGCGCCGGAGCGCAGCCGCGACATCGTGTGCCTTGGCCGCCTCGCCGTCGATCTCTACGCGCAGCAGGTCGGCGCGCGCCTCGAGGACGTGTCGAGCTTCGCGAAGTATCTCGGCGGATCGTCGGCGAATATTGCGTTCGGCTGCGCGCGGCTCGGACTTTCCGCGGCGATGCTCGCGCGCGTCGGTAACGACCATATGGGCCGCTTTCTCACCGAGACGTTGACGAAGGAAGGCTGCGACGTGAGCCACGTGCGCGTCGATCAGGAACGCCTGACCGCGCTCGTGCTGCTCGGCCTGAAAGACCGCGACACGTTCCCGCTGATTTTCTATCGCGAGAATTGCGCGGACATGGCCGTTGACGAAGCGGATTTCGATGAAGCGTTTATCGCGTCGTCGAAAGCGCTGCTGATTACCGGCACGCACTTTTCCACCGAGCAGGTGAACCGCACGAGCCGCCGCGCGCTTGACTACGCGCGGCGCAACCAGGTGCGCACCGTGCTCGACATCGACTATCGTCCGGTGTTGTGGGGTCTCACGGGCAAGGCGGACGGCGAAACGCGCTTTGTCGCGAGCGAAGGCGTCACCGCGCATTTGCAGCGCATTCTGCCGTTGTTCGATCTCGTGATCGGCACCGAAGAAGAGTTTCGCATCGCAGGCGGCAAGAGCGAACTCGTCGACGCACTCGCGATGGTGCGCGCGGTAACGCCCGCCACGCTCGTGCTCAAGCGCGGGCCGCTGGGCTGCCAGATTATCGACGGCAAAGTGCCCGCCTCGCTCGACGACGTGCCGGTTCACGGCGGCGTGCAAGTGGAAGTGCTGAACGTGCTCGGCGCGGGCGACGCGTTCGCCTCCGGCTTTCTCTCAGGATGGTTGCGCGATCAACCGCTCGAAGCATGCGCGCGCGCCGGGAACGCGAGCGGCGCCCTGGTGGTCTCGCGCCACGCGTGCGCGCCGGCCATGCCGACGCCCGCCGAACTCGACTACTTCCTGCGCGAGGCCAAAGCCGACCCCGAACGCATGCGCCGCCCGGACCGCGACGCGACGCTCGCGCGCCTGCATCGCGTGACGCCCGCGCGCAAGCAATGGAACGAAGTACTCGGCTTTGCATTCGATCATCGCAACCAGTTCTTCGAACTCGCGCAGCAGACCGGCGCGAGCGACGCGCGCATCGCGAGGCTCAAGGGCCTGTTCGTCGAGGCGGTCTCGCAGACCGAAAGCGCATTGAGCTTGCAAGGCCGCATCGGCGTGCTGATCGACGATCGTTATGGACAGGATGCGCTGAATGCGGCGACCGGCCGCGGCTGGTGGATCGGGCGCCCCGTCGAATTGCCGGGCTCGGTGCCGCTCGTCTTCGATCATGGACGCTCCGTGGGCACGACGCTCGTCACGTGGCCGCAAGAGCACGTCGCGAAGTGCCTCGTGCAATTCCATCCCGACGAGCCGATCGAACAGCGTCTCGAACAGGAAGCGCAATTGCGCGCGCTCTACGATGCAACGCAGGCAAGCGGCCACGAGTTGCTGCTCGAAGTGATTCCGCCGAAGCACCCGAACTTGCCGCAAGGACCGAACGTGGTGTACCGCGCGTTAAAGCGGCTTTACAACATCGGCATCTATCCCGAGTGGTGGAAGCTCGAACCGATGGACGCCGCGCAGTGGCGCAACGTCGACGCGTTGATCGCCGAGCGCGATCCGTATTGCCGCGGTGTCGTGCTGCTCGGTTTGTCGGCGGGTGTCGAGCAGTTGAACGATGGCTTTCGCGCGGCGGCGCGCTCGTCGACGTGCCGCGGCTTCACGGTGGGCCGCACGATCTTTCACGAGCCGAGCCATGCGTGGCTTGCCGGTGAAATCGGCGACGACGAACTGATCGCGCGCGTGCGCCGCATCTTCGAAACGCTGATCGCATCGTGGCGCGCGGCGCGTGAATCCGTGGCCGGCGAACCCGACGCGAAGACGCATGTTCATCAGGAGCAGGCCGCATGAATCAGCGCATGATGGATCACAAACGCGAGCAGGAACATGAGCACGGCCACGCGGCATCCGCAAGCGGCGCGGTTCGGGAAGGCACGATTCGCCTGACCACCGCGCAAGCGCTCGTGCGTTATCTCGCCGCGCAACGCGTCGCGACCGAAGACGGTCTCGGCACCGAGCCGCTCTTTGGCGGCGTGTTCGCGATCTTCGGTCACGGCAACGTCGCGGGCATGGGAGAGGCGTTGTATCAGCATCGCGACGAATTGCCCACGCTGCGCGCGCATAACGAACAGGCGATGGCGCATAGCGCGATTGCGTACGCGAAGGCGCATTTCCGCCGCCGTATGATGGCGGTCACGACGTCGATCGGACCGGGAGCGACGAATCTGCTCACTGCCGCGGCGCTCGCGCATGTGAACCGTTTGCCGGTGCTGCTGTTGCCGGGCGACATTTTCGTGTCGCGCGCGCCGGACCCGGTTTTGCAGCAGGTCGAAGACTTCCACGACGGTGGCGTGTCCGCCAACGATGCGTTCAAACCCGTGTCGCGTTACTTCGATCGCATCGTGCATCCGGCGCAATTGTTGAGTGCGTTGCCGCGCGCGCTGCGCGTGCTCACCGACGCCGCGTCCTGCGGGCCCGTCACGCTCGCGTTGCCGCAAGACGTTCAGGCGCAGGCGTGGGACTTCCCCGCCGATTTCTTCGCGCCGCGCGTCGTGACGTTTTATGCGCCGGCGCCGCGCGTCGATGAAATCGAGCGGGCAATCGAGCGCTTGCGGCGCGCGCAGAGGCCGCTGATCGTCGCGGGCGGCGGCGTGCTGTACGGCCGCGCGACTGACGCGCTGCAACGCTTCGCCGCCGCGCACGGCATTCCGGTCGCGGAGACGCAGGCGGGTAAGGGTTCGCTCGCATGGGACGATCCATTGAACGTTGGCGCGCTCGGCGTGACCGGCTCGCCTGCCGCGAACGCACTCGCGCGCGACGCCGACTGTGTGCTCGCGCTCGGCACGCGTTTGCAGGACTTCACGACCGGCTCGAACACGCTCTTCACGCAGGCGGACGTGATCGGCATCAATGCGAATGCATTCGACGGCCTCAAGCATCGCGCGCAAGTGGTGGAAGCGGACGCGCGTCTCGCACTCGATGCACTCGATGCGCTCCATGGACCTGGCTCGCGCCTGCAAGACTGGCATGCGGACCGCGCGTGGACCGCTCGCGCGCAGCAACTCGCGGCAAGCTGGCGCGACACCGTACATACGCTCACGCACGCGCCGCAGCGCGACGCCGTGCTGCCTTACGAGGGCGATGTGATCGGCGCCGTGCAGCGTTCGAGCGCGAACTCGCCGGCCAACGACATCGTCGTATGCGCGGCGGGCACCTTGCCCGCCGAATTGCACAAGCTGTGGCGCGCGGCGACGCCGGGCGCGTATCACGTCGAATACGGCTACTCGTGCATGGGCTATGAGATCGCCGGCGGGCTCGGTGCGAAGCTCGCGCGTCCCGAGCGCGAAGTGATCGTGATGGTCGGCGACGGCAGCTATCTGATGATGAACAGCGAGATCGCGACTTCCGTGATGCTCGGCGCGAAACTGATTGTCGTGGTGCTCGACAATCGCGGCTACGGCTGCATCAATCGACTGCAGCAGGCATGCGGCGGTGCGCCGTTCAACAACCTGCTCGACGATTGCAAGCAAGGGCCGCTTGGCGCGCCGCGCATCGACTTCGCCGCGCATGCGCGTGCGCTCGGCGCGCATGCCGAGCATGCGGCGAACGTCGCGGAACTCGAAGCCGCGCTGCAACGTGCGCGCGCCGCGGATCGCACATACGTCATTAGCATCGACACCGACCCGGCCCGCACGACGACCGACGGCGGCTGGTGGTGGGAAGTCGCGGTGCCCGAAGTATCGTCGCGGGCAAGCGTGCGCGACGCGCGAGCGAATTACGATGCCCAGATTGCGGCACGCGGAAAACCATCCGGCGTTGCAGAGGACAGCAACGAAAAGGACAACGACGTCAACGATCGAGGATCGCTCGCATGACAGCTTTCAACGTACGCATCGGCATCAATCCGTTGTCGTGGATGAACGACGACCTGCCCTCGCTCGGCGGCGAAACGCCGCTCGAGGTCGCGCTGACCGAAGGCCGGCAGATCGGCTATCAGGGCTTCGAACTCGGCAACAAATTCCCGCGCGAACCGCAGGCATTGAAGACGCTGCTCGCGCAATACGATCTCGCGCTCGTGTCGGGATGGTATTCGGGGCGTCTCGCGCGCGGCAGCGTCGAAGAGGAAATCGCGGCGGTCGGGCCCGCATCTCGACTTGCTTGCGCAAAATGGCGCGACCGTCACGGTGTATGGCGAAGTGGCCGATTCGATTCAGGGCGCGCCGAAGCCGCTGTATCAGAGGCCGCGTTTTTTCGGCGACGCGCAATGGGCCGCGTATGCCGCGCGCGTCGATGAATTCGCACGCTATACGCTAAGCCGCGGCGTGCGGCTTGCTTACCATCATCACATGGGCGCGTACGTCGAAACGCCCGCCGACGTCGACCAGTTGATGTCGCGCACGAGCGACGCAGTCGGCCTGCTGTTCGACGCGGGACACATCACGTTTGCAGGCGGCGATCCGCTCGCCGTGCTCGACAAGCACATCGGCCGCGTTTGCCATGTGCACTGCAAGGATGTGCGCCCCGCCGTGATGAAGCTCGCGCGCAATCGCAACTGGAGTTTTCTCGATGCGGTGATCGCGGGCGCGTTCACGGTGCCCGGCGACGGCGCCGTCGATTTTCCGTCGATCATCGCGCGTCTGAAGCGGCACGGCTATTGCGGCTGGCTGGTGGTCGAAGCAGAACAGGACCCGGTCGTCGCGCCGTCGTTCGAGTACGCGCAAAAAGGCTTCAATACATTGCGTGCATTGGTCGATGCGCCGCTCGACACGCAGGAGGCAGCATGAGTCTGTTAGTGAAGGCCGAGCGCGAAGGCCAGACAATCGCGCGAGTGACACCCGAGTCGGCGTGCTGGCGCTATGTCGGCTTCGCCGCTTATCGTCTCGGCACGAGTGAAGTCGTGCATGTGTTCGAGCCGTCGCGCGAAGTGTGCATCGTCGTGCTCACGGGCGCGGTCGACATCGAAACGCAGCACGCAAAGTGGAGTTCGCTCGGTTCGCGCGACAGCGTGTTCGAAGATGCCGCGCCCTATGCGGTGTATTTGCCGCCAGGCGTGCGCGCCGCGGTGCGCGCATGCCGCGATGCGGAGATCGGCGTGGCGAGCGCGCCTGCAAAAGGCGAGTTGCCCGCGCGCCTGATCGAGCCGTCTTCGATGAAACGCTCCACGCGCGGCAAAAGCCTGAATACGCGTTACGTCTGCGATATTCTTCCGCAGACCGAACCCGCCGAGTCGCTGCTGGTGGTCGAGGTCAGAACGCCGGGCGGCCACGCGTCGAGCTATCCGCCGCACAAGCACGACACCGACAACGTGCCGCACGAAAGTTCGCTCGAGGAGACGTACTACCATCGGCTGAATCCGCCGCAGGGTTTTGCGTTTCAGCGCGTGTACACCGATATGCGCGACATCGACGAATCGATGGCGGTCGAGAATCACGACGTCGTGATGGTGCCGCGCGGCTATCATCCGGTCGTCGTGCCGTATGGCTATGACTCGTACTATCTGAACGTGATGGCGGGCGCGCAGCGGACGTGGCATTTCCGTAACGACCCGGCGCACGAGTGGATCGTCAACAAGGAAGATTGAGTCGTGCGGCTGGCTTCGCGCGAGGCAGGCGCGCTCTTATTTGCCTCGCGCGGCGAGATCCACGCCGAGCGCGCCGTCCGTGCTCATTTTTACCGTGCCCTTCGAAACGTCCCTGCGATAGCCATATAAATCGAACTTCATCACGCCGGGGTTCGAGCTGTCGCTGATGAAGGTTCGCGCGTTCGTGACGAGCGAGTTGAACATCTTCACGTCGCCCGATTCGATCCATACGTAGCTCTTCGTAGCGTTGGCGGGCGGCCGCGCGACGGTAATGCCGGGTTCGCGCTTGAACTTCAGCACGAGGCCCTCGTCCGTGACGGTGGCGCTTGCAAGACGCCCTTGCAAGACCGGCGGTGGAAACACGGTGTACTGATCGAACACGAGCTGGTTGCCTTCGAGCGCGACGCCCTTGCGCGTGAACGGCGTCAACGACGCAAGCGGAATGTCGAGCGCGCGCAGCAGTCCCGCCTGCGGCACGCCAAGCACCTTCACCGACGCCGGCTCGTACACGAGATGCCGCTCGTCTCGCGCGACGATTGTGCCGCTCATCGTCGTCGGCAGCCATACGCCCGGAAAGTGATTCCACAACTTGATGCCGCCCGTGACTTCGAGCTTGCCGTCGACCGGTTTCAGTTGCAGATCGTTGAGCGAGCGCGGCTCGTAATCGAGCAGATAATCGTTGAATAGCGCGGCCATCGCCGGCCACGGTTCGACTACTTCGCCGCCGATGATGCGTATGTCGTACTGATCGGGATTGTCGAGATCGACCGGTTGGCCAGGCGTCTTCGGGACCATCTGCGCGTCGAGCGAACGCACGTGAAAGCCGATGCGCCCGGCCACGTAGAAGTCGACGTTTTCGACGTGGATCAGCGGGGTGGGACCTGTCGAACGACGTTCGTCGTTGGGTGTGAGCGTTGCAGCGTCCCGGCTGCCGCGAGACAACCCCGTACGCAGACTGACAGGCATCGCATGCGCGGCCGATGCGCGTTGCACACTCTGCGGCGCACGTTGCCACACGAGCCGCGCCTGCGCCAGCGACGCCTGCTGCGCGCGAATCAGGCTGTCGTTAAAGCGCGCACTCGCGCTGCCGATGCCGATGCCGATCCGCGGCGGCGGCTCTTTCGCCGCGCTCGCGAGCGTCGCGTATGAAGGCAGATGCACGTCGAGCGCGCCGGCTTCGTCGAAAGTGAAATAGCCGGCGGCCATCTGCTCGCGATAGTGGTACAGATCGAGCACGAACGGCGCGCTTCTATCGATGGGCGTCAGCGCCATGTCGATATTCATCGGCATCGAACGCATGAACTTCACGTCGCCGCCTTGCACCAGCATGCCGCGCGCGGGCATGTTCGCGGGCCAGTCGATGTTGGGCAGCGTGCCGTCGTCCAGCGTGAAGCGCACGCCCGCCGCGCTCGTGTCGATGCGCGTGATGCGCATGCGCAGCGCGGGCGGCGGCGTGAGCTTCGCGACCTGCATCACGACGTCGTCGCCGTCGAGCCGCGCAATCGGCGTATCGACTTTCAGCAGATCGGCCATCTTCACATGCGCGGCCTGCATCAACCGGTCGGCGGCCACGCCCGCGACTTCGACGTGATCGGCATGGAACACGAGTTCGTCCGCGCCGCGCATCGCAAGCGATCCGGACAGCACGATCGGCACCCACGTATCGCGATGCATCTCGCCGGTTATGCGCAAACTGCCGCCGTCTTGCGGCACCACGCGCATATTGCGCAGCGGCGAGGCTTGGTACTGGAACAGATAACGGTCGAAGATCGCCGTGAGCTTTGCGCTGTCGAGCGTGACTTCGCCGCGATGAACGTCGATCGTCACGCTCGTCGGGTCATCGAAAACAATCGGCTCACCCGCGCGCGTCGGCACGAGCGTCGCCGCCATGTCGTGAATCATGAAGCCGATGTCGCCGGTCACGCGAAAGTCGACATCGCGCGCGAGCATCAGCGAGCCGTCGATGCCCGAGTCGCGCAGCGTGAGCGCGCGGCTGCGCTTGATGCTCATGCCGCTCGCTGTGGGCACGCGCGCCGCGATGCTTTGCTCTAACGCGAGTTGTCGGGCCTTGGCGGCTTCGATCGCGGGACGTGGGGATGAAGCGGGCTGCGCGTGCGGCGCGCTTGCGGTTGGGCTTGCGGTTGGGCTTGCGCTTGCGCTTGCGGTTGGGCTTGCGGTTGGGCTTTGCGTGTCTGCGGAAGGCGCAGTGTTTGCGGTTGTCGAATTCGCGTCGGCGCATGCAGACATGGAAAGCGCCGCGACGAGCAGCGCGAAGCTTGCGACAAGCGGCGCGCGCCATCCATGCTCGCGGGCCGTGCGTATGTTTTTCATGATGTCTCCTCCTGAAGCCGCGACGCATCTCGACGCATTTCGACGCGCAAATCGCGCGCGCCGACGCCGCGCGGTCTTCAATAATTGTCTTTATTTGTCCGCGCGCTGCCGACAAGATTTCTGGAGGACGCTCACCAAACGATCAAGCGTTTGAATCGCCGCGATCGGTCAGCGAAATGCCTTGCGCGCCGGACCTGAGCGGACTATCGACGATGCAAATTCAAACGCTAATCGCACCGCGGTTTTTTTTCAAAGCGGCACGGCGCGCCCTTCAACCGACACCGAGCCACTCGCGCATCACGTCGGTGCGCTGCACGAAAGCATCGAGTTCGCCGTCGAACACGATTTCGCCATGACCCATCACCGCGACGCGGCTCGCAATGTCCCCCGCGATCACGAGCCTCTGTTCGATCAGCAGCATCGCCATGCCGCGCTCGCGCAGCATGCGCAGACATTGCGCGACCTGCTGCATGACGAGGCTCGCAAGGCCCTCGCCGGGTTCGTCGATCACGAGCAGATCGGGATCGCCGAGCAGCGCACGCGCGAGCGTCAGCATCTGCTGCTCGCCGCCCGACAGCGCGCCCGCGCGCGTGCGCCTGCGCTCGCGCAAAACTGGGAAAAGCGCATACGCATCGTCGATGGTAAAGCGCGGCGCGCGTCCGCGATTTGCACTATTGCCCGGCCCAACCCCCAGTTCGAGATTTTCGCCGACGCTCAACGTGGGAAACACGTCACGATGCTCCGGCACATAGCCGATACCGAGCCGCGCGATTTCAAACGTACGCAGCCCGGCAAGCGAGCGGTCTCTAAAGCGCAATTCGCCGTCGCACTGCACGAGGCCCATGATCGCCCGCGCGAGCGTCGAGCGTCCCGAGCCGTTGCGGCCGACGAGCGCGAGCACTTCGCCCGCGCCGATCCGCAGGTTCACGCCATGCAATGCCTGGCTCGGACCGTACCATGCGTTGAGTCCGCGAATGTCGAGCAAGGGCGTCATGCGTCGAAACCTTCGCCGAGATACGCGGCGCGCACCGCGGCATCCGCGCGAATCGCCGCGGGCGTGCCGGTCGCGATAATGCGCCCTTGTACAAGCACTGAAATGCGATCGGCGATGGCGAACACCGCGTCCATGTCGTGCTCGACCATCAGCAGCGTGCGGCCCGCGGTGGTCTCGCGAATCAGTTCGATCGCGCGCGCCGCCTCCGCGCGATTCATGCCGGCCGTCGGCTCGTCGAGCAGCAAGGTATGCGCGCCGCCCGCGAGCGCAATGCCGAGATCGAGCGCGCGCTGCTCGGCATAACTGAGCGTCGCGGCCTGCACATGCGCGCGTGCGCCGAGGCCGACCGCGTGCAGCACCTGCGAGGCGCGCGCATCGACCGTGGATGAACCCGCGAAACGCTGCCACCAGCGCAAGCGGTCGCGCTCGGCGAGCAGCGCGGCGCAACGGAGGTTGTCGAATACGCTCAGGCGCGCGAACACGCTCGTACTCTGAAAACTGCGCGCGAGTCCGCGCCGCGCGATCGCCGCCGGCGCGAGCCGCGTGATCTCCGCGCCGAACAGGTCGATGCGTCCCGTGTTGGGACGCGCGTCACCCGCAATCAGATTGAAGAGCGTGGACTTGCCCGCGCCATTCGGGCCGATCAACGCGTGACGCTCGCCTGGTTCGATCGCGAGATTCACGCCGCGCAGAATCTGCGTGGAGCCGAAGCGTTTTGTGACGCCATAGAGCGCGAGTGCCGGGATCATCGTGTGTCTCCGGCGTTGTGCAGCGCGCGGGCATGCGCGGCGAGGCGGGTTTGCGCGCGGCTCGCGGCGAGCGCCGCTACCGTTCCGCACGCTGCCAACGCAACAATTGCTACGACGAGCCGCCAGGGTGACGACACGCCAAACGTGATCAGCGAAGACGCTGTGCCGACGCGCAACGCGGCGCCTTCGTCCGCGCCGAATTGCGCCGCGTAGGCCCACTGCACCGCGAGCACGATGGCGGCGCTCCATAGCAGGAGCGCCGCTGTGCCTGCCAGATAGGCGACCATGCAAGCAGCCCGGCACGAGCGCCAGCCCAAGCGCGTTAGCCGCGCCAGGTGCCGCTGCGCGAAGCCAGCGATCCCATCCGGTGCAGCGACCACGATCACGATGAAGAACAGCCCCAGATAAAAGAGCCAGGCCCGCGTGACACTCGCCACCGCCACGCTGAAAAACGTCAGCACGACCGCGCCCACGACCGGCCCGAAAAAGACGCCCGTTCCGCCGATCACCGTTGCAATCAGCACCGAGCCCGAGCGCACCATGCCGACGCTTTCCGTCGACACCAGCTCGACATTGATGAGCGCCAGCGTGCCCGCGACGCCCGCAAAAAATGCCGAAATCACGACGACGCCGTGGCGAATCCGTCGCGGATAGCAGCCGATGGCCGCGGCCCGCGCCGGGTTGTCGCGCACCGCATTGGCAAGCCGCATGAACGGCGAGCGCGACAGCGCGAACATCGCCGCGCTCGCGAGCAGGCACCACAGCGCGATCAGCGCATACGCCTCGCGAGCCGGGCCGAATGTGAAGGCGCCGAGCGGCGGACCGCTCGCGCGATCGATCGCGACGCCCGCCTCGCCGCCGAACCAGTCGGGCAAGGTCCACGCGGCCGCCGCCACCAGTTCGCCGATGCCGAGCGTGATCATCGCGAATGCGGTGCCGGCGCGCCGCGTCGAGATGAAGCCGAGCAGCGCGCCGCATACCGCGGCCCCTGCCCCGCCGATCAGCGGCAGCAGCACGAGCGGCACGCCGGCGCGATTGAACAGATGCGCGGCGATCAGTGCGCCTAGGCCGGAATACGCCGCATGTCCGAACGACAGCAATCCCGTTTCGCCGAGCATCAGATTGTAGGAAAGCGCGAAGACGATCATCGTCGCGGTCTGCGCGAGATAGGCGAGCAGCCAGCTTTGCGGCGACAGCAGCGGCGGCACAAGAAGCAGCAGGACCAGCGCGAGCCACGGTAAAAGATTGCGCCATAACGCGCGTTGATGCGGGGCATCGGGCTCGGCGGGCGTTATCGTCGAGGCGACTGCAGTTGCTGACTTCGAGACCTTACGCATGATCGTCGCGCCGTCCGAAGAGTCCGCGCGGGCGCAACGCCAGCATCGCGACGAGCAGCAGATACGGGATCAGCGGCGCAAGCTGCGCGAGCGTCAGCGCGTCCCATTCGCGCGGCAGCGAGGCGTCGAAAACGGCGAGCACGTCGCCGAGCGAAACGTCGCTCGCGACCGCGAGCGTCTGAATGCAGCCGATCAGCAGCGACGCCGCGAGCGCACCGCCGAGCGACCCGAGCCCGCCGATCACCACGACGACGAACACGATCGAGCCGAGCGATTCTGCCATCGACGGTTCGATGACGGAAAGCGGCGCGCCGATCACGCCGGCCAGCGCGGCCAACGCCGTGCCCGCCGCGAACACGCCGGTGAAGACGCGCGGCACATTGTGGCCGAGCGCTTCGACGGCGCTCGCGTGCGTGAGCGCGGCGCGCACCACGAGCCCCGCCTTCGACACACGCAGCACCGCGTACAGCGCCGCAAGCATGACGAGCGAGAGCGCCATCATGAACGCGCGATAGCGCGCGAAGGTCGCGCCGTAAAGCGTGAAAAGCGGACCGTCGAGTACAGCCGGCACGCTCGCGCCGAGCGGGCTCAAGCCCCAGCCGAGCTTGACGAGTTCGCCGAGCACGTAGGCCGCGCCGAAGGTCAGCAGCAACTCGGCGAGATGTCCGTGACTTCGCACGCGGCGCAACAGCCAGCGCTCGAGCGCCGCGCCGATCAGGCCGACGACGAGCGGCGCGATCACGAGCGCGGCCCAGAAACCGAAGCGCGCCGCCACCGAATAGCCGACGTAAGCGCCCAGCATGTAGAAGCTCGCGTGCGCGAAGTTGAGCACGCCGAGCATGCTGAAGATCAGCGTCAAGCCCGCCGACAGCATGAAGAGCAGCAGGCCGAAGCTGATTCCGTTCAGCAGATTGATGACGAACGACTGCACGCCTAGTCCGCGGTGCCGATGGCAACGCCGATCGGCTCGAGCGCCGCGCGCAGTGCGTCGGGCAGATTCACCGGACGGCGCGTCACGCGATCCACGTACACATGCACGAAGTGGCCTTGGGCGGCGGCTTCGTCGCTGCCTTCGCGAAAGAGTCCGACTTCATAGCGCACGCTCGACGCACCGAGCCGCGTCACCCGCAAGCCTGCGTCGACGCGCTCCGGAAACACCACCGGCGCGAAGTAGTTGCAATGCGTTTCGACCACGAGTCCGATGGTCGCGCCGCGCTCGAAGTCGAGCACGCCCGCGCGGATCAGATACTCGTTCACCACCGTATCGAAGTAGCTGTAGTAGACGACGTTGTTCACGTGACCGTAGACGTCGTTGTCCATCCAGCGCGTGGTGATGGTGAGGAAATGCGGATAGGCGCTTCGTGCGGTGGGTTGGGGTTTGGATGCGGTCGTGGACATGGGCGTTGGTTCGAACGAAGGTGGCTGTGGGGCGCTTTTGTTTATCGGTGCATCGCGGAGAGTCGTTGTCGTGGTGCCATTGGTGCCATTGGTGCCATTGGTGCCGTAGTGCCGTTCGTCGACGCTGCTGCGAGACCTGCTTGCGGCGAACCCGTCGAACTCGGCGCGCGCACTTACTGTCCCGGCTTGTCGACGAATTCAAATGGCAGACCGCGCCGCCGCATCCATTCGCCGAGCGCCTGACCGGTGCCCGCGCGCCAGGGACGCAGATTCGCCGGTTCCACGAGCCGGTATTCGAGCAGTTCGGGCGACAGCGAAATGGTGCCATGCGCCTTCACGTGATACGCGATGATCAGTTCGTTCTTGCGGATGAATTCATACACGCCGATCAGTTCAACCGACTCCGCGTGCAACGACGTCTCCTCCCACACCTCGCGCGCAATGCCCTCCTCCGGCGTCTCGCCGTTTTCGAGGAAGCCGGTGATCAGCGCGAACACACCCTCGGCCCACGCGGCGTTGCGCGCAAGCAGAATCTTGCCTTCGTATTCGACGATCGCGGCAACCACCGGCAGCGGATTGTTCCAGTGGACGTAGCCGCATTGCTCGTCGGGACAGGTCTGGCGGATGCGCCCGCCTTCATGCTCGGCGTCGGCCCGCTCGATGAGAGGCGTCGAGCAGCGCGGGCAGAATCGGTAGTCGGTCATGGTGAGTGGTTTTTTGTGGGGTTTGTCGCGGGCGGCGGTGGGTGCATGTGGTGCGTTTCGTGCGTTGGGCTGCGTGGGCCTCGGTCGCTATTGTGCGGGCCTCGCCGGTTCATGGGCTCTGCGGACTGGCGAGGCCGGCTTGGCGCAGCGCAGATCGTGTGGCATTGTGGGTTGCGCGGCTCGTCGCTTTCATGGGTTGAGGCAGCATGGCCCGAGGGTTTGCGTGCGTGGTGTGCGTAGCTTGTGCGGCCTATCGCGCGTGGGTGGCGTGGGTGGCCTGCATGGCTTGCATAGCTCGCGCACCTTGCATAGCTCGCGCACCTTGCATCGCTCGCGCACCTTGCATCGCTCGCGCACCTTGCATAGCTCGCGCACCTTGCATCGCTCGCGCACCTTGCATCGCTCACGTGCCTTGCATCGCTCGCGTGGCTTGCATGGCCTGCGTCGCTCGCCGCCGCGCCCACTTCGCCCACCTCCAGCGCCCTCCGCGCCTTGCGCGACGCACGCCATCTTACGCCGCGCATAGCTCGCGCACTTCCGCTACGAAGCGCTCGACCGTTTCCGGCTGCGTGTCCCACGCGCACATCAGCCGGCAGCCGCCCGCGCCGATGAACTCGTAGAACTTCCAGCCGCGTTCGCGCATGGCCTTCGCGGCTCGTGCGGGCAACTGCGCGAACACCGCGTTCGACTCGCGCGGAAACATGATGCTCACGCCGGGAATGTCCTGCAAGCGCGTTTGCAGCAGCTCGGCCATCGCGTTCGCATGACGCGCGTTGCGCAGCCACACGTCGTTATCGAGCAGACCGAGCCAAGGTGCGGAAATGAAGCGCATCTTCGACGCAAGCTGCCCTGCCTGCTTCAGGCGGTAAGCGAAGTCGTCGGCGAGCGTTCTGTCGAAGAACACCACCGCCTCGCCTACCGGCAAGCCGTTCTTGGTGCCGCCGAAACACAGCACGTCGACGCCCGCGCGCCATGTGATTTCCGAAGGATGCACGTTCAGCGCGGCGACCGCATTCGCAAAGCGCGCGCCGTCCATATGCACTTTCAGACGATGCCGCCTCGCGACCTCCGCGATCGCGCGCACTTCGTCGACGCTGTACACGGTGCCGACTTCCGTCGACTGCGTCAGCGTGACGACCTTGGGCTTCGGATAATGGATGTCGGCGCGGCGCGTGACCACGGCCTCGATGGCGTCCGGCGTGAGCTTGCCGCCAACGCCCGGCGCCGTCAGCAGCTTCGAGCCGCCGGAGAAGAATTCGGGGCCGCCGCATTCGTCGGTTTCGATGTGCGCGAGTTCATGGCAGATCACCGAGTGGTACGACTGGCACAGCGACGCCAGCGCGAGCGAGTTGGCCGCCGTGCCGTTGAACACGAAGAACACCTCGCAGTCGGTCTGAAACAGGTCACGCAGACGGTCGCAGACCTGGCTGGTCCAGGAGTCGTCGCCGTAGGCCGGTTCGTGGCCGCTGTTGTTGGCGGCGATCAGCGCGTCGAGCGCCTCGGGGCAGATGCCGGCGTAGTTGTCGGACGCGAAATGTTGCATGCTGGGCGGCGCGGCCGGCGACAGGCGCGCGGGGATGACGGAAAGCGCTCATTTTAGTGCGCCCGGCGGCCGTTTGTTGTATCGCTTTGCTTCGCTGAAGTGGCAGCGGGGCTGAGGCGGGGCGACTGGGCGCAAAGCGCTAGGGCTCCTCGCCGTTCGGCTTGGCCGATAGCAGTTGGCGTGTCGCTCCTTTTGTTCATCAACCGTAGCCGACATGGCCGCCAAACCCAAGCCGCAGCAGCAAAAGCCTGCAGACGGACAATTCCGCCTTGTTCCTGGGCGGCATCGCCGCCGTGGCCGCGCGCGCTCAACCGCAGCCGCAGTCCGGCATCCGCCCTCGCCCACGCGGCATCCGCGCGACGACGACAAGGCCCGCAGCGCCCACCAGCAACGCGCCGGCCGCGAGCCACAACGCGAGCGAAAACGAGCCGGTGTGCGCGGCGATCGGCGCGGCGACCAGCGGGCCGACGATCTGACCGAGGCCATAAGCGGCTGTCGCGTAGCCCATCAGGCCGGCTGCATCGTCGCCGCGCAGACGCCGCGCCTCGCGCATCGCGAACAGGGTGATCGCGGTGAACGGCACGCCGATCAAAATGCTGCCGAGCGAGAAACCGCCCGCCGTCGGCCAGACGATCCCAAGCGCGATACCCGCGGCTTGCAGCACGTAGCTGCCCGCCAGCAGCACTCGGTTATCCAGATGCAACGGCAGGCGCGCCGCCAGCAATGCGCCGACCATCAGCGCCGCGCCGAACATCGGCCAGAACAGGTCGGGCCACGGCGAGCCGGGCAACGCGTGGCGCGCGATGACCGGCAGGAACGTCGCGGTGATGATGTAGCCGAAGCCCGGCACGCCGTACAAGACGACCAGCCAGAAGGCGTCCGCACGATGCGTGGCAGGCGCGCTGTTGACGGTTGGATGTCGCGTTGTGGCGGCGCCCGCACGGCTTGCGCCGGTTTCGTCCGACGTCGCGGCGGCCACGTCGCTGGCTCTCCGTTCTGTCGCAGACAACGCCGACGCGCGCCCTGCCGCCTTGCGATCAGACGCAGCGGCATTGCCAAACGCCGGCCACACGGCTGCCGCCAGCACCGCCGAAATCAGGCCGAAGCCGATCCAGCCCGCCGTCGCGCCATAACCGCCCGCCGCGCTCACCAGCAGCCCCGTTCCGACGATGCCGACGCCCGGCCCCGTATAAATCACGCCGCTCCACGCAGGTTGACGGAGCTCGGCGAGCCGCCGCAAGCCCCACTGCGACGCGAAAACGAAAGTCCACGCGCTGACCGCGCCCGCGACGAAGCGCACCACCGCCCACACCCAGAACTGGCTCGTGACGCCCATCGCGAGCGTCAACAGCACGGTCAGTGCGAGCCCCGCGCGCACCACCCGTGCAGGTTCCACGCGCAACGCCGCGCACGTGAGCGCGCCGACAAAGTAGCCCGCGTAGTTGAACGACGCGAGCCAGCCGCCGTGCTCGATGTCGATTGGCGGCTGACCGAACGCGCCGCCGTGCAGCATCAGCGGCAAAAGCGGCGTGAAGGCGAACCGCCCGACGCCGAGCGCGACGGCGAGCGTCACCATGCACGCAAGCGCCGCACGCCGGGCCGCGTGAGATTCGGTGGGAAGGCGGTGGGCGTCGGAAGCGAGATCGTTCATGGGCGGCCATTCGAAAGGCGAGGGAGCGGTGGAAACCGCGTCGGGATCGCGGGCCCGGTGAGTCGCACCGGTAGTCTCATATTAGCTTGACGATCCAATCATGAAAAATGAATAATTTGGATACCATCCATCGCTAGGAGAGAATCGTGGACCTGGCCGCCTTGACGATTTTTCGGGCCGTCGTACGCGAGAACGGCGTGACGCGCGCCGCCGCGAAGCTCAACCGCGTGCAATCGAACGTCACCACACGCATCAAGCAGCTCGAAGAGCAACTCGGCGCGGAACTCTTTATCCGCGACGGGCGGCGTCTTGTGCTGACGCCCGCCGGTGAAACGCTGCTGCCCTACGCCGAACGCCTGCTCGCTCTCGCCGACGAAGCGCGCCATGCCGTGCGCGCCGACCGTCCCCGCGGACGCCTGCGTCTGGGCACGATGGAGAGCGTCGCGGCCACACGTCTTCCGGGCCTGCTCGCGCAGTATCACCAGCAATGGCCGGATGTCGCGCTCGAACTGGAGACGGGCACGACCGGCAAGCTGATCGAGCGCGTGCGCGAATTCGACGTCGACGCCGCTCTGGTGGCTACGCCGTTCGACCCGGCGGTCCTCGGCGATGTATTCGAGACGGTGCCGGTGTTCAAGGAGGAACTCGTGATGCTGACGCCGCGCGGGCATCGGCCGATCCGCGAAGTGCGCGACATCGCGCTGTCGACACTGGTTGCATTCGAGCGCGGCTGCGCGTATCGGACCTACATCGAGAACTGGTATCTGGAGCACGGCGTGAGGCCGGCGCGTGTGCTGGAACTCGGCTCGTATCACGCGATCGTGGCTTGCGTCGCGGCGGGCGCGGGCGTTGCGGTGGCGCCGCGGTCGGTGCTCGGCTTGGCCGCCGACGCGAGCAATATCGCCGTGCATGACTTGCCGGACATCGGCGCGATCGAAACGCTGCTCGTCTGGCGACGCGGGCATTTTTCGTCGGCGCTCAATGCGTTGAAGCAGACGCTGTTGGGGCAGGAGAATGTGCGGGGTTTGGGGGAAGCCGGGGGCGTCGATGTGGCGGATGTGGCTGGCGATGCCGAAGCGCATGCACGCGTTCAGGCTGACGTGGGCGCGGACGTCGCGTAATTTTGCGCTGAAGCGCTGCGTGGTTTGCGGCTGTTTCAGTGAGCGATTGCGGTTCACGCCGAAGTGAGGCGTTCACAACCGGCTCCGAACCGGCAAGCAACCGCTTGCGCAAAGCCGCTCGTGCAAAAAATCGGGCCACGCACCACGCCGACAATCCGGCGCGCTACGTGGCCCTCTTTCTGAACTCTACAGCCGGCCTTAAAACAGCCAACCGCAGCTCACCAGCGAATCAGAATCAAAGCTGCGCTTCGACCCAGCCCTTCACGCCAGCCAGCGCTGCCGGCAGATTGGCCGGCTCTGTGCCACCGGCCTGAGCCATATCCGGCCGGCCGCCACCCTTGCCGCCAACCTGCTGCGCGACAAAATTGACCAGTTCACCGGCCTTGACCTTCTTGCTCGCGTCCGCCGTCACGCCGGCAATCAGACTGACCTTGCCGCCTTCGACGGAAGCCAGCACGATCGCCGCGCTCTTCAGCTTGTCCTTGAGCTTGTCCACCGTTTCGCGCAGCGTCTTCACGTCCGCGCCTTCCAGCGTTGCCGCGAGAACCTGCACGCCGCCGACGTCGATTGCCTGACCGGCCAGTTCGTCGCCCTGGCTCGACGCCATCTTCGACTTGAGCGCGCTCAGTTCTTTCTCGAGCTGCTTCACCTGATCCTGCACCTGCGTGATGCGCTGCGTCAGTTCGGACGGCTGAGCCTTCAGCACCGCAGCCGCGGCGTTGATGCGCGCGTCGAGGTCCTGCACGAAGCGCACGGCGTTATCGCCGGTAATCGCTTCCACGCGACGAATACCCGCGGCCACACCGCCTTCCATCACGATCTTGAAAAGACCGATGTCGCCCGTGCGATGCACGTGCGTGCCGCCGCACAATTCGCGCGAGAAGCCGAGATCGAGCACGCGCACTTCGTCGCCGTATTTTTCGCCGAACAGCGCCATCGCGCCGCCCTTCACCGCTTCGTCGAACGGCATGACGCGCACGATGCCCGGCGCGTTCGCCAGCACCTCGGCGTTGACGATTTGCTCGACGCGGCGGATCTGTTCGTCCGTCATGGGCGCGTTGTGCGCGAAGTCGAAGCGCGTCTTGTCCGGATCGACGAGCGAGCCCTTCTGCTGCACATGCGAACCGAGCACTTCGCGCAGCGCCTTGTGCATCAGGTGCGTGGCCGAGTGATTGCGTGCCGTGCGCGCGCGGCGCACTGCGTCGATCTCGGCCTTCACCACGTCGCCGACCTTCAGCGTGCCCTGTTCGAGCGTGCCGTGATGACCGACCACGTCGGCCTGGACCTTCAACGTGTCCGCGACGGCGAAGCGCACGCTTGCGTTGGCGAGCAAGCCCTGGTCGCCGACCTGGCCGCCCGATTCCGCGTAGAACGGCGTGTGGTCGAGCACGACGACGGCCTGCTGGCCGTGCGTGACCTGCTGCACCGACGCGCCGTCCACATACAGCGCCACGACCTTCGCGTCGTCGAAAACGATTTCCTCGTAGCCGTGGAACGTGGTCTTCGCGCCCGAGTATTCGAGGCCCTGCGCCATCTTGAACTTGCCGGCCGCACGCGCCTGTTCGCGCTGACGCGCCATGGCTTCGTCGAACGCTGCTTCGTCCACCGTCACTTCGCGCTCGCGGCACACGTCCGCCGTGAGGTCGAGCGGGAAGCCGTACGTGTCGTGCAGCTTGAACGCCAGTTCGCCGTCGAGCGTCTTGCCGCCCTTCCTGTCCAGCTCGGCGAGCGCGTTGTCGAGAATCGACATGCCATGCTCGATGGTCTCGAAGAAGCGCTCTTCTTCCTGACGCAGCACGTCGGTCACGCGTTGTTCCGCGTCCTTCAGTTCGGGGTAAGCGCCGCCCATTTGCGCGACGAGGTCGGCCACCATGCGATGAAAGAACGAACCCTTCTTGCCGAGCTTGTAGCCGTGACGGATCGCGCGGCGCACGATACGGCGCAGCACGTAGCCGCGGCCTTCGTTGCCGGGAATCACGCCGTCGACGATCAGGAACGAGCACGCGCGGATGTGATCGGCGATCACCTTCAGCGAGTTATTCGTCAGATCGCTCACGCCGGTTTCGCGCGCCGCAGCCTTGATGAGCGCCTGGAACAGATCGATTTCGTAATTGCTGTGCACGTGCTGCAAGACAGCGGCAATCCGCTCGAGGCCCATGCCGGTGTCGACGCACTGCTTGGGCAGCGGCGTCATGTTGCCTTGCGCGTCACGGTTGAACTGCATGAACACGAGATTCCAGATCTCGATGTAACGGTCGCCGTCTTCGTCCGGCGATCCCGGCGGGCCGCCCCACACGTCCGGGCCGTGGTCGTAGAAAATTTCCGAGCACGGACCGCACGGGCCGGTGTCGGCCATTTGCCAGAAATTGTCCGACGCGTAACGTGCGCCCTTGTTGTCGCCGATACGGATGATGCGCTCGACCGGCACGCCCACTTCTTTCGCCCAGATGTCGTGCGCTTCGTCGTCTTCGTGATAGACGGTGACCCACAGCTTGTCTTTGGGCAACTGGTAGACACCCGTCAGCAACTCCCACGCATAGTGGATTGCGTCGCGCTTGAAGTAGTCGCCGAACGAGAAATTGCCCAGCATTTCGAAGAACGTGTGGTGACGCGCGGTGTAGCCGACGTTTTCGAGGTCGTTGTGCTTGCCGCCTGCGCGCACGCTGCGCTGCGCGGTCGTGG
The DNA here is from genome assembly GCF_040543975.1 of Paraburkholderia sp. OAS925. Taxonomy (NCBI): domain Bacteria; kingdom Pseudomonadati; phylum Pseudomonadota; class Betaproteobacteria; order Burkholderiales; family Burkholderiaceae; genus Paraburkholderia; species Paraburkholderia sp. OAS925. Next base: position 3,354,956 of record NZ_JBEUNO010000001.1, read on the forward strand.
CGCGCGAATACGGACGCGATTCCGCGCCGAGGAACACATCTTTGAACTGCACCATTCCCGAATTGGTGAAGAGCAGTGTCGGGTCGTTGCCGGGCACAAGGCTCGACGAGCGAACGATCGTATGGCCCTTCGATTCGAAGAACTTGAGGAATTTCTCGCGGATTTCGGCGGCTTTCATGGCGTGCGGGGGACGGTCCTGACTATTCCAGACTTCTACCGGCGGCATCGTGAGATGCGCCAACTGTTTGTTTCTTAAACGACTGATTATACGGGATCGGCGCCCTTGCGCGGCAGCGCCGCGGGCCCGTTAGCCATTCGGCCAGGTTTGACCGGGCAGTGTGAGACATCGGCATGCGTCTGATGCGTCTCATGCGTCTTATGACGTTCGGCCGACTGCGCCGGCCCGCGTCAATCGCTTAAGATTGCCCACATCCGCGGTGCCTCGCGCGCCGCCCACCTGGATTGGAGACATCGACAAACATGGGCGCTCTCAGTCATATCCGCGTGCTGGATCTCACCCGCGTGCTCGCCGGTCCCTGGTGCGCGCAGACGCTTGCCGATTTCGGCGCCGACGTGATCAAGATCGAACGGCCGGAAGTGGGCGACGACACGCGCCACTGGGGGCCGCCGTACCTGAAGACGCCCGACGGCGCGGACACACACGAGGCCGCGTACTACCTCGCGGCGAACCGCAACAAGCGCTCGGTTACCGTCGACATCGCATCGCCCGAAGGCCAGCGGATCATTCGCGAGCTGGCCGCGCAAAGCGACGTGGTGCTCGAGAACTACAAGGTCGGGCAGTTGAAAAAATACGGCCTCGATTACGCGTCGCTAAAAGAAGTGAAGCCCGATCTCATCTACTGTTCGGTGACGGGTTTCGGGCAAACTGGACCGTATGCGCAGCGCGCGGGCTACGACTTCATCGTGCAAGGCATCGGCGGATTCATGAGCATTACCGGCGAGCGCGACGGTCAGCCAGGCGGCGGCCCGCAAAAGGCGGGCGTGGCGATTGCCGACCTGATGACCGGCATGTATTCGACCATCGCGGTGCTCACCGCGCTCACGCACCGCGACCGCACGGGCGAAGGCCAATATATCGACATGGCGTTGCTCGACGTTCAGGTCGCGATGCTCGCCAACATGAATTCGAACTACCTCGCGAGCGGTCAGCCGCCGGTGCGCTGGGGCAATGCGCATCCCAACATCGTGCCGTACCAGACCTTCCAGACGAGCGATGGCTGGATCATCGTCGCGGTGGGCAACGACGGGCAGTTCCGCAAGTTCGTCGAAGTGGGCCGGCGTCCCGATCTTGCCGATGACGAGCGTTTCGCGACCAACCCCGCGCGCGTGCGCAACCGCGACGTGCTCGTGCCGATTCTCGCGGAGATGGTCGGCCTGCAGGGCAAGCAGCAATGGATCGCGGCGCTGGAGGCCGCGGGCGTGCCGTGCGGTCCGATCAACGATCTCGCCGAAGTGTTCGAGAACGAGCAGGTGGTGGCGCGCGGCATGCAGGTCGACTTGCCGCATCCGTCGGGCGGCACCGTCAAGCTGGTGCGCAATCCGATCAACATGACGGGCACGCCGCCGCAGGCGCTCACTCACCCGCCGACGCTCGGCGAACACACGGAGAGCGTGCTGCGCGAGGTGCTCGGTTACGACGATGCGCGGATCGCGGCGTTGCGGAATCAGGCGGTGATTTGAAGCATGCCGTCGACGGGCGGGCGCGATAGAGCGATGTAGTCGCGATTGCGGCGAGCGTCGTGTCGACGGTTCGGCGCGCGTGCTACGGAGAGCCGCGCGGACCAATGTCACGACGCATCTAGCGCGGCTGCCTCGCGTTCACGCTTATGGCGGCCATGCGCTTTCATGCTCACTTGCCGAGCGACGCCAGCCAGTCGCGCGCGTCCTGCCAGTCACCGAGTCCGCTGTCGGCATTGATGTGCCCGCGCGGGCCGACGTCGATCCAGCGGCTGCCCCACGCTTTCGCGCAGGCTTGCGAGAACGGCACGCCGCCGTACGGGTCGTCCGTGCTCGCGACGACGATGCTCGCGAACGGCAGGCGCTCGAGCGGTACCGGCGCAAAGCCGACGGCGTCCTGCGGAAAGTGGGCCTCGACCGGATCGGGCACGGCGACCAGCAGCGCGCCGGCGACCTTGGCAAGCTGCGCGGCGCTCGCGTACTGCGACGCCCAGAACGCGACTGTCAGGCAGCCGAGGCTGTGGGCCGCGAAGACGATCGGCGCATCCGCGGCGGGGACGGCTGCAACCGCGACGTCGAGCGCGCGGCACCACGCGTCGCGCACGGGATGATCCCAGTCCGGCATCTGCACGCGAGTGAATGCCGGATCGAGCGCCTCCCAGCGAGTCTGCCAATGCCCGGCACCGGAGTTCTGGTAGCCGGGCAGGATGAGTGCGTTGAGTTTTCGTGCGTTCATGGTGTTCCCCGTCGTGTTGTTTTTGGCGATGCAATCGTGAATGCGGCCGAGCGCGCTTAACGTCGCGCTTAACGTCGCGCTTACCGTGGCATTTAACGTATCACGCGCCCCACTCCTATACCGCGCGGATCGGCGGCCGGCTCGGGCATGGTGCCGTCGATGCGGATCATCTGCACGTCGCCGTTGAACGATTGTGCTTCGAGCGCGTAGCCCATCGCTTGCAACTGCTCGGCCAGTTCGCCGGTAATCGGCCGGTAGGGCTCGAAGTAGATCGTCTTTTGCGGCAGCAACTGGTGATGAAAGCGCATCGCCGCGAGCGCGTCGGCGGGCGTCATGTTGAAGTCGTACAGATCGGTCATCACCTGAAAAATCGAGGTCGGAATGCGCGAGCCGCCAGGCGTGCCGATCACGAGCGACACTTTGTTGTCCTTGAGGACGATGGTCGGTGTCATCGACGAAAGCGGGCGCCGGCCCGGCGATATCGTGTTGAGTTCGGCGCCGGACTGGCCCGCCGTGCCGGGCTTCGTCACGAAGTCGTCCATCGCGTCGTTCAACAGGAAGCCGGCGCCGTCGACCACCACGCCGGAGCCGAATTCGCCGTCGAGCGTCGTCGTGTTCGACACCGCGTTGCCCCATTTGTCGACGACCGAGAAGTGCGTCGTCTGCGCCTTTTCCGGCGGCGCTTCGCCAAGGCCCGGCTTGACGGGCGTCGCGCCCGGCACCTCGTCGGCTTTGACTTCGTCGGCGCGTTGGGCGAGGTAGGCGTCGTCGAGCAGCTTGTCGACCGGCAGCTTGTACGAGTCGGGGTCGCCCAGGTATTGCTGCCGGTCGGCGAACACGCGGTCCTCGATTTGCGCGATCAGATGAATGTACGGCGCGGAATTCACTTCGAGGCCGTCGAAAGCCTGCTTCACATTGGCCTTCATCTTGAGCATCTGTATCAATCCGACGCCGCCCGAACCCGGCGGCGGCGCAGTGAGCACCTGATAGCCGTTCCAGTTCGCGGCGAGCGGCTGGCGCCAGAGGGCCTTGTATTGAAGCAGATCGGCGCGGGTGACGAGACCGTGGCCGTACATCTGCTGCGCGAGCAGATCGGCGGTGCGCCCTTCGTAGAACTCGCGGCCGCCGTCGCTCGCAATGCGCGCGAGCGTTTGCGCGAGTTCGGGCTGTCGATACGTGGCGCCGGCCTTCAGACTCGAGAAGTAGGCATCGAAATTGGTCTTGCCGGCAAAATTTTTCGCCGTGGCGTCGCGCCGCTGCTGAAGCCAGGGGTCGACCTGAAAGCCGTCGGTGGCATAACGGATTGCGGGCGCGAGCACCTGCTTCCACTTGAGCTTGCCGAAACGCTGCTGCGCCTGCCACATGCCGTCGACCGTTCCCGGCACCGCGACCGCGCGATGCCCGACGACGCTCATGCCCGGCACCACGTTGCCCTTGTCGTCGAGATACATGTCGCGGGTCGCCTGTTGCGGCGCGCGCTCGCGGTAATCGAGGAAATACGGCTTGCCGTCGACGAAGAGCGTCATAAACCCGCCGCCGCCGAGATTGCCCGCGTCGGGGCGCGTGACGGCCAGCGTGAAGGCGATGGCTACCGCGGCATCGACCGCGTTGCCGCCCGCGGCAAAGATCTGCTGCGCGGCGTCGGCGCTGAAGCGGTCCGGCGTCGCAACGGCGGATGCATCGAAGACGGCTTTGGGCAGTGGCGTTTTTGCGAGCGCCGGAGCGGGCGCGAGTACGCCGGCGGTGAGCGTGGTGAGCGTGGTGAGCGCGGCGAATAGCGCCGCGGCCGCGGCCCGCCGCCAGAAAAAGGTGAAAGGCGCGCGAGGCGCGCCGTGCGTCGGCATTGGCATCCGAGAAACTCCGGCATTGAGGACGAACTGAGGGCGCCATGTTGCACGAACAGCAACGGCCGGTGCAAGCCGGCGATAGCCGGCGCGGTTCGCGCGCGCCGGCGGCGGCGAGGGGCACATGCGCCGTGAGGCCGTAAGGCCGCGAAGCCGTGAGGCCGTGAGGCCGTGTGGCCGTGAAGCCGTAAGGCCGTGAGGCCGCGAAGCCGTGAGGCCGTGAGGCCGCGAAGCCGTGAGGCCGTGAGGCCGTGAGGCCGCGAAGCCGTCAAGCCGTCAAGCCGCGGGGCCGCGAGGCCCGCGGCCACCACGCCTCCGACGATCGGCCGCATGTCAGCGAGCCGACGGCCGCGCACCCGCCCGCGAGACCTGCGCAAAAAACAAAAAAGCGCAGCATTCCCGCCGGCCTCAGCGCTTTCCCGCGCGCCCTAGAATCCCCACAACCGCACACGAACCGCGCTCAAACGTCGGCCACAGCCCGCACTCGCCTGCCGCATCGAGCCTCGTCAGGTAGAATTGTCGGATAAGTGAGCGCACCGCGCGCCCCCGACAGACTTTCACCATCTCGCATGAATACCGAACGCAACGACGCGCCAGCGGCATCCAATTTCATCCGCAACATCATTGACGACGACAACCGCACCGGCAAGTGGAGCCAGCGCGTCGAAACGCGCTTTCCGCCCGAGCCGAACGGCTATCTGCACATTGGTCACGCGAAGAGCATCTGCCTGAACTTCGGCGTCGCGCGCAGCTATGGCGGCGTGTGCCATCTGCGCTTTGACGACACCAATCCGGAAAAGGAAAGCGTCGAATACGTCGAGTCGATCATCGACGCCGTGCGCTGGCTCGGCTTCGAGTGGCAGAAAGACGGCAAGGAACACCTGTACTACGCGAGCGACTACTACGACAAGCTGTACGAATTCGCCGAGCTGCTGATCCAGCGCGGCAAGGCGTATGTGGACAGCCAGTCGGCGGAAGAAATGCGCGCGAACCGCGGCTCGGCCACCGAAGTCGGCACGCCGTCGCCGTTCCGCGAGCGTTCGGTGGAAGAAAACCTCGACCTGTTCCGCCGCATGAAGGCGGGCGAGTTCAAGGAAGGCGAGCACGTGCTGCGCGCGAAGATCGACATGTCGTCGCCGAACTTCAACATGCGCGACCCGGTGCTGTACCGCATTCGCTTCGCGCATCATTACCGCACCGGCGATACGTGGTGCGTGTACCCGATGTACGACTACACGCACTGCATCTCGGACGCGCTCGAAAACATCACGCATTCGCTGTGCACACTCGAATTCGAAGACCATCGTCCGTTGTACGACTGGATTCTGAACGAGCTCGCCGATGCCGGCATTTTCACGCGTCCGCTGCCGCAGCAAATCGAATTCTCGCGACTGAACCTCACGTACGCGATCACCAGCAAGCGCAAGCTGCTGCAACTCGTGAATGAAGGCCACGTCGACGGTTGGGACGACCCGCGCTTGCCGACCATCGTCGGCGTGCGCCGGCGCGGCTTCACGCCGGAGTCGATCCAGTTGTTCTGCGAGCGCATCGGCGTGACGAAGGTCGATTCGTGGATCGACATGAGCGTGTTCGAAGGCGCGCTGCGCGACGATCTCGACGAGAAGGCGCCGCGCATCGCGGCGGTGCTCGACCCGCTGAAGCTGATCATCGACAACTTCCCGGTTGGCCTCACCGAGCCCTGCAGCGCGCCGGTGCATCCGCATCATCGGGAACAAGGCGTGCGCGAGTTTCCGATTTCGCGTGAGCTGTGGATCGAGCGCGACGACTTCACCGAGACGCCGCCGAAGGGCTATTTCCGCCTGTTCCCCGGCAACAAGGTGCGTCTGCGCTACGGTTATGTGATCGAGTGCACGAGCGCGGAGAAGGACGAGAACGGCAACATCGTCGCGGTGCATTGCAACTACTTCCCCGACAGCAAGTCGGGCACCGAAGGCGCGAACAACTATAAGGTCAAGGGCAACATTCACTGGGTCAGCGCGGCAGCCGCGTGCCCGGCCGAAGTGCGCATCTACGACCGTCTGTTCAAGGAGCCGCAGCCGGACGCCGGCGGCCGCGATTTCCTCGAAGCGCTGAACCCGGATTCGAAGCGCGTGGTCAACGCGTACCTCGAGCCGGGCGCGCACGGTACGTTGCCGGAGCAGCGCTATCAGTTCGAGCGGCACGGCTACTTCGTCGCGGACCGCGTCGATTCGAAACCGGGCAAGCCGGTGTTCAACCGGATCGTGAGCTTGCGCGATAGTTGGGGCAAGCCGGCCTGAGGTGTTATGGCCTGAGAGCGCGCTAGTCGCGCATCTGGTGGTCGATCAAGGCGTGCATCGGTTTCATCCGATGCACGCCTTTTGTTTTTTGCATCTGTCGGCGCTCGCCGCTACAGCGCCCGCTACAGCGACCGATGCAACTCCGTCAGCGAAAGCGTTGTGTGAAAGAGCCGCGCGAGGCTGCGGCTCGCGTACTTGTCCACTTCGTCGGGTGCGGTCCAGCGATACGCGTCCATCTCCGGAATCAGCGTGCCGTCCGAGCGGCGCGGAAACAGCGACGTGCAGGTGCATGAACTCAGATCGAGTTCGTCCGCGGTCGCGCGCGCCGCAAACAGATGCAGATCCTTGTCGCGCCGATAGACAAAAAGGCCCAGGTCTTTCAGACGCTCGGGCTCAATGGCGATTCCCGTCTCCTCGACCATCTCACGCAGCGCGGTGATGTGCGGCGCCTCGCCTTCCTCGCCGTGACCTTTGGGAATGTCCCAGTGCGATGTTTCGGTGGCGTGCGCGAGCAGCACGCGCCCCTCTGGATCGAGCAGGACGATGCCGCACGAGACGACCCGCGGACTCATCGCCGCGCGCGCCGCGCCCGGCTTGCGGCTTGCCCGCGCGTGTGGTCGATCAGCACTGCCTGCATGCTCAATGCTTTTTCTGCAATTGCCAGGTGCCGCTGCCCTGTTTGCAGAATTGCGGGTGCAGGTTCATCGACTGCCCCTTCGCGTTCAGAACGATGCCGAGGTCGCGACAGGTGCGCGCGCCTTCCTTGGACGTCTTCACGACCTGAATGGTCGCGTCGATCTTCACGCTGTTGCGCGTGCCTTCGTTGACCCAGGTGGTGGTTTCACCGTCCTGCTTTTGATCGAGCGTGGTAAAGACGGCCTGCCTCACTGAGTCGACGTCGCGCTGCTTCATGTAGCTGATCGGCGTGTCGTTCAGGAAGCCCAGATTCGCTGCCTGGGCGCCAATCGCCGCGCCAAGCAGCAGACCGGCGGCGGTCAGTTGACGGAAAGCACGGGTTCGCATCGACATGAAGGGTTCTCCTCGGAAACGTTTCGGGCGGTCATGAGCGCAGCTTGTACGGCTTGTGAAGCTTATGCGGCTCTTGATCTGGACCCCAAAAGCATAGCATGTCCGTTTCCAACAGCCTGGCGTCGCGTCGCCTCATAGGCCGCCATGCGTCCGTCGGCAGCGACAGTTGGCCGCAAGCACGCAAAGGTCGGCATTTTTAGGATAGCTCCCATATCGCCGCGTAACCTGCATTCCTATGATTGGCCGTATTGCGTCTTCACGCTGAACGACTTCAAACGCCCCATCATGGAACTCTCCGTTGCCCTCGAAACCTTCGCTGTCTCACTCGCGCTGCTTTGCCTTGCGCTCGTGCCCGTCGCGATTCGCCGCGACCCCGGTCTCGCGCGCCCTATCGTCCGCATCGACGGACTTCGCCGGCCGCGCTGGCCCAACCTCGTGACGCGCGCCGGCATCGCGTGTCTGCTCGTCTCTTTTGCGATGCTGCTGTCGGCCTGCTACGTCATACTCGCCGACGCACGCGTCTAAACCGGCGCGCTGCTGGCGCCAATCGATTCATGCGGGCCACGCGCTCGCACGCAAGTAGCACTTCCATCCCGCAAGCCCCGTCGCTTTAATTCCCCGCTTTATACCCATCGGTGAGCGTATTCAGAAACGCCACCACGTCCTTGATTTCCGCATCGTCGAGCGCGGGTTTGTCGCCCGGCTTGCGATCGAACGGCGGCTCCATGTTCAGATTCGCCCAATAGCGCCGCGGCAAATCGTCGAACTTCTGCACCTTGCCTTTGACAACCGGATAAAACTTCTCCGGGTTCGTGTCGCGCTCGGCATAGAAGTGCAGTACTTCTTCGAGCGAGTGATAGATGCCGTTGTGAAAGAAGCTCTTTTTCAACGCGACGTTGCGCAACGTCGGCGTGCGGAAGATGCCGCAGAACTCCGAGCGTCCCTTCAGATCGGTACGCTCCGGGCCGCACGCGCCGAGATCGTAAAAGCGCGAATCGCGATTCACCGGCAGCGCGCGATTGCGCGGCACGCCGATCGCGATCAGGCCGAAGTCGCTGAACTGCGGCGGTGCGCCGTCCATCGTGCGCTGACTGATGTGGCAGCTCGCGCAGTTGCCCTTCTTCTCGTCGTTGAAAAGTTGCAGGCCGTGCAGCTCGGCTTGCGTGAGCTGCGCCTTACCCGCCAGGTACGCGTCGTACTTGCTGCTGTACGGATAGAACAGCTCGGGCGTCTGCTCGAAGGTCTCGAGCGCTTGCAGCACCGCCTTGAAGGTCGCGTCGTCGTTATCCAAAACGTCTTTGCCGAACGCGTCGCGGAAATCGCCGGCGTACGGCGCGGCCTTGACCGCCGCGGTGACTTTCGCCGGCGAGCTGCCCATTTCAAACGACGACAACAGCGGAATTCGCGCCTGGTCGCCGCCGCGATCCACGCGGCCGTCCCACGTCAGTCCGCCGGTCGGGCCCGCGTCGACGCTTTCGTCGCCTTCGTCGTCGGACTCGTGATAGTGCTCGGCGAACGCGGGCACCGATTGCAGGTACTTGAGCGTCGGCACCGCGCGCATGCCGACGCGATGCATGTCGCTGCCGCCCAGTTGCACGGACAGCGCGTTGGCAGGCGAGAACGCGTGGTCGGGACTGTGGCACGACGCGCACGCGAGCTTGCCCGAGCCCGATAGCGACGGATCGAAGAACAGTTGCTTGCCAAGCGCGCTCATCTTGCGCACCGATTCGTAGACTTGCGCGCGCGTTTGGCCGCCGGCCGGCGCGGCTTCATGAGCGGCCACTTTCACCGGCTGCGCAGCGGAGGCGGCGGCCGACGCCGACGCCAAACCCGACTGCGCGTTCGCGCCCGAATCGCAACCTGCAAGCCCCGCGCTTACCACCACGGCCGCCAATGCAACCGTCGACGCCAATCCAGACCCCAGCCCGCGAGCAACCGCCACCGCGCGCTCAGCGTGGACCGCATCGGCATCCGCTTGCACGCCGCGTCGCGCCGTCACGCGCCCTACCGTCTTCCTGATCCCCGACAAACCGAGCCGCATATGAATGATGTGAATGTGCGCTATCGAAGTCCGCGAGGGTATTTCATCCGTATGTCGTCGAAATGACATCCAGCCGACGGCCATCGCCGATTCAAAGCGATCCGTAATGAATACATCTTTCTGTCAAATTGCATTGCCACACTTTTGCGCGCGGTCATCGGGTTAAGGAATGCCCGAGGCCCGTCCCCAACGCGAGAGAGAGAATCCAGATAAATGAACAAGAAACTGATCTGCGCGACGCCGTTGGCGATCGCCGCAGCGTTAAGCCTGTATGCGTGCGGCGGCAACGAGGTCACGCAACCCGACATCGCTTCGATCAAGACGGTCGTGGTGATTTACGCGGAAAACCGCAGCTTCGACAATCTGTATGGCAACTTCCCGGGCGCGAACGGTTTGCAGAACGTCAGCGCGACCGCTGCCAAACAGTTGGACCGCGACGGCTCGACACTCGCGACGCTGCCGCAAGTCTGGAACGGTCTCACGCAAACGGGCGTGACGCCGGTCGTCACGCAAGCGATGACCGCCAACTTGCCGAACAGTCCGTTCGCGATCGACGACCCCAACGGTTTCAACACGCCGATCACGAAGACGACGCGCGATCTGTATCACCGCTTCTATGAAAACCAGATGCAGATTGACGGCGGCAAGAACGACAAGTTCGCCGCATGGGCCGATTCGGGCGGCCTGGTGATGGGCCACTACACGCTCGACGCCGACAAGCTACCGCTGTGGAAAATCGCCCAGCAATACACGCTGGCCGACAACTTCTTCATGGGCGCATTCGGCGGCTCGTTCCTGAATCACCAGTGGCTCGTGTGCGCGTGCACGCCGGTCTATCCGAACGCGGACAAGAGCCCGGCGGCCGGCTCGATTTCGGCAGTCGAAAGCGACGGCGTGACGCTCAAGCTCGCGTCGAACTCGCCGGCTTCGGCGCTCAACGGCCCGCCGAAGTTCGTGCTGTCGGGCAACCTCACGCCCGACTTCTTCGCGATCAACACGATGCAGCCGCCGTATCAGCCGAGCGGCAACAAGGCGGCCTCGGGCGGCGACGCGAATCTCGCCGACCCAGGCGCGGCCACGACGTTGCCGGCCCAGACGCAGCAGCACATCGGCGATCTGCTGAACAACGCGAAGGTGTCGTGGGCGTGGTACGGCGGCGCGTGGGGCGCGGCGTTGTCGGCGGCGCAGAACGGCACGTCGAATGTGATTTACGGCGCGAATCTGACCGCGCCGAACTTCCAGCCGCATCACCAGCCGTTCAACTACTTCGCCGATCTCGCGCCGGGCAGCGCAAACCGCGCGCAGCATCTGCTCGACGGCGGCCTCGGCGGCTCGGAGTTCATCAAGGCGATCGACAGCGGCACGCTGCCGCAAGTCACGTTCTACAAGCCGCAGGGCAACCTGAACGAGCACCCTGGCTACACCGACGTCGCGTCGGGCGACCAGCATATCGCCGATGTCATCTCGCATCTGCAAAAAAGCCCGCAGTGGAACAACATGCTGGTCGTCGTGACTTACGACGAAAACGGCGGCTTCTGGGATCACGTCGCGCCGCCGAAGGCCGACCGCTGGGGTCCGGGCACGCGCATTCCGGCGCTCATCATCTCGCCGTTCGCGAAGAAGGGTTTCGTCGATCACACGCAATACGACACGACGTCGATCCTGCGCTTCATCACGCATCGCTTCTCGCTGCCGACGCTGCCGGGCATCGCGGCCCGCGACGCCGCTCTCGTCGCCAACGGCAGCAAGCCGATGGGCGACCTGACCGCCGCGCTGAACATCAGGCAGTGAAAGTGAACGCGCGAAACATGCGGAACACGCGATAGCGAGCCACAACGGTAAGCAACAGCCGGCCTGCGCGGTGCGGCTTTCGACGGGCAGCTTCGGCTGCCCTTTTTTATTGGCGCAAGGGTTGACGAAAACGCGGGCGAAAAAAAATCCCATCGCCGGATAGTCGGTAGATGGGATTCTTCATGCAGACGATGGCGCGGCGGGCGAGGATCGAACTCACAACCTCAGGTTTAGAAGACCTGTGCTCTATCCAATTGAGCTACCGCCGCACACGACTGGGCCCGGATTATAACCGATCGCCCCGCGCCCGCCAGAACGCGGCGGGCATCCTTAACATTATCAGACCGGCTGCGGATGCAGTGCGAACCAGCCGAGGAACACGATGCCCGCGATCACGCAGTACACGCCGAACGAAGCAAGGCGTCCGCGGCCTTCGAAATAGCGCATCAGGAAACGCACGCTGAGATACGCGGCGATAGCGGTCAGCACGCCGCCGAGCAGTGCGTCCGCAAGCTGGCCCGGCGCATGGAAGAGCTTCGGCAGTTCGAGCAGCCCGGCCGCGAAAATGATCGGCGTGCCGAGCAGGAACGAGAACTCCGCGGCCTTCTCGGCGGTGAGACCCGCTGCGTTGCCGGCGATCATCGTGAGACCGCTGCGCGAGAAGCCCGGAATCAGCGCGCCGACCTGCGCGAGGCCGACGAAAAACGCCTGGCGGAAGGTCATCTTCTCCGGCGCCTGATGCGCGCGCGAGCGCTGCAGGCGGTCGCCCACCCACAACAGCACGCCGTTGACGATCAGCGCAATCGCGACAATGCGCAGATCGTGAAAGATGCGCTCGAGCCGCTTTTCCAGCAGCAGGCCGACGAGTCCCGCCGGAATCGTGCCGATGATCAGCGCCCACATCATGTGCGCGTCGTCGTTGCGGCGTCCGCCGAATGACGCGAAGAAGCCGCGCACCAGCGCGCACCAGCGCTCGCGGAAATACCACAGCAGCGCGAACGCCGTGCCCAGATGCAGCGCGACGAGAAACGGCAGCAACTGCGGCGCGTGCTTATCGATATGCATGCCGAACAATGCGGGAATGAGCAGCGTATGCCCGAGACTGCTCACGGGGAAGAGTTCGGTCACGCCTTGCAGCACGCTCAGGAAGATCAGAAACGACAGATTCACGCGGCAGTCCTTGTAAGGAAGATGTCGGGGACAGCGCGCCGCACAATGAATCAGCCGGCGCGTCAAAAAGCGCACCGATTATGCCTGGGTGGCAAGTCAGCGCCAAGCGCCTCGGCCACATTCGGGGAAATTTTGACGCGCTGCGTCACAACTCGATACAGTTGTCAGCGAAACGCAAACGAAAAGGGCCGCCGACCAGCAGCAGCCCTTTCAATCGTCTGACGGCGAGACGTGCGATCAGCGCGCCTGGAAGCGCGCGAAGCTTACGGATCGCAAGCCGCGCGTCGCGCAGCGAGCGGACGCCCGGATCAGCGCTCGAGCTTGTAGAAGAAGTAGACGGTACTTGCGGTGAACATGCCGAAGAGCGCGACACCCATTGCCATTGCGAGATCCATGACGCCTCCTGAGCGATCTCGCCCGGCGGTAGAAGTCACCGGGCAGTGAGACGGATTATCGGCAACAACCGCCAACTCGCGACACTCGCAATTTCCCGAGAAGGGTTTCCCCGTAGGCCAAAGCAGAGCAAAATCGTCGTCTCGGCCGGCGGGGCTTGCGCCGGCTCAACACTTACTGATCACGCCATCGACCATGCCTCTTTCTCCGCAGCAGGACATTCTCGAAATCGCCCAGGACGCCTCCGTGCTCCGTTTTGCGCCGCAAGCCGGCGGCCGTCTGCTTTCGTGGCTCATCGACGGCGAGGAGGTGATTCATTGGCCGGAACACGCCGACTGGAGCCAGCCGGCGCGCATCCGCGGCGGCAATCCGCTGCTGTTTCCGTTTCTCGGACGTCATCGCGTGGACGGCAAGATCGGTTATTGGCGCGATGCGCAGGGCACGGTGCGCGAGCTGCCCATGCACGGCTTCGCGCGCGACCTGCCGTTCGACGCCCACGCCGATGTGCACGGCGCCGGCCTGCGCCTCGTGCTGACCGATAGCGAAGCGACGCGCGGCGGCTATCCGTTCGGCTTTCGCTTCGAAGCCGCGTACACGCTGATCGACGCGCAAACGCTCGACGTCACGCTAACCACCACCAATACCGGCGATGCCCCGTTGCCCTACTACGCCGGCCATCACTTTTACTTCACGCTGCCGCACACGCAGCGCGGCGAGACGTCGCTGGAATTGCCGCCCACCGAGCGGCGTTTCCAGCAGGCCGACGGTTCGATCAGCGCCGCGGAGCCAGGCGAAGCGCGCTACACGCTCGACGAAGCGCGCATTCACGACCGCTTCCATTGCCTGACCGGCACGCCGCAGCAACCCGTGCGGCTGATCGCGCCGGGCCTCGGCCGCGTCATCACGATCGATCTCCAACGACCGAACTCCGTGCCCTGGTATGCGGTGACGACCTGGACGGAAGCGCCGGAGTCGGACTTCTATTGCGTCGAACCGTGGCTCGGCTTGCCCGATGCGATTCACAACGGCATGGGGCTGCGCTGGCTCGAGCCGGGCAAAACCGAAGCGGCTGCTTTGCGCATCCATGTAGGCAAACTGGGCTGAGCGCGGCGGAGTTTGTGGCCTGAGCGGGACGGAGCATGCGTCGTTAGAAGGTGGGCGACGTCATCCTTCCTGGCCGCTTTTCCGATGCTGCAACGCAAAACCGTTAGAATCGGACGCTTTGTATCCACCTGCCGCGTGATCGGGATCGGCGCGCGGCAGCGCTTTGCGAGGTCCAATGCCTGAAACAACAAGAATGATCAAACGACTCGCGTGCGTGTCGTTGGTGGCGCTCATCGCCGCGTGCGGGTCGGCGCCGGTGGGTCCGGGTTTTTATCGCGTCGAACGGGGCGACACGCTGTCGAAGATCGCGCGCAGTCACCGGCAATCGGTGCAAAGCATCACGCGCTGGAACAACCTGACGAACCCCGACAGCATCGAAGTCGGACAAGTGCTGCGTGTCGAGCCGCCCAACGGTGTGGCCTCGACGAGCGGCGCCGTGCGCAGCAACGGCAACGGCAATGGCAGCGCGAGTGCGTCCGCCGCGCCGCGTCCCGCGCCGGGCGACAATGCGCCGTCGTCCGCGCCGTCGTCGTCGATTTCGCTCATCTGGCCGACGAGCGGCAGCGTCATTCGCGGCTTCGACGGCTCGAGTTCGAAGGGCATCGACATTGCCGCGCCGGCGGGCACACCCGTCGTCGCGGCGGCGGCCGGCACCGTCGTCTATGCCGGCAACGGACTGCGCGGGTACGGCAATCTGCTGATTCTCAAGCACAACGCCGAGTATCTGACCGCCTACGCGCACAATCGCGCGCTGCTCGTGAAGGAAGGCGAAACGGTCGCGCAAGGTCAGAAAATCGCGGAGATCGGCGACACCGATACCAACCGCGTGATGCTGCATTTCGAGCTGCGTTATCAGGGCCGCTCGATTGACCCGTCGCGCGCGCTGCCGCCGCGCTAGGCGCGCCGCGGCGTCGGTCGCGCGGGGAACCCCGCGTGCTATAAACGCTCAATCCGGCAGACGTGGCCACCCGTCACGTCTGCCACGTCATCTGCAAGGAAATCCGTAATGAAGAGCGCATTGGCGTCCGTGGCGACGGCCGCGGCGATCGGTGTCGGCGTGCTGACACTGGGCAGCCTGGCCGGCTGTTCCACGACCACCACCATGACCTACTTGCCGAGCGGGGACACCGGCTTCGCGATCAACTGCAGCGGCAGCGACGCGAGCACGAGCTGGGCCGAATGCTATAAACGCGCGGGCGAAGTCTGCGGTAATTACGGCTACGACGTCGTTTCGAAAGATGTGGATAACGGCGCCACCTCGGGCGGCACCGTGGGCGGCATTTTCGGCGCGAACGTGAAGAACCGGTCGATGGTCGTCCGCTGCAAGCAATAAGCCGCGCTGGCCGCGCCGCCCGATTGCGGTGAATCCAGCCGACGGCGCAGCCAGCGCCCTGAACCCGGTTCGATGTGCGCGGCGAAGGCCAGCAAAGCCGCGAATGCAATCGGCCACAGCGCGACGAAAATGATTACCCCGTTCATAATCGACGAAAGGAAAGGTAAGTTTAATGATCCGCGCGACGTATGTCGTCGCGGTGACCGCGGTTAAAAAGCAGGCAAAAAAAAGCCCGGCGCGAGGCCGGGCTAACGGGGGTTCGGCGCATATCGGCAAAGGACCGGTTCACCATGCGCCAGAACGAAATTTAACAACCGGCTTTTACAAGCGCAATATATTAATTATCCGAACAGTGTGATGCGACGCACGGATTCCGCATTATGTGAACGCAAAACTCGGTGAATAAAAGGCGTGCACGGGGCTCTTATCTGTTGATCAACGGGCTCTTTAATTCATAAGCTAATTTGCCTAATGCGCCCGAGACCCGCACGGAGCAATGCTCGTGCCGGGCCCCGCGTATTGGGCTGAGGAAAGTTTTACAGCGATGTTGAGCGGACACGCCGGACGTGATCTCGTCGGGCAGTGCCGCGAAAAGCGCTTAGTGCGCCACCGCACCGTTTCTATTAACTAGCTTGATTGACCGCGCCTGTGCCGACCGAATATCCTCCACAGAAGTTCGCAATTGGCGAAATATCCCAACTTTAAATAGACAGACAGAACCGGCTGGTTAAAATCGTCTGCTCATAATTAATAATCAGATGTTAATCGTTTGAACGTCGCTGCACAAGTCGGCCGAAAGTCATAATCCGTCCGCGCGGCAATGGTTTTTATGAGCCGCTCGCGCCGTTGAACCGCGCGACATGAAGGTTCAGAATCGAATCACTGCCCAACGGCCCGGCGCCGCGGAACGCTGCGCGCCGCGCAGGCTGCCCGCGCCGATGGTTTATAGTATCGACCCCCGCCAGAACCCCGCTTACGATGACTTCCAACGACGCGACCCACAGCCCTCTGTACACCAAACTGCTCGCCGAAACCGCGAAAATCGGCTGGCCGGAGCTGGAACGCTTTTTTGCGCGCGGCATGCTGCTGCGCGTCGCGAGCGACCTCGATCTGGTGAGCGTGGCCGAAGCCATCGCCAGCGACGACACCACGCAGGTCACGCAATGGCTGTCGTCCGGACTGGTCGAGCGTGTGCAAGCGGAAACCGCCGCCGACTTCGCCTCGCGCAATCCTGACCTGTGGGCCGTGGTCGTGTCGCCGTGGGTGTGCGTGCAGGAACGCCATTGAGCGAAGCCGCGCAGCCGGTGCCCGCGCCCGCGTCCGCGCCGCCGGTGCGCTGGCACCGCCGCGTGCTCGAGCTTGCGTTTCCGATCGTCCTCGCGAATCTGACGCAGCCGATTCTCGGCGCCGTCGATACCGCCGTCGCCGGACACCTGGACGGCGCGTCGTATCTGGGCGGCGTCGCGCTCGGCGGACTGTTTTTCAACTTCGTGTTCTGGGGTTTCGGCTTTCTGCGCATGGGCACGACGGGCCTCGTCGCGCAGTCGCACGGCGCCCGCGACGATGCGGGGCTACGCGATAACGTCGTGCGCGCGCTGTTGCTCGCGGTTCTGATCGGCGCGGCGGTGCTCGCGCTGCAAGCGCCGCTCATCGATTACGCGCTGCGCGCCATCGGCGGCAGCGAGGCCGTGCAGCGCAACGCGCGGCTTTACTGCCATGCGCGCATCTGGGCCGCGCCGCTCGCGCTCGGCAACTACGTGGTGCTTGGCTGGCTGCTCGGGACGCAGCGCGTGCGGCTCGCGTTGCTGTCGCAGGTATTCATCAACGGTGTGAACATTGTCGCCGTCTTCGTGTACGTGCATGCGTTCGATTGGGGTGTCGCCGGAATCGGCGCGGCCACCGCCACCGCGGACGCGCTCGGCTTCGTGCTCGGCGCGGCGCTGCTGTGGCATGGCAGGCCGCGCGGCCTGCCTGCACTGAACCGCCACGCGCTTTTTGACACTGCGGCGCTGCGGCGGCTCGTCGTGCTCAATCGCGACATCTTCGTGCGCACGCTGTGTTTGCTGCTGTCGTTCGGATGGTTTGCGCATCTCGGCGCGCGGCAAGGCGACGCGACGCTCGCCGCCAATGCGCTGCTGCTGAATTTTCAGACCTTCATGGCTTATGCGCTCGATGGTTTCGCGCACGCGGCCGAGGCGCTCGTCGGTGCGGCGATCGGCGCGCGCGACCGGCATGCGTTCGTGCAGGCGGTCAAGGTGACGGCGCTGTGGTCGGCGCTCGGCGCGTGCGGCTTCGCGCTGGTGTATGCGGGCGCGGGTTCGTGGATCGTCGAAGGTCTCACCGATCAGGCCAGCGTGCGCGCCACGGCCGAGCTGTATCTGCCGTGGGCGGCGCTTTCGCCGGTGGTGTCGGTGGCGGGTTATGTGCTCGACGGCGTGTTTATCGGCGCGACGCGGACGCGCGAACTGATGACGTCGATGATCGTGTCGTTCGCGGTTTTCGTCGGCGCGTCGTGGCCGCTGCTCGCGCTGTGCGGCAACCACGGACTGTGGGCCGCGATGCTCGTCTTCATGGCCGCGCGCGGTGTGACGCTCGGGCGGTATTTGCCGGGGCTGGTGCGTGGGGTCGGGGGGGGCGGGGGTGTAGGGGCGTTTTCTCTGGCGATTGGGCGTTGCGTTCCGCCGTCGCCCGCGGTTGGGTTTGGAAGCGCTGGTCGAGTTCGAGATTCGTGTGCTGGTACTGTGGTCGTACGGCGCTCTCGTATGGCGCGGTTGCGTTGCCGCGGTGGCGTCGTCGTCACCTCATCCTCCTCGTGGTTGCTGCGCGGTTGCGTGGTCGTCTCGCGGTTGCGTCGTCGTTGCGTCGCCCACCAAATGCGGATCGACTCTGTGCCGCAGTTGCCTCGCGGTTTGGTCGTCGTTGCGTCGCCGCTCGCCCGTAACTCGCCTGGCCTCGCCGCGTCGCTTCCCCGTTACGCCTTGAAACAAGCGCACACATATCCCGCGGGGACGCGGCTCTAGAATGCCTGCAGCCCTCGCATTCCGCGCAAACAGTGTGCGTGGGTCAGAAGCGCCGGTGTGCCCGCATCGACGCTTCGCTTTATCGCAGACGCAAACTCAACGAACACTCAACTCAGGCTCAACGCGCGACGGGCGCGGGCACCATCGCGGGCGGGTGGGTGTCGGTGGGCACGCCGTGATAATCGGCGGGGTCCTGCGGCGGGCCGGCGTGATGGGCGGACGGTCCATCCGCACAGCCGGCGACACCGGCGGCGAGCAGCAATGCAATCATCGAAACGCGGAACATAGACGCTAATCTCTCTAACGAAAAGGTGTGCACGACGGGAGCGCGGAGGTCTACCCGCAACGCGCATTCCATGACGCCGCACGCGCAGCCGCCTCTGCCATTTCGCGATGCTTGACCTACTATAAAGTCACAGCCGAACGTGAAAGGAGACTGCCATGGACGCTGAATCGATCGCCGGTCTGGTCGGACTCGGAGTAGGCCTCGCGGTGCTGCTGGCACTGTCCATCTTCGAATCGAGAACCTATCGACGCGAACATGGCGAAGGCATGCTGCATCACTGGATAAGTCATCAGCATCCGCATATGCCGCATTGGATGCGTCGCCGGCATTGAAACCGCGGCTGGCGCCGGTCGTTTGCAGATGAGCCCGCGCTCGCGGGACGGTGTCGTTTTGTTCGCGTGATTTTGTTTCTTGAAGGCGTTCGCTGGAGCTGGCGCCCGATCCGCTGCTGATCGTCGAGTGATCTCGTCCGCGTGGCCATGCGCGCCAAGCGGCGCTCTTGCTCGTCGCTCTACCGTCGCCCCTCGTCGCCCCTCGCCCCCTCCTCGACAACTCCCTGGGCACGCGCGTTGCTGATTCGCAGGCTGCAAGGAGCGCGTGCGTTGCGCGTCGCCTGTCGCGGCAAGCAATGTGCGCCGGATCAACCAGACTGCGGCCCAGCACCCTTTCGGGCCGAGAGGGAGAACTCAAATGACGATCGGAACCATCCTGCTCATCGTGCTTATCCTGCTGCTGATCGGTGCGCTGCCGACCTGGCCGTATAGCAGCGGTTGGGGCTACCGCCCGACCGGCGTGCTCGGCGTCGTGCTGATCATCGTCATCGTGTTGCTGGTGCTCGGGCGCATATGACGCGGCTAACTTTGCTCCGACGCAATTCGCGATTGACTCTGGCACCTAAAGCCACGTAGAATCTCGGATTCGTCGGAGCGTAGCGCAGCCTGGTAGCGCATCTGATTTGGGATCAGAGGGTCGAAGGTTCGAATCCTTTCGCTCCGACCACGAAATTGGCATCAAGCAATAAGCGCATCACAGAACCCGCGTAGCCTTCGGCTTCGCGGGTTTTTGCTTTTGGGCGTCCGCCGCCGGCGGCATTCAGGACCGCGATCTGCTAGTAAGACATTCGAACGCTCGACGCGAGCAACGAGACGAGACGAGGTGACAAGGCAAGCCGCCTTACCCGCCTTGCAACCCGCCGCACCCGCATGCGACAGTGGACACGGACAGAGCACACCGCCAAACTCGCCCCTCCGCGCCCCCTCGCCGCACTCAGACTCGAGAAAAGGAGCCCGCATGAATCTGATTCTCTGGCGTCACGCCGAAGCCGAAGACTACGCCTCCACGGATCTCGCCCGCGCGCTGACCACGCGTGGCCGCAAGCAGGCGCAAAACGTCGCGAAGTGGCTGCGCACGCGCCTGCCCGACGACGCCGTGATCCTCGCGAGCCCCGCCGTGCGCACCATCCAGACCGCGGAGACGCTGAGCGACCAGTACCGCGTCGTGCGCGAACTCGCGCCGAATGCCAGTGCGCTCGATGTGCTGACCGCCGCCGGCTGGCCGAAAGGCATCGCCGAAACGGTGGTGATCGTCGGTCATCAGCCGACGCTCGGCCACGTCGCCGCGAGACTGCTCGCGAGCAGCGACGCAAGCTGGCCCATCAAGAAAGCCGGCCTATGGTGGATCGCGAGCCGCGAGCGCCACGGCGACGACCAAGCTGTGCTGCACGCGGCCATCACGCCCGAGCTGGTCTGAACCAGTTCACAGGCCGCGCGCAAACCGCGGCCGCAAACCGCAAGCCGCAAGCCGCAAAGACCGCAGCGGCAGCACCGCAGCACATAAAATAAGCGCGCATGCGCCTCAAGGAGCGCCTCACAAACCGCCTCCCCGCACGATTCCTCCACTGCCCCTTACAGGCAGTCATCCAATCGTCACAGCTTTGCCATGCGAGCGTCACCACGCGTTACTACATTGGCGAAAAAAGACTCATCCTTTTTTCGACCAGGACGCCCAATGCGAGAACTGCCGACGCCTACCCTGCCCCTCGCTTCGATCTTCGAGTCCCGCCGCCTGCCCCGCGCTGAAGAGACGGTCACCGCGCAGCATCGGCTGCGAGTCACGTGGGCTCGCACCGACGAAGAACTCCGCGAGGCGCAGCGTCTGCGTTACCGTGTGTTCGCCGATGAAATGGGCGCACGCCTCTCCGGTCCCGCCGGTCTCGACGTGGATTCGTTCGATCCGTATTGCGATCACCTGCTGGTGCGCGATCTGGACACGCTGAAGGTGGTCGGCACGTATCGCGCATTGCCGCCGCACCAGGCGGCGCGCATCGGGCGTCTGTATGCGGAAAGCGAGTTCGACGTCTCGCGTCTCACGCACCTGCGCGCGAAGATGGTCGAAGTAGGCCGCTCGTGCGTGCATCCCGACTATCGCAGCGGCTCGGTCATCATGTCGCTGTGGGCGGGCCTCGCGGCTTACATGCAGCACAACGGCTACGAGACGATGCTCGGCTGCGCGAGCGTCGCGATGGTCGACGGCGGCCACTACGCCGCGAACCTGTATTGCTCGCTGCGCGACAGCGCGCTGACCGCGCCCGAATATCGCGCGTTTCCCCACACGCCGTTGCCCGTCGACGAACTGCAAACCGGCGCAAACGTCGCGCCGCCGCCGCTCGTCAAAGGCTATCTGCGTCTCGGCGCGAAAATTTGCGGTGCGCCGGCATGGGACCCCGACTTCAACACGGCCGATTTCCTGACGCTGTTCCGTCTGTCCGACATCAATGCGCGTTACGCGCGGCACTTCCTCGGCGATGCCATGCCGCGCTGAGCGCACAACCTCCGCATGGACAGAAAAGCCCGGTAAAAACCGGGCTTTTCTTCATCTGCTAGCTGCTTTGCCAAAGGCTGGCAAAACGAAAAGCAGATGCGTCACTCGTCCGTATAAACCACTCGATACGGAATCCCAACCTTTTCCCACTCCGCGGCTTCCTGGATCAGGCTGTAGTCGGTCAACGGATTATTGGCGACCCACTCATTGGGCAAACGCACTTCATAACCGCCGTTAGCCTGCGCGACCGAGATGCCGGGCAGACCGACATCCGCACGCCGGCGGCACAGCAGCGCCGCGAGCCGCAAGCAGAACAGCAGCGGCCACTCGACCTCGCGCGTTTGCGACAGCTTGCCGAGCTTGCCCGCGTGACCGAGTACGAGCGCCGCGAGCCGCGCCTGGTCGGTGCGCGAAAAGCCGGGCATGTCCGCGTTGCTCGCGATGTACGCCGAATGCTTGTGATACGCGCTGTGCGAGATCGACAAGCCGATCTCATGCAGCGCCGCCGCCCAGCCGAGGAACATGCGATTTTCGACGCGACGTTCTTCGTCCGGTTCGTCGAACTGATCGTAGAAGCGCACGGCAAGCTCGCCGATGCGCCCCGCCTGCGCGCGATCCACGCCATAGCGGCGCATGAAGCCTTCGACGGTGACCGTGCGCATGTCTTCGTGCTGCGAACGGCCGAGCAGGTCGTAGAGCACGCCAAGACGCAATGCGCCGTCCGTCGTATCGACGTAATCGACGCCCAGTTCGTCGAACACCGCGATCATGATCGACAGACCGCCGGCCAGCACCGGAATGCGGTCGCCCTTCAGCGCGACGAGCTTCAGCCGGTTGACGTTCTCCGCCTTGATCAGCGCGCGCTTCAGGCGCTCCAGGCCGCCGCGCGAAATGCCGTGCATGACACCTGCATCGTTGAAGCCGTTTGCCTCGACCAGTTCGGCGAGCGCGCGCGCCGTGCCCGACGAACCAATGGCCTGCTCCCAACCGGTCTTCTTGTATTCTCGGACGAAATGATCTGGATTTCGCGGCCCGCGGCGAGTTCGGCCTGACGCATCGTGTATTCGTCGACGTTGCCTGCCGGGAAAAACGTGCGGCTATGGCTCACGCAGCCGATATACAGGCTCTCCATCTTGATCGGCGTGTAATGCGAACCGATGATGAACTCCGTCGACCCGCCGCCGATATCCACCACGAGCCGCTTGCCCGCACTCGCCGGCACGGAGTGCGCAGCGCCGGCGTAAATGAGCCGCGCTTCCTCGCGGCCCGCGATCACTTCGATCGGGAAGCCGAGCGCCGCTTGCGCCTCGCCGAGGAATTCGCCGGCATTCTTCGCGATGCGCAGCGTGTTGGTTGCGACGGCGCGCACGTGATCGGGATGAAAGTCGCGCAGCCGCTCGCCGAAGCGTTTCAGCGCGTCCCAGCCGCGCACCTGCGACGCGCGGTCGAGCATTTTGTCGCGCGACAATCCGGCGGCGAGCCGCACCGGCTCGCGCAACGCATCGACCTGATAGATCTGGCTGCCGGCGTCGGTTTCCTCGACGCGGCCGACGATCAGCCGGAAGCTATTCGAACCGAGATCGACGGCGGCAAGGAGTTGTGGGGTATTGACCATCGGGTATGCGGACTCCATGCGCGCGAGCGCGGCAGCGGTGGATGTGAGCAAGGCGGAACCTCCGCCCGAGGCTCCGGGCGCCTTGCGACCGGCCGCGCTGTTCAAAGACGCCATTCTAAGCGTACCGGAGCTCACGATGTCCACCTCGCGAAAATGGGGTTGCCCCATGGTCCCATACTCACTGCGTCAGCTTGACGACACGCGAGGAAGACAGCGTAGAATTTATAACATTGAGAATGTCATAACAATGTCATCATATTGTGAGAATTTCCGAGCGTCTTTCCGCCCCTATACCCGAAATTCCATTCTCGCTGCCGATGTCCATCCGCTACCCCTTATTGAATCGCGAGCTGGGCATTCTGGGTTTCAACGAGCGCGTGTTGGCGCAAGCTGCCGACCCCGCCGTTCCTTTGCTCGAACGCCTGCGTTTCATCTGCATCACCAGTAGCAATCTCGACGAATTCTTCGAAGTCCGCATGGCCGGATTGCAGGAGCAGATGCGCGACAACCCAGGCGCACTGTCGCCGGACGGCATGTCGCTGCAGCATGTGTACGACCTCGTGGTCGAGCGTGCGCAAAAGCTCGTGCATCGGCAGTACACGATGTTGCACGACACCGTGCTTACCGCGCTCGAAGCGGAAGGCATCTATTTTCACGGCACCGAAGCATGGAACGAGGCGCAGACCGAATGGGCGCGCAATTACTTCTTCGACGAACTGCTGCCGGTGCTCACGCCGATCGGCCTCGATCCGGCGCATCCGTTTCCGCGCGTGCTCAACAAGAGCCTGAACTTCGTCGTCGAACTGGAAGGCAAGGACGCCTTCGGCCGTCAGGCGATGATGGGCATCGTGCAGGCGCCGCGCGCGTTGCCGCGGCTGGTGCGCATGCCGCAGGAACTATCGGGCTATCCGCATGGTTTCGTTCTGCTGAGCTCGCTGCTGCAACGCTTTGTCGGCGAGCTGTTTCCGAATCTCGTCGTGCGTAGCTGCAATCAGTTTCGCATCACGCGCAATAGCGAACTCTTCGTCGATGAAGACGAAATCACCAATCTGCGCGTAGCGCTGCAAGGCGAGTTGCCCGCGCGGCATCTGGGCAATGCGGTGCGGCTCGAAGTATCGGCGGAAACGCCAGCGCATGTCGTGCGGCGTCTGCTCGACGAAAGCAGCCTCTCGAACAAGGACTGTTATTACGCGGACGGTCCGGTTAATCTCGTGCGTCTGATGCAGTTGCCGGAGATGGTCGATCGGCCGGACCTCAAGTTCGTCCCGCACATTCCGGCTATTCCCGCGCATATCGCGAATGCCGCGAGCATGTTCGACGTGATTGACCAGGGCGACGTGCTGCTGCATCATCCGTATGAGAGTTTTCAGCCGGTGCTCGAGTTGCTGTTGCAGGCGGCTAAAGATCCGAACGTGGTCGCGATCAAGCAGACCATCTACCGCACGGGCACCGATTCGCCGTTGATGGACGCGCTCATGCAAGCCGCGCGCAACGGCAAGGAAGTGACGGTCGTGGTCGAACTGCTTGCGCGCTTCGACGAAGAAACGAATATCAACTGGGCTTCGCAACTCGAAGCGGTCGGCGCGCACGTGGTCTATGGCGTGGTCGGCCACAAGTGCCACGCGAAGATGATGCTGATCGTGCGGCGCGCGACGGTGGGCGGCAAGACGACGCTCAAGCGTTACGTGCATCTCGGCACCGGCAATTATCATCCGCGCACCGCGCGTCTTTATACCGACTTCGGCCTGATGACAGCGGACCAGAAGATCTGCGAGGACGTGCATCATGTATTCCAGCAACTGACCGGCATTGGCGGCGAACTGAAGCTGCACGAGTTGTGGCAATCGCCGTTCACACTGCATCCGAAACTCGTCGAGGCGATTCGTGCCGAAGCCGAGCATGCGCGTGCGGGCAAGAAGGCGCGCATCGTCGCGAAGATGAACGCGTTGCTCGAACCCACGGTGATCGCGGAGTTGTACGAAGCGTCGCAGGCGGGCGTGAAGATCGATCTGATCGTGCGCGGCGTATGCTCGTTGCAGCCGGGCGTGCCGGGTTTGTCGGAGAACATCACGGTGCGCTCGATTGTCGGGCGCTTTCTCGAACATCATCGCATCTATTATTTCTACGACGACGGCCGCGAGCAGGTGTATCTGTCGAGTGCGGACTGGATGGATCGCAACTTCTTCCGCCGCGTCGAAGTCTCGTTCCCGGTTAATAACCGGCGGCTGAAGCGGCGCGTGATCGCCGAAGGGCTGTCCGCATTTCTCGGCGACAATCAGTCGGCGTGGCTCATGCAAAGCGACGGGCATTATCGTCGGCGGCGGCCCGGCAAGTCGTCGCGCAACGCGCAGATGAGTCTGCTGGCAAAGTTCTGTTCGTGAGTGTTGGCACCCGCCACATGCGGGTGCGCTGATGCATAAAAAAAGCCCGCTTGGTTAGCGGGCTTCCTTAGCGGGCTTTGTCTTTGACAGGGGCGCTGTTATGCATGCGCCGGTTGCCGGCGCGTCGTGCGATACAACGGAAACTTCACGCTAAACGTACTGCCCCGCCCTTCCTCGCTTTTCACGTCGAGCTGCGCGTCGTGCCGTTGCAGCACATGCTTGACGATCGCGAGTCCGAGGCCCGTGCCGCCGGTGTCGCGCGAGCGGCTGCGGTCCACGCGATAAAAGCGCTCCGTGAGCCGCGGAATGTCCGCGGCCGGAATGCCGAGGCCGCTATCGGTCACCGAGAACACTGCGGCGCCGCCTTGCGTCTGCCAGCTCACTCTGATCGTGCCGCCGTCGGGCGTATAGCGAATCGCGTTGGTCACGAGATTGCCGAACGCGCTCAGAAGCTCGGTTTCGACGCCCGTCACGGTCAGCCCTTCGTCCGCTTCGAATGTGATGATGTGGTGGTCGCTCGACAGGCTCTCGGCGTCGTCGCGCAGATGCCGCAACACCGCGCGCATGTCGATCATCTGATCGCTCGGCGGCTTGTTGTCGCCCTCGAGTTTGGCGAGCACGAGCAGATCGTTCACGATATGGCGCATGCGCGACGCCTGCTGCTCCATCAGTTCCAGATAACGCGCGCGTTCCGCTTCGCTTAACGGCAGCTCGCGCATCGTTTCGAGAAAGCCCGACAGAACCGTGAGCGGCGTCTTCAGTTCATGCGACACGTTGGCGACGAAATCGCGGCGCATCGCGTCGGTGCGCTCGAGCTCGGTGATGTCTTGCGACAGCACCAGCTTGCGATTCTCGCCATAAGGAAACACCTGCACGGACAGCACGTTCTGCCGCTTCTCGCCCATGCCGCGCATGATCAGCATCTGCTCGTACTGATGCGAATTCAGATAGCGCACGAAGTCCGGCTGACGCACCAGATGCGTGATGTGCTGACGCAAATCGCGCTTCGCGTCGAGCCCGAAATGTTCTTCGGAAATGGCATTGCACCACTCGATCTGATCGTGATCGTCGAGCATCGCGACGCCGTTCGGCGACGCCTGAATAGCCTGAATGAAGCGCGAATGCTGCTGCTCGACCTGGCGCACCTGCGCATGCCAGCGCTTCGCGAGCTTATGCAAACGGTAGTAGATTTCGCCCCAGATGCCGGGGGCGCTCGGCACTTCGCCGTACACCGGCGCGTCGAGCAAACGCCACAAACGCTCTTTATGGAAAGTGCCGAAGAGGCTCTGCAAAAGCAGCATGACGACCGCAAGGATCAATGCCGCCTTCACGTTCACTAATGCGCCGACCACCACGCACAGGATGGCGAGCAGCACGATCGAAACGACGGAGCGCGCCCAGATGATGTTCATGGTCTAAAACGATCGAAGAAAACGGCGTGCGCGCCGCCGCTGCAAGAGATCGCGCAGGATCAAGCTGAGATCAGGCGCTCTTGGCCAGGCGGTAGCCGCTGCCGCGGACCGTCTCGATCATAGCATCGCAACCTGCCGGCTTGAGCGCCGCGCGCAGACGCTTGATATGCACGTCAACGGTACGCTCTTCGACGAACACGTGATCGCCCCACACCTGATCGAGCAGTTGCGTGCGGCTGTGCACGCGCTCCGGGTGCGTCATGAAAAAGTGCAGCAGACGGAATTCGGTCGGACCGAGATCGAGCTTGATCTCGCTGCCTTCGGCATGCGCGGCCACGCGATGCGTTGCCGGATCGAGTTTTAACCCGTTGATCGCGACCACGTCTTCGGTCAATTGCGGCGCGCGGCGGCGCAGCACCGCCTTGATGCGCGCCATCAGTTCCTTCGGCGAAAACGGTTTGGTGACGTAGTCGTCCGCGCCGATTTCGAGGCCGAGCACCTTGTCCTGCTCGTCGCCGCGCGCGGTCAGCATGATGATCGGAATGTGCTTCGTGCGTTCGTTGTTGCGCAGGTCGCGCGCGAACGCAATGCCCGACTTGCCCGGCAGCATCCAGTCGAGCAGCACGAGGTCGGGCAGTACGTCGCTGATCAGGTTCTGCGCCTGTTCCGCGTTGTACGCGCGAATCGGGCAGTGTCCGGCGTGTTGAAGATTCACCGAAATCAATTCGGAAATGGCGGGCTCATCTTCAATGACGAGAATGCTGCTGGGCATCGGCACCTCTGGTCCTTATCTCTGGATTAACTGAGCGCTTCGCGTTCGAGCGCGTCGCGCGACTTGTGCCGCACGTCCGTGCCCTTCACGATGTAAATAATAAATTCGGCGATGTTCTTCGCGTGATCGCCGATCCGTTCGATCGCCTTCGCAATGAACAGAAAATCGAGGCCCACCGAAATGGAACGCGGATCTTCGGTCATGTACGAAATCAGCTTGCGCACGAACGCGCGGAATTCTTCGTCGATCGCCTTGTCGTCGCGCACGATCTGCGCGGCGGCCACCGTGTCGAGACGCGCGAACGCATCGAGCGCGCGGCGCAGAATCGACACCGCCATTTCGCCCGACAATTTGATCTCGGCGATATTGATGGTGCGCGACGCGCCGTCTTCCATCAGACGCTTGGTGCGCTTGGCGATTTTCTCGGCTTCGTCGCCGGCGCGCTCGAGGTTCGTGATGGTCTTCGAGATCGCGATCAACAGACGCAAGTCACGCGCGGCCGGCTGACGGCGCGCGATGATGTTGCTGCATTCCTCGTCGATTTCCACTTCCATTTTGTTCAGACGCTCTTCGGCGGCGATCACCTGCTCGGCGATGTCGAGGTCGAATTCGTTGAGCGCCTGCATCGCGTTGACGATCTGCGATTCGACGAGGCCGCCCATTTCGAGCACCTTCGAGGAAACCAGGTTCAGGTCGGCGTCGAACTGGCTGGACAAATGTTTATCGGACATGTCGTACTCCGTTGTTTTGCCCGGCGAATTAGCCGAAGCGGCCTGTAATGTAGTCTTCCGTTTCTTTACGGACCGGCTTGATGAAGATCTTTTCGGTGTCGCCGAACTCGATCAGTTCGCCCAGGTACATATAGGCAGTGTAGTCCGAACAGCGGGCCGCCTGTTGCATGTTGTGCGTGACGATCACGACCGTGTAATCGCTCTTCAATTCGGCGATCAGTTCTTCGATACGGCCCGTCGAAATCGGGTCCAGCGCCGAGCAAGGCTCGTCGAGCAGCAGCACTTCAGGACGGATCGCAATGCCGCGCGCGATGCACAAACGCTGCTGCTGGCCGCCCGACAAACCGTAGCCGCTCTGGCCGAGCTTGTCCTTCACTTCGTTCCAGAGCGCGGCCTTCGTGAGCGCCCATTCGACGCGGTCGTCCATCTCGGAGCGCGGCAGCGATTCGAACATCTTCACGCCGAACGCGATGTTGTCGTAGATCGACATCGGGAACGGCGTCGGCTTCTGGAACACCATGCCGATGCGCGCGCGCAGCAGCGAAATATCGCGCTTGGACGTCAGCAGGTTTTCGCCGTCCATCAGGATCTCGCCTTCGGCGCGTTGCTCCGGATACAGCGCGTACATCTTGTTGAAGGTGCGCAGCAGCGTCGACTTTCCGCAGCCCGACGGACCGATGAACGCGGTCACCTTGCCTTCGGGAATCTGCAGGTTGATGTTCTTCAGCGCGTGATACTTGCCGTAGAAGAAGTTCAGGTCGTTGACCTCGATCTTCGGACGCGACGGCGACGGCTCCTGGCCGCTTTGTGCAGGATCGAAACCGGCGGGCGCGGTGGGGCGCGAGATCGGATTGAGTTGAGTTTCTGCCATGTTCATCGGATTACACTCCGCCCTTACTTGTTCGAAAAGATCGTGCGCGCGAGGATGTTCAGTCCGAGCACCGCGAGCGTGATCAGGAAGACGCCGGCCCACGCGAGCGATTGCCACTGCGCGAACGGACTCATCGCAAACTTGTAGATCGTGACCGGCAGATTGGCCACCGGCTGGCTCATATCCGCCGAGAAAAACTGGTTCGACAACGCGGTGAAAAGCAGCGGCGCGGTTTCGCCTGCAATGCGTGCAACAGCGAGCAGCACGCCGGTGACGATGCCCGCAATCGACGCCTTCAGCGTGATCGACAGCACCATCTTCCATTTCGGCGTGCCGAGTGCGAACGCCGCTTCACGCAATGCGTTCGGCACGAGTTTCAGCATGTTTTCGGTGGTGCGGATCACGATCGGAATCTGCAGCAGCGCGAGCGCGAACACGCCGGCCCAGCCGCTGAAGTGGCCCATCTTCGCCACGACGAGCGCATAGACGAAGAGACCGACGACGATCGACGGCGCCGACAACAGAATGTCGTTGATGAAGCGCGTGACGCTCGCGAGCCAGCCCTTCTGCCCGTATTCCGCAAGATAGACGCCGGCGAGAATGCCGATCGGCGTGCCGACGAATGTTGCGAGCACAACCAGCATCAAGCTGCCGACGATCGCGTTGGCGAGACCGCCGCCATCGGTATTCGGCGGCGGCGTGGACTGTGTGAACAGTTCAATCGACAAGCCGCCGATGCCGAGGCGCAGCGTCGTGTACAGAATCCAGACCAGCCACAGCAGACCGAAGGCCATTGCCGCGAGCGACAGCGTCAACGCGATCGCGTTTTGCAGGCGGCGGCGTCCTTGCAGACGCACGCGCATTTTTTCGAGCGCGGCCGCATCGTTCGAACCCGGCATGTTCAAGGTGGTCCGGCTCATTTCGCGCCCTCCCCTTTCTCGAGACGCAGCAGCATGACCTTGGAAATCGCCAGCACGATAAAGGTAATCACAAAGAGGATGAGGCCGAGCTCCATCAGCGCCGACGTATGCAGGCCCGGATCGGCTTCGGCGAATTCATTGGCGAGCGCCGACGTAATGCTGTTGCCCGGCGAAAAGAGCGACACGTTGTCGAGCAGATTCGTATTGCCGATCACGAAGGTCACGGCCATCGTTTCGCCGAGCGCGCGGCCGAGGCCGAGCATCACGCCGCCGATCACACCGCTCTTCGTGAAGGGCAGTACGATCTTCCACATCACTTCCCACGTCGTGCAGCCGATGCCGTACGCCGATTCCTTCAGCAGCACGGGCGTGACTTCGAAGACGTCGCGCATCACCGAAGCGATGTACGGAATGATCATGATCGCGAGGATCACGCCGGCGCACAGAATGCCGATGCCGATGGGCGCGCCCTGGAACAGCGCGCCGATCACCGGAATGCCGCCGAGCACCGCGCCGAGCGGCTTCTCGAACCACGTCGCGAAGATCGGTGCGAACACGAGCAGACCCCACATGCCGTAGACGATCGACGGAATCGCGGCCAGCAGTTCGATCGCGATGCCGAGCGGCCGGCGCAGCCACGCGGGCGAGAGTTCGGTCAGAAAGAGCGCGATGCCGAAGCTCACAGGCACCGCGATGATGAGTGCAATGATCGACGTGGCGATCGTGCCGTAGATCGGCACCAGCGCGCCGAACTGCTTGCTGGGCGGATCCCATTCGGCGTTCCACAGGAAGCTGAGGCCGAACTGCCTGATCGACGGCATGGAGGCGACGACGAGCGACACAATGATGCCGCCGAGCAGCAACAGCGTAACGATGGCGGCAAGGCGCGCAAGGCCGCCGAAGATCACGTCGCCGGCGCGGCTGGGCGCTTTCTGCTGCGAGGCGCTGCCTGGCGGCGTCGCTCCCGTTGCGCCTGACGCTAATTGGATGTCGGACATAAGAGCCTGATGGACCTTTTCCAGTTGCCATGCGACGTATGTCGCGCGGCGGATGATGCAGGTGGTGCGTACATGCACTGATGACGCTGGCGCCCGCCGGGTTCGGCCGATGAAAGCGGCGCCGGTCAATGCCATTGGCCGTCCTCACGCGAGGACGGCCAATGTGTTACGTGAAGCGGTTGCCCATTACTGCGGGGGCGGTGCTTACTCGGCGATCGGCTTGCCCGAAGCGTCCTTCACCTTCGACTTCCACTGCGTCTTGATTTCCGACACGACCGATTCCGGCAGCGAGATGTAGTCCAGATCGTTCGCGGCCTGCGTGCCGTTCTTGAACGCCCAGTCGAAGAACTTCAACGTTTCGCTGCCTTGCGGCGCCTTTTCCTGCGTCGTGTGCAACAGCACGAAGGTTGCGCCGACGATCGGCCATGCGTTCTTGCCCGGCTCGTTCGTCAGGATCTGATAGAACGACTTCGACCAGTCCGCGCCCGCTGCCGCTGCCTTGAACGTGTCCGTCTTCGGCTCGACCACCGTGCCCGTCGAATTCTTCAGCGCGACGTAGGTCATGTGGTTCTGCTTCGCGTACGCCCATTCGACGTAACCGATTGCGCCCGGCAGGCGTTGCACGAAAGCCGCGACGCCGTCGTTGCCCTTGCCGCCCGTGCCGGTCGGCCAGTTGACCGTCGAACCTTCACCGACCTTCGACTTCCATTCCGTGTTGACCTTCGACAGGTAGTTCGTCCAGATGAAGCTCGTGCCCGAACCGTCGGCGCGGCGCACCACGGCGATGTCGGTGTCGGGCAGCTTGACCTTCGGGTTCAGTGCAACGATCGCCGGATCGTTCCACTTCTTGATCTTGCCCAGATAGATGTCACCCAGCACTTCGCCCGACAGCACCAGTTCAGCCGGCTTCACGCCCGGCACGTTGACGACCGGCACCACGCCGCCGACCACCGTCGGGAACTGGAACAGGCCGTCTTTCGCGAGTTCGTCGTCCTTCAGCGGAGCGTCGGAACCGGCGAAATCGACCGTCTTGGCGATGATCTGCTTCACGCCGCCCGACGAGCCGATGCCCTGGTAGTTAACCTTGCCGCCGCCGGACTTCTGATAGGCGTCGGCCCACTTCGTGTAGATCGGTGCTGCGAAGGTGCTGCCCGCGCCGGTGATGTCTGCTGCGTTTGCGGCCATCGCGAAGAACGCGCCAGCGACGCCAGCGAACACGGTTTGCATCAATTTCATCGAAACCTCCAAGGTGTGAGCGGTGTGAGCGGATAACTGAACACCGCGAAGCTTAGGGTCTCTTTGTGACAGTAACGTGACTAACCGTGAAACGCGTGTGACAGTGGGGTTACTAATGTGAAAGGCGTTTGCGCGGGTAGATCGGTGGCTTGGTGGCGGTTTGGCCGTGCCTTGTAGAGATTAGGCGAAAAAGATGGGGCGCGAACGTTTGCGGATGCGACCAGGACGGGACGGTCCGGCTGGAAGGCGCTCTTGCGCCGGGGCAAAGAGGCGGGTGTGGCGGCTGCGGGCTTCCGGGTACGCCAGTGGGCGAATGCACGCGTGCCGGCCGAGCGCGGCGACCGCGAATGAGTAGAAAGATCCGCAGACGCGCCTAAGCCAGGGCAGATATGCGGTTTGGCGGGCGCGTTCCGTCAGGCAACTGCGGCGGAAACGCCCACGGTCCTACAGACAAGCAGGGCGACACACAGCCGCCACGCTCGCAGGTGAGTGACCGCTTACGCCGTCGCCTGCTTCACCGCGGCCGCGATCGCTTCAGCGTGGCGCAGCGCGTCGTCGACGTGCTCCGCCTCGACCATCACGCGCAGCACCGGCTCCGTGCCCGACGCGCGAATCAGCACGCGCCCGCGGCCATTGAGCGCGTCTTCCGCGCTCGCAATCGCGCGCCGGATAGCGTCGCTGCCCTTCCAGTCGGCGTCCGGCTTCATGCGCACGTTGATCAGCTTCTGCGGGAACAGCGTGACGCCGTCGAGCAGTTCGGAAAGCGTTCTTTCGCTGCGCTTCATCGCGGCGAGCACGAGAAGCGCGGAGACGATGCCGTCGCCCGTCGAATGGCGGTCGAGCGACAGAATGTGGCCGGACCCCTCCGCGCCGAGCTGCCAGCCGTGCTCGCGCAACTGCTCGAGCACGTAGCGGTCGCCGACTGCCGCGCGCACGAACTTGACGCCCGCCGCCTGCAACGCGACCTCGACGGCCATATTGGTCATCAAGGTTCCGACCGCGCCTTCCACTTTGCCGTCGGTCGCGATGCGGTCCTTCACCAGCACGTACAGCAGTTCGTCGCCGTTGTAGAGGCGCCCTGCCGCGTCGACGACCTGCAGACGGTCGGCGTCGCCGTCGAGCGCGATGCCGAGGTCCGCGTGATTCGCCCGCACCGCGCGCACCAGCGCATCGGGCGCGGTCGCGCCGACGCCGTCGTTAATGTTGAAGCCGTTCGGCGCGACGCCGATTGGAATGACCTCGGCGCCCAGCTCGTGGAACACGTGCGGCGCGACGTCATACGCGGCGCCGTGCGCGCAATCGACCACCAGCTTCAGCCCGCGCAGATCGAACGCGGCCGGAAACGTGCTCTTGCAGAACTCGATGTAGCGGCCCGCTGCGTCGTCGAGACGCCGCGCCTTGCCGAGCTGTTCCGACGCCGCGCAGGCGAGCGGCAACTCGAGGTGCTCTTCGATCTGCGATTCGACGTCGTCCGGCAGCTTGTTGCCGTCGGCGGAAAAGAACTTGATGCCGTTGTCGTAATACGGATTGTGCGACGCGCTGATCACGACGCCGGCCGCGAGCCGCAGGCGCGCGCGTCAGATAGGCGATGCCCGGCGTCGGCATCGGGCCCGCCAGCATCACGTCGACACCGGCCGCCGAGAAACCCGCCTCGAGCGCGGCCTCGAGCATGTAGCCCGACACCCGCGTGTCCTTGCCGATCAGCACCGTGGGCCGCGTGCCCGTGCGCGCCCAGCGGTCCGCGCCGACGAGCACCTTGCCCGCTGCATAGCCGAGCCGCAATACAAATTCCGGCGTAATAGGCCCTTCGCCGACCTTGCCCCGAATACCGTCCGTGCCGAAATAACGACGTGCCATCTTTTATATTCCTCCTTGCTTTGGGCTCATCCGCGCGGGCCGGCGCCATTCGCCGCGTCGCGCAGAGCTGCCCAGACTTTCAATGCGTCTACTGTTTGTGCGACGTCGTGCACGCGCAAGATTGCGGCGCCGCGTTCCGCTGCCAACACCGCGGCGGCAATGCTGCCCGCGACGCGCTCCGGCGCCGCGCGTCCCGTGACTGCGCCGATCATCGATTT
The DNA here is from genome assembly GCF_040543975.1 of Paraburkholderia sp. OAS925. Lineage (NCBI taxonomy): Bacteria > Pseudomonadati > Pseudomonadota > Betaproteobacteria > Burkholderiales > Burkholderiaceae > Paraburkholderia > Paraburkholderia sp. OAS925. Next base: position 3,389,511 of record NZ_JBEUNO010000001.1, read on the forward strand.
GCGCGACATGCCCGCGAGGATCGGATACGGCGGCTCTGCCCGCGGCGCGGTGTCCGCGAGCCGCGCGAGCAGCGCGTAATTGTGCTCGACCACGGCCTTGCCGAAACCAAAACCGGGGTCCACGCTGATCCGGCCACGCGCGATGCCCGCCTGCGTAAGCACCGCCACGCGTTCCTCCAGAAACTGCCTGACTTCGCCGACGACATCGCCGTAAGCCGGCTCGCCGAGCTGCATGGTCTGCGGCTCGCCCAGCATGTGCATCACGCACAGGCCGCAGTCGCTGTCGCGCACCGCATCCACGGCACCGGGCATGCGAAAGCCCCAGATGTCGTTGATCAGATCGGCGCCCGCGCTCAGTGCATGCCGCATCACTTCGGGCTTGTAGGTGTCGACCGAGAGCGGCACGTTGGCGCCACGCAGTTGCTCGATAAGCGGTATCACGCGCTCGAGTTCTTCGTCGAGCGGCACGGGCGGCGCGCCGGGGCGCGTCGATTCGCCGCCAATGTCGATGATGTCCGCGCCTTCGAGCATCATGCGCTCCGCCTGGCGCAACGCATCGGCGCGCATCGCGTACTGGCCGCCGTCGGAGAAAGAATCGGGCGTGACGTTCAGGATGCCCATGACCAACGGGCGTTCGAAGCTCAGCTTGAACCGCCCGCACTGCAACGGCTCGGGGATGGTGGAAGGAGAGAAAGCGGCGGTAGACACGTAGCGTGAAGTCGAATAGGCGGATAAATGCAAAACGGGCCGGTGTGAAACACACCGGCCCGCACTTTCTACTGCCAGCCGATCAGGCCGGCGCGGTCGCGCTACCCGGCTTGACTTCTGTACCGGGGCTGCCGCCCGACGACGCGTCGCTTGCCGACGGCGGCGAGCTCTTCGGCGAGCGCGGCGGACGTCCTGCCATGATGTCGTTGATCTGATCGGCGTCGATCGTTTCCCACTCCATCAGCGCGGCGGTCATCGCCTCGACCTTGTCGCGGTTTTCGTCCAGCAGGCGCTTCGCGAGGTTGTACTGCTCGTCCAGCACGCGGCGAATTTCCGCGTCGACCTTCTGCTGCGTGGCTTCCGAAATGGTGCGCGTGAAGCCGCGACCAAACGGCGTGGCGTCGTTTTCGTCGTCCACGTAGACCATCGGTCCCAACGCGTCGGTCATGCCGAAGCGAGCGACCATGGCGCGCGCGGTTTGCGTGGCCTTGTTGAAGTCGTCCGACGCGCCCGTGCTGATCAGGTTCAGGAACAACTCTTCCGCAACGCGGCCGCCGAACAGAATCGCAAGACGGTCAAGCAGATAGTCTTTCGAGTACGTTTCGTTGTCGTGCTCCGGCAACTGCCACGTGACGCCCAATGCCCGGCCACGCGGAATGATCGTGACCTTGTGCACCGGGTCGGCCTTCGGCAGCAGCTTCGCAATGACTGCGTGGCCCGACTCGTGATACGCGGTAGCGCGCTTCGACTCTTCGCGGATCACGGCCGACTTGCGCTCCGGACCACATGAAGATCTTGTCCTTCGCGTCTTCGAAATCCGTCATTTCGACGATGCGCTTGCCGCGGCGTGCCGCGAACAATGCCGCTTCGTTCACGAGGTTCGCCAGATCGGCGCCCGAGAAGCCCGGCGTGCCGCGCGCGATGACCGCTGCGTCGACGTCGTTCGAAATCGGCACCTTGCGCAGGTGAACCTTCATGATGTGTTCGCGGCCGCGAATATCCGGCAGACCGACGTACACCTGGCGGTCGAAACGGCCCGGACGCAGCAGCGCCTTGTCGAGCACGTCCGAACGGTTCGTTGCGGCGATTACGATCACGCCGGAGTTCGCCTCGAAGCCGTCCATTTCGACGAGCATCTGATTCAGCGTCTGCTCGCGCTCGTCGTTACCGCCGCCCATGCCGGCGCCGCGATGACGGCCGACCGCGTCGATTTCGTCGATGAACACGATGCACGGTGCGTGCTTCTTCGCCTGCTCAAACATGTCGCGCACACGAGCCGCGCCGACGCCGACGAACATTTCGACGAAGTCCGAACCCGAGATGCTGAAGAACGGCACCTTCGCTTCGCCCGCGATGGCGCGAGCGAGCAGCGTCTTACCCGTTCCCGGTGGGCCGACGAGCAGCACGCCACGCGGAATACGGCCACCGAGTTTCTGAAACTTCTGCGGGTCGCGCAGGAAATCGACCAGTTCGGAGACTTCTTCCTTCGCTTCGTCGCAACCGGCGACGTCGGTGAAATTGATTGCGTTGTTGTTTTCGTCGATCAGACGCGCGCGCGACTTGCCGAACGAGAAGGCGCCGCCTTTCCCGCCTCCCTGCATCTGTCGCATCATGTAGAACCAGAAACCGATAATGAGGATCGTCGGCCCGAGGTAATACAGCGCGGAAACCAGCGCATTGGGTTCGTCGTCAGCCTTGCCGCTTACCTGAACGCCGTACTTCATCAGATCGCCGACCATCCAGATGTCGCCCGGCGACACGATCTGGTACTTCTGGCCGTCTGCTGGAGTGACCGTGAGGTTCCGCCCCTGGACAATGACGTTCTTGACTTTGCCGTTCTTCGCGTCGTCCATGAACTGCGAATAGGAAACGCCTTCCTGGACACGGGGCTTGTCGAACTGCTTGAACACCGTAAATAGCACCAGTGCGATAACCAGCCACACTGCTGCCTTCGAAAACATATTGTTGTTCAAAGCACCACTCCTTCACTTAGACGGGCGCCTACATTTGCCTTGCGGCACCACGAAAGCATTCTAATCCAGTCCGCAGACCCCTGCCATAAGGTTTCGCTACCACAGAAATAGCATGGCGGGGACTACGCGGCGCCCTACGCGGGCCTTTTCAGATGCTTACCCAAAATAAACGTTTCCGACGACTTGTCCCGCGAAGCCTTGGGCTTGCGGGCAGCCACCACCTTGAACTGGCGCTTGAACTTTTCGACAATCTGGCTGTAACCGCTGCCGTGAAAGCATTTGACTAAAAGGGCTCCATCCGGTTTCAGGTGATTTTGCGAAAATTCCAGCGCGAGATCGCACAAATGCTCGATTCGCGCCGCATCCGCCAATGCCACTCCCGACAGGTTGGGCGCCATATCCGAAATTACAAGATCGACTTGCCGCTCTCCGACTAATTCTTCCAGTTGGCCGAGCACGGCTTCCTCGCGGAAGTCGCCCTGAATGAAGTGGACGTCGGCGACCGGTTCCATCGGCAGAAGATCGAGCGCGATGATCGTGCCGTCGATCCCGCCCTGACGTTCCGCGTCGCGCTGCGACCCTTTCGCCAGTTTGTTGCGCGCGTACTGGCTCCAGCTGCCCGGCGTCGAACCGAGATCGACGATGACCTGCCCCGGCCGGATCAGCTTGTCCTGCTCATCGATTTCCTTCAGCTTGTAGGCGGCGCGGGCGCGATAGCCTTCCCGCTGCGCCATTTTCACGTAGGGATCGTTGATGTGGTCGTGCAGCCACGCCGTATTAAACTTGTTTTTTGCCATTAAACGTTGAACTCTTGCTGCGTCATGTCACGCTTTAGCGGATAATACGCGGTTAATTCGCGCGGCTCCCGCCAGAAAACTGGCAGTTATCCGCGATTCTGTTGTCCTGACGCGCCGCCTGCCGCAGTGTCCCAATCGTGTTCCGCTCCAATTCGCCGAAAGACGGACTGGGGAGCGCAGGTGCCGCCATTTTAGTCGAGTCTCCCACTTCACATGCCCGCCCTCAAAGTCTCTTCCGACCAACGCGCCGAGTTGCGCTCCCAGGCACATGCGCTCAAACCGGTCGTGCTCGTCGGCGCCGAAGGTTTGACCGACGCCGTGCTCGCCGAGATCAAGGTTCACCTCGCCGCTCATCAGCTGATCAAGATCCGCGTGTTCGGCGACGAACGCGAAGAGCGCATCGCGATCTACGAACAGATCTGCGACAAGCTGAACGCCGCGCCGATCCAGCATATCGGCAAGCTGCTGGTCATCTGGAAGCCCGAAGCCGCCGCACAACCCGCGGTAAAAGGCAAACGCGGCGCACTGCCGAGCGCCCGCGAAGCCGCCGTCGAAGCCAACCCCGGCAAGGGCCGCGCGCCGCGCGTCGTCAAGGTCGTGAAGCCGAGCGAAGTGCCCATGCGCAAGCCGAAGGCGAAAGCCGTGCTGGTACGCGGCAACGAGCGCGTCACGCAAGGCGGCAACATCAAGCGCGCGAAGAAGCGGCAAACCAGCGCGAAGCGCGCGCATCAGTCGAAATAAGCAGTCGAAATAATCGATTGAAACAGGCAGGCGGATCAACGGTGCGGCGCGAGCCGCACCTTGCCTGCGTTGCGTGCGGCGCCTGCCGCAACCGCCAGCCTTCCTAGCCCGCTACTTTTCCGGACACATCGTCGCGAGCGCCCTGCTGCGCGGCGCCGGCTCCCGTGCCCACGGGCAATTTCCACACGAGCACAATGCCCAGCAGGCTTTCGATCAGGTAGAACACGCTCGAGACGCCGTGCAGCATGCCGAAGCGTGCCGCATAGGCGGAATGCGCGATGTCCGTGCCGGCTTCCAGCGCGGCCACGCGCATCGCGTTCATGAAGGGCTGCAACGCGAAATAACCGACCAGCACACAGACCAGCATGCCGGCCACCAGCCAGCGCAAGCGCCGGTATGCGTTGCCGCCGCGCCGGATCACCACGTTGGCGAGACCGAGCAGCAAAATGCCGCAGACCGCGCCAAGCACACCTTCGATGCGAAACAGTTGCGCCGCCACCGCGCCCGCCGTCGACCGGTCCAGCGACGTGAACAGCACCGGCGCGACTGCATAGCCGATAGTCAGCAGACTGCCGACCCACACGACCGTCAGCAGACGAAAGATTCGATGCGGCATCAGTGACACCGGAGTCGCCTTCAAACGTAGCTGACCGCGATGATTTCGTACTCGCGCACGCCGCCTGGCGCCTGCACGGACGCGACATCGCCTTCGGACTTGCCGATCAGCGCGCGCGCAATCGGCGAGCTGATGGAGATGAGGCCGTGGTCGATGTCCGCTTCGTCGTCGCCGACGATCTGATATTTGACCGATGCGCCCGAGTCCAGGTCTTCCAGTTCGACGGTCGCGCCGAACACCACGCGGCCGTCCGCCTCCACTTGCGACGGGTCGATCACCTGCGCGCCCGCCAGCTTCGATTCGATTTCGGCGATGCGGCCTTCGATGAAGCCCTGCTTCTCTTTCGCGGCATCGTATTCCGCGTTTTCGGACAGATCGCCCTGCGCGCGCGCTTCCGCGATCGAGTTGATCACGGCGGGACGCTCGACCGATTTCAGCCGCTGCAATTCGTCGCGCAGCATGTCTGCGCCGCGCTTGGTCAATGGAATAGTGCTCATAAACAACTCTCGAAAAAACGCCGGGCCGCTCCAAACCCTCCCGGCCCTTTTTGGGATCTGGCGCTAAAGCGGCAGATGGGAGCGCTTTGGAACAAAAAACGGCCGTAAAAAAAATCACCGCGGTTAAGTGCATTTCGCGGGAGCCGGCGGCCGGGGGAAAACCCGGACCACAGCACCTGCGAAACGCCGCTTAACCGCGGCACTTACATCCTGGACAGGTATTCGAAGCCTTAGTTTAGGCGAGCGTGCAAACCTTGTAAATCATAGACTTCCAGGTCCTTCAGGTAGCGCAAGCCTTCGACCGCCGCGCGCGCGCCCGACATCGTCGTGTAGTACGTGACCTTGTTGGCCTGCGCGCTCATGCGGATGGAACGCGAATCGGCAATCGCCGCGCGCGTTTCGTCGACGGTCGTGAAGACCAGCGCGATCTCGCCGTTCTTGATCATGTCGACGATGTGCGGACGGCCGTCCTTCACCTTGTTGACGACCTTCACCGGCACGCCGGCCGCTTCGATCGCGGCTGCCGTGCCCTTGGTGGCGACGATCGGATAACCGAGTTCGTGCAGCATGCGCGCGACTTCGACGGCCTTCGGCTTGTCGGCGTCCATCACCGTCAGCAGCACCGTGCCCGACTCCGGCAGACGCGAGCCCGCCGCGAGCTGCGACTTGAAGAGCGCTTCGCCGAACGTGCGGCCCACGCCCATCACTTCGCCGGTCGAACGCATTTCGGGTCCGAGCACCGGATCGACTGCCGGGAACTTGACGAACGGGAACACCGCTTCCTTCACGCTGAAGTACGGCGGCTCGATTTCCTTCGTCACGCCTTGCTGCGCGAGCTTCTGGCCGACCATTGCGCGCGCCGCGATCTTGGCGAGCGGCAGGCTGGTCGCCTTCGACACGTACGGCACTGTGCGCGAGGCGCGCGGATTCACTTCCAGCACGTAGATGACGTCTTCTTTCGAGCCGTCCGCCTGCGGCACTTGCTGAATCGCGAACTGCACGTTCATCAGACCGATCACGTTCAGCGCCTTCGCCATCGCGCCGGTCTGGCGCTTGAGCTCAGCCACGGTTTCCTTCGACAGCGAGTACGGCGGCAGCGAGCAAGCCGAGTCGCCCGAGTGCACGCCCGCCTGTTCGATGTGCTCCATCACGCCGCCGATGAACACCGCCTCGCCGTCCGAAATGCAGTCCACGTCGCATTCGATCGCGTCGTTCAGGAAGCGGTCGAGCAGCACCGGCGAATCGTTCGATACCTTCACGGCCTCGCGCATGTAGCGCTCGAGATCGCGCGGCTCGTGGACGATTTCCATCGCGCGGCCGCCCAGCACGTACGACGGACGCACGACGAGCGGATAGCCGATTTCGTCGGCGAGCTTCAGCGCTTCGTCTTCGGCGCGCGCGGTGCGGTTCGGCGGCTGACGCAGGCCGAGGTCTTGCAGCAGCTTCTGGAAACGCTCGCGGTCTTCGGCTGCGTCGATCATGTCCGGCGACGTGCCGATGATCGGCACTCCGTTCGCTTCAAGGTCGAGCGCGAGCTTCAGCGGCGTCTGGCCGCCGTATTGCACGATCACGCCGACCGGCTTTTCCTTGTCGACGATTTCGAGCACGTCTTCGAGCGTGAGCGATTCGAAGTACAGACGGTCGGACGTGTCGTAGTCGGTCGAAACGGTTTCAGGGTTGCAGTTGACCATGATCGTTTCGTAGCCGTCTTCGCGCATGGCGAGCGCGGCGTGCACGCAGCAGTAGTCGAACTCGATGCCCTGGCCGATCCGGTTCGGGCCGCCGCCCAGCACCATGATCTTCTTGTTGTTCGTCGGGTTCGCTTCGCACTCTTCCTCGTAGGTCGAGTACATGTACGCGGTTTTCGTCGCGAACTCCGCCGCGCACGTGTCGACGCGCTTGTACACCGGACGCACATTCAACTCGATGCGGCGCGCGCGCACTTCCGCCGGCTTCGCGCCGACGAGCTTCGCGAGACGCCGGTCGGAGAAGCCGCTCTGCTTCAGATACTTGAGCTCTTCCTTCGAAAGGCTCGCGAGCGTGCGGCCGGCCAGCGCCTTTTCCTTCAGCACGACCTGTTCGATCTGCGCGAGGAACCACGGGTCGATCGACGTCTCTTCGAAAATTTCTTGCGCCGTCATGCCGATCCGGAATGCGTCGCCCACGTACCAGATACGATCCGGGCCGGCTTCGCCGATTTCGCGGATGATCTCGTCGCGGTTCGTGGTCTTTTCGTCCAGACCGTCGACGCCGACTTCAAGACCGCGCAGCGCCTTCTGGAACGATTCCTGGAAGGTGCGGCCAATCGCCATGACTTCGCCGACCGACTTCATTTGCGTGGTCAGGCGCGAATCGGCTTCGCGGAATTTCTCGAACGCAAAGCGCGGAATCTTGGTGACGACGTAGTCGATAGTCGGTTCGAACGATGCCGGCGTCTGGCCGCCGGTGATTTCGTTCTTGAGCTCGTCGAGCGTGTAGCCGACTGCCAGCTTGGCCGCGACCTTGGCGATCGGGAAGCCGGTGGCCTTCGACGCCAATGCCGACGAACGCGACACGCGCGGGTTCATTTCGATCACGATCATCCGGCCGTCTTTCGGATTGATCGAGAACTGCACGTTCGAGCCGCCCGTGTCCACGCCGATCTCGCGCAGCACCGCGAGCGACGCGTTACGCAGCACCTGATATTCCTTGTCGGTGAGCGTTTGCGCCGGCGCGACGGTGATCGAGTCGCCGGTGTGGATGCCCATCGGGTCCAGATTTTCGATCGAGCAGACGATGATGCAGTTGTCCTTCTTGTCGCGGACCACTTCCATCTCGTACTCTTTCCAGCCGAGCAGCGATTCTTCGATCAGCAACTCGCGCGTGGGCGACAGATCGAGGCCGCGCTTGCAGATCTCTTCGAACTCTTCGCGGTTGTACGCGATGCCGCCGCCCGAGCCGCCGAGCGTGAACGACGGACGGATCACGACCGGATAGCCACCGCTGCCGGTTTGTGCCGCGATGTCCGCTTGCACCGCCAGCGCTTCTTCCATCGAATGCGCGGTGCCCGACTTGGCCGAACCGAGGCCGATCTTCGTCATCGCGTCTTTGAATTTCTGGCGGTCTTCCGCCTTGTCGATGGCTTCCGGCGACGCGCCGATCAGCTCGACGTTGTACTTGGTCAGCACGCCATGCGCGTGGAGATCGAGCGCGCAGTTCAGCGCGGTCTGGCCGCCCATGGTCGGCAAGATTGCGTCCGGGCGCTCCTTCGCGATGATGCGCTCAACCACTTCCCACGTAATCGGCTCGATGTAGGTCACGTCGGCCGTGTTCGGGTCGGTCATGATCGTCGCCGGATTGCTGTTGACGAGGATGACCTTGTAGCCTTCCTCACGCAGCGCCTTGCATGCCTGCGCGCCCGAGTAATCGAACTCGCACGCCTGACCGATGATGATCGGACCCGCGCCGATAATGAGAATGCTCTTGATGTCTGTCCGCTTGGGCATAACGCTCTCGCTAATGTATTCCTGAATTCTTTCCGTCGGCGCGCGCCGCGTGGGCGTTGCGCGCGCTTTGCTTCTGGCTGCCTGATTCCGGGCTTGCCGCCGGGCTTGCCGCGGCGTGCGTTCTTAAGCCGCCGCGGTCTTGCCGGCCTTCTTCGCGTCCATCAACCCGGTAAAGCGGTCGAACAGATACGCGATGTCATGCGGGCCCGGCGACGCTTCCGGATGCCCCTGGAAGCAGAAAGCCGGCTTGTCGGAGAGCGCGAAGCCTTGCAGCGTGCCGTCGAAGAGCGACACATGCGTGACGCGGGCATTGGCGGGCAGCGTGTTCGCATCGACAGCAAAACCGTGGTTCTGCGACGTGATGACCACGCGGCCGTCTTCCAGGTCTTTCACCGGATGATTCGCGCCGTGGTGACCGGTCTTCATCTTCACGGTTTTCGCGCCGAGCGCGAGGCCCATGATCTGATGGCCGAGGCAGATGCCGAAGGTCGGAATGCCGCGCTCGATCAGCTCTTTGGTTGCCTTGATCGCGTAGTCGCACGGCTCCGGGTCGCCGGGGCCGTTCGACAGGAAGATGCCGTCCGGATTGAGCGCTAGCGCGTCAGCCGCGGTGGCTTGCGCCGGCAGCACGGTGACGTGGCAACCGCGCTCGGCCAGCATGCGAAGGATGTTGTACTTGACGCCGTAATCGAACGCGACGACGCGGTACTTCGGCGCGTTCTGCTTGCCGTAGCCGCTGCCGAGACGCCATTCGGTTTGCGTCCACTCGTAGGTTTCCTTCGTCGACACGACCTTCGCGAGGTCCATGCCCGAGAGGCCCGGGAACGAACGCGCGAGTTCGATGGCCTTTGCTTCGTCGTCCGAACCGGCGAGAATCGCGCCGTTCTGCGCGCCCTTGTCGCGCAGAACGCGGGTCAGCTTGCGGGTGTCGAGGCCGGCGATGGCGACCACGCCTTCGTCCTGCAGATACTGGCTGAGCGTGCGCTCCATGCGGAAGTTCGACGCGAGGACCGGCAGATCGCGAATGATCAGCCCGGCGGCATGGACTTTCGTCGCTTCGACGTCTTCGGCGTTGACGCCGACATTGCCGATGTGCGGATACGTGAGGGTGACGATCTGGCGCGCGTAGCTCGGGTCAGTCAGGATTTCCTGATAGCCGGTGATAGCCGTGTTGAACACGACTTCGCCGATGGTATGCCCGGGGGCGCCGATCGAATAACCACGAAAGACCGTGCCGTCGGCGAGCGCGAGCAGAGCGGGAGAAAATGACGGCAACACGGGAGACTCCTTGGGGGAACACCCTGTTGCCGACCTGCCTATCCGGTTTGCGAGCCGCAGCGAACAGCATCACGGGATGCGCGCGCAGACTCGCTCGCGTACTGCCGTTGACGTCGCAAGGGGCGCACGATGGGTCCATTGTGTGGACGGATCGGCGAGGTGCGGGCCCTTCTTGCTACGCCTGTGGCGCGCGGCGGATGAACGGTATGGGAGAGGTAGGCGCTAGGGTGCGGGTTGATAAGCTCAAACCTTGGAATTATAGCCGGAAACCGCCGTTCTCTCCAAATCCGAGATGGCTGGGCGGGGGCGTGGCGGTGCTGGTCCGGCGGGTCAAAGCCTTGCTGCGAGCGGCTCGCGCGGTTGCCAAGCTTATGCGCAGCGGCCGTTTCGGGATAGCGTCAAGACGCCCGGCGGCGGGATCGAAATCTCGGAGGAAAGATTCGCGCATCGTCGTGCCTGGCGCCCGACGGCAGCGGCACGCCCCGGCCGGTAGGCAAGCACCAACTGTCGTACGGCGCACAATGAAAAACGCCGTCACCACAGGGCGACGGCGTCGAAAACTCATTTCATGTCGGAGCGCGGCAGGTTCTGCGTCGATCAGAAGCCCGATCGGCGCATCAACCAGCATTAACCTGCATCAGTTGCTCTTCTTCGTGCTTTTGCTGCTCTTGCTGGAGGTGGAAGCCGATACCTTCGTCACCTTGCCGGCAGGCGCCGCGGACGCTTTCGATTTGCCGCCCTTCGTCACCGGCTCGGACACCTTCACCACCGCCGCCGAATGTCCGCGCCCTTTCGTCCTCTCGCTGCGCGCTTCGCGCTTCGAGCCGCCGACGCGCGTGCCGATCTTCTGGACCCCGCCACCTTCGACGTCGGTCGCGATGCGCTCCGGCCCCGGTTCGCTCGGGACTGCCCGCCCGACCGGCACGTGCAGCACGACGACCTGGCCGCGTGAGACGCTGTCGCGATGCGTGCGGTTCCACGCCTTCAACTGGCCGACGGACACGCCGTAGCGCAGCGCGATAGCCGCCATCGACTGATTGCGGCGCACGCGGATCAGCATCTTGCGCGTGTCGGGGACGTCCGGCTCCATCGCGAGCACGGCGCTTTCCGCGACGTCCGCGCTGATGTCCTCGTCGTCGTCCGAACCGCGCGGCACGACAATCGTGGAGCCCGGCTTAAGACGCATGCCGACCGGAATCTTGTTCACTTCCATCAGCGTGTCGGCGTCGACACCGATTTTTTGCGCAATCGCCGCGGGCGCCGAACGCTCGGTGACCGTGTACGTGGTCCACGACGACAGCGAACCTGAGTACGTTTTCAGATTGCGCTCGAACGCGCTCGCATTGTCGAACGGCAGCAGGATTTGCGGCTGCGTCGCGCCGAGAATGACCGGCTTCCTGAACGACGGGTTCAGCGAGCGGAATTCGTCGAGCGGCAGATTGGCGAGCTTGGCGGCCATGTCCACGTCGATATCGTGCGACGTGGTGACGGTCACGAAATACGGGTGATTCGGAATGGACGGCAGCGCGAGCCCGTACATCTGCGGGTTCATCACGATGTTCTTGACGGCCTGCAGCTTCGGTACATAGTTGCGCGTTTCGTTGGGCATGCGCAGGCTCAGATAGTCGGTCGGCAAGCCCGCCGCTTCGTTACGCGCGATGGCGCGCTGCACGTTGCCCTCGCCCCAGTTGTACGCCGCGAGCGCGAGCTGCCAGTCGCCGAACATGTCATGCAGACGCGACAGATAGTCGAGCGCGGCGCTGGTCGACGCCAGCACGTCGCGGCGCTCGTCTTGCCACATGTTCTGCTTGAGGTTGTAGGTGCGGCCGGTGCCCGGCATGAACTGCCACATGCCGGCCGCCTTCGCGACCGACAACGCCTGCGGGCTGTACGCCGATTCGATGAACGGCAGCAGCGCGAGCTCGGTCGGCATATGACGCGCCTCGAGCTCCTCGACGATGTGGTACAGGTACTTCTGCGAGCGCTCGGTCATGCGCTGCACGTAATCGGGACGCTGCGCATACCAGTTGACCTGCATGTCGACCAGGTCGGTCTGCAGGTCGGGCATCTGGAAACCACGGCGAATACGGCCCCACAAGTCGGCGTCCGCGCTCGTCAACTGCGTGACTGAGCCTTTGTCGACGTTGATGGTTTCCTTGGCGGTGGCTGTCTTGCGAAGTGCGTCTGCTACGGCTTGCTGACTGGCGGGATTTGTTGCGGTGGTGGGGCTGACCGTCGTTGGTCCCTGGCTCGCGCAGGCGGCGAGCGTCAGGACCAGCAACGCACTAAAGATAAATCGCATGAACGTCTCGGCTTCCACAAGGGCTGGAATTTGCAGCCGATAGTACGAAACCCTAACGTCTACGTCAATTGGAAATTGACGAAAAAATCAAGCAAATCTAAGGCTTGGCGAATTCTTCCGATTCTTCGCTTGAGGAAGACCCCAGGGCCGACCCGGTCACCGGAAGCGGTTCTTCCATTCGCGCATCAGCGTGAACGCTGCCAGCCGGTCCGATACTTTCTCGTGCAACTGCTCTTGCAGGGCTGCCTGGACGGCGGGATTGCCGGCCCGCAGGAAAGGATTCACCGCGCGTTCGTGGGCGATCGTGGTGGGCAGCGTCGGCAGATTGCGGGCTCGCAAGTCGGCCGCCTGGTCCCGCCAGGCTTGCAAGTCGGCATTGCCCGGCTCGCAGGCGAGCGCGAAGCGGATGTTGGAGAGCGTATATTCGTGCGCGCAGTGCACTTGCGTTTCGCCGGGCAACGCGGCGAGCGAGTCGAGCGACGCCAGCATCTGCTGCGGCGTGCCTTCGAACAGCCGGCCGCATCCGCAAGCGAACAGCGTATCGCCGCAAAACACATGAGGCGTGCCGCCGGGATCAGCCGCCTGAAAATAGGCGATGTGGCCGCTCGTATGACCTGGCACGTCCAGCACGCTCAGCTCGAGCGCGGGCCCGGCAATCGTCACCCGATCGCCATTTTCAAGACGCTGCGTGACACGCTCGATCGCTTCACCGGCGGGCCCGTAGACGGGAACGTCCTGGCCGTTCAGCAGATCGGCCACCCCGCCGACGTGGTCTTGATGATGGTGCGTGAGTAAAATAGCGCTCAGACGCCACCCGCGTTTGGCCAGATAGGCGCGAACCGGAGCGGCCTCGCCCGGATCGACGACTACCGCGTGGTGTCCGTCGGAAACGACCCAGATGTAATTGTCTTCAAACGCCGGGACCGGTACGTACTCGAGCGCATTCATAGGCGACGCATTCTTTGATATGACTGACCGAGCGATTATAGACTGGCCCGCCTGGACGGATTCGCCGCCTGGCCGTTACGTGCTCGACTGGGAACAGACCCAGCTCGACCGTGTGGTGTCGGACGTGTTCGGCTACCACGCGCTGCAACTCGGCCTGCCGCAGCTCGACGCCTTGCGCGAAAATCGCATGCCTTGCCGCGGACTGGTGCTGGATGCCGCCAGCGGCGCGAGCGCGCCCTACAGCTTTCCGCGCGCGGACGCGCACGCCGGCAACGGAGCGGGCAACCCGACGCACGGGGCGACGCACGGCCCGGCGCGCGGCGCGTTTGCGCCGCTGCCTTCGCCAACGGGGCGCAGTGCCGTCTGGTGCGATCTGCTCGATCTGCCGTTCGAGGCGCAGAGCGTCGACCTGATCGTGATGCCGCACACGCTCGAATTTACGAGCGACCCGCACCGCCTGCTGCGCGAAGCCGAACGCGTGCTGATGCCGGAAGGCCAACTGATCATTCTCGGCTTCAACTCGTTGTCGCTCTGGGGCGCGCGGCAATCGGTCGGCAAGATGACCGGCCGGCCGTTCGTGCCCGCCGCCGTCGATCTGATCGCCTTCACGCGTCTTAAGGACTGGATCAAGCTGCTCGGATTCGACCTTGAACGCGGGCGCTTCGGCTGCTATCGTCCGCCGCTCGACAGCGACCAGTGGCTCTCGCGCTACGGCTTCATGGAAGCCGCCGGCGACCGCTGGTGGCCGATTTTCGGCGCGACCTACATGATCAAGGCGATCAAGCGCGTGCGCGGCATGCGCCTCGTCGGACCGCTGAAGGTGAAGAAACCCGTCCTCGCCGCGGGCCTCGCGCCCGCCGCCACACCGAATACACGCAACCACACTCAATGACAGCGAACATCATCGACATTTATACGGACGGCGCCTGCAAGGGCAATCCCGGCCCCGGCGGCTGGGGCGCGCTTTTGCGCTTCGGCGATCAGGAAAAAGAGCTGTTCGGCGGCGAAGCGAATACGACCAACAACCGCATGGAGCTGATGGGCGTGATTTCCGCGCTCGAAGCGCTCAAGCGTCCGTGCAAGGCCGTCGTGCACACCGATTCGCAGTACGTGCAGAAAGGCATCAGCGAGTGGATTCACGGCTGGAAAAAGAAAGGCTGGGTCACGGCGGCGAAGCAGCCGGTCAAGAACGCGGATCTGTGGAAGCGGCTCGATGCGCTCGTCGCGCAGCATGAAATCGAATGGCGCTGGGTGCGCGGCCATAACGGGCACCCGGAGAACGAGCGCGCCGATCAGCTCGCCAACCGCGGCGTCGCGTCGCTCGCGGAACTATGACGCCAAGCCGCCGGCCCGCGCGTTCTTTTGCTGCTTGTTTGCGGCTGCAACTTCTGAGGCAAAGCTAAAACCGATATGCGTCAACTGATCCTCGATACCGAAACGACGGGCCTCAACGCCCGCACCGGCGACCGCATCCTCGAGCTGGGCTGCGTCGAACTGGTAAACCGGCGGCTCACCGGCAACAACCTGCATTTCTATATCAATCCTGAACGCGACAGCGATCCCGGCGCACTGGCGGTCCACGGCCTGACCACCGAATTCCTCAGCGACAAGCCGAAGTTCGCCGACATCGCCGACCAGATTCGCGACTTTATCCAGGGCGCGGACCTGATCATTCACAACGCGCCGTTCGACATCGGCTTTCTCGACGCCGAATTCGCGTTGCTCGGCCTGCCGCCCGTGAGCAAGTATTGCGGCGAGATCATCGACACGCTCGCGCGCGCCAAGCAGATGTTCCCCGGCAAGCGCAATTCGCTCGACGCGCTCTGCGATCGCTTCGGCATCAGCAACGCGCACCGCACGCTGCACGGCGCGCTGCTCGACTCGGAACTGCTCGCCGAGGTTTATCTTGCGATGACGCGCGGCCAGGAAAGCCTCGTCATCGACATGCTCGGCGAATCGCACGCCGGCGGCGAAGCGCATGCGCCGCGCGTGGCGATCGAATCGCTGGATCTCGTGGTGATCGCGGCCAGCGACGACGAGCTCGCCGCGCATCAGGAAGTTCTCGACGGCCTCGACAAGGCGATCAAAGGCACGAGCGTGTGGCGTCTCGAACCTGCACCGGTGTCGGCCGTGTCGGATGAGCAAGCCGCTTAAAAAGTGCTGGACGAAGCCAAAAATCCCTGACATAATCTCGATCTCTTCGGGTGGTTAGCTCAGCGGTAGAGCACTGCCTTCACACGGCAGGGGTCACTGGTTCGATCCCAGTACTACCCACCAGATTCTTGGTGCGTCGATCACCGAAGACAAAGGGCTCACGTAGAAATGCGTGAGCCCTTTTCCGTTTTGGCGCGCTGTCTTGTCGTTGCTGTCTTGTCGTTGTATTGGCATCCGGTTTTGCGGCTCCCTAATCAGCCGCGCCGTCAACACCGAAACCTCGTCGATTGCGACGGCAAAACAGCGCTGATATAGTCGGTGTTCGGGCATTCGCCCCGTCTACTTTCTCCACCTCATTGACCACAGGGAGGCGTCACATGTTTGCAGTGCATATGGCCGTCCCTGACATGGTCCCGCGGCGCTCGCGTTTGCCTCTCAGTTGTTTCCTGAGTCGCCGCTGACGGGTCACTGACCTGTCGCCATCCGCGGTGCCGCCCGACAAGGCGCGCCGCGCAATTCCAGATAGTCCACCGCTCGCTCCGCAGGCTTGTTGCCCGCAGTTTCATTGCCGCAGCTTCATTGCGGTTTAACCGCGTGCTTCGACTATCTCTTCATCCTGCTTTTGACTGGAACCCCGTTGCGCCATGCGCGCCCGGGTTGTCGAAAAATGACCGGAAAAAAACTCGACTTTCGCGGACAAGCCTTTAAGGATGTCCTCGGCTTCACCTTCATTCACTGGGCGAAACAGCCTTGGCGCATCGTCGTCATTGCAGCGCTCGTCATGCTCTCCGCAGTGGCGGACGTGCTGACGCCGATGTTCGCCGGCCACCTCGTCGACGCCATCGCGTCGGGCCCGGCCGCGCGCGGCAGCGCCTGGCACGCGGCGGTCACGGCGTTTTGCGTGCTCGGCGCGCTCGGCCTCGGCGCGACCTTGCTGCGGCAAGGCATGTACTTCAACATCATCAAGCTGACGCTGAAGATGATGAGCGAGATCGCCGCCAACGCGTTTCATCGCGTGCAGCGGTTTTCGACCGACTGGCATGCGAACAGCTTCGCGGGCTCCACCGTGCGCAAAATCACGCGCGGCATGTGGGCGCTCGACCTGCTGAACGACACGTTGCTGATCGCGCTGTTTCCGTCGCTGATCATGCTGGTTGGCGCGACGCTGCTGCTCGGCTGGCGCTGGCCGATGATGGGCGCGGTGGTCGGCATCGGCTCGCTGATCTACATCACGGTAACGGTCGCGCTGTCGCTCGGCTATGTCGCGCCCGCCGCGCGCCTCGCCAATGCGTGGGACACGCGCATGGGCGGCGCGCTCGCGGACGCGGTGAGCTGCAACGGCGTGGTCAAGGCCTTCGGCGCGGAAGAGCGCGAAGAAGTGCTGCTTGCGCGCGTGATCGGCAAATGGCGCGAACGCACGCGGCGCACGTGGATCCGCGGCACGATCAACGGCGGCGTGCAGGGCGCGATGCTGGTGGCGATCCAGACGGCCATCCTCGGCGCCGCTCTGGTGCTGTGGCTGCGCGGCGAGGCGAGCGTCGGCGACATCACGTTCGCGCTGACGATGTTCTTCATGCTGCAAGGGTATTTGCGCGACGTGGGCATGCACATCCGGAACTTGCAGCGCTCCGTCAACGACATGGAAGAACTCGTGTCGCTGGAGCGCCAGCCGCTCGGTATCGAAGATCGGCCGGGCGCCGGTCCGATCGCGATTGGCAAAGGCGAGATCCGCTTCGAGCACGTCACCTTCCACTATGGGGCGAACGCCACGCCGCTGTACCGCGACTTCTCCGTGCGCATTGCGCCTGGCGAACGCGTCGGGCTGGTCGGCCATTCGGGCTCGGGCAAGACGACCTTTATCAAGCTGATCCAGCGCCTTTACGACGTTTCGGAAGGCCGCATCACGATCGACGGTCAGGACATCGCGCAGGTCAGGCAGGCGTCATTGCGCAGCCAGATTGCGATCGTGCAGCAGGAGCCGGTGCTGTTTCACCGCTCGCTGGCGGAGAACATCGCCTATGCGCGTCCGGACGCGAGTCGCGCCGACATCGAGCGAGCCGCGCGGCTTGCGAACGCGCACGACTTCATCAGCGCGTTGCCCGGCGGTTACGACACGCTGGTCGGCGAGCGCGGCATCAAGCTGTCGGGCGGCGAGCGTCAGCGTGTGGCAATCGCGCGCGCGTTTCTCGCCGATGCTCGCATTCTGATTCTCGACGAAGCGACATCGAGCCTCGACAGCGAAAGCGAAGTGCTGATCCAGCAGGCGATGGAGCGGCTGATGCTCGGCCGCACGACGCTCGTGGTCGCGCACCGCCTGTCGACCGTGCGCGCACTCGACCGGTTGCTCGTGCTCGACAAGGGCAAGGTGATCGAAGAAGGCAGCCACGAAACGCTGATCGGTCTCGAGAACGGCCTGTACCGGCGGCTCTTCGAGCGGCAGGCGCTGGAGTTGATCAAAGGCTTGAGCGAACCGGCCGTCGCCGTCCGCCAGGAAACGGCGCGCATGCGCAGTTCGGCGACCGACGATTCGAGCCTGCTGGTCGGCAAGTAAGAACGCCGACGATGACGCGCGTCACACGGAAATGCCTTTATTCAAGGCCTATTCCGTTGACGCGCCGCCGGCTTACACCGCGCCCGCAGGCAAGCCGATGCCGCGCGCCATGCCGGTTGCGGCGAACACCATCAGCACGAGCAAGACCGTCTGAATCACGCTCAGGTGTGCGTAGCGGCGTGCGTTGTGCAGGTCCGGCGCCTCGCCCTTTCGTATCGACGCGCGCCAGCGCATCAAGGCGAGCATCGACGGAACTTCAAGCAGGATGATGATGACGAGCAGCGTCATCTTGAGGTGAAAGAGCGGCTCGTGGAGATAGTAGTCGGCGCCCTTCTCGTAAGAACCGAAAACGCGCATCAGCCCCGTCACGATCAGCACCAGCGCGGACAGGCCCCACCGCGTGTCGGCCCGGAACACGGAGCGCAGCGCGGCCGGCACCGCCGCGCGACGCAGCGACCACGTGCGCCGCAGGATCGACGCAAGCGCGAAGCCATAAGCAAGCAGATGAAGAGCGGCAAGTAACCAGCGAACCAGCATAGCGACTCCTGCTAACGACACGGCACATCGTTGTTATCGCTCGCCCGCCGTCAAGCGCGGGCGGCGTCCTGGTTTCATTATCGACCACGGCTTACTTTACAACGCGCTCGTCCGTCATGGCATGTGAGCGACGGCACACAGCGCGCTTCACATTCAGACTTGCCGCAACGTGCTGTCGAGCGCGCGTGCCGCGACGCGATCGCCTTCGGTCGTCAACGCGGCGCGAAACACGGTCTGCCGGTTATGACCCGCGGCCGCAGGCGAATCCCACAGCAATTCGATTTTCGGACGACGGCCAAACGCAGCACGCGCAAGCGACGGCGCGCCGCTCGCGCGCGGCGCAGACGACGTCACCGCATCGCCCGCGGCATGCAGCGCGATCACCGGCGTGGGCGGCGCCGCAGACCGCGTGCCCGCACCGTCGGCCCAGCGCACCGAGAGCTCGCGCGCGTCGTACTGCCCCACCTTGCGACGCTCGGCCCACACGCTCACCGTGCGTGTCAGCGGGTCGAGCGAGACCGCATAGCGTCCGATCGCAAAGCGTCGCGCGGCGATGTTGGTGCGCCACAGCGGCCGCGGCCGGCAGATCCACAGGACCGCCGCGTAGAGCGCCGGTGCGACCAGCAGCCAGCCGTTGGTCGCAGCCACGGTTTGCGCGGCGCGGCGCCAGCCGGCGCTCATCGCAAACGCGCTGACTACCCAGACCGCAAACAGAAACCCGAGGAACGCAAAGAGACGCAGCGCTTGCCGCAGCCATTGCGGCAGCGGATGGAACGGACGCTCGGCCACGGCGCGCGCGCCCGGCAAGAAGATCAGCAGGAACAGGAAGACGAGGTTGACGCACGCCCACGGCGAGGACGCCATCGCCGATAGCGACGTCGTCAGATCCATCGCCGACATGGAAAACAGCCAGCGGGCGAGAAGCACGAGACCGATGGCGCGCAGCGCGAAAATCGTTCCGGCGCCGGGCGCGGCATTCGCTCGCGTCTCTTTCGTTCTCGCCAAGGCATCCTCCTGTCGTCGGCGGCGCCGCAGCCAAATTTGCGGCACGGCCATTATAGGGATATTACGAAAGGCGGCTGCTGCGGCGGTCGCGAAACACCCGCTTTGCATCGCGAAACGCGAAAAAACGCGGCGCGCATGCAACAACGCCCCGCGAGCGCGTGGCACGCGGGGCGTTGCGGGTGGCCGGCGAAGCGCTGTAACACGCTTGATCCGCCGAACCGGTTTGCTTCGACCGGCAGCTTCCGGTCTAGCGTTTTAGTTTGCGTTGACTTCGCGCAGCACCGTGCGGTGCTTGCGACGCAGCAGTTCTTCGTACGTCGCGACGTAGTTCTGCGCCATCACCTTCGACGAGAAACGCGCTTCGAACGACTTGCGCACCGTTTGGCGCGACAGCGTGTGCAGACGCTTGACCGCCGCGACCGCGCTGATTTCGTCTTCGACGACGAAGCCCGACACGCCGTTGTCGATCACTTCCGGCACCGAACCGCGGTTAAACGCGATCACCGGCGTACCGCAAGCCATTGCTTCGATCATCACGAGACCGAAGGGCTCCGGCCAGTCGATCGGGAACACCAGTGCATGCGCGTTGCCGAGGAACTCACGCTTTTCGGCTTCGCCGATTTCGCCGATGTATTCGACGTGCGGGAGCGCCATCAGCGGCTTGATCACTTCTTCGTAATAGGCACGATCGGCCTTGTCGATCTTGGCCGCGACCTTGAGCTTCATGCCTGCCTGGCCGGCGATGCGGATCGCACGGTCGAGACCCTTCTCCGGCGAAACGCGGCCGAGGAATGCGAGGTAGCCGGGCTCGACGTTCTTGATCGGCGTGAGCACGTTTTCCGGCAGACCGTGATAGACGGTTTGCAGCCAGTTTGCCTGCGGCAGCGGAATGCGCTGGTTGTCCGAGATCGAGACGACCGGCACGTCATTGAACGTGTTGAAGATCGGCTGAAGTTCCGGCAGATCGAGACGGCCGTGCAGCGTGGTCACGAACGGCACCGGCTGGCGCGCGAACAGCGAGAACGGGTAATAGTCGATGTGGAAATGCAGCACGTCGAATTCTTCCGCGCGGCGGCGCACTTCTTCGAGCAGCAGCATGTGCGGCGCCATCACGTCGCGGATGGTCGGGTCAAGGCGCAGTGCTTGCGGCCAGAACGCTTCGAGCTTTGCCGAGGTTTGCGAATCGCCGCTCGCAAAGAGCGTGACGTCGTGGCCCTGCTCGACCAGCGCTTCGGTCAGATAAGACACCACACGTTCCGTACCACCGTACAGCTTGGGAGGAACCGCCTCGTGCAACGGAGCGATTTGAGCGATTCGCATATGAAGAACTCCTCGTAAAAAACCGGCAAAAGTACTGCGTTTGGTAAAAGCGACTCGCTTGCTCGCCAGGGCAGTCGGGCCGGACACGCCGGCGCGGGCCTATTCTCTCGAGATAGCCTGCGAAGGATCGCTTCAGTTTAAATAGCCCGGACGACGATCGCCGTCCATGCCTGTGCGGTAAACGCACAGACGTGCCCGACGTTGACAAACTGTCAGAAATTTCGGCAGGGCCTACAGCGCATGCATTATCGATGCCGGGATTCTCGCTGCACCACAACATTTCAAAGACTTTACTTTGTTACAGCAGGGATACACTTTGCAAACCCTTGTTTTGCAAGGCAGTTCTACAGTAACGACTGGCTTGCTGCTGTGCCGTCGTGCATGCTTGCCCCGGCTCGACGGTCGTGCTTTGTAAGTTCTTGCACAAGCGTACCGGCACCCGTTGAAGAGAATTCAGCGCCGGGCTGAATGCAATTTGTAATTATATCCCGAAATATTCCGCGATCCGCGTGAACCACTGCCGCCGCAGTCAGTCGAGCAAGAGGTAGATCGCGGACGTCCATCGCGACATCAATCGCGCCAAAAGCCCGGATACACAGGGCGCAATCGTCTTTGCATGTTTACAATGCGAAGCATTGGCTTCGCCGCGATGCTTTTTCGCGTGGCCCATGGCTTGCATGCACACCTCCGAACCACACCGACCTCTCGATCAATTGGAACATTTGACCATCGCCCAGCGCAACGCCGAAAACGCAAAGCTCGCGAGCTATGCGCACAGGCCGCTTGCGTTCCTTTTCCGTTTTATCCGCCGCCATCCGCTCGCTCATACGATCGTGCTGTGCAGCGTGGTAGCGGCCGTGGGCTGTGCGCTCGCTTCGCAGTACGCGATCAAACATCTTATCGACGTGCTCGGCACCGGCCGGCATCATCCCGGGCCGCTGTGGGGCGCGTTCGCGATCCTCGTCGGACTGATCGCGGCGGATAACCTGCTGTGGCGGGTCGGCGGCTGGGTCGCGGCGCATACGTTCGTCGCCGTGACCGGCGACTTGCGGCGCGACCTCTTCCAGTATCTGAGCGGACATTCGCCGACCTACTACGCCGAGAAGCAGCCCGGCATGCTGGCAAGCCGGATCACCGCGACCTCGAACGCCGTCTACACCGCCGAAAACACCACGGCGTGGAACGTCCTGCCGCCGTGCATCGCCGTGCTCGGCGCGATCTTCATGATCATCGCGGTCAACCCGCTGATGGCGGGCGGCCTGATGCTGTGCTCGGCGATTCTGTCGGTGGTGCTGTACAAGCTCGCCGGCCGCGGCTCGGTGCGCCATCACCATTTCGCGACTAGAGCGGCCTCGGTGGACGGCGAGCTCGTCGACGTCATCAGCAACATGGGCCTCGTGCGCGCGTTCGGCATGACGTTTCGCGAGCAGCAGCGTTTCGGCGCGACGGTCAAGGCCGAGATGGACGCGCGTCAGCAGAGCCTGCTGTATCTCGAGAAGCTGCGCCTGCTGCACGCGGTGATCACCGCGCTGCTGTCGGCGGGTCTGCTCGGCTGGGCGCTGTTGCTGTGGGACCAAGGCAAGGCGACTTCGGGCGACATCGTGCTCGTCAGCTCGCTCGGCTTCACGATTCTGCACGGCACGCGCGACCTCGCGGTCGCACTGGTGGACGTCACGCAGCACGTCGCGCGACTCGCCGAAGCCGTGCGCACGCTGCTCGAGCCGCACGGCATGCCCGATCGCGACGGCGCCACCGAACTCGTGCCGCAAGGCGGGCGCGTCGACTTCGAAAGCGTGACGTTCGCGTATCCGCGCCGCCGGCCGATCCTCGATCATTTCGATCTGCATATCGAACCGGGTCAGCGTGTCGGGCTGATCGGCAAGTCGGGCGCGGGCAAGTCGACGGTGCTCGCCCTGCTCCAGCGTTTCTACGAGACGCAAGGCGGCGCGATCAAGATCGACGGACAGGACATCGCCACGATCACGCAAGACAGCCTGCGCCACACCATCGCGCTCGTGCCGCAGGATATTTCGCTGTTCCATCGCACGGTGTACGAGAACATTGCCTATGGCCGCCCCGAAGCGAGCCGCGACGAAGTGCTGGCGGCGGCGCGCGAGGCGCGCTGCACGGACTTCATCGAGGCGATGCCGGAAGGTTTCGACACGATCGTCGGCGACCGCGGCGTGAAGCTGTCCGGCGGACAGCGTCAGCGCATCGCGATCGCACGCGCGATCCTGAAGAACGCGCCGATCCTGCTGCTCGACGAAGCCACCTCGGCGCTGGACAGCGCATCGGAAGAAGCGATCCAGAAGGCGCTCGACCGGCTGATGGTCGGCCGCACGGTGATCGCGATCGCGCACCGCCTGTCGACGCTGCATAACTTCGACCGCATCATCGTGATGAGCGCGGGCAAGGTCATCGACGACGGCAGTCCCGAAGAGCTGCGCCAGCGCCCCGGCCTCTATCGCGATCTGCTTTCGAAGCAATACGGCAAAGGCACGACGCTGCATGTGGGCGGCAAGAAGGTCGATGAACAGCATGTGATCTGAGGCGCGCGCCGCATTGCGCCACATCGCATTAAGCGCAGTCACTCAGCAGCAGAAAAGCCGCTTGAAAAGCGGCTTTTCTGCTTTCTGCGCTGGCTTTACGAGCTCGCTACCGCATCGTCATTGCGAGCGCTGCGCGTCGCGCCCCGCCGCTAGCTCGCCACAATCTCGCGCGCGGTTTTTTTCCCCACTCGGGCGCGCGGCCGTGCGCTTGCGGTGCGTGCTGCACCATTGGCGCTCTGCAAATCGCGCATGAAGTTGTCGCGCCACACCGAGACATTGTTCTCGCGCAGTTGCGCCATCATGTCGCGATGACGCGCCTGGCGCTCCGCGAGCGGCATCTCGAGCCCCGTCGCGAGCGCGTCCGCCATGCCGTCGATATCGACAGGATTCACGATCAGCGCGCCGTCCAGTTCCTGCGCGGCGCCGGCAAAGCGCGACAGCACGAGCACGCCCGGATTCTCCGGGTCCTGCGCCGATACGTATTCCTTCGCGACGAGGTTCATGCCGTCGCGCAGAGGCGTCACGTAGCCGACGTGCGCGGTGCGAAACAGCGCGGCAAGCACCGAGCGCTCATATTGTTTGTGGATGTAGAGAATCGGCGTCCAGTCGAGTTCGGCGAAACGTCCGTTGATGCGGCCCGACTCCCCTTCCAGTTGCAGACGGATGTCCTGATACGCGTGCATGTCGGCGCGCGTGGGCGGCGCGATCTGCAGGAACGACACCTTGTTGCGCTGCGCCGCCGCGTGTTCCAGCAGACGCTCGAAGGCGCGGAACCTCTCGACGAGTCCCTTCGAATAATCGAGGCGATCGACGCTCATGATGAGCTTGCGCGAATGCAGCGTCGCTTTCATCGTGCGCACCGGCTTGCCGCGCTCGCCCGCTTTCGCGAGTTCGGCGATCTCGTCCGGATAGACGCCGATCGGGTAAGCGGCGGCGCGCAGCGTGCGGCCGAACGCATGAATCGAGAGCGGGCCGTCGGACGACGCGTCGACGGTGCCGTTCGCCTCGTTGACGATGTAATCGCAGAACGCGCGCAAATCCGGCGCCGTCTGGAAACCGAGCAGATCGAACGAACACAGCGCTTGCACCAGTTCGCGATGCGGCGGCACGGCGAGCAGCACTTGCGAAGCGGGAAACGGAATGTGCAGGAAAAAGCCGATGCGGTTCTTCACGCCCGCGGCGCGCAACGCCTCGGCAAACGGGATCAGGTGATAGTCGTGGACCCAGATGACGTCGTCGTCGCGCAAGAGCGGCACGAGTTGTTGGGCGAGCCAGGCATTCACGCGGCAGTAGCCGCCGAAATCGTGCCGGTCGTATTGCACCAGATCGGCCCGATAGTGGAAAGCCGGCCACAGCGTGGCGTTCGAGAAGCCGCGGTAGTACTGGTCGTAATCGCGCCGCATCAGCGCGATGGTCGCGAAGGTCACCGGACCGCGCTCTTCGAGCTTGATCTGCGGCTGGCCCGAACTCAGCACCTCGCCGCTCCAGCCGAACCACATGCCGCCCGTTTCCTTGAGCGCGTCGTATACGCGCGACCGCGAGACCGCCTGCCGCCGGGCCGCCCTCCGAGATCGGCGCGACCCGGTTCGAAACGATAATCAGTCGGCTCATGAAGCGCTGTCCCCGATGTAATACGTTGTTGTCGCGCTATGTCGTGCGCGTTGTATGCGTTGCAGCGCGGGCGATGCGAGCGTCATGCGCCACGCGCGGCCGCGACCACTGTCGCGAGCCAGTCGAGCAGCGCGGTCACCGACTCCACGCGCGCTTGTGCCGTCGTGTCGCCCGTGCCGACCTTGATCGACAGTCCGTTGCGTTCGTTGACGACCGCGAAGCCTTTTTCGTCGGTCAAATCGTCGCCGGCAAAAAGCGGCTTGCGTCCGACAAACGGCGGCTCATCGAGGAACGCACGCAGCGCGCGGCCTTTGTCGACATCCTTCGGCTTGATTTCGTAGACCATCTTGCCCGGCTGCAGCACATACGAGTTCGGGTAATCCGCGACCAGCCGCTCCGTCGCCTCGCGCGCAGCGGTCTCGCGATCGGGCGCGTTGCGATAGTGCAGCGCGAGCGCCGCGCCCTTGATTTCGAGCAGCATGCCGGGGTTCGCGTTGACGACTTCGGCGAGCACCTGCTCCATGCGCAACAGCCGCTCGTCGTGAAAGCCGATGCGCTGAGTGTCGCCGTTTGCGTCGCGCCGCTCGGCGCCGTGCAAACCGGCAATCGGCAGATCGGGCATGCCGAGAAAAGCGTCGATGCTGTCGATACCGCGGCCCGACACCACGGCGACCGCACCGTTCGTCAAACGTCGCAGTTCGCCAAGCAGTTCAATCACGCGAGGTTGCACCTGCACGCCATCCGGCGTGGGCGCGAGTTCGACGAGCGTGCCGTCGAAATCGAAGAAAAACGCGGTCTCGCTCGGAGACAGGAAAGCCGGAAGTGCTTGCATCGGGTTAATTTGCCTTTCGGCCTTGTGCAGCCGGAAAAGTGTGCGCATCTTACCGCGCATCCATCAATTTTTCGAGAAACCAGGCCGCGCGGCAAGCGCGAACGCAAGGTGCGGCGGCGCGATCATGCCGCGCCCAGTCGAATTGCATTCAAAACGGAAACGATCCGGCTTCAGCGCGCTTTCAGCCATGTGCGTCAAATTGCCTCGCAAGCCGTGCGCCCGTGGGCTGCGAGCGACGCCTTCCGTCATTTTGCGATACAGTCGCAGCCACACGAGACTTTGGCGTTACGACGATTTTTGTCCATGATCGCGAACCGTCCGCCTCAACGCACGCACGCCCGGGTGCGAGCTAGCGCGGGGCGCGCGGCGGCAATGCGCCGCTCTACAATCGAGTCATTGATACCTGCTTTGTTCCCGATCATCTCACTGCGACGGCTGCAACCTGCTCACGCGTCATCGCTTCGCGCCGGACTCGCGCACGCATCGATGTCGACGGCCAAAGCCTGCGCGCTCGTCGCCGTGATCGCGCTTGCCGGTTGCACCAATCGCGCGGAGCCGTGGCATTTGACGAACGTGAGCGGCCATTTGCCCGACCTCGATTTCTCGCTGACGGGCGACGACGGCCGGCCCGTCACGGGCGCGTCGTTCAAAGGCCGCACATCGCTCGTCTATTTCGGCTACACGCATTGCCCGGACGTCTGCCCCGAAACGATGGGACGGCTGATGCAGGTGCTCGACAAACTCGGCCCCGACGCGCAGAAGGTGCGCATCCTGTTCGTCACCGTCGATCCGGCGCGCGACACACCGCAAGCCCTGCACGACTATGTCGGCGCATTCGACTCGAAGCATGCCGAAGGGCTGACCGGCACCGACCGGCAGATCGAGTCGCTCGCGAAGCGCTACCGCGTTGCTTATCAGATGGAAAAGCGCGACCCAAACGGCAGCTACGAAGTCACGCACAGTTCCGCCGTCTATGTATTCGACGCAGAAGGCCGCGCGCGCCTGCTCGCGACCGACAACGACACGCCCGATGCGATCGCCCAAGACTTGCGACGCATCGTCGATCAACGCTCCTGACCTTCAGCCATGACCCAGATCAACCACGTGACGCACGTCATCCGTAAAACCAGAACGCTGTCCGCTCTTGCCGGCGCCCTCGCCCTTTCGCTCGCCTTCGCGAGCGCCGCCCACGCCGCCGGCGCGCAAGCGATCACCGCCAAAGACGCATGGGTGCGCTGGCTGCCGAACAATCTGCCGGCGGCCGGCTACGTGACGCTCGTCAATGCGGGCGACAAGCCGCTCGATCTCGTCGATATTTCGAGCAGCGATTACGGCGACGCGATGCTGCATCAAACGGTCTCGAACGGTTCGTCGCAGAAGATGGTGATGGTCGACAAGCTCACGGTGCCCGCGCACGGACAGGTAGCGATCGCGCCCGGCGGCTATCACGTGATGCTCGAAGACGCGAAGCACAAGATCGCGCCGGGCGACACCGTGCACCTGAAGCTGAAGTTCTCCGACGGCGCGACGCTCGACACGCCCTTCGCGGTCAAGTCGCCCGCGCAAACGAAGTAAGCGGAGCGATTCGCGGCAATGGACCTGCTGTACTGGCTCGATCCCTGGGAATTTTCGCCGACGGTCGTCGTCGCTCTGCTGCTGCCCGCCGTCCTGTTCGTGCGCGGCGCGCGCAAGGCGAAGGTGTCGGTGGCGCGGCGCATTTCCTTCTGGTTCGGGCTCGTGGCGTTGTACGTCGCGTTGCACACGCGGCTCGACTATTTCTTCGAGCATGAGTTTTTCATGCATCGCGCGCAGCATCTGGTGCTGCATCATCTCGGACCGTTCTTTATCGCGCTGTCGTATCCGGGCGCGGCATTGCGCGCCGGCATTCCGTTCGGCTGGCGCCAGCGTTTCGTGCGGCCCGCGCTCGCGATGCCGTTCGTGCGCAAGCTGATCGACGTGGTGATGCATCCGGTCGTCGCGGTGACGTTGTTCGTCGGGCTGATCTACTTCTGGCTGATGTCGCCGATTCATTTTGTCGCGATGCTCGACTGGCGGCTTTATCGCGTGATGAACTGGAGCATGGTGATCGACGGCCTGCTGTTCTGGTGGCTCGTGCTCGATCCGCGTCCGGCGCCGCCCGCGCGTTTGTCGCCCGGCAAGCGCGTGCTGGTGGTGATCGCCGCGATTCCGCCGCAGATCGTCCTCGGCGCATTCATCTTCTTCACGCCGCGCGAGCTGTATCCGATCTATTCGATCTGCGGCCGCGCGTTCACCTGGCTTAGCCCGATGCGCGATCAACAGATCGGCGGGCTGCTGCTGTGGATCCCCGGCTCGATGATGAGCGTGATAGGTGCGCTGCTGGCGTTGCGCCACTGGATGCGTCTGTCGGCTCGCGGACGCGTGCGTGGGGAACGGCGTGCGGTGGTGGTGGCTAATGCGAGCAGGCCGACGGGCGGCACACTCACCGCGAAGGCGGCTTCGACGAGCGACGCGGGGCAGCGTTGAGGCGGGGCTATGATGCGCTGCCGTGGTCGGCTTTGCTGCTGATGCGCGGCTAACGCACGGCTGCGCCTTGCTCGCGGCTTGCGCGGTCTTACTTATCCCACGCCGCTCGGGCGTGCGCTCATCGCAGCGGAGTCTCCATCACGCCGAACGCATCCACACGTGCGGAATGCCGTCTTCCTCGTGAATCTCGGACACCGGCTCAAAACCAAACGCGCCATAGAAACCTTGCAGATGGGCCTGCGCATGCAGGCGAATCGGCGTGCCGGGCCACTGCTTGCGAATATGCGCGATCGCGCGATCCAGCATCGCGTTGCCAAGACCGATGCCGCGAAATGCCGCGGTCGTCAGCACCCGGCCGATGCGAATATCGGCGTCGTCGGCGTCGGGAAGAAGCACGCGCAGATAGCCGGCGAGCGGCGGCCGCGCGGCGCCCGTGAGCGCTTGCCCGGACGCATCCGCAGCCGGGCCGAACGCGAGCAGGTGCCACGCGTCGAGATCGAGTCCGTCGATATCGCCATACAGGCAGTTCTGCTCGATCACGAAGACAGCGCTACGCGCGGCGAGCATCGCGTAGACCTCCGCGCTCGTCAGTTCGTCGAACGCTTTCCAGCGCCAGCCGAGTGCCGCGACGCGGGCGGCGGCAGTGTGCTGCGGTTCAGTCATGAGAGCTTTGCTAAAAGAAAAAGGTGCGCCGTTCGAGGGTGCGGCGTGATGACCGCATTAGAGCGGCGACCGCGCAATTATGCCGCGCGCGGCGGTGTGCAACCAATGACAACGAAGCGCAACCCATCGAAGATACTCACGCCTCGCGCGCGGCCCGCGCCTTCGACGCCTGTTTGTGGCTGTACATCGCGGCATCGGCAGCGGACAGCAATTCGGCGATGGAACCGTGCCGCGCCGCGTCGTACTCGATCTGGCCCACGCTGAAGCGAATGCTGTAACCGCGCTGCGCCTGCGCATTGCGCTCATCGAGTGAATGCGTGAGCCGCTCGGTCACTTCCTGCGTGGCGGCGGCGTCCGTGTCGCTGAGCAGGACGACGAACTCGTCGCCGCCCAGCCGCCCGATCACGTCGCTCTCGCGGAGCGTGCCGCGCAGTACGTCGGCAAAAGTCTTCAGCGCGTGATCGCCTTCCGCGTGACCGAACGTGTCGTTGATCTGCTTGAAATCGTTGAGATCGAAGAACAGCAGCGACGCCGGCCTGTCGAGCCGCTTGCAGACATTCAGCGCATGCTGCGCGAGCGCGGAAAAACCACGCCGGTTAGACAGCAGCGTCAGGTCGTCCAGCGTGGCAAGCTGCACGGCCGCGAGCTCCTGTTCGGCCATGCGTGCGAGATCGCGCAGCAGTTCGCGCTCTTCGTCGTCGAGCTCGCGCGGCTTCACGTCGATCAGGCATAGCGTGCCGAGCCTGCTGCCGTTTGGCACGGTCAGCGGACAGCCGGCATAGAAGCGAATATTCGGCGCCTCGGTCACGAGCGGATTGTCGTGGAAGCGCTCGTCGGCGAGCGTGTCAGGCACGGCCAGGATGTCATCGTCGAGGATCGCATGCGCGCAGAAAGAGACGTCGCGCGAAGTCTCGCTCGCTGTCAAACCGATACACGACTTGAACCATTGCCGGTTCGCGTCCACGAGACTGACGAGCGCGATCGGCACGCCGAACAGACGCTTCGCAAGCCGGGTGAGGCGGTCGAAGCGCTCTTCGGGCGGCGTGTCGAGAATATGCAGTGCGCGTAGCGTGTCGAGCCGCGTGCTTTCGTTGCTGGGAATCGGTGGTGTATGCATGGCGTGTCCCCTGAGACCATCTTGCGCGAGGCAGTGGCAATGTGGGCAATCCGGGCTGTGTCAATCGTGCGATTTTGCGCATCTGGACAAGTTCCCGGAAGCGTCGTCGTGACTCGTCGTCGTGACTCGTCGTCGTGACTCGTCGTCGTTGCTCGTCGTCGTTGCTCGTCGGCCTACTCGTCGTCGTTACTCGTCGTCGAGTATAGGTTGTGCGGGCCGCCCGAGGCATTCGACAAGGTTGCCCGGCCCGCATAGATGCAGCGCGCCGACCACCACCAGGGTTCGTTGCGCTTGCGGCAACAGGTCGCGCACGCGCTGCGCCCACAGACGATTGCGCGCATCGAGAATCGCGTGACGGATCGCGGGCAACGTGAAGATCGGCGATTCATCGGCGATGCGAGCCACGGCCGGCAGATCGCCTTCGAGCCATGCAGCATGCATGCGCTCGAGCGTGCGCTGCGGCTCGCCGGTATCGGACATCAGCAGTGAGAGCGCGGCGGCGACGGTGTCGAGCGGAATGGACTCGAGCGCGTCGGCGACCTCGCTCGCCGTCTCCAGATACCGATACGGTTTGCCATGCGCATTCGCCCACCGCAGCATGCGCGGCTCGACGCCGTCGACAAGCTGCTGGAAAAGTGTCGGCGCAACGATCAGCGTGGCCCACGGACGAAGATCCGCGAGCGGCGCCAACGGACCTTCCGTGGGCCAGGCGGCTTGCAGACGAGTCCAGGCGTCGGCGGGAACGAGCGATTGCAGAACTTGTGCGCCGCCTTCGACATCGGCTTTCAGGAACGGCAGGATCGTCGGCGGATCGGATTCGAAGACCAGCGTTTCGGCCCAGTCATAGGCTTCTTCGATCCAGGGCGGCGTTCTGCGGCTCGACGCGGGAAAGAGATGCATGGAGCCAAGCAGGCGCACGTTAGTGCCGGGGATGTGTAGATACATGCGCGTTGATGACGAGGACGAAACCCGCATTGTGCGCCAGATGGTGCGCGTGTCGCGTAGCCGGCGATGCGCATCGCAATCGACACGCAAGGCAAAGAGATTGTGAACGCGCAAAAAGAAAAGCCCCGACATGGCGGGGCTTTTCTGCACTTCAACTACTGGAGGCGCGAGCCGGAGTCGAACCGGCCTAAACGGCTTTGCAGGCCGCTGCATAACCGCTTTGCTATCGCGCCGCAAGCGGATCGGAATCTAGCTGCAGATTCGCTGATTTGTCTCGTGGACAAGCTTCAAGTCCACCAAACAAAAAGGGAAGCGTTGCTTCCCCTGATGTATGGAGCGGGAGACGAGGCTCGAACTCGCGACCTCAACCTTGGCAAGGTTGCGCTCTACCAACTGAGCTACTCCCGCATTGCACTGCTTCGCAACGCCTTGCACTCTTACTTCGCAAAACTTAATTCGCCAAACCTACAACGCGCTGCTTCAAAAATCTGGAGCGGGAGACGAGGCTCGAACTCGCGACCTCAACCTTGGCAAGGTTGCGCTCTACCAACTGAGCTACTCCCGCGTATTGACTGCTTACTGCTGCGTACTACGCTCTACTGCACCCGATGTTTGAAACCGCGTGCATCGGAGAAACGAGATTATGGAGAAACGACTGAAACGTGTCAACCCCTTTAGCGAATCTCTTTAACTGAACAGATTTCACTCACGACGTGGCCGTGTCTCTCCGTCTGTCGCCGGCATGCGACCGACATGCAACCGCCATGCAAGCGAGCGAACGCACTCAGACGGCCCCGCCCCGCTCGCGAATTTGCGGCCACGCGAGCTTCATGTAATAGAGCATCGACCAGATGGTCAGGAAGGCGGCGAGATAGATGAGCCACAGACCCCACGTGCGCGTGTCGATCGCCACGCCGCCGCCGAACGGCAACACGCCGTTGAACAGCAGCATCGGAATCGCGACCATCTGGCAAGCGGTCTTGAACTTGCCGAGCGAATTCACGGCGACGCTCTTCGACGCGCCGATCTGCGCCATCCATTCGCGCAGCGCCGAAATGGCGATCTCCCGCCCGACGATCACGAGCGCAATCGCCGAGTCGATTCGCGCGAGCTGCACGAGCACGAGCAACGCGGCGGTCACCATCAGCTTGTCGGCGACCGGATCGAGAAACGCGCCAAACGCCGACGTCTGATTCCACTTGCGCGCGAGGTAGCCGTCGAACCAGTCGGTCAGCGCGGCCAGCACGAAGATGGTCGCCGCCGCGAGATTGCGGTGCGCGGGGCTCATCATCATGTCGGGCAAATAAAACACGCCGACGACGAGCGGAATCAGAACGATCCGCAGCCAGGTCAGGAAAATCGGGAAATTGAACGGCATGGGCAGGCGCAGCGTCTGACGGGAGAGTTGCAATTGTGCCGTGTCACCGTGCCTGCCACAAGCAAAGCGGCCCGGAAGCGAGGCGTCGGCGCCGGGAATCGGCGCCAGGCTCGCGGGCGGCGTCCGCGCGCGTTTCGCAAGACGTAGCCACTTCGTAGCCACTTCGCAGCCACTTCGCAGCCACTTTCCAGTCGAACGACGCCATCCAGCGCGCGCAGCGAATCAGTGCAATTGCCGGTAGATCTGCTCGGCGAGCGCCTGCGAAATGCCCTCGACGCTCGCCAGATCCTCGACGCTCGCCGCGACCACGCCGCGCAATCCTCCAAAGCGCGCCAGCAGCCGCTGACGCCGTTTCGCGCCCACGCCTTCGAGTTCTTCGAGCCGCGACGTCTGGCGCGTCTTGCCGCGCTTCGCGCGCATTCCGGTGATGGCGAAGCGGTGCGCTTCGTCGCGGATCTGCGCGACCAGCATCAGTGCCGCGCTTTCCTTGCCGAGTTCGAGCGGCGCGCGGCCGTCGGCGAAAATCAGGGTTTCGAGGCCGACCTTGCGCCCCTCGCCCTTCGCGACGCCGACCAGCATGCCGGTGTCCAGCCCCAACTCCGCGAACACCTGGCGCGCGATTTCGACCTGGCCCTTGCCGCCGTCGATCAACACGATGCTCGGCAAGATTCCGCCCGACGCGACCGGTTCGCCGGCTTGCTGCGTCAACGGCGGATTGTCGGCGGCGTCGCTTTGCAAGTCGGTGGCTTCGTCGACGGCATTCGCGGCGGCCTGCTCGACCATCTTCTCGTAGCGGCGCGTGAGAACCTGGCGCATCGCCGCGTAGTCGTCGCCGGGCGTGATGCCGGTGATGTTGTAGCGGCGATATTCCGACGACTGCATCTTGTGATGGTGATACACGACGCACGACGCCTGCGTCGCCTCGCCCATCGTATGGCTGATGTCGAAGCACTCGATGCGCACATGCGCGAGGTCGTCGCACTCCATGCCGAGCGTGTCGATGAGCGCGCGCGTGCGGGCCTGCTGCGAGCCCTGCTCCGACAAGAGCCGCGCGAGCGCGAGCCGCGCGTTCTGCTCGGCCATCGCGAGCCACGCGCGGCGTTGGCCTTGCGGCTGACGCAGCACGGTGACCTTATGCCCGGCCTGCTCGATCAATACGTCGACGAGTTCGCGCGTGGCCGGCGCGTGGCTGACCACGAGGACGGGCGGCACCCGGTTGCCGAGATAATGCTGGGCGATGAACGCCTCGAGCACTTCGGATTCGATGCCGGCTGCGGCGCGGGGTTTGGGTTGTTTCGCGGGCTCCTGGGTGGTGGCGGAATCGGCTTCGGCTTCGGCGTCGGCTTCGCCCGCCTCGTCTTCTTCGGGCGGCAACTCCTGTGCGATCGCGAGCGCGTCCGCATCGAGCGACCCAGCCTCGTTGCCCGCGCTCTCTTCAACTGACGACCCCGCATCCAACGCAACATCAGTAAGCGCGCCCTCATCTCCTGCGTCTTCCAGCCCGCCCTCGTCCGCGGTCAACGCA
Source organism: Paraburkholderia sp. OAS925 (assembly GCF_040543975.1). Lineage (NCBI taxonomy): Bacteria > Pseudomonadati > Pseudomonadota > Betaproteobacteria > Burkholderiales > Burkholderiaceae > Paraburkholderia > Paraburkholderia sp. OAS925. Next base: position 3,423,548 of record NZ_JBEUNO010000001.1, read on the forward strand.
CTTTCGACGTGCGCAGGGAAATACGCCTTGTCGCCGAGATGCCGGCCGCCGCGCACCATCGCGAGATTCACGCAGACGCGCCCGCCCAGCGCGACCACGGCGAGAATATCGACGTCGCTGTCGCTGCCGACCTCGATCGCCTGCTGATGCAGCACCGTCGACAGCGAACTCATCTGGTTGCGCACCGCCGCGGCCTGCTCGAACTTCAGCTCGCTCGCGAACGCATGCATCTTCTGCTCGAGCTCCTTCATCACTTCGCCCTGGCGGCCGAGCAGAAAGCGCGACGCGTTGGCGACGTCGCGTGCATAGTCTGCTTCGTTGATGTTGCCGACGCACGGCGCCGTGCAGCGGCCGATCTGATGCAGCAGACACGGCCGCGTGCGGTTGTTGAAGACGGAGTCCTCGCAGGTGCGCAACTGGAACACGCGCTGCAGGATCTGGATGCTCTCGCGCACGGCCCACGCGCTCGGAAACGGCCCGAAGTACTGGTTCTTGCGATCCACCGAGCCGCGGTAATACGCCATGCGCGGAAACTTGTGACCGGTCAGCTTCAGATACGGATACGACTTGTCGTCGCGAAACAGAATGTTGTAGCGCGGCGCGAGCGCCTTGATCAGATTGTTTTCGAGCAGCAGCGCCTCGGCCTCGGAGCGCGTCACGGTCGTCTCGATGCGCGCGATGCGCGTCACCATCATCGCGATGCGCGGCGACAGTTGCGTCTTCGTGAAATAGCTCGACACGCGCTTTTTCAGGTCGCGCGCCTTGCCGACGTACAGCACGGCGCCGTGCGTATCGTAATAGCGATAGACGCCTGGCAGATGCGGCAACTGGGCGAGCACTTTCTTGGGCTCGAATTCGATGCTTGCTTCGGGTTCGGTCATGCAGGATCGGCTGGTGGAACTGTCTTGCGAAGCGGCGCGCCGTGGGCCGCGCGCCGCATGAGCGCCGGCGCAAGAAAATCCGACGGGTGCTTCTTCGTGCGAGTGCTTTAGAATCGCCAGTTTAGAACATTCCGCGTCCGCCGGAGCCCTGCGATGTCCTCCACTGCGCCGCTTGCCGGCCCGTCTGCCGGCTCGTCTATCGAATCGCCCGCAGCGACGCCCGTAGCGATCGCCTGCGATATTTTCTGCGCGGTGATCGACAATTTCGGCGACATCGGCGTGTGCTGGCGCCTCGCGCGGCAACTCGCGAGCGAACACGGCTGGCAGGTGCGCGTCTTCGTCGACGATCTGCATGCGTTCCAGAGACTGTGCCCGTCGCTCGCGCTGGATCGCGCGCGGCAGACGGTGGACGGGATCGTCGTGGAGCATTGGCACACGCCCGCGCACGCGGGCGACACGCTCGAAATCGCCGACGTCGTCATCGAAGCATTTGCCTGCGAGCTGCCGCCCGTCTACGTGGCGGCGATGGCGCAGCGCGAGCGCGCGCCCGTGTGGATCAACCTTGAATATCTGAGCCGCCGAAGACTGGGTCGCGGATTTTCATCTGCGGCCGTCGCCGCATCCTCGCTATCCGCTCGTCAAGACGTTCTTCTTTCCGGGACTCGGCCCGGGCACCGGCGGCGTGCTGAAGGAGAACCATCTGGAGGCAGCGCGCGCCGCGTTCGAAGCGTCGCCCGCTGCGCGCGACGCGTGGTGGCGGAAAACCGTGGGCCGCGCGCCGCCGGTCGGCGCCACGGTCGTCTCGCTGTTCGCCTACGAAAATCCCGCCGTCGACAGTCTGCTCGAACAATGGCGCGACGGCGACGAGCCGATCGTGCTACTCGCGCCGGAGGGCCGCATTTCCGGCGCGCTGGCGCGCTTTTTCGGGCTGGCTTCGTTCGGCGCGGGCGCGCACGCAGAACGCGGCGCGCTGAACGCGCACGGCCTCGCATTCACCGAACAATCCGGATACGACGCGCTGCTGTGGGCAAGCGACGTCAACTTCGTGCGTGGCGAAGATTCGTTCGTGCGCGCGCAGTGGGCAGCGAAGCCCTTTGTCTGGCACATCTACCCGCAAGCCGACGACGCCCATCTGCCGAAGCTCGACGCGGCGCTCGCGCACTACGCCCGCACGCTTCCCGCCGATGCCGCCTCTGCGCTCGCCGGCTTCTGGCATGCATGGAACGGCGCCGGCGCGCCCGACTGGGCAGCGCTGCGCCGCCACTACCCGGCGCTGCGGCGGCGCGCGCTCGAATGGGCCGGCGAGCTGGCGCAAGTCGGCGACCTCGCCGGAAATCTCGCCTTGTTCACAAAAACTCAGTTAAAATAAGCGGTTATCCAACGGCCGACGACGCAAGCGCGGTCCGATCGCAGCAAAAAATCCTGGTGTTTCCGGTTTCGTCCGAGCTCTTTTCCGACCTGAAACGGTCGCAAAGGCGAGGCAGAGTCGGAATAACCCGCGTCAGGACCATGCTGCCGAGCGGCGCCACTCGTGAATCCCGCGGCAAGCCAACCACGCTTCGTGCATCGCCTCCCGTCATGCCGCCTCGTCGCGGCGCGGCGCAAAGCGCAGGAAACGTCGAAGCCGCTTGCGCCGTATGCCGTTGAGCACAAGTTGAAGCTATTAATTTCGTACAGGACAGTTTTATGAAGACCGCACAGGAACTCCGCACCGGCAACGTCGTGATGATCGGCACAGACGCAATGGTCGTGCAAAAGGCCGAGTACAACAAATCGGGCCGCAACTCCGCCGTCGTCAAGATGAAATTCAAGAATCTGCTGACCGGCGCAGGCATGGAAAGCGTCTACAAGGCAGACGACAAGTTCGACGTCGTCGTGCTGGAGCGCAAGGAAGTGACGTACTCGTACTTCGCCGACCCGATGTACGTGTTCATGGACGCCGACTACAACCAGTATGAAGTCGAAGCCGAAATGATGGGCGACGCGATGAATTACCTCGAAGACGGCATGGCTTGCGAAGTCGTGTTCTACAACGAGAAGGCCATCTCGGTCGAACTGCCGACCACGCTGGTTCGCGAAATCATCTACACGGAACCGGCTGTCAAGGGCGATACGTCGTCGGGCAAGGTGCTGAAAAACGCCAAGCTCAACACCGGTTTCGAACTGCAAGTGCCGCTTTTCTGCAACATCGGCGACAAGATCGAAATCGACACGCGCACGCACGAGTACCGCAGCCGCGCCTAAACGCCGGCAACCTGATCTCAGCGCAATGCATCGCGCGCTGAGAAAAAATACGAAAGCGCCCAAATGGGCGCTTTTTCTTTTTTGTGCCGCCGAGTATCGTTGAGGAAAACTTTACCGGCAATTTTGTCCAAATTGCCGGTCGCGTTGCCCGATCTTGCCGCCCGCGCCGATGTAAGCCCTTGATCTAGCGAATCAAAGCGCATTGGCACAAGTCATGCTAGTCAGCACTTACCTTATGTTTGTCGACCGGAGATGCGAGATGAACAACGACATCGCTGAAGGCAAGTGGAAGCAGCTCGTTGGCAAGGCCAAGGCGGCGTGGGGCGAGCTCACCGACGACGAATTGACGCGGGCCGAAGGCCGCGCCGACCGTCTCGCCGGGCTGATCCAGGAACGCTACGGCAAGAGCCGCGAAGACGCCGAGCGCGAAGTGCGCCGCTTTTTCGACAGCAACCGCGATTTTTGACAGCAGAACCGACGTAAATACCGGCGCCCTTGCCGGCCACGCCGTGGCCGCAAGGATGCCGGCGGATTTGGACCGGGGGCAGCGCGACGTGCATCGGTGCGTCGCGCACCGCCCTTTTGCTACAGCAAAGGACCCGAACTACGTGAGTCGACTCGCCGTCCGCTTCGCCCGGCGCCCTGCGCGCCGGATACCGTGCTCATGCCGACTGGAAGGCCGCTGCTACGCCGCCTCGGCTGAGGCTGCGCGCGTGGCGACGCATCCGACCGACAGTACCGGCCAGCCATCGTGCCCCCGCCACGCGCAGCAATTGCAGCGCGGCAACGGATATTCCATTCATTTAAAAAGTTGCGCTCGCCATGCCACACGCCCTGATTGTTGAAGACGATCCCAATAGCCTGTCTGGTCTGTCCGCCATTCTTGCTGCCGACGGCTTTTCCGTCGACACGGCGACGACCATCGCCGAGGCACGGGCCGCGCTCACACGCTTCATCCCCGATGTCGTGCTGGTCGACCTGAACCTCCCGGACGGCAGCGGGCTCGACCTGTTGCAGCATCTGCCCGCGCATCCGCCAGGCGGCGCGTTGCCGGTCATCGTCATGACGGGCAACGCGACCGTCGAAAGCGCGATCGAGGGCTTGCGGCACGGCATCTGGGACTATCTGCTGAAGCCCGTCAACATTCCGCGGCTGCGCAGTCTGCTCGCGCGCATTCCGCGGCCTTACGAGCTGACCGAGGAAGTTCAGACGCTGCGTACGTCGCTGCGCCAACTGGGCCGCTTCGGCTCGATGCTCGGCCGCAGCGGCGCGATGCAGCACGTCTACGACACCATCGAACATATCGCGCCGACGGAAGCGGCCGTGCTGATTTCAGGCGAAGCCGGCACCGGCAAGCAGGTCGCCGCGCGCACAATGCACGACATGAGCCGGCGCCGCAAAGGTCCGTTTGTGACGCTCGACTGCCGCAGCGCGGGCGGCACGGCGGCGCTGCGTTCGCTGGACAGCATCCTGTTCGGCCACGAACGCGGCGCGTTCAGCGGCGCGGAGCAGCGCGAGCCTGGTCTTTTCGAGCAGGCGAGCGGCGGGACGCTTTTCATCGACGAAATCGCGGAGTTGCCGCGCGCCCAGCAGGAGGCGCTGCTGCGCGCGCTCGATTCGCAGACCTTCATGCGCGTCGGCGGAACGAGCCAGGTGGTGACCGATTTCCGCCTGATCGCGTCGACGCGCAAGGCGCCGCGCGCCGCGGTCGCTGACGGCAGCCTGCACGAAGATCTCGCGCTGCGCCTCGAAGCCGCGGCCGTGACGCTGCCGCCGTTGCGCGAGCGCGGCGAGGACCCGGCGCTGATCGCGCAGGCCATCGTCGACGAACTGAATCAGGACGCCGCTGCGCGCGGCGCGTCGGATGTCGCGAAACAGGTCGGGCCGAATTTCCTGCGCGAATGTCTGAGCTACGAATGGCCGGGCAACGTGCGTGAGCTGGAGGACCGCGTGCGGCGCGCCTATCTCGCGTCGGGCGATGTGCTCGAATCGCTGCGCGCCGACGAAGCGGGCTCGGTCAACGGCCGCGATCTGAACGGCAGCCGCGTGCAGGTCACGGTCGGCACGCCGCTCGCGGATGTCGAAGAGATGCTGATTCGCGCGACGCTCGATGCGGTCGGCGGCACGCGTCATCGGGCGGCGTCGCTGCTCGGCATCAGTCCCAAGACGCTCTATAACAAGCTGCAGCGGATGCGGCTGAACTGACACGCGCGAACATGCAATGAAAAACGGCGCCTTGTGAACAAGGCGCCGTTTTCTTGTTGCCTCCGCTCGCCGCTCAGGCGAACGCGCTGCGCAGCAACGTCTGCGCTTGCAGATACTGCGGCTGCGCGACCAGCTTGCTCCACTTGAGCGCCCTGCCGCGCGGGCGCATGCGCTTAAGCCGCTGCTGCGATTCCTTCGACGGCGTGAAGCGCAACTCGTCCAGCACCTTTTCGGCCTGTTCCGGCTGATTGCAGATCAGCACCATGTCGCAGCCGGCCTGCAGCGCCGCGGTCGCGCCTTCGGTGAGCGTGCCGCCCTGCCGCGCGGCTTCCATCGACAGGTCGTCGCTGAAAATCGCGCCTTCGAAGCGCAGCTTGCCGCGCAGAATCTCCTGCAGCCACACGCGCGAAAAACCCGCCGGCTTCGAGTCGACTTGCGGATAGACGACGTGTGCGGGAATCACCGAGCCCAGCGACAAACCGAGCCAATCGTACGGCGCGACGTCGTCGCGCAGAATTTCGTCGAGCGAACGATCGTCGACGGGCATCGCGACGTGCGAATCGGCATGTGCAAAACCGTGCCCCGGAAAATGCTTGCCGCAGTTGCTCATGCCGGCCAGCGCGAGACCGTGGTTGAGGCTTTTCGCAAGCAGCGTCACCACGCGCGGGTCGCTATGAAACGCGCGATCGCCGATCACCTGCGACTGCCCGTAGTTCAGATCGAGCACCGGCGTGAAGCTCATGTCGATGCCGCACGCGCGCAGCTCGGAAGCGAGGATATAGCCGACCGCCGTCGTGACCTTGGTGGCATGCAGAACGTCGCTGTCCCACAGCGCGCCGAGCTTGCCCATCGCCGGAAGCACGGTGAAACCGTCGGTGCGAAAGCGTTGCACGCGGCCTCCTTCGTGATCGACCGCGATCAGCAGATCGTCGCGAATCGCGCGGATCGAATCGGTCAGCGCGATGAGTTGCGCGCGGCTCTCGTAGTGGCGCGCGAACAGGATCACGCCGCCGGTCATCGGGTGAGCAAGGCGGCGCTTGTCGTCGTCGTTCAGCGTTTTGCCGACGACGTCGAGCATCACCGGTCCGGGAATGGTTTTCATCGAATTCCGTTGGAAGATTGCGTGCAAGGACAGACGCGGCCGTTTCGGCCGCATTCGGAGTGGTGTCTATTCAACGCGGGATGACGGCTCAGCGCTTTCCGCGATCACAAACGACACCGCGTAATCGCGCTCGTCGCTGATCGTGACGCGCGCGGTGATGCCGCGCGCCTCGAGCCATTCGGCGAGTTCGCCCGATGCGACCACCATCGGCTCGCCGCTCGGCTTGTTGAGCGTTTGCAGCGCGCGCCATGTCATCGGCCAGTGCATGCCGAGGCCGATCGCCTTCGAGAAGGCTTCCTTCGCCGAAAAGCGCGTGGCCAGAAACGCGAGCCCGCGCGCCGCGGACCGCGCATTGCGTGCGTGATAGACGCGCAGTTCGTCGGGGCCGAGCACCTTCTCGGCAAAGCGGCCGTTGGTGCGCGTCATCACCGCGGCGACGCGGCTCACTTGCACGATGTCCGTGCCGATACCGTAGATCGTCATAGGCGCGACCGTCCCGGCGACGGCATCAGGCGCGTGCGCCGAGACGCGCGGCGACCATGATCGCCTTCATCTCGCGCACCGCGTTGTCCCAGCCCGCGAAGATCGCGTGCGCGACGATCGCATGACCGATGTTCAGTTCGACGATGCCGTCGATCGCCGCGATCTGCTGGACGTTCGTGTAGTGCAGGCCGTGGCCCGCATTGACCTTGATGCCGAGCGTCGCGCCGAACTCGACCGCGCGGACCACGCGCTCGTATTCGCGCTGCTGTTCCGCGGGATCGTGCGCTTCGGCGTAGCGGCCGGTATGCAGCTCGATCACCGGCGCGCCCGCTTCGTGCGCCGCGCGAATCTGCGTCTCGTCAGGATCGATGAAAAGCGACACGCGCGAGTTCGCGTCCGCAAGCTGCCTGCATGCAGCGCGCACGGCCTCGAACTGGCCGGCCACGTCGAGCCCGCCTTCGGTCGTCAGCTCCTGGCGCTTTTCCGGCACGAGGCAGACGTCGTGCGGCTGCACGTCGCAAGCGATGTCGAGCATTTCCTGCGTGACCGCGCATTCGAGATTCATCCGCGTCTTCAGCAGCGGACGCAGCGCGCGCACGTCGGCGTCGACGATATGGCGGCGGTCCTCGCGCAGGTGCAACGTGATGGCGTCGGCGCCGGCCTCCTCCGCCATCAACGCGGCGCGGATCGGGTCGGGGTACGACGTGCCGCGCGCGTTGCGCAGCGTGGCGACGTGATCGATATTCACGCCGAGATCGATCACATTCGGCGACGTTAGAAAGAAGCTCATAAGTTCTGCAAGTCGATCAGGATCTGGCGCGTCGCGAGCGGCGTGCCGCCAAGGTAAGTATTGAGCAGAAAGCGCATCAGCGTTTTGCTTTGCGCCACGGTCTGCGCTCGATGGTAATCGTCCTGTTCCATATCGAGCAAGGTTTGGCCCGCGACCACGGGCCATTGCGCGGGCAAGTCGTCGGACGCTTCGCGCACGCCGCGCTCGGGGTCGAACACGTAGCGTTTGCCGGCATCGACCGCTTTGCGCGTGACCGTCCGATCGAGCGACATCGCGTAACCGGTCTCGCGCAAAAGCACGCGCTCGAACGAGCGCAGCACCTGCACGGGCGGCTCGTCATGCGCGAGGCGTGTCATCGTGACGACGTAGTGATGGAACAGTTGCGGATGCGGATCTTCGCGCGCGCAGAACTTCACGAGCAGCTCGTTCACGTAGAAGCCGCACAGGAGCGCGTCGCCCGTCAAAGGCAACATGCCGCCGACCCATTCGGCGCCGGTCAGCGTGCGCACTTCCGACTTGCCCGACCACGACAGCGCGAGCGGCTGGAACGTCTGCAACACGCCGCGCAACGCCGAGTGCGGACGCTTCGCGCCCTTCGCGACGAGCGCGAGGCGGCCATGATCGCGCGACAACACGTCGATGATCAGACTCGTCTCGCGATACGGATAGCTGTGCAGAACGAATGCGGGCTGCTCGGCGATCCGGTATTCGGAAGCGGAGCCCGAGCGCGACGACTTGCGAGCCGGCGTCTTGCGCGGCTCGTCGCCGGCAGCGCCGGCATCGGCGCTGGAGGTCTTTCTGGTGGAAGTTTGGCGGCTAGCGCGCGTGGACTTCGCGCGGCCGCGCGACGGCTCGGCCGACTCGGAGTCGTCCGGGTCGGTGCCGGAATTCAGCGTGACCCACGCGTCATTCGTACCCATACGCACGAAGTCCTGCTTCGTTGTCGGCCCAGCCGCTCTTCACCTTGATGAAGGTTTCGAGATATATCGGGCCGTCGAACAGCCTTTCCATGTCAAGGCGCGCCTCGGTGCTGATCTGCTTCAGCTTCGCGCCTTTCTGGCCGATGATCATTGCCTTGTGCGTATCGCGTTCGACGAGAATCGTCGCGAAGATTCGGCGCAGGCGCCCTTCGGTTTCGAACTTGTCGATCAGCACGGTGCTCGTGTACGGCAGTTCGTCGCCGGTCCAGCGAAACACTTTTTCACGCAGGATTTCGGCCGCCAGAAAGCGTTCGCTGCGATCGGTGAGATCGTCTTCGCCGTAGATCGGCGCGCCTTCCGGCAGATACGGTTTGATGGTCGCCATCAGACGCTTGATGTCGTCGGGATTCTTGGCCGACAGCGGCACGATCTCGTTGAACGGACGCAGCGCGCTCATCTGCTGCATGAACGGGAACAGCGAATCTTTATCCGACACGCGATCGAGCTTGTTCGCGATCAGCAGCGTGGGCACCGACGGCGGAATCAGGTCGAGCACTTTCTGGTCGTCCGGGCCGAAGCGACCGGCTTCGATCACGAACAGGATCGCATCGACGGAAGTCAGCGTGGACGTCACCGCGCGGTTCAGCGAACGGTTCAGCGCGCCGCTGTGCTTGGTCTGAAAGCCGGGCGTGTCGACGAAAATGTACTGGACGTCTTCGAGCGTGTGAATGCCGGTGATGCGATGGCGCGTAGTCTGCGCCTTGCGCGACGTGATGCTGACTTTCTGGCCGACCAGCGCGTTCATCAGCGTGGATTTGCCGACGTTCGGACGGCCGACGATCGCGACCATGCCGCAGCGAAAACCAGTGGGAGTGGGAGCGTTCATATTCGGGCTACGGCAGGTTCGGGGACGCGCGGAAGTCGCGCGCCGAGGCAATCAATGGCCCGCGTCGGCGACGCGCGTTTGTACCGCGTCGGCTACGCCGGGTTCGTGTTCGGTGGGCGCCGCCGCGTTCGTTGCGGGCGATGCGGAGCTGGCCGCCGCATTGGTCGCTGCACTGGCCGCCGCACTAGCCGCGGCGTCGCGAGTGCGGTGCGGCTTGTCGGTTGTGCGGGCGGCGGGTTCGGCGGGTTTTGGGTCGGTGGGCCTGGCTTCGGCGGGCTTCGCTTCGGCCATCTTCGGTTCGGCGGCGGGCTTGTCTAGCTTGTCGGCTTTATCCGCCTTTTCGCCTCTTTCCACCTTGTCTGCGCGCTCCAGCTTCTCCGGCGCGCTGTACTCGACATGCGCGGCGCGAATCACCGCGAGCGGCGCAGCGACGGCCGCCACCGCGATCGCCGTGCGTTCCGGTATCGGTTCAGCGGCCGGCGCCGTCCGCGTTTCGCCGCGCGCCGCCGCGCGTTCGTTCTTGCGGTCGGGACTGCGCAGATCCAGCGCCGCCTGCACGCCCGTCACGCCCGGCACGATCTCCGCCTCGGCCTTTTTCGCCGCGCGCGCGCCCTTCGACCGCTTCGACTTGGAGACGACAGCCGGCGCCGCGGCCATGACTTCGTCGAGCGCCTTCTTCGCCGCGGCTTGCTCTGCCGCGCGGCGGCTCGCGCCCGAGCCGGACACCTTCACGTCCAGCTTCGGCACGGTGCATTCGACTTCGAACTGCTGATTGTGCGCCGCACCATGCGTGGCGACGACGGTGTACGTCGGCAACGCGATCTTGTGTCCCTGCAGATATTCCTGAAGGAGCGTCTTGGCGTCCTTGCCGAGCGTGCGCGGGTCGATATGATCGAGAATCGGCACATAAAGACGCTTGATGACCGTCTGCGCGGCGTCAAAGCCGCCGTCGAGGAACACCGCGCCCAGCACGGCTTCGAGCGTGTCGGCGAGAATCGACGGCCGACGGAAACCGCCGCTGCGCAGTTCGCCCTCGCCGAGGCGAAGACCTTCGGAAATATTCAGGGCCTGGGCGATTTCGTACAGCGATTGCTGCTTGACCAGATTTGCACGGACGCGCGACAAATCGCCTTCGTCCAGCTTGCCGAAACGTTGGAACAAAAGCGCAGCCACCGCGCAATTCAGAACGGAGTCGCCAAGAAATTCGAGCCGTTCGTTATGCGTGGAACTGTGACTGCGGTGCGTTAAAGCCTGGCGCAACAATTCCGCATTGCGAAATTCATAGCGCAGACGGCTTTCCAACGGAGATGAGGGCATGGGCAGAGTATAACGCGGGCGCCGTACCGGGCGAAAACGCGGTACGGCCAGCGGAAAAAGCGTGGTGAAGCGACGTTACCGGACTTTCTTAAAGTGGCGTGATAACACGTTGCCACTTACAGGGATCGCGCGTGATCGCTCACTGGAACGAACCGATGCGCTTGAGATTGCTGAAGTTCATCCAGATAAAAAACGCGCGGCCGACGATATTCTTGTCCGGCGCGAAGCCCCAATAGCGGCTGTCCGCACTGTTATCGCGGTTATCGCCCATCATGAAGTAATTGCCCGGCGGCACCTTGCAGATCACGCCGCGCGCGTTGTAGCTGCAGTTATCGCGATACGGATAATCTTCGGCACCGACGATAAACGGCGGCACCGCGGGATTGTTCAGAATCGCGTTCTTGCGGCCGTCGAGATTTTCTTCGAACTGCTTCGCATAGCCGAGACGCTCTTCGTCGAGATAATCGGGCAGCGGCGTTTCGGGCACCGGCTTGCCGTTGATGGTCAGCTGCTTGTCCTGATAGGCAACGGTGTCGCCGGGCAAGCCGATCACGCGCTTGATGTAGTCGACCGACTCGTCTTTCGGGTAGCGGAACACGACCACGTCGCCGCGCTGAAGCGGACGGCCTTCGGTGATTTTCGTGTTGACGATCGGCAGACGCAGGCCGTAATCGAATTTGTTGACGAGGATGAAATCGCCCACCAGCAGCGTCGGCACCATCGAACCAGACGGAATCTTGAACGGCTCGACAACGAACGAGCGCACCACGAAAACCACCAGAATGACGGGGAAAAAGCTCGCCGAATACTCGAGCCACCAGGGCTGGCGCAGCTTGTCGTCACGCAGACGCGCGCGCGTTTGCGCGGCGTTTTCGTCGGCGAAACGCTCGCCCACGCGTTCCTGCTGACGGTCGAACTCGGCGACCACGGCATCTGCCGCGCGCCGCCGTTGCGGCATAAACACCAGTTTGTCTGCGACCCATGCGACGCCCGTCAAAACGACGAGCACAAAAAGAATCAGCGCAAAATTCATAGGGTTCCGTTGTTCGTCTTATTTGTCTTCGACACGCAGGATGGCGAGGAAAGCCTCTTGCGGAATCTCGACGGACCCCACTTGCTTCATTCGCTTCTTGCCTGCCTTCTGCTTTTCCAGCAGCTTCTTTTTACGAGAAATGTCGCCGCCGTAGCATTTTGCCAGCACGTTCTTACGCAACGCTTTAATGTTTTCACGCGCGATGATGTTCGAGCCGATGGTGGCCTGAACCGCGACGTCGTACATTTGCCGCGGAATCAGCTCGCGCATTTTCGCCGCGACTTCGCGGCCGCGATACTGGCTTTGCGAACGGTGCACGATGACCGACAGCGCGTCCACCTTGTCGCCGTTGATCAGCATGTCGACCTTCACGACATCCGACGCGCGGTATTCCTTGAACTCGTAATCCATCGACGCATAGCCGCGCGAAATGGACTTCAGGCGGTCGAAGAAGTCGAGCACGACTTCGCCCATCGGAATTTCGTAGGTCAGCTGCACCTGGCGGCCGTGATATTGCATGTTGATCTGCGTGCCGCGCTTTTGCGTGCACAACGTGATCACCGGGCCGACGTAGTCTTGCGGCATGTACAGATTCACCGTGACGATCGGCTCGCGCACTTCCTCGATCTTCGACGGCTCCGGCATCTTGGCCGGATTCTCGACCATGATGGTCGTGCCGTCGCGTTGCACGACTTCGTAGACCACCGTGGGCGCCGTGGTGATCAGGTCCATATCGAACTCGCGCTCGAGACGTTCCTGCACGATCTCCATATGCAGCAGCCCCAGGAAGCCGCAGCGGAAACCGAAGCCAAGCGCTTGCGAAACTTCCGGCTCGTATTGCAGCGACGCGTCGTTGAGCTTCAGCTTTTCGAGCGAGTCGCGCAGCGCGTCGTACTGGTTTGCTTCGACCGGATAGAGACCGGCGAACACCTGCGGCTTCACTTCCTTGAAGCCCGGCAGCGGCTCGGCAGCCGGACGATTCAGCAGCGTGACCGTATCGCCCACTTTCGCCGCGGCCAATTCCTTGATGCCGGCGATGATGAAGCCCACTTGCCCCGCCGACAGCGATTCCAGATTCTTCGACTTCGGCGTGAACACGCCGACATGCTCGACCGGATATTGGGCGCCGGTGGCCATCATGCGAATTCTGTCTTTCGGACGCAGCGTGCCGTTGACGATACGCACCAGCATGACGACGCCGACGTAGTTGTCGAACCACGAGTCGATGATCAACGCCTGCAGCGGCGCTTCGGGATCGCCCTTCGGCGGCGGCACTTTCGCGATCAGCGCTTCGAGCACGTCTTCGACGCCCTGGCCGGTCTTCGCGCTGCAATGCGTGGCGTCCGTTGCGTCGATGCCGATTACGTCTTCGATTTCGGCGATCGCGTTCTCGGGGTTGGCGGCCGGCAAATCGATCTTGTTGAGCACCGGAATGACGTCGACGCCGAGTTCGATTGCCGTGTAGCAGTTCGCGACCGTTTGCGCCTCGACGCCCTGGCTCGCGTCGACAACCAGCAGCGCGCCTTCGCACGCGGACAGCGAGCGGCTGACTTCGTACGAGAAGTCGACGTGGCCCGGCGTGTCGATCATGTTGAGGTTGTAGACCTTGCCGTCGCGCGCGCGATACGCCAGCGCCGCGGTTTGCGCCTTGATGGTGATGCCGCGCTCGCGCTCGAGGTCCATCGAGTCGAGCACCTGGGCTTCCATCTCGCGGTCGGACAAGCCGCCGCAAATCTGGATGATGCGATCGGCAAGCGTCGACTTGCCGTGGTCGATGTGCGCAATGATCGAGAAGTTACGAATATGATCCATTCAGTGCCGATCAAGCAAAAAAGGCGCGCTCGGACAATAGCGGAGCACGCCTTGTAAGTAGGTGAAAAACCTGTCTATTTTAGCCGAAAAGGCAGGTGCCCGGCGGATCTTGCGAGGGTGGGACGGCGAGACGAACGGCGCAGCACGCGCGATTCGACCTCCGCCAGAGCTGAAAGCGCGTGCCAGCGCCTGATGACGAGAGCGCGGCCGCTCTCAACGTGTGGCCGCCGATGCGGCCTTAGCGCGCGCCATGAGCGCAGCGCGCACCCGCGATTCGTCGAGATGGTAGTGACACAGTTCGACGCCGTCGCACAGCAAAACCGGCACAAGTTCGTTGTAGCGGGCTTCGAGCAACGGGTCGCTGTCGACGTCGACAACTTCGACCTGCGCGCCGAACTCGGCCAGCAAGGGCTCGAGCGCGGCGCGCATGTCGTCGCACAGATGGCACCACGCGCGCCCGTAGAGCGTGAGCGGCGCCCTCTCCGTCATTTCTGAACGCCGCGCGGACGAATCGGCACGAACTGCGTGTTCTCGCCGCGGCGAACCAGCAGCGCGACCATCTTTTGCGAATCCAGGTGCGAGCTCAGTTCGTCGAACTGCTTCGCGCTCGTGATGTCGGTATCGCCGACGCGCAAAATGATGTCGCCCTTCTGCAAGCCGACTCGCGCAGCGGGACCGTCCACTGCGTCGATCTGCACGCCGTTGCGCAGTTTGAGCGCGCGCAACTGATCGGCCGGAATGTCGCTGACGGCCACGCCCAAGGCGTTCGTGGCGCGCTGCTTCGGCGGCTGCGGCTTCTTCTGGTCGGCCTTGGCGGTCTTGTCCGGCTGCATTTCGGCGATGGTCACCGGCAGGTCGCGCGTCTGGCCCTTGCGCCACACGGTGATGGTGGCCTTCGTGCCCGGCTTCGTGTCGCCGACCATGCGCGGCAGGTCAGTCGCCGTATCGACCGAATGGCCGTTGAACTTCAGGATGATGTCGCCCGGCTGTACACCGGCCTTGTCCGCTGGGCCGCCCGGCTCGACACTGCTGACGAGCGCGCCCTGCGCCTTCGGCAAGCCGAGCGAATCGGCGACGTCTTTGGTCACTTCGCCGATTGCCACGGCGATCCGGCCGCGCACGACCTTGCCCGACGCCTTCAGCTGATCGGCGACGCGCATCGCTTCGTCGATTGGAATTGCGAACGAAATGCCCATGAAACCGCCGGTGCGGCTGTAGATCTGCGAGTTGATGCCGATCACCTCGCCCTGCATGTTGATGAGCGGTCCGCCCGAGTTACCCGGATTGACGGCCACGTCGGTCTGGATGAAGGGAAGATAGTCGCCGGTGTCGCGCCCCTTCGCGCTGACGATGCCGGCCGTCACCGTGTTCTCGAGGCCGAACGGCGAACCGATCGCGACGACCCACTCGCCCACGCGAACCTTGTTCGAATCGCCGATGGTGATGGTCGGCAGATTCGCGGCGCTGATCTTCACGACTGCGACGTCGGTGCGATCGTCCACGCCGATGAGCTTCGCCTTGAACTCGCGCTTGTCGGTCAGCGTGACGTAGATGGTGTCCGCGTCGTCGATGACGTGCGCGTTAGTCATCACGTAGCCGTCAGCCGACAGGATAAAGCCCGAGCCGACGCCGCTGTTCTGTTCGGGGTCGTTGCTGTCGGGCGTGTCCTGACCGCCGCCACTTCCGCCACTGCCGCCGCTGCCACCGTTATCGCCGCCGCGCGGCGCGCCTGGAGATTGCGGCGACTGCGGCATCGGAATGCCGAAAAAGCGCCGGAAGAACTCCGACATGTCGCCGTCGTCCATACCCGGCGGCAACGCGCCGCGCGGGCCGCTGCTCGTCGCGCGCGTGGTCGTGCGAATGTTGACGACCGCCGGACCGACCTTGTCGACAAGGTCGGTGAAGTCGGGCAGATTGGCGGCGGAAGCGGCCGACGCCGTGTGCGGTGCGAACGGCAAACATGCCGCCACCACCGCGGCCGCGAGGAATTTGCGCACCGAGAAAGTCGTCATATCGTAGGAAGCCGAGGGATTCAGGAGTCGGAGAATTACTTCGGAGCCTTGTATTCTATGGCAGAGGCAAATTGCTGCAACGTGGCCTGGGGCACTTCGCCGAGCAGGGTAATCCAGAAATCGCCGCGCCGCTTCACCAGCACGTGCGTCGCGCCGCTGCTGCCCGCGCCTTCCTTGCGCGTGTTGTTCTCAACCGGCTCGATGAAGACCGAGACCGCGGCTAGACCATCCGAGAACACAGCCTGATCGACCGGAATGGTCGGCTGGCCCGCCTCGCGCGCCGCCATCGGACGACGCAATTCGCGGATCTTGCGAAAACCCGGCACCGAGGCCCCGAACTGCCAGCCTTGCGCGGCCATATCCACCGGTTCAATGGGCGGGCGCACCACGGTCCAGCCGGCGGTATTGCGAATGCCGTTGACAATGCCAGTCTTGTCGACGGGCACGCCGATGCGAATCTGGGAGAACGACAGTTGTTCGAGCACCTGGCCGTTCGGGTCGAGCGTCTGCGCGCGCAGCAGCAAGCCGGTCTTCTTGTCGGCCCACAGTTTGTAAGCGAAGCGGTACGCGTCTTTCGGATCGAGTTCGATCACCTGACTTTCGACGCCGGCAACGCGATCGTCGCCGAGCAGTTTCGGTTCATACACGGACAGAACCTGTTCGCCGCTCACAGCCAGCAACGCGGGGAACGAGTCTTTGTTCTGGCGTTTTTCAACGACGCACAAGTGGCGTTCCGGCACGAACGTGTAGAGCTCGTCGTTATGGCGCAGCATCTTGCGCGGCTTGCCGTCGAGGCTTTCCAACTGCTCGAATTCGCCGTCGGCACGGGTCGCGTAATGCGCGATGCGCGACGTTTGAACGAAGTTGCCGCGCTGATAAACGAACGCGCCCTCGTAGTTCTGCTGCTGCGCGGCCTGGTGAATGCGATCGAGAAGATCGGCGGCCGTGCGACGGGCGACGAGCGGATCGTCGGTTTGTGCAAAGACCCGCGGTGTCGCGGACAACAATACGGCTGCGCAGAAGAGAAATGCCGGCAGCCGCCCCCAGATAGTCGTTTTATTGAACCGCGGAGTCTGCATCAAACTATTGGCCTTGCGTGGAAACGGCGGCGGCGCGGATCAGCGGCATGGAACCCGGCATGACCGGTTGCTGCGCGAATTGCTGATGTGCTTCCAGATACTGGTCGAGACTCGCGTCGCGAATGATGTTGGCGTCTTGCGCGACCGGCATCACATTCGCCGAGGGCACGGACGCCATCGCGACCTTTTGCAGCGCATCGCCATGCGAGGACACCGAGGCGACCTGCGTCGCGCCGGGGCCGCCCGGCACGCCCTGCAGTTGCGGCACGACGATCCACGTCAGCGTGGCGGCCGCGGCAGCGACTGCGAAAGCCGGCACCACGCGGCGACGCAGCGCCAGCAGACGGCGCGTAACCGGCTGAGCGGATGGCGCGAGCAGATGCGGCTCGCTTTCGAAGCGCGCAGCGAATCCGCTCAGGAACGCGTTGCTAGCCGCGGAACCGACCGCCAGATCGTCGGAACGCAATGCGTCGCCGATCAGGTGATAGCTGGACCATGCGGCGCGATCTTCGCCGTCCAGCTCGGACACAAACTTGTCCACATTCAGATGCTCTTCACCGAACAGCTCGCCGTCGACAAAAGCTGACAGACGCTCGCCGCGCGAACTGGCTTGCGATTGCATCGAGACCGACCCCATGATGCTCCCCATCTTACGAAAACCCCGTAGTGACACCACTAATCCAGATATTGCACCCGAGCCCCGTTCGGCGCGCTAGTGACTTACCAGCGCTTGCCTTCGGGTGTGTCAAGCAACGGACGCAATTTTGCCGCAATGGCTTCGCGAGCGCGGAAAATTCGCGATCTGACGGTGCCGATTGGGCAGCCCATCATCTCAGCGATTTCCTCGTAGCTCAAACCTTCAATTTCACGAAGAGTAATGGCGGTACGCAGCTCTTCCGGTAAAACCGCCATCGCAGCATTGACCGTCTCAGCGATCTGCTTGCTCATCAACATCGACTCAGGCGTGTTGATATCCCTTAGTTGGTCGGCGTCCGAGAAAGTTTCAGCTTCTTCAGCATCTGCTTCGGTCGATGTGGGTGCGCGCCGGCCTTGGGTCGCAAGGTAGTTCTTCGCGGTGTTGACCGCAATCCGGTACAACCACGTATAAAACGCGGATTCCCCGCGAAATTGCGGCAACGCCCGGTACGCCTTGATGAAAGCGTCTTGTGCAACGTCTTCGACTTCGGCGGGATCGCGCACGAGGCGCGAAATCAGCCGGAGAATCTTGCGGTGGTATTTGGAGACCAGAAGCTCGAACGCGGCCTTGTCGCCCTTCTGGACGCGCTCGACCAGCACCTGATCAATTTCTTTTTCGCTCACCTGATAAATCCGTTAACTTGAGGGCGCATGACGGGGGCACCATTGTAGCGTCCCCCTCGGCGAGGCACGTTACGGAGGTCATGCCGCGCGGTAACAGCGGTTACAGTCGTAACAGTCACGCGCCGGCGCGGCGCCGGGCGCGCACCGCCAACTCGCGAAAGACCGCTGGCGGGACGGTGTCGGCGGGAACCAGCAGCGTTTGCCGGCCACCCTCGTCCGGCTTCAGGATGAGCACCAGCAAACGGTCGCCCCAGTGCGCGCAGCCCGCTATGCGGCCTTGTGCGAGCAGGATACCGGCCCGCCCCCACGCAATGAGATTCTCGCGGCCGATCTGCAGAGCCACAGGTTGCGCCCGGTCGTGCCTCAGCGCGCAAAGCGCGAGGAGCGCGAACACGGCAAGCGTCAACGGAACCGCCTGCCACGCGCCGAGCCACGGCGACACGCAGCGATAAACCGCCGCCGACGCCGTCGCTACAAAAGCAGCCGACGCAACGCGCATCGCGAAAGAGCGCCGCAGCGCAATTCGCTGCGGCGCTCTTTCGGACATAGCCGTTGTTTCAGGGCAAAGCGCCGGCGAGGCCGGCGCCGTCGACTGGTGCGTCACCCGGCTACGAGCGTCAGGCGCGTTTGAACACGAGCGTGCCGTTCGTGCCGCCGAACCCGAACGAGTTCTTCAGCGCGACGTCGATCTTCATCTCCCGCGCGGTATTGGCGCAGTAGTCCAGGTCGCACTCGGGGTCCTGGTTGAAGATGTTGATCGTGGGCGGCGACACCTGATGATGCACGGCGAGCACAGTGAACACGGACTCGAGACCGCCGGCGCCGCCGAGCAGGTGACCCGTCATCGACTTCGTCGAATTCACGACGATGTTCCTGGCGTGGTCGCCGAATGCGCGCTTGATGCCGGTGGTTTCAGCCAGATCGCCGAGCGGCGTGGACGTGCCATGCGCGTTCAGGTAATTCACCTGATCCGCGTTGATGGCCGCGTTCTTCATGGCCGCGAGCATGCAGCGGCGTGCGCCGTCGCCGTCTTCGAGCGGTGCGGTCATGTGATACGCGTCGCCGCTCATCCCATAGCCGCCGACTTCCGCGTAGATCTTCGCGCCGCGCGCCTTCGCGTGTTCATACTCTTCCAGCACCATCACGCCGGCGCCTTCACCGAGCACGAAACCGTCGCGGTCCTTGTCCCACGGACGGCTCGCCGTTGCCGGATCGTCATTGCGCTGCGACAGCGCGCGCGCCGCCGCGAAGCCGCCGATACCGAGCGGCGACACGGTCGATTCAGCGCCGCCCGCGATCATCACGTCGGCGTCGCCGTATTCGATCAGGCGCGAAGCCTCGCCGATACAGTGCAGACCCGTCGTACACGCGGTGACGATCGCCAGATTCGGACCCTTGATGCCGAACTTGATCGACAGATGACCCGAGATCATGTTGATGATCGACGCCGGCACGAAGAACGGCGAAATGCGGCGCGGGCCGCGATTGAGCAGCTCGGTCTGCGTGACTTCGATCATCGGCAGACCGCCGATGCCCGAGCCGACCACGACGCCGATACGCTCCGAATTCTCGTCGGTGACTTCAAGGCCGCTGTCCTGCATCGCCTGGATGCCGGCAGCCACGCCGTAATGGATGAACGTGTCCATGTGGCGCGCTTCCTTACCGGGGATGTAGTCCTCGATATTGAAGCCCTTCACCTCGCCGGCGAAACGAGTCGAGAAGTTCGTAGCGTCGAACTTCGTGATATTGGCAATACCCGACTTGCCGGCGACCAGATTGGCCCAGCCGTCGGCAACATTATTGCCAACAGGCGAAATCAGCCCCAGGCCTGTAACAACAACACGACGGCGGCTCACGGTAACCCCTTTTTCATAGATGACAAAAGCAAAAGCCACAGCGGCCACAGGAACCTGCCCTGTGTACCCTGTGGCTGTTAAGTCGGCAATCGCGCGGAAACTTGCGCTGTCAACATCGCTGGCTCCTGCATGGCAACTCTTGCGACAAGCGGCGTGGCAAAACACGCCAGCCCCAATAGCGTCGGCAACCGACGCGGCAGGGCGTCATGCGCCGCGAACGCAGAAACGCAGGCGCGAATGACCTTAGGCCTTGACGTTTGCGCGAGCGTAGTCGATCGCTTGCTGAACGGTGGTGATCTTCTCGGCTTCTTCATCCGGAATTTCCATGCCGAATTCGTCTTCGAGGGCCATCACGAGTTCAACCGTGTCCAGCGAGTCGGCGCCGAGGTCGTTCACGAACGAAGCTTCGTTCTTGATTTCAGCTTCGGCCACGCCCAGTTGTTCTGCGACGATCTTCTTGACGCGCTGTTCGATATTGTCCATTACCCCTCCAAGGGAAAGAAGTTCAAAAATACAGGTGCGCGCATTTTATCAGGTTTGACCCGGCAAAAAAGCGGCGCATCAGGTTGCTGTCAAGGCATGCGCCTTACGCATTCGCAAACGCATCAAGGCGCGGATAGTAACCGAATTTGGTTACGACATGTACATTCCGCCGTTCACATGCATCGTCGTGCCGGTGATGTAACCGGCTTGCGGCGACGCGAGGAATGCGACAGCGTGCGCGATGTCTTCCGGGCTGCCGAGACGGCCCAGCGGAATCTGCGTTTTCAGCGCGGTTTGCTGCTCTTCGGGCAACGTGCGCGTCATGTCGGTATCGATGAAGCCAGGCGCCACGCAATTCACCGTGATGCCGCGGCTGCCGATCTCGCGTGCGAGCGCGCGCGTCATACCCGCCACGCCCGCTTTCGCCGCGGCGTAATTGATCTGCCCAGGGTTGCCCGCCGAACCGACCACCGACGTGATGTTGATGATGCGGCCACCCTTCGCCTTCATCATCGGACGCAGCACCGCGCGCGACAGACGGAACACCGACTTGAGATTGGTGTCGATCACCGCATCCCAGTCGTCGTCTTTCATGCGCATGGCGAGTTGATCCTGCGTGATGCCGGCGTTGTTCACGAGCACGCTGAGCGTGCCGAATTCCTTCACCGTGCCGTCGATCAGCGCTTCCGCAGCCGCTGCGTCGTTCACGTCGAGCACCGCGCCGCGACCGCTCACGCCGGCTGCATTGAACGCTTCGCTGATCGCCGCGGCGCCGCTTTCGCTGGTCGCCGTGCCGATCACGGTGGCGCCCTGGCGCGCGAGTTCCATGGCGATGGCGCGGCCGATGCCGCGCGAGGCGCCCGTTACGATTGCGATGTGCTTGTCGAGATTCTTTTCCATCTGTCGATCCGAATGCCCTTCGCAGGGCTGATTGATTGCCGATACGAGTTGCCGCGTCTGTGCGGCGTCGCGCTTAGCCTGCTGTCACGAGCTTGAGCGTGTCCTCGAGCGAGGCCGGATCGAACACCGAAGCGCCGACCAGATTGCCGTCGATGCGTTTGGTCAGGCCCGCAAGGACCTTGCCCGGCCCGCATTCGACGACGTGCGTGATGCCTTGCGCGGCCATTGCCTGCACGCTCTCGACCCAGCGCACCGCACCGGCCGCCTGACGCACCAGCGCGTCTTTGATCTGCGCCGGCTCGTTGACGATCGCGACGTCGATATTGTTGATGACGGGGATCGACGGCACCTTCACGTCGACGCTCGCCAGGTACTCGCGCAGTTGATCCGAAGCGGGCTTGAGCAACGACGAGTGGAACGGCGCAGACACCGGCAGCGGCAACGCGCGCTTCGCGCCCTTCGCTTTCGCCACTTCGCACGCTTTCTCGACAGCAGCCTTGTGCCCCGCGATCACGACTTGCGCCGGCGCATTGAAATTGACCGCTTCGACGACGCCTGCAACCGACGCTTCCGCGCACACCGCGCGCACCGTGTCGTCGTCGAGACCGAGAATCGCGGCCATGCCGCCTTCGCCGACAGGCACTGCCGTTTGCATGGCCTGCGCGCGAAAGCGCACGAGCGGCACGGCATCGCGAAACGCGATCGCACCGGCCGCGACGAGCGCCGTGTATTCGCCGAGGCTATGACCCGCGACGATAGCCGGCGCCGGGCCGCCCGCCTGCTGCCACGCGCGATAGATCGCGTAGGCCGCGGTGAGCATGACCGGCTGCGTGTTGGTGGTGAGATTCAGATCTTCGGCGGGACCTTCGGCGATCAGCTTGCCGAGGTCCTGATTGAGCGCGTCGGAGGCTTCCTGAACCGTCTCGCGCACGATGGCGTGATCGGCAAACGCGTTGAGCATGCCGACCGATTGCGAACCCTGTCCGGGAAAAACGAACGCAAATTTCATATCGTCCCCAAAAACGATTTAGTCAGATGTAGGCGCGCGGCTTCAAAGCGCGCGGACGCGGCGCAAGGCGCCCTGAAAGGCGCCGCCGGAAATCGGCCCGTTATCAGTAGCGGATGACCGACGCGCCCCACGTGAAGCCGCCGCCGACGCCTTCGATCAGCACGTTCTGGCCGCGCTTGATGCGGCCGTCGCGCACCGCGACGTCGAGCGCGAGCGGAATGGACGCCGCCGACGTATTGCCGTGCTCGCCCACCGTGACGACCATGCGTTCCTGCGGCAAGCCGAGCTTGCGGCAAGTGCTTTGCATGATGCGGATATTGGCCTGATGCGGAATCAGCCAGTCGATCTGATCGGCCGACAGGTTCGCTTTCTCGAGCGCCTCGACCGCGACCTTTTCCAGCACGTTGACGGCGAGCTTGAAGACCGCTTGCCCGTCCATGTGCAGGAACGCGCTGCCCGCCACCACGCCGCCGTTTACGTTGCCCGGCGTGCAGAGAATGCCCGAATGGCTGCCGTCCGCGTGCAAAGCGCTGGCCAACACACCCGGCTCAGCCGATGCCTGCAGGATCACCGCGCCGGCGCCGTCGCCGAACAGCACGCAGGTCGTGCGGTCGTTGAAATCGAGAATGCGCGAGAACGTCTCCGCGCCGACGACGAGCGCCGTGCGATGCTGGCCGCCGCGAATCAGGCTGTCCGCCATTGCCACTGCGTAGGCGAAGCCCGAGCAGACGGCCTGCACGTCGAAAGCCGCGCCGTGATTCTTGATGCCGAGCTTGTTCTGCAACAGGCACGCCGTGCTCGGAAACACGAAGTCAGGCGTGGAAGTCGCGACGATGATCAGGTCGATGGCTTGCGGGTCGATGTCCGCCGCTTCGATCGCGCGCTGCGACGCGAACTGCGCGAGGTCGCTCGTGGTGACGTCCGGATCGGCGAAGTGGCGCGCATGGATGCCCGTGCGGGCCACAATCCATTCGTCGCTCGTCTCGACGCCCTGCTTCGCGAGACGCTCGGCGAGGTCCTGATTGGTGACGCGCGCGGGCGGCAGATAGCTGCCGGTGCCGAGGACGCGGGAATAAATTGTCGATTGAGCCATTATGCCTTCGAGGATTGCGCAGCGTAGGGCTCGGCCGGCTGGCCTGCGATGGGGCTTGCGTGGCCCGCACCGCTTGCGTCGCGCGCCGCCTGTTCAAGAGAACCCGCGTTCTCTTCCATCGCTTGCGCAAGGCGCTCCAGCACGCCGTTTTTGACGGCATCATACCCGCGTTTGATAGCCCACTCAAACGCGTAGGCGTCTGCCGAACCGTGGCTTTTGATCACCAGTCCGCGCAGGCCGAGCAGCGCGGCACCATTGTATTGCCGATGATCGACGCGCTTCTTGAAACGCATCAACACGGGCAATGCGAGCACCGCCATGACTCGCGTGAGCCAGGAACGGCCGAACTCTTCCTTGATGATATTCGACAGCATCTGCGCGAGGCCTTCGGACGTCTTGAGCGCCACGTTGCCGACGAACCCGTCGCACACGATCACGTCGACCGTGCCTTTGAAGATGTCGTTGCCTTCCACGTTGCCGTGGAAGTTCAGTGTACTCGCGCGCAGCAGTTCACCGGCACGCTTGATGGTGTCGTTGCCCTTGATGACTTCTTCGCCGATATTGAGGAGGCCGATGGTGGGCCGCTCGCGGCCTTCGAGCGCGGACACGAGCGCGTGCCCCATCTCCGCGAATTGCAGCAGATGCTGCGGTTCGCAGTCGACGTTGGCGCCCAGGTCGAGCATCATCGTGTAGCCGTTGGGGTTCGGCAAGGCGGACGCAATCGCCGGGCGCTCGATGCCCGACAGCGTTTTCAGCACATAGCGCGACACCGCCATCAGCGCGCCGGTGTTGCCGGCGGAGACGCAGGCTTGCGCCTCGCCTTCCTTGACGCGATTCAGCGCCACGCGCATGGACGAATCTTTTTTCTTGCGCAGCGCGACTTCGACCGGATCGTCCATCGCGACGATCTCGGAAGCGGAAACGACCGTCAACGCCGACAGGTCCTGAGCCTTCAACTTCTTCAGCTGCGCACGAATCGCACTTTCAATGCCGACGAGCAGCAACTGCGCGTCGGGATGCGAGCGAACGAAGTTGACGGCAGCGGGAACGGTCACGGACGGGCCGTGGTCGCCTCCCATGCAATCTATCGTGAGCTTTACTGTCATGGAGTGCGGCGAATTTCAGACATAAAAAAGCGGCAATTGAATGCCGCCTTTTTGCCGAGCCGGAAAATGTCAAGCGAGCTGATCGCCACGCGAAACGCCAGTGGGCGCAACGCAGTGAAACGATTAGTCGTTCTTCGTCTTGACGACTTTCTTGCCGCGATAGTAGCCGTTCGGGCTAACGTGGTGACGCAGATGCACTTCGCCCGTGCTCGGTTCCACGGCCAGCGGCGCTGCCGTCAGGAAATCGTGCGAACGGTGCATGCCGCGCTTCGACGGCGACTTCTTGTTTTGTTGAACTGCCATGACTAACTCCTAAAAATTTTCCGAATTCTAACACAGCCCGACACGGTGTCCGCCACTGGCCGAATGGCCTATGCGCCCCGCTTCGCGCTCCCATGCAACTGTTCAGTGCTTCTTGTCGCCCGGCTCACCGCGCTTGAGACTTTCGAGCGCCGCGAACGGATTCGGCCGCTCGGGCTCTTCGCCCTCGCCAGCTTCGTCCAGCGCGGCTTCGTCGCCCTCGCCCTCGGCACCGGCCGCACCAGAGACGAGACTCTCGTGCACCTCGGGACAAACCTCGTGCTTGGGCACAAGCGGCAAGGAAAGCAGCAACTCTTCCTCGATCAGGTCGATGAGATCGAACTGGCGCGAGCCCACGATCACTTCGACTTCATCTTCGTCGAGCGGAAACTCTTCGGCTTCCGCCTCAGTGCTGACGATCCGGTAGGTCGCGTCGACATTGAAGGCCTGCGAGTACGGTGTCATGCACCGCTGACATTCGAGCCATGCCGCGCCGTGAATCGCCAGCCTCAAATACGGCTGGGGACCCTCGGTGCCGTCGTCCTGCAATTCCGGCTGCGTCGACCCTTCGGCTTGCCAGGTGAACCCGGTATCGCGGTCTGGCGCTTCTGCCGGGACTTCGTTTAACATGCGCGGCAGTTGCGAGACGCGCACGACACCCGCGGCCTGCCGGCCGCTCCGCGCAAATTCGAACAGATCGAGTTCATGCGGGTCGGACAGACCTGCAGGTTTGCCAGGATGTTGAGTCATGTGCGCTCCTGCGTCGGCAAAGGTTTCGCCGCTTTTTGCTGTTGGTCGACGTTTGTTTGTTTCGCGCCGCCAAATCGCGGGGTAAATCAGTTGCGAGAATGCCCGCGTAACTTCGGCAATGTGCCCGGCAGCTCTTGATTTGCTCTCGACCTGCTTCAGCACGCACCGAGCCCGCCTGACGCAAGCATACCGATGAAAAGCCCAAAATCATATCCGTTTTGTCTTTTCGAGTCAAACACTTAAGCCCGTACCGGCGTGGCCTTCGCGCAACCCTGTATGCCCCGCCCTTCAAGCCGTTGATCGACCATGCCAGATTCCCCCCAAAGCCCGTCACGCCTGATTCTGGCGTCGAGTTCGCCGTATCGCCGCGAGTTGCTCGAACGCCTGCGCGTTCCATTCGACGTGGCCGTGCCCGCGATCGACGAAACGCCGCATGCCGGTGAAACGCCCGAGGCCACCGCTTTGCGGCTCGCCGAGGCGAAAGCACGCGCCGTGGCCCGGACATTTTCGCCGGATCAGGCGGTGCTGGTGATCGGCTCCGACCAGGTCGCCACCTACGACGGCCTGCAAATCGGCAAGCCCGGCACGCACGACAAGGCGCTCGCCCAACTGCAGGCGATGCGCGGCCGCGAAGTCCTGTTCCATAGCGCGCTGTGCCTGTTCGACAGCCGCTCGGGGGCCGCGCAGACCGTCGACGTCGTCACTCGCGTGCAATTTCGCGACCTGCCGGATGCGGCGCTCGAAGCCTATCTGCGCGCCGAAACGCCGTACGACGTCGCCGGCAGCGCGAAGTCCGAGGGGCTCGGCATTGCGCTGCTCGAAGCAATCCACTCCGACGATCCGACCGCACTCATCGGCCTGCCGCTGATCGCGCTGTCGGGCATGCTGTTGACGGCGGGCTATCCGCTATTGGGGGCGCAATGAGCGGCACGCTCTATCTGATCCCGAACACGCTAGGCGAAGGCGACGCGGACGCGCTCGGCGCTGTCCTGCCCGCTCCCGTGCGCGCCCGGGCCGCGGCGTTGCAGTATTACATCGGCGAAAACGCGAAGACGACGCGCGCGTTCCTGAAGAAAGTGGGCACCGAGCGGCCGATTCAGGACATCGAGATCCGCGAACTGAACGTCAACACGCCGGCCGGCGAAATCGACAAACTGCTCGCGCCGCTACTCGCCGGCACCGACGCGGGCCTCGTCTCGGAAGCCGGCTGCCCGGCGGTGGCGGACCCAGGCGCACTGCTGGTGCGTCGGGCGCACGAGCGCGGTGTGAAGGTGGTGCCGCTCGTCGGGCCTAGCTCCATTTTGCTGGCGCTAATGGCTTCGGGGCTCAATGGACAAAGCTTCGCATTCCACGGCTATTTGCCGGTCGATGCGGCAGAGCGGGCAAAACGTCTGCGCGATCTTGAAATGCAATCGCGCAAGGGCAAGCAGACGCAGATTTTTATCGAGACGCCGTACCGCAACCGGGCGCTGCTCGACACATTGCTCGCCACCTGCGCGCCGTCGACGCTGGTTTGCGTCGCAGTCGACCTGACGCTGGACACCGAAACCATCCGCAGCCACACGGTGGCGGACTGGAAGAAGAAACCGGCGCTCGACTTGCACAAGCGCCCCGCCATTTTTCTGATATTGGCGGCGTGAGATGAAGGCGGCTGAAGTGTGAAGACGGGGACCGCGCGGCTAATCCCGGCGCGCGGCACGAGCCCCACAAGCCTTTCCGGCCGCCTCGCCTCAGCGCAAACCTAGCTTCCCGCCAAGCGCCAACGCGTGTACCGCGCCATTGCCCACGGCCGCGCCGAATTTACGCGCGACGCGGTCGGTAATGCTTTCCTTGACCGTGTAATCGACGATATCCGGCGCCTTGATGATTTCGCGCGCCACGTAGTTCGCGTCGCCAAAACCATCGGCGAGACCGAGTTCGACGCTCTTCTGACCCGTCCAGAAGAGGCCGGAGAACATATCCGGCGTCTCATGCAGACGCTTGCCGCGGCCCTGACGCACTGCTTCGATGAACTGTGCGTGGATCTGGTCGAGCATTTCCTGCGCGTGCTGGTCCATCTTCGGCGTTTCGGGCGAGAACGGATCGTAAAAACCCTTGTTCTCGCCCGAGGTGTGCAGCCTGCGCTGAATGCCGAGCTTGTCCATCAGCCCGGTGAAACCGAAGCTGTCCATCAGCACGCCGATCGAGCCGACGATGCTCGCCTTGTCGACATAAATCTTGTCCCCCGCCGCCGCGGCGTAGTATCCGCCCGACGCGCACATGTCGCCGACCACCACATAAAGCGGAATTGACGGATGTTTCGCGCGCAAACGCCGCATCTGGTCGTAGATAATGCCCGCCTGGACCGGGCTGCCGCCGGGGCTGTCGCAGCGGAGAATGACGCCCGCCGTGCCGGAGTCTTCGAACGCGCTTTCCAGCGCGGCGCTGATATCTTCGGCGTTCGCACGCGTATTCGCCGATATTTCGCCTTCGAGCGCTATCAACGCCGTGTGACGGCCGGAAGCCGCCAGCTTGTCGCCGGAAAAATCGAACACGGTCCAGACGACGAAAGCCACCAGGGCCAGGAAAAGCAGACGGAAAAAGATTTTCCAGCGGCGCGCGGCCCGTTGTTCATTGACCGCGGCAAGCGCGATGCGCTCGAGCGCCGCGCGCTCCCAGCCGGGTTCGGCGCTAGCGCGGCCGTTCGTGGACGGCTCTTTGGATTCAGGCGTCAAGTTGTCGGACATTCAGGCTTTTCAGTAAGGGAGAAAGACGGGGCGACGCCGATCAGGACTCGATGGGCCGCAGTTCGCCGTCGGGAAGCCAGAAAACGGCGCGGCCTTCAGGCGTATCGCGTTCGTCGACCTGGAGCGCTCGCAGCCGCCCGCCGCGGCACGGACCGCCTACGCATTTGCCGGTGTCCGGCGCGTAAATTGCCCCGTGGGTGGCACACATCAAGTATAAACCCGACGATTCGAAGAACTGACCCTCTGCCCAGTCCAGCTCCATCGGCACGTGCGCGCAGCGGTTCAGATAGCCGTAAGCGCGACCGTCGTAGCGGACGAAAAACACCACGACTTCTTCGGCGCCGACTCGCGCGGCACGCCGAACGCCGCTGCCGCCATCGACCAACTCCTCCGAACGGCACACGCGCACGGCCTGCGCCGCCTCCGTTGCCCGCCCGCCGGGCTCTTCCGCCGGACTCATGCGTTGTCCTTCAGCCAGCCCGACAGCGCGCTGATGCTCGACGCCATATATTTCGGCGACAGCGCGCTCAGCGAGTCCGCCGGATGCGCGCCGTAGGTCACGCCGATACCCGCGACGCCCGCGTTGATCGCCATCTGTAGGTCATGTGTCGTATCGCCGACCATGACCGTGCGCACCGGGTCCTGCCCCAGTTCACGCGTCAGTTCGTGCAACATGGCCGGATGCGGCTTGGAGAAGGTTTCGTCCGCGCAGCGCGTACCGTCGAACAGGCTCGTGAGCCGCACCTGATCGAGCGCACGATTCAGGCCGACGCGGCTCTTGCCGGTCGCGACCGCCAGCAGATAGCCCTGATCGCGCAGCTCCTGGAGCATCTCGCGCACGCCGGCGAACAACTCCGTGGTCTGATCCTTTACCAGATAGTGAAACCGGTAGCGCTCGGCGAGCCGCGGGTAGTCGGCCGGATCGAGCGTGGGCGCGGCGATCTGCAGCGCGTCGCGCAGGCCGAGGCCGATCACGTAGCTCGCCGCTTCGTCCGCGGGCACCGGCAAACCGAGATCGCGGCACGCCGCCTGAATGCTGCGCGTGATGTGCGCAGTCGAATCCATCAGCGTCCCGTCCCAGTCGAAGACGATCAGGTCAAATTGCTCTCTAGCCATGCGGTGCCGTCTCCGGGTATGACCCATTTCGTAATTCGTTGAGCTG
This sequence comes from Paraburkholderia sp. OAS925, assembly GCF_040543975.1. Taxonomy (NCBI): domain Bacteria; kingdom Pseudomonadati; phylum Pseudomonadota; class Betaproteobacteria; order Burkholderiales; family Burkholderiaceae; genus Paraburkholderia; species Paraburkholderia sp. OAS925. Next base: position 3,453,017 of record NZ_JBEUNO010000001.1, read on the forward strand.
CGCGATGAAATTGCGGCACTCGGCCGGCAATGGCGCCTCCAGTTGCAGCGGCGCGCCAGTGGCCGGATGCGTGAGCTTCAGGCGGTAAGCGTGCAGGAACATGCGCTTGAGCCCCGGCTTCGCGTTCGAGCGGGCGAGCGCCTTGTTCAGCGCAAAGTCGCCGTATTTTGCATCGCCGACGATCGGCAGCTCCAGATGCTGCAAATGCACGCGTATCTGATGGGTGCGGCCCGTCTTCAGCTCCGCCTCCAGCAGCGCGTAGTCCGGCCAGCGGTCGATCAGGTTGAACACCGTGTGCGACGCCAGACCGTCGGCCTGCACGCGCACGCGCCGCTCGCCGTCCGCGGTCAGATATTTGTGCAGCGGCTCCTTCACCGCCCGACGGCGGCCCCAGTCGCTCGCCCATTCGCCGTGGACGCACGCATAGTACCGCTTGTCCATTCGGTTCTCGCGGATCTGGTCGTGCAGATTGACGAGCGCCGAACGCTTCTTGGCGAGCATGAGGATGCCGGACGTCTCGCGATCCAGCCGATGCACGAGCTCGAGGAACTTCGCCTGCGGGCGCGACTGGCGCATCTGCTCGATGACGCCAAAGGCGACGCCACTTCCGCCGTGCACCGCGACGCCGGCCGGTTTGTCGATGACAAGAAGATGCTCGTCTTCGAAAATGATCCTGAATTCGGCGCTCGGAACCGGCGCTGACGGCACCGTTTCGTCATGTTGCGCGACGCGGATGGGCGGCACGCGCACCAGATCGCCGAGTTCAAGCCGGTACTGCGCGTCGATCCGGCCCTTGTTGACGCGCACTTCCCCGCTGCGCAGGATGCGGTAAATATGGCTTTTCGGCACGCCTTTGCAGACGCGTAACAAAAAGTTGTCGATGCGCTGTCCGGCCGCACTGTCGTCGATCTCGATGACGGAGACCTGGTCGCTCGCGACCGCGCTTGTTACCGATTTCTGGGATATTTTGCCTAACTCTTTCATTCTGAATATAATTTGCCCAGCAGTCTGCGGCGGCCGGCGCAGTGTCCGGAATTCGGGCGGACTGCGCAGGTGCAAGCGTAAATCGTTATTTTACTTGTGCCGGGGGCTGGTTGCTCGCCCTGAAAATGAGATGCAACAAGTTGCACGCACGAAGTCAGTACCCGGCAGGGACGGCGCCCACAGGCGCGTTCGGTCAAGGTCGGCTTCGACGGTAACGGAATTTTGGTAAAAAAGAATTTAACTTCCAGCTTCGGTATCGGGCGGCGTTACGCCCGGCTGTACGAAGCTGCAGGTTGCGAAAATACGGCGTGCGCCCGTGGCGTCTTGTAGAAAGTGCAAGACTTGGCGACGTCAAAATGAGGCGAGACACCCCCAGCAGGAAAAGACGCGCCTCTTGCGCGAACTTCCCGTTGCGGCATGACCGCAGCCTTCGACCCTCCGGTCCCGCGCCCAGTCGGCGCGCCGGCGAGGGGGACGTGGGTTTATGAAGGTCTGCCGGCAGAACCCGCGGCGTGTCGGGTCGTTATTTGAAGCCGTGTTCGCATGTGCCCTGCGGCACCGCGCTCCTTTGTTTGTGGAGCCGGGCCCTCTCAGGCAATTCTCCCGCCATTCTTCCCGCTCCAGCGTGCTTGTGAAAACACAATAAGGCGCGGCATGCCGCTGCCTCCCGCTCTCGCGCCTGACAACCGCGGAGCGGAGGCCGGCCGAGCCGCTCTGGAGCCGTTCAATGAAACGCATGTTGTTCAATGCGACGCAGCAGGAAGAACTGCGCGTCGCCATCGTCGATGGGCAAAAACTCATCGACATCGACATCGAAACCGCCGGGCGCGAACAGCGCAAAGGCAACATTTACAAGGGCATCATCACCCGCATAGAGCCGTCGCTCGAAGCCTGTTTCGTCAACTACGGCGAAGACCGCCACGGTTTCCTGCCGTTCAAGGAAGTCGCCCGCCAGTATTTCCGCGACGGCGTCGACATGCGCTCCGCCCGCATCCAGGACGCGCTCAAGGAAGGTCAGGAACTGATCGTTCAGGTCGAAAAAGAAGAACGCGGCAACAAGGGCGCAGCCCTGACCACGTTCATCTCGCTCGCCGGCCGTTATCTGGTGCTGATGCCGAATAACCCGCGCGGCGGCGGCGTGTCGCGCCGGATCGAAGGCGACGACCGTCAGGAACTGCGCGAAACCATGGCGCAGCTGCAATTGCCGGAAGGCATGAGCATCATCGCGCGCACGGCCGGCATTGGCCGCAGCGCGGAAGAACTGCAGTGGGACCTGAACTACCTGATGCAGCTGTGGCGCGCGATCGAAGCCGCGTCGCAAAGCGGTTCGACCGGCCAGCCGATGCTGATTTACCTCGAATCGAGCCTCGTGATTCGCGCGATTCGCGACTATTTCCAGCCGGACATCGGCGAAATTCTGATCGACACCACCGAAATCCATGACCAGGCGCGCGCCTTCATGGACATCGTGATGCCGGACAACGTCAGCAAGGTGAAGCGCTACCACGACGACGTGCCGCTCTTCTCGCGCTTCCAGATCGAGCATCAGATCGAAACGGCGTACTCGCGCACGGTGCCGCTGCCGTCGGGCGGCGCGATCGTGATCGACCACACGGAAGCACTCGTCGCCATCGACGTGAACTCGGCCCGCGCCACCAAGGGCGCCGACATCGAGGAAACGGCCGCGCGCACGAACCTCGAAGCCGCCGACGAAGTCGCGCGCCAGTTGCGTCTACGCGACCTGGGCGGCCTGATCGTGATCGACTTCATCGACATGGAGTCGGCCAAGAGCCAGCGCGAAGTCGAGCAGCGCCTGAAAGACGCGCTCAAGCACGACCGCGCGCGCGTCCAGATGGGCAAGATTTCGCGCTTCGGCCTGATGGAACTGTCGCGTCAGCGTCTGCGTCCGGCGCTGTCGGAAGGCAGCCACGTGACCTGCCCGCGCTGTAACGGCACGGGTCATATCCGCGATACCGAATCGTCCGCGCTGCAAGTGCTGCGGATCATTCAGGAAGAAGCGATGAAGGAAAACACCGCGGCGATCCATTGCCAGGTGCCGGTCGAAGTGACGGCCTTCCTGCTGAACGAAAAGCGCTCGGAAATCAACAAGATCGAGTCGCGCTTCAAGGTCAATGTCGTGCTGGTGCCGAACAAGCATCTGGACACGCCGCATTACAAGCTGGAACGCCTGCGTCACGACGACGCCCGTCTGGACGAGCCGCGCGCTTCGTGGAAGATGGCCGAGGAAGCGGCTCGCGAGCTCGAGTCGGAAACCGGCTACAGCAAGCGCACCGAAGAAGTGAAGCCGAAGCAGGAAGCGGCGGTCAAGGGCATCACGCCTGAGAAGCCGGCGCCGAGCGCGCCGGTTCGCCCGGTCGCGGCACCGGCTCCGGTTGCGGTGACGCAGGCGAGCGGCGGCTTCATCGGCTGGTTGAAGAATCTGTTCGGCGTACAGCCGGCGGCGCCGGCACCGGTTGCGCCGGCTACGACAGAAAAGCAGGCCCGTCCGCAGCGCGGCGAACGCACGGAGCGCGGTGAGCGTACCGGCGAGCGCGGCGGCGACCGTAACCGCAATCGCCGTGGCGGCGCGGGCGGCCGTGACGTGGCAGCGCGTGGTGAAGGTGCGAACGGCGGCCGTCAGGGCCAGCAGCCGTCGCAGCGTCGTGAGGAACGCGAACCGCGTGAAGCACGCGAGGGACGCGAGGTTCGGGAACCACGCGAAGGCCGTGAACCGCGCGAGGCACGGGAAGCACGCGAACCGCGTGGCAACCGCGAACCGCGTGAGAACCGTGAGCCGCGCGAAGCACGCGAAGGCCGTGAAGGCCGCGACCGCGACACCCGCGGCGCCGACCGTGCCGAGGCAGTCGAAAGCACCCCGCGTGGCGAACGCCAGGAACGCGGCGAGCGTCGTGAACGTGGCGAACGTACTGAGCGCGGCGAGCGTCGCAAGCCGCAGACGGAAACCGCGGACGCGTTGACGCAAGCCGATACCCAGATCGCAGAGGACGTGGCGCAAAACCAGGCCGCCCTCACTGAAAACGTTGCGCCGGTCGATCAGGAAGCGGTGGCGCGTGAGGGCGAAGAGCGTCGTCGTCGCCGTCGCGGCCGTCGTGGCGGTCGTCGTGAGCGTGAGGAAGACGTCAACGGCAATCTGGCTGCGGACGTCGCGGAAGCGGAAGGCGACAACGCCAACGTGAGCGAGGACGCACCCGTGCGCGTCGCCCAGCAGCCGGTGGAACGCAAGCCGGAAGCGAACGAAGCGAATGAAGTGGCGCCGGTGGAAGTCGTCGTTGCGGCTGTCGCGACCGAAAAGGCTGTCGTCAGTGAACTGCACGCGGCCACGGAAACGCCGGCCCTCGCCGCCGAAAAGGCTGCGAAGACCGAAACGATCGTGCCGGTCGCGGAACTGCCGGCTGCTCCGGCTGCCGTCGAACCGGTTGCCGAAGCGCCGGTTGCCGAAGCGCCGGTCGCGCCCACCGCGCCCGCCGAACCGGCTCAGGCAGTCCTCGCGGCTGCGGAAACGGTATCGCCGGCTGCAGAACCGGTCGTTCATGAAGAGGCACCGGCTGTTGTGCCCGCCGCTGAAGCGCAAGCAGCACCGGCTCACGTCGAGCCCGCCGCTCCGGCCGAAGTAGTCGCCGCGCCGGTCGCTGAGCCCGCGCCGCAAGCCGAAATCGTCGAGCCGAAACCGGCCGAGGACGAATCCGCGCCGGCAGTGGAGCCGGCGATTGCAGCGCCGTCGCAAGCCGTGCAAGCCACGCAGGCAGCAGAGGTGTCGCATGCGGCCAGGCCGGCTCAGGCGTCGTTCAACGGCGGGGTTTCGGCGGAAGCGCTGAAGCCCGTGCTGGAGAAAGCCGGTCTCGTCTGGGTCAATACGGACGCCGACAAGCTGCGCGCCGCGCAGGAAGCCGCCGCGCAGACGGTGAAGCCGCCGCGCGTCGTGCGCGAACGCAAGCCGTTACCGCCGACCGACAGCGCGCCGATGCAGCAAGTTGAAACCAACAGGCATCCGCAGTAAGTTTGCGATGCCGCTTTCGAAAAGCCCGCCTCACCGGCGGGCTTTTTTTCGCCCGAAGAACCGCAGTCAGCCCGCAGCCAGTAGCCATCCCCGTAAACCCCGAAGGCGCCCGCCCTCGCCCTGCTGGAACATGCATTTCCGATAGAATGAAGAACTCGCCTTCCCGGTTTGGCGCAACCCAAGCAACCCATGTCCCGACGCATCATCCCTGTTGCCGATCTCAGCGCGGCGCCGGTCATCTCCGGTCCGCTGCAAACGCCTAGCGGCGCGCTGCATGACACGCTCGCGCGCCCGCTGCGCGACCTGCGCATTTCGGTGACGGACCGGTGCAATTTCCGCTGCGTCTACTGCATGCCGCGCGCCGTGTTCGACAAGGACTACGCGTTCCTGCCACACAGCGCGTTGCTGACCTTCGAGGAAATCGAACGGCTTGCGCGGCTCTTCGTCGCGCATGGTGTCGAGAAAATTCGTCTGACGGGCGGCGAACCGCTGCTGCGCAAGAACCTCGAATTCCTGATCGAGCGGCTCGCGCAACTCACCACGCCGGCCGGCCGGCCGCTCGACCTGACGCTGACCACCAACGGCTCGCTTCTCGCGCGCAAAGCCCGCAGCCTGAAAGACGCTGGCCTGACTCGCGTGACGGTCAGCCTCGACGCGCTCGACGACACGCTGTTTCGCCGCATGAACGACGCGGACTTCGCGGTAGCCGACGTGCTCGACGGCATTGCCGCCGCGCAGGCTGTGGGACTCGCGCCCGTGAAGGTCAACATGGTGGTCAAGCGCGGCACGAACGACAGCGAAATCGTGCCGATGGCGCGCCATTTCAAAGGCTCGGGCACGGTGCTGCGGTTCATCGAGTACATGGACGTCGGCACGTCGAACGGATGGAACATGACCGAAGTGCTGCCTTCCGCCGACGTCGTCGCGCGCATCGCCGAGCATTTCCCGCTTGCGCCGCTCGAAGCGCATAGCGCCGCGGAAACCGCGCAACGCTGGGGTTACGCGGACGGAAGCGGCGAGATCGGCGTGATCTCCAGCGTCACGCGCGCGTTCTGCGCAAGCTGCACACGGGCGCGCCTTTCGACCGAGGGCAAGCTGTACCTGTGCCTGTTCGCATCGGCGGGCCACGACCTGCGCGCGCTACTGCGCGCCGGAGCAAGCGACGCCGACATCGCGACCGCCGTCGCCGAAATCTGGCAAGGCCGCGGCGACCGCTACTCGCAACTGCGCGGCAGCAACGCGGCCGACCCGGGCGCGCAGGATGCCCGCCGCGTCGAAATGTCGTACATCGGCGGCTGATCGGCGCATGGAGCCAACCCGGCGGCCGACACGCGAACGGATCACCGGCCTCGTGCTCGCGGGCGGGCGCGGCACCCGCATGGGCGGCGTCGACAAAGGCTTGCAGCCACTGCACGGCGAACCGCTCGCCGCGCATGTGTTGAAGCGCCTCGCGCCACAAACCGCCGCGCTGCTGATCAGCGCGAATCGTCACGCGGACATTTACGCCGCACTCGGCGCGCCGTTCGGCGCAAAGATCGTCGCCGACACGCTGCCCGACTTTCCTGGCCCACTGGCCGGTTTGCTCGCCGGTTTGCGCTCGGCCCAAAGCGATTATCTGCTGAGCGCACCGTGTGACACGCCGTGGCTACCCGTGGATCTGGGTGCACGGCTCGCTGAAGCGCTCGAGTCGAGCGCGGCCGACATCGCCACCGTCACGACCTCGGACGCCGGCGGCAACGTATCGCTCCACCCTGTCTTCGCGCTGCTGCGCACCCGTCTCGCCGACGACCTCGCGGATTTTCTCGAAGCCGGCGAGCGCAAGGTCCGCGCGTGGTACGCGCGCCACACGACCGTGGAAGTCGCCTTTACCGACGAGCGCGCGTTTTACAATATCAATTCTTTACAAGAACTCGCCGACCTCGAGCGTCATCGGGGTCCCGGCTGAAATCCCGCTCCGCCGCACGGCAAGCGCCACGCCCGCCGCCGGCCGCGACGTCCCGCTTCTTCATGACCACGCAAAACGAATTTTCCCGCTGCGTCGCGCAGTACGATCCTCATGCGCTGCCTGTTTCGGCGGCTCAGGCGATTACTCGCGAGTGGGCCACGCCCGTCGCCGCGGTCGAACGCGTGGCATTGCGCGATGCACTCGACCGTGTGCTCGCCGCAGACATCGTCTCGCCGATCGACGTTCCCTCGCACGACAATTCCGCGATGGACGGCTATGCGTTCAATCGCGCCGCATTGACGAGCGGCGCGCCGTCCGTCGAACTCGCGGTGGTCGGCAAGGCTTTGGCGGGCCATCCGTTCGCGGGCCGCGTCGAAGCAACGGCGCAATGCGTGCGCGTGATGACGGGCGCCTGCATTCCGGACGGTTGCGATACGGTCGTGCCGCAGGAACTGGTCGAGCGCAGCGCCGATTCTGCGTCGATCCGTTTTGCAGCCGATGCCGTGCAGGCCGGCGCAAACCGGCGGCTCGCAGGCGAGGACCTCGCCCGCGGCCACGCGGCGTTGCGCGCGGGCCGCGTGATCCGCGCGTCCGATTTAGGCTTGCTGGCTTCGCTCGGCATCGGGGAAATCAATGTCCGGCGGCGTTTGCGCGTCGCCTTCTTTTCGACCGGCGACGAGTTGCGCTCGCTCGGCGAGCCGCTCGAAGCGGGCTCCGTGTACGACAGCAATCGCTACACGCTCTTTGCGATGCTGCGGCGCCTGAACGTGGACACGCTCGATCTCGGCGTGATCCGCGACGAACCCGCCGCGCTCGAAGCCGCGTTGCGCAGCGCCGCGGCGAGCGCGGACGTGGTGCTGACCTCGGGCGGCGTCTCGGTCGGCGAGGCGGATGTGACGAGGCGCTTGTTGCAGACATTCGGCGACGTCGCGTTCTGGAGTCTCGCCATGCGCCCCGGCCGCCCCCTCGCATTTGGCCGCATATGGTCCGGCGAGCGGCCGGGTGTCGGACTGCCTGCGTTATTCTTCGGTCTGCCGGGCAATCCGGTGGCCGTCATGGTGACGTTCTATCAGATCGTGCGCGAGGTTCTGCTGCTGATGTCGGGCGCCACGCCGCAGCCGCTGCCGGTGATCCACGCGGCAAGCCTGCGCTCGATCCGCAAGCGCCCCGGACGCACGGAGTTTCAGCGCGGCATCGCCGCCCAGCATGCAAACGGCCAATGGCAGGTCACGCCGACAGAGTCGCAAAGCTCGGGCGTGCTGAGTTCGATGAGCGAGGCGAATTGTTTCATCGTGCTCGGCCATGAAGACGGCGACGTTGCCGAGGGCGAGCGCGTCAGTATCATGCTGTTCCACGGCCTGATCTAACGGTTCGTCGAATATTCGCGATCCGGCGCTGTCATCACCGGCACATTTGTTTTACCCATTACCACTACGACATGCGGGTTTGACTTACATGAAAAAACAGATCTCGTTCATTGCACCGGGACAAACGGCCAAAGCACTTATCCTCGTCTACCTGACGTTCTCCGTGCCTATCGTGCTGCTGGGCGTGCTGGTCGCGTTCGTGCGCTACGGTTCGGTCGAATTGAGCACGGTGTTCAGCGCGCTGCTGCTGAATGCGATTCTCGGCTTCATCCTGCTGTGGATCGCCTGCCACGCGTACAACTGGGTGGCGTCGCGCTTCGGCGGCATTGAAATCCAGTTGACCGACGCACCCGAAGAAGCATGACGCGCGCTGCGTTCCGCGTCACTGCCGCCGAGCCCGCGAGCGCGGGCCCGGTCGAGCAGCAGGCGCGGACCGCCGATGTCCACGCGTGGCGTCAGCCTCCTGCCGCCTCATTGCTCATCGGGCTCGATGCCCGGCACTGCACCGCCGCCTATCAAACCATTCGCCTCCTCGCCGGGTAGCGCCTCCACGTCGCGCAGCTTGCGGTTCATGACGCGAGTGCGTGTCTCCGCCGCTTCGATGGAACGCGTGACCGTTTCGAGCTGCGCCTTCGTCCTCGCGAGCACATCGCCGAATTTGCCGAACTCCGTCTTGACCGCGCCGAGCACCTGCCACACCTCGCTCGAGCGCCGTTCGATGGCAAGCGTGCGGAAACCCATCTGCAAACTGTTGAGCAGCGCGGTCAGCGTGGTGGGACCGGCAATCGTCACGCGATACTCGCGTTGCAGCAGATCCGAGAGCCCCGGCCGACGCAGCACTTCGGCGTACAAACCTTCGGTCGGCAGGAACAGCAGCGCGAAGTCGGTGGTGTGCGGCGGCGACACGTACTTCTCGGCGATGCTGCGTGCCTCCGCGCGAATCCGCGCTTCGAGCGCGCGCGACGCTTCTTCTACCGCGAGCGGGTCGGCTCTTTCCTGCGCGTCGATCAGGCGTTCGTAGTCTTCGCGCGGAAACTTCGCGTCGATTGGGAGCCACACTGGCGCCGCCGCGCCGCCCGCGGCACCGGCCGCGCCCGCCACGCCCGCTTCTACCCGCCCCGGCAAGCGAATCGCAAACTCGACGCGATCAGCGCTTTTCGGCACCGTGGCCACGTTCTTCGCGTATTGGTCCGCGGTGAGCAGTTGCTCGAGCAATGCCTCGAGCTGCACTTCGCCCCAGGTGCCACGCGTCTTGACGTTCGTCAGCACCTTTTTCAGATCGCCGACGCCGGCCGCAAGCGTCTGCATTTCGCCCAGGCCGCGATGCACCTGCTCGAGCCGGTCGGACACGAGCTTGAACGATTCGCCCAGGCGTTGTTCGAGCGTGGCGTGCAGTTTTTCGTCGACGGTGCGGCGCATTTCTTCCAGCTTGCTCGCGTTGTTCGCCTCGATGTCCTTCAGCCGCTGCTCGATGGTCGCGCGAACTTCGGCGAAGCGCCGGTCGCTCGCCTCGGTGAGGTGCCCGAGTTGCAGGCTGAGCGTATCGCCGAACTGTTTGAGCGAGCGCCCCTGTTCATCGCGCGCCTGCTGCGCCTGCTGTTGCAGACTGTGGCGTACCGCGTCGAGCTGTTGCGCGAATCCGTCGATCTTGCCGCCCTGCACCGTCGTCATGCTGCTGAATTGCGCGGCCAGCGTCTGCTGGAAATGCGCGAAGCCGCTGCTCTGCTCAGTGCGCGACACGCGCGCGGTCTCCGTGATGTCGTTGCGCAATTGCCGCTCGAGGCGCTCATACGCGTGCGCCTGCGCATCGGCTGCCGCGTCGATGCGTTCGTTCAGCAGGTCGAACTGTTCCTGTTCGCCGGCGCGGCCCCGGCCGCGCATCAGCAACGCCAAAGCAAGCACAAGAGCGACCGCCAGCACCGCGACGGCCGCGACCAGAATCATCGTCATGCACGCGCCCGGCCGATGACTTCGGCATTGATCGGATTAGGCGGCTGACCCGCGCGCGGACCTTCGCCAAGGCCGGCGATCAGGTTGTCCGCGGCGAGATTGGCCATCGCGCGGCGCGTCGCTTCTGTCGCGCTCGCGATGTGCGGCGTCAACACGATGTTCGGCACCGTGAGCAGATCGGGGTTCAGATTCGGCTCGCCTTCGAACACATCGAGACCGGCTGCGGCGATCTGCTTTGCACGCAGCGCCTGAACGAGCGCCGCATCGTCGACGATGCCGCCGCGCGCGATATTCGTCAGCGTCGCGGTCGGCTTCATGAGCGCGAGTTCGGCCGCACCGATCGTGTGATGGTTTTCCTGCGTGTACGGCAAAACGAGCACGACATGATCGGCGCGCCGCAACAGGTCCTGCTTCGACACATATTCGGCGTTCAGCTCAGCTTCGATTTCCGGCGCGACGCGCGAACGGTTGTGATAGATCACCTGCATGTTGAAGCCGCGCGCACGCCGCGCGAGCGCCTGACCGATACGGCCCATGCCGATCACGCCCAGCGTCGAGCCGTGGATGTCGCCGCCGAGAAAGCCGTCGTATGACCACTTCTGCCACTTGCCCGCGCGCAGCCAGTGCTCCGATTCGGCGATGCGCCTGGCCGCGGCCATCATCAGCGCCCAGCCGAAGTCGGCGGTCGATTCGTTCAGCACGTCCGGCGTGTTCGTGCCGAGCACGTTCGCCGCGTTGAACGCGGCCATGTCGAAGTTGTTGTAGCCCACCGCCATATTCGACACCACGCGCAGACGCGGCGCGGCCGCGAGAACGTCGGCGCCGATCGGGTCGCCGGCAGTCAGCGCGCCGTCCTTGTCGGCGAGGCGGCGCTTCAGTTCTTCCGCCGGCAGCACGTCGCCCTGATTCCAGTCGACGTCGAAATACTGTTGAAGCCGTTCGATCACGTCAGGAAAAATCGGACGGGCGACGAGGATCTTCTGCATTGCAATTCTCCGTGTAGCGAATCGAGTGAGACGGCCTCGGCAGCAGGCCCGGTGTCAGAAAAACAGCCAGCCGGTGACGAGAAAAAGCGGCAGCAACACCGCGCCTGACCAACCGAGATAAGCGAAAAAACTCGGCATGCGCACACCGCGCGACTCCGCGATGGACTTCACCATGAAGTTCGGCGCGTTGCCGATATAACTGTTCGCGCCCATGAAGACCGCGCCCGCCGAGATCGCAGCAAGCGTGGTGGCGCCAGTGGTCATTAGCGACTGTGCGTCGCCGCCGGCCAGGTTGAAAAACACGAGATAGGTGGGCGCGTTGTCGAGAAACGAAGATAGCAGGCCCGTCGCCCAGAAGTACATCGCGTCGTGCGGCTGGCCCGCGGAATCGTTGACCAGATGCACGATGCCGGCAAACGCGCCGGCTTCGCCCGCACGCAGCATCGTGATAACCGGCGCAATCGTCACGAAGATGCCGGCAAAGAGCTTGGCGACCTCTTCGATCGGCGCCCAGTTGAAGTCATTGCCCGCGCGAGCCGCACGGGGCGTCCACAGAATCGAAAGCACCGTGACGCCGATGAGCGCAACGTCGCGCACGACATTCTGCAGGGCCACGTGCGTGCCGAACACGTCGAAGCTCACGCCCGGCTTCCATAGCCCGCTCATCAGGACGAGGCCGACCACCGCGCCGAGCAGCACAAAATTGATCTTGCCGTCGATCCCGAGCCGAGGCGAATCCGGCGTCGGATCGAGGAAGAGCGAGCGCTCCTCTTCCCGTCGATGGAAATAATACGAATCGAGACAATAGAACGCGACGAGCAGCACGGCGCACACGAACAGCATCGGCAACGCGAGATGTGTGGTGGTCCAGAAGAAGTCGACGCCCTGCAGGAAGCCGAGGAACAGCGGCGGATCGCCCAGCGGCGACAAAGAGCCGCCGGCATTCGCCACCAGAAAGATGAAGAACACGACGACGTGAACGACATGCCGCCGATTATCGTTCGCGCGCAGCAACGGTCGGATCAGCAGCATGGCCGCGCCGGTCGTGCCCATCACGCTCGCGAGCAAGGTGCCGAGCGCGAGGATCGTCACGTTCAGCCGCGGCGTGCCGTGCAGATTGCCGCGCACGCAAATACCGCCCGCGACCGTGTAGAGCGCGGTAAGCAGCACGATGAACGGAATGTACTCTTCGAGTAACGCATGGATGAGCGTGGCGAAGGCAACGTCCGAGCCGAATGCGAACGCGAACGGCGCCAGAAACGCCAGCGCCCACGCCGCCGCGATCTTGCCGAAATGGTGATGCCAGAAAGCCGGCGCGACGAGCGGAAAGACGGCAATGGAAAGCAGCACGCCGGCGAACGGCAATCCCCATAGCGCGGAAAGCGTTGCGCCATCCAATGTCGCGGCGCACGCGAGTTGAGGCCAGCTCATTAACGTCAATGCAGCAGCGAGCACCATGCTCGCCGGAGCGGCACGTCTAGTCATATGCAACAGATTCCCTGGTTCTTTTGAAATGGCAACTGACGGCGCAAGCCGGCGTACATCGGCGAACGAATAGACGCCGCCGCGGCACTCAGGCGCCGAGTACGACGATCACGTGCACCCGATAGGGCCCGTGCGCGCCCAGCACGATGGTCTGTTCGATATCGCCGGTGCGTGAAGGCCCCGAAACGAAATTGACCGCACGCGGCAGTTCGCCCCGCTCGCTACGAATCAGCGCGAACGCTTCTTCATGTTCCAGCCACGATGCGCGAAGCCGGCACGATGGCAATGTGCGTTTCCGGAAGCAGGCCGGCCGACGCATAAGTCTCGGGCCCTGACAGCAGCACGAGTGAGCCGGTTTCGGCAGTGGCGCAAAAGCAGCCGGTGAGACCGACCACGTCGCCGTCTTTCGGCTTGCGAAATTCGACGGTGAGGCCCGCGTCGCTCCAGCGCAGATCCTGCAGCGTCTGCCACGCGATCGCCTGCAACGGCAATGCATGTTCGACCAGATAGCGATGTGCGGCGATCGGCACGTCGCTCAGCGACTCGACCGTGTCGATCGTGGTGGACAATTTCTGCGCTTCTTCGATGAAGCGCGCGGTGAGATCTGCAGGCATGTCGGGGCGCGGACCCGGCGGATGGCGCGCGAGATAATCCGCCGCGGCCTCGCGTTCGGACGCGGACGGCTCCGGCTCACGGCCTTGCGCCGCGCGGATGCGCGCCAGGATATTGCGGCGGGCAATCGATGTGTCCATATGCGAAAGTCCTCGATAGTCCTCGTGTGCATGGCCATGCGAGATGCGGGGCGTGCATGCGAGGAATTATACCGGCCACCCTCCGCGCGAACACCCTGGCCGAACGGCATAGGAACACATCGGACACGCGACAAACGCGCTACAAACCCGCTACTTCGCGGGCTCTTCCTCGGGCTGCGCGATGCCGAAAACCTGCCGCAGATACGCGAGATACGCCTTGTCGTCGCACATATTCTTGCCCGGCGAATCCGACAGTTTCGCCACCGGCTGCCCATTGCAACGGACCATCTTGATGACGATCTGCAGCGGGTTATAGCCGAGGTCGTTGGTCAGATTGGTGCCCACGCCGAACGCGAGCTTGCACCGTCCGCGGAAGCGCTCGTAGAGTTGCAGCACTTTGGGAATGTCGAGCGCGTCGGAGAACACGAGGATCTTCGTGCGCGGATCGCAACGGTTCGCTTCATAGTGCTGGAGCAGGCGCTCGCCCCAATCGAACGGATCGCCGGAGTCGTGACGCGCGCCGTCGAACAGCTTGCAGAAGTACATGTCGAAGTCGCGCAAAAACGCCTGCATGCCGTACACGTCCGACAGCGCGATACCCAGGTCGCCACGATATTCCTTCGCCCACATTTCGAAGCCGAAGATCTGCGAATCGCGCAGCCTCGGACCCAGCGCCTGGCATGCCTGCAGGTACTCGTGCGCCATCGTGCCGAGCGGCGTGAGGCTGTGCTTCATCGCGTAAAAGACGTTGCTCGTGCCGGCGAACTGCTCGCCGAGACCGTCCTTCAACGTGAGGATCACTTCTTCGTGCCATTGCTTCGAGAAGCGGCGGCGCGTGCCGTAGTCGGCGATCTTGCAGTCGGCGAATTCCGGCCGCGCGCCGAGAAGTTTCATCTTCTCGACGAGACGTCCGCGACCTTCGCTGTAGTCCGGTTCCTGTTGCGTGTTGCGGAAATAGACTTCGTTGACGATCGCGAGCATCGGAATCTCGAACAGGATCGTGTGCAGCCACGGACCCTTGATCTCGATGTCGATCTCGCCGTTGTTCTTCGGCGAAGGCTCGATCGAAATGTACTTCTCGTTCAGATGAAAGAGCGCGAGAAACTCGATGAAATCGCCCTTGATGAAACGCATGCGCCGCAGGTAGTCGAGCTCTTCGTCGGTAAAGCGCAGCTTGCAGAGCTTGCGCACTTCCGCGCGTATTTCGCCGATGTACGGCACGAGGTCGACGTTCGGCGTGCGGCAACGAAAGCGGTACTCGACGTTGGCCGCGGGAAAATGATGCAGGACCACCTGCATCATCGTGAACTTGTACAGATCGGTGTCGAGCAGCGAAGTAATAATCATGATGGTGCGAACGGGACTGCGAAGTACGGGAGGCGTGACTCAACCCATGCATACGGCGCGCCTCGTGCGCACCGGCTTGACGCATGTTACCCGAATGCGCCGGCCTTCAGGCTCCCGGCCGCGGCCCGCGCGGCGCCGCTTGCCGTCGGCGGGATACTGTTTTCGGACGCAATAAACTAATCACGAAAACATATAAAAGGCGTTGTGTGATGCCGCATGCGCCTCTTGACGTTACGTTACAATAGCGCTTTTGGCGTTTGCGCCTTTCTGATTCCGCATGCAGGAGCTGCCTGAATGACTCACGTTGTGACCGAAAGCTGCATCAAGTGCCGCTATACCGACTGCGTCGATGTGTGCCCGGTGGACTGCTTTCGCGAAGGTCCCAACTTCCTCGCGATCGACCCCGATGAATGCATCGACTGCGCTGTGTGCGTGGCCGAGTGCCCGGTGAACGCCATTTACGCCGAGGAAGACGTGCCGGGCGACCAGCAAAACTTCATCGAGTTGAATGCCGATCTCGCCAAGAACTGGCCGAGCATCACCAAGACGAAGGCCCCGCTGCCGGAAGCCGACGAGTTCAAGGACGTCAAGGAAAAGCTCGCGCTGCTGGTGCGCTGAGCGTTGCGGCGCTGTCGGTACGCGGCCGTTTCAGCCAAATCGAGATGAACGCGAAGTATTGACAGGTGCGAAAGCTGCTCCTACAATTCCGTTTCTCTGCTGTTGTTGTTCTGTTCCTCGATAGCTCAGTCGGTAGAGCGCCGGACTGTTAATCCGTAGGTCCCTGGTTCGAGCCCAGGTCGAGGAGCCAAGAATTGCAAAAGCCCGTTAACCAAGACGGGCTTTTTTATGTAGATCAAGTTGTACTGCTGTTCCTCGATAGCTCAGTCGGTAGAGCGCCGGACTGTTAATCCGTAGGTCCCTGGTTCGAGCCCAGGTCGAGGAGCCAAAATTCGAAGGCCCGCATCCATGCGGGCCTTTTTGTTTTGCCGATGGCTTTGGCCATCCATCGTCGCGCGAACGACGCGGCGGTATACGATGACGGCTTCGCAGCGCATCACCGCGCTGCCCAACGAACCCTATCATCAGTCGGCAATCTCATGAAATTCATCTCGTTGCGCACCGCGCCTGCGGCCGCGTTTGCGGTCGCACTTACAACTGCGTTTGCACTGGCCTCCACCGTGCTCGTGCCGTTTGCGCACGCCGAGGAAGTCGGCAGCGTCAATACGAACTTTCGCATCACCGGCTCGGATCGCGTGGTCGTCGAGGCTTATGACGATCCTCTCGTGCAAGGTGTGACCTGCTACGTATCGCGCGCGCGGACGGGCGGCGTCAAGGGCACGCTCGGCATCGCCGAAGATCCCACGGAGGCGTCCATCGCCTGCCGCCAGGTCGGTGCGATCCATTTCAGCGGACCGCTCAAGCAGCAAGCCGATGTGTTCTCCGTCAGCATGTCGCTGATCTTCAAGGCGCTGCATGTCGTGCGTGTGGTCGACACGAAACGCAACGCGCTCGTCTATCTCACGTACAGCGACCGCGTGGTGAGCGGCAGCGCGAAAAACAGCGTGAGCGCCGTGCCCATGCCGGCCGGCACGACCATTCCGCTCAAGTGAGCCCGCAGCGGCGAGACAACGCGCGACATAGCAGCACATAACCAGCGTCCTACGAAAAAGTGCAGCATGCGCATAGCCGGAAGGCGCATGCCGCCGACCGCTTGCCCGCGCTAAACTGAGTGGCTGAATGAAAGCCATGCCATGACCGCCGCTCATCGTTTTCGCAACTCCGCCCGTTACTGGCGCACGCCGCTTCTGCCCGGCGCGGACCTGCTCACGGCCGAATACCACGATCACGAATTCGCGCCGCATTGGCAAGACGCGTACACGATCCCGGTGATCGTCGCGGGCGCGGAAGGCTACCGGTATCGCGGCTCGGACTACGTTGCCGAAGCGGGCGGCGTGCCGATCATCAACCCCGGCGAGTTGCACACGGGCTCGAAGGCGGTGGAGGCCGGCTGGCGGTATCGCGTGATGTATGCGCCCGTGCAGTTCATCCACGAACTCGCCGACGAAGTCGCCGGCAAGCCGCAGCCGCTGCCGTGGTTCACGCCCGGCGTGATCCGCGATCCTGATCTCGCCGCGCGGCTCGCGAACGCGCATTGTCTGCTCGAAAACGGCACCGACGCGCTCGCCGCGGAAGCCGCGATGCTCGACGCGCTGTCCACCTTGCTCGTGCGCTACGCGCAGACACAGCCGGAGTCCTCGCGCGTCGCCGCCGACGACGCCCGCGTCGCGACGATGAAAGAGCGTCTGACAGGCGATCTTCTCGAACCGGTTACGCTCGCCGAGATCGCGCAGGCCGCGGGGCTCTCGCCGTTTCACGCGGCGCGGCTCTTTAACCGCGCCACTGGCCTCCCGCCTCACGCGTGGCGCAACCAGGTGCGGCTGCAACGCGCGCTTGCGCCGCTGCGCGCGGGCGTTCCCGTCACCGATGTAGCCGCCGCCAGCGGCTTTACCGACCAGAGCCATTTCACGCGGCACTTCCGGCGCATGTTCGGCGTGCCGCCCGGACGCTGGCAGGGAGCGTGACGATCGCTCGTCCGCAAGAACGTACAAGTGCGGCCGCGCCTCGCCCGCTATGCTTCCCGGCTCAAGGAGGCAAGTCTTGACCCGCTCGAACCATCTCAAGGAATTCACCGCCGGCGCACGCGACATCATCCCGATGATGATCGGCGCAGCGCCCTTCGGTGTCATTTACGGCACGCTCGTCGCGTCCGGCCCGCTGCAGTTGTGGCACGGCCAGTTGATGTCGCTCGTCGTATTCGCCGGCTCCGCGCAGTTCATTGCACTCGGGCTGATTGCCGGTCACGCGAGTTTTGCCGTGATCTGGGCGACGACGCTCGTCGTCAATCTGCGGCACGTGCTGTACAGCGCGACACTCGCGCCGCATGTCGCGCATCTGCCGGCGCGCTGGCGCTGGGCGCTCGGCGCGCTTCTCACCGACGAGGTCTTCGCGGTCGCCTGGGAGCACTATCGCCACCGTGAGCCGGGCACCGTGGGACCGCACTACTTCTTCGGCGCGGGTCTCGCGATGTATCTGAACTGGCAGTGCTGGACGGTCGCCGGTCTGCTGTTCGGCGCGGCGTTTCCGGGCCTGCAATCGCTCGGGCTCGACTTCGCGATGGTCGCGACGTTTATCGCGATCGTCGTGCCTCAGTTGGTCGCGCTGCGTTACATCGCGGCCGCGGCCACCGCGGGCACGCTGGCTTTCCTGTGGCAGGCGTGGCCGTACAAGCTCGGCCTGCTCGCCGCGGTGTTCGCGGGCGTGGTCGTCGGCGTTCTGCTGTCGACGCCGGGGCTTCGTTCGCGGCGCTCGCGCCGTTCCGCGGAGGCGTCGCGATGAACTACGTCGTCCTGATACTTGGCATGGCGCTGATCACCTGGGTGATCCGCGCGGCCGTCTTCGTGCTCGGCGACCGGCTGGTGTTTCCGCCGCTGGTGCGCACTGCCCTCGGCTTCGTGCCGGTCACCGTGCTGACAGCGATCATCGTGCCGATGGCCGTCTCGCCGCATGGCGCCGACGCCGGCGCCGAGTTGACCTGGCGCAATCCGCAACTGGTCGGCGCGCTGGCCGCCGTGGCGGCGAGCGCGCTGACGCGGCGCCCGCTGGTCACCATCGCGATTGGGCTGACGGTGTTTTTTGTGTGGCAATGCGTGGTGCTGAGGTAGTGACTTGGGCGGCGCCCTGGTGAGTGCCTACTCACGTGGGAAGCGGCGCTGGTGGCGGTTGCGCCCGTCGCATTGCCAATGGCTGCGGCGGCCGGCCGCCGCAAACGCCTGCGCGTCTGCTCGCCTGACGCGTTGCCCGCCGCCGCTAACGCCCGGTCGTTCGCTCACCCGACGCATTGCCCGTCGCCTACGCGTGCTCGTCCACTCGCCGGATCCAGTGCCCACCGCCGCCTACACCCGCTCGTCCGCGCGCCGGACGCATAGTCAGCTGCCGCCGCCCGCTCGTCCACTCACCCGACGCATTGCCCGCCGCCTACGCGTTCTCGTCCACTCGCCCGATGCAGTGCCCACCGCCGCCTACGCCCGCTCGTCCGCGCGCCGGATGCATAATCCACCGCCACCAACGCCCCCGCTCGTCCCGCTCGCCGGACGCATTGGCCGCCGTCGCCGCCGCCCGCTCCTCAGCATCCTCGCCGCATCCCGCCACCAAAGGACGCCTCCAGCGCCCGCGCGCTACCCGATAAAACCCTTAAGTTTCCCGTCAATCCGCCGATAAGCAGTCGAGGTCCGCTCGTCGGGATACGGGATACGTCCCGCCAACGACGCGGCAACAGGCAGGAATCAAGCGCGTGGCCATCGCGCGTCGAATCTCCGGGTCCGCTTGCGACCGGAGCACACGACGAGGCCGCGCGGCAGGACCAAACGGGATAGACACATGGGTCAAATCACCCTCACGCTCAAAGACGAGACCATCGCGACGCTGCGCAAGGATTTCGAGGCTTTTCTGCGCGTATCGCTGAAGCTCGATCCGCAGTTCGCGACGCCGTCGTTCGAGGACTTTTTGCGCGCCAAGCTGCTCGACAACATGGTGCCGCTGACCGAACACGCGGTTCAGCGGATGTTGCAGGGCGGCCAGTATGCATGGGCGAAACGCACGCTGGACAAGGAGTTTCCGGACGTCGTCGCGATTCTGATGCAGCAGGCGGGCGAGTTCGGCTTCGGCTTCGCGGCACGCTCGGAATGGACGCCGGAAGAACTCGCCAAGCAGTGCCGCGACTGGGCGGCGGCCATCGTCAAGGAAGCCGAAGGCGACGCCGTGCTGGTCGACCCGCTCGCCGCGCAGATCAAGGGCGCCGTGCAGGACATCCAGGCGCTCGAGGAAGTCATGCAGACGCCGGCATGGCGGCTCGTCGAATCGCTGCGTCAGCGTGTGTACGAGGCGAAGGTCGCGTGCGAAACGAACGTGGGCAGCACGGCGCGCGAAAAGCTCGGCGAACTGCGCGGGCTGTTGCGCCTCGGCATTTCGCACGGCTCGTTCCAGAAACAGGAAGCGCAGCAGATCATGGAATATTTGCGCCTGCTGAAACCGGAAATCTTCGTCGAAGAACCGTACGACGTGTTCTCGCGGATGGCGGCATGGTTGCGCAACTTTTTCGTTCCGCCGCGTCCGACGCCTCAGCAGCAGCAACGTCAGTCGCGGTAAGCGTGGTGAGCGCTTAGCCGCTTTCCGGGCAATTTGTGGCTGCGGTCTTTGGCGCGGTGGTTTTTGGCGCGGTGGTCTTGGCGCTGTGGTCCTTGGGCGCTGTGGTCTTGGCGCTGTGGTCTTGGCGCTGTGGTCTTGGCGCTGTGGTCTTGGCGCTGTGGTCTTGGCGCGGTGGTCTTGGCGCTGTGGTCTTTGGCGCTGTGGTCTTTGGCGCGGTGGTCTTGGCGCGGTGGTCTTGGCGCGGTGGCCTTGGCGCGGTGGCCTTTGGGCGCGGTGGCCTTTGGGCGCTGCGGCCTTTGGCGCTGCGGTCTTTGGCGCTGCGGTCTTTGGCCGCGGTGGCCGCCTCGCGTGGCTGCTTCCGGGGCATTGGGGCGCTGCGGCCTCTGGTCACCTTGCTCGCCCCCGCCGCGCCGCTAGCGCCCCGCCGCACCGACCCCACTTGTCTCGCCGATGACTGCTCCGGCAAGCCGCCAGCAACCGGCTATAACCGGCTCTCAATCCCACATCTTCCTAAGCCTCGCCCCGATTTCGATCTTCGCCTGCGCCGCCGCGGCCAGCCCGGCGGCTGTCGGCGCGCTCGCCACCGGCACGCGCGGCCACGCATAAGCGTCGAACAAGGGCATCAGATGCGCGGGAATGAAGCGCGTGCGCGACGCCCACACATGGCGGTCGCCGAGATGCGTCTGGTTGTGCACGTAAAAGCGCTGCGGCACGACGATATGCAGATCTTCCTTCGCGCGCGTCATCGCCACGTAGAGCAGACGGCGCTCCTCGTCGATTTCGTCTTCGCTGCCCGTGCCGAGGTCGGACGGAATGCAGCCGTCGACACCATTCAGCACGAACACGTTGCGCCACTCCTGCCCCTTCGCCGAATGAATGGTGGACAGGATCAGATAGTCTTCGTCGATGAGCGGCACGCCCGATTCGTCGCTGGTGGCGTCGGGCGGATCGAGCGTCAGTTCGGTGAGAAAGCGTTCGCGCGACGCATAGGTGCCCGCGATGCTTTCCATCTGCAGCACGTCGGCATGGCGGATCGCGGCGTCTTCGTGATTGCGCGCGAGGTGCGGCTCGTACCAGCGCCGCACCATCTCGAACTCGGCGGGCCACGGCGTCTGCCGCCCGTACACGCTCGACATCAGCCTGACGAACGGATGCCAGTCCTCCTGCGCGCGGGGCGGCGGCGCGAACGCCGCGAGCGCGTTGGCCGCCGAGTTGGCCAGACCCTCGGCCACAGTCCCGGCCGGATTGCCGACACCGCCGCCAGCACCGCCGCCGACACCTGCGCCGACACCGGCGCCGGCACGAGCGACGATCTCGTCCAGCACCTTCGCGGCGGTGGCCGGCCCCACGCCCGGCAGCAGTTGCACGACGCGGAAGCCGGCCACGCGATCGCGCGGATTCTCGGCCCAGCGCAGCACGGCAAGCACGTCCTTCACATGCACCGAATCGAGAAACTTGAGTCCGCCGAACTTGACGAACGGGATGTTGCGCCGCGTAAGCTCGATTTCGAGCGCGGCGCTGTGATGCGCGGCGCGAAACAGCACCGCCTGCGATTTCAGCTTCATGCCCTGCTCGCGCGCTTCGAGCACCTGTTCGACGACGTAGCGCGCCTGGTCGGCCTCGTCGGCGACGGTCACGAGACGCGGGCGTTGCGCCGATGCCTTGTCGGTCCACAAGTTCTTCGTGTAGCGCTCGCTGGCCAGTTCGATCACGGCATTGGACGCGGCGAGAATCGGCTGTGTCGAACGGTAATTGCGCTCGAGCGTGATCTGCGTGGCGGGCGGATCGAATTGCGCCGGAAAGTCGAGAATGTTGCGCACGGTCGCGCCGCGAAACGAGTAGATCGACTGGGCGTCGTCGCCGACCACGGTCAGGCCGCGGCCGTCGGGCTTCAGCGCGAGCAGGATGGACGCCTGCAGGCGGTTGGTGTCCTGATACTCGTCGACGAGCACATGATCGAAGCGCGCCGACAGATCGGCGGCAATGGCCGGCTCGGCGGCCATGTGCGACCAGTAGAGCAGCAGATCGTCGTAATCGAGCACGCTTTGCTTCTGTTTGGCGTCGACATAAGCGGCGAACAGCATGCGCAAATCCGCCTCCCATTCCCGGCACCACGGAAACGCGCTGTCCAAAACCTGGCCGAGCGACGCGCCCGTGTTCACCACGCGCGAATAGATCGCGAAGCAGGTGCTCTTGGCCGGAAAGCGCCGTTCTTTCGCCGACAGCCCGAGTTCATGACGCACCAGGTTCATCAGGTCGGCGGAATCCTCGCGGTCGTTGATCGTGAAGGCCGGCGCAAGGCCGATCAGCTCCGCATATTCGCGCAACAGCCGCGCGCCGACGCTATGGAAGGTGCCCGCCCACGTCAGCCCTTGCGCGAGCGCGGCGCGCGTACCGAGCGCCGCGGTGGCGATGCGCGTGACGCGGCGAGTCATTTCGAGCGCCGCGCGGCGCGAGAACGTGAGCAGCAGAATCCGCCGGGGATCGGCGCCTTTCACCATCAGATTCGCGACGCGATGCGCGAGCGTGTTGGTCTTGCCGGAACCCGCGCCCGCGATCACCAGTAACGCGCCGGGCGGTGCGTGCGGCGTATCCGCGCCGTATTCGACGGCCTCGCGCTGCGCGTCGTTGAGCTTCGTGAGCCAGGCGGCGGCGTCGGATGGCGGCGGAGATTCGGCGACGGAAAGCACGTTTTTTGGCAGGCATTGGATGGATTGGGGAGCGACGCATACTGTATATCCATACAACCCTGGCGCACAAGCGCCCTTTTTTCGCGGACGGCTCCGGGCGTTGTACGCAGACTTGGCGCGGGACGCGTGGCGCCGTATGGCGTCGGCGGCCAGCAAGCCCGAGTCAGAAAACACAACGGCCCGTTCGCTTCACGCTGAACGGGCCGTCATGGACCAGCAAGCCTTCCGGCTCCTTCATCGAGCCGAGAGCCAGAACCCTACTGCTTCTTGGCATCCTTCAAATTGGCCTCGGCATTAGCCTTATCGGCGTCGGCTTGCGCCTCAGTCTTTTCCTTGTTGGCCTTGGCTTGCGCGACAGCCGCCTTCTTGTCCGCCTTCGACTGCTCCTTCGCCGCCTTCTTGTCGGCGTGCGTGACCGGGGCGGCGGCCGGATCGCTAGCCTGGGCGAAAGCCACCGACGACAGGCAGCCCGCGATCATCAGCGCGCAAAGCCGGCCAGCGGCGGATTTCATCGACTTCGTAGATTGAGTGCTGTTCATGCGATACCTCCTTGCCAAATCTAAATCTCATGGGCCCGGGCGAGAGCGCGTCGCGCCCGGGCGCAAGTCCGACGTGCCGGGCGCATCGCGCCCCGACGCGACCGGCGATTAATGCTTGACCTCGCCGCCGTCGGTCTGCGCGCCGGCCTGGCCCTGCATGTTCATCTTCATTTCGTTGCTGGCGGCCTGCTTGTCCGCCTTCATGTTGATCTTCGCGTCGCGCACCTGCTCCGTGTATTCGGACTTCGCGGCCTTCTGCTGCTGCTTCAACTCGGCCTTCGATGCCTTCTTCGACGCGCGGTATTCCGCGCTCGCCTTCGCGTTCGCTTCGCGCTTCTGCACGAGCGGATCGGCCGAGCCCGGCGCCGTCAGACGCGTCGGCGGCGGCGTGACCGGCTGCACGCCCTGCGCGGCGGGCGCTGCCGGCGCGACATCGGCGCCCGGCGTCTGTGCCTGAAGTTGCGCTTGCGTATTCACGCCCGCGGCCGGCTGGATTGGCTGAACGGGTTGGCTGGTCTGCGCCACAGCCGCGGTTGCGGCGAAGGCGGTCATGGCTGTGCCGATGAGTAGCGTACGAATCTGGGTCATGGCGATTTCCTCTTCAAGTTGTCGTGATGCGAGCCGTCCGGCGCCGCGTCGTGGCGGCGCTTTGCAGGACGCCTCCCGGTCTGCTCACAGCCGAACAAGTTTTCGGCAAGCTTTGCTGCTGAGACCCACTTTACGAGTGAAGTCGTTTCGTGGCGACCGGTGTTACGCGACGTTTCACTTTCTGACAAGCGCATAACATCTGCTTGCATTTGCTTGCGATGCGCTCGCCGACGCGCGGCCGGCATCCGCAATGACGCGGGCAAACACACGGGCAAACACAGCGCGCCTTCTTCAGGGCAAGCTTGTGGCTTATGATGCGAACCCCTCGCCTGAAGGTGCAACGCCCATGCCCAACCTCGATTTCACGCTCACTGGCGACTACGTCGAACTCCACAATCTGCTGAAGATTACGGGACTCGCGGACAGCGGCGGCCAGGCCAAACTGATGGTCGCCGACGGCGCGGTGACCGTCGACGGCCGCGTCGAAACGCGTAAAACGTGCAAGATCCGCGCGGGTCAGGTGGTGCTGCTCGGCGACACGCGAATCGCCGTCCACGAGGCGTGACGCGGGCGCTCCGCCGGACCACGAGATTCCGCAGCCGGCTCGCGCACCAAAAACGTGCGTTCTCCATCGACAGTTCAGCGGCCACACAATAAGCTGTTGGTTTTGCCAGACACGCGCATGGACCGACGTCGTCGGCTTCGGAACTCGTGGCTGCACGCGCCATCGCGGCGAACGCGCCAGCTTTTAGCCGCCGCCGCGTCCCCCGCTTGCCCGCGCCTCGTGCGCCGGCCGCTACGCCGTGCGTAAGCCGCGCCGCCCGCAAGCCCATGCCCCTGTCGCCCAACGCGCTGTCCCGATCCGCTCAATACGCACGCTCCATGACCCAATCCGGCTTCACCCGGTCCGCCGCCCCGCCGCCGACTTTCTCGCGCCACGCCGCCGACACCGCGCGGCTCGCCGCGCCGCTCGCGATCGCGCAACTGTCGCAAATGGCGATGGCCGTCACCGACACCATCCTGCTCGGCTCGCTCGGCCCCGACGCGCTCGCGGCCGGCGGCCTCGGCGCGAATCTCTTCTTCGTCGTGGTGACGCTGCTGCAGGGCGTGCTGACGTCCGTCAGCGTAAGCGTCTCGCATGCGCGCGGCGCGCAGGACGAAAGCCGCGTGCCGCACATCTACTGGACGGGTTTCGTGCTGTCGGTGCTGCTGTCGGTGCCGGCGTTCGCGCTGCTGTCGTTCGCCACGCCGATCCTGCTCGCGTTCGGCGAGCCCGCGCTGCTCGCGCACAACGTCGGCGAATATGCGGCGGTGCTGCGCTGGGGCGCGCTCGGCAGCCTGATCGGCGTGGGTCTGATGCGCTCGTTTTTGCCGGCGATCGGCGCGGCGCGGCGGCTCCTGTGGGTATCGCTCGTGAGCGTCGGCGTGAACGGCGTCCTGAACTACGGGCTGATTCACGGCGCGTACGGCCTGCCGCGGCTCGGTTTTCTTGGCTCGGCCGCCGCGACGTCGATCACCGTCTGGCTGACCGCCCTCGTGCTGATGGCACTGTTGCACCTGCGGCCGCGCTATCGCCACTTCGTCGTCGCAACGCGCCCCAATGTGCCGCTGATGGGCGAGCTGTTCGGCATCGGCTGGCCCGTCGCGATCACCTATGGCGTCGAGTCGACGCTCTTTCTCGCGACCGGCCTGATGGTCGGCCTGCTCGGCGAATCGCAACTGGCCGCGCACCAGATCGCGCTGAACGTCGCGTCGGTGGCGTTCATGGTGCCGCTCGCGATCGGCCAGGCGGCCAATGTGCGCGTCGGCTTCTGGTCCGGCGCGGGGCAGCCGCTGGCCGCGCGCCACGCGGGCTTCGTCGCGCTTGCGCTCGGCGTCGGCTTCATGACGCTGTCGGGCATCGTGCTGATCGCGGCGCCGCACTGGATCGTCGGCCTCTACCTGCATCTCGACGATCCGGCGAATGCCGCGACCGTCGCGCTCGCGAGTTCGCTGCTCGGCGTGGCCGCTATTTTTCAGATCGTCGACGGCATGCAGACAGTCGGTTCCGGTTGCCTGCGCGGTCTGAAAGACACCCGTATACCGATGATCGCCGCGGCTTTCGGTTACTGGGTGATCGGCTTTCCGACCGGCTATACGCTCGCGTTTCACTTCGGGCTCGGCGCGCGCGGTTTGTGGTGGGGACTCGCGGCCGGGCTCGCGAGCGTCGCGCTGCTGATGACGCTGCGCTTTCACAAGCTGAGCTTGCGGCGCGTGCCGGCGAAGGACGCGCCGCCTGCTGCATCGGTGTGAAAGCGGCAGGACCAGGCGGGTCTGCGGGAATGAGCGCGCGGAAATAAGCGCGAGTACGGCAGCGGCAATTTCGTGCGTCGAGGCGCTACTTCGTGCTGCCTCGCGGAACGCTTACTTTCGTTGCACGCGCAACGAAGCGTCCGGCAGCCTTTGCGCGGCAACGGTAAAATGCGCGTTCGTTCCGAGCGACGCGACCCCGCGTCCATCCGACGAAAAAACGCGGCCGCGCTCCTCACAAAGGACCGCGCCGCCGGCAGGTCCGCCATCCGCTGACGCACTGCCTTTCTCCTGCAAGAGACGAACAGCGCAACCGGCGCGACACACACGCTGCGGGTAAGCGGCTCGCGCGCGGCCGATCCGATCCATAACGGCACCGCCGCTTCGCAGAACCATCGCCGCGCGCCGCGCCAATAGCGCTTAATACGGCATTACTAGAGACCCGCGCTTTTCGCCAGTCGCTTCTCACGAAAAAATACCCAACCAAGGACCTCGCCTCATGCTTGCCCGCATCACCCGTCTCTTTCCACTCTGGGCCGTGCTCATTTCGGTTGCCGCCTATTCGTCGCCGGCATCGTTTTCCGGCATCGCGCCGCACGTCACCACACTCCTGACCATCATCATGCTGGCGATGGGCGTCACGCTCTCCGTCGCCGATTTCCAGCGCGTCTTCACGCGGCCCGCGCCGGTGATCGCAGGCATCGTGCTGCATTACCTCGTCATGCCGCTTGCCGCCTGGGCGATCGCGAAGGCGTTGCGCATGCCGCCCGACCTGACGGCGGGCATGGTGCTGGTCGGCAGCGTCGCGAGCGGCACGGCGTCGAACGTGATGATCTATCTCGCGCGCGGCGACGTCGCGCTGTCGGTAACGATCAGCGCGTTGTCCACGCTGGTCGGCGTGTTCGCGACGCCGCTCCTCACGCGCCTTTATGTGGACGCGTCGATCGCGGTCGACGTGCACGGCATGCTGATGAGCATCCTGCAGATCGTCGCGTTGCCGATCGTCGTCGGCCTCGCGGTGAATCATCTGTTCAACAAGACTGTGCGCAAAGTGGAACCCGTGCTGCCGCTCGTGTCGATGGTCGCGATTCTGCTGATCATCGGCGCGGTGGTGGGCGGCACGCAAAAGAGCATTGCGTCCGTCGGCCTCGTCGTGATGTTCGGCGTCGTGCTGCACAACGGCATCGGTCTGCTCGGCGGTTATTGGGGCGGCCGTCTGCTCGGTTTCGACGAAGCCGTCTGCCGCACGCTCGCCATCGAAGTCGGCATGCAGAACTCGGGCCTCGCCGCGACGCTCGGCAAGCTGTATTTCACGCCGATCGCCGCGTTGCCGGGCGCCTTGTTCTCGGTGTGGCACAACCTCTCGGGCTCGCTGCTCGCGGGCTTCTGGGCAGGGCGTCCGGCGAAAGGCTCGACCCATGCCAACGACGAACGCGCGGTGAATCCCGGACGCGTCTAAGCACGCCCATCTCGTGCCGCCGCCAACAGTCCGGCGGCCCGATTCCCCTTAGAATGGTTTTCTCGGCGGCGCGTGTGAAGACACTGCGCCGCCGCACGAAAAGCCTGAACAACAAAGGGGAAAGAGCGTGCAGTTGCCTACACAACAAAAGCAGACCGCGATGCAGCGCAAGCGTGCAATCAGTTCTACGAGACATTTCTTCCTGCTGTGCTGCGCATCGGCATTTCTGACCGCGTGCGCGACGAGGCCGCCCGCCACCGCGTTCGACCGCCCGGTCACTCACGCGCTGCCCGCCACCGAGAACACGCCGCTTCGCGCAGCGCTCGCGCCGCTCGAAGCCGCTCATCCGGACGAGTCGGGTTTTCGCGTGCTCTCGAGCGGCACCGACGCGTTGCAGATGCGCATCGCGCTCGCCCGCGCGGCGACCAAAACGCTCGACATGCAGTACTACATCGCCAACGAGGACACCACCGGCAAGCTGCTGCTCGGCGCGGCGCTCTATGCGGCGGATCACGGCGTGCGCGTACGCATGCTGGTCGACGACCTGAATTTCAAGGACATCGACCGCATCATGGCGGGCCTGAATTCGCACAGCAACATCGAGATTCGCGTCTTCAATCCGTTCGGCAGTGCGCGCGAAGGCGTGTTCGAGCGCACCACGAATCTCTTCACGCAGATCGGCCACTTCACGCGCCGCATGCACAACAAGGCGATGATCGCGGACAACCAGTTGGCGATTGTCGGCGGCCGCAATCTCGGCGACGAATACTTCAGCGCGAGCGAGGTACTGCAGTTCCGCGACATCGACGTGCTCGCCGCCGGTCCGATCACCGCCGATGTCTCTGCGAGCTTCGACGACTACTGGAACAGCAGTCTCGCGTATCCGTTGCGTGTGCTGAACAAGCAGAAGTTCGACGCAAAGGAACTCGACCAGACGCGCGACGATCTTCGCCAGCACTGGCGCACCAACGCCGATCCATACAACGCAAAGCCGCTGAATGCGACGCCGCTCGCCGCGCAGATTTCCAGCAGGCAACTCGGCCTGACGTGGGCGCACGCCGAGTTCAAGGCGGATGAGCCGGAGAAGATCGAGAACCCGTCGCCGGACTACGTGAGTCCGCCGCTGAAGCGGCTCGGCGAACTGATCAAGGACGCGCACAAGGATTTCCTGATCGTGTCGCCCTACTTCGTTCCGCACGAGGCGGGCGTCAAGGCGCTCAGCGAACTGACGCAGCGCGGCGTGCGCGTAGCAATCCTGACGAATTCACTCGCCGCCACCGACGCGGTCGCGGTGCAAGCCGGCTACAGTCCGTTTCGCGTGCCGCTGCTCAAGCAGGGCGTCGAGCTATATGAGTTCCGACCGCGCCAGGAAACGCCGGCCGCGGGTTTCGCGGGCTCGCGTTCGCGCGCGAGTCTGCATGCGAAGACTTTTATGATCGACCGGCGCATTCTGGTGATCGGTTCAATGAACCTCGATCCGCGCTCGGCGAACCTGAACACCGAACTCGCGCTCGTGATCCACAGTCCGGAACTGGCGGCGCAGGTGGCTGACATCTTCGACCGCGCGATCGAACCGCAACAAAGCTATCGCGTGACGCTCGCCGACGACGCGCAGCTCGCCTATCTCCGCTCGATCGGCGCGCCGCTGTCGCCGCTCGTCTGGACCGACGTCGAGAACGGCGTGCGGCGTACGTATATTTTCGACCCGCAGGCAGGGTTATACCGGAATGCGCTAACCGGGCTATTCTCCTTATTGCCGGTCAACGCAGAACTTTAAAAGCGGAGCTGAACCATGACTGAAGACGTACGAATGGAGCGCGACACGTTCGGTGAAATCGCCGTGCCGAACGCCCGTCTATGGGGCGCGCAAACGCAGCGCTCGCTGCAGAATTTCCGCATTTCCACCGAGAAGCAATCGCCCGAACTGATCACCGCGCTCGCCGTGATCAAGCGCGCCGCCGCCGAGGTGAACCTGGGCCTCGGCGTGCTCGACGAAAGCAAGGCGCGCGCGATCATGCAGGCGGCGGATGAGATCATCGACGGCAAGCATCCGGAAGAGTTTCCGCTCGCCGTCTGGCAGACCGGCTCCGGCACGCAGACCAACATGAACCTCAACGAAGTGATCGCGAATCGCGCGAGCGAGCTGCTCGGCGGCGAGCGCGGCGAGGCGCGCAAGGTTCATCCGAACGACGACGTGAATCGCGGGCAATCGTCGAACGACGTGTTTCCGACTGCGATGCACGTGGCCGCCGCGCATGGCATCGTCAAACATCTCGTGCCCGCTTTGAAGACACTGCGCGATACGCTCGACGGCAAAGCGCGCGCGTTCGCCGA
Source organism: Paraburkholderia sp. OAS925 (assembly GCF_040543975.1). Taxonomy (NCBI): domain Bacteria; kingdom Pseudomonadati; phylum Pseudomonadota; class Betaproteobacteria; order Burkholderiales; family Burkholderiaceae; genus Paraburkholderia; species Paraburkholderia sp. OAS925. Next base: position 3,482,955 of record NZ_JBEUNO010000001.1, read on the forward strand.
CATCGTCAAGATCGGCCGCACGCACTTGCAGGACGCGACGCCGCTCACGCTCGGCCAGGAGTTTTCAGGTTACGTCGCGCAGCTTGACCAGGGCATTCGCCACGTCGAATCGGCGTTGCCGCATCTGTACGAACTCGCGCAGGGCGGCACGGCGGTCGGCACCGGCCTTAACGCGCATCCGCAGTTCGCGCAGAAGGTGGCGGCGGAGATCGCGAAGCTCACCGGCGTGCCCTTCGTTACCGCGCCCAACAAATTCGAAGTGATGGCGGCCGCCGATGCACTCGTCTTCGCGCACGGCGCGCTGAAGACGGTGGCCGCGAGCCTGAACAAGATCGCGAACGACATCCGCTGGCTGGCGAGCGGTCCGCGCTGCGGCCTCGGCGAACTGTCGATTCCCGAGAACGAACCGGGCAGCTCCATCATGCCGGGCAAGGTCAATCCGACGCAGTCCGAAGCATTGACGATGCTGTGCGCGCAGGTGTTCGGCAACGACGTCGCGGTGAACGTCGGCGGCGCGAGCGGCAACTTCGAACTGAACGTATTCCGGCCGATGATTGCGCACAACGTACTGCAATCCATTCGCCTGCTGACGGACGGCGCGCGCAGTTTCAACGAGAACTGTGCGGTTGGCATCGAGCCGAATCGCGAGCGGATCGACACGCTGCTCAACGAATCGCTGATGCTCGTGACGGCGCTCAATCCGCACATCGGTTACGACAAGGCCGCGCAGATCGCGAAGAAGGCGCACAAGGAAGGCACCACGCTGAAAGCCGCGGCGCTCGCGCTCGGTCATGTCACCGAGCAGCAGTTCGACGAATGGGTGCGGCCGGGAGATATGGTCGGGCATTCGGCGCCGTAGGGACGCCTCGACGCCTCGGGCGGTTGTTGGGCGGCTCGTGGTGAGTCGCCCGGTTTGCCCGGTTTGCCCGGTTTGCCCGGTTTGCCCGGTTTGCCCGGTTTGCCCGGTTTGCCCGCTTTGATTTTCGGTCTGGAAACGTGGGTTCGGTACGTGAGGTGCGTGCGCTTGTGGCTCGCACCGCTTTGAAGTCGGCGCCCGTAACCCTCGTTGTTCAGATCTTGCCCTGCGCCACTTCTTCGGGCTTCAGTTCGACGATCGCGTCGAGCGCTTCCTTCACATCCATTGCGTATCTCGCGAGGCGCTTCTGCTCGTCGGTTTCCGGTACGAACGACGGCACCTGCACCGGGCTGCCGTTCTCGTTGACCGCGACCATCACGACGAGACAGTCCGTGGTTTGCAGCAGCTCCCCGCCCTTCGGATCGCCCGCCTGCACCGACACGTGGATGTGCATGCTGGTGCGTCCCGTCGCCACGACCCGCGCGCGCAATTCGACGAGGTTGCCGACCAGAATCGGCCGACGAAAACGAATGTTGCCGACGCTCACCGTCACGCAATAACGCCCCGACCAGACGGCCGCGCACGCATAGGCGGTTTCGTCGATCCATTTCATCAGCGCGCCGCCGTGCACCTTGCCGCCGAAGTTGACCGAACTCGGTTCGGCGAGAAAACGGAAGGTGGTTTCGGAACGGTCCAGCGGCGCTGCAGGATGGCTGCTCATCTTGACTCCGGTCAATCGGATGCATTGAAAGGAGGCGATTATACGAGCGCAATATTGACGGCGCGCCAATTTGTCGGATCGGCTGGTGAGGCGATAGGTGGACGAGGTGGTGCCTGTTTGGGCGGCGGCTGGCCTTGTTGAGCGCTTAAGGTCGACGACGATGGCGACGGGTGCGGCCGCGCGCGGCGCGGCGACGCGTGCCAGAGACTTCTTCGACACGGAATTTCCACGATTCGATGCGGCGGGTCTCGGCGCGCGAGCGCGGCGGTTCAGAGCGTTTCGAGGCGCGCGCTGTCCGCGACAATCGCACCGCTCGCCGCCAACGACGGCGCTGCTGCCGCCGACAGGAACCGCTCCCGATAATCGAGCGGCAGCACGCCGAAGCGGTGCGGCGACGCGTGGCGCGGATTTTGACGTCGAATTTCCACTACTCGATGCGCGGGTTCTCCGCGCGAGCATCGCGGTTCAGAGCGTTTCGAGGCGCCCGCTGTCCGCGGCAACCACGCCGCTCGCCGCCGACGACGGCGCTGCTGCCGCCGACATAAACCGCTCGCGATAATCGAGCGGCAACACGCCGAAGCGCCGTACGAACGCGCGCCGCAAGTTCTGCTCGCTGCCGAAGCCGCAGTCGAGCGCGATCCGCTTAAGCGGCCGACGTGATTCCGCGAGCGCCCGCGAAGCCGCTTCGAGACGCAGCGCCGACACGGTTTTCGCCGGCGTGCGCCCCACTTCGTCGACGTAGCGGCGCGCGAAAGTCCGCGGCGTCATCCGCGCGCGCTCGGCGAGCCGCTCGACCGTCAAATCGTCACGCAGATGCGCGGCCATCCAGCTATGCAACGCGTCGAACGGCCCGCCCGCCGATGCCTGCGCCGCCAGCGCCGCGCTGAACTGCGACTGGCCGCCCGGCCGCTTCATGAAGACGACGAGGCGCCGTGCGGCCTGCATCGCGACTGCGTGGCCGAGGTCTTCGTCGATCAATGCAAGCGCGAGATCGATGCCTGCGGTCACGCCTGCCGAGGTCCAGACCACGCTTTCGCGCGGGGTTGTGCTGCTGTGTTCGTGTGACCGCGCGCCCGACCCCGCGTCGCGGATGAAAATCGGATCGGCGTCGACGTGCACATTGGGAAAACGGCGCGCGAGATGCGCGGCCTCGCGCCAGTGTGTGGTCGCGCGCCGGCCGTCGAGCAGGCCCGCCGCCGCCAGGTAGAACGCACCGGTGCACACGGAGCAGATGCGGCGGGCGCGCGGCGCATTGCGCCTGATCCACGCGACGAGTTCGGGTTGCAGCGTGCAGTGCTCATCGATGGGAACGCCGGGGACGATCAGTGTGTCGATCGGCTGGGCGTCGAGCGAGTCGAGCCGTTCGGTCACGACCGGCAGGCCAGGAAAAGTCTGAAGGACGCCGCCGTCGATCGATGCAACCGTCGTGCGGTACGCGACGGGGCGGGAGTGCGGCGAGTGGGGCACGGGCGAGGCGTCGTTGGTGTTGCCGTTGGTGTTGCCGTTGCCGTTGCCAGTGCCGCTGCCGTTGCCGTTGCCGTTGCCGTTGCCGTTGCCGTTGCCGTTGCCGCTGCCGCTGCCGCTGCCGCTGCCGCTGCCGCTGCCGTTGCCGTTGCCGTTGCCGTTGCCGTTGCCGTTGCCGGAGCCGGAGCCGGAGCCGGAGCCGGAGCCGGAGCCAGAACCAGAGCCAGAACCAGAGCCAGAACCAGAGCCGGAGCCAGTGCCGTTGCCAGTGCCAGCACCAGCGCCCCTACCATCCCCCCTCCCCGCGGCCATAGTCAGTTCCGCGCGCCAGAACGCTTCGAGCGGGCCGCATGCGTCGAGCAACACGAGATCGGGCGCGACGGCGAACACGATATGACGCGCGCTCATCACGCGACTCCCGACGCCGCGCGGCGCTTCAACGAGCGCGCGTAAGCCAGCGTCGCAAGCGCCGCCACGCCGAGGAGCGGAAAGATCGCCGCATTGATCGCCGCCCAGCCGAAGCGCGCCAGCAATTGCCCGGCGAACAGCGAGCCGAGCGCGGAACACGCGAACGTGGTGAATTCGCTGGTCGCCTGCGTCCTCGCGCGCTCCGACGGCCGGTACGATTGCGCGAGCAGCGTCGAGCCGCCGACGAACATGAAGTTCCAGCCGACGCCCAGGCACGCGAGCGCGGCGTAGAAATGCGGGAGATCGGTCGAACGCAACGCGAACACGCCGCACAACGCCGACAGCGCGATGCCCGCACCGATCACCGGCAGCACGCCGAAGCGCCGGATCAGCCGCGCGGAAAACAGCGACGGCGCGAACATGCCGACCAGATGCCACTGGATGATCGCGGCGCCGTCGCCGATGCTGTGCCCGCACGCCACTGCGGCGATCGGCGTCGCGGTCATCACGAACATCATCACGGCATAGCCGAGCGCGTTGTTCGCGAGCGCCGCCGCGAAGATCGGCTGCCGCACGATCTCGCGCAGAGGCCGCGCGGCGTCGTCGGAAGTGGCCGCGGCGGGCGCAGGCGCCATGTCGCGGTACAGCAGCATCAGCAGGACGATCGACGCGAGCCCGAGTCCGGTCACGAGCGCATAGGAGCCCGCGAACGCGACGGGCGCAAGCCAGTCCTTGCTCCACGCGGCGAGCAGCGGACCGCACACGGCCGCGACGACGCCGCCCGTGAGCACCGTCGAGATCGCGCGGCTCTTGCCTTCGAGTCCGACTGCGTCGGCGGCGGCCAGCCGGTAGTACTGCGCGAACGCCTGAAACACGCCGACGGTCGCCGTGCCCGCGCAGAACGCCCAGAAGTCGTGATGGAAGATCGCCCACACGGACACCGCGCCGCCCAGCGCGCCGACGCCCGCGCCGAGTACGAAGCCCGCGCGACGGCCGATGCGCGCCATCAGGAACGAAGCGAAGACGGTCGTCAGCGCGGCCGCGACCGTGATCAACGAGAACGGCAGTGTGGCGAGCGCCTTGTCGTCGGCGAGCGTGTAGCCGACGAGCCCGGTCAGCGTCAGATCGATCGATACCGACGATGTGTACAGCGCCTGGCAAACGGCCAGCACGCGCGCGGCGCGGCGGCCGTGGGGATCGGGGCCGCGCAGATCGGCGGCGTGGTCGGAGAAGGTTGAAGCGGTGCTGGGGGCGGAGGCGGAAGCAGAAGCGGCTGGCGGCATAGGTCGGTTCCGGCGGCGGAGAGTGATCGCGGCGGCTCTGAGCGCACCGTCGCGGCGGTCGCTGTTCAAGCCATCGCGGCTTCCGTGGTCCAAGTGGGCGAAGTGGGCCAGGTGCCTCGAGTGGCCTGAGTGGCTCGAGTAGCGAAAGCCGCATCGTCACATGCTCGCGCGTGGCAGTCATGACAATGATGCATCACTTTCTGCCATTCGGGACCGTTTAACCAGACCGTGCGGCCGTTCCGTTACTTACGAAAAGTGATGCCTTCGTCGATCGTGCCGTACATGGTGACGCTGCCGGTGCCCGCGCCCGACGTCGAACCGCCCTGCGCGCAAGCGCCCAGCAACACGATCGACGCCACTAAGGCCAAAACCATTTTCATGACTGCGTTCCTTCGAAAGACAGGCGTCGATTCTAGCTTGGCAGTGGAAGCGCACGCATGAACGCACAGGCAAGCGCCGAGCACGGTCCGCCCGCAGACGGGCCGGGTTTTCGTAGCTGCTGCATTCGACGGTTCACGCTAAGCTGAAACATCGAATGCATGCGCCGCGTAGAGTGGCACATGACGCGTTGTGCGACCCGCGCATCGCCCGAAAGACCGAACACGGAGCGCCCCATGCCCGCCTTCCTAGCAGATGAACACAATCATTTTCCAGGCTTGAGCCGGATCGGCGCGCTGCTGGCCGACCCCGGCCGCGCAGCCATGCTGTGGGCGCTGATGGACGGCAGCGCCCGCCCCGCCGGCGAACTCACGATGATCGCCGGGCTGTCGCCGTCGGCGGCCAGCGCGCATCTCGCGCGTCTCACCGACGGCGGCCTGCTCGCGCTCGAAGTGCGCGGCCGGCATCGCTATTTCCGGATTGCATCGGCGGATATCGCGGCCTCCATCGAAGCGCTGGCCAACGTCGCGCAAGTCAGCGCGCCCCAGCGCCCCGCGCCGCGTCCGGTGCGCACGGTGCCGACCGACATGCGCTACGCGCGCACCTGCTACGACCACATGGCGGGCGAACTGTCGGTGCGGGTGTTCGAGCGGCTCGTCGGCCGCGGACTGCTGAGCCTGCAAGGGACGTCGCTCGAAGCCACGTCCGACGGCGCTGCCCGCTTCGCCGACTGGGGCATCGACGTGTCGGCGCAGCGCAGCCGTCGACGCCGCTTCGCCTGCACATGCCCGGACTGGAGCGAGCGACGCCCGCACCTCGGCGGCGCGCTCGGCGCGGCATTGCTGGATTCGTGGGCGGCGCGCGGCTGGGTCGAACGGACCGAGCGGCCGCGCATTTTGCGGATCACGCCGGCAGGTCATCGGCATTTCGACGCGTTTCTCGCGGAGTGAGCGGCGGGCAGGCGGAACGCCGAAGCGTTGACTCCGGCGCGGCTCGGCGTTCAGTCCGGGTTGCCGCGCCAAACGCAGCCGAGCCCGCCTCCACGCCTCGATCGAGACCTTTTGTTACCGCTGGTGAGACGGCCTTACAAAAGTGGGGGCCTTGAAACATAGGGCGCGGGTAGAGTGGTTCACGGATGCTGCATGTGCATCGTCCGTCGGAGAACGAATCATGAAAACCACGACCCCGCGCGAACCGTCGAGACATCGGACACTCGGCTACACGTTGCTCGCCACCGCCGCCTTCCTGTTCGCGACGCAATGCGCGCTCGCGCAGCAAGCCGTTCCCGCACCGCAAGGCGTCGCGACGCAGGACGCCGATCCGCCGGGGCGCGTCGCGCGTCTGAACTACATGGCCGGGACCGTCACGACAGAGCCCGCCGGCGCCGCCGACTGGTCGTACGCCCAGATCAATCGGCCGCTCACCACCGGCGATCAGTTGTGGAATGACCGGAACGCACGCTCCGAGCTGCATATCGGCTCCACGGCCGTGCGTCTGGGCGAGTCCACCAGTCTCGATCTGCTCAATCTCGACGACAACAGCGCGCAGTTGAAAGTCGCGCAAGGTACTTTGTCGGCGCGCGTGCGGGAATTGCCGCCGGGCTCGTCGTATGAAATCGACACCCCGAATCTCGCGCTCGGGCTGAACGGCGCGGGCGACTACCGCGTGGACGTCGCGCCCGACGGCAGCAGCACCACCGTCACCGTGCGCAGCGGCAGCGCGACGGCGTATGGCGACGGCGCTCAGGTGCCGATCGCCGCCGGCCAGCACTTGCGCTTTGCCGGCACCGATCTGCAGGCGCTCGCCGACGACGGCGCGCCGGGCGCCGACGCGTTCGACCAATGGGCCGCGAGCCGCGACGCCGCGGAAGACCGCTCGGTATCGGCGCGGTATGTATCGCGCGAAATTCCCGGTTATCAGGACCTCGACGCCAACGGCACGTGGCGCAGCAGTCCGCAATACGGCGAAGTCTGGGTGCCGCGCGCGACGCCCGCAGGCTGGGCGCCCTATCACGACGGCCACTGGGTATGGCAGGCGCCGTGGGGCTGGACATGGGTCGACGACGCGCCGTGGGGTTTCGCGCCCTACCACTACGGCCGCTGGGCTTATGTCGACGATTCGTGGGCGTGGGTGCCGGGGCCTGTGGTGGTCAACGCGCCGCCGGTCTATGCGCCGGCGCTGGTGGCGTTCGTCGGTGGTGGCGGCGGCGGGGTCGATTGGGGCGTGAATCTGGCGATCGGCGGCGCGATGGCTGCGGGCGTCGCGTGGTTCCCGCTCGGCCCCGGCGAACGATGGCACCCGCAATGGGGCGGCCGCGACAACTGGAGCCCGCGCTACTACGAACGCGTCAATCGCACGACGGTGGTCAACAACTACAACCACACCAACATCACCAACATCACCAACATCACCAACGTCCACAACACGTACATCAACTATCGGGCGCCGCGGGCCGTGACCGCCGTGCCCGCGACGGCTTTCGTTCACGGACAGCCGGTCGGACGGTTCGCGCAGAAGGTCGACCCGGCGCAGTGGCGCAACGCGCGGATCAACCCCGGCGCTCCGGGCATCGCGCCGGTGCGCGAGAGCTTCGGGCCCGGCCAGCGCAACGCGAATTACCGACCGCCGGCGGGCGTCATCGGGCGTCCGGTGATGGCGACGCGCAGTCCGTCGCTGCCGCCCGCGTACCACGACGGCCTCGCGCAGCGTTTTGCGCAAAGCGGGGCGCGCGTGCCTGGCGCGGGGCAGCCGATCGTGCGGACGTCGGTGCCGGCGCACTTCGCGGGCGCGCCTGGTTCTTCGCCGATGCAGAACGTCCGGGTCGTGCAGTCGCATCTTCCGGGACGAATGCCTGGCGCGGCAGCAGGCGCGCCGGCTCCTGAGCCGGGGCTTGGCGGGCGGCCCGCGCCGGGCGCTGCTGATCGCGGTGAGCAGGCAACGCGCCGCCCCGGCGAGGCGCCTGGCGCAGGCGAACCGCCGCATGCAGCGATGCAGCAGGGGCGGCCCGGCATGCAGGCAGTGGCGAACGGTCAGCCGGCTGGCGCGGCGAACGGCGTGCCGCGTCCGCCGCGTGAGAACGGCGGCAACGCGGCCGGGTTTGCGCGGTCACAGGACGCGGGGCGGCAAGCTGGAGCCGATGGTCGTCAGCAGCCTGCCTGGACTCAGCCGCATGTGCCGATGGCTCAGCAAGCGCAGCAGAGTTTGCAGCGCGGAGGTGAGGGATCGCAGGCGCCAAGGGTCGGCGGCGCCCAGCAGGCTCGCGGTGACGTGGATGCCGCGGGGCGGCAAGGCGGTGTGCCTCGTCCGGTGCAGAATCCCGCCGTGGGACAGCAGACGCGGATCGGGCAAGGTCAAAGTCAGGGGCTGCGGCAGGATGCGCAGCCGGCGCAGCGCGACGAACGCGCGCAGGCGCTTGGGCGGCCGCAGCAAGTTCAGGAGCAACCGCGTCAGGGGGTTCAGGCGCAGGCTGGTGGCGAAGTGCGCCCGCAACCGCGGGGGCAAGAGCCGCCTCGGCAGGAGTTTCGTCAGCAGCAGGCACAGCCGGGGGCTGAGCCGCAGCGTCAGCCGCAGGCGCAACAGCAGCCGCGTTCCGCACTCAATCCGCAGCAGATGCAGGCGCAACAGCAGCCGCGTCCGGAGTTCCATCCGCAGCAGATGCAGCCGCGCCCCGAACCGCGCCCTCAGCCGCAGGCGCAGCAACAACCGCGTCCCGAGTTCCATCCGCAGCAGATGCAGCCGCGTCCAGAACCACGTCCTCAGCCGCAGGCTCAGCAGCAGCCGCGCCCCGAGTTCCATCCGCAGCAAGCGCAGCCGCGCCCCGAGCCGCGTCCTCAGCCGCAAGCGCAGCAGCAGCAACCGCGTCCGCAGCCGCAACCACAACCGCCGCACGGCGAGCAGCGGTCGGGCGGTGGCCACGACGAGCATCACCGAGGCTAAGCGCTCTCTGCTTTCCCAAACCGCAACGTTCATCGACATAAAAAAAGCCCCCGCGATTCACATCGCAGGGGCTTTACCCTTCTCCGTACAGCGCCGCTTAAACCGCCATCGGCGCCGTTAGCGGCTCGTGATGCCGATAGCCGACCAGCGAAAAGTCCGACGGTTCGATCTTCTCGAGCCATTCCGGCTCGTACACGCCGGTCTTCGCGTAGTCCGGCACGCGATCGGAAATCGCGAGCGTCGGGCTTTCATACGGCTCGCGCTTGAGCTGCTCCTGCAGCATGGCAAGCTGATTCTCGTAGATGTGTTTAACGAACCAAAAGCAAAGTACCATCCTTGACGGTTTTTCTTAACCTTTGAACCGAAAATGCGCCTCCGGCCACTTGTTTTTTAGAACCAGTTTTAGGTGCCATTTAAGCAGCACTTCTGTTGCAGTAGCAGTGCACAACGCAGTCCTCCGCCTGTGTTGATGGTTGCTTGCGCTTGTGCGCGCATGATTGGCCAATCAATCTGTAGCGCAAAAGAAAAAGCGCCTACCGGAAAGTCCGGCAGGCGCAACCGAATTGTCTCCCTGAATAGCGGGAGTCAGACAGCGATAGGGGCAGCGATGGATGGATGCGGGTCGTACCCAACCACCTCAAAGTCCTCAAACTTGTACTCGTAAATCGACGCAGGCTTCCGCTTGATTACAAGCTGGGGCAGCGCCCTCACATCGCGAGACAACTGCGTCTGAATTTGTTCCATATGGTTTGAATATGCATGCAGGTCACCGATGCTGACCACAATTTCGTGAGGCACAAGGTCAGTTTGCTGCGCAACCATATGGGTCAGAAGCGCGAGCGAGGCAATGTTGTAGGGCAACCCAAGAAAGCTATCGGAGCTTCTTATGTACAGCAAAGAGGAAAGTCTGCCTTCAGCCACATAGAACTGGTACAGAAGGTGGCACGGCGGAAGCGCCATGCGACCTCGCCTTGCGTTTTCCTGAGGGCTGATGGACTCATCCGGCAGATATTCGGGGTTCCAACCATGGAACAGGATTCGCCGGCTGTTGGGGTTTTTGCGCAGCGTTTCCACTACGTAGTCAATCTGATTGATGGTTCCACCATCCTTGGTCGGCCACGCGGTCCACTGCTTGCCGTACACCGGTCCGAGCTCGTTATCTTCTGTCGCCCACTCGTTCCAGATGCTCACTCCATTTTCCTGCAGCCAGCCGACATTCGTGTTTCCGCTAAGAAACCAAATAAGCTCGTTGGCAATGCTCTTGAAATGCAACTTCTTCGTCGTCAGCAGCGGAAACCCCTTGGAAAGGTCGTGTCGCAACTGCCGCCCAAACACCGAAGTAGTGCCGGTTCCAGTACGGTCGCCCTTGGTGACGCCGTTATCCAGTATGTCTCGAAGAAGTTCGAGGTATTGCTTCATTCGTACGTCCAGTTATCCGTTTGTCCCACCAACAGGAGGGACGATTGACAATTTCTTACGGTCCTTGAGTCCGGCGATTTCCTTGTCCTTGCGGCCAATTGTCTCGCGTAACTCCAGGATTTGTTCGTATAGCAACGCATTCTGCTGCAAGATGCGACCGATGCGCGCGCGCAGCTGTGCCAGCGTAGGCACGGTGGGCTCGACACTGGCGTCACTGTCCGACTCGGGCCCATTTTTAAGCGGATGCTTAAGTTCGCGTATCTTTTTTCGGGCCCACTCTCGGTTGCGTATAGTGTTTGGAGCCAACCCCGTCATCTTGGAAACCACCGCGACCGTTGACTTGCGCCTTCCGCGCATTTTAGGGTCACCCAGTTCCTCAAGAGCTTTGAGGATAAGCCTATCATTATTCTCGGCGGTAGTTTCGATATGGCTTGTCAGCTCGGGGGGGCGTTGGTCAACCATGAGCGCTCTCCGTTCCGAGCTTGGAAACGTGGCCGTCCAAAGACTCAACGAGGCCCCACCACACCTTCTTGTAGGCGGGATTGGTCTCCCGTTCTGCCTGCTCTGCCGCATGATTCCTTCTTGCGACAAGTGCTCTTGCCGACGAACTCGTGATAACGTGGCTCGAACAGTTCGGGTCACACTGATAATCACCGTAGCACGGCGGGGTCTGGTCGTCCGTCGAAATAGTGAAGTCTTTAGCACAGTTTCCGATGCTCGTCGGCATCAGTTTGACTCCTCGTCTGGCCATTTCTCTGATGTACTTCTCGCGACGCTCTCCGAACAAACCGAGGCCCGCGAAGAAAGCGTCAATGCGCGCCTTGTGCGTTGCCGCGCCACCGCCGGCAAACTTCGCGCCTTCGCCGTACACATCCAACAGAGCCTTCTCTCTAGCGCCTGCGAGGCGGTTTGATACGCTGGTCAACAACTGTTTGCGGTATTGGCCATATCCAGCCGTAACGGAGTTCGGCATAGCGTTGAACTGGCTTCGAAAGTGTTTGAGCTGCATGCTGATAAACGGCAGTCCGACCTCCTGCTGCGCAAGTTGCGATACCAACGTCTCACGACATTGATGCACAGAAAATGGCCAGTCACGAAATAAACCACGCCCATCCTTGGTCTTCAACCATCGGCCGAATAGCTCATTCAGCGCACCAAGTTTATAGCCCGTCTGACTCTTTCTTCCTCGCCACGGCGACGAAAATAAAAACTTACTTCCCACTTTCTCAGCTAGAAACATAAGAATGTCATACGCATCCCTGGTAATATCGATGGCAAGCCATCCTTCGCAAACGGGACTATCCTTTGGACGGTGCTTCACCTGCTTGGACACGAGAAACCAGTAGCCGTGCTCAAATTTTAGGCAGTCTCGCATCAAATACACAACCTCGGAATCACGCATACCCGTAAATAGGAGAATCAGCAGCATCGCTGCGGTATGGCCATCCTTGATGATTTTGTGAAGTGACTCCGGCGTCACGCCATACTTATCGAGGAAGGTTCGGGTTAACAACTCCTTCTTGTTCCCCCGATAATAGCAATCGAAAGCGCCTTCCGTCGCAGCGTTCGTCCCCTCCGAAAAGTGCCATGGCCAGAGTCTGACAGTCGCCATCATGAATTTTCAAACGGGTAAAGTGTTTAAACTCCGAAATGGCCTTCTTGCAAAAATCCAATATATAAATGAACTGTTCATCTGACAAGGTAGCAATTCCATCTCCACTCTCTGACTCCCTCCACGGCATCGAACCACGCGTAATGTCGGCGAGACCCCACTGAAGCGGCGCACCAAGATTCTTCTGCACACTTGGGTCGGATATCAGTTTTAGCGCTCGCTTAAGATGCTCTGCCCGCCCCGAAAACGAAGCAATGACCACTTTAACAAGTGGGAACGGGATATCTGCAAGGCTGCTTATTTCAACCCCATCTTCCCTTCCTCTCAAGATAACGAGCGAGAAAAATTTAGCCAACTCATCGATTCTCCCCTTTACCGTCTTCGCGTCAAGTTTCCGCTTCGCGCTGTGCCCGTCTCGAATTAACGCAGGGAAATGTCCGTGAATCACTGCGGCTATCTTAAGGTCGCGAACAATCTGCTTAGTAAGACAGTAACGATATCTCGTCTTGTGGGTGGAATTTGGATGCTCATGTGCAGTTCCCTTCCCCTCGATGTAGTCTATCCAAACGAAACTTGAGGTCGTCGGTCCTTGGTAAAGAGGAGAGCTTGCCTTAACAAAAGGCCAGACATCGTCGCCGAACCTTCCATACCAGACGGGCATGTCATCCCTAAAAATCGCCCGTCCGTCGATGACATCAGCGACGGACGGGATGCGCGAGGCTCTTTCCATCGCTATAGTCCTTGATAAATCAGATGGTCGACGAGGATGTCATCCATCGTCGCTGCCATATACTCAGCTTGCCTAAGTATGTCAGCAGGAAAAACGACGTCCTCTGTCAAAATTCCTTGGATGAGTTCAAGTGTGTCTTGCAGAAGTTCTTTCTTCCCCTGGATTGACGGAGAGTCTTCATTAAGCGCGACCCTGACTCGATTCCGATACACCACCAACTTGGGAAGCGACCTTTCAGTGACGATTGAAGAATCGCAACGCAAACACATATTCCAGTTCCGGCACACTGCCCCCTCAACATGCTTCGTGACGGTACGTACGTTTTCACTCGGATTAAACGGGTCATGGCAACCACATCCCGAAAGCGTTTCGTGGAACCCATCCCGTGTGGACCTCGCACATGGCTTTCCTGATTGCGTTTCCGCTCGCTCGGTTTCGAACAACTTCTTCGAGCGAAGAGAGATGCGTTGAAGTGCCTCAGAGACAGTACGATTGAAGACCGGTTGAAGCCCCTGGCTATCCAGATAAGTCGCAGTGGTAGTGATACTTTCATGCGACAACGCTACCTGGACCTCGAACAATGACGCGCCTGCCAGGACCAGGTTAGTGGCTAGCGTCGGGCGGCAACGGGCAAGATTGAAATTAAATCTTTCACCAAACAAACGATATAGCCCTTCATCAGTACAGAATCGGCGATACCAGTGCCCGGCCTTACGTTTAGGTTCCAGCGCAACGACCGCTCGCTTTCCCTCTCTTCTCGTACGCTCCACATGCTCAAATATAAAAAGGCGGTGAGCAATATCGGTAGGTGCATCACTTCTGATACGCGACGTTAGCGCGAGAATAAGACCAAGGACCCTCTCGACTCGACCAACAACCGAATCCTCAAGGTAAAGCTCTTCCATCTCGAGCAGTTGCAAATGCAGTTCCCTATCCTCCGACCGAGTAGAGGTACCGGCACGCCGCTTTCGATAGACGATTACAGGCTGCCGGGTAAGCACGTGTTCTTTCTGATAGGAATCAATCGTGAGCTCCTTGAGCGCCTCAACGTTCAGGCCCGTCAGCATACCCAGCTCTACCGCCAACGGCATCAGCATTCTGTCGTCAACATGTGGCCAGACACCCCATCGGATAAAGAGCCCCGATAAACGCTTCATGGTACACACTGCTGTGAGCCGATTTCTGTTGCGGTAAAAGTCCTCATACATCGCCAACGCGTCACAGCCGAATTCGTTCTCGAATCGCCAGAGCAGCGCTCTGTCATCACTTTTATGTACATAGAGCGGGGCAATTCCGACGCTTTGTTCGGGGGTGAATCCTAGACGAAGTCGGGAGCCAACGTGGCTGGGGTCAGCACCATACGCCTTGGCCGCCGCGCTGATACTCCGATAATCGACGCCCTCAACTCTAATTCCGATGGGCGCAGACGTGGGACGCGGTGGTGCATCAAGTCCGACCGCTTGGCGAGCGTTCCAGCCTGTACGAATGCGAAAGGAAATGTCCGCGAACCGTACACCAAAATGCCTCGAGGCTTCCTCCACGGTGTACTCACGACCGTCCAGGTGAAGTGCCGGCAAACCTGCCCTCCGCCTACGGTACGGGAGGCCATCGCCCGATGGTTTGTAACCGTTAAGCACGCTATTCGCCAACCCAATCCATCGCGCTACCGCCGCGTTGATGACTTCTTGCTCGGCGTCGCTGTATGCGGAACGCTCCTTGGTTTCGGAGACGCCCTTGAACATCGGCGCATGATATACAACCGTGTCGGTAACGCGAAGCGCATAGGCCATATCCATGACCTGCCGAACAGCCTTGTATATGCTGTAGCGCGTCTTGCTCGCGAGTTTCTGACCCGCCAACCATCCAGTGAAACGTACTAAAGCATCCGATTCCCAGTGGTCGGCGAGGAAAAAACGCGCATCCACTTCAAGCTCAGGGTAGTACGCATGTGTTTCCAATACGAACTGAAGATATTTGTTCTTCGAGTAGCGGAATCGCGCTGCCGTCTCCGGCTCGTCTTCAGCCTCAAGCTGAAAAAATATCCACTTGATTTGAGCATGCGGGTCGGCGACTGTCGGCTTCGGAGGTTTATGAAGCCGTATAGGTTCGTTAAGCATGATGGCCCCTCATCTCCCGATGCTGCAGCGGGCCGAGATACGTCTTCTCGCGAATGGATTCGGCCTCACCCAGACGATTGATTGCACTTCCTGCCTTGGTCAATGCTTGCAGGAGGGACGGGGGAATCTGGGTATAAATCTCAGTGGTTGTCAAATCTCTGTGACCGAGCATCTGTTGCACAATGAGCATTCTGTCTTGGTAGTCCTTTCCCATATCCGAGCGCAAAACCGAATAGGCCGTGCCGTGGCGCATCCAGTGCGTCGAAATCTTCGAGAGCGTGCTCCTGCGAACGGCGCTGTTGAACTGCTTCGACGCATTCCTTTTCGACCACACTATTCGGTTAGCGGTGAGAAAAGCTGGTTTCTTCGGGTCATGAATATCCCAGTCCGGCGCGAGCTTGTACTCGGGCGTACCGTGGTAGCGCTTGATTCTCCTGAGAACAGCGCGCGAAACCAGGGTTATCTTCTCTGGAGACTGACCGCCCCGCCCCTTTGAACGCTTGACACAGAGAGGTATGAACTCAAGAGCCGGGTTGTATGCGTTGTCGTCCGGAATATCGTCGACGGTCATCCTAATCACGTCAGACAATCTCAGGCCCATGTCGTATTGCGCGTGGAACATACATCTCTCGCATTCGTTATACATACTATTTAGAAGTTCCACGACGATTTCTGGAGAAACAAATTTTGGACTTCGAGCATTTGGTGTTGCAGTTATATAGCCAAGCTTACCGTCGCGTCCGTACGGCGAATTCTCCGCGTCCCTCAACTGCCCCGCTTCTTTTGTCGTAAGCCATTCAAGAAAGGTTTTTAGACAAGCCTCTCGTGTATGCAATGTATGGTGGCTCGAAGCTCCATGCTCCTTCATGTGATTGAGCCACTTAGTGATGTCCCAACGGCTAAGTATCTTCAATTGCTCGTCGATGCTAAGGCTGGGGTACAGTTGGGCATGTTCTAACCAGCGGCACAGATACGAGAGGATGCGCCCATAAAGCGGTACGGTATGTTCGGAAACGGTAAGACCTATCTGAGCCCGCAGCGAACGTAGCCAACGGTGCATACTCTCTACGACGGCACCTTGTGAGTCGACGACGCTGTAGATAGGATAAACACCTCTTCTAAGTGACAAATCGAACTGCTTGCCGGTCGACAGCACCGTGATGGTTGATTCACTGCTCGCGACTTCCACGAAGTTCCCTTCTAATATATTTCGCATTTCTAGCGTCCCACCACGCGCCAACCCCGTCGATAACGAGAACTCAGTGAACTTCTATCGGCCTTCTGTTCAGAATTATCGAAGTCGCGAATCACTCTGCACTACTTATCACAATCTCCACTAGTTCAATCTCGCCCGCCCCCTCACGCCTCACAGACACGAGCCAATATTAGTTTCTAATCTCCGACTCGTCAAAGACCATGAAAATCCCCTTGCATTACAATCAAGTTTTTTATTATTAGCAGGTGTAAAAACATGCACGCGCCATTTATCGTCTTACAGGTTTCCACACTGAGGATTTAAATTTCCATCCATGGCTGTGGGGTCAGACGGCGCTTTTTTTAAAGGGAAAATGTCTTTCTACAAACACGCTATCTCATCATGGTCACGTGCACGGCGATTGGGGGCACTGTGAACAAAG
The DNA here is from genome assembly GCF_040543975.1 of Paraburkholderia sp. OAS925. NCBI lineage: Bacteria > Pseudomonadati > Pseudomonadota > Betaproteobacteria > Burkholderiales > Burkholderiaceae > Paraburkholderia > Paraburkholderia sp. OAS925. The sequence continues at coordinate 3,499,516 of NZ_JBEUNO010000001.1, forward strand.
GTCTGATTACGTCTCGCTCCACTATGGTCTCGACGTCGCCCACCCAATAGCATTCTCCCTTCTGCATTCCGCGCGCTGACCAGGTCAAGCCAGCTCGTTAGCGCATGTCCCGCTATGCTTTTGTGGGTCGAATCCCTAGCAAGGAAAACGTCGCCACCTCGTAATATGCGTTATGCATAATCCGACCATCCCGGTTGACGCTGACGTCCGCACGATTGAAAAGCTGATAATCTTCAATGCAAATACGCAGCCCCACGCGGACCATGCCCAAGATAAAAGATAAATATCAATGGATAGTCGGCACCGCTCCCCCGGTGCTGGACCAACATAGCGCAGTCAAACACGCCATCGTAGAGAGCTATGTCTATCGATACATCAAGACGGTGATGGCCCCAGCGCACATTCCAAAGCTCACCCTGACTCTTGTCGACGGGTTTTGCGGTGGTGGACAGTACCTGTCGGAAGACGGGCAGAACCTCTTTGACGGCACCCCCCTCTTGATGCTCAAAGCCGTCCAGCGAGCCCGCGTCGAGTTAAATCTGGGCAGACACACCAGGCAGCGCGACATCGATGCCGAATACTTTTTTGTCGACAACAATCCCGAAACCATCAAGTATCTTGACTGGCATCTCACCGGACAGCGGTCCATTCGCTCATTCGACGATGTGGACGCCGCGCGCGTGCAGACCAGGGCACAGTCGTTCCTAGAAGCACTGCCGAACATCGTCGACCGCGTGAAAGCTCGCAAAGGCGGTGGACGGGTAATCTTCCTGCTCGACCAATACAGTTATACGGCAGTGCCGATGGAGACATTGAGATGGCTCATGGGTGAATTGCCAGGCGCAGAAATCATCCTGAATTTCAACGTGGATTCCATGTTCACGTATCTGAGCAAGCTCGAGAAGAACCGCAAACCGTTGCGTGCGATTGGCCTTGAAGAGTACATGCCTTGGGAGCAGCTACCCTACATCAAGTCGAAATCAGACTGGCGCGCCGTTCTTCAACGACATGTGGCGCATGGCCTTAAGAAGGCGACCGGTGCGCCGTTCATGACGCTGTTTTTCGTGCGTCCAAGCCAGGTGAACTCATGGAGCTACTGGCTCGTTCACCTCTCGCGGCGCTATAAGGCGCACGATGTGATGAAGCAGCTCCACTGGGAGCATTCGAGTGAATTCGGTCACGAGCTTGAACCCGGCCTCTTCATGTTGGGCTACAACCCCCGCTCTGACGAGAGTTACAGCCGCCAATCTCCACTCCTATTCGGACCGGATGCCGGCGAGCAGTGTGTAAACCAGTTAGTTGACCAGTTAGGGCGCAGCCTTTCTGAAACCTCGCAACCCGTCAGCCTCCAGCAGTTCTTTGAACAGCACATCTCAAACACGATGGCTGACGAATCCCGGCTGCAGATGGTCGTACAACGCCTACATAGCGCCGGAAACATCATCGTTTCTAACAAGGACGCGCGGGTTCGGCGTGTGTCGAAGAACTACGCATTGACGGATGTAATCGAACACTCGCGTCAGATAATTATCATCTGACGACTCACTCAGATGAGTGCCGCCGGGTCAGGCATCGCATCCCACGTCTGACCGGCGAGCAACCGCCCGTTTGCCTTTTTCGAGCGCCGAACTCCGTCTGCGCCCCAACCGCCCCACTGTTTGAAGAAGAACAGGACGCCCTGTGATTCGCATTGCTCCTTGACCCGCTCGACCCACTCAGTTTTCATGGGGCGTGCTTTAGGACCGGACTCACCACCGACAATGACCCAGTCGATTTTGTGGAGGTTAAGGCGACCAACGTCTTCCAGCAGTGGTTCCACAGAAAGGAAACGAATACCAGCCTTTACGTTGCGCAGATGGTCGATTCTTGGAACGCCATGCCGTTTGTCTTCCACAGAGACGCCCAACCATGCATTGACCGGAATGTCATGCCGTCCACAATACGAGGCCAATCGTTCGGCACGCTTAGTCAGAATCTGGAACGTGTGCTGAGGGCAGGCGCGAATCGTGTCAAAGACGCGGGTGATGTAGCTGTCCGACACCGACTGATGGAACAGGTCAGACATTGAATTCACGAAGTAGACGGTCGGCTTGCTTCGCAGCAATGGCTCATCGAGCCGATTCTCGAGCAACGTAAGCCTGAAGCCGTTTTCGTAACCCGGCGTACCCATGGCCTGCAGACGACGCGCCATGCCCTCCGCATAGCAATTCTTACAGCCTTGAGATAGCTTGGTGCAGCCGACAGTGGGATTCCATGTCCGCTCCGTCCACTCAATCTTGCTCTGGCCGCCGCTCATCGTCTGCTCCGTTCTCTAGTATGCCGAATTGTACCCCGTGGAGTGAACTAGCCTAACGGCAGGCGCTCCAATCTCCATCCGCGCGCGCAGCGGAAATCGACGAAGAGCCGCCTCCTCGATTCAATACCGACAGAAGCGTATCCAGCTTTCGCCTATTGAATAAGCAAAGCGGTTGGGCTGAATTGTGTATCGCGCAGGTGCTCCGCTCGCCCATCTGTTTTGTCCAACTTCACTCTCGAGCTCCAACATTTAGTGACATTTTCCTCATCTCTCGTACGAAGACTGGCTTCACTGCTCGGCGGAGCAAAGTCGGCGAAATTGCGAAAGCGGAATTTATGCGCTTGCCGCTAAGACAAGCGCCAGACGCTCCCCCCTCTCAAAGTGCAACGGTCGCTTCCAGCGTGTACGCCCATTTGCATCGCAATTGCGGAGCTCTCCAGACTTAATCAGGCGTACTAGTGACGCCTGGAGGTCAGTTGGAAACCAGTTCGTCTGCTCCAGGATGTCGGCGAATGCCTCCGAGTCAACCGCACGCGGGCCGTTAGAGAGATAGCGTCGCCAGAACGCATCAACATCGTCGGCCCCGTACAGCCTTTCGCGCGCCCCCTCTTGCGCGTCGACGGAAGAGCCGAACATGTCGAGGATACCGGTTTCCCTTGCTCTCGCATCCAGCTTGGTCGCGGACCGGACCCGACGTTGGACAATATCGACATGCTCGGACACCCCCATAAATTCGATAATTCCTTGCGGATGGCAGGTCAAATAGACCAAGTGATACTTTGTCCGCTGTTGAACGGGGTCAAGAACCGTCACATAGGCCGTTCTCGGACGAAAACGTGTCGGCCTCACCTCCTGATGACGCGCAAGCCCTTTTCTATATGCATCGACGAGAGCGACCTCGCGCTCAGCAGCGCTCAGATTGCTCAAATCGAGCGAACCATCCAACAACTTCGCCATCTCCGCCTGCCAAGCGCCCATCGAGACCGTGCGGTTGACGTTGTTAAAGGCAAAGTTGATGAGCAGCTCGGACCGCCGTCTCTGAATCAAAGGGGCTAAACTGGAAGGCGCTATCTCCTTCCATCCTTTGGGGTCGACGAAGAAGAATGTGAACGCATCGTCCCCACACCACTTCAATACGTCCTGCCGCAGGTTTAGAAAATCCCCACACAGGCAGGTTGATTGCACGCTCCTTGGAGCATGCTTCGCCAAGTAGTCCTGCAATCGCGCAAACGCTTTCCGACTTTTTTCCACATACAGGGCGCGCATAGTCACACGGATGCCCCGCGCCTCCAAGGCTTCGCTGCAGGCAGACAGAATTCGAAGCGAGAGCGATATTGATGTTCCTTCCAGAGCATCGTCGATTGCACCCCAGGGGCCGGCGAAACAATCTACATAGCAGATATCGACATGCCCTCGCTGCTTTGCGTGCATGCCGATAATCATGACGAGCTTTTCAAGATAGTGACGAAGCAGCTCGTGCTTCACCAGCGCCTGCTCTCGGCCCTCATAGGCATCCGGAACGATTGACGACACTGAAATCTCCCCTTCCCGTGTTGGTCTCGCAACAGTCAGGGGGCGAGTTCAACGCCCGCGAGGAGGTGAGGTAATTCATCCTTGTATGACATGATGGGCTGGTATAAATCGTGATATGCAGTTCCAACCGCCCCATCAAAAAGTCGGGTTTCCGGTCGTGCAACACCGGATGCGAGCACATGCTTACTCGCTATCCCCGGATAAGGGTCAATATAGAAAATCCTCTTGATACCCAACTGGTATGCTTTCTTTGCACACAATTCACACGGGCTGGCTGTCGTGAACAGGTATCCCCCCTGTATCGCTGGACCGCCATGTTTCGCGATTTGAAGAAACGCGTTTTCTTCCGCGTGCAGCGAGCGGGTATGGACTTGATTTTTTTGCTTTGTCTGCTTGTTATATGCAGCTTTAAAGCAATAACTCAAGTTCCTCCCCTCGTAACTCTCAGCCCCGTTTGACCCGAGGTAGAGACCCGCCACCGTTTCCTTAAACTCAACATTGCTCTTTTCATAGTCACTGTACGCAACCGGGTCGCAGTTACCTCGCATCAAGTGGGCTACATTTCTCAACAAACAAGGAATTTGCCCTTCAGGGACATCGTTCCATCCCATTGCCTTGATTGAGAACCTTTCGTCAGTTACAACCGCGCCAACTTGACGGGATATACAACCAGAATTTGCTTTGGCTGTAAGTGCCGCCTGCATGCATCGTTCAATCGGCGTAGGCGTGACAAGACCGGGATGCTGCATCAACGATATGTATCGGACTAGCTGCCGCGTGAGCTCGATGCGGTTTTGGTCATCACCACCGACATTTGAAATATATATATCGGAGAGTTCGAGACAAGCTTGGATATTTTGCTTCACCAAATCCACATACTTGGTGGCGTCCGCAATACGATTCGGGTATTCCGTTTCGTCGAGTTGTAGCATTTGCGAATCGGTGAACTGCATGGCATGCAGTCTTCTCCTTCGCTCCGCGTCCGTCGTACTGACAGCCACTGTATAAAAGGAAGAGATTCTTTCTCTCAAATACCTGATTTCATATGGGTGTCGCAGAGCATCAATCACGATGTACATCTGCTTCTCACCGATGCAATCAAAATAATTCCGCAACAGGCGAATTACCACCTCAAGCGTTGCAGGGATTGTGAATATTTCGTCAGGCTCTATCTTTTCCTGAAAGGGCGAGCCGGAGCATCTAATGTTATTTCCCAGTGTCTGAAACAGTTTCGTATATGCAGCTTTGTGCGATGTCATTGCCTGCCTGACAATCTCAAGCGCATCGTTGATGTGCTTGATAAATACCTCTGCGGAAGCAACAATTTCTTCTGGCGAATACTCGACGCTTTTCAATGTCCTGGCGACCCTGAAGGCTTTCCGAATCTTCCCTTGGTATTTGACCAACTTCCGAAGCAGTGCAGCCGCAGCGGCGCTCCCCAGAGCTGGCTCGACCAACTGAACCATTGGCGCAGCGCCGCTCTCCAAGGCCAGCGCTAGGATTAGTGCTGTCACTCCTATCGTCTTGAAAGGTCTCCAGTGCGTTTCAGCCCAAAGCCGCACAATCCTTGATTTCCTATCCTCCTGTGTCACCGGGGGATTGGCAACGCTCGGCAGTCTAAGCGCTTCGAACGATGTCGAGAGAATCTGCGCTGCGGTCGAGCAGCCGCTGCCCGTTCGCCCTGTCAGTCCGACAACTATGTAATTCTTTCTATGTTCGAAAACCTTATCAATTCCAGACGCAATGAAGCGCTCTTCGGAAACATCGCCGCGCGCCCGCGTGCCCTTCCTGTTCATTGTCGAACTCCCCGTGCCTTCTTCTATCTACTTCACACGTCACCTAATGGCCGCTAGGGCCGTATTGTGAGGCGTCGTGAGATTACGATGGTCGTGCTCTTGCCGATGTCGTGGAGGACCAGCTGCTTTTACCTCTTGCATTTCCCCTCCTACTCTTTATTGCTTTGTCTAGCATATATTACCTGACAATGTTTCAGGGGAATCAGCAATCCAACAACCCCAGAGAACCAGCATACCTGCGCTTTTGGATAAAGCGCCGTCTTCAGGCATCTCCGGTGGCATTTCCGCGCTCAATGCATCGTGCATAGATTTTCGTGTAATCAATGACCAAACCTAGCAACAACGCGCGATGTTCTATTGGAACGTTGCGTGCAATAGTTAGCAGGTAAGGGCTCGCTTTGTGCCCGCACCTAATCACGGGCATTTCCGTTTACAGCTCCGCCGCTCGAAATACTCCGTCTCGCACAAGCGCTGCAAGGCCCAGGGCTACTTGCTTCGGAGCGTCACCTCCGCGCAGCAACGTTCCCAATTCGACGTTAAGGTTCATCGCATAGTCAGTCAGATTCGCACTTGACACAAACAGCACGTCGTCATCTGCAACCACAAACTTCGCGTGAAGCGAACCGTGAAGACCCTGGCTACTTCTTGGTCGTCTCGACAGCGGCCAAACGTAGGTCGTAACGCGCTCGAGGCGGGATAAAGTGAGCCCAAGCGCTGCGTCAAATCTGACCTTGCCGTCGCTTTCCTCCTTGTCCTCCAAAAGAAAAGATACTTTAACGCCACGTTTTACCGCAGCTTCTATTGCCTGAACGAGGGCCCCAACCTTATAGGCTGCAAACGTTACGATGAACAGTGACCGTCGCGCGCCTCCTATCACTTCGAGAAGAACTTGTTCTGTACTTCTAAATCCGGACCACGGTGTGGCGGGACCTGACCATACAAGTTCGACGCTACTTTCACCCCGTAGCTTGGTGGCTTGGTGGAGAGCCCCTTCAATGGCCGCAGCGAGTTCGGCGGCCGGAACACCTTGAGCCCCGCGACGCCATTCCTCGATGATTAGCTGAAACTTAGTGCGAGCCGTGGGGTGTAGGCGTCGTTGCATCTGCAGTAACGCCGCCTCCAGTTTCTCAGTTTCACGCAGTTGCCTTAACTGCACCGCCGTCGCAATAACAGCATCGGAAGAGACGTGAGCGGAAAAATCCGCGACCGCATCGAGAAGAGGTGTCGGCAGACTCATCATCATTCAAAAAAAGGAACGTTGCCACCACCAATAGTCTGGACGAGGAGTCCTCGGTCAAGATATTTGTTTCCGCGCTCGCATGAAGTCTCAGGGGAAAACATGCACGCGTGGCAGGCTGCACCGTGTAGCGAGGAAGTTCCGTCGAGCGCGGGCCGATGCTCTCCGCACAAAGGGTCCGAAGCACAAAGTCGAATTTCCTCCAACGCCAGCCTAATCAATCGTCCAAGCCTGTTCGGCTCGCCCAGCGACACAAGCCCGCCAAGAGTTCCCTCGCTGTCTGGTGCTGCTGTATAGAGAAGCAAGCCCGCCATTGCAGGTTCATCGTTCCCACCATCTTGGGCATATATACGCTCACGGATGCTGGCTGAAGAGTACCCGGCCTCCATGGACAACTGCCGCATCAGGGCGTGGGAGAAAGAATGAATCAGCGCATAGCGAATCCCCGGGTAGCCGCTCTCAGGCTCAGGTATGCGCCGCGCCCTACGCCATGCGGCGTGGGCCCGGAACATCTCCCCGTCTTGAGCGTCGACTCGCCGCACCCATTTACGTATTTCCTGCTCCGAAAATTGCAGAAAGATTCCTTCCCCCCGCACTTCTGAGACAGGCACCCAGATTGGCTTGCTTCTCCCCAGCGGTGCTCGCAACGAATCGGGAATTTCACTAGGGTCAGAGTAGTCGCCAGGTGACTCGATGCGCGTGAACCCTGTTAGCGCTCGCACCTCTCGTAAGCGTTCCGCACGGACGACCTTCTCAAAATATCGCTCGTATCCGTGCGGCGCAGCAACGGGGGTTAATTGGAAGTCCCGAGTATTAACGGTTGGGTCTGCGCTTACAAAGACATTCCACTCCGGCAACTTCAGATTCCAATCCTCGTCGTCGGGTTGAGTCCCGTCCTTCTTGTTTTGAATTGCATCCCATACGGCATCGTCGCCGTAGTCTTCCAAACCCTTCAGGTTCCCAACAGCCCTAAAGGCCCCGACTGTCTCCCGCGATGGAATATGTTGCAGGACTGCCCAACGTTCCTCGATTAGCTGCGGCAGCTTGTCCACGAACATCGGAATTGAAAGTGCTGATAGAGAAATCCCAAACCAACTGTTGGACGCCCCCAGCAGCATAGTCTCAGCATGCTCGTCGCAGCCGCTTGGCGCAAAATCTCGCAAATGTGGCCGCCGCCCGCGACATTCGAATACAGCATCGCTTTCGGCAACCTCTCCGAAAGCATCTGACATGCGCCGGTCAAGCCCGCACGTGTCACACTTGACCAGCAAATCGACGGCCTCGTCTGAAGCGCCAATTTTCTTGAGTCGCAATGGGCCATTGCACGTTGCTGCACCACGATGCACAAAGCGCAACCACGGAAAGTCATCCAGATGCCCGTGACTACATGCCATCTGGAAGCGCGCCGGAAGTGCAACCGGTGGCTGTCCAGCCTTATTGCAGTTTGCATGGACAAAGCGCGCGCGGTCGGGCCGATAAGGGTCCGTTTTTAGCTCGAATAGTCCAGAACTGATTGGTGCCAACAGTTCGCACCACGGACAGCGAAACCACTGCGGAAACGCCGCAACCGGTATCCCAATTTTTGCCGTTCCGAGCGGGTCCGTAGAGGCAGTGTCGGGCTCCACCGGAGGCAGCAAGAGCTTTTCCACCTGATTACCGAGTTGCGCCCGTACGGCGCGAAGCAGGCGTTCTTCGCTGACCAATATAGAATGAGTCGTGTCCCAATCGTCCAAGCCCATGACCATCCCGGCAATGTTGGGGAGGTCAATCATTGCGCCAACACCGTAAACGTTCAGCAGTTGCGTGGGTCGGATATCGCCGACCTTGTGTTTTGTCATTGTTGTCCTCCGTTCGTTGCCGGCGGGGTACTTGCGGTCGCCGGCAATGGAGCCGAATATCCCTGTCCGTATCCGTCGTCGAGCGGTTTATCGTCCATGATTAGCCCAACGCTCGGCTCCACGTCACGAAGCGAACCGAGGCAGGTGAATTCTTCCCAATCTCCCGCTCCGGTTTTCTCGAGCAACGCAACCGTCGTTCCGTCCCTTTGGCCTTGAAACCCCAGCCGAGCGCCGCCAGGCTTCGGTGCAGCCTTCTTGAGCCAATAATCTATGCGGGCCTTCAACAGCTTCTCTACCCGCTGTCCTTGCGCCGTCGACTGGGTTACGGACATGGCTCGCTCAGTTATTGCCTTAACTGCGTCCTTCACGATTGCGTGCGAGCCGTCCAGCCGTCCGGCCGCCAAGTTCTCGTTGAATTCGGACGCAGGCAAACGAACCAATGCGGCGAGGACTGCAGATATTCCTCGGTCGACCGCTCGGGCTGCGAATGGCGTGACTGAAAGTGCCTCCACGTGTTGATAGAAGGTCGAGTGGTAGTGCTCGAATCGCTCGTAGTGAGAAAGGTCACGCGGCCGCCCCCAGTTATAGACCGTGCAAACCAAACCCGGAGCCTGCGTGTTTCGCCCGACGCGACTAGTCGCCTGAATGTACTCAGCGGTCCCCTTCGGCTGCCCACCGACAACCATAAGACCCAACCGCTTGACGTCGACCCCGACAGAAATCATGTTCGTTGCCAGAACGACGTCAAGCGGGTTCGCGCGAAGCGGTTTTTTGGCTGCTCGAGCATGGGGCGGCAACAGTGGGTCGTGAGCAAACTCAAGTCGGTCTAGCAAAGCGGGAATATCGCGCGAACTCTTTCTCGAGGTCAATTCTTCGAGGGCCGGTGTGTGACGCTTCGCGAGCCCACGACTATCCATATCGCGCAGACGTGCGCGAATGTCGTCGTCCACGAGTCGGCGCATACCGCCGAGTTCTCGCATGGAATTGAAGTAGCCCAACAACGTCATCCAAGGGTCTGCTGCTTTGCCGTACCTCAAGAACAACGCTTGAGAGGCCGCGAGATAAGCAGAATAGACGCGAATCAGCGCTACCTTCAGTCGACGCCCGAACGCGCTCACCCCGACATAACGGCGTCCCGGATATCGTTCGCTAGGTTCCCGCTGCAAGCTGAAGAAATTATCCCGAACATCGAGCCCTTGGGGTGGGAACACGCGAACATCACGTAAAAATAGCGAGCGCACCTGCTCCGTTGCCTGACGGATAGTCGCTGTAGAGGCAATCAGTTTTGGGCGAACGACTTTTCCATCTACGCTCCAGGAGCACAGCTGGTCCACCGCCGTCTCATACAGCCCAACGAGGCTCCCCAGCGGGCCGGAGATAAGGTGCAATTCGTCTTGGATAATCAGGTCAGGCGGTCGAAGCGGCCCATGCTCTACAGCCCTTACTGCTGGTAGTCCGTTTTTGGTCGGATGAGACGAAGCATCTTCCAGACATGGCGAAGTAAACCCATGGCGCGGGCAATACCCGTCAACCTGACCGAACAGCATCTGCGTCGTGCCATTCCAGGGCATCTGGGCGAATTTATCAACTGTTGCTATCAGCAACGCTGGCAGCCGGCGATAGATTTCTTCGTCCACCGTTAGCACAGGAATTCCTTCATCCGGTGCCTTCGCGCGACTAAATTCGCATTGGCCTAGCCTGTCGCTACAGTATGTGAATACACGCGCTCTTCCTTGAGCATACGTCTCCACCTTTACGTCATTCCCAAGGTCCAGACCTTCACCACACCAAGGACAGTTGGTCAGCTGTAGCGGAGAGCCCGTACCACTGCCCATGCCAACGCCACGCCCACCCAGCGTCGATTGATGTGCATCGGCGACGGTGTTGGGCGACGTCTTCATGCCGACCCAAAGCCCGACGCGGAATGGTTCCGTGCCCCAAACGTCGGGCGACCCTCGGCGGATGACCTCACATGCACAAATCAGCGCAGCGGCACGCTGGAACTGCTGCAAAGTGAGCAACCGAAGCGTATAGCGCATGATGACCGCGACGCCAGCGTGGCCCAGTCGTCCTGCCACGCTGCCTTGAAGGCGTCGGATGCCAAGCGTGTATGCCGTCAAGCCAAGGTACGCCTCGGTCTTACCACCACCAGTCGGGAACCACAGCAAATCGGCGATGGCCGAAGGCGCACTGCTTCGCTCAGGATGGTCAAGTTGCGTTACGCCTGGCAGATTGAGGAGCACGAATGCCAACTGAAACGGTCGCCACGAATAGTTCTCTGGTCGGTCGAGCTCCTCAGCGCCCACTTTTCTTCCGGCGCGCTTCGACTCCGAAATGAGCGTGTGGCTGCGCTGCTGCCACATCGCGCGGTTAGCGAACCGGAACGCCTTCAGCGCCTTGGCATCTTGCTGGAGGAGCTCGATACCAGCCGCGATGCGCTCACACGCGACTTCGCAGTTGGTGATAGCGCTCTCGGCAACCTTGCGATAGGCCTCGAGCTCTTCCTTCGGGTCGTCGATTCGGGCCGACTCCTTTTCAATCCATTCCTTATACGCAGCCGGCAATGCACGAAGCGACCGGAACAGCTCCTCGTCCGACATTTCGGCGAGCGCTTTCATGTCAAGAACTACCTCAGCCAAACGAGGGATGTCCTCTGCTGTAGGCGGTGTCGTCTGAGGTACTTCATATGTCGGTATCGCTCGCGTCCGCAAACGAACACACTTTGTGGAGTCCCCCGGGTCGACGTCTGCATGCACAGCAACCCCGTGGCCCACAGCGAATTCAACCTGTGCTCGATAAAGCATCTCAAGCGCCATCTGCTCCGCATGCTGCACAGGGTCAGCCTTTGCCTCGTCACGGAACAAATGCCTGCGTCGAAAGACGGCCCCGCCCTCAGCACCGCGAACTTCAAGTTCGGGTTGGAAGGCCCACATCTCATCTTTAAGGGATTCGCTCTCTGTTTGCCCGTTGACCATGAACAGTGAAACAACCCAGTCGCCATTGAGCTTACGAACCCTTCCCTGGAGGTAGACGTCAGGCTGGGACATATCAAGAGGCACGGGAGGAATATCGCCTTCGATGAGGGGGATAGGAAGGCCGACGTTGCCCATCGGGTACCGCTTCCAGACCGTCAGCGGGTTCCCCTTTTCATTGACCTGAGTCGAACTCCTTTCGCGTTTATAGCGCCCCCATCGCCCCGTCACAACGACAGACTGGACCTCTCCGGCTATCGTACATGTGAGCCCTATCGAAGACGGGGACAATGAATCCGTCGGAAGCGGGGCGTCGTCCGTGGCACCGTCCTCCCCGGATGCCGACTCGTCGTCCGAGAGTACATCCATCTCATTCGCGCGCAACCGCCTATTTCGGGGCGAAAGCATGCCGACTAGATAACGGTCTTGGACTCGTGTTTCTGCAACCTCTTCATCGGCACCACCGCGAGGCCCAAGGAGCTCCCGCTCCACAAGTTCTTCCAACTCCGCGCGCAACTGAACACTAGTCGGAACCGCTGCAGCCAGCGATGCTTGGTTCTTGGAATGGTTTCCCATCGTGGTTATCCAATATGCGTGTGGCTAGATTTAGAACAAGTCCGCTTGCAATCCCGCCGCATTGGCTTGGGCTTGATTGCTACGCTTGCGGATGCGGCTGCGGTCAGCGGCCACCTCTTCATCGACCACTGTAGCCATTTTTTGCTCAAACTCATATCGCTCCCTGTTCAAGCGCATGAGCCTTCGAATTATTTCCAGTCGTGCGTCGTCGCTTATCGTGAAACGAATGCGGTCATTGGCCGGGAGGTAATCAACGGCATAGAAATCATGTTTGAGTTCGATGTCGTGCCAGCCATATGCCGCAATTACCGCGTCATCAATAGCTGCCTGAAGCCGTCTTAGCCGCACAACGTTAGTTGCTGTGCACTCGCAGGTGTGGAATAAATTATATGTTTGCGTAAGGCCGATACCTTCCTCCAGCATAATTTCTCTGCGCACCTGAAAGTATTCGGCCCCCAGTTGCTCAAGATGACTGTACTCGGCAGGAAACGGGAAGGGTTCGAGAACATCACTCGGCGTATACCTCAGTCGAGATTCCAAGCTGGACGCAAGCTTCCACGCCCATTCGCCGTGGACTGACGATTGCAACAATGCAAAATCGCAGTACGCGCCCATTGCGTTCACGCCAAGCGCATCAGAAAACACCATGTCACTCGGCACCATGTCCGGACACCAATGCTTGCTGTGACGCGCATAGGTGAGGACCATGTCCAAGGGTGGCATACTTTGCTGCCACGTTTCAGGATGTCGCGCGAAGACGGCACCGCGCCCGATGGCGTGATATAGCGCGGGGCGCTTATCCGCGTACTGCCACCAGCGTTGCGGCAACGGCTTCCGAAGTGCGAAGCTTCCATCATCGTTCTTTCGTTGGCGGTCCGGCTTCACCTTGCTCTCGGCTATGGCACAGACTTCTTGAAAATCCTCAGCAACCGCTTCTGGATAGTCAAGCGGCACACTTCCATTTTGAATCCATCGCGCGCGTTGTGCTTCGTCTGCGTCGCCCCATTTACCGTCCGCGTCTCTGGCCAACGGCCAATCCCAGAAGTTGATGACCCATCTCGACGGCCGTTGGTCCGCCGTTGAATTTAGGTCTTCGCCATTCATGTATGGAAAGAGCACCTGCGCGTTCCTTGGGTCCATTTCAATCAAAGCATTCGCGTCCGCCTCGCTCATGGTAAATCCCATACCCAAAACGTACGACCCAATGAACGACTTGTCTTGATTGCTCTTAAGGCGCATCGGACTCCACTCTTCCTCCCCTGACAAAAAAGCAGAAATGGTAGGGACGTCCGCCTCGTTCAACCTAAATCGGCCTTGCCACTTGCCCTTCCGGATGTACACCGCGCTCGCCTCGACTGCTGCTACGCCCGGCCATGGGAAGTTCGGTGTCGCAGCATAGATTGACTCTCCGGTTTGAAGCATTGCCTCTAAACCAACCTCGCGAGTATCGCCCTCCGCGATAGTGTTGACGGCCAGAAGTCCGATATTTCCGTCGACTTTGACCAATTGCGCTGCTCGAAGGAAAAAATAAGCGCATAGGTCGGCATGTCCCTTTCTTCCGTCCGCAGCGAAAAGAATCTGGTAATCACGGTAGTTGTCGCCAAGCAATCCCGAAATCTTCTTACCGCCGACAAACGGAGGATTTCCGACAATTGCATCGAAGCCCGGATTTTCGGTTCGCAAAAACACTTCCGGAAACTCGACTAACCAATGAAACGTTCTCCTGTTGTCCGCAGACCACGACGTGTTAAGTAAAGAGTTCGCAGCTTGTTGAAGCGACGATAGTCCCCTGTACTTATCGGATGCGTTGCCACTTTCACCGTTCATAACAGCACCAGCGTCAAGCAAAAGCTCATCCAACTTCGTGTCTAGGAGCTTGAAGCTACGCGAAATGTTCGTGCCTGCCGCCCACATCCCAGCGCCAACAACGAGGTCAGCCAGTACTCTCACCCCCTCGAGGGCTGCTTCGGCCTCTTGATTAAGCAATTGCTTGGCCTCGGCGTCGGTAATACCAAGCACGGTAAAGCTCTCCAGTTCTTCGCGCTTTAATCTTGCATCATGCAATAGCTGTTCATAGTGTTGCTTGACGTAGTCGTGCAAGCGTTTATGCGCTCGCGACGGAAGGAGATGGAAGCTCGCAATTTGCCCTGCCGAGTGCAAACCCACTAGACTGTCGCCACATTTAATTGCGTGGTCTAGGAACGTGAACGGCCGATTGCGGTGCAATGTCACTAGCCACAAAGATAGCTTTGCCATCTCAACCGCCATCGGATTGACATCCACGCCATAGATACACCTCTCCGCGACCAAGCGGCGAGCGACGGCGAGTCGTTCGTCTAGCTCGGCGGGTAGCAGTTGCTCAGTATGACGACAACTTGTTTCCAGCGCCTCAGGAACAGTCAACCGTACGCCAGGTTGCTGCGACTCGGCTTGCGCCCATGCTTCGACCAATCGTTCCGACAAATATCGGCACACCTGCACAAGGAATGCCCCCGAACCACAGGCAAAGTCGCACACCTTTAACCGAAGAATTTCGGCCGGTGCCTTGAGTCGCACCAGCGCTGGTTCCGCGCCATGGTCGACGCCCTCGTAAACTTGGGGCTCCAACGCAGTCTTCACGACTGCTTCTGTCAGGGTACGTGGCGTGTAGTGCGTTCCCGTGCTGCGACGGTCAACTCCAAACGTAACGTAGATGCTCCCTTGATGAATGACTATTGGATATCCATTAGCGTCCTCGCGCATCAGCAAGTGGAATCGTTTGATACTTTCATAAAGCTTGTCTTCATCGCCGCACGCAGTTCGCAACCTCAAAGAGTCAGCGGACTCTGCTTGGGCTAACGCCTTCCGAATCGCAGCAGGCGTGCGGCCCGTTTTTTCCTTTAGAAAGCTAACCAGAACGTCTTCCCCTCGGCAAGCAAGGTCCTCGAGTTCATCGAGCGATAGCTCAATATCGCCATTTCCCCCTTTGAGGCCAAGTACCGTCGATTGGGCGCGTTTTGCGGTATGGTCCAGTAGCCCCTCATACACATGACCTATCTGTTCGATATCTAGTGCGCGGAACGAGAGGCGACGCGACTCAACTCCACCACCGGGCAAGCGGACGCGCAGAAATTGCAACGACTCTAATAGGTGCAATACAGTACGATTGCTGATGGGAAGAGGTTCAGCGGGCACGTCTACCCACATCGCACCTGCATCTCGCCCTTCGAGAAATGGATACCGGTCTGGGTCAAAAAGGCCCCCTCCATACGCGGGAAGACGCATTGCTTCGTGCTCAACACCGCCATAGATGACGCGACAAGTAGCCAACAGTCGAGCCCACGCATCATGCCGATACTCGAGGAGTTGCTCGTCAGTTACCTCGCGGAGCTGGTCGCGCAGCGTCGAGATGGCGTAGTGACGGTCGTACAATGCGTCACCGAGAAGAAGAAGCCCGCGCTCCTCCGCCGAAAACAAGAAGACCAAGCGCATCATGACCGTGAGAGCGGCTTGATACAGCTCTTTCTCCCCGATGCCCCGCAGTAGTCGCCTTTGCTGCTCGTTGTCGATGCGGTCAAGCGCTTGAATTAATACCTCAACTGCCTTCAAGACCTGCTGACCAAGTTGGTCAGTGACTTCCTGCTGATTTAGCGCGCTTTCCGCGAGCATGTTGGGAAGGGTCTCACTCTCAGCCACGCCGAAAAAGCGTGCAACTCCAAGCAGAGAAACGAATGCTTGGAGCGTAAGCGGTTCCTCCGACCACAAGCCCGCATCCCATGTAACGTAACTCGTGGTCTCACCAGGCTTCGCCGCAACCAGGAGCCACTTCTCTCCATTGGTCACAAGACCGAGTGGAACTCCGGTCGCGTGCAGCAACGCCATCATGCGTGTGTCAGGCGACCCGGTCTTCCATGCAGCACCGGCTACCGGCTTCGTCAGCGCTTGGCTCGCCGAATATACGCTTACCAACATGCGAGGAAACGTTTCAGTTGGTGCCTTAAGCGCATATGTCGGCCGCAGAGTTTCGCCGTGCTCGTGAAGGCGCGCCTCTAAGCCATCGGGCAACGCCTGCCCTTTGAGAAAATAGTCCTCCGGATAGCCAAGTGTGCGCTTAAGCACGAGTTCGACCCATGCCGTGTGAATCGCGACTTCCTGCCGATGCTCTTCCCATTCGGCGAATGCGAGACGAACGTTCTTGGACGTCTCCGAGTCATGCGCGTCCAGCCCTTGGGGAAACACTCGTAACAACACGGGCAAGGAAAGAAACGGTCCAGAAACCTCAATTAGCGACAACCATTCGTTATGTTGGCGAGCAATGGACATGACTTAGGCCGCTCCCTGGCGAGCAAGGACTTCGGGAATCAGGTAGGTCACTGATACAGGGAAAAGGCGCGGGTTCGGCTCCGCATATCGTGCCAAGATAATTTTTTCTTCTAGTTTCATTTCTTCCGGTAGCTCATCGAGACGCCGCTCCAACGCGCTGCGGTCCCGCTCAAACTGCTCTTTCTCCGGCGTTGAGAAGAGCTCAAGTTGAGGGGTGACTTCATGCAACTGTGAACGGATGCTCGTCTGCAACTCGCCCAACACAGCGCGCATCGCACCAATTTCACGGGTAGCTCGCTCATCGAGTCGATTCTGTAACGTCTCAGTCCTATCCTTCATGCGGGCCTCGAGCGAACGAAGCACCGCCTCCTCGTGGGTTGGCCAGAGCTCTGTCAGACGTTGCTGCAGCGATTCCGTGGGCGATTGAAGCGTGGCAACGCCCAGCACCTGCTCCAGGCGGCCAACTTGTGGAATTCGCGCAAAGCGCCCTTCTCGTAGCTCGCCGCCTGCGAAAATGATTTCCTCGTGAATGCGCTTGTTGTCCCCGCCGAGTACGACCAGTCGACCGTGGGCGATAACAAGAGGAACATCGGACATTTGGTTCGGAATCACTCGGGCGGTGACACGGTGAAGCCGATGATGACCGGCAACGGACCAAATCTCCGCCCGCAATCGCTGCAAACAGTTCTGAACGAGTCTGTGATTTAGGTGTGCGAGAACGACATCGTCTCGACCGCTCGCAAGGGTATGGTCGAAGACAATCGGGCGGACTTCCTTCGTGTGTGGATGCCGCAACCCTTCGGTCGCGTGACTCCAAGACCCCGTGAGATTGGGCAGTCGAAAGACTGGACACTTTTTGCGCTTCCCTGTCGGGTCAGGCCAGACGCCTTCGAGAGAAGCCTCTCGCAGGGGCAGTTGTCCGGCCAGTGACAATCCCACCTCCACGACCGACTGAATGTTGTCTGGGTCTAGATGCAGTTCGCGCTTTGTCTCGTTAAGTTGCTCGTGAAGCTGCTGAAGCTGGGCCCGAAGGTCGTGCCTGACTCGAAGTAGCTTCCGCGAAGCCTCGCTATCGCGCTCAGCCTGCTCCGTATTGAGGTGTCTGCGACGCCCAAGCATCGCCTCAGTGACTTGCGCGGAAATAACCGGGCCGACCTTCCCTAGGTCTTCGCGGATGTTTTCCACCTTCTGAGCAGCGCGCATGAGGAACTCGAGGTCGGCCTCTAAGTCTCCCGGCGCAGACTCGGCCCCAATCCGGGCATTTTGGCGATACCCTTTACCGACGAAGTGGTAAATCATCACGTGCCGTTGGCGCTGACCATGCCGGTCTATTCGGCCATTGCGTTGCTCCATACGATTCGGATTCCACGGAATCTCGTAGTGTATGAGGCGCGAACAGTAATTTTGTAGGTCGATACCTTCCGACGCGGAATCGGTCGCAAGCAGGATACGAACAGGTGATTTGTCCGGCGATGTCTGGAACGCTGCCTTCACACGTTCGCGGTCATCACTATGCATACCGCCGTACATTGTCATTACTCGGTCTTCGCCGGTGAATCCGTTGAAGGCGAGTACGCCCTGCAGCCACTTCTGCGTCGCACGGTACTCCGTAAATATGATGACGCGTTCGCTGCTCCAGCCTCCATTGGAAAAAAGCGTCGACTTCAGCCAAGAAATCATTTCTGCTGCTTTTGCGTCTGGCCTCATTGAAGCGTCGGTTGCCCAAGAACGCATTTCGGCGAGCAGTTGCTCCTCTTCGTCAGTCAGGGGACTGAAGAGTGCGACCGCCGAATCGACAACTTCATCTGTTGCGAAATCCAGCTCGCTATCGTCGGCCGCATCCTCGTCTAGCGCTTCGACCTGGCGACGCAGAATACCCACGACTGGTTGTTGCTTGTGGCCAGTGGACCGACGCGCGCTTCGGAGCGAGTCAAGATGCTTCTCGAGCGTGAGGCGAAATGCCTCCGGTGAAGAGAAGAGTCTCTTCTTAAGCAATTTCATTACGAACTCACTCGCAAAGCGCTCCGCGTCGTCCTGTGCAGTTCGAGTACGCAGCTCCGTATACCGGACGAGCGCCCGGTGGGCTGCCCGCTCGGCGTCGGCATATGGCACTTCCAAAGGTTCGATGATGCGCTCCGGATACCGGGGCGTTCCGTCCCATCGTGGTGGCAGCTCGCGCTTCAGCCGTCGAACCATGATTGCTGCCAGCTGCTCCGGATTCGGTCGGACACTGCGCGCGAATCGCTGATTGTCCAGCAGTTCGAGCAAAGAAGAAAAACTTTCCGTATAGCCGTTATGGGGTGTTGCCGACAGAAAAAGCTTATGCTCGAAGTGTGGCGTCAACAGGCGAACTGCCGCCGTCCGTTGCGAATCGGTCGCGTATCGCCCAGTACCTGCCGGTGCTACGTTGTGGGCTTCGTCGACAACCAGCAGGTCAAACCGGCGCGGGTAAATCGGCTGCCCAGGTGCGGGCAACGCCTCTCGCATCAGTCGTAGCGGCCGTTCACGCTTGAGAAAGTCGATGGATGTGATGAGGCGCGGAAAATGTGTCCATGGGTTCACATTCAAACCACGGGTCCGACGAAGGTCCTTCATCAAATCACTGTCCACGATGCGGAATTCGAGTCCGAACTTGTCCCGCATCTGGTCGCGCCACTGAATCTGGATTGCGGACGGACAGACGATTAGCACCGTTCTCGCCCGGTGGCGCAGCATCATCTCCTGGATGACCAAGCCGCTTTCGATGGTCTTCCCTAGACCGACGTCATCCGCAATCAGTAGGTTGACGCGAGGCATTTGAATGGCGCGAGCCAATGGGTCGAGTTGATAGTCCTCGATTTCAACACCGCTGCGGAAGGGTGCCTGAAGCGTTCGGGTATCGCCTTGAGCGACGGCACCCCAGCGCACGGCATTGAGGAACGCGTCGAGACGCTTCCGGTTCGTCGAACCCCGTTACCTCCGGCATCGACGCCCGCTCGAGAATCGAAGCACCGGGCTCCAACTCCCATATCACCCGCAGTTCTTCGCCGGCCGCATCGTCTTCCACGCTCGAAAGCGAGACCAGATTTTGGCGACTGGCGGAATCGGTCATGCCGCTAGCGGCTACCGAAGTAACAACGTACCTTCGGTTACGAACCGATACCAGCTGGCCACTGACTGGCACCCCTATGGACTCAACGATGGTCATAGCTTCTTATCTTAAGCAGGTCAGGGCTGCATTTTCGGGCCAAAACACAGCATTTGAGAAGGAGGTAGTGGAGAAACCACGAGAAATCCGTTGGCCCGGCGCGGCGAGCAGCCTAAATGAGGTGAATAATAGGTGCCCGGAAACCTTTGTACACGCCGTCGCGGCATGAGCCGCCGGGAGGCCCTACGCCGATGCCTCCTGACGACACGCATAGTTCGGACACACGGCTTACATCGAGGCGCTACATCGCGCCCATCTACTCGCGTGCCCGGATATACTGTACATTCATACAGTAATCTTGTAAGGTCATGGAGCCAGTTTGGGAATACAAGTGGGCAGTCTGGGACGAGGTCAAGGCTCGGTTTGTGCCCACGCCGATATGGCTTACCGATGAGGAAGCCCGGTCCGACTGGTACGCCTACGACATATGCGTCTACCGGCTCGAGCATACGAAGCGAGACCGGATGCTCACGGCAGGTCCAGTTGTGGACCCACCGGCGGCCGATTTACCTTGGCATCGCGAGCGCCGCGCGCGCGCCGAACGATGCAGGTACGGCCTGCCCCCGTTCGTTACACCGCTCGACGAAGAGTTGCGCCGCATCTGGAACCGCCATCCACGGGAGGTAGTAGGTCGGCTCGCGCTCGAGGTGCAAACCGGCCGCTATGCGTTGTCTGAACTGGAGGCGATGGCGGGCGAGGGCTACTGGCATCTGCGGAAGGAATACGCCACGGTGGACGATGCGCGTAAATCCTTGGGCAGAATTCGCCGCAGGTTGATGCAGGAGCTACAGAGAATCGGCCCCATTCGCTGGGAGCGACGCTGATGCCGACATGAAGGTGGTCGAAAGTTACCCAAGACGGAGGCAGTTTCTTTTCACACCAAGTGAACTCAGTGGTCGAACGATGGAACGAGATACATACAAAGGCTACGACTTGTGGGGTCACGCAATTGCACAACAGGCAGAGCTTCTGACGCCAAAGCGCTATGCGGGTGGCGGAACCATCATCCGGGGTAACAAGCTCATCTGCACTTCCGGGGTCCTGGAGCTGTTTGATTCGGAGGAAGCACAGTACGCGGGGCTAGCTTGGGCAAGAGCGTGGGTCGATACCCACGGTTAGCGCGAGTGCAGGCTAGAACCCGGCGCGTGGGCCGAACGGGAATTGGCACCGCCGGATACATCTGCTGATTCACGCTTCGTCGGTGGGCACGGTAGTACGGTCCGTTCGTCAAGAAGCGCCGACACGCTGATTGTTAGTCCCGTTTCAGCGATGTTGCGTGCCCACATATGCGTGTCAGGTAGCTCAGTCAAAAATGCCGAACTAGAATTGGTGCGTTGACGTCTTACCTTCCAAAATCCTAGACTCCGCGAGACGAAGGTATGCCTAGGCTGTCACATTCCGATGCAGCTGGCGATGCGCAGCGCGCGCAGATGCTTGCCACCGAGATACTCGACGCGCGGCCGCACCGCGCACCCGATTACGCGGCTGAAAATGCGGCACTGCATAACCTGGCCAAAGCACTGGGGGCATCGGATGCCGTCATGCTTCAAACACTTGTCGACATGGCCTTGGCGCTTTGCGGTGCCGGTAGCGCGGGCATCAGTTTACGGGACCGTAATGTTACGCAGCATTCCACGTTTCGGTGGGTTGCCGTATCTGGCCGGTGCGCAGCATATGTAGACCGCATCCTTCCCTCAAACGAGAGCCCTGCAGGTGTGACGCTCGAGCTCGATTCACCGCAGCTCTTTGCTTCGCCGAAACGCCAGTTTGCTTGCCTTGCCGACATCGAGCCGGAAATTACAGAAGAACTCGTGGTGCCGGTTCCAGGCACACCTGAGCCGTGGGGCGCGCTATGGGTAATGTCGCACGACGAAGCGCATTGCTTTGACAACGAACATCGTCGAATCCTGACAAGCCTGGCGAACTTTACGTGCGCAGCATTGAGCATCAGGCAGGCGAACGCCGACGCCGAAGCAAGAGCTGCGGAGGCCGAGGCCGCGAGACGCGCGCTTGCCGAAGCAGAAGCCAACAAAGACAATTTCATCGCGTTGGTGGGTCATGAACTGCGTGGTCCGCTCGCTCCTGTAGACAGCGCACTGGCAGCTGCGCAGAAGCTGGCCGCCGGCAGTCCTGCAGTGCTGTCCGCCTTGGCCGTTGCCAATCGACAGGTGGCACAACTAAAGCGCATCGTGAGCGACCTGCTGGACGCCTCACGCATCAGGACCGGCAAGCTGGCTGTACGCCGCACCTATGGTCTGCTTGGCGACATCGTAACGGATGCGATGGGCACTGTCCGGGTGGAGGCCGAGAAACGCCAGCATCGGTTACGTGCCGAACAGCCGCCGTATCCGGTGACGGTGTTTGCCGACGCCGGCCGCCTGACGCAGGTCTTATCGAACCTGCTGGGGAACGCGGTCAAGTACACGCCCTCGGGCGGTGACGGCGAAATCGTTCTCCGCGTTGAGGCCCCCGACCCCGAGACAATTCCTGAACATGATTCAACGCCGAGGGAAGTCATTATCACCATTCGCGACACCGGCATTGGCATCGCTCCTGAGTTGCTGCCACATGTCTTTGACTTGTTCACACAAGCTCCTGACGTGCGCATGCGCGCAGAAGGAGGCCTCGGCGTCGGATTGTCCGTCGTCAGGTATCTGGTAAATGCGCACCAAGGCGAGATTGCAGTTCACAGCGACGGCGAAGGCAAGGGCACGGAAGTCATCATGCGCCTGCCCATTGTTTGCCGAAGCCAGGTTGCTCACGCGGCACCGACCTCCCATGGGATACCGCCTGCCCGCATTCTGCTTGTCGACGATATTCCCGATGCGACTGAAGCGCTGGCGATATTGCTGACGCTGGACGGCCACGAGGTGAAGCGTGCACAGAGCGGACCGGAAGCCCTGGCACTCGTTGAATTCTTTGCGCCAGATGTGGCCTTGATTGACATCAACATGCCCGGCATGGACGGTCACGAGCTGGCGCGTCTGCTGAAGCAATGTCCGCAGTGCGCCTCGACCCGCTTGGTAGCGCTCTCTGGATACGCCTCGACGGAAATAGCCGAACGTTTTTCGGACGACTTTGAGTGCTATCTAGTGAAGCCACCGTCTCTCGAGGACTTGGGTGAAGTGCTGCGCAGTTAACGCACCTTCTCCCGGCGATACGGACCTCGGCGTTCACGAGAACTTACTCTTGACCGGTGCAGCCCTTGGTGCACCTATTTATTCACCGGCGGTCACGGGGAGCTTGAACCTCTTGAGGGGTGCAAAGCGCAATTGTGGAGCGTCTATCGTTTTCACGTGCTGTACTGTCAGTCTGCGTAGTGAGCGCGGAGGTATCGGCAAGTCGACCAATGGCTACCAGTTCATCGACTTCGGCGCATGGCCCCTCCTCGTCACTACTTGAACACCAGAGCACGGAATGTCCGTCTTCTAGCTCAAACATATGCAGGTTGGTACCTCTTAGCGCCCTGTATCCCACTACGCGCCTGAGCGCGAATGTCTTATCGAATTTTTGCGAAAAAAGATGGAGAATTGGCACCTCGCCGTTTCCCTTGCCTAGCAGAGCTCGCAGCTTAGGTAACGTCTGAGCGATAAAAGCACCCTGCGATGCGGCATTGCCGTTTTTCACTTCGAACCGAATGTGAAACCAACCGGCTTCGGAGACTCGGACGAGCGGTGCTACTTGCTGACCTGATTGTTCTGCGCTTTGCCCGGGCGTGCCACTGCGTTCCATCTTGTCGAATCCTTCCTTGTTCAAGGGGTGACTCAGCGTCTCAGTCTACGCCGTAGCGCTGGCGCTGGATGTGCTGCTGACTTCGCATTGCGACGCCATTCGTACAGTTCATCTCGCAACGCGTTCTTAAACGCGCGACCCAACTCGCTACTTGACATAGTCATCAGCATTACGTAGCAGCGTGGAGTCATTGCATCGATGTGAGGCCTGAGGCCTTGGTCGATAGCCTCGTTGAGTTCCCGCCTCAAACGTCGGTTTCGCTTACCACCATGTCCTCGGCTATGAGTCTCGCTCCGACGTCTCCCGTCCACAATGGACTTATTCACCTATGTCGACTCTGGAAGTGTCGGAAAAGTATTCTTTCAACCGGTAGCGGAATTGCTCTACAACTGCCGGGTCGCCAAGGCCGACGTCTGTCTCGCAGTGAATAAGCTGATGTCGGTGCGCTGCGAATCCATCGGCGCGGTCGTCGACGGCTAGCCATGTCATGGGTGAGTGTCTACTCACATAGTCCAGAACCTGGTCCCCGCGCGGCACCACGGACCAAAAATAAGCGTTGAATATGGAGCCTTCGTACGTTGCACCTACGATGCGGTCACGCAGTAGTAGTGAGGGAATAGCGTTCCGCGTAAATTCAATCCCGAGGACCAGCGCCCAGTCGCTCGACAGGACGATTTCGATATCAGGATACGGGCGCAGCAGTTCGTCTAGCGCCGGCGCAAACTCAAAAAGCTCTATGACTCCTGGAGCGCTGCTCACAACACGGTCGCCAGACCTACGTGCGATTCCACGATGCAGGACCCCGTCGATGTCAAGAAACAGAATCTTTCGTGCCGTCATTTAATATCTCCGCACTTATTCACCCTCCGGCCATGAGCGAGCGGAGGCTACGCTGAAACTGCAAATCTTCAGCAGCACGCATCGGCGCGATGTATCTTCTTGCGCGGCGTAAAGCAGAACGACTAACGCTCGCCCTCAAAACTTCGTCATCAGATAGCGGTCGCGTGACGTCCTCTTTTAGCGCATCCAGCCTTGCCTCGAGTTGTACACGCGCTGCCTCATCAAAGCCGCTCTTATGGTCGACATCTATACGTTGGGCGACGGTCAACTCGGAAAACTCGTAGTCATTGGATGCCACAATGAGAAAGAGGTCGTTGCGCCCCTCCATAAAATCAAGCACCGCAGCCTCCTTAGTAGAACCAATTGTATTTACCACGTTTACAACCCGCTGACCGAAAGGACGACTCGCGCGCCGCACCTTTTCAAGGTCGTAGCTGAAGGGCCAATCGTTGCCAATGACGACTACCGCTCCAGGATAGGCTTTCAGCGTATTCGCCAACAACAACACATCGCGTTCGAGTGAGCGGGTTGCCGCAATCTCTCCTTCTCGTGTCGTCACAGGCGAATGCGTACCCAACGTGCCGAGCACACCGCTCACGCAAAAATGAATGTAGACCATAAGGGACCCTGGCTTCTCGGGGCCAAGTAGGGGGCAAAACTGCTCCTTAAGGAGTGGCGACGGTTGTTCAGTTCGACGGTCAGAAGAAATTGACGCCGGAAAGCGCGCCCGACTTCAGGACTCAGTGTAGACTCAAACGCAGTAGATGTAAACGCAGTAGACTCAAACGCAGTAGACTCGTATGGAGTAGACTAGAAAGCTGTGTTCGGCGACGCTCCGGGCATGGAAGAAATTGATAACACTGTCGCCGACCCTTGGTTACGACGACGCTTCGCCGAAAACGTGCGTCGTCTACGGCAAGAGAAAAAACTCTCCCAAGAACAACTAAGTGTGCTCTGCGGGTTTCACCGCACGTACATCAGCCACGTCGAACGCTCAGTGCGTAACGTGTCTCTAGACAGCGTGCAGCGCATAGCGGATGCACTGGGCGAAAGTCCCGAAGTTTTTTTGAAAGCGTACGTCGCACCACCCTCGGATAGCTGACAGACTGTTCGACCAAAAATTGTCAATTGGCTGGGTCGGCAAACTTGAAATCGGGTTACGTCTGGCGCTCGGGGCGCGCCAACGAATTTCGCCTCTGGCGATTGTTACAAGATGAGGGCACCCGGACAGCTCTGCCATCTCCGTCATCCCTCCGCTTCCAATATGACCGCGCTAAATCTATGCGGGAGCTAATCTTTACCTTTACGTAAACGTAAAATAAGAGGCGAAAAACCGAATCTCGTGCTCAATGAGGCTATGAGGATTGTCTCTAAAAGACAACGGCCACTGAACCGCCAAGGGGCGTGTGCCGTACGAACGGTATTCGATGCTTTTCGGTCGAGTGGTGGTAGTTTTTATAGAAATGCCACCCAAGAATTGGCTGGAAGCCAGTATCAGTGGTAGGTTGGTACTAACTTTGGTTCCGCAAAGATGTGCGCGTCGCCGATAAAGTACGTGAACCAGCGCGGCGTATAGCCCGTCAGGCGGCCGACCAGATGCAGCAACGCCGCGCCCTCGGTCAGATTGAACGGCGTGCCGAGCCCGACATCGTTGCTGCGGATGTACAGGCACAGCGAAATCTCCTTGCGCGCGACGTTCGGCAGGAACTGATAAAGCAGATGGCACGCGGGCAACGCGATCTGGTCCAGCACGGCCGGGTTCCACGCATGAAACAGAATTCGCCGGTCCGACGGGTTCTGCATGATCGTGTCGAGACACTGGCGCAACTGATCGATTGCCTTGTACAGCAGCACCTTGCGGCTGCCGTTTTCGTCGAACTCCGTCACTACTTGAAAGCCGCGCGCGGTCGCGTCGGCAAGCTGCGCGCTCGCCGCGGCGTCCAGCACCTTGTACGCCGGCCATTGACGCCATTGCACGCCGTAGACATCGCCGAGATCGTCGGGCCCCTCGCGATACGGGTTGGCCAGCCACTGCGGGTTCTGGTTCGCGTTGGCGTCCCACACCTTGCAGCCGAGATCGCGGAAATCCGCCGCGCTGCGCGACGCGCGCAGGAAACCGACCAGTTCGCCCACGGCGGACTTGAACGCGAGTTTCTTCGTCGTCACCGCCGGGAAACCTTGCTGGAGATCGAAGCGCAACATGGCGCCCGGCATGCTGATCGTGCGAATGCCGGTGCGGTTCTCCTGCCACGAGCCAGTGTCGAGAATCGTGCGGACGAGGTCCAGGTATTGTTTCATGCGGGTTCCTTCGACGCGGCGCAGGCCGGCGCACGCTACAGCCGGCGTGCCGCGAGATTGAGCGGAAAACCCGATTTTACCAAGCGCGGCGACATGGCGCCGCCGCCGCGATGCGACAGACGGGAACTGATGAGCAGTGGTGAGAACAGACGGAACCAGGATCGGGGCGAGGCGAGGCGAACGCGCGCAACGCCAACACTACGCAGGCGCACCCGCAAGTCGCCGCCGCGGCGCAACTCAGCACCCGCAGCGGCGCTCATTCACAGACGCAACGCCCGGTAAAGCCCGCCCCTCAGCTCAGAGATGCGGCACCGATGCCGGCAACGTACCGTTCGGCGCCGAAAGCGGCTCGCTTTCCATATGACGCATGCCGTGCGAGCAGAGCAGCCGGTATAGCGTGACGCGCGAAATACCGAGCTCCTGCGCGGCGTCGCCAAGACGCCCGCGATGCCGCAACAGCGCGAGTTCGATAGCCTGACGCTCGGCGGCTTCGCGCGCTTGCGCGAGCGAGACCGGCACGATCTCGACGTACTCGGCCAACTCCAGATCGCGCGCCGTGATCGCGCGTCCTTCGGACATCACGATGGCTCGCCGCACGCGGTTGATCAGCTCGCGCACGTTGCCCGGCCAGCCGTAGTTGTGCAAAGCCGCGATCGCGTCGGGCGCAAAGCCGCGCAGCCGCCGGCTTGCGTCTTTCTTGAAACGTTCCAGCATGTGACGCGCGAGCAGTTCAATATCCTTGCCGCGCGCGCGCAGCGGCGGCTCGTCGATTTGCAGCACACACAGCCGATGGTAAAGATCCGAGCGGAAACGGCCTTCGATCATGGCCGCCGTCATGTCGACGTGCGTGGCGGAAATGATCCGCACGTCGACGTCGATCGCGCTATGACCGCCGAGCCGCTCGACCTTGCGCTCCTGCAGGAAGCGCAACAGGCTCGCCTGGCTTTCGAGCGGCAGATCGCCGATTTCGTCGAGAAACAGCGTGCCGCCGTTGGCCGCTTCAACGCGGCCGATCTTGCGCTGATTCGCGCCCGTGAACGCGCCGCGTTCGTAGCCGAATAGTTCGGACTGCAGCAGATGCGGCGGGATCGCGCCGCAGTTGATCGGCACGAACGGCGCATTGCGCCGCGACGAACGCTCGTGAATCGCGACCGCCGTGAGTTCCTTGCCGGTGCCCGATTCGCCGGAGATAAAGACCGGCGCATCGGTCATCGCAACTTTGCGGATGGAACGGAACAGCGCGAGCATCGCGTCGCACGAGCCGACCATTTCGCCTTCTGCGCCTTGCGATCCGTCGTTCGAAGCCGGTTCGCCGAGCGAAATCATGCCGTATGCATGGCCGACGGAATCGACGATCCGGTCGCCGGAATACGGCACGGTCACATAGTCGAAACAATAATCGCGCACGAGGCGGCGCAGCGCCGCGTCCTGGAGTTGGCCGGGCATGGTCGCGGCGACCCAGCCGACGTTCGGCATGGTCAGGCAGGATTCGAAAGCGGCGATTTCATGCGGCTGGAAATGACTGGACAGATCAAGCAGGCCACCCGCTGCCGAACCGGCGCGTACGGCCCGGCGCGCGTCGCGCGCCGATCCCACCACTTCCACATGCCAGCCACGCTGGTGAAAGCGGGTGTTCAGTTCCGCGCTTGGCTCTCGCGAAACGTAAATCAGTTGCCGCGTTGCGGGTTCCATTATTCAGATCCTCTCGTCAACGAACGTTAAGGATGATGCACGCACCTGAACCGCAATTCAGACACGCTGGCACATTCGGGATTCGCAAATAGCAAAAACCGAACGGCCATTCCATTCCGTGCGGACAGCTGATCCCCAGAAAGCGGCGTGTGTGTTTGAGACGGCCCGTTAGCGGGCTTTTTTAAATTTGAAGCTCTTTCCGAGAGCTTACTATACGCGCGCCGCTTGGAAAACAATTATGCGAATTTAATCCGGCTGCCCTTGTCCAGCAAGGCGCGCGCGGGGATAAATAAGTAATCAACTTACGAATAACCAATTGTGGGAAGCGGTTCTCTCATACATAGCGCTGGAGGTAGTTCATACCGCTGCAATTAACAGTTAATAGGTATTTTCTTCTCGCCGTTTCAGACCTGAAACGTTTACAGCCGATTCCTTTTATCGGATTGCGCGAGCAAGAAGTTGCAACCCGACCCACCAAGGGATTGCGCCCGGTGGCACGTGTTTCGCTAATTGCCTGCATCTGGAGAGTCATTATGCGAACACTTCGGTTGCGCGTCCGTCGGGCACGGATTGCAACGCATGCGGTACTTTGTCGGACGATCACGATGCCGATTCCGCGGATCGGGACTCGCGGCGCGCCACGACCGGCGCGTGCGAAAAGCGCGCGCGTGACCTTGTGGGACGAGGTCGCTCCGCCGCTACCGTTGCCGCTGCCGGCTCCGTCGGCGGCCGCGGC
Source organism: Paraburkholderia sp. OAS925 (assembly GCF_040543975.1). Classification (NCBI taxonomy): domain Bacteria; kingdom Pseudomonadati; phylum Pseudomonadota; class Betaproteobacteria; order Burkholderiales; family Burkholderiaceae; genus Paraburkholderia; species Paraburkholderia sp. OAS925. The sequence continues at coordinate 3,528,551 of NZ_JBEUNO010000001.1, forward strand.
GCTTCGCTCAGGTAGAATCGATCCGATTACGTTCCCCCTTCCATTCGATGACGACGCTCACCCTGATCGTCGCTCGCGCCAATAACGGCGTGATCGGCCGCGACAACCAGTTGCCCTGGCGACTTCCCGAAGACCTCGCGTTTTTCAAGCGCACGACGATGGGCGCGCCCATCATCATGGGCCGCAAGACGCATGAGTCGATCGGCAGGCCGCTGCCGGGACGCCGCAACATCGTCGTGACACGCGACGCCACGCGGCGCTTCCAGGGCTGCGACGCCGCGACCACGCTCGGCGAAGCGCTGAAGCTCGCGGCGCAAGACCAGGCGCCGGAAGCGTTTCTGATCGGCGGCGCGCAGTTGTATGTGGAAGGGCTGCGTCTCGCGGACAAGCTGATCGTCACCGAGATCTCGGCCGATTTCCAGGGCGACGCGACGTTCCCCGCCGTCGACCCGGACGAGTGGGAAGAAGTCGCGCACGAAACGCATCGCGCGCACGCGCCGAACGATTTCGACTATGCGTTCGTGACGTATAAGCGCAAAAAACGCTGAGGCCGCGGCCTCATGAAGCACCGACTCGCGCCATGAAGCGAGCCATGAAGCGCGCCGTCAAAAGCGAAACGCCACGCAAGCCAGGCGTGGCGTTTTCGTCTGCGGCGCCCGTAGCGAGCGCCGCCGCAACAGTGAAACCGCTTACTGCCCCGCGATCGTCATCCGCTCGATCAGCACCGAGCCAGTCTGCTTGGTGCCTCGCGTGATGGTATCCGCGCCGATCGCGACGATATGGCGGAACATCTCCTGCAGCGTGCTCGCGACGGTGATCTCCTCGACCGGATACTGGATCTTGCCGTTCTCGACCCAGAAGCCCGACGCGCCGCGCGAATAGTCGCCCGTCACATAGTTCACGCCCTGCCCCATCAGTTCAGTCAGCAAAAGGCCGGTGCCGAGCTTGCGCAGCATCTCCTCGAAGTCGTCCTCGGGACGCGTGCTCGAACTCTGCAGCGACAGGTTGTGCGAGCCGCCGGCGTTGCCGGTGGTCTGCATGCCGAGCTTGCGCGCGGAGTAAGTGGACAGGAAATAGCCTTCGACGACGCCGTCTTTCACGACCGAGCGCTGCCGCGTGCGCACGCCTTCCTCGTCGAACGGCGCGCTGCCCATCGCGCGCGGCACATGCGGATCTTCGACGATCTGCACATGCGGGGCGAACACCGGTTTGCCGAGACTGTCGACGAGAAACGTCGTCTTGCGGTACAGCGCGCCGCCGCTCGTCGCCTGCACGAACGCGCCGAGCAGACCGGCGGCGAGCGGCGCCTCGAACAGCACCGGCACCTTGCGCGTATCCAGACCGCGCGCGCCGATGCGCGCGAGCGCCCGCTGCGCCGCGTAACGGCCAACCGCTTCCGGATCGGCAAGCTGTTCGGCGCTGCGCGTGGACGTGTACCAGTCGTCGCGCTGCATGTTGCGGCCGCTGCCGGCAATCGGCGCGCACGCAATGTAATGCCGCGAGTACGGATAGCCCGCAAGAAAGCCGCGCGACGTGGCGAGCACGAACTGCGAGTGCTGCGCCGACACGCTCGCGCCTTCCGAGTTCTTGATCTGCGGATCGGTCGCGAACGCGGCGTCTTCCGCGCGACGGGCGATTTCCACGGCTTCGTCGGCGGACAGATTCCACGGGTGATAGAGATCGAGATCGCGCGGCTCCGTTTCGAGCAGCTCGGCTTCGGCGAGGCCCGCGCAATCGTCTTCGGCCGTGAAGCGCGCGATGTTGTACGCCGCCGCGACCGTGTCCTTCAGCGCTTGCGACGAAAAATCGGAAGTGCTCGCGTTGCCGCGCTTGTTGCCGATGAACACCGTCACGCCGACCATCTTGTCGCGGTTGTGCTCGATCGTTTCGACTTCGCCGCGCCGCACGGAGACGGACAGGCCGTCGCCTTCGGAAATTTCGGTCGCCGCGTCGGTGCCGCCGAGCGACTTCGCGTGACGAAGGATGTCCGAGGCGATTTCCTTCAGTTCATCCTGGGTATGCGGAAAAAAGCGCTGCTTGACGTCCATGTCTGCTGCCATTGTCGTTGCCGTCCTTTTGGGGCCGAGCGGCCCGGGTGTTCGCCCATGCGTGTTCGCGTGCCGCGCGATTGCGTGCGCCGAATCTGCGCATGACGGGCGCATGAGCATCGTTGAAGCATCCCGCGATCATAGCAAGCTAAGCGCTCGCGCACCTGGCATTCGCAGCGCGGTTTTCCGCAGCGCGCGCGCCGCTCTATACGGCGCGGCGGCGGGCTTGCGGGGCCCGGCACGCTACAATATCGGCATGACACGCAAAACCCGCATTCAACCCATCGAATCCGCCGAGCCGGAAGTCGACGAGAACGGCTACGACCGTCCGAGCAAGTCCCAGTTGAAGCGCGAAATGCACGCGCTGCAGGAGCTGGGCGAGGCGCTGATCGCGCTGCCGAAAGACGCGCTCAAGCGCATGCCGATGCCCGAAAAGCTCGACGACGCCGTGCGCGAGGCGCGCCGCATCACCGACCACGAAGGCAAGCGCCGTCAGCTTCAGTACGTCGGCCGCGTAATGCGCTCGCTGCTCGACGACGAAACCGCCGCGCTGCGCACCGCGCTCGACACCTACAACGGCGTCAACAAGGCGGAAACGGCCAAGCTGCACTGGATCGAGCGCACTCGCGACAAGCTGCTCGCCGACGACGCCGCGCTGACCGAATTCATCCGCCAGCATCCGAACGCGGATCCGCAGCAAGGCCGCACGCTGATTCGCAATGCGCGCAAAGAGGCGCAGCAGAACAAGCCGCCGCGCTATTTCCGCGAGCTGTTCCAGTGGATCAAGAACGCGGACGGCCCCGCCGCCGCGACCGATGCCGCAGACGCAGACGCTGACGCCGAGGAAGACGACGATGACGACCGCGACGCCTGACTCGCCAGGCAATCACAAGCTCGTGCGCAATCATCCCGACGAGATCCTGATTGGCCTAGTGTCGATCAGCGACCGCGCGTCCACCGGCGTGTACGAGGACAAGGGCATCCCGGCGCTGCAGGAATGGCTCGGCGCGGCCTTGAGTTCGCCGTGGCAGGTCGTCACGCGCCTGATCCAGGACGACGCGCCGACCATCTCCGCCACGCTCGCGGAGCTCGTCGATGAAGTCGGCTGCGACCTCGTGCTGACCACCGGCGGCACCGGCCCGTCGCGGCGCGACGTGACGCCCGAGGCGACGCTTGCCGTCGCTACCAAGGAAATGCCGGGATTCGGCGAGCAGATGCGGCAGATCAGCCTGAATTTCGTGCCGACCGCGATCCTGTCGCGCCAGGTCGCGGTGATCCGCGAAACGGCGGACCACGCGGCGCTGATCGTCAATCTGCCGGGCCAGCCGAAGTCGATCAAGGAAACGCTGGAAGGCTTGCGCGATGCAGAAGGCGCGGTGAAGGTGCCGGGCATTTTCGCCGCGGTGCCGTACTGCATCGACCTGATCGGCGGGCCGTATGTCGAGACCAACGCCGAGGTCGTGAAAGCGTTCCGGCCGAAGAACGCGGTGCGCGCGCCGAGGCCGGCCTGACTTATTTCGCGCTCGCTCGCCGGTTATTCGGCGTTCATCGAGGCGTCGGGCGCCGGCGGAATGAGGAAGTGTTCGCGGTAGTACTTCAGTTCGTCGATCGACTCGTGGATGTCGGCCAGCGCCGTGTGCATCGCGCGCTTCTGGAAACCCTTGTAGATCGCGGGCTGCCAGCGGCGGCAGAGTTCCTTCAGCGTGCTCACGTCCAGATTGCGGTAGTGGAAGAACGTCTCGAGCTCGGGCATCCAGCGCGCCATGAAGCGGCGGTCCTGGCAGATCGAGTTGCCGCACATCGGCGATTTGCCGGGCGGCACGTACTGCGCGAGAAATGCGCGGATCTGTTCGGTGGCCTCGATTTCGCTGACGGTGGACGCCTTCACACGGTCGATCAACCCGGAACGACCATGCGTGTTCTGATTCCACTGGTCCATTTTGGCGAGCGTCTCGTCGCTCTGATGAATCGCGAGAACCGGACCTTCGGCCATTCTGTCCAGCGTCGAATTCGTGACCACCACGGCGATTTCGATGATGCGGTCGGAGTCCGGATCGAGCCCGGTCATTTCCATGTCCAGCCAGACGAGGTTCATGTCGCTGCGCACGAGCGGCACTGGTGCAGGGGATTGGAGGATGTCAGTCATGAAGGCAACCTTGACGGCCCGGCCGCGAGCTTGGTGAAAGCCCGGACGCCGCGGCGATCGTTCGTGTGAAATGGTTATGGATGGTTTAAGCCGGCCCCCGCTGCGACGCGGGAAGAAACATATAATTCTCGCATAGATACCACGGAATCCACGGATGCCTACCCTGTACTTCACCGTCCTGTTCGTCGTCGCCGTCGTGGCGATGGTCGGCACCAAGCTGTGGCTCGCGTCGCGGCAAATCCGCTTCGTCGCGCGCCATCGCGAGCAGGTGCCGAGCCAGTTTGCCGGCACCATCGCGCTCACCGCGCACCAGCGCGCCGCCGACTACACCGTCGAGCGCACGCGTCTCACGATGATCGAGATCGTCGTCGGCGCGGCGGTGCTGATCGGCCTCACGCTGCTCGGCGGCGTGCAGGCGCTCGATCTGGCGATCACCGACTGGCTCGGCCGCGGCTATGTCGGCCAGATTGCACTCGTCGCGGCAGTGATCGCGATCACCAGCGCGATCGATCTGCCATTCGACTACTACCGTCAGTTCGTGATCGAGCAACGCTTCGGCTTTAACCGGATGAGCAAGCGGATTTTCGTCGTCGACCGTTTGAAGGGCGTGCTGCTCGGCGCCGCGTTCGGCCTGCCGCTGCTCTTTGTCGTGCTGTGGCTGATGAACCAGGCGGGCAGCTTCTGGTGGCTGTGGACGTGGATCGTCTGGGTCGTCTTTCAGATGCTCGTGCTGGTGCTGTATCCGTCGTTTATCGCGCCGCTTTTCAACAAGTTCGAGCCGCTTAAGGACGAAGCGCTGAAAAGCCGCATCGAAGCGCTGATGAAGCGCTGCGGCTTCGCGGCCAAGGGCCTCTTCGTGATGGACGGCAGCCGCCGCTCGGCGCACGGCAATGCGTACTTCACGGGCTTCGGCGCGGCCAAGCGCATCGTGTTTTTCGACACGCTGCTCGCGCGCCTGTCGGGCAGCGAGATCGAGGCCGTGCTCGCGCACGAGCTCGGCCATTTCAAGCGTCGTCACGTGATCAAGCGGATGCTCGTCACGTTCGCGATCAGCCTCGCGATGCTCGCGCTGCTCGGCTGGCTCACGCAGCAGGTCTGGTTCTATGAAGGACTGGGCGTGAGGCCGTCGCTCATCGGCGGCAATAGCGGTCTTGCGCTCGTGCTGTTCTTCCTCGCGCTGCCGGTGTTCGTATTCTTCGTCACGCCGCTTGGCAGCCTGACTTCTCGCAAACACGAGTTCGAGGCCGACGCGTTCGCCGCCACGCAAACGGATGCGCAAGACCTCGTCAACGCGCTCGTCAAGCTGTACGAAGACAATGCGTCCACGTTGACGCCCGATCCGCTCTACACCGCGTTCTACTACTCGCATCCGCCGGCTTCGCAGCGGATCGACCGACTGTTGCGGCACGCATGAGCGGCCGCTCTCCGAAAGCGCCGCGCGCAACGTCCAGCACGCGCGTAGGCGGCCTCGTGGTGGCCGCGCATGGCCGCCACTATCTGGTCGCGCCCGAAGACGGCGGCGCGCTGCTGCAATGCTTCCCGCGCGGCAAGCGCAGCGAGGTCGCGGTTGGCGATCGCGTGATTTACGAGCCGACGTCCGCGGACCAGGGCGTGATCGTCGAAATCGGCGAGCGGCGCAATCTGCTGTATCGCTCGGATCAGTACAAGTCGAAGCTCTTCGCCGCGAACCTCGACCAGTTGCTGATCGTGCTCGCGACCGAACCGCACTTCAGCGAAGACCTGCTCGGGCGCGCGCTCGTCGCCGCCGAGGCCAACGAGCTCAAGCCGCTGATCGTGCTGAACAAGATCGACGTGACCGATTCGCTCGAAGGCGCCCGCAAACGGCTCGAGCCCTATCGTGCACTCGGCTATACGGTCCTGGAAGTGTCGATCAAGACGCAACCCGACGACGCCCGCGCGACGTTGATCGACCATTTGCACGGCCACTCGACGCTCTTGCTCGGCCAGTCGGGGATGGGCAAATCGACGCTCGTGAACCTGCTGATTCCAAACGCCGAAGTCGCCACGCGCGAGATTTCGACCGCGTTGAACAGCGGGCGCCATACGACGACGTTTACGCGGCTTTATCCGTTGCCCGGCGCGCTGCCGGGTGATGGAGGGAACGGCGGGAACGGTGCGCTGATCGACTCGCCTGGCTTCCAGGAATTCGGCCTGCATCATTTGACCGAGGGCCGGCTCGAGCGCGCGTTCCCGGAGTTCCGGCCTCTCTTGCCTAACTGCCGCTTCTACAACTGCCATCACTTGCACGAGCCCGGCTGCGCGATCCTCGAAGCGGTCGCGGACGGCCGCATCCGTCGCGAACGGCATGCGCTGTACGCGCAACTCGTGCATGAAGCCAGCCAGATCGTGCGCTGACATGAAGCTGATGCGCGCGCCGAATCTCATCATCGGACAGCATTGGATCAATGTGCTGGCCGCAGCCGGCATCGCGTGCGAGCTGCACAACCGCTATCTGAACGGCGCGCTCGGCGACATTCCCGCGGATCAGTGCGCGCCCGAGTTGTGGCTCGTGGACGATCGCGACGAGGCCGTGGCGCGACGTCTGATCGATGCGGCGTCGCGAGGTCCGGCCGCAGGTGCGCCCGGCTGGCAATGTCGGCAATGCGGCGAAAAGCTCGAAGCGCAGTTCACCGTGTGCTGGCAGTGCGGGACGGCGCGCGATCCTTTGGATGGGTGAACGGGTCTGGCGCGGGCTGCGAGGTCGAGGTCGTAAAAAAACGGGCGATTGCCCGTTTTTTTACGCACATCACGTGTGTTGCTTCAAGCCAGCCACACGGCGATGGTGAGCATCAGCAACAGAATCATCCACAGCACGACCGCGCGCCAGACGAGTCCGACCGCCGATTGCAACGTGCGCGGCGTGCAGTCGTCACCCACCTGCATCGGACCGCCGTCGCCAGTAGCGAGTGCATCAAGACTCGACGGCTCGGCAAGCGGCCCGCTCAGACGCGCGCCGAGGGCACCGCTACCCGCCGCGAGCAGCACGCCGTCGTTCGCATCCGGCCACTGCCGCGCGTGGTTGCGCCACGCGTAAATCGCATCTTCGAAATTGCCGACAATGGCAAAGCCGAGCGACGTGAGCCGCGCCGGAATCCAGTCGATCACGAAGAACGCGCGCTGCGCGAAGCTCGAAAACGCGACGGTACGATCGTCCACCGGCCGCGCCCACGTGCGCGACAGATACTCGGCGATCCGATACAGCACAGCGCCGGCCGGCCCAACGGGAATCAGAAACCAGAAGAACACGCCGAAAACATGGCGATGCGACGCGACCACCGCGTGAATCAGCGTATGACGCACGATCTCGCTGACCGGCATGTCGAGCGTGTCGAGGCCGGTCCATTCGTTGAGAATTTCGCGCGCGCGCGGCACGTCGTCGTTATTGAGCGCGAGATGGATGTCGGTAAAGTAATGGCTGAACTGGCGGAAGCCTAGCGTGAAGTACAGCACCGCGACATTCCACAGAAACGCCAGCACGAAGTGAATGTTGTACAGAACGTAGTAGACGAGCGCGACGGCCAGCGTCCACGGCACCACGACGACGAGCCATGCAAGCAGACCATGCTTGGGCTTGCCCGCATCGAATCCGTGCGCCGCCGACTCCGCATGGTATTGAAGCAGCGCGGATACCGGATTGTTCGGCGACAGTGCGCGCACCTGTTCAATGATCAGAGCCAGCAATACGGAAAAAAAAGTCATGCGATGCGCCGTGCTTTTCGAGTTTTACGATTGGTTCATAACGATAGCACAGGGTCGGATGCCACTGAGCGGGACGTTGCCAAACACCCAACGTCCGCACATAAGAACACCCGTCAAGCCGCCAGAAAGCGATAGAAATTGCGCAGCATCGCCGCTGTCGCACCCCAGATGAAGTAGTGACTACCCGTTCCGCCGACACCCTGTTCGGCTGCTTCGAGCGATGCGCCGCGCGGGTACGGCATCGCGAAGAAGCGGCGCTCGCCGCCTTCATAGCGGAAGACGCGTTCTTCGTGATGCGCCGGGTTCATCAGGAACGGGAGCGGCACTTCGAAGACCTCCGCGACCTCGAGCGCGTCCGCTTTCAACGCGAACGGCGGGTGCACCAGGCCGATTACAGGCGTGACGCGAAACCCGGTGCCCGTCAGATAGTCGGGCAACGCGCCGAGCACCTCGACCCGCGAAGGCGCGAGGCCCACTTCCTCTTGCGCTTCACGCAAGGCGGTCGCGGTGGCGTCGGCATCGAAAGGCTCCTGACGTCCGCCCGGAAAGCTGACTTGACCGGCATGGTCGTTGAGATGATCGGCACGCTGCGTCAGCAACACCGTGAGTCCATTCGCGCGAATCACGAGCGGCACCAGCACGGAGGCGACACGCGGATCGGCGTGAATGTCGCGCCACGGCGCCTCGATAATCGGCTCGGGTGTCCAGGAAAGATGCTGCTTGAAGCGCGCTCGAAGGCCATCGGGCGTAAGACGCTCCGCGGCGACTGGCGGCAAGTGGGCGCCCGTTGCCTCGATCGGCAGGGCTTCAGGTTCTAAGACGGGGCGGATCAACGGATCTCTCGAATGAGCGGATGGACGCGATGCCGCTATTTTGACCTGGCAAACAAAAAAGCACCCGCGAGGGGTGCTTTTTCTTACAGCAGTTACGCTTGCGAAGCAGCGCGGTCTTTCGAGACCAGCTTTTCCTTGATTCGAGCCGACTTGCCCGAACGCTCGCGCAGGTAGTACAGCTTTGCACGACGCACATCGCCACGACGCTTGACGACGATGCTAGCCAGCAGCGGCGAGTACGTCTGGAACGTACGCTCGACGCCTTCGCCCGACGAAATCTTGCGGACGATGAACGACGAATTCAGACCACGGTTACGCTTGGCGATCACGACGCCTTCGTAAGCCTGGACACGCTTACGCGTACCTTCAACCACGTTCACGCTGACAATCACCGTATCGCCGGGAGCGAATTCGGGAATGGTCTTCTCGCCGAGGGCGCGCGCGATTTCTTCCTGCTCGAGTTTTGCAATCAGATTCATCACTGACTCCTAAGTCCATCTTGTCGGCGTTCGTACCTGCCTTGCATCGATATGCGCGGCTACGGCCCCGATAGAGGATGGGTTCACATCAGGCGCCGAACACGCATGTGCGGCGCCGCCTGGTGTCCGCTCGAAAGGCCGGGGCTTTACGCCTTCGGCTCTTCCTTCGCGAGACTTGCAAGCCATGCCTCGTCGGCACGGCTCAACATCTTGTTCTTTCTGGCCTTAACGATCAAATCGGGCCGCTTGTGCCACGTATTGCGCAAAGCTTCCCGCCGACGCCACGCTTCGATCTCCGCATGATGGCCGCCGAGCAGCACATCGGGCACACGCACGCCGTGGTATTCCTCAGGCCGCGTGTAGTGCGGACAATCGAGCAGCACATCGACAAAACTGTCCTGTACCGCCGACTGCGAATCGTTGAGCACGCCGGGCAACTGGCGCACGACTGCATCCATCAACGCCATGGCGGGCAACTCGCCGCCCGACAGCACGAAGTCGCCGAGACTGATTTCTTCGTCGACAACCCGGTCGAGCAAACGCTGGTCGATCGCCTCGTAGCGGCCGCACAGCAGAATCAAACCAGGCTGGGAGGCGAACTTCATCACACGTTCGTGATTCAGCGTGGCGCCTTGCGGCGACATCATCACGACACGCGGGGCGCCGATGCCCTGCTCCGCCTGCGCAGCCTTCGCTGCACCGATCGCGTCTTCCAGCGGCTTGGCCAGCATGACCATGCCGGGGCCGCCGCCGTACGGGCGATCGTCGATTGTGCGGTAGTTGTCCGTGGTGAAATCACGCGGATTCCACGTACGCAACCCATAGCGCTGCTGCTTTGCTGCCCGGCTGGTAATGCCCCAGTCGGTCAGCGCGCGAAACATTTCGGGAAAGAGCGTGACGACATCGAACTGCATCGCTCTCTCCGTTGTAGCGAACTCGATTTGCTGAACTATCAATAATCGGCTTCCCAGTCGACGATGATCTGCTTCGCCGCCTGGTCCACCGTTTTGACAAACACGCCGACGAACGGGATCAAGCGCTCGGCCGTGCCCGGCTTGCCGGTTTTGTCGGCCGCTGCGTATTCGATGCGCAGCACCGAATGCGCACCGTTGTCGATCATGTCTGCAACCTTGCCCAGGTTGACGCCGGCAAGGTTCACCACGTCCAGGCCGAGCAGGTCGACCCAGTAGAATTCGTCGGCTTCAAGCGCCGGAAATTCGCTGCGGCTCACGTAGACGCGCGAGCCGCGCAGCGCCAGCGCCGCGTCGCGGTCAGCGACGCCGCCCAGAAGGGCTACGACACTGTCGCTATGCGTTTTGGCTTGCAGCGACGGCGCCGACTGGCGCTCGCGGCCTTTCATGAGCCACCAGCGCTTGGCGCTCAGCAAAGCGTCGCCGCCATGCCCGGCGTCCGCATGCGCGGCCACCTTGACCCAGCCTTTGAGGCCGTAAGCGTCGACGATTGCACCGACTTCGACCGCGTCCACCGGCCAGCTCTCCGCCGTTTCCGCGCGCATTGCTGCTGCCTCGGAACCGGTGTTTTCAACATTGGCTTTCGCCTTGCCGCCGGCCCGCTCGCCCGACTTGCGGACGAATGCACCGAACGGCGCCTGAGCAGGCGTCTTTGCGCGCGGGCTCGCCTCTTTAGCGGCCTGTGTAGCCGCTTCCGCTGCCTTTACGCGACCTGAACTGCCGGAATCACGCTCAGACATGACGGGACCTCAGATTGAGCCTTGCTGCGAACTTCGACGCCTGTTTCGGCAAAACATTTTGCGCATCGGACTGCTCACGCGAGTTGCGCGAGCCGCCGGCCAAACCGACGACGATACGCATGCGAGCTACCATTAAGCAGCCGGCTGCGCCTTTTGCGCTTCTTTCACGAGACGCTCGACGGTCGGCGACAGTTGTGCGCCAACGCCTTGCCAATACGTCAGGCGATCTTGAGCGATACGCAGCGATTCGCCCTTCGTAGCGACCGGGTTGTAGAAGCCAACGCGCTCGATGAAGCGGCCGTCACGACGGTTACGCGAGTCGGTTGCGACGATGTTGTAGAACGGGCGCTTCTTGGAGCCGCCACGAGCCAAGCGGATGATGACCATACTAGAATCCTTGAAAACCGGGGTTCGGAACGACTGAAACACGCGATTATAGCGGGAAACCGACGCCATAACAAACACTTACCCGGATAAACTGAGCAATCGGGGTGCGCCGCCCCGACAGCGCGGGCGCGCAAGCTGGCGCAAACACATGGAGGACCTGACGGAATGCCTGTGAAATCTCTGCTGCAAACCGCGCTGTTTCGCATCCTTTCCGCCCGCCGGCCTGCATCCGTTTGCCGTCCGCGCGGTTTTCGTGGTTTCCGCGGTTTTGGCAGCGCGGTGGGCGCGTTGCTGGCCGTCGTCGCGTGCAGCGCCCTGGCCGCGCCGCCTGTGGAGCGCATCAAACTGCCGCCGGGCTTTCATATCGAAGTCTTGTCGGACGCAGTACCGAGCGCACGCGCGATGGCTTTGTCGCCAAAGGGCATTCTCTATATAGGCAGCCTCGACGGCCACGTCTATGCGCTCGAACTGCAAGGTGCGCGAGTCGCCGCCCGACATATCGTGGCCACGGGTCTCGAGGCCCCCGTCGGCGTCGCCTGGCACGACGGCGCGTTGTACGTTTCGGCGGTGTCGCGAATTTTACGCTTCGATTTGATCGACACGCGCCTGAGCGCGCCGCCGCAGCCGGCGGTCGTTACGGACAAATTGCCCGCCGAGACTCATCACGGGGCGAAATTCATTGCTTTCGGCCCGGACGGCAAGCTTTACGTCCCGCAAGGCGCACCCTGCAACGTCTGCCTGAAAGATCGCGACCGCTACGCGATGATCGGCCGCATGGACCCCGACGGCAGCCATTACGAGGTGGTCGCGCGCGGCATACGCGACTCCGTCGGCTTCACATGGCATCCGGCGACGCACGAACTCTGGTTCACCGACAACGGCCGCGATCTGCTAGGCGACGACGTACCCGACGACGAACTCAACCGCGCCCCGCGCGCCGGTCTCGATTTCGGCTTTCCGTACTGTCACGCCGACGCGGTAGCCGACCCGCAATTCGGCGCGGGCCATCCGTGCAGCGCATTCACGCCACCGGTCGTCAAATTGGGCGCGCATGTCGCCGCGCTCGGCATGCGCTTTTATAGCGGCTCGATGTTCCCGGCCGACTACCGCCACAACATTTTCATTGCCGAGCACGGTTCCTGGAACCGCAGTAAGAAGTCCGGCTACCGCGTAGTAAGAGTCGTGACGGAGCCGGACGGCAGCCACGTGCGGCAGGAGGTTTTCGCCGAGGGATGGCTTCAGCCGGGAGAAACCGTGTGGGGCCGCCCCGCCGACGTGTTGCCGCTGCCAGACGGGTCGCTGCTGATCAGCGACGACTACGCCGGCGCCATTTACCGCGTCACGTACTCGGTGCCTTGAGCGGCTACCCTGGCGCCGGGCGGCTCGGGGCTTGTGGTCGCGGTCCGGGACGTCACGCGGACGGATGTGCCCGGGGCAGGCTAAGACGTATAGGCCTAGGCGTGCCACTGCCGGTGTGAAGCCGGCGATGCCGCAACGGTGGTCGCTGCCGCTGCCGACGCCAATGCTGAAGCCCTCGGCGATGCCGCACCTGCAACCGCCGCCGACGAACACGGCAACGCCCCCGCCTTGCCTGCGCGCCCGCCGCCTGAGGCTCTACGCCACGTGACCGGTCGCCCGCCGGCGGCGTAGAATGCGCGACGGTTCGCGGCCAACAATACGGCCAACAACGCGGCCAACAATTCACCGCTCATTTGCACCACAGCTTTCGACCATCAGTCCGCGCTGCCGTCTTTGCCCGTCAGTTCGCGCTGCCCATCACGCTACCCACGCCCACATGTCCACGTCTGCTTCGACCTCGACTTACTTCCGATCCAAAACGATTACCGCCGCGCTGGCGTTTTTCCTGGGCAGCCTCGGCGCGCATCGCTTTTATCTGTGCGGTCCGCGCGACGTCTACGGCTGGGCCCACGTGCTTGGCACCGTAATCGGCATTCCCGGCGCGATGTTGCTGGTAGCGAGCGAACGCTCTTCGATACTCGGCTGGGTGCTCGCATTCCCCGGCGCCGTTTCGCTTCTGGCCGCGTTTCTCGCCGCGATCGTCTATGGTCTGCGCCCGGACGAAAAGTGGGACCGGCAATTCAATGCGCACACGCAGCGACAAAGCCGCTCGGGGTGGACCGTGATCTTCGTGGTGATCTTTTCGCTGCTGATCGGCGCGTTTCTGTTGATGACCGGTCTCGCCATTTCCTTCCAGACCTACTTCGAAGGCCAAGTCCAGGCGGCGAAGGCGCTGTCGCAATAGCAGAAGGACCACGCGCACTACACGCACCGTCCACTAAAAAAGATCAAGCTGCGGATTGTCGCCAGTCGCCGCCTGGCTCCGCGGCACCTCATGACGCTTGAAGTGCGACATATCCAGAATGCCGCGGTCGCGCTGATTCAGCCCTAGACGGCGCACCGCCTTGTGGAATCGCTGCTTGAGCAGATCGGCCCACAAGCCTTCCCCCTTCATTCGGGTGGAGAAAGACGAGTCGTAGTCCTTGCCGCCCCGCATATCGCGCACACGCGCCATGACCCGTTCGGCGCGATCGGGGAAATGCGCGGCGAGCCAGTCTTTGAACAGCGGCGCAACTTCCCACGGCAGGCGCAGCACGATATAGCTCGCGTTGCTGGCGCCGGCTTCCGCGCACGCTTCGAGCACGCGCTCCATGTCCGGCTCCGTGACAAACGGAATCACTGGCGCAATGCTCACCCCGACCGGAATGCCCGCTTCGCTCAGCGTGCGGATCGTGCGCAAACGCCGCGACGGCGTAGCCGCGCGCGGTTCGAGCGTGCGCGCAATGTCGGCGTCGAGCGTCGTGATGGTAATGGCCGCCATGAATTGGCCGCGAGCCGCCATGGGCGCAAGCAGATCCAGGTCACGCTCGATCAGCGACGACTTCGTAATAGCCGCAAATGGATGATTACGCTCGCTCAGAATCTCGACGACGCGCCGTGTGAGCCGCCACTCGCGTTCTGCAGGCTGCCACGCGTCGGTATTGACGCCAAGCGCAATGGGCTCCGGCTCATAGGACTTTTTCGACAGCTCGCGCTCAAGCAGCTCGGGCGCGTTCACCTTCGCATAAATGCGGCTTTCGAAGTCGAGCCCCGGCGAGAGGCCGAGATAACTATGCGTGGGCCGCGCAAAACAATAAATACAGCCGTGCTCGCAACCGCGGTATGGATTCAGCGACACGCTAAACGGAATGTCCGGCGACGCGTTACGCGTGAGAATGCTTTTCGCCCTTTCCTCGAACACCTGGGTGCGCAGCGCCTTCGGCGCTTCACCTTCTTCCGGCGTGGCTAACCAACCGTCGTCCACCGCTTCCCGCTGGTCGACTTCGTACCGGCCTTGCACGTTCGTGACCGCACCGCGCCCCTTGCGGGGCACCGGCGGCGCGATTGGAAACTCGGCAGCGGAAGGGAAATCGGGCTCGGTCACGGCTGGCTGGACAAGTGAACAGGGCAAACAAAACGGCGCAGAACACCTGTATAAATATACAGTGTTTACGCCGTTTGTCGAGCGCCGTGCAACGAGCCTAGCGCGTGGTTTCATCCCCGACCGGGATGGTCAGCGTTTCCTTGATCTCTTCCATCACCACATAGCTTTTCGACTGCACGGCGCCCGGAAGCTGAAGCAGGATGTCGCCCAAAAGCTTACGGTAGTCGGCCATCTCGCCGATGCGCGCCTTGATCAGATAATCGAAATCGCCCGACACGAGATGGCACTCGAGCACTTCGGGGATCTTCTGCACCTCGCGGCGAAACTGGTCGAACATGTTGCCGCTCTTGTGGTCGAGCGTGATTTCGACGAACACCAGCAGCGCCGCGCCCAGCTCGGCCGGATTCACGCGCGCATAGTAGCCGGTGATCACGCCGTCGCGCTCCATGCGCTTCACACGCTCGATGCACGGCGTGACCGACAGCCCGACCTGTTCCGCGAGGTCTTTCATGGCCATCCGGCCGTCCTGCTGCAGCAGCCGAAGAATCTTGTGATCGAGCTTGTCGAGGGTTCGGACCGGCTGACGTTGGGTGCGCATAGTGTTTATTCTGAAAATCGCAGAAATACAATAACAAAACCTGCAAGTTCGCCAATAGTATAGCGCTTAACACTGGGCGAACCGCGTTTCACGTCGTTAATCGAACGATTGAAGCGAACTGAACAACACAACGCCCGCAAATCTTGCGAATCATCTGGAGCAGCTATGCGAATCGTCGTTTTGGGCAGTGGCGTCGTCGGCGTAACGAGCGCGTATTACCTCGCACGCGCGGGTCATGAAGTGACCGTGATCGATCGTGAGCCAGGCCCGGCGCTCGAAACAAGTTTCGCCAACGCCGGCCAGATCTCGCCAGGCTATGCGTCGCCGTGGGCCGCGCCCGGCGTGCCGCTGAAAGCCGTCAAGTGGATGTTCCAGAAACACGCGCCGCTCGCCATTCGCCTCGACGGCACGCAGTTCCAGTTGCAATGGATGTGGCAGATGCTGCAGAACTGCACGGCGTCGCGCTACGCGGTCAACAAAGGACGCATGGTCCGCCTCGCCGAATACAGCCGCGATTGTCTGCAAGCGCTGCGCGCCGAAACCGGCATCCACTACGAAGGCCGCACCGGCGGCACGCTGCAGGTATTCCGCACGCAGCAGCAATTCGACGGCGCGGCCAAAGACATCGCCGTGCTGCGCGAGGCCAACGTGCCGTTCGAACTGCTGTCGGCAGCGGAACTGGCTCAGGCCGAACCGGCGCTCGCCGCGGTCTCGCACAAGCTCACGGGCGGTCTGCGCCTGCCGGGCGACGAGACCGGCGACTGCCAGATGTTCACCACGCGTCTCGCCGCGCTGGCCGAGCAGATGGGCGTCAAATTCCGCTACAACACGCCGATCGACGCGCTCGCCATGGCCGGCGACCGCATCGCCGGCGTGCAGTGCGGCCAGGAATTGGTACGCGCCGATTCGTTCGTCGTCGCACTCGGTTCTTACTCGACGAAATTTCTGTCCGGCCTCGTGAAGATTCCGGTCTATCCGCTGAAGGGTTACTCGATTACGGCGCCCATCGTCAACGAAGCCGCCGCGCCGGTTTCCACGGTGCTCGACGAAACCTACAAGATCGCGATTACGCGCTTCGACAACCGGATTCGCGTCGGCGGGATGGCTGAAATCGTCGGCTTCGACAAGTCGTTGCGCCAGGCGCGCCGCGAAACGCTCGAGCTGTGCGTGAACGACCTGTTCCCGGGCGGCGGCGACACGTCGAAGGCCAGCTTCTGGACCGGCCTGCGGCCCATGACGCCGGACGGCACGCCGATCGTCGGCCGCACCCCCGTGCCGAACCTGTTCCTCAACACGGGGCACGGCACGCTCGGCTGGACAATGTCGTGCGGTTCGGGCCAGTTGCTCGCCGATGTGATGTCCGGCAAGCAGCCGGCGATCAAGGCAGACGACCTGTCGGTGCATCGCTATTTCGGCGAGAGCGGCGCTGCACATCGTCCGGCTTATGCCTGAAGCTTCTAGCGCCGGGCGTGGTCATGCTCGGCACGTTTCCAGCCGGCTGTAACAGCACAAGCCGGCTCGCCAAAAGACAAACGGCGCCTTGCGAACTGACCGCAGAAATTGGATCAATGTCCAATTGCCTGCGCTTCAGTTAACGCTGCAAGGCGCCGTTTTCGTTTACTCAGCAAGACCTCAGACTTCGCGCCGCATCAAAACTGATCCGCGGACAACGCCAGCACGCCCTCGCCGCCCTTCGCACTGACGATCGACGCTTCCAGCGCGGTCGCGAGCGGCAACACATGCTCCGCGTAGAATTGCGCGGTCGCGATTTTGGCGCCGTAAAACTGCGGGTCTTCGTCGTGCTTCCGAGCGGCCACGAGCAGCGCACGCGCCATTTGCCAGCCGCCCAGCACAATGCCCGCGAGCTTCAGATACGGCACGCTGCCGGCAAACACCGCGTTCGGATCGCCCTTCGTGTTCGCGACGACGAAATCGACCACCGCGCCTAACGAGCGCTGCCCCTCTGCAAGATACTTTTCCATCGATCGGAACGCCGGACCCTCTTGCGCGCCGAGCAATCCGACGGTTTCGGCAACGCTTGCAAGCAGCGACTTCGCGACTTTGCCGCCGTCACGCACCGTCTTGCGGCCGATCAGATCGTTCGCCTGAATCGCGGTCGTGCCTTCGTAGATCGGCAGAATGCGAGCGTCGCGGTAATACTGCGCGGCGCCCGTCTCTTCGATGAAACCCATGCCGCCGTGCACCTGCACGCCAAGGCTGGTTACGTCGATCGACAACTCCGTGCTCCAGCCCTTCACTACGGGCACGAGAAACTCGTAAATCGCCTGATGTTCGGCGCGCTTGGCTTCGTCCGGATGGCGATGCGCGATGTCGCAATGCCCGGCCGCGACATAAGCCAGCGCGCGCGACGCTTCGGTGAGCGCGCGCATCGTCGAAAGCATGCGGCGCACGTCGGGATGCTCGATGATCGCCACCGGCTGTTTCGCGGAGCCGTCGACGGGACGGCTTTGCACGCGCTCCTTCGCATAGGCCGCCGCCTTCTGATACGCGCGATCCGATACGCCGACGCCTTGCATGCCCACGGCGAACCGCGCCGCGTTCATCATGATGAACATGTACTCGAGGCCGCGATTTTCCTCGCCGATCAGATGCCCGATCGCGCCGCCGTGATCGCCGAATTGCAGCACGGCCGTCGGGCTCGCCTTGATGCCGAGCTTGTGCTCGATCGACACGCAATGCACGTCGTTGCGCTCGCCGAGCGAACCGTCCTCGTTGATCAAAAACTTCGGCACGATGAAGAGCGAGATGCCCTTCACGCCTTCGGGTGCATTCGGCGTGCGCGCAAGCACGAGATGCGCGATGTTCTCCGCCATGTCGTGCTCGCCCCACGTGATGAAAATCTTCGTGCCGAACAGCTTGAATGAGCCGTCGCCTTGCGGCTCGGCGCGCGTGCGCACGAGCGCGAGATCCGAGCCGGCCTGCGGCTCGGTGAGGTTCATTGTGCCGGTCCATTCGCCTGAAATGAGCTTCGGCACATAGGTCTGTTTTTGCGCGTCGGTGCCGGCGGTCAGCAGCGCCTCGATCGCGCCGTCGGTCAGCAACGGGCACAGCGCGAACGACAGATTCGACGCGTTCAACATCTCAACGCAAGGTGTGGCGATGAGTTTCGGCAGGCCTTGGCCTTCATACTCCACAGGATGCTGCACGCCTTGCCAGCCGCCCTCGGCAAACTGACGGAACGCTTCCTTGAAGCCGGGCGTCGCCGTCACGACGCCGTCTTTCCAACTGCTCGGATTGCGATCTCCTTCGACGTTCAGCGGAGCCAGCACCTCGCCGCACAGTTTCGCCGACTCTTCCAGCACGGCCTGAGCGGTGTCGAGGTTCGCGTCCTCGAAGCCCGGCAGCGTCGCGATCTGTTCGAGATCCGCCAGTTCGTTCATCACGAACAGCATGTCCTTGATGGGCGCCGTATAGCTCATTTTCTGTTCTCCTCCTGCCTGATGGAAAAAGGGCGCGGGACTTGTTCGGTCCAGCGCCCTTCTTGTGTCGCCAATGCGTTGCGAAACGCCGTTAAACGGCTTTGCAGATGGCTTTATATGGCGCTAACACGCTCAGCCGAGTTCGCTCACGAGTTCCGGCACAAGCGTGAACAGATCGCCGACGAGACCGTAATCGGCGACGCTGAAAATCGGCGCTTCCGGGTCTTTGTTGATCGCGACGATCACTTTGCTGTCCTTCATGCCGGCCAGATGCTGGATCGCGCCGGAAATGCCGACGGCCACATACAGTTGCGGCGCGACGATCTTGCCGGTCTGCCCGACCTGATAGTCGTTCGGCACGAAGCCGGCGTCGACCGCAGCGCGCGATGCGCCCAGCGCCGCGTTCAGCTTGTCGGCGAGCGGCTCGAGCACCTTCGTGTAGTTCTCGCCGTTGCCGAGGCCGCGGCCACCCGAAACGATGATCTTCGCCGACGTCAGTTCCGGACGGTCGAGCTTCGTCACTTCGCGGCTCACGAACTGCGAGATGCCCGCGTCTGCCGCCGCTTCGATTTTTTCCACCGATGCGTTGCCGCCTTCAGCCGCCACTGCGTCGAAGCCGGTGGTGCGGACCGTGATGACCTTGATCGGATCAGCCGATTGCACCGTCGCAATCGCATTGCCCGCGTAAATCGGACGCTCGAAAGTGTCGGTGGAATCGACCGCCGTGATGTCGCTGATCTGCGCGACGTCGAGCTTGGCGGCGATACGCGGCGCGATGTTCTTGCCGTAAGCGGTAGCCGGCGCGAGGATATGCGAGTAGTCCTTCGCGATGTTCAGCACCGTCGCCTCGACGTTTTCCGCGAGTCCTTCGGCAAGCTGCGGCGCGTCGGCCAGCAGCACTTTCGAAACGCCGGCGATCTTCGCGGCTGCGTCCGCTGCGGCCTGCGCGTTCTGACCGGCTACCAGTACGTGAATGTCACCACCGATCTTTTGCGCGGCTGCAATGGTGTGCAGCGTCGCGGCCTTGATCGATGCGTTGTCGTGTTCTGCTATTACAAGATTCGTCATTTGCCCTGTCTCCCGCGTTCCTTAAAGCACCTTGGCTTCGGTCTTCAGCTTCTCGACCAGCGTCTTCACGTCCGGCACCTTCACGCCGGCGGAGCGCTTCGGCGGCTCAACGACCTTCAGCGTCTTTAGACGCGGCGTGACATCGACGCCGAGGTCTTCGGGCTTGACGACTTCCAGCGGCTTTTTCTTCGCCTTCATGATGTTCGGCAGCGTCACGTAGCGCGGCTCGTTCAGGCGCAGATCGGTCGTGATGACAGCGGGCAATTTGAGCGACAGCGTTTCCGCGCCGCCATCCACTTCGCGCGACACGGTCGCCTTGCCGTCAGCGACGACAACCTTCGACGCAAACGTCGCCTGCGGCAATCCAGCCAGCGCGGCGAGCATCTGGCCGGTCTGGTTGGAGTCATCGTCGATAGCCTGCTTGCCGAGAATCACCAGTTGCGGCTGTTCCTTGTCGACGAGCGCCTTCAGCAGCTTCGCGACCGCCAGCGGCTGCAATTCTTCGTTCGACTCGATCAGGATCGCGCGATCCGCGCCGATGGCGAGCGCCGTGCGCAGCGTTTCCTGCGATTGCGTCGCGCCCGCCGACACGGCGATCACCTCGGTCGCCACGCCCGCTTCACGCAGACGCACCGCTTCTTCAACCGCGATTTCGTCGAACGGATTCATCGACATCTTCACGTTCGCGATGTCGACGCCCGTGCCGTCCGACTTGACCCGGACCTTCACGTTGTAGTCGACCACTCTCTTGACTGGCACCAGGATTTTCATGCACACGCTCCAAAGTTACGAATACGTCAACCCAACGAACATTATAACGACTGCCCTCGTGGCAGCTTTGTCGCGGGCGCTCTAGCAGGAGGATATCGCTCCCCCGCGGCGTGACGGCAATATCGAACGGTCGTTCTATTTTAATCGCGAAAAAACCCGGGTGACAACCCCGGGTTCCGATTTACGACTCTAATTTTCATATCGCCGGCTGCTCACGCGGTATCTGACGGCTTCAGATCACCAGGCCGTGACCACCGAACCGCCGAATTTGCTGTCGACAAACTGCTTCACTTCCGGCGAATGGTAGGCGGCCACGAGCTTGGCGACCCACGGCTTGTTTTTGTCGGCCTCGCGGATCGCGATGACGTTCACGTACGGACCCTTCGGGTCTTCGATTGCAATGGCGTCCTGCTTCGGCTTGAGGCCGGCTTCCATCGCGAAGTTGGTGTTGATCGCGGCGGCGTCCACGTCGTTGAGCGAACGCGGAATCTGCGCGGCGTCCAGTTCGACAATCTTCAGCTTCTTCGGATTTTCGACGATGTCGAGCGGGGTCGCCTTCAGGCCCGCTTCGGCACGCAGCTTCAGCAGCCCCTGCTTTTGCAGCAGCAGCAAGGCGCGGCCGCCGTTGGTCGGATCGTTCGGCACCGCGATCTTCGCGCCTTGCGGCAGTTCGGCCAGCGACTTCACCTTCTTCGAGTAGATGCCCATCGGGTACGTGACCGTATCGGCGACGCGAATCAGCTTGTAGCCGCGGTCCTTGACCTGCGCCTGCAAGTACGGGTCGTGCTGATAGCTGTTGGCGTCCAGATCGCCGCCCGCGAGCGCCGCGTTCGGCTGCACGTAGTCGGAGAACTCGACGACCTTGATGTTCAGACCGTTCTTTGCGGCGACGCTCTTCACGACTTCCATGATCTGCGCGTGCGGACCGCCGGTCACGCCGACCTTGATGGTGTCTTCAGCGTGGGCCGCATTTGCGGCGAACAGCGACGCGGCGCCGAATGCCGCGACCAGCTTGACTATGAAACGACGTTGCATGATGGACCTTTTGATTTATTTATGGCTCAGACGACGCACGAGCCAATCCCCGAACGACTGCACCAACTGCACGAACACGATAAGAATCACGACGACTGTCAACATGACTTCCGGCAGAAAACGCTGATACCCGTAGCGAATGCCGAGGTCGCCAAGACCGCCGCCGCCGATCGCACCGGCCATCGCCGAATAGCCGACCAGCGAGACGAACGTGATGGTCAAGCCGGCCACGACGCCCGGCAGCGATTCCGGCAACAGCACCTTGAAGACGATCTGGCTGGTGGTCGCGCCCATCGCCTGAGCCGCTTCGATCAGCCCGCGATCGACTTCGCGCAGCGCCGTTTCGACGAGACGCGCGATGAACGGCGCCGCGGCAATCGTCAGCGGCACCACGGCCGCGGCCGTGCCGATCGACGATCCGACCACGAGGCGGGTGAACGGAATCACCGCCACGAGCAGGATGATGAACGGCGTCGAGCGCACCGCATTCACGACCATGCCGACGACGCGATTTACCGCGACGTTCTGCAACACGCCCTGACGGTCCGTCAGATACAGCAGCACGCCGAGCGGCAAGCCCACCAACGCGCCGACCAGACCGGAAATGCCCACCATCACGAGCGTTTCCCAGAACGACTGGACGAACATATCGAACATTTCACTCAACATACGAGAGCTCCTCCACCACCACACCCTGTTCGCGCAGATACGCGAGCGCCTGCGCCACCTTCGCCGGTTCGCCGCCCGCGAGCACCGCGAGCGAGCCGAACGCCTGCCCCTGAATCTCGTCGATCTGGCCGTGCAGGATGTTGAAGTCGAGTTCGTAGCGGCGGATCGTCTCGGAGAGAATCGGCTGATCGACGCCCGAACCCGTGAACGCGAGGCGCAGCAAGTGACCGCTGCCCGTCTTCAGACGTTCGGCGACGCGCGCCTTCATCGCGGGCGGCAGTTCCTGCGCGATCACGTCGCCGATCAGCGCGCGCGTGACTTCGTGATGCGGCTGGAGAAACACGTCGATCACCTTGCCCTGTTCGACGACACGGCCCGCGTCGAGCACGGCGACGCGATCGCACACCTGCTTGATCACATCCATCTGATGCGTGATCAGCACGACAGTCAGGTTCAGTTCGCGGTTGATGCGCTTGAGCAGATCGAGAATCGAGCGGGTGGTTTCGGGATCGAGCGCGGACGTCGCTTCGTCGGAAAGCAGCACCTTCGGCTTGCTTGCCAACGCGCGCGCGATGCCGACGCGCTGCTTCTGCCCGCCGCTGATCTGCGCCGGATAGCGGTCCTTCTGCGCGGACAGGCCCACGAGTTCCAGCAGCGGCAACACGTTCGCCTCGATCTCGTCGCGCTTCATGCCGGCAAGCTCGAGCGGCAACGCGACGTTCTCGAACACCGTGCGCGACGACAGCAAATTGAAGTGCTGAAAGATCATGCCGATCTCGCGGCGCGCTTCGCGCAGTTGCGCGGCGGGCAGCGTGGTCAGATCGCGGCCGTCGACGACGATGTTGCCTTCGGTCGGACGCGTCAGCAGGTTGATCGTGCGGACCAGCGTGCTCTTGCCCGCGCCGCTGCGGCCGATGATGCCGAACACCTCGCCCGCCGGAATCGACAGATTGACGTTGTGCAGCGCCTCGACCCAGCCCCGGGGCCCCGCGAACCGCTGAGAGATATTGCGTATTTCGATCATGGAAAAACGAAACGGCGGGTTTGCCGACGAGCGTCGTGCGCTCCCCGGCCAAGCGGCCGCCGTTACTTTTATTGGGAATTTGAGCCCGCGATTCTACCGCGCCCGGGGCATTCCCTTTAATAATCAATTACGATCTTTTCATAACTGTTAGATATTAGAGGACGGACCCGCCGCCCATTTCCGCTGACGCGAGGGGCGAGGGTCTATGATCGCGCGAACCCCAATTCACGGACGCGCGCCATGGAGACCTCGCAACAGCCCTTCGCCTCTGGCGATGAAACCGGAGCAGACAGCGCGGAGCCGGTGCGCTCGACCGCCACCACGGCGGATGGCCTCGAACTGCCGCTATACCGTTGGCCAACCCGCAAAGCGCCGCGCGCGAGCATTGCGCTGATTCACGGACTCGCCGAGCATGCGTGCCGCTATTCGGCGCTGGCCGCACGGCTCAATGCAGCCGGGATCGAACTGCTGGCGATCGACTTGCGCGGTCACGGCCGCGCGCCGGGCAAGCGCGCCTACGTCGAACGATTCGACGATTACCTGCTGGATGCGCAGGCGTTGCTCGACGCCGCGGTTCGGACGGTGCAGAACCAGACGCCGCTGTTCCTGATGGGTCATAGCATGGGCGGCGCTATCGCCGCGCTCTACGCAATCGAGCGCGCCAGCGCCGCCTCGCAAGCAACAGGCAGCCGCGCCAATCTGAGCGGTCTGATCCTGTCGAGCCCCGCGCTCGCGCCTGGCCGCGACGTGCCGGGCTGGATGCTCGCGCTGAGTCAGGTTATCAGCCGCGTCTGGCCAGGCTTTCCGGCGATGAAAATCGACGCCGCGCTGCTGTCTCGGGTGCAATCCGTCGTGGACGCCAATCGCAGCGACCCGCTCGTGCATCACGCGGCGATTCCGGCGCGCACCGGCGCGGAACTGCTGCTCGCGATGGCGCGCATCGAACGCGGACGCGCGGGCCTGCGTCTGCCGCTTCTCGTCTATCACGGCACCGCGGATAAGCTCACGGAGCCCGAAGGCAGCCGAACGTTCGGCGAGCACGCCGGTTCGCCGGACAAGACGCTCCGGCTATACGAAGCGGGCTATCACGAGACGATGAACGATCTCGACCGCGATCGCGTGATCGGCGAACTGATCGAGTGGGTTCTTCAGCGCGCGCAGCGGGCGCTTTAACGCCTAGCGCTTCCAGTCAGGCGGGCGTTTGTCGATGAACGCCTGCACGCCCTCGAGCGCGGAATCGTCCATCATGTTGCAGGCCATCGTCTGGCCCGCGAGTTGATACGCGGCCTCGATGCCCATTTCCAGTTGCCGGTAGAAGAGACCCTTGCCGGCGCTGACCGCCTCGACCGGTTTCGCGCAGATGCTGGTGGCAAGCCGCGCCACTTCCGCGTCGAGCGAGTCCAGCGGCACGACGCGATTGACGAGGCCCTGCTGCTTCGCCTCGGCGGCGTCGATGAAATCGCCGGTCAACAGCATTTCGAGCGCCGCCTTGCGCGACAGATTGCGCGACAGCGGCACCGACGGCGTCGCGCAAAAGAGCCCGAGATTCACGCCCGACACGGCGAAACGCGCGGTATCGGAAGCCACGGCGAGATCGCACATCGCAACAAGCTGGCAGCCCGCCGCCGTCGCGATGCCATGCACTCGCGCGATCACCGGCTGCGGCAAGCGCTGGATCGTCAGCATGAGTTTCGTGCAGCGGGCGAACAGCGCCTGGTAATACGCAAGCGACGGCGCCGCGCGCATTTCCTTCAGATCATGTCCCGCGCAGAACGCGCGCCCCGCGCCGGCGATCACGACCACGCGCGCCTCCGATCGCGCGACTTCGTTCAGCGCGTCCTGCAACGCGTCGAGCATGCCTTCGGAGAGCGCGTTGAAAGCGTCGGGCCGGTTCATCGTCAGACGCACGACGCCGGGTACGCCGTACGCGCCGGTTTCCGTCTCCACTAGCGAAGCGCTGCGTGCATCCTCGTTCATGGCTTGCTCTTCCTCAGATTTCGGCCAGCGCGCGCACGTGGGCAACCACGCTGCGCCCGAGCGCGGACAGGTTGTAGCCGCCTTCGAGACAACTCACGATCCGCCCGCTCGCATAGCGTTTCGCGACGTCGCGCATCTGCTCGGTAATCCACACGTAGTCGTCTTCGACGAGGCCCATGTTGCCGAGGTCGTCTTCGCGATGCGCGTCGAAGCCCGCGGAAATGAACAGCATCTCCGGCTTGAAGTCGTTCAGACGCGGCAGCCACAGCATGTCCACCGCCTCGCGCACGGCCATGCCTTTCGAGCGCGCGGGCATCGGCACGTTGCACATGTTGGGCGCCTGATTGTCGGCGCCCGTGAACGGATAGAACGGATGCTGGAAGATGCTGCACATCAGCACGCGCGGGTCGCCCGAAAACGCCGCTTCGGTGCCGTTGCCGTGATGCACGTCGAAGTCGATGATCGCAACGCGCTGCAAGCCGTGCACCTCGAGCGCATGACGCGCGGCGATGGCGACGTTGTTGAAGAAGCAGAAGCCCATTGCACGCGCCGGCTCGGCGTGATGGCCGGGCGGGCGCACGCTGCAAAAAGCGTTGTCGAAGCGGCCTTCGATGACCGCGTCGGTAGCGGCCACCGCCGCGCCGGCTGCGCGTAACGCCGCCTGCAAGGTGTGCGGGTTCATCGACGTGTCGGGGTCGATCTCGGCGCGGCCCTCGGCAGGCGAACAGCTACGGATGTAGTCGATGTGCGCCTGCGTATGCACGCGCAGCAGCGCCGCTTCGTCGGCGAGCGGCGGCGATTCGCGTTCGATCAACGCGTCGATGCGGCTCGCGATCAATTGATCTTCGATGGCCTGCAACCGTGCGGGGCATTCGGGATGCCATTGCCCCATATCGTGCAGCAGACAGTCGGCGTGGGAATAGAAACCTGTTGCCATGATTCTTTTCTGCGGCGCAGCGCTGGCAGCGTGCGCGGCGTGTCTCCGTCCAGGGGCGCGCGCCCACGGCGCGCCAACATTCATGAAGTTACCACACGACGCAGCGATGACGCGTCGTTCCGCATCACGCCGCTGTGACGTGTCCGGCACAGTTTCGCAAGAGGCCTCGGGTATACTGCCCGTTCCGTTTTCCTCCCGTCTTTGTCCTTTCGCTCTGCGCCCCCAGCTCACTATGACCGTCAAGCTTGCTCTGTCTGCACGAAACCGGCTCAGCATCCGAACCATCGCCGCCGCACTCTCCACCGCATCGTGCATGTTCATGGCAACCACTCCGGCTCTCGCGCAGAGCACCGGCAAAAAACCGCCCGTACTTGTCGCTCAGGCGCAGCCGCAAACCGCCGTTCCGCAAGGGCAAACGTTTGAGGAAGAAATTATTCCGCAGCGTTACGCGAACAACGCGAATGTCGATGCGTTCATCAACGACATGGCGGCGCGCTACGATTTCGACGAAGCCGCGCTGCATTCGCTGTTTGCCGGCGTCAGCTATTCGGCGACCGCGGTGAAGCTGGTCACGCCGTCGCCGTCGGCCGCGGTGAAAAACTGGCGCGTGTACCAGTCGCGCTTTCTCGATCAGATCCGCATCAACGCCGGCATCCGTTTCTGGCGCGCGAATCGGGCCACGCTGCAGCGCGCGTATGAAGAGTTCGGCGTGCCGCCGGAAGTGATCGTCGGCATTCTCGGCGTGGAGACGATTTACGGGCGTTTCATGGGCAACTTCCGTGTGCTCGACGCACTGACCACGCTCAGTTTCGATTACCCGAATACACCGAATCGCGCGGACCGCCAGGCGACCTTCCGCAAGAATCTCGAAGACTACCTGGTGTGGACGCGCGATTCGCAGATCGATCCGAGCACGGTGCTCGGCTCGTACACCGGCGCGATCGGCATTCCGCAATTTCTGCCGAGCAGCATCGTGCAGTATGCGGTCAGCTACGATGGCCACAAGGACATCGACCTGCGCACGAGCCAGGCGGATGCAATCGGCAGCGTCGCCAACTATCTGCGCAAGAACGGTTGGGAGAACGGCCGGCCGGTCGTGTGGAAGATCGGTAGCGATGCGGGCAGCCTCGGCGTCGCGCAAGCAGCCGCCGACGGTGCGCCGGAGCCGCATTGGCCGCTCGACCAGTTGTTGCGCGCCGGGCTCGTGCTCAATGAGCCGAACGTAAATATCTCTTCCGAAGTGGCAACGCCGGTCACGGTGGTGGATCTGCCCTCGCCCGGACGCGGCACGGAATACATGCTGGGCCTGAAGAACTTCTATGTGCTGACGCGCTATAACCGCAGCTTCTTTTATGCGCTCGCGGTTTATCAGTTGGGGCAGCGCATCAAGTCGCAGATGGAAGCGAGCGACGGCGGCAATGCCAACGGAAATTCCAACGGCAATTCCGTCGATAACGCGGCGCCGGCGAGCGACGCTTCGCAATGAAGTTAGGCAGCGCGAGGCGCGCTGTCGGATCGCTTCGCATGTGATGTGATGGAAAAGAAAAAAGCGCCGGCAGGCGCTTTTTTCTTTGTCCGCAAGCAGCAAGGCGCCGAACGCCGCCAGCCGCACCCGTATTGCCGCCTTACGCCGGAAACACGCCCGTCGACAAATAACGGTCGCCCGCGATCGCAGACGATAAACACGATGGTCGCGTTCTCGATTTGCCGCGCGACGCGCAACGCGACTTCGCACGCGCCGCCCGACGAAATGCCCGCGAAGATCCCTTCCACCGATGCAAGCCGCCGGGCCATTGCCTCGGCTGCCGCCTGGCTCACGTTCTCGACGCGATCCACGCGGCTGCGGTCGAAAATTTTCGGCAGATACGCTTCCGGCCATTTGCGGATGCCTGGAATGCGCGAACCTTCCTCCGGCTGCGCGCCGATAATCTCGATTGCCTGGTTCTGCTGCTTCAGATACGTGGACACGCCCATGATCGTGCCGGTCGTCCCCATCGACGAAACGAAGTGGGTGATGCGCCCTTCGGTATCGCGCCAGATTTCGGGGCCCGTACCTTCGACGTGCGACGCCGGATTGTCCGGGTTCGCGAACTGATCGAGGATGATGCCCTTGCCGTCGCGCTGCATCTGTTCGGCAAGATCGCGCGCGTACTCCATGCCGCCCGTGACCGGCGTGAGGATGATTTGCGCGCCATACGCGGCCATGCTCTGACGGCGCTCCACCGACAGGTCTTCCGGCATGATCAGCACCATCTTGTAGCCGCGGATCGCCGCGGCCATCGCGAGTGCGATGCCGGTGTTGCCGCTCGTCGATTCGATCAGCGTGTCGCCCGGTTTGATACGGCCGCGCGCTTCCGCTTTCTTGATCATCGACAACGCCGGGCGGTCCTTCACCGAGCCGGCGGGATTGTTGCCCTCGAGCTTGGCGAGCACCACGTTATTGCGGCTGCGGATCTCGTCGTCGGTGAGCCGGACGAGTTGCACGAGCGGCGTATTGCCGATCGTGTCTTCAATCGTTTTGTAAGCCATATCGGTTCAGGTGCTGTCGATGCGCGGAGTCTCAATCCATCGATTCTAAACCACGGTGCCCGCCGCTGCCGCGCGGCCCTTCTGCGCGCATGGATGCACGCAGCGCCCACGCAAAAAACCCGCGGCTGAGTACCGCGGGAGCCAGTCATGCGAATGACAGCTTAAGGAGCGGCGTTGCCGGCTCCGACCATGAAGGACAACGATGGCGAATCGCGCGCGGCTACACGCGCCGCGCGCGAGCCCGCGTCAGGCTGTCAGGCTATTTCTTCACCGCCACGGTAGCGCCGCCTTTCGGCGTATTGGCCGCAACGGCCGCGCCCTTGTTCTGTGAAGACGCCGCAACCTGCGGGCCAGCAGCCGCGCCAGCCGGACCGACAGCGAGACCCTCCGCCTGCAGGCGCTCGACGGTATGCCCGCCCATGCCCTTGACGCGCTTGCCGAGGTCGGCCGGGTCCTTGAACGGACCATGTGCGGCGCGCTCTTCGAGAATGGCTTTCGCTTTGGCAGGACCGATGCCTTTGACGCCGCGCAGCGCGTCCTCGTTAGCCGTGTTGACGTCAACCGACGCATACGCGTGGCCGAAAGCGGCGAGCATTGCTGCGGTAACCAGAATTTTTCGAAACATATGGAATCTCCCTTGTACAACCGGTCGGCGACATCACCAACCGGGAGATTCCAGTTTAAACAGGTATCCGAACTATTTACACCTGGCCGAATAGCCAACGTACGTATCGGTCGACACCTTCCTGCACGCTCAGAAACGGCGCATCGTAGCCGGCCGCGCGCAGCTTCGACTGATCCGCCTGCGTGAAGCACTGATACTTGCCGCGCAATGCGTCGGGGAACGGAATGTATTCGATCAGCCCGCGCTGCACCTGGTCGGCGAGCGACAGCGGCGGCTCGTTGTTCAGCGCGCGCAGGGTGTTGACCACCGTGCTCGCGATGTCGTTGAACGGCTGCGCGCGTCCGCTGCCCAGATTGAAGATGCCCGACTTGTCCGGGTTGTCGAAGAAGAACAGGTTGACCTTGACCACGTCTTCCACCGAGACGAAATCGCGCGTCTGCTCGCCCGCGGCATAGCCGTTGTATTCGCCGAACAGCTTGACCTTGCCCTCGGCGCGGAACTGGTTGAAGTTGTGAAACGCTACCGACGCCATGCGCGCCTTATGCGTTTCGCGCGGACCGTAGACGTTGAAATAGCGAAAGCCCGCGATCTGGCTTTTCGCGGTGGGCAGCACGCGGCGGATCACCTGGTCGAACAGAAACTTCGAATAGCCGTACACGTTCAGCGGCTGCTCGACTTCGCGTTCTTCGACGAAACGGCTCGAGCCGCCATACGTTGCCGCCGACGACGCGTACAGGAACTGGATGTTCTGCGCGAGGCACACGTCGAGCACGTCGCGGCTGTAGCGGAAGTTGTTGTCCATCATGTAGCGGCCGTCGGTTTCCATCGTGTCCGAACAGGCGCCTTCGTGGAAGATCGCGCGCACTTTGCCGAAGTCGCCGCGCTTGAAGCGCTCGACGAATTCGGTCTTATCCAGATAGTCGTCGATTTCGCAGTCGACCAGATTCTTGAACTTGTCGGCGCGCGTCAGATTGTCGACGGCGATGATGCGTTGTTCGCCGCGCTCGTTGAGCGCTTTCACGAGGTTGCTGCCGATAAAGCCGGCCGCGCCGGTGACGATGAGAGTCATGATGGTCCCGCGGTAATGAGCCTTGTGTAGGATCGAAGCGGACGACGAGACGCCGGCCTCGATCGGCAGGTCTGGTTGGCGTTCCGCCGATCCTTCTTGCGCGCTGCCGTCGGCTTGCGGTGCAGGATCGGGCGGGCCGCGTCAGTGAAAGAGTTCGTCGTAGTCGACGGTGGCCGTGCCCAGTTTGCCGACCACGATGCCGGCCGCGCGATTGGCTAGACCGACTGCTTCGACCAGCGTGAGACCCGCGCCCAGCATGGCCGCGAGCGTCGCGATCACGGTGTCGCCCGCGCCCGAAACATCATACACTTCGCGCGCGACGGCCGATGCGTGCAGGATGCCGTCGTCGGAGAAGAGCGTCATGCCTTCTTCCGAACGCGTGAGCAACAGCGCCTTGAACTGCAGATCCGCGCGCAGTTTGTTCACGCGCTCGATCAGGTCTTCTTCCGACTTCCACTGGCCGACCACCTCGCGCAACTCCGCGCGATTCGGCGTGATGAGCGTGGCGCCGCGATAACGCTCCCAGTCGTCGCCCTTCGGATCGACCAGCACAGGCTTGCCCGCGGCATGCGCTCTCGCGATCATCTGCGTGACGTGCGTCAGCCCGCCCTTCGCGTAATCGGACATCAGGATCACGTCGTGCGCGGGCAGCAATTCGTCGAAGCGCGCGAGGCTTGCAAGCAGCACCTCGTGCGCCGGCGAGTTCTCGAAATCGACACGCAGCAACTGCTGTTGACGCGACAGCACGCGCAGCTTGATCGTCGTGAGCAGCGCGGGGTCGCGTTCCAGATGCGGATTCACGCCGCTCTCGCCGAGCAACTGCACGATGCGCTCGCCGGGCTCGTCATGTCCGACGACGCACAGCAGGCCCGCTTGCGCGCCGAGCGCCGCCGCATTGCGCGCGACGTTGGCCGCGCCGCCGAGGCGGTCTTCCTGGCGCTGCACGTGCACGACCGGCACCGGTGCTTCCGGCGAGATGCGATTGACGTCGCCGAACCAATAGCGATCGAGCATCACGTCGCCGACGACAAGCACGCGCGCGGCCGCGAGTTGCGCGCGCGGCACCACCGTCAGTGCCGGCGACAGCGACGGCGATGGTGTGATGGAGCCGGGCCGCGCCTCAGACATCGGTCGCAAGTTCAGTGGGTTGGGCATAGGGGCGTCCAATCGAGTGATAGTCGATGCCGAGTTCGTTCATCGCATCCGGCTCGTACAGATTGCGGCCGTCGAAAATGACCGGCGACTTCAGCACCGATTTCAGATGCACGAAGTCCGGGCTCTTGAACTCCTTCCATTCGGTGACGACCACAAGCGCATCGGCGTTCGTGAGCGTTTCGTCCTGCGTGCTCGTGAACGTGAGACGCGCGAGCTGGTCGGGCGCGTCGTGCAGATCCATCGCGAAGACGCGGCGGGCTTCGGTCACGGCCACCGGATCGTACGCGCGCACCTGCGCGCCGCGCGCGAGAAGCTCGGCGATCACGCGACGGCTCGGCGCTTCGCGCATGTCGTCGGTATTCGGCTTGAACGCGAGGCCCCAGACGGCGAACGTGCGGCCGGCCAGATCGTTGCCCCACTTGTGCGTGATCTTCTGCACGAGCACGTCTTTCTGCTTGTCGTTCACTTCCTCGACGGCTTCGAGAATGCGCAGATTGTGGCCCTCTTCGCTCGCGGTGCGAATCAAAGCCTGCACGTCTTTCGGGAAGCACGAGCCGCCGTAGCCGCAGCCGGCGTACAGGAAGTGATAGCCGATACGCGGATCGGAGCCGATGCCGCGGCGCACCGCCTCGATGTCGGCGCCGACGCGGTCCGCGAGATTCGACATTTCGTTCATGAACGAGATGCGCGTGGCCAGCATCGCGTTGGCCGCGTATTTCGTGAATTCGGCCGAGCGCACGTCCATGTAGAGCGTGCGTTCGTGGTTGCGATTGAACGGCGCGTAGAGGCGCTTCATCAGTTCGCGCGCGCGCTGGCCGGCCTGGTCTTCGTCGCTGCCGAGCACGATGCGGTCGGGCCGCATGAAGTCGTCCACCGCCGCGCCTTCCTTCAGAAACTCGGGATTCGACACGACCGAGAAGCGATGCTTTTCGCTGCCCGCGAGCCCGCGCTTCGCGAGCTCTTCTTCGACGACCGCGCGCACGCGCTGCGCGGTGCCGACCGGCACCGTCGACTTATCGACAATCACCTTGAAGCCGTTCATCGTGCGGCCGATATTGCGCGCCGCTTCGAGCACGTATTGCAGATCCGCCGAGCCGTCTTCGTCGGGCGGCGTGCCTACCGCGATGAACTGCACGTCGCCGTGTGCCACGCTCGCCTCGATGTCCGTCGAAAACGTGATGCGCCCGGCCGCGCGCGTGCGCGCGATGATTTCCTGCAGGCCCGGCTCGTGGATCGGCACGCCACCGTTGTTGAGGATTTCGATCTTGCGCGGATCGACGTCGAGACAGAAGACGTCGTTGCCGATTTCAGCGAGACATGCGCCCGTGACGAGGCCCACATAGCCAGTGCCGATAATGGTGATTTTCATACGCTTTCCGGTTGAAAGTTCCGGTGATGATCCCGGTCATGAACACGCTGCCGAAGCCGCGGGCGACCTCAGTTCGACGCAGTGATCGGCTCGACCCGGCGCGGCGCGTAGGTTTCCCAACCGCTGCAGCCGGGACACTGCCAGTAGAAAAGCCGCGCCCTGAAACCGCAATTCTGGCACGTATAGCGCGGCAGATTCTTGGTGCGCTGGCGGATTAGCGTGCGCATCAGTTCGAGCTCGCTGCGCCGCGGCTCTTCCGCGACAGCCTGCTGCGCCTCAAGCAGGCGCGTCATGCCGGCGAGATTCGGCGACTTCTGCATCTGCGAACGGGCCAGCGCGTGCGCGGCGTCCGGCCCGCGCAACGACGCGACGTGCTGATAGGCGACGTCGAGCAGATCGTTGCTCGGATAGCGGTCGACCCACGTGGTCAGCAGATCGGCGCCTTCCTGCGCGCGGCCGAGCGCTTCATAGGCCTTCATCAGCTTTTCGGCGACGAGCGGCAGATACGCCGGATTCTGCTCCTCGACGCGCCGCCATTGCGCGATCGCGGCTTCCTGCGCGCCGCCGGCTGCGTCGACATCGCCGAACAGAATCGTGGCGCGCACGTTGCCGGGGTTCGCCTTCAGCGCGAAGCCGAGTTGACGGCGCGCTTCGTCGGGCTTCTGATGTTGCAGCGCTTCCTGCGCGAGCTCGCAATGGAACTGCGCGATTTCCTTGTCCAGCGACTCGGCGCCCATCGTTTCGAGATGCCGGGCGGTGTCGATCGACTTGATCCAGTCCTTCTCGATTTCGTAGATGGTGAGGAGCGCGCGCTGCGCGCCCAACGCGTAGTCGCCGGTTTCGAGCGAACGGAAGGTTTCTTCCGCGCGGTCCAGCAGACCGGCCTTCAGGAAGTCCTGCCCGAGTTCGAAGAGCGCGTGATCGCGCTCACTGACCGGCAGATCGGCGCGGCTGAGAAGATTCTGATGCACGCGTATCGCGCGATCCGTTTCCCCGCGGCGGCGGAACAGGTTGCCGAGCGCGAAATGCAATTCGACGGTTTCGGGATCGAGCTTGACGACTTCGATAAACGCGTCGATCGCCTGGTCCGGCTGCTCGTTGAGCAGGAAGTTGAG
Source organism: Paraburkholderia sp. OAS925 (assembly GCF_040543975.1). Taxonomy (NCBI): domain Bacteria; kingdom Pseudomonadati; phylum Pseudomonadota; class Betaproteobacteria; order Burkholderiales; family Burkholderiaceae; genus Paraburkholderia; species Paraburkholderia sp. OAS925. Next base: position 3,562,698 of record NZ_JBEUNO010000001.1, read on the forward strand.
GCCGCGGAAATAGGAACGCGGCAGATTGGCGCTTTCTGACAGCAGCGTCTTGAGGTCGTAGCGCGCAGCCATCCAGCCGAACGCGAAAGCGACGGGAATGACGAGCAGCCACCAGAAGTCTAGATCCATGCGATGAATGCAAATGAGCCGGAAGGCGGGAACGGGATGCCGCGCAAGGGGCGCGCGGCGAACGGCACAATCAGATCAACGGCGGCATGGGCGGCTGTTCGACAACCACCGGCGCCTCGCGAGCCACCCGCAACTCGCGCTTCAAGCGGCCGTTTTCCATGCGAAGGCGGACCACGGCCGGCATCGACGAAACGAGGCCGGCGACAAGCCCGACCGCGAAAAACGCGAGGCCGATCAGGATGAGCGGTGCCGACCAGGCGTAACCCGCGAGGAAATTCAGCGTAGCGGGTTGTGTATTGGAGAGTGCGAGCACCAGCAGCAGCACGAACACCAGTACACGGATCAGCCAGACGATAAATTTCATGAATAGATCTCTTGACGGCAGTTGCGGGGTGACGCCGGCTTGATGACGCGTCGCGCCACGGTGTTTGCCCGCGCCGAAGTGACCCGTATTGTAATTGAAGCCCTCGCGGCTGGGCAGGAACTGGCGGATCGCGGGCTTACAGAATGTGCCGGCGAAACGCGATGCGAAATGCGGCTGGGAGCGGGACAGGAAGCTGGAGTAAAAGCGCGGCTCGCCGGAAGCGCGGTTTCGAGCGCGACTGATAGCGCGGCTCGGGGCGCCGTTAGTGGAGTACATGCCTGCGTGTCGACAAAGCGCACGGGCGAAAAAAAAAGCGCCTAAAGGCGCTTTTTCTGGTCTTTTGCCGACCGCTGCAGAGTGCATAACGCGCACAGAGCGGTCTTTTACAGATCGTCATCCGGCTCTTCGGCCTTCAACGGCTCGCCCGCACGACGATCGACCCGCTCACGCAACTCCTTGCCCGGCTTGAAATGCGGTACGTACTTCTCAGGCACCAGCACTTTTTCGCCCGACTTCGGATTGCGCCCGACGCGGGAAGGACGGCGGTTCAGGCCAAAGCTGCCGAAACCTCGAATTTCGATGCGGTGACCTTTGGCAAGCGCCTCAGACATCGCATCGAGCATCGTCTTGACCGCGAAATCCGCATCTTTCAATACAAGTTGCGGAAAACGCGTAGCCAGTTGGGCGACCAATTCCGATTTGGTCATACTGCAGCAGACCTCTCAAGAAAACGCCGAGCCACCCCCAAAACTTCCCCGTTGGGGAACCTGCCGCGAACGGCAGGTTGGGGGCGTTCCTCAATTACTGGTTCTGGCCGTCGAGCTTGGCCTTCAGCAGCGCGCCGAGGTTCGTCGTGCCGGTAGCAGCCGCGCTGGAATCCGACGAAGCCAGGCCGCGGATCGCTTCCTGTTGCTCAGCCGAGTCCTTCGCCTTGATCGACAGGTTGATGCCACGCGACTTGCGATCGATGTTGATGATCATCGCGTTGACCTTGTCGCCTTCCTTCAGCACGTTGCGAGCATCTTCCACGCGGTCTTGTGCGATTTCGGAAGCGCGCAGGTAGCCTTCGACTTCCGTCGACAACTGAACCACTGCACCCTTCGCGTCCACCGTCTTGACCACGCCGTCGACGATCGAACCCTTGTCGTTCATTGCAACGAAGTTGCTGAACGGGTCGCCTTCGAGCTGCTTGATACCCAGCGAAATGCGTTCCTTCTCGACGTCGATGCCGAGAACAATCGCTTCCACTTCGTCGCCCTTCTTGTACTTGCGAACGGCTTCTTCGCCCGTTTCCGACCACGACAGGTCCGACAGGTGAACCAGACCGTCGATGCCGCCCGGCAGACCGATGAAGACGCCGAAGTCGGTGATCGACTTGATTGCGCCTTGCAGCTTGTCGCCCTTCTTGAAGTTGCGGCTGAAGTCGTCCCACGGGTTCGGCTTGCACTGCTTCATGCCGAGGCTGATACGGCGGCGGTCTTCGTCGATTTCGAGAACCATGACTTCGACTTCATCGCCCAGTTGCACAACCTTCGACGGTGCAACGTTCTTGTTCGTCCAGTCCATTTCCGACACGTGGACGAGGCCTTCGATGCCCGATTCCACTTCGACGAATGCGCCGTAGTCGGTGATGTTGGTGACCTTACCGAACAGACGCGTGCCCGACGGGTAACGGCGCGAGATGCCTTCCCACGGATCGTCGCCCAGTTGCTTGATACCGAGCGAAACGCGGTTCTTTTCCTGGTCGAACTTGAGGATCTTCGCGGTGACTTCCTGGCCAACCGACAGCACTTCGCTCGGGTGACGCACGCGACGCCATGCGATGTCGGTGATGTGCAGCAAGCCGTCGATACCGCCGAGGTCCACGAACGCGCCGTAGTCGGTGATGTTCTTCACCACGCCTTCCACGATCGCGCCTTCCTTCAGCGTTTCGAGCAGCTTCGCGCGCTCTTCGCCCTGGGTTGCTTCGATCACGGCGCGGCGCGACAGCACGACGTTGTTACGCTTGCGGTCGAGCTTGATGACGCGGAATTCCAGCGTCTTGCCTTCGTACGGGGTCGTGTCCTTGACCGGACGCGTGTCGACCAGCGAACCCGGCAGGAACGCGCGGATGCCGTTGACCATCACGGTCATGCCGCCCTTGACCTTGCCCGTGATCGTGCCGGTCACGAGTTCGTTGTTGTCGAGAGCCTTTTCCAGCGACAGCCACGAAGCCAGACGCTTCGCCTTGTCGCGCGACAGGATCGTGTCGCCATAGCCGTTTTCCAGCGCGTCGATCGCGACGGAAACGAAGTCGCCCGCCTGCACTTCTACCTCGCCCGCGTCGTTCAGGAACTCTTCGAGCGGGATGTAGGCTTCGGACTTGAGACCAGCGTTGACGACCACGAAGTTGTGGTCGACACGCACGACTTCGGCGGAGATCACTTCGCCGGCGCGCATGTCTTGCTTGGTCAGCGACTCTTCGAACAGAGCCGCAAAAGATTCGGTATTCGGGGTAGAGGTTTGCAGGTCGGACATAAAAATCGAAATTTGCATGGTTCTCGCGCTGCCCGGCTGGCCGGACGGTCAGCAACTACGGCAAGAATGCGAATGCCACGCGGGGTTAAAGGGTTAATACAACGCTTCGCGACCATCGCGAAGCACCAGCAATCAATGAAACTACGACCGCGGCCGCCTGTTCGGCGAGAGCCATGCTTCATGGCAGCCATGCGTCAGGCAATCAATCACGCATGGACCAGGGCTTCGTACCATTGCACCACCTGCTCGACCGCCTGATCGACCGACAAGGCGGACGTGTCGAGCAGTTTTGCATCCGCTGCGGGCTTAAGCGGCGCGGCTGAGCGCTGACTGTCGCGCTCGTCACGCTCGCGCAAATCCCGGAGCAAGTCATCAATATTAGCAGAAAAGCCTTTTTGTATCAATTGCTTATGCCGCCGCGCCGCGCGGGCCTCCACGCTGGCGGTCATGAACACCTTCAGAACGGCGTCCTGGAAGATGACGGTGCCCATGTCGCGACCGTCCGCGACCAGCCCCGGTTCCTTACGAAAAGCCCGTTGGCGCGCCACCAGCGCGGCGCGCACCGGCGCGTGCACGGCGATCGCCGACGCGCGGCTGCCGACTTCCTCCGCGCGAATTTCCGCCGAGACGTCGACGCCGTCCAGTTGCGCCAAACCCTCGCGAAACGTGATATGCAGGTCGTCGATCAGCTTTACAAGCGCGTCGACGTCGTCTGCCGCGACGTTGTAGCGGATGCTCGCGAGCGCCGCGAGCCGGTACAGCGCGCCGCTGTCGAGCAGGTGAAAGCCGAGGCTCGCGGCGACCAGCGCGGCCACGGTGCCTTTGCCGGAGGCACTGGGGCCGTCGATTGTAATGACGGGCGTCTGGTGAAAGGGACGGATCGGTTTCATCGAAAAGGTCGCACGTCAGGCGATTCGTAGCGAATCAAGGGTGAGTGAGCGCGGTGAAGCGCTCGAAATAATCGGGGAATGTCTTCGCGACGCACTTCGGGTCGTTGATCCGCACCGGCACGCCGCCCAAGCTCACGAGCGAAAAACACATCGCCATGCGGTGATCGTCGTACGTGTCGATCGACGCGTTCGGAATCAGCTTTTCAGGCGGCGTGACCATCAGGAAGTCTTCGCCCTCCTCGACTTTTGCGCCGACCTTGCGAAGTTCGGTCGCCATGGCCGCGATCCGGTCGGTCTCTTTCACGCGCCAGCTCGCGATGTTGCGCAGCGTGGTCGTGCCGTCGGCGAACAGCGCGGCGACCGCGATGGTCATCGCGGCGTCCGGAATCAGGTTGAAATCCATGTCGATCGGGTCGAGCTTGCCGTGGTCGGTGCCGACGCCGCGCACTTCGATCCAGTCGTCGCCCATTTGCAGGTTCGCGCCCATTCTGATGAGCGCGTCCGCGAAGCCGACGTCGCCCTGAATGCTCGAACGGCCGACGCCTTCCACTTTCACCGGCCCGCCGCCGAGCGCCCCGGCCGCGAGCAGATACGACGCCGACGACGCATCGCCTTCCACCATGATCGTGCCCGGCGACTGATAGCGCTGTCCTGCCGGCACGACGAACTGATGCCAGCCATTGCGCTCAACGTTGATGCCAAAACGCGCCATCAGCTTGATCGTGATCTCGATGTAGGGCTTCGAGATCAGTTCGCCGTCCACCTGAACCGTGGTCACGCCGCTTGCGGTGCGCACGAGCGGCAGCGTCATCAGAAGCGACGTGAGGAATTGGCTCGAGACGTCGCCCCGCACGCGGATCGGCGCCTCGGCGGAAATCTGCCCGGGGCGGATGCGCAGCGGCGGATAGCCCTCGTTTTCCTCGTAGTCGATTCTCGCGCCGATCTGCCGCAGCCCGTCGACGAGGTCGCCAATCGGCCGCTCATGCATGCGCGGCACGCCGTGGATGCGGTAATTGCCGCCATTCACGGCGAGCGCCGCCGTCAGCGGGCGAACCGCCGTGCCGGCGTTGCCGAGAAAGAGATCGGCCGTGCGCGCGGTGAACGCGCCGCGCGTGCCGGTCACGACGCACGTGTCGCCTTCGCGCTTCAGACGCACGCCGAGTTTCTCGAGCGCGTCGAGCATGACGCGCGTGTCGTCGGAATCGAGCAGGTTCGTGATCGTCGTTTCGCCTTCGGCGAGCGCGGCGAGCAGCAGCACCCGGTTCGAAATGCTTTTCGAGCCAGGCAGACGAACTGTGCCGGACGCACGAGAAAATGGTCCGAGATCGAGGAATTCCATGATTGAGTCCAGTTTCCGGTTATTTCGACGCGGCTATTTCGATGCCTCGCCTTGCGCGGCGCCGCCCGCGCGTTGTTCCTGCCACTCTGTGCGCGCCACGCGCGAGCGCGCGAATACGGCTTCGAGCGCGGCGCCGTCGCCAGCTTCTATCGCCGTGCGCAGCCGCGCGAGCACCGCCGTGTAGGCGTCGAGTTCGTCGAGCAGTGCGGCGCGGTTGGCGACACAGACGTCGCGCCACATTTCGGGACTCGACGCCGCAATGCGCGTGAAGTCGCGAAAACCGCCCGCGGCGAAAGAAAACTTCAACGCGGCATCGGGCGAATTCAGAATCTGCTCGACGAGCGCGAACGACAACACATGCGGCAAATGACTGACCGACGCAAACACCTGGTCGTGCTGGCCGGGCGCCATGTCGCGCACGAGTGCGCCGGTCGCGCGCCACATCGCCGCCACACGCTCGACGGTATGCGGTGCATTTTCCGGCAACGGACACAGCACGACATTGCGGCCGACGTACAGGTCGGACAACGCGGCCTCGACGCCGCTCGACTCGCGGCCGGCGATTGGATGCCCCGGCACGAACTGCCCGATGCGCGCGCCGAGCGCGGCACGAGCCGCGGCCACGACGTCGGACTTGGTGCTGCCGGCATCGGTCACGATGGTGTTCGCGTCGAGGAACGGCGCGATGCGCTCGAGCAGCGGCTGGGTCTGCGCGACGGGCGCCGCGAGCAGCACCAAGTCGGCGCCCGCGAGCGCGTTGCGCAACGCCGCGTCGTCGTTCAATGCGGCGGCGCCGTCGATCACGCCCAGTTCCAGCGCGCGCGCGCTCGACGCAGCCGAACGGCCCACGCCGATCACCGTGCGCGCCCCGTCGGCTTCGCCGCGCTCGCGCAGCGCGCGCGCAAGCGATCCGCCGATCAGGCCGACACCGAAAATCACCAGCTTGTCAAAAGAAAACGCGGCCACGTCGGTCACACAAAAAGCGCGCCGCTCATATAGACGGGCGCGCGGGTCAGAATTCGCCGCCTAGACGGTGGCGAGGGTTTTTTCGAGCGCGGCGATGAACGCTTCGTTTTCTTGCGGCAGCCCGATGGTCACGCGCAGCCACTGCGGCAAACCGTAGTTCCCGACTGGACGCACGATCACGCCCTGCTTCAGCAATTCGAGATTCACGCGATTGCCCGCCGCGTCGTCATTGCCGACGCGCACCAGCACGAAGTTGCCGTCAGACGGCACGTATTCGAGGCCGAGTTTGTCGAACGCTTCTGTCAGACGACGATAGCCCTGCGCGTTCAGCGCCGCGGTCTTTTCGAGGAACGCCTGGTCGTTGAGCGCGGCAATCGCCGCAGCTTGCGCGAGCGTGTTCACATTGAACGGCTGGCGCAGACGGTTCAACAGATCGGTCAACTCGGGCTGCGCGATCGCGAAGCCGACGCGCAAGCCTGCAAGGCCGAACGCCTTCGAGAACGTACGCGACACCAGCAGGTTCGGATATCGGCGCACCCACCCGATCGAGTCGTAGCGCTTTTCTGCCGGCAGATATTCCGTGTACGCCTCGTCCAGCACCACGGCCACGTGGCGCGGCACCTTGTCGAGAAACGCTTCGAGCTTCGGACCTTCGATAAATGTGCCGGTCGGGTTATTCGGATTGGCGACGAAAATCAAACGGGTGTCGTCGGTGATCGCGGCGAGCATCGCGTCCAGATCGTGGCCGTACTTGACGGCCGGCACGACGATCGCGCGCGCGCCAAGACCCTGCGTGGCAAGCGCATAGACCGCGAACGAGTACTGCGCGTAGACAATCGCCTGGCCTTTTTCGACGAACGCGTGCGCGGCAATTTCGAGAATGTCGTTGCTGCCGTTACCCAGCGTGATCCAGTCCGACGGTACGCCGTAGCGCTCGCTCAACGCGGTCTTCAGTTCGAACGCGTTCGCATCGGGATAGCGGCCCAGCTCGCTCGCCGCCTGCGCCATCGCGCGTTGAGCCGACTCGGGCATGCCGAGCGGATTCTCGTTCGACGCCAGTTTCACGATCTTCGCTTCGTCCAGCCCGAACTCGCGCGCGACTTCCGAAATCGGCTTGCCGGCGATGTAAGGCGCTATGGCGCGCACGTAAGAAGGACCGAAGGACGTTGTCATGAAATCTCCGAACGATTATTGGAAAAGTCGCGGCGAGCGCGTCGGCATACTGCCTGACTCGCGCTTGCCCGCCGCGTGGCAGTGTTGTTAGCGGGCGCGCGGATACGAGCCCAGAATCTTCAGGAATGCTGCCTTCTCACCGAGTTCGGTCAGCGCGGCGGCCACTGCGGGATCGTCGCGATGGCCTTCGACGTCGATGTAGAAGTAGTACTCCCACGTGCCCACGCGCGCGGGCCGCGATTCGAAGCGCGTCATCGACACGCTATGGCGCGCGAGCGGCTCCAGCAGCTTGAACACCGCGCCCGGCTCGTTCGGCACGGACACGATCAGCGACGTCTGGTCATTGCCGCTCGCGCCCGTGCGCTCCTTGCCGATCATGACGAAGCGCGTGCGGTTGTGCGGATCGTCCTGAATCAGCGCGTAGGCGACCTGCAAACCGTAGTGAGTCGCCGCGCGATCGCCGGCGATGGCCGCGACGCTCGGATCTTCCGCCGCCATGCGCGCCGCTTCCGCGTTGCTCGATACCGCCTGGCGTTCCAGATGCGGCGCATTCGTCGCGAGCCAGCGCTGACATTGGGCGAGCGCCTGCGCGTGCGCGCAAACGCGCGTGACGCCGGTCAGGCCGCCGTTCAGCGTCAGCAGATTGTGATGAATCGGCAACGCAAGTTCGCCGCCGATGGTCAGTTGCGTTTGCAACAGCAGATCGAGCGTGCGCGACACCGCGCCTTCGGTCGAATTCTCGACGGGCACGACGCCGAATTCGGCAGCGCCCGCCTCGACGGAGCGGAATACTTCGTCGATCGACGGGCATGGCAGACCCTCGATCGACTGGCCGAAGTACTCGTGCATGGCCTGCTCGCTGTACGTGCCGACCGGCCCGAGATACGCCGCCTTGATGGTCTTTTCGAGCGCGCGGCTGGCGGCCATGATCTCGCGCCAGATTGCGCTGATGTGCTCGCTCGCAAGCGGGCCTTCGCTCATGTCCTGCAGACGCGCGATCACCTGCTGTTCGCGCTCGGGCCGAAACACCGGCGCGTTGAAATGCTTCTTGACCTCGCCCACTTCCAGCGCCACCGCGGCGCGCTGATTGAGAAGCGCGATCAACTGCGCGTCGAGCGCGTCGATGCGTTCGCGAAGCGGCTTGAGTCGATTATTGAGTTCGTCGTCCATGCGTGAAAACGGTCCTGCCGGTAGCTGCTGCAAAAATGCATGCTGAAAGGATACGCGCGCCGAATGCCGAAGCACTCAGGCGCTGTGGCGTTCGAATTCCTTCATGTATTCGACAAGCGCTTTGACGCCTTCGAGCGGGACCGCGTTATAAATCGACGCCCGCATGCCGCCGACGGACTTGTGGCCCTTGAGCTGCACCATTCCCCGCGCTTTCGCGCCGGCAAGGAAATCTTCGTTGCGCGACTCGTCGGCGAGGGAAAAACGGTACGTTCATCCGCGAGCGCGAGCCACGCTCGACCTTGTTCAGATAGAAGCTGCTCGAGTCGATTGCGTCGTACAACAGCTTCGACTTTTCGACATTGCGCGCTTCCATCGCAGCGAGGCCGCCCTGCTTTTTCAACCATTTGAACACGAGCCCCGCGATGTAGATCGCGTAGGTGGGCGGCGTGTTGTACATCGAATTGTTTTCCGCGACCGTCTTCCATTCGAACGCCGACGGGCAGATGGGCATGGCGCGCTCCAGCATGTCCTCGCGCACGATCACCACCGTCACGCCGGCCATGCCGATGTTCTTCTGCGCGCCGCCGAACAGCACACCGTATTTGGCGATGTCCATGGGACGCGACAGGATGTGCGACGACGCGTCCGCCACTAGCGGGATGTTGCCGAGGTCGGGAATCTCGAATGTCTCGACGCCGTGGATCGTCTCGTTCGTGCACAGATGCACATAAGCCGGGTCGTCCGACAATTGCCACTCGGCAAATGCCGGCGCGCGCGTGAAGCCGTCCGCCGTCTGGCCGCTCGCGGCGACGTGCACGGTGCCGTATTTCTGCGCTTCCTTGAAGGACTTTTGCGACCACGACCCGGTGACGATGAAATCGGCGCGGGGCTTGGAGCCCAGCAGGTTCATCGGCACGATCGCGTTTTCGCCGAGACCGCCGCCTTGCAGGAACAGAATCCGATGGCTCGCCGGCACGGCCAGCAATTCGCGCAGATCGACGAGCGCTTCCTCGTGGATCGACATGAATTCTTTCCCGCGATGGCTCATTTCCATCACGCTCATGCCGCTGCCTTGCCAGTCGAGCATCTCGTCGGCTGCCTGACGCAGCACTTCTTCGGGCATGGCCGCAGGGCCGGCGGAGAAATTAAAGACGCGCATCGTGAGATCCTGAAAGCGGTGCGAACACGAAAAGCCGGGGCGCTGGTCGGCGAGCCGGCGAGTCGGTCGCCGCGAAAACAAACTACCGGAAAGTGGCTACATCTATTGGCCGACGGGAATCGCGGTACTGGACCGCTGCAGCCTGGCAGACCGCTGCGGCGTGGACATTTCCCGCCGAAAAAAGTAATGGCCGTTTGCGCACTCGCGCAAACGGCCATTATCGCATTGTCCCCGCTAACCCGCCAAACGCGGCGGCCTGGAATCAGACCGCCGGGCGACGCGCTAGCGCAGTATCAGTGCAGCTTTCGCGTCGGGCTTACTTAGCCGGCTTGACCGAAGCGACTTCCTTGTCAGCCTGGTCGCGCGTTGCCTTGATCGATTGCGGCATGTACTTCTGCATCAAGCCATTGACGACGTCGCGGCCAACCTGGTCTTGAACCTGGATGAACTTGCGGCCGGTCGGGCTCTTGTAGAACGAAGTCAGATCCTTGATTTCCGACGTGCTGTAGTACTTCGCGTACGCGTCGTACTGAGCTTGCATTGCGTCCTGGCGGAAGCTGTCCGTCGCGAACACCTGGCCCGCGCCGTCAACCAGCTTCGGCACTGCATTCTTTTGCAGCGTCGGGACGGAAGCCTGCTTCTGCTTGTCCGTCAGCGTCTTGTTTTCGCTCAGCGCGTCCGACAGGATTGCCGGAACCAGCTGCTTTGCCTGCATTTGCGCGCTATTGCCAATTGCGCCGACGAGCTTTTGCGCGTCGATTGCGTCCAGCAGGTCCTTGATGGCAGCCTGCTTGGCCGGATCAACCGGTGCTGCAGCAGCAGCCGGAGCCGACGAACCCGGGCTCTGGAGTGCTTGAGCCATGGCAAAGGTCGGCACGAGGGCAGCCAGCAACATCAGTTGTTTGAATCGTTTTTGCATCATTACTCCCTAATAGAAATTAACTTGAACTGCCAGCCGCGCAAGAAGCGTGTCGGCCCGACACGCTATATGTCCTGCGGAGCTTTCAATCAGTCACCGGGCGTGAAGCGAAAGCACGGTCAGCGGATCCAAGTGGGATCAAGCCGCGCCGCCGTCTTCCCCGCCGTTACCACCTTCAGCAGGACCTTCGGCGTCACCTTCGACATCGCCTTCCGCTTCCGCCTCGGCAACCTGTTGCAGACCTGAAAGCTTGGTGCCTTCGTCAAGGCTGATGAGTGTAACACCTTGAGTTGCACGGCCCATTTCTCGAATTTCCGACACGCGCGTACGGATCAGAACGCCCGTGGTCGTGATCAGCATGATCTGCGCTTCCTGGTCGACCAGCGTGGCCGCGACGACCCTGCCGTTGCGCTCGGACGTCTGGATTGCGATCATGCCCTTCGTGCCGCGGCCGTGACGGGTGTACTCGGTGATCGGCGTGCGCTTGCCGAAGCCGTTTTCCGTTGCGGTGAGCACCGACTGCTGCTCGTCGCCCGCCACCAGCAACGCAATCACGTTCTGGCCTTCGTCGAGTTGCATGCCGCGCACGCCGCGCGCCTCGCGGCCCATCGGCCGCACGTCGTTTTCGTCGAAGCGAACCGCCTTGCCCGAATCCGAGAACAGCATCACGTCGTGCTGACCGTCTGTGATGGCGGCGCCGATCAGGTAGTCGCCGTCATCCAGACCGACCGCAATAATACCCTTGCGCAACGGACGGCTGAAGGCTTCCAGCGGCGTCTTCTTTACTGTTCCTAACGCGGTCGCCATAAAGACGAACTTGTCTGCGGAAAATTCCTTAACCGGCAGCACAACATTGATCTTCTCGCCGTCTTGCAGCGGGAACATGTTGACGATCGGGCGGCCGCGAGAATTGCGCGAGCCCTGCGGCACTTCGTAGACCTTGACCCAGTACACGCGGCCGCGGTTCGAGAAGCACAGGATGTGATCGTGCGTGTTCGCGATGAAGAGCGTGTCGATCCAGTCGTCTTCCTTCATGGAAGTCGCCTGTTTGCCGCGACCGCCGCGCTTCTGCGCGCGATATTCCGACAACGGCTGCGATTTCACGTAGCCGGCGTGCGACATGGTCACGACCATCTCTTGCGGCGTGATCAGGTCTTCGGTGTTCAGCTCGGTGGCGTTCAGTTCGATCTTCGAGCGACGCGCGTCGCCGAATTCCGACTTGATCGACGTCAGTTCGTCGACGATGATCGCCGTAATGCGTTCCGGGCGAGCCAGAATGTCCAGCAGGTCGGCGATTTGCGCCATCACGTCGCGATACTCGCCAATGATCTTGTCCTGCTCGAGACCCGTCAGGCGTTGCAGACGCATCTGCAGAATTTCCTGAGCTTGGGTGTCGGACAAACGGTAAAGGCCGTCGGCCTGCATACCGAAAGACGGATTCAATCCGTCCGGGCGATAGGCTTCGCGACCACCCGCCGACGCGTTTTCCTGCTCGGCGCGCGACAACATCTCACGAACCAGCGACGAATCCCACGGACGCGCCATCAATTCCTGCTTGGCGATGGGCGGAGTCGGCGCGGCTTTGATAATCGCGATGAACTCGTCGATATTGGCGAGCGCAACGGCCAGACCTTCGAGCACATGGCCGCGTTCACGCGCCTTGCGCAGTTCGTATACCGTGCGCCGCGTCAGCACTTCCCGGCGATGAGACAGGAAGCACGACAACATCTCCTTCAGGTTCAGCAGCTTCGGCTGGCCGTCGACCAGCGCGACCATGTTCATGCCGAAGGTGTCCTGGAGCTGGGTCGCCTTGTACAGATTGTTGAGCACCACTTCCGGCACTTCGCCGCGCTTCAGCTCGATCACGACGCGCATGCCGCTCTTGTCGGACTCGTCGCGGATGTCGGAAATGCCTTCGAGCTTCTTCTCGTTGACCAGTTCGGCGATACGCTCGAGCAGCGAGCGCTTATTCACCTGATACGGCAATTCGTCGACGATGATCGCCATGCGCTGGCCGCGATCGATTTCCTCGAAGTGCGTGAGCGCGCGCATCACCACGCGGCCGCGGCCGGTGCGATAACCGTCGCGCACGCCCGCCACGCCGTAGATGATGCCGGCGGTCGGGAAGTCGGGTGCCGGAACGATCTCGATCAACTCGTCGATCGTGGCTTCGGGATTCTTGAGCAGGTGCTGGCACGCGTCGACAACCTCATTGAGGTTGTGCGGCGGAATATTCGTCGCCATGCCGACCGCGATGCCGGACGAACCGTTGATCAGCAGATTGGGAATGCGCGCCGGCAGAATGGCCGGCTCGTTTTCGCTGCCGTCGTAGTTCGGCGTGAAGTCGACCGTTTCCTTGTCGATGTCGGCGAGCAGCTCGTGGCCGATCTTCGCCATGCGGATTTCGGTGTAACGCATGGCCGCGGCGTTGTCGCCGTCGACGGAACCGAAGTTGCCCTGGCCGTCCACCAGCATGTAGCGCAGCGAAAAGTCCTGCGCCATGCGGACGATGGTGTCGTAAACAGCCGTGTCGCCGTGCGGGTGGTACTTACCGATGACGTCACCGACAATACGCGCCGACTTCTTGTACGCGCGGTTCCAGTCGTTGTTCAGTTCGTGCATCGCGTACAGCACGCGCCGGTGCACCGGCTTCAGGCCATCGCGAACATCGGGAAGCGCACGCCCTACGATCACGCTCATCGCGTAATCGAGATACGAACGGCGCATTTCCTCCTCGAGGGAGATTGGCAGAGTCTCTTTGGCGAATTGATCCATTATCCGTATCTTTTACGTGCGAAGGCGGCGAGAATCCGGCGCCCTCGCGTAAGCATTGCAGGCGCAATGCATCACGCGATTCTAACATGCCGGGAATCCGCGCCCGACCACGTCACGTCACCCGACGTATACCTATTAGCAAGCCGTCCCGAAAAAGTTCCGCGCGGCACTTCTTTTGGGCGGATCAGGCTCGATTCATGCGTGGGGCAATTCGCCGCCGAGCCATGACTGGCGGGACGCTGCGGGCGATTGCTTCTGTTGCGCATGCACCACAATTGGAAGGCGATTTGATCGGGGGCGGATTTTTTTATCGTCGGAAGGGAACGATATGGCAAAATGCCAACGCACAAAGAGTCAGACGCTGCTCGAAGTCTACACACAACGTTTTTTGTTCCGCACCAATGTTATACTTCGAGCAATGTATGACTTGTCTTCGTCAACAGGCTCGCAGTAAACCTGCGGTAATCTCAATTTCGAGAGGAGAAATATGAATAAACTTTCAAAGCTCGCGTTCATTGCAGCTACCGCGGTTATGGCTGCATCCGCCATGGCACAGTCGGTGCCGGCGTCGCGACAAGCTACCAATGACAACTGGGTGAATGGTACTGGCGAATACGTGTGGATGAACGGCACGAACGAGCTTTGCTGGCGCGATGCATTCTGGACGCCGGCAACGGCTAACGCAAAGTGCGACGGCGCACTGGTTGCCCAGGCTCCGACGCCGCCGGCTCCGGTCGCACCGGCACCGGCCATCACCAGCCAGAAGATCACCTATCAAGCTGACGCACTGTTCGACTTCGACAAGGCTGTCCTGAAGCCGGCTGGCAAGGAAAAGCTGGACGATCTGGCATCGAAGATTCAAGGCCTGAACCTCGAAGTCGTCGTGGCAACGGGTTACACGGACCGCATCGGTTCGGACAAGTACAACGACCGTCTGTCGCTGCGTCGCGCTCAAGCTGTGAAGGCGTACCTGGTCAGCAAGGGCATCGAATCCAACCGTATCTACACGGAAGGCAAGGGCAAGCGCAACCCGGTCACGACCGGCTGCAACCAGAAGAACCGCAAGCAACTGATCGCCTGCCTCGCACCGGATCGTCGCGTGGAAGTCGAAGTTGTCGGTACTTCGAAGCAGTAAGCTGCAAAACACGCAGTACCAAAAGCCCCGCTTCGGCGGGGCTTTTTTATTGCCGGCCGCATTTTGCCGCTCCGGTCCGTCGCCTATATACTCCGGGTTTATCCTCGAGCGCCCGCTCACCGCTCTCATCGAGGCAGCTTTGCCATGACCAACGCCGATCCCCACGAACTGCAGAAATTCAGCGACCTCGCACATCGTTGGTGGGACCCGAACGCCGAATTCAAACCGTTGCACGAACTCAACCCCGTCCGTCTGAACTGGATCGACGCCCACGCGCATCTGGCCGGCAAGCACGTGCTGGACATCGGCTGCGGCGGGGGCATCCTGTCGGAATCCATGGCAGGCCTCGGCGCGCACGTCAAAGGCATTGACCTGTCGAGCGAGGCACTCGGTGTCGCGGATCTTCACAGCCTTGAAAGTGGTGTAACCGTAAGTTACGAGGAAATCGCGGCGGAGGCGTTGGCCGCCCGCGAACCGGGCACCTACGACGTCGTCACCTGCATGGAAATGCTCGAGCACGTACCGCAGCCGTCGGCGATAGTCGAGGCGTGCAAGACGCTCGTCAAACCGGGCGGCTGGGTGTTCTTCTCCACGCTCAATCGCAACGTGAAGTCGTACCTGTTCGCCGTGATCGGCGCCGAATACATTGCGCGGATGCTGCCCAAGGGCACGCACGACTACGCGCGGTTCATTCGCCCGTCGGAGCTCGCCGGTTTCGTGCGCGCGGCGGGGCTGCGTACGGCGGACATCAAGGGTATCGTGTACCACCCCGCTCAGCAAGCACTTCGCACTGTCCGCCGACACGAGCGTGAACTACATGCTCGCCTGCCGCCGCGACGCGTGATCCCCCACTGCCGACAAGAAAATCAATGAGCGATCCCACGCCCCTGCCCCAGCGCGAAGACAACGAAGATTCGCTCGGTCTTTGCCAAGCCGTGCTGTTCGACCTCGATGGCACGCTGGCCGACACGGCGCCCGACCTGGCCGCCGCCGTCAACAAGATGCGTCACGATCGCGGACTGGAAATGGTGCCGCTCGAAAAGCTGCGCCCGCTGGCGTCGGCCGGCGCGCGCGGGCTGATCTGCGGCGGGTTCGGCATTGGGCCGGACGACCACGAGTTTGCGTCGATGCGCGAGGAGTTTCTCGCCAACTACGAAGCCGACCTCTGCATCGAGACCACGCTGTTTCCCGGCATTCCCGAATTGCTCGACGAACTCGACGCGCGCGACGTGCGCTGGGGCATCGTCACGAACAAGGTCGCGCGGCTGACGGAACCGCTGGTCGCACAACTCGGTCTGGAGGAGCGCGCAGGCTGCGTGGTGAGCGGCGACACGACGCCTCACTCGAAGCCCCACCCCGCGCCGCTGCTGTACGCGGCAAGGGCGCTCGATGTGGCGCCGGAGCGCATCGTCTACGTCGGCGACGATCTGCGCGACGTGCAGGCGGGCTTCGCTGCCGGCATGAAGACCGTGGCCGCGGCATACGGCTATTGCGGCGACGACATCCCGCCCACGCAATGGCATGCGCAGCACGTTGTGCAGTCGCCAGCCGAGTTGCAGCGGCTGTTGCGCGATATCGGCTAACAACCCAATCGATGTGCGGCGCGGGTGGCCGTTACGCGCGGCTCGAACCGCACGGAAACGTCCCAGAAACGCGCCGAAAGCAAGCCGAGACACGGCCGTCAAATTATTGTAAAATCTACTTTGGCTCAACGTTCCGAGCAACGAACCGCGGGGGCGACCTGGTTTCGACAGGGGTTGCGAAGCGGCTAGGGCATGTCGAGGACCCGTCACCTCGTTAATCAATGGGAAAAACGTAACTGCAAACGACGATACGTTCGCACTGGCAGCCTAAGGGCCGCCGTCCTCTGCCTAGTTCACTGACGGGCTAGTGTCGCAAGACCGGTAGCAATACCGACAGAGGTCATATACGTCAGTTAAGCCTTGACGGTGTCACGACGTCCGGGTCGAAAATCTAGTGAATCGCCGTAGTGCAGCGTGTTCGTCCGCGTCACTACGGTTAAATCAAAAGACAGAACTAAACATGTAGAACTGGTCGTAGAGTGCTTCTGGACGCGGGTTCGATTCCCGCCGCCTCCACCACACACCTTGCAGCAAAGTGCAGTGCTTTGCGCACCGCTTAAACTAGAACCCCGACGGCGTGAGCCTTTCGGGGTTTTTTGTTTTGCATCGCCGATGCATCGGCGGATGGACCGCGCCCCCGCTGCCTGCCTGCTCCAACCGCGCGCCGCTGCCCAGAACGGCCCTTCAGGCCAGCACCGCGCGCGCGCACGAAACACCCACGAAACACCCCCGGAATAAACCCACGACCCCATCCGTTAATACTCACGCGCCGACGCACGCCGCGTCGCACGCGAATCCACACAACAAACAGGAGCCGACATCATGCGCAAGACCCTCTTCTGCCTCGCCCTGCTCGCCTTGCAACAGAGCGCTTTCGCCGAGCCTCCGAAAGTAGTCGACGGCCGCTTCGTCAGCGCCGACGGCATGACGCTCTATACCTTCGACAAGGACACCACGCCCGGCGTGAGCGCGTGCACCGGCGGCTGCACGAGCTATTGGCCGGCCGCGGTCGCGAGTTCGTCGGACAAGCCGTCGGGAGACTGGACGCTGATCCCGTCCGCGGACGGCAAGCAGCAATGGGCATACAAAGGTCATCCGCTCTATCGCTACGCGGCCGACAAGCAGGCGGGCGACACCAAAGGAGACGGCTTCAAGGACGTGTGGCACACCGCGAAGCCCTGACCGTCGACACCCGCGAGCCCATAAAAAACGCCGGCAAATTGCCGGCGTCATCGAGATTCGTGCACTTCGAGCAGGCCGCTAAGCCTGCTATTCCTTCGGACATTGCAGATTGCAGCCGTTCGGATCGCCCAGGTCGCCGCGCTTGCGCATCGCCGATTTCTTGCCGGACTGATACTTGTCCGACGGCGCCGACGCGGCGAACGGCATTTGCGGATGTTCAGCAAGCCGGAACTGCTCCTGCAGAATGCCGCCCGGCACGCCCGGCGAGTTCTGCGCGACAGCGACCGAGGCGGTCGCGAGCAGCAAGCCGGCCGACGCGGCCGCAGCACATGCATGTAGAAGAACTTTCATATCGATTCGAAGCGCGGCGACGCGCGGGGTTGGCAAAAAACGGAAGCTTAGAGAGTATCGCAAACGAAAGCCATCCGCAGCGGCGAGCACGTGAGATGCGCGGCGCGTTGTTTACCACCGCTTACGCGCCCGCTCCGCTCAATCCCGCTTCGAGATCCACGAGCTTGCCGCAGTCACGCGGATCGTAGCCTTGCAGCCGATCGACGCTCGCATGAAACGCGCTGCTTCGCAGCAGTTCGATGACCGCCGACAGCGGCGCGCGCTCGAGCCGAGCGCGGTCACACGCGAAATAATAGTCTTCGTCGACAGCGGGGATGAAGTCGAGTCCGAAATGATGCGCGGCAGGTTCCACGCCGAAACCCACGTCCGCCATCCCGCTCGCGACGAACGCCGCGATCGCCGAATGCGTGAGTTCCGCCGACGCATAGCCGTTCACGCCATCCGGGTCGATGCCCAGCTTGCGCAGCGCCAGATCGAGCAGCATGCGCGTGCCGGAACCATGCTGCCGATTGACGAAGCGAATGTCGTCGCGAGAAAGATCTGAGAGGCCAAGAATCCGTTTCGGATTGCCCTTGCCGAGAAAGAGCCCCTGCTTGCGCCGCGTCAGATGCACGAGCACATGACGCTGTGGATCGAGCCAGCGCCGGTACGTGTCCGCACATGCCGCGCGAAACTCGCCTAGCGGCAAGTGGAAACCGGCCAGCTCGCACTCGCCGCGAGCGAGCGCGCTCACGGCATCGGCGCCATCGCGGTACTTGATGTCGACCGGAAGCTCCTGCGCGACCAAGGCGGTGACGAGCGCGGCCACCGCGTAACCATGCGACGCATGAATGCGCACGTGATCGACGGGCGGCGCAAGCCAGCGGTTCAGATCGCTCGCCACTTCGCTCGCGAGCGCCTGCATGTTGCCGTCGAGCCGTTCGCCGCACAGACGCTGCGCACGCAGCACCGCTTGACCGAGTTCGGACAGCACGGAGCCGCGGCCGCGCTCCTTCGCGATCAGCGGACCGCCCAGACGCTCCTCGATTGCGCGCAACAAACCCCACGCATGACGGTAGGACAAACCCTTAAGCGTCGCCGCCTGCGCGATGCTGCCGGATTCGTCCACGAGAGCGAGCAGCGGCACGACGTCCGACAGGCTTGCCTCCCGGCCATCCGGGCACTTCAATACTAGTTGAGCGTGGCACTCGATTCTGATCATATATGTGCAGGTATTTCCTATTGCATCGGCCGTTTCGCCCGCCTATCGTTCGGCTATCCCATATCGAATAGACGAAGCATAAGTGCACGCATTATGAATAACAAGTGCATATATGACTTTGGAGGAGCCCCCACTTGGACGATCTCATCGCCATCGCGCCGGAAGAGCTCGTAGCGCGCCACGCACAACCTGGCAGGTCGCTGCTGGCCGTGCTGCACGCGATTCAGGACGAACTCGGCTACGTGCCGCCCGCCGCCGTTCCACCTCTCGCACGCACGATGAACCTGTCGCGCGCGGAAGTGCACGGCGTCATCACGTACTACCACCATTTCCGCACGCAGCCGGCCGCGCCCGTCACGGTGCAACTGTGCCGCGCGGAAGCCTGCCGCAGCATGGGCACCGAGGCGCTCGCGCAGCACATCGAGTCGCATACGGGCTGCCGCTTCGACGCCGAACACAAAGCCGGCGCCGCGGTGGAACTGGAGTCGGTGTACTGCCTCGGCCAATGCGCGCTTTCGCCCGCGATGATGGTGAACGGCACGCTGCACGCGAAAATCACGCCGCAAAAATTCGACGCGATTTTCGCGGCTGCCAGCAAATGCGTGGAGGTGACGGCATGACGCGTATCTATGTTCCCCGCGATTCGTCGGCACTCGCACTGGGCGCGGACGCGCTCGCCGACGCGATCAAAGCCGAGGCGGCACGCCGCGGCATCACGATCGAACTCGTTCGCAACGGCTCGCGCGGCTTGTTGTGGCTCGAACCGCTCGTCGAAGTGCAAACCGCCGCAGGACGCATCGGTTACGCGAACGTCGACGAAAGCGACGTGGCCGCGCTGTTCGACGCGGGCTTTATCGACGGTGGCGAGCATGCGCGCCGCGTCGGCGTGGTCGACGAGATTCCGTATCTGAAGAAGCAGCAGCGCCTGACGTTCGCGCGCATCGGCATTACCGACCCGCTTTCCACCGACGACTACGTCGCGCACGGCGGCCTCGAAGGTCTGCGCAATGCGCTGCAGACCGACGGCGACGCCGCCTGCGAAGCGCTGATCGAATCCGGCCTGCGCGGACGCGGCGGCGCCGCGTTCCCGGCCGGCATCAAGTGGCGCACCGTGCGCGCCGCGAAGGCCGCGCAGAAGTACATCGTCTGCAATGCCGACGAAGGCGACTCGGGCACCTTCTCCGACCGCCTCGTGATGGAAAGCGATCCGTATGTGCTGATCGAAGGCATGATCATCGCGGGCGTCGTGACCGGCGCGACGGCGGGCTACATCTACGTGCGCAGCGAATATCCGCATTCGATCGCCACGCTCGAAGCGGCAATCGCGAAGGCGCGCGCCGCCGGCTGGCTCGGCGACAGCGTGCTCGGCTCCGCGCATCGCTTCGAACTGTTCGTCGCAAAAGGCGCGGGCTCGTATGTGTGCGGCGAGGAAACGGCGCTGCTCGAATCGCTCGAAGGCAAGCGCGGCATTGTTCGCGCGAAGCCGCCGGTGCCCGCGCTCGTCGGCCTCTACGGTCAGCCGACGGTGATCAACAACGTCATCACGCTGGCAACGGTGCCGATCATCTTCGCGCGCGGCGCGGCGTTCTACAAAGACTTCGGCATGGGTCGCTCGCGCGGCACTCTGCCGTTTCAGCTCGCGGGCAACGTCAAGCAAGGCGGGCTCGTGGAGCTTGCATTCGGCGTGACGCTGCGCGAACTGATTTACGACTATGGCGGCGGCACGGCAAGCGGCCGGCCGGCGCGCGCCGTTCAAGTGGGCGGCCCGCTCGGCACCTATCTGCCGGAAAGCCAGTGGGACATTCCGATGGATTACGAAGCGTATGCGGCGGTCGGCGCCGTGGTCGGTCACGGCGGCCTTGTCGTGCATGACGACACGTCGAATCTCGCCGAACTCGCGCAATACGCGATGCACTTCTGCGCGATCGAATCGTGCGGCAAGTGCACGCCGTGCCGCATCGGTTCGACACGCGGCGTCGAGGTGATCGCGCGCATGCGGAACGGCGATACGTCGACGCGGCAAGTGCAGTTGCTGCGCGATCTGTGCGACACGATGGTGTCCGGATCGCTTTGCGCGATGGGCGGCATGACGCCGTATCCGGTGATGTCTGCGCTCGACCATTTTCCTGAAGACTTCGGCCTCGCCGGCGCTGGCGCCGATGCACCGAAAGCTGCGGCCTGAACGAGGAGCCCAACTATGTCAGACATGCTCAACTCTACTGCCGGCGCCCCGAAGCAAGTCCCCTCGGCGGGCGGCTGCGGATCCGGCAACTGCGCGTGCAAATCGCAAGCGCAGGCTCAAACGCAAGCCCCGCGCTCGTACTTCGACGAAACCGATTTCGGCACGCCCGCGCGTCATGCGGACGTCGACGTGACGCTTGAAATCGACGGCCAGGCGGTCACGGTGCCGGCCGGCACATCGGTGATGCGCGCCGCCGTCGAAGCAGGCGTGAACGTGCCGAAGCTTTGCGCAACCGATTCGCTGGAACCGTTCGGCTCGTGCCGTTTGTGTCTCGTCGAGATCGAAGGCAAGCGCGGTTATCCGGCCTCGTGCACGACGCCGGTCGAAGCCGGCATGAAAGTGCGCACGCAAACCGACCGTCTGCAATCGCTGCGCCGCAATGTGATGGAGCTGTACATCTCCGATCACCCGCTCGATTGCCTGACCTGCCCCGCGAACGGCGACTGCGAACTGCAGGACATGGCGGGCGTGACCGGCCTGCGCGAAGTGCGCTACGGTTTCGACGGCGCGAATCACCTGAACGACAAGAAGGATGAATCGAATCCGTACTTCACCTACGATCCGGCGAAGTGCATCGTCTGCAATCGCTGCGTGCGCGCGTGCGAGGAAACGCAAGGCACGTTCGCGCTGACCATCGCCGGGCGCGGTTTCGAATCGCGCGTGGCCGCGAGCGAAAACCAGCCGTTCATGGATTCGGAGTGCGTGTCGTGCGGCGCGTGCGTGGCCGCTTGCCCGACCGCGACGTTGCAGGAAAAGACCGTGATCATGCTGGGCCAGGCCGAGCATTCGGCCGTCACCACCTGCGCGTATTGCGGCGTCGGCTGCTCGTTCAAGGCGGAGATGAAGGGCAACCAGGTCGTGCGCATGGTGCCGTTCAAGAACGGCCAGGCGAACGAAGGACACGCGTGCGTGAAGGGCCGCTTCGCATGGGGCTACGCAACACACAAGGATCGCATCACGAAGCCGATGATCCGCGCGAAGATCACCGACCCGTGGCGCGAAGTGAGCTGGGAAGAAGCGATCAATTACGCGGCCTCGGAATTCCGCCGCATTCAGGCGAAGCACGGGCGCGATTCGATCGGCGGCATTACGTCGTCGCGTTGCACGAACGAAGAAACCTATCTGGTGCAGAAGCTCGTGCGCGCCGCGTTCGGCAACAACAACGTCGACACCTGCGCACGCGTTTGCCACTCGCCGACCGGCTACGGTCTGAAGACGACGCTCGGCGAATCGGCGGGCACGCAGACCTTCGCCTCGGTCGATAAAGCCGACGTCATCATGGTGATCGGCGCGAATCCGACCGACGGCCATCCGGTGTTCGCCTCGCGTCTGAAGCGCCGCGTGCGCGAAGGCGCGAAGCTGATCGTGGTCGATCCGCGCCGCATCGACATCGTCGATACGCCGCACGTGAAGGCATCGCATCATCTGCAATTGCGCCCCGGCACCAACGTCGCGGTGGTCAACGCGCTCGCTCATGTGATCGTCACCGAAGGGCTGCTGAACGAAGCGTTCATCGCCGAACGCTGCGAAGGCCGCGCGTTCGAGCAATGGCGTGATTTCGTCGCGCTGCCGGAGAATGCGCCCGAAGCAACGGAAGCCGTGACCGGCGTGCCGGCCAAGGACGTGCGTGAAGCCGCGCGCATCTACGCGACGGGCGGCAACGCGGCGATCTACTACGGCTTGGGCGTCACCGAACACGCGCAAGGCTCGACGATGGTGATGGGCATCGCGAACCTTGCGATGGCGACGGGCAACATCGGCCGCGAAGGCGTCGGTGTGAATCCGCTGCGCGGCCAGAACAACGTGCAGGGTTCGTGCGACATGGGCTCGTTCCCGCATGAGTTGCCGGGCTATCGCCACATCAGCGACACGATCGTGCGCTCGCAGTTCGAAGACGCGTGGAATGTCTCACTGCAAACCGAGCCGGGTCTGCGCATTCCGAACATGTTCGAAGCCGCGCTCGACGGCAGCTTCATGGGCCTGTACTGCCAGGGCGAGGACATCGTGCAGTCGGACCCGAACACGCATCATGTGGCGGCGGCGTTGTCGGCGATGGAATGCATCGTCGTGCAGGACATTTTCCTGAACGAGACCGCGAAGTACGCGCATGTGCTGCTGCCCGGCTCGACCTTCCTCGAAAAGGACGGCACCTTCACGAACGCGGAGCGCCGCATCTCGCGCGTGCGCAAGGTCATGCCGCCGGTGCCGGGTTACGCCGACTGGGAAGTCACGCTGCTGCTCTCGCGCGCGCTCGGCTACGAAATGGACTACACGCATCCGTCCGAAATCATGGACGAGATCGCGCGTCTCACGCCGACCTTCCACGGCGTGTCATACAAGAAGATCGACGAGCTGGGCAGCATCCAGTGGCCGTGCAACGAAGAGGCGCCGGACGGCACGCCGACCATGCACGTCGACACGTTCGTGCGCGGCAAGGGCAAGTTCGTGATTACCAAGTTCATCGCGTCGCCGGAAAAAGTCACGCGCAAGTTCCCGCTGCTGCTGACGACGGGGCGCATCCTGTCGCAGTACAACGTGGGCGCGCAAACGCGGCGCACGGAGAACTCGCGCTGGCACGACGAGGACCGGCTCGAACTGCATCCGCACGACGCGGAAGAACGCGGCATCAAGACGGGCGACTGGGTCGGTATCGAATCGCGCGCGGGACAAACCGTGCTGCGCGCGAAAGTGACCGAGCGGATGCAGCCGGGCGTCGTTTATACGACGTTCCACTTCCCCGAATCGGGCGCGAACGTGATCACCACCGAGAGTTCGGACTGGGCGACCAACTGTCCGGAATACAAGGTGACCGCCGTGCAGGTGATGCCGGTCGAACAGCCGTCCGAGTGGCAGAAAGAGTATTCGCGCTTCAACGCGGAGCAACTCGAGTTGCTCAAGCAGCGCGAGCTGGCCAACGCGACGTCGGGTAAGTGAGGCGACGATGGACACTCAGAATCTGATCGACATGGCGAACCGCATCGGCGATTTTTTCGATTCGATGCCGGATCGCGAAGAAGCCATCACCGGTGTCGCCGACCATATCCGCCGCTTCTGGGAGCCGCGCATGCGGCGCGCGCTGCTCGCAGCGCTCGATGCGCCGCAGGCGGGCGGCATCGAGATGTCGGCAATCGTGAAGGAAGCGCTCGTGAAGAACCGCGAGCGTCTGACGCCCGCTGAGCCTTCCATCGCGTGATGAGTGCACAGGACGGGTGCATGACGGCCGTCTCACACGGCCGTCTGCTCCGGTATCTGTCCATCGACGGTGAACCACGCTTCACAGTGCCGCAGCAGGCCGTTCAGATCGGAGCCTGTGCGTCCGCGCGCGCTGATGTAGCCGTCGGGCCGCAGCAGATAAAACGACGGCCGCGTGCGTCCATACGATTCGGCCAACGACGGCCCGCCGTCGCCGCTCGTATCCGTCACGCGCCAGATGCGCACCGCCCCTTCCAATAGCTTCTCCATGTCGGCCGTCAGCCGCTCGAGTTCGGCGTCGGCGGGCGGTGCGTGCTTTGCGTCGGGATCGAGCGGTTTGTCGTCGGCGGGCAACGGCGGCACCAGCAGAAACAGCGAGAAAAATGCCGGGTCGTGCAGATCGTAAATACAGCCGATGCCGGGCGCTCGCCCAAGCGGACCGTCGACCACATGCACGACCGCATCCGGCGCGCGTTCGCCCGCGCGCGGCCCACCGTCGAGCACGCGCTCGAGCGTCAGCGGACTGCGCCGGTACTGGATCGACAACTCGCTGATCGTGAGCCGCGCCGCGTCGCGCAACGGACCGAGCGCGGCAAGAACCGGCATCACCCGCTCGCGCAGCAGCTTGAGCGGACCGTGATCCGCCTCGGCCATCTGCGTGATAAAGCCGGTTTGCCGCAGCACGTCGCGCTCGATCGGATGCCGCTCGATATGGTAGGTGTCGAGCAGACGATCGGGCGCCGCGCCCTTCAATACGCGCGCGAGCTTCCAGCCGAGATTGAACGCTTCCTGGATGCCCGTGTTCATGCCTTGCGCGCCGGCCGGGCTGTGCACATGCGCGGCGTCGCCGGCAAGGAACACGCGCCCGACGCGCAGGCGCTCCACCATCCGGCTGTTCACATGGAAGTACGAGGACCACGCAACCTCGGATACGTCGACGCGTTCATGCACGCGCCTCGCAACGAGCGCCTTGCATTCGTCGAGCGACGGCGCTCGCACGCGTGCGAGCGGCGGCTCGCCGAGCACCACCGGCGAGAGCGGCGCGGCAGCGGCCGGCGTCGGCTCGACGGCGTGATCCGCGATCAGACGATGCCGGCCGTGTCCCATCGGAAACAGTGCAACGAGACCTTCGCCTGAAGCGAAGATGTGAAATTCGTCGTCGGGCCAATCGGTTTCCGCGTGAACATCGGCGAGCAGGAACGTCTGCTCCGACGTCTTGCCCACGAAGTTCAACCCGAGCCCGTGGCGGATCGCGCTGTGCGCGCCATCGGCGGCGATCATGTAGGACGGACGCAGCGTTTCCGTGTGACCGTCGGCGCGCCGCAGCGTCGCCTGAACGCCGACCGAGCCTTGCGAGAACATCGTGAGTTCGACGCCGCGCTCGATCGTCACGCCGAGCGTCGCGACATGCTCGGTGAGCAAACGCTCGGTCACCGACTGATCGAGAAACAGCAGATACGGATAGCGCGTGTGCAGCGGATCGAAGTCGAGCTGCGCGAGGCGCATGCCGTTCGAAAACAGATTGGCGACGCGCGCGCGATGGCCGAGTTCGAGAAACCGTTCGGCCAGCCGATGCTGCTCCAGCAGTTCAAGCGTGCGCGCCTGAATGCCGATGGCCCGCGAATATGGGTTCGGCTGCATCGCGCGGTCGATGAGACGCACGGGGATGTGAGCGCGCGCGAGACTCATGGCGGCGGCGAGCCCGGTCGGCCCCGCCCCGACGATCAGCACCGGCGACGCATTATTAGCAGCAGCGTTCATGCGAAACTCCGCAGACCACAGTGCGCTCTAGTGTACAACCCGCGCCCGCGCGCCGGACTGCGGGCTGCATCGGATGCGAGGCGTATCGCGCATAGCGGTCGGGCTCGCGGCGGCCGTCCGCGCTTGCGTGTTCCGCGATGTACGTCGGCGACGCGTTATGCATGAATGCGCGCTTTCGTCGCGTGCTTCAGCGCGCAGTGTGCGGATGCTCCATCGCGCAACGATGATCGGTCGTGCCGAGGTCCACTTGCAGCGTCGCGTGCTGCATCGAAAAACGTTCGCGCAACGCGAGCACGATGCCGTCGAGCCGCTCGTCGCCGGGATGGCCTGCCGGCATCACGAGATGCGCGCTGAGCGCGTTGCCGGTGGTGGACAGCGCCCAGATGTGCAGATCGTGCACGTCCTCGACACCGGGCTGATCGGCGAGATAGTCGCGGATGCGCTCGACATCGACGCCCGAGGGCACCGCATTGAGCGCGAGGCGCACCGAGTCGCGCAACAGACCCCACGTACCGTAGACGACAACCGCGACCACGAGCAGGCTCATCAGCGGGTCCAGCCACGTCCAGTTGGTGTAGAGAATCACGAGGCCGCTGATCGCGACCGCCGCGGACACGCCGGCGTCGGCGGCCATGTGCAGAAAGGCGCCGCGGATGTTCAGGTCTTCCTTCTGCCCGCGCATGAACAGACACGCGGACAGTCCGTTGACGACCATGCCCACCGCCGCGACGACGAACACCGCGAGGCCCGCGACGGGCGCCGGGTTCATCAGACGGTCGATGGCTTCCGCGACGATCACGCCGCACGCGAACAGCAGCAGCGCCGCATTCGCCAGCGACGCGAGTATCGACGAACTGCCGTAGCCGAACGTGTAGCGCGCGGAAGGACGGCGTGTCGCGAGCCAGGCGGCGCCCCATGCGAGCAGCAGGCCGAGCACGTCGGAGAGATTGTGGCCGGCGTCGGCGAGCAGCGCGGTCGAATGCGCGAGCACGCCGTACACGGCCTGGATCACGACGATCGCGACGTTCAGCGCGACGGCCAGCGCGAACGCGAAGCCGTGGCCGGCTACGGGCGCGTGGTGGTGATGATGGCCGTGGCCGTGGTCGTGGCTGTGTGAGTGCGAGTGGTGTGTGCCGTGGTTGTGGCCGTGGTCGTCGTGGTGGTGTTTGCCGTGACCGTGACCGTGACCGTGACTATGCGTGTCCTGTTGCCCATCTTCTCTTTCTTCGATTGTCTTCATGGCAGATCCAATGCGTCGTCACTGGTAGGCTCGGCGACGTGTTCAAGCATGCCGGCCAGCATCGCGCTGATGTGGCGATCGGCGGCGAAATAGAAAACCTGTTTGCCCTGCCGCTGCGCCCGCACGATCCGCGCCGCGCGCAACAGCCGCAAATGATGACTCACGAGCGACGGCGACAAACCGAGCTCGTCGGCAATCGCACCGACCGCGCGCCGGCCGTCGACGCAAGCGAGCACGATGCGCAGCCGCGTCGGATCGCCGAGCAGGCGAAACAGATCGGCGAGCGGCGCGACGCTTTTTGCCGCGTGCGGCTCGAAGCCCGCAGGCGATGGCGCAGAGACCGTAGCAGGAATCATGGCAGCGTACATATGAACAGGTATTCACAGGTTAAGCGAAAGCCGCGCAACGGGTCAAACCGGAGCGAGCCTCCGCGAGTGTGGGAAAATGCGGCCTCTGCCTCACCCGACTACCATCCCCCGTCATGCAACCTGTATTTGACCGCGCTTTCGCGGCGCATCGTGACGGCCGCCTCGACGACGCCGAACGCGGCTACCGCGCGACGCTCGACGGCAATCCCGCGCACGTCGACGCGTTGCATCTGCTGGGCGTGCTGCGCCATCAGCAGGGCCAGCACGCCGAAGCCGCCGAGCTGGTGCGGCGCGCGGTCAACCTGCGCCCGCAAGACGCCGCGCTGCAGCTGAACCTCGGCAACGCGCTGAAGGCCCTCGGCCAGATCGACGAGGCCATCGACCAGTTCCGCAACGCGCTGACGCTCGCGCCGTCGTTCCCGATGGCGCACTACAACCTCGGCAACGCGTATGCGGCAACGGGCCGTCACGAGGACGCCGCGGACGCGTTCCGCCGTTCGTTGCACCTGCAACCGGACGACGCCTCCTCGCACAACAATCTCGGCAACGCGCTGCACGCGCTCGGGCGTCACGAGGAAGCCATCGCGTCGTTCCGGCGCACGCTCGAGCTGCGCCCCGGACACGCGGGCGCGCTGAACAACATGGGCATGTCGCTCAATGCGCTCGGCCGCGCGGACGAAGCGATTCCCTGCTTCAAGGCCGCGTTGGCCGCCGAGCCGCGCTTCGTCGCCGCGCATTTCAACCTCGCCAATACGTTCGACGCCACCGGCCGCCACGCGCAAGCCGTCGCGTCGTTCGAAGCGGCGCTCGCGTTGCAGCCGAACCTGCCGCCCGCCATCTACGGCATGGGCAATGCACTGGCCGCGCTCGGGCGCCACACGGAGGCGATACCGTATCTCGAACGCTCGGTCGGGCTCGATCCGCAATTCGCGCTCGCCTGGCTGAGTCTCGGCACCGCGCACCAGGCGCTGGGCGCGCACGCCACCGCACTGCGCGCATTCGATCAGGCGTTGCGCTTGCAGCCCGATCTCGCGTCCGCGCATATGAACCGCGCGCTCGCGTGGCTCGCGTTGGGCGATTTCGCGCGCGGCCTGCCGGAATACGAATGGCGTCTGCAAACCGTCGCCGAACCGGCGATCGAGACCTTGCCGCGCTGGCACGGCGAGCCGGCCGCGCAGCGCACGCTGCTGATCCATGCGGAACAGGGTTTCGGCGATACGCTGCAGTTCGTGCGCTTCGTCTCGCTCGCCGCGCAGCGTGCCGCGCGCGTCGTGCTCGAAGTGCAGCCGCCGTTGCTGCCGCTGCTCGCGCCGGTCGCGGAAGCGTGGCGCGTGACGCTCATCGCGCGAGGCGCACCGCGCCCCGCCGCCGACGTCCAATGCCCGTTGCTGAGCTTGCCGCTCGCGCTCGGCACGACGTTCGCCACGATTCCCGAGCGCACGCCTTATCTGAGCGCGCCGCCCGCGTATCGGCGCAAATGGCGCGGTTCGATCGGCGGCCAGGCGAAGCGTAAGATCGGGCTCGCGTGGTCCGGGCGCATCCAGCAAAACGAAACGCGTTCGATGCCGCTCGCCGCGCTCGAGCCGCTTTTCGCGCTCGAAGGCATCGACTGGATTGTGCTGCAGCCTCACCTCAGCGCCGAAGAACGCGCGGCGCTCGACGGGCATCCGCGCGGCGGGTCGATTCATCGGTTCGACGAGCGGATCGGCGACTTCGCGGATACGGCGGCGATCATCGAACGGCTCGATGCAGTGGTGTCGATCGATACGTCGATTGCGCATCTCGCCGGCGCGCTGCGCAAGCCGCTGTGGCTGATGCTGCCGTTCGCGCCCGACTGGCGCTGGTGTCACGACGACGCGCGCAGCCCGTGGTACGCGAGCGCGAAACTGGTGCGCCAGCCGCGGCCGGGTGCCTGGCGGGAAGTGGTGGAAGCCGTCGCGGAAGAACTGCGCCGCGGCTAGCGTCGCGCGTTGAACAAAGCGCTGAACAAGCGTTGAATCCGCGCGGAAATCGCGAGTCAAGCCAACAAACAAAAACCCTGCAGTGAAGCTCGCGTGCAGGGTTTTAATGACCATCTCAATGCGACCCCGCGTTCCGTCGAGCGCGGGGTTTCCTTTTATGCGCCGACGCCGCAGCAGACGTCAGCGCGCGCCACGCCTCACGCGCCCTTGTATTGATTGCGCGATTCAGGCGTGCGGTACAACACGAGCGTCGCGATCAGTCCGCAGATCGCCGCCACGCCGAGGAAGAGACCCGGCGCCGCCTTGTTTTCGGTGGAATGAATCAGCAGCGTCGAAATGGCCGGCGTGAAGCCGCCGATCGTCGTCGCGAGACTGTAAGCCAGCGAAAAGCCCGCAGTGCGCACTTCGACCGGCATCACTTCGGTCAGCGCGACGACCATTGCGCCGTTGTAGCTGCCGTACAGGAACGACAGCCACAGCTCGACCGTGAGCAGACGCGCGAACGACGGCTCGGCGACGAGCCATTGCAGCGCCGGATAAGCGCTCACGATGGTCAGCGCGGTAAAAGCCAGCAGCACCGGACGACGGCCGATGCGATCCGACAGCGCGCCCGCGAGCGGCAGCCAGATCAGATTCGACAGGCCGATACACACGGTGACGACGAGCGTGTCGATCGCCGACAGCTTCAGCACTTCCTTGCCGAACGTCGGCGTGTAAGCGGTGATCATGTAGAACGACACCGTCGTCATGATGACCATGCCCATGCCGCCCAGCACCGTGACCCAGTTCGCGGCCATGCTCTTCATGATCTCGCCCATGCGCGGACGATGCTTGCGCGCGGAGAACTCCGCGGTTTCCTTCAGCGAACGGCGGATTATGAACAGGAACGGCACGATCAGGCAGCCGATCAGGAACGGCACGCGCCAGCCCCATGCGCTCATCTGGTCGGCGGGCAGCGTCTTGTTGAGCATCACGCCGATCAGCGCGGCGAACACCACGGCGACCTGCTGGCTGCCCGACTGCCACGCGCAATAGAAGCCCTTGTTTCCCTTGGTGGCAATTTCCGACAGATACACCGACACGCCGCCGAGTTCGACGCCCGCGGAAAAGCCCTGCAGCAGCCGGCCGAACAGCACGAGCACCGGTGCGAGCACGCCGATCGTCGCGTAGCCTGGAATGGACGCCACCGTGAGCGTGCCGAGCGCCATCAGGCCGAGCGTGAGAATGAGCCCCTTGCGCCGGCCATGATGATCGATGTACGCGCCGAGGACGATCGCGCCGAGCGGCCGCATCAGGAAGCCCGCGCCGAACACGGACAGCGAGAGCATCAGCGACGCAAATTCGCTGCCGCTCGGAAAGTAGGTCTTGGCGATCGCAGACGCGTAGTAGCCGTAGACCATGAAGTCGTACATCTCAAGAAAGTTGCCGCTGACCACGCGGAACACTGTCTTGACCTTGGATTCTTCCGACGAAGAAATAGCGTGGGACGCTGTTGACATTGACGTTCTCTGATAAGCCCACGCCGCGCGAACGACGGCGATCTGGCAGTTGAAACGGGCCGCCTTGTCGAACTGGCGGATGCCACAGGCAAACGGCCGCTGCGGATAGCGCCGCGCCGAGGGGCGCAGCATTTTGCAAGCGAAGGCGCTGGAGCGGTATCAGGGTAAACGTTGTGAACCGCCGGGAGCCGCGCCGCCACATGTTACCGTCGATGGCACTGTTGCGTATTCCCTACATTTTCATTACAACCAGCGCGGCGGCGGGCGGCCGCTAAAATTGCGATTCAGCCATTCCCGTCGATGCCGTTCCCATCCTTCCCACGCTTCCCATGCCTCTCATGCAGACCGCCCCTGCCTTGTCGCTGCGCACCGCCACCGTCGCCGACACCGCGCTCATCGCGTCGATTCACACCACGAGTTGGCGCGCCACTTACCGTGGCCTGCTGCCCGACGCTTTTCTCGACGGCGAGGTCGCGCAGGAACGCGCGGACTGGTGGCAGGCGCGCATGCGCGCGCCGGGCGGCGAGCGCCGCATCGTGCTGATCGCGGTGCTGGACGACGAGCCGATCGGCTTCGTGTGTGTCGAGCGTCAGCCGGAGTCCGCGTGGGGCGTGCTGCTCGATAACCTTCACGCACTGCCGGGCTCCCAGGGAATCGGCGTCGGGAAGCTGTTGATGCGCGCCGCCAAAGACTGGGCTCGTACGCAAGGTGAGACGCAGCTGCATCTGTATGTGCTCGAAGGCAATATGCCCGCGATCGGCTTTTATGAGCGGCAAGGCTGGCAGTTCGCCGGCGCGGAACCGGACCGCATGGGCGGCGTGGACATCACTGCGCTGCGTTATGTTTATCGATTGGACGGGGCTGGCGTTTGATCCGCGTTTGACCGACGTTTGTCGTGTCCGTTAGCGCAGATCCAGGAAGTATCCGCAGGTACTTTGCGAAGCTTCCGAGCGTTACGGCGTTTCATTCCAGCGCATCATCTTCTCTTCCCGACGATGGCTTTCCACGCACGGCGCCGATGCGTCCTTCCGCATGCGTGCGAGCGCGTGTTGGTGGGTTGCTGCGCCTCTGCGCTGTTGCCCTCGCATGCACGCGCGAGGCGCTTTCGCGTGATGTTTTTGCGTAGCGTTTTTGCGTAGCGCGCCGAGCCCCTCGTCACCGACCCACGGATGCCCAGGCGGCGTCCCTCCCCGAGGCGCTGCAAGAGAGCGATGTCCACCACACCGTTAACCGTAGTCGAAGGCGCGATGGCGTTGCCGCGCTCGCGCCCGTTCAATGATGTGCCGGCGCCATTTGGCCGCGGCTGGACCTTGCTCGCGCCATGCTATTCGCTGGACAGGGGGCTACACGGGCTATACCGCGCGGTCCTCGAAACGTTTGATTTGAGCCAGCAGCCGATTCGCTCGTTTTGTCGATGGGTGGCGCCGGAGGGTCGGCGAGGCGACGCGGTGGTTGCGATGGGTGCAGGGTCGGTGGGTGGCGAGGGGGCGTCGCGGATTGGCGAAGGGGTGGAGGTAGAGGCGTTGGAGGTTCCGTGGGGGGTGGCTTCTGCGGGTTCTGCGGGTTCTGCGGGTTCTGCGGGTTCTGCGGGTTCTGCGGGTTCTGCGGGTCCTGCGGGTCCTGCGGCTTCGGTGGCTTCGGTGGCTTCGGTGGCTTCGGTGGCTTCGGTGGCTTCTGCGCGCTCGGTGGATTTGATGCCGCCGGTGGGTTCGGCTTGGACGGATGCGCCGGTGCTCGCCGACGCATTGCCTTTCGCACAAGCTGCCGTTTCGCCGGATGCTTGCGCAACCGAGACAACACATCCTTCAGAAGCCGCACAGCGCGCGCCTCGCGCGCTATTCCCGCCGCGGTGGGCGCTCGCGGGCGGCGTCTGCGCTGTGAGCGGCGCGGCACTGCTTACGTGGATGGCCACCCATGACGGCGCCTCGCATCCGCGCAACGGTCACGACATGAAATCCGCGGAAGGAGCCGTTGCCGTCCCCAACACGATGGCTGCGCAAACTCCGTTGCGCCGCGGCGCCGACAGTTCCAACAAGACCCACGAAGCCGTGCGCGCGAAGCCCGCGAGTGCAGCTTCCGCGACGCAGCTTGCGCACGCCGCGTCGGTGCCGGAAGCGGGCCGAGGCATTGTCGTCGGCGCGACCGCTGGACGCCCGGAAACAGCAAAGCCTATCGAGCGGCGCATGTCAGCAGACAGGTCGATCACACGCGCACGCGACCAGCTTGCTGCAAGGAAAGACGGTCGTCATGTGGACATGCAACGGCATCTTGCAGATGGCGCCGCGGTGAGCCATCGGCGGTATGCAGCCGTCGACGCGTCGAGCATCGCAGCGCAAGCGACCGCGCCGCGAACGATCGTCAAGCCGTCCGTTGCGGGTGCATACTCACCGCTTCGGCCGGCGCAGTTGGGCACGCACGATTACGCGTCGATGGACATGAGCGCGGGCGTCGGTAGCAGCGGTCGCGCGCAAGCGGCGCAAATGGCGCAGTCGGCGCAATGGTCGCAAGTAGCGGAAGAAGTCCAACAGGCCCGAGACGCCGAACGCCGCCGAGACGCTCAAGACGCGCAACCCATAGAAAAAGCGCAACGGGGGAAACCTGCGCAACAAACGCAGCAGGCCAAACCAGTGCAACCTGCGCAACAGGCGAAGCCGGCGCAGGACGCCCAACAGGCCCAAGACGCTCAGCACCCGCGAGACGCCCAGGACGCACAACGCATCCAACAAGCGCAGCAGGCGAAACCGATCCAGCAAGCGCAGGAGCCGAAACCGGCGCAGCCTGCGCAACAAGCGAAACCGGCGCAACAAGCGCAACAACCCCAACCACCCTCATCCGCGAATCCATCGCCGAACACCAGCCCGCAATGGATAAACCGACTCTCGCAGCGCCGCGTGACCGAAGTCCCCGACCAATTCACTCGATAGCCCTGCAACGCGCGCCATAAAAAAACCCGGCTATCCAAGCCGGGTTTTTTCGCACTCCAACCGCGCCTTTACTTCTGGCCTGGCAGACCCATCTCCATCTGCCGTTGCAATAGCATGACCTGCCCTTGCACCTGCCGCAGTTGCGCCTGTGCGCGTTCCTTCTCTTCACGCAACGCGGCTGCTTCGTCCTGCGTCTGGCGCTGATAGTCGTTGACCTTCGCCTGCTGTGTGCGCGCGACTTCCAGATCGGCTTGCAGGCGCTTCGCCCGGTCTTCTGACAACGCAATAACGTCTTCAATGTACAGCTTCTGCGCCTGCAACTGCGTGCGGCGAATCTCGACCTCGGCAAGCTGCGCGGTTTGCTGCGCGAAGCCCGCGTAAATCGCCTCGGCCCGCCCCGCATCCGCCGACTTGATCACCCGCCAGAAATGCTTGTTCTGAAACAACGCGACGTAGTACGTCAACTCGCGTGGATAGAAAAACAGGCTCGCGCCGTAGCTGCCGTTGTAAGTGGTGCGCAGTTCGCTCAGCTTCGTGTCCTGAATCATCTGCATCAACTCGGCGACATTGCCTTGCACTTCCACCGCCGACGACGAACCCGAAACCGAAGCCGACGACGCGGATGAAGCCGACGAACCCGACGCCGCATCGCGCAGCGCGTCGGCGACAGGCTGCGGCGTCAGCGTATTGAGGGCCGGCCGTGTGCCGACGATCGGCGCGGCCTCTTCGCCCTGCGCGGCAAGCACAGACCCGCCATGCTGCAACAGCAGACACGACGCCGCGAGCAGCAGGGCGCGCCGTACCAATAAGGGGTGCTTCATATCTGCATGCTCCATGCGGATCCAAAAAACAGCCTTGAATTATCGCGCGGATTTGTGCTTAAGCGAAGCATTGAAGCGTCGCAAAATTGGACTTTAAATCGAGATAAAACTATGGTGTCCGAATTAGGCGACAAAGACGCTTATCGCGAAATCTGAAGAGAGCCGGATGTGAGAAAAGCGCTAATCGCCCGACTCGGGGCGGCCAAAAGCAAGATGTGTAAATAACCGTCAACGGCATAAAAAACGAGGCGCCACCTGGACAGTAGCGCCTCGAAACGAATCAGATTTTCTAGCGGCCGGGCCGCGGTCCGGTCAGGTTACGTCGCATAGCCGCGCGGGCGAAGCGCCCAGGATGTCCGTCGGCGCGCCGGGCGTGCCGCGTAAGTGGCGACGAGCGCGGACGCGCAGGCTGGATGCAGCTACGGCGCACTCGCCTAAAACCGCGTTTCCCGCGCCACCCGCAAGAAAGTATCGAGCAGCGGCGTGCAATCCAGCAGCTCCGGCCCGCCCGCGCGATGAAACTCCGGATGCCACTGCACGCCCATCACGAAAGGCGCGCGCCGATAGCGCACGGCTTCGATGATGCCGTCGGACGCCGACACCGCCTCGATATTCAGATCGCGGCCGAGCGTCTTGACCGCCTGATGGTGAATCGAATTGACAATCACATCGCGCCGCGCCGGGAACATGTTCGCGAGCGTCGACCCGTCCGGGAAATGGATCGCATGGCGGTGCTGATCGTAATCTTCGTTGACGTGCGCGCCCGCCGTCGGCACATCGGTCGCAATGTCCTGATACAGCGTGCCGCCGAACGCCACGTTGATGAGCTGGCAGCCGCGGCACACGCCGAGCACCGGCTTGCCCGACTCGATGAATTCATGCAGCAGTTCCAGCTCGTACATGTCGCGCACGCGGTCGCCGGGCCATTCGGGGCGGGTCGCCGCTTCCGCATACGACTGCGGCGACACGTCCGCGCCGCCTTGCAGCAGCAGCCCGTCGAGATGCTTCGCGTAATCGCGCAAACGGATATTGCTCGGATGCAGCATGCCCTGGTGCCCGACCGTCGGAATCATGAATACCAGCACGTCGCGCGACATCACCCAATGCGCAATCGATTCCTCGAGGTATTGCAGCGTCTTGCCGCGCAGCCCTTTCGCGCCGGGCTCGGGGTGAAAGATGCGCGCCGATACGCCGATGCGCAGCGTGCGCTGCGTGATCCGCTGGCCGGCACGGTCGAATAGCTGCCGCGCGCGCGCCGCGATGATGCGGCCGAACACCGACCACGCCGAATCCGTCTGCTTCAGATAGCGCGGCGGCGAAGGCGGCAATGCATTCGGCGGCGGCGGATTGGTCGCGCTGAAATCGGGCGCCGCGCCGAAGCCCGGCGGCGGCGAGCCGGCGGGACGCGCGGTGGACGCCGTGGTGGCCTCGGCGTCGAGGACTTCGTCGGTCGAGGTGATCAGTTCGCCTTCGATCGGTTCGCTCGTGAGCGGCGCCGCGCCGCGAGGCTGTGAAGACTGCGTGGGCGGCGCGGGAGGAATGGACGACGCGGCGTCGCGGCCGCGCGTCGTGCGCGCATCGCGTTCGTGGACGGCCGCTTCCTGCTTCGCGACCGACGCCGCAGCGGCACTGCGCGCTTCGGCGGCGTCGCGTTGCTGGGCCGTGCGCCTGTCGACGGGCGTCACGGTGGACGCGCTTTCGGGAGCGTCCGTCGACGACCTCGCCGCGGCTTCCGACGAGCCTGGAGGCGCGGAAATCGGCGATGACACCGACGCACCGCCCCCGGACGAAAGAGCCGCCGCACGCCCCGCCGTCGATGAGGATGACACCGCAGTCGAAGTCACAGGGTCTTTCACCGGCGACTGAATGGCATCTTCATGCGAGAGGGGCAAGGAAGCCGCCGGTTCGGCGGGCGCTTGACCAGGCGTTGTTGTGGTGCCAGGCGTTGCGGACGTCGCGGGCGTTCCCGACGTTGCCGAAGTCCCCGGCGTTCCAGGTGTTCCCGCCATCCCCGCCGTCACCGAAGACGTCGAAGTTCCACCGGCTTGACCGGCGTTTTCAGGTTTGTTTTCGCTCATGACTGTCGGAGGGGCGCCTTCCACGCGAACGAATGAATATGCCCTGATTATCCGCCAGCGTGCCGGACCGGGCAAACGCGCACACAATTGCTCACATTGTCCGGCCGCGCCGCCCACTGCCGTCAAACTTAAGGATCAGGCTGTTCGTCGAAAGTTTCGCGCAGCGCGATTTGCATAGCCGCGTGAATCTTCACGCACCAGCGCCAGACAAGCGCGAGCAGCAGCGCCGCGCAGATCAGCACGACGGCGAGCAGACCGGTCGGCGGCAGAATCCCGCCCGACAGCGCGGCCACGAGCAAAAACACGCCGACCATGCAAACCACCGGCACCAGATCGGAGATCGCATAGCGCAGCGCGCTCGTGAAGCGCCCCGCCGTCGCCGGCTGCACGCTCACTTCCGCAAGCAGCAACGCGAGCGACTTGGTCTTGCGATAAACCGCCACGAGAAACGGCATCGACACAAGCAAGGCGGCGCTCCACAGCACCACACGCTGCATCGGCTCGGCGCTGATCCAGTGCGTCAGCAAGCTGCTGATGTAAGGCGCGCCGTAGGACACCATCAGAAAGATCGCAGCGACCAGTGCCAGATTCACCGCGATCTGCAGGATGATTCGCCGCGTCATGCTGAAAAGCGTCGGCTCGCCGCTTCCGGTGCTCAGGCTGCCGAGCCACTGGCTATACATGCCGAACACGTTGACCAGCGTGCGCGGCATAGCGTGAGCCAAACGGCGCGTCAGCGGATCGGCGGCGCGAATCAGATACGGCGTGAACAACGTGGTGAGCGCCGAGACCGCGACCGCGATCGGATACAGAAACGCGCTCGTCACCTTGAGCGTCAAACCAAGCGACGCGATGATGAACGAGAACTCGCCGATCTGCGAAACGGTCATGCCGACGCGCATCGCCGTGCGTCCGTCCTTGCCCGCGAGAAAAGTGCCGAGTCCGCACGACACGATCTTGCCGACGATCACCGCGATCGTGATCACCGCGATCGGCCACGCATAATCGACGAGCACGGCCGGATTCAGCATCAGGCCGATGGTCACGAAGAAGATCGCGGAAAACGCATCGCGCAGCGGCGCGATCAGATGCTCGATGCGATGCAGATGCCGCGACTCGGCCATGATCGCGCCGATCAGAAACGCGCCCAGCGCAATGCTGTAATCGAGCTTGACGACGAGCAGACAGAAGCCGAAGCAGAAGCCGAGCACGGCGACGAGCAGCATCTCGTCGCTGCGGGCGCGCGCCACGTAGTTGAGCGCCCGCGGCACGACGAGAATGCCGACCACCAGCGACACCGTCATGAACAGCAGCAGCTTGCCGAGCGTGACGACGGCGACGCCCGCGCTCAACTCCCCCGTCTGCGCGATGCCGGACAGCAGCACCAACATCGCGATGGCGAGAATGTCCTCGACGATCAGAATGCCGAACACCAGTTGCGCAAAACTCTCGCGCTTCAGGCCGAGTTCGGACAATGCCTTGACGATGATCGTCGTCGACGAAATCGCGAGTATCGCGCCGAGGAACAGCGAATCCATCGGGCTCCAGCCGAACGCGCTGCCGATCTCATAGCCGAGCCACAACATCAGCACGATTTCGGAAAGCGCCGCGACGATCGCAGTCGCGCCGACCTTGAACAGCTTGCGCAGACTGAATTCGAGACCGAGCGAAAACATCAGGAAAACCACACCGAGTTCGCCGAGCGTCTTGATGGTCTGTTCGTCGTGGATCAACTGAAACGGCGGCGTGTACGGCCCGATGATCACGCCCGCCGCGATATAGCCGAGCACCACCGGCTGCTTCAGGCGATGGAACAGCACCGTGACGACGCCGGCGAGCGCCATCACGACCGCCAGATCCTGAATGAAGCCGATGCCTTCATGCATGCGTCCGATCCCTTACAAAAAGTAATGTCAACGAAGAGTGTAACAAACGCGCGCTCAACGTCGGACCCGCGCCAAATAAAGCGCGACACCTCGCTCGTCCGAGTTGCAAATGTTTTTGACACGCTGGACGCCTGTGAAATATCACAATAATATTTGCCGCATATTTCTTTGGAGCCAAGTGATGCAGCAGGTGTCTTTTCAAGTTGTAGATCGTTCGGGCGCCGCGCGCACCGCGTCGATCAAAGTGGACCGTCTGACGATTGCCGGTTGGGCCGGCCGCGACCAGGCCGCGATCGAGCATCACATTGCCGAATTGGCCGAACTGGGCGTGAAGCGCCCGTCCACTACGCCCTGTTTCTATCGA
Source organism: Paraburkholderia sp. OAS925 (assembly GCF_040543975.1). NCBI lineage: Bacteria > Pseudomonadati > Pseudomonadota > Betaproteobacteria > Burkholderiales > Burkholderiaceae > Paraburkholderia > Paraburkholderia sp. OAS925. The sequence continues at coordinate 3,601,887 of NZ_JBEUNO010000001.1, forward strand.
CTCGGCTCCGAACTGCTCACGCAAGCCGAACAGATCGACGTGGTCGGCACGAAGTCGAGCGGCGAAGCGGAATGCGTGCTGGTGCAATCGGACGAAGGGTTACTCGTCACCGTCGGCTCCGACCACACGGACCGCGAAGTCGAAGCGTATGGCGTGACGGTCTCGAAGCAGGTGTGCCCGAAACCCATCGCGCGCGATGCATGGCGTTTCGACGATGTCCGCGACCATTGGGACCAACTCGAATTGCGCGCCTTTGCGCTCGCGAACGGCGAGCGGCGCGTCTATCAGCAAGGCAGCGTCGCGTCGCTGCTGTCCGCCGCCGATCTGCTCGCGCGCGCCCCGCTTAGCGAAGGCGCGGCCATGTTCTGCGGGACGCTCGCGGTGCAAGGCGGCATCGTCGGCATGGCCGACGGCGACGCGCTCGAACTCGAATTGCACGACCCCGTCCTGAACCGCACGCTGCGCCACGCCTATCGCGTGCGCGCGTTGTCCATCGTCGAATGAGGCACTCATGAGCAACCCCTCGCCGTCCGCCGCGCACCCGTCCGCCGATGCGTCCACCGACGCCTCGCTCGAAGCCGCCGCCATCCGCAAGATCACGTGGCGCATCATGCCGTTCCTGTTTCTCGTCTATGTGCTGTCGTATCTGGATCGCGTCAACATCGGTTATGCGAAGCTGCAGTTCACCGGCGACCTCGGGCTCTCCAACGCGGCGTACGGACTCGGCGCAGGGATTTTCTTCTTCGGCTATTTCGTGTTCGAAGTGCCGAGCAATCTGCTGCTGAAGAAGTTCGGCGCTCGCGCCACGATCGCGCGCATCACGATGCTGTGGGGCCTGCTGTCGTGCCTGATGATGTTCGTGCGCAGCGAAACCATGTTCTACGTGCTGCGCTTCTTTCTTGGCGTCGCCGAAGCCGGGCTCGTGCCGGGCGTGGTGCTCTATCTGACGTTCTGGTTTCCGTCGGACCGGCGCGCGCGGATGGTCGCCGTGTTCATGGCCGCGATTCCGGTGGCGGGCATCATCGGCGCGCCGCTGTCGGGCTTCCTGATGTCGGCGCTGCACGAAGCACACGGCTTGCGCGGCTGGCAGTGGATGTTCCTGATCGAAGGCATTCCGTCGATTCTCGCCGGCTTCTGGGCGCTCGCGGTGTTGCGCAACACGCCCGCCGAAGCCGCCTGGCTCACCGACGATGAAAAGCGCGTGATCCTCGCCCGCCTCTCGCGCGAGAACGCCGCGGCCGCCGCGCAAGGCGCCGAGCATAGCCTCGCGGTGGCGTTGCGCTCGGGCCGCTTCTGGCTGCTCACGCTGATCTACTTTTGCCTCGTCACCGGCAATGCGGGCTTCTCGTTCTGGCTGCCGCAGATCGTCAAGGACCTCGGCGTGACGAACCTCGTCAGCAATGGCTTCGTCACCGCGATTCCGTATCTGGCCGCGGGCATCGGCATGATCCTGATTGGCCGCTCGTCGGATGTGACGGGCGAGCGCCGCTGGCATTACGCGGTGTGCTGCTTCATCGGCGCGGCGGGGCTGCTCGGCAGCGCGTCGGTCACGAATTCGATTCCGCTTGCGGTCACGGGTTTGTCGATTGCGTATATCGGCATTCTGGCGGGCTTCGGCATTTTCTGGTCGATGTCGACAAGCTTCCTGCAAGGCACGGCCGCCGTCGCGGGCATTGCGGTGATCAACTCAATCGCGAACCTCGCCGGCTATGTGAGCCCGTATGTGCTCGGCATCGTGAAGGACGCGACGCATAGCGTGACGTTCGGGCTCGTGCTGATCGCGGGCGCGCTGATCGTAGGCGGCCTCGTCACGCTGATGATGCCGCGCGTGAAAGTCGAGCACGCCGCAGCGGCGGTGCCGGGACGCGCGTGATAGCGCACGGGCCAACCCGCCCGTGCGCATAAAACCTTGCTCTACAATGCCCGGACGACCTAGTCCGCACTCTTTCACATGACGCTTTTGCAGACCGCCCGCCCTCCGCGCCCCACCCGAGCGACCGCCAACGCGAGTCTCGCCGAACAGGCGTATGCGTTCGTCAAGCGCGAGATCATCACGATGCGTTTGCGGCCGAGCGAGGTGCTCAACGAGGCGGAGCTGATGGCGCTGACCGGCATCGGCAGAACGCCGGTGCACCAGGCGTTGCACCGGCTCGTGCACGAAGGGATGCTGACCATCATGCCGCGCAAGGGCATCATGGTTCGTCCGGTTTCGCTCGACGACGTGCTGTCGATCATCGACGTGCGCCTCGTCAACGAAAGCTATTGTGTCGAGCTGGCCGCGCGCCATGCGCAGCAGCACGACTACGACGCGATGCAGGCGCTGCTCGAACGCTCGGCCGTGTGCGTCGCCGCGCACGACATCGAAGGCATGATGGACATCGACCGCGAATTCCATCTGGCCATTTCGGCGGGCTCGCGCAATGCCGTGCTGGCCGACATTCTGCGCGGGCTGCACGAGCGCTCGCTGCGCTTCTGGTTCATTTCGCTGTCCGAGCCGCATCATCTGGAAGACGTGCACGACGAACATCTCGAACTGTTCCGCCTGCTGCGCGAGCGCGACGCCGAAGGCGCGCGCCGCTCGGTGCAAAAACATATCGAGGCATTCCGCGCGACGCTGTTCAACCGCATCTGATCGACACGCATTTGACCCAGCCGCTTGCGAGTCACGCTAGCGAAGCGGCTTCATACAGTCCAACCGGATCGAACGACATCATGGCCACCGAATTCACGCCCTTCCCGCCGCTTGCCCAACTCGCCGCCGATCTCGCCGCGGGACGGACCACGAGCCGCGCGCTCGTCGAAACCGCGCTCGAACGGATCGCCGATCCGGCCGGCCAGGGCGCGGTCGCCTTCATGCACGTCGACGCCGGCGGCGCGCGCCAGGCCGCCGACGCGCACGACCGTCTGCGCGCCGCCGGTACGGTTCTGTCGCCGCTCGCGGGCATTCCGGTATCGGTGAAGGACCTGTTCGACATCGAAGGCCAGCCGACCCGCGCCGGCTCGACGGTGCTGGCCGACGCGCCCGCCGCCAAGCAGGACGCGGTGGCCGTCGCGCGCCTCAAACGCGCGGGCGCGGTGATCGTCGGGCGCACCAATATGAGCGAGTTCGCGTTCTCCGGGCTCGGCCTCAATCCGCATTACGGCAACCCGCTGTCGCCGTACCGCCGCGACGTGAAAGGCGACGAGCGCATCTCGGGCGGCTCGTCGTCGGGTGCGGCGGCGTCCGTTGCGGACGGCATGGCGGCCGTCGCGCTCGGCACCGACACCGGCGGCTCGATCCGCATTCCGTCCGCGCTATGCGGGCTGACCGGCTTCAAGCCCACGTCCACGCGAATTCCGAAGCAAGGCGGCGTGCCGCTTTCGTCGACGCTCGATTCGTTCGGGCCGATCGGCGTTTCCGTGGCGTGTTGCGCGCTGGTGGACCGCATGCTCGCCGGCCTCGAGCCGCGCGTGCCGGCCGCGCGCCCGCTCGAAGGCGTGCGCCTCGGCGTGCTCACGAACTACGTCACCGACGGCGTCGAGCCCGCGGTCGCCGCCGCCATCGACACGGCGCTCAAGCATCTCGAAGCGGCCGGGGCGATTGTCAGCGAAGTGCGCTTTGCGCCGCTCGACCGTCTGCCGGAGATCAACCGCTTCGGCTTTTCGCCGATCGAGGCATATGCGTGGCATCGTCCGTTGCTGGAAAAGCATCGCGAACAATACGATCCGCGCGTGCTGGTGCGCATTCTGAAGGGCCAGCCCGCCAGCGCCGCCGACTATCTCGACCTGCTCGCCGAACGCGACGCAATGCTCGCCGAAGCCGCCCGCACGCTGTGGCAGCGCTTCGACGCGGTCGTCGCGCCGACGGTGCCGGTGGTGCCGCCGCGCGTCGCTGAACTGGTTTCCGACGACGACCTGTTCGGCCGCATCAACGCGCTGATCCTGCGCAATCCAGGCGTGTTCAATTTCCTCGACGCGTGTGCGCTGTCGCTGCCGTGCCACCTGCGCGGCGACGCGCCGGTCGGCCTGATGCTGGCTGGCGCGCCGCACGCCGACGACGCGCTGCTCGCCATCGGCCGCGGCGCCGAGGCAGTGCTCAACGCGATTCGCTGACGCGCGCCTGCGGCATCGAAGCGCGCCTGAGTGCGTGGCGCCGTGGGGGCGGGGGTTCGCGCTAGAATCGCGGGCACCTGCCCTTTTCGCTGACAGACGGCCATAACGACCGCCTGACAGCCCACAACAGCCGCACAACACACGCACACAGCCACACGATCCATGAACAACGACAACGCGATGCTGCGCCGCGAGCGCTCCCTGCTGGTCCTGCTAGGCCTGATCTGCGTCGGCCTCGTGGCCGGCGCACTGTACCTGCAATACTTCAAGCACGAAGACCCGTGCCCGCTGTGCATCATCCAGCGGTATTTCTTCCTGCTGATCGCGATCTTCGCGTTCCTCGGCGCGCGTTTTAACAGTTGGCGCGGCGTGCGTCTGCTGGAAGTCATGGCTGCGCTGTCGGCGCTGGCCGGCATTGTGACCGCCGTCCGCCACGTGTATGTGCAGGCGAATCCGGGCTTTAGCTGCGGCTTCGACGCGCTGCAGCCGATCGTCGACAGCCTGCCGCCCGCGCACTGGCTGCCGGGCGTGTTCAAGGTCGCGGGGCTGTGCGAAACCGCTTATCCGCCTATCCTCGGGCTCACGCTGCCGATGTGGGCGCTCGTCGGCTTTGTGCTGGCTTTTGTGCCGCTGGCGCTGAGTCTGGTGCGCAATCGTCGACGGATCGCGTAGGCGGGATTCGCTGGTTGGGGCGGGGTTGGAGCTGCCGCTGGGCTCCGGCCTCGCGCGGGCAGCCCGCTAGTGCTACCGCACCGCACACTACCCTACCGAGCAGCGCCTCCGCCATAGCGCGCCGTCCGGCACGGCCCACCGCCGCTCTCCGCCGCGTCGCGTGCCGCCACCCCAGACGCGCGGCGGCGCCGTCAGCAAGTGCGAAAACACCGGCGCTTTCGAAGCCGGGCACACGCACCGCGAGCGCCACAGCCACCGCAGCGCCGCCCACCGCCTGGCAGGCAACACCGCGCCCCAACGCAACTTCCCCGCCCCTCACGAATCCGACACAAATCGGACTTATCTCATTGCTTGTTCCGCATAAGCTTCATGCGGCATCGGAAATATTTTTGGGGCGCGGGAGTGCTATCTTCGGTTCTGGATGGCGATCTACGTGCGCGAGGCCGGCTTTGGCGCGACCCCATGCGTAACGCGCGCCCGGTCCGCACTGTCTTCTGGATTCGCCATGACAACGCAAACCATCCGCTTTTATCGCCAGGGGTCCGTCCAAGAGGTCGCGGGCGTGCCCGCCTCGCGCACGGTGCTCCAGCATCTGCGCGAAGACCTGCATTGCACCGGCACCAAGGAAGGCTGCGCTGAAGGCGACTGCGGCGCCTGCACCGTGGTCATCGGCGAACTCGACGCGCGCGGCGCGCTCGCGCTGAAAGCGGTCAACGCCTGCATCCAGTTTCTGCCGACGCTCGACGGCAAGGCGCTCTTCACCGTCGAAGACCTGCGCGCCGCCGATGGCACGCTGCATCCCGTACAACAGGCGATGGTCGACTGCCACGGTTCGCAGTGCGGCTTCTGCACGCCCGGCTTCGTCATGTCGATGTGGGCGCTGTACGAAAACCAGCCGGCCGCGGCCGGCCTGCCGACGCGCGACGAAATCAACACTGCGCTGTCCGGCAACCTGTGCCGCTGCACGGGCTACCGGCCGATCGTCGACGCCGCGCAGAAAATGTTCGACTACGCGCAATACCCGCGCACGACGCTCGACCGCGAGGCAATTGAAACAGCACTGCGCGAACTGCAACGCAACGACACCTTCGAATACCGCGCCGCCGATGCACGTGGCGCTGCGTTCGGCTCGCCGGCGTTTTACGGGCCCGTCGCACTCGACGCGTTCGCGCAGCTTCGCGCCGAGCATCCGGAAGCGCGGCTCGTCGCGGGCAGCACCGATGTCGGCCTGTGGGTCACGAAGCAATTCCGCGATCTCGGCGACATCCTGTATATCGGCAACGTGCGCGAACTGAAGACGGTCGAGCACGACGCGCAAACGCTGACCATCGGCGCCGCCGTCACGCTCGAAGACGCGTACGCGGCCCTCGCCGCCGACTACCCCGAACTCGCCGAACTGTGGACGCGCTTCGCGTCGCTGCCGATCCGCAACGCCGGCACGCTCGGCGGCAACGTCGCGAACGGCTCGCCCATCGGCGATTCGATGCCCGCGCTGCTCGCGCTCGGCGCCGAAGTCGTGCTGCGTCACGGCGCGAAAACGCGCACGCTGCCGCTCGACGCGTTCTATCTCGGCTATCAGAAGACGGCGCTCGCCGCGGGCGAATTCGTCGCCGCGCTGCGCGTGCCGCGGCCTGGCGGCACGCTGCGCTTTCGCACGTACAAAGTGTCGAAGCGCTACGATCAGGACATCTCCGCGGTGTGCGCGGCATTCGCGCTGCATATCGACGATAGCGGCACGATCCGCGAGGCGCGCGTCGCGTTCGGCGGCATGGCGGCCACGCCTAAGCGCGCCGTGCAAACCGAGGCCGCGCTAACCGGCGCGACATGGGACGAAGCGACGGCGCGGCAGGCCATGAACGTGCTCGCCGCCGACTACCAGCCGCTCACCGACATGCGCGCGTCGAGCGCGTATCGGCTGAAGGTCGCGCGCAACCTGCTGTGGCGCTGCTATCTGGAAACGCGCGACGACGCGCCGCTCGCGCTCTTCGACGTCAATGTGTTCGCGTTCGAAGCCGGCACGCCGGACGCGATTGCGAAGGAGCCGTCGTGATGAACCGCACCGATGCTTTTGTCGAACGCGCCGCGGACGCCGGAGCGCATCCCGTTGAACGCCAGGCCGCCGCGCGCGAAAGCGAGGCCGCGATCGGCGTCGCGCTGCCGCACGAATCGGCCGCGCTGCACGTAAGCGGCGAAGCGACGTATACCGACGACATCGCCGAATTGCACGGCACCTTGCACGCGGCGCTCGGCCTCTCGCGCCACGCGCATGCGCGCATCGTGTGGATGGATCTCGACGCGGTCAGAAAAGCGCCCGGCGTGATCGCCGTGCTGAGCGCCGACGACATCCCCGGTGAAAACAATTGCGGCCCGGTGCTGCACGACGATCCGATCCTCGCCGTGAATGAAGTGCTGTATCTCGGCCAGCCCGTGTTCGCCGTGATCGCGGAAAGCCACGATCTTGCGCGCCGCGCGGCCGCGCTCGCCAAAAGCGATGACGTGATCCGCTATGAACCGCTCGAAGCGATTCTCACGCCGGCTGACGCGAAGGCCGCGAAGCAGTTCGTGCTGCCGCCGCTGCATCTGAAGCGCGGCGATCCCGATGCAAAGATCGCGGCTGCGCCGCACAGGATCAGCGGCACGTTCGAAGTCGGCGGCCAGGAACAGTTTTATCTGGAAGGCCAGGTCGCGTATGCGGTGCCGAAAGAGATGGACGGCATGCTCGTCTACAGTTCGACGCAGCATCCGAGCGAAATGCAGCAGGTCGTCGCGCATATGCTCGGCTGGCCCGCGCACAACGTGGTGTGCGAATGCCGGCGCATGGGCGGCGGCTTCGGCGGCAAGGAATCGCAGTCGGCGCTGTTCGCGTGCGTGGCCGCGCTCGCGGCGAAGCTGCTGCGCCGTCCGGTGAAGTTGCGCGCCGATCGCGACGACGACTTCATGATTACCGGCAAGCGTCACGACGCGATCTACGAATACGAGGCCGGCTTCGATAACAGCGGCCGCATTCTCGGCGCACGCGTGGAAATCGCGTTGCGCGCGGGCTATTCCGCGGACCTGTCAGGCGCCGTCGCGACACGGGCCGTCTGTCACTTCGACAACGCGTACTACCTGTCCGATGTCGACATCGTCGCGCTCTGCTGCAAGACCAACACGCAGTCGAACACCGCGTTTCGCGGCTTTGGCGGACCGCAAGGCGCGCTAGTGATGGAGGTGATGCTCGACAGCATCGCGCGTCAATTGAACCGCGATCCGCTCGACGTGCGCGCGGCCAACTACTACGGCATCGGCGAACGCGATACGACGCCCTACGGACAGCGCGTCGAAGACAACATCCTCGCGCCTTTGACCGACGAGCTACTCGACTCGAGCGACTATCGCGCGCGCCGCGAAGCGATCGCCGCGTTCAACGCGACGAGTCCGGTGCTCAAGCGCGGCCTCGCGTTCTCGCCGGTCAAGTTCGGCATATCGTTCAACGTGCCGTTTCTGAATCAGGCAGGCGCGCTCGTGCATGTCTACAAGGATGGCTCGGTGCTCGTCAATCATGGCGGCACCGAGATGGGCCAGGGGCTCAACACGAAGGTCGCGCAAGTCGTCGCCGGCGAATTCGGCTTGCCGCTCTCGCGCGTGCGTGTGAGCGCAACGGATACGTCGAAGATCGCGAACACATCGGCGACCGCGGCTTCCACCGGCAGCGATCTGAACGGCAAAGCCGCCGAAGCCGCGGCGCGCACGATCCGCGCGAGGCTCGCGGAACTCGCGGCGAAGCAGTTAGGCGGTCATGCCGACGACGTGCGGTTCGCGAGCGGCGAGGTGTCGGTCAACGGCGGCGCGATGCCCTTCGAGCAACTGGTCGGCGCCGCATATCTCGCGCGCGTGCAGTTGTGGTCGGACGGTTTCTACGCGACGCCGAAAGTGCATTGGGATGCGAAGACGCTCACCGGTCATCCGTTTTATTACTTCGCGTACGGCGCGGCCGTGTCCGAAGTCGCGATCGATACATTGACCGGCGAATGGAAACTGCTGCGCGCCGACGTGCTGCACGACGCCGGTCAGTCGATCAATCCGGCGATCGATCTCGGCCAGATCGAAGGCGGCTTCATTCAGGGCATGGGCTGGCTCACCACCGAGGAACTCTGGTGGAATCGCGACGGCCGACTGATGACGCACGCGCCGTCCACCTACAAGATTCCTGCGGTGAGCGACACGCCCGCCGCATTCAACGTGCGGCTCTACGACAATCAGAACGCGGAACCGACGGTGTTCCGCTCGAAGGCGGTCGGCGAGCCGCCGCTGTTGCTGCCGTTCTCGGTGTTTCTCGCGATCCGCGATGCGATTGCGGCCGCTGTGCCGAACGCGCGATGCGCGCCGTCATTGCGTGCGCCGGCCACGCCCGAAGCGATTCTCGATGCGTTGGATGCGTTGAGTGCATCGAGTGTCGACGAAGCGAACGAGGCCGCATCGGCGCAACGCACTGCGAATCATGCGACGATCACGGACACCACGGCTTGAGCCGAACCGCACTCAACAAAGCACTGAACAAAACAATGAGTAACGCAATGAACAACGCCACAGCCCGACGCGACCCCAACGCATCGCGCCACGCTCAACCGGCCGCGCGGACACCGCGCGCGGCACTCCACGGAGAATCGCCGGATGCAAGCCTGGCTACCTGACCTGCAACATCTGCTCGCACACGGCGACGCGGCCGTGTTGGTGACGGTCGCGCGCGTCGAAGGTTCGGCGCCGCGCGAAGCCGGCACGAAGATGATCGTCACGCGCGATTCGGCGAAGCATACGATCGGCGGCGGCCACCTCGAATGGAAAGCGATCGAGACCGCGCGCCAGGTGTTGCGCGATGGCATGCGCTCGCCGCACATGCGCCGGCTCGAGCGTTTCGCGCTCGGCCCGAGCCTCGGTCAATGCTGCGGCGGCGCAGTGGTGCTCGCATTCGAGCGGCTCGACGTGGGCGACCTCGGCTGGATCACGTCGATTGCGAAGCGCCTCGCGGCCGGTCAATCGACGGTGCGTAGCGTATCATTCGGCCCCGCGCCGGACGCGGTGATGCTCTCCGATCCCGAGCCGGGCGTGGATGCCGCCGACTGCCTGCTGTGGGACGGCGCCGGTTTCGACGACAGCGGCGCGCTGCTCACCGAAACCATCGCGCCGGGCGACTTCCCGGTCGTGCTGTTCGGCGCGGGCCACGTGGGCGCCGCTTTGGTTCGCGTGCTCGCCACGCTGCCTTGCACGGTGCGCTGGGTCGACGAACGCGACGCGCAGTTTCCGCCCGTCGAATCGCTGCACGCGCACAACGTGAAGATCGACGCGAACGACGCGCCCGACGAAGCCGTCGACGAGGCCGCGCCGAATACGTACTTCATCGTGATGACGCACAACCATACGCGCGATCTCGAACTGGCCGAGCGCATTCTGCGGCGCCGCGACTTCGCGTTCTTCGGCATGATCGGCTCGCACAGCAAGCGCAAGCAGTTCGAGCACCGGCTCGCCGCGCGCGGCATCGATCCCGCATGGATTGCGCGGATGAAGTGCCCGCTCGGGGTGGACGGCATCGTCGACAAATCGCCGGAAATCATTGCGATTTCCGCGGCCGCGCAGTTGCTTCAAGCCGTCGAAGCCAACGCGAGCCTGCATCGCACGGCGCAAACGGTTTGACTGTTTCGACCGACGGCGAGCAACAACACACACACATTCTGACCGACCATGAATAGAACAAGCCCTGCCACTCTCGTTGAAAAAACCCTGCTCGCGCCGAAGGCCGAGTTGCATATCCACATTGAAGGCTCGCTCGAACCCGAACTGATTTTCGCGCTCGCGAAGCGCAACGGCGTGAAGCTCGCGTACGACTCGATTGAAGCGCTGCGCGCGGCGTATGCGTTCACCGACCTGCAATCGTTCCTCGACATCTATTACGCCGGCGCGAGCGTGCTGCTGCACGAGCAGGACTTTTACGACATGACGATGGCGTACGTCGAGCGCTGCCTCGCCGACAACGTGATTCACAGCGAAATCTTTTTCGATCCGCAGACGCATACCGAGCGCGGCGTGCCGATCGCGACGGTCGTGGCCGGCATCGAACGCGCGCTCGCCGACGCGCAACAGCGCGGCATGACGAGCAAGCTGATTCTGTGCTTCCTGCGGCATCTATCCGAGGAAGACGCGCTCGCCACGTTCGAGGAAGCGCGGCCTTTGTTCGAGCAGTACAAGCATCGCCTGATCGGCGTGGGACTCGATTCGTCGGAGCGCGGCCATCCGCCGTCGAAGTTCGAGCGTGTGTTCGCAAAGGCGCGTGAACTTGGGCTCAAGCTCGTCGCGCATGCGGGCGAGGAAGGACCCGCCGTCGTACATCTATGAAGCGCTCGATCTGCTCAAGGTCGACCGTGTCGATCACGGCGTGCGCAGCATCGAAGACCCGGCGCTCGTCGCGCGTCTTGCCGACACGCGCGTCGCGTTGACGGTGTGTCCGTTGTCGAATCTCAAGCTCTGTGTGTTCGACGATCTCACCAAACATACGCTGAAGGATTTGCTCGATCGCGGCGTCGCGGTCACGGTGAATTCGGACGACCCCGCGTATTTCGGCGGCTACGTGAACGCGAACTACGCGGCCACCATCGACGCGTTGAAGCTCGACGACAGCCACGTCTACACGATTATCCGCAACGGCTTCGAGGCGTCGTTCGTGACGCCCGACGAACGCGCCGAACTGATCGCGAAGCTCGACGCGTACTGGAATCAAAACGGCCCGCATTAAAGGCACTTAAAAAGGCACTAAAGCCGATAAAGGGCCGATGTATCGCAGCGCGCGCGGCGTCAATCAAGCGCCGCACACGCTGCTTAGCTTTCATTTCGGAGACGGTTTTCCCATGACTCATTCTGCACAGGCGCCGGCGCAATCGGCATTTCGCGCGCAATTGCTGACCTTTAACGGCGATCCGTCGCGCTCGCCCGATGCGGCGGTCTTCCATGAGGACGGCCTGCTGATCGTCGAAGACGGCCATGTCGTCGCGGCGGGCGCGTATGCCGCGCTCGCGTCGCAACTCGCGCCGGGCGCGTCCGTGCAGGACATGCGCGACAAACTCATCGTGCCGGGCTTCATCGACACGCACATTCACTATCCGCAGACCGACATGATCGCGTCGCCCGCGTCGGGTTTGTTGCCGTGGCTCGACACGTACACGTTTCCGACCGAGCGCCGTTTCACCGACGAAGCCTACGCACGCGACACCGCGGCCTTCTTCCTCGAGGAACTGCTGGCTTGCGGCACGACGACCGCGCTCGTGTATTGCACGGTGCATAAGCAATCCGCCGACGCGTTGTTCGCCGAGAGCGAGGCTCGCAATCTGCGCATGGTCGCGGGCAAGGTGCTGATGGATCGCAACTGCCCGGAGTTTCTGCGCGACACTGCGCAATCCGGTTATGACGACAGCGCCGAACTGATCGGCCGCTGGCACAACCGCGGCCGACAGATGTATGCGCTCACGCCGCGTTTCGCGCCGACTTCGACGGAAGCGCAACTCGAAGCGTGTGGCGTGCTCGCGCGCGAACATGCGGATGTGTTCGTGCAGAGCCACGTCGCGGAAAATCTGGATGAAGTGAAGTGGGTCAATAGCCTCTTTCCGGGCCACCGCAGCTATCTGGACATCTACGATCACTACGGTCTGCTGCGCCGCCGCGCGGTGTACGGCCATTGCATTCACTTCGACGCGGAAGACCGCAAACGCATGGCGCAAACCGGCACGGTCGCGTCGCATTGCCCGACGTCGAACCTCTTTCTCGGCAGCGGTCTATTCGATTTCGACAAGGCCGACGAAGCCGGCATGCCCGTTGCGCTCGCAACGGACGTCGGCGGCGGCACGTCGTTTTCCATGCTCCAAACGATGAACGAAGCGCACAAGGTTGCACGCTTGACCGGACATCATCTGACGGCCACGCGGATGTTTTATCTCGCGACCGCGGGCGCCGCACAAGCGCTCGATCTCGCGGATAAAGTCGGCACGTTGAAGCCGAAGTCCGAAGCGGACTTCGTCGTGCTCGATCCGCAAGCGACGCCGCTGCTGGCGCGCCGCACGGCGCGCACCGAATCGCTCGAAGAGTTGCTGTTCGCGTTCGCGCTGCTCGGCGACGACCGCGCTGTCTATGAAACGTATGCGGCGGGCAAGCGCGTGCATCGCCGCGACGATGTGCGCGAGCATGCGCCTCGCGTGGCGCACATGGCACCGGTTGTGGCCTGACGAAGCGCGACAGCTACAGTAAAAGCTAACGCCCAATCAACGCTGCGTGCACACCTCGTGCAACGCGTTGAGCCTGCGCACCGGATCGGCGACATACGGGTTCGATTCGTCCCATGCGTAGCCCGCGAGCACCGAGCTGATCATGCGGCGAATCGACGGCGTCTGGTCCGGATAGAAAATGATGTCCTGCAGTTCGCCCCTATACCAGCGCTCGACAAACGCGCGGAACGTGTCGATGCCCTTGCGCAAAGGCACATCGTATTGCGCGGACCAGTCGACCTGCTCGCCGTCCAGTTGACGGTTCAAGGTCTGCACCGCGAGATGCGCCGAGCGCAGCGCGATCGTCACGCCGGATGAAAACACCGGATCGAGAAACTCGCCCGCGTTGCCGAGCAGCGCATAGCCGGGCCCATGCAAGCGCTCGACATTCGCCGAGTACCCGCCGATGTGACGCACCGGCATCAGGAACGGCGCATCGCCGATCAGCCGGTTGAACGTCGGCTCCTTCTGGATCAGCGCGCGCAGCATCGCCTCGCGTTCGTTTTCCGGCACGTCGAGAAAACTCGACTCCGCGACGCAGCCCACCGACGACCGTCCGCCCGCGAGCGGAATCATCCAGAACCACACGTCGCGACGCTCGGGGTGCGTGGCCACGCATATCTTGTTGCGATCATGCGCGCCGGCCGGCAGACCGTCGTACACATGCGAGAACAGCGCCGCGCGCGTCGGCATGCGCGTGGGCGCTTCGAGATTGAGTAGACGCGGCAGCACGCGGCCAAAGCCGCTGGCGTCGAACACGAAGCGCGCTTCGATCTGATACGCATGACCGGCCTCGTCGGTCACGTCGACGCGCGGCGCAACGCTGTCCGTATGAACCGCCTGCACCGTGTGGCCGAAGCGCACGTCGGCGCCCTGCGCGGCCGCGCAGCGAATCAGGATGTCGTCGAACGCCGCGCGCTCGACCTGATACGTCGTGCCCCATCCCGCCGAATGCTTGTCGCGGAAATCGAACGACGACGACCGGTCGCGATACACAAACTGTGCGCCGTTCTTGTACTGGAACCCTGCTTCGACCACCGCTTGCAGCATGCCCGCTTCCTCGAGATAAGCCATGCTTTGCGGCAACAGGCTCTCTCCAATCGAAAAGCGCGGGAAGTGCTGACGCTCCAGCACGAGCACCGAGCGGCCCGCCTTGCGCAGCAACGCCGCGGCAACTGCCCCGGCCGGCCCTGCGCCGATGATGACGACATCGGCCGCCGTATGCTTCATGACATGTGTACTCAAGTTTGCCTCAATCGTTTGCTTGCTCGACGCAGCATTACGCTGCATCCTTACGCCTTGTTACATTGCATCTCTAACAGAAAGAACCGTTTTTCCGGGGAGCCCAGCGTGCCGCCGTCTCATCCATCCACCGTGCCCTTCGTGCCGGAAACCGCATTCGGAATCTGGTTCCTGCGCACGCATACGTGGGAACACCACGTGCTGCGTGTCGCGATCAACGACCTCAAGCGTCTGATCGACACACCGTTGCCCGCGGCGCCCGTCATCGTCGACGTGGGCTGCGGACAAGGCATTTCGTTTCGTCTGCTCGCGGATGCGTTCAAGCCGCGCCGCATTGTCGGCATCGACTATCACGAGCCGTCTCTCGCGCTCGCCGCGAATGCGGCTCAAGCCTGCCGCGATAAAGTCGCCGACATCGAGCTGCTGCACGGCGACTGCGCCGAATTGCCGCTGCCCGATGCAAGCGCCGACATCGTGTTCTGCCATCAGACTTTCCATCATCTCGTCGAGCAGGACCGCGCGCTCGCCGAGTTCCGCCGCGTGCTGAAGCCAGGCGGCGTACTGCTGTTCGCCGAATCCACCGACGCGTACATCAGATCGTGGGTGATCCGGCTATTGTTTCGCCATCCTATGCAGGTGCAAAAAAGCGCGGATGGCTATCTCGACATGATCCGTCGCGGCGGCTTCAGCTTTACCGAACGCAACGTCTCGCTGCCCTACCTCTGGTGGAGCCGCGCCAAAGACTTCGGTCTGCTGGAACGGCTCGGCCTTTACCGTCCGCAACCCGGCAAGCGCCGCGAGACGCTCGTCAATGTCGCGGCGGTCAAGGCCGATTGAATCAGGTGCTCCGCAGCCCGCTTATTTGGCTTACTTAGCCTGCTTACTTACGCAGCGTGACGACATCGCCCTTCAGCGCGACGCCGGCAATCACGGCGCCCGCGCCGCAGGTGAACTCGGTCGCGCTCTCGCGCACTTCGTTCTTGTAGTTGCTCTTGATGTTGATGACCGCGTTGCCGCCTTCCTTGCGCGCGCGGTCCTGCAACTCGATCACCGCCGACAGGAACACATGCTGGCACGCGTCGGTATCGCTCTTGCCGAACGCGTTGGTCTTCTTGTTGGTGGCGAACTCGCCGATCTTCTTCGCGACGGCCGGATGCCGCTGGCCCGCGAAATACAATGCGATGTCGTCGCTGACCTTGCCCGGCTCGCTGTGCAACGCCGGTTCGATCGGATAGTTTTCCACCGTGTCGCGTGCGAAAGCCGGTGCAGCGCTCAGCATGGTGAACGAAGCGGCGAGTGTGACAGACATCAGATGGCGTTTCATTGATACTCCTTTGCTGGTTGTTATCCGTTTTACGATTGACGTATCTACTATTGCCTCACGAGCGAGCGCGCCTTAGTTCGCCTCGAGCACGACGAGCCTGCCGCTCACTGCAATCGCCGCGGCGCTCTGACTTACGCCGCAGGTGAACTCGCGCGACGAATTGCTCTCGCTGCTGTGAAAGCGCGTCTTGATGTCGATCACCGCATTCGCGCTGCGTTCGCGTGCCGCCGCGCGCAGCTTGCCGATGGCTTCGGTAAGCGCGTCGCGGCATGCGTCGTCGGCATCGGCGACCTTGCGCGCAATGCGCACCGAGTACGAAACGTCGCCGAGGTCGCGCTTCACCGCCGGATGATTCTGCTCGCCGAAATACACCGGCACGGCGCCGCGCGATTCGCCGCCCGCAGCCGCGAGCGGCAGCGATTTGACTTGCGTCGCGCAGCCCGTCAGCGCTGCGGCTGCCATCGTCAATGTGCCCAGCATGAGCGCTGCTTTCACCATTCTCTTCGTTGCTTTTGTCATTCTTATTACCCTCGTTTTTAAAATCGCGGCCGTTTCAGCCGCCCCGCCACGCCTCGAACATCAAGCTCGCGCAACTGCCGCCAAATCCGAACGAGACCGACATCGCCGTATCGATGCGCGCGTCGCGCGTCTCGCGCACGAGCGGCATGCCGTCGATTGCCGGCTCCGCGCTTTCAATCCCCGCGCTTTCGATCCCCGTTGTCCCCGCGATGAAACCGTCGCGCATCATCAGCAGCGTGTAGATCGCCTCGTGCGCGCCGCAAGCGCCAAGCGGATGCCCGGTCATGCCCTTCGTCGACGAAAACGCGGGTATGCCTCGCTCCGAAGCCGCGCCGAACACTTGCGTCAACGCGCGCAATTCCTCGACGTCGCCAAGCGGCGTGGATGGTGCGTGCGTGTTGATGTAATCCGGTGCCTTGCCCGCTTCGTTCAGCGCGCCGCGCATCGCCCTCGCGATGCCCGCCGCGCGCGGCGTGACCATGCCGGCGTCGGTGCAATCACCGAATCCCGTCAGCTCCGCGTAGATGCGTGCGCCGCGCGCCAACGCGTGATCCAGCGCCTCCAGCACGAGCACGCCGCCGCCCGACGCGATCACGAAGCCGTCGCGCTCGCTGTCATAAGGACGCGACGCACGCTGCGGCGTATCGTTGAAGCGGCGCGACAGCGCGCCCATCGCGTCGAACATCAGCGTCATGTTGTCGTGCAACGACTCGCTGCCGCCCGCGAGCACGATCTGCTGACGGCCGGTCTGGATCAGTTGCATTGCCTGGCCGATCGCGAGCGCGGACGTCGTGCACGCCGACGACGGCGAATAGCTGACGCCTTCGAGCCCGAACACCTGCGCGACATTCGCCGACGCGGTGCTGCTCATTGCATGCGGCACCGTATAGGGCGGCACTTTTTCGACGCCGCGCGTGTTCGCAACGGCCATCGCCGCGTCGTAACTCGACATGGTGCCGACGCCCGAGCCGATCACCGTGCCCGCGTGCGGCGAGCGCAGCATGGCGGCGTCGAGGCCGGCGTCGTGAATCGCTTTCTTCGCGGCGTGACACGCGAAACGCGCGGTATCGCCCATGAAGCGCTCGAGCTTGCGCTCGAACGGCGGCTCGCTATCGACCGATGCGACGCCCGCGACCTGCGAGCCGAAACCGCGCTCGCGCCATGCGTCGATCCGCTCGATGCGCGACGTGCCTGCACGCAACGCGGCCGACACTTCGTCGAGCGTATTGCCGAGGCACGACACGATGCCCATGCCCGTGACCACGACGCGTTGCAGCTTCACACTCATCGAACGCGCCTGAAGATCAGCGACGTATTGATGCCGCCGAACGCGAAGTTGTTGCTCATCACGAGTTCGGCGTCGATCTCGCGGCCCGTGCCAACGATGTAGTCGAGCGGCGCGCAAGCCGGATCGACATTGTTCAGGTTCAGCGTGGGCGCGTACCAGTTGCGCTTCATCATCTCGATGGTCCACCACGCCTCGAGCGCGCCGCACGCGCCGAGCGTATGCCCGACATAGCTCTTGAGCGAACTGATCGGCATGCGTTCGCCGAAGGTCTGAAGGGTCGCGTGGCTTTCGGCGACATCGCCGCGATCCGTCGACGTGCCGTGCGCGTTCACATACCCGATTGCGTCGGGCGGAAGCTGCGCGTCGTTCAGCGCGAGCTGCATTGCGAGCGCCATCGTTTCCGCGGTCGGCTGCGTCATGTGTGCGCCGTCCGAATTGCAGCCGAAGCCGACAATCTCGGCGTGAATCCGCGCGCCGCGCGCCACCGCGTGTTCGTATTCCTCCAGCACGAGCGTGGCCGCGCCTTCGCCGACCACGAGGCCGTCGCGTGCGGCATCGAAAGGACGCGGCGTGAGATGCGGCTCGTCGTTGCGCGTGCTCGTTGCGTACAAGGTGTCGAACACGGCGACGGCGGGCCCCGACAATTCTTCGGCGCCGCCCGCGAGCATCAGCGTCTGCTTGCCCGTCTGAATCGCTTCATACGCGTAGCCGATCGCCTGGCTGCCCGACGCGCACGCGCACGAGGTCGGAATGATGCGCCCCTTGAGGTCCCAGAACAGGCTCACGTTGACGGCCGTGGTGTGCGGCATCATCTGCACGTAGCTGTTCGATGTGACGTCGCTCATCGAGCCGGTTTCAAGCATCGTGCCGAACGCGCGGATCGGCTGCACCGAACCCGACGACGAACCGTAGGCGACGCCCATGCGGCCGTCCTTGATGCTGGCGTCGTCGGCGAGGCCCGCATCGGCGAGCGCGAGTTCGCTTGCGCGCACCGAATACAGCGACACAGGGCCCATCGAACGCGTTTTCTTGCGCGGATAATGCGCGGGCGCGACGAAGCCCGGCAACGGACACGCGAGCCGCGTATGCAGCGATTCGAAGTAGTCCCACTCGGGCATGCGCCGCACGGCATTCACGCCGCTTTTCAGGCGCGCTTCGATGGCGTCCCAACTATCGCCGAGCGCGGTGACGCCGCCCATGCCGGTAATGACGACTCGCTTCATCAGATCATCCCGCCGTTGACGCCGATCACCTGGCGCGTGACATACGAGGCCGCATCCGACATCAGGAAGCTGACCACCGACGCGACTTCCGCAGGCTGCCCGACGCGGTTCATCGGCACCGTCTTCAGCGCGTGTTCGAGCTGCATCTCTTCGAGCATGCCGGTTTCGATCAGACCGGGCGCCACGCAATTGACAGTGATGTTGCGCGTCGCCAGTTCGACCGCGAGCGCCTTGGTCGCGCCGATCAGACCCGCCTTCGCCGCGCTGTAGTTCACCTGGCCGCGATTGCCCATCACGCCCGACACCGACGCGATCGTCACGATGCGACCGCCCTTGCGCGCGCGGACCATCGGCATCGTCAACGGATGCACGACGTTGTAGAACGAGTCGAGGCCGGTTTCGATCACGATGTCCCAGTCTTCGTCGCTGAGCGCGGGAAACGCGGCGTCGCGCGTCACGCCGGCGCTGCATACGATGCCGTAGTACGGGCCATGCGCCGCGACATCGGCTTCGAGCACTTCGCGGCATACCGCGCGCTCGCGCACGTCGAACTGCAGCACGCGCGCGGTGCCGCCCTGCGCGGCGATGCCCGTTGCGACCGCTTCGGCCTCGGTGCGTCCGGTCCGGCAATGCACGGACACCGCGAAGCCGTCGGCGGCCAACTGGTACGCAATCGCGCGGCCAATGCCGCGGCTTGCGCCGGTAACGAGAACACGCCGGCTCATGAACTGAAACTCCCCTCAATGAATGACTGAAAATCGGCTGGCTGAAACACCTTGATCACGGCTTCGGCGCAGCACACGTCGCCGTCTTGAATCGTGCATTCGTACGCACCGTGGCCTTCCTCGCTGCGCAGCAGTTCCGTTGCGTGAACCAGCAGTTGTGCGCCGCCTGCGAAGCTCGGCTGCAACGCCTTGTAGCTGCGTGAACCGAGCAGCACGCCGGGCCGCGCACGGCCGCCGCCTCGCATGGCCAGCAGCGCGACATGCGCGGCAATGGTCTGCGCCATCAGTTCGATGCCGATCCACGCGGGCATCGCGCCTTGCGCGTCGGCGTACCATGCGTCGGCGTGAACGGTCGCGCGCGCGGTCAGCGTCTCTTCGCTGAACGCGTCCACGCCGTTGATCAGCAGCATGGTGCCGCGATGCGGGATGATCGCTTCGATCGGTTGCTGCAGCAGTTCGTCGATAGTTCGCGTGTCGTTCATCGCGCTCATCCTGCAAGAATCAGGCTGACGTTGCTGCCGCCGAATGCAAACGAGTTGCTCATCGCGTATCGGGTGGCTCCCTGCGTGGCCGCCTCGCGCGGCAAGAAACGTTCGGTTTCCACGAGGTCGAGCGCGGGCAGGGCCGGGTCGGCCTCGCCGTCCCACAGATGGCGCGGCAGCGCAACGTCCTGACGCGCGAGCGTGAGCCACACGAAGCCAAGCTCCGTCGCGCCCGCGGCGCCCAGTTGATGACCGGTCAGCGGCTTTGTGCCGCTCGTCGCGACACCTTCGGGAAAGACGCGCGACATCAGGCTCGCTTCCATCTCGTCGTTCTTGCGCGTCGCCGTGGCGTGCAGATTCACATAGCCGATAGACGACGGCGCAATGCCCGCATCGGCCAGCGCCTCGCGCAACGCGAGTTCGCCGCCCACGCCTTGCGGATCGGGCGACGAAATGTGATGCGCGTCGCTCGATTCGCCGACGCCCGCAAGACGCACCGCCGCTTCGTCGCGGCTCATCAGGAACACGGCTGCGCCTTCGCCGACATTGATGCCGCAGCGATTGCGGCTCATCGGATTGCTGCGCGCGCTGCTCGTCGATTCGAGCGACGCAAAGCCTTGCACCGTGAGCTCGCATAACGAATCGACGCCGCCCACCACGACCGCGTCGCATAGTTGCAACTGCAACAAGCGCCGCGCCGATGCGAACGCCTTCGCGCTCGACGTGCAGGCGGTCGAGATCGTATACGCCGGCCCTTTCACCCCGAGCGCCGCGGCCGCGAACGGCGCGGCCGTGCCGATCTCCATCTGCCGGTAATTGAAGCTCGACGGCAGCGCGCCCGCTTGTGCCTGATAGACGAACGCGGCTTCGGCCGCTTCGATGCCCGACGTGCTCGTGCCGAGCACCACGCCGATTCGATGCGCGCCATAGCGCTCGCGCGCTGCGTCGACGGCAGGCGCGATCTGCGCAAGCGCCGCGAGCAGCAAGCGGTTGTTACGGCAGTCGTAGCGCGCAAGATCCGCGGACGGCGCGAGTTCGAGCGGCGTCACGACGCTGCCGACAAACGCGTCGCCGATACCGGTGTGCATGCTTGCCATGCCGCGCGCGTCGCAAGCCGCGAGCGCCGGCACGATGCTGTCGAGGTCGCCGCCGAGCGCGTTGATCATGCCGAGCGCGTGCAAATAAACTGATGGCGCTTTCATGCGGCCCTCCTTGTTTCCGATGGCATGCCGATCGGCGCAAGCAGCACCGATACCGCGATGCCGAGCGCGAGCGTCGCGCCGAAGCTCTTCAACGCGGGCATCGCGCTCATGCCGAGCATGCCGAACGACAGCAGCGTGGTCGCCGCCGACAACAGCACGCCGGTCCACACCGCGCCGAGATCGGCGTCCGCGCGCAGGCATCCTTCGCGCAGAAACACCGCGTAGTTTGCGCCCACGCCGAGCACGAGCATCAGCGCAAGCCAGTTGAACAGATTCAGCGGCACCCGCGCATAACCGAATGCGGCGAGCGTGACGCCGACAGCGAGCAGCACCGGCAACGTCACCGCGACGCCGCCGCGCACGCGCTCAAGCAGAGAGACTGCGCCGCCTGCATTCGGTGACACAGCGCGCCGCGCAGCGTAACGCACGATCAGCAGAACCAGAACGAGCGTCAGCGCGCCGCCGAGCCACCAGCCGCTATCCACGCGATACGCGCCGAACAGCTTCGACACGCTCGCGGCTTTGTCGACGAACGCGACACCCGGCAGCGCCTGCGCGATGGCGATCAACGCGGGCTCGTTGCGCGGCGTCACGCCTTGCGGAATCACGACGGCCGCATACGCATGGCTCGCCGCGTCGACCTGACCGAGCCACAAATGCCGATACGGTTGCGACCACGGCGCGGCGAGCCATGAGTCGATACTCAACAGCGCTTGCGGCTTCGCTTGAGCGGCGATCCACGCATCGGCGACTTCGTCTTTGAAGCCTGCTTGCAGCAGCGTCGCGCGCAATGCGGCCGGGTCGTTGAACAGATGTTGCGCGAGCAACGCACGGTCTTCATTCTGCCGACGCGCGGACGGCACGAATTGCGCAACCGACTGATAACCGCCCGTCTTGTCCGCCGTGCCGTTCAACGCGTCGAGTTTCGCGCCGAGCGCTTCGGCCCGCTGCAACACGACGTCCGCCGTCTCGCCGCGCACGACGAAAAACTGCGCGCTGTTATCCACGCCGACCGCTTCGCGCACCTTGTCTTCCTGCGCGACCAGCGACGCATCGCGCTGGATCAGCAGATGGATGTCGTCGTCGCTCGTGAGGCGCAGCCAGCCAGGAATTGCGGCAATCAGCAGCAGCGCGGCGACGAACCACGCGCGCTTGCCGCCGATCATGCGATGCCACACGCCGAGCAGGCGCGCGGCGCGTTCGAACAGACGCCGCGGGCTGCGCTTCGGCGCGTGCGGCAGCAACGCCGGCAACAGCCACATCACCGAAGCGAACGCCGTCACGATGCCCGCCATTGCAAAGCACGCGATCTGCTTGAGCGCGGGAAACGGCACCCATGTCAGGATCGCGTAGCCGAGCAGGCTTGTGGCCAGCGCGACGCTCAACGCGGGACGCACCGCGCGTGCGCCGCGCCGCGCATCCCAGTCTCGCCCCGCGCCGAGATAGACGACGAAATACTGAATCGAATAATCGACGGCTTCGCCGATCAGGCTCGCGCCGAACACGAGCGTCAGCAGATGCAGCTTGCCGAATACGAGCAACGTGACCGCAAGCGCGCAGACAATGCCGAGCGCGGTCGAGACGAAACCGAGCAGCAGCAGGCGCGGCGAGCGGAAGACCCACATCATCAGCAACGCAATGCCGACGAGCGACGCAATGCCGATCGCGTGCACTTCGCGCTCCGATGCGCTGCGCGCCGATTCGGCGTAGAACACGGCGCCGGTGCGCGCCACCGACACGTCGGGGAACGCGTGCTTCAGCGCGCTTTCGCCTTGCGCCAACGCGCCGAGCACCGCGTGCTGCGTCTTCGTTTCATAGGCCGAGCCGGGCAGCGTCGCGACGATCAGCACGCTTGTCGCATTGCCTCGATGCGAGACGAGCAGACCGTCCTCGAGTTCGAGGTTCGACGTGGCAAGCGGCAGATTGCCGAGCCAATGTTCGAGCCAGCCGAACGGGTCGTCCGATAGCGACGTGGTGAGTCCGCCGCGCAGCGGACTGTAGATGCGCTGAGCCAGCGCATCGCGCAGCGTCGAATCCGCTGCGTTCCCGCCGGCGATTGCCGCACGATCGGCAGGCGTCAGCAAGCCGAAGCGATACGGCATGTACAACGCCGCGATTTGCGACAGATCGAACGGCGGCAATTCCGCCGTCACCGAAGCGAATGCGCCGCTTGTCCGCAGCGATGCGCCGAGCTGTTTCGCCGCCGCTTTCGCGTGCGCGTCGTCGTGACTCGTGACGAGAAAAACGGTGCGGTCGCCGAGCGCGCTCGCGAGCATATCGACGGCTTTTTCCGCGACGGGGTCCGCTTCGGTCGCGGGCAACAGCGCGAGCAAATTGGTCTGCAACGGTGACGGTCCCGCGAAACGCCAGCCGCAATACAGCGCTGCGACGAGCGCGAGCGCGAGCCACGCGGCGCGCACGCCCCATGTCTGTCTCGCGGATCTGTGTCGCAGCAAATCCATTACGGCGTCCCGAACAGGCTGCGTTCGGCCGGCGCGAGTTCGCTCACCGCCTCGCTTTTACTGAACTCGAGTTGCGTCGTATCGCCGTTGGCAAGCGCAATGCGCAGGTTCTGCAGATAATCGCCGCCGCTCATCTGCAAGCCTTTGATGGACTGCGCGATTTGCGGCTGGTTCGGCGTGAGCTGCATGCGCCAGTGCGTGGGGCTGCCTTCGGCCTCTACGTCGAATTGCGAATACAGTGCGGACAGATCGCCGCCGAGCATCGCGCGCATCATCTTCGAGACTTGCGCGACGCCGCGCGTGCCCTGCGCGCTGTGCGCGGTGACACGCTGACCGTTGGCGTTGACTTCGGCGACGCCTGCATCGGTAATCACATACGTGGCTTTGTACGGCGTCGCGATTTGCCAGATCACGCCGCGCTCGCGCACGAACAGCAGCGAGCCCGTGCTGACGAGCGGCTGCTTCATCGCGGCGAGTGTCTGCGTCTGCGTGAACTGCGCGCGCACGCCCTTGGCCGCGGCAAGGTGCGATGCGATCTGCGAGACGAGTGCGGGGTTGCCGTCCGCGGATGCTGCCGAAGCCGGCGATGCGGCCACGCTGAATGCGCCCGAAAGCGCGAGAGCGCATAGCGCGTTGCATAGCGCTTTGCTTAGTCGCCCGTAGCAATTCATGCTGCCCATACGCGCTCCAGTTTTTCGAACACGACGGGCGGCGACACGAATTGCAATTCCTGCGTCGCGGCATCGACAGCCACCTGAATCGTGTAGCCCTTCGTGAGCCGCGCGCCCGACGCGCAATCGACGATTTCATAGCCTATTTTCAGGCGGTTTTCGTGTTCGAGCAGTTGCGCGCGCACGTCGAGTTTCTGGCCGTAGGTTGCCGGACGCACGTACTTCAAGTGCGCTTCGACAATCGGCCACAGATAACCCGACGCCTGCATTTCGCGGTAGTCGTAATCGAACGCGCGCAACAGCGCCGCACGGCCGATCTCGAAGTACTTCAGATAATGGCCGTGCCAGCACACGTTCATCGCGTCGACGTCGTGAAACGGCACTTCGACCGTCGCGCTCGCGCTCAATACCTTGCGGGCGGCGCTCATGCTTCTGAGCCTCCGCGATAGTCGTGCAGCAACTCGCATGCGGCGATGCGCGCGGTCAGTGCGCGCAGGTCGGATTCGAGCGCGCGGTCTTCGTCGACGAAAGGCGATTGTGCGCCGACGTTTTCCACGAACGTTTGCAACGGCGCGGGCACCGGCGTCGCACTGTCGATTCGCAGGCGCAACTGCGCCGCCTGCACGGTGGCAAGCGTATGCGCGGCCGCGACCTGCTCGGTCAATTCGAGCACACGCAGGCAGTCGCGCGCGGCGATCGTGCCCATGCTGACCTTGTCCTGATTGTGAGCTTCGGTCGAACGCGAAAACACGCTGGCGGGCATCGTGTTCTTCAGCGCCTCCGCCGTCCACGCGGACGACGAAATCTGCACGGCCTTGAAGCCGTGATTGATGGCCGCACGCGCGGGCGCTGCGCCGCTCAGGTTGCGCGGCAAACCGTTGTTGAAGTTCACGTCGACGAGCAGCGCCAGTTGCCGGTCCATCAGGTCGGCGAGATTCGCGACGGCCACTTTCAGCGAGTCCATCGCGAACGCAATATGGCCGCCGTAGAAGTTGCCGCCATGCAAAACACGTTCGTTGTCGGGGTCGATCAGCGGGTTGTCGTTCGCGCTGTTCAATTCGTTTTCGATGTCGCGGCGCACCCAGCTCAGCGCATCGCGCCCGACGCCGATCACATGCGGCGCGCAGCGAATCGAATAGCGGTCCTGCAAGCGATGACCCGGCGTATCGTCGCGTCCTTCGAGATCGGCGCGAATCCAGGCGGCGGCTTCGGCCTGGCCCGCATGCGGCTTCACTTCGAAGAGCGTCGCGTCGAAATGCGCGGCGCGGCCGTCGAGCGCGACGGTGCACAGCGCGGTCAGGCGCGCGGCGAGCCGCGTCAGATGATCCGCGCGCGCGAACGCGAGACACGCGAGTCCGGTCATGACTGCCGTGCCGTTCATCAGCGCGAGGCCTTCCTTGGGCGCGAGCGTGAGCGGCGTGTGTCCGAGTTCGCTCCACACTTCGCGCACGTCGCGCAGACGTCCTTCGAACATGACTTCGCGTTCGCCCGCGAGTGCGGCGGCGACATATGAAAGCGGCGTGAGATCGCCGCTCGCGCCGACCGATCCTTCGGCCGGAATACGCGGCAGCACGCGATGATTGACGAGGTCCGCGAGACGTTCGAGCAGCACGGGGCGCACGCCCGAAAAACCATACGCGAGCGAGTTCAGACGCGCGGCGATGACGGCAAGCGTCTCGCCGTCGTCGAGATAGCGGCCCATGCCGCAGCCGTGATAACGCGTGAGTTGCAGCGGCAAGGCTTCGACGAGTTCCATCGGCACATCGACCACGCAGGCGTCGCCGTAACCGGTGTTGACGCCGTAGACCGTCGCGCCCGCCGCGAGATGGCGGCGCAGGAAATCCGCGCCGCGTTGAATGCGCGCGCGCCACTCGGGGTCCGTATTCAATGCGACCGGCGCGCGATGCTGCGCGATCGCGACGACGTCCTCGATAGTCAGCTTGCGTGCGCCGATCACCACCGGAGCCGCGTTGCCGCCGCGATTTGAAACCGCTTGCACGCCGGCATCCGGCGCGTCGATCAGATCATGTTCGGCCATTCGCGCCTCGCTTGGGGCTGGCCCAGAAATCGAAGAAGTTGAACCATTGATAAGGTGCCTTGCGGCAATAATGTTCGAGACGCGCGGCATAACGCTGCGCCCACGCCGCGAGATGCTGCGTGCGTTCGCGCCGCGGCAACTCGATGCGCTCCGCGAACGGCTCGAAGTAAAGACGATAACCGCCCTGCTCTTTCAGGCAGAAGAAGAGATACACGGGACAGCCGAGCGCATGCGCGAGCACGTAGGGGCCCTGCGCGAAGGGCGCATCGGCGCCGAGAAAGCGCGCCTGGGTGGTGCGGCCCGCTTCGTGCGCGGGCACGCGGTCGCCGACGATCACGAGCAGTTCGCCGGCGTCGACACGCTGCTGCATCAGCATCGCCGTTTCAGGGCCCGAAGTCCGCGACTTCGAGCAGATGACGCGCGAACTCGCTGTTCGCCGACGCGAGCACGCTATTGAAGCGCCGCGCATGTTCCGTGTAGACGACGGCCGTGACTTTCGCGTAGGCGCCCTGCGCGGCGAGCGCACGCGTCATCTCCAGATTGCCGAGATGCGCGCCGATCACGAGCGCGCCCTTGCCGCTCGCGACCAATGCTTCGAAAGCCGAAGGATCTTCGAACTTGACGTCGGCATTGTTGACGCGGCCGGACCACGCGGCGAGCTTGTCGAAGCCCGATTGCGCGAACGCCAGCATGTGTCGATACGCGGACAGCCAGCCGGGTCGCGGCGTCTCGCCATGCGGCGCGGCCTCACGCAAACGCGTGAAGTAATTGGCCGAGGCCTCGCGCGCGGCACGTCCCGTCAGCAGAAAATACGCGACGATCGGATGCAGCCATAGCGCGGTGAAACGTCGGCCGAACAGTTTGCAACTAAGCGCGAGCAACGACATGCCGAGATGACTGCCGCGCTCGGCGATACGCCACCAGTCCTGCGCGTTCGCCTCGCTTTGCACGTCCGCGAGCACGGCGCGGCGCGGCATGAACTTGTGCGCGACGAGCATCGGCAGACGCAGCAGCATGCCGCACACGAGCCGCGTATGACTGCGGCTGATGCGCACGTTGTCCCACAGCACGTCGAAATGCGAGACGCCGTCGCTCGCATACGTGACGCGCGTGGGAATCGCGCGAAACGCGGCGCGCCGCCAATACAGGCGCACCAGAATCTCGATGTCGAAGTCCATCCGCGTGGGTAACTGCACGCTGTCGATCAACTCGCACGCGAGCGCAAGCGGATAGAGGCGAAAGCCGCACATCGAATCGCGGATGGTGAGCGACAGCGTTTCGATCCACACCCACACATGCGTCAGATAACGGCCGTAGAGTCGCGCTTTCGGCACGCTCTCGTCATACACCGGACGGCCCAGAATGACTGCGCCGGGTTCGGCGCGCGCGGCTTCGATGAAACGCGGCACGTCATTGGCGTCGTGCTGGCCGTCCGCGTCGATCTGCAACGCGTGCGTGTACTTCGCGTCGCGCGCGGCGCCCAGGCCCGCCATCACCGCCGCGCCTTTGCCGCCGTTGACCGGCAGACGCAGCAGCGAGACTTGCTGCACGTATTGCTGCGCAAGCTCGGCGAGCACCTGTTGAGTGGCTTCGTCGCTACCGTCGTCGACGATGAAAATCGGCAAGCCGTGCACCGCGAGATGCGCGACGGTCGCGCCGATCGCGTCCTTGTGGTTGTAGATCGGGATCACGATGCAGGGAGCGAAATTCATCACGCGCTCTCCCGATAAACGATCACGCCCGATGCGCAATCGCGCTCGTTCACGCGGTACGCAAACTGCACGCGCTGACGCGCGCTATCGTGCGCGAGCGTCAGCTTCAACACCGAGCCCGGCGACACCGGCGCCATGAACTTCAACCGGTCGACGGACGCGACGCTGTGCGCGCACGGCAGTTGTTCGGCGGCCAGACGCACCGCCCAATCGACTTGCACGACGCCCGGCAGAATCGGCAGTCCGGGAAAATGGCCGGCGAAATGAATCAGCGTGGGCGGCACGCGCAGTTCGTAGTGCAGCGTGTCGCCGGCGCGCGCTTCGGCAAGCAGCTCGAAACCTTCGGCGCGCGGCTCGAACGCCGCAGCAACCGCGGACACCGGCAGCTTGCCGCGTGCGTCGAACGGCAACGCGAGACGAAAGCGCCAATGGCGCGGCAACACGACCGCGTCGAAGTAATCGGCGAGATGGCGGCGCAGGTTTTGCGCGAGGACCACGCGGCCTTCGTCGCGCAACGCGTCGTTGCCCGCTCCCGTCAACGCGACGACCGCGCCGACGCGCTCACGCGCGCCGCCTTCGAGCGGCGCAATTGCCGCTTGCATCACATACGGATGCAGCGCGAGACGCGCTTCGAGTTCCGGCAGCGACACACGCTTGCCGTCGAGCTTCAGCACGCGATCGAGACGGCCCTGCAAACGGAAACGGCCTTGCGCGTCGAACGTGATCTTGTCGTCGGTGCGATGCCAGCCGCTATGGTCGAGATGCGGCGAGCGCACGTTGAGCGCACCGTCTTCGTCGCAACGCACTTCGATGCCGGTCGTCGCTTGCCATGCATCGGTCTCGTCCTGACGACGCCATGCAATGCCGCCCGTTTCCGTGCTGCCGTAGATTTCGAGCGGCGCGGCGCCGTAAGCCGCCGCATATTGCTGCGCGGCTTCGAGCGCGAGCGGACCGCCCGACGAAAAAACCGCGCGCGGCGCGGGCGTCAATGCGGCGAAGCCTGGCAGCGCGGGCCAGCGCGACAACTGCGCGGGCGTCGATACGATCACGGCCGCGCCGCATTGCGCGATCTGCGTTTGCAGATGCAGCGGTTCGATGCTGATCTCGCGATCGAATGCGCGGCCGGCGGCAAGCGGCCACATCACGCGAAACAGCAGACCGTAGATATGGTGATGCGGCACGCTCGCGAGCATGGTTGCGTCGCCGACGAGCGCGCCCCACTGCTTCTCGAGCGTGTGCACTTCGGCGTTGAACTGCGCGAGCGTTTTGCGGATCGGCTTCGGACGGCCGCTGCTGCCCGAGGTGTAGAGCGTGAGCGGCGCTTGGGGGTCGATGTTTTTGTCGAGCGCGGACGCGGCTGCCTCGGCTTGCGCATCGGCTTGCGCATGCAACTGCAGCGTCGCGTCGGTCAGCACGACGTCGTACGCGTCGGCGAGATCGGCAAGATAGCCGGGCGTCGCGTTCGCCGGAATCACCGGCTCCTTGCCGCACGCGAAGAGCGCGAACAACGCGCACGCGAAATCGAACGGATCGTCGATACACAGTGCATAGCGTTGCGCCGCTTGCGATTGCACCAGCGCAACGAGCGCCGCGACGCGCGCGCGAAACGCGGCGCGATCGAGCAGCGCCGTGCGATCGCGGCAAACGGCAACGCGTGAAGCGGCGGCATCGAGCGGAATGGACAACAGGTCGTGCAACGCGATCATCACGCCGCCTCCGAACGCGCGGCTCGCGGCAGCACGACGAGATAGCGCCACACGACCTCGGCGATCAGCAGCACACCGATCAGCAGATAGGCAATCGCGCCGTTATACAGCGACCAGCTTGCGCGGCTCCAGTAGAGCGCGGTATACGCGGAAAAAGCACCGTTCAGTAGAAAGAACACACACCACACCTGAGTGACGCGCCGCGTGTGGCGCACTGCGCCCGGCGGCAAGTCGGGCTTGCCGAGGCGCGCAAATTTTTCGACCATCGACGGACCGCGCACGAGCGTCGCGCCGAACGCGATCAGGAGCCCGAGATTGACGAGCGACGGATAGAGGCGCAACAGCAGCTCGCTGTTGGTGAGCACGATGGCCGCCGACGCGCAGCTCAGCAAGCCGACCACGGTCCAGTCGATGGCGGAAAGACGCCGCAGCGAAGTCGCGACCGGACCGCTGCCTGCCCAGCGCTGCAGCCACAGAATCGCAAACAGCATGCAGCCGACGTAACGCGGCGTGTCCCAACGCCACGCGCACAGAATCAACGCGGGATACGCGAGCTTCACCAGCACTTGCACGACCGCCTTCAGCCAATGGCGTTCAGCCGCGGACGAAGCGCTTGCGGCGGGCTGATCGGCCGCCCGTGTGCGCGAACGCACTGCCGGCATCAGCCTTGAGCCGCCAGCAGCGATTCGACCGCGCCGATCACGTCGCCGACCGTGCGCACCGATTTGAACTCTTCCGGCTTGATGCGGCGCCCGGTCATTTCCTGGAGCTTGATCGCGAGATCGACCGCGTCGATGCTGTCCAGATCGAGGTCTTCGAACAGATGCGCGTCGGGTGTCACGCGCTCGGGCTCGATTGCGAAGTTCTCTTTAAAGATGGCGCGGATGCGTTCAAGAATCTCTGCCTCGGACACGGTCATTCCCCTTTGCTGTTGGTTTCGTTCGCGGCGTGCGCCGCTTCGCGCTGACTTGCCACCAGCGCGGCCAGCGTGCTGATGGAGCGAAAGTGCTCGCGCGTGCGGTCGTCGTTTGCCGCAATGGTCAATTGATATTGTTTGCGCAGCACGATGCCGATTTCCAGTGCGTCGATCGAATCGAGACCGATACCGTCGGTATCGAACAACGGTGCATCGTCGTCGATATCGGCGGGGCTCAGGTCTTCCAGATCGAGTGCCTCGATCAGAAGCTGCTTAATTTCCAGTTTTAAAGAATCCATAATCGAACAGGTGCCGGGTAATGTGTGCTTCGACGGCGCTCGTCACGCTGCGCGCAGCGAGAGCCGGTGTTGTGTCGTCTGCCGCGAGCCGCTCGACGCCGAGCGGCTCCAGCACGTTCACGCGCATGCGGAACGCTCGCGCCGGCACGTCGTACCAGCGCATCTGTTTCGTGAACGCGGGCGGATCGCAATCCATCAGCACCGGCACGATCGGCGCGTCCACCTTCAGCGCCATGTGCGCGAAGCCGCGCGAAAACGCATGCAGCCGGTTGCGCGCGGGACTGCGCGTGCCTTCGGGAAAAATGATCATCGTATAGCCTGCCGCGAGCTGCCTTGCGCCTGCTTCGACGAGCTCCGCGGGATCGGCGTTGCTCACGTATTCCGCCGAACGCACGATGCCCCAGAAACACGGGTTGCTCCAATGCGCGTTTTTCACGACGCAGCATGCGTGCGGCGTGAGCGAAAGCAGCACCATCACGTCGAGGTAGGTCGGGTGGTTGGCCACCACGATCGACGGACCGCGCGCGCGCAGCGCCTCGCCGCCCGACACTTCGAGCTTCATCACGCCGATCAGCTGCAACGCGCCGACGAGCGCGCGGAAAAACCAGTGGATGATGCTCGTCACCGCGAACTGCCGCGACGCACGATGCGGCCACAGCCACGCGAGCGGAAACACCAGCACCGAAAACAGCACGCCGCAGATGCCGAACACGACGAAAGCCATGCCCGTGGCGAAGAATCGCCACGTGTAGTCAAGCCGCGCGGTCATGCCACTCCCACTGCCAAAGGACGCCGGCGCCTTGCCAGGCCGCGGGCTCGCCGGTTTCAAGACAATGCAGCAGCGCCTGGCTTTGCGTGGCGAAGCGGGTTGCTGCGGGCTCCGAATCGTGCAGGCGCGGCGACGCGGACTGTGTACAGACCAGATGGCCGAGCGCCGTTTCGTTACTCAAGAGCAGCGCGATCGCGCCGCCCTGCACTTCATCGTCGATCGTTCCGTATGCGGGGTCGGCCGGTTCGTCGGCGTAGACCAGCAGGACCGGTGACGCCAATTGCGTTGCGTGTTGCGCATACGCCTCGAGCAGCGCATAACCGAGCGTTTCCGGGCCCGCCGAAATGGCGCTCGCCGCCGAGCGGTCGCCGCGCGCGATGCCGAACACGCCCGTCATCGCATTGAGCACCGAGAGGCTAAAGGCCGTCGGCGACACCGGCTCGCCGGAACTGATGGCGCGCAGAATCTCCGTGGTGCGGCGCAGTTCGCCGTGCCGCGACGCGAAGACGACGCGCGCCTCGTCGGCCCCGACGCAATCGTGCGCCACCTTCAGCGCGGCTTTCGAGAGCGTGCTGAGACGCCGCCGCACGATCGGTTCGATAAAACCGATGTCGGGTGCGGCGGTGGTGGCAGCAGGCCAGCTAGACCAGCGAGCGACCGGAATGGTCCAGTGCGGATCGGGCATATCGGTGTTCGCGCGTTGAAGCAAGGAGAGGCTGAAGCGCCTGACGGAATACGCAGCCGTCACAGCGTATGCGCGCCGCGCGGACCGGCAATTTCCAGCCGGGGGACAATCCAGACTTCTTTTGTAGGGTTCAGCGAATTAACGGCACTTTGGCCCGATTATTTAGGCCATTGACGATTGGCCGTGTAGTTTGGCTCAGGCTTCCTTAGTCGCCGGAATCATACTGAATATTCTGAATTAAATCAGCCACAAAAGACGTATCCATCTGTATCCGTCTCGCGTTTACGACGCTAATTTGAGCGCTATGGCGATTTGCAGAAATTTCCCATCTGGGCCTGGGAATATCCCTACATCTGTAGGTTTTTGGGAATTCGACTGTCAGTGGTCGCGTTCGCAAAGAGGATCCCGCGAATGCTTTCAATTAACTTTCTGCGACGACTGTTGCAGTCGAATACATGCGATCCGATTTCACGCGAATTCTGCTCCCGGCAGAACGGTCGCGCGGCGACGCCTGCTATAATCCGTCCCTCATTGGGGAGTAGCCGCCCCGCGCCACGTTCGCCCGGCATCTAGCCGGGCTCGCAACAACGTGCGCTCGCGGGGGCGCCTGTCAACAGACTTGGCCGTCATGGCCGTGGCAGCCGCAGCCTCTGGCCTGGCGAGACCGATGACCCACACCCCGCCGCAATTGGGCCCGGCGTGTCGTGGGTCGTCGCTCGTTCATTTCCCGGCCCGCGGATTCCAACCCACGTGTTCCACGCTTTCCTCATTTCCACCGGAGCGGTCGCGCTCGCCGAAATCGGCGACAAGACGCAGCTGCTGTCGCTCGTGCTCGCCGCGCGTTATCGCAAGCCGATGCCGATCATCCTCGGCGTGCTGGTCGCGACGCTCGTCAATCACGCGGGCGCAGGCGCGCTCGGCGCGTGGCTCGGCTCGCTGCTCACGCCGGCCATCATGCGCTGGGCGTTGGCCATTTCATTCATCGGCATGGGTTTGTGGATTCTCGTGCCCGACAAGCTCGACGACGAAGAAGCCAACACGAACCGCACGCATCTTGGCGTGTTCGGCGCGACTGTCGTGGCCTTCTTCCTCGCGGAAATGGGCGACAAGACGCAGATCGCGACGGTTGCGCTCGCCGCGCGCTTTCACGACTTCTTCGGCGTGGTGGCGGGCACCACGCTCGGCATGATGATCGCCAACGTCCCGGCGATCCTGCTCGGCGACCGCTTCGCGCACCGTCTGCCGACCGGGATCGTGCACGGCATCGCCGCCGTGCTGTTCGTGGTTCTCGGAACGATGGCGCTGTTCGGCGGCGGGCTCTGACGAAGGTGCGCGATGCCGGCATTTGCCGGATCGCGCTCTTGTCACGCTTTTATCGCGCTTGCGGTTGCGTCGCGGTCATTGCACGGCTTTCGCGCCCGACGCTGCAGCCGGGGACGCGGCGGCAGCCGGCACCGCCGTTTCGTTGGAAGCACCGGCGCTGTTGCCAAGCGGAATCTTCACCGTACGCACGACGCCGTTGCCGAGCGGGAAGTCGGCAAGCGCACTGCGCGCCAGATACGGCATGGCCCTCACCAGCGACGACTCGCCGCCCGAGTTGCGCGCGGTCACGTTGTAGACCTCCTTGCCCGTCGCGCGCTCGGTGATCCGCACGCCGAGCAGATGCGTGAAGATCGGATAGCTCTGGTTCACGTAGCCTGCGGGAAACGGACCCCACGGCCCCCACGGATCGTACGGACGGCCCCAGCCCCAGTAAGGCGCCGGCCACGGGTTGTAGTAGACCGGCTCGGCCACCGTCACCATGTCCGAGCGGATTCCATACGAGAGCCCGACGAGATAGCGCGCGTCGTTGCCGTCAACCTGGCGGAACGCATGCGTGGCGAGTTCGTTGGCGATGATGCGCTCATAGGTGGTCAGCTCGAGATTGTTCCGCTGGTCGGGCTCGCGTGTGAACGCGTAGGTGCGGGCCGCGTCGCCGCCGCTCCAGTCGGAGAACGCGGTGACCTGCGTGGTCACGTAGGTCGTGCAGCCGGACAGCAGCACGCTCAGTGCCGCGAGCAGCAGCATGGCCCGGCGCGTCCAGATATTCGTTGTCATGGTCTACCTCGTGAAGCGTTTCTGTTCGTTCGTCTTTGATTGTACGTATGACCGTCGATCGCGCCGCGCCGTTCCGCTCCCTTCCGCTCCCACGCCGCAGGAGCTTGAGCGTGAGCAAGAGCGGTGCGGGCGTCCGAGCGCGCATCGGCCGAACGGCTATCTGAAAAGCGCGCGCCGCACGATTGCCCGAGGCTTTGTACAATGGCTCGACAAGCCCGGCTCGCGCGTCTTCGTGCGCCGGCCGCTCGAGTCCCATCACTACAGAACGCCATGGCCGATACCGCAACGCCCAATGTGATCCGCCGCGCCGATTATGCGCCGCCCGCTTTTCTGATCGACACCGTCGCGCTCGAGTTCGATCTGCTGCCCGAACGCACGGTCGTAAAGAACACGATGCGCGTGCGCCGCAACCCGGACGCCGCGCGCGCGCCGCATCTCGAACTGATGGGCGAACAACTGGAGTTCGTCGGCGCGACGCTCGACGGTCAGCCGTTCGCCAACGCGCATCCGCACGAGCACGGGCTGGTGCTCGACAACGTGCCCGACAGCTTCGAGCTCACGCTCACCAGCATCTGCAATCCGGCGGCGAATACGACGCTCTCGGGCCTGTATGTGTCGAGCGGAAACTTCTTCACGCAGTGCGAGGCCGAGGGCTTTCGGCGCATCACCTATTTCCTCGACCGGCCGGACGTGATGTCGACCTACAGGGTCATGCTGCGAGCCAGCAAGGCCGATTATCCGGTGCTGCTGTCGAACGGCAATCTGCTCGAGGAAGGCGATCTGCCGGACGGCCGTCATTTCGCGCGCTGGGAAGATCCGTTCAGGAAGCCGAGCTATCTGTTCGCGCTTGTCGCCGGCAAGCTCGTTGCGCTCGAAGAGCGTCTGAAAACCGGCTCGGGCAAGGAAAAGCTGCTGCAGGTGTGGGTCGAGCCGCACGATCTCGACAAGACCCGTCACGCGATGGATTCGCTGATCAATTCGATCCGCTGGGACGAACAGCGCTTCGGCCTCGAACTCGATCTCGACCGCTTCATGATCGTCGCGGTGAGCGACTTCAACATGGGCGCGATGGAAAACAAGGGGCTCAATATCTTCAACACGAAGTACGTGCTGGCGAACCCGGAAACGGCGACCGACACGGACTTCGCGAACATCGAGGCGGTGGTCGGCCACGAGTATTTCCATAACTGGACCGGCAACCGCGTGACCTGCCGCGACTGGTTCCAATTGAGCCTGAAGGAAGGGCTGACCGTGTTCCGCGATCAGGAATTCTCCGCCGACATGGCCGCCGGACTGACCAGCAGCGGCGACGAAGCGGCGCGCGCGACGAAGCGCATCGAAGACGTGCGCGTGCTGCGCCAGATGCAGTTCGCCGAAGACGCCGGCCCGATGGCTCACCCGGTGCGCCCGGAGAGCTACGTCGAGATCAACAACTTCTACACGATGACCGTCTACGAAAAAGGCTCGGAAGTCGTGCGGATGTATCAGACGCTGTTCGGCCGCGACGGTTTTCGCAAGGGCATGGACCTGTACTTCAAGCGTCACGACGGCCAGGCCGTGACGTGCGACGATTTCCGTCATGCGCTCGCCGACGCGAACGGCCGCGACCTCGCGCAGTTCGAGCGCTGGTACAGCCAGGCGGGCACGCCGCGCGTGTCGGTGCGCACCCGTTACGACGCGGCGGCGCGCCGCTACAGCGTGACGCTCACGCAGGGTTATGGCGACGCCGCGCCGGCCGCGCGCGAAACGCAGAAGGGACCACTGCTGATTCCGTTCGCCATCGGCCTGATCGGCAAGGACGGCAACGATCTGCCGCTGCAACTCGAAGGCGAAGCGCGCGCTTCCGACTCGACCACGCGCGTGCTCGAATTGACGCAGACCGAGCAGACGTTCACGTTCGTCAATGTCGAAGACGAACCGTTGCCGTCGCTGCTGCGTAATTTCTCGGCGCCGGTGATCGTCGAATACGATTATCCGGCCGAACAGCTCGCGTTCCTGCTCGCGCACGACAGCGATCCGTTCAACCGCTGGGAAGCCGGCCAACGCCTTGCCACGCGCGAGTTGCTGACGCTCGCCGGCCAGGCGGCGAACGGCGCGCAACTGCAACTCGACGACTCGGTGGTCGCCGCGTTCGCGCGCGTGCTCACGGACGAATCGCTGTCGCCGGCGTTCCGCGAACTCGCGCTGATGCTGCCGTCGGAGGCCTATCTGGCCGAGCAGATGACGGAGTCGAATCCGGCGGCCGTGCATGCGGCGCGGCAGTTCGTGCGCAAGCGTCTCGCGAATGCGCTCAAGGGCGAATGGCTGAGCATTTACGAGAAGCATCGCACGGCGGGTCCGTACGTAGCCACGCCGGCCGCGGCCGGACATCGCGCTCTGAAGAATCTCGCGCTCTCGTATCTGACCGAGCTCGACGATCCGGCCGAAGCCGTGCGGCTCGCGTCGGCGCAATACGAGGCCGCGAACAACATGACCGACCGCGCCGCGGCGTTGTCCGCGCTGCTCAACGCCGCAGCGGCCAATGGCGGCAGCGCCGAGGCGCAGCATGCGCTCGACGACTTCTACCGGCGTTTCGAGAAAGAGCCGCTCGTGATCGACAAGTGGTTTGCGTTGCAGGCCACGCAGCGCGGCAGTGCGCAGCGGCCGGTGATCGAAATCGTGCGCAAGCTGATGACGCATCCGGCCTTCAATCTGAAAAATCCGAACCGCGCGCGCTCGCTGATCTTCAGCTTCTGCGCGGCCAACCCCGCGCAGTTCCATGCGCAAGACGGCTCGGGCTACGCGTTCTGGGCCGACCAGGTGATCGCGCTCGACGCAATTAATCCGCAAGTGGCCGCCCGCCTCGCACGCTCGCTCGAATTGTGGCGCCGCTTCACGCCGACGCTGCGCGATGGCATGCGTGCGGCGCTGGAGAAAGTGGCGTCGCAAGTGAAGTCGCGCGACGTGCGCGAAATCGTCGAGAAGGCGCTCGCATGATGCGCGTTTGAGCGGTTCTCAACCCCGAAAGCCGGCACGCGTTGCCGGCTTTTTTTCGCCCTTGTGTTGCGACGACCCGGTGGCAGGTTCACGTCGACGTTAGCCATTTGGCCGACTGTTCTTAAGCGCCGCATTGAGGGAAAGTAAACGCATTCAATTAACGGTTTACGTTTAACGCGATGCGTTATATCATTCCCATGATCACGACATTTGGCGACAAGGCTACGGCAAGAATTTTTCAGGGCAGGTTCGTGCATGCGCTGCCGCGTCATATCCAGGCGCTCGCGTACCGCAAGCTGCTGATGATCGACGCCGCGGACACCGTCCATAGTTTGCATGCGCCGCCCGGCAACCGGCTCGAAGCATTGCAGGGGCAGCGCAGCGGGCAGTGGAGCATCCGGATCAATGCGCAATGGCGCATCTGTTTTCACTTTATCGACGGCGAGGCGCTGAATGTTGAGATTGTCGACTATCACTGATTATTGGGAGACCGACATGGTCATCAAACGCTCCGATCTGGCCAGCACCGATTTCTCCGGCATCGACACCGGAGACAGCATCGAGGAAATCCATCCGGGGGAGATTTTGCGCAGCGAATTCCTCGAACCGCTCGGCATGTCCGTCAATGCGCTCGCGCTTGCGTTGCGCGTACCGGCGCCGCGCATCAACGACGTGGTGCGTGGCAAGCGCGCGATCTCGGCTGACACCGCGCTGCGGCTCGAGCGCTACTTCGGCGCGAGCGCGCAGTTCTGGCTCAATCTGCAAATCGCCTACGACCTGCGCGTCGCCACGGCTGCGGCGGGCGCGCAGATCGAACGCGAGATCGAACCCATGCCGAAGGCCGATCGCCCGAAGCTCCCCAAGGTTTCCGCGGAACATGCGCGCGCCGCGGCGCTCGCAGCGAGCGTGAGCGGCAGCGCCACGGCGGGCAAGGTCCGGCGCAAAGGCTGACCGCCGGTTGTGGTTTGGGTTGTGCTTTGGCCGCCGGTTATGCTCGTTGCTGCTCACTGGCCGCGTCGCGCGCGTTTTTCATCTCTCCGCCCACAGCAAAAGCACGGGGCAGACACACCGAGCGGTTAAAATCCGGATATTCCTCAAGCCTCCTGGAGTACAGCAATGTCCTTGCAACGTCGTACCACTCTCACGAAGTACCTGATCGAGCAGCAGCGGGAAACCAATAACCTGCCGGCCGATCTGCGCCTTTTGATCGAAGTTGTCGCGCGGGCATGCAAGGCGATCAGCTATCACGTCAGCAAGGGCGCGTTGGGCGATGCGCTCGGCACCGCGGGCAGCGAGAACGTGCAGGGCGAAGTACAGAAGAAGCTCGATATTCTGTCAAACGAGATCCTGCTCGAAGCGAATGAATGGGGCGGCAACCTGGCAGGCATGGCATCGGAGGAAATGGAGCAGTTCTTCCCTATTCCCGCGAACTATCCGAAGGGCGAATATCTCCTCGTGTTCGATCCGCTCGACGGCTCGTCGAACATCGACGTGAACGTGTCGATCGGCACCATCTTTTCAGTGCTGCGCTGCCCGGACGGCCAGCAGCCTACCGAGCAGTCGTTCCTGCAGCCGGGCACGCAGCAGGTCGCCGCGGGTTACGCGGTGTATGGGCCGCAAACGGTGCTGGTACTGACCACCGGCAACGGTGTGAACTGCTTCACGCTCGACCGCGAGCTCGGTTCATGGGTGCTTACGCAAAGCGACATGCGCATTCCGGTCGAGACGCGCGAATATGCGATTAACGCGTCGAACGAGCGGCACTGGTATCCGCCCGTCGAGCAGTACATC
The DNA here is from genome assembly GCF_040543975.1 of Paraburkholderia sp. OAS925. Lineage (NCBI taxonomy): Bacteria > Pseudomonadati > Pseudomonadota > Betaproteobacteria > Burkholderiales > Burkholderiaceae > Paraburkholderia > Paraburkholderia sp. OAS925. The sequence continues at coordinate 3,641,063 of NZ_JBEUNO010000001.1, forward strand.
GGCGAATTGAAGCAAGGCAAGGAAGGTCCGCGTCAAAGCGACTTCAATATGCGCTGGATCGCGTCGATGGTCGCGGACGTGCATCGTATCCTGAACCGCGGCGGCATCTTCATGTACCCGGCCGACAAGCGCACGCCGGACAAGCCGGGCAAGCTGCGTCTGATGTACGAAGCGAACCCGATGGCGTTTATCGTCGAACAGGCAGGCGGCGCCGCGACCAATGGCGAGAAACGCATTCTCGATATTCAGCCGAAGAGCCTGCATGAGCGCGTCGCGGTGTTCCTCGGCTCGAAGAACGAAGTGGACCGCGTGACCCGCTACCATCTCGAAACAAAAAATTGACCGAGGGGCTTGCCAAGCCAATAAAGAAGTCCCTATAATCTCGCTTCTCCTGATGCCGGAATAGCTCAGACGGTAGAGCAGCGCATTCGTAATGCGAAGGTCGGGGGTTCGATTCCTCTTTCCGGCACCATCAAGATTCAAGCAAAAAGCCCAGTCCTCGCGACTGGGCTTTTTGTTTTGGCGATGCGTTTATCGAGGTTGGGACAACACGCGTCTGCGGTTACTAGTTGGCTTTGGCTATCCGCAGAAGTCCGCTCAGTCGCCGTGCAAGCGCGCGATCGTGACGAGGTTGCGCGCGACGACGGAATCGTTTGTCGCGACGCCCTGCTCGACGTTGCTGCGTTTCTCGCCGCAATACGCAGCGACCGCTTCCTGCGGCGCTGACGGAAACCACGAGATGCGGCCGTCGCATTCGATGCCAACCTGACGTCCCTTCCAGTACACAGCGTTTTCCATGACCCACTCTCTGAAGGCGAAGACGACCATCTTCCGCATCGGCAGACGCGCGTCCGTTGCCCAACGCACTCTCGGTTGCCGATACGTCTTCACATCATAGAAGCCAGGATCGCGGCTGCCGGCGTTGTCATCGAGCGATGATGTTTTGTCGCGAAATGCGCGAGCTGGAATGCAACGCCGGCCGAATGCTTAAACCATTCAGTGAAACTCCTAAAAAGTCTTAAGTCGCGCTTGAAAAAAGAGGCCGTTGATCGTCAACGGCGCGACACGTCGCTCGTTTACAAAGAGGTAAAGCTTTCTCGCGATATAAGGTCCGGCTCGGTAATAAACGAACGTTCGCCTTTTAGTGCGGAAAACGATTCCGATGCGGCGGCGCACAAGAAGCTTTGAATCGGGGAATACCCGGAATGAACAGGAGCGGACTCGCGAGACCGAGAGGCGGCAGTGCTTGGGCGGCCCGCCTGACAAGGCGCCAGGGAATCTACCGATGAATTGATGCGCTGAACGTACGCAAGCCCACAGAACAACACAAGCTGCGAACCTATAAATTTAATCAGAAGACTCTGCTGAAATGGTGCGCTGTGCCGTTAAAGCAACAAAGAACGCGTGATGTTAATCGGGCACTGGTGCTGATCGGGGCCAGAGGGAATAATGAGTTTGTAAAGGAGAAAGATCATGGATGCCAAACCACCGAAGATTCCGACCCCGGATAAAGTTTTTAGCCCGGATCCGGAACCTGTCGGCGTCGAATTTTTGGGTGCGGAACTGCCGGAGCACGTGCGCGCCTTTTTCGACGAACAACGTAAGTCGTGCGACGCAAAGTAACTGTGCAGTGGCGCAACGCAGCAGCGGTCTTCGTGTCTCGTGCATGAGGTCTGGTGGCTCGCGCGCTCCCCGATCGCTTTCGTTTGGACGCTACCAATAGACGGACTGCCGCCGCGTAGTGCCGGCGCCTGTCGTTGCGCTTGCGCGCTTCTGCTTGCGCGAGCATCGGTTGTGCTCTGCTTCCCAGCAGCGGCTCCGCCCGGGAGCGCGCCTGTGCGATCGTAGATCGTCTATTCTTCTGGTTTTTCCTTCTGCGCCACCCGGCCGACCGTTGATCCCATGAATCGATTGTTTCGCTTCGCTGCGCCGTGCGCGCTGGCGCTCTTCGCCTGTGCCGCGTTCGCGCCAGCCCCCGCCTTTGCCGATGGCGACGATACCGCGCTAACCAACGTGATCGCGCTTGCGTGGCAACGCCTTGCGCTCGCCGAGCCGGTGGCGCGCTGGAAGTGGGCCAACCATCAAGCGATCACCGACACGCCGCGCGAACAGGCGCTGCTCGCCGATGTGGAAAAGCGAGCCGCGGCGGCCAACGTGGATCCGGCGTTCGCGCGCGCTTTCTTCCAGGATCAGATAGACGCCAGCAAAGAGGTGCAAAACGCGCTGTTCGCGAACTGGCGCGCGACTCAGCCGCCACAAGAACCGGCGCCGGACCTCGCGACGAGCACGCGCCCTCAGTTGGACCGCTTGACGCAGGCGCTCGTCGCCGGCCTCGCCCGCGTGCAACCGCTGCGCGCGGCGCCGGACTGTCCGTCGCGCGTCGCGCAAGCGCTCGCTAACTGGAAGTCGCTGACCCGCTATGACTCGACCCGGTCGAATGCGCTAACTCATGCGCTTGGACACGTGTGCGAAAGCGGCGGCGTCGGCGCGACGGGCTGACGGCGGACGCCAGGAGGAAGGCGTGGACTGATCGCGCTGCGGGGCTTGCACGATCGGGCGGAACGAGCGGGTGAATGTGCAGGCGAAGCGGTCAGGCAACGCCCACGACAGGCTCCGCGTTCACGACCGTCAGCGGCGTCATCCGCAAACCGCGTGCGAGATGGCTTTGCAAAATCCGATACGTCGAAAGCTCAAAGCCGCTGCTATCCAGACGCGACGTGTGCAACTCGGTCGCCTGCTCCAGCGACGGCGCATGGCCGATATAACACCAGCGGTCGACAACATGAAAAGCGCACGCCTCTGACGCTTGTTCCCGCTCCTCGAAAACGACAGGCCCGACAAACGGCCACGGCGCGTCGATGGGATCGCTCTTGGCGACGCGCGGCGCGCGATTGTGCCCCGGCCGCAGCGCCGCAATCCACTGTGCCTCTGTCAGCATTGCGCCCAGCTCGCCGCCCGTCGCGCGCCATTCGACACGCCGAACCTGCTGCGCAAGCCGTATATCCTTCGACGAACGGCGCTCCCCTGTCAGATGCGCGCGAAGCCGCTGACGGACGCGAACGCTTCGTCCGACATACAGCGGCAAGTCGTCGTCTCCATAGAACGCGTAGACGCCGCAGCCCGCAGGCGCCGTGTCGAGCAGATCTTCGGTGATGTTGCCGGCCAGCCGGTAGCGCCGGGTCGTGCGCTCGATGTGCGCCCGTAAAACGTCGAGCGGCACGAGGCCATGCAGGCGCTGCCAGAACTGCCAGATCAGATCGGCGTCGGCGAGCGCGCGGTGGCGATCCGACGGCACGAGCGAATGACGCTCGACCAGCGCATCGAGTCCGTGACGCTTTTCGGACGGAAATAGCGCGCGCGACAGGCGCACGGTGCACAGCACGTCCGGGTCGAATGAAATACCGGCGCGCCGGAATTCGCCGCGCAAGAAACCCCGGGTCGAAGCTCGCGTTATGCGCGACGAACAGTTTGCCGTTCAGGCGGGCAAAGAGTTCGGGCGCGATGGCGTCGAATGTCGGCGCGCCGCGCACCATCGCATTCGTGATGCCGGTCAGCTGCTGAATGAAGGACGGAATCGGTTGCTGCGGATCGACGAGGCTGCTCCAGCGCGTGACGCCGGCCGGCCCGACTTCGACGACGCCGACCTCGGTAATGCGGTGCTCGCTGGTCGAGCCGCCGGTGGTTTCAAGATCGACAAAGACGATGGGCTCTGCGAAGGCCGGTTCGGCCAAAAACTGTTCGGACATGGAGAGAATGCTTGGACGCGTGACTTTGCGCCAAGTATGCACTAGTTGGCGGCCGCCGACCGTGCGTAGATCGCGCCAGCGGGACCACACGCCCGACCGAAGCGAATAAAAAGAAAAGCCCCCGCGATGAATCGCGAGGGCCTTTAGCAGCGGACCCCGCCCCGCACGCTACGGGGCAGCGGCACTACCGCTTACAGCGGCTGGATATTCGCCGCCTGCTTGCCCTTGGGGCCGGCCTTGACGTCGAAAGATACACGCTGGTTTTCCTTCAGCGATTTAAAGCCTTCGCTGCGAATCTCCGAGAAATGCGCAAAGAGATCTTCGCCACCCGAATCGGACGTAATGAAGCCAAAACCTTTAGCATCGTTAAACCATTTGACGATACCTGTTTCCATTTTCCAGTTTCCCTCAACGAATTATCAAATCGGGCAATGCCCTCAACGCCTCAATCCATTGCCATCTTATCCATAAGGAATATCCCGGAGGCATTGCGCACTCGGAGCGGCTACTGAATTCAGCTTTGCCGTTATACGGGGCGCGGTGAATCACCGTCAAGTGAATTTTTAATAGTCCTTAAGTACGACATTGGATAAGCGAAAAGTTAGCCGAATGGCGGAAATAACCGGCGTTTGGGTGCTCGCGCTCGCGTCAAATTTACTCCTCCTTTAACGCGAGCACAGGAAAAGAGAAAAGACTTCCCGAAATGCACGCGACGTTTGTAACGATTTGTGACTTTGGTAAGTGTTTCTCCGACTTGTTCGCCTCGCCGAACGAACCGCATCATGAAGCTATGTATTTGCAGTAATGCGCATCAGGAGATTGCCATGCAGTTCCATACCATCCGCCTCATTCTTGCCCGGCTCATTCCTCATTTCGCTCAATCACCGTCGCAAGCATCTCGCACTTCCAGTGCCGAAGCAGACCGGCAGAACTCGTCGGCCCTCGAATTCGACCCGGTATGGCACGGCGATCATTGGCAAAACCTGCTGTCGTCGCCGATGGACGCCCGGCGCTACGTCATGGAGGACTGGAGTTCCTCGACGCCGACCGAACGGTGGAACACCGACTACGCCGCACCGGCGCATTGAGCGGAAGTCACGCGCCAAATCGGGCTTCGCAGTTCTGAGCGCGCAAAAAAAAGCGCGACTGGGAAGTCGCGCTGACAAAGGTTTGGAGATCTTTTTCGACAACGAAAAAGTCCGCTTCGGAAAGCGGTAATTCAGTATAGCGCTTATTTCCGAGTCCGATTATTCACACAAATAACAATCGTTTATTGCATTAACAACAACAATAACTTCGCATAGCCGCTCTTGTTGTTTTTTCGCATCGGATAAGCGTCGTATATAAGCAACGCCAATTCCTCCGCACCCCTTGCATGAGCCCTTGGTACTCTCGAAAGCCTTAACCGGCGGGGCTTTCAACGCGTCCACATATCGTTTCGAACGGCGTAATACTCTATTGCGAAAACAGAAACGCCCATTGATTAGACGGTCTCTCTACACTTTGCGTAACCGGAAAACAGCGCCGCATTCAGACGCTCTTCTCGCGGATACGCCTCTCGCAGCGTCCGCGTGAAGGTTTTCCGAAGCAGCATTCACCGCCAATTCTTGCTTTCGGAGTAACAAGATGAAAAAGACTCTCATGGTCGCAGCCCTGACGGGCGTTTTTGCCACCGCGGCGCACGCCCAAAGCAGCGTCACTCTGTACGGCTTGATCGACGCCGGCATCACGTACACCAACAACCAGCACGGTCACAGCAACTGGCAGCAAACCAGCGGCTCGGTGAACGGCAGCCGTTGGGGCTTGCGCGGCGCTGAAGACCTCGGCGGCGGCCTGAAGGCAATCTTCACGTTGGAAAACGGCTTCGGCATCAATGACGGTTCGCTGAAGCAAGGCGGCCGCGAATTCGGCCGTCAGGCATTCGTCGGTCTGTCGAGCAACCAGTTCGGCGCCGTGACCCTCGGCCGTCAATATGACAGCATGGTCGATTTCGTCGGCCCGCTCGCATTGACCGGCACGCAGTACGGCGGCACGCAGTTCGCCCATCCGTTCGACAACGACAACCTGAACAACTCGTTCCGCATCAACAACTCGGTCAAGTACACGAGCGCGAACTACGGCGGCTTCAAGTTCGGCGGCCTGTACGGCTTCTCGAACCAGGCTGACGGCTTCGCCAACAACCGCGCTTACAGCGCCGGCGCATCGTACAACTGGGGCGGCCTGAATGTCGGCGCAGCGTACCTGCAACTGAATAACAACGGCGCGACGGGCGCGGCTGCGGCGTTCAACGCCGGCGGCGCAGTGTCGAGCGACAACACCTTCTTCGCTAGCCGTCAGCAGACGTGGGGCGCGGGCGCGAGCTACGCGTTCGGTCCGGCGACCGTCGGCCTCGTGTACTCGCAGACGAACCTGTCGGGCCTCGCCGGCATCGGCGCAGGCGCGTCGGGCCAGACGGGCGGCGTCGCCTTCGGTGGTGACAGCGCGCACTTCCAGAACTTCGAAGCTAACGCTCGCTACGCTCTGACGCCGGCTGTCAGCATCGCCGGTTCGTACACGTACACGCGCGCCAGCCTCGCCGGCACCCGTCCGCACTGGAACCAGTTCAACCTGCAAACGGCATACGCACTGTCCAAGCGCACGGACGTCTACCTGCAGGGTGAATACCAGCAAGTCAACGAGAACGCGGTTGTTAATGCGGACATCAACGGTCTGGCTGCTTCGAGCAACAACAAGCAGATCGCTGTCACGGCAGGCCTGCGTCACCGCTTCTAAAGCGGCAGACAGGACTCGCGACAGGGAAGGCGCCGCTTGCGGCGCCTTTTTTATTGCCTGCCCTGCCTGGAACGCCGCGAAGGCCACCGACGCGACGGACGCGGCGGAATCAGCCCGGATGGAACACTAGCCGCCGTTATCGGGCGGCGGATATTTGACGTCGAGTATGTCGATCGGCTGCGGTCCGGCAGGCGTATACAAAGTCACCGTATCGCCGACCTTCGCCTTCAGCAGCGCTCGCGCGATCGGCGAAATCCAGCTCACGTGCCCGATGTCCAGATCGACTTCGTCGATACCGACGATCGTCACCGTATGCTCGTCGCCGTCTTGCGTCGCGTATTCGACCGTGGCGCCGAAAAAGACCTGATCGACATTCTCCTGTTTGCTGCTGTCCACGATCTCCGCGAGATCGAGACGCTTGGTCAGAAAACGAATGCGCCGATCAATCTCACGCAGGCGGCGCTTGCCATAAATGTAATCGCCGTTCTCCGAGCGGTCGCCATTCGACGCCGCCCACGACACGAGCTTGACCACTTCCGGCCGCTCGACGTCGATAAGATGCAGCAGTTCGTCGCGCATGCGGCGGTAGCCCGCCGGCGTGATGTAGTTCTTGGTACCCGCTGGGATGTCCGGCTGGGCGACGTCGAGATCGTCGTCGTTATCTTCGCTCGACTCTTTGACAAAGGCCTTGTTCATGATGATCCATAAGCTGCAGCAAACGACTGCCTCACTAGGGTACACGATCATGGCAATGAGACAAATCGCAGTTACACGCTTCCCTTTTTTGAAACCTTTGCTATAATCTCGTTTCTGCGTGCGGCTGTAGCTCAGTTGGATAGAGTACTTGGCTACGAACCAAGGGGTCGTGGGTTCGAATCCTGCCAGCCGCACCACTTATTCGAGGGCCTTCCTCCGGGAAGGCCCTTACGTTTTACCCAATTTCGCTTTACCAGTTTCGCGTGCGGCTGTAGCTCAGTTGGATAGAGTACTTGGCTACGAACCAAGGGGTCGTGGGTTCGAATCCTGCCAGCCGCACCACTTTTCAAGGGCCTTCCAATCGGAAGGCCCTTTGTTTTTTCGACGACGTTTTTCGACGCCGCCGTTTTACTCCGATTATTCGATTCGACCAGCCACTCGTGGCCGCGGCGCGCTTATTTACGGCCGCGGCGGCGACTGAATATCGCCGATATGTCCGTCCGGGCTAGGAACGTCTTCGAACGTATCGCCCGCCGTCGCCTCGGCAATGCGCCGCGCGCTAACGCCCATCAGCAACTGCGGTTCATGCAGCACGTCGCCGACGCTATCGCCAAACCGGCTTTCGACAAACGCCCGCAGCAGTGCCACGCGCACCGAGTCCGCGCGCCCTTCCACCGGTCCGCGACCGCCTTCGAATTCCGCGACGCACTGTGCCGGCCCCTCTTCGCTGCGTTCGCGCATTTCGATCCGACGCGCGCGCTCCAGCACCACTGCCGCGGCATCCCACGACTTGCTCGGCGTGAAGCGGCCGTCCCACGGACGACCGCGGTCGTTGCCGCGAATCGAGACGGTTTCGCCGCTGTCGGTGAACTGGATTTCGCGCACGAAGTCGTGCAGGCTGCGGGCCACCCAATAGTCGAGTGCGAGGCCCTCTAGGTCAGCTACTTTCATCAGCGTTCTCCCTGAGTTTTCAGGTCAGACTCGCCTATCGCCGGTGTGTTCCTGCAGAAGAAACGACATTTGCTTCACCAGCACGCGCCGGATCAGTAATCGGCCCGCTCGCGCTCGATCCGCATGCCGCTGCCGCCGTCATGCCGATGATGCCCGTCGTCGCTCGGCCGTTCGCGCGCAATGCGCATCACGTCGGGATTCGTGCGCACGCGGCGCATGACGTTGGCAAGATGGACGCGGTCGCTGACCTGGATCACGAAGCGCAGAACCGTGGATTCCTGCGACAGATCTTCGTCCATCGCGATGTGCACGATGTTGGCGTCCGCCGACGTAATGTCCGCGGCCACGCGGGCGAACACGCCCTTGGTGTTCTTGACCAGCACCTTCACCGCGACGTCGAACAGACGCCCCGGCTGCGGCGCCCAGGCCACGTCGATCCAGCGCGCCGGATCGCGCCGGTGAATGCGCTGGGCAACCCGGCAGTCGGTGGTGTGGATCGCCATGCCGAGGCCGATGCCGATGTAGCCCATGATGTCGTCGCCGGGAATCGGACGGCAGCAGGCGGACAGTTGCACCGACATGCCCTCGGTGCCGGTGATCACGACCGGCGGCGCATGAGGCGCCGAGCCCGAATCGGAGCGCGAGTCGTCGTCGGCGTCGCGGCCGCTCATCAGCACTTCGATGCGCTTGGCCATGACCGCCGCCACGCGCCGGCCGAGACCGATGTCCGCGAAGATTTCCTGGCCGTTCTTGTTGCCGGTCCACTGAACGAGCTTTTCCCATGCCTCGGGCGTCACGTCCGACAGCGCGAGACCGTAGCCCTTCAGCGCCTGATCGACGAGGCGCTCGCCAAGCTGAACCGATTCGTTCAGGCGCATCGTCTTCAGATAATGGCGAATCGCCGAGCGCGCCTTGCCGGTGCGCACGAAACCGAGCCACGCGGGATTCGGCTTCGAATACGGCGCCGTAATGACTTCGACGATGTCGCCGCTCTTCAACTCCGTGCGCAGCGGCAGCAATTCGTTGTTGATCTTGACCGCGACGCACTGGTTGCCCAGGTCGCTGTGGATCGAATACGCGAAGTCGAGCGCGGTGGCGCCGCGCGGCAGCGCCATGATTTTCGACTTCGGCGTGAACACGTAGACCGCATCCGGAAACAGATCGATCTTGACGTGTTCGAGGAATTCGCTCGAATCGCCGGCTTCGCTCTGAATGTCGAGCAGCGACTTCAGCCACTGGTGCGCGCGCTTTTGCACGTCGTTGAGATCGGCGCTGCCGTTCTTGTACAGCCAGTGCGCGGCCACGCCGGCTTCGGCAATTTCGTGCATCTTGCGCGTGCGCACCTGAAACTCGATCGGCGCGCCGAACGGGCCGACGAGCGTGGTGTGCAGCGACTGATAGCCGTTCACCTTCGGAATGGCGATGTAGTCCTTGAACTTGCCCGGCACGGGCTTGTACAACGCATGCAGCGCGCCGATGCAGGTGTAGCACTCGAGCGCGCTGTCGACCACCACGCGAAAGCCGTACACATCCAACACCTGGGAGAACGACAACTGCTTGTCGCGCATCTTCTTATAGATGCTGAAGATGGTTTTCTCGCGGCCGGTGACTTCCGCGTCGATCTTCGCGTCGGCGATGGCGCGCTGCACCGATTCCAGAATCTTCCCGACCACTTCGCGCCGGTTGCCGCGCGCGGCCTTGACGGCTTTTTCGAGCGTGGCGTACCGATGCGGATTGAAGTTCGCAAAGCTCAGGTCTTGCAGCTCGCGATACGTATTGTTCAGACCGAGCCGGTGTGCAATCGGCGCGTAAATATCGAGCGTTTCGCGCGCCACGCGGCGGCGCTTTTCCGGCGGCACCGCGCCGAGCGTGCGCATGTTGTGCAGCCGGTCGGCGAGCTTGACCAGAATCACGCGGACGTCGCGCGCCATTGCGAGCAGCATCTTGCGGAAGTTTTCCGCCTGCGCTTCCTCGCGATTGCGAAACTCCATCTTGTCGAGTTTCGACAAACCGTCGACCAGTTCAGCGACCTTCGCGCCGAAACGCTCGGCGAGCTCGGCCTTGGTCACGCCCTGGTCTTCCATCACGTCATGCAGCAGCGCGGCCATGATGGCCTGGCCGTCCAGATTCCAGCCGGCGCAGATTTCCGCGACGGCAACCGGATGCGTGATGTAAGGCTCGCCGCTCTGGCGATACTGGCCGAGGTGAGCTTCGTCGCTGAAATGGAAGGCCGCCTTGACGTCCTTGATTTCCTCCGGCTGCAGATAGCCGGACAAAGCGGACGTCAGCTTGGCAATGGAAACGACGTCATGCCGGCGCGGTTGCTCCGGCGTGGCGGTCGGGCCGAACAGATGGCGAAACGACTGTTCGAGGACCGCGTCGATGTACTTGCGTGCGGACGAAGGTGAATCGGCGTCGTGCTCCGCTTCCGTGGCGGTGGGCGGGGTGGTGCTCATGTTCGCCTCCGTAGCGGTTAGGAGTGGACGCCGGTCTGCACGTTGATGCAATCAGGTAAAGCAGGTGTGACTGGAAAACGCGCCAGAAACATGTGGCGAATCAATAATCAGAAGCGGGGAAAGCGCGCCTTAAACCGGCACCTTCTTCAGCATTTCGACACCGACCTGGCCGGCAGCGATCTCGCGCAGCGCGACGACCGTGGGCTTGTCGCGGCTTTCGATCTTCGGCGTGTGACCTTGAGCGAGCTGACGCGCGCGATAGGTCGCGGCAAGCGCGAGTTCGAAACGGTTCGGGATCTGTTTGAGACAGTCTTCGACGGTAATGCGGGCCATGTTGGGTTCCTTCTCAGTATGTTGCTTATTCTACCTTATGTGCTCGAATCGCCGCCGCGCTCAGGGGTGCGGAAGGTGAATGCCGAGTTGCACAAAAAGCTGCGTATGACGCGCGTATTGCGAGGCGAAGCGTGAACGCGTCGCGGCCACGAGACACTGCAGTTCGCTGAGCGCGCGATCGAAGTTCTCGTTGATCACCACGTACTCCGCTTCGGCCGCATGCGCCATCTCGCTGCCCGCCGCAAGCAGACGTCGCGTGATGACGTTCGGCTCATCCTGGCCGCGCTTTTTCAGGCGCTCTTCGAGCGCTTCGAGCGACGGCGGCAAGATGAAAATCTCGACCGCGTTATGAAACTGCTTCTTCACCTGCTGCGCGCCCTGCCAGTCGATTTCGAGCAGCACGTCATGGCCGCTTTTCATCTGCTCCTCGATCCACACGCGCGACGTGCCGTAGTAGTTGCCGTGCACTTCTGCGCTTTCGAGAAACTCGCCGGCATCATGACGCTGCATGAAATCGTCGACGGTGGTGAAGTGATAGTGCTCGCCGTCCTGCTCCTTCGGACGCGGCGGGCGCGTCGTGTACGAGATCGACAGACGGATCGCTTCGTCGCGGGCGAGCAGCGCATTCACGAGCGTCGACTTGCCGGCGCCCGAAGGCGCGACGACCATGAACAGGTTGCCGGGATATGCGCCGGCATACGGGTTGCGCGGCGCGCCGCTGTCGCGTGTGTGATGATCGGTCATGTTGTGATGCTCCCGCCTTATTCCAGATTCTGTACCTGCTCGCGCATCTGTTCGATGAGCAGCTTGAGCGTCATCGACGAATCCGCCAGTTCTTTCGCCGCCGCCTTCGAGCCGAGCGTGTTCGCTTCGCGATTCAGCTCCTGCATCATGAAGTCGAGCCGCTTGCCGACCTTGCCGCCCTTCTGGATCACGTGACGCGTTTCGTTCAGGTGAGCCGTGAGGCGCGACAGTTCTTCGGCGATGTCGATGCGGATGCCGTACATCGTCACTTCCTGGCGAATCCGCTCGTTGATCTCTTCGCGCGACACGATGGTCGCGGCCGTATCCGGCGCCGCAATGCCGAGCGCTTCCTGCAAGCGCTCGACGATCTTCTGCTGATGCTTCGTAATCAACTCCGGCACGAGCGGCGTGATCTTCGTGACGATCGCTTCCATTTCCGTGACGTTGGCGAGCAGCATCGTCGCGAGTTGCGCGCCTTCGCGGGCCCGCACGTCGATCAGATCGGTAATCGCCTGCTTGCCGCACGCGAGCACGGCGTCGCGCAACACGTCCGGTGCCACGCCCGTCTCGGCGAGCACGCCCGGCCAGCGCAGAATTTCGCCGCTGCGCAGACGGCCCGCTTCCGGAAACGTCGCGAGCACGGTGCGCTCGAGCAGCGCCAGTTGCGTCAGTGCGTCATGATTGATCGAGCCTGCGTTCGCCGTCTGTTCGCTGCGCTGCAGATTGATGCGAATATCCACCTTGCCGCGCGACAGCTTGTTCATCAGCATTTCGCGCAGCGTGGGTTCGCACACACGCACGTCTTCCGGCATACGGAAGTTGAGGTCGAGAAAGCGCGAATTCACCGTGCGCAGTTCGACCGACACGCTCACGCCGCCCGTGCCCGAAGCCGCGACGAGTTCGCGTGTCGCGCTCGCATAGCCAGTCATGCTGTAGATCATCGTATTTCTCGCGATGGTGGCCTTGCGTAAAAGCATGGCCGAAGAGTCGAATCGCCCGGCGTGTACGAGACGCGAGGCGGTGAACAGGCATTATCCCATTTTTGTCGATGAGACCCCTTGTAGAGCCCCGGCCGACGCGCCCAGCCGCCGGACGCATGCGCGCCCCGATCGGCTGTAAAATCCTGCTTTCCCCTCCCGCTTTCTTCCTGACCCAATCCACATGACCGACACCACTCAACGCCCCAGCGGACGCCTCGCCCATCAGTTGCGCGACGTGCGCATCACGCGCCACTACACGAAGCACGCGGAGGGCTCGGTGCTGGTCGAATTCGGCGACACCAAGGTGATCTGCACGGCGAGCATCGCCGAGACCGTGCCTTCGTTTCTGCGCGATCGCGGCCAGGGCTGGCTCACCGCCGAATACGGCATGCTGCCGCGCGCCACGCATACGCGCAGCGACCGCGAGGCCGCGCGCGGCAAACAGACCGGGCGCACGCAGGAAATCCAGCGTCTGATCGGCCGCGCGCTGCGCTCGGTGTTCGATCTGGAAAAACTCGGCGCACGCACGCTGCATATCGACTGCGACGTGATCCAGGCCGACGGCGGCACGCGCACGGCGAGCATCACCGGCGCTTTCGTCGCCGCACACGACGCGGTGAGCAAACTGCTGGCCGCGGGCCGCATCGAAAGCTCGCCGATCAGCGATTACGTCGCGGCCATTTCGGTCGGAGTGTACGACGGTCTGCCGGTTCTCGATCTCGATTATGACGAAGACTCGCAATGCGACACCGACATGAACGTCGTCATGACCGGCGCGGGCGGCTTCGTGGAAATTCAGGGAACCGCGGAAGGCGTACCTTTTTCGCGCGATGAAATGAACGCGCTGCTCGATCTAGCGAGCGACGGCATTGCCACGTTGATCGCGAAGCAGAAAGAAGCATTGGAGTATCGAGGTGAATGAAGTTCGTGAAGCCAACGGCGCGGCTAGTTCCAGTTCGTCGTTGAACAAGGTCGTGCTCGCGTCGAATAACGCGGGCAAGCTGCGCGAGTTCGCAGCGCTGCTCGACGCGGCCGGCATCGAGTTGATTGCTCAAGGCGCGTTGGGCGTGCCGGAAGCGGAAGAGCCGCATCCCACGTTTGTAGAAAACGCTTTGACCAAGGCGCGGCATGCCGCGAAGCTCACGGGCCTGCCCGCCCTCGCCGACGATTCCGGTCTTTGCGTGCGCGCGCTGCGCGGTGCGCCGGGCGTTTATTCGGCACGTTACGCACAGCTAGCCGGCGGCGAGAAAAGCGACGCGGCGAATAACGCGCGGCTGGTTTCGGCATTGCAAGGCGAGAGCGATCGACGCGCGTATTACTACTGCGTTCTCGCGCTCGTGCGTCACGCGGACGACCCCGAGCCGCTGATCGCCGAAGGCCGCTGGCACGGCGAGATTCTCGATGCGCCGCGCGGCTCGAATGGCTTCGGCTACGACCCGTACTTCTTCCTGCCGTCGCTGAACGCGAGTGCCGCCGAGCTCGAGCCATCGGCGAAGAACGCCAGCAGCCATCGCGCGATTGCGTTGCGCCAACTGCTCGCGCGTCTGACGGAGGAAGCGTGATTCCGATCAAGCCGACGCCCACCGATGTCGGCAATGGCGTCATCAAGGCATTCACGTCGCCAGGCAGCATACGGCTGACGTCGCTGCCGCCGCTTTCGCTGTATGTGCATTTTCCGTGGTGCGTGCGCAAGTGTCCGTATTGCGATTTCAACTCGCACGAATGGAAGGGCGACACGTTCCCCGAGAACGATTATCTCGATGCGTTGCGCGCCGATCTCGAGATGGCGCTGCCGCTGGTGTGGGGGCGGCAGGTGCATACGGTGTTTATCGGCGGAGGTACGCCGAGCTTGCTGTCGGCGGCGGGGCTCGACCGCATGCTGTCGGACATTCGCGCGCTGCTGCCGCTCGACGCCGATGCCGAGATCACGCTCGAAGCCAATCCCGGCACCTTCGAGGCCGCGAAGTTCGCTCAGTTTCGCGCGAGCGGTGTGAACCGGTTGTCGGTGGGCATTCAGAGTTTTAATGAAGCGCATCTGAAGGCGCTCGGCCGGATTCACGATTCGACGCAAGCGCGTCGTGCCGTCGAGGTGGCCGCGTCTACGTTCGATAACTTCAATCTCGATCTGATGTTCGCGCTTCCGCAGCAGACGCTTGCCGAGTGCCAGGCCGATATCGATACCGCGTTGTCGTTCGCGCCGCCGCATCTTTCGCTTTATCACCTGACGCTCGAACCGAACACGCTGTTCGCAAAGTTTCCGCCCGCCCTGCCCGACGACGATGCATCCGCCGATATGCAGGACTGGATTCAGGAACGCACGTCGGCTGCGGGATATGAGCGCTACGAAGTGTCCGCGTATGCGAAGCCACATCGGCAGAGCAAGCACAATCTGAACTACTGGCGTTTCGGCGACTATCTGGGCATTGGCGCCGGCGCGCATACGAAGCTGTCGTTTCCGAATCGCGTGCTGCGCCAGGCGCGTTATAAGCATCCGGCTACGTTTATCGAGCAGGCCAAAGCCGGCGCGGCGGTGCAGGAAGAACATGAAGTCGGACCGCGCGATCTGCCGTTCGAATTCATGCTGAATGCGCTGCGGCTGGTGGAAGGTTTTCCGGTGCATCGGTTTATCGAACGCACGGGTTTGCCGATGACGTCGATCGAGCCGGCTTTGCAGGAAGCGGAGCGCCGCAAGCTGATCACGCGCGATCACGAGAAGATTGCGCCGACGCCGCTTGGACAAGCGTTTCTGAACGATCTACAGGCGTTGTTTCTGAAAGATCCGCAGTGAATGCGGATGGCTCGAGCGCCGCAGCGAGGTTTTTTCAGGTTACAATTTGCGGCTTGGAGGTGTGGCCGAGTGGTTTAAGGCACCGGTCTTGAAAACCGGCGAAGGAGTGATCCTTCCGTGAGTTCGAATCTCACCGCCTCCGCCAGGACTTGTCTTATACGAAACGGGCCGCCAGGCCCGTTTTTCGTTTGCGCCGATAAAAGATCTCATTGCCGAATGCATAGCGACTATATCGTTTTCGTTGACGAAAGCGGGGACCACAGCCGTACGTCTATCGACACGGATTACCCACTATTCGTGCTGTGTTTCTGCTCATCAAGAAAAGTGACTATGCAGACATCCTGGTTCCGCGGATCAAGAGGTTGAAGTTCGAGACGTTCGGCCACGATTGCGTCGTTCTGCATGAGTCCGACATTCGCCGCAAGCGCGGGGCGTTTGCCCGACTCAGCAAGGAGCCACGAGAAACGTTCCTTGAACGTTTGACCTCGATAATCGACGACTTACCCTTAACGGTGATTGGTGTCGTTATCGACAAACGTAAATTGAAGGACAGATACACCAATCCGTACAATCCTTATCACATCGGCATTCAGTACGGCCTGGAACGCGTGCGTCAATATCTGCGAATGAAGACCTCCAGCACCCGCCGATCCAACGCGCGTAGATCTGATTGAAGCCGCCTCGCGTCATCCTCGCATCAAACACTCACCGCCTCGACCCTCTCCCGCGCGTCCGCACAACGCCGGTTGAGATCGCGATGCATCAACTGACTGTCGAGCAGCGTCGATACATCGGTCAAGCCATAATCAAAGCGCAATACGTATTCGATGTCCGTGTAATCGTGATAGGCGCCGCTGTCGGCCAGCTTCTGCGCTTCGGCGAATGCCGCATGTTGCCGCTCGCCGTTCATCAAATCTCTGATCGCCATGATTGCCGCTCCGAGGAACAGTGACCTCATCATAGCAATGCAAATTCAAACGCAAGGTCGCGTGCGCGCAACACCTGGTGTTTTCCGCTAGATGCACGCTGCACGCCGGCCCCGCCGACACACAGCCAAAGTCAATAACACGCCGTCACCATGACGCTGCATTCAAACGACAGCCACGGGCGCCTTCGTTCCATGCCATCTGACGACCAGAATGCGGCCGACATAACACAGCGTCCCCGCCACGCCGACCACAATGCCCATGCCCTTCGGCGAGACATCGGTCCAGAGGCCGACCGCGAGACTCGACAGCGCGCCGAGCGCCAGTTGCATCGCGCCGAACACCGCGGCCGCCGCGCCCGCGTTGGCCGGATAGCGATGCATCAGATCGGTCGTGCAATTGGCCGACAGCAAACCCACCACGCCGACCACGAAGAAGAGCCCCGCTACGATCGACCACAACCCGCCCCAGCCCGTCAACGAGACGAGGCAGACGAACAGCGACGCGATGCAACTCACGGTCGCGGCAAACGAAATGATCGGCAATGACCCGAGTTGGCCGACGAGCCGCGTATTCATGAAGTTGCCGAACATGATGCCGACGATGTTCAGCGCAAACAAAAAGCCATAGTGCTGCGCCGACACGTGAAAATATTCGATGTACACAAACGGCGTCGCCGTGATGTACGCGAACATCGACGCGAACGCCATGCCCCCGCACAACATGTGCCCCCACGCGACGGGATCGCGCAACAGTCGGCCATACGCGGCAAACGACTTGTGAAGCACCGAGTGCGCGCGTTTCTCGCGCGGCCAGGTTTCCGGCACCTTGAGGAACGCGGTTATCGCGCAGACGGTGCCGAACAGCGTCAACGCGATAAACACGATGCGCCAGCCGCCAAGCAGCAGCAATTGCCCGCCAATCAGCGGCGCGAGCAACGGACCGATCGACGTGACGATGGCAAGCATCGACAACACGCGTGCCGCGTCGGTCGGACCATATGCATCGCGCGCAATGGCGCGAGCGAGCACGGAGGCCGCGCCTGCTCCGAGCGCCTGCACGAAGCGAAAGATGACCAGCGCGCCGATCGAGAACGACAGCGTGCACGCAATGCTCGCGAGCGCATACATGATGATGCCGCCGAGCAGCACGGGCCGGCGGCCATAGGTATCCGACAGCGGCCCATAAAGCAGCATGCCGATCGAAAAGCCGAACATGAAACTGGTGAGCGTGGTCTGCGCCGCGCTCGTGCCGATCGCAAATGCCTGCGCGATGGTGGGCAAGCTCGGCAGATACATGTCGATCGAAATCGGTCCGCAGGCGGCAAGCGCGCCGAGCAACAGAATCAGCCGGCCATCTGGCCGGCGTCCGGTGACATGAGACATGGGAATCCAGGTGAAGCGCGCGTCCTTAACGAGGCGGCGCGGTGATACGAAAGACCGGCATTGACCGGATGAATTGTACGCGACGCTTACCGCGTGTGCCGCGCCTGGCAAACGAAGCGCGCGGCAATTCGCACTCGACGAAGCCTCGCGGCAAGCGTGCCGCCGATCGGTTAAGCTGCCGCGTGAACCCTTGAGCGTCGTACGAAATTCCCTCGACGCCTTCAAAACGTGACTGATCTGCAACGCTGAAATGACTGCCTTTCTGTTGATCTGGAGCCCCAAAAAATGGCCGTGGCCGGAGTTGCCCGACGTGGCGAAACGCGTCGCCGCGGGCATCGCGGTCGCCGACGTCTGGGGCTGCGGATTTGCCCGCGGCATCCTGCGTGGCGATCGCGTGTTTCTGCATCGCGTCGCGATGGAACCGAAGGGCATTTTCGGCTCGGGCTACGTGACGCGCGCGCCCTACGAGGTCCCCGATTCCGCGACGAAGCGCGGCTATCGTCTGTGCATCGACTTCGTGTATGACTGGCTTGTGGATGCGCATCAGAACGTGGTGATTCCTCGCGACATGTTGCGCGTACATCCATTCTCAGTGCAGACGTGGGACGCGCAAAGTTCCGGCACAGTGATCAAACCGATTGCCGAAGGCGCGCTCGAGAAGCGTTGGGCCGAACTCACGGGAAAGCGCAAGCCGCCTGCAGTCGACGCGCCATCCGGTCCAGTGCGTTCGAGCAAGGTAACGGCGCATGCTGCGCACGCGAAGCTAGCCGGCGCCAACGCGCCGCCTGCCAGCGAGCCTGCCAGGGCGCCGGCCCGTAAGCGCCCGTCGCAGCGCTGAGAGTGCGCCTGAACGCCGCGCCCGCGCGCAAAAGCCGCGCAAAGTCCGCACAGCCGCCCAAAGCCTTCAGACACCGACTCCGGTACAATTTCCTCACCTACTCCGGCGCCGCGCGACTCGCCCGCAAGCAAACCGCGCCGCCGCGCAACCCAATCCAGTCATCGCCATGTCCAAAAATCAAACCCTTTTCGAGCGCGCGCAACGCACCATTCCCGGCGGCGTGAATTCGCCGGTCCGGGCATTCCGCTCCGTCGGCGGCACGCCGCGCTTCATCGAACGCGCGCAAGGGCCTTACTTCTGGGACGCCGACGGCCAGCGTTATATCGACTACATCGGCTCCTGGGGCCCGATGATCCTGGGTCATGTTCACCCGGAAGTGCTCGAAGCCGTGCAGCGCGTGCTGGCCAATGGCTTCTCGTTCGGCGCGCCCACCGAATCGGAAATCGAAATCGCCGAGGAAATCTGCAAGCTCGTGCCGTCGATCGAACAGGTGCGCATGGTGTCGAGCGGCACCGAGGCAACCATGAGCGCACTGCGTCTCGCGCGCGGCTTCACGAATCGCAGCCGCATCGTCAAATTCGAAGGCTGCTATCACGGCCACGCGGACAGCCTGCTCGTGAAAGCCGGCTCGGGCCTTTTGACGTTCGGCAATCCGACGTCGGCGGGCGTGCCGGTGGACATCGCGAAGCACACCACGGTTCTCGAATACAACAACGTCGCGGCGCTCGAAGAAGCGTTCAAGGCGTTCGGCAACGAAATCGCGTCGGTGATCGTCGAGCCGGTCGCGGGCAACATGAACCTCGTGCGCGCGACGCCCGAGTTCCTGCAAGCATTGCGGCGCCTGTGCACAGAGTACGGCTCGGTGCTGATTTTCGACGAAGTGATGTGCGGCTTTCGTGTCGCGCTCGGCGGTGCGCAACAGGTCTACGGCATCACGCCGGACCTGACGTGCCTCGGCAAAGTGATCGGCGGCGGCATGCCGGCGGCGGCCTTCGGCGGACGGCGCGACATCATGGCTCACCTCGCGCCGCTCGGCGGCGTCTATCAGGCGGGCACCTTGTCGGGCAATCCGATCGCGGTGGCCGCGGGCCTGAAAACGCTGCAACTGATCCAGGCGCCGGGCTTCTACGACACGCTCGCCGCGCGCACTGCCCGTCTCGCGCAAGGTCTGACGAAAGTCGCGCGCGAAGCCAATGTGCCGTTCGCGGCGGATTCGCTCGGCGGCATGTTCGGGCTTTACTTCACCGAGTCCATTCCGACGAGCTTCGCCGAAGTCACGAAGAGCGACGTGCCGCGCTTTAACGCGTTCTTCCACAAGATGCTCGACGCGGGCGTCTACTTCGCGCCGTCCGCATATGAGGCGGGCTTCGTTTCGATTGCTCACGACGACGCTATCGTCGACGCCACGATCGAAGCAGCGCGTGGCGCATTTGCGTCGCTGACTGCCTGAGCTGAACGTACTGACCGCACACGCCACCGCCCCGTCACCCGCACTCAACCAGGCACCGATGTTCTCGCAAACCGACTTCGTCCACATGGAACGTGCGCTCGCGCTGGCCAGGCGCGGCATGTACACGACCGACCCGAATCCGCGCGTGGGTTGCGTGATCGTCAAGAACGGCGAAGTCATCGGCGAAGGATTCACGCAGCCGGCCGGCCAGGACCACGCTGAAATCCGCGCGATGAAAGACGCGCGTTCGCGCGGTCACGATCTGCGCGGCGCAACCGCTTACGTCACGCTCGAGCCGTGCAGCCATTTTGGCCGCACGCCGCCTTGCGCGAACGCGCTAATCGAAGCGCAGGTCGCGCGCGTGGTCGCCGCGATGGAAGACCCGAATCCGCAGGTGTCGGGACGCGGCCTCGCGATTTTGCGCGATGCGGGCATCGAGGTGCGCTGCGGCCTGCTCGCCAACGAAGCGCATGAGTTGAACATCGGCTTCGTGTCGCGCATGACGCGCGGCCGGCCGTGGGTGCGCATGAAAGTGGCGGCCTCGCTCGACGGCCGCACCGGCTTGCCTTCCGGCGTCAGCCAGTGGATCACCGGCGAAGCAGCGCGTGCCGACGGCCATGCGTGGCGTGCGCGTGCGTCGGCGATTCTGACGGGCATCGGCACGGTCAGGGAAGACGATCCGCGCATGACGGTGCGCGCCGTCGACACGCCCCGCCAGCCGCAACGCGTGCTGATCGACAGTCAGCTGGAGGTGTCGCCGCACGCGCAGATTCTCGCCGGCGCGCCGACGCTGATTTTCTGCGGCAACCTGGATGAACGGCATCGCGAACGCGCAGAGGCGCTGCGCGAGCGCGGCGCGGAGATCGTCCAGATGGCCAACGCAGCCGGCAAGGTCGATCTGCCCGGCATGCTGAAAGTGCTTGGCGAGCGCCAGGTGAACGAACTGCACGTCGAGGCAGGCTACAAGCTGAACGGCTCGCTGCTGCGCGAAGGCTGCGTCGACGAACTGCTCGTGTATCTCGCGCCGAGCCTGCTCGGCATCGACTCCATGAGCATGTTCAATCTGGGCGCGCCCGAAACCCTGGAAGGCCGCGTCAAGCTGGCGTTTCACAACGTCGAGCGGATCGGCGAGGACCTGCGGATTCTCGCGCGCCTCGTGCCCGCCGGCGCCACGGCAAGCGACACCGACGCCGCGTCCCCACCCGTTTCGTTTTGATCGAGGATTAGTACGATGTTCACAGGAATCGTCGCGGCAGTGGGCCGCATCGAGTCAGTCAAGCCGCTCGGCACGAACGGCGACGCGGGCGTGCGTCTGAGCGTGGAAGCCGGCGGCCTGGACCTCGCCGACGTGCAGCTCGGCGACAGCATCACCATTCAGGGCGCGTGCATGACCGTGGTCGCGAAAACCGACCATTCGTTCGAAGTGGACGTGTCGCGCGAAAGCCTGAACTGCACGGCGGGTCTCGGCGAAGTCGGCGAAGTGAACCTCGAAAAGGCGCTGCGCGCGCATGACCGGCTGGGCGGCCACATCGTCTCCGGCCACGTGGACGGCCTGGGCACGGTCACCCACTTCGCGCCGGTCGGCGAGTCTCACGAACTGCGCGTGCTGGCGCCGCGCGAGATCGGCCGCTATCTGGCGTACAAGGGTTCTATCACTGTCAACGGCGTGAGCCTGACCGTCAACTCGGTTAAAGATCGCGACGATGGCTGCGAGTTCTCGATCAATCTCATTCCCCACACGGTGGAAGTCACCGCGCTCAAGCATCTGCGTGAAGGTACGCCGGTGAATCTGGAAATCGATCTGATTGCGCGGTATGTGGAGCGGATGTTGAACGCGCCGAAGTAAGTGGCAGTGGCGTCATGGATCACGATGAGCACGGCCGGCGAGCACGACGTTGGCTTCGCGCAGCCATACGGCTTTCTAGCCCCACGAGGCTCAAAAGTTCGTCGCCAGCCTTTGTTCACCCGCTCGGCCACTAACTTTGGTGCAGTGCAAAGTCGCGATGAAAGAAGGGCTGCTGGTTGCTACGCGGCGGACCTTGGCCAAGTCGGCATGAGCACCGGGAGCACAACACGTTCGTGTGGGCTACAATGCGCATAAACTCCCACATGAGAGGGACCGACATGCGACACATGACAACGGACACCAGCCCGCGCCGAGCCACCAACATCAGCCTCCCCGAGGACGTCTACAAGGACGCCAAGGAACTGGGCATCAACTTTTCGCAGACATGCGAGCGAGCCATCCGGCAGGCGGTACAGGCCGAAAAGGACCGCCAGTGGGCGATCAAATTTGCGGACTTTATTCAGGCTTATAACGACATGGTCGAGCGCGACGGCCTCCCGCTTGCGCAGTACCGGACGTTCTGATGGCCCGCTTCGACGTCTTCTCAAACCCGAGTGGACACTTGGGTACGCCATATGTCGTCGAGGTCCAGGGAAATCATCTGTCTGGATTGGCGACCCGCGTGGTCGTCCCGCTACGCCGCTTGGACCGGATTGCCCCGGTACCGCTTCCGCCGGATCTGATCCCCGTGTTCATCATCGAGGGTATTGAGTGCATGCTCGATACGCCGACACTCGCTGCAGTCCCACGGAGCGCGCTGACCAAGCCAGTTAGCTCGCTCGTACATCGGCAAGACGAAATCATGTCGGCGCTAGACCGATTATTTGGCGGATGGTGAACCTTTCAGCGTTGGCACCTACGTATGCCTCGCTAAAGAGGGTCCCCAGGACGGTCTTCCATCGTTTCGCCGAGCATAACAACTGTCGACGCCGCATCGCCAGTCGGCCAAACGGCCTATGCCATCCGGCGGAGGCGACTTGGGACCGCGCGTGGCGTAAAATACGCGCTTTCCCGAAAAACTCGCCACCATGACGCTCGCCTCCACTCCAGAGATCATCGCCGAACTCAAAGCCGGCCGTATGGTGATCCTCGTCGACGAAGAAGATCGCGAAAACGAGGGCGACCTCGTGCTCGCCGCTGAATTCGTCACGCCGGAAGCGATCAATTTCATGGCCCGCTACGGCCGCGGCCTGATCTGTCTGACGCTCACGCAGGAACGCTGCAAGTCGCTCAATCTGCCGCTCATGACGTATCGCAACGGCACGCAGTACGGCACCGCGTTCACCGTGAGCATCGAGGCGGCGGAAGGCGTGACGACCGGCATTTCGGCCGCCGACCGCGCCCGCACCATCGCCGCGGCCGTCGCGCCGGACGCGAAGGCCGAGCACATCGTGCAGCCGGGCCACGTGTTCCCGATCATGGCCCAGCCGGGCGGCGTGCTGGTGCGCGCGGGCCACACGGAAGCTGGCTGCGACCTGACCGCGCTGGCCGGTCTCACGCCGGCCGCCGTGATCTGCGAAGTCATTAACGACGACGGCACAATGGCGCGCCTGCCCGACCTGATGGAGTTCGCAAAACAGCACAACCTGAAAGTCGGCACGATCGCGGATCTGATTCACTATCGCAGCCGCACGGAGTCGATCGTCGAGCGCATTTGCGAGCGCACCATGCAGACGGCGCACGGCGCGTTTCGCGCGGTCATGTATCTGGACCAGCCGAGCGGCCAGCCGCACATCGCGCTCGTGCGCGGCACGCCGACGCCCGAGCAGAACACGCCCGTGCGCGTGCATGAGCCGCTTTCGGTGCTCGATCTGCTCGAAGTCGGCGAATCCACGCATTCCTGGACACTCGACGCAGCCATGAAAGAGATCGCCTCGCGCGAACTCGGCGTGATCGTGCTGCTCAATTGCGGCGACTCGAAAGAGCATTTGATCGACGTGTTCAAGGCGTTCGATTCGAAGGAAAAAGCAGACGCGCTCAAACGGCGGCCAGTCGACTTCAAGACATACGGCATCGGCGCGCAGATTTTGCGCGAGCTCGGCGTCGGCAAGATGCAGGTGCTGTCGAACCCGCGCAAGCTGGGCAGCATGTCGGGGTACGGTCTCGAAGTCACCGGTTTCGTACCCATGCCCGGCGGTATCGCAGAGACTCCGCAACAAGGCTGATCCGGCCATTCACGCGCCTCGCGCCCACTCAAACACTACGGAATTCACATGGAAATCGGACAATACCAACCGAACCTCGACGGCGACGGACTGCGCATCGGCATCGTCCAGGCGCGTTTTAACGAACCGGTCTGCAACGGCCTCGCGGACTCGTGCATCGAGGAACTGGAGCGCCTCGGCGTGACGGGCGAAGACGTGCTGCTCGTCACGGTGCCGGGCGCGCTCGAAATCCCGCTCGCGCTTCAGAAGCTCGCCGAGAGCGCGCAGTTCGACGCGCTGATCGCGCTCGGCGCGGTCATTCGCGGCGAGACGTATCACTTCGAACTGGTGTCGAACGAAAGCGGCGCGGGCATCACGCGCATCGGCCTCGACTTCGGCATCCCTGTCGCCAACGCCGTGCTGACCACGGAAAACGACGAACAGGCGGTCGCCCGCATGACCGAAAAGGGCCGTGACGCGGCGCGCGTCGCCGTCGAAATGGCGAATCTGGCGGTCGCGCTCGAACAGTTGGGCGGCGACGACGAAGAAGAAGACGAAGAAGAGGAAGAGGCATGAAGAGCGCACGCCGACGCTCCCGCGAACTGGCCACGCAGGGGCTTTATCAGTGGCTGCTGTCGGGTTCGCCCGGCGGTGAGATCGACGCGCAACTGCGCGGCGCGCAGGGCTTCGACAAAGCGGATCATGAGCATCTGGACGCGATTCTGCATGGCGTGATCCGCGATTCGGAGGCGCTGTCGGCCGACATCGCTCCGTGTCTCGACCGTCCGATCGAGCAGTTGTCGCCGGTCGAACGCGCGGTGCTGCTGGTCGCCGCATTCGAGCTGAAGAATCACGTCGACATTCCTTATCGCGTGGTGATCAACGAAGCCGTCGAGCTCGCCAAGACGTTTGGCGGCGTGGACGGCTACAAGTACGTGAACGGCGTGCTGGACAAGCTGGCTGCCAAGCTGCGCGCGGCGGAGATCGAAGCGGCTCGCAAGCGCTAGGCGTCAGAGTGCGGCGGGCTCAGGTGCGCAACGCCGCTGCCGCAGCCGCGCATCGGCCGGATTGGAACGAATCGCTGTAAGGACGCCGCCGTGCGCATGTGTCAACGCGCAAGGCGCCGTCCGGTTTCTGCTTTTGAACTGGATTTAATCGAATGAACTCCGTGACCGAACCTCTTATGCGGCTCGCCGCACGCGTCGACTCCATTCAGCCTTTCTACGTGATGGAGCTGGCCAAAGAGGCCGCGCTTCTCGAGCGCGAGGGGCGCGACATCATTCACATGGGGATCGGCGAACCGGACTTCACCGCGCCGGAACCGGTCATCGAGGCAGCCGCGAACGCGCTGCGCCGCGGCGTCACGCAATACACCAGCGCGCTCGGCCTGCACACACTGCGTGAAGCGATTTCGGCCCACTACGCGGAGGTCTACGGCGTCAACGTCGATCCTGCGCGAATCGTGGTGACCGCGGGCGCGTCGGCGGCGTTGCTGCTGGCGTGCGCGGCCCTGGTCGATCGCGACGACGAAGTGCTGATGCCCGACCCCTGCTACCCGTGCAACCGCCATTTCGTGATCGCCGCCGAAGGCAAGCCGGTGATGGTGCCGAGCGGCCCTGCCGAACGCTTCCAGTTGACCGCCGCCGACGTCGAACGACTGTGGAACGAGCGCACGCGCGGCGTGCTGCTCGCGTCGCCGTCCAATCCGACCGGCACTTCGATCGAACCGGCCGAACTCGAGCGCATTGTCAAGGCGGTGCGCACGCGCGGCGGCTTCACGATCGTCGACGAAATCTACCAGGGCTTGAGCTACGACGCGAAGCCAATCTCCGCGCTGTCATACGGCGAGGATGTGATCACCGTCAACAGCTTCTCCAAGTACTTCAACATGACAGGCTGGCGCCTCGGCTGGCTCGTGGTCCCGCCGGGCATGGTGAGCGCGTTCGAGAAGTTGGCGCAGAACCTTTTCATCTGCGCGTCGGCGTTGGCGCAGCACGCGGCGCTCGCGTGCTTCGAACCGCAAACCATCGCGACTTACGAAGCGCGCCGTCTGGAGTTCAAGCGACGCCGCGATTTCATCGCGCCGGCCTTGCAATCGCTCGGCTTCACGGTGCCGGTCATGCCCGACGGCGCGTTCTACGTGTACGCCGACTGCGGGACCGTCAATCACCCTGCCGCCGGCGACAGTTCGGCGCTCACCAAGGCGATGCTGCACGACGCAGGCGTCGTGCTGGTGCCGGGGATGGACTTCGGCACGCATGCGCCGAAGCAATATATCCGGCTGTCGTATGCGACCGCGTATCCGAAGCTCGAGGAAGCGGTCGAGCGCCTTGCGGGGCTTTTTGGGCGAAAGTAGCGAGGTGTGGCGGCTGATGTAGGCGCGTCGGTCGCGTAGTTGCGAGGCCAGTGGCAGCAGCCATCTAACCGCCAACCCCACAACCAGCCCTCCAAACGCAAAAAAGGACACTCGCAAGTGTCCTTTTTTCTGCCCTCAGCTTTCGCCGAGAGCTACTTAAGCCGTCAACCCCTCACGCACCCAGCTCCGCATTCGAAGCCACATGCTTAGGCGCATTCACGCTGGCATCGTCCTGCTCCGACGAACCCGGCGTCTTGCCCGGCGGCGTAGCAGCGCTCAAAGGATGGCTTCCTTCGAGCGTCACCTGCACGCGCTTGCCATTGTTGCTATTCGCAGCAGCCGGCGCAGAAGAAGCCGACGCATTGTTCGACGCCGTGATTACCGGAGCCTGCGGCGCATTGATCGGCACCTTGCGGCCACGCGCGACGTCGCGCAGACGCCCGCGCTCGGCCATCACCTTGGCGCCGTAGCCGCCGTCGTCCGGCGAGGTCGAGCCGACATAGAGACGCAGACCGCCCGGCAACGAACCGCCGCGCGCGATGCAGTCCTTCAGCACCAGCGCGCCGACCTTGATGTTCGCGACCGGTTCGAGCGCCGCGCTCTCGCCGCCGAAATACTGGAATTTGTCCGAATGAACCTTGGACATGACCTGCATCAGACCCTGCGCGCCCACGCCGCTCTCGGCGTAAGGATTGAAGCCGGATTCGATCGCCATCACCGACAGCAGCAGCAGCGGGTCGAGACCGACTTCGCGGCCGGTGTCGAAGGCGGCCTTCACGAGCTCGCTGACGGGCTCCTGAGCGACACGGTAGCGCCGGGCAAGGTATGACGCGACGAGCGCCTGTTCACGCGACGAGACCAGCACGCGGTCATCGCGGGCGTCGGCGGAAACGCGTTGCGCCGGAATCAGCCGGGCAAGCGCGGTGACGCTTTGCATCGTGCGCGGATCGAGGCCGTTGAGCGCCGCGATCCCCATGCCGCCGGCCGAGCCGGTGCCGTCGAACGCGCCGTCGTAGCTGGTATTGCTGACGGCCACGCCGGCGTTGCTGGCGCCGTTGCCGTTGGCCGCGTCGGCGGCGTTCGTGTTCGTGTTCGAAGACAGCGTTTCGTCTGACGACGTGCGCCCCGGCGGCCCGAAAGCCGGCAGCGGATTGCCCTGCAGCAGACGCGCGGGTCCGGCCTGGACAGCGGCCGAGAGGACCGGCATCAGTTTGGCCGCGAGCGTGCCGCGCCACGTCGGCATCAGCCACAGCGCGATTGCCAGCACGACGGCCATGCCGCCGACAATGCTGAACAGGTGATGACTCAATTGCGTCCCACGACGCACGGCACCGCGCACGATCTGCGCGATACGTTCATCAGGACGCCACGATAACCAGGCGTTCATTCAGATCTCCCATGTTGCATGATCCGCGAATTCCGCTGAACAAACAGGCGGCAACACACATTCGCAGAGTCAAGACATCGCGCGCTCTGTCTGGTTAGGGCAGCAGCGACGTCGGGAAAACGGCAAATACCGTTGTGGGGAGCCATCTTGAAAGCGGTCCGCGGCAGGCTGCAAAGCATGCGGGCGGTGGCTCCCACGCGAAAAACCAGCGTCAGATGGCGCTGGCGAGGACATCAATAAGACCGACGAATACCGTGCAGGGCTTCGGTAAGCGGTGACGCGTTGCGTCAGATGGGACCGGGGGCGGCGGTAAAAAACTCCACGCCCTGCAACCAATGTGGACGGATTCTAGGGCACGGTTTTATAGATCGTCAACACTACAAACAGGCAAATGTATAACTAATTGTAATAACGACGGCCCTTCGGAGCCCGCGAACCACCGCGCGAAGCGCTTTTCGGGCGATTTTGCCGCGTCCGCGAGTCTTATGACGTTCGGCCGATCTACGTGCGCTAACCAACGCAGGTAAAATCGACAATCGCCTCGGCGCCGCCAATAGCGTCACGCCGTTCCAGCCGTTCCCTTTTTTCGCCGTTCGCGGCACTGAACCGCAAAGATGAAATACAAAGACTTGCGCGACTTCATCGGCCGTCTCGAGACGATCGGCGAACTGCGCCGCATTCCGCAAAAGGTATCGCCGGTCCTGGAAATGACCGAACTGTGCGACCGCGTTCTGAGAGCCGGCGGGCCAGCCTTGCTGTTTGAGAACAAGGGGGCGCATGCGTTCCCGGTGCTAGGCAACCTGTTCGGCACGCCGCGGCGCGTCGCGCTCGGCATGGGCGTCGACGCGCAGGCCGGCGAAGGCGATGGCGCGGCGCTCGAATCGCTGCGCGACGTCGGCCGCTTGCTGTCGGCGCTGAAGGAACCGGAGCCGCCAAAAGGGCTGAAGGACGCGGGCAAGCTGTTCTCGCTGGCGAAGGCGGTCTGGGACATGGCGCCGAAAACCGTGAGCGCGCCGCCCTGCCAGGAAATCGTGTGGGAAGGCAATGACATCGACCTCGGAAAACTCCCGATTCAGACCTGCTGGCCAGGCGACGCCGGCCCGCTGATCACCTGGGGCCTGACCGTCACGAGAGGCCCGAACAAGAGCCGACAAAACCTCGGCATCTATCGCCAGCAGCTAATCGGACGCAACAAGCTGATCATGCGCTGGCTCGCGCATCGCGGCGGCGCGCTCGATTTTCGCGAGTTCGCGCTGAAGAACCCGGGCAAGCCGTATCCGGTCGCCGTCGTGCTCGGCGCGGACCCGGCCACTATCCTCGGCGCAGTCACGCCAGTGCCGGACACGCTCTCCGAATATCAGTTCGCCGGCCTGCTGCGCGGCGGACGAACCGAGCTCGCCAGGTGCCTCACGCCCGGCGTTGATGGCCTGCAGGTCCCCGCGCGCGCGGAGATCGTGCTGGAAGGCTTCATCCACCCGCAGGAAGGCGCGCCCTCGCCTGCTCCTGCTGGCGCGCCGCCGCGGCCAGTGAAGGGCGCGTCGGCGGCTTACGAGCACGCGCTGGAAGGCCCCTACGGCGACCACACCGGCTACTACAACGAACAGGAGTGGTTCCCCGTGTTTACCGTCGAGCGCATCACGATGCGCCGCGACGCGATCTACCACTCCACGTACACCGGCAAACCGCCCGACGAACCGGCCGTGCTCGGCGTCGCGCTCAACGAGGTGTTCGTGCCGCTGCTGCAAAAGCAGTTCGCCGAGATCACCGACTTCTACCTGCCGCCCGAAGGCTGCAGCTACCGCATGGCCATCGTGCAGATGAAGAAGAGCTACGCGGGCCACGCCAAGCGCGTGATGTTCGGCGTCTGGAGCTTCCTGCGGCAGTTCATGTACACGAAGTTCATCGTTGTCGTCGACGAAGACGTCAACATCCGCGACTGGAAGGAAGTGATCTGGGCGATCACGACGCGCGTGGACCCGACGCGCGATACCGTGCTCGTGGATCGCACGCCGATCGACTATCTGGACTTCGCGTCGCCGGTCGCTGGACTCGGCTCGAAGATGGGACTCGACGCGACCAACAAATGGCCCGGCGAAACGGATCGCGAATGGGGCCGCCCGATCGAGATGGACGCGGCGGTCAAGCAGCGCATCGACAGTTTGTGGAACGAGCTGGGCCTCTGAGCGCCGCCCCGCATAACCGAACAACCTACTAACGAGATCGATGGAGCAGTTACTGCGGATGCATGCCTTTTCGATGATGTCCGACGGGTTTTTCCTGTCGTTGTCGCTGTGTCTCGACATCGGCCTCGTGAACGTCGCGATGATTTCTCTGGCGCTGTCGCACGGTTTCAAACCCGGCTTCTGGCTCGGCCTCGGGTCGTGTGTCGGCGATCTGATTTACGCGGCCCTCGCGCTCGCCGGCATGGCAGCGCTGCTGCAGTTCGAGTCGGTGCGGTGGGTCGTGTGGATAGGCGGCGCGGCCATCCTGCTGTTTCTCACATGGAAGATGGCGCGCGAAGCGATGTTCCCGGCGTCGGCGCCGCCGGTCGCCGGCGAGGCCGATGTCAACGCGCCGCATCTTTCGGCGTGGCGCGGCTTCTTGCGCGGCGTGTTGCTCGCCGTGTCGTCGCCGTCGGCGATTCTGTGGTTCGCCGCAGTCGGCGGCGCGTTGATTGCCAAGGCCGGCGCGACCAGTGCGGCCACCGCGCCAGTGTTCCTGGGCGGCTTCTTTCTGGGCGGCTTGTGCTGGACCGTGTTTATTTGCGGTCTGGGCAGTCACGGCCGCAAACGCGCCGGCACCGGTTTGCTGCGCGCCTGCCATGTGCTGTCCGCGCTGCTGTTCGCGTACTTCTCATATAGCGTGATCGTGAACGGCTATCGCGATCTGATATTGCAAACGGCGCAGCACTCGCCCGTTGCGCAAGCAGCGAGCGGATAAAAAACGGCGCGCGCCGGCAACGAGGCGAGGCCGTTTTCGCAAACATCAACGGCGGGCGGGCGCCGCCGGGCGATCAAGCGATCACGCCAGATACTGCGCGAGCTTCTCAAGGTCGACGTTGCCGCCGCTCACGATCACGCCCACCCGCTTACCCTTCACGGGCACGACGCCGTTGAGCACTGCCGCCGCCGCGAGGCAGCCGGTCGGCTCGACCACGATCTTCATGCGCTGAGCGAAAAAGCGCATCGTCTCGATCAATTGCTCGTCGGTGACCGTTTCGATGCGCGCGACCAGCTTGCGGATAATCGCGAACGTGTAGTCGCCAAGATGGGTGGACGCGGCGCCATCGGCGATGGTTCGCGGCGTGTCGATATGCACGACCTCGCCGCGCGCGAGCGATTGCTGACCGTCATTGCCTGCTTGCGGCTCGATGCCGATCACCGCGCACTCCGGGCTCAGTGCCGCCGCCGACAACGCGCTGCCGCCAATCAGCCCGCCGCCGCCCAGGCAGACGAACAACAGGTCGAGCGGGCCGGTTTCGTCGATCAGTTCCTTGGCCGCCGTGCCCTGCCCCGCGATCACATGCGGATGATCGTACGGCGGAATCAGCGTCATGCCGCGCTCCTCGGCAAGCCGCCGGCCGATCTCCTCGCGGTTTTCCTTGTAGCGGTCGTAGGTGATGACTTCGCCGCCGTAGCCCTTGGTCGCGGCAACTTTGGCGGCGGGCGCGTCGTGCGGCATGATGATCGTCGCGCGGATGCCCGCGAGGCGCGCCGACAACGCGATGGCCTGCGCATGATTGCCGGACGAGTAGGTCAGCACGCCGGCCTTGCGCTGCTCGGCGTCGAAATGAGAGATCGCGTTATAGGCGCCGCGAAACTTGAACGCGCCCATCCGCTGAAAGTTCTCGCACTTGAAAAACACCGACGCGCCGGTGCGCTCGTTGAAGGTGCTCGAGGTCAAGACCGGCGTGCGGTGCGCGACGCCTTCGAGGCGCGCGGCGGCGTCGAGTACGTCGTCGAATGTGGGAGCGGGGAGTGGCTGCTTCGGCTGCATCGGCGGAGATTCCTGAGCGGTGGCGAGACGGCCATTCTCCCAGCTTCGCCGCCGCTTTGGAACGCCGGCGAACATTCGCGCGAGGCAATGAAAAAACACGTCGAAAGCTAGTCAAAAAACAAAACGGCGTAACCCGGCAATCAAGCCGGCGTTACGCCGTTCATCGGGCTTCAGCTTGCTAGCTGACTCGCTTAGCGCCGATAGTAGCCGTGTCCGTAGCCATATCCACCACGGTAGTAGCCGTGGCGATAATACGGTCGGCCATAACCATAATAACCACCGTATCCGCCGACCACCACCGGCGGCGGCGCATAGACCACGGGCGGTGCATAGACGACGGGCGGCGGCGGCGGGTAGTACACCGGCGGAGGCGCCGCGTAGACCGGGTACGCCGGCGCGACCGGTACCCCGATACCGATACCGACAGAAACGTGCGCTTGCGCGACGGAGGCAAGCCCCACGCCGAGTGCGGCAGCAACAACAAACGGGACGATCTTTTTCACTTTGTTCTCCTGGCGCGGCCCACTCAAGGTCGCCGACTGCGCATGCCTTGCATGCTACGAAATCAATTTATCTAAAAAGCCCGCGCGACGCTGTTCGCATTTGTTGCAAATTGCAATAGGCGAAAAGAAATTACGTCGGTGGTGCGTCGGCGGCGCAGTTGGATATGCGGGAAGGTCGTGCAGAATCAAGCGATTGCGCGTGTCGCGCACGCGGCGAACGGTTTCCACAGGCGCATGCCGGTTCAACGGACGTCACCCCGGTAATCTTTAATTACAAATTAGCTTTAATACCGAGGGCGGCGCGCAACAGGCAATAAAAAGCCCGGCGCGCAGGCCGGGCATTGTCTCGTCCGAGGTTGGGTGCGGCGTCAGCCGACTTTCACGTAGGCAAATTCGCGGGACACATTCGGCGGAACGTACGCGACGCTGATCCGCACGCGCGGACTCAGACGTTTTTTCTGGTCCCACCAGCGACGCCGCTGCGCATGCGTCAGAAACCGCAGATGCTTCCGGTAAGAAAAAATGCTCATCGTGACCTCCCCGAGTTCGATTGCAACATTGCTAAGCGCGTACCCATGAAACAGCCACGGCCACATCGGCCATGCGGAAATTGTGAGCAGTTTTCAAGCCCGCGGGGCCGGCGCGCCGCCATGACCGGCTGTGCGCGTCATATCGCCGGCAAACTCATCTGACGACAGTCGTCGCCAGTTGCTCCACCTGCTTGCTCCGCCTGCTTGCTCCACCCGCCGGCCGATGCGCGATACTGCTGCTTTCCCGTCCAAGCCCCGTCTGGAGCCCGCCGACATGTCCCAGTCCCGTCCTCTGCCCCGCCTCGGTTTTATCGGCGCGGGCCGGCTCGCGCGTTGCCTCGCGCTCGGCTTTTCCCGCGCGGGCTATCCCGTGACGGCGGTGGCAAGCCGTACCGCGGCATCCGCCGCCCGGCTCGCCAGCCAGATTCCTGGCTGCTTGGCGCTCGACGACCCTCAGCAGGTCATCGACAACGCCGACGTCGTCTTTTTAGCCGTTCCGGACGACAGCATCGGTACGTCAGCGCACATACTGCGTTTTGAGCCGGACCAGGACCAGGACCAGGACCGAGACAAAGCCGGCGGCAAGGCGCTCGTGCATTGCAGCGGCGCATCGCCGGTCGAGCTGCTGGCGCCCGCGCGCGACCAGGGGGCGTCGATCGGCGGGTTTCATCCGCTGTACCTTTTCGGCGGCGAGGCGAGCGACGTCGACCGTATCGCCGGCTGTTCGATAACAATCGAGGCCGACGGCGCCTTGAAGGACACGCTGACCGCGTTGGCCCTCGCGCTGCGCTGCCATCCGCTGTCGATTCCGCCAGGCAGCCGCATGCTGTACCACGGCGCCGCCCACTACGCGGCGAGCTTCGCGCTGTGCAGCCTCGCCGAATGCGTCGCGCTGTGGCGCACGCTCGGTTTTGCCGAAGACGACGCGTTGCGTGCGCTCTTGCCGATGCTCGCGGGCACCATCGAAACCGCACGCGACAAGGGGCTGTCGAACGCCCTCGCCGGACCCATATCGCGTGGCGACACCGGGGTCGTGCAGAAACAGTTGGCGCTGTTCGAGAGCCTCGGCGGCGACCATGCCGCGCTGTACGGCTTGCTGTCGCGGCGCGCGGTCGCGCTGGCGCAACGCCGCGCCACGCCGCCCGCCGCGATCGACGCCATCTCGGACGCCGTCGAAGAATCGTTGGGACGGTCACTCAATCAGGCGGCAGCAGGTGCAAGCGTCAAGTAAGCCGTGATAATGTGACGTCCGGCGCCGCGCGCAATCCGCCGGCGCCTCGCTTCGGGACCAACAGACGAGAACGCACAATGATCAAGGTCAGCATCCTCTATCCGTACCGGGAAAACGGCCACTTCGACGTGGAGTATTACTGCGCCACGCATATGCCGCTTGCGGCGGAGCTGTTCGGCCCGTCGCTGAAGGGCTGGTCCGTCGACGTGGGCATCAACGCCGGGCCGCCGGGCACGCCGCCGCCGTATGTGGCCGCGGGCCATTTCCTGTTCGACAGCACCGAGGATTTCTACAAGGTCTTCAAGCCGGCGTCGGAGCGGCTTCTTGCCGACATTCCGAATTACACCGACGGCGGCAACGGCGCGATTTTCATCAGCGAGATCAAGGTTTCGGTGTAGTGACGCGGACGCGTGACGCGGAGCCGGAGCGGCACTGCTGGCGGCCGATTCGTGCGGCCAGTCGTTGCGCTTGCGTCGAGGCAACTGTGTTCCGCGTAGCTGTCTTAGCAACGTTGCACAACGCATGCGGCCGCATCGGCGGCGCATGCGACATGACAAACCGCCGTGCGCCCCACCGAAGCGCCGGCGCCCAGGCCATTGAACGGCTGCCATCAGAAGCATAAGGACACGAGATGTTTGGCGATATCGCCCGTTTTCTGCTCAATACCCTCTTCACGTTGTTCGGCGCGGCGCTGCTGCTGCGCGCGTGGCTGCAGGTCGTGCGCATGCCGCCGTACAACCCGGTCACGAACGCCGTGCTGCAAGCCACCAACTGGATCGTTCTGCCGTTGCGGCGAATTCTGCCGACCACGCGCAACGTCGACTGGGCGAGTCTCGTCGCAGCGCTGATCGCGGCAATCATCTACGTGGTGTTGATGGTGGTGCTGACCGGCGCCGATCCGCTCACGCTGCTGCCCACGCTGCTGATCGTCGCGGTGCTGACGCTGATCAAGTGGGCGCTGAACCTGATCATCTGGCTGACGATTCTGATGGCGCTCCTGTCCTGGCTCAATCCGCGTTCGCCGGCCATGCCGATTCTGTACCAGTTGACCGCGCCGTTTCTGAACCCGCTGCGGCGAGTGATCCCGCAACTGGGCGGCATCGACCTCTCGCCGATTCTGCTGTTCGTGATCGTGCAGGTTCTGTTGATGGTGGTCACGCGTGCTGCGGTTCAGCTCACTTACTTCGTGATCTGAGGCGCGCTCGCGCGGCCCATGAGCTAAGCAAGGCAGCGGCGCAATTTGCGCTTGCTGCCCTTTCGCGAGTAAAATAGCGCGCTCTGCGGGCGTCGTATAATGGTAATACCCTAGCTTCCCAAGCTAGAGCCGTGGGTTCGATTCCCATCGCCCGCTCCAGATACTTTCCGGCAGTTGCCCAATCGTTGCCGCTGTTCCGTGGAAAGTATCTGCATTCCCCAAAACTTCAAATCCAGTGATTCGCTTGCCACACCAACCGTGCGGACGCCGCATGGTGATAGCGGCCGAGAATATATCGAATACCGCCGCGGCATTCTTCCACGGCATCGCCGAATGATTCGATGCCGCCCGGATTCAATTCATATTGCGACGGCAGCAATTGAAAAAGCCCACGCGCGCCCGACTTCGAATTGCGCAGATTGACCGCGCCGCCCGACTCCTGCGCCATCAGCCACAGCAGGTCGTTGTATTGCGTCAGCGGCACGCGTTCAATCAGCATCGCTTTACGAAGCGCATTGCGTGAAGTAGCCGGAACACGGTTCGGCTCAATTGCGATCCAGCTGGTTTTCGGTGCTTTTGCTTCGCGGTGACTGTGTGCGTGCTGACTCATAACGGATATTCGCGTGAATTAATCGTTGGAAAGAAGAAATGGCTTACAGAACGATTAAATCACATAACCGGCGATTTCCGTTATCGAAACGTAATGTCGCCTGGTTCGCCGTTGCTGCCAAGTGGACTCTGTCTGGACGCGCCCTTTTGCGTTGTGCTACCTTACGCGCACTTGCAACGCCCGCTCCACCTGACTGCCGAGCCTTCGGCGGAAATCAAGCACGAGCCGCCTCGACGAAGGCGGCTTTTTTATAGCGACGGCTGGCCGGCGCGGCAACCCGGCGCGATCGCATGGCAGCCGACGCGGCAATCGGCGCGCACAATATGCCGCCGACGCGGCCTACGCGCCGCGCGCGGCGGCGGCGTCACAAAGCGCCCAAGCGCCCGATGCCCCATGCCCACGCCAACCGCGACCTTCACCTTGTAGCAGCATCGACCATGATCCACGATACCCACGACGCCGGCTTGCCCGACGAACTCCCGACACCCTCCAGCGACACCGACGCGCACCAGACCGACGCCGAAGCGTTGCAAGACGAAACCCTGCACCGCCGACGCATCCGCAGCTTCGTCACGCGCGCGGGCCGCGTGTCGACCGGCCAGCGCCGCGCGATGGACGAACTCGGTCCGCGCTTCGTCGTGCCGTTCGCGCCGCAGCAGCCCGACTGGAACAGCGTGTTCGGTCGTGAAGCGCCGCGCGTGCTCGAGATCGGCTTCGGCATGGGCGCGACGACGGCGGAGATCGCCGCACACCGTCCGGCCGACGATTTTCTCGGCGTCGAAGTGCATGAGCCGGGCGTCGGCGCGTTGCTGAAGCTGATGGGCGAGCAGTCGCTCACCAACATCCGCATCATTCAGCACGACGCCGTCGAGGTGCTCGAACAGATGATCGCGCCCGATAGCCTCGACGGCGTGCACATTTTCTTTCCCGACCCGTGGCACAAGGCGCGCCATCACAAGCGCCGCCTGATTCAGCCGAAGTTCGTCGCCCTGCTCGCCTCACGGCTAAAGCCCGGCGCCTATCTGCATTGCGCGACCGACTGGCAAAACTACGCCGAACAGATGCTCGAAGTGCTGAGCGCGGAGCCGTCGTTGCAGAACACCGTCGACGGCTATGCGCCGCGGCCTGACTATCGTCCGGTGACGAAGTTCGAGCGGCGCGGTCTGCGGCTCGGCCACGGCGTGTGGGATCTCGTGTTCCGCAAGCGCGAGATCGCGTAAAGGCGAAAGCGCTCACGGCCTGGACATCGGCCTCGGCCAATAAAAAAGGTCCGCCAACATAATTGGCGGACCTTCTTTTTTGTCTCGCGCAAAAGAGCGCGCCGGCGTCAATCCGTCCAGCTCAACGCGCCGCTATAGCCGACCAGCAGAATCAGCAATCCGAAGCCGATGCGATACCACGCGAACGCCGTGAAATCGTGCCCGGCAATATAGCGAAGCAGCCAGCGCACGCACAGAAACGCGCTGACAAACGCGGCCACGAAACCGAGCGCGAAGATGCCGAGTGCGTCGACGGACAACAGATGCCAGTCCTTGTACAACTCGTAGGCCGTCGCGCCGAACATGATCGGAATCGCGAGGAAAAACGAAAACTCCGTCGCCACGCGGCGGTCGAGACCAAACAGCATCCCGCCGATGATCGTCGACCCCGAGCGCGACGTGCCGGGGATGAGCGCGAAGCATTGGGCCAGGCCAACTTTCAGCGCGTCCATTGGCGTCATGTCGTCCACGTCGTGCACGCGGGCGGCCTTGCCTTCGCCGCCTTGCCCGCGCTGCCGAGCCTCGGCCCACAAGATGACGACGCCGCCCACGACGAGCGCGAACGCGACCGGCACCGGCGAAAAGAGCGCCGCCTTGATCGACTTTTCGAGCAGCAGTCCGAGCACGATCGCTGGAATGGTTGCGATGATTACATTGAGCGTGAAGCGCCGCGCCTCAGGACGGCTCGGCAAGCCGGTCACGACGCTGGCGATGCGCCGGCGAAACTCCCAGCACACCGCGAGAATCGCGCCGAGTTGAATCACGACGTCGAAGGTCTTCGCGTGTTCGTCGGTGAAATTGAGCAGACTGCCCGCGACGATCAGATGCCCGGTGCTCGACACCGGCAAAAACTCCGTCAGACCTTCGACGATGCCCAGAATCAACGCCTTGCAAGCCAATAACCAGTCCATCCGTGCCCCTCATCGCTATTGATTGTCGAATGCCGGAACTGGCAGGAGCAGCACGGCGACGCGCGGCCCTGCCGGCCGCGCACAGCGTCATTTCTCGACGATTTGCACGCGTATACCGTTTGTAAGGATCGTGATTGTACCGGGTTCGTAGTTCACTCCGGCAAATTGCAACTGTTCCGGCTTGAACGTGTAGATCGGGTAGTTGCTCAGCAACTGCGTCGCGAGGACGGCGGCGGCAGCATTGATCTGTTGCGTGTACGCCTGCGCCTGGCCGCTCACGCTGACGTTGTCGACATTCGGCGATTTAAGCACGACGGACCGGCTCGCGGCATCGTACGCGAGTTCGCTCGACAGTGTGAAAACGCCGTCGACCGGCTGCGGCATGAAGGGGCTCGCGAGGTGCGCGTCGAGCTTCACGGAGACGCGATTTGCGTCCGGCAGCAAGCCGACCACCGGATGGCTCAACGCGACGTCGAACACCTGAGAAACCGTACGCTGATACGGAAATTTCCGCTGCACGGCGTCCTGCACCTGCTGCTGCGAAAACGTGTAGTGCGACGGAATGAACGGAAAAGTCGACGTCGCGCACGCCGCGAGCGAGACGGCGCCAAGCGCGCTCGCGCCTGCCAGCGCGGCGAATAAAAAACGGCGCCGGGCCGGCGCAACCAATCGAGCCATACGGTTTCTCCAATCGACCACAGTTGAGGGCTTAGCCCTCTGTCAAAGCACTTGTTTCATCGCACTTGTTTGATTCAACGCGCGGGCTGCGTCTGCGCCTCCAGTTGCGTGAGCCACAAAAGCGCTTGCCCTCGATCGTCTCCGCACATCTCGGCTTGCGGCTGCAGTCCCGAACAGCACGCGGGACGCTCGGGCTGTCCGAAGATCGCGCAACGCAAATCGTCGCCAAGCTGCACGCAACGCACGCCTGCCGGTTTGCCGTTCGGCATGCCCGGAATGGGGCTCGAAATCGACGGCGCGATGCAGCACGCGCCGCAATCGGGCCGGCACGCATGATCGGTCAGAGACTCGCGTTTTGCAACGCGCCCATACACATCGTTCACGACGAAAATTCCTGGATTCGAACAACGGCGCCGCAGCGCCAGTCCCGCATTGTGCCACCGTGTCGCGTGCGACCTTTTTACACAATCGCGCGCGAGGCGGCTCCCCTACACTGGCTCTCGATCTGAGGATCCGAAGGATCTAAATAAAGGCCACGCTCACGAGGCGCCCGAGTACGTCGCACGCAGTTCCCACGCGGTCCGCAAAAAACCATGCGCAACCGGCGCGACTCGCGCCTCTTATCGCGGCCGTCGAATACAAGCCACTCATGACCAACGCCAATTCGCTCTTTCGCCCCGACCTGCTCGCCAAATACAGCGCGAACGGCCCACGCTATACGTCCTATCCAACGGCCCTTCAGTTCCGCGACGACTTCGACCTCGCCGACTATCTGCGCGCGGCAGCCGATCCCGGCGCGTCCGCTGCGGACCTCTCGCTGTACTTCCATATTCCGTTCTGCGACACCGTCTGTTTCTATTGCGGCTGCAACAAGATCGCAACGAAAAACCGCGGGCGCGCGCGCCCGTATCTGGAACAGTTGAAGCGCGAAATCGCCTTGCAGGCAGCGTGTTTCGACACGCGCCGGCCGGTGTCGCAATTGCATCTGGGCGGCGGCACGCCGACCTTCATGTCGAACGACGAACTCGCCGAATTGATGAGCGCGGCCCGCGAGCACTTTACCTTGCTGCCCGACAGCGAAGCCGAATATTCGATCGAAGTCGATCCGCGCGAGGCCTCGCCCGATACGATCGCGCATCTGCGCAAGCTCGGCTTTAATCGGCTGAGTCTCGGCGTGCAGGATTTCGATCCGCTCGTGCAGCAGGCGATCAACCGCATCCAGCCGCTCGATATGACCGCGTCAGTCATGCAGGCTGCGCGGCACGTGGGCTTTCACTCGATCGGCGTCGATCTGATCTACGGACTGCCGCATCAAACGGTGTCGAGCTTCAGCCGCACGCTCGACACGATGATCGAGCTCGCGCCCGATCGCCTGTCGGTGTTCGCGTACGCGCACATGCCGAAGCTCTTCAAGATGCAGCGTCAGATGGACGCCGCGGCGCTGCCCTCGCCTGCCGCGCGTCTCGCTATCCTGCAACGCGTCGTGGAGCGTCTGACCGCGGCCGGCTACGTGTACATCGGCATGGATCATTTCGCGCTGCCCACCGACGAACTCGCGCGCGCCCAGGCACAGCGGACCTTGCACCGCAATTTCCAGGGCTACAGCACGCGCGCCGAATGCGATCTGATCGGCTTCGGCGCGTCGTCGATCGGCAAGGTCGGCGACGTCTACGCGCAAAACGCAAAAGATCTGCCGGCGTATGGCGCCGCGATCGACGCGGGCCGACTCGCGATCACGCGCGGCGTGCGCCTCACCGCCGACGACCGTTTGCGGCGCGACATCATCACCCAGTTGATGTGCAATCTGGAACTGCGCTTCGACGAATTCGAAGCGATGTACGGCATTCGCTTCGCCGATACGTTCGAGCCGGAACTCGAACGCTTGCGCGGCTTCGAGCAGGACGGCCTCGTGTCGGTCACGGACCGCAAGCTCGAAGTGCGGACCGCCGGGCGCATGCTCGTGCGCAACATTGCGATGGTGTTCGACCGCTATCTCGGCCAGCAGACGCTCGAACGGTTTTCGCGCACTGTCTGAACGACTGGCGAATGGCGGCTGGGGGCGGCTTGCCCGTCGGCGGATTTTCGGCCATAATCTGCGTCTTCGCCGCGCGAGAGTTTTTAACGCGTGTGCCGCAAGATCTGCCCAGGTGGTGAAATTGGTAGACGCAGGGGACTCAAAATCCCCCGCCGCAAGGCGTGCCGGTTCGATTCCGGCCCTGGGCACCATCAAGTTTCCGAGCAATACCCAAGCAACACAAAGAAAACCCGCGCCGGCTGAACGCTTCGCGGGTTTTTCGTTTTTTGGCTTTCGCCATCTTGTCGCGCGGTTTGAGCAGCGCGACAGCAACCCGTCGCGCCATCTGATCGTCAACTCTGCCGCCCAACCACCCGCGCAGCACTCCCATGCGCCGCCGCGCGCCTGCGCTTGAACTCATAACCCGCCCACATCACCACAAGCCACACCGGCACGAGCCACACGGACACGGACAAACCGGGCGTCATCGCGAGAATCACGAGGATCAGCGCCATGAACGCGAGGCAGATCCAGTTGCTCACCGGAAACCAGAACGACTTGAAGACGAGCGTCTCGCCCGCGGCGACCATCGCCCGGCGCGACTTCAGATGCGTCAGGCTGATCAGCGCCCAGTTCAGCACCAGCGCGGCAACCACGAGCGCCATCAAGAGGCCGAGCGCTTCCGCGGGAATCAGATAGTTGACGATCACGCACGTGAACGTGGCGAGCGCCGACAGGCCGATCGCCATATACGGCACGCCGCGCCGATCGACCTTCATCAGCGCGCGCGGCGCATTGCCCTGTTCCGCGAGACCGTACAGCATGCGGCTATTCGCATACACGCCGCTGTTGTACACGGACAGCGCCGCCGTCAGCACCACGACGTTGAGCACGTTCGCGGTCAGCGTCGAACCGATCTGCGAAAAGATCATCACGAACGGGCTGCCGCCGGCCGCGACCTCGTTCCACGGATACAGCGAAAGCAGCACCGCCAGCGAGCAGATGTAGAAAATCAGAATCCGGTAGATGACCTGATTCACGGCCTTCGGAACGCTCTTTTGCGGCTCGTCGGCCTCGGCTGCGGTGATGCCTATCAACTCCAGTCCGCCGAACGAAAACATGATGACCGCGAGCATCGTGAAGAGGCCATGAAAACCATGCGGGAAAAATCCGCCGTGGCTCCAGAGATTCGTGACCGACGCCTGCGGTCCGCCGTGGCCGGAAATAAGCAGATAGCCGCCGAACAGGATCATGCCGATCACGGCCACGACCTTGACGATCGCAAACCAGAACTCGGTTTCGCCGTACGCCTTCACGTTCGCGAGATTGATCGCGTTGATGCCGGCAAAGCAGACGAGCGCCGATACCCACGTCGGCACACCCGGCCACCAGTAGTGGACATACGTGCCGACCGCCGTCAGTTCGGCCATGCTGACGAGCACGTACAACACCCAGTAATTCCAGCCCGACAGGAAGCCGGGAAAGTCGCCCCAATACTTGTACGCGAAGTGGCTGAACGAGCCCGCCACCGGTTCCTGCGCAACCATCTCGCCCAACTGCCGCATGATCATGAACGCGATGATTCCGCCGATGGCGTAGCCGAGAATCATCGACGGGCCGGCGGCCTGCAACACGCTCGCCGAGCCGAGAAAAAGGCCCGTGCCGATCGCGCCGCCGAGCGCAATGAGTTGAATATGGCGATTCTTGAGCCCGCGCTTCAGGCCCTCTTGCTGTAGTGCATTGTTCAAATTGCGCCCCAGTGTATGGATTTCGATCGCCCGACAGCAGACTTGTGGCCCGCCCCGGCAGAACCGAAAATTTTACCCCGGCCGATATTGCCCAAATACTGGTGTCAACCCGCGCTTCGTGCCGCGCCGCACTTGCCTCCGCCGAATGTGATTGTCACTGCGGCGCCGGTTCGGTATGTTGCCGTAGTCGGGTTGGCCGTCTCCGGAGATTCAGCATGTCGCCCAAAAAACGCCTCGTTTGCGCTGCCGTCTTGTGTCTTTGTTTTGCGAGCCGCGGCGCGTTCGCGCAGACTTACACGCCGGCTCCGGCGCCCGAGCCTGCAACGTCTGCCGCACCGGGCGTGGTGCCCATGCCGGGCCCGGCTGCCGAATCTTCCGCGCCCGCTGTACGGGATCGGATGCCCGGCCAGGCGCCTGCCGCCGAAGCCAGCGCCGCCGCCGCGCCCGCTCCCGCTTCAGGCGCGCCGAGCACACCGTCCGCACCACCCGCCAAAGCCGCCGCCGCGCCGCCCGCCACCGCGCCCATGACCGGTCCCGTGCGCAACGTCGTGCTGGTCCACGGCGCATTCGTCGACGGTTCGAGCTGGAACGGCGTGGTCGCGAAGCTGCAGCAAAAGGGCTATCGCGTGAGTTCGGTGCAGAACCCACTGACCTCGCTCGCCGACGACGTCGCCGCGACACGCCGCGTGCTGGCTCGCCAGCAAGGGCCGACGATACTCGTCGGTCACTCGTGGGGCGGCGTCGTGATTACCGAAGCGGGCGCGAATGCGCCGAACGTCGCGGGCCTCGTCTACGTGGCGGCCGTTGCGCCGGACTTGCACGAGTCGACGACGGACCTGCTGAAGCGCGCCGCGCCGATGCCGGCGGGCGCAGGCATCACGAAGGATGCAAGCGGCTTCCTGTGGCTCGATCGCAGCAAGTATCACGCGGATTTTGCCGCCGACGTCCCCGAGAACGTGACGCGCGTGCTGTCCGCGGCGCAGGTGCCGATCGCCGCGACGGCCTTCGGCG
Organism: Paraburkholderia sp. OAS925; assembly: GCF_040543975.1. Lineage (NCBI taxonomy): Bacteria > Pseudomonadati > Pseudomonadota > Betaproteobacteria > Burkholderiales > Burkholderiaceae > Paraburkholderia > Paraburkholderia sp. OAS925. Next base: position 3,684,547 of record NZ_JBEUNO010000001.1, read on the forward strand.
AAACGGTCAGTCAGGTCGCGTGGAAAGAGAAGCCTTCGTGGTACGTGCTGACGACGAAAGACCGCGCCGTGTCGCCGGACGTCGAGCGATTCATGGCCGAGCGGATGGGCGCGAAGGTCGTGCCGATTGCGTCGAGCCATCTCGCGCCGGTCTCGCACGCGGGCGCGATCGCGGACGTGATCGACCGCGCCGCGCGCGAATTGAGCCGGCAGCAGTAGGCGTAGGCCCGCAACACACTCGCTACCGCAGCATGAACGACATCGCGGACAGGCAGTTGAGCATGCGCACCACATGTTCCGCCGACGCCGCGCTAAAGCGCAGCGTGACCGCATCGACGCGCGTCATGGTCGGCCACTGACAGAAGAGATCGGCGAGCGCGCTGGTCTGCACGCGCAGTTCGCACTCGACGGGTTTTGCTGCGGCGGCGCGCGTTGCTTGCGGTGCGCGTCCTTCGGCGAGATGCTGCTGCACGACTTCGCGCGCCGCGCTCTCTATCGCCGCACGAGCGTTTGCCGGCGATTGCGTGACGCCGCTCGCGTGCCCCGTCGCGCTCTTCGTCACGACAAAACGCGCGCCTGGAAAACGCGGCGCGGTTTCCTCGGCGAATACATCGTCGCCCGATAAAAGCGCTACCTGTGCGCCATATTCTTCAGCGAGCGCACCGTACAAACCGGCCTCGCCCACCTCCACGCCGTTCAGCGAAACGCGCGCGAACGCAAAGCTGTTGATGGTGTGCGCGAGAATGCCGCGCGTTTGCGACATCGCGTGATAGCCGATCATGAACACGAGCGACGCACCGTATTCGAGGCCCGCCATCATGCCGAGCGTGCGCGGTTTGCCGAGCACCACCTGAGCGCGTGCGTCGAGCAGATCGGGCAGCAGATTGCGAAAGCCGCCGTGCGAGTCGTTGACCCACACTTGCGTCGCGCCGCCCGCAAAGGCGCCTTCGATTGCGGCGTTCGCTTCGAGCGTCATCCAGCGGCGCGCGGCCTCATATTCGCCGTTGCCCGCACGCGTTTGCTCGGGGTGAAATACGCCGGCTATGCCTTCGATGTCGGCGGAAATAAGGACTTTCATCAGGGACTTTGCTTGAGTAAATGAGCGAGGTCGGGGACGCTCTCGCGCAGCGATAGACGTCGATGGCCATCGCGGCCGGTGACGGATTGCGCGCTCCACAACGCGTCGAGAATCGCCTGCTCGACGCTGTCGGCGCAGGCGCGAAAAAGCGGGTCCATGCATTGATCGGCGACGAGCGGCGGCAGCGCAATGTATTGCGCGAGATGCGGCACCGTGTAGGCCGTCGAAAAGGCGAGCGCTATGTCGCCGCTGCCGTGGCCATACACCGAACCCGTCCGCGCGAGGCCCGCTGCCGCGCGCAACGAAAGGCGCTTGAGTTGACGCGCGTCGAGCGGTGCATCGGTGGCGACGATCATGATGATCGAGCCTTGCTCGGGCTTTGTTGCATCGGCATCGGCTTTCGCTTTCGCTGCGCGTTCAGCCAGGATGCGCCCGACAGGATGGCCGTCGACAACCAGCATCGGCAAACGTCCAAAGTTAGCGAGCGCGAGCGCACCGACGACGTACTCTCGCCCCGCAACGCTCACCACGCGCGATGCAGTGCCGATGCCGCCCTTCAGATCGAAGCACGACATGCCGCGGCCCGCGCCCACCGAGCCGCTTGCCACCTTAGTTCCGGCTGCCGCGTACGCATCGTTGAAATGCTGTTCGCCGATCGCAAGCGCCTGAATATCGTTGAGATATCCGTCGTTGCATTCGAACACCAGCGGATTGACGGTCGGCCACTCGCGCCCAATGCCTGGGTTCGCGTTAATCGCCGCGCGAATCTGCGCCTGCGCCACCGCGGCCACGCCGAACGTGTTGGTCAACGCAATCGGCGTTTCGAGCGTGCCGAGTTCGTCGATCTGCACGAGACCAACGCTCTTGCCGAAGCCGTTGATCACCGACACAGCCGCAGGCACCTTGTCGACAAACGGATCGTCCGCATGCGGACGAATCACGGTCACGCCGGTTTGCAGCGCGCCTTCAGCGAGCGTGCAATGTCCGACGGTGACGCCCTCTACATCGGCGATCGTGCCCAGCGCACCGCTCGGCAATGTGCCGATATGCGGCGCGTTGTTATCAGCCTGCGAAGGTTGCGATTGCATCGAACTCATGCGCGATCGAGTTTCGGATCGAGCGCATCGCGCAAACCGTCGCCGAGCAGGTTGAACGCCAGCACGGTGAGGAAAATCGCGAGACTCGGGAACAGCGCGATATGCGGTGCGGTCACCATATCGGCGCGCGCTTCGTTGAGCATCGCGCCCCACTCGGGCGTCGGCGGCTGCGCGCCAAGTCCGAGAAACGACAGGCTCGCGGCCGTGATGATCGACGTGCCGATACGCATCGTGAAGTACACGACGACCGACGAAATCGTGCCCGGCAAGATATGACGCACGATGATGGTCCAGTCCGACGCGCCGATACTGCGCGCCGCTTCGATATACGTAAGCTGCTTGAGCATCAGCGTATTGCCGCGCACGAGCCGCGCGAACGCCGGAATGCTGAAGATCGCCACCGCGCAGATCACGTTGACCATGCCGTTGCCGAGAATCGCGACCACGCCGATCGCGAGCAGAATGCCGGGGAAAGCGAACAGCACATCGGCCACGCGCATCGTGATGCGATCCCACCAGCCTTCGTAGTAACCGGCGAGCAGCCCGAAGAACGTGCCGATCACAGCGCCTATCGCAACGGAAAGAAAGCCTGCTTCGAGCGAGATGCGCGAGCCCGCGAGAATGCGGCTGAAAATATCGCGGCCCAGTGAATCGACGCCGAACCAGTGCGCAGCGGAAGGCCCCGCGTTCAACGCGTCGTAATCGAAGAAATTCTCCGGGTCGTAGGGCACGATATGCGGCGCGGCAATCGCGACCACGACCAGCAGCAGCACGAAAATGCCGGCGGCCAGCGCCACATGCTGCTTGCGAAACTTGCGCCAGAATTCGCTCCACGGCGTGCGGATCGTGCGCTCGGCGTTCTTGGTTTTGGCCGCATTCGGCTCGGTGGCTGTCGTGCTCATGCGGGCCTCACTTGAAACGGATAGTCGGATTGATCACGGCGTACAGCACGTCCACGACCAGGTTGATGATGATGAATTCGAGCGAGAACAACAGCACCTCCGCCTGAATCACCGGATAGTCGCGCATCGACACCGCATCCACCAGCAGGCGCCCGAGGCCCGGCCAGTTGAATACGACCTCGACGACAATCGAGCCGCCGAGCAGAAAGCCGAACTGAAGCCCCATCATCGTGACGACGGGAATCATCGCGTTGCGCAGGCAGTGCTTGACGATCACGAGCCGCTCGGGCACGCCCTTCGCGCGCGCGGTGCGCACGAAGTCTTCGTTCATCACCTCGACGAACGACGCGCGCGTGAAGCGCGCCATCACTGCCGCGACGGCGGCGCCGAGCGTCAGCGAAGGAAGGATGTAGCTCTGCCACGAACCATCGCCGACGATAGGCAGCCAGCCGAGCTTCACCGAGAAGATTTCCATCAGCAGCATGCCGAGCGCGAAGGCAGGAAACGAAATGCCCGACACGGCGAGCGTCATGCCGAGCCGGTCCGGCCAACGGTTACGCCACACCGCCGACACGATGCCGATGCCCATGCCCAGCACCACCGCCCACACCATGCTCGCGAGCGTGAGCAGCAGCGTCGGCATGAAGCGCTCGGCGATCTCCTCGCTCACGGGCCGCTTGCTGCGCGTGGAAATGCCGAAGTCGCCGTGCGCGATCTTCACGAAGAAGCGAGCGAATTGCTGCGGCATCGGCTTGTCGAGTCCGAGGTCGGCGCGCACGAGAGCGACGGTCGCTTCGTCGGCATCGGGACCGGCCGCGAGCCGCGCCGGATCGCCCGGCAGCAGATGCACGAACAGAAAGACCAGCACCGCGACGATCGCGAGCGTCGGCAGCAGACCAAAGAGACGTTTGACGATGAAATTCAGCATTGAAGCTCAATCCGGCAATGATTCGGGCAACGAAATACCATGTACTGCTCATGCGAGCGCGCGGCGCCGCGCGTCCTGAAGCGTCCTGATCGACGTGCAGCGCCGCGCGCCCGGCTCGTCACTTGATGGCGATTTCGTCGAAGTTAAACGAACCGTCCGGCGCGACATACGCACCCGACAGACGCTTGCTGCGCGCATACACGACCTTTTCCTTGACGAGGAAAATCCACGGCGCGTCGGCCCAGATGCGCTTTTGCGCGTCCGTGTAGAGCGCGGCTTTCTGCGCGCGGTCGGTGGTTTCGAGCGCCTGCTTCAGATCGCTGTCGACGGTATCGTTCTTGTAGTACGCCGTGTTCATCATCTTCGGCGGGAACGAGACGGTTGCCAGCAGCGGTGTGATCGCCCAGTCGGCTTCGCCCGTCGACGACGACCAGCCCGCGTAATACATGCGCACCGGCGCAGTGGCGGCGTCCTGCGCGCTTTCGACGCGGGCGACGCGCTGACCGGCTTCAAGCGCTTCGACCTGCGCCTTGATGCCGACCTGCGCGAGTTGCTGCTGCACGAACTGAATGACCTTCTGCGCCGTCGAGTAGTTGTACGCGGACCACAGCGTGGTTTCGAAGCCGTTCGGATAGCCGGCTTCCTTCAGCAACGCGCGCGCCTTCGCCGGATCGTACGGCCACGGCCCGAGCTTCACCGCATAGTCGACGCCCTGCGGCACCACGCCGTCAGCCGGCGTTGCATAACCGGCGAACACGACCTTCGTCAGCGCTTCCTTGTTGACCGCGTAGTTGAGCGCCTGGCGCACCTTCGGGTTATCGAATGGCTTCTGATTCAGGTTCAGGCTGATATAGCGCTGAATGATCGAAGGCGATGCGATCAGATCGACCTTCGGGCTCGACTGCAATTGCGCGGCCTGCTCGAACGGCACCTGAAACGCGAAGTCCGCTTCGCCGGTACGCATCAGCGCGGCGCGCGTGTTGTTGTCGACCACCGGCTTCCAGTCGATCGCGTCGATCTTCGGGTAGCCCTTCTTCCAGTAGCCGGCAAACTTCTTCACCGTCAGGTCGCCTGCCGGGTCCCACTTCACGAATTCGAACGGACCTGTGCCGACCGGATGGAACGCGATGTCCTTGCCGTATTTCTTCAGCGCGTCAGGCGAAATCATCACCGCCGACGGATGCGCGAGCACGTTCACGAATGCCGAGAACGGCGCCTTCAGCGTGATCTTCACCGTGTACGGATCGACCACTTCGGTCTTCTCGATACGGTTGAACATGTTGTAGCGCTTGAGCTTGTTCGCCGGATCGGTCACGCGGTCGAAGTTCGCCTTGACAGCGTTGGCGTTGAAGTCCGTGCCGTCCTGGAACTTGACGCCATGACGCAGCTTGAACGTGTAGACGCGCGCATCGGGGCTCGCTTCATAGCTGTCGGCGAGCACGTTGACGAGCTTCATGTCCTTGTCGAAGCCGAAGAGGCCCTGATAGAACGACTTCGCGACGGCTTGCGAGAGCGTGTCGTTGGCATCGTAGGGATCAAGCGTCGTGAAGTTCGTGGCGACGGCCATCACTGCAGTCGTTTCGGCGTGCGCGGCGTTGCCCGCGAGCATGGCGAACACTACTGCGCCGCCGCCGAGCAGCGCGCGCAAACGAAACGGAGAAGACGGGACCAGCAGGTTCATGAGTTGGCTCCAGGCTGCGAGTTGAAACGGTTTAGGTTGTGTTTGACGACTTGCTTCGGCGTGTCGGGCCGGCGCTTTTTGCTGTGCTGCTTTTGGTTCAATCGTTCTGCTTTGACGACTCGTTCAATACGCACCGCCCACGCGATGCTGCGCGACGAAATGATCCGGTCCGACCGCGATAAGCGGCGCTACCACAGGCTCATCGTTCAATGCGCGGATCGGGCTCGGGATTTCGTCGGCGGCGAGCATGCGTTTCGCGTGACGGCGCGCCGGATCGGCAACCGGCACCGCGCCCATCAGCTTTCTCGTGTACGGATGCTGCGGCGCCTCGAACACCGCGCGACGCGGCCCGATCTCGACGATCTGTCCGAGATACATCACGGCCACGCGATGACTGACGCGCTCGACCACCGCCATGTCGTGCGAAATGAACAGATACGCGACGCCCAGTTCGCGCTGCAAATCGAGCATCAGATTGACGATCTGCGCCTGCACGGAGACATCGAGCGCGGAAACGGATTCGTCTGCGATCACGACTTTCGGATTCAATGCGAGCGCGCGCGCAATTGCAATGCGTTGCCGCTGACCGCCGGAGAATTCATGCGGATAGCGGCGCGCGGCCTCGGGTGGCAAGCCGACTTTTTCGAGCAGCCACGCGACTCGCGCTTGCGCCTCGGCACCTTGCGCGACGCCGTGCACGAGCAGCGGCTCCATGATCGAAAAGCCGACCGTGAGCCGCGGATTGAGCGACGCGAACGGGTCCTGAAAAATGAACTGGATGTCGCGGCGTAATGCCTGTAGTGACGCGCCGGTCAGCGAACTGATTTCGCGGCCGTTGAATTCGATTGAGCCGCTTTGGCTTTGCACCAGTCGCAACAACGAGCGGCCCGTGGTCGACTTGCCGCAGCCCGACTCGCCGACGAGCGCGAGCGTCTCGCCCGGCCGCAAATCGAAGCTGACTTTTTCGACGGCATGCACGCGGCCGGTCAGGCGGCCAAAGAGACCGCTTCGCACCGGAAAGCGCGTGACGAGATCGCGCACACGCAGAATAGGCGGCGTGCTTTCATCGACGCGCGGCTGCTCTTCTTTCGCGACGGCGGCCGCGGGGCGCACGGGTTCATCGGCGCCGCTCAAGCTCGCCTGCTCGACGGTCAGAATCGGAAACTTCGCGGGCTGATCGGTGCCTTGCATTGCGCCGAGACGCGGCACGGCCGCGAGCAGCGCCTTCGTATAAGCATGCGACGGAGCGGCAAAAATCGTATCCGACGCGCCCTCTTCCACTTTTTCTCCGCGATACATCACGAGCACGCGGTCTGCGACTTCCGCGACCACGCCCATGTCGTGCGTGATGAAGATCACGCCCATGTTCATCTCGTCCTGCAAGCCGCGGATCAGTTGCAGAATCTGCGCCTGAATGGTCACGTCGAGCGCGGTGGTGGGTTCGTCGGCGATCAGCAACGCGGGCTTGCACGACAGCGCCATCGCGATCATCACGCGCTGGCGCATGCCGCCCGACAGTTGATGCGGAAAGCGCGCGGCCACGCGCCGCGCCTCGGGAATGCGCACGAGTTCGAGCAGGCGCAACGTCTCGGCGAAGGCCGCGGAACGGCTCTTGCCTTGATGCAGCGAAATGGCCTCGCTGATCTGATCGCCCACCGTGAAGACCGGATTGAGCGACGTCATCGGCTCCTGAAAGATCATCGCGATGTCGGCGCCGCGAATCGAACGCATCGTGCCCGACGACGCTTTCGCGAGGTCGAGCACGTTGCCGTCGCGGCGCCGGAACATGATGCTGCCGCCGGCAAGGCGCCCACCGCCGTGCTCGATCAGCCGCATCAACGCGAGCGATGTCACCGATTTGCCGGACCCCGATTCGCCGACGATCGCGAGCGTCTCGCCGCGCTCGACCGTGAACGACAGATCGCGCACCGCGTTAAACGTGGTCTCGCCGCTGCGAAACGCAACCGACAGGTTGTCGACCGACAGCACGCGCTGCGGCGGCAAGGGTTCAATAAGCGGGCTGGCGGTGTGCGATGAAGTCGGCACGGTGGTTCCTTTAAATTCGAACGCGCGGGCGGTTCTGCAATATTATTCTGGATGACGAACTAACGGTAGATCGCCGTCACCGGCGTTTCGCCGACGCGCGCGAAACCGCGGTACATGCCCTCGGTATTGAACGGCAGCGCAATGTTGCCGCGCGCGTCGACGGCGATCAGGCCGCCGCGGCCGTCGATCTTCGGCAGGCGGTTCATCACAACGTCGTGCGCGGCGTCGTGCAACGACACGTTGCGATAGGCCATTTGCGCGGCGACGTCGTAGGCGGCGACCATGCGCATGAACATTTCGCCGGAGCCGGTTGTCGAGACCGCGCAGGTCGCGTCGTCCGCATAACAGCCCGCGCCGATCAGCGGCGTATCGCCCACGCGTCCTACCTGTTTATTGGTGACGCCGCCCGTCGATGTCGCCGCGGCCACGTGGCCGTGCCGGTCGAGCGCGACCGCGCCGACAGTACCGAACTTGCGGTTCGGATCGATCGGTTCGTGCGGCGTGGGCTCGTGAGCAGCCGTTGACGTTGACGATGACGAAGCAGCGAGGCTCGCGCCGTCGTGGTCGAGCATCGCACGTTGCTGATCGCGCGCAAGCAGCCATTGACGATGACGCGCCTCGGTATCGAAGTACGCAGGCTCGACGAATTCAAGTCCCTGCGCGGCCGCGAAACTTTCGGCGCCTTCGCCGGTGAAAAGCACATGTTCGCTGCGCTCGAGCACACTGCGCGCCGCCAGAACCGGATTGCGCACGCGCTTCACGCAGCAGACCGCGCCGGCTTCGAGCGTGCTGCCGTCCATGATCGCCGCGTCGAGTTCGTGCGTGCCCGCCGCGGTGTACACAGCGCCACGGCCCGCGTTGAACAGCGGACAGTCTTCGAGCAGCCGCACCGCTTCGCTCACCGCGTCGAGCGCGCTGCCGCCGTCCGCGAGCACGCGTTGACCGGCGCTCAGCACCGCGTGCAACGCCGCGTGATATTCGGCTTCGGCGCTCGCCGCGAGCGACGCCCGCAGGATCGTGCCCGCTCCGCCATGAATGGCAATGACTGCGTTGGTGTTCATCGTTTGAGTTTGGGTTGGGCTTTTGCAGTGCGAGGTTTTGCGACAGCAGCGCCGGCCGCTTGCGCGACCGTACTCGCCAACGCCGACGCGGAGAGCGGATCGGTAAGCCACGGCAGGACAAATTCGGTGACTTCGGCGGCCGCCTTCACCGAGCGTTTCGCGCGATACGCAACCGCGTCGCACAGCGCTTCGATCACCGCGAGAACGGCCGCGTCCGCGTTCGCCGCAAGCCGGCGTTCGGAGCGCACATACAACGACAGGTCGGCGAATTGCGCGAGCGGCGAGCGCGGACCGTCGGTGAGCGCAAGCACGCGTGCCCCGCGCGTCGCCGCACGGCGCGCGAGTTCGATGGTGTCGTCGACATAACGCGGGAAGGCGATGCCGATCACCAGGTCGCCTTTATCGCAATTGAACAGACGCCGCGCGGCATGCGACGGTCCGCCGATGAACGCGAGCGACTGCACGTTGTCGTGATAGGCCATCAGGTTGTGCTCCATCAGCCCGGCGAGAAACGCGCTCGTGCCCGCGCCGAGCACGAACACGCGGCGCGCGGCGAGAATGGCTTCGACGACGGCTTCGGCGGCGGCGCTGTCGATCGCGGTGCGCGTCAAATGCAGATTGCTGGCCGCCTGTTCGAGCGACGCGTCGACGACATCGTCGCCCGCGGCGAGCGACTCTTGCGCGCTGCGTAGCCGCTCGACCGGCGCGAGCGTCGCCTCGAAGCCGCGCACGAGCGCCTCACGGAACTGCGGATAGCCGTCGAAGCCGAGCGAGCGCGCAAAGCGATTCGCCGTTGCAACCGACGCGCCGACCACACTCGCGAGTTCGTCGATCCGCATGGTGGCCGCGCGAAACAGATTGGCCAGCACGTACTCGCCCATGCGCCGATGAATCGGCGTGAGAGTGGGCATCGCCGCTGCGATGCGCGCGGCAATGGCCTGCTCTGCCTGACTGGATGCAACGGACGGTTGATGAATCATGCGGGCGATGCAGCGCGGTAGTGTCTTTGCAACAGCGAGTTTTTAGTGGTGTAAGCGGAATGCATGAAAGTATATTTACATGGAATCGGCCAAGAAAAAAATTCATTTTCATTTTTACGGGTTTGCCCTGGCGTCCTGCACGCGATGGAATTGATCTTCAGCAAGCGGCGGCATGCTGCTGTTCGGGAATGCGGGCGAGCCGCGCGGCAGGCGACATCGCAATGATCGACGCCTGCACGAGAAACGCCGCTGCCGCGACGACGAGGCACGCGTCCACACTCCAATGCGCGCTGATCAACGCGCCGAGCAATGCGCCCGCAGGCCGCGCGCCGTAGGTGGCCGTGCTGTTGAGCGCCGAGACGCGGCCCATCATCCGTTGCGGCGTGATGGCCTGACGCAGCGTGGTCGAGCCGACCACCCAGAGGATCGGCCCAACGCCGAGCAGAAAGAAGCTCAGCAGCGCGAGCCAGAACGACGGCGCGACGAGCGTCGCCACCATCACGAGCGAAGCCAGCAGTCCGCACGACGGCCCGATCATCAGCACGCGCCCGAACGCGAGGCGTCGCGCGGTGGCGGGCGCGGCCAGCGCGCCGCACACCATGCCGACGCCATACGCGCCAAGCGTGATGCCAACCGCCGACGCACTGAGCCCGAGCCGATGCACCGCATACGCCACGTACACCGCTTGCAGCACGAAGAAGCCGAGGTTGAAAAAGACCGCGGTCGCGAGCATCGGAAGCAGTAAGGCATCGTGCCAAACAAAACGCATGCCGTCGCGCAGTTCGTGCATGAAGTGACGCGCGGGCACTGGCGCGCGAGGCGGTTCGCGCAATCCCGCGAGCAAAGCCACCGCCAACGCCGACAAGCCGGCCGCGCAGCCGTATGCCCAGCCCGCGCCGATCCAGCCGACGAGCAACCCGCCGAGCGCCGGCCCCGCCGAATAGGCAACGCTGCGCGCCAGTTCAAGGCGTCCATTGGCGCTCGCATACGCTTCGCGCGAGACGATCGACGGCACCAGTGACGGCGCGGCAACGTTGTAGGCGACCGTGCCCGTCGCGGCGATGAAACCGAGCACGCCGAGCAAGGGAAGATTGAGCGCATGAGTCAGCAGAAGCATGAGAACGCATAGCATCGCGACGACACGCAGGCTTTCGGCGAGCGCCATCAACGTGCGGCGCGAGCGGCGGTCGGCCCAGACGCCGAGCGGAATCGACAGCAACAGGAACGGCAAGGTCTGCGCTGTCTGCAACAGGCCGGTGCCGCGCGCGTCGGCGCCGAGCGCGAACACTGCGACGAGCGGCGCGGCGGCAAGACTGATCTGCTCGGCCGATTGCGCGACGAGATTCGACCATGCGAGCCGCTGAAAAGCGGCCGGCAAAGCGACACGGGATGAGGACGGCGTGGCGTGCATCGATGGCTCCTGCAACGGATTAGGAAGTGACCATCGTGGCCGCGATCGCCGCGCGGCACGCCCCGCTTCTTGCGGTGTTATTCTTCGCTCGCCATGAATCTCGAAAGCATTCTTTTCTCCCAGGGCTTCGGCTCGCGCCGTCAATGCCGCGCGCTGATTGCGGACGCTCGCGTCGCGATTGGCGGCATCGTATGCACGGACCCGGATGCGGACTTTGCAACCGACGACGCGTCGTTCAGCTTCAGCGTCGACGGTGTGCCGTGGCCGTATCGCGAGCATGCGTATCTGCTGCTCAACAAGCCGGCGGGCTATGAATGCTCGCGCGATCCGCAGCATCATTTGAGCGTGTTCAGTCTGCTGCCGCCGCAATTCGCCGAGCGCGGCGTGCAATGCGTGGGCCGGCTCGATCAGGACACGACCGGCCTGCTGCTGCTCTCCGACGACGGCAAGTTCGTGCACATGTTCACGTCGCCGAAACGCAAGGTGCCGAAGGTGTACGTCGCGACCACGCGTCACCCCATCGACGACCGGCAGTTGAGCGCGTTGCGCGATGGCGTGATGTTGCACGGCGAGTCGAAAGCGGTGGCCGCGATCGACGCTCACGCGCGCGGCGAGCATTCGCTCGCGCTTACCGTGATGGAAGGCAAGTATCACCAGGTCAAGCGGATGATCGCCGCGGCGGGCAACCGTTGCGAAGCGCTGCATCGCGAGCGCGTTGGCGGCCTTGCGTTGCCCGCGACGCTTGCGCCCGGCGCGTGGCAATGGCTCGACGAAACCGAACTCAAGCTGTTGGGATCTTCACGGACTGGGTAAACGACAACAGCGCGACAACAGCGCGACAACAGCGCCGCTATAGCGCACGCAACTGTCTGACGACACAGGACATTCGATGCGCGCGGACGCACATTCGCTCGCGCCCTGCATGCGTTGAACGCTGCGCCGCAGCATGCGGTTGCTCATGGCTCGCCCTATACTCGTCTAAACAAAGACTACAAAGAGTTCAAGGAGGCGCCATGATCGTCCATAACGGAATCATGAACTCATATGTGATGGTGGCGTTCGTGTGTCTCGGGGTGCTGCTGATCGGCGGATTTCTGATCGTGATGCGGCGGCGGCACAAGTACGACCCCAATCTGATCGGCGCGTTGGTCGGCGCAATGCTGTGCTTTTTGCTGCTTGAGGCGCTGCCGGCGCTGACCTGAACGGCGAAGCGAGCGGCGCATGGCGCGCAGCGGTCGCGCCGGGTTCTCTGTTGTCCGCGGCCACGCGACGTGGCTATCGCGCTTCACAGTTTGGCGTCGTTCATCACTTCGAGCGCTGCTCGCCACGCCCCGCTTCCCGCAAAAAATCCTCGACGCTCGGATAGCGCAAACGCACGCCCAGCTCTTCTTTCAGCCGGCGATTCACGAGCCGCCTCGACTCGCGCATGAACGACAACAAGGTCGGCTCGATCTGCGCTTCAGCTTGCTCCCGCGTGATGCGTGGCGGGCGGGCCAAACCGAATGCATCCGCAACAAGATCGAAGTACTCGCCCATTTTCAGCGATGAGTCGTCGGACGCGTGGATCACGCGCGCGGGCCGGCCGTGTGTCGCGAGACGCACGAGAATCGCGGCGAGGTCGTCGGCGTGAATGTGGTTCGTGTAGACGTCGTCAGTAGCGACGAGCGCGGGCGTGCGTTTTTCGAGCCGCGCAAGCGGCAGGCGATTGCCCGCATAGATGCCGGGAATGCGCGCGATGCTCGCGGCAATCGAGCCGCGCGCGGTTGCGCGCCGCAACTGGCGCTCGGCGGACACGCGGCGCTTCGCGCGCGCATTGGCCGGTTCGACGCTGCGCGTTTCGTCGATCCACGCGCCGCCGCAATCGCCATAGACGCCCGTCGTGCTCGCATAGACGAAGCACACGGGCGCGCGCGAAGCCGCGGTCCGGCGAAGGCCGTCGGGTACAATATTGGCTGGTTCTGCCGCTGTGCCTGCTGTTGCCCACGAGGCGCGAGCGCGGCGCATGCGCCCAAGCGGCGCCGAGGTTGCATAGCGTGTTGCGCGTGCCAAAGCAAAGTCGCGGCGCATGCTCAAGGTGGCGAGCAACGCGCGGGTGCGGCGGTCGTCGTCGCCGGTTTTCTGCGGGGGTGCGAGATGCAGCACGGTCGGCGCGAGACCCGCGAGCCGTTTCAGACTGCGGCGCTCGTCGAGATCGCCGACCAGCGGCGAGACGCCCGCGGCGCGCAATTCGGCGCAGCGCCCGGCGTGGCTGGTGAGCGCGAAGACGTGAGCGTGCGGCAGCAGCAGAGGCACGCAACGCATGCCGACATCGCCGCAACCTACGATCAACACGCGCGGACGGCGGAAGTTTCGTGTCGCTTTCATGGTGCAGGCATTGTAGCCGCCACGCGCCGCGCGCATCGGGCGGCAGTGGGCGCAGCCCTTGCTGCTCCTCGCTGTAGCTTCGCCGTAGCCTCGCCGTGACTTATTAACGATTACCGACTTTCCATTTCCGAACACATATGGCATTTAACGTCACGCTCCGGCAAAGCGGCCGGCAGTTTCAGGTAGAACAGGACGAACCGGTGTTGACCGCGGCCTTGCGTCAGGGCATCGGTCTGCCGTACGGCTGCAAGAACGGCGCATGCGGTTCATGCAAGGGCGCCGTGGTGAACGGCCAGGTCGAGCAGCGCGCGCACTCGTCGTCGGCGTTGTCGAACGATGAAAAGACTCGCGGCATGGCGCTCTTCTGCTGCGCGACGGCGTGCTCGGATCTGGAAATCGACATCCGCGAAGTGGCCGGCGTGGGCGACGTGCAGGTCAAAAAGCTGCCGTGCCGCGTGAACGCGATCGAGCGCAAGGCCGACGACGTCGTCGTGCTCAAGCTGCAACTGCCCGCGAACGAACGCCTTCAGTATCTTGCCGGCCAGTACCTCGAGTTCATTCTGAAGGACGGCAAGCGCCGCAGCTATTCGATGGCGAACGCGCCGCACGCCGAAGGCCCGATCGAGCTGCATATCCGCCACATGCCCGGCGGCGCCTTTACCGACCACGTATTCAACACGATGAAAGAGCGCGACATTCTGCGCTTCGAAGCACCGCTCGGCACCTTCTTCCTGCGCGAAGAATCGGACAAGCCGATCGTGCTGCTCGCGTCGGGCACGGGCTTCGCGCCGCTGAAGGCCATCGTCGAACATGCGGTGTTCAAGAACCTGAATCGCCCGATGACGCTGTACTGGGGCGCGCGTCGCAAGAAAGACCTGTATCTGCTCGAGCTGGCCGAGCAAATGGGCGCGCGAGATTCCGAATTTCAAGTTCGTGCCGGTGCTGTCGGAGCCGGATGCGAGCGATGCGTGGACCGGCCGTGTCGGCTTCGTGCATCGCGCGGTGATCGAGGATCTGCCGGATCTGTCCGCGTATCAGGTGTATGCGTGCGGCGCGCCGGTCATGGTCGAATCGGCGCAGCGCGATTTCACGCAACATCATCGCCTGCCCGAAGACGAGTTCTACGCGGATTCGTTCACGAGCGCGGCGGATCTCGCCAACGCCGTCTAAGCAAAACGCCGACGCGACGCGCTGTGTGCAAATTCGTGGTTTACACCGGCGCTTGCCTTGTCGTATTCTTTCGCGCATGAACCGCATCCAGTCCGAACTTCGACGTCGCCGCTCGCCGCTTCCCTAGGGACGCCGCCGGCTTCGTCACGGATTCGCGCTACAACAGAGCGCAAGCTGTTCGAATCATGAAAGCCACGGCATGCCGTGGCTTTTTTGTTTTTCCCTCACCCACTTGTTACCCGCTGCCTGGAGCCTGCCGTCATGAACTTCAATGAGTATCCGATCGAGTCGCTGATGTACATCACGAACCGGCCCGACATCGTTTTCACGCACGGCAAGGGCTCGTGGATCTACGACAACAACGGCAAGCGCTATCTCGACTTCATTCAGGGCTGGGCCGTGAACTCGCTCGGGCACTGCAACGAAGGCATGATCGAAGCGTTGAACAAGCAGGCGCAACTGCTCATCAATCCGTCGCCGGCTTTCTATAACGAGCCGATGGCGAAGCTCGCCGGCCTGCTCACGCAACATAGCTGCTTCGACAAGGTGTTCTTCGCGAACAGCGGCGCGGAAGCGAACGAAGGCGCGATCAAGCTCGCGCGCAAGTGGGGCAAGAAGAACAAGGACGGCGCGTTCGAAATCATCACGTTCGATCACAGCTTCCACGGCCGCACGCTCGCCACCATGTCGGCGAGCGGCAAGCCGGGCTGGGACACGATCTACGCGCCGCAAGTGCCGGGCTTCCCGAAAGCGGATCTGAACGACATCGCGTCGGTCGAAAAACTGATCAACGCGAAGACGGTCGCGGTGATGCTCGAACCCATTCAGGGCGAAGGCGGCGTGATTCCCGCCGCGCGCGAGTTCATGCAGCAACTGCGCGAACTGACCCGCAAGCACAACCTGCTGCTGATCGTCGACGAAGTGCAAAGCGGCTGCGGTCGCGCCGGCACGCTGTTCGCGTATGAGCTGTCGGGCATCGAGCCGGACATCATGACGCTCGGCAAGGGCATCGGCGGCGGCGTGCCGCTGGCTGCGCTGCTCTCGAAAGCCGAAGTTGCAATCTTCGAAGCGGGCGATCAGGGCGGCACCTACAACGGCAATCCATTGATGACGGCCGTCGGCTATTCGGTGATCTCGCAACTGACCGCGCCGGGTTTCCTCGAAGGCGTGCGCGCGCGCGGCGACTATCTGCGCGCGAAGCTGCTGGAGTTGTCGGAAGAGCGCGGCTTCAAGGGCGAGCGCGGCGAAGGTCTGCTGCGCGCGCTGCTGCTCGGCAAGGACATCGGCAACCAGATCGTCGAAAAGGCGCGCGACATGCAGCCCGACGGCCTGCTGCTGAACGCGGCGCGTCCGAACCTGCTGCGCTTCATGCCGGCGCTGAACGTCACGAATGAAGAGATCGACCAGATGATGGCGATGCTGCGTTCGATCCTCGACACGCTGTAATCGAAGCGGGCCACGCATGATGAGCACAATCGCCGCGCTTTCGATCCGCCGTTTCGACGCACGCGACACCGACGCCGTGATCGCGTTGTGGCAACAGGCGTTTCCCGAGTACCGGGACGCGACGAAGCCGCAACGCAACCCGCGTCTGTCGATCGCAAACAAGCTCGCGACGCAGCCCGAATTGTTCTTCGTGGCCGTGCTGGGTGAACGCGTGGTCGGCACGGTAATGGGCGGCTACGACGGCCATCGCGGCTGGCTCTACTCGCTCGCCGTCGACGAGTCGTTGCGGCGGCATGGCATCGGCTCGCGTCTGGTCGCGCACGTCGAAGCGGCGCTGACCGCGCTGGGCTGCCCGAAGCTGAACCTGCAAGTGCTGTCCGCGAAGAACGACGTGCGCGCGTTTTACGAGGCGCTCGGTTATCGCGCGGATGAAGTCGTGAGTTTCGGCAAACGTCTTGGCGAGCTGGCGGATTCTTCGCGGGGTTGAGTGCTTCGTGGTGCGGTGTGCTGCGCCGCGCCGCGCAAAGACAAAGGCCGCATGCGTTGGTTACGCATGCGGCCTTTGTTATTGAGGCTTTAGTTTGCGAGGCTTATTCGCCCAACTCATTCACCCAGCTCATTCACCCAGCTCATTCACCCAGATAAGCCGCCCGCACCTTCGGATCGTCCAGCATCTGCTTCGCGTCGCCCGACATCGTGACGAGACCCGAGTCCATCACATAGCCGCGGTTCGCCGCCTGCAACGCGAGACGCGCGTTCTGCTCGACCAGCAGCACGGTCATGCCTTCACCCGAAATCGCGCGCACCACTTCGAAGATCTTCTCGACCATGATCGGCGACAGACCCATCGACGGCTCATCGAGCAGCAGCAGCTTGGGACGCGAGATGATCGCGCGCGCCATCGCCAGCATCTGCTGTTCGCCGCCCGACAGCGTGCCCGCGTATTGCGTGGCGCGCTCCTTCAGACGCGGGAAAAAGCCGAACATGCGATCGACGTCGGCCTTGATGCCGTCGGTGTCGGTGCGCAGATAAGCGCCCATCTGCATGTTCTCGACAATCGACATGCGCGCGAAGATGCCGCGGCCTTCCGGCACCATCGCGAGGCCGCGCTTCAAAAGCTCGTGCGGCGGCACGCCCTTGATCGACTGGCCCATATACTCGATGTCGCCCGCGGCATACGGCTTGAGACCCGTGATCGCCTTCATCGTCGTGGTCTTGCCCGC
This sequence comes from Paraburkholderia sp. OAS925, assembly GCF_040543975.1. Taxonomy (NCBI): domain Bacteria; kingdom Pseudomonadati; phylum Pseudomonadota; class Betaproteobacteria; order Burkholderiales; family Burkholderiaceae; genus Paraburkholderia; species Paraburkholderia sp. OAS925. The sequence goes on from NZ_JBEUNO010000001.1 coordinate 3,701,933, forward strand.
GCCGTTTGCGCCGATCAGCGTGACCAGCTCGCCCTGCGCGACTTCGAGATCGATGCCCTTGACTGCCTGGATGCCGCCGTAGTTGACCTGAAGGCCCTTGATTTTCAACATGGTTTGCGTCGTGGACATCAGTGGACTCCTGCACCCAGATAAGCTTCGATCACCTTCGGATCCTTCTGCACGTCTTGCGGCAGACCTTGCGCAATCACCTTGCCGTAGTCGAGCACCGTCATCTGGTTGCACAGACCCATCACGAGTTTCACGTCGTGCTCGATCAGCAGGATCGTCTTGCCGTCCGCGCGAATCTTGTCGAGCAGCCTGGTCAGTTCAACTTTTTCCGTTGCGTTCATGCCGGCTGCGGGTTCGTCGAGTGCGAGCAGCTTCGGATCGGTCGCGAGCGCGCGCGCGATTTCAAGCCGGCGCTGGTGACCGTACGACAGATTGCGCGACGTGTAGTCCGCGTACTGCGCGATGCCGACGTACTCCAGCAGTTCGATCGCGCGCTCCTTGATCTCGCGCTCTTCCTTGCGCTCGGCGGGCGTCTGGAACACCGCGCCGATCAGGCCGTGCTTCGTGCGCACGTGGCGGCCGACCATCACGTTTTCCAGCGCGGTCATGCCGCCGAACAGACGAATGTTCTGGAACGTGCGCGCGATGCCGGCCTTCGCAACCTGATAGACGGCCGTCGGCGTGTAGTTCTGGCCGTCGAGCTTGAAGTCACCCGAGTCAGGCGTGTAAAGGCCCGTGATCACGTTGAAGAACGTGGTCTTGCCGGCGCCGTTCGGGCCGATCAGACCGTAAATAGTGCCTTCCTCGATCTGAAGACCGACGTCCGATAGCGCCTGCAAACCGCCGAAGCGCTTGTTGACGCCCTGCACGGACAGACGGATTTTTTTATCGCTCATGTGATTTCTCCTATCCGCGTCCGTTACGCGCGCACCGGCTTCTTGCCGGCACGCTTCGACAGCTTCGCAATCTTGTCTTCGTGCTTCGGCGACGGCCACAGGCCTTCCGAGCGGTACAGCATGATCAGCACCATCGCCAATGCGTAGACGAGCTGACGGATCACTTCCGTATCGACGATTTCATGGCCGAAGATCATGTGCTGCAGCGGACCCATCGTCGAGCGCAGGAATTCGGGCAGCACCGCGAGCAGCACCGCGCCGAGAATCACGCCCGGAATGTGGCCCATGCCGCCGAGCACCACGCACGCGAGCACCACGATCGACTCGGGCAGCGTGAACGATTCCGGCGACACGAAGCCCTGGAACGCGCCGAACATCGCGCCTGACAGACCGCCGAACGACGCGCCCATCGCAAACGCCAGCAGCTTCACGTTGCGCGTGTTGATGCCCATCGCCTTCGCAGCGATTTCGTCTTCGCGGATCGCGGCCCATGCGCGGCCGATACGCGAGTGCTGCAAACGCGTACACACCCAGATCACGAGCAGCGCGGCGAGCACGAACAGGTAGTAGTACGAGTACACCGACGGAAACTGGAAGCCGAATAGCGAGTGCGACTGCGACAGGCTGAAGTCGCCCAGGTGCACCGGCGCAATCGCCGTGATGCCCTTCGGTCCGTTGGTGATGTTCACCGGACGGTCGAGGTTGTTCAGGAAAATCCGCACGATTTCCCCGAAGCCCAACGTCACGATGGCGAGGTAGTCGCCGCGCAGACGCAGCGTCGGTGCGCCGAGCAAGACGCCGAACAGCGCGGCCACGCCCATCGCGCACGGCACGATGATGAGGAACGGCACGTGCAGCCCGTTCGGCGCGAGATGCGCGATCCATTCGAATTGCGACGACAGATGCGGCGACGACAGCAGCGCCGCCGTGTACGCGCCGACCGCGTAGAACGCGATGTAGCCCAGGTCGAGCAGGCCGGCGAAGCCGACCACGACATTGAGGCCGAGCGCGAGCATCACGTACAGCATCGCGAAGTCGAGCACGCGGACCCAGTAGTTGCCGCCCGCGGTGCCGATGATCATCGGCGCGGCGATCACGAGCACCGCCGTGATGATGCCGACGGTCAGCGTCTTCGCCAGGTTCTTCTCGGGAATGAGCGTCGTGGACGGCTCGATCGGTTGAATTGAGGTCATTTGATTTACTCCTTGGCCTGGATCAAGCGCGATCCGCAACGCGTTCGCCGAGCAGACCCGACGGACGGAACACCAGCACGATGATCAGCACGATGAACGCAAACACGTCCTGATAGTTACTGCCGAACACACCACCTGTCAGGTTGCCGATATAACCCGCGCCCAACTGTTCGATGAGCCCCAGAATCACGCCGCCGACCATCGCGCCGCCGAGATTGCCGATGCCGCCGAGCACCGCCGCGGTGAACGCCTTCAGGCCTGGGATGAAGCCCATGTAGAAGTGCGCGTTGCCGTATTCGGAGGCGATCATCACGCCGGCGAGTGCGGCGAGCGCCGAGCCGATCATGAAGGTGGCCGAGATCACGAAGTTCGGGTTCACGCCCATCAGCGAGGCGACGCCGGGGTTCTCGGCAATTGCGCGCATTGCGCGGCCGAGCTTGGTCTTGTGCACGAGGAGCAGCAGGCCCGCCATCACGAGGAACGCGACGACGATGATCACGATTTCAGTCATCGAGATCACGGCGCCGGGCGTCGTATCGGTGGCCTTGATCACGTTCAGCGGATCGGTGGGCAGAAGCTGCGGGAACGGCAGTGGATTGCGCGACCAGATCATCATGGCGAGCGTCTGCAGCAGGATCGACACGCCGATCGCCGTGATCAGCGGCGCGAGACGCGGCGCCTTGCGCAGCGGCCGGTATGCCACGCGCTCGATTGTGTAGCCGACGACCGCGCAGACCACGGCGGCGATCGCCAGCGCGATGCATAACGTCGGCACATTGCCCAAGCCGGGGAAGTGGTTCTGCAGCACGCCTATGGCTGACAGCGCAACCATCGCGCCGACCATCAACACATCGCCGTGAGCGAAGTTGATGATGCCCAGAATGCCGTAAACCATCGTATAGCCCAGTGCGATGATGGCATAAACGCTGCCAAGCACCAGCCCGTTGAGGACCTGCTGGATGAAGATATCCATTTAATGCTCCTTAGCCCGTGCGGCTGGATTCGCGCTCTTCATCAGCCGGTGGGCGGTGATGCGTCACGCAATCTCAACGGCACTGCGGGTACTGATGTAAAAGACCGGTAAGGGTTTATCCGCCGCCGATTCACCTTCACGACTGGGTCACAGTCGCAGGCTAGCCTTCAGCGGATGCAAAAACGGCACCGTCGGGTGGTTCGGTGCCGTCAGGCTGAACGTCCCGTCATTACATCTTCACGACGTCGAGAACCGCTTTCTTGCCGTCCTTGAAGTCGTAAAGCGTAATGGCGCCCTCTTTCAAATCACCCTTGTCGTCGAACGCGATGCGGCCGATTACCCCGTGGTAATCGGTGGACGGCATCGCAGCCAGCACCTTGGGCGCCTCGATCGAATTAGCGCGCTTCATTGCATCGACAATCACGTACACAGCGTCGTACGTGAACGGTGCGTAAATCTGCACCGGCGTGTGGAAGCGGTCGACGTACTTCTTCTCGAAGTCCGCTCCCCTGTCCATTTTCGAAAGCGCGAGTCCCGCTTCCGAACAGACGAGGTTTTGCACGGCGGTTCCCGCCAGCTCACCTACCTTGTCGGTACACACGCCGTCGCCGCCAAGGATTTTTGCCCTGATACCGAGCGCCGCCGCCTGTTTGGCAAACGGCCCGCCCGTTGCGTCCATGCCGCCGAACATGATGGCGTCCGGATGAACACTCTTGATCTTCGTGAGGATGGCCCGGAAGTCCGTGGCCCGGTCGTTCGTCGCTTCGCGCGTGACGACTTTCGCTCCGTTCGCCTCGGCGGTCTTCGCGAATTCGTCCGCGAGTCCCTTGCCGTAGGCGGTCGCATCGTCCACGACGGCGATGCGTTTCGCGCCCAGCGCGTTCGTCGCGTAATTGGCGAGCGCGGGACCCTGCTGCGCGTCGGTGGCGACGACGCGGTAGGTCGTCTTGAAACCCTGCTGCGTGTAAGCCGGGTTCGTCGACGACGGCGAGATCTGCACGATGCTCGCGTCGCTATAGACCTTGGAAGCCGGAATCGACACGCCCGAATTCAGATGCCCGACGACGGCCACCACGTGATCGTCCACCAGCTTTTGCGCGACGGCCGTTCCCGTTTTGGGATCGGCGGCGTCGTCCTGCGCGTCGAGTTGCAAGTCGATCTTGTGGCCGTCGATCGTCAGGCCTTGCGCGTTGATTTCCTCGACCGCGAGACGCGCGCCGTTTTCGTTGTCTTTACCAAGATGTGCAATGCCGCCCGTCAACGGAGCCGCATGGCCGATTTTCACGACGATTGCTTCGCTTGCCGGCGCCGCGGATGCTGCTGCCGCCGACGCACCTGCTCCCGCCTCGCCATCCTGTTTTTTGCCGCACGCGGTCAACATCGCAACCGCGGCCGCGATGGACACGGCGTAAGCAAACTTGACTCGCATTAAATAGGTCTCCCGCCCTTGCAAATTCCATCGTCTGAAGGCGCTAAGGCCTTGAGAACGCGCGCATTGTAACTCCAATTTTGCGACGGGCAATATTGTTGAACCGGCAGGGTTTTCCTGCATTGCAACCGTATTTTGAGACCGCTTTCGCGCAAAAAGGCGCAACCCGGTTGCGACTGTTTTTCGTGCATCAGTTGCACCGGCTTGGGAACGCATGGCATCAAGTGTTGCGGCCGAACGGCGCTGCGGCCCGCTACAGCGTGGTTTACGTCAAATGGTGGGTTTTGTTGAGCCGCCTTTGGCGAGCACCATTTTAGTGCGCCAAAATTGCGACAGGGTGGATAGGTCGCAAATAATCGGGGACGCATCATCCGAAAAGGGATTTAATGCCAGATCGAATTTCAAAAAAGATTGCCTGCGTCGGTGTGGGAAACCGCATTTCGCAGTGATGTGGCACCGTTTCTTGAATGGCCTTCGCGGCGTCAGGATGAAAAAAAACGCGCCCGAAGGCGCGCTTTCTTATGGTCTATGGTGGCTGCGAACCGTCAGGCCGGCAGACCCAAGCCACGCGGCAGCGGAAACGCGATGTTTTCCTCGATGCCGTCGAGCGCGCGAACATTGCGCACACCCAACTCCCGCAATCGGGCGATGACCGCCTGCGCCAGCACTTCCGGCGCCGAAGCGCCGGCAGTCACGCCGATGCGGCGCTTGCCCTCGACCCATGTCGGATCGATCTGATCCGGCGAATCGACCATATAGGCCGGCACGCCGAGCTTTTCAGCCAGTTCGCGCAGCCGGTTCGAGTTCGAACTGTTCGGGCTGCCGACCACGATCACCACGTCGCACTGCGGCGCCATGAACTTGACGGCGTCCTGGCGGTTCTGCGTCGCGTAGCAGATGTCCTGCTTCTTCGGCTCGCGGATGGACGGGTATTTCGCCTTTAGCGCGCCGATGATTTCGGCGGCGTCGTCGACCGACAGCGTGGTTTGCGTGACGAACGCGATCCGCTCCGGGTCGGCCAGTTGCAGCGCCTGCACGTCCTCGATGTCTTCGACGAGATGCATGCCCTCGCCCGCCTGGCCCATCGTGCCTTCCACTTCCGGATGGCCCTTGTGGCCGATCATCACGATGTCGAAGCCGTCCTGGCGCATCTTCGCGACCTCGATGTGCACCTTGGTCACGAGCGGACAGGTCGCGTCGTACACGCGCAGCCCGCGCGATTCGGCTTCGCTGCGCACCGCTTTCGACACGCCGTGCGCGCTGAAGATAACCGTGTTGCCGGGCGGCACTTCTTCGAGCCGCTCAATGAAAATCGCGCCCTTCTTGCGCAGATCTTCGACGACGTAGGCGTTATGGACGATTTCGTGACGCACGTAAATCGGCGAGCCGTGCAGCTTGATCGCGCGTTCGACGATCTCGATAGCCCGATCGACGCCGGCACAGAACCCGCGCGGCTGCGCCAGCAGGATCTCGGTTTCGGCAAGGGTCGTATCCGCGATGGTCATGTTTACAAAATCCCGATGATTTTCACTTCGAACGCCAGCGCCTGGCCGGCAAGCGGGTGGTTGAAATCGAACAGGGCCGACGTTTCGCTCACTTCTTTCAGAACGCCGGCGTAGCGGCCGCCACCCGGCGCGTTGAATTCGACCAGGTCGCCCGGAGAAAAATCCTCACCGATCATGCTGTTTTCGCGCAGCGTGGCCAGCGACACGCGCTGGATCAACTCGGGATTGCGCGGACCGAAGGCGACGCCAGGATCTAGCCGAAAGGTCGAATGGTGCCCGACCTTCAAACCCAGCAAAATGTCTTCCAGCGGCGGCGCGAGCTGACCGGCGCCGAGCAGCAGCGTGGCGGGCTTGTCGTTGAAGGTATTGATGACTTCGGCGCCATCGGCAAGGGAAAGCCGGTAGTGAAGCGTCACGTGTGAACCGGGCTTCACTTCGGAAATGTCGATGATGCTCATGCAGTGCTCGCTCAGTCGAAGCGCGCTCTCACGCGTGCGCCGCGGGCGCAGCCGACGCGTGCGGCACACCGTCGGCGTGCCGTGCGCAAAGCGTCTATTGTAAGCCACATGGCTGGCCTCGGCTTGCGTCCATCGCACGCACGAAGCTTCAACCCTAAGCGGAGGAATTGTCTCTATATGTCTGATTATGCGTCCACAATCGGCGATCCAATGTTGGATTTCGCTCGTTCGCCGCCCGTCGCCCGCCCTGCCGATGCGCCCAATCCGCGCCGCGGGCGCAAATGGCCCAAACACGATATGCCGCGCGAACGGCTCATCGATCAGGGCCCCGCCGTGCTGTCGGACACGGAGATGATCGTGCTCGTGCTCGGCTCGGGCCTGCCCGGCCACGACGTGTTCAGCGTGGCGCGCGAACTGCTCGACCGCTTCGGCTCGCTGCGGGCCATGCTCGATGCGACTTACGCGGATTTCGACGGCCTGCGCGGCATCGGGCCCGCGAAAAAAGCGCAGTTGCTCGCGATCATGGAAATGGCGCGCCGTTCGCTGGTCGACAAGATGCGCCGGCGTTCGCTGATGAATTCGCCCGAGGCCGTGGAAGATTACCTGCGGCTTCTGATCGGCGGCCGTCCGCAGGAAGTGTTCGTGTCGCTGTTCCTGGACGCGCGGCATCGGCTGATTCGCAGCGAGGAAAGCGCGCGCGGCACGCTCACGCGCATGGCGGTGTATCCGCGCGAGATCGTGCGGCGGGCGCTGGCGCTCAATGCGGCGAGCCTGATCGTCGCGCACAATCATCCGTCGGGCGCGGTGCAGCCGAGCGCCAGCGACTGCAGTCTGACGCGCACACTGCGTGAAGCGCTGGCGCTGATCGACGTGCAACTCGTCGATCATCTCGTGATCGGCGCGGACAGCGTATACTCGTTCGCCCGCGCCGGGTGGCCGTGACGCAGTGCGACCGGCACCTTGACGGGTCTTTCGGCGCTCTTTAGGCGACATGAAAAAAGCGTGAACGGGACGCGAAAAGGCGCCGCGCCGTGTCTCGCCACCGCAAATAAGGTTTGATTTTGCGGCTTTTTTCCTGCTAGAATTCCGGTTTGCCTATTTCCAACCCCCTGTTCCGAAGCCACCAAGGCGTTCCGGAAAGGATACGTGCCTGATTTCAGCGCGACTCTTTTCGGGAAACTTTCACGGCGTTCGAACTCAGAATTAGCGTATTAGGAGTGCTCTCATGGCACGCGTATGCCAAGTAACTGGGAAAGCGCCGATGAGCGGCAACAACGTTTCCCACGCGAACAACAAAACCAAGCGCCGGTTCCTGCCGAACCTGCAAAGCCGCCGTATTTGGGTGGAAAGCGAAAACCGTTGGGTGCGTCTGCGTATTTCGAACGCCGGCCTGCGCCTGATCGACAAGAACGGTATCGACGCTGTGCTCGCAGATCTGCGCGCACGCGGTGAAGCCTAAGGAGTAAATCATGGCGAAAGGCGCACGCGACAAGATCAAGCTGGAATCGACCGCAGGCACGGGTCACTTCTACACGACTACGAAGAACAAACGCAACATGCCGGAAAAGATGCTGATCAAGAAGTTTGATCCGGTCGTCCGTAAGCACGTTGACTACAAGGAAACCAAGATCAAGTAAGTCTTGGCTCCTGCCTTTTGACGAAGGCAAAGACATGTGCAAAAAGCCTCGCATTCGTGCGGGGCTTTTTTGTTTTTGGGTCGTCAAAACCGTCGTTTGACCTTGATGTGCGCGGTCGTGAAGTCTTATGCCGTCCGGCTAGCTTTCCCTCAACCGTCGCGGCGCGTATCCTTTCTCGTTTTAGCAGCGCGTGATTGACGCGTTTGCACAGCAAAACGAAAAGACGGAGATGCAAGCAATGGAATTCGATGTGGCGATTGTCGGTAGCGGTCTCGCGGGGCTGAGCGTCGCGCTCAATCTCGCAGAAACGCGGCGGGTTGCGGTGATCGCCAAGCGGTCGATGACTGAAGGCGCGAGTGATTGGGCGCAAGGCGGCATCGCCGCCGTGCTGGATTCCGCGGACAGCATCGACAATCACGTGCGCGACACGCTGATTGCCGGCGGCGGCCTGTGCGACGAAGCGGCGACGCGGTTCATCGTCGAACACGGGCGTGCCGCGATTGAATGGCTGATTGACCAGGGCGTGCCGTTCACGAAAGACGACGCGGCCGAGCTCGGCTTCCACCTGACTCGCGAGGGCGGCCATAGCCACCGGCGGATTATTCATGCGGCCGACGCCACGGGCCATGCGGTTGTCACCACGCTCAGCGAGCGTGTGCGGCGGCATCCGAACATCACGTTGCTCGAAGATCACTGCGCGATCGACCTGATCACCTCCGACCGGCTGGGATTGCCGGGACGCCGTTGTCATGGCCTCTATGCGCTCGATGTGCAAACCGGCCGCACCGTCACCATCGAGGCGCCGCACACGGTGCTCGCCACCGGCGGCGCCGGCAAGGTCTACCTGTACACCACGAATCCGGACACGGCGACGGGCGACGGCATCGCGATGGCATGGCGCGCGGGCTGCCGCGTCTCGAACATGGAGTTCATTCAGTTCCATCCGACCTGCCTGTTCCATCCGTACGCCAAGTCGTTTCTGATTTCGGAAGCCGTGCGCGGCGAAGGCGGCGTGCTGAAGCTGCCGGACGGCACGCGTTTCATGCCGAACCACGACGAGCGCGCCGAACTCGCGCCGCGCGACATCGTCGCGCGCGCGATCGACTTCGAGATCAAGAAGCGCGGCATCGATTGTGTGTATCTGGACATCAGCCATCAGCCGGCCGATTTCCTGCACGAGCATTTTCCGACGATCCTCGCGCGCTGCCTGGAATTCGGCATCGACATCACGAAGGAACCCATTCCGGTCGTGCCGGCGGCGCACTATACGTGCGGCGGCGTCGTCACCGATCTGGCGGGCCGCACCGATCTCGCGGGCCTCTATGCAGTCGGCGAGACCTCTTGCACGGGGCTGCACGGCGCAAACCGTCTGGCCAGCAATTCGCTGCTCGAGTGTCTGGTGATCGGCCGCTCGGCTGCGCGCGCCATCGAAGAAGAAGGCTTTAGCGGCGCGGTTCATGCGCCGTTGCCGGACTGGGACGAAAGCCGCGTGTCCGATCCGGACGAAGAAGTGGTGGTCGCCCACAATTGGGACGAGCTTCGCCGGCTCATGTGGAATTACGTGGGCATTGTGCGCACGGACAAACGGCTTGCGCGAGCGCGCCACCGGCTCGCCCTCTTGCGCGACGAGATTCACGAGTATTACGCAAACTTCAAGGTGAGCCGCGACCTGCTGGAGTTGCGCAATCTGGTGGACGTGGCTTCGCTAATCGTCGACGGCGCGCGCTCGCGGCGCGAAAGCCGCGGCCTGCATTTCAGCCGCGACTGGCCGGCGACTTTGCCCAAAGCGCTGCCGACCGTGCTCTCGCCGGAATACGTGCGCAACCGCAACGTGTGATGCAAACGGAAACGCCATCGCCGGCTTTCATGCCGGCGATGGCGTTTCATGTCTCACGAAGCCTAATTTCTGGAAACCGCGTCAGACGATTCGCAGCGAGTAATCGGTCGCTCGCACGTCTTTCGTCAGGGCGCCGATCGACACGCGGTCGACGCCTGTCTCCGCAATCGTCCGCACCGTCTCGAAGTTGACGCCGCCGGACACTTCCAGCACCGCGCGCCCGGCGGTGATGCGCACCGCGTCGCGCATTGCATCGAAGGAAAAGTTGTCGAGCAGAATGGACTGCGCGCGATGCGCCAATGCCGTTTCCAACTGTTCGAGCGTTTCGACCTCGATCTGAATCGGGACGCCCGCGTTGAGCGCAAGCGCTGCGTTCATGGCCGCGCCCACTCCGCCGGCGGCGGCAATGTGGTTTTCCTTGATCAGGATGCCGTCGTACAACGCGAGCCGTTGATTCGCGCCGCCGCCCACACGCACCGCGTACTTTTGCGCGAGCCGCAAGCCTGGCAAAGTCTTGCGCGTGTCGAGAATGCGCGTGCGCGTATGCGCGATTGCGTCGACGTACCGGCGCGTCGCGCTCGCCACGCCGGACAGCAACTGCAGAAAGTTGAGCGCGTTGCGCTCGGCGGTAAGCAGCGCGCGCACCGGCCCGCGCAGTTCGCACACCGGCGTGTCCGCCGTCATGCGGTCGCCTTCGCGATAACGCCACTGCGCCTCGATCCGCGGATCGACCTGGCGCAAGACGGCGTTGAACCAGGGCACGCCGCACAACACCGCATCCTCGCGGACGATGACGCGCGCGTCGCGCACTTCGTCGGCGGGAACGAGGCGGCCAGTCTGATCGCCAGTGCCGATGTCTTCCGCGAGCGCGTCCGCGACGTTGCGTGCCAGCGCGGCGTCGAACGCGGCGCCGTACTGCGCGCGGATCTCGGCGAAGAGCGGCGACACGGCTTCCGCCTGGCTATACGCGGCGGAACCGGCCTCTACCGAACTTTGCGCTACCGCGTTCATCAGGCGGCTCCTACGTTCGAATACAACTGCGCGTCGCGCGCCAGATCGCCGCTCGCCTGCACGCGCTTCTTGTGACGCGCGGCGAAGTCCAGCATGCGGTCGATCGGCAGACGAGCCCGTTCGCCAATAGCACGGTCGACGAAAATCTCGTTGTGGCCGCGCTCGAGCACGTCGGCCAGATTCGCGAGGCCGTTCATGGCCATCCACGGACAGTGCGCGCAGCTCTTGCAGGTCGCGCTGTTGCCGGCCGTGGGCGCGGCAATCAGCGTCTTGCCGGGCGCAGCGAGTTGCATCTTGTGCAGGATGCCGAGGTCCGTCGCGACGATGAAATGCGTCGCATCGAGCTTCTGCGCGGCGTCGATCAACTGAGTCGTGGAACCGACGACATCGGCAAGCGCCACGACGTTGGCCGGCGACTCGGGATGCACGAGCACTTTCGCGCCGGGATATTCGGCGCGCAGCAAATCCAGTTCGATGCCCTTGAATTCGTCGTGCACGAGACACGAGCCCTGCCACATGAGCATGTCCGCGCCGGTCTTGTTCTGGATATAACCGCCCAGGTGCCGGTCCGGCGCCCAGATGATTTTTTCGCCGCGCGCGTGCAGGTCGGCAACGATCTCCAGTCCGATCGATGAAGTCACCATCCAGTCGGCGCGAGCCTTCACCGCGGCACTGGTGTTCGCATAGACCACGACCGTGCGATCCGGGTGGGCGTCGCAGAAAGCCGAGAATTCATCCACCGGGCAGCCGAGATCGAGCGAGCAGGTAGCGTCGAGGTCCGGCATCAGAATGCGCTTGTCGGGGCTCAGAATCTTCGCGGTCTCGCCCATGAAACGCACGCCGGCCACCACCAGCGTTTGCGCCTCATGGTCACGCCCGAAGCGCGCCATTTCCAGCGAATCGGCGACGCAGCCGCCGGTTTCGTCGGCAAGCTCCTGCAATTCGGCATCGACATAATAGTGGGCCACGAGCACTGCTTTCTCGCGCTTGAGCAATGCACGGATGCGCTCCTTCAGCGCCACTTTTTGTTCTGCCGACGGCATGTCGGGCACCTTCGCCCACGCCTGTCCGATCCCGCAGGACGTGCCCTGCGCCTGCGGCCGGTCGTATTCGACGGTCCTGATCGCCTGCTGATCCATGATCTCCTCTGCCCTCGCTCTGCCGCCGCGGCCTGCGCACTGCGTCATGCTGCATTTTCCGCGGCCCAAAAAGCAAAACCCCGCCAACGCGGGGTTTTGTGACGTAACGAAATTTTAATGGATTTCGCGATCAAGCATAACGGCGCAGTCGCATTGCAAAATCCTGCAGCGCTTTGATGCCGCTCGCCTCAGCGCGATGACACCAGTCCTGCAACTGAACCAGCAACTGGTCGCGCGACGCGTTCGAGCGCTCCCACATTGCCGCGAGTTCGTTGCGCATGTCGATGTACGTCTTCAGTTTCTGGCTGTTCGCGAAGATTTGCGGCAGCAGACGTTTCTGCGGCTCGTCGAGCCCCGCTTCTTCCTTATGGAACCAGTTGCGCGCGCCGCGCATGAGCTGATACTTCTCGCGTGCGCCGACTTCCTTCAGATGCGCGAGCTCCTGACGATACGCACGCTTGAGCGCCTTGCCGTAACGCGCCATCACTTCGTAACGGTTTGCCAGCACGGCCTGCAACGTGTCCTGGTCGAGCACCAGCTTGCCGGTGGTCAGACGCGGCGTGGGCGCGATCTTCTTCACCTTCGCAAGACGGAAGGCCGACATGATGCGGATATACATCCAGCCGATGTCGAACTCATACCACTTGTTCGACAGCTTGGCCGACGTCGCATACGTGTGGTGGTTGTTATGCAGCTCCTCACCGCCGATGATGATGCCCCACGGGAAAATGTTCGTGCTGGCGTCCGACGAGTTGAAGTTGCGGTAGCCCCAGAAGTGCGCGAGACCGTTGACGACGCCGGCCGCCCAGAACGGGATCCACACCATTTGCACAGCCCAGATGGTCAGGCCGACGACGCCGAACAGCGCGACGTTCAGCACCATCATCAGGCTCACGCCGAGAATCGGGTACTTCGTGTAGACGTTGCGCTCCATCCAGTCGTTCGGCGTGCCGTGACTGAACTTGCGCATCGTTTCTTCGTTTTTCGCTTCGGTGCGATACAGTTCCGCGCCTTCGAGCAGCACCTTCCAGATGCCGCGCGTTTGCGGGCTGTGCGGATCTTCTTCGGTCTCGCACTTCGCGTGGTGTTTACGGTGGATAGCCGCCCATTGACCGGTCAGCATGCCCGTGGTCATCCACAGCCAGAACCGGAAAAAATGACTGACGACAGGGTGCAATTCGAGCGCGCGGTGCGCCTGGCAGCGGTGCAGATAAACCGTCACGCCGATGATCGTGACGTGCGTGACCGCGAGGGTGTACAGCACAAGTTGCCACCAGGAGAAGCGCAGCAGGCCGTGGGCAAGGAAATCGAGCAAGGAATTCAACAAGGCAATTTACCTGTGGAACGAGAGACACGAGACACCCGCGGACTGCGCGTGTCAAGAAAGTGAAAGCATACAGCGGGATTGGACGACATTCTACTGGAAGCGTTCCAAGTGTTTGTAACAAATAGGGATTTTTTGTGCGGCATCAACGAGCGATAGTCTGCAATGAGCCCATTTTGACTCACCGCAGACCCAGAAGTGCCCGTCAGAGCGCGTTGTCTGCCTGATTGGCGGCAGGCGCGGTCATAGTTACCGGCTGCGGTGCGACACCGGAGATATTTGCAATGTGTCCGACGTTGCCGACGATCCGCACTTCGCGTTGCGCGAAAGGAATCGAAATGCCGTGCGCGGAGAAAAGCTGCCAGATGTTGCGATTGACCGCCGAGCGCACGGCCGAGGTGCCGGTTGCGGCGTCGGCGATCCAGAAACCCAGTTCGAGGTTGATGCCGTCAGCGCCGAAACTCGTCAGGTAAGGCGTGGGCGCCGGGTCCGCGAGGACGCGCGGCACGCCGGCGGCGGCTTGCGCGAGCAGCGCCATCGCCTGTTCGACGTCGGCCGTGTAGGCGATCTGCACCGCCGCCTTCGCATAGCCGCGCGTCAGATACGACGACTGGTTCTGCACGACGTCGGTGATCAGCTTCTCGTTTGGAATCAGCGTCTCGATGCCGTCGAGGCCACGCACGACCGTGTAACGCGTGCGGATCTGCGTGACCATGCCTTGCAGGCCGCTCACGTTGATCGTGTCGCCGATCCGCAACGACCGGTCGATCAGGATGATGAAGCCCGACACATAGTTGCTCGCGATCTTCTGCAGCCCGAAACCGAGCCCCACGCCGAGCGCGCCGCCGAACACGCCGAGCACGGTGATGTCGATGCCCACGAGCGACAGGCTGATCAGCACGGCCGCCAGCACGAAAGCCGCACGGCCGACGCGCGCCACCACCACTTTCAGATTGGCGTCGAGCGTGGTGGCGCGCATCAGCCGGTCTTCGAACGCCGAGCCGAGCCACATCGCGACGATCATCGTCACGCCCACCCACAGCAGGCCGGTGACGAGCGAAAGCAGCGTCATATGCGCATTGGCGATGCGAAAGTGAACGCTCGCCATCCACTCGATCACGTCGTCCTGAATGCCCATCACGGTCAGCACCATGGCGACCCAGACGACCAGCGAGACGATTTTTTCGACGACGAAAAGCCACGGATGCGTCTCGCCGTCGTGGCTAAAGACGCGTCGCGCGAAGAAAAACACGATGTAAATCAAGCCGATGCCGAAAAGCGGCACCAACGCGAGATCGAGCAGCGCAGTGTGGATGAACTGGCCCGCGATCGCGCGCGCGAGCCACACCAGCACCGCGCCGATCAGCGGGAAAAACGCGCGGTTCAGGCTTTCGGCGCCGAAGCGCAGCGTCTGGTAGCGCGTCTGCCGGCGCAAATCGAGCGCCCGGCGCAGCACGCGCGCGAGCAGCCACGCGAGCGCGAGCGTCGTAAGCAGCAAGCCGATTTGCCACAGCATGACCGGCTGGCCGAAGTCGCGCGTGAGATCGCCGAAAAGGTGCGAAAAGAGTCGGTTTTGCATGGTGTTGCGGGAATGACCGGCTCGCCTCGATCGAACAACCGATCGGCGAGCCGGCGGACAGCCCGTCGGGCCTCAGCTCTGACGTTCGAGCACGGCGGCGAAGAAGCCGTCGGTCGCGTGGCGATGCGGCCAGAGCGACAGGTAATCGCCCATTTCAAGGTCGATGCGCTGCTCGGCCAGCACTTCACGCGCCGGGACGAGCGCGAAGTCCGGGTGATCCGCGAGGAACTGCTGCACGACCGCTTCGTTTTCCGCTTCGAGGATCGAGCACGTCGCGTACACGAGACGCCCGCCCTTCTTCACGAGCCGCGCCGCGCTCGCGAGAATCGACGCCTGCTTGGGCGCAAGCTCCGCGACCGATTCCGGCGACTGACGCCACTTCAGATCGGGATTGCGGCGCAGTGTGCCCAAGCCGCTGCACGGCGCATCCACCAGCACGCGGTCGATCTTGCCGGCGAGCCGCTTGATCTTGGCGTCGTGCTCGCTGTCGATCAGCACCGGATTCACGTTCGACAAGCCGCTGCGCGCAAGCCGCGGCTTGAGCTTGGCGAGACGCCGCTCGGAGATGTCGAATGCGTAGAGACGCCCAGTCGAGCGCATCGCCGCGCCGAGCGCGAGCGTCTTGCCGCCCGCGCCCGCGCAGAAGTCGACGATCATTTCGCCGCGCTTGGGCGCGACGAGCGAGCACAGCAACTGGCTGCCCTCGTCCTGGACTTCGAGCCAGCCTTGCTGGAACGCGTCGAGCTTGGTGAGCGGCGGCTTGCCGACCACCCGCACGCCGAACGGCGCGAACGGCGTGGCGCCGGCTTCAATGCCGGCCTTCGACAGCGCGTTCAGCACGTCGTCGCGGCTCGCCTTGATCGGGTTCGCGCGCAGGTCCAGAGGCGCCGGGTAGTTGAGCGCGGCGGCCAGTTGCGCGAGTTCCGCGGCTTCAAAACGCTTGGCCAGCGCCTGATAGATCCAGTCCGGCAGATTCAGGCGAATCCGCAGCGGCAGGCTTTCCGGGTCGATCATCGCGACGTGTTCCAGCCACCTGGATTCCGAGTCCGACACGAACGGCTTGAGCGCCGAGCGGCCCGCCGTCTGCATCAGACCGAGCAAAGCCATGCGGCGCGCCGGGCTGCCGGCGCCGCTTTCGGCCAGATGCGCGAATTCCATGCGCCGGCGCAGTACTGCGAAAACCGCCTCGGCGATCACGCCGCGCTCGCCATGCCCCAACTTCGGATGCGCGCGGAAAAAGCGGCTCGTGGTGGCGTCGGCGGGACCGTTCAGTCTTAGGACTTCAGCCAGCAAAGTCTCAGTTTGTCCAATCAAAAAACCATGCAATCTCATGCGCCCTCTCCGGCGGTGTGACCGGCAAAGAGCCATTGCGGCTCCGGCGGCGTAAGCGTGACACGCAGGCCGTCAAGAGCAAGACGCCCTTCGACGAACCAGCGCACCGCGCGTGGATAAATGATGTGTTCGGTCGCGAGCACGCGCTCGGCGAGCGTCGCGGGCGTGTCGCCGGCCACGACGGGCACCGCCGACTGCACGACGATCGGCCCGTGATCGAGCTGCGACGTCACGAAATGCACCGACGCGCCGTGCAGTCGCACGCCGGCGTCGAGCGCCTGCTGATGTGTCTTGAGTCCAGGAAAGCTCGGCAGCAGCGACGGGTGCACGTTCAGCATGCGCCCCGCATAACGGTCGACGAAACCGTCCGTCAGCACGCGCATAAAGCCGGCGAGCGCGACGAGATCCGGCGAGAAACTATCGATTTGTTCGGCCAGCGCCGCATCGAAGCGCTCGCGGTCGGGAAACTGGCGGTGATCGACCACCGCCGTCGCAATGCCGTGCGACGCCGCGAACGCAAGGCCTGCGGCGTCAGGACGGTTGGCAATCACAGCGGCCACCTGCGCGGCCCACCCTTCGTCCGCACACGCGCGGACAATGGCTTCCATGTTGCTTCCCCGCCCTGAAATCAGGATGACGAGTTTTTTCATGCGCGGATTTTATCATTCGGGGACACCCAAACCGCGAGGCGCCGCCGTCCGTTGCGCCGAGCGTTTATAATCGTTTGTTTTGCGGCACCCCCGCCCGCCCTACCCCGACGCGCTATCGTGAGAGTCTTCCGCGGTCTTCCCAACGCTGAAAGCCGTGCGCCGTGCGCACTGACCATCGGCAACTTCGACGGTGTCCACCGCGGCCATCAGGCTTTGCTCGCGCACGTGCGCGCAGCGGCCGACGCGCGCGGCCTGCCCGTCTGCGTGATGACCTTCGAGCCGCACCCGCGCGAATTCTTCAACCCGGCCGGCGCGCCGCCGCGCATCGCGATGCTGCGCGACAAGCTCGAAGCGCTGCGCACCAATGGCGTGGACCGCGTGGTCGTCGAGCACTTCAATCACACGTTCGCGAGCCAGTCGCCGGACGCGTTCGTCGAACGGATCATCGTGAATGGGCTGCACGCGCGCTGGGTGATGATCGGCGACGACTTCCGCTATGGCGCGAAGCGCGCGGGCGACTTCACGTCGCTGAAGGCGGCAGGGCAGCATTACGGTTTCGAAGTCGAGCAAATGGCCACGGTCGCCGATCCGTCCGGTGCGCGCATCTCCAGCTCGGGCGTGCGCGCGGCATTGGTGGCCGGCGATCTCGACGCGGCGCGCGCCGCGCTCGGCCGCGACTATCTGATCAGCGGCCACGTCGTGCACGGCATGAAGCTCGGCCGCGATCTCGGCTTTCCCACGCTCAATCTGCCGATCGCGCACAAGCGTCCGGCGCTCGCGGGCATTTTCGTCGTGCGCGTGCATGGCGTGACCGACGAACCGCTGCCTGGCGTCGCGAGTCTGGGCCTGCGTCCCACCGTCGACGATTCCGGCCGCGTGCTGCTCGAAGTGCACCTGCTCGACTGGCACGGCGACGCTTACGGCAAGCTCGTGCGCGTCGAATTCCTGAAGAAGCTGCGCGACGAGGAAAAGTACGTCGACCTCGAAACGCTCACCGCCGCGATTGCACGCGACGTCGCCAACGCGCGCGCGTGGTTCGCGGCCGTCGGCGCGGGCACGCCGGGCAGCCGCTCAACCGGTTTCGCCACGTCGGCCACCGATCGAATTAGATAGCCGCCGCGGTCCCTGCGCGCGTTCACCTGCCGCATGGACCGCCGCTGCGCGTATCGAAGGACATCCGCGCATTGCGCGACATGCCTGCCGCCGCGCCCAACCCTCTCGCGCACCGTGCGCAACCCGCGCCCCGCTGCGCTTATAAAGAATTCACCGCGACCACATCATGAGCAACAAGAAAGCCGATTCGAAACCGCAATCACGCTACCCCGTGAACCTGCTCGACACGCCGTTCCCGATGCGCGGCGACTTGCCCAAGCGCGAGCCGCAATGGGTCAAGGAATGGCAGGAGCGCAAGGTCTACGAGAAGATCCGCGCAGCCAGCAAGGGTCGCAAGAAGTTCATCCTGCACGACGGCCCGCCGTACGCGAACGGCGACATCCACCTCGGCCACGCGGTGAACAAGATCCTCAAGGACATGATCGTCAAGGCGCGCAACATGGCGGGCTTCGACGCGGTCTACGTGCCGGGCTGGGACTGCCACGGCATGCCGATCGAAATCCAGATCGAAAAACAGTTCGGCAAGTCGCTGCCCGCCGCGGAAGTCATGCAGAAAGCGCGCGCGTACGCGACCGAGCAGATCGAGAAGCAGAAGCTCGGCTTCCGGCGTCTGGGCGTGCTCGGTGAGTGGGACAACCCCTACAAGACCATGAACTTCACGAATGAAGCCGGCGAAATCCGCGCGCTCGCGAAGATCCTGGAAAAAGGCTACGTGTTCCGCGGGCTGAAGCCGGTCAACTGGTGTTTCGACTGCGGCTCGGCGCTCGCTGAGGCGGAAGTCGAGTACAAGGACAAGACCGATCCGACCATCGACGTGCTGTTCGCCTTCGCCGAGCCGGAGAAGACCGCGCAGGCGTTCGGCCTGAACGCGCTGCCGCGCAACGAAGGCGGCATCGTGATCTGGACCACGACGCCGTGGACCATTCCCGCGAACCAGGCGTTGAACCTGCATCCGGGAATCGTCTACGCGCTCGTCGATACGCCGCGCGGCCTGTTGATTCTCGCCGAGGAACGCGTCGAAGCATGCCTGAAGGCGTATGGTCTGGAAGGCTCGGTGATCGCGACCACGCCGGGAGCGAAGCTCGTCAACTTGCGCTTTAACCATCCGCTCGCGTCCGCACATCCGAGCTACAAGCGCACGTCGCCGGTTTATCTCGGCGACTACGTGACGACGGAAACCGGCACGGGCGTCGTGCACTCGTCGCCGGCGTATGGCGTGGAAGACTTCGTGTCGTGCAAGGCGCACGGCATGGCCGATTCCGACATCATCAATCCGGTGATGGGCGACGGCCGTTACATCGAATCGCTCGCGCTCTTCGGCGGCCTGTCGATCTGGGCGGCGAATCCGCAGATCGTCGAAGCGCTGCAAAGCGCCGGTTCGCTTTTGCGCACGGAAAAGTACACGCACAGCTACATGCACTGCTGGCGCCACAAGACGCCGATCATCTATCGCGCGACGTCGCAATGGTTCGCCGGCATGGACGTGAAGCCGAACGACAGCGACAAGACGCTGCGCGAAACCGCGCTCGAAGGCATCGAAAACACGGCGTTTTATCCGTCGTGGGGCAAGCAGCGGCTCTTCAGCATGATCGCGAATCGTCCCGACTGGACGCTGTCGCGTCAGCGCCAATGGGGCGTGCCGATGGCGTTCTTCGTCCACAAGGAAACGGGCGAGTTGCATCCGCGCACGCTCGAGTTGCTCGAGGAAGTCGCGAAGCGCGTCGAGCAGGCCGGCATCGAGGCTTGGCAAACGCTCGATCCGCGCGAACTGCTCGGCGACGACGCGAATCTGTACGAAAAGAACCGCGACACGCTCGACGTGTGGTTCGATTCCGGCACGACGCATTGGCACGTGCTGCGCGGCTCGCACAAGGACGAACTGCAATTCCCGGCCGACCTGTATCTGGAAGGCTCGGATCAGCATCGCGGCTGGTTCCATTCGTCGCTGTTGACGGCTTCCATGCTCGACGGCCGTCCGCCGTATAACGCGCTTCTGACGCACGGCTTTACCGTCGACGGCGAAGGCCGCAAGATGAGCAAGTCGCTTGGCAACGGCATCGATCCGCATGAGGTGGCGAACCGCCTCGGCGCGGAAATCATCCGCTTGTGGATCGCGTCGACCGATTACTCCGGCGAGCTCGCGATCTCCGAGGAAATCCTCAAGCGCGTGACGGAAGGCTATCGCCGTATCCGCAACACGCTGCGCTTCCTGCTCGCGAATCTGTCGGACTTCGACTACGAGAAGAACGCGCGCCCGGTGGAAGACTGGCTCGAGATCGACCGTTACGCGGTGGCGCTGTCGGCGAATCTGCAAAACGATATCCTCTCGCACTACGACAAGTACGAGTTCCACCCGGTGGTCGCCAAGCTGCAGACGTTCTGCTCGGAAGACCTCGGCGGTTTCTATCTGGACGTGCTGAAGGATCGCCTCTACACCACGGCTGCTGATTCGGTCGCGCGCCGCTCGGCTCAAACCGCGCTGTATCACATCGCGCAAGGTTTGCTGCGTCTGATGGCGCCGTTCCTCTCGTTCACCGCCGAAGAAGCGTGGAAGGTGTTCCAGCCGAACAGCGAAACCATCTTCACCGAGACGTATCACGCGTTCCCGGCCGTGCCCGATGCGGGCGCGCTGCTCGACAAATGGACGCTGCTGCGCGCCGCGCGCGGCGACGTGACGAAGGCGCTGGAAGAAGCGCGCGTCGCTAACCTGATCGGCTCGTCGTTGCAGGCGGAAGTGGAAATCCGCGCGAGTGGCGCGCGTTACGACGCGCTGACGAGCCTCGGCGACGACCTCAAGTTCGTGCTGATCACATCGGCGGCAACGGTCGTGAAGGTCGCGAGCGAAGCGGAAGAAGGCGTCGAAGTGATCACGTCGAAGTATCTGAAGTGCGAGCGCTGCTGGCACTACCGCGCGGATGTCGGCGCGAACGCCGAACACCCCACGCTGTGCGGCCGCTGCATCAGCAATCTGTTCGGCACCGGCGAGGCGAGGAGCGCGGCATAATGGCGAGAACCATGGCGAAATCCACATCGAAAGCATCCGCCGGCAATAGTTCGCTGGCGCCCTGGCTGGGCGTCGCGCTGATCGTGATCCTGTTCGATCAGCTGACGAAAATCGCGGTGCAGAAGGTGTTTGCCTACGGCGTCGCGCATGAGGTCACGTCGTTCTTCAACCTGATCCTCGTGTACAACCGCGGCGCCGCCTTCAGCTTTCTCGCGATGGCGGGCGGCTGGCAGCGTTGGGCTTTCACCGCGCTCGGCGTGATCGCCGCGCTGGTGATCTGCTACCTGCTCAAGCGCCACGGCGGGCAAAAAATGTTCTGCACGGCGCTGGCGCTGATTCTCGGCGGCGCGCTCGGCAACGTGATTGACCGGCTCGCGTACGGCCACGTGATCGACTTCCTGGACTTCCACGTGCGCGCGTGGCACTGGCCGGCGTTCAATCTCGCCGACAGCGCGATCACGGTCGGCGCGGTGCTGCTCGTCATCGACGAGTTGCGGCGCGTACGCGGGTCGCGCTAACGGGCGGATCGTTGCAAGGCGCGGGCCGCCGGAAGTGGTTTTTCGCGCTTCGACGGCGGCGCGTTAGAAATCCGCTTTGAAGGCCGGCAACGGTGCAAGCGCGCCGCGCTCGGTCACCACGCTTTGTCGGAGGCTTTCGTTGGCAACCGCAGAACTCGCAGGAAAACACCTCGTCCTCGGCATGACGGGCGGCATTGCCTGCTACAAGATCGCCGAACTCACGCGTCTTCTGACCAAGGCCGGCGCGACCGTCCAGATCGTGATGACCGAAGCGGCCACGCAGTTCATCACGCCCGTCACGATGCAGGCGCTCTCAGGCCGTCCCGTCTACACGAGCCAGTGGGACGCGCGCATCGCGAACAACATGGCGCATATCGATCTGTCGCGCGAAGCCGACGCGATCGTGATCGCGCCCGCCTCCACTGACTTCCTCGCGAAACTGGCGCACGGCATGGCCGACGATCTGCTCGCCACGTTGTGCGTCGCGCGCGATTGTCTGTTGCTCGTCGTGCCCGCGATGAACCGGCAGATGTGGCGGAACCCGGCGACGCAGCGCAATGTCGCGCAATTGCGCGCGGACGGCGTCGAAGTGCTCGGCCCCGATTCGGGACCGCAGGCGTGCGGCGAAATCGGCGACGGCCGCATGCTCGAAGCCGCGGCAACTTACGAAGCGATCGCATCGTTTTTCTCGCCGAAGATTCTGTCCGGTCGACGCGTGCTGCTGACAGCCGGCCCGACGTTCGAACCGCTCGATCCGGTTCGCGGCATCACGAATCGCTCGAGCGGCAAGATGGGTTTTGCGCTCGCGCGCGCCGCGCAGCAGGCCGGCGCCGACGTGCATCTCGTCGCGGGTCCGGTCGCGCTCGACACACCGTGGGGCGTGTTCCGCGAGGACGTGCAGACCGCCCAGCAGATGCACGATGCGGTGATGCGTTCGGTAGCGGACGCGGACATCTTCATCGGCGTGGCCGCGGTCGCCGACTGGCGCGTCGATCACGCGAGCGAACACAAGATCAAGAAAGCCGCCGACCGCGCGCTGCCCACGTTTTCGTTCGTCGAGAATCCGGACATTCTGGCCGCGGTGGCCAATCTGCCGCATCCGCCGTTCGCCGTCGGCTTCGCTGCGGAAAGCGGCGATCTCGAAGTGCATGGCGAAGAGAAACGTGTGCGCAAGAATGTGCCGCTGCTAATCGGCAATCTCGGGCCGCTCACGTTCGGCATGGACGACAACGAAGTGATCCTGTTCGAAGCCGCCGGTGTGACCCGGCTGCCGCGCGCCGACAAGCAGACGCTCGCGCGCGCGTTGATCGCGGAAATCGCGAAGCGTCTGCCCGACACAAGCCTGATTCGCTGAACTTGCCGCGCGCCGCCGAGACACCACAAAGCGAAGCGAACCGAAGCATCTGGAGCACACCGACATGACGCTACTTTCCGTGCTCGATCAAACGCCCGTCATCTCAGGGCACTCGGTGGCGGACGCTATCGCCGCCACTGTCGAACTCGCGCAACTTGCCGACGACCTCGGCTACACGCGCTACTGGTGCGCCGAACACCACGGCTTGCGCGGCGTGTCGAACCCATGTCCCGAAGTGATGCTGGCGCGTCTTGGCAGCGTCACGCGACGCATCCGGCTCGGCTCCGGCGGCATCATGCTGCCGTACTACAGCCCGTTCAAGGTCGCCGAGCAATTCATGATGCTCGAGGCGCTGTTCCCGAACCGCATCGATCTCGGCGTGGGACGCGCGCCCGGCGGCGACATGCGCACCGCGCAGGCGGTCGCTGCCGGCGACTACAACCGCGGCGAATTCTTCTCGCAGCAAGTGGCCGATCTGGTGGGACTGATGCACGGCACGCTGCCCGCCCACCACATCGCGCAAGGCGTGCTGTTGCAACCGCAAGTGCCGACGCGCCCGCAACTATGGATGCTCGGCTCCAGCGAATTCGGCGGCCTGCTCGCCGCGCAGTTGGGCATCCGCTTCGCGTTCGCGCATTTCATCAACGCGCATTTCGGACATCAGGTTGCGCGCGCGTATCGCGAGCGCTTTGAGGCGAGTCAGGAAACACAGCAACCGTATCTGGCCGCCGCCGTCTTCGTGATTTGCGCCGACACGAAACAGGAAGCAGCGGATCTGGAAAAGGCCGTCGATCTGCGTCGCGTGCAAATGGCTTATGGCCTGAATGAGCCGATTCCGACCGTCGAACAAGGCATCGCGCAGGAGTACGGCGAGCGCGAGCAACTGGTGATCGATCGCGAAAAACCGCGCAGCATCGTCGGCACGCCCGAAGTCGTGACCGAGCGGCTCCGTGCATTGCAGGAACAATTCCAGGCCGACGAACTGATCGTGCTCACCGTCGCAGGCAGCTATCGCGCGCGTCTGCGTTCCTATGAACTTCTTGCCGACGCGTTCGAACTCGGGCGCCCGGCTTCAACTCCTTAAACTCTCGAAAAACCTGCATGAAACTCGACTTGAAGATTCTCGATGCGCGCATGCGCGATCAGCTTCCCGCGTACGCGACCACCGGCAGCGCGGGCCTCGATTTGCGCGCGTGCCTCAAAGAGCCGTTGACGCTCGAACCGGGTCAAACCGCATTAGTGCCGACGGGGCTCGCGATTCACGTCGGCGATCCCGGCTATGCGGCGCTGATTCTGCCGCGCTCGGGTCTCGGTCATAAGCACGGCATCGTGCTCGGCAATCTGGTCGGCCTGATCGATTCGGATTATCAAGGCGAACTGATGATCTCGACGTGGAACCGCGGCGAGACAACGTTCGTGCTGAATCCGATGGAGCGTCTCGCGCAACTCGTGATCGTGCCGGTCGTGCAGGCGCAGTTCAATATCGTCGACGAGTTCGAGCAAAGCGAGCGCGGTGCGGGTGGATTCGGCAGCACCGGCAAGCATTGATCCAGATTTGCTGAGCACAAAGAAAAACGGCGTGGACCCTGAGGTCCACGCCGTTTTTTGTTTGGCGAGTAGGCAGTACGCTTACTCGCTAACGCTTACTCGACTTCCACCGCTTCCGGATTCGGATTGCGCGGCGCCGGATGCTCGTCGAAGGTCAACTGCACCTTGTCTTCCGCATCGACGTCGACCGACACGCGGCCGCCGTTCATCAGCTTGCCGAACAGCAGCTCGTCGGCCAGCGCGCGACGGATCGTGTCCTGGATCAGACGCTGCATTGGCCGCGCGCCCATCAACGGATCGAAACCGTGCTTGGCGAGATGCTTGCGCAGCGCGTCGGTGAAGAGCGCGTCGACCTTCTTCTCGTGCAACTGATCTTCCAGTTGCATCAGGAACTTGTCGACCACACGCATGATGATCTCTTCATCCAGCGCACGGAAGCTGATGGTCGCGTCCAGACGGTTACGGAACTCCGGCGTGAACATGCGCTTGATGTCGACCATCTCATCGCCGGTTTCGCGGCGGTTCGTGAAGCCGATCACCGACTTGCCCATTGCCTCGGCGCCCGCGTTCGTCGTCATGATGATGATGACGTTGCGGAAATCCGCCTTGCGGCCGTTGTTATCCGTCAGCGTGCCGTGGTCCATCACCTGCAGCAGCACGTTGTAGATGTCCGGATGCGCCTTCTCGATTTCGTCGAGCAGCAGCACGCAGTGCGGCTTCTTGGTGACAGCCTCGGTCAGGAGGCCGCCCTGGTCGAAACCGACATAGCCCGGAGGCGCGCCGATCAACCGGCTCACCGCGTGACGCTCCATATACTCCGACATGTCGAAGCGGATCAGCTCGATGCCGAGCGTGAACGCGAGCTGCTTCGCCACTTCGGTCTTGCCGACGCCCGTGGGACCGGAGAACAGGAACGCGCCGATCGGCTTGTCCAGCTTGCCCAGGCCCGCGCGCGCCATCTTGATCGCGGCGGAAAGCGCGTCGATAGCCGGGTCTTGCCCGAACACCACGCTCTTCAAATCGCGATCCAGCGTTTGCAGCTTGCTGCGGTCGTCCTGCGACACGCTTTGCGGCGGGACGCGGGCGATCTTCGAGATGATTTCCTCGATCTCGTTCTTGCCGATGGTCTTCTTCTGCTTCGACTTCGGCAGGATGCGTTGCGCCGCGCCCGCTTCGTCGATCACGTCGATGGCCTTGTCCGGCAGATGACGATCTGTGATGAAGCGTGCCGACAACTCAGCCGCCGCCGACAGCGCGCCCGACGAATACTTCACGCCGTGATGCTCTTCGAAACGCGACTTCAGGCCGCGCAAAATCGCCACGGTTTGTTCGACCGAAGGTTCCGTCACGTCCACCTTCTGGAAACGGCGCGACAATGCCGCGTCCTTTTCGAAGATGCCGCGATACTCCGTGAACGTCGTCGCGCCGATGCACTTGAGCGTGCCCGACGAGAGCGCCGGCTTCAGCAGATTCGACGCGTCCAGCGTGCCGCCCGACGCGGCGCCCGCGCCGATCAGCGTATGAATCTCGTCGATGAACAGAATCGCGTGGGGGACGTTCCTTCAGTTCCTTCAGGACCGTCTTGAGACGCTGTTCGAAGTCGCCGCGATACTTGGTGCCCGCGAGCAGCGCGCCCATGTCGAGCGAATACACCTGTGCGTCGGCCAGAATATCCGGCACTTCGCCGCGCGTAATGCGCCAGGCGAGCCCTTCGGCGATCGCCGTCTTGCCGACGCCCGCCTCGCCCACCAGCAGCGGATTATTCTTGCGGCGACGGCACAGCACCTGCACCACGCGCTCGACTTCCGACTCGCGCCCGATCAGCGGATCGATACGGCCGTCTTTCGCCATCTGGTTCAGGTTCTGCGTGAACTGGGCGAGCGGCGTTTCTTTCTGCGCGGCGGCTTCGTCGGACTCGGCATTCGCGTCGCTCGCTTTCGCGGCGTCCGAACTGCTCGTCTTGGCGATGCCGTGCGAGATGAAATTGACCACGTCCAGACGCGTCACGCCCTGCTGTTGCAGGTAATACACCGCGTGCGAGTCCTTCTCGCCGAAGATCGCGACCAGCACGTTCGCGCCGGTCACTTCCTTCTTGCCATTCGAGGTGGACTGCACATGCATGATCGCGCGCTGTATCACACGCTGGAAACCCAGCGTGGGCTGCGTGTCGACGTCGTCCGTGCCAGGCACGGTCGGCGTGTTGTCATGAATGAAGTTGCGCAGGTTCTGGCGCAGATCCTCGATATTGGCCGCGCATGCACGCAACACCTCTGCCGCTGTCGGATTGTCCAACAGCGCCAGTAAGAGATGTTCGACCGTTATGAACTCGTGCCGCGCCTGGCGTGCTTCCATGAACGCCATGTGCAGGCTGACTTCCAGTTCCTGGGCAATCATGCTTCCTCCATCACACACTGCAGCGGATGCCCGGCCTGCCGTGCGTGGGTAACGACTTGCTCGACTTTGGTCGACGCGATGTCCCGCGTATAGACCCCACAAACTCCCCTGCCCTCGCGATGCACCTTCAACATCACCTGCGTTGCGGTTTCACGATCTTTATTGAAATATTCCTGCACGATCATCACGACAAATTCCATTGGCGTGAAGTCGTCATTCAGCAGCACCACCTTGTACATGGATGGCGGCTTGAGCTTTTTCTCCTGCCGCTCCAGTACGGTGCCGTCCTGCTTGTCCGGGATAATCGCCATACACCCATTCTAAACAACTAGGACAGGCCCGCAATCCTGTCAAAACCCGGCCAGCCGGCCAGTGAGCCCGTTCGCTACCGCACGGCGAAAATTACCGCCTGCGTGCGCCATTCGACGAGCCGATTGCGGGGCCGGCTCCAGTCCAGATCATGCGTTGCGGCCGTGCTGCGCCGCAGTCGGATCGAGTATCGCACAACCTGCCGGAGCTGGCTGACCGCCGCCCACTCGCGCAACCGGCGGCGAGCGACCCGCAGAACACCATGTGAGACGATTATGCGACTTTTCAAGACAGCCCGCTTGCGCAACCGCACATAACGAAAGCGGGAAAAACCCTGGAAACCGCCTGTTTGCAACGTGTGTCAGGGCATCTCAAAATTTTCTTGACACTCGAATAAAGAGCCTCAACAATCAAGCTGGCACTTTTTTCACTGCGCCAAATTTCGAAAAAATGCCGATGGTGAGCTTGTGAGGAGGGAGCGGCTGCATCACGCGGCCGTCGAGCTTTTCGAGGGCTCGTGGTAGTGACATGAGTTACAGGGGAAGTTGGAATGGCAACTGGTACGGTCAAATGGTTCAATGACGCAAAAGGTTTCGGATTCATCACGCCGGATGAAGGCGGCGAGGATCTGTTTGCACACTTCTCGGCCATCCAGATGAATGGGTTCAAGACCCTCAAGGAAGGCCAAAAGGTGACCTTCGAGGTCGTGCAAGGCCCGAAGGGCAAACAGGCATCGAACATCCAGGCACCCGCCTGATACTTGTTCGATACCCGTCCTTTTGAAACCCGGCTTCGCGCCGGGTTTCTTTTTGGGCGATTATTTTTTCGCTTCTTTTTTTGCGTGCGTTTTCGGTGCGGCGATTTACCGTCCGCGGCGAATCGCCGATGTCCCAAATAACGGGCAAATTGTTGCGCTGGCTATTGTTTATTGCTATTGCACGGCGGCGTGTGTCATCGAGCGCTGAAGTTCGAGGCTTCGAGAAAGGTCGCCTTCGTAAGTCGCAATGCCCTGGTGGCTGAGGTTCGAGCGCGTATCGATGACGGGCGTGATGCCGATGCTCTCGACCAGGTGACAAAACCAGTAGTCCTCCGACAGGTAGACCCGCGTCTCTGGATCGATTCCGGTATCGAAAAACGCATAAAGAAAGTCGGCGGTCTTGCCCTCGTCGAGTTCCGGGCGGCCGACGAACGGCGAGCGGCACCGCAATTCCGGATAACGCGCGATCAGCGCGACAAACACCTCGCGGCGGATCAGCATGAAACCGGTCGGCGCGTAGCGCGCGTCGAGGAAACCGTCGGCGTCCGGCTCGAGCGAGTCGGTGCGCGCGACAGCCGGATAGGTCGCGTAGAGCGCGCGGAAGTCCGCTTTGGTCGAACCGGCCGGCATCGCATGCGTGAGTCCGGTTGCCGGCCAGCCGTCGTTCTTCAACGGATAAACGCCTGCCGCGACGGGTCGATCGACGCGCAAGAGACGCACGACATCTTCGCCCCTGAAACCGATGTCGCTATCGATCCACATCAGGTGAGTAAAGCGGTCGTCCGCGAGGAATTCGGCGACCATCGTATTGCGCGCGCGTGTGATGAGGCTGTCGAAACTGTTGAAGTTCACGCGAATGCCGAAACCGTGTGTCGACGACATGTCGTAGAGGTCGAGCAGTCCGAGTGCGTAGCCCGTGGTAACGACGGCGCCGTAGCTCGGCGTGGCGACGTAGACGTTTGCGGCGATGTGAGCTGGGTTCATGTTCTGATCGTTATCTGATTGCATGCGGGAGGCGGCTGTCGTCCGCCGCGCCGTAACTTAACCGAGGCGGCGCGTTGTGCGTCTCGATAAAGTTGGGGCTGTGGCGGTGTGGGTGCAATCAGCGATCGTTAGGCGTGGGAAAACCCGGCTGATTGGGTGTGGCCGGGTTTTCTAGAGGGTGCGAACTGCGTGTGGTGGCGGTGCGTGCGGGTCTGGCACCGCGCGCTTAGATGTCCGCGTAGGCGGGTAATAAATCCTGATCGACCAAGCGGATTTCGATGCGGTTTGCGACTTCGACGTGCTCAGGGTTGTCCGCAGAGAATACCGCGTCGGTGACGCTGACGATGATCGTGCCGGTTTGCTCGCGGCCGGCCGC
Source organism: Paraburkholderia sp. OAS925 (assembly GCF_040543975.1). Lineage (NCBI taxonomy): Bacteria > Pseudomonadati > Pseudomonadota > Betaproteobacteria > Burkholderiales > Burkholderiaceae > Paraburkholderia > Paraburkholderia sp. OAS925. The sequence continues at coordinate 3,731,262 of NZ_JBEUNO010000001.1, forward strand.
GGGCACGGCAATCAACGCGCGAGCTTCCGGCACTTGCTGCACTGTGATGACTTTTGGCAGGTACAACATCCAGCCGACGCCGGGTTTGTCGTCGAATATGCGTTTTTCGAAATATTCAGGCGGCCAGATTTCAGCAATGATTGGATCGAATTCCGTCGCGATGAGGCTGACGTAATATACGAAGTCGTCGTAGTTGATCAGCTCGCCATTTGTAATCTCTGCTCGATTCGTCAGCGACACTTCAACGGAGCTCGATTCGCCCTGCGGCAAAATCTGACACCTCATACTGCCGCCGATTTCCGTTCCTTCCCGGTGCGCCCAGATCCCGACGGAAGTCACATCCGTGACACCTAGGAATTCCTCTCTGATGACGGCAAGCGCTGCCGCAGATGGTGCGTCGCCATCGAAAGCCGGGTACAGCTTAGCCTCTTTCGCCGTGTAGCCTTTCAGATGCCATTCGCTTTTCGCTATTCCGCCGCGCAGCGCGATTGCGCCCGCGATCCGGCCGAGCCGGGACAGCGCGATCTCAAAGTCGGTCGGCGCGAGAGTCGCATCGCGAAACTCAACGTTGATTTCCATCCTCGTACCGACGTGTGCCATCGCTCAAATATCGGCGTAAGCCGGAAGCAAATCCAGATCGACCAAGCGAATTTCGATGCGGTTTGCGACTTCGACGTGCTCGGGATTGTCGACGGAGAAGACCGCGTCTGTGACGCTGACGATGATCGTGCCGGTTTGCTCGCGGCCGGACGCGGGCACGGGAATCAACGCGCGAGCTTCCGGCACTTGCTGCACTGTGATGACTTTTGGCAGGTACAGCATCCAGCCGACGCCGGGTTTGTCGTCGAATACGCGTCGCTCGAAATATTCTTTCGGCGTTACTTCCACGACAAGCGGTTCGAATGTGGCGACGATCGCCTGAACTACACGAGCCATGTCGTCCGCCGATTCTGGGGCCAGCGCCGTATCGATATCAAGCGTCGCCCGATCGGGCAGCACCTTTGCATCCGATACTTGACATGAAATCACGGCGCTGTCGTCATCGCATGCGTCATTCCAGATCGCGGCATGCGATACGCCACGCTTTTTACCGCCGGCTCGCGTCGTCAGCACGGCGAGTGCTGAGGTAGAAGGCTCTCCGTTTTCGTCAAAGGCTGGATAGAGGCGAGCCTCCTCCAGCGAGTCGGCTGTCAGTCGCCAGTTGGCATGTGCCATCAGCGGCTGTTTCGCGAACAGCGCAGCGACGAGCCGCGATTCACGAGTCAACATTTCCCGAAAATCATGGGACGGCAGTGAAGCGTCCCGAAAGAGTGCATTTATTTCCATTGTCGGATCACGGTTGGTAGACAGCTGGAACGCCCACGCGCGTGAGCAGCGGGGCCATCTTTTTGTACGTGAGCGGCGTTTGAAAGTACCACGTCATGCGTGCAGGCGGACTCATGCGCACCACGGTGCCCTGCTCAACGATCTGGTCTTCCATCGTCCTGAAACCTTCGAACCACTTTTCGGCCTTCGGGATTGACCCATCAAGAAACTGATCGTACTTGCCCTTTGCTTCTTGAAGCATGCACGCTCCCGCCTGAAACCCGTCGAAGTCAATGCCGAGCCATTGCCACTCGTCGCTCCATCGGCATTCCTCGACGTCAAACGCAAAGCCCGTGATTCGCGCTTGATACTGGTAGGAATTCCAGTTGACCCCGTGGTTGCGGCGAACCTTCGATCCCCCCTCCGGCGGACACTTCTTGCAACTTTCCTCAGTCCGCGGCAGCGTCCGCGCAGCCGGCGCGGCCTTGCTGTCTTCCTTCGTCGTATCGCCCGACATGCTAGCCGTTCCCGCTACCGCCGCCCCGCCCAATAAAGCTGCGCCAACGCGCGCCAAGACCGGACCGAGCGCCGTCGCTGCTCCCTCGATTAACGGTATTGCCAGACCCGCCATTGCTTAGTCCTCCCTGAAATTCAGGATGTTCGATCTTCCAGCGCACGACGCGCACATAGTCGTGAAACCGTTCGTCCGCCGAGCGGCCCGGACGCGTCAACCACGCGCGTATTGCGGGCTGTTCGTAAAAGCCCGGCGCATACGCCTCGATGCGAAGAAACGCGACGAGATTCTCGTCACGCTCGATGCCAGGTTCGCGCGCCGCCTTGAACGCGCGCCAAAGCCGCGACGAAAGCGTCGCGTCGTCCGCGAGCTTCGGATCGTCTTTGCACAAATCCGCCCGCACGCCATCGACAAATCCCTTCGCATCAATTTCGGCCAGCGCCGCAACCTGTTCCGTCGTCAGCTCAAGCATGCGGGTGCACTCTCGTCAGTTCGCCGTTGACCTCGATCAGCCAGTCGAGCGTCGGCACAAAAAATTCGATGCGCTGCGTGAACGACAGCAGGTCTGCGATCTCGCTCATCAAGCGAGCATCGTAAAAGCGCAGCAGCGCGGTGCGACCGTCGGGCATGCGCGCGTCTAAACGCGCTCGCAACTCGTCGGCAAGCGAAGCAAAGGGATAGGCGCTGACGAGCCATGAAACGCCCTGAGCTCCTGCGCCCATCGCGAAGAGTGACTGTCGAACGTCGCCGGTTGCCTGCTCGACATCGATCAACCACGGTCCGGCGTCGGCCAATGATGCGTCGGGTGTGCCGTCGAATAACGCAATAGCGGATGCGGGCCGTTCCACTGACTCGTCATCACCATTCGCTGCCGTGGCCGCATAAAGCAGCGCGTCGATGAGCGCATACAGCCGCAGCGGCAACGTCGCCTGCGCCTGGCGCTGTGCGAAATAAGTGTCGATCGTCGACGGCACGGCTTACCCCCGCATCACCATCGTTGCGCCACTTTCTGCCGCGGCTTTCAGGCATTCGAGGCAGAGCGTCGGACTCGGAGACAGCGGCAACGCAGTAGCCGCCGCGAGCGCTGCGCCGGTATGCGCCTGCCCTTGCCCGTCGTCGCTAAGAGCGGAACTCGACTGCGACGCGATCAGCGTCGCGCCGCATGCAGTGCGCATACCTTCGACAGCCGTATTTCGACCGTCGATTGCGTGCGGATAACGACGGCCGAGCACGTCGGGCAAGATCGGAAATGTGCCCTTGCATTGCGGACACGCAACCATATGGCCGACGCCCGAAATGGGCTTGCCTTCCACCGTTGCTGTCGGGTTTCCTTCAAGCACTCTGCCGCCGTGCGACGTTGTGTCGCCTTCGCAAATAATGCTGCGTCCCAAGTGGCCCTCTCTCAGTTCTGTTTCGTCTGAACTTTATCATCGGCAAGCGACAAAACGAACGAGTCGGGATGTGCGAGAGCTTAAGAAGTGTTAATTCACTTTCCGGAGTTTATTTTTCAATCGACCTCGCCTTTCCGTTGTTGGTTAAAGCGCTGCTCAACACACTACCTAAGCCGTTCCCTCCACCAAAACAAAATTCCCGCTCGCCGCCCCTGCGCGCAAAACTTTCGCCGCCTGATATTCCGGGCTCTCATAGAACGCCTTCGCGTCAGCGAACGAATCGAATTCGATAACCATGTGCTTCGTGTGCGTCTCGCCCTCCACATGTTCGTGTCGGCCGGAAACTGCGATGACCTTTGGCGCGACGTGTTTCGCGGCGAAGCTCGCTATCGCTTCGCCTGCGGCTTTTGAATAGATGGCGTAAGCGTTTGCGTCGGTGATGTTGACGTGTGCGATCAAATAACCTTTTGGCACGTGTGATATTCCTGTGGTTGACGGCCGCGCACTGTGCGCAGCCCGAGCCTCGCACTGTGCCCGTGTCAATGCCGCCGATAAAGCCGTCGCGAAGAACAAGACAATTCGAGCCGCACTAATAATCCGTGTTGGCGCGCCGCGCAAACGAACATGAAATAAAAAACCCAGCTAATCGTTCGCATTAGCTGGGTTTTTATCGACCTGACGGGACGTTGCCGCGCGTCCCCAAAGCCAGACTACATATTCTCGATCATCACCTGCCCGAACCCCGAACATGACACCTGCGTCGCGCCTTCCATCAAACGCGCGAAGTCGTACGTGACGCGCTTTTGCAGAATCGACGTTTCCATCGACTTGATAATCAGATCCGCCGCCTCGAGCCAGCCGAGATGGCGCAGCATCATTTCCGCCGAGAGAATTTCCGAGCCCGGATTCACGTAGTCTTTGCCCGCGTACTTGGGCGCCGTACCGTGAGTGGCCTCGAACATCGCGACCGAATCCGACATGTTCGCGCCCGGCGCGATGCCGATGCCGCCCACTTGCGCGGCCAGCGCGTCAGACACGTAGTCGCCGTTCAGATTGAGCGTGGCGATCACGTCGTATTCGGCGGGGCGCAACAGAATCTGCTGCAGGAAAGCGTCGGCGATCACATCCTTGACGACGATGTCGCCGCCCGTCTTCGGATTCTTGACCTTCATCCACGGACCGCCGTCGATCAGCTCCGCGTTGAACTCCTTCTGCGCGAGCGCATAACCATAGTCACGGAACGCGCCTTCCGTGTACTTCATGATGTTGCCCTTGTGCACGAGCGTGACCGAGCGGCGGTCATTGTCGATCGCATACTGGATCGCCTTGCGCACGAGACGCTCCGTGCCCTCGCGCGAGACCGGCTTGATGCCGATGCCCGACGTATCCGGGAAGCGGATCTTCTTCACGCCCATCTCTTCCTGCAGGAACTTGATGACCTTCTTTGCCTGCTCGGACTCGGCCGGCCATTCGATGCCCGCGTAGATATCTTCGGAGTTCTCGCGGAAGATCACCATGTTGGTCTTTTCCGGCTCACGCACCGGCGATGGCACGCCCTTGAAATACTGCACCGGACGCAGGCATACGTACAAATCGAGTTCCTGACGCAGCGCGACGTTCAGCGAACGGATGCCGCCGCCGACGGGCGTGGTGAGCGGTCCCTTGATCGACACCACATATTCCTTCAGCACCTGTAGCGTTTCTTCAGGCAGCCACACGTCCGGCCCGTACACTCGCGTCGATTTCTCGCCCGCGTAGATCTCCATCCAGTGGATTTTCTTCTTGCCCGCGTAAGCCTTCTCGACCGCTGCGTCCACGACCTTGATCATGACCGGCGTGATGTCGAGGCCGGTGCCGTCGCCTTCGATATACGGAATGATCGGCTGATCCGAAACGTTGAGCGAGAAATCCGCATTGACGGTGATCTTGTCACCACCGGTCGGAACCTTGATGTGCTGATACGGCATGATCGGACTCCAGTGAAGGCTGTGCTGCAAGCTGATGGGAGACTGCCAAGACGATGCTCCTCGCTACGCGCAATGCCGGACGCGCGCACGCGGCCTGGCCGTTATTCTAGCCCACACGGCCGCGGCATCGAGGCCGCCGCGGCTCGGGGTTTTCCAACATGCAGACTGGGATAAAGCACGGCGTCCGTCTGTTGTCTTGTCCATCTCGTCGATGAGCGCAGCCGCCCCGCCGCGCCCTATGCATTATTATCCCGCCATTCGCCACAGGCATCGCTCCTGCGGCCCCGCGTCGCGCCTCATGCTGCTGCGGCGGGCGCCGCACGACATCATCACCTTCCTATGCGCCTCATCGCTCTGAACAAGCCGTTCGGCACCATCTGCCAGTTTTCCGCGCACGAAACGCGCGCGTCGCTCGCCGACTGGGTCAAGGTGCCGGGCGTGTATCCGGCGGGCCGTCTCGATTCGGACAGCGAGGGCCTGCTGCTTCTCACCGACGACGGCGCGCTGCAAGCGCGCATCGCCGAGCCGCGTCACAAGCTCGTCAAGCGCTATTGGGCGCAAGTGGAAGGCGCGGTGGATTCGGCCGCGCTGAAGAAGCTCGCGCGCGGCGTCGATCTCGGCGATTACGTGACGAAGCCGTGTCGCGCCGAGTACGTCGAGCCAGGCGACACGCTATGGACGCGCACGCCGCCCATTCGCTATCGCGCCGCGATTCCGACGACATGGATCGAGTTGTCCATCACCGAAGGCAAGAACCGCCAGGTGCGCCGCATGACGGCCGCGGTCGGCTTTCCGACGCTGCGTCTCGTGCGCGTCGGCATGGGCGCGCTGGATATTTTTTCGCTCGGCCTGCAACCGGGCGAGAGCGTCGAGTTGCCGCACAACGCGCCTTGGGAAGGCGTCGCCTGATTCGCTAACTCGTTGTATGCGCGAACAAAATCGCGCGTGAAACCAGCTAATGAAAAAGCCGTGAAACAGCGGCTCGCGCATGCACGGCTCGAAGCCTGGTTCAACTCAATGTCGCGTGCTGAAATTTTCCGCAAAATTGACGTCAACCGGTGCGCAAGCTCACGCGTTATTCGACGCAGATGCCGCCCGAAGCTGTCCGGCATTCAGCCTTAAGAGCCTTTGTACAAGCCGCTTGTGCGGTCCGTGCGGGCAGTCTGAGCGCTCGGCAGACGCGTCGAAAATTTGTTCGATGCGCTGTCAACCGAAAGGTGGATGGCACGTTTACCGACATGACTCAAACATAACCGGGTCATTTGGTTAATTAACTCAAGCTGAGGATTTTCAAAATGAACAAACTGATCGCCGCTCTGGTCGCTGGCCTTTTCGCAACGGCAGCATTCGCACAAGCTTCGGCACCGGCAGCAGCTTCGGCAGCTCCGGCAGCAGCAGCTTCGTCGGCAAAGAAGACCACGAAGCACGCTCACAAGAAGTCGCACAAGAAGGCAGCTGCTGCAGCAGCCGCTTCGGCAGCTTCGGAGTAAGTTTGTCGTAAAAAACGCAGTCAAGAACTCGCTTCATTGCCGTTCTTACGGCGTTGAAAGGCAGATCACCGCAAGGCGATCTGCCTTTTTGTTTTTGACGCGCTCGCGTAACATTCCCCGGTTAATCTCAGCAAGGAGTCACGCCGTGCGATTTCCCCTGCGCTCGTTGATGGCGCGCTTCATGACACCTTTCATGGCACGTCTCGCCGTTGCCGCGATCCTGCCGTTCGCGGCCCTGTCGTTTTCGGCTCTGAATGCACTGCCTGCTCACGCGCAGCAAATGCCCTCTGGCGCAAAACAGCCAGGCGAATTTCCGCGCGCGAAGCTGACCGCGGGCATGTTCGTGATCGACGCGGCCGTCGCCGCGAACGACGCCGACCGCGAGCAGGGCCTGATGTACCGCACGAGCCTCGCGCCCAACGAAGGCATGCTGTTCGTCTTCAATGAAAACGCCGTGCATTGCTTCTGGATGAAAAACACGCTGATTCCGTTGTCGATCGCGTTCATTCGCGCGGACGGCACCGTGACCGACATCGACGAAATGCAGGCCGAGACGACGAATAACCACTGCCCGAAGAACAACGGCGTGTACGCGCTCGAGATGAGCAAGGGCTGGTTCACGTCGAAAGGGATCAAGCCTGGCATGAAGATTCAGGGGCTTCCGGCGGCGCAGTAAAACCACGCGCAGCGTCGCCTCGCTCACCGCAAAGCCGGTGCCTGTTCATAAGGCATCGGCTTTTGTCGTTTTTACGCTCCGCGCGCCGCCAGCCACACCGCCAGCCACGCCACAGCCACACCTGGCAAGATTCCTGCAAAAGACGGGCCGACGCGCTATCCTAGTAGTCTTAGCAACGCAGCACTCCCGCGGTTCGGGCGGCACAGACTGCCGCCCGGCAAGCGTTTCAGGCGCGCTATTCCAAGGAGGTTCACGTGCCCCGCAAGACTCCCATCGAGCGCTACCGGAATATCGGCATCAGCGCTCACATCGATGCCGGCAAAACCACCACCACTGAACGCATCCTGTTCTACACCGGCGTGACCCACAAGATCGGCGAGGTTCACGACGGTGCGGCGACGATGGACTGGATGGAACAGGAGCAGGAGCGCGGCATCACGATCACGTCGGCGGCCACCACCGCCTTCTGGAAGGGCATGGCCGGCAACTATCCCGAGCATCGGATCAACATCATCGACACGCCGGGGCACGTCGACTTCACGATCGAAGTCGAGCGCTCCATGCGCGTGCTCGACGGCGCCTGCATGGTCTACGACTCGGTCGGCGGCGTGCAGCCGCAATCGGAAACCGTCTGGCGTCAGGCGAACAAGTACAAGGTGCCGCGCATCGCGTTCGTCAACAAGATGGACCGCGTCGGCGCGGACTTTTTCCGCGTGCAGCGTCAGATCGGCGACCGCCTGAAAGGTATCGCCGTGCCCATCCAGATTCCGATCGGCGCGGAAGAGCACTTCCAAGGCGTGGTCGATCTCGTCAAGATGAAGGCGATCTTCTGGGACGAAGAGAACCAGGGCATCAAGTTCGAGTACCGCGATATCCCCGCGGAACTCGCGGCAACGGCTAAGGAGTGGCACGACAAGATGGTCGAAGCCGCCGCCGAAGCGAGCGAGGAACTGCTGGAAAAATATCTGGGCGGCGACACGCTGACCGAAGACGAAATCAAGCACGGCATCCGCACACGCTGCATCGCCAATGAAATCGTGCCGATGCTGTGCGGCAGCGCGTTCAAGAACAAGGGCGTGCAGGCCATGCTCGACGCGGTGATCGACTACCTGCCGTCGCCGGTCGACGTGCCCGCCATCACCGGTCACGACGAACACGACAACGAAATCGAGCGTCATCCGAACGACACCGATCCGTTCTCGGCGCTCGCCTTCAAGATCATGACCGACCCGTTCGTCGGCCAGCTGATTTTCTTCCGCGTGTACTCGGGCGTCGTGAATTCGGGCGACACGGTCTACAACGCGATCAAGGAAAAGAAGGAGCGCCTCGGCCGCATCCTGCAGATGCACGCGAACGAGCGCAAGGAAATCAAGGAAGTCTACGCAGGCGACATCGCCGCGGCGGTCGGCCTGAAGGAAGCGACAACCGGCGACACGCTGTGCGATCCGAACAACGTGATCATCCTCGAAAAGATGATCTTCCCGGAGCCGGTGATCTCGCAGGCTGTGGAGCCGAAGACCAAGGTCGACCAGGAAAAGATGGGCATCGCGCTCAATCGTCTCGCGCAGGAAGACCCGTCGTTCCGCGTGCAAACGGACGAGGAATCCGGCCAGACAATCATCTCCGGCATGGGCGAGCTGCACCTGGAAATTCTCGTCGACCGGATGAAGCGCGAGTTCGGTGTCGAGGCGACTGTGGGCAAGCCGCAGGTTGCTTATCGCGAGACGGTGCGCAACAAGGTCGAGGACGTCGAAGGCAAGTTCGTCAAGCAGTCGGGCGGCCGCGGCCAGTACGGCCACGCGGTCATCACGCTCGAGCCCGCGCCGCAGGGCAAGGGCTACGAATTCGTCGACGCGATCAAGGGCGGCGTGATTCCGCGCGAATACATTCCGGCCGTCGACAAGGGCATCCAGGAAACGCTGAAGGCCGGCGTGCTTGCGGGCTATCCGGTGGTCGACGTCAAGGTGACGCTGACCTTCGGCTCGTACCACGACGTGGACTCGAATGAAAACGCGTTCCGCATGGCCGGCTCGATGGCGTTCAAGGAAGCCATGCGCAAGGCCAAGCCCGTGCTGCTCGAACCGATGATGGCCGTCGAAGTCGAAACGCCCGAAGACTTCATGGGCAACGTGATGGGCGATCTGTCGAGCCGTCGCGGAATGGTGCAAGGCATGGAAGACATCGCGGGCGGCGGCGGCAAGCTCGTGCGCGCGGAAGTGCCGCTGGCGGAAATGTTCGGCTATTCGACGTCGCTGCGTTCGGCGACGCAAGGCCGCGCGACCTACACGATGGAGTTCAAGCACTATGCTGAAACGCCGAACAACGTCGCGGAAGCCGTCATCAACGCGAAGCACAAGTAAGCCTGTGCGCCGGTGACAAAAGCCTGGGTTCTGCAAGGCAAAGCAGGCGAAGCCCGTCCCTCGTGGACGGGCTTTTTTTCGTCGATCGAATAAGCTCGTGAGCGCACTCACGCGACGCGCAGCTTTTTTAACGTGTAAAAATGCCGGACGGGGCCGCGAAGTTCGCCCCGCCTCCCAAGCCACGAGGAGACACGCGATGAGCCAGGATCACGAACATCCGCATTACAACGACGAGAAAGACGCGCCGCAGCCGGCGCCTGTCGATTGGCGCGAGCATGGCGTCAAGGTCATCAGGGGCGATCAGCTCGACACCAACACGGCGCAGACGCCCGGCATGAATCGCGCCGCCGCGATCAATGCGGCACGCGTCGGTGCACAGAAAATCTGGGCCGGCACCGTGACGATTCATCCGAATGCGAAGACCGGCGCGCATCATCACGGCGCGCTCGAAAGCGTGATCTACGTAGTGCGCGGCCAGGCGCGCATGCGCTGGGGCGAGCATCTCGAGTTCACCGCCGAAGCGGGCCCCGCGGCGACTTCATCTTCGTGCCGCCGTATGTGCCGCATCAGGAGATCAATGCGAGCACCGACGATCCGCTCGAATGCGTGCTCGTGCGCAGCGACAACGAAGCGGTCGTGGTCAATCTGAACATCGACGCCGTCGAGCAGCCCGAAACGGTGTACTGGGTCGATCCGATTCACAAACATCCGCACGATCACTAATCCACTCTCACGCGACTCATGACGCCGACCGCTTCGCTGCGCCCTCGCCTTCTCACGCTGTACGCCGTTCTGACCGCCGCCAACCTCGCCGCCTGGGCGTGGGCGTTGATCGCGTTCCGCCACTATCCGCTGCTCGTCGGCACGGCCTTGCTCGCGTATGGATTCGGTCTGCGCCATGCGGTCGACGCGGACCACATCGCCGCCATCGACGCCGTCACACGCAAGCTGATGCAGACCGGCAAGCGCCCGCTTGGCGTGGGTCTCGCGTTTTCGCTGGGACATTCGACCATCGTGATCCTGGCGACGCTCGGCATTGCGTGGACCGCGCATTCGCTGCACGGCCGCTTCGAGACGTTCAAGGCCGTGGGCGGCACGATCGGCACGCTGGTTTCGGCGACGTTTCTGCTCGTGCTCGCGGCTGTGAATCTCGTGATTCTGCGCGATGTATGGCGCCGCTATCGTCATGTGCAGCGCGACGGCGAAGCCGCTGTGATCGCGTTCGATCGTGCCGATGCAGGCGCACCCGGCGGCCTTCTATCGCGCGCGCTGCGGCCGCTGTTCCGGCTCGTGACGAAAAGCTGGCATATGTACCCTGTCGGCGTGCTGTTCGGCCTCGGCTTCGACACCGCCACCGAGATCGGTCTGCTCGCGATCGCCGCGTCCGAAGCCGGCAAGGGCTTGCCGCTGTATTCGATCCTCGTGTTCCCCGCGCTCTTCACCGCGGGCATGACGCTCGTCGATTCGACGGATAACGTGCTGATGGTCCACGCATACGGCTGGGCGATGGACGACCCGAAGCGCAAGCTCTACTACAACGCGAGCATCACGTTCGTGTCGGCGGTCATCGCGATTGTGATCGGCGGCGTCGAAGCGTTGGGACTGCTGTCGGACAAGCTCGGGCTCAGTGGCGGCGTGTGGGATGCGGCGGCGAGCGTCAACGAGCAGTTCGGTGTGCTCGGCTACGGAATCGTCGCCGCGTTCATGGCGTGCTGGATCGGCTCTGTGCTGTTTCATCGCTGGCGGCGGCCGGACGTCGCAGCGCGGTGAGTTGATGAACCGCGCTCGAGCGTTCAACAGCGCTCGAGCGTTCAAGCTCTTCATAGCTCCGTTGCCGGTTCGTTCGCTATAGCGGCGCCAATGGCAATCGAAGTCCACGCGCGCAGCCCGCAGCAGGGACGCGCGGCTTCCGCGCGATGCCCCGTGAAGCCATCGCAACCGTTGTCATCACGACACACACCGGCCCTTTTTATCCGCCGATCGCGGATCTCACGCCGACGCGAGCGCTCCAATCCGCGAGCAATCGCTTAAACTGAAACGGCCTTGCATCGCCGAAACAGCGCCCATGCGCAGTCAACCTGCCGCGCATCCGGCGCGGCTTCTCAGAACCGGCAACCGAACGGACTGGACATTCCAACGATGAAGACTCCCGCTGACCGATTCCCCGCTCTCGACCTCGCCCGCCGCACCGCCGACGCCTACGGCAATCACGCCATCGACGAATTCCGCGCCGGCCGCATCACGCGCCGCGAACTGCTGCGCTATGCGAGCGTGATCGGCTTGTCGCTGGTGGGCGGCGGCGTGCTCGACGCGCCGCGCGCATCGGCACAGGGCAGCGCGAAACCCGGCACGCCGTCGAATCAGACGATTCGCGTTGCGCATCTGACGCCTGCCGGCGCCGTCGATCCGCTCACGGTGACGGACGCGGCGAGCCTCGCGCTGCTGAACCAGACCGGCGAATTCCTGATCGACGACGACGGCGAAAAGCTCGTTCTGAAGCCGGCGCTCGCGTTGTCGTGGAAACCGAACGACAAGGGCGATGTGTGGACCTTCAAGCTGCGCGAGAACGTGAAGTTCCACGACGGCCAGCCGTTCACCGCGAAAGACGTGGTCGCGACGTTCGACCGTCTTGCCGATCCGGCAAGCGGCTCGGCGGCGCTCTCGGTATTAAAAGGCGTGCTGTCGAAAGGCGGTGCAAAAGCGGTCGACGACCACACGGTCGCTTTCCACCTCGATGCACCGAACGGCAACTTCCCCTACTACGTTTCTTCGGACAATTACAACGCAGTGATCCTGCCGGCGAATTACGCGGGCGGTTATGAAAAGAGCTTCATCGGCACCGGTCCGTTCAAGCTCGAAAAATATCAGGCGAAGGTCGGCGCGTCGTTCGTGCGCAATCCCGATTACTGGGGCGAAAAAGCGTTACCGCAACGCGTACAGTTTTCGTTTTACGCGGACCAGCAGGCGCAACTGCTCGCGCTGCAAGGCCATCAGGCCGACGTGATGGGCACGTTCACCGTGCAGGGCGGCGCGGCCATTCTGAACAATCCCGACTACAAGGCAGTGGGCGTCAAGTCGAGCGCGCATCGGCAGATTCATATGCGCAACGACAATCCGCTCTTCAAGGACAAGCGCGTGCGCCAGGCGCTCGCGTTGTCGCTCGATCGCGACGTCCTGGTGCGCGGCCTCTTCAAGGGCCGCGCGCAACTCGGCAACGACAGTCCGTTCGCGCCGGTGTTTCCTTCGTCGGATGCGGGCGTGCCGCAGCGCAGGATCGACGTCGCGAAGGCCAAGCAGTTGCTCGCGCAAGCGGGCGTGCCCAACGGCTTCGACGTCACGCTGACCACCGAAAAGTACATGGAGATTCCCGATCTCGCGGTCGTCGTGCAGAACGCGGCGAAGGCGATCGGCGTGCGCATCAATCTGAAAGTCGAGAGCCAGTCGCTGTATTACGGCGCGGGCACGCCGGGCAAATCGGACTGGCTCGACTCGCCGCTCGGCATCACCGACTACGGTCATCGCGGCGTGCCGAACGTGTTCCTGAATGCGCCGCTCACGAGCGGCGGCACATGGAATGCCGCGCACTTTCAGAATCCGCAATACGATCAACTGGTCGCGCAGTTCGTCGCGGCTGTCGACCTCGCCTCGCAGAAGAAAATCTCCGGGCAGATTCAGACCTTGTTGCTCGACGAAACGCCGATCATCATTCCATTCTTCTACGATCAACTGATCGCGATGCGCAAGGGCGTGAACGGCGTGCGTTTCACCGCGCTCGCGCAGCTTTATTTCGACCGCGCGGTGCTGAGCGCCTGAGCGTCCCAGCGTCTGAGCGTTTTACTCGCGCGCCGCCTTTGACTGGTCAGCCGTTCACTATGTCGACCACTGCAAATCCCTCCGCTTCCGCGCCGAACGGCAACGCCGGGCGCGTCGTGCGTTTTCTGGCGACGCGCGTCGGCCTCTCGTTGATCACGCTGTGGCTGTTGTCGATGATCGTGTTTGCGGGCGGCCAACTGTTGCCCGGCGACATCGGCCGCGCGGTGCTCGGTCCGCTCGCCGACGCGCGCGCGGTCGCCGCGCTGAATCATCAACTCGGCGCCGACCGTCCGCTGACGACGCAATACGTCGACTGGATCACGCATTTTCTGCGCGGCGACATGGGGCTTTCGTACGCGTATCGCGAGCCGGTGGGACCGTTCATCGCCGATGCGCTCGCGCATTCCGCGAAGCTCGGCTTGCTCGCGTTCATCGTCGTCGTGCCGCTCGGCATTGCGGGCGGCGTGTGGTCCGCCATGCACGCGGGACGCTGGCTCGATCGCACGATCAGCATCGCGGGCTTGTCGGCGACTGTCGTGCCCGAGTTCGTCTCGTCGATCGTGCTGATTCTCGTGTTCGGCGTGTGGCTGCGCTGGCTGCCCATCGAGGCGTCGTATCCGCCGGATGCCGGCGCGCTCGAACAGTTGCGTTACCTGATCCTGCCGATCCTGCCGCTCGTGCTCGTGTTCTTCGGCTACATCGCGCGGATGGCGCGCGCCGGCACCGTCGAAGCGCTCGACGCCGACTACACGCGCACCGCGATATTGAAGGGCTTGCCGCGTCATGTCGTGATCTGGCGGCATGTGCTGCGCAATGCGCTGCTGCCGACCATCACCGTGGCCGCGACTCAACTCGGCTACATGATCGGCGGCCTCGTCGTGGTTGAGACGCTATTCCGCTATCCGGGCATCGGCTCGCTGATCTACAACGCCGCGAAGGCCAAAGACTTCCCCATGCTCGAAGCCGGCGTACTGACCATCGGCGTGGTGTACACCGCCGCCAATCTGATCGCGGATGCGTTGCACGTGCTGCTCAATCCGCGCTTGCGCGTGAGGAGCGCCGAATGAGCACGATCGTTCCACCGGCCGCGCCGCGCGCCGCCAGCGAGCCGCGCTTCGACCCGTTGCGCGTGCTGCTGCGCTCGCCGACGTTCGTCGTCGGCCTTGTCATCGTCGTATGGTGGATTGTTTGCGCGATCGCCGGGCCGTGGTTTGTGCCCGTCGATCCCTACGCGTCCGACCCGCTCAACTCGCTGATGCCGCCTGATCACACGCACTGGTTCGGCACCGATCAACTGGGACGCGACGTGTTCTCGCGCGTGATCGTCGGCGCGCGCGACATTCTCACGATTGCGCCGCTCGCGACGCTGCTCGGCACGGCGACGGGCACCGCGCTCGGTCTCGTGGTCGGCTACTTCGACGGCTGGGTCGACAACGTGGTGGGCCGCGCGATCGACGCCATTCTCGCGCTGCCGCTCGTGATCGTCGCGTTGCTCGCGCTTGCCGCGGTGGGCGCGTCGAACTTCACGGTAATACTCGTGATCGGCATCACGTTCGCGCCGATCACCGCGCGCACCGTGCGCGCGGCCGTGTTCGCCGAGCGCCATCTCGACTACGTGGCCGCCGCCCAACTGCGCGGCGAACGCGCGCCGTACATCATGTTCGCGGAGATCTTGCCGAACGTGCTGCCGCCCATCATCGTCGAGGCGACCGTGCGGCTCGGCTACGCGATCTTCGCGGTGGCCACGCTGTCGTTTCTCGGCTTCGGCATTCAGCCGCCATCCGCCGACTGGGGCCTCGCCCTCTCCGAGTCGTACACGCTGATGGCAGGCGGCGCATGGTGGACCGTCGTGTTCGCGGCCGCCGCGATTGCGTCGCTCGTGGTCGGCGTGAATCTGATCGCCGACGGCGTACAAGGTGTACTCGACCGATGAACGGACCGCCGCCCTCCTCGTTCCCCGCCTTCGACGTCTCGAAGAGCGATCGCACGGATGCGCTGACCGTCGTCGGCCTGACGGTCACGTACCGGATGCGCGGACGCGATCGCGAAGTGCTGCAAGACGTGTCGTTTCGCGTGCGGCGCGGCGAGGCGTATGGGCTCGTCGGCGAATCGGGCTGCGGCAAGTCGACCGTCGCGATGGCGGCGCTGCGCTATCTGCCGCGCAACGGCAAAGTGAAGGCGGGCAAGATCGCGATCGCGGGCGCGGAGGTGAACAAGCTCGACGCCGATGCATTGCGGGCGCTGCGCGCCAATACGATTTCGATGGTCTATCAGGACCCCGGCCGCGCGTTGAATCCGTCGCTCACGGTTGCGCGGCAAGTGTCCGAAGCATTCGAAGCCGCCGGTCTCGCGCGCGAAGAAGCATTGCAGCGCTCGCTCGAGATGTTGCAACGGGTGCGCATTGCGTCGCCCGAGCGGGTGATGGCCAGCTATCCTCATCAATTGTCGGGCGGCATGCAGCAGCGCGTGGTGATCGCGATGGCGCTCGCTTCCAACCCGGCGCTGCTGATTCTCGACGAACCGACCACGGGGCTCGACGCCACGGTCGAAGCCGAAGTGCTCGACCTCGTCGCGCAACTGCGCGCGGAGCTGGGCACGGCCGTGCTGTTCATCAGCCATAACCTCGCCGTGATCGGACGCATGTGTGAGCGCGTCGGCGTGCTTTACGCGGGCAAGCTGGTCGAGGAAGGCGCGACCGAAGATGTCTTCACGCGGCCGCGTCATCCGTACACGGTGGGCTTGTTGCGCTGCCTGCCCACGGCGGGGCGCAGCAAGGACAGCGAGCGGCTCGATACGATTGCGGGCGGCTTGCCGTCGCCGGGGTCGGTCACGCAAGGCTGCATCTATGCCGAGCGTTGCCGTCTCGCCGACGACCGCTGCCGCCGCGAAGCGCCGCCGCCGTATCGCGTGAGCGCAGCGCATGGCGATCAGATGTCGCGTTGCCATTATCACGAGCGCGCGATCGAGTTGCCGCGCGCAAGCGCGCAAGCGTTGCCCGCGGACCATCGCGCGATGAGCGGCAACGAGCCGCGTGCGCTCGTGCTGCGGGCCGAAAATCTGTCGAAGACTTTCCATGTATCGGGCGGCGGGTTGCGCGCGGTCGACAACGTATCGCTCGATCTCGCAGCCGGCGAGACGCTCGGCCTCGTCGGCGAATCGGGCAGCGGCAAGACGACGCTTGCGAAGCTGATGCTCGGCCTGCTCACGCCCGACGCCGGCAGCGTGCTCGAACTCGACGGCGCGCCGCTCGCCGCGCGCGTCACGCGACGCAACGACGAGCAGGTCAAGTCGCTGCAGATCGTGTTCCAGAATCCCGACTCGGCGTTGAATCGCGCGCATTCGGTCAAGCGGCTGATAGGCCGCGCGTTGTCGCGTCTTGGCGAGCTGCGCGGCGCCGCCATCGACGAACGGCTTGCCACGCTGACCGCCGCCGTGCGTTTGCCGGAGCGCTATCTCGGCTCGCGCACGCGCCAGCTTTCCGGCGGACTCAAGCAGCGCGTCGCGATTGCGCGCGCATTCGCGGGCGAGCCGCGCGTGGTGGTGTGTGACGAGCCGACTTCCGCGCTCGACGTCTCCGTGCAGGCCGCGATTCTCAATCTGCTCGCCGACTTGCAGCGTGAGCGCGGCGTCAGCTACGTGTTCATTTCGCACGATCTGCATGTCGTGCGCTATCTGTCCGATCGTATCGCCGTGTTGTATCTCGGCAGGCTGCTCGAAATCGGGCCGGCTGCCGCGGTGTTCGACGGACCGCAGCATCCTTATACGGAAGCGCTGCTGTCGTCGGTACCGACACTCGATGCCCACGCGCGTAAAACCCGCATTCGGCTTTCAGGCGATTTGCCGAGCGCCGCATCGCCGCCGTCGGGTTGTGTGTTTCATACGCGCTGCCCGCGCAAGCTGGGCGCGATCTGCGAGCAGCAGGACCCGCCGTTTGCGGACGCAAGCGGCGGCACGGAAACTACCGAAGGCAAGCACCTGATCCGCTGCCATATTCCCGTCGATCAATTGCGCATGCTGCAAGCCGCCCCGCGCGACGAGGTCAACGACATTCCCGACGACGCGCCAACTGTCTAACGCAAAACGCCGGACGCGACCCATCGCAATAGATGCGCCAGCCGCGCGTGCCTGGAACCAAAGCGCCGCAATTGCCTCATATCAATTCAACGTTCGATATGAGGGCATCACAACATGCAACGAAACGTCCCCCGCTACGCGGTGCGTGCGGTCGCCGGCCTTGCCGCGGCCGCCGCTTTGAGTCTCGCCTCGCTTGCGCATGCGCAGACCGGCACGCAAAAGCCGGCGCCGGCCGCGCAGCCGCTCTCGCCCACGTTGTCGCAGGCCGCGCCGCCTGTCGATCCCAGCTTCTCCGCGTACTCGCTCGCGCAGACCTGCAAGCAGAAAAACGATAACGTCGCGCAGGGCCAGTGTGTCGGCGCGATTCGCGGGATCATCCACGGCTATCAGTACGGCGTGTTGTTCCTCGGTCAACGCACGTCCTTGCCGGCCAACGAAACGCAGCGCGTGTCGCTGTGTCTGCGCAATGCGCCGGTGTCGTCGATCGTCGAGGAATTCGTCACGGACGCGGGCCAGGTCAACGACGAGTCGCTCAAGCACACGCCCGCCGAAGTCGCGGTGCTGGGCTCGGTGCACATGCATCACAGTTGCAATTGACGACGCACTGCCCGTGCGATGAGCACGACGCTCAGAGCATTTCCAGCGCGCGCTTGCCGCGCGGCGGCTTGAAGTAGCCGTCGATGGCGGCAAGCTCCTCTGCGTCGAGCCGCAACTCGAGCGCACGATAGTTGTCGCGCACGTGCTCGACGCGGCCCGCCTTCGGAATCGCGAACACGCCTGGCTGCTGCAATACCCACGCAAGCGCCACCTGGAACACCGAGACGCCGCGCGCGCTCGCAATATCGTCGAGCGGCGAGCGGCGCGGCAGACGCGCGTGATCGACGGGACTGTAGGCCATGGCCGGCATGTTGCGCGCGGCGAGCCAGGGCAGCAGGTCGAACTCCGGCCCGCGCCGCGCGACGTTATACAGAATCTGGTTCGTCGCGCACGACTCGCCGCCGGGCGTGGCCACGAGTTCTTCCATGTCGTCGGTATCGAAGTTGCTCACGCCCCAGTGGCGGATCTTGCCGGCTTCGCGCAGCGCCTCGAAGGCCGCGACCGTCTCCGCGAGCGGCACCGAGCCGCGCCAGTGCAGCAGATACAAATCGAGCCGATCCGTGTTCAGACGTTTGAGGCTGCGTTCGCACGCCGCAATCACGCCGCGCCGGCTCGCGTTATGCGGATACACCTTGCTGACAAGGAACACCTGGTCGCGCAGTCCTGCAAGCGCTTCGCCGAGCAGCGATTCGGTTGCGCCGTCGCCGTACATTTCGGCGGTATCGATCAGCGTCATGCCGAGCTCGACGCCGTATCGCAGCGCGTCGATCTCAGCCGCGCGGCGCGCCGGCTGCTCGCCCATCTCCCATGTGCCCTGCCCGAGTTTCGGGATGCGCTCGCCGTCGGGCAGGCTCACGCTTGCGATGTCGCTCGTCATGCTGGCTCCTGAAGTGACTGACTATGGCTGAATGTCCGACCATGCGACGGCGCGAAACACAGACCCGGCGCACGGCGCTGCTGCTCGATCCGTATCGACGACGCATCGACGACGCATCGACGAGTTTACCGGCTGCGCCGCGATCCGACCGATGACCAGGCAAAAGCCCGCTATAACGTCGCGCGCCGATGTCTTAGAATTGCTCCTCGCCCTTCTAGCGTAAGCCCCATGACCTCTGCCTCGGAAGACCGCTGGCGCGACCTGCGCCCGGACCCGGAAAACGACACACCGCTCTACCTGCAACTTGCCCGCAAGCTCGGCGCCGCAATCCACGAGAATCGCTGGAACGCGGGCGAAGCGCTGCCTTCGGAGCGTGTACTCTCGGAGGCGCTTGGCGTTTCGCGAATCACGTCTCGCAAGGCCATCGCGTTGCTCGTCGAACAAGGCCTGATTCGACGCACGCAGGGCGCCGGCAGTTTCATCACGCCGCGCTACGAAGATCCGCTGTCGCGTCTGTCGAGCTTCAGCGAAATGCTGCGGCGGCGGGGCTTTACGCCGAGTTCTCAGTGGCTGTCGCGCGAGATCCTGCCGGCCAATCGCGATGAAGTGATCCAGCTCGGGCTGTCGCCGGCTGCGGCGGTGACGCGTCTGCGGCGCTTGCGTCTCGCCGACGGCATCGTGATGGCCGTCGAGAACTCGACCTTTCCGGCTGCGGTGATTCCCGATCCGCAGGCCATCGGCGATTCGCTTTATACGTACCTGGAGAACCGCGGGCTGACCATCGTCCGCGCGTTGCAGCATTTCCGCGCGGTGAATGCGAGCGAGGAAATCGCGCAGCAAATGAGCATCGCGCCGAATGAGGCGCTGCTGTTGATCACTCGTGTGGGCTATACGGCGGATCAGCGCGCTATTGAACTGACCGACACTTATTGCCGTAACGATTACTACGATTTTGTGGCGGAGTTGAGGAAGTAGGTCGTGGGGTTTGCCGTGCAAGCTTTCTTCGATGCGGCCGTCGTGATGCGGCCGCATCAACGCATCAAACCCACTTCGCCTCGTGCGTGCCGATCGGCGCGGGTGGCAGTGCGAGGAAAGCCGGCGTCCCATCGAGCTGCTCGGCAGGCTGCACGGCCTGCACGCGGCCAAACCCGGACTGCACGGTTTCGAGGCAGTCGCGCACGTCGTCGAGCGTGAGCTCAGGCGCCTGCCAGCCGTCGGGAATCTCGCCGAACGATTGCAGCCAGCGGCCCGTCTGCGCGAGCGACACCTTCACATGCCAGCTACCGCCTTCGGTGGCGCGCCGCGCCAACGCGGCCATCGCGCCGAACGCGGCGAGATAGCCGGTCGCGTGATCGAGCGCCTGACACGGCAGATGCCTCGGCTCCGCGGATGCCGCCGCGCGCTGCTCCGTCGCCGCGATGCCGCTCGCGGACTGCACGAGGCTGTCGAACCCGCGCCGCGACGCCCACGGCCCTTCGTATCCATACGCGCACACCGACACGTAGACGATGCCGGGCCGCAGACGCGCTGCATCGTCGGGACCGAATCCGCGCGCCGCCAGTGCGCCGGGGCGATACGCCTGTAGAAAGACATCGGCATCGCGTGTCAAGCCGCGCAGCGTTTCGCGGCCTGCCGCATCGCGCAGATCGAGCACGGCCGAGCGCTTGCCGCGGCCGTTGTCGATGACGAGCGGCGCAATGTTCGGCAGATGCGGGCCGTTGATCATCAACACTTCGGCGCCATGCTGCGCGAGCGCGCGCCCACCGACCGGACCGGCGATGATGCGCGACAGGTCCAGCACGCGCACACCCGACAGCGGCCGGCTGCCCGCATTCACCGACGGCGACGCATGCCGCGTCGCGAGTTCCGGCGGGGCATCGCCGATTCGCTCGATTTCGAAGAGCGGCAGACGCGCGATTGCCTTTGCCTGATCGAGCGCGGTCCACTCTTGCGGCGTGCGAATCAACGCGGCGCACAGGCCGGCGTCGGCGAGCGTCTGGTCGAGCGCGGCGCCATCCCATCCACGTATCGCCGATGCAACCGCCGCGCGGTCGTTCTCGCAGCCGAGCACTTTCAATACGCCCGCCAGATGATGCGCGAAGTTCGTGTGCAATTGAATCCAGCGGCCGTCGCGCGTCTCATAGAAACCCGTCACAGGATCGCGCAGCGCGGGCGGCGGACCACCGTCGATTCGCAGATAACGTTCGCTGCGAAACGAAGCCAGCGCGCGGCGCATGTCCACGCTCACGGGCTGCCCGCGCCCCGTGCGCAACCGATGATATTCAGCCGCCGCCAGCCCCGTCGCGGCGATGGTCGCGCACGCCAGCGCGCCGACGCGAAACACGGACGGCAAGGCCGGCTCGCTGCCGGTGAAGTGAACCGAGCGAAGCGCGGCTCGCTCGCAGCCTGCGAGCGTCCAGATGTGATCGAGTGCGAGTTCGGGGGTCATGGCGTTCACATTCGGGTCGAGGAATGTGGATGAGTCTAGGAGCGTGGGTTGTTTGAATCAATCTTGATTGTGATAATCAATGTATATTGATTTGTTTGGTTGTTGTGCGGCCTATCCTCATGTCCCTATCTCCCGATTCCTTGACTGCCACCGAAGCCGCCGCCGAACTCGGCATCAGCGTGACCACGCTTTATGCGTACGTGAGCCGCGGCTTGCTGAGTTCGTCACCGGATGCACAAGGCAAGCATCGCCGCTACGACGCGCGCGAAGTGCGGCGGCTCGCGCGGCGCAAGGAAGACGGCAAGCGCGCGGGCAAGGTCGCGCAGAAAGTGCTGGATTGGGGCGTACCGGTGCTGGAATCGTCGATTACGCTCGTCGCCGACGGTCGCCTGCTGTATCGCGGACGCGATGCGATGGAGCTCGCGCGCACCGAATCGCTCGAAGATATTGCGGCGTTGCTGTGGGAGTGCAGCGCGGCGCGTATCGCCGATGCGCCGCCCGTCCCGCTCGGCGCCGCTCAATGGGCCGCGTGGCTGAAGCTGTGGGGCGACAGCACGCCGCTCGATCGCGCGCTCGTGCTGCTGCCCGCGGCGGCCGCGCAAATGCCGCGGGTCTGGGCGCTCGGGCGCGATGCGCAATTGGACAACGCGTGCGCCGTGATGCGGCTGCTGGCCGCCGCGATGATCTCGGCCGCGCCTTCGAATGCGCCGCTGCATCGACAGTTGGCGTCCGCGTGGCAGGTCCGCAACCGGCAGCAGGCGGCGCTGCTGCGCGCCGCGCTGGTCGCGTGCGCGGACCATGAGCTGAATGCGTCGACGTTCACGGTTCGCTGCATTACGTCGACGGGCACGCATCTGTTCGGCGCGGTGGCGGGCGGTCTCGCCGCGCTGGCCGGCCCGCGTCACGGCGGCGAGACCATGCGCATCGCGGCGTTGTTCGAAGAAGCGTCGCGCGCCGCCGATCTCGATCGTTACCTGGCCACTCGTCTATCGCGCGATGAGCACGGCGCGCAGGGGCCGGTGCTGTCCGGCTTCGGCCATCCGCTGTATCCGCAAGGCGATCCGCGCGCGCGGCTCCTGCTGGAATTGTTACGGGAGTGCGCGCCGGCGCGCTCGCCGCTCGGCGAGGTGCAGGCGCTGGCGCGGGCGGTCCGCGATACGACAGGCGCTGAGCCGACCGTCGACTTTGCGCTCGCGGCTATCGAGCGGGTGCTTGGCTTGCCCGTGGGCGCCGCTTTCACGTTGTTTGCGGTGGGGCGTGTCGTCGGGTGGATCGCGCATGCGATGGAACAGGCGCGCGACGGCGGCTTGATCCGGCCGCGGGCGAGGTATGTAGGGGAGAGTTGAGCGTTTCTTGTCGTCGGGCGGGGCACCTACGCGCCGGCCCGGCGGGCTCCTTCTCTCTTCACGCAACGACTGTCGCGCAAAACGCTCCCCTCCGCTCCTTCACATAGCGCCGAGCCAACGCGGCAGCCAGCTCGGCACCGCCGCACCGCGCGTCGGCCTCGCCGGGCCGCGTTCCGCACTACGCTCCGAGCCGCTGGCGAGCGCGAAGCGCGCACCCGCCTCTCCCGCGCTGATCCACGCGACGGCCCCGCGCGGCAGATCGATCGATTCGCCAGTGGCGAGCCAATAGTCGTCGCGGTCGCCTTCGACCGTTAGCCAGATTTCACCCGAGATCACCTTGAAAGTGGACGGGCGCGCGACGCGCCACGCGGCCACCGGCTCGTCATGTTCCAGTTCGAAAATCCGCACTTCACGCATGGCCGTTCTCCTTCAGAGGGCTTTTGTGTTGTATCGATTATTGTCGTGCGATCATCGGATACCCATGCACAGTTCCGAACAGTTTCATCGGAACTGTGCAGTCGAAAAACCGAACAGTTGGCGTGTGTGAGCTCCTGAACCGCACCGCACGTCCCGTCCGGGAAGGAAAGCACATGCGACTTGAGATTCAGCTTGATAGAGACAATGGCGTACCGCTGACGGAGCAGATCGTCGCGGGCGTCAGCACCTGGATTCGCTCACGGACCGCGCATCCGGGCTCGAAATTGCCGTCGATCCGCCAGTTCGCCGCCGACTACGGCGTGAGCCGCTTTCCGGTCATCGAGGCATACGACCGGCTGGTATCGCTCGGTTACATCGACTCGCGCCACGGTTCCGGCTTCTATGTGGCGGACCGGCCGCCCGGCGGCGCGCAATGCGACGGCACCTCGGACCCGCGCCGCGCCGAAGAAGAATCCGACCATCTGCTGCAGCAGTTCAACCATCCCGGCGAAACGCTGAAGCTCGGCAGCGGCTTTATCCCCGAGCCGTGGCGCGATACGGACAGCATCGCGCAGGCGATACGGCACGTGCTGCGCACCGATCCCGCGAGCATGGTCGATTACGCGACGCCGCTCGGCAACCTCAGCTTGCGCGAACATTTGCAGGCGCGAATCGCGCAACTCGGGATTCGTGCTGACACGTCGCAGATCCTGATCACGAACGGCGCGAGTCAGGCGTTCGATCTGCTGATGCGCTACATGCTGAAGGCGGGCGACACGATCTTCGTCGAAGACCCCGGCTACTACAATCTCTACGGCCTGCTGAAGCTGCACGGCGTGCGGCTCGTCGGCATTCCACGCACGCGCAGCGGGCCGGATCTCGACGTCATGCAGGCGCAGTTGAAGCAGCACCGGCCCAAGCTGTTCTTCATCAATACCGTGTTTCACAATCCGACCGGGACCACGGTCGCGCCGCCGGTCGCGTTCCGGCTGCTGCAACTGGCACGCGAGCACGGCTTTACGATCATCGAAGACGATATCTACGCCGACTTTCAGACCGACGTCACCGACCGCCTCGCCACACTCGATCAGCTCGAACATGTGATCTACATCGGCGGACTGTCGAAGACGCTGTCGTCGTCGTTGCGCATCGGCTGCGTGGTCGCGAGTCACGCGATCATCAAGGATCTCGTCGACATCAAGATGCTGACGAGCATCGGCGGCTCGCTTTTCGCGGAAACAGTGACGGCGTCGCTGCTCGAGCGCGGCGCATATCGTAAGTATCTCGAACGACTGCGCCGCCGTATGCGTGACGCGCTCGGCTCGACAATCCAGACACTCGAGGATGAGGGCTGGGAAGTGTTCGAGAAGCCCGTCGGCGGAAAATTTTTGTGGGCGCGCGTGCCGCACGTGGACAATGCCGAGCGGCTGGTGGAATGCGGCGCGCCGCTGGGCGTGACGGTTGCGCCGGGCAGTTACTTCAGGCCGGGTATGGAGCCGAGTCCGTGGATTCGAATTCACGCGGCGTTCGGTAACGAGCCGCGTGCGCAGGCGTTTTTTCGGGCGGCGGCGAAGTTGAAGTGAGTGACTGGGACTTGCGCGCTGGATGTCTGAGCCTGGCTCCGCACCGCGGCCGTGCTGCGTCGGTGCATTCTCCAAACGATACCGCGCAGCAGATGCGAACACGCTCGTCTCGCGCGGTGCTGCGGCCCGACCCCTCGCTGTGTCGTCCGCGGCTTTTCCCTAGAATAGCGAGTTCCTGCCCGTTCTGAGCGCCAAGCCGCTACTTCATGTCCACGCCGCCGACCCAGCCCGCTCCCTCGACCGTCGCGCCCAGCGCGCCTTCCGCCCGCTCGCTGACGGTCATGCTGTGGCTCGTCGCCACCGGCTTTTTCATGCAGACGCTCGACTCGACGATCGTCAACACCGCCCTCCCGGCGATGGCGACGAGCCTCGGCGAATTGCCGTTGCGCATGCAGTCCGTCGTGATCGCCTATTCGCTGACGATGGCCGTGATGATCCCGGTCTCCGGCTGGCTCGCCGACAAACTAGGCACGCGACGCGTGTTCTTCAGCGCGATTCTGGTTTTCGCGGTCGGCTCGTTGCTGTGCGCGAACGCTCACACGCTGAACCAGTTGGTGATCTTCCGGATCGTGCAAGGCGTGGGCGGCGCGATGTTGCTGCCGGTCGGACGGCTCGCCGTGCTGCGGACTTTTCCGGCAGAGCGCTATCTGCCGGCGCTGTCGTTCGTCGCGATTCCCGGACTGATTGGCCCATTGATCGGCCCGACGCTGGGCGGCTGGCTCGTCAAGATCGCGTCGTGGCACTGGATCTTTTTGATCAACGTGCCGGTGGGCATCGCCGGATGCATCGCCACCTTCATCTTCATGCCCGACAGCCGCAACGAAGAGGTCGGCAGGTTCGACGTCAAGGGCTACTTGCTGCTGGTCGTCGGCATGGTGGCGATTTCTTTTGCACTCGATGGCCGCACCGAATTCGGCATTCAACACGCAACGGTGCTGGTGCTGTTGATTCTGGGCCTGGCCTGCTTCGTCGCCTATGGCTTGCACGCGGTGCGCGAGCCCGCGCCGATTTTTCCGCTCGACCTGTTCAAGATTCACACGTTCAGTGTCGGACTGCTCGGCAATCTGTTCGCGCGGATCGGAAGCGGCGCGATGCCTTATCTGATTCCGCTGCTGCTGCAAGTGAGTCTCGGCTACAGCGCATTCGAAGCCGGCATGATGATGCTGCCCGTTGCTGCTGCCGGCATGGCGTCGAAGCGGCTCGTGACGAAGCTGATCGTCAGGTACAGCTATCGTCGCGTGTTGATCGTCAACACGGTTCTCGTCGGCCTGACGATGGCCAGCTTCTCGCTGACCAACGCGGGACAGCCGCTGTGGCTGAGGCTCGTGCAACTGGCGTTGTTTGGCGGCGTCAACTCGATGCAATTCACCGCGATGAACACGCTGACGCTCAAGGATCTCGGCACCGGCGGCGCAAGCAGCGGCAACAGTTTGTTCTCACTGGTCCAGATGCTGTCGATGAGCCTCGGCGTCACCGTGGCCGGCGCGCTGCTGGCGACCTTCACCGGGCTCTTGCCGCGCGTGACGGCTGCCAACTCTCTGCCCGCGTTTCATGCGACGTTCCTTTGCGTGGGGATTATCACCGCGGGTTCGGCGTGGATCTTCGCGCAGTTGTCGCCGGATATCCGGACGCCGGCCAGGAAAACTGATCCTTCTGAGCGGACGTGAGGGGTGGGGTTGGTGGGGGTTTGCTGGTGGGAAGGTTGCGCTTGGAATGCGGGCGGAAGTGGCTTGATGGCTTGATGGCTTGATGGCTTGATGGCTCGATGGCTCGGCGGCTCGGCGGCTCGGCGGCTCGATGGCTCGATGGCTCGATGGCTTGATGGCTTGATGGCTTGATGGCTCGGCGGCTCGATGACTTGGGGGCTGGAGGTGGAACGGTGGAGGCTAGCCGCTGAGGGGTGAAGGCTGGTGGCTGGTGGCTGGTGGCTGGTGGCTGGTGGCTGGTGGCTGGGGGTTCGTGGCTGGGGGTTCGTGGCTGGGGGTTCGTGGCTGGGGGTTCGTGGTTCGTGGTTCGTGGTTCGTGGTTCGTGGTTCGTGGTTCGTGGTTCGTGGTTCGTGGTTAAAGGTTGAAGGTTGAAGGTTGAAGGTTGATGTGTGAGGTCTCAGGGCTGAGGGCTAGCCGCCTACGCGAAGCCGTCATAGCGCCGCACCGTCCGAGCGGCGGCTCAACCGATGCCACGCCGCAGATGGTCGCTTTGCTCACATTCAGGCCCAACATGAGCACCACCAACTTCGACCCGCAACGGGGCGCAGCCCGCACCAGCGAAGTGCGATACATCATGCCGGTGCCCGCGTCGTTGACCGACACTCGGCAGCTCGCGCGCCAACTGCGCACCCCGCCAGCCTTTCGTATGCGCATAGATCTTGCTCGCCTATCCTGTAAACTTACGCATTGCGCGTGCAGCTTCCGCATTGAGCCCCTAATCCGGCCGCCACCCACACGACTGACATGATGAGCATGATCGAACTCGATCCTCCCGGTTTTCAGCCTCCCCGCCCGATGGCCGGCGACGAGGGCTCCCGGCGCACCGTTCTCTACGGCGGCTACACCGTTTTCAGCGTATTTCAGCCGGTTTTCTCCGTGTCGCACCGGCGCGCGATCGGCTATCACGCCTCGCTGCGCGCGCACGACGAGCATGCGCGGCAAGTCCCCTCGCACGAGGTGTTCACGCAGGCCGCGCGCCGCGGCGACTTGCTGGAACTCGGCCGGCTGGCCGAGTCGCTCCACCTTGGCAACTTCAATGCATTCGACAGTCATGACGAATGGCTCTTTCTGAGTCTCCATCCGGCCGCGCTGATGGACACGAGCTACGGCGACGCGCTGCTCGCCGGGCTCAAGGCGTTGGGCTTGCCGCCGCAGCGCGTAGTGCTCGAGGTCTCCGAGCAAGCGGGCGGAGAAACGACGCGTTTCGCCGAGATCATCGACGCGTTGCGCAAGTCGGGCTTCCTCATCGCGCTCGATGGCTTCGGCGCCAAGCACTCGAACATCGACCGCGTGTGGAATCTGCGCCCCGATATCGTCACGCTCGACCGCTGCATTCTTGCGCAGGCAAGCGAGCACTCGCACATTGAACGCGTGCTGCCCGGTCTCGTCTCCCTGCTGCATGAATCCGGCCAATTGGTCCTGATGGGCGGCCTGACCACAGAGCGCGATGCGCTGATCGCACTCGAATGCAACGTCGATTTCGTCCAGGGCGCATTCTTCGCTGGGCCGAGCGTCGAACCGGTCAAGCCGCAAGCCGCTGCCGGCTTGATGGACTCGCTCTCCGCCGCGCTGCGCGAGCGTGTTGCCACGCGTGAACGCGCGCAGGCGACGCGGCTCGCACCGTACGTCAGCGCGCTCGAAACCGCAGCCGCACAGCTGGTTGCCGGGCAGCCAGCCGCTGACGCGACGGCCGCGCTGCTTAAGCTCGGCGAGACAGCACGCTGCTTCATTCTGGATGGCTCCGGACGGCAAATCGGCGACAACGTGCTGCCTCCTGGCCGCGCGTCGCAACGCGCGAAACGCTTCCGTCCGCTATTGCATTCCGAAGGTGCAAGCTGGGAGCGCCGGCCTTACTTCATTCAGGCGATGCGTACGCCTGGGCGCGTGCATCTCACTCCTCCTTATCTGTCGATCAATGAGGCGCATTTGTGCGTGACCGCTTCGATCGCCGCGCATACGCCCGGCGGCACGCAAGTGCTATGCGTAGACATCAACTGGGAAGTCGCGGCCCATCGCAACTGAGTCGACAGAGTCCACGGAGTCGACCGAGCGCTGCTGAATGCGCGCCAGCAATTCGGTGACCGCAGTGCGGCCCAGCACACGATTGGCGGCCTGCAATCGCGATGCGCTCGTCACTGCGTGCAACGAAACGATTCTTGCAGCGCCGTTGAGCGGACCGTGGGCCCACCTATGACCGTGCGCCTCGCCGGTGGTGAACCCGGTTGCGAGCCCGGTTGTAAGGTCGCTCTCGAAGCCAGTGTCGAAGCCGCCGGTCGTCCCGTTTTTCATGCCTGTCGCCGCGCCGCTGCCAGAGCCCTCCGTGGCGATGTCGATCAACGCAACGACGTCGCCTTCGATAAGCAGCGCGATAGACAACGCCCCCTCCACCGATACCAGTTCCACGTGGCTCGCCTGACGTGCAAGCGACGTCACCTTCTCCATCCAGTCACCCAATGCGCGGTCTGACGCGCCGGTGCGTGCCTGGGCGAACGCCTTCGGCGGCACACCAAGCGCGCGTGCATCGGCGTGTGCATAGCAGTTTGTCGAGGCAGCGGCACGCACAACGGCCGGTGAGTCGCCCGGCACATTCAGCGGCGGGCCGCACACCGGCTCGTCGCTGACGACATGCGGCGCATCGCTAAACAGCTCGAGCAGGCTAGTCCTGTCCTGCGCCTCAAGTGCGTTGCGCAAGCGCTCGACAATCCGCGCGTGACTCTCCGGATCGGCCCGATGCAACGGTGCGCCCGCGCGCTGCAGGCGCGCCCTCGCCCGATGCACGATCTGCCGGCAACTGGCCGCGCTACGTTCAAGAATCCTGCCGATCTCCGCGTAGTCGCAATCGAACGCTTCATGCAGCACAAACGCGGCGCGCTCGTCGGGTTTGAGGCGCTCGAGCAAAAGCATCACGCCATAGGACATTTCCGCCGCACGCAGCGCGAGTTCTTCAGCCGATGGCGCGAATTCGTCGAGCCACGGCTCCGGCAGCCAGCCGGTGGCCTGAGACTCGCGCTCGCGCTGCACATTTCTCAGACGGTCGATCGCCGTGCGCGTGGTGAGCGTGGTGAGCCACGCGGCCGGCGTCTGCACCTCATGCGTATCAGCGAGATGCCACTTCAGCCAGACGTCTTGCACGATGTCTTCCGCCTCCGCACGGCTGCCGAGCATGCGGTACGCCAACGCGAGCAGGCGGGCCCGCACCGCCCCGAAGCTGGATGCCTTGTCGATTTCGTGTTCTTTCATGCGTAGACCTCCAGATCGTGCGTGGTAAAAGCGCGTGCGCCGCCTGCCAGATTCCTCGACCGCGCGCCGCAAAGACATCCATTGCAGCTTGACGATTGGGCGAGCCGCCGCGTGACAGGCGCGCGAAAAAAAATTTATGTCACGCCGCCGACGGCCGGGTCGTCATAGGGACAGCAGCCCACTTTTGACGAGGCAAATATGCAATCGAGCTATCCACCTGTTACCGGCCTTGGCCTCGTGCCAACCGTGATCGAGCAGTCCGGCCGCGGCGAGCGCGCGTACGACATCTACTCGCGTCTGCTGCGCGAGCGCATCGTGTTTCTGGTCGGACCCGTGAACGAGCAATCGGCCAGTCTCATTGTGGCGCAATTACTGTTTCTGGAGTCGGAGAACCCGGACAAGGACATTTCGTTTTATATCAATTCGCCCGGCGGCTCGGTGTACGACGGGCTCGCGATTTACGACACCATGCAGTTCATCAAGCCGGAGGTATCCACTTTATGCACAGGTTTTGCTGCGAGCATGGGCACATTCCTGCTGTGCGCGGGCCAACGCGGCAAGCGGTACGCGTTGCCCAACGCGCGCATCATGATTCACCAGCCTTCGGGCGGCAGCCAGGGCACGGCAGCGGACATAGACATTCAAGCTAAGGAAGTGCTCTATCTGCGCGAACGTCTCAATGCAATGATGGCCGAACGCACGGGGCGCAGCATCGAGGAAGTCGCGCGCGACACAGACCGGGACAATTTCATGTCCGCGTCCGCGGCAAAGACCTATGGCCTCGTGGACGAAGTGCTGGAAACGCGGGCGGCGCTGAACTCGTCTTCGGTGGCGTCGGACAGACACCATGACGTATAGCGCAGCGCGGTTGAACTGTGCCGGGTTCAACTGCCCGCGCTTGCACTGGTCTGCCCGACAAAAGCTGATCACGTTGGCTGGAATCGCTATCATGGTCGCGATTCGTCGACTCCGACGAGCGCTTCAATGGAGATTTACATGGCGTCATCCAACGAAACCGTCAGCATGGCGCTATTCTGCGACTTCGAAAACGTCGCGCTGGGCGTGCGGGACGCGAAGTACGACAAGTTCGATATCAAGCTGGTGCTCGAACGTCTGCTGCTCAAGGGCAGCATTGTCGTGAAAAAGGCGTATTGCGACTGGGATCGCTACAAGAGCTTCAAAGGTGCGATGCACGAAGCCAATTTCGAGCTGATCGAGATTCCGCACGTGCGTCAATCGGGCAAGAATTCGGCGGACATCCGGCTCGTCGTGGACGCGCTCGACCTCTGCTACACGAAGTCGCACGTCAATACGTTTGTGATCATCAGCGGCGACTCGGACTTTTCACCGCTCGTGTCGAAATTGCGTGAGAACGCGAAGCAGGTGATCGGTGTCGGCGTCCAGCAGTCCACGTCTGATCTGCTGATCGCGAACTGCGACGAGTTCTTTTTTTACGACGACCTGGTACGCGAAAGTCAGCGCACCGTCGCCAAACGGGAGTCCTTGCGCCAGCAGAAGAGCGCTCAGCCGACAGCCAAGGTATCGCAGGACGAAGAGAAAAGCCGCAACAAGGAAGATCTGGAAAAGCGCCGCACCAAGGCGGTGGAGATTGCGGTGCAAACGTTCGACGCGCTTGCATCCGAGCGGGGCGACAGCGGGAAAATCTGGGCGTCCGTATTGAAGAACGCGATCAAGCGGCGCAAGCCGGATTTCAACGAAACCTATTATGGCTTTCGCGCGTTCGGCAATCTGCTCGAAGAGGCGCACGCGCGCGGGCTGCTGGAATTCGGCCGCGACGAAAAATCAGGGGCTTACGTATATCGGAGCACGGTTTCGGGCGCTGCGGGGGAAGGTGTCGGAGAAAGCGCGGGCGAACCGGCGGGCGAGCATGCAGCGGCGCGTGGAAGCGAAACTGTCGACACCGCAGAGGTAGCGGAACAACTTGACGAGTCGCAGACGGTTGGCGCGGCGCAAGCGGAAAAAGGCGCCAAACACGAGTCTCGTCGTCGGGGTCGTGGAGATCGGAAGCGAGGCGCAAGCCAGCAAGCCGCCCGCGAAGCCACGCACGAGACGGCACAGGGAAGCGCAGAGGAAGCCGGCCACCAAACGGCGCCACGAAGGACGCCGCAAGCCGCCAACACCCGACGCACCAGACGCGAAGAAAACGGAGCCAACCTGAGCCAGGCTGAAGGCGATGCGATGTATGCCCCTGAAGCGGAAAACAAGCGCGCGACGTCCGAGCTGCCGCAAGCGCTCACGAACGAACCGGGCGATGTTTCTGATCAGGCGGGCGCGGCCGAAAATGCCGACTTGCACCAGACCGACGAAACGCAGCCCAAGCGTCGCAAGCAACGCGAGCCGCGTAAAACGGCCGCGAAGAAAACGCGGAAGACCGCAGCACGATCGGACGACACGGCAAGCAACACGAACACGGCGAACACCGCGCACACTCCAGACACCGCATCGCCAGCAACCGAACCTTCACCGACCGCAGAGGAAACACCCGCGCCCGCCAGGAAAGCCGCGCGTAAAACCGCGTCGTCGCGCAACCGCCGGCCGCGCAAGACAACGGGAGGCAACGACACCGAGTGACACCGAACGACACCGAACCACACCGAATAGTTCGCGCCTTGCTCCGCACCCGGCAGCGGCCAAAGCCAAGTGTCACCGCAAGCCGAACACCGCAACACCGTTGGTCGCGCCGACATAAACCTTGCCGCGCGCGATCATCGGCGTGATGAACTTGTTGCCCGCGCCCCATTGATCGCGCGTGCCCACCTGGTTGCTGTTGTACAGCTCGTTGGCAAGATTGCTCGCGTCGTAGGCATGCAGGGCGCCAGTCGAGCCGTTCTCCGCGGCCCAGACAATGCCGTTGCTCGCGCCATTGGCGGAAATCGCCGGCGTTGCGCCCGGATAGGCAAAGGTCGTCGGGCTTCGAGATGAAGCCGTCGTTGCGAGGAACGCGCCAGCGATCGGCAACGCTTTGAGGTTGTCGTTTAGCCCTCCGTAGTACACGACGCCCTTGTAATAAGCCGGCGAACCCCAGATGCCGCCAGCAAGCGTGCCGATGAGTTCTTGCCAGATGTTATTGGCCGCTGGGCTGAATTTGCCCATTGAATCGCGGTCGACCACATAGATGTGGTTGTCTTTGCCGGCCGCCACAGCAAGATGCTTGACCACGCCGGCCGCGGTCGTCTGGTCCGGCAGCAACATCACGCCTCCAGAACCGAAGTCGTTGTCCGTATTGGCCTCTTCGACTACGTTGGACATCGCGAAATAGTCGGTGACTTGCAGTTGGCCAGCCGACAGTTTCATCAGCGAGTTGCCGAAGTTGCCGTCGACCGGGAAGCCCTGTGCATTGAGCGTCGTGCCGAACGTGCCGTTGCCGTCGACGACATAGATGGACGAGCCGTCGGAAGCCATGCCGGAGCCGGCCATCCAGATCGAGCCCTGGCTGCCGTTCGGCGTGATGTTGAGCGCGCTGGTCTGCTTGAGTGTGCCGGCGTTGTACGCCATGAGCCAGCCGGTGTAAGCGCCGGACATGCAGTGCGCCGTCCAGCCCATATAGATGTTGCCGCCAACGAGCGTCAATGCCGCCCGCTCCGTGTGCAACGACGCGTTGAACGTAATGACGCCGTTGACGCTCCCCGCGCCGCCGCCCGGATAAGTCGCCGCAATCTCGGTGGGACCGCCGAACAGTTCGGCGCCCGTCGCAAGGTCGAGTGCGTGCAGGCGGTGATGGTAGGCGCCGCCGCTGTCTTTCGTCATCGAGACCGCGTATAGCGCGCCGTTGGGGCCGCGCGAGCGGTCGATCACCGGCGTCGACGTCACGCCAATCTCGGGCGTGATGTCCGGGCATCCGCGGTCGTCGCTGGGCGTTTCGCCGCTGCCGTTTAGCGTCGCGTGCCACAACTGCGCGAAGCTGGTGGCGTCGTACGCATAGACGCTATTGTGTTCGGTCGCGACGTAGACTACGTCGTGCGGCGCGCCGCCAATCGACAACGCTGTCGCAAAGAGCGGCTGGGCATCCACCTTGCCGTCCGCCGCAAGGAACGCGACTTTGCCGAAGCTCGATGGGTTGACGTTGGCGGGCGTCAGCGTGGTTTCGGCAAGCATCTGGCCGGTGCGCGCAAGGTCGTTGTGGTGCATCAGCACGTCGGTGGCGAATACGGGTCCGGCGGGTGCAGCCCCGCCCGCGCCGCTCCCCGCGCCTGAGCCTGAGCCGCTGCTGCCCGCACCCGAGCCACCACCGCTCGCCCCTCCGCCCGACGATGTAGACGCCGCTCCCGGCGATCCGCCCGAGCCGCCGCCACATGAAGCAAACCCCCACGCAACAGTGAGCAGCGCCGCCACTGTGCACACACGAACCCACGGCCCGGCCGATAGCCGGTCGCCGCCACCTCGCGAGATACGCATGTCCGCCTCGTCTCTCAAACGATGCGACGCTCAGTTCCGCAAGACGAAGGCTGCGCGTGATGCGAACACGTCGCGTGCCGCGGAGGGACGCCCCGTGCACATCTTCCGATGGCTGATGGCTGATCACACTCAACGTCCGCGGCCAATTAACCGTACGCCGTTTGCGGAGTTCCATGCCGCCAGGGTCTCGCCACTCTCCGCCAGGCAAACGCGCGGCTGGCGGCGCAACGCGAAAGCAAGGCGCGACCGCACGCGCGATCGCGTGTCAGGCATCAAAGCATCGGAATGAAAGCATCAGTAGTACGGATAAGGCGCGTAAATTACGGGCGGCGGTCCGTAATAGCGCGGCCGCGGCGCAACATAAACCGGTTGCGGCGCATACACAGGCTGCGGCGCGTAGACCGGCACTTGCGGCTGCGAGATCGTGTTGCCCTTCGACGTCATGCACTGCGCGTAGGCTGCGTCGTAGCGCGCCTGCAAGCTGTTCGCCGAGTACTGCGCGCCGTTGGCGCCAGCCGCGCCGCCGATCAGCAAACCGCTGCCCGCTCCGATCGCCGCACCCGCTCCGGCATTGCCCGCCGCCGCGCCAAGCAATGCGCCGACGGCGGCGCCGCCCAACGTTCCCACCGCCGCGCTGTTGACGCTGCTGGTGGTCGCTCCTTGCGAAGCGCCGGCCGCATCGGACGAATGGAACGCATAGTCGCGACACGTGTAGTCGTCCTGTTGAAACTGACTGAGCGGCTCGCCGCTGCGCGGCATGGCCACCACCGACGGGCCGCTCGGCGGCACGACGGCGCAGCCGCCCAATAGCGCGAGCGCGACGGCCCCGAGAGGCAGCGCGACGCGCAACGGTGTTAGACGTGAAATCATGATGGCGCGAATAGCGTGGATTGGAAATCACACGTTATGCGAATCCACGCTCGCGATGTTTACCGCATCGTTACCGTATGTTTTATGCCCGTGCGCGAAGCCGCGCCGCAAGCCTGAGCCACGCGATGTGCGTTATCGCGCGGTTACGAACAGTGACAAAGATTGTGCAAGCCCATGAACGATGCTCGCGCGGCGACGCGCAAAAAGCAGAAAAGCCCTCACATCGAGGGCTTTTCTTTCTTGCATAGCGGCCGTTGTGAACCGATTCAGAGCCGATTCAAAGCCGGCCCAACGCCGCAACACACCGAAAAATCACGCGAAGTTCTTCGACGCGAATTCCCAGTTGACGATGTTCCAGTAAGCTTCGACAAACTTCGGACGCGCGTTGCGATAGTCGATGTAATACGCGTGTTCCCACACGTCGATCGTGATCAGCGCTTTGGCGTCCGTGGTCAGCGGCGTCGCAGCGTTGCTCGTCGACACGAGGTCGAGCGAACCGTCTGCCTTCTTCACGAGCCATGCCCAGCCCGAGCCGAACGTGCCGATTGCGGTCTTCGCGAACTCTTCCTTGAACTTGTCGAACGAGCCCCACTTGGCGTTGATCGCGTCGGCCAGCGCGCCGGTCGGTGCACCGCCACCTTGCGGCGACAGGCTGTTCCAGAAGAACGTGTGGTTCCACACTTGAGCTGCGTTATTGAACACGCCGCCCGACGACTTCTTCACGATTTCTTCGAGCGACAGATTCTCGAACTCCGTGCCCTTGATCAGATTGTTCAGGTTGGTCACATAGGTCTGGTGGTGCTTGCCGTAGTGAAACTCGAGCGTCTCTTCCGACATGTGCGGAGCGAGTGCGTTTTTCGCGAACGGCAGCGGCGGGAGCGTATGTTCCATGGTGCTTTCCTTCAGTCTGTATCTGTTGTGGGGAGTCTGCGGATAACGCTTTAGAGCACTCGATTGTAGGCGACTTGGAATAACCCCGCAAACGAACGGACTTTATGTCCGGCATCGGCGAATCGCCCGCAAAACCGCGTAATTAGTGCTTCCGTTTGCTCTGCAAACGCGAGCTCGCGCAGTCAAAACTACGCACGCGCAGCGTGTCAGCGCGATGTCAGAAACCGTCGGCAAGACGCGGCTGCACATCGGGCGAGGGCGACGTCTGCGGTGCCCTCGGCGAGATGCATCGTCAGGCGGCGTCCCGGTTTCAACGACGACGGCGCGCGCACCGCGCGGCCGGTCTGTGCATCGAGTACCGCGGCATAGCCGCGCTCGAGCGTGCGCTGCGGACTCAGCACTTCGAGCCGCGCCGACAGCGTGGCGATGCGCGCGGCCTGACGTTCATGCTGACGCAGCAATGCGGCGTCGAGCCGTTGCGTGAGATTGCCAAGCCGCGCCTGATGCGCAGCGAGATCCGGACGCCAGCGCTGCCAACGCATCTGCAGCAGCGAAAACCGCGCTCGGGCATCGCGCACGGGCCTTGCCCCGGCCGACGCGAGCCGCGCGCTCAGTTGCTGCAAATGCGTGCGTTGCCGCGCGAGACGCTCGGCGGGCGACACAAGCCGGCGCGCGAGCCAGTCGAGCTGCTGGGCGCGCCGCTCCATCATCCGGCCGAAGCCGCGTGCAAGCGTCGCATGGCGATGGTCGAGCTCGCGCAGCAACAGCACGCGCTGCGGGCTCACCAGTTCGGCGGCGCCTGTGGGCGTGGGCGCGCGGACATCGGCGGCGAAATCGGCGATCGTGAAATCGGTTTCGTGCCCCACGCCGCTCACGACCGGAACCGCGCTCTCCGCAATCGCGCGCGCGAGCACTTCTTCGTTGAAGGCCCACAGGTCTTCAATCGAGCCGCCGCCACGGCACACGATCAACACGTCGACCTCGCGCCGCGCGCTGACCGCATCGACCATTGCCGCGAGCTTCGCGCTTGCGCCCACGCCTTGCACCGGCGCCGGATAGACGATCACGGGAATATGTGGCGCGCGACGCGACAGCGTCGTCAGCACGTCGCGCAGCGCCGCGGCCTGCAACGACGTGACGATGCCAATTGCGCGCGGATGCGACGGCAGCGCGCGCTTGCGTTCGGCGGCAAAAAGGCCCTCGGCTTCGAGCTGTGCCTTGAGCCGCAAAAACGCTTCGTAAAGACGTCCCTGGCCGGTGCGCCGCACTGCCTCGACGTTCAGTTGCAGTTCGCCGCGCGGCTCGTACATCGTGACGAGCGCCCGCACTTCGATGCGGTCGCCTTCCTTCGGCGTGAACTCGGCGTATTGCGCGCGGCCGCGGAACATCACGCAGCGCATTTGCGCCTGCGCGTCCTTGATCGAAAAGTACCAGTGACCGCTCGCGGCGCGCGTGAAATTGGAGACTTCGCCGGCAACCCACACCAGCGGAAACGAGCGCTCGAGCATGCTGCCGATCGCGCGATTCAGAGCGGAAACGGGAACGACGACTTCGCCGCCGGGCATCGTCGACGAGGTAAGGGAACTGTCGGAATTCATGCGAAGGGATGGTGGTGACTGGCCGGACAGACGATAGACCGAGTGGCCAATCGCGTCCAGCGCGACGCGCAAATTGTTAAAAGTGTCCACATGCCGGGACCGTCAAGGCGAATTCCGCCACGCGCCCGGCAAACTACGGGAAACCGAAGCATCCCGTTGATTTATATGAAATTTACTGATGACCTCCTGAGGTGATCGCCGACGCAAGGCGCTTGCAACGGCCCTTGAGGCGCTGCGGCGGGCGGGTTCTCCACAAAGTTATCCACAGGCTGCAAGAGGCGCAACACGCGACGCGGCAGGCATAGGACGCAGCCAACGCGACTTGCGGCCGGGGACGCGTGCGCGCTAGAGTGGCGGGTTCGACAGTAAGGGAAAAGCACGCACGCAAGCGCCGCAACGTGCGCGTGACGAAGGGCGCTGCTGACACGCGCTGCCTATGCTTCCCTTTCTGCTTTTAAGTTTTTCGACCGTCCGGAGAATCGCGCTGATGCCTGTCCCGCGTATTGCCCCTGGCGCCTTCACGCCGCCGCGCTCGCGCCGTCCCGCGAGCGGCGAGCCGCTCGTCCGCCCGGCCTGCCGATGAGCGGAATCTTCGATCGTTTGGAAGCGCGCGTGGGGCGCGAGTGGCAGCACCGCGGACCGCTTGCGTGGTCGCTGACACCGCTCGCATGCGTGTTCGGCGCTGTCGCCGCGCTGCGCCGCGCGGCATTCTCGCTCGGCTGGATTAAGCCGGTGCGCGTGGGCGTGCCCGTGGTGGTGGTCGGCAATGTGACCGTCGGCGGCACCGGCAAGACGCCGACCGTGATCGCGCTCGTCGAAGCGTTGCGCGGCGCCGGCTTCAACCCTGGCGTCGTGTCGCGCGGCTACGGCGCGCGGGTCAAGACGCCGACGCCGGTTACGCCCGCCTCGGCGGCCAGTGTCGGCGGCGACGAACCGCTGTTGATCTCGCGCCGCACCGGCGCGCCGGTCTGGGTGTGCCCGGACCGCGTGGCGGCGGCGGAGGCGTTGTGCGCGGCGCATCGCGACGTCGACGTGATCGTCAGCGACGACGGCCTTCAGCACTACCGGCTCGCGCGCGACGCCGAGCTGGTCGTGTTCGATCACCGGCTCGGCGGCAACGGCTTTCTGCTGCCGGCGGGTCCCTTGCGCGAGCCGCTCTCGCGTCGGCGCGACGCCACGCTGATCAACGACCCTTACGCGAAGACGCTGCCTCCGTGGCCGAACACGTTCGCGCTTCAGCTTGCACCGGCCGACGCGTGGCATCTCGATAACCCGGCGTTGCGCCGCCCGCTCGCGCAGTTCCGCGGCGAGCGCGTGCTGGCGGCCGCCGGCATCGGCGCGCCCGAGCGTTTTTTCGCCACGCTGCGCGCCGCCGGCCTCGCGCCTGAGACACGCGCGCTGCCCGATCACTACGCTTTCGAGCGCAATCCTTTTACGGGCGCCGACGCCGACGCCATCCTGATAACGGAAAAGGATGCGGTAAAATTGGGGTCCTGGCGCGACGCGCGCATCTGGGTTGTTCCCGTCGAAGCCGCGCTCGATCATCGCCTCATTGCATTAGTTGTGGAGAAAGTCCGTGGACGCTCGCCTGCTTGAAATTCTCGTTTGCCCGATCTGCAAGGGCCCGCTCAGCTACGACCGTTCCGCGCAGGAGCTGATCTGCAACGCGGACAAGCTCGCCTATCCGATTCGCGACGGCATCCCCGTCATGCTGGTCGACGAAGCGCGGCAGACTGTCGAAGGCACGCCTGTGGATCTGAATCCGGGGTCGGTGGCCTGAGGCGTGTCGGGCTGGCGCGGCGTGAGGATTTCGCGCGGAGCCAGTTTCGGGTCTGTTAGCGGCGGGTGGTTGGCCATGTTTACGAAGCGGCGATTGGTGCAAGATTAGTGTGCCGGTTGCCAAG
Source organism: Paraburkholderia sp. OAS925 (assembly GCF_040543975.1). NCBI lineage: Bacteria > Pseudomonadati > Pseudomonadota > Betaproteobacteria > Burkholderiales > Burkholderiaceae > Paraburkholderia > Paraburkholderia sp. OAS925. Next base: position 3,770,747 of record NZ_JBEUNO010000001.1, read on the forward strand.
GTGGCTCGTTGGCCGGTTGTGCCGGTTGGCTTGCGGCTCGGGACTTGGCTGGCTCCTCGGCTCGCAGCTCATCGCGTGGCTTGTTGGCCCTCGTTGATTCGTCAAAATTGTCAGCTCTCGTTAGCCCGCTCCCGCTCCCACCCCCTGACGCACCCCACACCACCTCCCTCTCCCCTTCCCCCCCACTTCCTCATCTCTCCGATGACCCACACCGCCTCCGCCACGCCCCCGTTCATTGCCGTCGTGCCGGCACGCCTCGCGTCGACCCGTCTGCCCAACAAGCCGCTCGCCGATATCGGCGGCAAGCCGATGGTCGTGCGGGTCGCCGAGCGCGCACGCGAATCGGGCGCCGAGCAGGTGTTGATCGCATCGGACGCTCAGTCGGTACTCGACGCCGCCCGCGAGCATGGTTTCGAAGCCGTGCTCACGCGCGCCGATCATCCGTCGGGCACGGACCGTCTCGCCGAAGTCGCGTCGCAATTCGGCTGGAGCGACGAGACGATCGTGGTCAATGTGCAAGGCGATGAACCGCTGATCGATCCGTCTCTCGTGCGTGGCGTCGCGTCGCATCTCGCGGCACGCAGCGATTGCGCGATCGCCACCGCGGCGCATCCTATCGCCGATGCCGCGGAGATTTTCAATCCCAACGTCGTCAAGGTCGTGCTCGACGCGCGCGGCGTAGCGCTCTACTTCTCGCGCGCGCCGATTCCCTGGGCACGCGACGCCTATCAGCCGCACTGGCCCAACGTCGCGTCGATGCCTGTGCCGCCCTCGCCCGCCGTGGTTCATCGGCATATCGGGCTGTATGCGTATCGCGCAAAATTCCTGCGCAGCTATCCCGATCTGGCGATCTCGCCGATCGAACAGGTCGAAGCGCTCGAGCAATTGCGCGCGATGTGGCACGGCGAACGCATCGCCGTCCTGGTCACGCCCGAAGTGCCGTTGCCGGGTGTGGACACGCCCGCGGACCTCGCGCGCGTGCGGGCTTTATTCGGGTCTTGAGCGCAAAAACCCGTGGCATAATCGGACGCTTGTGCGCGCCTCCCGTGATTAGCGAGAGCCAGGGTTTGCCCGGTCGCGCCGTACGTGTTTCAGCAGCGCCGTCGTCGACGTGCAGCGCGAAACGCGAAGCGGCAGCCGACGCGGGTCCCTTGCCCCTCGTGGGACGACCGCAGCGCCACCAAGAATTCACATAGATCTGGAGATACACATGCGTTTGATTCTTTTGGGTGCGCCCGGCGCGGGTAAGGGCACTCAGGCAAACTTCATCAAGGAAAAATTCGGCATCCCGCAAATTTCCACCGGTGACATGTTGCGCGCGGCCGTCAAGGCAGGCACGCCGCTCGGCCTCGAGGCGAAGCGCTTCATGGACGCAGGCGAACTCGTCACAGACGAGCTGATCATCAACCTGGTGAAAGAGCGTCTGCAACAGCCGGACTGCGCAAACGGGTATCTGTTCGACGGCTTTCCGCGCACCATTCCGCAAGCGGAGGCGATGAAGCAGGCCGGCGTCGCGATCGACTACGTGCTGGAAATCGACGTGCCGTTCGACGAGATCATCGTGCGCATGAGCGGCCGCCGCTCGCACGCCGCGTCGGGCCGCACATATCACGTCAAGTTCAATCCGCCGAAGGTGGAAGGTCTCGACGACGTGACGGGCGAGCCGCTGATCCAGCGCGAGGACGACAAGGAAGAAACCGTCAAGAAGCGCTTACAGGTATACGAAGCGCAGACCAAGCCGTTGATCGACTACTACAACGGCTGGGCGAAGAACGGCGACGCGACCACATCGCTGAAGGCGCCGCAATACCGCCGCATCTCCGGCCTCGGCACGGTCGAGGAAATCCGCGACCGCGTGTTCGACGCGCTGAAGTAATTCAACGCCGCAGCTTGCGTTGGCAAAAAACCCGCCTCTTTCCGGCGGGTTTTTTTATGCCTTCAGCACGGCCGTTTTAATTTGCTCCTCGGCGATGGCGATGTGGGATCATCCATGATCGAAAAGATATTCGATCTGGACGTTACTTACCGTATCAAGGAAAGGAGCAGAGATGGAGATTCGTGACAACGCATTCCTGATCACCGGCGGCGCATCGGGGCTTGGCGCCGCGACCGCGCGCCTTCTCGCGGAGAACGGCGGCAAGGTGGTGCTCGCCGACCTGAATCAGGACGCCGGCGAGGCGCTCGCCAAGGAACTCGGCGGCGTTTTCGTCAAATGCGACGTGAGCCGCGAGGACGATGCGACGCGAGCCGTCGAAGCCGCGACGAAACTCGGCACGCTGCGCGGCCTCATCAATTGCGCGGGCGTCGCGCCCGCCGCGAAGACCGTCGGCAAGGACGGCCCGCATCCGCTCGACGCGTTCGCGCGCACCATCTCGATCAATCTGATCGGCACGTTCAACATGATTCGCCTCGCGGCCACTGCGATGTCGAAGAACGAGCCGAATGCGAACGGCGAACGCGGCGTGATCATCAACACGGCGTCGGTCGCGGCCTACGACGGCCAGATCGGACAGGCGGCCTACGCGGCGTCCAAAGGCGGCGTGGTCGGCATGACGCTGCCTATCGCACGCGACCTGTCGCGCAACGCGATCCGCGTGATGACGATCGCGCCCGGCATCTTCGAAACGCCGATGCTGCTCGGCATGCCGCAGGAAGTGCAGGACGCGCTCGGCGCGATGGTGCCGTTCCCGCCGCGCCTCGGCAAACCGATCGAATACGCGATGCTCGCGAAGCAGATTCTCGACAATCCGATGCTTAACGGCGAAGTGATTCGTCTCGACGGCGCGATTCGCATGCAGCCGAAGTAACGACGCGCCGCGAATTGCCGTTGCGATTTGCCGCCGCAATAACGAAAAACGCCTGCACGCGAATCCCGTGCAGGCGTTCTGTTTTTAGCGCGCGGCCTAACGACCGTTGACGGCTTTGCTGCTCGCTAGTCGCGATCGTTATGCTGCGTGCGCTGACGCAATTCCTGCAACTGCGATTCCACAACGGTTGCGTCTTCCGCATCGGGGCACTCGCCGAGATAACGCTCGAGGTCTTCGAGCGCCGGGCGCAAATAGTCCAGACGCGCATACGCAAAACCGCGGTCGCGAATCTCGTCGATACTGTCGGGCAACAGGATCACGAGACGCTGCTGCACGGCAAGCAGGCGCTGCCAGCGCTCGGTCTGCAAATACGTGGACTTCAGATTGCGCAACATACGCGCGATGATCTCGCGCCGCGTGGCCGGCTGCAGCAGCATGCGCAGCGCCCGGCTCACCGACTCGCCGGCCGACGCCACATACGGCTCCAGCATGTCGACCATTTCCGATTCCGACAGCGAATGTCCGCTCGTCGGATCGAGCATCACGTCGCCGTCGGGCGTCGTGACACGCAACAGGAAATGACCGGGAAACGATACGCCGCGCGCCGGAATGCCGATCTGCTCGGCCATCTCCAGATACAGCACCGCGAGCGAAATCGGAATGCCGCGGCGACGTTTGAGCACCGCGTTCAGATGGCTGTTGTCGGGGTCGTAATAGTCGTTCAGATTGCTGGCAAAACCCAACTCGCGGAAGAAGAACCGGTTCAGAATGCCGACCTTCTGGCGGATGTCCGCGTCATCCGGCATGCGGCGCTGCAGGCGCACCACCAGTTCGTCGATCTCGGCCAGCGTGCCTTGCAGATCGAGATCCGGGTAAGCGTCCTGCGCGAGCGAGAGCGCCGCCTCTGTCAGCGGCAAGCTCTCGTCTTCGGCGACGAGCGTGCTGAAATAGTCGAGAACCCGCGTGATCGTCATCACTTCACTCGCCTTTTGAAATACGCGTACTTGAAGCCCATCAGCCAAAGCATACCGAAATATAGCGCCGCGAACAGCACGAGGCAGGCAGCGAGCAGCGCCATGCGGTCGATGGGCCGGTCATGCATGCCGATCCAGTCGAAGCTGATGGACAGCCAACGCATGGTGCCCGCGAGGACCAGACACGCGCCGAACAACTGCGCGAAGAACTTGAGCCAGCCGCTCGACGGCGTATAGATGCCGCGCTTGCGCAATCCGAGGAACAGCAACAGCGCGTTGCCGCAAGCGCCGAGCCCGACGCTCAGCGTGAGCCCCGCATGCGCGAAGATCGGCACGAACACGTAGTTGCTCAACTGCGTAAGAATCAGCACGCCGATGCCGATCTTCACCGGCGTCTTGATGTCCTGCTTCGCGTAGAAGCCGGGCGCGAGGATCTTGATCAGAATCAGGCCGATCAGGCCGACGCCGTAAGCGGCCAGCGCGCGCGCCACCATCACGACCGCGTTGCCGTCGAACTTGCCGTAGTGAAACAGCGTGGCCGTCAACGGCTCAGCAAAAAAGAACAGCGCAACGGCGCTCGGCGCAGCGAGCAAAAACGTGACGCGCAAACCCCAGTCGAGCAGCGACGAATATTCGTGAGGATCGGCGTCGACGTGCGCCTTCGAAAGACTCGGCAGCAGGATCGTGCCTAGCGCGACGCCGAGCAGCGCGGTCGGAAATTCCATCAGCCGGTCCGCGTAGTTGATCCACGAGACGGCGCCCGGCCCGATGCGCGACGCGATATTCGTATTGATGATGAGGCTGATCTGCGCGACGGAGACGGCGAACATGGCCGGCACCATCTTCCACAGCACGCGCTTCACGCCGCGATGCGCGAGCGCGCGCAGCGGATTGAGGCCGATGCGCGGCACCATGTCGATCTTCTTGAGACCCGGCAGTTGCACGACGAACTGCAACAACCCGCCCGCGATCACCGCCCACGCAAGCGCATAGACCGGCGTGTGCATGCGCGGCGCGAAAAACACGGCGGCAACGATGAACGACACGTTCAGCAAAACCGGCGCGAACGCGGGCAGCGAGAAGTTCTTGTACGTGTTCAGCACGCCGGACGCGAGCGACGTCAGCGAAATGAAGATGATGTACGGGAACATGATGCGCGTCATCGTGACCGCGAGCGCGTAGGCCTGGCCTTCGTGAGCGAGGCCCGACGCGACCACGAACACGACGCCCGACGCGCCCAGCACGCCGACGAGCGACAGCACCGCGAGCGCCCAGGCGAGCACCGTCGAGGTGGCATCGACGAGCGCCTTGGTGGCGTCATGTCCTTGCTGGTTCTTGAACTCGGCGAGGATCGGCACGAAGGCCTGCGAAAACGCGCCTTCGGCGGAAATGCGGCGCAGCAGGTTGGGAATGCGGAAGGCGACGTAGAACGCGTCAGTGTATTGACTGGCGCCGAACGCGCGCGCGATCAGCGTTTCGCGGGCCAGTCCGGTCACGCGCGACAACAGCGTGAAACCGCTGACCGTCAGCAGGGCTCGGAATAGATTCATGGGGCGCTTATTATAAGGGTGCCGCAAAGGCGGACGACGAGCCAGGAAGCGATTCGGACCGATTTCCTCTAGAGACGTTCGGTTGGGGCAGCGAATTCCGCTGCATTTTTTCGCGCGCGCCGGGGGCGGCCGGCAAGGGCTTGTGCAATCGGGCCGCGCTCGGGCGCGGTGAACCGCGGCCGGGCAGCAATCCGACTCGCGCGGGCGGGTCTGGCCTCCCCCGAGCCGGCGGCGCGGCATGCATTCCCGTTGCCACGTCCCTGATTTTGTTGCTATAATCGCCGGTTTCGAAGCTCGCTCAGTTCTCGGACGGCTTCCGGACGAGGGTCGAGGTCGGCGCCAGGTGTCACGAATGTGAACGAATATGGGCCGCCACTTCCTTCAGATATGCCGGAACATGGCGCCGCAAACACGGGCCCGCCTTCGCGTAGTTCGATCGTTTTTCGACACTTTTGCGCTCTTGGGCAATCGCTTCCAAGAGTTCGGATCTAAAAGCAGCGCCTCACCACTTGAAGGTCAGGTACTGGAAACAGGAACAGGATAAGGAACCGTCATGGCTAACTCCGCACAAGCACGCAAGCGCGCCCGCCAGGCCGCCAAGGCAAACTCGCACAACTCGGCACTGCGCTCGAAGTTCCGCACGGCCATCAAGGCAGTGCGCAAGGCAATCGACGCCGGCGACAAGGCCAAGGCCGCTGAAATCTTCCAGGCATCGTCGAAGACCATCGACATCATTGCCGACAAGAAAATCGTTCACAAGAACAAGGCAGCTCGCCATAAGAGCCGCCTCGCCGCAGCCATCAAGGGTCTGCAGGCTCCCGCAGCCCAGTAATTCCGGTCGGCCCGCTCCGGCGGGCTACCTCCTGTTTCCGCTGCGCATGAAGGCCCGCTTTGGCGGGCTTTTTTGTTTGCCACGCGCGCGTAGCGGAAGAGAATGGCCGATTGGCGCAGCAACGCCAGCATGAAAAAACCCGCCGATGTGGCGGGTTTTGCTTTTCTGCGAGCCGGTTTCGCTGGCGCTAGATGATGTGCCGCTTCGTCTGCGGCGGCGGCGCATGCTCCAGTTCCAGCTCGCACGCTTCCGTCACCACGAGGTCGTTGTCTTTGGCGAAGTTCATGACGAAGTCGAACGCCATGGGTTCGATGTCGCGCAGGCGCGAATCGAGAATCACGCACTTGAGGTCGCCGATCATGGTCGGCCGGACGTACACCGAGTACTGCATGTAGGCGTTGGGGCCCTTTCTGGCACCCGGTCCGAAAGATGACATCACACCTGCGAGACGCTCCGACCAGTCGCTCGGCCGGAATCTTTTTCCCGTCGACGTGATGCCCTGAATGAAGTATTCGGTTGGAGCTGCTTCGGCCATGTAGAAATACCTGTGTGACTGCCCAGCGGATGACGGCGACAGCAAGCAACAAAACGGATTTCGAAACGCTGTGCCCGGCGAGTGAACCGCTCCAGAGAGCGCCGCCGCAGGATCGTGCAAAGCGGTTTGGCCGCTATGACGTGCGCGGTATGACGCACGCGGTGTGCCTAGCTCAAAACGGCGCATCAACGAAGCATCCCGCACAAAGGCGGCGCCTTGCGAACCGCTCGAGCCGCCACGCGACGCCTGTGCCCTCACCACGAAGCACGGGCCTGCTGGGCCTATGAATAACCCGCAGATTATAGCGCAGCGGACCTTTTTCCGCACTGCACACAAGCTTGTTTCGGCAGCGCAGCGCGGCTTTCAAAGCGCTTTCCCGGCCTTTTGGCCGACTCGTCAAATGAGGCGAAATCCTTTATGCTGCATTGAGTTACCACAAAACGACGGCGGCGCCGTCCGGCAATCCTGCCGGGTGAGACCGCCGTATTTGTTTCATGACCGCCAAGAAAATTCGCCACTATCTGCAGTTCAAGGATTTCTCGCTAGACGACTACGAGTACGTGCTGGAGCGCGCGCGAATTCTGAAGCGCAAGTTCAAGAACTACGAGACTTACCATCCGCTGCACGACCGCACGCTCGCCATGATCTTCGAAAAGAATTCGACGCGCACGCGCCTGTCGTTCGAAGCCGGCATTTTCCAGTTGGGCGGGCACGCCGTTTTCATGAGCACGCGCGACACGCAGCTCGGCCGCGGCGAACCTATCGAAGACGCTGCGCAGGTCATCTCGCGCATGGTCGACATCATCATGATCCGCACGTTCGGTCAGGACATCATTCAGCGCTTTGCCGAAAATTCGCGCGTGCCGGTGATCAACGGGCTGACAAACGAATATCACCCGTGCCAGGTGCTGGCCGACATCTTCACGTATTTCGAGCATCGCGGTCCGATTCGCGGCAAGACGGTCGCGTGGGTCGGCGACGCGAACAACATGCTCTACACGTGGATCGAAGCCGCGCAGATTCTCGGCTTCAAGCTGCGCCTCTCCACGCCGCCGGGCTACAAGCTCGACCGCGGCTTCGTCGCCGCGGAAAGCGCGCCGTTCTACGAGGAATTCGACGATCCGAACGAAGCCTGCGCGGGCGCCGATCTCGTCACGACAGACGTGTGGACCAGCATGGGCTTCGAAGCCGAAAACGAAGCGCGCAAGAAAGCCTTCGCCGACTGGTGCGTCGACGCGGAAATGATGTCGCGCGCGCACGCCGACGCGCTCTTCATGCACTGCCTGCCGGCTCATCGCGGCGAAGAAGTGAGCGCGGAAGTGATCGACGGCCCGCAAAGCGTCGTGTGGGACGAAGCGGAAAACCGTCTGCACGTACAGAAGGCGCTGATGGAATATCTGCTGCTCGGCAAGCTCAATCACTGAGCGCATTGCCGCGCGGCATTTGCGCGAAGCGCGGCGCGGCGTTCGGCCTTGACTACGACGCAAGCCGTCCACGCCGGGACCGCGTATCGCGCACCGCGCTTCGGCCCGCAGCAGCCTCACCAGCGCTCCGCAATATTCGCCGCAACAGCCAAAAACGCGGACGCGCGCCGTTTTAGTGTCAAAATAGTTGTTTTCCGCGCTCCGGAACCGCCGGCGCGCCTTGTTTTCCCGCTTTCTCCAGCTACGAGTTCACCATGAGCGATATCAAGAAAGTCGTGCTCGCCTATTCGGGCGGCCTCGACACCTCCGTCATCCTGAAGTGGTTGCAGGACAACTACGACGCCGAAGTCGTCACGTTCACGGCCGACATCGGCCAGGGCGAAGAGCTGGAACCGGCGCGCAAGAAGGCACTGCAACTGGGCATCAAGCAGGACAACATCTTTATCGAAGACCTGCGTGAAGAATTCGTGCGCGACTTCGTGTTCCCGATGTTCCGCGCCAACACGATTTACGAAGGCGAATATCTGCTGGGCACGTCGATCGCGCGTCCGCTGATCGCGAAGCGTCAGATCGAGATTGCCCGCGCCACCGGCGCGCAGGCCGTGTCGCACGGCGCGACCGGCAAGGGCAACGACCAGGTTCGCTTCGAACTGGGCTACTACGCGCTCGAGCCGGGCATCAAGGTGATCGCGCCGTGGCGCGAATGGGATCTGCTGTCGCGCGAAAAGCTGCTCGCGTACGCGGAAAAAGCCGGCATTCCCATTGAAATGAAGCATAAGCAAGGCGGCGCGCCGTACTCGATGGACGCGAACCTGCTGCACATTTCGTTCGAAGGCCGTCACCTCGAAGACCCGAAGGCCGAGGCGGAAGCCGACATGTGGCGCTGGACCGTGTCGCCGGAGCAGGCGCCGGATCAGGCCGAGTACGTCGACATCGAATACGAGCACGGCGATCCGGTCGCGATCAACGGCAAGCGTCTGTCGGCGGCCGAAATGCTGACCGAGCTGAACAGTCTTGGCGGCAAGCACGGCATCGGCCGTCTGGATCTGGTGGAAAACCGCTATGTCGGCATGAAGTCGCGCGGCTGCTATGAAACGCCGGGCGGCACGATCATGCTGAAGGCGCACCGCGGCATCGAGTCGATCACGCTCGACCGCGAAGTCGCGCACCTGAAGGACGACCTGATGGCTCGCTACGCCGCGCTGATTTATAACGGCTACTGGTGGAGCCCGGAGCGCCGCGCGATTCAGGTGCTGATCGACCACACGCAGGAGAAGGTCAACGGCTGGGTGCGCGTGAAGCTCTACAAGGGCAGCGTGTCGGTCGTCGCTCGCGATTCGAAGGAAACGCTGTTCGACAAGACCATCGCCACTTTCGACGACGACGGCGGCGCCTACAACCAGGCCGACGCCGGCGGCTTCATCAAGCTGAACGCGTTGCGTATGCGGATCGCGGAGAACGCGCGCCGTCAGCGCGGTTAAGCGGAGCGTTGTCGAGGCGTGGCTTGGCTTGGCGGAAACCTTGCGGTTAAACAGGGTTTCCCGCTAGCGCGATAGATGCAACGAAAAGAAAGGCGCCGCGAGGAAACTCGCGGCGCCTTTCTTCATGCGCGCTGCAAACGCCGACAAGGCCACTCCACTCGCTAGCCCGCACGCTCACAAGCAAACCGGCTCCGCCTCCAACTCGACGCCGAATCTCTCCAGCACGTCATGCTGGATCGCACGCGCGAGGGCCAGCACGTCCGCCCCGCTCGCGCCGCCGCGATTCACCAGCACCAGCGCCTGGCGCTCGTGCACGGCGGCGGCGCCGATCGAGCGGCCCTTCCAGCCGCATCGGTCGATCAGCCAGCCCGCCGCGAGCTTCACGCGCCCGTCCGGCTGCGCGTAGGACACGACATCCGGCTCCCGGCTTTTCAGCGCTTCAAACTGATCGGCGTTCACCACGGGATTCTTGAAGAAGCTGCCCGCGTTGCCGAGTTCCAGCGGATCGGGAAGTTTGGCGCGCCGCACGGCGACGACCGCGTCGAAGATGGCTTGCGCATCCGGCTCCTTGCCGTCCGCGTGGTAGCCGTCAGCAGCGAGCTGGCGAGCGAGATCCGCATAGTTCGCGCGCGGTTGCCAGGCTTTCGGCAAACGGAACGTAACCGACGTGATGACGAAACGGTCGCGCCCTTCCCGCTTGAAAAAGCTGTCGCGGTAGCCGAACGCGCAGGCCCGCGCATCGAACTCGACCGACTCGCCGGAAGCCAGTTCCACGGCGCGCAGCCAGGCAAAGCGCTCGCACATTTCCAGCCCGTACGCGCCGATGTTCTGAATCGGCGCGGCGCCCACCGTGCCTGGAATCAATGCGAGGTTTTCGAGGCCCGGCAAACCCTGCGACAGCGTCCATCCGACGAACTCGTGCCACGGCTCGCCGGCGGCTGCCTCCACATAGACGGCTTCGTCGTCCTCGCCGACGACACGGCGTCCGCGCAGCGCCACGAGCAGCACCAGTCCCGCGAAGTCGCGCGTCAGCACCACATTGCTGCCGCCGCCGAGCACGAGCCGCGGCAAACCAGCAATGCGCGGATCGTGCGCCGCGGCCGGCAACTGCGCTTCACGCTCGATGCGGCACGCCCACTGCGCGTGGACGTCGAAACCAAAGGTGTTGTGCGCCTTCAGCGGATAGCCGGCAATGAACTCGGCGGAATCGGTTTGAGACATCGGAATGAGAACTAAGGGGCGGGCAAACTGCCGTGAGCTGCGGGCCCGCGCGGCGGCCTTGGGCAAATGAGGGTTGCGTCGGTAAAATGACGCTGGTCCGTGATTATAGCGAGTGCCCCGCGACGAGCCGCCGGCCGCGTCGCGCACCGCCGCACTATTGGGAGAATGCAATGCCATCGTTTGACGTCGTCTGCGAAGCGAACATGATCGAAGTCAAGAACGCGATCGAGCAGTCCAACAAGGAAATCTCAACCCGCTTCGACTTCAAGGGGTCGGACGCGCGCGTCGAACACAAGGAAAACGAAATCACCGCCTACGCCGACGACGACTTCAAGCTCGGCCAGGTCACAGACGTGCTGATCTCCAAAATGGCCAAGCGCAACGTCGACGTGCGCTTCCTCGACTACGGCAAGATCGAGAAGATCGGCGGCGACAAGGTCAAGCAGGTCATCAAGATCAAGAAGGGCGTGTCGGGCGATCTGTCGAAGAAAATCGTGCGCCTCGTGAAGGACAGCAAGATCAAGGTTCAGGCGAGCATTCAGGGCGACGCGGTGCGCATCACCGGGGGAAAACGCGACGACCTGCAAAGCGTGATCGCGATGCTGCGCAAGGACGTGACGGACACGCCGCTCGACTTCAATAACTTCCGCGACTGAGCGTTTATGTCATCGACGCAGCGCCGGTTTCAGCGGCGCTGCATTGACAAGCGGGAGCGCCGCAGCGCATCGAAAGTCGGAGCGCGTAGGGCGCAGAGCGCACTTCGCACGTAGCAGCACTCCGCACTGCCACCCGCTCAACGATCCTCGCCGCTCACCGCACTCGCAGCCGCCGCCTTCTTCTTATCGCCGATACGGCTTTCCTCGCCGCGCATCAGCTTGCCGATATTGCCGCGATGACGCCACACGAGCAGCGAGCTCATCACGACGATCGCCAGCGCGATGACGTGCGGCCCGAACAGAAAGCCGTCGAAGATCGGCGCGAACACTGCCGCAGCCAACGCCGCCAGCGACGAATAGCGCGTGAAGAACGCCACGATCAGCCACGTCAGAAGCGTGGCGAGGCCGAGAATCGGATTGATCGCGAGCAACACGCCGGCGGCCGTCGCCACGCCTTTGCCGCCCTTGAAGCGGAAGAACACCGGATACAGGTGGCCGAGAAACACGGCGACGCACGCAATCGCCACCGACGTATCGTCGAGCCCGTAGCGCGCGCCGAAATGCGCGACGAACCACACGGGCAACCAGCCCTTGAAGGCGTCGCCGATCAACGTGAGAATCGCGGCCTTCTTGCTGCCGCTGCGCAGCACGTTGGTCGCGCCGGGATTGCCCGAGCCGTACGAGCGCGGGTCGTCGAGCCCCATCGCGGCGCTCACGATCACGGCGAACGACACCGAACCGATCAGGTAGGCAACGACAGCAACGATCAGGTTTTGCATCTGTGACTCTTATAAGGATCGGCGGTCTGCAACTGGATACCTCAACCGCAACAGGGAACGAAAGCCGGCACGCAGCACGCGGCGGCGAACCGAAGCGGCGCACATTCTACCGAACGCGCGCACCGCGGAAACATTCAGGCAAACGTCAATCGACGCTCGCGCACTGCACCGGCCTCGCGCCCAGCAATCCGGTCAGCACTTTCGGCTCGATACTGACGAGAAAACCGCGCCGGCCGCCGTTCAGCCAGATGCGCTCCATCTCCAGAATGGTGGACTCGACGTACACCGGCATCTGCTTGCGCGTGCCGAACGGCGACGTGCCGCCGATCAGATAGCCGGAATGACGGTTCGCCACTTCGGGCTTGCACGGCTCGACGCGCTTCGCGCCGATCTGCCGCGCGAGGTTCTTCGTGCTGACCGTGCGGTCGCCGTGCATGAGGACGATCAACGGCTTCGCGTGCTCGTCCTCCATGACGAGCGTCTTCACGACCTGATGCTCGTCTACGCCAAGCTGACGCGCCGATTCGCCGGTGCCGCCATGCTCCACATAATCGTACGGATGCTCGCCGAAAGCCACGCCGTGCCGACGCAGAAACTGCGTGGCGGGCGTTTCGGAAACGTGTCTGGATTTGCTCATCGGCGCATTGTAATGGCGACTTTGCACAACGGCTATTTGCCGAATGGCCAATTGTGCGGCTTCGGGCATTGTGGCACGATCGTTCGAAAATCTTCCGGCGCGATGCACGCCGGTCACGCAATCGCCCTTAGGAGACGCACTTGACCACCGCTTCCGCTTTACGCTCCACGATCGACGTTCCCGGGCTGCTGGCCGCCCTGCCCGCGCGCATTTCCGATATTCCCGCGCTGGCCGCCGCGCGCGATCCGCAACACGTCGCGCTGATCGAGGACGCGCGTCGTCTCACCAATGCGCAGCTCATGGAGGCCGTGGACACGGTCTCCGCGTTGCTGCGCGAGTGGGGCGTGCGAGGCGGCGACCGCGTGATGATCGTCGCCGAGAACAGCATCGCGCAGATCGTGCTGCTGTTCGCCACGGCGCGGCTCGACGCGTGGGCGCTGGTGTCGAACGCGCGTCTGTCGGCGGCGGAACTGGACGCGATCCGCGCGCACGCGAAGCCGCGCGTCACCGCGTATATGGTCGAAAGCTCGGTCGATGCGAGTCAGCATGCAGAGCGTCATCAGGCACGTGAAGCGCCGGGCATGACGCCGGACATCGGCGCATGGTCCTACGTGGCGGACGACTCGGCGCAAACGCAAGCGGAACCGGTAGAAGCCGCGAGCGAGCGCCAATGCGCGGCGCTGATCTACACAACCGGCACGACGGGCGCGCCGAAGGGCGTGATGCTGTCGCATCGCAATCTGCTTTTTATCGCCACCGTGTCGAGCCGGCTGCGCCAGGTTCGTCCCGACGACGTGGTCTATGCCGTGCTGCCCATCTCGCATGTGTACGGCTTCGCGTCGGTGTGCCTCGGCAGTCTGCACGCCGGCGCGACCTTGCGGCTCGCGCCGCGCTTCGCGCCCGAAGCCGTGCGCCGCGCGCTCACCGACGAACGCGTGTCGATCTTTCAGGGCGTGCCCGCGATGCACGCCAAACTGCTCGAGCATTTGCAGACGCACGGGCATGAATGGCGCGCGCCGCATCTGCGCTTTGTGTATTCGGGCGGCTCGCCGCTCGACGCGGCGCTGAAAGCCCACGTCGAAAGCGTGTACGGTTTGCCGCTGCATAATGGCTACGGCATGACCGAAAGCAGTCCGACTGTCTCGCAGACCATGCTCGATGCGCCGCGCGCGGACTGTTCGGTCGGCGAAGTGATTCCGGGCGTCGAAGTGCGCTTTGTCGAACTCGACGGCGCGGACGCCGCGCCCGGCGCAATCGGCGAGCTATGGGTGCGCGGCCCGAACGTAATGCTCGGCTACTACCGCAACCCGGAGCAAACGCGCGCCGCAGTGACCGAAGACGGCTGGCTGAAAACCGGCGATCTCGCGCGGCAGGACGCCGATGGCGCGCTGCATATCGTCGGACGCAGCAAGGACCTGATCATCCGCTCCGGCTTCAATGTTTATCCCGCCGAGGTCGAGCATGTGCTGAACGCGCATCCGCAAGTCGTGCAGTCGGCGGTGATCGGGCGCGCAGTCGAGGGCAACGAGGAAGTGATCGCGTTCGTCGAACTGGCGGCTCACGCGACCGTTACACCGGTTGAGCTTGCCGCGTGGTGCGCCGAACGCCTTGCGCCCTACAAGCGCCCCGCCGAAGTGAAGGTGCTTGCGGCATTGCCCGCGGCATCGACGGGAAAAATTCTCAAGCACCGGCTGCGCGAATTGCTTTGAAGCTGCGTGCACGTCACCCGCGCGGATGATGCACCGCATGCAGCGACTTGAGCCGCTCGCGCGCGACGTGCGTGTAGATTTGCGTGGTCGAAATGTCGGTATGGCCGAGCAGTAGCTGCACCACGCGCAGGTCGGCGCCGTGATTGAGCAGATGCGTCGCGAACGCGTGCCGCAACGTGTGCGGCGACAACGGTGCATGCACGCCGGCCGCCGCCGCATGCCGCTTGATGATGTTCCAGAACTGCTGGCGCGTCATGCCCTCGGCGCGATTGGTGACGAACAGCGCATCGGCGGCGCGCGCGCCGAGCAGCGCTGGCCGCGCGTCGCGTAAGTAACGTTCGATCCAGCCGTGCGCTTCTTCGCCGAACGGAATCAGGCGCTCTTTCGAACCCTTGCCCATCACGCGGACCACGCCTTCGTTCAGGCCGACTTCCACGGTCTTTAGCGTGACGAGTTCGGTGACGCGCAAGCCGCTCGCGTACATCAGCTCGAGCATGGTGCGATCGCGCAGACCCAACGGCGTGTCGATGTCGGGCGCGCCGAGCAGCGCCTCGACTTGCGCTTCGCTGAGCGTCGACGGAAAGCGCGGCGGCTGCTTCGCCGAACGAATGCGCAGCGTCGGATCAACCTTCGCGCGATGCTCGCGCACAGCCCAACCGTAATAGCGGCGAAACACCGAGAGGCGCCGGTTCGCCGACGTCGATTTGTCCTTCCGACGCGCCGCGCTGTACGCGTTCAGATCGGCCTCGCTGGCGATGTCGAGCGAGGCGCCGCGCGTTTGCGCGAGCCACTCGCTGAAGAGACGCAGGTCGCGGCGATACGCGTCGAGCGTGTTGCGCGAGAGGCCGTGTTCGAGCCATAGCGCGTCGCAGAATGCGTCGATCGACGCCGAACTCGCCGCGAACAAAGGCGACTGCGCGAAGCCCGCGCTTGCGTCTGCGCCTGGGTCCGCGCTCGCGTCCTCAACCAGGGTATCGCTCATGCGTAGGGAATGCCTTCGTGCGCGAGCAGCCAGCGCTTGACGTTGCGAAAGAAGCCGTCGTCGGCATGATGCGCGAATCCGCCGATGCCGCTCGAACTCACCACGCGATGACACGGAATCACGATAGGAAAACAATTGTCGCCGCACGCCTGCCCGACCGCGCGCGGCACGCTGCCGAGCTGCCTTGCCAGTTGCCCATACGTGACGACCGCGCCGGGCGGAATCTCGCACAGCGCCTGCCACACACGCCGCCGGAACGCGGTGCCCGCGGTCGCGAGCGGCAAGTCGAATTTCGCCGACGGCTCCGCGAAATACCGCTCGATCTGCTCGACAGCGCGTTGCGCCAACGGCGTGTCCGGCGCGACGTTTTGCATCGACTCCGGCAGATAGACGATCTCGCGCACCGCCTCGCCTTCGATGCGAATGCCGACCTTGCCGAACGGCGCATCGATCACTGCGTTGAACATGTCGCCTCCTCGCACACCACAACGTAAGCCATGAATTGCCGATAGTTTACGCCGCTTCGAGCGCCCATTGCACATGCTCGCGCACGAGCGCCGAAGGATCGTCGGCACGGCGCCTGAGCGCCTCGACAATCGCCTCGCGTGCCTCCGCGCTCAACGCGTCGCGCGATGCACGCAGTGCATTGCCCATCCCGACCGCAAGGTTGCGCAACCAGCTCTCGTAACCGATGCGCCGTATCGCGCTGCCCTGCATGCGCGTGTCGAAATCGTCCGCGCTCCAGCCGAACAGCTCCACCAGCGACGCGCGATCGAGCCCATGACGCACGTCGAAATCGGCGACCGGCGCGGCCTGCGCAAACTTGTTCCACGGACACACGAGCTGACAATCGTCGCAGCCATACACGCGGTTGCCGATCAGCGGACGCATCTCCACAGGAATGCTGCCCTTCAGTTCGATCGTCAGATAGGAGATACACAGACGCGCATCCACTTTGTAAGGACCGACGATCGCTCCTGTCGGACATGCGTCGATGCAGCGCGAGCAACTGCCGCAATGCGAGCCCGGCGTTTCGGGCGCGACTTCGGGCGATGTCTCGGCGTCCGTCGGCAACGGCACATCGACGTAGATTTCGCCGAGAAAAAACAGCGAGCCCGCGTCGCGTTGCAAAAGCAGCGTGTGTTTGCCGCGCCAGCCGATGCCGGCCTTCTGCGCAAGCTCGACTTCGAGCACTGGCGCCGAGTCGGTAAACACGCGATAACCGAACGCGCCGATCTCCGCCTGAATTTTCTCTGACAGATGTTGCAGACGGTTACGCATCACCTTGTGATAGTCGCGGCCGCGCGCATAAATCGACACGACGGCAGCAGCAGGATCGGCCAGCCGCGCATGCTCGGCGCCCCGCCAGTCCTGATTGAGCGGCCCTTTGGACGAGTCGCTTTCGGGCTGCTTTCCGTTCAGTACATCAGCGGGCAAATAGGCGATGCGAGCGGTAATCACACGTAGCGTGCCGGCCACAAGCTCGGCAGGCCGCGCGCGTTTCATACCGTGTTTGGCCATATAATCCATCTCGCCGTGGCAACCCGCTTCCAGCCAGGCTGCAAGCGGCGCTTCGGCAGCGGAGAGGTCGGTATCGCTAATGCCGATCGCCCCGAAACCCAGTTCACGGCCCCACGTTTTGATGTTTTGCGCGAGCGCATGCAGCGCCGCTTCATCGAATTGACGCTCGGCACGCGCCTCGTCGCCAGTTGCAGGCGCATTGGACACAGGGCACACGGGGGACTCCGGACTTCGGTTCATCACGTCATTTTACGAGAATGCCTGACCATCCCGATCGCGCGATCGCGCCGCCCGCCGAAGTTCTGCTCGAACGCGTCTTCTCGTTCGCGGACGAAGCCGCCACGCTCGCATTTGGCGAGCGCTTCGCGCGGGCAATCGAAAGCGTCGCCGTCGCGCATGACGGCAACGCGAACGCTCAGGCATTCCACGGTCTGCAAGTACAACTGGTCGGCGATCTCGGCGCCGGCAAGACCACACTCGTGCGCGCCACCTTGCGCGGCCTCGGTCACACCGGTCGCGTGCGCAGTCCCACGTACACGCTCGTCGAGCCTTATGTACTCGAGCGGCCCACCGGGGAACTCGCGCTTTACCACTTCGATCTCTACAGGTTCACCGATCCGGCCGAATGGGCCGACGCGGGCTTTCGCGAGTATTTCGACAGCGGCGCGGTTTGCCTCGTCGAATGGCCGCAACGCGCCGGCGCGCTGCTCGGCGTGCCGGATCTCGTCTTCTCGCTCGACCTGGCTGGCGAGGGCGACGGCCGCACACTCGTCGCACAGGCATACAGCGAAACAGGAAAGGCATGTCTCGAAAGATGTTGATCAAACCGTTCCGCTCGATTGAATCGGCGGCCACCGCGACGCATAACTGGCGGCGCCGGCAGATTCTGCGCGCGGGCGCGTCCACGCTCGTGCTCGGCCTCGTCGCGCCGCGTCTCGCGCTGGCGAGTTCGGTGCTCGGCGTGCGCGTGTGGCCGGCGCGCGACTACACGCGCGTCACCATCGAATCCGATCAGCCTCTGCAAAACGCGCAGCAGTTGCTTCAGGGCCCTGACCGGCTCGTCGTCGATCTGAGCGGCCTGGATCTCGACCAGGCGTTGAAGGATCTCGTATCGAAGATCACGCCGAACGATCCGCAAATTCAATCGGTGCGTGTGGGGCAATTCCAGCCGCACGTCGTGCGCATGGTGTTCGATCTGAAGGGCTCGGTGAAGCCGCAGGTGTTCACGCTGCCCCCCGTCGGCGCGTACAAGTACCGGCTCGTGTTCGACCTGTATCCGGCCGTCGCGCCCGATCCGTTGATGGAACTGCTCGCGCAAAGCGAGCGCAAGCAGCAAACGCTGAACGAAGAAAACAGCGCGCCGCCCGCTACGTTGAGCGGCCCCGGCACGACGCCGCCGGCCGCCGACAACAGCGAGGCGTTCTTCGAGCGCTATGCGCAGAACGGCGGCAGCGGGTCCGCGGCGGGCGCACCGCATGCGCCGGCGCACAGTGGGTCGCCGTCCGGCTCTACGTCCGGGTCGCCAGGTTTGCCGCCGATCATTGCGAAGACGCCGACGCCAACGCCTGGCGTGCCGCCCACTCCCGTCACACCGCCCACGGCGATCGCGCGCAACAAGGGCAGCGGCAGCGGCGCCAACAGCGCCAAAAGTCTGGATAACGACGACAGTGGCGACGACACCTACGCGTTCACCACGCCGAAGTCGGGCAAGAGCAACACGGTGCGCCTGTTGACCGTCGCGATCGATCCGGGACACGGCGGCGAAGACCCCGGCGCGATCGGCGGCTCGGGCACTTACGAGAAGCACGTCGCGCTCGACATCGCGAAGAAACTGCGCGCGAAGATCGACGCGCAACCGAACATGCGCGCGATGATGACGCGCGACGCCGACTTCTTCGTGCCGCTGAACGTGCGCGTGCAAAAAGCGCGGCGCGTCGGCGCGGACCTGTTCGTGTCGATTCACGCCGATGCGTTCACCACGCCCGAGGCGCGCGGCTCGTCGGTGTTCGCGTTGTCGGAGCACGGCGCGTCGAGCGCGGCCGCGCGCTGGATGGCGAACAAGGAGAACGCGTCGGACCAGATTGGCGGCATCAACATCAAATCCGCCGACGCCACCGTGAATCGCGCGTTGTTCGACATGTCCACCACCGCGCAGATTCGCGACTCCATGCGCTACGGCAACTTCGTGCTGAAGGAAATCGGCGGGATCAACAAGCTGCACAAAGGTTCGGTCGAACAGGCGGGCTTCGCGGTGTTGAAGGCGCCCGACATTCCGTCGATCCTCGTGGAAACGGCGTTCATCAGCAATCCCGACGAGGAGCGGCGCCTGAACGACGACGCCTATCGCGAGAAGATGGCCGATGCGATCATGACCGGCATCAAGCGTTATTTCGCGGCGAATCCGCCGCTGGCAAAGAATCGCATGACGTGACGATGTGTCTTTCGCGCGTTGTTCTCGTCCAGCGCTCCAACAAAAAAACGGCCGCAGCAATGCGGCCGTTTTCGATCGTGCACCCGTTTCAACGCGCCAGCGACAAGCGCTGCACGACCCAGCCGCCGAATACGTTCACCGCGAGCCCCACCATCACCAGCACCGCACCGGCGATCTGCGCGGTGGAGAGCCGCTCATCGAGAAAGACCGCCGCCGATGCGAGACCGACGATCGGCACGAGCAGCGAAAACGGCGCGACCTGGCTCGCCGGATAGCGCGACAACAGACGGCTCCATAATCCATAGCCGAGCAGCGTGGCGATAAACGCGAGATAGACGACCGCGAAAATCGACATCGCGCTGATGCCGGAAAGCGCCGCCGCGATCCGCTGCGGACCCTCGAACGCATACGACAGCGCGAAGAAAGGCAGCGGCGGAATCAGACTGCCCCACACCACGAGGCCGACGAGGTCGACCTTGCCGACCTTCTTCGTGACGATGTTGCCGAGCGCCCACGAACACGCGGCGCACAGCGTGAGCAGGAAGCCGGCGAGCGTCATCGCATGGCCGCCCTGCATGCCGATCACGGCGAGGCCCGCGGCGGCGATCAGCAAACCGGCGACATTCGGCAAGCGAAAACGCTCATGCAAGAAGAACGCGGCGAAGATCAGCGTGAAAAACGCCTGCGCCTGCAACACGAGCGATGCGAGTCCGGCCGGCATGCCGACGTACATCGCCGAGAACAGAAACGCGAACTGCCCGAGCGAGATCGTCAAGCCATAGGCCAGCAACCAGCGCCATGCCAATTGTGGACGCTTGACAAAAAACACCGCCGGTATTGCCGCGAGCGTGAAGCGCAGCGCGCCGAGCAGCATCGGCGGCACGCCATGCAAGCCGACCTTGATAACGACGAAATTGACGCCCCACGCAATGACGACGACGAGCGCGAGCAGCAGGTCCCTCGGCGACATGCCGGTCTCCAATAAAGTGTTGAACCCGTCAGTTTAGCGGAGCGTGGGAAATTCGCACGGGACCGAAAGCGCAGTCGCCGTGCGCTCAGGCATTGAGCCAGTTTTCGATACGCAGGCCGGGATAGGCCGTGAAATCGCGCTCATTGTTGGTGACGAGCACGACGTCGAGCGAGACCGCGTGGGCCGCGATCAGCTTGTCGAGCTGGTCCTTCTTGCGCTCGCGCGTGGCTTCATGGATCGGGCCGTAGGCACTCGCCGCCGCGCTGTCGAACGGCGCAACCAGGATGTCTTCGACAAGCGCCGCAAGGTTGCGACGCTCGCGCGCACGATTGGCCGAGACCGCCACGCCGTACTCCAGCTCGGCGAAAGTAATGGCGGACATCACGACGTCGCCGACGAAGCATTCCGCAAAACGCTTCGCAACCTGCTCCGGCTGATTCTTCATCAGGTAGATGCACATGTTGGTGTCCAGCATGTAGCGCGGCATTACAGATCCTCGCGCTCAGCCTGCTCGTGGTCGCCGCGGCCTTCCGCCATGAAATCCGGGCTGAACTTCGAGAATTTCTTTAGTACGCCGGCGAGCGGGCGGCGCGTGGGACGAATGCGCAGTTCGTCGCCGACCCGCTCGATTTCCACTTCCATGTCGACGCTGCTAAACGCCAGTTCAGCCGGAATGCGCACGGCCTGCGAATTGCCATTGCGAAAAACCTTGGTCAGCACGTTCCGCTCCTCATACGATGATGTACATCCAATGTACATACATCACTATAGACGGGCAGCGGCGCGATGTAAATACATGTGTGTACGCCGAGCCTGGCTGGAGGCGCTGGCTGAGCCAACGCAGTAGAATCATCCATTAAGAATTTTCCTCATCCCTTCTTGCCGAGCGCCCCATGTCCTCTTCGATCAAAGCAGTTCTCAAACCGCATCTGCGCGATGTCGGCAGTCTGACTGTGCGGCGCGTGCTGCCTGCAATGGCCGCGCGTCTGATCGGACCGTTCATCTTCTTCGATCACATGGGCCCGGCGACGCTCGAACCCGGCGTCGGCCTAGACGTGCGTCCGCATCCGCATATCGGCCTCGCCACGGTGACATTTCTGTTCGAAGGCGCGATCATGCATCGCGACAGTCTCGGCTCGGAACAGAAAATCGTCCCCGGCGACGTCAACTGGATGACGGCCGGACGCGGCATCGTCCATTCCGAGCGCACGCCCGCCGAAGACCGCGCGCGCGGCCAGACCATCCACGGCATTCAGACCTGGGTCGCGCTGCCGCTCGACGACGAAGAGGTCGCGCCGTCGTTCGCGCATCACAGCGCGGACACGCTGCCGGTGGTCGAGCGCAACGGCGTCACGTTGCGCGTGATCGCCGGCACCGCGTTCGGCCAGCGTTCGCCCGTCAGCACGTTTTCCGGCACGCTGTATGTCGCGGGCGAGTTCGCGCCGGGCAGCGCGTTCGCGCTCGAACCGGAGCACGAGGAGCGCGGCGTGTATCTGGTGGAAGGCGATCTCGAGATCGACGGCACGCCGCTCGAAGTCGGTCAGATGGCCGTGCTCGCGCTCGACGAAACCGTCACGCTCGCGAGCACGCACGGCGCGCGCGTGATGGTGCTCGGCGGCGAAAAGCTCGACGGCGAACGCTTTATCGAATGGAATTTCGTCGCGAGTTCGCGTGAGAAGATCGAAGCCGCGAAACTCGCGTGGACGAATCAGGAAATGGGCACAGTGCCGGGCGAAACCGAATGGATACCGCTGCCGCTAAAAAAGTGACGGCGGAAATGACGGCGGATTTCAGGCGCGGGCGCGGCGTCAACACGCATTGAATCCGCGCAGTTCGGCCCCAGCTAACAGACAAACCGTTTTATCGACGAGGACGTAATGGACACCACTCTGGCCACATTCGAAAAGGACGTCATCACGGCGTCGACACTGGCCCCTGTGCTGGTCGATTTCTGGGCGCCGTGGTGCGGCCCCTGCAAAACGCTCGGCCCGATGCTGGAAAAGCTCGAGGCCGAAGGCGCCGGCAAATGGAAGCTCGTCAAGGTGAACGTGGACGAGAACCAGGAACTTGCCGCGCACTTCCAGGTGCGCAGCATTCCGCACGTCATGGCATTCGCGGACGGCCGGCCGGTCGATCAGTTCGTCGGCGTGCTGCCTGAAGGGCAACTGCGCGAATTCATCGAACGGCTCGTGCCGCAAGGCGCGGACGCCGCGCGTCTCGACGCGCAGGCCGCCTTGGCCGAAGGCCGCCGCGAGGACGCTTACGAGGCGTTGCAGGCCGCGCTCGCCATCGACCCGGCCTTCGACGAAGCGCGCCTCGACCGCATCGAGATGCTGCTCGATGACAACCGTATCGACGAAGCGCGCGACGAGGTCGATTTGCTGTCGCCGAAAACGACGCAAGGCATCGACGCGCGCTTCAACGCGATCAAGACGCGTCTGGACGCCGTGGATGCCGCGGCCGATCTGCCGCCGACCGACGCGCTCGAAGCGCGCGTCGCGAGCCATCCCGACGATCTGGAAGCGCGCTTCGATCTCGCGAGCGCGCTGATCGCACGCCGCAAATATGCGGGCGCGCTCGAGCATCTGCTGGCAATCGTGCAGCGCGATCGCACGTTCCGCGACGACATCGGCCGCAAGACGATGCTCTCGGTGTTCGATCTGGCCGCGCATCAGCCGGAACTCGTCGCGCAATGGCGCCGCAAGCTGAGCGCCGCGCTGTACTAGATACCAGATCCGGTGCCTTGCGCACCCGCTGCGCACTAAAGGTCACACCGCCTGCTTCGCCAGCGCCCGCAACACATACGCGGCCGCGGCGAAGCCAAAGCTCGCCGTCACGCACACGCTCGAACCAAAGCCCGCGCAATTCAGACCGACCGGCCCCGTATATCCCGGCGATGTCGCGACGTGCTCCGCTTCCGCATCGATGTCGCAGACGGCGGCTTCGGGATAGATCAGCGGCTCGTCGGAATACACGGCGCTCACCTTGAATTTCGCTTTCGGCCCACGCTGAAAACCATGCTGCTTGCGCAACTGTCCGCGCACTTTGGATAGCAACGGGTCCTGAATCGTCGCTGCAAGATCGTCGATTCGAATGCGCGTGGGATCGAGCTGGCCGCCCGCGCCGCCAATCGTGATCAACGGCTGCTTGCGCTCGACACACCATGCGATCAGCGCGGTCTTGGTGCGCACGCTGTCGATCGCATCGATCACATAATCGAAGCCGCCGCCGAGCGTCGCCGCGAAATTGTCGGGCTCCACGAAGTCTTCCACGAGACGCACATCGCACGACGGATTGATCGCGGCGATGCGCTCGGCCATCGCTTCGACCTTCGGTTTTCCGTAGTTGCCGTCGAGCGCATGAATCTGCCGGTTCGTATTGCTTTCAGCAACATTGTCGAGGTCGATCAGCGTCAGCGTGCCCACCGCGCTGCGCGCCAACGCTTCGGCGACCCACGAGCCCACTCCGCCGATACCGATCACCGCCACATGCGCGCTCTCGAACGCGGCAAGCGCGGGCGCGCCGTACAGACGCGCAATGCCGCCGAAGCGTCGCGCGCGGTCGGCGGCTTCATGCCCGTCGAGGCTGGTAGTAAGATCGGATTGCGCGGTGGTCGACATGATGGAACTCGTTGAAGGCAAGAAAGCAGAAAGCGCAAGGCAGAAAGCGCATGTGAATCGCGCAGTCCGTATTTTGCCTGAACGCATGGATCAGCATTGCCGCGGCAATCACCGTGAGAAAGTCGCCGTTCGAAAACCCGCGAAAGCGCGGCACCGGTGCATCGCGCTTGATCTGGCTGCGGGCAAAAAATTGGCGCCTTAGCTATACTGGGCTGACTGTAGCGTGCGCATAAGAACATGACCTCACTCGCCGAACTTCGAAAAAATTATTCGCTGGGTTCTCTGGACATCGGCGACGTCGACCGCGACCCGTTCCGGCAATTCGACGTCTGGTTTCAGCAGGCCGTCGAGGCGAAACTGCCCGAACCGAATACGATGACGCTCGCCACCGTTGACTCGCGCGGCCGGCCTTCAGCGCGCATCGTGCTGATCAAGGGCGTCGACGAACGAGGCTTCGTGTTCTTCACCAACTACGAAAGCCGCAAGGGCCGCGAGCTGGCCGCGAATCCGTACGCGAGCCTGCTCTTCTACTGGATCGAGCTCGAGCGCCAGGTGCGCATCGAGGGGCGCGTCGTCAAAACGAGCGCGGCGGAAAGCGACGCGTATTTCGCGTCGCGTCCGCCCGGTTCGCGTATCGGCGCATGGGCGTCGAATCAAAGTCAGGTGATTGAAAGCCGTTCGCAGCTCGAAACGCGCGAACGCGAAATGCGCCTGCAATACGGCGACGAACCGCCGCGTCCGCCGCATTGGGGCGGTTATCGTTTGGTGCCCGAAGCAATCGAATTCTGGCAGGGCCGGCCGTCGCGTTTGCACGACCGTCTGCTTTACACGCGTTCGAGCGAAAACAGCGACTGGCAAATCTGCCGTCTGTCGCCCTGAACCAGCACTAACAATGTCGTCAGCGCGTTGCCGACGTAGCAGCGCGCGGCGCAAGGATCGCGTCTCGCGGCATGGGAGTTGCGCCGCATCGGGCTGCGATCCACACAAGCTTCGCTTTAATTCAACGGACACGGAGAAATCGCATGTTCTGGGAGAAAAAGCTGGCGCAGTGGGTGGAAGAAGTAAAAACCAAGGCTGATTTGCCGGCGCGTCTCGTGCTGTGGGACGGCCAGCAGCACGACTTCGGGCGGTTCGCCGCGCCGCAGGTCACGCTGCACGTCAAGAGCGCAACGGCGTTGCCTTATCTGCTCGAACCGAGCCTCGACAACCTGGGCGAGGCGTACGTCAAGGGCAAGATCGACATCGAGGGCAAGCTCTCGGACATCATCAACGTCGGTTATCAGCTCGCGCGCAACACCGTCAATAGTGCGGGCAAGCTCGCGCGCGTGCGGCGCTATTTCCAGCATTCGAAGGCGTCGGATAAAAAGGCCATCCAGTATCACTACGATGTCTCGAACGAGTTCTACAAGCTCTGGCTCGACGAGAACATGGTCTACTCGTGCGCCTATTTCGAGAACGGCGACGAAGATCTCGCCACCGCGCAGATCAAGAAGATCGACCACATCCTCACGAAGATTCAGGTGCAGCCGGGTCAGCGGCTGCTCGACATCGGCTGCGGCTGGGGCGCGCTCGTGCTGCGCGCGGCGCAAAAATTCGGCGCGCAATGCGTGGGCGTGACGCTGTCGCAAAACCAGTTCGACCTCGCGACGGCGCGCGTGAAAGCCGCGGGCCTCGAGAATCAGATCGAGATTCGTCTGCAGGATTATCGCGACGTCGAAGGACGATTCGACCGCATCACGAGCGTCGGCATGTTCGAGCACGTGGGCCGCAAGAACCTGCCGGGCTACTTCAAGAAAGTGCACGACCTTCTCGCCGACGACGGCATCGCGATGAATCACGGCATCACGTCGAGCGATGCGGACAGCGGCGAGACGGCGCTGGGCGGCGGCGAGTTCATCGACCGTTATGTGTTTCCGGACGGCGAACTGCCGCACATCAGCCTCGCGCTCGAGTCGATGCAGCGCGGCGGGCTCGAAGCGGTTGACGTGGAAAGCCTGCGCCGTCACTATGCGCACACGCTCGACATCTGGGCGGAAAATTTCGAGACGCACGCGGAAGAAGCCCGCAAGCTCGTCGACGACGAAAAATTCCGCATCTGGCGCGTGTACCTGGCCGGCTGCGCGTATGCATTCGAAAACGACGACGTCTCCATCTATCAGGTCGTCTGCCGCAGGGCCGGCCGCAGTGCGAAAACCCTGCCGTGGTCGCGCCGCTACATGTACGAGAAGCCGCTGTGAGGTGAGCGCCGCGGCGTCGTGCTAGCGCGGGCGGTCGCGGTGCTTACTAGTGAAAATCTCGATGGGTCAGAGCGGGACAAGAGAAGAGGAAGAGGCGCTGGACGAACGCGGCGAGCAAAGCGACGTGGGAGTGCGGAGCGGAGGCGAGGCGTCGAGCGAAGCGGAAGCGCCAGGCGAAGCGGCGCAGTTCGATCTGTTCGGGATGCCGGTGCAAGCGGCGCCCGCAGCGCCGAAAGCCGAAGCCCGCGCGAAACCGTCGCGCGCTCGTTCAGGCGCTCAAGCACCGTTGGACGCGCAAGCCGATGCGCCTTTTGTAACTCACGCGCCGAAAATCGAAAACCGCCAACCCGCCCGCTCTACAACCGCCGCCGCGTCGCTGTGGCAAGAAGAAGCAGCGCCCGAGCCGGCGCCTATGGCCACACCAACGGCCCCCACCACCGACGCCCCCAAAAAACGCCGCACTCGCGAAATCCTCGCGGCCCCGCCCTCGCCCGACGTACTCGCGCTCGCCTCACAACTGCCGCCGCAAGTGCACCTCGGCACATCGACGTGGTCGTTTCCCGGCTGGAACGGCATCGTCTACGGCGACGAATACAGCAACAGCAAGCTGTCGCGCGACGGCCTGACCGCCTACGGCGCGCATCCGCTGCTGAAGACGGTCAGCATCGACCGGTCGTTTTATCAGGCGCTCACCGTCACCGAATACCTGCGCTACGCGCAGCAGGTGCCCGAGCATTTCCGCTTCATCGTCAAGGCGCCGATGACGATCACCGACGCCACCGTGCGCGCCGAACGCGGCGAGCCGGTGGCGCTGAATCCGTGTTTTCTGAACGCGCAAATGGCGATCGACGACTTCGTGACGCCGTGTCTCGAAGGCCTGGGCGCGAAGGCCGGCGCGCTCGTGTTCCAGTTGTCGCCGCTGCCCGACCAGATGCTCGCGCAGCCCGCGGTTTTCATCGAACGGCTGGCCGAGTTCCTCGCGGCCTTGCCCACGCTGCCGCAAGGCACCTGCTACGCAGTCGAAATCCGCGACGCCAGTTTGCTCACGCCGCGTTTCATTCGTACGCTGAAAGCGGCGGGCGTGCGCTACTGCGTCGGCATTCACGCGCGGATGCCCGATCCGCTGCGGCAGGCGGCGGCGCTCGCACTATTGGACGGCGAGCCGGCCGGTCCGCTGGTCGTGCGCTGGAGCCTGCACGGCGGCTTCAAATACGAGCAGGCGAAGGCGAAATACGAGCCGTTCGATAAGCTCGTCGACCGCGATCCGGCCACGCGTGCGTCGCTCGCGGAACTAGCCGCGCGCTATGCGCTGGCCGGCCAGCCGGTGGTGATCGCGGTGAATAACAAGGCGGAAGGTTCGGCGCCGCTCAGTTGCGTCGAGTTGGGCGCGCGAGATCATTGAAGCGTATGCGCGGCTCGCGAATGAGCACGAGCACGAACAGGAGGAACACGAGCACGGCCACCGCCGCGAGCAGGAGCCCTCACAGCAGCAAGCAGACGCCGTGAATGCCGCAGCGATGCAACACAGTGAACCTCAGGAGCCGCGCCCGCCAGATCCGCCGGGCGACGCGAGCCGCGCTCAGACCAGCGACTCGAACAGCAGCGAGCCGCACTGAACGCCGACCCCGCGCCGACCCGCGCCGGCCCGCCTCAACCCGCCTTGATCCGATGCGCAAATTTCTGCCGGAACTTGGCCACCTTCGGCGCGACCACGAACGAGCAATAGCCTTGCTCCGGATGCTGCGCGAAATAATTCTGATGATAGGCCTCGGCAGGCCAGTAGTTGCCGTCGAGCGGCAACACCTGCGTGACGATCTGGCCGTCGTGAATGCCCTGCTCGCCGATTTCGCGGATCACCTGCAAAGCGGCTTCACGCTGCGCGTCGGAATGCGTGAAGATGACCGAGCGGTATTGCGGGCCGACATCGTTACCTTGCCGGTTCAACTGCGTGGGATCGTGGATCGCGAAGAAGATTTCGAGGATCTCGCCGTAGCTGATCTTCGACGGATCGAACTCGACCTTCACCACTTCCGCGTGCCCCGTCGCGCCGTCGCACACCTGCTCGTAGGTCGGACGCTGCGTGTGGCCGCCCGCATAGCCCGACTCCACCGAGTTGACGCCGTCGACGCCCAGATAAACCGCTTCGAGGCACCAGAAACACCCGCCACCCAAGGTGGCGACTTCGCCTGTCTGACTCATGCTGCATGCTCCTTCTCACTCGTGATCGGCCGATGCCGCATTCGCTTTGCCGCAACGCCCATGCCATCGGCGGTAGCGTTCCAGCTTAGCGGGTTTTGCGATGCGCCGGTTGCGTCGCGGTCAGTGCACCGCGATTGCAGTTAAAATTGGGGCAAATCGACGATTTTCACTATGACTTTCGAATCAACTGTTTCCCGCCGTGCGCGCGAGAGCTTCGGCGCGGCTTCCGGCCGCCACGCATCGGCGGCTTGCGCGCAATGAAGCACGCCAGCCCGCCCAACTTCGACCAGCCGGCCTTCAGGCAGGCGCTCAGCCAGTTCGCTACGGGCGTCACCGTCATCACGACGCGTGCGCCGTCCGGCCAGTTGATCGGCATCACCGCCAGCTCGTTCAATTCGGTTTCGCTCGAGCCGCCGCTCGTGCTGTGGAGTCTCGCCACGCGCTCGGCGTCGATGTCGGTGTTCCGCGCGAACAGCCACTACGTCGTCAACGTGCTGGCGGCGTCGCAACTCGATCTATGCAAGCGCTTCGCCACGGTGAAGGGCGACCGCTTCGAAGGCGTATCGCACGCGGCGGGCGACAGCGGTATGCCGGTGCTCGACGGCGCGCTCGCGTGGTTCGAATGCCATAACCGCAGCCGTTACGAAGAAGGCGATCACGTGATTTTCGTCGGCGAGGTGGAGCGCTGCGGCGTGCACGAGAATGCCGCCGACATGGCGCCGCTCGTTTTCCAGAACGGCCAGTTCCACGGCCTCAAGTCGTTGTAAGCGCACGCGGCGCTTGCAACGGCCCTTGCCAGGGCCAGGCCGGCGCTGCGCGCAGAGGGCGCCTCAGCGATCGTTGTGCGGCGCGCCGTGGGTGTTGTTGCGCGTGACCAGCGAAACCGGCACGCCCGAATCTTCCTTCAAGGTCTGCAGCACGATATTCGAACGAATATCCAGCACGCCCGGCGCCTTATAGAGACGCTGCAACACAAAATCCGAATAGTGCTTGAGGTTGTGCGCGAGAACGCGCAGCAGATAGTGCGTCTCGCCCGTCACGACAAAAGCGCCGACCACTTCCGGCCAGTCGCGCAGCGCTTCAGCGAAGCGCTCGTGCCAATTCTGCTGTTCATTGCGCATCGACACCTGAACGAACGCCTCCAGCTCGAAGCCCAGCACTTCGCGGTTCAGACACGCGCGATAGTGCTCGATGACGCCCTGTTCTTCCAGTAGACGCAAGCGCCGCAGACACGCCGACGGCGACAGCGAGATGCGCTCCGCGAGATCGAGATTGCTGATTCGTCCTTCCTGCTGAAGCACCGTCAAGATACGGCAATCGGTGGCGTCGAGCGAGATCGCGTTCATATTCGGTCTCCCTTTCCCATTTAACTCAAATTATGTTCCAAGACCGGGCTTAGAAGGAGATTTTTTCGCAATCACATTTCGCGGCTGGCCACCTATCATTCCGTATAGACCTCCACCTTCCATGCGGACATGCAAACACTCTGGGACATCACCCCTGCCGTCGATACGGCGACGCCCGTCTGGCCAGGCGACACGCCCGTCGGCATCGAGCGCGTCTGGCGGATGGAGGCCGGCTCGCCCGTCAACGTCGCGCGGCTGACGCTCTCGCCGCATACCGGCGCGCACACGGACGCGCCTCTGCACTACGACGCGGAGGGCGCCGCAATCGGCCAGGTGCCGCTCGACGCCTATCTCGGACGATGCCGCGTGATTCATTGCATCGGCGCGTCGCCTGTTGTCACGCCACAACATCTGCGTGACTCGTTGGGCGGGTTGCCGCCGCGAGTCTTACTGCGCACTTACAGAAACGCGCCGACCGCGGCGTGGGACAGCGGCTTCTGCGCCGTCGCGCCCGAAACGATCGACCTGCTCGCGGCCAACGGCGTGAAGCTGATCGGCATCGACACGCCGTCGCTCGACCCGCAGGAATCGAAGACGATGGACGCGCATCACCGTATTCGCGCGCACGGCATGGCGATTCTCGAGGGCATCGTGCTCGACGACGTCGCGCCCGGCGATTACGAACTGATCGCGCTGCCGCTCAAGCTGACCACGCTCGACGCGAGCCCCGTGCGCGCGGTCCTGCGCGCGCTGCCCGACGCGCACTGACTTCCAATCCGCAATACGCGAACGAACGAGACCACCATGAATCATCGCGAAGAAGCCTTGGCGCTCGACAGCGCCGACCCGCTCGCGACACTGCGCGACCAGTTCGCGCTGTCGTCGACCACTATCTACCTCGACGGCAATTCGCTCGGCGTGCCGCCGGCCGCCGCCGCGCAACGCGCGCAAACCGTGATCGCCGCCGAATGGGGCGAGGGTTTGATCCGCAGCTGGAACGCGGCGGGCTGGTTCGCGCTGCCGCGTCGCTTGGGCAATAAACTCGCGCCGCTGATCGGCGCCGCCGAGGACGAAGTCGTCGTCACCGATACGATTTCGATCAACCTCTTCAAGGTGCTGTCCGCCGCACTGCGGCTCGCCGACGCGCGCGACCCGAAGCGGCGCGTGATCGTGTCCGAGCGTTCGAATTTCCCGTCCGACCTGTACATCGCGCAGGGCGTGATCGAGCAGCTCGACCGCGGCTATGAACTGCGTCTCGTCGACGACCCGTCGGAGCTGCCCGAAGCAATCGGCGACGACACCGCGATCGCGATGATCACGCATGTGAACTACCGCACCGGCTACATGCACGACATGGCCGCGCTGACGAAGCTGATTCACGACAAGGGCGCGCTCGCGCTGTGGGACCTCGCGCATTCGGCGGGCGCGGTGCCGGTCGACCTGAACGGCGTCGGCGCCGACTACGCAGTCGGCTGCACGTACAAGTACCTGAACGGCGGTCCGGGCTCGCCTGCCTTCGTGTGGGTGCCGAAGCGCCATCAGAATAACTTTGCGCAGCCGCTGTCCGGCTGGTGGGGACATGCCGCGCCGTTCGAGATGAACCCGACGTATCGGCCGGATCAGGGCGTCGGCCGCTATTTGTGCGGCACGCAGCCGATGGTGTCGATGGCGCTCGTCGAATGCGGGCTCGACGTGTTTCTGCAGACCGACATGCAGGCGATTCGCCGCAAGTCGCTGGCGCTGACCGATCTCTTTATCGAACTCGTCGAAGCGCGTTGCAGCGAATTTCCGTTGAAGCTCGTCACGCCGCGCGCACACTCGCAGCGCGGCTCGCATGCGAGCTTCGAGCATCCGCATGGCTATGAGGTGATGCAGGCGTTGATCGCGCGTGGGGTGATCGGCGATTATCGCGAGCCGCATGTGCTGCGCTTCGGCTTTACGCCGCTTTATACGCGCTTCGTGGATGTATGGGACGCCGTCGAAACCTTGCGCGACGTGCTCGCACGCGAGACCTGGCGCGCGCCGGAATTTGCCGCGCGCGGCGCCGTGACCTGAGGAGCGCACGATGAACGATCACATGCAAACGCCGGGCTTGCCCGAAGAAAAGCCCGCGCAAGGTTGCCCGTTCGGTCATGGGAGCGCTGCGTCCGCCGACGCTGCGACTGCTGCTACGAACGCTTCTTCAGCCGAGGATGGCTGGCACGACGCGCAGCTCGACTTCTCCGGCTCGATGAGTTACGGCGATTATCTGTCGCTCGGGACGGTGCTGAATGCGCAGCATCCGTTGTCGCCCGATCACAACGAGATGCTGTTCATCATTCAGCATCAGACCAGCGAATTGTGGATGAAGCTCGCGCTGTACGAGTTGCGCGCCGCGCTCGACGCCGTGCATCGCGACGAGTTGCCGCCGGCGTTCAAGATGCTCGCGCGCGTCTCGCGGATCATGGAGCAGCTCGTGCAGGCCTGGAGCGTGCTCGCGACAATGACGCCGTCCGAATACACGGCGATGCGGCCTTACCTGGGCAGCTCGTCGGGGTTTCAGTCTTATCAGTACCGGCAGATCGAGTTTCTGCTCGGCAACAAGAACGAGCAGATGCTCAAGCCGCATGCGCATCGTGCCGATGTGCTTGCGGAGGTGAAGGCGTCACTGGAAGCGCCGTCGTTCTACGACGAAGTGGTGAAGCTGCTTGCGCGTCGCGGCTTTGCGATTTCGCCGTCGCGGCTCGCGCGCGACTGGACGCAGCCCACGGTTCACGATGCTTCCGTCGAAGCGGCCTGGCTAGAGGTGTATCGCAATCCTTCGCAGCATTGGGAGTTGTACGAGATGGCCGAGGAACTGGTCGATCTCGAGGACGCTTTCCGGCAGTGGCGGTTCCGGCACGTTACTACCGTCGAGAGGATTATCGGCTTCAAGCAGGGGACGGGCGGGACCAGTGGCGCGCCTTATCTGCGCAAGATGCTCGATGTGGTTTTGTTTCCTGAGCTTTGGCATGTCAGGACGGTGTTGTAGGGACGAGCTGCGGCGAGTTTTTGTCTAACCCGCTTCGCTCGTTAGTGACAAGACAGTCATGTCTCGAGCGGCGCCGCACGCGCTGCAGCAGTAAATGTCACCGCGCCACAAATCCCCCATCAACCGCCAGCGAAACCCCACTCACCATAGAAGCCGCATCGCTCAACAAGAACGCCACCACCGAAGCCACTTCAACCGGCTCGGCAAACCTCCCAAGCGGAATAGCCTTAAGTGCAGGCTCGCGCTTGACAGGATCGCTCCACGCCTGCACGGCCATCGGCGTCAGCGTAACAGTCGGATTCACACTATTCACACGAATCCCAAACGGTCCCAACTCGATGCACAAAGCCCGCGTGATCGCATCGAGCGCGGCCTTCGAAGCCGAATAGCTCAGGTGATCGTCAAGCGCGACAAGCGCCGCCTGACTCGAAACGTTCACGATACTGCCGGCCCGCTTCGCGTCGATCATCCCTCGCGCCACATGCTTCGCCACCAGCGCCGCGCCGCGCGCGTTCACCGCCATCACGCGGTCGAAACTCGCGGCCGTTGTCTCCACCGCGCGTTCGAGCAACGCAATGCCCGCGCAATTCACCAGACCGTCGAAAGCACCGAGCGATAGAAACGCTTCGTCGATTGCGGCTTCGTCGCTGACGTCGAGCTTCAACGGCTCGCAGCCGGTCTCCTCGGCGAGACGCGCAAGCTCGTTCGCATTGCGTGCCGCCGCGACGACATCGGCACCGCTCGCGCACAACATCTCGACCGTCGCGCGCCCTATTCCACTCGAGGCGCCCGTCACGAATATCGAGCGGCCGGAAAAATCGAAAGTAGCATTCATGATGTTTGCAAGCGATGCATGACCGGCTTCAATGCCGGATACAGGTCTTTATAGATGCCGAAGCGCTCTTCGTAACGCGCCATTCGCGCGGCGTCCGGTTGTGCGCGCTCGATCAGCGTGATCCAGCCGCCCTGCGCCGCCTCGCGCGAAATCAGCCCGACGCCGAGCGCGGCGAGCAACGCGGCGCCCATCGCCGCCTCCACTTCCTGCTCGATCGTATAGACCGGATAGCCGGTGATGTCGGCGATGATCTGCATCCACAAGTCCGAATGCGCGGCGCCGCCGACCACGATCAGCTTGTCCTCCAACGACTGCGCTCCCTGGCGTCCGGCCTCGATGTTGTGCTTCAACGCAAACGACACGCCCTCGAGCACCGCGCGATACAAGTGCGCCCGCGTATGAAAAAGGCTCAGGCCGACGAACGCGCCGCTCGCCTTGGCGTCCCACACGGGGCTGCGTTCGCCCATCAGATAAGGCAAAAACATCACGCCATCCGATCCCGCCGGCACTTTCGATGCATTGTCTTCGAGCAGACGATGGGGATCGCCATGCGGCGTCGCGCGCGCGGCTTCCATTTCGGCATGACAGAACTGATCGCGATACCACGTCACTGACGCGCCCGCGGTAATCGCGCCGCCGAACACATAGATGTCGCGCTGCCCGTTGAAAACGTGAGGCATGCTGATCAATCCGTGGCGCGCATCGACCGTCTGATTGACGTAGCCCCAGCACATGCTCGTGCCGATCATCGCGACATGTTGCCCTGCTCGGCTCACGCCCGCGGCGAATGTCGCGACCGCGGCGTCCACGCCGCCCGCCACAATCGACGTGCCTGCCGCGAGTCCGAGCTGCCCGCTCCATTGCGACAGCAAGCCGCCGACCACTTCCGATGAATCGACGAGCCGCTCCGGCATCATCGTCGCGGGAATGCCGAGCATGTCGAGCGCCTCGTCGGACCAGTCGCGCTGCGCAATATCGTAGATGCCGCCGATGTTGCCCGCCGAGCTGTGATCGACCGCGACTTCGCCCGTCAGCATGTAGATCACATACGCGTTCGGCGGCAGGAAGTAACGCGTTTGCGCCCATACGTCGGGCTCGTGATCGCGCAGCCACAGCATCTTCGTGTAGCCGTAGTAGCTGTCCACGCCATTGCCGGTGATCGCGTACAGCCGCTCGAGGTCGACGTTGCGGTGCACCCATTCGACCTGATCGGTTGCGCGCCGGTCCATCCATATCAGACACGGATAAAGCGGCCGCATCTCGCTATCCACAGGAATGCCCGAGCCGCCATACAGGCTGCTCACGCACACGGCCTTGATGGAATCCGCCGCGACGCCCGCCTGTTTCGCCTTCTGCACGCACGCGGCAATGCATTCGGTGACCGCCTTGAACCACACCGCCGGCCATTGCTCGGCCCATAGAGGCTTCGGCGTATCCGGCTGATAGCTCGACGCGTGTTGCGCAACGATAGCGCCGTGCCGATCAACCAGCAGCGCCTTCGTGCTCTGCGTGCCGATGTCGACGCCGATGACGTATTCCATACAGTCTCCGTTGTTGTAGCGCTGCGCTTCAGTAGATGCCGGCGCTTACGCGCGCGGCTTCATCAGCACCTTGATCGAATCCAGCGAATCGGCGACCTTGATCGCCTCGTCCCATTCTTCCAGAGAAAAGCCGTGTGTGACGATGCCTTTCGACGTCACGAGTCCGCGCGCGAGCAGATCGATTGCAATCGGATAGCAATACGGTCCGAGGTGCGCGCCGCGTACATCGAGTTCCTTGCGGTCGCCGATCACCGACCAGTCGAGTGTCGTATCCGCGCCGAACACGGAGAACTCGACGAAGCGCCCGAGCTTGCGGATCAGATCCATGCCCTGATTGACGCCGACCGGCGCGCCGGTCGTTTCAATATAGACGTCGCAGCCGTAGCCGTCAGTGAGCGAATGGATGATCGCGAGCGCGTCGTCCTGTTTCGGGTTGATCGTCACGTCCGCGCCATACTCGCGCGCGAGTGCGAGGCGCTCTTCCACCAGATCTATCACGACGAGTTTCTTCGGCGTTTTCAGATGCGCGACTTGCGTCATCATCAAACCGAGCGGACCCGCGCCTGCAATCACGACGACGTCATCCAACTGCACATCGCCGCGATTGACCGTGTGAATCGCGCACGCCAGCGGTTCGATGATAGCGGCGTCTTCGAGTGAAATGCCGTCCGGAATCTTGTGAACGATGGCGGTCGGCGGAATACGCATGTACTCGGCCATGCCGCCGTCGGCGACTTCACGCTGAAAGCCGAAGATGTTGTGCACTTCGCACATCCAGTACTGGCCGGATTTGCAATAACGGCACTTGCCGCAAGGCACGATCTGCTCGGCGATCACGCGGTCGCCGATCTTCACGCCGAAATGTTCTGCCGCGCCTTCGCCGAGTTCCTGCACGAAGCCGAAGAACTCGTGCCCCGGAATCACCGGCGCTTTAACCCACGGACTCGGCCCGCCCCAGAACATCTTCGCGCCCGAATGGCATTTGCAATCGCTCGCGCAGATCCCGCATGCGGCGATGCGAATCACCAGTTCATGCGCTCGCGCGCGCGGCTTCGCTACCTGTTCGACGCGATAGTCTTTCGGTGCGTGGCAGACAATCGCCGTCATGTCCTGCTTGTCGGATGGAGTGAATTCATTCGTCATTGCATGGTCCTGCCGGAAGTGAAAATCAATGGAGAAGAAAGCGTTACTTTCTGCGGTCACGGCTGATGTAAATCGCGAGCAGAATGATTCCGCCTTTGATCACGTTCTGCACATACGGATTCACGCCGACCATGTTGAGTCCGTTGTTCAGCACACCGAGCAGCAGCGCGCCGATCAACGTGCCGATAATCGAACCGCGTCCGCCGGAGATCGACGTGCCGCCCATCACGACGGCCGCGATGGCGTCGAGTTCGAAGCCCACGCCCGCATTCGGCTGGCCGCTCATCAAACGCGCGGTCAACACGATGGCGGCAAACGAAGACGTCAAACCTGCAATCGTGTAGACGATCAGCTTCACGCGCGCGACGCGCACGCCCGACAGACGCGTCGCCTGTTCATTGCCGCCAATCGCGTACACGTAGCGGCCAAACGGCATGCGTTCGAGCAGCACCCACGCGATCACATAGATCACCGCCATGATCACGACGGGCGCCTGAATGCCGAGAATCTTGCCGCTGCCGAAGAAGCTGACCCACTCGGGCAAGCCGTCGATCGGATAGCCGCCGGTGTAAATCAGCGCGAGGCCGCGCGCGATGCCCATCGTCGCGAGCGTGACGATGATCGGCGGCATGCCGGCGAACGCGACGAAGAACCCGTTGGCCGCGCCGAAGCCGAGACCCACCGCAACGCCAACCGCCAACGCGGCAACTGCGTTCATGCCGGCCACCATCAGTCCCGCGGCGAGCGTGCCCGAAAGCGCCATCACCGAGCCGACCGACAGATCGATGCCGCCCGTGAGAATCACGCACGTCATGCCGACGGCGATGATCGCGTTGATCGACACCTGGCGCAGCACGTTCTCGATGTTCGCGCCGGAGAGAAAGCTGTCGCTCGCGAACACCATCACGATGCAAACCACGAGCAAACCGACGAACGGATAGAAGAGCGTCGAGCGCTTCAACGCGGCCCAGGTGAAGCGCACGGGTGCGCCGGGCGTATTGCCGCTGACGCTCGACGTTTTCGGCGGCGAAGAGGGATTAGGCGTGTTCATGCAGGGCTCCACGAGTGCCGGCGGTTGCATAGGTCATCACGGCGTTCGAGTCGATCTGATCGCCTTCGAGCAGCGCTTCGATGCGGCCTTGCCGGAACACGGCGACGCGGTCGCACATGCCCACGATCTCCGGCAGTTCCGACGAAATCATGATGATCGAATAGCCGCGCGCGGTGAGTTCGCGCATCAGCAGATAGATTTCCGCCTTCGCGCCGACGTCGATGCCGCGCGTCGGTTCGTCGAAGATGAGGATGTTGGTGTGGTGGTTCAGCCAGCGCGCGATCACGACTTTCTGCTGGTTGCCGCCCGACAGCGTGGCGACTTCCGTATGCATGGTCGGCGCTTTCACGCCGACGCGTTTCATGATGTCGGCGGTGGCGCGCGCTTCGCTGCGCTGATCGATAAAAAATCGCAGCGAGCGGTATTTGCCGAGGTTATTGATCGAGATGTTCTGCTTGATCGAGAAGTCCGTAATCAGCCCTTCCGTTTTGCGGCTTTCAGGAAGAATGCCGACGCCCGCGCGCAACGCATCCGCCGGGTCCGACAGTTTCGCGGCCTCGCCGTTGATGCGAATCTCCTTCGCATAGGCCGCGTCCGCGCCGATCACGGCGAGCGCGGTCTCGGTGCGGCCCGAACCGACCAGTCCCGCGAAACCGAGAATCTCGCCTTCGCGCAGCGTGAATTGCAGCACCGGGCTGTCTTTATGCAACTGCAGCTTCTGTACGTCCAGCACGATCTTCGCGTCGGAGCACAGCGGCGGCTTCGGCGGAAAACTGTTTTCGATGCGGCGTCCCACCATCATCTCGACAAGCCGGCTCACGTCGGACTGCGCGACATCGGTCATGCCGACATACTGACCGTCGCGCAGCACGGTGATGCGGTCGCAGACCTCGAAGATTTCTTCCAGGTGATGCGAGATGAAAATCATCGCCACGCCCTGCTTTTTCAGGTCGCGCATGATGGCAAAGAGATGCTCGGCTTCGGCGGGCGTGAGTGTCGCGGTCGGTTCGTCAAGAATAAGAATGCGCGCTTCGAGCGACAACGCCTTGCCGATCTCGACGAACTGCTGCTGCGCAACCGACAGTTCACGAATCGGCACGGACAGATCAATCGACACGCCGAGCCGCGCGAATATATCGGCCGCCGCGCGCCGCATCTTGCCGCGTTCGAGCAGGCCCAGGCCGTTCTTCATTTCGCGGCCGAGAAAGATGTTCTCCACTGCATTC
Organism: Paraburkholderia sp. OAS925; assembly: GCF_040543975.1. Classification (NCBI taxonomy): domain Bacteria; kingdom Pseudomonadati; phylum Pseudomonadota; class Betaproteobacteria; order Burkholderiales; family Burkholderiaceae; genus Paraburkholderia; species Paraburkholderia sp. OAS925. The sequence continues at coordinate 3,809,464 of NZ_JBEUNO010000001.1, forward strand.
AAGTACGGAATCAGGCTGAATTCCTGAAACACGATGCCGACGCCCGCAGCGACCGCGTCGTGATAATTCGCAAAGTGCCGCGGCTCGCCGTCGATCGTGATCGCGCCTTCGTCCGGCTGATAAATGCCGCACAGAATCTTCATCAGCGTCGACTTGCCCGCGCCGTTTTCGCCGAGCAGCGCGTGGATTTCGCCGCGCGCAATCTCCAGGTGAATGCCTTGCAGCGCCTTCACGCCGGGAAAGCTTTTGCTGATGTTCTCGAGTTTCAATATCGTGTCCATCGGGTGCTCCATCACTGCCCGCCGCCGTGTTTACATCGACCACCGCAAACACAGCGCGGCGGGCATTGGGCTTACCAGCTAAAACCCTTCGCGTTGCTCTTGTCGATCATCTTCACGTCGACCGGAATCGCTTTCGGCACATTGGCGCCCCACTTCTTCGCATACGCGATGCCGAGTGCAATGCGCACCTGGTCGGCAGGAAACTGCGCTGACGTCTCGATGAATTTCGAATTCGGCTTTTGAATCGCGGCAATCGCTTCGGGTGCGCCGTCGACGCTCGTCAGCTTGATGTCCTTACCCGATGACTCAATTGCGGAGAGCGCGCCCATCGATCCACCGTCGTTCACGCTGAAGATGCCCTTCAGGTTCGGATGCGCCTGAATCATGTTCTCGGTGACGGACAGTGCGGTCGCGCGTTCCTGCTTGCCGTTCTGCGTATCCACGAGCTTGACGCCCGGCGCCTTCGCAAGCGCCGCCTTGCAGCCGCGCACGCGTTCGAGAATCGGCACGACCGGAATGCCGTCGAGAATCGCCACTTCGCCGCTGCCGCCAATCGACTTGGCGAGGTACTCGCAGGCTATCTGTCCCGCGTCGAAGTTCTTCGAGCCGACGAACGAATCGACGGGACCGTTCGCGTTCGCGTCCACTGCGACCACCACCACGCCCGCTTTTTTCGCCGACGTCACCGCCGATTGAATGCCCGTCGAATCGGTCGGATTCACGAGCAGAATGTCGATCTTCTTTTGCAGCATGTCTTCGACGTCGCTCACCTGTTTGCTCACGTCGTGATGCGCGTCGGTGACGACCACCGTTGCACCGGTCGACGCAGCGGCGTCGTTCAACGCCTTCTGCATCGTCACGAAATATGGATTGTTCAGTTCCTGAAACGTCATGCCGATCTTCAGCGGTGCGGCCTGCGCGGCAGGCGCGGCGATCAGCGCGAGGCCGAATGCGAGGCTCGCGAAAGTCTTCAACGATGCCTGTTGGATGATGGATTGCGTCACGAGGGTTTGCGTCATGGTTGTCTCCGTTTTTGAAGTGAGCACGTCCGTCACGCTGTCGGCGGACAGCGCGATACGTGTTGAAACGCGGGTGAAACAAAGCGCCTTGCAGAAAAGCGCGGCGGTGAAATACGCAGAGGCTACGTCGGTGGATAGGTTGACGGATAAGCAGCGGCGGCAGGACGCGGCAAGCCTGGCGCGAGCACGATGGCGGGCGCGTCGTCGACGCCCCTTCCGCGCGCGGCCGCTTCTTCCGAAGCATCGCGGCTCGCGTCGTTCAATTGCTGATAGCGGCGAAACTTCGAAGGCGCCATGCCCTTCACCGCGAGAAACTGCCGGTTGAAATTCGACAGGTTGTTAAAGCCCGCCTTGAAGCAGATGTCGGTCACGCTCAGCTCGCTATCGGTCAGCAACTGGCAAGCGAGATTGATGCGCATGCGGTTCACGTACTGCACGAACGGCAGGCCCGTGTGCCGGCGGAAATAACGCGAAAACGCACTCACACTTTGGCCGGCCAGTTGCGCGAGATCCGATTCGCGCAAATCGTTCGCGAGGTTCTTGCCGATATACGAAAGCACATGGTTGATGCGCGTCGACGCGAAGCCCGTCGGATCGGCCTGATACGCGGGACTCGCGAGCGTCTCGCGGTCTTCGGCGCTCATAAGGATTTCGAGCATCGACATGAAGAGCACGAGGCGGCGCAATCCCCGCGCGCCCAATAGTTCGAGAAAAAGCGGCTGAATCGCCGCACTCGTGCGCGCGCCGAACGACACGCCGCGGCGCGAGTCCGCAAGGAGCGCCTCCACCTGACGCCACTCGGGAAAGCTCTCAAGACAACTCGACACGAACTCCTGGCCGAACTGCACGACGAGATTGCGCTGCGCGATGTTCTCGCCTTCGGGCACATCGCTCACCCAGTTATGCGGCAGGTTCGGACCCATCAACACGAGATTGCCGGGCGCGAAGCTGCTGATGTGATCGCCGACGAACATCTTCCCGGTCGTCGCCACGATCAGATGAATCTCGTACTCGGGATGAAAGTGCCAGCGTACCGTGCGATACGGATAGCCGTGCGACCACACTTTGAACGACTCGTCGCGGCGTACGGCCACGATCTCCAGATCGGGTTGCACTGTCTGCCTCCATGGAGCGGCTCAAGGGAGATGCCGCTCGTCTTCGTCTTGTATAGCGAAAAGTAGTCTTGAAACGCGCGCGCCACCACTAAAAATGAAACCGCGTACCGATACTTTTTTGCATTCGGGTAAGTCCCGACGCGCCGAAGGTCAAGAATGATGCAATGCAAAAGAGCCGATGAAGCGCGCCACGAAGCATGTATCGACGCGATTCGTGATGCGTTGCAGCCTTGGCCCGCCGCGCCGCGCCACGAAAACATCCTGTGGCCGCCTTGACTTTCGTTTCAGCTGGTACGATCATTCGCTCACATACAGAGCAAATGCTCTAACGACCAATAAATGCGCGCGACAAGCCGCGCAACAGCCCAGACAGATGGAGACGCACAATGAGCAGCGGGCAAGGCAGCGGCGAGGCCGCACAGGTGATCCTGCATATCGGCGCGGGGTCGTTTCATCGCGCGCATCAGGCGTGGTATCTCCATAGATTGAACGAAGCGAAGCTGCCGGGCGAACCGCATTGGTCGCTCACCGTCGGTAATATTCGCAGCGACATGAATGCGGTGCTCGAAGCACTGGCCGCGCAAGACGGCGTCTATACGCTCGAGACCGTCACGCCGCAAGGCGAGCGCGCTTACGAGACGATCCGCTCGATCGAGCGCGTGCTGCCGTGGACGCAAAGCCTCGACACGCTGATCGAAGCGGGCGCCGATCCCGCGTGCAAGATCATTGCGTTCACCGTCACCGAAGGCGGCTATTACCTCGACGAACACGACCAGCTCGACACCGCGAATCCCGATCTCGCAACCGATCTCAAAGGTGGACACACGACCATCTACGGCGCGCTGGCGGCCATTCTCGACGCGCGCATGAAAGCCGGCGCGGGCCCCGTCACGCTGCAAACGTGCGACAACCTGCGCCGCAACGGCGAGCGTTTCCATGCGGGCATGAGCGCGTTTCTCGAACTGCGCGGCGCGGACGAACTCGCGCAGTGGTTCGACGACAACACCGCGTGCCCGAGTTCGATGGTCGACCGCATCACGCCGCGTCCGACGCCGGACGTGCGCGAACGCGTGAAGGCCGCAACCGGTGTCGACGACGCATGCCCGGTGATGGGCGAAGCGTTTATCCAATGGGTGATCGAAGAGCACTTCATCGCCGGGCGTCCCGCGTGGGAGAAAGTCGGCGCGGAGCTGGTCGACTCCGTGCTGCCCTATGAAGAAGCGAAGATCCGCATTCTCAACGCGACGCATAGCTGCATTGCGTGGGCGGGCACGCTCGTCGGTCTCGACTACATTCACGAAGGCACGCACGACGCCGACATCCGCCAGTTCGCGTTCGATTACGTGACGCAGGATGTGATCCCCTGTCTCTCGCCGAGTCCGCTCGATCTCGAACGCTATCGCGATGTCGTGCTCGAGCGCTTCGGCAATCCTTATATCCAGGACACGAACCAGCGCGTCGCGGCGGACGGCTTCTCCAAACTGCCTGGCTTCATCGCGCCGACGCTCGCCGAATGTTTCGAGCGAGGCGTCACGCCCGCGGCCACCGCGATGCTGCCCGCGCTGTTCTTCCGCTTCCTCGAACGCTGGCAGACGGGCACGCTGCCCTACACGTATCAGGACGGCGTGATGGACGAGCGCGTCGCGCGCGGCTTCTTCGCGGCGCCCGATCCGTTGCAGGCGTTCGCCGCCGACCGTCTGCTGTGGGGCAGCATGGCCGCGACGCAGGAGCTCGAATCGGCGCTGGCCGGCGCCCTCGCGCGCGTCGACGTGTGGCTCGCAAAACGCGGTCAGGCGTAAGCCGCGCCGCAAAAACACCAGCCGGATTCGCGCGGTGCCAGGCTTAATGCGCATGGCACCGCGCGCGGCGTGCGGCTAAAGTAGCGCATCTCCAACGACGAAGGTTTCGCGCCCATGTATCTCGGCATCGACCTCGGCACGTCCGAAGTGAAAGTCCTGCTGCTCGCGTCGACGGGACGCGTGATCGGCACCGCCGGCTCGCCATTCACCGTTTCGCGCCCGCATCAGCGCTGGGCCGAGCAGAATCCCGAAGACTGGTGGACGGGCACGCAAAGCGCGCTCGCCGCACTGCGCGCGAAGCATCCCGACGAGTTCGCGCAGATTCGCGGCATCGGCCTGTCCGGGCAGATGCACGGCGCGGTGCTGCTCGACGCGGAGAACCGCGTGCTGCGGCCCGCGATCCTGTGGAACGACATGCGCAGCGACAAGGAGTGCGCCGAGCTCACGGAGCGCGCGCCCGATTTGCATAGCGTGGCCGGCAATCTTGCGATGCCCGGTTTCACCGCGCCGAAGCTGCTGTGGGTCGCGCGTCACGAACCGGACATCTTTGCGCGCACCGCCTGCGTGCTGCTGCCGAAAGACTACTTGCGTCTGCAACTCACCGGCGGCAAGGTGTCCGATCCATCGGATGCGGCCGGCACGTTGTGGCTCGATGTCGCGAAACGCGACTGGTCCGATTCGCTGCTCGCCGCCTGCAACATGACGCGCGCGCAGATGCCGGCGCTCGCCGAAGGCAGCGCGCCGTCCGGCACATTGCTGCCCGAGGTCGCGCGCGAACTGGGCTTGAGCGACGGCGTGATCGTCGCGGCCGGCGGCGGCGACAATGCGACGAGTGCCATCGGCATCGGCGCGACGCAGCCGGGCGACGGCTTCGTGTCGCTCGGCACGTCGGGCGTGTTGTGCGTGGTGGGCGACAGCTTCCGGCCGAATCCCGCGTCCGCTGTCCACGCGTTCTGCCACGCGATTCCCGACCGCTGGCATCAGATGAGCGTGGTGCTCTCCGCGGCGAGCTGTTTGCGCTGGGTCTGCAAGCTGACCTCGACCGACGAACCCACGCTGCTCGCCGAAATCGAAGCGCTGCCCGCGGATGCGCTCAACACCGCGCCGCTCTTCTTGCCGTATCTGTCGGGCGAACGCACGCCGCACAACGACCCCTACGCGCAGGGCGTTTTCTTCGGCATGAATCACGCGACGGATCGCGCGTTGCTCGGCTACGCGGTGCTCGAAGGTGTGACGCTCGCGCTCACCGACGGCCTCGACGCACTGCGCGCGGCCGGCACCGAAGCGAAAGCGTTCTCGCTGTTAGGCGGCGGCGCGCGCAGCGACTACTGGGCGCAACTGCTCGCCGACGCGCTCGACACCGCGACGCGCAAGCACGGCGGCGGCGAGACGGGCGCGGCGCTCGGCGCGGCGCGCCTCGGCTGGCTCGCAGCGGGCGGCGATCCGGCGATCGTGCTCGCCAAACCGCCGATCGAAAAAGAGTTCACGCCGAACGCGCGCCGTCATGCCGAATTGCGCGCGCGGCTCGACGCTTATCGTGCGCTGTACCGTCATGTGCGGCCGCTCTTCGACTCCGCTCGCGAGCGGCTCATCTAGGCGCTCATCCAGGCGCATAGCAACGCAGCGCAAACCGCAGCCGGCCGTGCCGCCATGCATCGTGATGCATCGGCATGCATGAACCGGCTGCTATCATCGGCGCCCCTCAAGCGGATCGTCACCGTGCCCAAGTCCACAGAAAAATTAGACCTTGCTACTCGCGCCGCGTGGCTTTACTACGTCGCGGGCAATACGCAGAACGAGATCGCCGAGAAGCTCCAGGTGTCGCGCCCGGTTGCGCAGCGGCTCGTCGCGTTCGCGGTGGAAAAGAACCTGATCCGCGTGCGCGTCGATCATCAACTGGCGGACTGCCTGTCGCTTGCGGACCAATTGTCCAAACGCTATGGCCTGTCGATGTGCGAAGTCGTGCCCATCGACAGCGACACGCCCGAGGAAGTCGACCGCAAACTCGCGGTAGCCGGCGCGCAGGTGATGGAGCGTTACCTCACGGAAGAAAAACCGATGGTGGTCGCCGTCAGCAGCGGCCGGACGCTCAAAGCCGCGGTCGACCAGATCGCGCAGCTAGACCGTCCGCAGCATCGGTTGGTATCGATGGTCGGAGCGATCGCCCAGGACGGCTCCTCGAACCGCTATGACGTCGCGCTGCACATTTCGGAGAAGACGGGCGGCAAGCATTTTCTGCTGCCCGCGCCGTTGATCGCCGATAGCGAGGCCGAACGTGCACAGTGGTGCAATCACCGGCTGTATCGGATCGTCGAATCGTTGTCGGCCGAGGCGGATGTCGCGTTTGTCGGCATCGGCAATATCGGGCCGAAATGCCCGCTGCACGAAGACGGCTTTATTACGTCGGCGGAAGTAAAAGAGCTGGTGCAAGGCGGTGCGGTGGCGGAAATGCTCGGACTGCCAATTAATGCCGCCGGCGCGCGTGTCGAGTCGCCCACAGGCCGGCGCGTGACCAGCATTTCAATCGACTCGCCGCCGCAGCGGCCCACCATTGGCTTCGCGGGCGGCAAGCGCAAGCGCGAGGCGCTGATCGCCGTGCTCAAGGGCGGCTGGCTGTCGGGGCTCGTCACCGATGAGCTGTGCGCGCGCGCGGCGCTGGAGGCGTGAAGCGGCGCACGCCCCCTTCTAGCGGGTAGAACTCAGGCCGCCAGCACTTCGACGATCTTGCGCTGGAACGCCTTACCGTCGCTATCGAACAGATGACAATGCTCGGGCGTCGCGCCGAGCTTCTGCGTCTCGCCCTTCGCATGCCGTTCGAGCGGCGGAATGCGCGCGATCAAACCATCCGGCGCCACGCTCGACTCCGCATACAGATACGCGGCGTCGCCGAGCGATTCGACGGCCATCGTGCGGGCCGACACGCCGTCATCCGTCATGCCGACATGCAGATGCTCGGGACGAATGCCGACCGTCACCTTGTCGCCCTGCTTCACCGAAGCCGGTTCAACAGCGACGCGCTGCGTCTCGCCGGTTTCATAGCGCACCGTCACGCCGTCGTGCGTGACCGACTGCACCACGCCTTCCATGAAATTCATTTTCGGCGAACCGATAAAGCCCGCGACAAAACGATTGGCCGGCGCGTGATACAGCATTGTCGGACTGCCCACCTGTTCGAGATTGCCTGCGGACAGGACGACGATCTTGTCCGCAAGCGTCATCGCTTCGACCTGATCGTGCGTCACGTAGATCATCGTGGTCTTCAGTTCGTCATGCAGACGCGCGAATTCGAGGCGCATCTTCACGCGCAGAGCGGCGTCGAGATTCGACAGCGGTTCGTCGAACAGAAAGACCTTCGGCTTACGCGTGATCGCGCGGCCAATCGCAACGCGCTGACGCTGGCCGCCCGAAAGCTGTTTCGGCTTGCGATCGAGCAGGTGATCGATATGCAGAATCTTCGCCGCATTGCGCACGGCCGCGTCGATCTCAGGCTTCTTCGTGCCCGCGAGTTTCAGGCCGAACGCCATGTTGTCGTACAGCGTCATGTGCGGATACAGCGCGTACGACTGAAACACCATCGCGATGCCGCGCTTTGCGGGCGGCACATCGTTCATGCGTGTCCCGTCGATGGTGAGATCGCCGGCGCTGATGTCTTCGAGACCGGCGATCATCCGCATCAGGGTCGATTTACCGCAGCCGCTCGGGCCGACGAACACGACGAACTCGCCGTCCGCGATGTCGAGGTTGATGTCGCGCATCACCTCGGTGTCGTCGTAAGCCTTCCGGATATTGCGCAGAGTTACGCTTGCCATGATGTGTCTCCGTGTAATGCTTGCGTGTTGCTTGTGTGGTGCTATTGCGTTGCTTGTGCGTTCAAGGCGCCGCAGCCGTTGCACTCAGCGTCCATTGCGCGACGAGTTCCGGCAACTGCTGCATGTCGTCGAATACATGACGCGCGCCGGCTTTATGCAGCTTGTCGATCTGCGCATCGCTTGCATGGCCGCCGCCGATAAAGCCAAGCACCGTCATGCCCGCCGCGTTTGCGGCCGTGACGCCGGTTACGCTGTCTTCCACCACGAGGCACGCCAACGGCGCGAGCCGCAAACCCTGCGCCGCCGCGAGATAAACGTCGGGCGCGGGCTTCGGATTGGCGACGCTGTCGGCGCAAAAGAGGCGATCGCCGAAGAACCGCACGAGGCCCGTGCGAGCCAGAACCGTCTCCACATAAGGCCGAAAACTGTTGCTCGCGCAGCCCTTCACGAGCGGCACTTGCGCGAGCGCCTGCTCGATGCCTTCCACTGCCGGCGCCTGCATCGCGGCGGCTTCGACAGAACGGCGAATCGCGTCGATGTCGTCGAGGCCGAGGCTCTTGCCGAGCTGCATCGCCGTGCCCGTCAGCACGCTTTCGATGCGTAGACCGAGCAGCGGCAGCACGACCGGTTCGACATTCGCGCCGGGCCAGCGCGCCTCGAGTTCCTGCACGAGCATGCGCGCGGCCACCGCTTCGCTGTCGATCAACACACCGTCGCAATCGCAGATCAGCGCGAGATTTGCTGCACGCGTGTCTGCCGTCATTTGACCGCCCCGAACGTGAGGCCGCGCACGAGCTGCTTCTGCGACAACCAGCCGACGATCAGAATCGGCGCCACGGCAAGCAGCGAAGCCGCGGACAGCTTGGCCCAGAAGAGCCCTTCCGGACTCGAATACGATGCGATGAACACAGTCAGCGGCGCGGCATTGGAACTGGACAGATTGATGCTCCAGAATGCTTCGTTCCACGAAAGAATCACGAGCAGCAGCGCGGTGGAAGCAAGCCCCGGCAGCGCCATCGGCATCAGCAGATAGACGATTTCCTGCCACGTCGCCGCGCCGTCGATGCGTCCTGCCTCGAGAATATCGCGCGGAATTTCAGCGAAGTACGTGAACGACATCCACACCGCGATCGGCAGATTGATCAGCGTGTAGACGATCACGAGACCCGACACGGTATCGAGCAGGCCGCTGTTTTTCCACAGCAGATAGATCGGCACGAGCACGCCGACGGACGGCATCATCTTCGTCGACAGCATCCACAGCAGAACTTTTTGCGTGCGGCGCGTCGGGAAAAAGGCCATCGCATACGCGGCGGGCACGGCCAGAATCAGGCACAGCACGGTGACGCCGACCGAGATCAGAATCGAATTCCACGCGAACGAAAAGTAGTTGCTGCGCGCAAACACTTCGCGAAAGCTGTCGAACGTCGGCGTGAAAAATAGCGACGACGAATACGCCTGCTGCTCGGTCTTGAATGCGGTGATCGTCATCCAGAAGATCGGGAAAAACAGCAGCAATGCGACGAGCCAGGCGAGCACGCCGGGAATTGCGCGGCGGATCGTATCGAACGGCGACTTGGCATGCACGGTGACGGGCGCCGTGGTCGACGCCGGAGTAGAGGCAACGTGGCTCATTTTTCGTACTCCCCTTTGAGGTTCTTCGCGAGCATGCGCACGAGGAAGAACGACACGATGTTGGCCAGCACGACAGCGAGAATGCCGCCCGCCGATGCGAGACCGACGTCGAACTGTTGCAGGCCGAGCGAATAGATCAGGTACGACAGATTAGTGGTCGCGGTGCCCGGACCGCCGCCCGTCGTTGTATAGATTTCCGCGAAGATCGACAGCAGGAAAATCGTCTCCATCATCACGACCACGGCAATCGCGCGTTTCAGATGCGGCAGCGTGATGTAGAAGAACATCGCGAACGGGCCTGCACCGTCAATGCGCGCCGCTTCTTTCTGCTCCTGATCGAGCGACTGGATGGCCGTGAACAGAATCAGAAACGCGAACGGCAGCCATTGCCACGCGACGATCATGATGACCGCGGTCAACGGATATTCGGCGAACCAGTCGATCGGTTGCAGGCCGATTGCGCGCATGCCGCTCGCAATCAGGCCATACACGGGATGCAAGATCATGTTCTTCCAGATCAGCGCGCTCACCGTCGGCATCACGAAGAACGGCGCGATTGCAAGCAGCCGCGCAACGCCCTGGCCGTAGAACTTGCGATCGAACAGAATCGCCATTAGCACGCCACCCACCACCGTGATCACCAGCACCGCCACGATCAATTGCAGCGTATGACCAATCGACGGACCGAACGACGGGTCACTGGCAAGATACTGATAATTGTCGAAGCCGGCGAAACCCTTCAGGTCCGGGTTCAGCAGGTTGTAGCGCGAGAACGAAAACCAGATCGTCATCGCGAGCGGAATCGTCATCCACAGCAACAGAACCGCGACCGACGGCGACACGAGCCAGCGCGCCGAATTGGCTTTGCGGACTTCGCGTTCTTTTTCTGTCTGAGGATGGGCATGCATGAGAGGCAGGCGCAGAGGACGCATGATTGACCACCTGTTCGGTAATGCGCGGGCGGCACGAGCCGCATGAATCGCCATGTCGCTTTTGATGCGAGGACAAAACGGCGTGACGGCTTAGTGCGGCCGTGACGGCCCGCTGTACTGCGTGAGCCGGCTGACGGGCGTCAGCCGGCGCGTGCCACAGGGCTTGTTTCCGTGCTTCGGTTCCGTGCTTCGGTTCCGTGCTTCGGTTCCGTGGTTCAGTTCCGTTGCTTCAGTCAGTCGCGAAGTGCGACCGACTTCGGCATTACTTCTGGTAGCCGGCCTGCTTCACTGCGCGATCCGCGGTGGCCTGCCCTGCCGCCAACGCCTGGTCGACGGTCATCTGACCGGCAATCGCGCCGGAGATGCTCTGACCGACCACCGTGCCGAAGGACTGGAACTCAGGAATCCCAACGAACTGCACACCGGTGTACGGCACGGGCTTTAACGTCGGATGTTCCGGATCGGCCGTCTCGATCGCCTTCAGCACGAAGTCGCCAAACGGCGCGGCCTGCTTGTATTCCGGACGCGCATAGGTTGATTGACGCGTTCCCGGCGGCACCGAAGCCCAGCCTTCATCCTTCGCGACGAGTTCGATGTACTGCTTCGACGTCGCCCACGCGATGAACTTCTTCGCCGCGTCGGCCTGCTTCGACGACTTCGGAATCGCCAGCGCCCACGCCCACAGCCAGTGCGAACCCTTCGGCGTGACCGCCACCGGCGCGGCCGCGAAGCCGACCTTGTCCGCGATCTGCGATTGCTGCTTGTTGTAAAGCATGCCGGCTGCCACGGTCGCGTCGATCCACATCGCGCATTTGCCCGAGGACATCAGCGTGAGGTTTTCGTTGAAGCCGTTCGAGCTCGCTCCGGGCGGGCCGTTCTTCTTCAGCAGATCGACATAGAACGTGATCGCCTTCTTCCATTCCGGCGACGTGAGTTGCGCATGCCACTTTTCGTCGAACCAGCGGCCGCCGAACGTGTTCACGACCGTCGTGCCGTAGGCCATGTTCTCGCCCCAGCCGGCCTTGCCACGCAAGCAGATGCCGTACACGCCGTTGGCTTTGTCGGTGAGCTTGTCGGCGAATTGCGCGATCTGGTCGTAGGTCGGTTGATCGGGCATTTTCAGGCCCTTCGCTGCGAACAGGTCCTTGCGGTAATACGTCATCGAGCTTTCGACGTAAAACGGCAGCGCGTACAACTGGCCGCCGGAGGAAAGTCCGTCGCGGGCCGTCTTCACGACGTCGTTGAGATCGTAGTCGGCGGGCAGGTTCGTGAGCGGCGTAAGCCAGCCGCGCTTGCCCCACTGCGGGGTTTCATAGGCGCCGATCGTCATCACGTCGAACTGGCCGCTGCCAGTCGTGATGTCGGTAGTGGCGCGCTGACGCAGCACGTTTTCCTCGAGAATCACCCAGTTCAGCTTGATATCCGGATTCGCCTTTTCGAATTCTGGCGAGAGCTTCTTCAGCTCGATCATGTCCGGATTGTTCAGCGTCGCGATCGTCACCGTGGCCGCCGACGCGCTTAGCGCAAAGCAGGCAGCGGCGCCTGCGCTCATCGTCTTGAGCGCGGACTTGAGGGCTGGTTTCATGTGTGTTGTCTCCTTTCTCGTGCGTTATGTGATGCTGCGTTTGTTCTACGAAATGGCGCTGAATGACAGAGATAAGCGCGCGGGCAAACCCTCAACTCATCCAGTTACCGCCGTCCACATTAAGCGTTTGCGCGGTGATGTAGTCCGCGTCCGCGGAGGCGAGGAACAGCGCGGCGCCCGTCAGATCTTCCGGCACGCCCATGCGCCCGAGCGGCACCGCTTCGCCGACGAGGCGCTTCTTCTCGCCGAGCGGCCGGTTTTCATAACGGGCGAAGAGCGCGTCGACTTCGTTCCACATCGGCGTATCGACAACACCTGGCGCGATGCCGTTCACATTGATCTTGTGCGGCGCAAGCGCCAGCGCCGCGGATTGCGTATAGCTGAGCACCGCGGCCTTCGTCGCGCAGTAATGCGACACGAGCGCTTCGCCGCGCCGCCCCGCTTGCGACGACATATTGACGATCTTGCCGCCGCGGCCTTGCTCGACCATCCGCCGCGCGACGGCTTGCATGAGAAAGAACATGCCCTTCACGTTGACCGCGAAGAGGCGATCGAACACGTCCCAGGATTCGTCGAGGATCGGGCGCATATCGAAGAGCGCCGCGTTGTTGAAGAGAATGTCGATGTGGCCGAAACGCTCGACCGTGCTCGAGACGATGCGCTCGATGTCGTCGCGGCGCGTGACGTCCGCGGTGACGGTCAGCACGCGCTCGCCATGCGAGGCGCGCAGCGCCTGGCCGAAACTGTCCGCCGGCTTGACGTCGACGAGCACGCATTGCGCGCCTTCATCCAGGTAGCGCCGCGCGACGGCTTCACCGATTCCGCTTGCCGCGCCCGTCAGAATGGCCACCTTGTCTTGCAGTCGTGCCGCCACGCTTTGTCTCCGGTTCGTTTCGCTTTTCGACGCACAGTGAGCGAACGCTCATTACGTGATCAATTGCTCTGTTTGTGATCGAATGATCGGATACGCACCGGGTCATGTCAAGGCGCTCTATCAGATTTCGATGGTGCAGCGCGCAACGAGTGCATCGCCGGCTTGCCAGCTTCTGTCGAGTCCGGGATGACACGAAAACGAGATACGTTATATCATTTCGGCCTCGTCGGACGGCCCGTGCTTACGGCTACATGACATCGGCTGAACCATCGCCGTCATGTCCGCGATCCACTCAACCTCTTGCAGCAGGACACACCATGAAGAAGCTCGTCACGATGTCGCTCGCGAAGTATGTCGCCGCAGTCACAGCCGCGTTCGCGTTAAGCCATGCAGCGTTCGCGGCGGATGCGAAAATCCCGGTGGTCGCCGCGGAAAATTTCTACGGCGACGTGGTGCAGCAACTGGGCGGCGATCATGTCGACGTGACGAGCATTCTCAGCAATCCGGACGAGGACCCGCATCTGTTCGAAGCGAGCGCGAAGACGGCGCGCGCGTTGCAGCATGCGCGCCTTGTCGTGTACAACGGCGCCGACTACGATCCGTGGATGGCAAAATTGCTGGCAGCCTCGAAGAGCGCGCAGAGCGGCAAGCGCACGACGATCGTTGCGGCGCAGTTGACCGGCAGGAAAAGCGGCGACAATCCGCACCTCTGGTACGACCTTGCGACCATGCCGAAGGTGGCGCGCGCGGTGAACGAGGCGCTCGTCGCGGCTGACCCGGCGCACAAGTCGGCGTACGATGCGAACCTCGCGAAGTTTCTCGACTCGCTGAAACCCGTCGAGGCCAAGGTCGCCGAACTGCATGGCCGCTATGCGGGCACGCCGGTCACGGCAACGGAGCCGGTGTTCGGCTATATGTCGGACGCCATCGGGCTCGCCATGCGCAACATGCGCTTCCAGATGGCGGCCATGAACGAGACGGAGGCGAGCGCGTCGGACATCGTCGCGTTCGAACGCGATCTGCGCGAGAAGCGCGTGCGTGTTCTGATCTATAACAGCCAGGCAACCGAGGCCCTGACCAAACGCATGTTGAAACTCGCGCAGCAATCCACGGTGCCGACGGTGAGCGTCACCGAAACGCAACCCGCGGGCACCACCTATCAGACGTGGATGCTGTCGCAGCTCGACGCACTCGGCGCAGCTTTGGCAAAAGGCGGCGCGGACAATGCGGGCAATGCGGGCGCAGCGCCTGGCGGCGTCAAAGGAAAAAGCCAATGAATGTCACTGGCCGCGGCACGCCAGCCTATCCGTCAACCACGGCGTCAACGGCGGCGTCCACCGACACGCCCGCGGCAAGCCGCGCACCCGTGCTCGAACTCGATCACGTCACGCTCGAACTCGGCGGCCGCACGATCCTGCGCGATACGGGCTTCGTCGTGAATCAGGGCGAATTCATCGGCGTGCTCGGGCCGAACGGTGCGGGCAAGACCACGCTGATGCGCGCGGTGCTCGGCCTCGTGCCGGCGGCAAGCGGAACGATCCGTGTGCTGGGGCATCCGGTGGAACGCGGCAACGCATCGATCGGTTATATGCCGCAAACGCGCAGCGCGCTCGCCGGACGGCGCGTGCGCGGCCGCGATTTCGTCGCGATGGCCGCCGACGGTCACCGTTGGGGCCTGCCTCACGCCGACGCGAAAACGCGCGCGGACGTCGAGCGCGTGCTTGAACTCGTGGACGGCCGCAAGCTCGCCGAGCGGCCGCTGTCCGAACTCTCGGGCGGCGAGCGTCAGCGCCTGCTGCTCGCGCAATGTCTGCTGGGCTCGCCGAAACTGCTGCTGCTCGATGAACCGCTGATCAGCCTCGATCCGCATCATCAGAAGAGCGTGGTCGAACTGGTGCGCCGCGTGCAGCGCGAACTCGGCATTGCCGTGCTGTTCTCCGCGCACGAACTGAATCCGCTGCTGAACTCGCTCGATCGCGTGCTGTATCTCGGCAGCGGCGTCGCGGCGCTCGGCACCGTCGACGAAGTCATCACGCGGCCCGTGCTGTCGCGCCTCTATGGCTCGCCGATCGATGTGATGCGCGTGAACGGCCGCATCTTCGTGATGTCGGGCGGCGTCGAAGTGGAAAAGCACGATCACGAACACGAGCACGACGAGAACGGCGGACACACGCATTCGCACGGCCATTCGCACGGCCACTCACACGAGCAGCATCAGCACGACTCACGCGACGGACACAAGCACGATGTTTGAATACGACTTCATGGTGAACGCGTTTGCCGCGTCGGGGATCGTCGCGGTGCTCGCCGGCGTGGTCGGCTATTTTCTCGTGATGCGCGGACAGACGTTCGCGGGCCACGCGCTCTCGCACGTCGGCTTCACCGGCGCGACCGGCGCGGTGCTGATCGGCATCTCGCCGATCTGGGGGATGGTCGGCTTCACGCTGGCCGCGGGCATCGGCATGGGCGCGCTCGGCGAACGCCTCGCCGGACGCGACGTGGCCATCGGCGTGATTCTGTCGTTGTCGCTCGGCTTCGGCCTGCTGTTTCTGCACTTCTTCACGGCCTATGCAACGCAGGTCACCGCGCTGCTGTTCGGCAACGTGCTCGGCGTGAACGAATCGACGCTCGCTGTGCTCGCGGGCCTGGGCGTCGTCAGCCTGGTCGCGCTCGCGGCCATCATGCGGCCGTTGCTGTTCGCTTCGTTGCAACCCGAACTGGCCGAAGCCAAGGGCGTGTCGTTGCGCCTCGTGTCCGTGCTGTTTCTCGCGATAGCCGCGCTCGCGGTGGCGGCGTGCACGCAGATTGTCGGCGTATTGCTGGTCTTTACGCTGATGGTCGGGCCCGCCGCCGCCGCGCAAAACATGACGACGCGGCTCTCGGCCGGTCTCGTGCTGGCCGCCGGCCTCGCGCTGTTGCAAGCCTGGCTCGGCGTGACGCTCGCGTTCTATACCGACTGGCCGACGAGCTTCTGGATCACCGCGCTCTCCGCCGTCGTGTATGGCGCGAGTCTGCTGAAGCGCCGCTGAAACCGCTTTAACGCAAAGCACGCGATGGCGGCCCGCAACGGCGCCGCCATCTGCCTGCACGACTAAAGTCAGCCGAGCAGCACCTTCGCGTGATGCGCGATGTGATCCTCGATGAACGTCGAGATGAAGTAATAGCCGTGGTCGTAGCCCGCATGACGGCGCAACGTCAGCGGCTGGCCCGCGTCACGGCACGCTGCCTCGAACACGTCCGGGTACAACTGCTCGGCGAGAAACTGATCGGCGAGTCCCTGATCGAGCAGAATGCCCTCCGCAAACTTGCTCGATGCGCGCGCCACGAGTTCGCTCGCGTCGTACTCCTTCCACGCCTCGCGGTCGTCGCCGAGATAGCCGGTGAACGCTTTTTCGCCCCACGGGCAGCGCGTGGGCGCGGCAATCGGCGCGAACGCCGACACCGAGCGATAGATGTCCGGATTGCGCAGCGCCAGCATCAGCGCGCCGTGGCCGCCCATTGAATGACCGAAGATGCCGAGCCGCGAAGCGTCGACGGGCAGTTCGTTCAACACCGTCTCGCGAAGCTCGTCGCGCACATACGAGTACATCCGATAGTGCCGCGCCCACGGCTCCTGTGTCGCATCGACGTAAAAGCCCGCGCCCACACCGAAGTCCCACGCCGCGCTCTCGCCCGGAATGCCCGCGCCGCGCGGACTCGTGTCCGGCGCGACAAGCGCCACGCCGTGTTGCGCCGCGAAGCGCTGCGCGCCCGCCTTGATCGCGAAGGTCTCTTCGGTGCAAGTGAGGCCTGCGAGATAAAACAGCGCGGGCACCTTCGCGTTTGCATTTGCCTGCGACGCTTGCAACGCCTGCGGCGGCAAGTACACCGAAAAGCGCATCGGCAGGCCGATGGTATGCGACTCGTGGCGGTAAAAACGCTGCTCGCCGCCATGACAGGCGTGCGACGACAATAGCTCAAGCATCGTCTTGCTCCTTGTTCAAGCGCTCTGAATAAGCCGCGTTAGTACAGCACGACCGAGCGGATCGATTCGCCCTTCTTCATCAGATCGAAGCCTTCGTTGATGCGCTCGAGCGGCAGACGGTGCGTGATGAGATCGTCGATATTGATCTTGCCTTCCATGTACCAGTCGACGATCTTCGGCACGTCCGTGCGACCGCGCGCGCCGCCGAATGCGGAGCCTTTCCACTCGCGGCCCGTGACGAGCTGGAACGGACGCGTGCTGATCTCCTCGCCCGCCGCCGCCACGCCGATGATGAACGACTGACCCCAGCCCTTATGCGTGCATTCGAGCGCCTGACGCATCAGCTTCACATTGCCGACGCACTCGAATGAATAGTCCGCGCCGCCATCGGTGAGCTGCACGATGTGATCGACCACGTTCTCGACGTCGTTCGGGTTGATGAAGTGCGTCATGCCGAACTTCTTCGCCAGTTCGACGCGGCCCGGATTGATGTCCACGCCGATGATCTTGTCCGCGCCTACCATTTTGGCGCCCTGAATCACATTGAGCCCGATGCCGCCGAGGCCGAACACGACGACGTTCGCGCCCGCTTCCACCTTCGCCGAATACACGACCGCGCCGACGCCGGTCGTCACGCCGCAGCCGATGTAGCAGATCTTGTCGAACGGCGCGTCTTCACGCACCTTCGCGACCGCGATTTCAGGCACGACGATGTAGTTCGAAAACGTAGACGTGCCCATGTAGTGAAACAGAGGCTTGCCGTCGAGCGAAAAGCGTGAGGTCGCATCGGGCATCAAACCCTTGCCTTGCGTCGCGCGGATCGCCTGACAAAGATTCGTCTTGCGCGACAGACAGAACTTGCACTGACGGCATTCCGGCGTGTAAAGCGGAATGACGTGATCGCCCTTCTTCAGCGTGCCGACGCCCGGACCGGTATCGACGATCACGCCCGCGCCTTCGTGGCCGAGAATCGCCGGGAAGATGCCTTCGGGGTCCGCGCCCGAGAGCGTGTAATAGTCGGTGTGGCAGATGCCGGTCGCTTTCACTTCGATCAGGACTTCGCCGGCGCGCGGGCCTTCGAGATCGACTTCCTCGATCGTCAACGGTGCGCCGGCTTTCCATGCGATTGCTGCTTTGGTCTTCATCGTGAATGCTCCTGTGAGTCGGTGAATGCGTTGAACGTCGCGCCGTCTAGTGCGGCAGTGCGTTGGCAGTGCGTTTGCAGTGCGTTTGCAGTGCGTTAAGGCGCGCGAATGTCCGGGAAGGCTACGGTCGATGCCGTGCTGCGCGAGCTACAGGCTAACGCATGAAAAGCGTCATGGTATTGCAAAGTGCGTCACGGCATTGTCAGCACGTGACATCGCGGCTTTGTCCTTAAGGCGTCGGTGCGTCGAACCATGTCTCGACGCGGCCATACAGATCGAGAAAACGCGCATAGCGATCGGCAAGCGCGCGATCGCCTCGCGGGCTCGCCACGTGCGTCGCGCCCGGCGCGAGCGCGGCGAGATCGTGCACATGCCAGTAACCGCTCGCGATGCCGCCGAGAATCGCCGCGCCGCGCGGCGCCGCATTCGGGCAATCGACCGCATGCAGTTCGGCGTTCAGCGCATCGGCGAGCAACTGCCGCCAGCGCGCATCGACGGAACCGCCTCCTGCGAGCTTCGACGCCGTCACCGTTGCGCCGCTCGCGCGAATCGCATCGAGCCCTGCTCGCAGCGAAAAGGCGACGCCTTCGAATGCCGCGCGCATCATCGCGCCGCGCGTGTGATCGAGCGCAAGTCCGAGCCAGCCGCCCCGCGCCGATGCGTTGAGCCAGGGCGTGCGCTCGCCTGTGAGGTAGGGGAGGAAGGTGAGCGGTGCACCAGGCGCGACGTTGTTCGCGTGCGCGTTGCCCTCAGGGCTCAGGCTGACACAATCGCCAAACGCCTCGTTATAAGCATCGGCCCATTCATACGACAGCCATCCGCGAGCGCGTTCCAGCGCGATGCCGACGTTTTGCATCGCGGCCATCCGATACCAGTGATCGCTCGCCGCCCGATAACGATGCAAGCCTCTGACCGCGGCAGGCTCATGCTCGGCGAGCACGACGATCTGGCCGCCAGTGCCGGTGGTCAGCAGCGCGTCGCCGTCGCGAGCAAGGCCGCTGCCGAGCGCGGCGCAGGGCGTGTCGGCGGCGCCTGTCGCGAGCACGATACCCGCGCGCAGTCCCAACGCCTGCGCAGCATCCGGCGAGAGCACGCCGGCAGCGGCATACGACGGCCCCACAGGCGCGAACCATTCATGCGGAATACCGAGGCGCTCAAGCAGCGCTGTGTCCCACGCGCCGTCAGGATCGGCGAGCGCGGTCGCGCACGCGTCGGAAGGATCGGTCGCGACCGCGCCGCCCAGCGCCACGCGCAGCCAGTCTTTCGGCTGCAGCGCCCAACGCGTGCGGCGCGCCGACTCCGGTTCGTGCCGCACGATCCAGCGCAGCAACGGACCGGCCATGCCCGGCGCGACCGGATTCGGCTGCGGCTCGGGCCACGCGTCGAGCAGGGAAAGCGCGCGCGTGTCGGGCCACAGCATCGCGGGCCGCACGGCATTGCCTGTTTCGTCGATCAACACGACGCCGTGCATCTGCCCCGACAAGCCGATCGCCTTGACCTCGCGGCGCAGCGCTTCGGGCAAGCGCGCCGCGGCTTCGGTGAGCGCGCGCCACCATGTTTGCACCGACGTTTCCGCCCAGCCGGCATGCGGCGTCTCGAGCGCATAAGCGACGCTTGCGACCGCCTGCTCATGACCGTCTTCATCGACGATTGCGACTTTGAGGGAACCGGTGCCGAGGTCGATGCCGAGAAAACTCATGAGGGGTCAATGTGGTCGGTTGAGGCGCGAAGAAGCGCGCGCTGGAGATGCGGCAAGTCGCCTGGTATTGCCCGCCGCACGCGCGCTTTGCGTGGCCACCTGGCCGCGTGGCCGCGAGCTGAAAAGTCGGCAAATCGCGGGTTAACCCCGCCCCGCGGCGAGCCGCGCCAAAATACGACTATGCGCGCGGCCGGATACACGTCATCGATTCTCACATATATCGCAGCAGCTCGGGCACGCGGCGCGAGCGCGCACGCAGCGCCGCCACACGGGGCTGACCGCCAATGAAACCGCTCTTCGCCGCGATCTGAAGCGTGAAAGCCGCGCTACCCATATCGTGACCGGGAATGCCGGAATAGGCGCCAGCGGTCTTGTTGCGCTTTTTCGTCCCCGATACCTTGGAGTCCATCCCAAAACTCAGACGGTGGAGAGAGACGTTATGCAATCGAACACGGTTCACCCGTGCGACGAGCGGCTGCCCGCAGGCCAGTTGCTCACCCTCGGCATCCAGCACGTCCTGGTGATGTACGCCGGCGCCGTCGCCGTGCCGCTGATCGTCGGCGCGGCGCTCAAGCTGCCGAAAGACCAGATCGCGTTCCTGATCAGCGCCGATCTGTTCTCCTGCGGCATAGCCACCCTGATCCAGACGCTCGGCTTGTGGATCTTCGGCATCCGCCTGCCGGTCATCATGGGCTGCACGTTCGCCGCGGTCGGCCCGATGGTCGCGATCGGCACGAACCCCTCGCTCGGCATTCTCGACATCTTCGGCTCGACCATCGCCGCTGGCGTGATCGGCATTCTGCTCGCGCCGGCCGTCGGCAAGCTGCTGCGCTTCTTCCCGCCGGTCGTGATCGGCGTGGTGATTTCGGTGATCGGCCTCTCGCTGATGGGCGTCGGCATCAATTGGGCAGCGGGCGGCGTCGGCAATCCCGACTACGGCAATCCGGTGTACCTCGGCCTGTCGCTGATCGTGCTGATGCTGATCCTGCTCATCAACAAGTTTGCAAAGGGTTTTGTCGCCAACATCTCGGTGCTGCTCGGCATCGTCGCGGGCTTTGCGATCGCGCTCGCGCTCGGCCGCGTCGATATGGACGGTGTCACGCATGCGCCGTGGGTCGGCTTCGTGATGCCGTTCCACTTCG
The DNA here is from genome assembly GCF_040543975.1 of Paraburkholderia sp. OAS925. NCBI lineage: Bacteria > Pseudomonadati > Pseudomonadota > Betaproteobacteria > Burkholderiales > Burkholderiaceae > Paraburkholderia > Paraburkholderia sp. OAS925. The sequence continues at coordinate 3,830,463 of NZ_JBEUNO010000001.1, forward strand.
GCCTGCCGCACTTCAATCCGCTTTCCATCGCGACGATGGTGACCGTGATGTTCGTCACCTTCATCGAATCGACCGGCATGTTCCTCGCGGTCGGCGACATGGTCGACCGGCCGGTCGATCAGAAAACGCTGGTGCGCGGCCTGCGCGTGGATGGACTCGGCACGCTGATCGGCGGCATCTTCAACTCGTTTCCGCATACGTCGTTCTCGCAGAACGTCGGCTTGATCGGCGTGACGGGCGTGAAAAGCCGCTTCGTCTGCGCGATGGGCGGCGTGATTCTCGTCATGCTCGGCCTCTTTCCGAAGATGGCGCAAGTGGTCGCCTCCGTGCCGGCTTTCGTGCTCGGCGGCGCGGGCATCGTGATGTTCGGCATGGTCGCGGCCAACGGCATCAAGGTGCTGTCGAAGGTGGACTTCGTGAAGAATCACCACAACCTGTTCATCGTCGCGGTGAGTGTCGGCCTCGGGCTCGTGCCGGTGGTGTCGCCGCACTTCTTCGCGAGGCTGCCGGCTGCGCTGTCGCCGCTTCTGCACAGCGGGATTCTGCTGGCTTCGGTGTCCGCGGTCGTGCTGAATCTGATTTTTAACGGCGTAAAAAGCGAGAAGAAGGCGCAGTGCGAAATCCGTGCGGCCGGCCATGATTTCGACGGACGCGGCGGCAAGGAGCCGCCGCGCGATGAAATGCTGCGGGCGGCGGATTTGCATTGAGGCTCGTGGCTCTGCGGTTTATGGCTCCGAGGCTTATGGCTTCGCGGCTTATGGCGGCGAAGCGCCGAGCGCCGCTCAGTCGCGAAGCCACGCTAGCTAGGCGAGCCGCTGTCTGTCAGAGAACCGCCATAAAAAAACAACGCCACGGCATGCCGTGGCGTTGTGCTTTTCAAGCGTCGATTACCGCAACGCTCAGCCCGCGGTAGCAGCGGAAGCCGCCGCCGGCGCGCTGGCCGCGCCGTAGTCGACCGGGACATCGGGCGGACGCGGCTGATCGCCGTTATGCTCGATCCACCCGCCGCCGAGCGCCTGGTACAGCGTGACCAGGTTCTGCAGGCGCTGCATGCGCGCGGTGATCAACGACTGCTGCGCCGAATACAGATCGGTCTGCGCGGTCAGCACCGACAGATAACTATCGACGCCGTTCGTATAACGCAGAGTCGACAGATCCAGCCGGCGCTGTTCTGCAAACGCATTGCGCTCGAGCGACCGGATCTGCTGATCGTACGTGCCCCGCGCGGCGAGCCCGTCCGCCACTTCGCGGAAGGCCGTCTGGATCGCTTTTTCGTACGTGGCGATTTGCGCGTTCTTCTGGATGTTGGCGAGGTCGAGGTTGGCCTTGTTCTGGCCGCCTTCGAAAATCGGCAACGTGATGGACGGCGCAAAACTCCACGCGGCCGAACCCGGCTTGAACAATCCGCCGAGCGTCGGGCTCAGCGTGCCGAAGCTGCCCGTGAGCGAGACCCTCGGGAAGAACGCCGCCCGTGCCGCGCCGATATTCGCGTTGGCCGCGAGCAGATTCTCCTCGGCCTCCATGATGTCCGGACGACGCGTCAGCAGATCGGACGGCAAGCCCGCCGGAATGTCCGTCAGCAGATTCTGGTCGCTGAGCGTGAGGCCCGGCGGCAGATCAGCCGGCAGCGGCTCGCCGAGCAGCAGCACGAGCGCATTCTCGGCCTGTGCGCGCAAGCGCTCCTGCGCCTGCAGGTTCGCGCCCGCTTGCTCGACCACGGTCTGCGCCTGGCGCAGATCGAGTTCCGAGCCCGTGCCGTTGTCGAACTGCAGCTTCGTGATGCGGTACGACTCCTCGGCGGTCTTCAGCGTGCCTTGCGTGACTTTCAGCAGATCGTCGAGTTCGAGCACCGTCAGGTACTGATTCGCGACCTGCGAAACCAGCGCGATTTCAGCCGCCTTGCGCGCCTGCGCGGTGGCCAGGTACTGCGCCAACGCCTGATCCTTCAAGCTCTGAATGCGACCGAAGAAGTCGATTTCCCACGAAGCGTTCAGACCGACCGAATACGAGTTGCTAATCGTCCTGCCGGCCCACCGACAGATTCTCCGGCGTGCGCGATTTGCTTTGCGAAGCCGCGGCGTCGAGCGTCGGGAACAGGCCCGCGCGAACGATGCGGAACTGCGCCTGCGACGCCTGCATGTTCAGCACCGACACGCGCAAATCGCGGTTGTTCTTCAGCGCGATGTCGATCAGCCGCTGCATGCGCGGATCGACGAAGAAATCGCGCCAGCCGATGTCCGCCGCGGCCACGCCGTTCGCGCTGCGCGCGCCCGACTGGCCCGGTTGAGTCGCGCCCGGCTGCGTTTCGTACACGCCGCCGGTCGGGAAGTTGCTCGTCACCGGCGCGGCGGGGCGCTCGTACTTCGGCGCCATCGTGCAACCAGCGGCGAACAGCGCGACCGCTACTGCAATCAAAGAGTGTTTTTGCATCTCAATGTCCGTCCTTGCCCGAGGCATTGCTGTCCGGATCATGCGGATGGTGCTGGTTGTAGTGTGCAAGCGCCACATCCGGGTCTTCCGTCTCGCCGCCGAACTTCGCGCGAATCACGACGAAGAACATCGGGATCATGAAAATCGCGAGGAAGGTCGCCGTCAACATGCCGCCGATCACGCCCGTACCGATTGCGTGCTGGCTCGCCGAGCCGGCGCCGTTGCTGATCGCGAGCGGCATCACGCCGAGAATGAACGCGAGCGAGGTCATCAGAATCGGGCGCAGCCGCAGACGCGCCGCTTCCAGCGCGGCCTCGATCGGGCCCATGCCTTCGCTCTGCTGCAACTCGCGCGCGAATTCCACGATCAGAATCGCGTTCTTCGCCGACAGCCCCACCGTGGTCAGCAGACCGACCTGGAAGAACACGTCGTTTTCGAGCCCGCGCAGCGTCGCGGCCAGCAGTGCGCCGATCACGCCGAGCGGCACCACCATGATCACCGAGAACGGGATCGACCAGCTTTCATACAGCGCCGCGAGACACAGGAACACGACGAGGATCGAGATGCCGTAGAGGATCGGCGCCTGCGAACCGGACTGACGCTCCTGCAGCGACAGACCCGTCCACTCGTAGCCGATACCCGCGGGCAGCTTCGCCACGAGCGCTTCCATCGCGGTCATTGCCTGACCGGTCGACTTGCCCGCCGCCGCCGCGCCCTGGATTTCCACCGCGGAAATACCGTTGTAGCGCTCGAGCTTCGGCGAACCGTAAGTCCACTCCCCGCTTGCGAACGACGAGAACGGCACCATGCCGCCGCCCGTGTTGCGCACGTACCAGGCGTTCAGGTCTTCGGGCTTCATGCGGAACTGGGCATCGCCCTGCATGTAGACCTTCTTGATCCGGCCGTCGGTATCGAGGAAGTTGTTGACGTACTGCGACGCCCACGCGATCGAGAACGTCTGGTCGATCGCCGACAACGACACGCCGAGCGCCGCCGCCTTTTCGTGGTCGATATTCACCTTGAACTGCGGCGTATCGTTCAACCCGTTCGGACGAACCTGAGCCAGCGTCGGATCTTGCGCGGCCATGCCGAGCAGCATGTTGCGCGCTTCCATCAGCTTGGCGTGACCGACACCCGCGCGGTCCTGCAGCTCAAAGTCGAAGCCCGCGGCCGTGCCGAGTTCCGGAATCGACGGCGGATTCACCGGATACACCAGCGCGCCCTTATAGCTGCCGAAGTGCATGAAAAGACGGCCCACCAGCGCCTGCACCTTTTCGTCCGCATGCTGACGCTGCGCGTAGTCCTTCATCCGCACGAACACGAGACCCGCGTTCTGACCGCGGCCCGCGAAGCTGAAGCCGTTCACCGTGAAGGTCGATTCGACAATCGCCTTCTCGCCGTTGAGCAGGTAGTCCGACACGTCCTTCAACGCGCGCGCCGTGGTTTCCTGCGTCGAGCCGGACGGCGTTTGCACGAGCACGAACATCGTGCCCTGGTCTTCGTCAGGCAGGAACGACTTCGGCAATTTCACGAACAGCAGACCGACCGCGAAGATCACCACCATATAGATGATGAGCCAGCGGCCCGAGCGCTTGATCACGTGGTGCACGCCCGAGTGATACTTGTCGCGGCTCTTGTTGAAGGTGCGGTTGAACCAGCCGAAGAAGCCCTTCTTCTCTTCGTGATGACCTTGCGGAATCGGCTTGAGAATCGTCGCGCACAAGGCCGGCGTGAGAATCAGCGCGACCAGCACGGACAGCACCATCGCCGCCACGATCGTCAGCGAGAACTGCCGGTAAATCGCGCCGACCGAGCCGCCCGAGAACGCCACCGGCACGAACACCGCCGACAGCACGAGCGCCACGCCGACGAGCGCGCCGGTAATCTGGTCCATCGCCTTGCGGGTCGCGTCGCGAGGCGATAAGCCCTCTTCCGCCATCACCCGCTCGACGTTTTCCACCACCACGATCGCGTCGTCCACCAGGAGGCCAATGGCCAGCACGAGACCGAACATCGACAGCGTATTGATGGAGAAGCCCACCACGCTCATGACCGCGAACGTGCCCAGCAGCACCACCGGCACGGCGATCGTCGGGATCAACGTGGCGCGCAGGTTCTGCAGGAACAGGTACATCACCAGGAACACCAGCACGATACCTTCGAGCAGCGTCTTGACCACTTCCTCGATCGACAGACGCACGAACGGTGTGGTGTCGTACGGGTACTTCACGACGAGACCGTGCGGGAAGTACTTCGACAACTCGTCGACCTTCGCGCGCACCGCCTTCGCGGTAGCCAGCGCATTCGCGCCCGTGGCGAGCTGAATACCGAAGCCCGCGGTCGGCTGACCGTTGTACTTCGTGTCGAAGTTGTAGTTCTCGCCGCCCAGCTCAACACGCCCCACGTCCTTGATGCGGACTTGCGAGCCGTCCGGATTCACCTTCAGCAGAATGTTGCTGAACTGTTCCGGCGTATTAAGCAGCGTGGCTTCCGTGATGGTCGCCTGCAACACCTGCCCCGGCACCGACGGCGTGCCGCCGAGCGAGCCGCCCGCGACCTGAACGTTCTGCGCCTGCAACGCGCTCTGCACATCCACCGGCGTGAGGCCGAAGTTGGTGAGCTTGTTCGCGTCGAGCCAGATGCGCATCGCGTACTGCGAGCCGAACAGCGTGACCGTGCCCACGCCGTCGATACGGCTGACCGGGTCCTGCACGTTCGACGCCACGTAGTTCGCGAGGTCGTACTTGTTCATGCTGCCGTCTTCGGACACGAACGCCATGACCAGCAAGAAACTGCTGCTCGACTTCGTGACCTTCGTGCCGAGCTGCTGCACGGCTTGTGGCAACAGCGGCGTGGCGAGCTGCAGCTTGTTCTGCACCTGCACCTGCGCGATGTCAGGATTGGTGCCGGCCGCGAACGTCAGCGTGATGGTTGCCGTACCCGAGTCGTCCGAAGTGGACGACAGATACAGCAAGTGGTCGAGACCACTCATCGACTGCTCGATCACCTGCGTGACGGTGTTTTCGACCGTCTTCGCCGACGCGCCCGGATAGGTTGCGCTGATCTGCACAGCCGGCGGTGCGATGGTCGGGTATTGCGCGATCGGCAATGTAAACACCGACGCAATGCCCGCGAGCATCAGGATGATGGCGATCACCCATGCAAAAATCGGGCGATCAATAAAGAACTTTGCCATGTGGCGGGCTCCCTGTTATTACGCGCCCGATGCTGCGGAAGCGGGTTGAGCCGTCTGCGCAGCGCCGCTGGCGGCCGGCGCGCCCTGGGCGGCTGCGCCCGAGGCTGGCGAGGCGGGAAGTTGTGCGGCAACGGCTTTGACCTGCATGCCGGGCTTCGCCTTGTCGGTGCCCTGCACGATCACGCGGTCGCCCGGCTTCAGCCCGTTCTCGACCACCCAGTTCGAACCGTACGTACCCGACGTGACAAGCTGACGCAGCGCGACCTTGTTGTCTTCGCCGACGACGAGCGCGGTCGGCTGACCCTTCTGGTCATGCGTGATACCGACCTGCGGCACGACGAGCGCGTTCTCGTTCACGCCTTCCTCGATCTTCGCGCGCACGAACATGCCCGGCAGCAGCACCTTGTCCTTGTTCTGGAAGATCGCGCGGACGGTGACCGAACCGGTGCTCTGGTCGACCGTGACGTCGGTGAACTGCAGCTTGCCCTTTTCCGAATAGGTGCGGCCGTCTTCGAGAATCAGCGAGACCTTCGCTGCGTCAGGTCCGTTCGTCTTGAGACGCCCTTCCTGAATTTCCCGGCGCAGCTTCAGACCGTCGAGGCTCGATTGCGTCAGGTCGACGTAGACCGGGTCGAGCTGCTGGACGGTGGCCAGCAACGTCGCGGCGCTCGCCTGCACATACGCGCCCGGCGTGACTTGCGATACACCGACCTGGCCCGTCACCGGCGAGGTGACGTCCGTATAGCCGAGGTTGATCTGCGCCGTCTCGACCGCGGCCTTGCCGGCGGCGACGTCGGCCGCGGCCTGGCCTTGCGCGGCCACCGCGTTGTCGTAGTCCTGCTTGCTGACCGCGTTGGCGGCGACCAGCACTTTGAAGCGGCTGGCCTGCGCCGTGGTCGACGCAAGGTTGGCCTGCGCCTTGGCGAGCGAGGCCTTCGCGTTATTCAGCGCGGCGATATAAGGCGCCGGATCGATCTTGTACAGACGTTGACCCGCCTTGACCTGACCGCCTTCCGTGAACTCACGGCGCAGCACGATGCCGTCGACCCGCGCGCGCACTTGCGCGACCAGGAAGGCGCTGGTGCGGCCGGGCAATTCGGTGACGACAGGTACGGTAGTCGGCTGGACGGTGACGACGCCAACTTCGGGCGTCTGTTGCGGCGGGGCAGATTGTTTTGGTCCGCATGCTGCCAGCAATATGGCAGCCGTCGCGGCACTGATTAAGCGGAATGGAACCCGTTCGACGCGCATGGAGCGACCTCTGTCTATGACTGAGAATGAAAAAGTGCGCGCATCCCTACCCCGGGGACAGCAGCGCACACATGCGTCTTGCGACGCTCGACCGGAAGCCCGTGAAGACGTACCGAAGTTACGAGGCACCTGGGCGATATGCGCCAAACCGGGAAATGCCGCACGGCGCCGCCCGTTCGGGCGCGACGCAAAGAGCGTTTTGAAAGGCAACAGTGACGGATATTAACTGGTCGTCACGGCTTGGGCTATCCGATCGTGGGGTGCTATTATATATACATTCAAGAATGAATGTAAAAGTGCGTTGCTTCTCGTGCAGGGCGGGGACCGGCAAGAATGCTTCGGCAAACACTCAAGAGCAGACGGATTGTCACCGGGCGTACTTAAAAAAGCTCGGGAAAACCCCACAATCAGGGCAGGTCATATAACCATGGTGCGACGAACCAAGGAAGAAGCGCTGGAGACGCGCAATAGCATTCTCGACGCGGCAGAAAGAGTGTTTTTCGAAAAAGGCGTATCGCGCACGTCGCTCGCGGACATCGCGCAGGCGGCCGGCGTCACGCGCGGCGCCATCTATTGGCATTTCTCGCACAAGAGCGACCTGTTCACGGAGATGTTCGACCGGGTGCTGCTGCCGCTCGACGAACTCAAGGCCGCGTCGCTGGACCCCAACGAGCCCGATCCGCTCGGCCGTCTGATGGAAATCTGTATTGTGTGCGTGCGCGACACCGCGAACGATCCGCGCCGCCGCCGCGTGTTCGACATTCTGTTTCTGAAGTGCGAGCTGGTCGAGGAAATGGGACCGGTGATGGTCCGCTATCAGACCAACATGCGCGAGGCGCTGGTCAAGATCGAAGGCGGCTTGCGCAATGCGATCTCGAAGGGGCAATTGCCCGCGGACCTCGACACGAAGCTGGCCGCGGCGATGGTGCATGCGTTTGTCGGCGGATCGTTGCGCGACATGCTGTTCCTGCCCGATGCGACCGATTTCGCCGCGCTCGGCGAGCGCATGGTCGAAGGCATCTTCGATGCGCTGCGCATGAGCCCGGCGCTGCGCAAGTTGGCGTAAGGCTGTCGGCGGCTCGGGCTCGTCGCGGCTTTTCAGCCGCGTCCGTGGCTCTGCTGTCAGCGGTTCCTGCTGCGCGCTTTCTGATTCGACGCATAGATATTGCCGCGTTCCAGCGGCACGCCGCTTTTCACCGCGGCAAGCCATTCGTCCGTGCTCGCGACCGCCGCGAAGCGCGACTGCAACACCACGCAAAATACCCGGTGGATGTCCTCTGCGCTCGCAAAGCCCGCGCTGTTTTCGTATGGGACCGAGCCCGTTGCATCGTGCAGAAACTCGACCGTGAGCCCGGCGTGGACCGCGTGGTTGATCGTCGACGCATCGCAGTTGTGCGTCATGTAGCCGGCGACCGTCAGCGTGTCGATCTGACGCGCGGTCAGCCACTCGGCGAGATCCGTGCCGGTGAAGGCGCTCGGCAGCGACTTTTCCACGTAGTGATCGTGCTCGCGCGAGGCGACCACCGGGTGCAGTTCCGCGCCGTCGCTGCCGCGCGCGAAGATCGGCGAGCCGCCCGGCGCGAAATTCTGCACGACGACGACCGGCACGCCGGCCGCGCGCGCCGCATCCATCGCGCGGCCGATGTTGGCGAGCGAGCTTTGCACCTCCGGAAATTCGATCGGCAGATCGCCGCTCACGTATTCGTTCTGCACGTCGATGACGATGAGCGCGCGGCGCGGGCTGGTCATGGCAAGACTCCTGTGGATGTTGATCGAGGTCGCGCGCCGCCGTTGCTGCGAGCGCGGAAGACCGGGCTGCAAGCCGCAACGGCAGCGGCGATGACGCATTGTTCCTCCACCGCGCCTTCGACAACAGCGGCCCGTTTGACAATCTTCGCTAGAATCGGGCCATTGCTTTTCCCACCGACGTTGTCATTCCACCAGGTGCCCGACTCATGGCTGCATCCGCCGCATCGGCTGCGCTGGCCGCTTCGTCCGATCCACAGCACGCGCACATCGTCGCGGTGATCGCCTTCGACCGCATCAGTCCATTTCACCTCGCGGTGCCGTGCGTGGTTTTTGGCGAGGACCGCAGCGGCGCCGTGCCGCATTTCGATTTTCGCGTGTGCGCGGCCGAAACCGGCCCGCTGACGACGACCGCGGGTTTCTCGATCGCCGTCACGCATGGCCTCGAAGCGCTGGCCGAAGCCCACACGATCATCGTGCCGAGCTGGCGCGATCCCGACGAGCCGCCGCCCGCGGCCTTGCTCGACGCGCTGCGCGCGGCCCATGCGCGCGGCGCGCAACTCGTAGGACTATGCCTCGGCGCGTTCGTGCTGGCCGCGGCCGGCATTCTCGACGAGCGCCCGGCGTCGACGCACTGGGCGTGGGCCGACGACTTCGCGCGCCGCTACCCGCGCGTGAGGCTCGACCGCGACGTGCTGTATGTTGACGACGGCAACGTGCTGACATCGGCAGGAACGGCGGCGGGACTCGATTGCTGCCTGCATGTGCTGCGCAAGATGTGCGGCGCGGAAGTGGCGAACTTCGTCGCGCGCCGGCTGGTGGTGTCGCCGCATCGGCAAGGCGGGCAGGCGCAATACATTCAGCAGCCAGTGCCGCCGAACATCCGCGAAGACCGGCTGTCGGGCCTGCTCGACTGGGTGCGCGGCAATCTCGACGCGCCGCATACGCTCGACAGCCTCGCGGCGCGCACGCTGATGAGCCGCCGCACTTTCACGCGGCGCTTCAGGCTCGCCACGGGCACGACTGTCGGCGCATGGCTGCTCGCGCAGCGGCTCGGGCGCGCGCAGCAGTTGCTCGAGAGCACGGATGAGTCGGTGGAGGCGATCGCGGGCATGGCCGGGTTTGGGTCGGCGGCATCGCTGCGCCAGCATTTCGCGGACGCGTTTCGCAGGTCGCCGTCGGCGTGGCGAAGGGAGTTTCGCGGTGCGTGACGCTGTGTAGCCGATGCGAGTGGCGCGATGGGCGAAGCTCGCGACGTATCAGGCGCTCAGCGAGAAAGCAACCCCCGCCCGGCAACGAGCGCGCGACAAGACCAAGCGCGGCCCGGAACGACGTCCTTTCGTAGGCACGCACCGCGATTTCGTAGTCGCGCCGGCGCGACAGTCGTCGTCATGGGTTGCGCGTCACACGCCAACGTCAGCGCGGCGCAATTCGCCCTCACCGCTCACTAATCCACCGCGCGACATACAACAACAACGCGACAAGAAAAATCATCGCCGCCCACGCCCAGTTCGGCACGGCATGCGGCGTCGGTTCGTGATGCGAGACGCTGTGCGATACGCTCGCCGCCCGTCCGCCGAGCGCGCCGCCGTCTTCACCGCGAGTGCGCCGCGCGATGCCGCCCAACGTGATCGGCCGCAAAAACACATGCTGGCGACGCGCCGCCGAACCGCGCGCGCGATTCGGACCCTGGCCGTGCTTCGCGCACACGACCGCGCTGAATTCGGCGAAGAAATCGTCGGCGAGTTGACGCAGCGCGTTTTCGAGTTGACGCGTGGGCAATTGCGCGAGCGGTCCCGACGACGTCGCCCAGATCGTGTAGTCGATCCGCGTGCCGCGCTCGCGACCGCCCGCCGCGCCCTCTTCCGCGCGCAGCCGCACTTCGATCTGTCCGCGCAGCGACCCGACACCGTCGGCGCGCGCCTTGAAGTTGATGGTGCGGCGTTCCGCATCGGCGGGGCCCGAATCCTGGCCGGCGACGTGCGCGCGAACTTCGTAACGCGCGCGCAGCGGCCCGAGCGGAACCGTCATGGTCAGCGCGTATTCGCCGTGCGCAAAGCGCGTGAACGACTCGCAGTTATCGAGGCTGGCGCGCAGGAGCGCGAGGTCTTGCAACGCGTCCCAGACATCGGACGGCGCAAGTGGAATCCGCAACGCGTCGTTCAGTTCCATCCCAGCCTCCCGACGAACGCGCGACAGCCGATCAGGACGTCTGATCGATGCGGTCGACGCGCGATGAGTAAAACGCGAGATAGCCCTTGATTCGGCCCGCCTGCTCGAACGGCGTCTCGTAACTCCATACGGCGTTTTCGATCAGGCCGTCTTCGGTGCGCAGATGAAAGTACGACGCGTCGCCCTTGAACGGGCAGTGCGTGGTGTGCGTCGAGCGCTCGAGCCGCGCCATGTTCACGTCTTCGCGCGGAAAGTAGAACACGTCGGGCAGGCCGGTCTCGCTGAGTGTCAGCGCGGCGTGCGTGTCGGCCATCGTCACGCCGCCGTGGATCACGCGGACGCGGTGATCGTTGCCGGTGATCGCGATGGCATGTCCGCCGGCGGACTTGTCCCGGCTTCCGTGGGGTGTCAAGGCATCGCTCATGTCTCGGCTCCGTGAAAGTGTGCGGTCGTGCAAACAGCAAAGCCACGGGACAGGCCCGTGGCTTCATTATCTGTCAAAGTTCTCACGATTGCGCGGCGTCCATGCGGATACCCCGTCAGCCTCGGGTTTACTGGGTGTTCCAGTAGAACGCCGCTTTCGCCGTGCCCTTCGCCGGGACCGTCAGGGCCTTCGACTGGTCGCGGTCCTTGTAGGCCGCATGCACCGTGTAGCGGCCCGGCCGCAGCTTCACGAGCATGTACGGACCGCGCGACGTCGTGCTCAACACCTCGCCGTTATGCGCGTCGACGATCCGCACATGGACGTCGGCGAGAAAGTCCGAGCCTGGCCCCGTGAAGCGCAGCGACAGCGGCCACTGGCTTTGCGCCTGCTGCAGCGCCTTCGACTCGTCGAGACCGACGCCGCCCGAGACGAACGACACGTCGCCTTGCTGCTGGATTTGCGGCAGACCTCCGCCGTTGACGTTGCCTGCGCTCGTCTGGTCGGTGGTGGTGCCACCGGTTACGTCGCTCGCCTGCTGCGCGTACGCGCCGCCCACCAGACCGAGAGTGAGCGCCACGCTGGCCGCGGCGGCTACGATCTTTCGCTGAGTGCGTTGGTTTTTCATCGGTTTGCTCCTTATTGACATCCTTCGTCCGGCACCCGTCGATGAGGCCGGATCAAGGATGGACGCAACCCGCGTGCCACGCGGCCGCTCGCCGGGCCGGCAAACCGCCGCCGTGCACGCCCCCTGCCGCAAAGCGCCGCCTCGCGGCTTCAGCCCTGAAAACAAAAATGCCGGTCTGTGTGCAGTAACTGCAAACAGACCGGCAAGCCTTACTTCATGCGATACGTCAGATCGGAACTCGGCCTGCGCCGTCGATCAGCCGAGGTCCACCGGCACGAAGATCTGCGCGTTGTCGCGCTGGATCAGCAGCGCGATGCTATTGCCTGCGCCCGCAACCATCTGCTTCAACTGATCGACGCTCGCGACGGGCCGGCCGTTGACCGCGAGAATCACGTCGCCCGGCTGGATGCCCGCGCTTTCCGCCGCGCCGCCCGACTGCTGCACCAAGAGCCCGTGCGAGATCGCAGCGCTGCTCTTTTCTTCCGGCGTCAGCGGACGCACGGCGACGCCCAGACGCCCTTGCAACTGCGTCGGCTGATCGGCCTTGTCGGAAGCGACCTTGCTGTCGGACAACGAGCCGATCGTCACCTTCAGATCCTTCGTGCCCTTGTCGCGCCACACTTGAACCGCGGCCGTGCTGCCAGGCGCGAGACCGGCGATCTGCGAGGGCAGCGCCGACGAATCCGTCACCGGCTCGCCGTTCACCGAGAGAATCACGTCGCCCGGCTGCAAGCCGGCCTTTGCGGCGGGGCCGCCCGGATCGACGGAACTGACGAGCGCGCCTTGCGGCTTCTGCATGCCGAACGAGTTCGCCAGCGTCTGGTTCATGCCCTGCACCGCGACGCCGAGGCGTCCACGGCTCACGTGACCGGTCTTGACGATGTCGTCCTTAACCTTGATCGCCTCGTTGATCGGGATTGCGAACGAAAGCCCCTGGAAGCCGCCCGTCTGCGAGTAGATCATCGAATTGATGCCGATCACTTCGCCCTGCAGATTAAAGAGCGGCCCGCCCGAATTGCCCGGATTCACCGGCACGTCGGTCTGGATAAACGGCGTGTAGTTTTCGTTCGGCAGCGAACGCGACTTCGCGCTGATGATGCCCGAGGTCACCGTATTGTCGAAACCATACGGCGAGCCGATGGCGACGACCCACTGCCCGACCTTGCTCTGACGCGGATCGCCGATCTTGACCGTGGGCAGATTGCCCGCATCGATCTTCAGCACGGCCACGTCGGACTGCTTGTCGGCGCCGACCACCTTGGCCTTGAATTCGCGCTTGTCGGTGAGCTTCACAGTGACGACGTTGGCGCCGTCCACCACATGCGCGTTGGTCAGAATATAACCGTCGCTGCTGACGATGAAGCCCGAGCCGAGGCTCGCGCTCGGCTGATCGGGCACATCGCCGCCGTCGCCGCCTTGCATGCCCGGCATGCCGCCGAAGAAGTGCTTGTAGAACTGATAAAACGGGTCGCTCGGATCGATCGGCAACTGGTTGCCGCCATTGCCACCGTTGCCGCGCAGCGCCGCGCGCTTCACGACATGCTTCGCGCTGATGTTGACGACGGCCGGCCCGTAGGTTTCGACGAGACCGGAGAAATCGGGAATGCCGGTTTTCGCAGCGGCTTCGGCGGGCATCATCGCGGCTTGCGCCGGCGTGATGACCTGCGGCGCCGGCACGTCGCGATGGCCCGCCACATAGCCGGCGGAAAGCGCTACGGCGACAGCAGCCGCGACGGCGCTGCGGGACAAGGTTTTCGCGTTCATTGTGTGCTCCTGACTGGAGAAAGAAACTTGGATGTCAGGAAGCGTAAGCGTTATCGCTTAAAGGAGACTTAAGCAGCGACAGATCGCGTTCGACTAGTTTAGCCCTTGTTTCAGGGGCTTTTCTTTAGAAAGGAAGTTGAAACCTTGTCGCCTAGAAGCGCACTGTGACCTGGAGCCCACCCGCCGGCGATTCGTCGAGCGATATCGCCGCCTGATGCTGGGTCGCGATGCGCCGCACGATCGCGAGGCCCAATCCGCTGCCGGCCACGTCGGTACGCACGCGATTTTCGCCGGCGCCCGCGCGGTAGAAACGGTTGAACACGCGCTCGCGTTCTGCCGGCTCGATGCCCGGTCCGCTGTCGGCGATACGCACGACCGGATGCCCGCCTTCCACATGCAGGCTCACGTCGACGCGCCCGCCTCGCGGCGTGTACTTGGTTGCGTTGTCCACGAGATTGTTGAACATCACGCGCAGCGATTCGGGGTCGCCGATCACCGTGGCCGACTCGCTCGCCTCGATGCCGAGATCGACGCCGCGATCCTGCGCAAGGGGCGCATACGCGAGCACGCAGTCCGAGAGGAGCGCGCGCAAGTCGATTGCATCGGTCGCGGCAAGGCCGTCCGGCTCCGAGCGCGCGAGCGCGAGCAGTTGCTCGGCGAGGCGCGTGGCGCGCGTCACGCCGGCTTGAAGATCGGCGAGCGCTTCGCCGCGCGCGGCGTCGTCTTTTGCACGCGACACCAGTTGCGCCTGAATCTGCACGGCGGCGAGCGGCGTGCGCAGTTCGTGCGCCGCATCGGCGACGAAAGCCTTCTGGATATCGAGCGCGGTGGCGAGCCGCTGCAACAACCCGTTGAGCGCGCGAACGAGCGGCTGCACTTCGAGCGGCAGACGTTGATCGGGCAACGGATCGAGCGCCTCGGGATGCCGCGTGTCGAGCGCGCTCGTCACGCGCCGCAAAGGACGCAGCCCGCGTCCGATGATGACCCACACCGCGAGCCCGAGCACCGGCAACAGCACGATCAGCGGCCACAGCGTGCGCAACGCGACGTCGGCGGCAAGGCGGTTGCGCACCGAGAGCGGCTGCGCCAGCTGCACGACGTTATCGCCGACGATCGCGCCATACACGCGCCACTCGCCGCGTTCCGTGTGCTCGGTCGAGAAGCCGAGTTCGGCGCGCGGCGCGAGCGGCGCACGCGGACGCGAGTAGTACATCAGCACGCCGTTGCGGTTCCAGATTTGCAGCACGATGCCTTCGTCGCCGGTATCGCGCGAGCCGAGCACTTGCGAGAACGGTTCGGCGGGCAACGCCGCCGCGATCTGCTCCAGCTGGTAATCGAACAGTTCGTTGGCTTCGGCAAGCGCCTGGCGATAGATCAGCCAGCCCGCGATGCCGACGCCGAGCAGCACGAGCGCAAGCAGCCAGACCAGCAATTGACGGCGGATGGATCGCATCGGCTCAGGCTTCCTTCGCGATCATGTAGCCGAGGCCGCGCACGTTGCGGATCAGCTCCGCGCCGAGTTTCTTGCGCAGCGCGTGAATGTAGACCTCGACCGTATTGCTGCCGATCTCCTCGCCCCAGCCGTACATTTTTTCCTCGAGCTGGCTCTTCGACAGCACCGCGCCTGGCCGCGCGAGCAGCGCTTCGAGCAAGGCAAATTCGCGCGCCGACAACGCGACCGGCGCGCCGTCGAGCGTGACCTGATGCGACGCGGGATCGAGCGTCAGATTGCCGTGGCGGATGGTCGAATCGCTGCGTCCCGACTGGCGGCGAATCAGCGCCCGCATGCGCGCGCCGAGTTCGTCGAGATCGAACGGCTTGACGAGGTAATCGTCTGCGCCGGCGTCGAGGCCCTTCACGCGGTCGGCCACCGCATCGCGCGCGGTGACGATCAGCACCGGCAACGCGTGGCCGCGCGCACGCAGCGTGCGCAACACGTCGAGACCGTCGCGCTTGGGCAGGCCGAGGTCGAGCAGCACGAGATCGTAGGGCTGGCTCGACGCCGCGCTGAGCGCCGCTTCGCCGTCTTCCACCCAGTCGACCGCGAAGCCTTCGCCGCGCAGCGCCTTGCGCACGCCTTCGGCAATCATCCGGTCGTCTTCGACTAGCAAGATGCGCATGGTCACATTCCTCAACATTCGATGATGCCGCATTCTAGCGCCCGCTTCGCACTGCGCGCCCGACGACGCATTTTTCGCCGCAGGCTGCACGCATGTCACTACAATGGGCGCTTTGCGTCGCACAACGCCCTGACATTTTGCTTTCTCGCCCGTTCATGACGCACGCTTTCATCTCTTCCGTCGCACGCCGTTTTCATTACGCGGCGCTGCGTTCGCGCCTGAGTTCCGCTTTCATCGCTTTCATCGCCTGTTCGGCTGACGCTTCGGTTTCGACGCCGCCTTCAATACCGCCACGCCGCGTTGTGACGCGCGCGAACGCGGCGTGGCTGTTCGTCTGCGCGGCGCTCGTCGGCTCCGCATCGTTGCCGCTCGCCGCCGAGGCGCGCGTCAAGGCCACGCATCCGAGCGTGAACGTCAGCACCGTGTTGCCGCAGTCCGTCATGATCGGCTTGCAGCGCGCGCACGTACCGTTGTCGTCGATCAGCGTGGTCGTCGAGAAAGTCGGCGACCGCACGCCGATCGTCGCGTTGAACGCCGGCAAGCCGATGATGCCGGCATCGACGATGAAGCTGGTCACCACTTACGCCGGCCTGTCCATTCTCGGCCCCGACTACCGCTGGCGCACGAGCGCCTATAGCGACGGCACGCTCGACGCCAACGGCGTGCTGCACGGCAATCTGTACATTCAGGGCACGGGCGACCCGAAGCTCGTGCCCGAGGAACTGATCGACCTCGTGGAGAAGATCCACAAGGCCGGGATTCGCGGCATCGACGGCGCGCTCGTGCTCGACAAGCGCTACTTCGATCCGTCGACGCGCGACCTGCCCGCCTTCGACGACGACGCCAACGCGCCGTACAACGTCGGTCCCGATCCGCTGCTGTACGCGTTCAAGTCGCTGTCGTTCACGCTGACGCCTTCGCCGGACGGCACCGTCGCAATCGACGTCCTGCCCGCCCTCGCGCAGTTGCAGATCGACAATCAGATGCGCGCGGTCAACGGCCCGTGCCGCGGCGAAGCGGCTTCCGTCTCGCCCACCGTCACGCCGACGCCGAACGGCACGGTCGTCGCGTCGTTCGCCGGCGACTATTCGGTGCGCTGCGGCCCGCGCACGATCAACGTCGCGGTGCTCGATCATTCGGCGTTCTTCGCGGGCGGCTTCCTTGCGCTGTGGCAGCAAACCGGCGGCACGTTCAGCGGCACGACACGCGAAGGGGCGGTCCCCGTCGGCGCGAAGCTCGTCGCCACGCATCAGGGGCCGATACTGTCGGACGTCGTGCGCGACATCAACAAGTTCAGCAACAACACGATGGCGCGCAACCTGTTCCTGTCGATCGGCGCGGCTGAAGAAAAGCCGCCCGCCACGACCGCCAAATCGGCCCGCGCGATCGAGGCCTTCCTGCGGCGCGACAGCATCGACATGGAATATCTGACGCTCGACAACGGCTCGGGCCTCTCGCGTGACGAGCACATCACGGCGCTCTCGCTCGCCGATTTGCTGCAACGGGCGAACGCAAGTCCGGTGGCGCAGGTGTTCGTGCAGTCGCTGCCGATTGCGGGTGTCGACGGCACGATGCGCAACCGCCTGACCAACCAGGGCGCGGGCGGCAACGCGCAGATCAAGACCGGCACCTTGCGCGACGTGCGCGCGATCGCGGGCTATGTGGCATCCGCGGACGGCAACAGCTATGTCGTGGTGAGCTTCATCAACGATCCGCATTCGGAAGCCGCGCGCGCGGCGCACGACGCGCTGCTCGAATGGGTTTATCAAGGACCGGCCACGGGCTTCAGCAAAATCTCCGCGCCCGCCGCCGAACCGGCGAGCGCGGCACCGCGCGGCAAGCCCAGGAAAAACCCGCGCACGCGCGGCGCCCATTGAGGATTCCTTCTAGCGAAGGCCACGCGCGCCACGCGCGTAACCGTGTACGCTGTCGGGCAGTGTTCGGGCCGCATGTCACGCCCGAACCATAACAACAACCCACGACAGAACACCGCGGCATGTCACGCGGCGGCAAGGGACCACGGAGGAAGACACCATGCAATTCGATGCCGAATTGCTGCTGCTCGCCATGGCGCCAGTCTTTCTCGCATGTATCGGCTGGGAGGCGTGGCACCTGCGGCGAACGCGCCCCGGCGCACGGCTCTATAGCTGGCGCGACACGCTCTGCAATGCGGCGCTCGCGCTCATGCAGCAAGCCGCCGACAAGCTCGCGTGGCTCGCGATTCTCCCCGTCTATGCGTTCTTCTACGATCACTACCGCGTCCACATCTGGCAAGCGGGCTGGCTCTCGTTTGCGCTGCTGTTCGTCGCGCAGGATCTGCTCTACTACGTGTTTCACCGTTGCAGTCATCGCGTGCGCTGGTTGTGGGCCGCGCATGTCGTACATCACTCGTCGGAGCGGATGAATTTTTCGACCGCGTTCCGGCAGAGCCTCATGTATCCGGTTGCGGGCATGTGGCTCTTCTGGATTCCGCTTGCCGTGCTCGGCTTTCCGCCGAAGCAGATCGTGGCGATCGTGCTGATCAATCTCGGCTTCCAGTTTTTCGTGCATACGCAGGCGATCGGCAAGATCGGCGGCAAGTTTGCGTGGATCGAATACGTGTTCAACACGCCGTCGATTCATCGCGTGCATCACGCGCGCAACGACCGCTATATCGACCGCAACTATGCGGGCGTGCTGGTGATCTGGGACCGGCTGTTCGGCAGTTACGTCGACGAAGACCCGCGCGAGCCGCCGGTCTACGGCATCGTCGAGCCGCTTCATACCTACAACCCGCTGAGGGCGACGTTTCACGAATGGGCGTCGATGGCGCGCGACTTCGCGAGCGCGCGCAGTGTGCCCGACAAGCTGCGCGCGCTGTTCGCGCCGCCCGCGTGGGCCGCCGATTATCATGCGCGGCGCATGGCTGCTTCAACGGCCCACACAACGCTCAACGACAACGAAAACAACAACAAGGCCGCGTTATCAGCACGACGCAGACCCTGGAAGATTCTGTAAGCTGTCGTCACGCCGCCGACGCGGCGGACGCGGCCTGCAATACATGGCGCAAGGGCCAAACATACGAGGAGATGTAGCCAACATGAAGCAAACAGCATCGAGGAAACAGGATTGGTTGCGCGTCACGCAAATTGCCGTAGCCAGCGCCGCGTTTGCGCTGCTCGCCGCTTGCGGCGGTGGCGGCGATGACAACAACAACGCCAGCAGCAGCACGCCGGCAGGCGGCGTCAAGCTGCAGGTGGTCTCGTTCGGCGACAGCCTGTCGGACGTCGGCACGTATGCGCCGGTCATCCAGGGGAGCTTCGGCGGCGGCCGCTTCACGACCAACCCCGGCGAAGTGTGGACGCAAAAAGTCGCCGAGTATTACGGCGACACGTTGAAGCCCGCCTACCTCGGCGGCTTCGGTAAGCCGCTCGCCGCGGCAGGCGGCTTCGGTTACGCCCAGGGCGGCTCGGACGTCGTCAATGCTCAAGGCAAAGGCTGGGCGCCGAACAATATGGCGGCCACGACCGTGCCTATCGTGGGTCAGGTGCAGAACTACCTGAGCGCCCATACGAGCTTCAATGCGAACCAGCTCGTGCTCGTGAACGGCGGCGCGAACGACATCTTCCAGTTCGCCGAAAACACCGCGAATCTCACGGCGCTCGGCGCCGCGCTGCAGACGCAGTTCCCGTTGCTCGTGCAGGCAGGCAAGCTGCCGAATACGCAGGCGGGCCAGGTTGCGTTCATCGTCGGCTATCTGCAGCAATTGTCCAATCCCCAGGTTGCTCAGGCTGCCAGCCAGCTCGCCGCGCAAGTCAAGACCATCGTCAACGCGGGCGCGACGCACGTCGTGGTGTCGACGGTGCCGGACATCGGCAATACGCCGCTCGGCGTCGCGGCCAACGCGAGCACGCCGGGCTCGGCCGCGCTGCTGTCGGGAATCTCCGCGGCGTATAACTATCTGTTCGTGCAGAACCTCACGGCGCTCGGTCTGCTCGGAACGGGCAAGGTGATCGTGGTCGATGCGTTCACCTGGCAGGATCAGCAGTTGCCGAACTACAAGGCGCTCGGCTTCACGGTGTCGAACACCGGCACGGCCTGCAACCTTACCGCGATGCAGACCAACGCAACCGCTTACGCCCGCGCCAATCCGAGCGCGACGAACGGGCTGACGCCGGAGCAGTACGGCGCGCAGTTCGGCTCTTCGCTGTTCTGCTCGCCGCAGACGTACACGGTGGCCGGCGCGGATCAGACCTACATGTTCGCGGACACGGTTCACCCGAGCTCGCACATGCACGCGCTGTTCGCGCAGTACGTTCAGCAGCAGATCGCGGCGACGGGACTGGGTAAGTAAGTGGAGTGAGTGGAGTTCGGCCGCGCGGCGCGCGGTCGCTTTCCGCGAAGGAAGGATTGAGCAACGCCTGGCTTATCGATTCTGTCGATTGAGTAGCCAGGCGTTTTTTTATTGCGTGTTTATTGCGGCTTCGATCAAGCGCTTGCGAAGCGACAGCAAAGCAAAACTCAGTGCCCTTGCGCCTCGAACGCGGCCGCGGCGCGGCCGAGCCGATCGTTCACGGCGATCCATTCGATCGTATCAGGCAGCTTCTCAATCAGAATACGCGCGACGTTCGCGCGATCCAGCGCGCGCAGCAAGCCGTACAGCTCGCGTGCATAGACATGCGGATCTTCCGGCGCGGCGATGAAGTGCACGCCCTCGGCGTCGGCCCAATGCCCCGCTCGCGATGCCCGCGCGACGAGCGCAACGCGCTCGCCGGCTGCGCGCGCGGCGAGCAACGGCTCGAGCGCATTGAACGGCAGCAATGCGAGCGGCGTGCGCGGCGCGTAATGCGCCTTCAGCGTGCCGGAAGCACGTGGCGCGGTGGCGTCGGAACCATCGGGCAGGCGCGGCGCTTCGCCGAGCACATCGGCGATGTCTTGCGGCGTGACCCGGCCCGGCCTCAGCAACGCGGGGAATCCGCGCGACAAATCCACAATGGTCGACTCGATGCCGACGTCGGACGCGCCGCCGTCGAGCACATGAATCGCACTGCCGAACTCGTCGCGCACATGCTGCGCGGTGGTCGGGCTCACATGCCCAAAACGATTCGCCGACGGCGCCGCCACGCCGCCGTGCCCGGCGCGCAACGAGCTGAACGCTTCGAGCAGCGCCTGCGCCACAGGATGCGACGGACAGCGCAAGCCAACGGAATCCTGCCCGCCGCTGACGGCCGCCGGGATGCGCGCCGCGCGCTTCAGAATCAGCGTGAGCGGCCCCGGCCAGAAGGCGTCGATCAGACGCTGCGCCTCTTGCGGCAAGTGCTCGACCCAATAGTTCGGATCGCCCTGCGGCGCGAGATGCACGATCACCGGATGATTGGCCGGCCGGCCCTTTGCCGCGTAGATGCGCGCGACGGCGTCGGGATTTTCCGCGTCGCCGCCGAGGCCATAGACCGTCTCCGTCGGAAACGCGACGAGACCGCCCGCGTCGAGCAGCGCCGCCGCATGCTCGATCTGCGCGGCGCTGACAGGCAGCGCGTTCGCGGCGCCTTCGCCGGATTGGTCGGAATGGCCGGCCTGGCCGGGTGTCTGTGGATCGGGCATGGCGCGCGCGTCAGCTCGTGGGGATATGCAGAAGGCGCGCGCAATCGCGTGCCGCCGTGCGCGCTTCTTCGAGCGTCGCGGCAGTGAAGTTCACGTGGCCCATCTTGCGGCCGCAACGCGCTTCTTCCTTGCCGTACAGATGCAGGCGGGCGGCCGGCATCGCCGCCACCTCGTGCCAGGGCGGCGTGACCGACGCGCCCTTAGGCCCGCTTGGGAACCACACGTCGCCGAGAATGTTCAGCATGACGGCCGGCGAATGCTGACGCGTGTCGCCGAGCGGCATGCCGGTCATCGCGCGCACTTGCTGTTCGAACTGGCTGGTCGCGCAGGCGTCGACGGTGTAGTGCCCCGAGTTGTGCGGACGCGGCGCCATTTCGTTGGCCACCAGCGAACCGTCTTCGAGAATGAAGAATTCGACGCACAGCACGCCGACATAGCCGAGCTTGTCGGCGATTTGCAGCGCGGCCTGTTGCGCCTGCTGGACAAGCGTCGCGCTCGCGTCCGGCGCCGGCACGATGGTGTGCGACAGCACGCCGTCGCGGTGCGTGTTCTGCGCGAGCGGATAGACGGCCGACGTGCCGCTCGAGCCGCGCGCTATCAATGCGGAGACTTCGAACTTGAGCGGCAAACGCTTTTCGAGCACGCACGGCACGCCGCCGAGCGACGCGTGCGCCTCGCGCACTTCCTCGGCATTGCGCACGCGGATCTGGCCTTTGCCGTCGTAGCCCATGCGCGCCGTTTTGACGATGCCGGGCAGCACGGCGTCGAGCTGTGCATCGTCCATTGCGGCGAGCGCGTCCGATGATTCGATCACGACATGCGGCGCGACCGCCACGCCCGACGACGCGATAAAGCGCTTCTCGGCGATGCGGTCCTGTGCGACGGCCACGCAGCGGCCGGCGGGGCTGACGAACGTGGTCTTCGCGAGGAAGTCGAGGCTTGCGGCCGGGACGTTCTCGAATTCAGTGGAGACCGCCGCGCACAGCCGCGCGAGTTCGGTCAACGACGCTTCGTCGTCGTAAGCCGCGCGCAGATGGCGGTCGGCGACCGAGCCTGCCGGGCTGTTTTCGTCCGGATCGAGCACGGCGACGCGGTAGCCCATGGCCTGTGCGGCAAAGCAGAACATGCGGCCGAGCTGGCCGCCACCGACCATGCCAAGCCATGCGCCTGGCAGAATCGGTGAAACCGGTGTGTTGTCTGGGTTCATCTTGGTGGTCGGTCGCGGCCGGGCGTGCATGCGGTTCAGCAGTGGCAAGCGCCCGGCGGGTAGGTCGGACAGGGGACGTCGTGTAGCAGTCGCTGGTCAGTTGGCGCTCACAGCGCCGGCAGCACCATCGCGTGAGCCGCCTGGTTCTGGCGCACGCGGAACGCCGCCAGCTTCTCCGCGTATTCCGCGCTCGTGCCGCTCAGGATCGACACGGCGAAGAGCGCTGCATTCGCCGCGCCCGCCTCGCCGATCGCAAAGGTCGCGACAGGCACGCCCTTGGGCATCTGCACGATCGAATGCAACGAGTCGACGCCCTTCAGGTACTTGCTCGCCACCGGCACGCCGAGCACCGGCACCGTGGTCTTGGCGGCCAGCATGCCCGGCAGATGCGCCGCGCCGCCCGCACCCGCGATGATCGCGCGGATGCCGCGCTCGCGCGCGCTTTCAGCATAGGCGAACATTTCGTCCGGCATGCGGTGCGCGGAGACGACCTTCGCTTCGTACGGCACGCCGAATTCCTGCAGAATCGCGACGGCGTTCTTCATCACTTCCCAGTCGGAGCTGGAGCCCATCAGCACGCCGACAACCGGCGCGCCATGCGTATGGGCGGTCTGTGCTTCACTCATCTTGCGGCTTTCCTCTTGCGGCTTCGCTGCTACGGGTTGGCGGGTCGGAAGCGGTCAGGCGAGCTTGTGCCCGGTCAGACGTTCGAGCGCTTCCTGGTATTTTTCGCCCGTCTTCTGGACCACGTCGTCCGGCAGCTTCGGCGCGGGCGGCTCTTTCGCCCAGTCTTGCGTTTCAAGCCAGTCGCGCACGAACTGCTTGTCGAACGACGGCGGATTCGTGCCAACCTGATACTGGTCGGCCGGCCAGAAGCGCGACGAATCGGCGGTGAGCGCCTCGTCCATCAGGTACAGCTTGCCGTGGTTGTCCAGACCGAACTCGAACTTCGTATCCGCGATGATGATGCCGCGCGTCGCCGCATAGTCAGCGGCTTCCTTGTACAGCCGGATCGAGATGTCGCGGATCGTGGCCGACAGTTCGGTGCCGATGCGGCGTTCCATCTCGTTGTAGGTGATGTTTTCGTCGTGATGCCCCATTTCGGCCTTCGCTGCCGGCGTGAAAATCGGCTCAGGCAGCTTCTGCGCGTTTTGCAGGCCCGGCGGCAATTCCACGCCGCACACCGAACCGGTGGCCTGGTAGTCCTTCCAGCCGCTGCCGGCCAGATAACCGCGCACCACGGCTTCGACGAGAATCGGCTCCAGGCGCTTGACGACCACCGCGCGGCCCTTGACCTGCTCGACTTCGTCAGCCGCCACGACCGACTCGGGCGCCACGCCCGTCAGGTGATTCGGCACGACGTGCTTGAGCTTCTCGAACCAGAAGTTGGCCATTTCGTTGAGCACGCGACCCTTGTTCGGAATCGGCTCGCCCATGATGACGTCGAACGCCGACAGACGGTCGGTCGTGACGATCAGCAACTGGTCGTTGCCCACCGCATAGTTGTCGCGGACTTTACCGCGGCCGAGCAGCGGCAGCGAGCGGAGCGTGGATTCGTAAAGGGTAGACATCGTCGTGGTTCGCTAAAAGTGAGGCAAAAAGTGTGAGCGGAACAAAAGGGAAACGCCGTTCCCCGGATGATGCGGGAACGGCGATCTGACGACAACCTGGCCAAACGGCCAGGCGCACAGCAAAAAATGACGCAACCGCGAGCTTAACGGGAGCTTAGCGGACGACTTGCGCGAGTTCGCCCGACTTGTACTTCTCCGCGATTTTATCAAGCGAAACCGGCTTGATCTTGCCGGCCTGGCCTTCGCAGCCGAATTGCGTGTAGCGCTCGATACAAATCTTCATCGCGGCTTCGCGCGCCGGCTTCAGATAATCGCGCGGATCGAACTTGCCCGGATTGGTCGCCATGTAGCGGCGAATCGCGCCGGTGATCGCGAGACGCAGGTCGGTGTCGATATTGACCTTGCGCACGCCGTGCTTGATGCCTTCCTGGATTTCCTCGACGGGCACGCCGTAGGTTTCCTTCATGTCGCCGCCGAATTCGCGGATCTCGGCCAGCAGTTCCTGCGGCACCGACGACGAACCGTGCATCACCAGGTGCGTGTTCGGAATGCGCTGGTGAATTTCCTTGATGCGCTGGATCGACAGAATATCGCCCGTCGGCTTCTTGCTGAACTTGTACGCGCCGTGCGAGGTGCCGATGGCGATGGCCAGCGCGTCGCATTGCGTGAGCTTGACGAAGTCGGCGGCCTGCTCCGGGTCGGTCAGCAATTGCTCGCGGGTCATCGTGCCTTCCGCGCCGTGGCCGTCTTCCTTGTCGCCCTTCATGGTTTCCAGCGAGCCCAGCACACCGAGTTCGGCTTCGACCGTCACGCCGATCGAGTGCGCCGCTTCCACCACCTTGCGCGACACTTCGACGTTGTACTCGTACGAAGCGACGGTTTTGCCGTCGGCTTCCAGCGAGCCGTCCATCATCACGCTGGTGAAGCCGCTGCGGATCGCCGCCATGCAGACCGCCGGCGACTGGCCGTGGTCCTGATGCATCACGACGGGAATGTGCGGATAGGACTCGACCGCTGCTTCGATCAGATGGCGCAGGAACGCTTCGCCCGCGTACTTACGCGCGCCGGCCGATGCCTGCATGATGACCGGAGCGTTGACCTTGTCGGCCGCCGCCATGATCGCCTGCACCTGCTCCAGGTTGTTCACGTTGAATGCCGGAAGGCCGTAGCCGTTTTCAGCGGCGTGGTCCAGCAGTTGACGCATTGATACGAGAGGCATGCTGTACTCCTTAGATTGAAACGAATTCTTTTGCCGCCGGCATCTTTTGGGCGATCAGAAAGCGAAGCAAGCCGCATACCTGTCGGCCAGCCTGCTTCGCTCGATCAAGCCTGCGCCAGTCGGCCAGTACCGCCGGTCAATACGGCTCGCCGACGCGCACGATCTTCAGCGTATTGGTGCCGCCGGCCTGGCCCATCGGCTCGCCGACGGTCAGCACGACCATGTCGCCGCGCGACGCATAACCCTTGCCGACGACCGTCTCCAACGCCTGTTGCAACGCCGTGTCGCGGTCGGTGTTCGTGTCCAGATGCAGCGAAGTCACGTTGCGGTACAGCGCCATGGCCCGCTCGCTGCCGACGCGCGGCGTGAGCGCGAAAATCGGCACGTGCGTCCAGTGACGCGACATCCACAGCGCGGTCGAGCCGGATTCGGTCAACGCGACAATCGCCTTCGCGCCCAGATGGAACGCCGTGAACAGCGCGCCCATCGCGATGGACTGGTCGATGCGCGTGAACGTGCGGTCGAGGAAATCCTTGTCCAGTTCCGACTGCTCCGACTTCTCGGCTTCCACGCAAATCGCGGCCATTGTCTCGATGGTCTGCACCGGATACTTGCCCGCCGCCGATTCCGCCGACAGCATCACCGCGTCCGTGCCGTCGAGCACTGCGTTCGCGACGTCCGACACTTCGGCGCGCGTCGGCACCGGCGCGTAGATCATCGACTCCATCATCTGCGTCGCGGTAATCACGAACTTGTTCGATTCGCGCGCCATCCGAATCATGCGCTTTTGCAGCGCGGGGACTGCGGCATTCCCCACTTCCACGGCGAGATCGCCGCGCGCGACCATGATGCCGTCCGATGCGTCCAGAATGCCTTGCAGCGCCGGAATGGCTTCCGCGCGCTCGATCTTGGCGATCATCTTCGGCTTGATGCCATACGGCGCGCCGGCGATGTTCGCGAGCTGCCGCGCCATTTCCATATCGGTCGCGTTCTTCGGGAACGACACCGCGACGAAATCGACGCCGAGCGACATGGCCGTGCGGATGTCTTCCATGTCCTTGGCGGTCAGCGCGGGCGCTGTCAGGCCGCCGCCCTGGCGGTTGATGCCCTTGTTGTTCGACAGGTCGCCGCCGATCTTCACGATCGTGTGGATCTCGTTTCCGAGCACGCGCTGAACGTTCAGCACGATCAGGCCGTCGTTGAGCAGCAGCACGTCGCCCGGCTTCAGGTCGCGCGGCAGGTCCTTGTAGTCGAGACCCGCGCGTTCCTGGTTGCCGAGCTCGCAGTCGGCGTCGAGGATGAACGGCTCGCCGGAGACGAGCGTGACCTTGCCGTTTTCGAATTTGCCGACCCGGATCTTCGGGCCTTGCAGGTCCGCCATGATGGCGACCTCGCGGCCCGCCTGGCGAGCCGCCTCGCGCACGAATTCGGCGCGCTGGCGGTGGTCGTCCGCGGTGCCATGCGAGAAATTGAGCCGCACCACGTCGGCGCCTGCCTGAATCATTTGCAGCAGGATCTCCGGCGTGCTGGAAGCCGGTCCGATGGTAGCGACAATCTTGGTGGCGCGATGCATGAGTCTCCTCGTCTGGATAGGATCGCTGGAAAGAGCGCTGCGAGTCGGATGCGGAGGCTGCGCACCGAAAGATGCTGCCAGGGGCTGCGCGCCGGTTGAAACCAGCGTCGCTTTATGGGGTGAAGCGGTATTCGACACCGGCGCGGGGGGCGCGGGTGGAGATGTGGGTGCGACGGATTGCTCCGATTCGCTGACCGCCGGCGTGGCTTCGCCGGCAGCAGCTTCGAGTGCGGTGGCCAGCGCGGCGGCAACCGTGCCGGCAAGCTCGGACTCCTTGGCCGCCGTCGCGGCGTCGGGGCGCGCTGTACGCTCCCCCGCCGTTGCTGCCGCGGTGTCGCGCGGCTTGCCGCGCTGACCGTTCGCTTTCGCAGACTTCGCCGTTGGGGAGCGCGCCGCCACGTTAAGCCCGCGATTCCAGAACTTCGACCGCCGGCAGCTTCTTGCCTTCGAGGAACTCGAGGAAAGCGCCGCCGCCCGTCGAGATATAGCTGACCTTGTCGTGGATGCCGTACTTGGCGATCGCAGCGAGCGTATCGCCGCCGCCCGCAATCGAGAATGCCGACGACCTCGCGATCGCGTCGGCCAGCGTCTTGGTGCCGTTGCCGAACTGGTCGAACTCGAACACGCCGACCGGCCCGTTCCACACGATGGTGCCGGCCTTTTCGAGTTGCGCGGCGAGCGCCTTCGCGGTGTCCGGTCCGATGTCGAGGATCATGTCGTCGTCTTCGACGTCCGCGACGGCTTTGATTTCGGCCTTGGCGGTCGGCGAGAACTCCTTGGCCGTGACCACGTCGGTCGGAATCGGCACCGATGCGCCGCGCGCCTTCGCTGCGTCGATAATGGCTTTGGCTTCGCTCACCAGATCGGCTTCGGCCAGCGATTTGCCGATCTTCAGGCCCGCGGCCAGCATGAACGTGTTCGCAATGCCGCCGCCGACGATCAGCTGATCCACCTTCTCGGCGAGCGACTTCAGAATGGTCAGCTTGGTCGAAACCTTGGAGCCCGCGACGATCGCGACCAGCGGGCGCTTCGGCGCGCCCAGCGCCTGGCCGAGCGCTTCGAGTTCGGCGGCCAGCAGCGGACCGGCGCAAGCCACCGGCGCATATTTGGCGATGCCGTGCGTGGTCGCTTCGGCGCGGTGCGCGGTGCCGAACGCGTCGTTTACGTAGATGTCGCAGAGCTTCGCCATTTTCTGCGCGAGCTCGTCGGAATCCTTCTTTTCGCCCTTGTTGACGCGGCAGTTTTCCAGCAGCACGACCTGGCCCGGCGCGACGTTCACGCCGTTTTCGACCCAGTTCGCCACCAGCGGCACGTCGCGGCCGAGCAGTTCGGCAAAACGCTTCGCGACCGGCGCGAGCGAGTCTTCCGGCTTGAAATCGCCTTCGGTCGGACGGCCCAGGTGCGACGTGACCATCACCGCGGCGCCCGCGTCGAGCGCTGCCTTGACCGCCGGCACCGAGGCGCGGATGCGGGTGTCTTCGGTGATGTTGCCCTGATCGTCCTGCGGCACGTTGAGATCGGCGCGGATGAACACTCGTTTGCCGGACAGCTTGCCTTCGGCGATCAGATCGGAGAGACGCAGTACCTTGTTCATGGGCGTTTGTGTGCGAGTTGATGGAAGGCGATGGCGGACGGCGCACACGGCTTTCGGCGCAGCAACTGCGGCGCGTCGGCACGGCGGCCCCCACGAAGCGGGAGGCCGGTGCGAACGCCGCGGCGCGGGCGCCAGGCGTTGGCGCGGTCATCCCGGAAAGGGGCATTTTAACTGATCCGCACAGCCTTCTGACCCGCCCGCGGGCGAATCTCCCGTATTCGAATGCCGCGCGGCGCATGCCGCAATGCAACATCGCAACGCCTGAAACTACATCAAGAGGCGCAAGACCGTGAACACGATCATTCCGACGACGATCGTACCAAGCATGGTGCGCCGCCACAAAAACCAGCCGAGGCCGGCGAGCGCCGCATAGAACTCATGGTTCGACGGCGCGAACGACAGGCCGTCGGGCGTGCCGAGCACGTCCGGCAGTACGACGGCGGCGAGCGCCGCGGCGGGTGCGTAGCGCAGCATGCGCTGCACGCGCGCCGGCAAAACCGTGCGTTCGCCGCCGATTAGAAACATCGCGCGTGTCACCGCGGTGACGACGGTCATGCCGAGAATGGCGAGCCACACTTCCACGGACGTCATCGCGAATCTCCCGCGCTGTTGCGAACGCGGCGCAAGTCGGCGCGCTCGGCCATCAGATCGGCCGCGCTGCCCGCGAGAATCGCCGCGATGACCGCAAGCGGCAGCCCGAGGCGATACGGCAAATCGAAAGCGAGCAACGACACGATGCCCGCGATGCACACCGCCACCAGCGTGGAACGCGTGGCGATCGCCGCGACCATGATG
Source organism: Paraburkholderia sp. OAS925 (assembly GCF_040543975.1). Classification (NCBI taxonomy): domain Bacteria; kingdom Pseudomonadati; phylum Pseudomonadota; class Betaproteobacteria; order Burkholderiales; family Burkholderiaceae; genus Paraburkholderia; species Paraburkholderia sp. OAS925. Next base: position 3,859,730 of record NZ_JBEUNO010000001.1, read on the forward strand.
GGCAGCAGCGCCAGCGTGCCCGCGAGCGCGAGTCCCCAGTTATCCGGAATCAGGCTCGCCAGCAGAATGCCCGCTATCGACGCCACCTGCCACGACAGCCAGCTGGACACCGCCATGCCCCAGAAGTACGCCTCCTTGCCGGGCACGTAGCCGGTCGGGAAGTTCTTCTTGAGGAACAGCAGATAGATCACATCGCCGTTGAAGTAGCCGAGCGCGATGCGCCGCCACATCGACAGATAGGAAAAATGCGGGGCAAGGCCGACGCGCTGAAGATCACGAAACGCGTATTCACCATCGCGGCCGTGAGCAGCACCGTCCACATGGGCAGCTTGGCGGCGAGGAGCGGCAGCACGGCGAGTTGCGACGAACCGGCGTAACACAGCAGCGACATGGCGAGCGCCTGCGGCAGCGTGAGCACGGACTTGCTCATCGCGATGCCGGTGACGAGCCCCCACGAGCAGATCGCCATGAGCGTGGGCGAATAGGCGCGCGCGCCCTCGAGGAAAGCGCGGCGATCGGTATCTGACAGGCGAGCGAGCATGAGGCGAAAAGCGCGGGCGCCGAAGGCCGCGATGAGGAAATGGAGCGAAATCGGCGCCAGGTCGTGAAGCACCCGCTGGCGCGGCCGGATGTGAATTATGCGTGCGCCGAATTATAGCGCCCGACCTGCGTCCAAATGCCCGTTTCGTGTGCAAAAGACGCTAAAATAACGCTCTTCGCTGCACCCCATCGGAAATTTCGGGCGCGTCCCGGCTTTCCCGCGCTTCGGGCGCCCGCGCGAGTCGACGGGCTTGGGGTTCCACACCAACACGCACCTGCTGGAGAACCGTATGTCAATGGCCGACCGCGACGGCAAGATCTGGATGGATGGCAAGCTGATCGACTGGCGCGATGCCAAGATCCATGTGCTGACCCACACGCTGCATTACGGCATGGGCGTTTTCGAAGGCGTGCGCGCCTATAAGACGGCAGACGGCGGCACCGCGATTTTCCGTCTGCAGGAACACACCAAGCGTCTTCTGAACTCGGCCAAGATCTTTCAGATGGACGTGCCGTTCGACCATGAAACGCTCGCCGCCGCGCAGCGCGAAGTGGTCCGCGAAAACAAGCTCGAGTCGTGCTATCTGCGCCCGATCATCTGGGTCGGCTCGGAAAAGCTCGGCGTGTCGGCCAAGGGCAATACCATTCATGTCGCGATCGCGGCGTGGCCGTGGGGCGCTTACCTCGGTGAAGACGGGCTTGCCAAGGGCATCCGCGTGAAGACGTCGTCGTTCACGCGTCATCACGTGAACGTGTCGATGGTCCGCGCGAAGGCGTCGGGCTGGTACGTGAACTCGATCCTCGCGAACCAGGAAGCCGTCGCCGACGGTTACGACGAAGCGCTGCTGCTCGACGTGGACGGCTACGTGTCGGAAGGCTCGGGCGAGAACTTCTTCCTCGTGAACAACGGCAAGCTGTACACGCCGGACCTGTCGTCGTGCCTCGACGGCATCACGCGCGACACGGTCATCACGCTCGCGCGCGACGCGGGCATCCAGGTGATCGAAAAGCGCATCACGCGCGACGAGGTCTACACCTGCGACGAAGCGTTCTTCACCGGCACCGCCGCGGAAGTCACGCCGATCCGCGAACTGGATAACCGCACCATCGGCGCGGGCGCCCGCGGCCCGATCACGGAGAAGCTGCAGTCGGGCTTCTTCGACATCGTCAACGGCAAGAGCGACAAGTACGCGCACTGGCTGACCAAGATTTAACGCGCATTGCACCGCGCGCACCCTGCATACAACGAGAAAGTCTCATGAGCGATATCAAGGAAATGCCGCTGGTCGAACTCACGGCAAAAGACCTCCCGGCGTACTGCCCGAATCCGGCCATGCCGCGCTGGAGTGCGCACCCGCGCGTCTTTATCGACGTCTCGCACGGCGAGGCGCGCTGCCCTTATTGCAGCACGCGTTACAAGCTGCGCGACGGCGAAGTGATCAAGGGTCACTGAACCTCACACCTGAGCGCCGTTCGTCTGCGTCATCGGCTGTCGACTGATTGCGGGCGCGCCGTTGCGGCGTGCCTGCGGCCGACGGCCTTTTCCCTTTACTTTCATTTAAACGAAGCGCCACGCGCATCGCGCGCGGCGCTTCGTTTCGACACCGGACACCCACTCTGATGCGTCGCGCGTTGGTTATCGCACCGAACTGGATCGGTGACGCATTGATGGCGCAGCCGCTTTTTGCGCGCCTCGTGAAACTGCATCCCCGCATGGCGATCGACGCGGTCGCGCCCTCGTGGGTCGCGCCCGTGCTCGAACGCATGCCGGAAATCCGCGACGTCTACGCGACCGATCTCGCGCACGGCAAGCTGCAGATGCTGCGTCGCTGGCAGCTCGCGAGCGACTTGCGCGACGTCGGCTACGACGCGGCCTATGTGCTGCCGAACTCGCTGAAATCCGCGCTGATTCCGTGGATGGCCGGCATCCGGCTGCGCATCGGCTATACCGGAGAAAGCCGCATCGGCCTGTTGAACGTGCGCCACGCGAATCCGCGCAAGGACGAGCGTCCGCCGATGGTCGGCCATTACGCCGCTCTCGCCTACGCGCCCGGCGCGAAGATTCCCGACGACCTGCCGATGCCGCGGCTCGACGCCGATCTGAACGAGGCGGCGCGCGTATCGGCGCGCTTCAATCTCGACACGCGGGTGCCGTTGCTCGTGTTCTGCCCCGGCGCGGAATACGGCCCGGCCAAGCGCTGGCCGCCGGAGCACTTCGCGGCGCTCGCGCAAATGGTCGGCCAGTCGTTCCCGTACACGCAGATCGTCGCGCTCGGTTCGCCGAAAGATGCGCCGCTTGCGCAGGCCATCGCCGAAAAAGCGCCGAACGTGCGCAATCTGTGCGGCCAGACGGCGCTCGGCGAAGCGTGCGCGCTGATCTCGCGGGCCAACGCAGTCGTCACCAACGATTCCGGGTTGATGCACGTCGCGGCCGCGCTGCGCCGGCCGCTCGTGGCCGTCTACGGCTCGACCGATCCGCGGCACACGCCGCCCTTGTCGGAGCTTGCGAAGGTACAATGGCTTCATCTCGAATGCAGCCCCTGTTTTCAGCGCGAGTGTCCGCTGGGTCATCTGAACTGCCTGAAGCAGTTGAGCGCCGAGCAGGTTTTCGGCGATTTGCGCGGCATGTTGCTCGCGCACCGCTGAGCCGGCTGACACTTGCACGCAACACCGCACGCCCCTGAGCGCGTCGCGTCATGTTCGCGCCTTGCGGCGCGGGCATTCTGGCGCTCGGGTGCGAATGTCCGGCGCACCGGACTGTCCCGCTGACCGCTGCCTTGCAACCGCGCGCCGCGCACAAGAGACTGACGAGCCATGCCACGTTTTGCCCATATCTTCGAAGCCGCCGCCGATACCCTCAACGCCTATTACCAGGCCGTCGCCGAGGTCAATATCGACAGCCTGATGGGCCTGTGGATCGATGAGGAGTTCGTGAGCTGCATTTGCGCCGACGGCTCGCATCTGCACGGCCTCGAAAGCATCCGCACGGGCTTGCAGATCCAGCTGGAAACCGCGCCGGTCTCGATCGAGCCGCTCGACATTCGCGTCTACGACAGTCTCGGCACGGTCGTTTATGCGATCGCGGAAGCGCATCGTCCGGTCGATCCGAAAGCCACGCCGGCGATGGTCTTCACCACCTACGTGATGGTCCATGAACGCGGCGAATGGCGCATCGCGCACATTCACGCGAGCCCGATGCCCAATGAAGCAGCCAGCCAGTTCGCGACCAAGATGCGGCACGGCCAAGGGTCGCTTCACTGACGCGCGCTCCGCGCCGCCACACTCTCGCTTCGAAGCCGGCATGAGCACGCCCCGCAGCAAGTCCCCGTGGGGGACGCCACAAGAGCGCCCCGCTCCCGATGACGCGGCTCGCGCCGCGGCGGCTGTCGAAGCCACAATCGAAGCCACCGTCGAGGTCGCCAAAGACCTGCTCTATCGTGCGCCGCTCTGGTTGCCGAACAAGCACGTTCAAACCATCGTGCCGTCGCTGTTCGCGCGCCGCCCGGCCGTGTCGTTTCGCCGCGAGCGCTGGGACACGCCTGACGGCGATTTCATCGACGTCGACTGGGTTCGGCACGACAACGCGCCAGCCTCGGTCATGACAGCAGACGCGGCGCTTAGTCAGAGTCCCTCAGCCGAAGCGCCGTTGCTCGTCCTGTTCCACGGCCTGGAAGGCAGCTCCGCCTCGCATTACGCATCGTCGTTGATGGCGGCCGCACGCGAATATGGCTGGCACGGCGTGGTGCCGCACTTTCGCAGTTGCAGCGGCGCGCTGAACCGCTTGCCGCGCTTCTATCATCTGGCCGACAGCAACGAAGTCGACTGGATTTTGCGACGCCTGCGCGCCGCGCATCGCGGGCCGCTCGTCGCCGCGGGCGTGTCGCTCGGCGGCAATGTGCTGTTGCGCTGGCTCGGCGAGCGGCGCGAAGATGCGGCGTCGGTCGTCCACGCCGCCGCTGCGATCTCGACGCCCATCGACGTGCACGCCGGGGGCCGCGCGTTGTCGCAAGGCTTCGGCATGATCTACACGCGCAGCTTCCTCAAGACGCTCAAGCAGAAGGCCGACCAGAAGCTCGTACAGTTTCCCGGCCTGTTCGACCGCGGCGCGATGCTCGCGAGCCGTACGATGTACGAGTTCGACAACGTCGTGACCGCACCGCTGCACGGCTTTCGCGATACCGACGAGTACTGGAGCGTGGCCACCACGCGGCCGTTGCTGCCGCACATTCAGGTGCCCACGCTCGTCCTGAACGCGCGCAACGATCCGTTCCTGCCCGCCGAGGCGCTGCCGTCGCGGCATGAGGTGTCGGCGGCGGTGGAGCTCGATCAGCCGAGGCATGGCGGTCACGCCGGCTTCATGACCGGACCGTTTCCTGGCCGGATCGACTGGTTGTCGCGGCGCGTGTTCGGCTATCTGGAGCAGCACGTCGATCATGGATGACATCGTCAAACAGGCGTTGGCCAAGTGGCCGAACGTACCGGCTTGCACCGGCTGGCTCATGCTCGACCGGCGCGGCCAGTGGCGCATGCGCGACGAAGCCGCGCAGGCGAGCGGATCACCCGGCACGCCGATCCGTCACGAAGCGCTGCTCGGCTTCATCAATCGCAATTACGAGCGCGACGAACGCGGGCAGTGGTTCTTTCAGAACGGACCGCAGCGCGTGTATGTCGAGCTGGGCTATACGCCGTGGGTCGTGCGTTTGTCGGTCGAGGCGGACGGCGCGCTCGCGCTGAAAGATCAGGTGGGCAATGGTTTCGAACCGTCGGCCGTGTTTGCCGACGATGAGGGCGGGATTCTGTTCGCTGGTGCTTCCGATCCTGGCAATCCCTCAGCGCCGCCGCGCATCGCCGTTCTGCACGATCACGATCTCGAAGTTTTCGCGGACCACGCGACGCTCGCCGACGACTCCCTGAGCGGCGAGTTCCACTGGAACGGCGGCGTCACGTTGCCGCTTCAGCCGATACGGAGCGAAGAAGTTGCGTCGCGCTTTGGGTTTGTGGCGAGTCCGGCTGCGATGGTTTGAGGTTCGGCATCTCGTCGCGCAGCTTGCATGCTTCAGAGGAGCGGGTTCATGAACTTCGCGCCTAACCCTTCTCATCCAGCCGCTCTTCCTTGTAGCGGTTCTCCATCTCGTGCAGCCTCGCGTCGACGGTAGCCAGATCGTAATAGCCGATCGTCTTCATATCGCGCGCGTCCTTTAATTGGCGGATCGCGGACGGCCACGCGCCTTCCAGCGCGAATTTCTCGGCAAGCGCGCGATGACGCGTGAGCGCATCGCCCGTCCCCGCGCTCGCCTGCGCCAGATACAACCACCACGCCGGCTGATCCGGCTGCGCGCGCGTCTCCTTCTGCGCCAGCGCCTGCGCCTCGGCGAATCGCCGCAAGCTCAGCAAGGTGCGAATGTGCATGTCGATGGCGGCGTTCGATTGCGGCCAGCGCTTTTGCGCGAGATCGGCAAGACGCACCGCGTCTTCGTCGCGGCCGGCACGCCGCGCGATGTCGGCGGCGAGCACGTCGAGACTTGGGGAAGTGCGCGCGGCGTCGCCGTCCGCCTGTGCCCCAGCCGAAAACACCGCACGCGACGACGCCAGCGACGAAGCCGCGTCGTCGTAACGCTCGAGCAGCATCTGGCCATACGCGATGCCATACCAGTTCGCCGCGACGTTCAGCGCCGTGCGGTCTTCGATTTCGGAGCGCATGCGCGAAATCTCGTCGGCGTATTCGCTGCGCGAGCGGTCCTGCAGCAAGCGCGCCCGCGCGCGCACGAAACCGTACTCGGCCACCTGATGCGGTTGCCGGTATGGCGCACGCCGCGCGCGGTCTTCCATGTCGGCGATCCGCTCGCCGGTCAGCGGGTGCGTGCGCGCGTAGGCCGGAATGCCGGTATCGCTCATCGCCGCACGGTCGAGACGGGCGAAGAACGCCGTCATCGCGTACGGATCGTAGCCCGCGCCGGCGAGCAGCAAAAAGCCGACGCGGTCCGCCTCGTGTTCGGCGGAGCGCGAAAAGCGCAACTGGTTGTCCACGGCGTAAGCCTGACCGCCAATCGCAATCGCGCTGCCCAGGTCGCCGCTATGCGCAAGCACGCCCGCGAGAACGCCGAACAGCATGCCCGCGAGCGCCGCGTAGCCGCTGCGCTCGCCCGTGGTGATCATCCGCGAGATATGGCGTTGCAGGACATGGCCCATCTCGTGACCGAGTACGGACGCGAGTTCGGATTCGGTTTTGCGTCGCGACGATCAGCCCCGTGTTCACGCCGATGAAACCGCCGGGCAGCGAAAACGCGTTGATCTGCGCGTCGCGCACGGCGAACAGATCGAAGTCCGGCCGATAGCCGCCGATATACAGCGCGTTCGCCGCTGCGGCGAGTTTCGCGGCGACCGAATTCAGATAGTCGCGCACCAGCCAGTCGTCGAGATAGTCGGGGTCGCGCCGCAAGTCGCGCATCACGCGTTCGCCTAGCTTGCGCTCGGCTTGTGGCGTGAGCGTCCCCGCGCCGCCGCTGCCGAGGTCGGGCAATTGCTGCGCGACGATCGGCGCACGCCAGCCGCCGGTGCCACCACCGTTGCTACCGCGGTTCGCGCCCGAGTTGCCGGAGAAGCGGCTTTGCGCGCCGCCGTACACGCCGAATACGCCTTGCGCGATGTCGGGCGGCACGATCGGATCGGCGTATGACTCGACCGGCCCGCTGACGAGCGGCGGCTCAGCGGACTGCATCGGCGCAGCGCCGGACGCCGCGCGTGTCTGCGCGAACGCGCCAGGCGGCGCGGCCAGCGCAACACAGAGCAACGCAGCAAGAGACCGTTTCAGACGCATTGCGAGTTCGTATGACGGAGTCGAAAGCGACGCCCGCCGCTCGGATCATCGCGCGACTAAGATAGCGGGCATGGCGCAATTGTAATCAGTCGACGCACTCATCCGGCAGGCCGGCGCAGGGCCGGACGGGCGCACCGCACTGCTATGATAGGCGCCCTCTGAAGGAGCCAACCATGCCTGAACTCACTCATTTCGACGCTGCCGGCGACGCGCATATGGTGGACGTCGGCGGCAAGCAGGAGACGAAGCGCATCGCCATCGCGCGCGGCTCGATCCGCATGCTGCCCGAAACCTTCGCGCTGATCCGCGACGGCAACGCAAAAAAGGGCGACGTGATCGGCGTTGCGCGTATCGCCGCGATTCAAGGCGCAAAGCGCACGGCGGATCTGATTCCGCTGTGTCATCCGCTCGCGCTGACACGCGTGAAGGTGGACTTCGAACTGGACGACAAGACGCCCGCCGTGCATTGCACCGCGCAGGTGGAAACGCTAGGCAGAACCGGGGTCGAGATGGAAGCGCTCACCGCCGTGCAGGTCGGGCTGCTGACGGTGTACGACATGTGCAAGGCGGTGGATCGCGGGATGACGATCACCGATGTGAGGGTGATGGAGAAGCATGGTGGGAAGTCGGGGGATTGGGTGGCGGCGTAAGGCGACGCTCGCGATCACGCTCCTCCTCCGATACTTCCACCCAAGACCCGCCTCACTCCTCGTCGTCTTCCTGCTCGACATCGCCCGACGGCAGACCGTAACGCTTGACGAGTTCCGCCTTGAAGCCGGCAAGCGTCTTCTGTTCATCGCAGAGTTGATACAGATAGCTCAACTGCGACGGCCAGTCTTTCAGTTCCTCCGCGAAGATTTTCAGTCGCTCGACGGTATCGAATGCCGCGGCCGTGTCTCCGCTCAACGCCTGTAGCACCGCATAACGACGCAGCACGGTTTCGCCGGGCAACAGCGCCATCGCCTGACGATGCATCGCGAGCTTGTGCTGAAGGTCCATCGAGTTCATCGGCAACAGCGTTGCCATGCCGTACCCGCCCCACGCCCGGAAAAGGAACGACGGGTCCGCGCGATATTGCTCGGCCGGACGCGAGCCGTAGTACAGCACCTCGGCGCGCGCGTAATCGCGGTACACCGGATAAAGCGCGGCAATGCCGCCGAACACGATCGCCGCGAATACGCCAAACGACAGACGCGCAGGCACGAGCCGCAACGGACGCGTCTCGAGCAGGCCGAACACGAACATGGCCGGCAGCAGGAAGAACATGTACTGCTGCGGATATTCGACGAGCGCATGCATGACGAGCACGCCGATCAGCGCAATGCCGAATACGCGCCCGGCGCTCTGCGGTGCGCGCACCACACGCACCAGCCACGTGACGAGGCCGAACAGCACGATCGCAAGACCGATCAGGCCGGTTTTCGCGAGCAGATCGATGAAAACGTCGTGTGAGTTATTGGCGATCTCGACGCCGCCGAGCGTCTTCGCGTACTGATACTGATAGCTCGGAAACTCGCCCCAGCCGACGCCCAGCAACGGATGCGTGCGGAACATCGTCCAGCCGTATTTCCACAGCGCGAGCCGCGGCGCGATCTGGCCGGCGTCCTTGAAACGATCCGCCGCCGACTGCCCGAGTTCGAGGTGATAGCGCACGTTGGCCCAGCGAATCAGCGCATTCACGACGAAGAACAGCACAGCGAGCGCAATGGGAATCAGCCATTGCCGATGACTGCGGCGCAACTGCGGTTCGGCGCGGGTCTGCGCGAACGCCATCCAGAAACCGGCCACGACGATCACACCCATTTGCAGCCACGGGCCGCGCGACACCGTCAACGCGAGCCCCACTGCAAAGATGGTGGAGACGAGAGCCCAGATCGGGACGGCGATCCGGCGCGTCTGCACGAGGAACAGCGCGCCGGCCATCGCGAACGCGATATACGTGGCGAGGTGGTTCGCCTGCGCCATGTTGCCGAACGGCCGGCGCTCGACCGTCACGTTATACGCGACCACGAGCGGCGACACGCGCGTCTCCAGGTGAAAGAGCTGGATGACCTGGCAGAACACTGCAAACAGCCCGCCGACGACCAGCGCGCAAGCCGCCCAGCGCAACGCGGTCTCGCTGAGCTTCGCGCGCGCGAAGCCGTAGCCCGCGTGTGTCGCCATGAATGCAGCCAACAGAAAGCCGCCGCCGAGCCAGTTCATCGACGGTTGCGAGACCGGCAGCAGCACCGACTGCGCGACCAGCAACAGCCCGAACAGCAGCGGCACGAGCGCCACCACGGGCGACGCAAAGCCGATGCGCGGCTGCGAACCCGCGACCAGCAAGACCACGCCGGCGCCCATCAGCAGGTACAAAGCGAGGGCTGTGAATTCAGCGTAGAACGTCGGAATCGGATAGGTATGGTTGACGACTGCATAAGGCAGCACCAACGCGAGAGCCAACAGAATGAGAGAAAGGTAGCGCGCGAAAGGTGTGGGCATCGAGTAAGCGGGTGGGCGTCAGCAACCGGCGCACTATACAAAAAAATCCTTGCGCTGTGCGCCGGCTGGGCCGAAATATCCCGAAAATCAGCGATTTACGTTTGAACGGCTAGCTATCCGTGCGTGCATGCGTCGCGCGTGTCGCATCACGCGTGTTGCATTACGCGCGGCACTCGGGAGGTGAGAGGTGTGAGGGCAAGGTCGGCGCCTGCGCGGGCATCGGACCTGCGCCCGGCGCCGGCAACGACGACGCGGTCTTGCCGCCGGCAAAGCATTCCCACGCGAGCGCGCCCGCCTGCACCGCGCCCTTCGCCAACGAGACACGCGCGGTGGGCGCATCGATGTTGTCGGGCACCGACGGCACGAGCGTGATCGTGTTGGAACCGGCCGGCGCCACGCGCGTCGTGAAGGCGACGGTGATCTGCCCGCTGTCGTCGTCGACATGAACGGACTCGACGTTGCGCGTCGCGGGCGGCGACGCGTAGCCGCCACCGAACGCGTTGCCGCTCGCCGCGTTTTCCGACACGGCAAGACGCGCCGACGACGCGAGCGACAGTCCCTCGCCCACGCGGCTGCGTGCGAGGTAGTCCTGATACGCGGGAATCGCATAGGCCGCGATCACGCCGACGATCGCCAGCACGATCATCAGTTCGATCAGCGTGAAGCCGAGACCGAGGCGCGAGCCGACGCGGCGGCACGCTCGCGCGAGTGTTGCGGACCAGCGCGCTCGCGCGAATCGCGAGTGCGCCAGCGTGGATTGCGAATAAGGGGAATAAGGCAAGGTGACGATCATCGGCAGGCTCCTGAAACGAAAAGCGCCTGCTCCACGAATCGGGAACAGGCGCTTTGATCGTAGCGAGCGACGCTCGTCTCGGACAGTCAGCCGAATGGCTAACGTTGAACCTGGAACGCACGCAGGTGTGATGCTTGGCGTTCCTTCAGGCCGCCGCGGATTTCGCGTTGCGGCGCTTGATCACATAACCCAGGATCACGACGAACAGCGCGCCTGCGATGCTCATGCCGTATTCGGCGAGCGGCGTGTCGAGGACCGGCCAACGGTCGCCGGCCGGATCGTTGATGATGAGCCCGCCCGCGATCCAGCCGAGCAACGCGGCGCCGAGCGTGATGACGATCGGGAACCGGTCCAGCAGTTTCAGCACGATCTGGCTGCCCCATACGATCAACGGGATACTCACCACGAGTCCGAAGATCACCAGCGCGAGGCGATGCTCCGGGTCAGCGGCCTCGGCGGCGCCCGCAATAGCGATCACGTTGTCGAGACTCATCACGGCATCGGCGACGATGATCGTCTTGATCGCCGAGATGAGCTTATCGGCGGGCTTCACGTTTTCGTGCGCGTCGTGCGCCGGCGCCATCAGCCGGACGCCGATCCACAGCAGCAACAGCCCACCCGCGAACTTCAGCAGCGGCACGTCGAGCAGCGCGACCGCGAACGCGATCAGTACCACGCGCAGCAGGATCGCGCCCGCAGTGCCCCACAGCACGCCCTTCGTGCGCTGCGCGGGCGGCAGGTTGCGGCAGGCCAGCGCGATCACGACGGCATTGTCGCCACCGAGCAGAATGTCGATGACGATGATCTGAATGACTGCGCCCCAATGGAGCGTGGCGAGGAACTCGAGCATGAGCAAAAGAATAAGAAGGAAGCGGACGCGCGGCCAATAAAAAAGCGGAGGAGTGTTTAACTCCCCCGCTTTTGAGAACGCACGCTACGAAAGGATCTCGTAAGCGTATCAAAAAAGGCGCTCGAACTGGGCGCCAGTTTCGATTTACAGCATTGCCTTCAGAAGACGCGCCATTTCCGACGGGTTCTTCGTGACCTTGATGCCGCAGGCGTCCATGATTTCCAGCTTCGCTTCGGCCGTATCCGCACCGCCCGAGATCAGCGCGCCGGCGTGGCCCATGCGCTTGCCCGGAGGCGCCGTGACGCCGGCGATGAAGCCGACCACCGGCTTCTTCATGTTGCCCTTGATCCACTCAGCCGCGTTCGCTTCGTCCGGACCGCCGATCTCGCCGATCATGATGACGGCGTCCGTATCCGGATCGTCGTTGAACATCTTCATCACGTCGATGTGCTTCAGACCGTTGATCGGATCGCCGCCGATACCGACTGCCGACGACTGGCCGAGGCCGATCGCCGTCAACTGGCCGACTGCTTCATACGTCAGCGTGCCCGAACGCGACACGACGCCGATGCGGCCCTTGCGGTGGATGTGACCCGGCATGATGCCGATCTTCAGTTCGTCCGGCGTGATCGTGCCGGGGCAGTTCGGTCCGAGCAGCAGCGTCTTGCGGTTTTCGCGACGCATGCGGTCCTTGATCTCGATCATGTCACGGACGGGAATGCCTTCCGTGATGCAGATCGCGAGATCCAGGTCGGCTTCGACTGCTTCCCAGATTGCAGCAGCAGCGCCTGCCGGCGGAACGTAAATCACCGACACGGTCGCGCCCGTTTCAGCCTTGGCTTCAGCGACGCTTGCGTAGATAGGAATGCCTTCGAAATCTTCGCCGGCCTTCTTCGGGTTCACGCCTGCGACGTACGCTTCGCGGCCGTTTGCGTATTCACGGCAAGCACGCGTATGGAACTGACCGGTCTTGCCGGTGATGCCCTGCGTGATGACCTTGGTGTCTTTGTTAATCAGAATCGACATGTATTGACCTCTGTTCGTTTGGCGTCACACGATGGCGCGACGAGCAACGAGGCGGAACGTTCTCGCCCGCGTTGCCCGTGCGCTACCGTGCGCCGCCATTCGTAATCCTGGTAAACGCCGTGGGAGGCTGATTACGCCTTGCCCGCGGCAGCCGCGACGACCTTCTGAGCCGCTTCTTCCATGCTGTCAGCCGAGATGATCGGCAGACCGGAATCGGCGAGCATCTTCTTGCCCAGGTCTTCGTTCGTGCCCTTCATGCGGACCACGAGCGGCACCTTCAGCGACACGGCCTTCGACGCCGCGATCACGCCTTCCGCGATCACGTCGCAGCGCATGATGCCGCCGAAGATGTTGACCAGAATCGCGGTCAGGTTCGGGTTCTTCAGCATGATCTTGAACGCTTCCGTGACCTTCTCCGTCGTGGCGCCACCGCCCACGTCGAGGAAGTTCGCCGGTTCGCCGCCGAACAGCTTGATGGTGTCCATCGTCGCCATTGCGAGGCCCGCGCCGTTCACCAGACAGCCGATGTTGCCGTCGAGCGAGATGTACGCGAGGTCGAACTTCGACGCTTCGACTTCAGCCGGATCTTCTTCGTCCAGATCGCGATACGCGACGATTTCCGGATGACGGAACAGTGCGTTCGAATCGAAGTTGAACTTGGCGTCGAGTGCGATGACCTTGCCGTCGCCCGTCAGGATCAGCGGGTTGATTTCGGCGAGTGATGCGTCGGTTTCCCAGAACGCCTTGTAGAGGCCTTGCAGGATCGCGCGTGCTTGCGGGATCGACGCGTCGGGCACGCCGATCTTCTTCGCGAGGTCGTCTGCTTCGGCGTCCTTCAGGCCGGTCGACGGATCGACGGCAACCTTGTGGATCAGCTCGGGCGTCTTTTCCGCGACTTCCTCGACGTCCATGCCGCCTTCGCTCGACGCCATCACGACGATCTTCTGCGAAACACGATCGATCACGAGGCCGACATACAGTTCCTTCTTGATGTCCGCGCCTTCCTCGATCAACAGGCGGTTCACCTTCTGGCCTTCCGGACCAGTCTGGTGTGTGACAAGCTGCATGCCGAGGATCTGGTTCGAGTACTCGCGAACCTGATCCAGCGACTTGGCAACCTTCACGCCGCCACCCTTGCCACGGCCACCCGCATGGATCTGAGCCTTCACGACCCACACCGGGCCGCCGAGCTCTTCCGCGGCCTTGACCGCATCATCCACCGAGAAGACCGGCTTGCCGCGCGGTACCGCGACGCCGAATTTCCGCAGGATTTCCTTACCCTGGTACTCGTGAATCTTCATGCGTGATTCCCTTCAGTCTGAGAGTTGGATTAAACATCGCTTCCGCTACCGTCCAACATGCCGGGCGCATTGCCCCTGCCTTCGTGGCGGGCCGCCCCGTTGTCTGGCGATGCCGGGCGGTCTGCTGGGCGTGGCGCATGGCCATACCAGCGCGGGTAAAACTGCTGCACTGCCTCCCCGTCGAAACGCAGCGCGTGGCAGCGTCCCAACTGGAATGGCGGTTTTTCGTTTAGACGTTCGGCGGTGCCGTCGGTCGACTCGCTTTCTGAACTTGCACTCGCGCCTGGCGTGCTGTCACCGGTGTTCCATACGTCGCCGGCGAACGCCTGGATCGCTGCGGTCGGCAGGATCGCGCACAGCTCGGTGAGATGCGTGCAACCCGCCGTGCCGGCCAGCAAACGGGCAGCATCGCGACGGAAGTTGTGGAACAGATTGAGCCCGATGAGGGCACGATAGGCGGGATTGCTGGCTTGGCAGAGCCCAGGATAGGGCACCCAGTCGGACGACGCCTCGGCGTCGACGACATTGAGCTTGCGATCGATGGTGATGCGAAGCCAGAGTTCATGGATCGGTTGACCATTGGGCCGGACGCCCGACGCAAGGACCACGTCGCGTGGCTTTTCGTCGGTCAAGCACGCTTCCACATCCCACAGGCCATCGGCTCGTTCATAAGCTTCCGCCCGGATTGCGCGACGATGGCGCAATTGACGGGGCACTGACGAGGAAAGCGGCATGCGGAAAGGAAAGGCCGAATTGGAAAACGCGTGAATTTTAGCATACTGGGTATTCGGGACAGCCCGGAATGCGGCGGGGACGGCCTGCTGGCCGGTTATGGGTGGGGTTATGGCTGGAGTTGGTGGGGGGAAGGTTGGGTTGAAGCGTTAGTGTGGGTGATGCGGTTTGGTGGGACTTGTGGTGCTTGTCCTGCTTCTGGCGCTTCGCGGCACTTTCCGCCGTTTCGCGTCATTTCGCGCCCTTCGCTGCTAGTCGCCGCCTTCGCCGTTATTCACCGCTCCATTCTTCGTCGATACCTTTGAGGATTTTGCCGATCGTCGCGCCAGAAAAGCCGCGTGACGCGAGAAAGCGCGCCTGCTTCGCGCGCTCAGCCGCGGTCTCCGGAAGCTGACCGAACTTCTTGCGCCATACGGCTTGGGCGCGCGCCAGTTCCGTTTCGCGTAATTGAGCGCTCGCTTCGTCGACGAGCGTGCGATCCACCGCGTG
This sequence comes from Paraburkholderia sp. OAS925, assembly GCF_040543975.1. Classification (NCBI taxonomy): domain Bacteria; kingdom Pseudomonadati; phylum Pseudomonadota; class Betaproteobacteria; order Burkholderiales; family Burkholderiaceae; genus Paraburkholderia; species Paraburkholderia sp. OAS925. Next base: position 3,874,759 of record NZ_JBEUNO010000001.1, read on the forward strand.
CTGCTTCAATTCGCCAACGATGCGGCTCGCACCCAGTCGCGACGAACGACGATGAATCAGGCTTTCGGCGAAGCGGGAATCGGATAGCCAGTTTTCGGCTTCGAGCGTGTCGAGCAGCGTATCGAGCGAATCGCTTTCTTCGACGAAGGGCTTCAGCTTGCGTGCAAGTTCACTGCGGCTATATTCGCGGCGCGATAGGTAGCCGAGCGCGCGTCCTTTGAGCGAACGTGCTGGGCGTTGGGATTTTTTTGCTTCGCTTGGGGCGGGATCTGCGTCGCCGGGTGTTTGGTCTGAGGCAGATGTGCTGCGTGAGCCGCTTGACCCATGCGAACGAAGCGAGCTGCGTGAGTTGTTACGCGAGTTGCGTGAGCCGCGCGACTCACTCGAGCGCGTGTAGGTAGCCTCAGCGGACTGGTCGGGCTGACCTGGCAACAGCGCGCGCCGCAGGCCACGGCCTGCGGCGCGATCGTGTGCGTCGAACGGTTCAGGCCGATCGAACGGATCAAAGCGATCCGATGTTTCGGATAGATCCGCATGCGCCGAACGTTCGGGCGAATCGCTCCCGTCATTACGCGGGCCGCCCACGTTGCGTCCAGAATTGGACAATGGCCGGCCCTTGCGTATCACGTAGTGGTTACTCTTCGTCCGCGACTTCTGCGCCTGCGCCGGTCACTGCCTCGGCCATTGCATTCACACCCAGCGATTCGCGGATGCGGTTCTCGATCTCACGAGCGATATCCGGATTTTCGCGCAGGAATTCACGCGCATTGTCCTTGCCCTGGCCGATACGCTCACCGCTATAGCTGTACCACGCACCGGCCTTGTCGACGATTTTGGCCTGCACGCCCAAGTCGATAATTTCGCCCTGACGCGAAATACCCTCGCCGTACAGAATGTCGAAGATCGCTTCGCGGAACGGTGGCGAAACCTTGTTCTTGACCACCTTGACGCGCGTTTCATTGCCGATCACTTCGTCGTTCTTCTTGATCGAGCCAATGCGGCGAATGTCGAGACGCACCGACGCATAGAACTTGAGCGCATTACCGCCGGTGGTGGTTTCCGGATTGCCGAACATCACGCCGATCTTCATGCGGATCTGGTTGATGAAGATCACGAGGCAGTTGGTGCGCTTGATCGTGCCGGTGAGCTTGCGCAGCGCTTGCGACATAAGACGCGCTTGCAGACCCGGCAGCGAGTCGCCCATTTCGCCTTCGATTTCAGCCTTCGGCACGAGCGCCGCGACCGAGTCGATCACGATCATGTCGATCGAGCCCGAGCGCACCAGTGCGTCGGCGATTTCCAGCGCCTGCTCGCCCGTGTCCGGCTGCGACACCAGCAGGTCGTTCACGTTCACGCCGAGCTTGCCCGCGTATTGAATGTCCAGCGCGTGTTCCGCGTCGATAAACGCTGCCGTGCCGCCGATCTTCTGCATTTCGGCGATGACTTGCAGCGTCAGCGTGGTCTTACCCGACGACTCCGGACCATAGATTTCGACCACGCGGCCACGCGGCAAACCGCCGACGCCCAACGCGATGTCGAGGCCGAGCGATCCGGTGGAAACGACCTGGATGTCTTCGACTACCTCACCTGCGCCGAGCCGCATGACCGACCCTTTGCCGAACTGCTTTTCGATCTGCGCGAGGGCGGCAGCGAGTGCCTTGCTCTTTTCAGCAGTCAGTCCAGCCGAGCCTTTCTTGCTTTCTTCCATGAATCGTCCTTTGCTATGATGAACGGCGTCTGAGGCAGATGTGTCGTCCAGTTTTGAAGGACAGCACACGAAACTCAGACACTGTATAAAAAAACAGTGGTTTTGGCAAGCGTGATTCTGATGCGAACGCGCATTTTTACTGTCGCGCCGCCCAACCACCCACAATGATTCGGAGACCGCTGTGCGCCGCGGGGACACCCGAGGTGCCGGCCAAGGCCCTGAGCTGGCGCATCATGCGAATTCTGATTGCCGAAGACGACAGCATACTCGCGGACGGTCTGGTTCGATCACTCCGCCAATCGGCCTATGCCGTGGATCACGTGAAGAGCGGCGTCGAGGCCGACACCGCGCTGTCGATGCAAAGTTTCGACCTGCTGATTCTCGATCTCGGCCTGCCGCGCATGTCCGGGCTCGAGGTGCTGCGCCGCCTGCGCGCGCGCAATTCGAACCTGCCGGTGCTGATTCTGACTGCCGCGGACAGCGTCGACGAGCGCGTCAAGGGCCTCGACCTCGGCGCCGACGACTACATGGCCAAACCGTTTGCCCTCAACGAACTCGAAGCGCGTGTGCGCGCGCTCACGCGGCGCGGCGCGGGCGGCGGTCCGACGATCGTGCGGCACGGTTCGCTGGGCTTCGATCAGGTGGGCCGGATCGCCTATATCAACGATCAGGTGATCGACCTGTCGGCGCGCGAGCTGGGTCTTCTCGAAGTGCTGCTGCAACGGATCGGCCGGCTGGTTTCGAAGGAACAGCTCGTCGACCATCTTTGCGAATGGGGCGAGGAAGTCAGCAACAACGCAATCGAGGTCTACGTGCACCGGCTGCGCAAGAAAATCGAGCCGAGCGGCGTGCGCATCATCACCGTGCGAGGGCTCGGCTACTGCCTCGAGAAAGCGGTCGCGCCCGCGAATGCCAGTGCGAATGCGAGTGCGAATGCCGGCGCGAATGCGGCGGCAACCACACCCGCCGCGCCCGAACCGGCACCATCGCCGTCAACGCCGGCCGGCGGAATGCCGGCGAGTCACCACTACAAATAGAGCACATCATGTCCGCACGCGCAGATCGCGCGACGGCCCGCCCGGCGGACCTCGACGAGGCGCGCGACGAGCGCTACGCCAATCCGTTCGCCCCGCCCGACGAAACCGAAGCCGCCGCCGAGGCGCGCCCGCGCTCGCTATTCGGCGAAATTCTCGACTGGATGCTCGCGCCTTTGCTGCTGCTCTGGCCGATGAGCCTGGCCGTCACTTATCTGGTCGCCAAGTCGATCGCGAACGGGCCGTTCGACCGCGCGCTGGAAACCGACGCCTACGTGCTCGCTCGGCAGATTCATCCGGTCAACGGCGTGGCCGAGCTGACGCTGCCCGATTCCACGCGCGACTTTTTGCGGACGGACAACGTCGACAGTGTTTTCTATCAGGTGCTCGGCACGCGGGGCGAGCTGGTGGCGGGCGAGCGCGACATGCCGCTGCCGCACGAAGACGACCGGCCGCAACCGGGCCTTGTCGCTTTCCGGGACGACATGCTGCGCGGCAACGACATCCGCGTGGCCTATACGACGGTCGAATTCCCGCAGACGCCCGGCGCAGAGCCGGTGCTCGTGCAGGTCGCCGAGACGCTCGACAAACGCAGCCAGCTCGCCAACGACATCATCAAAGGCGTGATCCTGCCGCAGTTCGTGATCCTGCCGCTCGCGATCCTGCTCGTGTGGTTCGGCCTTTCGCGCGGCCTCGCGCCGCTGCACGCGCTGCAGGCGCACATCCGCGCGCGTCGGCCCGACGATCTGTCGCCGCTCGAGGCGCGTCGCGCGCCGCCGGAGATCGAGCCGCTCGTCACGTCGTTCAATGATCTGCTGACGCGTCTTGAGCAGAACATGGAATTGCAAAAGCGCTTTATCGCCGACGCCGCGCATCAGATGAAAACGCCGCTCGCCGGCCTGCGCACTCAGGCTGAGCTCGCGCTGCGGCAAGACGCGTCGGCGGAAGTGCATCGCTCGCTCGAGCAGATCGCGACAAGCTCGGAGCACGCGGCGCGGCTCGTCACGCAACTGCTTGCGCTCGCGCGCGCCGAAAACCGCATGTCCGGACAGATCTTCACGCCGGTGGAAGTGACGGAAGTCGCGCGCAATGCCGTGCGCGACTGGGTGCAGGCCGCGCTCGCCAAGCAGATGGATTTGGGCTACGAGGCGCCGGAAGAACCCATCGAGGTCGACGGCAATCCGGTAATGCTGCGCGAGATGTTGTCGAACCTGATCGACAACGCGATCCGCTACACGCCGGAGGGCGGCCGCATCACCGTGAGAGTGAGGCGCGACGCCGCCGCGCGGCTCGTGCATCTCGAAGTGGAAGACACTGGCATCGGCATTCCAGCCGCCGAACGTTCGCGGGTCGTCGAGCGCTTTTACCGGATTCTCGGCCGCGAAGGCGACGGCAGCGGCCTCGGGCTTGCGATCGTCCGCGAAATCGCGACGATGCACGGCGGCGAGCTGACGATCGACGACAACGTCTATCAAACCGCGCCGCGGCTCGCGGGAACGCTGGTGCGTGTCAGTTTGCATGTGCTCGAGCGGGGCAGGACTTACCCTAACGCGGGCTGACAGCCACAAGCCGCCAAAGCCAAGTTGTCCGGCGTTCACAGCATATTGCACGGCGTTGAACCAGAATTGACCTATTTTCACGAACCTTCGTCGCGGGTCAGCAAGCCATCGGCGCAACCATTCACGTCAGTAGGCCGTAAGTTTTCACTCCAATAATCGGTTGCACGGAACGCCGCGGGCCGGCGCACCGCGTGCATATCAATATTGGAGACGACATATGGCTACCGTAGGCGGACACATTTCGCCCGTGCCCATGACGCGCGATGAGAAGCGGGTGATCTTCGCATCGTCGCTAGGTACGGTTTTCGAGTGGTACGACTTTTATCTGGCCGGCTCGCTGGCCGCCTTCATCAGCAAGAGCTTTTTCTCCGGCGTCAATCCGACTGCCGGCTTCATTTTCACGCTGCTCAGCTTCGCCGCGGGTTTCGCGGTCCGGCCGTTCGGCGCGGTGGTGTTCGGGCGGCTCGGCGATATGGTCGGCCGCAAGTACACGTTCCTCGTCACGATCGTGATCATGGGCGTGTCGACGTTCCTCGTCGGCTTCTTGCCCGGCTATGCGGCGATCGGCATCGCATCGCCGGTCATCTTCATCGCGATGCGGATGCTGCAGGGCCTGGCGCTCGGCGGCGAGTACGGCGGCGCCGCGACCTACGTGGCGGAACATGCGCCGCCGGGACGCCGCGGCTTCTACACTGCCTGGATTCAGACGACGGCCACGCTCGGCCTCTTCCTCTCGTTGCTCGTGATTCTCGGCGTGCGTACGGCGATGGGCGAAGACGCGTTCGGCGCATGGGGCTGGCGCATTCCGTTCATCGCGTCGATCGTGCTGCTGGCCATTTCGGTGTGGATTCGCCTGCAACTGCATGAATCGCCGGTGTTCGAGCGCATCAAGGCCGAAGGCAAGACGTCGAAGGCGCCGCTTACCGAAGCGTTCGGCCAGTGGAAGAACCTGAAGATCGTGATTCTCGCGCTGATCGGCCTGACCGCCGGCCAGGCCGTGGTGTGGTACACGGGCCAGTTCTACAGCCTGTTCTTCCTGACGCAGACGCTGAAGGTCGACGGCGCAACGGCCAACATCATGATCGCCATCGCGCTGCTGATCGGCACGCCGTTCTTCCTGTTCTTCGGCTCGCTGTCGGACCGCATCGGCCGCAAGCCGATCATCATGGCCGGGCTGCTGATCGCCGCGCTGACGTACTTCCCGCTCTTCAAGGCGCTCACGCACTACGTGAACCCGGCGCTGGAAACGGCTACGGCCAAGGCGCCGATCGTCGTGATCGCGAATCCCGACGAATGCTCGTTCCAGTTCAACCCGGTCGGCACGTCGAAGTTCACGAGTTCCTGCGACATCGCGAAGAGTGCGCTTTCGAAGGCCGGCCTGAACTACGAGAACGTCGCGGCGCCGGCGGGCACGGCGGCGCAGATCAAGGTCGGCGATACGGTGGTGAACACGTATGACGGCAAGGCCGCCGACGCCAAGGAACAGGGCAAGACGTTCGACAAGACGCTCGCCACGACGCTGAAGTCCGCGGGCTATCCGCCGAAGGCCGACTCGTCGCAGATCAACTGGCCGATGAGCGTGGTGATCCTGACGATCCTCGTGATCTACGTGACGATGGTCTACGGACCGATCGCGGCAATGCTGGTGGAGATGTTCCCGACGCGTATCCGCTATACGTCGATGTCGCTGCCGTATCACATCGGCAATGGCTGGTTCGGCGGCTTCCTGCCGGCCACCGCGTTCGCGATCGTCGCGGCGAAGGGCAACATCTACTCGGGCTTGTGGTATCCGATCGTGATCGCGCTCATCACGTTTGTGATCGGCATGCTGTTCGTCCGCGAAACGAAAGACTCGGACATTTACGCGAAGGATTGACCGGGACCCGCCGCCCCGCAGGCCCGCGCTTGCGGGCTCATGAGGCGGCAGTTTAAAAAAGTTGCGCGCCGGGGGTTGACAGCCCCAGGCGCTATCCTCATAATCTCGCTTCTTTCGGCGAATTAGCTCAGTTGGTTAGAGCGACGGAATCATAATCCGCAGGTCCGGGGTTCGAGTCCCTGATTCGCCACCAGTTGCAAGAAAAAGCCGCTGACCCACAAGGTCCAGCGGCTTTTTCGTTTCTGGCTGTCTATTTTTCATTCAGGCACCGACACTCGCAACTTCAAGGAGGATTGTTGATGACGTTCCGCACCGCCGCGCGCGCCGTGGCCATCGCATCGATCGCGCTTTGGGGCGCCGCTTCCGTGAGCGCGGCTCAGGCGCAAACTCCGACCGACAACCAGTGGCGCGCAAGCCAGACCACCTTGTCGACGCTTCTGCAGAACGGCTACAGGATCGTCGCCGTCGTCAATACGCCTCGCGCCGACGGCGGCCCGGCCGATACGATCTTCGTGCAGCGCGACCAGAGCGCCTTCAAGTGCATCGATTCGCAAGCCTCCGAGGCGAGCAAGAAAGTGCCGGGCTGTTATGAACTGGCGCCGTCGTCGGGCGCGGCCACGACGGGCCCGGAAGCCAAGTAAGCGAGCCATCCGGGAACCGGCGCGATCACGCCTCGATGCGCCCGCGCGTCACGCCGAGCAGGCGCGCCATCGCGTCGCGCGCGGCGGCGGCGTCGCGCTCGCGAATCGCCTCGAACACGGCCGTATGTTCCGCGAGCGACGCATTGAAAACCTCCGCGCGCTTCGCATTCAGCCGAAGCTGCGCCTCGAGCGTACGTTCGATCAGTGTGCCGAGCGGAATCAGCAATTCGTTGCTGCACGCGATCAGCACGCTCAGGTGAAACTGCAGATCCGCCCTTACCCATTCGTCGACATTGCGCGCCGCGGCCATCGCCGCGTGGGCGGCGGCCAGCGCGCCGAACGTGTCATCCGCGTGCGAAGCCGCCGCGAGACCGGCGGCATACGGCTCGATCATCTCGCGCATTTCCTGCAGCTTGAGCGCGAATTGCATCGGCTCGGCGACGCGCGAATACCAGTCGAGCACATCGACATCGAGCAGATTCCACGCGTGCCTCGGCCGCACGCGCGTGCCCACGCGCGGCCGCGATTCGATCAGCCCTTTCGACGTCAGCGTGCGCAGCGCCTCGCGCAACACAGTGCGACTCACGCCCAAAGTGCCCATTAACTCCGCCTCGCGCGGCAGGATCGATTCGGGCGCGTAGTCGCCACGCAAAATCGCCGTGCCCAGCAAATGCGCGACGCGCCCATGCAGATCGTGCTGAATAGCTTTCTCCCGGCGGCGGCGCCGCTCAATATGTGGCGAATAGTACTATTAATAGTACTTTAGCGCGATTGTGCGGTAGCATGGAAACCCTCGAATATTTCGCAATGAGTGGAGACGCACGCCATGAAAATCACCAAGCTTGAAACGTTCATCGTTCCGCCGCGCTGGTGCTTCCTCAAGATCGAGACGGACGAAGGCATCGTCGGCTGGGGCGAGCCGGTGGTCGAGGGCCGCGCGCATACGGTGGCCGCGGCCGTCGAAGAACTGTCGGACTATCTGATCGGCAAAGACCCGCTTCTGATCGAAGACCACTGGCAGGTCATGTACCGCGCGGGCTTTTATCGCGGCGGTCCGATCACGATGAGCGCGATCGCCGGCGTCGATCAGGCGCTGTGGGACATCAAGGGCAAGCATCATGGCGTGCCGATTCACGCGCTGCTCGGCGGCCAGGTGCGCGACAGGATCAAGGTGTATTCGTGGATCGGCGGCGACCGTCCGAGCGACGTTGCGAACAACGCGCGCGCCGTGGTCGAGCGCGGCTTCAAGGCCGTGAAGATGAACGGCTCGGAAGAACTGCAGATCATCGACACCTTCGACAAGGTGCAAGGCGTCATCAACAACGTGGCCGCGGTGCGCGAGGCGGTGGGACCGGACATTGGCATCGGCGTGGATTTCCACGGCCGCGTGCACAAGCCGATGGCCAAAGTGCTCGCGAAAGAGCTCGACCCGTACAAGCTGCTCTTCATCGAAGAGCCGGTGCTGTCGGAAAACGCGGAAGCGCTGCGCGACATCGTCAACCAGACCAACACGCCGATTGCATTGGGCGAGCGTCTGTATTCGCGCTGGGACTTCAAGCACATCCTGTCGGGCGGCTACGTCGACATCATCCAGCCGGACGCCTCGCACGCGGGCGGGATCACGGAGTGCCGCAAGATCGCGTCGATGGCGGAAGCCTACGACGTCGCGCTCGCGCTGCACTGCCCGCTCGGTCCGATCGCGCTCGCCACCTGCCTGCAGATCGACGCGGTGAGCTACAACGCGTTCATCCAGGAACAGAGCCTCGGCATTCACTACAACCAGGGCAATGACCTGCTCGACTACATCAGGAACCCGGAAGTCTTCAAATACGAAGACGGCTTCGTGTCGATTCCGCAAGGTCCGGGTCTCGGTATCGAGGTGAACGAAGAGAAGGTGCGCGAGATGGCGAAGGTCGGGCATCGCTGGCGCAATCCGGTCTGGCGTCACGCGGACGGCAGCGTCGCGGAGTGGTGAGCGGAGCTTTGCTGACTGAGCCGGTTTGCTGACTAACTGACTAACTGACTAGCGCCGCCTGCGGGCGGCGCTCTCTTTTGTGCGTCGACAGCCGGGCGATTCGCGCGATGCAGCCACACGTTACGGCGACGTGACGCGCGGCCGTCTCAGTAACGTAACGTCCGGGACCAAACCGGCTCCAGCAGCGCTCGCAAGACGCTCGCGCCGCTTGCCTCTGCGCCCCGCAAAGCCCCGTCGACAAAGGCGCTCGCGCCCTTTGTTCGGCATCAGACAGTCACATGGCGTGGTCCTTGCTCAAATGCACTCGACAACAAAATGCATCGGGGGCTTTCATGGGCGAATTCATTCCGGACTATCTGCTGCGCGAACAGGCGGCCGTCGGCGCGCTCGCGCTGTTCGGCGTGCTGCGCATCATCGGCGCGGCCGTCGCGTATGAACGCGGCTGGCGCATCGCGGCGCTCGAAAAATGGTTCATCGCCGCCGCCGTCATCTATTGCATTCCGCAGCTTTTCGACGTGCTGGCGCATGTCTACGGCGCGCACGCGGCCGCAGCCGAACTCGAAGGAAAAGCGGCAGGCTGCGCGATCGCGCTCTTTAGCGCGCCGATCGTCGGGCATCGGCTGGGCCTCGAATGAATCGATCGGGCGGCCACATGCTGAACATGCTATCGACGCGCATCGCCAGAACGGCCCGGCTCACCAGGCCGGTGTACGGCGTCGGCGATGTGCTGAGGCTGAAATCGGGCGGATCGCCGATGACCGTCACATGGAGCGGTCCCGTGCTGTTCGCGTCAGGCAACTGGCTGATCTGCCAATGGTTCACCGATACGGGCGAACTGATGCAGGAGATGTTTCCCGAGGAAACGCTGGAGCCGGCGCAAGTGGAGAGGCGGTTGTCGGCTGCGGGGCAGTAGCGGATTGGCGGGTACTAGCGGATTCGCTTGCTGAGATGAGCGGCCGTGTCTACTGCGCCGCGCGTCAAAACTGCGCGGCGTTTTTTACGCGACGCGTGTGGACTGCGCGTTGTCTGAGGTGACGCGGCAAGGCGCACCGCCGCTTGTCTACGCGACGCGTGCGAACTACGCGTCGCCCGAGGTGACGCGGCAAGGCGCACAGTCACCGCCGCCTTGCCCCATCCAAACCCACCCAACCACCCCTCACCCAAGCGCCGCAAACGCCGGCACGCTATGCGACAGCACGGCGGCCGCGACAAGAACGCCGATCAACGCAAGTGCTTCCAGGTAAAGCACGTTGACGAAGGTATGCGCGTCCATCGTCGATGCCGTGCGGCGCAAGCGCGGCAGCGCGAGGAAGCGGTTCAGTCCGCCAAGCACCAGCGCCAGTCCGACGAGCGTGAGCTTGAGAATCAGCACATGGCCCCACGAGCTCGACTCGATCGCCAGCAACGACCCGCCCGAACCCCGCACCGCATTGAAGATGCCGGACAGGATGACAAACCCGACCGCGACCAGCGACACATTCGACACCTGCGTCGCCGTGCGGATCAGCACGCCGCGCGCCGTCGACGCGCCCAGCGCCGGCAACGCGACAAGCCCGGCCGTGATCGCGAGGCCGCCCCAGACGGTCGTCACGAGCACGTGCAGCGTTTGCATCGCGATGGCCGCCGACGCGAGGCCGGCGTCCGCCGCATGTCCGAGCGACGCCTTGCCCGCCGCGATGACGATCACCGCGAGCCACAGCAGCGCATTGCGCAGCATGCCGCCGTGACTCGTCATGGCCGTGCCGAGCAAAATCAGCGCGCCGGCGAAGGCAACGCTCCAGCCATAGCCGACATGCGTTTGCGAAAGCACGGTCGGCACCATGCCGAACGCGGCGGGCAATGCCACGCCGCTCATCGACGCCGCCTGATACAGCAGCCAGCCGAGATCCGCGAGCACCAGCACGACGCTCGCCGTCAGCAACGACCGTTGCGCGCGCAACCACGCGGGTTGCGCGGGCGAGATCTTCGCCTTGGCATCGTCCGCCAGCCACGCGCCGAGCAACGCCGAACCGACGGCAAACGCAAACGCGACATTCATGAGCGCGGCCATCGCGACCTGCCCGATCCACAGTCCGTCGATGCTCATTTGACAGTGAACGCAAAGTCGCCTTGCGTGCGATGACCGTCGGTGGCAACCGCGGTCCAATGCACCGCGTAGTGGCCCGCGCCCAACTGCGGCAGCGGCAGATGCATGACGCGCGCATCCTGTTTATCGACTTGCGACGCAGCCGATGCGGCCGGCTTGCCATTGGCATCGGCGAGCGCGATCTTGCTGAACGCCGGTTCGAGCGGCTCCGTAAAGTGCAGCGTGACCTCGGCGGGTGCGGCGACTTCGGCGTTGGCAGCCGGCTCGCTGGAAACGAGATGCGCATGCGCGAATGCCGTGGACGTCAGCAAGAGCGCCGCGGCGCCGAACGCGAATGAAAGCCGCGCCGGACGAATAAGATGGATTAGCTTCATGTAAGGCCGATAGCGGTGAACAGGAAAACGGCAGTGGCCGGCAGGGCTGGAGCGGAATGCAGCAGACCGCTCGCGCCGCGCGAACAGATCGAACGCGCAGCCCGGCGCGCCCGGAAGTGTACGCTTCGATGGTCCGCGTGCGCGTGGGTTCAACATCGCGCGTAAAAGTTCGCCGGGTACAGCGCTTGCAACCGTGGACGACGCAGTAAAAAGTCGGAAGGCGTGCATGAACATGCTCGGGCCCGGCAATGCGCGTCAAACTGTCGCACGCCTGTGACACCCGCAAGCGTCGCGCGTGCGGCAAATAGTCATCATCACCCTTCGATGATAGAATGCTGCGTCGCCGCAGCGCCGGCTGCCCTTCACACCGAGCCGCTCGAAGTTCGGTCAGGTCCCCGATTTTGATGGAGTTACGCGTGTCTTCAAGACGCATTTTCCGCCCGTTGCTTGCCCTTCTGCTGATCGGCTCCGCGGGTGTCTATAGCGCTGCGAAAGCGCAGACTCAACCGAAGGCCCCCGATACGATGGAAGCGCGCGTGCAAGGTTGCACGGCCTGCCACGGCACACACGGTCAAGGCACGGACAACGACTACTTCCCGCGCCTCGCGGGCAAGCCGGCCGACTATCTGTACAACCAGTTGCAGAATTTCCGCGAAGGGCGCCGCAAGTATCCGCCCATGAACTACCTCGTCACGTATCTCTCCGACGACTATCTGCATCAGATCGCCACGTACTTCTCGAAGCAGCGCCCGCCGTATCCGGCGCCGGCCAAGCCGACGGTTTCGTCCACCACGCTCGCGCGCGGCCAGCAGATCGTGCTGAACGGCGACGCGTCGAAGCAGATTCCGGCTTGCGCGGCTTGCCACGGCAAGAGCCTGACCGGCATGGAGCCGGCCATTCCGGGTCTGGTCGGTCTGCACTCCGACTACATCAGCGCGCAGCTCGGCGCATGGCGTTCGGGCACGCGCCACGCAATCGCACCTGATTGCATGCACACCATCGCCACGCGTCTCACCGACGAAGACGTCAACGCGGTCGCTGCGTGGCTTTCCACGCAACAGGCTCCACAAAACCCCGTGCCGGCTCCGGCCCGCTCGATGAAGACTCCGCTTGCCTGCGGCAGCGAACCGCAATAAGGCACCGGGAGAGACACTCAAATGAAACGCAAGTCTTTGTTCGCCCTCTCGGCAGTTGTCGTTGTCGCGGCTGCTGCACTCGTCCCCGTCCTGTGGTCGGGCGGCGACAATCTGCATAACGGCTCGGCCGTGGCGGCAACGCCGGCCGACCAGGCCGCGCTCGTCAAGAAGGGCGAGTACCTCGCCCGCGCCGGCGACTGTATCGCCTGCCACACGGTGCGCGGCGGCAAGCAATTCGCGGGCGGTCTGCCCATGGCCACGCCGTTCGGCACGATGTTCACGCCGAACATCACGCCTGACGACCAGTACGGCATCGGCAAGTGGACGCAGGACGACTTCTATCGCGCCATGCACACGGGCCGCTCGAAAGACGGCAGCCTGCTCTATCCGGGCTTCCCGTTCACGAGCTACACGAAGGTCACGCGCGCCGACTCGGACGCGATCTACGCGTATCTGCGTTCGGTGCCGCCGGTTGCCGTGCCGAGCCGTCCGCACGAACTCAAGTTCCCGTTCAACCAGCGCAACATGCTGATCGGCTGGCGCACGCTGTTCTTCCGTGAAGGCGAGTACAAGCCGGACCCGACCAAGTCGGTCGAGTGGAACCGCGGCGCGTATCTGATCGAAGGTCTCGGCCATTGCGGCATGTGCCACACCTCGATCAACGCAATGGGCGGCCCGGTCAGCTCGGCGGCTTTCGCCGGCGGTCTGATCCCGCTGCAGAACTGGTACGCGCCGTCGCTCACGTCGAACAAGGAAGCGGGTCTCGGCGACTGGGAAACGAAAGACATCGCCGATCTGCTGAAAACCGGCGTGTCGAACCGCGGCGCAGTGTTCGGCCCGATGGCGGAAGTGGTCCACAACAGCCTGCAGTACATGAGCGATGCGGACATCAACGCAATGGCCACGTACCTGAAGACGATTCCGCAGAAGAGCGAAGCACCTGAGCCGATGCAGCTCGAAACGTCCGAAAAGTTCGGCGGCGAACTGTTGAAGCAAGGTCAGAAGATCTACGCTGACAACTGCGCGAAGTGCCACGCGGACAATGGTCTCGGCATGCCGCCGGCCTTCCCGCCGCTCGCGAACAACCAGTCGATCCAGATGCCGTCGGCGGTCAACCCGATCCGCATGGTGCTGAACGGCGGTTATCCGCCGAGCACGGACGCGAACCCGCATCCGTACGGCATGCCGCCGTTCGCACAGTCGCTGTCGAATCAGGAAGTCGCAGCGGTCGTGACGTACATCCGTATGTCGTGGGGCAACCACGGCACGGCCGTGTCGCCGCAGCAAGTGTCCGATCTGCGTTCGGCGCCGCTCGACTAAGCAGCGTTTGTAGCATCAAGGGCGCGGCCTGCGAGATTCGCGGCCGCGCCCTTCGTTTTTTGATGACCGGTATCATGGGGTAGTTACCGCGGCAACTTTTGCCCCAATGAAACCGTGCAGGAGAAAAGACCGTGCATGTCGGTGAGCGTTTGAACAGCATTACCCACCTCGTCGGCGCCGTGCTGTCGGTGGCGGGGCTGGTGACGCTCGTGACGATGGGCGCGGTCGAAGGCGACGCGTACAAGGTGGTCAGCTTCAGCGTGTACGGTGCGATGCTGTTCGTGCTGTATGCTATCTCGACGCTCTACCACAGCGTGCGCAACCCGCGCGTCAAGGCGGTGCTGCAGAAATGCGACCACTCGGCGATCTATCTGCTGATCGCCGGAAGCTATACTCCGTTCACGCTTGTCACGTTGCGTGGGCCGTGGGGCTGGTCGCTGTTCGGCGTGAGCTGGGGGCTTGCCGCTCTTGGCATCGTGCAGGAACTGACGCTCGGGCGACGCACCCGCAGCGTTTCGATGGTGCTGTATGTCCTGATGGGATGGCTCGCGCTCGTTGCCGTCCGCCCGCTGCTGGAAGCATTACCGGCTGCGGGCACTGCCTGGCTCGTGGCCGGCGGGGTCATCTACAGCGCCGGTATCTACTTCTTCATCAACGACGAGCGCATCCGGCACGGACATGGTATCTGGCACCTGTTCGTACTGGCGGGCAGTCTGTGTCAATTCGTCAGCGTCGCGCGCTATGTCGCGTGACGTCCACGGCGGCGAAATGCAACTTAAGGCCAGTCAACGTGTCTGCATAGCGCGTTGAAGCATCCGGCACGCATCTCGAGCGTGCCGCCGATTTCCCTGCGAACGGAACTGGGCCTCGGCCTTGATCTCGATCACGCCAGGCGGCGCGTACGTGCGGCATTGAAGCCGCATTCGTGCCCCGCCGGCGCTCACATGCGCCGTTCGCGAAACTGCATTGCAAAGAGCATTTATGTCTTTTGATTCCCTCGGCTTGTCCGAACCGTTGGTCCGCGCTGTACACGAACTCGGCTACACCACTCCGACTCCTATCCAGACTCAGGCGATTCCGGCTGTGCTCAACGGCGGCGATCTGCTGGCCGGCGCGCAAACCGGCACCGGCAAGACGGCCGGCTTTACGCTGCCGATCCTTCAGCGTCTGAACTCCATGCCGGCGAACACGTCGGCGTCGGGCAAGCGCGCCGTGCGCGCGCTCATTCTCACGCCCACGCGCGAACTCGCCGCGCAGGTTGAAGAAAGCGTGCGTGCCTATGGCAAATATCTGAAGCTGAAGTCGACCGTGATGTTCGGTGGCGTCGGCATTAATCCGCAGATCGGTGCATTGAGAAGCGGCGTGGACATCGTCGTCGCAACGCCGGGCCGTTTGCTCGACCACATGCAGCAGAAGACCATCGACCTGTCGCATCTCGAGATTCTCGTGCTCGACGAAGCGGACCGCATGCTCGACATGGGCTTCATCCACGATATCAAGCGCGTGCTCGCGAAGCTGCCTCCGAAGCGGCAGAACCTGCTGTTCTCGGCCACGTTCTCCGACGAGATCAAGACGCTCGCCGACAACCTGCTCGACTCGCCGGCGCTGATCGAAGTCGCGCGCCGCAATACGACGGCGGAAACCGTCGCGCAAAAAATCCACCCGGTGGATCGCGACAAGAAGCGCGAGTTGCTCACGCACCTGATCAAGCAGCACAACTGGTTTCAGGTGCTGGTGTTCACGCGCACCAAGCACGGCGCGAATCGCCTTGCCGAGCAGTTGACGAAGGACGGCATCAGCGCGCTCGCCATTCACGGCAACAAGAGCCAGTCGGCGCGCACGCGCGCGTTGGCCGAGTTCAAGGACGGCACGCTGCAGGTTCTGGTGGCGACCGACATCGCCGCGCGCGGCATCGACATCGATCAGTTGCCGCACGTCGTCAATTTCGACTTGCCGAATGTGCCGGAAGATTACGTGCACCGCATCGGCCGTACGGGCCGCGCGGGCGCGACGGGCGAAGCGGTGTCGCTCGTGTGCGTCGACGAATTGCAGTTGCTGAAGGACATCGAGAAGCTGATCAAGCGTCCGGTGCCGCAGGAAGTGATCGCCGGTTTCGAACCGGACCCGACTGCGAAGCCGGAGCCGATTCTGCGCCGCGGCCAAGGCGGCGGCGGTGGCGGCGGACGTTCGCCGCGCCAGGGTCAAGGCGCGCCGAAGGGCGGCAACGGCGGCGCGGCAAAGCCAGCGCAACGCTCGGGGCAACGTCCGGCGAACGCTCAGCAGCAGCCGAAGCCGCAAGGCGCGAAGCCGGCCGGCAACGGCGGCCAGCCGCGCCGCGACGGTCAGCGTCAGGACGATCGTCCGCGCGCGATTGCTCATGAAGGTAGCGCCGCGCAGCACGCGCCGCGCAAACCTCAGGGTGGCAATCCGGGCGCATTGCTCGGCGGCGCAAAGTCACGCAACGACTCGCCGCGCGGTGGCAATCCGGCGCGCAGCGGTCAGCGCGGTCGCTAACCAAGCTTAGCCACAACCCAGCCGCAACACGAACGCGAGCCGCAAGTCACCCACCCGACGACGCGGCTCGCTTCAAATGCTCGACCTGCCGTTCCCATCGGTCGAGCACCTTCTCTCTCCCAACATCCAGCTCGAACGTGATGCCGCTCGTCAGGCGCGCATACTGCACGCTTTGCGTTTCCGCCGACTCGATAGAGCAGTTCATATAGACGAGACCGCTGTCGTCGCCGTCCGCGGAAGGCAGTGGTGCGGCGAGCAACTGCACCTGGTAGAACACGTCGTCGAAGACGAAGCTCAAGGCCGCGCGCCCGCTCCGTGCGATCGCGCGCGCCGCCCGCGCCTGCGGCCACAGCGCGATGCACAGCGTGCGCGAATCGGGCGCGTATAACTCGCCGATGCCGAGCAGTGACGTGCGAATGTGCTGATTCACGTCGACGGTCAGGAGCGACGCGGTGAAGCCGGTCTTGCTCGCGAGCGACGAGCCGTCGAAGAGCGCGCGAATCGAGTCGGGCCATTCGTCGAATGCAGTCTGATCGAGTGCGCGCTGTGGCTGAGAGGAATCGCTCATCGCAAAGGTCCGGTTAAGAGGCAAGCATTCGTCATCATGCCTCGAAAAGCAGATGGCCCGCATCGAGCGGGCCATTTCTTTGACGGCGCGTTTGCGCGCGTGACCTAAGCAATGCGTCACTAACCTGCTACGCCCTCACCGAAAGAACACATGCTGCGTGATCTTCGCGAGCGGATAGTGCACGCCGGGTTGAATCTTCGCGGGCAAATCGAGCGGTTTGAGCAGCATCTTCACGCACATGTCCGCCGACAGATTGCGCCGCACGAGCGCGTTGATGCGCGCGGCGCGCTCGCGGTTATACGCCTGATCGCGCACGCGTTCCGGATAACGAATCGCGAACACGTGACGCAAGGCGATCTCCGAATCTTCGTTCTTGATCTCCATCACGCGGCGCATTAGTGCGCCGAGCACCGCGAGCCGGCCATTGCCCTCGATCTTGTTGTACTTCTTGAAGTACTTGAAAAAGTGCTTGTAATGGCGGACTTCGTCCGTGCGAATGTTGTCCGTGATCTGCTTGAGAACCGGTTCGTCCGAACACTCGCCGATCGCGCGATACAGCGTCGCGGTGCCTGTTTCAACGACGCAGCGCGCCACCATTTCCAGCGCGCGAGTCTTTTCGAAATCTTCGACGGAACAGGTCAGCGAATACTCGTCCATGAAGTTGCGGAACGCGGTGTCCCAGTCGTATTCGGGCCACACGTACGCGATATACGTCTTGAGCGCACGGCCGTGCTGCATTTCCTCGGGCTCCCATTCGTTGTTGAGCCACGCGGAAACTTCGGGATCGTCGTTAAAGAACTGGCTGAGATTACTGGTGTAAAGATCAGTACCGCTTTCAATAAACGAAGCGGCGCACAGCAGCAACAACAGGTCTTCATTTGCGACGGCTTTCTGGCGGTCGATCCGAGTGAGGTCGATGTCCTCGATTCGCCAGGGCATGACATGGTTCAGCTCTGTGTGCATCGTGTCTTGCTCCGAAAGCTGTATCGACTCGTGGAGCATGCTCGCAACCGCTGCTATTGCGCTGCCTCGCGTTGCGGTTCGCCGTGTCGGATACAGCGCCGTGAATTAGAGTTAACCCCTTGTGTCTGCATCTTAGCCTCTGTTTCGCAAGTCTGCAGACAACCCAGCACAGACCGTGCCGATTGGCCGCAGTTCCAATTCCACGATAGACGAAAGTTTCAGTGAGGCAAGCGCGATTGCAGCGCCCGGCAAAAAAGCCGGCTCGGCAAGCTCGCCTTGCTTCGCGAAATGCGAGTAACGGCGGCTCGCGAATGACGGCGTGGAGATAGCGACGATCCTCTGAGTTGGCGGACGCGCCCCGCGATGGTCTTACAATACGCGCACGCTCGTTCCCGCCCTGCCCGCGCCGCCGCGGGCAGACGCCATAACAAACTCACGACCCGAGACCATGACCCGAGATCCCCGCCTCACGCTGAACGCCCCGGCAACAGGAACTGCTGGAGTGGGTGCAACGCGACGGCTTCGTGACCGTGGACGACCTCGCGTCCCACTTCGACGTGACGCCGCAGACGATCCGCCGCGACGTCAACTGGCTCGCCGACATGAACCTGCTGCGCCGCTATCACGGCGGCGCGAGTTTGCCGACCAGTTCCGAGAACGTCTCGTACACCGCGCGTCAGCGCATGTTCCACGACGAGAAACGGCGCATCGCCGCGTTAGTCGCCACGCACATTCCCGATCAGGCGTCGCTCTTCATCAATCTCGGCACGACCACAGAGGAAGTCGCGCGCGCGCTCAACCGGCACCGCGGCCTGCGCGTGATCACTAACAATCTGAACGTCGCCAGCATGATGAGCGGCTATCCCGATTGCGAAGTGCTCGTCACGGGCGGCATCGTGCGACCGTGGGACAAGGGCATCGTCGGCGAACTGGCGATCGACTTCATCCGTCAGTTCAAGGTCGACTTCGCGATCATCGGCACCTCGAGCATCGAGACCGACGGCACCTTGCGCGATTTCGACACCCGCGAAGTGCGCGTCGCCGAAGCCATCATCCAGCACGCGCGCACCGTATTTCTGGCCGCCGACAGCTCCAAGTTCGGCCGCCCGGCGCTGGTCCGTCAGGGCCATCTCGACCAGATCGACGCACTTTTCACCGATGCCGCGCCGCCCGCCGACATGGTCGAAACGCTCAATACGGCCAATTGCCAGGTGTATGTGGCCGCGTGACCCGGCGCTGGCCGGCATGTTGCAGTGCACGCCGAACTTCAAGTGAAATCATGGATCTGCCCGCCGCCGCGAACCGCCTCTGCGACGCCTGATTGTCAAAGGGAAAATTTGCAGGGGCCGGTTTGGTGTTTAACGTTCGCTTGACTACACTCCAGTTCCCGGCGTTCGTTGCGCTCTCGCGTGCCGCCGGTGCGAAGTCAAAACTGTCGTAAGCCGTACCTCCCGCCCGATTTTTTGCGGACCACCTGGCAATGGCC
Organism: Paraburkholderia sp. OAS925; assembly: GCF_040543975.1. Classification (NCBI taxonomy): domain Bacteria; kingdom Pseudomonadati; phylum Pseudomonadota; class Betaproteobacteria; order Burkholderiales; family Burkholderiaceae; genus Paraburkholderia; species Paraburkholderia sp. OAS925. The sequence continues at coordinate 3,893,999 of NZ_JBEUNO010000001.1, forward strand.
CTGCCATTCGATGCCAGTCGCCGTCGAGGCTGTCCGCGTTTGCTTGACATGGAGAGAAACGATGCTGAGTCCGCACGAATTCGCCACGTTGTTGCTCGTCAAGGACGCTCCCAATCAAGTCGACATGGAGCGAGAAGAACTCGACGCCCTCCTCGAACGCCAGCTCGTGCAACTGGAGCGGCTCGCCTCGGGCAATGAACAATGGCGTGTAACGGAATCCGGCGATAGCGCACTTCGAGCGATTAAACGACTTTCCTGAAAACGACCCGCGCATCGTCGGGCTCGACGCCGGTTGTGGCCGAACGGTGAACGGCGATCGCCGCGCGCGGCTGGCGGCAACGCAATGCCGCGGCGGCTGACCGCCGAGCGCTTTCGTCTTTTATGCTTGTGTCCACGCGGGCGCCTTTAACGGCGCCCGCTTCGATTTGGCACGCTTCAAAACTTGCGCCCTGCGGCCCTGGTTCGCTAACGCAACACAACCCAACGCGACCCACCGCGCCTTCAACCACTCCGCAAAGTCGGGTCCACCGCCGCGCGCCAACTGATCGCTCGCGCGCGCTGCTCGGTAAAGAACGCGACCCACTGATTACGAAGCTGCGGGTCCGCACTTGCGCCCTGGCTCGTGTAGCGCTGCGCAATCGACGCCTGGAACGCGCAGTAATCGTCCTTCGACAAGCGCCCACGCCGGTTCGCCACATACGCATCGAACAGCGTCGCATACACGCCCTGCGCGTCGTTGCCGTAATCGACAGTCTGCGCGCTGCACATCTGCTGCAATGAAACGAACGACGGTGCGCCCATCGTTCCAGTGAGGCTCGGCGAAGCGACGCACCCTGCGAGCAACGCAGCGGCGCCCGCCATGAAAAGTCCACGCATGAAATTCACCCAGAAATGGCCAGTGCCAAGAGTATCGTCCGTGGCCGCGCGTCGCGCCACTACCCTAGCCATTCGATACAGTCGCGCTCAGGCACCACGAACTTTACTTTTTCGAATATGTTCATTAAAGTTCGAAAACGAACACGAGCCGTTCGGTCGATTTTCAGACCGCTTCCCATACGCCGCAGGAGACGCAGCAGGTGACGCAAGGCACGAAATACGATTTGCTCGTCGTGGGCGGCGGGATCAACGGCGCGGGCATCGCGCGCGACGCGTCCGGCCGCGGACTGTCCGTGCTGCTTTGCGAACAGGACGACCTGGCGGCGCATACATCGTCCGCGAGCACCAAGCTGATTCACGGCGGCTTGCGCTACCTCGAGTACCGCGAGTTCGGGCTCGTGCGCAAAGCATTGCAGGAACGCGAGACCTTGCTGCGCGCCGCGCCGCACATCATGTGGCCGCTGCGCTTCGTGATGCCGCACATGCCCGATCTGCGCCCGGCCTGGCTGATCCGCGCGGGCCTCTTTCTTTACGATCACCTCGCACGGCGCGAGCTGCTTCCCGGCTCGCGCGGCATCGTGATGCGCGATCATCCGGCCGGCGCGCCGCTCGTCGAATCGATCAAGCGCGGCTTCGTGTACTCGGACGGCTGGGTCAACGACGCGCGCCTCGTCGTGCTCAACGCGCTCGACGCTGCCGAGCACGGCGCGAAGATTCTCACGCGCACGAAGCTGCTGAGCGCGGTGCGCGCCGGCGGCGAATGGCGCGCGCAACTCAGGCGCGCGGACGGCACGACCCTCGACGTGCGTGCCGCGTCGATCGCCAACGCCGCCGGCCCGTGGGTCGGCGAACTGCTGCAAGGCGCGCTGGGCCGCGCGGCGTCGCACAGCGTGCGGCTCGTCAAAGGCAGCCACATCGTCACGCGGCGGCTGTTCGAGCACGACCACGCGTACATTTTCCAGAACCCGGACAAGCGGATCATCTTCGCGATCCCGTACGAGCACGACTACACGCTGATCGGCACGACCGACATCGAATATCGCGGCGACCCCGCGCAGGTCGCGATCACCGCCGACGAGACGCAGTACCTGTGCGACTCGATCAATCGCTATTTCAGGCAGAAGATCTCGCCGGCCGATGTGCGCTGGACTTACTCGGGCGTGCGGCCGCTACTCGAAGAAGAAGGCGCCGACAATCCGTCGGCCGTCACGCGCGACTACTCGCTCGAACTCGACGCGCCCGCGGGCGAAGCGCCGCTGCTATCGGTGTTCGGCGGCAAGATCACGACGTTCCGCAAGCTCGCGGAAGAAGCCGTCGACAAACTCGCGGCCGCGCTCGGCAAAGGTGCGCCGTCGTGGACGGCCGGCGCGTCGTTGCCAGGCGGCGATATTGCGCACGCGAACTTCGAGCGCTTCCTCGCCGAGCTGAAGCAGCATTACGCATGGTTGCCCGACGATCTCGCGCATCGCCTCGCGCGCGCTTACGGCACGCGTGTGACGAAGGTGATCGGCCATGCGCATTCGCTCGCCGATCTCGGCCACGCGTTCGCGCCGGGTCTTTACGAGGCCGAGCTGTCTTATCTGCGCGACGTCGAATGGGCGCGCAGCGCGCAGGACGTTCTCTGGCGCCGCTCGAAACTCGGCCTTCACGTCGAGCCGGGCACGCTCGACGCGATCACGCGCGACATCGACGCATGGTTCGCACACGAACCCGAGCGACAGCGCGCGTAACAAGAAAACCGAACAAGACCGAACACAACCGCTTTACCCTTCGGCTCGTTCGGCCACGCGCACGCGCGGACTCCGTTGCGGCGCGCTGGAAACGACAAGCCGTTCCCGTCGCCGGCACGCAGCCTGAACTGCTCGAGCTGCTTGAACCGCTTAAGCTATTCGAGCTGTCACGGCGACTCATAAAATGCATGGAGAAGAGACAATGCAGGATCAGTACATCCTCGCGCTTGACCAGGGCACCACCAGTTCGCGTGCGATGCTGTTCGACCGCCTCGGCAATGTCGTGTCGACGGCGCAAAAGGAGTTTGAGCAGATATATCCGCGGCCGGGCTGGGTCGAGCACGATCCGCAGGAAATCTGGTCGACGCAGGCGGGCGTCGCCGCCGAAGCCGTCACGCGCGCCGGCATGAACGGCACGTCGATTGCCGCCATCGGCATCACGAATCAGCGCGAAACGACGATCGTGTGGGACCGCGAAACCGGGCATCCGATCTACAACGCGATCGTCTGGCAGGACCGCCGCACCGCCGACTTCTGCGACCAGCTCAAGGAGCAGGGACTCGAAGCCCGCGTGCGTGCGAAGACCGGGTTGCCGATCGACTCGTATTTCTCGGCGACCAAGATTCGCTGGATTCTCGACAACGTGGAAGGCGCGCGCGACAAGGCGAAGCAAGGCCGCCTCGCATTCGGCACGGTGGATAGCTGGCTCGTGTGGAATTTCACCAAGGGCGGCCTGCACGTCACCGACGTGACGAATGCATCGCGCACCATGCTCTTCAATATCCACACGCTGAAATGGGACGACGAATTGCTCGACGCGCTCGACATTCCGCGCAGCATGCTGCCGGAAGTGCGTCCTTCGTCGGAAGTGTATGGGCCGACCAAGACCACGGTGTTCGCGTCGAAGATTCCGCTCGCGGGCATCGCCGGCGACCAGCATGCGGCGCTGTTCGGCCAGATGTGCACGGAGTCGGGCATGGTGAAAAACACCTACGGCACCGGCTGCTTTCTCGTGATGAACACCGGCGACAAGCCAATCGAATCGAAGAACAATCTCGTCACGACGATTGCGTGGCAGATCGGCGATCAGATCAACTACGCGCTCGAAGGCAGCATCTTCATCGGCGGCGCGGTCGTGCAATGGCTGCGCGACGGTCTCGGCATCATCAAGAACGCGGCTGAAATCGAAACGCTCGCGCGCGGCGTGCCGCATTGCGACGGCGTGTATCTGGTGCCCGCGTTCGCCGGCCTGGGTGCGCCGCACTGGAATGCGCGGGCTCGCGGCACGCTGTTCGGCGTGACGCGCGGCACGACGTCCGCGCATATCGCGCGCGCGGCGCTCGATTCGATTGCGTATCAATCGCTCGACGTGCTGAAGGCGATGGAGGCCGACTCCGGCATTCGCATCGGCGAATTGCGCGTGGACGGCGGCGCATGCGCGAACAATCTGCTGATGCAATTCCAGGCCGACATTCTCGGCGTCGACGCGGTGCGTCCCAAGGTGTCGGAAACCACGGCGCTCGGCGCCGCGTATCTCGCGGGGCTCGCCGTCGGCTACTGGAAAGATGTCGGCGAACTGCAAAGCCAGTGGAAGCTCGATCGACGCTTTACGCCCGCGCTCGGCAAAGAGGACGTGAAGGAATGCCTCGACGGCTGGCAGCGCGCGATTCGCGCCGCCAAAGCCTGGGCCGATGCGCCCTCCAGCTCCTGAGCTTGCGCGCGGCGCTATTCACGAGTGAACGTTCTGCAGGGCTAACGCCAACCTGAGATAAAGCCGCAACGAAGCCGCCCGCCTCGCGGCTTCCCTAACAACAATATTTCGGATAACCAACGATGTCTCCTTACATTGCGGAATTCATCGGCACGGCACTGGTCGTGCTGCTCGGCGACGGCGCTGTCGCCAACGTGCTGCTTGCACGCACCAAGGGCAAAGGCGCGGACCTGATCGTGATCGTCATGGGCTGGGCGATGGCCGTGTTCATCGCGGTCTACGTGACGGCCTCGTACAGCGGCGCGCACCTGAATCCGGTCGTGACGATCAGCCTCGCGCTCGCGGGCAAGTTCGCGTGGGCCAAGGTGCCCGGTTATGTGGCCGCGCAAATGCTCGGCGGCATGGCGGGCGCACTGCTCGTGTGGGTCGCGTATCGGCAGCACTTCGCGAAGGAAGGCGACGCCGACGTCAAGCTCGGCGTGTTCTGCACCGCGCCCGCGATTCGCAGCGTGCCGCACAACCTGCTGACAGAGATGATCGCCACGTTCGTGCTGATTCTCGGCGTGCTGTATCTCGCTTCGCCGCAAGTCGGGCTCGGCGCGCTGGACGCGCTGCCGGTCGGACTGCTCGTGCTCGGCATCGGCATTTCTCTCGGCGGACCGACGGGTTACGCGATGAGTCCCGCGCGCGATCTGTCGCCGCGTCTGATGCATGCGCTGCTGCCGATCCCCGGCAAGCGCGACAGCGACTGGCGCTACGCGTGGATTCCCGTGTGCGGTCCGCTCGTCGGCGGCGCGGTCGCGGCGGGGCTTTATCTGTATCTGCACGCGCGTTGAGCGCGGCGCGCTCGCGAATCGCGAGCAACGCAATGCGATGCGATGGAGTGAAAGCGCCGCCGAAGCACGTATCATGGCGCTTTCACACCGCGCGCATGAGCCGGCTATTCGTGGCTATGGCGTCTGCGCGCGCCACCGCTTTCCGGTTCCTCCACGCATGATCGACCACCTTATCTGCGACTGCGACGGCGTACTCGTCGACAGTGAAGTCATCGCCGACCGCGTCATGTACGAGACGCTCTCGACTACGTTTCCGGGCCTCGACTTCGAGCCTATCGTCAAGACGGCGTTTGGCCAGCAAACCTCGCGCTTTCTCGAAGGCATCGAGACCACGTTCGGCATCACGCTGCCGGCCGATTTTCTGAACACGATCGAGCACAACGTCGAACTCGCGCTCGCTGCGTCGCTTAGTCCGATCAACGGTGTGCGCGACGCGCTGCAGCGTGTGACGCTGCCGGCCGCCGTGGTGTCGAACAGCCGCATGTCGCGCGTCGCCGCATCGCTGCGGCGCGCCGGATTGCAGCAGATTTTCGGCGATCGCGTGTTCAGCGCGGAACAGGTCGCGCGGCCGAAGCCGTTCCCTGACGTGTACCTGTTCGCCGCGCAGACGCTCGGCGTCGATCCATCGCGATGCATCGTCGTGGAAGACAGCGTGGCGGGCTTGAACGCGGCGCGCGCGGCGGGAATGAAGACGATCGCGTTTGTCGGCGCGAGCCATATTCCCGACGGCTACGCGGACGCGCTGCGCAACATGGGCATCACGCGGATCATGCAGCACATGGACGAATTGCCGGCGTTAATCGACGCAGGTGTGCGCGGCGAGTTCGGCGACGTGCAGTCGTAGCGGTTCAGAGAACCGCCCACTTCACGCGCCACGCCGCTCACCGCCTTGAATTCACCTTGAATTCAAGCCTCTTCGACGCATTCGCGCGCCTGCGTCAGCGCCAGGCGAAACTCGGCCAGCTCCGCAATCGTCAGCATCGGCAGATTGTGTTTTGCGGCAAAGCGTTCGACGTCGGCGCCGCGCGTCATCGTGCCGTCGGCGTTCATCAATTCACAGAGCACGCCAGCGGGCTTGAGCCCCGCCAGAATCGCGAGGTCCACGGTGCCTTCGGTATGTCCGCGACGCGCGAGGACGCCGCCCGGCATCGCGCGCAAGGGGAACACATGGCCGGGGCTCACGATGTCGGCAGGCTTCGCGTTATCGGCAATCGCCGCGCAGATCGTCGTCAGCCGGTCGAGTGCCGACACGCCGGTCGTCACGCCCTCGCGCGCTTCGATCGACACCGTGAACGCGGTGCCGTGACGGCTTTCGTTATTGACGGCCATCGGCGGAAGTTCGAGCGCGCGGACCTTGTCGTCGGTCAGACACAGGCACACGATGCCGCTGCATTCGCGAATCAGCAGCGCCATGGTTTCGACGGAAAGACGCTCGGCGGAGACGATCAGATCGGCCTCGTTCTCGCGGTCGTCGTCGTCTTGCAGCACGACGGCGCGGCCTTCGCGCATGGCTTGCAAGGCGGCGGCGATACGCGGCGGAACGGCTTCGGTGGAGAGCAGCGGGAGATCGGCGAATGCGTCGTGCGCAAGCGTCGAAGGAGCGGGAAAAGTAGCAAAGGACATGGTTGAAACGCTCATCGCAAAAGTTGGGCGAGAAACGTTTCAGGGCATTGCAAACAGACAAAGACGCGCCGTGCAGCGCCGCCTCACGATGCAGGCGGCGTTCGCGCACCACTCCGACATGCGAGCGGCGCCACGGAAACGAACATGACTATCTGCACATCTTCTTCCATCCGGACTGTGACCGTCGGCTCTGGCTTCTCACCAGATCTGCTGACCCCGCGGCGGCTTTCGGTCGATTGAAAACCGCGCTATTGCGGGCGCTCGCGGGCTCGCCGGCCTGCGCTTTCGCGCTGCCGGCATACCGCCGGTGGGGAATTTCGCCCCGCCCTGAAGACGCACTGATTGCCGGACGAACCGGCGGGCCAAGCATACAACAGTCGCGCGCGAACCGCAGCGCAACCCCTACTGCCCGGACGGGTTTCGCGCCCGGGCGGCGCCTATGCGGCGCATTCGATCAAACGGGCGCAGCCTCGCGCGACGTGTCGTGCTGCGCCGGCACGTCCCAGCGCGGCGGCGTCTCGGCCTTCAGCGTCACTCGAAACGCGCGCGCTTCGGTGTCGCCGGGATTGCGCAGACTATGCGGCTGATCGGCGTCGAACACGATCGCGTCGCCCGTTGCCAGCAACTGGCGCTGATCGTGCACGCTGACCTCGAGCGTGCCCTCGCTGACGACGAGATTGACCGTCGTGCCAGGCGCGCGGCGCACGCCCGCTTCCGTGTGCAACGGCGCGATGCGCAGCTCGTGAAATTCGGCGGCGGTCGGCTCGTTGTCGGGATAGAGCGGGCGAGCCGAATAGCGTCCGTTGGAACTGACGATGCGCGACGAACGCTCCGCCGGCAAGTGCTCGAAACCGTTCGTCGCGTGACGTCGCAGGAAGGCCGCGACCGACACCTTCAACGCGGCGGCCACCTTGCACAGCACCTTGATGGACGGCACGCTGCGCGCCGATTCGATTTGCGCGAGCATCGCGCGCGATACGCCGGACGCGCGGGCCAATGCGTCGAGCGACAACTGACGTTCCGCGCGCAAACGCGCGAGATTCACGCCGACGAGATGTTCGAGCGCGTCGAAAGGTTCAGCGGCACGCGGCGGCGCATCGGTATCGGCCGTGGGATCGCGGACCAGAGCAAGCGGGGAATGCATGATTGCCTCCAGAAGCGCCGCCGGGCGGCGGGCAAACAGTTAGTGGAAGCAAGATAGCATCGCGCCCCGCAGCGCCCAACGAAGTTATCTTCACACTGTTATCAGTATTGCGGAGGACGCTTTTCGCAAAGCTTGTGCGCATTTTTCATATGCGGAGCGCAGTGCGCGTTTGGTTGTGGTCGCGATTGCGATTGCGGCTGTGATGGCGTGCAACGGCCTCCGCGTGCACGCCTCGCCAGGACTCACGCCCGCTCGCGCACCTGCACGCCGCTTCGCGCTTCATCGGATGCCGGCGTGTCCATGCGCGATGCGAACCACGTCAGCAGCAACGCACTCAAGCTCACCGCCGCCGCGACCCACGGCAACGTATCGAGCGAATGGCCGTGGTCGATCACGAGACCGCCGAGCCACGCGCCGCCCGCATTGCCGACGTTGAACGCGCCGATGTTCAGCGTCGACGCGAGATTCGGCGCCTTGGCCGCCTTCTCGACCACGCGCATCTGCAACGGCGGCACGGTCGCGAACGCGGCGATGCCCCACACGAACACGGTGACCGCCGCGGCCACCTGCGAATGGCTGGTGCGGGCGAACAGCGCCATCACGACGGCAAGCGCCGCGAGAATGGCCATCAGCGAAGGCATCAGCGCGCGGTCCGCTAGCTTGCCGCCCACGGTGTTGCCGATCGTCAATCCCACGCCGAACAGCACGAGAATCAGCGTGACGGCGCGCGGCGAGAAGCCGCTCACCTGCTCGAGAATCGGCGCGATGTACGTGAACACGACGAACACGCCGCCGAAGCCGAGCACGGTCATCGCGAGCGCGGTCCAGACTTGCGGGTCCTTCAGCACGCGCACTTCATGGCCGAGACCGGCCGGGGCGGAATCGTGGCGATTCGGCACGAGCGCCGTCACGCCCGCCAGCGACAGCACGCCGAACGCGCTGACAATCCAGAAGGCGACGCGCCAGCCGAACTCCTGGCCGACGAACGTGCCGAACGGCACGCCGAGCACGTTCGCGAGCGTGAGGCCGGTGAACATCAGCGCAATCGCGCTCGCGCGCTTTTCCGACGGCACGAGCGACGCCGCCACCACCGCGCCGATGCCGAAGAACGAGCCGTGCGCGAACGAGGTCACGACGCGCGCGATCATCAGCACCGAATAGCTCGACGCAATCGCGCACAGTGTATTGCCGACGATAAACACGCCCATCAGCAACTGCAGCGCGAGCTTGCGCGGCATTCTGCTCGTGACGACCGCAAGCAGCGGCGCGCCCACGGCGACGCCGAGCGCATAGCCGCTCACGAGCAGTCCCGCCGATGGAATCGACACGGCAAGATCGCGCGCGACTTCGGGCAGCAGGCCCATGATGACGAACTCGGTGGTCCCGATCGCGAAGGCGCTGATCGCCAGCGCGAGTAGTGGAATCGGCATTGTTGTTCTCCAGCTTGCAGGTTCGAAGTTTTACGGTTGGTTTTACGGTTGAGCGTGATGCAGCGCCGTCACGAACTCGATGGCGACGCCCGGCGCGAGCGCCACGAAAATCTGCATGGCGGCTTCTTGCGGGGCCATCGGCGGGACTTGCGCCGTCCGATAGACGACGCCGGATGCGCGCAGGCGCGCGAGCAGCGCCTGCCATTCGGCGGCGCTTTCCAGACGGAAGGCGATATGGTCGATGCGCGGCGCCGCGCGTAGCGACGGGTCCGGTGCGCTCGCCTCGACCAGATGCACGACCGGCCGGCCGTCGGCGTAGAGCCAGTAGCCGTCGACGGAAAACGGCGGACGCGCGCCTTGCGTCAAGCCGGCAATATCGACGAAGAAACGGCGGGCCGCGTCGAGATCGGCCGTGACGATGGTCGCGTGATCCAGTTGCATGATTTCCGGCGGCGCTCAGCGCCACATGAGTTTTCGAGAAACGAATTGTCGGCGCGCGGCGGCCATTTGATAATTGGCGTAGCATTTGAAGCATTTTCAAACGCCATTTGAAGCGAGCGATGGATAATCTCGGCGACATTCGCCTCTTTGTCGAGGCCGCGCAGCAAGGCAGCTTGTCCGCGGCGGGCCGCAAAATGGGTCTCACGCCCGCCGCCGCGAGCGCGCGCCTCGCCAAGCTCGAAGCCGGCCTGAAGGCGCGGCTTTTCGAACGCACGACCCGCCAGTTGAGGCTCACCGACGAAGGCCGTCTCTATCTGAACTGCTGCCGCCAGGCGCTGCAATCGCTGGACGACGCGAAAGCCGCGCTCCAGGCTGGACAAGGCGTGGTGCGCGGCAAGGTGCGCGTGTCGGCGACTTCGGACTTCGGCCGCAATCTGCTGATGCATTGGCTCGACGAATTCAACGCGCTCTACCCTGAAGTGACGTTCGCGCTCACGCTGTCGGACTCGCTGTCGAATCTCGTGCAGGAGGACATCGACCTCGCGATCCGCTTCGGCGTGCCGCAAGACAGCTCGCTCGTCGCCCGCAAGCTCGCGCCGAACCGGCGCGTGCTGTGCGCGTCGCCGGAATACATCTCGCGCAAAGGCGAGCCCGAAGATCCGCACGATCTCGCCAATTTCGACTGCATCGTACTCAACACCGGCTCGGGGCCGGCCAACGAATGGCGGTTCACGCGCGGTGACGAAGTGCAGAACTACACGGTGCCGCTCGAAACCGCGCGCGAGACCAACGACGGCGCCGTCGCCCGCGAATGGGCGCTGCGCGGCTACGGCATCGTGATCAAGTCGATGTGGGACGTGGAAGCGGATCTGCGCGCGGACGGCCTGAAAATCCTGCTGCCCGAATGGCGCTATCCGGACGCGCCGCTGCACGCGCTCTACCACCGCAACCGCTTCATGGCGCCGCGCGTGCGCGTGCTGCTGGATTTTCTGAGCGAGCGCTTCGCGCAGGTATCGGACGAACTGGAAGGCCTGCTCGGCTTGCCGCCCGCAGCGCTGGAGGCGCCGGAGACCGATATCAGCCGCGAGGCCCTATCCGGCGAAGGGCTATAATATTGCGTTACGCGGCAAGCGCGCGCGGGCTGCGGCTAAAGCCCAGCCGACGGCGACCAGAAGCCCCGTCCCACGGACATCGCGCACGTTTTCGCCTCTCCTCGACCCTTTATACAGCGCCCCCAGGTTAACCACTGCGACCGGCGAAATTCGATGACCAAGAAAGTTTATGTAAAGACCTTTGGCTGCCAGATGAACGAGTACGACTCCGACAAGATGGTCGACGTACTCGGCGCGGCTGAGGGCCTCGTCAAGACCGACACGCCCGAAGACGCCGACGTGATTCTGTTCAACACCTGCTCGGTGCGCGAAAAAGCCCAGGAAAAAGTGTTCTCCGACCTCGGCCGCGTACGCGAGCTGAAGGAAGCCAATCCCAACCTGATCATCGGCGTGGGCGGCTGCGTGGCGAGCCAGGAAGGCGCGTCCATCGTCGCGCGCGCGCCTTATGTCGATCTGGTGTTCGGCCCGCAAACGCTGCACCGTCTGCCGCAAATGATCGACAAGCGCCGCGAAAGCGGCCGCGCGCAGGTCGACATCTCGTTTCCCGAAATCGAAAAGTTCGACCATCTGCCGCCCGCGCGCGTGGAAGGCCCCGAGCGCTTTCGTGTCGATCATGGAGGGTTGCAGCAAGTACTGCAGCTACTGCGTCGTGCCCTACACGCGCGGCGAAGAAGTCTCCCGTCCGCTTGACGACGTTCTGACGGAAATTGCCGGTCTCGCCGATCAGGGCGTGCGCGAAGTCACTTTGCTGGGTCAGAACGTGAACGCCTATCGCGGCGCGCTGACCGTCGGCTCGTCGGAAATCGCCGACTTTGCGACGCTGATCGAATACGTCGCCGATATTCCGGGCATCGAACGGATTCGCTATACCACGTCGCACCCGAAGGAATTTACGCAGCGTCTGATCGACACCTACGCGAAGGTGCCGAAGCTCGTGAGCCACCTGCATCTGCCGGTGCAACACGGTTCGGACCGCATTCTGATGGCGATGAAGCGCGGCTACACGGTGCTCGAGTACAAGTCGGTGATCCGCAAGCTGCGGGCGATTCGCCCGGACCTGTCGCTGTCCACTGACATGATCGTCGGATTTCCCGGCGAGACCGAAGAAGATTTCGACAAGATGATGGCGCTCGTGCACGAGATGAAGTACGACACGAGCTTCTCATTCATCTACAGTCCGCGTCCGGGCACGCCGGCTGCGAACCTGCACGACGACACGCCGCGCGAAGTGAAGCTGAAGCGCCTGCAACACCTGCAAGCCACGATCGAGGAAAACGTCCAGCGCATCAGCGATTCGATGGTCGGCAAGGTGGAGCGTATTCTGGTCGAGCGTCCGGCGCGCAAGGACCCGAACGAGCTCGCGGGCCGCACGGAGAACAACCGCGTGGTGAATTTCCCGGCGCCGCTGGCTTCGCATGCTCGGCTGACCGGTCAGATGGTCGACGTGAAAATCGTCAAAGCGTACCCACATTCGCTGCGTGGCGAGCTTGTGCTGGTGCACGACAATGCAGAAAACGGTGCGAGCGCCGCCACCCATTGACTGACCAATGACCGACCATTGACGCCACGCGCGCGGCGCCACGCGAACGTAAAACTGCAAGCCGGCCGCCGCCGCCCGCGTACTGAAACCGACAGGATCGACTCATCGCCTTGAAAACCACTCAGCCGCATCTGGAATTCACCGCTCCGCGCGACGACAACGCGCGGCTCGCCAACCTCTGCGGACCGCTCGACGAAAACCTGCGGCAGATCGAGCAGGCGCTCGACGTGACGCTGCAACGCCGCGGACACCGCATCACGATCCGCGGGCGCGGCGCGAAACTCGCGCTCACCGCGCTCGAAAACTTCTACAACAACGCGCGCGATCCGCTGTCGGTCGACGACATCCAGCTCGCGCTCGTCGAAGTGCGCCACCCGGCGCGGCATCGCACGAACGGCAACGGCAATGGCGACGAAGCCGGCGAGCCTGGCTTTCCGGGCAACCCCGACCATCCGTTCGACCAGCCCGCCGATCTTCTCGAAGACGACGCCGAGGAACTCGGTCCGAAGCTCTACACCCGGCGCGCCGATCTGCGCGGCCGCACGCCGGCGCAGCGCGACTATCTGAAGCAGATCGTCTCGCACGACGTCACCTTCGGCATCGGCCCGGCGGGCACCGGCAAGACGTATCTGGCGGTGGCCTGCGCCGTGGACGCGCTCGAGCGCGATCAGGTCAAGCGCATCGTGCTGACGCGGCCGGCCGTCGAAGCCGGCGAGCGGCTCGGCTTTCTGCCGGGCGATCTCGCGCAGAAGGTCGATCCGTACCTGCGTCCGCTGTACGACGCGCTGTACGATCTGCTCGGCTTCGACAAGACCGCGAAGATGTTCGAGCGGCAGATGATCGAGATCGCGCCGCTCGCGTACATGCGCGGGCGCACGCTGAATCACGCGTTCATCATTCTCGATGAGGCGCAGAACACCACGCCCGAGCAGATGAAGATGTTTCTCACGCGGATCGGCTTCGGCTCGAAGGCCGTGGTGACCGGCGACACGACGCAGGTCGACTTGCCGCGCGGCCACAAGAGCGGGCTCATCGAGGCGCAGCAGGTGCTGTCGGACGTGCGCGGCATTGCGCTCACGCGCTTTACCAGCGCGGACGTGGTGCGCCATCCGCTCGTCGCGCGAATCGTCGAGGCCTACGACGCGCATTCGCAGAAGACCGCCAGCCCCGCGGATTCGCGTTGATGCGGCCCGACGCACAGCGCAGCGCGCAACACCTCGCCTGATAAGACATCGAACAAGCATGAGCCGCGCCCCGAAACTGACGCTGAATCTGCAATTCCCGGCCGCGAAGGCGTGGCCCGAACACAAGGCCGTGCTGCCGCGCGCGACGGTGGCCGGCTGGATCAAGGCCGCGCTTTTCGCCGACGGCGAGCTGACCGTGCGTTTCGTCGACGCCGAGGAAGGCCGCACGCTGAATCGCACGTATCGCGGCAAGGACTATTCGACGAACGTGCTGACGTTTGCATACGCGGAGTCGGAGGACGATCCCGTCACTGGCGATCTGATCCTCTGCTGTCCGGTTGTCGAAAAGGAAGCCGCCGAGCAGGGCAAGCCGCTCGTCGCCCATTACGCGCATCTGCTCGTGCACGGTACGCTGCATGCGCAAGGCTACGACCACGAAGTCGAAGAAGAAGCCGAGGAAATGGAAGCGCTCGAAACCGAGATTCTCGGCAAGCTCGGCTTTCCCGACCCCTACCGTTGACCGTTGACCCTTGACTGTTAGCCGCTAACCTTTAACCACTGCACGCTGCCCGAACCGAACCGTGAGTTCCTTTCCTTCCGACGCCGACACTGACGCCCGGCCGCCCTGCCCGGACTATCCGCCCGCGCTCGGCGAGTCGCGGCTGCTGACCGACGAAGAACTGCGCGCGTCGCTGGAATGCACGCTGCGTGACTGGGACCGGCAAAGCGACTTGTGGCTCTTCGGCTATGGCTCGCTGATCTGGAACCCTGGACTGCCCACTGTCGAAGCCACGCGCTCGAAGGTGCACGGCTATCACCGCGGGCTGTATTTGTGGTCGCGCGTGAATCGCGGCACGCCGGAGCAGCCGGGGCTTGTGCTCGCGCTCGATCGCGGCGGCTCGTGTACGGGCATCGCGTTTCGTCTCGCGGCAGAAGGCGCGATGCCGCATCTCGAGGCGCTGTGGCGCCGCGAAATGCCGATGGGTTCCTACCGGCCCGCGTGGCTGCCCTGTGTGCTCGCCGACGGCCGGCGCGTCGACGCACTTGCGTTCGTGATGCGCCGCGACGTGCCGACGTACACCGGCAAGCTCGGCGACGAGGTCGTCAAAACGGTGCTCGGCTGCGCGCGCGGCCGCTACGGCACGACGCTCGAGTACGTGAGCCGCACGGTTCACGCGCTGCGCGAAAGCGGCATGCCGGATCGCGCGCTGGAAGCGCTGCTCGCGCGCTGCCAGGCTGCGAGTGATGGGACGGAGGCGAACGGCGACTCAAGCGGCGACTCAAGCGGCGACTCAAGCGGCGACTCAAGCGGCGGCGAGCTTCGCACACAGCCGCAGACGAAGCTGTGAGCGCGTACGCCGAAGCGCCACATGCGGACGCAACGCGCAGACCGCAACTGGCGAATAGCCGCGCCATCGAACCTGCGATGCACTCTTTTCGCCGCAATCACGAGCAAACGAGCACGCGCGAAATCGCATGAAAGAAAGCGCCCTTCGCTCCGCCGTTCGTTTCGCGAATGTTCCGCGATTGTTCCGTGAAGCGCCCGGGTTTTTTCTCCAGGACGCTTTTCACCGCGTAATCAGTTAGGATTGACCCACGGCCCGCCGCTTGCGTCGGACCCTGTCAGCCCGGTTTCATTCATCGCCCGGCCGGGTGGGACACGGTCCTGCCATGTGCCTGGTGTATCCTTAATGCTCTGCAACAGCGCGCCCAGTCTTGCCGGGCGCACTACCATGAACGACACGTATCCCAGTCGACGCCAAACCGACAAACCGCACGAAAAGCGCTCGCTGCTCGAGCGTCTGACCGACTTCATCTCGCCCGAGCCCGACTCGCGCGCCGAACTTCTGGAAATCCTGCAGGACGCGCACGAGCGCAACCTGATCGACGCCGACTCGCTGTCGATGATCGAAGGCGTATTCCAGGTCTCCGAACTGAGCGCACGCGACATCATGGTGCCGCGCGCGCAGATGGACGCGATCAACATCGCGGACAACCCCGCCGAATTCATCCCTTACGTGCTGGAAAAAGCGCACTCGCGCTATCCGGTGTACGAAGGCAATCGCGACAACGTGATCGGCGTGCTGCTCGCAAAAGACCTGCTGCGCTACTACGCCGAGGAAGAGTTCGACGTGCGCGGCATGCTGCGGCCCGCGGTGTTCATCCCCGAATCGAAGCGGTTGAATGTGCTGCTCCACGACTTTCGCGTGAATCGCAATCACCTCGCGGTGGTCGTCGACGAATACGGCGGCGTGGCCGGCCTGATTACGATTGAAGACGTGCTGGAGCAGATCGTCGGCGACATCGAGGACGAATACGATTTCGACGAGGAAAGCGGCAACATCATCGCGTCGCCGGACGGACGCTTTCGCGTGCGCGCGCTGACCGAGATCGAGCAGTTCAACGAGGCCTTCGGCACGCATTATTCAGACGAAGAAGTGGATACGATCGGCGGGCTCGTCACGCATTATTTCGGGCGCGTGCCGCACCGGGGCGAGAAGGTTCGCATCGACGATCTGATCTTCGAAATTCTGCGCGGCGACGCACGCCAGATTCACATGCTGCTCGTGCGGCGCGATCCGCTTGCCGGTCAGCGCGAGCGCGAAGCGCAGCACGTGCAGACCTGAGCGGTCCTGCCCGCCTGCCGACCTTCGGCCTTCGCCCGAGCCTTTCCAACTTGTCACTCCTCTCGCCGACCGCGCAACAATGGCCGACCCGATCACTTCCTCCTCGCGCCGCGGCGTGAACACGACCGCCGCGCGACCGACGGGCGTGCGTGCGCTGCCTCGCTGGCATTACCTCGTCGCGCTCGCGGCCGGCGCGGCCAACACGTTGTCGTTCGCGCCGACGCCGCACGGCGGCTGGCTCGAACTGGCAATCTTCGTGTTCCTCTTCGGCTGGCTGACGCGCACGACCGGCTGGAAAAGCGCCGCGCTGACGGGCGGCGCGTTCGGCTTCGGCAACTTCGTGAGCGGCGTGTGGTGGCTCTACGTCAGCATGCATGATTTCGGCGGCATGCCCGCGCCGCTCGCCGGCGCTGCGCTCGTGCTGTTTTCGCTCTACCTCGCGCTGTATCCCGCTCTTGCCGCGGGCGTCTGGTCGTTTTGCGCGGGTCACGCGCGCAACGGCAAGTCCGCGGTCGACATGCCGTTTTCGCCGACGTGGCATGGCGCGCTCGCCTTCGCGAGTGCATGGGCTATCGGCGAATGGCTGCGCGGCACGGTGTTCACCGGCTTTCCGTGGCTCGCGAGCGGCTATGCGCAAGTCGACGGCCCGTTCGCCGGATTCGCGCCGCTCGCGGGTGTGTACGGCGTCGGCTGGATGCTCGCACTCGTGGCCGCGCTGATCGTGCAGGCGTTGCTCGCGTTGCTGCGCCGTTCGCGGGCGTCTCGCGAAACGTCGGCAAGCAGCGGCGACACGCGCGGCAGCGCAAACGCGGCGAGTGTCGCGGTGCCGGCCGGTATCGCAGTCGCGTTGATCGCGGCCGGCCTGCTGCTGCCGCTCGCGAAGTGGACGGTGCCGGCCAACGCGCCGCTGACCGTGCGTCTGCTGCAAGGCGACGTCAAGCAGGACATGAAGTTCGAGGAAGCGGGTGTGCGCGCCGCCATCGACCAGTATCAGCAGATGATCACCTCGAAGCCGGCCGATCTGATCGTCACGCCGGAAACCGCTATTCCGGTGCTCGCGCAGCAACTGCCGGTGCCGTTTGCGTCGGCGGTGCGCAGCTTCGCCGATTTGACGGGCAGCGCGATCCTGTTCGGCGCTGTCGGCGGCTCGGTCACGCCCGAGGGCCGCGTGGTCGACTACACGAACAGCCTGTTCGGCGTCACGCCCGGCACGCGCGATATTTACCGCTACGACAAGCATCACCTCGTGCCGTTCGGCGAATTCGTGCCGTGGGGCTTTCGCTGGTTCGTCAATCTGATGAATATTCCACTCGGCGATTTCGCGCGCGGCGGCCCCGTGCAGAAGCCGTTCGTCGTGCATAACCAGCCGGTCGCGGTCGACATCTGCTACGAGGACATTTTCGGCGAAGAGATTGCGCGGACGATCCGCGAAAGCGATACGCCGCCGGGCGTGCTGATCAACTCGACGAATCTCGCGTGGTTCGGCGACACGATCGCGCTCGAGCAGCATCTGCAGATTGCGCGCATGCGTTCGCTGGAAACCGGCCGGCCGATGCTGCGCGCGACCAACACCGGCACGACGGCCGCCATCGACGCCAACGGCAAGGTGCTTGGCAAGCTCGCGCCCTACACGATCGGCTCGCTCGACGTCACCGTGCAAGGCACAGCCGGCCGCACGCCGTATGTGACGAGCGGCAATAACACGGTGCTCGCGGTTTCGTTATTGCTGCTGGCATTCGGCTTTGCGTTCGGGCCGGGCATCAGGCGTCGCAAAAACGGTGACGCGGGAAATGGCGGGCAGTAAGCGATAAAAGAGCCATAAAAAGCACAGCAATAAAAAACGCGCGCTGCGGCATAACCGCCAGCGCGCGTTTTTTCATCCGCTCAAACCAGGCTTACTGATTCGACGCAATGCGCTGCTGAATATGCTGCGCACGCGCCGGCGATGCCGGATGCGAACTCAGCATGCTCGATTTACCGCCGTCCATTTGCGCGAGTTTGTTGAACGCCGTGACGAGACCCGACGGATCGAGATTCTTCTTTTTCTGCAAATCGAACGAATAATCGTCGGCGGCGCTTTCCTGCGTTTGCGAGAATTGCGCGTTAATCAGCTTTTCCGAAAACTCGCCCAATTGCGAGCCGGACAGCGCGCCTGCAACGCCACCCGCCGACGACGCCACCGAACGCACCGCCGACGTCGCATACGCGACCTGCATCGCCTTCTTCGTGTGGCCAAGCGCCACGTGGCCCATTTCATGGCCGACCACGCCGCGCACTTCGTTGTCGTTCATCATGTCCATCAGGCCGCTGTAGACGCGCACGCAGCCGTTCGCCATCGCCCAGGCATTGACGTCCTTCGTCACATACACCTTGTAATTCACCGGCGTGCCGTTGATGTTGTCGCCCAGTTGCGCGGCGATCTTGTTCAGGCGCTTCTGGTATTTGCTGTTGGCCGGCGCAATTGTGTTTTCGCTGTCGAGTTGCGCGCACGATTTGTCGGTGAGCGCGCGCACGTCGGCGTCCGACAGCGTGGCGGCCTGCGTGGCCAGTTGGCCGGACTGAATCAGCGAAGACGGGTCCAGGTTGCTGACGCTGGAACACGCGGCAAACAGCGAGCAGACGGAAGCGGCAATAACAAGGCGATACGGTTTCATTATGAAAGTCTCTTTGTGGTGTTATTCGTTCGACGGCGCGATGGACTCGCCGCCCATTTGCAACGGCGCATATCGGCGCGAAAACGCCGGATATGTTGACTGCATGACCATTGCCCACGCGACAGACGAAAAAAAGCGCCTGAGGGCAGGCGCTTTTTTACCACAACTGAAAGCTTTAATTCATGACTTTGAAAGTACGATTAACGCAATTTTGCAAACTTGCCTTATCCGTTAGCAACTTCGCTTTTATTTAGCTGCTCAGTTGGCCGGCGCAGTATCGATAAACGATTGGCGCAGCGAAAGCTTCTGAAAATGCTTGTCGAGATTCGGATGCGCATCGCGCCAGTTCAGCTCCGGCATGCGGAAATCCAGATAGCCCAACGCGCAGCCCACCGCAATATCGGCGAGCGTGTAGTGATTGCCCGCGCACCACGGCTTGGCCGCGAGCCCTTGCGACATCGCGACGAGCGCTTCGTCGATCTTGCGCTGCTGGCGCGCCACCCAGGCGTCGACGCGCTGCTCCGGCGTGCGCTGCGTGCTTTCGAGGCGAATCAGCACGGCGGCGTCGAGGAGACCGTCGGCGAGCGCTTCCCAGCAGCGCACCTCGATGCGCTCGCGTCCCGATTGCGGAATCAGCTTGCCGACCGGCGACAGCGTGTCCACGTACTCACAGATCACGCGTGAGTCGAACACCGCTTCGCCGTCTTCCATCACAAGGCACGGCACCTTGCCGAGCGGATTGAAGGTATGAATGCGGGTGTCCGGCGCCCAGACGTTCTCGGGCACCAGCTCGTAGTCGATCTTCTTGTCGGCCAGCACGATGCGCGCTTTGCGCACGAACGGGCTGGCGAGCGAACCGATGAGTTTCATCATTGCCATCTGCCTTTTTCTGAATCCGGCGAAAGTATAAGTGCTGAGCGGCGTGCGCGAGCGCCCCGCGCCCGCTTCGCGAGCCGCACGCTCAGTCGCTGTGGATGGATTGCAACATTGCCGCGCCGCGCGCGCGCCGTCTAGCTGGCTGAATGGCCAAGGGGCGGTTTGGCCCCGACCAATCCCGCGCGCCCGCGCAACGCGCCGCCCCAACGCGCCGGCGCAAATTCGTCCGCGCATTGGGCGCTACAATCGCACGATGAACCAGCCGACCGAACCCACCATCGCCATCGACGTCTACCGCACGCGCCGCGAGCGCGTACTCGCCGCGCTGCGTGCAGCGGGCGGCGGCGTCGCCATCGTGCCGACCGCGCCCGAAGCGCTGCGCAACCGGGACGCCGACTACCCCTACCGGCACGACAGCTACTTCTACTACCTGACCGGCTTCACCGAACCGGAGGCGCTGCTCGTGCTCGACGCAAGCGCCGCTCCCGGCGAGCCCGCGTCGATCCTGTTCTGCCGCGAGAAAAACGTCGAGCGCGAGATCTGGGAAGGTTTCCGTTTCGGGCCCGACGGCGCGCGTGTCGCGTTCGGGTTTGACGCCGCGTTTCCCTTCGACGAAATCGACGCACACCTGCCGCGGCTTCTCGCGGACAAGCCGTCGCTGCACTACGCGCTCGGCATGTCGGACGAACTCGACGGCCAGGTGCGCGGCTGGCTCGAAGCCGTGCGGACGCAGGGCCGCAGCGGCGTCGCGGCGCCCACGGCCGCGCGCGATCTGCTGCCGTTACTCGACGAGATGCGGCTCATCAAGGACGACCACGAGCTCGCCATCATGCGCCGCGCCGGACAAATTTCCGCGCAGGCGCACCGCCGGGCGATGGCCGCGTGCCGTCCCGGCGTGCGCGAGTACGAACTCGAAGCGGAGCTGCTCTACACGTTCCGCAAGTTCGGCGCGCAGGCGCCCGCTTACACGTCGATCGTCGCCGCGGGCGCGAATGCGTGCGTGCTGCACTACCCGGCCGGCAACGCGATTGCGCAGGACGGCGACCTGATTCTGATCGACGCGGCCTGCGAACTCGACGGCTACGCGTCCGACATCACGCGCACTTTCCCGGCGAGCGGCCGCTTCACGCCGGCGCAGCGCGAGCTGTACGACATCGTGCTGGCCGCGCAGCAGGCCGCCGTCGACGCGACGCGCGCCGGCGCGACCTTCGACGACCCGCATCAGGCGGCCGTGCGCGTGCTGTCGCAAGGCTTGCTGGACACGGGCATCGTCGACCGTGCGAAGTTCGCTTCCGTCGACGACGTAATCGCCGAGCGCGCCTACGCGCCCTTCTACATGCACCGCACCGGCCACTGGCTCGGCATGGACGTGCACGATGTCGGCGACTACCGCGAGCGCGGCGCGCCGCGCGACGAGGCAGGCGTGCTGCCGTGGCGCACACTGCAGGCGTCGATGACGCTGACTATCGAGCCCGGCCTGTACATCCGGCCGGCCGAAGGCGTGCCCGAGCGCTACTGGAACATCGGCATCCGCATCGAGGACGACGCGATCGTCACGCCAACGGGCTGCGAACTGATTACCCGCGACGTGCCGGTGGCCGCCGACGAAATCGAGGCGCTGATGCAGGAAGCCCGCGCGGCTCAGCAGACAAGGACGTAACCGGCCATGAACGATGCTTCTCCGTCCACGGTCATCCTGAAGCCCGCGGCGCTCAATCAGCATTTCGATTTCGACGTGACGATCGTCGGCGCGGGGCCGGTCGGACTCGCGCTTGCCGGCTGGCTCGCGCGCCGCAGCGCGACGCGCGAGCTGAAGATCGCGCTGATCGACGCACGCGAGCCCGAAGATTCGATCGCGGACCCGCGCGCGATCGCCGTCTCGCACGGCAGCCGCATGATCCTCGAACCGCTGCGCTGGCCCGCCGACGCAACCGCGATCCAGCGCATCCATGTCTCGCAGCGCGGACACTTCGGCCGCACGCTGATCGATCACGGCGAGCACGGACTGCCGGCGCTCGGCTACGTGCTGCGCTACGGCTCGATCGTGCACGGCCTGGCCGAAGCGGTGCATGCAACGCGAGTCCACTGGTTCCGTTCGACGTCCGCCGCGGCGCCGGTTCAGGAACACGACGGCGTCACGCTGCCGATCGAAACCGCGGGCGTCACGCGCCGGCTGCGCACGCGCATTCTGGTGAGCGCGGAAGGCGGTTTGTTCGGTGATCAGCGGGGTGCGCAGAAGGCTGGAAAGCGCGAGGGAGACAGCGCCACAAATGGCGCGGACAAAGGCGCCGATAAACCCGGCACACGCGACTACGGGCAAACGGCGCTGGTCGGCACGGTGAGCGTGTCGACGCCGCAACCGCATGTCGCGTGGGAACGCTTCACGCCGGAAGGCCCGATTGCCTTGCTGCCGATGGGCGGCGTGCGCGGCGCCGACTACGCGCTCGTCTGGTGCTGCGCGCCCGAAGAAGCCGCGCGCCGCGCGCAGCTTCCCGACGACGAATTCCTGCGCGAACTCGGCGCCGCATTCGGCGGACGCATGGGACGCTTCACGCACATCAAGGGACGGGCGTCGTTCCCGCTCGGGTTGAACGCCGTCGATACGCAGGTGAGCGGCCGGGTCGTCGCCATCGGCAATGCCGCGCAGACGCTGCATCCGGTTGCGGGCCAAGGGCTCAATCTGGGTTTGCGCGACGCGCACGCGCTCGCCGACGCATTGTCGGCGGAAGGCCCGACGACGCTTGCGCTCGCCACTTTCGCGCAGCGTCGCGCGCTCGACCGGCGCTTGACGATCGGCGCCACCGACACGCTCGCGCGCCTTTTCACCGTCGACTTCGCGCCGCTCGCGATCATGCGCGGGCTTGCGCTCACCGCGTTGGAATTCGTGCCGCCGGTGAAGACCGCGCTCGCGCGTCAAATGATGTTCGGACAGCGCCGCTGACAAGCGCGGGCCACTTAACCAAGAACCCTCGCGCGAACCCTCGCGCGAGCGGCGCCGACTCTATGACGCCGGCCACTTTCATAGAAGATTTAATGGGTTACGACGCCCGCAATTGAAGTGCGGGCTATCTGTTAACGCTAAAATGGCGGTTTTCCCTCGCATT
Source organism: Paraburkholderia sp. OAS925 (assembly GCF_040543975.1). Lineage (NCBI taxonomy): Bacteria > Pseudomonadati > Pseudomonadota > Betaproteobacteria > Burkholderiales > Burkholderiaceae > Paraburkholderia > Paraburkholderia sp. OAS925. The sequence goes on from NZ_JBEUNO010000001.1 coordinate 3,916,887, forward strand.
TCGCGAATGCTCCGATTGACGAATCGAACAATCGGCGGCGCGCGCGTCCACGTCATGCCCACCATCGGCTCGCACAATCTGCGTAACAACCTGTTCGTCGCGCCCATGGCCGGCGTCACCGATCGTCCGTTCCGCCAGCTTTGCAAACGGCTCGGCGCGGGCTATGCGGTGTCGGAAATGGTCGCGTCGAACGCGCAACTGTGGAAGAGCGAGAAAACCATGCGCCGCGCGAACCACGCGGGCGAAGTCGAGCCGATCGCCGTGCAGATCGCCGGCGCCGACCCCGACATGATGGCCGAAGCCGCCCGCTACAACGTCGCGAACGGCGCGCAGATCATCGACATCAACATGGGCTGTCCGGCCAAGAAGGTCTGCAACGTCGCGGCCGGTTCGGCGCTGCTGCAAAACGAGCCGCTCGTGCAGCGCATCGTCGAGGCGGTGGTCGCGGCAGTGGGCGTCGGTCCCGACGCGGTGCCGGTCACGCTGAAAATCCGCACGGGCTGGAATCGCGAGAACAAAAACGCGCTGAACGTCGCGCGTCTCGCCGAGGCCGCCGGCATCTCCATGCTGACCGTGCACGGCCGCACGCGCGCCGACCTGTATCACGGCGACGCCGAGTACGAGACCATCGCCGCGGTCAAGGCGGCGGTGCGCATTCCGGTCGTGGCCAACGGCGACATTTCGTCGCCGGAAAAAGCGCGCCATGTGCTCGCCGTGACGGGCGCCGACGCGATCATGATCGGCCGCGCGGCGCAGGGGCGTCCGTGGCTGTTCCGCGAGATCGAGCATTTCCTGCAAACGGGCGAGTTGCTGCCGCCGCCGCGCATCGACGAAATCCAGCAGGTCATGAACGAGCACCTGCAAGATCACTACGGTTTCTACGGCGAATTTACGGGCGTTCGCACTGCGCGCAAGCACATCGGCTGGTACACTCGCGGCCTTTCCGGCGCCAACCTGTTCCGGCATCGCATGAATACGCTGGACAGCACGCGCGAACAACTCCTCGCCGTCAACGAATTTTTCGACGCGCAGAAGGCGATCTCCGACCGCCTCGTCTACGTCGACGAATCACCCGGCGATGCCGGGCTCGACAACCAGGGCGAGAACCACACCGACCGACTAGCTGCATGAGCAAGAACAATATCGAACAATCTGTCCGCGACAGCCTGGGCATCTACTTCCAGGATCTCGACGGCTCGAATCCGCACGACGTCTATGACATGGTGATTTCGTGCGTTGAAAAACCCCTGCTCGAAGTGGTGCTCGAGCAGGCCGGCGGCAATCAGTCGCTGGCCGCCGAGTATCTCGGCATCAACCGCAATACGCTGCGCAAGAAGCTGCAACAGCATGGTCTGTTGTAGCGGGTTCTAGTTTTCTCGCGCCCTGCCACGTTTCCCTTCGGCTTTTCGTCTTCATCATGATCAAGCAAGCGCTCATCTCCGTTTCCGACAAGTCCGGCATTGTCGACTTCGCCAAGTCGCTGTCGGACCTCGGCGTCAAGATCCTGTCGACCGGCGGCACCGCGAAACTGCTCGCGGACGCGGGTCTGTCCGTCACCGAAGTCGCCGACTACACGGGCTTCCCGGAAATGCTGGACGGGCGCGTGAAAACGCTGCATCCGAAGGTGCACGGCGGCATTCTCGCGCGCCGCGATCTGCCGGAACACATGGCGGCGCTCGAGAAGCACGACATTCCGACCATCGACCTGCTGGTCGTGAACCTGTACCCGTTCGTGCAGACGGTGTCGAAGGAAGAGTGCTCGCTGGAAGACGCGATCGAAAACATCGACATCGGCGGACCGACCATGCTGCGCTCGGCCGCGAAGAATCATCGCGACGTGACCGTGGTGGTCGATCCCGCTGATTACGCGGTCGTGCTCGACGAAATGCGCGCGAACAGCAACGCGGTCTCGTACAAGACGAACTTCCGTCTCGCGACCAAGGTGTTCGCGCACACCGCGCAATACGACGGCGCGATCACCAACTATCTGACGAGCCTCACCGACGAACTGCAACACTCGTCGCGCAACGCTTATCCGGCTACGTTCAACCTCGCCTTCGACAAGGTGCAGGACTTGCGCTACGGCGAAAATCCGCATCAGAGCGCTGCGTTCTATCGCGATCTGTCGGTGCCGGCCGGCGCGCTGGCGAACTACAACCAGTTGCAGGGTAAGGAACTGTCGTACAACAACATCGCGGATTCGGACGCGGCGTGGGAATGCGTGAAGACCTTCGACGTGCCGGCCTGCGTGATCGTCAAGCACGCGAATCCGTGCGGCGTGGCGGTGGGCGCGGACGCGAACGAAGCGTATTCGAAGGCGTTCCAGACCGATCCGACTTCGGCGTTCGGCGGCATCATCGCGTTCAATCGCGAAGTGGACGAAACCGCCGCGCAAGCAGTGGCCAAGCAGTTTGTCGAAGTGCTGATCGCGCCGTCGTTCAGCGCCGAAGCGCGCCAGGTTTTCGCAGCGAAGCAGAACGTGCGTCTGCTGGAAATCGCGCTGGGCGAAGGCCATAACGCGTTCGATCTGAAGCGCGTGGGCGGCGGCCTGCTGGTTCAATCGCTCGATTCGAAAAACGTGCAGCCGCGCGAATTGCGCGTGGTGACGAAGCGTCATCCCACGCCGAAGGAGATGGACGATCTGCTGTTCGCCTGGCGCGTCGCCAAGTACGTGAAGTCGAACGCGATCGTGTTCTGCGGCAACGGCATGACGCTCGGCGTCGGCGCGGGTCAGATGAGCCGCGTGGATTCGGCGCGCATCGCCAGCATCAAGGCGCAGAACGCGGGCTTGGCCCTGACCGGTTCGGCGGTGGCGTCGGATGCGTTCTTCCCGTTCCGCGACGGCCTCGACGTGGTCGTGGCAGCGGGCGCGACGTGCGTGATCCAGCCGGGCGGCTCGATGCGCGACGACGAAGTGGTCAGCGCCGCGGACGAGCACAACATCGCGATGGTGCTGACCGGCGTGCGTCACTTCCGGCATTGATATTGGCTTGAGCGGCGGCGTGTTGTTTTGCCGTGTCCAGGGTAAGAGACGATAGAACGGCCCGGTGGAATTTTCCGCCGGGCCGTTTTGTTTTGGTGCTCCTGCGGCGGTCAGCGTTGGGCCGTCGGCGTTCGTGAGGCGTCATAGGTGATCAGTCCGGTGGGTCCTTGCGCTCGTAGCCGTCCCTCACTTCCGGATGCTGACTGATGTAGGTGCCGAGACCCTCGCCCTGTTTCGCGAGCCGCTTGAGCGCCGCGACGTGTTTGACGCCGACGCTTTTTTTCGAGTACCAATACGTCGTGCCCGAGTTAAAGCGGGCAGCGACAAAGTTATCGCCGATTTCGTAGGCCACGACGCCGGATGTCCCGCTTCTGTTTCCATAGCGCTGCATATCCGATCACCTCCTTCCGACAGACGCAGCAGTTTTTATTCCGCCCGCGCCGCCTTTTGCGGGCCGCCGTGCGGCGCGTCTGTTGTAGTATCGCAGGCACCTGGCTTTAACCGCATGTGCGGCACTTCATGAGAATTCTTGGCATCGACCCCGGCTTGCGCGTGACGGGCTTCGGCGTGATCGACCAAAGCGGACACACGCTCAGCTACGTCGCGAGCGGCGTTATCAAGACCGCCGACACCGATCTGCCGTCGCGCCTCGGCACTATTTTCGAAGGCATTTCGACGCTGATTCGCCAGCACTCGCCGGATCAATCGGCGATCGAAAAAGTGTTCGTCAACGTCAATCCGCAGTCCACCTTGCTGCTCGGTCAGGCGCGCGGCGCGGCCATTTGCGGCCTCGTCGCGGGCGGCGTGCCGGTTGCCGAATACACCGCGCTGCAGTTGAAGCAGGCGGTGGTCGGCTACGGCCGCGCGACCAAGGAGCAGATGCAGCAGATGGTCGTGCGCCTGCTCAATCTTTCCGGCGTGCCGGGCACCGACGCCGCCGACGCGCTCGGCATGGCGATCTGTCACGCGCACGGCGGCACGACGTTGAGCACGCTCGGCGGCATCGCGCCATCGCTTGCAAAGAAAGGGCTGCGGGTCAGACGCGGGCGTCTGGTGGGATAGGTGCGCGGCACGCGCTGCGCTACACTCGCCCTTTCTCACAAGTTCGAACTCGCCATGATCGGTCGCATTGCCGGCGTTCTGCTGGAAAAAAACCCGCCGCATCTGCTCGTCGATTGCAACGGCGTCGGTTATGAAGTCGACGTGCCGATGAGCACGTTCTACAACCTGCCGTCCACTGGCGAGCGCGTCGTGCTGCTCACGCAAATGATCGTGCGCGAAGATGCGCACCTGTTGTACGGCTTCGGCACCGCCGAGGAACGTTCGACCTTCCGCGAGCTGCTGAAGATCTCCGGCATCGGCGCACGCATGGCGCTCGCCGTGCTCTCCGGCATGAGCGTGCACGAGCTCTCGCAGACGGTCACGCTGCAGGACGCCGCGCGCCTCACGCGCGTGCCGGGCATCGGCAAGAAGACGGCCGAGCGCTTGCTGCTCGAGTTGAAGGGCAAGCTCGGCGCCGACCTGGGCGCGATGGCCGGCACGGTGTCCGCATCCGGTCACGCGTCGGACATTCTCAATGCGCTGCTCGCGTTGGGCTACTCGGAGAAGGAAGCCCTCGCCGCAGTCAAAAACGTGCCGGCCGGCACGGGCGTGTCCGAAGGCATCAAGCTTGCGTTGAAGGCCTTGTCGAAGGCCTGAGGCTTTTTCACAGTGCGCGGGCCGCACGACCGATGCAGCAAGCTTTCCACAGTTTGCGAAGCCGCGCACCCTGGCCATTCGGCCGGGTTTCGCCGCGCTCCTCGCGCGGTACAATGACCGGATGATCGAAACCGACAAACTCGCCGCCGAGCGCATCATCGCGGCCACGCCCGTCTCGCCGAACGAGGAAGCGTTCGAACGCGCGTTGCGCCCTCGTCAGCTCGAAGAATATGTCGGGCAGGAAAAGGTGCGCGGCCAGCTCGAAATCTTTATCGAGGCCGCGAAGCGCCGCTCGGAATCGCTCGATCACGTATTGCTGTTCGGGCCGCCGGGTCTTGGCAAAACCACGCTCGCGCATATCATCGCGCGCGAAATGGGCGTGAATCTGCGGCAGACGTCCGGACCAGTGCTCGAACGCGCGGGCGACCTCGCCGCGCTGCTCACCAATCTCGAAGCCAACGACGTACTGTTCATCGACGAAATTCACCGGCTCTCGCCGGTCGTCGAGGAAATCCTGTACCCCGCGCTCGAGGATTATCAAATCGACATCATGATCGGCGAAGGGCCAGCCGCGCGCAGCGTGAAGCTGGACTTGCAGCCGTTCACGCTGGTCGGCGCGACCACCCGCGCGGGCATGCTGACGAATCCGCTGCGCGATCGCTTCGGCATCGTTGCGCGGCTCGAGTTTTATAACGCCGAGGAACTTGCGCGCATCGTCACGCGTTCGGCTTCGCTGCTGAATGCGCAGATTCATCCGGACGGCGCATTTGAAATTGCGAAGCGCGCGCGCGGCACGCCGCGTATCGCCAACCGGCTGCTGCGGCGCGTGCGCGATTTCGCTGAGGTCAAGGCCGACGGCAACATCACCGCGGAAGTGGCCGACGCGGCGCTGCGCATGCTCGACGTCGACGCGGTCGGCTTCGATCTGATGGACCGCAAGCTGCTCGAAGCGATCCTGCACAAGTTCGACGGCGGACCGGTCGGCGTCGACAACCTGGCGGCGGCGATCGGCGAGGAACGTGACACGATCGAAGACGTGCTCGAGCCGTATCTGATCCAGCAAGGCTTCCTGCAGCGCACGCCGCGCGGCCGCGTGGCGACACTGCTCACTTACCGGCACTTCGGGCTTGCGGCGCCGGAAGCGTCGAGCGGGCTGCCTGGCTTGTGGGACTCGGCTGCGAGTTGAGTGCGGATTGGGTGTGGGAGTTCAGTTGATGTGCGGCTTAGCCGCGTGAGGGCTGAGTTCAGTTCAGCGTGCGGCATGGCCCTGCGCGCAGGCGGCGCAACGCGCACCGCCCGACGCATCCAACGCCTGATTACCGCCCCGGTTCCGGCACCTTCTTGAAACTGTCGTCGGCGCTCGGTGCGTCGAGATGCGATACATCGCCCCACGACACCACCGTCGCGCGCCCGTCGTCGTAATCGACCACGTTCACGCCCGTGTTCAACAGCGGGTAGTCGCGCGGCGCATCGAGCGGCAAGCCGCACGCGAAGCGGCGCACGCAATCGAGCACGCCGCCATGCGCGACGCAGGCGATCCGGCCACCCGGATGCGCGGCCACAAGCGGCTCAATTGCATGCAACACGCGATGGTAGAACACGCGCAGCGATTCGCCTTCGGGCGGCGCAAAGCCAGGATCGCGAGTCTGCCAATGCGCGTATTCGTCGGGAAAACGCGCGGCGATTTCGTCGCTGTCGTGGCCCTGGAATGCGCCGTACGAACGCTCACGCAAGCCTTCGCGCAACTGCACGGGCAAGCCGAGCGCGTCGGCGATAGGCTGCGCGGTTTGCCGCGCGCGTTGCAGATCGCTCGAATAAATCGCGTCGAGCCGCGCGCCGTGCTTCACGTCATCGGCGATACGGCGAGCCAGTTTCTGCGCCTGTGCGAGACCCGCTTCGGCGAGCGGAATGTCGATATGCCCTTGAATGCGCTTGATGCGATTCCAGTCGGTCTCGCCGTGCCGGATAAACAGGATCTGCGTGGTCATGGGATCGAAGTGGGCGCTGTTCGCCGGTTGTGCCAGGCCGCTATTGTCGCAAGAACCGCGCGACGTTCAGGCGTTGGTTTGCAGCCAGAAGGTGACGGGGCCGTCGTTGACGAGCGACACCTGCATGTCCGCGCCAAATTCGCCGGTCGCGACGATGGGATGTTTCGCGCGCGCCGCCGACACGAAATAGTCGAACAGACGCTTGCCCTCGTCCGGCGGCGCGGCGGGCGTGAAGCTCGGACGCAGCCCGCTGTTCGTGTCCGCGGCCAGCGTGAACTGCGACACCAGCAGCAAGCCGCCCGCACGCCCCGCGCCGTCCACGTTTTGCACTGACAGATTCATCTTGCCGGCGGCGTCGCTGAACACGCGGTAGCCGAGCACCTTCGCCAGCAGCCGGTCGGCCGCGGCTTGCGTGTCGCCGCGCTCCGCGCAGACAAGCGCGAGCAGGCCCGCGCCGATGGCGCCGGTCACGCGCTCGTTGCCGCCCTCCACGACACGCACCTCGGCGCGCCGCACCCGTTGGATCAACGCGATCATCGGACGGGCTCCGGCTGTGCGCTACGATTCATCGCACGCACGGTCATAGTCAGGCGGTCAGCGTGACGCGCGCAAAGCGGCGCTTGCCGACCTGCACGACGTACTCGCCCGCCTCGACTTTCAAGCCCTTGTCCGAGACGGTCGCGCCGTCGATTTTCACGCCGCCCTGCTCGATATTGCGCAGCGCTTCGCTCGTCGACGGCACGAGGTTCGCCTGCTTGAGCAACTGGCCGATCGCGAGCGGCGCGCCGGCGAGCGCGACCGCCGGAATATCGTCCGGCACACCGCCCTTCGCGCGGTGGTTGAAGTCTTCGAGCGCGCGCTCGGCGTCGGCCGGCGAATGAAAACGCGCGACGATTTCCTGGCCCAGCATGACCTTGAAATCGCGCGGATTGCGGCCTGCCTCGGCTTCACGCTTGAACGCCGCGATCTCGTCCATCGGACGGAACGACAGCAGTTCGAAGTAACGCCACATCAGCGTGTCGGAAATGCTCATCAGCTTGCCGAACATGTCTGTCGGCTTTTCGCTGATGCCGATGTAGTTGTTCTTCGACTTCGACATTTTCTCGACGCCGTCGAGGCCTTCCAGCAGCGGCATCGTCAGAATGCATTGCTGCTCCTGGCCGTACTGCTTCTGCAGTTCGCGACCAACGAGCAGGTTGAACTTCTGATCGGTGCCGCCGAGTTCGAGGTCGGCGTTGAGCGCAACCGAGTCGTAGCCCTGCATCAACGGGTACAGGAATTCGTGGATCGAAATCGGCACGCCGCTCTGGAAACGCTTGGTGAAATCTTCTCGCTCGAGAATGCGCGCCACCGTGTAGCGAGACGCGAGCTTGATCATGCCGTCGGCGCCGAGCGGCATCGACCATTCGCTGTTGTAGCGGATCTCGGTCTTCTCGCGATCGAGCACGAGCGCAGCCTGCTCGAAATACGTCTTCGCGTTCGATTCGATCTGCTCGCGCGTGAGCGGCGGGCGCGTGGCGTTGCGGCCCGACGGATCGCCGATCAGCGACGTGAAGTCGCCGATCAGAAAAATCACCGTGTGACCGAGGTCCTGCAACTGGCGCATCTTGTTCAGCACGACCGTGTGGCCGATGTGGATGTCCGGCGCGGTCGGATCGAGCCCGAGCTTGATGCGCAGCGGCGTGCCGGTAGCCGCGCTCTTCGCGAGTTTTTGCGCGAATTCTTCCTCGATCAGCAATTCGTCGACGCCGCGCTTGGTAATGGCGAGCGCGTGACGGACTTCGTCGGTGATCGGGAAAGCGGGGGCGGCGGGGTTCGGCTTGTTGGACTCGGTGCTCATGCTGGAAACTTGAAGTCGCGAAAAAAACAGATTGTCCCATAGATGCGCGCCGCCGCGCCCACTGAAGCGGGCTCGAGCGCCTGTATACGCGTGGCATTCGCAGCCGGACGACCAGCGAAGCATGGCGACGCGCTTCATCTTCGACCGCGCTTGCGCCGATAATCTGCTACAACCTTCGCCAACAGGCGGCAGAAACAGCGGCCGACTGGCGGCAATGAACCCGCAACTCATCATCGACAGGAGCAGCAACGTGGCGCAAGAGCCCGCAGACGGCGTCTACTTTGGATTGATGTCAGGCACGAGCATGGACGGCGTGGACGGCGTGGCCGTCCGGTTCGCCGACGGGAAGCCGCCCGTGGTGCTGGCCGAGGCGTTCGTCGGTTTCGCGGCGGGCCTGCGCGAGGCGCTGTTCGCGCTGCAACAGCCGGGCGAAAACGAGATCGAACGCGAGGCGCTCGCCGCCAACGCGCTCGCCACGCGATATACCGTGTGCTGTCACGAGCTGCTGCGCGGCTGCCACGTGTCCGCCGCCGAGGTACGCGCGATCGGCGTGCATGGGCAGACGGTGCGGCATCGGCCGGAAAAGGGCTATACGCGGCAGATCAATAACCCGGCGCTGCTCGCGGAAATGATGCATATCGACGTGATCGCCGATTTCCGCAGCCGCGACGTCGCCGCAGGCGGCCAGGGCGCGCCGCTCGTGCCCGCGTTTCACGCAACCGTGTTCGGCTCGAAGGACGAAACGCGCGTTGTCTGCAATCTTGGCGGAATCAGCAATATCACGATCCTGAATGCGACCGGCAGCGTGCGCGGCTTCGATTGCGGGCCGGCAAACGCGCTGCTCGACGAATGGGCGCAACGCCATCTCGGCAAGCCGTTCGATGAAAACGGTCATTTCGCGGCCAGCGGCCAGGTCGACCGCTCGCTGCTGAACGCGCTGCTCGACGAGCCGTTCTTCGCGCAACAGCCGCCCAAAAGCACCGGGCGCGATCTGTTCAACGCCGAGTGGCTCGACGCCAGGCTGCAGCCGTTCGCGGGGCTCGCGCCCGCCGATGTGCAGGCGACGCTCGTCGCGCTGACCGCGGTGTCGGTGGCGCGAGAGATCGAACGGCATGCATCGGATGTGAAAGCGGTCTACGTATGCGGCGGCGGCGCGCGCAATCCCGAGATCATGAAGGCCTTGCAGCAGGCGCTGGACGATAGCGGCGCGAGCGGCGTGCCGGTGATGACCACCGACGCGCTCGGCGTGCCGCCAAGCCAGGTCGAGCCGCTCGCGTTTGCGTGGCTCGCGATGCGCTGCGTGGCGCGCCTGCCGGGCAGTTTGCCGGCCGTGACGGGTGCGAGCGCTGAGCGGGTACTGGGGGCGATTTATCCGCGCTGAGGGTTGATTCGCGCGGAGGGAGGCTCTCGCTTTGCCGCGCCGCCAATAAAAAACGGGGCCGAAGCCCCGTTTCTTATGCAATACGCTGTCTACCCGGCTTTAAACCGAGAACGACGATCCGCAACCGCAAGTGGTGCTTGCGTTCGGATTCTTGATCACGAATTGCGCGCCGTTGATGTCGTCCTTGTAATCGATCTCAGCGCCCACCAGGTACTGGTAGCTCATCGAATCGATCAACAATTGCACGCCGCTCTTGTTCATGACGGTGTCGTCTTCGTTGACGGCTTCGTCGAACGTAAAGCCGTATTGAAAGCCCGAGCAGCCGCCGCCCTGCACGAAAACGCGCAGTTTCAGGTCCGCATTGCCTTCTTCTTCGATCAGTTGCTTGACCTTGTCAGCCGCTGCGTCGGTAAAAACGAAGGGGGCGGGCATCTCGGTCACGGGTGTGTCGGTGACTGCGTTCATTCGAACTCTCCAGAAAGCTTCTAACCGCTATTGTAGGGCTGATCTCAATATCGTGCTGATGCCCACAAAATCAATGGGTTCTTACAGGGTGCCGCCACCATAAAAAAAGCCGCCTTCGCGATAGCGTTGGCGGCTTTTGCTGCGTTCCAGCGATAAGCCGGTTCGCACCCGAAACGATTAACGCTTCGAGAATTGCTTCCGGCGACGTGCCTTGTGGAAGCCGACCTTCTTACGTTCGACTTCACGAGCGTCACGCGTAACGAAGCCAGCCTTCGACAGTTCCGGCTTCAGCGTTGCGTCGTAGTCCATCAGCGCGCGGGTGATGCCGTGGCGAACCGCACCGGCTTGACCCGTTTCACCGCCACCGTTCACGTTGACCTTGATGTCGAACGTGACGCCGTGGTTCGTGAGTTCCAGCGGCTGACGCACGATCATCAGCGACGTTTCGCGCGAGAAGTAATCGGCGATAGGCTTGCCGTTGACAATGATCTCGCCCTTGCCAGCCTTGATGAAGACGCGTGCGACGGCGCTCTTGCGGCGGCCCGTGCCGTAATTCCAGTTACCGATCATGTGGGCTCCCCTTAGATCTCGAGCGCTTTCGGCTGTTGTGCCGAATGCGGATGCGTTGCTTCAGCGTAGACCTTCAGCTTCTTGATCATCGCGTAGCCGAGCGGGCCCTTCGGCAGCATGCCCTTGACCGCTTTCTCGAGCGCGCGGCCCGGGAAGCGTTCCTGCATCTTGCCGAACGTCGTTTCATAGATACCGCCCGGGTAGCCCGAGTGACGGTAGTACTTCTTGTCAGTAGCCTTGTTGCCCGTGACCTTCAGCTTGCCGGCGTTGATAACGATGATGAAATCACCGGTGTCGACGTGCGGAGTGAATTCAGGCTTGTGCTTGCCGCGAAGACGGTGTGCCACTTCGCTGGCGACACGCCCGAGAACCTTATCCGTCGCGTCAATCACGTACCATTCACGCGTAACCTCATGGGCTTTTGCGGAAAACGTCTTCATGATCGATCCAAAAAAATTGCTGCGCCCAATGTATTTTTTCCTGCTTGTAGTGTGCGCATCGAGGCGCGTGCAGGCTCTCCCTGGTTCTTCCTCCGCGGGCGCGGATGCGGAAAAGCCCTGAATTATAAAGGAATTTGTGACGTCAAGTCAAAACGTGCGGGATTTGGTGCGGGAGCCGCCTGATATTGGCTCCCGCGAGCGCACGTCATGCAGGCCGGCGCGGGCGAAAAAAAACCCGAACTAGCGGTTCGGGTTTAATCCACCAAAGGAGGAGGTGGAGGAGACAGCGGAGGTTGCGCACTGCTGCAACCGATGAGGCAATTATATGAAGCATCCTTGTGCGACGCAAGAACATTTGCATTGCGAAATCGATTTTCATAATGTGGTTTGACGGCGGCGGCGGCCCGACTTGTTGTGGGGCTTGCAAATAAAGGCGTCCGCCGACTGCTCCGCCCTGAGTGAACGACGCGCTCTAGAGTAAAACCCCTAAACCCGCCTCGAACTCCACCCTGCCGCCGTCCATGCCGCGCTGCAACATACAAGCGGCGATTGCGCATAATTTCCCGCCGACGTCGCCTCGGGCGGACACCGAAACGCCGGGCTACAATGCCGTCTCGATAGTCGAAGCGCGGTGGAGCACAGCATGGAATGCAAAGTAAGCTGGATGGGGCAAGACGGGATGGCGTTCGCGGCCGAGACGGGCAGCGGCCACCTGGTCGCGATGGACGGCGCGCCCGAAGGCGGCGGCCGCAATCTCGCGCCGCGTCCGATGGAAATGGTCTTGCTCGGCACGGGCGGCTGCACGGCCTACGACGTCGTCATGATCCTGAAGAAAAGCCGTCAGGAAATCGCCGGCTGCTCGGTGACGCTGAAGGCCGAGCGCGCCAGCGAAGATCCGAAAGTGTTCACGAAGATTCACTTTCACTTCACTGTGACGGGCAAGAACCTGAACCCGGCGACCGTGGAGCGCGCGATCAACCTGTCGCACGACAAATATTGCTCGGCGTCGATCATGATCGCGAAGACGGCCGAACTGACCCACTCGTTCGATATCGTGCCGAGCTGAACCAGCGGAACTGAGTGCCGCGGCCCGCGGGCCGCATCAACGAAAAATGCCGGCGTCCCTAAAAGACGCCGGCATTTGTTTGTGTGGTGGCAAAGCAGGCCGATAAGCCGGATTCTGTGCACGCGCAACGTCCGAAGACGCGACGCGCGTGGCAGCCATTCCTCTAGGCGCGCCATTGCTGACGCGCTCAAGCTTCCTACCCGCAGACGAGACGGGGGCCCCGTCCTGCATCTCGAAGATGCGCGCCTGCCTACTTGGAATTGCTCCGGGTGGAGGTTACCGTGCCGGTCTGCCTTGCAGCAGCCGCGGTGCGCTCTTACCGCACCGTTTCACCCTTACCTGATCCCGGCTTGCGCCGGGCCATCGGCGGTTTGCTTTCTGTTGCCCTGTTCCGCGTGTCGCCACGGATGGCCGTTAGCCATCACCCTGCCCTGTGGAGTCCGGACTTTCCTCGCCCTCTTTGGCCGAAGCCGCCGAGGCCGCGACTGCCTGGCCTGCTTTGCTGGCGCCGATTTTAGCATCTGCGCGCCGGCCCGCGCGGAATACGGACGTGTCGTCATAGAAGGCCGGTGTCTCGTTTTCCGGCCACCAGCCGGGGATGCCCAGCACCGGAAGCGGCGCAAACATACGGCTCGTCAACGCTTCCGTATTCAGCAACGCGGCGCTGACCGCCTCGTCGAGCCACGCGTCGCGCGAAGCGGCGTCCCATTCGAAGTACGCTGGCGGCACGTCGACAATCCACGCGTGCCCGGTGCACGCCTTGAACGGCGCGATCAGCTTTTCGAGCAGCGCGTGGCCGAAGCAGCGCACCTCGCAACTCGCGCCCGATGCGCCCCATGCGTCGCGCCGCTGGAGCAACAGCGTGCGCCAGTCGAACTGACGCAGCGCAGCGCTCAAGCGCGGATCGGCGCAAGCAAACAGCAGCGCGTTTTCGTCGAAGAGCGTCAGTGCGTCACGCACGCCGCCGCGCGTCGGCCCGACGCCCAGCAAGTCGATGGCCGCCGACTGCCGCGCGTTCAGCGCCGCCTTGATGCGCGGAAACGCAAACCACATCGACGCGTTGAAGAAGTCGTGCAGATTGTGGCGCGTCGGCACGCAGCCGGTGGACGCAATGTGCGCCTCGTAGGCGGCGCCGGGCGGCAGCTCGTCCTGCGCGATGAACGCGAGCCGCTGGCCGCGGCCTGTCACTTGCCGCGCCTTCGACGCGTCGGCGTTCATTTCGGCAAGCAACGCGGCGTAGCTCGTGAGCGCGGCCCGCTGCCAGCGTTGGCCGCGCTCGGCGAACGGCGCGAACCAAGGCTTCGACCAGTCGATTGCGGCGAAGCCCGACCGCGCGCCTGGCGGGAGCGCTTCATTGCCGGTGCCGCGGCCTTCGTCGTGGCGCGCGCTCACGTCGAGTTGTACCGGTTCAGTCGTTGCGGGCGCCGTTTCGCGCCTCGCCTCGGGCTCCGCCATCTCCGCGTCACCCACGCGTCAGATCAGGCGCCAGCCAATCGATTCACCGCCGCGCAGCGGCACGACCGGCGTATCGCCGACCGGCAACTCCGCCGGCAACGTCCATTCCTCGCGACGCAGCGTGACCTTGCCCGCGTTGCGCGGCAAACCGTAGAAATCCGCGCCGTAGAAGCTCGCGAAGCCTTCGAGCTTGTCGAGCGCGCCGGCTTTGTCGAAAGCCTCGGTGTACAACTCGAGCGCGTGCAGCGCCGTGTAGCAGCCCGCGCAGCCGCACGCGTGTTCCTTCAAACCCTTCGGATGCGGCGCGCTGTCCGTACCGAGGAAGAAGCGCGGATTGCCCGACGTCGCCGCTTCGACGAGCGCGAGCCGATGCGTCTCACGCTTGAGCACCGGCAGGCAGTAGTAATGCGGGCGAATGCCGCCCTGGAAAATCGCGTTGCGGTTGTAGAGCAGATGGTGCGCGGTAATCGTCGCGCCCAGCAGTTCCGGCGCGACGCCGGCTTCGCGGATGTAGTCGACGGCGTCCTTCGTGGTGATGTGCTCGAATACCACCTTCAGCGCCGGAAACTCGCGGCGCAGCGGCGTCATGACCCGGTCGATGAACACCTTCTCGCGGTCGAACAGATCGATCGACGAATCCGTCACTTCGCCGTGCACCAGCAGCGGCATGCCGGTTTCCTGCATCACTTCCAGCGTTTTCGCGCACTTCATGATGTCGGTCACGCCCGCGTCCGAGTTCGTCGTCGCGCCCGCCGGATAGAGCTTCACGCCGTGCACGAAGCCGCTTTCGCGCGCGCGGCGGATTTCATCGGGCGGCGTGTTGTCGGTCAGGTACAGCGTCATCAGCGGCTCGAACTGCGCGCCGGCCGGAATGGCGGCGACGATCCGCTCGCGGTAAGCCTGGGCCATCGCCGTCGTCGTGACCGGCGGCTTCAGGTTCGGCATGATGATCGCGCGGCCGAACTGGCGCGCGGTATCCGGCAGCACCGCCGCCAGCATGGCGCCGTCGCGCACGTGCAGGTGCCAGTCGTCAGGACGGGTGAGCGTAACGGAGTCGAGGGAAGCGGAAGCAGCGTTGGGAGCGGTCATGGCGAGAGAAGAGCGAGAGCGGAACGGAGCGAATGGAGCGGAATAAGAGCCGAACAAGGCGCAACGACGAATCGGAACGATGCGCGAGCGATGCGCGAACAACGCCCCAGCAATGCACCGGCGCTGAGGTCAAACCGCCGTGTTGCGGCCTGAACACACGTCAATTTTGCAATTTGGCGTTCGTGGCTCGGTGATATGCTTGGAAAATCATCATTGTAACGGCTCGCCCCGTTCACAGGCCTACCCGCAACATGTGCCAACTTCTAGGAATGAACTGCGCCGCGCCGACGGACGTCACGTTCTCGTTCACCGGCTTTGCGGCGCGCGGCGGCGTCACCGATCACCATGCCGACGGCTGGGGCATCGCCTTCTTCGAAGACAAAGCGTGTCGCCTTTTCATCGACCATCAATCGTCGGCTACCTCGCCGATCGCCGAGATGGTCAAGCGCTATCCGATCAAGTCGAAGAACACGATCGCGCATATCCGCAAGGCGACGCAAGGGCACATTCTGCTGGAAAACTGCCACCCGTTCATGCGCGAACTGTGGGGGCGTCACTGGATCTTCGCGCATAACGGCGATCTGAAGGATTATTCGCCGGTGCTCTCAGGCGTGTATCAGCCGGTCGGCACGACCGACAGCGAGCTCGCTTTCTGCGCGCTGCTCGAAGGTTTGCGCAAGGCGTTTCCCGGCGCGCAGCAACCGCCGCTCAACGAACTCTTCGCCGCGCTCGAAAAGCTCACGCGCGAAATCACGCAATTCGGCGTGTTCAATTTTCTGATGTCGAACGGCCAGGCGCTGTTTGCGCATTGCTCGACGCATCTGCATTACATCGTGCGGCGCTGGCCTTTTTCCACCGCGCATCTTGTCGACGCGGACGTGTCCATCGACTTCGCCAAGTACACGACGCCGGAAGACCGCGTCGCCGTGATCGCGACGCAGCCGCTGACCGACAACGAAGTGTGGACCGCGTTCGAACCGGGCGATCTGCTGATGTTCCAGCACGGCGACGTGATTGGCCGCGTCAATGTGCCGGTGCCGGCCTCGGTGCTGGAAAAGCTGCGCAATCCGGCGCTGGACGCGTCCGCTTCGGCGAGCACGATTGCGGCTTCGGCGGCGGCCCAATCTGCCGCGGCTGAGTTGGAAGTCGATCTGGAAGCGGCCGACGACGCGGCCGCCTTCGAGTCGTGAAAACCGTAGCCGCGGCGACCACGCATCGATAAAAAAAGCCGCTTGTTCAAGCGGCTTTTTCGTTGAAGCGCCCGCCGCGACAACCACGCGGCAACGCTTGCCCTCAGTGCAGGATCTTCGCCAGAAAATCCTTCGCGCGATCGGACTTCGGATTGTCGAAGAAGTCGTCCTTGCGGTCGTCCTCGACGATCAAGCCCTTGTCCATGAAAATCACGCGATGCGCGACCTTCTTCGCGAAGCCCATTTCGTGCGTGACGCACATCATGGTCATGCCTTCCTGCGCGAGTTCGACCATCACGTCGAGCACTTCGTTGATCATTTCCGGATCGAGCGCCGAGGTCGGCTCGTCGAACAGCATTGCAATTGGATCCATCGACAACGCGCGCGCAATCGCCACACGCTGCTGCTGACCGCCCGACAATTGCCCCGGAAACTTGTCCGCATGCGCGCGCAAGCCGACGCGGTCCAGCAGCTTCAGACCCTTCGCCGAGGCTTCGTCCTTCGAACGGCCGAGCACCTTGATCTGCGCGAGCGTGAGGTTTTGCACGATCGACAGATGCGGGAACAGTTCGAAGTGCTGGAACACCATGCCGACCTTCGAGCGCAGCTTCGACAGATTGGTTTTCTTATCCGTCAGCGACTGCCCGTTGATGACAATCTCGCCCTTCTGAAACGGCTCGAGTCCGTTGACGGTCTTGATCAGCGTGGACTTGCCCGAACCCGACGGTCCGCACACCACCACCACTTCACCCTTTTTGACTTCCGTCGTGCAGTCCGTCAGCACCTGAAACTGGCCGTACCACTTCGAAACATTCTTGATAGAGATCATCTTGCGACCTTTTTCTGAAGACCTTTGACAAGGCTCGACGCGACCACGCAGATCACGAAATAACACGCGCCCGCGAACAGTACCATCTCGACATTCGTGCCGTCACGATCGCCAATATTCGTGGCAGTGCGGAAGAAGTCGGCGAGGCTGATCACGTAGACGAGCGACGTATCCTGAAAGAGCACGATGCCCTGCGTGAGCAGCAGCGGCACCATCGCGCGGAACGCCTGCGGCAGCACCACGAGACGCATGGACTGCGCGTAGTTCATGCCGAGCGCGAACGACGCGTTGACCTGCCCGCGCGGCACGGACTGAATCCCCGCGCGAATGATCTCGGAGTAATACGCCGCCTCGAACAGCGAGAAAGCGACCATTGCCGAGGCGAGACGAATGTCGATATCCGCCGACAGACCGAGCACGTTCTGCAGCAATTGCGGCACGATCAGGAAGAACCACAGCAGGACCATGACCAGCGGGATCGAACGGAAAATCGTCACGTAGCCCTTCGCGAACCACTCGAAAGGCTTGAACGACGACAGCCGCAGCATGGCGAGAACCGTGCCCCACACAATGCCGATCACGATCGCGATCAGCGTGATCTTGAAGGTGACGACCGCGCCGGTCCACAACGTAGGCAATGCGCCCGGAATACCGCTCCAGTCGAAATGGTGCATCACTTGCCTCCGATATAGCCGGGCAACCGGGTCTTCGCTTCGACCCAGCGCATGAATTGCATGACGACCAGATTGATCAGCACGTACGCGAGCGTGACAGCGATGAACGACTCATACGTCTGCGACGTGTAGTCGACAAGCTGTCGCGCCTGGGCGGAGAGATCGAGCAGACCGATGGTCGACGCGACCGCCGAGTTCTTGAAGATATTCAGAAACTCGGACGTGAGCGGCGGCACGATGATCCGGTACGCGACCGGCAGCAGCACGTAGCGATACGTCTGCCATTGCGTGAAGCCCATCGCGAGGCCCGCGGCGCGCTGGCCGCGCGGCAGCGCGTTGATGCCCGAGCGCACCTGCTCGCACACGCGCGCGGCGGTGAAGAGCCCGAGACAGATGATCGAGGAAGAAAAGAACTGCGCGCCTGGCGGCAGTTGCTTGAACCAGTTTCCGATGGATGCCGGCAGCAACTCCGGTATCACCAGATACCAGATGAAAAACTGCACGATCAGCGGAATATTGCGGAAAATCGCGACGTAGAGCGTGCCGATGCCGGACGCCCACTTGTTCGGCACCGTGCGCAGCACACCGAACAACGAGCCGACGATCAGCGCGATCACCCATGCCGACAGCGACACGGTAATCGTCACCCAGAAACCCGACAGCAGCCAGCCCAGATAAGTGGTCGGCTCGCCGGTGGAGACGGGACTCAGCAGAATGCCCCAGTTCCAGTGATATGACATGACCAAGACTCCAGCAAAAAGAAACGGAAGAAGCGCGTGGCCCCTTCCGTTTCATTCAGCATTTCAAAAAAACAGCTAAGGTTTAATCGATTGCCTTGTCATTCGGATTCTTGTAAAGCGCCTTCATGTCGTCGCTTTCCGGGAAGTTCAGGTTCAAGCCCTTCGGCGGAATCGGCGATTCGAACCACTTCTTGTAGATCTTGTCGGCTTCGCCCGAAGTTTCGACCTTCGCGATTGCATCGTCGACGACCTTCTTGAATTCCGGATCGTTCTTGCGCAGCATGCAGCCGTATGCTTCATGCGATTGCGGCGCGCCGACGATCACGAAATCGTTCGGCGTATTGGACTTTGCGCGCTCGCCGGCGAGCAACGCGTCGTCCATCATGAACGCAGCGGCGCGGCCGGTGGAGAGCGTCAGGAACGACTCGCCGTGATCCTTCGCGCTGATGATGTTCATGCCCAGGCTCTTGTCCTGGTTCATCTTGCGAAGCAGGCGCTCGGACGTCGTGCCGGCAGTCGTGACGACCGTCTTGCCCTTCAGGTCGGCCCAGTCCTTGATGCCCGAATCTTTCTTGGTCATCAGACGCGTGCCGATCACGAAGATCGTGTTCGAGAACGCCACTTGTTGCTGGCGTTCCGCGTTATTCGTGGTGGAGCCGCATTCCATGTCGACGGTGCCGTTCTGCACCAGCGGAATACGGTTTTGCGACGTGACCGGAATCAGCTTCACTTTCAGGTTCGGCGCGTTGAGCTTCTGCTTGACCGCCTCGACCACCTTCAGCGCGAATTCCTGCGAATAGCCGATGACTTCCTGCTTGTCGTCATAGTACGAAAACGGAATCGACGACTCGCGATGACCCAGCGCGATGACGCCCGTGTCCTTGATTTTTTTCAGCGTGCCGGCGTCTTGCGCGTGCGCGCCAACCGTAAACAGTCCGAGAGTCGCGAGCAGCAGCGCAGCTTTTTTAACCTTCATGTTTGATCTCCTTGGCAAGAACCGGCGCCAGTTTAGCAAAGTAATTATTCTGAAAGTATGGCTATAAACCATTGTTGTTGCGTGCACGCCGCTATTGGTCGGCGGCGGCTTCGCGCAGCCGGTCAACCTTTCCGGATATGCAAAGGCGGGCAGCATCGTCGCGATGCCGCCCGCCAGGTAAAACACGCGCTCTTGTGAAGTGCGTTCAGGCATGCGCATTTACTTCAAATGCGCGGCGCACCCGCGAGGTAGCGAATCCGCCGTTCGCTTTACAAGCCCGCGATCAGGGGTACAGACCGCGCATTTCGCGCGCTTGCAAAATCCGCTTGCACGCGACGATAAACGCCGCCGTCCGCACCGAAACGTTCTGCTCGCTCGACACTTGCCATACGGCCGCAAACGCTTCGCGCATCACGCGCTCGAGGCGCTGGTTGATCTCGTCTTCGGTCCAGAAGAAGCTCGAGAAATCCTGCACCCATTCGAAGTACGACACCGTCACGCCGCCCGCGTTGGCCACCACGTCCGGAATCACGAGGATGCCGCGGTCGTGCAGGATGTCGTCGGCGGCCGTGGTGGTCGGGCCGTTCGCGCCTTCCACGACGATCTTCGTCTTGATCTTGCCGGCGTTCTTTTCGGTAATCTGGTTTTCGAGCGCGGCCGGAATCAGGATGTCCGATTCGACGGTCCAGAACTCTTCGTTCGTCACCGAGTCGGCTTCGGCGAAACCGCCCACGCCGCCCGTCTTCGCCACGTGTTCCAGCAACGCGACAGCGTCGATACCGGTCGACTTGTACAGCGAGCCGGTGTGATCCTGCACCGCGACGACCTTCGCCCCCGCTTCCTGGAACAGACGCGCCGCGATGCCGCCGACGTTGCCGAAACCTTGCACTGCAATACGCGCGCCTTCGATGTCGAAGCCGATGCGGCGTGCCGCTTCGCATCCGACCACGAACACGCCGCGGCCCGTCGCTTCGCGGCGGCCGAGCGAACCGCCGAGCGTGATCGGCTTGCCGGTCACGACGCCGGTTGCCGTTTGGCCCTGGTTCATGGAGTACGTGTCCATCATCCACGCCATGATCTGCTCGTTCGTGTTCACGTCCGGCGCGGGAATGTCGGTGTTCGGTCCGATGATGATGCCGATTTCGCTGGTGTAGCGGCGCGTGACGCGCTCGAGTTCACCACGCGACAGCTTGCGCGGATCGAGGCGGATGCCGCCCTTCGCGCCGCCGTAAGGAACGTTCACCGCAGCGTTTTTCACCGACATCCACGCGGACAGCGCCATCACTTCCGACAGCGTCACGTCCTGGTGATAACGCACGCCGCCCTTGCCTGGACCGCGCGACACGTTGTGCTGCACGCGGTAGCCCTCGAAGTGCGCGACCGTGCCGTTATCGAGTTCGATAGGCACGTCAACGATCAGAATCCGCTTCGGGCGCTTCAGGGTTTCGAGCCAGCGCGACAGCGAGCCGAGGTACGGCGCGACGCGATCGACCTGGCGCAGGTAGTTGCCCCACGGGCCGAGGTCTTCGCTATTCAGGTAGGAGGGGACGGACTGCGACGTTAATGCTGATTGGGCAGATTGGGCGGCTTGCTGCTGGGAAGACATGAACGCTCCGGCGTTGATCGAGTAGCAGCATTGTCGAAAAAGGCCGTTTTGAAATCCAATGCCGTTTCCTTATCCGATTATGTCTTTTTTGCATAACCCTTCGGAAGCCGCAAATTCGCGTCGCGGGCGCGCAGGTTTGGCGAGGCTCTCTTACGCGCCGCGCTCCGCCAGTTCTTCCGACACCACGTCCCACAACTGCCGCACGAGAATCTGCCGCGCGTCGTCGCTTTTCGCGGCCAGCTTGTCACGGTAGAGGCGTATCTCCATCGTGAGCGTGAGCTGGCCTTCGGGCGTGCCGCGCGTCGCCCGGTCCAGACGAATCAGCTTGCCGTCGGCGACTGCGTCTTCCACAGCGCTGTGCGGCAGAAAAGCGATGCCGTGGCCGGCGAGCGCCATCGCCTTCAGACCTTCGGCCATGTCGGTTTCGTAGAGCCGGTCCAGATTGAGACGCTCCGGGGCGTTGGCGAGAATCACCTCGGTCATGCGCCCCAGATACGCATTCGGCGTGTACGACAGATAGGGCGTGGGCGCTTCAGCAGTGCCCGGCAGCGTATGACGCGGCCGGCCGGCGCGCCCCGGCGCCGAGAACGGACTGATCGGCTCGTTGCCGAGCGTCAGCATGTCGTAGCGGGCCGGGTCGAGCGCGACCGGATGACTCGGATGGTGATAGCCCATCATCAGATCGCAGCCGCCTTCCACCAGAGAGAGCGCCGCGTCGTGCACGTTAAGCGCGCGCAGCCGCGTATGAATCGGGCCCA
This sequence comes from Paraburkholderia sp. OAS925, assembly GCF_040543975.1. NCBI lineage: Bacteria > Pseudomonadati > Pseudomonadota > Betaproteobacteria > Burkholderiales > Burkholderiaceae > Paraburkholderia > Paraburkholderia sp. OAS925. The sequence continues at coordinate 3,938,635 of NZ_JBEUNO010000001.1, forward strand.
TCTGCGCTTCGATGCGTTGCAGCCAGCGCGGAAAGTACGTGAGCGACAGCGTGTGCGGCACCGCGAACTCGATCGTCGCTTGCGGCGTCGCCGTGTGGCCGCGCAACAGCGCGCGGGCCTCGTGGAACTGCGAAAGCATCGCGAGCGCCTGCTCGTTGAACACCTGGCCCGCCGGCGTGAGACGCGTCGGATACACCGAGCGGTCGATGAGCTCCGTGCCGAGCCACGCCTCGAGCGCCTGGATGCGCCGCGAGAACGCCGGCTGCGTGACGTGACGCAGTTCAGCCGAGCGGCTGAAACTGCGCGTTTCCGCGAGCGAAACGAAGTCTTCGAGCCATTTCAGTTCCATGCGAAGCCTGCTGCCGGCGAGAGAGAGGAAGTCAGCATTCTAGTGGCTCTGCCGATGCGAATGCTCACGCTCCACCCGGCAGCCGACTTTGCGTTCGCGTCGTCCGCTGCGGCTCACGCGCGTCCGGCCTATTCCGGGCGAATCCGCCTCTGGTGGTAAAATTCGCGGTTCCCTCCGTTCCGATCCGCTCGCTGTGACTGCAGCGAGCGCTCAACGCCTAGACCAGCCGCCATCATGTCCGACACCCGCCCCGACACTCTGTTCGCGCTGAATGCGCTCTCTCCGCTCGACGGCCGCTATGCGTCGAAAACCGAAGCCCTGCGCGACTGGCTCTCGGAAGCCGCGTTCATGCGCAATCGCGTGACGGTCGAAATTCATTGGCTGATCGCGCTCTCGCGCGCCGGTTTCGCCGAAGTGCCGCGCTTTTCGGACGCCGCCGAACAATTCCTGCTGCAACTGGCCGAGCGCTTCACCGCGCATGACGCCGCGCGCATCAAGGACATCGAGCGCGTGACGAATCACGACGTGAAGGCGGTCGAATACTGGCTGAAGGAATCGGTCAAGGGTCAGGAAGAACTGGAGCGCGCAAGCGAGTTCATCCATTTCGCGTGCACGTCGGAAGACATCAACAACACGTCGCACGGCCTGATGCTGGCGGGCGCGCGCGAGCATGTGATCCTGCCGGCGCTGCGCACGGTGCATCAGAAGCTCGTCGCGCTCGCTCACGCGCACGCGGAACAGCCGATGCTCTCGCGCACGCACGGCCAGCCGGCCAGCCCGACGACGCTCGGCAAGGAAATCGCCAACGTCGCCGCACGTCTCGAACGCGCGATCGAGCGCATCGCGAAGGTCGAACTGCTCGGCAAGATGAACGGCGCGGTCGGCAACTTCAACGCGCATCTGTCGGCGTATCCGGAGTTCGACTGGGAAGCGTTCTCGCGCGAAGTGGTCGAGCAGCGTCTGAAGCTCACGTTCAATCCGTACACGATCCAGATCGAGCCGCACGACTACATGGCCGAACTGTTCGACGCCGTCGCGCGCGCCAACACGATCCTGCTGGATCTCGACCGCGACGTGTGGGGCTACATCTCGGTCGGCTATTTCAAGCAGCGCACGAAGGCCGGCGAGATCGGTTCGTCGACGATGCCGCACAAGGTCAACCCGATCGACTTCGAAAACTCCGAAGGCAATCTCGGACTCGCGAACGCAACGCTGCGCCACCTCGCCGACAAGCTGCCGGTGTCGCGCTGGCAGCGCGACCTGACCGATTCGACGGTGCTGCGCAACATGGGCGTCGCGTTCGGTTATTCGCTGCTCGCGTACGACTCGCTGATCCGCGGTCTGGACAAGCTCGAAGTGAATGCGCAGCGTCTGAACGAAGACCTCGACAACTGCTGGGAAGTGCTGGCCGAGCCGGTGCAAACGGTGATGCGCCGCTACGGCATCGAGAACCCGTACGAGCAGTTGAAGGAACTGACGCGCGGCAAGGGCATCACGCGTGAGGCGCTGCAGGCGTTCGTCGGCGGGCTCGCAATTCCGCAGGACGCGAAAGACCGTTTGCTCGCGATGACGCCGGGTTCGTACATCGGCAAGGCAGTCGAGTTGGCGAAGCGCATCGGCTAAAGCCTGATTCATCCGCTGTTCTGCTCGTCAAGCAAAAGAAAAGCCGCTCCCCGGAGCGGCTTTTCTTCGTCTGAACGGTTAGTTCAGGATGGCGGATTAACGCTTCTCGACCTGCTTCAACACATCGTCGACGATCTGTTCCGGCGACAGTTCGATGCTCACCGTGACCGCCTCGTCCGCGCCCGGTTCCTCGAGCGTGTCGAGCTGGCTTTGCAGCAGCGACGGGTCGAAAAAATGGCCCGTGCGCGTGGTCAAACGCTCTTGCAGCACCTCGCGCGAACCCTTCAGGTACACGAAGCAGACGTCCTTGTCGCCGTCGCGCAAAATGTCGCGATACGAACGCTTCAGCGACGAACAGGTGAACACGGCCGTCTCGCCCGCCTTCTGCTTTTCTTCGATCGCGGCGCGGATAGTTTTGAGCCACGGCCACCGGTCTTCGTCGGTGAGCGGAATGCCGTGGTGCATCTTCTCCTTGTTTGCGGCGCTATGAAACGCGTCGCCGTCGGTGAACGCGCAGTGCAGGCGCTCCGCCAGCATCTCGCCAATTCTCGTTTTGCCGGCGCCCGACACGCCCATTGCGATCAAAATCATCAAAAACTCCTTACAGGACCGCCGCGAGCGCGAAGGTCAACAGCAAACCCATCAACGAAATGATGGTCTCGAGGAGCGACCATGTCTTGAAGGTCTGCCCCACCGTCATACCGAAGTATTCCTTGATCAGCCAGAAACCGCCGTCGTTCACGTGCGAGAAGATCAGCGAGCCCGAGCCGGTTGCCAGCACCAGCAGTTCCGGCTTCACCTGGATCGCGCTGGCCGCCGCGATCGGTGCAACGATGCCGCAGGCGGTGGTCATCGCGACCGTCGCCGAACCTGTCGCGAGGCGGATCAGCGCGGCGACGAGCCAGCCGAACAGCAGCGGCGACAAATGCGCGGAGGTCGCAGCAGCCACGATTTCCTTCGAAATGCCGCTATCCATCAGCACGCGTCCGAAACCGCCGCCCGCGCCGACGATCAGCGTAATGCCCGCGATCGGCGCCAGACATTCGCCGCAGAATTTCTGGATCTGGTCGCGATTGAAACCGCGGCTCGCACCAAAGGTCCAGAAGCTGACCAGCACGGCGATCAGCAGCGCGACGTCCGAATTGCCGACGAAGTGCAGCAGGTCGTTCGGCAAGGTCTTCGGCGTGAATACCAAATCGGCCCAGCTGCCCACCAGCATCAGGATCACCGGCAGCAACACCGTGAACAGCGTAATGCCGAAGCTCGGCAGTTCGCGTTTCGGCGCTGCGTTTGCGCCGCCCGGCGTGCCGGAGAGCGCGACGTCGTCCCTGTTCAGAAACTGCGCGGCGAGCGCGTTCTCTTGCGGCAGCTTGATGTAGCGGTTGATCATCAGCGCAAACAGCGGACCGGCGACGATAGCCGTCGGCACGCCGACGATCAGACCATACGCAATCGTCTTGCCGATGTCCGCGTGGTACTGCTGCACGGCGAGCATCGCGGCCGGGTGCGGCGGAATCAGCCCGTGCACGACGGACAGGCCGGCGACCATCGGCAGGCCGACGAGCAGCAGCGATTTGTTGGTGCGCTTCGCGACGTTGAACGCGATCGGAATCAGCAGCACAAAGCCGACTTCGAAGAACACCGGCAAGCCGACGATGATCGCGACGACCATCATCGCCCAGTGAATATTCTTCTCGCCGAACCAGTCGATGAGCGTCGTGGCGATGCGTTCCGCGCCGCCCGATTCGGCCATCATCTTGCCGAGCATCGTGCCGAGGCCCACCACCACCGCGATGTGCCCGAGCGTGTTGCCGTTGCCGGTTTCGAACGACTTGACGATGGTCGCCATCGGCATACCGGAGGCAAGCCCCAGCAGCAGCGACACAATGATCAGGACGAGGAACGGATAGACCTTGTAGCGCGTGATCAACAAGATCAGCAGGGCGATGGCGATCACCCCGTAAACCAGCAGCATGCTGCCGTGAACAGCTTCCATGAAGCTCCTCCTTTGCGTTATTGATTGTGGGTGCGAAGACGGCAGCCACCTCGTCTCATGGCGACCGCTGCGCCTCGAGGACGGCAAACCGCGCGGTCGCTGAATTTTACTGTCTGTTGTCTTGAAAAGCCCGCGAAACCCGCAGCATCTTTGCAACGAAGCCTCGCTGCGACAGCCTGAAGCGGCTGTATCGGCGAGGCTCCGGTTGAGAGCTTGCTGTGTCTGCGTCTGCGTCCGCGTCTGTGTTCGCCAGAACGCGGCGGTTATCGACTAGTGAGCGGGTGCGGCCAATTGGCTCGCCGCGCGCGCGAGGCGCGTGACTTCGTCCCAGTTTTGCGCGGCGACCGCGGCTTTCGGCGTGAGCCAGGAGCCGCCCACGCAGACCACGTTCGGCAGCGACAGGAAGTGCGTGGCGGTTTCCGCCGTGATGCCGCCCGTCGGGCAGAACTTCAGCGTCGGAAACGGACCATGAAAAGCTTGCAGCATCGGCACGCCGCCCGCCTGCTGCGCCGGGAAAAACTTCACGATTTCATAGCCGAGTTCGAGCGCGGTGATGATGTCGCTCGGCGTCATCACGCCCGGCAATAGCGGCAGGCCGGCATCCTGCGCGGCCTTGTGCATGTCTTTCGTGAGTCCGGGCGACACGCCGAACTGCGCGCCTGCTTTCTTCGCCTGCGCGCAATGCTCGGGCTTCGTGATCGTGCCGACGCCCACCACGATGTCTTCGGCCAACTGGCTCGCGCGCTCGATCGCGGCAATCCCCGCCGCCGTGCGCAGTGTGATTTCCAGCACCTTCACGCCGCCCGCATGCAGCGCGCGCGACACGTGTTCGCCCTGCTCGACCGAATCGAACGCGAGCACCGGAATCACCGGACCCAGGCGGACGATCTCACTTACTGTTTTCGACGTCATAGTGAAACTCCTTGTTTCTGCCAACCGTCTGTTGCGTCGCCGGGCGGGCTTTGGCGGGCTGCCCGGTTGGACTTCGTTGGACCTGGTTCGACTGTCCGTTGGCTTGTTTGCGAAGACTGCTAGCCTGCCTGAGTGGTGCTGGTACGCGTTTCGCCGTGCTGTGCGGCGGCGTGCTGCACAGCAGACGCCGCGTGCTCGCCGTGCGCTGCCGGACGCTCGCCCACCATCGGACCGAACACCGACGCGCCCTGCTCCGCCGGCGCCGCCGCCGCGCGGAATACGCCGAACAGTTCGCGGCCGAAACCCACTTCGTTTTCCGCCTGATTGAGCGGCGCGGCGTTAGGTCGCGCGGCCCATTCGGCGGCGTCGATCTCGACGTCGAGCACGCCGGCTTCGGCGTCGATCACCAGCATGTCGCCCGTGTGCACCTTGCTGATCGGCCCTTGCAGCAACGCTTCCGGCGACAGATGAATGACCGCGGGCACTTTACCCGACGCGCCCGACATGCGGCCGTCCGTGACGAGTGCGACATGGAAACCCTGATCCTGCAACACGCCGAGCAGCGGCGTCAAACGATGCAGTTCCGGCATGCCGTTCGCCCGCGCGCCCTGGAAGCGCACGACGGCAACAAAGTCGCGCTTGAGCTCGCCGTTGTCGAACGCCTCCTGCACGGCTTCCTGCGAATCGAACACGATGGCCGGCGCCTTCACCTTGCGATGCTGCGCCGCAACCGCCGAAATCTTGATCACGCCGCGGCCGAGCTTGCCCTGCATCAGACGCAAGCCGCCGTCCGGCTGGAACGGCTCCTTGATGGCGCGCAGCACCGCTGTGTCGGCGCTGGTTTCCACGCCCGGCACCCATTGCAGCTTGCCGTCGATCAGCTTCGGCTCTTCCGTGTAGCGATGCAGCCCCTCGCCGACGACCGTGTTGACGTCTTCGTGCAGCAAACCGCCTTCCAGCAGATTGCGCACCAGGAACGCGACGCCGCCCGCTGCATGGAAATGGTTCACGTCGGCCTTGCCGTTCGGGTAAATCTTGGCGAGCAGCGGCACGGCTTGCGACAGCGTGTCGAAATCGTCCCAGTCGATCACGATGCCCGCCGCGCGCGCAATGGCGACGAGGTGCAGCGTGTGATTGGTGGAGCCGCCCGTCGCGAGCAACGCGACGATTCCGTTGACGATCGCCTTTTCGTCGATCACGTGGCCGATCGGCGTGTAATTGCCGCGCTCGACCGTCAGATCGAGCACGCGGCGCGCGGCCTGTGCGGTCAGCGCGTCGCGCAACGGCGTATGCGGATGCACGAAAGCCGAGCCCGGCAGATGCAGGCCCATGATTTCCATCAGCATCTGATTGCTGTTCGCCGTGCCGTAGAACGTGCAGGTGCCGTGGCCGTGATACGCAGCGGCTTCCGCTTCGAGCAGCGCGTCGCGACCGCATTGGCCGGTTGCGAACTGCTGGCGGGTTTTGGCTTTGTCGTCGTTCGACAGGCCGCTCGTCATCGGGCCGGCCGGCACGAAGATGGTCGGCAGATGGCCGAACTGCAGCGCGCCGATCAGAAGGCCCGGCACGATCTTGTCGCAGATGCCGAGGCACAACGCCGCGTCGAACATGTTGTGCGTGAGCGCGACCGCCGTGCTCATCGCGATCACTTCGCGCGAGAACAGCGACAGTTCCATGCCCGCGTTGCCCTGGGTGATGCCGTCGCACATGGCCGGCACGCCGCCCGCGAATTGCGCGACGCCGCCGTTTTCACGCGCGGCCTGCTTGATGATGTCCGGGTAGTTTTTGTACGGCGCGTGCGCCGACAACATCTCGTTGTACGACGAAACGATGCCGATGTTCGGCTCGCGAATCTGCTTGATGACGAGCTTGTCGTTGCCTTCGAGGCCCGCGAACCCGTGCGCCAGATTCGCGCAGGAAAGCGCGCCGCGCGCCGGGAACCGGCCCTGCGCCTGATGAATGCGGGAGAGATACGCCTCACGAGTGGGCTTGCTGCGTTCGATCACGCGCTGCGTGACTTTCAACAATTGCGAATGCGGGGAAACCATCGGAGCTCCTTCGTCGCTGGCGGCAGATTGGGCGCGCTATGCCAGGTGGGTATCGCGGGGTCGCCGGAGAGACCGGCGAAAGGAATCTTAGTAGAAAAACTACATGGCCGCAATTGGAAATCTTGCTGCAGTGCAGTTTGGCGAAACTCCGCGAAGCCCTTTACTGGCGGCGCATCGGACGAATAACACCTGAACCTAGGGATAACACCTACGGCGATAATGTAGTTTTTGTACCTTTCGGCCAATCAAGCTATAGTCCACGCATTCTTCAGCATAGTGCGAGTTTTCCAATGATGCTGTCCCAGGTCGAAGAGATGCGCGAGCAGTTGCGCCCGTCGGAGCGCAAGCTCGCCGACTACGTGATCGAGGCGCCGCGCGAGGTGCTAGACCTTTCCATGACGGAAGTCGCCGCGCGCGCGGGTGTGAGTCAGCCGACTATCGCGCGGTTCTGTCATGCGCTGGGTTTTTCGGGGTTTCGCGAGTTCAAGATCCGGCTGGCCCAAGGCATCGCTACTGAAGTGCCGGCGGTTTATCGGGATGTGCGGCCGGACGAGGGTACGCCGGGTCTGATCGCCAAGGTCTTCGACCGGACCATCGGCACGCTGATCCAGGTGCGCAACAGCTTGTCGCCGCATAGTGTCGAAGCAGCCGTCGACCTGCTGGCGAACGCGGCGCGCATCGAGTTCTATGGAGCGGGCGGTTCAGGTATTGCGGCGCAGGACATCCAGCACAAGTTCTTCCGGCTCGGCATGCCGAGCGTCGCCTACTCCGATCCGCACACCTACTCGATGTCGGCCGCACTGCTCGGCCCCGGCGATGTGATCGTGACGGTATCGAATACCGGTCGAACCCGGGACATCATCGAAGCGACACATTCCGCGCTCAATCGCGGCGCGAAAGTGATTGCGATTACACATGGATCGTCGCCGCTTGCGAAGCTCGCGTCGATTTGTCTCTTCTCAAATGTCGTCGAGGAAAGCGATGTGTTTTCGCCGATGACGTCGCGCATGTCGCATCTCGCCATCGGCGACATTCTCGCCGTCGGCGTCGCGCTCAAGCGCGGGCCTGAGCTTGTCGAGCGGATGGGTAAGGCGAAAGAAGTGATCGGCCGGCTGAGAATCGACGGCGAAAGCTGAAGAGGCGCAAATGAAAAAGGCCTGCTCGATGGCAGGCCTTTTTCAGGTCAAACTCAGGTCAAACGATGCACGCGGCCAGTTACTCGGCGACCACGCGAACATCGACGCGGCGGTTCTGCGAACGACCTTCGGCCGTTGCATTCGACGCAACCGGATCGGCGCTGCCGAGGCCTTGTGCGACGAACTGCTCACCCTCGAGACCGCCATCGCGCAGATATTGCACGACCGCTTCGGCACGAGCCTTCGACAGCGCCAGGTTGTGTGCTTCGGAACCCGTCTTGTCGGTGTAGCCCGTCACCGTCACGCGGCGCAGATTCGCGCCCTTGTTGGCGGCCATGAAGTGATCCAGGTTTTCCTTCGCGATCGGGCTGAGCGTCGCGCTGTCCGTTGCAAAGTTGGCGTTGCCTTGCAGCAGCAGCCGAGCCTGCGGCGCGGCCGGCTTTGCTTGCGGCTGCGCAGCCTCTTGCTGCTGAACCGGCTGTTGCGGCGCCGGCTGTTGTGCGACCGGCTGCTGTGCGACGGGCGCGCCGCACATGAACGTCATTTCACGCGCATCTTTCACCGGCTGGTTGTTGCTCACGCCGTCGACCGCGCCGAGCCACGTAATCGGCTTGGCCTGGCAGGTTTCTTCGGCCACGCGCACGCAGGTTTGCGAGCTGTCGAGAAGTCCGAGGCAGCTAACCCAATAAGTCGGTACGGTTTGGTTCGGCGGACTGATCGTACGCAGCGTGTAGGACGGTCCAGATTGCGTACTGCACGCTGCAAAGATCGCCAAAGACGCGCCTGAGACCAACGCGCGGAGATATTTAAAAAGAGAAGTGTTCATTTTCACGAATGCAGTGATTGAAGCGGCGCCCTTGCCCCGTGTCCTGCGGACAAGAGCGCGCTTACAGTTCTAGTCAAGACAGCTCCGGTTGATGGACCGGACTTGCGTCCGATCCATCACGGCGCTTACCACTGGTACGAAGCACCGATGCCGATCGCCGTGCCTTGCGAGCTGGTGCCCGCGCCGGCCTTCATCTTCAGGTTCTCGGTGATACGCGCCGAGACGCCGAGCGCGACAGCCTGCGAACCCTTATACGAACCGCCACCGATACCGACCGCGATCGTCTTGCCTTGATCGACGTCCGGGATCATCGTCAGCGCCGTAGCGGCTGCGACACCGGCGTACGCGTTCTTGGCGACCTGGCTCACGCTGTTCTGCACCGAGTTGATCTGCTGATCGGTGTAGGCCTTCGAGGTCATGCCAGCCGGCAGATTGCCGACCGCCGAGCCGATGGCGTCGTTCAACTGACCCACGTTGACCGCGTCGGTCGTTGCCGTACCGGCCGCGACGTTGGTGACCTGGCGTTCGTTACCTGCCGAGCCCACCGACACCGAGTTCGCACGATCAGCCACCGAGTTCGCACCCAGTGCCACCGAGTTCGCCGCGGTTGCGCTTGCGTTCGCACCCATTGCGGTCGAATGCGTACCGCTTGCAACTGCTGCTTCCGTATCGCGGTTGCCGTCTGCTGCGAACATCGGGTTGTTGGCCGCGTGCGCAATGTTCGTCACCGTCGAGATCGCCGAGTTCATCTGGTCGACGTTGACTGCGTCGTCACCGGACGTGCCTGCTGCCACGTTGTGGATCGTCGTGCCGCCCGCAGCACCATTACCCATCGTAATGCTGCTGTAGTTGGTCGTACCGTCGGCGTTGTGGTCGTACGTGACTGCCGCGTTGGTCGTGCCGTTCGGGTTGATGATGCCCGACGCCTTCAACTGAGCGACGTTCACTGCGTCCGTGTCGGCCGTACCGGCTGCGACGTTGGTGATCTGGCGTTCGTTGCCCGCCGAGCCCACCGACACCGTGTTCGCACGGTCAGCCACCGAGTTCGAACCCAGTGCAACCGAGTTCGTCGCCAGAGACTGCGCATTACCGCCGATCGCCACCGATTCCGCGCCCGTTGCCTGTGAATCCGGCAACGTCGAGTTGGCGTGGAAGTACTTGATACCGGTGCCACCGCTGGTGATGTTGTTCAGCGTGTTGTTGATGTTGGTGATGTCCGACGTGTTCTGCGTCACACGGCCGTCGATGTTGGTGATCGCGTCACCCACGCTGTTCACGGTCGTACCGCCCACCGAGTACGTCGGGGCCGAGATCGTGCCATCGCTGTTCACCGTCGAGCCGCCGCCGAGGGCATCTGCCGCCGACTGGCTCACGCCATACAACTGCGAACCGTTCACTGCATCCACGCTCGTGGCGTTGACCGCGCCTGCGGCCACACCAGTCAACGTACGCGAACCTGCCGTACCCGTAAGGTCAACCACCGTGCCGTCGGTATCCTTCGCCACCGTGATGTTGCGCGACGTCGGGTCCTGCTGCACCAGACCGACGGAACCGTTGGCGATGTTTTGCGTCAGGTTGTCGATGTTCGTCGTGTTCTGCGTCGTACGACCGTCGATGTTGGTGATTGCGTCACCCACCGTGTTCACCGTCGTGCCGCCCACCGAGTACGTCGGAGCCGTGATTGCGCCCGTCGTCGAGTCGTAGGTCGAACCGCCACCCAGCGACGAGGCCGTGCTCGTGCCGATCTGGCTCACCTTCGCATCTTCCGACATCAGCTGGCTCACGTTCACCGCGTCCGTGGCGTTCAGACCTGCTGCCACATTCGTGATGCGACGCTCAGCACCTGCTGCACCCACCGACACTTCACCGGCTGCCGTGGCTGCAGAGATAGCGCTGCCGCCCGGGTTGAAGCCTGCCGTCGTCAGCGTGGTCGAGTTGGCCACCGAGTTCGAGCCCAGTGCTACTGAGTTCGCCGTCGTCGCTTGCGCGTTGCCGCCGATCGCCACTGCATCCGTACCCGTTGCCGACGAATCCGCCAGCGTCGAGTTGGCGTGGAAGTACTTGATGCCGCCACCGTTCACGATGTTGTTCACCGTGTTGTTGATGTTGGTGACATTGCCTGCCAGGTTTGCGACGTTGTTATTGGTGTTCGACAGGTTGTTCGCGACGTTCGACACGTTCATGTTCGTCGCGTACAGCTGCGAGCCGTTCACTGCGTCCGTGCTCGATGCGCTCAAATCACCAGTCGTTACACCAGTCAGCGTACGCGTGCCTGCCGTACCCGTGAAGTCAACCACCGTGCCGTCGGTATCCTTCGCCACCGTGATGTTGCGCGACGTCGGGTCTTGCTGCACCAGACCGACCGAACCGTTGGCGATGTTCTGCGTCAGGCTGTCGATGTTCGTCGTGTTCTGCGTCGTGCGGCCGTCCAGGTTGGTGATCGCGTCACCCACCGTGTTCACCGTCGTGCCGCCCACCGAGTACGTCGGAGCCGTGATTGCGCCCGTCGTCGAATCGTAGGTCGAACCACCGCCCAGCGACGAGGCCGTGCTCGCGCCGACCTGGTTCACCTTCGTATCTTCCGACATCAACTGGCTCACGTTCACCGCGTCCGTGGCGTTCAGACCTGCTGCCACATTCGTGATGCGACGCTCAGCACCTGCCGCACCCACCGACACTTCACCGGCTGCCGTGGCTGCCGAGATCGCGCTGCCACCCGGGTTGAAGCCTGCCGTCGTCAGCGTGGTCGAGTTGGCCACCGAGTTGGAGCCGAGTGCCACCGAGTTCGCCGTCGTCGCTTGCGCGTTGCCGCCGATCGCCACTGCGTTCATACCCACTGCCGACGAATCCGCCAGCGCGGTGTTCGCGTGGAAGTACTTGATGCCGCCACCGTTCACGATGTTGTTCACCGTGTTGTTGATGTTGGTGACGTTGCCCGCCAGGTTTGCGACGTTGTTGTTCGTGTTCGACAGGTTGTTCGAAACGTTGTTGACCTTCGCGTCTTCCGACTGCAACTGGCTCACGTTCACTGCATCAGTCGCGTTCAGACCGGCTGCGACGTTCGTGATACGACGCTCCTTACCTGCCGCGCCCACCGACACTTCACCACCAGCTGCTGTCGCTGCTGCGATCGCCGTGCCGCCGACCGGCGTGAAGCCTGCCGTCGTCAACGTCGCCGAGTTCGCCACCGAGTTGGAGCCCAGTGCCACCGAGTTCGCCGTCGTCGCTTGCGCGTTGCCGCCGATTGCCACTGCGTCCGTACCCGTTGCCGACGAATCCGCCAGCGTGGTGTTCGCGTGGAAGTACTTGATGCCGCCACCGTTCACGATGTTGTTCACCGTGTTGTTGATGTTCGTGACGTTGCCGCTCAGGTTCGCGACGTTGTTGTTGGTGTTCGCGAGATTGTTGGCGACGTTCGAAACGTTGTTCGAAACGTTGTTCACCTTCGCGTCTTCCGACTGCAACTGGCTCACGTTCACTGCATCCGTAGCGTTCAGACCTGCTGCCACGTTCGTGATACGACGCTCCGCACCTGCCTTGCCCACCGACACTTCGCCGCCGGCTGCCGTCGCTGCTGCGATCGCCGTGCCACCGACCGGCGTGAAGCCTGCCGTCGTCAACGTGCTCGAGTTCGCCACCGAGTTGGAACCGAGTGCTACGGAGTTCGCCGTCGTTGCTTGAGCGTTGCCGCCGATCGCAACTGCATCCGTACCCGTTGCCGACGAATCCGCCAGCGTCGAGTTGGCGTGGAAGTACTTGATGCCGCCACCATTCACGATGTTGTTCACCGTGTTGTTGATGTTGGTGACATTGCCGCTCAGGTTCGCGACGTTGTTGTTGGTGTTGGACAGGTTGTTCGAAACGTTCGAAACGTTGTTCGAGACGTTGTTCACCTTCGCGTCTTCCGACTGCAACTGGCTCACGTTCACTGCATCCGTGGCGTTCAGACCTGCTGCCACGTTCGTGATGCGACGCTCCTTACCTGCCGCGCCCACCGACACTTCACCGCCCGCTGCCGTGGCTGCTGCGATCGCCGTGCCACCAACCGGCGTGAAGCCTGCCGTCGCCAGCGTCGCCGAGTTCGCCACCGAGTTCGAGCCCAGTGCCACCGAGTTCGCCGTCGTTGCCTGAGCGTTGCCGCCGATTGCCACTGCGTCCGTACCCGTTGCCGACGAATCCGCCAGCGTCGAGTTGGCGTGGAAGTACTTGATGCCGCCACCATTCACGATGTTGTTCACCGTGTTGTTGATGTTGGTGACGTTGCCGCTCAGGTTCGCGACGTTGTTGTTGGTGTTGGCCAGGTTGTTCGAAACGTTCGACACATTGTTCGAAACGTTGTTGACCTTCGCGTCTTCCGACTGAAGCTGGCTTACGTTCACTGCGTCCGTTGCGTTCAGACCCGCTGCGACGTTCGTGATACGACGCTCCGCACCTGCCTTGCCCACCGACACTTCACCGCCCGCTGCCGTGGCTGCCGAGATCGCCGTGCCGCCGACCGGCGTGAAGCCTGCCGTCGCCAGCGTCGCCGAGTTCGCCACCGAGTTCGAGCCCAGTGCCACCGAGTTCGCCGTCGTTGCCTGAGCGTTGCCGCCGATCGCCACTGCGTCCGTACCCGTTGCCGACGAATCCGCCAGCGTCGAGTTCGCGTGGAAATACTTGACGCCGCCACCGTTCACGATGTTGTTCACCGTGTTGTTCATGTTGGTGACATTGCCTGCCAGGTTGCTCAGGTTATTGCTGACGTTGTTCACCTTCGCGTCTTCCGACTGCAGCTGGCTCACGTTCACTGCATCGGTCGCGTTCAGACCTGCTGCCACGTTCGTGATGCGACGCTCTGCACCTGCTGCGCCCACCGACACTTCGCCACCAGCAGCAGTGGCTGCCGAGATCGCCGTGCCGCCGACCGGCGTGAAACCTGCCGTCGCCAGCGTGGCCGAGTTCGCCACCGAGTTCGAGCCGAGGGCCACCGAGTTTGCCGTCGTCGCCGAGGCTGCACCGCCGATTGCCACCGCGTTCGTGCCCGTTGCCGACGAATCAGCCAGCGTCGAGTTCGCATGGAAGTACTTGACGCCGCCACCGTTCACGATGTTGTTCACCGTGTTGTTGATGTTGGTGACGTTGCCGCTCAGGTTTGCAACGTTGTTGTTGGTGTTCGACAGGTTGTTCGAAACGTTGTTGACCTTTGCGTCTTCCGACTGCAGCTGGCTCACGTTCACTGCATCGGTCGCGTTCAGACCCGCTGCCACGTTCGTGATACGACGCTCTGCACCCGCTGCACCCACCGACACTTCACCGCCAGCAGCCGTCGCTGCCGCGATCGCCGTGCCACCGACCGGCGTGAAGCCTGCCGTCGTCAGCGTGGCCGAGTTTGCCACCGAGTTGGAGCCCAGTGCCACCGAGTTCGCCGTCGTCGCAGTTGCTGCACCGCCGATCGCCACTGCGTTCGTACCCACTGCTGAGGAGTCGACCAGCGTCGAGTTAGCGTGGAAATACTTCGTACCCGCGCCGTTGGTGATGTTGTTCACCGTGTTGCTCAGGTTGTTCAGGTTGTTGTTGACCGTGTTGACCTTCGCGTCTTCCGACTGCAGCTGGCTCACGTTCACTGCATCCGTGGCGTTCAGACCCGCTGCCACATTCGTGATGCGACGTTCCTTACCTGCCGCGCCCACCGACACTTCACCACCAGCAGCAGTGGCTGCCGAAATCGCCGTGCCGCCAGCCGGCGTGAAGCCTGCCGTCGTCAACGTCGCCGAGTTCGCCACCGAGTTGGAGCCCAGTGCCACCGAGTTCGCCGTCGTCGCCTGTGCGTTGCCGCCGATCGCAACCGCATCCGTACCCGTTGCCGACGAATCAGCCAGCGTCGAGTTGGCGTGGAAGTACTTGACGCCGCCACCGTTCACGATGTTGTTCACCGTGTTGTTCATGTTGGTGACATTACCGCTCAGGTTCGCGACGTTGTTGTTGGTGTTCGACAGGTTGTTCGAAACGTTGTTGACCTTTGCGTCTTCCGACTGCAACTGGCTCACGTTCACTGCATCGGTCGCGCTCAGACCCGCTGCCACGTTCGTAATGCGACGTTCTGCACCTGCCTTGCCCACCGACACTTCGCCGCCCAGAGCCGTCCCTGCCGAGATCGCCGTGCCACCCGTCGGCGTGAAGCCTGCCGTCGCCAGCGTCGCCGAGTTCGCCACCGAGTTCGAGCCCAGTGCTACCGAGTTCGCCGTCGTCGCCGACGCTGCACCGCCGATTGCCACCGCGTTCGTGCCCGTTGCCGACGAATCAGCCAGCGTGGAGTTAGCGTGGAAGTACTTGATGCCGCCACCATTCACGATGTTGTTCACCGTGTTGTTGATGTTGGTGACGTTGCCGCTCAGGTTCGCGACGTTGTTGTTGGTGTTCGCCAGGTTGTTCGCGACGTTCGACACGTTGTTCGAGACGTTGTTCACCTTTGCGTCTTCCGACTGCAACTGGCTCACGTTGACTGCATCGGTCGCGTTCAGACCTGCTGCGACGTTCGTGATACGACGCTCTGCACCTGCCGCGCCCACCGACACTTCGCCGCCGGCTGCCGTGGCTGCCGAAATCGCCGTGCCGCCAACCGGCGTGAAGCCTGCCGTCGCCAGCGTGGCCGAGTTGGCCACCGAGTTCGAGCCGAGGGCCACCGAGTTCGCCGTCGTCGCCGACGCTGCACCGCCGATTGCCACAGCATTCGTACCCGTTGCCGACGAATCAGCCAGCGTCGAGTTGGCGTGGAAGTACTTGACGCCGCCACCGTTCACGATGTTATTCACCGTGTTGTTGATGTTGGTGACGTTACCGCTCAGGTTTGCGACGTTGTTGTTCGTATTCGACAGGTTGTTCGCGACGTTCGAAACGTTGTTCGAAACGTTGTTCACCTTTGCGTCTTCCGACTGCAGCTGGCTCACGTTCACTGCGTCCGTCGCGTTCAGACCCGCTGCCACATTTCGTGATGCGACGTTCCTTACCTGCCGCGCCTACCGACACTTCACCACCAGCAGCAGTGGCTGCCGAAATCGCCGTGCCGCCAGCCGGCGTGAAGCCTGCCGTCGTCAACGTCGCCGAGTTCGCCACCGAGTTCGAGCCCAAGGCCACCGAGTTCGCCGTCGTCGCCTGAGCGTTGCCACCGATCGCCACTGCGTCCGTACCCGTTGCCGACGAATCCGCCAGCGTCGAATTCGCGTGGAAGTACTTGACGCCGCCACCGTTCACGATGTTGTTCACCGTGTTGTTCATGTTGGTGACATTACCGCTCAGGTTCGCGACGTTGTTGTTGGTGTTCGACAGGTTGTTCGAAACGTTGTTGACCTTTGCGTCTTCCGACTGCAACTGGCTCACGTTCACTGCATCGGTCGTGCTCAGACCCGCTGCCACGTTCGTGATGCGACGTTCTGCACCTGCCTTGCCCACCGACACTTCGCCGCCCAGAGCCGTCCCTGCCGAGATCGCCGTGCCACCCGTCGGCGTGAAGCCTGCCGTCGCCAGCGTCGCCGAGTTCGCCACCGAGTTCGAGCCCAGTGCTACCGAGTTCGCCGTCGTCGCCGACGCTGCACCACCGATTGCCACCGCGTTCGTGCCCGTTGCCGACGAATCAGCCAGCGTGGAGTTAGCGTGGAAGTACTTGATGCCGCCACCATTCACGATGTTGTTCACCGTGTTGTTGATGTTGGTGACGTTGCCGCTCAGGTTCGCGACGTTGTTGTTGGTGTTCGCCAGGTTGTTCGCGACGTTCGACACGTTGTTCGAGACGTTGTTCACCTTTGCGTCTTCCGACTGCAGCTGGCTCACGTTCACTGCATCGGTCGCGTTCAGACCTGCTGCGACGTTCGTGATACGACGCTCTGCACCTGCCGCGCCCACCGACACTTCGCCGCCGGCTGCCGTGGCTGCCGAGATTGCCGTGCCGCCGACCGGCGTGAAGCCTGCCGTCGCCAGCGTGGCCGAGTTCGCCACCGAGTTCGAGCCCAGTGCTACCGAGTTCGCCGTCGTTGCCGAGGCTGCACCACCGATTGCCACAGCATTCGTACCCGTTGCCGACGAATCAGCCAGCGTCGAGTTGGCGTGGAAGTACTTGACGCCGCCACCGTTCACGATGTTATTCACCGTGTTGTTGATGTTGGTGACGTTACCGCTCAGGTTCGCGACGTTGTTGTTCGTGTTCGACAGGTTGTTCGAAACGTTGTTGACCTTTGCGTCTTCCGACTGCAACTGGCTCACGTTCACTGCATCGGTCGCGCTCAGACCCGCTGCGACGTTCGTGATGCGACGCTCTGCACCTGCCTTGCCCACCGACACTTCGCCGCCGGCTGCCGTCGCTGCGGAAATCGCCGTACCGCCCGTCGGCGTGAAACCTGCCGTCGCCAGCGTGGCCGAGTTCGCCACCGAGTTCGAGCCCAGTGCTACCGAGTTCGCCGTCGTCGCCGACGCTGCACCGCCGATTGCGACTGCGTTCGTGCCCGTCGCCGACGAATCAGCCAGCGTCGAGTTCGCGTGGAAATACTTGATGCCGCCACCGTTCACGATGTTGTTCACCGTGTTGTTGATGTTCGTGACGTTGCCGCTCAGGTTTGCAACGTTGTTGTTGGTGTTCGACAGGTTGTTCGCGACGTTCGACACGTTGTTCGAGACGTTGTTGACCTTCGCGTCTTCAGACTGCAACTGGCTCACGTTGACGGCATCGGTCGCATTCAGACCGGCTGCGACGTTCGTGATGCGACGCTCTGCACCTGCTGCGCCCACCGACACTTCGCCGCCGGCTGCCGTGGCTGCCGAGATCGCCGTGCCGCCGACCGGCGTAAAGCCTGCCGTCGTCAACGTGGCCGAGTTCGCCACCGCCCCGGCGCCGAGCGCAACCGAGTTCACGGTTGCGGCCGAGGCGCCTTGCCCCAGCGCAACAGTATTTATTGCAGTGGCGCTGGAATAGTCGCCGATAGCGATAGCCTCACTGGCCGTCGCGTTGGCGTGAGGACCTACCGCGACTGCTGCATGAGCGCCGGCATTCGCATTACCACCGATCGCAACTCCCCAGCCGTTGGTGTTCGACGTCGTGCCACTAACGGTGGATGTCGCACCTTCGCCAACCGCCACGCCATTGTATGCAGCGGCGGTGGCAGCCTCGCCAAACGCGGATGAGTTTGTTCCTGACGCGAGCGCTCCCCAGCCCATTGCGGTCGAACTGACGCCGCTAGCCACGGCAACCGGTCCGGCAGCAACGCTGTTCGAGCCCGTCGCGGATGCGTCCGCCAAAGAGGAATTGGCATGGAAATATTTGATGCCGCCACCGTTCACGATGTTGTTCACCGTGTTGTTGATGTTGGTGACGTTGCCGCTCAGGTTTGCAACGTTGTTGTTGGTGTTCGCGAGGTTGTTCGCGACGTTCGAAACGTTGTTCGAGACGTTGTTCACCTTTGCGTCTTCCGACTGCAGCTGGCTTACGTTCACTGCATCCGTGGCGTTCAGACCTGCTGCGACGTTCGTGATGCGACGCTCACCACCTGCCTTGCCCACCGACACTTCACCGCCGGCTGCCGTCGCTGCCGAGATTGCTGTGCCACCGACCGGCGTGAAGCCTGCCGTCGCCAGCGTGCTCGAGTTCGCCACCGAGTTAGCACCCAATGCCACCGAGTTGACTGTTGAAGCAGTGGCAAGGCCACCCAACGCCGTGGCATTGTTAGCACCACTGGTGGCCCCCGTGCCCACAGCAACCTGGTTGTTTATACCGCTACCTGCAACGGTAGATGCCTGTGCGCCTATCGCGATGGAGGCCCCACCGCCGGCCGTAGCGTTCTGACCGAGCGCCATATCCTGCGAGTAAGCGGTATAGCTGCCATCGCCAATCGCGATCGCTCCATCTGCGGGTGTGGCGGCCGCCATCGATGCGTTCCGGCCGATCGCAATGCTGCCTTGACCACGAGCAATTGCGTTCGGTCCGACCGCCACGCTGTCGACGCCCGCAGCCGACGAATCAGCCAGCGTCGAGTTCGTGTGGAAGTACTTGATGCCGCCACCGTTCACGATGCTGTTCACCGTGTTGTTGATGTTGGTGACGTTGCCGCTCAGGTTCGCGACGTTGTTGTTCGTGTTCGCCAGGTTGTTCGCGACGTTCGAAACGTTGTTCGAAACGTTGTTCACCTTCGCGTCTTCCGACTGCAACTGGCTCACGTTCACCGCGTCCGTGGCATTCAGACCTGCTGCCACGTTCGTGACACGACGCTCTGCACCTGCTGCGCCCACCGACACTTCACCACCTGTTGCCGTGGCTGCCGAGATCGCCGTGCCACCGATGGGCGTGAAGCCTGCCGTCGCCAGCGTGGCCGAGTTCGCCACCGAATTCGAGCCCAGCGCCACCGAATTCGATGTGGTGGCTGTTGCAAGGTAGCCAACGGCGACTGCGCCCGCGCCAGACGTAAGCGCGTAGCTGCCGAGTGCGGTCGAGTTCGCGGCGCCAGCGGAAGCAGAGGTGCCGAGAGCAACCATGTTGTTCGTGGATATGGCGTTCAGCGTCGATGCGCCGTAACCGATGGCCGTCGACGATCCTCCGCCGGCTGTCGCGAAGCCGCCTATCGCGGTATCTCCGACGTACGTCGCGTACGCTGAGTCGCCTATGGCGATAGCGTCGTTCGTCGCCATGCCAGACGTCCACGACAAAGCTTTCGGACCAATGGCGATTGAGCCGTATGATGATGTTGATGCACCCGCCTTGGCGTCGTCCGTGCCGTCGTTGTTCCCAGTCACCTTGAAATAGCGTGTACCTTGGCCGTTGTTGATGTTGGTGATCGAGGTGTTCAGCTTGCCCAGTGCCGTATCCACCGTGCCGAACGCCGTGCCGATGTCCGTCTTCGCGCCCGTCGTACCGTCGATCGAATTTGCGTTCGTCAGCGCGTAGCTAGGTGCGCTAATCGCGCCCGTCGAGCTAACCGTGGAACCGCCGCCAATGGCGCTGGCCGCCGAAGCGCTCACCGCGTAGAGCTGGCTGCCGTTGATCGCGTCGCCGCTAATGCTGCTGACGGTACCGGCTGCAACGTTCACGATCTTGTGACTGGTCATGTCGACCTGGTTCATCATTGCAATGCCGCTCGGGCCGTAGATCGTGACCTTTCCCGTCGCGTTGCTCCCGGAAGCGCCCACGAGAATCGCGGCGTTCGTGCCGTCAGGACTGAAGTAGTTGCCGTTTTCGGAAAGGACTACTCCAGTGCCGAGGCTCGAGCTACCGCTGAAGCATGTCGCAGCCTGCTGCGTGTTCGTCCATGCACCAGCTTGGGCCGCGCTAAAGCTGGCATAAGAGTTTATTGCATTCCCGCAATTGATGATCGAGCCCGCCATCGCGGATGGTGCGAACGCCGACAATCCCACCCCGGCAGCAACCAGCACTCCGCTTGCGCCTAGCGCCTTGATGCTACGTGCCTTGCGGCCGCTCTTCCCGCGTCCCTTCGCCACTTCCGGCGCTGCAACATATGTACCGGTAGTCTCATTCCAAACTGTTTTGTACGACTTGTTCACGATTTCATCCTGTAAAGGCGTGATGACTGGGATCTGCGCGGCACCGTGCTGATTAACGTGGTGCGTCGCTGCCAACGAGCTGCCAAAAGGATTCAATCTGACCGTCGCACTTATGCACTTGAGACTGTCTTAATATCCTTCCAGCGAAGATCTCAATATAAAACTGAGCGACTCTGGAGATAATCAGACTATGCTTAATTGGTCTCAGTCGACTGTCACATACTAGGAAACGCGACTCGCGCCAGAACCTCACGGATCCTTGAAATTCTGTAAAGAAGTGGCTTTAAGGCAGGCAAGCATCGAACTTTATTTAGGATTATTCTTATTCGATGCAGTTCGATCTGGAGGAACACGGCCTGTGGACGGGGCTTTGCCCGTGCGACCGCAGCGCTTGTCTCATCGCGCGAATTTGAAATACGAACGAGGCAGACCGACGATTGCGCGATTATGCGATGGCCCGGCCAGGAAATATACGGACTAAAATTCAGAAAAGTCCTAAGATTCGAAAAACCACGGGAATAGCGCTTTTTAGGATTTGTCTTATTTCTATTATTTCTTTATTTGATAACTCCGGCCGTCACTAGAACAATGACGAGCTTGCCCTCGATGGCATCAGGCCAACACAAGTTTTAAACCGCCAAATTTGCCTCCACATAAAAGACGGCGGAATTCGCAGATGAGCGCGAAAAAAAACCGCGGCGAGGCGGTGGTTAGTTGACCGGAGGCGGTTTGATTTACTTTTAAAGATCGACGCTTCCATGGCAGCTGGAGCGTTGAATTGCGGTGACAATCACGGCCGCATCGGCCGTCCTCTACGCGGACCTGCGCTTCCCAGCCATCCGCGCTAAACGCCCGCTCCGGCCTATCACGCCGGAGTGCTGCAAGCCGGTTACGTCCAGTCGATTCCCGTTGACAGTGACGGAACTCGGGAAAGCCGAGCCGTTTGGCCTGTAATGGGCCTGCTCATGCCCTGATTTGACCAAGGCTTGCGGCCCGTCCGGCGCCTGCTCTGCACAACGGTCAGGAGCGCGCACATAGCGGCATCAGCAGACCGGCGTTTCAACCATCCGCACAGCCTGTGCAAGTCTCACAGCCGCGTACCTCTCAAAACGGCTTGATCACCACCAACGCGACCGCGGCCAGCATCCCCAGCACCGGCAGTTCATTGAACATCCGATACCACTTGTCCGAGCGACGGTTTTCCCCGCGCTCGAAAGTGCGCAGCAGCACGCCGCAGTAAGCGTGGTAAATCACCAGCAGCACGACCACGCCAACCTTCGCGTGAAGCCATCCCTGCCCTCGTCCGATACCGACGACAAGCCACAACCACAGCCCGCAAGCGAGCGCCGGCACCGCGATAAACGACATGAAGCGGAACAGTTTGCGCGCCATGATCAGCAGACGCTTCACCGCGGCGGGTTCGGTTTCCATCGCCAGATTGACGAAAATGCGCGGCAAATAGAACAGGCCGGCGAACCAGGAAGCGATCAGAACGATATGGAACGTCTTGATCCAGAGCATCGTGGGAGTCCTTGGTGGTGTGTGAGTTATTGTGGAGAGCGCCGACGATCATGCCGGGCCTGTGCCGCGACGCAAAGTGATCAGCGGTCGCGGGATTTGAAACAATCATGCGTGGCCGCGTTGCACGGCCACGCTTCCCATCGTGCAGGCGCCTACTGGCGGCCTTCGCCATGCCCAAGCACGACATACTTCAGCGACGTCAACCCTTCCAGCCCCACCGGGCCGCGCGCGTGGAGCTTGTCGTTGGAAATGCCGATTTCCGCGCCGAGACCGAATTCGAAGCCGTCGGCGAAACGCGTCGATGCGTTCACCATCACGCTCGCCGAATCCACTTCGCGCAGGAAGCGCATGGCGCGGTCGTGGTCCTCCGTGACGATCGCGTCGGTATGTTGCGAACTGTACGTGTTGATGTGCTCAATGGCGGCGTCGAGATCGTCGACCACCTTGATCGCGAGCACCGGCGCGAGATATTCGGTGCGCCAGTCTTCTTCGGTTGCGTCGGCGAGCGGACCCACGCCCGCGTCTGCCAGCACAGCACGCGCCGCCGCGTCCACGCGCAATTCGACATTTTTCTCGCGATACAGCTTGCCGAGCGGCGGCAGCACGTCGGACGCAATGCCGCGCGCGACCAGCAGCGTCTCCATCGTGTTGCAGGTGCCGTAGCGGTGCGTCTTGGCGTTATCGCAAACGGTCAGCGCCTTCTTAAGATCGGCGCGGTCGTCCACGTATACGTGGCAGATGCCGTCCAGATGCTTGATCATCGGCACCCGCGCTTCGTTCATGAGCCGCTCGATCAGGCTCTTGCCGCCGCGCGGCACGATCACGTCGACGTATTCGGTCATCGTGATCAGTTTGCCGACCGCGGCGCGGTCCGACGTCGCAACAACCTGCACGGCGTCTTGCGGCAAACCGGCCGCTTCGAGCGCCTCGCCGATCAGCTTCGCGAGCGCAGTGTTGCATTCGAGCGCTTCCGAACCACCGCGCAGAATCGTCGCGTTGCCCGATTTGAGGCAGAGCGCGGCGGCGTCGATCGTGACGTTAGGACGCGATTCGTAGATGATGCCGATCACGCCGAGCGGCACGCGCATCTGCCCGACCTGGATGCCGCTCGGCCGGTACTTCAGATTGCTGATCTCGCCGATCGGATCGGCGAGCGCCGCGACCTGGCGCAGACCTTCGACCATCGTCCTGAGCGCCTTGTCCGACAGCGTGAGACGGTCGATGAAAGCCGCGTCGTGACCTTTATCGCGAGCGCGTGCGACGTCGCGCGCGTTGGCTTCCTTGAGCAACGCGGCATCGCGCTCGATACCCGCCGCCACCGCCGCGAGGGCGGCGTTCTTCGCAGCCGTCGACGCCCGCGCCATCGCACGCGATGCCCGGCGCGCGCGCCGGCCGAGGTCGGTCATGTACTGGTCGATATCCATGGATGATTCTCGTATTGCCGGGCACGCCGACGCGCGGCGAGCAGGCTGATTAGCTGATTAGCGAAAGATCCAGCGATTGTAAGTCGGGCCAGGGCGCTTTGCTTGCGAGGGCGCGGTTAGCGCGGTTGAGATCCGCAAGACTGCTGGTGCACGGCAAGCCGAGCCGGTCCGGCCTCGCTGTACGGCTGACTGGCTCAGCACCGCGACACCTCAAACCCCGCCGCCTACAGCACCAGCGAAACTCACGCCGGCCTGCGCACCGCGGCCGCAGCCGCACGCCGAGCAGGTCGCGGCGGCGGCGCAGCAGACGTTCTCGGCGACGCCACCACCATCGCAAGCTCGAACAGCCCGTCCCACGGATCGGGCGGCGGATCGTTGCGATGATTACCCGGCGTCCCGCCCGACAATCCCTTCACCTGCCGATCCAGCCGCGCCGCCAGCGCCAACGCCTTTTCCAGCGCCGCCTCGGTGACACGCGACAATGCCGGCCCGATCAAGCGCTCGCGCGGACCCCACACGCGGTTTTCGCGCACGAGCATGGCAAGCGGCTTGCCGGCCGCGACGCCGCGCTTGATCCGCAGCAGCGTGCGCAATTCCTCGACGACGGCCCACAACACCAGCACCGCCGCCTCGCCTTCGCCGCGCAGCCCGTCGAGCATGCGCGACAAGCGGCCGACGTCGCCGGCAAGCATCGCCTCGTTCAGCTTGAAGACGTCGTAACGCGCGACGTTCAGCACCGCGTCGTGTATCTGTTCGAAGCTCAACGAACCCGCCGGATACAGCAGCCCGAGCTTCTGGATTTCCTGATGCGCGGCGAGCAGATTGCCTTCGACACGCTCCGCGATAAACGCCAACGCGCGCCGCCCTTCCTCGCCCGCGGCCACCCGCTGACCCTGCGCCGCGAGCCGCTGGCCGACCCAGTTCGGCAATTGCGCGCGCTCGACGGGATCGATCTTCAACGCGACGCCCGCGTCGGCGAGCGCCGTGAACCACGCCGATTTTTGCGTGGCCGCGTCGAGCCGCGGCAGCGTGATCATGGTCAGCACGTCGTCGTTGACGGAGCCCGCGAGCGCCTTCAGCGCTTCGGCGCCTTCCTTGCCGGGCTTGCCCGACGGAATGCGCAATTCGACCAGTTGACGGTCGCCGAACAGCGACATGGACTGGCTCGCGCCGAGCAACGAACTCCAGTCGAAACTGCGCTCGACGGTGAAGACCGAGCGGTCGGTAAAGCCGGCCGCGCGAGCCGCCGCGCGAATCCGGTCGCACGCTTCCTGCGCGAGCAGATGCTCGTCGCCGTACACGACGTACAGTCCGGCGAGTCCCTTGGCCAGATGCGCTTCGAGCGCGTCAAGTCGCAGTTGCATGGCTATGCTGATGTCCGGTCAGGTCGACGTGCCCGCCGCTCACAGCGGCGGCGGCGGCAACGGCGCGCGCGGCACGACGCCCGGCACCTGCTCGCCCGGCGCCGGATGCATCGAACGCACGCTCGACAGACGTCGCGTGAGCTGGTCGATCGCGTCGTTTTCCATGTCGGCAAAAAGGATTTCCGACTCGGCGGTCTTCGCCTGCGAGTACTTGTCGCTATAGGTCATCGCGCGGTTCAGCGCGATCACGCTCGGCGGAATCAGCACGGTGCCGTCCTTGCCGATCAGCGTGTAGTTCATCGCAAGGTTCAATTGATACTCGGAGACGACGCCCAGCGAATTCAGCGTCAGCGTGCTCGTGCCGCGGCTTTCGGTGATTTGCAACGTCGCGTCCGCGTTGGCAACCGACTTCACCACCACCGTGTCGCTGCCGCCCTGCACCATGCGCGTGAGCCGCGCGCCCGCGGCCGGCGAGCCGCCCGCGATGAAGAGGCGTTTGAACGCATAGTCCTGCTGACCGCGCAACTGGAAGCCGCATGCGGACAACATCAATACGCTGCAAGCCAGCGTTACAAAAAGCGATCTGCGAGTCACATTGGCTCCTGGTTCGCAGTGGATTCCCGGCGCTCGGCAAACGACGCCGCGCGAGGCGGCGCGTTGCCGGCCGGCAGGTGTTGCTGTGTCGTCAAACGACCACGTTCACGAGACGGCCCGGCACGACGACGATCTTCTTCGGCGCCTTGCCTTCGCTGAACTTCGCGACCATTTCATGCGCGGCCGCGAGCTGTTCGATCGATTCACGCGACGCGTCTTTCGCCACCGTCAGCGCGCCGCGCACCTTGCCGTTCACCTGCAGCACGAGTTCGATCTCCGATTGCTCGAGCGCTTTTTCGTCGACCTTCGGCCACGGCGCGTCGAGCAGCGAACCGAATTCGTCGGCATAACCGAGTTCCTGCCAGAGCTGGAACGTCAGGTGCGGCACGACCGGATACAGCACACGCAGCATCACGCTGTACGTTTCGCGCAGTACGCCCGGCAGCGCGCCCTTCGCGCTGTCGAGCGCGTTGAGCATCTTCATCGCGGCCGACACGACCGTGTTGTACTGCAGACGCTGGTAGTCGAAGTCGGCCTGCTTCAGCACGCTATAGACTTCGCGGCGCAGCAGTTTGTCGGCGTCGCCGAGTTGCGCGGCGTCGAACTGCCCGCCCGCGCGCAACGCGGCTTCGTTCGCCTGAGCGAAATTCCAGACGCGGCGCAGGAAGCGGCTCGCGCCTTCCACGCCCGAGCCCGACCATTCGAGCTGCTGCTCGGGCGGCGCGGCAAACATGACGAACAGACGCGCGGTGTCCGCGCCGTGCTGATCGATCAGCGATTGCGGATCGACGCCGTTGTTCTTCGACTTCGACATTTTCTCGACGCCGCCGAGCACGACCGGCTCGCCGTCCGAGTTCAGCACGGCGCCGACCGGGCGGCCCTTGTCGTCGAACGAGACGGTCACGTCTGCCGGGTTGTACCAGGTCTTCTTGCCCGTCGCGTCTTCGCGATAGTACGTTTCGTTGAGCACCATGCCCTGCGTGAGCAGGTTCCTGGCCGGCTCGCCGAACTTGACGAGACCCAGGTCGCGCATCACCTTGGCCCAGAAGCGCGAGTACAACAGGTGCAGAATCGCGTGCTCGATACCGCCGATGTACTGGTCCATCGGCGCCCAGTAATCGGTGCGCTCGTCGACCATCGTCTTCGCATCCGGCGACGCGTAGCGGTAGAAGTACCACGACGAATCGACGAACGTGTCCATCGTGTCGGTTTCGCGTTTGGCCGCGCCGCCGCAAGTCGGGCAGGCGCAGTTCACGAACGCTTCGGACTTCGCGAGCGGATTACCCGTGCCGTCCGGCACGAGGTCTTCAGGCAGCACGACCGGCAGATCTTTTTCCGGCACCGGCACGTCGCCGCACTTCGGGCAATGGATGATCGGAATCGGCGTGCCCCAATAGCGCTGGCGCGACACGCCCCAGTCACGCAGACGCCACGTGATCTGCTTGTCGCCGAGGCTGAGCGCTTTCAGGTCGGCGGCGATCGCGTCCACCGCCTGTTCGTAATCGAGGCCGTCGTACTTGCCGCTGTTGACGAGCGTGCCCGTCTTCTCGCCGTACCATTCTTCCCACGCGTCTGTCGAAAATTCCTTGCCTTCGACCGCCACCACCTGCTTGATCGGCAGACCGTACTTCTTCGCAAACGCGAAGTCGCGCTCGTCGTGCGCCGGCACGCCCATCACCGCGCCTTCGCCGTAGCTCATCAGCACGTAGTTGCCGATCCACACTTCGACCCGTTCCTGCGTCAGCGGATGCGTGACGTAGAAGCCGGTGGCCATGCCCTTCTTTTCCATCGTCGCGACGTCGGCTTCGGCAACGCCGCCGCGCTTGCATTCGTCGATGAAAGCCTGCAGTTCCGGCTTGTCTTTCAGGAGGCGCGTGGCGAGCGGATGCTCGGCGGCGATCGCGCAGAACGTCACGCCCATGATCGTGTCGGCGCGCGTGGTGAACACGCGCAGCAGCTTCTGTTCGCCGTCGATTTCATACGGGAAGCCAAAGTTCACGCCGAAGCTCTTGCCAATCCAGTTCTGCTGCATGATCTTCACGCGCTCGGGCCAGCCGAGACCTTCGAGATCGTTCAGCAGTTCGTCCGCGTACTGCGTGATGCGCATGTAGTACATCGGGATTTCGCGCTTTTCGACGAGCGCGCCCGAGCGCCAGCCGCGGCCGTCGATCACCTGCTCGTTCGCGAGCACGGTTTGATCGACGGGGTCCCAGTTGACGGTGCCGGTTTTCTTGTACGCGATGCCCTTTTCCAGCATCTTCAGGAACAGCCACTGGTTCCACTTGTAGTAGTCGGGGCTGCAGGTGGCGACTTCGCGCGACCAGTCGATCGCGAGACCCATCGACTGCATCTGCTTCTTCATGTAAGCGATGTTGTCGTAGGTCCACTTGGCCGGCGGCACATTGTTGGCCATCGCGGCATTTTCCGCAGGCATGCCGAACGCGTCCCAGCCCATCGGCATCAGCACGTTGTAGCCGTTCATCCGCAGATAGCGGTACATCACGTCGTTGATCGTGTAGTTGCGCACGTGCCCCATGTGCAGCTTGCCCGACGGATACGGCAGCATCGAGACGCAATAGAACTTGGGCTTGTCGGTGGTTTCCGTCGTCTTGTACGCGTCGATGGCGCGCCATTGCCCTTGCGCGGCGGATTCGACGTCGGAGGGAACGTATTTTTCGTGCATGGTGTGATGGGTCGCTGGGTTCGGTGCTTCCGCACCGGCCGCTATGCTGCTTTGGTGCTTTTGCTGGATGAAATGGCGTCGTTTCCCCTTCTGCGGGGGAAAGGGCTGATTATACCGTTCGCGGACGGCTGCGCCGCGCTCTGAAGCCGCGCGCTTACTGCCGCGCGGCCGGCGGCGGGTCCGTCACGAAGCCGATCCGCTCGAGACCGGCCTGCTGCGCGGCGCCCATCACCTGCGCGATCACCTCGTAGCGCGTGTTGCGCTCGGCGTGCAGGTGGATTTCGGGCTGGCCAGTCGCTTTGCCGGCGTCGCCGTTCTGCACGGCTTCACTCGCGTCCGCCGCTTTCGCTGCCTGCGCGAAGCGGGCGCGCATCTGGTCGAGCGTGATGAGGCTGCCGTTCCAGTAGAGCTTGCCCGCGGCGTCGATTGAAAGCGAAATGGTTTGCGGCGTTTCGCGCGCCGGCGCCGCGGCGACCTTCGGCAGATCGAGCCGGATAGCGTGTGTGAACAAAGGCGCGGTAATGATGAAGATCACGAGCAGCACGAGCATCACGTCGATCAACGGCGTCATGTTGATCTCGGCCATCGGCGCGGCCGTCTGCTTTTTCTCGAGTCCGCCGAATGCCATGTCGCCTCCTCGCCGCGCGCTCAGTGAGCTTGCTGAGCGGCGGCCTGCTGGCCACGCAGCGGCGCTTGTGGCTGGCCGGCGGGCGCGCAGACGTACGCGTGCAGATCGTGCGCGAAGCCGTCGAGTTCCTCCGACAACTGCCGCACGAGACGCCCGAGCACGTTGTACGCGAGCACCGCAGGAATCGCGACCACGAGGCCAAAGGCAGTCATGATGAGCGCCTCGCCGACCGGGCCCGCGACGTTTTCGATCTGTGCCTGCCCGCTCGCCGCGATGCTGCCGAGCGCGTGATAAATGCCCCACACAGTGCCGAGCAGCCCGACGAAAGGCGCCGTGCTGCCGACCGAGGCCAGCAGCACTTGCCCGAATTCGAGCCGCCGTTGCGACGCGCTAAGCGCCTGGCGCAGTGCTCTCAGCACCCGCTCGCCGCGCTCGACGCGCGCGAGCAACGCACCGGGAATATCGACCTCGGCGGCATGGAGCGCCGCTTCGGCGAGCGGCGAGAAGACGCGCTCGCGGTCGGCGCGCTTCAGTGCGGCGACGCCTTCAGCGAGCGTAGGCGCCTGCCAGAAGCGCGCAATCGCGCGCGTCGCCTGGCGTTTCGCGCGCACGAGCACCCAGCTCTTGACGATCAGAAAGCACCAGCTCGCCACCGACATCGCCAACAGCACATAGGCGACGCCATGCGTGATCGCGTCGCTCGTTTGAAGGTAATGGATGATGCCGCTGCCGCCTGCCATCTGGCCTCGCCGAAAGAATGTGCCGGACTGTGCCTAGCGCAAGCCGAGCACGTCCTGCATGTCGAAGAAGCCGGTCTGATGGCCTTCGAGGAAACGCACGGCGCGAAGCGCGCCCTGCGCGTACGAGAGACGGCTCGCCGACTTGTGCGTGATTTCAATCCGCTCGCCAATGCCCGCGAACAGCACCGTATGATCGCCGACGATGTCGCCGCCGCGAATCGCCGAAAAGCCGATGGTGGACGGATCGCGTTCGCCCGTCACGCCCTCGCGGCCGTAGACGGCGCAGTCGTCGAGATTGCGGCCTAGCGCATTCGCGATCACCTCGCCCATGGTGAGCGCGGTGCCCGACGGCGCGTCGACCTTGTGACGGTGATGCGCCTCGATGATCTCGATGTCGTAGCCGGTGGCGAAATGCTTCGCCGCGAATTCGAGCAGCTTCAGCGTGACGTTCACGCCCACGCTCATATTCGACGCGAACATGATCGCGACGTTGTCCGCCGCGGCGCGCAATTGCGCCTTCTGCGCGTTGTCGAAGCCGGTCGTGCCGATCACCATTTTCACGTTGTGGCGCTGCGCCGCTTCGAGATGCACGAGCGTGCCTTCCGGGCGCGTGAAGTCGATCAGATAGTCGGACTCGGCGAACACGCGCTCGATGTCGTCCGTCAGCGCGACGCCCGTCTGTTTGCCGACAAAAGCGCCGGCGTCCTGACCGAGTTGCGGCGAGCCCGGGCGGTCGAGCGCGCCGGACAGCGTGGCGTCGGAATCGTTAAGAACCGTTTCGATGAGCATGCGGCCCATACGGCCCGATGCGCCAGCAATCGCAATTTTCATGGCTACGAGGGTTCGAAAGAACGGCCCGGCAAGCGCGGGCAAAAGCGGCGGCGGGCAGCACGCCCTCGCGCCGCGCATGACTGGAACAGCAGAGAACCGGACGGCGCCGCGCAACCTGGCTTGGTCCGACGCAACGCAAGAAGTCGCGTTGCAGCGGGGCGCTTGCGCGGCTACCGTCTTAAAACAAGGACAACGATATTACTGGCTCGTTCCCGAAGTGGACGGCGCGGTCAACGGTGCGTTGTACGTCGGGCTGCTGCCGCTTTGCGACGAACCGCTCGGCCCGACCGGATTGTCCTGCGACGACGGCGCGGGAGGCGGCGGACGATGGAACTGGAACTGCGGCTGACCAGCGGACGTGGCGCCTTGCGGCGGCACGCCGCCGGCATTCGCGGTTGGCGCCGTTGAGCGCACCGACGAGCGCGTATTGCGCGACGGCGCCTGCACGGCATTCGTCGCACGATTGGCGGCTTGTGCGGCTTCGGCGTTCGCATCCGTGGACGGCGCGGCGGCGGCCGCTGCACCCTCGACGGACGGCGAGCGCGTGGTGTCCACGGTGACCGGGGCCGCAGCGGCGACCGGCGCACTTGCGCCCGCAGCGCTGCTTGCTACGTTAGGCACCGCTGCCTTCTTGCCGCGCTTGTCGCCGTCGATTTCGGCGAGCAGTTCGAGGTTCGACGGCAGATCTTCGCCGCCACTCCAGCTCGCGACGCGGTCGCCGGCGAACAGGACGATGAAGTCGCGCTGCTGCACGACGTTGGTCGAGCCGCGCTTGAAATAGAACACGTAGTCCCAGCGGTCAGCGTGGAACATGTCGGCCAGAAGCGGCGTGCCGAGCAACTGACGCACCTGCGCGCGCGACATGCCCACCTGCATTTGCGAAGCAGCTTCTTTCGAGACGAAGTTGCCTTGCACAACGGTAATCCGGTACGGCGTGATGCTTTGAGCAATCCGCTGCGTGAGGCTGTCGTACGTGGAACATCCTGCGAGAATCGCGACAGCCGCAACAGCGATCAAGGTACCCCGCATGCGGCTCCCCCGGTAGATCAATTGAGATTTTGAAATCATTTCACTCACCGTGCGGGCCCGCTGACGAGCCGCGCGAGTTTCATTCCATCGAAGATGACCAGAACGGCAAAAACACATTACTATGAGAGCCCAGCATTGTACTCTAGGGATCCCTTGTCATGACCAATCCAACCGATCTCAAGAATATCGGGCTCAAGGCGACCCTTCCGCGCCTCAAAATCCTTGAGATTTTTCAGCACAGCCCCGTCCGTCACCTGACGGCCGAAGACGTGTACCGCAATCTCCTGCACGAAGAGCTCGATATCGGTCTTGCCACCGTGTATCGCGTGCTGACGCAATTCGAGCAGGCCGGCCTGCTGTCGCGCAGCAATTTCGAATCGGGCAAGGCGGTGTTCGAACTGAACGAAGGGTCGCACCACGACCATCTGGTGTGCCTCGATTGCGGCCTCGTGGAAGAGTTTTTCGACTCGGAAATCGAGAATCGTCAGCAGTCCATTGCGAAGGAACGCGGCTTCAAGCTGCAGGAACACGCGTTGGCGCTGTACGGTGCCTGCACGAAGGAAAATTGCCCGCATCGCAAGCATTGACGTGGTATCGGCCGTGTCGGGGGGCGCGGTCGGAAGTTAAGCGATAAGCACAGAATGGCCCGGCCGGTGGTGAATCGGCCGGGCCATTTTTTCGTCGAATGAAAAGCGGTGCGTTGCGCTACTGCATTTCACTTGCTTACTTCAGCGCTTACGCCGGTATTTCGACGCTCTCCGCGAACACGAGCCGCCACGGCTGCAGCAACATCTGCTCGTCGCAATTGCGCCCCTCACCGCCGCGATCGACGACGAGAAAATCGCTCACGCGATCAAGCACGAGAAGCGGATGATGCCAGACGGCCTTCGCATAATTGACGCCCTGCCAGGCGTCGGTCCAGAAGCCGCGCATCTGCGTGCAATCGAGCTCGCCGGCCGGCGCGACGACGATCAGATAGCGGCACGGCGTCAACGGAATGAAAGCCTGACTGCCGAGCGGGTGCCGCTCCATCATCGCGATGTCGAGCGGCAACGCATGCGGCTGCGCCCGGAACAGGTTGACGAGCGGCCGCCCGCCGTCGTCCGCCACGTCGACGCGCGCGAGGTCGTGATAGCGCTCGGTCGTGCCGCCGTTGATCGGAAAATGACGCGCGCCTTCGAGTTCGATCACGTCGCCAAACGGCGCGAACGCCTCGCGCGTCAGACGCTGCAGTTGCAATGTGGGTTTCAAAGCCGCTTCCGGGGTCTTCATGCGTGACGCTCCATTTACGCGATCTCGCCCCACAGGCGCAGCCGCGACACGCCGCCGTCGGGGAAGATATTGAAACGCACGTGCGTGACCGGCCCGAGCGACGCGAGGCCGTCCGCGAACGTGTGTACGTGATCCATCTGCAGCTTCTGCTCATCGAGCAGCACGGGCCAGAACATCGCTTGCGTAACGAGCGAATCGTCGGTCCCGCCGATGACGCGCGCGGCCTGCAACGAGCAGCGGTCCGGGAAATTGCCCTTGAAATGCGCGGTATCCACTTCGATTTTGCGGATCACGCCCGGCCGCGCCAGCGCGACGATCGCCCAGTCGTTGCCCGGCTCGCGGCGGCGCCGCGTCTCCCAGCCGTCACCCATGTTGACGCCGCGGCCGGGCATCAGCATCTGCGAGGCGGGGCCGAAATGCTGGTTGTTGGCGGCGACCAGATACGCGCCGTTTTCAATCGCCGCGAGGTCCAGCAGCGCGCCGCGCTCCACGCGTTCCCAGTCACGCCTGGGGTGGCCGTACACGCGCAAACGCGCGAGGCCGCCGTCCGGGTACAGGTTCACGCGCAAGTGAGTGAAGGCACGCGCGTCGTTCACTTCGACGTAATGGTGCTGATTGCCCTGGAGCGTCGTCGCGGGAACCAGCGTTTGCCAGTCGGCATTGTCGGGCGGCACGTCGCCGTCCGCGTGACAGGCGTCGATCGACGCCGCCGGCGGAAAATTGCCGGTGAAGTGGCTCGTGTCCAGATCGACGCCGTGCACGACGCCCGGCCGCGCGAGGCGGATCACGCAAAAATCGTGGCCGCTCGTGCGCTTGCGGCGGGTTTCCCAGCCGTCCATCCACTTGCCGTGGTCGTCGTATTTTCCGGGGATGAATACCGCCGGCTGCGGATCGAGCATGCGTTCTTTCGGCGCGAAGAATTCGTCGCTGGCGAAGAGCGCCTTTGCGCCGAGCCGCGGGTCGGCGAGATTCATGTAGCGGCGGGTGAAAGCGGGAGCGTTCGGGTCGAGGATCGGATTAGCCATGGTTTGCAGTCAAGCGACGTGAAGTTGGAGATGCGCCGGCGGTCCAGCGGGTTTGTCGGCGGAGAAAGCGGGCGGCGTCGGGGCGTGGGATTGCGAAGCGTCAGGCAAACGTGCGAGCGGGTTTCGCGGACAGCAACGGTAGCGAGCGGTGGCTCTGCCCGCGGCCTGGCCAAACCGGCCGGCGCGAGGCGGCGTGGCTCGCTTCGAGGTCTCGCCACGCGCCGCCATTCGCGCCGCCATTTGTGCTGCCCTTCGTACTGCCCTTAAAGCCGCCCTCAAACAGCGGGGGCGCTGTGACCGCTTACCGGTTCGACAGCAGCTTCCTCGCCGCCGGCGACATAGCGGAAATCCGCATCGCCATTCAGCACGCGATGCGCGCGCGCCCGGTCGATGTCCTTCTCCCACACGGCGACGACCACCGTCGCCACGCAGTTGCCGATCAGGTTGGTCAGCGCGCGGGCAATGCCGACGAACCAGTCGACGGGAAGAATCAGCACGAGCCCAAGCACGGGAATCGCCGGAATCGCGGACAGCGTCGCCGCCAGAATGACGATCGCGGAGCCGGGAATGCCGTGCGCGCCCTTCGACGTCACGAGCGACACCAGCACGACCACGATCAGATCGTGCGTGGAAAGCGGCGTGTTGGTCGCCTGCGCGATGAACAGCACCGCGAGCGTCAGATAGATCGAAAAGCCGTCGAGATTGAACGAGTAGCCGGTCGGAATCACGAGACCGACCGTCGAATCCTTCACGCCCATCCATTCGAGCTTGCGCATGACTTGCGGCAGCACGGCATCGGAAGAAGCGGTGCCGAGCACGATCGACAACTCTTCGCGCAGGTAACGGATCAGCTTGAAAATGCTAAAGCCCGCGAGCCGCATGACGACGCCCAGCACGACCACCACGAACACGACGCAGCTCGCGTAAAACACGAGCACCAGCATGCCGAGCTGCTTGAGCGACTCGACGCCGTACTTGCCGGTCGTAAAGGCAATCGCGCCGAGCACGCCGAGCGGCGCCAGCTTGATGATGAAACCCATCACGCGGAAGAACACCTGCGCGAGTTCGTCGATCATGCTGCCCACGCGCTGGCCCTTGCTGCCGAGCAACGAAAGCGCCGAGCCGAACAGCACCGAAAAGACCAGAATCTGCAGAATGTCGCCGGTGGCGAACGCGTTGAACGCGGTGTCCGGAATGATCTTCAGCAGAAAACCGGCCGTGTCCTTCAGGCTCTTCGCGTGCTCCGTGTAGGTGGAGAGCGAGGCCGGGTCGAGCGAATGCAGGTCGATGTTCATGCCGGCGCCAGGACGCGTTGCGTAGGCCAGCACCGCGCCGATCACGAGCGCGATCGTCGTCATCACCTCGAAGTAGATCACCGCCTTCAGTCCGACGCGGCCGACCTTGCGCAGATCGCCCGCGTGCGCCATGCCGCTCACCACGACGCAAAACACGATCGGACCGATCACCATCTTGATCAGCTTGAGGAAGCCGTCGCCGAGCGGACGCAGCGATTGCGCGAACTGCGGGTAAAGCGCGCCGATCGCGACGCCGATCAGAAGCGCTATGACGACCCGGCCAAACAGCGAATTGAGAAACTTCAGCACGGCTTCCTCCTGAGGTGGATGTCCATCTGTTCAGACTGGTCCGACCAGATCTGTTATGGTGGATAGTAGGAAGCCGATATACTGACGTCAAGGCGTCTTGAAACGGTGTTTACCCGCGCTGTGTCGCTCGCTTGTGCGGTTCGCGACGCAGCTTGGTCGCCGTTAATTCCACGTTCTTCGGGCCGCGTACTACAATGCCGGTCAGACCGCGCTTCGAGGTGAATTCCGATGAAAAATGTCCCGCACACCGTCACCGATGCCGCCATCGCGACCATTCGCGAGCGGATCGAAGCGGGCGTTTATCCGGTGGGCAGCCTGCTGCCGGCGCAGCGCCAGCTTTCGGAAGAACTCGCGATCAGCCGCGCGTCGCTGCGCGAGGCGCTGTCCACGCTCGAGGCGCTCGGGCTGCTCGTGATCAGGCCTGGCAAGGGCGTGTATGTGGAGCGCGCGCAGGCGTCGGCGGCGGCGCAGTCCTGGCGCTTTGCCGCGCAGTCTTCGCTGCCCGACACCTATCAGATGCGCTACGCGCTGGAAGGGTTTATCGCGCGCATGGCGGCGCTCGCCGTCAGCGATTCCGACCTCGTCTGGTTCGAGGAAAACATCACGGCCATGCAGACGGCGCTCGCGTGCGACGAACTCGACGAGGCCGCGCGCCTCGACTACGACTTTCACATGCGTATCGTGAACATTGCGGGCAACGCCGCGATCGAGTCGATTCTGAGCAGCAGCGCGGACGTCATGAAGGAAAGCCAGCGCATGCCGTTTTACCGGCGCGA
The DNA here is from genome assembly GCF_040543975.1 of Paraburkholderia sp. OAS925. Classification (NCBI taxonomy): domain Bacteria; kingdom Pseudomonadati; phylum Pseudomonadota; class Betaproteobacteria; order Burkholderiales; family Burkholderiaceae; genus Paraburkholderia; species Paraburkholderia sp. OAS925. Next base: position 3,974,533 of record NZ_JBEUNO010000001.1, read on the forward strand.
ACTGGTGCTGTCGACCTACACCGAGCACCGCGCGATTCTGGACGCGCTCAAGGCACGCGATTCAGCCGCGGCGGGCAAAGCCATCGAGACGCATATTTCGAACGCCGCGCAGCGCGCCGGCGTCTATTTCCCGACTCCGCAGGCGTAAAAAAGCCGCTCCGTAGAGCGGCTTTGGAGCGGCAGTGGCTTCTGCGTCGGCTTTTGCGCCGGAATGTTGCGCGGGACGAACCGCTGGCGCAACTCCGGCGGCCCGAGCGAAGCCTCGAACCTTACTTCGCGTTGGCGAGCGCAACCGCCGTATCCAGCATGCGGTTCGAGAAGCCCCACTCGTTGTCGTACCAGCTCGACACCTTCACGAGACGGCCCGACACCTTGGTCAGCGTAGCGTCAAACGTCGACGAAGCCGGGTTGTGGTTGAAGTCGATGGACACCAGCGGCGCGTCGTTATAGCCGAGGATGCCCTTCAGCGCGCCTTGCGACGCTTCCTTCATGATCGCGTTGACTTCTTCGACCGTCGTGTCGCGCGCGGCGATGAACGACAGATCGACCACCGACACGTTGATCGTCGGCACGCGAATCGCGTAGCCGTCGAGCTTGCCGTTCAGTTCCGGCAGCACGAGGCCGACCGCCGAAGCAGCGCCCGTCTTGGTCGGGATCTGGCTATGCGTGGCCGAGCGCGCGCGGCGCAGGTCTTCGTGATAGACGTCCGTCAGAACCTGGTCGTTCGTGTACGCGTGGATCGTCGTCATCAGGCCGTTCACGAGGCCGATCTTGTCGTTCAGCGGCTTGACGAGCGGCGCGAGGCAGTTCGTCGTGCACGAAGCGTTCGAGATGACCGTGTCCGATGCCTTCAGCACGTTGTGGTTCACGCCGTAGACGATCGTTGCGTCGACGTCCTTGCCGCCCGGCGCCGAGATGATGACTTTCTTCGCGCCGCCCTTGATGTGCGCGCTTGCCTTTTCCTTGGTCGTGAAAAAGCCCGTGCATTCCATCACGACGTCGACGTTCAGCTCGCCCCACGGCAGCTCAGCCGGGTTGCGGTTGGCCAGCACGCGGATCTTGTCGCCGTTCACAACCAGGTAGTCGCCGTCCACCGACACTTCGCCCGGGAACTTGCCGTGCGCGGTGTCGTATTGCGTGAGGTGGGCGTTGGTCTTGGCATCGCCGAGATCGTTGATGGCGACGATTTCGATATCGTGCTTCTTGCCGTTTTCATAGAAGGCGCGCAGCGTGTTGCGGCCGATCCGGCCGTAGCCGTTGATTGCGACGCGAATCGTCATGGTCTATCTCCTGATGGCTGAAAAAATACGTCGATGTTCCGTCTGACCGGCCGCGTCGCCACGCGTTCATGTTGTGCTTCCACGCGCGCGGCAACGCTTTGTCCTGAATCAGCCGAGTGCGGCTTTAGCCGTCTCCACCACGTGCTCGACGGTGAAGCCGAAATGCTTGAACAGCACGCCAGCCGGGGCCGATTCGCCGAACGTGTCGATGCCGACCACGCCGCCTTCCAGACCCACGTACTTGCGCCAGAAATCCGTCACGCCCGCTTCGATCGCGACGCGGCGCACGCCTTGCGGCAGCACGCGTTCGCGGTACTCGGCGTCCTGCCTGTCGAACACGGTGGTCGCCGGCATCGACACGACCCGCGCCGCAATGCCTTCGCGCGCCAGCGGCTCGACCGCGTTCAGCGCCAGTTCCACTTCCGAACCCGTCGCGATCAGGATGATTTTGCGCGCGACGATCTCGTCGTTCCAGTCGCGCAGCACATAACCGCCCTTTTCGATGTTGGCGATTTGCGCATCCGTGCGCTCCGAGAACGGCAGGTTCTGACGGCTGAAGATCAGGCACGACGGGCCGTTGTGTTCGACGGCCTGCGTCCATGCCACCGCCGTTTCCACGGTATCCGACGGACGCCACACCTGCAAATGCGGAATCAGGCGCAGGCTCGCGACGTGTTCGACCGACTGGTGCGTCGGGCCGTCTTCGCCGAGACCGATCGAATCGTGCGTGAACACGAAGATGGACGGCGCCTTCATCAGCGCGGCGACGCGCAGCGCGTTGCGGCTGTAGTCGGAGAACGTCAGGAACGTGCCGCCGAACGCCTTGAAGCCGCCGTGCAGCGCGAGGCCGTTGATCGCTGCGCTCATGCCGAATTCGCGCACGCCGTAGTTGACGTAGTTGCCCGCCGCGCGGCCTTCCTCGTTCACGCGGACCGGCTTTGCGGCCTTCCAGTTGGTCAGGTTCGAACCGGTCAGGTCGGCCGAGCCGCCCAGCAGTTCCGGCAGCACCGCCGACAAACCTTCAATAGCCTGCTGCGACGCCTTGCGAGTCGCGATGGTTTCCGCGCGCTCGTTAGCGCCGGCGATGATCGCCTTCGCTTTTTCCTTCCAGTCCGCGGGGAGTTGCTTCCCGCTGCGACGCGTGAATTCAGCCGCTTCTTGCGGATATTTCGCAGCGTAGGCGGCGAATGCCTTGTTCCAGTCGGACTCGAAGCGCGCGCCGGCTTCTTTCGCGTCCCATGCCGCATAGACTTCCTGCGGAATCACGAACGGCTCCCACTTCCAGCCGATGGCTTCGCGCGTCGCCGCGATTTCCTTCTCGCCAAGCGGCGCGCCGTGCGAATCGTGACTGCCGGCCTTGGTCGGCGCACCTTCGCCGATCACGGTCTTGCAGCAGATCAGCGTCGGCTTGTCGGACTGCTTGGCCTGCTTGATGGCCGCGTCGACTGCGTCGACGTCGTGGCCGACCACGTTCGGGATCACGTTCCAGCCGTAGGCTTCGAAGCGCTTCGGCGTGTCGTCGTGGAACCAGTGCACCACTTCGCCGTCGATCGAGATGCCGTTGTCGTCGTAGAACGCGATCAGCTTGTTCAGCTTGAGCACGCCGGCAAGCGAGCAGGCTTCGTGCGAGATGCCTTCCATCAGGCAGCCGTCGCCGACGAACACGTACGTGTGGTGGTCGACGATCTTCGCGTCAGGCTTGTTGAATTCGGTGGCGAGCAGCGACTCCGCGAGCGCCATGCCGACCGCATTGGCGAGGCCCTGGCCGAGCGGGCCGGTGGTCGTTTCGACGCCCGGCGTGATGCCGTATTCCGGGTGGCCCGGCGTCTTCGAATGCATCTGGCGGAAGTTCTTGAGCTCGCTGATCGGCAGGTCGTAGCCGGTGAGGTGCAGCAGCGAGTACAGCAGCATCGAGCCGTGGCCGTTCGACAGCACGAAACGGTCGCGGTCTGCCCATTGCGGATTCTTCGGATTGTGGCGCAGATGGCGCGACCACAGGGCCACGCCGATTTCGGCCATGCCCATCGGCATGCCGGGATGGCCGGAATTCGCTTGTTGAACGGCGTCCATGGACAGCGCGCGGATCGCGTTGGCCATCAGGGAAGTGGGTGCGGGAGACGGGGTCGTCATGTCGAGTCCGGAGACAGAGTCAAAAAGCGGTGCGCGCTTGAGGCCCGGAAGCTCGGCGGCCAGTCCGCTTCGGCGCACGGTGCGGCGCCTGAAGACGCGAAACGGGCAGAGCAAACGGACAAGGCTGAAAGCGTGACATTCTAACAGAAGGCCGCACCGGCCCCAGTGCGCCAGGCCGCATGGCGGCGTGCGCATCGTCAGGTCGAAGCTCGGCTGGTCCGGGCGTGGCGGCGGGCCAGGAACGCCGTGGGTCGTTAAAATTGAGCGGCGTAACTCAACGCGTTTTTATGCAGGCCAACCCTTGAGCGACTCTTTGCTGTTCCATCCCACACCCGACGTCGTCTACGGATTTCCGCACGCGTCGCTGCTTGCGCGCGTTGACTCGCCGTATCAACGCATCGAGGTGTGGGAGACGCGCCAGCTCGGCCGGCTTTTCACGCTCGACGGCCGCCCGATGACGTCCACCGGCGACGAGTTCATCTATCACGAGTGCATGGTGCATCCGGCGGCGCTCGCGCATCCGGCGCCGAAGGCGGCGCTCGTGCTGGGCGGCGGCGACGGCGGCGCCGCGCGGCAACTGCTCGCGCATCCCGGAATCGAAAGAATCGTCGTGGCGGAGCTCGACGAACAGGTGGTTCGCCTGACGCGCGAGTATTTGCCGGACGTGCACGGCGGCGCCTTCGACGATGCGCGCGTCGAACTGGTAATCGGCGACGCCGCGCACTACGTGGCCGCAGCAGCCGACGCGCAATCCATGCAGTTCGATCTGATCGTGTTCGACGTGACGCCGCCGGACTCGCCCGCCGCCGGCCTGTACACGACAGCCTTCTACGGCCAACTGAAGCGGGTGATGAGCCCGACTGCCGCGGTATCGATCCATCTGGGCTCGCCGTATTTCCACGCCGGCAGAATTGCCGGTCTGCTCGACGACCTGCGCCGCGCGTTCGCCGTCGTACGCAACATGAGCACCTTCATCCCGCTATACGGCTCGCTATGGATGATGGCAACAGCCAGCGACACGCTCGACCCCGCCGCACTAACCGCCGATGACGTGACCGCGCGCCTCGCCGCGCGTCGAATCGACGCATTGAAGCATTACAGCGCGGCCACGCACGCCGGGCTCTTTGCGGCGTCGCCGTCAGCCAGCGGTAAACTAGGTCAATTCTTAAAGCCAGCACGCTAACGACCGGGCAAAATGCTCGGCTTGGCCCGTGCGCGCTATCTCATAGACAGACGATACGGGACTCGCTGCCGGCTTCCGAGCACGCGCCCAACAACCCATAGATCCGGAGAACTCCATGACCGCCTCCCGCCCAGCCGGTGTGCCCTGGTTGACCCCCTATCTGACGGTGCGCGACGCGCGTGCCACGACCGCGTTCTACACCGCGGCGTTCGGCTTCGAGTTGCGGGACAGCGTGCAGGACGACGGCGTCGTCATGCACGTCGAGATGACGTATCAGGGCCAGTTGATCGTGATGTTCGCGCCGGAAGGCGCGTTCGGCTCGACCGCGAAAACACCGCGAAGCGCAGGCGCGATTGCGCCGCAATCGTTTTATGTCTATGTCGACGATGTCGACGCGGTTTACGCCCGGGCGCTCGCCGCCGGGGCAAAATCGCTGAGCGAGCCGCAGGACCAGTTCTGGGGCGACCGCTTCGCCCAGGTTGAGGATCTGGACGGCTACCGTTGGGCGCTCGCTCGCCACCTTTCGTGAACTAATGAGTATTTTTCTGATGCCTCGCTTCTTCGTCGGTACGTCCCTTTCGCCCGACGACATCGTGCAGCTTCCCGATGACGTCGTTCGGCACGTCCTTGTCCTGCGCTTGCAGGTGGGCGACTCCATCGTGCTTTTCAACGGAGAAGGCGGTGAATACAGCGCCGAACTCGCCGCCATCGAACGCCGCGCGGTCACCGTAAAAATTCGCGAGTTCCGCGATATCGAAGTCGAAACGCCTTACCGGCTCACGCTCGCCCAAGGCATTGCGAGCGGCGACAAGATGGACTGGCTGATCGAAAAGGCCGTGGAACTCGGCGCATCCAGCTTCGTGCCGCTCACCACCACGCGCAGCGTGGTGCGTCTGGCGGGAGAACGCGCGGCGCGACGGCATGCGCATTGGGAAGGCATCGTGCGAGCGTCCTGCGAGCAATGCGGGCGCAACCGTCTGCCCGAAGTCATGCCGGTGCGTGAAATCGCCACATGGCTCAGCGCGATGCCGCGCGTTCCCGCCGGCGACGAACTGCGCATCCTGCTGTCGCCGCGCGCCAGCATCCCTTTCTCGGCCTTGCCTGCGGCTCCGCCGAAGGGGCCCGTCACCGTGCTGGTCGGCCCGGAAGGCGGTTTTTCCGCCGCCGAAGAAGCCGCCGCGATGGATCATGGCTTCCAGGCTGTGGGGCTCGGACCGCGCGTGCTGCGCACGGAAACCGCCGGCATGGCCGTGCTGTCGGCGCTGGCGGCTGGCTGGGGCGGGTGGTGAGCGGCCGATTGGACTCTTGTCGGGCCAGCGGCACTGACTAAGGCCGCGGCATCAGCAGCGGCCGCAACGCCTCCGCGCAAAAGCCAAAACAAAGGCCCGCCAATTGGCGGGCCTTTATCGTTCTGGCGGCAATCTCCGGCTGCAATCCAGCCAGGACGCGAAAGCCTCAGGGTTTTTAGCTTATTCAGGCAAACGAATAAAACACCCGAAACGCGACCTTACGCTCAGCCCAGAATTCGGCGGCCTCGCGGAACACGTCCAGCAGCGTCTCGCGGCCTTCCTTGTCGAACTTCTGTGCGACGGGCAATTGCTCCAGCACGATCACGAAACCCGGCTGCGCACCGGCCTTGTGGACGAGATCGGTCAGGCAATCGTAGAGCGCGTCGTAATTCTTGCCAAAATGTTTCGGAAACAGGAACGAGGTTGCGATGGTCTCGAGCACTTCCTGTTTCGATTGCGCATTGGCGCAATACGCATAGAGAAAGTGCTGACCTAGTTGATTCGCCTCGTCCGCGAGATCCTGAACGCGGAACGCGCGGATCGACTGTACGATGTTCGGTCGTACGGTCTTGAAAAGACTCATGGGCTCCTCGTTCGATGAAACCACACTGTCAGGCTCGCTCCGGTTCTCACGGCCCTGATCGCCCGCGCGCATTTGCATGACGCGCTGGAACAGGTTGCCCTCGCCGGCCGCGAAAAGATCCGTCGCGACTCCGGTGTCGTGCGCGTAGACGTTGTCGCTCATGCCGTTCATCCCGATGTCATTCAACAATACGATTAAAACTGGTGTAGTGGTCGTCCGAGTAGTAACAATTGTCGGTTCGCTTCAGCGGACCTCCGCAGACGATGCGACGCGCCCCGCGATTACGTGAGCGAGGCGTGGGAACGGTGTATTCGTGGTAGTAGCCGCGCCGGTTGGGCGGCAGCAACCGTTCGCGGTTGCCGAATACGACGCCGTCCTTTTCATATGGATAAGGCCCGCCTGCGGCAATCAAGTTCAATGTATCGACCGCCTGACGGGGCAGTTGCGCCACCGTGACAGTGCCGAGTGCCTGTGCATCGGTGCCGGCGGGTGCCGTGTAGTTGCGCGCGAAGGCGTAAGGCACGGGGCCGCAGAAAGCGCACAGCGCAGCCGCACCGATCAGCACGCCCTTGATCCGCTGCCAGCTGCGTGCCATTTACCAAGATTCCCGGCGGTTAGATCACGAGTTTGACGACCATGAAAGTCGTAAGGGTATCGCTAATGGTCCCTGGAATCAACGTTCGCCAGGCGCGCGAAATTGCTCAAATCGACGGCGACGCGCTGCTGGCCGCACTTTGACGACTTTTGACAGAAAATTTTGCTCACTCGGGCTAGTATTAGCCCAACGAAGCAAAAACAACCGCCCGCCGGGCCTCCGTCGCCGGAGTTCGGAAGCGGGATTCTTGTAACGATGCCTGTTGTTTGCCGTTTTGGGGCGGCTATCCCCTGTTCGCCCTAAGGCGTGTCCATTGCGGACACGCCTTTTTTTTTTGCAGGGCGAGATGCCGGCCAAGGTAGCCGGCAGATTTGCGTGCGCCGGCCGGTGCTTACTACGCAACCAGCCAGCGCCGTGCGATCAACGCGCCGCGATCACATCCGCGACCAGCAGCGCCGTCATGTTGACGATGCGCCGAACCGTTGCGGACGCCGTCAGCACATGCACCGGCTTGTCCGCGCCGAGCAGCATCGGGCCAATCGCGATGTTGTTGCCGGCCGCCGTCTTCAGCAGGTTGTACGAGATGTTGGCCGCGTCGATGTTCGGCAGCACCAGCAGGTTCGCATCGCCTTCGAGCGTCGAGTCCGGCAGAATTTCGCGGCGCAGATTGGCGTCGAGCGCGACGTCGCCGTGCATTTCGCCGTCCACCTGAAGATCCGGCGCGCGTTCGCGCAGAATCGTCAGCGTGTCGCGCATTTTCTGCGCGGTCGGCGCGTGGCTCGATCCGAAGTTCGAGTGCGACACCAGCGCGACCTTCGGCTCGATACCGAAACGGCGCACTTCCTCGGCGGCCATGATCGTGATCTCGGCCAGTTGTTCCGGCGTCGGATCCACGTTCACGTGCGTATCGACGAGGAAAATCTGGCGATTCGGCAGCACCAGCGCGTTCATCGCGGCGTAGACAGCACAGCCTTCGCGCTTGCCGATCACCTGGTCGATGAAGTGCAAATGGCGATGCGTCGTGCTCACCATGCCGCAGATCATGCCGTCGGCTTCGCCCTTTTTCACCAGCATCGCGCCGATCAGCGTGGTGCGGCGGCGCATTTCGAGCTTCGCCATCTGCTGCGTGATGCCCTTGCGCGACATCATCTTGTAGTATTCCTGCCAGAAATCGCGGTAGCGCTCGTCGTGATCGGTGTTCACGACCGTGTAATCCTGGCCCGCGACGAGGCGCAGCCCATAGCGCGCAATGCGCTGCTCGATCACGGCCGGACGGCCAATCAGGATCGGCTTCGCCAGCTTTTCGTCGACGATGATCTGCATCGCCCGCAGCACGCGCTCTTCCTCGCCTTCCGCGAACACGATGCGCTTCTTCTCCGGCTCGACGCCGCGCGCGAGCTGGAAGATCGGCTTCATCGTCGTGCCGCTGTGATACACGAACTGCTGCAGGTGCTGTTCGTACGCTTCCATGTCCTGGATCGGACGCTCGGCGACGCCGGAATCCATCGCGGCCTTCGCCACCGCCGGCGCGACCTTGACGATCAGGCGCGGATCGAACGGCTTCGGAATCAGATATTCCGGCCCGAACGACAGGTCCTGAATGCCATAAGCCGTCGCGACGATGTCGCTCTGCTCCTGGCGCGCCAATTCCGCAATCGCGTTGACCGCGGCGATTTCCATTTCCCGCGTGACCGTCGTCGCGCCCGCGTCCAGCGCGCCGCGGAACAGGAACGGGAACACCAGCACGTTGTTCACCTGGTTCGGATAGTCGGTGCGGCCCGTGCACAGCACGGCGTCCGGACGCACTTCCAGCGCCAGTTCCGGCAGGATTTCCGGCGTCGGATTGGCGAGCGCGAGAATCAGCGGCTTGTCGGCCATCTGCTTGACCATGTCCTGCTTGAGCACGCCGCCCGCCGACAGCCCGAGGAAAACGTCCGCGCCGCCAATCGCCTCGGCGAGCGTGCGGGCTTCGGTTTCGCGCGCAAAGCGCTCCTTGTCCGGGTCCATCAGTTCGACCCGGCCCTTGTATACCACGCCCGCGAGGTCGGTCACGAGAATGTTCTCGAGCGGCAGGCCGATGTCCACCAGCAGGTCCAGACACGCCAGCGCCGCCGCGCCCGCGCCGGAGGCCACGAGCTTGACGTCCTTGATGTCCTTGCCGACCACCTTCAGACCGTTGGTGATCGCCGCCGCGACGACGATCGCCGTGCCGTGCTGGTCGTCGTGGAAAACCGGAATCTTCATGCGCTTGCGGCATTCGCGCTCGACGATGAAGCAGTCCGGCGCCTTGATGTCTTCCAGGTTGATGCCGCCGAAAGTCGGCTCGAGCGCCGCGATCACGTCCACCAGCTTGTGCGGATCGGACTCGTTCAGCTCGATATCGAACACGTCGATGCCGGCGAACTTCTTGAACAGCACGGCCTTGCCTTCCATGACCGGCTTCGACGCGAGCGGCCCGATATTGCCGAGGCCGAGCACCGCCGTGCCGTTCGTGACGACGCCGACGAGGTTGCTGCGCGCGGTGAAACGCGCCGCATTCATCGGGTTTTCGACGATTTCCTCGCACGCGAACGCGACGCCCGGCGAGTACGCCAGCGCGAGATCGCGCTGGTTGATCATCTGCTTGGTCGGGGAGATCGCGAGCTTCCCTGGAGTCGGGAACTCGTGGTAATCGAGGGCGGCTTCGCGGAGTTTGCTATTGACGGGAGTCGACATAAGGCGGGCTTCGAAGTGCGGATTAGAATAGATGTTCGACGGCATTGTAGCCCCAATTGCCGGCCCAATTCCTTCAATACGGGTACAACTGCCGCGACCGAAAGGTAGCGAAAGCCAGTGGTGCCTGCACTTTTCCTCACAATGCTCTCAGAGTTTTCGCTGATCGAACGTTTCTTTGCCCGCCGCGCGGCGGGCCAGCCGTCGGTTGCCGCGGACGGCTCGCTCGGCATCGGCGACGACTGCGCGCTGCTCGCGCCGCGCGCCGGCGAAATGCTGGCGATATCGACGGACATGCTGGTGGAAGGCCGCCATTTCTTCGCCGATGTCGATCCCGAGGCGCTCGGCCACAAGGCCCTCGCCGTGAATCTGTCGGACCTTGCCGCGATGGGTGCCCAACCGCAGGCGTTCACGCTCGCCTTCTCGCTGCCGAAAGCCGACGAGGCGTGGCTCGCCGCGTTCAGCGAGGGCCTGTTCGCGCTCGCGGAACGGCACGGTTGCGCGCTGATCGGCGGAGATACGACCGGCGGGCCGCTGAACCTGTGCATCACCGTGTTCGGCAGCGTGCCGCCGCAAGCGGCCCTGCGACGCGACGCCGCACAAGCCGGCGACGACATCTGGGTGTCCGGCACGCTCGGCGATGCGCGCGCCGGACTCGGCATCCAGCGCGGCGAGTGGCAGGCGGATGCGGCCGACGCCGCAAGCTTCCGCCGCGCGCTCGAACGCCCGGAGCCGCGCATCGCGCTGGGTCTAGCACTGCGCGGCGTCGCGCGCGCCGCGTTGGACGTATCGGACGGACTCGCGGGCGACCTCAAGCACATTCTGGATCGCTCGAAGCTGCGCGCCACCGTCGACGCCGACGCCGTCCCGCGTTCGGCCGCGCTGCGCAAGCTACCGCTGGATACGCAGCGGCGCTGCACGCTCGCAGGCGGCGACGACTACGAACTCTGCTTCACCGCGCCGCCCGCCGCGCGCGTCGCGGTGGAAAACGCCGGGCATAAGGCGGGCGTGCCGGTCACCCGCATCGGTACAATAAGCGCTCTTCAATCGGCGGCGGATCGCCCCGCGATCGACTGGCGCGACGCCGCCGGCGCGCCGCTCACCCTGACGTTGCAAGGCTTCGACCACTTTCATGCAGACTGATCCTCCGCTTCGGCCCGCCGACGAGTTCGTCGGCGGCCAGCCTCCCAAGCCGCAACGCCCGCAGCCGCGCCGCGCGACCGCGCGCTTCATGTTGTCGCATCCGCTGCATATTCTGTCGCTCGGTTTCGGCAGCGGCTTGTCGCCGTTCGCGCCTGGGACGATCGGCACGCTGTTCGCGTGGGCGTCTTTTGCCGTCTTCAGCCGCTATCTGACGGTAATCGAATGGGGTGTGCTGATCGGCGTCGGCTTTGTCGGCGGCATTGCGATTTGCGGTTTTACCGCGAAGAGGCTCGGCACCGACGACCCGTCGCCGGTCGTATGGGACGAAATCGTCGCGTTCTGGCTGGTTCTGCTGATGGTTACGCCCGTCACGCTGACCGGGCAGTTCTGGGCGTTCGTGCTGTTCCGCTTCTTCGACATGGTGAAACCGCCGCCTATCGGCTACTTTGATCGCCGGCTGAAAGGCGGTTTTGGCATCATGTTCGACGACCTCGTCGCCGCGTTTTTCACGCTGCTCGTGATTGCGCTTTGGCGCATGTCCGTTTAACCGTTGCGCCCCGTTCCGGATTGACGCCATGCCTACCGATTCCGTCGTTCACCAGCTCGCGATCCGCGTGAGCAACCGCCTGCGCGACGAGCGCCTGATGCTCGTCACCGCCGAGTCGTGCACGGGCGGCATGGTCGCGACCGCGATCACCGACATTTCCGGCAGCAGCGGCTGGTTCGAGCGCGGCTTCGTCACGTACTCGAATCAGGCGAAAAGCGAAATGATCGGCGTGCCCGCCGACATGATCGAGAAATTCGGCGCGGTCAGCGAGCAGGTGGCGCGCGCGATGGCCGAAGGCGCGCTGCGCAACAGCCGCGCGCAGGTATCGCTGTCGATCACTGGCGTCGCCGGTCCGGGCGGCGGCACCGAGACCAAGCCGGTCGGCATGGTGTCGTTTGGCTGGAGCAACCGGCTGCATACATCGGTTGAGACGAAGGTTTTCAAGGGCGACCGCGAGCAGATTCGCGTGCAGGCCGCGGCGCACGCGCTGCGCGGCGTCCTCGCGCTGCTCGACGAGCGCGAACATTGACCGTTGCAGTTGCGTGGAGACGAAACGAATGCCGGATTCCGATGCAGCCCGAGACGAATTGATCCGCCGCTTCGATCTGAAGCCGCATCCGGAAGGCGGATTTTTCAGCGAGACCTATCGGTCGGCGGAGCGCGTGAGCCGGAACGACGGCGCGGCGGACGGAACGACGGAGACGCGCTCGGCATCGACGGCCATCTACTACCTGCTGTGCGACGGCGCGCATTCGGCCTGGCATCGGATCAAATCCGATGAAGTCTGGCATTTCTACGCCGGCGAGCCGCTGAACGTTCACGTACTCGACGCAGCCGGCAAGCTGGTCACGCACAAGCTCGGTAATGCGCTGATTCACCGCGACGCGGTGTTTCAGGCCGTGGTGCCGGCCGGTTTGTGGTTCGCCGCCGAATGCGCGGACCCGGCGAGCTTCGCGCTGGTTGGTTGCACCGTCGCGCCCGGTTTCGAGTTCAGCGAGTTCGAGCTTGCGGATGTCGATGCGTTGAAATCGCGCTATCCGCAACATGCGGCGTTTATTGAGCGGTTGGGGCCAACGGCCGGCGCGTGAAGCGCAACGGCTACTGTGTGGCGCGGCTGGCGTGAATTGCGATCGCCCATAGCGGCTAGCGTCGGGCCGTTAGGGAAGCGACAAACCCACGCGGCAAGCGCAAGCGATAAATCAGGCGACCAACCAGCCGACCACCGAAACACCCGCCAAACCGCCAAACCACCCCTCACCGAAACGCGTTAATCCGCTCCCGCGTTTCCATCGCCGCCTTCGCCGCCGCCTGCGCAAAGTCCTCGCCCTTGCCCGCATAGATGATCGCGCGCGACGAGTTGATCAGCATGCCCGTGCCGTTCGCGGTGCGGCCCGCGCCGACGGTCGCCTGAACGTCGCCGCCCTGCGCGCCGATGCCCGGAATCAGGAGCGGCATATCGCCGACAATCCCGCGCACCACTTCGATTTCCTTCGGAAAAGTCGCGCCGACGACGAGCCCGAGCTGGCCGCTCGCGTTCCACTTCTCCGCCGCCAGTTGCGCGACGACCTGATAGAGCGGACGCCCGCCCGTCTCCAGAAATTGCAGGTCCGAACCGCCTGCATTCGACGTGCGGCACAGCACGATCACGCCCTTGCCTTCGTGCTCCAAGTACGGCTCGATCGAATCGAAACCCATGTACGGATTGACCGTGACCGCATCCGCCTGGTAGCGCTCGAACGCTTCGCGCGCGTACTGCTCGGCGGTGCTGCCGATGTCGCCGCGCTTCGCGTCCAGAATCACCGGCAAGCCCGGATGATGCGCGTGAATATGCGCGATCAGCTGCTCAAGCTGGTCTTCCGCGCGATGCGCCGCGAAGTAGGCGATTTGCGGCTTGAACGACGACGCGTAAGGCGCGGTCGCGTCGACGATCTCGCGGCAGAAGTCGAAGATCGCGTCGGGCCGGCCGGCTAGCGCGCCGGGAAATTTGCTCGGCTCGGGATCGAGGCCGACGCACAGCAGCGAGTTGGTGCGCTGCCAGGCGTCGTTGAGTGTCTGGATGAAGTTGGACATGGTGAGTCTCGCGGCGAGCCGGTAATCGGGGAAGGCGCGTATTTTACCTGCCCGGCGCGGCGGGTCGGCGGTGGTTGCCCGCCCCTACTGCCGGCGCCGCGTTCCGCGCGCGCCCGGCATCGAACGCAAACCGGTGCGCTCGACGGTAAACCGGAAGCTCCTCGTGAGCCGCTCGCCGCGTCCCAGCAGCGTCATGCCGTTTTCGCACGCGCCGCCCGCCAGATTCATCGCGTTGATCGGATGATCGACCGGCTCGAAGCAGAAAAAGTCCTCGCCTGGCGGCGTGTACAGCACGTAGTAATCGGTGTCGGCGGCAATGTTCAGCGACAGCCGGCGCTTCGGCCAGACCACAGCCGCCTGCCCGCTCCAGCCCGTGAACGCATGATTGACGATGGTCTCCGGCAACGGATACGCCACGCCGAACTGCCACGCCGGCGGCGCCTGTACGTGACGAACCGGCAGCCAGTCGTCGCCGGCGAGCCACAGACCGCCCGCCGCCGCCGACAACTCGGTGTCCGCATCGCGCACGAAAAACGGATGCACGCCGAGGCCGAACGGCAAAGCCTCGCGGCCCGCGTTTTCGATTTCGAGCGTGATGACGAGCGACGGCCCGTCGAGCTTATACGTCTGCGCCGCACGAAACGCGTACGGCTTGCCGTCCCGCCGATCGAGCGTGAGCCGCACGTACTCGCGGTCCGAATCGGCGACTTGCCACGCGGACTGCCAGCCGTCGCCATGAATCGGGAAAGGCTCGTCGGCGCAATTGCGCGCCACGTCGACGCGCCGTCCCGCGACATTGAAATGTCCGCCGCCGATACGGTTCGAGTACGGCAGCAGCGGATAACAGGCGAGTTCGTTCGGCTGCGTGTCGGCGGCGACGTGGCGGCAGCGCCGGAAGATCGGCGTGAGCGCGCCGTCGTCGCGCCAGTCGAAGCGCGTGATGCCGCCGCCGAGCGTCGGCGCGACGTCGAGCCGCAACTGCGCATTGGCGAGCGTGACGCACGCGACATCGCCGGCCGAAGTCTCACCGACTGCCACTGCCGATGTGCTCGGCCCCGCCAGCACCGGATTGGCCGCGGCCGCGAGCCGCGAGCGCCGGCTCTGCGCGCCGGGTGAGTTCTGAGCGTTCTGGGAAAAGGCGGAAACAGGGTTCGCAACAGTCATATCTGCTCCTTCGAGAGGCTTGCACGTTGCCGTCATGGCTGACGGATGCTGTCGGGCGATTTTCTTGAACCGGTCGCCTCTGGTCCGAACTCTGGTTGCTGCGCGGCTTCGTTGCCGGCGTTCATGCGCGATGTCGCGACATCGGCATCGACACCTTGCATCGGACTCGCCGCTGCTGTCTAGGTTCTGCACCGCTGCACCGCCCCGTCGCAAGCGACGCGGCGTCACACTTCCCTACGCCGGCGCGCCTGCAAAAACCGGCTCCGGCAAACCACGCCGCGCGGGCGTCGCGATAAACACGCCGCCGGCGCGCGAGTCGCCCGCGAGCGCGGCTGCGTCGAGACCGACGCGCGCGCTCGTAATGTACAGCGTGCCCAACTGCGCGCCGCCCAGCGCGACGCAGCTCGGCTGCACCGTGGGCACGTCGACGCGCTCCGTCTCGACGCCGTCGGCGCCGTAGCGCACGACGCGCGCGCCGCCCCATTGCGCGTTCCACAAGCCGCCGTCGCGATCGACGGTCGAGCCGTCCGGCTCGCCGGTTGCATCGGTGAGGCGCGCGAACACGCGGTCGTTGGCGATGCCGCCGTCCGCCAGGTAGTCGCAGGCGCGAATCTCACGCGTCGGCGAATCGCAGTAGTACATCGTCGCGCCGTCGGGACTGAACGCGATGCTGTTCGAAATGGCGGGCGCGGGCAACGGCAAGCGCTCCAGCGTCAAATCACGATCGAGCCGGTAAAACCCGCCGATCGCGCGCAACGGCGAGCCTTCGTCTTTCGTGCCGAACACAAAACGCCCCTGCCGATCGCAGCGGCCGTCGTTCACCCGCGTGTTCCGACCAGGCTCCGCATCGACGATATGGCGCGTCTCGCCGGTCGCGAGATCGAAGAACGCGAGCCGCGACGCGAGGCCGAGCAGCAGGTAATGAGGATCGGCGCACAGCGCGAAGGTGGCGAGGCGCTCAGGCATCGTCCACGACATGCTGCGGCCGTCGCGCGGATCGTAGCGCCACAGGCGTGCGCCTTCGATATCGGTCCAGTAGAAGCGGCCGGTTGTCGCGCACCACGTCGCGCCCTCGCCCAACGTGCACTTGCTGTCGACGAGAAGCGCCGCGCGCGGCGCGTGCGCAGGAGCACGCACGTCCACGCTCGCCGTCACGCCCAGCCTCCATCCACGACGATGTCCTGCGCGGTGATCATGCGACTGTCGTCGGCGGCGAGGAAGAGCGCCATGCGCGCGAGGTCGGCGGGCTCGAGTTCCGCGTCGATGCACTGGCCTTCCTTGATCGAACGGCGTCCCGCGTCGTCGAGCCACAGACGCTTCTGCTTCTCCGTCATCACCCAGCCCGGCACCAGCGTATTCACGCGAATGTTGAAGTGGCCGAGATCGCGTGCAAGACCGCGCGTCAAACCCTGCACCGCGGATTTCGACATCACGTACACCGGATAGCCGCCGTTCTTCAGCATCCAGCTGATCGAACCGAGGTTGATGATCGAGCCGCTCTGCGCCGCCTTCATGTCCTCCATCACCGCCTGCGCCGCGAAGAACTGATGACGGATATTCACCGCGATGCCCGCGTCGAAAGACTCGCGCGTGACTTCGCCGATCGTGTGGCGCTTGTCGTTCGCCGCGTTGTTCAGGAGCACCTCGATCGGGCCGAGCGCGGCTTTGACATCGGCGATGGCTTTTTGCAGCGCGTCGATGTCCGTCAGATCGCACGGCAGGAACAGCGGCTTGTGCTTCGAGTCGCCGAGTTCGTCGGCGAGCGCTTCGCCCGCCGTCGCGTCGATATCGAAGAACGCGACGCGCGCGCCTTGCGCCGCGAAATGCTCGACGAACGATGCGCCGATGCCGGTCGCGCCGCCCGTGATCAGCACCGTGCGGTCGACAAGACTCGGGTAGCGCGCGAATACGTTGTTCGCGAGGCGCTCGTTTGCGTTGGCCGGAGACGACATCGTTCGATTCCTTTTAGAGCGAGTGGATTAATCCCGCGATCCGCGGTTCTTCAACTGGTCGAGCAGCACGGCGGCGAGCAGGATCGCGCCGCGCACGAGGTACTGATAGAACGCGTCGATGTTCATCAGGTTCATCACGTTCTCGACCGTGCCCATGATAAGCACACCGATCACGACGCCCGAAATCGTCGCGCGTCCGCCGAGCAGCGACACGCCGCCGAGCACGCACGCCGAGATCACATTCAGCTCGAAGCCTTGCGCGGCGTTCGGCTGACCGGAGGTGATCCGCGAAGCCAGAATCACACCGGCGAGCGCGGTCACCGCGCCCTGGATCAGGAAGATGTAGACGCGCGTGCGTTCGACGTTGATACCCGCAAGACGCGACGCTTCCGGATTGCCGCCGATGGCAAGCGTGTTACGTCCATACACGGTCTGATTGAGCATCACGCCGAACACGATGAAGCACAGCAGCGTGACCCAGATCGGCAGCGAGACGCCGAAAAAGCTGAGACCGCCGAGCGCGATGAACGTATCCGACGACACACCGACCGCCTGACCATGCGACACGATGAAGCCGAGGCCGCGCACGATTTCCATCGTCGCGAGCGTGGTAATCAGCGCATTGATGCGCAGATAAGCGATCACCGCGCCGTTGACGAAACCGATCACCGCACCCGCCGCGACTGCCGCGACGATCGCGATAAACGTGTTGTCGGTGGCGTTCAATACCATCGCGCACAACACGCCGGCGAACGCGACCGTCGAACCGATCGACAGGTCGAAGTCACGCGACGCGAGGCAGAACATCATCGTGCACGCGACCATGCCGATCTGCGAAATGGACAGCGCGAGGCCGAGCATGTTCTCGATCGAGAAGAAGTGATCGACGGTCAGCGACATCGTCACGAACATCACGACGAAGATCAGGATCAGGCTGTACTCGGTGATCTGCTGCCACCACTTCGCCTTGTCGCTCGTCTGCGGAATCAGCGCTTCGGCGGCGCTCTTGGCGGCCTGTTGCGCGAGGTTTTCTCTAGCTTGCATTTGAAGACTCCTCCCGTTCCTCACGGGTTGCGGACTTGCGTCCAAATGATGTTCAGGCCGCCTGTTGAGCGGCGCTTGCTGGCAGTGCGGTCGAGCTTTGCGGCAACGCGAGGCTCAACACCGCTTGTTCCGTTGCGTCGTTGCGCGCGAGCTCGCCGGAAATGCGGCCCTGGCGCATCACGACGATGCGGTCCGATACACCCAGCACTTCAGGCAATTCCGACGAGATCATCACAATCGCGCAGCCGCGTTCGGCGAGCTGATAGATCACGTTATAGATCTCGTGCTTCGCGCCGACGTCGATGCCGCGCGTCGGTTCATCGAGAATCACCACCTTCAGATCGGGCTCGGCCAACCAGCGCGACAGGATCGCCTTCTGCTGATTGCCGCCCGACAGGAAGCGGATTTTCTGTCGACGGCTCGGCGTCTTGATCTTCAGCAGCTTGATGAAACGGTCCGCGGTTTCGGCCTCTTTCTTGCGGTCGAGGAACATGCCCGCGCGCAAGTAATGCCGCCTGCAACTGATGTTGATGTTCTCCGACACGGTCGCCATCGCGACAATGCCTTCTTCCTTGCGGTCTTCCGGACACAGCACGATGCCGTGACGGATCGCTTCGCCCGCGCTCTTTACGCGAATCGGCTTGCCGTCGAGCAGCAGTTCGCCGCCCTTCTTGTGCTCGGTGCCGTACACGAGATGCATCAGTTCGCTGCGGCCCGCGCCCACTAGTCCGAAGAAGCCGACAATCTCGCCGCGCCGCACTTCGAAGCTGGTCGGCTGCGAAAGCGCGTGACCTTCAATGGCCTTCGCCGCGAAGCGCACTTCGCCGAGCGGCCGCGGCGAATAGTTGTAGATGTCCGAAATTTCACGCCCGACCATTTCGCTGACGATGGTGTCGCGCGACACGCCTTCGAGCGTCGGATGCGAAGCCACCTTGCGCCCGTCGCGGAAGATCGTGCATGCGTCGCACAGCTCGTAAATCTCGTCCATGCGATGCGAGATGTAGATCATTGCGCGGTTGTCGGCGCGCAGATCGCGCACCAGCTTGAACAGCACTTCCGTCTCGCGATGCGAGAGCGAACTCGTCGGTTCGTCGAGTGCGATCACGCGCGCGTTGCGCAGCAGCGCCTTGCAGATTTCCACCATCTGCCGTTGCGCGATGGAGAGCTTGCGCAGCTTCGCGTCCGGATCGAGCGCGACGCCCATTGCCTCGAGACGTTCGCGCACGAAACGCTTCGCATCGCGCTTCTTGACCCAGCCGAACGAATTCGGCAACTGGCCAAGCAGCAGATTTTCCGCGACCGTGAGGTCGGGCACGTATTGCAGTTCCTGGTGAATCACCGCTATGCCGGCCGCGATCGACGAAGCCGCGCTCGTAAAGCGCACTTCCTTGCCGTCGATCATCACGCGGCCCGAGTCGGGCTGATATTCACCGCCGAGTATCTTGAGCAGGGTCGATTTCCCTGCGCCGTTCTCGCCCATCAGGCCGTGCACCTGGCCGACGTTGACGTCGAAGGACACACCGTCGAGCGCGCGCACGCCTGGAAAAACCTTGCCGATATTGTCAAAACGTAGCGTCGCTGACACTTCGCCTCCTCGCTGTTTCATTCGAACAGCCTTGCCCTGCGTTGCCGGCCTTCCAGTCTTTGCAAAGGCGCGGCATGTCTGGACTACTGGTGTTCTATGGCTATTGCCGGCGCGTCGTATTTCAACCGACGCGCCGGCGATTCACTTCATCGAACTGCGTTCAAAGCGGCTTACTTCGAAGCCAGACCCATCTTCTCGCGCACTTCGCCGACGTTCTCACGCGTCGCCAGCATGCCGGTCGTCAGCGTGAGCGGCGGCGGTGCCTTGCCTTGCGTGATCCAGTCGTACATCAGCGCGGAGGTTTCCTCGCCGTGACGCTTCGGGCTGATGATGACCGTGCCGAAGAAGCCAGTCGGGTTCGGCTTCTTGAACTCGTTCAATGCCGAATCCGAACCGCCGATGCCGATGCCGATCATGTTGTCCGCCTTGAAGCCGCGGCCTTCCGCTGCGCGCACCGCGCCGAGCACGCCTTCGTCGTTCAGCGCGTAAGCCACCCAGTGCTTGAACTGCGGGTTCTTCGTGAGCGCGATGTTGGCGGCGTTGAACGCGTTTTCCGTGTCGGTCTTCGCTTGCGGCGCGGCGATCACGTTGGCCTTCGGGAAGCCGGCGGCGAGCAGTGCGTCGGTGGCGCCGCTCGTGCGGTCATGCGCGGTCGGCAGCTGTTCGTAAGTGACGTCGATTGCACCGACATCCTTCATGTCCCAGCCGCGCTTCTTGATTTCGGCTGCGAGGCCGTCGCCGACCTGCTTGCCGATGTTGTACGCCGAGATGCCCATGTGCGGCACCGACGCGATCGGCTTGCCCGCGCCGTCGACGAGACGGTCGTCCACGGTCATCATCTTCAGGCCGTCGGCCTTCGCTTTGGCGACGATGCCCGGTCCGAGCTTGACGTCAGGCGTGCAGATCACAAAGCCCTGTGCCTTTTGCGCCGACAGGTTGTCGATCGCGCTCATCACTTTCTCGCCCGACGGCGCGCCGATCTTCACGAGCGTGAAGCCCTTTTCCTTGGCGGCCATTTCGGCGAACTTCCATTCGTCCTGGAACCACGGTTCTTCCGGCTGCTTCACGAGAAAACCGATCTTGACCGGATCGGCGGCTTGAGCGGCGGTTGCGTTGAAAAGCACACCCGCCGCCGCTGCTGCCAGCGTGAGGAATATTCTGCGTTTCATGTTGTGTGTCTCCTGACTAATTGATAACGAGAAGGTATCGGCCGCGTCTTCTTGTACCGGTTGTGACACACGCGGCCAGCGCGTCGTCCGGTGAAACGGTGCTGCGTTTTTCTTTTTTACTGCGTTGTTCTTTTGCGTTGTTCTGTTGCGCCCTTCTTTCACGGCTCAGTCGTGATACAGCACCGAGCGCCCGCCGTCCACGGTGATGCAGGTGGCGTTGATAAACGGCGCTTCATCCGACGCAAGGAACACCGCCGTCATCGCCACTTCTTCCGGACGGCCGATGCGCTTCATCGGCTGCAAATCGATCGTCGCCTGTCGCGCGGCGGCCGGGTCCGGCTGTTCGTTCCACCAGTCGTGCGCCAGTTGCGTCTCGATGTAGCCCGGCGCGATCGCGTTCACACGCACGTTGCGCGGCGCGTATTCGATGCCGAGCGCGCGCGTGAGCCCAATCACGCCATGCTTCGCGACCGGATACGGAAAGCAGCCCGCGATGATCTTGAACGAATGCGTCGACGCGATATTCACGATGCTGCCCGCGCCGCGCTCGACCATGCCCGGCAGCACCGCGCGGCACCCGTTCCACACACCGTCGAGATCGACCGCGAAGCAGCGGCGCCAGTCGTCGTCGGTCATGGTGAGCGGGTCACAAAATACGTTGATGCCCGCGTTGTTCACCAGCACGTCGACGGGTCCGAGCGCGCGTTCCGCCTCGCTCACGGCGTGCTGAACCGAAGCCGACTGCGTCACGTCGGTATGCACGGCCAACACGCGCGCGCCCGTTTCAGATGCGATCTGCAAAGCCGTTTGCCGCGCCGTGTCGATGTCGAGTTCGGCGAGCGCGACCGCCGCGCCCTCGCGTGCAAACGCAAGCGCGATCGCCGCGCCGATGCCGCGGCCTGCGCCCGTCACCAAAGCGACTTTGCCGGCGAGCCGTGTCATTTCTTCGCACCTGCGCGCGCCACGCGCAAACCGTTGATGAACGCCTTCGCGTGCGACGCCGTCACGGCCGCGCTCTGACCCGGCTTGTACAGCGCCGAACCGAGCCCGAAGCCATTCGCGCCCGCGCTGAGAAACGGCCCCATGTTGTCCGGCGTGATGCCGCCGACGGGCACCAGCGGCACCTGCGCCGCGATCACCGCGCGCCATGCTTTCACGACCTGGCAGCCGAGCTGCTCGGCGGGGAACATCTTCAGCACGTCGGCGCCGTGCTTGAGCGCGATGAACGCCTCGGTCGGCGTCGCGACGCCCGGCGAGCAAGCCATGCCTTGCGCTTTCGCGGCGCTGATCACTTCCGAATCGCTATGCGGCATGACGATCAGTTCGCCGCCGGCCGACTTCACGTCCTTGACGAAGCTCGGATGCAGCACCGTGCCCGCACCGACGATCGCATCGGCGGGCAGCGCCTTGCGGATCGCGGCGATGCTGTCGAACGGCTGCGGCGAATTCAACGGCACTTCGACGATGCGAAAGCCCGCTTCGTACAGCGCCTGACCCTGCTCGGCCGCATCGGCGGGCGTCACGCCGCGCATGATCGCGATCAGCGGACATGCCTCGAACGCCGCGATCAGACCCGCGTGCGGCATGTACGGAGCGGGCAGATTGATGTGAGGTTGCATGTCGTTTCCCTGTTTCGTGGATGACGGCGTGGCCGCTTAACCGGCCCGCGCCGCGTGGGCGGCCGGCTTGACGAGCCCCGCCTGCGAGGCGACGCGCCACAAGCCGCGCTCTGTCGCCTGCCTGACGAGCTCGGCCTGCGTGCAGCCGAACTGCGCGAGCGCGACGCGATAGCGTTCGCACAGCGCTTCGTTACCGATGAGGCGCAGGCTTTGGCCTGCGAGCGAACTCTGCTGCTGCGCGAGCACGGCTTCGAGGCCGGCCAGTTCATGCCCGATCAGCAAGCCGGACAGATAGTCCGGCTGCTGCTCGCGCGAAAGTTGCCCGGTGAGCCCGAGCGTGCGCGAACTGAAGACCGTGGCGAGCATGCCCGCCTGGCCCTTGTCCCGCGCGATTTTCACGCCGCGCAAAAACGCTTCGGTATCCGGACGATCGGGCGTGACCATCGTGCGGCCGAGAATGGTGTGTTCGCGCAGCGCGCCGAATACTTCGCCGGTCATGAACGTATGAAAACGTTCGATGCGGCCCGCCTGCACGACTGCCCACTTCGCGTGCGTGCCGGGCAAGCCGATGAGCGCGCGCTTGCTGGTGTCGGTGCTATCGGTGCTATCGGTGCTATCGGCGCTATCGGCGCTATCGGCGCTATCGGCGCTATCGGCGTTATCCAGATCCTGGCCTAGCGCGCCGAATATTTGCGTTTCCTCGCCGCGCATCACGTTGGGCAGCTCGCCGCGTTGCAGCACGCCGGGCACGATGTTCAGCGTCGCGCCGCAGGCCGCCTCGACGCGCACGATGCCGGCGGCGAGCGCGTCCGCGTTCGCGGGTGCATCGACATAAGGCGCTTCGAGCCAGCCTTGCGCGCTGCCGACCATGCCCGCCGCGATGACCGGCGTGGCGGGCGCGGCGCCGAGCCAGGCGCCGCAGGCGTCCTCGAAAGCCGCGTCGAAGCCGCCGTGTTCCGCGCTGCGCGGCAGGTTCATGATGCCGGCCGTCGATGCGCGCGTCGCGAGCACGTTGCCGGCCGCGTCGTAGAGATACGCGCGCAGCGACGTCGTGCCCCAGTCGAGCGCGATCAGTGCTGCGTGACTGGCGGCTTGTGTGCCGGCTTGTGTGTCGGCTCCGGCTTCGACTCGTGCGTCGGCTCCGGCGTCGGCTCGTGCATCGGCTCCGGCGCCGGCTGCGAGTTGCGCGTCCGACGGTGTGGGAGAACCCGCCTGTTTCATCGCTTGATCCTGCGGGTGGTGGGTTGCGGGGCGCGCCAGCCGAGTTCTTCGGAGATCGCGCGCGCTTCGCGC
This sequence comes from Paraburkholderia sp. OAS925, assembly GCF_040543975.1. Classification (NCBI taxonomy): domain Bacteria; kingdom Pseudomonadati; phylum Pseudomonadota; class Betaproteobacteria; order Burkholderiales; family Burkholderiaceae; genus Paraburkholderia; species Paraburkholderia sp. OAS925. The sequence goes on from NZ_JBEUNO010000001.1 coordinate 3,997,891, forward strand.
TGCACGACCGGAATCAGTTCGTCCATGCGTTCGAGCGACATATAGGGAATCGTGCTCGCCACCGACAGCGCCGCGACGATCGCGCCCGACGCGTCGCGCACGGGAGCCGCGACGCAGCGAATCGACGCTTCGTTTTCCTCGAGGTCGAACGTGTAGCCGCCGGCCGCGTAGTTCGTCATGCGCTGCATGAAGGTCTGCGCGTCCGGACGGTTATCGGGCTTGAACGTGACGCTGGCGAGCGCGCGGCGCGACGCGTCGAACAGCGACTGCCAGAGCTCGGGCTTGAGGTCGAGCATCATGGCCTTGCCGATGCCCGTCGACGCGAGCGGCATCCGGTGACCGACGCGCGAGCGCATTTCGAGGCCGCGCGTGCCGGGGATTTTGTCGATGTACAGCACGTCGTCGCCGTCGCGCACGCCGAGGTGAATCGTGTCGAGCGTCTGTTCCGCGAGCGATTCCAGATGCGGACGAGCGACCGCGGTGAGCGGCATCTGCTCGAGCGCGATGGTGCCGAGTTCGATCAGCTTGGGGCCGAGCAGATAACCGCCTTGCACCTGGCGCAGGTAGCGCGCCTGCACGAGGCTGCTCACCAGCCGATGCGTGGTGCTGCGCGTCGTGCCGAGCGCCGCGCCGAAGGTGCGCAGATCGCGCACGCCGGCGGCGGCCGCCTCGAGAATCGCGAGACCGCGCAGGAGCGTCTGCGTGCCGGCCTGTTGCGGCGTGATGTCGAGCAGCGTGCTCGGCAACGCAATTTCGTTGACGATGGTGGGTTGCGCGGCGGCGCGGGGGGCTTTGGCGGCGGTGGCCGGGGGGCGTGGCGCTTTCGCGGCGGTCGCCGAGGCGCGCGGCGCGGGGCTCGACGCGTGGTCGGCGCGCGGCGTCAGTTCGGCTTCGGCAGCGCTCTCGGCGTGATTCGGCATCGCTTTGTTCATGGCGATTCGCTTTTCGTGGTTTCTGCGCTTACAGCGCGGGGCCGGAGAGCGGGCCTTGAGTGCGCGCGACGCTGCGGGCGCGGCGGTGCTGCCAGGTGGTTTGGCTAGGCATGGTTGGGCTTTGTCTCCGGTTTTTTTTTGCTGGCGCAGACGTGTCTGCTTGTTGGTCTGGATTGTAGGGGTGTTTTTGAGAAAGCTCCAATATGTGATTGGAGTGGTCAGATAATGGGATTTGGGTTGCCGTGGGCTTGGTTTGGTTGTTGGGTTGGGTTCGTGTCTTGGCCTTTCCTTGAATTCGCGGTGGTCTATTCGCGTTGCCCCTGTGCGGGGCGGCACTCACTTTCTTTGCCGCCGCAAAGAAAGTAAGCAAAGAAAGCGGGCTCACACCGGTGGCTTATAAGTGGGTCCCACTCGCTCGCTTTGGCCTTTCCTTGATTTCGCGGTGGTCTATTTGCGTTGCCCCTGTGCGGGGCGGCACTCACTTTCTTTGCGGCGGCAAAGAAAGTGAGTGCCGCCCCGCACAGGGGCAACGCCAATAGACCACCATGAAATCAAGGAAAGGCCAAAGCAAGCCAGGGACAACACAAATAGACCACAACGAATTCAACGAAAGGCCAAAGGGTAAACAAGAGCGCCACAGGCATAACTATTCGGGCAACTCAGCCGCCCCCATCCTCCGCCCAATCACCCGCGACCTCTGCGAAAGATACCTGGACCCCCGATGCTCATCAAAATACCTGGGCTGCGGCAGCATAACCGCCAACCGCGCCGACTGCGCGGCACTCAGTGCACTCGCCGACGTCTTATAGTAATAACGCGCCGCCGCCTCGGCGCCATACACACCATTGCCCCACTCGACGGAATTCAGATAGATCTCGAAGATGCGCTCCTTGTCCATCAAGGTCTCCAGCATCCACGTGACAATCAACTCCTGCCCCTTGCGGATATAACTCTTCTCACGCGATAAAAACAGGTTGCGCGCCAATTGCTGCGTGATCGTAGAGCCGCCGCGCACAATCTTGCCCTTCGACTTGTTGCGCTCCCACGCCTGCAAAATCGCGTCCGTTTCGTAGCCGTTGTTGGTGACGAAGTTCGCGTCTTCGGAGGCAATGATCGCCCGCTTCAGATTGCGCGAAATCTGCTCATACGGCACCCACGTATGCTGCATCGAAAGATCGGGCCTCTCTCGCGACAAGCGCCACGCATCCGAGCGCATATAAGCCGTCGAGCGCGGATTCACATAGTTCCACACCGCGATCTGCGCGAAGTAAAACAGCTGCGTCGCGAGCCACGCGAACACCAGCACGGCGACAAGATAAACGATCCATCGCGCCGGACTCGCCCGGCTCGCGCGCCGCGTTGCTGTCATCGTAGTGAGGGGCCTCGTGTGAATGCAGGTGTGACGGATGCGCGCGTCAGGCGTGCGACGGCGCCGTCAACAACGCGCGCAGTTCGGCGAGCACAGGCGCGCCGTCGGGCCGCACGCCGCGCCAGACGTAAAACGATTCGGCTGCCTGCTCGACGAGCATGCCGAGACCATCGGCGCCGCGCGCGCCGAGCTTCGCCGCGTGCTCCATGAAGACGGTCGGATGCGCGCCGTACATCATGTCGTAGGCAAGCGTGCCGCTGCCGAACGCGCGCTCGTCGCACTCCGGCAACGACGCTTCGAGACTCCCCGCCGTCGCGTTGACGATCACGTCGTAAGCGCCCGCCTCGATCGCGCGCGCGTTGCCGCCGCTCAGACGGCAAGCGGCGTCACTCGCGGCTTGCGCGAACTGCGCGACCAGCGCCTCGGCCTTCTCGGCCGTCCGGTTGACGATGGTGAGCGTATGCGGCGCGCGCTCGAGCATCGGCAGCACCACGCCGCGCGCGGCGCCGCCGGCGCCAAGCAGCAGAACGCGCGCGCCCTTCAGCGGCACGCCGAGATTCACTTCGATGTCGCGCACGAGCCCGAAGCCATCGGTGTTGTCGCCGTAGATGCCGCTCGAATCGACGCGCAACGTATTCACCGCGCCGGCAGCGGCCGCGCGCGGCGAGAGGCTGTCGGCGAAAGCGTGCGCGTCGAGCTTGAACGGCACTGTCACGTTGAGACCGCGGCCGCCCGCGTCGATAAAGGCGCGCACGTGCGGCACGAAAGCATCCACCGGCGCGAGCAACGCGCCGTATTCGAGCGCCTCGCCCGTCTGCGCGGCAAAGCGGCCGTGAATGAACGGCGATTTGCTATGGCCGACCGGATTGCCGATCACCGCGTAACGGTCTTTCGTTTCTGCCGCGCTCATCGTCCGGGTTCCGTGATGTGCTGCCCGGCGTCGGCATTCGACGAACCTTCGCTGCCCGAAGCATCGTTCGCATTGGAATCGCCTTCGGCATCCGCTTCGGCTTGCGCCTCGGCTTCGCTCTCGGCGCTTTCGTCCGATGCCTCGACGATTTCCTCTTCTTCGCCTTCGTCCGTCTCGTCCGCTTCTTCCGCTTCGCTGCCGCTCGTCACAGTAGGCGCGTCGAGCACATGCAGAAGACGCACGGACGCCTCGACAGTCAATTCGTCGATCGACATCACTTCCATCTGCAGGCGCGTGCCGCGTGCATGCACGCCGAGCCCCGGCACATGCAGCAGCAACGGAATCTCTTCGAGCCGCACGAGATCGCCCTTCACCACCGACGCCACCACCTGCTTCCTGTTCTCCTGCTTCAACCAGCGCAGGCACCAGAAATATTCCATGCGACGCTGATGATCGGCGTACGCGGTATACGTATCGTCGAAACCTTGCACGACGGCGAACAGATCGGCGTCTTTCGGCTTGAACGGCGCGGCCAGCTTGGCGGTCACGCCATGCTGCACGCACGCGAGCAACTGCCACTGATTCACCAGGTCGACGTAACGGCGCAGCGGCGACGTGCTCCACGCGTACTGCGTGACGCCGAGCCCTTCGTGCGGCGCGGCATTGGTCTGCATGCGCGTGCGCTTGGGGCCGGTCGGCGCTCCGAACGCGCGCTGCGTGCGATAGATGCCCGGCACGCCGTGATCGTGCAGGAACGCGCCCCACGACGAATTCGCGAGAATCGCCAGTTCGGCGACGATCGTGTCGAGCGGCGAACCGCGCCGGCGCGGCGTAATCGTGATGTGTTCGCCTTCGACGTAGAAGTTGAAGTCGGTATTGCGCTGCACCTCGCGGCGCAGACCGTAGCCCGCGCGCGCGGCCTGACGCTTTTCGAACAGCGCCTGCGCGAACGGCCACAACACCGCGATGTCTTCCTTGTGCGGATACTCGCCCGTTCCGGCGGCGAGCGCTTCTTCGGTGACGAGTTCGTCGAGCGTGTTGTGACGCAGATTGTTCTTCACGAACACACGCTCGGCGCGGGTTTCGCTCGCGACGATTTCCTGCGTCTCGCGATTGACGATCACATAGAGCGACAGCGCGGGACGCAAACCGCCCTCGGCAAGCGTGAACGCATCGACGACACTGTCGGGCAGCATCGTGATCTTGTCGCCCGGCATATAAACCGTCGACAGACGCGTGCGCGCAATCGCATCGACCTCGTCGCCGCGCTGAATGCCGAGCGCCGGCGCGGCGATGTGCACGCCGATCCGCACGCGGCCGTCCGCGAGATGCTCGACGGAGAACGCATCGTCGATTTCAGTGGTCGTGATGTCGTCGATCGAGAATGCCTGCACGTTGGCTTCCGGCAAATCGTCCGGCAAGCTGCCGAGCGTGACCGGCGGAAAGCCGGTGCCGTGCGGGAAAAACTCGGCGAGGAATCTGGCCTCGTGCAGCGCACGCGCCGACGGAATCGCGCCGCATTCCAGCATCAGCCGCGCCTGCGAAATGCCGCGCGCGGCCGCGGCGGCTTCGAGCGCCTTGTACTCGATGGTGTTCTTGTCGGGCTTGGTCAGCAACGCGAGCGCCGTCTTGCCGGTGAACGCCTCGGGCAAACGGCCGGCCTTCAGCTCTTCCTCGTAGCCCTGCTGGATGAGCGCCTGCTGCCGCTTGCGCTCGAGGCCGGCGAGCGCCATCTTGAGCTGCTCCTGCGGCGCGCGCTGATACATGCCGCGGCCCTTGCGACGGAAATACACCGGCGCGCCATGCATGCGCAGCACCAGCGCCGCGCGTTCGGTCGGACCGAAACGCTCGCCGAAATATTCCGCGCCGAGCGTGGCGAACGGAAACTCGTCGTCGGGCGCGCATTCCCACAGGAAGTCGAGATCGATGTCCTGCGCGACGGCGTCTGCTTCCTGCATTAACTCGGCCGCGCCTGGCTTGTCGAACTCGATCAGCACATCCTTGGCGCGCACCTTGGCGCGGCGGCCGCCCGGCAACTCGACCTGAAACGCATCGCCCTGGCGCGACAGCACGCTGCCGGCCTTGAAACTGCCCGATTCCTCGAAGAAAACGTTCACTCAATACTCTCGTCTGACTTGCATCCGCCGGCGTGCGCGGCACGGCAACGTGTTCGTGATGGTGGGTCCGCCGCGCGCGAGGCGCGCATGCGGCATGAATCTGTGCGGCATGAATCTGATGGCGGGCAGCGCTTCTGCTGCCGCGCGGTCCGCTTTCTGGATCGCGCCGGCTACGTTCGGCTTCGACCCGGCCAGGCGTTCGCTATGTCTGGCTAACTCTGGTTAAGTCCGGCTATTGCTCAAGCTGCTTCGCGCGGCGCAGGCGGCTCGACGTCTTCGGCGTCGCAAAACGCCAGTACGTCGTCGACATAATCGGCGAACTCGCTGATCGCGTGGTCGCTGCCCTCGATCAGCGTCGTGCGCGCGCCCGGATAGTGCGCGAGCATTTCGCGGTAGTCGAGCACTTCGTCGCCGGTCGCGGCCAGCAAATAATAACGTTCGGGGCGCGTGATGGACGTCACACTCAGCGCCCGCAATTCGTCAAGATGATGTGGCTCGACGACGATGCTGCCGCCGCCATGCCACAACGGCTGCTCGCCGAGATAGGCGCTCAGGTCGCGTTGCGGCACGACCGCCGGGTTCAGCAGCACGGCCGGCCAGCCGTGCTTTTCCGCCAGATACGTGGCGAAGTAGCCGCCGAGCGAACTGCCGATCACGGTCACGCGCTGCGTGCCGGCAGCGGCCACTAGCGACTCCGCGAGCGCAATCGTCTCGGAGGGTGAAACCGGCAGCATCGGGCAGCACCATTCGTCGCTGCGACCCAGTTCGACAAGGCGCGCCGCCAGCAGGCGCGCCTTGAACGAATTCGGCGACGAGCGGAAGCCGTGCAGATAAAGGATCACGTGGCGCCTCGCGCGGAAAGGGCGTCGAGCAGTTTCTGATGCACGCCGCCGAAGCCGCCGTTGCTCATCACCAGGATTTGGTCGCCGGGGCGCGCCGCATGCACTACCGCTTTGACGAGCGCGTCGAGATTGTCGAAGGCTTGCGCGTTGGCGCCGAGCGGCGCGAGTGCTTCGCCCAGGTTCCAGCCGAGCGCGTCGCGGCCGCTCGGCGCGCCGTAGCCGAACACCAGATCGGCGTCGGCGAGACTGGCGGGCAATTGCGCTTTCATCACGCCGAGCTTCATCGTGTTCGAGCGCGGCTCGAGCACCGCGAGAATGCGCGTGTTGTCGCGGCCCACGCGTGCGCGCAGGCCCGCCACGGTCGTTTCGATCGCGGTCGGATGATGAGCGAAGTCGTCGTAGACGGTTACGCCGTCCACGCTGCCGCGCACTTCCATGCGCCGCTTCACGTTGCGAAAGCTCGCCAGCGACTTCGCCGCCTGCGCCGGCGGCACGCCGACATGGCGCGCGGCGGCGATCGCGGCGAGCGCGTTCATCCGGTTATGTTCGCCCTGCACCTGCCACTCGACCACGCCCACACGCTCGGCGTTGTGATACACGGCAAAGCGTTCGTCGACGGGCACGCCGTCTTCCGCGGGCAGCGTTTCCCAGCCGCCCTGCACGCCGAAGCGCTCCACTTCGCTCCAGCAGCCGCGCGTCAGCACGCGCTCCAGCGCGTCTTCGCGACCGTTCGTCACGACGCGGCCAATGCGCGGCACGGTGCGGATCAGATGGTGGAACTGCGTCTCGATGGCGGCGAGATCCGGGAAGATGTCGGCGTGATCGAACTCGAGGTTGTTCAGCACGGCCGTTTTCGGCCGGTAGTGGACGAACTTCGAGCGCTTGTCGAAGAAGGCGGTGTCGTATTCGTCCGCCTCGATCACGAAGAAGCTCGAATCCGTGAGCCGCGCGGACACGCCGAAATTGAGCGGCACGCCGCCGATCAGAAAGCCGGGGTTCAGACCGGCGTCTTCCAGCAGCCAGGTCAGCATGGACGTGGTCGTCGTCTTGCCGTGCGTGCCGGCCACGGCGAGCACCCATTTGCCGTTCAGCACGTGTTCGCCGAGCCATTGCGGGCCCGACACATACGGCAGGCCGCGGTCGAGAATCGCTTCCATCAACGGATTGCCGCGCGTGACCACATTGCCGATCACGAACAGGTCGGCGTTCAGGCCGTTCAACTGCTCCGCGTCGTAGCCCTCGATCAGCCGGATGCCTTGCGCCTCGAGCTGCGTGCTCATGGGCGGATAGACGCCGGCGTCGCAGCCCGTCACCGTGTGGCCCGCGCCGCGCGCGAGGACCGCGAGACCGCCCATGAACGTGCCGCAGATACCGAGGATGTGGATGTGCATAAGCCTGTCGTGCCGCGCGGGCGTTTTTCCTGGAAGGCCCCTCACCCGGCGCTTGGCGCCCGACCCCGAGGGGGCCAGAAAAACGCCGGGCGGCCGGCGCTTTGCTGCGAGGGACGTGAGATGGGGAGCAGCCGAAACGGCTGCCCACAAAGGTCGCTATTGTAACCGACGCCTCCCGAAGACCTAAGCGCGCTCGCCCGCCCCGGCACGCCCCTGGCACGCGCCCACAGCGGTCCGGGCCGCCGGAAAGGGCTGTCATCAATCTCTAGTATGATGGACGAATGGTTCGCAAATCACATTTTGATCCGCAGCGCGTGCGCGAGGAAATCGCGGTCGCGGCCGCGCGCCTGATTGCGGAAGACGGCCTCGACTACGCAACGGCCAAGCGCAAAGCGGCCCGGCAGGTGGTCGGGGAAAGCCGCGTCGCCGGCGAATGGCTGCCGGATAACGACCAGATCGAGGAAGAAATCCGCGAATACCAGTCGCTCTTCCAGGGCGACAGTCAGCCGGCGCTGTTGCGGCGCCTGCGGCGTATCGCGGTCGAATGGATGGAGCGGCTCGCGCCGTTCAATCCGTACCTGACGGGCGCCGTGCTCGGCGGCACGGCCGGCGAGCATTCCGACATTCACCTTCAGTTGTTCTGCGACGACCCGAAGGAAGTCGCCATCTACTTTCTGAACGCGAACATTCAGTACGACGTTTCGGAGACGCGCCATTTCGCCGGGCGCGGCTACGTCGAGACGCTGAGCTTCCTGTGGCGGTCGGCGAGCGAAGGACGCGACGCCGAACCCGTCGGGGTTCACGTCGCCCTTTACCAATCAGACGACCTGCGCGGCGCGGTCAAGGCCGACGCGCGCGGACGCACGGCGCGCGCGAATCTGCAGGCGGTTCAATTGCTGCTCGACGGCGGCGGCGTCGCACCTTCCACCAACTAGACACGCATGATGAACACCAGACGGATTCTCTTCGGCGTTTTCGTCGCCGTGATCGCGGCCGCGAGCGGCGTCGCGGCCAATCACTGGCTGAACGGCCGCCACCACGAGGGCGATGGCGTGAGCGATGTGGCGCAGACAGCGCAGCCCGCGTCAAAAGAAAGCGCCGTGGCGCAGTTTTGGGCGATGCCGGTCAAGACAGCCGACGGCAAGCCCGAATCGCTAACTGCGCTGAAGGGCCGGCCAATTGTCGTCAACTTCTGGGCGTCATGGTGCGGCCCCTGCGTCGAGGAAATGCCGGCGCTGTCGCAACTTCAGCGCGACTACGCGGGCAAAGGCATCCAGTTCGTCGGACTTGGCGTGGATTCGGAGAAAAACGTCCAGACATTCCTGCAAAAGGTGCAAGTCGCCTATCCAGTCTACGTGACGGGCTTTGGCGGCGCCGACCTCGCGCGGGCCTTCGGCAATACGGCGGGCGGGCTGCCATTCACCGTAGTCATCGACGCCAACGGCAACATTCGCGCGACAAAATTAGGCCAGATCGATCCAAAAGCGCTGAAACAGACGCTCGACTCGCTGTAAATTTCCTAATCTTTTGACATCCGTTTGCGGCGGAAAGGCGCGAAGTTACGCGGAAATCGCGCGGAATTGGGAGAAGTTGAACCGCCGCGCAGCCGTCAAAAGAGCGCTCACAACGCGCCGTCCGTGCAGGAAACTAGACAAGTTTCTCTAATCAGCGCTAAAGTGCGCCCAATTCCACGGAAAAAGAAGCGACCATGACGCGACTGCTGGTACTGCACGGCCCCAACCTCAATCTTCTCGGCACACGGGAACCCGAGGTTTATGGCCGCGTGACGCTCCCGCAGATCGATCAGGCGCTCGCCGATCGCGCAGCGGACGCCGGGGTTGAACTGGCGTCGTTCCAGAGCAACCACGAAGGCGCGCTCGTGGATCGCATCCAGTCCGCGCGCACCGAAAAGACCGATTTCATTCTGATCAATCCCGCCGCGTACACGCACACCAGCGTGGCGATTCGCGACGCGCTGGCGGGCGTCGGTATTCCGTTCGTCGAGATTCACCTGTCGAACGTGCATCGCCGCGAGCCGTTCAGGCACCACTCGTATTTTTCCGACCAGGCCGAAGGGGTGATCTGCGGTCTCGGCTGGAAGGGCTATCTATACGCGCTCGAATTCGCGCTCGACCGGCTGGCGGCCGGTTCGTCGCGCGGCTGAATCAACAACACGTCTAATTTGCGCCGGCCGCCCACGCGCCGGCACTTCCACGCATTGAAAGGGGCTTCCTGATGGATCTACGTAAACTGAAAACTCTGATCGACCTGGTCTCGGAGTCCGGCATCTCCGAACTCGAAGTGACCGAGGGCGAAGGCAAGGTGCGCATCGTCAAGAATGCGCCGCCGGTTTACGTGCAACAGTCCCCTTCGTACGCGCCGCAGCAGTTCGCGCAGGGTGCGCCGGCCAACGGCGGCGAAGCTCCGGCCGCAGGCGCCGCGGCAGGCGCTCCGGCGACGCCGGCGGCAGCCGCTCCGCAGGGCCACGTCGTGACGTCGCCGATGGTCGGCACGTTCTATCGTGCGCCGTCGCCGGGCGCCGAGCCGTTCGTCCAGGTCGGCGATACGGTCAAGGAAGGCCAGACGATCTGCATCATCGAAGCGATGAAGCTGCTCAACGAAATCGAGTCGGACAAGTCCGGCGTCGTGAAGGAAATCCTCGTCGAAAACGGTCAGGCGGTGGAATACGGCCAGCCGCTGTTCGTGGTCGGCTAAGTGGCTCACCGCGGCGGCGCACCCGCGCCTTGCCGCGCGCATGCCGTTGCGCTCGCTGTGCCCCTTGCGTTACTGGCGCCCGTTGGGCACGGCGCGCATCCGATCTTCTGAGGCAGCCGGTGTTGTGAACAACCCGGCGCCCACTGATGAGTCGAAAACCCGCTATGTTTGAAAAAATCCTCATTGCCAATCGCGGCGAGATCGCGCTTCGTATCCAGCGCGCCTGCCGCGAACTCGGCGTCAAGACGGTCGTCGTCTATTCGGAAGCCGACAAGGAAGCCAAGTACGTGAAGCTCGCGGACGAGGCGGTCTGCATCGGCCCGGCGCCCTCGAATCTCAGCTATCTGAACATGCCCGCGCTGATCAGCGCGGCGGAAGTCACGGACGCCGAAGCGATCCACCCCGGCTACGGCTTCCTGTCGGAGAACGCCGACTTCGCCGAGCGTGTCGAGCAGTCCGGCTTCACCTTCATCGGCCCGCGCCCGGAAACGATCCGGATGATGGGCGACAAGGTGACCGCCAAGCAAACGATGATCAAAACCGGCGTGCCCTGCGTGCCGGGTTCGGAAGGCGCGTTGCCCGAAGATCCGAAAGAGATCGTGAAAATTGCGCGCCAGGTCGGCTATCCGGTCATCATCAAGGCGGCGGGCGGCGGCGGCGGCCGCGGCATGCGCGTGGTGCACACGGAAGCGGCGCTCGTCAACGCGGTCAACATGACGCGCGAAGAAGCCGGCCGCGCGTTTGGCAACCCGCAGGTCTACATGGAGAAATTCCTGGAGAACCCGCGGCACATCGAAATTCAGGTGCTGTCCGATTCGTTCAAGAACGCGGTCTGGCTCGGCGAGCGTGACTGCTCGATGCAGCGCCGTCACCAGAAGGTGATCGAGGAAGCGCCGGCGCCGGGCATCGCGCGCCGTCTGATCGACCGGATCGGCGATCGTTGCGCCGACGCCTGCAAGAAGATGGGCTATCTTGGCGCGGGTACGTTCGAGTTCCTGTACGAAAACGGCGAGTTCTACTTCATCGAAATGAACACGCGCGTGCAGGTCGAACACCCGGTGACGGAACTGATCACGGGCGTCGACATCGTGCAGGAACAGATCCGCATCGCGGCCGGCGAGAAGCTCGCGTTCCGTCAGCGCGACATCGTCTTCAAGGGTCACGCGATCGAATGCCGGATCAACGCCGAAGACCCGTTCAAGTTCATTCCGTCGCCGGGACGTTTGACGTCGTGGCACATGCCGGGCGGTCCCGGCATCCGCGTCGATTCGCATGCTTACAATGGCTATTTCGTGCCGCCGAACTATGATTCGATGATCGGCAAGCTGATCGCTTACGGCGCGACGCGCGAGCAGGCGATCAAGCGGATGCGCATCGCGCTGTCGGAAATGGTCGTGGAAGGCATTCAGACGAACATCCCGTTGCATCGCGAGTTGATGCTCGACGCGAAGTTCGTCGAAGGCGGCACGAGCATTCACTACCTCGAGAACCGGTTGGCCGCGAAGCAGCAGGCCGCGCCGGAAGAAGCGTAAGTCATGAGTTACCGGGAACTGGTCGCCGAACTGGCACGCGAGCACGCGGAGGAATTGTCCGACGCGCTGCTCGAGTTGGGCGCGCTGTCGGTGTCCGTGGAAGATGCGGACGCCGACACGCCCGATGAGCAGCCGCTCTTCGGCGAGCCCGGTCTCACGCCCGACCGCACCGCATGGCAGCATTCGCGCGTGATCGCGCTGCTTGCGCAAGAGCATGATCCCGCGGTGCTGCTCGCGGCGGCATCGAATGAAATCGGTCTCGCCGCAGCGCCGCCTTTCACCGTGCGTGAAGTCGAGGAACAGGACTGGGTGCGGCTCACGCAGTCGCAATTCGATCCGATTCCGATTGGCGAGCGGATCTGGGTCGTGCCGTCGTGGCACGACGCGCCGGACCCGAACGCGCTGATACTCGAACTCGATCCGGGCCTTGCGTTCGGCACGGGCAGCCATCCGACCACGCGTTTGTGCATGGAATGGCTGGAGCAATCGGTGAAGCCCGGACAGTCCGTGCTCGACTACGGATGCGGCTCCGGCATCCTCGCGATTCTCGCCAAAAAGTGCGGCGCGAATCCGGTGTACGGCATCGATATCGACCCGCAAGCGGTCGAGTCGGCGCGTCACAACAGCGAGCGCAACCGCGCTGAAGTCACCTACGGCTTACCCGACGAATGTCCGACCGGTGAATTCGAGATTGTGGTCGCCAATATCCTGTCCAATCCGCTCAAGCTGATGGCGTCGATGCTGTCGTCGAAGGTCAAACCCGGTGGACGGATCACATTGTCCGGCATCCTGGCGCGCCAGGCCGACGAAGTCGCGCAGGTGTACGCGCGGTGGATCGACATCGGCGTATGGCGCGAACACGAAGGCTGGGTATGCTTAACGGGAACGCGTCGCGAAAGCCATTAGAATAAGGCGCATTGTCCAACCAACGGCCTCCTGGCTAACCGGCTCACTATGCTTCTGGCAACGCGCTGCCCCTTCTGCGAAACCGTTTTCCGCCTGCAACCGGCGCAGCTCGCGCTGCGTCGCGGGCTCGTGCGCTGTGGGCAGTGCCACGAAGTATTCGATGCATCCGGCAGCCTCTACGACATCAGCGAAGCGGGCGACTTCTCCACTGCAAGACAGGTCTCCGCAGCCGCGGCCATGGAGGCGCTTGCGGGCGTGCGCCCGAGCGGCGCGGATTTCAGCCCCTCAGCGTGGGACCCGTGGGCGCCGAGACCCACGCCGCTCTTCGAGGAACGCCTCAGGCACAACGCAGAGAACGTCTCGGCGCAGCCGCGCTACGTGGGCGCAGGTCCATCGGCGGCAGCGGGTGCAACGGATGCAGTGGGTGCTGCGCCGAAGGAACCGCGCTTGCCCGCAGGCAGCGCGCCGACGGCTGCAGCCGATCACGAACCGCTGCTCGCGGACGCACCGCTCGAACCGTTCGCGTATGACACGGAACCGGCAAGCGAACCGGCAAACGAACCAGCAACGCAGCCGCCCGCCGACGAAGCACCGCGCGTCTGGCATAAGACAGAGCGCGCTCCCGGCTCCGAGCCCGACGAACCGGTGCTGAACGAGTCGGCAAGTTTCCACGGATTCCCCGACAACGAACCGCATTTCGGCACGACCGGCGTAGGCGCGGCCGGCCTCGGCACAACGCATCCGCACCCGCATTTCGACGACGATCTCGATCTGCGCGGCCCGGCACGCGCGGCAGCCACGCCGGACGGCGAGCCGTTCTCCGTGCAGCCGGTCAACGACGACGCCGATCCGTTCCCGGTGGTGCGGGAAACCCGCCCTGCAGAGCCGCGCCGCCTTGCGTGGATCATCGGCGGATCGGTGGCGGCGGGACTGCTCGTCATCGCGTTGCTGGCGCAGCTCGCATGGTGGCAACGCGAAACGGTGCTCGTCTATATGCCGCGCAGCCAGGCGCTGTACACGAAGGTATGCGCGCAACTCGGTTGCCAGGTCACGGCGCCGCACGACATCGACGGTCTGCAGGTCGAGCCGTCCGATCTGCGGCAAGTCGACGGGCCGCATAAGCTCGAGTTGCGCATGCCGCTGCGCAACCGCTTTAACGTCGCGCTCGCCTACCCGGCGATCGAACTCACGCTGCTCGACGACCAGAACAACATCGCGCTGCGCCGCGTGCTGTTTCCGCAAGACTACGTGGCGCCGGGCACGCCGATCGCAGCCGGCCTGCCGCCGCACATGACGCAAACCATGATCGTGCGCCTCGATACGGGCAACGCGGTCGCGTCGAATTTCCGCGTACAGATTTTCTATCCGTAACGCATCCCCGCGCGTCCGGCTCGATTCGGGCGCGCTCACCGTCGTCACAGACGAACTTTCGGAGCACAACAACATGAGTCAAGTCACGCTGGGCGGTAACCCGATCGAAGTAGCCGGCAGCTTTCCGTCGGCCGGCCAGACCGCGCCCGCTTTCTCGCTGGTCGGCAAGGATTTGAAGCCGTTGTCGCTCGCCGATTTCGCGGGCAAGCGCAAGGTGCTGAACATCGTCCCGAGCCTCGACACGCCGACCTGCGCGACGTCCACCCGCAAGTTCAACGAAGCCGCCGCGAAGCTCAGCAACACGGCCGTGATCGTCGTGTCGGGCGATCTGCCGTTTGCGGCGTCGCGCTTTTGCACGACCGAAGGCATCGAGAACGTCGTGACGGCCTCGACGTTCCGCGGCCATGACTTCGCGCAGGCGTACGGCGTCGACGTCACCAGCGGTCCGTTGACGGGCCTCACCGCGCGCGCCGTCGTCGTGATCGACGAGAACGACAAGGTCGTTCACTCGGAACTGGTCAGCGAGATCAAGAACGAACCGAACTACGACGCAGCACTCGCCGCGCTGAAGTAAAACCTCGGCGTAGCAGACTCCGGCGCCGCGCTCCACGCGCGGCGCTTTCACATCGTCACCCCGATTTCTTCATTCTTTTTTTACAGGAACGCTCGCCTTGGCTACGCTGATTTGCGGCTCGCTCGCCTACGACAACATCATGACTTTCGAAGGCCGGTTCCGGGAGCACATCCTGCCGGAGCAGGTCCACATCCTGAACGTGAGTTTTCTGGTGCCGACGATGCGCCGCGAGTTCGGCGGCTGCGCGGGCAACATCGCCTATTCGCTGAATCTGCTCGGCGGCGACGCGCGCATCATGGGCACGCTCGGCGAGGTCGACGCGCAGCTTTACATGGACCGCTTCAGGCAGCTCGGGCTGTCGACGGAAAACGTGCTGGTCGTGCCGGGCACCTATTCGGCGCAGGCGATGATCACCACCGACCTCGAGAACAACCAGATCACCGCGTTCCATCCGGGCGCGATGATGCAGTCGCATCTGAACCGCGCGGACGAAGCGAAGGACATCACGCTCGGCATCGTCGCGCCGGACGGCTACGACGGCATGATCCAGCACGCCGAGCATCTTGCCGCAGCGGGCGTGCCGTTTATCTTCGATCCGGGCCAAGGACTGCCGCTCTTCGACGGTGCTGCACTGCGGCGCATGATTGAACTTGCGACCTATGTAGCTGTCAACGATTACGAAGCCAAACTTGTGAGCAACAAGACGGGTTGGTCGATCGAGGAGATCGCCGGCAAGGTCGAAGCGCTCATCGTCACGCTCGGCGAACACGGTGCGCAGATTCATCATGCGGGCGGCGTCGAAGACATTCCCGCCGTCAAGGCACAGCAGGTGCTCGACCCGACAGGATGCGGCGACGCGTTTCGCGGCGGCTTGCTGTACGGCATCGAAAAGAAGCTTGGCTGGGCGACCACGGGCCGTCTCGCGAGCCTCATGGGCGCACTGAAGATCGAACAGCAGGGTCCGCAAAATTACGCGCCCACCCGGGCGCAGATCAACGAACGGTTCAAGCAGGCGTTCGGGTACGACCTGCCGTAATACCGAAAGCTATTGGAGTTAGGGAATGAGAACAACGAGTCGCCTGATAGTGGCCGCCTTGATCGCCGGTTCGCTGGCCATGTCGGGGTGTGCGTATAACAGCAGTTCCGCCGACGTCTACACCGCGTCGCAGGCGCAGCGCGAGGAAACGGTCCGCATGGGCATGGTCGACAGCGTGCGCGCCGTCAAGATCAGCTCGAACAACGGTCAGCCGAGCGGCCTCGGTGCGATCGGCGGCGGCGCGCTCGGCGCGGTGGCCGGCAGCACTATCGGCGGCGGCACGGGCTCGATCGTCACCGGCATTATTGGCGGTCTGGCGGGTGCGGTGGCGGGCAACTCGGTCGAGAACCGGGTGGCCGTGCGCGACGGTCTGGAAATTACCGTGCGGCTCGATAACGGCGACATTCGCGCGATCACGCAAAGCTCAACCGGCGAGATTTTCCGCGCCGGCGACCGCGTCCGGCTGCTTTCCAGCGGCGGCGTCACGCGCGTCACGCACTAAGCTTTCCCCTCTCGAGCGGCCAGCTTCATGCGGCCGCATCGACCTCACACGCATGCCCTCCCCTGTGCATGCGTTTTTTTTCGCCTGCGCATTCGTGCTGCTTCCGTTTGTATCGACTCGTACGGACGAAAAAAATCCCGTCGCCGAAACCGGCAACGGGATCCTGACCGAGTAGCGCTCGCGAGACTGCGTGAAGCGCTACTCGATCATCGACACATCATGCGATGCGTCGAAGTACTGCTACCGCTGAACAGCCCGATTACGGACGGCTGCCCGTCGGGAACGGCCATGCTGCTGCCGGGTTCAGCGCGGTCTTCACCGTTGCTGCCGGTGCGCTCGAAACGGAAGTCGCAGCGGGTGCAGGTGCAGCCTTCTTGGCAACAGCCTTCTTCGCAGGCGCGGCCTTCTTCGCGGGAGCAGCAGCGGCCTTCTTCGCAGGAGCAGCCTTCTTGGCAGGCGCAGCCTTTTTAGCAGCAGCCTTCTTCGCAGGCGCAGCCTTCTTCGCAGCAGCCTTCTTGGCAGGCGCGGCTTTCTTCGCAGCAGCCTTCTTCGCAGGCGCGGCCTTCTTCGCAGCGGCCTTCTTGGCCGGCGCTGCCTTCTTCGCAGTCGCCTTCTTCGCCGGTGCAGCCTTCTTCGCTGCAGCCTTCTTCGCCGGCGCTGCCTTCTTCGCTGCTACCTTCTTGGCCGGTGCTGCTTTCTTCGCTGCGGTCTTCTTGGCCGGCGCAGCCTTCTTCGCTGCTACCTTCTTCGCCGGCGCTGCCTTCTTCGCCGCTACCTTCTTAGCCGGAGCAGCCTTCTTCGCTGCTACCTTCTTGGCCGGTGCGGCCTTCTTCGCCGGAGCTGCCTTCTTTGCTGCGACCTTCTTTGCTGCAGGCTTCTTAGCGGCGGCTTTCTTTGCAGTTGCCATCATTTTCTCCTTCAGGTTTTCAGATGAGAGTCAGTTCAAACTACACCCTTCGTCAAAACCCGCTTCCCGCGGACGCTTCTCAGGGCGCGCGCTACGAAGCGGGCTATTCATCGGCGTACGCAGGTGCCGCGCGCTTACGCTAATGAATGCGGTAAGGCGCGCCGTGCCGCAAGGCACCGCGCGCCAAATGTCATCGGCGTTGGAAATCAACGCCGGCAATTGCTTGATCGAGCCGACGGCGATACCGCCGACGGCTTTTTCCGGGGGGAAGTTTGCCCATCCCACTGAAGGGTTCGCAAAGTGCCGGTCATGTTTGTGGGCCGCGAAGGCACGCGGCGCACGAGGCACGCTTTGCATCAGGCGGTTCAGCTCCTAAACATAATCGCCGCAGCCGAAGCCACGGCATCCCCATCGATGAATACATCGCGGTACGAACCCGGATCACTCCCAGGTCAGCGCGCCGCCAGTCTGATATTCGATCACACGCGTCTCGAAGAAGTTGCGTTCCTTCTTCAGGTCGATCATCTCGCTCATCCACGGGAACGGGTTTTCCTCGTTCGGGTACAGCGGATCGAGACCGATCTGCTGGCAACGGCGGTTGCAGATGAAGCGCAGATAGCTCTTGAACATCGACGCATTGAGGCCGAGCACCCCGCGCGGCATCGTGTCTTCCGCGTAACGATATTCGAGTTCGACCGCTTGCTGGAAGATCTCGCGGATTTCCGCGCGGAACTCAGCCGTCCAGAGTTGCGGGTTTTCGAGTTTGATCTGGTTGATCAGGTCGATGCCGAAGTTGCAGTGCATCGACTCGTCGCGCAGGATGTACTGATACTGTTCCGCCGCGCCGGTCATCTTGTTCTGGCGGCCAAGCGCCAGGATTTGCGTAAAGCCGACGTAGAAGAAGAGGCCTTCCATCACACAGGCGAACACGATCAGCGAGCGAAGCAGAGTCTGGTCTGTCTCGAGCGTGCCGGTCTTGAAGCCCGGATCGGTCAGCACATTGATGTACGGAATCAGGAACTCGTCTTTCGCGCGGATCGAGGGAACCTCGTGATACGCGTTGAAGATTTCGCCTTCGTCCAGACCCAGCGATTCGACGATGTACTGGTATGCGTGCGTGTGGATCGCCTCTTCGAACGCCTGGCGCAGCAGGAACTGGCGGCATTCGGGCGCCGTGATATGGCGGTAGGTGCCCAGCACGATATTGTTGGCGGCGAGGGAATCGGCCGTCACGAAGAAGCCCAGGTTGCGCTTGACGACGCGGCGCTCGTCTTCGGTCAGACCGTTCGGGTCTTTCCACAGGGCGATGTCGCGCGACATGTTCACTTCTTGTGGCATCCAGTGGTTGGCGCAACCAGCCAGATACTTTTCCCAGGCCCACTTGTATTTGAACGGCACCAACTGATTGACGTCGGTCTGGCCGTTGATGATGCGCTTGTCGGCGACATTCACCCGCGCTTCGGAAACGGCAGCCGTTCCAGCAGCACGAGCAACGTTAGCAGCGGGAGCGACAGCGATGTCGTTCGCGAAGATGTCTGAAGCCGAGAGAGCATGAGGAGCGGAACGCGTTTCGACTTGCGAACCGACAGCCGATCCCGCAGCGTTGCGCAACACGTTCTGTTGCGTAGCGCTCGAGGGAGTTACGGCAGTGATCTCGTCATCCCAGTTGAGCATAAATGTCACCATCAATTTAGAACGGTTTGTACCATCTTTTCACGAGCGATAAAAGAGTCCGCTTGCGAAAAATCCTGTTTTCGATTCGCGTTGCTACGTTCATACAACACTTTGTTCAACAGACTGTGAACGTTGCCTTGAGTGATGCGACTTCAAGCTGTGTCGTCGAGGTGCTTCGCGAGCTCGAAGAGCAACGTGTCCGAGCGACGTTTCGCTGCTCTATCTATCTGTATTGCGGAGTGCGGTTGCTGTGTACTGCACTTCGATGTGCACTTCGATGCGCGTTGCGGGTTCGTCCGCGCTAGCGAGATGAAGTTCAATGCGATGTCGCGCGATGCATGTGGCCGGTTGCGTTGTTCGCTGCGTCGTTTCATCGCTGCATCATTTCATCGCTGCGTCGCTGCGTTGATTGAAGCGTTGGTGAAGCGGCGATTGAAGCGGCGGGTCTTGCAGTCGGTGTCGTCTTGCGCGCTTCGTGACATGCCGACTCGTTGCTTCTCTACTTCACTTTGCAACGGTCCGACGATGAGCGGTGCGGCCTTCGACTTCATCCACCTTGCTGCCGCGCCGCTCGTCGGCTTATCTCTGCTTCATCTCTATCAGGTTCGTCGATCGCTGCATGCGGGTCATTACCTAGAACGCTCCAGCAAACAACGAACCTGCTTACTCGTACCACTCACTGCGACTGCCTGCTTCTACTGCTCGCTCTTGCCGCTTACTGGCAAGCCTCGCACTCGTCGAAGCCAGGATCGCCCGGACGCATCATGCACACGGGACCGTCCGCTTCGGGCGCTGCTTCCACTGCAACTGCCGGCGCTGCCGCCGTTGCCTGGAAACCGCCGACACCCGCACCGCCGCTCACGCCGAAGCCGCCTGCCGCGCCGCCGCCGACACCACCGGCACCGCCCGCACCTTCGCCGCCGCCCGAGCTCACTGCGTTCAACGCGCCGTGAGCGACCGTCGACTTCTCGACGTGCGTGGCCGCCATCGTGCGCAGGTAGTACGTGGTCTTCAGACCGCGCACCCATGCGAGCTTGTAGATCTCGTCGAGCTTCTTACCCGATGCGCCACCCATGTAGATGTTCAGCGACTGCGCCTGGTCGATCCACTTCTGACGACGCGACGCCGCTTCGACCAGCCACTTCGGATCGACTTCGAACGCGGTCGCGTAGATCGCGCGGAGGTCCGCCGGAATGCGGTCGATGCGCGAGAGCGTGCCGTCGAAGTACTTCAGGTCGGCGACCATCACTTCGTCCCACAGACCACGGGCCTTCAGGTCGCGCACCAGGTAGTCGTTGACCACCGTGGAATTCGCCCGACAGGTTCGACTTCACATACAGGTTCTGGAACGTCGGCTCGATGCAGGCCGACACGCCGATGATGTTCGAGATGGTCGCGGTCGGCGCGATCGCGATGCAGTTCGAGTTGCGCATGCCGTAGGTGGCGATGCGCTGACGCAGTTCGGTCCAGTCCATCGACTCGCTCGAATCGACTTCGACATAGCCGCCGCGCGCGTCGGCCAGCAGCTTGACCGAGTCTTGCGGAAGAATGCCGCGATCCCACAGCGAGCCGCGATAGCTCGAGTAACGGCCGCGCTCCTGCGCCAGTTCCGTCGACGCGTAGTAAGCGTAGTAGCAGACCGCTTCCATCGACGTGTCGGCGAACTTCACCGCTTCTTCCGACGCGTACGGCGTGCGCAGCAGATGCAGGCAGTCCTGGAAGCCCATGATGCCCATGCCGACCGGACGATGCTTCAGGTTCGAGTTACGCGCCTTGGCGACTGCGTAGTAGTTGATGTCGATCACGTTGTCGAGCATGCGCATCGCGACGCTGACGGTGCGCTTGAGCTTGTCGTGGTCGAGCACGAGCGTGCCGTCGGCCTGTTCCTTCAGATGCGCGACGAGGTTCACCGAGCCCAGGTTGCAGACGGCGATTTCAGCGTCGCTCGTGTTCAGCGTGATTTCGGTGCACAGGTTCGACGAGTGGACGACGCCGACGTGCTGTTGCGGCGAGCGCACATTGCACGGGTCCTTGAACGTGATCCACGGATGGCCGGTTTCGAACAGCATGCCGAGCATCTTGCGCCACAGTTGCGCCGCCGGAACCTTCTTGAAGAGCTTGATCTCGCCGCGCGCGACCTTGTCTTCGTAAGCCGTGTAAGCCGCTTCGAACTCGGCGCCGAACTTGTCGTGCAGATCCGGGCAGGTGGACGGCGAGAACAGCGTCCAGTCGCCGCCTTCCATCACGCGCTTCATGAACAGGTCGGGAATCCAGTTCGCCGTGTTCATGTCGTGCGTGCGGCGACGGTCGTCGCCGGTGTTCTTGCGCAGCTCCAGGAATTCTTCGATGTCGAGGTGCCACGTTTCCAGGTACGCGCACACCGCGCCCTTGCGCTTGCCGCCCTGGTTCACGGCGACGGCCGTGTCATTCACCACCTTCAGGAACGGCACGACGCCTTGCGACTTGCCATTGGTGCCCTTGATGTGCGAGCCGAGCGCACGCACACGCGTCCAGTCGTTGCCGAGACCGCCGGCGAACTTCGAGAGCAGCGCGTTTTCCTTCAGCGCTTCGTAGATGCCGTCGAGGTCGTCGTCGACCGTGGTCAGGTAGCACGACGACAGTTGTGAGCGGCGCGTGCCCGAGTTGAACAGCGTCGGCGTGGACGACATGAAGTCGAAGCTCGACAGCACGTTGTAAAACTCGATCGCGCGCGCTTCACGGTCGATCTCGTTCAGCGACAGGCCCATTGCGACACGCATAAAGAATGCCTGGGGCATTTCGATACGCACGCCGTCGTGATGCAGGAAGTAGCGGTCGTACAGCGTTTGCAGACCGAGGTAGCCGAACTGCAGGTCGCGGTTGTTATCGAGCGCGGCGCCCAGACGCTTCAGGTCGAACTGCAGCAGCTTGTCGTCGAGCAACTCGGCTTGCACGCCGCGCTTGATGAACTGCGGGAAGTACTCGGCGTAACGCTCGCCCATTTCGGCTTGCGTGACTTCTTCTTCGAGAATCTCGCGGCGGATCGTGTGCAGCAGAATGCGCGCGGTGACCTGGCTGTAAGCCGGGTCCTTTTCGATCATCGTGCGAGCGGCCAGGATCGCCGAGTCGTAGACCTGGCTCATCGGCACGCCGTCGTACAGATTCTTGACCGTTTCAGCGACGATCGGCTCGGCGCTCACGGCGTCGCCCAGGTTCGCGCAAGCGGACTCGATGATGCCGCGCAGCGCAGCCATGTCGAGCGGACGCGACACGCCGTTGTCGGTAACGGTGAGGCCCGGCGTGCTGCCGGCCACCTGTTCGTCGTGACCGCGCGCCTGGGTGCGCTTCTCGCGATACAGCACGTAAGCACGCGCGACGTTGTGCTCGCCGCCGCGCATCAGCGCGAGTTCGACCTGATCCTGAATGTCTTCGATATGGAACGTGCCGCCGTTCGGACGGCTGCGCACCAGCGCGCGCACCACGTTCTGCGTGAGTTGCTCGACCAGTTCGCGCACGCGTGCGGATGCCGCGCCCTGACCACCGTTGACAGCGAGGAATGCCTTCGTCACGGCGATGGCGATCTTCGACGGCTCGAACGACACCACGCTGCCGTTGCGGCGGATCACCTTGTAGTCGGCGTACGTCGCTTGCGGCGCGAGCGCCTGGGCGCCTTGTGCCTGGCCGAAAGCCTGGCCAGTCGGTGATCCCTCATACCGGGTCGTCGCGTTGTCGGTGGTTTGCATGTGCAAAGCTCCTGGTCCTGGAAATGTTGCGGCGAGTGCCGCGGATTAAAACGAACGCTGCGCCGCGTGCGCGAGCGATGGGGTGCAGGAAAGAGGCCGGCCTCGGCGGCTGACGGAATGCGACTGCGATGAAGCCTGATTCGAATTCGTAACGGTCTTCGTCGTAGTTCTCGCGATCACTCTCAGCCCCTTTCCTGATGCTTATGGTTGCCGCCGGTTGGTTCGCGCTTGCCCCGCGCTCTACCCGCTCTTACGTTTCACCGGCCGCCCTGCAGGAATTCTTTTTCGCTGCCTGGAATGCTTGCGGCGCCATGCTCGGAGAGCGGGGCGCCGCAGACTTGTGCACTATGTTATGCACTTGGTTATTCACACAGTTATACACAGGACACACAACATCTAGTGCGTAACTGAATTTGTGGCACCAAGTATAGTGGACTTTCAAGACAGATCAAATCGTTTTATTTATCCGAAACGTATTGACTTTTGGCTCGCGCGACGCGAAGCCGGCTCCCCGGAGAGCGAGGCTGCGCCTCGTTCTCCTCGCATCACGCGAGCTCGCGCGAACGGCCGTTACCGCGTTTTGGAAAACTTGAGATAGGGGAAATACCGATCCGCGAGCGAGGTGTCGCGTTGCAGGCGCGCCCATTCGAAGTGGGGGCCCGGATCGGTCTTGCGGCCGGGCGCAATGTCGGAGTGTCCGGCGAGGGCTTCGATCGGATAACGTGCCGCGAGCGCTCTCACGAGCGCGCTCAGCGTGCGGTATTGAGCCGCCTCGAAAGCAGTTGTGTCACTGCCTTCGAGTTCGATGCCGATGGAGAAATCATTGCAACGCTCGCGGCCGAAAAAATTCGACGGTCCCGCGTGCCACGCGCGCTCGTTGCACGACACGAACTGTTCGAGGGCGCCGTCGCGATGAATCACGAAATGCGCCGACACGCGCACGCCGCGCAGATGCGCGTCGTAATACGGGTGAGCGTCGCAATCGAGTGTATTGAGGAAGAGTTCGGCGATAGCCGTGCCGCCGAATTCATTGGGCGGCAAGCTGATGTTGTGCACCACGATCAGCGTGGGCACCGCGCCTTGTGGCCGCGCCTCGAAGTTCGGCGACGGCAGTTTGCGTGCTTGCGCGGCCCAACCGTCTGCGTCGACGGTGAACTCGACGCTCATCGGGCGTCGCGGCCCGTGGGTCGCGTGCCGTGCCGCTGCGCGTGCGCGGCGCTGCAGAACACCTGGCCCGCCACGACCACCGAGTCGCTCTTCGGCGCATGCACGCCGCACTCGACACAACGGATCATCGGCTCCGCGAGTTGCGGCGCCTCGGGCTGACGCGCGGCGCCGTTGCCGTTATTGGCAGCGCCGCGCGCGCCGCCAGCACCGGTACGTTGCGCGGTGTGCGCGTCATGACGGCGCAGCGCCTTCACGAGCCACTGCCCGACGATGAACAACACGATCAGCAAAAAGATTTGTCGCATGGGACACGCTCACACTACAGCTCGGTGCAACAGCACCTCGAAAACAAAACGGCTGCCGACGTACGCCAGCAGCAACGCGACGAACGAAGCCAGCACCCAGCGCAATGCGGCACGGCCGCGCCAGCCGGACACCTTGCGCGCCGTCAAGAGCGCGCCGAACATCACCCACGAAAGAATCGCGAACACGGTCTTGTGATCGAGCCGCAGCGCGCGGTCGACCAGTTGCTCGCTGAACAGAATGCCCGATACCAGCGTCAGCGTGAGCAGCACGAAGCCCGCGCCGATCAGACGGAACAGCAGCTTCTCGAGCGTGAGCAACGGCGGCAGTGTATCGAGCCAACTGGAGAGCCAGCCGTTGCCCGCTGCGGCCACATGCCGCTGCGCGACGCCGCCGCGCATCGCATGAAGACGCCGCTCGACGAGCAGCATCAGAACGGCGTGCAGCGCCGCGATCGCGAACAGGCCATACGCGATGTTGGCGATCAGGAAGTGCAGCTTGAACATGGGCGCGGCCGAATACGGCAGCACACGCACGCCGTTGAACGCGAGCGGCAGCAGCGACGCGACGCAGGCGAGCGGCAAGACCAGCAGACGCAAGCCGTCGAGCGGAAAGAAAAAGCTCTCTATCCAATAGATGCCGGCGCCGAGCCAGAACATCGCGGAGAGCGCGAAGGCGAAGCCGAACACCATCGCGTTCTGCGGGAAGATCGTGGTGTGCAGCAGCACGCCGTGCGCGAGCAGCGCGACGAACAGCAGCGCGCGGCCCGATGAGCTCATGCCCGACGCCGCGGCCCCGGCGAACCCGGAACGCGCGTCGGCCGCGGTTGCCGCGCCGGCCGGCATGGGCGCGACGCTCTCCAGCATGGAGCGCGATCCGGCGTGCCGGTGCGAGCGCCAGCCCGCTACGGCGAGTCCGCCGTACAGGAGCGCGGTGAGGGCATACAGTACAATATCCATATTCGAAGTTTACACTAGGCCCCCGCCCCGCGACGTCTTCCGCTTCGCGCCCGCCCGGGCCGCACTGTTCATCGCTCCCCATGCTCGACAATCTGACTCAACGGATGGCGCGCGTCGTCAAGACGCTGCGCGGCGAAGCCCGGCTCACCGAGGCGAACACCCAGGAAATGCTGCGCGAAGTGCGCCTTGCGCTGCTCGAGGCGGACGTGGCGCTGCCCGTCGTGCGCGAGTTCATCGCGAAGGTGAAAGGGAAGGCGCTCGGCGAGGAAGTCATCAGCAGTCTGTCGCCGGGTCAGGCGCTCGTCGGCGTCGTGCAGCGCGAGTTGACCGCGGTGATCGGCGGCGATTACGAAGGCAAGGCCTCGGAGCTCAACCTCGCCGTCACGCCGCCGGCCGTCATCCTGATGGCGGGTTTGCAGGGCGCGGGTAAGACGACCACGGTCGGCAAGCTCGCCAAGCTGCTGCGCGAGAAGTACAAGAAGAAAGTGCTGACCGTTTCGTGCGACGTCTATCGCCCTGCTGCTATCGCGCAGTTGAAGACGGTGACCGAGCAGGTCGGCGCGGATTTCTTCCCGTCGGAACCGGATCAGAAGCCGGTGGACATCGCGCGTGCGGCGGTGGATTGGGCCAAGCGTCACTATCACGACGTGCTGATCGTCGACACGGCCGGCCGTCTCGGTATCGACGAAGCGATGATGCAGGAAATCACCGCGCTGCATACCACGCTGAAGCCGGCGGAAACGCTGTTCGTCGTCGATGCGATGCTCGGTCAGGACGCGGTCAACACGGCCAAAGCGTTTAGCGATGCACTGCCGCTCACCGGCGTCGTGCTGACCAAGCTCGACGGCGACTCGCGCGGCGGCGCGGCACTCTCCGTGCGTCACGTCACGGGCAGGCCGATCAAGTTCGTCGGCGTCGCGGAAAAGCTCGACGGCCTCGAAGTGTTTTATCCGGATCGCATGGCGAACCGGATTCTCGGCATGGGCGACATTCTCGCGCTCGTCGAAGAAGCGCAGAAGGGCGTCGACGTTCAGGCCGCGCAAAAACTCGCCGACAAGGTGAAGAAAGGCGGCGACTTCGACCTGAACGATTTCCGCGCGCAGCTCACGCAAATGAAGGGCATGGGCGGGCTGTCGTCGCTGATGGACAAGCTGCCCGCGCAATTCCAGCAGGCCGCCGCCGGCGCCGACATGAGCCAGGCTGAAAAGCAGATGCGCCGCATGGAAGGCATCATCAACTCGATGACGCCGCTCGAGCGCGCCAAGCCGGATCTCATCAAGGCCACGCGCAAGCGCCGCATTGCCGCGGGCGCGGGCGTGCAGGTGCAGGAAGTCAACCGCATGCTGAACCAGTACGACCAGATGCGCACGATGATGAAAAAGCTGAAGGGCGGCAACATGCAAAAGATGATGCGCGGCATGAAGGGCATGTTGCCCGGCATGCGCTAAGCTTTAGCAAGACGGCGGCGCGCGCGTCGTGCGGGTTGCACTGCGCCCGCCGATAGCCGCCGCCTCGAAAGAGGAATTGGTTGAGAGCATTCCCGCTCACACTATGTATACAGTCACCGCCCGTCAGACGTCATGAACCGCGAAGAAGCTCTCCACATTTTTAGCCACTCCGAAGAAATCGTTTCGGCCGACGACGTGAACGCGTCGATCAGCGGCATGGCTGCCGCCATCCGCGCCGAAATAAGCGAGGACTTCCCGCTCGTGCTTTCGGTGATGGGCGGCGCCGCAGTGTTCACCGGCATGCTGTTGCCGCACCTCGACTTTCCGCTCGAGTTCGACTACATCCACCTGACCCGCTATCGCAACACCACCAAAGGCGGCAACGAGATGCAGTGGCGCGTGGCGCCGGCCGAGTCGGTGAAGGATCGCGTGGTGCTGGTGCTCGACGACATTCTCGACGAAGGCGAGACCATGGCCGCGATTCGCGACCGCATCCTCGCGATGGGCGCGAAGCGCTTCCTGAGCGCGGTGCTGTGCGAAAAGATCATTCCGAAGGCCAAGCCGCTGCGCCCAGACTACTGCGGCTTCGAAGTGCCGGACCGCTATGTGTTCGGCTGCGGCATGGACGCGAAAGGCTACTGGCGCAACCTGCCGACCATTCGCGCGCTGACCGAAGGCGCGTGAGTTCTTCATCTGTCTTGCGCTGGAACGAAAAAGCGGCCTACCTGGGCCGCTTTTTTCATTGCGCAGCGATAACGCGCGCCGCCGGCTTCACAGTTGATGCACGAAGGCGCGGATACCGCCGAGCATCATCTCGACGGAAATCGCGACCAGCACGAGTCCCATCAGACGCTCGAATGCCATCATGGTTCGCTCGCCGAGCCATGCCTGAATCCGCTCGGCCAGCATCAACACCACAGCACAAACGATCATGGTGACGGTCAGCGCGCCGATCCATTCGAACATCTTGCCGGGCGCCTGCGACGTCAACAGCATCACCGTTGCGAGCGCCGACGGTCCGGCCAGCGCCGGAATGGCGAGCGGCACGATCAACGGCTCGCCGCCGCGCGCGTCGCCGCCGAACGGGCCGTCCGGATGCGGGAACACCATGCGCAGCGCAATCAGAAACAGCACGATGCCGCCGCCGATTCGCAACGACTGGTCCGTGAGACTCATCATCCGCAAGAACGCGTCGCCCAGCACCATGAACAGCAGCAGGATCGCAAACGCAATCGCGACCTCACGCAGAATCACGGCGGTGCGCCGCTTCGGCGACACACCGCGCAGACAACTGATGAAGAGCGGAATGTTGCCGAGCGGATCGGTGATGAGAATCAGCAGGACGGTCGCGGACAGGAAGGTGTACTCCACCGTCCGCTCCGCTTAGCGCGCGAGCGCCGCGCGCACCTTCGCGATCACCGTTTGCGCGGCTTCGTCGACCGGCAGCAGGGTCGCCTCGGCGTCGCGGCGGCCCTGATATTCGAGCTTGCCTTCCTTCAGGCCGCGGTCGCCGATCACGAGACGATGCGGCACGCCGATCAGCTCCCAGTCGGCGAACATCACGCCGGGGCGTTCGCCGCGGTCGTCCAGAATCACGTCGATGCCCGCTTCCACCAGTTCCGCGTACAGCTTGTCGGCCTGCTCGCGCACGGCTTCGCTGCGGTCATAGCCCATCGGGCACAGGACGACTTCGAACGGCGCGATCGATTCCGGCCAGATGATGCCCTTGTCGTCGAAATTCTGTTCGATCGCGGCGCCCAGAATACGCGTGATGCCGACGCCGTAGCAGCCCATTTCCATCGGCTGCGGCTTGCCGTTTTCGTCGAGGCAGGTCGCGTTCATCGCTTCGGAATATTTGGTGCCGAGCTGGAACACATGACCGACTTCGATGCCGCGGCAAATGTCGAGCACGCCCTTGCCGTCCGGCGACGGATCGCCCTTCTTGACGTCGCGAATATCCGCGACGACGGGCTCCGGCAAATCGCGGCCCCAGTTGACGCCGGTGGTGTGGAAGTCCACCTCGTTCGAGCCGACCACGAAGTCGCTCATGTTCGCGACCGTGCGGTCCGCCACGACCTTCACCGGCTTCTTCGTGTTGAGCGGGCCGAGATAGCCCGGCGGCGTGCCGAAGGTCTCGATGATCTCAGCCTCAGTCGCCATGCGGAAGTCGGTGAGGCCCGGCAAGTTGTTTGCCTTGATCTCGTTCAGATCGTGATCGCCGCGCAGCATCAGCAGCCAGATGGTCGGCTCAGCGCCTTCGTTTTCGGTCGCGAGCACGATCGACTTGATGGTGCGTTCGAGCGGAATGTTCAGATACTCGGCGACGGCCTCGCACTTTGCCTTGCCCGGCGTGGGCGTCTTCTTCAGCTCCTCGGCGGGAGCGGCGCGTTGCGCGTACAGCGGCAATGCTTCGGCCGCTTCGACATTCGCGGCGAAGTCGGAGGTCGGGCAATAGGCGATTGCGTCCTCACCCGTTTCGGCGATCACGTGAAACTCATGCGAGCCGCTGCCGCCGATCGAACCGTTGTCCGCCGCGACCGCGCGGAAGTCGAGACCGAGGCGCGTGAAAATGCGCACGTACGCGTCGTACATCTTGCGATACGACTCGCGCAGACCCGCCGCGTCCTTGTCGAACGAGTACGCGTCTTTCATGATGAACTCGCGGCCGCGCATCACGCCGAAACGCGGACGGATTTCGTCGCGGAATTTGGTCTGGATCTGGTAGAAGTTGACCGGCAACTGACGGTAGCTCTTGATCTGGCCACGCGCGATGTCCGTCACCACTTCTTCATGCGTCGGTCCGATGACGAAATCGGACTGCTTGCGGTCCTTGAAGCGGAGCAATTCGGGGCCGTATTTTTCCCAGCGGCCCGACTCCTGCCACAACTCGGTCGGCTGCACGGCCGGCATCAGCAATTCGATAGCGCCCGCCCGGTTCATTTCCTCGCGCACGATGGCTTCCACCTTGCGGATCGAGCGCAGGCCGATCGGCAGGTAGTTATAGATGCCGCCGGCGACGCGGCGGATCATGCCGGCGCGCACCATGAGCTTGTGGCTGACGATCTCGGCGTCTGCCGGAGCTTCTTTCAGGGTGCCGATAAAGAAACGGGAAGCTTTCATTCAGATTTTCCAAAAGCGGCGGCTCCGGAGGGACCGCCCGAAAGGGTGAAACGGGAAATCGACACGGCTGCGGCGCCAGAACCCGCGGTGTGCTGCACTGCGCCGCACCGACGCCAAAGCGCCGGCGACGCCGCCGCGCAAAGCCTTCTGCACAAGGGATGACGCGCGGGAAGCTTGACAGGCTACCGCAAATGCAGGCCTTTTGCGGCGAATCGTTCCATTCTGGTGCGAATCGGTGCGTCAGGGCCGTTATCTGTTTATAATCAAAGCAATTTTAAAGGATTCGAAGGTGGTTGTATGCTGGATCGTGAAGGCTTTCGCCCGAACGTCGGCATCATCCTCTTGAACGCGCACAACGAGGTGTTTTGGGGCAAACGGCTCCGTGAACATTCCTGGCAGTTTCCGCAAGGGGGCATCAAGTACGGAGAGACCCCCGTGCAAGCGATGTATCGGGAGTTACACGAAGAAACCGGGCTGCTTCCTGAGCACGTCAAGGTGATTGGTCGCACGCGCGACTGGTTGCGTTACGAGGTGCCTGACAAGTTCATCAAGCGTGAGGTACGCGGTCATTACCGCGGCCAGAAACAAATCTGGTTTTTGCTCCGAATGGTGGGGCGCGATTGCGACATCTGCTTGCGCGCCACCGACCACCCGGAGTTCGATGCCTGGCGTTGGAACGAATATTGGGTGCCGCTCGACTGTGTGATCGAGTTCAAGCGGGATGTGTATCAGTTGGCGCTGACGGAGCTGTCCCGTTTCATGCGCCGGACTGTGCCGCGTGCGGAAAAACCCGGCGCTCATCATGGGCCGCGCTATCCACGGATAGCGTCGTCAATGGAAAGTCCGCCGGATTCCACGGTAATGACGGTGACAACGGTCACGTCCGTCAGAATCGAAACTTCGGTTCGCACAACAAGCGCGTCCGACTGCGGTGAAAATGCCGCGTCAACGGACGAGGCCAGCGCCGCGTCGGAGCTTGAAGAAGACGCAGCTCGCGAGGCTGCCGTTTCGTTGCTTCGCCAAGGCGTGCGTAGTTGATCGTTCTGCGCGGCTTTCCGTGCCGCTATGCGGGCGCGGCCCCCGGACCCGGGAGCCGCGCCCGTTTTTTGAGGAAAACCATATTGAAAGCTCTCGCTCTCGTCGTGGCGTGCGTCGCCACCGGCGCCCTTCTGGCTGGCTGTTCGAGTGCCGGCAAACCCACCAATAAGGATGACAGCGCGTTTACCTATCTGCTCGACCGGCCTACCAATTGGGTCGAAAACAAGGTCGAGACGTTGCCGCCGCTGCCGCAGGACTCCAGCCTCCTTCCGTTCGAAGTGTCGGGCAATACGCCGCTGCATTTCGCGATAGATCCGACGTCGCTCACGGTGGGTTCCGACGGCGTGGTGCGCTACACGGTGGTGGTCACGAGCCCGAGCGGCGCGCGCAATGTGAACTACGAGGGCATTCGCTGCGACACCTACGAATGGCGTCTGTATGCCGGTCTGAACGCCGATCACGACGGCTGGGACAGAACCGTTGCCAACGACTTCACGCGCATCGAGAACGGCGCGCTGAACGCTTATCACGCGGCGCTGTATCAGGATTATCTGTGCGCAAACAAGCTGCCGACAGGCAGCGCCAAGTCGATTATCGAGAACATCCGCTATAAGCGCACGGCGACGTCTTTAATTCATTGAACCGTTGACGGTGCTTCAGGCAAAAAAGCCGTTCCAGTCGTGACTGGAACGGCTTTTTTAATTGCCGCCTGATGTCTCTTTGCCGGCCGCTGGCCAATGGCCGCTGATTACCCGCTCAAACCAGCACCAAGTTGTCCCGATGAATCAGCTCCGGTTCGAGCATATAGCCAAGCACCGACTCGATCTCGCCGCTCGGACGCCGCTGAATCAGCTTGGTTTCGGCACTGCTGTAATTGGTGAGGCCGCGCGCCACCTCCCGGCCCGCTGCGTTCAGGCAAGCGATCACCTCGCCCCGCGCAAACGCACCCTGAACGCCGACAATGCCGATAGGCAGCAGGCTCTTGCCGCCCGCGGTCACCTTCTCGACGGCGCCGTCGTCGATCACGACGTGGCCGCGCACCTGCAAGTGATCGGCCATCCATTGCTTGCGTGCTGCCATGCGCGCGGTGCGTGCGATCAGTTGCGTGCCGATCGCTTCACCCGAGGCGAGCCGCGACAGCACGTCGGCTTCCCGGCCGCTGGCTATCACCGTGTTCGCCCCGCTGTGCGCGGCGCGCTTGGCGGCGAGAATCTTGGTCAGCATGCCGCCTCGGCCGAGGCTCGAGCCAGCGCCGCCGGCCATCGCCTCCAGGTCGGGCGCGCCGGCATCCGCCTGCTGAACCAGCGTCGCGTTTGGATCTTTCCGCGGATCGGCGGTGAAAAGCCCTTGCTGATCGGTGAGGATGATGAGTGCGTCGCCCTCGATCAGGTTCGCGACGAGCGCGCCGAGCGTGTCGTTGTCGCCGAACTTGATTTCGTCGGTGACGACCGTGTCGTTCTCGTTGATGATCGGCACCACGCCGAGCCGCAACAGCGTCAGCAGCGTGGAGCGCGCGTTCAGATAGCGCTCGCGGTCCGCGAGGTCGGCATGCGTCAGCAGGATTTGCGCGGTCTGAATGGAATGCTCGGCGAAGCGGCTTTCGTAGACCTGGGCAAGGCCCATTTGACCGACGGCGGCGGCCGCTTGCAATTCGTCGATTTCGCGCGGCCGCTTGGTCCAGCCGAGCCGCTGCATGCCTTCCGCGATCGCGCCGGAGCTCACCAGCACGACTTCCTTACCTTGAGCGCGCAACGCGGCGATCTGCGCAGCCCAGCGGCCGATCGCAGCATGATCGAGGCCCCGGCCGTCGTTCGTGACGAGGCTCGAGCCGACTTTCACTACCAATCGCCGTGAATCTGCGATGACGGAACGCATTGTGCGTGGTCTCCCAAGATGACGCCTGACACGCACCGGCCCCGAAAGGCCGGCGCTCCCGTTGTTTATTCCTGCGGATCGGCGCTGGATTCGCTGGCGGCGGCCGGCGCTTCGGGCTTGTCGCGAAAGCGCACGTCGGCGGCGAGATCTTCGGCCTCAGCCGCGCGCTGAGCTTCGGAATGCGCGGCGATGTAGTCGAACACCGCGTAGCAAAGGCTCTCGCAACCCTGACCGGTCAGCGCCGAGATTTCGAACACCGGACCGTCCCAGCCGAAGCCTTCGAGGAACGCCGACACGCGCGCTTCGCGCTCGTCCTCGGGCACCATGTCGAGCTTGTTGAGCACCAGCCAGCGCGGCTTCTGATACAGCTGCTCGTCGTACTTGCGCAGTTCGTTGACGATCGCCCTGGCTTCCGCGACCGGGTCGACGGATTCGTCGAACGGCGCGATGTCGACGATATGCAGCAGCAGACCTGTGCGCTGCAAGTGCCGCAGGAACTGGTGACCGAGCCCCGCGCCTTCAGCCGCGCCTTCGATCAGGCCCGGAATGTCCGCGATCACGAAGCTGCGGCTCGGCCCGACGCGCACCACGCCGAGATTAGGCGCGAGCGTGGTGAACGGATAGTCGGCAATCTTCGGCTTCGCGTTCGATACCGAAGAAATGAACGTTGACTTGCCCGCGTTCGGCATGCCGAGCAGACCGACGTCGGCCAGCACTTTGAGTTCGAGGCGCACCATGCGGCGCTCGCCCGGCTTGCCGTCCGTTTTCTGGCGCGGCGCGCGGTTCGTGCTGGACTTGAAGTGCAGGTTGCCCAAACCGCCGGCACCGCCCTCCGCGATTTTCACGCTCTGATTGTGCTCGGTCAGATCCGCGATCAGTTCGCCGGTTTCCATGTCGGTAATCGTGGTGCCAACCGGCATGCGCAGCGTGATGTCGTCGCCGCCCTTGCCGTAGCAGTCCGCGCCACGGCCGTTTTCGCCGTTGCGCGCCATATGTTTTTTCGCGTAGCGATAGTCGATCAGCGTGTTGACGTTGCGGTCTGCTACCGCAATCACGCTGCCGCCCCGCCCGCCGTCGCCGCCATCGGGGCCGCCGAACGGAACGAACTTCTCGCGGCGCATCGACGCGCTGCCATCCCCTCCGTCGCCGGCGATGACTTCAATCCTCGCTTCGTCAATGAACTTCATGCGTAACTCCGTCCCGTGGTGTACAGCCAGATGGTGCTGCCAGATGTGTTGTTGCCGGATACTGCCTGATACAGCTATTTTGCCGCGCCCGCCGCGCGATGATCAATCGACCGAACGGCATAGGACGACGTCAGAATTCGCGGCGGCAACAGCCGCTACCGCAATAAAAAAAGCCCCGCTAACTTCGCGGGGCCTTTTTCCGGTCCTGAAGCCCGTGCCTGAGCAAGCTCAGACTGCTGCCGGGATCACGTTGACCATGTGCTTCTTCGCGGCGCCTTTCGTCGAAAACTTGACGTGGCCGTCCGTCAGCGCGAACAAGGTGTGATCCTTGCCGATACCGACGTTCTCGCCAGCGTGCATGCGCGTGCCACGTTGACGAACGATGATGCCGCCAGCGTTGATAGCCTGACCGCCGTACACTTTCACGCCAAGTCGCTTCGACTCGGAGTCGCGGCCGTTCCGGGACGATCCGCCTGCCTTTTTGTGTGCCATTTGATTTGCTCCTTAACCGGTGCGCTTACGCGTTGATCGCGTCGATGCGCAGTTCGGTATAGTTCTGGCGGTGGCCGCCATGCTTCTGGTAGTGCTTCCGGCGACGCATCTTGAAGATGGTCACTTTCTTGTGACGACCTTGCGACACGACGGTAGCCTTGACGGAAGCCCCACTGACCAGCGGCGCACCGAACTTAATCGATTCGCCTTCGCCCACTGCGAGAACCTGGTCGAGCGTGATTTCAGCGTCAATGTCTGCCGGTATCTGTTCTACTTTAAGTTTTTCGCCGACGGCAACTTTATACTGCTTGCCACCGGTTTTTATGACCGCGTACATTGAGAACCTCACTCTGTGTTCATTTTTTCCACGCACCGCGCGCGGAAACCCGTGATTATACATAGAGTTAGCTGCTCGGTCAAAACTCATTGAGAGCCGCCGCGTGCCGTCCGGGTGACGCGCGGCGCGCCGCCGGGCGCCGCTCCACGCTGTTCTGTGCGCTGCCGTAAGGCGCGGCGCACGGCAGTCCGCGACCCGGAACCACCGCGATTCGCCTTATAATTCGCGGCACTACCCAATTCAGCCATCATGTCGTCGACTGCCACCCCCTCCTCCAACGCCGCCAGCCTGCTCGCTCCGATAGCCGAAGACATGCAGCAGGTGAATCGCGTCATCCGGCACCGTCTTGCGTCCGAGGTGATGCTGATCAATCAGATCTCCGAGTACATCATCAGTGCCGGAGGAAAGCGGCTGCGGCCCGCGCTGCTGCTGCTGGTGGCCGGCGCGCTCGGAGAAACCACGGGGCATCGGCATGAACTGGCGGCGGTCGTCGAGTTCATCCACACGGCGACGCTGCTGCATGACGACGTGGTCGACGAATCCGATCTGCGGCGCGGCCGCCAGACGGCCAACGCGCTCTTCGGCAACGCGGCGAGCGTGCTCGTCGGCGATTTTCTGTATTCGCGCTCGTTCCAGATGATGGTCGGGGTAGGCAAGATGCGCGTGATGGAGATCCTGGCCGAGGCGACCAACATCATCTCGGAAGGCGAGGTGCTGCAGCTGCTGAACATGCACGACGCCGACGTGGACGAAGCCCGCTACATGCAGGTGATCCGTTACAAAACGGCGAAGCTGTTCGAGGCCGCCGCGCAACTCGGCGCGGTGCTGGCCGGCGCGGACGCCCGCATCGAAGCGGCCGCGGCGGAATTCGGCCGGCGCATCGGCACGGCCTTCCAGATCATGGACGACTGGCTCGACTACACGGGCACGGCAGAGTCCATGGGTAAAAATGCCGGCGACGATTTGCGCGAAGGCAAGCCCACGCTGCCGCTCATCTATCTGATCGAGCGCGGCACGCCCGAGCAATCGGCGCTTGCCCGCGAGGCCATCGAACAAGGCGGCACCGACCGTTTCGAAACGATTTTCGAAGCCATCACGCGTTCAGGCGCGCTCGACCACACGCTCGAATGCGCGAAGCAGGAGGCGCAAGCAGCCGCCGCCGCAATTTCTTCGTTCCCGGATTCCATTTACAAAGAAAGCCTGCTAGAATTATGTTCTTACTCGACGGCGAGACAGTCTTAAACGAGACGGAAACGCCGGTTTAGTCTGAATCGAGTTCGCAGTACTTTTCGGGGTGTAGCTTAGCCTGGTAGAGCGCTACGTTCGGGACGTAGAGGCCGGAGGTTCGAATCCTCTCACCCCGACCAGATTTGCCTTGTTAGTTCAAGGCTCGAAAAACCGCCCAGCTTGCTCGGCGGTTTTTTGTTTTTGCGGCGCATCTTCGTTAGAGCCCGCATGCCGCGGCCATGTCGAGCGCAAAGGCCCTGTTTTCAGGGCGGCGCCGCGCACGGCTTCGGCAGCCCCCTCTGCTATATTCTCTCCATCCTTTCCCCCTCTATCCTTCGCGACGCGTGGAACAACTTCCCTTATGGGCGCAGATTGGCGCCGTCTTCCTGCTGCTTGTCTGCTCGAGCTTCTTCTCGATTTCCGAAACGGCAATGATGGCGCTCAACCGCCATCGGCTGAAGCATCTCGCTAGCAAAAACGCGCTCGGCGCGAAGACCACGCAGGGTCTGCTCGCGCATACCGATCAACTGCTGAGCGTCGTGCTGATCGGCAACAATCTGTTCAACACGATCATCCCGGTTCTGACGACTTCGATCGCATTGCACACGTTCGGGCGCAACAACCTCGTACTGTCGATCGCGACCGGCATCGTCGCCTTCCTGATCATCGTCTTTGCCGAGATCACGCCGAAGATCGTGGGCGCGACCTTCCCCGAGAAAATCGCACTGCCCGCCAGTCTGCTGATCGCGCCGATGATGCGCGTCGCCAGACCGCTCGTGTGGTTCGTCAACCTGTTCGCCACCGGCATCTTGCGGGTGCTGCACATCAACACAAAAGGCGCGCGCGACCAGCGCCTGTCCACCGAGGAATTGCGCACCATCGTGCTCGAGTCCGGCAGCTTCATGCCGACCAAGCACCGCAGTATTCTGCTCAATCTGTTCGACCTCGAAAACATCTCCGTCGACGACGTGATGATCCCGCGCCGCCGCATCGAAGCGCTCGACTTCGACGCGCCGTTCGAACAGATCCTGCATCAGCTCGAAACCTGCTATCACAACAAGCTGATCGTCTATCAGGGCGACATCGACCGCGTGCTCGGCATACTGCACGTTCGCAAGACGCTCGCGGCTCTGCATAACCAGGAACTGGAGCGCGAGACGCTGCGCGAACTGCTCACCGAGCCTTACTTCGTGCCGACCGGCACGCCCGTGTTCCAGCAGTTGCAGTATTTCCAGGAGAGCCGCCACCGCATTGCGCTCGTCGTCAACGAATACGGCGAACTGCAAGGGCTCGTCACGCCGGAAGACATCATCGAGGAACTGATCGGCGAATTCACTACCTCGATCCCGCGTGGCGCCAGTTCACGCGGCGGCTGGAACGAGCATGGCGAATGCATCGTCGCGGGCAGCATGCCGCTGCGAGAGCTCAACCGCTGGCTGCAACTCACGCTGCCTACTGACGGCCCAAAAACGCTCAATGGCCTGATCCTCGAAATTCTCGAGGACATTCCCGACGGCGACGTGTGCGTGCAGATCCGCGACGTCAAACTCGAAGTCATGCGCAGCGACGACCAGGCGATCCGCACCGTCAAGCTGTTCAAACCGCCGGCGCGCGCAAAGGGCAAGGCACTGCTCGGTTAGCGCATTGCGCGGGCGGTCGTTGGTCGCCTCGCATGCGGACCAACCGCTCGCCTCACCGCCCGCACACACAGCATCGCACAAGGTCCGAGCGCGCACCATTAGCCGAATGGCCGAGTGTCATTCAGACGCGCCTTGCCGGAAACTGGAGCCGTCGTGTTCTAC
Organism: Paraburkholderia sp. OAS925; assembly: GCF_040543975.1. Taxonomy (NCBI): domain Bacteria; kingdom Pseudomonadati; phylum Pseudomonadota; class Betaproteobacteria; order Burkholderiales; family Burkholderiaceae; genus Paraburkholderia; species Paraburkholderia sp. OAS925. Next base: position 4,035,346 of record NZ_JBEUNO010000001.1, read on the forward strand.
AGGCGGCGCATCGCCGGCTCCTCATGCAAGCTTCTTTTCAACCCGCCGCATCGCTGCGGCCGCTGCCCACCGACGGCGCAAACGCGTCGCGCAACAAGCCCAACCCGCTCACCGCCGACTCAGGCGCGGCAACGCTCAACGATCCAGACAACGCCCCCGCCGTGCGTCTCTTGACGGACACGCTACGCGAAGCGACGCGCCGCAATGCGTCGGATCTGCACATCGAGCCGGCTGAAAACGGCTGGCGCGTGCGCCTGCGTATCGACGGCGTGCTGCACGAAATCTCGCCGCCTCCGGCTCATCTGCGAGACGCGTTCATCACGCGTGTGAAGGTGCTTGCGCGCATGGACATCGCCGAGCGGCGCGTGCCGCAGGACGGCCGGCTGCGTATCGCCACGTCGCCCGGACGGCTCGAGGACTACCGCGTCAACTCGCTGCCCACGCTGTTCGGCGAAAAGCTCGTGCTGCGCAGGCTCGACGCGCTGCCGGCGGATCTTTCGCTCGACTTGCTCGGGCTCGACGCGCAGCAGCGCGATGCCGTCGATGCGGCAATTCGCGCGCCGCACGGTCTCGTGCTCGTCACGGGACCGACAGGCAGCGGCAAGACGCTGTCCTTGTACTGCTTTCTGAACCTGCTCAATAGCGAGGCGCGCAATCTCTGTTCCGTCGAAGATCCGGCCGAAATCCAGCTAGCCGGCATCAACCAGGTCAGCGTGCGCGAGAAGGCCGGGCTGACTTTCGCGGTCGCGTTGCGGGCGTTTTTGCGCCAGGACCCGGATGTGATCATGGTCGGCGAAATACGCGACGAAGAGACCGCCGACGTCGCCGTAAAAGCCGCGCAAACCGGCCACCTGGTGCTGTCCACATTGCACACGAACGACGCGCCGGCCGCCGTCGCGCGCCTGATCGACATCGGCGTCGCACCGTACAACCTGGCCGCCGCGCTGCGCATGGTGACCGCGCAGCGGCTCGTGCGGCGCCTGTGCGCGGCGTGCCGGGCGCCCGCGCCACATTCGGCCGCCGCCCTACGTGCCGCCGGTTTCGCCGACGATCAGCTCGGCGACTGGCAGCCGTATGCGGCCACAGGCTGCGCCGCTTGCCACGGCATCGGCTATCGGGGCCGCGTCGGCGTCCATCAGGTCATGCCGGTGTCCGCTGCCATGCGCGATCTGATCGTCGCGCGTGCCGGCAGCCATGAACTCGCGCGGCAGGCGCACGGCGAACGGGTCGGCACGCTGCGCGCCGCCGCGTTGGCTCTGGTGCGCGACGGCACCACGAGCCTCGCCGAAGCGCTTGCGGCAACGGAGCTGGCGTGAGCACCCCGATAACGCGCCGTCCTGCATCGACCGATACGCGCTTCCGATGGCGCGGCGTCGACGTCGATGGCAGCCGCAAAACCGGCGTGCTCATCGCACCGGACGCAGCCACTGCGCGGACACTTCTGAAGCGCGAGAATGTCTTCCTGGCCGACCTGAAGACGGAAGGACCGGCGCCGCGCCCAAAAGCGAATGCCGCCGAAGTCACGCTGTTCACACGCCAGCTTTCCAGCCTGCTGCGCGCCGGCTTGCCGCTCGCGCCCGCGCTCGATCTGCTGGCTCAGCCGCAAAACTCGCGCCGTGCGGGCATGCCGCGCATCGTCGGCGCACTGGCACGCGACATCACCGCGGGTCTGCGTTTTTCCGCTGCGTTGCACGGGCACCCAGCGCAGTTCAACGCACTGTATTGCCAACTGGTGCAGGTGGGCGAAGCGGCAGGCGCCTTGCCCGCCGTTCTCGCGCGAATCGCCGACGACCGCGAACGCGCCGCCGCGCAACGCGCAAAAGTGCGTGCTGCATTGACGTATCCGGTCGCGATCCTGCTGCTAGCTGTTGCAATCACCGCAGCGTTGCTCGTTTGGGTCGTCCCGACCTTCAAACAGATCTTCGACGGCTTCGGCGCCCGGTTGCCCGCGCCCACGCAATTCGTATTGGCGCTGTCGTCCGGCGTCGCGACGTGGAGCGTGCCCGCGATCGCAGTCATCGTCGCCGCATGTTCGGCTGTGACGTTTCTCCTGCGACGTTCGGAAGCGGCGCGCATCCGCTTCGCGCGCCTGTCGTTGAAAATGCCAATCGCCGGCGCGTTGCTCGCGACGCTTTGTGCCGCGCGCTGGAGCCGTGCGCTCGGCACCTTGCTGTCGGCCGGCACGCCGCTCGCCGATGCGTTCGACTCGCTCACGCACGCCACCGGCAATGCATTTTTCGATCGCGCGACCGTCGACATCGCGGTGAGGCTGCGGCGCGGCGAACGGCTTGCCGCGGCCATGCGCGCGGCGCGCTGCTTTCCGCCCGAGGTCGTGCAGCCGATCGCGGTTGCCGAGGAGTCCGGAGCAATCGACACAATGCTGCTCGACGTGGCGTCGCTTGCCGATCGTCAGGTCGACGAAAAAATCGGCACGCTGTCGAGCCTGTGCGAACCGCTCGTCATCATTGTGCTGGGGGCGCTCGTCGGCGGCCTCGTCATCGCGATGTATCTTCCCATTATTCAACTCGGCAACGTGGTGTAGCATCGCAGCCGAATCCATTGTTTATCCATGCAGGCAGCTCATTCACTCGTGCCAGACACCTCATCCAGCCTGCTTTCGGGCCCGCTTTCAAGCCTGCTGCCGGCGCATTTCGCGGCCGGCTCCGGCCAGGCATTCGGCAGCCTGCCCACTGCATTGCAGTTCGCTTTTGCAATCGTGTTCGGTCTCGTGATCGGCAGCTTTCTGAACGTGGTCGTGCATAGAGTGCCCATCATGCTCGAACGGGCATGGCGTCTCGAAGTGAGCGAGGCGACGGACGAAGCTCTCGAAGAAGACGGCCTGCCGGTGCGCTACAACCTGTGGGTGCCGCGTAGCGCCTGCCCTCACTGCGGGCACGTGCTGCGCGCGTGGGAGAACCTGCCGGTGCTGAGCTACCTGCTGCTGCGCGGCCGCTGCTCGGCGTGCAAGGCGCGCGTGAGCCTGCGTTATCCGCTGCTCGAGTTGGCCAGCGCAGCGCTCGCGGCGCTCGCGCTCGCGCTGTTCGGCCCGACGCTCGCCGCGCTTGCCGCATTCGGGCTGTGTGCGGCGCTGCTGGCAATGAGCGCGATCGACATGGACACGCATCTGCTGCCCGACTCGATGACGTTGCCGCTGCTGTGGGCGGGCATCATCGTCAATTTCAACGGTATGTTCGCGACGCTGCACGATGCGGTGCTGGGCGCGATCTTCGGCTACCTCGTGCTGTGGGCCGTGCATTGGCTGTTCCGGCTGGTGCGAGGTATCGACGGCATGGGTTACGGCGACTTCAAGCTGCTCGCCGCGCTCGGCGCGTGGCTCGGCTGGGCCGCGCTGCCGCAGATCGTGCTGGTGGCCGCCGTGGCGGGCGCGGTCGTCGGCCTCGCGGCCACGTGGCGCGGCCGCATGCGCTTCGAAGAACCGCTGCCTTTCGGTCCGTTTCTGGCAGCGGGCGGCGCACTCACGCTGTTCCTCGGCACACCGCTTTATCTGGCTCTCGGAGGCTGAAGCATGTTCGTGGTGGGACTCACTGGCGGCATCGGCAGCGGCAAATCGACGGTAGCCGATCTCTTCGCGGCGCACGGCGTGCCGCTCGTCGACACCGATGTGATCGCGCATCGCATCACCGCGCCGCAAGGCATGGCGATGCCGCAGATCGCCGCCGAGTTCGGCAGTGCATTCGTCGCCGCCGATGGCTCGCTCGACCGCGCGCGCATGCGCGCACTCGTCTTCAGCGACGACGCGGCGCGCAAGCGCCTCGAGAACATCACGCATCCTTTGATTCGCGCAGAGACCGAACGCGAACAACGCGAGGCGAAGGGGCCGTATGTGATCGTCGTGGTTCCGCTGCTCGTCGAGTCGGGAAGCTGGAAAAACCGGGTGGATCGCGTGCTCGCCGTGGACTGCAGCGTGGAGACGCAAATCTCGCGCGTGATGAGCCGCAACGGTTTCAGCCGCGATCAGGTGCTTGCGATCATCGCGCGCCAGGCAACGCGCGAAGCGCGCCTCGCCGCCGCCGACGACGTGATCGTGAACGACAACGCGCCGCTTGCCGCGTTGGCGGCGCAAGTCGACGCGCAGCATCGCGCGTACCTTGCGCTCGTGGGAGCGTAAGCGGCACAGAAGTCAGCGGCGCAGCGCGAGCGTCTGCACGCATGCCGCGGGCATCTCGCTTTGACGACAAAACCGCACGCCGATGCCTGACGTCAGCCGTTGGCGCGAATCGTTGAACTTCGGCACAGTCTGCATGCCGAAGCAGCTGAAAACCGCCGAAAACGCGCAGAAAAGTTTGCACAGACGCGCACAAAAAGCGCGCGATTGCTAGGGTAGTCCCACGGCATTAGAATGTCCTGCATTCCCGTCACCGACCACGCCCGAGGCGAGCCCGCTTGATCCTTTACGAGTACCCCTTCAACGAGCGAATCCGGACGCTATTGCGCCTCGAAGATCTGTTCGAGCGCTTCACGTTCTTTCTGACGCAGCAAGACGCCAGGGAACATCACGTCGCACTGACTACGCTGTTCGAAATCTCCGAGGTAGCGGGTCGCGCGGATCTCAAGTCGGATCTGATGAAGGAACTCGAGCGGCAGCGGCAAACGCTCGCGCCGTTTCGCGGCAATCCGGGAATCGAGCAGAGCGCGCTTGAAGCCGTGCTCGGCGAAATCGAGCAGACCTTGGCGGGGCTTTCGCAGATGCAGGGCAAGACCGGCCAGCATCTTGCAGAGAACGAATGGCTTGCGAGCATCCGCAGCCGCGCGATCATTCCGGGCGGCACCTGCAAGTTCGATCTGCCGTCGTACTATGCGTGGCAGCAGCTTCATCCGGATCAGCGCCGTCAGGACATCGCGAAATGGGTCATGCCGCTGCTGCCGCTGCGCGACGCCGCCACGATCGTGCTGAGGCTTGCACGGGAGTCCGGCCAGGCGTCGAAGGTCATGGCGATGGCGGGCAGCTATCAGCAAATGCTGTCGGGCCGCTCGTATCAGTTGATGCAGGTACGCGTGGCGCCCGAATTGCGTGTGATTCCCGAGGCCAGCGCGAACAAGTACATGCTGTGGGTGCGCTTCACGGTGCAGGACGGCGACTTGCGTCCGCGCGCGGTGGACGTCGACGTGCCCTTCCAGCTCACGCTTTGCAGCCTGTAAGCCCCGTCCGTTCCGACTGTCGGACAGATTCGGATTCACAGATACGTACAGCAGGCGCCCCCCCGGTCGGCCGCGCCTTTAAAGCGGCGCCAAATGCCCTTATATTCGTTACTGTTCAAATTGCACTAGTTGCCTGACCGTATGCCAACCGTCGTCAAATGCCCCACTTGCGGAAAGGACGTCCGCTGGACACCTGAAAGCCGGTTTCGCCCATTCTGCTCCGAGCGTTGCAAGCAGATGGATCTAGGCGCCTGGGCCGCCGAGAAGTACAAGATCGGCGGGACCGATCAGGAAGCGTCGTCGGACGAGACGCCTGACGGGGACTACAACCCGCATTGACCGGTACGGTACGGCGCGCCGCACCTGAGCGCGAGTGGCCGCAACCGCGCCGTTTCCTTTCCCGATTACTGTTTCTCCGCCGCGAGCCATTCCAGCACTGGAATGGTGGCCGGCAACAGCGGCGACACGTCGGCGGGCAGCGCCTGCCAGACAAACGCCTGACCTTCGCGGCCATGCGGCTCGCCCGTCCACTGCGTCACCTTGCAGAAAAAGAGCCGCACGTAGGCGTGCGGATAGTCGTGTTCGAGCGTATGCCAGAGGTGACAGGCCTTCACGTCGATGCCGAGTTCCTCGTGCAACTCCCGCGCGAGCGCCGCCTCGACCGACTCCCCCGCCTCCAGCTTGCCGCCCGGAAACTCCCAGTAGCCTTCGTACGGCTTGCCGGCCGGACGCTGGGCGAGCAGATAGCGCCCGTCCGGCTGCACGAGCACGCCGACGGCAACCTCTGTGACCGGGCGGCCCGCTGCGTTTGTCAGAGCGTCGCTCATGCCTGAGCTTTCCGGCCGGACCAGTCGCGCGCGAACTGCCACGCCACGCGCCCCGAACGCGACCCGCGCTCGAGCGCCCACACCAGCGCATCGCCGCGCGCCGCCTCGACTTCGGCGTCGTTGCAGCCGAAATGCCGCAGCCAATGCGCGATGATCGACAGGTAGTCGTCCTGCTTGAACGGATAAAAGCTGACCCACAGCCCGAAACGTTCTGACAGTGAGATCTTTTCTTCGACAAGCTCGCCCGGATGAATCTCACCATCGGACGTGTGCTTGTAGGTCTCGTTGTCGCTCATGTACTCGGGCAGCAGATGGCGGCGGTTCGACGTCGCGTAAATCAGCACGTTGTCCGATTGTGCGGCGACCGAGCCGTCGAGCGCGACTTTCAGCGCCTTGTAGCCCGACTCGCCGTCTTCGAACGAGAGGTCGTCGCAGAACACGACAAAGCGTTCCGGCCGTTTCGCGATCAGATCGACGATGTCGCCCAGGTCGTGCAGGTCGTCCTTGTCCACTTCGATGAGACGCAGGCCGTCCTTCGCGTACGCGTTCAGGCACGCCTTGATCAGCGACGACTTGCCGGTGCCGCGCGCGCCCGTCAGCAGCACGTTATTCGCGGGCAGCTTGTGGACGAATTGGCGCGTGTTCTGCTCGATGAGCGCTTTCTGGCGATCGATGTTTTGCAGATCGTCGAGCGTGATGTCCGAGATGGCGGGCACCGGTTGCAGATAGCCGCGCCCCTGGCGCTTGCGCCAACGAAACGCCACCGCCGCCGACCAGTCGATTTCAGGCGCGGCGGGCGGAAGCATCGCTTCGAGGCGGACGAGCACAGCTTCGGCCCGTGTCAGAAACTGTTCGAGTTTGTCCATGACAATGAATGAGCGGCCCGAGGCCGCGTGATGAACCGGATTACGAGCGGTAGTCGGCGTTGATGCTCACGTAGTCGTGCGACAGATCGCAAGTCCAGATCGTGGCTTGCGCATTGCCGCGACCGAGCACGACGCGAATGCCGATCTCGCTCTTTTTCATGACGCGCTGGCCGTCTTCTTCACGGTACGCCGGATTGCGGCCGCCGGCAGTCGCGACCAGCACGTCGTCCAGATACAGATCGATCTTGCCGACATCGAGATCGTCGATGCCGGCATAGCCGATGGCCGCCAGGATGCGGCCGAGGTTCGGGTCCGATGCGTAGAAAGCCGTCTTCACGAGCGGCGAATGGCCGATCGCATACGCGATCTGGCGGCATTCGCCGACGCTCGAACCGCCTTCCACCTGAACCGTCATGAATTTGGTCGCGCCTTCGCCGTCGCGCACGATCAATTGCGCGAGCGTCTGCGCGACTTCGGTCACCGCGTCGCGCAACGCTGCATAAGCGGGCGAGTCGGTGGACGTGATCGCCGGCAGGCTGGATTTGCCCGACGCGATCAGGATGAATGAATCGTTGGTCGACGTGTCGCCGTCGATCGTAATGCAGTTGAACGAGCGGTCCGCCACGTGCCTGACCAGCGCGTCGAGCACGGGCTGCGCGAGCGCCGCGTCGAACGCGAGGAAGCCGAGCATGGTCGCCATGTTCGGCTTGATCATGCCCGCACCCTTGCTGATGCCGGTCAGCGTGACGGTGTGGCCCTCGATCGTGACCTGGCGCGAGGTGGCTTTCGGCAGCGTGTCGGTGGTCATGATCGCCTGCGCGGCGTCGTACCAGTTGGCTTCCTTGCGATTGGCCAGCGCGGCAGGCAAACCGGCCTTCAACCGATCGACCGGCAGCGGTTCCAGAATCACGCCGGTCGAAAACGGCAGCACCTGTTCCGGCGCGATGTCCGCGAGGCGGGCGAGTTCCGCGCAGGTTTCGCGCGCATGCGCGAGGCCCGGTTCGCCGGTGCCCGCGTTCGCGTTGCCGGTGTTGATCACGAGCGCGCGAATCGGCTTGCCTCCGGCGCGCACGCGCTCGAGATTCTCGCGGCACACGGTGACCGGCGCCGCGCAGAAACGGTTCTGCGTGAACACGCCGCCTACCGTCGCGCCTTCGTCGACGGAAATGACCAGCACGTCCTTGCGGTTCGGCTTGCGAATGTTCGCCTCCGCCCAGCCGAGCGTGACGCCGGCGACGGGATGCAGTTGAGCGGGATCGATCGAGGGGAAATTGACAGCCATGGTCGCGACCTGTCGAAGAAAATGCCGGCGGGCGCCGGCATCGAGGAAAACGGAACTGGTGGCTCGGGCAAGATGCCGGAGCACCGCGAAATCAACCACAACATACTGGCAAAGCGACGCGGCGCGCTCAGAGGCGCGCCGCTTTCGGCATTATGCGATCTTGCCGTGACACTGCTTGTACTTCTTGCCGCTGCCGCACGGGCACGGATCGTTGCGGCCGACCTTCGGCACGCCGTCCGCGCCGACAGCCGAGGCCGCTTGCGACGACGACGCGTGGCTCATTGCGTCGCCGATCATCGCGGCAGTCGCGGCTTCCACGGCGGCGGGCGCCGCAGCCGACGCTTCGGCGAATTCCGCATGACGGAACTCGACGTTCTCCAGATGGCCGCCCTGCTCTTCCATCTGTTCGGCCGCTTGTTCGAGCTGCTCCGGCGACTGGATCTGCACGTTCATCACGATGCGGGTGACTTCGAGCTTGACCGCGTCGAGCATCGCGGCGAACAGTTCGAACGCCTCGCGCTTGTATTCCTGCTTCGGGTTCTTCTGCGCATAGCCACGCAGATGGATGCCCTGGCGCAAGTGGTCCAACGCCGCCAGATGTTCGCGCCAGCTACGGTCGAGCGTTTGCAGCATGATCGAGCGCTCGAACGCGCTGAACGATTCGCGGCCGACCAGTTCGACCTTCGCCTCGTATGCTTCGTCCGCGGCAGCCTCCACCGCTTCGAGAATCTCGTCCGACGTGATCGAGTTCGACTCGTTGATCATTTCCTGGATCGCGAGGTCGAGCTGCCATTCGTTGCGCAGCACTTCCTCGAGTTCCGGCACGTCCCACTGTTCTTCAATGCTGCCCGCCGGCACGAACTGGTGAACGATGTCCGCAATCACGCCATGACGCATTGCGCCGATGGTTTCCGTGATGTCGTTTGCCTCGAGCAGTTCGTTGCGCTGCTGGTAGATGACCTTGCGCTGATCGTTCGAGACGTCGTCGTATTCGAGCAGTTGCTTACGAATATCGAAGTTGCGCGCCTCGACCTTGCGCTGCGCCGATTCGATGGAGCGCGACACGATGCCCGCTTCGATCGCCTCGCCTTCCGGCATTTTCAGGCGGTCCATGATCGCGCGCACGCGGTCGCCCGCGAAAATGCGCAGCAGCGGATCTTCCAGCGACAGATAGAAGCGCGACGAACCCGGATCGCCCTGACGGCCCGCACGGCCGCGCAGCTGATTGTCGATCCGGCGCGATTCATGACGCTCTGTGCCGATGATGTGCAAACCGCCCGCGGCCTTCACCTGGTCGTGCAGCGCCTGCCATTCGTCGTGCAGCTTCTGGATGCGGCGGCGCTTTTCGTCCTCGGGAATCGTCTCGTCCAGTTCGATGAACGACGCCTGCTTTTCCGCGTTGCCGCCGAGCACGATGTCCGTGCCGCGACCGGCCATGTTCGTGGCGATCGTGATGCGCTTCGGACGGCCCGCTTCGGCGACGATCTCCGCTTCGCGCGCATGCTGCTTCGCGTTCAGCACTTCGTGCGGCAGACCCGCCTGCTTCAGCAGATGCGACAGCAGCTCGGAGTTTTCAATCGACGTCGTGCCGACCAGCACCGGCTGCCCGCGCTCATAGCAATCGCGGATGTCGCGGATCACCGCGTCGTAGCGTTCCTTCGCGGTCTTGTAAATCTGGTCCTGCTTGTCGATCCGCTTGGGCGGACGATTGGTCGGAACGACGACCGTTTCGAGACCATAGATCTCGTTGAATTCGTAGGCTTCCGTGTCCGCCGTGCCGGTCATGCCGGCGAGCTTGGCGTACATGCGGAAGTAGTTCTGGAACGTGATGGAAGCGAGCGTCTGGTTCTCGCTCTGAATCTTCACGTGTTCCTTCGCCTCGACAGCCTGGTGCAGCCCGTCCGACCAGCGGCGGCCCGCCATCAGACGGCCGGTGAATTCGTCGACGATGATCACTTCGCCGTTTTGCACCACGTAATGCTGGTCTTTGTAGAACAGCGTGTGTGCGCGCAGCGCGGCGTACACATGGTGCATCAGCGTGATGTTTTGCGGCGCGTAGAGGCTTTCGCCCTCGCCGATCAAGCCCCACTCGGCGAGCAGGCGCTCAGCCTTCTCGTGGCCCGATTCGGTCAGGAAAACCTGGCGGCCTTTCTCGTCGAGCGTATAGTCGCCCGGCTTTTCGACGCCGGTGCCGTCCGCCTTCTCTTCGCCGATCTGGCGCTCGAGCAGCGGCGGCAGCGCGTTCATGCGCACGTAGAGTTCGGTGTGGTCTTCCGCCTGGCCCGAGATGATCAGCGGCGTACGGGCTTCGTCGATCAGGATCGAGTCCACTTCGTCGACGACGGCGAAGTTCAGCCCCCGCTGCACGCGCGCTTCGGGCTCGTACACCATGTTGTCGCGCAGGTAGTCGAAGCCGAACTCGTTGTTCGTGCCGTACGTAATGTCGGCCGCGTACGCTTGCTGCTTCGCGTCGTGATCCATCTGCGACAGATTGATGCCGACGGACAGCCCGAGGAAGTTGTAGAGGCGCGCCATCCATTCGGCGTCGCGCTGCGCAAGGTAGTCGTTCACCGTGACGACGTGAACGCCGCGGCCCGACAGCGCGTTCAGGTAGACCGGCAGCGTGGCGACGAGCGTTTTACCCTCGCCGGTGCGCATTTCGCCGATCTTGCCGTAATGCAGGACCATGCCGCCGATCAGCTGCACGTCGAAGTGGCGCATTTTCAGCACGCGCTTGCTCGCCTCGCGGCAGACCGCGAAGGCTTCCGGCAGCAGCTTGTCGAGCGACTCGCCGCTCGCGATGCGCTGGCGGAACTCGTCCGTTTTGGCGCGCAGTTGATCGTCCGTCAATTGCTCGATCTGCGGCTCGAGCGCATTGATCGCCGCGACGGTCTTTTGATATTGCTTGACTAGCCGCTGGTTGCGGCTGCCAAAAATCTTCTGTAGAAAACCGGTGGTCATCGGATCGGTGTCTGCGTCGCGGCTTCGGCTGGTCGCGGCGTGCGGTTAAAAGCACGCGCGCTCCGGGGTCGGAATGGCCTCGGCGGCTTAGTCCAAGAGTGAATTGTCGGGTAGCCCGACCTTCTTACGAAGATCGGGCCCCCCGAGAACCGTACGTGCGAGTTTCCCCGCATACGGCTCAAATCTACAAACAAAGTTCTGTCTACGACAGAACCGGCTTAGTTACTGCAAGTTTACCAACGTGTACCTGCTGGTGACAGTGCGGGTGAAGCAAGACCCGGTTGGACAACTTGTCTGACCCGCCATGCATCCGATATTCCAGATGATGGTCGTGCCAGCCTGTTTCGTCCGTCAAGGCACAGCCGCAGTGCGCACACAGCCCGCTCTGCGACATGTACAGCTTTGCCCACTGTTTCCGGTAGCGCATCGAATCCCACAGACGCGTCTGCCGCAGTTGCTCGCCATATTGCTCCCACTTCGGATCAAAGGGATTGAATTCTCCTTGGATCTTCTTGTGTCTCCTGATCGCCGTACCGCTGAGTTGGTACAACTCCATCAGGCCCCAACCGCCATCGTCTCGAACCGTCCGGACCGCAAACACCCACTGTCGAGCGTCGATTGAGTGGAAGTACTTCTGTCGCACCCAACTGCTGCTCTTTCGGGGATGTCGCCGCTTGGACCACCACCAGAGCCTCCGGAACACCAGATGCTCCATGTGGGTGTACGCCTTTTTGGCCGTAACCGGATGGTGATACTGCGCCCATCCGCGCAACATTGGATTTAGCAGTCGGATCATCTCCTCCTGCTTCACCGTCTTGTTGCTGCGAATCGTTTCCGCCACCTTGCTGTAGAACGCTTTCGCGTTCTTCTTGCTCGGTTTGATGAGCATCTTTCCGGAGTACTTTCGGAAATTCCACCCAAGGAAATCGAAGCCGTCGTCAATGTGAGTGATCCGCGTCTTCTCCTCCGATAACTGCAGCCCCCGAACCGCAAGGAATGCCTCTACCCAAGGTCGGACTTCGCACTCCAGCAACTCACGCGAGTCGCCGGTGATTACAAAGTCGTCCGCGTACCGCACCACATTCACTTTGAGCCTTCGAGCTTTCATGATCCCTAGTTTTGCACCGAGGTGCACTTCCAGTTCTCGCTCCAGCCCATTCAGCGTTACGTTTGCCAATGTCGGGGAGATGATGCCTCCCTGCGGCGTACCGGCCTCAGTCGCCTGTAGCTGCCCCTTATAAATCAGGCCAGCCTTCAACCATTTCCGGAGGATTACTCTGTCCATCAGGACATTGTTTTCCAACCAGTCGTGACTGATATGGTCAAAGCATCCCTTGATATCCGCTTCGAGGACCCATTTGGCAGAAGCCTTTTGGGACATACAAACGCGGATTTGGGCCATCGCATCAGCTGTCGAACGATTTAGCCTGAACCCGTAGGAATTCAGGTCACTCGTCGATTCCGATACTGGCTCCAAAGCCAGCAGATGCAGAGCTTGCATCGCCCTGTCCCGCATGGTCGGAATGCCCAGAGGGCGTTCCTTCCCATTGGCCTTGGGGATAAAGACTCTCCGTAATGGCAGAGGCTTGTATCCGCGCCGCTTCAACCTGCCGATGGCTTCCCACCGGCTGTCAGGCGAATCCCATAGCTCGCGATCGACTCCAGCCGTTCGCGCACCCTGGTTTTGCGTAACACGTCGTACCGCATACAGCTTCGCAGACAACGTGCGAGTTAGCATCCGTTGCAGGGCTTTCACCCTACGCCAGTCACCTTCCCGCGTCGCCTTCGCAATTCGAATCTGCATCCCTCTCACGTTCCGCTCAACCCGTCGCCAATCTACGGCGTACCAGTTGTCCGGCGCGCGGGAAAGCGCAGATCCGGTCTTTCGACCAGATACTTTCATGCTGCTCTCCTACCTGGAAAAGTCCCCAGACAGAAGGCGCATCTCCCCCAGCGGGGTAGATACACCCCGCTGGGGAACAACAAAACTCAATGCAGGCGCATGCACCTGCATCTGACCAAGTTACAGAGGGTAGTCAGCCGTCTTGCGACGGTAGACCAGACGGAAGTCTGCCCGCTTTCGCGTGGGGTGATGTTCCAACCCCTATCCGAACCATTACAGCCCGGCTTTCGCTTTTTCCGTCCTCCCATACCTGCACAATCAACAGCGTCCCTTGCGGTTCGCCTGCCAGCCTTACTGCGCTGGCAACCATACAGGCTTACCACGTTCCCGGCATGTCACACGACTGACTTAGGTTCTGCCTATTCCCCGGCGGTATCACGAACGACGTAACCCGAGATTCGAGCGGGCTATCCAACCGCATACCTTTTGGTTAGTGCCTATCAGCAGCTTTGGCACACAATGCTAACGAGGTTTATCAGCAGTTCACTTCCGTTAACCCTATCAGCCAGCCTAGCGCCTTACCCCCTTGCTGCTAGGAGTATCCAGACCGCTCCTCGCGGAACCAATCTGCCCGAAACGTCCGGGGGCTACATTGTCAGAAGAGCTTCACACGCCACCGTTGCCAGTGACGCATGTCTTCCTAGGCTACTGCTGGTCGTACAGCAGGTTCACTACCCTCGTCGTCCAGCAAACGAGGTCGAACAATGACACACCGAGCTTTTCGCTCGTATCGTTTAGCGAAACCCTTGCCTGAAGGCGAGGGAATTGCAAACATCACCCCGCCCTGTCGGCGGAGGTGAAGCCGCTGACTGGGCGGGACCTGACGGTAATCAGGCCCATGCAACAAGGTTCCCGGCTGATTGCTCCGGTTTCCAATTTCACTACAAGGATGCTTCCCAGAGGGTTGCATCTGCTTCCTAAAGTGCGGCCCACAAGGGGGCCGCCTGCGGAGGGCATGGTGAGTTGCCTCAATAACCCTCTAGTCGATGCTCCGTAACGTGGAGCAGTCGGACACGAGCGTGCGTGTCGCACCGAATCGGGCATTTTAGCACGCGCCCCCGCCCGCGCCTCTGTCCGCGGCGCGACTTCGGCGGGGCAGCAACGCCCGTCGCGCGGAGCTTCGGCGGCGTGCATACGGGCGCGTCGCGGGGCATCTCGCACGGTACAATCGCGACGTGTGCGCACATCGGGTGCGAACGCGCCCTCACTGTCAAACATGAGCCGTTTTCCTTCCTTTTCAAGGCCGCCGCCCAAGCAGTTCAACGTGCGCCGGCCGCAGCCGGTCGCCGAGGTGCTCAGGCGCACCGACGCGTTTGCCGCGCTGCGCGCGGGCGTCGAGCAGATCGCCGCGCTCGAGAAGGACTTGCGCGAGCTGCTGCCCGATTATCTGGGATCGAGCGTGGAGCCGGGCTTCATCAAGGAAGGCGTGCTGTCGCTGTTCGCCGCGCATAACGCGCTGGCGGCGCGACTGCGCCATCTCGAGCCGCGGCTTTTGTCGGATTTGCAGCAGCGCGGCTGGCCGGTCAATGCGCTGCGCATTCGGGTGCGGCCGCAGCCCGTCAAGGAGCCGCCGCAGCCCAAGCAGGCGCGCATGACACCGGCCGGCGCCGATGCGCTGCATGCGTTGAGCGAATCGCTCGCGCCGTCGCCTCTACGCGAAGCGTTGGCGAAGATGGCGGCGCGGCATCGGAGAAATCGTTGAACAAAAAATAAGCGGCTCACATGAGCCGCTTATTTTTCGTACGCCCGCTTCGGAAGTTTCACCGAAGACTTGACGCGAATTCCCTACGCAAAAGCCGTCTGCGTCTCGTATGCGAAGCCGCGCGGCGCCTTTTGCGTGTCGTCGAACGTGACGATCTCGTACGAATCTTCGTGCGCCAGCAGTTCGCGCAGCAGCGCGTTGTTCAGGCCGTGGCCCGACTTGTACGCGTTGTACGAAGCCAGCAACGGATGCCCGATCACGTACAGATCGCCGATCGCGTCGAGCATCTTGTGCTTCACGAACTCGTCGTCGTAACGCAGGCCGTCGTTATTCAGAATGCGGTACTCGTCGAGCACGATCGCGTTGTCCATGCTGCCGCCGCGCGCGAGGCCCAGTTCGCGCATCATCTCGACTTCATGCGCGAAGCCGAATGTGCGTGCGCGCGCGATTTCGCGCACATACGACGTATTGGCGAAATCGACTTCCAGCGCCTGACCGGTTTTATCCACGGCCGGGTGGCGGAAATCAATCGTGAATTTGAGCTTGAAACCGAAATACGGATCGAGGCGAGCGAATTTGTCGCCGTCGCGAATCTCGACCGGCTTCGTCACCTTGATGAATTTCTTCGGCGCGTTCTGTTCTTCAATTCCCGCGGACTGAATCAGAAACACGAATGAGCCGGCACTGCCGTCCATGATCGGGATTTCTTCCGCGGTCACGTCGACATACAGATTGTCGATGCCGAGACCGGCGCAGGCGGACATCAAATGCTCGATAGTCGACACGCGCGCGCCGTCTTTCTGCAATACGGAAGCGAGACGCGTATCGCCAATCGCCATTGCCGACGCAGGAATGTCCACCGGCGTGGGCAAATCCACGCGCGAAAAGACAATGCCCGTGTCCGGCGCTGCGGGACGGAGCGTCAGGTCGACCTTTCGGCCGGAGTGCAAGCCGATGCCGACCGTCTTGACGATTGATTTGATAGTGCGCTGCTTCAACATGGTCATCTTTTGCTCGATTGAAAATCCCAATCGGGACTTTTTATTCCATAGCGCGAATTATACTCCATAACCCTAAGCAGCGTCTTCGCGCGGAAAGTATCAATCTGTTTCGCTGCATTACCCGTCTTTTTCAACGGGCGCCCGTGAGGGAAAGCGTGACGGGCCGACGTCCGGAACGGAGGCGTTTCCGGTCGTCGGCCCGCGTAACGGCCTGTCACAAAGCGTCGTCGCAACCGTTGCCATTGCGCCACGCGGATAACCGCGTGCGAAGGCGAAGGCGCCGACGCGCTGATAACTAGCTCAACGTTGCGAGAATACTCCCTGCATCGCTTACTTCGAATTTGCCGGCAGCCTCGACGCTCAACGTCTTGACCACGCCGTCGTCGACAACCATCGCGTAGCGCTGGGAACGGATTCCCATGCCGCGCGCCGACAAATCCTGCTCGAGACCGAGCGCTCGTGTGAAAGCCGCACTGCCGTCCGCCATCATGCGCACCTTGCCCGAGGCATGCAGATCGCGTCCCCACGCGCCCATTACGAACGCGTCGTTCACGGACACACACCAGATTTCGTCGATGCCGGCCGCGCGCAACTGCTCAGCGTGTTCGACGTAACCCGGCACATGTTTGGCAGAACAGGTCGGCGTGAACGCGCCAGGCAATCCGAAGATCACCACGCGCTTGCCCGCCGTCTGCTCGCGCACGTCGAAGCTGTTAGGCCCGATCGTGCAGCCCGCGCGCTCGTCTTCGACATACTCGAAGAGCGTTGCGTCGGGCAGCTTGTCACCTGCTTGAATCATTGCTCAGTCCTTTGCATCGATGCGAAGCATCGCCCGCACGTTATCGTGTCGCAGTGAATCGGCGACAGTTGCCCAAACCGCTTCGTTTTCCGAAGAGGGCACTTGTCCTTGCCGCGAATCCGACGATACGCGGCTTGTTAGCCGTTCACCCGCCACGCTCGTGCATTCGTCCGCCAACGCCGGAAACTAAAACGGCGCGGACAGCGAAAGCCTCCCGTGCGCTCAGTCCGCCTGCTTGCGCAGGAATGCCGGAATGTCGTACGTGTCGACGCCCTTTTCCTGCAGCGCCTGCACGTGCGAAGCCGCGGTGTCGCGCGACGTGCGCCATACAGCCGGTGTGTCGAGCGCGCCGTAGTCCGCCGTGCTGGCGTGCGACGGCGTTGCGTACGAGCCGTGTTGTGCGGCGATCGGCTGGTTGTCGGTGCCGGTGCGCAGCAGCGTCATCGGTGCCGATTGCTGCTTCTTCGCTGCACGGCCAAGACCCGTTGCGACGACCGTCACGCGCAGCGCGTCGCCCATTGCATCGTCGTACACCGCGCCGAAAATCACCGTTGCGTCTTCCGCCGCGTAGCTCTTGATCGTGTTCATTACTTCGCGCGTTTCCGACAGACGCAGCGAACGGCTCGACGTGATGTTGACCAGCACGCCACGCGCGCCCGACAGATCGACGCCTTCCAGCAGCGGGCTTGCAACAGCCTGCTCGGCAGCGAGACGCGCGCGATCGACGCCGGCAACGGTCGCCGTGCCCATCATCGCCTTGCCCTGCTCGCCCATCACCGTCTTCACGTCTTCAAAGTCGACGTTCACCAGACCGTCGACGTTGATGATTTCCGCGATGCCGGCAACTGCGTTGTTCAGAACGTCGTCTGCGCACTGGAAGCACTTGTCCATCTCGGCGTCGTCGCCCATCACCTCGAACAGCTTGTCGTTCAGAACGACGATCAGCGAGTCGACGTGATCCTCCAGTTGCTGCGAACCGGCTTCTGCCACACGCATGCGCTTGCCGCCTTCGAACTCGAACGGCTTGCTGACCACGCCAACAGTCAAGATACCCATCTCTTTCGCGATCTGCGCGACCACGGGTGCTGCGCCCGTGCCCGTGCCGCCGCCCATGCCGGCCGTGATGAAGACCATGTGCGCGCCGCGCAATGCGTCGGCGATGCGCTCACGTGCTTCTTCCGCTGCGGCGCGGCCCATTTCCGGCTTGGCGCCGGCGCCCAGACCCGTGTTGCCCAACTGGATCACCGCGGTGGCGCGCGAACGCGACAAAGCCTGCGCGTCCGTGTTCATCACGATGAAGTCGACGCCTTGCACGCCTTTGTTGATCATGTGCTGAACAGCATTGCCGCCAGCGCCACCTACTCCGACCACCTTGATGATGGTGCCGTTCGTTTCGGTTTCCAGCATTTGGAAATCCATGATGCCTCCGTCAAGATAAAAAATTGCAGCCACTCGGCCGTTATTCGGCAGGAGATCGGGCAACCTCCTGTCGCGCGCCAGCCGCCGGCACCAGCGCGTATTTTGAAAACGAATGCGTTAGAAGTTGCCGAGGAACCAGTCCTTCATGCGCGTGAACACCTGTCCCATGGAACCGGATTGCACCGCGACCTTGCGGCCGCGCATGCGTTGCGAGCGTCCTTCGACGAGCAGACCCATCGCCGTCGAATAACGCGGATTGCGCACGACGTCGGCGAGACCGCCCGCGTATTCCGGCACGCCGATACGCACCGGCTTCAGGAAAATGTCTTCACCCAGTTCGACCATGCCGAGCATCATCGACGCGCCGCCGGTCAGCACCACGCCGGAGCTCAGCAGTTCCTCGTAACCCGACTCGCGCACCACCTGCTGCACGAGCGAAAACAGTTCTTCGACACGCGGCTCGATCACCGCCGCCAGCGCCTGGCGCGACAGCGTGCGCGGACCGCGCTCGCCGAGACCCGGCACTTCGATCATTTCGTCCGGATCGGCCAGCGCCTGCTTCGCGATGCCGTAATCCACCTTGATGTCTTCCGCGTCCGGCGTCGGCGTGCGCAAGGCCATGGCGATATCGCTCGTGATCTGGTCGCCGGCAATCGGAATCACAGCCGTATGACGGATCGCGCCTTCGCTGAAAATCGCAATGTCCGTCGTGCCGCCGCCGATATCGACCAGCACCACGCCCAGTTCCTTCTCGTCTTCCGTCAGTACCGCGAGCGACGACGCGAGCGGCTGCAGAATCAGATCGTTCACTTCGAGGCCGCAGCGGCGCACGCACTTCACGATGTTCTGCGCCGCGCTCACCGCGCCCGTGACGATATGCACCTTCACTTCGAGGCGAATGCCGCTCATGCCGATCGGCTCGCGCACATCTTCCTGACCGTCGATGATGAATTCCTGCGTGAGGATATGCAGCACCTGCTGGTCGGTCGGAATGTTGATCGCCTTCGCCGTTTCGATCACGCGCGCCACATCGGCCTGCGTGACTTCCTTCTCCTTGATCGCCACCATGCCGCTCGAATTGAAGCTGCGAATGTGGCTGCCGGCGATGCCGGTGAAAACGTTGGTGATCTTGCAGTCGGCCATCAGTTCGGCTTCTTCGAGCGCACGTTGAATGGACTGCACAGTGGCTTCGATGTTCACCACCACGCCTTTCTTGAGCCCCTTCGATTCGCTCTGGCCGAGGCCGATCACCTCGTAGTGACCTTCGCCCTTCAATTCGGCGACGATGGCCACCACCTTCGACGTCCCGATGTCGAGGGCGACCAGCAGATCTTTATAGTCTTTACTCATAGCGTGCTCATTGCGTGTGATGTCCGTTTACTTCTTGCCCTTGTCGGGTTCGCTGATAAAGCGCATGCCAGCGGCACGAATCGCGAAACCGTTCGGATAGCGCAAGTCCGCATACTCGATATCCTTCCCCCAACGTTGCGTCACGGCGTTCCAGGCCGCCGTCAGGCGCTTGCTCCGATCGAGCAGCGTGTCCTGATTGCGCTCGCGTCCCAACTCCACCTGCGTTCCGTTCGACAGCTTCACCGTCCACGCGTAACGCGGCGACAGCGTGACTTCTTCCGGCGTGGCGCCCAGCGGCGCGAACCACTTCTGAAAGTCGTGATAACGCGCGACCACTTCTTTCGCCGTGCCGTCCGGGCCGTCGAACGCGGGAAGCTCCTGTTCGAGCTCGCCCTGGTTCGCGGTGAACAGCTCGCCGTCGACGCTCACCAGTTGATCGCTGCCCCACGTGCCAAGCGGTTTGTACTCTTCGAGCGTGACAGCCAGCGCATTCGGCCAGACCCGCCGCACGCTCGCGTGACGCACCCACGGCATCTGCTCGAACGCCTGACGTGCGACGTCGAGATCCACCGTAAAAAAGTTGCCCTTCAAACGACCTACCACGCCCGCGCGCACCGTCGGCGAATTGATGTGCTCCGTATCGCCGTCGATCTGAATCTCGCGCAGCGCGAAATTCGGACGCTGGATCATCCAGTAAG
This sequence comes from Paraburkholderia sp. OAS925, assembly GCF_040543975.1. Lineage (NCBI taxonomy): Bacteria > Pseudomonadati > Pseudomonadota > Betaproteobacteria > Burkholderiales > Burkholderiaceae > Paraburkholderia > Paraburkholderia sp. OAS925. Next base: position 4,055,314 of record NZ_JBEUNO010000001.1, read on the forward strand.
CGCCAGCCGCCAGCAGCACGAGCACCAGCAACGCATGCAATGCGCTGGCGGCGAGATTGAGCTGGCGAACGTTGTTCCACATGGTGTTGCTTTCGGGTTGCCCCGCGTAGTCCTGATCAATCCTTCAAGGTCAGCGCCAACACGCCGACCACCAGTTCCTGATAGCTGATGCCCACCGCGCGCGCCGCCTTCGGCGGCAGCGAGTGATCGGTCATGCCGGGCGCCGTGTTCACTTCGAGGAAGTACGGGTTGCCGTCCGCGTCGAGCATGAAATCGGCGCGGCCCCAGTCGGTGCAGCCGAGCACGTCGAACGCGCGGCGCGCCAGCACTTTCATGCGCGTCTCTTCAGCGGGCGTGAGACCGCACGGAATCAGATACTGCGTGTCGTTGGCGATGTACTTCGCGTGGTAGTCGTAGAACTCGCCGGCCGGTACGATGCGGATCACCGGCAAGTCCAGATCGCCTGCGATGCACGCGGTGTATTCGCCGCCGCCTTCGATGCTCTTCTCGACCACCACGATCCTGTCGTACTTCACCGCTTCGACGAGCGCCGCAGGCAACGCGTCCGCGCTCTTCACCTTGATGACCGCGACGCTCGACCCTTCGCTCGCCGGCTTTACGAAGAGCGGCAAGCCGAGCTTCGCGACGATCTCCTGCGCGCGCGCTTCGTAGTCGTCGCCGCGCAGCACGGCTTCGAACGGCGGCGTCGGAATGCCGAGTTGCTGCCACACGAGCTTGGTGCGGAATTTGTCGAGCCCGAGCGCCGAGCCGAGCACGCCGCTGCCCGTGTACTTGATGCCGTAAAAATCGAGCGCGCCCTGAATCTGGCCGTTTTCGCCGTAGCCGCCATGCAGCGCATTGAAGGCGCGCACGAAGCCTTCGTCCTTCAATGCGGCGAGCGGACGCTCGGCCGGATCGAACGGATGCGCGTCGATGCCGGCGTCGCGCAGACCTTGCAGCACGAGGCGCCCGGAATTGAGCGACACTTCGCGCTCGGCCGAATTGCCGCCGAGCAGCACGGCCACCTTGCCAAAATTTTTCGGGTCGATACTGCTCATCTCACACCTTCGTTTCCTGAGCGAGGCGACCCGGCACACCGCCGATCGAACCCGCGCCCATCGTGATCACCACATCGCCGTCGCGCACCAATGCTGCGAGCGCGTCCGGCACTTCATCCACCGTATCGACAAACACCGGCTCGACCTTGCCCGCGACGCGCAACGCGCGCGCGAGCGCCCGACCGTCCGCGGCGACGATGGGCGCTTCGCCGGCCGAATACACTTCGGTCAGCACGAGCGCATCGACCGTCGACAGCACCTTGACGAAATCTTCAAAGCAATCGCGCGTGCGCGTGAAGCGATGCGGCTGGAACGCGAGCACGAGACGCCGCCCCGGAAATGCGCCGCGCGCCGCCGCGACCGTCGCCGCCATTTCGACCGGATGATGGCCGTAGTCGTCGACCAGCGTGTAGGCGCCGCGCGGCTCGCCGTCGCTTGTGACCGGCACCTCGCCGTAGCGCTGAAAGCGCCGGCCCACGCCGTTGAAATCCGCCAGCGCTCGCTGGATATCGGCATCTTTCACTTCGAGTTCAGTCGCAATCGCGATCGCGGCCAACGCGTTCTGCACGTTGTGCTCGCCCGGCAGGTTCAACACGATGTCGAGCGGCGCCGCGTCTTCGCGCATCGCGGTGAAATGCATCTTGCCGTCGCGCGCTTCGACGTTGACCGCGCGCACTTGCGCGTCGGGTGCGAGGCCGTAACGGATGATCGGCTTCGACACGAACGGCAGAATCTCCTTCACGTTCGGATCGTCGACGCACAACACGGCGATACCGTAAAACGGCAGACGGTGCGTGAATTCGATGAACGCCTGCTTGAGCCGCGCGAAGTCGTGGCCATAGGTGTCCATGTGATCGGCGTCGATGTTCGTGATGACTTCGATCACCGGAAAGAGATTCAGGAACGACGCGTCCGATTCGTCCGCTTCGGCCACGATGAAGTCGCCCGTGCCGAGCCGCGCGTTCGCGCCCGCGCTGATCAGCCGTCCGCCGATCACGAAGGTCGGATCGAGCCCGCCCGCAGCGAGCACGCTTGCGACCAGCGACGTGGTCGTGGTCTTGCCGTGCGTGCCGGCAATCGCAATGCCCTGTTTCAGGCGCATCAGTTCCGCGAGCATGACCGCGCGCGGCACGATCGGAATACGTCGATGACGCGCGGCCAGCACTTCCGGGTTGTCGCTGCGCACCGCGGTCGAGACGACCACCGCGTTCGCGCCTTCGATGTTCTCCGCCGCGTGACCGATTGCGATACGCGCGCCGAGTGCGGCCAGGCGATCCGTGACAGCGTTGCTCGACAAGTCCGAGCCGCTCACCTGATAGCCGAGATTGAGCAGCACCTCCGCGATGCCGCTCATGCCGACACCGCCGATGCCGACAAAGTGAATATGTTTGACGATGTGTTTCATTGCTTTCCTTCTGGGCTCGCGCCCGAAATCGAACCCGCCACGCTCGCGCAAATCTGCGCGACCTGTTCAGTGGCGTCGGGTTTCGCGAGCGAGCGCGAACGCTCCGCCATCTCCGCGAGACTTTCCCGCGTCTGGCTGCGCAACCAGCCGGCGAGTTTTTCCGCCGACAGATCGCGTTGCTGCACGACCAGCGCCGCGCCGTTGTCGGCGAGAAACGCTGCATTAGTGGTTTGGTGATCGTCCACCGCATACGGGAACGGCACGAACAACGCGGCCACACCTACCGCTGAAATCTCCGACACGGTCATCGCGCCCGAGCGGCAAATCACGAGGTCCGCGCTTGCATAGGCGCTCGTCATGTCGTCGATGAACGGCACGAGTTGCACGTCAGCGCCCGTTTGCAAACCGGCTGCCGCGTAGTTCTCGCGCAGCGCGTCGATATGTTTTGCGCCCGCCTGATGCACGATGCGCGGACGTTCGTTCGGGGCCAGCAGCTCGACCGCGCGCGGCACGACTTCATTGAGCGCCGCGGCACCGAGACTGCCGCCGACCACCAGCACATTCAACGGACCGTTGCGTTCTGCATAGCGTGCTTTGGGCGCAATCGCGCGCGCAAGTTCCGCACGAATCGGATTGCCGGTCCATTCGCCGTGCGGCAACGCATTCGGAAACGCAACGAGCACGCGTTTGGCGAGCTTCGCGAGCACCTTGTTTGCGAGACCCGCAATCGAATTCTGTTCGTGCAGCACGAGCGGACGTCCGCTGAACGCGGTCATCAGGCCGGCCGGAAACGTGATGTAGCCACCCATGCCGAGCACCACATCCGGCTTCACGCGACGCAGCACGCTCAAGCTTTGCATGCATGCGCGCAGCAGATTCAGCGGCAGCATCAGCTTCGTTTTCAGGCCCTTGCCGCGCAGTCCGCCGAAGCGCACGTATTCCATCGGGATGCCGTGCTTCGGCACGAGCGTCGCTTCCATGCCCGCGGGATTGCCGAGCCATACGACCTTCCAGCCCCACGCCTGCATCAGGTGCGCGACCGCGAGCCCAGGGAACACGTGTCCCCCGGTGCCACCGGCCATCACCATCAGCGTGCGTTGCTGCGTGGAGGTCATACTTTCCCTCCTCGCATCAGCACACGATTTTCGTAATCCACCCGCAGCAGCACCGCGATGGCGATGCAGTTCTGCACGATGCCCGAGCCGCCGTAGCTGACGAGCGGCAACGTTAGACCTTTAGTCGGCAGCAGGCCGAGGTTCACGCCCATGTTGATGAACGTCTGCGCGCCGAACCAGATGCCGACGCCCTTCGCAACGAGACCCGCGAACGTGCGGTCGAGTGCCAGCGCCTGGCGGCCGATCTCGAACGCGCGGCGCACGATCCAGTAGAACATCACGATCACGATGAGTACGCCGACAAAGCCGAGCTCCTCGCCGATAACAGCGAGGATGAAGTCGGTATGCGCTTCGGGCAGATAGTTGAGCTTCTCGACGCTGCCGCCGAGTCCCACGCCGAACCACTCGCCGCGGCCAAATGCGATCAGCGAGTGCGTCAGTTGATACGCCTTGCCCTGCGCATAACGGTCGTCCCACGGATCGAGGTACGCGAAAATCCGCTCGCGCCGCCACGGCGACGCCCACACCAGCAAACTGAACGTGCCGACCGCCGTGGCGACGAGGCCGCCGAACAGCTTGCCGTTCACGCCGCCGAGAAACAGCAGACCCATTGCGATCGCCGCGATCACCATGAACGCGCCCATGTCCGGCTCGAGCAGCAGCAATGCGCCGACGAAGCCGACCGCCATCGCCATCGGCAGAAAGCCTTTGGCGAAGCTGTGCATGTATTCCTGTTTGCGCACCGTGTAGTTCGCCGCGTAGATCGTCACCGCGAGCTTCATGATTTCGGACGGCTGCATATTCGTGATGCCGAGCGGAATCCAGCGGCGCGCGCCGTTCACGCCCTTGCCGACGTGCGGAATCAGCACGATGACCAGCGCGACGAGCGCGATCAGAAAGAGCTTCGGCGCGTACTTGTCCCACGTCGAAATCGGAATACGGAACGCTATGACGCCGACCACCGCGCCCATCGTCACGAAGATGATCTGACGCACAAGGAATGCGTAGTCGCGATACGACGCGTACTTCGGCGAATCGGGCATCGCGATCGACGCCGAATACACCATCACGACGCCGAGCCCGAGCAGCGCGACGACCACCCACAGCAGCGAATGATCGTAGTCGAGCATGCGCGAGCGCAGCGGCCGCACGCCATTGACGGCGCTCGCGAGACCGCTGCCGCCCGTGCGGCCACCGACGCGTGCTGCGTTGGCCGTGTCACCGGCGCCTGCGCCTGTGCGCGAACCGAATCGTTCGGACCAGCTCATATCATCGTCCCCCGTTCGGCCGCGATTTCTTCCACCGTGCTGCGGAACACCGCGGCGCGATGCGCGTAACCCTTGAACATGTCGAAGCTCGCGCAAGCGGGCGACAACAGCACGGCGTCGCCAGGTTGTGCGAGTGCAGCGGCGGCACGCGTCGCTTCTTCGAGCGTCGCGTGATCGGTCATCGCGATGCCGGTGTCTTCGAGTGCCGCGCGAATCTGCGGCGCGTCGCGGCCAATCAGCATCACCGCGCGGCACCAGCGCATGACCGGCGCGGCGAGCGGCTCGAAGTCCTGGCCCTTGCCGTCGCCGCCGGCGATCAGCACCGCGCGTTGCGCGAGGCCGTCGAGCGCGGCGACCGTCGCGCCGACATTGGTGCCCTTGCTGTCGTCCACGTAGTCGATGCCGTCGATCGACGCAATCAATTCCACGCGATGCGGCTCGCCGCGGTACTCGCGCAAGCCGTGCAAGAGGCGCGCGGCGGGCAAGCCGATCGCGCGTGCGAGCGCATACGCGGCGAGCGCGTTGGCCGCGTTGTGCAGACCGCGAATGCGCAGCGCGTCGGCAGGCATCAGGCGCTTGAGCGCAATATTCGGCGGCGTGACCGCTTCGTTTTTGCGGCGGCGCTTCGGCGTGATGTCTTCACTCGCGTCGAGATCGTGTGCTTCGACGAGCCAGATCATCGCGTTATCGCGCAGCAAACCGTAATCGCCGTCGTTCTTCGGTTCGGTTACGCCGAAGGTCACCACGTCGACATCGCCCGGCTCCGAAGGCGCGAGCGCCATGACGCGCGCGTCGTCGCGATTGAGCACACGCACGGTTTGTGTACCGAAGATGCGGCCTTTCGCAGCGGCATACGCATCGAGGCCGCCGTGCCAGTCGAGGTGATCCTGCGTGATGTTGAGGATCGCCGCCGCGTCCGGCTCGAACGTATGCGAAGTCTCCAACTGGAAGCTCGACAGTTCGAGCACCCACACGTCGGGCAGCGCGGTGTTGTCGATGGCTTCGCTCAGTTTGTCGAGCAGCGCCGGGCTGATGTTGCCCGCGACCGCGACCTTCTTGCCCGCGCGTTCGCACAGCAGCCCCGTGAGGCTCGTCGTCGTGGTCTTGCCGTTGGTGCCGGTGATCGCGACGACCTTCGGCGCATAACCGCTTTCGCCGAGCGTCTTCAGCGCTTGCGAGAAGAGTTCGAGTTCGCCCCACACAGGGATGCCTTGCTCGCGCGCCGCCGTGATCAGCGGCAACAGATCGGCGGCGAGCGGCGACAAACCGGGGCTGATCGCGACGAGTTCCACGCCTTCCAGCAGCACCGGCGAAAACGGGCCGCCGACAAACGCAGCGTCGACGCCGTGCGCTTCCAGGGCGGACAGGTTCGGCGGCACTTCGCGCGTATCGGCCACACGCAGCCGACAGCCGTGCCGCGCGCACCAGCGCGCCATCGCGAGACCGGATTCACCCAGTCCCAGCACGAGCACCATCGGCTTTTGCCGATCCCGAAACTTCTCGCCGAACATCGTCTGCTTCCCTTTAATACCTTCTGCTTAACGCAGCTTGAGCGTGGACAATCCGAACAGACACAACATCAATGTGATGATCCAGAAGCGCACGACCACCTGCGTTTCCTTCCAACCCGACAATTCGAAATGGTGATGCAGCGGCGCCATCTTGAAGAGACGCCGGCCTTCGCCGAAACGGCGTTTGGTGAACTTGAACCACGTCACCTGCAACATCACCGAAAGCGTTTCCGCGACGAAGATGCCGCCCATGATGAAGAGCACGATTTCCTGACGCACGATCACCGCCACCGTGCCGAGCGCGCCGCCAAGCGCGAGCGCGCCGACGTCGCCCATGAACATCTGCGCCGGGTGCGTGTTGAACCAGAGGAACGCGAGGCCGGCCCCGCCCATCGCCGAACAGAAAATCAGCAATTCGCCTGCGCCTGCAATGTGCGGAAACAGCAGGTATTTCGAGTAGACCGAGCTGCCCATCACGTAAGCGAACACGCCGAGCGATGCGCCGACCAGCACGACCGGCATGATCACGAGACCGTCGAGGCCGTCGGTGAGATTCACCGCGTTGCTCGCGCCGACGATCACCAGATATGTCAGCACGATGAAGCCCCACACGCCGAGCGGATAGCTGATCGACTTGACGAACGGCAGCATCAAATCGGCGCGCGCGGGCAAGCCCATCGACAAACCGCTGCGCACCCACGCCATGAACAGATCGAACACGCGCACATTGCTCGCTTCGGACACGCTGAACGCGAGATACACGGCGGCGAAGAGACCGATCACCGACTGCCAGAAATACTTTTCGCGCGACGACATGCCGCGCGGGTCCTTGTAGACGACCTTGCGATAGTCGTCGACCCAGCCGATCACGCCGAAGCCGAACGTGACCAGAATCACGATCCAGATAAAGCGGTTGGTCAGATCGGCCCACAACAGCGTAGCGACGGCGATGCCGAGCAGAATCAGCACGCCGCCCATCGTCGGCGTGCCGGATTTCACGAGATGCGTTTGCGGGCCGTCTTTACGGACAGCCTGGCCGACCTTCATCGCGGTCAGCTTGCGGATCACAGCCGGGCCGCAGACGAGCCCGATCAACAGCGCGGTGATGGTGGCCATCACCGCGCGGAAAGTCAGATAACTGAACACGCGCAAGAAGCTTGCGTCATTCTGCAGCCATTGCGCCAGCGCCAGTAGCATGCTTCGGTCCTTCTATTTCAGTGTGCAGCGGGCGCGCTGCCCGCTGCGTTGGGTTGTGGACTCGTTACGGCGTCCACCACGCGCTCCATTTGCATGAAGCGCGAGCCTTTCACGAGAAACGTTGCAGCAGGACCGAAACCGGCCTGCTGCAATTGCGCGACCAGCGTGCCGACGTCGGCGACGTGATGGGCGCTTGCGCCATACGCGGTGCAGGCGTCGCGCGAGGCGTCGCCCATTGCGTACAGCGCGTCGATACCGCGTTCCTTCGCATAGGCGCCGATTTCGCGGTGAAATTCCGGCCCGTTGTCGCCGACTTCGCCCATGTCGCCCATCACCAGCACACGCGGCGATGCGTGCGACGCGAGCACGTCGATCGCGGCGCGCATCGAATCGGGGTTGGCGTTGTAGGTGTCGTCGATCACGGTCGCGCCCGCGAGCGTGCCGAGCGCGGCGTGCTTGACCTGCAGGCGGCCTTTCACCGCGCCGAACGATTCGAGGCCGCGCTTGATAGCGTCGAGCGAAACGCCTGCGGCAAGCGCCGCTGACGTCGCAGCTAACGCGTTGTGCGCGTTGTGATTGCCGAGCACTTGCAGCGTGATATTTGTGTGGCCTTCGGGCGTTTGGATGCTGAGTACTTTGCCGTCGAACGTGCCCGTAACCGCCGCTTCCGTTGTGCGCTCGGCCGTGTTCAGCGCGAAGTCGACGATGCGGTTGCCCGTGGCCGCCACGCGCCAGATGCTTGCGTAGGCATCGTCGGCGGGGAAGACAGCGATTCCATCAGGCGTGAGCGCGTGAATCACGCTCGCATGCTCGAGCGCGACCGCTTCGACGGTCGCCATGAATTCCTGATGCTCGCGCTGCGCGTTGTTCACCACGGCAACGGTCGGCTCGGCGATTTTCGCGAGCAGCGACGTTTCGCCCGGATGATTCATGCCGAGTTCGACGACCGCCAACCGATGCGCGGCATTCAGACGAAACAGCGTGAGCGGCAAGCCAATGTCGTTGTTGAAGTTGCCGGCGGTGGCAAGGCGCGCATCGACGCCGACGGCTGCGGCGAAAATCGACGCGATCATTTCCTTGACCGTGGTCTTGCCGTTGCTGCCGGTCACGGCGACGAGCGGCATGCTGAACTTGCGACGCCAGCCGCGAGCCAGCGCGCCGAGTCCAACGCGCGTGTCGGCCACGCGCAAGGCGGGCACGCTCCAGCCGCCGGGCACGCGCGCGACGAGCGCGGCGCTCACGTTGCGCGCGGCGACGTCGGCGAGGAAGTCATGCGCGTCGAAGCGATCGCCCTTGATCGCGACGAACAGATCGCCGGGACCTGCGCTGCGGCTGTCGGTCGACACGCGTTCGAACGCAACGCTGTCGTCGCCGATAACCGTTGCGCCTGGAATCAGCGCGGCCGCTTCACGCAGCGTGAACATCGCATTGCCTTGCGCGCTCATTCGCCACCTCCGCGTGCCTGCGTGGCCCGCGCGGCGAGCGCGAGGCGGGCGTGGTCCTGGTCGGAGAAAGCGCGCTTTTTACCCATGATTTCCTGTGTTGCTTCGTGCCCTTTGCCAGCCAGCACGATGACGTCTTCGCGCGCGGCGCCGCGGATCGCCTGAAGGATCGCGCTCGCGCGGTCCTCGATGCGGCGTGCCTTCGACGCGTCTTTCATTCCCGCTGCGATCTGCTCGATGATGGATTGCGGATCTTCGCTGCGCGGGTTGTCGCTCGTGACCACCACGCCGTCCGCCATCTTTTCGGCGATGGCGCCCATCAGCGGACGCTTGGTTGCATCGCGATCGCCGCCGCAGCCGAACATGCAGATCAGTTCGCCGCCTCGCGCGGCCGCCATCGGACGCAACGCTTCGAGTGTTTTTTCCAGCGCGTCGGGCGTGTGCGCGTAGTCGATCACGACGAGCGGTTCGTCGTTTTGCAAGCGGCCGCCGAGGCGCTGCATGCGGCCGTTCACCGATTCGAGCTTCGCGAGTTCGGCGAGGGCGGCATCGAAGGGAATCTCAGCGGCGAGCAACGCGCCGAGTACGCCGAGCAGATTGCTGACGTTGAATGCGCCGAGCGTTTGCACTTCGACTTCGGCATTGCCCCAGTCTGATGTGCTCAGGTGGAACGCGGTGCCGGTGGGCGTCGCGCGCACGTTCGATGCGAGCAGCGACGCGTCGGCTTGCGGCGCGCTTTGTTGTGCGGAATCGAGACCATACGCGATCGTGCGTGCGTGGCCTTGCGTGCTTGCCAGCAAACGGCGACCCGCCGCGTCGTCGCGATTGATCACGGCCGCACGCAGTTCCGGCCAGGCAAAGAGGCGCGCCTTCGCGGCCTCATACGCCTCGAACGTGTGGTGATAGTCCAGATGGTCTTGCGTGAGATTCGTGAACACGGCGATGTCGAACGCCGTGCCGTTCACGCGCCCCTGGTGCAACGCGTGCGACGACACTTCCATTGCAACGGCCTTTGCGCCCGCGTCGCGCAACTGCGCGAGACTGCGCTGGAGTTGCGGCGCGTCGGGTGTCGTGAAGCCGGTGTGCACGAGTTGTCCCGGCAAGCCGGTGCCGAGCGTGCCGATGATCGCGCAACGTTTGCCAAGCGCGGTGAGCGCCGCCGAAATCCACTGGCTGCACGACGTCTTGCCGTTCGTTCCCGTGACGCCGACCGTGAGCATGCTGTCGCTCGGATCGCCGTACCACGCGCTGGCAATCGAGCCCGCGAGCTCGTTCAACGCGGGCACCGCGAGCGTGGTGGACGCGTCGATCGCGCCGCTGAAACCTTCCGGCTGAACGAGCACCGCGGCAGCGCCGCGTTCAAGCGCGCCGTCGATGAACGCGCGGTTGTCCGCGCCATCCACGGCGTAGGCGAAAAACGCGTCGCCGGCTGTGAGCGAACGCGTGTCCGCGTGCAGATGCGCGCCTCGCTGCAGGTGCGCTTGCAGCCAGTTCAACGCTTCGGCAATTTGCCGATGCGACGGATGATTGTTGCGCAGCGCGCTCATCGAACGACTCCCGCATGGGTCTTCGCATTCGCGGAAATCGTCATCTTCTTCGCGCTCGCGTTCGCCGAAATCTTCTTCGTTGCGGACGGCGCGGGAGTGGCCGAAGGCGCAGCGGACGCGGAGTCGTCGGACACGACCATCTGCTTGACCGGCATTTGCGGCGGCACGTTCAGCGAGCGCAGCGTATCGCCGACGATGCCCGAGAACACCGGACCCGACACCTGACCGCCGAAGTGACTGCCCGCCGTCGGTTCATCGACCGATACCGCGACGACGATGCGCGGATTCGGCATCGGCGCCATGCCGACGAACGACGCGCGATACTTCGAGTGATCGTAGCCGTGAGGGCCGTGCTTATACGCCGTACCGCTCTTGCCGCCGACGCGATAGCCCGGCACCGCCGCATCCGGCGACGTGCCGCCCGGCGAGACGACGGTTTCGAGCATCGCGCGCACTTCGCGGGCGGTGGTCGGCGAAAAGATTTGCGGGCCGGTTGCCGGCTGGTCGCCAGGCGTGCGGAAAATCGACACGGGCATGATCTGGCCGTCGTGCGCGATGGCCGTGTACGCGCGGCCGAGCTGGAACAGCGACACCGACAGGCCGTAGCCGTACGACATGGTCGCCTGCTCGATACGGCGCCAGCTCTTCCACGGACGCAGACGTCCCGCCGCCGCACCCGGGAAACCGACCTTCGGCGCGAGGCCAAGACCGATGCTGGTGTACATGTTCCACATCTCTTCGGGCTTCAACTGCATCGCGATCTTCGTCGCGCCGATGTTGCTCGACTTCTGGATCACGCCGCCGACCGTCAGGACACCGAACGCGCTGTCGTCGGTAATCGGCGCACCGTCGAGCACGAAGCGGCCGCCGCCTGTATCAACCAGTGTAGTCGGCGTGACGCGGTGCAGGTCGAGCGCGAGCGACACCGTGAACGGCTTCATGATCGAGCCCGGCTCGAACGTGTCGGTGAGGATGCGGTTGCGCAACTGGTCGCCGGTCATGTGCGACCGGTCGTTCGGGTTGTAGGTCGGGTAATTGACGAGCGCGAGGACTTCGCCGCTCCGCACGTCGATCACCATCGCCGCGCCGGCCTTCGCCTTGAACTTTTCGACGGCCGCTTTCAGGTTCGTGTACGCGATGTACTGGATCTTGCTGTCGATCGAGAGATCCACGTCCTGGCCGTTGTGCGGCACGACCTGCTCGTCCACGTCCTCGATGATGTGGCCCATGCGGTCTTTAATCACGCGACGGCTGCCCGACATGCCCGCGAGCAGCTTCTGGTCGCCGAGTTCGACGCCTTCCTGGCCTTCGTCCTCGACGTTCGTGAAGCCGATCAGGTGAGCCGTGATCTCGCCTTCCGGATAGAAACGCTTGTACTCGTCGCGCGCGTAAATGCCGGGGATGTCGAGCGCCTTCACCTTCTCGGCAATATCCACCGGCACCTGGCGTTTGACGTACACGAAGTTCTTGTCTTCCGAGAGCTTCCTGCGCAATTCCTTATCGGTCATGCCGAGCAGTTTGCCGAGCGAGTTCAGCTTGTCCGCGCCGAGGTCGTCCGGCACCGATTCCGGGATCGCCCAGATCGCACGCACCGGCAGACTCGTGGCCAGCACGAGGCCATTGCGGTCGAGAATCTTGCCGCGCGTGGCCGGCAATTCGAGGCGGCGCTGATAGCGGATTTCGCCCTGCTTCTGATAGAACGCGTTGCCGGGTCCCTGAATCCAGAAGGCGCGCGCGGTCAGCGCGACAAACGCCATGAAGAGCAGGAACACGACGAGCTTCGAGCGCCACATCGGCAGGCGCACGGACAGGATCGGATTAGCCGAGAAAGCGACGCTCTTGCGGCTGGACGATTTTTTCATCGAACGCCTCCGCTGCGAGTCGCCGACGGCGCCGATGCCGGAGCCGAAGTCGGAATCGGCGCGTCTTCGGCCTTTGCGGCGCCGGGGTCGAGCGTCAGGTATTGCGTGCGCCCGGTGCTGACCGCCTGCATCTTCAGCGACGTGGTCGCGAACTGCTCGATGCGCGACGTCTTGGAGAGCGCGCTCTGCTGATATTGAAGCTGCGAATAGTCCTGCTGCAACTGGCGCTCCTGCGACTGCGCGCGCTGCAACTGGATAAAGATCTGGCGCTGCTGGTTCGTTGCGTTGACAACCGACAACGCACAGCCCATCACGATCATCAGCAGGAAGATATTGAGGCGATTCATGGTGCGATCCGCTCCGCCACACGCATCACGGCAGAACGGGCGCGCGGGTTCGCGGCGACTTCAGCGTCGCTCGCAAACACGCGGCCGATGATTTTGAGCGGAGGGCTCGGCAGGTCGACGGCACGAATCGGCAGACGACGATCGACCGCGGGCGCACTGGCGTGTGCCTGCATGAATCGCTTGACGATCCGGTCCTCGAGCGAATGAAAGCTGATGACCACCAGCCGCCCCCCTTGCTCCAGCAGCGACAACGCTGCTTCTAAAACGACTTGCAGCTCCGCAAGCTCTTGATTGATGTGAATCCGTATAGCCTGAAAGGTGCGGGTTGCCGGATCCTTGCCCTTCTCACGGGTTTTGACGACGTTAGCCACGATTTGGGCAAGCTCGCCCGTGCTGACGAGAGGCCCAAGACGGTCGGACTCTGCCCGGCGAGCAACAAGCGCCTTTGCAATCTGAAAAGCAAACCGTTCTTCCCCATAATCTCGTATCACCTCCGTCAGTTCCTGCACCGTGGCCCGCGCCAGCCAGTCAGCGGCAGACTCGCCGCGCGTCGGGTCCATCCGCATGTCGAGCGGGCCGTCGGCGCGGAAACTGAAACCCCGCTCCGGATCGTCGACTTGCGGCGACGACACGCCCAGATCCAGCAAAACGCCCGACACCCGTTCAATCCCGCGCTCCGCAATCGCGGTGCGCAGTGAAGCAAAACTCTCGTGCACGATGCCAAAGCGCGGATCGCCGATCTGCTGCGCCGTGGCGATGGCGAGCGGGTCTTTGTCGAACGCGATCAGACGCCCCGCTTGCCCCAGCTTCTCCAGCACCAGACGGCTGTGGCCGCCGCGCCCGAACGTGCCGTCGACATAGACGCCGTCCGCGCGCGTGACCAGCGCCGCTACCGCTTCTTCCAGCAGCACCGTGCGATGCTGCAATTCGTTTCTCATCGCAGATGCCATATATGTATGCCGCGATCAGAACGTGAAGTTCTTCAACGCTTCGGGCATGCCCTCGGCGATGGCCGCCTGTTCCTTCGCGGCGTAAATCTGTGCGTCCCACAGTTCGAAGTGGCGCCCCATGCCGAGCAGCGTCACTTCTTTTTCCAGCGAACCGGCCGCGCGCAATTCCGGCGACACGAGCACGCGGCCCGCGCCGTCCATATCGACGTCCATTGCATTGCCGAGAAAGATGCGCTTCCACCAGGCTGCGTTCATGGGCAGCTTGTCGACTTTGTCGCGGAAGATTTCCCACTCCGGGCGCGGAAAGAGCAACAGGCAGCCGTCCGGGTGCTTGGTGATCGTCACCCGGCCCTCTGCCTGTGTTTGCAGCGCATCCCGATAGCGGGACGGAATAGACATCCGCCCTTTCGCATCGAGCGTCAGCGCCGACGCCCCTTGGAACACTTCGCTCTCCCTCTTGGCCCGCGCCTTTGCGCCGGCTGCCCAATTCGTAAAAATCTACCCGAAACCACCCGTGAGATCACACAAAAATACACTTTCTCACACTGTCTCCCACTTTAGAGGAACGCTAAACACGGGTCAAGGGAGACAGGCCGTTTTCGAGCGAATTTTGTTTGTTAGAACAAGGACTTAGCGCGAGTCCTTCATGTCAGACGAAAAACGGAAAATCGTTATAAATGAAGGGACTACTGAGGCTTCTGAAGGTGATACGTGAAAAGTGCGGGCGAACAGCGCGGGGCGTAAGCGATCGTGAAGGGCGTCTGGAAGGTGTGCGGCGGGGTTTTCGGCGGCTACGCGGGGACGACGCGCGGGGCGTCGTCCCACCTTGCGTGGTGAGACGGAAACTCGGCGGTTCTTATATGTAGTACGCGGTGCGGGTCATCACTTTCGACATCGCGCGCATCATGGCGCGCACGGGGAACGGCAACTCGATGCCGCCGGCGTCAATTGCGGCTTTTCCATGTCCGGCTTCGTCGACGCGCATCTGCTCGACAATCGCGCGCGATTCGCGATCACCGACCGGCAGACGATCGAGGTGGCTGTCCAGATGCTGTTCGACCTGCCGCTCGGTTTCGGCCATGAAGCCGAGGCTCACGCGGTCGCCCATGCGTCCGGCCGCGAGCCCGATGGCGAGCGCGCCTGCGTACCAAAGCGGATTCAGCAGACTGGGACGCGAGTCGAGCGCCTCGAGACGCTTCGCCGTCCATGCGAGGTGATCTTCTTCCTCGACTGCGGCGCGATCGAACACGCTTCTCAACGACGGCGAACTGGTCGCGAGCTTCTGTGCCTGGTAAAGCGCCTGCGCGCAGACCTCACCGACATGGTTCACGCGCATCAGACCCGCGGAGTGCGCGCGCTCGGCCGGCGAGAGCTCGGGCGCCTCGGCCGAAGCCGCCGATTCTTGCGGAACTGGCAAAGGACGGCTCATGCGCGAAACGCCCGTCATTGAGCGTAAACCCCGATCAAATTCAGTAATCAACTCGTCCAGAAACATTCGGCACTCCGTGATTCGACAACTTGCTTCGCGTTCTTCGTGGCCCGGGCGACAAGGCTTCGCGGGAAAAAACACGGCCTTCGCGCCGGGCTGATCCAGCCGCTGAAGGCATCAAGATTTCGATTTTAGATCATGTTGCGTAAACGAAACAGGAGCCGTCCGGGCAGCGTCCTTTTTCTTTGTGCCATGTAGCCCTTTTGTTACATTACGTGCAACTTCTCGCGAAGTTGGACAAGCAAGGCCTCAACGCTACATAAATATTCGCCTTGTAAAAAAGATTCGTAATCCTTGGAGATCATTCGATGAAAAAGTCGCTTCTCGCTCTCGCAGCACTGGGCGCATTCGCAGGCGTCGCACATGCTCAGAGCAGCGTGACCCTGTACGGTATCATTGACGAAGGCTTCAACATCAACACCAACTCGGGTGGCAAGCACCTGTACAACCTGTCCAGCGGCGTCATGCAAGGCTCGCGTTTCGGCCTGCGCGGCACGGAAGATCTGGGCGGCGGTCTGAAGGCAATCTTCGTGTTGGAAAACGGCTTTGACGTGAACAACGGCAAGCTGGGTCAAGGCGGCCTGATGTTCGGTCGTCAAGCTTACGTCGGTCTGTCGAGCCAGTTCGGCACGGTCACGCTGGGTCGTCAATACGACTCCGTCGTCGACTACGTCGGTCCGCTGGAAGCCGGCGACCAGTGGGGCGGCTACATCGCTGCTCACCCGGGCGACATCGACAACTTCAACAACGCATACCGTACGAACAACACGGTCAAGTACACGAGCGCGGATTACGGCGGCCTGAAGTTCGGCGGCACGTATAGCTTCGGCGGTGTTGCAGGCAACTTCTCGCAGAACCAGATCTGGTCGTTGGGCGCTGGCTATAACAACGGTCCGTTGGTCTTGGGCGTTGGTTATTTGAACGCGCGCACGCCGGCAGCTTCGGGTGGTCTGTTCAACAACGGCGGCACGGCAGCTACGCCGGCTGGCGCAGTGACGTCGCCGGTCTACGCTGGCTTCGCATCGGCTAACACGTACCAGGTTATCGGTGCAGGCGGTGCTTACACGTTCGGCGCAGCAACCCTCGGCTTGACGTACTCGAACATCCGTTTTGCAAACCTGGGCGCGTCGTACGCATCGCCGTTCAAGGGCCAAACGGCTACGTTCAACAACGCGGAAGTCAACTTCAAGTACCAGTTGACCCCGGCGTTGCTGGTCGGCGCAGCGTATGACTACACGCGCGGTTCGGAAGTCAACGGCAACTCGCGCGCTCAGTACCACCAAGGCGCGCTGGGCGTGGACTACTTCCTGTCCAAGCGTACCGACGTCTACGTGATCGGTGTGTACCAGCACGCTACGGGCGAAACCGTGAATGCGGCAGGCGCCGTCGTCACGGCAACGGCTGGCATCAACGGCCTGTCGGGCTCGTCGAACCAGAACCAGCTCGCAGCTCGCGTCGGCATCCGCCACAAGTTCTAATAAGTCGTAAAAACGCAGTTTGCCTCAAAGGCGCCTTCGGGCGCCTTTTTTTTTATGGCCGTCGTAGGATGCGCGGAAACGAAAAAGCCCGGCTGACTTGTCGTGTCAGCCGGGCCTTCGAATGCAGCTGATGCCTACGCGTTACGACGCGTCAGCGTCCGCGATGTTGGGCTTCCGCTCACGCCCGCCCATCACGCAGTTCCCGACGCAAAATCTTGCCGACATTGCTCTTGGGCAGCTCGGTACGGAACTCGACGATCTTCGGCCGCTTGTAGCCGGTTAGCTGCTGTTTGCAGTAGGCGAATATGTCGGCGTCCGTCAGCGCGTCGTCTTTCTTGACGACAAACAACTTCACCGCCTCACCCGAGTGCTGATCCGGCACACCGACCGCCGCGACCTCGAACACGCCGGGTAGCTTCGCGACCACATCCTCGATTTCGTTGGGGTACACGTTGAAGCCGGAAACCAGAATCATGTCCTTCTTGCGGTCCACGATCTTCACGAAACCCCGGTCGTTCATGAAGCCGACGTCGCCCGATTTGAAGAAGCCGTCCGGCGTCATGACTTTCGCGGTTTCTTCCGGCCGGTTCCAATAGCCAGCCATCACCTGCGGGCCGCGGATGCAGATCTCGCCCGGTTGCCCGAGCGGCACTTCGTTGCCGTCGTCGTCGCGGATGGAGACTTCGGTCGACGGCAACGGCAGCCCGATCGTGCCGCTATATTCGGTCACCGTCACGGGATTGCAGGTGACGCACGGCGACGTCTCGGACAAACCGTAGCCCTCGATGATCGGCGTCTTTGTGTGCTCGAACCAGCGCTTTGCGACAGCTTCCTGGACGGCCATTCCGCCGCCGTTTGCCGCGATCAGTTTCGAAAAGTCGAGCTTGTCGAAGTCAGGACTGTTCAACAGCGCGTTGTACAACGTGTTGACTGCCGGGATGGTGGTAATTGCGTAACCCTGCAGTGCCTTAATCGTGCCGGGAATATCGCGCGGATTGGGAATCAGCACGCCGAGTCCGCCTGTGCGGATGGTCAGCAGGCCGCACACCGTCAGCGCAAACACGTGGTACAGCGGCAAGGCCACAACCGTGATGAACTGCTCGATGTCCGTGCGGTTTGCGCGAACCGGATTGAGCCACACTTCGGACTGCAGCACATTCGCAATCAGGTTCCTGTGCAGCAGCGTGGCGCCCTTCGCCACGCCGGTCGTGCCGCCGGTGTACTGAAGGAACGCGACATCGTCGGGGCCTTGCTGGACGGGCTTGAAAGTCTGGCGCTCGCCTTCGGCGATAGCCGCGTTGAATTTGACGTGACCGGGCAAACTCCAGGCGGGCACCATTTTCTTCACGCGGCGCACGACGAAGTTCACGACAGCGCCCTTCACGCCCATCAGATCGCCCATTGCGGCGACCACGACGTGCTTGACAGCGGTATTGCGTACGACGGCCTGCAACGTGACGGCGAAATTTTCTAGCAGGACGATTGCTTCCGCGCCGCTGTCTTTCAACTGATGCTCGAGCTCACGCGGCGTATAGAGCGGGTTGACGTTCACGACCACATAACCTGCCCGCAGAATCGCCGCAATCGCGACCGGATATTGCAGCACGTTCGGCATCATGATTGCGATGCGGGCACCGCGCGCAAGGCCCTTCGACTGAAACCACGCGGCCAGCTTGCGCGAAAGCGCGTCGAGTTCGCCGTAACTGATGCCCTTTCCCATGCAGACGAACGCCGGCTTGTTGCGGTGCTCGCGGAATGCTTCCTCGAGCAGTTCGGCGACGGACGAATAGCGGGTCGGGTCGATCTCTGCGGGAACGCCGGGCGGGTAGGATTTCAGCCAGATTTTATCCATGCAGCGTCTCCTTCTTTATTTTCGAATGGTCGTGCTAAAAACGCATCGTAGCATGGGCGTCCCTGCGCTATTCGCGAAAAACGGCTGCGTTAGACTGCTGCCTCGAACCTTTGGAAGCCTTGTTGGCGAGGCTTGCGCGATGTTGCAAGAGCGCGTCAGACGCGCTCCACTTCGACGAGGCAGTCGTAGAAAGTTGCCGATCCGCCGAGATCGGTAAGCGCCTGGCTCGTGACCTGATTGGCGTTGCGGCCGTCGGGCGCGAGCTTTTTCCACCAGATCGACAAGCCGACCACAAGGCCTTCGCGCGCACGGTCGGTGACGCGGGCGCGCGCCTGCATCGAGCCGCGGTCGTTGAAAATGCGCACGTAATCGCCGTCGGCGATGTGACGCGGCTCAGCGTCGGCCGGGTGGATGTCGAGATGCGGCTCGCCTTCCGTCGACCGCAGACTTTCGACGTTGACGAACGTGCTGTTCAGAAAGTTGCGCGCGGGCGGCGAGATCATCGCGAGCGGATAGCGGGCAGCCAGTTCAGGCGCGAATTCCGCCGACTCATAGGGCGGCAGGTAATCCGGAAGCGGGTCGAGGCCCTGCTGCGCGAGCCGCTCGCTGTAGAACTCGCACTTCCCCGACGGCGTGTGAAAGCCGCCTTCGGCAAAAGGCGCGTCGGGCAGGTTCAGCTTTGCCCAGCCGGCCTGCTTGAGCGCTTCCCAGTTCACGCCTTCGAGCTTCTTGTCCTGCCAGCGGAATGCGTTTTGAGCAACGGCTTCGTCGCTTTCGAAGAGCGCCGGTTCATCCAGCGCCATGTGGCGCGCGAGGCCGCGAAAGATCTCCGTATTGGGACGCGCCGCGCCGACCGGCGGAATCGCCGGCAAATTCACCATGACGTGCGTGTGGCCGTACGACTTATGCACGTCGAGATGCTCGAGCTGCGTGGTGGCGGGCAGCAGAAGGTCGGCGTAATCGGCGGTGTCGGTCTGGAAGTGCTCCAGCACGATCGTGAAGAGGTCTTCTCGAGCGAAGCCGGCGGCGACGCGCCCCGAATCCGGCGCGACGGCAACCGGATTCGAGTTATACACGACGATCGCCTCAATTTTCGGACCGAACTCGGCGTCGCCTGGGTGCAGCAGCGCGTCGCCGATTGCATTCATATTGATGACGCGGCTCGGGCTCGCCGGCCAGCCGGGCATCAGGTCCGGACGCTGCAGCGCATGCGAGTCCACCGGCGCCCAACCGGACGACGACAGCAAGGCGCCGCCCGAACGCTCGCGCCACGCGCCGGTGAGCGACGGCAGGCACGCGATTGCGCGCACCGCGTTGCCGCCGCCGCGCACTCGCTGCAGACCATAGTTCAGGCGAATCGCCGCTTTCTTCGTGCTGCCGTAAAGTCGCGCGAGGTCGACGATAACCTGCTCGTCGATGCCGCAAATTTCTGCCACCCGCGACGGCGGATAGGTGAGCGCACGAGCCTTCAGCTCGGCGAAGCCCAACGTGTGCGCGGCGATGTAAGCGTGATCCAGCAGGTCTTCCGAGATCAAGACGTGCATCATGCCGAGCGCCAAGGCGCCGTCGGTGCCCGGTTTCAGCACAATGTGCTGGTGACACTTCTCCGCCGTGAGCGACCGATACGGGTCAATTGCAATGAGGCGCGCGCCTCGGCGCTTGGCCTGCTGCGCGCGCGTCCAGAAATGCAGGTTCGACGCAATCGGGTTGGAGCCCCAGATGAGGATGACCTCGCTTTCCTCGAAAAACTCGGTGAGCATGCCGATGCTCGCGCCGTAGGTGTATTTCAAGCCAGCGGCGCCGGCTGCCGCGCAGATGGTGCGGTCCAGTTGCGACGCGCCCAGCTTGTGGAAGAAGCGCTGCGCGATGCTGTCGCCCTGGACGAGGCCCATCGTGCCCGCGTAGCTATATGGAAGGATGGCTTGCGGCGCGCGGCCGGCTATCTCCCGCAGGCGCTTTGCAGCCAGCTCCAACGCTTCTTCCCAGCCGATCGGCTCGAAACGGCCCTCGCCCTTGCGGCCGACGCGCCTCATGGGCGTCGTCAGGCGTTGCGGATGATGAACGCGCTCCGCATAGCGGCTGACTTTGGTACACAACGCGCCTTGGGTCGGAGCATGATCTGAATCGGCGACGACCTTGATTGCCCGGTCGCCTTCGACTGTTACCCGCATCGCGCAGGTGTCGGGGCAGTCGTGCGGGCAAACTGCGCGAGCGAATTCGATCGGAGCGTTCATTGGGTAACCATTCAGGAGACGGTAAGCAGGGCGCAACGCGGGATTTTATTACGTCCGCCGGCGGTTGCCTGCATGCTGCCGCCAAAAAGCCTTCGGCGTAGAATCGTTAGCACTGCGCCCGGGCGCATGTCGCCCGAGCGATTCCATGCAAGTCAAAGCGCAAGCACATCGGCACTCTATTATGAAACTGATCCCCGAAATTCAGGCTGCTCACGGAGAAATCCAGACTCTTCGACGAACGATCCACGCTCATCCCGAACTGCGTTATGAAGAAACAGCGACTTCGGAGCTGGTCGCGAAGACGCTCGAGTCATGGGGTATAGAAACGTATCGCGGACTGGGCAAGACAGGTGTTGTCGGCGTGCTCAAGCGTGGCAATGGCAAGCGCTCGATCGGGCTGCGCGCCGACATGGACGCGTTGCCGATTCAGGAGCTGAACAGCTTCGAACATCGGTCGAAAAACGATGGAAAAATGCACGCGTGCGGTCACGATGGACACACGGCGATGCTGCTCGGCGCAGCCCGGCATCTGGCGAAGCATGGCGATTTTGACGGCACCATCGTTTTCATTTTTCAGCCGGCCGAAGAAGGCGGCGCCGGCGCGCAGGCCATGATCGACGACGGCCTTTTCGAAAAATTTCCTGTGGATGCAGTGTTCGGCATCCATAACTGGCCGGGCATGCCGGCGGGCCACTTCGGCGTAACCGAAGGGCCGATCATGGCGTCCAGCAACGAATTCCGCATTGAGATTAAAGGTGTTGGCTCGCACGCAGCGCTGCCGCACAACGGACGCGATCCGGTGTTTACCGCTGTGCAGATCGCTAATGGCTTGCAAAGCATCATCACGCGGAACAAGAAGCCGCTGGATACGGCTGTGCTTTCGATCACGCAAATTCATGCCGGCGATGCAGTCAACGTCGTCCCTAACGATGCGTGGATCGCGGGCACCGTACGGACTTTTACGACTGAAACGCTCGATCTGATCGAAGCGCGCATGCGCAAAATCGCTCAAAGCACGGCGGACGCTTACGATTGCACGGTCGACGTTCATTTCCACAGAAACTATCCGCCCACTATCAACAGCAGTGAGGAAGCGCGGTTTGCGGCCGCCGTCATGAAGGAAGTTGTCGGGGCAGAAAAGGTGGACGACTCGGTCGAACCTACGATGGGCGCGGAGGACTTCTCGTTCATGCTGCTGGCGAAGCCGGGATGTTATGCGTTTCTTGGCAACGGCGAGGGCGGCCATCGCGACGCCGGCCACGGTGCAGGCCCCTGCATGCTGCACAACGCGAGCTATGACTTCAACGATGAGTTGCTGCCGATCGGCTCGACGTATTGGGTGCGGCTTGCGCAGCGGTTTCTGGCGGTAGAGAAGTAGGACGGAAAGTCGGGGACGGGACGATGTGTTGTGTGTCCGTCGGTTCAGGAACGCGGGGATGACTTACCTGGCCTGCTGACCTGGCAGCCCGATCCGCTGATGGACGATCAGGAACTCGACTCGCGGCAGTCGACCGGCGCGGTGTACTGGGAAGGCGCGGCGCGGGTGAGCCGCGATGGTACTGAGCTCGGGCGTGCGTATCTGGAACTGACCGGCTATGCCGGCGCTCTGCGCATGGGCGGGCCGTGACGGCGCCGTATTTTCCAGCGCCGTAAACGCAGAAACCCCACCTTTGCGGGGTGGGGTTTCTGACACTGCTGGGGAGCCTGACGATTACCTACTTTCACACGGGTAATCCGCACTATCATCGGCGTGGAGTCGTTTCACGGTCCTGTTCGGGATGGGAAGGGGTGGGACCGACTCGCTATGGTCATCAGGCATGACTTGTTGTCGTGCTGGGTTTTGGGCCAACACAACCAATCCGGAAGAAGTAGTTTCTGGTGATGCTCACCAGGGTAAAGCTGTTTGGGCTGTGTTGTTCGAGGCACAACATCGATCACTCAACCGTGCGTCCTGTTCTCCCTGGCGGGGAGTTCCAGCGCATCCCCTTCGGGGATCGGACCAGTGTAAGCGCTAAAGCGCTAACGCTGGTCGAGACACACCTGTTATAGGATCAAGCCTTACGGGCAATTAGTATCAGTTAGCTGAACGCATTACTGCGCTTACACACCTGACCTATCAACGTCCTGGTCTTGAACGACCCTTCAAGGGGCTCGAAGCCCCGGGGATATCTCATCTTAAGGCGAGTTTCCCGCTTAGATGCTTTCAGCGGTTATCTCTTCCGAACATAGCTACCCGGCGATGCCACTGGCGTGACAACCGGTACACCAGAGGTTCGTCCACTCCGGTCCTCTCGTACTAGGAGCAGCCCCCTTCAAATATCCAGCGCCCACGGCAGATAGGGACCAAACTGTCTCACGACGTTTTAAACCCAGCTCACGTACCTCTTTAAATGGCGAACAGCCATACCCTTGGGACCGGCTACAGCCCCAGGATGAGATGAGCCGACATCGAGGTGCCAAACACCGCCGTCGATATGAACTCTTGGGCGGTATCAGCCTGTTATCCCCAGAGTACCTTTTATCCGTTGAGCGATGGCCCTTCCATACAGAACCACCGGATCACTATGACCTGCTTTCGCACCTGCTCGACTTGTCGGTCTCGCAGTTAAGCACGCTTATGCCATTGCACTATCAGCACGATTTCCGACCGTACCTAGCGTACCTTCGTACTCCTCCGTTACACTTTGGGAGGAGACCGCCCCAGTCAAACTGCCTACCATGCACTGTCCCCGATCCGGATTCACGGACCAGGGTTAGAACCTCAAACAGATCAGGGTGGTATTTCAAGGATGGCTCCACGCAAACTGGCGTTCACGCTTCACAGCCTCCCACCTATCCTACACAGACCGGTTCAAAGTCCAATGCAAAGCTACAGTAAAGGTTCATGGGGTCTTTCCGTCTAGCCGCGGGGAGATTGCATCATCACAAACACTTCAACTTCGCTGAGTCTCGGGAGGAGACAGTGTGGCCATCGTTACGCCATTCGTGCAGGTCGGAACTTACCCGACAAGGAATTTCGCTACCTTAGGACCGTTATAGTTACGGCCGCCGTTTACCGGGACTTCAATCAGGAGCTTGCACCCCATCATTTAATCTTCCGGCACCGGGCAGGCGTCACACCCTATACGTCCACTTTCGTGTTTGCAGAGTGCTGTGTTTTTATTAAACAGTCGCAGCCACCAGTTTATTGCAACCCCTTCACCCTTCTGGCGCAGGCCAGTCAGGCTACAGGGGCGTACCTTATCCCGAAGTTACGGTACCAATTTGCCGAGTTCCTTCTCCCGAGTTCTCTCAAGCGCCTTAGAATACTCATCTCGCCCACCTGTGTCGGTTTGCGGTACGGTCACTGTTGAACTGAAGCTTAGAGGCTTTTCCTGGAACCACTTCCGATTGCTTCGTCGCCTAAACGACTGGCCTCGCACCCTTGAATTCCGCGCCCGGATTTGCCAAAGCGCCTTCTCCAATGCAAGGACCGGGACTTCCAACACCCGGACAACCTTCCGCGATCCGTCCCCCCATCGCATTCAACACTGGTGCAGGAATATTAACCTGCTTCCCATCAGCTACGCATTTCTGCCTCGCCTTAGGGGCCGACTCACCCTACGCCGATGAACGTTGCGTAGGAAACCTTGGGCTTACGGCGAGGGGGCCTTTCACCCCCTTTATCGCTACTCATGTCAGCATTCGCACTTCCGATACCTCCAGCACACTTTCCAGTGCACCTTCGCAGGCTTACGGAACGCTCTCCTACCATGCACATAAATGTGCATCCGCAGCTTCGGTATATGGCTTAGCCCCGTTACATCTTCCGCGCAGGACGACTCGATCAGTGAGCTATTACGCTTTCTTTAAAGGATGGCTGCTTCTAAGCCAACCTCCTGACTGTTTTAGCCTTCCCACTTCGTTTCCCACTTAGCCATATTTGGGGACCTTAGCTGGCGGTCTGGGTTGTTTCCCTCTTGACACCGGACGTTAGCACCCGATGTCTGTCTCCCGTGATTGCACTCTTCGGTATTCGGAGTTTGCTATGGCGTAGTAATCCGCAATGGACCCCACAACCATGACAGTGCTCTACCCCCGAAGGTGATACACGAGGCACTACCTAAATAGTTTTCGGAGAGAACCAGCTATTTCCAGGTTTGTTTAGCCTTTCACCCCTATCCACAGCTCATCCCCTAACTTTTCAACGTTAGTGGGTTCGGACCTCCAGTACGTGTTACCGCACCTTCATCCTGGCCATGGATAGATCACCTGGTTTCGGGTCTACACCCAGCGACTGAACGCCCTGTTCGGACTCGCTTTCGCTACGCCTGCCCTAATCGGTTAAGCTTGCCACTGAATGTAAGTCGCTGACCCATTATACAAAAGGTACGCCGTCACCCTCTTGCGAAGGCTCCGACTGTTTGTATGCATGCGGTTTCAGGATCTGTTTCACTCCCCTCCCGGGGTTCTTTTCGCCTTTCCCTCACGGTACTGGTTCACTATCGGTCGATCACGAGTATTTAGCCTTGGAGGATGGTCCCCCCATCTTCAGACAGGATTTCACGTGTCCCGCCCTACTTGTCGTACACCTAGTTCTTCCTCGCTGTTTTCGTCTACAGGGCTATCACCTGCTATGGCGGCACTTTCCAGAGCCTTCGACTAACAATGAAGATAAAGAGTACAGGCTGGTCCCATTTCGCTCGCCACTACTCTGGGAATCTCGGTTGATTTCTTTTCCTGCGGTTACTTAGATGTTTCAGTTCACCGCGTTCGCTTCGCATGGCCTATGTATTCAGCCACGGATACCTCAAAAGAGGTGGGTTTCCCCATTCGGACATCTACGGATCAAAGCTCGTTTGCCAGCTCCCCGTAGCTTTTCGCAGGCTACCGCGTCCTTCATCGCCTGTGATCGCCAAGGCATCCACCACATGCACTTGTTCGCTTGACCCTATAACGGGTGTGTCTTCTCGGCCAGTGTTAGTGCTTTAGCACTTACTCTGGCCCGATCCCCGAAGGGGACCAGCGATCCGATCACTCGCTACAGGTTGAGTATTCGTGTTGCGCCGTATTCCAAGAGCAATCTTTCGATTACCTTTAAAATACATCGATACAATCACAACCCTGATTCACCTACTCGCACACCCATCTCTAAGCATGCTTTCGTGAATCTCTTTACTACTTCTTCCTGATTGTTAAAGAACGACAGCCGATACAAAGCTCTGCTTCATACCACTTGCTGACTGGCTCAATCGCCAATGCACAACGCTCTGCCTGTTTCACAGAACGCTACGCATTGAGGATTGGTGGAGGATGACGGGATCGAACCGACGACCCCCTGCTTGCAAAGCAGGTGCTCTCCCAGCTGAGCTAATCCCCCAAGTCACTGCACAGCAGCACCAGAGGTTTCAGTCCATCAGCTCACCAGACATGACATGGTGGGTCTGGATGGATTCGAACCATCGACCCCCGCCTTATCAAGACGGTGCTCTAACCGACTGAGCTACAGACCCCTGAGTCTGTCTGCGTTTCTTCACTACAGCCGATAAGCGTGAGCGCTCAACGTTTGACACGTTCAGCTCTGGAAAGGAGGTGATCCAGCCGCACCTTCCGATACGGCTACCTTGTTACGACTTCACCCCAGTCATGAATCCTACCGTGGTGACCGTCCTCCTTGCGGTTAGACTAGCCACTTCTGGTAAAACCCACTCCCATGGTGTGACGGGCGGTGTGTACAAGACCCGGGAACGTATTCACCGCGGCATGCTGATCCGCGATTACTAGCGATTCCAGCTTCACGCACTCGAGTTGCAGAGTGCGATCCGGACTACGATCGGTTTTCTGGGATTGGCTCCACCTCGCGGCTTGGCGACCCTCTGTTCCGACCATTGTATGACGTGTGAAGCCCTACCCATAAGGGCCATGAGGACTTGACGTCATCCCCACCTTCCTCCGGTTTGTCACCGGCAGTCTCCCTGGAGTGCTCTTGCGTAGCAACTAGGGACAAGGGTTGCGCTCGTTGCGGGACTTAACCCAACATCTCACGACACGAGCTGACGACAGCCATGCAGCACCTGTGTTACGGCTCCCTTTCGGGCACATCCACCTCTCAGCGGACTTCCGTACATGTCAAGGGTAGGTAAGGTTTTTCGCGTTGCATCGAATTAATCCACATCATCCACCGCTTGTGCGGGTCCCCGTCAATTCCTTTGAGTTTTAATCTTGCGACCGTACTCCCCAGGCGGTCAACTTCACGCGTTAGCTACGTTACCAAGCCAATGAAGGCCCGACAACCAGTTGACATCGTTTAGGGCGTGGACTACCAGGGTATCTAATCCTGTTTGCTCCCCACGCTTTCGTGCATGAGCGTCAGTATTGGCCCAGGGGGCTGCCTTCGCCATCGGTATTCCTCCACATCTCTACGCATTTCACTGCTACACGTGGAATTCTACCCCCCTCTGCCATACTCTAGCCCGCCAGTCACAAATGCAGTTCCCAGGTTAAGCCCGGGGATTTCACATCTGTCTTAGCGAACCGCCTGCGCACGCTTTACGCCCAGTAATTCCGATTAACGCTTGCACCCTACGTATTACCGCGGCTGCTGGCACGTAGTTAGCCGGTGCTTATTCTTCCGGTACCGTCATCCCGCCCGGATATTAGCCAGGCGGTTTTCTTTCCGGACAAAAGTGCTTTACAACCCGAAGGCCTTCTTCACACACGCGGCATTGCTGGATCAGGCTTGCGCCCATTGTCCAAAATTCCCCACTGCTGCCTCCCGTAGGAGTCTGGGCCGTGTCTCAGTCCCAGTGTGGCTGGTCGTCCTCTCAGACCAGCTACAGATCGTCGCCTTGGTAGGCCTTTACCCCACCAACTAGCTAATCTGCCATCGGCCGCCCCTGTAGCGCGAGGTCCCGAAGGATCCCCCGCTTTCCTCCGCAGAGCGTATGCGGTATTAATCCGGCTTTCGCCGGGCTATCCCCCACTACAGGACACGTTCCGATGTATTACTCACCCGTTCGCCACTCGCCACCAGGATTGCTCCCGTGCTGCCGTTCGACTTGCATGTGTAAGGCATGCCGCCAGCGTTCAATCTGAGCCAGGATCAAACTCTTCAGTTCAAACCTGTTACTGTTTTCGGGCTCTTTCGAACCCGGTCGCTCACTCAACGTACTGACGAAGTGTCTAACCATCTTTCGATGACCAAACCTTCCTTTCATTACTGTGTGAGACTTGATACTTTCGCTTCTCGCCAGATTCCGGAGTTAAACCCCGCAACCCGGCGCGCGTCGCGCATCAAGCGCCCACACTTATCGGCTGTTAGTTTTTAAAGATCGGTTCGCACACTTCACAGCGCCCACTTCAACCACCCGGCACTGCTTCGTTCTGCGTCGCTGCATCAGCAGCAGAGAAGCGAGATTATGAAGAACTTCCGTCGCGCCGTCAACAGGTTTTTGCTACTGCCTGAACCTGCCGCCACCGCTGGAAGCCTTGCCGCCATTGGCTCTCCCGCTTCCCGTGCCCCGGCGTCCGGAGCACGAAAGAGCGAGATTCTAGCGAGCCGGCTGGCGCCTTGCAAGCGTTATTTTGACGAGCCTATTAACGGTGCTTGAAAACCGGTTTGCGCTTTTCCACGAACGCCGCCATGCCCTCTTTCTGATCCTCCGTTGCGAACAGCGAATGAAAGAGACGGCGCTCGAAATGCACGCCCTCGGCGAGCGTCGTTTCGTACGCCCGGTTGACGGACTCCTTCACCATCATGACTGCCGGCAGCGGGAACTCCGCTATCGTCGCTGCCGCGGCAATCGCCTCCTCTATCAGCGAGCCCGCCGGAATCACACGCGACACCAACCCGGCCCGCTCCGCTTCCGCCGCATCCATGAAACGCGCGGTCAGGCACAAGTCCATCGCTTTGGCCTTCGACACAGCGCGCGGGAGGCGCTGTGTGCCGCCAGCGCCCGGCATGATGCCGAGCTTGATTTCCGGTTGGCCGAACTTCGCCGTGTCCGCGGCGAAGATCATGTCGCACATCATGGCCAGTTCGCAGCCGCCGCCGAGCGCGAAGCCCGCCACCGCCGCGATGATCGGCTTGCGAATGGAACGCACCGTCTCCCAGTTACGCGTGATGTAGTCGCCCTTGTAGACGTCCATATAGGAATAGGTCGCCATCATGCCGATGTCGGCACCGGCCGCGAACGCTTTTTCGCTACCCGTCACCACGATTGCGCCGATGCCGTCGTCGGCGTCGAACTCGCGCAGCGCCGCGCCTAGCTCGTCCATCAAGGCATCGTTCAGCGCATTCAGCGCCTTCGGACGATTCAACGTAACGAGTCCGACCCGTCCCCGCGTTTCAACCAGAATGTTCTCGTAAACCATGCCGCCTCCTTGTGATTGACCGAGCGCGAAAAACGCTTCGCGCGCCCATCTTAATAATGCTAACATTCACCAACCAACCGGTCGGTCAATTATTAGACGGGCTTCCCCCAACGTACAGCCAAGCCTCTGCCATGACACATCCGTTATTCACCAAGCACGAAGACACGCTGCAAAAGGCGCTCGCCGCGGCCGAGACGCGCGGTTACTGGAGCCCGTTCGTCGAAATGCCCAGTCCGAAAGTGTACGGGGAAACCGCCAATGCGGACGGCGAAGCCGCCTTCAAAGCGCATCTGGACGCCGCCTTCGAACTCGACCAGCCCTCTACTGGAGAAACCGTTGGCGCGGAAGTATCGCCATTTGGCTTCCCGCTCGCTATCCGTTATCCCAAATCCGATCCCGACGCACTGATCGCCGCCGCCGCGATCGCACAACAGGGCTGGCGCGCCGCGGGTCGCGAGGCCTGGGTTGGCGTATCGCTCGAAATCCTGGCACGGCTTAATCGCGCGAGCTTCGAGATCGGTTACAGCGTAATGCACACGACCGGCCAGGCCTTCATGATGGCCTTCCAGGCAGGCGGGCCGCACGCGCAAGACCGGGCACTGGAAGCCGTCGTGTATGCGTGGGACCAGTTGCGCCGCATTCCCGCCGACGCTCACTGGGAAAAGCCGCAAGGCAAGAACCCGCCGCTCGCCATGCACAAGCGCTACACCATCGTGCCCCGCGGCACCGGCCTGGTACTCGGCTGCTGCACGTTTCCGACATGGAACGGCTATCCGGGCCTTTTCGCCGACCTCGCGACGGGCAACGCCGTGATCGTCAAGCCGCATCCGGGCGCTATCCTGCCGCTCGCCATAACCGTGCGAATTGCGCGCGACGTTCTACGCGAGGCCGGCTTCGACCCGAACGTCGTCACGCTGCTCGCCACTGAGCCGAACGACGGCGCGATTGTCCAAAGCCTCGCCGTGCGCCCCGAGATCAAGCTGATCGACTTCACAGGCAGCACGCAAAACGGCACCTGGCTCGAGCGCAACGCGCACCAGGCGCAGGTCTATACCGAAAAAGCCGGCGTGAACCAGATCGTGATCGACTCGGTGGACGACATCAAAGCCGCCGCCCGCAACATCGCGTTCTCGCTCGCGCTCTACTCCGGGCAGATGTGCACAGCGCCACAAAACATCTACGTGCCGCGCGGCGGCATCCGTACTGCAGAAGGTGCGCTCACGTTTGACGAAGTCGCGCAGGCAATCGCCGGCGCCGTGCAAAAACTCGTCGCGGACCCCGCTCGCGCAGTCGAACTCCTCGGCGCCATTCAAAACGAAGGCGTCACCCAACGCATCGACGAAGCGACGAAACTCGGCCGTGTTCTGGTCGAAAGCCAGGCGCTCGAGCATCCGGCCTTTCCGGTTGCCCGCGTGCGCACGCCGCTGGTCGTCCAACTCGACGCCGCAACCGACCGCGCGCAGTTCACGAGGGAATGGTTCGGTCCGATCTCCTTCGTGATCGCTACCGACTCGACTGCGCAGTCTCTTGAACTTGCTGGCGCCATCGCCGCCGAGCACGGCGCACTAACGCTGTCCGTCTACAGCACCGACGACGCCGTGCTCGACGACGCGCACGAGGCGTCGCTCCGCGGCGGCGTCGCTTTGTCGATCAACCTGACGGGCGGTGTGTTCGTGAATCAGTCGGCAGCGTTCTCCGACTTCCACGGCACGG
This sequence comes from Paraburkholderia sp. OAS925, assembly GCF_040543975.1. NCBI lineage: Bacteria > Pseudomonadati > Pseudomonadota > Betaproteobacteria > Burkholderiales > Burkholderiaceae > Paraburkholderia > Paraburkholderia sp. OAS925. The sequence continues at coordinate 4,086,134 of NZ_JBEUNO010000001.1, forward strand.
GCGCCAACCCCGCGGCCAACGCGGCGCTCACCGACGCGGCCTTCGTCGCCAATCGCTTCCGCGTAGTCCAAAGCCGCGTTCATGTTGAACCGAAAGCGGCCCCAGCGGTAGCTGGCTGAAAGTCATAAGACGAAAGCACGTCGATCGTCCTATGCCTTTTGGCCGAATGGACCACGCCGTGCGCGCCAACTAACATGACATCGGATCGGCATTGAACGCCGGTCCGCCTCACAGGAACGGATATGAACGACGCCTTTATCTGCGACGCGATTCGCACCCCCATCGGCCGTTACGGCGGCGCCCTGAAAGACGTGCGGGCCGACGACCTCGGCGCCGTGCCGATCAAGGCACTGATCGAGCGCAATGCCGGCGTGGACTGGCGCGCCGTGGACGACGTGATCTACGGCTGCGCGAACCAGGCCGGCGAAGACAATCGCAACGTAGCGCGCATGTCGGCATTGCTCGCGGGGTTGCCTACCGACGTCCCCGGTTCCACGATCAACCGTCTGTGCGGCTCGGGCATGGACGCCGTCGGAACAGCAGCGCGCGCCATCAAGGCAGGCGAAGCCCGCCTGATGATCGCTGGCGGCGTCGAAAGCATGACTCGCGCGCCGTTCGTGATGGGCAAGGCGGCGAGCGCGTTTGCTCGGCAAGCGGATATCTATGACACGACGATTGGCTGGCGCTTCGTCAATCCGCTAATGAAGCGACAGTACGGCGTCGATTCAATGCCGGAAACTGCGGAAAACGTGGCCGTCGAGTTCGGAATCAGCCGCGCCGATCAGGACGCGTTCGCGTTGGCGAGCCAGCAGAAGGCCGCGCGCGCGCAGCAGGACGGCACGCTGGCGCAGGAAATTGTCGGTGTGGAAATCGCGCAGAAAAAAGGCGATCCGATTCGCGTGACGCTTGACGAACATCCGCGCGAGACGTCGCTCGAAAGCCTGGCGAGGCTCAAGGGTGTCGTTCGTCCGGACGGCAGTGTGACTGCCGGCAATGCATCGGGTGTGAACGACGGCGCCTGCGCCCTACTGCTCGCGAACCAGCAGGCGGCCGACCAGTACGGTCTGCGTCGCCGCGCGCGCGTGGTGGGCATGGCGACGGCGGGCGTCGAGCCGCGCATCATGGGTATCGGTCCCGCGCCGGCCACGCAAAAGCTGCTCAGGCAACTCGGCATGAAGCTCGAGCAGTTCGACGTGATCGAGCTGAACGAGGCGTTCGCGTCGCAAGGACTCGCGGTTTTGCGCACGCTCGGCCTGCGCGACGACGATCCGCGCGTCAATCCCAACGGCGGAGCGATCGCACTCGGACATCCGCTCGGCGCATCCGGTGCGCGCCTTATCACGACTGCGCTGTACCAACTGGAACGCTGCAACGGGCGCTTTGCGCTTTGCACGATGTGCATCGGCGTGGGCCAAGGCATCGCACTCGTCATCGAAAGGCTGTGAAATAGGCACTGCAGTTCCGCGAACGAGACTTTGAGGAGACACCCAATGTCGTATGAAGCGATCCGCCTCGATATCGACACATCGAGCCGCGTAGCCACCATCACGCTGAACCGTCCCGACAAGCTGAACAGCTTCACGCGCGCGATGCATGAGGAACTGGCGGCGGCGCTCGGCGAAGTAGAAAAATCCGGCGCGCGCGCGCTCATTCTGACCGGCTCGGGCCGCGGCTTCTGTGCAGGACAGGACCTCGCCGATCTGGATTTCACGCCCGGCGCGATGACAGATCTCGGCGACCTGATCGACGCGCATTTCAATCCGCTGATTCGCCGCCTGCAAGCATTGCCGCTGCCGGTGATTGCGGCTGTCAACGGCACGGCTGCGGGCGCCGGCGCGAATCTCGCGCTCGCGTGCGACATCGTTCTCGCGGCGCGTTCGGCCAGCTTTATCCAGGCTTTCGTGAAGATTGGCCTCGTGCCGGATTCGGGCGGCACGTGGTTCTTGCCGCAGTGCGTCGGCATGGCCCGCGCGTTGGGACTCGCCATCACCGGCGACAAACTCAGCGCGGAGAAAGCCGAAAGCTGGGGCCTCATCTGGCAAGCGGTCGACGATCAGGAACTCGCGGCAGCCGCGGCCACCCTGGCGGCACAACTCGCGCAGCAACCCACGCGCGCGATCGCCGGGATCAAGCGCGCCATGCGTGCCGGCGCCACACAAACGCTCGATCAGCAACTCGACCTTGAACGCGACCTGCAACGCGAGCTGGGTGCGTCACACGACTATGCGGAAGGCGTTCGCGCCTTCGTCGAAAAGCGCGCGCCGCGCTTCGAGGGCCGCTGATATGTCGACGCAACCTCTCTACCCCGCGGAAATGACGCCCGACGAACTGGCCCGCGCAACCGCCGCCGCGATGTATGAAAACGATGCGTGCAGCCGCGCGCTCGGCCTCGAGATCGTGGAAGTGCGCGCCGGGTATGCGCGTCTGCGAATGGCTGTGCGCGAAGACTTTCTGAACGGCCATCAGATTTGTCATGGCGGCCTGATATTCACGCTCGCTGATTCGAGCTTTGCATTTGCGTGCAACTCGCGCAACGTGAATACCGTGGCATCCGGCTGCTCGATCGAGTTCCTGCGTCCCGTGCATGGCGGCGATGTGCTCACCGCAGAAGCGGTCGAACAGACATTGAACGGCCGCACCGGCATCTACGATATTCGCGTGACCAATCGCGCCGGCGATACGGTGGCAATGTTTCGCGGCAAATCGGCGCAAATCAAGGGCAGCGTGATTCCGCAGACACCATCGCACACGGGACCGGAGTAACGCGAAGCGCTACAGCATCCGCAGCGCAGAGCGAAAAGACCAGCCAAAACAAAAGGCACACGGCAAGCGCTCCACACGAGAGTCGCCAGTCCGAGACAGTCGTGAGCGGTGAGACCGGCCAGCAATTCACCGCAATGGCGGCCGTCCGCAGTTTCAGCGCCGTCGTTCGAAGTTTTACGCGCGAGCGCAATCTATAACAGACCCAGCATTGAGGCAGTAAGGAGACATTCGATGAGCCCCGCCCTTCCGCTCGATCCTATCGAGACCGCCAGCCGCGACGAACTTGCGGCGCTCCAGCTTGAACGGCTCAAGTGGTCGCTGAACCACGCTTACGAAAACTCGCCGGTCTATCGTCGCAAGTTCGACGAAGCGGGCATTCATCCGAACGACCTGACGACGCTTGCGGACCTTGCACGCTTCCCGTTCACGACCAAGAAGGACTTGCGCGACAACTACCCGTTCGGGATGTTCGCCGTGCCGCAGGAACGAATCTCGCGGATTCACGCTTCGTCGGGTACGACAGGCAAGCCGACTGTGGTCGGCTACACCGCTCGCGATATCGACACGTGGGCGAATCTCGTCGCGCGCTCGATCCGCGCGGCCGGCGCCAAGCCTGGCGACAAGGTGCATGTGAGCTATGGTTACGGCCTCTTCACTGGCGGTCTCGGCGCGCACTACGGCGCGGAGCGTGCGGGCCTCACCGTTATTCCGTTCGGCGGCGGCCAGACAGAAAAGCAGGTGCAATTGATCCAGGACTTCCGGCCCGACATCATCATGGTGACGCCGAGCTACATGCTGTCGATCGCCGACGAGTTGGAGCGCCAGGGCATCGACCCTGCCGGTTGCTCGCTGCGCATCGGCATCTTCGGCGCGGAGCCGTGGACCAACGACATGCGTCAGGCGATCGAAAAGCGCATGGGCATCGACGCGGTCGACATTTACGGTCTGTCGGAAGTGATGGGACCAGGCGTGGCGTCGGAATGCGTTGAAACGAAAGACGGTCCGACGATCTGGGAAGACCATTTCTACCCCGAGATCATCGACCCGGAAACGGGCGAAGTTCTTCCGGACGGAGAACTCGGCGAACTGGTCTTCACGTCGCTCACCAAGGAAGCGTTGCCGATCATTCGTTACCGCACGCGCGACCTCACGCGCCTGCTGCCAGGCAGCGCCCGCACGATGCGCCGCATGGAAAAAATCACCGGCCGCTCGGACGACATGATGATCGTGCGCGGCGTTAACGTGTTCCCGACGCAGATCGAGGAACTGCTGCTCAAGCAGCACACTCTCGCGCCTCACTATCAGATCGTGCTGACCAGGGAAGGTCCGCTCGACGTGTTGACGCTAAACGTCGAACCGTGTCCCGAAACCGCGCCCGACACTGCCGCGCTCAATCTCGCGAAGCAGGCGCTGGCCTATGACATCAAGGCGCTGATCGGCGTCAGCGCGGTGGTGAATGTGCTGGCGGTGAATGGAATCGAACGTTCGGTGGGGAAGGCGAGGCGCGTAGTCGACAAGCGCAAGTCGGGGTTGTAAGGCCGGAAGAAGTTGCAGGCGCCCTGCAAATGGGCGCGCGAAAATTTGGCGCTAACGCCGCTGGTGGCCTTAGTGGCTCCAGTGGCTCTCATGCCACTAATACCGCGCCGCCCAAGACGAACAGCCCCACAAACGCCGGCAACGGTTTCAGCACCAGCGCTTGTGCGTGCGTCTGCGGTAAACCGGCCACAAGCCACACCCAATGCCCCGCAGCGACACTCACGGCCGCCAGAAGCCCCAGACGCGCCCGCGACCACCCTCAAGAATTCGGCAACAGCACCCACATCCGACCGCCCTGCTTCATCTTGCCAGCAAGATCGCCCGCGTCATCGCCGAGACCCCAGAAGTAGTCGGCGCGCACACCGCCCTTGATCGCCGAGCCGGTGTCCTGCGCAAACACCAGACGGTTCATCGGCGAATTCGTCAGCGGCCTCGTGGTCTGCAAAAACACCGGCGTGCCGAGCGGAATCGAGGTGGGATCGACGGCGATCGAGCGCTCCGGCGTCAACGGCACGCCGAGCGCGCCGATCGGACCATCGGCGGTGCCCTTCGCCATGCTTTCCACCGACGGCATTTCGCGGAAAAACACGAAGCGCGGATTGGTATCGAGCAGCGCATCCACACGATTCGGGTTCGCGCGCGCCCAGGCCTTGATGCCTTGCATGGTGGCTTGCGCAGGCGTGAGCTCGCCGCGATCCAGCAGCCACCGCCCAATGGATTTGTACGGCTGGTTGTTCGTGCCGCCGAAGCCGACGCGCATCACGCTGCCGTCTTCCATCACGATCCGGCCGGAGCCTTGCACTTGCAGGAAAAATGCTTCGATGGGGTCGTCGACCCAGACAAGCTCGTTGCCGTTCAGCACGCCCGTCCGTTCGAGTTGCGCGCGCGGCGGCAACGCGACGCCAGGGCGATAACTCGACGGCCAACGATACAGCGCCGTCTGATAAACACCATGCCGCGTGCGCGAGCCGCGCAATAACGGCTCGTAGTAGCCGGTGACGAGACCGTCGAGCGTGCCGTCGTTGTTCGCGAGCTGGAAGGGCGTGAAATAGGCTTCAAAAAAAGCCCGGGCGCCGGTCACGTCGAGATCGTCAAGCTGCGCCGCTGCCGCACAGGCGCGTGCCCAGTTCGCCTGACGCGCGAGCCTCAGACAATTTTGCCGCAACGCGGCCGTCGCGCCGATCAGCGAATCGTCCTGCCAGCCCGGAACCTGCTGCCACGCTACCGCCGTAAGCCGCGTCGCGGCGATCTGGCCGGGGATGATCGCGGCCCCCGTGGGTGGCGAAGCGACTGGCCGCACCGAGCCGCCGCCACCGCAGGCGGCGAGTATGGCCGCCATCGAAAGCGCGCCGAGCCAGGCTCCGGCCGCGCCGACAAAACGCATACAATGTTCGTTCTTGATGGAAACCGCCATGTCTGATCTATTCGACGAATACCCAATGCTTGTCTTCGCGCTGGAATCGCTTCTCGCGCTGTTCCTGCTCGTGTTCATCGTCGTGTGGACGTCGTCCGGTAAAAAGAAAGCAGCGCGCGCCGACAGCCGGGAAACGAAGACGCCACAAAAACCGCACTGACGCGGCGCCGATTCACGCATTGCACCGCGCGCATCGATCGTTATCGAACCGCTTATCGCACCTGCTATATCGAACCGTTAAAGACCGCGCCAGACGCCCACGGTTCAATGCAACGTACGCGGCATGCGCAGAATGAACTCCGGCACGGGCGCGTCGAAACGCTCGCCGTCCTCGGCCACGCAGAAGTACTCGCCCCGCATCGTGCCGACCGGTGTGGCGATAACCGCCCAACTCGTATATTCGAACTGCTCGCCGGGTTTGAGCAGCGGCTGGTGTCCCACCACGCCGAGACCCTTCACTTCCTGCACGGTCTTTTCGCTGTCTGTGATCACCCAATGCCGCGCGATCAATTGCGCGGGCACCTGACCGGTGTTGCGGATGGTCAGCGTATAAGCGAACGCGTACTGGCGGCGCTCCGGGTCCGATTCTTCGGGCAGGAACTGCACCTGCGCCGACACGCTGAATTCATACTGGCTCATCCTGATTCCAATCTGCTGAAACGGGGGCGACAAGATCGCTGGAAGGCCCGAGCGCCAACGGCTTCACGGCCCATTGGCGACGCAGCGCCATGGTTTGGCATTCTGCGTCATGCGCGAGGCGCCCGCAACCGGACATATCTTCTGGACAAGCACGCTTAGGGCGCGAAGAGGCGCAGGCGCCGCACCCGTTTCGCGACTGGACGCCGAAAAAGCGCGACGACTGCCTGTTCCAGGGACCACGACGCGCACCGGAGCACCGGAGCACCGGCGCAACGCCACGCCGCCGCCCAGCCGCTTGCCACGCGCACAAAACGGTAAAATGGCGCTTTCCCGCTTGCATCCGCCCGCCGCCATGACGCAATTCCGCATCGCTCCCAGCATTCTCTCCGCCGACTTCGCCCGCCTCGGCGAAGAAGTCCGCAATGTCGTCGCCGCCGGCGCCGACTGGATCCATTTCGACGTCATGGACAACCACTACGTGCCGAACCTGACCATCGGTCCGCTCGTGTGCGAAGCCATTCGTCCGCATGTCGGCGTGCCCATCGACGTGCATCTGATGGTGCGTCCGGTCGACCGCATCGTGCCGGACTTCGCGAAGGCGGGCGCGAATCTGATCAGCTTTCACCCGGAAGGCTCGGACCACATCGACCGCACGCTGTCGCTGATCCGCGATCACGGCTGCAAGGCCGGCCTGGTGTTCAACCCGGCCACCTCGCTGAATTATCTCGATCACGTGATGGACAAGCTCGACCTCGTGCTGATCATGTCGGTGAATCCGGGCTTCGGCGGCCAGTCGTTCATTCCCGAAGCGCTGAACAAGCTGCGCGAGGCGCGCAAACGGATCGACGCGTACAAGGAGCGCACCGGCCGCGACATTCATCTCGAAGTGGACGGCGGCGTGAAGGTCGACAACATCGCGGAAATCGCCGCCGCCGGCGCCGATACATTCGTCGCGGGCTCGGCGATCTTCGGCCAGCCGGACCACAAGGTCGTGATCGACAAGATGCGCGCCGCGCTCGCCAACATTCAGCACTGAAACCGCGCCCGATGACGTCCACCTTCCCCGCCCCGACCTTCACCGGCTCCCGCCTGCAAGCCGCGATCATCGACCTCGACGGCACGATGATCGACACCGCCGACGACTTCACCGCCGGCCTGAACGGCATGCTCGCGCAACTCGACGCGGAGGAAACCTCGCGCGAGGAAGTGGTCGGCTATGTCGGCAAGGGCTCTGAGCATCTGATCCGCAGCGTGCTCGCGCCGCGCTTCGAAGCGGAGCACGCGCAAGACCGTTTCGACGAAGCGCTCGCCATCTATCAGGCGGAGTACGCAAAAATCAACGGCTTGCACACGCGTCTTTATCCCGACGTCGAAGCCGGCCTCGCGGCCCTGCGCGACGCGGGCCTCAAGCTCGCGTGCGTCACCAACAAGCCGCATCGCTTCGCGGTCGAACTGCTGGAACAATACAGGCTCGCGCAATATTTCAGCGTCGTGCTCGGCGGCGACAGTCTGCCAAAAAAGAAGCCGGACCCGCTGCCCATGCTCACGGCCGCCGCGCAACTGGGCGTCGAACCGCGCGCCACGGTGGCCATCGGCGATTCGGAAAACGACGCGCTGGCGGGCCGCGCGGCGGGCATGTCGACGCTCACGGTGCCCTACGGCTACAACCACGGCCAAGCTATACAAACAATAAAATCCGATGGTATAGTTGCCTCGCTGCTGGACGCCGCCAAGGCGATCGCAGCGCACCATTCCACGACTTGAAAAGTCCTTCATCCTCATGTTTCTGAATAAAAAACGGAGTCTGATTAGCATCGACCGGGGAGCCTGGCCCTGGCGTCGCTGGTCGCGCTAACCTCGCCTGAGGTACGCTGAAGCTCGTCTTCGGCAACCGTTTTTTACTTCGCTGCGCTCACGCGTTTTTCCATCGTCTCGTTTCGCTGCATCGCCTGATTCGGCCCGCGTGTACTTGCAAAGTACAACTGCGCGCCGGAACTCCGTGCTTGCGTCGATGGGAAAATCGCGCCGGTCGGTTCATCATCGTCAATGTCGAATGAACGCCTGACCGGCTGCGCATGCCCCGCTTTGTCCGACGCACGCTGCCGCCGGACCTACGAACAGGATCGGAACATGACCGAACTCGAATTCCAGTCCCTCGCCAACGAGGGCTTCAACCGCATTCCGCTGATCGCCGAGGCGCTCGCCGATCTCGAAACGCCGCTCTCGCTGTATCTGAAACTGGCGCAGACCGAGCGCAACGGCGCTAACTCGTTCCTGCTGGAATCCGTAGTGGGCGGCGAGCGCTTCGGGCGCTATTCGTTCATCGGTCTGCCGGCGCGCACGTTGTTGCGCACTCGCAATGGCGTGTCGGAAGTCGTGCGCGACGGCAAGGTCGTCGAAACGCACGAAGGCGATCCGCTCGAGTTCATCCAGCAATTCCAGGGCCGTTTCAAGGTCGCGCAGCGTCCGGGTTTGCCGCGTTTCGCGGGCGGTCTCGCCGGTTATTTCGGCTACGACGCGGTGCGTTACATCGAGAAAAAGCTCGCGCACACCGCACCAAAAGACGATCTGAATCTGCCGGACATTCAGTTGCTTCTGACAGAAGAAGTCGCTGTGATCGACAACCTCGCGGGCAAGCTGTACCTCGTGATCTACGCCGATCCGACGCAACCCGAGGCATACACGAAAGCAAAGCAGCGTCTGCGCGAATTGCGCCAGCGTTTGCGCTCGACCGTCGAGCCGCCGGTCACGTCGGCGAGCGTGCGCACCGAGACGTATCGCGAGTTCGCTAAAGACGACTACCTCGCAGCCGTACGCAAGGCGAAGGAATACATTGCCGCAGGCGAACTGATGCAGGTGCAGGTCGGCCAGCGTCTGACGAAGCCGTATCGCGACAATCCGCTGTCGCTGTATCGCGCGCTGCGGTCGCTGAATCCGTCGCCGTACATGTACTACTACAACTTCGGCGAGTTTCATGTGGTCGGTGCATCGCCGGAAATTCTGGTGCGCCAGGAAAAGCGCGGCGAAGATCGTATCGTGACGATTCGGCCGCTCGCCGGCACGCGTCCGCGCGGCAACACGCCCGAACGCGACGCCGAACTCGCGACCGAACTGCTGAACGACCCGAAGGAAATTGCCGAGCACGTGATGCTGATCGACCTCGCGCGCAACGACGTGGGCCGCATCGCGCAGATCGGCTCGGTGATCGTGACCGACAAGATGGTCATCGAAAAGTACTCGCATGTGCAGCACATCGTGAGTTCGGTGGAAGGCAAGCTCAAGCCCGGCACGACCAATTTCGACGTGCTGCGCGCCACCTTCCCGGCCGGCACGCTGTCGGGCGCGCCGAAAGTTCGCGCGATGGAACTGATCGACGAACTCGAACCGGTGAAGCGCGGCCTGTACGGCGGCGCCGTGGGCTACCTGTCGTTCACCGGCGAAATGGATCTCGCCATCACGATCCGCACCGGCGTGATCGCGAACGGCAATCTGTATGTGCAGGCCGCAGCGGGTGTCGTCGCGGATTCGGTGCCCGAATCCGAATGGCAAGAGACCGAGAACAAGGCGCGCGCCGTGTTGCGCGCGGCCGAACAGGTTCAAGACGGCCTCGATAGCGACTTCTGACCGGAGACACACCATGCTGCTCATGATCGACAACTACGACTCGTTCACCTACAACCTGGTGCAGTACTTCGGCGAACTCGGCGAAGACGTCCGCACCTATCGGAACGACGAAATCACACTCGACGAAATCGCGAAGCTCAACCCCGAGCGCATCTGCCTGTCGCCCGGCCCGAGCAATCCGCAACACGCGGGCATCACGCTCGACGTGCTGCGCGAGTTCTCCGGCAAGACGCCGATTCTCGGCGTGTGCCTCGGCCATCAGGCGATTGGCGAAGCATTCGGCGGACGCGTGGTGCGCGCGCAAACCATCATGCACGGCAAGGTCAGCACGATCGAAACCGACTGCAAAGGCGTATTCGCCGACCTGCCGAAGCATTTCGTCGTGACGCGCTATCACTCGCTCGCGATCGAACGCGAGTCGCTGCCCGATTGCCTCGAAGTGTCCGCGTGGACCGACGACGGCGAGATCATGGGCGTGCGTCACAAGGAGCTTGCCGTCGAAGGCGTGCAGTTCCATCCGGAATCGATCCTGTCGGAACACGGTCACGCATTGCTCGAAAACTTCGTGAAGCAGTCGAAAGCGAAGACGGCCCAACGCACCGCCTGATGAAGCGAGACAACATCATGACCATCACGCCGCAGGAAGCGCTGCAACGAACCATCGAGCACCGCGAGATTTTCCACGACGAAATGCTGCATTTGATGCGGCTCATCATGCGCGGCGAGCTGTCGCCCGTGATGTCGGCCGCGATCATCACCGGCTTGCGCGTCAAAAAAGAGACCATCGGCGAAATCACCGCAGCCGCGACGGTGATGCGTGAATTTGCCCGGCACGTCGAGGTGCAGGACAACTCGAACTTCGTCGATATCGTCGGCACCGGCGGCGACGGTTCGCACACCTTCAACATTTCCACGGCGACCATGTTCGTGTCGGCGGCGGCGGGCGCGAAAGTCGCGAAGCACGGCAATCGCGGCGTGTCGAGCAAGTCGGGCAGCGCAGACGTGCTCGAAGCGCTCGGCGTGAATATCGACTTGCAGCCGGAACAAGTGGCGGCGTCGATTGCCGAAACCGGCATGGGCTTCATGTTCGCGCCGAATCATCACCCGGCGATGAAGAACATCGCGCCGGTGCGCCGCGAACTCGGCGTGCGGACCATCTTCAACATTCTCGGTCCGTTGACGAACCCGGCCAGCGCGCCGAATCAACTGATGGGCGTATTTCATGCGGACCTCGTCGGCATTCAGGTTCGCGTGATGCAGCGCCTCGGCGCAAAGCATGTGCTCGTGGTGTACGGTATGGACGGCATGGACGAAGTCTCGCTCGGCGCAGCAACGCAAGTCGGCGAGTTGCGCGACGGCGAAGTGCACGAGTACGAGATTCATCCGGAAGACTTCGGCATGCAGATGGTGTCGAACCGCACGCTGAAAGTGGCGGATGCCGCTGAGTCGAAAGCGATGCTGCTCGAGGCGCTCGACAACAAGCCGGGCGTCGCGCGCGAGATCGTCACGCTGAACGCGGGCACGGCGCTCTATTCGGCGAATGTGGCGTCGTCGATTGCGGACGGTATTCAGCTTGCGCGCGAAGCCATTGCAAGCGGCAAGGCGCGCGCGAAAGTCGACGAACTGATTCGCTTCACGCAGCAATTCAAGCACTGAATTCAAGCACTGATCACGCAGCAACCAACGTAACGAGACACTTATGAGCGACATCCTCGACCGCATCATCGCGGTCAAACGCGAAGAAGTCCGCGCGGCCGAACAAAGCGCGCCGCTGGAAGAATTGCGCCTCGAAGCGTCGTCGCGCGATCTTCGCGATTTCGTCGGCGCATTGCGTGCGAAGCATGCGGCGGGTCTCGCCGCGGTGATCGCGGAAGTGAAGAAAGCGAGCCCGTCGAAAGGCGTGTTGCGCGAAGACTTCGTGCCGGCGCAAATCGCGCGTTCGTATGAAAAGCATGGCGCGGCTTGCCTGTCCGTGCTGACCGACGTGCAGTTCTTCCAGGGCAGCGTCGCGTACCTCGAGCAGGCGCGCGCCGCCTGTCAGTTGCCGGTGCTGCGCAAGGATTTCATCGTCGATCCGTATCAGATCGTCGAGGCACGCGCGATGGGCGCCGACGCGATCCTGCTGATCGCCGCCGCGCTCGACACTTCGGAGATGCAGGATCTCGAAGCGCTGGCGCAATCGCTCGGTCTTGCAGTGTTGGTCGAAGTACACGACGACAAAGAGTTGACGCAGGCGCTCACGCTGAAAACGCCGCTGATCGGCATCAACAATCGCAACTTGCGCACGTTCGAGACGTCGATCGAAACGACAATCGGCATGCTCGACGCGATTCCCGACGACCGCATCGTCGTGACGGAATCGGGCATTTTGTCGCGTGCCGATGTCGAACGGCTACGTGCGGTGGACGTGAACACGTTCCTCGTCGGCGAGGCGTTCATGCGCGCCGCCGAACCGGGCGTGGAGCTTGCGCGCATGTTCTTTCCAGGCGCGGCGTGACGACGACGCGTCGCGTTTAACGGCATCTGGCGGAACATAGCGGAGCAGATCATGGGCATGGAACGCGAAATCAAGTTGCTGCTGCCGGTGGCGCAAGTCGAGGCGGCGTCGGCGTGGTTCGTCGCGCGCACCGGCGACGAAGGCCGCGCGATCAAGCTGTCGAATATTTATTTCGACACGCCGCAACTTGCGCTCGCAGCGTCGGAGAGCGCGCTGCGTTTGCGTCACACGCCCGACGGCTGGCTGCAAACCTTCAAGACGGTGGGCAACGCGAGCAATGGTTTGCATAGCCGTCACGAATGGGAAATGCCGGTCGCGGGCGAAGCGCTTGAAATCGATGCGCTGCTGCTTGAGTGCGACGAGCCGGCCGCTGCCGAAGCGCTGCGCGAAGCGGCGCCGCGGTTGATCGAACTGTTTCGCACGGATTTCACGCGCACGCTGTGGAATGTGAGCGTCGACGGTTCGCAAGTGGAAGCCGCGATCGATCAAGGCAACGTGCTCGCCGAAGTGAACAGCGAACTGCGCCGCGCGCCGATTTCGGAGATCGAGCTCGAACTGAAATCCGGCGACGAAGCCGCGCTGCATGCGCTTTCTGTCGAGCTCGGCAAGCAGGTTGCGGGGCTTGCGCCGGAAAATGTGAGCAAGGCGCAGCGCGGGTATCAGTTGCGGGCGGGGTGAGGGGTTGAATACGTCGCCGGCCAAGCGGGCCTTGACGTAGCCAACGCTGGCATCCGCCTCAACTTGAGTCACACCGCATTTGCTGCGACACTTCTGCGCCATGACTTCCTCATCCCGTACCCGCTCGACGCCATCGCAGGCCTCGCTATTCGGCGACGCTGCCGCGCCCGCGAGCGACACATCCGGCGCAACCGAAACGCCATCGCCGTCGTCATCGCAGCAACACGCCCACGGCACGCTCACGCTCGAAGCGCAGTTCGCCGCATTGCCGGCTGCCTGGCGCGCGCACCTGAAGCCCTTCATCGAAAGCGATGCCTACGCGCCGCTTTGCCGTTTCGTCGACGGTGAGCGCGCCGCCGGTAAAACCGTCTATCCCACCGACGTCTTCCGCGCGTTGCGTCTCACGAGTCCCGATGATGTGAAGGTCGTCATCCTCGGCCAGGACCCGTATCACGGCGAAGATCGCGGCACGCCGCAAGCGCATGGGCTCGCGTTTTCAGTGGCGCCGAATGTGCGCACGCCGCCGTCGCTGCGCAACATCTTCAAGGAAATCGCGACGAGCCTCGGCCACGAGCCGCCGCGCCACGGTTGCCTCGACACCTGGGCGAAGCAAGGCGTGCTGCTGCTGAACACCGTGCTGACGGTGGAGCGTAATTCGGCGGCGAGCCACGCGAAGCGCGGCTGGGAAAAATGCACCGATACGCTGATTCACGAACTGGCCATGCGCCACGAGCATCTCGTGTTCATGCTGTGGGGCGCGCACGCGCAAGCGAAGCGCGCGCTGTTCGGCGGCAAATCGCATTACGTGCTGGAGGCGCCGCATCCTTCGCCGTTGTCGGCGCATCGCGGTTTTCTCGGCTGCGGGCATTTCGCGAAGGCCAACGAGTATCTCGTGCAGCACGGCCGCACACCGATCGACTGGCGTTTGCCCGATCAGGCGCAGATGCTGGCGTAGGCGCGGCTTCGGGCTTCGGGCTTCGGCATCACCGTCGCTCCCGCGCTCCCACGCCGCCCAAAACAAAAACGCCACGTGGCTCACACCCCGTGGCGTTCCCAATTGCATCGAGAAACCAGGCGCCGCAGTCAAGCGGCGTCACCAGCCCCGAACAGTCGGCCCGAAGCCGACATCTCAACCTCAAGCAACAGCGATCGCTTCGCGCGCGGCGGCCAGCGCGGCGCTCGCTGCGTCCGGGCCCATGTTCAGGCCTTCGGCGTAGATGAAGTTCACGTCGGTCATGCCGAGGAAGCCGAGGAAGCTCTTCAGATACGGGGTCTGGCTGTCGTTCGGCGTGCCGACATACTTGCCGCCGCGAGCCGACACGACGTAGACCTTCTTGCCCGTCACCAGACCTTGCGGACCGTTTGCGGTATAGCTGAACGTGATGCCGGCGCGCGCGATGAAGTCGAAGTACGTCTTCAGTTGCGACGAGATGCCGAAGTTGTACATCGGCGCACCGATCACGACGATGTCGGCGGCTTGCAGTTCAGCGATCAGCGCTTCGCTGCGGGCGGCGATGGCGGCTTGCTCGGCGGTCCGCTGGTCGGCCGGCGTGAAGAACGCGCCGAGGACAGCGTCGTCCAGGTGCGGCAGCGGTTCGGCTTGCAGGTTGCGGACGACGACTTGCGCGCCCGGATTCGACTGTTGCAGCTTTTCGGTCAGTTCGTTGACGAGCAACGTGGAATTCGCGCCTTGCGAGCGGGCTGCCGAGTTGATTTGCAGGATCGTGGTCATGGTGACTCCAGTAGTGGGCGCGCAGTTTTGCGCGAGTGGAGTCATTGTGTTTTTTTACCGACTGCGGAAAAAGCCATCCCGCGGCGACGGATTGTTGCACTGGTAGAACAATCCGCCGCTGAGCACGTCAATTAAACCGGGCGACAATTACAATCAGCTTGCGAGCCAGCGTTCGCGCGCCTTGCGGGCAGCGGGCCGCTTGTCGGTGGCGGCGAGCTTGTAGCGCGACACTTCCGGCCCGTCCAGCTTGAGTTGCGCGGTGCGCAGCTCGTCGCGGCGAAACGCGTGCACTTCGACCTTCGCGCCCGGCTGATAGCGCGCGAGCAGCGCGTCCAGATTCGTGCCCGTCACGCGCAGGCCGTCGAGCGCGATCAGCACGTCGCCGGCCGAGAGCCCGGCTTTCTGCGCTGCGCTGCCTTCGTGGACCGCGGCCAGCGTGCAATCGGCGCCGCCGCGCACACGCGCGCCGAGCGACGGCTTGCCGTTCTTGTCAGGCTCCGGCGCGATCGTCACACCGAACGGTTCGAGCAACGTCTCCAGCGGCAGATCGCGCGTGCCGTGCACGGCTTGCGCGAACAGCTCACCGAGTTGCACACCGGTCGCCTCGGCGATGAGCGCCTCGACTTCGCCCTCCTCCACGCCAACCGGCTTGCCGCGATAGAAGTCGCGGCCAAAGCGCTGCCACAGCAGACGCATCACATCATCGAGCGACTTGCGATGACCGGTTTGCGCGCGAATCGCCAGGTCGAAGGAAAGCGCGACGAGCGAGCCCTTTGTGTAATAGCTGACGATCGCGTTCGGCGCGTTCTCGTCCTGCCGATAGTATTTGACCCACGCGTCGAACGAGCTTTCGGCGACGGTCTGCTTCGTGCGCCCGCTGCCGCGCTGCACGCCGCCGATCACCTTGCCGAGCATGCCGAAGTAATCGTCGGCGGAAATCAGGCCGCTGCGCACGAGAATCAGGTCGTCGTAGTAAGAGGTGAAGCCTTCGAACAGCCACAGCAGCGACGTGTAGTTTTCGACGGATAGGTCATAGGGCGCGAACACCGCCGGCTTGATGCGCTTCACGTTCCACGTGTGGAAATATTCGTGGCTGCACAGGCCGAGGTAAGTCCGATAGCCTTCGGTGAGCGCATCGCGGCCCTGCACCGGCAGATCGCCGCGATTGCAGATGAGCGCCGTCGACGCGCGATGTTCGAGCCCGCCATAACCGTCGGTGACGGCTTGCGTCATGAACACATAGCGATCCACCGGCGCTTTTTTCGACTTCGGCTCGAACAGCGCGATCTGCGCTTCGCAGATGCGCTTCAGGTCCGCGCAAAGCCGCGCCATGTCGAGCGCGATCACGCGCCCGGCGATCACGACGTCGTGCGGCACGCCGTGGGCGTTGAATGTCGCAAGCTCGAATTCGCCGAGCGTCACGGGATGGTCGATCAGTTCATCGTAGTTCTGCGCGCGATATTCGCCGAAGCCGTAGCGCTTGGTGCCACGCGCTTCCGGCAGCGCGGTCGCGACGCGCCAGCCGCGATACGCCGCGCCCTGCGGCTTCTGAATGTCGACGACGCACTGCGCGTCCTCGTGACCGAGCGGGGCCAGGAACACGCTTGTGCCGTTGAAAAAACCCGTCGTGTCGTCCAGATGCGCGGCGCGCACCGACAAATCCCACGCATAGACCTCGTAGCGCAGCGTCAGCGCACCCTTCACCGGCGCGGCCTGCCACGTGTGCTTGTCGGTTTTCTCGACACGCACCTTGCGGCCCGCGTCGTTGAAAGCGCGCAGCGTGACGATGTTGCGCGCGAACTCGCGGACCATGTAGCTGCCCGGAATCCACACCGGCAGCATGAAACGCTGGCCGGCCGGATCGGGATCGGCGACGGTCACGGTGACTTCGAACAGATGGGCGGCGGGCTGCTTGGGAACGATGGTGTAGCGGATCGGCTTCATCGGCGGCGAGTGGATTTTTCTGTGTGATTGTTTGGGAGCTTGATGCGAAAGGAGGCGCCTCTCGCGCCTCCTTTGTCAGGTGTGAGCCGCGTGCTCAGTGCACCGCGGCCATTTCCTTGTCGAGCCGGTCGGCCGGCACGGCGCCGGGCAGGCGGCGGCCGTCGGCGAGGAACACGGTCGGCGTGCCTTCCACGTTCATCGCGTGGCCGAGCGCGAGATTCTTGTCGATCGCGGCGGTGTCGCAGGTGCCGGCGGCGGTGGGCGCCTGATGGTTCTGCATCCACGATTCCCATGCCTTCGCGCGGTCCGCCGAACACCAGATCGACTTCGACTTGGCGGTCGAATCCGGCGACAAAACCGGGTACAGGAAGGTGTAGACGGTCACGTTGTCGATCGACTTCAGCGTGGTTTCGAGCTGCTTGCAGTACGGGCAGTTCGGATCGGAGAACACGGCGATCTTGCGCGCGCCGTTGCCCTTCACCACTTTGACCGCGTTCGCAAACGGAAGGCTCGCGAAGTCGATGCGATTCGTTTCCGACAGACGCGCGTCCGTCAGATTCTTGCGCGTCTTCGTATCGACCATGTCGCCGAGCAGCACATAGTCGCCGTTGGCGTCGCTATAGACGATCTGGCTGCCGAGGTTCACTTCGTAAAGGCCGGCAATCGGCGACTTCGTCACGCTCTTGATCGTCACGTCGGCAAGACGCGTTTGCAGCGTGGCCTTGAGTTTGTCGGTGGTCTGGTCGGCCTGCGCGGAGCAGCCGATCGTGACGGCGGCAATCGCGAGCACGGCAGCCGCCATGCGGAAGGTTTTTTTCATGCTGAATTCCTGGTTCAATCGTGCGCATTGGGCACGAGTTGGCGTTTTGCGAGGTTGCCGGTTTGACGCGAACCGCCTCTGTGCGTTCATGATACCCGTGTCATCGGCCGCAAATGCCGCGCGGTATTTCAACGGGCGTTTTCGCGCGCATCTTGAAGGGAGTTCGGCGGCCGCTTCAGCCAAGCGCCGCCGACACCAGCCAGCGCTTGATGAACGGCTGCGCGCCGACGAAAGCCATGCCGCTATTGCGCACGATCTTCGCCAACGGTCCGGGCACCGAGAAGAGTTTTTGCAGGCCGTCGGTGGCGATCATCAGCGCCCGAATGTCTTCGCGGCGCGCGCGTTCGTAGCGCCGCAGCAGCACCATGTCGCCGAGATCGCGGAACGACTCCTTGCCTGCGACCGTATCGGCCAGCGCCGCGACGTCGCGCAGACCGAGGTTCATGCCCTGGCCCGCGAGCGGATGGATCAGATGCGCGGCGTCGCCGACCAGCGCCACGCGCGGCGCGACGAGGCGGTCCACGGTCTGCAGCGCGAGCGGAAAACCCTGCGCGGGCGTCACGCAATCGAGTCCGCCGAGCTGGCCGCCCGTCACGCGCTCCACTTCGGCGGCGAGTTGCGCGGGATCGAGCGCGATCAGTTGCTCGGCGTGCTCGGTGCGCGCCGACCAGACGAGCGACACGTGGCCGTCCGGCATAGGCAGCAGCGCGATGATTTCGCCGTCTTTAAACCATTGGAACGCGGTTTCGCCGTGCGGCTTTTCCGCCTTGAAATTGGCGACGACGCCCGTCTGCCGATAGTCGCGCCGGTTCATCTTCGAGCCGATCTGCGCGCGCACCCACGAATGCGCGCCGTCCGCTCCGACGACGAGATCCGCCACCAGCACGTTGCCGTTCGCGAGACCGACGCTTGCGCTTTCGGCGGTGAAATCGAGCGCCTGGGCGCGGCTGTCGATCCACGTGAGATTCGGCTGAAAGCGCAACGCCGCGTCGAGCGCGCGCTCGATCACCGACGACTCCACGATCCACGCCAGTTGCGGCACCGACGCCTGAAACGCGGAGAAATGCAGCTCCGCGTGAGCGTCGCCATAGACCCGCATGTCGTAGACGGGGCCAAGCCGCGACAGATCGAGCGCCTGCCACACGCGCAAACGCTCGAGCAGCGCCTGCGAACTGGACGACAACGCGTACACCCGCGAGTCGAACGAAGCGCCGGCGGCCAGCGGCGCGCAGGCTTGCGCGAGCAGCGCGACGCGCAGTCCGCCTTGCGTGAGCGCGAGCGCGGCGGTCTTGCCGACCAGCCCGCCGCCGATCACCGCGGCATCGAAAGTCTGATGGTGTGCGTTCATCCGCGCATTATAGCCGTGGGGGTTGTGGGGGACGGACCGGGCGCGCAGCTTCCTGAAGCCACGTCAAGGAGCCGGTGGGACGGGTTACAAGACGGGTTACAATTACGCTTTCCGTGACAAAACCGCCCAGAACCGTCGAGCCAACGCCCGCTCTGGTGTCGTGTCCCGCTCCGCTGCGTTTTTCTTGCCGGCCCAAGCCGAAGGCTCACGAATCCTGCAATACGGCGTCGAGCGCATCACGCAATTTACTGAATCACTGAAGGATTTCCATGAGCCTCAAATGCGGCATCGTCGGCTTGCCTAACGTCGGCAAGTCCACTCTGTTCAATGCGCTGACCAAGGCGGGCATCGCCGCCGAAAACTATCCGTTCTGCACGATCGAGCCGAACGTCGGCATCGTGGAAGTGCCGGACGCGCGCCTGAAGGCGCTCGCGGAAATCGTCAAGCCCGAGCGCATCCTTCCGGCGGTCGTGGAATTCGTCGACATCGCCGGTCTGGTGGCGGGCGCAAGCAAGGGCGAAGGTCTCGGCAACCAGTTCCTCGCCAACATCCGCGAAACGGACGCGATCACGCACGTCGTGCGCTGCTTCGAAGACGAGAACGTGATTCACGTCGCGAACAAGATCGATCCGCTGTCGGACATCGAAGTCATCAACACCGAACTCGCGCTGGCCGACCTGGCAACGGTTGAAAAAGCGCTCGCGCGTTATTCGAAGGCCGCCAAGTCGGGCAACGACAAGGAAGCCATCAAGAACGCCGCCGTGCTGGAAAAGGTGCGCGCTCAACTGGATCAGGCCAAGCCCGTGCGCGCGCTCGATCTGTCGGACGAAGAGAAGGCGACGCTTAAGCCGTTCTGCCTGATCACCGCGAAACCGACCATGTATGTGGCGAACGTCAAGGAAGACGGCTTCCAGAATAATCCGCATCTGGACGCGGTCGCGAAGTTCGCGGCGTCGGAAAATGCGCCGGTCGTCGCGGTGTGCGCAGCAATCGAAGCGGAAATCGCCGACCTCGACGAAGCCGACATGGAAGTGTTCCTCGCCGACATGGGCATGGAAGAGCCGGGCCTGAACCGCGTGATTCGCGCGGGCTTCAAGCTACTCGGCCTGCAAACCTACTTCACCGCAGGCGTGAAGGAAGTGCGCGCGTGGACCATTCATGTCGGCGATACCGCGCCGCAAGCCGCGGGCGCGATTCACACCGACTTCGAGCGCGGCTTTATTCGCGCGCAGACCATTTCGTTTAACGACTACATCACCTATAAGGGCGAGCAAGGCGCGAAAGAAGCCGGCAAGATGCGCGCGGAAGGCAAGGAATATGTGGTGCACGACGGGGATGTGATGAACTTCCTGTTCAACGTGTAAAGGCCTTTAAAGCCGCAATATTCGCAGCACCGCCTGGCGGCTCACGCCGGCGTTTTGAAAAGCCCGCCTCGCGCGGGCTTTTTGCATTAGAGAACCCAGCTATTCCAGTTTCCTCACAGCCGATGTTAAATTGCGGCATCCGCCGGCCGACGCCGGACTGTCATCGAACACAAATAGAATCGCGCGATTCGCATTCGCGCACCTTCCGATGAGGAGACAAATCGATGAGTTTCAAGCCGCTGTTCCGTTCGCTTTCCGTCGCCGCTGTACTGAGTGTGGGCACCGTCGGCATGAGCCAGACGGCCCAGGCCGCCACTGAAATCCAGTTCTGGCACGCCATGGAAGCCGCGTTGGGCGAACGTCTGAACGACATCGCCAACGCGTTCAACGCGTCGCAGTCGGACTACAAGATCGTGCCGGTGTTCAAGGGCACTTACGACCAGACGCTCGCGGCCGGCATCGCCGCTTATCGCAGCGGCAACGCGCCGTCCATCCTGCAAGTGTACGAAGTCGGCACCGCGACGATGATGCAGGCTAAGAAAGCCGTCGTGCCCGTCTCGGACGTGTTCAAGCAAGCCGGCGTGCCGCTCGACGAAAAGGCGTTTGTGCCGACCATCGCAAGCTATTACAGCGACGCGAAAACGGGCCATCTGATTTCGATGCCCTTCAATAGCTCGACGCCCGTCCTCTATTACAACAAGGACGCGTTCAAGAAAGCCGGTCTCGATCCGAACCAGCCGCCGAAAACCTGGGCCGAGCTCCAGGCCGACGCGCAGAAGCTGAAAGCGTCGGGCATGGCGTGCGGCTATTCGTCGGGCTGGCAAAGCTGGATTCAGTTGGAGAACTACAGCGCGTGGCACGGCGCGCCGTTCGCATCAAAGAACAACGGTTTTGACGGCGCCGATGCGCAACTCGAATTCAACAAGCCGCTGCAGGTCGCGCACATCCGGTTCCTGCAGAGCATGCAGAAAGACGGCACGTTCACGTACGTTGGCCGCAAGGACGAACCGATCTCGAAGTTCTATAGCGGCGACTGCGGCATCATCACGAACTCGTCGGGCTCGCTTGCCACGATCAAGAAGTACGCGAAGTTCAACTTCGGCACCGGCATGATGCCTTACGACGCGAACGTGAAGGGCGCGCCGCAGAACGCGATTATCGGCGGAGCGAGCTTGTGGGTGCTGGCGGGCAAGGACCCGGCCGTCTACAAAGGCGTGGCGAAATTCCTGTCGTATCTGAGCTCGCCCGAAGTCGCCGCGAAGTGGCATCAGGACACCGGCTATTTGCCGGTCACGACCGCCGCGTATCAGTTGACGCAGCAACAGGGCTTCTACGAGAAGAACCCCGGCAGCGATACGGCGATCAAGCAGATGCTCAACAAGCCGCCGCTGCCGTACACGAAGGGCTTGCGCCTTGGCAATATGCCGCAGATCCGCACGATCATCGACGAAGAGCTCGAGCAGGTGTGGGGTGAAAAAGAAGACGCCGCAACAGGCGCTCGACTCGGCGGTCTCGCGCGGCGACGAACTGCTGCGGCGTTTCGAGAAAGCGGGCAGTTAATTCCCGCGTCGGCATCGTCGGTTCCGGCGCACTCGCGCCGGAACCCGCTTGCAGCAAAACTCTTGAGATTCCTCGATGGAAAAGCGCTCCCGCTTCGGCACCAGCCTGCTGCCCTATCTGCTCGTCGCGCCGCAACTCGCGATCACGGCGCTCTTCTTTCTGTGGCCCGCCGGCGAAGCGCTGTGGCAATCCACGCAAAGTCAGGACGCGTTCGGCACGTCGAGCGAATTCGTCGGGCTCGCGAATTTCAAGCAGCTCTTCGCCGATCCGCTGTATCTGTCGTCGTTCAACACGACGATTATTTTCTGCGCGCTCGTCACCGTATCGGGCCTCGTGATTTCGCTGCTGCTCGCGGTCTGCGCGGACCGCGTGACGCGCGGCGCAAAGGCGTATCAGACGCTGCTCATCTGGCCGTATGCGGTCGCGCCGGCCATCGCCGCCGTGCTGTGGTCGTTTCTGTTCAACCCGAGCATCGGCCTCGTGACGTTCGCGCTCGCGAAGCAAGGCATTGTGTGGAATCACGCTTTGAACGCGGGACAAGCGATGTTTCTTGTCGTGCTTGCGTCGGTGTGGAAGCAGGTCAGCTATAACTTCCTGTTTTTCTACGCGGGCTTGCAGGCGATTCCGCGCTCGCTGATCGAAGCCGCCGCCATCGACGGCGCCGGTCCCGTGCGGCGCTTCTTCGGCATCGCCCTGCCGCTGCTGTCGCCGACGAGCTTCTTCCTGCTCGTCATCAACATCACCTACGCGTTCTTCGACACCTTTCCGGTGATCGATGCAGCGACGGGCGGCGGCCCCGCTCAATCGACGCGCACGCTGATCTACAAGATTTTCGCCGAAGGTTTCCAGGGACTCGACATCGGCAGCTCGGGCGCGCAATCCGTCGTGCTGATGGTGATCGTCGTCGCGTTGACGGTCGTGCAATTCCGCTTCATCGAACGCAGGGTTCAATACTCATGATCGAGAACCGCCGCGGTTTCGACCTCTTTTGCCACGCGGTGCTGATACTCGGCGTCGTGCTGGTCGTGTTTCCGGTGTACGTCGCGTTCTGCGCGGCGACCATGAACGAACAGCAGATCTTCACCGTGCCGCTGTCGCTGGTGCCGAGCTCGCATCTGTTCGACAACATCGCGACCGTGTGGGCGCACGGCAGCGGCAACGCGGCAGCGCCGTTCGGCCGCATGCTGTTCAACAGCCTCGTGATGGCGCTCGCCATTTCGATCGGCAAGATCGCCGTGTCGATGATCTCCGCGTATGCGATCGTGTTCTTCCGCTTTCCGTTTCGCAACCTGTCGTTCTGGCTCATCTTCATCACGCTGATGCTGCCGGTCGAAGTGCGTATCTTCCCGACCGTGCAAGTCGTGTCGTCGATGAATCTGAGCAATACGTATAGCGGTTTGACGTTGCCGCTGATTGCGTCCGCAACGGCCACGTTCCTGTTTCGCCAGTTCTTCATGACGCTGCCCGACGAGTTGATGGAAGCGGCGCGCATCGACGGCGCGGGTGCGATGCGTTTCTTCTGGGACGTCGTGTTGCCGCTGTCGAAAACGAACATGGCGGCGCTCTTCGTCATCACGTTTATTTACGGCTGGAACCAGTATTTGTGGCCGATTCTGATCACGAGCCAGCAGTCGCTGACAACCGCCGTCGTCGGTATCAAGAGCATGATTGCTTCGGGCGACACGGCCACCGAATGGCATCTCGTGATGACGGCCACGCTGCTCGCGATGCTGCCGCCGCTCGCCGTCGTGCTGACCATGCAGCGCTGGTTCGTGCGCGGTCTCGTGGATGCCGAGAAATGATCCGCGCGGCGCAAACCGCGCACGAGGCAAGCACGCACGAATGACAAAAGACACGCAAACGAAGGGCTAAAACCGCATGGCTGCATTGACACTGCAAGGCGTTAAAAAAACCTACGACGGCAAACAGTTCGTGTTGCACGGCATCGACGTCGATGTGAACGACGGCGAATTCGTCGTCATGGTCGGGCCGTCCGGTTGCGGCAAATCGACGTTGCTGCGGATGGTCGCAGGACTCGAGCGCATCTCCGAGGGCAGCATTTCGATCGCCGGCAAAGTGGTGAACGAACTGGAGCCGAAGGACCGCAACATCGCGATGGTGTTTCAGAACTACGCGCTCTATCCGCATATGAGCGTGGCCGAAAACATGGGCTATGCGCTGAAGATCGCGGGCGTCGAGCGGGCGCAGATCGCGCAGCGCGTGAACGCCGCCGCGCAGATTCTCGAACTGGAAGCGCTGTTGCAGCGCAAGCCGCGCGAACTGTCGGGCGGGCAGCGTCAGCGCGTGGCAATGGGCCGCGCGATCGTGCGAGAACCGGCCGTGTTTCTCTTCGACGAACCGTTGTCGAATCTCGACGCGCGTCTGCGCGTGCAAATGCGGCTCGAGATTCAGCGTCTGCATGCGCGGCTCTCTACGACGAGCCTGTACGTCACGCACGATCAGATCGAAGCGATGACGCTCGCGCAACGCGTGATCGTGATGAACAAGGGCCACGCCGAGCAGATCGGCGCACCGACCGAAGTTTACGAACGGCCGGCGACGGTGTTCGTCGCGGGCTTCATCGGGTCGCCGGGAATGAATCTGCTGCAAGGCCGTGTGTCCGACGACGGCTCCACGTTCGACATCGCCGGCAACGGGCCGCAACTGCCGCTCACGGGCGTGGCGTCGATTGGCGGCGAAGTCGCCAAGGGGCGCGAATACACGCTAGGTATTCGTCCGGAGCACATGAGTCCGGGGCAAGCGGATGCGCCGCACGCAACGCTCACCGTCGATTCATGCGAGTTGCTCGGTGCCGACAATCTCGCGCACGGACGATGGGGCAAGCATGACGTGACCGTGCGTTTGCCGCACGCGCATCGGCCCGCGGCTGGCGAGGCATTGCAGGTCGCGTTGCCCGCGCGTCATCTGCATTTCTTCGATTCGACGAGTGGCCGGCGGGTGAACTAAGTTGAGCGCCTCATAACAATACTCACAACTACAAGAACGATCTCTAACGCCATGCAAGGTATTGGTCTTAGAACCGCCCGTGGCGCATCGGTTGCGCTGTTGCTGACGCTATCGTTGAGCATCTCGCCGGCATTCGCGTACGTCGCGCCAGGCACAACGCCCGACGAAGCCGACCTCAGCAATCACAACACCTACACGAATCGCGACGGCAACACGGTACACGCGCCGGCCCGCTCACTCTCAGGCAAGGCGCCCGACGGCGCGACCGCCCGCTGCCGCGACGGCACCTACAGCTTCAGCCGGCACCACAGCGGCACCTGCTCGCGGCACGGCGGCGTAGCAAGCTGGCTGTGATTTCACCGCCGCTGCGCGCGAACTGACACAAGCCGCAAGCCGCGCTACCGCCCGCACTCCCCTGCCGAAGTACAATGCGATTTGCACCCGGCGTGCTCGCGTCGTTGCGCTGACAGCGTGTTCGACGCCGCCCCGGCACACACCGATTACCGATCCACCCACGGCTGCCCGCCCGAACGCGGCCGGCGTCGTCAACGTCTATCAAGCACACAAGCAAATGGCCCAATACGTCTTCACCATGAACCGGGTTGGCAAGATCGTGCCGCCCAAGCGTCAAATCCTGAAAGACATCTCGCTGTCGTTTTTCCCCGGCGCGAAGATCGGCCTGCTCGGCCTGAACGGCTCGGGCAAGTCGACGCTGATCCGCATCATGGCCGGTGTGGACAAGGACATCGAAGGCGAAGCGACGCCGATGCCGAATCTGAACATCGGCTATCTGCCGCAGGAGCCGCAGCTCGATCCGAACAAGACGGTGCGCGAAACCGTCGAAGAAGGTCTCGGCGACGTGTTCAACGCGCAGAAGAAGCTCGATGAAATTTACGCGGCCTACGCGGAACCGGACGCGGACTTCGACGCGCTCGCCGCCGAGCAGGCGAAGTACGAAGCGATTCTCGCGACCACCGACGGCGGCAGCGCCGAACAGCAGATCGAGATCGCCGCCGACGCGCTGCGTCTGCCGGCCTGGGACGCGAAAATCGAACATCTGTCGGGCGGCGAAAAGCGCCGCGTCGCGCTGTGCAAGCTGCTGCTCGAAAAGCCCGACATGCTGCTGCTCGACGAGCCGACCAACCACCTCGACGCGGAATCGGTCGATTGGCTCGAACAGTTCCTCACGCGCTTTCCGGGCACCGTCGTCGCGGTCACGCACGATCGCTACTTCCTCGATAACGCGGCCGAGTGGATTCTCGAACTCGACCGCGGCCACGGCATTCCGTGGAAGGGCAACTACAGCAGTTGGCTCGATCAGAAGGAAGAGCGCCTGAAGCAGGAAGAAGCGTCGGAATCCGCGCGTCAGAAGGCGATCAAGAAAGAACTGGAATGGGTGCGCCAGAATCCGAAGGGCCGTCAGGCGAAGTCGAAGGCGCGTATTGCGCGCTTCGAGGAACTGAACAGCCAGGACTATCAGAAGCGCAATGAAACGCAGGAAATCTTCATTCCGGTCGGCGACCGCCTCGGCAATGAAGTGATCGAGTTCAAGAACGTCAGCAAGTCGTATGGCGACCGTCTGCTGCTCGACAACGTGAGCTTCAAGGTGCCGGCGGGCGCGATTGTCGGCATCATCGGTCCGAACGGCGCGGGTAAGTCCACGCTGTTTCGCATGCTGACTGGCCGCGAACAACCGGATTCGGGCGAGATCGTCATGGGGCCGACGGTGAAGCTCGCTTACGTCGACCAGAGCCGCGACGCGCTCGATTCGACGAAGACTGTGTTCGAAGAGATTTCCGGCGGCGCCGATGTGCTGACGGTCGGCAAGTACGAGACGCCGTCGCGTGCCTACATTGGCCGCTTCAACTTCAAGGGCGGCGATCAGCAGAAGACGGTCGGCAATCTGTCGGGCGGCGAGCGCGGCCGTCTGCATCTCGCGAAGACGTTGATTGCGGGCGGCAATGTGCTGCTGCTCGATGAACCGTCGAACGATCTCGACGTCGAAACGCTGCGCGCGCTCGAAGACGCATTGCTCGAATTCGCCGGCTCGGTGATGGTGATTTCGCACGACCGCTGGTTCCTCGACCGGATCGCGACGCACATTCTCGCGTTCGAAGGCGATTCGCAAATCACGTTCTTCGACGGTAATTACCAGGAGTATGAAGCGGACAAGCGCGCACGCCTGGGTGAAGAAGCGGCGCGTCCGAAGCGTCTGCGGTATAAGCCGATCACGCGTTAAGGTTCACGCGGCGTTAAAGGTACACGGCGTTAAAGGTTCACCGCGTCAGAAGCTGCGCGAAAAGCGGTCTGCTCGTCGGAAGACGAGTGGGCCGCGTTCGGGCGCAGTTATCCCCTCAGCTTTGCAAACGGTCAGCGTGCGCCGTACGCTCAGCCGTTCTTCGCAGCAACTCCCTACCCTCCTTCGATACCCTTCACCTACGCCAGACATCGGCGACATGCGACACGGCACACGCATTGCTCCGTTGCGCGTGCTATATGTCGTCCGCGCGACTTGTATTGGCTGGCGCGCGTTATCGGGAACAAAACCGTTGCGGTGACGAGGGAACAAGCATGGCAATGTCGAAGAGCCAACGCTGGATCGCTGCCGCGAGCAGCGTGCTGGTCGTGCTCGTCGTTATTGCATTCGGCCTGCTGCAATACGCGCAGCGCGAAGTGAAAGCGCGCGTGGTCGCGGCGCTCGGTCCGCTTGGCAGCGCGCAAAGCATCGACGTCGGCTTGACCTCCGTGCATCTCAGCAACGTTCTGTTGAAGCCGCCGCCTGGCTGGCCCGCCGGCGATCCGTTGAGAGCGGACGAGATCATCCTGACGCCGGACATCCGCGATCTACTCCAGCACCGCATGCATATCCGCAGCGTGACGGTGCGCGGTTTCGACATGGCGGTGCTGCGCACGCAAAACGGCACGATCCGTCTGCTGCCGAATCTGCGTCAATCGGTCAACAGCACTAACGACGACGCAGGTGCCGCATCAGCGAGTTCGATGCCGCGCGACAAGCAGGTCGATCACATCAGTTTCGAGCAGGGCCGCTTTCATTTCTACGACATGACGGTCGGCTCGCCCGCTTACAAGGTGACGGTGAGCGACGCGAACGCGACCGTCGACAACATTCGTCTGCCCGCGCTCACGGAGCCGACCAACGTCAATGTCAGAGGCTCGATCAAAGGGCCGTCGCACACCGGCACGGTGACGTTCAGCGGCTGGATCAAAATCGCCAGCAAGGATTCGCAGACGACCAGCACACTGCGCGGCGTCGACGTCGTCATGCTCGATCCGTATCTCGTGAAGAAAGCCGGCGCGAAGGCGCAAGTGACAAGCGGCACGATCGACATGAGCATCGAGTCGTCGGTGCGCAATTATCAGTTGCACGCGCCCGGCACGATCACGGTTCATCAGTTGCAACTTGCGGACACCGGCAATCCGCTCGACACATTCATGTCCATTCCGACGAAGGCCGCGGTTGCCGCTTTGAAGGCGCACAACGGCGACATCACGCTGCACTTCGTGCTCGACGGCAATTTACGCGACCCGAAATTCTCGGTGCAGGAAGGGCTGACGACGCGCATCGCCGCCGGCTTCGCGAAAGCGCTGGGCGTCAGCGTGGAAGGCGTGGCGAAAGGCGCGGGCGAAACGGTAAAAGGCCTGGGAAATGCGTTGAAGAATTTGCTGGGGCAGTGAGCGGATCAAACCGCGTGGCGAACACGGCGCGCAAGCGGATGCGCCCAAGCGCTCTGCGTTTGCCACGCGCGTCTAGTCAAACCGGCAACCCCAGTTCGCGCAGCCTCGCTTCGGTCTGCGCGGCGCTGACGTGATGCACGCCGTACCAGCCGAGCGCCGTAGCGGCTGCGGCGTTCTTCGGGTTGTCGTCGATAAAGACGAGTTCGGACGGTTCGATGGCCGGCATTTGCGCGTGAATCCGCTCTAGCATGGCCGCGAAGATGGCCGGATCGGGCTTCACCAGACCTACCCGCCCCGACACGATGATGTCGCGAAAGCGCCGCAGCACCGGGTAGTTTTCCCACGCATAAGGAAAGGTCTCGGCCGACCAGTTCGTCAGGCCGAAGAGCGGCACCTCGGCGGCCTCGAGCTTTTCCATGATCGCGACGCCGTCGTCCAGCACGCCGGCCACCATTTCGTGCCAGCGCTCGTAAAACGCGCGGATCAGCGCTTCGTGGTCGGGGAAGCGCGTGATGAGTTCGGCCGTTGCCTCGGCGATCGGCTGGCCGCCGTCCTGGCGAACCACCCAATCCATCGAGCACACGTGAGTCAGAAACCAGCGGCGCTCGGCTTCGTCTGGAATCAGTTGCCGATACAGGTACTCGGGATTCCAGTCGATCAGCACGCCGCCGAAATCGAACACCACTGCCTTGATGGCCATGCGCTCTCCGTGGCTATGCTTCGTTAAACGTCGTTATGCGTCGTTATACGGTTTGCTGCTCAGACAGGCTGCGTGCGCAGTTCGAGCCACGTCTTCGCGTCGCCGGAAACATGCGGCGCGAGGCGCGTGCGCACCGTCTCGTGATAGCTGTTGAGCCACGCGCGTTCGTCGTCGCGCAGCAGCGACAAGTCGAGGCAGCGCGTGTCGATCGGGCACAGCGTGAGCGTCTCGAACTCGAGGAAGTCGCCGAATTCGGTCTGACCGGCGGGCACGTTCAGCACCAGATTCTCGATCCGCACACCCCACTTGCCTGGCCGGTAGACGCCCGGTTCGATCGACGTGATCATGCCTTCTTCCATCGCCGTCCACGGTTCGGCCGGCGCGTAGTGCGCGATTACTTGCGGGCCTTCGTGAACGTTCAGGAAATAGCCGACACCGTGGCCCGTGCCGTGACCGTAGTCGGCACCGGCTTCCCAGATCGGCGCGCGCGCGATGGCGTCGAGCATCGGCGAGCGGATGCCGCGCGGAAACTTCGCGCGCGACAGCGCCATGGTGCCCTTCAGCACGATCGTGAAATCGCGCCGCTGTGCGTCGCTGATCGTGCCGATCGGCACCACGCGCGTGATGTCGGTCGTTCCGCTCAGATACTGCGCGCCGGAGTCGATCAGCAACAGGCCGTTGCCCTCGATCACCGAATGCGATTCCCGAGTCGCGCGATAGTGCGGCATCGCGCCGTTCGCGTTGAAGCCCGCAATGGTCGCAAAGCTCAACGACACGAAACCCGGCCGACGCGCGCGCGCGGCCGTCAGACGTTCGTCGATAGTGAGTTCGGTGATCGTCTCGCGGCCGAGCGCGCTTTCGAACCACGCGAAGAATTCGGCGAGCGCCGCGCCGTCCTGCTCCATCGTCTCGCGCACGTGCTTCGCCTCGGCTTCGGTCTTGCGCGACTTGAAGAAGGTGGACGGATTGACCGCCTCGACCACCTTCACCGTCGACGGCACCGATTGCAGCGAGCCGTACGTGATGCGGCGCGGGTCGATCAACAAGGTGCTGCCGGCGGGCAGCGCGGCGAGCGCATCGGCCGCTTTCGCGTAGGGCTCGACATTGACGCCGTCGCGCGCGAGCGCTTCGGCGAGCGCGGGCGGCACCTTGCCGTCGGAGACGAAAAGCGACGCGCCGTGTTCGCCGATCAACGCGTGCGCGACGAAAACCGGGTTGAAGCTGACGTCGGCGCCGCGCAGATTGAAGAGCCACGCCAGGTCGTCGAGCGTGGAAATGAAGTGCCACTGCGCGCCCTTTTCCGCCATTGCGCGACGGACCTGTGCGAGCTTTTCCGAACGCGCGACGCTTGCATGCGGCTCGGCGTGTTCGAACACCGCCGCATCGGGCAGCGACGGGCGCTGCGGCCAGATGCCGTCGAACAGATCGACGTCGGTGCGCAGCTTCACGCCGCGCGCCGTGAGCGCTTGAGTCAAAGCCCGCGCCGCCGCCACGCCGAGCACGGCGCCGTCCACGCCGACGGTGCCGCCCGGCGCCACGTTTTCAGCGAGCCACTCGAAATGCGGCGCGGTCTGCTGACCACCGGTCATCTTCATGAGCTGAACGCCGCTGCCGGCCAGTTGCGCATTGGCCTGCTCCCAGTAGCGGCTGTCGGTCCAGACGCCCGCGAAGTCGGCGGTGACGATCAGCGTGCCCGCCGAGCCGGTGAAGCCGGACAGCCACTCGCGGCCCTGCCAACGCCCCGGCAGATATTCGGACAAATGCGGGTCCGCGGACGGCACGAGGTAAGCGGCGACGCCTTCGCGCGCCATCGCGCTGCGCAAGCCGGCGAGCCGTTCGGGAATGGAAGAAGTTTGGGGAAGTCGGGCATTCATGGAGGTCACCTGCAAGTATTCATCGACGGGAAAGCAAGCCGACCGTCACGGCGACGGCGATCATGGCGACGGCCGTGCACACAGGCCATTCCAGTATCTCGCCGTCATGGAAAAGACCGATCACATTGCCGGCCATGCGCGCGACGATCGCGCCCAGCACGCCGGCCAGCAGCGCCACCCATAGGCGGGCGCCTTTCGAGCCGCCGGAGCGGCCGGCGTTGTTCAAGCGGCGCAGCGGATGCAACCACCAGCCCGCGAAGCCGATTGCGGCTCCGAGTACGACGATTCCAGCCCAGCCCATCAGCGGATGGACTCGCGCAGTTTCGGATTTGTCTCATGGGCGCGAGGCACAACGACAGCTAGCATTTTTGTCTCTTCTCAAAAAATCAGCACGGCGCTTTCCGCACAGCGGTTGAGTTTAGGGGTCGGGGTGATGTTAGGCAAGCTGGAGGCCTTACGGAAAAGCCTGGTTCCTGGCCGTCGTCAAGTGGATTGCGCGCATGCGAATCGCCCTTATCGAGCCGGACCCGCGGCACGCCCAGTTGGTCACCCGGCTCATGTTCGCCGGCGGCCACGTGTGTCAGCACTTCGCCACGAGCGCCCCGTTCCTCGCGCAAGCCGCGGACCAATTCTTCGATCTGCTGATTACCGAAAACTGGACCGGCGACCATTCCGCCGAAGATGTGATCGCGCGCGCCCGAGCCCTTCTGCCGAGCCTGCCGGTCATCGTGATGATGACGGAGCCGCGCGAAAGCCAGATCGTCGCCGTGCTGCACGCGGGCGCCGACGACTGTCTCGCCAAGCCGGTACGCGGCCCCGAAACGCTCGCGCGCGTCGACGCGCTGCTGCGGCGCGCAGGCTTGCGCCGGCCGCCCAATCGACGGCACGACGTGATTCGCGGCTATACGTTCGACGCCGCCAACTTCGCCGTCACGTTCCGCAACCGCGTGGTCACGCTGACGCCGAAGGAGTTCCGCTTCGCGCTGCTGCTGTTCACCAATCTGTCGCGGCCCGTGTCGCGCGCGCACATCATGGAAACCGTGTGGGCACGGCGCCGCGACGTAAAGTCGCGCACCGTCGACACGCACGCGTCGCGCGTGCGGTCCAAGCTCGAATTGCGCCCGGAGCATGGCTATTCGCTTGCGCCGCTGTACGGCTACGGCTATCAGCTCGACGCATTTTCCGTGGAAGGCGCTGCCGCACCGGCCTGATGGCTGGCATAAGCGGCGCGGGTGCGAGGCGCAGCGAGTAAGAATCGCGAAAACGCTATAATATGGGGCTAAACCATAGCTCCCCAGCATGCAGCTCTTAACGATCGGAATCAATCACCACACAGCGCCTGTCGCCTTGCGCGAACGCGTGGCGTTTCCGCTCGAACAGATCAAGCCTGCACTGGACACCTTCAAGAGCGTCTGGCTCGGCGGCACGGCCCGCTCGGCGCCTGAAGCGGCGATTCTCTCTACCTGCAATCGCACCGAACTCTATTGCGCGACCGACGACCAGGCCGCGCGCGAAGCCGCGATCCAATGGCTGTCGCGGTATCACAACCTGCCCATCGAGGAACTCGCGCCGCACGTCTACGCGCTGCCGCAGTCGGAAGCCGTGCGCCACGCGTTCCGCGTCGCCTCGGGCCTCGATTCGATGGTGCTCGGCGAAACGCAAATCGTCGGACAAATGAAGGACGCCGTGCGCACCGCGTCCGAAGCAGGCGCGCTCGGCACTTATCTGAACCAGTTGTTCCAGCGCACGTTCGCCGTCGCAAAAGAAGTGCGCAGCACGACTGAGATCGGCGCGCAGTCGGTTTCGATGGCAGCCGCTGCCGTGCGGCTCGCGCAACGTATTTTCGACAAGGTGTCGAACCAGCGCGTGCTGTTCATCGGCGCGGGCGAAATGATCGAGCTGTGCGCGACGCACTTCGCCGCGCAGCAGCCCCGTGAACTCGTGGTCGCGAACCGCACGGCCGAGCGCGGCACGCGGCTCGCGGAGCGCTTCAACGGCCGGGCCATTCCGCTGTCGGACTTGCCGACGCGCATGCACGAGTTCGACATCATCGTGTCGTGCACGGCTTCCACGTTGCCGATCATCGGCCTGGGCGCGGTCGAGCGCGCGGTCAAGGCGCGCCGCCATCGGCCGATCTTCATGGTCGATCTGGCGGTTCCGCGCGACATCGAACCGGAAGTCGGCAAGCTGGAAGACGTGTTCCTGTATACCGTCGACGACCTCGGCGCGATCGTCCGCGAAGGCAATGCGTCGCGCCAGGCCGCGGTTGCACAGGCCGAAGCGATCATCGAAACGCGCGTGCAGAACTTCATGCAGTGGCTCGAGGCGCGCAGCATCGTGCCGGTGATCCGTCACATGCATACGCAAGCCGACGTGCTGCGCCGGGCCGAAGTCGAACGCGCGCAGAAAATGCTCGCGCGCGGCGACGATCCTGCCGCGGTGATCGAGGCGCTTTCGCAAGCGCTGACCAACAAGCTGATTCACGGTCCCACTCACGCGCTTAACCGCGCTAGCGGTGAAAACCGCGACACGCTCATCGAATTGATGGGCGGCTTCTACAAACACTCCGGTTCCTCGGAACGTTAGCGGCGCGCACCGCCTCGTCCGCGCCACCCGCCGGTGGCCTCGCAGTGGCCCGCCACATGCTTCTGTCCCGGGCATCCGCCCATTTTCCTGGTTGCTGTCCTTCCGGAGCCCGCTCCGATACCCGCCCGATGAAAACGAGCATGCAACGCAAGCTCGACCAGCTGACGACACGGCTGGCCGAACTGAACGATCTGTTAAGCCGCGAGGACATCACCTCGAACCTCGATCAATATCGCAAGCTCACGCGCGAACACGCCGAGCTTGGGCCCGTCGTCGAGCAATACGCGCTGTGGCGCCAGGCCATGCACGACGCCGCCACCGCGCAGGAACTGCTGACGGACATCTCCATGCGCGAATTCGCCGAAGAGGAAATTCGCGCGGCGCGTGAGCGCATGGAACAGCTCGGCGGCGAACTGCAGAAGATGCTGTTGCCGAAAGATCCGAACGACGACCGCAACATCTTCCTCGAAATTCGCGCCGGCACCGGCGGCGACGAGTCCGCGCTTTTTGCAGGCGACCTGTTGCGCATGTATTTGCGCTACGCCGAGCGCAACCGCTGGCAGGTCGAGATGATGTCGGCGAGCGAATCCGATCTGGGCGGCTATAAGGAAGTGATCGTGCGGATCGCGGGCGAAGCCGCATATTCGAAGCTGAAGTTCGAGTCCGGCGGCCATCGCGTGCAGCGCGTGCCGGCAACCGAAACGCAGGGCCGCATTCACACGTCCGCGTGCACGGTGGCGGTCATGCCGGAAGCCGACGAGATCGGCGAAGTCGAAATCAATCCGGCCGATCTGCGCATCGACACGTTCCGGGCGTCGGGCGCGGGCGGTCAGCACATCAACAAGACGGATTCGGCCGTGCGCGTCACGCACTTGCCGACGGGCATCGTCGTCGAATGTCAGGACGACCGCTCGCAGCACAAGAACAAGGACCGCGCGCTGAAGGTGCTCGCGGCGCGCATCAAGGACAAGCAGTCGCACGAGCAGCAGGCGAAAGAAGCGGCGACGCGGAAGAGTCTGATCGGCTCGGGCGATCGCTCGGAGCGGATTCGCACCTACAACTTCCCGCAAGGGCGTCTGACAGATCATCGGATCAATCTGACGCTGTATCGCCTCGATGCAATCATGGACGGCGATCTCGACGAACTGATCAGCGCGCTCGTCAGCGAACATCAGGCGGAGCTGCTTGCTTCGCTCGGCGACGCGGATTGAGCGCCGATGACCGCGAACGCGCCGCCCAATCGCGACCAGGCGGCCACGCCCGCGGCGTTGTTGCGCGCCTCGCCGCTGCCGCCGCTCGAAGCGCGCATTTTGCTCACGCATGTGCTCGGCTGGCGCCATACGCAGTTGATCACGCGCGCGGACGAAGCGCTCGACAGCGAGTGCGTCGAGCGTTATCTCGCGTTGCAGGCGCGGCGCGTGGCCGGCGAACCGATTGCGCAACTGGTCGGCGTCCGCGAGTTCTTCGGGCTTGAGTTCGAGGTGACGCCGCATGTGCTGATTCCGCGTCCGGAGACCGAATTGCTGGTCGAAACGGCGCTCACGGCGATGGAAAATCTTCCGCGCCCGCGCGTGCTCGATCTCGGCACCGGCACGGGCGCCATTGCACTGGCGATCGCGTCGATGCGCCCGGACGCGCAAATGACCGCGCTCGACCGTTCGGCGGAAGCGCTCGCGGTCGCGGCGCGCAACGCCGCGCGTCTGCTGGATGCGAAACGGCCAGGCGGCGCCGTGACGTTCGCGCAAAGCGACTGGTACGGCTCGCTGGATACGGCGCTGCGCTTTGACGTGATCGTGAGCAACCCGCCGTATATCGCGAGCGGCGACCCGCATCTGGAGCAAGGCGACTTGCGCTACGAGCCGCGCGGCGCGCTCACCGACGAAGCCGACGGCCTCAGCGCGATCCGCGCGATCGTCGCCGGCGCGCCCGCGCGTCTTGCCGCGCGCGGCGTTCTGTGGATGGAGCACGGCTACGATCAGGCCGAAGCCGTCCGCGAACTTCTGACAGGGCAAGGCTTCGTGGATGTCAGATCGGAGCGCGACCTTGCGGGCATCGAGCGAATCAGCGGCGGGCGGCTTGCCGGCTGAGCACGCTGACATGCTGATACCTCAGCACGCTAGCTGACGCAAGCCGCCGCAATAGCCGCAACGCGCGGATGGACAAAGCGGCCGTCGGCCGGTGCGGGCGAAATCCGCTATCATTTCAGCCTATTCCCTACACATACTCGGAACCGCAAGGTCAGTCATGGATACGCAACAACGCATCAAGCAAATCGTCGACGAAAACAACGTCGTGCTCTTCATGAAGGGCAGCGCCCAGTTCCCGATGTGCGGCTTTTCCGGCCGCGCCATCCAGATCCTGAAGGCGTGCAATGTCAACGAGTTCAAGACGGTCAACGTCCTCGAAGACGACGAAGTTCGCCAGGGCATCAAGCAGTTCTCGAACTGGCCGACCATTCCGCAGCTTTATGTGAAGGGCGAATTCGTCGGCGGCTCGGACATCATGATGGAAATGTACGAATCGGGCGAATTGCAGCAACTGTTCGCCGCGGCCTGATCGTTCAGTCCGAAGCTGTTCCTACGAGGCGCCGCCAGTCATGGAAACACGCGCTGCGGCGCCACGCCGGCTGATCGTCGCCATCACCGGCGCGACCGGCGCCATATACGGCATCCGCTTGCTTCAGACGTTGCGCAAGCTCGGCGGCGTCGAAAGTCATCTGCTGATTTCGAGCGCCGGCTGGCTCAATATCCGCCACGAATTGCAGTTGTCGAAGGAAGACGTGCATCCGCTCGCGGACGTCGTCCATTCGGTGCGCGACATGGGCGCGAGCATCGCGTCCGGTTCGTTTGCGACGGACGGCATGGTCGTCGCGCCGTGTTCGATGAAAACGCTCGCGAGCGTCGCACATGGTTTCTCCGACAACCTGATCACCCGCGCCGCCGACGTCACCCTCAAGGAGCGCCGCCGGCTCGTGCTGCTGGTGCGCGAAACGCCGTTCAATCTCGCGCATCTGCGCAATATGACGGCGGTGACGGAGATGGGTGGCGTGATCTTTCCGCCCTTGCCTGCGTTTTACAACCAACCAGCGACGATTGACGACATGGTCGATCACACGGTTGCCCGCGTGCTGGATCTGTTTGCGTTGGGACCGGCGCTATCGCCGGCGTGGGCCGGATTACGAGGCGGTGACCAGGGGTAATCGGTCGTCCGTCCGCCGAGATTACCAACCACCGCAAGACAATCAATTCCGCTTTCACCCGTTTATCAAACGACGGTGCGGCTCTATATTGACAGCAACCGAACTTCGTCCGCGCCTCACAGCGCGTCGCTGCCATGAACCGCTTGCCTTCGCTTTTTCTTTCCCACGGCGCGCCGACGCTGCCGATCGATCCGTCGCTGCCGTCCGCCGAGTTTGCGACGCTGAGCGCGCAATTGCCGCGTCCCGAGTCCGTGTTGATGCTATCCGCGCATTGGGGCACCGCGCAGCCGGTGGCGAGCACTGCCGCCAAGCCCGAAACCATCCACGATTTCTACGGGTTTCCGCGCCAGTTATATGAGATCCAGTATCCGGCGCCCGGCGCGGCCGATCTCGCGCGACGCGCCGCCGCGCTGCTTCGCGACAGCGGCATGCACGCCGGCGAAGAGCCGCACGGGCTCGACCACGGCGCATGGGTGCCGATGCTGCTGATGTTTCCGGATGCGGACGTGCCCGTCGCGCAGTTGTCGATCCAACCGCGCCTCGACGCCGCGCATCACTTTCGGGTCGGCCGCGCGCTGCGCGCGTTGAGGGACGACGGCGTGATGGTGATCGGCTCGGGCCAGATCACGCACAATCTGCGCGCCGCCGATTTTTCCGCGCGGCCGGAAGATGCCGACCCGCGCGTCGCCGAATTCACCGACTGGTTCGAAGCACGGCTCGCCGCGCGCGACATCGACGCGTTGCTGGACTATCGCCACAAAGCGCCGCATGCGGTGCTGATGCACCCGACCGACGAGCATCTGCTGCCGGTCTTCGCAGCGCTCGGTGCCGCCGACGACGATTACTCGCTGGCAATTCAATCGCTCGGCACCTATCAGCGCTCGCTCGCCATGACGAACTACGTGTTCGGCACGGCCTGAGCGCCGGACCCGACAAAGAACGACTCGCGGCGTCCGCGGCAAAAGCAAAAAGCAAAAACAAAAGCCCGCCTGAGCAAAAACTCAGACGGGCTTTTTTAGCATGCAGCCGGACCATCAACCGCCCGGCGCAGCGCGGCACCTCAGTGCGCGCCCATTCCTTCGAGCACTTCGTCGTGCGTCTGACGCTCTTCCAGATACTCCGAGCGATAGCCGCTATTCACGCCCCAGTAATAGAAGACGAGCGAGAACGCGATCACGACCAGCATGTCCCAGCCGTACGGCAGAACGCCACGACCGCCGAACTCCTTGCTGCCGATGAGCGAGAGGATCGCCATCACCGGCAAATAAGCGACCAGCCACCACGCCGCCTTCAGGTCGCGGCCCCAGCCGCCGAAGCCCGACTTCGCCTGGAAGTAGAAGTACACCGGCAGCGCGACGACCATCAGCAGAATGATTTCGCCCGTCAGCGGCCACTTTGCCCAGTACAGGATCAGCGACGCGCATACGAACGCGAACGGCGCGATCACCTGCATGCCGGGGATGTGCAGCGGGCGCTCGAGGTCCGTCGCTGCGCGGCGCAGCGCCATCAGGCTGATCGGGCCGGTCAGGTACGAGATTACGGTCGCAACCGAAATCACCGCCGCGAGGGAGCTCCATCCGCGGAAAAAGAACAGGAAGATGAACGAGACCAGCAGGTTGAACCACATCGCCGGACGCGGCACGCCGTAGAACGGATGCACGCTGCCGAAAATCTTCGGCATCGTGTTGTTGCGCTCCATCGCGTAGATCATGCGCGTGGTGGTCGCCATGTAGGTCGTGCCGGTGCCGCTCGGGCTGACGAAGGCGTCGACGTACAGCAGAATCGCGAGCCAGTTCAGGTTCAGCGCGATCGCCAGTTCCGCGAACGGCGAAGCGAAATTGAAGTGGCTCCAGCCCTTCATCACGTCAGTCGGGCTGACGGCGCCGATATACGCGACCTGCAGCAACACGTAGATGACGAGCGCGAGCAGGATCGAGCCGATCACTGCGAACGGCACGCTTTTGGCCGGATTGCGCGCTTCACCCGCCAGGTTGATCGGGCTTTGGAAACCGTTGAATGCGAACACGATGCCGCTTGTCGCGACCGCCGTCAGCACCGCCGACCAGCCATACGGCGCAAACGTGCTCACTTCGCCGAAGTTTTCCTTGTGGAAGCCCGTCAGCATCAGTCCGAGGATGGTCGCGCCCGGAATCAGAAACTTGAAGATCGTGATGGCCGAGTTGGCGCGCGCGAACAGCTTCACGCCCCAGTAGTTCAGCAGGAAATAGATAACTACGAGGACCGCCGAGAGTAGCAGCCCGGTCGTAGTCAACGAGCCATCGACGAATAAAGCATGCGCCCACGGATACGGCCACGTGCTCATGTATTGAATGGATGCTTCGGCCTCGATCGGAATCACCGAAACAATGGCGATCCAGTTGGCCCACGCGCTGATGAAGCCCACCAGCGCGCCGTGCGAATAGCGCGCGTAGCGCACCATGCCGCCCGATTCCGGGAACATCGCGCCCAGCTCGGCGTAGGTCAGCGCGATCGCGAGAATCACGACGGCGCCGATGATCCACGCGCAGATCGACGCCGGGCCCGCGATTTTCGCGGCCTTCCACGCGCCGAACAGCCAGCCCGAGCCGATGATCGAACCCAGGCCGGTCAGCATGAGTGCGAAGGGCCCGATGTTCCGTTGTATAGAACTTTTCACGTCTTCTCCTGTTTCAGAACCACGTCGGCACCCCATGAATCGCGCTTATGACGAGAAAACGGGTGACGCGCATGTATGCGCGACGGTTATCCCAATGGTGCAACCGGCGCGGGCGCGTAGTTTAACGGTTGCACCCGGCGCCTGCAGTGAAACTAAGGGTTCTCCCTAGCAAAAAATCCGCCGACTCCGCAAGCTTTGTAAGCAACTTTTCGGGGCGGTATCGCGAATTTTTGTAAAGTTGGGCGCCGAGTGTTGACCTTCTCTCGAAATCGCCGTATAACGTTCGGGCAGGATTTCAAGCGGCGAGTGAATTGGTCTTTCGTAGTTCGCCCATCAACGGTACTCCGGTTGGTCCCATTACCCCCTTCCTTGATTTTCATGCACTCAACGGGCTTCGGCCTTATTCACCATCTTTAGGAACAAGTAATATGGAAACCGGTACCGTCAAGTGGTTCAATGACGCAAAGGGCTTTGGCTTCATCACCCCGGACGGCGGCGGCGAAGATCTGTTCGCGCATTTCTCGGAAATCCGCACGGAAGGCTTCAAGACGCTGCAAGAAAACCAAAAGGTTACGTTTGAAGTGAAGACGGGCCCGAAGGGCAAGCAAGCAGCTAACATCAAGCCGGTGTAAGCGCTACGCTGCTTCCTTCTGGACGCAAAAAAACCCCGCCTCGGCGGGGTTTTTTATTGCGCCGGCAATTCGCCGAGTTCGCGCGCGGCGATTATCTTCGCAATATAAAGCGGCGGTTCGCAGTTACGCGAACACGCGCCGCGCGTGAATGCCGAGTCCCGTTGCGACACTCGCGAGACGGTCGCCGAATACCGCTTCGGCATCGGGGAATGCCGCCGCCAACGCGCCGGACAGAAACGCGAGGCCGGTCGAGCCGCCCGTGAAGTAAATCGCGCTCACGTCGCGAATCGACACGCCGGCTGTCTGCACGGTGTCGCGCGCCGCCGCCACGATGCGGCGCGTTTCGTCCTCTCCCGCTTCGATGAGTTGCGCCTCGTCGAATGCAAGGCGCAGATCGTCTTCGACTTCGTCGAGATCGATCACCGTCTCGCCGCCCGCGGCGACGCCGATCTTCGCCTCTTCCGCATGCGCGGCCAGAGCGTGACCGAGGCGCCGCTCCACCACGCGCATCAGGCGATCATGGTGTTTAACTTCGGTGAACAGGTGCCGCATGAGCGCCAGTTCGCTGACGCGCTTCGGTGCATAAACGGTATTGATCAGGTGCCACGTCGCCAGATCGAAATAGACGCGGTTCGGAAGTTCGCGGCCTTCGGGGTCGAGCGACTGATAGCCGAGCTCGCGCAGAATCGTCGCCAGTTCGACGCGGCGATCGAAGTCCGTGCCCGCGACGTGCACGCCGTGATGGGCCAGCACGTCGTTCTTGCGCTCGACGCGGTTCATCCGCTCCGGTCCGACGCGCACCAGCGAAAAGTCCGACGTACCGCCGCCGATGTCGGCCACCAGCACGAGCCCTTCCTGCGTGAGGCGCGATTCGTAGTCGAATGCGGCCGCGATCGGCTCATACTGGAAGTGAATGTCCCGCAGGCCCACCGCGCGTGCCGCCGCTTCGAGCTGCTTTTGCGCCATCTGATCGGCGCGCGGATCGTCGTCGACGAAGAACACCGGGCGGCCCAGCACCGCGCGCTCGATCGGCGCGCCTGTGGCTTTCTCCGCCGAGCGCTTCAGATGGTCGAGGAAGATCGCGATGATATCGGTGTACTTGATCGCCGTGCCGTCGCCGAGATCGGTCGAATGGTCGGCAAGCGGCGAGCCGAGGATGCTTTTCATCGAGCGCATCAGCCGCCCGTCGAAACCGTCGATGTACGCCGCGAGCGCCGCGCGTCCGAACTCGCGGGTGTCTTCGTCGGTATTGAAGAACACCGACGTAGGCAGCGTCGTATAAGCGCCTTCGACGGCTGCGAGCCTGAGCGCCGCGCCGTCAGGAACGGCTACGGCCGAGTTGGAAGTACCGAAGTCAATCGCGCAATAGTTCATGGCAGGAATGGCCGCTCACGGCTGGCGCGCACAGGTAGGAGCGGCTTTGTATCACGAAAGCCGGATCAGCATCAACTTGCCAAAAGCGCGAAGGTGCCCAATGGTGCACTGGAGGCGCGGAATAGAAGTTGCTGCATAGGCCAGTTCGAGCCGCCGCATTTCAACGATTCAGGAGACCACCAGCAATGAGCGCGCCGCCTGCCGCCGACGTCCAGCGAAAAACCGCCGGGATCATCGAAACGGATTTGCCGTCCCGGCTCGACCGCCTGCCGTGGGGGCGCTTTCACACGTTGATCGTCGTCGCGCTGGGCGTGACGTGGCTTCTCGACGGACTCGAAGTGACGCTCGCCGGAGCGGTCGCGAGCGCGTTGAAGTCTAGCCCGTCACTGCATTTCACCAACGCGGACGTGGGGCTCGCCGGCAGCGCCTACATTGCCGGCGCGGTGCTCGGCGCACTCGGCTTCGGCTGGCTCACGGACCGGCTGGGCCGGCGCAAGCTCTTCTTCATCACGCTCGCGGTCTATCTGACGGCGACTGCGGCGACCGCCGTGTCGTGGAATCTCGCCAGTTTCCTGCTGTTCCGCTTTCTGACGGGCGCGGGCATCGGCGGCGAATACACCGCGATCAATTCGACGATTCAGGAGTTCACGCCGCCTCGCGTGCGCGGCTGGATCGATCTCGCCATCAACGGCACGTTCTGGGTCGGCGCGGGTCTCGGCGCCGCCGGTTCGCTGATCCTGCTCGATCCGAACCTGCTGCCGGGCGACTGGGGCTGGCGCGCGTGCTTTCTGATCGGCGCCGTGCTCGCATTAACCATCTTGCCGATGCGCATCTGGGTGCCCGAAAGCCCGCGCTGGCTGCTCACGCACGGGCACGAGCGCGACGCGCGCGCGATCGTCGAAGGAATCGAAACGCGTTTTCGCAGCGAAGGTCACGCGCTGGCCGCCGACGGCCTCACGCGCCTGCGTCTGCGTGCGCGCGGCCACACGCCGCTGCGCGAGGTGTTCCACACGCTTTTCAATCTGCATCGACGGCGCGCGCTGGTCGGCCTTTCGCTGATGACCGCGCAGGCGTTCTTCTACAACGCCATTTTTTTCACCTACGCGCTGGTGCTGACGGACTTCTACGGCGTGCCGGGCGACCATATCGGCTGGTATCTGCTGCCCTTCGCGCTCGGCAATTTTCTCGGGCCGCTGATGCTCGGCCGGCTGTTCGACGTGATCGGGCGGCGCAAGATGATTGCGTCGACCTACGGCATTTCGGCGATTTTGCTGACGGTAAGCGGCTACCTGTTCCAGCAGCATGTGCTGACGGTCGTCACGCAGACCGCCTCGTGGATGGTGATTTTCTTCTTCGCGTCGGCTGCGGCGAGTTCGGCTTATCTCACCGTGAGCGAATCGTTTCCGCTGGAGATCCGCGCGCTCGCCATCGCCGTGTTTTACGCGTTCGGCACGGCGCTCGGCGGGATCGCCGGCCCGGCTTTCTTCGGACGGCTGATCGACACGCATCAGCGCAGCGAGGTGTTCTCGGGTTATCTGGTCGGCTCCGCGCTGATGCTCGCGGCCGCCGTGATCGCGGCGATCTGGGGCGTGGATGCC
Source organism: Paraburkholderia sp. OAS925 (assembly GCF_040543975.1). Lineage (NCBI taxonomy): Bacteria > Pseudomonadati > Pseudomonadota > Betaproteobacteria > Burkholderiales > Burkholderiaceae > Paraburkholderia > Paraburkholderia sp. OAS925. Next base: position 4,129,335 of record NZ_JBEUNO010000001.1, read on the forward strand.
GAGCGCAAGTCTCTCGAGCATGTGGCCACGCCGCTTTCGAGCGTGAGCGATGACGAGGCGGCTTAACGAAGTCGCTTTTACGCAGCCGATAAAAAAACGCGCGGTCGGCGCCGCGCGTTTCTTCCCGACGTATCCAGCAACGTAAGCTAGCTCAGAACGGCTTCTTCCAGCCGCCGCTGTAGGCGATTTCCGCAAGCGGCAAACGCTGGCGCACCGACTTCTCGCGTTCGCGCAGAACCGGGTCGAGCTTGTCGACCTCGCCGTAATGGCCAAGCGAAATCATCGCAATCGGTTCGACGTCGTTCGGCAGATCGAAAGCGGTGCGGAACGCGTTCTGGTCGAAGCCGCTCATCTGATGCGCGGCGAGGCCGAGCGCATGCGCCTGCAGCACGAGCGCCATCGCGGCTGCGCCGGCGTCATATTGCGCGCAGCGATTCACTTCGCCCTTGGCGGTGCGCGTTTGCGCGGTCACGGCGATCAGCACGGGCGCGGGCGCGTTCCAGCCCTGGTTGAACGGCACCAGCGTGGCGAACGCCTGCTTGAACGCCACTTCGTCGGCGCTGCGGTCGAACACCAGAAAACGCCAGGGCTGCGCGTTATACGACGAAGGCGCCCAGCGAGCCGCTTCGAGCACTGCGCGCAGATTGTCGCGGCTCACCGGTTCGCTCGAATACGCGCGCGGGCTCCAGCGACCGGCAATCAACTCGTGAATGGCAACTTCGGTAGGGGCGGGTTTGTGGGTCATGCGCTTCTCTCAATAGAAATTCATGATCGCGGGCGGCTGCCCGAGGCCACATAGCATACCCAAGGTTCGACACGCGCGCTGCCCAATGCGTACGGTTCTTTTTGCTCAGATGGCAAGACGCGGGTGCGCCGCAGCGCCGCCCGCGTTACTCCATGTGTGGCGTCAGATCGGCTGCGGCTCCGGCGCCTTGGCGGGCCGGTTGATCCGCAACACGATGACCGCGGCCACGAGACACAAACCGCCCGAAATCATCGACGCCACCGTGTATGTGCCGAGGCTCGCGCGCAGCATGCCCGCGCCGAGCGCCGCGAACGCCGCGCCGAGCTGATGCCCGGCCACAACCCAGCCGAACACCACAGGCGCCGCCTCCTTGCCGTAGACGTCCGTGGCGAGACGCACGGTCGGCGGCACGGTCGCGATCCAGTCGAGCCCGTAGAACACGGCGAAAAGCGGCAAACCGAAAAAGTCGATGCCAAAGGCGTGCGGCAGATACATCAGCGACAAGCCGCGCAGCCCGTAATACCAGAACAGCAGCACACGGCTATTGAAGCGGTCGGACAGCCAGCCGGAGAGCGTCGTGCCGAACAGATCGAAGATGCCCATCGCGGCCAGCAGCGACGCGCCCTGCACTTCGGTCATCCCGTAATCGCCGCACATCGCGATCAGGTGAGTGCCGACATAGCCGTTCGTGCTTGCGCCGCAAATGAAGAAGCTGAAGAACAGCAGCCAGAAATCGCGCGTCTTGCTCGCCATGGCAAGCGTGCCGAACGCGATCGCGAGCGGATTCTGCTTCGTGGCCGTAGCGGCCGCGGGTGCGTCATGCGGCTCGCCGTAGGGACGCAGCGCGACATCCGACGGACGCTCCGGCAGCAAAAAGGCGACGAGCGGCAGCACGATCGCCGCAGCCGCCGCGACGACCCACACGACCTGACGCCAGCCGTAATGCTCGGCGATGGCCGCGAGCATCGGCAGGAACACGAGTTGGCCGGTCGCCGAACTCGCCGTGAGAATACCCATCACGAGCCCGCGGTGCGTGGTGAACCAGCGCGTCACCACAGTCGCCGACAACGACAGCGCCGCCACACCCGTCGAGCCGCCGACCATCACGCCCCAGACGAGGATCATCTGCCACGGCTGGGTCATCAGCGAGGACAGCGCGACGCCCGCCGCCATCGTGCCGAGCGCGATCAGCAGCGTGGGACGCACGCCGAAGCGCTGCATGGCCGCCGCCGCGAACGGCCCCATCAACCCGTAGAGCGCGATGTTGACCGAGATCGCGAGCGAAATCGTCGCGCGGCTCCAGCCGAACTGATGCTCGAGCGGCACCATCATCACGCTCGGCGTGGCGCGCGTGCCGGCGGCCGCGAGCAACACCAGAAACACCACCGCGACCGTCAACCAGCCGTAGTGAAAACGCCTGCCTATCAGTCTTGCTGCCCAGTTCATCGGCTCTCCTATCGCGCGGATTCGAGTTGCCCGCACGGTTCGTGTTCGTACTATTACGGTTTCCGTAAGGGACTTGTGACAGATCAGTCACAATCAGTGTTGCGATCTTAGTTACCGGTCGGTAACATGTCAAGGCGTCGATTGAATCAAGGGGCCGTCCATGTCTGAAAGCCATACCTCCAAACGAGCCGGTTCGCGCGCTGCGACTGTGCCCGCCTCACGGCGCGTGCGCGCAACGCAGACGACCGGCCCCGAAGCGCAGCAGCATTTGCTGCGCGCCGCGGACGAACTCTTCTATCGCGAAGGCGTGCGGGCGGTCGGCGTCGATGCGGTTGTCGAGCGGGCCGGCGTGAACAAGATGAGTTTGTACCGCCAATTTTCGTCGAAAGACGAACTCGTGATGGCCTATCTCGAGCGCAAGGACGCGCAATTCTTCGGTTACGTGGAGAAGAGCTTCGCGAAACATCCCGGCGAGCCGGCGAAGCAGTTGCAGCAATATTTCGACGACCTCGCGGCGCGGGCGTCGCTTGAAGATTATCGCGGCTGTCCGTTCGTGAACGTCGCCGTCGAGTTTTCCGATACCGAACACGCGGCCCGCCAGTTCGTGTTTCGGAACAAGGAGCGCCTGCTCGCGCGCCTGACGGAACTGGCGACGGCCGCCGGCGCGGACGATCCCGAGATGCTGGCGAACGCGCTCGCTTTGCTGATCGAGGGCGTGTACGCGGCGAGCCAGACGTATCGCGCGGGATCGGGGCCGGTGCTCGCCGCGCCGAAAGCGGCGGCGTTATTGATCGCGGGGGCTTGCGGTGCGAAGCCAGCGTCTTAGGCTTTGTTTGCTGGTCCAATTTCTTGCGGCAGTGGCGCAACGCAGACACACGCGCGCCCGTTAAAATGGCGCTTTGCCTCTCCCGCCGCTTGCCGCCTGCCATGCCGTTGCCCGCCGAATCGCACGATGCTGTCGTTGCCGCCACCCGTCACTGGCTGACTGAGGCCGTCATCGGGCTCAACTTGTGCCCGTTCGCCAAGGCCGTGCATGTGAAAGGGCAAATCCGCTACGCCGTGAGCGATGCGATAAACCTGGAAGGCGTGCTGGCCGATCTGGAAAACGAACTGAACACGCTAGTCGCCGCGGACCCGGCGACCGTGGACACGACGCTGCTAATCCTGCCTCAAGCGCTAGGCGATTTTCTCGATTACAACGACGCGCTATTCTTCGCCGAAAGAATGCTGAAGCAGCTTCGGCTCGAAGGCATTATCCAGATTGCGAGTTTTCACCCGTTGTATCAGTTCGAAGGCGCCGATCCCGACGACATTGAGAATTACACGAATCGCGCGCCGTATCCGATTCTGCATTTACTCAGAGAAGACAGTATTGAGCGCGCGGTTCAGGCGTTTCCCGATGCCGAACAAATCTACGAGCGGAATCAGGAAACACTGCGGCGAATCGGATTGGCCGGCTGGAATAAATTGATGAAAATCTGATTCAGGCGGAAACGAAAAACCGCTCTTTCAGTTCCTCGATACCCAGTGTCTGCATCACTTCGCTGAGCCGCTCGGCCGGGCGCCGACGCGGCAAGTCCTTGAACTGGGCGATGATCAGTTCGTTTTTCATCGAATGCTCCCAGCCCACCAGTTCGGTTACGCTGACCTGATAACCGTGTGCCTCTAATTGCAGGCAGCGCAGCACGTTGGTAATCTGGCTGCCGAATTCGCGCGTATGCAACGGATGCCGCCAGATTTCCGTTAATGCGTGACCCAGCGATTTACTTTTGTTTTGACGTAAAACGCCCGCCACTTCGGCCTGGCAACACGGCACCACCACGATGTATTTAGCCTTCTTTTCGAGGGCGAAGCGAATGGCGTCGTCGGTTGCGGTATTGCACGCGTGAAGCGCCGTGACAATGTCGATTTGCGCCGGCAGTTTGTCCGACGTAATGGATTCCGCCACCGACAGATTCAGAAACGACATGCCCTTGAAGCCGAGCCGCGCCGCCAGTTCCTGCGAGCGGGTCACGAGTTCTTCGCGCGTTTCGATGCCGTAAATGTGCGACGCCCCACCCGCGGCATCCTGAAACTCCTTGAAGAACAGGTCATACAGGATAAAACCTAGATATGACTTGCCGGCGCCGTGGTCGACGAGCGTGACCGCGCCCTTCTGGTCCTTCACGTCCTTGAGCAGAGGCTCGATGAACTGGAACAGATGGTAGACCTGCTTCAGCTTGCGGCGGCTGTCCTGGTTCATCTTGCCGTCGCGCGTCAGGATATGCAGTTCCTTGAGCAGCTCGATGGACTGGTTGGGGCGGATTTCGTGGGTTTTGCTGGACATCGTGGGGGACCGTCGGCAAATGCAGCGTGAACGTGCGTCAGGTGACGGAAAAGAGCATAAGTTGCTGCCAGTTTACCCAAACGGCGGCCCTTTCACCGGCGAGCGTGCAAAAGTTGCAGGAAACGCTGCGTTCCTGGAACGCTTCCTGCTCTTTCCGGCGCGACCTGGGTCGTTTGGCGCCTGACGCGGATTCTCGCAGAACCGTTCAGCGCCGCCGTGGTCCCAGAGGCATAAGCCGTGGTGCCTATAACAACAAGCTGTCGGCCGTCGTCACGAACGCATGGCCCAAATGCATGTGGGGAGGACGGTCCGGTAACACGGGCCGAACGTTACGTAACCGACGGCGCGCCGCGAGCTCAACTGGACGCGCGCCCGGACAATAGAAGAGGCAGCAATGGATACGGTACCCAACGGAAACGTCGAACAGAAGTTCCAGGAAATGATGGCGAAGCTCACCGCCATGCCCGCCTGGACGGAGAAACAGCAGCTCGAGCTGGAGATGGCGCGCGACATCTCGACGGAAATGCTTCGCCTCGCCGAAGTCATGCGCGACGGCAGCGTCGACATGGAAACATGCCTGACGCTTCTCAAGTACGCGAAAGTGCTGGACTTCGTGATGACGACGCTCGCTTCGCGGCGCGACATCAAACCACAAACGCTGCGCGTGATCTTCAAGCTGGCCGGGCTCAAGGTCGACGAGGCTTATCCGAGCTGAAAGCTCGTGAATCGCGCGTGCAGCGCGTGTGCAGACGACGCGCGTTCCACGCCGCGACTCGCGCGAGCGGCCAAAGCGCCGCTCGCCTCCCCGCGAGTCGGCGCTTCGTTCTCTCGTGCCTGACTTCAGATCCGACGCTCGAATCCGCGATTCACATGCGCGGCGCCTCTACCGGCGGCGTGCCTTCGTGAAAGAGCGTCCTCAATTGCGAGCGCAATTCCGGCGAGTCGGCATGCTTGTGCACACTGACCGCGTGCTGTACGGCCGCGTCGAGCAGTTCGTTCTCGTTATCGGCCGATAGCGCGACCGTGCAGTTCATTTCGCTCGGGAACTCCCGGCAGTCGATGTAATGGCGGGTCATGGCAGTCTCCTTGATCGATATATGTGAACCTCCACGCGGGCCGTAAGGCGCGAACCCGCAGCTCACCCGTCACGCCACGGCATGCGGTGCGGCAACGAAGATCAGTGGAATCGACGCGGGAACGACGCGAATTGCGCCCGATGGAAGGTGTCCAAAAATTATAGTTCGCGATGCTGAATAACAAAGCGGCGCGCCGACGTGTGCTGCGGTATCGACGCGCCGAAATGTAGCGTTCTGGCGTCCGTGGCGGCGGTGCACGCGTTTGCTCCGGGCCGCCTGCAATGTGAAAATAGCGCCCTTCGCAGCGCGGACACGGCAGCTTGATTTTCTAGTCAGCGCTTTGCGCGGCCGTTCGGCTTCAGCCGTGAGTTACAGCGGCGGCGCGCCGCCTTTTCCCCTCTCCACAGGCCCGCATGTCATCTTCATTCGATTCCGCCCGGGTCGCCGTGATCGGCGGCGGACCCGCCGGCTTGATGGCCGCCGAGGCGCTTTGCCTGGAAGGCGTGCAGGTCGACGTCTACGACGCGATGCCCTCCGTCGGCCGCAAATTCCTGATGGCGGGCAAAGGCGGCATGAACATCACGCATTCGGAGCCGCTCGAGCCGTTTCTCGATCGCTATGGCGCGCGCCGCCCGTGGATCGCGCCGCTCTTCGACGCGTTCGGTCCCGACGCGTTGCGCGCCTGGCTGCATGATCTTGGCGTCGAGACGTTCGTCGGCAGTTCGGGGCGTGTGTTCCCAACCGACATGAAAGCCGCGCCGATGCTGCGTGCGTGGCTGCATCGGTTGAAGGAAGGCGGCGTGCGCTTTCACATGCGGCACAAGTGGAGCGGCTGGAACGGCTTGCAAACGGGCGGTGTAGCCGGCGCGTCCGCGCACGCGGCGGCCGGCTTGCGGTTCGAGACGCCTGACGGCGAACGGCTCGTCGACTGCGACGCCGTCGTGCTGGCACTGGGCGGTGCAAGCTGGCCGCGGCTCGGCTCCGACGCGGCGTGGGTGCCGTTCATCACCTCGCAAGGCGTCGATGTGCGCGCTCTGCAACCCGCGAACTGCGGCTTCGACGCCGACTGGAGCCCTTATCTGCGCGAGCGTTTCGCCGGTCAGCCGGTGAAGTCCGTGGCCATTTCACTGACCGATGTAGACGGAAAAGTCCACAATCGACAAGGTGAAATACTTCTGACCGAAACGGGCCTCGAAGGCAGTCTGATCTATGCGCTTTCGGCGCCGATTCGTGAGCGGATTCTCGCTGACGGCGAACTCACGATCTCGCTGGACCTGGCGCCGGGCTTGGCTCTCGAGCGGGTGATCGCGGAAGTGACGAGGCCGCGCGGCTCACGTTCGATGTCGAGCCATCTGCAGGGAAGAGTCGGCATTAGCGGTGTAAAACTGGCCCTGCTGCACGAAATTCTGCCGAAGGACGTTTTCGCCGATTCGACGCGTCTCGCGCACGCAATCAAGGCGCTGCCGGTGCGGCTGTTGCGCGCACGGCCAATTGCGGAAGCGATCAGCAGCGCCGGCGGCATTCCGTTCGAGGCGCTGGATCGGCATCTGATGATCGAAAGTTTGCCGGGCGTTTTCTGCGCCGGGGAAATGCTGGATTGGGAAGCGCCGACGGGCGGTTATCTGCTAACGGCGTGTTTCGCGAGCGGGTTGGTGGCGGGGCGTGGGGCAGCGGCGTTTGTTGGAGCGCGGGACAGGTTGTCGTGAGGTGTGTGGCACGGCTGAGTGCCGCGGTGGCGAAGGGTGCGGAAGCCCGGCAGAAATGGCGGGCGCTCCGCAGGAGTAGCGCCCAACGGGCGTCGGGCGTCGGACATTGAGGCGACTGATAGGCCAAACAGCCGCCACCGCCCCAAACTGCGCCTCTAAGCCCGCGCCCTCAAGCAATCGTCAACCCCGCGCCTTGAGTCGCCAAAGCGACGTCATCTCCACCATCCGCGCCTTATGCAGCGGGTCACTCTCGTCGGTCGACTTGGGATGCCGCGGACGAATATCCTCGCGCGCCACCACCGTCAGCCCCGCATCCGCGATCGCGGCAAGCAACCATTCGCGCGTGCGCAATCCGAGATGCTCGGCAAAATCCGACAGAATCAGCCAGCCCTCGCCGCCCGGTGACAGATGTTCCGACAAGCCCTTGAGGAAACCGAGCAGCATGCGGCTGTCCGGATCGTAGACCGCATATTCGATCGGCGAAGCGGGCCGCGCCGGCACCCAAGGCGGATTGCACACGATGAGCGGCGCGCGCCCTTCCGGAAACAGATCGGCTTGCACCACATCGACTTGCTGCTCGTATCCGAGCCGCGCCAGATTCTCGCGCGCGCATGCAAGCGCTCGCGGGTCCTGGTCGGTCGCGACGATCTTCTTCACGCCACGCTTCGCGAGCAGCGCCGCCAGCACGCCCGTTCCCGTGCCAACGTCGAACGCCTTGTTCAGCGAAGGCAACGGCGTGCGCGCGACGAGATCCACATATTCACCGCGCACCGGCGAAAAGACGCCGTAATGCGGATGAATCCGGTCACCGAGCGCGGGAATCTCCACGCCCTTCTTGCGCCACTCGTGCGCGCCGATCATGCCGAGCAGCTCGCGCAGCGACACGACCGACGCCTCATCGGTCGGCGGGCCGTACGTTTCGATGCACGCCTGCCGCACGTCGGGCGCGCGGCGCAGCGGAATCGCGTACTCGGCGTTGAGCGGAATCAGGATCATGCCGAGCGTGCGCGCGCGCTGCGACTGCGTCTGCCGATGCAGATTAAACGCGTCGAGCGGCGTCTCACCCTGCTTGCGCGGTTTGCGCTCGAGCCGCCGCGTGAACGCCTGCAGCAATTGGCGCGCGTTCTGAAAGTCGCCGTTCCACAACAGCGCGGTGCCTTCACAGGCGAGCCGGTAGGCCGAGTCCGCGGTGGTCCGGTCGTCGGCGACGATCACGCGTTTCGGCGGCGGCACCGCCGCTTCGGAGCGCCAACGTGCGGTGCGGGGGCCGTCGGCTTCCGGCCAGGTGATGCTTGCAGGGCTGTTCATGATGAAGTGGGTCGTTTTGCGAAAGGCGCGTCGCGGCGCGCTGCGGGTGGCGAGACCTCATCGAATGTAGACAGTTTTGTCCACCATCGACAAGGTGAAAGAGATATGGCGATTTTAGCCCTCACCCGCGCTCACCTCGACCCGTTCCGAAGCCGGTGACAAAGCGCCGATTGGCCAATAAAAAACGGGGTTCCTGACTGAACAGAAACCCCGTTTCGCACAACTGGTGCCGGCTGCAGGACTCGAACCCGCCACCTCATGATTACAAGTCAAGCGCTCTACCTGATGAGCTAAGCCGGCATGAGGCCGTGATTCTACTTCATTTTACGATCTTGAGGCGAGCCCTCCCGCCACCTTTCGAGCCGTCGTCGTCGGGCTGGTCGCCCTGCGGCGCGCGCTCGGCTTTGGCGGCGGCATCGTCGGCTGCGGGCGCCTTGTTGACCGCACGCGGCGCGCTCGACACGCTCGGCGCAGTCGACACGCTCGGCGCGGTGGACGGCTCGACCGTTTCGGCGTCGGCGCCCGAATCCTGCGCCTCGCCGCCTGTCGACTCGACCGGGAACGCCATGCCTTGCCCGTTTTCGCGCGCGTAGATGGCGAGGATATTGGCGATAGGCACTTCGATCTTGTGCGACTTGCCGGAGAAACGGGCGCTGAACTCGACCCACTCGTTGCCCATCTGCAGTTGGCTCGTGGCCTCGAAGCTGATGTTCAACACGATCTCGTTGTCGCGCACAAACTGCCGCGGCACACGCGTCTGATTATCGACGCGCACTGCAATGTGCGGCGTGTAGCCGTTATCCGTGCACCATTCGTACAGCGCGCGCAACAGATAAGGCTTGGTGGAAATCTCTTGCATCAGCAGTCCTCTTACCGGGCGCGGGCACCGCGCGCGCGTGGCCGCGCGGCGCCCTTGCCCAAAGCCAAACTCAACGACGCATCACCTTTTCCGACGGCGTCAGCGCCTCGATATAAGCCGGACGGCTGAAAATGCGCTCGGCGTACTTCATGAGCGGCGCCGCGTTCTTCGACAGTTCGATGCCGTAGTGATCCAGACGCCACAAGAGCGGCGCAATGGCGACGTCGAGCATCGAAAACTCTTCGCCGAGCATGTACTTGTTCTTCAGGAAGATCGGCGCGAGTTGCGTCAGACGGTCGCGAATCGCGAGGCGCGCCTTCTCGTGGTTCTTCTCCGCAGCCTTGCCCTTTTCGTTCTCGAGCGTGCCGACGTGGACGAACAGCTCTTTCTCGAAGTTCAGCAGGAACAGGCGCGCGCGCGCACGCTGGACCGGATCGGCCGGCATGAGCTGCGGGTGCGGGAAGCGCTCGTCGATATACTCGTTGATGATGTTCGATTCGTACAGAATCAGGTCCCGTTCGACGAGAATCGGCACTTGACCATACGGATTCATCACGGCGATGTCTTCCGGCTTGTTAAACAGGTCGACGTCGCGGATCTCGAAGTCCATGCCCTTTTCGAACAACACCAGCCGGCAGCGCTGGGAGAACGGGCAAGTTGTGCCGGAATACAGAACCATCATGATTTACGTTTCCTCAAAAAGCTGAAAGGCCAGCGCGCGGAAAAACCGTTCAGCAGGTTTTTCCTGGCGCCGGCCCCACGCCGTATAGCGGCGTGATTATTTGATATGTTTCCAGTACGCGGCGTTCAGTCGCCAGGCGAAAAAGCTCAGAATACCGAGGAACAGCAGCACCCACACGCCAAGCTGCTTGCGGGTTTTCTGAGTCGGCTCGGACATCCAGGACATATACGACACAAGGTCGGCCACAGCAGAATCATAATCTACCGGCGACATCGTCCCCGGCGTGACCTGCTGGAAGCCCACAAATTTGTGCACCGTCTCGCCCGTTTTTTCGTCGACTTCGTCACCGAATTTCGCAGTACGTTGCCCCTGAAGCTGCCACAGCACGTGAGGCATGCTCACGTTTTCATACACCAGATTATTCCAGCCGGTCGGCCGCGTATTGTCGCGATAAAAACTGCGCAGATACGTGTACAGCCAGTCCTTGCCGCGCGCCCGCGCTTCCACCGACAAATCCGGCGGACTCGCGCCGAACCACGCTTTCGCGTCGTCCGGGCGCATGGCGACGGTCATCGTGTTGCCGATTTTGTCGGTGGTGAAAAGCAGGTTCGACTGGATTTCGCTCGGCGCGATGCCGAGGTCGGTCAGCCGGTTGTAGCGCATCAGGTTCGCGCTGTGGCAATTCAGGCAGTAGTTTACAAACAATTGCGCGCCGTGCTGCAAAGAAGCGAAATTGTCTGCGTTATCCGGCGCGCGGTCGAGATGAACATTCTCGTCCGCATACGCCGGGCCGCTCAGCACCGCGAGCAGTGTCGCGCCGATCAGCGCGCACGTCGAAAGCAGTTTTTTCATCTTCGTGTTCTCCTCGCTCTCGATTAGTGGGGCTTGTAGCGCACGCGCTCAGGCGGCTGCCTGAACGTGCCAAGCCGCGTCCAGAACGGCATGCCGAGGAAAAACGCGAAGTAGATCAGCGCGCACACCTGCGCAATCAACGTAGCGACCGGCGACGGCGGTTTGGTGCCGAGGAACGCCAACGTCAGGAAAGCGAGCACGAAAATCCCGTAGAACACCTTGTGGAAGAACGGCCGGTAACGGATCGACTTCACCGGCGAGCGGTCGAGCCAAGGCAGGAAGAACAGCGAAACCACCGCGCCGCCCATCACCACGACGCCCCAGAACTTCGATTCGGTGAACGCCATGGCCAGAATCACGAGCACGGCGAGCACCGGCAGGCCGAGCTTCCACTTGCCGCGCGCGCGCACCAACGCAAGCAGGCCGAGCAGCGCGATCACGATCATCAGGACGATCTTGAACGGATCGGTCGTGGCGCGCAGCATCGCGTAGAAGGCCGTGAAGTACCAGACCGGCGCGATTTCCGGCGGCGTCTGCAGCGGGTTGGCCGGCACGAAGTTGTTCGCTTCGAGGAAGTAGCCACCCATTTCAGGCGCGAAGAAGATGATCGCCGCGAAGATCATCAGGAAGATGCACACGCCGTAGAAATCGTGCACTGAGTAGTACGGGTGGAACGGAATGCCGTCGAGCGGAATGCCGTCCGGGTCCTTCTTCGCCTTGATCTCGATGCCGTCCGGGTTGTTCGAGCCGACTTCGTGCAGCGCGACCAGATGCGCGACGACCAGCCCGAGCAGCACCAGCGGAATCGCGATCACGTGAAACGCGAAGAAGCGGTTCAGCGTCACGTCGGACACCACGTAGTCGCCGCGAATCCACAGCGACAGGTCCGGCCCGATGAACGGAATCGCCGAGAACAGGTTCACGATCACCTGCGCGCCCCAGAACGACATCTGGCCCCACGGCAGCAGGTAACCGAAGAACGCCTCGGCCATCAGGCACAGAAAGATCGCGCAGCCGAAGATCCACACGAGCTCGCGCGGCTTGCGATACGAGCCGTACATCAGCCCGCGGAACATATGCAGATACACGACGACGAAGAACATCGACGCGCCCGTTGAGTGCATGTAGCGGATCAGCCAGCCCCACGGCACCTCGCGCATGATGTACTCGACCGAGCCGAACGCGAGCGTCGCGTCGGGCTTGTAGTTCATCGTGAGGAAGATGCCGGTGACGATCTGGTTCACCAGCACGAGCAGCGCGAGCGAGCCGAAGAAGTACCAGAAGTTGAAGTTCTTCGGTGCGTAGTATTCGGAGACGTGCTTCTTCCAGGTGGACGTGAACGGAAAGCGCCGGTCGATCCAGCCGACGAGCCCGGCCGTCTCCACTTCGTGTTCGATCGCCATTACGCTTCTCCTTTCTCGTCCTTGCCGATCACGAGCCCATTGGCCGACGTGAACATATAAGGCGGGATGTCGAGGTTCTGCGGCGCAGGTTTGTTCTTGAAGACGCGGCCGGCCATGTCATAGGTCGAGCCGTGGCACGGGCACAGGAAGCCGCCAGGCCAGTCGTCCGGAAGATTGGGCTGCGCGCCCTCCTGGAAGCGCGGCGTCGGCGTGCAGCCCAGATGGGTGCACACGGCGACGGCGACAAAAACGTTCTTGTGGTCGGCGCGTGAACGGAATTCGTTGTTGCAGTACTCCGGCAGCGGCAACGAAAAGGGATTCTTGCTCGCGGGATCGGCGACTTCGTTGTCGGCCTTCTTGACGTCGGCGAGCATCTTCTCGGTGCGGTTGATGATCCACACGGGCTTGCCGCGCCAGGCCACGGTCTTCATGTCGCCGGGCTTGAGATCGCTGATGTCGACTTCGACCGGGGCTCCTGCTGCCTTGGCCTTTTCAGATGGTGCAAACGAACTAACAAAGGGTACGACAGTGGCAACGCCTCCAATGCCACCTGCTACGGTCGTCGCTATCAGCCAGGTACGGCGGCTGCCGTCGACGCGTTCATCTTCCTTGTCTCGCATTACACGCCCCACTTCTGAGTTGGATTGTTCCTTCACGTCGCTTCTACCGCCGCTAGTTTGCTCGAATGGAGTCGCCATTTACAAGGGCCGATTGCCAAAAACCGTGCGAAGCCCTTGATAACTCAGGGTTTCTCCGTACGCATCACAAACTTTTTTGCAGCAGCTTTTAAGTGTCCCCTCCGTTATTCGTGCCTTTTGCTTCGCTAATGCCCATTTGATATTTCAACGACTCAAACGGGATTCGGAATATCGATAAAGAGATGCTCGATGTCGAACTGCTCCGACAGATGCTTGCCCACCGCCTGCACGCCGAAGCGCTCGGTCGCATGATGGCCGGCCGCGAGAAACGCTACGCCGCTTTCTGCCGACGTGTGCATGACCGACTCCGACACCTCGCCCGTCAGATAGACGTCGGCGCCGGCGTTGATCGCCGCGTCGAACATGCCTTGCGCGGCGCCCGTGCACCACGCCACGCGGCGCAGACTGCGATCCGGGTCGCCGAACACGAGCGGCGTGCGGCCGAGCGTCTGCTCGATCTCGGCGGTGAAGTGCGCGAGCGTGATCGGCATTGCGAAGGTGGCGAGCCAGCCGAGGTCGTTCTCGCCGAAACGCGCGTCGCTGATCCAGCCCATCTTCGCACCGATCTGCGCGTTGTTGCCGAACTCGGGATGGTCGTCGAGCGGCAGGTGATAGGCGAACAGGTTCAGGTCGTTGGCGAGCAGCAGTTTCAGGCGCCCGTATTTGCGGCCGGTGATCTGCGGCGCCTCGTTGCGCCAGAAGTAGCCGTGATGGACCAGCACGGCGTCCGCGCCCCAATCGAGCGCGGCTTCGAGAAACGCAACTGACGCGGTCACGCCGGTCGCGAGTTTGCCGATCTTGCGGCGCCCTTCGACTTGCAGACCGTTCGGGCAATAGTCCTTGAACCGCGCGGTTTCAAGGAGATTGTTCAAGTACAATTCAAGTTCGATCCGATCCATATAAACCTCTAGTCTTCAGATGCTTAGACGCTTCTGGCTGTTCTTTGCCCAAGCGGTGACTGTGCTGTTGGCGCTGATGTTCATCATCGCGACCCTCAAACCGCAGTGGCTTCAGCGTCAAGGGCAATTCGGCAAGCAACTTGCCGAACCGATCGTCGCACTGCGCGAAGTCGCGCCTGGCATGGGCAGCGGGCCCGCAACGGCGTCTTATGCCGACGCCGCGCAAAAGGCCATGCCCGCGGTCGTAAACGTCTTTTCCAGCAAAGATGGCTCACTGCCGCCGGACCCGCGCGCGAAAGACCCGCTGTTCCGCTACTTCTTCGGCGACAAGAACAATCGCAGGCAGCGCGAACAACCGGCCGCGAACCTGGGCTCCGGGGTGATCGTGAGTTCGGAAGGGTACATTCTAACGAACCAGCACGTCGTCGACGGTGCGGATCAGATTGAAATCGCGCTCGCCGACGGACGCACCACGAACGCCAAGGTGATCGGCATCGATCCGGAAACGGATCTGGCCGTGCTCAAGGTCAACATGACCAACCTGCCCACCATCACCCTCGGCCGCATGGAGCAGACGCGCGTGGGCGACGTGGTGCTGGCCATCGGCAATCCGTTCGGCGTCGGGCAGACGGTCACGATGGGCATTGTCAGCGCGCTCGGCCGCAATCATCTCGGCATCAATACGTTCGAAAACTTCATCCAGACCGATGCGGCGATCAATCCCGGCAACTCGGGTGGCGCGCTCGTCGACGTGAACGGCAATCTGCTCGGCATCAACACCGCTATTTACTCGCGCTCGGGCGGCTCGCTCGGCATCGGCTTCGCGATTCCGGTGTCGACTGCGCGCAGCGTGCTCGAAAGCATCATCACGACGGGTTCGGTCACGCGCGGCTGGATCGGCGTCGAGCCGCAAGACGTGACGCCGGAAATCGCCGAGTCGTTCGGGCTCGACCAGAAGTCGGGCGCGATCGTCGCGGGCGTGCTGAAGAACGGTCCCGCCGACCGCGCGGGCATCAAGCCAGGCGACATCCTGATGAGCGTCAACGGTCAGGAAATCACCGACACCACGCGCCTGCTGAACGTGATCGCGCAGATCAAGCCGGGCACGGCCGCCAAGGTGCATCTGGTGCGCAAGAACCGCGAGCTGGATGTCGACGTGGTCATCGGCAAGCGGCCGCCTCCGCCGAAACAGCCCGCCGACGACAGCGAGCAGCAGGACGACGAAGGCGGTTGAGCGCAAGCGGTGCGCGGGTAGTAGCGCCCGTGCCGAATCCGCTGGTAGAACGTAGAACGTAAAAAGGGCAGTCCGCAACGGACTGCCCTTTTGCTTTGTTTGCTTACGCGTTGCAGCCGCGCCACGCGGCATGCATTGCATTAGCCCGGCGGACTCGCGTCCTCGACCACCGCCGGCTGCTTGCCGACAATCAACCGCGCCGCGATGATCCCCGCCTCGTACAAAACGATCAGCGGAATGGCCAGAATCAGTTGCGAGAAGACGTCCGGCGGCGTGACCACGGCCGAAATCACGAACGCGCCGACGATCACATACGGCCGGATTTCCTTTAGCTTCTTGAGCGTCACGACGTTCATGCGCACGAGCAGCACGACGACGATCGGCACTTCAAACGTCACGCCGAACGCAATGAACATGGTGAGCACGAAGCTCAGATAATTGTCGATGTCCGTCGTCATCTCCGCGCCGAGCGGCGCGTTGTAATGCGCCATCACGCGAAAGATGGTGGGAAACACAACGAAATACGCGAACGCCATGCCGCAGAGAAACAGCGTATAGCTGCTGCCGACGAGCGGCCCGACCAGCTTCTTCTCGTGCTGATAAAGACCCGGCGCGACGAACGCCCAGATCTGATACAGCACGATAGGCAGCGCGATCACGAAGGCGACCAGCATGGTCACTTTCATCGGCACGAAGAACGAGCCGGTGACGTCGGTCACGATCATCTTGCCGTCTTTGGGCAGGTTCTGCATCAGCGGGCGCGCCAGCAGCCGGAAGATGTCCGGCGCCCAATACACGAGCCCGATAAACACCACGATGACGGCAAGGCCCGCGCGGATGATGCGGTCGCGCAATTCAACGAGGTGGGAAATGAAGGTCTCTTCAGTGCCTTCGTCCTGGTTTTTCTGGGGGTCGCTCACACCGGCCCTCGGTTAGAGATTGTCGTTCTGATCATCAGAAAAACCGCGTCGGACGACGCATGCTGGCAGGCGTATGCCGCGCAACGCGTGCCGCCCCGGACTGCACGCGCGTGCGGCGCGTGGTCGCGCGCTTGTACCAGGTGGGCATTGCCGTTTGCTTGACGCGCCAGTTCTTGCGCTTGGCCGCCGCGGCTGGCGTGCTGTTCTGCCACGAAGTGCTGCCGGCATTGCCGGCGGCGTCTTCGAGCGCCCCGCCGGCGATGCTCGGCGACACGGACGTCCCGCTGTTCCACGCGTCGTTCAGTTCGCTCTCATGCTTGCGCAGGTTTTCCTGAACTGCCGTTTCGACGTTGCTCGCCGCCGTCTCGAACTCGGTTTTCATGCGACGCAATTCGTCGAGTTCGATTTCCCGCGTGACTTCCGACTTGACGTCGTTGATGTAGCGCTGCGCGCGGCCAAACAGCGCGCCCGCCGTGCGGGCAACGCGCGGCAGCCGCTCAGGGCCGAGCACGACCAGTGCGACGACGCCGATGAGCGCCATCTTGGTTAGACCGAGGTCCAGCATGGAGGGAAATGTCCGTCAGTAACGCGGTTGGCCCGCGGCTTAGCGGTAATCGCCCGAACGCGGGGTCTTTTCCTTGGCTTCCACATCCACCGCGCCGTTGCGCGGCAGTTCGCGCTGCTGCTGCGCGTCCGCCGAAGGCGTTTCGTTCTCGCGCATGCCTTCCTTGAAGCCCTTCACAGCGCCACCCAGATCGCCGCCGATGTTGCGCAGCTTCTTCGTGCCGAACACGAGCGCCACGATCAGCAACACGATCAACCAATGCCAAATACTCAACGAACCCATGACTACTCTCCTTAACCCCGACGCCGCACGTAATGCGGCAAAAACTCGTCTGCCTTGCGGCGTGAATCGAAGCGCTTGCGCTTCATCTATACGTTACAGCAGCGTTGCCGCGCGTGCCGCTGTTTCGCCAGGACCTCGCACGCCGGACCTCGCCCGTATTGTGGCCAGAGAATCGCGTCGCCAAAATTACAGCGCGGCAAAAACAGCCTGGCAAAATTGGCTGTGCACCCGGCAACGTCTCCGCGGCCCGGCCAAGCCAGGCTGCGCCAGGCCCATTAGCCCATGCGCTGCCACGGACGCGGCCCCGCCAGAATGTGCGCGTGCAGGTGATACACCTCTTGCCCGCCGCCCGGGCCGGTATTGATGACGGTGCGGAAGCCGGTTTCTCCACCGGTGTACGCCACGCCCAACTGATCGGCCAAACGCGCAGTCAAAACAAGCATTCTACCAAGCATGGGCGCATCGCTTTCGGTGCAGTCCGTGAGCGTGGCGATGTGCTTGCGCGGAATGACCAGCACATGGGTTTCGGCCGCCGGACGGATGTCGCGGAAGGCAAGAAACTCTTCGTCTTCATGGACTTTGGTCGACGGGATCTCGCCGGCGGCGATCTTGCAGAAGAGGCAATTCGGGTCGTGACTCATCGTATTCCTGACGCGGTAGGGCTAAAGCGCGAAGCGTGGCTCGATGCGGCAGAGCGGATTTGCGCCGGCGCCGCATGACATGACACCAATTCAGAACCACGCCCGCGGATTCGCAAGCGGCTTGTTATCGTACAGATACAGCCAGCCCTTGATAATACGGTACAACATCCAGATGCTGACGGCCCAGAGCACCGCAAAGCCGATGAAGACGAACACCAGCAGCCCGCCTATCGCGTAACCCAGCAGGCCGATCCAGAACGTGCGGATCTGCCACTCGAAATGCGGTTCATACGGCGTGCCGGCCGCGTCGCCGCGCTTCACGTAATTGATGATGATCGCGATCAGGATCGTCAGGCCGCCCGTCAGCCAGTGAACCGCATACAGCGCGTACAGCACATGCGTCAGCGTGCGCAGGCTGCGTTCCCGCTCCGGCTCGATCGCGTGGCGGTAAGCCGGCGGCGGATAACTCTGGTGCGACTGTTCCATGCTGCGTCCTCCGGACGATGGGTTTGCGATGCGTTCACTGCAATGTGGGCGCCGGCGCTCGCCACTTCAAGGCAAACCGCGCGAAGAAACAGCAGAAATCGCACTCGGGAAAATCGCGCGCTCAATCGCCGTTCTGCTCGCGCTCGCGGCTCTTGCGCAGCGCTTTTTCCTCAATGCCCGACATGCCTTCGCGGCGCTCCAGCTCGGCGAGCACGTCCGCGGGGCTCAGATCGTAGTGCGACAGCATGACGAGGCAATGGAACCACAGATCCGCGACCTCGCCGACGAGCGCCTTCGTCTCGCCGCCGTGGCGCGTGTCCTTGGCGGCCAGCACGACTTCGGTGGCTTCTTCGCCGATTTTCTTCAGCACCGCGTCGTCGCCCTTATGGAACAGGCGCGACACATACGACACGTCCGGGTCGCCGCCCTTGCGGCTGTCGATGATCGCCGCGAGGCGCATCAACGTATCGGTCGTGGATGGATTGGCGGATGCGGCTTGGGTGGTCTGCGTCATTTGTAGATGTGTTCGGGGTCTTTCAGCACGGGATCGACGGCAATCCAGTCGCCGTCATCTGTCGAGCCTTCGAATTTCTGGAAAAAACACGAGTGGCGGCCGGTGTGGCACGCAATGCCGGACACCTGCTCCACCTTCAGCAGCACGACGTCTTCGTCGCAATCGAGCCGCACTTCATGCACATGCTGAACGTGGCCGGACTCCTCGCCCTTGAACCACAGCCGCTGGCGCGAGCGCGAGAAGTACACCGCGCGGCCGAGTTCGACGGTTTTCGCCAACGCCTCGCGGTTCATCCACGCGAACATCAGCACGTCGTTCGTCGACGCTTCCTGCGCGATCACCGGCACAAGGCCGTTCGCGTCCCACTTGACCTTGTCGAGCCAATTGACTGCCGTTGGATTCACCACGTCACAACCTCACCGAAATGCCCTGCCCGGCCATGAAGCGCTTGGCCTCGCCCACCGTGTGCTCGCCGTAGTGGAAGATGCTCGCGGCGAGTACCGCGTCGGCGTGGCCGCTCTTGATGCCGTCGGCGAGATGCTGCAGATTGCCGACGCCGCCCGAGGCGATCACCGGAATCGGCACCGCGTCGGAGACCGCACGCGTGAGCGCGAGGTCGAAGCCGCTTTTCGTGCCGTCGCGATCCATGCTGGTCAAGAGGATTTCGCCCGCGCCGAGCTCGGCCATCTTGCGCGCCCATTCGACGGCTTCGAGGCCGGTCGCCTTGCGTCCGCCGTGCGTGAAGACTTCCCAGCGCGGCGGCTCACCGTCCGCGGAAACGCGCTTGGCGTCGATCGCGACCACGATGCATTGCGAGCCGTATTTGTCCGTGGCGTCCTTGACGAGCTGCGGATTCGCCACCGCCGACGAGTTCATGCTGATCTTGTCCGCGCCCGCGTTGAGCAGGCGCCGCACGTCTTCGACGGCGCGCACGCCGCCACCGACTGTCAGCGGAATGAACACTTGCGAGGCGACTGCTTCGATGATCGGCAGGATCAGGTCGCGCTGGTCGGAAGTCGCGGTGATGTCGAGGAAAGTCAGTTCGTCCGCGCCCTGATCGTCGTAACGGCGCGCGATTTCCACGGGATCGCCCGCGTCGCGCAGTTCGACGAAGTTGACGCCCTTGACCACGCGGCCGGCGGTGACGTCGAGACAGGGAATGATGCGTTTAGCTAGAGCCATGATCTTGCAATTCTGCCAATACCGCTGATGAGGCCGCTCGCCTGGACCGCAGGCGAGCGGTGATGGGCCGGGGTGCCGGGCCGGGTTGCTCGCGGCGGGTTCGGCGCGTGGCGCTTGGGGCGCTTGTTCAGAAAGCCACCGCCAACTGCGGCTCGCATTGCGCCGCATGCAGGCGAGCAGGTGAGCAGGCATGCAGCGCGTGCTTGCGTGCGGCGGGCGTTGTCCTCAGACGCGAGGCTGACCACGCCGCCGCGCTCATCCGTTCAACCGCTCGCCCACTCGCCCGCTGCGCAGCCGAGCAGCGCTCAGGCGTCGTCCGATTCGCGCAGCCGGTCTGCCAAAGTCTGCGCGGCCGTGAAGTCGAGATCGCCCGAGTAGATCGCCCGGCCGCAGATCACGCCTTCAATGCCTTCGCCCTCGACTTCGCACAGCGATTCGATGTCGGCGAGATTCGACAGCCCGCCGCTTGCGATCACCGGAATCTTCACGGCGCGCGCAAGGCGCACCGTCGCCTCGATGTTGATGCCCTGGAGCATGCCGTCGCGGCCGATGTCCGTGTAGATGATCGACTCGCAGCCGTAGTCCTCGAACTTGCGCGCCAGATCGGCCACTTCGTGACCCGTCAGCTTGCTCCAGCCGTCGGTCGCGACCTTGCCGTCTTTCGCATCCAGCCCGACGATGATATGGCCGCCGAACGCGGTACACGCGTCCTGCAGGAAGCCCGGATTTTTCACCGCGGCCGTGCCGATGATCACGTACTCGAGACCGTCGTCGAGATAGCGCTCGATGGTGTTCAGGTCGCGGATGCCGCCGCCGAGCTGCACGGGAATCTCGCCGCCCACTTCCTCGATGATCGCGCGAATCGCGTCTTCGTTCCTCGGCTTGCCGGCGAACGCGCCGTTCAGGTCGACGAGGTGCAGACGGCGCGCGCCGCGCTCGACCCAATGTCGGGCCATCGCCGCCGGTTCCTCGGAGAATATCGTCGCCTGGTCCATATCGCCCTGTTTGAGGCGTACACACTGACCGTCTTTCAGGTCGATGGCGGGGATCAGCAGCATAGCAATCGGGTGTTGAGTGGGAATGGGTTGAAGGGCGGCGGCGGCGGCTGGTCGGCCAGCCCGCCCAAACGCCGTCTCGCTAGTTTAGTACAACTCTTTCGACGCTCTTGCGCACCGGCGGCGCAAAGCGAAATCAGGATGCGGCCGCCGCAGCGCGCGGCGAATGCCCCGCTTGCGGCAAAACAGCGCGCCGCGGCAGCAGGAAGCGAGGCGCTCACGGGTTCCAGTGCACGAAGTTGCGATACACGCGCAGCCCGGCTTCGGCGCTCTTTTCCGGGTGAAACTGGGTCGCGAAGATGTTGTCCCGCGCGACCGCCGACGTAAAAGGCACGCCGTACACCGTCTCGCCCGACGTGTGCGCGGCATTGTCCGGCACCACGTAATAGCTATGCACGAAGTAGAAGAACGCATTGTCGGCCACGCCGTCCCACAGCGGATGCGGCTGCGCCTGGCGCACGCGGTTCCAGCCCATCTGCGGAACCTTGAAGCGCGAGCCGTCGTCCTGCACCTGGCCTTCCAGGTCGAAGCGCAGCACCTTGCCCGGCAGCAGTCCGAGGCCGGGCGTGCCGCCCTCGGCGCTCCAGTCGAACAGCATCTGCTCGCCCACGCACACGCCCATCAGCGGCTTCGTGCGCGACGCTTCCACGACCGCTTCCTGCAGGCCGGACTCAGCGAGACTGCGCATGCAGTCGGGCATCGCGCCCTGGCCGGGCAGCACGACGCGGTCGGCCGCGCGGATCGCTTCCGGCTGGTCGACGATCGCCACGTCCGCTTCCGGCGCGGCCTTGCGCAACGCCTGCGCCACCGAGCGCAGGTTGCCCATTCCGTAATCCACAATCGCTATCGAAGTTTTCATTTCAAAGTAGGCAGCAAAGCCTTCAATCCATCGACGATGAATTCCACCGCCAGCGCCGATAACATCAAACCCATGAGCCGCGTGCCGATGTTGATACCGGTGCGACCGACCCAGCGTGCAATCGGTTCAGCGAGGCGCAGCGAAAAAAAGCAGATCGCCGCCAGCACCGCGCCGATCGCGATCAGACCGATGCGGTCGTACCAATGCGGCGAACTGGCCGCATAGATGATCGTCGTGCTGATCGCGCCGGGCCCGGTCAACAGCGGAATGGCCAGCGGCACGACCGCGATGTTGTCCTTCTGCTCGGCTTCGTCGCGCTCTTCCGGTGTCGAACGACTGTTGCCGATCTGCGCGTTCAGCATGTTGATCGCCATCAGCAGCATGATGATGCCGCCGCCCACTTCGAGCGAACCGACCGAAATGCCGAAGAAGCTGATGATCTGCTGCCCGAGCAGCGTCGTCACCGCGATCACGCAGAACACCGAAATAGCCGCGATCCGAATGGTCCTGCGCCGTTCGACGTCGCTCTGATTCGCCGTCAGGCTCATGAAGAACGGAATCGCGCCGACCGGATTGATCAGCGCGAGCAGCGAGATAAACGACTTCAGAATATCCATTGAACACCGGGCGCGCGCACGGCGCGGTTCCGGTCCCGGTAAATAAGTCGCTTAAAGACTGCCTTTGGTCGACGGAATCTGCCCCGCCGCGCGCTCGTCCAGTTCGACGGCCATGCGCAGCGCGCGGCCGAACGCCTTGAACACCGTTTCCATTTGATGGTGAGCGTTCAGGCCGCGCAGATTGTCGATATGCAACGTCACGCCCGCATGGTTCACGAAGCCGCGGAAGAATTCGATCGACAGATCGACGTCGAACGTGCCGATGCGCGCACGCGTGAACGGCACATGAAACTCGAGGCCCGGACGGCCCGAAAAGTCGATCACGACGCGCGACAGCGCTTCGTCGAGCGGCACATACGAATGGCCGTAGCGGCGAATGCCCTTGCGGTCGCCGATTGCTTTCGCGACGGCCTGGCCGAGCGTGATGCCGGTGTCTTCGACCGTATGATGGTCGTCGATATGCAGGTCGCCATGCGCTTCAATGTCGAGATCGAACAGGCCATGCCGCGCGATCTGGTCGAGCATGTGGTCCAGGAACGGCACGCCGGTGGCCAGCTTCTGCTGACCGGTGCCGTCCAGGTTGATCTTGACACGGATCTGCGTTTCGCTGGTGTTGCGAACGACTTCCGCAAGGCGCATGGTAATTCCTCGAATCTGGCTAGAAAGCGCTAGTAGTGTGGGAGGGGAGCGGCGAGCCGCCGCTTAATGCACGCTTATTGCACGCTCAGTGCAATACGAGCTTCAGCGCGGCAAGCAACTGGGCGTTTTCGTCGGGAGAACCAACGGTCAAACGCACGCAATTCGCCAGCAATGGGTGCATTTTACTCACGTTTTTGACCAGAACCCGCGACGTGAGCAGGGTTTCGAACAGAATCGACGCGTCGGGCACGCGCACCAGCAGAAAATTGCCGGCGCTCGGAAACACTTCGGCACCGGGCAATTGAGCGACGGCGTCTGCGAGTTTCGTACGCTCGTCGCGCAATTTCGCCGCCTGCGAGTCGAGCACGTCGACGTGATCGAGCAGGAAATCCGCGGCCGCCTGGGTCAGCACGTTGGTGTTGTACGGCGGGCGCACCTTGTCGAGTTCGTTAAGCCACGCGGGCTTGCCAACCAGATAGCCGAGGCGGATGCCGGCGAGACCCAGCTTCGACACCGTGCGCATCACCACCACGTTGTCGAACGCGTCGGCGCGCGGCAGCCAGCTTCGCTGCGCAAACGGCTGATAAGCCTCGTCGATTACGACCAGGCTCTTCGTCGCCGCGGCGATGATGCGCTCCATGTCGGCGTCGTTAAAGAGCGTGCCGGTCGGATTGTTCGGATACGCGAGATACACAACCGCGGGCTGGTGTTCGGCGATGGCCGCGAGCATCGCTTCGGTATCGAGCGTGAAGTCGCTGTTCAGCGGCACGCCGACGAATTCGAGGTTCGCCAGCTTCGCCGACATCTGATACATGACGAAGCCCGGCACGGGCGCGAGCACCTTGGCGCCCGGCTTCGCGCAGGCAATCGAGAGCATGCTGATGATCTCGTCCGAGCCGTTGCCGAGCAGCACATCGCAACCGGCCGGCACGCCCATCGTGCGTTTGATCTTCTCGATGAGCGCTTCCGGACGCGGCGCCGGATAGCGGTTCAGCGCGACGCCCGCCAGATGCTCGCCGAGATGCGCGGCCAGCGTCGGCGGCAGCGAAAACGGGTTCTCCATTGCGTCGAGCTTGATGTAGCCGGTGGCGTCGGGTACCGGATAGCTCGTCATCGCGAGCACGTCGTGGCGGATGATGTCTTGAGGTGTCGTCATAAGTCAGTGGGCCGGGCCGCGCGCGTCGCATGCAAGGCGCATGGGACGCTGCGGACACGCCTCGTTGCGCGGCAGGCTCGCCGCGCCGGGTTGGTCTGTGTTGTGCGTTTGTTGTTCGTTCTTGTTATGAGGCGGCGATTCGCCGAACGGCTTATGCGGGGCAAGGCGCGCAGCGGTGGAGCGACTGAGCCCCGATCCCCTCAACCGCCTTGCCGCATCCGGTACTCGGCGCTGCGGGCGTGGGCCTGCAAGCCTTCGCCGTAAGCGAGTTCGGCGGCAATTTCGCCGAGCGTCTGCGCGCCTTCCGCGCTCACTTCGATCACGCTCGAACGCTTGAAGAAATCATAGACGCCGAGCGGCGACGAGAACCGTGCGGTACGCGACGTAGGCAGAACGTGGTTCGGTCCCGCGCAGTAGTCGCCGAGGCTCTCGCTCGTATAGCGGCCGAGGAAGATCGCGCCCGCATGGCGGATCAGTTGTCCCCATTGATGCGGCTCCAGCGCCGATATCTCAAGGTGTTCCGGCGCGATGTCGTTGGCGATCGCGCAGGCTTCGGCCATGTCGCGCACCTTGACGAGCGCGCCGCGCCCTTCGAGCGATGCCTGAATCACGTCGCGGCGCGGCATGGTGGGCAGCAGTTCGTCGATGGCGTCCTTCACGCGGCCAATGAACGCGTCGTCCGGACACAGCAGAATGGACTGCGCGAGTTCGTCGTGCTCGGCTTGCGAGAACAGGTCCATCGCGACCCAGCGCGGATCGGTCGTCCCGTCGCACAACACGAGAATTTCCGACGGCCCGGCGATCATGTCGATGCCGACCGTGCCGAACACACGCCGCTTGGCCGACGCGACATACGCGTTGCCGGGGCCGCAAATCTTGTCGACGGCCGGTACGGTTTCGGTGCCGTACGCGAGCGCGCCTACAGCCTGCGCGCCGCCGATCGTGAACACGCGATCCACGCCGCCGAGCAACGCCGCCGCCAGCACGAGCGGATTCTTCACGCCGTCCGGCGTGGGCACCACCATGACGATCTCGCGCACGCCGGCCACGCGCGCCGGAATCGCATTCATCAGCACCGACGACGGATACGCCGCCTTGCCGCCCGGCACGTAGATACCCGCGCGATCGAGCGGCGTGACCTTCTGGCCGAGCACGGTGCCGTCTGCTTCCGTGTACTGCCAGCTATGGCTGCCGCACTCGATCTTCTGCTTCTCATGATAGCCGCGCACGCGCGCCGCCGCCGCTTCGAGCGCCGCGCGGCGCTTCGGCTCCAAACTTTCGAGCGCCGCTTCCAGCTCGGAGATAGGCAGCTCCAGCGCCGCGACGCTCTTCGCGTCGAGCCGGTCGAAGCGGTTCGTGTATTCCAGCACCGCCGCGTCGCCGCGCGCCTTCACGTCGTTCAGGATCTGCGCGACCGAGCGCTCGATTGCTTCGTCTTCGCTCGCCTCGAACGCGAGCACCGCGTGCAGCGACTTCTGGAAGTCGCGAGCCGTGGAATCGAGTTTGCGAATCTTGATAGACATACGGGTATCCGTTTCGGTAAGGCGCGCTTTAAAGCAAGGTCAGACTGATTCGATGCGGATGTCAGGCCGCCGCAACGCCGGCTTTGGTCGCGCGTTCGAACGCGTCGAGAATCGGCCGCAACGCAGCGCGCTTGAGCTTCAACGCCGCCTGGTTCACCACGAGGCGCGATGAAATCTGCATGACTTCCTCCACCTCCACCAGATGGTTGGCGCGCAACGTATTGCCCGAACTCACCAGATCGACGATCGCATCCGCGAGACCGACGAGCGGCGCGAGCTCCATCGAACCATACAGCTTGATCAGGTCGACGTGCACGCCCTTGGCGGCGAAATGCTCGCGTGCGGTCTCGACGTACTTGGTCGCGACGCGCAAGCGGGCGCCCTGGCGCACCGCGTTCGCATAATCGAAACCCGCCGCAACGGCGACCGACATGCGGCAACGCGCGATGTCCAGGTCCACCGGCTGATACAGCCCGCTGCCGCCGTGTTCGAGCAGCACGTCTTTGCCCGCCACGCCGAAGTCCGCCGCGCCGTATTCGACGTAGGTCGGCACGTCGGTCGCGCGAACGATGATCACGCGCAGGTTCGCGTCGGTGGTCGGCAGGATCAGCTTGCGCGAGCTTTCCGGATCTTCGGCGACTTCGATGCCGGCCGCGGCGAGCAGCGGCAGCGTTTCTTCAAAGATACGCCCCTTCGACAAAGCCAGCGTCAACGGCGCGCTGACCGCCGGCGAGCTCGACGTTTGCGGCATCGAACTCATGCCTGGCTCCCGGCAATGCGCCGCACCTTCGCGCCGATCGCGTTGAGCTTGGTTTCCATCCGGTCGTAGCCGCGATCCAGGTGATAGATACGGTCGATCAGCGTCTCGCCTTCCGCGCGCAACGCGGCAATCACAAGGCTCGCCGACGCGCGCAGATCCGTCGCCATGACCTTCGCGCCCGACAGGTTTTCGACGCCCGTCACGAGCGCGGTCTTGCCGTCGGTCGTGATGTTGGCGCCGAGGCGGTTCAGCTCCTGCACGTGCATGAAGCGGTTCTCGAAGATCGTCTCGACGACCTGCGCCTTGCCGTCCGCGACCGTGTTCAGCGCCATGAACTGCGCCTGCATGTCGGTCGGAAACGCCGGATATTCGGACGTGCGGAACGACACCGCGCTCGGACGCTTGTCCATGCGCACGCGCATCCAGTCGTCGCCTTCGTCGATCGTCACGCCCGCTTCGCGCAGCTTGGCGGTCACCGCGTCCAGAGTCTGCGGACGCACGTTCTTCAGCGTGACGTCGCCGCCGGCCGCCGCCACCGCGCACAGGAACGTGCCGGCTTCGATGCGGTCCGGAATCACCGTGTGCTTTGCGCCGTGCAGCTTGTCCACGCCCTGGATCACGAGACGGTCGGTGCCGATGCCTTCGATCTTCGCGCCCATCTGCACGAGCAGGTGCGCGAGGTCGCCCACTTCCGGTTCGCGCGCCGCGTTCTCGATGACCGTTTCACCTTCGGCGAGCACGGCTGCCATCAGCAGGTTCTCGGTGCCGGTCACCGTGATCATGTCGGTGATGATGCGCGCGCCCTTCAGCCGCTCCGCACGCGCTTCGATGAAGCCGTGATCGATCGTGATCTCGGCGCCCATCGCCTGCAGGCCCTTGATGTGCTGATCGACCGGACGCGCGCCGATCGCGCAACCGCCCGGCAGCGACACGCGCGCGTGCCCAAAGCGTGCGACGAGCGGCCCGAGCACGAGAATCGACGCGCGCATGGTCTTGACCATTTCGTACGGCGCGACGAGGTTGTCGACCTTCGACGCGTCGAGCGACACGCGCCCCTCGCCGCTTTCGATACGCACGCCCATTTGCCCGAGCAGCTTGAGCATGGTGCGCACGTCCTGCAAATCGGGCACGTTGTCGAGCTGCACCGGCTCCGCGCTCAGCAAACTCGCGCACAGAATCGGCAACGCCGCGTTCTTCGCACCCGAGACAACGACCTCACCCGACAGCGGGTAGCCACCTTCAATGACGAGTTTGTCCATGCCTGTGTGTTCCTGATCGATCCGGACTTCAGCCGGAACTGCCTTGATTGTGTTCGACGCGCCGCTGCCGGCGTCGCGTCCTTCCTGAGTAATTCGCACTAAATTTCCAGATTACGCGTTCTGCCATTCGGCGGGCGTCAGCGTTTTCATGCTGAGCGCGTGGATTTCTTCGCGCATGCGGTCGCCGAGCGCCGCATACACGAGTTGATGACGCTGGATCAGACGCTTGCCCTCGAAGCTCGGAGAAACGATGGTCGCAAAGAAATGCTGACCGTCGCCTTCGACTTCGAGATGCTGGCAAGCGAGCCCAGCGGCGATGTATTGCTTGACCTGTTCGGGAGTCGGCAACATGTGAGAAGCTCCTCGTCAGTGGCGCAGCTTGTAGCCGGACGCGAGCATGCGCATCGCCACCACGGCCAGCACCACGAAGAAACCGGCGACGATCGCAAGGCTCACGAGCGGATTGATATCCGACATCCCGAAGAAGCCATAGCGAAAGCCGTCGATCATGTAGAAAAAAGGATTGAGCCGCGATATTTCCCGCCACACCGGCGGCAGCGTATGCGTCGAGTAGAACACGCCTGAGAGAAACGTGAGCGGCATGATCAGAAAATTCTGGAATGCGGCGAGCTGGTCGAACTTTTCGGCCCAGATGCCCGCGATCAAACCGAGCGTGCCGAGAATCGCGGCGCCGAAAATCGCAAACAGAATGATGTAGAGCGGCGCGGTGAAGCTGACGGGCACAAACCAGATCGTCACGATGAACACTCCGAAACCGACCGCGAGACCGCGCGCGACCGCCGCGAGAACATACGCGGCGAACATCTCGTAGTGCGACAGCGGCGGCAGCAGCACGAACACCAGATTACCGGTGATCTTGGACTGGATCAGCGACGACGAACTGTTCGCAAACGCATTCTGCAACACGCTCATCATCACGAGGCCCGGCACGAGGAAACTCGTGTATTCGACGCCCGGATAAACCTGCACATGATTGCGCAGCGCGTGGCCGAAAATGGTCAGATACAGCAGCGCCGTGATGATGGGCGCAAGCACGGTCTGGAATGACACTTTCCAGAAGCGCAGGATTTCTTTATAGAACAGCGTGCCGAAACCGCTATAGCCGCTCATGCGAGCCCCTCGATCACTTCCGGACCGTTCATCACCTGAACGAAAACATCTTCGAGGTCGGCTTTACGGACCTCGATTTCTTCGAATGTGCAGCCTGCCGCGCGGCATTGCGCGAGAATCTTCTCGACGTCGTCATAGCTCGCGAGACGCAGCAGATGCTGGCGGCCATTGCCGTTGCCCGCGCCGCCCTCGGCTTCGAGCGGGCGCAGTTCGGCGGGCAGCACGCCTTGCGCGAAACGCACGAACAGTTGCATGCCGGCGAAGCGTTGCAGCAGCGTGCTGGTACGGTCCAGCGCCACCACTTCGCCGCGACGCAGCATCGCGATGCGGTCGCACAGCGATTCGGCTTCCTCGAGGTAGTGCGTGGTCAGCACGATCGTGTGACCTTCGCGATTCAGGCGCGAGATGAATTTCCATAGCGTCTGGCGCAACTCGACGTCGACGCCCGCGGTCGGCTCGTCGAGCACGATCACCGGCGGCCGATGCACCAGCGCCTGCGCGACCAGCACGCGGCGCTTCATGCCGCCCGACAGCGCGCGCATGTTGGCGTCGGCTTTCTCGGTGAGGTCGAGGTTGGCCATGATTTCGTCGATCCACGCGTCGTTGTTGCGCAGCCCGTAGTAGCCGGACTGAATGCGCAAGGTTTCGCGAACCGTGAAGAACGGATCGAA
Organism: Paraburkholderia sp. OAS925; assembly: GCF_040543975.1. Classification (NCBI taxonomy): domain Bacteria; kingdom Pseudomonadati; phylum Pseudomonadota; class Betaproteobacteria; order Burkholderiales; family Burkholderiaceae; genus Paraburkholderia; species Paraburkholderia sp. OAS925. The sequence continues at coordinate 4,158,829 of NZ_JBEUNO010000001.1, forward strand.
CACGAGTTCCTGCGGCACCACGCCCAACGCGCGGCGCGCCGCGCGGAAGTCGCCCACGACGTCGTGGCCGCGCACCGCGATGCTGCCTTCGTCCGCGCGCGCGAGTCCCGCGAGAATGCTGATGAGCGTTGTCTTGCCCGCGCCGTTCGGACCGAGCAGCCCGAAGAACTCGCCTTCTTCCACCGTGAGGCTGACGCCCTTGAGCGCCTGCAAGTCCTTGTAGCGCTTTTTGACGTTACGAATTTCTATGGCTGACATGACAGTGCGCCGCGTGCGTCGCGGCGCTTAAAGGAGCCCTGGGCGGGCGCAAAGTGCTGGAAAAAACGGAATTGGGGCCGGTGGGATTGCCCTAACCGTGGCCCAAAAAACGTTTGATTATAGGGCAAAACCTGGCGGCCCTATCTCAGTCGGGGGATAGCGGGAAGCGTGATGAACGCGTCAGGTGCGCGCGCGTGTGGCGCTGACGGCAAGCTGGCGAACGACGTGAGCAGAATCGCGTGAAGCCGGCGCTGAAGCGCGCCGGACCGCTCACGCGGCGCGAGCGCCTTCGATGGAACCGGCGATCAGCGTATCGACGCCGTAGGCTTGCGCGAGACTCGCGAGCCCGGCCGGCAGATTGAGAACTTCGAATGCGCCGCCGCGCGCCTGAGCGGCCCGCCGCCATGCGAGAAGCACGGCCAGCGCCGATGAATCGAAGTGCGTGAGCGGCGCGCAATCGACGCCGCCCGCGCCCGCTGCGATTCGCTCGAGACCCGCCGCGAGCGCGGCCTTCGCGCTCGCGTGGGTCAGCGTCGCGCCGCTCGCGAACCGTTGAGCGACGGGGCTCAGCACTTCGCTCACGACTGCTTGCCCGCGGCGAGTTGCTGATTGCGCTGCGTGAGGAACTGGATCAGTCCGTCGACGCCCTTCTGCTGGATCTGCTCGCTGAACTGCTGCTGATAAGCCTGGATCAGCCACGCGCCGAGCACGTTGATGTCATACACGCGCCAGCCTTGCGGCGTCTTGTACAGACGGTAGTCGAGCTCGATCGGCGAACCGTTGTTCATCACGACCGAACGGACCACCGTGTCCGTGTCGTCCGGATTCATGCGGAACGGCTTGTACTGGATCTGCTGGTCGCGCACCTGCGCGAGCGCGCCCGAATACGTGCGGATCAGCAGCATCTTGAACTGTTCGACGACCTGGCTCTGCTGCTCGGGCGTCGCCGTGCGCCAGTTGCGGCCCATCGCCAGTTGCGTGGTGCGGCGGAAGTCCGTGTACGGCAGGATCTTTTCGTTGACGAGACGCGTGATGTGCGAAATGTCGCCCTGCTGGATCGACTTGTCGGCGCGCACCGCGTCGATCACCTGCTGGGTGACGGTCTTGACGAGCACGTCGGGCGCGCTGCTGTCGACGGCTTGCGCCGATGCTCCAACACTCACGAAAGAGAACAACGCTGCAAACAACGGAATCAGAAAGAATTTTTTCATATCGAGCCTTGCTTAAAAAATAGTGCAACCGTTTGAGGCGACATTAACACGCGAGTTCAGCGGCAATCCATGCGCAAACTGCGAGAGTCGTATCGATCTGTTACGGCCGCGCCGGCACGCTCATCGCAACTTGAACGACGGCAAGTTGAAGCGCGTGGGCGGCACCAGTTGACCCGCCGGAATCTGCGTGGTTTCCGGACCGCCGTTGAGGTCGAGCGGCGGCGTTTCCGCGCCCGAAGCCGCTTCGGGCGCCGAGGCGCCGTTCGCCGTTGCAGCGGCTGACGCGGCTTGCGGCGGCGTCGCGGCGCTCACACCGGATGCAGCCGACGCCTTCGCGGCAGCACCGCTCGTTCCCGCCGCGCCCGCGGTTCCGGTCACTGCACCGGCCGGCGCGCCGGCGGGCGTGCCGTCGACGTCTTCGTACTTCGGCAGCGGCGCTTCATCGCCATAGTTCGGCAGCGCCTGCGACTGCTTGCCGTCCGACAGCAGATACTCGCGGCGTTGCAGATACGCGTTGCGCACGAACGAATACTTGTCGAGCGCGGCGCCTTCCAGCACGTCGCTCGCATTCAGCAGATTCGCACGCGTATTGACGATGTTCAGACCGTACAGCGCCCAGCTCAAGCCCGCCGGATCGACGTAGCTGAGCGGGTTGATATAGTAATTGCCGATCGAGCCGACCGCGTCGCGCGCGGTGCTCGGACCGAACAGCGGCAGCACCAGATACGGCCCCGCAGGCACGCCGTAATGGCCGAGCGTCAGGCCGAGGTCGTTGTCGTGCTTGGGCAGCTTCGCGAGCGTGGCCACGTCGAACAATCCGCCGACACCGAAGATCGTATTGATCACGATCCGCATGATGTCCTGCACGCCGTCGGTGATCTTCAGTTGCAGCAGGTTGTTCGCCGCAATGTAGACGTCGCCGATGTTCGAGAAGAAGTTCGTCACGCTGTCGCGCACCGGCTGCGGCGTGATGAACACATAGCCCTTCGCGACCGGCTTCAGCGCGTACTGGTCGAGCTTGTCGTTGACCGTGAAGATGGTGCGGTTCAGGCCCTCGAGCGGATCGCCCTTGGTCGGCGTCTGCACCGTCGTGCAACCGGCCAGGATCGCGGCCGCAACCGCCAGTCTACCCATCCGGAAGACGCGCGCGCCCCCGGCCTGTAAGGTCTGCATTGTTGTTCTCCTTATTGACCGGCCGAGCCGGAAGCGGGCACCGCCGCCGCGGGCGCCGGAGCGGGTGCTGCCGCCGGTGCCACCGATGCGGCGCCCGGCTTCGATGCGCCCGAATCGGCCGCTTTGCTGTAGAGGAACTGTCCGATCAGGTTTTCAAGCACGATTGCCGATTGCGTCATCGAAATGGTGTCGCCGGCTTTGAGCATTTCAGTATCGCCGCCCGGTTCGAGGCCGATGTATTGCTCGCCGAGCAGCCCCGACGTCAGGATTTTCGCCGACGTGTCTTTCGGAAACTGATACTGCTTGTCGATGTCGATCGTCACCTGCGCCTGATAGGCGTTGCTGTCGAAGCCGATCGAGGCGACCCGGCCCACCGTCACGCCCGCGCTTTTGACGGGCGCGCGCGCCTTCAATCCTCCGATATTGTCGAACTTCAGCTTGACCGGATAAGTCGCCTGGAACGACAGCGAGCTCATGTTGCCGGCCTTCAGCGCGAGAAACAGCAGCGCCACGAAACCCAACACCACGAACAGGCCGACCCAGAAGTCGAGAGCAGTCTTTTTCATCGTCATCCCAAAGTGAATCGCCGCGCCGCCGTCGCGCCGCCGCGCGCGCTCAGTGACGCGCCGCAGCGGCAAAACAGGCAACGCAGTCTTAACTGAACATCAGCGCGGTCAGCAGAAAATCGAGGCCGAGCACCGCGAGCGACGCATACACGACCGTCTTCGTCGTGGCGCGCGACACGCCCTCGGGCGTCGGCCGCGCTTCGTAGCCCTGGAAGAGCGCCACGAACGTCACCGCAAGGCCGAACACCACGCTTTTGACGACGCCCGCGCCAACGTCGCGCCAGACGTCCACGCCGCCTTGCATCTGCGACCAGAACGCGCCGGCATCGACGCCGATCAGCAGCACGCCGACCACATAGCCGCCCGCGATACCGACCGCGCTGAAAATCGCCGCGAGAATCGGCATCGCGATAATGCCGGCCCACAGACGCGGCGCGACCACGACCTTGACCGGGTCGACCGCCATCATTTCCATCGCGGTGAGCTGCTCGCCCGCTTTCATCAAGCCGATTTCCGCGGTGAGCGAGGTGCCCGCGCGGCCGGCGAAAAGCAGCGCCGTGACGACCGGCCCGAGTTCGCGCACGAGCGAGAGCGCGACCAGCAGCCCGAGCGCCTGCTCGGAACCATAGCGATTGAGCGTGTAATAGCCCTGCAAGCCCAGCACGAAGCCGACGAACAGCCCCGACACCGCAATGATCACCAGCGAATAATTACCTACGAAGTGGATCTGCTTCGTGACAAGCCGCGGACGGCGCAGCAGCGGGAAAAATTCGACCAGCAGCCGGAGAAAAAAACGCGTCGCGTAGCCGGCCGTGCCGAGCCCGTCGAGCACCACGCGGCCGACCGAGGAGATCAATGTGCCGATCATGACCGCCCTCCGACGACGCCGAAGTCCGCCGCGAGCGGCGTTCTGCTCGGATAGTGGAATTTGAACGGACCGTCCGGCGCGCCGTCGATGAACTGCCGCACCGTCGGATCAGTCGACGCGCGCAGTTGCGCCGGCGTGCCCTCGGCATGAACGCCGCCGTTGGCGAGGAAATACACGTAGTCCGCGATCGCGAACGACTCCGGCACGTCGTGCGTGACCAGAATCGACGTCGCGCCGAGCGCCCGGTTGAGCGCGCGAATCAGGTTCGCGGTGATGCCGAGCGAGATCGGGTCGAGGCCGGCGAACGGCTCGTCGTACATCATCAGTTCGGGGTCGAGGGCGATGGCGCGCGCGAGCGCCACGCGCCGCGCCATGCCGCCGGAAATCTCCGACGGCAGCAGGTCGCGCGCGCCGCGCAAGCCGACCGCATTGAGCTTCATCAGCACGAGATCGCGGATCAGTTCCTCCGGGAGATCGGTGTGCTCGCGCAGCGCAAAGGCCACGTTTTCGAACACCGACATGTCCGTGAACAGCGCGCCGAACTGGAACAGCATGCCCATCTTGCGGCGCAGCGCGTACAGGCCGTCGCGCGTTTGCGCGCCGACGTTTTCGCCGTGGAACAGAATCTCGCCGCGCTGCGCGCGAACCAGACCGCCGATCAGCCGCAGCACCGTTGTTTTGCCGCAACCCGAACCGCCCATGACCGCGACGACCTGGCCGCGCGGAAAGCGCAGGTTCAGGTTCGACAGGACGAGCCGGTCGCCGTAACCGAAGTCGACGTCGCGCAGCTCGAGTAAGGTCTCGGATGGGGAAGACACTGAGTGACAATCCTTTTGCACGGAAGGCCGAATTATAGGGCCATCATGCAAATGTTGCCGTGAGGCGCCCTGTCCCTTAACCAATCATGACGATTATTGCGTAAAAGCTTGTTGCAGTGCGGCAACGGCGGCCGCCGGATCGGACGCTTCGGTGACTGCGCGCACCACCGCCGCACAACCGACGCCCGTCGCGAGAACCTCGGGTAGCACCTGCAAATCGATTCCGCCGATCGCCACCAGCGGCACGACGCCGTCCAGCAGCGGGACGTAGCGCGCGAGGCGCTTGACGCCCTGCGGCGCGGTCGGCATCACTTTCGTCGTGGTCGGGAACACCGCTCCCAACGCGATATAGCTCGGGCGGAAGTGCAGCGCCTTCAGAATTTCGTAGAAGCCATGCGTCGACAGACCGAGCCGGATGCCGGCCGCCGCCAGCGCCGCCAGATCCGCCGTGTGCACGTCTTCCTGGCCGAGGTGCACGCCGTAGGCGCCCGCATCGAGCGCGACCTGCCAGTGATCGTTGATGAAAACCTGCGCGTCGTGCCGCTTTCCCGCCGCGACGCAGCGGGCGATCTCGCGCTGAAGTTCGTCGGCGGGATGGGCGGACTTGCGGCGCAACTGCACCGTTTTCACACCGTAGCCGACCACGCGTTCGACCCACTCGGCGCTCGGCAGCACCGGATAAAGTCCGAGCCGTTCGGGGCAGCGCGGGAACGGCTGCGCCGGCGCTTGCGGCAAACCGGCAAGACGCGGAAAGGCAGCCAGATCGCACGGGAACGAGTCGCCGGCGGCGTTGGTCCGGGTTTCGTCGCCGTCGCGCCACGCGAGCGCCAGCACGAGCGCGTCGTGCGGATCGAAACCGCAGTCGAGGAACGCGGCGAGCGCGGGAATCCAGTCTTCCGCGAGATGGCCTTCCAGACGGTACTTTTCGCCTCCGAGATGCAGCGTCGCCTTGTTCTCGGCGGCCTCGACCACCGCGGCACCCTGCACGAGCCAGCGCGCCATCTGTTCGCCGTGCCGCGCGGCATCGGCGAGCACGATCAGATCGCCGCCATTCGGCTGATCCGGCGCGGTCAGGCAGATGCGCCACGGCGCGTGCGTGGGCGGCCAGTCGCCGAGACGGGCGCGGATGCGCTCGGTCGCTTCGGTGAGCTCGTCGGCGGGCGGCCAGAACAGGTCGCGGTCTTTCAGGGCCAGGGTCTGCGTCATGCGGCGCTCCCGTCCTGATGCCAGAACGGCATGCCGACCACCGGCGTGCTCGCGTGCGCACTTTCGCGCTCGGCCATCGGTCCGGCGAGAAACGCCTGACGGCCCGCTTCGACGCCCAGCGCAAACGCGCGCGCCATCGCGTCGGGATGCGTGGCCTGCGACACCGCCGTGTTCAGCAGCACGCCGTCGAAACCCCACTCCATCACCTGGGCCGCGTGCGACGGCACGCCGAGCCCGGCGTCGACGATCAGCGGCACGTCAGGCAGCCGCTCGCGCAGCACTCGCAAGCCATACGGATTGATCACGCCCTTGCCGGTGCCGATCGGCGCGCCCCACGGCATCAGCGCCTCACAGCCGGCGTCCAGCAGACGGCGGCCGATCACCAGGTCTTCGGTGCAATACGGCAGCACCTTGAAGCCGTCCTTGACGAGCTTCGCCGCCGCCTCGATCAGGCCGACCGGATCGGGCTGCAGCGTGTAGTCGTCGCCGATCAGTTCGAGCTTGATCCACTCGGTTTCGAATATTTCGCGCGCCATGTGCGCGGTCGCCACCGCCTCGCCGACGGTCAGGCAACCTGCCGTGTTCGGCAAAAGCGGCACGCCGTGGCGCTTGAGCAGATCGAAGAAGCCGGCTTCGGCGCCGCCTTCGTTCATCTGCCGGCGCAGCGCGACGGTCACCATGCCGGGGCGCGCGGCGTCGATCGAATCGGACAGCGATTGCAGCGACGGATAGCGCGACGTGCCAAGCAGCACCCGGCTCGCGAAGGGTTGGCCGTAGAGCGTGAGCGCGTCGGCGGTTTGGGGGGAAGTCATTTGCATCATCTGGTCTCCGGCAAGGCGGGGCGGGCGGCGATTGCTCGTGATCGTGCGTGGTCGTGCGTGGTCGTGTTCGCTCGTCTGCGATTGCGTGAACGGCTGGCTTGGTTTGGCGCGGCAACGCGCTCAACCGCCGGCCACGGGCTGCACGACGTCCAGCTTGTCGCCCGGCTGCAATGCGCGCGCCGCATGCTGCGTGCGCGCGACGAAATCGCCGTTCAGCGCGACGGCGAACGGCGGCCGCGCGCCGTACGCGGCGAGCGCATCGGCGACAGTCGCGCCTTCGGGCAGCGACAACGGCTTCTGATTGATATGAATGTCCATGGTGTTCGAATACGGTTCAGTCGATGGCAATTGCGCAGGCGTTCGCAGCGTCGCGCCGGCGGCCGGCGCTCATGCGGGCTCCCGCGCGCGCTGCTCGTGGAACAGTTCGCTCCAGCGCGCGGCGCGCCGCCAGTCCGCGAACGCGTCGGCGTCGCCGATGCGTCCGTCCAGCAGCGCCGCCGCGAAGCGCGCGGCTTCGTCGGCGACCTCGGGCACGATCATGTAGCCGTGCCGGTACAGCCCGTTCACGCGCAGCGTCTGCGCGCCGTCCCACAACAGCGCCGGCCGATGATCGGGCAAGGTCGGACGGCACTGCGAATTCAGTTCGAGAATGCGCGCCTCGCCGAAGCCCGGATGCACGGAAAACGCCGCGCTCAGCAGCTCCAGCGCGGATCGCACGCTGACGGGCGACATGTCCTCGCCTTCCACCTCGGTGGCGCCGATCACATACAAATCGTCCTGCTTCGGCGCGATGTAGAGCGGATAACGGGGATGCAGCAGCCGCACCGGCCGCGTCAGATTAATGCCGGGCGCGTGCACGCGCGCGACTTCGCCGCGGATGCCGCGCAGCGTCGGCAGCACGGGTTTCGCGCCGAGGCCGCGGCAGTCGATGGTGATGCGCGCAGGCGGCAGCGCCCCATCGAGCACGGGCGTATTCCAGTGCGTTTCCACACCGCGTTGCGCAAGACCCGCCGCCAACGCACGCAGCACCTGGCGGTTGTCCAGTTGACCTTCGCGCGGCAGCAGCCAGCCCTGATTGAAGCGCCCCGCGAGCGCAGGCTCGGCCGCACCGAGTTGCGCGCCGGCCAGCGTGACAAAGCCGCCGTCCAGCAGTTCGGCCGGCGCGTTCGAGCGCACGCGTCTTTCGAACAGCGGCGCCTCAGTCCGATCCGCGTGATGCCAGACGACGAGCGTGCCATTGCGCTGGAAAAACACCGGCTCGGGCAGCCCGGCCAGCACTTGCGGCCAGGTTTCGAGCGATGCGGCGCCGAGACGCGTAATCAGAAGTTCGGCGCTGGCGGCTTCGGCAAGCGGCGCGAGCATGGCGGCCGCGACCCACGCGGCAGCCTGCGAGCCGTCGGCGTCGCCGCGCTCATAAAGCGCCACGCGATGTCCTTCTCCGGCGAGCCGCCACGCGACGAGGCGCCCGCACAGACCGCCGCCGAGCACAGCGAAATCGGGTTGTGCGGCGCGGCTCATCGTGCGCGCTCCGCTTCGATACGACGGACAAAAGCAATGCAGCGCGCGTCAAGAACGGCGCGACAAGGAGCAAAACACATAACTGAACAATAGGCGGTCATCGAGTCCTTTCCGTACGGCCGACAAAAAGCGCGTACCCAGGACGAAACCGGCGGGCAAGGCCGGCCAGGCAACATGCGTACTCCAATGAAGTACGCCGCCCGGCGGGGAATGGAAGACTGGCTGCTTCCGGAAACTTCCCGCGCCGGTATTACCCGGATCGGGTGCAAAGGGTCTCTCTCAGCCTCGCAGCCGCAGCGTGAGAATCACGCCGCTCAAGTGCAAAGCACCCCTGTTTCGTCGAAGGTCATTAGACCATAAAAGGCGCGGCGCTCGCAAACGAGCGGCGCATCGCGGCGCACGCGGCTTGATCCGGCACCACCTTTTGCGCCTTACGCTTTAGCCGGATGAGCGGCCCAGCGCTCTGGCACAATGCCACGAGAGATGACGCGGAAAACGCGGCATCGCGCGAACGGTCGGCGGTTATGTCGCGGCGGTGCTCGCGCAGAGGCGGCAGCAATGACTGCCGGCTTCGCGCCGGCGCCGCGAATTAATTTTCGCTTAAGGGCTTCGCGCCAGAATCGGCAGTCGCCGCGGCGCCCGGCCGTCAGCCGCCGTGACCGCGCAGATATGCACAGACAAGACACGACAGATACGAAGACCCGCGAGGGGTCGGCCCGCGTGGACCGGCCCGAATCGAACAGCACTCCCAGGACGCTCATGACAACGAATACTTCTGTCAGCCCCGCGCTGCCGCCCGACGAGAAAGTCTCCGCATGGAGCCTCATCAAGCCTTACTGGGTGTCGGAAGAAAAAAAGACGGCGTGGGGGATGCTCATCGCGATCATTGCGATGAACCTCGCGGTGGTATGGATCAACGTCCGCCTGAACCGCTGGAGCGCCGACTTCTATAACGCGCTGCAAACCAAGAACGTACGCGACTTCCCGCATCTGCTGATGATCTTTTCCGGGCTCGCGTTCGGCTACATCATCCTCGCGGTGTACGGACGCTATATGCGCCAGATGCTCGGCTTTCGCTGGCGTCAGTGGCTGACCACGCGCTATCTGAACGAGTGGCTGCACGACAGCGCGTTTTACCGGATCGAGCGCGACCGCCTCGCCGACAACCCAGACCAGCGGATCAGCGACGACCTGCAGTCGTTCGCCACGACCACGCTGTCGCTCACGCTCGATCTGCTGTCCACGGTCGTCACGCTCGTCTCGTTTATCACGATCCTGTGGGCGCTGGCCGGCGCGCTGACCATCACGCTCGGCGGCGTGCCGCTGCAGATTCCCGGCTACATGGTGTGGGCAGCCGCGCTGTACGCAGTGGTCGGCTCGCTCGTGATCCAGAAAGTCGGTCATCCGCTCGTGCCGATCAACTATCAAGCGCAGAAAGTCGAGGCCGATTTCCGTTTCGGCCTGATCCGTCTGCGCGAGAACGCCGAGCAGATCGCGTTCTACAACGGCATGGACACGGAGAAGACGAACGCCCATTCGCTGTTCGGCCGCATCCGCGATAACTGGTGGCAGGTCATGAAGTACACGAAGCGGCTCACCTTCGTGCTGAGCTTCTACGGTCAGATCGCGATCATCTTTCCGCTCGTCGTCGCCGCGCCGCGTTATTTCGCGGGCGCCTTCACGTTCGGTGTGCTGATGCAAATCTCCAGCGCATTCAACACGGTCAGCGATTCGTTCTCGTGGTTCATCAACAGTTACTCGACGCTGGTCGAATGGCGCGCCACGGTCAACCGTCTGCGCGAATTCAAGCGGGTCGTGCATGCGCCGCGTCTGAAGGAATCCGTCTCGCCGGCCACCGCGCACGGCGGCATCAACCTGCATTTCGTCGACGCCGACAAGCTCTCCACCGACGGCCTCCAGCTCGCGCTTCCGAACGGCAGCCCGCTCTCGCGCATCCGCGACATCGTGATTCATCCGGGCTCGCGCTGGCTCGTGCGCGGGCCGTCCGGCTCGGGCAAGAGCACGCTGATGCGCGCGCTCGCCGGCTTGTGGCCGTTCGGCGATGGTGCGATCGATGCGCCCGTCAACGCCCGCATGATGTTCATTCCGCAAGTGAGCTACATGCCGATCGGCACGCTGAAGGCGGCGCTCGCGTATCCGTCGGCGGCCGACACGTATACGGACGACGAATGCCGCGAGGCGCTCGTCGTCTGCCACTTGTCGCAATACGCGGACCGTTTGCAGGAATCCGCGCACTGGACGCGCGTGCTCTCGCCGGGCGAGCAACAGCGCCTCGCCGCCGCGCGCGTGCTGCTGCACAAGCCCGACTATCTGTTTCTCGACGAAGCGACGAGCGCGCTCGATGCCGAGAACGAAGCGCGTCTTTATCGCCTCTTCACCGAGCGGCTGCCGAAGGCGGCCATCGTCAGCGTCGCGCATCGCGAATCGCTGGCGGCGTTCCATGACGAAACGCTCGAAGTCGAGCGCGCCGGCGAAGCGGTCGCGGCATGAACCCGGAGAGCGCCGCAGCGAGCGAAGCCAGTGCGGGCTTTGATCGCGTCGTGCTGATCACCGGCGCGGGTTCCGGCATCGGCGCGGCGCTGGCCCGGCGGATCGCCGCGCCGCGCACCGCGCTGATGCTGCACGCACGCGGCGCCGAGCGCGAGTCGCGCGAGCGTCTCACGCAGGTTGCCGCCGATTGCAGCGCGAACGGCGCGGCCTGCGCAACGGTGACGGGCGATCTCGCCGAGCGCGGCGCCGCGGAACATGTGGTGCATCAAACGCTCGCGAACTTCGGCGCACTCGATCAACTGGTCGCGAACGCAGGGCATGCGCAGCGCCAGACGCTCCAGACGCTCGATTCCGATGTGCTCGGCGCCGCATTCGCCGCGATGCCCGCCGCCTTCGCGGCGCTCGTGAAGCGCGCGACGCCTGCGTTGGAAACCTCGAAGCGCGGCCGCGTGATCGCGCTGAGTTCGTTCGTCGCGCATCGTTATCGCGCGGATACGCCGTTTGCCGCGACCGCCGCGGCCAAGGCGGCGCTCGAGTCGCTCGCGAAAACCGCAGCCGCCGAACTCGCGCCGCATGGCGTGACCGTGAATTGCGTCGCGCCCGGCTATACGCGCAAGGACCGCGGACCGAGCGCCGATAACGCCGCCGTGTGGACGCGTGCCGCGGAATCGACACCGCTCGGCCACATCGCCGAGCCCGCCGACATTGCCGCGCTGATCGCCTTCCTGCTTTCCGACGAAGCGCGTCACATCACCGGCCAGGTGATTCACGTCGACGGCGGACTGACGCTCGGCTGATTCACACCGCCGCGCGCCGTTCGCCAACGCACTCGCACCCGTACTCACATTCGCGCGAGCCGCGGCAAGATCCCGAAACACGCGAGAACACCTCGAAAGCATTTGCGAAGCGGGCAAGCTTTTCAGCCCTTTGAAACGAGCCCGAAACAGCGACGATAGTCGTGCGCGCCGTCCCCTGCGGCCCGCACGCCATCCACTGCTAACGGACTCTCGCTCATGTCATTCGATCGCCGCTCTTATCCTTCGATTCACCGGCTCGGCCTTGCTCTCTCCGCGGCCGTGCTGCTCGGAAGTGCCGCTCATCTTGCTCATGCCGCGCAAACCACGCCGCCGAACGAACCCGCCGACGTGTGCCCCGCGCTCAGGCACATCGTCGAAGCATCCGACTACAAGCAATTGCACACGCAACCGGCCGCGCAACTGCCGGGCGTCGCGAGCGCCGAAGACTGCCGCGCCAACGCGCACGCGTACGACTGCCACTGGCGCGCGCACTGGCAAGCCGACGGTGTCGTCAACGATCCGCTCGAGGAAATCGGCGCCGACATCGCCGCGTGCTTTCCGAACGTCGTGCATGACGTGAACACGCCGACGCGCCAGCATTTCATCGTGACGACCGCCGAGCGGCGCGTGAATGTCACTGCGAGCGTGCAAGGGCAAAACGAGTTGCGGCTGCGCGTCGCGCGCTGAATGCAGACACGTCGAGGACGATGCGCGTTCCGCCGCATTTCGCTTCGCTCAGCCGATCCGCATGGCTTGCCTTTCTCGCATTTGGCTCCGCTTGATGACCTTCCTGACCACCACACGCGCTAACGCTTTGACGCGAGCCCCTCGCGCGGCCTGGGTCAGGTTGCGGCGGCCGAGCGCGCGGTTCGTCGCCTGTACGACGCTGACGGTCGGACTGAACGGCTGCGCGTGGACGCTGATCCAGGCAGCCGACGCCACCGGCTCCGTGATCCAGGCCGGCTACGCCATCGCCGCGAACTATTCGTCGCCGACCTTCGTGAGCGGCCGTCCCGCGGATGTGCGGCATGTTTGCATCGAGGTGAACACTGCTGTGTCGGTCGGCGATTTCGTGCCGGCGCTGCAACTCGCGCTCGATCGCCGCGGCATTCGTTCGGATGTCTACAATCCCGGCACCTCGCCCGCCGGCTGCGAGGCGCGCCTCGTCTATAACGCGGCGATCGACTACGGCCGCCGCTCGTTCAGCGACGACGCGATCCAGTATCTGTCGGTCATCGATTTGACGCTCGTGCAGAGTGGCCGCATTCTCGTCACCGCGCGCTACCAGACGGGCGGCCTGAACAGCGACCGCTTCTCGTCGGCGTCGACCAAACTCAATGGATTGATCGACAAGATGGTGATCGACCGGACCGATTTCGGCCGCGAAACACGGCAGACGATTCAGACCTCGCAGGTCAACTAGCCGCATGCCGGTTGCTTTCTCTTACGCGAGAAAGGATTGGAAAGCGTTAGCCGCTTTGCTGCGCGCGCGCGGATCACTAAGATGACCTGAATGAACCAATCCATTCTGGTCGTCGACGACGACCCCGTCGTACGTGAGCTCGTCAGCCAGTATCTCGAAGGGCGCGGCTTCAAGGTTGCCACGCTCGAACATGGCATGGCGCTGCAGCGCAAGCTTCAGGACGAGCGTCCCGCGCTGGTCGTGCTCGACATCATGATGCCCGAGCTCGACGGCATCAGTGCGCTGCGCGCGCTGCGCGTGGCGGGCGACGATATCCCCGTGATTCTGCTGACCGCACGCGCCGATCCGATCGACCGTGTGATCGGTCTCGAACTCGGCGCGGACGATTATCTCGGCAAGCCGTTCGAACCGAGCGAACTCGTCGCGCGGATTCGCACGGTGCTGCGCCGGCGCGGCTCGATTGCGCCGAGCGCGCCCGAACAACGCGCGCCGTATCGCTTCGGCCGCTTCGAGGTGAATTTCCCGGCGCGCGAATTGCGCCGCGACGGCGAACGCATCACGCTGCGCTCAAGCGAATTCGCGATGCTGAAAGTGTTCGTCACTCACGCGATGACCGTGCTCACGCGCGCGCAACTGCTCGAAAAACTGCACGGCAATAGCGAGACGCATCGCAACCGCAGTCTGGATGTGTCGATCTGGCGTTTGCGTCGGCTGATCGAGGTCGATCCGTCCGAGCCGCGCTATGTGCAAACGGTGTGGGGACGCGGCTATGTGTTCGTGCCGGACGGCGAGATCGGCGCGGCCGAGCGCGGAGCGGGCGCGGCTGCGCAGTGAGCGCGTTCGTTGACGACGCCTCAGAAAGTCAGCACGCTCAAAAACATTCTCTGCAGCCAGCCCATCGTCGTCGCGTCGGAGATCATGCCGGCGCCGGCCTGCTCGATGCGCGCATTCGCGACCTTACTCGACGCGACATAGTTGCCTGTTTCGATATCCTTAGGATTCACCACGCCTGACAGCCGCAAGCGGTCGCGGTTGCCGCCCATCGAAATCACCTTTTCGCCCGACACGACCAGGTTGCCGGTCGGCATCGTGCCGATCACGGTCACGGCGAGCGTGCCGGTCATCGCGCTCGCGTCGGTGAGACTGCCTTGTCCTTTGAATTCGGTGCTGGCCGAGCCGATGTTGAAGAGCCTCGCGAGCCGCGCGGCGGCGCCCGTCGATTTATCGGCGGCATCGGCGGTGATGCTGCTCGCCCGGCTCGCGGCCGCCGTCGAACTGTTGTTCCCGCTATACGACTCGGACAGACGGATCGTCAGCACGTCGCCGATGTGTTGCGCGCGCGGCGTCTCGTACAGCACCATCAGCGTGCCCGCCTGATAGATCGCGCCCTGCGTGTTGACGTTCAGCGGCGCGGACACGAGCGGCGGCGCCATCGGTGTTTCGACAATCGACCTCTGTCCGCTCGCGCAAGCGGACACACATGCCGCCGCGCATAGCGCGACGGAAAAACGTAGCGTAGGCATCGGGTTTACTCCCTCGCTGAATGGTGCTGATCCGCGCATCGGCGCCGCTGCATCAACCGGCTTCTGCATCGCTCGCCTGCCACTGCCGCACGACGGACTTCACCCACGCGTCCGACCCCTTCAGCAGATAAGTGAGCGTGCCGTTGCGCGTGCCCGGCAGGAAACACAACGTGATCGAACTGACCGCGTTTTCCCACACGTAGACCGGCAGCGCGCCCGGCGACGACACGTTCCGCGTCGCATGACGCGGCGGGCCGTAGCGGTCCGCGAGCGCGTCGCGCAGATCTTCGGCGGTGACTTCGTCGATCACGAAGGAAATCTCGTAGAGCCGCAGCGCGCTTTGCCCTTCCATGCGCGCGAAACGCAGCACATGCTCGGCCGCCGGCGCACCGTCGACGACCGCTTGCGACAGCGCCCAACCGTTATCGTCGCGATGCGCCCAGCGGCACGCGACGGTCAGACTCTCGTGCGACTTCAGCCGCATGCCGAGCGCGCCCGCCTGCACGTCCGTCTCGCAGACCGGCACGCTGCCGACCGGCGTCGCACGCACTTTCGAACCGGCGCGGAATTCATCGAGCGTGATGCCGAGCGCAATGCCGCGGAATGCGAATGGCGTGTCCTGCGCGCGTCGGCGGGCGTCGGCGAATGCGTCCTTCGATGCCGGCGCCGAAGCTGCGGCGCCCGCATCGCGCGCCGCCGGCTGCGCCGGCACGGTCAGCGAGAATGTGCCGCACAGCAGCGCCAGCGCGCAGGCAATCCGTTGTGGTCTCATGTTTCAATCGATCGCGGATGAGCAGATGTCGAACGGCGTGGCCGCCGCATGGCCGACGACCGGGATGATCTTCAGCGTCGCCGAGGTCAGCCGGCAAGGCAGCGCGGCAACGGCGCAGCCGTCGAGCGGCAACAGCGCCGCGCCGAGCGCGAGCCACGCAGCGGCGCGCACGACGCGCCCGGAAATTATTGATGTCGACACGCGCGCCTCGGTACGTCAGGCGGTCGTGTTGACGTGATGGCCGACGAGGCCCGCGGGCACCGACGGCTGCGGCTGCGGCTGAGTCGCCGAGCCCTTGGCTTGCGCGTTGCCGCTGCCGCTCCCGCTTGTCGCTGCGGAACTGCCGTTGGACGCCGGCTTTTCCGTCGCCTTGGTGGGCGCAATCGAAGAAAAATGGGTGGAATTGAGGTTGCTGGGAACAGTCATGATGAGCCTCGCATGGCGCTGGTTGGGCTGGGTTTGGCAAGATGTCGGTCGCGCACCGCGTGCGCCGGATGAGAGCCTGAAGCTCTGCCGGCGTGCGGCGCGACGTATCGCAGGACGAATCATCTCGCCGCCCACGCCTCGCCGATGCACGAAGAAAAGCGCGCTTTTCGACGGTGCTTACGACGCGTTGCGAGTGCTTTCCGGCACTTGCCGTTGTGCGCAAACTGTTTCGAGAAATACCGCGTGCGCACATCGAATGCGAGGCCCGCACGCGCGCCCGCGTTGCCAGAAGCGGCAGTGCTGAAATATGCTGTGAACCTTGGTTGACGGGCCTTACGCTCGCGTGTGCGAACATTGCGCCCAATTGCGCCAGAATCGCGCCGAAAAACTCGCACCGCATCGGGTAAGCATTGGTAAGAAAACAGTCGGCCGCGCGTCGCGCGCGCCGGTCTAGAATTTCGCCATGAATCCACAGGTCCTTATCGTCGACGACGATCCGGTCGTACGCGATCTGCTTTGCAAGTTCTTGCAGTCGAACGGCTTTGACGCGTCGGTGCTGCATGACGGCACCCATCTCCAGCGCCGGCTCGAGCGCGAACGGCCGTCGGTCGTCGTGCTCGACATCATGATGCCGAACACCGACGGCCTGCGCGCGCTCACCGCGCTGCGCGCCGCCGGCGACGACATTCCGGTGATCTTCGTGACGGCGCGCGGCACGGTGGCCGACCGCATCGTCGGGCTATCGCTCGGCGCGGACGACTATCTGACCAAGCCCTTCGATCCGCGCGAACTGCTCGCGCGCATCCACACGGTGCTGCGGCGCCGCGGGCCGTCGACCACGAGCGCGCCGGAAGCCCGCAAGCCGTACAGGTTCGGCCCGTTCGAACTGGACTTCGCCACACGCTCGCTGTCGCGCGCCGATACGAAGCTGCCGTTGCGCGACAGTGAGTTCGCGCTACTGAAGATCTTCGTCAACAACCCGTACAAGGTGTTATCGCGTGTGCTGATTCACGACCTCGTGCACCGCGACAACCTCGCCTTCCGCGATCGCAGCCTCGACGTGCCGATCTGGCGACTGCGGCGCGTGATCGAGGACGATCCGTCCAATCCGTGCTACGTGCAAACCGTGCGCGGCAAGGGCTACGTTTTCGTACCCGACGCCGACGGCACACCGTTCTCCGACGAGGCCGCCTCGAACGCATGAGAAACCCGCTGAACACGCTGTTCGGCAGAATGGCGTTGCTTTCGACGGCGGTGCTGTTGGCGATTCAGGCCGGCTGGTTCGTGCTGGTGGTGATGCAGCCGCCGCGCCATGAGATCGACGGCTTTGCGCGCGGCGTCGTGCTGGCGCTGCAGGCCATCAACGGCGAGCCGATCAAGGGCGCCGCGCTCGCGCCGGCCATGCGCGTGCATCTGGTTCCGACCTGGAACATGCCGCCGAGCGTCCATCTGCGCGAACCCACCGAGCACCTGGTTGTTCAGTTGACGCAGCATCTGCGTGAGACGCTTCCGCCAGGCACCCAGATTGCCGTCGACGATCTGCGTCCGCCGCAACTGTGGGTGCTGTTTCCGGGCAAGTCGAACTGGGTCGTGCTGCCGGTCGATCTGCCGCCGCCGCCGCGCTTTCTGATCGAAGCCATTTCGATGCTGGCCGCCGCGTTGATCCTGTCGCTGTTCGCGGTGTGGCAGATGCAGCGTCCGCTGTCGCGCGTCGCCGACGCCGCGCGCGTCTTCGGTTCGGGCGGGCCGACCGGAACCGGTGACCGTGCAAGGCCCGCGCGAACTGCGCGAGCTGATTGGCTCGTTCAACGACATGATGCGGCGCCTGAACGAGGCCGGCGACGACCAGGCGGTCATGCTCGCCGGCGTCGCGCACGACCTGAAAGCGCCGCTCACGCGCCTGAAGCTGCGCGCGAGCGTGCTGGTCGCGGAAAGCGAGCGTGCCGGGCTGATTCGCGATGTCGATTCGCTGACTAACATCGTCCAGCAGTTTCTGGAGTTCGCCGGTCAATCCGCCGATGCCGGTCCGCCGGTTCAGGTCGACGAATTCTTGCGCGAGCAGTTTTCGGATAGTGATGGTGTGGGTGACAGTGTGATTGACAGCGCCGTCGATGGCTCGGGCTCGCAGGACGCGGGCGGCGAAGCCCGGCTGTTCGCGCTGGATCTGCGTGCCGGCCCGTCGTTCACGTTGCCGCGCACGCTGCTCGATCGGCTGGCGACCAACCTCGTCGATAACGCACTCGAACATGGCGCGCCGCCCGTCGATATCCGCACCGCGCGCAGCGACGGACATTGGGTCATCAGCGTGCGGGATCATGGCGCGGGCATTCCCGACGACCGCATTGCCGCCGCGATGAAACCGTTCGTGAGGCTCGACGCCGCGCGCGGCGGCGAAGGCCATTGCGGTCTCGGTCTCGCGATCGTCGCACGGCTCGCGCACGATCGCGGCGGACGTTGCCACGTGCGCAATCACGCCGAGGGTGGGCTGGAAGTGTGTATTGAGTTGCCGGTGGGGGTGGTGGCGGTGCCTGCGTCGACATCGACATGACAGGTGGGCTCGTGGTAGCGGTAGCGGTCGTGATCGCACTGCGCGGCGCGGCGCAAGGCGCGCGCTTACGCTGCCTTACCGCATCGGCTAACGCATGACCGCGGGCCTTATAGTTGGCCCCGGCAACCTCGATGCCGCCCTTCTCAGTCCGCCCGCGTATCCGGGGCGGATTTTTTTTGACTGCGTGTTTGGCCTGCGTGTTTGGCCTGCGTGTTCGGCCTGCGTGTTCGGCCTGCGTGTTCGGCCTGCCTGTTCGGCCTGCGTGTTCGGCCTGCGTGTTTGACCTGCGTGTTCGGCCGGCGCGTTCGGCCCGCGCGTTTGGCGCGCATCTTCAGCCGCTGTTTTCAGCTAGCCCGCTCGGCCCACGCGCCTAACCCGCTCCCTCGCCGCCACATCAAACAACCAGCCGGCTCCGCAAGCTCTCGATAGCCGCCTCCGATACGCCAAGCCCGTCAGTCAGATAGCGCGTCATCGTGCCGTAGCTCGTCTGCACCTGATCGAAGCCAGCCTGCAGAAAACTTTCCTGCACGCCAAGCAACGGTTCCTGAATCGCGGCGAGCGCGTCGCCGTCCTGCGCGCGCAATGTTTCCTTCAGCGACCTGATGGCCTGCGCGCGGTAGACATTGCTCAGCAGATAGTCCTGCATGATCACGTCGAGCGGCACATTCGCAATGCTCTGCAGCAGCGCCGCGACCCAGCCGGCGCGATCCTTACCCGCGTTGGAATGAAAGAGCTGCGGGCCCGTGCCGTCCGCGAGCTGGCGCAGCAGCGCGCCGAAGTTCGCCCGCTGCGCCGCGCCGGTCACATAGTCGCGCGCCTGCGACTCCATGAACGCGGTCGCGCCAGCGGCTGAATCGAAAGGCGGCGGCGTGAAGTCGCGCACACCGAGCACATCGAGCGTTTGCGAAACCGCGCCGTGCGGCAGCATGTCGGCGGTGCGCTCGACTTCGCCCGGCGTGCGCAAATCGTAGACGCTCGCAATGCCGAGCCGCTCCATTTCCGTCTGATCGGCCACGCTCAGCGTCAGCACATTCGCGCGGAAAAAGAGGCCGCGCCGCATCTTCTTGCCGTCGACGGTCGGATAGCCGGCCGCAGCGCCCGCGACATCGCGGAAATTGTCCACCGATGCAAGCCGCGGCGTGTCGCTCTGCTCGTCGCCGAGGCCGCCGCCGCATGCGGAAAGCAGCGAGCTGCCCACGCCGGACACCAGCAGCACGCTGGCGGAGCGCTTCAGGAACGTCCGTCGCGACGCGCATGCCGCCAGCGAGTGCGCGGGCATGGCCGGGGGAACAAGGTGGCGGCGAGTTGCCGGACAGGTTTTCGCGGTGGCGGGCATTAGGCGATCTGATGTGTCATGCGCGAGGTGAGTAAAAAAAGTGCAGCCTGAGCGCTGCGGGCGCAGTTTAACGTTTCCAATATTTTTTTGGTTACGACGTATTAGTTCGTAAGCAACGGTCAGCTTGGTCTTTGCCCGTGCCGCGCGCGCTTCCGATATGCCCGCTGCAATCACGCGCGAAAAAGCGCTTCTTAAGCCATTCTCCCAGGCATTTCGTCTCCTGTCGGCTGCTTACTCCCTGCTTACCGTCTGCTGCCAATTTTGACCACAAGTGACCGCACGACGCCTCGCCCCGTAGAATACAAAGACCTCCCCTCGAGCCGCACGCACACAAGAAAAGCCCAGGAGAACACAACAAACATGCCTTCTCTCCAATGGTTCACCGAATTGACGCAGCGGGAACGCCGCACGCTCTACGCGGGTTTCGGCGGCTACGCGGTCGACGCGTTCGACTTCATGATCTACTCGTTCCTGATTCCAACGCTGATCGCGACGTGGGGCATGAGCAAAAGCGAAGCGGGCATGATCGCGACGAGTTCGCTGATTTCATCGGCGCTCGGCGGATGGCTCGCCGGCATTCTGGCCGACCGCTACGGCCGCATCCGCGTGCTGCAATGGACCATCGCGACTTTCGCGCTGTTCACGTTTCTGTCCGGCTTCACGCATTCGTTCTGGCAACTGCTCGCGACACGCACGCTGCAAGGCATCGGCTTCGGCGGTGAATGGTCAGTGGTCACAATCATGATGGCCGAGACGATACGCTCGCCGCAGCATCGAGCGAAAGCCGTCGGGACCGTTCAGAGCAGCTGGTCGTTCGGCTGGGCGGCCGCGGCCATCGTCTATTGGGCGTTCTTTGCGTTGCTGCCGGAGCAAGTCGCGTGGCGCGCCTGTTTCTGGATCGGCCTCCTGCCCGCGGCGTGGATCATCTACATTCGCCGCAACGTGAGCGACCCGGACATTTATCTCGAGACGCGCCGTGCGCGCGACAGCGGCCTGGAGACCGCGCATTTCCTGCAGATTTTCTCGCTGCCTCATCTGCGCACGACGCTGCTCGGCAGCGCGTTATGCACCGGCATGCTCGGCGGCTATTACGCGATTACGACGTGGCTGCCGACCTATCTGAAGACCGTGCGCCATCTGTCGGTGTTCAACACGAGCGGCTATCTGATCGTGCTGATTGTCGGCTCGTTCACCGGTTATATCGTCGGCGCGATTCTGTGCGACAAGATCGGCCGGCGCGCGTCGTTCATCCTGTTCGCGATCGGCTCGTTCGTGCTCGGCATGATCTACACGATGCTGCCGATCACCGACGGCATGATGCTCGCGCTCGGCTTTCCGCTCGGCATCGTCGTGCAAGGGATTTTCGCCGGCGTGGGCGCGTATCTGTCGGAGCTGTATCCGAACGCGATTCGCGGATCGGGCCAGGGCTTCTGCTACAACCTGGGGCGCGGCTTCGGCTCGTTCTTTCCGATTCTCGTCGGTACGCTTTCGCAGGGCATGTCGCTCGTGAAGGCAATGGGGATTGTCGCCGGTTCGGGTTATCTGCTCGTGATCGTCGCCGCTTTGTGCCTGCCTGAGACGAAGGGCAAGGTGCTCGGCGCGGCGCATCCTGCTGCATGACATGGCGGCCTGAGTTGCGACCTGAGATCGCGACCCGACGTTGCCGCTGATTTGCCTGATAACAGCACATGAAAACGATTGTTCTCGGAGGCGGCGTGATCGGCGTCGCCACCGCCTTCTACCTGCGCCAGCAAGGCTGCGAGGTGACGCTGATCGAACGCGAGCCGGACGTCGCGCTCGCCACGAGCTTCGGCAACGCGGGCGTGATCGCGCCCGGCTATGTGACGCCGTGGGCCGCGCCCGGCATGCCGGCCAAGATTCTCAAGTACCTGTTCAAGCCCGCTTCGCCACTGATTTTCCGGCCGACGCTGGACCCGGCTCAATGGCGCTGGATCGCGCGCTGGCTGCGCGAATGCGAGCTCGAGCGCTTTCGCGTCAACAAGCAGCGGATGCAGCGCATCGCTTACTACAGCCGCGAGTGTCTGCGCGAATTCCGCAGCCGTCATCCGTTCGATTACGGCCGCAGCCAGGGCTATCTGCAGCTCTTTCGCAGCGAGTACGACGTCGAACTCGCACAGCCGGCGCTCGCGGTGCTGCGCGACGCGGGCATCGCTTATCGGGAAGTGAGCGCCGCGCAATGCGTCGACATCGAGCCGGGCCTGCGCTGGGCACGCGCGACGCCGGTGTCCGGCGTCCATCTTCCCGACGACGAAGCCGGCGACTGCGCCCGCTTCACGCGTGAACTGCGCGCCATCTGCGAACGTCATGGCGTGCGCTTTCGCTTCGACACGCGCGTGACATCGCTCGACGTGGAAGGCGGCGTCGTGCGCGCGGTGCGTGTCGAAAGCGAGCGCGGCGCGGAGACGGTGCCGGCCGACGGCGTGGTCGTGGCATTGGGCGTCGACAGTGCGGCGTTGCTCGCGCCGCTTGGCGTGAAGGTGCCGCTCTATCCGGTGAAAGGCTATTCGGCGACGCTGCCTGTGATCGACGACGAAAAGGCCCCGCGCGC
The DNA here is from genome assembly GCF_040543975.1 of Paraburkholderia sp. OAS925. NCBI lineage: Bacteria > Pseudomonadati > Pseudomonadota > Betaproteobacteria > Burkholderiales > Burkholderiaceae > Paraburkholderia > Paraburkholderia sp. OAS925. The sequence goes on from NZ_JBEUNO010000001.1 coordinate 4,181,173, forward strand.
CGCGCTCATGGACGAATCGCTGAAGACGGCGATCACGCGTTTCGGCGATAACCTGCGGGTGGCCGGCACGGCGGAACTCGGCAACCGCGACGCGACGCTGCGCGAGCAGGCGTTGCAGACGCTGATGAAAGTGCTGGCCGACTGGTTTCCGCACGCCGCGGCGCCGACGTCCGCGCATTTCTGGGTCGGCCGCCGCCCGATGACGCCCGACGGCGCACCGTTGCTCGGACCTTCGGGCATCGGCAACCTGTGGCTCAACCTCGGCCACGGCTCGACGGGCTGGGCGATGTCGATGGGCTCGGCGCGTGTGGTTGCGGATCTGATCACGCAGCGCGAACCGGAGATCGATCTGGACGGGCTGACGTTGGCGCGTTATCGGAAGTAGCTAGTCTCTGCGCAATTTAAGGCACTAAGGCACGCAGAAACCGCACGTTAAAAAGCCGGGTCACCTTCTCAGGTGCCCGGCTTTGTTCTCACTGCTCTCGGCGGTGCCGCCCGCTTAACACGAGGCAAGCACCGTCGTCGTCTCCACCTCTTCCTGCAAACCCTGGCTGGCGGCGAGACAGACGTTTAACGCGGCAGTTCCGAATGACCCATCAGGAACGCATCGACCGAACGCGCGCACTGACGACCTTCGCGGATCGCCCACACCACGAGCGACTGGCCGCGACGCATGTCGCCCGCCGTGAACACCTTGTCCACCGACGTGTAATACGCCTTGTCGCCCTCAGTGGAAGCACGCACGTTGCCGCGCGCATCCTTGTCGACGCCGAACGCCTCGAGCACCGGCGACACCGGCTGCGTGAAGCCCATCGCGAGCAGCACGAGGTCGGCCTTCATTTCGAACTCCGAACCCGGCACTTCGACCATCTTGCCGTCCTTCCATTCGACGCGTGCCGCGATCAGCTTTTCGACCTTGCCGTTCTTGCCTTCGAGGCGCTTCGTGGCGACCGCCCAATCGCGCGAGCAGCCTTCGTCATGCGACGACGACGTGCGCAGCTTGATCGGCCAGTACGGCCACACGAGCGGCTTGTTCTCTTCTTCCGGCGGTTGCGGCAGCAGTTCGAATTGCGTGACGCTCTTCGCGCCATGACGATTCGACGTGCCCACGCAGTCCGAGCCCGTATCGCCGCCGCCGATCACGACCACATGCTTGCCCTTCGCGAGCAACTGGTTCGCGACCTTGTCGCCGGCGTTGACCTTGTTCTGCTGCGGCAGGAATTCCATTGCATAGTGAATGCCTTCCAGCTCGCGTCCTGGCACCGGCAGATCGCGCGGCGTTTCCGAACCGCCGGCGATCACGACCGCGTCGAAGTCTTCCTTCAACTGCTCGGGCGTGATGGTTTCCTTCGCCGTGTTGCCGATGTACGGCGGCAGCGAGTCCGCCTTGCCGACGAACACGTTGGCGCGGAACGTCACGCCTTCCGCTTCCATCTGGCGCATGCGGCGGTCGATCAGCCACTTCTCCAGCTTGAAGTCGGGAATGCCGTAACGCAGCAGGCCGCCGATGCGGTCGTTCTTCTCGAACACGGTGACCTCGTGGCCCGCGCGCGCGAGTTGCTGCGCGACGGCCAGGCCAGCAGGGCCCGAACCGACCACGGCGACCTTCTTGCCGGTCTTGTGCTTCGGCGGCTGCGGCGCGACCCAGCCTTCGGCCCACGCTTTGTCGATGATCGCGTGTTCGAGCGACTTGATGCCGACCGGGTCGTCGTTGATGCCGAGCGTGCACGCTGCTTCGCACGGCGCCGGGCAGATGCGGCCCGTGAATTCCGGGAAGTTGTTCGTGGAGTGCAGCACTTCAATCGCGGTCTTCCAGTCCTGATGGAACACCAGGTCGTTGAAGTCCGGAATGATGTTGTTCACCGGGCAGCCGTTGTTGCAAAACGGGATGCCACAGTCCATGCAACGTGCGCCTTGAATCTTCGCTTCGTCGTCGGTGAGTGCCGCGACGAATTCCTTGTAGTGCTTCACACGCGTGAGCGGAGCTTCGTACGCCTCGTGGCGGCGCTCGAACTCGAGAAAACCGGTTGCCTTGCCCATGTGGTTCTCTTCTCTATCTGTATCTAGGGGTAATCTGGACCCGCCGCGCATCGGATTGTCGAGCGGCGGCGGGTACGGCTAAAGGTGACGTCTACTGTGCGGGAGCGGTCGGCGCTTAGTCAGCGCTTAGTCAGCGTTCAGTCAGTGCTCAATCCGCGCTCAGGCGGCGAGCACTTCCTTGTTCGCTTTCTTCGCTGCCATTTCGCCGAGCGCGCGCTTGTATTCGGTCGGGAACACCTTCACGAATTGACGGCGCGACGCGTCCCAGTTTTCGAGCAGCGCCTTTGCACGCGGCGAGCCCGTGAACTGGAAGTGACGCTCGACGAGACCCTTCAGCAGCGCTTCGTCGGTGGTGCCGGCGTGCCACAGGCCGCGGTCGACCGTGCGTTCCTGTTCGGCCTGCTGCAGAACCGGATCGAGCGCAACCATCGACTTGTTGCACTTGCCCGCGAACGTGTTGTCCGGGTCGTACACATAAGCGATGCCGCCCGACATGCCCGCTGCAAAGTTGCGCCCGGTTTCGCCGAGCACGACCACCGTGCCGCCCGTCATGTATTCGCAGCCGTGGTCGCCCGTGCCTTCGACAACCGCCGTCGCGCCCGAGTTACGCACGCAGAAACGTTCGCCCGCCACGCCGCGGAAGAAGGCTTCGCCTTCGATCGCGCCGTACATCACCGTGTTGCCGCAGATGATGTTCTCTTCCGACTTGCCGCGGAAATCGTTCGTGGGACGAATGATGATCCGCCCGCCCTGACAAACCCTTGCCGACGTAGTCGTTGCCGTCGCCGACGAGATCCAGCGTGATGCCCTTCGCGAGGAACGCGCCGAAGCTCTGGCCCGCCGTGCCCTTCAACTGGATGTGGATTGTGTCGTCGGGCAAGCCGTCGTGGCCGTACTTCTTCGCGATCGTGCCGGACAGCATCGCGCCGACCGTACGATTGACGTTGCGCACCGGCTGGATGAACGACACATGCTCGCCCTTCTCGATGGCCGCCTTCGCCTTCTCGATCAGCGTGTGATCGAGCGCGCGATCGAGACCGTGATCCTGCTGTTCCACGTGCTTGCGCGCGACTTCGGCCGGCACTTGCGGCTGGTAGAACACGCGCGAGAAGTCGAGACCCTTCGCCTTCCAGTGCTCGACGCCCTTCTTCATGTCGAGCAATTCGGCGTGGCCGATCAGATCGTCGAACTTGCGGATGCCCAGTTGCGCCATGAGTTCGCGTGCTTCTTCAGCGACGAAGAAGAAGAAGTTCACGACGTGTTCCGGCTGGCCCTTGAACTTCGCACGCAGCACCGGATCTTGCGTCGCTACGCCGACCGGGCACGTGTTCAGATGGCACTTGCGCATCATGATGCAGCCTTCGACGACGAGCGGCGCCGTCGCAAAGCCGAATTCGTCGGCGCCGAGCAGCGCACCGATCACGACGTCGCGGCCGGTCTTCATCTGACCGTCGGCCTGCACGCGGATACGGCCGCGCAACTGGTTGAGCACCAGCGTCTGCTGCGTTTCGGCGAGACCGAGTTCCCACGGCGTGCCGGCGTGCTTGATCGACGACAGCGGCGACGCGCCCGTGCCGCCGTCGTGGCCCGCGATCACGACGTGATCGGCCTTCGCCTTGGCAACGCCCGCGGCAACCGTGCCGACGCCCGACTCCGACACGAGCTTCACCGAGACGCTCGCCGCCGGGTTCGCGTTCTTCAGATCGTGAATGAGCTGCGCCAGATCTTCGATCGAATAGATGTCGTGGTGCGGCGGCGGCGAAATCAGGCCGACGCCCGGCACCGAATAACGCAGCTTGCCGATGTAGTCGGACACCTTGTGGCCCGGCAACTGGCCGCCTTCGCCCGGCTTCGCGCCCTGCGCCATCTTGATCTGGATCTGATCGGCGGACGCGAGGTATTCCGCCGTCACGCCGAAGCGGCCCGATGCGACCTGCTTGATCTTCGAGCGCAGCGAATCGCCGTCCTTCAACGGAATGTCGACGATCACTTCGTCGCCGATGACGGACTTCATCGTGTCGCCGTTCTTGATCGGGATGCCGCGCAGTTCGTTGCGATAGCGGTTTTCGTCCTCGCCGCCTTCGCCCGTGTTCGACTTGCCGCCGATGCGGTTCATCGCGACCGCCAGCGTGGCGTGCGCTTCGGTGCTGATCGAGCCGAGCGACATGGCGCCGGTCGCGAAACGCTTGACGATTTCCTTCGCCGGTTCGACTTCGTCGAGCGGAATTGCCTTGGCCGGATCGAGCTTGAATTCGAACAGGCCGCGGAACGTCATGTGACGCTTGGTCTGATCGTTGATCAGATGCGCGTATTCCTTGTACGTCTGATACGAGTTGCTGCGCGCCGAGTGTTGCAGCTTGGCGATCGCATCCGGCGTCCACATGTGTTCTTCGCCGCGCACGCGATACGCGTACTCGCCGCCCGCGTCGAGCATGCTCGCGAGAACCGGGTTGTCGCCGAACGCATCGCGATGCAGACGGATCGCTTCTTCGGCGACGTCGAACAAACCGATGCCGCCGACCTTCGACGACGTGCCCTTGAAGTACTTCTGCACGAGGTCTTCAGCGAGGCCGACTGCTTCGAAAATCTGCGCGCCGGTGTACGACATGTAGGTCGAAATGCCCATCTTGGACATGACCTTCTGCAAGCCCTTGCCGACCGCCTTCGTGAAGTTGTAGATCGCCTTCTCCGCCGACAGGTCGCCCTTCAGGCCGGCCGCGAGCTGCGCGAGCGTTTCCATCGCGAGGTACGGATGCACGGCTTCCGCGCCATAGCCCGCGAGCAGCGCGAAGTGATGCGTCTCACGCGCCGATCCGGTTTCGACGACCAGACCGGTGCTCGTGCGCAAACCTTGCTGCACGAGATGCGTGTGAATAGCGGCCGTGGCCAGCAGCGCCGGGATCGCGACGTTGTCGCGGTCGGTCTTGCGGTCCGACACGATCAGCATGTTGTAGCCGGACTTGACGGCGTCGACGGCTTCCGCGCACAGCGACGCGAGACGCGCCTCGATGCCTTCCTTGCCCCACGCAACCGGATAGCAGATGTTCAGTTCGTACGAGCTGAACTTGCCGCCCGTGTACTGATCGATCGCGCGGATCTTGGCGATGTCCTTGAAGTCGAGCACGGGCTGCGACACTTCGAGACGCATCGGGGGGTTGATGTTGTTCGTGTCGAGCAGGTTCGGCTTCGGACCGACGAACGACACGAGCGACATCACCATGTTTTCGCGGATCGGGTCGATCGGCGGGTTCGTGACTTGCGCGAACAGCTGCTTGAAGTAGTGATAGAGCGTCTTGTTCTTGTTGGACATGACCGCGAGCGGCGAGTCGTTGCCCATCGAACCGACGGCTTCTTCACCGGCTTGCGCCATCGGCGCCATCAGGAACTTGAGGTCTTCCTGCGTGTAGCCGAACGCCTGCTGACGATCCAGCAACGCGGCGGCTTCGCGGCGTTCCGTCGCGACGTCTTCGGCCTTCGGCTCGATCTCGTCGAGCTTGATGCGCACGGCGTCGATCCAGCTCTTGTACGGCTTCGCGTTGGCGAGGTTGTCCTTCAGTTCCTTGTCGTCGATGATGCGGCCGTGTTCCATGTCGATCAGGAACATCTTGCCCGGCTGCAAACGCCACTTCTTGACGATCTTCGACTCGGGGATAGGCAGCGTGCCCGCTTCGGACGCCATGATGACGAGGTCGTCGTCCGTGACGATGTAGCGCGCCGGGCGCAGGCCGTTACGATCGAGCGTCGCGCCGATCTGGCGGCCGTCGGTGAAGGCGATTGCAGCGGGGCCGTCCCACGGCTCCATCATCGCGGCGTGGTATTCGTAGAACGCGCGGCGGTTGTCGTCCATCAGCGTGTGCTGTTCCCAGGCTTCCGGGATCATCATCATCATGGCGTGGACGAGCGGATAGCCGGCCATCACGAGCAGTTCGAGGCAGTTGTCGAACGATGCCGTGTCCGATTGGCCCGGATAGATGAGCGGCCACAGCTTCGGCAGATCGTCGCCGAGCACGTGCGACGCGATCGCGCCGGTACGCGCGTTCAGCCAGTTGACGTTGCCCTTCACCGTGTTGATTTCGCCGTTGTGGGCGATCATCCGGTACGGGTGAGCCAGTTCCCACGCCGGGAACGTGTTGGTCGAGAAGCGCTGATGCACGAGCGCGAGCGCCGACACCGTGCGCTCGTCCTGCAGGTCGCGGTAGTACACGCCGACCTGACCCGCGAGCAGCAGCCCCTTGTAGACCACCGTGCGCGCCCGACATGGACGGCACGAAGTATTCCTTGCCGTGCTTGAGCTTGAGCGCCTGGATGCGGTGGCTCGCGGTCTTGCGGATCACATACAGCTTCCGCTCGAGCGCGTCGGTCACCATGATGTCCTTGCCGCGGCCGATGAAGATCTGGCGGATCAGCGGCTCGCTCGCCTTCACAGTGGGCGAGATCGGCATGGTGTGATCGACCGGCACGTCGCGCCAGCCGAGCACGACCTGACCTTCGGCCTTGACCGTGCGCTCCAGTTCCTGCTCGCAGGCGAGACGCGATGCGTGTTCCTTCGGCAGGAACACCATGCCGACGCCGTATTCGCCGAACGGCGGCAAGGTCACGCCTTGCCGTGCCATTTCCTCGCGATAGAAACCGTCCGGAATCTGGATCAGAATGCCCGCGCCGTCGCCCATGAGCGGATCGGCGCCGACAGCGCCGCGGTGGTCGAGATTCTCCAGAATCTTCAGGCCCTGCTCGATGATCTCGTGACTTTTCTTGCCCTTGATATGAGCGACGAAGCCGACGCCGCAGGCGTCATGTTCGTTTTGCGGGTCGTACAACCCTTGCGCGGCGGGAACCGGGTGAACCGGTTGCTGGTGATCGTTCATGGGGACACCGTCTGTGAGGGGCCGGACAGGCCGTTAAACCGTTTTTTCTATTGCCGCACGTGCACACCCGCAACGGCGAAGGCGCTTCTGAGGCTGCATCCTGCACATATCAAAAACGCCGGAATTCGGAATATACGCGACGAATCAACGGAATAGCAAATAAAACGTTGCGTTCGATCCCCAATTATCAATTTGGTGCATTGCGGCTCGCTTTTATTGGTGCCATATCGAAAATGGGCAAAATAAAACGGCATGTCCGAATGCCGTTCAAAACCTAAACCGTTGATTCTGATTGCCTATCGAGCGTGGGCGCTCGCTGCGTTTATTGCGTCTGCGGCGTCTCGCGAACCTTGCGCGGCCGTCCGCGCGGCAACGGAGACACGCGCCGGTTCGCCGCGCGCGCCGCCCATTCGCGATACGTGTCGCTGCCGAGCACCCAGCCCTTTAAGGTGGCCTGCTGAAGCTGGCTTGCCTCGCGTTCGTCGAGTGGCTGTTCGCAGAGCTCGCGGTACGCGCGTTGCCGCTCGAATGGCGTATTGCCGAGCGACCAGTAAAGCGGATGGTCGGTGATCAGGCTGTCGAGCGTGAGACCGATGTGATGCCGGTAGCTCGACCACCGGTAGTCTTCCGGCGCGCTCACGAGCTGCATGCGCACCGGACACATTTCGACGACGCGGCTCGCCAGCAGAAAGTACCGCTCGCCCTCGATCACCGTGGCGCGATAACGCCCTTCCCACAGCGTGCCGCGCCGCGCGTAGCGACGGTTGAAGTGCGCCACATAGCGGCGCCCCACCGCCTGCATCGCCTTGGGCAGACTCGACTCCTCGGTCGGCGTGACGAGCAGTTGAACCGCGCCCGGCATCAACGCATAAGCGTGGATCGACAGGTGATGGTCGCGGGAAGCCGCTTTCAAACAGTCGATGAACAATTCATAGTCCTGGTCGTCGACGAACGCAGGCTGCTGATCGAGTCCGCGGAGGATGACGTGCTGCGGCTGGTCAGGAACATAAAGACGTGCAAGCCGTGCCATGCTGAAGTATCCGATAGTCGCGTTGGTACATACCCGAAGGTCCGAAGAGCCGCATGCGCCGGAGATTCGGCGCGGCGCGGCCAGGCCAGAAAGCGCGCGTGGCTTAGGGAGAAAACTCTAACCGCCGCGTATGGTTAGTTTCAAACGTTGTGTTCATAATGAGCGGGCCTTTTTTGGAGGAGCACATATGAAATTAAAACAGGCCGTAGTGGGGACCGCGATGCTAGCCGGCATGACAACGGCAGCATACGCACAATCGGCCGGTAGCTTTACCGTCACAACAGGCTGGTTCCATCTTGCGCCTCAATCGAGCAGCAAGCCCCTGAAAGTGACGAGCATCGGCGGCAGTCCGACCAACATCACCGAACCGAACACCGGAGCAACGCTGAGTTCGGCCGACACCATCGGCCTGGCTCTTGGCTACTTCATCACCGACCATATCGCGACCGAATTCGTGGTTGGCTATCCGCCTTCGTTCGACCTGAACGGCAGCGGCAGCCTCGAACAATTCGGCAAGATCGGGCAGGCAAAACAGTGGAGCCCGACGCTGCTGTTCAAGTACTACTTCAACGCCCCCACTGCTACGTTCCGTCCGTATCTCGGTATCGGCGTGAGCCGTATCTGGTTCACCGACGAGAAGATCACCAACGGCGCATTTCAGGCAAACGTCCTGCATGGTCCGACCAGCGTCACTACGGATAGTTCGTGGGAGCCGGTGTTTAATCTGGGTTTCACTTACGCGTTCAACGAGCACTGGTTCGCAGGCGCTTCGGTGTCGTACCTGCCGCTCAGCACGACGGCCAAACTGAACACGCAGGCGAAGACGCCGGTCGGCACGCTCAATGTGCAATCGGAAACCAAGATCAAGCTGAACCCGATCGTTACGTACGTCAATATCGGTTACCGCTTTTAACACTCGCTTTTTGCAGTCGCTCCGAACGCCCGCTTCGCACAGCGTTCAACGCGCGGGCATCGAACTATGCCGTGCGATTAGGGTAGTCGAATTTCCGGGGCTTGAACAACGCCGTCATTCATCCAATGGCGGCGTTTTTTATTTTGTGCGCGCGGCGAGCCACCGCGCCGGCTTTACCGATGCCGCGCGTCCCGTTGCCGCTGCGTTTGTAAATTTGACCCGTCGCGAAGGCAATATGTGCTGAGGAAATTCGGCGCGCGCCGCCGTGGGCGGAGCATTCGGCTGTGGCACCGAAGTTGCGTTCTGCTGGTGTTTCCTGCGTTGCGATCAGGTTTAACGCAACCGTGAACGTGGGCCTTTTTCACCCTCATCGACGGAGCGACCATGACAGCACTTCCGAATACGCGAGACGCCCTCGGCGAATCCTGGACCAGCACGAGCCGCCGCGCGCGACGCATTGCGCGACACAGCCGCCACGCGGCCGAAGACATTGCAGGCGAACTGCGCACGCTGATGTCCGAGCTGGAGTCCACCCTGGCGGACGGCACGCAGGCCGACGCCGTCGCACTGCGCGGCAAATTGCGCAAGCAGCTCGACAACGCGCGCGCCCGTTTAAGCGACACGCGCGAAGCCGTGCGCGAACGCGCGAACGTCGCGCTAGCCGATGCCGACGACTACGTGCATGAGAATCCGTGGCAGACGCTGGCGATTGTCGGCGGCCTCGCGTTGATCGTAGGCGCGCTGTTTGCCTCGCGGGTGCGCTGACAGGCGCGGCTACTGCGAGCGCGCGCTTGCCAGGCGCGCGGCCACTGCGGCACGCTACGGCGTCGCCGTCGTGGCCGCTCAGTTGTCGTCGATGACGAACAGGCGCTGATACTCCTTCAGCGCATAGCGGTCCGTCATGCCCGCGATGTAATGCGCGATCAGGCGCGGTTGCAGCGCGGCGTCGGTCGACTGATAGCCGGGCGGCAGGAGCCGCGGATCGTCGGTGAACGCGTCGAACAGACCGACGACGACGCGGCGCGCCTTGTTGGCCATCCGCATCACGCGGTAATGGCGGTACAGGTTCTTGAACAGAAAGCGCTTGAGCGCCGCCGCCTGGGCCGCGATCGGCTCGCTATGCGCGACGAGCGCCGGCGCCGCGCGCACGGCGTCGAGCGAATCGGGCGCATGATGCGCAAGGTTCAGCTTGGTCGTGTCGATAAGATCGACGATCAGCGTATTGATGATGCGCCGCACCGTCTCGTGAATCAGCCTGCGGCCTTCGATCTGCGGGAAATCGCGCCGCGCCGCTTCGAAGTGCGTTTGCCAAAGCTCGACTTCGGCGAGTTGCTCGACGGTGAGCAAACCCGAGCGCAGACCGTCGTCGACATCGTGATTGTTGTAGGCGATTTCATCGGCGACATTCGCGATCTGCGCTTCGATGGACGGCTGACGCCCTTCGAGAAACCGCTCGCCTAAAGCGCCGAGCCGCCGCGCATTCTCACGTGAGCAATGCTTGAGAATGCCTTCGCGCGTTTCGAAACACAGGTTCAGGCCGTTGTACGCGCCATAGTGCTCCTCGAGATCGTCCACCACTGCGAGGCTTTGCAGATTGTGCTCGAAGCCGCCGTGCTCGCGCATGCACTCGTTCAGCGCGTCCTGGCCGGCATGACCGAACGGCGTGTGGCCGAGATCGTGGGCAAGAGAAATGGCTTCGACGAGGTCTTCGTTCACGCGCAGGTTACGCGCCACGGAGCGCGCGATCTGCGCGACTTCCAGACTATGCGTGAGACGCGTGCGGAACAGGTCGCCCTCATGGTTCACGAACACCTGCGTCTTGTATTCGAGGCGGCGGAACGCCGTCGAATGAACGATGCGGTCGCGGTCGCGCTGGAACTCGGTGCGCGCGCTCGGCGGGGCTTCCGGATAGCGGCGCCCGCGCGAATGCGCCGAGTGCGCGGCATATGGCGCGAGATGCGCTTCGAGCGCTTCCTGCGTGAGCGCGCCGAGCGCGGCCGCGGCTGCGGCGGGTTGCTGCTTTACATCGTCGCTGCGCCTGTCTGTCACCGGCTTCTCCGAAACATGGGCGGCGCCGCTCGACGCCGTGCGCGGCGCCTTGCTGGAATGTCCGCGTATCAGACGGCGGCGGCCAGCGTGGCGTGCACCTCGGCGTCGGGTGCCTGAGTGATGAGCGTCTCACCGAAACGCTTCAGCAGAATGAACTTGATCGCGCCGGCTTCCGCCTTCTTGTCGACCTGCATCAGTTCGATGTAGCGCGATTCGCCGAGCGCGGGCGCGCGGGTCGGCAAATGCGCGGCGACGATCACGTCGACGAGCCGCTTGCGCGACGCTTCGTCCAGATAGCCGAGACGCACGGACAGATCCGCCGCCATCACCATTCCGCAGCCGACGGCCTCCCCGTGCAGCCACTCGCCGTAGCCAAGGCCCGCTTCGATCGCGTGACCGAACGTGTGGCCGAAGTTGAGAATGGCGCGCAGCCCGCCTTCGCGTTCGTCCTGCGCGACCACCGACGCCTTGATCTCGCATGAGCGCTTGACCGCCTCCGCGAGCGCCGCGGGTTCGCAGCGATTGAGCGCCTCGACGTTGGCCTCGATCCAGCGGAAAAAGCCGGCGTCGGCAATCGCGCCGGTCTTGATGACCTCGGCGATGCCCGCCGCCAGTTCGCGCGCGGGCAGCGTGCGCAATGCGCCGATGTCGGCGATCACCGCTCGCGGCTGATAAAACGCGCCGATCATGTTCTTGCCGAGCGGATGATTGATGCCCGTCTTGCCGCCCACCGACGAATCCACCTGCGAGAGCAGCGTGGTCGGCACCTGGATGAACGGCACGCCGCGCATATAGCAGGCCGCCGCAAAACCCGTCATATCGCCGATCACGCCGCCGCCCAACGCGATCAGCGTCGTCTTGCGGTCGGCGCGCGAGCCGAGCAGCGCGTCGAAAATCAGGTTCAGCGTTTCGAGATTCTTGTACGCCTCGCCGTCGGGCAACACGACCGTGGACACCTGCTTGCCGAGCGGCGCAAGCGCCGCGCGCAGCGTGTCGCCATAGAGCGGATCGACGGTGGTGTTGGTGACGATCGTGACCGAATTGCCCGCAATGTGCGGCGCGAACAGCGCAGTCTGGCCGATCAGGTCGGCACCGATATGGATGGGGTAGGCGCGTTCGCCCAGTTCGACGTTGACGGTAATCATACGGCCCATTATGACGCAGGATGTTTGGCGACGCCGGCCATCTCGAGCTGCATCAGAACCATATTGACGAGTCCGTTGACCGAAGGCCGGCCTGTTTCAATCACAAAATGCGCGCACTCGCGGTAGAGCGGATCGCGCACTTCGTAGAGCGCTTCGAGCCGCGCTTTCGGGTCTTCCGTTTGCAGAAGCGGACGATTCTTGTCGCGCCGCGTGCGCAGCCACAGATCGTGCGGATTCGCGCGCAGGTAAATCACGACGCCGCGGTTTTGCAGCGCCGCGCGGTTTTCCGGCCGAAGCACGGCGCCGCCGCCGGTTGCCAGCACGATGTTGTCGCGCTCCGTGAGTTCCGAAATGACGCTCGCCTCGCGGTCGCGAAAGCCGGCTTCGCCCTCGAGCTCGAAGATCACCGGAATGCGCGCGCCCGTACGCGCTTCGATTTCATGGTCCGAATCGAAGAACGGGCGATCGAGACGGCGCGCAATGGCCCGGCCCACGGTGGTCTTTCCTGCCCCCATGAGCCCTACAAAAAATACATTGGCGTGTGCGTCCCGCGCTTGCAACGGTGTCCTCTGGCTAATCCGGTATGGTTCGTGCCGCAGCTTACTGGCAAAGCGGCTGCCTTGTCGAGCCTGCGCGCCGCCGCTTTCGCGCGGCGGGCGCGTGCCCTCAATTCGTCTGAACGACGCGCGGCGTGATGAAAACAGCCAGTTCGCTGCGCTGGTCGCGATGGGCCCGATGGCGGAAAAGCGCGCCTAAAACCGGTATTTTGCCCAGGAGCGGCACCCGAGTCACATCGTCGCGACCGTCCGTCGCGTAGATTCCGCCGATCGACACCGTACCACCGTCTTCCACTTCGACCCGGGTTTGCACGTGCTTGGTGTTGATCGCGGGACCGGCGTCGGTCTGTTCGCCGACGCTGTCCTTGGCCACATCGAGGTCTAGCACGACGCGGCCGTCCGGCATGATCTGCGGCTCGACTTCGAGCTTCAGCGTGGCCCGCCGGAACTGCACGCCCGACACGCCCTGCCCGACTTTCGCCTGATACGGCAGTTCGGTGCCCTGCTCGACCACGGCCTTCATCCGGTCGGCGGTAACGACGCGCGGACTGGAAACGACCTCTCCACGCCCTTCGGCCTCGAGCGCGCTCAATTCGATGTTCAGAAGCCGCGTCGCGCCCGCCGCGAACAGCGTGAGCCCGGCCGTGGCGGCGTCGAAGCCCGCGATCGGCCGCGCGGACAGATCGGCGACCAGCCCGTCCTTGCCGCCGCTGAGGCCACGCGTGGTGCCGTCGGCGCTGGTGCCCGCCATCGAAAGCCGCACGCCGAGATTGCGCGAAAAACCATGCTCGCCTTCGACGATGCGCGCCTCGATCAGCACCTGCCGCGTCGGCCGGTCGACGGAAGCAAGCAGCGCGGCTATCTGCGCGAGGCGGCCCTCCAGGTCGGTCACGAACAGCAGATTCGTGCGCGGATCGGCGGTCACGGCGCCGCGCTTCGACAGCACGCGCTGGTTGCCCGAGCCGGTCAACAGACGCCGCACGTCTTCGGCGCGTGCATAGTGCAACTGGAATGTGCGGCTCGCGAGCGGTTCGAGATCGGCGGCCCGCGCGTGGGCCTCGTAGCGCTGCCGCTCGCGCGCCGCCAGATCCGCGATGGGCGCGACCCACACGACGTTGCCGTGGCGCTCCATCGCGAGGCCGTGAACGTCGAGCAGCGTGTCGAACGCGACGCGCCACGGCACTTTGTCGAGGCGCAGCGACACGGCGCCGCGCACTCTCTCGCTCGCGACGATGTTCAAGCCGGTGAATTGCGCAAACGCATTCAGCACCGCGCCCAGCTCGGCGCGCTGGAAGTTCAGCGAGATCGGCTTGTCGTCGGCTGCTAGCGAGGCGTCGGCGGCGGTTTTCGGCGCGCCGCTCAGGCGTGCGAGCGGCGGCAACGGGACGGGCGGGCCTTCGAGCGCGGATGATGTCGCAGCGGCCTCGCGACTTAAGGCTGCCGCTTGCGGGCCAAGAGGCGCGGAGCCGTCGGCGGGGTCGGTTGCATCGCCCGTGTGGGTTCGATCGGCCAGCGCAGGCGTCGTGTGTGAGACCGCCGTGTCATCGGGAGAATCGTCGCGGAACGGGTTCGGCGTCTCGGCGATCGTGCCGCGTGGCAGCGGCGGGGCATCGTAGCGCGCGTCGGAAGGCGACGATGCCTCGTCGAGCGGCAGATAGGCAGGCAACGGTGGCAGCGATGGAATCGCCGCCTGCGCGATGCCGGCACTCAGCGCCACGCCGATTGCCATGCTGACGCACACGCTGAAATGCACGCTAATCGGCAGCCCAGAGCCGGAGCATGCGCGGGCCGCACGGCGAAGAACAGCGCCCACAATCGACCGCGCGTCGGCACACAAGACCTTCCTGATGCTCATCACGAAGCCTCCGCGAGCAGCAGCGTGCGCGTCGCATCACCTCGGGCGAGCGTGATACCCGACGCATCGAAGCGCGTGAAGCGCTCGTCGCCGATCTGCTGACCGGACGCGACAGTCGCTGCGCCGTCCGGCGTATCGACTAACGCCAGACCGCGCGCACGGTCATGCAGCAATCCAACAAGGCGCAGTTGCGCGAGCCCGGGCAAGTCGATCGCGGCCTGCATCTGGGCGGGCGAGAACGGGTCGAAGAACACGACATCTTCTTCGTCATCCGAATCAAGGCTTGCGTCGGCGAGCTCCTGCACCGAGAGGCTCACAGGCGCCGGGCGCAAACCGCTGTACACGCGCAGCGTCGCGTTCACCGAGAGCGACGCCGCATCGCGCTTGATTGTGACGTCGACGGGAACCATCAGTACCGGCAACTCCGTCAAGCCACGCAGAAACGACATCAGATGGATAAAGTCGGTATGCGCAGAGAGCTGCAACGGCCGCTCGCTTTGTGCGCCCGTGCCGCTCGCGGCGCCGGGCTCCACTGCCAGCAACATCACGCCGTTTTGCGCAGCGAGTTCGGAGACGACGCGCACGTCATCCGCCGAAGTCCATTGCGCCCGCGACGGCCACGCGCCTCCTGTCGTTCCGCTCGCCGCATCGGCTTCGCGACGCAACGCGGGCAATTGCAAAAGCGCACGCTTTGCCTCCGCGAGACGCTGCGCGCTCGCATGCAGCGCCGCGCGGCTTGCTTCGAGGCGCCCGAGATCGGCCACGATCCATCCATGCGCGCCGAGGCCGAACACCACCAGCGCAATCAACAACGCAACCGCCCAGCGGCGACGCCTGCTCCACGTATGAAGCGGCGCGCGCGCACGTTTGATCCAATGCGCCAGCATGGAACCTGGCTGTTGCGCGCCGCCGAAGTCTATAAACGTCGTACTCATTTCAAACCTCCGCTGTGATCGGCGCTCGTTTTCGGCGATGCCGCCAGGCCCGCATGCTCGGCCGTATTTTTTATGGTGTGCTCCCAGCGCAGGCGGGCACCGAACTCCGTTGAGCCGGCAGTGCTCGCCGCGGCATTCGCCTTGCCCGACGCGCGATGCGATTCGCTCATCTCCGCGCTCTCCACGCCGCGTATCGCACCGAGGCGCTTGAGCCACTGCGCGGAATCGATGTGCGCTCGCGAACTCGCCACGAGCTCGGTCTCATGCTCGCGCTGGCGAAGCTGCTGCAACAGCACACCGTCGCCAGGTTCGAAACTCAGCGCATCGAGCAGATCGCGCAAATAGGTGAGCGGCTCGGCGAGACGTTTTGCGCGGGCGGCTTCATCGCGTTGCCTGTCGCGCGCGCGCAGCAGCTTCGTATGCTCGGCCAGCGGAGCGGCGAGCTGCGCAAGCGCCTGCTCGGCTGACTCGCGCTGCGCATCGAGCCGCGCTTTCTCGACCATCTGATATCCGGCGAGCGCAACCACAGCAGCGCAGCCGGCCAACGCGGCGGCGGCCCATAGAAGGACGCACCGCCGACGCGCAAGCCGCGCGTCGCGTTGTCTGTGCGGCAGCAGATTGAAACCGCCGAGCCTCGGCGTGAACGAATTCACCGCGCGCAGCCGGCGCATGTCGCGCGCGACATGCGATTGCGCCGCCGCGCCGAGATGTCGTGCGTCGAAAACGGCCGCGCTCATTCGAGCACCCCGCGCAACGCAAGCCCGAATGCAACGGCGCCTGCCGGTTCGTGCAGCAGCGGATCGCTCAGCTTGCGCGCGACGCCGCCCAATGCGCCGCACTCGAACGGCAACACGGTGCAGCCGAGAACATCCGCGATATCCGCCATCGAGAAGCCGACGCCCTCGAGCAGATCGAGTTCGCCGCCCACCAGCGCACAGTCGCACTCCGGGCCATGCGCCAGATCGCGCAATGCGTCGGCGAGATCGGAATGCTCGGGCGCGGGATAGCGCATTTCGGCGGCGACGCTGTCGTCGACGAGACGCCAGCCTTGCACGCCGTCGGCGCCGATCCACAACGCCACATAAGGTTCATGTGGATCGAGCTCGCGGCTCGCCGCATAGCGCATCGCACGCAGCGCGGCATGCGGCTCGCCGTCTATCGCGGTCAGCGAAATGCCCGCGGCCGCCGCGCATTCGATGCGCGCTTCGATATGCTGACGCGCGGTCGCGGCAATCGTCACCGAACGAACCGGCGACGGCCGGTCATCGACAAACCAGTCGACGGCCAATGCGTGCCGCTCGAGTCCCGCGATGCGTTCCACTTCGCTCATCACCGCCGGTTCGAGCTCGGCGAGTTCATATCCGCCGTCTTCCGCGCCACCGCTTTGCACGGCGAGGCGTGCGAGCGGGACCGTGGCGGTCAGCGTCGCGGACGCGGGCACCGCCATCGCGCATCGCAATGCGGACGTCGCGCATGAATGAGGCAGATCGGCAAACGCATCGCGCAACGCGCGCGAGACCGCTTGGCGATCCGCGATCTCGATGCCGGCCATTGCATTCGGCGGCAACGGCACCGTGCGCACATATTCGATCTGCAACGACGCGCAGGCTCGCGCACGCTGACTCACCACGACGAGCCGCACGTCCTGCGAACTCACGTCGATACCCGCAGCGAAACGCTGCATACCCGCCTGCACAGCTTCCAGCCATGAACTTCTTATTGTCATCACGCCCTCCCTGAGACTCGCGCGGCGAACGATTCGAACGCGAGCAGCGAGGAGGATTGTGCGCATCGGCGCGTCTGAGCGACACTCAGCCAAACGGCCAACGTCGTCGAAACCGACGCGCCGGCGATCGTCAAAGCAGCTACAGTGAGGCCTCATTCAACGTGGCGCGGAGACTTGTAAAGAACTGTCAGTAAGCATGCCGAAAGCTGAAAAGCGGGGCGGCTATAATCGCGGGACTGTTTTTTGGTGCCTATATGCAATCCACGTCTCCCACCTCTCCGCCGCCCGCGCCGCCTAAGCGCAAACGCCCGTTGTGGCTCAAGCTCCTGCTTGGGTTTTTTGGCCTGATCGTCGCGGGCATCGCGTGCGTGCTGCTGGTGCTCGGTTATGCGCTCGTGGTCGCGACGCCTAACCTGCCCTCGCTCGAAGCGCTCACCGACTACCGGCCGAAAGTGCCGCTGCGCATCTATACGGCCGATCACGTGCTGATCGGTGAGTTCGGCGAAGAACGCCGCGACATCGTCCGCATTCAGGACGTGCCCGACAGCCTGAAGAAGGCCGTGCTCGCCATTGAAGACGCGCGCTTTTACGATCACGGCGGCGTCGACCTGACGGGCATCGCGCGCGCCGGCTTCGTCGCGCTGACCAATGGCCACGCGACGCAAGGCGCGAGCACGATCACGATGCAGGTCGCGCGCAACTTCTTCCTGTCCAGCGAGAAGACCTATACGCGCAAGATCTACGAGATGCTGCTCGCGTACAAGATCGAGTCGAAGCTCAGCAAGGATCAGATTCTCGAGGTGTATATGAATCAGATCTATCTGGGTCAGCGCGCATATGGTTTCGCGAGCGCGGCACGCGTGTATTTCGGCAAGGATCTGAAGGACCTGACGCTCGCGGAATCCGCGATGCTGGCCGGCTTGCCGAAGGCGCCGTCCGCGTATAACCCCGTGGTGAATCCGAAGCGCGCGAAGGTGCGCCAGGAGTACATCCTTCAGCGCATGTACGAGCTGCATTACATCAACCAGCAGCAGTACGACGAAGCGAGCCGTCAGCCGCTTGTCGTGAAGGGCGCCGGCAAGGAGTTCAGCGTGCACGCGGAGTATGTCGCGGAAATGGTGCGGCAGATGATGTACGCGCAGTACCGCGAGGAAGCGTACACGCGCGGCCTGAACGTCGTGACGACGATCGACTCCGCCGATCAGGACGTCGCCTATCGCGCGTTGCGCAAAGGTTTGATGGACTATGAGCGGCGCCACGGTTATCGCGGCCCGGAGGCGTTCATCGACTTGCCGTCGGACGCGGACGACCGCGAGCAGGCCATCGACGACGCGCTGCTCGAGCATCCCGATAACGGCGAAATCATCGCGGCAGTCGTGACGGCGGCGAGCCCGAAGCAGGTGCAGGCCACGTTTATCGACGGCAATGTGGCGACCATTCAGGGCGACGGCCTGCGCTTCGCGCAATCGGCGCTAAGCGCACGCGCGCAGCCGAATCAGCGGCTGCGGCCCGGCGCGATCATTCGTCTGGTGAAGAACGACGAAGGCGAGTGGGCGATCACCCAGTTGCCGCAAGTCGAAGGTGCCTTCGTTTCCGTCGTGCCGCAGGACGGCGCGATTCGTGCGCTCGTCGGCGGCTTCGACTTCAACAAGAACAAGTTCAATCACGTCACGCAGGCGTGGCGCCAGCCGGGCTCGAGTTTCAAGCCGTTCATCTATTCGGCTTCGCTCGAAAAGGGACTCGGTCCGGCAACCGTCATCAACGACGCGCCGCTCTTTTTCAGCGCCGCGGAAACGGGCGGCCAGCCGTGGGAGCCGAAGAACTACGGCGGCGGTTTCGACGGTCCGATGAGCATGCGCACCGCTTTGCAGAAGTCGAAAAACCTGGTGTCGATTCGTATCCTCAACCACATCGGCACGAAGTACGCGCAGCAGTACATCACGCGCTTCGGCTTCGATGCGGACCGCCATCCGGCGTATCTGCCGATGGCGCTCGGCGCGGGTCTCGTCACGCCGTTGCAGATGGCGGGCGCGTTCTCGGTGTTCGCGAACGGCGGCTATCGGATCAACCCGTACCTGATCGCCGAAGTCACCGATCCGCGCGGCGTCGTCGTCGCGCACGCGCAGCCGCTCGTCGCCGAGCAAAGCGCGCCGCACGCTATCGAGCCGCGCAACGCGTATGTGATGAACAGCCTGCTGCAAAGCGTCGCGCAGCGCGGCACGGGCGCGAAGTCGAACGCGCTCAAGCGCACGGATCTCGGCGGCAAGACCGGCACGACGAACGATTCGCGCGACGCCTGGTTCGCCGGCTATCAGCACACGCTCACCGCGATTGCGTGGATCGGCTACGACAACCCGCGCAGTCTCGGCGACAAGGAAACCGGCGGCGGCCTCGCGTTGCCGGTGTGGATCGAGTACATGGGACGCGCGCTCAAAGGCGTGCCGGACTACAAGATGCCGAAGCCCGATGGCGTGACCGAAATCGGCTCCGAACTGTATTTCGACGAATTCACGCCGGGGCACGGCTTTGTCTCGACGGTCGGCATCAGCCAGGCTGCGCTCGACGAAGCGAGCGCAGCATCCGCCGCGCCGGGACAGGTCGGCGAGCAGGAGAAGCAGGACATCATGAATCTGTTCCGCGGGCACTGACATAGCGTCCCGCTTGCTAAAGAAAAAAGCCGCCGCGCAGATCATGCGCGGCGGCTTTTTTTTGACCTTCTTTCCGTCGACAGCCCGACTCTGCGTTCAGGCTTCGAAGTGGACCGGTTCGCCAGCCTGCTGCGTCGCGTATTCGGAGAGCGCCTCGAAAAACTCCTTGCCGCTGCGCGTGTCGCGCCACTCGCCGTCGACGAAACGGTAGTGAAAACCGCCCGCTTTCGCGGCGATCCAGATCTCGCTCATAGGCGGTTGCAGGTTGACGATGATCTTCGAGCGATTCGCGAACTCGAGGGTCAGCACGTTGCCGCTGCGCTCGAGTTCGATGTCGGCCTCGGTGTCGTCCAAAGCGCGTTCGATGACGGCTAGCGCGGCCTCCGCGCGGGTCAGGTAATCACTATCGGACATGCTAAACTCCATCGATTATTTATTCAGGGACAGTCATGCGAGTCGTATCTCGGATGCGCGCGGCGGCGCCCGGCCGCGCGATTGTAGCGGGTTTAGCCATTCTCGCAGGTTGCGCGCTCGGCGGTTCGCTCACCGGTTGCGGGCAACGCGGTTCGCTCTATTTGCCCACGGTGCCGCCGTTGCCGGCCAAGCCGATCGACCGCACGCAGCCGCCGTCGCCTGATGAAGTGAAACCGGGCGCAGAAACCGCTGCCGACTCAGACTCCATTCCCGATACTTCCGGCACGCCGCTTTCGCTTGCACCGGCAGATGAGCTGTCTGCATCGCCTACGTCCGCAGCTTCCGCTGCATCGGCTTCAAAGGCAGCTTCGCAGCCGACCTCGCAGCCCGCCGCCACTCCCGCTCAATAAGACCTTCGCATGACTCGACCTGCATTTGACTACGTCGACGGCGTGCTTCACGCCGAAGGCGTGTCCGCCGTTTCGCTCGCCGAACAGTTCGGCACGCCGCTCTATGTTTATTCGCGCGCCGCGCTCACCGCCGCGTGGAACGCGTACGCCGGCGCATGCGCCGGCCGTCGCGCGAGCGTGCACGTCGCCGTCAAGGCCAACAGCAATCTCGCGGTGCTGAACGTGTTCGCGCGCCTCGGCGCGGGCTTCGACATCGTGTCGGGCGGCGAACTGGCGCGCGTGCTGGCCGCCGGCGGCAAAGCGGAAAACACGGTGTTTTCCGGCGTCGGCAAGCATGCCAACGAAATGCGCGAGGCGCTCGCGGCGGGCGTCAAGTGCTTTAACGTCGAGTCGATACCGGAGCTCGATCGGCTGAACCAGGTCGCTGAGCAAATGGGCAAGAAGGCGCCGGTCTCGCTGCGCGTGAATCCGGATGTCGACGCGAAAACGCATCCGTATATTTCCACCGGGCTCAAGTCGAACAAGTTCGGCGTCGCGTTCGAAGATGCGCGCGCGACCTATCAGGCGGCCGCGGCCATGGCGAACCTCGAGGTGGTCGGCATCGACTGCCATATCGGTTCGCAGATTACCGAGATCGCGCCTTATCTCGACGCGGTCGACAAAGTCCTCGAACTGGTCGAGCAGATCGAGCAGGACGGCGTCACGATCCGCCATATCGACGTGGGCGGCGGTCTGGGCATTACTTACGACGACGAGACGCCGCCGGATATCGGCGAGTTCGTGCGCACCGTGCTCGACCGGATCGAGGCGCGCGGCCACGGCCATCGCGAGGTGTACTTCGAGCCGGGCCGCTCGCTCGTCGGCAATGCGGGCGTGCTGCTCACGCGCGTCGAGTTCCTGAAGCCGGGCGCTGAAAAGAACTTCGCCATCGTCGATGCGGCCATGAACGATCTCGCCCGTCCCGCGATGTACGATGCGTATCACGCAATCGACGCCGCGGTTAAGCGCGACGTGCCGGCGCATGTCTACGACATCGTCGGTCCCGTTTGCGAAAGCGGCGACTGGCTTGGACGCGAGCGGCTGCTGTCCGTGGAGCCGGGTGATCTGCTCGCGATTCGTTCGGCCGGCGCCTATGGCTTCGCGATGAGTTCGAACTACAACACGCGTCCGCGCGCAGCGGAAGTGATGGTCGATGGTACACAGGCGCATGTGGTCCGCGCGCGCGAGGAAGTCCAGCAACTGTTTTCGGGCGAAGCGATCTTGCCGGCGTAACCAGCGCCGCGACGTCTCAACCGGCGATTGAATAAAAAAGGCGATGCCCTCGGTGGCATCGCCTTTTTTGTTTGCGGCGCGCGCTCGTCTAACGCGGCTTCAAACTGCGCGCTCGCAGCCACACGATCAGGCGCCAGCCCAGCAGCGCCAGCATGATCGCGCCGTAGATCTTCGGCAGAATCAGGTCGTGCTTGCCGGCCTTCATCCACCAGAAATGCAGAATCGCCAGCGCTCCGATCACGTAGATCGCACGATGCAAAGTCTGCCAGCGGCGGCCGAGCTTGCGCACCATTGCGCGCGGCGACGTGGCAGCCAACGCGATCAATAGCACGAAAGCGGCAAAGCCCACGGTGATGAACGGCCGCTTGCCAATGTCCTTGATGATTTCAGCGACGTCGAACCACTTGTCGAACCACAGGTACGTCGTGAAATGCAGCGTCGCGTAGAAAAACGCGTAGAGCCCAAGCATGCGGCGAAAGCGTACGAACGCCGCGACGCCTGTCAGACGACGCAACGGCGTCACGGCCAGCGTGATGCACAGAAACACGAGCGTCCAGAGCCCCGTGGAACGCGTGATGAACTCGATCGGGTTGGCGCCGAGCCGGTCGGTCATACCGAACAGCACGATGCGCGCAAGCGGATACCACGCGGCGATAAACACCGCGATTTTCGCGGGCACGACCCAGCGCGCGCCGGCGCTCGGCCGTTTCGCCGTCGCGCCCGCCGTCTGCGTTGCGCGAGCCTGCGCTCGCGGCGCGTTGCGCTCTGTGCGAGCGACGGATTGAGTGTCGGAAGCCATCGTCATGTCGCTCAGAAGTTTTTCTTCAGGTCCATGCCCTGATACAGCGACGCGACCTGATCGCCGTAGCCGTTGAACATCAACGTCTTACGCTTCGGCGTAAAAAACCCGTCCTCGCCGATGCGCCGCTCGGTCGCCTGACTCCAGCGCGGGTGGTCGACATTCGGATTCACATTCGAATAAAACCCGTACTCGCTCGACGCGTACGTGTTCCAGCTCGTCGGCGGCTGCTTCTCGACAAAGCGGATTTTCACGAGCGACTTCGCGCTCTTGAAGCCGTATTTCCAGGGCACCACGATGCGAACCGGCGCGCCGTTCTGATTCGGCAGCACCTGACCGTAGACGCCCATCGTGAGCAGCGTGAGCGGATTCATCGCCTCGTCCATGCGCAAGCCTTCGGAATAAGGCCAGTCGAGTATTGGCGTGGAAAGCCCCGGCATCTGCGACGGATCCGCGAGCGTGATGAACTGCACGTATTTCGCGTTGCCGGTCGGCTGCACGCGCTTGATGAGTTCCGCGAGCGGCACGCCGATCCACGGAATCACCATCGACCAACCTTCGACGCAGCGCAGCCGATACACGCGCTCCTCCAGCGGCGCGAGTTTGAGCAACTCGTCGATGTCATACACCTTCGGGTTCTTGATTTCGCCTTCGACACTCACCTTCCACGGACGCGGACGCAGCGTGCCCGCGTGCTGCGCCGGGTCGGACTTATCGGTGCCGAACTCGTAGTAGTTGTTGTAGGTGGTGATGTCTTTGAACGGCGTGATCTTGTCGAGCGCGATGAACTTCGCGTTGGTCTTCGCGCTGAGCTTCTGCGCCTTCGGATCGGTCGACGTGTACGCAGCCAGCGCTTCGCCGTTCACGCCGATCAGACCGCCGAGCGCCAACGCGCCGGCCGCCTGCAGCACGCGCCGCCGGTTTTCGAAAATGTGCTGCGGCGTGATTTCGCTGCGAGCGATATCGTCGCCGGTGAGTTGAATCCTGTCGCTTCGCTTGATCCACATCGCGCTGCTCCTTGCGGCCCTTGCGTTGAAACATCTAACGGGGCCAGGTGATGATCGCTCGTCGGGCTATCCATGCGCGCTCTATAAAACAAACACATTCGATGCGCAAATATTCCGCCAGCCATAAAAAAACCGCCGGTGTGAAACACGCGGCGGTTCTTTGTCGGTCGAGAACGGCGGATATTACAGCTTGCCGTAACTATGCAGCCCCGACAGAAACATATTCACGCCGAGGAACGCAAACGTCGTGACCAGCAGACCCGTCAGCGCCCACCATGCGGCAACCGCGCCGCGCAGCCCCTTCATCAGACGCATGTGCAGCCAGGCCGCGTAGTTCAGCCAGACGATCAGCGCCCACGTTTCCTTCGGGTCCCAACTCCAGTAACCGCCCCACGCTTCGGCCGCCCACAGCGCGCCGAGAATCGTCGCGATCGTGAAGAACGCGAAGCCGACGGCGATCGACTTGTACATGACGTCGTCGAGTACTTCGAGCGCAGGCAGACGATCGGCCAGCACGCCGCGCTCCTTGGCCAGATACGCGACCGCCACCATCGCCGACAACGCAAAGCTGCCGTAGCCGATGAAGTTCGCCGGCACGTGGATCTTCATCCACCAGCTTTGCAGAGCCGGAACGAGCGGCTGGATCTGCTGCGCGTCGCGGGCAACCGAGTACCACATCAGGAAGCCGACGGCGGCGCTGATCACGAGCAGAACGAAGGCGCCGAGCGCGCGCGTGTTGTAGTGCTGCTCGTAGTACAAATAGAAGAGCGCGGTGATGAGGCTGAACAGCACGAACACTTCGTACAGGTTCGAGATAGGAATATGGCCGACGTCCGCGCCGATCAGATACGACTCGTACCAGCGCACCATCAGACCGACAAACCCCATCAGCACCGCAACCCACGTCATGCGCGAGCCGATCGCGCCGCCCGTGGGCGAGCGCGACAGCAAGCCGATCCAGTAGAACACGGTCGCGAAGACGAAGAGCGCGCTCATCCACAGAATCGCGGACTGGCTCGACAGGAAGTATTTCAGGAAGAACGCGTTGTCGGCGCGGCTCAGATCGCCGTGATAAATCTGGATGGCCAGCAGCGACAGCGCCGCGATTCCCGCCATCAGCGGACGCACCGGTTTCCAGCGCCAGCCGAGCACGACGAACACCGGCACTGAGCACACCAGCACCAGTTTGTCGTAGTAATTCATGAACGGGTGATAGCGCGTCAGCGCGAACCCGGCGCCCGCGACCATCGCGAGGGCGAACAGCCAGTCGACAATGCCGAGCCGCTTCAGAAACGGCCGCTCGTCGTATTGAGCCGCGTTGAGCGCTTCGTCCGCGGCCGCCCTGGCAGGCCGGGACGAGGAAGGAGAGGATGAGGAAACCTGAGTCAAGTCCATGGTATTACCGGGTCGAATCTTGTGAGCTTGCGGACTGCGCGCCCGCGTTGCCGGATGCTGGATCAGCGGGTTTCGCGCTCAGCGCGGCGCCGACCGCGTCGCGCGTCTGAGCAAATTCTTTCTCGAAGTCGAGCGTCTTGCGGGCGCTCGACATTGCCATCACGACATGCGTGCCCTGCTCACTATCTTTGAGCCAGAACCAGAGGCGCCGTTCGCGGACGTAGAACATCGAGAAGATGCCCAATACGAGGAGCAGGCTGCCAAGATACACGACTTTTTTGCCGGGCGCGCGCGTCAGCTGAAATACCGAGGCTTGCACCTGCTTGAAGGAATCGAGCTGCAAGTAGACCGGCGATCCATACAGAAAGCTGTCCGATAGCGCGTTGATCGAGCTTTGGACGAAGCGGCTCGCGTCCGCGTTCGCGTCTGCCTGCGGTTGGCCGACTTGCTGGCGCGACAGTTGCCAGAGGTCCCACATCGAGCCTTCCAGCATACGCAGCAGCAAACCCGCGGCCTTTTCCTGGTCGGCCTTCGGCACCGAATGGTCGATGAATCCGGCGATCGCCTGGAAGCCGCCCACCGGCTGGCCGTTCGGCATCTTGACGCTTGTGTCTGCGCCGGCAAAAAGGGTCAGCACGCGCAGCGCGCTTTCTTCCAGGTGCTGCTGCAATTCGGTGTTCGCTTCCGGCACCGAACGCTGCGCGAAGCGGCGAGCGGCTTGTGCGCGCGCCGCCGGATTTTCCAGCGTGGCGCGCAGGTTCATCCACTCCTTGACGGTGCCGCCGCTGTCCGCGGGAATGCGCAGGTAGCGGAACGGATCGTCGGGATTCAGGCGCATGCCGGCGAGGAAGAACCGCTCGCCGCCCACCGTGACCGGCAGCATGTAGTTGTTGTACTCGCGCGCCTGGCCGTCCTTGTCGCGCACCTTGTACTGCACCGAAGGGCCGACGTTGTGCAGCTCGAGCGGCTTCGAAGTCTTCGCGCCGGAGCCGAGCCGCTCGTCGAACGCTTCCTTCAGCGAGCGGTGCGCGGCGACGCCGCGAGCATCCGTCTGGCCGTTGGCGTTCGAAATGTTTTCGACGTTGATCGCACGGAAATCGGTGAACTCGACCGTCTGGCCGTCGGCAAGCGGCGTCGCGGAACTCAACGGCGCATTGCCGCCGATCGCGCCGCCGAACGGCGCGGTTGCCGCGCTTGCGCCGGTCATCGGAAACGCGGTCATCTGCATTTGCGAGCCGCCGTCCTGGAAGCTCGATTGATAGATCGACACGCCGTCGTATTCGAACGGCTTGTTCACCTCGATGCGCGCCGGCACACGGGCGCCGGTCTTGTGATCGACCACGACGATGTCGCTCGCGAACAGCTTGGGCATGCCCGTCGAGTAATAGTCGACGATGAACTTCTGCAGCTCGATCGAGAACGGCAGGTCCTGAATCAGCGAGCCGTCCGGCTGGTTCAGGATCGCGGTCGACACGTGCTGCCCTTCCGGCACCCACGCGTAACCGCGGAACGTCGGATTGGATTGCGACAGACGGTGTTCCGGAGGAATGTCGTTGATGACCGTGTTCGCGCGGATCGGCGACTTGTCGAAGAGCCACATTTGCAGCTTGATCGGCAGATTGCTGTCGAGCAGGCCGCCCAGGCAGATCACGACGATTGCAATGTGCGCGGAAATGTAGCCGAGCTTGGTCAACGCGCCGCGTTTGGCCGCGATCAGCGTCGCGCCCTCGGACTCCCGCGTGACGAACTTATAGCCGAGTTTCGCCGATAGTTTCGCGAGCACCGCCGCGGTCTGCGCCCGCGTGCCATGCACCGCGAATTCGCCCTTGTGATGGAACGCACGCAGGCTGGCTTCGCGGACCTTGTCTTTCCAGCTCTTCGTATCGGCGATCATTTTCGGCGCGTTGCGGATCACGCACAGCGACACCGACACCATCAGAAAGCCGAGAATCAGCATGAACCACCATGAGCTGTAGACCGTGTAGAGGCTCAGCGAGCGGAAGATGTCGGCCCAGAAAGGACCGAACTGATTGACGTAGTTGGGGTAGGGATCGTCCTGCGTGAGAACGGTGCCGATGATGCTGGCGATCGACAGAATCACAAGCAGCGCAATGGCAAAACGCATCGAACTCAATACTTCGATGACGCTGCGCAAGACGCGATTGCCCGACTTCGACTGCAAACCCGACGTGGTGACGCTCATTCATACTCCGACTGAACAGCAAAAAAGGGTGAAGGGCGATCGTAGATACGACGCCCCCACCCTTTTCTTGTTTTTCACCGGCCTCGACGGGCCGGTTGCACTTGCGCGCGAACCTCTTAATGCAGGCCCGCGATGTAATCGGCTACAGCCTTTATCTCGCTGTCCGACAGACGCGTTGCGACAGCATGCATCGCCTCGTTGTTATTGCGCGCGCCCGGACCTTGCGTGAACGCGTTCAACTGCGCCACCGTGTACTCCGCCCATTGTCCTGACAAACGCGGATATTGCGACGGAATACCTTGACCCGTGGGCCCGTGACAGCTTGCACATGCCGGCACGCCCTTGTCGGCAATACCGCCACGATAGATCTTCTGCCCGAGCGGCACGGTGTTCTTGTTGTGCGCATAGCCGGGCTTCGGAGCCTGCGTCGCGAAATAGGCAGCGACGTTGACCATGTCCTGATCCGACAGCGCTGACGCCATGCCCGTCATGATCGCATTGTTGCGCACGGGCTGCTTGGCGCCGGGCTGCAGCTTGAAATCCTTGAGTTGTTTGACGAGATAGTCGGGATGCTGACCCGCGAGCTTCGGATAGGCACCGCCGGCGCTATTACCGTCTGCGCCGTGACACGACGCGCAAACCTGCACCGCGATTGCCTGCCCCCGGTTGATGTCCGGCTTTGCCGGATCTGCTGCTCGTGCCTGAATTGCCAAACCTGAAAGACCTGCCGCTACCTGAAACACCATCAGAGCCTTGCACAGTCGATTCATTCGCACACCCTGTCTCGTCTTGTGGGATTTTAGAGGTTTTGCACAATACGACGGCGACCCAAGTGACCGCCAGGAGCCGCCGAGGCACGCGGGCTGGCCCCCTCAGGTTTTCAGTAAACCATCGTATTGTACAATAACTCGCTAATCGCTAAGACGCCAGTCGGGCTTGACCCGTCCCCACTCCGGGTTCCCCGGCGTCTCGAATTCTGGCCTGCTCATGTCCTTCCTGCTCCACCAATCGCGCTTCTTCACGACCGTCAATCACCTGCGCGATCTGCCTGCCACCGCTCAGCCCGAGATCGCTTTCGCGGGGCGCTCGAACGCGGGCAAGTCGACGGCCATCAACATTCTGTGCAATCAGAAGCGGCTGGCATTCGCGAGTAAGACGCCAGGGCGCACACAGCACATCAACTACTTTTCGGTCGGCCGCGAGGACGAACCGGTCGCCCATCTGGTCGACCTGCCGGGCTACGGCTACGCCGAAGTGCCTGGCGCGGCGAAGGCCCACTGGGAGGCGCTGCTTTCCACGTACCTGCAGTCGCGCTCGCAATTGCGCGGCATGATTCTGATGATGGATTCGCGCCGTCCGTTGACCGATCTGGACCGGCGAATGATCGAGTGGTTCGCGCCGACCGGCAAGCCGATTCACGCGCTGCTGACCAAATGCGACAAATTGACGCGCCAGGAAAGTGTGAATGCGTTGCGCACAACGCAGAAGGGTTTCGCCGAGTATCGTGCCGCGGGCTACCAGGGCGAACTGACGGCGCAGCTTTTTTCGGCGCTCAAGCGTGTCGGTATCGACGAGGCGCATGAATTGGTCGAAAGCTGGCTGATCCCCGGCGCCAAAGGCGAAACGGACGCCGCGCAGTAAGCCGAGTCCTGGTTTTCGAATCGGGGAAAGCGCCGTTTTCGTCGGCGCATAAAAAAACCCGCCGCATTAACGGCGGGTCAAACAGCCTAATCGAAAAACGACAGGCACCCGCTCAGGGAGGAGAAGCGGGGAGGTCAGCGCCAGGCGCCTTGCTCGATCGGTATGATATACCATTGTCTTGAAAAGTTTCCGCGAGTGGCCGCCTGCAGTTGGTGCCGCTCGTGTCACCGCCCCACTCAAGACACTCACGTTTTCTATCCCACATGAGCTTCTACCCGCACTATCGCCCGCGCCGCATGCGCCGCGACGACTTTTCGCGCCGTCTGATGCGCGAAAACATTCTCACCACCAACGACCTGATCTATCCCGTGTTCGTGGTCGAGGGCACGAATATTCGGCAAGCGGTGCCGTCGATGCCCGGCGTCGATCGCGTTTCCGTCGACCTGCTGATGAAAGTCGCCGAGCAATGCGTCGAGCTGGGCGTGCCCGTGCTGTCGCTATTTCCGGCGATCGAGCCGGCGCTGAAAACGCCCGATGGCCGTGAGGCGGCCAACCCCGCGGGCCTGATTCCGCGCGCGGTTCGCGAACTGAAGAAGCACTTCCCGGAGCTCGGCGTGCTGACCGACGTCGCGCTCGACCCGTACACGAGCCACGGCCAGGACGGCGTGCTCGACGAGACGGGCTACGTAATCAACGACGAAACCGTCGAAATCCTGATCGAGCAGGCGCGCGCGCAGGCCGAGGCCGGCGTCGATATCGTTGCGCCGTCGGACATGATGGACGGCCGCATTGGCGCCATCCGCGAAATGCTGGAAAGCGAGGACCATGTGCATACGCGGATCATGGCTTACGCGGCCAAGTTCGCGTCCGCGTTCTACGGCCCGTTCCGCGACGCCGTGGGCTCGGCCACGAACCTCGGCAAAAGCAACAAGATGACGTACCAGATGGACCCGGCGAATTCGAACGAAGCGCTGCGCGAAGTCCAGGCGGATATCAACGAAGGCGCCGATATGGTGATGGTCAAGCCGGGCATGCCGTATCTCGACATCGTGCGTCGCGTGAAGGACGAGTTCCAGTTCCCGACCTACGTCTATCAGGTCAGCGGCGAGTACGCGATGCTGAAAGCGGCGGCCCAGAACGGCTGGCTCGATCACGACAAGGCGATGATGGAATCGCTGCTCGCGTTCAAGCGTGCGGGCGCGGACGGCGTTCTGACGTATTTCGCGCTGGATGCGGCGCGGATTCTGCGGTCGCAGAAGTGAGTTGGGTTGGGTTTTAGGTTAGCGGGTGTAGCGAAGAACTCGCTAGAAATGGAAAACGGAGGCGGACTTTTAGTCGCGCCTCCGTTTTTTGTGCGTTTACGCGGACGTAAGCCCCGCGCGTTGCACATCGTCGTGTGATTTGCGTGCGATCAGGTCTGCGGCGCACTCGCCCGCTCGAGCGAACGCAGGAATTTGTCAGCCGATTCGTAACCGACGACACGCAGCACCTCTTTGCCGCCGCGGTCGAAGAAGATAATCCCCGGCGGGCCGAAAAGGCCGAATCGCTTGAGCAGAGCCTGATCGTCGGCGTTATTCGCGGTGACGTCGGCGCGCAGCAGATTCATCTGCTTTAACTTCGCCTGGACGCGCGGATCGCTGAAGGTGAATTTCTCCATCTCTTTGCAGCTTACGCACCAGTCCGCGTAAAAATCGAGCATGGCGGGCTGTGCCGCCGCTTTGACGGCGCCGTCCAGTTCCGCCGATGAACGCACCGCCTGGAACGCCAGATCGTCGTGCGACGCGGTTTGCGGCGCGCCGGCCACAGACGTCTCGGCCGGCGCCGCCGACCGCGACGCCAGCACGGCGAGCGGACGCAATGGATCGGACGAACCCGCAGCAAGTCCGACCAGCAGCACGGCCGCCCAAACAGCGAGGGCCGCGCCGATGCCGCGTCCAAGCCGCCGCCATATCGACGCCTGAACGCCAGGCGCGGAAAAAAGGCCCACGCATGCGGCGGCGATCAGCAACCAGAGCGCGCAGAGCAACATCGTGGCGGTTGCTCCAAGCACGGGCCACACGATCCACAGCGCCGCGGCGAGCAGCACGACGCCGAACAGCACCTTGATGTCGTCCATCCATGCGCCGGCGCGCGGCAGCAAAGTCCCGGCGCCGAGACCGACAATCATCAGGGGCACGCCAAGCCCCAGCCCCATTGCGAACAGCGCCGCGCCGCCGAGCACCGCGCTCCCCGTATGCGCGATGAAGGCCAGCACCGCGAAAAGCGGCGCAGTCATGCAGGCGCCGACCACCAGTGCCGACAGCGCGCCCATTCCGGCGACGGCTGCGAACTTGCCGCCCGAACGTCCCGCCGACGCGTGCGACGCGCCGTCCTGCCAGCGCTGCGGCAACGCAATGTCAAACCCGGCGATCAGCGTGAGCGCGAAAACGGTCAGCAGCACGCCGAACGCGCCCAACACCCACGGGTTTTGCAGCCAGGCGCCAAGACTCTGCCCGACCAGCGCGGCGGCAATGCCGAGCGCGGTGTACACCAGCGCCATCCCGATGACATAGGCAAGCGACAGCGCGAAGCCGCGCGCCCGCGTGACCCGCGCGCCTTCACCGATGATGATCGCCGACAGGATCGGAATCATCGGATAGGAACACGGCAGCAGGCTCAGCACGATGCCCGCAACGAAGTAAAGCCCGATGATCGCGAGGAAACCTCCACCTTGCAGCAGCGATTGCGCGTAGTCGGCGCTGGTGGCGCGTTCGTACCACGGCGCGTCGTTTGCCGTGGACTGCGGCGCAGCCGCGCTGCCGGCAGGCAGCAGCGCTGCGCCGCTGACGTGGTAGACGCGCTCCATCGGCGGATAACAGATGCCGGCGTCCGCGCAGCCTTGCGATGTGACCGCCAGATCGAACCCACCTGCGGCCTGCTTCACGGGAATCCGGATCGTCAGTTCGTTGCGATACGTCTCAACGTTCTTGTTGAACGTCTGATCGAACTTGATATGACCCGCCGGCAACTGCGGTTCGCCGATCGTCGCGTTTCCGTTGCGGGCCGCAAATGCGAAGCGCTCGCGGTACATGTAGTAGCCGTCCGCGATCTTGTAGGTCACATCGACCTCGCCGGGCTTCTCGGTCGCGCTGAATTTGAAGGCGACGGCAGGATCGAGGAAGTCGTCCGAAGCGCGGGCAAGCGAGCCGAACTGCGCGAGGATCAGGCACGCGAAAACGAGGAGGGCGGTACGCAACGCGTGGCGCGCGCGTCGGTTGAGACCGTTAAACATGTAGGGGACGTTGGGTTTCAGAAGTGATCCACTGGCCATAGGCGGCCGACGCGGCAGCTTGCCATGACAGGATTTCCGGCGTGTCGTAGGGATGGTTTGCCTGTAGGTACTGCTCGAGCATGCTCAAGCGCGCGGGCGGCGCTGGTCTTGAACAGCAGCTGGATTTCTTGCGCTGTTTCTAGCTGACCCTGCCAGTGGTAACTGGACTGCACCGGGCCGAGCTGCGTGACGCATGCACACAGGCGTGCGGCCAATGCGTCCGCGGCCAGCTTCTGTGCAGCGGCCGCGTCGGGCACCGTCGTGAGAAGGAGAGTCACATTCACGTTCACAGCAAGCTCCAGCCAGGCACAATTTGCGTGTCAATATCGTATCACCTGGTCTTGGACCGCCGCTGGCTGCCCGACCGCGTGGACGCGAGGATGCGGCGTTTCGCCGCCTGTGCCAGCGCGCCTACTACGTCTGCCGCCATAAACAAAAAAGCCAGGCTGTGAGCCTGGCTTTCTTCTGTGCTATCAGCGCTTCAAAGCTTATTCAGCTTCTTGCACTTCGACTTCTTCAACTTCCGGACGATCGAGCAGTTCGACCAGAGCCATCGGTGCGTTGTCGCCGACGCGGAAGCCAAACTTCAGCACGCGCAGGTAGCCGCCCGGACGGGTAGCGTAACGCGGGCCGAGGACTTCAAACAGCTTCGTGACCGAGTCACGATCGCGCAGGCGGTTGAACGCCAGACGACGGTTTGCCAGCGACGGCTTCTTGCCGAGCGTGATCAGCGGCTCGACAACTTTACGGAGTTCTTTCGCCTTCGGCAGCGTGGTCTTGATGACTTCGTGCTCGATCAGCGAGTTGGACATGTTACGGAGCATTGCCAGACGGTGGCTGCTCGTGCGGTTCAGTTTCCGCAGACCATGACGGTGACGCATGTTAATTCCTTCGATTCAAAGTTTTGATCCAGCTCTTCTATCGCGCTCGATCTACCAAAGTAGCGAGTGCACGGGCCGGTAGTGAAAAAAGACAAGACGCGGATTTTAAAGGAAAATCCGCGTCCTTGCCAGTACAGCGGCGGGCTCTGCCCCGGATGACTGCCGAGTTACTTATCCAGCCCTGCGGGCGGCCAGTTTTCCAGCTTCATGCCGAGCGTCAAACCACGCGACGCCAAGACTTCCTTGATTTCGTTCAACGACTTGCGGCCCAGGTTCGGCGTCTTGAGCAGCTCGTTTTCCGTGCGCTGGATCAGGTCGCCGATGTAGTAGATGTTCTCGGCCTTCAGGCAGTTCGCGGAACGAACCGTGAGTTCGAGATCATCGACCGGACGCAGCAGGATCGGATCGATCTGCGGTGCGCGCGACGGCGCTTCAGCCGTTGCTTCGGTGCCTTCCAGTGCAGCGAACACCGACAGCTGATCGACCAGAATGCGCGCCGATTGACGGATCGCTTCTTCCGGCGAAATCACACCGTTCGTTTCGATGTTCATCACGAGCTTGTCGAGGTCGGTACGCTGTTCGACGCGAGCGCTTTCAACGGCGTAGCTCACGCGGCGAACCGGCGAGAACGACGCGTCCAGCACGATACGGCCGATAATCTTGGCCGACTCCTCGCCATAACGACGCACATTGCCCGGCACGTAGCCGCGGCCCTTTTCGACCTTGATCTGAACGTCGAGCTTGCCGCCCTTCGACAGATGCGCGATCACGTGGTCAGGGTTGATCACTTCGCAGTCGTGCGCCAGCTCGATGTCGCCAGCGGTCACAACGCCTTCGCCTTCCTTGCGCAGCGTAACCGTCACTTCGTCACGGTTATGCAGCTTGAACACCACGCCCTTCAGGTTCAACAACAGGTTGACCACGTCCTCTTGCACACCGTCGAGCGTCGAATATTCATGTACGACGCCTGCGATCGTCACTTCGGTCGGCGCATAGCCGATCATGGACGACAGCAGCACGCGCCGGAGCGCGTTACCCAAGGTGTGGCCGTAACCGCGTTCAAACGGTTCCATGACCACTTTCGCGTGGCTTTCGCCCAGCGATTCAACTGCGATGATCTTGGGCTTCAACAAACTGGTTTGCATAGGTTTTCCTTTTCAATACCCTCGGCTCGTTACACCGATAAGGCTGACCGGTAACAACCTGAAAATAAACAGCCGAGACGCCCCCTTGCGCAACGCAACGAGGTGCCCCGGCCGTTAATCCGATTACCGCGAATACAATTCGACGATCAGGCTTTCGTTGATATCGCCAGCGATGTCGCTGCGTTCCGGCTTGGACTTGAACGTGCCTTCGAACTTCTTCGAATCCACGGCGACCCAGCTCGGCATGCCACCTTGCTCAGCCAGCGACAGCGCTTCGAGAATACGCGCTTGCTTCTTCTTCTGTTCGCGCACTGCGACGACGTCGCCTGCCTTCACTTGCATCGACGGGATGTTCGACACGACGCCGTTCACCGTGATCGCCTTGTGGCTCACCAGCTGACGCGCTTCAGCACGCGTCGAACCGAAGCCCATGCGGTACACGACGTTATCCAGACGCGACTCGAGCAATTGCAGCAGGTTTTCACCCGTGTTGCCCTTCAGACGGTCGGCTTCGGCGAAGTAACGGCGGAATTGACGCTCCAGAACACCGTAGATGCGCTTCACTTTTTGCTTTTCGCGCAGCTGCGTGCCGTAGTCGGACGTACGCGCACCCGAGGTGCGGCCATGCTGGCCGGGCTTGCTGTCAAGCTTGCACTTGTCAGCGAGCGAACGACGGGCGCTCTTCAGGAAGAGGTCAGTGCCTTCACGGCGGGACAGCTTGGCCTTAGGGCCGATATAACGTGCCACGTTGATTCCTTCGTTGATTGATCACGCGAATGCTCGCACTCGCGCTAGTCCGAACCCTTTGGGTCGAACGGTGGGCTTAGTCAATTCAATAGCGCAAGCAGCCTGTTTCGCCGGTCACTTGAACCAGCGGCAACAGGCGCTAGCGAAAACAGCGTCTTAGATACGACGACGCTTCGGCGGACGGCAGCCGTTGTGCGGGACCGGGGTCACGTCGGAGATTGCCGTGATCTTGATGCCAAGACCATGCAACGCGCGCACCGCCGATTCACGGCCAGGACCGGGGCCCTTGATCCGCACTTCGAGGTTCTTCACGCCGTATTCCATCGCCACGCGGCCAGCCGATTCGGCCGCCACCTGAGCTGCAAACGGGGTCGATTTACGCGAACCCTTGAAGCCCTGACCACCCGACGTTGCCCAGGCAAGTGCATTGCCTTGACGATCGGTGATCGTGATGATGGTGTTGTTGAACGACGCGTGAACGTGAACCACGCCCTCGGCGACGTTCTTCTTGACCTTCTTGCGAACGCGTTGCGCCGCGGAGTTGTTCGAAGCCTTAGCCATTACGTTTTCCTGTAACTGTCAGTTCCGCTTACTTCTTCAGCGATTGCGCTGCACGACGCGGACCCTTGCGCGTACGGGCATTCGTACGCGTACGTTGGCCGCGCAGGGGCAAGCCCTTACGATGCCGAACGCCACGGTAGCAGCCGAGATCCATCAGGCGCTTGATGTTCATCGTCGTTTCACGGCGCAGATCGCCTTCAACGATGAACTTGCCGACTTCTTCACGCAGCTTTTCGAGGTCTGCGTCGTTCAGGTCTTTGACCTTCTTCGAAAATGCCACACCAGCAGCGACGCAAATGTCGCGCGAGCGCGTGCGGCCGATACCGTAAATAGCCGTCAGGCCGATTTCAGTATGCTGGTGATTCGGGATGTTAACCCCTGCGATACGAGCCATTGTTTTTCCTCAAACAAAAAGCGCAAGCAAAAGCGCGGCGTTCAGCCTTGACGCTGTTTGTGGCGCGGATCAGAGCTGCAAATCACGCGCACAACGCCTTTGCGCTTGATGATCTTGCAATTGCGGCAAATGCGCTTAACCGATGCCATCACTTTCATGATATTACCCTTTTTTCAAATCACTTCGCCCGGAACACGATCCGCGCACGCGAGAGATCGTAAGGCGTCAATTCAACCGTCACCTTGTCGCCCGGCAGGATTCGGATGTAGTGCATCCGCATCTTGCCGGATATGTGTCCCAATACGACATGGCCGTTTTCCAGCTTCACCCTGAAGGTAGCATTAGGCAGGTTTTCGATGACTTCACCCTGCATCTGGATAACATCGTCTTTGGCCATAAGTCCTTTCAACGCATCGGGACGCCGCCGCCTTTGAAATTAGCCTTCTTCAGCAGCGATTCATACTGTTGCGACATAACGTACGACTGCACCTGCGCCATGAAATCCATTGTGACGACGACAATGATCAGCAGCGACGTTCCACCAAAATAAAACGGCACGTTCCAGCGCAGCACCAGAAACTCGGGCAGCAGGCAAACAAACACGATGTAGATCGCACCGGCCAGCGTCAGACGCGTGAGGATGCGGTCGATATATCGCGCCGTTTGATCGCCCGGGCGGATGCCAGGAACGAAAGCGCCACTCTTTTTCAGGTTGTCGGCCGTCTCTCTGCTGTTGAACACCAGCGCGGTGTAGAAAAAGCAGAAGAAAACGATCGCCAACGCGTACAGCAACACGTACACGGGCTGACCGGGCTTAATGGCCTCGGCCACGTTGTGCAGCGTGTCTGCGAACCAACTGGTGCGCGACCCCGAACTGAACCAGTTCAGGATGGTTGCCGGGAAGAGAATGATCGACGATGCGAAGATCGGCGGAATCACGCCCGACATGTTCAACTTCAGCGGCAAATGTGAAGATTGACCGCCGTAAATCTTGTTACCGACTTGCCGCTTCGCGTAGTTCACAAGGATCTTGCGCTGGCCACGTTCGATGAACACCACCAGGTACGTCACTGCGGCGATCAGCGCGACGACAATAATCGCCGAGATGATGCTCATCGAGCCGGTTCGCACCAGTTCGAAAAGACCACCGATTGCATTCGGGAAACCCGCTGCAATACCGCCGAAAATGATGATCGAGATACCGTTGCCAAGCCCGCGCTCCGTGATCTGCTCACCCAGCCACATCAGGAACATCGTGCCCGTCACCAGCGTCACGACCGTCGTCAACCGAAACACCATTCCCGGATCGATCACCAGAGCCGGCTGATTTTCCAGGGCTACGGCAATGCCGAAAGCCTGGAACGTTGCCAGCAGGACCGTGAAGATACGCGTGTACTGCGTGATCTTTCGTTGCCCCGCCTGCCCTTCCTTCTTCAACGCTTCGAGTTGCGGCGAGACAATTGCCAACAACTGCATGATGATCGACGCCGAGATATACGGCATGATCCCAAGCGCGAAAATCGTGAACCGCGAAAGCGCGCCACCCGAGAACATGTTGAACATGCCAAGGATGCCGCCCGACTGGCTCTGGAACAACTTCGCCAGTTGGTCCGGGTCGATACCCGGCACCGGAATGTGCGCGCCGACACGGTAGACGATCAGCGCCAGCAGCAGAAACACTGCCCGCCGACGCAGATCGCCAAACTTCGCCGCGCTGCGACCGGGTTTTGCGAGACTCGGGCTGTTAGCCAAGTACCTTCTCCGATGCAAATGCTAGTGACGGCAAAATAACTTGCGCGTTACTCGGCAAAAGAGCCGCCGGCTGCCTCGATAGCAGCGCGCGCACCCTTCGTCGCACCCAGACCCTTCACAACGATCTTGCGCTTCAGCTCGCCCGTCGCGATGATCTTGGCGCTCTTGATCAGCTCGCCGACCAGGCCGGCTTGCTTCAGAGCCAGCAGATCGATTTCGTCGACCGGCAGCTTTTCCAGATCCGAGAGACGCACTTCACCGACGAATTCCTTCGTCAGCGAGGTGAAGCCACGCTTCGGCAGGCGACGTTGCAGCGGCATTTGACCGCCTTCGAAGCCAACCTTGTGAAAGCCGCCCGAACGCGACTTCTGACCCTTGTGACCACGGCCAGCGGTCTTGCCGAGGCCAGAGCCGATACCGCGACCAACGCGACGCTTTGCGTGCTTCGCGCCTTCAGCCGGCTTCAGATCATTCAATTCCATTATCAACTCCTTGAGTCCTGGTCAGCCGCTTAGCTGATGACCTTAACGAGGTACGAAACCTTGTTGATCATGCCGCGCACGGCCGGCGTGTCCTGCAACTCGCTGACCGAGTTGAGTCGGCGCAGACCCAAGCCACGCACCGTTGCACGGTGCGTTTCACGGGTGCCGATCAGGCTCTTGACGAGCTGGACCTTGACAGTTTTTTCAGACATGGTGTCCACCTTAGCCCAGAATATCTTCGACGGACTTGCCGCGCTTCGCCGCGATGTCGCCCGGCGTGGACTGCTTGCGCAGACCGTCGAGCGTTGCACGAACGAGGTTGTACGGGTTCGTCGAGCCGTGGCTCTTGGCCACAACGTTCTGCACGCCCATCACGTCGAACACTGCGCGCATCGGGCCGCCGGCGATCACACCGGTACCGTCCTTCGCCGGGGCGAGGAGGACCATCGATGCGCCGTGCTTGCCGTGCACTTCGTGTTGCAGAGTACCGTTCTTAAGCGGCACCTTGAACATGTTGCGACGGGCTTGTTCCATCGCCTTCTGGACAGCGACCGGCACTTCCTTCGCCTTGCCCTTGCCCATACCGACGCGGCCATCACCGTCGCCAACCACGGTCAGTGCGGCGAAGCCGAGAATGCGGCCACCCTTCACGACCTTGGTCACGCGGTTGACCGAAATCATCTTTTCGCGCAGGCCGTCGTCGCGTTCGTCAGCCTGAACTTTCGCTTGCATCTTTGCCATGACGAATTCTTCCCTTAGAACTTGAGTCCGGCTTCGCGCGCCGCATCAGCCAGCGCTTTCACGCGGCCGTGGTAACGGAAACCCGAACGGTCGAAGGCGACGGATTCGATGCCGGCAGCCTTAGCCTTTTCTGCAATGCGCTTGCCAATCAGCGTGGCAGCGGCGACGTTGCCGCCCTTGCCCGTTTGATCAGCCAGTTGCGCACGCACTTCGGCCTCGAGCGTCGACGCGCTGGCGAGCACCTTGGTGCCGCACGGCGAGAACACTTGCGCATAGATGTGCGTGTTTGTGCGATGCACGGCGAGACGCGCGACCTGCAGCTCAGCGATCTTGATACGCGTCTGACGAGCGCGGCGCAGGCGAGATTGAGTCTTATCCATGATTGCGCACCCTTACTTCTTCTTCGTTTCTTTGAGGATCACGACCTCGTTGGCATAGCGCACGCCCTTGCCCTTGTAGGGCTCCGGCGGACGATAGCCGCGCACTTCTGCAGCGACCTGGCCAACTTTCTGCTTGTCGATCCCCTTGATCACGATTTCGGTTTGCGACGGGGTTTCAGCCTTCACGCCTTCCGGCATCTGGTGCACCACGGGGTGCGAGAAACCCAGCGACAGATTCAGCTTGTCGCCTTGCGCCTGTGCGCGGTAACCGACGCCTACCAGCGTCAGCTTGCGCTCGAAACCCTTCGTCACGCCGTTCACCATGTTCGCAACCAGTGCGCGCATCGTGCCCGACATCGCATTCGCTTCGCGGCTTTCGTCAACCGGCTCGATCTTCAGAATGCCGTTGTCGTTCACCACTTTCACGAGGCGGTTTGCCGCCTGCGTAATCGTACCCAGCGGGCCCTTGACGGTGATGCGATCATCGCTCAGGGCCACTTCTGCGCCTTGCAGCGCGATCGGGCTCTTACCTACTCGAGACATGTTTCTCTCCTTTCGGCCTTAAGCGACGTAGCAGATGACTTCGCCGCCAACGCCCGTTGCGCGCGCCTTGCGGTCCGTCATCACGCCCTTGGGCGTCGACACGATTGCCACGCCGAGGCCATTCATGACCACGGGGATGTCGTTACGGCCGCGGTACACACGCAGACCAGGCTTCGAGACGCGTTCAATGCGCTCGATGACCGGGCGGCCAGCGTAGTACTTCAACACGATGTTCAATTCAGACTTCGCACCTTCGGACTTCACTGCGAAATCATCGATATAGCCTTCGTCCTTCAGGACCTGCGCAATCGCAACCTTGACTTTCGACGAGGGCATTGTCACCGAAACCTTCTCGACCATCTGCGCGTTGCGGATGCGAGTCAGCATATCGGCGATAGGATCACTCATGCTCATTTACGTTTCTCCTATTACCAGCTCGCCTTGGTCAGGCCAGGGATCTCGCCGCGGAACGCGATTTCGCGAATCTTGTTACGCGCCAGCCCGAATTTACGGAACGTGCCACGCGGGCGACCGGTAATCGCGCAACGATTGCGCTTACGGGTCGGGTTAGAGTTGCGCGGCAGTTGTTGCAGTTCCAGACGTGCTGCGTAATGCTCTTCGTCCGACTTGCTCATATCGCCGATGATCGCCTTCAACTCTGCACGCTTAGGCGCGTACTTAGCAGCGAGGCGAGCACGCTTCTTTTCACGTTCGATCAGTGCCAGTTTAGCCACGGTAACCTCAGTTTCTGAACGGGAACTTGAAGCTGGCGAGCAGAGCCTTTGCTTCGTCGTCGGTCTTCGCAGTCGTCGTGATGCTGATGTTCAGCCCACGCAGTGCGTCGATTTTGTCGTAGTCGATTTCGGGGAAAATGATCTGCTCTTTCACACCGATGTTGTAGTTGCCGCGACCATCGAACGCACGACCCGACACGCCACGGAAGTCACGCACACGGGGGAGCGCGACCGTCACGAAACGGTCCAGGAATTCGTACATTGCCTGACCGCGCAACGTGACCATTGCACCGATCGGGTAGCCCTGACGGATCTTGAAGCCAGCGATTGCCTTGCGTGCCTTCGTGATCACAGGCTTCTGGCCTGCAATCTTCGTCAGGTCGCCAACGGCGTTTTCGATGATCTTCTTGTCAGCAACCGCTTCGCCAAGGCCCATGTTCAGGGTGATCTTGGTGATGCGCGGCACTTCCATCACGGACTTGTAACCGAACTTCTCGATGAGGCCGGGTACAACCTTTTCTTTGTAAAACTCTTGCAAACGAGCCATTTTTTTACTCCGCAGCGTCAGGCGCTCAGCTCGGCACCGGTCGTCTTAAGGAAACGAACTTTCTTGTCCCCTTCGACCTTGATGCCTACACGCGACGCCTTGCCATTCGCGTCGACCAATGCGACGTTCGAAATTTGCAGCGGCATCGTCTTGGCTTCCACACCACCCGTCGTACCCTTCATCGGGTTCGGCTTGACGTGTTTCTTGACGAGGTTGATACCCTCGACAATGACCTTGCCTTCGCCAACGGACAGCACGACGCCGCGCTTGCCTTTGTCTTTGCCGGTGATGACGATAACTTCGTCACCTTTGCGAATCTTGTTCATCGCGACTCCTTACAGCACTTCAGGTGCCAACGAAACGATCTTCATGAATCGTTCGCTACGCAACTCGCGCGTGACAGGCCCGAAAATACGGGTGCCAATAGGTTCGAGCTTGGCATTCAACAGCACTGCAGCATTGCCGTCGAACTTGATCAGCGAGCCGTCCTGACGGCGCACGCCCTTGGCGGTGCGAACCACCACGGCGTTATAAATTTCGCCTTTCTTCACGCGCCCGCGCGGCGTTGCTTCTTTGACGGTCACCTTGATGATGTCGCCAATGCTGGCATAACGACGCTTCGAGCCGCCGAGCACCTTGATGCACATGACTTCACGCGCACCCGTGTTGTCGGCCACTTCAAGCCGAGTTTCGGTCTGGATCATGGTTTATCTTTCCCAACTTAATCCGGTCA
The DNA here is from genome assembly GCF_040543975.1 of Paraburkholderia sp. OAS925. Taxonomy (NCBI): domain Bacteria; kingdom Pseudomonadati; phylum Pseudomonadota; class Betaproteobacteria; order Burkholderiales; family Burkholderiaceae; genus Paraburkholderia; species Paraburkholderia sp. OAS925. The sequence continues at coordinate 4,223,027 of NZ_JBEUNO010000001.1, forward strand.
CACCACCATGGCGTACCCGGTCAGTCTTGGTCCCGTCAGCCAATCGGCTGCTTGGGTTAGAACAGCAGCGACGGCAAACGAAACCCGCCATCGCAATCCGGTGAATCCTTCGGGACAGACTGGCGCCTGAACCGCTTCCCCCACCAACTTCGCCCGCGACGGGGCTCCCATAAAGAGGGAAGACCGAGATTATAACAAATAATCTCGGTCTTGCAAGCGAAATCTACTGCGATTTCAACTACTTCTGCAGCTATGCGGCGTCAAATGACGCGAGCAGCCTCGACCAGGCGAGCCACAACCCAAGCCTTCGTCTTCGAAATCGGACGAGTTTCCTGGATTTCAACGAGGTCACCCTCGTTGTACGTGTTCGCGTCGTCGTGCGCGTGGTACTTCTTCGAGCGCACAACGTACTTGCCGTAGATCGGGTGCTTCACGCGGTGCTCAACCAGCACGGTGACCGTCTTGTCCATCTTGTTGCTGACGACCTTGCCGACCAGCGTCCGCTTGAGCGAGGTTTTTACGCTATCGTTCATTTCTGGTTCGCCTTCTCAGTCAGGACGGTCCGCACACGTGCGATGTCGCGACGAACCTTCTTCAGCTGGCTCGTGTTCGTAAGCTGCTGGGTCGCGAGTTGCATGCGCAGGCCGAATTGCGCCTTCAACAGGTCCGACAGCTCCTTGTTGAGCGCGGCCTGATCTTTCTGGTGAAGTTCGGAAGCCTTCATCATTTGCTCCTTAGGCGCCGAGCTGACGCACGATAAACGTCGTCTTCAGCGGCAGCTTAGCTGCAGCCAGACGGAACGCTTCGCGTGCCAGCTCTTCGGTTACGCCGTCCATTTCGTACAGCATCTTGCCCGGTTGAATCTCTGCGACGTAGTACTCAGGGTTACCTTTACCGTTACCCATACGTACTTCAGCCGGCTTGTGCGAGATCGGCTTGTCCGGGAAGATGCGGATCCAGATGCGGCCACCACGCTTGATGTGACGCGTCATTGCACGACGTGCCGCTTCAATCTGGCGCGCGGTCAGACGACCACGACCGATAGCCTTCAGGCCGAACTCACCGAACGACACCGCGTTACCGCGGGTAGCGACACCGGTGTTACGACCCTTCTGCTCTTTGCGATACTTTCTGCGTTTCGGTTGCAGCATCGTTATTCTCCAGTCTTCCCGTCGCCGCCGGCACCGCCAGCACGACGAGGAGCGCCACGGCGTGCACCTGCCGGGCCACCACCTTCACCATCGCGACGCGGACGGCGATCGCCACCCGGACGTGCGTTGCGGCGCGGACGCTTTTCTTCGGCGACTTCTTCAACCACCGGTGCGTCGTTGCGGCCGAGCGTGTCGCCCTTGTAGACCCACACCTTCACGCCGATGATGCCGTACGTCGTCTTCGCTTCCGAAGTTGCGTAGTCGATATCAGCACGCAGCGTATGAAGCGGCACCCGACCTTCGCGATACCATTCCGTACGAGCGATTTCGATACCGTTCAGACGGCCAGCGCTCATGATCTTGATGCCTTGGGCACCCAGACGCATCGCGTTTTGCATCGCACGCTTCATCGCGCGGCGGAACATAATCCGGCGCTCGAGCTGTTGCGTGATCGAATCCGCGATCAGTTGCGCGTCGGTTTCCGGCTTGCGAATTTCTTCGATGTTGACGTGAACCGGAACGCCCATGCGCTTTTGCAGCTCGGACTTCAGCAGTTCAATGTCTTCACCCTTCTTACCGATCACGACACCCGGACGCGAGCTGAAAATCGTGATGCGTGCGTTCTTTGCAGGACGCTCGATCACCACGCGACCGACGGACGCGTTCTTCAGCTTCTTCTTCAGGTATTCACGAACACCGATGTCTTCCTGCAACATCGCCGCGAAATTGTTGTTGTTCGCGTACCAACGCGACGCCCAATTGCGGCTGACGGCCAAACGGAAGCCAGTCGGATGAATTTTCTGTCCCATCGTATGACCCCTTAATTCCCGACCGTCACAGTGATGTGACAGGATTGCTTCTCGATGCGGTTACCGCGGCCTTTAGCGCGCGCGGTGAAACGCTTGAGCGACGCAGCCTTGTCGATGTAGATGCTCGTGATCTTGAGCTCATCGATATCGGCGCCTTCGTTATGCTCCGCATTCGCGATCGCCGACAGCACGACCTTTTTCACGATTCCCGCAGCCTTCTTCGGCGAGAACGTCAGAACGTTCAGCGCCTTGTCGACCGGCAAACCGCGGATCTGGTCAGCCACAAGGCGCGTTTTCTGCGCCGAGATGCGGGCACCGCGATGAATTGCTTTCACTTCCATCATGAGCCCCTTATTTCTTAGCCTTCTTGTCGGCTGCATGACCCTTGAACGTACGGGTCAGTGCGAACTCGCCAAGCTTGTGGCCGACCATGTTTTCCGAGATGTACACCGGAACGTGTTGACGGCCGTTGTGAACGGCGATCGTCAGACCGATGAAATCCGGGAGGATCGTCGAGCGACGCGACCAGGTTTTGATCGGCTTCTTATCCCGCGAAGCTGCTGCCGCCTCAACTTTCTTCAGCAAATGGGCGTCGCAGAACGGACCTTTTTTTACAGAACGTGCCATTGCCTACTCCTTAACGCTTGTGACGGCGCTGGACGATCATGCTCGTCGTGCGCTTGTTGCTGCGGGTGCGATAACCCTTAGCAGGCGTGCCCCACGGGCTCACCGGATCGCGACCTGCAGCCGTCTTGCCTTCACCACCACCGTGCGGGTGATCGACCGGGTTCATTGCAACGCCGCGCACCGTCGGGCGGATACCGCGCCAGCGGTTCGCGCCAGCCTTGCCGATTTGACGGAGGCTATGCTCTTCGTTGCCAACTTCACCAATCGTCGCGCGGCACTCAACGTGAACGCGGCGGATTTCACCCGAGCGCAGGCGGACCTGTGCGTAGATGCCTTCACGAGCCAGCAGCATCGCCGACGTACCAGCCGAACGCGCCATTTGCGCGCCCTTGCCCGGCAGCATTTCGATGCAGTGGATCGTCGTACCGACCGGAATGTTACGGATCGGCAGCGTGTTGCCTGCGCGGATCGGCGCTTCCGAACCCGACATCAGTTGCTGGCCGACGGTGACACCCTTCGGAGCGATGATGTAACGGCGCTCGCCGTCTGCGTACAGAACCAGCGCGATGTTCGCGCTACGGTTCGGATCGTACTCAAGACGTTCGACCTTTGCCGGAATGCCATCCTTCGTGCGACGGAAGTCGACGACACGATAGTGATGCTTATGGCCGCCACCCTTATGACGCGTGGTGATGTGACCATTGTTGTTACGGCCGGCGGTCGAGGATTGCGCGTCGAGCAGCGGTGCGAACGGCTTGCCCTTGTACAGATCCTTGTTGACCACCTTGACCATCGCGCGGCGGCCCGGCGAAGTCGGCTTAACTTTAACGATTGCCATGATTACTTGGCCTCCGCTTCAAAGTTGATTTCCTGGCCGGGCTTCAGGCAGACGTACGCCTTCTTCACGTCTTTGCGCTTGCCCATGAAACGGCCAAAGCGCTTGGCTTTGCCCTTCGAGACCAGCACGTTGACGGAATTGACTTCCACCTTGAACAGCAGCTCGACTGCAGCTTTCACTTCCTGCTTCGTGGCATCGGGCGCGACTTCGAACACGACTTGCTCGTTCTTGTCGGCCACCAGCGTCGCCTTTTCGGAGATCACCGGCGCGAGCAGGACCTGCATCAAACGATGATCGTTTTTGCGAATCTCGCTCATGACAGCAACTCCTCGATCTGGGCGACCGCAGCCTTCGTGATCAGGATCTTCTTGAAGTAGATCAGCGACAGCGGGTCGGCGTAACGCGGCTCGACAACCGCCACGTGGGCGAGGTTGCGCGACGCGAGGTACAGGTTTTCGTCAACCGTGTCGGTAATCACCAGCACGGAGTCGAGACCCATCGCCTTGAATTTTTCGGCCAGCAGCTTCGTCTTCGGCGCTTCGAGCGTCAGCTCGTCGACCACCGAGATACGGCCTTCGCGGGCCAGCTGCGAGAAGATCGAGCAGAGACCTGCGCGATGCATCTTCTTGTTGACCTTGTGCGAAAAGTTTTCTTCCGGCGAATTCGGGAAGATCCGGCCACCGCCGCGCCACAACGGGCTCGACGACATACCGGCACGGGCCCGGCCCGTACCCTTCTGGCGCCACGGCTTCTTGGTCGTGTGCTTGACTTGCTCACGGTCCTTCTGCGCGCGGTTGCCGCTACGGGCATTCGCTTGATACGCCACCACGACCTGGTGAATCAGGGCTTCGTTGTAATCGCGGCCGAACACGACGTCCGACGCGCTAACGCCTGCACCTTCCTGACCATTGGCATTCAGGAGCTTAAGTTCCATTATTTCGCTCCTTTCACGGCACGCGTCTTCACGGCCGGCGTAACGAATACCTTGCCACCCTTCGCACCCGGAACGGCGCCCTTGACCAGCAACAGGTTGCGGTCAGCGTCGATACGAGCGATTTCGAGGTTTTGCACCGTTACCGTGTCGTCACCCATGTGACCGGTCATGCGCTTACCCGGGAAAACACGACCCGGATCCTGCGCCATACCGATCGAACCCGGCACGTTGTGCGAGCGCGAGTTACCGTGCGATGCACGGCCGGATGCGAAGTTGTAACGCTTGATGGTACCGGCGTAGCCCTTACCGATCGACACGCCTTGCACGTCGACCTTCTGGCCCACTTCGAACAGGTCAGGACCGACCACGGCGCCGTTCGACAACTCGGCAGCCTTAGCGGCATCGATCTGGAATTCTTTGAGGATTTCACCGGCTTGAACACCGGCTTTGGCGAGATGACCGGCCAACGGCTTCGTCACACGCGATGCACGGCGCGTACCGAATGCAACCTGCACGGCCGTGTAGCCGTCGGTTTCAACAGTCTTGATCTGCGTCACGCGGTTGTCGGACACGTCCAGCACGGTAACGGGAATCGAATCCCCTTCTGCCGTGAAGATACGGGTCATGCCAACCTTGCGACCTACGAGTCCAAGGCTCATCGTTTTCTCCATTCCCGACTGCGATTGGTCGGGGCTAATTTACAAAATGCCGGTGCCGTTTCGGGCGTGAATTCACGCTGCAGCACACCGACTTTTTTGCGCCAATGCGCGAAAAGCCTTGCATTATAGCGAGGCTTTTCGTTTTCCGCAAGCAATCAAAGACTTAGCGTTACCCGGCGTGCCGGGTGCGGCCCAAGGGCCTTATTGCAGCTTGATTTCGACGTCCACGCCAGCCGGCAGGTCCAGCTTCATCAGTGCGTCGACGGTCTTGTCCGTCGGATCGACGATGTCCATCAGGCGTTGGTGCGTACGGATTTCGAGCTGATCGCGCGACGTCTTGTTGACGTGCGGCGAACGCAGGATGTCGAAGCGTTGAATACGGGTCGGCAGCGGCACCGGACCACGAACGATTGCGCCAGTCCGCTTTCGCGGTGTCGACGATCTCAGCAGCCGATTGATCGATCAGGCGATAGTCGAAAGCCTTCAGGCGAATGCGGATTTTCTGGTTCTGCATGACAATTCCTTGGAAAAGAGCGAGGCGGTATTGCACCGCCAGACGATAAAAGAGCGTAGAGCCGGATGCCCGCCGGAAGCGGGCGCCCGGCTCCGGGCACCACTTACTGCAAAAGCTTTACTGCCAAAACGTCAATCCGCGATTTTACTCGAGAATCTTGGCAACGACACCTGCGCCAACGGTACGGCCACCTTCACGGATGGCGAAGCGCAGACCTTCTTCCATCGCGATCGGGTTGATCAGCTTCACCGTGATCGACACGTTGTCGCCCGGCATGACCATTTCCTTGTCCTTCGGCAGCTCGATCGAGCCCGTCACGTCCGTCGTACGGAAGTAGAACTGCGGACGGTAGTTGTTGAAGAACGGCGTGTGACGGCCGCCTTCGTCCTTGCTCAGCACGTACACTTCAGCCGTGAAGTGCGTGTGCGGGTTGATCGAACCCGGCTTGGCCAGCACCTGGCCACGCTCCACGTCTTCGCGCTTCGTGCCGCGCAGCAGGATACCGACGTTGTCGCCTGCCTGACCCTGGTCGAGCAGCTTGCGGAACATTTCCACGCCCGTGCAGGTCGTCTTCACCGTCGGCTTGATACCGACGATTTCGATTTCCTCGCCGACCTTCACGACGCCGCGCTCAACGCGACCCGTGACCACCGTGCCGCGACCCGAGATCGAGAACACGTCTTCCACCGGCATCAGGAACGCGCCGTCCACTGCGCGCTCCGGCGTCGGGATGTACGTGTCCAGCGCGTCGGCCAGGTTCATGATCGCCACTTCGCCCAGCTCGCCCTTGTCGCCTTCCAGCGCCAGCTTGGCCGAACCCTTGATGATCGGCGTGTCGTCGCCCGGGAAGTCGTACTTCGACAGAAGCTCGCGCACTTCCATCTCGACCAGCTCCAGCAGCTCGGCGTCGTCCACCATGTCGCACTTGTTCAGGAACACGATGATGTACGGCACGCCAACCTGACGCGCCAGCAGGATGTGCTCACGCGTTTGCGGCATCGGGCCGTCAGCGGCCGAGCACACCAGGATCGCGCCGTCCATCTGCGCCGCGCCCGTGATCATGTTCTTCACATAGTCAGCGTGGCCCGGGCAGTCGACGTGTGCGTAGTGGCGGTTAGCCGTTTCGTACTCGACGTGTGCCGTGTTGATCGTGATGCCACGTGCCTTTTCTTCCGGCGCCGCGTCGATCTGGTCGTATGCCTTCGCTTCGCCGCCGAACTTCTGCGTCAGAACCGTCGTGATCGCTGCCGTCAGCGTGGTCTTGCCGTGGTCAACGTGACCGATCGTGCCGACGTTCACGTGCGGCTTGGTCCGTTCGAATTTACCTTTAGCCATGTTTCTCTTCTTTCAAAAAGTTAATCGTTGAATGACTTGCCGCGCGATTACTTCGACTTGGCGTTGATGATCGCTTCCGACACATTACGCGGTGCTTCAGCGTAGTGCTTGAACTCCATCGTGTACGTTGCACGACCCTGGGTCAGCGAACGCAGCGACGTCGAGTAGCCGAACATTTCCGACAGCGGAACTTCTGCGCGGACGATCTTGCCGCCGCCAACCATGTCGTCCATGCCCTGCACGATGCCGCGACGACCCGACAGGTCGCCCATCACGTTGCCCATGTAATCTTCAGGCGTTTCGACTTCAACAGCCATCATCGGTTCGAGGATGACCGGTTGAGCCTTGCGCATTGCTTCCTTGAACGCCATCGAACCGGCCATGCGGAATGCATTTTCGTTCGAGTCGACGTCGTGGTACGAACCGAACGTCAGGTGAACCTTCACGTCAACGACCGGGAAGCCCGCCAGCACGCCAGCCTTCAGCGTTTCCTGGATACCCTTGTCGACTGCCGGGATGTATTCACGCGGAATCACACCGCCCTTGATCTCGTCCAGGAACTCGTAGCCCTTGCCTTGCTCGTTCGGCTCGAGCGTGATGACCGCGTGACCGTACTGGCCGCGACCACCCGACTGCTTGACGAACTTGCCGTCAACGTCTTCCGCCTTGCCGCGAATCGTTTCGCGGTACGCAACCTGCGGCTTGCCGACAGTTGCTTCCACGCCGAATTCGCGCTTCATACGGTCAACCAGAATTTCGAGGTGGAGCTCGCCCATGCCCGAAATAATGGTTTGGCCCGATTCTTCGTCCGTTTGGACGCGGAACGACGGATCTTCCTGAGCCAGACGGTTCAGTGCCAGACCCATCTTTTCCTGGTCAGGCTTCGTCTTCGGCTCAACAGCCTGCGAGATCACCGGTTCCGGGAAAATCATGCGCTCGAGGACGATTGGGTGTTGCGGATCGCACAGCGTGTCGCCCGTCGTCGCTTCCTTCAGGCCGACCGCCGCGGCGATGTCGCCCGCGCGCACTTCCTTGATTTCTTCGCGCTGGTTCGCGTGCATCTGCAGAATACGGCCGAGACGTTCCTTCTTGTCCTTGGTCGCGTTCAGCACCGTGTCGCCCGAATTGACGACGCCCGAGTACACACGGAAGAAGATCAGCTGGCCGACGAACGGGTCGGTCATGATCTTGAATGCCAGCGACGAGAACTTTTCGTCGTCGGCAGCACGGCGCTCACCCTTCTCGCCGTTTTCCAGTTCGCCCGTAACCGGCGGAATGTCGATCGGCGACGGCAGGAAGTCCAGAACCGCGTCCAGCATACGCTGCACGCCCTTGTTCTTGAACGCGGTGCCGCACAGCATCGGCTGGATTTCGCAAGCGATCGTACGGTCGCGCAGACCCTTGATGATTTCCGCTTCGGAGAGCTCGCCCTCTTCCAGGTACTTGTTCATCAATTCTTCGCTCGACTCAGCGGCCGCTTCGATCATCTTCTCGCGCCATTCGTTGCACGAATCGAGGAGTTCAGCCGGGATTTCTTCGTACGAGAACTTGGTGCCCTGGGACGCGTCGTCCCAAATGATCGCCTTCATCTTCATCAGGTCGACGACGCCCGTGAAGTTTTCTTCCGCGCCGATAGGCACCACGACCGGAACCGGGTTTGCCTTCAGACGCAGCTTCAGTTGGTCGTAAACCTTGAAGAAGTTCGCGCCGGTACGGTCCATCTTGTTGATGAACGCGAGACGGGGAACCTTGTACTTGTTAGCCTGACGCCAGACCGTTTCCGATTGCGGCTGCACGCCGCCCACAGCGCAGTACACCATGCACGCGCCGTCGAGCACGCGCATGGAGCGCTCGACTTCAATCGTGAAGTCGACGTGACCCGGGGTGTCGATGATGTTGATGCGGTGCTCAGCGCGGTCGCCGGCCATGCCCTTCCAGAACGCCGTCGTAGCAGCCGACGTGATCGTGATGCCGCGTTCCTGCTCCTGCTCCATCCAGTCCATGGTCGCAGCGCCGTCGTGAACTTCACCAATCTTGTGGTTCACGCCGGTATAGAACAGGATGCGCTCGGTCGTCGTCGTTTTGCCGGCGTCGATGTGAGCGCTAATACCGATGTTACGGTAGCGCTCGATAGGTGTCTTGCGAGCCACTTTGATCCTCTATTGGGATAACGCGATGCGAGAAAAATACCCATCGCGCTGTAACACAAACGGGCGAGGCGCTTTGTAAGCGCACCCGCCCGGAATTTCTTTCCGTTGTTTCTGCTAACCCGATGCGGGAAGCTTAGAAACGGAAATGCGAGAACGCCTTGTTGGCTTCTGCCATCCGGTGAACTTCGTCGCGCTTCTTCATTGCGCCGCCACGGCCTTCGGCCGCTTCGGAGAGTTCACCTGCCAGACGCAGGGCCATCGACTTCTCGCTGCGCTTCTTCGCGGCTTCACGCAGCCAACGCATCGCCAATGCCATACGACGCGACGGACGCACTTCGACCGGAACCTGATAGTTCGCACCACCAACGCGGCGGCTCTTCACTTCGACCACCGGCTTGACGTTGTTGAGCGCTACCGTGAACACTTCCAGCGGGTCCTTGCCACCCTTGGTCTGGATCTGTTCGAAAGCGCCGTACACGATGCGCTCGGCAACAGACTTCTTGCCGGACAGCATCAGCACGTTCATGAACTTAGCTACATCTACGTTACCGAACTTCGGATCCGGCAACACTTCCCGCTTGGGGACTTCGCGACGACGCGGCATGTTTCTTCCTTTAACTTTTCAGTTGGAGCTACTTTTAGCCCCGCGGCCACCAACTAACCCGATTCATCTCTTACGACTTACCAGCCTGGTCGGGTGACCACTTACTCGACAGCACCGGCGATTCCGGCACCACCGCTATTACCGCCTTTGCAGGCGACCTTAACTGCTGCTGACCGGCGAATTACTTGCCGGCCTTGGCACGCTTCGCACCGTACTTCGAGCGAGCCTGCTTACGATCCTTGACGCCCTGGGTATCCAGCGAGCCGCGAACCATGTGGTAACGCACACCCGGCAAGTCCTTCACACGGCCGCCGCGAATCAGCACGACCGAGTGTTCCTGCAGGTTGTGGCCTTCACCACCGATGTACGAAATAACTTCGAAACCGTTCGTGAGGCGCACCTTCGCGACCTTACGAAGTGCCGAGTTCGGCTTCTTAGGCGTCGTGGTGTACACACGGGTGCACACGCCGCGACGCTGGGGGCAGTCCTGCAAGGCCGGGCTCTTGCTCTTCGTCGTTTCCGACGTGCGGCCTTTGCGAACCAGTTGATTGATGGTTGGCATTGTCTATTCCTGAAATTGAACAAAATCGACGCATCTGTTTTCGGGCAAAGCGAAAACGACTGCGCATCGAACTTCCGGCTGCGACCGCGAGCGCGTGAACAGAGTCCGCGCGCAAGCATCCCAAGAACCGGAACCTAGCATAATATTCCGAAAATACTAAGCGAGTCAACAGGTTGCAATGTTTCGCAGACCTGTGGACCTGTTGCGGCGACCGCGGACGGCTTAGTCCGCGGCGACGACTTCGAGCAGTTCGTCCCCGAAACGGTCGAGCTTGCGCGCGCCCATGCCTGGAATGCCTCGCAAGTCCTCGATCGAGTCTGGGCCGTTGCGCGCGATCTCCGCGAGTGTCGCGTCGTGGAAAATCACGTAGGCGGGCACGCCGTCGCTCTTCGCGGTTTCCGTGCGCCAGGTGCGCAAACGCTCCCAGCGCGCCCGCTCGCGCGGCCCCATTCCGATGGTCGGGTCCGCCCGCTCGCTGGTTCGTCCGGACGACTGACGCGTGCGCGTCGGCTTCACATAGCGGCGCATCGTCACGTTCTGTTCGCCTTTCAGAACGGGCTTGCTCGCCTCGGTCAGGACAAGCGAGCCGAAGCCCTCATGGTCGACCGTCAGATAGCCGAACGCCACGAGCTGTCGAAACACCGCGCGCCACTCCGGCTCGCCGAGCGCCGCGCCAATGCCGAACGTGGTCAGCTTCTCATGACCGCGCTGAACGATTTTTTCGCTCCGGTTGCCGCGCAGAATATCTATCAGATGGCCGGCGCCGAAGTGAAAACCGCTCGCCCGCTGCGCCCGGAACACGCACGACAGCGCCATTTGCGCCTCGCGCGTCGCGTCCCATGTGGCGGGCGGCTCGAGGCAGTTGTCGCAGTTACCGCAAGGCTTGCTCGATTCGCCGAAGTACGCCAGAAGCCGCACGCGCCGGCAGGTCGCAGCCTCGCACAGGCCGAGCAGCGCATCGAGCTTGCCGGTCTGGACGCGCTTATGCGCGTCGTCGGCGTCCGATTCGTCGATCATCTTGCGCTGCTGCACGACGTCGCCGAGGCCGTAGGCCATCCACGCATTGGCCGGCATGCCGTCGCGGCCCGCGCGGCCGGTTTCCTGGTAATACCCTTCGACGCTCTTCGGCAAATCGAGGTGAGCGACGAACCGCACGTCCGGCTTGTCGATGCCCATACCGAACGCGATCGTCGCGCACATCACAATGCCTTCCTCGCGCTGGAACATTTCCTGATGCTTCTGGCGCGTTTCGAATTCCATGCCGGCGTGATACGGCAGCGCGCGCATGCCCTTTTCCTTGAGCCACTCGGCCGTCTCTTCGACCTTGCGCCGCGACAGACAATAGACGACGCCAGCGTCGGTCGTGCCGTCGGCTCGCGTGTGTTCCGCGCGGATAAAGTCGAGCAACTGCGTGCGCGCGTTGTCTTTTTCGACGATCCGATAACGAATGTTCGGCCGATCGAAGCTCGAGACGAAAATGCGAGCGTCGTCGAGCGCGAGACGATGAATGATTTCGTCGCGCGTGATGGCGTCCGCGGTCGCCGTCAGCGCAATGCGCGGTACGTTCGGGAAACGCTCGTGCAGCACGGAAAGCTGAATGTATTCCGGCCGGAAGTCGTGCCCCCATTGCGACACGCAATGCGCTTCGTCGATCGCGAAAAGTCCGATGCGCGTGCGTTCCAGCAGTTCCTGGAATCGCGGCGTCATCAGGCGCTCGGGCGCCACGTAAAGCAAGTCGATCTCGCCGTCGCGCAGCGCGCGTTCGGTAGCCATCGCCTCGGCGCTGGAGAGCGTCGAGTTCAGGTACGCCGCGCGCACACCGACTTCGGTGAGCGCAGCCACCTGGTCCTGCATCAGCGCGATCAGTGGCGACACCACGATGCCCGTGCCGAAGCCGCCTTCGCGGCGCACCAGCGACGGAATCTGATAGCACAGCGATTTGCCGCCGCCCGTTGGCATCAGCACGAGACAGTCACCGCCGCCGGCGACGTGCTCGACAATTTCGCCTTGCTGTCCTCTGAACGCGGGGTAACCAAAAACTTCGTTGAGGATTTCGAGCGGACGGGACATGAATTTGAGAGAGGCGGCGTAAAGCGGTGACACGAATTTTACCAACGCATTCGTGCTGCGCCCGCGCTTTGCGACAACGTTAGCCATCCGGGCTAGGAATCGGCGACGTCGCGCGGCAAAAAGGCGCATAAAAAAAGCCGCTCAGTCGAAACTGAGCGGCTTCGCTGGCTAGAGCCCAAGCGGCTTACGCCGCCGGGACTTACTCGCCTGAGTGCTGCTGTTCGGCGGCCGGGGTTTCCGGCGTACCGAATTCGAACGACTCTTCCGCTGCGATCTGATCGAAACGCTCGCGGTCGGACAGTTCCTTGCTCTTGCGCGCCTTGTGGAACGCGAGACCCGTACCGGCCGGAATCAGACGGCCGACGATCACGTTTTCCTTCAGACCGCGCAGGTCGTCGCGCTTGCCCATGATCGCCGCTTCGGTCAGCACGCGGGTCGTTTCCTGGAACGACGCCGCCGAGATGAACGAATCGGTCGACAACGAGGCCTTCGTGATACCGAGCAGCACGTTTTCGTACGTTGCCGGACGCTTGTCTTCCGCGATCATACGGTCGTTCTCGTCGAGCATATCCGACCGCTCGACCTGTTCGCCCGGGATGAAGCGCGTATCGCCGTTGTCCGTAATCTGCACGCGGCGCAGCATCTGACGAACAATCACTTCAATGTGCTTGTCGTTGATCTTCACGCCTTGCAGACGGTACACGTCCTGCACTTCGTCCACGATGTAGCGCGACAGCGCCTCGACGCCCTGCAGACGCAGGATGTCGTGCGGATCGGCCGGTCCGTCCACGATCATTTCGCCCTTGTTGACGACCTGACCATCGTGAACCAGAACCTGCTTTTCCTTCGCGATCAGGAACTCGTGCTGGTTGCCCTCGAGGTCCGTGATAACGAGACGCTGCTTGCCCTTCGTGTCCTTACCGAACGACGTCGTACCCGTGACTTCCGCCAGGATACCTGCGTCCTTCGGCGAACGTGCTTCGAACAGTTCCGCCACACGCGGCAGACCGCCGGTAATGTCACGCGTCTTCTGCGATTCAGTCGGGATACGTGCGAGCACTTCACCGACCTGCACTTGCTGACCGTCCTTCACAGTGATCAGAGCGCCGACCTGGAAGCCGATCTGCACCGAGTGCTCGGTGTTCGGGATCTTGACTTCCTCGCCGTTCGCGTCGAGCAGCTTGACCTGCGGACGCACCGTCTTCGCGGCTTGCGAACCGCGACGCTTCACGTCGATCACGACGAGCGTGGACAGCCCCGTCACATCGTCGATCTGCTTCGCAACCGTCACGCCTTCTTCGACGTTCTCGAACTTCACCGTACCGCCGTACTCGGTGATGATCGGACGCGTCATCGGGTCCCACGTCGCCAGTTGCGTGCCGGCTTTGATCTGCGCGCCGTCCAGTTGCAACAGCGTCGCGCCGTACGGCACCTTGTGACGTTCGCGCTCGCGACCGTGGTCGTCGGTGATCATCGCTTCGCCCGAGCGCGAGATGACGATCTGCTCGCCCTTCGCGTTGGTGACGTAACGCATCGTCGACGTGAAACGCACCGTACCGTTCGACTTGGCTTCAACCGACGAAGCCACTGCCGCACGCGACGCCGCGCCACCGATGTGGAACGTACGCATGGTCAGCTGCGTGCCCGGCTCGCCGATCGACTGAGCGGCGATCACACCCACAGCCTCACCGACGTTCACGAGCGAGCCACGGCCCAGGTCGCGGCCATAGCAGGCTGCGCACAGACCGTAACGCGTTTCGCAAGTCAGCGGCGTGCGCACGCGCACTTCGTCGATGCCGAGGCGTTCGATTTCCTCGACCGCGTCTTCGTCGAGCAGCGTGCCCGATTCGTACAGCGTTTCCTGCGATTCCGGATTGACGACGTCAGCCACCGCCACGCGACCCAGGATACGGTCACGCAGAGCTTCGACGACTTCACCGCCTTCGACCAACGCCTTCATGGCGACGCCGTTGGACGTACCGCAATCGTCCTCGACCACCACCAGATCCTGCGTCACGTCGACGAGACGTCGCGTCAGGTAACCGGAGTTCGCCGTCTTCAGTGCCGTATCAGCCAGACCCTTACGTGCGCCGTGGGTCGAGATGAAGTACTGCAACACGTTCAGGCCTTCGCGGAAGTTCGCCGTAATCGGCGTCTCGATGATCGAGCCGTCCGGCTTGGCCATCAGGCCACGCATACCGGCCAGCTGACGAATCTGAACCGCGGAACCACGAGCACCCGAGTCCGCCATCATGTAGATGGAGTTGAACGACTCCTGACGCGTTTCGTTGCCGTCGCGATCGACCACCGGCTCCGTCGAGAGCTGCTCCATCATCGCCTTGCCGACCGCTTCCGACGTTGCCGACCAGATGTCGACCACGTTGTTGTAGCGCTCTTGTGACGTGACGAGACCCGACATGTACTGACGGTCGTATTCCTTCACCTTCTTCGCAGCGTCGCCGACGATGGTTTCCTTCTGCGGCGGAACGAGCATGTCGTCCACGCAGATCGAAATACCAGCGCGCGTTGCCAGACGGAAACCCGACTGCATCAACTGGTCGGCGAAAATCACCGTTTCGCGCAGACCGCACTTGCGGAATGCGGTGTTGATGAGGCGCGAGATTTCCTTCTTCTTCAGCGGCTTGTTCAGCACCGAGAACGGCAGGCCCGGCGGAAGAATCTCCGACAGGATTGCACGGCCGACGGTCGTTGCATACAGCGTGATCTTCGGCACGAATGCCGGCGCGCCTTCCGACTTGTCTTCGTTGTGGACCATTTCGGTGATCCGCACGTTGACGCGCGAGGCGAGCTCGACTTCCTTGTTCTCGTAGGCACGCAGCGCTTCCGAGACGCCCGTGAACGTCAGGCCTTCGCCCTTGCCGTTCACTGCTTCACGGGTCGCGTAGTAGAGACCGAGCACGATATCCTGCGACGGCACAATCGACGGATCGCCGTTAGCCGGGAACAGCACGTTGTTCGACGCCAGCATCAGCGTGCGCGCTTCCATCTGCGCTTCGAGCGACAGCGGAACGTGAACAGCCATCTGGTCACCGTCGAAGTCGGCGTTGAACGCCGCGCAAACGAGCGGATGCAGCTGGATCGCCTTACCTTCGATCAGCACCGGCTCGAAAGCCTGAATGCCAAGACGGTGCAGCGTCGGCGCACGGTTCAGCATGACCGGATGTTCGCGGATCACCTCTTCGAGGATGTCCCACACCACCGGTGTCTGGTTCTCGACTTCCTTCTTCGCAGCCTTGATGGTGGTAGCGACACCCATCACTTCGAGCTTGTTGAAGATGAACGGCTTGAACAGTTCGAGCGCCATCAGCTTCGGCAAACCGCACTGATGCAGCTTGAGCGTCGGGCCGACCACGATCACCGAACGGCCGGAATAGTCAACGCGCTTACCGAGCAGGTTCTGACGGAAACGACCGCCCTTACCCTTGATCATGTCGGCGAGCGACTTCAGCGGACGCTTGTTCGCGCCGGTCATTGCCTTACCGCGACGACCGTTGTCGAGCAGCGAATCGACGGCTTCCTGCAGCATCCGCTTTTCGTTGCGGACGATGATTTCAGGCGCCTTCAGTTCGAGCAGACGCTTCAACCGGTTGTTACGGTTGATCACGCGGCGATACAGGTCGTTCAGGTCCGACGTCGCGAAGCGGCCGCCATCCAGCGGCACCAGCGGACGCAGTTCCGGCGGCAGCACCGGCAGCACTTCGAGCACCATCCAGTCAGGCTTGATGCCCGAACGCTGGAATGCCTCGAGCACCTTCAGGCGCTTCGCGTACTTCTTGATCTTCGCTTCCGAACCCGTGTTCTTGAGTTCGGTGCGGAGCATCTCGACCTGTTCGTCGATGTTGATCGCACGCAGCAGTTCGCGAACGCCTTCCGCGCCCATCTCGGCACGGAATTCGTCACCGTACTCTTCGACCTTGTTGTAGTAATCCTCTTCGGTCATGATCTGCCGCGCTTTCAGCGGCGTCATGCCCGGATCGATCACCACATACGCTTCGAAGTACAGCACGCGTTCGATGTCGCGCAGCGTCATGTCGAGCACCATGCCCAGACGCGACGGCAGCGACTTCAGGAACCAGATGTGCGCGACCGGCGAGGCCAGCTCAATGTGGCCCATCCGTTCACGACGCACCTTGGCGAGCGTCACTTCGACGCCGCACTTCTCGCAGATCACGCCACGATGCTTCAGGCGCTTGTACTTGCCGCAAAGGCATTCGTAGTCTTTGATCGGCCCGAAAATCTTCGCGCAGAACAGACCATCGCGTTCCGGCTTGAACGTCCGGTAGTTGATGGTTTCCGGCTTCTTCACTTCACCGAAAGACCACGAACGGATCTTGTCCGGCGAGGCCAGACCGATCTTGATCGCGTCAAAAACTTCAGGTTGTTGGACTTGCTTGAATAGATCGAGCAAAGCTTTCATCGCTTCTCTCCAGTAGTCCGATTAGTTGCGGTCGAGGTCGATATCGATACCGAGCGAGCGGATTTCCTTCACCAGCACGTTGAAGGATTCCGGCATGCCTGCATCGATCACGTGATCGCCCTTGACCAGGTTCTCGTACACCTTGGTCCGGCCTGTCACGTCGTCCGACTTCACCGTCAGCATTTCCTGCAGCACGTACGATGCACCGTACGCTTCGAGCGCCCACACTTCCATTTCACCGAAACGCTGGCCACCGAACTGCGCCTTACCGCCCAACGGCTGCTGCGTCACGAGCGAGTACGGGCCCGTGGAACGCGCGTGCATCTTGTCGTCGACCAGGTGGTGCAGCTTCAGGTAGTGCATGTAGCCGACCGTCACCGTACGTTCGAACATTTCGCCCGTGCGGCCGTCGTACAGACGCACCTGATTCTTCGACGGCGTCATGCCGAGGTTCTTCGCGATGTCGTCCGGGAAAGCCAGATCCAGCGCGCGCGACATTTCTTCTTCCGTCGCGCCGTCGAACACCGGCGTTGCGAACGGCACGCCTTCGCGCAGGTTCTTCGCCAGTTCGACGATTTCCTCGTCGGTGAAGCTGTCCAGCTCTTCGGCGCGGCCCGACTCGTTGTAGATCTTGGTCAGGAATTCGCGCAGTTCAGCGATCTTCGCCTGACGCTGCAGCATTTCGCCGATACGCCAGCCGAGACCCTTCGCGGCCCAACCCAGATGCACTTCGAGAACCTGACCCACGTTCATCCGCGACGGCACGCCGAGCGGGTTCAGAACGACGTCAGCCGGACGGCCGTCGGCCATGTACGGCATGTCTTCGATCGGAACGATCTTCGACACGACACCCTTGTTACCGTGGCGGCCGGCCATCTTGTCGCCAGGCTGCAGGCGGCGCTTGACTGCCAGATACACCTTGACCATCTTCAACACGCCCGGCGGCAGTTCGTCGCCTTGCGTGAGCTTCTTGCGCTTTTCTTCGAACGCCAGGTCGAACTGGTGACGCTTCTGTTCGATCGAGTCCTTGATAGCTTCGAGCTGTGCCGCTGCTTCTTCGTCCGCGAGGCGGATGTCGAACCAGTGGTAATGGTCGAGATCTTCCAGGTAAGCCTGTTCGATCTTCGTACCCTTCGCGAGCTTCTTCGGACCGCCGTTCGCGACCTTGCCGGTCAGCATACGTGCGAGACGCTGGAACGCGTCGCCTTCCACGATGCGCAGCTGGTCGTTCAGGTCGAGGCGGTAGCGCTTCAGTTCATCGTCGATGATCTGCTGCGCACGCTTGTCGCGCTGAATGCCTTCACGCGTGAACACTTGTACGTCGATGACCGTGCCGCTCATGCCCGACGGCACGCGCAGCGACGTGTCCTTCACGTCCGAAGCCTTTTCACCGAAGATCGCGCGCAGCAGCTTTTCTTCCGGCGTCAACTGGGTTTCGCCCTTCGGCGTGACCTTGCCGACCAGCACGTCGCCTGCTTCGACTTCCGCGCCGATGTACACGATGCCCGACTCGTCGAGACGGCCAAGTTGCACTTCCGCGAGGTTCGAGATGTCGCGCGTGATTTCTTCCGGTCCGAGCTTCGTGTCGCGAGCCACGACGTTCAGTTCTTCGATGTGGATCGACGTGTAACGGTCGTCGGCCACCACCTTCTCAGAGATCAAAATCGAGTCTTCGAAGTTGTAGCCATTCCACGGCATGAACGCGACCAGCATGTTCTGGCCGAGAGCCAGTTCGCCAAGATCCGTCGATGCGCCGTCAGCCAGCACGTCGCCGCGCGAAACCTTGTCGCCGACCTTCACGATCGGACGCTGGTTGATGTTCGTGTTCTGGTTCGAACGCGTGTACTTGATCAGGTTGTAGATGTCGACACCGACGTCGCCAGCCACCGCTTCCTCGTCGTTCACGCGAATCACGATACGGCCTGCGTCGACATAGTCGACCACACCGCCGCGGAATGCCTGAACCGTCGTGCCCGAGTCGACCGCCACCGTGCGCTCGATACCCGTACCGACCACGGCCTTTTCAGGACGCAGACATGGCACAGCCTGACGCTGCATGTTCGAGCCCATCAACGCGCGGTTCGCGTCGTCGTGCTCGAGGAACGGAATCAGCGATGCGGCCACCGACACGATCTGCGACGGCGCCACGTCCATGTACTGGATGCGGTCCGGCGTGACCATCAGCGTTTCGCCGGCTTCACGCGACGACACCAGTTCGTCGGTCAGCGAGCCGTCTTCAGCCACGGCCGCATTCGCCTGAGCGATCACGTAACGGCCTTCTTCGATCGCCGACAGATAGTCGATCTGATCCGTCACCTTGCTGTCCACGACCTTGCGATACGGCGTTTCCAGGAAGCCGTATTCGTTCAGGTGCGCGTACAGAGCCAACGAGTTGATCAGGCCGATGTTCGGACCTTCAGGCGTTTCAATCGGGCACACACGACCGTAGTGCGTCGGATGCACGTCGCGGACTTCAAAGCCAGCGCGCTCACGCGTCAAACCGCCCGGGCCAAGTGCCGAAACACGGCGCTTGTGGGTGATTTCCGACAGCGGGTTGGTCTGGTCCATGAACTGCGACAGCTGCGACGAACCGAAGAACTCGCGAATCGCCGACGAAATCGGCTTCGAGTTGATCAGGTCGTGCGGCATCAGGTTTTCGCTTTCGGCCTGGCCGAGGCGTTCCTTGACAGCACGTTCGACACGCACGAGACCTGCGCGGAACTGGTTTTCCGCCAGTTCGCCGACGCAACGCACACGACGATTGCCCAAGTGGTCGATGTCGTCCACTTCGCCCTTGCCGTTACGCAGCTCGACCAGGATCTTGATCGTGGCGAGGATGTCGTCGTCTTGCAGCGTCATCGGTCCGATGATCTCGTCGCGGCCCACGCGACGATTGAACTTCATACGGCCCACCTTGGACAGGTCGTATGCGTCTTCGCTGTAGAACAGACGGTTGAACAGCGCCTCGACCGCTTCTTCGGTCGGCGGTTCGCCCGGACGCATCATGCGGTAGATCGCGATGCGCGCGGCCATCTTGTCCGCGGTTTCGTCGATACGCAGCGTGGACGAGATGTACGGACCCTGGTCCAGATCGTTCGTGTAGAGCGTCTGGATGTCCTTGATCTTCGATTCGCGCAGCTTCTCGAGGACGGTTTCAGTGATTTCGTCGTTCGCGTTGGCGATGACTTCACCCGTGTCGCCGTCGACGACATTCTTCGCCAGCACGCGGCCGAGCAGATAGTCTTCCGGGACCGAGATGAACTTGGTCTTCGCGTTGTCCAGGTCGCGGATGTGCTTTGCGTTGATCCGCTTGTCCTTCTGGACGATCACGTTGCCGTCACGGTCCGTGATGTCGAAGCGCGCGACTTCGCCACGCAGACGCTCCGGCACGAACTCCATCTGCGCGCCTTCCGGCATCAGCGTGAAGTTATCGAACACGAAGAAGTTTGCGAGGATCTGTTCCGGCGTCAGGCCGATTGCCTTCAGCAGGATCGTGACCGGCATCTTGCGGCGACGGTCGACGCGGAAGTACAGCACGTCCTTCGGGTCGAACTCGAAGTCGAGCCACGAACCGCGGTAAGGAATGATACGTGCCGAGAACAGGAGCTTGCCCGAGCTGTGCGTCTTGCCCTTGTCGTGTTCGAAGAACACGCCAGGCGAACGGTGCAGTTGCGAAACGATCACACGCTCCGTACCGTTGATGACGAACGAACCCGTCGGCGTCATGAGCGGAATTTCGCCCATGTACACTTCCTGTTCCTTCACTTCCTTGACGACCGGCTTGCTCGGCGATTCTTTATCGAGCAGCACCAGACGCACTTTCGCGCGCAGCGCCGAGCAGTACGTCAAACCGCGCTGCTGACATTCCTTGATGTTGAATGCCGGCGGCGACAGCATGTAGCTGACGAACTCAAGACGTGCGAACCCGTTGTGCGAAACGATCGGGAAAACGGATGTGAACGCAGCCTGCAGGCCTTCCGGCTTGCGCTGCGTAGACGGCGTGTCTGCTTGCAGAAACGTGCTGAATGATTCAAGCTGGGTAGCCAGCAGGAAAGGTACTTGGTGAACGATGGGGCGCTTCGCAAAACTCTTACGAATGCGCTTCTTCTCGGTGAAGGAATATTGCATACGATCTCCGAATCACGGCGGGCATTGTTGTCGAGGCAGGATACCTTGATGAGACAACCCGAGTGTTCACCGACTGAGACCCGATGGCCGTCCGATGGCTTGAACGAGCCTAGAAGCTTGGTGGTTGGCCGCTACCAACCGCTGGCTGACGGCAGCGGATGCCTATGTTGCCCGCTACCCGACCAAACTTGCCTTCTGCAGTCGCTTCAGAAGACAAAGAGAAGCGCCGGTCAATGTTGCCGATAGGCGGTTTTCTTTGGCTTCTGGGAGTCACATTATTGCCGTACAGCGAGGCAAAAACGCGTCCCCCACAAAGCACAAAAAGGCCGGCGGTGAAAAACCGCCAGCCTTCGCACAGCGCGCTGAAACTTACTTGATTTCAGCTTTCGCGCCGGCTTCTTCCAGCTTCTTCTTGGCTTCTTCTGCAGCAGCCTTCGGTACCGCTTCCTTAACAGGCTTCGGTGCGCCGTCGACCAGGTCCTTCGCTTCCTTCAGGCCGAGACCCGTCAGTTCACGAACTGCCTTAATGACGGAAACCTTGTTCGCGCCAACGTCAACCAGGTTGACCGTGAATTCGGTTTGCTCTTCAGCTGCAGCAGCAGCGCCGCCGCCTGCCGGGCCTGCCACTGCAACAGCAGCTGCCGACACGCCAAACTTTTCTTCGAACGCCTTGACCAGTTCGTTCAGTTCCAGAACCGACATCGAGCTTACTGCCTCGAGGATGTCATCTTTTGCGATTGCCATTTGAAATACTCCTAAATTGAATTCGGATACAGCCAGCGATCAATCACGCTCGACTGAAGTACATTACGCAGCGGTTTCTTCGCCTTGTTTCTTTTCTGCCAGCGCGGCCAGAGCGCGCGCAAAGCCAGAAACAGGTGCTTGCATGACGTACAACAGCTTGGAGAGCAGTTCTTCGCGGCTCGGGATGTTTGCCAGCGCTTGCACGCCAGCCTTGTCCATCACCTTGCCTTCGTAGGAACCAGCCTTGATGACCAACTTGTCATTGCTTTTGCCGAAGTCATTGACGACCTTAGCAGCGGCAATTGCATCTTCCGAGATGCCGTAGATCAGGGGGCCAGTCATCTGCTCTGCCAGCGGAGCGAACGGCGTACCTTCGACAGCGCGACGCGCCAGCGTGTTCTTCAACACGCGAAGGTAGACCTGTTGCTCACGCGCTTTCGCGCGCAGCTTGG
The DNA here is from genome assembly GCF_040543975.1 of Paraburkholderia sp. OAS925. Taxonomy (NCBI): domain Bacteria; kingdom Pseudomonadati; phylum Pseudomonadota; class Betaproteobacteria; order Burkholderiales; family Burkholderiaceae; genus Paraburkholderia; species Paraburkholderia sp. OAS925. Next base: position 4,245,042 of record NZ_JBEUNO010000001.1, read on the forward strand.
TCAGATCGCCAACCGTGATCCCACGATACTCAGCCAGAACCACGGTCTGGGCTTTCGCGACTTGCGCGGCAACCTCAGCGACGACGGCCTGCTTGCTTTCTTTGTTGAGTGGCACGGTTAACCTCCAGATTCGATACACGCAGCGTGCGCCTTGTGTACCGCGTTCAATAACGGCGTCCGACCAGTCAGGAGTATTTCGACCGCCCGACACACGCATTGCTGCGGATGCCAACCGGTTTCATCACTACAAAACCTTTTCGGGTTCGCCATCTGCGTTGGCTTTGCATTAAGGGTCCGCCTACCTGCTGCGTGCCCGCCAACGGTCTTTGACAACCGGTTGCTTGATGCGAACTGCCACCTCACAACCGCCCAAAGCCCATAAACCGCCCCGATTTTCATCGAGGCGATGAATTACTTACTGTGCCGCGAGCGATGCCTGATCGACGCGAACGCCGACACCCATCGTGCTCGACAGAGCGACCTTACGCAGGTACACGCCCTTGCTCGTTGCCGGCTTGGCCTTTTGCAGTGCGTCGATGAGCGCGCTCAGATTGCTGCGCAGAGCCGTCGGCTCGAACGAAGCGCGGCCAATCGTGGCGTGGATGATACCCGCTTTGTCGACACGGAATTGCACCTGACCAGCCTTGGCGTTCTTGACCGCAGTCGCGACGTCCGGCGTGACCGTACCGACCTTCGGGTTCGGCATCAGGCCGCGCGGGCCGAGGATCTGACCGAGCGTACCAACAACACGCATCGTGTCCGGCGAAGCGATCACGATGTCGAAGTCCAGATTGCCGGCCTTGACTTGTTCAGCCAGGTCTTCCATACCGACGACTTCAGCGCCGGCTGCGCGAGCCTGCTCAGCCTTTTCGCCTTGCGCGAACACTGCCACGCGCACCGACTTGCCTGTACCTGCAGGCAGAACGACCGAACCGCGGACCACTTGGTCCGACTTCTTTGCGTCGATGCCGAGTTGAACAGCGACGTCGATCGACTCATCGAACTTTGCGCTTGCGCATTCCTTCACGAGCGACAGAGCGTCGTCGATCGGGTACAGCTTCTGACGGTCAACCTTTGCTGCAAATGCTTGCAGACGCTTCGAAAGCTTAGCCATTTACACGCCCTCCACGGTGATGCCCATCGAGCGGGCGCTACCAGCGATCGTACGAACCGCTGCGTCCAGATCAGCTGCCGTCAGATCGGGCATCTTGGTCTTGGCGATGTCTTCAGCTTGAGCGCGGGTGATCTTGCCGACCTTGTCGGTATGCGGCTTGCTCGAACCCTTGTCGATCTTCGCTGCCTTCTTGATCAGAACCGTTGCCGGCGGCGTCTTCAGGACGAACGTGAAGCTCTTGTCAGCGAACGCGGTGATCACGACCGGAATCGGCAGACCTGGTTCCAGAGCTTGAGTCTGCGCGTTAAACGCCTTGCAGAACTCCATGATGTTCAGGCCACGTTGGCCCAGTGCCGGACCGACCGGCGGCGACGGGTTGGCTTTACCTGCAGGAATCTGCAGCTTGATAAAGCCGATGATTTTCTTTGCCATGTTGAAAACCTCGTTGGAACGTCGCGTTGGCTGCAAACGTTCAGTGAGTAGTAGCGCGCGTTCACCGGAATCCGGCTACTTACGCTCCTCAACGGTCATTACGCGGACCGTAAGCGCGAAGTGCGAAACGCGCCGATAGGCGCGCTCCGCGGAATTCTGGATTACAACTTTTCGACCTGGCCGAATTCCAGCTCGACCGGCGTTGCACGGCCGAAGATCGTAACGGATACACGGACGCGCGACTTTTCGTAGTTCACTTCTTCGACGCTGCCGTTGAAATCGGTGAAAGGACCGTCCTTTACCCGGACCATCTCGCCGACCTCGAACAGGGTCTTTGGACGCGGCTTTTCCACGCCTTCCTGCATCTGCGACATGATCTTCTCGACTTCCCGCGGGGAAATCGGACTCGGGCGATTACGCGCACCACCTACGAAACCCGTGACCTTCGCGGTGTTCTTCACGAGGTGCCACGTTTCATCCGTCATTTCCATTTCCACGAGCACGTAGCCCGGGAAGAAACGACGTTCGGTCACCGACTTGTGACCACCCTTCACCTCGACAACCTCTTCGGTCGGGACGAGGATCTGGCCAAACTGGTCTTGCATGCCGGCGCGTTCGATGCGCTCCTGAAGCGCGCGTTGCACGCTCTTCTCCATGCCGGAGTAGGCGTGCACGACGTACCAACGTTTGCCGCTCGGAGATGCCGGAGTATCGCTCATATCATTTCCAACCCAGAATCACCGAGAAAATCGCCCATTCGATGGATTTATCGCTAACCCAAAGAAAGATCGCCATCACAAACACGAAGCCAAACACCACCAACGTTGTCTGAGTAGCCTCTTTGCGAGTCGGCCAGACAACCTTGCGGACTTCCTTGTACGAATCTTTGGCGAAAGCGATGAAACCCTTGCCAGGCGCGGATAGAAGACCGACTGCAACACCCGCGATTGCACCAACAGCCAAGGCGGCTCCGCGGACGTACCATTCCTGACCGTTAAGCCAGAAGAACCCCACGAACCCGGCCAAGACTAGCAATACGCCCGCGACGAGCATCAGCTTGTCGCCGGATGTATTTACAGTTTCGACGGAAGGATTCGCCATAACACCTTAACGAAGCGTCAATTTGACGCGAGAGTTGGCAGGGGCAGAGGGAATCGAACCCCCAACCTTCGGTTTTGGAGACCGACGCTCTGCCAGTTGAGCTATACCCCTAAACCATTTGGGGTTGACGACACCGCCAACCCCGAAACTACAGATTAACGAGAACTATCTGGCGTTACTCGAGAATCTTGGCAACGACACCTGCGCCGACGGTACGGCCACCTTCACGGATAGCGAAGCGCAGACCTTCTTCCATCGCGATCGGGTTGATCAGCTTCACCGTGATCGACACGTTGTCGCCCGGCATGACCATTTCCTTGTCCTTCGGCAGCTCGATCGAGCCCGTCACGTCCGTCGTACGGAAGTAGAACTGCGGACGGTAGTTGTTGAAGAACGGCGTGTGACGGCCGCCTTCGTCCTTGCTCAGCACGTACACTTCAGCCGTGAAGTGCGTGTGCGGGTTGATCGAACCCGGCTTGGCCAGCACCTGGCCACGCTCCACGTCTTCGCGCTTCGTGCCGCGCAGCAGGATACCGACGTTGTCGCCTGCCTGACCCTGGTCGAGCAGCTTGCGGAACATTTCCACGCCCGTGCAGGTCGTCTTCACCGTCGGCTTGATACCGACGATTTCGATTTCCTCGCCGACCTTCACGACGCCGCGCTCAACGCGACCCGTCACCACCGTGCCGCGACCCGAGATCGAGAACACGTCTTCCACCGGCATCAGGAACGCGCCGTCCACTGCGCGCTCCGGCGTCGGGATGTACGTGTCCAGCGCGTCGGCCAGGTTCATGATCGCCACTTCGCCCAGCTCGCCCTTGTCGCCTTCCAGCGCCAGCTTGGCCGAACCCTTGATGATCGGCGTGTCGTCGCCCGGGAAGTCGTACTTCGACAGAAGCTCGCGCACTTCCATCTCGACCAGCTCCAGCAGCTCGGCGTCGTCCACCATGTCGCACTTGTTCAGGAACACGATGATGTACGGCACGCCAACCTGACGCGCCAGCAGGATGTGCTCACGCGTTTGCGGCATCGGGCCGTCAGCGGCCGAGCACACCAGGATCGCGCCGTCCATCTGTGCCGCGCCCGTGATCATGTTCTTCACATAGTCAGCGTGGCCCGGGCAGTCGACGTGTGCGTAGTGGCGGTTAGCCGTTTCGTACTCGACGTGTGCCGTGTTGATCGTGATGCCACGTGCCTTTTCTTCCGGCGCCGCGTCGATCTGGTCGTATGCCTTCGCTTCGCCGCCGAACTTCTGCGTCAGAACCGTCGTGATCGCTGCCGTCAGCGTGGTCTTGCCGTGGTCAACGTGACCGATCGTGCCGACGTTCACGTGCGGCTTGGTCCGCTCAAACTTACCCTTGGCCATTTTCGACTCCTAAGAGGATTTATCCGTACGTTGCGCCGGGCGCAAACAATCACCGAGTACTTCTGGTGCCCATGGGCAGGATCGAACTGCCGACCTCTCCCTTACCAAGGGAGTGCTCTACCACTGAGCCACATGGGCGCTACTTCTATATTGCTGGAGCGGGTGAAGGGAATCGAACCCTCGTCGTAAGCTTGGAAGGCTTCTGCTCTACCATTGAGCTACACCCGCAAGGACCCATGGATTCCCAACAACTGCTACAACTTGCATTCTGGTGGAGGAGGTTGGATTCGAACCAACGTAGGCGTAAGCCAACAGATTTACAGTCTGCCCCCTTTAGCCACTCGGGCACCCCTCCGCAGAGAACTGATGATTATGGGGGAACAACCGCTCGATGTCAAGAGTTAGTCGACTGTTCCAAACCCAAATGCTCTCACTTATATGCAGTGTTTTTAGCACTGCCGT